>NZ_BMVM01000054.1 GCF_014650715.1 Streptomyces bluensis | reverse complement strand
TGTGGTCGCGGAGGATGCCCTTGGTGTGGTTGGTGCCGAAGCGGATGGGCTGTCCGTGTTCGAGGCGGATGACGGCTTCTTCGGCTTGTTGTTTGTCTTTGAGGGTGTCGAAGGCGCCGTCGTTGAAGATGTTGCAGTTCTGGTAGATCTCGACGAGGGCGGTGCCGGGGTGGGCGGCTGCCTGGCGGAGGACTTCGGTGAGGTGTTTGCGGTCGGAGTCGATGGTGCGGGCGACGAAGGTTGCTTCGGCTCCGAGGGCGAGGGAGATGGGGTTGAAGGGGGCGTCGAGGGAGCCCATGGGGGTGGATTTGGTGATTTTGCCGGTTTCGGAGGTGGGGGAGTACTGGCCTTTGGTGAGGCCGTAGATGCGGTTGTTGAAGAGCAGGATTTTGAGGTTGACGTTGCGGCGGAGTGCGTGGATGAGGTGGTTGCCGCCGATGGAGAGGGCGTCGCCGTCGCCGGTGACGACCCAGACGCTGAGGTCGCGGCGTGAGGTGGCGAGTCCGGTGGCGATGGCGGGGGCGCGGCCGTGGATGGAGTGCATCCCGTAGGTGTTCATGTAGTACGGGAAGCGGGAGGAGCAGCCGATGCCGGAGACGAAGACGATGTTCTCCTTGGCGAGGCCGAGTTCGGGCATGAAGCCCTGGACGGCGGCGAGGACG
>NZ_BMVM01000053.1 GCF_014650715.1 Streptomyces bluensis | reverse complement strand
TCCTGCACGCCTACCTCCAGCACGGCGGCCGTCCCGCCTTCGAGGTACGGGCGGTACTCGCCGCGACGATGTCCCCGGCCTGGGGCGTCTACAGCGGCTACGAACTGTGCGAGAACACCCCCCTGCGCGAGGGCAGCGAGGAATACCTCGACTCCGAGAAGTACCAACTCAGGCCCCGCGACTGGGACACCGCCGAACGCGAAGGACGCAGTATCGCGCCCTTGCTCGGCAGGCTGAACGAGATCCGTCGAAGCAGTCCGGCGCTGCGGCAACTGCGGGACATTCGCTTCCACGACACCGACAAGGAGGCGGTCATCGCCTACTCGAAACGTGCGGGTTCGAACGCGGTTCTGGTCGTCGCCAACCTCGATCCCCACCACACCCAGGAGGCCACGGTCTCGTTGGACATGCCGCAACTCGGCCTGGACTGGCACGAGTCCGTGCCGGTGCGTGACGAGCTCACCGGCGAGGTCTACCACTGGGGCAGGAACAACTACGTACGGCTGGAGCCCGGCCGGACACCCGCACATGTACTGACCGTCCTGCGAACGTCCACCCCGCAGATCGGAGGGTCACCCGCGATATGACCGTCAACGAGCCCGTTCCGGACACCTTCGAGGACACCCCCGCCAAGGACCGCGACCCGGAGTGGTTCAAACGCGCCGTCTTCTACGAGGTCCTCG
>NZ_BMVM01000052.1 GCF_014650715.1 Streptomyces bluensis | reverse complement strand
TCCTGCACGCCTACCTCCAGCACGGCGGCCGTCCCGCCTTCGAGGTACGGGCGGTACTGGCCGCGACGATGTCCCCGGCCTGGGGCGTCTACAGCGGCTACGAACTGTGCGAGAACACCCCCCTGCGCGAGGGCAGCGAGGAGTACCTCGACTCCGAGAAGTACCAACTCAGGCCCCGCGACTGGGACACCGCCGAACGCGAAGGACGCAGTATCGCGCCCCTCATCACGGCCCTGAACCGCATCAGGCGGCTCCACCCCGCCCTGCGTCGGATCAGGAACCTGCGTTTCCACCACACCGACAACGACGCGCTGATCGCGTACAGCAAACGCACCGGCTCGGACACGGTCCTGGTGATCGCCAACCTCGATCCCCACCACACCCAGGAGGCCACGGTCTCCCTGGACATGCCGCAACTCGGTCTGGACTGGCACGAGTCCATGCTGGTCCAGGACGAGCTCACGGGCGAGATCCACCACTGGGGCAGGAACAACTACGTGCGCCTCGAACCCGGCCGGGCACCCGCACACGTCTTCCATGTGCGGCGGTCGTCGCCGGCGCAGAGCGGAGGGTCAGAAACCCCATGACCGTGAACAAGCCAGTCCCGGACACCTTCGAGGACACTCCCGCCAAGGACCGCGACCCGGAGTGGTTCAAACGCGCCGTCTTCTACGAGGTCCTCG
>NZ_BMVM01000051.1 GCF_014650715.1 Streptomyces bluensis | reverse complement strand
ACGGCGAGGCCGATGGTTTCGGATTTCAGGGCGACGCCGGGGCCGGAGGTGGTGGTGACGCCGAGGGAGCCGCCGAAGGCGGCGCCGAGTGCGGCGCCGATGCCGGCGATTTCGTCCTCGGCCTGGAAGGTGCGGACGCCGAAGTTCTTGTGTCTGCTGAGTTCGTGGAGGATGTCGGAGGCGGGGGTGATGGGGTAGGAGCCGAGGAAGAGTGGCAGGTCGGCTTGGTGTGAGGCGGTGATGAGGCCGTAGGCGAGGGCGAGGTTGCCGGAGATGTTGCGGTAGGTGCCGGCGGGGAAGGCGGTGGTGGCGGGGGCGACTTCGTAGGAGACGGCGAAGTCCTCGGTGGTCTCGCCGAAGTTCCAGCCGGCGCGGAAGGCGGCGATGTTCGCGGCTGCGATGTCGGGTTTCTTGGCGAACTTCGTTTTCAGGAATTTCTCGGTGCCTTCGGTGGGCCGGTGGTACATCCAGCTCAGCAGGCCCAGCGCGAACATGTTTTTGGAGCGTTCGGCTTCTTTGCGGGTGAGGGCGAAGTCTTTGAGGGCTTCGACGGTGAGGGTGGTCAGTGGTACGGGGTGGAGGCGGTAGCCGTCGAGGGTGTCGTCGTCGAGTGGGGAGGTGGTGTAGCCGACTTTTTGCAGGGCGCGTTTGGTGAATTCGTCGGTGTTGACGATGATCTCGGCGCCGCGGGGGAGGTCGTTGATGTTGGCTTTGAGGGCGGCGGGGTTCATGGCGACCAGGACGTTGGGGGCGTCGCCGGGGGTGAGGATGTCGTGGTCGGCGAAGTGGAGCTGGAACGAGGACACTCCTGGCAGGGTGCCTGCTGGGGCGCGGATCTCGGCGGGGAAGTTCGGCAGGGTGGACAGGTCGTTGCCGAACGAGGCGGTTTCCGAGGTGAAGCGGTCACCGGTGAGTTGCATGCC
>NZ_BMVM01000050.1 GCF_014650715.1 Streptomyces bluensis | reverse complement strand
GAGCGGGTTCCAGCTGTACTACTCGAAGGCCTACGACAAGTGGGTGTTCAACCGGCACTCCAAGGACGCCGACGACACGGAGACCATCCGGTCGCTGAGCACGAGTGCGGCGCAGGCCGGGGTGTGGACGCACCTGGCAGGGACGTACGACGCGTCGGCGAAGAAGATCCAGCTGTTCGTGAACGGCAAGGCGCAGACGGCAACCGAGTTCACCACACCCTGGCGGGCGGGCGGCGGTCTGCAGATCGGCAGGCTGCGCTGGCAGGGCGCCTGGCAGGAGAACACGGGCGGCCTCATCGATGACGTGCGGACGGTTCAGTCGGTCCTGACGCAGGCCGACGCGACATCGATCTACGGCGGCGGGCTGCCCGCGCACCTGCAGGAGTTGGCCTCGTTCCCGCTGGACGAGGGCGCCGGTGCGACGCAGGTCAGTGGAGGCATGGGCGCCGGTCCGGTGGCGATGGTCGCCGGGGCCGGGGCTCAGCTCGGTGCCGCGGGCAAGGTCGGTTCGGCGTTGAAGCTGAACGGGACGTCGGCGTATGCGGCCACGGCCGGACCGGTGGTGGACACGACCAAGTCGTACTCCGTGTCGGCGTGGGTCAAGCTCGACAACAAGGACAGGAACCACACCTTCCTTTCGCAGTCGGGGAATCACGCCAGCGGCTTCCAGCTGTACTACTCGAAGGCCTACGACAAGTGGGTGTTCAACCGGCACGCCACGGATGTCGATGAGCCGGCGATCGTCCGGTCGCTGAGTACGGATGTGGCGCAGACCGGGGTGTGGACGCATCTGGCCGGGGTGTACGACGCGTCGGCGAAGAAGATCCAGCTGTTCGTGAACGGCAAGCCCCAGGCGGCGGCCGACTTCACCACCCCGTGGCGCGCGTCGGGTGGCCTCCAGATCGGCAGGCTGTACCACCAGAGCACCTCCCAGGAGCACCTGGCCGGGACCATCGACAACGTCCGTGTCTGGGACCGGGCTGTCGGAGTCGACGAGATCTTCAACGACGGGATTCAGGTCAAGAACTGACGGTCGCTGAACCGTTTCCCTTCCGGGGCCCGGTACGGCAGGTCCTGCCGTACCCGGCCCGGTTTCTTCCCAAGCACCGGAGACCCACTTTCCGCTCGCTTGATCGCCTGATGAGCAGGATCAGTGATGAGACTCAAGGGCAGATTCGTGCTGCCGTTAACAGTGACCACAGCGTTGGCAACGGCCCTGCCGACGACCGCTTCGAGTGCCCTGTCCACGGCGTCGCCCGCGGCGCAGGCCTCCTCCCTCCGGTCGGCAGGCCCCGCCGAGACAGCGGCTTTCGGTCTGGATGAGGGGGTCGGGTCGCGGCGGGTGCTGGGGGGTGCGGCGCAGGAGT
>NZ_BMVM01000049.1 GCF_014650715.1 Streptomyces bluensis | reverse complement strand
TGGATGGGCGGTGCAAGGCGTTTGGTGAGGGTGCGGATGGGACGGTGTGGGGTGAGGGGGCTGGTGTTCTGGTTCTGGAGCGGTTGTCGGATGCCCGCCGCAAGGGGCATCCGGTGTTGGCGGTGGTGCGGGGGAGTGCGGTCAATCAGGATGGTGCGTCGAACGGTCTGACCGCGCCGAATGGTCCGTCCCAGCAGCGCGTCATCCGCCAGGCACTGCGGAATGCGGGCCTGGGCGCCGCCGATGTCGATGTGGTCGAGGCGCACGGCACGGGGACCGCGCTCGGGGATCCGATCGAGGCGCAGGCGCTGCTGGCGACGTACGGCCGTGATCGGGGTGAGAACGGCGGGCCGTTGTGGCTGGGTTCGGTGAAGTCGAACCTCGGGCACACGCAGGCCGCGGCCGGTGTGGCGGGGGTCATGAAGATGGTGTTGGCGATGCAGCGGGGGGCTCTGCCGGCGACGTTGCACGTGGATCGGCCTTCCTCGCATGTGGACTGGGAGGCGGGGCAGGTGCGGCTGTTGACGGAGTCCCGGTCGTGGCCGCGTGGTGAGCGGCCGAGGCGGGCGGGTGTCTCGGCCTTCGGGATCAGCGGCACCAACGCCCACGTCATCCTCGAAGAAGCACCGGCCGACAGTTCCCAATCCGACCTCGATGCCCCCACCCAGCTCCCCGTCACCCCCTGGCTCCTGGCCGGACGCGACGCCGACAGCCTGCGCGCACAGGCCGAACACCTCGCCGCGCACCTCACCGCGACCTCGGCGTCACCGACCGACCTCGGCTACTCGCTGGCCACCACCCGTGCCGCCCTGACCCACCGCGCCGTCGTCCTCGGACCCGGCCACGACGAGCTGTGCGGCGGCGTCCGTGCCCTCGCCGACGATGAGCAGCACCCGGCAGTCGTCACCGGGCACACCCTCAAGGGGCGTACGGCATGGGTGTTCACCGGGCAGGGCAGCCAGCGCCCCGGCATGGGACGGGAACTCCACGAGCTCTTTCCGGAGTTCCGCCGTGCCCTGGACGAGGTGTGCGAGCTCCTGGATGCCGAACTCGGCGCGGAGGACCCCGACCACGTCCCCCTGCGCGACATCATGTTCACCGGCGACCCGGACACCCTGGCCCGCACCGGTCACGCCCAACCCGCCCTCTTCGCCCTGCAAGTGGCCCTCGTCGAACTCCTCAGGTCCTGGGGCATGCGACCGGACTGCGTCCTGGGCCATTCCGTCGGTGAGTTCGCGGCGGCGTATGCGGCCGGGGTCTTCGAACTCCCGGACGCGGTAAGGCTGGTGGCGGGGCGTGCGCGGCTGATGCAGGCCCTTGCCGAGGGCGGCGCGATGGCCGCGATCGAGGCCACCGAGGACGAGGTCGCCGGGG
>NZ_BMVM01000048.1 GCF_014650715.1 Streptomyces bluensis | reverse complement strand
CGGGGTAAGGGTGTAGGCCGTGATCTAGGCAAATCCGGATCACACAAGGCTGAGACCTGATGCCGAGCCGATTGTGGTGAAGTGGATGATCCTATGCTGTCGAGAAAAGCCTCTAGCGAGTTTTATGGCGGCCCGTACCCTAAACCGACTCAGGTGGTCTGGTAGAGAATACCGAGGCGTTCGGGTGAACTATGGTTAAGGAACTCGGCAAAATGCCCCCGTAACTTCGGGAGAAGGGGGGCCATTCCTGGTGATCGGGTTTACTCCGTGAGCTGGGGGTGGCCGCAGAGACCAGCGAGAAGCGACTGTTTACTAAAAACACAGGTCCGTGCGAAGCCGTAAGGCGATGTATACGGACTGACGCCTGCCCGGTGCTGGAACGTTAAGGGGACCGGTTAGCTCACTTTCGGGTGGGCGAAGCTGAGAACTTAAGCGCCAGTAAACGGCGGTGGTAACTATAACCATCCTAAGGTAGCGAAATTCCTTGTCGGGTAAGTTCCGACCTGCACGAATGGCGTAACGACTTCTCGACTGTCTCAACCATAGGCCCGGTGAAATTGCACTACGAGTAAAGATGCTCGTTTCGCGCAGCAGGACGGAAAGACCCCGGGACCTTTACTACAGTTTGATATTGGTGTTCGGTTCGGCTTGTGTAGGATAGCTGGGAGACTTTGAAGCGTGGACGCCAGTTCATGTGGAGTCGTCGTTGAAATACCAGTCTGGTCGTGCTGGATGTCTAACCTGGGTCCGTGATCCGGATCAGGGACAGTGTCTGATGGGTAGTTTAACTGGGGCGGTTGCCTCCTAAAGGGTAACGGAGGCGCCCAAAGGTTCCCTCAGCCTGGTTGGTAATCAGGTGTTGAGTGTAAGTGCACAAGGGAGCTTGACTGTGAGACCGACGGGTCGAGCAGGGACGAAAGTCGGGACTAGTGATCCGGCGGTGGCTTGTGGAAGCGCCGTCGCTCAACGGATAAAAGGTACCCCGGGGATAACAGGCTGATCTTCCCCAAGAGTCCATATCGACGGGATGGTTTGGCACCTCGATGTCGGCTCGTCGCATCCTGGGGCTGGAGTCGGTCCCAAGGGTTGGGCTGTTCGCCCATTAAAGCGGTACGCGAGCTGGGTTTAGAACGTCGTGAGACAGTTCGGTCCCTATCCGCTGTGCGCGTAGGAGTCTTGAGAAGGGCTGTCCCTAGTACGAGAGGACCGGGACGGACGAACCTCTGGTGTGCCAGTTGTTCTGCCAAGGGCATGGCTGGTTGGCTACGTTCGGGAGGGATAACCGCTGAAAGCATCTAAGCGGGAAGCCTGCTTCGAGATGAGGACTCCCACCTCTTTAAGAGGGTAAGGCTCCCAGTAGACGACTGGGTTGATAGGCCAGGTCTGGAAGCCCGGTAACGGGTGGA
>NZ_BMVM01000047.1 GCF_014650715.1 Streptomyces bluensis | reverse complement strand
TGGATGGGCGGTGCAAGGCGTTTGGTGAGGGTGCGGATGGGACGGTGTGGGGTGAGGGTGCTGGGGTTCTGGTTCTGGAGCGGTTGTCGGATGCCCGCCGCAAGGGGCATCCGGTGTTGGCGGTGGTGCGGGGGAGTGCGGTCAATCAGGATGGTGCGTCGAACGGTCTGACCGCGCCGAATGGTCCGTCCCAGCAACGCGTCATCCGCCAGGCACTGAAGTCGGCCGGGGTTTCGGCTGCCGACGTCGATGTCGTCGAGGCACACGGCACGGGCACGGCGCTCGGTGACCCGATCGAGGCGCAGGCGCTGCTCTCCACCTACGGGCAGGAACGCACCGACGGGCCGTTGTGGCTGGGTTCGGTGAAGTCGAATCTCGGGCACACGCAGGCCGCGGCCGGTGTGGCGGGGGTCATGAAGATGGTGTTGGCGATGCGGCGGGAGGCTCTGCCCGCGACGTTGCACGTGGATCGGCCTTCCTCGCATGTGGACTGGGAGGCGGGGCAGGTTCGGCTGTTGACGGAGTCCCGGTCGTGGCCGCGTGGTGAGCGGCCGAGGCGGGCGGGTGTCTCGGCGTTCGGGATCAGCGGCACCAACGCCCACGTCATCCTCGAAGAAGCCCCCGAGCCCGAACAGCCGGAACAGCCAGAGCAGCCCGAGCAGCCCGAGCGGTCGGAGCGGTCGGAGCAGCATGTGCGGCCGGAGCCGCCGGTACGCGACGCCTCGCTCCCGCTCGTTCCCTGGGTCCTGTCCGCCCACCGCCCCGAGTCACTGGCCCAGCAGGCAGCCCGTCTCGCAGCGGCGCTCACCGATGACCACGCAGCACACGACATCGGCCACTCGCTGGCCACCACCCGTGCCGCCCTGGCCCACCGCGCCGTCGCCCTCGGCCCCGACACCCCGACGCTGGCCACCGCCCTCGGGTCTTTCGGCACCGGGACGATGAGCCCGGACATCGTCACCGGCACCGTCACCGAGGGCGGTACGGCGTGGCTGTTCACCGGGCAGGGCAGTCAACGCCCGGGAATGGGAAGGGAGTTGTATGACCGGTTCCCCGTGTTCGCGGGGACCTTCGACGAGGTGTGCGCGCACCTCGACGGGGAGTTCGACGGCGCCGCCGGCTTCACCACGGGCGTACGGGCCGCGGTCTTCGCGTCCGAGGGCTCGGCGGAAGCCGCGCTGCTGGACCGTACCGGCTATGCGCAGGCCGCGCTGTTCGCCGTACAGGTGTCCCTGGTAGAGCTGCTGCGCTCCTGGGGGACAGAGCCGGACTGCGTGGTCGGACACTCCGTGGGCGAGTTCGCGGCGGCGTATGCGGCCGGTGTCTTCGAACTCCCGGACGCGGTAAGGCTGGTGGCGGGGCGTGCGCGGCTGATGCAGGCTCTTGCCGAGGGCGGCGCGATGGCCGCGATCGAGGCCACCGAGGACGAGGTCGCCGGGG
>NZ_BMVM01000045.1 GCF_014650715.1 Streptomyces bluensis | reverse complement strand
GCGGGGTCGCCGTACCAAGCGACTGCGGGTCAGCCACGCCTTCCACTCACCCCTGATGGACCCGATGCTGGACGAGTTCACCACCGTGGCGGCCGGTGTCACCTACCGCACGCCGACCCTGCCCGCCGTCAGCACCCTCACCGGCGAGGCCTTGCGCGACGGGGACTGGACCACACCGACGTACTGGATCGAACAGGTCCGCCGACCCGTACGGTTCCATGACGCGCTCACGACCGTCACCGGTCCCCAGGGGGCCGTCCGGCTTCTGGAGATCGGCCCCGACCCCGTCCTCACCGCGCTCGCCCGGGAGGCCGGGCACGAGGCCGTGGCCACCCTGCGCACCGGACAGCCGGAGTCGCAGGCCGTCCTGACGGCCGTCGCCGAGATGTACGTCCGTGGCGCCGATGTCCGTTGGTCCGCGCTGTTCGAGGGGACGGGTGCGCGGCGGCTGGACCTGCCCACGTACGCGTTCCGCCGCGAGCGGTACTGGCTGCCCGACCACGCCGCCGCGGAGCGGGGCTCGGAGACCGGCTCCGACGGGGTCGAGGCACGCTTCTGGGATCTCGTGGAGCGGGGTGAGGTCGACACGCTCGCCGAGCGGCTGGGTGTGACCGGCGACGAAGCGCTGGACACCCTCGTGCCCGCGCTGTCCGCCTGGCGTCGGCAAGGCCGCCGGGACCTGGAGCAGGCGGCCCGCCGGTACCGCGTCCGGTGGCGGCCCGCCCGTCTCGCCGCCGACCCGGCCGCCCTCCCGGGCCGCTGGCTGGTGGCCGCGGCCGACCCGGCCGGCCAAGCTGTTGTGGACATCGCGGCAGCCTTGCGCCGGGCCGGTGCCGAGGTCGACCTGATCCCCGTCGCCGCCACCGACGCCCGTGCCGACCTCGCGGACCGCATCCGCGCCACCGGCCACGAGCCCACTCATGCCCTGGTCCTGGTGCCGTCGCCGGGCGCCGTGCTCGCCCTGTGGCAGGCACTCTCCGACAGCGCCCCGGCCGCCCGCCTGTGGTGCGCCACCCGGTCCGCGCAGTCGGTGGGCGCCGGCGACGCCCCGTCCCGGCCCGGCGAAGCCGCCGTATGGGGCCTGGGACGCACGCTCGCCCTCGAACAGCCCGACCGCTGGGGCGGCCTGCTCGACCTCCCCGCGCACCCCGACCCCGACCAGCCGCAGCGCCTCGCGCGGCTGCTGGCCGCCCCCGGTGACGAGGATCAACTCGCCCTGCGCCCCACCGGAGTCCTCGCGGCCCGCCTCGTCCGCGACACCAGCCCGAGCCGCCAGTCCGCCACCCCGCGCGAACAGCCACGGAGCAGCCGCTTCCACGGCACCGCCCTCGTCACCGGAGGCACCGGCGCCCTCGGCCGGCACATCGCCCACTGGCTCGTCGACCAGGGCGCCGAACATGTCGTCCTGGTCTCGCGGCGCGGTGCCGAGGCCCCCGGCGCCCAAGAGCTGCGCGACGAGCTGAGCGGCCGTGGAGCCGACGTCACGCTCGCCGCCTGCGACGTCGCGGACCGCACCGCCCTCGCCGGTCTCCTGGACGCCCACCCGCCCACCGTCGTCGTCCACGCGGCCGGCATCCTCGACGACGGCCTCGCCGCCGACCTCACCCCCGAACGGCTGGCGCGCGTCCTCGCCGTGAAGGCCGAAGCCGCCCACCACCTCCACGAACTCACCGCAGACCGCGCCCTCGACGCCTTCGTGCTGTTCTCGTCCACGGCCGGTGTCACCGGCAACGCTGGCCAGGCCGCCTACGCCGCCGCCAACGCCCACCTCGACGCGCTCGCCCAGCACCGCCGTGCCGCCGGCCTGCCGGCCACGTCCGTCGCCTGGGGGCCCTGGGCCGGCGACGGCATGGCCGCCGACCCGGTCGTCACCACGCACCTGGCCCGGCTCGGCGTCCGGCCGCTCACCCCCGACACCGCCCTCGACGCGCTCGGGCGCATCCTCGACGACGACCGCACCTGCGTCACCGTCCTCGACGCCGACTGGGCCCGCTTCGCCGAGACCACCGCCTACGCCCGCCAGGGCTCACTCCTGCGCGAACTCACCGCGCCCGCACAGCAGGAGGCCCGCACCGCGCACGGCCCCGAGCGGCCCACGGCAGGCGGCGGCGACCTCGCGACGGCCCTGCACGGCCGCCCGTCATCGGAGCGGGAACGCCTTGTCCTCGCCCACGTACGAGCCACCGTCGCCGAGGTCCTCGGACACAGCTCCGCCGCCGCGATCGCCGCCGACCGCCCCTTCAACGACCTCGGCTTCGACTCCCTCACCTCGGTGGAACTGCGCAACCGCCTCGGCGCCGCGACCGGGCTGCGCCTGCCCGCCACCCTCGTCTACGACCACCCGACCCCCGCCGCCCTCGCGGCCCACATCCGCGCCCAACTCCCGGGCGTCGGCAGCGACATCGAGGCCCGGGAGACCACTGCGGGCACCGCCACCGCAGATGCCCTTGACGACGACGCCGTTGCGATCGTGGGGATGGCCTGCCGTTTCCCGGGCGATGTCTCGTCTCCGGATGAGCTGTGGGAGTTGCTCGCGGCCGGTCGTGATGGTGTGACGCCCTTCCCGGCCGACCGTGGCTGGGACATCCAGCGCGTCTACCACCCTGACCCCGAGCACTCCGGGACCTCGTATGTGAATTCCGGTGGGTTTGTGTCGGGTGTGGCGGATTTTGATGCGGAGTTGTTTGGTATTTCGC
>NZ_BMVM01000044.1 GCF_014650715.1 Streptomyces bluensis | reverse complement strand
GCCCGCCTGACCTCGATCGCGGAAACCGCGTTCGCCCTGCTGCCTCGCCCCCGCCACCACTGACAAGGACACAGCCGGCCTCGCCGCGCAGGCATCTGATGCTGTGGCGGCGATTCCACGACCAAGCCGCGGCGCCGATGACCCGCCTCGCCAACCGCGTCGTGCGCTCTGAACCCGCCCAGGGTCCGCTGCAGCTGCACCGCCTCGACCGCAAGACCGGGATCGCGTGCAGCCGGTGCGGCACCCGCAGCCAGACCACGGTAGTCGCCGCCCTCGACGCAGACTGGACCAGGCTCGTCGACCGCGGCTGCTACAACGTGTGGAGCAAGCAGCTCGGGTGAACCCCGATGCAGCGGATAACAGCCTGCTCTCCGGTACATGCCTCTCCCGGCCATCCCCGCAACCTGCGTCCAAGCATTCGTCGACGAAGTTGCGGGCCCAGACGACCTCGTTCTCCCGCTCGTATTCGAGGAACTCCGCTCACGCTGCGGCGGCGGCGATATCCAGACTTTTCATCCGCGCACTCTTGGCCCTCGTCTTGGCGAGCAGCCGGCCGGCGATCGGTAGCCGACCGAGGCGGATCATCACGGACCGAAGCAGCAACTCGGCGCGGTTGCCCGGGGTGAGGAAACCGCGCTGGCTCACACCGCTGCCGAGGTGGTAGTCGATGAACGGGCGCAGGTGGTCCTCCCAGTCCTGCAGCGCTCGTGGCACATCGTGCGGGTGGCGTTCCAGCATGGTGCCGAGCAGGTCCGCCCCGGCCAGGCCGGCGGATGCCCCCATGCCGGAGTAAAGGGTCAGGCACCACGCGGCGTCGCCGACGAGCACGACTCGGCCGCGGTACCAGTGGTCGAGGTGCACCTGCTCGGTGGAGTCGAACAGGTGGTCCGGGGCCTTCTCGAACTGGTCGAGCAGCCAACCGAGCGTGGAGCCGGTGGGCTCGGCGCCGTAGGCGGCGCGCAGCGAGTCGATGGCCGGCCGGGTGAACTCGGCGTCCACGTCGTCGGTGCGGTAGGAGAACAGCACCGACGGCGGACGGTCGGCGAACGGGAACACCCACACCGATCGGCCCGCCTCGGCCATGGTCAGCCCGTCCTGTGGGCGGTAGCCGGGTACCGGCTCGGGCAGGCTGTACACGGCGATCATGTAGTTCAGTCGACGGATCGGGCTCGGCTCGGGCTCGAACGCAAGCCGGCGCACCGTCGAGCGCAGTCCGTCTGCCCCGACCACCAGGTCGAACCGTTCGACGGTCGTCGTCTCCGTCGTCAGGTCGCGGATCTCGACGTCCACCCCGTCGAGGTACTGGTCCAGCGCGACCGGCACGGTCGAGTACCGGATCTCGACCTCGTCGGGCAGGGCGGTGAAGGCCGCGTCTTCGATGTCGCCCCGCACCGTCAGTCGAGACCCGGGGAAGACATCGGCGTAGCCCAGACCGCGGCGGCGCCGGCCCGTGCGGTCGACGTCGTAGCTCACGCTTTCCGGAGCGACGCGATTCGACACCGCATCGGCGAAGCCCAGCCGTTCGGCGGCGGCGAGCCCGGCCCCGAACAGGGCGAGGAAGTATCCGCCGCGGCGCCGCTCGGGGGCCTTCTCCAGCACCACCACGTCCCAGCCCGCGCGATGCAGTCGCAGCGCGGAGGTGATCCCGCTTATCCCGAGGCCGACCACCAGGGCCCGCTGTCGCGATGCCGTGTTCTTGTCCATGGGATTGCGCTCCGACATTGTCGTGTCCTTCATCTTGTGGGGGGGTGCGTCGGCCGTTCAGGAAGCCGAGGATGTGGAGTCGTCGAGGCGGGCGACGAGGTCGAGAAGGGGGCGTTGACCTCGGTGGGACGCTCCTGCTGCTCGCTTGCCGGGCATGGCTGAGAACCGTCTGGAAACTGATCAGCTTCCAGATGGGGAAACAGGTCGGCTTCCTCGCCGGCGAAGGTGGGACGAGCGGGTGACGGGCTGAGATCTCAGGGCTTCGAGATCATCGCGGCCGCTTCGGGGCTTGCCTCGGCGATGGCGTGGAGGGCCGCGTCGGTGTCCGCGATGGCCAGCGTGGTGTTGATGTCGGCGCCGGCCAGTGCGCCGGCCGCTGCGGAGGCTCCGACCTGGGCGACCAGATCGGTGACGTTGCCGGCCACCCACACGCCCGGCACCTCGGTGGCGCCGGCCGTGCCGGAGGCGAAGCCGCGGCCCTTCGGCAGGTCCTGCACCGGCAGGCCCAGGCCTTCCAGGCCCTGGGTGCGGGCCTGCATCGGCGCGGCGACCGCGACGACGCGGCGGGCCACGACCTGGCCGTCGGCCAGGCGCACCCCGGCGAGGGCACCGTCCTCGTCGTTGACGACCTCGGTGACCGGGGTGTCGATGACGCGGATGCCGCGGGCGGCGAAGCGGGCGCGGCTGT
Source organism: Streptomyces bluensis (assembly GCF_014650715.1). Lineage (GTDB taxonomy): Bacteria > Actinomycetota > Actinomycetes > Streptomycetales > Streptomycetaceae > Streptomyces > Streptomyces bluensis. The sequence goes on along the minus strand of NZ_BMVM01000044.1, from coordinate 1,616 downwards.
CCTCGTCCAGGTCGGTGCCGTGGGTGAAGTAGGTCAGGTCCTCGGTCAGCTGACGGAACAGATACGCGTGGCCGATGGAGGCCGGGCCGGTGGCGAGGATGCCGATGGGCTCGTCGCGCACCTCCCAGCCGTGGCAGTACGGGCAGTGCACCACACTGTGCCCCCAGTGCTCGGCGAGTCCGGGCACCTGTGGCAGCACATCGGTGAGGCCCGTGGCGATCAGGATGCGGCGGGCGGTGATGTGGCGGCCGTCGGCCAGGGTGAGGGTGAACCGCAGGTCCCCGTCCGCCGACGGGGCGGCGGACTCGGCCGAGACCACCTCGCCGTGCACGACGCGTCCGCCGTACTGGCGCACCTGCTCCCGGCCTCGTCGAAGGATCTCGGACGGCGGGGTGCCGTCCAGGGCGAGGAGGCCGTGCACGGCCTCGGCGGGGGCGTTGCGCGGGGAGCCGCTGTCGATCACGACGACCGAGCGGCGGGAGCGGGCGAGGATCAGTGCACCGTTCAACCCCGCGGCGCCCCCGCCGATCACCACCGCGTCGACGGTCCCCTCGGCCAGTGCGTCGCTCGCGTACGGAGGAGTCGTCACAGCCATGGTCTCCAGCCTTTCCTTGTCAGTCATGGTTCGGTCAGCCCTTCGAGTTCCGGGTGGTTGCAGGGGGGTCAGCTGTTCAGGAAGCCCAGGATGTGGTCGGCGACCCTCTTGGGCTGTTCGAGGTGCAGGAAGTGCCCTGCGCCGGGTTATGGCCCCGTACAGGTAGAGCGACGGGACGGTGAGGCGCCAGGCGTGCCCGCAGCCTGTCCGGTGAGCTCAGGACGGTTATGTACTGAACAGTCAGAAACCTAGGCGGTTCTGTACTGAGTTGTCAAGTGCGGTCGGCTTGGGCCGCATCTTTCTGAGTTGGAAGGATGCATGTCATGCCGAAGAAGGTGGATCCCGAGCTGAGGGCCCGAGCCGTCCGGCTGGTGCTGTAGCACCGTGCCGAGTACCCGACCAAATACCGCAGCGGTACTGACGGTGTCCAAGCAGGTCGGGGTAGGCAGAAGTCGTTGTGGCGCTGGGGCGCTCAGGCCGAGATTGACGGTGGCGAGGCGCCCGGGGTCACGATCGAGGAGAACGAGGAGATCCGCCGACTGCGTGAGGACATGGCGATCCTGAAGGCAGCTACAACTTTCTTCGTCGGGGAGCTCGCCCCCCGCAACGGCTGATGGTGGCCTTCATCGGCGAGCACCGTTCAACTGACGGTTCTGACCGACCGGGTTGAAGGTTGCACGCTGGTCACCGGGCGGAGATCCGCCCCATCCCGCAGTCCGCAGTCCGCAGTCCGCAGTCCGCAGTCCGCAGTCCGCAGTCCGCAGTCCGCAGTCCGCAGCAACGCCATGTCAGAGTCCGCCCCGCTCCGCCCATCCCAGTGGTCTCGCCGTGAGGGTCGAGTGATCCGCTACTCGGCCCATGCCGCGATCCGTTTCGCGATCGCCTCGGGGGCCTCGATGTGCGGGAAGTGACCGACGTCGGGGACGATGCCTGTGCGACGGGGCCGGCCGTGCCCTTGTCAGGGGTGGCGGGGGCGAGGCAGCAGGGCGAACGCGGTTTCCGCGATCGAGGTCAGGCGGGC
>NZ_BMVM01000043.1 GCF_014650715.1 Streptomyces bluensis | reverse complement strand
CTCAAAGGCCAACCACCCGCCAGCCGCGTCCCCAACCTCACAGGGCAATACAACTAGGTCGTGTTCGACCACATCGACCGGTACGGCGAGACGTCGGCACAGAGGCTGTTCACCAGGCTCTTCGTCGCGGAGGTGCAGCACCTGTCCCACCTCGGGCACCTGAACCTCGGCCACGCCACCTGGGAGCGGTCGTGAGCGGCGGCGAGGTGTCGGGCCGCCTGGGGTGTCGGCGTCAGGCGCGAGGCGGTCGCCGGTGACGATGTGCGGATGGGCCAGGCCGCCGGCGACCGCGGCCTCGCGGGCGAACCGGGCCACCTGCCGGTCGTCGTCCGCGCTGCTGTCCCCGGTGAGGACCTTGACCGCCACCAGGCGGTCGACCCTCGGGTCGTGTGCTTGCCAGATGCCCTTGAGGAAGCCGCTGCCGAGCAGGAGCGGGCCCGGCAAAAGGGGGCGGCCCGCCGGAACAGAACGGTCAGGACGGCAGTGACGACCCCGAGCGGGAAGAACGGCGGCACATCAGGCGGTGCAAGCTCCGCTTGAAGGAAGCCTCTGCTCGGCAGGTCCCGTGGTGGGCTGACGAGCAAGGTTCTTCTTGCCGCCGACCGCAAGTGCCGTCCGTTGCCACTCGTACTGACTGTAGGACAGGCTGCTGACAGCCCGCAGTTCGTCCCCGTGCTGCGGAAGGTGCGTAACCGGCTGCCCGTCGGCCGGCCCCGAACCCGGCCTGACGCTGCTGCCTCGGACAAGGCCTACTCATCCCGCGCTCACCGCCGGCATCGGGTCGCAGCCGTCTCATGCTCAGCCGCGGTGACTTTGGCCGCTCGGGATAGCCAGCGGAGCGCCACAAGTCCGAGGACGAGATGCAGGAAGCCGGCGGCTGTCGCGGCAACATGGAGTCCGCTGAGGAATGCTGATTTGGCGTCGGTGGCGACCGCGACCGTCAGGTCGGGCAGTTGGAGTGTCGCGTCGAGGGTCGGGGCGAGGCCGGGGCCTTGGAGGCGGAACAGCAGGGCGGCGAGTGAGCCGAGCAGGGCGATGCCGAGGGCGTTGCCGATCTCGTTGCTGGTCTCGGCGATCGCGCCTGCGGATCCCGCGCGCTCCGGAGGGACTGCGCCGACGGCGGTGTCGGCTACGACAGCGAAGGAGATGCCGTAGCCGATGCCTGCGACAGCGGAAGATGCGATGTACCAGCCGATCCCGCCGGTGACGGTGGTAGGCAGCAGCAGGAGCAGCCCGGCGGCGATGGAGACGTGGCAGACGAGCAGGACCGCGCGTTTTCCCACGCGGTCCACGATCCTGGGGGTGACGATGCAGGTCGTGGTGAGCACGATGGCTCCCGGCAACGCCAGCAGCGCGGCCTGCAAGGCGGGGATGTCGAGGACGGACTGCAGGTAGATTCCGGCCAGGTAGGCTGCGGCCGACCACGCTGCGAGCGGCAGCAGACCGGTGATCACGGCGATGGTGAAGGTGCGGTCGCGGAACAGCGAGAAGTCGATGAGCGGGTGCTGCAGTCGCCGTTGCCGGAGTCCGAACCAAGCGAGGACCGCGATACCTGCGATCAGGGCACCTGCGGCGGTGACCGACGGGCCTTCGGCGGCCGCGTGCTTGATGCCGTAGATCGTCAGCAGCAGCCCGACGGCGGAGGTCACGACGCTGGCGGCGTCGATCCGCCCCGGTCGGGCGGCTGGGACCTCACGGAGCAGGACCGGCGCAAGGAAAAGGAAGACGACGATGACGGGGAGGTTGATCAAGAACACCGAGCCCCACCAGAAGCGTTCCAGCAGCACACCGCCGATGACCGGGCCGATCGCGAAGCCTGCGGCGAATGCTGCGGCGAAGATGCCGATGGCCTGCGCCCGTCGCTTGGGGTCGGTGAACAGTTCGCTCAATACCGCCAGTGCGGAGGGAAGCAGGGTCGCGCCGGCGATCCCCATGACGGCACGGGCGACGATAAGCAGTTCCGGTGTGGGGGCGAACGCAGCGGCAGCGGAGCCGAGACCGAAGAGGGTCGCGCCGATCATGAGGAGCCTGAGGCGTCCGTAGCGGTCGCCGATGTTCCCGAATGCGATGAGCAGCGACCCCACGGCGAAGCCGTAGATGTCCAGGATCCACAGTGCTTGGTCGGCGCTGGGGCTCAGAGCCTGACTGACCCTGGGCATCGCGAGGAACAGGATGGACCCGTCCATCGAGACCAGAAGCACCGGGCCCAGGACGACGAGCAGTCCGAGCCAAGCCCGGAGGTTGCCGGTGTTGGTCGTGGGTGAGGCCTGTTGAGTCATGTCGTCAAAGCTCCGGGCCTGCGCCGGGAGCAGCCAGACACCTGGTGTGGGTACACCCGACAGGTACACCCACACCACCGCGGCCCACGTCTACGCTCGATGGCGTGGAGAGCCTCGGATCATTCCTGAAGAGCCGCCGCGACCAGGTCACTCCGGACGCGATCGGGCTACGCACGTACGGCAGCAGCCGGCGCGTTCCGGGGCTGCGCCGAGAGGAACTGGCTCACCTCGCGGGCGTCAGCGCCGGCTACTACACGCGGCTGGAGCAGGGCCAAGGCGGCACTGCCTCGGCGCAGGTTCTCGACGCCCTGGCACGAGTGCTGGAACTGGACGAGGTGGAGACAGTCCACCTGCACAACCTCGCCCGCCAGACCGACCGGCTCGGCCTCGCCGAACCGCCCGTGGAACAACCCCACCCTCGTGTGCTCGTGCTGCTCGACTCGCTGGCCGAGGCCACTCCCGCGGTCGCGCTCGGCAGGCGTGGGGACGTGCTTGCCTGGAACCGTACCGGTCACGCGCTGCTCGCCGAACACGTGGATTTCGAGGCCCCTGGCGACCAGGCTCGTCGTCCCTCGATCCCGCGGATGTTTTTCCTCGACCCCCTCACCCGGGATCTGCACCGCAACTGGGAGGAGCTCGCCCGCACCCACGTCGCGTACCTGAGGCTCACTGCCGGCCGCTTCCCGACCGACGCGCGGCTGGCGAACCTCATCGGCGAACTCACCATGCGCAGCGACCAGTTCGCAGGGATGTGGGCAACCGGAGAAGTCGCCGACTGCACGACCGGCGACATGCACCTACACCACCCGACCGTAGGTACCGCGAGCATCGCCTACCAGGTGTGGCTCCAGCCCGACAGTCCGGACCACCGCATCGAGATCTACACCCCCAACGACGCTTCCTCAGCAGACGCGCTCCACCTCCTCACCCGACACGCCTCGCTCGCGGAAGACTCCAACCTCAAAGGGGTCGAACAGCCCGCTGCTGGTCGCGGTACATCTCGATCCGTCAACAACCTCGTGGCCCGCAACAGCTAGTAGTGCTTGGTCAGTTCGTTTGCTGGTGGCGTGTCCGTTTGAGGGGGTGTGTCGTTGACCGGGTGTGATGGGCGGGGAGTTGGCTGCGGTCCGGTGTGATCTGGAGGACTTCGCGGCGGAGATGTTCGAGCCGTTCGCGCGGGCGGATCAGCGTCGGTGGGGCGAGGTCTATCTGCGGGGACTGTTGCTGGACGGGCGGCGTAAATCGGTGGAGCCGATGGCTGCCCGGCTGGGTGAGGACGGCAACCGGCAGGCCCTGGCGCACTTCATCACCACGAGCCCGTGGGACGCGGCGCATGTGCGGGCCCGTCTGGCGTGGCGGATGCAGCAGGTGATCAAGCCGACCGCGCTGATCGTCGATGACACCGGCTTCCTCAAGGACGGGGATGCCTCGGCGTGCGTGGCCAGGCAGTACACCGGCACCGCGGGCAAGGTCACCAACTGCCAGGCCGGGGTGTCGCTGCACCTGGCTTCCGATAGTGCCTCGGCGGCCGTCGACTGGCGGCTGTTCCTGCCCGAGAGCTGGGATCCCGCCTCGCCGAAGGCCGATGCGGCCAAGGTGGCCCGCCGCACCACGTGCGGCATCCCCGAAGAGGTGGGCCATGTCGAGAAATGGCAGCTGGCCCTGGACATGATCGAGGAGACGCGGTCGTGGGGCATCGACATCCCCCTCGTCGTCGCCGACGGCGGCTACGGCGATGCCGCCGCCTTCCGGCTGGGCCTGGAAGAACGCGGGCT
>NZ_BMVM01000042.1 GCF_014650715.1 Streptomyces bluensis | reverse complement strand
GTGGCGCTGGCTGCGGTGAACGGGCCGCGTTCGGTGGTGCTTTCCGGTAGCGAGGATGGTGTCGGGCAGGTGGTGGCGGCGCTGGGGGAGCGGCGGCACACGCGTCTGTCGGTGAGCCATGCCTTCCACTCACCGTTGATGGACCCGATGCTCGACGACTTCCGCACCGCCCTCAGCGGGCTCACCGCCCACGAGGCGCACGTCGATGTCGTCTCCACCGTCACCGGAGCGCCGGTCCGTCCGGCCGATCTCGCCTCGCCCGACCACTGGGTGCGGCATGCCCGTGAGACGGTGCGGTTCGCCGACGGCGTCCGTGCGCTCGCGGACGCGGGGGTGCGGCACTTCCTGGAGATCGGCCCGGACGCTGTCCTCACGCCCCTGGTCGAGAGCGCCGTACCGCTGCTGCGCCGGGACCGCGACGAGGAGACGGCCGCCGTGACGGCCCTCGCCCGGCTCCACGCCCGTGGCGTCCCCGTGGACTGGCCGGCGCTCTTCGCCGACACCGGCGCCCGCAGCGTCGACCTGCCCACCTACCCCTTCCAGCACGAGCGTTACTGGCCCGAGCCCGCCGACGCCATGGTGGTGTCCGGTGACGGCGAGAGCGGGGACGCCGAGTTCTGGGCCGCCGTGGAGCGCGAGGACCTGGCGGCGCTCGCCGCCCGGCTGGACATCGGCACCGACGCGCTCGGCGGCGTGGTCCCCGCGCTGTCCGCCTGGCGCAGCAGACGCCGCGCCCGGTCGCTGGCCGACGCGCTGCGCTTCCGCGAGACCTGGCAGCCGCTGCCCACGGCACCCGCCGCCGGACCGTCGGGCACCTGGCTGGTCGTGCTGCCCGCCGACGGGCCCGACACCGACAGCGCCTGGCTCGACGCCGTGACCGGTGCGCTCGGCCCCGACACCGTGTCCGTGCGGCTCGGCAAGCGACCCGCGCGGGCTGAACTCGCCGCGGAACTGTCCCGGCTCACCGCCGACGGCACCCGCTTCACCGGCGTGCTCTCCCTGCTCGCCGGTACCGACGCCACCCGCTGGACCAGCGTCCCGGTCGGCCTCGTCGACACCGCCGTACTGCTCCAGGCCATGGACGACGCCGGGATCCGTACCCGGATCTGGGCCGCCACCCGCGGCGCGGTCGCCGCCTCGCCGGACGACACCGTGCGGCCGCTGCAAGCCGCGCTGTGGGGTCTGGGGCGGGTCGCCGCTCTGGAGTACCCCGACCGGTGGGGCGGGTTGATCGACCTGCCCGGGGAACCGGACGACGCCGCACTGCGCCGGTTCACCACTCACCTCACTGGCGGAGGCGAGGAGGACGAGGTCGCCGTGCGCGGCGCCGGTGTCCTCGGACGCCGTCTCGTTCCGGCGCCCGGTGCCGACGAGGCCCCGGTGTGGGAGCCGTCGGGCACCGTGCTGATCACGGGCGGTACGGGTGCGCTGGGCGGTCATGTGGCCCGCTGGGCGGCGGAGCACGGTGCGGAGCATCTGCTGCTGCTCAGCCGCCGTGGCCGACAGGCACCCGGAGCCGAGGAGCTGGAGGCCGAACTGACGGCGCTCGGCGCGCGGGTGACCATCGCCGCGTGTGACACGGCGATCCGTGCCGAGCTCTCGGCCGCGCTGGAGGCGATCCCGGCCGACGTGCCGCTCACGGCCGTCGTCCACGCCGCCGGTGTCCTCGACGACGCCGTGCTCAACGGCCTCACCCCGCAGCGCTTCGGCGCCGTGTTCCGCGCCAAGGTCAGCCCCGCGCTGCTGCTGGACGAACTCACCCGCGAGCACGATCTGTCGGCGTTCGTGCTGTTCTCGTCGGTGGCCGGCGCGGTCGGCAACCCGGGGCAGGGCAACTACGCGGCGGCCAACACGGTGCTGGACGCGCTCGCCCAGCGCCGCCGGGCCGAGGGCCTGCCCGCCACGTCCGTCGCCTGGGGCGCCTGGGACGGCTCAGGCATGGCCGCGGCGCTCACCGACGCGCTGCGCGAAACCGGCACCACCACCCTCGAACCCCGGCTCGCCCTCGGCGTGCTCGCCGAACTCGCCGTCGACGCCGCCCCCGTGACCGTCGTCGCCGACCTCCAGCAGCAGGACACCCTGCGGATGCTGTTCAGCATCCGCCCGTGCGCCGCCCTCAGCGCCCTCCCCACGGCCGAGGAGGCCCGCGGCGCGGCCCGCAGGCTCCGCGACGACACGCGCTCCGCCGCCTCCGTGCTGCGCCGCAAGGTGTACGCCGCCCCCGAGGACGAGCGCGTCCCGCTCCTGCTCGACCTGGTGCGCACCCACGCCGCCGGTGTCCTCGGTCACGCCGGACCGGAGGCGGTGGACGCCGAACGCGCCTTCCACGACATCGGCTTCGACTCGCTGACGTCGATGGAACTGCGCAACCAGCTCGCCCGCGCCACGGGCCTCGCCCTGCCCGCCAGCCTGCTCTTCGACCTCACCCGGCCCCGCGCCCTCGCCGAGCATCTCGTCGCCCAACTCCTTGGCAGCCAGGACGAGTCGGACGGCCCACTGCTCGCCGCCGAGCCCGCCGACACCACCGAGGACCCGGTCGTCGTGGTCGGCATGGCCTGCCGTTTCCCCGGCGGGGTGCGGACGCCGGAGCAGCTGTGGGAGCTGGTCGCCTCCGGCACCGACGCCATCACCGCGTTCCCCACCGACCGCGGCTGGGAGATCCAGGGCCAGGGCGGCTTCCTGCACGACGCCGCCGACTTCGACCCCGAGTTCTTCGGCATCAGCCCGCGCGAGGCGGTCGCCATGGACCCGCAGCAGCGGCTGCTGCTGGAGACCGGCTGGGAGGCGTTCGAGCGGTCCGGCATCGACCCGCACACCCTGCGCGGCAGCCGCACCGGAGTCTTCGTCGGCAGCAACGGCGTCGACTACCACCACCTCATCGCCCGCGCCAAGGACATGGAGGGCCGCGGCGTCATGCTGTCGGCCAGCGTCATCTCCGGCCGGCTCTCCTATGTCTTCGGCCTGGAGGGCCCGGCGGTCACCGTGGACACGGCGTGCTCGTCGTCGCTGGTGTCGCTGCATCTGGCGGCGCAGGCGCTGCGCAGCGGCGAGTGCTCCCTCGCTCTGGCCGGCGGCGTCACCGTGATGACCACCTCCGCCGCCTTCATGGGCTTCCGCCACCACGGCGGCCTCGCCGAGGACGGCCGCTGCAAGGCCTTCGGCGACGACGCCGACGGCACCGGCTGGTCCGAGGGCGTCGGCATGGTCGTACTCGAACGGCTGTCGGACGCCGTGCGCCATGGGCATCCCGTCCTCGCCACCGTGCGCGGTTCGGCGGTCAATCAGGACGGTGCGTCGAACGGTCTGACGGCGCCGAACGGTCCGTCGCAGCAGCGGGTGATCCGGCAGGCTCTGGCGTCGGCGGGGCTGACGCCGGCCGAGGTGGACGCGGTGGAGGCGCATGGTACGGGCACCCGGCTGGGCGACCCGATCGAGGCGCAGGCGCTGCTGGCGACGTACGGTCAGGATCGTGAACGGCCGCTGCTGCTGGGCTCGGTGAAGTCCAACATCGGGCACACCCAGGCCGCGGCCGGTGCGGCCGGACTCATCAAGGCCGTCATGGCCCTACGACACGCCGTCGTCCCGCGCACCCTGCACGCCGACGTGCCGTCGTCCCACGTCGACTGGTCCGCGGGGGCCGTCGAGATCGCCACGGCCACCACCGACTGGCCCGACACCGGCCACCCGCGCCGCATGGGCGTGTCGTCCTTCGGCATCAGCGGCACCAACGCCCACGTCCTGCTGGAACAGGCCCCGCGGATCGAGGCCGAGGAGCAGGAGACGGTCACCGTCACCCCGCGCGTGGTGCCGTGGCCCGTCACCGCCACCGGTGAGGCGGCGCTGGACGCCCAGCTCGACCGGATCCGCGCCCACGCGGAGGACCACGTGCCCGTGGACGTCGGCCACTCCCTGGCCGTCGGCCGCACCGCCTTCCCTCACCGGGCCGTGCTGCTCGCCGCCCCCGACGGAGTCACCGAGGTCGCGCGAGCGGTCGCCGAGCCCGGTCCGCTGGCGGTGTTGTTTTCCGGTCAGGGTGCTCAGCGGTTGGGTATGGGGCGGGAGTTGTACGGGCGTTTTCCGGTGTTCGCGCGGGCTCTTGATGAGGTGCTGGCGCTGTTGCCTTCTGGTGTGCGGGAGGCGATGTGGGGTGAGGG
>NZ_BMVM01000041.1 GCF_014650715.1 Streptomyces bluensis | reverse complement strand
CTGGCCATGCATCGAAGGTAAAGCCGACCCGCCCTTCTTGACAACCCAGTACAGAACCATCTAGGTTTCCGACTGTTCAGTCCATAACTGTCCTGAGCTCCCCGGACAGACCTGGTCCGGGCTTGCAGGACCGGTGCGGACCGTGTCGGCCTGAGCACAGGCGACCCCGCACGGACAGTGCCCGACGAAGTCATGTCCACAACCGAAGGAACCACCATGCAGACAGCTTCCCCAGTGGCCCTCGTGACGGGCGCCTCCTCCGGGATCGGGCGGGCGGCGGCGCTCGCCCTCGTGGGCGCCGGCTTCGCGGTGGTCGGCACGAGCCGCAACGCGGCGAACGCCAAGCCGATCGCCGGGGTGACGTTCCTCGATCTCGACGTGGCCAGCGACGAATCGGTCCGCTCCCTGGTCGAGGAGGTGATCGAGCGGTTCGGCCGGATCGACGTCCTGGTCAACAACGCAGGCGTGGGCGCGGTCGGCGCCGGCGAGGAAAGCTCGATCAACCAGGCCAAGGAGGTCTTCGACATCAACGTCTTCGGCCTGATGCGGATGACCAACGCAGTGCTGCCCCACATGCGCGCCCAGCGCCGTGGCCGCGTGGTCAACGTCGCCTCGATGCAAGGTCGGGTCCCAGGGCCCTTCATGGCCGTCTACGCCGCCACCAAGCATGCGGTCGAGGGCTACTCCGAGTCCGTCGACCACGAGCTTCGCGAGCACGGCGTGCGGATGCTGCTGGTCGAGCCGGCCTACACAAATACGAGTTTCGAGGCGAGCAGCCTGGCACCCGACTCGCCCCTGCCGGTCTACGCCGCGCAGCGGGAGATCGCCCGAGACGTGCTGGCCACGGCCATGCGCAACGCCGACGACCCGGCCGTTGTCGCGAAGGTGATCGTCGCGGCCGCCACCGACTCCAAGCCCAAGCTCCGGTACCCCGCCGGCCCGATGGCCAGACGCGTCAGCCTCCTGCGCCGGATCGTGCCCTCGCGCACCTTCGACCAACAACTCCGCAAGCTCAACCGACTGGCCGGCTGACCCCGCACTACACCCGGCGCCCGAAAAGACGCACATGTCCAAAACCAGAGACACTGAAGCCGGCATCAGCCTCTCTCGTCCGACCGCTCCTGGAAATGGCTGACACCCATGGAATTCGAACACGTCACCTTCGACCTGCCACACGGCACCTTTCACGCGCTGCAGGGTGGTGACCCCGATGGTCAGCCGACGGTCGTCCTGCACGGCTTCCCGGACCACCCGCCGACCGCGAAGCCCTTCCTCGCCGAGCTCGCCCGCCACGGACGTCACGTCATCGCACCCTGGCTTCGCGGTTACGCGCCGTCCCCGACCGCGGGGCCGTTCGACTTCGCATCCCTCACCGGCGACGTGCTCGCGCTGATCGACCGCTGGTCTCCCGGGCGAGCCGTGGAGTTGGTCGGCCACGACTGGGGCGCCCTGATCACATACGATGCCGTCGTCACCGCGCCGGAGCGGATCGAACGCGCGGTCACGCTCGCAGTCCCCCACCCCATCACCCTCCTGAGCCGGCCGCGCCTCGCTCAGCTACGCCGGATCTGGTACATGGGGCTCTTTCAACTGCCGGGAAGCGGCTGGATGGCCAGCGCCCGCGATCTCGCCTTCATCGACCGCCTCTGGCGTCAGTGGTCGCCCAGCCTCTCGCTCGAGCCAGCTCTGCAGACGGAGCTGCACGAGCACCTGCGGGCGAGCATGCCCGCGCCTCTGAAGTACTACCGGGCGATGCTGCGACCCGGCATGATTGGGGCGACGCGCCGCCTGTCTCAGCCGATCGAGGTGCCCCTGCTGCAGCTATACGGTGCCGACGACGGCTGCTTCCTCCCCCCGCAGGTCGACGACCGACATCGGTTCGCCGCCCCGCACGCGATGGAGGTCGTCCCCGACGTCGGTCACTTCCTGCACATCGAGTCCCCCGAGGCGATCGCGAAACGGATCGCGGCATGGGCCGAGTAGCGGATCACATCACTCGAAGTGGGGGACGTATGGCACAGGCCGCGGACGCTGCGCGGACCGTCATCATGACTGTGGACGACGATCCCGGAGTGTCCCGGGCCGTCGCCCGTGACCTGCGACGGCGCTACGGCAAGTCGTACCGGATCGTGCGCGCGGAGTCCGGCGAGTCCGCGCTGGAGGCGCTGCGGGAGCTGAAGCTGCGCGGCGACCTGGTCGCGGTGATCCTGGCCGACTACCGGATGCCGCAGATGAACGGCATCGAGTTCCTCGAACAGGCCCTGGACATCCATCCGGGCGCCCGGCGCGTGCTGCTGACCGCGTACGCGGACTCGAACGCGGCGATCGACGCGATCAACGTGGTCGACCTCGACCACTACCTCCTCAAGCCGTGGGACCCGCCGGAGGAGAAGCTCTACCCAGTCCTCGACGACCTGCTGGAGGCGTGGCGGTGCAGTGACTTCCGGCCGATGCCGAGCACCAAGGTCGTCGGTCACCGGTGGTCGGCCCGCTCGTCGGACGTCCGGGAGTTCCTGGCCCGCAACCAGGTGCCGTACCGCTGGTACTCCACCGAGGAGCCCGAGGGGCAGCGGCTGCTCGCGGCGGCCGGGCAGGACGGGCAGCGGCTGCCGGTGGTGATCACGGCGGACGGTACGGCGCTCGTCGAGCCGGAGGTGCCCGAACTGGCCGCGCACGTGGGGCTGGCGACGACACCCACGGCCGACTTCTACACCTGGTCGTCATCGGCGGCGGGCCGGCCGGGCTGGGCGCGGCCGTGTACGGGGCCTCGGAGGGCCTGCGTACGGTGCTGGTGGAGCGGTCGGCGACCGGCGGGCAGGCCGGGCAGAGCTCGCGGATCGAGAACTACCTGGGCTTCCCCGACGGGGTGTCCGGCGGCCAGCTCACCGACCGGGCCCGTCGCCAGGCCACGAAGTTCGGCGCCGAGATCCTCACCGCGCGGGAGGTGACCGGTCTGGAGAGCAGCGGGGCGGCGCGGCTCGTACGGTTCTCGGACGGGTCGCAGATTGCGGCGCACAGCGTGATCCTGGCGACCGGTGTGTCGTACCGGCAGCTGGAGGCGCCGGGTGCCGACGAGTTGTCGGGCCGCAGGGTGTTCTACGGGTCCGCGCTCACCGAGGCCGCCGCCTGCCAGGGCCACGACGTGTACATCGTCGGCTGCGCCAACTCGGCCGGGCAGGCGGCGATGTACCTGTCCAGGGGCGCCAAGTCGGTCACCCTGCTGGTGCGCGGAGCGGACTCACCGCGTCGATGTCGCACTATCCGATCCAGCAGATCGCCGCGTCACCGAACATCTTTGTACGGGCCCACACGGTCGTCGAGGCCGCGCACGGCGACAACCACCTGGAACAGCTGACGTTGCGCGACACGACGAGCGGGCAGACCGAACTGGTCGACGCGCAGTGGCTGTTCGTGTTCATCGGCGCCGCACCACTCACCAACTGGCTGGACGGCACCGTGCTGCGCGACGAGCACGGGTTCATCCTGGCCGGCCCCGACCTGACGGCCGACGGACGGCCGCCGACGGGCTGGGAACTGGACCGGCCGCCGTACCACCTGGAGACCAACGTCCCCGGCGTGTTCGTCGCCGGGGACGCGCGCGCGGAGTCCGCCAAGCGGGTCGCGTCCGCCGTCGGAGAAGGAGCCATGGCCGTGATGCTCGTACACCGGTATCTGGAGTAGTCGTGAGCGGGCGGCCGATGCCGTGCAGCGCGGCGGAGATCAGCTCGCTGTTCCTCTTCGAGAAGCTCAGCGCCGAGCAGCTCGACAGGCTCTGCAGCGAGGGACGGGTCGAACTGTTCGACCCCGGGCCGGTGTTCACCGAAGGTGACCCGGCGACCTGCTTCTACGTGATGATCGAGGGCACGGTCGTCATGTCGCGCCGAGTGGGCGGCGACGACATCGAGGTGAGCCGCACGTCCCAGCCAGGGGTGTACGCGGGGGCCGTGATGGCGTACCTCGCGGACGGGAAACCGCAGCGGTACATGAACTCGCTGCGGGTGTCGGAGCCGACGCGGTTCTTCGTCCTGCCCGCCGAATCGTTCGCAAACTTCATGCACGAGTGGTTTCCGATGGCGATCCATCTCCTGGAGGGGCTCGCCCTCGGTTCGCAGACCTTTCAGCGGGCCGTCGGGCAGCGCGAACGGCTGCTGGCGCTGGGCTCGTTGTCCGCAGGTCTCACACATGAGCTCAACAACCCGGCCGCGGCGGCCGTACGGGCCACCTCGTCGCTCAGGGACCGGGTCGCGCACATGCGCACCAAGCTCGGCGTCATCGCCTCGGGCCCCTACCACGGCGACGCCCTCAAGGCCCTGGTCGACCTTCAGGAGCGTACGGCCGAGCGGGTCTCCAAGGCGCCGCCAAGCAGTACTCGCAGCTGGATCGCGCCCCCTACCAGGTCGCCGATGTGCACGAACTCCTCGACAGCACGCTGCTGATGCTGTCGGGCAAGATCGGTCCCCAGGTCAAGGTCGTGAAGGAGTACGACCGTTCGGTGCCGAGGATTCCGGCCTACCCGGCCGAACTGAACCAGGTGTGGACCAACCTGATCGACAACGCCGTCTTCGCCATCAAGAGCGCGGGCGGCGAAGGGACGTTGACCGTACGCACCGCTCTGGTGCACGACCGGCTGCTGGTGGAGTTCCGCGACACGGGCCCGGGAGTGCCGGCTGAGATCCGCGGCCGGATCTTCGACCCGTTCTTCACCACCAAACCGGTGGGCGAGGGCTTCGGGCTGGGGCTCGACATCTCCTGGCGGATCGTCGTCAACAAGCACCACGGCGACCTGAAAGTCGAGTCCGTACCCGGCGACACCCGCTTCCAGGTGCTGCTCCCCCTCACCGCCACCGACCCCGACACGGTCCCCGACCCGGCCCAGGAGCCCTCATGACCAAGGACACCGGCATCGACCCCAGCGTTCCGCCCAGCGGGGCCGGGACGACGAGCTGACCCGTCTCGCCGGTGTGTTGGGCCGGCCCCGTGTCCGCGAGGCCCGTGCCGTGCCCATCGCCGGGGACGCCGGGGTTGCAAGACGTGGGTACTGGCGGAGGCCGAGCTCGGCTACACCGGCAGGGGCTGGCTGCGCGCACCGAGCTGGACCGGCGCATCGACAACAGCACCCAGCGCAGCCCCGTCCGGAGCCTCCCTACCAGCGTCACCTGACGCCCGAGACCGGCCAGCTCAGGCTGAAGATGGAAAGCTCACTCCGCATCGCCCCGCACTGCAACATCAGGCCCTACCCTGAGCGGGTCCTGGCCCGGGACGAGGTCGACCGCTGCCCGGCCGGGTGCGCACCGGGACAGCGACCAGGCAGTCACGTGACGCGGGCCGGAGAGGTCACACGAGCCTGACCGGTCCGGCGTCGATCGGCAGGCGGACCAGGAGATAGGGCTTGCGGCGCAGATCCTCGCCCTCGTGGAAGAGCGACATCCGGTTGAGCTGGTTGGCGGTGGCGTACAGGTGCCGGTCCGAGGCGACGGACAGGGTGTCGACCCAGATGAGGTCGGTGCCCTGGGCGAGGGTGCGGTAGGTGCCGTCCGGATTCCTGCGCCAGATGGAGTTGTGTTCCAGGTCGCCGCCGTAGAGCCGTCCCTTGTCGTCGCTCTCCAGACCGTCGGCCATCGGCTTGAACCCGTGGTCCTCGACCGTCGCCGCCACCTCGGCGTCGGTGGCGTCGGGGTCGGCGAGGGCGTCGGTGGCCACGCTGTGCAGTCGGCGGCTGGACAGGGGGGAGTAGTAGAGGCGCTTGCCGTCGGCGCTGAGGGCGATGCCGTCGGAGCCGGTCTCGTAGTGCATGGGTTCGCTTCCCGCGGGGCGGATCATGAGGGGTTCGCCCTCGATGATGGGAAGGAACTGCTCGTCGGGGAGCACTGAGGGCTGCCCGGTCAGTCGCCGCCAGGAGCGGCCTGTGGCGAGGTCGACCACGATCACGCCGTTCGAGCCGCCCGAGTCGGTGATGAACGCCATGCCCTCGGCGCCGCGCCGCAGGTCGAAGCGCACGTCGTTGGGGTAGCTGTTCGACGGCACCACCTCGGGCGGGAAGAGGATCTTCCGTACGATCCGGTCGGTGCGCAGGTCGACCGCCACGAGCTTCGGGCCGCCGTAGGAGGACCCGGCGAACAGCGGGTTTCCGGTGTCGAGGATCCACAGCCGGTCGGCCGGGTCGACGACGACGCTCTGCACCGACTGGAAGTGCCCGGCCAGGTCGGAGGCGTCCTCGCGGTTCACCTCGGCGTTGGGGTACGCCACCGGCTTCCCTTGCCGCACTTCGGCGACGGTGAACGGGACGTCGTCGCCCCAGCGGGGGAAGTTGACGAAGATACGGCCGTGGCGTGAGACGGTGACACCCGTCGGCATCGAGCCCCAGAAGCGGGCGACGACCGTGTACCGCCCGGCGGTTGGGCCGGCGGTTGGGCCGGCGGTTGAACTGGTGGCGTAGGCGGGCCCGGCGAGTTGGGTGGCGGCCAGCGATGCGGTGGTCGCGCCGAGGAATGTACGTCGTTTCATGCGAGTGCCTCCTGCTGGGTCTGGTTGCACCATGGACTTCGCCGTGGACAGCAGTTCTCTGGTGCGCGGGTGGCGGGTGGTGAGGTCCATCGCGGAGAAGGCCCTGTCGTGGATTCGCGGGGCGAGACGGTCGCGGTGGAACCCTGGAGATGCCCTGCTTTCCTGTGCTGGTTCGTGTCCTGAGAACAACAGTCATCGCAGGTGGCAGGGCATCTGTGGGGTGGATCCAGGCTCAGTGGGCCATCACGGGCTCGCCCTCGGACGGCGCCAGAGCCCGATTCGGGATCAGGAACGCGGCGATCACCGCACCGACCACGAAGAACCCGGAGCCCCACGCCAGGGTGGCCGTGTAGCCCTCGACCCCGGCCTGCGCCGCGGCCAGCGCGCTGGGCTTGTGCGAAGACAGGTAGTCGGTCGCGGCTGACGAGGCAATGGTGGTCAGCAGCGCCGTGCTGATGGAGCCGCCGATTTGCTGACCGGTGTTGATCAACGCCGAGGCGACACCCGCGTCCTCGTGGTGAATGCCTGAGGTCGCCCCCTGGATCGCGGTGCTCATCACCCCGCCGATGCCGAGACCCAGCAGGATCAGGCCGGGCATGATGTGGGCGGCGTAGGTGCTGTCCAGCTCGAGGCGGGTCAGCAAGGCCATACCGGCTGCGGCGACCAGGAAGCCGGCGCTGACGACGATCTTCGGGCCGACCCTGGGCAGCACCAGCGAAGGCATCGTGGTCGACGACGCGACGACGCCCGCGACCATCGGCAGGAACGCCAGACCGGTCTTGATCGGCGAGTAGCCGAGGCTGGCCGCGAAGTAGTAGGTCAGGAACAGGAAGATCGAGAACATCCCCATGCCCAGGACGAACACCGCCGCGAACGAACCACCGCGGGTCCGGTCCAGCACGAGGCGCAGCGGGAGCAGCGGATGCGCGACCCTGGACTCCAGCCAGACGAACACCGCGAGCAGCACCGCGCCGACGATCATGGAGCCGAGGGCGACCGGGTCGGTCCAGCTGGTGGCCTCTACGTGCGCGAACCCGTAGACGATGGCGAACAGCGCGGCGCTCACCACGACGATGCCCGGAATGTCGAGTTTGGGCTTCTTGCTGATCACGGGCTTGGCCAGCAGCAGCAAGGCACCGATCAGAGCGGGGACCGCGAAGGCGACATTCACGTACATCACCCAGCGCCACGACGCCCATTCGGTGAGCATGCCGCCGAGCAGCAGCCCGATCGCGCCGCCCGCACCACCCAGCGCACTGAAGATACCGAAGGCCTTCGCCCTTTCGGACGGTTCGGTGAAGGTCACACTGAGCAGTGAGAGTGCCGCGGGCGCGAGGACCGCGGCGAAGAGGCCCTGGGCCACACGTGCCGCGACGAGGATCTCGAAGCTGCCGGCCGAGCCGCCGACGACGGACGCGGCCCCGAAACCTGCCAGGCCGATCACGAAGAGGGTACGTCGGCCCAACAGGTCACCGAGTCGGCCGCCGAGCAGCAGCAGGCTGCCGAACGCCAGCGCGTACCCCGTGATGACCCACTGCCGGCTGCCGTCGCTGAAGCCGAGGTCGTGCTGCGCTTCGGGCAGCGCGATGTTCACGACGGTGGCATCGAGCATGACCATGAGCTGTGCCACGCCTATGACGACCAGCACCCACCAGCGCACGGCATGTGAGCCGCGAAGGCCCGAGTCTTCTTTTCCGGAGGCGGGCGCCCCGTGGTCGATGCTGGTACTCATTTTTTTCCTTGCTTACTCGGCATGACGGAAAGCCGTCTGGAATCTGATCGGTTTCCTCACCGACGAAGGTGAGGCGAGCGGATGACGCGCTGAGATCTCAGGGCTTCAAGATCATCGTGTGGCCGCTTCGGGGCTTCCCTCGACCATCCTCTGGAGGCTGTGTCGGTGTCCGCGGTGGCCAGCATCCTGTTGATGTCGGCGCCGGCCAGTCATCGCGCCAGGCGTGCACGCACCCTGTTCGGTGAGCTCAGGACGGTTATGGACTGAACGGTAAGGAACCTAGGCGGTTCTGTACTGGGTTGTCAAGAAGGGCGGGTCGGCTTTACCTTCGATGCATGGCCAG
>NZ_BMVM01000040.1 GCF_014650715.1 Streptomyces bluensis | reverse complement strand
CGGCAGCCGCTGGACGCCAACCCGGTCCGCCGCACCCAGGCGGAGAACGAGACCTGGGCGGGCTTCCGCGCCCTGTGGGACCAGGCGGAGGGCACCCACGTACCCCAGCCGCACGCCCCCGTCGCGGCACCCCCGCCCGCGCCCGCCACGGCTGCCGTCCCTGCCGCGCACGCGACGACGATCGAGGCGCATCCGGCGCCCCCGGCGACGGCCGGTGCGACGGCGGCGCACACGGCCGCGCTGACGGACGTGCTGCGCCGGGCGTTCGGCCCGCAGGTGGAGAGCCACCAGTTGTTCTCCCAGATGCTGAACTCGCTCGCGTGGCTGGACACGGCACGCGCGGGCGACCGCGACGGGCGGTTCGCCACCGGCCCGATCGACCTGGAGAGGATCACCCGCTACGTCCTGCATCTGGATCCGTCCGTCGCGGTGGATCCCGCCCTGTACTTCGACGCGCTGTCGGTGACGGGCAGCGCGGCACGGCGGGGACGGGCCGGCAGCGTGGCGGCCGTGGCGGCGTACCAGTTGGAGCGGACGGGCGCGCTCGGTCCGCACACGGCGCTGAACGGCTCGGGCGGCCAGTACATCGGGCGGAACCTGACGGGCCGGCCGGGTCTGAACCTGCTGCTGGACCGGGTGAGCGTCGAGGGCCAGAGCACGCAGGTGGCCCCGCCCTGGGGCGCGCGGGCCGTCACCGTGGTCGCGACGCGCGGGCCCTCCGGGCTGCTCACCGTGCCCGACGGCCGCGGCGGCACGGTGGAAGTCGACGACGAGCAGTTCGCCGAACTCGTGGCGCGCGACCCGGACCGCCCGCCGGGTGTTCCGCTCGTGCTGCTGGCGCAGGACGCGGGAGAGAACCTGGCGCGGCTGGTGGCGGACCGTTCCGGGGTGCGGGCGTGGTTCACCTACGGCGACTTCAGGCTGCAGCCGCTGCCCGGCGGGAACGGCTGGCTGTTTCCCGCCCTGGCGAACTCCGACCCGGGGCGGGCCCCCGTGGGGGCCTGGATCCCCAGTGACCCGGGACTGGTCGCGGACGATCCGCGGGCGCAGATCACGGCAGCCGACGGAACGGCGTTCGCGGACGACGACGTGTGGTCGTTCGCGCTGCCGACCGTTGACGGGCAGCAGCTCACCGGGCGGGCCTTCCTCGACCCGAAGGACATGGCGATCCGGGAGGAGGACCTTCGCCCGCTGTCCGCGGTGCAGTACTACACCGACCTGTACGAGGGGCTGCCCGGCGTCGACGCAAGCCGCGAGAGCGGACTGCGGCCCCTGCCGCGGGCGCTGGCCAACTCGTACATCAGCGTCGGTCACGCCAACCAGGGCCGTGCGGTGGTGCCGAGGAAGAGCACGGGCGCCAACCAGGTGGTGCCCGCCAAGGAGATCGGCAGGACACTCAGCCGGCGCAAGAGCCTGCAGAGACTGCCGCAGGACTGGCCGATCTGGCAGCTGTGGTGCGAGATCGCCCAGCCCCGGCCGGGGCAGGACCGGTTGGAGTCCCCCCTCGGCGCCCAGGCGATCGCGAACGAGACCGGGCGCACGGTGTTCGCCATGGAGTCGCCCACCGGATCGAGCAAGGAGGAGGGGCAGTATCCGCCGCGCCTGATCAAGTTCGACGACCCGGACAAACCCGCTTACCGCATCCGGGAGTTCCGTCCCGAGCCCGGTGCGTCCGTCCTGACCTCGTACGCCGACCAGTCCGGACTGCCCGCCGACATGCCGCGCCGGACCACCCGGGTGCTGCGGTGGGTGCGTGCCCTGCGGGAGACACACGGGGTGGACATCGACACCAACCCCAGCCGTGCCGCCGAGTTCCAGCAGCTCGTCCAGGGCTTCGCCGCGCTCGAACGGCTACGGGCCTACACCCCGGGGCACACCGACACCGGACCCTTGACCTGGCGGGCGCTGGAGCGGATCGTCGGGGCGTACGGTCGGCAGCAGGGCTGGGACCCGTCGGTCACCGCGCGTTCGCTGGCCCACCTGCTGCACCAGGCACACGCCGGGAGCCTGTCCCACGACGTGGTGACGGCGGGGGCCGCGCAGGCCCAGCCCGGCCCGGCGACGACGTACCACGCGGCCCCGCCCGCCGGGCGCTGGAGGAACACCGCGCCCCTGCCCGGCGACCCGGACGCCGACGCCCCGGTCGCGGGGCCCAGCGGAACCCGGCGGACCCAGCCGACCCAGCCGACCCAGCCGGACGGGCAACCACCCGTCCCCCCGACGGCGTTGACGACCACACAGCCGCCCGGCGCCCTGTCGGTGTACGCGCGCGACTACGGCAGCCGGCATGACGGGCACATCGGTCTCGCGCTGCACGAGCCGACGCCCGACCGCGCCCTGGACGGGCTGTACCGCCAGATCATGGACGCACTCGGGGTCACCCCGGACACCGCCGACGGCCAGGCGGTGCGGACCCGACTCGGCGAGGTGCTGGACGCCGAGGAGATCGAGCGGAACCGGCCGTATCTGCGCAGCAGCCAGGGCCACCGGATCACCGTGCACCACGGCGGCCGGGACCACACCGTCGACATCCGCCTGGCGTACGCGAACCCCAGGAGGTCGCCGGCGTACGGGCGGAGCCCCGCGTCCCTGCCGGATGTGCAGGTGGACCGGAGCACCGAGGGAAGCCAGGCGTCCACGGACGTCGAGGGCTCGGGCACCGTCCGCAGCGTCGCGGTGCCCTGGTCGGCGTCCTACCCGGTGAACGCCCCCGGAGCACTGCGCTCGTTCGACGGCACGATCACGATGTCGGCCGTCCACAACCAGCTCTCCCAGACCCTCACCCTCGGTGAGACCTTCGTGGTCTCCAGCAAGCAGCACGCCCAGGAGCCGTCCCATCCGGTGGACTTCGACGGGCTGTGGGACATCCGGCTGGACACCCCACGCGAGGACACCGGCAACTGGCAGCCCGCGCAGTCGCACGGCGCCCTCACCGTGTGGATTCCGGAGCATCTCGCCCTCGAAGGCGCCCACACCGCGGACCTGCCGGAGCCCGCCGGGCTCGACGGCCCTCCGCTGTGGGGCGTGGACAGCATCGCCGAGCCGCGCCGGCTGCTCAGCGAACTGCTCGCCGACGAGCAGTTCACCGAGCTGTCCGCGCTGCACGCGGACTCGTCGACGGAGCTGGAGCACTTCCTGTCCGAGCAGTTGCTGCGCGGCACCGCGCATCTGCAGCGCGACGGCGGGGTGTTCTCGCCGACGCTGCTCGACGCGAGCGGCAACGCCGTCGGCATGCTCCAGCTCACCGCGACGATCGAACCGGGCCGGCCGACGACGCAGAGCACCGACGGCAAGTCGTCCCTGGAGACGTATGTCACGCACTCCTCGAACGTGGACCGGGTGTCCCGGCTGACCAGCGGTATCGGCGTCGAGGGCTCGGGCGGGCCGTCCTTCACCACCGACCACAGCGAGGGCCACCCGGCGGCCGGGTCGTCGTTCGGCGGCAACCTGGCCGGCAAGGCCAGTGTGAGCGCGCAGCTCAGCGAGGGCCTGAACCACGTCGGCAGCGCCACCCTGACGCACGGCATCATGACCAGCAAGAGCCATCTGGTCACTCCCGGCCGGGTCACCTACCACGTGACGCTCCACCGCGCCGGCGGCGGCACGGTCAGCGGGAGCTTCGGGCCGTGGGACGACGGGATGCGGCTGCGGATCGCGCAACGGTCCACGGCGGAGGGCCACCGGCCCAAGCCGTCCGAAGTCCGCCGGCCGCCGGAGTACTTGGAGAACCTGGACGCCATCAGCTCCTCCGAGACGCCGTACGCCGTCGACGGGGCCGAGAGGCTCTTCCAGGAGGCGGAGAACCATCTGCGCGCCGAGGGCTTCCTGCCGCCGGCCGACCCGACCGACCGGGGCCGGCTGCGGCTGGACGAGCCGCTGGTCCTGGCGCAGTTGGAGAACATGCGCCGACTGGGCCAGATGCGGTCGCGGTTCGCGCTGGCGGCATCGTCGCCGGACGCGGTGGACGGCGGGCACCCCGTCTGGTTCGAGCGGCCGAACTCCGTCACCGGCACCCGCCGGGTGCAGCTGCGGTTCTCGGCGACGCGCGACACCGCGCGCCCCACCGAGCACACCCGGCGGCTGCCCGACGTGCACCAGATCGGCGTCGCCTCGTCCGAGTCCGGCGGCTCACGGCAGCGCGGTACGGCCCTGATCGGCGCGCTCGGTGGCGGCGGCGGCTTCGGCGTCCCCATCGCGGGCGGCGCCTGGACGGCCAACCCGGCGCCCGACTACACCGCCACCGGCCAGATCTCCGACACCCTGACCGCGGGCGACGCGGTCGCCCTCGACCAGGTGGCGGTGGAAACGGAGCACGGCAGCGAACTGTTCACGATCCCGGCCCGGCTCGCCCTGGACCTCTACGAGGGAGAGGAGGACGACCCGAGCATCCGCTTCGCCGACCGTGTCACGGCGCAGGCCGACACGGACACCGCGGACCCGGCCGGTACGGGCATCCCCCTCGCGCCCGCCTTCCCGCACACCGTGCCCGGCACCCTCTCGCTGCTCGTCCCGCACTACCGCACCCACGCGCCGGACAACGCCGCGGCCCCCGCCGGGCCGCCCCCCGGCCATGTGATCCGCCGGCCGGTCACCGACGGGGGCCCCAACGACGACTTCGTCCGCCTCAACATGGTCGACCGCAACGGCAACCCGCTGCCGGGCATCACCAAGCTGCCGCCGGGCGCGGTCGTGGACACGTTCCGCGGTACCGCCGCCCTGATGCAGGCCATGCGGATGATCGCCGCCGGGACGTATCCGGGCCGCCCGGACCCCGGCCGCCTCGTCCGCGCGGCCCGCAGCGCCGTACGGGGCGCGACCGACGTGGCAACCGGCGCCGCCGGCCTGGTCAGCAGCACCGCCCAGCAGGCGTCCACGGCCGCGAAGAACGTGCTGCCGCAGCGCCTGACCGGAGCCGTCAACCGGGCCGGCGCCGGAGTCAACTGGGCTCTGAGCCCGGTGACCCGCGCGGGCAAGGCCGCGGTCACCGGCACGGCGGCGACCTGGAAGTGGACCTCGGTGGCCGTGGCGGGCGCGGCGCTGAACGACCACACGACGATGGGATCCCGGGCCCGCCACGCCGGAATCCGCCCGGCCCAGCTCGTCTCCCGGGCGCCGCAGATCCTGGGCAGCAGCCACGTCGTCGAACTGACGGTGCCCGGCCTCGGCGCGGACCTGGTCATGGTGGCCGAGGTCCGCGGCTATCTGCGCAACCCGCGGCTGCTGAACACCGAGCGGATGTACACCGAGCAGAACGTCACCGCGACGGACTCGGCGAGCCAGAGCCGCGCCGTGGGCCGGGCTCGGCAGGGCAACATCGCGCTCTCCGGCACCGAGTCGGCGCCCAAGGACCCCGGGGCGCTGATCCACCAGGCCAACCCCGGCGGCCGGTACAGCTACGCCCGGCGCGTCGACGAGTCCCGTGCCCTGTCGGCCAACACGAAGATCACCCACGTCACCACCGAGGACAACGCCAAGAACTGGGTCGGCAACGACGCGACCCTGCTGGTGACGTTCCGGTGGGGGGTGCGCAACGCCCTTGGGAACACCATCGGTCTCGGTGCCTTCGCCCCCGTCACCGTCGCCATCGACCTGCCGCGGTCGGTGACGTATCTGGCGCCCCAGCAGGCCATGGCCCGCCTCGCCCAGTGGTTCCAGGGCCTCGCGGGACTGCCGAGCCTGACCCTGCAGCAGCCCAGCGTGCCCCTTCCCGACCGGGTCGCCCGGACCCGCGCGCTCGACTTCGCCGGGGTGCTGTCCCTCACCCAGCTCGACAACACCGTCGACCGCAGGGAGCGCCGGGACCGGCTGCGCCAGGAACTCACCGCGCTCGTCGAGGCCGAGGCGCCCGGCTCCACCCAGCCCGGTCACAGCTCCTACCTGGAGGGCGTGACCGCCGAGATCACCCGCCTCACCGAGCCCACCGCGCTGCGCGCCCTCCTCGGACGCGGCCCCGGCGGCCGGGTCGGCTTCTACTTCCTGCACGTCGCCTACGGGGGTGCGCGGCTCGTCGGGGTGATCCTGAACGCCGAGCCGATGCTGCAGACGCCGGCGCTGCGCGGCGTCCGCGGCCGTCCGGCCCCCGAGGGCAGCGGCCTGGAGCGGTTCACCGTCCACACGGCGCAGGTCAAGTCGTCCGCCGTCACCGTCACCCGCACCCACCAGGCGGCGGTCAACCCGATCTCCCGCTATCCGCGCCCCGGCGACCCCGGCCGTGTCGACCGCGAGGGCCCGTCGTTCGCGCTGACCAACGCCCGCGCCCGCACCCGGAGGACCGAGAGCGGCGGCGACGACCGGCAGTGGCTGCGCACCGGCGGGGCCGCCGACTTCGACGACTTCGACTTCTTCCTCAGCGGCTCGGTCACCTCGCAGGTGATGACCGCGTGGCCGGCGAACATCCCCGGCGGCATCGTGCAGGGCGGACTGCTGAACCTCTCCGGCCTGGAGGGCGACCTGGCCGCGCGGGTCACCGCCTGGCTGCGCCGCCTGCTGCACGGCCGGCCGGTGCGCACGGTCAGGGTGCCGGTCACGACCCAACTGCGGTTCGCGGCCTCCGAGTCCGTGGAGCCCCGCCAGCACATCGGGCCGCGCCCGCCCGCCCTGCTGGGACAGGACCCGCTGACGCTCTCGCCCGCGCAGGCGCAGACCCTGGGCGTCATACCGTTCCGCAGCGGCCCGCGCCTGGTGCCGACCGGGCCGACACCGGTGTACGAGTTCAACGCGTTCCCGCAGCTCACCCAGGCCCTGCACATCGTCGCCCCGCAGCTCACCGCGTCCTGGGGGCTGCCCGCGAACGCCTCCGCCGAGGCCGCGGCCACCCGCCTGGGCGAGCTGGTCCAGGCCGGTGAGATCAGCGTGGACCTGCCGCGGGCCGCGGCGGGCCTCACCTCGCAGATGCCCGGAACCTGGCCCCTGCAGAGCCCGGACTCCCCGCCGACCGTGCAGATCTCGCTGCACAACCCCCGGCCCGTCACGGACTCGGACGCCATGGGCGTGGACCGGGCCCGCAGGCGGTTCCGCACGTTCGCCTCGTCCTCCACCGCGGGCAGTTCCTTCACGGTGAACCGGCAGGGCACCCAGAGCCTGGTCGACGGCAACGCCCATCTGCTGGGCCTCACCTTCCCGGTGGCCGCACAGCAGCCCCACACGATCGCCTCGGGCGGCAGCACCTCCGGCGCGAGCGTGGACCGCCTGCGGATCGGCAACACCACCGCCCCCACGGACCGGCGTGGCCCGCGCACCTACGAGACGCTGGTGGACACCGTCATCACGGTGTCCGGCCCCGAAGGCACCCAGTACGTCACCGGAGGCGCCACCGTCCGGCTGGGCGAGCGCGACGTCCTCGGCTTCGGCGTCACCCCGGCACGCCTCGGACCGGGCCTGTACGACCTGCCCGCGATGCTCGCCGACCAGGACGCCGAGGACCTGCGGGACTGGACCCGCCACCCCGTCCTGGACCTGTCGGGAGCGCTGGCCGACGCGATCAGCCCGGAGGACTCCTCGGCGCAGCTGTGGCTGGCGCTCGGCGACGACCCGGACAACACCCGCCTGGCGCGCGCCCTGTTCGTGGTCTCCCGCACCGCCGCCACCGCGGGCAGGTCCGTCGAACTCGTCGTCCGCACCGACGACGGTCTGCGCCACTACCCGTTCACCGCCGACGGCACCCTCGCCGACCTCACCGACACCACCGCGGACACCTGGGACCAGTTCCAGGACACGGTCGGCGACTACATCAGCGCGGTCGCCGCCGAGGTGACGGCCCGGTACCGCGAGGCCCGGCTGCTGCACCGGCAGCCGGGCGCGCGACGGGCCCTGGACGGCGCCCGCACCGCCCTGGACGCCGCGACCACCGCACGGCGGGCGGCGCACGGCGCCCACAGCGACGCGGTGCGCCGTGCGGGCGCCGTCCAGGCGGTGCTCCGCCAGGTGGCGACCGAGGTCGAGGAGGCGGAGACGGAACTCGCGCGGCTGGAGACGGCCGCCGACCAGGCGCAGCGGCGCTACGACTCGGCCGCGCCGGAACAGCGGGCGCGCCATCGCACGGCGCTGATCGCCGCGCGGGAGGCCGTGGAGGAAGCTCAGGAGGACCTGGACGAGCTGACCGGCCGACGCGACTCGCTCACCCAGGACCTGGCCCGCGCCGACCGCGCCGTGACCGACGCCGCACGGTCCCTGGGCCGGGCGGACGCCCGCCTGCACCGTGCCACCGAGGTCCACCGGGCGGTGCAGTCCCAGCACGACGGCATCGTCCAGGAACTGGCGGTGGTCCGGACGGACCTGCGGGCGCAGGCGTGGCAGCACGCGTTCTCCTGGGGGCAGCTGCCGGGCCTGGCGGCCACGCTGGACACAGGGCGCCGCACGGCGGGCACCGGCCAGGGGGCGTCCGTGCGCGGCTCGCTGTCCTCGGCACCGGCCCGTACGCCCCGGGCCGGCCGGTTCGGGCCGGACCAGGCGCTGCCGGCGCCGCCCGCCCCGGCGGCGCACCAGGCCGCGGTTTCGGCGGCGCCCGGTTCCGGCACGTCCGGCACATCCGGCGCCACGACAGCGGCGCGGCCGACCCTGCCGCCCGGCAGGCTGGACGATCTGGCGGCGCGTCTGCCGGGGATGTCGCGCAAGGAGCGGGCGGCGGAGCTGGCATACCTGTCGGCGGCGGAACGTGAGCATCTTGCCTCCGACCAGGCGCTGGCGAACGCGTTGTACCGGAACCGGAAGATGTCGCGTGCGGCGTTCGCCGAGACAGCGGCCCAGCTCATGGTGCAGGTACCGGACGGGGTGGATCAGCCGGTGTCGGCCCGCCGCGAGGCTCAGGCGCAGATCGCCCGTATGCTGCGCAACCCGGCTGTGACCAAGCGCATGCTGGAGAACGGCGCGCGCGTGATCGTGGTACCCAAGAGCGAGGCCATGACCTCGCTGGAGCCGTTCCGTCACCTGGCCAAGCAGCAGCTCTCCCCGGGCGACAGCCGTATATGGGACGAGGTACGGGGGGTGTCGCTCCGCACGACGGGCGTGACGGAGGAGAACCTGCTCGGCGAGTTCACCAGCGTGCCGACCGAAACGCCCGCGTACCCGGACGGTTACTCCACGACGACGCACGAGTTCGCGCACGCCCTCCACCGGTTCGGACTGACGCCCGGCCAGCAGAAGCTGATCAAGGACGCCTACGAGGCCAGGCTGGCTCTCGGGGACCGGGCGCCGTGGCCGGACGGCCCGCTCTACAGCCGGCACAAGGGGCGCCTG
>NZ_BMVM01000039.1 GCF_014650715.1 Streptomyces bluensis | reverse complement strand
GTGGACTGGTCGGCGGGTGCGGTGGAGCTGGTGCGGGAGCCGGTTGTGTGGCCGGACAACGACCGCCCGCGCCGCGTCGGCGTGTCGTCCTTCGGTGTGAGCGGCACCAACGCCCACCTGATCCTTGAGCAGGGGCCTGTGGAGACGGATGCCGAGAGGGCCCCGGACCCGTCCGGGATCGTCCCTTGGGTCGTGTCCGGCAAGACGGCGTCCGCGCTCGACGCGCAACTCGATCTTCTGCGCTCGGGTATCGAGGGCTCCCCCCAAGACCTCGGCCGTGTGCTCGCGACCGGCCGGGCCCGGTTCGCGCACCGGGCAGTGTTGCTGGCGTCGGCGGAGGGCGTCACTGAGGCGGCCAGGGGAGTGGCGGTCGAGGGGCCGTTGGCGTTCGTGTTCCCGGGTCAGGGCGCTCAACGTCTCGGCCTGGGGCGGGAGTTGTGTGCGCGTTTCCCGGTGTTCGCCCAGGCGCTGGACGAGGTCTTGGCCGAGCTCGATCCGCGGTTGCGTGACGTGATGTGGGGTGATGACGAGGAGGCCCTGAACCGTACGGAGTTCACTCAGCCCGCGCTGTTCGCGGTCGAGGTGGCGCTGTATCGGTTGGCCGAATCTCTGGGCCTACGGCCGGACTACGTGGCCGGTCATTCCGTCGGTGAGATCGCCGCTGCTCATGTCGCGGGTGTGCTGTCGCTCGCTGACGCGTGTGCGCTGGTGTCGGCGCGGGCGAGGCTGATGCAGGCGCTGCCTGCGGGTGGCCTGATGCTCGCGGTCGAGGCCACGGAAGCCGACGTCATCCCGCACCTCACCGACGAGGTGAGCATCGCGGCGATCAACGGCCCCGCCTCCCTGGTGCTCTCCGGCGCGGAGGAAGCGGTTCTCGCGGTGGCCGCCGCTCTCCCTGGCCGCCGCACCACCCGCCTGCGGGTCTCCCACGCCTTCCACTCCCCGCTGATGGACCCGATGCTGGAGGACTTCCGCGCCGCGATCTCCGGTCTCCACTTCGCCGAGCCCCGCATCCCGCTCGTCTCGAACCTCACCGGCACCCTCACCGCCCCGGACACGCCGGACTACTGGGTCCAGCACGTCCGTGGCACAGTCCGCTTCGCCGACGGCATCCGCACCCTCACCGCCCACGGCGTCACCCGCTTCCTGGAACTCGGCCCCGACGGCACCCTCACCGCCCTCATCGACCAGACAGCCCCCGACATGGCTGTAGCGGTCTCCGCCCTCCGCAAGGACCGTCCTGAAGAAGAGGCGCTGGCCGTCGCGCTGGGCCGGCTCTTCGTGCAGGGTGCGCCCGTCGACTGGGCGGCGTACTTCGCCGGGACCGGCGCCCGACTCACCGACGTCCTCCCCACCTACCCCTTCCAACGGCAGCGCTTCTGGCCGGAGCCCTCCCTGTCGGTGAAGGACGCCACCACCTTGGGGCTGGAGCCCGTCGGGCATCCGCTGCTCGGCGCGGCCGTGCCCCTGGCCGGTTCGGACGGCCTCGTTCTGACCGGTCGGCTGTCGCTCGCCTCGCACCCCTGGCTCGCCGACCACACGGTGCACGGCCGCTCCCTGCTGCCCGGCGCCGCACTGGCCGAACTCGCCCTGCGCGCCGGTGAGGAGTACGCCTGCCGACGCCTTGCCGAACTGACGCTCGGCACGCCACTGGTCGTCCCCGACGAGGGTGCCGTACGCCTTCAGGTCACGGTCGGCCCGGCCGACGCGGACGGGCGTCGGCCGGTGACCGTGCGGTCCCGTCCGGAAGGTGATCCGGAAGCACCCTGGACCGTCAACGCCTCCGGGCTGCTGGAGGATGGTGGCGACGAACTACCGGCGCCTGACCAGGAGTTGGCGGTGTGGCCACCGGACGATGCCGAGCCGGTCGCTCTCGACACCTTCTACGCCGACCGGGCGTTGACCGGATTCGGGTACGGGCCTGCCTTCCAGGGGCTGCGGGCCGCCTGGCGGCGTGATGATGAGGTCTTCGCCGAGGCCGAGCTGCCGGAAGGTACGGAGCCGGGTGGCTTCGTGCTGCACCCGGCCCTGTTCGACGCCGCTCTGCACGGTACTTCGCTACTGGTGGGGGACGGTGTCGTGCCGTTCTCATGGGAGGGCGTCTCCCTCCATGCCGAAGGGGCCGCGGCGGTCCGGGTCCGGCTGTCCCTCGTCGCGCCGGACCGCGTCCGGGTGACTCTCGCCGACTCGGCGGGACGGCCCGTGGCCGGTGCCGACGCGCTGGCTGTCCGTGCCGTCACGGCGGCGCAGCTGGCCGCAGGGGGTGCGGCCGGACCGCTCCACCGGGTCGAGTGGGTGGTGCCGGCCGCGGACGTGGCCCGCGACCCCGGCAGGCTGTGTGTCTCCGGGGACGGTGACGGCACGCTCACCGCGGTGCTGCGGGAAGCCGGCCTCGGGCTCGGCGCGGACGGGGCGGAGGCGGATGTCCTGGTGCTGCCGACGCCCGTGCCGCAGGTGCGGTCCGCCGTCGCGGACGCCCTGGCGCTGTTGCGGGGTGTCCTGGCTGAGGAGTCCGAGCGCCGCATGGTCCTGGTGACCCGGGACGGTGACGATCCCGCCGGGGCCGCCGTGCGCGGCCTGTTGAGGTCGGCCGCTGCCGAGCATCCCGGTCGACTGGCGGTGCTCGCCCTCACCGAGCCGGAACCGTCGGCGCTGCGCACCGCACTCGGGTTGCTCCTGGACGGGGCCGAGCCCGAGGTCGCTGTGCGGGGCGGGGAGGTTCTGGTGCCCCGGCTGGGGCGGTTGCCGGTGCGAGCCGGTGAAGGGAAGGCACTGGCATGGGGCCGGGGCGGTGTCCTGGTCACCGGTGGCACCGGGGGGCTCGGCGCTGCCGTGGCACGGCATCTCGTCGCGCGGCACGGTGTGCGGGACCTGCTGCTGGTCTCGCGTCGAGGACCGGACGCGCCGGGGGCCGCCGGTCTCGTCGCCGAGCTGTCGGAGGCCGGTGCCCGAGCCGAGGTCGTGGCCTGTGACGTGGGCGACCGTGACGCGGTGGCGGGGCTTCTGGCCGGGCGGACCGTCGGTGGTGTGGTGCACACGGCCGGGATCCTCGACGACGGTGTGGTCACCGCGCTGACCGAGGAGCGCGTGGCGGCCGTACTGCGGCCGAAGGTGGAGGCCGCCCGTCATCTGCACGAACTCGTCGACGCAGAGGTGCCGTTCGTGGTGTTCTCGTCGGCGGCCGGGGTGCTCGGCAGCGCCGGCCAGGGCAACTACGCCGCCGCCAACGCAGCCCTGGACGCGCTGATCCGCGAGCGGCGTGGCGCGGGGCTGCCGGGGCTGTCGCTGGCCTGGGGCCCGTGGGAGGCCGCGGCCGGAATGACCCGGCAGCTCACCGACGCCGACCGGGCCCGCATGGCACGCACCGGGCTGCTGCCCCTCTCCACGGCGACCGCGCTCGCCCTCTTCGACGCAGCCCTGGCCCTCGACGAACCCGTCGTACTGCCCCTGAGTCTGGACACCCGGGCGCTCGTCGCCGCCGGGCCCGCCGCACCGGCCGTGCTGCGCGGACTCGTCGAAGACGGTGCCCGTGCCCTCGCTCGTGGTCGCGACCGGCGCCGTGCCGCCGTACCGTCCGCGTCCGGCGACGCGGGGCTCGCCGCGACCCTGGGGCGGCTCGGGCCCGAGGAGCAACGGCGCGAGCTGCTCGGTCTCGTGCGCGGGCAGATCGCCCGCGTCCTCGGGCACCGCCGCGCCGACGCCGTGGACCCCCAACGACCCTTCCGCGAGCTGGGCTTCGACTCACTCACGGCCATCGAACTGCGCAACGGCCTCGCCACCACCACCGGTCTGCGGCTGTCCGCGACCCTCGTCTTCGACCACCCGACCGCCGCCGACCTCGCCGCGCATCTGCACGAACGGCTCACCGGCGGCCCGGCCCCGGCCGTGGACGCGGCCGTGGGCGCGGCCCAAGCGGACGCCCGGCGGAGCACCAGCGACGACGACCTCGTGGCGATCGTGGGCATGGCCTGCCGTTTCCCCGGTGATGTCGCGTCCCCGGACGACCTGTGGCGGCTGGTGACCGACGGTGTCGACGCGATCGGCGACGTTCCCGCGGAGCGCGGCTGGGAGGAGACCAGGCGCGGCGGATTCCTCAGCCGCGCGGGCGACTTCGACGCCGACTTCTTCGGGATGAGCCCGCGCGAGGCACTCGCCACGGACGCGCAGCAGCGGCTGCTCCTGGAGGTCTCCTGGCAGGCCGTCGAGGACGCGGGGATCGACCCGGTGACGCTGCGCGGCAGCCGTACCGGAGTCTTCGCCGGCGTCATGTACGGCGACTACGGCACGCTCCTCGGCGACGAGCGGTACGCAGGCCTGCGCGGCGCCGGCAGCGCGCACAGCGTGGCCTCCGGCCGGGTGGCGTACACCCTCGGCCTGGAAGGACCGGCCGTCACCGTCGACACCGCCTGCTCCTCCTCGCTCGTGGCCCTGCACCTGGCCGCCCAGGCGCTGCGCGGCGGCGAGTGCACCCTCGCGCTGGCCGGCGGCGTGACCGTGATGGCGACCCCCTCGACCTATGTCGAGTTCCACCGCCAGGGCGGCCTCGCCGCCGACGGCCGCTGCAAGGCGTACTCCGACACCGCCGACGGCGTCGGCTGGGGCGAGGGCGTCGGCCTGGTCGTGCTGGAGCGGCTGTCCGACGCCCGCCGCAACGGGCACCGCGTGCTGGCGGTCCTGCGCGGCTCCGCCGTCAACCAGGACGGCGCCTCGAACGGCCTCACCGCCCCCAACGGACCCGCTCAACAGCGCGTCATCCGCCAGGCGCTGGCCGCCGCCGGGCTCTCCCCGGCCGACGTGGACGCGGTCGAGGGCCACGGCACCGGTACCCGGCTCGGCGACCCGATCGAGGCGCAGGCTTTGCTCGCGACGTACGGACAGGACCGCGCGCACCCGCTGCTGCTGGGCTCGGTGAAGTCCAACATCGGGCACACCCAGGCCGCCGCCGGAGTCGCCGGCGTCATCAAGACGGTACTGGCCCTGCGGCACGGGATCGTGCCGCGCACCCTGCACGCCGACATGCCGTCCACGCACGTGGACTGGGAATCGGGTGCCGTGCGCGCGGTGAGCGCGGACACCGTGTGGCCGGACACGGACCGGCCGCGCCGGGCCGCCGTCTCCTCCTTCGGCGTCAGCGGCACCAACGCCCACCTCATCCTGGAAGCCGCACCGCCCCAGCGGCAGGAGCCCGAGCGGGAGCCCGCCGCCGTGACACCGGCCGTGGTTCCGTGGGTGATGTCGGCCCGCACCGCCGCCGCCCTGGACGCCCGCACGGCCCAACTCGCCCACCGCGACGACATCCTGGACGTCGGCCTCACCCTGGCGGCCACCGCCGGCACCGCCTTCGCCCACCGTGCCGTGGCCCTCGCCACCAGCACCGGCAGCCCCGTCGAGCTCGCCCGGGGAATCGCCCGTGAACCGGGCGCGACAGGCTTTCTCTTCTCCGGCCAGGGTGCTCAACGTCTGGGCGCGGGAAGCGAGTTGTACGACCGCTTCCCGGTTTTCCGTGCCGCTCTCGACGAGACGCTGGCGCTGCTCGACCCTGCTCTGCGCGATGTGCTGTGGGGCACCGACGAGGCGGCGCTCAACCGGACCGGCGCCGCCCAGCCCGCCCTCTTCGCCGTCGAGGTCGCTTTGTACCGGCTGCTGGAGTCCCTCGGACTGCGCCCCGACGTCGTGGCCGGGCACTCCGTCGGCGAGATCGCCGCCGCGCACGTCGCCGGGGTGCTGACCCTGCCCGACGCATGCCGCCTGGTCACGGCCCGGGCATCCCTGATGGACGCCCTGCCGGAGGGCGGCGTCATGGTAGCCGTCGAGGCCGACGAGGCTGACGTACGGCCCCGCCTCGCCGCCGGAGCGTCGCTCGCCGCCGTCAACGGGCCCGCCGCCGTGGTCGTCTCCGGCGACCCCGCCGCCGTCGAGGCCACCCTTGCCGCGCTCCCCGGCCGACGCACCACCCGCCTCTCGGTCAGCCACGCCTTCCACTCGGCGCACATGGACCCGATGCTGTCGGACTTCCGCGCCGTACTGGACACCCTGGAGTTCCACGCGCCGAGCCTGCCCGTCGTGTCGACCCTGACCGGAACGGTCGTAGGGGAGGGCGAGCTGACCGACCCCGGCCACTGGGTACGGCAGGTGCGCGAGACCGTCCGCTTCGGGGACGCCGTCCGCGCCATGGCCGACACCGGGGTACGGACCTATGTGGAGGTCGGCCCCACCGGCGCGCTCTCGGCGCTCGTCGAGTCGATTCTGTCCGAGGACGCCGACACGGACACGGACACGGGATCGGGCATGGGATCGGGCATGGGATCAGGCACGGGGTCGGGGCCGGGGCCGGGTCCCGAGGGCGCCCTGGACGCCGTCGCCGTGCCGGTGCTGCGGTCCGGCCGCCCCGAGGAGAGCACGCTGGTCGCCGCGCTGGCCCGGGTGTTCACCACCGGTGTGCCCGTCGACTGGCCCGCGCTCTTCGCCGGGACCGGCGCCCTCCGTACGCGGCTGCCCGGCTACCCCTTCCAGCACCGCCCCTACTGGCCGGCCGCCGGAGCCCCGCGCGGTGACGTCCGCGGCACCGGACTTGACACCGTGCACCATCCGCTGCTGGGAGCGGCGGTGCGCTTCGCCGACACCGACGCCGCCCTGTTCTCCGGTCGCGTCTCGACGGCGACCCATCCGTGGACGACGGGGCATCGCGTCGCCGGCCAGGTCGTCCTGCCCGGCACCGCGCTCACCGAACTCGTCGCCCGAGCCGGCGCCGAACTCGGCCACGGGCACATCACCGAACTCACCCTCACACAGCCGCTGGTCCTTCCCGACAGCAACGCCCTGATCCTTCAGGTGTCCGTCGCGGAGCCCGACGAGGCCGGCCTCCGCCCCGTCACCGTCTCCTCCCGGAACGACGGCGACCCCGACGCGCCCTGGCTGCGCCACGCTGTGGGCCGGCTCGCCGCCGACACCGCCGCACCCGGCTTCGAGCCGGGATCCGCAGCGGAGTCGGAATCCGCAGCGGAGTCGGAATCCGCCGCGGCGGCCGTCTCCTGGCCACCGGCCGACGTGGAGCCGGTCGACCTCGACGCCTTCTACGCCGAACTGGCCGACACGGGCCTCACCTACGGCCCGCCGTTCGGGGCGCTCACCGCCGTCTGGCGGCGCGGCGCCGAGGCATTCGCCGAGGCCGCCCTCCCCGACGACACGGACCCCGACGGCTTCAGCCTGCACCCCGCCCTGTTCGACTCCCTGCTGCACGCCGCCGCCTTCACGGGCGGCACGCCGGGGCTGCCGTTCGCCTGGCGCGACGTGGACCTGCACTCGCACGGCAGCACGGGCGCACGCGTGCTGCGCGCTCACATCGTCCGCGACACGGACGCGGACACGGACATGGACGCGGACATGGACGCGGATACGAACACTGTGCGCCTCACGGTCACCGACCCCTCGGGCACACCGGTGGCCACCGTGGGGTCCCTCGTCAC
The DNA here is from genome assembly GCF_014650715.1 of Streptomyces bluensis. GTDB lineage: Bacteria > Actinomycetota > Actinomycetes > Streptomycetales > Streptomycetaceae > Streptomyces > Streptomyces bluensis. Next base: position 2,097 of record NZ_BMVM01000039.1, on the reverse strand, counting down.
CAGGCCCCCGTCCCCTGCCGGCGGTACGACGGTCCCCAACGCGCTGTTCCGGCGCACCTGGGCGCCGGTGGTGTACTCCGAAGCGTCCCCGGCTCCTCGTCTCGCAGTACTGTGCACAGGTTCCGTCCCGGCCTGGGCGCCACAGGACGCGGAGATCCTGCCCGGCCTGGACGACGCCCTCGACGGCACCACGACGGCACCAAATCTCGTCCTCACCGAGATCACCCCCGGGGAACTGCACACCACACTCCGCCACACCCTGGAACTCCTCCACATGTGGCTCGCCGCTACGTCGTACGCGACGTCCCGCCTGGTCCTCGTGACCACCGACGAGGAGTCCCCGGTCCTCGAAGCCGTCCGGGGCCTGATCCGCTCGGCGGCGAACGAACATCCCGGCCGCCTGGCCCTGCTCACCCGCGACGAGAGCGAGTCCCCCCTTCCCTCGCCGGCCCGACTCCTCAGCGCCTACGGGAGAGATGGCGAGACGGAGGTCGCCGTACGCGGTACGGACCTGCTCGCACCCCGCCTGACACGCCGCGAGCCCGGCACGCCGGACGACCACACCCGAGACATCTGGACGGGCCCGGGCAGCGTGCTCATCACGGGGGGTACGGGCGGCATCGGCGCGGCCCTGGCTCGCCATCTCGTCACCCACCACGGCGCCCGCGACCTGCTGCTCGTGTCCCGACGAGGCACGGCCGCCCCCGGTGCCGCCGAACTCCGCGCAGAACTCACGGAGTTCGGCGCCCACGTGGACATCGCCGCCTGTGACGTGGCCGACCGCGACGCACTGGCGGACCTGCTCACCGGCCGCACCATCGGGGCCGTCGTCCACACGGCCGGCGTCCTCGACGACGGCGTCCTCACCGCCCTCACCCCCGAACGCCTCTCCACGGTCCTCCACCCCAAGGCCGACGCCGCCCGCCACCTGCACGAACTCTGCTCCGACGTCCGGGCCTTCGTCCTGCTCTCCTCGGCGGCCGGCACCTTCGGAGGTACGGGCCAGGCCAACTACGCCGCCGCCAACGCCTACCTGGACGGTCTCGCCGCACACCGCCGTGCCCTCGGCCTGCCCGCGACCTCCCTCGCCTACGGGCCGTGGGCGATGACCGACGGCATGACCGGCGAACTCGACCCTTCCAACCGCGAACGCCTCGCACGCTCCGGCTTCCGCCCCCTGACCGTCGAGGAGGGTCTGGCCCTGTTCGACGCGGCGACGACCGGTACCGACCCGGTCCTTCTGCCCGTACGGCTCGACCACACGGCACCCCGGTGGCGTGCCGACGTCCCACCGTTGCTCCGTGGCCTGTTCCGGAGCCGTACGACCCCTGCCGGCGCAGGTGACCTCGCGCGCCGCCTCGCCGGGAAGACCGTGGAGGAACAGCGGGCCCTGCTCCTCGACGTGGTGCGCACCCGCGCCGCAGCCGTCCTCGGCCACCACGACGCCGACTCGGGCTCTCGCTCCGGCTCCGGCTCCATTGAGCCCCGACGTCCCTTCCGGGACCTGGGCTTCGACTCCCTGACCGCGGTGGAACTGCGCAACGCACTCGCCGCGGCGACGGGGCTTCGCCTGCCCGCCACCCTGGTCTTCGACCATCCGTCGGCCGAGAAACTGGCCGCCCACCTGCATGAACAGCTGACAGAGCCTGGGACGGCGCCGGAGTCGGCGCCGACCGCCACGCCCCTCACTGACGATCCGGTGGTGATTGTGGGTATGGCCTGCCGCTACCCCGGTGGCGTCGAGTCGCCGGAAGACCTCTGGCGGCTGGTCTCAGAGGGTGTGGACGCGGTGGGGGAGTTCCCGTCCGACCGTGGCTGGGACCTGGAGCGGCTTTACCACCCCGATCCGAATCACAGCGGCACCTCCTCGACCCGGGCCGGTGGCTTCCTGACCGACGTTGCCGGGTTCGATCCCGAGTTCTTCGGGATGAGTCCGCGTGAGGCGTTGGCGACGGATGCGCAGCAGCGGTTGTTGCTGGAGTCGGTGTGGGAGGCGATCGAGCGGGCGGGGATCGATCCGTCGTCGTTGCGGGGCAGCCGGACGGGTGTGTTCGCGGGGGTGATGTACAACGACTACCGGGAGTTGTTGCCGGGGGA
>NZ_BMVM01000038.1 GCF_014650715.1 Streptomyces bluensis | reverse complement strand
TCGGCGATCCCATCGAGGCGCAGGCCCTCCTCGCCACCTACGGGCAGGCACGCGACGGTGACGGCGAGCCGCTGTGGCTGGGGTCCGTGAAGTCCAACCTCGGGCACACCCAGGCGGCCGCCGGTGTGGCCGGTGTGATGAAGATGGTGATGGCGCTGGGCGCGGAGCGCCTGCCGCGCACTTTGCACGCCGAGGAGCCGTCCTCCCATGTGGACTGGGAGTCGGGTGCGGTGCGGCTGCTGACCGAGGAGCGGGCCTGGCCGCAGGGCGGGCGTCCGCGCCGGGCAGGTGTGTCGTCGTTCGGTATCAGCGGCACCAACGCCCACGTCGTCATCGAAGAGGCCCCGGCCCCGCGTCCAGCGGCCCCACCGCGACCGGAGCACCCGCTGCCGACGGTGCCGTGGGTGGTCTCGGCCCGCTCGGCCGAGGCACTGCGCGCCCAACTCGCCCAGCTGGCTCCCCTGGACGCGGACCCGCTGGACACCGGCCTGTCCCTCGCCACGACACGGGCCGTGCTGGAACACCGTGCCGTCCTGCTCGGTCCCGACCTGGACGCCCTGCGCGCACAGCTCGCGGAGCCCGGCATCACCGGGTCCGTCACCGACGGCCGTACGGCATGGATGTTCACCGGCCAGGGCAGCCAACGGGCGGGCATGGGACGGGAACTGTACGACACCCACCCCGCGTTCGCCGCCGCGCTGGACGAGGTGTGCGGGCTGCTGGACGCACGGCTCGGCTTCGAAACACCCCTCAAGGACGCCCTCTTCGCGGACGACGCCGGTCTGCTGGACAGCACCGGATACGCGCAGCCGGCGCTGTTCGCGGTGCAGGTGGCGCTGGTCGCGCTGCTGCGGTCGTGGGGGATGGCCCCGGAGACCGTACTGGGCCACTCGGTGGGCGAGTTCGCCGCAGCGTACACGGCCGGAGTCTTCGACCTGCCCGACGCGGTACGGCTGGTCGCGGCCCGCGCCCGCCTGATGCGGGCACTGCCCGAGGGCGGAGCCATGGCCGCCGTGGAGGCCACCGAGGCGGACCTGACCGGTCGGCTTCCGGACGGCGCGGTGCTCGCGGCCGTCAACGGACCCACGTCAGTGGTCGTCTCGGGCACCGCGACCGCCGTGGACGCCGTGGTCGAGCAGGCCCGCGAGGAAGGCCGCCGGGCGACCCGTCTGCGGGTGTCGCACGCGTTCCACTCACCGCTGATGGACCCCGTCCTCGCCGAGTTCACCGAGGCCGCGGCCGAGATCACCTACCGCACCCCGCAGGTCCCCGCCGTCAGCAGCGTGACCGGCGCCCCGCTGGGCGAGGACGACTGGACGACCCCCGCCTACTGGGCCGACCAGATCGTCCGCCCCGTCCGCTTCCACGACGCCTTCACCGCGGCCCGGACCCAAGGCGCCGGCCGCTTCCTGGAGATCGGCCCCGACCCCGTCCTGACCGCGCTCGCCGGTGACGTACCCGCCGCGGCGAGCCTGCGCCGGGACCGCCCCGAAGCGGAGACCCTGCTGCGGGCCGTCGCCGAACTCTTCGTCCGCGGCACCCTGGTCGACTGGGCCGCCGTCTTCGCCGGCACGGGCGCGCGTGAGGTACCCCTGCCGACATACGCATTCCAGCGCCGCCGCTACTGGCTCGACGCGCCGCGCGCCACCGTGGCCGCCGGTGACCTCGGCCTCGGCGTCACCGGACACCCGCTGCTCGGCGCCGCCGTGCCCGTCGCCGGATCGGACGCCGTCCTCCTCACGTCCCGGCTGTCCACCACCGACCAGCCCTGGCTCGCCGACCACGCCGTGGCGGGCTCGGTCATCCTGCCGGGCACCGCCGTGCTCGAACTGGCGCTGGCCGCCGGCGAACGCGTCGGCCTCGACCGCGTCGACGAACTCACCCTCCACGCCCCGCTCGTCCTCCCCGACACGAGCGCCCTACAGATCCAGCTCGGCGTCGAGGCCCCCGGCACCGACGGCCGCCGGCAGCTGTACGTCTACGGCCGCCCCGAAACCGCCACCGACGACCCCTGGACGGTGCACGCCTCAGGCGTCCTGGCCGCGAGCGAGCCCTCGGACGAGGTGGGGGACCTGCGGGCCTGGCCCCCACAGGGCGCCGAACCCGTCGAACTGGACGGCCTGTACGAGCGGTTGGGAACGGCCGGACTGTCGTACGGCCCGGCGTTCCGCGGCCTGGAACAGGTCTGGCGCGCCGGCGACGACTGGTTCGTCCAGGCCGCGCTGCCCGAATCCGTGGCGGACGGCGCCGACGGATTCGGAGTGCACCCCGCCCTGCTGGACGCCGTCCTGCACACGCTGGGGCTGTGGGAGCGCGAGGACGCGGGCGCGCTGCTGCCGTTCCTGTGGTCCGGCGTCGAACTCTCGGCCGTCGGCGCCGCCGCTCTGCGCGTCCGGATCTCACGCCGCGGCGACGACACCGTCACCCTGCACGTGGCCGACTCGACCGGCGAACCGGTCGCCCGCGCCGACGGCCTGACCCTGCGGCCACTGTCCCCCGGCGCGCTCACCACCGGCGACAACGCCTTCCGCGACAGCCTGTTCCGCGTCGACTGGCGGCCCCTGCCCGAGACGGGGAGGACCACGACGGCCGCGACGACTGCGACGGCCGCATCGACCGCGACGACTGCGACGGCCGCAACGACCGCGACCTGGACGGTGCTCGGCGACCCCGAGTCCCTGCCCGAGGCGCCCGCCCGCGCCCACGCCGACCTCGCCGCCCTCACCTCGGCACTCGACGCCGGGGACACGGCGCCGCACACGGTCTACGCACGCGTCGCCACGGACGACCGATCCCTCACCGACGTGGCCTCCGCCACCCTCGCGCTCGTCCAGGGCTGGCTCGCCGAACCCCGCCTCGCGGACTCCCGCCTGGTGTTCGTCACCTCCCGAGCCGTCAGCGACGACGTCACCGGCCTCGCCGGCGCGACCGTCTGGGGCCTGGTCCGCTCGGCGTCCGGCGAGCACCCGGGCCGCTTCCGGCTCGCGGACGTCGACGGCTCGCCGGAGTCCTACCGGGCCCTGGCCGACTGCCCCGACCAGCCCGAACTGCTCGTCCGCCAGGGCGTTGTCCGTGTCCCGCGCCTCGTCCGGGCGGTCACCGACGACGTGCTGCTGCCGCCCGCCGGATCGGGCGACGGATGGCGGATGGACGTCGTCGCCCAGGGACGCCTCAACGGCGTCGCACTCGTTCCGGAGGACCGACGGCCCCTGGAATCCGGCGAGGTACGGGTCGCCGTGCGGGCAGCAGGGGTGAACTTCCGTGACGTACTGAACGTCCTCGGGATGTATCCGGGTGACCCCGGCCGGCTCGGGCACGAGGGTGCCGGTGTGGTCGTGGAGGTCGGTGCGGAGGTGACCGGCCTGGAGGTCGGTGACCGGGTGATGGGTCTGCTGGACGGGGCGTTCGGCCCGCTGGCCGTCACCGATGCCCGGTTGCTGGCGCGGGTGCCGGACGGGTGGTCGTTCGAGCAGGCGGCGTCCGTACCGATCGTGTTCCTGACCGCCTACTACGCCCTGACGGACCTGGCCGGACTTGAGGCGGGGGAGTCGGTGCTGATCCATGCCGCTGCCGGTGGTGTGGGCGTGGCCGCTGTGCAACTGGCCCAGCACTTGGGCGGCGAGGTGTACGCGACGGCGAGCGAGCCGAAGTGGCCGGTCGTGCGTGACCTCGGCGTCCCCGGTGATCGGATCGCCTCGTCCCGGACGACGAAGTTCGAGGAGCGGTTCCAGCCGGGTGTGGACGTGGTGCTGGACTCCCTGGCGGGTGAGTTCGTGGACGCCTCGCTGCGGCTGGTGCGGCCGGGCGGCCGCTTCGTGGAGATGGGCAAGACCGACATCCGCGACGCGGAGGAGGTCCGGGCCGAGTACGGAGTGTCGTACCGCTCCTTCGACCTGATGGACGCCGGTCCCGACCGGATCGCCGAGATGTTCGCCGCGCTGCTGGAACTGTTCGAGCACGGCGCCCTGCGGCCCGCCCCGGTCACCGCGTACGGGATCTCCCGGGCGCCGGAGGCACTGCGCCTGCTGGGGCAGGCCAGGCACGTCGGCAAGGTCGTCCTCTCGGTGCCGTCGCCGTGGGCCGGCGAGGGAACGGTGCTGATCACGGGCGGGACGGGTGGTCTGGGCGCGGAAGTCGCCCGGCATCTGGTCACCGCTCACGGGGTGCGCGACCTGCTGCTGGTGTCCCGGCGCGGACCCGACGCCCCGGGCGCCCCCGAACTCACTGCGGAACTGGAGGAGTTGGGAGCTCGTGTCGCGGTGGCCGCGTGCGATGCGGCTGATCGTGAGGCGCTGGCCGCCGTCCTCGACGGGGTGGAGCTGACGGGCGTCGTGCACGCGGCCGGTGTGCTCGACGACGGCCTCGTCACCGACCTCACCCCGCAGCGGCTGGCCCGCGTCCTGGCCGCCAAGGCGGACTCGGCCCGGCATCTGCACGAACTGACGCGTGGGCGGCGGCTGTCCGCGTTCGTGCTGTTCTCGTCGTTCGCCGGCGTGGTCGGCAACCCGGGCCAGGCCGCCTACGCCGCCGCGAACAACGCCCTGGACGCCCTCGCGGCAGCCCGCCGCGCCGAGGGACTGCCCGCGGTGTCGCTGGCCTGGGGCATGTGGGCGATCGCCGGCGGCATGGGCGGGACGCTGGACGCGGCCGAGCTGGACCGCATGGCCCGGCAGGGCTACCCCGCACTGGAGACGGGCCACGGCCTCGCCCTGCTCGACGCCGCCCTGCTGCTCGACGAACCGACCGCCGTCCCCGTCGCCCTGCGCGTACCCGCGCTCGCCGAGACCGGTCACGACACCCTGCCCGGTGTCCTGCACGATCTGGTCCCCGCCGCCCGGCGCCGTCGCGATGCCCGCCGCCCGCTCGGCACCGGAGCCGGCGAACTCGCCGACCGGCTGCGCGGGTTGCGGCCCGACGCGCAGGAACGCCTGCTGCTCGACACGGTGCGCGCCCAGGTCGCGGCGGTCCTCGGACACGCCTCGCCCGCACAGATCGACCCGGACCGCGCCTTCAAGGACCTCGGCTTCGACTCCCTCACCGCCGTAGACCTGCGCAATCGGCTCCGCGGAGCCACCGGCATCGCCTTGCCCGCGACCCTCGTCTTCGACCACCCCACGCCCAGCGCCCTCGTCGCGCACCTGCGGACCCACCTGCTGGGCGACGACGACCCGGCCGACGCGGCCGGCACGATCCGTTCCGCCGCGCACACCGATGCCGACGACCCCATCGCGATCGTGGGCCTCGGCTGCCGGTTCCCGGGCGGCGCCGACTCGCCCGACGCCCTCTGGGACCTGGTCGTCACCGGCAAGGACGCGATCACTGCGATCCCGTCCGACCGCGGCTGGGACACCCGTGCCCTCGACGGCATCGCGGCCGTCGGCGGCTTCGTCGCGGACGCCGGGGACTTCGACGCCGAACTGTTCGGTATCTCCCCGCGCGAGGCCCTCGCGATGGACCCGCAGCAGCGGCTGCTGCTGGAGACCGCGTGGGAGGCGCTGGAGCGCGCGGGCATCGACCCGACCTCACTGCGGGGCACGGCGACGGGCGTCTACGCGGGGGTCTCCGCCAACGGCTACGGTGGCCACCTCCACGAGACGACCGCCGAGACCGAGGGCTACCTGCTCACCGGCAGCACCCCCAGCGTCGCCTCCGGCCGTCTGTCGTACCTGCTTGGCCTGGAGGGCCCGGCCGTCTCCGTGGACACCGCCTGCTCCTCCGCGCTCGTCGCCCTGCACCTGGCCTGCCAGGCGCTGCGCTCCGGCGAGTGCGACATGGCTCTGGCCGGTGGCGCCACCGTCATGGCCAACCCGGGCATGTTCCTGGAGTTCGCCCGCCAAGGCGGCCTCGCAGGCGACGGACGCTGCAAGTCCTTCGCCGACGACGCCGACGGCACCGGCTGGTCCGAAGGCGCGGGCATCATCGTCGTCGAACGCCTCTCCGACGCGCTCCGCAACGGCCACCCCGTTCTGGCGGTGGTACGCGGCAGCGCGATCAACCAGGACGGCGCGTCCAACGGGCTCACCGCCCCGAACGGGCCGTCGCAGCAGCGGGTGATCCGGCAGGCGCTGGCGGCGGCCGGACTTCGCCCCGAGGACGTGGACGCGGTCGAGGCCCACGGCACGGGCACCCGACTCGGTGACCCGATCGAGGCACAGGCCCTGCTCGCGACGTATGGACAGGCCAGGACCGACGACGATCCCCTGTGGCTCGGCTCGGTCAAGTCGAACATCAGCCACCCGCAGGCCGCGGCCGGCGTGGCGAGCGTGGTGAAGATGGTGATGGCGCTGCGGGAGGAGACCCTGCCGCGCACGCTGCACGCCGAGGAGCCCTCGACACACGTCGACTGGGCTTCCGGGGCCGTACGGCTGCTGACGCGGGAGCGGGCCTGGCCGCGCGGTGACCGGCGGCGTCGGGCGGGTGTGTCGTCCTTCGGCATCAGCGGCACGAACGCCCACGTCATCCTCGAAGAGGCCCCGGCCGTCCAGGAGCCGCAGCAGCGCACGGTGACGGCGCCCCCGGTCGTCCCGTGGCCCGTGTCCGGCCGTGGCGCGGGCGCCCTGCGCGACCAGCTCGCGCGCCTCTCGCAGGTCCTCGACGTTCGCGAACTCGACCCGGTGGACGTCGGGCTGTCGCTGGCCACGACCCGCGCCGCCCTGGAACACCGGGCGGTGGTCCTCGGGCGTGATGCTGACGCGTTGCGGTCGGGGCTCGCCATGCCTGCTGTGACGGGTGTCGTCACCGAGGGCCGTACGGCGTGGATGTTCACCGGGCAGGGCAGCCAACGCCTCGGCATGGGGCGTGAACTGCACGCCGCCTACCCCCGGTTCGCCCAAGCCTTCGACGAGGTCGCCGGTCTGCTGGAGGCCGAGTTGTCCGGCGCGGAGGGCTTCCCGCTTGCGTTGCGGGATGTCCTGTTCGCCGACGAGGGCTCCGAGGCCGCCGCTCTCCTCGATCGCACCGGTTACGCGCAGGCGGCCTTGTTCGCCGTCCAGGTCGCGTCGGTGGAGTTGCTCCGTTCGTGGGGTGTGACGCCGGACGTGGTGCTGGGTCACTCCATCGGCGAGTATGCCGCCGCCTTCGCGGCCGGTGTCTTCGAACTCCCGGACGCGGTACGGCTGGTGGCCGCGCGTGCCCGTCTCATGCAGGCCCTGCCCGAGGGCGGCGCGATGGCCGCCGTCGAGGCCGACGAGGCGGAGATCACCGACCTGCTGACCCCGGGGGATGTGTCGATCGCCGTCGTCAACGGCCCGGCGGCCGTGGTGGTGTCGGGGAGCGAGGAAGGCGTCGAGCGGGTCATGGCGGGGGTGCGTGAGCGCGGTCGCCGGGTCAGCCGCCTGCGCGTGTCGCACGCCTTCCACTCGCCGCTCATGGAGCCGATGCTCGACGAGTTCGCCGCCGTCGCCGAGCAGATCGACTACGGCACCCCGCGCTGCACGGCCCTCAGCACCGTCAGCGGTGCCCCGCTCGCCGACGGCGACTGGACGAGCGCCGGGTACTGGGTGCGGCAGATCCGGCAGCCGGTCCGGTTCCACGAGGCCGCAACCGAGGCGGTCACGGCCGAAGGCGCCGTCCGGCTGCTGGAGATCGGCCCCGATCCGGTACTGACCAGCCTGATCGGAGCCGGAGCCGGAGCCGGAGCCGGAGCCGGAGCCGGAGCCGGAGCCGGAGCCGGAGCTGCGGGCTCGGCGGTGTCCGTGCTCCGCAAGGGCAGGCCCGAGGCCGAGACGTTCCTCGGCGCCGTGGCCGAGCTGTTCGTCCGGGGCGCCGACGTCGACTGGGCCGCCGTCCTCGCCGGATCCGGAGCCCGCCACGTCCCGCTGCCGACGTACGCCTTCCAGCGGCAGCGGTACTGGCTGCGGCCCAGCCGCTCCCACGCCGCCGACAGCCTCGGCCTCGGCAACCCCGGGCATCCGCTGCTCGGCGCGGCGCTGCCCGTCGCCGGGTCGGACACCCTGCTGCTCACCTCACGACTGTCCGCCGACAGCCACCCCTGGCTGGCCGAGCACGTGGTCGCCGGACGAGTCGTCGTCCCCGGCACGGCCCTGCTCGAACTCGCCGTCCAGGCCGGTGCCCGGGTCGGCCGCGACCAGGTCGCCGACCTCACCCTGCACGCTCCGCTCGTCCTCGCCGAGGGCGGCGCCGCACAGGTGCAGATCTCCGTGGAACCGCCCGAGGCCGACGAGACCCGCGCCCTGCGCATCCACGCCCGCCCCGAGCACGCGACCGCCGACACACCCTGGACCCTGCACGCCACCGCCACCCTCGCCACCCCACAGGCCGAGCCCGACTGGGACCTGCGCGCCTGGCCGCCGGCCGACGCCGAACCGCTGCCGCTGGACGGCCTCCACGAGCGGCTGGCCACGGCCGGACTCGACTACGGCCCCACCTTCCGCGGACTGAGCCGCGCCTGGCGCCAGGGCGACGACCTCTACGCCGAGGCCGTACTGCCCGAGCCCGCCGCCACCGAGGCCACCGCCTACGCGGTGCACCCGGCGCTGCTGGACAGCGTCCTGCACGCGCTCGCCCTGCGCGCCGGGGGCGAGGACGGAGGCGAGGCCCTCCTGCCGTTCCTGTGGTCGGGCGTGTCCGTTACCGCCGTCGGTGCCACGACGCTGCGCGCCCACCTCCACCCGACCGGCGACGGTGAGGTGGCCCTGCGCGTCGCCGACGCCGTCGGCACCCCCGTGGCCGCCGTCCGGTCCCTGCTGCTGCGCCCGGTGTCCGCCGCCCTGCGCACGCCGGCCGGCGTCGACCACCTGTACCGCCTGGCCTGGGCACCCGCCGCCCCCACTCCGGACATCGACGAAGCCACCCTCGGACAACGCCGGGTGCTGCTCTCACCGGACGCACGCGCCGAGGAACCGTGGACCGCCGCCGGCGTTCCGATCACCCGGCACCATGACCTCGGCGCCCTCATCGCCGCCATCGACACGGGCGCGGAGGCGCCCGACGTAGTGATCGTTCCGATAGCGGGCATCGAGCGCGACGGCACCGAAGGCACCGGTGGCATCGACGGCACCGCGTCCCGGCCGGAGATCACCGCCAACTCTGGTGAAGTCCTCAGCCCGATTGCTGGTCTCCTGGGGACCATGCGGAGCTGCCTGGCGGACGAGCGCCTGACCGGAACGCGTCTGGTCGTCACGACCCACGACGCGGTCCCGGCCGGAGCTGCCCCGAGCCCGCACGGCACCGATCTGACCGGCGCGGGAGCCTGGGGCCTGGTCCGGTCCGCGATCAGCGAGCACCCCGACCGGTTCCTCCTGGCCGACCTGGACGGCGAACCTACTTCCCACCGGACCCTCGCCCACCACCTCGCCCACGGCGAGGAACCCCAACTCGCCGTCCGCGACGGGCAGATCTGGTTCCCGCACCTGACACCGATGGCTGGCGACGGTCTGCTGGTACCGCCGGCCGTCGCTCCGGGGATGTCGTGGCGCGTGGAGGTCGCCGAGCAAGGCCGCCTGGACGGCGTCGCGGTGATCACCGAGGAGCAGCGAACGCTGCGGGCCGGTGAGGTGCGGGTGGCGGTGCGCGCCGCGGGTGTGAACTTCCGTGACGTGCTGAACGTGCTGGGCACCTACCCCGGTGACGCCGGTCGGCTCGGTCACGAGGGCGCCGGTGTGGTCGTGGAGGTGGGCCCGGAGGTGACCGGCCTGGCGGTCGGCGACCGGGTGATGGGCCTCCTGGACGGGGCGTTCGGCCCGTCGGCCGTCACGGACGCCCGGTTGCTGGCGCGGATTCCGGACGGGTGGTCGTTCGAGCAGGCGGCGTCCGTACCGATCGTGTTCCTGACCGCGTACTACGCCCTGGTGGACCTTGCCGGACTCAAGGAAGGCGAGTCCGTGCTGATCCACGCCGCGGTGGGTGGTGTCGGCATGGCTGCCGTACAGCTCGCCCAGCACCTGGGCGGCGAGGTGTACGGGACGGCGAGTGGGCGGGAGTGGCCGGTGCTGCGTGAGCTGGGGGTAGCGGACGAGCGGATCACCTCCTCGCGCACGACGGAGTTCGAGGAGCGGTTCCAGCCGGGTGTGGACGTGGTGCTGGACTCGCTTGTGGGTGAGTTCGTGGACGCCTCGCTGCGGCTGGTGCGGCCGGGCGGCCGGTTCGTGGAGATGGGCAAGACCGACATCCGTGACGCCGAGCAGGTGCGGGCCGAGCACGGGATCGACTACACCGCCTTCGACCTCATCGACGCGGGCCCCGACCGGATCGCCGAGATGTGGGCCGCACTGCTGGACCTGTTCGAGCAGGGCGCGCTGCGGCCGGTGAAGCTGACCTCCTACGAACTGTCCCGGGCGCCGGAGGCGTTGCGTCTGCTGGGGCAGGCCGAGCATGTGGGGAAGGTCGTGCTGCGGGTGCCGTCGCCGTGGGCCGGCGAGGGAACGGTGCTGATCACGGGCGGGACGGGTGGTCTGGGTGCGGAGGTCTCCCGGCACCTGGTCACCGAGCACGGCGTACGGGATCTGCTGCTCGTCTCCCGGCGCGGGCCGGAGGCTCCGGGTGCCTCTGAACTCGCGGTGGAACTCGAAGAGTTGGGTGGCCGAGTCGTTGTGCGGGCGTGCGATGTCTCCGACCGTACGGAGCTCGCTGCCGTACTGGACGGTGTCGAACTGTCGGGTGTGGTGCACGCGGCGGGCGTTCTCGATGACGGTCTGATCGCTGACTTCACTGAGGAGCGGCTGGTCCGAGTGCTGAGGGCGAAGGCGGAATCGGCGCTGCATCTGCATGAGTTGACGGCCGACCGTGACCTGTCCGCCTTCGTTCTCTTCTCCTCGTTCGCGGGTGTCGTGGGCAACGCCGGTCAGGCCGCGTACTCCGCCGCGAACAACATCCTCGACGCCCTCGCGGCCACCCGCCGTGCCCAGGGGCTCCCCGCTGTGTCGCTGGCCTGGGGCATGTGGGCGCACGCGGACGGCATGGGCGGCACCCTTGGTGGACCGGAGCTGGAGCGGCTCGCGCGGCAGGGCTTCCCGGCCCTGGAGACGGGCGAGGGGCTGGCCCTCCTCGACGCGGCGCTCGTCGTCGACGAGCCGAACGCCGTCCCCGTCGCCCTGCGCCTCTCCGCGCCGGCGAGCGGTCACGTGCCGTTCCTGCTGCGGAACCTCGTGCCGACGACGGGACGGCGCTGGGAGGCGGCCGCTTCGGGCGGTGCCGGTGCCGCCGACAGCAGCGGCTTCGTGGAGCGGCTGCGTGGGCTGGGCCCGGTCGAACGGGACCGCATGGTGCTGGACGCGGTGCTGGCCGAGGTGGCCGGGGTGCTGGGGCATGCCTCGGCCGGATCGGTGGATGCGTCACGGGCGTTCAAGGAACTGGGCTTCGACTCGCTCACGGCCGTGGATCTCCGTAACCGCCTGAAGACCGTCACCGGGTTGCAGCTGCCCGCCACCCTCATCTTCGACCACCCGACCGTGGCGGATCTCGCCGCCCGTCTGTGCGCGGAGTTCGACCGTGCCGAGGGCGGAGCGGTGCCGAGCCTGTCCGATCTGGACCGGCTGGAGGCGGCCGTTCTCGCGATGGCCGAACAGGACGGAACGGTGCGCAAGGAACTGCGTGACCGACTGCGGGCCATGACGGCGCGCCTCGACGACGAACCGAGCACAACGGGAACCGAGCAGGACAACGACGACATCGACTCCGCCTCACTGGACTCGATGTTCGCGATCATCGATCGGGAACTCAAGGGCTGACGCCGGGCCTTGGCGTGCCCCAGGTGACAAAGGGACAGGATTCGCGTGCCCACTGACGACAAGACTCTGACGTATCTCAAGCGGCTGACCACCGACCTTCGCCAGACCCGTCAGCGGCTGCGCGAGGTCGAGGCCCGGGACCACGAGCCGATCGCGATCGTGGGGATGGGGTGCCGCTTTCCCGGCGGGGTGGACTCGCCGGAGACACTGTGGGACCTGGTGGCGTCCGGCGGCGAGGGTGTGTCGGGCTTCCCGGTGGATCGCGGCTGGGACCTGACGGGCCTGTTCGGGGACGGGCCGGGCCAGTCGTCGTCGCGGCAGGGCGGTTTCCTGCACGACGCGGCCGAGTTCGACGCGGAGCTGTTCGGGATCTCGCCGCGTGAGGCGCTGGCGATGGATCCGCAGCAGCGGCTGCTGCTGGAGACGTCGTGGGAGGCGCTGGAGCGGGCAGGGGTCGATCCGCTGTCCTTGCGCGGTTCGCGCACGGGCGTGTTCGCGGGCCTGATGTACCACGACTACGCCTCCCGGCTGCCGGCGACGCCGGACGAGGTCGAGGGTCTGCTCGCGAACGGCAACGCGGGCAGTGTCTTCTCCGGGCGTGTGGCGTACGTGTTCGGGTTCGAGGGGCCGGCGGTGACGGTGGACACGGCGTGTTCGTCGTCGCTGGTGGCGCTGCATCTGGCGT
>NZ_BMVM01000037.1 GCF_014650715.1 Streptomyces bluensis | reverse complement strand
CGCCCGCGAACTGCAGTTACTCCTCGCGGTCTGGACCGGCGCCTGCCCCACCTGTCACTGCAACACGCCACAACCCATACCGACCTGACCAAGCACTACTAGTGGTGCTGTGCGAGAAGGGGGCTGGATGCGCGGCGCTACATCCCAAGTCCTGGCGTTTACCGCCTCACAGCAGGGGATCTGCTAGACGAACGCCCCTGGTCGATCAGGAAGCCATGGCCAGCATGTTGGCTCTCGAACTCCGGGAGCCCCGTACCTGGGCAGCATTGAAGCACCGTGGCGTCCACGCTGCATGCGGTGCGGGAGTGAACTCGTCCCAGGGCCGCCCTGCACAACTTCTGCGGTCTGCAGGGCGGTTGCGCCACCTGTGTGATGGCCCCCGTAGCTGCAAGCTCGTCGAACGAATTCAGGATACGTGTCATCGTTCGCCAGCATCGCGGTGTTGTCGCCTGCGGAGAAGCCGTGTGTGGGCGAAGGGATCTGCGCGAGTTCTATCACCGCGTCAGCTGCCGCCATACCTCCTGCCTCCATGCAGGCAGCCAGGACTGGCCAGGCGATGCCTCGGCACGTGGGGTTCCTCTGGCCGGAGCCAGGGTTCTCGTCGGCATGTTCGTGCTTCGCGCTCGTATCCGGGCAAGAGGCTCTTGAAGGAGGCCCGCCCTCGGGTGCTGTCAAGGTGATCGAACAGCCGGTACAGCATGGGCAGCCTTTCGCTGGCCTCCTCAAGGCGCGCCCTGGTCTCCGGATAGGCGTGCAGAAGGGACAAGATAGCTCCGGCGGTCGCAAGCAGGAGCGACAGAGCGCTGTGCGTGCGCGCGGACGCCGGCGTCCAGGCCAGGGAGGTCCACAGCACGGCGTTGCTCGCGCAGCGCAGCCACGCGGTGGTGCGATGGAGGCTGTCGAGAGCACGCACCGCCGTCACCCAGCGCAGGTCCGCGCGCTTGTTCGAACCGTCCACCTGTCACCCCACAGTCTCGTCCTGCGATGACATTCATGATGGGCAGTCACGGGTGGTTCGGACAGCAATACATCGCACACGGTGCCGCGCTCGTACGCACCACCCCTGGATCGGGCTCCTAGGGTTTGTTTCGTTGAACTCCCGCCTGCTCTGCCCCGGACCTGTCAGTAGCCCTCGACCTGCCGGGCAAGGTCGCCGACCTCCTTTCATCGTGCGTCCACGCCCGCCCGTACGGTGGCCGGTTGGGGATCGGCCTGCCTGTCGTCCACTCGCGTTCCGGCTGCGGGAATCGCGGTGGCTGGCTCGTTCTGGATCTCGCTTCGATCCCAGACCCAAATACCGGCCGGATAGCCGACCTTGTGGCCCGGATGCTTGACTTCCCCGGTGACTGAAGGATCAGACGCGTTCGGCGACCTCGGTCGTCTGCGGCAGCCTGTCTCATCTGTGCTGACCTGTGTGGTGGTTGTTCGGGTCGGTGCGGAGTTTCGTCAGGGTGCGTCAGCACTTGAGGTCGGCGAAGCCATGCTCGGCGGGGGCGCGGGCGGAGGCGAGGACCTGGTTGGCGGTCTTCTGGGCGGGGGCTCACTCTGCCCGGCCTGTCCACGCGGCAATCTCGCCACGATGGCCAAGGCCGACGGCACCAGCTGCCCGCAGCTGATGCGCCACGTCCTGGAGATCACCTGCACCCAACCCACCTACGTGCCCTGAGCGGAAGACTGGCCGCATGCCGAACAGCGAGAACACCCACACATCCGTCATCCACCCCGTGCCGTACCACGCCCAGTGGGCCTCCCCGGAGCTGGTACCTGCGATCATCGGGCGCGAGATTTCCGCCGCCGAAGACCCGTTGTGGCCCGCGTACGGCGCGGACAGCCCGGAGACGTACGAGTGGTGGTCCTGGCGGCTGTGCGGCATCGCTTGCCTGCGCATGGCCCTCGACCACTGGCGGGACGAGGCCAAGGCACCCGCCGCTCCCAGCGCCATGGCCCTGGCTGAGGAGTGCCTGAAAGCAGGCGCCTACGTCAAGAGGGACGACGGCGGCCTCGACGGCCTCATCTACGCCCCCTTCGCCGACTACGTGCGGGATCGTTGGGGCCTGCACGCCGACGCACACCCAAACCTGCCCACCGCTGCCGTCCCCGAGCACCTCGCGGCGGGGCGGCTGGTGATCCTCTCCGTCCATCCCTCCATCCGCACCCTCGATCCGGAGCCGCCGCGCAAGGGCGGCCACCTGGTCCTCGCTGTCGGTACCACCTCGGACCACGTGGTGATCCACAATCCCTCCGGCTTCCCCGACACCTCCCAGCAGTTCCACAAGGTCCCGTGGGAGGACCTGGACCGCTTCTACGCCGGCCGCGGCGTCGTCCTCGGCCCGCCCCAGAGCTCAGACAGGGGGCAGCGGCCGGGGCAGCCGTACCATCGCGGTCCTCGGCACAGTGCGTAAGCCTGGGATCACAACCGCAGTGGCCGATCCGTGCGAGGAGCCCGGCGGCGGTCACCTGGACGGGTGCGTCACCCGGCTGAGGAGAGCAGCGCAACACATGGGCTCTGCCTTCAGCGGGTCGAGTGCGCTATTGCCTCTGGGCCAGTCGATGCATTCGTGCGGCAGGTCGGCGTGGCCGCAGTGGCGGTCGTACTTCTCGATACGGTGAACGCACAGCTCCGAACTCGATGCCGACCTCCACTGAAGAGATGCCTGGCTGGTGACTGCCAGTCGAGAGGGAACAGTTGTTGCGGCACGGCTTCGTCGTCCGG
The DNA here is from genome assembly GCF_014650715.1 of Streptomyces bluensis. Lineage (GTDB taxonomy): Bacteria > Actinomycetota > Actinomycetes > Streptomycetales > Streptomycetaceae > Streptomyces > Streptomyces bluensis. The sequence continues at coordinate 10,068 of NZ_BMVM01000037.1, read as the reverse complement.
ATCGACAGCCCGGGGGAGTCCCGTTGGAGGCCCCGCCGGCAGTGTGGGACGTTCACGGTCCGCCGGAGGGGCACGTGCTGGCGGCCCCGGACTGCGGGGTAGCCGGGGCGAGTTACCGCGGCCCCGGCCCCACCGGTATGCCGCGCCAGGGTTTGTCAGCCGTGACCAGCGAGCGTCGCGACGTCAACTGGCTCGGAGCGGCCGTCGGGCGCCTCGCCGCTCTTTGCCTCGCGACTTCACCTGGGGTGGAGGCCCGGCGGAGTACAAGGCGTTCTTCTTCGGACGGACCGGAGACGGCGTCAGCTCGGCCGGCCTGGGCGGTGGGAGCAGCGCTGTGGGTTCCCGTCGCGCAGGCCGTGCGGTGCGGGCGAGCTCTGCGGTGGCCTGCTCCAGCTGTTCGCGAGCGCGCTTCAACTCTTCCTCGATTCGCGCCAGCTCCTGCTGTGCCTGTGCCGCTGCTGGTCGAAGCTCACCCTTGCGGTAGGCGTTCGCTCGCTCCCAGGCGTCCTCCCAATCTTGGATCTGGATCTCCGGGACGTTTCCGCAGTGGCGGACGAAGTTGAGCAGCAGGTCCTTGGCTGGCATCCGTCCTTGAAGAACGGCGCCGACGGTGCTCTTCGGCAGCAGGCTCACCTTGTTTTCGACGTCGACGTATGCCTTCTCTTCCAGTTCCCGCAGCGTGGGGTTGCCGTTCTCCCGACGCATGTGGTTCATGGCGTGGATGAGCTGCCACGGCTCGGTGATGAACTGCGGCGGCACGACCACGACGCGCAGGCCTCCGTCGGTACGGCCGGCTGCGTACCGGTCGGCCCTGCCCCACAACCGCTTTGCTTCACGCTCATCGCCTCCGCACACCTGCGTGAACGCTTGTACCGTCTTCCACTTCGGCACCGTCTTGCCCTGAGCCGCCCTGTACAGGGTCGACTCGGAAAGCGACAGGCCCGTCTCGACAACGGTCTGCGCCATCTGGCGCCAGCACATCCTCGACCGCTGGCGCAGCGACTCAAGCCACTGCGCCAGCGTCTCAATGGGGTTGTGCTGTGCCAGGGCGCCGTGTGTGCGCCCCATCTAGCTCTCCCCTATCGCGCTCGGTGGGGAGAGAAGATGTTGACCAATCCGCGGACCAGTTCCTTGCCCATCAGCCCGCCTACGACGACGGCCGCGATGACCAGTTCCATGGCCATCCCAAACGCCAGCAGACCCGCGGTGATGAGAAGTACTACGAGGACCACAACCACGGCCGGGGCCGGCAGCACCTGGCTGCCGGCCCCGGCCGGGCCCTCGACGCACAACACGTGCGCGGGCGCGTTCTCCTTCAACTTGCTTGCCTCCTCGGCTCGTTGCCACTCGACGCTGAGGCCCTCGGAGCGTCATCCGCCTGTTTTGCAGAACTGGCGGACAGGGAACCTCAGCTCTACCTTCGAGCGCTCAACGAACACCGACAAGGCCGCGCTCCGGGCCGAGGCGGGAATTGCACGGCACGATCGCTCGATCGCGCACTGCTTGGTGACCGGTGACCTGCGGCGATGTTCCAGGGAGTGTTTCAACCGAGGTGGGACAGGATGAAACGCCGGACCGATCGGGCCTTGAGATCCGGCTGCTCGGGGAGCAAGGTGGATTTCACAACCGCAGCGCGGATGACGCAAGAGGTGTCATGGCCCAGGCCGTAACCAAAGCTTCGCGCGGCGTACGGCGACCGATGGGAGGAGGCAGGAATGAACACACCGACGCACACCATGTCGGGGGTGGATTATCCGCCTGCCCTCATCCCTCGGAAACTGGGCGGCCAGACGCGCCCGCCGACATGTGCCGACTCGGTGCTCCAGCCTTTCGGCAGGCATCCGGACCCGACGCGGGCCTTTGGGGCTCCACATCGCGGAGAGGTGACTGCGCCGGTTCACCGGCTCTCACTGTGGCCCCCGCATGCCCTCTGGAGGTCTCTGGGGAGGCGTATGGCCTCGCCATGCCCGCAGACGTGGCCTGGTAGCTTCGCGCACCGGCCCCCTGGCGGGTACGCGGGCCGGACGAGGGCTCCTCAACTCGGGCACACGGCTGCGCTCATCCACGGGCTCTTCGCGCCCTCGTATGCCCTCGGTACGTAGGCGGAGACGCCAGGAGATTCCTTTCTGCGGCTTCCCCGGCCGTTGCCACTCGACACAACAGGGGATCGGTCGTGCGCTGTTGCAGCGGTGAACGACCACGGGCGGGGCCTGAAACGTCGGGTCCCGCCCACATCACTTTGCCTGGCCGGGGCATGATTGCCCCCTTGCCCCCGGCGTGTGGTTAAGGCATGGCTGAGCGGGTGCGCTACGCGCTGCCCAGGAGGCCGGGGCGTCGGCCGCGGCTGGCCGCCGACGATGCGGCGGCCAGGGGGCAACAGCGCCCGCCCCGGCCCTGATCTGGGCTTCAGCGTCTAACGCGCTGGGGCCCCGCTCCTCGTCTGCGGCTCGGTCTCACCCTGCCCCGGTTCGGCCGTCAGCAGCGTCACCAACCGGTGCGGCTCAGCGGGTCCGGTAGCGCGCGTAGATCAGTCCGCTGGCGAAGGCACGCTCCTCGACCAACGAGAGATCGAGGCGCACGCCTTCGGGGAAGAACCGCTTGCCGCCACCGACCACGCTTGTGGTGATGAACAAGTGGTACTCGTCCACCAGGCCGGCCGCGATCGCCTGGGCCGCGAGGTTCGGGCCGTCGACGGTGAGGTCGTGATCAGCCTCCGCCTTCAGTTTGCGCACCGCGTCCGGGTCGAAGGTCCGCTCGATCCTGGTCTTCGTGCTGGACACCGACTCAAGCGTCGTGGAATACACGATCTTCTCCGCGGCCTGCCAGTCGCGGGCGAACTGCAGGATGTGCGGCGGCTGGTCGGGCTCGGTGTGCGCGGTCTCCCAGTAGACCATCGTCTCGTACATCCGTCGGCCGTAGAGGTACGTGCCGACTGGGCGGAAGAGGTCGTTGATGAAAGCGTGCACCTCCTGGTCGTCGGCCCCGGTGCCGAGGTCGCCCTCCGCCGCCTCGGCGTAGCCGTCGAGCGAGGTGATCATCGAGTAGATGAGCTTTGCCATGCGGCTCCTTCGGGTACGAGCGCGTCAGTCTGCCTACGGTCCTGCAGGCTGTGACCTCCGCACGGCCCGGAACTCATCGATCGGCTGGCCGGCCGGTTCCGCCAACCGTCAGATCTCGGACGAAGCGCACCTCGTATCGGCGGGTTGCCCGCGCAGTTCCGCGCCCTGGCCACCCGCTACGCGAAGCATCATCGCGGCCATCGCGTTGTGGCTGCGTACCGACTTACAGGACAAGCCCTACTCCAGGATGCGGAGTTCGACGTCGGGCTGGCAGTTGGTGCAGGCGGGCAGGCCGGAGGCCAGGAGTCGGCGGGCTTCGTCGCGGTCGATGGCGCGGCGGCGTTTGCCCAGGCGTAACAGTCGCCGGCGTGGACCTGGAGGGGCGGGTGCCCGGCGCCGATGCCGAGCTGGACAGTCCAGTCCGGCTTCGGGGGTTGGTGGAGTTCCTGGACCTGGTCACCGCCTGCCACTCCTTCGCCGCCGCGGCCGGCCGGACCGTTCCCGGCCCGCGCGACCGTACCAGGGCGCCGCGGTCGGGGACGCGCAGCTTCCGGCTGCGATCGTTGCGACACGCTCCGGCCAGCGCGTTGCGGCCCAGTGATGACAGGGGCATCGACGAAACTGGTCAACCTGCGGAGATTCGGTTCCGTTGCCCCTGACAGCGACCTGGGGTGACGGCAATAAGGACATGCCCGCACAGGCAGCAGGCTGACCGCGGGTACCGCTACGCCGGGCGGCGGGCCCTGTTGCACCTGGCACGTGGCCTCCCGCTGCAGGCCGATCTGCCCCTGGTCGCCCCCTGGCTTCCAGTCTCGGTCGCATACCTTCAAGTACGCGTCATGAGCGTCCTGATGAAACCCCGGCTCAAGTCCTCCCCGGCCGACTGCACCGCGGGCTCGGCGCCGGAGGCGGCCCGTGGCGGATCCCCGACGGTGCTCGGTGCCGCCCTGCTGGGCTTCTTCCTCATCTCCCTGGACGCGTTGATCGTCACCGTCGCCCTGCCCGACATCGGCCGCAGCCTCGGCGGCGGCATGTCCGGGCCAGGTGCCGGGCGGCTGGTGTCGCGTACCAGCGGGTGCAGCCGCGCGACCGGCAGCGCGTCCAGCCCGGCGGCGGAGTGCGACGTCAGCTTGGCGTTTCCTCCCGTTGCCCGTCATCGCTGGCTGTGGCGGGGATGGCGTTGTTGATGAGGACGGCGGCGATGGCGGCGGCGGTGGGAAAGGCGTCGGCGTTGAGGACCCGGGTGCGGGCCGCGGCGCCGTCGATGAGCAGCGCGAGCTGCTCGCCGAGCTGTTCAGGGTCGGCGGCGCCGGCTTCGCGGGCGGTGTCGGCGAGCCGCGCGGCGACGGCCTTCTTGTAGTCGCGTGCGTACTGGGACGCGGGGTGCTGGGGGTCGTGGAGTTCGACGGCGGCGGCGATGTAGGGGCACAGGGGGGTGGTGGGGGGCATGTCGAAGGCGGCGAGGAGCCGTTCGCGGGGCGTGAGGTCGGTGCGGTCGAACACACCGGACAGAACGGAGGGGTCGAACCGGCGCAGGTACTCGGCGACGAGTTCGTCCTTGCCGGTGAAGTGCTGGTAGGCCGTGCGCTTGGACACCTCGGCCGCCGCGCAAAGCTGGTCCATACCGGTGCGGTTGATGCCCTGCTCGCGGAACAGCTGCTGGGACGCGCTGAGGATGCGCTCGCGGGCGCCCCGGCCGCGGCGGCGGCCCGTGGGGCCCTTCTCCAACTCCGTCATGGGTCCATGGTACCCCAGCTGGGTAACGATCGGTGTACATAGTTTGCGTCCCGGTCGCCCGCCCCGTACCGTAAGCACACAGGGCGGTGTACATAACACCGTCGCCCCAGGTGCGCACGGCATCACCGACCCAAGGGAGCGACTATGGGAAAGCTCGACGGCAAGGTAGCGGTCATCACCGGCGCCACCACCGGCATGGCGCTGGCCGGTGCGAAGCTGTTCGTCGACGAGGGAGCGCACGTCTTCATCACCGGCCGCCGCCAGGAAGCCCTGGACGAGGCCGTGAAGCAGATCGGCCGCAACGTCACCGGCGTCCAGGGCGACGCCGCCGACCTGGACGACCTGGATCGCCTGTACGACACCGTCAAGCGGGAGAAGGGAAGCCTCGACGTGCTGTGGGCCAGCGCCGGCGGCGGTGAGCCCGCCCCACTCGGCGAGATCACCGAGGCCCAGTTCGACACCTGGTTCGGGCTCAACGCCCGCGGCACCCTGTTCACCGTCCAGAAGGCCCTCCCGCTCTTCAACGACGGCGGCTCCATCCTCATGACCGGATCCAACGCCTCTCTCGGCGCCTTCCCCGGCTGGAGCGTCTACGCCGGCAGCAAGGCCGTCCAGCAGGCCTGGGCCCGCGTCTGGCTCAACGAGCTCAAGGACCGCCGCATCCGCGTCAACGTCCTGACCCCCGGCCAGGTCGCCACCGCCAAGCAGGAAGAGCTCTTCGACGAGGCCACCAAGCGCCAGTTCGAGTCCCTCATCCCCCGCGGCCAGATGGGCCGCCCCGACGAAATCGCCACCGCCGCCCTCTTCCTTGCCTCCGACGACTCCAGCTACGTCAACGGCATGGAACTCGTCGCCGACGGCGGCACCACCGCCCTCTAGACCGGACAACCCACAACCAGGGCAGGACATCTCATGAGCAACATCAGCATCATCGGCACCGGGAACATGGCCCGCACCATCGGCGCGCGGGCGGTAGCGGGCGGCAACACTGTCGAGGTCTTGGGCCGCGATCAGTCCAAGGCCGCTGACCTGGCCAAGGCTCTCGGCGGCGGCGCCACGACGGGAGAATGGGGCACCGCCCCGGCCGGGGACATCGTCATCGTGGCGCTGTTGTACGACGGTGTCGTGCCGGCCGTCGCCCAGTACGGAGACGCTCTCGCGGGCAAGGTCATCGTCGACATCAGCAATCCCTTCAATTCCACGTTCGACGGGCTGGCCCACCGCGAGGAGACCTCGATCGCGCAGGAAGTCGCCAGGGCGGCCCCGCCCGGCGCCAGTGTGGTGAAGGCGTTCAACACCGTCTTCCGTCATGTCCTGGAGAAGGGCCGGCCCGACGTCTTCATCGCTGGCGATAATGCGCAGGCCAAGGCAAGTGTGGAGGCGTTCATCGAGAGCCTCGGGCTGCGCCCGCTGGACGTCGGCGGCCTGAAAATGGCGCATTGGCTGGAAGGAGCGGGCGTGGTCACGGTGGGCCTCGCCAACCACGGAGCGGGGAACTTGGACTTCGCCCTCAGCATCACCGAACTTCCCGTCTGAGCAAGCGGTTGACGGATCACCGAAAGGACTCCCGGTGACAGGCGCTGCAAACTCCCGCCGTACCGGCGCGCACTCGTCGCGCTGGTGTACCTGCACCGCCACGTCACCCTCGCCCGGATCGCGGCCGGCTTCGGGATATCCGTCGGCACTGCCACGCCTGCGTCACCACCGTCACGGGCCTGCTCGCCGACCGGGCCCCGCGCCTGCTGAAGACGCTGCGCGAGCACCATCCCGAGTTCTTCCTTCTGGACGGCACCCTCGCTGAGTGGGACCGCATCGGCGGTAGCCGCGCGATCGACAGGGGGAGAAAGTCATGCCAGCTCCAGAGGCCGGGAGCCCCATTGCGGGGCCACGAAGAAGGTAATGGGGGGGACGGCGCCCCTACAACGCAGGGTGTAGCCCCGGCCGCGCCGTACGGTCACGCCCTGGTCGAGTGCAGCCCGCTCGGCGTCGTCCAGGGCAGCGGTGCGGAGGAAGTCGGCGACCTTGCCCGGCATGTGGAGCACGACCGGCAGCTCCGGGGCCAGGGTGTCCGTGGCGGCGGCCGTGTGCTCGGGCAGGAGGTAGGCGACGGCCGTGCGGATGGCGCCGCGGCTGACGCCGTGCTCGCGGGCGAGGGCCGCGATGGACCGGCCCTCCAGGTACGCGGTGCGTACGGCTCGGGTCTTCTCGGCCGGGACGGCGGGGCGGCGCCCGCCCTTGTTGCCCTTCGCCTCGGCGGCCCGCAGTCCGTCGTACGTCAGCTCCCGCTGGAGGTCGCGCTGGAGCTCGCCGGCGGCGGCGAGGTTCTGCACCATGAACTTCACGGTGGACAGCAGTTCTCCGGTGCGCGGGTGGCGGGCGTGAGGTCCATGGCGGAGAACGCGCCGTCGTGGATGCGCAGGGCGAGCCGGTCGCGGTGGAGGATGTCGAGCACGTCGAGGATGTGCCCGGTGCCGCGGACGGGGCGGAACATCTCGGCGATGTGCACGGTGTCACCCGGCCGGGCGTACGCCAGCAGCTCGCCGAACTTCGGCCGCTGGAGCGGGTGGAGACGGCTGGAGGTTTCGGCTTGCTCCTCGAAGACGACCGGGTCCTGGATCCGGGCCTCTTCGAGGATGAGGTTCTGCGGGGCGGTCGACTGCTGGTCGATGGAGACCCGCTTGTAGACCAGGGTCGCCACTCGTGGGTCCCTTCCGTACGGAGGAACGGAGCCTATCTGTCGTCAAACCCTGTCATCAATCGCCATCGGATCCGATTGGATCGGCGCCGTCTCGGCGCCCTGGAATGTCCGGGTTCACTGGACGGTCACGGCGCCTGTCATCAAACGATCATCTGCCGACACTCGGGACCGTGATCACGAACCCGCAGGTGGGCAGTGTCGGCAACCCGCGTCGGGAACAACGTCGAAGTACGGTCCTTCGGGTAGTTTCCGACGATGCTCATCGGTTACTGCCGCATATCTCTTCTAACCGTCATGAATCCGTGAAAACTACCAGCGGGTTACTTTTCCCTGGAGTCTAGGCTAGGGCTCCGGGCCGACGAGGCGTGGCTGCTGGTAATCGAGGCTGTCGCCGAGCGGTAGACGTGCCACGCTGGGGTCAGACGGCCTCAGTTGGGGGCTTGTCAGACCTCGTCCCTACACTCCGGACGCATGACTGCACTTGCTCTCTCCAGCCAGCTCCCTACGGAGCGGCGCCTCTGGGACCTCGACCTTGTCACCGTCGACGGTCGTCTCCTCGTCGTCTGCGCCGTCGAGCCTTGGGCGTACACCTGGGAGCCGTCCGAGGACCGATGGACGCAGTACCGGCTGGACATGCCGTACCGCCCCGACGACTTCCGCGCGATGGTCGGGCACCTCCCGACCAGCAATGACAAGGACGCCACGCTGTTCACCAGCGTCTGCGCTGCCGTCGTGGACGGTCGGATCGTGGTCGGTGGGGCCGAGTACCGAGAGTCCTTCGCGCAGTGGGATCTGGCCAGCGCAGCTGTCCGCGTGCACGCGAGTCTCAACCACGGCGGTACGGGGAAAGTAGCGACGGCGTGGCTGAACGGGCGACCGTTCTTCATCAGCTGTAGCGACCGTACATACATGTGGGATGCGGCACGTACAGACACCAACGGTGGCCCGAACGTCGAACCAGCCGTGCTCTACGGAAACCGGGACACCGTCGCCGGGATCGCCGCCGGCACGCTGAACGGCCGCCCGGTCGTGATCTTCGGCTGCTACGACGACACAGTGGTGGTTTGGGACGTCGACACCCAGAGCGTCGTCAGAGAGTTCCCCTGTCCCATACCCGTGGCGGATGTCGGTCTGGCGACGGTGGACGGCCGCACCCTGATGGTGGCGGCCGGCGGGAGCCAGGTGATCCTGGGGGACCCCGACAGCGGGGCATGGGAGTGGGAAGGGCCGATCGACGAGGATTCGATCGGGTTTGACAACGAGTTCGACGACGAGGACGAAGAAGAGAAAGAGGGCTCTATTTCCTGCATGGATCTCAGCGTCGTGGGCGGCCGTCCGGTCGCGGTGACCGGTTCGGAGGACGGTCAGGTGTGCGTGTGGTCGCTGACGGAGCGCCGCCTCGTCCATGGGCCGTTCAACGAACACCACGGCGAGGAAGTCGTCGGCGTCCGCGTCGCCAATCTGGACGGTCGCACGGTCGCCATCACGGCGGGGCAGGACGGCCGGGTACTCGTGTGGGACCTCGAACGGAGCTGACGTCGAGCCCTGTGGCTCCTGGGCGCTGCCTCCCGAACTGCTAACGAAACGCTGCTGTGCGACGTGAACAGAGCCGCCCGTTCGACTGTGCGGGCGCGCGGCGCGACTACTCGTCCTCGCCGTTGTCGGTCTCGTCGCCGGTGTGCGGGTCGTTCAGCTGCCGCAGCCCAGGCGCGGCTGGTCGGGTGAAGGTGTAGCGGCCGAGGAAGTTGATGTGGTCGTACTGGAGCGGGGAGAGCCGGGCGAGTAGTTCGTCGGTGACGGGGAAGCCGTCGGCGGCGAGCTGCTTGACGGCGGCGTCGATGTAGAGGCTGTTGAACAGCACCACAGCGTTCAGGGCCAAGCCGAGGGCACCGAGCTGGTCCTCCATCCCTTCGCGGTAGTGCTGGCGCAGTTCGCCGCGCTGTCCGAAGAAGATCCGACGGGCGAGGCGGTGGCGGGACTCGGTGACGTTGCGCTGGGCACCGATCATGCGCCGGTATCCCTCGTCGGAGACGAAAGCTGGAGCAGGTGCAGGGTCTTGAAGATCCGCCCGTAGTGGGCAAACGCGTCGCCGAGGCCGGTCGGCTTGCCGTCGCGGGAGAGCATGTGGATCAGGTCGTGACCGCGGACCTCGCCGAGGGTGGGGGAGCCGGTCACGCGGAGCATGTCGCCCCAGTGGGCGGGCATCGGAGATGCCGGCGATCCGCGGGGAGAGCTGGTACCCGCAGATCGCGAAGAGGCCGAAGACGATGTCGACTCTTAGAACTCCTATCAAAATGACATGGTCGCCGGACACAGCCCGGGATGAAGGGTGCTTGGCACGTGCACTCGTGGCGCTCCAGCGGGCCGCCATCGTCTCTATTGGTACTGGCGTGACTGCTGGATCAGCTGTGTGCCGTCAGGATCCAGGCCGTTATAGGTCGGTCCAGCCGTGTTCCAAATACTCATGGCTGTCTATCGAGATGGGCATCCCGGGTGCGGGAAACGCGGCAGGCACGTCGAGGAAGAGTTCGTCGTCCCTGGACTGGGCCAACGGAGCCAGGAGCGGCGGCAGGA
>NZ_BMVM01000036.1 GCF_014650715.1 Streptomyces bluensis | reverse complement strand
GTGGCGCTGGCTGCGGTGAACGGGCCGCGTTCGGTGGTGCTTTCCGGTAGCGAGGATGAGGTCGGGCGGGTATTGGGGGCGCTGGGGGAGCGGCGGCACACGCGTCTGTCGGTGAGCCATGCCTTCCACTCGCCGTTGATGGACCCCATGCTCGACGACTTCCGCACCGCCCTCACCGGCCTGACCTTCGGCGAACCCTCCCTGCGGCTGGTCTCCACCCTGTCGGGCGATGACGGGCGTTCCGTCGAGCACTGGGTGCGTCACGTCCGGGAGACCGTGCGGTTCTCCGACGCGCTGCGGGCGCTCGCGGACGCGGGGGTGCGGCACTTCCTGGAGATCGGCCCGGACGCCGTTCTCACCCCGCAGGTTCCGGCGAGCGTGCCGGACGCCACCGAGGTCGTACCGCTGCTGCGCCGGGACCACGACGAGGAGACGGCCGCCGTGACCGCGCTGGCCCGGCTCCACACCACCGGTGTCCCCGTGGACTGGCCCGCGTTCTTCGCGGGCACCGGTGCCCGCCGCGTCGACCTGCCCACCTACGCCTTCCAGCGGTCCCGGTACTGGCCCGAGGCCGCCGACCCTGCACCGCAGGGCTCCGGCGCGGACGCCGAGTTCTGGGCCGCGGTGGAGCGGGCGGACATCCCCGCCCTCGCCGGGCGCCTCGACGTGGCCCCGGACGCGCTCGACGCGATCGTCCCCGCGCTGTCGTCCTGGCGCAGCCGCAGCCGGGTACGGACGACCGTCGACGCCTGGCGTCACCGCGAGACCTGGCAGCCGCTGACCGCCACGGCGCCCGGCCGCCGCGAAGGCACCTGGCTCGTGGTCCTGCCCGCCGACCCGGACGCCGCGCCCTGGGCCCGCGCCGTCGCCGACGCGCTCGGCCCGGACACCGCGCTGCTCGTCGCGGACGGCACCGACCGTGCCGAACTCGCGGAGCGGATACGGCAGTTCGTGCCGAGCGGCGCCACAGATCCGCACATCACCCGCGTCGTGTCCCTGCTGGCCGCCGACACCACCACGCTCTCCGGTGAAGTCCCCGCAGGCACGCCCGCGACGGCTCTGCTCGTCCAGGCTCTCGACGACGCCGGTCTCGCCGCGCCCGTGTGGTCCGTGACCAGCGGCGCCGTCACCACCGCTCCCGGTGAGGGCCCCGCCGATCCCGCGCAGGCGGCCCTGTGGGGTCTGGGGCGGGTCGCCGCTCTGGAGTACCCGGACCGGTGGGGCGGGTTGATCGACCTGCCCGGGGAACCGGACGACGCCGCACTGCGCCGGTTGACCGCCTTCCTCGCCGCTCCCGGTGACGAGGACGAGGTCGCCGTGCGCGGCGCCGGAGTCTTCGGTCGCCGTTTCGTGCCCGCGCCGGGAGAGGAGGGAGCCCCGGTGTGGGAGCCGTCCGGCACGGTGTTGATCACGGGTGGTACGGGTGCGCTGGGCGGTCATGTGGCCCGGTGGGCGGCGGAGCACGGCGCGGAGCATCTGCTGCTGCTCAGCCGCCGTGGCCGACAGGCACCCGGGGCCGAGGAGTTGGAGGCCGAACTGGTCGGGCTGGGCGCGCGGGTGACCGTCGCCGCGTGTGACACGGCCGACCGCGCGGAGCTCTCGGCCGCGCTGGAGGCGATCCCGGCCGACGTGCCGCTCACGGCCGTCGTCCACGCCGCCGGTGTCCTCGACGACGCCCTGCTGGACGGGCTGACGCCCGACAGGTTCACGGACGTCTTCCACGCCAAGGCCGAACCCGCGCTGCTGCTGGACGAGCTGACCCGCGAGCACGACCTGTCCGCGTTCGTGCTGTTCTCGTCGGTGGCCGGCGCGGTCGGCAACCCGGGGCAGGGCAACTACGCGGCGGCCAACACGGTGCTGGACGCGCTCGCCCAGCGCCGCCGGGCCGAGGGCCTGCCCGCCACGTCCGTCGCCTGGGGCGCCTGGGACGGGGCGGGCATGGCCGCCGGAGTCCAGGACGCGGAGCGGCCCTCCGGCGCCGCACGGCTCGACCCGGCCGCGGCGCTCACCGCGCTCGCCGAACTGGTCGCCGAACCGCATCCCGTCACCGTGGTCGCCGACCTCCAGCATCCGCCGTTCCTCCAGGCGCTGTTCAGCCTCCGCCCGTCGCCCGCCCTGGCCGCCCTCCCCGCCGGCCGCCAGGCCCTGCGCACCGCCCGCACTTCACGCTCCGCCGGTGAGGAAGCCCGCCGCGCGCTGCGGGACCGGCTGCACGCCACGGCCCCCGGTGAGCGGTTGCCCCTGCTGCTCGACCTGGTGCGCACCCACGCCGCCGCCGTCCTCGCCCACCCCGACCCCGCCGCGATCCGGCCGGACAAGCCCTTCCAGGACCTCGGGTTCGATTCGCTGACGTCGATGGAGCTGCGCACCCGGCTGGCCCGGGTCACCGGCCTGCCGCTGCCCGCCGGTCTGCTCTTCGACCACCCGCGGCCCCGCACCCTCGCCGAGCATCTCCTCGACACCGTCCTCGGCGAGCCGGTCGCGGCGCCCGCGCCGCTACCGGCCGGTCGGGCCGCCCCCGACGAACCCCTCGCGATCGTCGGCATGGCCTGCCGCTTCCCTGGCGACGTCCGGTCCCCGGAGGACCTGTGGGAGCTGGTCGCGGGCGGCCGGGACGCCATCGGCCCGTTCCCCACCGACCGCGGCTGGGACCTCGATGTCCTCGCCGGGGCGGGCCGCGGGCACAGCGCCACCGCGGAGGGCGGATTCCTCAGCGACGTCGCCGACTTCGACCCGGAGTTCTTCGGCATCAGCCCGCGCGAGGCCCTGGCGATGGACCCGCAGCAGCGCGTCCTGCTGGAGACGACCTGGGAGGCGTTCGAGCGGGCCGGCATCGACCCGCACACCCTGCGCGGCAGCCGCACCGGCGTCTTCGTCGGCACCAACGGCCAGGACTACGCCGAACTCGTCTCCCGATCCGCCGGGACCGCAGAGAACTTGGCGACCCACCTCGGTACCGGCCTCGCGGCCAGCGTCATCTCCGGCCGTATCGCCTACGTGTTCGGCCTGGAGGGGCCCGCGGCCACCGTCGACACGGCCTGTTCCTCGTCCCTGGTCTCCCTGCACCTGGCTGCCCAGGCGCTGCGCGGCGGCGAGTGCGAACTCGCCCTCGCCGGCGGCGTCACCGTGATGACCAGCTCCTCCAGCTTCTCCGGCTTCACCGCCATGGGCGGCCTCGCCGGGGACGGCCGCTGCAAGGCGTTCTCCGACGCGGCCGACGGCACCGGCTGGTCCGAGGGCGTCGGAGTCCTCGTCGTGGAGCGGCTGTCCGACGCCGAACGGCACGGGCACCGCGTCCTCGCCGTCGTCCGCGGCTCCGCCGTCAACCAGGACGGCGCCTCCAACGGGCTCAGCGCCCCCAACGGCCCCTCCCAGCAGCGCGTCATCCGCCAGGCCCTCGGCGCCGCCGGACTCACGCCCGCGGACATCGACGCCGTCGAGGCGCACGGCACCGGCACGACGCTCGGGGACCCCATCGAGGCCGAGGCACTGATGGCGGTGTTCGGGGCGTCCGAGCGCGCCCGCCCGCTGCTGCTCGGCTCCGTGAAGTCCAACATCGGCCACACCCAGGCCGCCGCCGGAGTCGCCGGCGTCATCAAGACCGTCATGGCCCTGCGCCACGGCACCCTGCCGCCCACCCTGCACGTCGAGACGCCGTCGTCGCACGTCGACTGGTCGACGGGCCCGGTGGAACTGCTCGACCGCGCCCGGCCCTGGCCGGTCACGGGCCGGCCCCGCCGGGCGGGCGTGTCCTCGTTCGGCATCAGCGGCACCAACGCGCACGTCGTCCTCGAACAGGCCGCCGAGCCCGTCCCGTCGGCACCGGACGACGACAGGGGCGCCGCGACGGTCGAGCGCGCGCTGCCGTGGGTGCTGTCCGCCCGCACCCCCGCCGCCCTGCGCGGCCAGGCCGCCGCGCTCGCCGCCGGCCTCACCCACGACCCCGCCCCGGACCTCGCGGACGTCGCCCACGCCCTCGCCACCGACCGGGCCGTCTTCGAGCACCGCGCGGTCGTCGTCGGCACCGGCCGCGACGCCCTCCTCGCCGGACTGGACGCGCTCACCGCGGGCGACACGGTGACGGCCGGCGTCGTGCGCGGTACCGCCGACGGGGAGGGCCGTACCGTGCTCGTCTTCCCCGGGCAGGGCGCGCAGTGGGCCGGCATGGGTGCCCGGCTGCTGGAGGAGTCCCCGGTGTTCGCCGCGCGCATCGCCGAATGCGCCGCCGCGCTCGCAGAATTCACCGACTGGTCCCTCACCGACGTCCTGCGCGGCGCCGACGGCGCCCCCGCACTGGAGCGCGTGGACGTCGTCCAACCGGCCACCTGGGCGGTCATGGTCGCGCTCGCCGCGGTCTGGGAGGCGCACGGCGTCACCCCGGACGCGGTCGTCGGACACTCCCAGGGCGAGATCGCCGCGGCCGTCGTCGCCGGGGCGCTGTCCCTGACCGACGGCGCCCGCGTCGTGGCCCTGCGCAGCCGGGCCATCGCCCGCCGGCTCGCCGGACGCGGCGGCATGATCGCGGTCCCGCTGCCCGCCGCCGACGTCGAGCCCCTCCTCGCCGCCTGGGACGGGCGGCTGTCCCTGGCCGCGGTCAACGCCCCCGACGCGGTCGTCGTCAGTGGCGACGCCGCCTCCCTCGACGAGTTCTTCGGCCGGCTCACCGACGACGGCGTCCGCGTCAGGCGCATCGCCGTCGACTACGCCTCCCACTCCGCCCACGTCGCGGACCTGCACGCCGACCTGCTCACCGACCTCGCGCCCCTCACCCCCCGCGCCCCGCGGATCCCGCTGCTGTCCACGGTCACCGGCGAACGCCTCGACACCGCCGCGATGGACGCCGAGTACTGGTACCACAACCTGCGCCAGACCGTGCGGTTCGCGGACGCGGTGCACGCGCTCCTCGAACAGGGCTGCACACGATTCGTCGAGTCCGGACCGCACCCCGTGCTCACCGGCGCCGTCCAGTCGTGCGCCGAGGCGGCCGGCACCGACGCCGTCGCCGTCGGCACGCTGCGGCGCGGCGAGGACGGCACGGACCGGGTGCTCACCTCCCTCGCCGAAGCCTTCGTCCGCGGCGTCCCCGTGGACTGGGCGGCAGCGGCCGGCCCCGGCCGTTCCCGGGCCGTCGATCTGCCCACGTACGCCTTCCAGCGGCAGCGGTACTGGCCCACCGCCGGGGCCGCGACCACCGACGTGTTCGGTGCCGGCCTCGACGCGACCGGGCACCCGCTGCTCGGCGCCGCCGTCACCGTCGCCGACTCCGGCGACCTGGTCCTCACCGGCACACTGTCCCTGTCCGCACAGCCCTGGCTCGGACAACACCGTGTGTCCGGCGCCGTGTTCTTCCCCGGCACCGGATTCCTCGAACTCGCCGTCCGCGCGGGGGATGCCGCAGGCTGCGGCCGGGTCGACGAACTCACCATCGCCGCCCCGCTCGTCCTGCCCGAACGCGGAGCCGTCCAGGTGCAGGTCCGGGTCGACGCCGCCGACGAGGAGGGCCGGCGCGGCCTGCGGTTCCACTCCCGGCCGGCCCGCGGCGACGCCCCCTGGCAGCTGCACGCCACCGGCGTCCTCTCCCGCGACCCCGCCACCCCGGCCCCGCCCGACACCACCGAGTGGCCGCCCGCCGGCGCCACCGAGGTCGACGTCAGCGACCTCTACCAGCGCTACGCCCGCGCCGGACTCGACTACGGGCCCGCCTTCCAGGGGCTGCGCGGCGTGTGGCGGCTCGACGACGACGCCTACGCCGAGGTCGTCCTGCCCGAACCGGCCGGCACCACCCAGGGCCTCGGACTGCACCCGGCGCTCCTGGACGCCGTCCTGCACGCCGGCGTCCACGCGGGCGAGGAGAACCACGAGCGGATGCTGCCGTTCGGCTGGCAGGACGTCACCCTGCACGCCTCCGGCGCCACCGTGCTGCGCGCCCGCATCGTCCGCACCGGACCCGACACCCTCACCATCGCCGCGACCGACGTCGAGGGCGACCCCGTCGTCACCGTCGGCACCCTCACCCTGCGCGCCGGCACCGACCGGCCCACCGCCACCCCGGCCGACGACCCGGGCGACGCCCTGCTGCACCTCACCTGGGAACCCGCGCCGGCCGACCTGCCCGCACCCGCGGGCGCCCGCTGGGCCGTCGTCGGCGACGACGGCCACGGCCTCGGCCAGGCCCTGGCGCTGGCCGGGGAGAGCGTGGTCGCCTACGCCGGCACCTTCGCCGCCGCCATCGGCGAGGACGGCGACAACGGCCCCGTCCCGCACGGCTTCCTCCTCTCCGTCACCGGCGGTGAAGGACCCGACGCCGTGCACGACACCGTCCACCGGACCCTGACGCTGCTTCAGGACTGGCTCGCCGACGAACGGCTCGACCGCTCACGGCTCCTCCTGGTCACGCGCGGCGCAGTCGCCCCCGACGGCGGTGACACGTCCGGCGGCGGTGACGTGACCGACCCGGCCGCGGCCGCCGTATGGGGCCTCGTCCGCTCCGCCCAGTCGGAGAACCCGGGCCGCTTCGTCCTGGTCGACCTCGACGACGCGGAAACCTCCGCCACCGCCCTGCCCGCCCTGCTCGTCGCCGAGGAGGAACAGTGGGCGGTCCGCGACGGCCGCCCGCGCATGCCCAGGCTCGCCCGGACCACCGCCCATCAGCCGGCCGACACCACCGGCGGCATCGCCGACTGGAACCCGGACGGCACCGTCCTCATCACCGGCGGCACCGGCGGCCTCGGCGGCGAACTCGCCCGGCACCTGGTCACCCGGCACGGCGTACGCCACCTGCTGCTGGCGTCCCGGAGCGGTGACAGCGCGCCCGGCGCCGACGCCCTGCGGGCCGAACTCACCGACGCCGGCGCCTCGGTGACCGTCGCCGCCTGCGACGTCGCCGACGCCGACTCCGTCGACGCGCTGCTCGCCGCGGTGCCCGCCAACCACCCGCTGACCGCCGTCGTGCACACCGCGGGCGCCCTGGACGACGGCGTGCTGCCCTCGCTCACCCCCGAGCGGGTCTCCGCCGTGCTGCGCCCCAAGGCCGACGGCGCCTGGCATCTGCACCGCGCCACCCGCGGGTCGGACCTCGCCGCGTTCGTCCTGTACTCCTCGGTCTCCGGCGTCCTCGGCAGCCAGGCCCAGGCCGGCTACTCCGCCGCCAACGCCTACCTCGACGCCCTCGCCGCGCACCGCCGCGCACGGGGGCTGCCCGCCACCTCCCTGTCCTGGGGGTTCTGGGCCCGCCGCACCGGCATGACCGCGCAGCTCACCGAGACCGACGTGCAGCGCATGGAACGCTCCGGGACCCCGCCGCTCGGCCTGGAGTTCGGGCTCGCCCTGTTCGACGCCGCGCTCACCCGCGACGAGGCCCACCTCGTACCGCTGCGGATCGACCGGAGCCGCCCCGGCGGCGACGTACCGCCCCTGCTGCGCGGCCTGCTCGGCGGAGCCCGGCGCACCGCCGCCACCGCCACCCGGTCCTTCGCCACACTCCGCGACCGGCTCGCCCGGCTCGACGCCACCGAGCAGCACACGGCGCTCACCGACCTCATCGTGGAGACCTCCGCGGTGCTGCTCGGCCGACGCGAGGAAGGGCCCCTGGACCCCAGCCGCGAATTCCTCACCCTGGGCTTCGACTCGCTCATCGCCCTGGAGTTGCGCAACCAGCTCGGCGAAGCCCTCGGGCTGCGGGTGCCGACGTCCGCGGTCTTCGACCACCGCACCCCCACCCGGCTCGCCCAGTGGCTCCAGGGCCAGGTGGCCGCCCTCGGCGACCGCGCGGCGGCCGGCCCCGGCACCCTCACCGCGAACGCCCGGGACAGCGCCCCCGACTCCGTGGTCAACCTGTTCTTCGACACCGTCAGGAACGGAAAGACCCTGGAGGCCATGAGGCTGCTGATGGCGGTCGCCGCGACCCGCCCCCAGGTCACGCTGACCGCCGAGGTACCGGAACTGCCGCAGCCCGTAGCCCTGGCCGAGGGACCCGCGCTGCCCCGGCTGATCTGCGTCAGCGCGCCCGGCGCCACCGGCGGCGTGCACCAGTACGCCCGTATGGCGGCCCCGTTCCGCGGCAGCCGGCACGTCAGCGCGCTGCCGCTGCTCGGCTTCGCGGAGGGCGAGGCGCTGCCCGCCGACAGCGAGGCCGCCGTACGGCTCATCGCCGAGAGCGCCCTGCTGGCCAGCGAGGGAGAGCCGTTCGTCCTCGTCGGCTACTCCATGGGCGGCACCTTCGCCTACCGCGCGGCGGGCGTACTGGAGGAGACCTGGGGCATCCGGCCCGAGGGCGTGATCATGCTCGACACGCTCAGCCTCGCGTACCAGGCGGGGGAGGGCGTCGACTGGGACCTCTTCCACGAGAACTACCTCGCCGACATGGACAAGCCGGCGGTGAAACTCGACAGCGCCCGGCTGTCGGCGATGGCCCAGTGGTTCCTGCGGATGACCAAGGGCGGCGCGGAACGCTACAAGACCGGCGTGCCGAGCCTCCTGATCCGCTGCACCACCTCCATGCCCGCGGTCGACCGCGGCGACGAGGCCCCGCCCGTGCCGGCCCACACCACCCGCATGATCGACGCCACCCACCAGACGCTCATCGCCGAACAGTCCCACGAGACGGCCCGGCTGATGGAGGAGTGGCTGCGGACGCTGGAGTCCGAGGGGCACTGATCCCGCGGGCCCGAGCGGAGGCCCGGCAGGTCTAAGGAAAACCGAGACCGCCCCGACCTACCTTCCACAACAGTCTCGTTGAGTGCTTGAACCATCGGAGGCGGTGCGGCATGACCATCCTGTCCGGACTGGAGTTCCTCGACCTGCACGACCCGGTCGCCGCCGAGCCGGTCGCGGTCGTCGCCATGGCCTGCCGACTGCCCGGCGGGATCACCGACCCCGAGGGGCTGTGGGAACTGCTCCTCGCAGGCGGCGACACCATCGGCCCGCTGCCCGCCGACCGGGGCTGGGACCCGGACGCCCTCGACGGCCCGGACCGGGCCGCCGTGCCCCGGCGCGGCGGATTCCTCGACGGCGTCGCCGACTTCGACGCCGGTTTCTTCGGGCTCTCGCCCCGTGAGGCCGTCGCCACCGACCCCCAGCAGCGGCTGCTGCTGGAGACCGCCTGGGAGGCCGTGGAACGGGCCGGAATCGACCCGTTGTCGCTGCACGGCACCCGCACCGGCGTCTACGTCGGCGTCAGCGGCGAGGACTACGCCCTGGTCACCGCGCGTGCCCCCGAGGATGCCGCCGCGCACGCCGTCACCGGCACCGCGCCCGGCGTCGCCTCCGGCCGCCTCGCCCACGTCCTCGGGCTGCGCGGCCCCGCGCTCACCCTGGACACCGCGTCCTCCTCCTCACTGACCGCACTGCACTGCGCGGTCCGCGCCCTGCGCGCCGGGGAGTGCACACTCGCCCTGACCGGCGGGGCCAACGTACTGTCCACGCCCCGCAGCCTCGTCGGTTACGCCCGGCAGGGCGGCCTCGCCCCCGACGGCCGCTGCAAGCCGTTCTCCGCCGACGCCGACGGCACCGCCTGGGCCGAGGGCGTCGGCGTCCTCGTCCTGGAACGCCTCTCCGACGCCCGGCGCGGCGGCCACCCCGTCCTCGCCCTGATCCGCGGCACCGCCGTCAACGCCGACGGCGCCACCGACCGGCTGACCGCGCCGAGCGGCTCCGCCCAGCGCGAGCTGATCGCCCTGGCCCTGCACGACGCGGGGCTCGGCCCCGGCGACATCGACGCCGTGGAGGCGCACGGCACCGGAACCCGCGTCGGCGACCCCGTCGAGGCCGAGGCCCTCCTCGCCACCTACGGGCGTGGGCGCGAACACCCGCTGCTCATCGGCTCCGTGAAGGCCAACCTCGGCCACGCCCAGGCCGCCGCGGGCATCGCCGGCCTCATCAAGACCGTGCTCGCGCTGCGGCACGGCATCCTGCCCGCCACCCCGCACCTGTCCGAGCCGACCCCGGCCGTCGACTGGTCCGCGGGCTCGGCGCGGCTGCTCACCGAGTCCACCGACTGGCCCGCCACCGGAAGGCCGCGCCGCGCCGCCGTCTCCTCCTTCGGCATCGGCGGCAGCAACGCCCATGTCGTCCTCGAACAGGCACCGCCCGCACCCGTCCCGGCCGAGGACCCCGGCGGCAGCCCGCACATCGTGCCCTGGGCCGTCTCCGCGCGGTCGGAGAACGCCCTGGACGCGGCGGTCGCCCGGCTGCGCCGGCTGGACCCCGCCGACGACCGGGCCCGCGCCGACATCGCCCACTCGCTGGCCACCGGACGGGCCACCGCGCTGCCGTACCGCGCCGTGCTGCTGGCCTCCGCCGACGGCACGCCCACCGTGGCCCGCTGCGTCGCCGAACCCGGCCTGTCCGCCGTGCTGTTCGCCGGACGCGGCGCCCCGCACGCCGCACGGACCCGTGCCCTCGCCGAACGGTTCCCGGTGTTCGCGCGCGCCTTCACCGCCGTACGCGAGGCGTGCGACGGGCTGCTGCCCGAACCGCTGCCCGACGTCCTGAACGGCGACACCCCCGAACCCGGCACACCCGGCGCGTCCGGTACGGCCGGCACACCCAGCGCCTCCCGTACCGCCGAACCCCTCCTGTTCGCCCACGAGATCGCCCTGTACCGGCTCCTGGAGTCCCTCGGCCGGACACCCACCCACGTCGCGGGCCACGGGCTCGGCGAGATAGCCGCCGCCCATGCCGCCGGCGCGCTGTCCCTCACCGACGCCTGCCGTGTCGTCGCCGCCCGGGTCCGGCTGGCCGAGCGGCTCGGGTCCGCCGCCACCGTCGCCGTACGCGCCACCGAGGCCGAGGTGGCACCGCTGCTCACCCCGGACGTCGCCCTCGCCGCCGTCGACGGCCCCGACCGGCTCGTCCTCTCCGGCGCGGCGCGGCAAGTCGCCCGTATCGCCGACTCCTTCGCGGCCGAGGGACGCACCACCACCGCCCTCCCCGCCCCGCACGGACCGCACTCCCCGCTCGTGGCCGACGCCCTCGACGCGTTCCGCCGCGATCTGGCCGGCCTCGCACCGCGCACGCCCCGCATCCCGGTCGTGTCCACCCTGACCGGCGCCCGCGTCACCGGCACCGACCTCGCCTCGCCCGCCCACTGGAGCGGCCAGGTGAGCGGCACCGTACGGTTCGCCGACGCCGTCACCGCCCTGCGTGACGCGGGCGTGCGCACCTTCCTCGACGTGGGCACGGACGCCACCCTCACCGACAGCACCGTCGCACTGCTCGCGGGCAGCGGCGCGGTGACCGTCGCCGCCCAGCGCGCCGGCACCGACCCCGAGACGGCGCTGCTCACCGCGCTCGCCCGACTGCACGTCACCGGCAGCGACGTGCACTGGCCCGCCCTGTTCACCGGCACCGGCGCCCGCCGCACCGAACTGCCGACGTACCCCTTCCAGCGCGAACGCCACTGGCCCACTCCGTCGCACCCGACCGCCTCGCCCGCCCCCGCCCGGACCGGCGACCTGCCCGCCGCCGACCCCGACGCACTACGCGCCCTCACCGGCCCGCGCCGGGTCCGCGCGCTGCTCGCCCTGGTGCGCGCCGAGGCCGCCGCCGCCCTCGGGCACGCCGACCCCGGCCGTGTCGAACCCCGCCTCGCCCTGCGCTCGCTGGGCTTCGACTCCTACGCCGAGACCGAGCTGCGGGTGCGCCTCGGCAAGGCCACCGGCCTGGACCTTCCGGCCACCCTGTTCTACGACCAGCCCACCCCGGCCGCGCTCGCCGCCCGGCTCGCCGAGCACCTCGACGAGCAGCCCCGCCCCCTGCCCGACTGGCCCGCCGGCTTCGAACAGGCCCTGCGCGACCTGCCCGGCGACCACCCCGCACGCCGCCGCGCCGTACACCGCCTCGAAGCCCTGCTGGCCGACCTCGGCCACCGTGCCCCGCAGCCCGCACCAGGAGTCCGCGTCAACGGCGGCCACGGCAGCAACGGCGGCCACGTCGGCCGAAGCAACGGAGGCCCCGCCACGGCGGACGCCGCCGATATCGCCGCCGCCCCCGTCGACCGGCTGCTGGACCTCATCGACCAGGAGTTCCCGATCGACAAGGAGTTTCCGGTCCGATGACCGGCTGACCGGCGCTCCAGGGCGGCACCCCCACCTCCCGAAGCCAGCGATCCCCGATGACCTCACTGACCCCAGAGGGCCACCCCCACCCGCAGGCCCCGTACCCCTCCGCCGACGCGATGGGACATCCCGTGCAGGAAGAGCAGCAGGACACCGTCGTCGACTACCTCCGACGCGTCACGGCGGAGTTGCGCCGTGCCCACCGGCGCATCGAGGAACTGGAGACGGACCGCGCCCCCGGAGCGTCCGGTGACGACCCCGTCGCCGTCGTCGGCATGGGCTGCCGCCTGCCCGGAGACGTCACCTCGCCCGACGACCTGTGGCGGCTCGTCGACACCGGCGGGGACGCCGTCACCGGCTTCCCCGCCGACCGCGGCTGGGACCTGACCGCGCTGCTCGCCGAGAGCACCGCGCGCGGTGGCGGGTTCCTCGACGGCGCCGACGTATTCGACGCGGAGTTCTTCGGCATCTCGCCCCGCGAGGCGGCCACGATGGACCCACAGCAGCGCCTGTTCCTCGAAGTCGCCTGGGAGGCCCTGGAGAACGCCGGTATCGACCCGCAGTCCCTGCGCGGCAGCCGCACCGGCGTGTACGCGGGCACCTACCAGTGGGACTCCGGTCGCCCCGGACCCG
Source organism: Streptomyces bluensis (assembly GCF_014650715.1). GTDB lineage: Bacteria > Actinomycetota > Actinomycetes > Streptomycetales > Streptomycetaceae > Streptomyces > Streptomyces bluensis. The sequence continues at coordinate 14,651 of NZ_BMVM01000036.1, read as the reverse complement.
GCCCCGGCCCCGGCGCCGGACACGTCATGACCGGCACCGCCGCCAGCGTCCTGTCGGGCCGGCTCGCCTACGTCCTCGGCCTCGAAGGCCCGGCCCTGACCGTCGACACCGCCTGCTCCTCCTCGCTGGTCGCCCTGCACACCGCCGTGCAGGCCCTGCGGACCTCAGAGACCGAACTGGCCGTCGTCGGCGGCGTCACGGTGATGTCCGACCCGGCCGTCTTCGCCGAGTTCAGCCGGCAGGGCGGACTCGCCCCCGACGGCCGCTGCAAGGCGTTCTCCGCGGCTGCCGACGGCACGGGCTGGTCCGAGGGCGTCGCCGTCCTCGTCGTGGAGCGCCTGTCCGACGCCCGCCGCCACGGGCACCCCGTCCTGGCGCTCGTCCGCGGCACCGCCGTCAACTCGGACGGCGCCTCCAACGGCCTGACCGCCCCCAGCGGCCGCGCCCAGCAACAGGTCATCCGGCAGGCCCTGGCCGCCGCCGGACTCGCCCCCGCCGACGTGGACGCCGTCGAGGCGCACGGCACCGGCACCCGGCTCGGCGACCCCGTCGAGGCGTCCGCGCTGCTCGCCACCTACGGCCAGGACCGCGAACGGCCGCTGCTGCTCGGCTCGTTGAAGTCCAACATCGGACACACCCAGGCCGCCGCGGGCGTCGCCGGCGTGATCAAGACGGTGCTGGCGATGCGGCACGGAAGGCTGCCGCGCACCCTGCACGCGGACGAGCCGACCGGCGCCGTCGAGTGGACGGCCGGGCACGTCGAACTCCTGCGGCAGCCCACCGACTGGCCGCGCACCGGCCGACCCCGGCGGGCCGCCGTGTCCGCGTTCGGCATCAGCGGCACCAACGCCCACGTCATCCTGGAGGCGGCCCCCGACCCGCGACCGGCAGCCGAGCCGGCCCCGTCGCCCGCACGCGCGGTGCCCTGGCCGCTGTCCGCCCGCAGCGCCGAGGCCCTCGCCGACCACATGGCCCGCGTCCGCGAGCGGGCCACCGGTCACGACCCGCTCGACGTCGGCCACTCGCTGGCCGCCGGACGGTCCTCCTTCGAGCACCGGGCCGTGCTGCTCGGCTCCGCCGCAGGCGCCCCGCCGCTCGCCGAGGCCGTGACGGTCGACGAGCCGTCCGTCGCCGTCCTGTTCTCCGGGCAGGGCAGCCAGCGCCTCGCCATGGGACGCGAACTCGCCACCCGCTTCCCGGCGTTCGACGCGGCCCTGGACGAGGTCCTCGCCGGGCTCGACCCGCGCGTGCGGCCGGCGATGTGGGGCGAGGACGAAGGGACGCTGCACCGCACGGAGTTCGCGCAGCCCGCGCTGTTCGCCGTCGAGGTCGCCCTGTACCGGCTCATGGTCTCCTGGGGCGTACGGCCCGAGTACCTCATGGGCCACTCCGTCGGCGAGATCGCCGCCGCCCACGTCGCCGGGGTGCTGTCCCTGGCCGACGCCTGCCGCCTGGTGTCCGCGCGGGCCCGCCTGATGCAGGACCTGCCGGCCGGCGGCGCGATGGCCGCCGTGGCCGCCGGTGAGGACGAGGTCCGCCCGCTGCTCACCGACGGCGTAGCCCTGGGCGCCGTCAACGGGCCGCGTTCCGTGGTCCTTTCCGGCCCCGACAAGGCGGTGGACACGGTCGCGGCCCGCCTGGCCGGGGCCGGGCACCGCACCGCGCGCCTGCGGGTGTCGCACGCCTTCCACTCACCGCTGATGGAACCCGCGCTCGACCCGTTCCGTGCGGCCGTCGCGGAGCTGTCCTTCGCCGAACCCACCCTGCCCGTCGTCTCCAACGTCACGGGACGGCTCGCCGAGCCCGGCGAACTGACCACCCCCGACTACTGGGTACGCCATCTGCGCGAGACCGTCCGCTTCGCCGACGGTGTGCGCACCCTGGCCGAGCACGGCGTCGGCGCCTGGCTGGAGGTGGGCCCCGGCGGCGTCCTCGCCGCCCTCGCGCAGGAGAACCTGCCGCCCGGCGCCGTCGTCACACCGCTGCTGCACGGCGGTCCGGACGAGGAGCACTCCGCCGTCACGGCCCTGGCCAGGCTGTACGTCCACGGCGTCCCGGTCGACTTCACGGCCCTGTTCGCCGGGACCGGGGCCGAGCGGGTCGCGTTGCCCACCTACCCGTTCCGCCGCAGCCGTTTCCCCTTCCGCCACGCCCACCGGGAGGCGGACGGCACGGACCTGTGGTCGGCGCTCGGCCGCACCGAACCCGCCGCGCTCGCGGGCCGCCTCGGCGTCCCGGAGGACGCCGTCCGCTCCGTCGTGCCCGCCCTGCTGTCCTGGCGGTCCCGGCACCGCGACCGGGCCGTGCTGGACGCCCTGCGCCACCGCGAGCACTGGCAGCCGTACACCCTCCCGCCGCCCAGTGGGACGACCGGCCCCTGGCTGCTCCTCCTGCCCGAGCACGACGACCCCTGGGCAGCCGCCCTGGCCCACGCCCTCGGCACGGCGGCCCTACCGGTCCGCTGCCCCACCGGCGCGGACCGTGCCACGCTCGCCGCACTGCTGCGGGACACGGCGGTCGACAGCGAGCCGACGGGCATCCTGTGCCTCACCGCGCTGGAACATGCCGACGCGGCGGACGTGCCGCCCGGCCTCCTCGCCGCGCTGACGGCCGTTCAGGCGACCGGTGACGCCGGGCTGCGGGCACCCGTATGGTGTGCGACGCGTGACGCCGTGCACGCCGCCGAGGGCGACCGGGCCCGTGGCCTGGCCGGGGCCGCTGTCTGGGGGCTCGGCCGGGTCGCCGCCCGGGAGATCCCCGACCGCTGGGGCGGCCTGCTCGACCTGCCCGCCGACGACCCCACCCCGCACACCGTCGCCCTCGCGCTGGCCGCCCTCACGGCCTCGCACGGCGAGGACGAGGTGGCCGTACGCGCCACCGGAGCCGTGGTCCGGCGGCTCGTACCGGCGCCTCGACGGGAGCCCGAGCCCGGCCCCGCGCCCACCGGGTGGCGTCCCGCCGGCACCACCCTCGTCACGGGCGGCACCGGCGGCCTCGGCGCACAGGTCGCGCGTCGGCTCGCCGAGGAGGGTGCCGAGCGCCTGTTGCTGGTCTCGCGCCGCGGCCCGGACGCGCCGGGCGCGGACGCCCTGAGACAGGAGCTGGCCGAGGCCGGCTGCGCGGTGGACATCGCCGCCTGCGACGTCGCCGACCGGGACGCGCTCGCCGCGCTGCTCGCCGCGATCCCCGCCGAGCAGCCGCTGACCGCCGTCGTGCACGCCGCGGGGGTCCTCGACGACGGCGTGCTGGACCGGCTCACCCCGGGCCGGTTCACCGACGTGTTCCGCGCCAAGACCACCGCCGCGCTCCACCTCGACGAACTGACCAGAGACCAGGACCTGTCGGCGTTCGTGCTGTTCTCCTCGGTGTCCGGCGCCCTCGGCAACCCCGGCCAGGCCACCTACGCGGCGGCCAACACCGTCCTCGACACCCTCGCCGCCCGCCGCCGCGCCGAGGGGCTGCCCGCCGTGTCGATCGCCTGGGCGGCCTGGCGCGGCGCCGGCATGGCCGCCCAGCTCGACGACGCGCAGGGCCGACGGTCCGGCCTGGGCGGCCTCGACCCCGAACTGGCCCTGACCGCCCTGCTGGAAGCCACCGCCGAGCCCCACCCCGCCCTCCTGGTCGCCGACCTCGCCCCCCTCGCCGCGGCACTGCGCGGCGGCCCGCGCCGCAGCCCGGTCCTCGACGGCCACCCCGCCGTACCGGCCCCGGACGCCTTCCCCGCACCGGACGCGGCTACGACGCCCCTGGCCGACCGGCTGCGCACGGCACCGCCCGCCGAACACGCCACGCTCGTCCTGGACGCGGTGCGCACCGCGGCCGCCGGCGCCCTCGGTCACCGGCGGGCCGCTGACGTACCCCCCGACCGGGCGTTTCGGGCCTCCGGGTTCGACTCGCTGACCGCCGTGGAGTTGCGCAACCGGCTCGTCGCCGCGACGGGACTGTCTCTCGCCGCCGGAGTCGTCTTCGACCACCCCACCCCGCGCGAACTCGCCGACCATCTGCTGGCCGCCCTGACCGGCACCGGCGAGGACCCCGTGACAGCCGCACCCGTCGGACCGTCCGGATCCCGCGACGACGCCGACGACGCCGACGACGCGGACGACCCGGTCGTGATCGTCGGCATGGCCTGCCGGCTGCCCGGCGGCGCAGACTCCCCGCAACTCCTGTGGGACCTGCTCGCCGAGGAACGCGACGCCATCGGGCCCTTCCCCGCCGACCGCGACTGGGACCTGACGGAGTTCGCGGACGGCGGGCGCCTCGAAGGCGGATTCCTGTACGACGCCCACGACTTCGACGCGGCCTTCTTCGGGATCTCCCCGCGCGAGGCGGTCACCATGGACCCCCAGCAGCGGCTCCTGCTGGAGACCGCCTGGGAGGCCGTGGAACGGGCCGGCATCGACCCGCACACCCTGCGCGGAACCCGCACCGGCGTCTTCGTCGGCAGCAACGGACAGGACTACGCCCATGTGGTCAGCGGCTCCGCCGAGCGCACCGAGAGCCACGCCGCCACCGGCCTCGCCGCGAGCGCCCTGTCCGGCCGCGTCTCCTACACCCTCGGCCTGAACGGCCCCGCGGTCACCGTCGACACCGCCTGCTCCTCCTCGCTGGTCGCCCTGCACCAGGCGGTGCGCGCCGTCCGCGACGGCGAGTGCGCGCTCGCCCTCGCCGGCGGCGTCACCGTGATGACCGACTCGGCGAGCTTCGCCCGCATCCAGCGGCTCGGCGCCATCGCCCGCGACGGCCGCTCCAAGGCGTTCTCCGAGGACGCCGACGGCACCGGCTACTCCGAGGGCGTCGCCCTCCTCGTCGTCGAACGCCTCAGCGAGGCCCGGCGCCGGGGCCACCGGGTACGGGCCGTGATCCGCGGGTCGGCCGTGAACCAGGACGGCGCCTCCAACGGGCTCACCGCGCCCAACGGGCCCGCCCAGCAGCGCGTCATCCGCGAGGCCCTGGCCGACGCCCGGCTCGGCCCGGCCGACGTGGACGCCGTCGAGGCCCACGGGACCGGCACCCGGCTCGGCGACCCCATCGAGGCCGAGGCCCTCCTCGCCGCCTACGGGCACGACCGCACGTACCCGCTGCTGCTGGGGTCGGTGAAGTCCAACATCGGCCACACACAGGCGGCGGCCGGCGCGGTCGGCGTCATCAAGACCGTGCTGGCCCTCGAACACGGCATCGCGCCGCGCACCCTGCACGCCGACACGCCCTCCACCCGCGTCGACTGGACCACGGGCGCCGTACGTCTGCTGCGGTCCGCCGAGGAGTGGCCCGACACCGGAAGGCCCCGCCGCGCCGCCGTGTCCGCGTTCGGCATCAGCGGCACCAACGCCCATGTCGTGCTGGAGCAAGCACCCCCGCAGCCAGGGCCTGTGTCGAAAGTGGCGTCGTCCGCCCGGCAGGCGCCACTTTCGACACAGGCCGTGGCGGAGCCCACCGCGGAGGTGACGCCACCGGTCGACACCCCCGACGTGCCCCTGCTCCTGTCCGCCCGGACCGCTCCCGCGCTCGCCGAACAGGCCGCCCGCACAGGTGCCTTCCTGCGCTCCCGGCCCGAGACCGCGCCCGCGGCGGCCGGCTGGTCGCTCGCCACCACCCGCGCCGCCCACCAGCACCGTGCCGTCGTCCTCGGCCACGACCGCGCCCGGCTCCTGGACTCGCTGGACGCCCTGGCCACCGGCACCGCCGACCCCGCCGTCGTCCGCGGCACGACCGCCGGCACCGCCACCGGCCCGGTGTTCGTCTTCCCCGGCCAGGGCTCCCAGTGGTGGGGCATGGGCCGCGAACTGTACGACACCTCACGGGTGTTCCGTACCACCGTCGACGACTGCGCCGACGCCCTCGCCCCCTACGTCGACTTCTCGCTCGTCGACGTGCTGCGCGGCGAGGGCGACGACCCCGACGTACTGGACAGGGCCGACGTCGTGCAGCCCGCGCTGTTCTCCACCATGGTCGCGCTCGCCGCCCTCTGGCGTTCTCTCGGCGTGGAACCCGGTGCCGTCGTCGGCCACTCGCAGGGTGAGATCGCCGCCGCCCATGTGGCCGGCGCCTTCACACTCCAGGAGGCGGCCCGGCTGGTGGCGCTGCGCGGCCGGACCATGCTCGAACTCGGCGGGCTGGGCGGCCTGATGACGGTGTTCGCGCCCGTCGAGCAGGTCGAACCCCTCCTTCAGGCGTGGCCCGGACGGGTCGGCGTGGCCGTCCTCAACGGGCCCTCCATGGTCGTCGTCTCCGGAGAGAACGGCGCCCTCGACGAACTTCGCGACGTGTGCGCGAGCAGCAACCTGCGCACCAAGGACGTCAAGTCCGACATCGCCGGGCACGGCCCACAGACCGAGGCCGTGAAGGAACAACTCCTGGCCGCCCTGGGGCACTTGAACCCGCGCCCGGCCAGCGTGCCGTTCTACTCCACGGTCACCGGCGGGCGCCTCGACACCACCGCCCTCGACGCCGGCTACTGGTACCGCAACCTGCGGCAGACCGTACGCATGGAGGCGGCCACCCGCGCCCTGCTCGCCGCCGGACACCGGGTCTTCGTCGAAAGCAGCCCGCACCCCGTCCTGGCCGGCGCGATCGGCGAGACCTGTGAGGCGGCGGGCGCCGAGGACGCCGTCGTCCTCGGATCGGTGCGCCGTCAGGCCGGCGACGCCCGCGCCTTCCTGCTGTCGGCGGCGGCCGCCTGGACGGTGGGCCTGCCCGTCGACTGGCGGCCCTGCTTCCCCTCCGCCGCCCGCTCCGAACCGGCCGTCGAGCTGCCCACCTACCCCTTCCAGCGCCGCCGCTACTGGCCCACCCCGGACACGGCCCCCGCGCAGGCCGCCGCCGGCGAGGACAGCGCCTTCTGGGACCTCGTCGACGACGCCGACACCGCCCGCCTCGCCGCCGAGACCGGAGCCGGCGAGCCCGAACTCGCCGCCGTCCTGCCCGCCCTCGCCGACTGGCGGCAGCGCTCCCGGCGCCGGACGCTCGCCGCGTCCTGGAGCTACCGGGAGACATGGCACCCGACGCCCCTCACGGCCACGGCGCCGCCCGCCGACCGCCTGGTGCCCCAACAGGCACCGTCCGCCGGGACACTGGTCGTCGTCCCGGACACGCACACCGCCGACCCCTGGGTGGCCGCCGTCGTCGCCGCCCTGGGACCCGGCACCGCCCGCGTGGACGTCGACCCCGCGACCGCCGACCGCACCACCCTCGCCGCGGCGCTCCCCCCACACCTCACGGTCGTGGTCTCCCTGCTGGGCCTCGCCGAGGACCCCGCCGACACCCGTCACCCGGCGGTGCCCGCCGGGCTCGCCGCGACCGTCGCCCTGCTCCAGGCACTCGCCGACCGGCCCACCGGAGCCCGGCTGTGGTGCCTCACCCGGGAAGCCGTCGCCGCCGTACCCGGCGACCTCGTCCGCCACCCCGCCCAAGGCACCCTGTGGGGACTCGGCCGGGTCGCCGCCCTGGAACACCCCGCCCTGTGGGGCGGCCTGGCCGACCTGCCGGACACCGTCGACACCCGCTCCGGCGCCCTGCTCGCCGCGCTGCTCACCGCCGACACCACCGAGGACCAGCTGGCCCTGCGCCCCTCGGGCGCCCACGCCCGCCGGCTCGTCCCCGCCGGGGAACCCACCGCGGCACAGCCCTGGCGCACCGGCGGCACCGCCCTCGTCACCGGCGGCACCGGCGCCCTCGGCAGCCGCCTCGCCCACTGGGCCGTCGCCCGGGGCGCCGCCCACGTCCTGCTCCTCAGCCGACGCGGCCCGGACGCCCCCGGCGCCGGCACCCTCACCCAACAGCTCACCGAACGCGGCGCCCGCGTCACCGTGGCCGCCTGCGACACCGCCGACCGGGCCGCCCTCGCCGCCCACCTCGACGCGCTGCCCGCCGACCAGCCGCTGACCACCGTCATCCACGCCGCCGGCGTCTCCGACGGAGACAGCGACACCACCGCCCTCACCCCGGACACCCTGCAGGCGCTGCTCAGCGCCAAACTGCTCGGCGCCCGCCACCTCCACGACCTCACCGCCGACCGCGACCTCGACGCGTTCGTGCTGTTCTCCTCCGGCGCCGCCTCCTGGGGCAGCGGAGGCCAGCCCGCCTACGCCGCCGCCAACGCCTATCTCGACGCACTCGCCCGGCACCGCCGCGCCGCCGGCCTGCCCGCCACCTCCCTCGCCTGGGGCGCCTGGGGCGAGACGGGCATGGCCACCGAACCCGGCCTCGCCGCCGACCTCGCGCGCCGCGGCGTCCACCCCATGGACCCCGACACCGCGCTCACCGCCCTGCAACGCGCCCTCGACGAGGACATGACCGGCCTGACCGTCACGGCCACCGACTGGGCGGCGTTCCTGCCCGCCTTCACCGCGGCCCGGCCCAGCCCGCTGCTGTCCGAACTGGCGCCGGCCACCGAACCCGGGTCCGCCGACGTCCCCGAACCCGAGGACGGCCCCGGCCTGCGCGACCGGCTCGCCGAACTGCCCGACGTCGAACGCACCCGTCTGCTCCTCGACCTCGTCCGCACCGAGGCCGCCGCCACCCTCGGCCACGTGGGCGCCGACGCCGTACCCGCCGAACGCGCCCTGCGCGACCTCGGCTTCGACTCCGTCAGCGCCGTCGAACTGCGCAACCGGCTCAAGGCCGTCACCGGCCTCGCCCTGCCCGCCTCCCTCGTCTTCGACCACCCCAACGCCACGGCCGTCGCCGCCCACCTGCGCACCGAACTCTTCCCCGACGCCCCGGCCGCCACCGCCCCCGGCGACGACCCGGACGCCCCAGTGCGTGCCGCCCTCGCCGCCATCCCACCCGCCCGGCTGCGCAACGCCGGACTGCTGGACCTCATCCTGCAACTCGCCGACGGCGACCCCCCGACCACCGGCACCCCGACCGGCGACACTGGCCCGCACGCACCCCACGACCTGGACGCCCTCGACGGCGAGAGCCTGCTGCGGCTCGCGGCCGAGACCACCTCGGACTGACGCCCCGCCCGACTTGAGAGAGCCCGCCTTGAACACACCCAACCCCTACGTCGAGGCGCTGCGGACCTCCCTGAAGGAGAACGAGCGGCTGCGGCGGCACAACCAGCAGCTGATCTCGGCAGCCGTCGAACCGGTCGCCGTCGTCGGCATGGGCTGCCGCTACCCCGGCGGCGTCGCCTCCCCGGAAGACCTGTGGGAACTCGTCGTCGACGGACGGGACGCCATCGGCCCGTTCCCCACCGACCGCGGCTGGGACCTGGCCCGCCTCACCGGCGACGGACCCGGCCGCAGCCGCGCGCGCGAAGGCGGCTTCCTCGACGCGATGACCGAGTTCGACCCGGCGTTCTTCGGCATCGCCCCCCGCGAGGCCCTCGCCATGGACCCCCAGCAGCGGCTCCTGCTGGAGACCGCCTGGGAGGCCCTGGAACGCGCCGGCATCGCCCCCACCGCACTGCGCGGCAGCCGCACCGGCGTCTTCGCCGGCACGACCATCCAGGACTACGGCAAGGTCGTCGCCGAAGCCCGCGAGAACATGGAGGTCTACGCCACCACCGGCCACGCCGCCGGAGTGATCTCCGGGCGCATCTCCTACGTCCTCGGCCTGGAGGGGCCCGCCGTCACCGTCGACACCGGCTGCTCCTCCTCCCTCGTCGCCCTGCACTGGGCCGTGCAGTCGCTGCGCACCGGCGAGTCCGCCCTCGCCCTCGCCTGCGGCGCCACCGTCATGTGCACCCCGGGCACCTTCGTGTCCTTCACCGCCCAGGGCGGCCTCGCCTCCGACGGCCGCTGCAAGCCGTTCTCCGCCGCGGCCGACGGGGTCGGCTGGAGCGAGGGCGCCGGCGTCCTCGTACTGGAACGCCTCAGCGACGCCCGGCGCAACGGCCACCCCGTGCTCGCCGTGGTCCGCGGCACCGCCGTCAACCAGGACGGCGCCTCCAACGGCATCAGCGCCCCCAACGGGCCCGCACAGCAACGCGTCATCCGCGCCGCCCTCGACAACTCCGGCCTCACCCCCGACCAGATCGACGCCGTCGAGGCCCACGGCACGGGCACCACACTGGGCGACCCCATCGAGGCCCAGGCCCTCCTCGCCACCTACGGCCAGAACCGCGAACGGCCCCTGTTGCTGGGCTCGGTGAAGTCCAACATCGGCCACACCCAGGGCGCCGCCGGAGTCGCCGGCGTCATCAAGACCGTCATGGCCCTGCGGGCCGGTCTGCTCCCCCGCAGCCTGCACGCCCAGGAGCCCACCCCCAACGTGGACTGGACCGCCGGCTCCGTACGCCTCCTCACCGCCAACACGCCCTGGCCGCACACCGACGCCCCACGCCGCGCCGGCGTGTCCTCCTTCGGCATCAGCGGCACCAACGCCCACGTCGTCCTCGAACAGGCCCCGCCCGCCGAGGAACCCGACGTCCCACCCACCCCGGCCCTGACACCATGGCCGGTGTCCGCGCGCACCGCCACCGGCCTCGACACCCAGCTCCACCGGGTCACGGCCGCCGCCTCCGGCCTGGCCGCACGGGACGTCGGCCACTCCCTCGCCACAGGACGCGGCCACCTGGAACACCGCGCCGTGCTCCTGCCGCACGAGGACGGACCGCGCGAACTGGCCCGCGGCACCGCCACAGAGGGCGGCCTCGCGGTCCTCTTCACCGGCCAGGGCAGCCAACGCCTCGGCATGGGACGCGAGGTGTACGACCGCTTCCCCGTGTTCGCCGAAGCACTCGACGAGCTGCTCGGCCACCTCGACCCCGCCCTGCGGGACGTCATGTGGGGCGGCGACGAGACCGCGCTCCACCGCACCGAACACGCCCAGCCCGCCCTCTTCGCCGTCGAGACCGCCCTGTACCGGCTCGCCGCATCGCTGGGTGTGCGCCCCGGCTTCGTCGCCGGGCACTCCATCGGCGAGATCACCGCCGCGCATGTCGCCGGTGTGCTGTCCGTCGAGGACGCCTGTGCCCTCGTCACCGCCCGCGGCCGCCTCATGCAGGCGCTGCCCGAGGGCGGCGCCATGGTCGCCGTGGCGGCGTCCGAGGACGCGGTGCGTCCGCTGCTCGGGGACGACGTCGCGCTCGCCGCCGTCAACGGCCCGGCCTCCGTGGTCCTGTCCGGCGCCGAGGACGCCGTACTCGCGGCTGCCGGCCGGCTCCGCGACGCCGGGCACCGCACCCACCGGCTCGCCGTCTCGCACGCCTTCCACTCACCGCTGATGGCGCCCGTCCTCGACGACTTCCGTGCCGTTGCCGCCGGGCTCACCTTCCACGAGCCACGGCTGCCCGTCGTCTCGACCGTCACCGGCCGCACCGCCACCGCCCGCGAACTGCGCGATCCCGACCACTGGACCCGGCACACCGTCGCCACCGTGCGGTTCGCCGACGCCGTACGCACCCTCGCCGCCCAAGGCGTACGCGCCCACCTCGAACTCGGCCCCGACGGCGTGCTCAGCCCCCTCGTCGAGGAGACCCTAGGGCCTGTTGCGAACGTCCCGCCTGCCCAACAGGCCCTGGCCGACCCCGAGACGACCGCCGTACCGCTCCTGCGCGCCGACCGCCCCGAGGAACTGTCCCTGATCACCGGCCTGGCCCGGCTGCACACCGCCAGCGCCGCCGGAACCGTCGACTGGGCCGCCCTCTACCAGGGCACCGGCGCCCGCCGCGTCGACCTGCCCACCACCGCCTTCGAACGGCAGCCCTACTGGCCCACCGGCACCGGCCGCGCCCGAGACGCCACCGCACTCGGTCTCGGCGCGTCCGGCCACCCCCTGCTGGCCGCCACCGTCGACCTGGCCGACGGCGAGGGCGTCGTCCTCACCGGCCGGCTGACCCCCGCCCGGCAACCATGGCTCGCCGACCACGTCGTCCACGGCCGCGTCCTGCTCCCCGGCACCGCCTTCCTGGAACTCGCCCTGCGGGCCGGTGACGAGGCGGGCTGCGACCGCGTCCACGACCTCACCCTCACAGCCCCGCTCGACATCGCCGAACGCGAGGCCGTCCAACTCCAGGTACGCGTCGGCCCACCCGCCGCCGACGGCCGCCGCCCCGTCAGCGTCCACTCCCGCCCCGACACCGCCTACCCCGAAGCCGAGTGGACCGTCCACGCCACCGGCCACCTCGACACCGCGTCAGGCAGCCCCGCCCACCCCTCCGCCGACACCGCGTGGCCACCGCCCGGTGCCGAACCCATCGATCTCACCGACTGCTACGACCACCTGGCCGAGCTCGGCTTCGCCTTCGGGCCGGTCTTCCGCGGCCTGACCGCCGCCTGGCGACGCGGCACCGAACTCTTCACCGAGGCCACCCTGCCGAGCCCCGCGCACAGCGACGCCACGGCCTTCCTGCTCCACCCGGCCCTCGCCGACGCCGCCCAGCACGCCGCCACCTACGGCGACCTCGGCACCCTCAGCGAGGGCGGCCTGCCCTTCTCCTGGGAGGGCGTCCGCCTGCACGCCACCGGCGCCACCGCCCTGCGCACCCGCATCGCCCGTCTGGACGACGACACCGTCACCGTGACGGCCACGGACCCCGCGGGCAACCCGGTCCTCACGGTGGACGCCCTGGCCGCACGCCCCGCGACAGCGACCTCCCCCCACGCCCCCGACGCCCTGTTCACCGTCGACTGGCGGTTCGTCACCGGCGAGGCCACAGCCACAGACCTCCAGCTAGCCGTCATCGGCACCGACGCCGACGACCTGGCCGACACCCTGCGCGCCCCCGACACCACCGTCACCGCCGCTCCCGACCTCGCCACACTCGAAGCGGCACCCCCCGTGGTCCTCACCCGCATCCCCCGCGAGACCGACGACGCACCCCTCCCCGACACCCTGCGAGCCACCACCGAACACGTCCTCAGCCTCGTCCGGTCGTGGCTGGCGGACCCCCGCTTCGCCGACTCCCGCCTCGTCGTGGCCACCCCGGCCACCGGTGACCTCCCGGCCGCCGCCGCACGCGGACTCCTGCGCACCGCACAGACCGAGAACCCCGGTCGCATCACCGTCCTCCACCTCGACGGCCCCGTCGACAGCGATCTGCTGCGCCGTGCCCTGACCACGGCCGAACCCGAAGTCCGAGCCGACGCCGAGGGCCTGCGCGTCCCCAGGCTCGTCCGAGCCCCGCACGCCGCCGAACAGCCGCCTGCCTGGGACGTCTCCGGCACCGTCCTCGTCACCGGCGGAACCGGCGGCCTCGGAGCCCTCGTCGCCCGCCACCTCGTGACCCGGCACGGCGCCCGCGACCTCCTGCTCGTCTCCCGCCGGGGCCCCGACGCCTCCGGCGCCGACCGGCTCACCGCCGACCTCACCGAACTCGGCGCCCGGGTCCGCGTCGCCGCCTGCGACATCGGCGACCGCGACGCCCTCGCCCGACTCCTCGACGGCGAGCGCCTCACGGCCGTCGTCCACCTCGCCGGCACCGTCGACGACGGCGTGGTCGGCGCCCTCACCGCCGAACGCCTCGACACCGTGCTGCGACCCAAGGCCGACGCCGCCTGGCACCTCCACGAACTCGCCCCTGACGTCGGTACGTTCGTCCTGTTCTCCTCCGCCGCCGGCACCCTGGGCGGCGCAGGCCAGGCCAACTACGCCGCCGCCAACGCCTTCCTCGACGCCCTCGCCACACACCGCCACGCCCTCGGCCTGCCCGCCCTCTCCCTCGCCTGGGGCCCCTGGGACGTCGCGGGCAGCGCCATGACCGGCGACCTCACCGACGTCGACCGGGCACGCCTCGCCCGCTCCGGTTTCCCCTCCCTCACCCCCGAGGACGGCCTGGCACTCCTCGATGCCGCCCCCGCCACCGGACACACCACCGTCCTCCCCCTCCGGATCGACCTCGCCGCGCTGCGCGCCCGGGACGACGTCCCCGCACTCCTCAGCGGCCTGGTCTCCCGCCGCCCCGTCCCAGGCCGCACGACGCTGACCACGGCCGCGGCCGCGTCCGCCACGGCTCCGACGGACGGCCTCGCGCGACGGCTCGCCCCGCTCGACCCCGCCGACCGCGGGGCCGCGCTCCTCGACCTGGTCCGCGAGCACGTGGCCGCCGTCCTCGGCCACCAGGACGTCCAACGCGTCGAGCCCAGCCGGGCCTTCAGAGACCTGGGCTTCGACTCCCTGACGGCGGTGGAACTGCGCAACGCCCTCGGCACGGCGACGGGCCTGCGCCTGCCCGCCACCCTGATCTTCGACCACCCCACACCCCGGGCGCTGGCCGAGCACCTGCTGCCGAACCTGTTCCCGGACACCGCCACGGGCACGACGACACAGGTGGCGCCATCCACGGCGACTCATCCCGACGACCCGGTGGTGGTCGTCGGGATGGCGTGCCGCTACCCGGGCGGAGTCAGGACGCCGGAAGACCTGTGGCGGCTGGTCTCGGAGGGCGTGGACGCGGTGGGCGAGTTCCCGTCCGACCGTGGCTGGGACCTGGGACGCCTCTACCACCCCGACCCCGACAACCCGCGTACCTCCTCCACCCGCCACGGAGGATTCCTTTACGACGCGGGCGACTTCGACGCGGACTTCTTCGGGATGAGTCCGCGTGAGGCGTTGGCGACGGATGCGCAGCAGCGGTTGTTGCTGGAGTCGGTGTGGGAGGCGATCGAGCGGGCGGGGATCGATCCGTCGTCGTTGCGGGGCAGCGGGACGGGTGTGTTCGCGGGGGTGATGTACAACGACTACCGGGAGTTGTTGCCGGGGGA
>NZ_BMVM01000035.1 GCF_014650715.1 Streptomyces bluensis | reverse complement strand
GACTCCGCCGATGGGGTGGGCTGGGCTGAGGGTGTGGGTGTGCTGCTGCTGGAGCGGCGGTCGGATGCGGTGCGCAACGGGCATCGGATTCTGGCGGTCGTTCGCGGCAGTGCGGTGAACCAGGATGGTGCGTCGAATGGGCTGACGGCACCGAACGGCCCGTCGCAGCAGCGAGTGATCCGGCAGGCGTTGGCGTCCGCGGGGTTGAGTGCTGGGGACGTGGATGTGGTGGAGGCGCATGGCACGGGTACCACGCTTGGCGATCCGATCGAGGCGCAGGCGCTTCTTGCCACCTATGGTCAGGATCGTGAACGGCCGCTGTTGTTGGGGTCGGTGAAGTCGAATCTCGGTCACACGCAGGCTGCTGCTGGTGTTGCCGGTGTGATCAAGAGCGTGCTGGCGATGCGGCATGGTGTCGTCCCGCGCACCTTGCATGTGGATGCTCCGTCGTCGCATGTGGACTGGTCGGCGGGTGCGGTGGAGCTGGTGCGGGAGCCGGTTGTGTGGCCGGACAGTGACCGCCCCCGCAGGGCCGCTGTCTCCTCCTTCGGCCTCAGCGGCACCAACGCCCACGTGATCCTCGAACTCCCCATGGACGCAAAGGAGTCGAGCCCCGCCCAGCAGCCGTCGGTGGTGCCGTTGGTGGTGTCGGCGCGGTCGAGGCAGGCGCTGGATGCGCAGATCGAGGTGCTGCGGGCGGCTGAGCCGTCGGTGGATGTCGCTTACACGCTGGCGGGTGGTCGTGCGCGGTTCGCGCACCGGGCAGTGTTGCTGGCGTCGGCGGAGGGCATCGCTGAGGCGGCCAGAGGAGTGGCGGTCGAGGGGCCGTTGGCGTTCGTGTTCTCGGGTCAGGGTGCCCAGCGTCTGGGCATGGGTCGGGAACTGTACGGCCGCTTCCCGGTGTTCGCCCAGGCGCTGGACGCGGTGCTGGCCGAGCTCGACCCCGCCCTGCGTGATCTGATCTGGGGCGAGGACGAGGAGGCCCTGAACCGTACGGAGTTCACTCAGCCCGCGCTGTTCGCGGTCGAGGTGGCGCTGTATCGGTTGGCCGAATCTCTGGGCCTACGGCCGGACTACGTGGCCGGTCATTCGGTCGGTGAGATCGCCGCCGCTCATGTCGCGGGTGTGCTGTCGCTCGCTGACGCGTGTGCGCTGGTGTCGGCGCGGGCGCGGTTGATGCAGGCGCTGCCTGTGGGTGGCCTGATGCTCGCGGTCGAGGCCACGGAAGCCGACGTCATCCCGCACCTCACCGACGAGGTGAGCATCGCGGCGATCAACGGCCCCGCCTCCCTGGTGCTCTCCGGCGCGGAGGAAGCCGTTCTCGCGGTGGCCGCCGCCCTGCCCGGCCGCCGCACCACCCGCCTGCGGGTCTCCCACGCCTTCCACTCCCCGCTGATGGATCCGATGCTGGAGGACTTCCGCGCCGCGATCTCCGGTCTCCACTTCGCCGAGCCCCATATCCCGCTCGTCTCGAACCTCACGGGCACCCTCACCGCCCCGGACACGCCGGACTACTGGGTCCGACACGTCCGTGGCACAGTCCGCTTCGCCGACGGCATCCGCACCCTCACCGCCCAGGGCGTCACCCGCTTCCTGGAACTCGGCCCCGACGGCACCCTCACCGCCCTGATCGAACAGTTGGCGCCCGAAGACGCGGTCGTCGTCCCGACGTTGCGCAAGGACAGGACCGAGGAAGCGGCCGCCCTCACGGCCCTGTCCCGGCTCTTCACGCACGGCGTCCCCGTGGACTGGCCTGCCCTCTTCGCCGGCACCGGCGCCCGTCTCACCGACGCCCCCACCTACCCCTTCCAACGCCGGCACTACTGGCCCGCCGTCACCGCTTCCCTTCAGGACGCCGTGGCCCTGGGGCTGCAACCCGTCGGGCACCCGCTGCTCGGCGCTGTCGTGCCGTTGGTGGAGTCCGACGGGGTGGTCCTCGCCGGGCGCCTCTCGGCAGGTACGCAGACCTGGCTCGCCGATCACGCGGTGCAGGGCAATGTGCTGCTGCCGGCGACCGCGTTCCTGGAACTGGTGCTGCGCGCGGGGGAGGAGGTCGGATGCGGCCTGGTCGAGGAGTTGTCCCTCGGCGTGCCCTTGTTCCTCGGCCCGCGTGAGGCCGTGCGGATCCAGATCGCCGTCGGTGCTCCGGACGCGGACGGCCGCCGTTCCGTCGGCGTCCACTCCCGCCCGGACACGTCGGAGGAGGATCTGCCCTGGACGCAGCACGCCTCCGGCACACTCGCCGCGGAGGACCGCTCTCCGCAGACGCTTGAGTTCACGACGTGGCCGCCCGCCGAGGCGCGGCCCCTGGACCTCGACGGCTTCTACGAGGCACGGGCGGAGGACGGTTTCGCGTACGGCCCGGTGTTCCGGGGCTTGCGCGCTGCCTGGCGACGCGGCGACGAGGTGTTCGTCGAGGCCGAGCTGCCCGAGCACGTTCCGACCAGCGGATTCGGTCTGCACCCGGCTCTTCTCGACGCCGTGCTCCACGCGGCCGCGTTCGTCGGCGAGGAGGCCGCGGAGCCGGGCGGACTGCTGCCGTTCGCCTGGGAGGGCGTGTCCCTGCACGCGACCGGCGCCTCCACAGTGAGGGCCAAGCTGGCGCGCACCGCCACCGCCACCGCCACCGGCACCGGCACGGGCACGGCAACCGGCGGAACCGGCAGCATCGCTGTGACCGTGACCGACCAGGACGGGAACCCGGTCGCATCGGTGAACCGTCTCGTCGTCCGCCCTGCCGACGACCGTCTCTCGGCGAGCCGCACGAGCAGCGGCCTCTACCGCATCGCGTGGACGCCGGTCACCGCCACGGAGCCCTACAGCGGCCCGCTCGCCGTGGTCGGCGAGGACATCACCCGGTCGGCCCAGGCATGGGGCGCCACCGCATACCCCGATCTCGCCTCCCTCACCGACACCTCTCCCGGCGTCGTCCTCGCCCGTATCGACGGCGACCCCACCGCTGACGACCTCGTGACAGCCCTGCATGACACAACAGCGCGCGTACTACGGCTCGTTCAGGAGTGGCTCGACCAGGAGAGGCACCCCGACGCCCGCCTCGTCGTGACCACCGCAGGCATGCCCGAGCCGGTCCTCGGTGCCGTACGCGGCCTGCTCCGCACGGTGCAGAACGAACACCCCGGGCGCGTCGGCCTGCTGTCCTGGTCGGCGGGAGACGAGATCGACCCCGACCCCGACCCCGACCCCGACTCCGACCTCGACCTGCTTCGCCGGGCCCTGGCCCTCGACGAGCCCGAAACCGCCGTACGCGAAGGCCGGTTGGAAGCCCCCAGGGTCGTGCGGGCGACCACACCCGCAGACCCGGCGGCAGACTTCTGGACCGGCCCGGGCCCTGTCCTCGTGACCGGTGGTACCGGCGGCCTCGGCGCGGTCCTGGCCCGGCATCTCGTGCGCTCTCACGGTGTGCGCGAGCTGGTGCTGCTGTCGCGGCGGGGCACGGACGCACCGGGCGCCGACGAACTCGTCTCCGAGCTGACGGAGTTGGGGGCGCACCGGGTCGACGTGACGGCCTGCGACGTCTCCGACCGTGACGCGCTGGCCGACGCCCTCACCGCCGTACTGGCAGGGCGACACGTCTCGGCCGTCGTCCACGCCGCGGGCGTACTCGACGACGGGCTTGTCGGCGGCCTGACCCCCGAGCGACTGCACTCCGTCCTGCGGCCCAAGGCAGACGCGGCGTGGCACCTGCACGAACTCCTGCCCGACGTCCGGGCCTTCGTCCTCGTCTCCTCCGCCGCCGGTACCTTCGGGGGCACAGGACAGGCCAACTACGCCGCCGCCAACGCCTTCCTCGACGCCCTCGCGGAGCACCGCCGCACCCTCGGACTGCCCGCCACGTCCCTCGTATGGGGGCCGTGGGACCTCGACGGCACCGGCATGACCGGCGACCTCACCTCCACCGAACGCGAACGCCTCGCCCGCACCGGCTTCCCCGCCGTGACCCCGGAGCAGGGGCTCACACTGTTCGACACCGCACTGGCCCACGGCACGCCCGTCGTCCTTCCCCTCCCGCTCGACCTGCGCGCGATCCGTGATCGCGGTGACGTGCCCGCGGTGCTGCGGGGGCTGGTGCGCTCGCGGCGTCGGGTGGTCGCGGCGGGCGGTCTGCTCCAGCGGCTCACCGGTCTGGACGAGGTGGAACGGCGCGAGGTGCTGCTGGACCTCGTACGGGGCCAGGTGGCACTGGTCCTCGGCCACGACAGCCCGGCCGGCCTCGACGACTCGCGGTCCTTCCGCGACCTGGGCTTCGACTCACTGCTCGCCGTCGAACTGCGCAACGGCTTGCAGTCGGTGACCGGGCTGCGGTTGCCGGCGACGCTGGTGTTCGACTATCCGACGGTGAGCGCGCTCGCCGGATTCCTCCTGGACGAGGTGCTCGGTTCGCGCACGGCCGCTCCGGTGACCCCGTTGGCGGCGGTGACCGAGGACCCGGTGGTCGTCGTGGGCATGGCCTGCCGCTTCCCGGGTGACGTGGCGGCGCCGGAGGATCTGTGGCGGCTGGTGTCCCAGGGCGGGGACGCCGTGTCGGGCTTCCCGGAGGACCGCGGCTGGGACCTGGAGCGGCTCTACCACCCCGACCCCGAGCACACGGGCACCTCATCCGCCCGCGAGGGCGGCTTCCTCAACGACGTCGGCGGCTTCGATCCCGAGTTCTTCGGAATGAGTCCGCGCGAGGCGCTGGCGACGGACGCCCAGCAGCGGTTGCTGCTGGAGTCGGTGTGGGAAGCCGTCGAACGGGCCGGAATCGATCCGACCTCCCTGCGCGGCAGCCAGACCGGCGTCTTCGCGGGCGTCATGTACAGCGACTACGCCAACCTGCTGGCGGGCCCCGAATTCGAGGGCTTCCGCGGCAACGCCAGCTCCCAGAGCGTCGTTTCCGGCCGCGTCGCGTACACCCTCGGCCTGGAAGGCCCTTCCGTCTCCATCGACACGGCCTGTTCGTCGTCGCTGGTGGCCGTGCATTTGGCCGCGCAGGCGTTGCGTGGTGGTGAGTGCTCGCTTGCGGTGGCCGGTGGTGTGACGGTGATGTCGACGCCGACGACGTTCGTGGAGTTCTCCCGGCAGGGTGGGCTGGCGCCGGACGGCCGGTGCAAGGCGTTCTCCGACTCCGCCGATGGGGTGGGCTGGGCTGAGGGCGTGGGTGTGCTGCTGCTGGAGCGGCAGTCGGATGCGGTGCGGAATGGGCATCGGATTCTGGCGGTCGTTCGCGGCAGTGCCGTGAATCAAGACGGTGCTTCCAACGGGCTCACGGCACCGAACGGCCCGTCGCAGCAACGGGTGATCCGGCAGGCGTTGGCGTCAGCGGGGCTGAGCGCTGGGGACGTCGACGTCGTGGAGGCACACGGCACCGGTACCAGCCTCGGCGACCCGATCGAGGCGCAGGCGCTCCTTGCCACCTATGGGCAGGACCGTGAACGGCCGCTGCTGCTCGGGTCGGTGAAGTCCAACCTCGGACACACCCAGGCCGCCGCCGGTGCCGCCGGTCTGATCAAGTCGATCATGGCGATGCGGCACGGCACTGTCGCGCCGACCCTGCATGTCGACGCTCCGTCGTCGCATGTGGACTGGTCGGCGGGTGCCGTCGAACTGGTGCGGGAGTCGGTTCCGTGGCCGGACAGCGACCGCCCGCGCCGCGTCGGTGTGTCCTCTTTCGGCCTCAGTGGCACCAACGCCCACATCATCCTGGAGCAGTGGCGGGACGCCGACAGCGATCCGGTGCCCGACTCTCCCGTTCCGTCGGTGGTGCCGTCGGTGGTGCCGTTGGTGGTGTCGGCGCGGTCGGGGCAGGCGCTGGATGCGCAGATCGAGGTGCTGCGGGCGGCTGAGCCGTCGGTGGATGTCGCTTACACGCTGGCGGGTGGTCGTGCGCGGTTCGCGCACCGGGCAGTGTTGCTGGCGTCGGCGGAGGGCGTAACCGAGGCGGCCAGGGGAGTGGCGGTCGAGGGGCCGTTGGCGTTCGTGTTCTCGGGTCAGGGTGCCCAGCGTCTGGGCATGGGTCGGGAACTGTACGGCCGCTTCCCGGTGTTCGCCCAGGCTCTGGACGCGGTGCTGGCCGAGCTCGACCCCGCCCTGCGTGACCTGATCTGGGGCGAGGACGAGGAGGCCCTGAACCGTACGGAGTTCACCCAGCCGGCCCTCTTCGCGATCGAGGTCGCGCTGTTCCGGCTGGTCACCTCCCTCGGGATCACTCCGAAGTACCTCGCGGGACATTCGGTCGGTGAGATCGCCGCCGCCCATGTCGCGGGTGTGCTGTCGCTGGCGGACGCGTGTGCGCTGGTGTCGGCGCGAGCGAGGCTGATGCAGGCGCTGCCTGCGGGTGGCCTGATGCTCGCGGTCGAGGCCACGGAAGCCGACGTCGCCCCGCACCTCACCGACGAGGTGAGCATCGCGGCGATCAACGGCCCCACCTCCCTGGTGCTCTCCGGCGCGGAGGAAGCCGTTCTCGCGGTGGCCGCCGCCCTCCCCGGGCGCCGCACCACCCGCCTGCGGGTCTCCCACGCCTTCCACTCCCCGCTCATGGACCCGATGCTGGCCGATTTCGCCCAGGCCCTGTCCGGCATCGACTTCCGCCCCCCACGCATCCCGCTCGTCTCGAACCTCACCGGCGCCCTCGCCACCCCCGACGACCTGAGCGACCCCGCCTACTGGACCCGCCACGTCCGCGAGACCGTCCGTTTCGCCGACGGCATCCGCACCCTCACCGACCAGGGCGTCACCCGCTTCCTGGAACTCGGCCCCGACGGCACCCTCACCGCCCTGATCGAGCAGGTGGCGCCCGAAGGCGCGGTCATCGTCCCGACGTTGCGCAAGGACAGGACCGAGGAAGCAGCCGTCCTCACGGCCCTGTCTCAGCTCTTCACGCATGGCGTCGCGGTCGACTGGTCTGCCCTCTTCGCCGGCACCGGCGCCCGACTCACCGACGCCCCCACCTATCCCTTCCAACGCGAGCACTACTGGCCCGAGTCCGGCGCCATCGCCGCGCTGTCGGCATCTGACAGCCGTGTCGCCGATCCCGCCGAGGCCGAGTTCTGGGCAGCCGTCGATGACGCCGATGTGGACGGTCTCGCCGCTCAACTGCACGTCGACAGCGAGGCGTTGAACGACGTGGTGCCCGCGCTGGCGGCGTGGCGCGGGCGGCGGCGGATGCGGTCGGCCGTGGACGCGCTGCGGTTCAGGGAGACGTGGCAGGCGCTCGGGGACGGAGTCGCGGTCGGGAGCCGTGAAGCCGGGCCGTGGCTGGCCGTGGTTCCGTCCGGGTGGGGCGAGGACGCCTGGGTGCGGTCCGTCGTGACAGCGCTCGGCGGGCAGACCCTGACGGTGGAGGTCGGGGCTGAGGAGGCTCCGGACGGCATCGCGCCGCGTCTGCGGGAGACCTTGGCCGGGCTCGGCGACGGTGCCGGGATCGCCGGTGTGGTGTCGCTGCTCGCCGCCGGGACCGAGGTACGGGACTCCGGAGTTCCGGTGGCCGTGACCGGCACGGCAGCACTGGTCCAGGCCCTTGAAGGGGCCGGGCTCGACGCCCGGGTGTGGGCGGTGACGCGCGGTGCGGTGAGTGTGCCGGTCGCGGACGACGCCGCGCGCGGGCTGCCCGAGCCGCGTGCCGCCGCCGTGTGGGGGCTCGGCCGGGTGGTCGCCCTGGAGCATCCGGAGCGCTGGGGCGGGCTCGTGGATCTCCCCGAGGAGCCGGACGAGCGGACCTTTGGCCGGTTCCTGGGCGTGCTCGCGCGCACCGACGGCGAGGACCAGGTCGCCGTACGGGAAGCGGGTACCTACGGGCGACGGCTCGTTGCCGCCCCCACGGACAAGTACCTCGCAGGCAAGCACCCCGCGGACGACCACCCCACGGACAACGACACGCCCCGCCCCGCCCCATGGCGCCCCTCCGGGACCGTACTCGTCACCGGCGGTACCGGCGCCCTCGGCGCCCACGTCGCGCGCTGGCTCGCCGAAAACGGTGCCGAGCGGCTGCTGCTGGTGAGCCGGCGTGGGCCGGCGGCGCCCGGCGCGGCGGCGCTGGAGGCGGAGCTGACGGCGCTCGGGGTCGACGTCACCGTCGCGGCCTGTGACATGGCCGACCGGGACGGGCTCGGCGAACTGATGGCCGCGGTCCCGGACGAGGCGCCGCTGACGGCCGTGGTCCACACGGCCGGTGTCCTGGACGACGGCGTGCTGCACAGTCTGACGCCGGAGCGGTTCGACGCGGTGTTCCGGGCCAAGGTGACCGCCGCCCAGGTCCTCGACGAGCTGACCCGGGACCTGGCCCCGGACCTGGACGCCTTCGTGCTGTTCTCCTCGCTCGCCGGCGCCGTCGGCAACCCCGGCCAGGCCAACTACGCCGCCGCGAACGCCGCGTTGGACGCGCTGGCCCGTCGGCGGGTCGCGGCGGGACTGCCCGCCACCTCGCTCGCCTGGGGCGCGTGGAGCGGAGCCGGTATGGCCGCCGAGGGGCGGCTCGGCCGGCACGCCTTCCAACCTTCCCTGGAACCGGAGCTCGCGCTGACGGCCATGGCGGAACTGGTCGCCGAGAGCGCGCCGGACACGGTCGTCGCGGACCTCGCCGACGCCGAACTGCTCGACGGCATGTTCGCGCTCCGGCACACCGCCTCCCTCACCTCACTGCCCGGCGCACGCCAGATCGCGGCCGCCGCCCAGCAGGCGCGGCGGGAACGTGCCGGTGCCGCCGCCGAGTTGCGCACCCGCCTGCTGGCGGCCCGTGAGGACGACCGGTTGCCGTTCGTCCTCGATGTGGTCCGCACCCAGGCCGCGGCCGTGCTCGGGCATCCCGGGCCGGACGCCGTCAGGCCCGAGCGGGCCTTCCAGGAGCACGGGTTCGACTCGCTCATGGCCGTCGAGCTGCGCAAGCGGCTCACCGCGGCCGTCGGTCTGCCGCTGCCGGCCACCATGGTCTTCGACCATCCGACGCCGCTCGCCCTGGCCCGTCACCTGCTCGGGGAGATCCTCGCCGAGGGCGACGGGGCCGACATCGTGGCCACCGCCGCCGACGTGTCCGACGAACCGATCGCCATCATCGGCATGAGCTGCCGCTTCCCCGGCGGCGTCGACTCCCCGGAGGCGTTCTGGGAACTGATCGCCTCCGGAACGGACGCCATCGGAGAGTTCCCCGCCGACCGCGGGTGGGACGTGTCCGGGCTGTACGACCCGGACGCCGACCGCAGCGGGACCACATACTCCACGCAGGGTGGATTCCTCGACGCGGCGGGCGACTTCGACCCCGGTTTCTTCGGGATCTCCCCGCGTGAGGCGCTCGTCATGGATCCGCAGCAGCGGTTGCTGCTGGAGACCGCGTGGGAGGCCGTCGAGCGGGCCGGCATCGACCCGGGCACGCTGCGCGCCAGCCGCACGGGCGCGTTCATCGGCTCCAGCTACCAGGACTACGGGCGTGGCGCCGGGGAGGGCGCCGAGGGCCACATGGTCACCGGGTCCAGCCCGAGCGTGCTGTCGGGCCGGCTGTCGTACGTCCTCGGACTCGAAGGGCCCGCCGTCACCGTCGACACCGCCTGCTCCTCCTCCCTCGTCGCCCTGCATCTGGCCTGCCAGTCGCTGCGGGCCGGCGAGAGCACCCTGGCGCTCGCGGGCGGTGCGACGGTCATGACGACGCCGGACTCGTTCGTGGCGTTCAGCCGGCAGCGGGCGCTCGCCACCGACGGCCGCTGCAAGGCGTTCGGCGACGGCGCCGACGGCATGACCCTCGGCGAGGGCGTCGGGCTGCTGCTCGTGGAGCGGCTCTCCGACGCCGTCCGCCACGGCCACCGGGTGCTCGCCGTGATCCGGGGCTCCGCCGTCAACCAGGACGGCGCCTCCAACGGTCTGACCGCCCCCAACGGGCCCTCCCAGCAGCGCGTCATCCGGCAGGCCCTCGCCAGCGCCCGCGTCGCCCCGGACGACATCGACGCCGTCGAGGCACACGGCACCGGCACCGCGCTCGGCGATCCCATCGAGGCGCAGGCACTGGTCGCGACGTACGGGAGGGACCGGGACCCGGAGCGTCCGGTGTGGCTCGGCTCGGTGAAGTCCAACATCGGGCACGCCCAGTCCGCGGCCGGTGTCGCCGGCGTCATGAAGATGGTGCTGGCCCTGCGGCACGGCGTCCTGCCGCCCACCCTGCACGTCGACACGCCGTCCCGGCACATCGACTGGTCCTCGGGAGCGCTCCGGCTGCTCGACGAGGAGCGGCAGTGGCCCGCCACCGGGCGCCCGCGCCGGTGCGCCGTGTCCTCCTTCGGCATCAGCGGCACCAACGCGCACGCGGTCCTGGAGGAGGCGCCGGAGGAGTTGCCCACGGCCGTCGAACCGGGCACCGCGCCCCCGGTGACCGGCGTGCCCTCGGTGACCGCCGCGCCCGCCCCGGTCACCACCGCGCCCTCGGTAGTCACGGCGCCGCCCGTAACCGGTGCCCTGCCCTGGATGCTGTCCGCCCGTGCCCGGGCCGCCCTGCGGGACCAGGCCGCCGCGCTCGCCGCCCACGCCACGGCGCGGCCCGGCGACGACCCGGCCGACACCGGGCACGCCCTCGTCACCACCCGCGCCCTGCTCGACCACCGCGCGGTCGCCCTCGGCGCCGACGCCGCCCAACTCGCCGGCGCGCTCGGCGCGTTCGCCGGACAGGAGCCGTCCGCGCCCGTCGTGCACGGCGAAGCCGACGTCGACGGCCGTACCGTGTTCGTCTTCCCCGGCCAGGGCACCCAGTGGGACGGCATGGGCGCGCACCTGCTCGACCAGTCGCCCGTGTTCGCGGAACGCGTCGCCGCCTGCGCCCTCGCCCTCGACCCGTTCGTCGACTGGTCGCTGACCGCCGTACTCCGCCAGGAGCCCGGCGCGCCCGGACTCGACCGGGTGGACGTCGTCCAGCCCGTCACCTGGGCCGTGATGGTGTCCCTGGCCGCCGTGTGGGAGGCGTACGGGGTCCGCGCCGACGCCGTGATCGGTCACTCGCAGGGCGAGATCGCCGCGGCCGTCGTCGCGGGGGCGCTCTCCCTGGAGGACGGTGCCCGGGTCGTGGCGCTGCGCAGCCAGGCCATCGGCCGCACCCTCGCCGGGCGCGGCGGCATGATGTCGGTGCCGCTGCCCGTCGCCGAGGCCACCGCCCGCCTGGAGCCATGGGGCGAGCGGCTGACCGTCGCCGCCGTCAACGGGCCCGGCGCGGTCGTGGTCTGCGGTGACCCCGAGGCCCTGGACGCCCTGCACGACGTGCTCACCGCCGACGGCGTGCGGGCCCGCAAGATCCCCGTGGACTACGCCTCGCACTCCGCGCACGTGACGGACCTACACGACGAACTCCTCGACGTGCTCGCCCCCGTGACCCCGCGCGCACCGCGCATTCCGATGCTGTCCACGGTGACGGGGGAGTGGCTGGGCGACCCGGCCGCGGACGGCGGCGGCACGGACGCCGCGTACTGGTACCGCAACCTGCGACAGACGGTCCGCTTCGGACCGGCCGTCGAACGACTCCTCACCGACCGGCACCGGGCGTTCATCGAGATCAGCGCCCACCCCGTGCTCACCCCGGGCATCCAGGGCGCCGTCGACGAGGCGGGCGTCGCCGCGTACGTCGGCGGCACCCTGCGGCGTGGCGAGGACGACGCGCGACGCGTGCTGACCTCGGTCGCCGAGGCGTTCGTGCGCGGCGTGCCCGTCGACTGGACCGCCGCGTACGGCGACGGCGCCCGGCGCCGGGTGGACCTGCCCACCTACCGCTTCCAGCACCAGCGGCTCTGGGTGCCGCCCGTGACACCCGGTGCGGGCGAGGGAGCGGCCGGCACGGAGGACGCCGCCTTCTGGAACGCCGTGGAGGAGGCCGACCTGCCGGGGCTCGCCCAGGACCTCGACGTCGCCGAGGACGCGCTGGCCGCCGTACTGCCCGGCCTCACCGCCTGGCGCAGGCGCCGCAGCGAGCAGTCGACGCTGGACGACTGGCGGTACAAGGTGCGTTGGGTGCCGCTGTCCGTGCCGAGCGGTACGGTCACCGGACGCTTGCTCGTCGTCACCGCCGCCGGGGACGACGGCGACGACGGCACGGACGTCGTCGAAGCCCTTGCCGCGCAGGGAGCCGAACCCGTGCGGCTCGTGCTCGACGGCACCCACCTGGACCGGGAGGCCGTCGCCGAGTCGCTGCGGGAGGCGGGCCTCGCGGCTGGCGAAGAGTCCGAGGCGGAGTCCGCGGCGGAGTCCGACGGCGGTACGACCCGTGTCTCGGGCATCGTCTCCCTGCTGGCCGCGGCCGAGGAGGACTGCCCGGGCCACCCGGGTGCCGCACTCGGCACCGCCCTCAACGTCGTCCTCGTCCAGGCGCTCGGCGACCTCGACGCCGACTGCCCGCTGTGGCTGCTGACCCGGGGCGCCGTCACCACCGGCCGCGCCGACCGGGTCACCCGGCCCGCGCAGGCGCAGTCGGTGGGCATCGGCTGGACCGCGGCGCTGGAGCACCCCCGTTTCTGGGGCGGCACCGTCGACCTGCCCGACACCCTCGACGAGCGGGCCGCGCGCAGGCTCGCCGCACTCCTCGCGGGCGGCGCCCACAGCGCCGAGGACCAGCTCGCCCTGCGCGCCTCCGGCGTCTTCGCCCGCCGCGTCGTCCGTGACCGCACCGGTGACCGCCCGGCGAACGGCTGGACGCCGCGCGGCACCGTCCTCGTCACCGGCGGCACCGGCACCCTCGGCCCGCACGTGGCCCGCTGGCTGTCCGCCCAGGGTGCCGAGCGGATCGTGCTCGTCAGTCGGCGCGGCCCCGAGGCGCCCGGCGCCGGCGAACTCGTCGCCGAACTGGCCGAGTCGGGCACCCAGGTCACCGTCGCCGCCTGCGACATCACCGACCGCGCCGCCCTCGGCGCACTCCTGGACCGGCTGCGCGCCGACGGGCACACCCCGCGCACGGTGATCCACGCCGCCGCCGTCATCGAGCTGCACACCCTCGCCGACACCGACCTCGCCGCCGTCTCCCGGGTCCTGCACGCCAAGGTCGACGGCGCCCGCAACCTCGACGCGCTGCTCGCCGACGACGACCTCGACGCGTTCGTGCTCTTCTCCTCCGTCGCCGGACTGTGGGGCAGCGGACAGCACGCCGCGTACGTCGCCGGCAACGCCCACCTCGGCGCGCTCGCCGCCGAGCGCCGCGCCCGGGGCCTGAAGGCGACCTCCGTGCACTGGGGCATCTGGGCCAACGAACTCGGCGTCGGCCGGGTCGCCCCCGACCACGTACGCCGGACCGGCCTGGTGTTCATGAACGCCGACCTCGCGCTCGCCGGGATGCGCCGCGCCCTGGACGACGACGAGGCCGTCCTCGCCGTCGCCGACGTCGACTGGGACCGCTACTACCCCGTCTTCACCTCCGTCCGCGACACCCGGCTCTTCGACGAGGTGCCCGAGACCCGCCGGGCCGTCGACAGCACCGAGCGGCAACAGGGCTCCGCCGACGGCGAGTTCGCCGCCCGGCTCGCCGCGCTGCCGGCCGCCGAACGCGACCGGCTGCTGCTGGACACCGTGCGCGGGCAGGCCGCCGCCGTCCTCGGCCTCACCGGCCCCGACGACCTGTCCGAGCGGCGTGCCTTCCGCGACATCGGCTTCGACTCGATCACCGCCGTCGACCTGCGCAACCGGATCGCCTCCGCCACCGGGCTCACCCTGCCCGCCACCCTCGTCTTCGACCACCCCACGCCCGCGGCCCTCGCGGCGTTCCTGCGCACCCTCCTCGACGACTCCGGCACCCGCACCGAAACGGCCGGACCCGCCGCACCCGTCGCCGTCACCGCCGACGAACCGATCGCCGTCATCGGCATGAGCTGCCGCTACCCCGGCGGCGTCGACTCGCCCGAGGCCCTGTGGGACCTCGTGATGTCCGGCACCGACGCCATCAGCGGCTTCCCCGCCGACCGCGGCTGGCCCGTCGACGCGCTGTACGACCCCGACCCCGACACCCCCGGCCGCACCTACGCCGTCCAGGGCGGATTCCTGCGCGACGCCGCCGGCTTCGACCCGGTGTTCTTCGGCATCTCGCCCCGCGAGGCCCTCACCATGGACCCCCAGCAGCGCCTGCTGCTTGAGACGTCCTGGGAGGCCTTCGAGCGCGCCGGGATCGTGCCCGAGACGGTCCGCGGCAGCCGCACCGGCACGTTCATCGGCGCCAGCTACCACGACTACCCCGCCGCCCACGGCGAGGGCGCCGACGGCCACGCCGTGACCGGCTCCCTCACCAGCGTCCTGTCCGGCCGCGTCGCCTACCTCCTCGGCCTGGAGGGCCCGGCCGTCACCCTCGACACCGCCTGCTCCTCCTCCCTCACCGCGCTGCACCTGGCCTGCCAGTCGCTCCGTGGCGGCGAGAGCGACCTCGCCCTCGCGGGCGGCGTCAGCCTCATGGCCACCCCGAACACCTTCATCGGCTTCAGCAGCCAGCGCGCCCTCGCCCCCGACGGGCGCTGCAAGGCGTACGGCGACGGCGCCGACGGCATGGCGCTCGCCGAGGGCGTCGGCATGGTCCTCGTGGAACGGCTCTCCGACGCCGTCCGCCACGGCCACCCCGTGCTGGCCGTCGTCCGGGGCTCCGCCGTCAACCAGGACGGCGCCTCCAACGGCCTCACCGCGCCCAACGGCCCCGCCCAGCAGCGCGTCATCCGCGCCGCCCTCGCCACCGCCCGCCTGGAGCCCGCCGACGTGGACGCCGTCGAGGGCCACGGCACCGGCACCGCCCTCGGCGACCCGATCGAGGCGCAGGCCCTGCTCGCCACCTACGGCCAGGACCGCGAACAGCCGCTGCTGCTCGGCTCGGTGAAGTCCAACATCGGGCACAGCCAGGCCGCCTCCGGTGTCGCCGGAGTCATCAAGATGGTCACCGCGCTGCGGCACGGCGTCCTCCCGCCGACCCTGCACGCCGACACACCGTCCCCGCACGTCGACTGGTCCGCGGGTGAGGTGCGCCTGCTCACCGAGACCACCGACTGGCCTCGGACGGGACGGCCGCGGCGCGCCGCCGTGTCGTCGTTCGGCATCAGCGGCACCAACGTCCACACGGTCCTGGAACAGGCCCCGGAGCACGTCGGCGCGCCCCAGGACGTACCACCGGGTCAGGGCACGCCCGACGCCGGACAGCCCGGCGCTTCCCAGGATGTGGAGCCGGCCGGTCCGCTGCCCGTGCTGCTCTCCGCCCGCGGTGACGACGCCCTGCGCGCCCAGGCCACCCGCCTCCTCGCGTTCGCCGAGGACCGGCCCGACCTGCCGCTCGACCGCCTCGCCGCCGCCCTCGCCCTGCACCGCTCGGCGTTCGAGCGGCGCGCCGCCGTGGTCGCGAACGACCGGAACGACCTGCTGCGCGGCCTGCGTGCGCTCGTCGACGGGCAGCCCGACCCCGCCGTGGTCCGCCCGGCCACACCCGGCGCCGGACGCGGACGGGTCGCCTTCCTCTTCACCGGGCAGGGCGGCCAGCGCCCGGGCATGGGGCGTGAACTGTACGACCACCACCCCGTGTTCGCCGACGCGCTCGACGCCGCCCTCGCCCACCTCGACACCGGGCTCGACGTGCCGCTGCGGGACGTGATGTTCGCGTCCGAGGGCACCCCCGAGGCCGCACTGCTGGACCACACCCGATACACGCAGCCCGCCCTGTTCGCCTTCGAGGTCGCGCTGTACCGCCTCGTCGAGTCCTGGGGCATCACGCCCGACTACGTCGCCGGGCACTCCGTCGGCGAGATCGCCGCCGCCCACGCGGCCGGAGCCCTCGAACTGGCCGACGCCTGCGCCCTGGTGGCCGCCCGCGCCCGCCTCATGGCCCGGCTGCCCGAGGGCGGCGCGATGGTGTCCGTGACGGCGACCGAGGACGAAGTGACCCCACTGCTCGACGCGCGGGTGTCCGTCGCCGCCGTCAACGGGCCCGCCTCACTGGTCCTGTCCGGAGACGAGGACGCCGTCGAGGCCGTCGCCGCCGCGCTCGCCGCCCGCGGCCGTCGTACCCGCCGGCTGCGCGTCAGCCACGCCTTCCACTCGCCCCGCATGGACGCCGTACTCGACGCGTTCGCCGAGGCCGTCACGGGCATCCGGCCGGCACCTGCCGTGCTCCCGCTCGTGTCCACCCGCACCGGTGACGTCCTCACCGACGACGAACTGGCCGCCCCCGACCACTGGGTGCGGCACCTCCGCGACACCGTGCGGTTCGCCGACGCCGTGACGACCCTGACCGGGCGTGGCGTGGGGACCTTCCTGGAGGTCGGGCCCGACGCCGTCCTCAGCGGCATGGCCCGCGCCGTCCTCGACGACGACCCCACCACGGGTGAGTCCGCCGCCGTCGTACCGCTGCTGCGCCGCGACCTAGGGCCTGTGTCGAAAGTGGCGCCTGCCGGGCGACGCCTGGCACGCACTCTCGCCGCACCGGGCGAAAGCCCACGTACATCCAGTACGAGGGCTTCCGCCCGGCACGCCGAGAGCACGCACCAGACGCCGCCCGGCCCGCCCTCCGGGCGGACGACGCCACTTTCGACACAGGCCCTAGCCGAGATCCCGCAGCTCACCACCGCCGTCGCGGCCGCCCATGTGCACGGCGTGACCGTGGACTGGGCGGCCTTCCTCGCCGCCGCGGACGTGACCGACCATCACCTCGACCTGCCCACCTACGCCTTCCAGAGGCAGCGCTACTGGCCCGAACCCGGCACCGGCACACCCGCGGTCACCGCCGACCCCGCCGACACCGCGTTCTGGTCCGCCGTCGAACGCGAGGACACCACCGCCCTCGCCGCCGAACTCGGCGTCGACGCGGACGCCGCCCGGTCGTTCACGCCCGCCCTCGCCGCCTGGCGCCGCCGCCGCCACGACCGGGCCCGCCTCGACGCCCTGCGCCACCACGTCGTCTGGCGGCCCGCCCAGCCCACCACGGCCACCCTCACCGGCACCTGGCTGGCGCTGCTGCCCGAGGACACGGGCGACTCCGAGTGGGCCGAGAGCATCCTCACCGCGCTGGGCACGGACGCCGTACGCGTCACCGTCACGGGCGGGCGCGAGCAGACGGCCCGCCGACTCCGTGCCCTCGACGGACCGTTCAGCGGCGTGGTGTCCCTGCTCGCGCTCGCGGGCGAGGACGCCGCCGCGCTCACCGCCACCGCCTGCCAGGCACTCGGCGACGCCGAACTCGACGCCCCCTTGTGGTGCGTGACCCGGGGCGCCGTCTCCGTCCTCGGAGCCGGCGAGCCCGTGCGCGATCCCGCCCAGGCCGGGGTGTGGGGACTGGGCCGCGTCGCAGCCCTCGAACACCCGGGCCGCCTCGGCGGACTGGTGGACCTGCCCGATCAGGTCGACGCCGCTGCGGGACGCCGACTGCGGGCCGTGCTGGCCGGCGGTGACGCCGAAACCGCCGTACGCGACTCCGGCGTGTACGTCCGCAGGCTCGTGCGGGCACCGCACCGTGAGACGCCGCCGACATCGGGCCATGGTCTCGCCGACCCGCACGGCACCGTCCTCATCACCGGCGGCACCGGCGCCCTCGGCGCCCACGCCGCGCGCCGCCTCGCCCGCGAGGGAGCCGGTCACCTGCTGCTGCTCAGCCGTCGCGGCCCCGACGCGCCCGGCGCCGCCGAACTGCGCGACGAACTGACCGCGCTGGGCGCCCGCGTCACCCTGGCCGCCTGCGACGCGGCCGACCGCGACGCGCTCGCCGCCGTCCTCGCCGAGCTGCCCGCCGACGCGCCGCTGACCGCCGTCCTGCACGCGGCCGGAGTCGTCGAGGACCGTGTCCTGGACACCCTCACGCCGGACGACTTCACGCCCGTACTGCGTGCCAAGGTCACCGCCGCGGAGAACCTCGACGCCCTCACCCGCGATCTGCCGCTGACCGCGTTCGTGCTGTACTCCTCGACCGCCGGTGTCCTCGGCGCCGCCGGACAGGGCAACTACGCCGCCGCCAACGCCCGGCTCGACGCGCTCGCCGCCCGCCGTCGCGCCGACGGACGGCCCGCCACGTCCATCGCCTGGGGACCGTGGGCCGGATCCGGCATGGCCGCCGGGGAGGACATCGACCGCCGGCTGCGCCGCGCCGGACTCACCCCGCTCGACCCCGAAGCCGGCGTCGACGCCCTGCTGGACGCCGTCGCCCACGGCGACACCGCCGTCACCGTCGCCGACGTCGACTGGCCCCGCCTCGCGGCCCTTCAGCCCGCCTCGGCCGCGCTGCTCACCGAACTCGCCGGACCCGCCCCGGCCGACGAACGGCCGGGTGAGCCGGGCGAGGACGATCTGCGGTCCCGGCTGGCCGCGCTGCCGCCCGCCGAACGCGGCCGGACGCTGCTCGACGTGCTGCGGGCACGTATCGCCGCCGTCCTCGGCCACGCCGACCCGGGGACCGTCGAGGCCGACTGGACCTTCCGCGACCTCGGCTTCGACTCGCTGACCACCCTCGAACTGCGCAACGGCATCGCCACCGCCACCGGCCTCACGCTGCCCGCCTCCCTGGTCTACGACCACCCCACCCCGGGGGCCCTCGCCGGCTTCCTGCTCGGCGAACTCCTCGGCGACACCGCCGAGTCCACCCCCGGGGACCCGGTGCCGCAGGCGCGGGCGGCCGCCGACGACCCGATCGCCGTCGTCGGCATCGGCTGCCGCTTCCCCGGCGGCGTCACCGGACCCGACGACCTGTGGCGGCTGCTCGCCGACGGCCGCGACGCCATCGGCCCGTTCCCCGACGACCGCGGCTGGGACCTCGCCGCGCTCGCCGACGGCGCCTCCACCACCCGCGAGGGCGGATTCCTCGACGCGGTCGCCGACTTCGACGCCGACTTCTTCGGCATCAGCCCTCGCGAGGCCCTCGCCATGGACCCGCAACAGCGGCTCCTGCTCGAAACGTCCTGGGAGGCCCTGGAACGCGCCGGCATCGACCCGACCGGCCTGCGCGCCACCCCCACCGGCGTGTTCGTCGGCACCAACGGCCAGGACTACGCCACCGTCCTGCGGCGCGGCACCTCCGACGTCCAGGGCTACGCCGCCACCGGCAACACGGCCAGCGTGCTCTCCGGCCGGCTGGCCTACGTCCTCGGCCTCGAAGGACCGGCCGTCACCGTCGACACCGCCTGCTCCGCCTCGCTCGTCGCCCTGCACTGGGCCGTGCGGGCGCTGCGCGACGGCGACTGCGGTCTCGCCCTGGCCGGCGGCGTGTCGGTCATGTCGGCACCGGACGCGTTCGTCGAGTTCAGCACCCAGGGCGGACTCGCCTCCGACGGCCGCTGCAAGGCGTTCTCCGCCGCGGCCGACGGCACCTCCTGGTCCGAAGGCGTCGGCGTCCTCGTCCTCGAACGGCTCTCCGACGCCCGCCGCAACGGACACCATGTCCTCGGCGTGGTCCGTGGCTCCGCCGTCAACCAGGACGGCGCCTCCAACGGGCTCACCGCCCCCAACGGGCCCTCCCAGCAGCGCGTCATCCGGCACGCCCTCGCCGATGCCGGCCTCAGGCCCACCGACGTCCAGGCCGTCGAGGCACACGGCACCGGCACCACCCTCGGCGACCCGATCGAGGCCGAGGCCCTGCTCGCCGCCTACGGACGAGACCGTGAACAGCCCCTGCTGCTCGGCACGGTGAAGTCCAACCTCGGTCACACCCAGGCCGCCGCCGGTGTCGCCGGCGTCATCAAGATGCTCCTCGCCATGCGCCACGGCGTCCTGCCGCGCACCCTGCACGCCGAGGAGCCCTCCCCGCACATCGGCTGGACGCCCGGCGGCCTCACCCTGCTCACCGAGCCGACCGCATGGCCCGCCCGCCACGGCCCGCGCCGCGCCGGTGTGTCCGCGTTCGGCATGAGCGGCACCAACGCGCACGTCGTCGTGGAGCAGGCGCCCGAGGAGCCGGAGGTGGCCGCGCCGACCGAGGGCGGGCGCGACGGTGCCGAGAGCGGGCGCGACGGTGCTGAGGGCGGGCGCGAAGGTGCCGAGAGCGGGCGCGACGGTGCTGAGGGCGGGCGCGACGGTGCCGAGAGCGGGCGCGACGGTGCTGAGGGCGGGCGCGAAGGTGTCGCGGAGGGGCGCGAGAGCGTCCCCGAGGTCGCGGCCCCGTGGCCGTGGGTCGTCTCCGCCCGCACCGCCGCCGCACTCGACGCCCAACTCGACCGGCTGCGGACCGCGGACCTGAACGGGACCACCGCCGATGTGGCCCTCACCCTGGCCACGGCCCGCGCCGCCCTCCCGCACCGCGCCGTACTGCTCGCCGGCCCCGACGGCACGACCGAGGTCGCACGCGGCCGGGCCCGGGGCAGCCGCGGCCCGCTCGCCGTCCTGTTCTCCGGCCAGGGCAGCCAGCGCCTCGGCATGGGCCGCGAACTGCACGCCCGCTTCCCGGTGTTCGCCGACGCTCTCGACGCCGCACTGGCCCGCCTCGACCTGGAACTCGGCCGACCGCTGCGCCCGCTGATGTGGGGCGACGACGCGGCCGCCCTCGACCGCACCGGCATGGCACAGCCCGCCCTGTTCGCCGTGGAGGTCGCGCTGTTCAGGCTGCTGGAGTCCTGGGGCGTCACACCCGAGTACGTCGCCGGGCACTCCGTCGGCGAGATCGCGGCCGCCCACGTCGCGGGCGTCCTCACCCTCGACGACGCCTGCGCCCTGGTCGCGGCCCGCGCCCGGCTCATGGACGCCCTGCCGCCCGGCGGCGCCATGGCCGCCGTACGGGCCCGCGAGGAGGACGTACGCGCACTGCTCGGCGAAGCCGAAGCCGAAGCCGATGCCGATGCCGATTGCGGTGCCGGTGCCGGTGCCGACGGTGTCGCGGTCGCCGCCGTCAACGCGCCCGACGCGGTGGTGCTGTCCGGGGAGGAGAGCGCGCTGAACGCCGTCCTCGACCGGCTCGACCCCGCGCGGGTCACCCGCCTGCGCGTCAGCCACGCCTTCCACTCGCCGCTGATGGAGCCGATGCTCGACGAGTTCCGGGCCGCGCTCGACCGGATCGAGTTCCATCCGCCGACGCTCACCGTCGTCTCCAACCTCACCGGCCGGCCCGCCGGGGACGGCGAACTGGGCACCCCCGACTACTGGGTGCGGCAGGTCCGGGAGACCGTGCGGTTCGCCGACTGCGTCGCCGCGCTGCGGGACGCCGGCGTCGGCGCGTTCGTCGAGGCCGGCCCGGACGCCGTGCTCTGCGGCGCCGTACGTTCCTCACTCGACGACACCACGCCCGTGGTGCCGCTGCTGCGCCGGGACGGCGACGAACCGGCCGTCGCGCTGACCGCCCTCGCCCGGCTGCACGCCGACGGTGTCCCGGTGGACTGGGCGCGCTTCTTCGCCGGAACCGGCGCCCGCCTCGTCGACCTGCCCACCTACGCCTTCCAGCACCGCCGCTACTGGCCCGAGACCGCGCCCGTGGCCCCGGCCGACCCCGTGGAGGCGGAGTTCTGGCAGGCCGTCGAAGCGGGCGACCCCGACGCGCTCGCCGCCACCCTGGGCGCCGACCTCGGCTCCGAGGCGACGGCCGCCCTGGCGACGTGGCGTCGCGGGCGCCGCGCCCGGGCCGCCGCGGACGACGTGCTCTACCGCGCCGAGTGGGTGCCGATTCCGGTGCCCGCCGACTCCGGTACCGGGCGCTGGCTCCTGCTGGCCGGCGACGGGGACGGGACATGGGCCGACGCCGCCGTCGCGGCACTGGGCGCCGACCGTCTTCAGCGGGCCGACATCGACACCTTCGCCGACGTCACCGCCGAAGCGACCGGTGTCCTCGCCCTGCCGGGCGCGGTGCGCGCCCACGGCCCCGACAGGCTCCTGCTCCTCCTGGCGGAGGCGGGCGTCACGGCACCGCTGTGGTGCGCGACCCACCGGGGCGTCAAGGCCGACGTCACCGACCCCGCGCCGGACGTGGCGTCCGCCGCGGCCTGGGGCGCCGGACGTGTCGCCGCACTGGAACACGCCGGCCGCTGGGGCGGACTGCTCGACCTGGACACCGCGCCCGACGCACGGCTTGGCGCCCTGCTCACCCTCGCCGCCGACGCGGCCGGACAGGCCTCGGGCGAACGCGAACTGGCTCTGCGCGCCGACGGCTTGCGGGCCCGCCGCATCGCCCGCATACGCCCGGACGCTCACGGCGCCGACTGGACGCCGCGAGGCACCGTGCTCGTCGTCGGCGCCGGCCCGATGGGCGTGGCCGTCGCCCGCCACGCCGTGCTCGGCGGCGCCCACCACGTCCTGCTCGTGGGGCGCGCGCCCGCCCCGGACACCGCCGAACGCGTCCTGGCCGACACCACCACGGAAACGACGCGTCTCACCGTCCACGCCTGCGACATCGCCGACCGCACCGCCCTGACCGCACTCCTCGACAGCCCGGACAACGCCGCGCTCACCGCCGTCGTCCATGCGGAGGAACCCGCCGGGGCCACCCTCGACGACGCGCTCGCCGGTGTCCTCGCCCTGGACGAACTCCTCGCCGACCGAGAGCTGGACGCCTTCGTCCTGTTCGGGTCGATCGCCGCCACCTGGGGTGCCCGGGGCCGTGCCGCCGAGGCCGCCGCCGGTGCCGCTCTGGAGGCCGTGGCCGAGCGGGGCCGGGAGCGCGGCCGGGCCGTCGTGACCGTGGCCTGGAACGCCTGGGCCGGCACCGTGGCGCCCTCCCTCGCCGGGCATCTGCGGCTCAGCGGGCTTCCCGCCCTCACCCCGGACACCGCGCTCGCCGCCCTCGACCGGGCCGTCGGCCTCGGCCTGCCCGCCGTGACCGCCGCCGACGTCGACTGGGCGGCGTTCGCCCCCGCGCACACCGCGAGCGGCCCCTCCACCGCCCTGTTCGCGGCCCTGCCCGAGGCCCGCGACGCGCTGGCCGCCGCACCCGGCGGCGAACCCGGCGACGACCCGGCCGCGCGCCTGCGCGCAGAGCTCCGCGCCCTTCCCGGGACCGAACGCGCCGACCAACTCCTGTGCCTCGTACGGGAGAAGAGCGCCCTCGTCCTCGGACACGGCCACGACACGGCGGCAGCCGATGCCATCGAACCCGACCGCCCCTTCCGCGACCTCGGCTTCGACTCGCTCGCCGCCGTCGACCTGCGCGACCAGCTGGCCCGCGCCACCGGCCTCACGGTGCCCGCCACGGCCGTCTTCGACCACCCGACCCCGGACGACCTCGCCCGCCACCTGCTCACCGAACTCCTCGGCGGCACCGAACGGTCCGAGCGGACGGACACCCCCGCGGCCCCTGTTCCGGTGACCGGCGACCCGATCGTCATCGTCGGCATGAGCTGCCGCTACCCCGGCGGCGTACGCTCCCCGGAGGACCTGTGGGAGCTCGTCGTCGCCGGGGCCGACGCCACCGGCGACATGCCGCTCGACCGTGGCTGGGACTTCGACCGGCTGCTGTCCGGCGGACCGGGCGGCAGCATCACCCGGCGCGGTGGATTCCTCGCCGACGCGGCCGACTTCGACCCCGGCTTCTTCGGTATCTCACCCAACGAGGCCCTCGTCATGGACCCGCAGCAGCGGCTCGTCCTGGAGGCCGCCTGGGAGGCGCTGGAGCGGGCCGGTATCGACCCGAGCGGGCTGCGCGGCGGCGACGCGGGCGTGTTCATCGGTGGCACGAGCGGCGACTACCGGCTCCCGGACGACCTCGGCCGCTGGGAGACCGCGCAGTCCGGCAGCCTGCTCTCCGGCCGCGTCGCCTACACGCTGGGGCTGCAAGGCCCCACGGTCTCCGTCGACACGGCCTGCTCCTCCTCCCTGGCGGCGCTGCACCTCGCCGTGCAGGCGCTGCGCGCCGGGGAGTGCACCGTGGCACTGGCCGGGGGTGTGACCGTGATGTCGACGCCGGTCGCCTTCGTCGAGTTCACCGCGCAGGGCGCGCTGTCCGCCGACGGCCGCTGCAAGGCGTTCTCCGCCGACGCGGACGGCACCGGCTGGGCCGAGGGCGTCGGCATGCTCGTCGTGGAACGGCTCTCGGACGCCGAACGGCTCGGGCACCCCGTGCTCGCCGTCGTCCGCGGCACGGCCATCAACCAGGACGGCGCCTCCAACGGCCTCACCGCGCCCAACGGGCCCGCCCAACAGCGCGTCATCCGCCGGGCCCTGGCCAACGCCGGACTGACCCCGTCCGACGTCGACGCCGTCGAGGCCCACGGCACCGGCACCAGCCTCGGCGACCCGATCGAGGCCCAGGCCCTGCTCGCCACCTACGGCCAGGACCGTGAACGGCCGCTGCTGCTCGGCTCGGTGAAGTCCAACCTCGGCCACACCCAGGCCGCCTCCGGAGTCGCGGGCGTGATCAAGATGGTGCAGGCGATGCACAGCGGACTGCTGCCGCGCACCCTGCACGCCGACACACCGTCCCCGCACGTCGACTGGGCATCCGGTGCCGTACACCTGCTGACCGAGACCACCGACTGGCCGGAGACCGGCCGACCGCGCCGCGCCGGCGTGTCCTCCTTCGGCGCGAGCGGCACCAACGCCCACGTCGTCCTGGAGCAGGCACCCGCAGCGCCGAGTACGGAGCCCGCGCCGCACCACGTACGGCACCCGCTGCCGGTCGTGCTCTCCGCCCGCACCCCCGCCGCCCTGCGTGACCAGGCCCGCCGACTGCTGCACCGGGTCACCGCCGAACCGCGCCCGGCCGTCGCCGACCTGGCGTACACGCTGGCCACCGGCCGCGCCCTGTTCGAGCACCGCGCCGCGCTCACCGTCACCGGCCACGACGACCTCACGACGGGCCTGGCCGCCCTCGCCGATCCGTCCGGCACCGCCGACGCCCCCGGCGTGCTGCGCGCGGACGTACCCCGCCCCGGCCGGGTCGCGTTCCTCTTCCCCGGCCAGGGCAGCCAGCGCCTCGGCATGGGCCGCGAGCTGTACGCCACCCACCCGGCCTTCCGCGCCGCCCTCGACGAGGTGCTCGGGCACGTCGACCCGGCCGTGCGGGACGTGATGTGGGGCGACGACGAGAGGGCCCTCGACCGCACCCGCACGGCGCAACCCGCGCTGTTCGCCGTCGAGGTCGCGCTGTTCCGGCTGCTGGAGCACTGGGGGATCACACCGGACTACGTCGTCGGCCACTCCGTCGGCGAGATCGCCGCCGCCCATGTCGCGGGCGTGCTCCCGCTCGCCGACGCCTGCCAACTCGTCGCCGCCCGGGCCCGCCTCATGGACCGGCTGCCCGAGGGCGGCGCGATGAGCGCGGTGCAGGCCACCGAGGACGAGATCCGGCCGCTGCTCACCGACCGCGTGTCGCTCGCGGCCGTCAACGGGCCCGACGCGGTCGTCATCTCCGGCGACGAGACCGACGTGCTCCGTATCGTCGGCCACTTCGCCGATCTGGGCCGCCGCACCGGCCGCCTCCGTGTCAGCCACGCCTTCCACTCCCCGCACATGGACCCGATGCTGGACGACTTCCGTGCGGAGATCACCGGTCTCACCGTCAGGGCGCCCGCGATCCCGGTCGTCTCCAACCTGACCGGACGCCTCACCGGAGCCGACGACGGCTTCGGGACGCCCGCGTACTGGGTCCGGCACGTGCGCGAGGCCGTCCGGTTCGTCGACGGTGTCCGCACCCTGACCGAACGTCAGGTGTCGGTGCTGGTGGAAGCCGGACCGGGCGGTGCGCTGCTCGGGCTGGCCGGCGCCGGAGAGGCCGCGTCCGCGCTCGCGGTGCCCCTGCTGCGCCGGGACCACGCGGAGGCCGAGTCGCTGAGCACCGCGGTGGCCCGGCTGCGGCTCGCCGGGCTGGGCGTGGACTGGGACGCGTACTTCGCCGGCACCGGGGCGCGCCGCGTCGACGTGCCGACGTATCCGTTCCAGCATGAGCGGTTCTGGCCCGAGCACACCGCTCGGCGGGCGGTCCAGGGCGGGGACGGTGACTTCTGGACGGCGGTCGAGGAGGAGGACTTCGCCGAGCTCGGCGCCCGTCTCGACGTCGATGACGACGCCCTGGCCAAGGTGCTGCCCGCGCTGCTCGACTGGCGGCGTGGCCGTGACGCCGAGGCCCGCATGGACGGCTGGCGGTACCGCGTCGCGTGGCAGCCGCTGTCCGGCCTCCCGGCCCGCCGCGCCACCGGCACCTGGCTCGCGGTACTGCCCGCGTCCGGCACCGACGACGCCAGGACAGGCGACGCCAGGACGGACGACGACGCCAGGACGGATGACGACGCCTGGACGGACGCGGTCCTCGACGGGCTCGGAACGAGCGTCGTGCGGATGCGCGTCGACAGCACGGAACGCGCCGAACTCGCCGCGCGGATACGGGCGTTCGGCGACGGGTTCGCGGGCGTGCTGTCGCTGCTCGCCCTGGACGACCGTGCGGCCGACGACGGGGCACCCTCGGGCACCGTCGGCACCGCGGCCCTCGTCCAGGCGCTCGGCGACGCGGGTCTGACCGCGCCCCTGTGGTGCGTCACGCGCGGTGCGGTGACGGTCGGGGCGGCGGACGCGGCCCCGGCTCCCCGGCAGGCCGCCGTCTGGGGCCTGGGCCGGGTCGCCGCGCTGGAGTACCCCGACCGCTGGGGCGGCCTGGTGGACCTTCCGGCCGCCATGCCCGGCGCCCGCGAACTCGACGCCCTCACCGCCGTCCTCGCCGGGCACGACGGCGAGTACGGTGAGGACCAAGTCGCCGTCCGCGGCGGCACCGTCTTCGCGGGCCGGATCGTCCCGGCACCCGCCGACGGCCGCGACACCGACGCCGACGCCGCCTGGCAGCCCACCGGCACCACACTGATCACCGGCGGCACCGGAGCCCTGGCCGCCCATGTGGCGCGGCGCCTCGCCAAGGCCGGTGCCCCGCACCTCCTCCTCGCCGGACGGCGCGGCCCCGACGCACCGGGAGCCGCCGCGCTGCGCGACGAGCTGACCGGCCTCGGCACACGCGTCACGCTCGCCGCGTGCGACGTCGCCGACCGGGAGCAGCTCACCGGCCTGCTCGCCCGAATCCCGGACGACCTGCCGCTGACGGCCGTCGTGCACACCGCCGGGGTCGTCGACGACGGCGTGCTGGACCGGCTCACCCCCGAGCGGTTCGGCACCGTCTTCCGCGCCAAGGCGGCCTCCGCACTGCTCCTCGACGAACTCACCCGCGACAGCGACCTGGAGGTCTTCGCCCTGTTCTCCTCGGCGACCGCCCTCGTCGGCAACCCCGGCCAGGCCAACTACGCCGCCGCCAACGCCGTCCTGGACGCGCTCGCCGAACGACGCCGGGCCGACGGCCTGCCCGCCACGTCCATCGCCTGGGGCGTCTGGGGAGGCGGCGGCATGGCCGGGGGAGCCGCCGCCGAGGAGGCCATGCGGCGCGTCGGCATCGAGCCCATGGACGCCGAGCTCGCCGCCGAGATGCTGTGCCGGCTCGTCACGGAACCCCACCCGACCGCCCTGGTGGCGGGCCTGGCCCCGGGCGCGTTCGCCGGACCCGCCGCCGGACGCCCCCGCCCCCTGCTGCGCGGCCTGCCCGGCCACGACCGGCCGCGGGGCGCCGCCGAGCGGACGGCCGAACCGGCCACCGCCCTGCGGGAACGGCTCGCCAAGCTGCCCCCGGCACGCCGCACCGACGCCGTCCTCGACCTGGTGCTGGCCCGGTCCGCGACTGTCCTCGGCCACCGCGACCCGGCCGCCATCGGCGCCGAACGCCTCTTCCGCGACCTCGGCGTCGACTCCCTCGGCGCGGTCGAGCTGCGCAACCAGCTCACCGCCGCCACCGGTCTGCCGCTCGCCGCCACCCTCGTCTTCGACCACCCCACCCCGCTGGCACTCGCCCGGCACCTGACCGAACGCCTCACCCCCGAGACACCCACACCCGCAGCCCCCACCACACCCACCGAGCCCGCCTCGCCCGACGAGTCCCCCGAGGACGCCGGCATCCGCGCGGCGCTCGCCCGACTGCCCCTGGACCGGCTCCGCGAGACCGGACTGCTCGAAGAACTCCTCGCCCTCACCGCAGCCACCCCGGACACCCCCGCGCCCCCGTCGGATCCCGAACCCGACGCCGACATCGACGCCATGGCGCTCGACGACCTCGTGCGCGCCGCACTCCAGGGGCACGCAGCCGGACCCGACGACCCCACCGAACCCGATGACCCGCACGACCCGACCGACGAGTCCGCCAAGTGACGGAGCCAGCCATGACCACGAAGCCCAGCGAGCAGGTCGTCCAGGCCCTGCGGGCCGCCGTGAAGGACGTCGACCGTCTGCGCAGGAAGAACCGGCAGCTGGCCGCCGCCGCCACGGAGCCGATCGCCGTCGTCGGCATCGGCTGCCGCTACCCCGGCGGTGTGCGCTCCCCGGAGGACCTGTGGCGGCTCGTCGCCGACGGCACCGACGCGATGTCCCCGCTGCCCGCCGACCGCGGCTGGGACCTCACCGCGCTCAGCACCGCCGGAGTCGACGAGCACGGACACGAACTCAGCACCCGCGGCGGCTTCCTCGACGGCGTCACCGACTTCGACGCCGCCTTCTTCGGCATCTCCCCGCGCGAGGCACAGCGCATGGACCCCCAGCAGCGCCTGCTGCTGGAGATCTCCTGGGAGGCGATCGAACGCGCCGGCCTCGACGCCACCACCCTGCGCGGCAGCCGCACCGGCGTCTTCATGGGCACCAACGGCCAGGACTACGCCCACCTCGTGCTGCGCTCCCTGGCCGACGCCGACGGCGAGGTCGGCAGCGGCATCGGCGCCGGCGCCCTGTCCGGGCGGCTCTCCTACACGCTGGGTCTGGAAGGGCCCGCGCTGACCGTCGACACCGCGTGTTCCTCGTCCCTCGTCGCGCTGCATCTGGCCTGCCAGTCGCTACGGAGCGGCGAGAGCACCCTGGCCCTGGCCGGCGGCGTCAACGTGATGGCGACACCCGGACCCCTCGTCGAGTTCAGCCGGCAGGGCGGGCTCGCCCGGGACGGCCGCTGCAAGGCCTTCGGAGACGGCGCCGACGGCACCGGATGGGCCGAGGGCGCCGGAGTGCTGCTGCTGGAGCGGCTCTCCGACGCCGAACGGGGCGGCCACGAGGTGCTGGCCGTCGTCCGGGGCTCCGCCGTCAACCAGGACGGCGCCTCCAACGGCTTCACCGCCCCCAACGGCCCCTCCCAGCAGCGCGTCATCCGCGCCGCCCTCGCCGCCGCCCGGCTCACCCCCGCCGACATCGACGTCGTCGAGGCACACGGCACCGGCACCCCGCTCGGCGACCCCATCGAGGCACAGAGCCTGCTCGCCACCTACGGCCAGGACCGTGCCCGGCCCCTGCTGCTGGGGTCGGTGAAGTCCAACTTCGGCCATGCGCAGGCCGCCTCCGGTGTCGCCGGCGTCATCAAGACCGTCATGGCGATCCGGCACGGCATCGCGCCGCGCACCCTGCACGCCGACCCCCCCACCCGCCTCGTCGACTGGACGTCCGGCGCGGTCGAGGTCCTCGGCACCGAGCGGCCCTGGCCCGACACCGGCCACCCGCGCCGCGCCGGCGTCTCCTCCTTCGGTGTGACCGGCACCAACACCCACGTCATCCTCGAACAGGCCCCGCCCGCCCCGGCGGAGCCCGAGCCGACGGCCCCCGACCGCACGCCCGGCGCCCTGCCCTGGCTGCTGTCCGCCGCCACCCCGGCCGCCCTGCGCGAGCAGGCCGAACGCCTGCGCGACCTCCTCGCCGGTGACGAGAGGCCGCGGCCCCTCGACGTCGCCTACTCCCTCGCCGTCACCCGCGCCGCCCTCGACCACCGCACCGCCGTGGTCGCCCCCGCCGACGACCACACGCCCTACCCGGCCGCCCTCGCCGACCCCACGGGCCCCGGCACCGTCCACGGCCAGCTCACCGGCCGGCCCAAGCTCGCCCTGCTGTTCTCCGGGCAGGGCAGCCAGCGGCTCGGCATGGGCCGTGAACTGCACGCCCGGTTGCCGGTGTTCGCCGACGCGCTCGACGAGGCGCTGGCCCGCTTCGACCCCGGGCTGCGCGCGGTGATGTGGGGCACGGACGACGCGCTGCTGAACCGTACGGACCACACCCAGGCAGCGCTGTTCGCCGTGGAGGTCGCGCTGTACCGGCTGCTGGAGTCCTGGGGCGTGCGCGCCGAGTTCGTCGCCGGGCACTCGGTCGGCGAGATCGCCGCGGCACATGTGGCGGGGGTGCTGTCCCTCGCGGACGCCTGCACGCTGGTGGCGGCGCGCGGCCGGCTGATGGCCGCTCTTCCGCCGGGCGGCGTGATGGCCGCCGTCGAGGCGACCGA
Organism: Streptomyces bluensis; assembly: GCF_014650715.1. Taxonomy (GTDB): domain Bacteria; phylum Actinomycetota; class Actinomycetes; order Streptomycetales; family Streptomycetaceae; genus Streptomyces; species Streptomyces bluensis. The sequence goes on along the minus strand of NZ_BMVM01000035.1, from coordinate 14,340 downwards.
GGCCGAGGTACGGCCGCTGCTGACGCCCGGCGTGGCGGTGGCGGCCGTCAACGGGCCGCGCTCCCTCGTGCTGTCGGGCGCCGAGGAGGACGTGGAGGATCTGCTCGCGTCGCTGGGGGAGCGACGGCACACCCGGCTCGCGGTGAGCCATGCCTTCCACTCACCGCTGATGGACCCGATCCTGGACGACTTCCGTGAGGTCACCGAAGGACTGACCTGGCACGCCCCGCAACTCGCCGTCGTCTCCGGGCTGACCGGCCGCATCGCCGAACCGGAGGAGCTGTGCTCGGCGGAGTACTGGGTACGGCACGTCCGCGAGACCGTGCGCTTCGCCGACGGGGTGACAGCCCTCGCTCAGGCCGGGGCCACCGCCTTCCTGGAGGTCGGCCCGGACACCGTACTCGCTGCCGCCGCCCGCGCCTGCCTGCCCGAACGGGCCGTCGTACAGCCGCTGTTGCGGCGCGACCGGGCCGAGGAGCCCGCGCTCGTCACCGGCCTCGCCGCGCTGCACGTCCACGGCGTCGCCGTCGACTGGGCCGCGTTCTTCGCCGGCACCGGCGCACGCCGCGTGGACCTGCCGACGTACGCCTTCCAGCGCGAGCGGTACTGGCCCGCCGGTGGCGCCCGCACCCTGGAGGTGACCGGCGCCGGACTCGAAGCGGTCGGGCATCCGCTGCTCGGCGCCGCGATGGTCGTGGCCGGCTCCGACGACCTCGTGCTCACCGGTGTCCTGTCGCCCGCCGTGCAGCCCTGGCTGGCCGACCACCGCGTCGGCGGCATGCTGTTCTTCCCCGGCACCGGCTTCCTGGAACTGGCGATCCGCGCCGGGGACCAGGTGGGCTGCGCCCGCGTCGCCGAACTGACCCTCGCCGTACCGCTCGTGCTGCCCGAGGACGGCGCCGTACAGGTACAGCTGAAAATCGGCGGACCGGACGGGACGGGGCGCCGCGAGCTGTGGTTCCACTCCCGGCCCGCCGACCGGCCCGAAGCACCCTGGACCCTGCACGCCACCGGCCGGCTCGCCCCGGACGCCGCCGAGCCCGCTCGGTTCGACGCCGCCGAGTGGCCGCCGCGCGACGCGCGGCCCGTCGACATCACCGGCCGCTACGACCGCTACGCCGCCGCCGGCCTGGAGTACGGCCCCGCCTTCCGCGGACTGCGCGCCCTGTGGCGGCGCGGTGAGGAACTGTTCGCGGAGATCGCCCTGGACGCCTCCGTCCGCGACACCGGCGAGTACGGCGTGCACCCCGGCCTGCTGGACTCCGTCCTGCACGCGGCCGCCCTGGACCACGACACCGAGCGCCTGCTGCCGTTCGAGTGGCGTGAGGTGACCCTGCACGCCTCGGGACCCGCACTGCTGCGCGCCCGGCTGCTGCGCACCGGCCCGGACACCGTCGTGGTCGACGCCGCCGACGCGCAGGGCGCCCCGGTCCTCTCCGTCGCCGGGCTCACCCTGCGGGCCGCACCCGACGCCGCCGCCACGACGGCCCTGCCCGACCCGGCCGGGTCGCTGTTCCGCCTGGAGTGGCACAACCACCAGGTGCCGGCCGCCGCGCGAGGCGGCTGGGCCCTGGTCGGCGAGGACCCGTTCGGGCTCGCGGCGCATCTGGAGGGCGCCGCGCACGTGCCGACACTGGACGCGCTGCCGGACGGGCGGGCACCGCGCCACCTCGTGGTGTCCGTCACCGGGTCGGGCGAGGGCGCCGAGGCGGCCCGTACCGCCACCCGCCACGTCCTCGCCCTGCTGCGGGACTTCCTCACCGACGACCGCTTCCGCCGCTCCCGTCTGCTGCTGGTCACACGGGGCGCCGTCGCAGCGACGGACACCGAGGACGTGCCCGATCCCGGCGCCGCCGCCGTAGGGGGACTCGCCCGGTCCGCACAGGCCGAACACCCCGGCCGTCTGCTGCTGGTGGACACCGACGACGCGTCCGCCGCGCTGCTGCCGACCCTGCCCGCCCTGCTCGACGACGCCGAACCGCAGGCCGTCCTGCGCGACGGGGAACTGCGCGTCGGGCGGCTGGCGCGGGGCGCGGGTGCCGGGCTCGTGCCCCCGGTGACCGGGCCGTGGCGGCTGGACGTGACCGACCGCGGGAGCCTGGACGGGCTCGCCCTGACGCCCGCGGAGCACGAGGAGCTGACGGGACGGCAGGTGCGCGTCGCGGTGCGGGCCGCCGGTATCAACTTCCGGGATGTGCTGAGCACGCTCGGCATGTACCCGGGCGAGGCCGGGCTGCTGGGCTCCGAGGCCGCCGGTGTCGTCGTCGAGGCGGGCCCCGAGGCCGAGCTGTGGCGGCCCGGCGACCGCGTCATGGGCATGGTCGCCGGCGGCTTCGCGCCGAGCGTCGTCGTCGACGAACGGCAGCTGACCGCCGTACCCGCCGACTGGTCCTGGGAGACGGCCGGTTCGGTGCCGCTGGTGTTCCTCACTGCTTACCGGGCGCTCGTCGAACTCGGCGACGTCAGGCCCGGCGAGAAGGTCCTCGTGCACGCGGGCGCGGGCGGTGTCGGCATGGCCGCGATCCAACTCGCACGCCACCTGGGCGCGGAGGTCTTCGCCACCGCCAGTGAGAGCAAGTGGCCCGTGCTGCGCGAACTCGGCGTCGCGGACGACCACATCGCCTCGTCCCGCGACACCGGCTTCGCCGACCGGTTCGCCGCCGCGGCGGGTGACGGCTTCGACGTTGTCCTCAACGCGCTGTCCGGCGAGTTCGTCGACGCCTCACTGCGACTGCTCGGGCCCGGCGGCCGGTTCCTGGAGATGGGCAAGACCGATCTGCGCTCCGCGGACACCCTCCCCGACGGCATCCGCTACGAGCCCTTCGACCTGGGCTGGGTGGAACCCGACGGCATCCGGCGGATGCTGACGGCACTCGACGCGCTGTTCGCCGACGGCGCCCTGCGGCCCCTGCCGGTGCGCTCCTGGGACGTGCGGCGGGCCGCCGAGGCGTTCCGCTTCATGAGCCTCGCCCGGCACACCGGCAAACTCGCCCTCACCCTGCCGCCCGCCCTGGACCCCGACGGCACGGTCCTGGTCACCGGCGGTACCGGCGGCCTCGGCAGCCTCCTCGCCCGCCACCTCGTCACCCGGCACGGCGTACGGCACCTGCTGCTCGCCGGCCGCCGCGGACCCGACGCGCCCGGCGCCCGCGAACTCCAGCAGGAACTCGCGGCGCACGGCGCCGAGACCGCCCTGGTCGCCTGCGACCTCACCGCGCCCGGCGCCGTGCGCGCCCTGCTGGACGCCGTCCCCGCCGCGCACCCGCTCACCGCCGTCGTCCACACGGCGGGCGTCCTCGACGACGGCGTGCTGGACGCCCTCACCCCCGACCGGCTCGACACCGTGCTGCGGCCCAAGGCCGATGCGGCCTGGCACCTGCACGAGCAGACCCGCGACCTGGATCTGGCCGCGTTCGTGCTCTACTCGTCCACCGCCGGTCTGATGGGCAGCCCCGGCCAGGCCAACTACGCCGCCGCCAACGCCTTCCTCGACGCGCTCGCCGAGCACCGCCGCGCGCACGGGCTGCCCGCGCTGTCGCTGCGCTGGCCCGGCTGGGAGCGGGACGGCGGCGGCATGACCGCGGCGCTGTCCGACCGCGACCAGCGGCGCGTCTCGGCCCTCGGACTCCCGCCGCTGACCTCCGAGCAGGGCCTCGCCCTCTTCGACGCCGCGCTCGCCACCGACGCGGCCGTCCTCGCCCCGCTGCCCGTCGGCGGCACGCCCCTGCCCCCGGGCGTCCCCGTCCCCGCGCTGCTGCGCGGCCTGGTCCGCCCCGGCAGACGCACCGCCGGCAGCGGGACGATCACGCGCGGCGCGCTCGTGGACCGGCTCGCGGGCCTGAGGCCCGACGAACGGCGCCGCCACCTCGTGGAGCTGGTGCGGGCCGAGGCGGCCGGTGTGCTGGGCCACGGCACCAGCGAGGCGGTCGACGCCGACAGCGAGTTCCGCCGGCTGGGCGTCGACTCGCTGACGGCGATCGAACTGCGCAACCGGCTGGCCACCGCCACCGGTCTCCACCTGCCCGCCACGCTGGTCTTCGACTACCCCACGCCACGTCGTCTCGCCGTCCATCTCCTCGGCGAACTCATCGAGGAGGGCGTCGTCGGCGACGCCCCCGTGACGCGGACCGCCCCCGGCAGCGGAGCCGGCCACGGCACCGGCCCCACGGACGAACCGCTCGCCCTCGTCGGCATGGCCTGCCGCTACCCCGGCGGCATCACCTCGCCGGAAGAGCTGTGGGAGTTCGTGGCGGCCGGCGGTGACGCCATCTCCGGCATGCCCGACGACCGGGGCTGGGAGAAACACACCGGCGTCGCCTCGGCCGACGGGGTCGCCGGCGGATTCCTGCGGGGCGCGGGCGAGTTCGACGCCGCGTTCTTCGAGATCTCCCCACGCGAGGCCGTGGCGACGGACCCGCAGCAGAGGCTCCTGCTGGAGACCGCGTGGGAGGCGCTCGAACGGGCCGACCTCGACCCGCACAGCCTGCGCGGCAGCCGCACCGGCGTCTTCGTCGGCCTCAGCGGCCAGGACTACGGCACCCTCGTGATGCAGTCCTCCGTCGACGTCGAGGCCCACGCCACCACCGGCCTGAACACCAGCGTCGCCTCCGGGCGGCTGGCGTATGTGTTCGGCCTTCAGGGCCCGGCCCTGACCGTCGACACCGCCTGCTCCTCCTCCCTCGTCGCCCTCCACCTCGCCGGGCAGGCGCTGCGCGGCGGTGAGTGCGGTCTCGCCCTCGTCGGAGCGGTCACCGTCATGTCCACGCCGGTGGGCTTCGCCGGGTTCTCCCGCATGGGCGGCCTCGCCGGCGACGGCCGCTGCAAGGCCTTCGGGGACGGCGCCGACGGGACCGGGTGGTCCGAGGGCGTCGCCGTCCTCGTCGTGGAGCGGCTGTCGGACGCCGTGCGCAACGGGCACGAGGTCCTCGCCGTGGTGCGGGGTTCGGCCGTCAACCAGGACGGTGCCTCCAACGGGCTCACCGCGCCCAACGGCCCCTCCCAGCAGCAGGTCATCCGCCAGGCCCTCGCGGGCGCCGGGCTCACCCCGGCCGACGTGGACGCCGTCGAGGCGCACGGCACCGGTACGGCCCTCGGCGACCCGATCGAGGCGCAGGCCCTGCTCGCGACCTACGGTCAGGACCGCGAACGGCCGCTGCTGCTGGGGTCGGTGAAGTCCAACCTCGGCCACACCCAGGCCGCAGCCGGTGCCGCCGGGCTCATCAAGACCGTGATGGCGATGCGGCACGGCGTCCTGCCCCGCACCCTGCACGCCGACCCGCCGTCCCGGCACGTCGACTGGTCGAGCGGGGCCGTACGGCTGCTCACCGAGAACCACCCCTGGCCGGACACCGGCCGCCCCCGCCGCGCCGGCGTGTCCTCCTTCGGCATCAGCGGCACCAACGCACACGTCCTGCTCGAACAGCCGCCCAGCGCAAGCGGGTTGGAAGCACCGCCGCCACCCCTCGGCGCCCCGGAACCGAACCGGACGCCGCCCAACGCAACGCAACCGGACCCCGCGTCGGCCACCGCGCCGGGTCCGGACCCCGCGTCGGCCGGGGCCCCGGGAGCGGATCCGGACCGCGCCGCCCCCGCCACCCCCCTCCTGCCGTGGGTGATCTCCGCCCGCACCGAGGCCGCCCTCGACGCCCAGATCACCCGGATCAGGTCGGCCGCCGAAGGGCTCGACGCACGGGACGTGGCCTGGACGCTGGCCGGTCGTGCCGCCCTCGAACACCGTGCCGTCCTGCACCCCGACGGCACGACCGAACTCGCCCGTGGCCTGGGCGCCGACCGTCCCCTCGCCGTCGTCTTCCCCGGCCAGGGCAGCCAGCGGCTCGGTATGGGCCGCGAACTGAGCGCCCGTTTCCCCGAGTTCGCCTCCGCCCTCGACGAGGTACTCGGCCACTTCGACACCGGCGTCCGGGACGCGATGTGGGGCACGGACGAGGCGCTGCTGAGCCGCACCGACCACGCGCAGTGCGCCGTGTTCGCCGTGGAGGTCGCGCTGTTCCGGCTGCTGGAGTCGTGGGGCGTCACCGCCGGACACGTCACCGGGCACTCCGTCGGCGAGGTGGCCGCCGCCCATGTCGCGGGCGTCCTCTCGCTCGCGGACGCCTGCGCGCTGGTGGCGGCCCGGGGCCGGCTGATGGCCGCCCTTCCGCCGGGCGGCGTGATGGTCGCCGTCGAGGCGACCGAGGACGAGGTACGGCCCCTGCTCACCGACGGCGTGTCCCTTGCCGCGGTCAACGGCCCCACCGCGCTGGTCCTCTCCGGAGCCGAGGCCCAGGTGACCGCCGTCGTGGCCGCCCTCGGTGAGCGGCGGCACACGCGCCTCACCGTGAGCCACGCCTTCCACTCGCCGCTCATGGAGCCGATGCTGGACGACTTCCGGCAGGCCCTGGCCGGGCTGGAGTTCCACCCGCCCCGCATCACGGTGGCGTCGGCCCTCACCGGCCGCATCGCCGGGCCGGAGGAGCTGTGTTCGGCGGAGTACTGGGTGCGGCACGCCCGGGAGACCGTACGGTTCGCCGACGCGGTGGACGCCCTGCGTACGGCGGGAGCCGGGGCGTTCCTGGAGGCCGGCCCGGCCGGTGTGCTCAGCGGCATGGTCCTCGCCACCGGCCCGGACGACGACGTCGCCACCCCGATGCTGCGCCGCGACCGGGGCGAGGAGGAGTCCGTGATCGGCGCGCTGGCCACGCTCCATGTCGCGGGCGTCCCCGTCGACTGGCGCGCCGTCGGCGCGGGCACCGGCGCACGCCGCGTGGACCTGCCGACGTATCCCTTCCAGCGGGAGCGGTACTGGCCCGACGGCGGCCCTGTCGCCCCGCCCGCTGCCCGCACCGAACCGGCCACGGACGGCTCCGCCTCCCGCGACGAACTCCTCGCGCGGCTCAACCCCCTCGGCCCGAAGGAGCGCAAGCGGCACCTGCTGACGCTGGTGCGCACCGAGACGGCCGCCGTGCTTGGCCACCGGGGCCGCGACGAGATCGACCCGGACCACGAGTTCGGCAGGCTGGGCATGGACTCGCTCACCGCCGTGGAGCTGTGCAGACGTCTTTCGGCCGGCACGGGCCTCAAACTGCCCGCGACCCTGGTCTACGACTACCCGAGCCCGAGCCGCCTCGCCGCCCACCTCCTCACCGAACTGCTCGACGACGCCGCCACCGCCGACCGGAGCGCCCGGCGCGCCGCGCCCGTGGCCCAGGACGAGCCGCTGGCCATCGTCGGCATGGCCTGCCGCTTCCCCGGCGGCGTCAGCACCCCCGAGGAGTTCTGGGAGCTGATGCTCGCCGGCCGCGACGGCACCGGACCCTTCCCCGACGACCGCGGCTGGGACCTCGACACCCTGCACGGAGCGGGCCCCGGCAGCAGCGCCACCACCCGCGGCGGATTCCTGTACGACGTCGCCGACTTCGACCCGGGCTTTTTCGGCATCAGCCCCCGCGAGGCCCTCGCGATGGACCCGCAGCAGCGGCTGCTCCTTGAGACGTCGTGGGAGGCGTTCGAACGCGCCGGACTCGACCCCGAGGCGCTGCGCGGCAGCCGCACCGGAGTCTTCGTCGGCACCAACGGCCAGGACTACGTCCACCTCGCCACCCGTGCCCGAGAGGACATCGGCGGCCATCTCGGCACCGGTCTCGCCGCCAGCGTCATCTCCGGCCGGCTGGCGTACGTGTTCGGCCTGGAGGGGCCGGCCATGACCGTCGACACGGCCTGCTCCTCGTCCCTCGTCTCGCTGCACCTGGCCGCCCAGGCGCTGCGGGCCGGTGAGTGCGACCTCGCCCTGGCCGGCGGCGTCACCGTGATGACCACCTCGGTCAGCTTCGTCGGCTTCAGCATCCAGGGCGGCCTGGCGGCGGACGGCCGCTGCAAGGCGTTCTCCGACGACGCCGACGGCACGGTGTGGTCCGAGGGCATCGGCATGCTGGTCGTGGAACGGCTGTCGGACGCCGTACGGGCCGGGCACGAGGTACTGGCCGTCGTGCGCGGCTCGGCCGTCAACCAGGACGGTGCCTCCAACGGGCTCAGCGCCCCCAACGGCCCCTCCCAGCAGCGCGTCATCCGCCAGGCCCTCGCGAGCGCCCGTCTCACCCCGGCCGACGTGGACGCCGTCGAGGCGCACGGCACCGGAACGCGGCTCGGCGACCCCATCGAGGCGCAGGCGCTCCTCGCCACCTACGGCCGCGACCGCGAACGGCCCCTGCTGCTCGGGTCGGTGAAGACGAACATCGGCCACACCCAGGCCGCCGCCGGAGTCGCCGGCGTCATCAAGTCGGTGCTCGCCCTGCGCCACGGCCGGCTGCCCCGCACCCTCCACGCCGACACACCCTCCAGCCGTATCGACTGGTCCTCCGGCACGCTGTCCCTGCTCACCGACACCACCGAGTGGCCCGAGACGGGCAGGCCGCCGCGGATCGCCGTGTCCGCTTTCGGGATCAGCGGCACCAACGCGCACGTCGTCATCGAGGGCGCTCCCGCGCCGGAGCCGGAGACGTCCGGCGTGAGCGCCGCCCTCGCTCCGTGGCCGGTGTCCACCCGCACCGAGGAGGCCCTCGACGCCCGGATCACGGCACTGACCGACTGGGCGCGCGGCCGCGACCCGCACCACGTGGGCCGCTCCCTCGCCGCCCGCTCCCACTTCACCCACCGCGCCGTGCTCCTCGCCGACGGCGAGAGCGTGCGCGGCACCGCCGCCGAACGCCGCCCGGCCCTGGTGTTCTCCGGACAGGGCGCACAACGGCCCGGCATGGGGCGGGAGGTGTACGACCGGTTCCCGGTGTTCGCCGACGCCTTCGACGAGGTGCTCACCCACCTCCCGCCCGGCCTGCGCGACATCGTCTGGGGCGACGACCCCGACACCCTGCGCCGCACCGAGCACGCACAGCCCGCCCTGTTCGCCCTCCAGGTCGCCCTGTACCGCCTCGTCGCGTCCCTCGGCGTCACGCCGGAGTACGTCACAGGACACTCCGTCGGCGAGATCGCCGCCGCCCATGTCGCGGGCATCCTCACCCTCGACGACGCCTGCGCCCTGGTCGGCGCCCGCGCCCGGCTGATGGGCGAACTGCCGCCCGGCGGCGTCATGGTGGCCGTCGCCGCCACCGAGGACGAGGTGGTGCCCCTCCTCACCGGCGAGGTCGCCATCGGTGCCGTCAACGGCCCCTCCGCGCTGGTGCTGTCCGGTACCGAGCCCGCCGTGGAGGCCGTCCTCGCCCGCCTCGGCGACCGCCGCACCCGCCGGCTGGAGGTGTCCCACGCCTTCCACTCCCCGCTGATGGACCCGATGCTCGACGACTTCCGGACCGTCACCGCCACCCTGACCCACCACCGTCCCCGCATCCCGTTCGTGTCCGCCGCGACGGGCGCCCCGGCCGGCGACGACCTCGCCTCGCCCGCGTACTGGGTGCGGCACCTGCGCCAGCCGGTCCGCTTCGCCGACGCCGTCCGCACGCTCACCGGCACCGGCGCCGACGCCTTCCTTGAGATCGGCCCCGACGGCGGCCTCACCTCCCTCGTCGCCGGCCTCGCACCCGACGCCGTCGCCGTACCGCTGCTGCGCCGTGACCGCCCCGAGGAGGCGTCGGTGGTGACCGCGCTCGCCGCCCTGCACGTCGAGGGCGTCACGGTCGACTGGACCGCCCTGTACGCCGGCACGGGCGCCCGGCACCTCCCCGAACTGCCGACCTATCCGTTCCAGCGGCGCCGGCTGTGGCCCACCGCCTCCCTGCGCTCCGCCGACGCGACCGGACTCGGCCTCGCCGCCACCGACCACCCTCTGCTGGGCGCCGCACTGCCCGTTGCAGGGGCCGGGGACCTGGTACTCACCGGCACCCTGTCGCGGACCCTTCACCCCTGGCTGGAGGGCTCGGCCGTGGACGGAGCGGTCCGGCTGCCCGGCGCCGCCCTGGTGGAGGCCGCCGTGCGCGCCGGCGACCAGGTCGGCACACCGCACATCGCCGAACTCGCCCTGACCGAGCCGGTGACGGTGCCCGACCAGGGCGCCCTCCAACTCCAGCTCCGTATCGGCGCCCCCGGCGACGACGGCGGCCGTCCCGCGTGGTGCCACACCCGGCCCGCCCAGGAGCCGGACGTCGTCTGGACCGAGCACGCCCACGGCCGGCTCACCCCCGAGCCACCGGCCCCCGCACCCGACACCACCCGGTACGCCACCGGCCAGTGGCCCCCGCCGGATTCCACCGAACTCGCCCTGGACGACCTCTATGACCGGCTCGCCGACGCCGGTGTCGAGCACGGCACCGCCGCCCGCGCCCTGCGCGCCGCCTGGCGGCACGGCGACCACCTGTACGCCGAACTCGCCCTGCCCAAGGAGACCGGCGAACACGCCGGGTTCGGACTGCACCCGGTGCTCCTCGACGCCGCCCTGCACGCCGCGCACCTCGTCACCGAGCCCGACCAGTCCGAGCCCGAGCGGCTGCTCGCCGTCCAGTGGCGCGAGGTGTCCCTGCACGCCGTGTCGGCCACCGAACTGCGCATACGGCTGACCGGCAGCGGCGACACACGTGACCTCGTCGCCGCCGACCCCTCCGGCGCGCCGGTGCTCACCGCCCGCGCCGTCGTCCTGCGCCCCGCGGAGCGCCGCGCCGACGCCCCCGCCGCCGGACCCGACCTGCGCACCTCCCTGTTCCGCCTGGACTGGGAGGAACGGCCCGTCCCGGCCGCCCCCGCCGACCCGGCCCCCTGGTACGTCCTCACGACCGGCGACACCGACCCGGCCCTCGCCCTCGGATCGCTCGCGGAACCAGTGAAGTCCCTAGCCGAACTACGAGAAGGTGACGACGCGCCGGTGCGGCTGCTCGCCGTCCCGCTCACGGGCCGCCCCGAGGACACCGCCGGAGCGGTCCACGAACTGACGTACCGCGCGCTGACGTTGACGCAGGAGTTCCTCGCCGAGGACCGGTTCGCCCGTACCCGCATGGTGTTCCTCACCCGCGGCGCGGTCGCACCGCACGGCGAGGACGTCACCGACCCGGCCGCCGCGGCGGTCTGGGGCCTGGTGCGGTCCGCCCAGATGGAACACCCCGGCCGGTTCCTCCTCGTCGACGTCGACGGCGGCGCGTCCACCGCGGCCGTGCTGCCCGCCCTGCCGGACACGGACGAGGAGCAGTTCATGATCCGCGACGGATGCCTGCGCGTGGCGCGGCTGGGGCGCGTGCCCGACGCCGCCGCCCCATCCGCCGCCGGACCGGCCGGCTGGCGCACGGACGGCACCGTGCTCATCACCGGCGGCACCGGCGGCCTGGCCCGCATCCTCGCCCGGCACCTGGTCACCGCGCACGGCATGCGCCACCTCCTGCTGGCCGGCCGGCGCGGCCCCGACGCCCCCGGCGCCACGGAGCTGTGCGCCGAACTCGAAGCGCACGGCGCCCGGGTCACCCTGGCCGCCGCCGATGTCGCCGACCCGGACGACGTGGCCGCCCTCGTCGCGAGCGTTCCCGCCGAACACCCGCTGACCGCCGTCGTGCACACGGCCGGCGTTCTCGACGACGGCGTCCTGGACGCCCTCACCCCCGACCGGTTCGACACCGTCCTGCGGCCCAAGGCCGACGCCGCCTGGCATCTGCACCGGGCCACCGGCCATCTGGACCTGGACGCGTTCGTCACGTACTCGTCCACCGCCGGTGTCGTCGGCAGCCCCGGCCAGGCCAACTACGCCGCCGCCAACGCCTTTCTCGACGCCCTCGCCCAGCACCGCGCCGCGACCGGACGGCCCGGCCACTCGCTGGCCTGGGGCCCCTGGGCGCACAGCTCCGGCATGACCAGCTCACTGAGCGAGGACCACATCCGGCGCATGAACCGCTCCGGCACCCCGCCCCTCGAACCCGAACTGGGGCTCGCCCTGTTCGACGCGGCCACCGCCCGCGACGACGCCCGGCCCGTACTGATGCGCACGGCCGCCCGCACCGGCGCGGCGCTGCCCTTCGCCGGACCGGTGCCGCCCGTCCTGCGCGGGCTGATCGGCGGACGCCGCACGGCCGCGGGCCGCAACCGCGCCGCCGAACTCGCCGCCCGCCTCGACGGACTGCGTCCGTCGGAGCGCACCCGGCACCTCACCGACCTGGTGCGCGCCGAGGCCGCGACCGTGCTCGGCCACGACACACCCGAACAGATCGGTGCCGAGGACGAGTTCGCCTCCCTCGGCTTCGATTCCCTGACCTCCGTGGAGATGCGCAACCGGCTCGGCACCGTCACCGGCCTGCGGATCCCCGCCACCCTCGTTTTCGACCACCCCACGCCGCTGGCCGTCGCCGAGCACCTCGCCCGGCGGCTCGGCCGCGGTCCGACGGCACCCGCCGACGCACTGCGCGCCGAACTCGACCGCCTGGACACGGCCCTGGCCGGTGCGCTCGACACCGACGGCCTCGACCCCGCCGTCCGCACCGGCACCGCCGCCCGGCTGCGGGCCCTGCTCGCCCGGATCACCGACGGCGGCGGCGAACGGCAGGGGGCGGACGACGACGTGCGCAAGCGCCTCGACGCCGCCGGCGCCGAAGACCTCATCGCCTTCATCGACAGCGAGATCGGCCGACCCACCGACCGCTGAACCGGTCACATCTCCCACCGGTCTCCCACCGAGGAAAGGGCATTGACCATGCCGGACGAAGCGAAACTCGTCGAGTACCTCAGGTACGTCACCGCTGACCTGCACGAGACCCGGCGACGTCTCGACGAGGCCGAGTCGGGGCGCCACGAGCCGGTCGCCGTGGTCGGCATGGCCTGCCGTTTCCCCGGCGGGGTGCGGACGCCGGAGCAGCTGTGGGAGCTGGTCGCCTCCGGCACCGACGCCATCACCGCGTTCCCCACCGACCGCGGCTGGGACCTTCAGGGCCGCGGCGGCTTCCTCGACGACGCCGGAGGCTTCGACGCGGGCTTCTTCGGCATCAGCCCCCGCGAGGCCCTCGCGATGGACCCCCAGCAGCGGCTGCTGCTGGAGACCGGCTGGGAGGCCTTCGAGCGGTCCGGCATCGACCCGCTGAGCCTGCGCGGCAGTCAGACCGGCGTCTTCGTCGGCACCAACGGCCAGGACTACGTCCGCCTCGTGCACACCGCGAAGGAGGACCTGTCCGGGCACGCCGGCACCGGCCTCGCCGCCAGCGTGATATCCGGGCGCGTCGCCTACGTCCTCGGCCTGGTCGGCCCGGCGGTCACCGTGGACACGGCGTGCTCGTCGTCGCTGGTGTCGCTGCATCTGGCGGCGCAGGCGCTGCGCGGCGGCGAGTGCTCCCTCGCCCTGGCCGGCGGCGTCACCGTGATGACGACCCCGGCCGCCTTCGCCGGCTTCGACGTCCAGGGCGGCCTCGCGTCCGACGGGCGCTGCAAGGCGTTCTCCGACGACGCCGACGGCACCACCTGGTCGGAGGGCATCGGTGTCGTCGTACTGGAGAAACTCTCGGACGCGGTGCGCAACGGCCGCCGCATCCTGGCCGTGGTGAAGGGCTCCGCGGTCAACCAGGACGGTGCGTCGAACGGTCTGACGGCGCCGAACGGTCCGTCGCAGCAGCGGGTGATCCGGCAGGCGCTGGCGTCGGCGGGGCTGACGCCGGCCGAGGTGGACGCGGTGGAGGCGCATGGTACGGGCACCCGGCTGGGCGACCCGATCGAGGCGCAGGCGCTGCTGGCGACGTACGGTCAGGACCGTGAACGGCCGCTGCTGCTGGGCTCGGTGAAGTCCAACATCGGGCACACTCAAGCCGCGGCCGGAGCCGCCGGACTCATCAAGGCCGTCATGGCCCTACGACACGCCGCCCTGCCGCCCACGCTGCACATCGCCCGCCCCTCCGGCCACGTCGACTGGACCGAGGGCGCCGTCGAACTCCTCACCTCCACCACCGACTGGCCCGACACCGGCCACCCGCGCCGCATGGGCGTGTCGTCCTTCGGTATCAGCGGCACGAACGCCCACGTCATCGTCGAGGAGCACACCCCGGCCGCCACCGCCGAGCCGCAGCAGGGCACCGTCGCTCCCGGCATCGTCGCCTGGCCGGTCTCCGCCCGCACCGAGGTCGCGCTGGACGAACAACTCGACCGGGTCCGCGCGCAGGCGCAGGGGCACCCGGCACTGGACGTCGGCTACTCACTCGCCACCGCCCGCCCGGTCTTCGAGCACCGCGCCGTGCTGCTCGCCACGCCCGACGGACTCACGGAGGCCGCGCGAGGGGTGGCCGAGCCGGGGCCGTTGGCCGTGTTGTTCTCTGGTCAGGGTGCTCAGCGGTTGGGTATGGGGCGGGAGTTGTACGGGCGTTTTCCGGTGTTCGCGCGGGCTATTGATGAGGTGCTGGCGCTGTTGCCTTCTGGTGTGCGGGAGGCGATGTGGGGTGAGGG
>NZ_BMVM01000034.1 GCF_014650715.1 Streptomyces bluensis | reverse complement strand
GTGTTTCCGACTCTATCAGATCCTTTCGGGCCTGATTCCCAGTCGGCGGGAGTTTGTCTTCGCGGCCGCTGGGCCGTTCCGACGAGTGAGACTTTAGCGGATTCCCGGCTCCCGAGCTAATCGGGGGCTGCGTCCTTTCGAACGCGGATTCCTCATTCCGTAAATACGCATGACAATGCCACGACGACGGATCGCCGTTTGTCGGTTGGTACCTGCGGAGTGGCTGCCCGGGGACCGACCGGAGTCGGCGCTCACGTCGGGCAACCCGGAGAACACTACGTACCGCGTCAGGGCGTGTCAACTCGCTCACGGGGGCCACTCCTGGGGCGTAGTCTGGCCTCCATGACTACGCGTACGTACACCCAACTGTGGTGGGCCGCCTGACGGCGGCCGTACGCACGTATGCACTCAACGGCCGCCGCTTCGGCGGCCGTTCTTGTTTCTCCCTCCTGGAGGACCCGGCCGGCGGGCAGTGGCGGTCCTGACCGGAGAGGTGGAGAGGGAGATGACGCGGGTCTTCAGTGGGGTGAAGCCGACCGGGCATCTGACGCTGGGGAACTATCTGGGAGCCATGCGGCGGTGGGCTGCGGTCGACCAGCACCAGGCGGATGCGCTGTTCTGCATCGTCGATCTGCACGCGCTGACCGTGGACCATGATCCGGCGCGGGTGCGCAGGCTCAGTCGGCAGGCCGCGACGCTGTTGTTGGCGTCCGGGCTCGATCCCGAGGTGTGCACCGTGTTCGTGCAGAGTCATGTGGACGAGCATCCGCGGTTGTCGTACGTGCTGGAATGCGTCGCCACTGATGGGGAGATGCGGCGCATGATCCAGTACAAGGAGAAGGCGGCGCGCGAGGGGGCGCGGGGTGGGAGTGTGCGGCTGTCGTTGCTGACGTATCCCGTGCTGATGGCGGCCGACATCCTTGCGTACGGGGCCGACGAGGTGCCGGTGGGCGACGATCAGGCGCAGCACGTGGAGCTGACCCGGGATCTGGCGGTGCGGTTCAACCAGCGGTACGGGCACACCTTCGTGGTGCCCCGGGCGACGCATCCGAAGGTCGCGGCGCGGGTCATGAACCTGCAGGAGCCGACGGCGAAGATGGGGAAGAGCGAGGACGTCGGGCCGGGGATCGTCTATCTGCTGGACGAGCCCGACGTCGTGCGGAAGAAGGTCATGCGGGCCGTGACCGACAGCGGTCGGGAGGTCGCTTACGACCGGGAGGGGCGCCCGGGGGTCACGAATCTGCTGGAGATCCTCGCGGCCTGTGAGGGTGGGAACCCCGAGGACCTGAGCGGTGTATACGAGTCGTACGGCGCTTTGAAGAAGGACACCGCAGAGGCCGTGGTCGAGGTTCTCAGGCCCGTACAGGAGAGGCACAAGGAGTTGTGCGCGGATCCTGCGTACGTGGAGGGGGTACTGCGGAATGGCGCGGAGCGGGCCAGGGAGATGGCGCGGCCGAGGGTGGACGCGGCGTATCGGGCGATCGGGTTGCTGCCGCCTGTATAAGGAGCGGCGCATGGAGCAGGGGTGGAGCAGGGGGTGGGCCCCGCTCCGCCCGGGGTTCCTAGCTGTTGCTGCCGGAGGCGAGCTCGCGGCTGCGGTCGCGGGCCGCTTCGAGGGCGGCGATGAGAGCGGCTCGTACGCCGTGGTTCTCCAGTTCGCGGATGGCGTTGATCGTGGTGCCTGCGGGGGAGGTGACGTTCTCGCGGAGTTTGACGGGGTGTTCGCCGCTGTCGCGGAGCATGGTGGCGGCACCGATGGCGGACTGGACGATGAGGTCGTGGGCCTTGTCGCGGGGCAGGCCGAGCAGGATGCCCGCGTCGGTCATGGCTTCGACCAGGTAGAAGAAGTACGCCGGGCCCGAGCCGGAGAGGGCGGTGCAGGCGTCCTGCTGCGTCTCGGGTACGCGGAGTGTCTTGCCGACGGCGCCGAAGATTTCCTCGGCATGGGCGAGGTCGGCCTGGCTGGCGTGGCTGCCGGCGGAGATCACGGACATGGCCTCGTCGACGAGGGCGGGGGTGTTCGTCATGACGCGGACGACGGGGGTGCCCTGGGCCAGGTGCTCCTCGATGAGGGAGGTGGTGATACCCGCTGCGCCGCTGATGACCAGGCGGTCGGTGGGGATGTGCGGGGCGAGTTCGTCGAGGAGGGTGGTCATGTCCTGGGGCTTGACCGTGAGGATGAGGGTTTCGGCGGTCTTGGCGGCCTCGGGGTTGGTGACCGGGGTGACTCCGTAGCGGGTGCGGAGTTCTTCTGCTCGCTCGGGGCGGCGCGCGGTGACCAGGAGGTCCTGCGGGGCCCAGCCTGCTCGGATCATGCCGCTGAGCAGGGCTTCGCCGATCTTTCCTGTGCCGAGGACTGCGACTTTCTGGGTCATGGTGCGGGTGCCCTCCGGGGGTGCGTCGTCCTGGGGTCATCCTCGCACTGGGGGTGCCGGTTGGGTGGGAACTGTCCGGTGGGCGGGATGTGGAGCCTGGGTGGCCCGGAGGGGGTTGGGCTCCCGCCGCCGCAGCCCGCCACCCTTCGAGGTCGCGCCCCGCCCCAGACTTCGGGGCTTTGACCCGGCCCCCTTGGGCGGAGCCCCCAGGCGGGACGGGTAGGGGACGGGGGCGCGGCACGAGTCATGTTGTTCGGCGCCTCAGGGTGGCGGCTCCCAGGCCCAAGACCAGGAGGGCGCAGCCGGCCACGATCAGGACGTCGCGGATGAAGTTGGCAGTCACGTCGGTGTGCTTGAGGACCTCGTTCATGCCGTCGACCGCGTAGGACATGGGAAGGGCGTTGGAGATGGCTTCCAGGACGGGGTGCATGTCAGGGCGCGGGGTGAAGAGGCCGCAGAGGAGGAGTTGAGGGAAGATCACGGCGGGCATGAACTGGACCGCCTGGAACTCGGAGGCGGCGAAGGCCGAGACGAAGAGGCCCAGGGCGGTGCCGAGGAGGGCGTCCAGGACCGCGACGACGAGGAGGAGCCAGGGGGAGCCGGTGACGTCCAGGTCCAGGAACCAGACGGCCAGGCCGGTGGCCAAGGCTGACTGGATGATCGCCAGGGTGCCGAAGGCCAGGGCGTAGCCCGCGATGAGGTCGGCCTTGCCGAGGGGCATGGTGAGGAGGCGTTCGAGGGTGCCGGAGGTGCGTTCGCGCAGGGTGGCGATGGACGTGACCAGGAACATCGTGATCAGGGGGAAGATGCCCAGCAGCGATGCGCCGATGCTGTCGAAGGTGCGCGGGCTGCCGTCGAACACGTAGCGGAGCAGGAAGAGCATCACGCACGGGATGAGGAGCAGCAGCGCGATGGTGCGGGGGTCGTGGGCCAGTTGGCGCAGGACGCGGGTGGCCGTCGCCGTCGTACGGAAGTAGTTGATCGCGCTCAGCGAGTTCCGCGAGTTTCGGGAGCCGGGGGCGGGTGCGGCGGTGTTCGGACTCGTGTGCGCGGTGGTCGTCGGGGGTGGGGGCGGAGTGGTCATCGGGCCCGCTCCTTCTCTGGGGCGCTCGCCGCGACGGCCTCGTCGACCAGGTGCAGGAACGCGGCTTCAACGGTCTCGGCGCCGGTGCGGGTGCGCAGGGCGTCGGGGGTGTCGTCGGCGAGGAGTTGGCCCTCGCGCATCAGGAGGAGACGGTGGCAACGCTCGGCCTCGTCCATGACGTGGGAGGAGATCAGCAGGGTCGCGCCGCGGTCTGCGGCGATGGTGTGGAACAGGGTCCAGAGGTCTCGGCGGAGGACGGGGTCCAGGCCGACCGTGGGTTCGTCGAGGACGAGGAGTTCCGGGGTGCCCAGGAGGGCGACGGCCAGGGAGACGCGGCTGCGTTGGCCTCCGGAGAGGTTGCCCGCGAGGGCGTCGGCGTGGGAGGTGAGGTCGACGTCGGTGATGGCACGGGTGACGCTTGCTCGGCGGCGCTCGGCGGCCGCGCGCCCGGGGTCGAGGATCGCGGCGAAGTAGTCGAGGTTCTGGCGGACGGTGAGGTCGTCGTAGACGGAGGGGGCTTGGGTGACGTAGCCGATTCGGGAGCGGAGGGGGGTCGCGCCGGCGGGGAGGCCAAGGACCTCCAGGGTGCCCATGACCTTGGCCTGGGTGCCGACGATTGCGCGCATCAGTGTGGACTTGCCGCACCCCGAGGGGCCGAGCAGCCCGGTGATCTGGCCGGGCGGGACAGTGAAGTCAAGGGAGCGGAGGACCGTGCGGGAGCCGCGGACGATCGAGAGGTCCTGGGCCCGGACGGCCGGGTGGTCGGGCGGGTCCGACACGGAATTCATCATGCGATGAATAGTGCGCGTGCGGGGTGGAGGCGTCAAGCCTCGCTCCTGGAATTCGCTGGGGCCTTTCGGCCCTCGCGCGTGCGAGGCGGGCATGGCGGGAGAAAGGAGATGGTGGTGTGCGGGTGACCATGGTGGTGCGGGTGACAGGCGGTGCCCAGACCCTGCGGTTTCCGGAGCCGCTGGACGGGTTCGCACCGCCTCCGTGTGCCGGCCTACCCGAAGATCTGTGGCCGCCGGACGGGACGAGGGTCAGGGCGAGGTACGAGATCAGTCCGACGTCGTAGACCTCTTCGGCCATGCCACTCAAGGACATGTCGAGGAGTAGGGCGCGCTCCTCGGTGAGGAAGGTGTGGGTGGCCTCCTCGCCGAGGACCAGGAAGACCGAGTGGCCGCCGAGGTACGCGTCGATGCGTTGGCTCTGGGCCTCTATCCACTGGGCCTCTATCCAGGGGGTGTCGGAGGCGCCGGTGTTTCACCGTAGGGGCCGGGCGGCCGGCGCCACACCGGATCCCCCCGGATTACCGCCGCACCGGCCTAACCGCGGCGGCGCGCCGGGTTGCCTGTGCGGCGGGTTGTGCGGCGGTCGTACTGGGCGCGGGCCTTCTCGTACTCCTCGCGGTGGAGCTTCTCGCCGGGGGCCTCGGTGAGGGAGCGGAGGAAGTAGGCAAGGAGGGAGCCGACGAAGCCGATGGTCATGAGGCCGCGCAGGGAGGCCTGGCGGTCGGGGTCGGGGCGCTTGGTGAACGCGCCCCAGGTGTGGCCGAAGGCCAGCGCACTGCAGGCCGCGAACATCACCACGATGAGCAGGCCGACCCAGCCGCCCACGGCCGCGATCTGCAGACCCTGGTAGGCCAGCCGGAGTACCACGCAAGCGGCCGCGGCCGCTGCGAGCGAGCCGGCGGACACCGCCGCGCGGCGGGCCCGGTAGCCGTTGTCGTGGTTGAGCCAGGTCGTCCCGAAGAACCGGATGGGTTCGGGGCGCGGGCCCTTGGGGGTCGCCGCGGTGGGATGGGCTGGAGTGCCGTTGACCGGTATGCCGCTCTGCTCGTCGCTCACGCGGCAATTATGGCTGCGGTCATGGAGGCGGGCTCCGCTGGGCCCGCAGCCGCTCCGGGTGACTCCATCAGCTGTCGCGCCACGCTGCCAGAGGTCCGGGGCCGGGGCCGTGCCCGCGTCTGTTGCGCGGGCACGGCGCGGGTAAGTCGAGTCCAGCCTGGCCGTCATTATGAGCAGCGCGGTGCCACGTACCCGTCGCTTCCCGTGTAGACGTACGCGTCTGAGACGTAGTCGCCGTCGGCGATGTTGTCCCAGAGGTTCGTGGTGCCGTAGGGGCCGCTGATCGTTTCGCCGGGACGCTGGCAGTAGATCGGGACTCGGGCGCCCTCGGGCAGGACGCGGACGAGGCTGTAGTTGGTGCCCGGGCCGCTGCGGACGTTGAGACGGACGCCCGGTGCGACCGAGTAGTAGCGAACGGCCGCGGTCACGGAGGCCGTGACCGCCTCCGAGTCTTCTTTTCCTTCTGCGCCCCCAGCGCCCCCGGCGCCCCCTGTGTCCCTTATGTCTTCTCTGTGCTCTGTCTCCTGGACGCGGTCAACAGACATGCGAATCTCCCCCGTTGAACCCATGATCGACATGGGGTCGCGATGATTCCCCTAAATCCGGCCACGCACACATGTGCGCTCTTGGCATGGCGAGGCTAGCAAGCCGCCTCTGTCCCGTACGAGTCATCGACTAGGCTCGTGCGTCGCGCGTGCGGACGAACAGCACGGGGGTGAGTCCATGACGCCACAGCCGAACGCCGGAACGGGCACGGAAGCGGAACTTCCCGAGTACGCCGGTCAGTACCGCCTGGAGTCGCGTCTGGGCTCCGGCGGCATGGGTGTCGTCCATCTGGCCAGTTCGGCCTCCGGGCTGCGGCTGGCGGTCAAGGTGGTGCACGCCGAGTTCGCCAAGGATCCTGAGTTCCGGGGACGGTTCCGGCAGGAGGTCGGCGCCGCGCGGAGGGTGAGCGGTGCCTTCACCGCGCCCGTCGTCGACGCCGACCCGGATGCCGCGCTCCCCTGGATGGCCACCCTCTTCATTCCCGCGCCGACACTCGCGGATCATGTGAAGCGGAACGGTCCGATGACTGCGGCCCAGCTGCGTCGGCTCATGGCCGGGCTGGCGGAGGCGCTGCGTGACATCCACCGGGTCGGCGTCGTCCATCGGGACCTGAAGCCCAGCAACGTACTGCTCGCCGAGGACGGCCCCAAGGTCATCGACTTCGGCATTTCCCGGCCGAAGGACAGCGAACTGAGGACCGAGACCGGGAAGTTGATCGGCACTCCGCCGTTCATGGCGCCCGAGCAGTTCCGTCGCCCGAGAGAGGTCGGGCCCGCGGCCGACATCTTCGCGCTGGGCTCGGTGATCGTGCACGCGGCGACGGGGCGCGGGCCGTTCGACTCCGACAGCCCGTACGTGGTCGCGTACCAGGTCGTGCATGACGAGCCGGACATCACCGGCGTACCGGAGAACCTCGCACCGCTCGTCCTGCGCTGCCTCGCCAAGGAGCCCGAGGACCGGCCCACGCCGGACGAGTTGATGCGCGAACTCCGGTCCGTGGCCGCCCTGTACGACACCCAGTCCTTCATACCGGCCCAGCGGGCGGACACCGCGATGGAGCAGGTGGATGGCGCGGTCGAGCAGTCGGGTGGGGCTGCCGCAACCGGCGGCCGCCCGGCGAAGCGGGACGGCCTGTCCGAGAGGGACGAGAGAGACCAGAGGGACGAGAGAGACGAGAGCGGCGCGTCCGCCGAGAGCGCCGAGGCGGCCGATGCCACTGGCGCCCCTCGTCTGCGCAGACGGGTGCTCCTCGTCGCCGGAGCCGTGGTCCTCGCCGTGGGGGCGGCGCTCGGCACGGTTCAGTTGCTGGGTGGCGGTGTTCCCGGGGAGCAGGAGGGCGCTCCCCCGGCCGCGTCCGCGTCGGCGGGTGTGAAGCCCTGGGAGACGAAGCCCGCGTCCGCGAAGCCCGCGTCGGCGAAGGGCGACCCCACGGCCGGCGGCTCTACGGCCGGCGGGGCCTCGGCCGGAGGCACGCCTCGGTGCTCGTACGGGGAGGGGAAGCTGCTCTGCGCGCAGCCGGGGCTGGTCTCCGCTCTCGACCCGGCCGACGGCAGCGTGCTGTGGCGGCACGCCATCGCCGAGGGGGAGGTGACCGGGCCGCCTGTCGTGTCGGGTGGGCTGGTGCACGTGTGGGCGGGCGGTGACCAGCGTCTGGAGGCGCTCGACCCCGGCTCGGGCAGGAAACGCTGGGAGCAGGACGTGGCCGCGTACGACAACACGCGTTCCGTGGGTGGCATGGTCCTGCTCGGCTCCGCCGACGGCACGGTCACCGGTCTGGACGGCGCGACCGGTGAGAAGAAGTGGAGTCACCCGATCCAGGGGCACAGGGAAGCGTTGGTCACCTCGTTCGACGGCGACCGCCTGGCCTATCTGGTGACCGCGGCCGACGACGGGTCGAGCACACGGGTCACCGCGGTGGACCCGGTCTCGGGGGACGTGCGGTGGGACGCGCGGCTGCGGGGCTTCCTGCAACCCGTCGGCAGCGAGGAGGGGCGCCTCTTCTTCCTCGCCGTCGACAACGTGTACCAGGACGCGAACGCCGTCGTCCGCTACGACCCGGAGAACAGGAAGTCGCTCCAGGTGCGGCTGCCGGTGCAGCGCCAGCAGGCCGTCGCCGCCGTGCGCGGCGACACGGTGTTCCTCGCGGCCACCGGTGGTTCGCTGGTGGCCGTCGACATGGGCACTGGGAAGCAGCGATGGAGCCTGGAGACCTCCGTGAGCCGGGGTTCCACGCCCGTCGCGGACGGCGAGCGCGTGTACGTCATGGCTCCCGACGGGCGTCTGCTGGCCGTGGACGCCGACACGGGCAAGCTCCTGGGGCAGACATCGCCACGGCTCGGCGAGCACTCCGACCGGGTCTCGGCCGTGCTGCCCGTGCCCGTGGTCGCCGGGGACCGGGTCTGCGCGGGCGCACCCGACGGAACGGTGTTCGCGGTGGACCGGGGCGACCCTTCAGGTTGGTGACATGCGCACACACATGCGCATACAGGGGGCCGCTCCCTGCCGCTCCCGAAGGATCGGCCCCCTGTATGCGGAGAAGACGTAGGCGAAGGACGTACGCAGCGGACATACCCAGCGGACGTACGCCGAGCGGTGTCAGCCCAGTTTCGTCACGTCCCGCACCGCGCCCTTGTCGGCGCTCGTGGCCATCGCGGCGTAGGCGCGGAGGGCGGCGGAGACCTTGCGGTCGCGGTTCTTGGGGACGTACGCGCCGTTCAGGGCCTGCTCGCGGCGGGAGAGTTCGGCGTCGTCCACGAGGAGCTCGATCGTCCGGTTCGGGATGTCGATGCGGATGCGGTCGCCGTCCTCGACGAGCGCGATCGTGCCGCCGGACGCCGCCTCCGGGGAGGCGTGGCCGATGGACAGGCCCGAGGTGCCGCCGGAGAAGCGGCCGTCCGTGATCAGGGCGCACGCCTTGCCGAGGCCGCGGCCCTTCAGGTACGAGGTCGGGTAGAGCATCTCCTGCATGCCGGGGCCGCCCTTGGGGCCCTCGTAGCGGATGACGACGACGTCGCCCTCCTTGACCTGCTGGGTGAGGATCTTCTGGACGGCATCCTCCTGCGACTCGCAGACCACCGCCGGGCCCTCGAACGTCCAGATCGACTCGTCGACGCCGGCCGTCTTCACCACGCAGCCGTCGACGGCCAGGTTGCCCTTGAGGACGGCCAGGCCGCCGTCCTTGGAGTACGCGTGCTCCACGGAGCGGATGCAGCCGTCCTCGGCGTCCTCGTCCAGGGCCTCCCAGCGCTCGGACTGGGAGAAGGCCTCGGCGGAGCGGACGCAGCCGGGGGCCGCGTGCCACAGCTCGACCGCCTCGGGGGACGGGGACCCGCCGCGCACGTCCCAGGTCTTCAGCCAGTCCGCCAGGGACGGGCTGTGCACCGCGTGGACGTCCTCGTTGAGCAGGCCGGCGCGGTGCAGTTCGCCGAGCAGGGCGGGGATGCCGCCGGCGCGGTGCACGTCCTCCATGTAGTACGTGCGCGTCTTGGCGACGTTCGGGGCGACCTTCGCGAGACAGGGCACCCGGCGCGAAACCGCGTCGATCTCGTTCAGGCCGAAGGGGACCTCCGCCTCCTGGGCCGCGGCCAGCAGGTGCAGGATCGTGTTGGTGGAGCCGCCCATGGCGATGTCGAGGGCCATGGCGTTCTCGAAGGCCGCGAAGGTGGCGATCGAGCGCGGCAGGACCGACGCGTCGTCCTGCTCGTAGTAGCGGCGGGTGATGTCCATGACGGTGCGGGCCGCGTCCTCGTACAGCGCCTTGCGGGCCGTGTGGGTGGCCAGGACCGAGCCGTTGCCGGGGAGGGAGAGGCCGATCGCCTCGGTCAGACAGTTCATCGAGTTGGCGGTGAACATGCCGGAGCAGGAGCCGCAGGTCGGACAGGCGTTCTCCTCGATGCGGAGGATGTCCTCGTCCGAGATCTTGTCGTTCACGGCGTCGGAGATCGCGTCGACCAGGTCGAGCGTGCGGACCGTGCCGTCGACGAGCGTGGCGCGGCCGGACTCCATGGGGCCGCCGGAGACGAAGACCGTGGGGATGTTCAGGCGGAGGGCCGCGTTCAGCATGCCCGGGGTGATCTTGTCGCAGTTGGAGATGCAGATCAGGGCGTCGGCGCAGTGGGCCTCGACCATGTACTCCACGCTGTCCGCGATCAGGTCGCGGGAGGGCAGCGAGTACAGCATGCCGCCGTGGCCCATCGCGATGCCGTCGTCGACCGCGATCGTGTTGAACTCGCGTGGGATGCCGCCCGCCTCCCGGATGGCCTCGGAGACGATCCGGCCGACCGGCTGGAGGTGGGTGTGGCCCGGCACGAACTCGGTGAAGGAGTTGGCCACCGCGATGATCGGCTTCCGCCCGATGTCCGCGCCCGGTACACCGGAGGCCCGCATAAGGGCACGGGCGCCCGCCATGTTGCGGCCGTGGGTGACTGTGCGGGACCTCAGCTCGGGCATCGCGCTCGCTCCTTTGAGACTGCGATCAGAGACTTCAGAGACTTCTGACTGTTGCCGAGCCTACGCCCCGTGAACCAAGGGGTGGACACGGTGTCCGGAATGCGGGATGAGTGTCTCGGGGGGAGAGGAGGCGGCTCACGGCCGGGTCAGGTGCGCCTGCACCACCGGCGCCACCCGCGCGATGATCTGCTCCGGGTCCGCGGACGCCAGCGGGTCGACCCTGATCACGTACCGCAGCATGGCGATGCCCACGAGCTGCGCGGCGGCGAGTTCCGCGCGGATCTCGGCGTCCGGGAGGTCCAGCCGGCCGGCGATGCGGCGCAGCAGCTGCGCGACGACGATGCGGCGGAACACGGCGGCCGCGGTCTCGTTGTTCACGGCGGAACGGACGATCGCGAGGAGGGTCGTACGGGTCGCCGGGGTCTCCCAGACACCGAAGAAGAACCGGGTCAGCCGCTCACCGACGCTGTCGAGAGGGCCCTCCTCGACCGTCTTGGGGGCGTCCAGGGCGGGTGCGAAGGCGACCGAGATGGCCGCCTCGAAGACCTGCTCCTTGGTGCCGAAGTAGTGGTGGACGAGCGCCGAGTCCACCCCGGCGGCCTTGGCGATGCCGCGCACGGACGTCTTGTCGTAGCCGCGCTCGGAGAACTCCTCGCGGGCCGCTTCGAGGATGCGGTCGCGGGCGGCCGGGGCGTCGGCCGATTCCGTACGGGAGGGCCGTCCCCTGCGGCGGGGGGTGGCCGCGGTCACGGCCGCGGCACCTTCGCCGCCGAGGCGAGGTGCAGCCGGGTGAAGGCGAGGGCCTCCGCCAGGTCGGCCTCGCGCTCGGCTCCGGACATCGCGCGGCGGGTGTTGACCTCGATGACCACGTGGCCGTCGAAGCCGGTGAGCGCGAGGCGCTCCAGCACCTCGGCGCAGGGCTGGGTGCCGCGGCCGGGCACCAGGTGCTCGTCCTTGTTGGAGCCGCCCCCGTCGGCGAGGTGGACGTGGCCGAGGCGGTCGCCCATGCGGTCGAGCATCTGGAGGGCGTCGGTACGGGCGGTCGCGGCATGGCTGAGGTCGATCGTGAAGTGCCGGTAGTCGTCCCGCGTCACGTCCCAGTCGGGGGCGTAGGCGAGCATCTCGCGGTCGCGGTAGCGCCAGGGGTACATGTTCTCGACGGCGAACCGTACGTCCGTCTCGTTCGCCATGCGCCAGATCCCGGTGATGAAGTCACGGGCGTACTGGCGCTGCCAGCGGAAGGGCGGGTGGACGACGACGGTGCCGGCGCCGAGCTTCTCCGCGGCGGCCTGGGCGCGCTGGAGCTTGATCCAGGGGTCGGTGGACCACACGCGCTGGGTGATGAGCAGGCAGGGGGCGTGGACGGCGAGGACGGGGATCTGGTGGTAGTCGCTGAGGCGGCGCAGGGCCTCGATGTCCTGGCTGACCGGGTCGGTCCACACCATGACCTCGATTCCGTCGTACCCGAGGCGCGCGGCGATCTCGAAAGCCGTCGCCGTCGACTCCGGATACACGGAGGCCGTGGACAGCGCGACCTTCGCATCCGGGATGCGCACCACTGGTTCTGCCACGGGGACAGATTACGGGGTGGTCTCGGTCTGTGGGCCGGGGAGGTGGATGACCTGTGCCTCCGGCGGGCGGGCCGGGGTGCCTTTTGCTCCGTTGTGGACTTCGCCGTGGGCGCCTGCCCGCCGTCGTGGGTTTCGCCGTGGGCGGGTGCGGGGTGTCTGTGGCTGGGCGCGCAGTTCCCCGCGCCCCTTTCGGGGCTGCACCCCGGCGTCCTACGACGAACCCATGTGGTCCAGGCGGCGGAGGATGACGCCCTCGCGCAGTGCCCAGGGGCAGACCTCCAGGTTGTCCACGCCGAAGAGGTCCATGGCGCCCTCGGCGACCAGGGCGCCCGCGAGGAGCTGGCCGGCGCGGCCCTCGGAGACTCCGGGGAGGTCCGCGCGCTGGGCGGCGGTCATCCCGGCGAGCTTCGGCACCCAGGCCTCCAGGGAACTCCGCTTCAGCTCGCGCTGGACGTAGAGACCTTCGGCGGAGCGGGCGGCGCCGGCCAGCCGGGCCAGCTGCTTGAAGGTCTTCGACGTGGCGACCACATGGTCGGGGGCGCCGAAGCGGCTGAACTCCCCCACGGTACGGGCGATCTCCGCCCGCACATGGCGACGGAGCGCCCTTATGTCCGCCGGGTCGGGCGGGTCCCCCGGCAGCCAGGCGGCCGTCAGCCGACCCGCGCCGAGCGGCAGCGACACCGCCCGCTGCGGCTCCTCGTCCATGCCGTACGCGATCTCCAGGGAGCCGCCGCCGATGTCCAGGACCAGCAGTTTGCCCGCCGACCAGCCGAACCAGCGGCGTACGGCCAGGAAGGTCAGGCGTGCCTCCTCCTCGCCGGTCAGGACCGTCAGCTCGACGCCCGTCTCGGCGCGTACGCGCGCGAGGACGTCGTCCGCGTTGCCGGCCTCGCGCACGGCGGACGTGGCGAACGGCAGCACGGACTCGACACCCTTGTCCTCGGCGGCCTGCAGCGCCTCATGGACGACGCCTATCAGCCTCTCGACACCCTCGGGGCCGATCGCCCCGGTGTCATCGAGCAGTTGAGCGAGCCGCAGCTCCGCCTTGTGCGAGTGCGCGGGGAGCGGGCGCGCGCCTGGGTGTGCATCCACGACCAGCAGATGCACCGTGTTCGAACCCACGTCGAGGACACCGAGTCTCATGTACGGAACGCTACTGCCAGTGGGAGCCCGCGCAGTCCTCGTTGTCGCCGCGTGGTCTTACTCTGGACCCGTGCCAAAGACGAAAAAGGCGAAGGACGACAAGGCGGCCAAGGCGACCAAGGGAGCCAAGTCGACCGAGGGGGCCAAGTCGACCGAGGGGGCCAAGTCGGCGAAGTCGGTCACGGCCGCCGAATCCTCCAAGGGTTCTTCGCAGGCGAAGCCTGCCACGTCCAAGAAGCCACGGAAGGATGCTCCGGACACCGCCCCGGAGTCCGACGAGAAGGGGCTCGACTTCGCGCGCGCGTGGGTGGAGTTCCCTGATCCGGCGGACGACGAGCAGGTCTTCCGCTGCGATCTGACCTGGCTGACCTCCCGCTGGAACTGCGTCTTCGGAAGCGGCTGCCAGGGCATCCAGGCGGGCCGCGCGGACGACGGCTGCTGCACGCTGGGCGCGCACTTCTCCGAGGAGGACGACGAGAAGCGGGTGGCCGAACACGTGGCGAGGCTCACACCCGAGATCTGGCAGCACCACGACGTGGGCACGAAGACCGGCTGGGTCTCCGAGGACGAGGACGGGGAGCGTCAGACCCGCCCGTACCAGGGCTCGTGCATCTTCCAGAACCGGCCGGGCTTCCCGGGGGGCGCGGGCTGCTCGCTGCACATCCTGGCGCTCAAGGAGGGCCGTGAGCCCCTGGAGACGAAGCCGGACGTCTGCTGGCAGCTGCCGATCCGGCGGACGTACGAGTGGATCGACCGGCCCGACGACACCCGGGTGCTCCAGATCTCCATCGGCGAGTACGACCGGCGCGGCTGGGGACCGGGCGGGCACGACCTGCACTGGTGGTGCACGTCGGCGACCTCGGCGCACGGAGCGGGCCGGCCGGTGTACGTCTCCTACCGTCCGGAGCTGATCGAACTGATGGGCAAGGCGGGGTACGACCGGTTGGCCGAGCTCTGCGAGGAGCGCCTGGCGTCGCGGCTGCCGCTGGTGGCCCCGCATCCGGCGGATCCAGCGGATCGGTGAATCCGGCGGATCGGTGAATCCGGCGGGCTGAGGGGGCTGCGCCCGAAGGAGGCGCTCCCGCATTCCGGCTACCCCGCCGAGGGGCTCGCCTCGCCACTGCCGCTGGGCCCCGGGTCGGATCCGGTGCCCGGGTCCGACGGGGTCGGGTCCGACGGGGTCGGCGTCGGTTCCGTGGGCTCCGGGGCACTGGGCGTGGGCTCGGGCGCGGACGTCGGAGGAGGGGCGCTCGGCGTGGGCTGCGGCCGGGGCGCGGTGGGCCGCGGAGGGCTCGGCAGCGGAGCGCTCCCGTACCCCTCGATGGTGACGACGGCTCCCGTGGGCCCGATGGACACCTGTGCCCTCCAGTACCCGGCCGGCTCGCGCAGATGATCGACGTACACCCTGATCGTCAACGATGTGCCGGGGGCGAGCGTTCCCGAGGACCGGCTGAGGTAGAGCCAGTCCTGGCCGGTGTACGCGGACCAGTGGACCGGTGAGGTCCCGGACGCGGTGAGGGTGATGAGCGTGGTGTCGCCACGGCCGGCGGCCTTCACCGTGAGTGTTCCGGTGGCCTTTCCGGGGGTGCTGACGACCTCCACGGAGACGTCGGAGCCGTGCTTGCCCGTGTCGTCGTAGCGGGCGTCCGGCCTGGCGCTGGCGTTGCCGGCGTTCTCGTACTCGCCCGCGTCCCCGCCTGCGAGCGCGTCGGGGCCCTGGCTCTCGTGTGCGGTGGCGGTGCGGTCGCCGCCGCCCTCGCCGGTCGGGGGCGCCCCCCGGTAGGCGGCCCAGAGGGCGAGGACGGGCGCGGCGACGACGGTGGCGACGACGGTCGTCGTCACGGCACGCGCGCGCAGGCGGTCGCGGCGGGCCGCGCGGTCCCTGGGGTCCAGGGGAAAGCCGCGCCGGTCGAAGCGTGGGGCACCGCCACGTGCGCGCGTGAGGTGGGCCATCGCTGAGGACAGGGCGGCGCGCGGCGCTTCGAGTACGGGAAGCGCGGCGGGTGTGACGCTGGTGCCGGGCCAGCGGCCGGGGGTGGCGCGCTCGGCGGTGCGGCGGCAGTGGGGGCAGTCGTCGACGTGCCGGACGAGTTCGCGGCGCAGGGTGGCGCTGAGGACGAGCTGGTGGTCGCCGGTGAGCCGGGCGACGCTCGGGCAGGCTCTGGTCTCGACGACGGCGAGGGCGGCGCGGGTGCGCTCCACCTCGCAGGCGGCGGAGGCGAGCAGTTCGCGTGCGGCGGCGGGGGTCCGGCCGATGACGGCGGCGACCTCCTGGGCGGCGAGCTGGTGGCGTACGGCGAGTTCGAGCGCCTCGCGCTGCTCGGGTGTCGTGCCGGCGGCCTCGGGCCAGGCGAGCAGGGCGAGTTCGCGCTGCCGCTGTGCCTGGACCTCCGTGGAGAGGCCGGGTGCGGGTTTCTGAGCGCGCTGCTTCTCGGCGCCGTGGCGGGCGAGGGCATGCACGCCCTGACGTTTCTGCTTGGCCTCGGCCAGTGTGCGCAGACACGTCCAGCGGGCCAGCGCGTACAGCCAGGCCCGGCGGTCGTCGGGGGTTTCGGGGCCCCGGCGGCGCTCGGCGAGGGCCAGGCCGTCGGCCAGGGCGGCGGTCGCCGCGTCGTGGTCGCACAGGACGGACAGGCAGTAGGTGAACAGGCCGTCCAGGTACGGCTCATAGGGCTCGTGGCGGGCGGGCGGGCGCTGTGTGCGGGTGCGCGTGGCCGCCCGGTCGCGCGCCTCGCGGTGCGCTCGGTGTGCGCCGACGGTGCGGGTGGAGATCTGCGGGGTGCTGCTCATCACCCATGGGACCGTATGCGGCGGGCAATGGTCCCTTCTTCTTCCTTGCGCACATTTACTCCGTACGGGTGAAACGATCCCTCATAAGGGGACAGGAACGCCTGATTCCGCCGCCCGGACCCGGACGGGTGGGCCAGAACACGGGGCCTCGGGGCGCCTCGGGACGCAGCCCCCATGAAGCGGGGCCGCGTTGTCGGTGCGCTCCGTTACGGTTTCGTCCATGGCTGCCCGTACGAAGACCACCAAGGACCGGCCGTCCTACCGCTGCACCGAGTGCGGCTGGCAGACGGCCAAGTGGCTCGGCCGTTGCCCCGAATGCCAGGCATGGGGGACGGTCGAGGAGTACGGCACGCCCGCCGTCCGTACGACGGCACCGGGACGCGTCACGACGTCTGCTGTGCCGATCGGCCAGGTCGACGGGCGCCAGGCCACCGCCCGCTCCACCGGCGTGCCCGAGCTGGACCGGGTCCTCGGCGGCGGTCTCGTCCCCGGAGCCGTCGTCCTCCTCGCGGGCGAGCCCGGCGTCGGCAAGTCCACGCTGCTGCTGGACGTGGCGGCCAAGGCGGCGGGCGGCGAGCACCGCACGTTGTATGTCACGGGCGAGGAGTCGGCGAGCCAGGTCCGGCTGCGCGCCGACCGCATCGGCGCCATCCATGACGACCTGTACCTCGCGGCGGAGACCGACCTGGCCGCCGTGCTGGGCCACTTGGACGCGGTGAAGCCGTCACTGCTGATCCTCGACTCGGTACAGACCGTCGCGTCCCCGGAGATCGACGGCGCCCCCGGCGGCATGGCCCAGGTCCGCGAGGTCGCCGGAGCCCTGATCCGCGCCTCCAAGGAGCGCGGCATGGCCACCCTCCTTGTGGGCCATGTCACGAAGGACGGCGCGATCGCGGGTCCGCGCCTGCTGGAGCACCTCGTGGACGTGGTGCTGCACTTCGAGGGCGACCGGCACGCGCGCCTGCGGCTCGTACGAGGCGTCAAGAACCGCTACGGGGCGACGGACGAGGTCGGCTGCTTCGAGTTGCACGACGAGGGCATCACGGGACTGGCCGATCCGAGCGGCCTGTTCCTGACCCGGCGCGACGAGCCGGTGCCCGGCACCTGCCTCACCGTGACGCTGGAGGGCCGCCGCCCGCTGGTGGCGGAAGTCCAGGCGCTCACGGTCGACTCGCAGATTCCCTCCCCGCGCCGTACGACCTCCGGCCTGGAGACCTCCCGCGTCTCGATGATGCTTGCCGTCCTGGAGCAGCGCGGCCGGATCAGCGCACTGGGCAAAAGGGACATCTACTCCGCGACGGTCGGCGGCGTGAAGCTCTCGGAGCCGGCCGCGGACCTCGCGATCGCGCTCGCGCTGGCGTCGGCCGCGAGTGACACCCCGCTGCCCAAGAACCTCGTCGCGATCGGCGAGGTGGGCCTCGCGGGCGAAGTGAGACGCGTCACGGGCGTCCAGCGACGCCTCGCCGAAGCTCACCGCCTCGGTTTCACGCACGCCCTCGTACCGGGCGATCCTGGCAGGATTCCGCCCGGTATGAAGGTCCTGGAAGTGGCCGACATGGGGGACGCGCTCAGAGTCCTTCCACGCTCCCGTCGACGAGACGCCCCACGGGAGGCGGAGGACCGCCGGTAGACTTTGCCCAGGTCTCGCCCGTCCGTACGAACCAGGTGTGCGAAACGGGAGCGCCCCAGAACCTGCGACCGGAGGAGTGCAGTGGCAGCCAACGACCGGGTGGCAGCTCCCGGAAAGTCCGGTGGGAGTGCCGGTTCCGATGGCCTGATGCGCACCTCTCTGAGCGCTGTGGCGCCGGGTACGGCCATGCGCGACGGACTGGAGCGGGTACTCCGCGGCAACACCGGCGGGCTCATCGTCCTGGGCTCCGACAAGACCGTCGAGGCACTGTGCACCGGCGGCTTCGTCCTGGACGTCGAGTTCACGGCGACGCGGCTGAGAGAGCTGTGCAAGCTCGACGGGGGCATCGTCCTGTCCTCGGACCTGTCGAAGATCCTGCGGGCCGGCGTGCAGCTGGTGCCCGACCCGACGATCCCCACGGAGGAGACGGGCACCCGGCACCGCACGGCGGACCGCGTCTCCCGGCAGGTGGGCTTCCCGGTCGTCTCGGTCTCCCAGTCCATGCGGCTCATCGCGCTGTACGTCGACGGGCAGCGCCGTGTCCTGGAGGACTCGGCGGCGATCCTCTCCCGGGCCAACCAGGCCCTCGCGACCCTGGAGCGGTACAAGCTCCGCCTGGACGAGGTCGCGGGCACCCTCTCCGCCCTGGAGATCGAGGACCTCGTGACGGTCCGTGACGTCTCGGCGGTGGCCCAGCGGCTGGAGATGGTGCGCCGCATCGCCACGGAGATCGCCGAGTACGTCGTGGAGCTGGGCACGGACGGACGTCTCCTCGCCCTGCAGCTGGACGAGTTGATCGCGGGCGTGGAGCCGGAGCGCGAACTGGTGGTCCGGGACTACGTGCCCGAGCCGACGGCCAAACGTTCCCGTACGGTCGACGAGGCCCTCGCCGAGCTCGACGCGCTCACGCACGCGGAGCTGCTCGAACTGTCCACGGTGGCGAAGGCGCTGGGCTACACGGGCTCCCCCGAGGGGATGGACTCCGCCGTGTCGCCGCGCGGTTTCCGGCTGCTGGCCAAGGTGCCGCGACTGCCGGGCGCCATCATCGACCGGCTGGTGGAGCACTTC
The DNA here is from genome assembly GCF_014650715.1 of Streptomyces bluensis. GTDB lineage: Bacteria > Actinomycetota > Actinomycetes > Streptomycetales > Streptomycetaceae > Streptomyces > Streptomyces bluensis. The sequence continues at coordinate 37,496 of NZ_BMVM01000034.1, read as the reverse complement.
GGCGGCCTGCAGAAGCTGCTCGCGGCGAGCGTGGACGACCTCCAGACGGTCGACGGCGTCGGCGAGGCGCGGGCGCGCAGCGTGCGGGAGGGGCTGTCGCGGCTGGCGGAGTCGTCGATTCTTGAGCGGTATGTCTAGAGGTATGTCCAGCGGTCCAGGGCTCAGCCGCCCAGCCCTTTGGGCCTTCTGGGCCTTCTGGCCCTTCCGGTCCCTCTAGTCCTTCCGGTCTCTGGACCTTCTAGTCCTTCGCCAGTACGAACGACGTCTGCGCCTTGGCCAGCCCCGGAGCCTTCGCCTCCACCAGGTACGTGCCCGCCGGGGCCGAACCGCTCGGCGGGGTCGCGCAGTTGGGGGCACTGTGCTTGCGGTCCCAGGCGACGGTGTAGGTGGCGCTGCCCTCGGCGCGCACGCGGAACGTGAGGCTGCCGGCGCTCTGCGGGCAGTCGGCCGAGGACCAGATCTCGTCGTCGCCGTCGGCCTGGGTGACCGTCACCACCGTTTTCCTCGGGCCGAGATCCACCTTGCAGTCGCTGCCCGAGGAGTTCCGGGCGATCAACTCGAAGGTGGGCTTCTCACCGGGCTCGTACGAGTTCTGCTCGCTGCGCACCGTCAACTTGACCGCACCGGCAGTGCAGTTGGGCAGGCCCGACCCGGCCGGGACCTGCTCGCCGGAGGCGCCGCTTCCGGAGCCACCACCTGAACCGCCACTCGAACCGCCGCTCGAACCGGAACCACCGGTGCCCCCCGACCCGGAGCCGTCGTTCGCGTTGTCCGATCCGCCCGAGCCGCCCGAACCGTCACCGGAACCAGAGGTGTCGCCTCCGGGTGACTCGTCGCGCCCGCCGGGAGCTTCGCTGATGGCGGGCCCGGAACCGGTGGGGCCCGGTGTGATCGAGTGCGCCGGGTTCTTGCCGTCGGACCCGTCCGCGGTGTCCTTGCCGTTCCCGCCGCTGCCGGCGACGACCCAGGTGGCCAGCAGCGCCAACAGGGCGACGACGGTCAGCAGAACAGCCCTCCGACGCCAGTAGATGGAGGAGGGAAGCGGCCCGACCGGATTGCGCAAAGATCCCACGCCGCAAACTGTACGAGAGATCCGCCACTTACCTGGCCCCACCCCGCCACCCCGCACCACTTTCTCCGGATCATCATCCTGGATACGGCGCCTCGCGGGTGCCGTCCGTGCTCGGGGACGGCCACGACCCACCCACCGCAACCCGATACGCACACTCCGCCACCTCTGCATGGCAGGATCGAAGTGCCATGACTGCACCCACGCACACCCCGAGCTCCCACACCCCCACCATGCCGACGTCCGCCGGAGGCACCCTTCACGAGCCGGTCATCGACTGGTTCGACGCACACGCCCGTGACCTGCCGTGGCGGCGGCCGGAGGCCGGGTCCTGGGGGGTGATGGTCAGTGAGTTCATGCTGCAGCAGACCCCCGTCAACCGCGTGCTGCCCGTCTACGAGCAGTGGTTGGCCCGCTGGCCCCGCCCCGCCGACCTCGCCAAGGAGGCACCCGGAGAGGCCGTACGCGCCTGGGGCCGCCTCGGTTACCCGCGGCGCGCCCTCCGGCTGCACGGCGCCGCGGTCGCCATAACGGAACGGCACGGCGGCGACGTACCGACGGAGCACGCGCAGTTGCTCGCGCTGCCCGGTATCGGTGAGTACACGGCCGCCGCGGTGGCGTCGTTCGCGTACGGGCAGCGGCACGCCGTCCTCGACACCAACGTCCGTCGCGTCCTCTCCCGCGCGGTCACCGGCGTGCAGTACCCGCCGAACGCGACGACCGCCGCCGAGCGCAGGCTCGCCCGCGAACTGCTGCCCGACGACGAGCGCACCGCCTCCCGTTGGGCCGCCGCCACCATGGAGCTCGGCGCCCTGGTGTGCACGGCGAAGAACGAGACGTGCCAGCGCTGCCCGATCGCCGCGCAGTGCGCGTGGCGGCTCGCCGGGAAGCCCGCGCACGACGGTCCGGCCCGCCGCGGCCAGACGTACGCCGGCACCGACCGTCAGGTCCGCGGCAAGCTCCTCGCCGTGCTGCGGGAAGCCCTCGCGCCCGTACCGCAGGCCGTACTCGACCGCGTGTGGGACGAGCCCGTGCAGCGTGCCCGCGCCCTCGACGGGCTGGTCTCCGACGGACTGGTGGAGCCCCTGCCGGGCGGCCTGTACCGCCTGCCGCTGACCTGATCACGGGGGCCGACCGCCTCGTGACCGACGGCGGTCGCCCCCGGTATGCGTTCACGCCTGCTCAGGTCCCGCTCTGTGCCCCGCCTTCAGCCGTGTCACAGTCCCCTGCTCACCGACACACAGCACCGCCCGACAAATCACCCCATCCTCACCCCAAAGGGCCCGCCTCTTTAACCCGGCCCTACTTCCGTTACACAACCGACGGACAGCCGAGCGTTCTCCGCAGGCTCTCTCGGACAGCCCCGTGACAACGACTCCGTAGCTTCATTGCCGTACCGCACGAACACACGAACAGCGCGGTACGGCGACAAGTGACAGCGACCGGCGGCGGGCAGGGACACGGGCCGGGACACGGGGAACGGAGGCGGTTGGAATGGCGCACGGCGAGGTGCTCGAATTCGAGGAGTACGTCCGCACTCGGCAGGACGCGCTGCTGCGCAGCGCCCGCCGGCTGGTTCCGGACCCGGTCGACGCACAGGACCTGTTGCAGACGGCGCTCGTGCGTACGTTCGGTCGCTGGGACGGCATCGCGGACAAGCGGCTCGCGGACGCCTACCTCCGGCGGGTGATGATCAACACCCGGACCGAGTGGTGGCGGGCCCGGAAGCTGGAGGAGGTGCCCACCGAGCAGCTCCCGGACGCCTGCGTCGACGACCCCACCGAGCAGCACGCGGACCGCGCCCTGCTGATGGATGTGATGAAGGTGCTCGCTCCCAAGCAACGCAGCGTCGTGGTGCTGCGACACTGGGAGCAGATGTCCACGGAGGAGACGGCCGCAGCCCTGGGCATGTCGGCCGGAACGGTCAAGAGCACGCTGCACCGGGCGCTGGCCCGGCTCCGCGAGGAGCTGGAGAGCCGGGACCAGGAAGAACGCGCCGCCCGCGCGCTCGAACCCAGTAAGGAGCGGGAGCGTTGCGCGGCCTGAGCAACCGGCCGGTGCCGAACGGCACCGGCCAGGCCCTGAAGGCGGTGATCACGGCGGTGGCCGTGGTCACCGCCCTCGGGCTTTTCGCCGCCGCCTGCGCCACCGGCGGCACCGGCGCCCGCGACGAGGGCCCAGCAGGCAACGACTCACGGGCCAAGGGCACCGCCTCGCCCACCGCCTCGCCCACCGAGAGCCGTGAGCCCACGGCCCAGGTGGTCGAACTGGTCAAGGCGGACCCCCGGGTCAGCAAAGCGGTCAAGCGGGATCTCCAGCCGTGCGTGGCCGACGAGTACCCGGTCGACGTGTCGTACGGCAGGCTGACCGGCGGATCCGCCAGCGACATCGTGGTCAACGTGATGACCTGCCGGGACGCGGTCGGCGTCGCCTCGTACGTGTACCGGGCGAAGCGCGGCGGCTATGAGAACGTCTTCAGGGCCGAGGAGCCCCCGGTGTACGCCGAGATCGACCGCGGCGCCCTGGTGGTGACCCAGCAGCTCTACAGCAAGGGCGACCCGGTCGAGTTCCCGTCCAGCGAGGAAGTGATCACCTACCGCTGGGCCATGAACCGCTTCACGGAAGAATCCCGTACGCACAACGACTACAGCAGCGCGGTGGGTGACACGGACACCTCGGAGCCGGTCCCGGCGCCCACGGCGACGCCCGCGGAGTCACTGAAGCCGACAGAGAGCAACTGAGGGCAACGGATGGCAGAGCAGACCCACGTCCTGTTCGTCGAGGACGACGACGTCATCCGCGAGGCCACCCAACTCGCGCTGGAGCGGGACGGCTTCGCGGTCACCGCCGTGCCCGACGGGCTGGCCGGCCTGGACGCGTTCCGCGCCGACCGCCCCGACATCGCGCTGCTGGACGTGATGCTGCCGGGCCTGGACGGGGTCAGTCTCTGCCGGCGCATCCGGGACGAGTCGACCGTTCCCGTGATCATGCTGTCGGCCCGTGCCGACTCCATCGACGTCGTCCTCGGCCTGGAGGCGGGCGCCGACGACTACGTGACCAAACCGTTCGACGGTGCCGTGCTGGTCGCGCGCATCCGGGCGGTCCTGCGGCGGTTCGGGCACGCGAGCGGCGGCGGAGCGAAGGGGGACGGCCATGGGGCGGGCGCGGTCCGCGGCGTCCTGACCTTCGGTGAGCTGGAGGTCGACACCGAGGGCATGGAGGTACGGCGGTCCGGGCGGCCGGTGGCGTTGACGCCGACCGAGATGCGGCTGCTGCTGGAGTTCTCCTCGGCGCCCGGCACGGTGCTGTCCCGTGACAAGCTGCTCGAACGCGTGTGGGACTACGGCTGGGGCGGGGACACCCGGGTCGTGGACGTCCATGTGCAGCGGCTGCGCACGAAGATCGGTCAGGACCGGATCGAGACCGTCCGCGGCTTCGGCTACAAGCTCAAGGCCTGAGCAAGGGTGACAGAGCCACAGACGTTCAGAGGTTCAGCGGCACAGAGGCACAGAGGTACAGACGTGGGACGACCGACAGGCCCCGTGGGACGGCCGGCAGGTGGCCCTGTGGGACGGCTGACCGGGCGACTGGCCGGGCGGCTGGCCGGGCGGCTGACGCGCACGGGCTTCGGCCTGCGCACCGGTCTGCGCTGGAAGCTCAGCGCGGCGATCGCCCTGGTGGGCGCGCTGGTGGCGCTCGCGCTGAGTCTGGTCGTGCACAACGCGGCACGCGTGTCGATGCTGGACAACTCCCGTGACCTGGCGGACGAGCGGATCCGGGTCGCCCAGCGCATGTACGAGTCGGGACGCCAGCAGAACCCGGGGGCGTTCGGGGTGCGGGTCGACGACCCCACGATCCCTCCGGACCTGCTGGCGAAGGTGTCGGAGGGCCGGCGCGCCACGTATGTCGCCGACGGCCCGCACGGCGTGCCGGACATATGGGCCGCGGTGCCGCTGAAGGACGGCAGGGTGCTGTCCCTGCACACCCGGTTCACCGACCGCAGCGCGGACATCATGCAGGACCTCGATCAGGCCCTGGTCATCGGCTCGATCGCGGTCGTGTTCGGTGGCTGCGCGCTCGGAGTGCTCATCGGCGGGCAGATGTCGCGCCGGCTGCGCGAGGCCGCGGCGGCGGCGAACCAGGTCGCCAAGGGCGAGACGAACGTACGGGTCCGGGACGCGATCGGCGGTGTCGTACGCGACGAGACCGACGACCTCGCGCGGGCCGTGGACGCCATGGCGGACGCGCTCCAGCAGCGCATCGAGGCCGAGCGGAGAGTGACGGCGGACATCGCGCATGAACTGCGCACTCCGGTCACGGGTCTCCTGACGGCGGCGGAACTCCTGCCTCCGGGGCGCCCCTCGGAGCTGGTCCGCGACCGTGCCCAGGCGATGCGCACGCTGGTGGAGGACGTTCTGGAGGTGGCCCGGCTCGACAGCGCCTCCGAGCGGGCCGAGTTGCAGGACATCATGCTGGGCGAGTTCGTGGCGCGGCGCGTCGCCGCGAAGGACGCGGACATCGCGGTACAGGTCGTCCACGAGTCGGAGGTCACGACGGACCCGCGCCGTCTGGAACGCGTCCTCTTCAATCTGCTCGCCAACGCGGCGAAGCACGGCGAACCGCCGATCGAGGTCTCCGTCGAGGGCCGTGTGATCCGGGTCCGCGATCACGGTCCGGGGTTCCCGGAGGACCTGCTGGCCGACGGCCCGCGCCGTTTCCGTACCGGCGCGTCCGACCGCGCGGGCCAGGGCCACGGCCTGGGCCTGACCATCGCGGCCGGCCAGGCCCGGGTGCTCGGCGCCCGTCTGACCTTCCGCAACGTACGCCCGGCCGGCGCGCCCGAGGACGTGCCCGCCGAGGGGGCGGTGGCGGTGCTGTGGCTTCCCGAGCACGCCCCGACGAGCACGGGCAGTTATCCGATGCTGCCGTAGGCCCCGTTGCCTCCTTCGCGGTCCTGTAAGGGATCGTGAAGAAGGCAACGGGCGAGGGGACCGCCCCCTCACACAGCCTCAGCAACCGCCTTCGTCACCGGGGCTTCGGTGGCCTCCCCGGCCGCCCCCTCATCCGGGTTCGGAGCCCCGGCTCCCCTGAGCGGAACCTCCTTCACGAACACGGCGGCCACCAGGGCCAGCACAGCCACCCCGGCGCCCAGCAGAAACGCGGAGTGCGTCCCCGCGGACACCGCGTACTGGTACGCCTCCCGAGCCACCGCCGGCAGCTTCGCCAGGCTCGCCGCGTCCAGTTGCGCCGACTGCTCGGTCACCTTGGACCCGAGGTCCCCGGCCCGCTCGGCCATGACGTCCTGCACCCGGTTGTTGAACAGCGCGCCCATGATCGCGACACCGAAGGACGAACCGAGCGTCCGGAAGAGGGTCGTCGACGACGAGGCGACACCCATGTCCTTCATCTCGACGCTGTTCTGCGCGACCAGCATCGTGATCTGCATCAGACACCCCATGCCCGCCCCGAGCACGGCCATGAAGAGCCCGGACGTCAGCCGCGACGTCCCCGTGTCCATCTGGGAGAGCAGGAAGAGCCCCGCCGTCATCAGCACACTGCCGACCAGCGGGAACACCTTGTACTTGCCGGTCACCGTGGTCACCCGCCCCGCCACCATCGACACGGCGAGCATCGCACCCAGCATGGGCAGCAACAGCAGGCCGGAGTTGGTCGCGGACGCCCCCTGCACCGACTGCTGGTACAGCGGCAGGAACAGCACGGCCCCGAACATCACGAAGCCGGTGATGAAGCCGATCACCGACATGAGGGAGAAGTTGCGGCTCCGGAAGATGTGCAGCGGCATCACCGGCTCCGCCGCCCTGGTCTCCCAGAACACGAAGCCCACGAGCGAGACCACACCGATCGCGGTCAGCTCCATGATCACGGCCGAGCCCCACGCGTACTCGGTCCCGCCCCACGTCGTGACGAGCACGATGGACGTGATGCCCACGGTCAGAAGTGCGGCCCCGAGGAAGTCGATGCGCCGCCACGACCGGTTCTCGGTCTTCTTCGGCAGGTGCAGTACGGCGGTGACGGCGATCAGCGCGACCACGCCCAGCGGCAGGTTGATGTAGAACGACCAGCGCCATCCCCAGTGGTCGGTGATCGTGCCGCCCACCAGCGGCCCGAGGATCATGGCGAACGCCATCACGCCGGCCATCATCCCCTGGTACTTGCCGCGCTCGCGGGGCGGTATCAGGTCGCCGATGATCGCCATGACCCCGACCATGAGCCCGCCGGCGCCGAGTCCCTGAACGGCCCGGAACCCGATCAGCTGCCCCATGTCCTGGGCCATGCCGCTGAGCGCCGACCCGATCAGGAAGATCACGATCGAGCTGAGGAAGGCGCCCTTGCGCCCGTACATGTCGCCGACCTTGCCCCAGATCGGGGTGGAGGCGGCGGTGGCGAGGGTGTAGGCGGTGACGACCCACGACAGGTGCGCGAGTCCGCCCAGTTCGCCGACGATCGTCGGCATGGCCGTCCCGATGATCATGTTGTCGAGCATCGCGAGCAGCATCGCGATCATGAGCGCGAGCAGGACGACCCGTACGCTCCTCGGTTGTTCACCGCCCTCGGCCTTCTCCGTGTCCATCACAGCGTCCGCCATCGTCCGTCCCCATTTCCTGAATGCCGCCGGCCCGACTGCTCAGCCCCCACTGGCATCCGCTGATGCCCCCTGGCACTTACTTGTCGACCGGCTAGTTGACTACACTGGGGGAACGTAGACGCGGAACTAGCCGGTCGTCAAGTAAGTTTTCCCAGGCTTGACCGGCGGGGGCGTCGGGGAGCACAAGGAGTACGAGGATGGGCGGCGGCACCATGGATGGCACGGCGAACACGGGCGGCATGGGCGGCACGAAGCACCAGCGCCGGGGGGACACCCGGCGGCGCATCCAGGACGTGGCTCTGGAGCTCTTCGCCGAGCAGGGGTACGAGAAGACGTCGCTGCGCGAGATCGCTGAACGGCTCGCCGTCACCAAGGCGGCCCTCTACTACCACTTCAAGACCAAGGAAGACATCCTCGTCAGCCTGTTCCAGGACATGACCCGGCCGATGGACGAGCTGATCGACTGGGCGAAGGAGCAGCCGCACACCCTCGCCACCAAACAGGAGGTCCTTCGCCGCTACAGCGAGGCCCTGGCAGCCGCGTCACCGCTCTTCCGCTTCATGCACGAGAACCAGGCGACCGTACGGGAGTTGAGCGTCGGCGAGTCGTTCAAGGACCGCATGGTGGTGATGATGGAGATCATCAAGGAGCCGCACATGCCCCTGGTGGACCAGGTCCGCTGTGTGAGCGCGCTCTTCACGATGCACGCGGGGATGATCGCCCTCAGGGACGTCGAGGGCGACCCCGAGGAGAAGCGCAAGGCGGCCCTGGAGGTCGCGATCGACTTGGTGACCCAGGCGCATGGGGGCACCGGCGGCGCCTGAGCGCGGCGAGGCCCACGCCCTGCGAGAAATGTGAGGGCGGCCCGTCGATCCGGAACAGATCCAAGAACAACTGGCCCACCTTCACCGGCAGTTCGCATACGCTCAGTACATGGTCGACGCCGGAGTGCTCGGAGCCCGTCTCGCGTCCAGCGCGGTCGCACCGCTGGTGAAGAAGCTCTTCGTGAGGGACCAGCCGGGGGCCGGCCTGGTGTCCGAACCGGTGCGGATATCGGGGTTGGTGTCGTTCGGGCGGGAGAAGCGCAACGTCACGCCGAAGGACGCCGAGAAGGTCGCTGAGGAACTGGTGCGCAGGGCGCTGAAGGCGGCGCCGCCGGGAGAACGGCCCGTGGAGCACGACGAGGCCGTGGCGGTCAAGAACGCTCTCGCCCACTCCCTCTCCGCGCTGGGGACCATCACCATCCACGACTACGAAGCCGTGGCCCTGGGCCCCGAGGAGTTCGCGCGCAGGCTCCGGTCCCACGCGGCTGTCGTCGCCTTCGGGCTGAGCGCCGACGGCGAGTTCCTCTACGAACGGCTGCTTCGCACCGCCTCGCTGCACATCCTGAACTTCTTCACGCAGCGCTCCACGTACATCGCCCGGCAGCAGACCGTCCAGAGCCAGCAACTGGCCCGGCTGGTCCAGGCCGTGGACGTCCTGCTGGAGCGGCTGCCGTCGCAGTCGGCCGAGGACGCGGGGTTCGAGGCCCGGTACGCGGATCACGTCTCCGGCCGCTACGGAACGCTGACCATCTACGGCCTGGACGCCGGGACACGGGAGTGGCCCCTGGACACGGCGTATCTCAGCCTGGAGGCGACGCGGGAGCGCAACGGCCACACCGGGCCGGGCGGGCTCCATGTGCCCGCCGAGCGTGTGCTGGCCCAGCAGGACCAGGTCCTGCTGCGCGGCGTCGCCGGGTCGGGGAAGACGACCCTGGTCCAGTGGCTCGCGGTGACGACCGCCGGCCGTACGTACGAGCATGGGCTGACGCACCTGGTCGGGCGGGTGCCGTTCGTGCTGCCGATGCGCAGGATTGTCCGGCCCGGAAGGGAGTTCCCGATTCCAGGGGATTTCCTGAAGGCCGTCGGCTGCCCTGTCGCCGGGGAGCAGCCGACCGGCTGGGTGGAGCGTGTCCTGCGGGCCCAGCGGGGGGTCCTGCTGGTCGACGGGATCGACGAGATCGCGGGTGACAGGCGGGCCGCGGCCCGGCGGTGGCTGCGGGAGCTGGTGCGGACCTTCCCGGGGAATCTGTGGCTCGTCACCTCGCGGCCCTCGGCGGTCCCGGAGAAGTGGCTCGACGCCGAGGGCTTCGCCGAACTCACGCTCTCCCCGATGTCCCGCGACGACGTCGCCACCTTCGTACGGCGCTGGCACCGCGCCGCCGGAGCGGAGGAGAGCGTCGGAACGTCACTGCTGCAGTCCGTACGGACCACGTCCGAACTGAACCGGCTGGCCACGAACCCGCTGATGTGCGGCATGCTGTGCGCCCTGCACCGCGACCGGCGCGGCTTCCTGCCCCAGGACCGCAAGTCCCTGTACGAGGCCGCCCTCACCATGCTGCTGGAGCGGCGCGACCGCGAGCGGGAACTGGTTCATCCCGACGGTGTGCGGATCCCGTACGCCACCCAGGTGCAACTGCTGCAGAAGCTCGCGTGGTGGCTGATCCGCAACAGCCGTGCCGAGATGGACCGTTCGGACGCCCTGCACATCATCGGACAGGCGATGCCCGCGGTCGGTCTGGACGGCACCCCCGAGGACGTCAGCCAGTCGCTGCTGCTGCGCTCCGGCCTGCTGCGCGAGCCCGCCGAGGGGCGAGTGGACTTCGTGCACCGGACCTTCCAGGACTACCTGGGAGCACGGCTGGCCGTGCAGGAGCTCGACTTCGACCTGCTGGTGAACAACTCCGCGAACGACGCGTGGGAGGACGTCATCCTGCTCGCGCTCGCCCACGCCCGTCCCAAGGAGGCGGAGCAGATGCTGCGGCGGCTGGTGGCGCAGGACACCGCGCGCGGCAAGCTGCTGGCCGCGGCGGGGCTGCGCTATGCGACGGAGGTGGACGCGCGGGTTCGGGCGGTCGTGGAGCACGGGGTGGAGTCGCTCATTCCGCCTCGCGGGCTGGTGGAGGCACAGGAGCTGGCGCGAGCCGGAGGCGATCTCGTGCTCGCCCTCCTGCCGGGGCCAGAGGGCATCGACGACACGACGGCGGCCACGGTCACCGCGACGGTCGCCTATCTGGGCAGCGAGGCCGCGCTGCACTTCCTGACCCGGTTCCGGAAGCAACCGGGCGAGCAGGTCCAGACGATCCTGGCCGCGTCCTGGCAGCTCTTCGACCGCGAACTCTACGCCCGCGACATTCTCGCCCACCTGCCCCGGCAACGCCGCGTCGTCGTGCGCACAGCGGACGACCTCCGCACGCTCCGCTCGCTGGGCGGCTGGGAGCACATCATGGTCGTCGGCGCCTACCGGGTCGAGGATCTGACGGATCTCATCGTGCGTGAGCGACTCACCCACCTCGCGCTGGACGCGCCTCATCCGGTCGAAGGCCTGGCCTGGCTCTCCGCCTTCCCCAACCTCACGTCCGTCTCCGTATCCACGCTGCTGCACCCGGACGTGGTCCGGCAGATACCTGACCGGGTCAGACTCGACACCTCCCCCACCGGGGAGAGCTGACCCATGGACCCCACCGTCCGCACCCCCTCCCCCCAAGCCCTCCCCCTCATCCACCGTCTCTTCCGCACCCCGGCCCAACCCCCCACCGCCCCCGCCCCCGTCCCCTCCCTCACCACCTGGCACGGCCCCGGCGCCCCCGCCACCCCGGACGACGTCCACCGCGTGGCCGCCGAGTTCATCCAGCTGGCCGCGCCCTACGCCGCCCCCACCGCCGCCGAACTCCCCGCCGTCGCCGACGTCCTGGCCCGTACCCTGCTCGCCGTCGCCGAAGTGGACCTCACGGACGCCGACGCCGTACGCCTGGGACCGCAGGGGTACGCGCGCCGGCTGCGCGGGGCGGTGCAGGGGGTCGACCGGGCGCTGTCGCCCGAGGCCGCGTGGTTCCACGACGCCCTGCTCGTGTCCGTATGCCTGCACGTGCTGCACCACTTCGTGCGCCGCTCCCCTCACATCCAGCAGCAGATGCCCGGACACTCCAGCCGTATCCGCCAGCTCGTCGACCTGGACGACGCGGAGGCGGCGGTGCGCAGCCCCGAACGTTCCCAGGAGGACGCCGACTTCGAGGCCCGGTACGCCGAGGACGCCGTCCGCAGGTACGGCTGGCTGACGATCGTCGGAGTGGACCTCCCCAACGCGCCGGACCGCTGGCTCCTGGAGGACACCTATCTCAGCCTGGAGGCCGAGGAGTTCACGGAGGAGGCGGAGACGGGCACAGGGACGGGGGCTGGAACAGACACCTCCGCCGACGGACCACGCACCGTGCTCCTCGCCGACCGGGCACTGGACGGGCACGAACGCGTCCTCCTGCTCGGCCCCGCGGGCTCGGGCAAGACGACCCTCGTCCAGTGGCTCGCCGTGTCCGCCGCCCGCGCACGCGCGCGCGTGCCCTTCGTCCTGCCGGTGCGCCGCTTCGCCCGCGAGGGTTTCCCCGCCCCCGACGACTTCCTGCACGCCGTACGCCACCCGCTCGCCGACGAGGCGCCCGAGGGCTGGGCGGTACGGACGCTGCTCGCCGGGCGCGCCCTGCTGCTGGTGGACGGGATCGACGAGGCCCCCGAGGAGACCCGCGGCAAACTGCGCGACCAACTCCGCCGGCTGCTGCGCGTGTTCTCCGGCAACGGCTGTCTGGTCACCTCCCGCCCGTCCGCCGTGGAGGACGGCTGGCTGTCGCAGGAACGCCTCTCGGAAGAGGGCTTCACCCAGCTGTCACTCGCGCCGATGTCACGCGACCAGGTCACCCGGTTCGTCCGGGACTGGCACGCGGCGGCCATGGGCGAGGAGCAGAACGGCGGCCGGGACCAGCAGGACCGGGAGGCGCTGCGTACGTACGAACAGCGGCTGCTGCACTCCGTGCGGATCTACCGTGAGCTGCGCCAGCTCGCCACCAACCCCCTGATGTGCGGGCTGATCTGCGCGCTCAACCGGGACCGCTCCGGCTCCCTCCCGCAGGGCCGCAAGGAACTGTACGAGGCGGCTCTGGAGATGCTGCTGCAGCGCCGCGATCCCGAACGGGACGTGCTGTACGCCGACGACGTGCGGCTCCAGCAGGAGCCGAGGGAGCGCCTGCTGCGGAAGCTGGCCCACGCGATGCTGGAGGAGGGCGTCTCGGAGCTGCCGCACCGCCGTGTGGTCGACATCCTCGACGGCGCCCTGCCGAGCATCCCGGCCGCCCGTGCGGAGGGCGGCGGCGAGAAGATCTTCCGCCATCTGCTGCACCGCACCGGTCTGTTGCGCGAACAGGGGGACGGCGCGGTGGACTTCATCCACCACACCTTCCAGGACTACCTGGCCGCCAAGGAGATCGTGGCCCGCGGCCGGCTCCACTCCCTCGTCGCCCACGCCCACCGGCCCGAGTGGGAGGAGGTCATCCGTATGGCCGCCGCCCACGCCCGCCCCGAGGAGTGCGCCGAGTTCCTGCAACAGCTGCTGTCCGCCGCTCCGGAGCTACGGCGCCCCCAGGTGAACCACCGCCGGCTGATGGCCGCGGCCTGTCTGGATCACGTGACGGAACTCGACCCGGCGATCGGGCAGTTGGTGCACGACCGCACGAAGTACCTGGTACGTCCGACGGGCGACCTCGCCGCCCGCAGTCTCGGCTGGGTCGGCCCCATCGTGCTGGAGCTCCTGCCCGATCCGGAGGAGGTGACGAGCGACCAGCAGGCCCTGCTCCTCGCCCTCACGGCGACCCGGGTCGAGGACGACGCCGCGATCGACTACCTGGCCCGGCTCCGCGACCGCTCGTCCCTCGCCATCCGCGCCGAGCTGGCCCGCCCCTGGCGCCACTTCGACACGGAGCGGTACGCCCGCGAGATCATCGCCCACCTGGACCCGGCGGGCCTCTACTTCCCGGTCTCCGACACCGCCGAACTGGCCGCCCTCCGTGACCTGGGCGGCCGCCCCCGCATCCAAGTGGCCGGCGTCATCTCCACGGCCGACCTCCTGAACGGCCTCGACCACACCCAGCTCACCCACCTCTGGCTGAACGCCGAACCCACCGACCCGGACATGTCCTGGCTGTCCGAGTTCACCCACCTCCAGGTACTCCGCGTCAATCCGCGACTGCCCCGGGTACGGAACGTGCCGGAGGGCGTGACGATCACTGCGTAGGGCCCTGCCGTCTTATGCGAACTCTCGCCCCAAACTCACTCGTTCGGATGAGCTGACCCGGTTCGCCCCCGCGTGAAGATCGCCGTACGCGAGCCTCACCCCATGCACAAGAACACCGAGGCCGAGGCCCTCGTCCCCGCCCAGCTCGGCGCAGTCCCCTCCTGGTACGGCGACCTGCTGGGCGAGGTCAAGGAGACCGTCGCGGGCGCGTCTGCGTGCTCAGCGGGCCGTGAACACCGAGCTCGTCCAGATGTACTGGCAGATCGGCAAACTCATCCTCGCCCGGCAGGAGCAGGAGGGCTGGGGCACCAAGGTGGTGGGCCGGCTCGCCGCGGACCTGAAGGCGTCGTTCCCGAACCAGCGCGGCTTCTCGCGCAGCAACCTCATGTACATGCAAAAGATGGCCCGCACCTGGCCGGAGCCAATTGTCCAACAGCTTGTTGGACAATTGCCGTGGGGCCACATCACGGTCCTCATGGACAAGCTCGAAAGCCGCTCCGACCTGGACTTCTACGTCACCGAAGCCGTCCGCAACGGCTGGTCCCGCGCCTTGCTGGACCGCTTCATCCACCAGAACCTGCATCTCACCCAGAGCTCGGCGGCCACCAACTTCGAGGTGACGGTCCCCGACGGCTCAACGGTGCTCAAGGAACTCGCCCGGGACCCCTACCGCCTCGACTTCCTCGGCCTCGACGAGCACCACTCCGAGCACGAGCTCGAAGAGGCGATCGTCGCCAACATGATCCGCTTCCTCACCGAACTCGGCGTCGGCTTCGCCTTCGTCGGCCGCCAGTACCCGGTCCTCATCGGCGGCGAGGAGTACCGTATCGACCTGCTCTTCTACCACCTCAAGCTGCACCGTTACTTCGTGTTCGAGCTCAAGACGAAGGACGTACGGCCCGAGCACGTGGGCAAGCTCAACTTCTATGTGAGCGTGGTCGATCAGATGGTGCGCGACAGGGAGCGGGACGATCCGACGATCGGGTTCCTCATCGGCACCCGGCACAACAAGGCCGCCGTGCAGCTCGCCCTCGACGCCAGCAACAACCCGCTGGCCGTGACGAACTACTCGACGCTGTCCCCCGCCGAGCGGGAACTCGTCCCCTCCGAAGAGGACTTGTCACGCGTCGTCCAGGAAGCCATCGACACCATCGGCGGCGTCGGCGTCGGCGTCGGCGGCCGCCCGGACGGCCCTTCGGGGCCAGAGCGGCTACGCTGACCCGCGTCCGCGCATCGGGGGAGCGACATGGAACCAGCAGCTGTAGGCCTCAGGTTGGCATCGGGCGTGGTGACGCCGCTGGTGAAGAAGCTGTTCGTGGTGGAGGGGCCGGGCGCCGGGCTGGTCGACAGGCCCGTGCGGATAGCCGGGTTCGTGTCGTTCCGGGGCGAGAAGCGCACACTCACCCGGCCCGACCTGCACAAGCTCTGCGCGGAGCTGGTGAGGCGGGCCCTGAAGGACGGTGAGCGGCCCATCCACGCCGACGAGGAGCAGGCCGTCGTCCATGCCCTCTCCGACACCCTGTACGCCCTCGGCGACCTCACCATGACGGACGTCCAGGCAGTGGAACTCGGTCACGAGCACCTCGCCGCCAACCTCCGTTCCGCGAGCGGCAGTCCGGACCGGGAGCTCTCCTTCGACGCGAGCCTGTTCTACCGTCGGCTGCTCACGACGGCCTGCCTGCACATCCTGCACTTCTTCACCCAGCGGTCCACCTTTGTCCCGCGCACCCTGGTCGAGCAGACCCGTAGACAGCGCGAACTCGTGGCGAAAGTCGATGAGTTGATCGCCCGGACAGACCCGCCCGGCGGCACCGACAGCGCCTTCGAGGAGCGCTACCTCGACTACGTCGCCAGGATCCACAGCCACCTCACCATCTACGGCATCGACCTGGTCAACTCCCCCGAACGCTGGCCCCTCGACGCCGCGTACCTCAGCCTCCAGGCCCTGCGCCCGGCCGAGGACACCGAGGCCGCCGGACCGGACGGGCCGCACCCCGCCTCCGGCGCCACCGCGCTGCCCGCCGAACAGGCTCTGGCCGACCATGACCGTGTCCTCCTGCGCGGCGTGGCCGGCTCGGGGAAGACCACCCTCGTGCAGTGGCTCGCGGTCACGGGGGCCCGGGGCGAGCGCGGCGACCGTATCCCCTTCGTCCTGCCCCTGCGGACACTCGTCCGACGCCCCGGCGGGCTCCCCGCGCCCGACGTCTTCCTCGACGCCGTCCGCGTCCCCTTCCACTCCACCCAGCCGTCCGGCTGGACGGACCGCGTGCTCAGCGCCCGCCGCGGGCTGCTCCTCGTCGACGGCATCGACGAGATCCCCGAGCGGGAGCGCGAGCGCACCCGCCGCTGGCTGCGCGAGCTCCTGGACGTCTATCCCGGCAACCAGTGGCTGGTGACCTCCCGCCCCTCCGCCGTACGGGAGGACTGGCTCACCCCGGACGGCTTCACGGAGCTGTCGCTCATGCCCATGAACCGGGACGACGTCGCCGCGTTCATCGCCCGCTGGCACACGGCGGCCCGCGTCGACGTCCCCGACCCGGGCGTCCTCGACGGTTACGAGCGCTCCCTGATCGACGCCGTCCAGACCAAACCGGACCTCGGACGACTCGCCACCAACCCCCTGATGTGCGGTCTGGTCTGCGCGCTGCACCGGGACCGGCGCGGCTACCTCCCGCACGGCAGGCGCGAGTTGTACGACGCGGCCCTGTCGATGCTGCTGTCGCGGCGCGACGAGGAGCGGGACATGTTCCAGCACGGTGTCCAGCAGGGCGAGCGGGGCGGCGGCATCCGGCTCACCGAGCTCCCCCAGATCCAGCTGCTCCAGCGGCTCGCGTACTGGCTGATCCGCAACCACCAGTCCGAGATGGACCGTGAGCGCGCCGAGCGGATCATCGCCGATGCCCTGCCCTCCGTGCCGGCCGCCGCCGCGCAGGGCGACGCCGGGGAGATCCTGCGGCACCTCCTCATCCGCAGCGGACTGCTCCGCGAGCCCGCCGCCGGGACGGTGGAGTTCGTGCACCGCACCTTCCAGGACTACCTCGGCGCCAAGGCGGCCGTGGAGGACGGTGACTTCGGGCTGCTGGTACGGGGCGCCGTGGACGCACAGTGGGCGGACGTCGTACGCATGGCCGTGGCGCACGCCCGGCCGCGCGAGCGGAGCGAACTGCTGCGGGACCTGACCGCCGCCGCGGAACGCCTGGAGGGCCCGGCCGCCACGCGCGTACGGCTCCTCGCGCTCGCCTCACTGGAACACGCGACGGAGCTCGACCCGCGGGTCCGCGCCGAGGTCGAGCGGAACGCCGCCGCGCTGATCCCGCCGGGTACGACGGAGGAGGCGCGCGCCCTCGCCGAGGCCGGGCCGCTCGTACTGGAGCTGCTGCCCGGACCGGAGGGGCTGACCGACACCGAGGCGCGGGCGGTGGTGGTCACGGCGTCGCTCGTCGGCACGGAGGCGGCCGTGCCGGTGCTGGCCCGGTTCCGGTCGCATACGGCGCTGGACGTACGGGCGCAGCTCACCTGGTCCTGGCACCGGTTCGCGACCCGACGGTACGGGAAGGAGGTCATCGCCCATCTCCGCGAGGACGATCTCTTCTTCTCCGTGCAGTCCGGGGAGCAGCTGCGTTTCCTGGGGGAACTGGGGGGTCGGCGGGCCCTCCAACTCGTCGGCGATCTGGATCCGGCCGAGCTGAGCGCCGCGCTGTCGTCCGGCGAGGTGCTCCAGATCCACCTGCGCGGCAACGGCGCGCTGCACGATCTCGCCTGTCTGTCGGGCGCCGAGCGGCTGACTTATCTGGACCTCAGCAGGTGCCCGGGGGTGGACGACCTCGCTCCGGTGTCCCGGCTGCCGCTGGAGTGGCTGTCGTTGGATCAGATGGAGGGTCTGGAGCGGCCGGGCGCCCTGTCCGTGCTGTCCGGTTCCGCCACGTTGCGCTCACTCGACGTCGGCGTGACGCTGGAGGCCGTGTCCCTCGACGAGGCGCTTCCGCCGGCCCTGCCGCTGCGGTTTCTGCGCCTCTCCAAGGGCGCGCTGTGGCGTACGGGCCTGCGGGGGCTGCACCGGTTCCGGTCGCTGCGGCAGCTGAGCCTTGGCCACCTGTCCGGGGAGCTCGCCCCCGAGGACTACGCCGAGGTGGCCCGGCTGCCCGAACTGACGGAACTGCGGATCAACTGGCAGGCCGTCGGCTGGCCCGGACCTCCGCTGCCCGGCATCCGCAGCCTGTGCCTGCGCAGGTTCACCGGGCGCGAGGAGGGCCTCGCGGAGATCCCGGCGCTCTTTCCCAACCTGCGCTCGATCTCCATCGGTCTCGACTCGGAGACCGTCGAGGTACCGGAGCACCTCCTTGCGGCCCTTCCGGTCACCCCGACGATCGAAACGAAGCACAGCGTGCTGTGACGGACCGCCTGGGGGCAGCTGTCCGTCGCCCCCACCCACGCATGCGAAGGGGGCCGGTGCCCGACAGGCACCGGCCCCCTTCTTTCGCGTACAGCCCGCGTACAGCCCGGAGGGCTTACGCCTCCTTGCTCAGGTTCGGACCGGCGCCGCCGGCCGCCTGCTCGATCGGCGGGACGTCCGGCAGGGCCGACTTCTCCTCACCGCGGAAGGTGAAGGTCTTGGCGTCGCCGTCGCCCTCCGTGTCCACGACCACGATGTGGCCCGGACGGAGCTCGCCGAAGAGGATCTTCTCCGACAGGCTGTCCTCGATCTCGCGCTGGATCGTGCGGCGCAGCGGCCGGGCGCCCAGCACGGGGTCGTAGCCCTTCTTGGACAGCAGCTCCTTGGCAGCCTGGGAGAGCTCGATGCCCATGTCCCGGTCCTTCAGGCGCTCGTCCACCTTGCTGATCATCAGGTCGACGATCCGCAGGATGTCGTCCTGCGTCAGCTGCGGGAAGACGACCACGTCGTCGACGCGGTTGAGGAACTCGGGCCGGAAGTGCTGCTTCAGCTCGTCCGAGACCTTGTTCTTCATGCGCTCGTAGTTGGTCTTCGTGTCGCCCGCGGCCGCGAAGCCGAGGTTGAAGCCCTTGGAGATGTCCCGGGTGCCGAGGTTGGTCGTCATGATGATGACCGTGTTCTTGAAGTCCACGACCCGGCCCTGGGAGTCGGTCAG
Organism: Streptomyces bluensis; assembly: GCF_014650715.1. GTDB lineage: Bacteria > Actinomycetota > Actinomycetes > Streptomycetales > Streptomycetaceae > Streptomyces > Streptomyces bluensis. Next base: position 18,613 of record NZ_BMVM01000034.1, on the reverse strand, counting down.
GCGACCGTCCTCCAGGATCTGCAGCAGCGAGTTGAAGATGTCCGGGTGGGCCTTCTCGACCTCGTCGAAGAGGACGACCGAGAACGGCTTGCGGCGCACCTTCTCCGTCAGCTGGCCGCCCTCCTCGTAGCCCACGTAGCCGGGGGGCGAACCGAAGAGACGCGAGACCGTGTGCTTCTCGCTGAACTCCGACATGTCGAGGGAGATCAGCGCGTCCTCGTCGCCGAACAGGAACTCGGCGAGTGCCTTGGACAGCTCGGTCTTACCGACACCGGACGGGCCGGCGAAGATGAACGAGCCACCGGGACGCTTCGGGTCCTTCAGACCGGCGCGCGTACGGCGGATCGCCTTCGACAGCGCCTTGACGGCGTCGACCTGGCCGATGACCCGCTTGTGGAGCTCGTCCTCCATGCGGAGCAGGCGGCTGGACTCCTCCTCGGTCAGCTTGAAGACCGGGATGCCGGTGGCCGTGGCGAGGACCTCGGCGATCAGCTCGCCGTCGACCTCGGCGACGACGTCCATGTCGCCGGCCTTCCACTCCTTCTCCCGCTTGGCCTTGGCGGCGAGGAGCTGCTTCTCCTTGTCGCGCAGGGAGGCGGCCTTCTCGAAGTCCTGCGAGTCGATCGCGGACTCCTTGTCACGGCGGACGCCGGCGATCTTCTCGTCGAACTCGCGGAGGTCCGGCGGAGCCGTCATCCGGCGGATGCGCATCCGGGAGCCCGCCTCGTCGATCAGGTCGATCGCCTTGTCGGGGAGGAAGCGGTCCGAGATGTAGCGGTCGGCCAGGGTGGCGGCCTGGACCAGGGCCTCGTCCGTGATGGAGACGCGGTGGTGCGCCTCGTACCGGTCGCGCAGGCCCTTGAGGATCTCGATGGTGTGCGGGAGCGAGGGCTCGGCGACCTGGATGGGCTGGAAGCGGCGCTCCAGGGCCGCGTCCTTCTCCAGGTGCTTGCGGTACTCGTCCAGCGTGGTGGCGCCGATGGTCTGGAGCTCACCGCGGGCCAGCATCGGCTTCAGGATCGAGGCGGCGTCGATGGCGCCCTCGGCGGCACCCGCACCGACCAGCGTGTGCAGCTCGTCGATGAACAGGATGATGTCGCCGCGGGTGCGGATCTCCTTGAGGACCTTCTTCAGGCGCTCCTCGAAGTCACCGCGGTAGCGGGAGCCGGCGACCAGGGCGCCGAGGTCCAGGGTGTAGAGGTGCTTGTCCTTGAGGGTCTCGGGCACCTCGCCCTTGACGATGGCCTGGGCGAGGCCCTCGACGACGGCGGTCTTGCCGACGCCGGGCTCACCGATCAGAACCGGGTTGTTCTTGGTGCGGCGGGACAGCACCTGCATGACCCGCTCGATCTCCTTCTCGCGCCCGATGACCGGGTCGAGCTTGGACTCACGAGCGGCCTGGGTGAGGTTCCGGCCGAACTGGTCGAGGACCAGGGACGTGGAGGGCGTGCCCTCGGCAGGACCGCCGGCGGTGGCGGTCTCCTTGCCCTGGTAGCCGGAGAGCAGCTGGATGACCTGCTGCCGCACCCGGTTGAGGTCGGCGCCCAGCTTGACCAGGACCTGGGCGGCGACGCCCTCGCCCTCACGGATCAGGCCGAGCAGGATGTGCTCCGTGCCGATGTAGTTGTGGCCCAGCTGAAGGGCCTCGCGGAGCGACAGCTCCAGGACCTTCTTGGCACGGGGAGTGAAGGGGATGTGGCCCGAGGGCGCCTGCTGGCCCTGGCCGATGATCTCCTCCACCTGCTGGCGGACAGCCTCAAGCGAGATCCCGAGGCTCTCCAGGGCCTTAGCGGCGACACCCTCACCCTCGTGGATCAGGCCCAGGAGGATGTGCTCGGTGCCGATGTAGTTGTGGTTGAGCATCCGGGCTTCTTCCTGAGCCAGGACGACAACCCGCCGCGCGCGGTCGGTGAACCTCTCGAACATCGTTAATCGCTCCTCAGAGCGGTCAGGCAGTGAGGGGACGCTCCCCTCGCTGTCCTTCCGCAGCTTAGTCCCGCAAGCGGGGACCGCTCATTCCAACTGCCGACACCGGACCGAGAACCAGCACTGCCTCCTGACCCCGAACGCCGACATCTGCTCCAACCCGATGGTGCGAGACGATGTTCCCGCAGGCCAGGTGGTTAGCCTCACCATCAGTACGCCGATGGCGAACGCGAAACCGCCTTTCCTGCGTGTCGCCCCCTCCCACTAGGGATGTCTTACCCGTACGCACTGACACTCCATGCCGTGCGCACCGGTTCCCTCCGCTACGGGCGAACAACCTTGCGCCGCCGCACTCCCCCGGACGCCCCCCGATCCACCACACTGTGTACATAATCCACCACCCAGAGTAACTCGGGGGCTCTTCGCCCGGTTGTTCCCGGCATGGCTTCCATCGTCCCCCTCCCTCGCCGTCCGCTCGACTCGGGCGACCGGGTGCGGGAGTGGTACGAGAACGAGCTCGGCTGGGCCACGCTGCCCGGATCGCCGGTACGACTCAGTACGGGTGTGCGCTTCGATGTGCTCGACGTTCCCGCGGAGGCGGGGTTCGCGGCGCTGCGGCATCTGGGCCCGGACTCTCCGGTGGCGCTGTGCGGAGGGCGCATGGCGCTGCTGGTCGCGGCGGGCAGCGCGGAGGAACTTCCGGGTCTGCTCGACTGGCTCGACTGGGGCACCCTCGAACTGGACCTCACGGCCGTCGGTGCGGGCGGCCATGTCGAGGCCCCGCGGCCCTGGCCGCACGGCGCCCCGCGCCCCACGCCCCGCCCGGACCGCCACAGCGGGGTCTCACCGCCCCGGCCTCTTCCGCGGGGCGACCGTGCCGGTTCACAGGGGGCCGCCCTGTGGCTGCGGCCCCCCGAGCCGGGATGCGAGGTGGAACTGTCGCTGCCGACCCTGTCGGCGCTGGGGGGCGGTGGGTCCGCCCCTGACCTCGTACGACTCGTGGACACGGTGGCGACGCGGTGCCACCGGATCCGACTGCGACGCCTGTGTGCTCAGGCGTTCGCCTTCTCGTAGGCCTCGCGGATGGACGCGGGGACGCGGCCGCGGTCGTTGACCTCGTAGCCGTTCTCCTTCGCCCAGGCGCGGATCTGTGCGGTGTCCTGGCTGCCGCCCGCGGCGGCACGTGCCTTTCCACGTCCACCCGAAGCACGACCTCCGGTACGACGCCCGCCCTTCACATACGGCTCAAGAAGGCCGCGGAGCTTGTCCGCATTGTCGGTCGTGAGATCGATCTCGTACGTCTTGCCGTCCAGCGCGAACGTCACGGTCTCGTCCGCCTCGCCGCCGTCGAGGTCGTCGACAAGAAGGACCTGAACCTTCTGTGCCACCGGATTTCCTTTCATCGATAACTTGAGGGTCGAGGGTCCGCGGCCGCGGCCGCTGTTTCGAGTCCCCTGTTATATGCAGTACTGCAGTACGTCGGAAAGCAAACCGCTTTTCCTTGAAAAACACAAACCCCTGGGAGAGACCCAGGGACCCGGGGAAGACCGGAAACGTGCGCGTTTCGGACATAGGGAACCCGGGCATGGCAGGTCCGCCGGAATACCACTTGCCGATCCCTGTCGAGCCCTGTTGATCCCTGTCGATCGTTGTGCGGATCCCGGGCGATCACAGATGCAGAAGCATGCGACTGTTACCCAAGGTGTTCGGTTTCACTCGTTCGAGACCGAGGAACTCCGCCACGCCCTCGTCATAGGAACGCAGCAGCTCCGCGTAGACATCCCGGTCGACCGGAGTCTCGCCGATCTCCACGAAGCCGTGCTTCGCGAAGAACTCGACTTCGAAGGTCAGACAGAAAACCCGGCGAACACCCAACCAGCGGGCGGTGTGCAGCAACTTCCGCAGCAACTGGTGACCGACGCCCAACCCCCTGGCCTCGGGGTTCACCGCGAGGGTGCGGACTTCCGCGAGGTCTTCCCACATGACGTGCAGGGCACCGCACCCCACCACCTGGGCGTTGTCATCGCGTTCCGCGACCCAGAACTCCTGGATGTCCTCGTAAAGCGTGACGGTCGCTTTGTCGAGCAGGATGCCCCGGCGGACGTAGTCGTCGAGCAGGCCGCGCACATGCGGGACATCGCTGGTCCTGGCCCGTCGGACGGTGATGGCTTTCGCGGTGGCTTCAGGGCTCGTCGCTGGCATGACCGGACGCTATCGCCCGGTGCCGCCCTGCGCCGAGGCGGGGTTCTCATCGGGGCCCTTGGGGGGTGCCGCTGTTTCGTCCGACGATTCGCCGCCGGTTTCGGCGGAGGTATCAGCCACGGCTTCGCCGGTGGTATCGGCTGCGGCTTCACGGGCTGTATCGACCGGAGCAGCGGCCGTTTCCCCGGGCCCGGGACCTTGCACGATACGGACGGCGTCGTGGAGCGCCTGTCGCTGTTCCTCGCTCATCATGCCGAAGAAGGCGACGAGAGCGGCCGCGGGGTTGTCGCTCCGCGACCAGGCTTCGTTCATCAGAGCAGCCGCGTAGGAGGCACGAGTTGAGACCGCCTCATATCGATAGGCGCGGCCTTCGGCCTCGCGTCGCACCCAGCCCTTCTGATGGAGATTGTCCAGAACGGTCATCACCGTGGTGTATGCGATGGACCGCTCCCGCTGAAGGTCTTCCAGGACTTCTCGAACGGTCACCGGGCGGTTCCACTTCCACACCCGCGTCATGACCGCGTCTTCGAGTTCTCCCAATGGGCGAGGCACAACTCGACACCATAGCGGGAGAGCAGGAGAAGCGGAACAAAAAGGGCGTACGACTCGAAAAGCAGATGAGTCGCACGCCGATGAGAGGCCCCCGGGTTTCAGCTCTGAGCGTCGTCACCCTTGGAGGTCTGCCGGGCGCTCTCCGCGCGGGCGAGGGCGGCGTCGACGGCCGCGTCCTCCTTGGCCTTGTTGGCGCCACCCTGGGACTTCACCATCGTCACGATCACGCCGATGAAGAACGCGGCCATCACTACGGGGGGCAGGAGCGCGGAGACGTAGTCCATGCGTCCAGAGTAGCCAGGGGGGTCCGGAGGGCCCCGGTCGGGCCCCGGTCGGGTGGGCCCCGGTCGGGTTGAGGGGAGCTCAGCCCGCGGCCAGCTGCCGCTGTTGGGGCTTCGCCGGCGGACTGGGCTTGCGCTTGGGAGGGAAGACCTCGCCGGGAGTCGGGATCGGTCGGCGACTCGGGCTCGGGCTCGGAGCCTTGGGCTGCGGCGAGGGGGCCGGCTTCTCGGCGGGCTGCGCCGGGCGGGCGGGCCGGGGAGTGGGCTGCGCCGGGCGGGCGGGCCGGGCGGGCTTGTCCGCGGGGCGGCCGGCGGGCTCCTGCGCGGCGGCACGCGCGCGCGTGCCGTCGGAGAGGTCGCAGAGGCCTCCGGGGAGGGCGGTGAGCCGGGTACGGGACGCCGGAACGGTGGGGGCGGCTGCCGTGGTGGCCGTCTCGGGTTCCGTACGGACGCGGGGCTCGGCGTCCTGCTGCGCGGGGACGGCACGGCGATCAAGGCAGCGGTCCAGGAGGGCGGCCGCGGTGGGGTTGCCGCGCAGGGCGCGCAGGGCGGCGAGGTCGTCCGCGGTGGGCCGGTGGCCGGCGCCCAGGGCGTCGCCCAGGAGCGCGAGATAGCCCGTGGCGGTGCCCGGGAGCGCGGCACGGTAGCGGGCGAGGTCGGCCAGCAGGAAGGCCCTCAGCCGGGCGCTCTCGCGGGCGGCCTCGTCGACGGACCGGGCGAGCCGAAGGCAGTCCTGGACGTCCTCCGCGGTGGCGGAGCTGGGCTTGAGGGCGAGGGCGAGAGCCCGGCGGAGCACACGCAGCTCCTCCGTGCCGAACGCCATGGCGCCGCGGGATCCGTAGGGCGTGGGCATGCTTCGACGATACGCGCTAATCAGACAAAAGCGGCGGCGTGGGGGTGCGTGGCGTGGGGAGCCACTCAGGTGGGTGCGGCGCGTCCGTGGCACGGGCGGGCGGTTTTCGCCCCCGCCGCCCCTACCCGTCCCCCTCCCCAGGGGGCTCCGCCCCTTCGACCCCGCCGGCTCCGCCCCCCTGGGCCCCCAGCGCTTCGGGGCTCCGCCCCGGACCCCGTCTTCGGGGGCCGGCCCCCGGACCCCCGCTCCTCAAACGCCGGAGGGGCTGGATTCACCCGCCGTCACATACGCGACACGTTCCGCTCGTACACCAGGCGCAAACCGATCAGCGTCAGCCACGGCTCGTGTTCGTCGATCACGGACGACTCGCCCAGGACCATGGGCGCCAGCCCGCCCGTGGCGATGACCGTGACGTCATCGGGGTCGTCCGCGAGCTCACGGGCCATCCGGCTCACCACTCCGTCGATCTGGCCGGCGAAACCGTAGATGATGCCCGCCTGCATCGCCTCGACCGTGTTCTTGCCGATCACGCTCCTCGGCCGGGCCACCTCGATCTTGCGCAACTGGGCTCCCTTGACGCCGAGTGCCTCGACGGAGATCTCGATGCCGGGGGCGATGACCCCGCCGACGTACTCCCCGCGCGCACTGACCGCGTCGAACGTCGTCGCCGTACCGAAGTCGACGACGATCGCCGGACCGCCGTAGATCTCGGCCGCCGCCACCGCGTTGATGATGCGGTCGGCTCCGACCTCCTTGGGGTTGTCCGTGAGGATCGGCACACCTGTCTTCACGCCCGGCTCGACCAGCACCGCCGGCACGTCGCCGTAGTACCGGCGCGTCACCTCCCGCAGCTCGTGCAGCACGGACGGCACCGTCGAGCAGATCGCGATCCCGTCGATGCCGTCGCCCAGTTCCTCCCCGAGGAGGGGATGCATCCCCATGAGGCCCTGGAGGAGTACCGCCAGCTCGTCTGCGGTGCGGCGCGCGTCCGTGGAGATGCGCCAGTGTTCGACGATGTCCTCGCCGTCGAACAGGCCGAGAACGGTGTGCGTGTTGCCTACGTCGATCGTCAGCAGCATGGCCCGTACCCGCCCTACTCCGCCGCTCGCAGGTCCAGGCCGATGTCCAGGATGGGCGAGGAGTGCGTGAGGGCCCCCACCGCCAGGTAGTCGACGCCCGTCTCCGCGTACGCCTTCGCGTTCTCCAGCGTGAGGCGACCCGACGCCTCCAGCAGCGCGCGGCCGCCCACGAGGGCCACGGCCTCCTCGCACTCGCCGGGGGTGAAGTTGTCCAGAAGGATCAGGTCGGCGCCCGCGTCCACCACCTCGCGCAGCTGGTGCAGCGTGTCGACCTCGACCTCGATCGGCACGTCCGGGAACTCCTCCCGGACCGCCTTGAAGGCCTGCGCGACGCCGCCGGCGGCGACCACGTGGTTGTCCTTGACGAGGGCCGCGTCCGACAGCGACATGCGGTGGTTGACTCCCCCGCCGCAGCGCACCGCGAACTTCTCCAGGGAGCGCAGGCCCGGGGTCGTCTTCCTCGTGTCCCGGACCTTCGCCTTGGTGCCCTGGAGGACGTCCGCCCACGCGCGCGTGGCGGTCGCGATGCCGGACAGCCGGCACAGCAGGTTCAGGGCGCTGCGCTCGGCCGTGAGGAGGTCTCGGGTGCGGGTCGTGACCGACAGGAGCGTCTGTCCCGCCTCCACCCGGTCGCCGTCGTCCACATGGCGCTCGACCTCGAACTCGTCCGTGCACACCACCGACAGGACCGCCTCGGCGACCCTCAGGCCCGCCACGACGCCGGCCTCGCGGGCGGTGAAGTCGGCGGTGGCGCGGGCCTCCTCGGGAATGGTGGCGACGGTGGTGACGTCGACGCCGTGGTCGAGGTCCTCCTGGATCGCCACGTTGGCGATGTCCTCGACCTCCACCGGGTCGAGCCCGGCGTCGGCGAGGAGCTCGGCGAGCGCGGGGTCGAGGCCGCACTCCATGTACGACTCCAGCGCGTCCGCGTCGGGGTCCGTGCCGCAGGCACAGCCGTCGCCGCAGCCGCCGCTCTGGGCGAGGGGAAGGTCGGGGGTACTCACTTGAACGTCACTGCTCCTGGGGAAGGCGCTCGGGCCGGTGCGTGGAGGTGCCCCCGGTTCGAGCCGGGTCGGGGGTCCGGGGGGCGGTCGGGGGGAAGTCTGGGGTGTCCGTGGTCCGTACGGCCAGTGCGCGGTCGGGATTCAGCCGTACGACGATATGGCGGCGCCAGTGGGTGTCGTCGCGGTCGGCGTGGTCCTCGCGCCAGTGGCAGCCGCGCGTCTCCTCGCGCCGCCGGGCGGCGGCGACCAGGACACGGGCCACGCACAGCAGGTTGGTGGTCTCCCAGGTGTCGACGCCGGGCTCGGCCGTCTTGCCGTTCTCGTCGAGGGCGTCACGTGCGTCGGTGTGCAGCTGGTCGAGGGCCTCGGCCGCGGCCGACAGGGACGCCGCCGAACGCAGGACGCCCGCGCCCTGACTCATGATCCGCTGGATCGCGAACCGTGCCTCCGGCTCCAGCAGCGGGTGCTCGGGCTTCTGCGGGTACGGGACGGGCTGCGGCACGCGCGCGTGGAGGCCGTTCTCCGCGTGGCTCGCGGCGATGTCGGCGGCGATGCGCTCGGCGTAGACGAGGCCCTCCAGGAGGGAGTTGGAGGCGAGCCGGTTGGCGCCGTGGACGCCCGTGCAGGCGACCTCTCCGCACGCGTACAGGCCCGGTACGGTCGTCCGGCCCCGTGAGTCCGTGCGGACGCCCCCGGAGGCGTAGTGGGCCGCCGGGGCGACCGGGACGGGTTCGGTGACCGGGTCGATGCCGTGCGCGCGGCAGGCGGCGAGGATCGTCGGGAAACGGTGCTCCCACATGGCGGCACCGAAGTGCCGCGCGTCCAGGTACATGTGCTCGGCGCCCAGCTCCTGCATACGGCGCGTGATGCCCTTGGCGACGATGTCCCGGGGGGCGAGCTCGGCCAGTTCGTGCTGCCCGGTCATGAAGCGCGTGCCGTGCGCGTCGACCAGGTGGGCGCCCTCTCCGCGGACCGCCTCGGAGACCAGCGGCTGCTGGCCCTCCGCGTCCGGGCCGAGGAACAGCACCGTGGGGTGGAACTGCACGAACTCCAGGTCGCTGACCTCGGCACCCGCGCGCAGGGCGAGCGCCACGCCGTCGCCCGTGGACACGGACGGGTTGGTGGTCGCCGAGAAGACCTGGCCCATGCCGCCGGTCGCGAGGACCACGGCGGGCGCGTGCACGGCGCCGACGCCGTCGTGCTGGCCCTCGCCCATGACGTGCAGGGTCACGCCCGCGGTGCGGCCGTCGGCGTCGGTGAGGAGGTCCAGGACGAGCGCGTTCTCGATGGTGCGCAGTCCACGCGTGCGCGTGCCCGACGTCCTTGCTTCGTTGACGGCCTCAATCGCTTCGTTGACGGCCTCGACGAGCGCCCGGGAGATCTCCGCGCCGGTCGCGTCGCCCCCCGCGTGCGCGATGCGGCGGCGGTGGTGGCCGCCCTCGCGGGTCAGCTCCAGTGCTCCTTCGGAGGACTCGTCGAACCGCGCTCCCGTGTCGATCAGCCGGCGTACGGCGGCGGGGCCCTCGGTGACGAGAAGACGGACGGCGTCCTCGTCGCACAGGCCCGCACCCGCGACCAGGGTGTCGTCGAGGTGCTGCTCAGGGGTGTCGCCCTCGCCCAGGGCCGCCGCTATGCCGCCCTGCGCCCAGCGGGTGGAGCCGTCGTCGAGGCGGGCCTTGGTGACGACGACGGTGTTCAGGCCGGCGGCCTCGCAGCGCAGTGCCGCGGTCAGGCCGGCGACGCCCGAGCCGACGACCACGACGTCCGCGGTGATCGCCCATCCGGGGGCGGGGGCGTGGAGTCGTATGCCGGTGTTGGTCGTGCCTGTGCTGGTGGTCACGAGGCGGCTCCGAAGGTGAGGGGCAGGTTGTCGATCAGCCGGGTCGTGCCGACCCGGGCGGCGACGGCGAGGACGGCCTCACCGGTGAAGCCGTCGGAGATCTCGGTGAAGTCGGACGGGTCGACCAGAGCCAGGTAGTCGACTTCCAGCGGCGGTTTCAGGCGTGCGGCGTCCTCAAGGACGATGCGGGCGGCCGCGACGACGTCGGCGGGGACCGACGTGGTGGCCGGGGCGGCCTTCGCGACGGCGTGCGCGTCGGCGGCGGCGCGGGACTCGCCGATGGCGCTGAGGGCCTCCGCACGCGCGCGCGTGGCGGGCACCTCCCGGGCCCGAGCGCGCAGGGCCTCCTGGGCGGCGTGCCGGTCGCGCCCCGCGAACAGGGCCTGGGAGAGCGCGAGGGCCGTGCGGCGCTCGACGGCGGACAAGTAGCGGTTGCGGCTGGACAGGGCCAGGCCGTCCTCCTCGCGGACGGTCGGCACGCCGACGATCTCCACGCCGAAGTTCAGGTCCCGCACCATGCGGCGGATCAGGGCGAGCTGCTGGGCGTCCTTCTGCCCGTAGAGGGCCACGTCGGGCCGGGTGAGGTGCAGCAGCTTCGCGACGACGGTGAGCACGCCGTCGAAGTGTCCGGGCCGCGAGGCGCCCTCCAGGCGCTCCCCCATGGGGCCGGCGGAGATCCGCACCTGGGGCTCGCCGCCGGGGTAGACCTCGTCCGCGAAGGGCGCGAACACCGCGTCGGCGCCCGCCTGTTCGGCGATCTTGAGGTCGGCGTCAAGGGTGCGCGGGTAGCGGTCGAGGTCCTCGCCCGCGCCGAACTGCAGGGGGTTCACGAAGACGGTGACGACCACCTCGCCGTCGCGGCCCGCGATCTCGCGCGCGGTGCGGATCAGCGTGGCGTGACCCTCGTGCAGGGCTCCCATGGTCATCACGACGGCACGGCGGCCCACGCGTGCGCGTGCGTGCAGTGCTTCGGCGGTGCGCAGCAGGGCGGTGGTCATCGGGCGTCTCCGTTCCCGGGCGCGGGCGTCATCGGGCGTCCCCTTCCGTGCCGTTGGCGAGTACCCCGAGGAGGTCCTCGGCGAGTTCCGGCTTGAGCAGGCCGTGGGCGAGCGCGCGGTCGGCGGTCGCGCGTGCCATCGCCAGGTAGCCGGCGACGGCCCCCGGGGCGTGCTCGCGCAGCTCGGCGACGTGCGCGGCGACCGTGCCCGCGTCTCCGCGCGCGACGGGACCGGTGAGGGCCGCGTCGCCGGAGCGCAGGGCGTTGTCGAGGGCGGCGCCCAGCAGCGGCCCGAGCATGCGGTCGGGGGCCTCGACGCCCGCCGTGCGCAGCAGCTCCATGGACTGGGCGACCAGGGTCACCAGGTGGTTGGAACCCAGGGCGAGCGCCGCGTGGTACAGCGGGCGGGCGGACTCGGCGACCCACTCGGGCTCGCCGCCCATCTCGATCACCAGCGCCTCGGCGGCCAGTCGCAGTTCCTCGGGCGCGGTGACCCCGAAGGAGCACCCGGCGAGCCGCTGCACGTCCACGGGGGTGCCGGTGAACGTCATCGCCGGGTGCAGCGCCAGCGGCAGCGCCCCGGCCCGCAGCGCGGGGTCCAGCACCTTCGCGCCGTACCGCCCGGAGGTGTGCACGAGCAGCTGCCCCGGCCGCACGGCGCCGGTCTCGGCGAGCCCCTCGACCAGCCCGGGCAGGGCGTCGTCCGGCACGGTCAGCAGCACCAGCTCGGCGCCGTCCAGGACATCGGCCGGGGTCACCAGCGGTACGTCGGGCAGCAGCGCCGCGGCCCGCCGTTTCGACGCGTCGGAGACCCCGGAGACAGCGACGGGCCGATGCCCCGCGAGCTGGAGCGACGCCGCCAGGGCGGGCCCGACCCGGCCCGCTCCGACAACGCCCACGGTGAGCCGCGCGGGGCGGTCCTTGGGGTCGGGTTGGAATGTACTCACTCGACGGTGGCCTTCCCGTTCCAGTCCGCTCTGGGTACCGGACGATTTCTCGTCATGTTAACGCGATTGGTTCGAGGGGCGATCGGTTGTCCACAGGCTGTGGGTTTCCCCACGTGGCGCCACGCCACGCGGGCACGGAAAAGGGGGTGCCACGCGCGTGGGCGCACGACATCATCCGGGGGTGAGCGACAGGGCGGAGAGGGCGATGGGGACCGCGGAGCGGGCGGACGTTCGGGGCCAGGGGCGAACCGTGCAGCCGGACGGCGAGGAGGACACGGCGGCGCAGGCCCCTGAGTCGCCGGCGGCACGGCGTCGGCAGCGGCGGATCGCCGCCCTTCGGGCGGCGGAGCGGACGCTGGACCGCCCGGCGTTCCTGGTGACGATCCGGGAGCGGCTGGCGCTGCTGCGGGAGGAGGCGCCGGGGCTGTACGACCTGGACGAGGCGCCGGACATGTACGGCGACGGCATCGTCGAGGCCCTGGAGGAGCGGGTCGCGGGGCTGCTCGGCAAGGAGGCCGCCGCCTTCTTCCCGACGGGCACGATGGCCCAGCAGGTGGCACTGCGCGTCTGGGCCGCCCGCACCGGCGACCCGGCCGTGGCGCTGCACGCGCTGTCCCACCCCGAGGTGCACGAACGGAAGGCGTTCAGCGAGGTCAGCGGATTGCGTCCGCTGCGGGTGACGAGCGAGCCACGGCTGCCGACCGCCGACGAGGTGCGTGACTTCGCCGAGCCCTTCGGCTCACTGATGCTCGAACTGCCCCTCAGGGACGCCGGTTTCGTGCTGCCCACCTGGGAGGAGCTCTGCGAGGTCGTCGCGGCCGCCCACGCGCGCGACGCGGTGGTGCACTTCGACGGGGCCCGGCTGTGGGAGACGACCGTCCACTTCGGACGGCCCCTGGAGGAGATCGCGGGCCTCGCGGACAGCGTCTACGTGTCGCTCTACAAGTCGCTCGCCGGCTTCGGCGGCGCGGCGCTCGCGGGCCCTCGATGGCTCGCCGACGAGGCGAAGACATGGCGGCACCGGTACGGCGGCCAGGTCTTCCAGCAGTTCCCCACGGCGCTGTCGGCGCTGGCCGGCCTGGAGCGGGAGCTGCCCCGGCTGCCGGAGTACGTGACCCACGCGCGCGTGGTGGCCGCCGCGCTCCGCGAGGGCTTCGCGGCCGCCGGGGTGCCCTGGGCGCGCGTCCACCCGGAGGAGCCGCACACCCATGAGTTCCAGGTCTGGCTGCCGTACGACGCCGACGTCCTCTCCGAGGCCGCGATCCGGCAGGGCGAGGAGACGAGGACCGTCCTGTTCGCGGGCGCCTGGGACGCGGGCGGCCCGGGGCTGTCGTACACCGAGGTCGTCGTGCGGGCGGCCGGGCTGGAGTGGACGGCGAGCGACGTGAAGGAGGCGGTGGCGGAGTTCGTGGCCCGGCTGCGGGAGGTCACCGGGGGCGCGGGCGCCGGGTAGGGCGCGTCCGCAGGAGCCGAGCCGCCGCGGACCGTACGCGTCCGCGGGCCGGGCGGCCCGCCGTGACCGCACGGAACCGCCGGAGGTCGCGCAGTTCGCGCACCACCTCCCAGTCGTGGGCACCCGGCGCGGGCGGGGCGGGCTCGCCGAGGCGCTGGGCACGGTAGGTGTCGAGGATGTACTGCTCGGTGACGCTCACGGTGTACCGCCTCTCGGGACAGGGCGACGAGCGGGCAACGGGCTCGTCTCGGGCAGGGCAGGATCGGGGCAGAGCAGAGCAGAGCAGGGCAGGGTGGGGGCAGGAGGAGGACAGGCCGGCGTCCGGTCCGGTCCGTCCAGGCTGCGCCGGCCCGCCGTGCGCGTCGCGTCGATTGACGGGCGCCGTCAATCGACGGGGCGTTGTCAGTGGCCGGGTGCACCATGACTGCATGAGCCTCAGCATCGACATCACCGGGCTGCCGGCCGAGCGGATCGTCTTCGGGACGTCACCGCTGGCCGAGCTGGCCGTCGCGCTGCACGCGCTCTCCGAGCCGGGCCACCATCCCGGCGTACAGGGCTGGGTGACGGCCACCACGGCCGCGCTCAAGCCGGACCTGGCGGACCGTCTGATCCAGGCGGACTTCCTGTGGCGGAACACGTTCTCGGACATCTTCATGCCGTTCGCCGCCCTGCCGGAGTGCGACGGCCACCCGGGGACGACGCTCACCGAGGACCTGGACCTCCTGGACCGGCTGAGCGACGAGCGGTTCGTCGCGGTGGCCCTGGAGTTCAGCTGCGGCTCCCAGTACGCGGCCGGGCTGCCCTCGCCCCTGGTCGACCGGGCCCGGCACGATGTCGTGCTGGACCTCGCGGCGAGCCGCGGCCCCGAGCAGCTCGGCTTCACCCAACGCCTGCTGGCCGACCCCCCGACCGTACGGGCGTGGGTGCGGCGCCTGCTGGAGGACTGCGACGAGGCGTTCTTCGGGGACACCTGGCGCCGGGTGCGGGTCCACCTGGCCGCCGACGCCCGTCACAAGACCGAGATCCTGCGCCACAAGGGCCTGGAGGAGGCGCTGACCGCGGTCTCGGCCGCGCTCACGCTCACCGGGAACGGCGGAGGGACCCGTATCGAGGCCGACAAGCTCGCCCACGGCACCACGACCGCCGTGGACCCCGAGGTCGGCCCCGGCGTCACCTTCGTGCCGACGTACCACGGCTGGCCGCACCTGATGGTGCTGCACGCCTCGGGCTGGCGCCCCACCGTGCTCTACCCGGTCGCGGGGCCCGAGGCGGCGCCCGCCTCCGTGGAGGTGCTCAAGCTGCGCCTGGAAGCCCTCGCGCATCCCATACGCCTGCGCCTGTGCCGGAACATAGCCAGGGCGCCGTACACGACGGGCGAGCTGGCGCACGCCAACGATCTGAGCGCGCCCGAGGTGTCCCGGCATCTCGCCGTCCTGAAGAAGGCGGGCCTGATCACGACGCGCCGCCGCGGCCGCTATGTGCTGCACCAGCTGGACGTCACGGTGGTGGCGCGGCTGGGGAGCGACTTCCTGGAGGCCATCCTCAGGTAGGGGCTGTCAGGTCGCTGAAGGACTGAGTGGGTCACTGAGGGGCTGAGCGGTCGCTGAGCGGCTGAGCAGGTCGCTGAGGGGCACCCGGTCAGTCGAAGCGGATGTGCTTCAGCCCGACCCTCGCCTGCCGCAGTCGCGTCCGCAGCGCGCCCTCCCTGTTCGGCCGCAGCGTCAGCCCGGCCAGGACGGCGATGCGGTCGGCCGTCTTCGGCACCGTCGAGTGGTCCGTCCACAGGTGTTCGGCGAACTCCGGCTCGCCCAGGGCCTCCAGGCAGTGGTCGAGCTGCTCCACCGCCCAGCTCTCCCGGCGCAGTGAGCCGCGCTTTCCGGCGACGTACGGGAGGAGATGGCCAAGACCGCGTTCGCGCAGCCGACGCAGGACGGTCTCGCGCTCCGCGAGGAGCGTGAAGTGACGTACGTCGTGCCCGAGTTCGCGCAGCCGGCCGACGGTCTCCGCGAAGTAGGAGGGACTGGTCACCGTCATGGGGGCGATCACGACGCCGTCGTGCTTGGTGAGTGCCAGATCGAGGACCTCGACGACGCCCTGCCGCCAGGACGCCAGATCCTGGAAGTTCCCGCGCAGTTCGGGGGGCAGCATGCGGCGCAGCCCGAAGCCGGCGTGCTCGGGATCGCAGATGACGCTGTCGGGCAGCCGTCGCTGGATCTCGTGCGCGGTCTGTGTCTTGCCGCCGCCGAAGGGGCCGTTGATCCACAGGAGCATGCGCGCACCCTAGTGGGCGGTGGTCACGCGCGGGTCACATCCCCGTTTTCGCTCCGGCCCCCGTCCGCGCCCCGTACGGTACTCAGCCCTGTCCTCCGGCCCGCACCAGCCCCGTCTCGTACGCCAGGACCACCACCTGCACCCGGTCGCGCAGTTCCAGCTTGGTCAGGATGCGGCCGACGTGTGTCTTCACGGTGGCCTCGGACAGGACCAGGCGGGCCGCGATCTCACCGTTCGACAGGCCCTGGGCGACAAGCACCATGACCTCGCGCTCACGGTCGGTGAGCCGCTCCAGCTCCTTGCGCTGGGGGCCCTTGCCCGAGCTCGGCAGCATCGGCGCGAACCGGTCGAGGAGGCGCCGGGTCGTGGACGGGGCGACCACGGCGTCACCGCTGTGCACCGAGCGGATCGCGGCCAGCAGCTCGCCCGGGGGCACGTCCTTCAGCATGAAACCGGAGGCGCCCGCCTTCAGCCCGGAGAAGGCGTACTCGTCGAGGTCGAAGGTGGTCAGGATCAGCACCTTCGGCGGGTTAGGGTCCGAGCAGATGCGGCGGGTCGCCTCCACGCCGTCCAGCTTCGGCATGCGGACGTCCATGAGGACCACGTCCACCTCGGTGGACCGCAGCACCTGGAGGGCCTCCACGCCGTCGCCCGCCTCGGCCACGACCTCCATGTCCGGCTGGGCGGCGAGCACCATCCGGAACCCGGTGCGCAGCAGCACCTGGTCGTCGACGAGCATCACGCGGATCGCCATCGGAGTCCTCTTCCGTTCCGTTTCTGTCTTCCGTCACACGGTCGTCAGTGAGCGGGTTTGAGCGGCAGCAGCGCGCTGATGCGGAAGCCGCCGCCGGGGCGCGGTCCCGCGTCCAGGGTGCCGCCGACCATGCCCACGCGCTCCCGCATGCCGATCAGGCCGTGTCCCTGACCGTCGAAGCCGCCGTCCTCGTACATCTCGTGGGGGGCGCCCTTGCCGTCGTCCTCGACGAGCAGGCCGAGGCCGTCGTCGAAGTAGACCAGGCGCACGCTCGCGCCCGCGTTCGGGCCGCCGTGCTTGCGCGTGTTGGTGAGGGCCTCCTGGACGATGCGGTACGCCGTGAGCTCCACGCCACTGGGCAGGGGCCGCGGGGTTCCCTCGATCCTGAAGTCGACGGGGAGGCCGGAGCTACGGCACTGCTCGATCAGCTCGTCCAGCTGTTCGACGTCGGGCTGCGGGACGTACTCGCCGCTCTCCTGGTGCTCGCCGGTGCGCAGCACGCCCAGCAGGCGGCGCATCTCGGCGAGGGCCTGGCGTCCGGTGGAGGAGATCGTCTCCAGGGCCTTCTTCGCCTGGTCGGGGGCGGCGTCGAGGACATACGCGGCGCCGTCCGCCTGGACCACCATCACGGACACGTTGTGGGCGACCACGTCGTGCAGCTCGCGGGCGATGCGGGCGCGCTCGGCGGCCACGGCGACCTTGGACTGCGCCTCGCGCTCCTTCTCCAGGCGGGCGGCGCGCTCCTCCAGCTGCGCGAAGTAGGCGCGGCGGGTGCGCAGGGAGTCGCCGAGCACCCAGGCGAGGGCGAACGGCACGGTCTGGAAGACCGCTATCGCTATGTCGCCCAGGGGGCCCGACTGTTCGGCGGGCCAGCGCAGCTGCGCCAGCACGCCCGCGCTCAGACCGCCGACCAGTGCGAACCGGGAGGCCCAGCGGGCACCGGTCACCGCCACCGTGTAGATGATCACCAGCATGGCGAAGTCGACCGGTCCCGGCGGCACGTCGGTGATCAGTTGCGCCACGCCCATCGCGGCGGCCAGCAGCAGCATCTCCTCGGGGAGGCGGCGGCGCAACGCCACCACAAGGCAGAGCAGGATCATGATCGGGATCCACGCGGCCGGGGAGACGGCTCGCTCTGCCCCATGACCCGCGGTTCCGCTCACCGTGGAGATCCCGAGCAGGACGACGGCCCAGAAGCTGTCGACCCATGTCGGGTGCCTGCGGAGGAAGTCGTAGAGGCGCTGCACGTAACCCAGAGTAGGGAAGCGTGCAGGGTGCAGGAGTCAACCGGAGGGCCGATCCACAACCGGCGCGCGTACTCCGCAAGGTGGAGGCTCCGTGGTTCGCGGCGCCTAACCTGGCGCGGTGACTGGTGCGGCGGGCGGCGAGTGGCGCGGGTGGCGCGAGGCGACGGAGGAGGCGCTGTACGGGCCCTTGGGGTTCTATCGCCGCCCCGAGGGTCCCGCCGGGCATTTCCGCACGTCAGTGCATGCGTCCCCGCTGTTCGCCGAGGCGGTGGCCCGGCTGCTGTGCCGGGTGGACGAGACACTCGGCCACCCTTCCGAACTGGCCTTCGTGGACATGGCGGCGGGCCGGGGCGAGCTGGTGACGGGCGTCCTGAAGGCCCTCCCCGCGGACGTGGCCTCCCGCGCGCGTGGGTACGCGATCGAGCGCGCCACCCGGCCAAGTGATCTTCATCACCGGATCGAGTGGCTCCAGGAGCCCCCGAAGGGCGTCACCGGACTGCTGTTCGCCAACGAATGGCTCGACAACGTGCCCGTGGACATCGCCCAGGTGGACCCCGACGGCGTACGACGCCTCGTTCTCGTACGACGGGACGGAACCGAACGGCTCGGGGACCCGGTGGAGGGTGCGGACGCCGAGTGGCTCGACCGGTGGTGGCCGCTGCCCGCCGAGGGGCCGTCCGAAGGGCCGTCCGAGGGGCCGTACGAGGGGCCGTACGAGGGGCTGCGGGCCGAGATCGGGCGCCCCCGGGACGCCGCCTGGGCCTCGGCCGTGGCGAGCGTCGGCCGGGGGCTCGCCGTCGCCGTCGACTACGCCCACACCGCCGGGGCCCGGCCACCGTTCGGGACGCTCACCGGGTTCAGGGCGGGGCGGGAGACCGCCCCCGTACCGGACGGCTCGTGCGACATCACCGCACATGTGGCGCTGGACGCGTGCGCCCTGCCGGGGGCCCGGCTGCTGGCCCAGCGGGACGCCCTGCGCGCCCTCGGGGTCAGCAGCGGCCGCCCGCCGCTGACCCTGGCGACCACCGACCCGGCGGCGTACGTACGAGCCCTCGCGCGCGCGGGCGAGGCCGCCGAGCTCACGGCACCCGGCGGGCTCGGCGACTTCGGCTGGCTGCTGCAGCCAGTCGGCGTCCCGGACGCGCAACTGCCCTAGGTGTTCTGTCCACGGAGGTTGGGGACGGGTGACGGCGATCACTGACGTGTG
>NZ_BMVM01000033.1 GCF_014650715.1 Streptomyces bluensis | reverse complement strand
GACGTGGTCGGGGTCGAAGCTTCGTGGTCTGGCCATGCATCGAAGGTAAAGCCGACCCACCCTTCTTGACAAACCAGTACAGAACCGCCTAGGTTCCTTACCGTTCAGTCCACAACCATCCTGAGCTCACCGAACAGGCTTGGTCCGGGCGTGCAGGACCGCGATGCCGCGCAGGCGGCTTGGACGTTGAACTCATGACGTTCAGGGCGTCGCACGCAGCTCGGCGCAAGAACGAGCCAGCCGATGAGGGCTGCTTCAGAACCAATACTCCGGAGGACCTCATGACCGCGGTCAGTACGTACAACACCGCACCGGAAGGCACGATGTCCCGTGATTGCTGCTGACGAGACGTTCGACGGCACGTGGCCGTATCACGCCCGCTTCAACGAGGCGGCCGGCTTCCGCCAGCACTACGTCGACGAGGGCCCCGAACGGCCCGATCAGACGATCGTCATGCTGCACGGCGAGCCCACGTGGGGCTACGAGTGGCGCCACCTGATCGGGCCACTGTCACGTCACCATCGCGTGGTCGTTCCCGACCACATGGGCTTCGGCAAGAGCGAGACGCCCCAGGACCGCACATACGACGCGAGCGAACACATCCTCAATCTCGAATCGCTGCTCGTCGACACGCTCGACCTCACCGACATCACCCTGGTGGTCCGTGACTGGGGCGGCCCCATCGGCACCGGGTTCGCACTGCGTCACCCCGACCGGATCTCCCGGACCTTCGCGGTGAACACCGTGCTGCCTCTCGCCCAGGGCATCGAGGATCTGATGAAGGCCAACGGCGCCGAGAGCCGGTGGTTCCAGTGGGCCCAGTCGGCGCTCGCGGACGGTTCGTTCGAGCAGATCCTCGGAAACGCGGGTCACACCATCGCCCAGCTGATGATCGACCTGCAGCATGTCGCCCGACCGGAGATCGCCACGCCGACCTGGATCCGCGCCTACTCCAGCCCCTTCCCCACCCCCGCCGAGTCCCGCGGTGTCATCGCCTTCCCCCGGCAGGTCCTGGAGGGCCCGCAGGGCCCCCCGCCCGGCCCGCCGCCCATGGAAGCCATCGCCGCACTGCGCGCGGTGCCGGCAATGCTGGCCGTCGGGATGCGCGACACCGCACTGCTGCCCCAGTACGTGATCCCCTCGTTCCGGCTCAGCTACCCCGACGCACCCGTGGTCGAGATCCCGGGCGCCGGTCACTTCCCGACCGAGGACGCTCCCGAGACGCTGCTGGCACTGCTGGAGCTGTTCCTGCAGACGACGCCCGCCCGCACCTGAACCCTCAATGCCGAACGGGCGGCTCCGCCCGTGCGAAGCCGCCCGTTCACCGTGCGGCAGGTCGTGGCTACGAAGCCGAGCCGCCGCCGGGACGACGGTGCCCGGCCACGACACTCCGTCGTCGACGGCCTTCCCTCGTCCTCCGACTACACCTCACCCAATCAGTTTCCAGACGGCTTTCAGTCATGCCCGGCAAGCAGGCAGCAGGAGCGTCGCGCCGAGGTCAACGCCACCCTCCTCGGCTTCCTGAACGGCCGACCCACCCCCACCAGATGAAGGACACAACAATGACGGAACGCAATCCCATTCTGATCACCGGCGCCGGCGGCCAAGTCGGTGGCGTGAGCAGGCTGATGGTCGGCATGCTGCTCGAACAGGGCCACCCGGTGCGCGCGTTCGTGCGACGGGACGACGAACGCGCGCAGTCGCTGCGCGAGGCCGGGGCCGAGGTCTTCGTCGGCGACCTGCTCAAACTCGCGGACGTGGCCGCCGCGCTGAAGGGTGTCAAGCGCATCTACTTCAGCATGACCCCGCAGCCGTACTACGCCGATGCCCTCACCGTGATGGCCGCGGCGGCGCGCGCCCAGGGCGACATCGAGGCCTTCGTGCACCTGTCCAACTACGAGCAGTCGTACATGACGCTCGAGAAGATGACCGCACCGGACGAGGAGCGGCATTCCTGGCTCGGCGGAGTGGTCACGGACTGGTCACCACAGCAGCGGGCCCACTGGGTCTGCGAGCGGGTGCTGGACTGGTCCGGCCTGCCGACCATCAACGTGCGTCCGACCCTGTTCGCCGAGAACCCCCACCTGACCTGGATGCAACAGGGCCCGCTGAGCAACGGTGAACTGCGCCTGCCCTTCGGCAAGCAGCGGCTCGCGCCCATCGCCGTTCACGACGTGGCAGAGGTGTGCGTGAAGGTGCTGGTCGACCCCGCACCGCACATCTCGAAGTCCTACGCGCTCACCGGCCCGGAGCTGAAGGACATGTACGGGTTCGCTGAGGACTACGCAGCCGTGCTGGGACGCCAGGTCACCTACATCCCTGAGGAAGTGGAGGCCTGGAACGAGACCTTCCTCGACGAGACCGTCCTGCAGGAGTCCCTGGGCGATCCGGGTGCGGCCCGGCACGTGGCGGCGCACCTGAGGATCCAGACCAGGCTGATCGCCAGCGGGCGGTACGACGCCCTCTCCGACCAACTGGAAACCCTGCTCGGGCACCCGCCGCGGACCGTGCGGTGGGCGCTGGAGAACAACACTCGCCTGCGCGAACTGTCGGGCGCTCCGAACCGCTGAGCGCTCCGGAGTGACACCACACCGGAGTCCTCAGCCTGAGGGGTGGCTCTCAGGCGTCGGGGCGGGCGAACAATGGGCGCTGTCAACGAGCGGCGAACCAGGTGACAAGTAACCCCTGACTACGCCTTCGTCAACCGCGGTTACACCACCGCCCCGATGCTCGGGCCGCTGGCAGCTGAGCCGGACGCCCTTCGACCTGTCCGCCCGCACGGTCCGCGTGCGCGTCCTCGTCGACCGCATGTGCGTCGAGATGTTCGTCGACGACGGCCGTTACGCGCACTCGACCGTGGTCTTCCCCGACCCGTCCGACACCGGGCCGGCCCTGCTCACCATCAACGGGCAGGCGGTGTTCCGGCCGGTGGGATGGCCGCGACGGACGAGGTCGGCGGCGCCCGGCGCGCCGGGGCTCTCGTCGAGGAACAAGCGCGAGGGCCTCACCGGGCGCGCTCGGTTCCGCTTCGGCCGAGCTTCGGGGCCATGAGGTGGGGTGGGTCCCGCGTGAGGCAGCGGCCGCTGGGGCGTGATACGGGGGCTTCGGCTCGGCGTGACAAAATGAGGGGGGCCGTTCGTCCGTCCGTTGATACTGCGAGGTTCTTCGTGAGCAAGCCCGTGGCCCGCGAGCCGGTGCGCCGTAATGCGCGGTCCAACCGGGCGCGCATCCTGGCCACGGCCCGTGAGGAGCTGGGGCGGAACCCCGATGTCACGCTGGAGGAGCTGGCGCGGGCCGCCGGGGTCGTCCGGCGCACCCTCTTCGGGCACTTCCCGGGGCGGGCGGCGCTGGTGGAGGCGCTCGCCGAGGAAGCCGCCGAGACGTTGCGGAACACGGTGGAGGCCAGGCCGGAGCCGGGGGAGTCGGCCGAGCAGGCGTTGGCGCGGTGCGTACTCCGGATGTGGCCCGTGGGCGACCGCTACCGCATGCTGCTGGCGCTCACCCGGCGGGACCTCGGCTCCGAGCGCGTCGCCGAGGTGCTCGCGCCGGCCCGGGAGGCCGTCACCGGGATCGTGGAGCGCGGGCAGCGGGACGGCGTCTTCCACTCCCATCTGCCGCCGGCCGTGCAGAGCGCAGGCCTGATGGCGTTGATCGTGGCTCTGGTGGAGTCCGTCAACACCGGCGCGCTGGAGGACGACGGGCTGCGAATCGCCACGGCCACCCTCATCGCGGCCGGCGTGCCGGAGGATCGGGCGAGCGCGGTGGTCGAGGAGGTCGCGTCGGCGATGGCTACGGCTCTCCCTGCCCACGGCACCTGATTTCTCTCCGGCCGACCCGTTCGACGAGGTGTCCCGGGCGTCGTCGCGGCGGAAGGTGACCGACTTGCCGGAGAAGTGCGCGGTGAGGCCCTGCTCCGTGGTGGTGACCGAGCGCAGTCGGAGGCCGTCGGGGATGTTCCGCGGCGCGATCGGCTCGGCGAAGACCTGGACGAGCAACTTCTCACCGGCCTCGGGCAGGGCGAAGCGGCCCGCGAGCTTGAAGTCCTTGAAGATGACGCGGTTGCCGGAGGCCGCCGTAGCCCTGGGGCAGTTCCAGGCAGAGCGCAGGTCCGCGTACGACAGGAAGGCGGTCGCCTCCGCCGAGCGGACCCGGGCCTTGCTGCGTCGTCCGACTTCTCCGACTTCTCCAACCCGTCCATCCGTACGGCGAGTTCGGTCACCGGCAGCGGGCGGTCCGAGTCATCGGCGGGGATGTCGTGTGCTGCCGTGATGTCCAGCCGGTCGAGGGCGCCGGAGGGGGGTGGTACATCGGCATTCCTTCAAAGGGAGTTCGGGGGGCGGGGAGTTCGGGGCGGACATTCGGGTGAGTGGGATACGGGCACGGGGTTTTAGACGGGACTCGGGGGCGACCCGGACTTCCGTACCTGATCGACCTTCGCGGCGGCTGTGTCCGGGGCGACTCCGGCGGCGATGAGGGCGGCGGTGGCGGCGCCGGTGCCGTCGTCGGACCACAGGCCGCAGTCTGCGCAGTCGAGCAGGGTCAGCACTTGGGCCTCGATGGCTCGGGTGAGCGGATCGGGCGGGACGGTGGTCTGGAAGACGCCCTGTCGGCGGCCGCGGGCGAAGACCCTCGTGGCCATGTCGCGGGCGGGGGCCAGCAGTTCGTCGACGCGTGCGCGTGCGATGTCATGGCCGCGAGCCAGCCGGATGAGGGCGCGGTAACGGTCGCCGACGGGCCACACCATGAGGAGGAATCGCGCCAGGTCCGCGACGGCGTCTGGGGTCGGGGCCGGGGCACCCGCGACGGCGCGCCGGATCGCCTCCGCGGCCTCGGCGGCCAGGCCCTCGACGAGCGCGGCCCGGCCGGCGAAGTGGACGTACACGGTGCGCCGGGCCACACCGGCGGCATCGGCGATGTCCTCCAGGCCGCTGTCGGGGTCGCGGGTCAGTTCCCGCCGAGCCGCGTCGAGGATCCGGGCACGGGTGGCCCGCGCGTCGCGACGCTGCGCCGAAGTCGCGGTCGAAGTCGGCGAGGGGGATGAAGTCGGAGCAGGAGGGGGCGGCGTCTCGTGGGGCCGGGCCGGAGACCGTCTCGGCCTCATCGTCGGTGTTCGTGCTGGTCGGCTGGTCACGTCGGTACCTCGAGGGCGGGTGGGAGGAGGGAGTCATCGCGATAGTTGCACACCGAGGGGCAATAAACTAGTCTGCACATCGATGGGCAATTAAGTGCTTCCGCTCATCCGCCCGTCCCTCTCAGGAGCTACTGATGCCCTTCCTTGCGAACACCCCCGTGGAGAAAATGACCGGGCCTTACGCGCGGCGCTGGTGGGCGCTGCTCGTGCTGTGCCTGAGTCTGCTGATCACGGTGATGGCGAACACGTCGCTGATCGTCGCCGCCCCCGACATGACCACCGACCTGGGCCTGAGCAGCAGTGATCTGCAGTGGGTCGTCGACGGCTACACCGTTCCGTACGCGGCGCTGATGCTGGTGCTGGGCGCGATCGGCGACAAGTACAGCCGGCGCGGCGCGCTGGTGCTGGGTCTGCTGCTCTTCGCCGGCGGTTCGGTGATGGGGAGCATGGTCGACGAGACCTCGCTGGTCATCGTGGCCCGCGCGATCATGGGTGTCGGTGCCGCGGTCGTGATGCCGGCCACGCTGTCCCTGCTGGTCGCGACCTTCCCCCGGAGCGAGCGGGCCAAGGCCATCACCGCCTGGGCCGCGACCTCCGGGCTGGCGGTAGCCGTCGGCCCGCTGGTCTCCGGCTGGCTGCTTGAGGACCACGCCTGGGGCTCGACCTTCCTGATCAACGTGCCGATCGCCGTGGCCGCCGTGTTCGGCGCGCTCGCCCTGGTACCGCCGTCCAAGGCGCAGGGCATGGGCCGGATCGACTACGTCGGTGGTCTGCTGTCGATCGTCACCGTCGGCTCCCTGATCTACGCCGCCATCGAGGGCCCGCACTCCGGCTGGGGCGCCGGCCCCGTCACCGCCGCCGTGGTCGCCGGTGCCGGTCTGGTCGCCTTCATCGCCTGGGAGCTGCGCCACCCGCACCCGATGCTGGACGTCCGAAAGTTCGCGCTGCGGCCCTTCACCGGCTCGATGCTCGCGGTGATGTTCTTCTTCTTCGGCATGTTCGCCGTGATCTACTACTCGACGCAGTTCCTGCAGTTCGTCCTCGGCTACGGCGCCCTGGACACGGGTGTACGGCTGCTGCCGCTGGCCGGTGCGGTGTTCCTCGGGTCCGCGGTGACCGGGATGCTCGCCCCGAAGCTGGGGGTGAAGGCGATGGTCGTGACCGGCATGGCCATCGGCACGGCGGGCATGTTCCTGCTCACCCAGATCGACAAGGGGTCGACGTACGGGGACTTCCTGGCACCGATGATGATGCTGGGCCTCGCGCTCGGACTGGCCATCTCCCCGGCGACCGACACGATCATGGGCTCCTTCCCCGAGTCCGAGCTGGGCGTCGGCGGCGGGGTCAACGACACCGCGCTGGAACTGGGCGGGGCGCTGGGCATCGCGGTGCTGGGCTCGCTGCTGGGCACGGCCTACCGCGACGAGCTGACCGACCTGGTGGGCAACCGGCTCCCGGGCGAGGCGATGGAGACCGCCAAGGACTCGGTCGGCGCCGGCCTGGCCGTCGCGGAGCGGGTCGCACAGGATCCCTCCGCCGGGCCCCAGCAGGCCCAGGCCGCCGTGGACGCCGTCCACCAGGCCTTCGCCCACGGAGTCGCCCAGACCAGCCTCATCGGCGGGATCATCATGGCCGCCGGAACCCTGATCGTCCTCGCGGTCCTGCCGGGCCGGCGCGGCTTCGCGAAGCAGAGCACCGAGCCGGGGGCCAGGACGACGGCACGCGAGGCGGCCACTGCGCGGGAGCACACCGGGGCCACCCGCTAGATCGCCGACGGGGCGTCCACTGGATCGCCGGGGACGCGTCCGCGGGATCGACGGGCGACGCGTCCGGGCGGTACTCGTCGTCGGCGATCGGCGCGGACGCCCGGCCGCGCCACCGCTCGTACGGATCGGGATCGTCGCCGTCGTACTCGACGACCAGGCGAGGCCCGCCGTGAACTCGCCGAGCTCACCTGCCGGTCGACAGGGCCGGTGACGATCATCGCGTTCTCCTCGGGCAACTGCTCGTCCCGGCCCTCACCGCCCTCGCCCGCCTACGCCGGAAAGCTCGTCGACTGGGCGAAATAGCACCTCAACCTGACCGTCAAGCCGGTCAGCCGCCCCAAGGACGCCTCTGCCTTCGTCGTGCTGTCCCGCCGCTGGGTCGTCGAGAGGTCGCTCGCGTGGATGATGCACGCACGCCGCCATGCCCGGGACTCCGAACGGCTCATCCAGTACTCCGAGACCTGATCACCTGGGCCGTCATCACCCTCATGACCAGGCGTCTCGCACGGAAGGGGCCACCCCCAGCTGGCCAAGGAAACCCACATCGGCCACGAGTGCCTGACAGACGTGGTCACCGTTTTCCGGTCAAGCGGATCCCCGCAGCCCCTGCTCCATCTGCTCTCTGGGCGGAGGCGGCAGCCACGAAGAACGGAATGGCGATGAGGAAGCGGTCGGCCTCGGCGCGTCGGCGCTGTTCGGCGAGCCACTCATCGGCCTGGTCACGGCCGACGGCACCGCTCATGCAGGCCGACTCGGCGAGCCCGGTGAGCAGCGACAGCATCGCGGGATCGGTGAACACGCTGGTGTGCACCTCGACGGTGACGTCGTTGAAGCCGCCGTCCAGGAGCAGGTTGCGGTACTGGCGGGCGGCGCGGGGCGTGCCCAGGAGGTCGGCGCGGGCGTGCACGATCGTGCGGGTGAGCGCCGCGTCATCAGAGTCGACCATGATGGCGTCCCAGTCCTGCCCGACCAGGACGATCCTGCCGCCCGGGCAGAGGACGCGCCGCGCTTCCGCCACCGCGCGCCACGGCTCCTGAAGTGCGTGGAAGACCTTGTCGGCACGGTAGCCGCGCACACTTCCGTCGGCGAACGGCAGATCCTCCGCCCCCGCCTCCCAGAACTCGGCCCCCGGCCACCGTTTCCGTGCCTCGGCCAGCATCCACGGATCGGGATCCACGCCCACCGCGTGGACGCCACGCTCGGCAAGCTCGGCGACGGCCCGCCCGGCACCGCAGCCGATGTCCACGACAGACGAGCCCGGGACAAGAGACAGCAGTTCGTAGGAGCGGGCCCGCAGCAGGATGGCGCTCGGCATCTGGTCCATCGCGTCGAGGAGGGCCAGCATGGCCTCGGTGTTGCGGTGCTTTTCCACCGCTTCCGGGTTCTTGGACATGGACGCCACGCTACGACTTAATGTCAACATGAAGTCAAGCGGAGACAACGGCGCGAGCGCGATGAGCATCGGCGCTCTCGCGGCACGGTTCGGTCTCGCCACGCACGTCCTGCGGCATTGGGAGTCGATGGGCCTGCTGCACCCCGTACGGGACGCAGGCGGACGCCGCCGCTACGGCGCGGACGACTTCACCCGCGTGGCGGCGATCCTCATACTCAAGGAGGCTGGCCTAGGCCTGGACATCATCAGGAGCCTGTTCGCAACCGTCGAGCCCTCTACCCGGCACGAGATCCTGCGTGCCGAGGCCGAAGAGCTCCGATCGAGGATCGCCGCCACCCGGATCTCATTGGAGCTCATCGAGGGTGGCCTGAACTGCGAGCACGAGGACGTCACCCAGTGCCCGTACTACCGGCGGCTCATCGCCGAGCAGGTCGGCTCCCGAGTGCCGGCGCACGGGCGAGCGCGAGGCGGAAAGCCGCCTGCTCAGCGGGGCGATTGAGCACGACCCGGCCCGGGCCGGGCGAGGAGCGTACAGGTCTGACCGACGACGAGCCGGAGCCGCTTGAGTTCGTACGACGGCACTGACACTGGCCGAGGATCAGAAACACGGATCGGTCTGGAAGTCCTCGTCAAGCGCGGGACGGCCGAGTTCACCGGCCGCTGACACGGTCGTGCTGGGCACGCCGGACGGGTGTGCCCACCCTCTTGTCCGCGCTGCGGATGGCCCATGATGCGGGGACCACCAGGCGGGGTTGGGGGCATGATCTTCCCCACCGGGGTCCTGCCGTGACCCGCCCATGCGGATACCTGGCGCCCGCACGCCGCCGGGACACGCCGCGCGATGATCTGGTGGTGGCGGAGGCCGCGGGCCCTTGAGCAACGGCGCCCGCGCCTACGTCAGCGGCCACTTTGTTGTTACGTGCCCAGGCCGGACCCCGGTGCGCCCGCGCCGCCACCACCGGCTGCCAGAGGGGCGTACGACGACGTCCGGCCGCTGTACTGACAACCGTTCGCCGGAGCTGCGGCGCTGGTCCGATCAGAGCCAGCCGCCGAGAGTGATCAGCCCGCGGTGCACCAGCGGCTCGACGAAGGGATTAGGCCGCAGTCCAGGCCCGTACGCCAGCTCCGCGACGTCCATGTGCCATGGTCTCCGCCGGTGATCGATAAGGCGGAGATCGAAGATCCGGTCAGCGATGTAGTCGGCTGGATACCCGCGGTCCAGGAGCCGGTCTGCGGCGTATACCGCAGCCGCGACCCGAAGCGAGTCGGTCCATGGCCTTTTGCCGTTCCTCTTGTGCTGTGCGGTGCCCCGCGGTGAGCGCACCGCATATCGCAGCAGGGGATCACCGCGGCGCACCATCGACGGCGAAAGTAGTGGGATCAGTACGGCCGCGAGCGCTACGAGCTGTCTATCGTCATGCGTGGGTGTTCCGTCGAGCCACGAGTTGACGCGTTCCTGCAAAGTCAAGACAGAGGTGTCGCTGACGGGCACCGGCTGGCACATGGTCAGCGAGTGTCCGCAAGGTTCCCTGAGGCCGTAAGTCCATTCGCCCTCGTCGGTCATGTTGTCGCAGTTTCGCGGGGGTGGCGCGTCGTGCCGGAAATCGACGGTGTCCCAGCAGGACTGGCATTCGGTCACCATGTAGACGGCGTGATCAACGCACGCGAACGACCAGGGAAGTTGCCAGCGCAGGAGCCAGCGCGAACTGCTGCCGTTGCGCAGGCACCTGGGGCACCAGCGTGCCCGCGAACGGTGGAGCCACGCCCCCTTGTTCCACTGCTGTACCGCCACACCGTCAGATGCGAGCAGCGCGAGATGCGGCAGCGCGTTTCCGGCGTAGCGTGCGAGGGTCATCGCGTGCAGGCGCTCGGCGTCGATCCCGGTCAGCTTCTCCATCCGCCGGACCACAGGATCGGACAACCGCGTTTCGGCCGCAGTGAGCCCACCGAGCCTGTCGATGAAGTTCCCGAAGGAGCGGCTTCATCTCGAAGTCCTGTTCACGGGCCAGCTCACCGACCCAGCTGGTCAGTGACTCCCCGGGTATCGGTTGAACCACTGGTCCTGTCAGCGTCGGACGCGGTGGGCGACGCTTCTGCACGGTCTTCTTCGCGGTGCTCACGTTGCGAATCCTGTGACAGGTGCGCTCTGTCGAACCGTGGCTTGAGGGCGGACCACCAGTGTGAGTGACCGAGGCAGGTCGTCGTTTACTCAACCCTGGCCGGGGGCGTGTCACCCGTCAGGACGCTTCCATGGTGTTATTCGAATAACATCATGGAAGCGTTGGAGCATGAACGATGCCCACCTGGATGGCTGCGACGTAGTACGCCCCGTCGTCATCGACTCCTCGAAGCGCATGCTCCTCCTGATCCCGTACGGACCCGACGAGGAGAACTGCTGGACTCTGCCGACGGTCCCCATGCGCTCCGGTGAGACTTGCCGTCGGTCGGCAACTCTCCATCTGCGGAAGGTCGCGCACCTCCCGCCACTGCGTATCTCGCCGCTCATTGGCCGGCTCGCCCGCAGGGACGCACCACACGGGGTCCAGTACGTCCTCGTAGTCCGCTCTGTGGCGGAAAGCTGGCCGCCATCCGTCCGCTTCGCACTCGCACCGGAGGCCTGCTGGTGGACAACGGCCGAGTTGCGGTCAGCCGGCGCGGTGGTCGATCCCGCTGAGCTGCTCGACTTCATGGATGGCTACTGGGAGGGGTGGCTGCCGGACGGAGAGATCTCGCTCGAGTGACTCACCGAGGCCGCAGTTCTCGTTCTCAACTCACCGCAGCAGGAGGACAAGCAGTGACCTTGCACGCGATTGAGATCACCCTGACCCGCTCCGTGGACACCCTTGAACTAAGGGCTGCTCAACAGGAAAGTTGCCTCCCTCTGGCAGCCGCCGACGACCGCAGACGGCTCGTGGTACTCGTGTCGGCCAAGAACGAGGGGCGGGCGATGCGCAAGATCTGGAAACGGCTGGAGGACGCACTTCCGATCGACGTGCTCTGCAGTCTCTTTCCGGGGCCGGACGGCAAGTACCTGATGAGCATCCCCTTGAGCGACGAGACCTATGAGCGGATCCGGGCGGGCGCCTCGGCGGAGGGGAAGACCCCGGAGGAGTACCTGCGGAAGGCGATCGCCCAGGCGCTCGCTCGTGCGCGGTCCACACGTCGAGCACGGCTGGAGTGCTCGCTGAACGGTCTGCTGCGTACCTACAGCCCTGAGGAGATCACAGGTTCGGCTGCGCGGCGGATCCAAAGGTGATCCCAGGTGCTGCTGCTCTGCGGGAGTCTTTACGGGACTGGTCCCTACGTTCCCGTACCGCTCAGGTGGCCTGTTCTTATACTGGTGGCATGGACCAGGAGCTGGAGCGAGCTGCGCTCGTAGCGCTGTTGCGGCGCGGGGATCGTTCCTGGCCCGAGCTGACCGACCAGGTCGAGACCGTCGGCAGTGCGCGGGATGTCCTCGAGAGTGCTCTTGACGCCTCCGGGCAGGCTGCCCTTTTCGACACCGCGCCAGCCGTGGATCTGGAGTCGATCGCCGCTGAGATCGCTGCCTGGGACCGCGAGGGCATGCGCCTCGTGACGATTCTGGACGAAGACTATCCGCTGTGCCTGAGGTTGGTCCATCAGCGCCCTCCCTTCCTGTTCCTGCGTGGCACTCACGTCGAGGAAGACCTGCGGGTCGCGGTTGTTGGCACCCGCAACCCCACACCTGAGGGAATCGACCATGCCCGGGCCATCGCGGGTGGGCTCGCCGAGCGTGGCGTAACGGTGGTCAGCGGGCTGGCTGCCGGAATCGACACCGCCGCCCATGGCACCGCTCTCGCTGTCGGAGGCCGAACCGTCGCTGTCATTGGTACCGGCCTGCGCCGCTCTTACCCTGCGCCGAATGCTCGTCTGCAACAGGAGATTGCTGAGAGGGGGTTGGTCATTTCCCAGTTCTGGCCGGATGCGCCGCCCTCGAAAGCGTCCTTCCCCATGCGCAACGCCGTGATGAGCGGATACAGCCTGGCCACTGTCGTGGTCGAGGCGGCCTATCGAAGCGGCGCTCGGATGCAAGCCCGCCTCGCCCTGGAGCACGGTCGCCGCGTCTTCCTGATGCGTTCCCTCATGACGCATGAATGGGCGCGCGAGTACGCCACTAGACCGAACACGAGCGTCATCGATACGGCAGACGACGTCTTCGACGTCCTCGATTCTCTCGTCCCCACAACGGGCGAGCTGACCTGGGCATAGTCGGCGGCCTCGGGTGACAACAGTCGTCGGACTGTCCGACCGTTACGCCAACTTCCTCGTCCATCCCTTGATGTCCGGCCCGGGCGTATGCCAAATCTGCCGCGGCACCGCGAACGCCGGCTATCCGAGTTGCAGACAGTGTCAGCAGACCGGCAACGTCCTGGGCACAGGTGTCGCCGACGTGGTTGTTCCGGTAAGCCTGGCCCTCAAGGGTGAGCAGTACGCCAACGAACTGTGGCGCTACAAGAACGCTGCCGGTCCGCAGCAGATGTACTTTCGTACAGGCTTGGCAGCGGTTCTGTGGCGCTTCCTGGCCCTCCACGAAGGCTGCGTTGCGGCTCACTGCGCCGTACCCGGCTTCGACATAGTCACGACGGCACCCAGCACGAGCGGTCGCGAGAACCACCCCCTGCGCACCATTACCGCCGAGATGGTGGAGGTCACCCGCGATCGGTACCGCGACCTGCTCGCTCCGGCCCCGGACGCGGCCGTTCTGGGCCGGAACCCGTCTCGCTCGCGCTATACCTCGGCAGCGCTCTGGGGCGAGAACGTCCTGGTCATCGACGACACGTGGACCAGCGGAAACCATGCTCAGTCCGCCTCCGCAGCGCTGAAGGCAGCGGGTGCGAGAAGCGTGGCTGTCGTGGTCCTTGGTCGGCATTTGAACAACTCGTACGGCGACACGGCCACGCTCGTCGAACAGGCGCGGCTACGGCGGTTCTCCTGGGACATGTGCGCACTTCGACCCTGGCACCACGGCTGAGCCCTGTTTCGGGGACCTACACGCTGCTTGCCCATCTATTCAGGGCGCAGGCCGTTTCACGAATACAGGCATCTACCAATTCACTCAGCTGCTCAAAGGTATAGGCAGGAAAATACTGAGGTGCTAGGCCAAAGATCGGCTGAGCCAAATCAACCTTCGCGAGATCGGCCCCCTTCAGCAAGTTGTAGTGAATCAAGGTGTTCCGAAACTCTCGGACCGCACCATCCGTGATGGTATGTACGGCGTCAGTATCCAGGATGGTTTTCAGTACCGCGTTAGACGAAGGTGACAGCGGATAACGCGTGTCATCCCTGAGGAGCTTGAGGCTCAGCAACACCTGATACAGGGTGATGTAGCGAATCTTGAAAACCGTGTACTCAAGATTACGGATATCGGCTCCAGCAGTGACGATCTTATCGATGAAATTCATCCTGACTTGGAAGTCGGTCAAAACGCCTTTCATGGCCTGTGTTGCTACTCCATCGAAAGCCTGCGCGTAGTACGTTGAAGCTCGCACATCTGCAGATCTCAAATGCGCCCCTGCGAGGTGGCGTACAAACGTCTCGCCTCCCTGAGTATCCATACGAGCGCCGAGTGCTCCGAAGCAACGTCCCAACTGCTGCATAATACCGAGCATGTAGGTGCCGTTATCCTCCTGAAGGAGCTTGTCTGCCTCAACTCCAAGGTGAAAAGCAGCGGCATGCGAGGTCGTAACTAGCGTACCTTCGTACGTGAAAAGCCCCAGGTCCTTCTCCCACCTCCGGGCGAGCCAGAGCCAGGTATTCCCTAGGAAGTGATCGGAGTGCTTGTCCAAAATGTCATCTGTGAAAAATCGCAACTGTCCGTCGATGTGTCGTTGTGTGTCCTCGAAGAGCTTCAGGCTATGCCTCGCGCGAGCACACACCTCCTCAGCTTCGGCAGAGAACCCATTAAATGCTGAAGAGTCGATCGCCTGGGGCTTCCTCTTCGCCTCATGGAGCACCAGCGAAAAGTATGGAGCCATGCACAGGGGCATGACCCACGATACGCTCGCATCATTTGCTGCCTGAAAGTCGCGGAACAATCGACCCACGTAGTCAGCATCGCTAGCCACGCCAGCCTTGATGACGTCATTGTTCACGGACACTGCCAGCCTCCCTCATGCTGAGCCAGAATTATCTTCCCTTCTCATGTGGTGCTCAACGGCTTTTCCTCGGATGTCACCGGGCGTCAAAAATCGTTCGAACAGGCGCGCACTACCCGTAGGTGCCGCCGCCGATGGCCGGAGCGCCGTCCGCGGGGCATGGACGACTGATTGAACAGGCGCCGGTGACTCGGAGGTTTCTCGGCGGGGCATCCCCGGGGTATCGGCCGACTGTCGCGCCTCTCACCTGGCGGATGGGAAAAGATCTTTGTGATCGCGGGAGTTGATCTTGGGGGGCGTGGTGTACCCCTTGGTCAGCCCATTCCGTCGGTGCCCCACAGCGAAGAACCGATGGAACGGGTCTCTGCAGGTGACGGAAGTCATCGCAGGGGCCCGTTTCTCGTTTCCGTGATCGCTGTGAGGCATCACACAGCCCTGATCAGGGCGTGTGAGGGCCCTGCCGCGTGAGGTATCTCACGCGTCGGGGCTGTCTTCGGCGTGCTGCAGTGCCGAGGTCAGAGCGATCCTTGCCGCCGGCAGGGTCAGCTGGAGCCGAGCATCTTCCGCATCTGGGCGATCTCCGTGCTCTGGGTGGTGATGATGTCACCGGCGAGGGTTCTGGCGGGGCCGTGGACGCCCTGCTTCTTCTCTGTCTTGGCCATGTCGATCGCGCCCTGGTGGTGCTTGATCATCAGGGTCAGGAACATGGTGTCGAAAGCTTTGCCGGACGCGTGCATCATGTCGCGCATCTGCTGATCGTCCATCATGCCGGGCATGCTGGGCATCGCAGAGGGACTGTGGTGATCCATGCCAGGCGTGGACGTCCCCTTGGGGACTGGCTCACCCCAGGACTTCAGCCAGCCGGACATGGTCTTGATCTCCGGCTCCTGCTCCTTTTCGATCTTCACCGCGAGGGCTTTCACGTCGCTGGAGTGGGCGTGTTCCTGGGCCATGCCGGCCATCTCGATGGCTTGGCGGTGATGCACGATCATCTGCTGGGCGAAGGTGACATCGGCCTGGTTGTGCCGACCGGTGGCGGTCGCCGCCGGAGCGGATGCAGTGGAGGTGTGGGCAACGTCGGTGTTGTCGCTGCCGCCGCACGCGCCCAGTGCCAGCGCGGTCACGGCCGTGAGCGACGCCAGGCTGGTACGGCGCAGGAGCGTGCGGGCAGTGGTCATGGTCGGGGGTTCTCCAGGGTGGGGCGGGCCGAGGGCAGGGGTGCGAGGGGCCGGGTTGGTCTGGGCACGACTCATGCTGACTTGCAGGGCCCTGTGCCGGGGTGATCGAACGCGCGGGGCGGTCCGAGGGACACCCGGGTGGATCAGCCATTTCGTCTGAACGGCGAGGAGAGCCCGTTCAGTGCGCTCGCCGGTTGTCCGCGGTCCTTCCAGCGGCCTTGGCTGCGGGCCGGGGCCAGAAGGGTGGCGAGCTTGTCGTGCTGGGCGACGGTGGCACGGGCGGCGTTGAAGATCACCGGAGGAATCCGGCAAGGGGCAGTGCGCAGATCAGTACTGCCTGTGCCGTACGAGCCGACCGGTGGACGCGCCCCGCCCCAGTCGGGAGCGCCGCGTCGGGCGCGGCGCCCTGAGCGGGCCGTCACGGCCGCTGACCCGCCAGAGGACCGTTCTACTATGTGCCTGCGTAGTACGGCGAAGAGGAGCGACCATGCGGCGGCTGGGGGAACTCGAAACGGAGATCATGGACCGCCTGTGGCGCTGGCAGCGCCCGGCCACCGTGCGGGAGATCGTCGACGACATCAACAAGCACCGGCCGCTCGCCTACACCACCGTGAACACGGTCGCCGCCATCCTCTACAACAAGGGCTGGCTGCTGCGGGGAAAGCAGGGCCGTGCCTGGGTGTACGCGCCGGTCCGTACGCGCGAGCAGTACTCGGCCGCGTTGATGGAGGAGGCGCTCGGCGCCAGCGAGGACCGCCCCGTGGCCCTGGCCCACTTCGTGCGGCAGATGAGCCCTGAAGAGGTCGGGGCCCTGCGCGAGGCGCTGGCCGCCGCCGAGCGGCGGGACAGTCGGTGAACGCGGCACCCCTACTGCTCGGTTATGCCGGGGCGGTCGGGTTCCTCGCCCCGCGGCTGCTGCTGCGCAGCGCCTGGCCGTATCGCGCACCGACCCTGGCGGTGACATCCTGGCTCGCCCTGTCCGCGTCGTTCACCGTGGCGGTCGGGCTGGCCGTGTATCAACTGGCCTCTCCCACCGAGCACCTGCATGCCAACCTCGTCGACCTGCTGCACTCGTGCGGCCTGACGACGGACACAGCCGCCCCTGACCCCACGGCCGCCGCCCGGCTGGCGGTGGCCCTGCCCGCGTTCGTTGTGCTCCTCGTCTTCGGCTCCTTCCTCTTCGAGGTCCTGAGCGGCCGGCGCACCCGCTCCCGCCACCGGAAGGTCCTGGATCTGGTGGGCCGCCGTTCTCCGCGGCTCGACGCCACCGTCCTCGAACACGATCACCCCGCCGCGTACTGCCTTCCCGGGCACCGGCCGCGCGTCGTCGTCAGCGCCGGCGCTCTGCGGCTGCTGTCCCCAGGGCAGCTCGACGCCGTACTCGCACACGAACGTGCGCACATCGCGGGCCGTCACCACCTGGCCCTCGCCGCCGGCACGGCGTTCGCGAGGGTCTTCGGCCCGCTTCCGCTGGCCCGGCACGGCAGGCAGCAGACGGCCGTGCTCCTGGAGATGATCGCTGACGACCGGGCACTGCACCGGCAGCCGCGCGAGGTGCTTGCCGCCGCGATGTACGGGATGGCGGCCGGGGCGGCACCCGCGGGCGCGTTCGCGGTGGGCGGTCCCACCGCACTGGTCCGCCTGCGGCGGATCCTCGCGCCGCAGCGGCGGCCGCACGCCGTGCTGCGGGTCTCCGTGGCCGTGGCGGCAGTGACGGTGCCACTGGTCCCGCTGCTCCTGGGCTGCGTGCACGTCATCGGGTGATCACCCCAGCCCCGTCCGTTTCTTCGGGCAGGGATTGCAGGGATTTCAGGGTCGCAGGGATTGCAGGGATTGCAGGGATTGCCACTCAAACTACTAACCTACTAAGTTGCTCGCATATTTGATCGACACCAACGGCACTCCCGGGGGACGGCTCCCGTCACCGGCCGCGGGTGAACAGAGGAGTTGTCGCAGGATGGGATCCCACCGCCGACCGAAGCCGCCGAGCCGCTCCCGGCTTGCCGTTCTGGCCGCGACGGCGGGGACCGTCTCGCTCCTGCCGACCCAGAGCCAGGCTGCGCCGAAGCCGTCCGTCGACGAGGTGCGCCAGCAGGTCGAGGAGCTGTACGAGGAGGCGGAGGCTCCGACGGAGGAGTACAACGCGGTCCTCGTGAAGAAGGAGAAGCTCCAGAAGGAAGCCAAGCGCGCGCAGGAGCGAGTGGCTGCGCAGCAACAGGAGATCAACGAACTGCGCGAGGAGATGGGCCCGTTGGCCGCCGCGCAATACCGCGACGGCGGCCTGGACCCGAGCGTGCAGCTGTTCCTCTCCTCCGACCCGGACGACTACCTCGACGAGGCGGAGAGGGCCGACCGCCTGTCGGCACGCCGGGTCTCCATGCTGAGCAGCCTGGAAGCCAGGCAGCGCGAGCTCGCCCAGACCCGCGCGGAGGCGGTCAAGAAGCTGACCGAGGTGGAGAAGGCGCGCAAGCAACTCGGCGGAACGAAGGAAGAGATCCAGGACAAGCTCCGCACGGCCCGGACCCTCCTGAACAGCCTCACCGCCCAGCAGCGTGCGCAACTTGAGGAGAAGGAGGCTCAGGCCGACAAGGCTGCCGGCAACAGCGACAGCCCGGCCTCGTACAACGGCCCCGCGAGTGGACGCGCCCGTACTGCTGTCGAGTTCGCCTACGCCCAGCTCGGCAAGCCGTACGAGTGGGGCTCGACCGGCCCGAACTCGTTCGACTGCTCCGGGCTCACGGGCGCCGCGTGGCGCGCGGCCGGCGTCTCGCTGCCGCGCACCGTTCAGGAGCAGTACTCGGCGGGACGCAAGGTCGCGAAGTCGGACCTGCAGCCCGGCGACATCATCTACTGGTACAACAGCAGCCAGCACAACGGCCTCTACATAGGCAACGGCAAGGCCATTCACGCGCCGCGCACCGGCAAGAACGTCGAGATCACTCCCCTCGGTTACATGCCGTACTTCGCGGCCACACGCCCCTGAGCCGACACGCCGGGAAGGACAACCGGCCCCGCCGGTTCCCCTGCGCACGCTCCCCTGGAGCCAACGCGCGTTTGGCGGGGCCGCGGGCCTGGCCGTAGACCCACGGAATCCGTGAGCACTCTCCGCCCACGGTTCGTACCAAGGGTCCTAGTAGGTGGGCCTTGGCGTGACACAGCGGGGCGCACGGGAGGGCTAGAGATGGGGAGTCCGGCGATGAGCTGGTCCGTTGCGGCGGTCGCCGCCCTCCTCGCCGCCCTCCTCGCCGCCCTCCTCGCCGCCCTCCTCGCCGCCCTCGTCGCCGCCGTCAGCGCGGTGCGGGTGAGGACCACCGGTACTCGCGCCGCAACTGGGCCTGCTGGTTGTTCACCATGCCGGACACGGTCGTCGTGTACCTGGCCTCGCTGACGCTCTCCGTCTGGGACAGGACCCGTACGGCGGAACGGGGTCGCCACGGCGGCCGGCGCCGCCGGATCGGAGCCGCGCCGGAGCCGCGCCGGAGGCGGCCCTCGCCGCTCACATCAGCATGGGCACAACCATGTCCGCCCTTCCAGCGGGAATCCCCGTGTGCAACCCCGAGATGTGAGCAGCACCACAGGCGCACCCGGCTCGCGCGGATGGCGAAGCTCGTGGAGGACGCGCGCCGGCAAGGCCGAGGTAGGGCGACTCGCCGACCGGATCTCCGGCGTCTTCGTCCCCGTGGTCCTGCTCATCGCCGCGGCCACCCTCGGCGGCCGGCTCGGCATCACGGGCGACGCGACCGCCGCCTTCACCGCGGCCGTGGCCGTCCTGATCATCGCCTGCCCGTGTGCCCTGGGCCTGGCCACCCCGACCGCGCTCATGGTCGGCACCGGGCGCGGCGCCCAGCTCGGCATCCTCGTCAAGGCCCCCGAGGTGCTCGAATCCACGCGCCGCGTCGACACCGTCGTCCTGGACAAGACGGGGACCGTGACGGACTGAACTGGAGGCAGACGCCCGCGGGCCGCCACCGACATCACATCACCCGGCGCAGGCATACCCGTCGCGGCGTGACCTGCGCCTGTTGGGTACCGTCGGAGGCGCCGATGCCGAACAGCCAGAGGCCGAACAGCCAGAGGCCGAACAGCCAGAGACGGAGTCCCGGAATGCGGGCGAGCCGGTACGTACGCGCGGGAGGCGCCCTTGGGCACCTGCTGCTCGTCGTCGTGCTCGCGTTCGGGGTCTTCGCGATGCACACCATGGGGCATCCCGACGACTCGTCCGGCTCCGCCACGAGCACCACGTCCCACGCGTCGGCGATGAGCGTGGCCTCAACGGCCCACGACCCCATGAGCAATCCCACCGTCACGGGCGCGGAGACGGCCGGTCGAGCGACCGATCCGGCGGACTCGTCGTCCACGCACGAGCCCGGCATGGCGATGGACATGATCTCGTTGTGCGTGGCGGTCCTGTTCGGTGCGTGGGTGCTCGCCACGCTCCTGCGGTCCGTGTTCACCCGGCATCAGGAGTGGTCGGCACGGCTGCTCGCCCAGGTCGCCGCCGTACTGCGGCCCAATCCCCCGCCACGCGGACCCGATCTCACCCGGTTGTCAGTGCTGCGGCTGTAGGCCGAAGCGCACTCGCGGGCGCGCACACGCGCGGTCCCGCGACGTCGCACGCGTCCGAAACAGCCACAGAACTGACATACGAGGTGAAATCAACCATGACTGCCTTCACGCGCACCGCTCTGCGCCGCAAGTCCGCCCGCCGCATCACGGCCGTGGGTCTCGTCACCGCCGGCACTCTGTTCCTCGCCGCCTGCGGTGGGGACGGCATGGACGGCATGGACCACGGCAGCGACAGCGGCTCGGCCTCCGCGACCGACCAGGCCGGTGATGCCGATCAGGCCGGGGACTTCAACGACGCGGACGTCACCTTCGCGCAGATGATGATCCCCCACCACGAGCAGGCCCTGGAGATGGCAGAGCTGGCCGACGGCCGCGCCTCCGACGCCGAGATCAAGGAGCTCGCGGGGGAGATCGAGAAGGCCCAGGACCCCGAGATCAAGACCATGAAGGGCTGGCTGGAGTCCTGGAAGCAGCCGACCGCGATGGAGTCCATGCCGGGCATGGACCACGGGGGCGACGGCAGCGGCGACGGCATGATGTCCGCGGCGGACATGGAAGAACTCAAGGCCATGAAGGGCACCGGGTTCGACAAGGCATTCGCCGAGATGATGATCGAGCACCACAACGGCGCGATCAGCATGGCCGAGGACGAGCAGAAGAACGGCACGAACGCCGACGCCAAGAAGATGGCCGGCACCATCATCAAGGGCCAGTCCGCCGAGGTGAAGCAGCTCCAGAGCATCGTCGACCGGCTCTGAGTCCCCTCGACGCGCCGCACGGTCGGCCCACGTCACCCACCGACCGCCCCGTGCTCCGCGCACGCGGGCCCGGGGCGGTCACCCCCCTTTCTCTCACCTGCGCGCCACGTCGCCCTCCCCGGGACGACGTGGCGACTTCCCTCCGAGGACCCATGAACCCGCGCCTTGCCGCCGCGGCAGCCATCACCGCCGCGCTCACCCTCACCCTGACCGCCTGCTCCAGTGACACCGACACGGACACCTCCGCATCCGGTCACGGATCCGGCGTCACAGTGAGCCACATCCACGGAATCGGCCTGGACCCCTCCGACCAGCGCCTGTTCGTCGCGACCCACGAGGGCATCTACACCCCCGACGCCAAGGGCAAGCCCACCCTGGTCGGCGACAGCAAGGACGACTTCATGGGCTTCACGGTGGCCGGGAAGAAGACGTTCTACGCCAGCGGCCACCCCACCTCCGGCGGCAACAAGGGGCTCATCAGGAGCACGGACGCCGGCCGGACCTGGACGTCGCTGTCCCTGTCGGGCGAATCCGACTTCCACGCCCTCAAGTACGCCCACGGCACCGTCTACGGATACGACTCCACCAACGGCCTGCTGCGAACCAGCAAGGACGGCACCAAGTGGAAGGACGGAGCGGCACTCAAAGCGATCGACATCACGGTCAGCCCCCAGGACTCCGGCCTCCTCCTCGCGACCACCGGCGAGGGAGTCG
Organism: Streptomyces bluensis; assembly: GCF_014650715.1. Taxonomy (GTDB): domain Bacteria; phylum Actinomycetota; class Actinomycetes; order Streptomycetales; family Streptomycetaceae; genus Streptomyces; species Streptomyces bluensis. Next base: position 37,118 of record NZ_BMVM01000033.1, on the reverse strand, counting down.
CGCGGAGCACCGACGGAGGCAAGACCTTCACCGCGGGCCGGCAGCCGGTGATGGCCTTCCTCTCCTGGCCGGCGCAGGACGAGCTGTACGGCATCGACACCGCTGGCGGGCTGCACCGCAGCAGCGACGGCGGAAGCACGTGGCAGAAGCAGTCAACGGTGGCGGGCGGGCAGCCTCAGGCCCTCACCGCGGTCAGTGCCCAGCATGTCCTGGCCGCCACCCGGACCGGGGTGTACGAGTCGAAGGACGGCGGCAAGACCTTCACCAGGCGCCTCGATGTCGAGGCGAGCGGCGGACACTGAGCACCTCGCCTCACCGCGGTCTGCTGACGACGTCAGCAGACCGCGTCCCCGAGGCGGCCGGCGCGAAGCCTGGAAGACGTCGAGCCCGCTGACCACCATCTCCCCAGTTCTGGCCGGACGCACCGCCCTCGAAGGAGGGGGCAGAGCGCCGCATAGTGTGCCGCGTCGGCTCCCTCCTCGTGTCGAGCCGGGTCTCGTCGGGTGGCTCAGAAACGCAACCAGCATGGAAACGGCCTGTGTTGTCGCCTGAATGGCCGACCTGTGTCGTATGTGTTCGAGTGGATATGGATGCCTATTTCCGGGCGATCGGAAGGAACAGGACCATGACCGAGACGACGGAGCAGATCACCCAGCTGACGGATTGGGCGAAGCATGCACAAGAGCAGGTGCAGAATGCCATCGCCAAGAACCGTGAGCAGCTGTCGGCTGCGGTTGAACACGCTCAGCAGGAGGCGGAACAGCGAGCAGAGCAACTCCGCCGTGAGGCAGCCGAACAGAAGGCAGCTGCCGCTGCGTCACTGGACGAGGCAAGGAACAAGTGGCAGGAGCATGTGGCGACGGCCAAGAGCCGTTTCCAGGAGCGCAAGGCCGAGCTTGACGTGAAGCGCGCCGAGCACAACGCGGATGATGCCGAGCACTATGCGACGTTCGCGATCGACTTCGCCGCCGCCGCGATCGTGGAGGCGGAATCCGCTGCGCTGGAAGCGTTGCTGGCCCGTTCGCAGGCCGATGCCCTGGCCAAGAGATAGGGCCACATCGAACGCGATCAGTAATCGGCGTATCGGCAGGCTGGTTTCTCGCCCTGCCCCCACCGTGATGGCGTCGGCGTTCTGCCGACCGCTGTGACGGCATCGAATCGTGGCGGCCGGACGCGAGGCCGCGAAGGCTCGGCGGGAGCAGAAGAAGCCCCGGCCATCGGCCGGGGCTGCAAGAAGCAGTCGCTGGTCAGGGAACAGGGCCGCCCTGAGGGCGCGTGGTGCCCGTGGCAGCGGGTAACGCGCCGGCGAGGCCCACCAGCTCCTGCACACCGACGGAATCCGGGGACGCGCGGTCATCACTCCCCACGGGTGATGACCGTAGGGGGCCGGATCGCCCGGGATCGGCGAGCGGGCGGTGTCCTTCGCAGGTATCGCGCGGGTGCGGACCAGCTCCCCTCTGAACCGATCAGTGCTGGGCGTGCGGACGGGCGTGGAACAGGGGCCGCCGCCCGGTGGCCGTGCCCGGAGCGAGATGGCCGATCTCGACGCGCGTCCTGATGGCACGGACCACCTCGGTCAGGCCCAGGACGATGGCCATGACGCCCACGACCAGGGTGAGTGTCGCGATCGAGGTGAACGGCATGATGATCATCACGATGCCGGCCAGAGCGCCGATGATGCCGAAGGCCACGTGCCAGCCACGCGCCGGCATGTCCTGGACGGATGCCGCTGCGGCCGTCTCCGTGGTGCCACGCAGCAGCCAGCTGAAGCCGATCCACAGGGCGAGCAGCAGGGTCGACTCCAGGGGACCCCGGAAGCAGATCAGCCCCAGCAGGATGGAGGCCGCACCGGTGATGAAGTGCAGCACCCGAAGATGCCGGGGGACATGGGAACCGAAGGCGGCGGCCAGCTGGAAGACACCGGTGACCAGCAGATAGATGCCGAACAGAATGCCGATGACCCGCAGTGTCGCACCCGGCCAGACCAGGGCGACGACGCCCAGGGCGATGGTGGCGAGTCCCATGGTGAGCAGGATCTGCCAGCCCATGTTCGCCAGGGAGGCCATGCCTTCGGCCAGCGGTGTCTCAGGCCTCTGAGGATTCTCTTGCAGGTGCGGCTGGGTGCCGCGCGGGGGATCGGCGCCCGGGGAATCGGAAGGAGAGGTCATGACGCCTGCCTCCTTCTGGCAGCAGCGTGGTTGCGTCGGTACACGTTCATCGTCACCCCATCGGCCTCATGTCGCTCGGTGGGATCGGAGCATGCGGAGCGCCTCTCGCCGAGAACGCGGAGGTGCACCGTGGCTGACGCGGGCTGCGGAACCGACTCTCCCACCGCTCGGGCCGCCCCGGGCGCAGGCGCCGAGGGCGCCGCGCCTCCGGCGTACTGCTGCTGGCCCTCCTGCGCGGCCGGCTCAGCGTCGGGCTGCTGTTGACCATCGCCGCCGTCGGAGCGGTGGCGCTCGGCGAGGTGGGTGAGGCTGCCACGCCGGCGTTCCTGTTCTCCATCGCCGAGGGCCTGGAAGGCTACGTGGTCGCCCGTACCCGGCACGGACTGCGCGCCCTGCTGGATCTGGTACCGCCCACCGTGCGCGTCCTGCGCAACGGCACCGAGACACAGGTCGCACCGGCTGATCTGCGTATCGGGGATGTGCTCCTGGTCCGGCCGGGGGAGAAGATCGCCACCGATGGCGTGGTGGCCTCCGGCCGCGGCGCCCTGGATACCTCGGTGGTCACCGGCGAATCCGTGCCCGTGGAAGTCGGCCCCGGCGCCGAGGTGTTCGCCGGAACCGTCAAGGGAGCCGGCGTACTGGAGATCACGGTCACCGCCACCGCGGAGGACAACTCCCTCGCCCGCCTCGTCGACCAGGAAGGGAAGCACACGGGGGATCAAAGGGGCAAAGGCTGCATCGGTGACCGTTGTCATGTCGGTTAACGATGCCCTGACCTGCGTAAACGCCAGACGGGCAGGAGAGGTTCGGGAGGGGGGGCCACCCTGCCGCGGATCAGGTGTGGAAGAGCCGGTACGCCGCCAACGGTGTCCGGGATACAGCCCGTGCCCGTCCTCTTCCGGCCGCGCGACGGACTTGCGCGAGCGCGTCCGAAGGCCCCGGCCATGCGACCGCTCAGCTTGACCGGCTCCCCGGCAGCCGGTGCGCTGCGTGGTATGCGAGCGGGTGTGCTGCTGCCGCCGGCCGGGCACGTGCTGTCTCAGGGGCACTCCCCCCGCTGGCCCGTGGTGGCGATGATGGCCGGGGTGGCCGTGCCCGGCACGGCCGTTCTGACGCACCGCCGATTGACGGGCGCTCAGTTGCCGGGTGTCCTCGTGGTCACCGTGCTGCTCGCCGCTGCCCGTACTGAATCCGCTATCCGGCCCAGCAGGAGTGGCGGCTCTTGCGGTACGGGGTAGGGACATCGAGCGGGAGGAGTTCCTGCAACGCTGAGGACGACCTGGAGTACCGACCGTCCGGCCTTCGCTCGCCGTGAGGCACCGCGGCGGCGCGACCGACCACCACGGGAAGTCAGCATGAACACACCAGCCACCAGCACCGGCCCACAGGACCTGCAGCACCCGCGCTTCGCCCGCCAGTACCTCAAGATCGCCGCCGAGTCGGACCGCCGTGGTGGCGTGGAGCACCGGCGCCGCCTGCTGGACGGCCTGTCCGGGCGCGTCCTGGAGGTCGGCGCCGGTCAGGGTCGCAACTTCGCCCACTACCCGGCCACCGTCACCGAAGTCGTCGCGCTGGAACCCGACGACACCCTGCGCGCGGTCGCCGGGCGTGCGGCGGCCGAGGCGCCGGTGCCCGTCTCGGTCCTCAGCGGCCATGCCGATGAACTGCCCGGTGGGAACGAGGAGTTCGACGCCGTGGTGTTCTCGCTCGTGCTGTGCAGCGTGAACGACCAGGCCACCGCGCTGGCCGAGGCGGCCAGGGTGCTGCGCCGAGGCGGCCAGATGCGCCTCTACGAGCACGTGCGCTCCCGCCACCGGATCCGCGGGCTGATGGAGGACGCCATCACTCCGGTGTGGCGCCGAATGGGCGGTGGCTGCCACCCCAACCGGAACACCGAGGCCGCCGTCCGCGCCGCGGGATTCACCCTGGACCAGGTCGATCACTTCGGCTTCCGGCCCTCCCCGCTGATCCCCCGCTCGGCGCACATCATCGGCAGGGCGACCAAGCCCTGATCCCCCTTGCAGCGGCAGGCCGGCCGGGCCGTCGACGGAACTGCTTGACTACGACAACGGCGAAGCCGGTGGAGGGAGGGCGGCCCGGTGGCGAGGGGAACGCTGGAGAGCGACGTGATGGACGTGCTGTGGCGCGCGAAGCGACCGCTGCCGGTGCGGGCGGTACTGGACGCCCTCAACAGCACCCGCCCGGAACAGCTCGCCTACACCACGGTGATGACCGTCCTGAGCCGGCTCGCGGACTAGGGCGCGCTGGAGCGCACCCGCCACGGCCGGGGCTTCGTCTACGCGCCCACGGCCGAGGACGAGGCGGGGCTCGCGGTACGCGAGGTGCTGCGCCGTTACGGGGACGCCGCCGTCGCCCACTTCGTCAGCGTCCCCGCCACCGACCCGAAGGCCAAGGAACGGCTGCGCCGTCTGCTGGAGCAGCGGGAGAAGGAGTGACCGTGCGCCGGCGCCCCCTCGTCGGCAACCGCGCGTTCTGGACCCTGGTGGGTGCCGTCGGCGTGGTCCGGGCCGTCGTCACGCTCACCGCCTGCTGCGCCGTGGCCGTGCCGGCCCCGCGGGTGGCCGACGACGGCAGCCGAAGGCCGCCGAGGCGACGGAGGACGAGGACAGTGGGTTGGGCGCCGGCGCCTGGATCGGCATCGGCGTTGCCGTGGTCGTCGTGACGGACGGGGGCCGTCTGCCTTGTATGTCGCAGGAGCCCGGACCTCCTTTCGGGTCGGGTGATCTCTCCTTCCCGACCTGGCCGGCTCGGCGACAGGTTCCCGAGCCGGGCGGGCTGCCCCGGAGGCGCTGTGCCGCTCTCGGCGAGCGACTCCCCGGCTGCCGCGCCGGACCGGTCAGCCGCCCATGTGCGCCGTGTCGGCCAGCAGCAGCGCGGGGCCCAGTGCCAGCAGCAGCGGCAGCATGACCACGGCGGCGGTCGCGGCCGCGGTCAGAAAGCGCGTGAGCGGGCCGGCGGTCGCGAGAGGTGCCGAGATCAGGCGCCGGATGCGTTCGGCCGGATCGGGTCCGGTCATCGCGAACCCCGCCGACTCTCCGGAACCGGTCGGTCCCGGCGCGTGGCACATCTCCAGCAGCGCCGAAGCCACCGTGCGGCGGCCGTGCATGCGAACCGCGTGGTCGTCGGCGGCCATCTCCGCGAGACGGCGCGCCTGGTCCGCGTAGTCCCGGAGCAATCCCGCCCAGCCGAGAGCCGCCGTCAGGACGTCGGCGGCGAGGAGCGCCCGGTGGTGGCGCAGCCGCAGATGGGCCCGCTCGTGTTCGAGGGTGGCGGCGAGTTCGTCGGCCGAGAGGAGGTCTCGGGCCGCCGTTGTCACGACGATGCGGGAGCGGCTCCCCGTGCCGGGGATGCAGAAGGCGGCCGGAGCGGCATGGGCCAGGACCCTGATCGACGGATCGCCGTCGTCGTACCCGCCCTGGGTGTCGGCGGTGAGGCGGTGGCGGTCGCGTTCGCGGCTCAGGCTCACAGCCCGCCGGACAGCGGTCACCGACAGTCCGGCGGCGCCCAGGAGGAGGGCGAGCAGCGCCGCCTCGGCGATGCCCCGGACCTGCCAGGCGCCACCGTACGCGGCGTGGATCAGCGGTTTGTCGGCGTGGAAGAGCCACACCATGCCGTGCTCCCACACATCGTGCGCGGCCAGCACGAGGGCGCCGGTTACCGATCCGAGCAGCCCCAGGGCGCCGGCGTGCCACAGCCGCAGCGCCGCCCGCGGGTGACGGCTGACCCAACGCGCCTTCGCCAGCCGCCGGGCAAGCGGCCCGCCGAGGAGGAGCGCGTGCGCGAGGAGTGCGGTGATGACCAGCACGGCGGGGCGCCTAGCCGTCCGTGCCCGGCTCGGCGGGCATCCTCGCCAGTGCCCGGCGCAGCGCCTCGGCCTCGGCCGGGTCGAGCCGGCCGGCAAAGCGGAGCAGAGCGCTCTCCCGGTCGGCGGAGGAGTCCAAAGCCTGCTCCATGAGTCCGGCGGAGTAGTCACCGGCGGTCTGCAGCGCGCTGTACCGGAAGGAACGGCCCTGTTTCACGCGCTCCAGCCAGCCCTTGGTGCGCAGGCGTTCGGTCACGGTCATGACCGTGGTGTACGCGGGCTGCCGGCCCTCGCGGTGCAGTGCGTCGACGATGTCGTGGATGGAGAGCGGGTCATCGCTCGCCCACACCACGCGCATGACGTCCGCCTCCAGTTCGCCGAATGGCCGCATCGCCCTCGTCCCCCGCCTCTCCGTGTTCCGATCGCCAGGCCGCGCTTCGTCCGCCCTGAACCGTTCCCGACGGTACTGAATGCCGCCAGGCCCACGGACTTTCTACCGCGCGTAAAAATTTACCAGCCATCATTCTCCTATCGGCTGTAGAAATTCTATGTGCCGTAGTAGTTTGCTGGTGTGGACGTCGATCGAGGCGCCTCCGCGCCACTGAGCCATGCCCTGCCCACCCCCGACCCCTCCGGCTTCTCCGCCCCCTCCGCCCCCTCCGGCCCCGTTGGCCGTGGCCCCGTCGACCGTGTACCCCTACCGCGCGCCCCCGGCCGAGGACTGTTCTTCGGCTGCGCGGTCCGGCCGATGGAGCCGGAGGACCTGCACTTCGTGGTCACCGAGCACCGTGCCCACTTCCCCGACGGCTTCTTCGCGCGGCTCGGTCCGCGCTATCTGGCGGCCTACACCCGCACCTACCTGACAAGCCCGCACGCGCGGGCCTACATCGCCGAGGCCGACGGACTCCCGGTCGGCTTCCTGGTCGGCGTGACCGACCCCGCCGCCCACCGGCAGCACCTCGTGCGCACTCACGGGCGAAGGCTCGCTCTGCACGCGTGCGCGTCGCTGACGGTTCGCCCCCGGTTGGCCCTGCACTTCCTGCGGACCCGTCTGGGGCGTTACGCACGCAAACTTCTACCGGCTCGGCGCGACCCCGCTCAGCAGCCCGCCCCTGTCGCGCCACGCCCCGGAGTCACGGCCGTTCTGGCCCACGTCGCGATCCTCGGCAGGGTCCGCTCGCTCGGCCTCGGCTCGGCGCTCATCCGCCGCTTCACCGACGAGGCCGCCACGGCCGGATGCGCCCGCGTGAGCCTGGTCACGGCGGCCGGACCCGATGGGGCGGGCCGCTACTACGAGCGTCTCGGCTGGCAGCACGTGGGAGAGACCCGCACCCCGGAGGGCCGCGCTCTCCTCACATACGAATACGACCTCTCCCCACAGCCCCCACGAGGAACAGCGCAGTGATCCGCACCACCCACCGATGGCCGCCGCTCGCACTGGCGGTCCTCTTCCTGGCCACGGCCTGCACAGCCGCGGCCGACACCAGCACCGGAACCGGCACGTCCGGGAGCGAAGCGGCCACCCCCAGCCCGTCCCCGACCCCCTCGGCCGACGCCGCCGTCCGCCCGGTCTCCGACGCACAGTGGCAGAGGATGAAGGATGCCGGGATGGTGCGGGCGGGCTGCCCGGTGACCGCACCGGACCAGTTGAGCCGAGTGGAGATCAACCACCACGGCTTCGACGGCAAGGTTCACCGCGGGGTGATCGTCGTCCACGCGGACACCGCCGACTCGGTCGCCCGCGTCTTCACCGAGCTCTTCGACGAGGGATTCCCCATCCGGCAGATGAAGCCGCTGGAGGAGTTCGGCGGCGACAGCAACGCCAGCCTCGCCGCCGACAACACCGCCGCCTTCAACTGCCGCCGCCTGGACCAGATCAACGCCCCCGCCCTGGAGTCCCCGCACGCCAACGGCCGCGCCATCGACATCAATCCGGTCGAGAACCCGTGGAAGGACCTGCGCTGCAAGTGCTGGAAGCCCGGCGTCGAGAACAGCGCGCGCACCGAGGGCAAAGGCAAGATCCTTGAGGGCGGCGCTGTCTGGCGGACGTTCACCGACGAGGGGTGGATCTGGCAGAACATCGATGTGCCGGACTACATGCACTTCGACACCGGCTATCCGTCCAAGCCGTACACCGGGCCGGGCGCGACGGCTTCACCGGCGGACGGTTCCGGAGGTGCGTGACGGCCGCGTCGTGGAGGCCGGCGGCCGGACCACACCAGCGCGCCGCGAGGAAGGAACGCCGGGCGAGGCGTTCGCGGAGTGTGCGTCGGGGCTCTGACTGTGACGAAGCTCACTGCACGGCATCCGAAGCTGTTGTGGGCGTCTCCGTGCCGTACAGATGGAGCCGTTCGTGACGTCCTGGGGCGGTTGTACGGTCGTGCGGAGTTGATGTTCGTGCGCGGGGGAGGCGGTCGGCATGACCGAGGTCGGTGCGGTGCGGGAGGCCACGGCGGCGGCCGGGGCGCGGGTGCCCTGGGTGCGCGGTTTCGCGCGGTGGCCCGTGGAGGGAAGCTCGCCCAAGGAGGCGGGGAAGGCGCTGCGCGCGCGGGTGCGGCGCGGTGCGCACGCGGAGCTGACGCTCGACGCCGGCCGGCCGGACGCGGCGACCGCGGTCGAGGAGTCCAACCGCGGCCGGCTCCCCGAGCTCACGCCGATACGGGTCGGCAGGATGGCCGCGACGCCCTTCGCGTTCCTGCGCGGTTCGGCCGGCCTCATGGCGTACGACCTCGCGCGCACGCCCGTGACCGGCACAGGGGCCCAGATCTGCGGTGACGCGCACGCGGCGAACTTCGGTCTGTACGCGGATGCGCGCGGCGGACTGGTCATCGACCTGAACGACTTCGACGAGACCGTGCACGGCCCCTGGGAGTGGGACCTCAAACGGCTCGCCACCTCGCTCGTCCTCGCCGGCCGGGAGGCGGGCGCCGACGAGGACACGTGCCGCACGGCGGCGTACGACGCGGTGGGGGCGTACCGCCGCACGGTGCGGCTGCTCGCCAAGTTGCCGGTGCTGGACGCGTGGAACGCCATCGCGGACGAGGAACTGGTCTCCCACACCGACGCCCACGACCTGCTCGGCACGCTGGAACGGGTGTCGGAGAAGGCGCGGGCCAACACGAGCGGGCGGTTCGCGGCGAAGTCCACGGAGGTGCTTCAGGACGGCAGCCGTCGCTTCGTGGATGCCCCGCCGGTGCTGCGCCGCGTACCGGACGAGGAGGCCGCGGCGGTGGTGACCTCCCTGGAGGAGTACCTGACGACGCTGCCCGAGGACCGCCTGCCGCTCCTGGCCCGGTACGCGGCGCACGACGTCGCGTTCCGCGTGGTCGGCACGGGCAGCGTGGGCACCCGTTCGTACGTCGTCCTCCTGCTGGACCACCGGGGCGAGCCGCTGGTCCTCCAGGTCAAGGAGGCCCGTCCTTCGGCGCTGCTCCCGCATCTGGCGACGGCCGGCTTCGAGGCCCCGGCGTTGTCCCACCAAGGCCGCCGGGTGGTCCTCGGTCAGAAGCGGATGCAGGTCGTCAGCGACACGCTGCTCGGCTGGACCTCGGTCGACGGACGCCCCTTCCAGGTACGGCAGTTCCGCAACCGCAAGGGCAGCGTCGACCCGGCGGCCCTCGCCGCCGACCAGATGGACGACTACGCCCGTATGACCGGCGCCCTCCTGGCCCGCGCCCACACCCACACCGCCGACCCCCGTCTCATCGCCGGTTACTGCGGCAAGAGCGAGGAGCTGGACGAAGCCATCGCGTCGTTCGCCGTCACGTACGCGGACCGGACGGAAGCCGATCACGATGTGTTGGTGGCGGCGGTCAGGGCCGGGCGGATCGCGGCGGAACTGGGTGTGTGAGGGACCGGAGGGAGGGTGACGGATCTCCTGGGCCGGCGGCGGAGCTGAGCGTGTGGGTGGGCCGGATCGTGGGTCGGGGCGGGGGCGGTGAAGCTCGGTGGGCGGCCGGGCCGTGGCCTACGCTGGTCGGGTGACGACCCCGGAAGCCGATCAGTCCCAGTCCGTGCCCGATGCGGGAGGTCCGCAGGAGGAGACGGCCGCGCCTGCCGAGGCGCCGTCCGGCACCGCCGACCGGTCCGACGCACCGGCCGGTGCGTCCGAGCAGGGCGAGCAGGGCGAGCTGGGCGGTGCGTCCGAGCAGGGCGAGCTGGGCGGGGAGGCCGAGCAGAGCGGGGAGGGCTCCGGCCAGGGACAGCCTGCATCCGGGGGCGGCGCGGGTTCCGGTGACGGCACGCGTGCGGGGGAGTCCGACGGGCAAGCCGACGGGAAAGCCGACGGGACTGAGGCCGGGCGGCCCGAGGCGCGGCTGGAGCGGGCTGTGCGGGCGGCCGAGCAGGCGTTGATCGAGTTTGAGATCGCTGTCGAGACCTTCCGCGTCGAGGTGGAGAACTTCTCGCGGCTGCACCACCAGAAGCTCGGACCGATGTACACGCGGCTCGACGAGCTGGACGCGCAGATCGCCGAGGCGCGGGCCGCCCGCACCGGCGACCCGGAGGACATCCGCGCCGCTCAGGAGGCCCGTGCACGGGTCATGCCGATGCCCGGCGTCGAGGAGCTCTTCCACGGCTGGATGGATTCGGACGGGCTGTTCCCGGAGGCCGCGGCGATGCTCACGGACCAGCCGGTGCGGCCCCCGGAGCGGGTGCGTCCGAGCGAGGAGGCCCGCAAGCTCTACCGTGAACTCGCCCGCAAGGCTCACCCCGACCTGGCGCAGGACGAGAGCGAGCGCAAGCGGCGCGACGAGTTCATCACCCGGGTCAACGCGGCTTACGGCCGCGGCGACGAGGCGATGCTGCGGGAGCTCTCCGCGGAGTGGGAGGCGGGTCCGGTCCCCGAGGAACGCAGGCCGAGCCGCAGCGAGGAGCTCTACGCCCGCCTCGAATGGCTCGCCCAGCGCAAGGAGATGCTCACCCTGGTCGCCCGGGAGCTGGAGGAGGGCGCGATCGGCGGGATGCTGCGCCTGGCGCCGGACGACCCCGACCGCCTCCTCGACGAGATCGCCGAGCAACTCCTCGCCCAGGTCGCCCAACGCGAGGCGGAACTGGCCGGGCTGCTCGGCTAGGGCGTGTTGCGAAAGTCCCGCCCGCCGGGTGGGCCTGGCGCACACGCTGCTCGGGCGGACGACGTTACTTCCGACACTGGCCCCGGTGGGCCCTCGTCCGTGCGGGCCGCTCGGCCGTGCCTGTCGGCCCGCCACCGCCGCGCCGCATCCCTGTGTTCGGTCGGGTAGCGTCTGGGACATGCATTTCGGAGCTGGTGTGCCCACGGTCGAGGTCACGGACCTCACGGACGGCGACTTTCTGCTGGACGTCCGGGAGGACGACGAATGGCAGGCGGGTCACGCCGAGGGAGCGCTGCACATCCCCATCAGTGAGTTCGTGGCCCGCTACGGCGAGTTCACCGAGGCGGCACCGCAGGACGGGCGGATCCATGTGATCTGCCGCAGCGGCGCACGCTCGGCCCAGGTCACGATGTACCTCGTCCAGCAGGGCATCGACGCCGTGAACGTCGACGGCGGCATGCAGCTCTGGGCGGCCGGTGGCCGTGCGGTCGTGGACGACAAGGGCCAGCCCGGCTTCGTGCTGTAGGCACAGGTCGGGGCAGGCACAAGGTCGGGGCTGGCACAGGGCGGGCAGGCGCAGGCCAGGCAGTCGCCGGTCGGGCAGTCACAGGCCAGGCAGTCGCCGGTCGGGCAGGCACAGGCCAGGTAGTCACAGGCCGGGCTGGGCGGGCGTCACCCGAGGGCGTGCGTGGCCAGCAGGTCGCCCAGTGCCTCCTCGTGGGCCGCCGCCGGGCCGAGGGACAGCTCCAACTGCTTGGCCCAGGCGTGGTACCGGTGGAGCGGATACTCGGTGTCGGCACCGAAGCCACCGTGCAGATGCTGTGCCGTCTGCACGACCCGCCGTACGCCCTCCGACGCCCAGATCTTGGCCACGGCCACGTCCCCGGCCAACGGCAGCGCGGCCCCCGCCCCCGCCCCCGCCCCCTCCCCTTTTCCCGAACCGACTCGCCATGCCGCCTGCCACAGCGTCGCCTCCATCGCCCGCAGGTCGATATAGCGGTCCGCCGCCTGCACGGCGACGGCCTGGAACGTGGCGATCGGGAACCCGAACTGCTCCCGTTTCCCCGTGTACTCGCTGGTCATGCCAAGTACGCCCTCGCCCAGACCGAGCGCCAGCGCACACGTCCCGGTGGCCAGCAGCGCACGCAGCCACTCCCACGCCCCGTCGGCGTCGAGGACGTCCCGCGCGGAGAGCCTCACGGACGCCAGGCTCAGCTCTCCGAGCCGCTCGCCCGTCGTCGAGACCTGCTCCGCGAGCACGACTCCCTCGTGCACCCGGGGCACGAGCGCGAGCACGGTGCGCCCAGCCGCCGGGGCGTGGGCGGGGACGAGGACGAAGTCGGCGTTGTACACCCAGGGCACCGCCGTCTGCACGCCGTCCAGGACCCAGGTCCCGTCGCTCTCGCGCCGTGCGGTCACGGCGGCTTCGGCCGGATCGTGGCCCGTCCGGCCGTTCGCGGCGACCGTCAGCACCGTCTCGCCCCGGCCCGCCCGCGCCAACAGCCCGGCCTTCAGCTCCTCGCTCCCGTGGGCCTGTACGGCCACCGCGGCCGCCGTGCTCTCCAGCAACGGCACCCTGGCCAGTACCTTCGCCGACTCGCGCAGCACCAGGCACAGCGCGATGGCGTCCAGCCCCGCCCCGCCGTACTCCGGCTCCAGCAGCAGGCTCAGCAGGTCCGCGTCGGCGAGCTTCGCCCACAGCGCGCGGTCGAAGTCGTCGGCCACGGCACCCGGGGTGAGCGCCGGGCTGGGCACCCCGTCCGGCGCCACCCCGGCGAACACCGCCTTCGCCGCCTCGACCGCCGCCTGCTGTTCCTCGGTGAAGGTGAAGTCCATGGTTCCGTCCCCTTCCGCACGCCGCCGTCCGACGACCGGACCCGCCCTGATCCGCGCTCCGATCTGAGGGAGCGTCAAGATAGAACAGGTTCTAGAAGAAGGGAACGTCCAGGGACCAGGGAACGACCCGGGGCGATGCGTTCGGCGGCGCTCATCGGCGCTCAGCGGTGCTCAGGGCGTTCAGCTGGTGCTCAGCGGTGCTCAGGGCGTCCAGCGGTGCTCAGTGGCGTTCAGCGGTGCTCAGTGGCGTTCAGCGGTCGAAGTCCAGCTCCACCTTCTCCGTCGCCGGATGGGACTGGCACGCCAGCACGTATCCGGCATCGGTCTCCTCCGGTTCCAGCGCGAAGTTGCGGTCCATCCGCACCTTGCCCGCCACCAGGAAGGCCCGGCAGGTTCCGCACACGCCGCCCTTGCAGGCGTAGGGCGCGTCGGGACGGTTGCGCAGAACTGTGTCCAGCAGCGATTCGCCGTCCCTCACCGGCCAGGTCCCGCCACGGCCGTCGAGGCGGACAGTCACCGAACTGTGCGCCGGGGCCGGCGAGACCGAGGCCGGCGCGGCCCCGGCGTCCACGTGGAAGATCTCCTCGTGGATCAGGGCCCGCGGCACTCCGAGCCCGCGCAGCGCCCGCTCCGCCCCCTGCACCAGGCCGAACGGCCCGCACAGGAACCACCCCGCCAACTGCTCCACGGGCAGCAACGCCGGCAGCAGCTCCGTCAACCGCTCCTGGTCGAGCCGCCCGGACGGCAGCCCCGCCTGCTGTTCCTCCCGGGAGAGCACCGTCACCAGCTGGAACCGCTCGGGGAAGCGGTCCTTGAGGTCGGCGACCTCCTCCAGGAACATCGTCGAGGCCGATGTCCGGTCGCTGCGTATCAGACAGAACCGCGCCTGAGGCTCCCGCGCCAGCAGCGTCGTCACGATCGACAGCACGGGGGTGATACCGCTGCCGCCGACGATCGCCGCGTACCGTCCGGGCGCGGGGTCCAGTGTGAAGCGGCCCGCCGGTGTCATCACCTCAACCTCGTCGCCGGCGGTGATCTCCTTCAGCGCGTACGTGGAGAAGGCGCCGCCCTCGACCAGCCGCACCCCGATCCGCAGTGTCCGCGGGCCCTCGCTGCCGGGAGCCGGGGCGGGTGAGCAGATCGAGTACGTGCGGCGGATCTCCGTGCCGTCGACCGTGTGGCGCAGGGCGAGGTGCTGGCCGGGCGCATGCCGGTACTTCGCGCGGAGTTCCGGTGGCACGGCGAGGGTGAGGGCCACGGAGTCGTCGGTCAGCCGGTCGACCGCCGTCACCGGGAGCGTGTGGAAGCGGGCCATCACAACTCCTTGAAGTGGTCGAACGGTTCACGGCAGGTCAGACACCGCCGCAGCGCCTTGCACGCGGTGGACGAGAAACGGCTCAGCAGCTCTGTGTCGGCCGATCCGCAATGGGGGCAGCGCACGGGGTCAGGGTCTTGCGGGCGGTCCTGCGGGCCCGTGTCCGGCACGGTCGTGCGGGTCGGCCCGAGGGCCAGCGGGACCGGTCCGGGGGCCAGGCCCGTCCGCGGGGGCGCTATCCCGAACTCCCGCAGCTTGCGGCGGCCTTCGGGCGAGATGTCGTCCGTGGACCAGGGCGGGGTGAGTACCGTGTGGACGGAGACCTCCCGGATGCCGTGCTCGTGCAGCACGCGCTCTATGTCGAGCGACATCGCCTCGATGGCCGGGCAGCCCGTGTACGTCGGGGTCAGCTCGACCTCGACCGAGTCCGCCGAGCGCACGTGGACCGCGCGGAGGACGCCCAGCTCCTCCAGGGTGAGGACGGGCAGCTCGGGGTCGGGCACTGAGCCGGCCAGCCTGAGCAGCTCCGCCTCCAGGGGCGTCGTGGGGGTCGGGGAGGTCACCATGACGCCCCCGGGTGACTGCGGTGCAGATGCTGCATCTCGGCGAGCATCCGCCCGAAGGGCTCGGTGTGCAGCCCTTGCCGTCCGGCGCCCGCGCTCCACGCACCTGACTGCGGTCCTTCGGGAACATCCAGCGTGGCCTGGCGCAGGACGGCGGACACGGACTCCAGCCAGACGGCCCGGATCCCTTCCCCGTCGACGTCGAGGCCCTCCACCGGCTGGAACATCTCGCCGGTGAACCGCCACAGTGCCTGGCACGCCCGCCGCATCCGCTCATGGCTGACCTCGGTGCCGTCGCCGAGGCGCAGGGTCCACTGCTCGGCGTGGTCCTGGTGGTACGCCACCTCCTTGACGGCCTTGGCGGCCAGCCCGGCGAACTCGCCGTCACCCGCGGCCAGGTGTGCGTACAACAGCCGCTGGTACGTGGAGAAGTACAGCTGGCGGGCGATCGTGTGCGCGAAGTCGCCGTTCGGCTGCTCCACGAGCTGCACATTGCGGAAGGCTCGCTCCTCGCGCAGATACGCCAGCTCGTCCTCGTCCCCGGCCATCGACAGCAGCACCCTCGCCTGGCCCAGCAGATCCAGTGCGATGTTGGCGAGGGCGACCTCCTCCTCAAGGACGGGGGCGTGGCCCGCCCACTCCCCCAGACGGTGCGAGAGCACCAGGGCGTCGTCGCCCAGGGCCAGGGCCGCCGCGATGTGGGGGACGGGCTCGCGGGTCTTCCGTGCCTTCGTCGTCTCCGTCACAGGTGCTTCACTCCCTCCGGGATCTCGTAGAACGTGGGGTGGCGGTACGGCTTGTCGGCGGCGGGCTCGAAGAACGGGTCCTTCTCGTCCGGCGAGGACGCCGTGATGGCGGCGGAGGGGACGACCCAGATGGAGACGCCCTCACCACGCCGGGTGTACAGGTCGCGTGCGTTGCGCAGGGCCAGCTCGGCGTCGGGGGCGTGCAGACTGCCGGCGTGGGTGTGCGAGAGCCCGCGACGCGAGCGGACGAAGACCTCCCACAAAGGCCATTCGCTGGTGGTCATGCCGTCGTCTCCCCGTCCTTGGCCCCGTCCTTGGTTATGTCCTTGCTCCTGTCCTTGGTTATGTCCTTGGCCGTGTGCTTCTCGGCGTACGCCGCGGCCGCCTCCCGCACCCAGGTGCCCTCGTCGTGGGCCGCCCTGCGCTGGGTGATCCGCTGTTCGTTGCACGGGCCGTTGCCCTTGAGGACCTCCCGGAACTCCGTCCAGTCGATCTCGCCGAAGTCGTAGTGCCCCCGCTCCTCGTTCCACCTCAGGTCCGGGTCCGGGAGGGTGAGGCCCAGGCTTTCCGCCTGGGGGACGCAGATGTCCACGAAGCGCTGGCGCAGCTCGTCGTTCGAATGGCGCTTGATCTTCCACGTCATCGACTGCGCGGAGTGCTGCGACTGGTCGTCGGGCGGGCCGAACATCATCAGGGACGGCCACCACCAGCGGTTCACCGCGTCCTGCGCCATCTCGTGCTGCTCGGGGGTGCCGCGGCTGAGGGCCTGCAGCAGCTCGTACCCCTGGCGCTGGTGGAAGGACTCCTCCTTGCAGATGCGGACCATCGCGCGCGCGTACGGCCCGTAGGAGCAGCGGCACAGCGGCACCTGGTTGGTGATCGCGGCGCCGTCCACCAGCCAGCCGATGGCGCCGACGTCCGCCCAGGTCAGCGTCGGGTAATTGAAGATCGACGAATACTTCTGGCGGCCGCTGTGCAGCTTGTCGAGCAGCTCGTCGCGGCTGGTGCCGAGGGTCTCCGCCGCACTGTAGAGATACAGGCCGTGGCCGGCCTCGTCCTGGACCTTGGCCATGAGGATCGCCTTGCGGCGCAGGGAAGGTGCGCGCGTGATCCAGTTGGCCTCCGGCTGCATGCCGATGATCTCCGAGTGGGCGTGCTGGGCGATCTGCCGGACGAGCGTGGCCCGGTAGGCGTCGGGCATCCAGTCCCGCGGCTCGATCCGCTCGTCAGCTGCCACCGCGGCGTCGAACGCCGCCTCGTACGCCGCCGCGAGTGCTGCCTCGTCCGCCGGACTGTCCTCCTCCCGCGTCCGGGCAATCCGGTGCGCTGCTGTCGCCATCGGTCCCCCTTGCCTCTCCCTCGCTCCCGACCGATCGTTCGGTCCGCACGATTCAATGGTGGGTCGGGGCGCCGTAAGGTGTCAACCGCTGTGGATAACTCGCCTGTGGATAACTCATGGCCGCCGGTGTGACTGGTGTGCTGATGTGATCGCTGTTCCCGGTGTGGCTGCGCCGGGCGGGCGGGGCTGAGTACCGTTCCGGTGCGGACACCGCGGTACGGCGCTCGCGGCGGGGCGAGGCAGACCGACCTCGGCCAGGCGGGGTGAGGAACGCACCGGGAGACGGGCAAGCGAACCGCGACATCGGGAATCGGGGCGGAATGGACGCGTACGACGAGGGCTCGACCGCCCCGCACGGGCCGGACACGCCGGACGGCCCCGCGCCGGACACGGCCCATGCGCCCGGCACCGCCTCCGGTCCGGGCACTGCTTCCACGCCCCGCAGCGCTCCCGGGGCGGACGCTGCCTCCGGACCGAGTACGGCCCCCGCGCCCGACACCGCCTCCGCATCGGTCGACGCCGCCCCCACCTCGGACACGGGCCCCTCCTCGGACACGGGCCCCGCCTCGGACACTCGTGCGCAGACCGGCGTCGTCTCCGCCGTTCCCGCGCAGGGTGGCCCGGCGACGCCCGAACACGTCCCGGCCGCCGACGCCGACGCCGACGCCGACAGCGACAGCGATCGGGACGGCGACATCAGCAGCTCCAGCACAGGCACTGCGACTTGCCCCGGCCCCGGCCCCGACCCCGGCCCCGGCCCGGTCACAGACACCGGCGGCCCTCGTCCCTCGGTCACCGACGCCCCGTACCCCCCGGCCGCGCAGCCCGCCGAGCGCCTGGGGATAACCGCGCTGTCGCTCCCCTACCAGATCGTCGCGGCCCTCGCGCTGGCCGTCGTCGCGGTGGCCGCCTGCGTGCACCTCGGGATGGTGTTCCTGCACGTGGCGCCCTCGAACACGGTCACCAAGAAGCACGGCCGGGCGATCGACGAGTGGGTCTACCCGGAGTTCGAGCAGAACTGGATGCTGTTCGCGCCCAACCCGTTGCAGCAGAACATCTCGGTGCAGGTGCGCGCCGAGGTCCGTGACGCGGACGGCAGCATCCGCACGACCGGCTGGTACGACCTGACGGCGCTGGACGGCGCCGCGATCGACGGCAGCCTTCTGCCGAGCCACACCCGGCAGAACGAGCTGCGCCGGGCCTGGGAGCTCTACGTCGGCTCGCACGACAGCGAGAACCGCCCCACGGGCCAGCGTGGCGACCTCGCCGAGCGCTATCTGCGCCGGATCGTCGTGCTGCGCCTCGAACGCGAGAACGCGGCCGGACCCGGCGGCCTCGTCGAACACATCCAGGTCCGCTCCCGTACCACCAACGTGCCGCCGCCGGAGTGGAGCGAGGAGAAGGTGTCCGACAAGCCCGTCGTGCGTGAACTGCCCTGGTGGAAGGTCACCGAACGGGACCGGACGGAGGCGGGCCCGTGATGAGCCGGCCCGCCGCCGCGATCGGGCGCGGCATCACCCGTGTCACGGACACCGCGCTGGGCCCGTACCAGACCGCCGTCATACGGATCGGCTTCTCCGCGACCTGGCTGCTGTTCCTGTTGCGCGAGTTCCCGAACCGGCAGCAGATGTACGGGCCCGACGGACCCTGGAGCTGGGATCTCGCGCAGCAGCTCATCGCGGGCAACCACGCGTTCACGGTGCTGATGTGGTCGGACAGCCAGGTGTGGTTCGAGACCGTCTACACCCTGGCCGTGCTGGCCGCCGTCCTGCTGCTCGTGGGCTGGCGCACCCGCACCATGAGCGTGCTCTTCATGGTCGGCGTCCTGTCGCTGCAGAACCGCAACATCTTCATCGGGGACGGCGGCGACAACGTCATCCATCTGATGGCGATCTACCTCGTCTTCACACGCTGCGGTCAGGTGTGGTCCCTGGACGCGCGCAGGGCACGGCTCGCCCGTGGGGCACGCGCGCGTGGGGAGTGGCCCCGGCCTGACCGGACCGGTCCCGCCCTGTGGTGTGTGTTCGGACTGTTGCTGGCCGCGGCCACGGCCGTCGGCAAGATCAGCGGTGGGTGGCTGGGCGGCTGGCTGACGGTCCTCTGGGGGCTGTGGGCCGTGCAGGGCCTGTGGTGGGCCGTCGGGCGGTACGCGCGCGGCGGGGAGCCCCGCGTGCTGCTCGACCTCGTGGCCAACCTCACGCACAACGCGGCCCTGTTCATGATCATGGCCGAGGCGTGTCTGATCTACGCGACCGCCGGCTGGTACAAGATCCAGGGCTCGCGCTGGCAGGACGGCACCGCCGTGTACTACCCGCTCCACCTGGACTCCTTCTCGCCGTGGCCCGCCCTGTCCGACGCGCTGTCGGCGAACGGCACGCTGGTGATGCTCGTGACGTACGGGACGGTCCTGGTGCAGGTCGCCTTCCCGTTCACGCTTCTCAACCGGCGCGTCAAGAACGTTCTGCTGGCGCTGATGATCACTGAGCACGCTGTGATCGCCGTCGTCCTGGGACTGCCGTTCTTCTCGCTCGCGATGATCGCCGCGGACGCCGTGTTCCTGCCGACGTCCTTCCTGCGGCGCCTGGGCGACGGGGCGGCACGCGCGCGTGGGAGGCTGTTTTCGGGAGTCCCGGGTCGCCGTGACCGCGCGTCGCGAGGCCCGGACAGGCAGGGCCCGGACGAGCAGGGCCCGGACAGGCAGGGCCCGGACAAGCAGCGGCCGGGCGCCCCGGGGACGGCCGGGGAACCGCACGTAGGCTTCACGGCATGAACGATCCGGTACGTGTGTGGCGTCGGCTCGCCGACACCTCCGTCCTGCTCGACGGCTTCCACGCCCTCAAGCACGCGGTGCGCTTCGGGGCCGAGGTCCCGGTGGCCGTCACGACCGACCGCCGTGCCGCCCTCACGCTCGCCGACGAACTGGCCCCCGACGTACGGGACACCCTTGACGCGCTCCTGGCGGAGGTCCCCGAGGCGACGTACGCGACACTCGTCGCACGTCCGCACCCCACCGCCGTGGCCGCCCTTGCGGTACGGCCCTCGCGGGAGGCCAGTCTGCGGGCGCTGGCACACCTCCCCCGCACCGCTCCGGTCGTCGTCCTCGACAACCCGCGCAACCTCGGCAACGCCGGAGCCGTGATCCGTCTCGCGGCCGGGTTCGGGGCGGCGGGGGTGGTCACCACGGGCACCCTCGACCCCTGGCACCCCACGGTCGTCCGCGGCGGGGCAGGGCTGCACTTCGCCACCGCCGTGGAGCGGCTGGACGTGGACGAACTGCCGCCCGGCCCGGTGTTCGCACTGGACCCGGAGGGCGACGACATCCGCGAGCTGAAGCTCCCGGACGACGCCGTGCTCGCCTTCGGCTCGGAGCGCAGCGGTCTGTCCGCCGGACTCCGGGCACGCGCCGATCACCTGGTGTCCCTGCCGATGCGCCCCCAGGTCTCCAGCTACAACCTCGCGACCAGTGTGGCCATGACGCTGTTCCACTGGAGCGCCACCGGGGGCGCGCCGACGAGCGCCCAGCACACCTGGATCTAGGCCTCCCGGCGTACCTCGACGACCCGGAAGCGGTTGGCGACGAACGCTCCGTCGCACAGCGCCGCGTTGGCCGCCGGGTTGCCGCCCGAGCCGTGGAAGTCGGAGAAGGCGGCCGTCTGGTTGACGTACACCCCGCCGGTGAGATTGAGGGACAGCTGGGCGCACTCCTCCAGGCAGGCCTCCTCGATCGTCGCGGCCACCTCCTTGGAGGTGGTGTACGCGCCGACCGTCATCGCGCCCTTCTCCTGGACGGTCCGCCGCAGCAGCCGCACCGCGTCCACCGCCGAGTCGACCGCCACCGCGAAGGAGACCGGGCCGAAGCACTCGCTCAGGTAGGCGGCCTCGTCGTCGGCCCCCTCCCAGTGTTTCCGTGCGCCGTCGAGCTTGACGATGACCGGGGTGCGGACCGTCGCCTTCGGGAACTCCGGGTTGGTGATCTCCCGTGAGGCGAGGGCGACTTCGCCGAGCCCGGACGCGGCCTCCAGGCGGGCCTTCACATCCGGGTTCACGATCGCCCCGAGGAGGGCGTTCGCGCGCGCGTCGTCGCCCAGGAGGCCTGCGACCGACTGCGCGAGATCGGCGACGACCTCGTCGTACGACTTGGGGCCCGCGTCCGTGCTGATGCCGTCGCGGGGGATCAGCAGGTTCTGCGGGGTCGTGCACATCTGGCCGCTGTACAGGGACAGTGAGAAGGCCAGGTTGGAGAGCATCCCCTTGTAGTTGTCGGTGGACTCCACGATCACCGTGTTGACGCCGGCCTTCTCCGTGTAGACCTGGGCCTGGCGGGCGTTGGCCTCCAGCCAGTCGCCGAACGCCGTCGAGCCCGTGTAGTCGATGATCCGGATCTCCGGGCGCACGGCCAGCGTCTTGGCGATGCCCTCGCCGGGGCGCTCGGCGGCCAGGGCCACCAGGTTCGGGTCGAAGCCCGCCTCGGTGAGGACCTCGCGGGCGACCCGCACGGTGAGGGCGAGCGGCAGGACCGCGCGCGGGTGGGGCTTCACCAGTACCGCGTTGCCGGTGGCCAGGGACGCGAACAGGCCCGGGTAGCCGTTCCACGTCGGGAAGGTGTTGCAGCCGATGACCAGGGCGATGCCGCGCGGGACCGGTGTGAAGCGCTTGTCCAGGGCGAGTGGGTCGCGCTTGCCCTGGGGCTTGGTCCACTCCGCCGCGTCGGGCGTGCGGACCTGCTCCGCGTACGCGTACGCCACCGCCTCCAGGCCGCGGTCCTGCGCGTGCGGGCCGCCCGCCTGGAACGCCATCATGAAGGCCTGACCGGATGTGTGCATGACGGCGTGCGCGAACTCGTGCGTGCGGTCGCTGATGCGCTTGAGGATCTCCAGACAGACCACGGCACGCGTCTCGGCGCCCGCGTCGCGCCACGCGCGCTGGCCGGCCTTCATGGCGGGCAGCAGGACGTCGATGTCCGCGTGCGGGTAGGTGACGCCCAGGTCGATCCCGAACGGCGAGACCTCGCCGCCCACCCAGTCGTCCGTGCCCGGCTGGTCGATGGCCAGGCGGTCGCCCAGGAGGGCGTCGAAGGCGGCCTTGCCCTCTTCGGCGCTCAGGCTGCCGTTCTCGCCGTAGGCCTTGGGGTGCTCGGGGTGCGGGGACCAGTACGCGCGTGTGTGGATCGCTTCCAGCGCCTGGTCGAGGGTGGGCCGGTGCTTGGCGATCAGCTTGTGCGCGGTCGGTTCGGCGGCCATGCGGGACCAACTCCTCGTCTCAAGAACTCTTCGTCGAGCTCTGACCGGGGCAGAAACGTGGGCGGAAAGGGGCTGACAGAGTTAGAGTAACCGAACGATCGGTCGGGACAAGGGGGACCGCCGCATCTGTGGAAAACCCCGTGCGGGAGGATCGCGCACATGACAGCACTCGACCTCAGCAGCCCTGTGGCCGTCGTCGGCGCCGGCACCATGGGCCAGGGCATCGCCCAGGTCGCCTCGGTCGCGGGCCACCCCGTGCGGCTGTACGACGCCGTTCCGGGACGGGCCCGGGAAGCGGCCGCGGCGATCGGCGCCCGCCTCGACCGGCTCGTCGAGAAGGAGCGGCTCACCAGTGCCGACCGGGACGCCGCACGGGCCGGGCTGCGCCCGGCGGAGAGCCTCGCCGAGCTCGCGGACTGCGCGCTCGTCGTCGAGGCGGTGCTCGAACGGCTCGATGTGAAGCAGGAGCTGCTGCGCGAACTGGAGGAGGTCGTCGGCGAGGACTGCCTGCTCGCCACCAACACCTCGTCCCTGTCCGTCACGGCCATCGGCGGCGCCCTGCGCAACCCCGGCCGCTTCGTGGGCCTGCACTTCTTCAACCCGGCGCCCCTGCTGCCGCTCGTGGAGGTCGTCTCCGGGTTCGCCACCGACGTCACGTCGGCCACGCGCGCGTACGAGACCGCCCGTGCCTGGGGCAAGACCCCGGTGGCCTGCGCCGACACCCCCGGCTTCATCGTCAACCGCATCGCGCGGCCCTTCTACGCCGAGGCCTTCGCGGTGTACGAGGCCCAGGCCGCCGATCCCGCCACCATCGACGCGGTCCTGCGCGAGTCCGGCGGCTTCCGGATGGGCGCCTTCGAACTGACCGACCTCATCGGGCAGGACGTCAACGAATCCGTCACCCACTCCGTGTGGCAGGCCTTCTTCCAGGACGTCCGGTTCGCGCCCTCGCTCGCGCAGCGGCGGCTCGTCGAGTCGGGCCGGCACGGCCGCAAGACCGGCCACGGCTGGTACGACTACGGGGACGACGCCGAGCGCCCCGAGCCGCACACCGCGGAGAAGGCCCCGGCGCCCGCGTACGTCGTCGCCGAGGGCGACCTGGGGCCCGCGTCCGAACTGCTCGCGCTGGTCCGCGAGGCGGGCATCGGCGTGCGCGAGGAGGACGAGGACCACGGCACACGGCTGGTCCTGCCGAGCGGCGGCCAGCTCGTCCTCGCCGACGGCCAGACCTCGGTGGAGTTCCGGGACGTCGTGTACTTCGACCTGGCGCTCGACTACCGCAAGGCCACCCGTATCGCGCTGTCCGCTTCCCAGGACACCTCTCCGGCGACCCTCTCCGAGGCCATCGGGCTCTTCCAGGCGCTCGGCAAGGACGTCAGTGTCATCGGGGACGTGCCCGGCATGATCGTCGCCCGTACGGTGGCCCGGATCGTCGACCTCGCGCACGACGCCGTGGCCAAGGGCGTGGCCACCGAGGAGGACATAGACACGGCGATGCGCCTGGGCGTCAACTACCCTCTGGGGCCCTTCGAGTGGAGCCGCAGGCTCGGCCGCAACTGGGCGTACGCCGTCCTCGACGACCTGCACCTGCGTGACCCCTCGGGCCGCTACGCGCCGTCCCTCGCGCTCTACCGTCACGCGTACGCCTCCGACAAGCGGGAGGGCACCACCTCATGACCACGGCCAAGCGCGACACGTACACCCCGGACACACTGCTCTCCGTCGCCGTCCGGGTCTTCAACGAACGCGGCTACGACGGCACCTCCATGGAGCACCTCTCCAAGGCGGCCGGTATCTCCAAGTCGTCGATATACCACCACGTCGCGAGCAAGGAGGAGCTGCTGCGGCGTGCCGTCAGCCGGGCCCTCGACGGCCTCTTCGGGATCCTCGACGAGGAGCACGCGCGCGCGGGGCGTGCCGTGGAGCGCCTGGAGTACGTCGTGCGGCGCATGGTCGAGGTGCTCATCGCGGAACTGCCGTACGTGACGCTGCTGCTGCGCGTGCGCGGCAACACCGGCACCGAGCGGTGGGCCCTGGAGCGGCGCCGCGACTTCGACCACCGGGTCTCCGAGCTGCTCAAGGCCGCGGCCGCCGACGGGGACGTGCGCGGCGACATAGAGGTCCGGCTGGCCACCCGGCTCGTCTTCGGAATGATCAACTCGGTCGTGGAGTGGTACCGGCCGGACGGGCGCGGCATGGGCGAGCGGGAAGTGGCCGACGCGGTGGTGCAGTTGGTGTTCGGGGGCCTGCGCACCCAGGGGTGACACCAGGAGCGATCAGCCTTGCGGCTCCAGGTCCTCCTCCTCGAACACCAGCAGCGTCCGTGTGCTGAGCACCTCCGGGATGGCCTGGAGCCGGGTGAGCACCAGCTCGCGCAGCGCGCGGTTGTCCGGGGTGTGCACCAGCAGCAGGACGTCGAAGTCGCCGCCCACCAGGGCGATGTGGGAGGCGCCCGGCAGCTGTCGCAGCTGTTCGCGGACCGTGCGCCAGGAGTTCTGCACGATCTTGAGGGTGATGTAGGCCGAGGTGCCCTGCCCGGCGCGCTCGTGGTTCACGCGCGCCCCGAATCCACGTATCACGCCGTCTTCGAGGAGACGGTTGATACGGGCGTAGGCGTTGGCGCGGGAGACGTGGACGCGCTCGGCGACGGAACGTATCGAGGCGCGGCCGTCCGCCTGGAGCATCTGCAGGATGTCCTGGTCGATGGCGTCCAGCGGGCGAGGGGGAGGCAACGCGGGGCCGTGCTCCGGAGGCTCGGCCATTTGTTCAGGTGCCATGTCCCCCCGCCTCTCTACCATGGACGTAGTGCGTCCATCACAGGCTGTGGAGAACCGTTTGTCCACAGCCTGGCGGTGCCTGTAGCCAAAATGTGCCGACGACCGAACAATCGGTAGGTGAGGCGCGTCACAGCCGAGGCGTGCCCGAGAAGCCACTCCCACGAGGAGGTGCCGTATGACGGTCATGGAGCAGCGGGGCGCGTACCGGCCGACACCGCCGCCCGCCTGGCAGCCCCGCACCGACCCCGGTCCGCTGCTGCCCGACATGCGGCCGTACCGCGTCCTGGGCACCGAGACCGCCGCCCAGGCCGACCCCGCGCTGCTGCGCCGGCTCTACGCGGAACTGGTGCGCGGCCGCCGGTACAACGTGCAGGCCACGGCACTCACCAAGCAGGGCCGGCTCGCCGTCTACCCCTCCAGCACCGGTCAGGAGGCCTGCGAGGTGGCCGCGGCCCTCGTGCTCGAAGAGCGCGACTGGCTCTTCCCCAGCTACCGGGACACCCTCGCCGCCGTCGCCCGCGGCCTCGACCCCGTCCAGGCGCTCACGCTCCTGCGCGGCGACTGGCACACGGGATACGACCCCCACGAGCACCGCGTCGCGCCCCTGTGCACCCCCCTCGCGACCCAACTTCCGCACGCCGTGGGCCTCGCTCACGCCGCCCGCCTCAAGGGCGACGACGTGGTCGCGCTCGCCCTGGTCGGCGACGGCGGCACCAGCGAGGGCGACTTCCACGAGGCGCTGAACTTCGCCGCCGTGTGGCAGGCCCCGGTCGTCTTCCTCGTCCAGAACAACGGCTTCGCGATCTCCGTCCCGCTCGCCAAGCAGACCGCCGCCCCGTCACTGGCCCACAAGGCCGTCGGCTACGGAATGCCCGGCCGCCTGGTCGACGGCAACGACGCGGCGGCCGTGCACGAGGTGCTCAGCGACGCGGTGGCCCACGCGCGCGAGGGCGGCGGACCCACGCTGGTCGAAGCGGTGACGTACCGCATCGACGCCCATACGAACGCCGACGACGCCACCCGCTACCGAGGCGACGCCGAGGTCGACACCTGGCGCGCACACGACCCGATCGCGCTCCTGGAGCACGAGTTGACCGAGCGCGGGCTGCTCGACGAGGACGGGAAGCGGGCCGCTCACGATGCGGCCGAGGCCATGGCGGCCGACCTGCGCGAGCGCATGCACCAGGACCCGGTGCTCGACCCCATGGACCTGTTCGCCCATGTGTACGCCGAGCCCACACCGCAACTGCGGGAGCAGCAGGACCGGTTGCGGGCCGAACTCGCGGCCGGGGCCGAGGCGGACGCGGAAGGGACGGGCCGATGACCACCGTCGCCCTCAGGCCCGCCACCATGGCGCAGGCCCTCACACGCGCGTTGCGGGACGCCATGGCCGCCGACCCGGCGGTCCACGTCCTGGGCGAGGACGTCGGCGCGCTCGGCGGCGTCTTCCGCGTCACCGACGGCCTCGCCGAGGAGTTCGGCGAGGACCGCTGCACGGACACCCCGCTCGCCGAGGCGGGCATCCTCGGCACGGCCGTCGGCATGGCGATGTACGGCCTCAGGCCGGTCGTGGAGATGCAGTTCGACGCGTTCGCCTACCCGGCGTTCGAGCAGCTGATCAGCCACGTCGCACGCATGCGCAACCGCACCCGGGGCACGATGCCGCTGCCGATCACGATCCGCGTCCCCTACGGGGGAGGCATCGGCGGCGTCGAGCACCACAGCGACTCCTCCGAGGCGTACTACATGGCGACCCCGGGGCTCCACGTCGTGACGCCCGCGACCGTCGCCGACGCCTACGGGCTGCTGCGCGCGGCCATCGCGTCCGACGACCCCGTGGTCTTCCTGGAGCCCAAGCGGCTGTACTGGTCGAAGGACTCCTGGAACCCCGAGGACCCGCAGGCGGTCGAGCCCATCGGCCGCGCCGTGGTGCGCCGCACGGGCCGCAGCGCCACGCTGATCACATACGGGCCGTCCGTGCCCGTCTGCCTGGAGGCGGCCGAGGCGGCGCAGGCCGAGGGCTGGGACCTGGAGGTCGTCGACCTGCGCTCCCTGGTGCCCTTCGACGACGACACCGTGGCCGCGTCCGTACGGCGCACCGGGCGCGCCGTGGTCGTCCACGAGTCCGGCGGCTTCGGCGGCCCGGGCGGCGAGATCGCGGCCCGCGTCACAGAGCGCTGCTTCCACCATCTGGAGGCGCCCGTGCTGCGCGTCGCCGGGTTCGACATCCCGTATCCGCCGCCGATGCTGGAGCGGCACCACCTGCCCGGGGTCGACCGGATCCTGGACGCCGTGGAGCGCCTGCAGTGGGAGGCGGAGAGCTGATGACCCAGGTGCTGGAGTTCCGGCTGCCCGACCTCGGTGAGGGACTGACCGAGGCCCAGATCGTCCGCTGGCTGGTGCAGGTCGGGGACGTCGTCGCCGTCGACCAGCCGGTGGTGGAGGTCGAGACGGCCAAGGCCATGGTGGAGGTGCCCTGCCCGTACGGGGGCGTCGTGACCGCCCGCTTCGGCGACGAGGGCACGGAACTGCCCGTAGGGGACCCGCTGTTGACGGTGGCCGTGGGGGCGCCCGCCGAGGGCGACCAGGGCTCCGGCAACGTGCTGGTGGGCTACGGCACGGCGGCGCCCCCGGCGCGGCGCAGGAGGGCGCGGCCCCAGAGCGGAGCCGTGCCGGACACGCCACGTCGGGCTGCCGCGCCCCCAGCCGCTGCGCACACCCCGCCCCCACCCGTGGCCGCCCCGAAGCGCCCCGACGGCCCCGTCCCGGTCATCTCACCGCTCGTGCGCCGGCTCGCCCGGGAGAACGGCCTGGACCTGCGGGAGCTGGCCGGCTCCGGACCCGACGGGCTGATCCTGCGGGCGGACGTGGAACACGCGCTGCGAGCCGCGGCCGCCGCCGCGCCCTCCTCCGCTCCGGCGACAGCGGTCCCGGCAGCGCAGACGGTCTCGCCGCCCACGCGCGCGGAAAGCTTGACGCCCACGCGCGCAGAAAGCCTGGAGAGCGCCGCCGCGCCTGCCGCGGCCGGCACGTCCGCGACCGCCGCCCCCGTTACCCGCATCCCCCTGAAAGGCGTGCGCGGGGCGGTCGCCGACAAGCTCTCCCGCAGTCGGCGCGAGATCCCCGACGCGACCTGCTGGGTGGACGCCGACGCCACGGAGCTCATGCACGCGCGCGCGGCCATGAACGCGGCGGGCGGCCCCAAGATCTCGCTGCTCGCCCTGCTGGCGCGGATCTGCACCGCCGCCCTCGCCCGTTTCCCCGAGCTCAACTCCACCGTCGACATGGCCGCCCGCGAGATCGTCCGCCTCGACCGCGTGCACCTGGGGTTCGCCGCGCAGACCGAACGGGGGCTCGTCGTCCCCGTCGTCCGGGACGCGCACACCCGGGACGCCCAGTCGCTCACCGCGGAGTTCGCCCGGCTGACCGAGGCGGCCCGCACCGGGACGCTCACCCCCCGAGAACTCACCGGCGGGACCTTCACGCTGAACAATTACGGCGTGTTCGGCGTCGACGGCTCCACACCGATCATCAACCACCCCGAGGCGGCCATGCTCGGCGTCGGCCGCATCGTTCCCAAACCCTGGGTGCACCAGGGCGAGCTGGCGGTGCGGCAGGTCGTCCAGCTCTCGCTCACCTTCGATCACCGCGTGTGCGACGGTGGCACGGCGGGCGGTTTCCTGCGGTACGTGGCGGACTGTGTCGAACAGCCGGTGGTGCTCCTGCGTTCCCTGTGATCGCCGTGGCGCGCATACTCGGGGGGTGACCGCGTACGACCCTCCGGGGCAGCCGCAGCCGCAGCCCCGCGCCGCAGCCGCCGACGCGCACGACGCTGCCGGGCCGGTGTACGACGCCGTCGTGCTCGCCGGGGGCGCCGCCCGGCGGCTCGGCGGCGCGGACAAGCCCGGGGTGCGCGTGGGCGGCCGGGCGCTGCTCGACCGGGTGCTGGCCGCATGCGCCGGGAGCGGCACCACGGTGGTCGTGGCCGAACCCCGGCCGACGGCACGGCCGGTGGTGTGGGCCCGCGAGGACCCGCCCGGCGGCGGCCCGCTCGCCGCGCTGGAGGCCGGTCTCCGGCACACCAGAGCGCCGTACGTCGTCGTGCTCTCCGCCGATCTGCCGTTCCTTCAGGAGACGACGGTACGGCGGCTGCTGGACGGCCTGGGAACGCATGGTTCCGAGGGCGTGCTGCTCACCGACCCCGACGGCCGTGACCAGCCCCTCGTCGCCGCGTACCGGGCCGAGGCCCTGCGCCGCGAACTCACCGCGCTCACCGCCGGGCAGGGCGGACTCACCGGTCTGCCCCTGCGGCGGCTCACCGGCGCGCTCGATCTCACCCGTATCGCCGACCCCGTCGCGTCGTTCGACTGTGACACCTGGGAGGACATCGCCGCCGCCCGGGCTCAGATCAGGGAGCATGGGCACGTGTTGGATGAATGGATTTCCGCAGTCAAGGACGAGCTGGGCATCGACCTCGATGTCGACACGGGCACTCTGCTCGATCTCGCTCGCGACGCCGCCCACGGAGTGGCCCGTCCCGCGGCCCCGCTGACCACGTTCCTCGTCGGGTACGCCGCGGCCCGCGCCGAGGGCGGCCCTGAGGCGGTCGCCGAGGCCGCCCGCAAGGCCGCCGCACTGGCCCTCCGCTGGGCGGACGAGAACACGCCCGACGCCGGGCCGGACGCCGGATGACCGCCCAGGACGCCGAGGAACTCGACGTGGAGGAGGCGCTGGCCATGGTCAACGACAGGGGCAGGCGCCGACTCGGCACACCGTCCACCCCGTCGCCGTCCACGCCCGCCGCGCGGACACCGCACTCCGCCGAGGACACCCGTCACCGGGGCACGCCCTGGCCGGAGGCCCGCGCCCTCGCCGAGCGCGCCGCCCGCTCGGTCCGGCGCCGTACCCCCGCCTCCGTCACCCTCGACGCCGCCCTCGGCCTGGTCCTCGCGGCCCCCCTCACGGCCCTCACCGACCTCCCGTCCTTCGACACCTCCGCGATGGACGGCTGGGCGGTCGCGGGCCCCGGCCCCTGGCACGTACGCGAGGACGGCGTGCTGGCCGGGCACGCCCAGCCCGAACCCCTCACCGACGGCGAGGCCGTCCGTATCGCCACCGGCGCCCGCGTCCCCCAGGACAGCACGGCCGTCCTGCGCAGCGAGCACGGCCGCATCGACGACAACGGCCGGCTGTACGCGACCCTCCCGCAAGCTCCCGACGCCGCTCGACCGGGTGGGACCCCCACGGTCGTCCATGGTCAGGACATCCGGCCGCGTGGCCAGGAGTGCCGCAGCGGCGACCAGCTCCTGCCGCTCGGCACCCTGATCACCCCGCCCGTGCTCGGGCTGGCCGCGGCCGCCGGGTACGACACCGTCACCGCCATCCCTCGTCCGAGGGCCGAAGTCCTGGTCCTGGGCGACGAGTTGCTCACCGAAGGCCGTCCGCACGACGGCCTGATCAGGGACGCGCTCGGCCCCATGCTGCCGCCCTGGCTGCGGGCGCTCGGCGCCGAGATCGTGACCGTCCGCAGGATCGGGGACGACGCCGATGCCCTGTACGAGGCCCTGAAGAACTCCCCCGCCGACCTGATCGTCACCACCGGCGGCACGGCCTCGGGGCCCGTCGACCACGTCCACCCCACCCTGCGCCGCCTCGGTGCCGAGCTCCTCGTGGACGGTGTCCAGGTGCGTCCCGGCCACCCGATGCTCCTGGCCAGGACGAGGAAGAACCAGCACCTCGTCGGACTTCCCGGCAACCCCCTCGCGGCCGTCTCCGGGCTGCTCACCCTCGCCGAGCCCCTGCTGCGGACCCTTGCGGGACGCGCCGCCCCGGAGCCGTACGCGCTGCCGCTCCAGGACTCCGTGCACGGCCACCCGCGCGACACCCGGCTCGTCCCGGTCGCCCGGCGCGCCGACCGGGCCGTACCGCTGCACTACAACGGTCCCGCCATGCTGCGCGGTATCGCCACCGCCGACGCCCTGGCCGTCGTACCGCCGGGTGGCGTTCGCACCGGACAGGAGCTGGAGCTCCTCGAACTGCCATGGGCGACTGCGGGAATTCAGGTGTGTTTCACGTGAAACTTCCGGGCCAGGACATGATCGCTCGACGTGCGGACGAGCGGCTCGCGACCCATCAGGTGAAGCTCCCCAGACGGGCTGTCGAGCGCCCGATCCGGCAGGTCGCCAAGCGGCTGGCGATGGCCCTGTTCGTGCTGGTCGCGACCGCCCTCATCGTCTACGCCGACCACGACGGATACAGGGACAACGCCAACGACGGTGTCGACCTCCTCGACTCCTTCTACTACGCGACCGTCACCCTCTCTACGACCGGCTACGGCGACATCACCCCGGTCAGTGACGCCGCCCGGCTCACCAACATCTTCGTGATCACGCCCCTGCGCGTGCTGTTCCTGATCATCCTGGTCGGCACCACGCTTGAGGTCCTCACGGAGCGCACACGTGAGGAATGGCGACAGAACCGCTGGAGGACGGCTTTGAGGGATCACACCGTTGTTGTCGGCTTCGGAACGAAGGGACGGTCGGCGATCCAGACCGTCTGCGCACAGGGGCTGAAGAAGGAACAGGTCGTGATCGTCGACCCCAGCTCCAAGGTGGTCGAGGCGGCAACGGCCCACGGGTACGCGGGGGTGGTGGGAGACGCCACCCGCAGTGATGTGCTCCTACGGGCCGAGGCGCAGAAGGCGCGGCAGATCATCATCGCCACGCAGCGGGACGACACCGCGGTTCTCGCCGTTCTCACGGCCCGGCAGCTCAACCGCTCGGCGAAGATCGTGGTCGCCGTGCGGGAAGAGGAGAACGCGCCGCTGCTGAAGCAGTCCGGGGCCGACATGGTCATCACCAGTGCCAGCGCGGCCGGACGGCTGCTCGGGCTCTCCGTACTCAGCCCCGCCGCGGGCATGGTCATGGAGGACCTCATCCAGCAGGGCAGTGGGCTGGACATCGTCGAACGCCCCGTCATCAAGGCCGAGGTGGGGCTTGGTGTGCGGGAGACCGACGACCTTGTCGTCAGTGTCGTACGAGGCCACCGGGTGCTCGGCTACGACGACCCGTCCGTGGGTGAACTCCAGGTGACGGACCGGCTCATCACCATAGTCCGGGCCACCAAGAGCACCAGGGTCGCGCCGGACAAGCGGCCACTGCCCCAGGACTGACCAGCCCCGGAGCACAGTGAGGGGCGCCCGCGCGAGATCGGCGGGCGCCCCCAGCGCCGTACGGCACCCCCGTGGCCCTACGGCGGCCCCGTAGCCCTACAACACCCCTGTAGCCGTACGGCACCCCGAGGCCATACGGCTACTTGCGGTTGTAGAGCCGCATCGTGATCGGTCCGAAGACCAGCACGAACAGTGCCGACCAGCCCAGCGACCAGGCGATCTCCGCGGTCGGCCAGTCACCCGCCATCAACCCCCGCACCGCCGAGCCCAGATGGGTGATCGGGCTGTTGTTGACGAACGCCTGGAGCCAGCCCGGCATGGTCCTCGGGTCGACGAAGACGTTGGACAGGAAGGTCAGCGGGAAGATCACCATCATGCTGACGCCCATCACGGACTTCTCGGTGCGCAGCATCAGACCGAACATCGTCCAGATCCACGAGAACGCGAACGAGAAGACGAGCAGCAGGGCGATCCCGGCGAGCACGCCCGTGACCCCGCCGTCCGGGCGGTAGCCCAGGATCAGACCGACGGTCAGCATCACCACGGACGCGATCGTGTAGCGCAGGGCGTCGCCCAGCAGATAGCCGACCATCGTCGACGGCCGCCAGATCGGCAGCGAGCGGAACCGGTCGAAGACACCCTTCTCGATGTCCGTGTTGACCGAGACGCCCGTGTACATCGTGATCATCACGACCGACATCACCACGATGCCCGGCAGCAGGAACTGGATGTACTCCCTCGGCGACCCGGCCAGGGCGCCGCCGAAGAGATACGTGAACATCAGCACCATCATGACGGGGAAGACGGTGACGTCGAAGAGCTGCTCCGGCACGTGCTTGATCTTGAGCATGGCCCGCCAGCCGAAGGTCACCGAGGCCGACAGGGCGCTGGGGCGCGGCGGCCGCTCCTTGGCGATCAGCAGCGCGGCCAGCGACTCGGCGCTGACGGGGGCGAGTTCCTTGCTCTCGGTGGGGGTCACGGTGCTCATGCCGCCGCCTCGCCCTTCGTGTCGTGAAGCTCGGTGTCGTCGACCTGATGGCCCTGTCGGCCCTGCGTGCCCTGTGCGTCCCGCGTGCCCTGTGCGTCCCGCGTCCGGGTGTCGTGTCCGGTGAGGGCGAGGAAGACCTCGTCCAGGCTGGGCTGGCCCAGCGAGAAGTCGTCGACGGTGATGCCGACGCGGGTCAGCTCGGCGAGCGCGCGGGCCGCCTGCTCGGCCGCACCCCGCCCGCCCGCCGCGCCCCCGCCCACCCGCGCTGTCAGTGCCACCGGGTCGGGCTCCCGCTGCACCTCGGCGTCGAGCGCCAGCCGCAGTACCTCCTCGGCCTGTGGGCGCTGTGCCGGGTCGCGCAGCCGCAGGTGCACGGAACCGGCCCCGACGGACGCCTTCAGCTCGCCCTTCGTGCCCTCCGCGATCACCCGGCCGCGGTCGATGACGGCGATCCGGGACGCCAGCTGGTCGGCCTCGTCCAGGTACTGGGTGGTCAGCAGTACGGTCGTGCCCTGGGCGACGACCGCGCGCACGATGTCCCACACCTGGTTCCGGCTGCGCGGGTCGAGACCGGTCGTCGGCTCGTCGAGGAAGAGCAGATCGGGCGTGTTGAGGATGGACGCCGCGATGTCGATACGGCGCCGCATGCCGCCCGAGTAGTGCTTGACCTGCTTCGCCGCCGCCTCGGTCAGCCCGAAGGCCTCCAGCAGCTGTTCGCCGCGCTGCCGGGCGGCCTTCTTGTGGTGGCCGAGGAGACGGCCGAGCAGCACCAGGTTCTCGGCGCCGGTGAGGTCCTCGTCCACGGACGCGTACTGGCCCGTCAGGCTGACCCTGCTCCGCACGTCGTCGGCTTCCCGGACGATGTCGTGGCCGAAGACATGGGCCTCGCCGCCGTCGGGGCGCAGCAGGGTGGCGAGCATCTTCACGGTGGTGGTCTTGCCGGCACCGTTCGGGCCGAGGACGCCGTACACCGTGCCGGCCGGCACGGAGAGGTCGACGCCGTCCACGGCACGGGTCTCGCCGAACGTCTTCACCAGACCCGCGGTCTCGATCGCGAGGCCGGACGTCTGTGGGCTCATGTCATGGGGTCCTTCCGCGTTACGGGGCCCGGTTCACGGGTCAGTAGAAGGGGAGACCGCGCGGATCTCCGGAACTCATCGGCGCGGGACCCGTGCGGCCGTACGACTACCGGTCCGTGACCCGGGACGCAGGGCGGCCGGGCGGAGTAGGTTCCCCCTCATGCATGCGATCACGATTCCCGAACCCGGCGGACCCGAGGCCCTGGTGTGGGACGAGGTCCCCGACCCGGAGCCCGGCGAGGGCGAAGTGCTCATCGAGGTGGCGGCAAGCGCCGTGAACCGCGCCGACCTGCTCCAGCGGCTGGGCTACTACGATCCGCCGCCCGGCGCCTCCCCGTATCCCGGCCTGGAGTGCTCAGGGCGGATCGCCGCGCTGGGCCCCGGCGTCTCCGGGTGGGCGGTCGGCGACGAGGTGTGCGCGCTGCTCTCCGGCGGCGGTTACGCGGAGAAGGTCGCCGTACCCGCCGGTCAGCTCCTGCCCGTGCCCACCGGGCTCGACGTCCGGCAGGCGGCCGCGCTGCCCGAGGTCGCCTGCACCGTCTGGTCGAACGTCTTCATGATCGCCCACCTCCGCCCCGGCGAGACCCTCCTCGTGCACGGCGGCTCCAGCGGTATCGGCACGATGGCGATCCAGCTCGCCAAGGCGGTCGGTGCGAAGGTCGCCGTCACGGCGGGCAGCAAGGAGAAGCTGGACCACTGCGCCGCGCTGGGCGCGGACATCCTCGTCAACTACCGCGAGCAGGACTTCGTCGAGGAGATCAAGCGGGCCACGGACGGCGCGGGCGCGGACGTCATCCTCGACATCATGGGCGCCAAGTACCTCGAACGGAACGTGAACGCCCTCGCCGTCAACGGCCGCCTCGCGATCATCGGCCTACAGGGCGGAGCCAAGGGCGAGTTGAACATCGGTGTGCTCCTCGGCAAGCGGGCAGCGATCAGCGCGACCAGCCTGCGGGCCCGCCCGGCCGACGAGAAGACCGCCATCGTCGCGGCCGTACGGGAACACGTGTGGCCGCTCGTCGCCGCCGGCCACGTACGTCCGGTCATCGACCGCGAGGTGCCGATGAGTGAGGCGGCCGCGGCCCACCACGTGCTGGAGGAGAGCGGGCACGTCGGGAAGGTGCTGCTGGTGGCGCCGTAGGTCCTCAGGCCCTGGCAGCGGCCTGGGGAGCCTCACGGCCGTCGTACGCGCAGGCCGACGAAGGCCAGCCCCAGGCCGAGCCCGATGAGGATCAGGCCCCCGCCGAGCGGGAGGGCCCGCCCCCCGGGTCCCTCGACGGCGTCCCGCCGGGTGACACCGGAGAACGGACGGTCGGGGGTGCCCGACTGCCGAGGCTCATCGGGGGTGTCGGGTCCGCCTGTGGGCCGGCCGGGCTCCGGGTGCGCGGGACGCGTGCCCGAACCCGGCGGATCTGTGCGCGAACCCGGATCCGTGTCCGTGTCCGGGGCCGTGGCGGTCGCCTTGTCCGTCGGACCGTCCGCCGCCGTCTCGCTGGGCTCGGGGTCCACATCGGCCCGCCCCGGCCGTTCCCGCCCCTCGCCCGCGCTGCTGCCCGCGCGGGACTCCTCGGCGCGGGGGGTGGGCCCGGCGGCGTACGGGGGAGGCGCGATGTCTACCGGCGGCACCAGAGCCGTCACGACCGGGGCCGTCACGACGGGGGCCGCCGGGACCATGAGCGCCAGGGCCGTCAGACACCGGACCGTGAGGAATGGAGCCACGTCGGTGCTCCCTTCCCGGTGCGAAAGGGCGTGGACAGTGACAAAAGCGTCACATACCGCAACCTTCTCGGCATCCCGGGCGGCCTGGTAACCGCGGGGGTGGCGCCCCCCCCCGCGACACCGTGGACCAGCCGGGTCAAGGGGAGCAGGAACGGTGCGAGAGAATAGCGCCATGGAGATGCCGAGGAACGAAAGGTCGCCCGAGAACCCACAGATCCTGGTCGTCGGCCAGGACGGTATGGCTCTGGGCGGCGGAGGAGACGACGACTCCCGCGAGGTTCCGGTGACGGAGCAGGTGGAGCAGCCTGCGAAGGTCATGCGCATCGGAAGCATGATCAAGCAGCTTCTGGAGGAGGTGCGGGCGGCACCCCTCGACGAGGCGAGCCGGGCCCGCCTCAAGGAGATCCACGCCAGCTCGGTGAAGGAGCTGGAGGACGGGCTGGCTCCCGAGCTCGTCGAGGAACTGGAGCGGCTCTCCCTGCCCTTCATGGACGAGGCGATCCCCAGCGACTCGGAACTGCGGATCGCGCAGGCGCAGCTGGTCGGCTGGCTCGAAGGGCTGTTCCACGGGATCCAGACGACGCTGTTCGCGCAGCAGATGGCCGCGCGGGCTCAGCTGGAGCAGATGCGTCGCGCCCTCCCGCCCGGCGTCGGCGGCGAGGGCGGCCTTGAGGAGCCACGCACGGGCGGGCCGTACCTCTAGGCCGACAGCACCTAGTAGTGCTTGGTCAGGTTCGTTTGCTGGTGGCGTGTCCGTTTGAGGGGGTGTGTCGTTGACCGGGTGTGATGGGCGGGGAGTTGGCTGCGGTCCGGTGTGATCTGGAGGACTTCGCGGCGGAGATGTTCGAGCCGTTCGCGCGGGCGGATCAGCGTCGGTGGGGCGAGGTCTATCTGCGGGGACTGTTGCTGGACGGGCGGCGTAAGTCGGTGGAGCCGATGGCCGCCCGGCTGGGTGAGGACGGCAACCGGCAAGCCCTGGCCCACTTCATCACCTCCAGCCCCTGGGATGCGGCGCACGTGCGGGCCCGTCTGGCGTGGCGGATGCAGCAGGTGATCAAGCCGACCGCGCTGATCATCGATGACACCGGCTTCCTCAAGGACGGGGATGCCTCGGCGTGCGTGGCCAGGCAGTACACCGGCACCGCGGGCAAGGTCACCAACTGCCAGGCCGGAGTCTCGCTGCACCTGGCTTCCGATAGTGCCTCGGCGGCCGTCGACTGGCGCCTGTTCCTGCCCGAGAGCTGGGATCCCGCCTCGCCGAAGGCCGATGCGGCCAAGGTGG
>NZ_BMVM01000032.1 GCF_014650715.1 Streptomyces bluensis | reverse complement strand
GTACCAGTCGCCGCCCACGTCCATGCCCTGCCCGGCGGGGAGGTAGCGGGCGGCGGCCGCGCAGGCGGGCAGGTCGGGCAGGTCCCGGGGGAGCAGGCTGCGCTGGAGTTCACGGGACCGGCTGTGCTCGGCGTCGTAGAGCCGGGCCCGCTCCAGGGCCTGTGCGACGAGGGCGCTGATCGTGGTCAGCAGCGAGCGCTCGTCGGCGGTGAGCAGGCGCGGACGGTCCCAGGACACGACGCACACCCCGAACGTGTGGTCGGACACTGTCAGCGGCATGAACGCCCAGGCCTGCTTGTGGCCGATTCCCGGGAGGTCGGCGTGGTGGGGCGCGTATGCGACGTACTCCTCGGGCGAGGACAGGAACGCCGGTTCTCCGGACGCGATCACACTCCAGCCCGGCAGGGTGGCCGCTGTGGAGCGGCTGTTCAAGAGGTCGAGGAA
Organism: Streptomyces bluensis; assembly: GCF_014650715.1. Classification (GTDB taxonomy): domain Bacteria; phylum Actinomycetota; class Actinomycetes; order Streptomycetales; family Streptomycetaceae; genus Streptomyces; species Streptomyces bluensis. Next base: position 71,267 of record NZ_BMVM01000032.1, on the reverse strand, counting down.
GTCGTCCGCGTAGCCGACCACCCCGATGGCGAGGAGTTGGTTCCCCTCGATGGCCTGCACTACGAGTCCGACGGCGTCGAACGGTGGCAGCACCCGCTGCGCGACCGCGTCCACCACGTCCTGTGAGGTCGTCGCCTTGGCGAGTGCCGCGGTCAGCTCCGCGACCTGGGCCGCCCGCTCGGCCGCGGCGCGCTCGGCCGCCTCGCGTTCCTCCTGCATACGCCGCTTCTCGGTGACGTCCGCCAGATAGATGGCCCGGCCGACGGGGCCAGGGACCAGCCGAAGCTGGTAGCGACGCCCTGTGTCCGGTATGCCTACGTCAAAGCTGGCGGGTGTCTCCTCGGCGCCGGCTCTCCGGCAGCGGCGCTCCAGGTCCGGGATCCGCTGCGCGGCGGGCAGGTCCCACAGCACACGCCCGAACAACTCCTCCTGGGACGAACCGAGCGTGCGCTCCGCTTCCCGGTTGACGAAGATGATGCGCCACTCGGCGTCCACCGTCAGGAAGATGTCGCTCATGTGGCGCAGGGCCCGGCTGAGCGCGTCACGGGCGGAGGGCCACTCGCCGCTCTCCCACCTCACGCCGACCATCCGGAGGGGTACACCCTGATCGTCGTACGTCGGCTTGCCGCGGGCACGCGACCAGCCGTACGTACCGTCCAGGCGCCGTACCCGGTATGTGGCCTCGTACACCGAGTGCTCGCGGATCGCCCGCTGCGCCTCCGTCAGTGTCGGCGCCAGGTCGTCGGGGTGGAGGATCTGCATCCAGTCCTGGATCGTGCCGGTGTAGTCGGCCGGTTTGGTGCCGTAGAACTCCATGACCGCCGCGTCCCAGATCAGCTCGTCGGTCTGGAGGTTCCAGTCCCACCATCCGACCCTGAGGTCCCCAACGGTCTGCTGCGGCCGCTCACCGTCGGGTTCCGTCGCCGCGGGTATGGTCACCTTCGGCGCCTGGACCATGCGCTCCTCGGTCCAGGCGACGACGGCCCGGAGGAAGTCCCACTCCTGCGGGGTGGGCTCGCCCCGGTCGCCCGTCAGCACGGTGAGCGTGCCCATGATGCGGCCCCCGGCGGACACCGGGAGCACGGCCAGGCCCGTGCGCGTGCCGGGCCATGGCGTGTCTGCCGCCGGTGGCGGCATCCATACGGCGCTGCCCTGGCGCAGGGCCCGTGCGGGGGCCACCTGACTCTCCTGGTCGATGAGCCCCCAGGAGCGGGGGATGTCCGGGGGCAGGCCGACCGCCGACACCAGGCACAGCGCGGAGGTGGGGCCACAGAGGTGGACCATGCCGCCGAGAGCACACAGCTCGCCCGCGGCATGGTGCAGTCCCAACCGGAAGACTTCGCTTTCCGGGAGACCGGGACTCACCGCGCTGAGCAACGCCAGCCGCGCATGCATGAGTTGAACTTTTCCCTTTCAGTACAAACTGAGATATTCAACAATAAGCCGTATTCACGGCTTCTGGGTGTGCCGATTCGCGGGCCACGGCGTGGAAACAGGAGGCGTCTCAGTCCGCGCGGTCCTTGCGCAGGAACCGGCGCAGTCGAGCCAGCGGCCATGTGTTGATCACGTCTTCCGGAGTGAGCCATCCCCGTTGGGCCATCCCGATTCCGTAGCGGAGGTACGCGAGGTGGAGGAGGGAGTGGGCGTCGGTGCTGACGGCGAATTTCGCGCCGTGGCTCCGGGCGCGGAGGATGTCCTCGTCGCCCAGGTCGAGGCGGTCGGGCTGGGCGTTGATCTCCAGGGCCGTGCCGGTGCGGGCGCAGGCGGCGAACACCTCGTCGAGGTCGGCGTCGACGCCCGGCCGTTTGCCGATCAGACGGGTCGTGGGATGGCCGATGACGTTGATGTGGGGGTTCTCGCAGGCACGTACGATCCGTCGGGTCATCGCCCTGCGGCCGACGTTGAGGTGGGAGTGCACCGAGGCCACGCAGATGTCGAAGCCCTGGAGGAAGTCGTCGGGCCAGTCCACCGCCCCGTCCGCGTCGATGTTGAGCTCGGTGCCGTGCAGCAGCCGCATCCTGTGGTGCCTGCCGTCCAGTGAACGCACCTGCTCGCGCTGGGCGAGGATCTTCTCGTCGGTCATGCGCTGCATGTACAGGTTCGGTGCGTGGTCCGTGACCGCGTAGTACGCGTAGCCCCGCTCGGCGGCCGCTGCCACCATCTCCTCCAGCGGGGCGAGGCCGTCGGTGAGGTCGGTGTGGGTGTGCAGGTCGCCTCTGATGTCGCTCTCCGTCACCACCTCGGGCAGTTCGCCCCGCAGGCCGGCTTCGATCTCCCCCCGGTCCTCGCGCAGCGTGGGCGGGATCCATGGCAGGCCGAGCCGGGAGTACACCTCGTCCTCGGACCGGGAGGCGACCCGCTCACCGCCCTCCGTCTCGAACAGGCCGTACTCGGAGAGCTTCAGCCCCAGGCGGACGGCGATCGTGCGGGTACGGATGTTGTGCGCCTTCGAGCCGGTGAAGTACTGCATCCCGGCGCCCCACGAGTCCGGTCGCACCACGCGCAGATCGACCTGGACGCCCTTGACGGTACGGATCGAGGTCTTCTTCTCGCCATGGGCGATGACCTCGGCGGTGGAGGGCAGTTCGGTGAGTGCGTCCATGAAGGGGGCCGACCGGTCGGCGGCGACGAGGATGTCGATGTCGCCGACGGTTTCCCTCATGCGGCGCAGCGAACCGGCGTACGCGCAGTGTTCACAGCCCGCGATCCGGGAGAGTTCGGCGACGATCTCCTCGGCGGACTCCATGGCGGTGCTCAGCGGGATCCGCCCGCCTGCCTGCTGCATGAGGGCGATGCCGTGCAGGATGTTCGCCTCGGTCTTCTCCCCGAAGCCCTTCAGGTCGCGCAGCTTCTCCGCCCTGATGGCGTCGGCCAGCTCGCCCACCGAGGAGATGTGCAGATCCTCATAGACGGTCATCGCCTTCCGAGGGCCGAGCGTGGGGATGGCGATGAGCTGCCGTACCCCTGCGGGAATCCTGGCCCGTGTCTCCTCGACCACCGTGACGCGGCCGGTGCGGAAGTACTCGACGACCTTCTCGGCGATCGACCTGCCCACGCCCGGGATTTCCCTCAGACCCGCGACGTCGAGGTGGGAGACATCGGCGGGGTAACCGCCGATCGCACGGGCCGCCTTCTCGTAGGCGCGCGCCTTGAACGCGTCGCCTCCGGTGATGGCGATGAGGTCCGCGTACTCCTGAAGGAGCGCCTCGACCTCCTCGTTGGGCCGGACCACGTCTCCCAGTCTAAGTGGCGCCGGGGAAGAGCGGGCCCCTGGGCGCACGGCATGCCGGGCCTCCGGCGCGCGAAGCCGTGGCCCCGAGGGTGTACTGGAAGTCAGGAGGATCCGCGGGACGAGAGGCCACAGGCGTCGTCCTTCCACGGCCCGTGGGTCCGAGCAGGGAGAGAGCTGTGCGGGCGACGTTCGTTCTGGGACGCATCGCGGGGGTCCGCATCGGCGTGCACTGGAGCGTCCTGTTCATCTTCGGCATCATCGCGTTCGGCCTGTCCGAGGGCCGCCTTCCCCACGTGTATCCAGGGCGTGGCTGGGGCGTGTACTGGGCGGCCGGCCTGTGCACCGCCGTGGTCTTCTTCGTCTCGCTCCTCGCCCATGAGCTCGCGCACGCCGTCGTGGCCCGGCGCAACGGGGTCGAGGTGGACGACATCGTGCTGTGGCTCCTGGGCGGGGCCGCCCGGCTCAAGTCCGAGGCGTCCAGCCCCGGCGCGGAACTGAGGATCGCCGGCGTCGGCCCGCTCGTCAGCCTCCTCCTGGGTGGGCTCTTCGCACTCGGCACCTGGCTCCTCCACCTGGTGTCCGCGTCCGGGATCGTGGTGGAGATGGTGGCCTGGCTGGCAGCCATCAACGTGCTGCTCGCGGTCTTCAACTCGGTGCCCGCCGCCCCGCTCGACGGCGGCAGGCTGCTGCGCGCGTTCCTGTGGTGGCGCACGGGAGACCGGCTGCGGGCGACGGCCGGCGCGACCATGGCGGGGCGGGTCTTCGGGTGGCTGCTCGTGGTGCTCGGGCTGGTCATGTTCCTGCGGACCGGCTCGTTCGGCGGTTTCTGGCTGGCACTGATCGGCTGGTTCCTCATCGCGGCCGCCACCACCGAGGGACGGCAGGCCCAGCTGCGGGGCGTGCTCGCCGGGGTCCCGGTGCGGGACGTCATGACGCCGGAACCTCTCACGGTGCCCGCGGACACCACGGTCGCGGGCTTCCTCACCGGTGTGCACTACCGCTTCCGGCACTCGGCGTTCCCGGTGACCGACGACGGGGCCCCGGTCGGGCTGGTGACCTTTGACAGCGCCAGACGGGTGCCGCACGACGAGGCACAGACCGTGCCGGTGAGGTCGGTGATGGTGCCGTTGTCCGAGGTCGTCGTGGTGGGGCCGGAGAGCCCGGTGGCGGATCTGCTGCCGCGCATGGAGCGGGGTGCCGAGCACCGGGTCCTGGTCGTGGATCACGGCGAGCTCGTCGGCATCGTCTCGCTCTCGGACGTCAGCCGCATGGTGACATGGATGAGCACCGCCCCCGGGCGGCGCGGCCGGAGGTGGCCATGACGGGTACACACGGGCCGGCCCCGGCCGGTCGTGGTCGGCGTCGACGGCGGCCCGCATGCCGGCGGAAGCCTCGGAACACGCGGCGCGGACGACTTCCTGCCTGTCAGGGCCCCTCACTCGCGGTGCAGCACGACCTTGAGGGCGCCCGTCGTGGTGCCGTGTGCGAACGCCTCGTAGGCCTCCTCCATCCGGTCGAGACCGAAGGTGTGGCTCACGAGCCGGGAGACAGACAGTCGCCCGAACTCCACCAACTGCATCAGCCATGGTGTGGAGGACGTGTCCACCTGGCCGGTACTGATCGTCACGTTCTTGCGCCACAGTGATTCGAGGTGCAGCGTGGCCGGCTTGCCGTGCGTGCCGATGTTGGCGATGTGCCCGCCCGCGCGGACGGCACGCGTGCACAGTACGAAGCCCTCCGGTTCCCCCGTGGCCTCGATGACCACGTCGGCACCCGGTCCCTCGGACAACTCGGCGATCATCCGGCCGGGCAGTTCGGCGGCATCGGCTCCCACCCGGGCGGCGGCCTCCAGCCGCGAGGCGGACAGGTCCGTCACGACGATCCGGCGCGGTGAGTAGAGCCGCGCGACGACGACCGCGGCGAGACCGACGGGACCGGCGCCCACCACGACGACGGTGTCTCCCGGGGTCACATGTCCGTTGCGTACTCCCACCTCGTAGGCGGTGGGGAGAACCTCGGCGAGCAGGACCGCGTCATCGAGCGGCAGGTCGAAGGGCCGTCGGTGGGTGGAGTGGTCGGCGAACGGCACCCGTACGAACTCGGCCTGCGCGCCGTTGACCAGGCTCCCCAGGATCCACCCGCCGCCCCCACGGCACTGCCCGTACATGCCGTCACGGCACGGCTGACAGTGGCCGCAGGCCGAGACGGAGGACATGATCACATGGTCGCCGGGGCGCAGGTCGTGGATGCCGCTGCCGATCTCCATGACCTCGCCCACGGCCTCGTGGCCGAGGATCGTCCCCGGCTTCACCTCGGGGAGATCTCCCCGCAGGATGTGCAGATCGCTTCCGCAGACGGTAGTGGCGTCGACGCGCACGATCGCGTCGGTGGCCTCCTCGATCGCGGGGTCCGTGACGGTGTCCCAGGAACTGTGTTGGGGGCCGTGGTAGACGAGCGCTCGCACGATACTCACTCCCTCGCTACCTCACCTCCACGGTCGCCCCTGCGGGACTCCTGGGCAACAGGGGATCTCCGCCGCCTGCGTCTCAGCTGCCGGTGGGGGAGTGGTGCGCGTCGTCCGTGGGGTAGGTGAGGTGCCCGGTGACGGAGACGACGCCGTCGACTCTCCTGCACAGCTGCTCGATGATGGGGATCAGGCTTCTGAACTCCACGGCGCCATGAAGCTCGACCCGGCCTTCGCGGACCTGGACCGTCACCTGTGAGGGGTCGAGTCCCATGGTGTTCCGCAGTACGTCCTGGGAGATCTCGTCGTGGATGGTGTCGTCGCCGCGCAGGAAGATCCTGAGCAGGTCGGAGCGGCTGACGATGCCCACGAGCCGGTCCGCCTCGTCGACCACGGGCAGCCGTTTCACTTTCTGGACCTCCATCAGGCGGGCGGCCTCGACCACGGTCCAGTCGGGGCGTGCGCACACGGCGGGTGCGGACATCAGTTCCTCGGCGCGCGCACCCTCGGCCTTGGCCCGTTCCCACGCCTGAAGGTGGGGGATCGCGGTCAGGCCGGAGGGGTCGGTCTGGTCGGCGGACTTGCGCAGCAGGTCGGCCTCGGACACCACACCCAGCGGGCGGTCCAGTTCGTCGACGACGGGTACGGCGGTGACGCCGTGGTCCGTGAGGAGTTTGACGATCTCCTTGAAGGTCAGGTCCCGCCGTGCGCGAACGACGTCTCGGGTCATGAGGTCCGCGACGGTTCGGTGGTACATCTCGCCTCTCCTCACGGGACGTGACGGCCGGTCGGCTCGGGGCGGTGCGTGGGGGTGTTCGTCCCGTGCGGCGGTGTGCCGGGCGTGGCACGTTGGATACAGCACCATTGTGAGGAAGGGGCGGCGATCATGCGAGCTCAGGGCGGAGCCGGGAGGGGCCGCCGCATCACTCCGGCCGACGAGTGAGCGGCAGGGGGCCGCCGCCCTCCCGTCGCGTATCCCACGACCAACCGGAGAGCGGCCCCACCGCGGTGGGCCGCCGACCCGCGAGGGAGGTTCCGGTGAACCGGCAAGCACCGTCCGACGACCGTGTGACGGCCCTGGTGCGCGACGCGGCCGCCGCCCCGTCGATGCACAACGCACAGCCCTGGCGGTTCCGCTATCTGCGGCGCAGTCGCACCTTCGAGCTGCGCGCCGATTTCGGGCGCGTCATGCCGCACTCCGACCCCGACGCCCGCGGCCTTCATCTCGGCTGCGGCGCCGCCCTGTTGAACCTGAGGGTCGCCGTCATCCACGAGGGCTGGTGCCCGGAAACCCGGCTGCTGCCCGACCTCAGCGACCGGGCGCTGCTCGCCGGCGTACGGCTGACCGGATCCCGGAGCGGTGAGAGCGACCTCGGCGCGCTGTATCCGGCGATCCACCGGCGGCACAGCAGCCGCTTCCCGTTCGAGGAGACGGAGATCCCCGAGGACGTGCGCGGAGCACTCGCCGATGCCGCTCGCCTTGAGGGAGCGATGCTGACGTTCCCCACGGCATGGCATCTGCAAGAGGTGCTGGAACTGGTCCGGCAGGCCGAGGCACGCAACCTCACCGACCGCGGCAGCGACCAGGACCTGGCCGAGTGGACCCGAGTCGGCCCCCCGTCGGCGAACACGACCGACGACGGAGTCCCGGCCTACGCCTTCGGGCCACGCATCCGCGGCGGCAAGGCCCCCGTGCGCGACTTCGCGGGCCCTCGCCAGGTGGCGGGCCGTGGTTTCGCCGACTTCGAGCGGACGCCTCAGCTGGCCCTCGTCAGCACGCTCTACGACCGCCCGGAGGACTGGCTGCGGGCCGGCCAGGCCCTGGAACGCGTCCTTCTGCTGGCCACCGTCGAGGGTCTGTCCAGTTCCTTCGCCACCCAGCCCCTTGAGTGGACCGACCTGCGCTGGCCGCTGCGCGACCCGGTGTCCGGTACGGGCTACACGCAGATGATCATTCGCCTGGGATACGGCCCCCAAGGTCCCAGCACACCCCGTCGCCCGGCGTCGCAGGTACTCGACATCCAGCCGTGACCTGCCCGAGGGACAGACGGGGAGAGGGAGGGCAGAGGGAAGCGAAAGGCGGTGGGACGGATGGAACTCCCCCTGGTCGTGGGTGTCGACGGATCGGATGCCGGCCTCCTGGCGGTCGACTGGGCCGTGGACGAGGCGGCCCGGCACGGTCTGCCCCTGCGGCTCGTGTACGCCTCGTTGTGGGCACACTACGAAGGCGCCGTCATGACGGGTGGCCGTGAGCGCCCGTCCGAACAGGTGATGGCGGAGACCGTCGTCGAGGCCGCGACGGAGCGTGCCCGGCGGCGCAACCGGGATGTGACGGTCTCGGCCGAGGTGGTCCCCGAGGAAGCGGTGGACGCCCTCCTGCGCGAAGGTCTCCATGCCTCCGCCCTGGTGACGGGCTCACGCGGCCGTGGTGAGCTGAAGGGGATGCTCCTCGGTTCGGTCGGACTGGTGGTGGCGGCCCGCGCGCACTGCCCGGTGATCGTGGTCCGCGGTGACCAGGCCGCACTGGCCGGCACCCACGAACGCATCCTGCTCGGCGCGGGGAACCCCGCCACGAGCGGTGAGGCCGTGCGGTTCGCCTTCCGTGAGGCCGAGGCACGCCGGTGCCCCCTCGACGTCGTACGCGCGTGGCGCGCCCCCGCACACCAGACCACCCACCGCCTTCCGTCGGCCGATGAACCGGCGCGTTACCCCAGGGAGCGGGCGTCGGCGCTGCTCGACGCCCTGGTGCACGACGCGGTGGCGGACCACCCGGGTGTGCGGGTACGCCCCGACGCGGTCGAGGGGCCGGCCCGCAAGGTGCTCCTGCGCCGCTCGGACGCAGCCGACCTCGTGATCGTCGGCGCACAGCGCAGGCAGGACCACTTCGGACTCCAGCTCGGCCGGGTGGCCCACACGCTGCTGCACCACGCCCCCTGTCCCGTGGCGGTCGTGCCGCAACGGGGGTGATCGGCTCGGCGTCCGCAACAGGCCGTCCGCAACAGGCCGTCCGCGACAGGCCGTCCGCGACAGGACCTACGCCGGGTGCTCCCGCACCCGGTGCTCCGGGCGTCGCACGGCGAGCGCGGCGATGTCGTCGTCGAGCCGTCCGCCGCTGAAACGGAGCAGGTCCCGGTGAAGCCGGTCGAGCAGCCCCGGGGGCGACGCCGGGTCCTGCCCGCGCATCCAGTCCTGCAGCGGGAAGAAGTCGCCGGTGCGGTCCCGGGTCTCCGTCACACCGTCGGTGTAGAGCAGCAACCGGTCGCCCGGGGCGAAGGCCACGGTGTCGATGCGGTAGCGGTCTCCGATGAGCGTCGCGAGGTGGAGAGGCGGAGAGGGAGCCGTGGGCTCCAGAACGCGCATTCTCCCGCTGCGCACCAGCAGCGGCGGGGGGTGCCCGCAGTTGAGAAGCCGGACCTGGCCGCCGCCCCGTGGGATCTCGGCGAGCAGGGCGGTGGCGAATCGCTCCGGCATGTCCTGGGCGGGGAAGGCGGCACTGTGGCGGGTGATGCTGGTCTCCAGGCGATGGATGACGCCCCTCAGGTCGGCCTCGTCGTGCGCGGCCTCTCTGAAGCAGCTGATCACCGCCGAGGCCGCACCCACGGCGGAGAGGCCCTTGCCCCGTACGTCGCCGAGGAGCAGCCGGACCCCGTACGGTGTGGCGGCCGCCTCGTAGAAGTCGCCGCCGATCCGGGCCTGCGCCTGGGCTGCCACATACAGCGACTCGATCTCGATGTCCTCCAGGCGGCTCGGCAGGGGGCGCATCAGCACCTTCTGGGCGGTGTCGGCGACGAGCCGGATCTGGATGAGGGCCTCCTCCCGTCGAAGCCGGACATGGCTCGCGTATGCGGCCGCCAAGGTGACCGCGACGATCGCAGCCGATGTGTAGGGCGTCCCCAGGTCGGTGTAGACGAGGCTCAGGCCGAGCATGGCCAGCAGGCAGCACGTCCCCAGCAGGATCGTGGGGAGCACGGGCCACATCGAGGCGGCCAGGGCAGGCGCGGCGGGCAGGAGGCGGCTTATGGCGATCTCCCTCGGCGTCGCGAACGCCAGCGCGGTGATGAGGAAGGTCAGGAACACCGGTGACAGCCGGACAGCGTCCCTTCGGCCGCCGCGTTGACGACGGTGCCGTATTCGCCTCAAAGAAAAACGCATCATATCTGCAACGAACTGGGCAATTCGAGCCAGGGTGAAACACGTTACGGCGAGCAGGGGGCCGACGTCATGCCGTCCCGAGCCCCCTGCGCGCCGCCGTTGCGCTCCTGCTCAGGGCCTTGCGCCGCTACGACTTCCGGCTGTTCCGGCTCCGGTCCCGGGCCCGGTCGTCGTCACCGCACTCCGCTTCGCCCGAGCCCGCTCGCTGAAGAGCAGTTTCAGAGTGCTGGGGAGCGGGGGCCGGGCGGGGCCGCGCAGCAGCGCCGCCCCCTTGGCCTGCGCCGCCTCGGCCGTCAGGTCCTCGATGCCGATCATGGCGCGGAACAGGGGACGGCCCTCGGGCGGTACGAGGTCGGCCAGGGGCCGTCCGGCGGCCAGCGACTGACGCGCCCGGCCGAGCACGTGGGCCAGCAGCGCGCGGGTGCCGGGGGTGTCACGGGCGGATTCGAGGTCGGCGCGGGTGACCGCGTACGCGTCCAGAGTCTCCTGGGGGAGGTTGAGGCGGCCCTCTGCGAGATCCTCGGCCAGGTCGTTGGCGAAGTCGAGGCGCTGGCTGCCGTCGATGTACGTACGGCAGGCCTCGCGGTACCCGGCCGGGGTGTCCTCACCCGTCAGGAGGCCGGCGATCAGCATGAACGCGGGAAGAACGTAGGCGTCGACGTATGACTGGTAGTCCGCCTCGGTGGCGAAGCCCGCGAAGTCGAGGTCGGCGGGGGCGGCGGCGAGGAAGTCCGTCACATACGTGCGCAACGGCGGGTGGACGGTCATCGTATGCACAAGGGCCCGGAGATCGGGGTGTTCGACGGTACCGCCGGCCATTCCCTCGCGGACCTGCGTCGCCCAGCGCGCGAAGGCGGCGGCGCGCTCGGGGCGCGGGCCGCTGTCGAGGAGAGTGTCGGAGAGGTGCATGAAAGCGGTGACGGCCAGGAGATGCGGGAGGTGCTCGGGGCGCACGAGGAGGCGGGTTGCCAGGTAGCCGCTGGGGCGGTAGCGCGCGACGATCCGCCGCTGCCGCGTGTAGTCGGCGCGCAGCTCCGCCGCGTCGATCCGGGCGGCGTCCAGCGCCCTGCCCCACCACAGTCCCACAGTTCGGTCTCCTCGATTCCCGGTCCCGGTGATTCCGGGACACAGACGGCAACGCAGCAACCGTAGTCGGCGCTCGGACTCCGCCATCTGCCTCCCCTCGCACGCTGCGCGCGCCCCGGCCGCCGGCGCGCGGAGCGGACTGGGCTTCGGCGCGACACGTCACGCGCACGAGCAGCCGCGGGACCGCGTACGCCGGGGCCCGGAGAGTCATGGTGGACTCTCCGGGCCCCGGCGTGTGGTGGCTGTGTCCCACCCGGTCAGATCACGAGGTGACGGTCAGCAGGTCGCGCTGTTCCTCGGGGAGTTCGACCTTGTCCTGGTACAGGAGCGCCTGAGCCGGATCGAAGACGAGCACCACTTCGCCCGCCAGGCCGCCGTTGCCGCTGAGGACCTGCACGGCCTGGTCTCCGAGGCGGACGTCGTACTCGTAGCGGGAGCCGACGTAGGAGCTGGTGAGGACCTGGGTCCTCAACTGGTTGACGTCGGACGGCGTACCGGACTTCGGGACGACCTCCAGCCGTTCGGGCCGGATCGCCACGGTCACGGAGTGGCCGGCCGGGACGCGCTCGTCGCTGTCGACCTGCACCACGTCGTCGCTGCAGTCGAGGAGGATCCGGTACCGCGTGCCCTCCTGCCCGATCACGCGGCCGGTGAGGAAGTTGCAGCGGCCCACGAAGGCGGCCACCTCCGGGGCGGCGGGCCGTTCGTAGATCTCGTGCGGTGTGCCGATCTGGATCATGTTGCCGCCCTCCATGACCGCGATGCGATCGCTCAGGGCGAGGGCCTCCTCCTGGTCGTGTGTCACGTAGACGGTGGTGATGCCCAGTTCCTCCTGAAGTCGTTTCAGCCAGGCGCGGGCCTGCTCCCGGAGTTTGGCGTCGAGGTTGGACAGCGGCTCGTCGAGCAGCAGCACCGTCGGTGAGTAGACCAGGGCACGGGCGAGCGCGACCCGCTGCTGCTGGCCTCCGGAGAGCTGGTGCGGGTAGCGGTCGCTCAGGTCGGCGAGACCGACCTTGTCGAGCGCGTCGTGGATCAGGGTCCTCTGCTTGTCCTTGGGGACCTTGCGGATGTTGAGGGGCAGGGCGAGGTTCTTCGCGATGGTCATGTGCGGCCAGAGCGCGTAGGACTGGAACACCATGCCGAGGTTGCGTTCCTCGGGGGGCAGGAACACCCCGGCCGAGGAGTCGACGAAGGGTCTTCCCCCGACGGTGATGGAGCCCTCGGTGGGCTGTTCAAGACCGGCGATGCAGTTGAGGGTGGTGGACTTGCCGCAGCCGCTGGCTCCCAGGAGGGTGAAGAACTCGCCGTCCTTGATGGTGAAGGTGACGTCGCGGAGGACGGAGTTGTCCCCGAACGTCTTGGCCAGGTTCTTCACGGTCACCTCAGGCATGGTGCTTTCCCTTCATGAGCAGTCCTGCGAGTGCGACGAAGACCGCGGTGATGGCGATCTGGAGGGTTGCCAGCGCGGCGACGGATCCGGCCCGGCCCTGGGTCCAGAGGCTGAGCATGGTGGTTCCCAGGATGTTGTTGTCCGCGGAGCTCAGGAACACGGCCGGCGAGTACTCCTTGAGCATGATCACGAAGGTGAGCACGAGGGCTCCGGCGAACGCGGGGGTGACGAGGGCCCGCAGAACCCGGAAGAACGTCATCAGCCAGTCGGCGCCGGACACCCGGGCCGCGTTGTCGAGTTCGCCGCCGATCTGCATGATCGCGGGGGCGACCGAGCCGAACGCACTGGGCAGGGCGCGCATGCCGAAGGCGATGATGACGGCGTAGACCGTGCCCTGCAGCAACTCGCCGACGCCGAACGGGGCGAGAGCGAAGGCCCAGAAGAAGCCGATACCGATGATGATGCCGGGCAGCGACTGCGGGATCAGCGCGAGGTATTCGACGGCCCGGCCGAAGCGGAAGGTGGAGCGGCGGGCGACCATCACCGCGACCACCGCGAGGGCACTGACCACCACCGAGCCGACGCCGGCCACGATGAGGCTGTTCCAGAGGGACTGGACGTAGTTGTCCGAGTCGAACACGATCTTGTAGTTCTGCGTGGTGATCGTCTTCAGCGGCGACTGGAGCGGGGTGAAGACCAGCGTGAAGGAGCGGAAGACCAGGCCGCCGATCGGGACCAGGGCACCGATGATGACGTAGCACCAGATGAACGCGATGCTCACCCACTTCAGCCAGCCCAGGTCGAGCTTGCGGGGGCGGGTCACCTTGCCGCGCACGGAGACGAACCGCGCGGCGTCCTTGAGGAGTTTGGCCTGTACGGCCACCAGGGTCAGGGTGACGAGCAGGATGATCGTCGAGGCGGCGCCCAGCATCGTGTAGTCGGGGTCCACCGACTGCAGGCCGTTGTGGTAAAGGAACGTCGAGAACACGTCGATGTTCACCGGCTGGCCGTACAGCAGCGGCACACTCAGGGTCTCGATGGAGACGGAGAACACCAGGATGGCGCTGTAGACGATGGGCGGCCGCAGCAGCGGGACGACCACCTGCCCCAGGATCCTGAGCGGTCCGGCACCACAGACCTGGGCCGCGGACTCCAGGGACGCGTCGGACTGGCGCAGCGCGTTGGCGCAGAACACATAGGCGATGGGCGCGAGCGCCACGGCCTCCGTGAGGGCCATCCCGGGAATCGAGTACAGGTTCCACGGCACGCCGCCGAAGATCTGCTGGACCTTGATGCTGACGAACCCGGCCGGGCCATACATGATGATCCAGCCGAAGCCGAGGATCAGCGAGGAGATGAAGAACGGCCACTGCATCGCCAGCGCGATCAGCCGGCCGCCCGGCAGCTTCGTCCGGACCACCACGATCGCCATCGGGATGGCGATGGCGAGGCTCAGCAGCGTGGTCAGTCCGGCGAACAGCAGCGTGTTGAGCGCCACTTCGCCGAAGCCCGCGTCCGTGAAGAGGTCGACGTAGCCGCGGACCGTGAAGGCTCCTCCGGCTTCGTAGAGCGGGCGGTTGCGCACGCTCTGGTAGAGGGTCGGGACGATCGGAGCCAGGACGAGGACGGCGAGGAACGCGAGGACCGCGTACTGGACGACCTGATCCCGTCCGATGCCGAGGGGGCGGCGGTAACGCGGCGGCTTGAACGTCTCTTGGTGCTCGTCGGCCGACGTGCGGACCGGCGGGGTGAGGGTTGACATCTGCTCTGACTCCGATCGTCCCGGGCTGCCTACTTCTTGAGGAGGCCGTTGAAGCGTTCGAGCCAGGCGTCGGCGTCGTTCTTCGCGACGGCGGAGTAGTCGACGTGGATGATCTTGTCCTCGCCGACCTTGTCCACGACCTCCTGGTACGTGTGCAGGCCCCGGCCCTTGACGCCCTCGCGGTAGGAGGCCAGTCCGCCCTCGGCGACCGCGCGCTGGCCCTCCGTGGAGAGCGCGAAGTCCATGAACAGCTTCGAGGTCGCCGGGTGCGGCGCCTCGGCGGAGATGCCCATGCCACGGGGGAGGACCACGGTGCCGTCCTCAGGGAAGACGATCTTCACCAGCCCGGCGCTGTCGTCGACGACCGGGTACGCGGGCGAGGCGCTGATCAGGAAGCCCGCCGTGTACTCACCGGAGACGATCTTCTCCAGCTGCGTCCCGGAGGAGGTCTCCGGACGGGTCAGCGGGAGGATCGTCTTCAGCGCGTCCCACGCCCCGGGGTTGCCCTCGGTCAGCGCCTTGGTCACCGAGAAGCCGAACGAGCCCTCCGGGTCACGGACCGTCACCTTGTTCTTGAACTTGCCCTCGTCGGCGCTCACGATTCTGGCCAGGTCGGCCATGCCGGTCGGCGGCTTCTCCATCAGGCTCGTGTTGTAGGCGATCGTCATCGGGTCCTGCGACAGCGAGTAGACGCTGGGCAGCAGCTCCGCTTCGTCGCCGAGTGCGGCGAGCTCCGGGGTCTTGTACTCCATCACCGTGCCCTCGCGCTGCGCGAAGTTCGCCCAGGCGCTCGCCGCGCTGGAGATCAGCACGTCCGCGGGCGAACTCCCGGCCGCGTTCTCCGAGAGGACCTTCTGGAACAGCTCGTCGCTGTCGAGCTCGTTGACCGAGACGGTCTTGATGAAGTCGTACTTCTTCTTGAAGTCACGGACGATGGGCGCCATGTTCTCGTCGCCGAGGTTGGAGTAGACGGTGATCTTGCCGCCCTCCTTCTTCGCCTGCGCGATCAGGGCGTTGTAGTCCTTGGGGTAGTAGACGGGCACCTTTCCCGTGCTGATCTTGTTCTCCGCCACCGCGGGCTTGTCGCCGCCCCCGCAGGCGGTCAGCAGTCCGAGCGCGAGGACCACGCCGAGCGCGGTCGCGGAGCGGCGACGGGCGGGGTGAGCGAGCCCGGGTGTGGTGCCCGTGGCGGCGACGTCTCGTGAGCCGAGGTGGCTGGATCTGGCCATGGTTCTCCTTTGAACGCGTGCCTTCTGGCAGCTGTTGCCGGGAGGTTAGAGACCCAGGTCAGGCGGGTAAATCCTTCAGTCGCCAGAGCTCATAGTGTGTCTTTTGGTCGTTCTGGTCGTGACGCGAGTCACTAGCTCTGTGCTGCACCGTTGGCTTGAAATAGCTGTACCACGAATCTTTTTGCTCAACGGCCGTTCCGGCGTGGGGCGGTGTGGGTGACTCGCCTCTGGTGCCGGATTCGTTCCCTCATGTCTGGTTCGTTCATGGAGGAAACCATGAATCTGAGACTTCGCTGAACATGTGGCGCTCAGATCCGTATCGAAGGGAGCTTCACACACACCGGACGCAACCGCCGGCTCAGAGGAAGTTTCAGAGAGGCCTGATGAGACGCAACACGCGAAAGAGATCGAAGACCACCGTTCGAGCTGTGGGCGCGGTGGCAGCGCTGGCCATGGGAGCCGGTGGAATCGTGGCGGCCAACATCTACGCCTCAGCCGGTGAGACCAGCACGGCGCAGGCTTCCGCCCAGAACCAGTCGGCGGCGACCCCGACCTCCACCATCGACTGCCCCGACGTCGGCCAGCAGTTAAAGGCGGTTCCCGACCGGGCCCGGTCTCAGGTGGACAAGGAACTGGCGCTCCTCGACAAGCAGATAGCCGAGGCATACCAGCGTCTTTCCACGTCCCAGCGGGCCATGCAGCAGGACGCCGGCTTCGCGCAGAACGCGATCGTGGGCCCGCTGAAGGACAAGCGGACGGCCACGATCGACCGGATCGTGATCGCCATCGGCCGCTCGGGCGCCAAGCCGCAGGGCCTTGAGGCTCTGGCCGCCTGCACGTTGCTGTCCACCGGTGGTAACCAGACCGACGCCGGTCAGGGCAACAACCAGGGGGGTGGCAACAACCAGGGCGGCAACCAGGGCGGCGGCAACGGCAATGCCGGACAACCGGCCGGTAACGGCCCCGTCGCCGCCGACTACGTGGACATCACCAAGGTCCGCCCCAATGTGAGCGCACCGCGCAAGTCGGGGAAGGCCTCGACGGGCACCTTCGCCACCAAGTGCGGCGTGAACGCCAACAAGCTGTACAACACCGACAACGTCATCGTCGCGCCCGGTGTCACCAACGGCGCACACCACACGCACGACTACGTCGGCAACCAGTCCAACAACGCCTTCGCGACCGACCAGGACTTCGCCAAGGCAAAGACCAGTTGCCAGAACCGCGGCGACAAGTCCTCCTACTACTGGCCGGTGCTGCGTCTGCAGGACGGCACCAAGGAGTTCGACGCGGACCAGCAGGGCGGCGGCGCCGAGGGCAACACCGGCAAGATCCTGACGGCCAAGAAGTCCACCCTGACCTTCGTCGGCAACCCCCGCGGCAAGGTGGTGGCGATGCCGAAGTTCCTGCGCATCATCACCGGTGACGCCAAGGCGTTCACCAACGGCACGGCGAACGCCAATGCCTCCTGGAGCTGCACCGGCTTCGAGAACAAGGTGCAGCTGAAGGACAAGTACCCCCTCTGCCCGTCGGGCAGCGACGTGGTGCGTACGTTCAAGTACCAGAGCTGCTGGGACGGCAGCAACATCGACAGCGCCAACCACCGTACGCACGTGGCCTTCGCCGACGCGAGCGGCGCGTGCCCGAGCGGCTTCAAGGCCATTCCGCAGCTGGTCCACCGTCTGGTGTACGACGCGGACGCGCCCAGCGTGAAGGACAACGGCAAGACCCGACCGTTCTTCGCCGTGGACGGCTTCCCCGAGCAGGCGCACAAGCCCGTCACCGACCACGACGACTTCATCAACGTCTTCGACGAGCGGCTGATGAAGAAGATGACGCAGTGCATCAACACCGGACGTAAGTGCAGCTGATCGTCCACGGGGGTGGGTGCCGCTCCCACGTCACCCACGGGGGTGGGTGCCGCTCCCACGTCACCCACCCCCACCCGGCGTCCCGCCCCTCGTCGGCACCACGGGATGGGTCGTGCCGACGGCGGTCGCGCACGGTGGTGGCCCGCACGAGCCGTGCCCGTCACCGCTGTCCCTCCGATGGCAGTCCCGGCTTGACAGACGGACGATGGACATGGGGGAGCGGAATTGCCGGAACAGAAGGAGCCGTCATGATTGAGGCGAAAATGGTCGGCAAGCCCGACGAACGGCGCGATTTCCCGCGCGGGCACCTGGAGGCGGTCCATCTGACCGGACTGGACTTCGCCGTGGCCACCTTCGACCCCGGCTGGCGCTGGACGGAGTCCGTGGCACCGATCATGGGCACCGAGCACTGCCAGGTCCACCACACCGGCTATATCGTCCAGGGACGTATGCGTATCCGTATGGAGGGCGGTGAGGAGGCCGAGCTCGAAGCCGGCGAGGCCTTTGTCGTCCCGCCCGGACACGACGCCTGGGTCGTGGGTGACGAACAGTGCGTGCTGTACGACTTCGCGGGTGGCATGGCGACGGGTTACGCCAAGTCACCGGGTTAGCTCGACGGCCCGCATCATCAGGTCATCGGAAATGAGTCCGTCCGAATTGTTTCTTTAGTCCGAAAGGCGGGAAATGAGCGGGTAGTGCTTCGGACAGGAGGCACGTCCGTGGGAGCTGGTGCGCCAGGCCCCGAGTGTCTCCCCGTGCGGTCCGAGTGCGCGCCCTCCCATGGTGACTGCCCGGTCACTCGTGGAGGGAGATGCGACGCGTATGCGCATCACCGTGAGAACGAGGCAACATCCGCACGACGACGCCCCCGACACGGCCGACGCCTTCGACCGGCTCCGGGCGCTGCCGGACGGGCCGGAGAGCCAGGCGTTGCGTGACGACATCGTCCAGGCATGGCTGCCCATGGCCGAGCGGATCGCCGTCCGGTTCCGGGGGCGCGGCGAGTCTCTCGAAGACCTCTGTCAGGTGGCGGCGCTCGGCCTCGTCAAGGCCGTCGACCGCTACGACCCGGTGCGGGGCAACGCCTTCGAGAGCTACGCCGTCCCCACCATCACCGGAGAGATCAAGCGGCACTTCCGGGACCACATGTGGGTCCTGCACGTGCCGCGCCGCGTCCAGGACCTGCGCAACCGGGTGCGCTCGGCGTCGAAGGACCTGTCGCAGGAGGTCTCCGGACGCAGTCCGACCGTCGGCGAGATCGCCGAGTACGCCCATCTCAGCGAGGAGGACGTGCTTGTCGGCATGGAGGCTCTGGACTGCTTCAGCACGCTGTCGCTGGACGCCGAGCTCCAGGGCAGCGACGACGGCTTCTCGCTGGGGGACGCCCTCGGTGGACCGGACGGCGGCTTCGACCTCGTCGTCGACCGCGAGTCCGTCAAGCCGTGTCTGCGCGCGCTCCCGGAACGTGAGCGGACCATTCTCTACCTGCGGTTCTTCCGCGGTATGACGCAGAGCCACATCGCCCAGCAACTCGGCATCTCCCAGATGCACGTCTCCCGGCTGATCAGCGGCTGCTGCGCCCGCCTGCGCGACGAGATGCTGACCGAGTCCGTGTGACCAGAGAGAAGTCTGTGGCGCCCCCAACCAGCCTCCTCCCGGTTCAACCGAGCCTCCCGGTCAATCCGGCCGCCCGGTCGAGAATTCTCGACCGGGCGGCCGGACGGTGAGCTCACTGTCGAACCCTCCCGGGACGGGTTCGTCAGAACGGTCCCTCACCGCTCCGAACTAACCAGGATGAAGCCGCTGAAACACGCCGGAGCTCCGCCACGGGCTTCAGGGAGCGCCGATTCCTGCGGGAACCAGGTGGGCCTACGGGAGCCGGGTAGGTCCTACGGGAGCCGGGTGGGCCCGTAGCGGTCGAGGGTGTCCTCCAGCTCGGCCCGGATCTCCGGCGGCAGCTCGCCGTTGCGGCCCCAGATGATGATCATCTCGGCTATGTTGCGCAGCTTGATGTTCGTGTGCTGCGAGACCTCCCGCAGGACCGACCAGCCCTGGTCGGGCGTGACCCGGGCCCAGGCGACGATCATGCCGATCGCCTGGTCGACGACGGCATGCGAGGTGACGGCCTCCTTGAGCTGGTGAACCTCTTCTTCGAGCTCAAAGATCCGCTCGGTGGCGTCGGTCGCCGTCTCCGGGGGCCCGCTGCCTTCCGGATGGCTCTGTGAGGGCATCGTCCCTCCCGCGTGACGCGAGCCGTCTCTTGTCTCCATGGCACTGCGGTGAGCGACTGCCCGCATCTTGAGGGGCGGCCGCGACGCTTTCGCGGGGACCGAGGGGGTACTCGGATTCGCTGGAGGTGAGGCCCATGTGCCCCTCGAAGACCACGCGGGAGAACACGAGGGGCGGCCGGCCCTACGATGCCGGGCCGTATCTGCCCCGCAGCGGTGGCCTCGACGCACACCGGCGGGCCGCCGCCCGCTGCCAGGGCTGCCCCCTGCATGAGAACGCCACCCGGACCGTCTTCGGCAAGGGCCCCGAGTCCGCCCGCATCGTGCTGGTCGGCGAGCAGCCGGGGGACCAGGAGGACAGGCGGGGCGAGCCCTTCGTCGGGCCGGCCGGGCGGCTCCTCGGCAAGGCGCTGGAGGAGGCCGGCATCGACCGGGACGAGGCGTACGTGACCAACGCGGTCAAGCACTTCAAGTTCACCGTGGCCCCGGGCGGCAAACGCCGCATCCACAAGGCGCCGGACCTGCGGGAGATCTCCGCCTGCCGCCCCTGGCTGCTGGCCGAACTGCACCTGACGCGTCCCGATGTCGTGGTGGCCCTGGGCGCCACCGCGGGCAAGGCCCTGATGGGCAGCTCGTTCCGGGTCACGAAGGACCGCGGTGCCCTGCTCCGGATGCCGGGCGAGGAGGAGGGCGCGTACGTCGTCGCGACGCTGCACCCGTCGGCCATTCTGCGCGCCTCCGACAAGGACCGAGAGGCCGCGTACGCCGGGCTGGTGTCGGACCTGAGCGTGGCCGCGAAGGCTCTGGCGGAGTGCGAGCCGTCGCCCTGACCAGCGGGATCCTGCGTCATGGCCGGCCGCGCACTGCAACCTGCTGACCTGACCAGCCGGAGCGCCTCCGCGGCGGGTCCCGCAGCGGCGGGGCCCGCCTGCGGCAGCACCAGACGCTACGGGACGACCTCGGCCCGGGGCTGACCGCTCACGAGCACCACCTCCAGGGTGCGCGGGCCGTGCACCCCCTCGACGCGGTCCAGCTCGATGTCACTGGTCGCCGAAGGACCGGAGATCCAGGTCATCGGGCGTGCCGGGTCGAGGCGTTCGAGGCCCTGCGGCACCGAGGAGACGACCTGGCCGGGGACGCGTACGACGCAGATGTGGTGGTCGGGGACGAGAGTGATGCGGCGACGGCCCTGGTCGGGCGAGCCGTCCAGGACGATGGTGCCGGTCTCGGCGATCGCGAGCGCGCACCCCGTCACCACGCTGTCGACCCGGTCCAGTTCGTGCGGGGTGCTGTTCGCGCGGTCGTGGACACGGGTCGCGTCCACCGCCTTCAACCAGGAGGGCGGCAGCTGCGGCGGGACGAGCACGCTGGTCGACCCCCGCTCGGCCAGGAGCCGCATGAGCACCTCCGGCAGCTCCTCTTCCGTGCAGCGGTGCACGAGCGCCCGGTAGTCGGCCAGGTTCTCGGCGAGGAGGTCCACCGTCTCCTCGACGCTCCGGTGGCCGTGCTCGCGCAGATAACTCCGGTCGATGATCTCGTCGTACGGCGTGTCGTCCTGTCGTACGTCCGCGAGCGCGCGTCGTACGCGGCCCAGGATCGCGTCCCTGCTGCTCACTTGCCGTTCTCCTTTCCGCCCTGCGTGCGCTGCCACCAGTCGCGGAACGGCTCCGCGGGGACGGCGGGCAGGTCGCGGCTCCCGGTCCACGCCTTTCCCGGTCCCGGCAACGCCCGCGGGTGGAGGCGGCGGGTGCGGGACGCGAGCCGCTGACCGGTGCGCAGGGCGCCCGGGTGGCTGAGCGCCCAGCGGGCCGCACGCATCGCCGCGCGCTCGGCGGCGTGCCCCTTCGCCGGTTTGAGCACCACCTTGGTGCCCTGCCGGGTGACCTGGCCGCCCTGCGCGACCCGTTCCCGCAGGTGCACCAGCACCTCGGGGATGTCGATGGCGACCGGGCACACCTCGTAGCAGGCCCCGCACAGAGAGGACGCGTACGGCAGGGAGGCGTCGATCTCGCTTGCCGTGCCCCGGAGTTGGGGGCTGAGGATGGCGCCGATCGGGCCCGGGTACACCGAGCCGTACGCGTGGCCGCCCGCCCGCTCGTACACCGGGCAGACGTTGAGGCACGCCGAGCAGCGGATGCAGCGCAGGGCCTGGCGTCCGACCTGGTCGGCGAGGGTGTCGGTGCGGCCGTTGTCCAGCAGGACCAGATGGAAGGTGCGCGGACCGTCCGCCGTCTGCGCGTCCGTCGTGCCCGTCCACATCGACGTGTACGGGTTCATGCGCTCGGCCGTCGAGGAGCGGGGGAGGGTCTGGAGGAACACCTCCAGGTCCTGCCAGGTGGGCACGATCTTCTCGATGCCGACGACCGAGATCAGCGTCTCGGGCAGAGTCAGGCACATACGGCCGTTGCCCTCGGACTCCACGACGACGAGCGTGCCGGTCTCGGCGACCATGAAGTTGGCGCCGGAGATGCCGACCTTGGCGCGCAGGAACTTCTCGCGCAGATGGAGGCGGGCGGCCTCGGCGAGTTCGGCGGGCGTGTCGGTGAGGCCGTCGGGCGCCGGGCGGCCCCACGCGCTCATCTCACGGGCGAAGATGTCGCGGATCTCGCCGCGGTTGCGGTGGATCGCCGGGACGAGGATGTGGGACGGCCGGTCCTTGCCCAACTGCACGATGAGCTCGGCGAGATCGGTCTCGTAGGCGTGGATGCCCTCGGCCTCCAGAGCCTCGTTCAGTCCGATCTCCTGCGTGGCCATCGACTTGACCTTGACGACCTCGCTCTCGCCGGTCGCCTTCACCAGGCCCGTCACGATCCGGTTGGCCTCGTCGGCGTCGGCCGCCCAGTGGACCGTGCCGCCCGCCCGTGTGACCGACTCCTCCAACTGCACGAGATACCGGTCGAGATGACGGAGCGTGTGGTCCTTGATCTGCTTGCCCGCCTCGCGCAGCGCCGCCCAGTCGGAGACCTCGGACACCGCCTTGGCGCGCTTGGCGCGGATGGTGTGGGTGGCGTGGCGGAGGTTGCCGCGCAGCGTCGGGTTGTTGACGGCGTCGTGCGCGGCCTTCGGGAAGGCCGGCATCCCCACGAACGTTCCGCTCATCCCAGGGGCTCCTCTTCCGTACTCGCAAGAATCTCGGCGATGTGGACCGGACGCATCCCGGTCCGCAGCCGGGTCATCGTGCCTCCGAGGTGCATCAGACAGGAATTGTCGGCCGCGCACAGCACCTCGGCGCCCGTGGACTCGGCGTTGCGCACCTTGTCCGTCCCCATGGCCGCCGAGACATCGGAGTTCTTCACCGCGAAGGTGCCGCCGAAGCCACAGCACTCGTCGGCGCCGGGCAGCTCGCGCAGTTCGAGTCCCCTGACCGCCTCCAGGAGCCGGCGGGGACGGTCGCCCAGGCCCAGGCCGCGCAGCCCGTGGCAGGTCGGGTGGTACGTCACCGTGTGCGGGTAGTACGCGCCCACGTCCGTCACACCCAGCACGTCCACCAGGAACTCGGTGAGCTCGTACGTCTTCGGCACGACCGGCGCCAGCGTGCGCGCGAGCGTGTCCCCGCGCCCCTCCGCACGGGCCCGTTCACCCATGCGCGGATACAGCTCCCGCACCATCGCGCCGCACGACCCGGACGGCGTCACGATCGCCTCGTAGCCCCGGAAGACATCGGAGAACTGCCGGGCCAACGGCTCCGCCTCATGCCGGTACCCGGTGTTGTAGTGGGCCTGCCCGCAGCAGGTCTGCGCCAGCGGGAAGTCGACGTCGACGCCCAGTCTGGTCAGGAGGTTCACCACGGCTCGGCCGGTGTCCGGATAGAGCGTGTCGTTGACGCAGGTCAGGAACAGGGCGACACGCATCGCGGCTCCTTGGGATCGATCATCGGATGAGTGCAGGTTACGACGTGGGCGCGCCGACGGGGAGGGGGCCCGCTCACCGCGTGCTGAGCCGGGCCTGAGCCGCCTGCCACGCCGCCGTGTCGCCCCGCGGCTCGTACCGCTCCAGCGGCTGCGTACGCGCCAGGAGCCGCCGCATCGCGGCACGGTCGCCGACCAGCCCGTGGGCCCGCGCCTGGACGAGGACGTTGCCGAGCGCGGCGGCCTCGGCCGGGCCCGCCACCACCGGCAGCCCGCAGGCGTCGGCGGTGAGCTGGCAGAGCAGCGCGTTGCGGGTGCCGCCGCCGACCACGTGGACCACGTCGACCGGGTGATCGGCGAGCTCCTGGGCCTCGGTGACGGCCCGGCGGTGGGCGAGGGCGAGCGAGTCGAGGATGCAGCGGGTGATCTCGGCGGGAGTGTCCGGCACGGGCTGCCCCGACTCCCGGCACGCCTCGGCGATGCGCTCGGGCATCCGTCCGGGCGCGAGGAACACCGCGTCACCCGCGTCCACCACCGACCGCAACGCCGGCGCCTCGCCCGCCGCCCGCAGCAGCTCACCGAGATCCGTCTCGCCCCACTCCCGCAGGCACTCCTGGAGCAGCCACAGCCCCATGATGTTCC
Source organism: Streptomyces bluensis (assembly GCF_014650715.1). Taxonomy (GTDB): domain Bacteria; phylum Actinomycetota; class Actinomycetes; order Streptomycetales; family Streptomycetaceae; genus Streptomyces; species Streptomyces bluensis. The sequence continues at coordinate 47,363 of NZ_BMVM01000032.1, read as the reverse complement.
GCAGGTAGCGGACCGTGCCGTCCAGTCCCAGTTCGTTGGTGAAGTTGGCCGCCCGGCTCGCCTCGGTGAGGACGGGGGCGTCCAGCTCCAGACCCGCCAGGGACCAGGTGCCGGTACAGATGTACGCGAAGCGCTCACCGGTGGCGGGGACGGCGGCCACCGCGGACGCCGTGTCGTGCGAGCCGACCGTCGTCACCGGCACCGGACCGGTCAGCCCCGTCTCCTCCAGCACCCGCTGCCGCAGCAGCCCCGCCGGGTCCCCGGGCCGGCGCAGCGGCGCGAACAGCTCCAGGTCGATGTCGAGCCGTGCCGCCACGCCATACGCCCAGTCACGGGTGCGCGGGTCGATCAGCTGGGTGGTCGAGGCGTTGGTGAGCTCGGTGCCGGGCTCGCCCGTGAGCCAGTACGTCAGCAGGTCGGGAATGAGCAACAGCCGCTTCGCATGGGCCAGTTGGGCCGACTCACGGGCTGCTGCCAGCTGGTACAGGGTGTTGAAGGGCGCGTACTGCAGCCCGGTCGCCGCGTACAGCTCGGCGGGGGGCAGTGTGGCCCACACCTTCTCGGCGACGCCCTCGGTGCGCGGGTCCCGGTAGTGGACCGGGTTGCCGAGGAGGGCGCCGTCGGCGTCCAGCAGTCCGTAGTCCACGGCCCAGCTGTCGATGCCCACGGAGTCGAGACGGCCACCGCAGCGGGCACCGGCGGCCCGCAGCCCGTCCAGCACGCCCCCGTACAGCGACAGGACGTCCCACCGCAGCCCCTCCGGCACGCGCACCGGCCGGTTCGGGAAGCGGTGGGCCTCGGTCAGCTCCAGCGAGCCGGCCCCCACCCGGCCGACCATGACGCGCCCGCTGGACGCGCCGAGGTCGACCGCGGCGAAGGACCTCGTGGTCGCACTCATCGGTGTGCTCACCGCAGGAAGGCGGCGGCCACGCCGGCGTCGACCGGGACGTGCAGCCCGGTGGTGTGCGTCAGGTCGCCGCCCGTCAGCGCGAACACCGCGTTCGCCACGTGCTCCGGCAGCACCTCCCGCTTGAGGATGGTCCGCTGGGCGTAGAACTCGCCCAGCTTCTCCTCCTCCACCCCGTACACCGCCGCACGCTGGGCGCCCCAGCCGCCGGCGAAGATCCCGGAGCCCCGCACGACCCCGTCCGGGTTGACGCCGTTGACGCGGATACCGTGCTCGCCCAGCTCGGCGGCCAGCAGCCGCACCTGGTGCGCCTGGTCGGCCTTGGTGGCGGAGTACGCGATGTTGTTGGGCCCGGCGAAGACGGCGTTCTTCGAGGCGATGTAGACGATGTCGCCGCCGAGCTTCTGCCGGATCATCACCCGGGCCGCCTCGCGCGAGACGAGGAAGGAACCGCGGGCCATGATGTCGTGCTGGAGGTCCCAGTCCTTCGTGGTCGTCTCCAGCAGCGGCTTGGAGATGGAGATGCCGGCGTTGTTGACGACGAGGTCGACCCCGCCGAAGGCGAGCACCGCCGCCTTGAAGGCCGCGACGATCTGCTCCTCGTCCGTGACGTCCACGGTGACGGAGACGGCCTTGTCGGACCCGCCCAGCTCTTCGGCGACGGCGGCGGCGTTCTCGCCGTTCAGATCGGCGACCACGACACACGCCCCCTCGGCCACCAGCCGCCGCGCGATGGCCTTCCCGATCCCGCTCCCCGCACCGGTCACCAGCGCGACCCGCGTCGCCAGCGGCTTGGGCTTCGGCATCCGCTGGAGCTTGGCCTCCTCCAGCGCCCAGTACTCGATGCGGAACTTCTCCGACTCCTCGATCGGCGCGTACGTCGACACGGCCTCGGCCCCGCGCATCACGTTGATCGCATTGACGTAGAACTCACCGGCCACCCGCGCGGTCTGCTTGTCCTTGCCGAAGGAGAACATGCCCACGCCGGGGACGAGGACGATGGCCGGGTCGGCGCCGCGCATGGCGGGGGAGCCGGGCTCGGCGTGCCGCTGGTAGTAGGCGGCGTATTCCTCGCGGTACTCGGCGTGCAGCTCGCCCAGCCGGGCGACCGCCTCGTCCAGCGGAGCCGTGGGCGGCAGATCCAGCACCAGCGGCCGCACCTTGGTCCGCAGGAAGTGATCGGGGCAGGACGTCCCCAGCGCGGCGAGCCGCGGGTGCTCGGCGCGGGCCACGAAGTCGAGGACGACGCCGGAGTCGTCGAAGTGGCCCACCTGCGGCCGGTCCTGAGAGGCGATCGCCCGGACGTACGGCGCGAGCGCGGCGGCCCGCTCCCGCCGCTCGGCCTCGGGCAGCGCGTCGTACCCCTCGATGACGGGCCCGAAGGGCTCGGGCCTGCCCCGCTCGGCGAGGAAGGTCTCGGCGGTCCTGATGATGTGCAGCGAGTTCCGCTCGCACTCCTCGGCGGTGTCACCCCACGCCGTGATCCCGTGCCCGCCGAGGACGCACCCGATGGCCTGCGGATGGGCGGCCTTCACCGCGGCGATGTCCAGCCCGAGCTGGAAGCCCGGCCGACGCCACGGCACCCACACCACGCTGTCCCCGAAGCACTCGGCGGTCAGCTTCTCCCCGTCGGCCGCGCACGCGAGCGCGATACCGGAGTCGGGGTGCAGGTGGTCCACGTGGGCGGCGTCCACGAGCCCGTGCATGGCGGTGTCGATGGAGGGAGCCGCTCCGCCCTTCCCGTGCAGGCAGTAGTCGAACGCGGCCACCATCTCGTCCTCGCGCTCCACACCGGGATAGACCTCGGTGAGCGCCCGCAGCCGGTCAAGCCGCAACACGGCGAGCCCGGCTTCGGTGAGCGTGCCGAGATCGCCTCCGGACCCCTTCACCCACATCAGCTCGACGTCCCCGCCGGTCACCGGATCGGTCTCGGTGCCCTTCGCGGAGGCGTTGCCGCCGGCGTAGTTGGTGTTACGGGGATCGGCGCCGAGCCGATGGGAACGGGCGAGGAGAGCGGCGGCTTCGGGGTGGGTTGCCATGTCTGTTCCGTCCTTCTCAAGAATGGGGTACGGGGAGCGCCCCCTCAGGGGCGCGGGGCTGTGTTCCATGTGCGGCTCCGCCGCGCGGGCGCGACCAGCCACACACGGCCCGCAGCCTGCGACCGGGCCTCACCCGGCAGACGAGAAGCAGCGGTCAGGCCCCCCACCCCGCCTGCTGCCCCCCAACCCGCTCCGCCACGACCTTCGCAGCCCACCCGGACGCGGCATACGCCGCAAGGGGGTCGGGGTCCAACCCCATCTCCTCCCGCACCTCACGAAGCAACGGCCGCACATCCGTGTTGTAGGCGTCCATGAGCACGGCATTGGCACCCAGCACATCCCCGGACACCTGCGCGGAGCGCAGCGCCTCCCGGTCCACCAGCAGCGCCTTCGCCGTGGCCTCCTGCACGTTCATCACCGACCGGATGATCGCCGGGATCTTGGCCTCGATGTTGTGGCACTGGTCGAGCATGAACGCGACGTCGGGCGTGAATCCGCCCCCGCGCACCACCTCGTACATGATCCGGAACAGCTGGAACGGGTCCGCGGCCCCCACCATCAGGTCGTCGTCCGCGTAGAACCGCGAGTTGAAGTCGAACCCGCCGAGCTTTCCCTCCCTCAGCAGCGTCGCGACGATGAACTCGATGTTCGTACCCGGCGCGTGGTGCCCCGTGTCGACGACGACCTGCGCCTTCGGCCCGAGCTTCAGGCAGTGCGCGTACGCCGTGCCCCAGTCCGGCACATCGGTCGTGTAGAAGGCGGGCTCGAAGAACTTGTACTCCAGCAGCATCCGCTGCCCCTCGCCGAGCCGCTCGTACACCTCGGCGAGCCCTTCGGCGAGCCGGTCCTGGCGCTCGCGCACATCGTCCTGGCCGGGATAGTTCGTCCCGTCGGCGAACCACAGCTTCAGATCCCGTGAACCCGTCGCGTCCATGATGTCGACGCACTCCAGCAGATGATCAACAGCCTTGCGCCGCACCGCCGCGTCGGGGTGGCAGATGCTGCCCAGCTTGTAGTCGTCGTCCTGGAACGTGTTGGAGTTGATCGCGCCCAGCTTCACGCCGCGGTCCTCGGCGTACCGCGCGAGCGCCGCGTAGTCGTCCACCGTGTCCCACGGAATGTGCAGCGCCACCGTCGGCGCGACGCCGGTGTACTCGTGCACCTTCGCGGCGTCGTCCAGCTTCTCCCGGGGAGTGCGGGGAACACCCGCCTGCGCGAACACCTTGAAGCGGGTCCCCGAGTTCCCGTACGCCCATGACGGCGTCTCGACGGCCTGGGTCTTGAGCGCGGCCTTCACCGCGGCGAGCTCGGTCACTTCAGGGCTCCTGTGACATCGGGTCCGGACAACGGGCGGCGGCCGTCTGGAAGGAGGTCCGCCTGAAACGATTCAGCAGCTGAAGCTAAGAGGCCCCGGAGGGGCTGTCAACCCCTGGCGCGCAGAGCGTCCGCCGTGACCAGTATGTGACCTCTGACTATCGAAAGAATTTCGATACGAACCCATTGACGTGACCTGTGACTCGTGCCTAACGTCCCGGCTACCCAGTTGAAACCTTTCACGACGCCGTGAGGCCCGACCCGCGGGCGTCGTCGAGGAGCCCCTATGACCCACCCGTCCGACACGGGTCCGGCCCCGGTGCTGGCGCTCAGGGACATCTCGAAGTCCTTCGGAGCGGTGCGCGCCCTGCGGGACGTGTCCCTGGAGCTGTTCCCCGGAGAGGTGCACGCCCTCGCCGGTGAGAACGGCGCGGGCAAGTCGACCCTCATCAAGACGCTCGCCGGGGTGCACCGTCCGGACGCCGGCCAGGTGCTGCTGGACGGCGAGCCGACCGTCTTCCACGGCCCGGCCGACGCCCGTGACGCCGGCATCGCCGTGATCTACCAGGAGCCCACGCTCTTCCCCGACCTGTCGATCGCCGAGAACATCTTCATGGGCCGCCGGCCCAAGCGCGCCCTCGGCCGCATCGACCACAAGGCCACGCACGCCGCCACCCTCGCCCTGATGCGGCGCCTCGGCGTCGAACTCGACCCCGACCGCCCGGCCCGCGGCCTGTCCATCGCGGACCAGCAGATCGTCGAGATCGCCAAGGCGCTCTCCTTCGACGCCCGGGTCCTGATCATGGACGAGCCCACCGCGGCCCTCACCGGCAGCGAGGTCGCACGCCTCTTCGGTGTCGTCCGCACGCTGCGGGAGCAGGGCGCCGCCGTGCTGTTCATCTCGCACCGCCTTGAGGAGATCTTCCAGATCTGCCAGCGGGTCACGACCCTGCGCGACGGCGCCTGGATCTCCAGCGAGCCGGTCGAGGGCATGACCGAGGACGACCTCGTGCGCCGGATGGTCGGCCGCGATCTCGAAGAGCTCTACCCGAAGCAGGAGGTCGAGGCGGGCGAGGTGGCGCTGAGCGTGCGCCGGCTGACCCGGGAGGGCGTCTTCACCGACGTGTCCTTCGAGGTGCGGCGCGGCGAGATCGTCGGCCTGGCCGGACTCGTCGGCGCCGGGCGCACGGAGGTCGCCCGCGCCGTGTTCGGCGTCGACCGCTGGGACGCGGGCGAGGTCGAGGTCGACGGGAAGGCGCTGACGAACGGCGCCCCCTCCACCGCCATGGCCGCCGGGCTCGCCCTCGTCCCCGAGGACCGGCGTGCCCAGGGCCTGGTGATGGGCATGTCCATCGAGCGCAACATCGGTCTCACCGGCCTGCGTACGACCGTGAAGGCCGGGCTGATGGACCGCGGCGCCGAACGCAGCCGCTCCCTCGACTGGGCCGTGAAACTCCAGGTCAAGTACGCGCGGATCGCCGACGCCGTCTCCACACTGTCCGGCGGCAACCAGCAGAAGGTCGTCCTCGCCAAGTGGCTGGCCACCGGCCCCAAGGTACTGATCGTCGACGAGCCCACCCGCGGCATCGACGTCGGCACCAAGGCCGAAGTGCACCGACTGCTCAGCGAGTTGGCCGCCGACGGGGTGGCCGTCCTGATGATCTCCTCCGACCTGCCCGAGATCCTCGGCATGGCCGACCGCGTGCTCGTGATGCACGAGGGCCGCCTCACCGCCGAGATCCCCCGCTCCGACGCCACCGAGGAATCCGTGATGGCCGCAGCCACGGGGAGGGCCGCGTGACGGTCACCGCCCCGAACCCAGCCCCCGCCGCCGAGGTGCCCAAGTCCAGCGGCACCCGGCTCGTGGACCGCGTCTTCAAGATGCGCGAACTCGCCATCCTGGTCGTCTTCCTGGTGATGATCGTCATCACCCAGCTGGGCAACAGCGAGTTCCTCACCGAGCAGGGCATCAAGGACCTGCTGCTCAACGCGACCATCCTCGTGCTGGTCGCCACCGGTCAGTCGCTGGTCGTCATCACCCGCAACGTCGACCTGTCGGTCGGCTCCACGCTCGGCATCAGCGCCTTCGCCGCCGGTACCTACCTCCAGGGCGGCGGCAACTCGCTCGTGGCCGTGGTCCTGGCGGTCCTGATGGGCGTCGGCTTCGGCCTGCTGAACGGGCTCCTCGTCAGCCTCGGGCAGGTACCCGCGCTCGTCGTCACGCTCGGCACGCTGTACATCATCCGCGGCATCGACTCGATCTGGGTCGGCTCCCGCCAGATCACGGCGGCCGACCTCCCGGACGGATTCGTGAACTTCGGCTCCGGCGGCATCTCCGCGGTGCCCTGGCTGGCGCTGATCGCGTTCGCGGTGCTGGTGGCGACGGCGTACTACCTCAAGCACTTCGGCGGTGGCCGCGAGCTGTACGCGCTCGGGTCCAACCCGGAGGCCGCCCGCCTCGCCGGCATCCCGGTCCGCAAGCGGATCCTCGCCGCGTACACCTTCTGCGGCGCCCTCGCCGGACTCGCGGGTGCCCTGTACCTGGCGCGCTTCGGCAACGTCGACTCCGGCACCGGCAACGGCTACGAACTCACCGTCGTCAGCGCCGTCGTGGTCGGCGGTGTCGTCTTCACCGGCGGCTCCGGCAGCGTCTACGGTGCCGCGCTCGGCGCCCTGCTGCTGACCTCCATCAACAGCGTGCTGCCCGCCCTCGGCGTCAGCTCGGTGTGGGTGCTCGCGATCAACGGCATCCTGCTCATCCTCGCCATCGCGGTCGACCGCATCGTCGCCCTGCGCGTGGCCTCCGCCCTGAAGAAGAGGAACGCCCGCCATGGCTGACTCGACGCATCCGCGCGCCGGCCGCTGGTCCGCCTCCTTGAGGTGGGACGGGGCCGTTGGCGCCCTCCTCATCGTGGTCCTGCTGCTGTCCTTCGGCACCGTCGACGGTTTCGGCAACGCCCTCAACCTGTCGTTCCTGATCGGCAACACCCTGCCGATCGCGATGATCGCCCTGCCGATGACCCTGCTCGTGGTCTCGGGCGAGATCGACCTCTCGGTGGCCTCCACCGCCGGCCTGTCCGGCGCGGTGATGGGAGCCCTGTGGAACCAGGGCATGGCCATCGAGACGATCATCCCGATCTGCCTGCTGCTGGGCGTGGTGTGCGGCCTGGTCAACGGCCTCCTCGTCACCCGGCTCGGACTGCCCTCCCTCGCCGTCACCATCGGCACCCTCGCCGCCTACCGGGGGATCGCGCAGATCGTGCTCGGCTCCGACGCGGTGACCGACTTCCCCACCCAGTACCTGGACTTCGCTGCCGGGCGCATCGGGGACACCTTCATTCCGTACGCCTTCCTGCCCTTCCTGGTGCTGCTCGCGATCGCCGTGGTCGCGCTGCACGCCACCCCGTTCGGGCGGTCGCTGTTCGCGATCGGCGCGAGCGAGGAGGCCGCACGGTTCGCGGGCATCCGCGTCAAGCGGCAGAAGCTCATACTGTTCACGGTGACCGGACTGATGGCCTCCCTCACCGGCATCTTCTGGGCGCTGCACTACGCCAGCGCCCGCTACGACAACGCCACGGGCCTCGAACTCTCCGTCGTGGCGGCGGTGTTGCTCGGCGGCATCGACTTCGACGGCGGCAAGGGCACGTTGGGCGGTGCCATCGCCGGGGTGTTCCTGCTCGGTGCGTTGCAGAACGTCATGAGCCTGCAAGACGTCTCCGCCCAGTCGCAGATCGTCGTCACCGGCGTTCTGCTCGTTCTCTCCGTGCTCGGCCCACGGGTCGCACGGCAGATCTCGGCGGCGAGGGCCGCGCGCTCCACCGGATAGGCCGTGCGCGGGCTGCCGGCCGTCTGTGGCCGGCCCGCCCGCACGGCGTACGTCGCACATCGATACAGCCCGCGTCCCCCGGGGCGCGTCACACGCCCACCTTCGTCATAAGGAACCCGCCATGCGCAAGTCATCCCTCCGCCGTGCCTGTGCGGCCCTCGCCGCCGTCACCTCCCTCACCCTCGCCGCCACCGCCTGCGGCGGCACCACCAAGAAGGACGTCAGCAAGGAGAACGCCGGCGCCGCCTCGGACGCCAAGGCCAACCCCGACGCCGAGCTGAAGAAGGGCCTGACCGTCGGCTTCCTGCCGAAGCAGGTCAACAACCCGTACTTCACGGTCGCCGACAAGGGTGGCGAGGCGGCCCTGAAGGAACTGGGCAGCACGTACAAGGAAGTCGGGCCGTCCAGCGCCACCGACACCGCCGGCCAGGTGAACTACGTCAACACGCTCACCCAGCAGCAGGCCGACGCGATGGCCGTGTCCGCACAGGACCCGGGCGCCCTGTGCACCGCGCTCAAGCAGGCCATGAAGAACGACATCAAGGTCGTCACCTACGACTCCGACACCAAGCCCGACTGCCGCAACGCCTTCGTCTCGCAGGCCAGCGCCGAGGACCTCGGCCGCACCGAGGTCCAGCTGCTCGCCGAGCAGATCGGCTACAAGGGCGAGTTCGCGATCCTGTCCGCCGCGCAGACCGCGACGAACCAGAACACCTGGATCGACTTCATGAAGGACGAGCTGAAGGACCCCAAGTACAAGGACATGAAGCTCGTCAAGGTCGCCTACGGTGACGACGACGCCCAGAAGTCCTTCCAGCAGACCCAGGGCCTGCTCCAGGAGTACCCGAACCTGAAGGGGATCATCTCCCCGACCACCGTCGGCATCAAGGCGGCCGCCCAGTACCTGTCGGGCTCCAAGTACAAGGGCAAGGTCAAGCTGACCGGTCTCGGCACCCCGAACGACATGCGCAAGTACGTCAAGAACGGCACCGTCGACGCCTTCGAGCTGTGGGACCCGGCGAAGCTCGGCGAGCTGGCCGCCCGTACGGCCGTGGCGCTGGTCTCCGGCCAGATCACCGGCAAGGAGGGCGAGACGTTCACCGCCGGTGACATGGGCGAGTACACCATCGGCAAGGACGGCGTGATCAGCCTCGGCAAGCCGACCGTGTTCGACAGCAAGAACATCGACCAGTTCGACTTCTGATCCCCGGAGGGTCGTTGATGAAGCGCGTGTGCTTCCTGCTGAAGGTACGGGCGGACCGCCTCGACGAGTACCGCGAGCGGCACGCCGCCGTGTGGCCCGAGATGCGTGAGGCGCTCTCGGCCACCGGCTGGCACAACTACTCGCTCTTCCTGCGCGAGGACGGTCTGCTGGTGGGCTACCTGGAGACCGAGGACTTCGAGGCCGCCCGGGCCGCCATGGAGGCCACCGACGTCAACGCCCGCTGGCAGGCGGAGATGGCGCCGTTCTTCGAGTCGCTGGACGGCGCCAGGCCCGACGAAGCCATGAAACCCCTCACCGAGGTGTTCCACCTGCCCTGACACCGTGTATCGTCCCGCCGCTCGTTCGCCTCCCTCCCCGCACAGGAGTCCCCGGACATGAGAAGACGCACTCTGCTGGCGACCGCCCTGCTGAGCACCGCGGCCACCCCCGGCCTCACCGGTGTCGCCCGAGCCGCCGCCCCCGGCCCCTCCCTCACCCCGGCCGGCAGCACCACACTCGACACCCGGGCCATCTACTTCGTGTCGTACGACGGCCTGGTCAACAACAACTCGTTCCAGAAGAACGGGCTGCTGACCTACAAGGGCCACCAGTACGCCGCCTGGTACACCGCCGACCGCAACGCCGTCGTGGCCCGCCGCGTCCTCGGGGCGAGCACCTGGGAGACCGTCAAGGTCGGCCACACCCTCAGGTACGACGACTCGCACAACGTCATCTCCATGGGTGTCTCCCGAACCGACGGCCGGCTGCACCTCAACATGGACTCCCACAGCGACGGCTTCACGTACGTCAAGTCCGTGGCCGGGCTCATGGACAACCCGTCCGGGCTGAGCTGGACCGTGAGCCGCTTCGGCGCCCCGCAGTCCACGCTCGACGGACTCGCGCTCACCTCGCAGTTCACCTACCCGCAGTTCATCTCCACGCCCGAGGGGAAGCTCCAGCTGAGCTACCGCGTCGCCGTCTCCGGCAACGGGCGCAACGCGCTGGCCGAGTACGACGGCTCGTCCTGGACCGCCCTCGGCGAGTGGACCAGCTCCACCGGCACGTACACCAGCGAGCACGGCTCCAGCACGGCCCGCAACATGTACCTGCACGGCATCGACTACGACAGGAACGGGCGGCTGCACGCGTTCTTCACCTGGCGCGAGCAGAACGGTGCCGTGATGTGCAGCGGAGGCGGCATCACCAACCACGACACCGGCTACGTCTACTCGGACGACCGCGGCCGTACCTGGCGCAACAACGCGGGCACCGTCGTCGGCACCACCGGCGGCTCGGACAAGGTCTCCGTCACCGACCCCGGGCTGGTCGTGGACCCACTGGGCCCGGACCACTCGCTGATGAACCAGGAGAGCCAGAGCACGGACTCGGCCGGCCTGCCGCACGCCGTCATCAGCTACGTCCCCGGCCGCTTCGGCCAGTGCACCACCAACTACGTCACCGACCGGACGAACAACGGCCGTGCCTTCCACGTCCGCAAGAACCCCTCCGGCGCGTGGCAGAAGACCGAGATACCGGTCCCGCTGAACTCCAGCCAGCGCACCAAACTGATCCTCGACCGGTACGACAACGCGTACGCGATCTTCCCGTTCTGCCGTGTCGCCGCAGCCTCCAGGGCATCCGGTTACACGGACTGGGCGGTCCTGTACGACGGCGTCGGCGCCGGTCTGAACGCCTTCGGCGAGGTCGTGATCGACGAGACGCGGGTCGCCCAGGACAACGTCCTGTCGATCATGTACCAGGAGAGGTCCAGCGGCACGACGCCCTCGGCGCTGCGCACCCGCGACTTCCGCCTGCCCGCCTGACCTGTGGCGGGTGCGCTGGCCACGGCGCCACGAAGGTAATGTGAACGCGCACCCGCCGCTCCGTAACTCCCTGGAGGTCCTCGACCGATGGCCCAGTCGGTGGGTATCAAGGACGTCGCCCGTGCCGCCGGAGTCTCCGTGGGCACGGTGTCGAACGTGATCAACCGCCCGGACACGGTCGCGTCCGAGACCCGTGCCCGTGTGCTGTCGGCGATAGACCGCCTCGGCTACGTCCGCAGCGAGTCGGCACGCCAGCTGAGGGCCGGGCGCAGCCGCATCATGGGCCTGCTCGTGCTCGACATGGGCAACCCCTTCTTCGTGGACGTGGCGCGCGGCGCCGAGCGGGCCGCACGCGAGGCCGGGCTCGGCGTGATGGTCTGCAACAGCGCCCAGAGCGCGGGCGAGGAGGCCGAGTACCTGTCGCTCTTCGCGGAGCAGCGGGTCCGGGGCGTCCTGCTGACCCCCGCCGACGCGACCGGCCGCAACATCAGGACCTTCCGCCGCCACGGCATCCCCTTCGTCCTCGTCGACCGGGTGGCCGAGGGCACCACCGAGTGCTCGGTGTCCGTCGACGACGTCGCGGGCGGCGCGCTCGCCGTACGGCATCTGGTGGACGCCGGGCACCGCTCCATCGCGTACGTCAGCGGCCCGCCCGGCCTCAACCAGGTCCGCGACCGCCGCACCGGCGCCCTGAACGCGCTGGCAGAGGCCGGGCTGGGCCCCGACTCCCTGCGCGAACTGCCCACCGAGCGGCTCGACGTGGCCGCGGGCCGCGACGCGGGCGCCCGGCTCCTCGGCCTCGCCGACCGCCCGACCGCCGTGTTCTGCGCCAACGACCTCCTCGCCCTCGGCGTGCTGCAGGCCGTGTTCGCGGCCGGGGTGAGCGTGCCGGACGACCTCGCGATCGTCGGCTACGACGACATCGAGTTCGCGGCCGCCGCGGCCGTCCCCCTCACCTCCGTACGGCAACCCGCCGTGACCATGGGCGCGATGGCCGCCGAGCTGCTCCTGGAGGAGACCGAGGAGACGGCACCGGCGGCGCACGAGCACAAGAGGGTCGTCCTCCAGCCGGAGCTGGTGGTGCGCAGCTCCAGCCTGTCGGCCCGCTGACCGCCCGATGCGTGGATTTTCTTGATCCACGGGGTCGGCCACGCGAAGAATCTGTGGTGGACTGGTGGGCGCCCTGGAATCCGTCCGTCTCGGGAGCCCTGTTGACCGTCAGCTACCGCCAGCCCGGTGTCGTCCTCACCGACCGCCGCTTCACCGTGCCCCTCGACCACGACGACCCCGTGGGGGAGCGGATCGAGCTCTACGCGCGTGAAGTCGTCGCGAGTGACAAGACGGACAAGGACCTGCCCTGGCTGGTCTACCTCCAGGGCGGGCCCGGTTTCGGCGCGAACCGGTTCATCGGCAAGCAGGCCTGGCTCGGCCGCGCCCTCAAGGAGTTCCGCGTCCTGCTCCTCGACCAGCGCGGCACCGGCGCCTCCACGCCCGCCAACCGGCAGACCCTCCCGCTGCGCGGCGGCCCCCGCGAACAGGCCGACTACCTGGCCCACTTCCGCGCCGACTCCATCGTCCGCGACTGCGAGGCCATCCGCCCCGAGATCACCGGCGGCGCCCCCTGGACCGTACTCGGACAGAGCTTCGGCGGCTTCTGCACGGTCAGCTACCTGTCCACCGCGCCCGAGGGACTGAGCGCCGCCGTCATCACCGGGGGCCTGCCCTCCCTCGACGGGCACGCGGACGACGTCTACCGCGCCGCCTACCCGCGCATCGAACGCAAGGTCGCCGCCCACTACGCCCGCTACCCGCAGGACGTCGAGCGGGCCCGACGGATCGCCGAGCACCTGCTCGCGCACGAGGTCGTCCTGCCGAACGGCTTCCGGCTCACCGTGGAGGCCTTCCAGTCCCTCGGCATCCTCCTCGGCAAGAGCGACGGCAGCGCCCGCCTGCACTACCTCCTGGAGGACGCCTTCGTCCGCACCGCGCAGGGCCCCGCACTGTCCGACGCCTTCCAGGAGGAGGTCCTGGGGCTGCTGTCGTTCGCGGGCCACCCGCTGTACGCGCTCGTCCACGAGGCCTGCTACGGCCAGGGCGAGCGGCCCACCGCCTGGTCGGCGGAGCGGGTGCGCGCCGAGTTCCCGCAGTTCGACGCGGCCAAGACGCTCACCGGGGACGGCCCGCTGCTGTTCACCGGCGAGTCCGTCCACCCCTGGACCTTCGACACCGACCCGGCCCTGCGCCCCCTGCGCGAGACCGCGGACGAACTGGCCGCCCGCACCGACTGGAAGCCCCTGTACGACCCGGCCCGGCTCGCCGCCAACGAGGTGCCGGTCGCGGCGGCCGTCTACCACGACGACATGTACGTCGACACCGCACACTCGCTGCGGACGGCCCGCGCGATCCGCGGTCTGCGCACCTGGGTCACCGACGAGTACGAGCACGACGGGGTACGGGCCTCCGGGCCACGCGTCCTGGACCGGCTGCTGGCGCTGACGAGGGACGAGGTCTGAGCGTTGTCGGTGCCGCGGGTTACTGTGCGGTCATGACGGAGCCGACGCCGCGGATGAGCGCTTCGGTGGGAAGCGGGCCGTGGCGTTGGGACTGTTCCGCCGATGACCGAGAACGGGGAACCGAGGGGAGAGCCACCGATGGCCGAGGAGGAACTGCTCGCCGAGCGGTTCGAGGAGCATCGCGGTCATCTGCGCGCGGTGGCCTACCGGATGCTCGGCTCGCTCAGCGAGGCCGAGGACGCCGTGCAGGAGGCGTGGCTGCGGCTCAGCCGCTCCGACACGAGCGATGTGCACAACCTCGGGGGCTGGCTGACGACGGTGACCGGGCGGGTGTGCCTGGACATGCTGCGCTCGCGCCGCACCCGGCGCGAGGAGTCCATGGACGCGTACGAGACGTATCTGCCCGATCCGGTCGTCCGCTCCCTGGACCGGGTGGACCCCGAGCAGGAGGTGCTGCAGGCGGACGCCGTCGGGCTCGCCCTGCTGGTGGTGATGGAGACGCTGGAGCCCGCAGAGCGGCTCGCGTTCGTGCTGCACGACATGTTCGCGGTGCCCTTCGACGACCTCGCGCCGATCGTGGACCGTTCCACCGCCGCGACCCGGCAGCTCGCCAGCCGCGCCCGGCGCCGCGTGCAGGGTGCCGTGCCCGCCTCGGACCCCGACCTGGCGCGGCAGCGGCAGGCGGTCGACGCCTTCCTCGCCGCCTCCCGTGGCGGAGACTTCCAGGCGCTGCTGTCGGTGCTCGACCCCGAGGTGGTGCTGCGCGCCGACGCCGGAGCACTGGCCGTGGGCGCGGCCGCGTCCAAGCAGGTACGGGGCAGGCAGTCGGTGGCCGAAGGTGCCTTCATGTTCCGGCAGTTGTCGCAGTACGCCCGGCCGGTGCTCGTCAACGGATCGGTGGGCCTGCTCACGGTCGTCGACGGCACACCCGTGTCGGTCACGGGCTTCACCGTGATGGACGGGAAGATCACCGCGATGCACATCCTGTCGGACCCGGAGCGACTGGCGCGGCTCGGACTCGTGGCGCTGGACTGAGCGGCCTTTCGTCCACTCACCTGGGACAGCCCGGGAAGGAGGGGTGCGACCGCGTCGTCGTTAGGCTGAACCGTATGGAACAGACAACCGCCGACGGCCTCCTCGACCTGCGAGCCGACTGCTCCCGGTGCTTCGGGCTGTGCTGTGTGGCCCTGCCCTTCACCGCCTCGGCGGACTTCGCGGCCGACAAGGCGGCCGGCGAGCCGTGCGCCAACCTCCGGGAGGACTTCCGCTGCGGCATCCACACCGAGCTGCGGCAGAAGGGCTTCACCGGCTGCACGGTCTACGACTGTTTCGGCGCCGGGCAGAAGGTCTCCCAGGTCACCTTCGGCGGGCGGGACTGGCGGACGGGATCACGTGCGGACGCGCGGCGGATGTTCGACGTGTTCCCCGTCGTACGCCAACTCCACGAACTGCTCCGGTATCTGACGGAGACTCTGACGCTGCCCGCCGCCCGTCCGGTCCACGCGGACATACGCGCCCTGCTCGCCGAGACCGAACGGCTCACCCGGGGGACCCCGCGGGAACTGGAGGAGGTGGACGTCCCCGCGCACCGGCAGCGCGTCAACGTCCTGCTGCTGCGGGCGAGCGAGCTGATGAGGGCGGGGGCAGGGCGACGGAAGGAGCGCCGGGGCGCGGATCTGATCGGTGCCCGTCTGAGGGGCGCCGACCTTCGCCAGGCCGACCTGCGCGGCGCGTACCTCATCGCCGCCGACCTGACGGGGGCCGATCTGCGGGGCGCGGACCTGATCGGCGCCGATCTGCGCGACGCCGATCTCACCGACGCCGACCTGACCGGCGCCTTCTTCCTCACCCAGCCCCAGCTCGACTCGGCCCGGGGGAGCGCCGGGACGAGGCTGCCGGGATCGGTCACCCGCCCCGCTCACTGGGCAGCGGGGTTCTGACCCGGGGGCCCGCCGCGAGCAGCGGACCGCGCACGGTGCCGCCGGGTGGTGGTTGGCCTGCGCCCCGATCTCCGATAGCTTAGGCAAGGCTTACCTAAGGGAGGTTGGGATGGCTGACCGTCACACCTGGACGTCCGTGCCCGCCGCGGCCGAGCGCGCCCGCTCGGTGCTCGCCGCGGCGTGGTCCTGCGCGGTGACCGCGGACGGCGGACGGGAGGAGTTCGTCGGCGCGCACACCGTCGCCGAGGACGGCCGTGTCCTGCTGCATGTGCCGGAGGACAGCAGGCTCGCCGCGGCCGCCGTCAGCGCCCCGCGCGGCGAGCCCTCCGCGGTGCTGGAGTTCGCCGACGTGGCACCCGTGGCCGTGCGGGGCCGCATCCGTGCCCGGCTCTGGATGGCCGGCTGGTGCGCCGCCGAGGACGGGCGGCTCGCGTTCCGGCCCACGCGGGTCGTGCTGCGCCCACCGTCCGGCGCCGTCGTCGTCGACCTCGACGAGTACGCCGCCGCCCCACCCGACCCGCTCGCCACGGCGGAGTTCCCCCTGCTCACCCACCTCGCCACCGCCCACCCCGACGCCGTTGAACGGCTCACCCGCCTCGTCGACCCCGACAGTCTGCGGGGCGCCGTCCGCGTCCAGCCGCTGGCCGTCGACCGGCACGGCCTCACCCTGCGCATCGAGCGCGCCCGCGACCACGGCGACGCGCGCCTGACCTTCCACCAGCCCGCCGACGACCTGGCTCAGCTCACCGAGCGTGTGCACATGCTGCTCGCCCAGGCCGGCGCCGCTCGCCACCCCCGCGCGCTACAGCGGCAGCGCACAGACGGCGACAGGTGACACGAACGGCTCCCCCGCGCGCCGGAGCCCACCGCTCTCGCGGTCCACGTGGAAGACGCTGACCGCACCCGACCGCTGGAGCGACGCGAACAGCAGCGTCCCGTCGGGCGTGAACGCGATCTGGCGCGGGAAGTCCCCGCCCACCGGCACCGTGTCCAGCAGTCTCAGCCGTGCCCCGCCCGCCTCGACCGCGTAGCGCGTCAGACTGTCATGGCCGCGATTGGCGAGATAGGCGTACGCCCCGTCCCCCGTCACCAGGAGCTGCGCGGGATAGGTCGTGCCGGAACCCGTCCCCGTGGGCTGCGGCTCACCCGGGGTCAGCCGGCCGCTGCCGGGGTCGTAGCCGCACACTACGACCGTGTTGTCGAGCTCGTTGGCCAGGTACGCGTGGCGGCCCCCCGGGTGGAACGTCAGATGCCGCGGCCCGGCGCCCGGCCGCGTGCGCGCCCGCGAGACCTCCGTGAGCGTCCCCTTCGCCTCGTCGAGCCGGTATGTGTACACGGTGTCCGTGCCCAGGTCCACGGCGAGGACATGGCCTCCGTCGGGGCTGGTGACGATCTGGTGCGCGTGCGGGCCCTCCTGCCCCGGTCCGGGCGCCGGACGGTCGTGCACCACGCGGTCCGTGCGTTCGCCGAGCGCACCCGAACCGTCGATGGAGTGCACGGCCACACTGCCCGAGCCGTAGTCGGCGCTCAGCAGCCAGCGCCCGCTCGGGTGCACCGACAGATGGCAGGGGGCCACGCCACCGGTGCTCCGGGTGCCGAGGACACGGTGGTCGGAGAGCCGCACGGCGGTCACGGTGCCCTGCGTCCGCTCATTGACGGCGTACAGCGTGCGGCCGTCCGGATGCGCCGCGAGGTACGACGGGTCGGCGACACCGGTGATGGTCTGCCCGCCCTTGACGCCGCCGCTCTGCGCGTCGTACGTCGCCACGCGGATCCCGTCGCCGCCCCCCTCGCCCGAGGTGTACGTACCGATGTAGAGCGGGCGTGGGCCCCTGGGGCGGGGGGAGGGAGCCGTGCTCTGCGCCGAAGGGGACGCGGAGGCGCCCGGCGCGGCCGGTGGCTCGGGGTCGGGCGCGGTGGTGGACCCGGAGCATCCCGCCAGCGCCGCCGGGACGGCCGGCGCCGTGACCGCTGTCATGAAACGGCGCCTGGTCCACTCGTGTCGGTCCCGCGCCGGTTCACTCGTCACTACCCGCACCCCGGTCCCTCGGTCGTCGTCGTGTCCGTGATCCACTTTCACCCGCGAGACCGCCGAAGCGCAAAAACCGAGCGGCGGGCGCGCCCTGACGCGATGCCCACAGCCCGCCGGTCTCCGACCCGTGGCCGGCCTACCAGTCGCCGTCCCCGACCGGCTTGCCCGACGCGTCCCCCAGCGGTTTCACCTGGTGGGGCGAGGGCTGCTGCCAGGGCTCGTGGTCGTCGCCGAGCCAGTCGCCGACCGGCCGCACGGAGCCCAGCGCGTCGGTGGGCGCGAGGTCCTGGGCGTCCTGGTCGTAGTAGTCGAACCAGGGCAGCCCGGCCCGGGTGTACGCCGCGCGGTCCACGGGCGACGGCGGAGGCGCCTCGCCGGTGATGCGGCGCCACTCCGGCGGCGTGACGAGGTGCACGAAGACGCGCCCGGCGGGCTCCTCGGCCCAGCTGCCACGCGGCCACACGTCCCGGTGGACCTCCTGGCGCATCGAGCCGCCGACACCGAGCCCCATCGCGGCGGGACCGCGGGGCGGACCAGCGGGAGCACCGCCCTGCGCGGCCCCTGGTGCGGCGCCCGGCGCGGGCGGGGCCGCCATGGGGAACGCCGCGCCGTAGCCTCCGGCCGGCTCCGCCGACCGCATGACGGCCCTCTTCTCGGCGATCCGCCGCTGCGCCTCGCGCCACTCCGCCAGCCGCTCACCGTTCAGCGGGAACGACTGGAGCTGTACGCCGCCCCAGACCTCCTCGCCGGTGACCTGGCCCTCGACCGTGGCGCCCAGGCCCAGCGGGACGGCCACGAACTGGCGGACCGTGCCCTTCCCCGAGTTGATGCCGTCCAGCCACGGCTGCCGCGGCAGCACCACGTAGTTCTGCGGGTCACGACCCAGACGGTCGCTCCACGGCCTGCCGGAGACCGCGCACACCTTGCCGACGCCCACCTGGAGCGCGGCCGGTTCCGTCGTGCCCCCGAAGTGCAGCCACATCGCCTCGCGCAGGTACACCGGCAGCATCACCCCGCCGCGCGCCCGCATCCCCTCCGGTGCCGTGTCCGGGTAGTCCTCGACGCGGCGGACCGGGAAGTCGCCGAGCCCCGGAGGCAGCGGGTGCGTGCCCGTCTCGGGCAGACGCAGGGTCCGCTTGAACCGCACCTGGACACCTCCCGGCAGGTGCAGTGTGGTGCCGTCGATCCGCACGGTGCCGTCGGTCATTGCGTACGCCCCCTAGCTGTGCTGCCGCTGTGCTGCCCTGTCGCGTCGCCACCGATGGCGACGACGCGTCGTCACTTGGAACGCCGGGCGAGCAGGGGCCGGTTCCGCAGGAGCGCGCGGACCTGGTGCAGCCGGTCGCGCAGGCGGGCGAGGCGGGGGCTGCGCTCGCGTTCCTCGCGGGAGCAGCGGTCGAGTTCCTCCAGCAGACGGCGGGAGCGGTGCTCGGTGTCGAGCTCGTCCAGGATGCGGTTGACCTCGGTGAGGACGGCGCCGCGCAGCTGCCACTGCCGGGCGTCCCGCTGCACGTCCTCCAGCAGCAGCTGGGCCAGCTTGTCGCGGGTCGCGGCCGCCGTGGCCAATTCGGCGGCGAGCCGGGCCTCGGCGGACTCGGCGTTGCTGCTGACGTCGGTGGTGACCAGCACGCCGAAGCTGACGACGGCGTCCGCGATCTCGCCGAGCAGCTGTTCGAGGACCGCTCCCGTCGCGGGCTCGAACAGCGGCTCGGGCTCCCGCTCCCGGGCGAGGTCGGTGAGCGTGCGGGCGATGACCCGCAGGACCACCGTGCAGATCTCCAGCGTGTCGAGGCCCGTGCGCAGCACGACCCGGTGCAGCAGCCCCTCCCGCACCCTCGGGTTGAGCTTCAGGCTGTCCTCGGCCTGGCTGAGGGCCGCGTCCACCTCGACGATGTCGTGGTCGAGCTGCCGGGCCTCGTGGAGCTGGGCGGCGGCCTGTACGAAGGGGGTGCGGCCCGCGGCCTCCTCGCCGACACGCAGCATCAACTGCCGCATCCGGCGCGCCATGTCCTCGATGGACTCACCGGCCGCCTCCACCCAGACCGGGGGAGCGAGGACGAGGTTGAAGACGAGTCCCACGGCGGCGCCGATCAATGTCTCCTGCACCCGCATCCAGGCCGTGCCCCCGACCTGGGTGACGCCGAGCACCAGCATCGCGCTGATCGCCACCTCGGGCACGAACTCGCTGACCCGCACGAGATGCCCGACGGCGAGCGAGGCGAGGATGATCAGGGCGAGGCTCCACCAGGTGAGCCCCACCAGCAGGCTGAACAGGATGGCGATGACAACGCCGGCCACCACCGCGTTGACGCGGCGGATACCGGTCTTGAGCGTGGCGTAGAGGGTGACCTGCACGACGAGGAGCGCGGTCAGCGGGGCCGTCAGGGGCGCAGGCTCGGAGCTGAACCGCAGCGCGACCACATACGCCAGCGTCGCGGCCGCCGCCGACCGCACCGACTGCACGACAATGGGGTCCTGGCGCCACTTTGTCATCTGCGGGCCGACCACGGCCCACGCACCACGTACGTCTCGCATCCTTGGGCTGTTCCCTTTCCGCCCCTGCCCGGAACGTTTCTCCACGGACGTTGATCGTCCGTTCAGGAGCGTAAGCCGTATCCGCTGGTCGTGAGGGTGGACGCCAAAGGGTGAGACGAGCGGGGGAGCCGGCCACCCTGACGACAGGGCCCAGGAGATCCCGCACGGCTCACTCGTGCAACTTCCGCAGGAACGAGGACAGATTGCCCACCGTCCGCGCGATCTGTTCCTCCGGTGTGAGGGTCTCCTCGAAACGGCCCCCTGACTCGGGGACCTTCTTGCCGCGTACATAGAGGGAGCAGGCGAGGTCGGCGCACATGTACACCCCGACCGAGTTGCCCTCCCGCCCGGCCGCGCCCGCCTTGCGTGCCGTCATCAGGGAGACGCCGTTGCCCGGGTGCGTGGTGAGGCACACCGAACACAGGCTCCGGTGCAGGAAACCGCGCCGGACGGACGGAAACCGCAACGCGACGCCGACCAGACCGCTGCCGTGCTCGGCCACGAGATAGCTCCGGTCGGGCGCGCCGGGGTCGCGCCAGCCGAGGAAGTCCAGGTCGTCCCAGGGGCGCTGATCGAGATCACGGGGTACTGCGAGCCGTTTCGCCTCTCCTTTGGTGCAGTTGACGAACGAGGCGCGGATGTCCTGCTCGGTGAGTGACCTCATGGGGAGCCTCCTGGGGATGGTGCGAGTGAAGCCTGGCAAAACCTAGGAGTACTAGGCCATGGAGGATGTTATGTAGGCAGATCCAGGAAGGCCAATGGATTTCGCCTCGGCAAGCTGTGTGCGGGCGCCCTGCCGACCTGGGAGAGTGTGATCGTCGGTGGCAAGGACGAGGGGGAGGCGCACGGTGACGGACGCGGTGGAGCGGGCACGGCGAATCCTGTCCGCGGCCGGACTCGGCGAGGACGACCTCGTGACGGTCCGGTCACTCGACGGCGGTACCTACAACGCGGTCGAGGAACTCGTGCTCACCGACGGCCGGCGCCTGATCCTGAAGACACCTCCGCCGCCCCAGAACCCGGCCCTGCGCCACGAACGCGAACTCCTCGGGGCCGAGGCCGAGTTCTACCGAGGAGCCGCCACCGTCGGCGTACCCGCTCCCCGCACGGTCGCCCTGGCGCACGGCCGGCTCCTGATGACCGCATGCCCCGGCACGCCCTGGCACCTCGCCTCCCTGGAGGAAGCCGAACAGCGGACGCTACGCCGGGAGCTGGGCGGTCTGGTGGCCCGCCTCCACCGAGTGACCGGCCCCGGCTTCGGATACCCCTCCGGCGCCCTCGGTCCGCTCGCCCCCGACTGGCGCACCGCCTTCACCGCCATGTACGACGCCGTACTCGCCGACGCGCGCCGCTTCCGGGCCTGGCTGCCGCGCACCGCGGACGAGGTGGCGCGCACGGCGAAGACCGCGTACGACGCCCTCGACGAGGTCACCGTCCCCCGCCTCGTCCACTTCGACCTCTGGCAGGGCAACATCCTCGTGGAGCGCGACGGCGCTCCACGCGTCGGCGGCCTGATCGACGGCGAGCGCATGTTCTGGGGTGACCCGCTGGCGGACTTCGTGTCGCTCGCGCTGCTCGGGAACATCGAGGACGACCCGGAGATCCTGACGGGCTACCAAGAAGGCGGCGGACAGGTCGAGTTCACCTCGGCCGCCAGGCAGCGTCTCGCCCTCTACCGCAGTTACCTCTACCTGATCATGCTCACCGAGACGGTGCCCCGTGCCGCCGGTGACGAGCAGGTCGGCTGGGTGCGGGAGACGGTGGCACCCCAGCTCACGGCGGCCCTGGACGAGCTCGGCGGTTGACACCGGGCCCGGCCGCCTGCCCGGCCGCCCGGCCTGGTTTCGGCCGTCTTGCCCGAGGTACTCGCGCCGGGGCGAGACGAAGGGAGTACGCCGTGACCGATCACCGTCTGGAGGGTCCCGGCGAGAACGGGGAGCCCGTACCACGAGACATGCCCGACCAGCAGGCCCACGGCGGCGACGACCCGTGGGACGTCGCCCCCGAGGGCGGCGACCGAGACGGCGAGGACGCGCCCGCAACCGACGTGCCGGACACCGACGAGGCGGGCTCGGGCAGACGAGGCGTCCCGAAGCGGGGAAACATCCACCCCGAGCAGCCCGTGCCGTACGAGTCCACCGACTGACACGACTGACACCTCCCCGCCGCCCACGGAACGGCACCGCGTGGTCGCCGTCCCGTGGGCGGTGGTCCATGGCGCTCAGCCCACCTTCCGCCCCCGCATCGGCTCCGTCTCGGTCCCCTCCCCGTGCCGCATTCCCTCCAGGAACTCCTTCAGGACCTCGACCGCCGTGTGCTGGGGGTGCCAGCCCAGTTCGTCACGCGCGCGCGTGCAGTCCATCAGCGGCAGTCGCAGGACGGCGTCGAAGAGGTGCGGCGACGCGGGCACGAGGTGCAGCCCCCAGGCGGCGGCGAGCGCCGAGCGGGCGGCCACACGGGGCATCCGTACCGGACGGGCACCGAGCATCTCGCCCAGCACGGCCGCGTCGACGGGCGGCTCGGCCGCGAGGTTGAACGCGCCGCGCACGTCCTCGTGCAGCGCGAGCCGGTACGCCTCGGCCGCGTCGTCCGTGTGCAGGGCCTGCACCCGCAGTCCCGGAACGTCGGGCAGGACGGGGAGCAGATCGGGGCGGACGAGCGGTCCGGGCAGGAAACGGCCGCCGAAGATGCGCCGCTGCTCGCTCGCCGACTCCTGCTTGAACAGGAACGCGGGCCGCATCCGCACCACCCGGATCGACGGGTGCTGGTGCTCGAACGAGTCCAGGGCGCGCTCCAGATAGGCCTTCTCCCGGCAGTACGCGGCGTCCGGCCACCCGTGCGTCGGCCATGACTCGTCCACCGAGCGGTCCTTGGGGCCGGGCGAGTACGCGCCGACCGACGAGGCGTGCACCAGTGTGGGCACCTTCGCGGCGGCCACCGCCTCGAAGACGCGGATGCCGCCGAGCACGTTGGTGCGCCAGGTGACGGCCGGATCGTGGGTGGGCTGGAACGCCCAGGCGAGGTGCACGACGGCGTCGGCGCCCTCGAACTCCTCCACCAGGTCGGTCTCCTCGACCCCCAGGTCCACCGCCGACCACTCCGTCCTGGCGGGAGACCAGTCGGGAATCCGCCGGGCCAGTCCGCGTACGGACCCCACCCGGTCGTCCTCCGCGAGCAGACCTACGAGACTCGTGCCGACGTTGCCGGTGGCGCCCGTGACGACCACCCTGCCGCTGGTTTCACTGCTCACCGCTGACTCCTCTCACAGGGGGGACCCGCTCCTCCCGGACCCAGAGGGGCAACGCCCGAGTACCCGGCCGCCCCGAGGATGCACGTGGGACCGAAGCCCGATCACATGTCCGCCGCCAGCGGGCTCTCCTCCAGGGACGCCAGCAGATGCGCCGGGTCCCGGTAGATCGCCTCCGCGCCCGCCGCCTCCAGGTCGGCGCGGGGGATGCCGCCGCTCAGTACGCCCACGCAGCGCACTCCGGCACGCGTGCCCGCGCGCATGTCCCACACCGTGTCGCCGACGAAGACCGCGCGCCCGGCGGGCACCCCGGCCAGCTCCAGGGCGTACTCGACCGGCTCGGGCGCGGGCTTCCCGGCGACCACGTCGTCGGTGCTCGCCGTGGCCGTGATCGCGTCGTCGGCGTCGATCGCCCGGCGCAGCGCGGACAGTTCCGAACCGCCGGCCGAGGTGGCGAGGACCACGCTCCAGCCCTCGCGGTCCAGCCGCCGCAACAGCCGCCCCGCACCCCGCAGCGCGGGCAGACGGTCGAAGTACGTGCCGTACAGAGCCCTGTGCGCGGCACTGAGCGCGGACACCTCGTCCGACTCCTGGTTCTCGCCCAGGACGTGCGTGATCAGATCGCCCGCGGCGAGCCCCACAGCCCGGTGGATCGCGTGCATCTCCACGTGGTGACCGGCCTGCCGGAACGCCTCCCACCAGGTCGTCACGTGGAGATGGTTGGTGTCGACGAGCGTGCCGTCGACGTCGAACACGGCTGCTCGGCCCATGGAGGTGTCCTCCTGTCTCACGGCTGCCACGGCCCGGATCCGGCGTCGCGGGGCCGGTGTGCGCCCCGGGTACCGCATCACGCGCTCCCCACGCGCGACGGCACCAGGCCCTCCCGTGTCCAGGCCAGCAGTTCGTCCGCGCTCCACGTAGTGATCACGCGTTGGGCGGGCACCCCGCATTCCTCGGCGCGGGCGCAGCCGTGGATCTGCCAGTCCAGCTGGCCGGGGGCGTGCGCGTCGGTGTCGATCGAGAACAGCACGCCCGCGTCGAGCGCCCGGCGCAGCAGCCGTCTGGGCGGGTCGAGCCGCTCGGGGCGGCAGTTGATCTCCACGGCCGTGCCGTACTCGGCGCAGGCCGCGAAGACCTCGTCCGCGTCGAACTCCGACTCCGGCCGTCCCCGCCCGGACAGCAGCCGTCCGGTGCAGTGCCCGAGGATGTCGGCGTGCGGACCGCGGACGGCGGTGACCATACGGCGGGTCATCGCCCGCGCGTCCATGCGCAGCTTCGAGTGCACGGACACCACCACGACGTCGAGCCGCTCCAGCAGCTCCGGCTCCTGGTCGAGCGACCCGTCGTCGAGGATGTCGCACTCGATGCCGCTGAGCAGCCGGAACGGAGCCCACCGCTCGTTGAGCCCGGCCACCACGTCGAGCTGCCGGCGCAACCGGTCCGCGGACAGCCCCCGGGCCACTGTCAGGCGCGGCGAGTGGTCCGTGAGCGCCGCCCACTCGTGCCCGAGCCGGGCGGCCGTCCGCCCCATCTCCTCGATCGGGCTCCCGCCGTCCGACCAGTCGGAGTGCACGTGGCAGTCGCCGCGCGACAGCGCCCGCAACCGCTCGCCGCCCGACGCGGCCGGCTCCCCGGCCTCGTCCTCCAGTTTCCGGAGGTAACCGGGCACCTCACCGGCCAGCGCCTCGCGCACCACCTGCGCGGTCTTCGGGCCGACCCCGCGCAGCGAGTCCAGCGAGCCACCGGCCGCACGCTCGGCCACCTCACCCGGGGGCAGCGCGCCCAGCACGCCGGCCGCGGTACGGAACGCCCGTACGCGATAGTCCGGCGCCTGGGACCGCTCCAGCAGGAACGCGATCCTGTCCAGGGCCTCGACGGGTTCCATGGGCACCTCCTCGTCCAGCGTTGCCCAACCACGCCGGGACCGCACACGGGACCGCGCTGTCCCTGACCCATCCGCCCAGGAGATGGGGCCCGCTTTGAGTCCCATTGACCCGATGCGATCTACGCTCTCTTGTATGACCGAAATCGCGAGCCCTCACATACCCCACCCGCGGATCCTGGTGCTCGGGGTGCAGCCCGGCCCGCCCCCGTTCCGGATCGTGGAGATCGACGGCCAGGTCGTCGGCGAGGCCAGGGCCATCACCGACGTCCTGGCCGCCGCTTCGGCGGCCGGCATCAGGGTCCACGACCTCGACGACCCCGACGTGGTCCGCTGGGTCGGCGGCGACAAGTTCACCTGGCTGCCGCACTAGGTGTGCTGTCCGGGGACGCCCGGCACGCCCTCTCGCCGCACCGGGCACAGGCCCAAGTACATCCAGTACGAGGGCCTGCGCCCGGCACGCCGAGAGCACGCACCGGACGCCGCCGGGCCCGCCCTTCGGGCGGACGACGGGACTTTCGCAACAGGCCCTATGCCTTGCGACGCAGGAAGCGGAAGCGGCGTGGGGGCCTGCGGCGCTTCTTGCCCGAGGGTGTGCTCCGCTCGGGCGGGTGCACGGCGTTGCCCAGCCGTCGCCCCAGCAGGACGTATCCCAGCAGCGCGCCCGCGGTGTTGAGGATGACGTCGTCGACGTCGAAGGCGCGCCCCGTGATGACGGCCCCCTGCACGAGTTCCACCAGGAGCATGACCATGGTGGTCAGTACCGGCACACGCAGGATGCCCCGCGTCCCGGGCGCCAGCATGGGCAGCAGTACGCCGAACGGCACGCCGAGCAGGATGTTGCCACCGATCTGCTTGACGGCGTCGCGCAGCGCGGGCTGGTTCAGATAGGCCTCCAGGGAGCGGCCCGGGCGCAGGTTGCTGTGGGTCAGGGCCTCCGAGGCCGGTGACGGCTGGAGCGTGAGCCGGGCCAGCACCGCCGCGAACGCGACCATGGCGGCGAAGGCCGTCACCAGCGCCAGGAGACGCAAGGGGGACGGGAGCGGCCGCCGCCCACGCGGGGCTGCCTTGGCCCGACGGCCGGCTGCCGATGCGCGGGAACGTGACGTGGTACGGGCCATGTAACCCTCCCAGTTTCAACTTCCCTTGTTCTGAAGGTGGTGGGCTCAGGCGTCGCCGTACGTCACCTTCACGTCCTCGAAGCCGAGCGAGCGGAGCAGGCCTTCGAGCATGCCGGTGGTGTTGGACTCGGCGCGGGCGGTGAGGTGGCTGTCCCTGGCCGCGTCGCCGATGTGCTGGGAGGCTAGCTTCTGGACGGCCTGTTCGCTGTTGGGGTTGTCCGAGAAGAGGTCGCCGATCCTGTCGAGCAGCCCGCGCTGCTTGGAGACGGCGTAGGAACGGTCGGGGTCGAGGGCGGGCTTGCCGAGCTCGGCGTGCGGCAGGTGGAGCGTGGCCGCGGTGCGGTCCTTGTTCACCTTCACGTCGTTCTCGCCCACCTTCCCCAGGTCGACGTAGGCGTCGACGGTGCCCGCGCCCACGTACAGGGTGCGGGTACCGCGGACCGCGTCCGGCAGGTACTTGGCGTCCTTCTCCAGGTCCACCACCACCTGGAAGTTGCCCGATACGGCGTCGTAACGGCTGATGTCCTGGATGGACTTGAGGAGCGCGGGGCCGGACCGGTCGTGCGTCTCCTCGCCGAACACGTCCTTCAGTCCTCCGAGGACGAGCAGCGGAACCGCGGCGAGCGCGACCACGACGAGCACCGCGAGAACGGTCAGGAGCTTCGCCCAGCCGGGCAGACGGCGGGCTCGCTTGACGGACGTCGTCATGTCGACGGTCCTCCTTCCTGTCTCCACGAATGCCCGCCAAATCCTTTGAAAGAACGCCAAGTTGACGGTTTGGTGACAGCTGTTCGGGGCACGGGCGGGTGCACGGGGGCGGCCAGGTCGCCGAACATCAGCGCGGCGTGCGTCCGCCCAGCCGGAACCGGCTCCCGCTCACAAGGTGCCCGAGGTGGCCTCCGGCCGGGCCAGCGCCTCCTCCAGGGAGGCCGCCGGCGGCAGCAGGCGGGCGAGTCCGGTCACCTTGAGGACGCGCAGGGTCAGCTCGTTGGTGCACAGCAGGTGCACCCGCCCGCCCCGGGTGAGGGCCCGGCGCCGGGCCCGGTACAGCAGACGCAGCCCGGAGCAGTCGAAGAACTCGACGGGCCGCAGGTCGATCACGATGTGAGGCTCGGGCTGGGCGGTCGCGGAGTCCAGGTACGGGATGATCTCCAGCGAGGCGAGGATGTCGATCTCGCCGTGGAACTCCAGCACGGTGTGCTCGTGTGCCGTGCGGACGCGCAGATGCCGGAGGGGCTGCGCGGAACCGTCGTGCACCGACTTCGCTTCCATCCGGCTCCCTCGTGGCAGGACTCTCACGTCACCGAGGGCCGGGGCGACGACGTCACGTGATGGAGACGTGTCACCGGGTCTCCGCGGCGTCAAAACCGTTCCTCGCTCTGCAAGTTACCCTCGTTGGAGTGAATTCCAGCATGTTCGATTGACATATGTCTTCCATTTGAGGGGCGAGTCGTCCGGCATGTTGCGTGCCCGACCTACGACCGGGCGCACGCCGGTACCGGAAGAGGGCGCAGCGGGCGTCGGGCGGCGACGAACGATTCGCCGCGAAGACCGGCTCCGATCCGTCAACTGGCCGCTGGGCACCTGGACTTCCGTACCCCGCCCTGCCCGGCGCGCGGCCGGTGGCCGACTGATTCCCCGGAACGGGGTACCCGACAGCGCACAGGCGCCGGCGGACCGCCGCCCGCGCCCGGACACCGACGGAGGAACGATGGCACTGGTACAGGCAGGCGTCGTGGTGCTGGACTGCGCCGAGCCCGAGAAACTCGCCGCCTTCTACAAGGAACTGCTGGACGCCGAGGAGACGCACACGACCGCCAACCGCGTCGAGATCAAGGGTGCCGCCGGCACTCGCATGGCGTTCCGCCGCGACGTGAACGCCACCCCGCCGAGCTGGCCGCGCCCGGAGCACTCCCTCCAGGTCCACCTGGATTTCCTCGTCGAGGACCTCGACGAGGCCGAACGCAAGATCGTCGGCCTCGGCGGGCGCCCCGTGGACACGAAGGAGCCGGCCGGGCTGTTCGAGGAGCGCGGTTACGCCGACCCGGCCGGCCACTCCTTCACCCTGCTTCGCGTACGGCCCACAGCGCCGAAACAGGGCTGAGCCCCCGCGCCGGTCCTCCTCAGTCCCGGCCCGCCTTGTCGGGCGACGGCCACACCCCCGTCCGGCGCGCGATGACCGTCGCACCCGCGCGGTCGAACGCGCTGCGGACCACCCCGAAGATGGCGCCCTGAACGGCCGCGGCCAGCAGCACCTCGCCCCAGTCGCGGTTCTCGTCCAGCGCGTCGGGTGCGTCGTCCTCGTGGCGGATCGCCTTCCATGCCGTGCGGAACGCCATCCCGGCCAGGGCGCCACTCAGCCAGCCGAGCGCGAACCCGGCGGGCTGGTAGGCGAGCGCGAGTTTCTTCTTCTTGGCCACCTGGATCTCTCCTCTCCGCGCCGCTTCTCAGAGGCGTCCCTCGCGGTCCGTGAGTGGCTCTCCGGACCGCCTGGTGTGTCCGGATGCGAGTACCCCAGGGGAGCGTGGTCAGTACCTCGGTCCCGGGGCGGAGAGTGCGGAGAGCCGCCCAGACGACCGCAAGGCGTAAGGGCCCGAAAGGCCACCGGCGCCCTCGGGACGCCCGAGGGCAGCAGAGAGCCCCGCCGCGACGGGGGAACGCGGCGGGGCCTTAGGCACGGATGCCCGGCGGGCGTCGGTCCATGCCTGCCGAACCGAAGATTTTCTCGGGCTCTTTCCTCAGCCTCCGGCCACCGGCTCCAGCACGAAGACGGGAATCACCCGATCGGTCTGACTCTGGTAGTCCGCGTACGGCGGATACGCGGCGACGGCGCGCTCCCACCACAGGGCCTTCTCGTCCCCGGTGACCTCGCGGGCCACCATGTCCTGGCGTACGGACCCGTCCTGGAGCTCCACGTGAGGGTCGGAGACGACGTTGTGGTACCAGACCGGATGTTTGGGCGCGCCGCCCAGAGAGGCCACCACGGCGTACCGGCCCTCGTGCTCCACGCGCATCAGCGGGGTCTTGCGGATCTTGCCGGACTTCGCGCCTCGCGTGGTGAGGATGATGACGGGCATGCCCGTGTCCCGCAACGTCGTTCCCTCGGTTCCGCCCGAGCTCTCGTACAACTCGACCTGCTCACGCACCCAGTCCGTAGGGCTGGGCACGTACTCGCCCTCAAGAGGCATGACTTCCGTCCCGTCGTCGCTGCTTGGTTCTTCCGTTCTCCCCAGTAGTACCAACAGTCGCGCCCGGAATCATTCTTCCGGGCCCCGCGCCGAGTCTTACGGCCGTCCCACGTCCCCGTGTCGTGGTCGAGGAATCGCCCCGGGGTCCGGAAGTCCGCAGGAGATCTTGACTCGCTGAATGTTACCGGTAACATCCATGCCCGTGGCGGCGTCACCACCGGCGCCCGAAGGCGGCGTACCCGTCAACTCCGTTGCCCCACGGCCCGGTTCATCCCCTTCTCCCGCCGAGGAGCGTGTCGCCCTGTGACCAGGCAAGCAGCGACATCGGACGACGCCACCCGTCAGGTCCCGGGCACGGCGCTCTTCAGCCCGGCCGCCGTGGTCGCGTCCTGTGTGGGCTACGTGCTCTTCGGCGCGCTCCAGGCCCTGTACGGTCCCGCGATCCCGGCCTTCCGCGAGGAGTTCGGGCTCTCCCCGTCGGCCGCCGGGCTGGGGCTGAGCGCCCACTTCGTCGGCGGTGTCGCCGGAGTGCTGCTCTTCGACCGCCTCTTCCGGCGCGTCGGCAACCGGCGGATCCTCGGCGTCTCGTACGTCCTGATGGCCGTCGGCGCGGCGGGCTTCGCGCTGGCGCCGAACTGGCCCCTGGGTCTGGCCGCCGCCCTGCTGGCCGGGCTGGGCTTCGGCGGCATCGGCTACGGCCTCAACCAGTTGTTCGCCGTCGGCTTCGGCCACCGGTCGACCGCGATGCTCAACATCCTCAACGCGCACTTCGGCGTGGGCGCCGTCCTCGGCCCCGCGCTGATCGGCGCCGTGGGATCCGAGCACTACCGGGCGGTCTTCCTCGGCTTCGCCGCCGCCAACCTGCCGCTGCTGCTGTGCCTGCGGGGCGTACGCGACCGGGCCCCGCAGCCGGCGGACACCGCGTCGGCGGAGGCCGGCGGGCAGGTCCTCGGGCGCAGCCTCGGTTCGGTGCTCGCCGTGTTCGTCGCGCTCTACGTGCTGCACGTGGGCGTCGAGGCGGGCGTCGGCGGCTTGGAGCCGACCCATCTGGAGACGGTCGGGTACGGCGCCGGAGTCGCCGCGACCGCCACCTCCGTCTACTGGCTGATGATGACCGTCGGCCGCTTCCTGGTCGCCCCGCTCGCGCTGCGCTACTCGGCCCAGGCCATCATCACCGTCTCCTGCGCGGGTATGACGGTCTGCCTGTTGCTCGCCACGATCCCCGGGCTCGCCCCCTACGCGTACGCGGGCGTCGGCTTGTTCATCGCGCCGATCTTCCCCACCGGACTGCCCTGGCTGGGCAGGGCGGCCCCGAGGGCCCGCAGGGCCGGTGCGGTGGTCATCGCGGCGTCCATGCTCGGCGGGGTCGTGGCCGGCCCAGCCCTCGGCAAGGCCATCGAATGGTCCGGGATCCGCGCGGTGCCGCTCCTGCTGTGCGGTGTCTCCGCGCTGTGCCTGGCCGCCACACTGTGGCTGGTCCGGGCCACGCGGCTCCCGGGACAGCACACCTAGGGCGTGTTCACCGCATGTTCTGCTCCGCTCCCGATCCCGGCCAGGAGAAGCCCTGATGACACCCCCGCACCGCCTCCGTGTCCCCGCGCCCTCCGCACCCCCGCTCACCGGCCATCTGCCCTTCGCCGACGCGCCCGGAGTGCCCGACCCGATCGAGGTGACCAGCCGCTGGCTCACGCGCGGTGGCCGCCCCTGGTTCCCGGTCTCCGGCGAGTTCCACTACTCCCGCTGCCCGGCCGGGGAGTGGGAGGAGGAACTGCTGAAGATGAAGGCGGGCGGGGTGACGGCCGTCGCCAGTTACGTCATCTGGATCCACCACGAGGAGGTGGAGGGCCGCGTCCGCTTCGACGGGAACCTCGACCTGCGCCGCTTCGCCGAGCTGTGCGCCCGCCACGGACTGGACTTCATCCCCCGCATCGGGCCCTGGGTCCACGCTGAGGTCCGCGGCGGCGGCCTGCCCGACTGGCTCCTCGCCCGCCCCTGCACCCCGCGCACCGACGACCCTGCCTACCTGGAGCCCGTACGTCACTGGTACGCGGCCGTCGCGGAGCAACTGCGCGGCCTCGACCGCGCCCACGGCGGCCCCGTCGTGGCGATCCAGATCGAGAACGAGCTCTACGACCAGCCCGGCCACCTGCTCACCCTGAAGCGCCTGGCCCAAGAGCTCGGCCTGAGCGCCCCGCTGTGGACATCGACCGCCTGGGGCGGGGTCCGACTGCCGCCGGACGAACTGCTCCCGCTGTACGGCGGCTACCCGGAGGCGTTCTGGACCGAGGCCGACGGCGGCTGGCCCGACACCTGCCGCAAGCACTTCTTCTTCACCCACCACCGCGACGACGAGGGCATCGGCGCCGACCTGCGGCCGACCGCCGTACGGGACGCCGACCCGGCCGCCCTCACGGACCGCTTCCCCTGGGCCACCTGCGAGCTGGGCGGCGGCATGGCCGTCGCGTACCACCGCAGGCCGCGCGTCGCCCCCGCCGACATCGGCGCCCTCGCCCTCACCAAGATCGGCTGCGGATCGGTGTGGCAGGGCTCCTACATGTTCCACGGCGGCACCAACCCGGCCGGAGAACTGACGACCCTGCAGGAGTCCCACGCCACCGGCTACCCCAACGACCTGCCCGTCCTCACGTACGACTTCCAGGCACCGCTGGGCGAGTACGGCCAGTACCGGCCCTCG
Source organism: Streptomyces bluensis (assembly GCF_014650715.1). Classification (GTDB taxonomy): domain Bacteria; phylum Actinomycetota; class Actinomycetes; order Streptomycetales; family Streptomycetaceae; genus Streptomyces; species Streptomyces bluensis. The sequence goes on along the minus strand of NZ_BMVM01000032.1, from coordinate 15,097 downwards.
TACCACGAACTGCGCCTCCAGCACCTGCTGCTGGCGGACTTCGGCCACCGCATCGCGGCCATGGAGTCCGTCCTCCCCGAGCGGGCGCCGACGGACCAGCACGACCGGAACACGCTGCGCTGGGCCGTGCGCGGTGACGGCACCTCGGGCTTCCTGTTCGTCACCAACCACCAGCCGCACGAACCGCTGCCGGACCACCCGGACACCACCTTCAGCGTCGAACTCCCGGGCACCGCCGCCCCGTTGACCCTGCCCAGCACACCCGTCACCGTGCCCTCGGGCGCCTACTTCTGCTGGCCGCTGCGCCTCGACGTCGCCGGCCTGCGGCTCGACTGGGCCACCGCGCAGCCCGTCTGCACCGTCGACGCCGAGGGCCGAACCGTCCTGGTGCTGGCCGCCATCGACGGCATCGCCCCCGAACTCGCCCTGCGCTCCGACACGTTGACGTCGGTCAGCACTCCGTCCGGCGACATCGCCCAGCTCGGCGACCGCACGCTGATCACCGGCCTGCGGCCCGGCACCGACGCCCTGGTCGAGGTGGACACCGTGGACGGCGGGCGCGCCGGCCTGCTGGTGCTCGACGCGGCCACGGCACGCACCCTCTACCGGGGCGCGGCATGGGGCGCCGAGCGGCTCGTGCTGTGCGCCGACGGGGTCGTCTTCGACGAGATCGCCGACGAGGTACGGGTGCACAGCCCGTCCCCGGAGCTGTCGTTCGCCGTACTGCCCGCGCCGGGCCGTGCACCGGTGGTGGCCGGGGCGGACGTACACACCACGGAGGACGGGGTGTTCACCCGCTACACGGTGCCGGCCGGCCCCGGGCCGGACGTCACCGACGCACGGGTCACGCGGCTCCGGGCCGCGGGACCGGCACCCGAACCCGTCACGGGAGTGATGGGCCGGGCGAGCGCGCCCGCCGACCAGCACTTCGGGACCACGGCGGCCGAGTACCGCGTCGACGTACCGGAGGACCTTCCGGCGGGAACCCTGCTCCGCGTCCACTGGACGGGTGACGTGGCACGCGCGCACGTGGGGGACACCCTGGTCGCCGACCAGTTCCACGCCGGGCGCGCCTGGGACATCGGCCTCGACCGGCTGCCGACCGGGGCCCCGCGTGCCGAAGGACTGCGGCTGAGGGTGCTGCCCCGGCACCCCGACGCCCGGGTGTACGTGCCGGAGGGGGCGGGCGACGGGGGAGTGGCGGCCGTCGAGCGGGCCGAGTGGATCACCCTGCGGTCCTGGTCGGTCAGGGCAGGCTAGGGCCCTAGCCCTGGACGCCGCCGTGTCCCGTCCGCCCGACCTATCCTGTGGGCCTGCCGGGCGGGACGGAACCGCCGGGCCGTCACCACGAGGTCGAAGGAAGCAGCCGCCATGACCCGAAGCGCCACGGACGGTGCCACCCCCAGGGGCCGCAGCAGGCGCAACTTCGCCGGATCGCGGCCCGTGATGGACGACGTGGCGCGGCTGGCCGGTGTCTCCAAGCAGACCGTCTCCCGGGTGCTCAACGACAACCCGGCGGTCCGCGCCGAGACCCGCGAGGCCGTGCTCGACGCCATGCGGTCGCTCGGCTACCGGCCCAGCCGCAGCGCCCGGTCCCTGGCCAGCGGCAGGACCCGCATGCTCGGCGTGATCTCCTTCGACGCGGCCCGCTACGGGCCGGCCTCCACCCTGACCGCCATCAACACGGCCGCCCAGGAAGCCGGTTACCTGGTCAGCTCCATCGCCCTCGACACGGCCGACAAGGACACCGTGGTCCGCGCCGTGGACCGGCTGTCGGCCGAGGGCGCGGACGGCGTGATCGCCATCGCCCCGCAGCGCCGGGTGGGCCGGGCGCTGGCCGAGGCCCGGCTCGACACCCCGCTGGTGACGCTCGACAACGCCCTCGGGGACGGCACACCCATGGTCAGCGCGGACTCCCGGGCCGGCGCGCGCGCCGCCACCGCACACCTCCTCGGCCTCGGACACGCGACCGTCTGGCACATCGCCGGTCCCACCGGCTGGACATCCGCCGAACAGAGGCTGGCGAGCTGGCGGGAGACCCTCGAAGCGGCCGGCGCCGAGGTCCCCGAACCCTTCCTGGGCGACTGGAGCGCCGACTCCGGTTACGCCCTGGGCCGCCGGCTGGCGCGGCGCCCCGAGGTCACGGCCGTGTTCGCGTCCAACGACCAGATGGCCCTGGGCGTCCTGCGCGCCTGTCACGAGGCCGGCCGCCGCGTCCCCGACGAGGTCAGCGTCGTCGGCTACGACGACATCCCCGAGGCCGCCCATCTGCTGCCTCCGCTGACCACGGTGCGCACGGACTTCGCCGAGCTCGGCACCCGCTCCCTGCGGCTCCTCCTCGACCGGCTCGACGGCACGGACGGCCCACGGACCGAACCGGTCGTCCCCGTGCGACTCGTCGTCCGTGACAGCACGGCGCCCGCTCCCGCGCCCCGTTGAGCGTGGCCAACCTCCTATGCTTTCCACCAGGTTGTCCGACCCGGAAGGACGTGAGCATGACCGATCGCCCGCCCCTGCCGCCTTTCACCCGTGAGACCGCCGCGCGCAAGGTCCAGGCCGCCGAGGACGCCTGGAACACCCGTGATCCCCACAAGGTCTCGCTCGCCTACTCGGAGGACTCGGTCTGGCGCAACCGCGACACCTTCCTCACCGGCCGCGCGGAGATCGTCGCGTTCCTCACCGCGAAGTGGGAGCGCGAGCGGGAGTACGCGCTGCGCAAGGACCTGTGGGCCTTCGACGGCAACCGCATCGCCGTCCGCTTCCAGTACGAGTCCCAGGACGCCGACGGCCAGTGGTGGCGTTCCTACGGCAACGAGCTCTGGGAGTTCGACGAGCACGGGCTGATGACCCGGCGCGAGGCCAGCATCAACGACGTACCGATCGAGGAGCGGGAGCGGCGCATCTTCGGGCCGCGGCCGGAGGCGGAGCACGGCCAGTCGTTCCCCGTTCAGTAGGTCCAGCAGATCCAGCAAGTCCAATAGGGTTCCCGGATGACCGAACAGGCCGAGAAGCCCTTCCTCTACGTCGTCGTCTGCGCCGCCGGGATCGCCGCGGACGTCAGCAAGCTGATCACGGCGGCGCAGGAACGGAACTGGGACGTCGGCGTGATCGCCACCCCGGTCGCCATGCGGGGCTTCTTCGACACCACCGCCGTCGAGACACAGACCGGTCGCCCCATCCGCTCCGCCTGGCGGTCCCCGGGCGACCCGCGCCCCTTCCCCGCGCCCGACGCCGTGGCCGTCGCGCCCGCCACCTTCAACACGATCAACAAATGGGCGGCCGGCATCGCCGACACCCTCGCCCTCGGCACCCTCTGCGAGGCATACGGGCTCGGTGTCCCGATCGCCGTCCTGCCCTGTGTGGCCGACGCCCTGGCGGCCCATCCCGCCTACCGCGCGAGCCTCGCCCGGCTGCGCGAGATGGGTGTCCGCTTCGGCGACCCCTACTCCGGTGAACCCCTACAGGACGGCGGGCGCGGGGAGTTCGCCTGGGAGCGGGCCCTCGATCTGCTCGCTCCCGACGCGGGGTGACCGACCAGGTGTCACGGAGATCGTGCTGTCCGGGGCGCACCGCCTCAGTGCGCGCCCGCCGCCTCGAACTCCGTGCCGCACGGCCCCGCGCCCTCGCTCTCCGGCAGGGCGACGGGCTCGCCGCTCATCGTGAGGGCGTGGTAGAAGCGGCCGATGCGCTCGGTGGAGCGGCCGACGTAGTGGCCGATGAAGGAGCGGCGGAAGCGGTCGTCGGTGCGGTTGGGCTGGGAGCCGTGCACCAGGCTGCCGTTGAAGAACAGCACGTCACCCGGCTCCATGTCGACGGGCACGGCGGTCAGGCCGGGCGGCGGCGGCACGTACTCCCGGACGAAGGACAGCTCGGCGTCCGCCTCCTGAGGACAGAACAGCTCCATGCGGTGCGTGCCCGGCACGACCTCCAGGCCGCCGTTGTCCTGGTCGATCACGTCGCAGGCGATCCACGCGGCCACACACGTGCCCGGCTCCACCCGGAGGTAGAAGTTGTCCTGGTGCAGCGCCTGACCGCGGGCGCCCGGCGGCTTGAAGTAGAACATGCTCTGCGCGGCCAGGACCTCCTCGCCCAGCAGCACTTCGAGGATCTCCCGCAGCCGGGCGTCGAGGAGGACGCGCCGGGACAGCTCGTTGATGCGGTGCGGGTGCATGACCCGGGGATAGATGTGCAGCGGGTCCGCCGGGGTGTCGACCGCGGTCGTCCGGGGTTCGAAATGCCCGGGGACCGGACCGCCCGCGTGCAGTTGCGCGAACTCCGCGCACAGGCCGTCGATCTCGGCGGCGGAGAACAGCCCGCGCACCACCAGATAGCCGTTCTCCTCGAAGTCCGTCCTGACTGTGACTGTCATCCGTGTGCCCCTTCCCGGCATGTCCCTTCCACGCCACGCTAGGTGGGAGCGGATACCGGGAGGATGCCTGTGCGTGCTGACGACTTGTCCGAGACTGCCGTACCGTCCCCGCCACCGGGCCTCGTGACCGTCGGGCGCTTCGACCAGGGAACGGGCTACCGGATCAACCGTCCGCGCGGATCGGACAGTTGGCTGTTCACGTGGACCACGGGCGGCGGGGGAGTGCTGCGCCAGGGCGCGGCCGAGACCGTCGCCGGTCCGGGCGATCTCGTTGTCCTGGGCCCCGGCGTGCCCCACCGGTACGGCCTCCGGCCCGGCGCGGAGCACTGGGCGTTCTGGTGGGCGCACTGCCAGGCCAGGACGTCCTGGGCCGGCTGGTTGCGGCCGTACGAGATCGGGGACCGCCTCTACGCGGTGACGCGCCCCCATACCGCTGTCCGAGGCCGTGTCGACGCCGCGTTCGCACGGATGATCGCCGACGCGCGCTGGGCGGGGGAGGGCGCGCCGCCCTCCGAGGGAGTGCCGGGGGCCGGTGAGGTGGCCGTGGCACACGGCACCGCCGCCCGTGAGCTGGCCCTGTGCTCGCTGGAGGAGGTCGTGCTGCTCGCCGCTGCCCGCTCGGAGCCGCGCCGGTCGGGGGCCGACCCGCGGATCCGGCGGGCGGAAGGCCTGATCGCCGCCGACCCGGGTGCCCGGCACACGGTCCGCTCCCTCGCCGCAGGCGTCTCGCTTTCGCCGTCACGGTTCGCGCACCTCTTCACCCAGCAGCTCGGCCGGTCCCCGATGCGGGCGCTCCTCGACGCCCGGCTGCTGCACGCGGCGCGGCTCCTCGAAGCGACCGACCTGCCGGTGGAGCGGGTCGCCGCGGCCTCGGGCTTCACCAGTCCGTTCCACTTCAGCCGGGTGTTCCGGCAGCGGTACGGGGTCCCTCCGGGGGCGTACAGAAGCGGCCTCAGGGGCGGCTGACAGGATGTTCGCCGGGGCGCGTTCGCTCGGAGCGGCCTCGGGAAAGCCGCTCAGCTCTACAGCGCCGGGCTCTACAGCGCCGGCTCCAAAGCGTCAGCCCGGCAGCGTCAGCTCCGCCCAGATCGTCTTGCCGCCGTCCGTGTGGCGGCTGCCCCAGCGCTGGGTGAGCTGGGCCACCAGCAGCAGGCCGCGGCCGCCCTCGTCGAACGTCTTGGCCCGGCGCAGATGCGGAGCCGTACCGCTGCAGTCGGACACCTCACAGATCAGGGTGGAGTCCTCGTGGATGAGCCGCAGCTGGATGGGGGGCGCGCCGTGCCGGATCGCGTTGGTGACCAGCTCGCTCACCACGAGCTCGACGGTGAACGCCAGCTCGGTCAGCCCCCACGCCGCCAGCTGGTCCAGGACGTACTGGCGGGTGCGGGCGACGACCGCGGGGTTGGCCGGCAGCGCCCAGGTCGCGACCTGAGAGGGACTCAACCCGCGGGTCCGGGCCAGCAGCAGCGCCACGTCGTCGGTGGCCCCGGCCGCCGGCAGCATCGAGCCGATCACGTCCTGGCAGACCTCGTCCAGGGAACCGGTCGAGCGGGCGAGGGTCCGGCACAGCAGATCCTGCCCGGCGTCGATGTCGCGGTCGCGGCTCTCGATCAGCCCGTCGGTGTAGAGGGCGAGGAGCGTGCCCTCGGGGAGTTCCAGCTCGGTGGACTCGAAGGGCAGCCCGCCCAGGCCCAGCGGCGGGCCCGCCGGCACGTGCACATCGAGCGGCCGGCCGTCCGGTGTGAGCACCACCGGCGGCGGATGCCCGGCCCGCGCGAAACTGCACCGGCGGGTGACCGGGTCGTACACCGCGTACAGGCAGGTGGCCCCCACCTCGGTCACCCCTTCGGCGCCGGCCTCCTTCGACAGCCGTACGACGAGGTCGTCGACGTGGGTCAGCAGCTCGTCCGGAGCCAGGTCGACGTCCGCGAGCGTGCGGACGGCCGTACGGAGCCGGCCCATCGTCGCCGAGGCCTGGATGCCGTGGCCGACGACGTCACCGACCACCATGGCGACCCGCAGGCCGGACAGCGGGATCACGTCGAACCAGTCGCCGCCCACTCCGGCCCGCGCCGCCGGCAGGTACCGCGACGCCGCCTCCAGCGCGGGCATACGGGGCAGCGTCAGCGGGAGCAGGCTGCGCTGGAGGGCCAGCGCCGTCTCGCGTTCGCGGGAGAAGCGGCGGGCGTTGTCGATACAGACGGCGGCGCGGGCCGTGACCTCCTCGGCCAGCAGTTCGTCGTCGGGTGTGAACGGGTCCTTGTGCCGGAAGCGGGTGAGTACGGCCACGCCGAGGGTCGTGCCGCGGGCCCGGATCGGGACCGACATGGTGGTGTGGATGCCGTACTCCTTTATCCGCCCACTGCGCACCGGGTCCCAGTCGAGCCACTCCCCGAGGGCGCCGCCGGAGTCCGTCGCCACGACCGTCCGCCCGGCGCTCAGGGAGGCCCCTTGTGGTGAGGAGGCGGGGTAGACGTCGAGGCCCCCCAGCTCGACCACGGCCTCGGGGCAGCCAGGGTTCACCGACTGGTGGGCGGCGCGGCGCAGAGTGAACGGGGCGGACAGCGATCCCACCGCCGGTTCGTCCCCGTAGGCCAGGGATTCCATGAGGTCGACGCTGACGAAGTCGGCGAGCGCGGGCACGCACACATCGGCCAACTCCTGGGCCGTGCGGGTCACGTCGAGGGTGCTGCCGATCCGGACGCTGGCCTCGTTCACGAGCTGCAGCCGCTGCCGGGCCTGGTACTGCTCGGTGATGTCGTGGCCGGTCACACAGACGCCGATCGTCCGCCCGGCGCTGTCCGTCAGCGGGGCGATCCGTGCGGACCAGGCGTGCGCGTCGGCCTCGTCGGCGGCCCGCAGAAAGGCCTGCACCTCCTTGCGCCGGCCGCTGCCGAGCACCTCGTGCAGCTGCTGCTCCAGTTTCTCGCCCTGCCGGCCGCCCACGATCTCGCCCATGTGGAGCCCCCGGAGGTTCTCCTCCGGGATGCCGACCGCGTCCGCCATCGCGTCGTTGATGCCGCGCAGCCGCAGTCGCTCGTCGAACACGGCCGCCGCGCACGGCGACTGGGTCATGAGCGCCGCGGCGAGAGGCTCGTCGAGACTGAGCGGACCGGGGTCCTCCAGGGGGCAGAGAACGAGCCAGCCGCCGGCCTTGTCCCCGGTGTCCGCGGCCGTCGGCCGGCGGAGGTGGGCGAGCAGCCACACCGACACCGTCCGGCCGTCCTGGTGACGCAGCGGAACCGTGCCGCTCCAGACGAGGCTGCCCGGCGGAGGCAGCCGGAACGAACCGCGTGCGGCCAGCAGACGCGCGGCGGACCGGCCCAGGACGTCCTGCGCCGACCAGCCCAGCAGCAGCCGCGCTCCCTCGTTCCACTCGATGACCGAACCGTCGGCGGCCACGACCGCCCGCGCCGTGACGGTGCCGTCAAAGGGATACGCCACGGCGTCACCCTCTGTGACCTTGCGGCTCCTCATCGTGGCCAGATTCCATTTCGCCGGACCGAACGCGCATGCGGGCGAAATCCAGCCTAGTGCGTCGCGATCCGGCACACCCGGCGTCCGGGGCGAGCGGGAGGGCCGATCGACGGGGCGACTGGGGCAAGGCGGGCGCACGTGGCCGGACGAACCCTTGACGCCTCTGCGCGTCACGACGTCAGAATCTGTTTGCTCGCGAGCACTTGTGTGTGATCGCTTGCGCTCGTGGGCCCTTGTGCTGAGGGCTCCTGCCCCACCTGTGTGCCACGGAATCGTTCCCCCGCACGTCCGACGAAGGGATGACCATGACGGTCACGCGCAGGTCGCTACTGATCGCGGGCTCCGCCGCGCCGATGGCAGGGGCGCTGGCGGGCACCGCGGCCGCCGCCGAGGCCCCGGCCCGCCCGGCCCACGCCGCCTCGGGGCGCACGATCGACCTCCGCGACGGCTGGCGCTTCGCGCTGGTCAACCCCGGCGGCATCACCGACCCGACCGGCGAGTACGCCGACGCGATGAAACCGGGCTACGACGACTCGGCCTGGCGCCAGGTGGCCGTGCCCCACGACTGGAGCATCGAGCAGAGCCCCACCACCGAGTTCGGCACCACCAGCGGCACCGGTTTCCTCCCCGGAGGCCTCGGCTGGTACCGCCTCTCCTTCACCCTCCCGCCCGCCCTCGCGGGCAAACGCGTCTCGGTGGAGTTCGACGGCGTCTACATGGACTCGTACGTCTACTGCAACGGCACCGAGGCCGGCCGTCACCCGTACGGGTACACCGGGTTCGCCCTCGACCTCACCGACCTGCTGCACACCGACGGCACCACCCCCAACGTGATCGCGGTCAAGGTCCAGAACCGGCTGCCCAGCAGCCGCTGGTACTCGGGCAGCGGCATCCACCGCACGGCCCGCCTGGTCGTCACCGACCCCGTGCACGTCCAGCGCTGGGGCACGTACGTGACCACCGAGGAACTGAGCGGCGAGCGCGCCCTCCTGCGGGCCCGGACCACCGTCGTCAACGCGTCGGGAACCGGCACGGAGATCACCGTGAGATCCCGCGTCGTCGACCCCGACGGACGCACGGTCGCCCGCACGCAGTCCACGGTCACGGCCGCCGCGGACCCCGAGACCGTCACCCACGAACTCGCCGTACCGGACCCGCGGGTGTGGGACATCGACACCCCTCGGCTCTACACCCTGCGGACCGAACTCCGCGTCGACGGCCGCACCGCCGACACCTACGAAACCCCCTTCGGTATTCGCCACTTCACCATCGACGCGGACAACGGCCTCACCCTGAACGGCCGTTACGTCAAACTCCGCGGCGTCAACCTCCACCACGACCTCGGCGCTCTCGGCGCGGCCGTCCACGCGGACGCCGTGGAGCGGCAGCTCGTCATCATGAAGAGCATGGGCGTCAACGCCCTGCGCACCTCCCACAACCCGCCCTCGCCCGAGGTGCTCGCGGCCTGCGAGCGGCTCGGCATCGTCATGATCGTGGAGGCCTTCGACTGCTGGCGCAGCAGCAAGACCCGGTACGACTACGGCCGGTTCTTCGACGAGTGGTCCGACCGGGACATAGCGGAGATGGTGCTCGCCGCCCGTAACTCGCCCGCCGTCATCATGTGGTCCATCGGCAACGAGATCTCCGAGTTCACCTCCACCGCGGGCCTCGCCATCGCGGACCGGCTGATCGCGGGCGTGAAGAAGCTCGACGTCACCCGCCCCATAGTGATCGGCTCCGACCGGCACCGCAGCCTGCCCGCCGAGGGCTCCCCGGCCGACCTGATCCTCGCCAAGGTCGACGGCCTGGGCCTCAACTACAACACGGCCGCCTCGGTCGACGCCTTGCACGCCCGTTACCCCAAGCTGTTCCTGTTCGAGTCGGAGTCATCGTCCGAAACATCGACCCGCGGCGCCTACCAGGAGCCGGAGCGCCTCAACACCGGTGAGAACCACACCCCAGGGAAGCGCGCCACATCCTCGTACGACAACAACCTCGCCTCCTGGACGTACAGCGGTGAGTACGGGCTGAAGAAGGACCGGGACCGCAAGTGGTTCACCGGCGAGTTCCTGTGGTCCGGCATCGACTACATCGGTGAGCCCACGCCGTACGACGTGTTCCCCGTGAAGGCGTCCTTCTTCGGCGCGGTGGACACGGCCGGGTTCCCCAAGGACACGTACCACCTCTTCAGGAGCCAGTGGACGGACGAGCCGATGGTGCACCTGCTGCCCATGAGCTGGAACCACGAGGAGGGCGACACCGTCGAGGTGTGGGCGTACTCCAATGCCGACACCGTCGAGCTGTACCTCAACGGCACGTCCCTCGGCGTCCGCAGGTTCGACAGGAAGAAGACCGCCGACGGACGCCCGTACCTGGAGACCACCGAGGCCACCGGCGACGACAAGACCGTCGCCTCCGGCCCCTACCCGGGCAGCTACACCAGCCCGAACGGCAGCGCCGGCAAGCTCCACCTCACCTGGAAGGTCCCGTACGAGCCCGGTGAGCTGACGGCGGTGGCGCGCCGCGACGGCCGTACGGTCGCCACGGACACCCTGCGGACGGCGGGCCGGCCGTACGCGCTCCGCCTCACCTCCGACCGCGCGTCCCTCGCCGCCGACGGCCGTTCGCTGTGCTTCGTCACCGCCGAGGTGGTCGATGCCCGGGGCGTGGTTGTGCCCGGCGCCGAGCACCTGATCACCTTCGACGCCGACGGCGGCTCACTGGCGGGCCTCGACAACGGGCGCGAGGAGAGCGCCGAGCGCTACCAGGCGAGCACCCGAACCGCCTTCCACGGCAAGGCACTCGCGATCGTACGGTCCGGCGTCGAGCCTGGCTCCCTGAAGGTGACGGCACGCGCGGACGGCCTGCGGAAGGGCTCGGTGACCGTCCGCGCCACCCCGGCACGGTCGAGGTCCACCACGCCACCGGCCGTGTTCGAGGCGGAGCACCCGCCCGCCCCCGACTTCCCGTTCGCCGACGCCAGTTACTCGGGGCGCCCCGACACTCTCCCGGCCGCCATGCTCGACGGCGACCCGGCCACCGGCTGGTCCAACGCGTTCAGGAAGGCGGCCACGGCCCTGCTGCCCGCGTTCGACGGCGCCCGCGCCGAGGACTGGGTCTCGGTCGACTGGGGCCGGACCCGTACGGTCGACCGGGCGGAGGTCTCCTTCACGGTCGGCGCCACGCACTCCCTGCCCGCCTCGGTCGAGGTGTCGGTCTGGGACGGCAAGCGGTACGTGCCCGTCCAGGGCGTGAAGACCGACTGGGCCACGGAGTCCGACGCCCCCACGGTGATCACCTTCGCTCCGGTGCGCGGCACCCGGCTCCGGCTCCTCCTGACCAGCGCCCACCCGGGCCGTGCCGAGGGAGCGGTGCGGATCAGCCGCCTGGAGGTGCCGACGACGGGCTGACGAAGGCCTACGGAAGGCCGATCGAAGGCCGATCGAAGGCTTACCGAAGTCGGCCGAAGCCGATCGAATGTGATGCCGTCGCGGTCCGGACCGGAATCAGTCCTGTCCGGACCGTTGACGCGCTGTCATGTCTCGAACAGCATGACCCGCATCCCTTTCTGGGAGCGCTCCCACGCTATGCGCCACCTCTGCGCGCCCCCCACTTCTCAGAGGAGCCCAGACGTGAAACGACGCAGAACCACCCTGCTCGCCGTGACGGCCCTCCTCGCGACGGCGCTCACCGCGCTGCCGGCCGGGTCGGCCCAGGCCGACAAGGCCGAGGAGGTCGAACAGGTCAAGAACGGTACCTTCGACACCACCACCGCCCCCTGGTGGACGACGAGCAACGTCACCGCGGGCTTGTCCGATGGCCGGCTCTGCGCGGACATCCCGGGCGGCACCGCCAACCGCTGGGACGCCGCCGTCGGCCAGAACGACATCACCCTCGTGAAGGGGGAGTCGTACCGGTTCAGCTTCACGGCGTCCGGCGCGCCCGAGGGAAACGTGCTGCGGGCGATCGTCGGACTGTCGGTGGCACCGTACGACACCTACTTCGAGGTCAGCCCGCGCCTGAGCGTCTCGGGCGACGCGTACTCCTACACGTTCACCTCACCCGTGGACACCACCCAGGGGCAGGTCGGCTTCCAACTCGGCGGCGGCAACGACCCGTTCCGCTTCTGCATGGACGATGTGTCGCTGCTCGGCGGGGTGCCGCCCGAGGTGTACGAGCCCGACACCGGACCACGGGTACGCGTCAACCAGGTCGCCTACCTGCCCGCCGGGCCGAAGAACGCCACCCTCGTCACCGACACCACCGAGAAGCTGCCCTGGCAGCTGAAGAACGCCTCCGGGAGCACGGTCGCCCAGGGCTGGACCGTGCCGCGCGGCCTCGACGCCTCCTCCGGCCAGAACGTCCACTCCATCGACTTCGGCTCCTACCGCACCCGGGCCAAGGACCTCACGCTGGTCGCCGACGGCGAGACCAGCCGCCCGTTCGACGTCGACCCGAGCGCCTACGAGCAGCTGCGGCTCGACTCGCTGAAGTACTACTACACCCAGCGCAGCGGCATCGCGATCCGCGACGACCTGCGCCCCGGCTACGGCCGCGCGGCCGGTCATCTGAACGCCGCGCCCAACCGCGGCGACAAGGACGTGCCCTGTCAGCCGGGCGTCTGCGACTACACGCTCGACGTCACCGGCGGCTGGTACGACGCGGGTGACCACGGCAAGTACGTCGTCAACGGCGGCATCTCCACCTGGGAGCTGCTGTCCACGTACGAGCGCTCCCTGCTGGCCCGCACCGGTAAGGCCGAGAAGCTCGGCGACGGCACGCTCTCCCTCCCGGAGAGCGGCAACAAGGTGCCGGACGTGCTGGACGAGGCCCGCTGGGAGCTGGAGTTCCTGCTGAAGATGCAGGTGCCGGCCGGGCAGCCGCTCGCGGGCATGGCGCACCACAAGATCCACGACGAGCAGTGGACCGGGCTGCCCCTGATGCCGGACGCCGATCCGCAGAAGCGCGAACTGCACCCGCCGACCACGACGGCGACCCTGAACCTCGCGGCCACCGCCGCACAGGCGGCGCGCCTCTACAAGTCCTACGACCAGGCCTTCGCGGCGAAGGCGCTCGCGGCGGCACGGACGGCCTGGGCGGCGGCCCGCGCACACCCCGACATCTACCCCGACCCGGACGACGGCGTCGGCGGCGGCACCTACGCGGACGACAACGCCACCGACGAGTTCTACTGGGCGGCCGCCGAGCTCTATCTCACCACGGGCGAGAAGGAGTTCGCCGACTTCGTCCTCGCCTCCCCGGTCCACACGGCCGACATCTTCGGCAGCCTCGGCTTCGACTGGTCCCGGACGGCCGCCGCGGGCCGCCTCGACCTCGCGATGGTCCCGAGCGGGCTGCCCGGCCGGGACAAGGTACGCCAGTCCGTGATCAACGGCGCCGACCGCTACCTCGCCACGCTGAGGACACAGGCGTACGGCATGCCGTACGCACCCGACAACAATCTCTACGACTGGGGCTCCAGCCACCAGGTCCTCAACAACGCGGTCGTCATCGCCGGCGCCTACGACATCACCGGCGCCTCGAAGTACCGCGACGGGGCCATCCAGAGCATGGACTACATCTTCGGCCGCAACGCGCTGAACATGTCCTATGTGACGGGGTACGGCGAGGTCAACGCGCACAACCAGCACAGCCGCTGGTACGCCCGCCAGCTCGACCCCGGCCTCCCGAACCCGCCCCGGGGCACGCTCGCCGGAGGTCCGAACTCAAGCATCCAGGACCCGTACGCGCAGAGCAAACTCCAGGGCTGCGTCGGTCAGTTCTGCTACATCGACGACATCCAGTCCTGGTCGACGAACGAGCACACGATCAACTGGAACGCCGCGCTGGCACGGATGGCGTCGTTCGTGGCGGACCAGACCTAGGGGCAATGCTGGTGACTTAGCTGTCCTGCTCTCGTTGGTTGTGGTGTGGCGAGGGTGGGGCAGGTCAAGTCGCCTGCGGGTGAGCGGTTGTCGGACCGGATTGCGATCGGGGTGCTGACGCGGGTGTTTCCGCCGGAACTGATCGATGAGGTGGTCGCGGAGACCGGGCGGGGCGAGCAGCGCAGCCGTCTGCTGCCGGCCCGGGTGGTCGTGTACTTCGTGCTGGCAATGTGTCTGTTCTTCGGGCAGCCGTACGAAGAAGTCGCGCGGCTGTTGGGCGACGGGCTCGGCGACGGGCAGCGGTTCTGGCGGGTGCCGACGACTGCCGCGATCGGGCGGGCGCGTCGGCGCCTGGGCGTGGAGCCGTTGAAAGTGTTGTTCGCCCGGGTGTGCCGTCCGCTGGCGGCGCCGCGGACGGCGGGTGCCTGGTATCGGCGGTGGCGCCTGATGGCGGTGGACGGCACGACCTTGGACCTGGCGGACACGGCGGAGAACGACAGCTACTTCGGCCGCCCGGGCTCGGGGCGGGGAACGGGCGCGTTCCCGCAGGCCAGGCTCGTGGCGCTGGCGGAGTGCGGGACCCACGCGGTGATCGGCGCGGCGGTGGGCCCGTCGTCGGTCAGTGAGCCGGTACTGTCCCGGCAGCTGTTCGGCGCCCTGCGGGCGGGGATGCTGCTGCTGGCCGACCGGGGCTTTTACGGGTTCGAGTTGTGGCAGGCCGCCCGGGCAACGGGCGCGGACCTCCTGTGGCGGATGCGCAAGAGCACCGCTCTGCCCGTGGTGCAGGTCCTGGCCGATGGCTCCTACCTCAGCACGGTCCATGCCGAAAAGGACCGCAAGAGCCGCCGCAACCCGGTGACGGTCCGCGTGATCGAGTACACCCTCGCCCGCACCGGCGACGCAACCGTCTACCGCCTGCTGACCACCCTGCTCGACCCTGAACAGGCACCGGCGAAGGAACTGGCCGCGCTCTACGCCCAGCGGTGGGAGACCGAGACCACGCTGGACGAGATCAAGACCCACCAACGCGGCCCGAAGCTCATCCTGCGCTCGCGATACCCGTGGGGCGTGGAGCAGGAGATCTACGGCTTCCTCCTGGTGCACCACGCCATCCGGCAGCTGATGCACCAGGCCGCCACCGGCCGCGGTCTTGATCCCGACCGCCTCTCCTTCACACGGTCCCTGCGGATCGTGCGCCGCCAGGTCCCGGCCCAGGCGGCGTTTTCCCCCCCAGCCGACTCGCCGGGGCACTCACCCGCACCCTGGCTGAGATCGCCGAACGCCTGCTGCCCCCACGCCGTCATCGGACCTGCCCCCGAGTGATCAAACGCAAGATGTCCAACTGGCCGCTCAAACGGGCCGAGCA
>NZ_BMVM01000031.1 GCF_014650715.1 Streptomyces bluensis | reverse complement strand
GGGGGTCCCACTGGGAGAACTCGTCGCGCAGCGAGAAGACCCGTTCCTTGGCCCGCGCTTTCTCCTCGTCGCGGCGGCCGCCGCCGAAGACGGCGTCGAACCGCTCGGACTGGATCTTCTCGGTCAGGGGCACGGTCTGGAGGGGGTTCCGTGTCCCGTCGGGCCGTTCGCGCAGGACGCCGCGGTCGATGTAGTCCTGCACGGAGGCCACGTGCAGGCGCAGGCTGTGCTTCTCCACGGTCCGGTCCCGGTAGTCGATGACCTCGGGGAAGTTGTGGCCGGTGTCGACGTGGAGCAGGGAGAAGGGGATCGCGGCGGGTGCGAAGGCCTTCAGTGCCAGGTGGAGCATGACGATGGAGTCCTTGCCGCCGGAGAACAGGATCACCGGCCGTTCGAACTCGCCCGCCACCTCACGGAATATGTGCACCGCCTCGGACTCCAGCGCGTCCAGGTGCGACAGAGCGAAGGTGCGTTCGGTGAGTTCCGCCGTCATGCCAGACCCCTCCCCGCCAGCACCGCGTGCACCGCGTTCGCCGACTCCTCGGGCGTCTGCGACTCGGTGTGCAGCACCAGCGCCGGATCGACCGGCGCCTCGTACGGGTCGTCGACGCCGGTCAGGCCCTTGAGGTGGCCCGCGGCCTGGCGCGCGTACAGGCCCTTCACATCCCGCTGGCTGCACACCTCCACCGGGGTCGCCACGTGCACCTCGATGTACGGCGTCCCACTCGCGTCGTGGCGCTTGCGCACCGCCTCACGGCTGTCGGCGTACGGCGCGATGACGGGGACGACGGCGAGGACGCCGTTGCGGGCGAGTACCTCGGCGACCAGGCCGATGCGCTGCACGTTGATATGGCGGTCCTCGCGGGAGAAGCCGAGGCCGGCGGAGAGGAAGCGGCGGATCTCGTCACCGTCGAGGACCTCCACGCGGTGTCCCTCCGACCGCAGGCGCCCGGCGAGGATGCGGGCGATGGTGGTCTTGCCCGCGCTCGGCAACCCGGTGAGCCAGACGGTGGCTCCCTGAGCCCTGGGGGTGGTGGTCATGCGCGCTGTCCTTTCGCGGCTGCACCGCTCGGGTGCCGTTGTCCGTGGAGGTCGGTGAAGAGGGCTTCCCAACGCGGGTGCACGGCGTCCGGCCCGTACGACGAGGCCGTGAGCACCGCCGCGACACCCATGTCCGCGCGCAGCTTCTCATCGGCCATCAGCTTGGCCATCGAGTCGGCGAGCGCGTCCGGGTCCTCCGGCGGCACCAGCAGACCGTCGACCCCGTGCGTGAGGACGTCCGCGGGGCCGGTCGGACAGTCGAAGCTCACCACGGGCAGCGCGTGGCTCATGGCTTCGATCATCACCATCGGCAGCCCCTCGAAGCGGGAACTCAGCACGTAGAACGAGGCCTTCGCCAGTTCGTCGTCCAGGCGGTCGGTGTGACCCATCAGGAACACGTGATTGTAGAGGTGGTGCTCCTCGATCAGAGTCCGAAGTTCCGCTTTCTTCTCGCCGCTTCCGTAAATCCTCAACTGCCATTCGGGAAACGTTTCCACAAGCTTCGCCCAGGCCCGTATCAGCATGTCGAAGCCCTTCTGCGGGAAGAGCCTCCCAGCCGCCACCGCGATCTTCGCCCGCGGGTTGGCGGGCACCTGGTCGAGCGAGTGCACGGCATTGGGGATGCGTACGACCCGGGTGCCCGGCAGCAGCTCCTCGTACTCGTCGCGGTCCCGCTCGGTGAGCACCGCGACCGCGTCGAAGCGTGGGTAGGTCTCGCGGATGCGTTTCTGCACATCCCGCTTGTGGGTGCCGTGGTTCATGTGTTCCTGGGCGACACGGACCACACCGTTCGTGGCGTGCTCGGCGGCCAGGAAGTTCAGCGCGGGGCGGGTGGTGACGAGGATGCCGTCGGTCAACGCGCCCAGGTACGCGATGAGCCGGTCCTCGACGTACCGGTTGAAGTAGCGGTAGCCGAACTCGCCCGCCGGGATGTACCGAGGGGCTTCGTCGAGGAGCCTGCCGCGGCGGCGGTCGCGCCAGCGGCCCATGAGGCCGGACGGCGGGGTGTAGGCGTCCTCCCGAAGGTCGACGACCGTGGAGACGCGCACCCGCGGGTCGAGCGGGAACTGGATGTCGTCCCGGCGGCGCACCGCGCTCACGATCTCGACGCACCAGCCCGCGGCCACGAGGGAGTTGGCCTGGTTCATCACCGTACGGATGGTGCCGCCGCGCCCGTAGGCGTGCAGCAGCAGATAGCGGACTCTGGGGAGGGGGCGGTGGTCGCTCATGCCGCACCTCCGGTACGGGACTCCACGGACAGGTTGTCCTTGACCGTGTAGTAGGGGCGCACGCTGAGGTTCCCGGTGCGCTGCTCCGGATACACGAAGATCTGCTTCTTGCCGCGTACGTCGTCGAGCCGGCGCCCGGCGCGCAGTTCCGCCGCGCCGTCGCTGAGGTGGATGTCCCACTCCTCGACGGCCGCGTGGTCGGCCGTGGCGAGGTCGGCGATGGGCAGTTCGCCCTCGAAGCGGTCGCCCTGGACGCGGAGCTCGTAGCGCAGACGCTGGTCGGGATGGGCGCGGCGGGTGACGACCAGCCGCCAGGTGACCGCGGGGCCGGCGGCCTTGTCGGAGGGCAGCCCGTGGAGGCGTCCGACGAGCCTGATGCGTCCGTCGCGCGGCCAGACCTCTGCTATCTCGGCGTGCGGCTTCACTCGCTGTAACCCCAGGCCTGGCACAGGGGCCGGAGGATCTCCGGGATCTCGTCCTCGGAGGGCAGCGCGCGGCCGGCCTGGACCGTGCCGGTCCTGATCTTGTCGCGCCAGTCACCGAGGCCCTTGACGACCTGGGTGTCGTCCTTCTTGCCGTAGTCGAGCATGGTCGGCTCGAAGTCGATGCCGAGGAACAGGCACAGCCGCCGCATCTCCTTCTCCGGGTCGGCGGTGATGTCCTCGTAGTGCACGGTGTGCCCGCCGGTGATGCCCTCGCGGGCCCTCTCGACGGCCTTCATGTAGCGCAGCGCGTCGGCCGTGGCCTCCTCGTACGTGCGCTTGTCGGGATCGCCCTCGTGCCAGGACCGGGCGATGGAGACGGGGTGGCGCAGCAGGAAGACGAAGCGCGCGTCGGGCCAGCAGTCCTTGATGCGCTGGTGGACGAAGGCGTTGCTCGGCGTCTTCTCGACGATGAAGTCCTTGCCCGACTTCACCAGTTCGCGGTGCATGACGCGGTCCCACAGCAGGTGCTCCAGGTCGCCGCGCTCCAGGTCCAGCGCGCTCATGGCCTTCTGCGACAGCTTGCTGCCGTAGCCGACCTCAAGCCGGCGTATGTGCAGCTCGTGCGGCGCGTGCAGCCGCGAGTGCGCGTTCAGCAGCATCCGCAGCAGGGTGGAACCGGAACGTACCGGAGACATGATGAAGACCGGCTGCCGCAGCAGCCGGTCCGTCGCGAGGTCCTCGGGGCCCGGACATCGGTACACCGCCGTGGGCTTCTTCGCGGCCGGCTTGGGCGCCGCGGCCTTCTTCGGCCGGTCGGGCGTGGCCGGGGCGGCCTTGCGGACCTGGAGGCCGGTGGTGGCGGTGAGCGCCCGGTTCAGATTGCGCATCAGATTCATGCGTCGTGATGCTAAGTAAGAATTCTGAGAACACGGAAGGAGAAATCTAAGGTATCCCTGAGTTCACCACATCGTTACCCGGGTCAGGTTTGGCGGGTCGCTGCCGGTGCTCCCGGTGCCTGATCGACTCCGGCGAAGACCGCTCCCGCGTCCCTCAACCGCTCGTGCAGCGCCCGGAAGACGGCCGCCGAGCGCACGCCCGGCCAGTCGGCGGGGAGCAGGGCGGACGGCAGCCCGGGGTCCACGTACGGCAGGTGCCGCCACGAGTCCAGGGCCAGCAGGTAGTCGCGGTACGCCTCCTCGGCAGGGGTGTCCTCCCGGCCCTCCCAGTCGTGCAGCACGCGCGCGTGGCCGTCGAGGAACGCCTCGTGTTCCTTGGCGATCGCGGCCAGGTCCCACCAGCGGGCCACCGCATCGACCGTCGGCGCGAAGCCCAGGTGATCGCCGCGGAACAGGTCCACGTACGGGTCGAGCCTCAGCCGCTCCAGGCTGTGCCGGGTCTCCTCGTACAGGCGGGCCGGCGCGATCCACACCCCGGGGGCCGCGGTGCCGAAGCCGAGCCCGGCCAGCCGGGAGCGCAGCACGTGCCGTTTCTGCCGCTCGGGCTCCGGTACGGAGAACACGGCCAGCACCCAGCCCTCGTCCACCGGGGGCGGCTGGGTGGCGTACACGCGCCGGTCGCCGTCGTCGAGCAGCTGCCGTGCCTCCGGCGACAGCGCGTACCCGGCCGCCCCGGTCGCCGTACGGGCCGGCACGAGCAGTCCGCGCCGCTTCAGCCGGGACACGGACGACCGTACGGAGGGCGCGTCGACGCCCACCGCGGCGAGGAGCCGGATCAGCTCGGACACGGGCACCGGGCCGGGCATGGAGCGACCGTACGCGCCGTAGAAGGTGACGATGAGGGAGCGGGGGGCGTGCTGATCGGACACGTTGATCATTTTAGATCTTCGGCATCACTGCTGCTGGTCATCACCGCTGGTCGTCACCGGTGCGCAGCTTGAACCGCTGTACTTTTCCGGTCACCGTGCGCGGCAGCGCGTCCAGGAAGACGATCTCGCGCGGGCACTTGTAGGGCGCGAGTTCGGCCTTGAGGAACGTGCGCAGCGCCGCCGCGTCCCGTGGTGCGTCCGCCCTCAGCACCGTGTACGCCACGACGACCTGACCCCGCGCCTCGTCCGGCCGCCCCACCACCGCCGCCTCGACCACGTCCGGGTGGCGCAGCAGGGCGTCCTCGACCTCCGGACCCGCGATGTTGTACCCGGCCGAGATGATCATGTCGTCCGCGCGCGCGACATAGCGGAAGTAGCCGTCGGGCTCGCGGACGTACGTGTCCCCGGTGACGTTCCAGCCGTCCCGCACGTACTGCCGCTGCCGCGGATCGGCGAGGTACCGGCAGCCCACCGGCCCGCGCACCGCGAGCAGTCCGGGTTCGCCGTCCGGCACGGGCGAGCCGCCGGCGTCCTGCACGCGCGCGTGCCACCCCGGTACGGGAACGCCGGTCGTACCGGGCCTGATGTGCTCGTCGGCCGCGGAGATGAAGATGTGCAGCAGTTCGGTGGCGCCGATGCCGTTGATGATCCGCAGCCCGGTGCGCTCGTGCCAGGCCCGCCAGGTGGTCGCGGGCAGGTTCTCGCCCGCCGAGACACAGCGCCTCAGCGACGACACGTCGTGCCGGGCCCGCCCATCCGTTCCGTCGAGTTCCTCCAGCATCGCCCGGTAGGCCGTCGGCGCGGTGAACAGCACCGACACCCGGTGCTCGGCGATCGCGGGCAACAACTGCCGGGGACCCGCCTGTTCGAGCAGTAAGGAACTGGCACCCGCCCGCAGCGGGAAGACGACGAGCCCGCCGAGCCCGAAGGTGAACCCGAGGGGCGGACTGCCCGCGAAGACATCCTCGTGGTGTGGCTTCAACACATGCTTCGAGAAGGTGTCCGCTATGGCCAACACATCGCGGTGGAAGTGCACACACCCCTTGGGACGGCCGGTCGTTCCGGACGTGAACGCGATCAGCGCGACGTCGTCGGCGGCCGTGTCGACCGCCTCGAACGGCCCGTCGGGCGCCGGCAGACGCAGCAGGTCGTCCGGCGCGTCACCGCCGTACGTCGTGATCCGCAGGCCGGGCACCCCGGCCCTCGCGAGGTCGTCGACCGACCGTACGTCGCACAGCGCCAGGTCCACGCGGGCGATCCGGCACATGGTCGCGAGTTCGTGCGATCGTGCCTGCGCCAGCACGGTGACGGCGACCGCGCCCGCCTTGAGTACCGCCAGCCAGCAGGCCGCGAGCCAGGGTGTGGTCGGGCCGCGCAGGAGGACCCGGTTGCCGGGGACGACGCCGAGGGCGGTGGTCAGGGTGTGGGCGATGCGGTCGACACGGGCGCGGAGTTCGCCGTACGTCCAGGTGACGCCGGAGGGGGTGTGGAAGACCGGACGTCCGGGGTCGGTCGTGGCGAGCAGTTCGGCGGCGCAGTTGAGACGGGCCGGGTAGCACAGCTCCGGCAGGTCGAAGGTGAGTTCGGGCCACTGGTCGGGGGGCGGGAGGTGGTCGCGGGCGAAGGAGTCCGCGTGGGCCGAGGGCGCCGGCCGTACGCCCTCACCGGGGTCCTTCTCACCGAGGTCCTTGGTCTCCATGGCGGTTCGCCCCCTTGGCGGTGGTGGGCTCGCACCAGGAGCGTATCGGGTTGGTGACGACAGTCAATGGTCCGCGATACGGTCGGGTGAGGACCCGCCCCACAGGTGACCTGCCCCCCAGGTGATCCGCCCTCAGGTGAGAGGACCGGCGATGACCGCATTCTCGCTCGAACCAGCCCAACTCGCCCGGTGCGCCGAACTGCGCGCCCTGGCGGCGGAGCGGCTGAGGCCCCTGGCGGAGAAGGGCGAGCCGGGCCGCGTCAACCGCCCGCTCGTCGTGGAACTCGCCCGACTCGGGCTGCTGGAGCGGCTGTTCACCTCCGGCGCGCTCGACCTCTGCCTGATGCGGGAGTCCCTCGCGTACGCCTGCACGGAGGCCGAGACCGCGCTCGCCCTGCAGGGCCTGGGCGCCCATCCTGTGCACGCGTACGGCACCGGGGCCCAACGCGCCCGCTGGCTGCCCGAGGTGACTGCGGGCACGGCGGTGGCGGCCTTCGCGCTGAGCGAGCCGGGGGCGGGCTCGGACGCCGCGGCGCTGGCCCTGCGGGCGGAGCCGGACGGCCCGGGCCGCTGGCGGCTCACGGGCGAGAAGTGCTGGATCTCCAACGCCCCCGAAGCCGACCTCTACACCGTCTTCGCGCGCACGACGCCCGAGGCGGGCGCCCGCGGCGTCACCGCCTTCCTCGTCCCCGCCGACCGCCCCGGCCTCACCGGCACCGCCCTCGACATGCTCTCCCCGCACCCCGTCGGGGCCCTCGGCTTCGACGCGGTACCGGTCACGGCGGACGACGTCCTCGGCGAGCCCGACCGCGGGTTCCGGGTCGCCATGGGCACCCTGAACCTCTTCCGGCCGAGCGTGGGCGCCTTCGCGGTCGGCATGGCGCAGGCGGCCCTGGACGCCACGCTCACGCACACGGCCGAACGCAGCGCCTTCGGGGGCAAGCTGAAGGACCTTCAGACCGTGGCCCACCAGGTCGCCGAGATGGCCGTACGGACGGAGGCGGCACGTCTCATGGTGTACGCGGCGGCGACGGCCTACGACGAGGGGGCCCCGGACGTCCCGAAGCGCGCCGCCATGGCCAAGCTGTTCGCCACCGAGACCGCCCAGTACGTCGTGGACGCGGCGGTCCAGCTCCACGGCGCCCGTGCCCTGCGCCGCGGCCACCTGCTGGAACACCTGTACCGGGAGGTGCGCGCCCCCCGGGTCTACGAGGGGGCGAGCGAGGTCCAACGGGACATCATCGCGAAGGAGTTGACGAAGGAAGTGACGCAGAAGCCGACGAGGGAGTTGACGAAGGACGGGCACGTCTCATGAGCGCCGAGCGCATCAACCCGCCCGACCTGTCCCCGGCCACGGGTTTCTCCCACGCGGTCGTCGCCACGGGCTCCCGGGTGGTCTTCCTGGCGGGCCAGACCGCGCTCGACACCGACGGCAACATCGTCGGGGACACGCTCCCGGAGCAGTTCGAGCGGGCGCTCACCGGCCTGCTGGTGGCACTGGAGGCCGCCGGCGGCACTCCGGCCGACCTCGCCCGCGTCACGGTCTACGCCACCGATGTCGCCGACTACCGCGCACACGTCTCCGGGCTCGGGCGGATCTGGCGGAGGCTGGCGGGCCGTGACTATCCCGCGATGGCCGTCGTCGGGGTCGTACGGCTGTGGGACGAGCGTGCCCTGGTCGAACTCGACGGTTTCGCGGTGCTGCCCTAGGGGCCCTTCAGCCCCGTGCCGGTCCCCCGGTGAGCGGCCGGTGTGCTGGAGACGGGCGAGTCGACTCGCTGACGAAAGGGTGACGAAAACGGACAGGCGCCCGCCGGGCCGATACCTCTGACGTACCCGTTCAGGGAGGTATGAGGAGGTATACCGATGTCGATTCCCCGGGTCATCGGCGCGGCCATGGGTACCGCGCTGCTGGTCTTCACCGCCCCCTCGGCCGAGGCCGCCGCCGGGCCGAACGAGGCCGTGACGATCGCCGCCACCGGCCGCGTGGCCGCCGACGGCACGATCACCCTGTCCGGCAGGTACCGCTGCGCGCCCGGCAGCGGCCCCGTCTTCGTGGCGTCCTCGATCCAGCAGGGCAACAGCCGGCGCAGCATCGGCGGCACACGCGCTGTCTGCGACGGCAACGAACACCCGTGGAAGAACTCGGGCAGGGCCGGGTCCCTTACATACCGCTGCGTCTCCGGAAGCGTCTCCGGAAGCGGCTCCGGCAACGGCGTCGAGCACGGCGTGGGCGGCAACTCCGGCATGGTCTGCTCCAGAGGCGGAAACCCGTCGGACACGGGCTGGGTCGTGTCCGACACGTATCAGCCCGGCGACGCCCAGGTGCAGGCCACTTTGCTGGAGTTGCGCGCCTCCGGCTTGGTTCCGGTGCCGCACATCCGCGCGGTGGAGGAGCGGCAGATCAAGCTGGTCGCTCGCTGACGGACACACGGCGGCCCCGGTCCCCGGCCGAGCGCCGGAGGCCGGGGCCGGGGCCGCCGTCCGGGGTCAGACCTGGTGGACCTGCTGGGTGGTCAGTTCGTAGCGGGCGCCGACTATGAGCAGTTCGCCGGCGTCCACCTTGGCGGCGAGGTCGGGCTCGGCCGCGAGCAGGGAACGGACGCGCTTGACATTGGCGTCTATGGTCGCGTCGATGCGCGCGTCGCCCTCCTGGCTGTGGTCGATGGCCGGCTTGATCTGGTCGGCCAGGTACTGGATGTGGGCGGGCAGTTCCTCGCCCGTCTCCTCCGCGTGGACCGCTGCCTTCACGGCGCCGCACGACTGGTGCCCGAGCACCACGATCAGGGGTATGTCCAGTTCCAGTACCCCGTAGGCGATGCTGCCGAGCACGGCCTCGTCGAGCACCTCACCCGCCGAGCGCACGGTCATCAGGTCGCCGAGGCCCTGGTCGAACACCAGCTCCGGCGGTACACGGGAGTCGATGCAGCCCAGCACGACGGCGAAGGGGTGCTGACCCGACACCAGGGCCTGGCGCACGGTGTACGTCTCGTTGGGGTGCTGCTGGCGGTAGGTGCGCCAGCGGAGGTTGCCCGCGGCCAGTTCCTGGAGGGCCTCCGCTCCGGTGGTCGGGCGGTTGCGGGTGCTGCTGCCGGTGCGCGTCGCGGCAGCGGCGGAGGGGGCGCCGACGGCGAGACCGGCACCGAGGGCGGCGGTGCCGCCCAGCGCGGCGCGGAGGAGGGAACGCCGTGCGGTCCTGGTCCTGGTCAGGGTCGCGGCGGCGGAAGTGGACGTGGAATCGGTGGCGTTCGGCGCGAGGCCGACGGCTCTGTGAGAGGCAGGCTCAGAAATCACGGTGAGGAACATACGTCCGAATTCGGGATCCACCGATTCCGTGGCTGAATCTTGGCGGTAGTTGAACAAATCTTGGGTCGGAACATTCCGCTCCGTAACTGATCCTTTCCGTGACCCTGACCAAAGCATTGCCCCGGACCCGCGACCGGGGGCCTTCGTCAGCCCTTTGTCGGCCTTTCGCAAACGGGCACGCTGTCTCCACGTGTTTGAGACAGCCGCGACGAAGGCACTCGCAGAGCGGGCCGCCCGCACCCCGGATACCCCGGATACCCCGGATACCCCGGAACCCCGGAACCCCGGAACCCCGGACACCGCGGACATCGGAGCACCGGTATGACCGACCCCCGCACGACCGTCGTCATCACCCACAACCGCCGCCCCGAACTCCTGCGCACCCTCGACCACCTGGCCGAACTGCCGGAGCGGCCGCGGGTCGTCGTCACCGACAACGCCTCCACCGACGGCACCGCCGCCGCTGTCGCCCGCCTCCACCCGCAGGTACGGCTGCTGCGCCCCGGCCGCAACCTCGGCGCCGTCGGCCGCAACCTGGCCATGCCCCACGTGCACACGCCCTACGTGGCCTTCTGCGACGACGACTCCTGGTGGGCTGCCGGGGCCCTGACCGGGGCCGCCGAGCTGCTCGACCGGCACCCGGCGCTCGGCGCCGTCACGGCACGCATCGTCGTCGAACCGGACGGCACCGAGGACCCGATCGTCACGGAACTGCGCCACTCACCCATCCCCGGGCCGAGCTGGCTGCCCGGGCCGGCTCTCGGTTCCTTCCTGGCCGCGGCGACCGTGCTGCGCGCGGAAGCCTTCCGGGCCGCGGGCGGCTTCCACCCGCGGCTGTGGCTCGGCGGCGAGGAGGAACTGCTCGCCGCGGACCTCGCCGCCGCAGGCTGGTGGCTGACGTACGCCGACAATCTGACGGTCCATCACTAGCCGTCCGTCGCCAGGGACGCCACGCTGCGCCGGGCCCACGGCATCCGCAACACGCTGTGGTTCACCTGGCTTCGCCGCCCGGCGGTGCCCGCGCTGCGCCGCACCGTGCACCTGGCCCGTACGGTCCCGCGCGACTCCGCCTCCCTGCGCGCCTTCGCCGGGGCCGCCGCCGCGCTGCCGTGGGTACTGCGCGAACGACGCGTGCTGCCGAGGGAGATCGAGTCCCGGCTACGGCTCCTGGAGGGACCCCAACGTCGGTCGACCGCCCGCCGGTACACGGGCTGAGCGGGGCCGCGTCCTGGTCGCTGTCGTACGGTGGCGCCCGGCCGAAGGGCCTGGAGAAGATCCTCCGTGCCGTCCGCCGCCGCACCCTCGCGGAATCCGGCACCGATCTCGCGGGCGAGCCCGCGGCCGGAGGTCGTACACCATTCCCACCACCGGTCCAGCACGGGTTCGTCGAGCCGCTCGGCGGGCACCAGCGCGGGCCAGCCACAGGCGCGCGCCTGCGCCGTCACCTTCGCACCACCCTCGACCGGGTCGACGACCAGCGCGGGAGCCCCGGTACGCAGGGCGAGTACCATCCCGTGCAGCCGATCGGTGACGACCAGGTCGAGCCGGGAGAGCACCGACTCCAACTGGGCGGGCGTCGCACTCAGCCGCCTATCGAATGTGCTGGTCGCCGACGTGACACCGTCGGCGAGCGATCCAAAATCACGTGCGACCTACGCCCAGTCATGCTGGGATCACTCGTTATGAATGTCCATTTTCTCAATGACGCCGACTTGACGGACAGGATGGAGCAGAATCTGGCGGAACATGCCTGTCACCTGCATCGGAGCATGAGCGGTGCGACCGTTACAGAGACTGATGACCTCCTGGTCGCCGACAGCAGCCTGGACGATGACACTTTCAACATCGTTGCTGCGGCGCGCTTCACCGTCACCACCGCTACGGCACGTATCACCGAGACTGCCCGGACCCTGGCTCGCACCGGCCGCCCCTTCTCCTGGTGGGTGGGGCCCGCCTCGCGGCCACCGGACCTCACCGCCCGCCTGACGACGGCTGGTCTGCCGGCATCCGAACACGAGACGGCGATGTGGGCCGAACTGGACGACACCCTGCCGCTGCCCGCCGCCCCAGGACTGGACATCCAGACGGTGGCCACGTCCGAACAACTCGCCGACTACGCCGCGGTTCTCGCCGCGAACTGGACCCCGCCCTCTGACACAGTCCGCCGCTTCTTCGCCCAGGCCGCCCCGCAGGCCTTGGCCGAACACTGTCCGGCCCGTTACCTGGTCGGCTACGTGGACGGCCGTCCGGTCTGTTCGGCCGAAGTGTTTCATCACGCGGGGGTTGCCGGGATCTACAACATCTGCACCCTGGCCGCCCACCGCCGACGCGGCTACGGCGGTGCCATCACGCTCGCCGCACTCCACACGGCCCGCGACCGAGAGCACCGCATCGCGGTGCTGCAGGCGTCCACCGACGGCGAGCCCGTTTACCGCCGCCTGGGATTCCGTTCCTGCGGCCAGTTCACCGAACACACCATCAACCCCTGAACACCGCGAACTCCACAGGCTGTCTGCCCATTCTCACAACGATCCTGGTCACAGCCACTCGTTGATGGCCGCGACGAGAACGGCAGCCTCGTAGCGGACCGCGAGCTTGTCGTACCTCGTGGCAACCGCCCGGTGCCTCTTGAGACGATTGATGCCGCACTCGACCGCGTGGCGCTCGCGGTAGTCGGTCTTGTCGAATTTCGGTGGCCGACCGCCGTGGGAGCCGAGTTTGTGCCGGTTGCGGACGTGGTCGGCCTTGTCCGGGATGGTGCAGCGGATCCCGCGTCCACGCAGGTAAGCGCGGTTCTTTCGAGAGGCATACGCCTTATCCGCGCGCACGCGGTCGGGTCGGGTGCGGGGCCGGCCCGATGCGGGGCACACGGATTGCCTTCAGGACGGGCTCGAACTGCGGGGAGTCCCCGCGCTGTCCGGCCGTGATGACGATCGACATGGGCTTCTGGCCCTGCTCGACGGCCAAGTGGAGCTTGGTGGTCAGGCCGCCGCGCGAGCGTCCGAGGCTGTGATCGTCCGGCTCGGTGGCGATCCCGCCGGGCGGTTCCTTGTGCAGATCCCCCTTTTCCTCGCCCCTGCGGCGTGCTGGTGGGGCCCGGCAGATGGTGGAGTCGACGTTGATGTCCCAGGTGATCAGGTCCTTGGCATCGGCCTGGGCCTGAAGCTGGGTGAAGATCCGCTGCCAGATGCCGTCCCGTTGCCAGCGTCGGAACAGGTCGTACACCCGGCCCCACGGCCCGTACCGCTCGGGGACATCCCGCCACGGCGTCCCGGCCCGGGTCCGCCACCGAATGCCATCGATCAGCTGTCGCCTGGTCCATATCGACGGCCGGCCAGGCTTCTTGCCCCTGGGCAGCAGTAGCTCCAGTCGGGCCCACTGTGCATCCGTCAGATCTCCACGTGCCACGAGCCGAGATCATCTCGCGTCCAAGATCCACTTAGGCCGCCATGCCTGGGCGCGCTGGCATGGGCGGACGACCCGTCAGGACACAACCGGCCAAGGACTTTTGCGGCCATCCGATCTCTCTTCCGGCACCCCTGACCTGCGGTGAAAGTAGTTCCTGACATCGGGCGCCACCCCCGCGAACAACCCGCACAGCTGCACCTGCAGGGCAGCTGTCCGGGCCAGGGACGTGCGTTCGCCCAATCGACTTCCGTGCCGCAGGAGAGATCATGAAGCTGAGCAACGGCATTCGCCGTACGTCCGCCGCCCTCGCCGTCGGGGCGATGTCCCTGGGGCTGGTCACCGTCGCCGGCGGGGCCGCGCAGGCCGTTGCCTCGTGCACCGGTGATGTGTCGATCTACGGCACGCTGTCGGACGGCCGGCTGACGTACACGCAGATCGAGCCGAACACCGGCAACCGCGTGAAGACGCTCATCGGCCCGGGCCTCGGATTCACACCTAAGGCGATGGCGACGCTCAACTTCAACACGGTGCTGGTCACTTCGACGGCCGGTGACCTCTACCGCGTCGACATCCAGACCAACAACACCTCCCTCGCTCTCGCCGGAGTCACCAAGATCTGGGACGGCGGCTGGACCTTCGACAAGATGGTCTACGACGGCGCCGGCCACCTCTACGGCACGGTCGAGGGGCAGCTTCACCAGTACCTGGTGTCGCAGGACAAGCCTTCCGGGTCGGCCCACATAGGCCAGCACGTCGTGATCGACACGGGCTTTGTCCTCAAGACGCTGGCCGCCGCGGGCGATGACCGCATCATCGCCTCCACCTCGGACGGACGCCTGCTCAGCTACAAGATCAACGGTGTGAACGACTGGGACCGCGCGGTGCTGAAGTCGAGCGGCTGGTCGGCGGTCGACTCGCTGTCCTCCCCCGGTGGGGGCCTCTACTACGGCCGTACCAACGGCGGCATGTACTGGTACCACGACGCCGACCCCACCGACGCGGACGGCTCCGACATCGCGTACCACCCGAGCGACCCGGTGGACGCCTCTGGCTGGACGCAGACCCTGCTGTCGGCGTACGCGGACAACTGCGCCTACGTGCCCCCGGCCCCGCCGCACTCGGTGCAGGGCGGCACGATCTACCGCAGCGAGGTCATGAACCGGGCCAGGGACTGGTACAACCGCAACATCCAGTACAGCCAGACCGCTTACGCCACCGACATCGAGGGCGACGACACCTACCGCACCGACTGCTCCGGCTTCGTCTCCATGGCCTGGCACCTCACCTCCTCGCTGACGACGCAGACCCTCGACAACGCCGCCACGCAGATCTCCAAGGCCGACCTCCGGCCTGGCGACGCGCTGAACTCCAGCAGCGAGGGGCACGCGGTCCTCTTCGCGGGCTGGAAAGACCAGGACGCCGGCACCTTCTACTACTACTCCGAGGGCAGCCCGGACTCGGACATGAACTACCGTTCCGCGAACGCCTACAGCGGCACCATCGACAGCCACCCGGCCTCGGCGTATGTAGCCCTGCGCTACGACAAGATCGCCTGACGCCCCAGCCGCAGTCCCGCCCGTTGCCCCCGAGGGCCCCGCCGACACCGGCGGGGCCCTTTCGGCATACCTGGCCCAAAGCCGCCACGGCCACGGTCTGACCCAGGGCGCCAGCCTTGATCACTGTCGGCCGGGTGGGAAGATCACCTACTGGCCGTGGGGCAACCCACCCCAATCCGTAACCAAGGGAGCGACCCTGCTCAAGACCGGCAGAATCCTCACCACCGTGGCCGCCGCAGCGGCCGGCCTGCTCCTGGCGGCCGGGCAGGCCGGGGCGGCGCCGTACTGGCAGACGGTCTCCACCAACTCCAACTGGACCAACTCCGGTGACGTGTACTCCGACTTTGCCCTGTTCGCCTCCTGCTCGTCGTACACCCTGGCCTTCGCGAGCACGTCAGCGAGATCTACGGGGGCTCCGTGGAGCTCCGGGTCAACGGGATCGCCAACTCCACGGAGCCCCCTCCACCGAGTGCGTGTCCTGACCCGCACGCCGACACGACAAAAGGGCCGCGCCCCCTCCTCTGAGGGGGCGCGCCCTTTTGTCGTGTCCGTAAGTCTGTAACTACCGGTCTAGTACCAGTTGTTCGCCTGCCAGAAGCTCCATGCGTTGCACGGAGAGCCGTAACGGCCGTCGATGTAGCTCAGGCCCCATCTGATCTGGGTCAGCGGGTTCTCGTGCCAGTCGTCGCCCGCGACGTCCATCTTGGCTGCGGGCAGCGCCTGCGGGATGCCGTACGCGCCGGAGGACGGGTTCGTGGCGTTCCAGCGCCAGCCGCTCTCGTGATCCCAGAGGTTCTCCAGGCAGGCCCACTGGGTGGTGTTGGCCCAGGCCGCGTCCTTCTCGTTCATCAGCTGCCGCCCGGCGACCTTGACCTCGGTGATGTTGTCGCGGTCGACGGTGTCCACGGAGGTCGTGCAGGTATAGGTGCCGGGCTGCGCGGACAGCAGCTTCTGAGTCCAGCCACTGGTGTTGACCGGGTCGTCGAGGTGGTACGTGATGTCCGCGCCGGAACCGTCGGTCGGGTTGGCGTCCTTGTACCAGTACATGGCCCCGGTGGAGAGCCGCCCGTAGTACAGCCCGCTGCCCGGGGAGACGAGTTGGTTGAAGCCCGACCAGCCGGAGGACTTCAGGGTGTTGCTCTTCCAGGAACCGGCGCCTGCGATGGTGTAGTCGAGCAGCCGACCGTCCCCGGTGGTGGCGCCGAGCCGGTCGTCGCCGGTGGCGGTGAGGGTTTTCAGGACGAACCCGGTGTCGATCTCGGTGCGTACGCCGATGTGCTGGGAGCCGGCCGGCTTGTCCTCGGTGACGTTGTAGCGCAGCAGCAGGCCGGAGGTGGTGGTGCCGTAGAGGTGGCCGTGACCGTCGTAGGTCAGCTTGTCGTGGGTCCAGCCGCTGTCGGCGATCCTCACCGGCGGGTTCAGCAGGGCGAGGCTGGTGCTGTTGGTCTTGACGTCGATGCGGTAGAGGGCGCCGCTGGTCGATGTCATCAGTACCGTGTTGAAGTTGAGGGTCGCCATGGCCTGCGGTTCGAAGCCGAGGTCCGGTCCGACGAGCACCTTGGCGAGGTCGCCGGTGGCCGGGTTGATCTGGCTGAACGTGAGCCTGCCGTCGGTGAGTACGCCGTAGATGTTGACGCCGCCTGAGCAGGTGGTCGCCGCGTCGGCTGTGGGGGCGGTCACCGTGAGGAGTCCGGTGCTCAGGGCGGCGGCGGTGAGCAGACCTGCGACTCTACGGCCGTTGGTGCGGATGTTCTTCACTTCTGGTCCCCCCGGGGGCGGTTGAGGTCGGGCAGGGCAGACGCACGGGTCAGGCGAACAGGCGGGCGTGGGACGCGGGCCGGCTGTGGGACTCGTGGGAGTCGCCGTCAGTGGCTGCGCGGACGGCTCACTGCCAGCCGGCGTCGGCCGGGGCGGACTGCCAGCCGGCGTCCGCGGCGAGGACGGAGGAGGACTCAGCGGCGTCCGTCCCGTATGCCGAGGTGACGGCCGGGGCGGCGAGGGCCGCGGCGACGACGAGGGAGACGACCGCGGCGGCCTTGGCGATACGGATGCGAGGCATGGCTGTCCGTTCCTTCCGGGACGAGGTGTGAGGTCCGGCCCGCTGTCGCGTCCCGCGGTGACGCGCTTCCTGGCCGGTGATCACTAGGTTCGTCGCCGCCGGGGCCCATGAGAAGGGTTCCTCGGTGGACGGAAAGGGCCTTGGACCGATACGTCCACACGGGCCGCTTCAGTCCACCGGTTGCTCCTCGAACGCCAGAGGCATCAGTGGCACCCCAGCACCTGTCAGCCGCGCCGCCGCCAACTGCGGGACGTCGCACAGCAGTCGGCCGCAGACGCGGACGGCCCGCTCCTCGGCCTCTCCCAGCCTGTCGGCCAGCAGGTAGAAGCCCAGGGTGAGCCGGGAGGGGGAGCGGGGATGCACGGCGACGTGCTCGACGTGGTCGTTGGGGACGATGGACGAGCGCACCAACTCACGGACATCCGGCGGCAGACGGTCGCCGGGAGGGAATTCCAGATGCGCGTGGACGAGATACACGCTCCAGCGTCTCAACGGATGAGCTCGCCACGTCGGCGCGCCGCGTGGCCGGTTGTGTCCCTGGCCCCTTCCGGCCTGCCCCTGTGACGAAACGTCTCTGTTCTGCGAAGATCAGCGCTGAAGAGGGGTCGTTGTGTGCAGAATCGGGGGGACGCACGTGCTGACCGCACTCGGACTCGACTCCGTCGCGGAGACGGTGTACCGCGCCATGCTCAGACATCCGGCCGCCGGTGTCGCGGACCTCGGCGACGCCGTGGGGCTGTCCGAGGAGGAGGTGCGCGACGCCCTCGACACCCTGAGCGAGCTGGCGCTAGCGCGTCCCGCCGCCGGGGACGCGGGGCGGCTGCGGGCGGTCTCGCCGGACATCGGCATGGAGATCCTGATGGCCCGGCAGCAGGCCCAGCTGGCGGCGCAGCAGCAGCGCCTGGAGGCCTCACGGGCGGCCGCGGCCCAGCTCATCTCGGAATACGCCGAGCTGCGGCCGGCCGCCAGTCACCCCGGCGTGGAGCAACTGGTGGGGCTCGACCAGATCCGCGACCGGCTGGCCGTGCTCACCCGTGAGGTGCGCGAGGAATTCCTGACGTTCGCGCCGGGCGGGCCGCAGACCGCGGAGAACATGGCCGCGTCCCGGCCGCTCAACGAGGACCTGCTCGGCCGCGGGGTGCGGATGCGCACGATCTACCTGGACAGCGTGCGCGCCAATCGGCCCACTGTGGAGCACGCCAACTGGCTGGCCCGGCTGGGCGGTCAGGTCCGCACGGTGCCGTCGCTTCCCACGCGGATGATCCTGATGGACCGGCGGATCGCCATGATCTCCGTCAGCAGCGACGACACCGCCGCCGGCGCGGTGCTCCTGACCGGACAGGGCACGCTCACCGCACTGTGCGCGCTCTTCGAGACCACCTGGGAATCCGCCCAGCCCCTCGGCCAGCTCGTCTCCACCGACGCGCACGGCCTCACCGGTCAGCAGGCCACCGCCCTGCGCCTGCTCGCCGAGGGTCACACCGACGAGGCCATCGCCAAGCGCCTCGGAGTGTCCCACCGCACCGCCCGCCGAATCGCCTCCGAGCTGATGGACCGCCTCGGCGCGCGCAGCCGCTTCGAGGCCGGCGTACGCGCCGTCCAGCAGCGCTGGCTCCCGGCCCACCCGTGACCCACGTCCGTGCCGGACAGCCGCCTGCCGGTAAGGCGCGTCGGCCTACGTGATCGGCCACGCGGGTCGGCCCCTCCAATTGGACTGGATAACAAGGGACCCCCAGGCCCCTGATCTGAGGTTTCTCCTCTGCCACCGTGAAGCGGATGGTGCTGGTGGGGTCGTTTCTGCGGCCCCCCTTTCGGTGGCCTGGGCCGCGACGACGGACAGAAACACGTGGGCGAGCATGGCCAGAGTGATGTGGCGATACCAGCCCGGATAACGGCGGACCTCGTACTGGTCGGGGCCGCATTCGTTCTTTGCGGTCTGGAAGGCTTCCTCGATCGCCCAGCGCGAGCCAGCGATCCGGACAAGGTCAGCAACGCTGGTGCCGTTGGGGGCGTAGGCGAGAGTAGGCAATCTCGTCCGGGCGGGCCAGGCTGCGGCGGCCCGGTATCCACCGCTCGTGGGTGGGCCTGTCGCCGTCGAAGACGCTGATCGCCGGCAGGCGTGCGGCGGCCCAATCGTAGAGGCGCGGGCCTTTGGCACCGTCGCCGCAGGAGTGGTCTTCCCATGCCTCGCCGGGGGCATCGGCGATGGCCTGGTCGTACGGCCGAAGGGAGCGTGCAGTCGCTGTGACTTCGGCACGGCCAGGACGTAGCCGACACCGGCTTCTTCCAGGGTGCGGCGCATGCGCCATTCCTGTCCGTAGGCACAGTCGCCCGTCACCCAGGCGATCGGCAGGGGGGAGGCCGGCGCCCGCAGGGTCATCGCGCGGGCCAGCTCGCCCTTGGTCGCAAAGACGCGACTGTCAGGGACCTTCGCCGCCCGGCAGCGGTCCGCATCCGAGGTCCACGACTGCGGCAGATACAGCTCCCGGTCCACCAACGCTCTGCCCTTGGCCGAGGCGTAGGCGGCGAAGACTCCAATCCGGCAGTTCTCCGTCCGGCCGGCCGTACCCGAGTACTGTCTTTGCACCCCAGCGGACGTGGTGCCCTTCTTGAGGAAGCCGGTGTCGTCCACGATCAGGACCCCGTCCGGGGTGCCGAGGCCCTCGGCGACGTAATTCTGCACGTCGTCCCGGACCGCGTCGACGTCCCAGGCCGCACCGTTCAGCAGATGCTGGAAGCCTGCCGGCCCACGGTGACCTGCGTACTCGGCGAGCTGCCAGCCGTTCTTCCGCTCCACCGGAGCCAGCAGACCACGCACGTAGTCCCGCATCCGCCACCGCAGATCCACCCTTGAGAACCGGCCCGCAACCCGCGCGAGCACCGACTCCAACTCCCCAGCCCACAAACCTGCTTCATCCACCCCCACCATGACCAGCACAACGAAGCCGACCAGCTCAGGCAACGCCGCGAGCGTGCGTGCCAGGCGCCGCGGGGCAGGCGGGACTTTCGAAACACGCCCTAGGGGCGCGAAGTGCTGCTCTATGACCGGTAGCTCCACAGCAACCACGCAACGAAGGTCTCCTGCGCTGCGTGGGAGGCCCCGGGCACGCGGGCCACAACTGATGTCTCCGGGCCGGAATGAGGGGCGCGCGGCTTCACGAGAGGATCCGGGCTTGCTGCAAGCACCGCAGCGTCTCCATGGCGCGGTGGCCCAGGCCATGGACTACGTGGCCGGGGCCCACATTGAAGAGGGCGCTTTCAACGCTTTCGCCGAAGTTCCGGCGGGCAGTCGCTCCGT
This sequence comes from Streptomyces bluensis, assembly GCF_014650715.1. Lineage (GTDB taxonomy): Bacteria > Actinomycetota > Actinomycetes > Streptomycetales > Streptomycetaceae > Streptomyces > Streptomyces bluensis. Next base: position 54,212 of record NZ_BMVM01000031.1, on the reverse strand, counting down.
CGGCCGCCCCCGCGCCCGCTGTCGCCGTTTCCGTCTGCGGACCGGACCGGGCCGGTCCGCAGACGAGGGGGGCGCCGACGCGGCCTATCCCCGGCCGGACTCCGACAGTGCCGCACGCGCGGGCGGCACAGTGGTATGCGGCCGGTACGGCAGCCGTGGGTCTCTCGGCGTGAGCGGATGGGAGTGGGTCACCAACTGCTCTTGGTGACGCCGGGCAGCTCGCCCGCGTGGGCCATCTCACGTACGCGGATGCGCGACAGGCCGAAGGCGCGCAGGTGGCCGCGGGGGCGGCCGTCCACGGAGTCGCGGTTGCGGAGGCGGGTGGCGCTCGCGTCGCGCGGCTGTCGGCGCAGTTCCCTCTGGGCGGCGGCGCGGTCCTCGTCGGATGTCCGGGGAGACGAGATGATCACCTTCAGCTCGGCGCGGCGGGCGGCGTAGCGGGCCACGACGCGGCGCCGCTGCTCATTCTTCGCGATCTTGCTCTTCTTCGCCATCAGGCCTTCCCTCCCCGGGCGCGGATGCGCGCCACCGCGGCCTCGATGCCGATCGTGTCGACCGTCTTGATGCCCTTGGCGGAGAGGGTGAGCCGGACGTGGCGGCCTTCGCTGGGCAGCCAGTAGCGCTTGCGCTGGATGTTGGGGTCGAAACGGCGCTTGCTGCGCCGGTGAGAGTGGGAGATGTGATGGCCGAAGCCGGGCTGTCGACCGGTGAGCTGGCAGTGGGCGGACACGTTTCCTCCTTGGTGGTGGCTGTGGCAGCACACTAGCAGCTTAATGAAAATGAAAATCAATAGCGTGTATGCTGCCGTCCATGGCCCGTAACGAACTCCGACCGATCATCAAGCTGAGGTCCACCGCCGGCACCGGCTACACCTACGTGACCCGCAAGAACCGCCGTAACGATCCCGACCGGCTGACGCTGCGCAAGTACGACCCGGTCGTCGGCCGTCACGTCGACTTCCGTGAGGAGCGCTGAGCGCAGTGAAGCCGGGAATCCACCCCGAGTACCGCCCGGTCGTCTTCCGCGACCGGGCCGCCGACTTCGCCTTCCTCACCCGGTCGACGGCCACGAGCGACAAGACCGTCGAGTGGGAGGACGGCAACACCTATCCGGTCATCGACGTCGAGATCTCCTCGGCGAGCCATCCCTTCTACACCGGTACCCAGCGCGTCCTGGACACCGCAGGACGGGTCGAGCGCTTCGAGCGGCGTTACGGCAACCGCGGACGGAGCAGCCGGTGAGCGGGCACAAGGCGCGGCTGCCGGTCGCGATCGTCGCCGGGCTGCACGCCGACGCCCGCAGGGCCGCCGTGGACGAGATCCTGCGTACGGTCCCCGGCGCGGTCGTGCTGCACCACGACCTGACGTCCGCCGCCGACGGTGCGGCGCACCGCACCGTACGCGACGCCAAGGGCCTGCTGGGCAGTGGCGACGCACCCCTGGTGAACGACTGTGCGTGCTGCGCGCTGCGCGAGGACCTCGTCCCCGAACTCCTGCGGCTCGCCGAGCAAGGCAGGCACCAGCTTGCCGTCGTGGAACTGTGGGATTCCGTCGAACCTCAGGGCATGGCCACGGTCATCGCTGCCGCCGGCGCACCGCTGGCGCTGACCGGGGTCGTCACCGTGGTCGATCCGGCGCTCGTCCTGCCGTACCTGGCCAACGGGGACGACCTGGCCGATGTCGGCCTCGCCGCCGCCCGGACCGACCAGCGCACCGTCGCCGACACCTTCGCCCGGCAACTGGAGTACCCCACGGTGATCGCTCTCGTTGAGGGCAGTTCGTGCGAGGAGGGCGGCGAGTCGGCCGACGACGCCGACCACGCGTTGCTCGCCCAGCTCACGCCAGGCGCACGAAAGGTGCGCGTGGACAGTGGCACCCTGCAGGCCGCTCTGCCGGCGGGCTTCGACGTGGCAGCGGCCGGCGCCCGTGTGCATCCTGCGTGCGCGCTTCTGCCGCAGGAATGCGAGGAGCACGGTGTGAGCACCTTCGTCTGGCGGCGCCAACGGCCCTTCCACCCGCAGCGCCTCTACGCCGCGCTGGAGGACCTGACCTGCGCCGCCGCCCGCAGCCGCGGGCGGTTCTGGCTGGCCGACCGCCCCGACACGCTGCTGTCCTGGGACGCCGCGGGCGGCGCGCTGTGCGTGGAGTCGGCCGGCCCCTGGCTGGCCGCCCTGCCCGACGCCGCCTGGGAGATGGTGCCCGCCGAACGCCGCGTCGCCGCCTCCGTGGACTGGCACCCCGAACACGGCGACCGCTGCCAGCACCTCACCTTCACCTCGCCCGGCCTGGACCGCGACGGTCTGGCGACCCTGCTCGATTCGTGCCTGCTCACCGAGGACGAGTACGCGGCGGGCAGGGACCGCTGGAGGCAACTTCCGCACGCCTTCGACGACTTGCTCGACCCAGTGACCTGAACCGCGAGCTGTACCGCTCCGCCGTACAGCTCGTGCGTTCCACCGCATCCCGTTGAAAGAGAGGATCGACCTCACCATGCCCCGACCCACAAGCACCCGGCGGCAGGCCGTCACACGCCGGCGCGTCAACCCCCTGGACGCCGCCGGCATCACCTCCATCGATTACAAGGACACGGATCTGCTGCGGAAGTTCATCTCCGACCGCGGGAAGATCCGCAGCCGTCGGGTGACTCACGTGACACGTCAGCAGCAGCGGCAGATAGCGAAGGCGATCAAGAACGCACGAGAGATGGCGCTCCTCCCCTACAGCTCCCGATAGCCTCGGAGGGACCAACGCTGTCCGTACGGGGCCGACGGCTCTTCGACGTACCTGATCGTCTTCGCCTCCAGCACCGGGGGCCAGGCCGCCGACGAGCCCAGCCTGCCTTCGGAGCGCCAGGTGCGCGTGACCAGACGTCATGTGTCCGTCGCCGGGGCGTCAGCGCCGTTGGACCTGCACCTTGCTCGTCGCAGCGTGAGCCGCGCAGCACGACGCCATCAGCCGGGCCGCGTACCACGTACCACGTGCCGCGTTCCGTACGTGACGAATCCGGTCAGCCGGAGCGGACACGGGGCAACTGGGGACAGGCGCGGGAAATTCCACGCCGCGCGGATGCGTCCGGTGTTGTGCCGTGTGAGGCCCGAAACAGTTGCTGGCTGGGCCACAGCACACACATTGTGCCGTCGCGATGCGTGAGGCCAGCGCAACAGTGGTGCGGGAGGGCACCGTCGTGAGCTGGGGGCTTCACCGGGACGACTTCTTGGCTCGGCTGCGGGAGCGGCGGTGCTGTTCGGCTCGGTCCTGGTGCCGCCAGCGCAGGCAGCCGGTGCGCCGACCGGCCGGCCCGATGGCGCAGCGGCAAAGGCGGTGCGTATCGCCGAGCGGATCGACAAGGTTTTCCCGGACAGCGGGCAGGAATTCGTCCGGGCCCGCACTCAGGCCGGGCAGGGGCTGGCGGCAAGCGGCCACCACCTGCGCATCGACCCGCCCGACACCAGCCGTGACAGCCTGACGCTGGCCCGGTCAGGTGCAGGCGACCGCGCGCCGTTGAGTCTGAGTCTGCCGAAGGGGGCTGCCCAGCGTCCCGCTCAGCTGGCGAAGGACGGCACTGTCGCCTATCCCGACGCGCTGCCGCACACCGACCTCGCCGTGCGGCCGATGGAGCGCAGTGCTCGGGTGCAGGCCGTGCTGAATGACGTGGCGGCGCCCAGCGAGTTCACCTACCCCGTGGATGTGCCGAAGGGAGGCCGGCTCAGCCAGGGCAAGGACGGCAGTGTCGCAGTAATGGACGCACGCGGAAATCCGGTAGGCGGGATCGACGCCCCGACGGCAAGGGACGCCAACGGGAAGGCTGTGCCCGCCTCGTACCGCATCGAGGGGAACAGCGTGGTGCAGACCGTGCGGCATGACACGGCCGCGCATCCCGTGGTGGCGGATGCGCAGGCGAGCGGGGGTGCCATCCTCTCGGCACACTGGGCCGTGCGCGGAGACGGGCCGTCCTTCTATGTGGCGACTGCCCATTGGTTCCGGCACAACCAGCTGATACGGCCCAACATCGGCACGGGCATCGCCTGGACGGAATTGCTGCAGGAGTACGGGCACCTCATCCCCCACAACCGCGGCGGCCTGTACGACCAGTTCGCATGCCACCACCAGTTCGCCCAAGGGAATCCCGTTTGGCATCTGGAGGACTGGCGCCGCGACGGCTCCTATCCTTGGACGGTCTGGTGGGAGTGCAACCCGCCTCGCGCCTGACGAGTGAGTGATGCTGTTGTGGAGTGGCTGATGCAGCCGAGAGCGCCCGCGATGCCCGCGACCATGCCGCCGCCGCGCATCCGGCCCCGCCGCGCGGCCACCTTCACCACCTCGCTCGCGCCAAGCCGTCACGGAGGTGAACACCGGGTACGGCCAGCGCACCAGGCCGACTGTGGTCGTTGACCCTCCAACGCGCTGACACCTTTGCCCCGTGTGACGAACAGGTGGTGGAGCGGCTTTCGGCGGGGTGCCCGGTTCGTCCACAGGCCTCCCGGAACGTCCAGCCGCGACGGTCCCGGTCTTCCTCGCCCACCGCGACAGCAGGTAAGGCGCAGTGCGCCCAGCGCGGTCGGGGGCTTGGCTTGCCCGAGATTGACCCTGCTCACGGCCCACGTTGGATGTTATTCGACTACGTCACCAAGCTGTGGGACCTGGTCAACTGGGAGGAGTCGCCGCCCGCTACACCGCAGCAACCAGCGCCTGACTCAGCATCACAACATCACCCTGCGGGCCGGACAGCCATCGTGGCTTCCCGGCCCGCCAACCCGGCAGCGCTGCCTGGTTGCGATCTTCTTCGGTGTGTCGATCGGAGGCGGACCCCAACCAGGCAGGCACCCGCACCAGGAACGTGGGTGCCGCAAGAACATCTCGCACACGCCCAAGGGCGCTCTCGGGCATATCGGATGGGCGAGGGAAGTCATGACCGCCAGCCGGGGAGGTCTGATATGAGGTGTGAAGGGGTACGGATTATCGCGGCGTGCGTCCCCTGGCGGTATCAACCTCGACCGAAGCCGCCCGCCATAACACAACTCGCTGAAGGCGCAAGGCGTCTTGCCGGAGTACCTACGGACAGACCGCCCTTATGCAGCTCTTGTCGGGTGGAAGGCTTCTTCTTCACTGAGGCCACTACCAAGGTGAGGTTGTCGTCATGGCGCGTCGCGTATCTCTGACGTATCGCCAACCATTCAAGATCATCTTGCACGTGCGTTGCACAAGGTGCTGAAAAACAACAGTGATCAGTGGAGGGTCGTGAAGGTGAGTATCCACAGGTCAGCTGGCATTTCGAGGTGTCGTGCCCCTTGCCTTCAAGGGGCACGACACCGCGCCGTTCAGATGTCCCGGAAGATCTCGATCTGCGCCCCGACCGTGTTGAGCCGCTCGGCCAGGTCCTCGTACCCGCGGTTGATGACGTACACGTTCCGCAGGACGGACGTGCCGTCCGCCGCCATCATCGCCAGCAGGACGACCACGGCGGGCCGCAGGGCGGGCGGGCACATCATCTCGGCGGCGCGCCAGCGAGTGGGGCCCTCGACCAGCACGCGGTGCGGGTCGAGGAGCTGGAGGCGGCCGCCGAGCCGGTTGAGGTCCGTGAGGTAGATCGCGCGGTTGTCGTAGACCCAGTCGTGGATGAGGGTCTTGCCCTGCGCGGAGGCGGCGATGGCCGCGAAGAACGGCACGTTGTCGATGTTGAGGCCGGGGAACGGCATCGGGTGGATCTTGTCGATCGGCGCCTCCAGTTTGGAGGGCCGGACGGTGAGGTCCACCAGACGCGTACGGCCGTTGTCGGCGACGTACTCGGGCGTGCGGTCGTGGTCGAGGCCCATCTCCTCCAGGACCGCGAGCTCGATCTCCAGGAACTCGATGGGGACGCGACGGACCGTCAGTTCCGACTCCGTCACCACGGCGGCGGCCAGCAGGCTCATCGCCTCGACCGGGTCCTCCGAGGGGGAGTAGTCGACATCCACGTCGATGTCCGGCACACCGTGCACGGTGAGGGTGGTCGTCCCGATGCCCTCCACGCGCACGCCCAGGGCCTCCAGGAAGAAGCACAGGTCCTGGACCATGTAGTTGGACGAGGCGTTGCGGATGACGGTCGTGCCGTCGTGCCGGGCGGCGGCGAGCAGCGCGTTCTCGGTCACCGTGTCGCCGCGCTCCGTCAGCACGATCGGCCGCCCCGGGCTGACCGCGCGGTCCACCGTGGCGTGGTACTGGCCCTCGGTCGCGGTGATGTCCAGTCCGAAGCGGCGCAGCGCGATCATGTGGGGCTCGATCGTCCGCGTGCCGAGGTCGCAACCGCCCGCGTAGGGCAGCCGGAAGCGGTCCAGACGGTGCAGCAGCGGGCCGAGGAACATGATGATCGAGCGGGTACGGCGGGCCGCCTCCGCGTCGATGGCGTTCATGTCGAGATCGGCCGGGGGCACGATCTCCAGGTCGACCCCGTCGTTGATCCACCGGGTGCGGACACCGATCGATCCGAGTACCTCCAGAAGGCGGTACACCTCCTCGATGCGGGCGACCCGGCGCAGCACGGTGCGCCCCTTGTTGAGCAGCGTGGCGCACAGCAGCGCGACACACGCGTTCTTGCTGGTCTTCACGTCGATGGCACCGGACAGGCGGCGGCCGCCGACCACGCGCAGATGCATCGGACCCGCGTAGCCCAGCGAGACGATCTCGCTGTCCAGCGCTTCACCGATTCGAGCGATCATCTCAAGACTGATGTTTTGGTTGCCGCGCTCAATGCGGTTCACGGCGCTCTGGCTGGTGCCGAGCGCCTCCGCGAGTTGCGACTGTGTCCAGCCCCGGTGCTGCCGGGCGTCACGGATGAGTCTGCCGATGCGTACGAGGTAGTCGTCTCCCATGAGGCGACCGTATATCTGATGTGAGATATACGAAAAGCGGAAGACCGCCTTCCGAGTGAGCGGGCCAGAGTTCCGGGCATGACCGGACCGTGCGCATGTACTACAGTTATCTCGACATCGAGATATCTGCCGAGGCGCGCCGCAGCCGCACGCCATCATCGAGTGGCGGTAAGGCTTGCCTAAGTAAGCCTTACCTTAGCGGATCGTCGAGACAGCGTGGCGGCAGGATGCGGTGGTACGCGCACAAAAATGAAGGAGACTGTCGTGTCGGCGAACAGCTTCGACGCCCGCAGCACGCTGCAGGTGGGCGACGAGTCGTACGAGATCTTCCGGCTGGACAAGGTGGAGGGCTCGGCCCGCCTTCCCTACAGCCTCAAGGTCCTGCTGGAGAACCTGCTCCGCACCGAGGACGGCGCGAACATCACCGCCGACCACATCCGGGCTCTCGGCAACTGGGACGCGCAGGCCCAGCCCAGCCAGGAGATCCAGTTCACGCCGGCCCGCGTGATCATGCAGGACTTCACCGGTGTTCCCTGTGTCGTGGACCTCGCCACCATGCGTGAGGCCGTCAAGGAGCTCGGCGGCGACCCGGCGAAGATCAACCCGCTGGCCCCGGCCGAGCTGGTCATCGACCACTCCGTCATCGCCGACAAGTTCGGCACGAACGACGCCTTCACGCAGAACGTCGAGCTGGAGTACGGCCGCAACAAGGAGCGTTACCAGTTCCTGCGCTGGGGCCAGACCGCGTTCGACGAGTTCAAGGTCGTCCCGCCGGGCACCGGCATCGTCCACCAGGTGAACATCGAGCACCTGGCACGTACGGTCATGGTCCGTGGCGGCCAGGCGTACCCCGACACCCTCGTCGGCACCGACTCGCACACCACCATGGTCAACGGCCTCGGTGTCCTCGGCTGGGGCGTCGGCGGTATCGAGGCCGAGGCCGCGATGCTCGGCCAGCCGGTGTCGATGCTCATCCCGCGCGTCGTCGGCTTCAAGCTGACCGGTGAGCTCCAGCCCGGCACCACCGCCACCGACCTCGTGCTCACCATCACCGAGATGCTGCGCAAGCACGGTGTGGTCGGCAAGTTCGTCGAGTTCTACGGCGAGGGCGTGGCCGCCACCTCCCTCGCCAACCGCGCCACCATCGGCAACATGTCGCCGGAGTTCGGCTCGACCGCCGCGATCTTCCCGATCGACGCCGAGACCATCAACTACCTGAAGCTGACCGGCCGCAGCGAGCAGCAGCTGGCGCTCGTCGAGGCGTACGCCAAGGAGCAGGGCCTCTGGCTCGACCCGGCCGCCGAGCCCGACTTCTCCGAGAAGCTGGAGCTCGACCTCGCCACGGTCGTCCCGTCGATCGCCGGCCCGAAGCGCCCGCAGGACCGTATCGTCCTCGCCAACGCCGCCGAGCAGTTCAAGCTGGACGTCCGCAACTACGTGGACGTCGTGGACGAGGCGGGCCAGGAGTCCTTCCCGGCTTCCGACGCCCCGGCCGTCGCCCCGAACGGCGCCCCGTCCAACCCGGTCACCGTCACCGCCCCCGACGGCTCGACCTACGAGATCGACCACGGCGCGGTGACCGTCGCGGCCATCACCTCCTGCACCAACACCTCGAACCCGTACGTCATGGTCGCCGCCGCGCTGGTGGCCAAGAAGGCGGTCGAGAAGGGCCTGACCCGCAAGCCCTGGGTGAAGACCACGCTCGCCCCGGGCTCCAAGGTCGTCACCGACTACTTCGACAAGGCGGGCCTGACCCCGTACCTCGACAAGGTCGGCTTCAACCTCGTCGGCTACGGCTGCACCACCTGCATCGGCAACTCCGGCCCGCTGCCGGAGGAGGTCTCCCAGGCGGTCAACGACCACGACCTGGCCGTGACCTCGGTCCTCTCGGGCAACCGGAACTTCGAGGGCCGCATCAACCCCGACGTCAAGATGAACTACCTGGCGTCCCCGCCGCTGGTCGTCGCGTACGCCATCGCGGGCTCCATGAAGGTGGACATCACCAAGGACGCCCTCGGCACGGACCAGGAGGGCAAGCCGGTCTACCTGTCCGACATCTGGCCCTCCGAGGCCGAGGTCAACGACGTCGTGGCCAACGCCATCGGTGAGGACATGTTCAACAAGTCCTACTCCGACGTCTTCGCGGGCGACGCCCAGTGGCAGGCCCTGCCGATCCCGACCGGCAACACCTTCGAGTGGGACGCCGAGTCGACGTACGTCCGCAAGCCCCCGTACTTCGAGGGCATGGCGCTGGAGCCGTCCCCGGTCACCGACATCGCCGGTGCCCGCGTGCTCGCCAAGCTGGGCGACTCGGTCACCACCGACCACATCTCCCCGGCCGGCGCGATCAAGGCCGACACCCCGGCGGGCAAGTACCTCACCGAGCACGGTGTGGAGCGTCGCGACTTCAACTCGTACGGTTCCCGCCGCGGCAACCACGAGGTCATGATCCGCGGTACGTTCGCCAACATCCGCCTGCGCAACCAGATCGCGCCGGGCACGGAGGGCGGCTACACCCGCGACTTCACGCAGGAGGGCGCGCCGGTCTCCTTCATCTACGACGCCTCGCAGAACTACCAGGCCGCCGGCACCCCGCTGGTCGTCCTGGCCGGCAAGGAGTACGGCTCCGGTTCGTCCCGCGACTGGGCGGCCAAGGGCACGGCGCTGCTCGGCGTCAAGGCCGTCATCGCCGAGTCGTACGAGCGCATCCACCGCTCGAACCTCATCGGCATGGGCGTGCTCCCGCTGCAGTTCCCGGAGGGCGCCTCGGCCCAGTCTCTCGGTCTGACCGGCGAGGAGACCTTCTCCGTCTCCGGCGTCACGGAACTGAACGAGGGCACCACGCCGCGCACGGTCAAGGTCGTCACCGACACGGGTGTCGAGTTCGACGCGGTCGTCCGCATCGACACCCCCGGTGAGGCCGACTACTACCGCAACGGCGGCATCATGCAGTACGTGCTGCGGAGCCTGATCCGCAAGTGATGCGCTCCGTGGCGTGACCCCCGGGCCCCCGCTCCTCAGGCCGAAGAGCGGGGGTCCGGGGGCGGCGGCCCTCAGGAAGGCTCACTCACCCCGGTGCTTCGCCGCCGACGCCTGCGCGAGGTCCTGGGACTTCTGCAGCGCCGTGCCGACCGACTGCTGTCCGGCGATCGCGGAGCCGATCTGCTGGGAGACCGCGGTACCGAGAACGGCGAACTCGGGGATGGCCAGGAAACCGATCCCGGTGTAAGGACGCGGGGCGACACCCGGGTCGTTCGGATCGGCGGACTGCGTCTCGGCCGTGTACTCCTGCCGGTACCAGGCGTGGGCCGCCTTCTGGTACTCGGGATTGTCGTAGAGCGACTCCCGGCTCCCGGCGGGCGCGGCGGTCCAGCCGAGTTCCCTGCCCACCTCGGCCTGGTACTGCTTGGAGGAGGCCCAGGAGATGAACTTCCAGGCGTCGTTCTTCTTCCTGCTCGCCTTCTGGATGCCCCAGGCCCAGGTCCACAGCCAGCCGGACCTCATCGTCTTGTCGTGCGGTGCCGGGACGTAGCCGACCTTGCCCTTGACCGGCGAACTGTCGGCCTCGATGGACGAGGCCAGCGACGTGGCGTCGTACATCATGGCGCACTTGCCCTGGACGAAGCGGCTGAGGATCTGCAGAACCCCCATCCGCTGGGCGTCGGGCTCACCGTACGCGCGGAGCAGGTGGACGTAGAACCCCACGGCCCTCCTGAAGTCCGGCGAGGTGAGCCTGGCGTTCCACCCCATGTCGTACCAGGCGCCGCCGAAGGTGTTGACGACGGTGTTGATCGGGGCGAGGTTCTGGCCCCAACCGGGCAGCCCGCGCAGACAGATGCCGTTCGCGCCGTCGGTGCCGTCGAGCCGGGCCGCGAGCCGGGCGACCTGCTCCCAGGTCGGGTTCGCCGGCATGGTCACCCCGTCCCTGCGGAAGAGGTCCTTGCGGTACATCAGGAACGACCCCTCGCCGTAGAACGGCTCGGCGTAGAGCTTGCCGTTCTTTCCGGTCAGCGAGGCGACCAGGTTGGGGAAGACGTCGCCCTGGTCGAACTTCTTGTCCGCCTTCGCGTACGAGTTCAGCGGGGTCAGCCAGCCGTTGGCCGAGTAGATCGGCACCTCGTACGCGCTGACGCTCGCCACGTCGTAGTGCCCCGCCTGGGTCGCGAACTCGCGGTTCATCCGCTCCCGCGCCGCGTTCTCCGGCAGCATGGTGTAGTTGACGTTGATGCCGGTCCGCGCGGTGAAGTACTTCATCGTGAGTTTCTTGAGGTTCTGCATCTGGGACGCGTCCGTGGTGAGCACGTTGATCGTGCTGTTCGACTGACCGGACGGCAGGCCGGCGTGGCCGCAGCCGGAGAGGACGAGACCGGTGGCGACCGTGGCGGTCACGGCCACCTGGGCTAGGCGGCTGCGCTTCATGGCACTCCGATGGACGCGAGGCTTCCTCCACCGTATGTCAGGAATGCCCGGGTCTTCCATTTGGTTGAGATTTCATCGAAAACCAGGCGATCGGTGATTGTGGTGAGCGCGTCAACCTGCCCGTGGTCGCCCGCCCCTCAGTCGGTCGGTGCGCCGGGAGAGGGAGTCGGCCGCCACGGCGGCGAGCAACACCCCTCCAGTGATCATGAACTGGATGGAGTCCTCGATCCCCAGCAGCGTCATGCCCGAGGCGATCGACCCGATGACGAGCACGCCCAGCAGCACGGACCAGGGCGAACCGCGCCCGCCGAACAGGCTGGTGCCGCCGATGACGGCCGCCGCGATGGCGTTGATCAGCAGCATGCCCGAGCCGGCGGCACGGGCCGTCGTGGGGCTCGCCGAGGTGAGCCCCGAAGCCACGAACAGGCCCCCGACGGCGGCGAGCGTCCCCGACAGCATGAACATCGTGATCCGCACCCGCTCGACACCGACTCCGGCACGTCGCGCCGCCTCGGGGCCGCCGCCGAGCGCGTACACCCGCCGTCCGTAGCGAGTGCGGCGCAGGACGTAGTCCGAGACGACGAGGACCACCAGGAAGATCAGCAGTGCCAGAGGAAGGCCCTGGAACTGGTTGAGCGTGTAGGCGGCGCCGAAGGCGAGCACCGCCAGGACCCCGCCGCGCAGCCAGATCCCGCCCGCCGGCCGGAACGGCATCCCGGCGGCCCGGTTCCGGTTCCGGTGCCGGACGGCGGCCAGCAGGTACCCGGCCGTACCGAGCCCCGCCAGACCGTAGGCGGCGGCGTGGGCACCGAAGTATCTGCTGGTCAGCGAGGCCACCAGGCCCGACTGGTCGATGTTGATCGTGCCGCTCGCGCCCAGCAGGTAGAGCGTCAGGCCGTTCCAGATCAGCAGTCCCGCGAGCGTGACGACGAACGCGGGCACGCCGATCCGGGCGAAGAACACCCCGTGGAGGGCACCCACGGCCGCCCCCGAGACCACCGCCACGATCACGGCGATCCACTCCGGCAGCCCGTAGTTCACGTTCAGCACGGCGAACACGGCCCCCGACAGGCCGCTCACGGAGCCGACCGACAGGTCGATCTCCCCGATCAGCAGCACGAACACGATGCCCACCGCGACCAGGCCCGTACCCACGATGTCCACGCTGAGGTTGGACAGGTTGCGCGGTGAGAGGAAGTTGCTGTCGAGGGTCTGGAAGACGATCCAGATCACGACCAGACCGAGGATGGCCGAGACCGGGCCGTGTTCGCCGTCCCGCACCCGGCCGCGGACGTCGTCGGCGTACCCCTTGAGGCTCTGGTGCCATCCGCGGGTGCGCGGGCCCCTGCCGGGCGTGGCGGTCCCGGCACCGATGCCGCCTCGCGGCCCGACGCGCCGGGACGGCTCGCTGCCGCTCACGGCCATGCCTCCTCGGTGCCTGTCGTGCGGTGGGCCACGGCGTTGTCCGCGGCGCCGGTGATGGAGGAGATGATCTGCTCCTGGGATGCGGTGCTGACGTCGAACAGGCCGTTGTTGCGGCCCAGGCGCAGGACGGCGACACGGTCCGCGACGGCCTTGATGTCCCCCATGTTGTGGCTGATCAGCAGGACCGCCATGCCGCGGTCCCGTACCTGCTCGATGAGGTCGAGGAGGTGGCTGGTCTGCTCGACACCCAGGGCGGCGGTGGGCTCGTCGAGGAGCAGGACCCTCGGTGAGCCCATCAGCGAGCGGGAGATCGCGACGGCCTGCCGCTGTCCCGCGGACAGCGCGGCGACCGGCATCCGCACATCGGGGATACGGATGGACAGGGTACGCATCAACTCACGGGCGCGGCGCTCCATCTCCACCTCGTCGAGAACGCCCACCCGGTCGATCTCCCGGCCGAGAAACAGATTGCCGACGATGTCGAGGTTGTCGCACATCGCGAGGTCCTGGTACACGGTCGCGATGCCCAGGGTCTGGGCGTCGTGGGGCCGTTTGATGTGCACGGGCCGGCCCTCCCACTCGATGACACCCCGGTCGGCGGGCCCGACCCCCGAGATCACCTTGATGAGCGTGGACTTGCCGGCACCGTTGTCCCCGGCCAGGGCGACCACCTCACCGGCCCGCAGTTGCAGTTCCACATCCAGGAGCGCCTGGACGCCGCCGAACCGCTTGGAGATGCCGCGCAACGCCAGCACGGGCGGGAACGCCACCGGGATCACCTCCCTTCACCAGCTTCTCCTTCGTCTCCTTCGTCTCCTTGGTCCCCTTGGTCGTCGGTCCGGTGAGCCCGGCACGGTCGCAGGCGGACCGCAGCTTCGGAGGACAGATCTCGTGGATCGAGTACACCTCGTCCCTGACGAGGGTCCGCTCGATCGTGCCGGCCGTGACGGGGACCGGGGTGAGCAGGACGGCCGGGACGTCCTGGGCGGTGGGACTGTCCACCGTCGTCGTGGCGATGGCGTGGGTCGACCTGCCGTGCCCCAGGGCCACGGCCATGGAGGCGGCCACATCGGCCTCCTGCCTGAAGGACTTGTACACGGTCATGGTCTGCTCGCCCTTGACGATCCGCTGCACCGCGTCGAGGTCGGCGTCCTGGCCGGTGACGGGGAGCAGCGGTGAGACACCGGCGCTCTTGAGTGCCGAGATGACACCGGAGGCGATGGCGTCGTTGGCCGCCAGGACGCCGTCGATCCGGCCCGGACCCAGGTCCCTGATCGCGGCCGTCATGTTGTTGTGGGCGTTGTCCGCCCGCCACTCCAGGTTGGCGTACTCCTTGCGGATCGTCACCTTGTCGTGGAGGACGGACCGGGCTCCCTTCCTGTACCAGGCCGCGTTGGGGCTCACCGGGTCGCCGTTCATCATCACGATCCGCCGGTGCTTCGCCCTGTCGCCCATGGCCTTCAGGAGTGCCTTGCCCTGGAGCCTGCCGACCTGGGCGCCGTCGAAGCTGACGAAGCCCGATACCGGGCCCTCGGCGAGCCGGTCGTAGGCCACGACCGGGATGTGTGCCCGGTCCGCCGCCTGGACCGAGGAACGCAGCGCCTTGACGTCGACCGCGTCCACGATGATGGCTCGGGCCCCTCGGGTGATCAGGGAGTTCATCTGCTGCCGCTGGTTCGTCGCGTCGTCCGCGGCGTTGGCGTACGCCACCTTGCAGTCGGGGCACAGCGCCTTCACCCGCTTCTCGATCATGGGTTTGTCGAAGCGTTCCCAGCGGGGGACCGCGCTGCTCGGCAGCAGCAGGCCGACGGTGAAGCCGTCGTCGCCTTCTCCCTCGCCCTCGCCGCAGCCGGCCATGGACACGGCCATGAGCCCCGTGATGACGGCGGCGAGGGCGTTGCGCATGCGGGTCCTCATCTCAGACGCCCTCGATTCCCTTTCCGGCCCCCTCGGTTTCCTCCGGGCCCGCGGGCCCTGGTTCGGTCGGTGTCACGACCAGCTCGCTCCACACCTGCTTGCCACCGCCGACCGGCACGGAGCCCCAGGACGCCGACATCGCCTCGACCAGGAACAGGCCCCGGCCGCCGGTCGACTCCCAGTCCACGATGACCGGCTTGGCGGGGGCGCGCGGCGAGGAGTCGGTCACGGCGACCCGTACCCGGTCCCCGGCGTGGGTGAGGTCGAGCCGGACGGCGCCCTGGGTGTGGACCAGCGCGTTGGTGACCAGCTCCGACACGACCAGCAGCACCGTGTCCGCCTCCTCGCTGACCTGCCACGAACGCAGCGTGCGCGCGGTGAAGCGGCGGGCGTGCATGACGGCGTCGGGCAGCCGCCACACCACCCATCCTGCCCGCACCGGCCGGACCCTCATCCCGTCGTAGCGCAGCAGCAGCAACGCCACGTCGTCCTCACGGCGGCCGTCCTCGCCGAGCAGCGCGTCGGCCATCCGCCCGGGATCCGAGGGGTCGGCGGCGGCGAGCGCCTCAGCCGTGCGCCGCATGCCCTCGTCCAGTTCCAGCTCGGCCGACTCGACCAGTCCGTCGGTGATCAGCGCGAGAACGGTGCCGGGAGACAGCGCCGCGGCGGTCAGGGGAAACTCGGCGTCCGCGACGATGCCCAGCGGCAGCCCGCCCTCGACCGCCACCTCCTCGGTGCTGCCGTCCGGGTGCCGCAGCAGCGGGGACAGGTGCCCGGCCCGGACGAACAGCGCGTTGCCCTCCTCCATGTCCAGCTCGACATAGCAGCAGGTGGCGAACAGGTCGGTCTCCATGCCCACCAGCAGACGGTTCGCGTGCGAGACGACCACGTCGGGCGGGTGGCCCTCCACGGCGTAGGCCCTGACCGCCGTGCGCATCTGGCCCATGATCGTCGCGGCCCCGGCGCTGTGGCCCTGCACGTCGCCGATGACCAGGGCGACCCGGCTCTCGGAGAGCGCGATGACGTCGTACCAGTCACCGCCCACCTGAAGCCCACGCTCGGCGGGGAGGTAGCGGGCCACGGCCGTCCCGCCGGGCAGCTCGGGCAGGCGGCGCGGCAGCAGACTGCGCTGCAGCATCGTGGCGAGCTCCTGCTCGGCGTCGTACGCGCGTGCCCGCTTCAGGGCCTGCCCCACCAGCCCCGCCGTCGCGGTGAGCAGGGACCGCTCCTCCGGGCCGAACTCGTGCGGCTCGTCCCAGCCGACCAGGCACACCCCGGCGACCCCGCTCTTGGCCCGCAGCGGCAGGAGGGCCAGCCCACCGGGGCCGACACCCGTGAGCCCGGGTTCGAGGGCGGCCCCCGCGGGCCACAGGCTCATCCGGCCGTCCCGCAGCGCCGCCTGCAGCGTGCTGGACAGCGCGCTGATCGGCGCGTCGGGCCACTGCGAGCGCCACTGGGTACGCCATCGCTCCGGCCAGGCATCGGCCCCCGGCGGATCGAGCACGGTGACCGCCAGCCGGTCGTCCACCAGCTCGGCGAGCGCCACCCGGTCGGCACCCAGCGGCTCGCGCAGGGCGGCGACCACCACCTCGCCGACCTCCCGGACCGTTGTGGCGTCGTCGAGCGCGGCGGTGAGCCACTGCACCCGGGCGACGTCACTGGCGCTCTGGCGCAGCACGGGAGCCGCGGTCACCAGACCCACCACCCGGTCCGGGCGGTCGTCCACATCCCGCAGCACCCGGCAGACCAGGCGCAGCCAGCACAGCTCACCGCTGGGCCGGCGGATACGGAACTCCAGCTCCCTCAGCCCGCCGACCTGCGGGGACGGCTCCACCACCGACATCAGCGAGGGGAGGTCCTCCGGCACGGTGTACGACAGGAGGGGGTGGGACTTGCCGTCGAAGTCGTCCTCGGAGATGCCGACCAGTTCGAGCAGGGTCGCGTCGGACTCGACCATTCCGGTGCTCATCACCAGGACGAACGAACCGACGCGCATGCTGCGCAGAGCGGGATCGAGCGGTGGTTCGGGCGCGGCCGTGTCGGGCTCGCCCCGGAGCCGGCCGGAGATCGCTTCGGCGTACTGCTCCAGGAAGTCCCGCTGCTCCGCTCCGAAGCCGTCCACGGAGTCGCCCACGACGACGAGGCAGCCCAGCCAGCCTCCCGCCGCCCCCAGCGGCAGCACCGCGAGAGGCCCGTCCGTGGGACGGGAGGCGAACGGCGCGGAGCTCAGCCACAGCTGCCGGCCGACGCGGAAGGCGTCGGCCACGGGCGAGTCGCCGGAGACCGGAATGCGCTCAGGCAGCCCGTCCCGGCCGGTGCCGGTGCCGGCCGACTCGACGAGCTGGAGCTGTCGGCCGCCGTCAACCGGCACGTAGACAGCCATCAGCGTCGCCCCGGCGAACGCCAGGACCCGCTCTCTCACAGTGGGCTCCGACGCCGGGCGAGACAGTCCGGCGTCCTGTGCCCCGGCCCCGAGTGCCCGCAGACCCGGGACTGCGGCCCGGGCACCGCCGTAATGGGGCATTGTCCGTAGCTACCTCCCGTCCGTGCCGCAGGTGCCGGCGGGTAGGGATTCCCCTGAACTCAGGCGGCGACGGCGTGGGCGCACGATCCGACGAGACCGGACCGCGCCGCCCATGAGCGGCAGGGCACCCACACACAGAATCGCATACCTGGACGAACACGCCCATACGGTCCGTCGTACGAGGGGGTAGGGGGTAGGGAGCAGGGGGCAGGCAGCGCAGGCGGCCCCTCGTGGTGACTGCGTGCCCTGCGCCCCGGCACGGCGTGCCGGGGCGCAGGGCCGCTCATGCCGCGGCGCGGTACCGCAGGTGCACGGTCCCGCCGCCGAACCGGTGTACGTCGCGCAGCTCCAGGCCGAGCCGGACACCACTGGGGAGGGCCTGTTTTCCACCGCCGACGACGACCGGGACGACGAAGAGGCGGACCTCGTCGACGAGGCCGGCCCGGAACGCGTGCGCGGCCAGCCCGGAGCCGCTCACCACGAGGTCGTGCGGTGCCGCCGCCTTCATCCGCCGCACCCGCTCGGGGTCGAAGTCCCGCTCGATGCGCGTCCTCGCCGTGCTCACCCGCTCCAGCGTCCTGGAGTACACGACCTTGTCCGCCGCCTGCCAGAGCTGTGCGAAGTCCCGCATGAGAGCCGACTGCGCGGCGAGGGCCGGGTCGGTCTCCCAGCCGGTCATCATCTCGTACATCCGGCGCCCGTAGAGATACGTCCCCAGTGACTTCTCCTGGTCGTTGATGTAGGCGTGCACCTCGTCGTCGGGCACCGCCCAGTCGAATCTGCCGCTCTCGTCCTCGATGAAGCCGTCGAGTGAGGTGATCGCCGTGTAGACCAACTCGGCCATGAGGGGCTCCTCCGTCTGCGTCGACAGTCGACGCGCCCCCCTCACGCTAGCGACGGGCACTGACACACCGTGCGTCAGGCGTTTACAACGGGACGACTGGGCGCTAGCTTCCGGAACAGGTGTGGTGGGAGCGCTCCCATATGCGGTGGACCGGAACCCACCCCTGGGGGCCGCTCCCACCTCCCGCACGCAGAGGCGCCGCTCGCACCCGACGCCCCTGCGCGCACCCGACGCACACGCGCACGTTCCTCATGGCTGTACACCGAAGGAGCGTTTGTCATGCACGCGATAACCCTACGATCGATGCTTCCCCAACGCCACAGAGCTCTCCTCATGGTCCTGCTCGCCCTCGTCACCACCATCCCGGCACTCGGCCTGGTCATGACGGCCGGCAGCGGCAAGGCGGAGGCCCACGGCACCCCCATGAAACCGGGCAGCCGCACCTTCCTGTGCTGGCAGGACGGGCTGACCGACACCGGTGAGATCAAACCGGTGAACCCGGCCTGCAAGGCGGCCCAGCAGGTCAGCGGCACCACGCCGTTCTACAACTGGTTCTCCGTGCTCCGCTCGGACGGCGCCGGCCGCACCCGCGGCTTCGTCCCCGACGGCGAACTGTGCAGCGGCGGCAACCCCAACTTCACCGGGTTCAACACACCCAGCAAGGACTGGCCGCTGACCCACCTCACCTCGGGCGCGACCGTCGACTTCTCGTACAACGCGTGGGCGGCGCACCCCGGTTGGTTCTACGTCTACATCACCAAGGACGGCTTCGACCCGACGAAGACGCTCACCTGGAACGACATGGAGGAGCAGCCGTTCCTGACCGTCGACCACCCGCCGCTGAACGGCAGCCCGGGCACGGTCGAGGCCAACTACTCCTGGCGCGGCAAGCTCCCGGACAACAAGTCGGGCCGCCACATCGTCTACGTGGTCTGGCAGCGCTCTGACAGCCAGGAGACGTTCTACTCCTGCTCGGACGTCGTCTTCGACGGCGGCAACGGCGAGGTGACCGGCATCAAGGAGCCGGGCAACCCCACCGACCCCGTACCGGGCCAGTGCTCGGCGACCCGCCGCACGACGGGCTCCTGGAACGGCGGCTACCAGTCCGAGGTGACCGTCAAGAACACCGGTGACGTGCCGATGCTGGGCTGGATGGTCGACTGGACGCTGCCGAGCGGGCAGTCGGTCAGAAGCCTCTGGAGCGGCAACGCCACCTACAGCGGGCAGAACGTGATGGTCCACAACGTCGACTTCAACGGGTCGCTGGACCCGGGCGAGAGCACGACGTTCGGGTACGTGGTGGACGGCTCGGGAGGTGATGCGGCCACGACTCTGGCCTGCCGGGTGGGTTGACGCCAGGGCGTGGGGCGGGCCGGGTGGGCGGCGGTGGCCGCTCGTCCGGCCCGCGCGCCGGGCCGGTCTGCTCCGCGGGGGTGAGACCGTGTGCGCGCCTCCGGCACCGTACGGCCTTTTCCGTGGTACCGGTGGCGCACGTCACTGTCCCCCGCGGTGTGTGCCACCTGTGGTGCGCGACCCGTCCGAAGGAGGAGGGGCCGCGTCATGCGTTTCCGTCCCATGTTCCTGCTGCTGGCCGCAGTTCTGACGCTCGGGGGCACCACCCCGGACCGGCAGGACGGCTCCCCGGAACCCGTCCGGGACCCCACCGTGTACGTCGATCCCCTCATCGGCACCAGCAACCGTGGCAATGTCTTCCCGGGCGCCGTCGTCCCGCACGGCATGCTCTCCTGGAGCCCGGAGAACACCCGCGGCGACGCCACCCGCGCGGCCGCACCCGGCGGCTACCGGTACGACGCCACCCGCATCCGGGGCTTCAGCCTCACGCACATGTCCGGCACGGGCTGCGCGGGCGGCAGCGGCGACATCCCGTTCTTCCCGCACGCGGGCGAGGTCACCTCCTCCCCGGCCGGCGACACCAAGGACGCGGTGTACGCGTCCGGCTTCACGCACGCCGACGAGACGGCCGAGCCCGGCCACTACAAGGTGGAGCTGGCCTCCGGAGTGACCGCCGACCTCACGGCGACCGCCCGCACGGGCTCAGGACGCTTCACGTACCCCGCCGGCAGGCCCGCCACGATGCTGATCCGCACGGCCAACTCACAGGTGGGGTCCGCCGTGTCGGACGTACGGATCGACCCGGCGACCCGCACGGTCTCCGGCTCGGTCACCTCCGGCAACTTCTGCGGCTACCTCTCCCCGGAAGGCCGGCGCGCCTACTACACGCTGCACTTCACGGCCCGCTTCGACCGCGCCTTCAAGACGGTCGGCACCTGGCAGGACGCCACCCTCACCCCCGGGTCCACCTCGGCGAGCGGTGGCACCGGCGGGTTCTCGGAGGGCGGCCGTCCCGTGGCGGGCAAGGGCGCGGGCGGCTATGTGGAGTTCGAGCCGGGTTCCGGACCCGTGAACGTCAAGGTCGGCATCTCGTACGTCAGCCGGGCGGGCGCCGAGGCGAACCTCAGGGCCGAGAACCCGCACGGCCGGTCCTTCGACGCCGTACGGGCGGCCGCGCGCCGTGCCTGGCGGGACCGCCTGGACGCGATCCGGGTCGGCGGCGGCACGGAAGCGGACCGCACGACCTTCTACACGGCGCTCTACCACTCCCTCCTCCACCCCAACGTCATCAGTGACGCCGACGGAAGGTACCGGGGTAGCGACGACCGCGTGCACCAGGTCGCCAGGGGACGCGGTGCCCAGTACGGCACGTTCTCCGGCTGGGACGTCTACCGCTCCCAGGTCCAGCTGCTGACCCTCCTCGACCCGCGTACCGGCTCCGACGTCGCCCAGTCGCTCCTCGAACTCGCCCGCCAGAACGGGGGCGTGTGGGACCGCTGGCTGCACGGCGCGGCGGGCACCCATGTCATGAACGGCGACCCCTCACCCATCGCCCTCGCGGGCATCCGGGCCTTCGGCGGCACGGACTTCGACCTGCGGGGCGCGCTGGACTCACTGGTGCGGGCGGCCACGGTGCCCACCGAACGGGACCTCTCACCGGCGGGCAGGCCGGTCCTCTCGGCGGGGCAACGCCCCTCGCTGGACAAGTACCTGGCGAAGCACTACATGCCGTCAGTGTCGAACGCCTGGGGCGGTGCCGCCGAGACACTGGAGATGTCGGGCGCCGACTTCGCGATCTCCCAGCTGGCACGCGCGGCAGGGCAGAGCACCACGGCAGCCGCCTTCGCCGACCGCTCCCAGTGGTGGCGCAACAACTTCAACCGCGCGGCCACGCCGGCGGGTGGCTACATCGCCAACCGCACAGCGGACGGCAGCTGGGTCACGGGCTTCACCCCCGCCACCCGCAACGGCTTCGTGGAGGGCACGTCGGCCCAGTACACCTGGATGGTGCAGCACAACCCGGCCGGTCTGTTCGCGGCGATGGGCGGCCGGGACAAGGCGGTCGCCCGCCTGGACGCCTTCTTCCACAAGGACGACGGCAGCTGGGCGCTCACGGACAGCGGCGGTGAGAAGTCCGAACTGGACAACGAGCCGTCGATCAACGTCCCCTACCTCTACGCGTACGCGGGCGCCCCGTACAAGACGCAGGAGACGGTCCGCGCGGCGATGCGCGAGCTGTGGTCCACCCGGCCGGGCGGCATCCCCGGCAACGACGACCTGGGCACGATGTCGTCCTGGTACGTCTTCTCGGCCCTCGGCATGTATCCCCAGGTGCCGTCACGCGCCGAACTGGTCCTGTCCTCCCCGCTGTTCCCGTACGTGCACATCGAGCGCCCGCACGGCAACGACATCGAGATCCACGCGACGGGGGCGGCGGCCGCCGCCCCGTACGTCCAGTCGCTGAAGGTCGACGGCCGTCCGGCCGACCGCCCCTGGCTCCCGTCGTCGTTCGTCCGTGACGGCGGGCGGCTGGAGTACACCCTGGACGCCACCCCGGACCGCACCTGGGGCAGCGATCCCGCCGACGCCCCGCCCTCCTTCCGCGAGGGCGAACAGCCGTGGCGGAAGGAGGGCGGGCGGTCGGGGCGCGTCAGGCCAGCAACTCCACCTCAGCCAGCGTCGACTCACCGGTGAGGACCAGGCGGTACTGGGTGTAGGTGCCCGGGGTGGTCACCGAGAACGCCCGGGTCTGCCGGTCCCAGGTGAAGGACTGGCCGGAGCGTTCGTCGAGCGTCTTCCAGGTGGTGCCGTCCGTGGAGCCCTGGAGACTCCAGCCCCTCGGGGCCTTGGCGCGGTCCGAGGACGAGGTCAGGGTGTACTGGACCGCCTTCACCCCTCCCTCGACCGGCAGGTCCACGGAGGTCACGGCCGCTTCCGTCGCCGACGTGTTGTCGAACAGCGCCCCCTCGCCCTTCGTCGCGTCGGAGCGCGGTGACGGCACCGCGTCGTCCTTCGTGATGGAGACGGGCGCCGCGTCCTTGCCCGTACCCCACGAGGACGGCTTCGGGCCCATGTCGAACTCCAGGGTCCCGCCCTTCGCGATCAGCTCGTGCGGAAGTGAGGTCTTCTTCCACGCCTTGCCGCCCACCTTGAGGCCCTGGACGTAGACGTTCTTCGCGCTGTTCTTCGGGGCCTTCACCACCAGGTCCCTGCCGTTCTCCAGGTGGACCGTGGCCTTGGTGAACAGCGGGGAGCCGATGGCGTACTCGCCGCTGCCCATCACCAGCGGGTAGAAGCCGAGCGCGGAGAAGAGGTACCAGGCCGACTGCTCGCCGTTGTCCTCGTCGCCGTGGTAGCCCTGGCCGATCTCGCTGCCGGTGTAGAGACGGGAGAGGACCTCGCGGACGTTCTTCTGTGTCTTCCAGGGCCGGCCCGCCGCGTCGTACATGTAGATCGCGTGGTGGGCCACCTGGTTGGAGTGCCCGTACATGCCCATCCGGACGTCCCGCGCCTCCGTCATCTCGTGGATGACCCCGGGGTAGGAGCCGATGAACTCCGGTGACGCCGTCTCCTCAGTGGCGAAGTACGCGTCGAGCTTCTCGGCCAGGCCCTTCCGGCCACCGTAGAGGTTGGCCAGGCCCCGGCTGTCCTGGGGAGCCGTGAAGGCGTAGCCCCAGCCGTTGGTCTCCGTGTAGTCGTAGCCCCACACGCGCGGGTCGTACTTCGACGACTCGACGCGCCAGTCACCCTTCGCGTTCCTGCCCTGGAAGAAGCCCGCCTGGTCGTCGAACAGGTTCACGTAGTCCCGCGCGCGGTTGAGGAAGTACGCGGACTCCTCCTTGTAGCGCTTCTCGCCCGTCTTCTTGTAGAGGGCCTCACCCATGCGTGCGATGCCGTAGTCGTTGAGGTAGCCCTCCAGCGCCCACGACAGGCCCTCGTGCGTCTCGGTGCTCGTGTAGCCGAGGAAGGGGGACGTGGTCATCCCCTTGCGGCCCACACCCGAGGACGGCGGGACGACCGTCGCGTTCTTCACGGCCGCGTCGTAGGCCGCCTTCGCGTCGAAGCCGACCCCCTTCACATACGCGTCCGCGAACGCCACGTCCGACGAGGTGCCCGTCATCAGGTCCGCGTAGCCGGGGGAGGACCAGCGGGAGGTCCAGCCGCCGTCCTTGTACTGCTGCACGAAGCCGTCGACCATCTCCCCCGCCTGAGAGGGCGTGAGGAACGAGTACGCCGGCCAGGTCGTGCGGTACGTGTCCCAGAAGCCGTTGTTGACGTACACCTTGCCGTCCACGATCTTCGCGCCCGTGTGCGTCGGCGTGTCCGGGCCGGGCATGGGCGAGAACGGGGACGCGTACTTGTACGTCCCGCCCACCTTCTCGAAGCCCGAGTTGGGGTACAGGTACAGCCGGTACAGGCTGGAGTACAGCGTCGTCAGCTGGTCCGGCGTGGCGCCCTCCACCTCGACCTTGCCGAGGATCTTGTCCCACTGGCGCTGTGCGCGCGTCTTCACCGTCTCGAAGGACGTGCCGTCCGGGATCTCCTGGCGCAGGTTGTCCTTCGCCTGGTCGACGCTGATGAGCGAGGTGGCCAGGCGCAGGGTGACCGTGCGGTCGGCGCCCGGGTCGAAGCGGAGGTAGCCCTTGACCCCGGACGAGGTCCCCTCCGTCACCGGTGCGTCGAAGACCCCGTACACGAAGAGGCGGGTGGCGCCCGCCGACAGCCCGGACTTCACGTCCGAGTAGCCGGTGACGATCCCGTTCTCCTTGTCGAGGGTCAGGCCGGCCTGGTCGGTGACGTTGTCGAAGAGCACGCCGGCGTCGTCGCCGGGGTAGGTGAAGCGCAGCGCCGCCGCGTGGTCGGTGGGTGCCATCTCGGCCTTGAGGCCGTTCTCGAAGCGGACGCCGTAGTAGTACGGCCGCGCCGTCTCGTTCTCGTGCCGGAAGGCCAGCGCCCGTGCCGTCCGGCCGGTGTCCGGGGTGCCCGACGCCGCCGACGGCATCACCTGGAAGGTCTGCCGGTCACCCATCCAGGGGCTCGGCTCATGGCTGGCGCTGAACGCCTGGATGGTGGGCAGGTTGTCCGCGTTGTTCGCGCGTGCGTAGTCGTACAGCCAGTTCAGGGTGCCCGCGTTGGTGACCGGTGTCCAGAAGTTGAAGCCGTGGGGCACGGCCGTGGCGGGGAAGGTGTTGCCGCGGGAGAAGCCGCCGCTGGAGTTCGTGCCGCGGGTCGTCACCGCGTAGTCCGACAGATGGGCCTTCGGCTTCTCGGGAGCGGCGGCGCGCAGGGCCACGTCGTCGAGCCAGCCGCGGAACTTCGCCGGGCCCTTCGGCGAGTCGTACGCCACCAGTATCCGGTCCACCGTCCTGCCGGCCGCGACCGAGCCGATCGACGAGCGGACGTTGTTCCACTGGTTGACGTACAGCACCTTCGCCTCGCCCTGCCCGCGCGGTGTGAGCGCGAAGCCGTGCTGGTCGGTGGCGCGCAGATCACTCAGGTAGGTGCCGTCCGTGAAGGCGAGGTCCACCGACACGTTCGTGGCGTCGTAGTCGCGGTCGCCGTTCGCCATGGACGGGAAGATCCGGTACGCCAGCTCGGTGTCGCGGCCGACGGCCACGTTCACGTCGAAGACCTTGTTGTACGAGTACGCCCGGCCGTCCGCCGTGTGCCGGCCCGCGTACCGCAGCGCCCACTTGCCGGTGAAGCCCGCGCCCGCCTTCGCGGTGGGGGAGCCGCCGGGGCCGCGGTCGACCAGCGAGAGCATGTCCTGAGGGACGGGATCGGCGGTGCCGCCCTTGGAGAACTGGACGTCGGCGAGCTGGGTGGCGTCCGAGGCGCCGTTGTTCCCGGTGATCTCCAGCCGGAAGTGCCGGTACTCGGCCGGGGTGCCGTCGATGTCGTACGTCTTCGTCTGGAACGGCTCGGAGAAGGACTCGCCCGACCGGCTGTCGAGGGTCTTCCAGTCCTCGCCGTCCGTCGAGCCCTGGAGCACCCAGTCCTTCGGGTCCCGTTCGGCGTGGTCGTTGGCCGATGTCAGCGCGTAGGT
Source organism: Streptomyces bluensis (assembly GCF_014650715.1). Lineage (GTDB taxonomy): Bacteria > Actinomycetota > Actinomycetes > Streptomycetales > Streptomycetaceae > Streptomyces > Streptomyces bluensis. Next base: position 28,837 of record NZ_BMVM01000031.1, on the reverse strand, counting down.
CACGACCTTCACCGGGGCGTCGAAGTCGAACTCCACCCAGCCGGTGGGGGCGAAGGTCAGCCATTTGGTGGTGGGTTCGCCGTCGACGAGGTTCTCCTTCACCTCGCCCGCGCCCGCGAACTCACCGCTCGCCCGGACGTCCGTGACATGGTCGGTCACATTGCCCGGGATGCCGCTGCTGTAGCCGCCGTCGACGCCGGAGGCCCTCTTGGTGCCGTCCGGCGCGGCATCGACCGTATTCAGCCAGTCCGGTGACGGGTCATCCGGTTCGAACGACGAGTGGAACTCTCGGTCCGCGGCCGCCGCCGTCACCGGCAGTGCCACGGTCACCCCTTGCGAGGCCGCCACGAGAGCGAAGGCGGCGGCGCCGAGCACCGCCGTGGAACCCCATCTGTGCCGCATGCGCGCGCACCCTCCCTGCGCCTGACCGGAATCGATCAGAAATGGACAACGTTGTCAACTTCGCTGCGCAAGGCACCAGTAGGGGTTCAGGTGGTGGCTGATGTCAAGGGTGTCGGGTGTGGCATCCGGGCGTTGTGTGGCTGGTTTCGCGCCGCAGAAGTCACGCCGAACCGGGGCGAAGTAGTGTGGATCTTCGCTTGGGAAGCGCACAGTCGTGACATATTTCCGCGAGGTCTCAACTCGGAAAAGACCACAGGCCAACCTTGCGTTCGATCTTGCTCCGCCGACGGGAAGTGGACTATACCTGTCGGCGTCCGCCTAGGTCCTGTCGTCACACTCCCGTCGTTCGCCCGAAGGGCGGGCCGCGCGGCGTCAGGGCCTAGGCGTGGACAGGCACGACCCGGGGGGAATTACGGGTGGCCGCGGACGTGTCACACGCGCCGACTGCCGTCTCGCCCCTGTTGAATCCTCACGCACGACCCCAGCACGAACCGACCGCGGTGCCGGGAGGATCCGGTTCACCGCCTGAGTCCTGGAGAAGGCGAGGACTTGAGCATGGGATCCACTACCGACGGGAGCAACGGCCCCGAGGGTGTCGGCCGCCGTGATCTGATCAAGCGTTCCGCTGCGCTGGGCCTGATCTCCGTCCCCACGATGGGCGTCCTGTCCGCGTGTGCCAGCAGCGGTGGCGGCGGCGAGGAGAAGGCCGAGGCGGGCGAGAAGACCGCGAAGAACCCGCTCGGCGTCAACGACGCCACCCAGATGGAGTTCGTTCTGTTCGACGGCGGCTTCGGCAAGGAGTACGGCCAGGACGCCGTGAAGCTCTACGAGAAGAGCTTCCCCAAGGCGAAGGTCAAGTTCTCCGCCACCCAGAAGATCCAGTCCACGCTGCAGCCGCGGTTCAACCAGGGCACCCCGCCCGACCTCATCGACAACTCCGGCGCCGAGCAGATGGACATGGGCGTCCTCGTCGGCAAGAAGCAGCTCGCCGACCTCACCCCGCTGCTGGACGCCCCGTCGTACGACAACCCGGACAAGAAGGTCCGCGACACCCTGCGCCCCGGCATCGTGGAGATGGGCCAGTTCGACGGCGACCCGGTCTGGATCATGTACTACGCCTACACGGTGTACGGCGTCTGGTACTCGCAGAAGGCCCTGGACTCGCTCGACGAGCAGTACCCCGAGACCTGGGACCAGATGCTCGCGGTCTGCGAGAAGGCCAAGAAGAAGGGGATGGCGGGCTGGACGTACGCGGGCAAGTACCCGTACTACATCCCCTTCTCGCTCTACCCGATGATCGCCAAGGTCGGCGGGCGAGAGGTCCTCGACGCCATCGACAACCTGGAGCCGAACGCCTGGAAGCACCCGGCGGTCAAGGCCTCCTTCGAGGCCTACTACGAGCTCTACAAGAAGGGCTACGTCCTCAGGGGCACCCCGGGCCTGGACCACATCCAGTCGCAGACCGCATGGGCCCAGGGCAAGGCCCTGTTCCTCCCGAACGGCTCCTGGGTGGAGAACGAGTCGGCGAACGTCATCCCGAAGGACTTCGGCCTCGCCGTGTCGGCGCCCACCGGCCTCGACTCCTCCGACAAGATGCCGTTCGGCACCATCTGGGCCTCCGGCGCCGAGCCCTTCGTCGTCCCGGCCAAGGCGAAGAACCCGGCCGGCGGTATGGAGCAGCTGCGCATCATGCTCAGTGAGGCCTCGTCAAGGAACTTCACCTCCAAGGTGAAGTCGCTGAGCGCCTACAACGGCGGCACCACCGGTATCACCCTCACCCCTGGCCTGGAGTCGGGCCAGGCGGCGCTGGAGAAGGCCGGGGACAACGTGGTGAACCCGCGCATCCAGGACTGGTATGTGAAGCTTCAGAAGGAGCAGATCGGTGTGGCCGGTCTCGGCGAGATGATGGCCGGCCGCATGACCCCGGCCGAGGCCATCAAGAAGATCCAGGGCTTCGCCGACGCGGCCGCCAAGGACACGTCGATCAAGCACTACAAGCACCAGTGAGGATCCGTCACCAGGGTGTGCCCGGCGTGCGTGCGCCGGGCACACCCCGACGGCATCCGCGCGCAGATCGGGGTCGGTGGTAATGCAGCACGGCAAGTACCGGTTCGTCGTGGGGTTCCTCGCGGTGCCCCTGGGGTTGTACGCGCTCTTCGTCGTCTGGCCGTTCATCCAGTCCATCTACTACTCGTTCACGGACTGGACCGGTCTGAGTCCCGAGTTCAAGATGGTCGGTTTCGACAACTACTCCAGGATGCTCGACGACGACATCTTCTGGAAGTCGTTGCAGCACAGCCTGCTGTTCGCGCTGCTGCTGCCGGTGGTGACGATCGGCCTGGCGCTGTTCTTCGCCTTCATGATCAATGTCGGCGGACGGCGGAGAAAGGGCGGACCGGTGATCTCCGGGGTCCGCGGCTCCGGGTTCTACAAGATCGTCTACTTCTTCCCGCAGGTACTCTCGATCGCGATCGTCGCCCTGCTGTTCCAGTTCGCGTACAACCCGGACAGCGGAGCGATCAACTCCTTGCTGCGCGGGATCGGGCTGGACAGTGTCCAGCCGCTGTGGCTCGGTGACCCGAACCTGGCGCTGTGGTGCGTGATGGCGGTGCTGGTGTGGTCCACGGTCGGCTTCTTCGTGGTCCTCTTCTCGGCCGGTATGGCCTCCATCCCCGCCGACCTGTACGAGGCCGCGCTGCTGGACGGGGCCAACCGCATCACCACGTTCTTCCGGATCACCCTGCCGCTGCTGTGGGACACCGTGCAGTCCGGCTGGGTCTACATGGGCATCCTCGCCCTCGGCGCCGAGTCGTTCGCGGTCGTGGGCATCATGACGACCGGGCCCGGCGGGCCCGACTACTCGACCACCGTCATGGTCCTCTACGTGTACCAGAAGGCGTTCCGTGACGGTCAGGCCGCCTACGCCACCACCATCGGCGTCGCCCTGCTCGTCGTCACGCTGGCCTTCGCCGCCGCCGTGATGCGGCTGGGCCGGCGCGAGCGGCTGGAGTACTGACACATGAAGACGACCGAGACCTCCGCCCCCGTACCCGCCGAGTCCGGTGCCCCCGTCGCCAAGGTGGGCGCCCCGCTCGGAGCGCCCCCGAAGGAGAAGAAGGAGGGCGCCGTCCTCAACGTCTTCTCCCACGGGATGCTCGTCCTCTGGGCGTTCATGGTCGTCATGCCGCTGCTGTGGGCGGTGATGACGTCCTTCAAGGACGACAAGTCGATCTTCAGTTCGCCCTGGTCACTGCCGGACAAGCTGCACTTCGACAACTGGTCGCGGGCCTGGACCCAGGCCAACATGAGCGACTACTTCCTCAACACCGTTCTGGTGGTGGGCGGTTCGCTCATCGGCACGCTGGTGCTCGGCTCGATGGCGGCCTATGTGCTGGCCCGCTTCGACTTCCCGGGCAACCGCTTCATCTACTACCTGTTCATCGGCGGCATGAGCTTCCCGATCATGCTGGCGCTGGTCCCGCTGTTCTACGTGGTGAACAACATGGGCCTGCTGAACACCATCCACGGGCTGATCCTCGTCTACATCGCCTACTCGCTGCCCTTCACGGTGTTCTTCCTGACCGCGTTCTTCCGCACCCTGCCGACCTCGGTGGCGGAGGCGGCGTTCGTGGACGGGGCCTCGCACTCGCGTACGTTCTTCCAGATCATGCTGCCGATGGCCAAGCCCGGCCTGATCAGCGTCGGCATCTTCAACTTCCTGGGGCAGTGGAACCAGTACATGCTGCCGACGGTGCTCAACACCGACGAGGACAAGCACGTCCTCACCCAGGGCCTGGTCCAGCTGGCCGTCAGCCAGGGCTACAAGGGCGACTGGTCGGGCCTCTTCGCCGGACTGGTGATGGCGATGCTGCCGGTACTCGCCGCGTACATCCTCTTCCAGAGGCAGGTGGTGCAGGGGCTCACGGCGGGTGCGCTGAAGTAGGAGAGCCCGGCGCACGGCGGCCCGGCGCGTTCACGGATGTCACGCCGCTCCCGGTCTTCCGGGGGCGGCGTCCCCCGCATCTGCGAAGACCCGGATCCGGGTCAACCTCTTGACGGAACATGCCCCGAACAGCTCGACTTAGAGTTCACTTGTTGGACATGGACGGGGCCTCGCTGAAGCGGTCCCGCGCGCAGGAGGTCGTCGTGGAGACTCCGGGGTCGCAGTCGTCGCTGCACCGAGCCAATCTGGAGCGGGTCGTACGCGCCGTGCGGCTGGCCGGATCCCTCACCCAGGCGGAGATCGCGCGGACGACGGGCCTGTCGGCGGCGACCGTCTCCAACATCGTGCGGGAGCTCAAGGAGGGTGGAACGGTCGAGGTCACGCCCACCTCGGCGGGTGGCCGACGGGCCCGGGCCGTCAGTCTGAGCGGTGACGCCGGCATTGTCATAGGCGTGGACTTCGGGCACACGCATCTGCGCGTCGCCATCGGAAACCTCGCCCACCAGGTGCTGGCCGAGGAGTCCGAGCCGCTCGACGTGGACGCCTCCGCGGCGCAGGGCCTGGACCGGGCCGAGCAGCTGGTGAACCGGCTGATCGCGGCCACCGGAGTGGACCGCGCCAAGATCGCGGGCGTCGGCGTCGGCGTGCCCGGCCCGATCGACGTGGAGTCCGGCACCCTCGGCTCCACCGCCATCCTGCCCGGCTGGACCGGGACCCGGCCCGCCGAGGAGCTGCGGGCGCGGCTCGGCGTCCCCGTGCACGTGGACAACGACGCCAACCTCGGCGCCCTCGGGGAACTGGTCTGGGGGAGCGGCCGCGGGGTCAAGGACCTCGCGTACATCAAGGTCGCGAGCGGTGTCGGTGCCGGTCTGGTGATCGCCGGGAAGATCTACCGCGGACCGGGCGGCACGGCGGGGGAGATCGGGCACATCACGCTGGACGAGTCCGGCCCCGTCTGCCGCTGCGGCAACCGGGGGTGCCTGGAGACCTTCGCGGCCGCGCGCTACGTCCTGCCGCTGCTGACCTCCAGCCATGGCACCGGCCTGACCATGGAAGGCGTGGTCAGGCTGGCGCGGGACGGAGATCCGGGATGCCGGAGGGTGATCGCCGACGTCGGCCGTCACATCGGCAGCGGAGTCGCCAGCCTCTGCAATCTGCTCAACCCGAGCCGGGTGGTCCTCGGCGGCGATCTCGCCGAGGCCGGGGAACTGGTCCTCGGACCCATCAGGGAGTCCGTCGGCCGGTACGCGATCCCCAGCGCGGCACGGCAGCTCTCGGTGCTGCCGGGGGCCCTCGGCGGTCGTGCGGAGGTCCTCGGAGCCCTCGCGCTGGCCCTCAGCGAGATGGGGGATTCCACCCTTTTGGACGGCACGCTGACCGCCGCCACGCCCGCCTTCACTTAGAGGACGGATGACACCGTTGCCAACCCGTTAAGGATTTACTTCTTGACGTCGCACGTGTGGCCGAGTTGACTTCCAGCCACCTCGGCCGCAGTGTCGCGGCCTCGTCAGGGAGGTTTCTGAAGTGAACACGCGTATGCGTCGTGCCGCCCTCGCCGTCGCAGCTGGTGCGATGGCGGTCTCACTTGCCGCCTGTGGCAGCGCCAAGGAGTCGGGCGGCGACAACGAGTCCGCGGGCGCGGCGAAGGGTGACGACATCAAGGTCGGCCTGCTTCTGCCGGAGAACAAGACCGCCCGGTACGAGAAGTTCGACAAGCCCCTGATCGAGAAGAAGATCAAGGAGCTCACGAACGGCAAGGCCGACGTCCTCTACAGCAACGCGCGGCAGGACGCCAACCTCCAGGCCCAGCAGGTCGACACGATGATCACCAGCAAGGTGGACGTCCTCATCGTGGACCCCGTGGACGCCAAGGCCATTCAGAACTCCGTCCAGAAGGCCAAGGAGGCCGACATCCCGGTCGTCGCCTACGACCGCCTGGCCGAGGGCCCGATCAGCGCCTACACCTCGTTCGACAACGTCACCGTCGGCAAGACCCAGGGCGAGGCGCTGCTCAAGGCCCTGGGCGACAAGGCCAAGGACGGCAGCATCGTCATGATGAACGGGTCGGCCACCGACCCCAACGCCGCCCAGTTCAAGGAGGGCGCCCTCTCCGTCCTCAAGGGCAAGGTGAACATCGGCCGCCAGTTCGACACCAAGGAGTGGTCGCCGGACAACGCCAACGCCAACATGGAGTCGGCGATCTCGGCGCTCGGCAAGAACAAGATCGTCGGCGTCTACTCCGCCAACGACGGCATGGCGGGCGGCATCATCACCGCCCTGAAGGCGGCCGGCCTGGACGTCCCCGTCACCGGCCAGGACGCGGAACTCTCGGCCGTGCAGCGCATCCTCACCGGCGAGCAGTTCATGAGCGTCTACAAGTCCTACCCGCAGGAGGCGGACGTGGCGGCCGAGATGGCCGTGGCGCTCGCCAAGGGCGAGAAGCTGGACTCCATCGCCAAGGACAAGGTCTCCAGCAACAGCGCCAAGGACGTCCCCTCGGTCCTGGTCCCGGTGGTCTCGCTGACCAAGGAGAACATCAACGAGACCGTCATCAAGGAGGGCTTCTACACGGCCGCCGAGATCTGCACGGCCAAGTACAAGTCGGCCTGCGACGAGGCCGGCGTCAAGTAGGCAGCCGCACGTCCCTGTCGCCGTACACGAATTCCTCCCGAATTCCCGTACGGGGACGGGGACCGGCTCGTGCGGAGCGGCCCCCGTGGCCCGGCCCGCTCCGCCCCAGGCTCCGCCGGCGCCCCGCGCATCAGACAGCCCCGCAAGCTCGCGCGGGGCGCCGGACGGAACACCCCCCAACTTTCTGTGCAGCCTTCCGCCGGGTCAGGCGGCGAAGGAGATGGTTCACGTGTCCGCTACGCCCGTGCTGGCGTTGCGCGGGGTCTCCAAGCGGTTCGGTGCCGTACAGGCGCTCACCGACGTAGAGCTTGAGGTCCACGCCGGTGAGGTGGTCGCCCTGGTCGGCGACAACGGCGCCGGAAAGTCCACGCTGGTCAAGACGATCGCCGGCGTGCACCCCATCGATGAGGGCGTCATCGAGTGGGACGGCAGGCCCGTCCAGATCAACAAACCGCACGACGCCCAGGACCTGGGCATCGCGACCGTCTACCAGGACCTCGCGCTGTGCGACAACATCGACGTCGTCGGCAACCTGTTCCTGGGCCGCGAGCTCAGGAAATGGGGCGTCCTCGACGAGGTCGAGATGGAGCGGCGCTCCCAGGAACTGCTGCGGACGCTGTCGATCCGCATCCCCAGCGTCCGCATCCCCATCGCCTCGCTCTCCGGCGGCCAGCGCCAGACCGTGGCCATCGCCCGCTCCATGCTCGGCGAGCCCAAGCTGGTCATCCTCGACGAGCCCACCGCGGCCCTCGGCGTCGAGCAGACCGCCCAGGTCCTCGACCTGGTCGAACGGCTGCGCGAACGTGGCCACGCCGTCATCCTCATCAGCCACAACATGGCTGATGTGAAAGCCGTCGCCGACAAGGTCGCGGTGCTGCGCCTCGGCCGCAACAACGGTGTCTTCGAGGTCAAGTCGACCTCGCAGGAAGAGATCATCTCCGCCATCACGGGCGCCACCGACAACGCCGTGACCCGCCGCGCGGCGCGCACGAACGGGGAGGTTTCCCAGTGAGCATCGACAAGACCTCCGCGACCGCGCAGGACGAACCCGTCGTCGAGAATCCCGAGGCCGCCGCGGCCGCGGTGACCGCGGTCGACCCCCGGCTCCTCATCCGCGAGCACGGACTGGCGGGCTACATCGGTGAGTTCAGGCGGAAGATGAAGGCCGGTGAGCTGGGCTCCATCCCGGTCGTCATCGGTCTGATCGTCATCTGCGTCGTCTTCCAGAGCCTGAACTCGGCGTTCCTCTCCGCGGAGAACCTGAGCAACATCACCATCACGATGGTCGGCACGGGCATGATCTCCGTCGGCATCGTCTTCGTGCTGCTGCTCGGTGAGATCGACCTGTCGGTGGGCTCGGTCAGCGGCGCCGCCAGCGCCATCGCGGCCGTACTCGCGGTCAACCAGGGCTGGCCCGAGTGGGCCGCGGTGCTGTTCGCCATCGCCTCGGGTGCCGCCATCGGCGCGGCGCACGGCTTCTTCTTCGCGGTGCTCGGCGCCCCCGCGTTCGCCGTCACCCTGGCCGGTCTGCTGTTCTGGCTGGGCTTCATGCTCCAGACCCTGGGCGAGAACGGCACCATCAACCTCGACAGCGACGGTCTGATCGGCAAGCTGACCACGTACTACTTCACGGACATCGCGGCCGCCTACGGTCTCGCCGCCGTGGTGGTCGGCGTGTTCTTCCTCACCTCGTTCCTGTCCAACCGTCGGCGTGAGGCGGTCGGTATCCCGTCGAGGCCGCTCAGCGACACGGTCCTGCGCACGGTGCTGCTCGCCGTGATCTCCTTCGCCGCGGCCTTCATGTACAACCAGTACAAGGGTCTGCCGCTGGCCACGGTGATCTTCCTGGTGTTCCTGGTGGCCACCGACTTCCTGCTGCGCCGCACCGCGTACGGCCGCAAGGTCTTCGCGCTCGGCGGCAGCGTGGAGGCGTCCCGGCGCGCGGGTATCAACGTGACCGCCGTACGTATCTCCGTGTTCGCGGTCTCGGGCGGGTTCGCGGCGATGGGTGGCCTCTTCCTGGCCTCCAAGATCGCCTCGGCGAACCAGAGCGCCGGTACGGGGGATCTGCTGATGAACGCGATCGCCGCGGCCGTGATCGGTGGTACGTCGCTGTTCGGTGGGCGTGGCCGTACGTGGAACGCGCTGCTGGGTGTGATGGTGATCGTGTCGATTCAGTACGGGTTGCAGCTGGAGTCGATCGCTGAGCCGGTGAAGTACATGATCACCGCGGGGGTTCTGCTGACGACGGTGGTGATTGACTCCGTCACACGGCGGACGCAGAAGACCGCGGGGCGCGCGTAGCGATTTCCGGGGGAGCGCCGCGGGGGCTTGTGTGGTTGGCCGACTGCGGGTTGTTTGTGGCTGGTCGCGCAGTTCCCCGCGCCCCTTGGTGGCCGCTGCGCGGCCATCTCAGGGGCGCGGGGGACGTTTCGGGGCCGGAAGCCTGTGCAGGATGGTCTACGTCCGATCGCGTGAGTACGACGCGCGGGCCGGGCGTCGCCCGTACGGGCGGAACATTAGACTCGACGAACCCGGTAACGCTCGAACAGCACTATTGCAAGGAGGCACGGGTGCCGCTGCTGACCCGCATCAGGGGACCGCGCGATCTGGACCGGCTCAGCCTGGAGCAGCTGGACCAGCTGGCAGAGGAGATCCGGACCTTCCTCGTCGAGGCGGTATCCAAGACCGGCGGCCACCTCGGCCCCAACCTGGGTGTGGTCGAGCTCACCATCGCCCTGCACCGTGTCTTCGACTCCCCGAACGACAAGGTGCTCTGGGACACAGGCCACCAGTCCTATGTGCACAAACTGCTCACCGGCCGTCAGGACTTCTCGAAGCTGAAGATGAAGGGCGGTCTGTCGGGTTACCCGTCGCAGGCCGAGTCCGAGCACGACGTCATCGAGAACTCGCACGCGTCCACGGTCCTCGGCTGGGCCGACGGCCTCGCGAAGGCCAACCAGCTCCGCAAACGGGGCGACCACGTGGTCGCCGTCATCGGCGACGGCGCCCTCACCGGCGGCATGGCCTGGGAGGCGCTCAACAACATCGCGGACGCCAAGGACCGCCCGCTGGTCATCGTCGTCAACGACAACGAGCGTTCCTACGCCCCCACGATCGGCGGCCTCGCCAACCACCTCGCCACGCTGCGCACGACGGAGGGGTACGAGCGTTTCCTCGCCCGGACGAAGGAAGTGCTCGAACGCACCCCCGTGGTCGGCAAGCCGCTCTTCGACACGCTGCACGGCGCCAAGAAGGGCTTCAAGGACTTCATCGCTCCGCAGGGCATGTTCGAGGACCTGGGGCTGAAGTACGTGGGTCCGATCGACGGGCACGACATCGAGGCCCTGGAGTCCGCGCTCGCGCGTGCCAAGCGGTTCGGCGGCCCCGTCATCGTGCACTGCCTCACCGAGAAGGGCCGCGGCTACCAGCCCGCCCTCCAGGACGAGGCGGACCGCTTCCACGCCGTCGGCAAGATCCACCCCGACACGGGTCTGCCGATCGCCTCCTCCGGTGCCGACTGGACGTCCGTCTTCGGCGAGGAGATGGTCAAGCTCGGCATGGAGCGCAAGGACATCGTCGCCATCACCGCCGCCATGCTGCAGCCGGTCGGTCTGGACAAGTTCGCCAAGGCCTTCCCCGAGCGGGTGTTCGACGTCGGTATCGCCGAGCAGCACGGTGCCGTGTCGGCCGCCGGTCTGGCCACGGGCGGGCTGCACCCCGTCTTCGCCGTGTACGCCACCTTCCTCAACCGGGCCTTCGACCAGGTGCTGATGGACGTGGCCCTGCACAAGTGCGGTGTCACCTTCGTCCTCGACCGCGCCGGTATCACCGGCACGGACGGCGCCTCCCACAACGGTATGTGGGACATGTCGATCCTTCAGGTCGTGCCGGGGCTGCGGCTCGCCGCGCCGCGCGACGCCGACCAGGTCCGCGCCCAGCTCCGCGAGGCCGTCGAGGTCAAGGACGCCCCGACCGTGGTCCGCTTCTCCAAGGGCGCGGTCGGTCCCGCCGTACCCGCCGTGGGCCGGATCGGCGGCATGGACGTGCTGCGCGAGCCGGGCACCGACGCGCCGGACGTGCTGCTGGTGTCGGTGGGCGCCCTCGCGCCGATGTGCCTGGAGATCGCCGACCTGCTCGACAAGCAGGGCATCTCCACGACCGTGGTCGACCCGCGCTGGGTCAAGCCCGTCGACGAGGTCATGGCGCCGCTCGCCGAGCAGCACCGCGTGGTCGTCACCGTCGAGGACAACTCCCGTGTCGGCGGCGTCGGTTCGGCGGTTGCCCAGGCCCTGCGCGACGCCGGCGTGGATGTCCCGCTGCGCGACTTCGGCATTCCGCCGCGCTTCCTCGACCACGCCTCCCGCGCCGAGGTCATGGCGGAGATCGGCCTCACCGCGCCGGACATCGCGCGCCAGGTCACCGGCCTGGTCTCCAAGCTGGACGGCCGGTTCGAGCAGGTGGACTCGGTGGAGCCCGCCCGCGACTGACCGCGCTCATGCACCCGGATGGGCCGGTCTCCCCACCTTCTTTACGGTGGGGAGACCGGCCCATTTGCGTGAATTGACCCACGCTGGGGCATACGCCCTACGCCCTTCATGTCGGGGACGACACAGCGTGGGAGGTACGCCGTGAGCAGTACTCTCTTCAGGACAAAAAGGATCGAGCAGTCGCTCCGGGACACCGAGGAACCGGAGCGTGCGCTCAGGAAATCCCTGTCCGCCCTGGACCTCACCGTCTTCGGCGTCGGCGTCATCATCGGCACCGGCATCTTCGTGCTCACCGGTACGGTCGCCAGGAACAACGCGGGACCCGCGGTCGCCCTGGCCTTCGTCGTGGCCGGAGTCGTGTGCGCGCTCGCCGCGCTCTGTTACGCCGAGTTCGCGTCCTCGGTCCCGGTCGCCGGGTCCGCGTACACCTTCTCGTACGCCACGCTGGGTGAGCTGCCCGCCTGGATCATCGGCTGGGACCTGGTGCTGGAGCTCGCGCTCGGCACGGCGGTGGTCGCCGTCGGCTGGTCCGGCTACGTGCGCTCACTGCTGGACAACGCGGGCTGGCACGTGCCTGAGGTGCTGGCCGGCCGGGAGGGAGCCCACGGCTTCGGATTCGACATCCTCGCCGCCCTGCTCGTCCTCGTCCTCACCGGCATCCTCGTCCTCGGGATGAAGCTCTCGGCCCGCCTCACCTCGTTCGTCGTCGCCGTCAAGGTGATCGTCGTCCTCGTCGTCATCATCGCGGGTGCCTTCTTCGTCAGGACCGCCAACTACCACCCGTTCATCCCGAGGTCGCAGCCCGTGGAGGCGGGCGGGGACCTCCACGCCCCGCTGATCCAGCTGATGTTCGGCTGGGCGCCCGCCAACTTCGGTGTGATGGGCATCTTCACCGCCGCGTCCGTCGTCTTCTTCGCCTTCATCGGCTTCGACATCGTGGCCACGGCCGCGGAGGAGACGAGGAACCCGCAGCGGGACATGCCGCGCGGCATCCTCGGCTCACTGTTCATCTGCACCGCGCTCTATGTGGCGGTGTCGATCGTGGTGACCGGCATGGAGCACTACACGAAGCTCTCCGTGGACGCCCCGCTCGCCGACGCCTTCAAGGCCACCGGGCACCCGTGGTACGCGGGCTTCATCAGCTTCGGCGCGGCCGTCGGTCTGACCACCGTCTGCATGATCCTGCTGCTCGGCCAGACCCGGGTGTTCTTCGCGATGAGCCGTGACGGGCTGCTGCCGCGCTTCTTCTCCGAGGTCCACCCCCGGTACAAGACTCCGCACCGGCCGACCATCCTGCTCGGCGTGATCATCGCGATCGTCGCGGGCTTCACGAGCCTCGGCGAACTCGCCGAACTGGTCAACATCGGCACGCTGTTCGCCTTCGCCGTCGTGGCGGTCAGCGTCCTCATCCTCCGCAGGACCCGCCCGGACCTGCACCGCGCCTTCCGCACGCCGTGGGTGCCCGTCATCCCGGTCCTGTCCGTCCTCGCCTCGCTGTGGCTGATGCTCAACCTGCCGGCCGAGACCTGGATCCGCTTCGGTGTGTGGATGCTCCTCGGCTTCGTCGTGTACTTCCTCTACAGCCGCACCCACAGCCGTCTCGCACAGCGGGAGGCGACCCCGCCGGGCGAGGTGACCACGCCACCGAACTACAACGCCCAGTGATCAACCGGCACAGGCACACCACCGAGCGGCCGCCGGCCGGCTCATGACGGGCCGTGCACGGTGCGAGGCCCGGCGACGTCCGCTCCCAGCTCACCTACCCGGCGCCGCAGTTCGCGGTCGGCCGTGACCACGAGACGGGGCCGGTCGGGGGCCTCGGCGACGAGCTCGACGATCCGGTCGTCACCGCTTCCGGGCGCCTGGTCGACCCGTACGCCGGGGACGGACTCCACACCGCGCGCCGCCCCCTCGACGACGAGGACGAGCTCCACGGGGGCGTCCTGCCCGGGCACCCCGTCCCGGGCGAGCCGGTCACGCAGCCGTTCCGCCGCGCCACGCCGGTCACGCCACCAGCCGTCGGGGACGGAGCCGATGACGTTGGCGGCGTCGATGATCACGAGTGTCGTCATGATGGTGCCTCCGGGCTGAACCCTGTCGTCGAACTCCCGTCTCCCGCCCGGGGACCCTACAGCCGAAGGGCCCCCGCCAAGCGGGGGCCCTCTTCACACGCCCGGGCGCCAAGCGACCCCGGGGACCCGCTTACGCGGGAACCGAAGCGACTCCCGGCTCCAGGAACCTCTTGCCGTTCACGCGGTCGCTGACGCCCTCGCGGTCCAGGTACGGCGTGATTCCGCCCAGGTGGAAGGGCCAGCCCGCACCCGTGATGAGGCACAGGTCGATGTCCTGGGCCTCGGCCACCACGCCCTCGTCGAGCATGAGGCCGATCTCCTGGGCGACCGCGTCCAGGACCCGCGCCCGCACCTGCTCCTCGGTCAGGACGGTGTCGCCCTGCTTCAGCAGCGCGGCGACCTCCGGGTCGAGCTCGGGCTTTCCGCTGTCGTACACGTAGAAGCCCCGCTTGCCCGCCTCCACGACCGCCTTGAGGTTCGGGGAGACCTTGAAGCGGTCCGGGAAGGCGCCGTGCAGCGTCTCGGAGACGTGCAGACCGATGGCGGGGCCGACCAGCTCCAGCAGGACCAGCGGCGACATCGGCAGCCCCAGCGGCTCGACCGCCTTCTCGGCGACCTCGACCGGGGTGCCCTCGTCGATGACGTTCTGGATCTCGCCCATGAAGCGCGTGAGAATGCGGTTCACCACGAACGCCGGGGCGTCCTTCACCAGGACCGCGGTCTTCTTCAGCTTCTTGGCGACGGCGAACGCCGTGGCCAGCGAGGCGTCGTCGGTCTTCTCACCGCGGACGATCTCCAGCAGCGGCAGCACCGCGACTGGGTTGAAGAAGTGGAAGCCGACGACCCGCTCGGGGTGCCGGAGCTTCGACGCCATCTCCGACACCGACAGTGAGGACGTGTTCGTCGCCAGGATCGCGTGCGGCGGGGCGACCGCCTCGACCTCCGCGAACACCTGCTGCTTGACGCCGATCTCCTCGAACACGGCCTCGATGACGAAGTCCGCGTCGGCGAAGCCCTCGGCCTTGTCCAGGACGCCCGTCACCAGGGCCTTCAGACGGTTCGCCTTGTCCTGGTTGATACGGCCCTTGCCGAGCAGCTTCTCGATCTCCGCGTGGACGTAGCCCACACCCTTGTCGACGCGTTCCTGGTCGATGTCGGTCAGCACGACCGGCACCTCCAGGCGGCGCAGGAAGAGCAGCGCGAGCTGCGAGGCCATCAGGCCCGCGCCGACGACGCCGACCTTGGTGACCGGGCGCGCCAGGTTCTTGTCGGGCGCCCCGGCCGGGCGCTTGCCGCGCTTCTGCACCAGGTTGAACGCGTAGATACCGGCGCGCAGTTCGCCACCCATGATCAGGTCGGCCAGGGCGGCGTCCTCGGCGTCGTACCCCTGCTGGAGGTCGCCGTTCTTGGCGGCGGCGATGATGTCCAGCGCCCGGTACGCGGCCGGGGCGGCGCCGTGCACCTTGCCGTCGGCGATGAAGCGGCCGCGCGCGACGGCCTGGTCCCAGGCCTCACCGCGGTCGATGACCGGCCGCTCGACCGCGATGTCGCCCTTGAGGACGTTCGCCGTCCAGACCAGCGACTGCTCCAGGAAGTCCGCGCCCTCGAAGATCGCGTCGGCGATCCCGAGGTCGAAGACCTGCCGGCCCTTCAGCTGCTTGTTCTGGTTGAGGCTGTTCTCGATGATCACCGAGACGGCCTTGTCGGCGCCGATCAGGTTCGGCAGCAGGGTGCAGCCGCCCCAGCCGGGGACCAGGCCGAGGAAGACCTCGGGGAGGGAGAAGGCCGGGAGCGCCTTGGAGACGGTCCGGTACGTGCAGTGCAGACCGACCTCGACGCCACCGCCCATCGCGGCACCGTTGTAGTAGGCGAAGGTCGGTACCGTGAGCGCGGACAGGCGCTTGAACACCTCGTGGCCGCCCCTGCCGATGGCGAGCGCGTGGTCGTGCTGCTTCAGCAGCTCGACGCCCTTGAGGTCGGCACCGACCGCGAAGATGAACGGCTTGCCGGTGATGCCGACGCCGACGATGTCGCCGTCGGCCGCTTCCTTCTCCACCTGGTCGAGCGCGGTGTTGAGGTTCGCGAGCGAGGCCGGGCCGAAGGTGGTCGGCTTGGTGTGGTCGAGGCCGTTGTCCAGCGTGATGAGCGCGAAGCGCCCGGCGCCGGACGGCAGGTCGAGGTGGCGTACGTGCGCGGACGTCACGACCTCGTCGGGGAACAGCTCGGCCGCGCCCTTCAGAAGCTCAGCGGTGGTTGTCACTTGTCCCCCTCGAAGTGCGGGTTCTCCCAGATGACCGTCGCGCCCATGCCGAAGCCGACGCACATGGTGGTCAGGCCGTAGCGGACCTGCGGCTGCTCCTCGAACTGGCGGGCCAGCTGCGTCATCAGGCGGACGCCGGAGGAGGCCAGCGGGTGGCCGAAGGCGATGGCGCCGCCGTACTGGTTGACGCGCTCGTCGTCGTCCGCGATGCCGTAGTGGTCGAGGAAGGCCAGGACCTGGACGGCGAAGGCCTCGTTGATCTCGAAGAGGTTGATGTCGGAGATCGACAGGCCCGCCTTGGCGAGCGCCTTCTCCGTGGCCGGGATGGGGCCGTAGCCCATGACCTCCGGCTCGACGCCCGCGAAGGCGTAGGAGACGAGACGCATCCTGACCGGCAGGTCGTTCTCGCGGGCGAAGTCCTCGCTCGCGATGATCGAGGCGGTGGCGCCGTCGTTCAGACCGGCCGCGTTACCGGCGGTGACCCGGCCGTGGACGCGGAACGGCGTCTTGAGGCTCGCCAGGTTCTCCAGGGTGGTGCCCGGACGCATCGGCTCGTCGGCGGTGACCAGGCCCCAGCCCGTCTCGCCGCCCTCGGGGGTCGTACGACGCACCGAGATCGGCACGAGGTCCTGCTGGATCTTGCCGTTGGCGTACGCCTTGGCGGCCTTCTCCTGCGAGCGCACGGCGTACTCGTCGGCGCGCAGCTTGGTGATGTGCGGGAAGCGGTCGTGCAGGTTCTCGGCGGTCATGCCCATGAACAGCGCCGACTCGTCGACCAGCTTCTCGCTGACGAACCGCGGGTTCGGGTCCACGCCCTCGCCCATCGGGTGACGGCCCATGTGCTCCACGCCGCCGGCGATGACGACGTCGTACGCGCCGAAGGCGATGGAGCCGGCGGTGGTCGTCACCGCGGTCAGCGCGCCCGCGCACATCCGGTCGATCGAGAAGCCGGGCACGGACTGCGGCAGCCCGGCGAGGATGCCGGCGGTACGGCCGATGGTCAGGCCCTGGTCACCGATCTGCGTGGTCGCGGCGATGGCGACGTCGTCGACCTTCTCCGGGGCGAGACCGGGGTTGCGACGCAGCAGCTCCCGGATCGCCTTCACGACGAGGTCGTCGGCACGGGTCTCGTGGTAGATGCCCTTCGGGCCCGCCTTGCCGAACGGGGTACGGACGCCGTCCACGAAGACGACGTCCCTGACAGTACGAGGCACGATGGCTCTCCTCCAGGGTGCGGGATGGCACTGCTGCGAGCGCAGGCACTGAGCGCGCGCTCAGACCCATGCTACTTGTGGGTAACCAAGCTGCCCAGTCCAGGACACGGGAGCGGTGAAGGTCACATGGAAAACTGTGGCGCGTCAGGGTGAGCGCACCCCTGTACGGCTCACTCGGGGCGGCGCCGTGGACCCCCGAGGCGTCAGCACCGGCGTAGGCACCGGATGCGACCCGGCCGACCCCTCACCCCTGATCACCCCGAACAACGTCCGCGCCACCTCCGCCCCGAACCCGTGCACGTCATGACTCATCGCGGACAACGTCGGACGCGTCAGCCGGCACAGCTGAGAGTCGTCCCAGGCCAGCAGCGACACATCCTCCGGCACCGACAGCCCCATCTCCGCCGCCACCGACAACCCCGCCACCGCCATGATGTCGTTGTCGTACACGATGGCCGTGGGCCGGTCCCCACCGGAGGCACTGAGCAGCGACCGCGTCGCCCGCGCCCCCGCCTCCCCCGAGAAGTCGGTCGACACCTGCCACGCCCCGTCCGGCGCCAGCACCCTCGCGGCCTCGTCGAAGGCGGCCGTACGGATCGATGTGTGCCCGAGCGCCGCCGCGCCCCCCACCCGGGCGATCCGGCGGTGCCCGAGCGCCGCCAGGTACCGTACGGCCTCCGTCACGGCGGTGGCGTCGTCGGTCCACACGGAGGTGAGGCCGCCGGTCAGGGAGGGATGCCCGACCGCGACCACCGGCATCCCGAGGCGCCTGACCGCCGCCGTCCGCGGATCATCCGCGTGGAAGTCGACGAGGATCGATCCGCTGACCTGCTTCCCCCGCCACCACGCGTCCTGGAGCCCCACCTCCTCCTCCAGATTGCGCACCAGGCGCAGGAGCAGCGAGCAGGACCGCTCGGTCAGTACGCTCTCCACCCCGGCGATGAACTCCATGTAGAACGGTTCGAGGCCCAGCAGTTTCGCCGGACGGCAGATCGCCAGCCCCACGACGTCCACCCGCCGGCCGGCCAGCGACCGGGCGGTCAGGTTCGGCGCCCAGCCCAGTTCGCGGGCCGCCGCGAAGATACGGTCCCGGGTGGCCTCGGACAGCCCCGGCTTGTGGTTGAAGGCGAGCGACACCGCTCCCTTGGACACCCCGGCCCGCGCGGCGACCTCCTTTATCGTGACCCGGGATGCCGGAGGCGTCGGCGGGGGTGTGGTCATCGGGCAGGCTCCACGCAGTACAGGGCGGACCGGACGGCGTCCGCACCGGACCCGTCGTCCGGAGCCTGCCAGCCGCGGACGCCCAGGGTGACCCGTTCGCCGGGCAGCAGGGTGACCAGCCCGGTGTCGGTCCGGGCCGCGGGGTCCAGACGGTCGGCCTGGAGCAGCAGATCCCGTACGAGCGTCCGCGCCGTCACGGTCACCGTGCCCGGTGCCACGGTGACGTCGAACTCCGGCCGGGGGTAGGCGACTTCGCGGTCCGGTACGGGGAAGTGCAGGGCGCGCAGCCCGTCCGCCTCTCCCTCCGCGTCCGTGTCCGCGACCAGGAACTCCTTCGGCCCGGTGGGTACCAGCTCGCGCGGCACACGGACGTCGGCGACCGTCCGCGCGGCGGCCGTGAGAGCCAGGTCCACCGCGGCCACCACCACACCGTCCACGGACATCCGCCGCAGCCGGAGCGCACACGACCAGTCCTCGCCCGCCTGGTTCACGGCGGCCAGCACCAGCTCGCCGGCCCGTGGCTGAAGCGTGAGCAGCCGGTCCGCGTACAGTCTGCGCAGCTCGTGGTAGAGCGGCTTGGGCCGTCCGTCGCCGTCGATCGCGGCCCAGGAGGTCACCGGCCAGCAGTCGTTGAGCTGCCACACGACCGTGCCCGCGCAGACGGGCCAGTGCGACCGCCAGTGCTCGATCCCGGCGGCGACGGCACGGGCCTGGTTGACCTGCATGAGGTAGTGCCAGCGGTCGAAGTCGCCCTCGGGCACCGGGAAACGGCGGGCGAGACCGCGCTCCAGCTTGCCGTTGCCGTCGTCCGCCTTCTGGTGGTGCAGCATGCCGGGGGAGTCCGGGGCGAGCTCCTCGCCGGGCAGGGCGCGCCGCAGCGTCGCGTACGCGGGCGGTGCCTGCCAGCCGAACTCGGCCACGAAACGCGGCACGTTCGCGCGGTACGCCGTGTAGTCGTCCCGGTTCCACACGTCCCACGAGTGGTGCGTGCCGTGCGCCGGGTCGTTCGGGTGGCGGTCCCAGGACCCGGACCAGGGGCTGCCCGCCGTGTACGGCCGGGTCGGGTCCAGCTCGGCGACGACACGCGGCAGTACGCCCAGGTAGTAGCCCTCGCCCCAGGACTCCCCGGCGAGCCGCTGCTCCCAGCCCCAGTCCCTGAAGCCCCACAGGTTCTCGTTGTTGCCGTTCCACAGCACCAGCGAGGGGTGCGGCATCAGCCGTACGACGTTCTCGCGCGCCTCGGCCTCCACCTCGCCCCGCAGCGGCTGTTCCTCGGGGTAGGCCGCGCACGCGAACGGGAAGTCCTGCCAGACGAGCAGCCCCAGCTCGTCGCACGCGTCGTAGAAGTCCTCGCTCTCGTAGATGCCGCCGCCCCAGACCCGGACGAGGTCCACGCCCGTCTCGGCCGCCTGGGCGAGCCGCTCGCGGTAGCGCTCGCGGGTGATCCGGGAGGGGAACACATCGTCCGGGATCCAGTTGACCCCGCGCGCGAACAGCCGCGTTCCGTTGACGACGAGGGTGAAGCCGGTGCCGTGCGCGTCAGGGCTCCGGTCCAGCTCGACGCTCCGGAAGCCGATGCGGCGCCGCCAGACGTCGAGCGGTGCGCCGTCGTGCGCGAGCGTCAACTCCACCTCGTACAGCGGCTGTTCCCCGTACCCCCGCGGCCACCACAGCGCGGGGTCCGGCACCTGGAGCCGTACGGTGCCGCTGGTCCCGTCGACCGCCGCGCTCATCTGTACGCCGCCGATCCGGGCCTGAAGGGTGAGGTCCGCCTCGACCCGGGTGCGCTCGACGTCGACGGCCAGCTCGACGCGCCCCAGGCCGTCCTCGACGGTCACCAGCGGGCGCACCCGCGCGATCCGGGCCGTCGACCAGTGCTCCAGGCGCACCGGTCGCCAGATCCCCGCCGTGACGAGGGTCGGCCCCCAGTCCCAGCCGAAGGAGCAGGCCATCTTGCGGAGGAACGGGAAGGGCTCCGGATAGGCGTTCGGCCGGTCACCGAGCCGGTCCCGCACCGCCTCCGCCTCGGTGTACGCGGAGGCGAAGCGCACCGCCAGCCGGCCGCTCATACCGGTCACGTCGAAGCGGTACGAGCGGTGCATGTTCCGTACCCGGCCGAGGAGCCCGCCGTCCAGGACGATCTCGGCGGCCGTGTCGAGGCCCTCGAAGACGAGATCGGTCTGCTCGTGCCCGGCAGAGCCCGTCGCGCCGGAAGCGGCCGGCAGTTCCGTCTCGTACACCCACTCCCTGCGCCCCACCCACGCCACCTCGGTCTCGTTCCGGCCGAGGAAGGGGTCCGGGATCACGTCCGCCGCCAGCAGGTCGGTGTGCACACAGCCCGGTACGGCGGCGGGCAGCGCGCGGCCGTCGTACCGCAGGCTCCATCCGTCGGTGAGCGGTGTCGCGTCCACCATGCGCACTCCCTAAACCGGTCCAGTCCAGTGTCCGAGAACACTGCCCGAAATGTTTCGGAACCCTTGGCGAAATAGGGACTTTACCGGTTCAGTACGGGCTGTCAGAGTGCCGAACCAGCCAACCCATTCGTGCTCATCCGTCCCCGAACGGAGCTGGTGCACATGAACCATCGCAGGAGTCTCATCGGAACACTGCTGGCCGCCGCGCTCATGGCCGCGGGCTGCACGGGCAGCGGCGGCACGTCGAAAGGCGCGGACGCGAAGGCACCTGACGACCCGTCGAAGGTGTCCGGAACCATCAAGGTCCTCACCCACCGGACCGACATCGTGCAGGACGGCACGATGCAGAAGTACGCGGATGAATTCAACAAGACCTATCCGAAGGTCAAGGTGGAATTCGAGGCCATCACCGGTTACGAGGCCGAAGTCAAGATCCGTATGAACACGGAGAACTACGGCGACGTCCTCATGATCCCGGCCGTCATCAAGAAGAACGACTACCCCAAGTTCTTCGCCTCGCTGGGCACCGAGGCCGAGCGCCGCGAGAAGTACCGCTTCACCGACTACACCGCGGTCGACGGCAAGGTCTACGGACAGACCACCAACGGCGTGATGCCCGGCTTCGTCTACAACAAGAAGGTCTGGCGGGAGGCCGGGGTCACCGACTGGCCCACCACTCCGGCCGAGTTCCTCACCGCGCTGAAGGCCATCAAGTCCAGGACGGACGCGGTCCCGTACTACACGAACTTCAAGGACATGTGGCCGCTGACCTCGTGGACGTCTGTCAACGGCTCGGTGCACTGCGATACGCGGGCCACCACCAGGCTGACCGAGGGGGACCCGTGGGCCGAGGGCGCCGACCTCCGAGTCGGTGACCGGCTCCTGTACGACATCGTGAACCAGGGCCTGGCCGAGAAGGACCCCACGACCACCAACTGGGAGGCGTCCAAGCCCCGGCTCGCGAAGGGCGAGATCGGCACGATGTGGCTCGGCACCTGGGCGATCATCCAGTTCCGGCAGGCCGCCGAGAAGGCCGGCAGCGACCCCGACGACATCGGGTTCATGCCCTTCCCCACCCAGGTGGACGGTGAGTTCTGCGCGACCGCCGCCCCCGACTACAACCAGGCGGTGAACGTCCACTCCCCGCACAAGGAGGCCGCCCGCGCCTGGATCGACTGGTTCACGGAGAAGTCCACGTACGTGGCCGACAACCTGGCCATGTCCCCGCTCAGGGACGCTCCGTTGCCCGACGTGCTGAAGGCGTACGAGGACGCCGGTGTGAAGCTCATCGAGGTCGACGACAGCGAGGGCGCACTGGTCAAGGAGATCGACAACGCCTCGGAGGTCGGCATCTACGCGCCCGACTACCGCCAGGACCTGGTCGACCTCGCCCGCGGTGCCAAGGACGGCGACGTCGACGACTTCCTCTCCGGCCTCGGCAGGCGCTGGACCGAGGCGGAAGAGGCCCTGGGGTCCTGATGACGCACACCACTCGGACGGAGAAGGCGGCGCGGTCACCGGCCGCCGCGCCGCCACAGGACGCCGGGACGTCCCGTCCTCCGCGGAAGGTACGGGTGTGGCGGCGAGTGACCCCCTGGCTCTTCCTGGCCGCGCCGCTCGCGCTGCTGGTCACCTTCACCTACGCGCCGGTCGCCAACATGGTGGCGTACAGCTTCACCGACTGGGACGGTGTCAGCCCCGAACTCCACTACACCGGAGTCGAGAACTACGTCGACATCTTCACCAGGGCGGAGCTCTTCCAGGTCTTCCTGGTCAGCGGCTACTACCTCGCCGCCTCGGTGGTCCAGATCGGCCTCGCGCTGTACTTCGCCACGATCCTCAGCTTCAACGTCCGCTTCCGGAACTTCTTCAAGGGCGTGCTCTTCTTCCCGTATCTGATCAACGGGGTGGCGATCGGCTTCGTCTTCCTCTACTTCTTCCAGGACGGCGGCACACTGGACTCGCTGCTGAGCCTGTTCGGCCATGACTCGGACCGCGCCTGGCTGGGTACGTCGACGTCGGCGAACGTCTCGCTCGCGGGTGTGTCGGTCTGGCGCTACATGGGCCTGAACTTCGTGCTGTTCCTGGGCGCGATCCAGTCGATTCCCGGCGAGTTGTACGAGGCCGCCGAGTTGGACGGCGCGAACCGCTGGCAGCAGTTCCGGTACATCATCGCGCCCGGCATCCGCCCGGTGATCGGCCTGACCGTCATCCTCTCGATCTCCGGCTCGCTGGCGGTCTTCGAGATCCCCTACATCATGACCGGCGGCGCGACCGGCACCGAGACCTTTGTGATCCAGACGGTGAAGCTGGCCTTCCAGTTCAACAAGACGGGTCTGGCGTCGGCCGCGGCGGTCGTCCTGTTGCTGATCATCCTGGCGGTGACCTGGGTGCAGCGCCGACTGGTCCCCGACGACAAGGTGGATCTCGTATGAGGCTCATGGCCCCGACGCCCGCGGTCACCAGGGGAGTCGCCCGAACGCTCACGTACCTGTCGCTGGTCGTGGCGAGCGTGGTGGTACTGCTGCCACTCGCCGTCGTCTTCCTGACATCGCTCAAGACCTCCGAGGAGATGGCGGACGACAGCGGTGCGCTCAGCCTGCCCGGCGACCTGCTGAACCTGCACAACTACGTGACGGCGTTCCAGGACGGCAGGATGCTCATGGCCATCGGCAACACGGCCTTCATCCTGCTCTTCGCCATCACGGGAACGGTGATCATCGGCTCGATGGCGGCGTACGCGATCGACCGCTTCACCTTCCGTTTCCGGAAGCTCGTCGTCGCGCTGTTCCTGTTCGCGACCCTGGTTCCTGGTGTGACCACCCAGGTGGCGACCTTCCAGATCGTCAACGGTTTCGGCATGTTCGACAGCCGCTGGGCGCCGATCATGCTCTACACGGGCACCGACATCGTGTCGATCTACATCTTCCTGCAGTTCGTGCGATCGATCCCGATCTCACTCGACGAGTCGGCCCGCCTGGACGGCGCCAACGCCTTCACCATCTACCGGAAGATCATCTTCCCGCTGCTCAAGCCCGCGATCGCCACGGTGGTGATGGTGAAGGGGATCGCCGTTTACAACGATTTCTACATCCCCTTCCTCTATATGCCGTCCAAGGATCTTGGCGTGATCTCGACGTCCCTGTTCCGCTTCAAGGGCCCCTTCGACGCCCACTGGGAGGTCATCTCGGCGGGAGCGGTCCTCGTGATCCTGCCCACGCTGATCGTGTTCCTGTTCCTGCAGCGGTACATCTACAACGGGTTCGTGAGGGGGGCGACGAAATAGGGGGGCCTGCCGAGTGGGGCCGCAGGCCCCCAAAAGGGGCGCGGGGAACCGCGCGAGCAACCACGACGAACCCGCAGCCGCCGTACGAGGAGAACCCTCTTGGCGGCTAGGAACCCTTCACGGACAACGCCGCCACCAACACCGGCGTCACCTGCTCGACCTGCCACGGCCGGGCACCGTAGCCGGCCAACGCGGCACTCACCGACTCGGCATCGACGGAACCCGGCGGTTCCCAGCACACTCTCCGCACGGTATCCGGAGTGATCAGGTTCTCCTGAGGCATGTTCAGCTGCTCGGCCAACCCGGAAACCGCGGAGCGCGCCGCGGACAGCCGTGCCGCGGCCGCCGGGTCCTTGTCGGCCCAGGCACGCGGCGGGGGAGGCCCCGTCACCGGCTGCCCCGGCTGCGGCAGCCGGGCATCCGGCAGCGCCTTCGCACGGTCGACCGCGGCCTGCCACTGCTCCAGCTGGCGCCGGCCCATCCGGTGCCCGAAGCCGTTCAGCGAGGCGAGCGCGTGCACGTTGGCCGGCAGGCCCAGCGCGGCCTCGACGATGGCCGCGTCACTGAGCACCTTGCCGGGCGAGATGTCCCGGCGCTGCGCGATGCGGTCGCGGGCCTCCCACAGCTCCCGTACGACGGCCATCTGGCGTCGCCGCCGTACCTTGTGCATCCCGGACGTACGGCGCCAGGGGTCCTTGCGGGGCTCCGGCGGCGGCGCGGACGCGATCGCGTCGAACTCCTGCCGGGCCCACTCCAGCTTGCCCTGCCGGTCGAGCTCCTTCTCCAGGGCGTCCCGCAGGTCGACCAGGAGTTCGACGTCGAGCGCCGCGTACCGCAGCCATGGCTCGGGGAGCGGGCGCGTGGACCAGTCGACGGCGGAGTGCCCCTTCTCCAGGACGTAGCCGAGGACACCCTCGACCATCGCGCCGAGGCCGACCCGGGGGAAGCCGGCGAGGCGCCCGGCGAGTTCGGTGTCGAAGATCCGCCTGGGAACCATGCCTATCTCACGGAGGCAGGGCAGGTCCTGGGTGGCGGCGTGGAGCACCCACTCCACACCGGAGACGGCCTCGCCGAGGCCCGACAGATCGGGACAGGCGACGGGGTCGACCAGCGCGGTGCCCGCGCCCTCGCGGCGCAGTTGGACGAGATAGGCGCGCTGGCCGTACCGGTACCCGGACGCGCGTTCGGCGTCCACGGCGACGGGACCGGACCCGGCGGCGAACGCGGCGATCGTCCTGGCGAGCGAGGTATCGTCGGCGATCACCGATGGAATGCCGTCCCGAGGCTCCAGCAAAGGAATCGGCGCCTCCGTCGCAGAAGATCCGCCGTCGTCCGGAGGGGCGCCTCCGGTGGTTCGCAGTGAGCTGTCTGCTGCGGTCTTTTGGGCGTCGGTCACCTGTCAAGGGTATCTGTGTATGCACAACGTCCGCCGACGGAACGTTCCGTCGGCGGACGTCGTAGGGTCGTAATCCAGTCACGCACCACACGCGCCACATGTGTCGGTGAACGCCTTCCGGCGCGCGGGCCGTCGCAACGCGGTAGACGGAGCCGATCGGTTCACGTACCCCGTGTCCGGGATCGGCGCGGGGCCGTCGGTCCCGGACACGGGGCACCGGTCGTCGGGCACCGTCCTGTGCTCAGTGGATGATCCCTGTGCGCAGGGCCACCGCCACCATCCCGGCGCGGTCGCCCGTGCCGAGCTTGCGGGCGATGCGGGCGAGGTGGCTCTTGACGGTGAGCGCCGACAGGCCCATCGAGACGCCGATCGCCTTGTTGGACTGGCCCTCGGCGACCAGGCGCAGCACCTCGACCTCACGGCCCGACAGCTCGCGGTAGCCACCCGGGTGACTCGGGGCACCCGGGGGGCGGCGGTGCATACGGGCCGCCGCGGAGCCGATGGGGGCGGCGCCGGGGCGGGTGGGAAGGCCGATGTTCGTCCGCGTACCGGTGACGACGTAGCCCTTCACACCGCCGGCCAGGGCGTTGCGGACGGCGCCGATGTCGTCGGCGGCGGAGAGGGCGAGGCCGTTGGGCCAGCCCGCGGCGCGGGTTTCGGACAGGAGTGTGAGGCCGGAGCCGTCCGGAAGGTGGACGTCGGCGACGCAGATGTCTCGGGGATTGCCGATGCGGGGACGGGCCTCCGCGATGGACGAGGCCTCGATGACATCGCGGACACCGAGCGCCCAGAGGTGGCGGGTGACGGTGGAGCGGACGCGGGGGTCGGCCACCACCACCATCGCGGTGGGTTTGTTCGGACGGTAGGCGACCAGGCTTGCGGGCTGCTCTAGGAGAACGGACACCAGGCCTCCTGGGGTGCGGGACGGGGCCGGCTCGTGGGGGCGAAGCCGGGACGAACCGTGCTTTCAAGGTCACAGACGTCTTCGGCACCCGACGCATGCTCCTTTAGGGAGTGATCACGATTTGGTGAGTAACAATCCGTACAATTCGGACACGCCTTCGATCATTCGAAGATCGAACGGGTTCGCTCTGCGTCGATACCGGTCCGAAAGTGGCCGTATCGACAAAGAGGTAGGGGCGAAAGGGTGATGTGAGAGGCGGGGATGCATGATCAGGCCGAAAGGGCCGTGGAGGGCGCCGAGGAACCTCTGGTGAACGAACCAACCCCTGCCGGCGAGCGAACCCCTGGTGAACGAGGCAGCCCATTGGCGAACGGGGCGGCGCCGCCGGCGGCCGTGCGCGATCTCCGGCGGCCGTGCGCGATCTCCGGGGCACGTGCGCGATCTCGGGGGCACGTGCGCGATCTCGGGGTGCGGCGGAACCAGCCCTTGACGTGCCCTGGGGCTAGCGCGGCTGCGGTCCCCGGCGCTGGGGCAGTGTGACCACGGACGCCTCGCCCGGGGCCGCCGGTGGCAGGCCGGCGACCTGGGAGAGCAGATCGCACCAGGAGGCGAGGTGGGAAGCGGTGTCGGGGACGCCCCCGAGGCCCTCACGGGGCGTCCAGGAGGCGCGGATCTCGATCTGGCAGGCGGCGGGGCGGGCGCGGAGGCCGCCGAAGTAGTGGGAGCTCGCCCGCGTGACGGTGCCGCTCGGTTCGCCGTACGACAGACCGCGGGCCTGCAGCGCGCCCGTCAGCCAGGCCCAGCACACGTCGGGCAGCAGCGGGTCGGCGGCCATCTCCGGCTCCAACTCGGCGCGGATCAGGGTGACCAGACGGAACGAGCCCTGCCAGGCCTCGTGTCCCGCAGGGTCGTGGAGGAGGATGAGGCGGCCGTCGGCCAGGTCCTCGTCGCCGTCGAGGACCGACGCCTCCAGGGCGTACGCGTACGGGGCGAGCCGCTGCGGCGCGCGCGTGGGCTCGATCTCGATCTCCGGCCGCGGTGTCGCGGCCCCCAGCGCGTCGACGGCCGTACGGAAGGGCAGCGGAGCCGTCTCCGTCTCCATCGCTTCCCGGTCCCCCTCCGTCGCGTCGTCCATTCCGCCAGCGCCGTCCGACAGTCGTCCCTGAGCCGCAGCCATGCGGGGAACATTAAGGGGAACGGAGCCCGAGCGCAGGGAGAGACACCCGTGCGCCGGGTCACGGTCGCATCGCGCTGAGCGAAAGCGGCGCCCTGTACCGGGCCTTCGCACGCCGCCGCGGGCCCCCTTCGGCTGCCTCGCGGAGCCCCTGTGCCGACCCCACCCGGCGTCGGAGGCGGCACAGGGCGTGCGAGACTTTCCGTCGTGAGTGCCAACGTCGGCCCCTCGGGCCACCAGCCGACCGCCACGACCCCCCAGCGCGACGCGGTCCAGGATTCAGCCTTCCTCAGGGCGTGCAGGCGCGAGCCCGTGCCGCACACGCCGGTGTGGTTCATGCGGCAGGCCGGCCGGTCCCTCCCCGAGTACCGGAAGGTGCGCGAGGGCATCCCGATGCTGGAGTCCTGCATGCGTCCGGAGCTGGTGACGGAGATCACGCTCCAGCCGGTTCGCCGGCACAACGTGGACGCGGCGATCTACTTCAGCGACATCGTGGTCCCGCTCAAGGCCATCGGCATCGCCCTCGACATCAAGCCCGGCGTCGGCCCGGTCGTGGAGAACCCGATCCGCACCCGCGCCGACCTCGCCCAGCTGCGCGACCTGACCCCGGAGGACGTCGGCTACGTCACCGAGGCCATCGGTCTGCTCACCGCCGAGCTCGGCGAGACCCCGCTCATCGGTTTCGCGGGCGCGCCCTTCACCCTCGCGAGCTACCTCGTCGAAGGCGGCCCGTCCCGCACGTACGAGAACGCCAAGGCGATGATGTACGGCGACCCGCAGCTGTGGGCCGACCTGCTCGACCGGCTCGCCGAGATCACCTCGGCCTTCCTGAAGGTGCAGATCGAGGCGGGCGCCAGCGCCGTCCAGCTCTTCGACTCGTGGGCGGGCGCCCTCGCACCCGCCGACTACCGCCGCTCGGTCATGCCCGCGTCCGCCAAGGTCTTCGAGGCGGTCGCGCCGTACGGTGTGCCGCGCATCCACTTCGGCGTCGGCACCGGCGAGTTGCTCGGCCTCATGGGCGAGGCCGGCGCGGACGTCGTCGGCGTCGACTGGCGCGTCCCACTCGACGAGGCCGCCCGCCGCGTGGGCCCCGGCAAGGCGCTCCAGGGCAACCTCGACCCCAC
Source organism: Streptomyces bluensis (assembly GCF_014650715.1). Taxonomy (GTDB): domain Bacteria; phylum Actinomycetota; class Actinomycetes; order Streptomycetales; family Streptomycetaceae; genus Streptomyces; species Streptomyces bluensis. The sequence continues at coordinate 306 of NZ_BMVM01000031.1, read as the reverse complement.
CGTCCTCTTCGCCTCCCGCGAGGCCGTGGAGACCAAGGCCCGCGAGGTGCTCGACGCGGCTGCCGGTCTTGAGGGCCACATCTTCAACCTGGGCCACGGCGTCATGCCCTCCACGAACCCCGACGCCCTGACCCACCTCGTCGAGTACGTCCACACGCGGTCCGCGCGCTAGGGCCTGTGTCGAAAGTGGCGTCGTCCGCCCGGAGGGCGTGCCAGGCGTCGCCCGGCAGGCGCCACTTTCGACACAGGCCCTAGGTGTTCTGTCCACGGAGGTTGGGGACGGGTGACGGCGATCACTGACGTGTG
>NZ_BMVM01000030.1 GCF_014650715.1 Streptomyces bluensis | reverse complement strand
ACCGCGCTGAAGGGCCAACCACCCGCCAGCCGCGTCCCCAACCTCACAGGGCAATACAGCTAGGGCAAGGATCAGGGCCAGCGCCGCCAGGGTCGTGTTGCGCCACAGATGACCTCTGTTCAACGTCTCGCCGGCGGTGCCGAAGCAGGCGCAGCGAACATTGAGCTGACGGCGCGTACTCACCAGAACGCCTCCGGCGAGCACCACCAAGAGCAGCGCGGCAAGCCCGAGCCCCGCGGAGGCAGGGCCAAGAATCAGTACAGCAGTCACAGTTGCCTCCGCGACGATCAGCGTCGCAGCGGCAAGACGGCTGAGTACCTTGCTGGTCATGCCGTAAGCCGCGAGAGAGACGGACAGGTCGCCAAAGGCGCGGGGCCGCATTTTACTGCCCGCCGCCACGGCGAATAAGGCGGCGAACAGACCGCGCCCCACCTCGGTGACAACTTCCAGCACGTGGGCGCTCCCGGGTAGGAGGGCCTGCCCGCCGCCCGACCGTCGGTGGCGGCGGCGGACAGAGCCGTTCAGATATGGACTAACAACCGCAGCGGACGAACTTGCGCAGGCCGGAAGCTTCGACCTTGACTCCGTTCACACACGTGTAGGTGCGCTGCTGGGTGTACCTGCGGTTGGTCGCCTCGCAGCTGCCCGGGGCAGCGGTGATGCACGGGTACTCGTTCCACGTTGCACCATTGGGACTGCATTCAACGGCCATGGTCTTGACCTTCCTGTGAAAGGGAATACGAAATTCCTGTTCTTCACCGTGCTTGGGTGCCGGTGGGCTCTTCAGGGCTGGCATTCCCCCAACCCCCTGTGGTCGTCCAACAGCCGACCGGCGGCCACTTGTACGAACACGGTGCAGGGGCGGTCATCGGGAATCCTTCGGGAAAAGCTTGAATCCGCCTTGGCGCGCCGATGCGCAGCACCCAGAGTGTGGCCCTAGGGATGGTCAAAGGGGGTGTGATGGGCACGCGCTTCGGGATCCTGGGGACCATCGAGGTGCGGCGCGACGGCGTCCCCGTCGACGCGGGGCACGCGGTGCAGCGGCGGGTGCTGGCGGCGCTGCTCGTCGACGCGGACCGGACGGTGTCGGCCGACGCACTGGTGGACCGGGTCTGGGGAGACACCGGGGCGACGAACGGCCGCACGAAACTGTACGGATACGTCTCCCGGCTGAGACATCTACTGGCGGGTGGGGGCACCGCCATCATCCGGGACGGGGGCGGCGGCTACCGGCTGGCCGTCGAGCGCGCGCTGGTGGACATACATTGCTTCCGTGATCTGTCGGGCCTGGCTCGTAGGGCGGGTACCGACGAACAGGCCGAGGCGCTCTGGCGAGAGGCCCTCGGCCTGTGGCGGGGCAGCGCGTTCACCGGCGTCGACACGCCGTGGTTCAACGCGCAGCGCGATCTCCTCGACGGCGAGCGACTGGCCGCGCAACTGGAGCTGGTTGACGTCCGGTTGCGTTTGGCACAGCATGACCGGTTGGTGAGCGAGCTGCTCGCACTGGTGGCCGCCCATCCACTCGACGAGCGAGTGGTCGGGCAGCTGATGCTGGCTCTGTACCGGTGCGGGCGGCAGGCAGAGGCCCTGGAGGGGTACGAGCGCGCCCGGCGGCGGCTCGCCGAAGAGCTCGGAGTCGACCCGGGTGCGGAACTGCGGCGACTCCACGAGCGGATCCTCGGCGCAGATCCCGAACTCGACGGCGCTCAGGCCGAGGCTGCCGTGGTGCCTGCGGCGCGAAGATCCCGGCCTGTACCGCGGCAGCTACCGCCATCTCCCCGGGCCTTCGTCGGACGCGACCATGAGCTCGCCGCCCTCGACAACCTGCTCAAGGAGTCCCTCGGAGCGGACCGCGTGCTGGTGATCTCGGCGATCGGCGGTGTGGGCGGTATCGGCAAGACCTGGCTCGCGCTGCGCTGGGCCCACGAACACCTCGCCCGGTTCCCTGACGGGCAGTTGTACGTCAACCTGCGCGGCTTCGACCCGATCGCTGGCCCGCTGCCCGTCCCGACAGTCGTGCGCGGCTTCCTCGACGCCTTGGGCGCCGACCTTCAGGAGATACCTGCCAACCCGGAAGCCCAGTCCGGGCTGTACCGCTCCTTGGTGGCCGACCGGCAGATGCTGATCGTGCTGGATAACGCGCACGACGCCGACCAGATCCGCCCGCTGCTGCCCGGCAGTGCCACCTGCATGGTGCTGGTCACCAGCCGCAGGCACCTCGGCGCCCTGACGGCCACGCACGGATCCCACTACCTGGCCCTCGACACACTGCCGGACGACGAGGCCCGGCAGATTTTCGCCCGTGCTCTGGGCCCCGACCGGCTAGCAGCCGAACCCGATGCGGTGGATGCCCTGCTCCGATGCTGCGCGGGACTGCCCTTGGCCATGGGCATCGTCGCCGCCCGAGCCGCCGCACGCCCGGACTTCCCACTTCGTGTGCTGGCCGAAGAACTCGACGACGCCACCAGCAGGCTCGACGCCCTGAGCGGCGGAGACCTCACGACCGACCTGCGAGCGGTCTTCGACACATCCCACCGGGCCCTGGAGGACCCGACCGCACAGGTCTTCGCCCTGCTGGGACTGGCGCCGGGGCCGGACATCAGCCTGCCCGCCGCGGCCAGCCTCGCCGCGCTTCCGTTCCCCCGCGCGAGACTCCTTCTGCGTGATCTGGAAGAAGCTCACTTACTTAGGCAACACGCCCCCGGCCGCTATCGCATGCACGACCTGGTCCGGCTCTACTCGACCGAACACGGCCGTTCCCAGCCCACGGACATCCGGACCGCGGCACTGTGCCGAGTGGTCGACTTCTACCTTCACACCGCCCACGCCGGCGACCGACTCCTGTTCCCGCACCGCACGCCGATCGAATTGGACGCACCGACCGCCGGCTGCACACCGCTGCCGCTGGAGAAAGCGGAGGCGCCGGCGTGGTTCGACAGAGAACATCTGACCCTGCTCGCCGCCCAGGCACTCGCCCTGGAGCAGGGCCGCGACCGCCAGGCATGGCAACTGGCCTGGACACTGGACCTCTTCCAACGGCAACGAGGCCGTCTACAGGACGGGCTCACGACATGGCGAACCGGGCTCACCGCCGCCGAGCGGCTGGGCGCCCCCGCGGCCCAGGCCACCGCCCACTGGCTGCTGAGCCGGACCCGCTCAGACATGGGCGAGAACACCGTGGCCCTGAAGCACCTGCAACAAGCCTTCGCCCTGTTCGAAGAAGCCAGTGACACCGCGGGCCAGGCCCACGTCCACCGCACCATGGCCCGCGTCCAGGCCCAGCAGAGCAACCACCAGCAGGCTCTGCGCCACGCCCAGCACGCGCTACGCCTCTACCAGACCCTTGACAACCCGGTATGGGAAGCCAACGCGCTCAATGCGGTGGGATGGAATCACGCTCTCCTGGGCCACCACAAACTGGCCCGCTCGCACTGCACACGGGCCCTCACCCTCTTCCGCGAGGTCGACTACCGCATAGGCCAGGCCGCCGCTCTGGACAGCCTGGGCTACATCGCCCGTCGCACCGGGCAATACGCTGAGGCGTTGGACCACTACCGTCATGCACTCCGCCTGTGCCGCGAAGCCAACGACAGCGCACAGGTCGCAGACGCCCTCTTCAGCCTCGGAACAGTCCACAAAGCTCTCGGTCAGCACACCGACGCCCGCCACAGTTGGCAACAAGCTCTCGACCTCTATCGCTCCCAGAACCGCGCCAAAAAAGCCCAAGACACCGAAGAACAACTGAGAGGTTCCTCTTTAGTCTCAGACAGCGGACCTGGAGACCACTGAGGTTTTCGGTTGAGGGTGATCGTGATCTCTACGGTGGGTGTATCCCTGGGCTCACAGGCTCAGCAGCAGGTCGCGGACCGCTGCGGGCTGGGACAGGAACGGGTGGTGGCCGGCGTCGAGCTCGACGACGCTGCCGGCCCGGCGGGCGAACTCGCGCTGCAGCCGCGGCGGGGTGCCCCGGTCCTGAGCGCAGAGGAGGTACGTCGAGGGCAACTGCTGCCATGCGGCCGCCCCGACCGGCTGCCCGGTCACCTGCACGCTCTGCCGGGCGAGGTGGTCCGCCGCCTGCGCCTGGACCTCGGGGTCGCAGTCCTGCAGGAAGGTATCCACGAGCAGCTCGGGGCGGACCCCGAACGTGCCGGCGTCGGGGTCGACGTCGAGGAACGGGGCGGGGCTGCCGTCCCCGAAATCCGACAGGCTCTGCCCGACCTCGGGCAGGTAGCTGGAAACCAGCAGCAGGTGGTGCACCGACCCGACGCCCACGGCGGCTTCCGCGGTGACGATGCCGCCGTAGCTGTGGGCGACCACGACGGTCGGTTCGTCGCCGGCATGCAGCACCTGCCGCACCGCGGCAACATCCTCGGGCAGCCCCGGACCGCCGAGGCCACCGCGCCGGCCCGCCTCGCCGCAGCTCGGTAGCGCCGGGGACACGCTCGGCACCCCCCGGTCCTGCAGCAGCTCGGCGGTGCGGTGCCACCACCACGACCCGTCCCGCACGCACGCCCCGTGCACGAACACGACTCTCATCGCCACCTCCACGTCGGCCACTCGCGGGAAGAACAGACCTGCGATCACAGGCTCCCATCGGCGTCGAGGATGGCGCGGCAGCAAAGACGATGCGGGTGATGCTGGCTCAGACTGACTCGTTGCACGGTGCGCAGCGGGCGACAGCGCGGATCGACGCCATCAAAAACGGCTCTGCCGGTCGGGTCCGGCACTGGTGGTGCTGCAGCGCTGCTGCTCGCTTTGCGCCGTCAGTGGCTCAGCGAGCACACCCACATCCGTCAGGAGGCCGCGGACCAGGTCGCCGGGTTCGATGCGTCCGAACGCCGCATCACCGAGCTGTGCACTGCGGTGACCAGGCAGCTGGGCAGCGACAGCCCTCCCGTTCGCCTGGCAGGCCTGTACGCACTTGAGCGTCTTGCCCAGGACCACCCTGCCCACCGGCAGACCGTCGTCGAGGTGTACTGCTCCTACCTGCGAATGCCTTCACCGCGTCCGCGGCGTAATGCGTCGTAGACCGCCACTTTGAATGCCCGCGGGCGGAGGCTTCGACCCTGCGACCATCCCCGCGGGGGCGGGGAGTTGTTCACTTACGTCAGGGTTTCCACGTGCGCAGGAAGGTGGCGATGCGTTCGGCGGTGCAGCGCGGGTTGTTCAACTCGTGTGCGAGGGCGGTGAGTTGCTCGCGCATGGGGCTGACGGGGATGTTGCTGGCTTCGAGGTACATGACGGCGACCGCGCAGGCAACGGTCAGGTTGGAGTGTTCCAGCCAGCGGCATCGGCCCAGGGTGTGCACGAGGGCGGCGGCGCGGGCGTAGGGGCCGTCGTAGACAGGGTAGTCCCGGAGCTTGGCGCGGTGGCGGGCCACGGCGGCGACGGGCACGCCGTAGTCATCGACGCCCGGATCGCGGTGGCCGGCCCGCTCAGCAGCTTCCAGGATCCAGGATTCGTCGATATGCAGGATCACGCGGCGGCACCCGGCTGCTGGGCGTACGGCTCATCGAGCTGCTGTTCCAGGTCGTCGAGGAAGGCGCCGTGCTCCTCGATCAGGCGCTGCGCGGCGGCCATGCCGGCGGCGCGGGCTCCGGTGGTGTCCTCGATGATCAGGCGCTCCACGTAATGGTTGAAGTCCAGGCTGAGGCTGATCCATTGTCAGGGTGTCCACTCCAAACGATCAGCCTCAGGCAGGGCCTCACCCACCACCATGTGCAGGCACGGCAGTGAGACCGCACTCGCCCGCCATTGCGTAATCGCAGCGGTTCGGGCGTTCGTCCCAGCGGTGAGTCGTCCACGCCCGTCGGTTCAGGCTACGCACGGTGATGATCGTGTCGGCGAGGTCGAAGAACGCGTCGATGAGGGTGACGCGCCGCTCGTAGCAGCGGGCGAGGCGGTGAAAGGCGTTTTGCCAGGCGTGAGTACGCTCCACGTGCCAACGCCGACTGGCCTGGATGGGCGCATTCTCACCCTTGTGTGCGATACGTCCATGCAGGCCGCGTTCGTTGAGCAGCGGGGCGTCACTTCAGTTCCATGAGGGTGTCGGCGCGGGCGTAATAGTCGGTCACCGGGAGACGGTCGCGGGTGATCCTGACAAACCCGGCTTCCTCGTAGAGGTGGATGGCGGCAGCCAGCTTGCTGTTCGTGCCGAGAAACAGCCGAGCCCCACCGAGTGCCTGGGCGCGGTCGATCGCTGCGGCTATGAGTTGGCGGCCGATGCCGCGTCTCTGCGCGGCGGGGGCCACGGCCATCTTCGCCAGCTCGAACACGGCTTCCGGGTAGGCCAGAAGCGCGACGCATCCGACGACGGTGCCGCTGCCCGGCTCGCGTGCCAGGAGCACGTCGCCGCCCGGGCCCACGATGCGGCCGAACGGATCTCCGAGAACCGCCCGGTCCTGTTCCTGCAGGGTGAACAGGCGCGAGATCCACTCCTCGTTCAGCGCGCTGAACGCGTCGGCATCACTCTGTGAGGCGATCGAGGAGACCACGGTCGGGGCAGAGGTGTACGGCATGAGGCAGGTTTCCTTTCCGGTGCAGCTTCCCGCTAGCAGCCTCCGGCCCCACTCACTCATATGTCCAATACAGGCAGTAGCCTCTATCGATAAGTTTGAGCTATGGATCAGCGAATCGAACTCCGCCATCTGCGGTACTTCCTGGCTGTAGCTGAGGAACTCCACTTCGGTCGTGCTGCCCAGCGGCTGAACATTGCCCAGCCGGCCCTGTCCCAGCAGATCAGGCAGCTCGAGAAGGTTATCGGGGTTGAGCTGTTCCGGCGGACATCCCGAAGCGTCCGCCTCACAGAGGCGGGAGCGACGTTCCAGCCACGGGCGAGCGACCTTCTGGGCCGTCTGGCGGCCGACCTCGACGAGGCCGGCCGTGTCGGGCGCGGCGAGGCCGGCCGCCTGGATGTCGCCTTCATCACCTCCGCCACCGCGATCGTCAGCGAACGGCTCCGTGAATTCTCCCGCCGCCGCCCAGACGTCCAGATCAAGCTGCACGACGGCTTCACTGTCGATGTCCTGGCGGCCCTGGAGCGGGGTACAGCCGACGTCGGGATCGTGCGGGACGCTGAGGAGCGAGACGGCATCGACCTTTCCCTGCTGACGACGGAACGGTTTGTCGCCGTCATCCCCACCGAGCACCCCGCCGCACGGGGTAACCATGTGCAAGCAACGGCGCTGGCCACTGACCCGCTGATCCTGTTCCCGCGTACAGCAGGAGCTCAAGCGTTCGACCTCAACACGCAGCCACTGCGGGATGCCGGCATCGACGTCCAGGTCGCGCAAGAGTGCTCGAACTGGCACACCATCATCATGTTCGTCGCCGCCGGCCTTGGCGTCACCATCGCCCCCTACAGCGTCACGACGCTGCTCCCCCAAGGCGCCCAACGTCTCGAACTCGACGGGCCTCCCACAGCGAGCCGGATCTTCATGGCCACCCGCCGAGGAGACAACCGTCCCCTCGTGCAAGCCTTCATCGCAGCATCTGAGTCCGTGACAGGTCGCGGCCACGGCCGGACGGCGAGAACACGTTGACCTGCTGAGCGAGCACCCGCGCGTAGCCTCATCCGCCGCACCTGGAGCACTCACCGCTGGGATAACAGCTCAAGCCGACCGCCGTGAAACGCTCCTATCCGCGCAACTTCTTAGGCGCTGTTTAATTTGGTGAGATTTCACCGGACCGTGGCGGCCAGCTTGCTCCCGCAGTTGCCGGGACCATGCCATGTGGCAAAGACGGTCACTCCCTCAGCCTGGCTGGTGACCCGGTCGCATCGAACTGACGCTTCCCTCCGTCACCCCTGGGGGTTGTCCTGTCATGTTCGGGTATGCCCAGGGCCTTGGCGGGCAGGGTGAGGTCCGGGACTGGACGTGGTGGGGCATTGTGGTTCGTCCCGGAGGGAGGGGTGGTCAAGCGTTTCTGTCTGTTGATCACGGCAGGCGCAGTATTGGCTCTCAGTTCGTGCAGTCCCCAGCGAGTTGTTCTGACCTTCTTCGACTCCTCTGGAGGGGTGATGACGTCCAGGCAATGGGCGGTTAGGGCCGGCTCGGGCTGTAGTCCGGATTGTGCTCTGTGCGGTAACAGCGATGGTTGTCACGCTGAGCGGGACCAACCCCGCGGCTGCCGCCACGGAGGACTTCCGAGTGACTTACGACAGCAGCGGTCTCACCGTGAACGTGTACCGCGTGGAGATCTCGGGTACGGTCACTCGGATCGGTGATCAGTATGAACTGTCAGGCTCGGTGTATTCCTACTGCCACCGTGAAGCGGGGCCGTCGCAGGAATGGAGCCTGGCTTTCGGTCCAATGCCGAAAGCTGGCGGTATGTGACGGGGCCCTGCAGCGAAGGGCAGCAGGGAGGCGGGCAGGGAGCAACGATCAAGCAGACGGGTCGTTTGGCCCGGGACGGACGCGTGTACCTGCAGGCAGGCGCCTATGGTGGAACAATGGCCGGTAGTTGGGGCTGGGGAACCATGCGAATGGTCGCGGTGTGACCGCGGTGGTCTCAGCGTGACGGGGAGCGGGGGCGCCCTGCACCGCGACGTAGATTGAAGCAGACGGCCGTTAGCTTCGTATGCGGCACCTCGCACGCGTACGCTACGGCGGCCGTCGGCCTCGTGGTTGGTGGGTGCTAGCCCACCAACCGACCGGCGCTGACGCCCAATTGACCATCACGGCCCCTTTGGATGTTCACCGACGGGGCCGTTGCTGTCGATCCCTAACGCATTGTTTCAGTTGAGGTGTGCCTGCGATAGTTGATGAGGACTGAGGCGATGCCGACGAAGGCCAGGAAATGCTCGGCCTTGCGCTCGTAGCGGCGGTGCAGTCGACGACAGCCGGCCAGCCAGGACACCGTGCGCTCGACGACCCAGCGGTGCCGACCGAGTCGGTGTGAGGGCTCAATACTTTTGCGGGCGATGCGGTGCTGTTGAGGACGAGGGCGGCGCGGGCGATGTCGCCGATCCGGCTGGGGCTGAGCGTGACGTACTGGAGGGTGCGCCATCGCTGCTTGAGCTCGGCGGCGGTGCGCTCGCCGAGGGCCCGGACGTGCCGCAGCAGGGTGTTGAACATGCGGGTGTCGACGTAGTGGGTTCAGTGTGCGGGTGTGTCTCGGTTGGCGGTCGGGTCACTCGCCTGGGCGGTAAGTCACATCATTAGTCGGTGCTGTGGACGGCTGGTGGTGCTGTGCGAGTGGGGGCTGGACGCTTTGCTCTACATTCCAAGCCCTGCGTCTACCGCCTCACAGCAGAGGGGCCTGCCAAACGAACGACCCTGGTTCGAATCAGGACGCCATGGCCAACACGTTGGGTCTTGAACTCCGAGAGCCGCACCCGGGCAGCATTGACGCGCCGTGGCGCGCACGCCGCATGCGGTGCGGGAGTGAGCTCGTCCCAGGGCCCCCTCTGCACACTTTCTGCGGTCTCCAGGGCGGCTGCGCCACCTGTGTGACGAGTCCCGGAGTTGCAAGCTCGTCGACGAATTCGGGATCCGTGTCATCGTCCGCCAGCATCCCGGTGTTTTCGCCTACGGTGAAGCCGTGTGTCTCGTCGAACCTGCGCGAGTTGTTGAACGGTCACCGCCGCCACGCCTGCGGACGTATGGTCGCTCTGCTTTGTTCCTGTGGGCGGTGTGGAAAGGGTGGACCGTTGATCCGCACTTTGTTCGTCGATGCCGGTGGGGTCCTCTACAACAACATCAACGAAGAGACGGACTTCCTGGCCCGCGTGGCCGACCGGTACGGCCTGGACCGGGAGGAACTCGCCTGGCGAGCCACGGCGTCCGCGCGCGTCTACGAGGCCGGACGCAAGCACGTGCACCACGTGTTTCAACAGCTCTTGGGAGTCCGGTCGCGACCGGGCGGCCGCACGCTCGATACCGCGTGGCTGGATCGCACGTACATGGACAGCGTGCGCAGCTATGCCGGGAACTTCGCGGCACTCAGGGAGATCCGGGAGGAGCGGCCGGATCTGACCATGGTGCTGACGAACAATGAGGGGGAGCACTGGGACCGGCTGAAGGACCAGCGGTACGGCCATTTCGCGATGTTCGACGTGCTCTGCTCGTCCTGGCGGATCCACCGGGTGAAGCCGGCGCGGTCGTTCTTCGCGGAGGCGCTGCGCCGATGCCGGGCCGTGGCCGAGGAGACGCTGCTCGTGGACGACCGCGGCCCGGTCCTGCGGGCGGGAGCCGCGCTCGGACTGCACACCTTGCACGTCTCCACGCCGGATGTACTTGCCGGTCGGCTCAGGTCGCTGGTCTACGGCCACCCGAAACCGACCTCCGTGCAGTGACGTCCGTCAGGCGGCCAGCTCCCCGGCGTGCGCGAGGACCTTCTCGAATGCCGTCGCTATGTCGTCGATCGCCTCAAGAGGCGCCAGAAGCACCTCGTGGCCGAACGTCACCACGGACTCGTGGACGCTCTTGGCGACGGGGAGTTCGAATCGGGACGGGTCCACACGCCCTGTGTACTCGGGGCCGAGGGAGAACCTGCGGCGCGTGCTCGGGCGGTTGAGTGGGTTGTCGTTGAGCGGCTGATGGGTCTGCATGACGGCGAAGCCCAGTTCAGCGGTGAGGGCCTGCGCGATGCGCGCCACCGGGGCGATGGCCAGGACCTCGTCGGGAAGGCGTACTGCGTAGCGGTAGTAGGCCCGTTCGGTCGTTCCGACCGAGGTCTGCTGCGGGGTCAGGCCCAACGCGGTGAGGCGGTCGGTGAGATGGGCAGCGGACCTGCTGCGGCGGGCGTTCTGCTCGTCGAGGAGGTCGAGTTGGTCAAGGAGAACTGCCGCGTGGAACTCGGACAGGCAGGCGTTGCTGCCCATCAGCTGACCCGTCTCCTTCAGCTCCATCTCGCCCACGCCCACGGCGTCGCGCCGCAGGACCCTGCCGTCCGCGCGCAGGTGCTCGGCGCGGGCCGCGACCTCGGGGTCGTCCGTGACCACCGCCCCGCCTTCGCCGCACGTCAGGAGCTTGCTGCCCTGCATGCTGAACGCCCCGGCGGTGCCGAAGGCGCCCACCGGCCAATTGCTGTACCGGGCGCCGTGTGCGTGCGCGCAGTCCTCGATCAGGGGCAGGCTGTAGCGCTCGGCGATGTCCAGGAGCGCGTGCAGATCCGCGACGGCCGAGTAGGCATGGACCACACTGATGGCCCGGGTCCGGTCCGTGATGGCCGCTTCCACGGCTGCAGGATCCAGGCAGTACGTCGACGGGTCGACGTCGACCAGGACCGGCACCGCATTGATGCCGAGCACCGCCGACGAGGACGCCACCCAGCTCAGGCCGGGCACCACCACTTCGTCCTGGGCGCCGACCCCGCTGGCTTCCAGGGCGATGGCCAAAGCGGAGGTTCCCGTCGCCACCGGAACGCACTGAGTGGAATTGCAGTATTCTGCGAATAACTCGGCGAATTGCTGCTCGTAGGACTGCCGCCCTTGATACGCGCAGCTGATGGTCCACCTGCCGCTCGTCAATACGTCCTCAAGGTTTTTCAGTGCCCGGTCTCCTGGCTGTGGCCAGCGCGGCCACTCGCGGTCGGTCAGCGGAGTCCCACTGGAGATTGCCAAGGAATTTCCCATGGTTGTCCTCGTCCTTCAGGGAGGCGACGGAATGCCTTGGAATTTACGCAGCTTGGTAGACGTTCGCCATAGTGTGCCGTCTTCCCGAATCGGTGCTGCGGGACGTTCGAGTGCGGAAGTCATGCACTCGAACGCCCAGGGCTACTGGTGCCGTCGGCGGCGGCACGGGAGCCCTGGGCGGTGTCGGCAACACTGCGTACCAGTGCGGCCAATTGGGCCGCGACACCGTCCGCGGCGTACACGAGCCAGGGCCGGTCGATCCGGTCCCCGCCACAGAGGTCGTCGACAATTCCACCGGCCTCCCGCACCAGCAGGGCCGCCGGGGCCCGGTCCCACACGTGGCCGCCCTCATCGACGATTCCCTGCACGTCTCCCTGGAACAGGTCGGCCACCAGGCACACGGCCGAGTCGGCCCAGCGCACCCGGTCCTGGACCGCGAGGAACGGGGAGCCGGGGAAGAGGAAGCCGCCCACCCGCGCCTGGCCTAGCCGTCCCGTGGCCGGTGTGATGCTCAACGGACTGGCTCCGACCAGGGGTTGTGAGGAGGGCGATGCGTACGCCCCCGAGCCGTACCTGCCCCACCAGCGCATGCCCTCGGTGGGTCGGCTGAGGATGCCGAGCCGCAGCTCGCCGTCGATCTCCAGGGCCACGTGGGTGCCCCAGTCGCGCCGACCGGCCAGGAACGGAATCGTGCCGTCGATGGGGTCGATGATCCAGCGGCGGCGTGCGGACCCCGGACTCGTGCCACTCTCCTCGCTGAGCACTGCGTCCTCGGGCCGCTCGGCTGCAAGCACCGCGAGCATGGCCTTCTCCACGGCGAGATCAGCCTCGCTGACCGGGCTTCCGTCGGCCTTCCGGCGCGAGGCGGGCCGCTGGCTGAAATAGCGCAAAGAAATCTCATCGGCCATATCCACGAGATGGTGCGCGAGAAGGAGATCGCTATCGGTTTCCATCGACCCACCCTCAATCTGCCGCTGGTTGTCGTCGTGGTCAACAGGCCTGGCTCTTGCGGCCGTTGAACCAGGCGCTCCGGAGGGCAGCGATGTTAGCCTTTGGCATGCTCTTGGAAAATAAGCTCGTGGAACGCCGGAGTCTTCATCGGCTTGTCGCGGAGAACTTCCAGGACGTCGTGCACATTGAGCAGGGAATGGACTCGATGGAGTTCTTTCCGCTCGGCGAAGACAGTTGGTCGTACCGATATGGCGCGTTGTGGATCAGTGTACGCCGTGACATCGGCGGTCATTTTCCCGGTGCCTATGAAGCCGCGCTGCTGCTGCGGGAGTCCGGAAAGAAATTCGTGCTCGCTCCGCTCGCGGGGCGGGACGGTAGGGTGGTGTACGGCTTGGCGGGGCTCCCTGTTGTGGTCTTCCCCTATGTGGAGAGGGCGGCGGCCGCCGCGCCCGTGGCTCCGAGCGCCGCCCAACTGGAGGAGCTCATCGGCCGGTTGAAGGAAGTGCACGGCTTCTCCTCGCCGGCCGAACTGTCCGCCGAGGTCCCCACGGAGGACTTCTGCCTGCCCTTCGAGTCGGACCTCGACAAGGCGCTGTGCTCGGCGCTGAGCGCGGAGGCGCGCGATCTCGGCCCGTACGGCCACCGGCTGACCGGGCTGGTCAGCAGGTGCTGGCACGACCTGGCCGCGCTGCGCCGGGAGGCGGCGGAGGCAGCGGCTCGCTGCACCGAGCTGTGGGAGGGCGAGCGGCCCGCCCTGACGCACGGTGATCCAAGCCCGGCCAACGTCCTGTTCGGCGCCGGGGTGGACATCCTGGACTGGGGCGGCATGATGTGGGCCCCGCCGGAGCGGGACTGGGCCGCTGTGGCCAGGGCGTTCGGTGCGAGGCCCGGCGGCCGGGCCGCCTTCCTGCGGTTCTACGAGCTGCGCTGGCAGCTCGCCGAGATCGCCGAGTACGCCGCACGGTTCACCGCGCCGCACGTGGGCGACGCCGACGACCGCGCCATGTGGCGACGGCTCCTGCGCTACCTCCCAGGCGGCTGAGTGAACGGTGGTGAGCCAGCCTCGTCGGTCTCCCGGCGGGGCCGCGCCCTGATCACGCGCATCAACCCGGTTTGTCGAGAGGAGTTCCGCAATGCAGTCGCTCGATATGGAAGGCGCTTGGCTGTTGGAGAGGAAGGCATTCGGCGATGAGCGAGGTGAATTCCAGGAGATGTTCCGGCGCGGGGCGCTGAGTGAGGACCTCGGCTATGACGTGGCCGTCGCGCAGGTGAATCGCTCCGTCTCGCGGAAGGGGGTCGTCAGGGGCGTGCACTTCGCCGATGTCCCTCCGGGGCAGGCCAAGTACGTCACGTGCCTAAGCGGCGCCGTACTCGATGTCGTGGTCGACATCCGGGTCGGTTCGCCCACCTATGGCAGCTGGCGGACGGTGCTGCTGGATGACGCGCGGCGCAGCGTCTATATCGAGGCGGGGCTCGGACACGCCTTCATGGCCCTCTGCGACAACGCCACCGTCGTCTATCTCACGTCCGAGGGGTATGCGCCGGAGCGGGAGCATGCCGTCCATGCGCTTGACCCGCGCCTGGGGATCGAGTGGCCGGACGGGATCGAGCTCATCCTGTCGGAGAAGGACCGCGCGGCCCCGGGGCTTGCGGAGATGGAACGGCGCGGGCTCCTGCCCGACTTCACCACCTGCGTGACCTTCCATCAGGCTCTGCGGCGGCGCTCGGCGGCCTGAGGGCCTGACTGCCTGGAGGCATGAGAGAGGCTGGGGGCGGGTAGCTCAGCGCGTCGGTATCCGGCGCTCCGGCCCGCCCGTCCGGCCGGCCGCGCGGCGCAGCGCGGGGAAGGCCTCGTCCAGCGCGCCGCTCCAGTCACGCAAGGGGCCCAGACCAAGCTCCCGCCACCGGCCCTGTGCGAGCACGCTGCTGGCAGGCCGTTCGGCAGGGCGGGCCAGCTCCCTGCTGCTGATGGGGCGGACCCGGCCGGGGTCGGTGCCCAGGAGCCGGAAGGTCTCCAGGGCAAGGCCGTACCAGGTCGTATGGCCCGAGTTGGTGGCGTGATAGACGCCGGGCGGTGCCGTGCCCCGCAGTGCCGCGGTGCCCAGCTCGATCAGCCGCTCGGCGAGATCGCCGGTCCACGTGGGCCCGCCGCGCTGGTCGTCGACGACGAGGACGGAATCCTGCTCGGCCTCCAGGCGGATCATCGTGGAGACGAAGTTCGTGCCGCCCACGCCGTAGAGCCATCCCGTCCGGACCACATAGCCGCTGTCCGGCAGGGTGTCCAGGACGGCCTGTTCGCCGGCGAGCTTGCTCCTGCCGTATGCCGTGCGCGGCCCGGGCGGGTCGTCCTCGTGATACGGACGATCCGCGTGCCCGGCGAAGACGTAGTCGGTCGACAACTGGAGCATCCGCGTGCCCGTGGCGCGACAGGCGCGGGCGAGGTGTCCCGGGCCCGCGCCATTGACCTCCATGGCGCGCTCCTCCTGGGTCTCCGCGGCGTCAACCGCCGTCCACGCCGCGCAGTTGACCAGCACCGCGGGCCGGTGCTGGGTGATGATGGCCCGGGCCCGTGCCGGGTCCGTGATGTCCAGGACGTCGCGACCGAGCTGCTGTACCGGGATGCCCCGGCGGTCGAGGCGCGCCGTGAGCTCCCGTCCGAGCATGCCGGTGGCGCCCGTGACGAGCCAGCTGGTGCCTGGGGGCAGGGGCATGGCGATGACCTCCGTTGGGGCGGCTGGAGCGACTGGCGGGCGGGGCATCGCCGGCTGCGCCGTATCCCACGCTGTTTTCGCCGGCGCCGCGAGTTTGCAGCGGGGCCGCCCCACCATGTCCCGTTCGGTGAGCCCCACAGCATAGTGACGAAATGCGAGAGGCCGCGAAATGGGCGATGAAGCGCGCACGTGAGTAGCCGCCGAGTTTGTTTCTCCGGCCGTGCCCGAGGCCCTTGTCGTTACCTATCGGATGATTTAAGTGGCCCGGACGTGCGGCGTAGGCGTCCCCTACGCACCCACTGGCAGAAAACGTACGGCAGGTGGCCGATTCTCTCTCGTTGGGTATGTTCAACCGTAAGGATCACTCTGTGATGCGGTCTATTCCGTGGCCGCTGGGCGGCCGAAATGGATCGTATACGCCCGGGGCGAGGGCCGGATGTTGACGGTTTCCTTGCACGCTCCTCGTGGAACATCCACTGATGCCGGTTCTGGAGTCCCCGAGCAAGGCGGCCATTTCGGCCATTTAACAACTACTTTACCTTTGT
This sequence comes from Streptomyces bluensis, assembly GCF_014650715.1. GTDB lineage: Bacteria > Actinomycetota > Actinomycetes > Streptomycetales > Streptomycetaceae > Streptomyces > Streptomyces bluensis. The sequence continues at coordinate 60,673 of NZ_BMVM01000030.1, read as the reverse complement.
GGCGACGCGTGATAGCCCTTTATCGAGGGCGCTGCGGGCGGGCGCTTGCTGCTGCACTGGAATGTACCTTTGCGATCGAAGGGTATGGAGTGAAGCTCAGTTCTGTTGACAGATTTCAGGCCCACGACCTCCCCCATAAAATCCCAGAAAGCTCGGAAAGCGATGACGGAAGGTTATCCGAAGTCGTCAAGGTACCCATCGCTTCTCTCCGGCCGTCCGACTCCCCGCGCAGCGCAGGGGAGGACGCGGCCCATATCCGGGCCCTCGCGGAATCCGAGGCGGCACTTCCGCCGATCATCGTGATGCCTGCCACGATGCGAGTGATCGACGGCATGCATCGACTGCGGGCAGCGGAACTCCGGGGTGCGACCGAGATCGACGTCCGATTATTCCACGGCGACGAGAAGGACGCCTTCATCCTCGCCGTGGAATCCAATATCGCCCACGGACTGCCACTCGGCCTGGAGGACCGGAAGGCGGCCGCGGAGCGGATTTTGCGCAGCCACCCCCTGTGGTCGGACCGGGCGATCGGGGCGGCCACCGGCCTGTCGGCCAAGACGGTGGGAGGCATCCGCGCTCGTTCGTCCGAGGAACTCCCAAAGCAGAACGTCAGGATCGGCCGGGACGGCCGGGCCCGTCCTCTCGACCTCACTGAGGGGCGGCGGTTGGCCGCCCGGCTCATGCAGGAGAACCCTTCGGCCCCGCTGCGTCAGATCGCCGCTCAGGCTGGGGTGTCCCTCGGTACCGTCTCCGACGTGCGCAAACGGCTGCAGCGGGGGGAGGGGCCGGTCCCCGAAGGCAAGCGTGGGCAGCCGGAGCCGAGCGCGGTCTCCGTCCGTCCGCCGCTGCAGGACGACGCTCCGGCCGCCGACCAGCCCTCCCGCGGGCTGATGCTGCGGCACCTCAGCCGTGACCCCTCCATGCGGCTGACCGAGGACGGCAGGGCGCTGCTGCGCTGGCTCACGGTCGTAGCGGTGCGCCGCCATGACTGGGAACGGCTCCTGCGCAACGTGCCGGCGCACCGCATCGGCGCCGTCGCCGCACTGGCGCGAAGTTGCTCCCAGACCTGGCAGCAGGTCGCCGAGCAGTTGGAATCCGTCCTTGAGGACGGCAAGGAGCGCGGCACGGCTGCGGACCCCGGCGACCGGGGCGTCCCCGCAGGCCTCGATGCCGACCCTTGCGCCGGAGGCCGCACGTCGGCCCTGGAGTCCCGGGGGCGCAGTGGTGCGACTGCCAAGATCACCGTCCGCCGGTGACGTGACGGGTCGGCCGGTGGCCGGGACGGCGCCGGGTGCGCATCGTGACGACGCGCGCGTCTTCGGCTCGCACCTGCCCGGCCGACCCTCCTCGGGCCAGCGGGGCCTCACCGGCTGTACGGCGCGCGGTGTCCGACCAGCGGCTCCCACCAGGACCGGTGGGCGCGGTACCAGTCGAGCGTCTCGGCCAGACCGGTGCTCAAATCGGTGGCCGGTACGAAGCCGAGCTCACGGCGGATCCGGCCGGAATCCAGGGCGTACCGGCGGTCGTGGCCCTTGCGGTCCGTCACGTACTCGACGCTGTCCCACCCGGCGTCGCACTTCTTCAGGAGCAGGCCGACCAGTTCCTGGTTGGTCAGCGCGGTGCCGCCGATGTTGTAGACCTGGCCGGCGCGGCCCCGGGTGCGGACCGCCTCGATGGCGCGTACGTGGTCGTCCACGTGCAGCCACTCCCGCACATGCAGACCGTCGCCGTAGAGGGGAACGCGGTGCCCGTCCATCAGCAAGGTGAGGAAGCGTGGGATGAGCTTCTCCGGGAACTGATAGGGACCGTAGTTATTGGCGCAGCGGGTGACCCGCACGTCCAGGCCGTGGCTGACGTGCTGGGCGAGGGCGAGCAGGTCGGCCGAGGCCTTGGAAGCAGAGTAGGGGCTGTTGGGCCGCAGCGGCTCCTCCTCGTCCCACGAGTCGTCCTCGGCGGACCCGTAGACCTCGTCGGTCGACACGTGGACGAACGTCGACACACCGTGCCGCAGCGCCGCGTCGAGCAGGGTTTGCGTGCCCCCGGCGTTCGTGCGGACGAACGCAGAGGCATCGAGCAGCGAGCGGTCCACATGGGACTCCGCGGCGAAGTGGACGACCTGGTCGTGCTCGGCCATGACCCGGTCGACCAGAGGCGCGTCACAGATGTCACCGTGCACGAAGGTGAGCCGCCGGTCATGGCGCACGGGGTCGAGGTTGGCGGGATTGCCCGCGTAGGTCAGCGCGTCCAGAACGGTGAGGGCGACATCGGGCGGGCCTTCGGGGCCGAGGAGCGTACGGACGTAGTGGGATCCGATGAAACCGGCTCCACCAGTGACGAGCAGACGTGTGGTCATGGAACGGCTCTGCTTTCCGGACGTTCGGGGGCGGGGTTCAGGAGGAGATCTGGGCCATGCTGTGGTCCCCGAGGACCAGCCGGTGGGCGTGCGGCACAGGCGGCGCCGACGTCACCTGGACATGCCGCCCGATGAGCGAGGCCTCCACTCGCCGTACGCCGGAGAGCGAGGCCCTGCGCAGCACGATGGAGAACTCCACCTCGCTGTCCTCGATGACGCAGTCCTCCCCGATGGAGGTGAAGGGGCCGACGTAGGAGTCGACGACGACCGAGCCGGCCCCGATCACCGCAGGGCCCACGACACGGGAGTTGCGGACGACGGCGCCGTCGTCGACCTGGACCCGTCCGACGAGGTCGCTGTGCTCGTCGACGTGCCCGGCGCAGTGCGGGTCGATTGTCTCCAGGACCAGCCGGTTCACCTCCAGCATGTCGCTGACGTTGCCGGTGTCCTTCCAGTAGCCGGTGATCTGCCGGGACCGCACGTCCTTGCCCGTGTCGATCAGCCACTGCACGGCGTCGGTGATCTCCAGCTCGCCGCGCCAGGACGGCTTGACGGCCCGTACGGCCTCATGGATCGCGGGGGAGAAGAGGTAGACGCCGACCAGGGCGAGGTCGCTCTTGGGGTGCCGCGGCTTCTCCTCCAGGCCGCGCACCCGTCCGGTGGCGTCGAGTTCGGCCACGCCGAAGGACTGGGGATCGGAGACATGGGTGAGCAGGAGGTGCGCGTCCGGCCGGTCTCTGCGGAACTCCCGGACCGGCTCGTCGATGCCGCCCACGATGAAATTGTCTCCGAGGTACATCGCGAAGTCGTCCTCGCCCAGGTAGTCGCGGGAAATGAGGACGGCGTGGGCGAGCCCCAGCGGCTCGCGCTGTTCTATATAGCTGATACTGAGGCCGAACTTCGAGCCGTCTCCCACGGCTTCCGATATGTCACCGGACATATCCCCGACGATCAGGCCGACGTTCTTTATTCCGGCCGCAGCGATCGCCTCAAGCCCATAGAAGAGTACGGGTTTATTCGCTACCGGAACCAGTTGCTTCGCAGATGTGTGAGTGATGGGTCGAAGGCGGGTGCCCGACCCCCCGGCCAATACGAGCGCCTTCATAGAATTCTCCCTGCTCTACTGGCAGTCAGAGGTAATCACGAAAGGTTAGTCGGCGAAATAATACGATGATTTCCCGGCGGAACTCAGGGGGGTGAGCGCGTTCAATCGAGAATGTTCTGCAGTCGAACGTGACCGAGGCGCCACGGTGGAGGGGCGGGACGGAGATGGCCTCACCGTCCCGCCCTTGGGCGCGTCACACCGGGGGCATTGTCCCTTTTCCGGTTTCCAGCCAGTCCCGTTCCGCCTCGGTGAGGCGGAGCGCCGCCGAGGCCAGCGAGTCCCGCACCTCCTGCGGCTGCCGCGGCCCGATCAACGGCACGACTGGGAACGGCTGGGAGAGCGTCCAGGCCAGGGCGAGGCCCGTCGACGAGACGCCCTTGTGCTCGGCGAGCCACGCGGCCCGGCGCAGCCGCTCCAGGTTGGCCGGGCTGTGCCAGGACTTCGCGAGCTGGCCGGTGCGCAACTCCTCCGGGTCCGCGAGGGCGTGGGCGCCACGTCCCTGACTCGCCCACGGATACAGGCACATGCGGTTCTCGGCGAGCCAGGAGCGCCACCGCGGGTCCTTGGCGCTCAGCGTTCCCGGATAGATGGGCCGTACCATGTCGATGAGGCTGAACTGGTTGCTGACCCCGGTGGGCGGCACCAGATCGTGTACGTGGGCGTAGGAAACCGCATCCTGGACCCGGACCAGAGGCCAGTTCGACATGCCGTAGCCGCCGATAACGCCGCGCTCCACCAACTCCGCGAGGACGGTCACGAATTCACCGACCGGCACCGAGGGGTTGTCGCGGTGGAGCATGTAGAGAGCGGCGTTCTCGCGCCCCATCCGCTCGAAACTCTCCCTGAGCTGGGGCTCGATCCGGTCGGGCAGGCACTCGGGTGTGTGCGCTCCCTTGGCGAGCACCCACACCTCCTTCTCGACGCCCCGGGAGGCGGCCCAGGCGCCGAAGGCGCGCTCGCAGCAGCCCGGGCCGTAGTCGTAGCCGTACAGCCACGCGGTGTCGAACGCGCGGCCGCCGCCCTCCCAGTACGCGTCGTACACGGGGAAGGCGCGCTCGTTCTGGCCGAAGGCGGACGTGCCGAGGAGCACGGGCGGTTGGTTGCCGGTGGTCGGGGAGGCCGCCTCGGCGGCCGGGTGAGAGGCAGTGGACACATGCCCTCCAGAGGTCGTCGGACAGGAGAAGAGGCGTGCCGCGGCTGACGCGGCACGGGTCAGATCACGGGGCGACGGCCCGGCGGACCTCGTCCGCGACGTGGTCTAGGTGCCCCTCCACCAGGCCCGGGTGCGACGGAAGCGCAAGGAGCTCCTGCGAGAGGCGCTCCGCCACCGGGAGCGACACCCCTTGGTGCTCGGCGAAGGCCGGCTGCTTGTGCAGGGGGAAGGGATAGCGCAGCAGCACCGGCACGCCGCGCGAGCGCAGCGTCGCCGCGATCTCCGCGGCCGGCGGGCGTCCCTCGCCGGGCACCACGCGCACCACGTACTTCCAGAACGCGTGCGTGGTCCCCGCCGGCTCCACAGGCAGTTCGAGCCCGTCGACGCCCGCGAGTCGCTCGGACAGCCGGGCCGCGTTGTGCCTGCGGGCCTCGACCAGCTCCTGGAGACGGGCGTGCTGGGCGAGGCCGATCGCGGCCTGGACAGATGTGAGCCGGTAGTTGTAGCCCACCTCGTGGGCCCAGATCAGGCCCGGGCGGCCCTTGATGGGGCCCTCGCCGTGGCTGCGCAGCCGGCGCAAGCGCTCCGCGTAGCCGGGATTGTTCGTGAGGACGGCGCCGCCCTCGCCCCCCGACGTGATCACCTTCTGCTCGAAGAGGCTGACGCACGCCAGGTCCCCGAACCCGCCTACAGGGCGCCCGCCCGAACGGGTGCCCAGCGCCTGCGCCATGTCCTCGATCACCGGAACGCCCGCGGCGGCTCCGACCGCGGACAGGGCCTCCATGTCCGCGGCACAGCCGTTGATGTGCACCGCCACGATCGCCTTGGTGCGCTCGGTGAGGAGTGCCTTGACGGAGTCGGGGTCCAGGCAGTGCGTGTCGGGTGTGACATCGGCGAAGACCGGGCGGGCGCCCAGATAGGTGACCGGGCTCGCCGAACCGATGAACGTGTGGGTGGGCACGATCACTTCGTCGCCCGGCCCGACGTCCAGCGCGTGCAGTGCCAGGTGCACTGCTGCCGTGCCCGTGGACACGGCGACCGCGTGCTCGACGCCCTGCCCCGCGGCCAGGGCCGACTCGAAGTCCTGGACCGTGCTGTTGCCCGACCCCGCCAGGCGGTTCGAACGCAAGGCGGCGACCGCCGCCTCGATGTCGTTGTCCGCCAGCTGGGGCCACCTCGGCAAATCCTGAAAAGCGCTCACGCTGCACACCCTTCGATTTCTTGGACGCCAGAAAACCGAACTTCCCTGAGAATGCGAGGAGATCCGGCTTCGCGAACCATGCTGTCGGGGGCGGGGAAATTCCTCAACTCGCTGAAACGGCGGGGGCCGTTGCGGAAGAATCTTTATGGGTTCGCCGGAAAGGGCTGGCGTGCTGGAAGGGGTGGCGCCACGAGGCACGGGCAGGCGTCGCCGGTGCTGCCGGTGACCTGCGCCGTACAGTCGGCGGGAGCAAATCGCCGCCACCGGGCGCACCGGTGCGTGGTGCTGACGCTGTGACCGTCCTGCGGGCGTTCGACTGGAGACGAGAAGCAGTCGAACGCGGTAATTGAACGGCATTTCGTGGAGATTGGCTGCGATGCTAACGTGCGGACTGCTCGTCGGGTCCGTGAGGGTGCCCGCGAGAATTTCTGAAGCCGGTCGCCAACGAGCCTGCCGTCACATCTTGCGTCGCTTTCGCACCGCTTTCCAGTCGGAATTCCATGCGAGACCGCGTTCACCTGCAGAGCCGTGTCCCGCTAACAATGGAGGTATGCCATGAGTGTGGTCAGTGTGCACAACGAATGGGATCCACTGGAGGAGATCATCGTCGGGACCGCGCAGGGAGCGCGGGTTCCCCGGGCCGATCGCAGCGTCTTCGCCGTGGAGTACGCGGGGGACTACGCGAACCAGGACCAGGTTCCCTCCGGCCCCTACCCGGACCGGGTCCTCAAGGAGACCGAGGACGAACTGCAGGTCCTGTGCGAGGAACTCACCAAACTCGGCGTCACCGTCCGGCGCCCCGCACCGCGGGACAACGCGGCGCTGCTCACCACCCCGGACTGGCAGACCGACGGCTTCCATGACTACTGCCCCCGCGACGGCCTGCTCGCCGTGGGCCAGACGGTCATCGAGACCCCGATGGCGCTGCGCGCCCGCTTCCTGGAGTCCCTGGCGTACAAGGACATCTTGCTGGAGTACTTCGCCAGCGGCAGCCGGTGGATCTCTGCCCCCAAGCCGCGGCTCACTGATGCCATGTACACCCCTGAAGCGGAGGCGGGAGAACGGCTCCTGGACATCGAGCCGGTCTTCGACGCGGCCAACGTGCTCCGTTTCGGCACCGACCTGCTGTACCTGGTCTCCGACAGCGGCAACGAACTCGGCGCGAAATGGTTGCAGTCCGCGGTCGGCGACGCCTACACCGTCCACCCCTGCCGGAAGCTGTACGCCTCCACCCACGTCGACTCCACGATCGTGCCGCTGCGCCCGGGCCTGGTCCTGACCAACCCGGCGCGGGTCAACGACGACAACATGCCAGACTTCCTGCGTTCCTGGCAGCACATCACCTGCCCGGAACTCGTGGACATTGGCTTCACGGGCGACAAGCCGCACTGTTCCGTGTGGATTGGCATGAACCTGCTCGTGGTGCGCCCCGATCTTGCCGTTGTCGACCGCCGTCAGACGGCGTTGATCAAGCTTCTGGAGAAGCACGGCATGGACGTCCTGCCGCTGCAGCTCACCCACGCCCGCACCCTCGGCGGCGGCTTCCACTGCGCCACCCTCGATGTCCGGCGCTCTGGCTCCCTGGAGACGTACCGCTTCTGACCCGCCGTCCGGTCCTGCGGCGGCGTCCGGGGGCACCGCACGGAGCACGACCCCAACTCCCGCTGCGACAGGAGGTTTGACCACGTGATCGGTTACGGAGTCTGCGTCGGCCCGTCCGACCTGTTCGACCGTATCTGCCGTCCCGGCATCGAACGCGTCCGGGTTCCGGGCAGCCCGCTGTACACCATGCGCAACCAGAGGTCCCTCTTCGAGGCGTACAACGCCATGTTCGACCAGGCGGCCGCCCACTCGGAGATCACCGGCCTGGTGATGCTCCACGACGACATCGAACTGCGGAAGAACCCCGCCGAGGTGGTCACCGAGGTCTTCCAGGACGAGTCCGTCGCCGTGCTCGGCTCCATCGGCGGATCCGACACCGTCTCCCTGGCCTGGTGGAACGAGAGGCCGACCCGGCGCGGCCGGATCACGGACTACGCCAGCGTGCACGACTACGGAGGCGACAGGTACGAGGTGCACGCCGTAGACGATGCGATCCTGTGCGTCAACCGCTGGGTGATTGAGAACGTCCGCTTCCCTGTCGGCCGCTACCGCGGCTTCGAAGGGCTCGGCGTCATCCTCGCCAGCATGGTGCGCGCCGCAGGCAAGCGCGTCGCGGTGCAGGATCTTCAGGACGTGATGCACCACAACGCCGGGCGGGGCTTCAACGGCCTGAAGGACTGGCGTTATAACGAGCTGCGCTGGCAGAGGCAGTTCTTCGACCTCAGCCCGCTCGAACGGATCGGCAGCCGTCTGGAGGAGCTGACGGTACCGGCGCTGCCGGCGCGGGTCGCGGCCCGGCGCCTCGCCCTGCGTGCGGCGGGCCGGGGGTTCGAGACGAGCGATGGAGAGACCGGTGATCCGGCCGTCGACTCCCTGGTGGACGGCTGGTACCGGCGGTGCACGCGGCTGCGTGGCCGGATGAAACACTGAGGAGGCGATCACAGACCATGGCGGCATACACACGGCTGCGTTACGACGTCCAGAAGATCCCGCTCGTCGAGACGGTCCGCGAACTCATGGCGGTGGACGACCTGGCGGTCCTGGGGGCCAGCGATCAGGTCGCCACGCGCGAGACCGACCAGAGCACTCCGTACCACCGGCGCTTCTACGACAACATCGACGTGGTCGCGCCCCTCTATCGCAAGCTCGCCCAGGAACTGCTCGGCCGGGACGCGGACAGCCACTACGTGCAGCGGGTGCCCACCTTCCGCGTGCACCTGCGCAACTCCCTCGCCGTGGGCGAGTGGCACCGCGACCGTGACTTCGGCCACGACCCGGCCGAGGTCAACTACTGGGTGCCGCTCACCAGCGCCTACGGCAGCAACACCCTGTGGATAGACAAGGAGCCGGTGCACGCCGAGTACGGAGACGTCATCGTCTTCGACGGCGCCAACTCCTGGCACGGCAACGTCATCAACGACACCGAACACAGCCGGGTCAGCATGGACTTCCGCACCATCCCCCGGGACCGCTACCGGCCCAACGAACGGACGTCGGTGTCCTTCGGGATGCCGTTCCTGCTCGGTGACTACTGGGACATTCTCTGAACCGCCTGGGGCCTGGAATGAACACGACGACACACCCGACCGACGCGGCCGCGGCGCCGGCCTCCTACGACGAGGCACTGCTCGCCGAGGACCAGCGGTTCCAGCACTTCCTGTCCGGACTCAGCACCGGCGCGCCGGTGTGGTTCTGCTTCTTCACCTCCGGGCTGCTCCATGTCACACGCCACTTCCTGCGCTTCGTACCACCCGGGCTCAACGTCGCGTTCGTCTGCAGCGACTTGACACGGGAAGAGGCCGCGGTGCGCGACACCATGAGCGGAGGGCTTCCCGCCTTCGACATCGACAAGCGGGTCGGCAGCCACGAGATCTTCGAGCTTCTGCTGCGTAATCTCGACCGGCCCTTCGGCATGGTCGACTGCGACTGCTTCGTCACGAAGGCCGACTGGTTCACCCGCTGCACCGACGCGCTGACGGAGGGCGTGGCGGTCAGCGGCCCCTTCACCTACGGGCCGGTCCCGCTGGCCGCACCGCCGTTCATGGCGCTCGACCCGCGGGCCCGCCCCGAGATCGAACGGGCCATCGGCGGGCCCGTCTCTCCCGCCGCGTACGCCTACATTCCGCCGGGCCCGGAGAAGGAAATCGACGGCGCTCTGGCCCGCCTGATCGAGCCGCACCACGAGGCGGCCCTCGCCCAGGTGCTCGCCCTGGAGGGCCACCGGCTGCCGTTTCCGCAGGGCGGCCTGCTCGACGTTCTCGACGACGGCCGTGAGGTGCGCAGCCACGAGCGCTACCACCACGCCCAGAACGGCAACGCCGTCATCCGGGTCGTCTTCGACGGCCTGATGCTCTATCAGCTGATGGCGCTCGCCGCAGGATGGCGCGTCGCCCACTTCCACAGCTACCCCGGCACGAAGGTGTTCGCGCCCGAGCTGGTGCACGCGGGCGGCATCTCGTACTGGCACCGGCTGCGCCCGGGTGAGCTGGCCGCCGGCCGTCATGAACTGCCCTGGTCAGCGCATATCGACGCGCTGCTCCTGGAGGACTTCAACGCCCGCGACGACGCCCCCGACGGCTACCGCTCGCGCAGCCTGAGGCTCGCGGCGAGCCTGCGGCAAGCCGACGTCACCCTCGATGAGCTCAGGGAGCGACTGCGCGGAAAGCTCTCCTCGTCCGGGGTGGACGTCACCGACTCCCGATGGCGTGCCCTGCTGGGGTGAGACGGCGCGACACGACGACGCCCGGCCGCTGTGTGCGGCCGGGCGTCGTCGTGTCGCGCCGTCAGGCGGGGAACAGCTCGTCCTGCTCCTTGCGCAGTTCGTCGATAAGCCGCCCCGTCGGCAGCGTGACGTCGTCATAGGTGAGCACCGTGTCGATGGCGACGCCCCGGCGCAGCACACAGCCCTCGGCGATGCCCAACGGGAGCAGCCGCTGCGCGCGGGTCGCCGCATGGGACTCGGCGACGCCGTAGGTGTCGTAGCCGCCGAGGCCGTCCAGGATGTCTCCGGCCTTCAGGTCGCGCTTCGCCGTGGCGACCACGTCCACCCGCGGCCCGCCCGGCGGGGTCAGGGCCGCGTCCGCGAAGTCGACCGCCCGCACGATCGTGTGAGGCACCTCGAAGTGACAGAGGTGGTAAGGCGTGTAGAAGCTGTACAGCGGCCCCTTGCCGAGCTTGTACAGCTCCAGGTAGTCCCGCTGCCGGGGGTCGTCATGCGTGCCGAGCACGTAGACGCCGGGGCCGGGCCGGGCGCCGATCACATAGTCCACGACCCCGCCGAGTTCGCGGAGTTCGTCGACGTCGTACACCTGCGACAGCGCGTCGATGTGCCCGGTGTACTCGCGGCCGTACATGCCGCGCCGGGCCACGGTCAGGCCATGTGCGTTCGCCACGATGGCCTGCTCGAAGGAGACCTTCGTGCCGTCGGTGAAGCTCGTGACCATATTGACGTTCTGGCCCCAGCGGTCGGCCCAGACCTGCTGAGTGGTGGGCGTGCGATGCTCGTCCTGGAAGCCCTTCACGTTGCCCGCCACCAGCGGAGTCACACCGAGGCTGCGCACGAAGCGCAGCAGATTTCCCTGCACCCCCGGCTGGTCGCCATCCGCCGCGGTGAGCAGCACCCCGGCGCGGCGCGCGCGATGGGCGAGCAACGGGCCGACGGTCCCGTCGAGTTCGGCGTTCATCGTGACGACCGGAAGGCCGCGCTCGACGGCGGCGACGGTGACCCGGGCGCCGAACTCCACGGCGCCGGTCACATCGACTAGGCAGTCGATGCCTTCGGCGGCGAGCAGCGCGAAGGCGTCCTCCGTCACCACCGGCCGGCCGGCGGCCACGGCGGCCTCGATGCCCTCCGCATGCCGTGCCCGCAGCGGTTCGAGACCCGCTTCGGTGTACGCGCGCTCGGCGTTCGCAAGTGTCTTGTTGGCGATCGCGGCGACCCGCATCCCGGGCACCGAGCGGACGATATGGCGGACCAGGCCGCGCCCCATGAACCCGGCGCCGACCATGCCGACCCTGATCGGCCGTCGCTCCTCGGCACGCCTGCGCAGCGCGCTGTCGACGATGATCATCGCGACCTCCTCCCGGAGAGGCATGCCGCCGGGCCGAAATGGCCCGGAAGGACCGGTAAGCCACTTGGTGAGGTACCGGCCAGGGGCAATTCGTGAATCAGCATGGACAACTCCCCGGTTGGTAAGGGCCAGAGAAGAAAGGAAAACCCAGTGAGAGCGCTTTAGGGAAGAGCGTTCGACTACTCGGCGTACGCACTTGAACGTGCCGGTGCTGAACCGTTGCCGATACGGATTCCGCTGTCTTAGCCTGTGAATTATGCATTCCAGAGAACCGCGCAGAGAGCCGCACGTAGATTGGGAAATCCTCTTCGGTGAGAACTATGACCACTTCGACCTTCCCGATCTCACCGTGGAGCTGAGTGAGCGGGAAGTAGCGCGCATGGTCAAGTTGGGCCATATCGGCCAGAACATGGACGTCCTGGACGCTCCGTGCGGACACGGGCGGCACGCCAACATTCTCGCCGCACAAGGCTATTCCGTGGTTGGCGTCGACCGGGACGAGCGTTTTCTGGCCAACGCTGCGGACGGCGCGCGAACCATGGGCGTCGACGTGGACTACCGGCAGGTCGACCTGCGGGAGATGTCCTTCACTGCCGAATTCGATGTGGCCGTCTCGTGGTACAGCTCATTCGGCTACTTCGACGACGAGACCGACCGCGACATCCTGCGCCGTTACCGCCAGGCGCTGCGTCCCGGCGGCCGGTTCCTGCTCGACATGCATTCGCCGTACCGGCACGTGCCGAGCATGCGAGCCAACCACGACCGGCACGTCGACGTGCTGCGCCGGGGCGAGGACATGGCGGTGGAGATCCATGAGCTCGATGCCGAGGCCAGCCGCTGTTTCTCGGAGAAGATCACGGTCCTGAACGGAAAGGTGGAGCGGGCCGGCTTCAGCGTCCGGATGTTCACCGCCCCGGAAATAGTGGAGTGGTTCCGCACGGCCGGTTTCTCCGACGCGCGGGTAATGGACGAGGACGGCGGTACGTTCACGATCAGCAGCCGTCGTCTCGTCGTCCTCGGCACGGCCTGAGGCCTCTGCGCGGGCCGCCGCACGCGCTCCGCGGCCGCAGAGCGCGTGCGTCAGTGAGCCTGGTGCGGGATCACCCCCAGGTGAGGGGGTCGAGGTGCAGGTAGAACCGTTCCCGGTCGCGGTCGAGCGTGATGCCGTAGCGCTCGGCGAAGGCCTTCTCCGCGGCGTCGGTCTGCTCGTCGTCGGTCCACTTCTCCAGGCGGGCGGAGGCGAGGAGGAGGGCGAGATCGGCGTAGCGGTCGGCACGGCCGAGGCGGCCAAGGTCGATGAAGCCCGCGACGGTCAGGGTGTCGGGGTCGAGGATGATGTTGGGAAGGCAGAGGTCTCCGTGGCAGACGACGGTGTCCTGGGCCTCCTGGGCGAGGCGCTGGTCGAGGTGCGGGGCGAGGCGGGCGATGAGTTCGTCAGGAGGGGTCTGCTGCTGCTCGACGGGGAGGAAGTCGGGGTTGACAGCGCCGCGGGCGACGACGTCGCGGGCCACGGCGTACATCTGAGTCAGGTCACGGCTGAAGGGGCACTGCTGCGGAGGCAGGGTGTGCAACTGGCGTACGGCGTCGGTGATGGCGTCCCACGCGGTGAGCAGTGTCGCGGCCGGGAGCTGGTCGGCCGGGATACCCGCGACGGCGCTGGTCACCAGGGCCGCAGCGGTGTCGTCGGCACGCCAGTCCAGGACCTTCGGGCCGGGCACGCCCTGCTTGCTGAGCCAGTCGACGCGGTCGCGCTCCGCTTCGAGTTCGGCCAGCGCCACGGCCGGGATGCATTTGGCGTAGCGCGAGCCGTCGGCCGAGCGGAAGACGCTGGCTCCCGACTCGCCCTCCGTGACCGGCGTCCAGCCGCCGTCGGCGCTGAGTAACGTGTTGACGGCAGACGATGAATCAACCATGTCTGCCAATCTATCTGCACTTGTCGCGAGGATTAAGTTTGTTTCACCGGGGGTCCTCCGTTCGACTGCGCACGGCACACAGTCGAACGACGCGGAGCGGCCCGGAGTTGACACCTACAGCCGGGCCAGCGCCGCGGCCAGGTACGGCTCAAGGCGCTCAAGGACCCTCGGCTCAAGGCCGTCGTCGGGCAGCAGATCGACCACGGCCGCCACATCCCAGTATGGGTGGTGGACCGCCGCATCGGCGAGCCTGTCGTAGTGGGCGGCGAAGCCGTCGGCGAAGCCCGTGCCGACCGAGACGGCGAGATTCCAGCGCATGTGGCCCAGATCGAAGGCGGCCGGGCCGAGCGAGGCGGTGTTCCAGTCGACGACGCCGGTCAGCCTGGTGCCGGACCACAGGGTGTTGCCCGCGTGAAAGTCGCGGTGCATGAACACCGTCGGCGCGGTCGGCGCTCCTGCCCGTACAGCGGAGAACGCGCGCTCCCACACGGCCGGGTTGCCGCTGTGCTTCGGTGGCCGGGGGGCCGCCAGGTCGTTGTACGGCTGGAACGGAACCACGGCGTCCGACGGGGCCGCCGGCGGGTCGACCCGGTGAATGGCATGGGCGGCCTCGGCCAGGTGGGACACGAAGTCCGGCGACCGTGCGGTGTCCGCGTCGGGCTGCCCGCCCTCCAGACACGTCATGAGCAGTGTGGGCGCCCCGCACCACGTCCCGTCGGGATCGGACGCGACCAGGCGTGGGGTGGGGAGCCGCGCGTGCTCAAGGAGCAGCAGCACTGCAGCTTCCCTGAGGACCGCTGTGCGCCGGACGTCGTCCTGGGCCCGTCGGCTGGCGGACCAGCGCAGCACCATGCGGCGGGGCGGGCTTCCTTGGACGGTGAGCGCCACGTTGTGATGCGCGGCGCCCGCGGCCAGGGGCTCGACGGAAATAATGCGGCCGCCCGTGCACGCCCGGGCCCAGGCCAGTGCCTCGGGAGTGGGAACGGCTGGCGGGCGGGGGCTCCCGTCCGCGGAATAGAGCAGAAAGGGCTGCTGGGCCAACATGCGTTACGTACCTTCCTGCCTGCTCGGCGAAAACTTCTGGTGAATGGAAAAACTATCCAAGCGGGTCGAGTGTCGCATGGCCGCCGGGTGCGCTTCACGCGGTCTGCCGCCGCTTGACGCCACTTACTGGTACACGATCAAATGCTCACCCGAACCGGTCCAGAACTGGATACAGTCTCCGGGAGGTGCGTATGAACGTGCTCGGACTGAGCTGCGGATTTGCCACGGAGCGCGATGAGTTGGGCGATAACTGGCCCATCGAGCTGAGCCACGATTCGGCGTCCGCGTTAGTGAGCGACGGCGCTGTCGTGGCGGCGGTTGAAGAGGAACGGCTGAATCGAGTCAAGCACACCAATAAATTCCCCGAGTACGGGATACGGGCCTGCCTGGAACAAGCCGGAATTAATCCCACGGAGCTGGACGGAATCGCCTTCTACTGGACGGAGGCCGAGCTTGACAAGGATCTGGACCTCGTCTACGCGGAGCGGCCCCGCCAACCGCGCAGGTATACTCGGGAGTTACTAACCGAGCGCCTTTCTGAGACGCTGGGGCACGATATCGACCCAGCCCTGCTGCACTTCGTACGCCACCACACCTCCCATGCGAGCGGCACCTATTACCACTCTGGATTCTCCGACGCCCTAGTGGTGGTGATGGACGGGCGGGGGGAGAAGGAGTCCATCTCGGTGATGTCCGGGAGTGGCGGCGACCTGGCCGCGGAGCCCGTGCGCACCTACGGGATCCGCGAGTCCCTGGGCTTCTTCTACCGGACCGCCATCGAAATGCTCGGCTATGGCCTCTTTGACGAGTACAAGGTCATGGGCCTGGCTCCGTACGGCAACCCGGAGCGCTTCCGCAAGCACTTCCAACGGCTCTACGACCTCACGCCGGACGGCGGGTACGAGCTCGACGTCGACGACGTCCTTCCGTACTTCGTCGACCAGGGTTTCCACCCCCGGGCCAAGGGCGCCCCCTTCACCCAGGAGCACAAGGACTTCGCCGCCGCCGTCCAGGAGGCCCTGGAGACCATCGCCCTGCACGTCGTGACTGCGGCCCAGAAGCAGACCGGCCACACCCGGCTGTGTTTGAGCGGGGGAGTGGCGCTCAACTGCACCATGAGCGGCCGGATCCTCCAAAGCGGCCTGTTCGACGAGATGTTCGTGGACCCCGCGTCCCACGACGCGGGTGCCTCGGCCGGCGCCGCCCACTACGTCGCGGCCGCGCGGGCACCGCGCCGCTACCATGCCGTCCCGCTGAGCCACGCCTACCTGGGCCCGTCGATCGGTGGTGACCGGGAGGTCGAACGGACCCTGTCCCGCTGGTCGTCCCTCGTCGAGGTCCGCCACACCTCCGATCCGGCCGCCGAGGCTGCCGACCTCCTCGCCGAGGACAAGGTGATCGGCTGGGTGCAGGGCCGCTCCGAGTTCGGTCCGCGTGCGCTAGGCAACCGCAGCATTCTCGGCGACCCGCGCTCCGCCGGTAACCGGGACCGCATCAACGCCATCGTCAAGCGGCGCGAGTCCTACCGGCCGTTCGCGCCCGCCACGGTGGCTGAAGAGGCCGCCCGGTTCTTTGACTTCAAGGACGGCATGCCGCTGCGCTACATGGTCGCCTCGGTCGCGGTGCGCCCCGAGGCACGGGACCTGCTCGGGGCGGTGACCCACGTCGACGGCTCGGCCCGGCTCCAGGTGATCGAGCGGGATCACAACCCCGGCTATTGGGAGGTGATCACCGAGTTCGGGAAGCGGACAGGCGTCCCGGTGGTCCTCAACACGTCGTTCAACAACGACGTCGAGCCCGTGGTCCAGAGCGTCGAGGACGCCCTCGTCTGCTTCCTCACCACGCGCCTCGATGCCCTGTTCGTCGGGCCGTACGCCGTGACGAAGCGGGCAGTCGCCCCCTCCGTGTACCGGTCACTCTCGCTGCGGCTGCCCCCGCAGGTGAGCCTGGAGTGGACGCGCGAGGCGGACGACGGGGCGGCAGCGGGGACGGGGCAGTACGCGCTGAGGTTCCGGCTGACTGGCGGCCGTTCCGAACCTCTCTCGCACCGCCTAGGGGAACTGCTGCGGACTACCGCATTCCCGGTGACCGTGGCGGACCTCCTCGACCGGGAGCAGGAGAGCGCCACGGAGGAGAGCCTGGCGGCGGAAATTGTCGAGCTCTGGAGCCGGCGCATGATCGTCCTCGAACCTTGACCGCGGCCCGCCCGTCCGGCGGCCGCCGGACACCGTGCCGGCGCGGCCGCCGAAGCCCTGCGCAGTGCACTTCCGGGACTCTTGAGAATATGGGGAACTGGGTGTTCAACTCCTTGACCGACGGGCCGCCGCGCCCTGGACGGCTTCGGGTGATGCGCCCGCTGCCCGTCGCAGACCCGGGAGTTCCGGATACGCGCTCGGCCACGCGGTACTTGCTGTGGCTCGCGCGCCGCAATGCCTGGCCCTTGAGCGCGGCGGCGTTCTTCGGCATGTTGTGGCTCGGCTCGCAGGCACTCATACCGGTGGTCATCCGCGAGGCCGTCGACGAGGGCCTGGTACCTGGCGACATGCGCACGGTCCTCTCCTGGTCGGCGGTCCTGCTCGGACTTGGCGCCGTCCAGGCCGTGTCCGGCACCGTCCGGCGGCGCCTGAACATGTACAACGCCCTCTCGGCGGGCTTCCGTACCGTGCAGCTCGTAATCGGACACGCCAACTCCCTCGGCGCCTCACTGGCCCGTCGCGTGGACGACGGTGAGCTGGTCAGCATCGGTACCTCGGACATGAACACTCTGGGGCACGCCTTCGACATCGTGGGCCGGGCCGTCGGCGCCCTGGTCTCGGTCGTCCTCGTCGCCGCGATCCTGCTCGGCCAGTCGCCCGTCCTCGGCACGATGCTGATCGTCGTGGTGCCGGTGATCGTCCTCGCCATGGGGTACACACTGCGGCCCCTGCACCGGCGCCAGCGGGACTACCGGCGGCTCCAGGGCGAGTTGACCTCCCGGCTCACCGACATCGTCGCGGGACTGCGGGTGCTGCGTGGCGTCGGCGGCGAGACCTCCTTCGCCCGCTCCTACCGCCAGCGTTCCCAGAGGGTGCGCAAGGCGGGCTCCAAGGTCGCTGGGGCCGAGGCCTTGATCCGCAGCGCCCAGGTGCTGCTGCCCGGGCTCCTGGTCGCCACCGTCACCTGGATCGGTGCGTACGGCACGCTGGAGAGCTCCGTGACCCCCGGCGAGCTGGTCGCCTTCTACGCCTACGCGGCCTTCCTCGTCGAGCCGCTGGGCATCTTCACCGAGACCGCCGACCGGTTCGCCCGGGCCCATGTCGCCGCTCGTCGCGTCATCGCCGTGCTCCGCATCCGGACGAGACCCGCGCCCGAGGAGGCCTCCCTGCCGATGGGCGCCCTGGTGGCCGAAATCGCCGACGAGACCTCCGGGTTCATCACCACGCCTGGCACGTTTCACGCCGTGGTCGCACCGTCGGCCGAGGGCCTGCGCCTCGCCGACCGGCTCGGCGGCTACACCGACGCTCCCGTACGGTACGACGGCCTGCTCCTCACCACCCCGGCGCCCGATGAGGTGCGCCGCCGCATCCTCGTCGTCGACAGCCGCCCCCGGCTCTTCCGCGGTCCGCTGCGTGCCAGCCTCGACCCGCACGGTACCGCCGACGACACCGCGATCGCTGCGGCGCTGCGGGCGGCCGCCGCCGATGACATCGTCGAGGCACTGCCCCGGGGCCTCGACACCGACATCACCGCCGACGGGCGCCGATTCTCCGGAGGCCAGCGGCAGCGCCTCTTCCTGGCGCGGGCCGTCCTTGCCGATCCCGACGTCCTGGTCGTGGTCGACCCCACCTCGGCGGTGGACGCCCACACCGAGAACGTCCTCGCCCGCCGGCTGCGGGCCGCACGGACCGGCCGCACCACCGTCCTCATCAGCTCAAGCCCGCTCCTCCTCGACCACGCCGAACGGGTCTCCTTCCTGCCCGACGGACGCGTCGTCGCCACCGGCACACACCGAGAGCTCCTCGCCCGCCGCGCGGACTACCGCCTGGTGATCCAGCGCGAGGCCGGACATTCCCACCCGCCCGGGCAGGCGCCCGCCGCAGGCACGGCGCCCCTGGGGAACGGCGAATGAGCGGGGCCCGGCTGCCGGTGGCCGAGACCGCCCAGGTGCGTGCGCACGGTCTGGCGATGGCCCGCAGGCACCGGCGCGACCTGGCCTGGATGCTGGTGTGCCACGGACTGGCTGCGGTCTGCGGCCTGGCCGGGCCCTGGCTGATCGGCCGCCTTCTCGACGAGGTCGTGCAGGGCACCACCACCCTCGCCACCGTCCACGCCATCGGCCTCGGGCTGCTGCTCTCCCTGCTCGCCCAGGCCGTCATGACCCACTGGGCCGTGCGGCGCTCCTGCCAGTTCGGGGAGAAGATCACCGCCGAGGTGCGCGAGGACTTCGTGGACCGCGTCGCGGGCCTGCCGCTGTCCACCGTCGAGGACGCCGAGCCCGGAGATCTCCTCACCCGTGCGTCCCGCGACACCGACGCCCTGACCAACACCGTGCGCTACGCGGTGCCCGAAACCCTGATCGCCCTGATGACGTGCCTGTTCACGTTCGCGGCGCTGATGCTCGTGGGCCCCCTCACTGCGCTGCCCAGCCTCGTCGTCATCCCGTTGCTCTGGGGCGGAACCCGGTGGTACCTGCGCCGGTCCGGCGCCGCCTACCGCCGAAGGGGCGCCAGCTATACGGCTCTTGGCGACACCCTCGCCGAGACTGTGCCCGGCGCCCGCACGGTCGAGGCGCTCCGGCTGCGGACGTGGCGGCGCCAGGCCCTGGACCGCGACCTCGGCGAGGCGTATGCGGCCGAGCGCCACACCATGTGGCTGCGCAGTTCCTGGTACTTGCTGGTCGAGTTCAGCTACGTCATCCCCGTGGTCGCGACGCTCGCTGTCGGCGGCCTGCTCTACACCCATGACGCCGTCACCCTGGGCCAGGCCGTCGCGGCCACGCTGTACGTACGGCAGCTGCTGTTCCCCCTCGACGACATGCTGAGTTGGATGGACGAGCTCCAGATCGGTGCCGCGTCGCTCGCGCGGGTGCTCGGCATCGGCAGAATCCCGGCCGACCGGAGGCCCACCGGCGAGCACCCCCAGGGCGAACGGCTCGCCACCCGCGGCGTCACCTACGCCTACCAGCGGGGCCGCGACATCCTGCACGGTGTGGACGTGGACCTCGCGCCCGGCGAACGCCTCGCTGTCGTGGGCCCGTCCGGCTCGGGGAAGTCCACCCTCGGCAAGCTCCTCGCGGGGGTCTACGCACCCACCGGCGGCACCGTCGAGCTCGGCGGGGTGCGCCTGGTCGACCTGAGCGCCGAGGACCTGCGGCGCCGCATTGCACTGGTCACCCAGGAACATCACATCTTCCGGGGCACCCTGCGGGAGAACATCACCTGCGCGCGGCCCGCCGCCGAGGAGGAGGTCCGGCATGCGCTGGAAGCCGTCGGCATGGCGGCGTGGGCGGCGGAACTCCCCGGCGGACTCGATATCGTGGTCGGTTCGGGGGGCCACCAGCTGACCGCGGCGCAGGCCCAACAGGCGGCGCTGGCACGGCTTGTGCTCGCCGACCCGCACACCGTGGTCCTCGACGAGGCCACCGCACTCCTGGACCCGGCCACCGCGCGCCACACCGAGCAGACGCTCGCCGCCGTGCTGCGCGGCCGTACCGTCATCGCCATCGCGCACCGGCTGCACACCGCGCAGGATGCCGACCGGATCGCGGTGATGGAGGACGGCCGCATCCGCGAACTAGGCAGCCACCACGAACTGCTCGCCGCAGGCGGCGCCTACGCCGCGCTGTGGCGGGCCTGGCACGGCGACTGACGCGAGTGCGTGGCCCCTGCAGCGAGGACGGCGGAGGGGCCACGCACGTTCATGGCGTACCAGACGGGCTCAGAACTTGACATCCGAGCAGGCGTAGAAGGCGTTCGCGGTGTCGTGCACGTTCCACACGGCGAGGATGACGTGGCGGCCGGACTTGCCCGCTGGCAGCTTGCCCTCGTGCTCCGAAGGTGAACGGCGGGCGCTGGCCGTCGTAGTCGACGGTCAGGAAGGGCGCGGGGTTCAACTGGGCCCTGGAGAGAGGCTTGCTCTGGTCAAACGGCTTCCCCTCCGGGGACGCTCCATCGGCTGCCAGTGATGTCGAGCCGGTCGGCGCCCTCGACGATGCCGCGGGCGATCGGCCAGCCGGCAGCGAGCGCCTAGTCGTAGCGGACGAAGACGGTGTTGTTCTCCAGGTAGCAGCAGGCTTTGTCTGCGGCGGTCCGCTGGTCGTGGTGAGGTGGTGGCGGTCGGCTGGGGCGCGAGTGTCGGCGACGGCGCCGGTGGAGTCGCCGGCCAGGATCCGGCGATGCCGTCATCTACTCGCGCTTGGAGTACGACATACAGCAGGCGGCGGGTAACGCTCAGTTCGACGTTGAGGACCACCTCATGGCGAACGAACGCGAACGGTGAGTACGAGCTCTCGGTACACACGAAACCCACACTTGGAAAACGCGCGTATAGCGCGTCGGCGATCCGGTGTCTTCCCTCGGATTCTCAAGGTCTGCTGTTGTCTGAGGTGTTCAGCCGGCTTGCACACGCTGTGTGTCGTCCTGGGGCTGTGTGGTCGGCTCCTGGGTGTCAGGGGCGGTGTAGAAGACGGATGCGCCTTGCTTGGTGCGCTGAGCGTGGCTTTTGGCGACGAGTCCTTCGAGGGTGGTGCGTACGACGGTGGTCTGAATGCGGCGGTCGGGATGGACCTGGCTGAGTGCGGCGGCGACCTCTGCGGCGGAGCGTGGTTCGCTCTGTTCGGTGAGGTGGCGGCGGATGAGTTCGACGAGGGTGGGCTGGGCCGTCTTCGGGGCCGCGGTCTTGGCGGTGGGCTTCTTGGCCTGCTTGCTTCCTTGTGGGGGAGTGGTCTTCTTGGTTCGGGTTCGCTTGCCGGTTGCTGGCTTGGTGGCGGTCTTCTGCTGGGGAACGGAAGGTGCGGCGACATCTTCGGCCGCGGAGGCCGGCTCCGGTTTGCTTGCGGCGCCGAGTGCCTGCTGCATGTTGACCAGCACGGTGTGGTCTTGCTGCAGTGCCAGGAGTTGGTCTTGCAGGGCGTCGATCTCCCCGCGGAGACGTTCCTGCTCTTTGGCGTTGCGTTCGAGGTCGGCGGCGACCTGGGCGGTGTACTGCGCCTTGAGATCAGTGGTTTCCACCGGTGTCTCGGTCATGGCGCTTCCCTTCCCGATAAGCAATGCGTTGGGAGTGGATGTTACTCACCCTGTCCTCTGCACAGCTCATGTGTCTGCCGCACACCCAGCCCGTGCGCTCCTCGTTGGTGGGCAGGCCACAACACCGTGACGTGTTCTGAGCAGAGCAGGGCCGAGGTCTGCGCGACTTGGCGCTCAGGAGGCAGGAGGTGGGGCGAGGTAGGTGTCGATCCATGACAGGCCGCCGAGGTCGAGGTGGTGGCGGCCGCGGGTGACGGCGACGTAGGCGAGGCGGGCGTCGGTGTCATTGACCGGCTCGAGGATCGGGCGGCCCTGGGCGTCGTGCTGATCGGTGTCCTTGGGCGGGGGAAAGTCGTGGGCGATTTTGATGGTGGGCCATTCGCGGCCTTTGGCTGTGTGGGCGGTGGAGACGGTGACGTCGGCGTTCTTCTCGTCGGTGAGTTGGTTGATCGCGGCGAGGATGGCGTCGGGGCCGTGGGTGTCGACGAGGTCGACGAAGGGCTGCAGATCCCGTCCGGCGGGGTCGTGTTCGGCGTACTCCTGCAGCTCGCCCCACGAACTGAAGAGGACGAGTTCGGGGTGGGCGGTTCGGCGGCCGTCTTTGAGGTCGCGGGCGGCGAGTGCCAGCGCGGCCAGGGTATGCCCGCCGCGGGTCAGAGCGACGCGGTGACCGTCGGAGAGCAGGCGCATGACCTCGGTCATGGCGCCGATGTTGGTGCGGCACAGCACCGCGTCCGGGCAGGCCAGGTCACCGACTTCGGCAGGAATCGTGTCGGTGCCGGTCAGGCGGATGGGCGCCTCGGCGAGCTCCAGCCACCGGTTGGCCTGCTCGGCGATGAGAGGACCGAAGCGGAAGGAACGGGTGAGCGTCAGCTGAGTGCCGTCGAAGCCGGTCATCACATCGCGGGCGCCGCGCCAGCCGTAGATGGCCTGGGCGGAATCGCCGACCATGACGAGCTGCGCGTGGTCGCGCTGGGCGGAGAAGACCTGTTCCAGGACCGGGTTGGTGTCCTGGGCTTCGTCGAGAAGGAGGAAGTCCGCCTCGATCTTCGGTTCGGTCAGGGCCCACATTTTCAGGTAGTGGTCGTGTTCGAAGCGGACCACGCCTTCGTCGGGGTTGTGCAGGTCGGCCCAAGCACGGTCGGCGAACGGCAGGACCGCCTGGGCAAGCTGGGTGTGTTCGGCGGGTGCTGTCAGGCGGCGCAGGGACGGGACGTGGTGGCGGGCCAGGGCGCGGTCGGCGGAGTGGCAGAAGCGGGTCACGGTGCGCAGCACGGTGTGGGACAGCGTCCTGAGGCTGATCTCGTGCTCGCCGACTCGGAGGGGCCGGGTGATGCCGAGCGCCTTGCCGATCTTCCAGGCGGGCTGGCGGGGGCTGTTGAGACGGCCTGCATAGCGGTGGCCGACGGCGGCGTAGGCCGTGGCATGGGCCGTCTTGCACTGGACGGTGCGAGGGAAGCGCAAGGCGGCGTCGCGGGCGATGTCCTTGTTGAAGGCGAGGTAACGGCCGCGACGCTGAGTGCCGGAGGCGAGCAGGGCGAGGGTGGTGGTCTTTCCGGTGCCTGCGCCGGCCTGCAGGACGAGGTGATCACCGGCGCGGAAGACATCGGCGGCGTGGACCTGTTCGTCGGTGGACGTGTGCAACAAACCCTCCGCGAGAAGCAGAAGACGGGGACTGCCATGGCGGCCCTCCGGGGAGGACCTGGCACAGGGGAGGGGCTTACGGCCGCGTCGGCGGGCAGCGGTGGTGCCGGCTGGAAAGGGCAGTGGCCGCGCAGGCCAGGACCTCTTCGGGCGTGTGGTGGGCGAGCAGGCCTTGAAGCCGGATCTCCAGGAGCCGACAGCGGTCCTGCTGCTGCCGGGCAAGTGCTGCCGTGACGCTCTGGCCCAGGAATTCCTTCGGCCGCTGGCCCAAAGCAGCTGCAGCCTGACGGATGGCCGCCTCGGCGCTGCGGCTGAAGGCGACATTGAGCCGCACCTGACCGTGCCGGTCCGGATAGTGCGTACTGAGGACGTCGATGGGCAATCGCGAGCCCAGCCGGCGCCGCAGCACGTGCAGGGCGTTGCCCGGGCTGTACGCGCGTTGCACGGCCATCAGCCGGGTCCGGTCGGCGTTCGCGGCCAGAGGCACGCTGCGGCCGGCGCGCTTGAGCTCGCCAGCCGTGAGGGGCCGGGTCAGAACGATCTCAACGGCGTGGTGCGACGTCACGGCCAAACCACCTTCTGCGCACGGCCCGACGACCGGGGCCGGTTACGGGTGGGCAGGCGGTTGTGGATGTGGTCATGGTGGATGAGCGGGTCGAAGGGTTCCCAGTCGGCCACCGCCAGGTCGGCGGCCGTGGGGGTGGCGGCGTGCTGCGGGCAGCGCTGGGCCCGCCAGCGCAACTGTTCGGCATACGGCAGGGCGCTGAGGTCGTAGACGGCCATGACCTCGGCGGGCAATGCCAGTTGGCCCCGTGACGCGGTGGCAGGCAGCAGCCTCCAGGTCCCGGCCAGGGCATCGGGGGCGAGCAGTAGGCGGGTGCAGCGCTCGCGACGCCGGGTCTGAGTAACGCACTGGAGTTCCTGCACCGGGTGGGCGGCGAGGTAACGCACGTACAGCATCTGCACGATGGGCCGGGCCGGGCGGCACACCGGCGTCTGCGACGTCGTCCCGTTGGGTGGGGCGGAGGGCGGGGTGAAGCGGCCGGCGTCGATCAGGCGGCGGGTGTTCACGGCCAGCACCCGGCGCAGCTGGCCCAGTTCGGGAATGGCGGGGGCATCCCGGGCGGGACACAGCAGGGCGTGCGGCAGGCGGCACCAGGCGCTGCCGTCTCCCGCAGGGTGCGCGACTCCGGAACTGACCTGCCAGTGGCAGCCAGCGGGTACCTCATCGGCCTGCACTTCGTGCGGGTGGAGAGGGACGAGCCGCTGGTCGCTGCGGTGGTACCACTCGATCCGGTTGCCGCAGTCCCGGCAGCGGCCGGCCTGACCGCAGCGCAGCAGCCGGCTGACGCCGCCGGGGGTCACCCGCAGGGAACGACGCACAGGCACGGCGACGGGGCTGCCGTCCCAGTGCCGAGCAGAAGTCGAAGGCAGGGAGCACATGCGGGCGAACCTGCCAGCCAACACACCGCACACGCGGCAGCGCTGCCGTCGTATCGCCCGGTCAGCCCTATGCGGGGCAACTGGCGTACGAAGCGGCGGCAGCACGTTCGATACGGCGTCGCCGTTTCGGGTGATTGCTGACGAGCGGTTCTGGGCCGTCAGTCGGCGACGGGACGGGGCAGGTCGTGGCCGCGGCACAGCGTGCCGAACAGCTCGTCAAAAGGGGTTCCCAGCACGTGAGCGAGGGCGTGCCAGGTCTTCAGGGAACCGATGGTGCGACCCTGCTCGATCTCGATGACCGTGCGCCGGGACAGGCCGCTGCGGGCGGCGAGCTCGTCATAGGACCACCCTCGCGGGCCCGCAGACGCGCGAGCTCCAGCCGCAGCGCGTCGAGGTCCGGGTCGGGCGGCAAGATCGTCACCCGTCCATCCGACGGGGCAGACCCCTGCCCTGTCAGTGCAGATCTCTGCCCTATTTACCCAGGTGGCGACGACGGCAGCAGGAGGGCAGAGGTCTGCACTACGGTGAACGGCTGCCCCCACTCAGACGAAACCCGGCGCGGCACACGAGAGGAAGACCACACGCCATGAGACTGTGCACACCATGCCCAGTGCCCCGCGCCTGGACCGTGGAACTGCGTTCGCACACCAGCGGACTCCTCCTCGTCTGCCAGCAGTGCCCGCACGGCGGCGCAAGGGTCACCGCGGCAGCCGCCCGCTCGGCAGCCCTCACCCACCTGGCCCGACACGCCCGCACCAACCCCCGTCCACACCACCTGCGGATCTGCCAGTGCCACGAACGCGGCTGCCGCTGGCACCCCCGCCACCGAGGCTGCACCGGCCCCATCCAACTCCTGCTCACACGTGAACGCGGCGGCCGGACCTGGCGGCTCGCCGACACCTGTACCGCATGTGCCACGGCGACAGACCAAGCCGCCATCGTGCCCGACACCACCCTGGCCACACCCCCGCACACTGCCGACTAGCGGCACAGACGTCAGCCCAACGGGCCGAGCGAGCGGACGCCGCCCTCCCGCACGGCACCTTGATGAGGATCTTTGAATCAGGCCAGAGGTGCTCATCCTCCTCGCTTGTTCCGGTTTTGGATCGTGCGGGGAATGGCGAGGAGCAGGAGCCGCAGCGGGATGGCGGGCGGCAGTTCTCAGGCGTCCAGTGGAGCTTCGAGGAAGGCCAGTACCTTGGCCACGAAGTCGTCGTGGTACTGGAAGATCCCTCCGTGCCCTGCGTCGGGGTAGAGCGGGACGAGTTGGCTGTGGGACAGGCGTGCGGCCAGGTCGAGGGTGTTGTGGCTCGGCACCATCCGGTCGCGCTCGCCGTTCGCGAGGAGGACCGGCTGGCGGATGCCCGAGAGGTCGGACGGGGTCTGGAGGGCCCCATCGGTGGACGGCCTTGAGTTGGGCGAGGAACGAGGGCGGGGCGATGGGTTTGTCGCGGTTGTCGGTACGTTCCGTCAGCCGTTGCAGGAAGGCGCGGCCGACGCGTCGGCCGTGGGTGGTGTCGGTGAAGAAGAGGTACTGCTTCGGGTCCTGGCGGGTCAGGGCTCCCTTGAGTGCGGCGCGGAGCGTGATCGCCGTGACTTTGTCGATGCCCTGGCCGCCGGCGGGGCCGGTGCCCGCGAGGATGAGCTTGCGGACCAGGTGCGGCTGCTCGGCTGCGATGACCTGTGCGACGAAGCCGCCCAGCGAGAAGCCGAACAGGTCGACCAGGTCGAGCCCGAGGGCGTTGATGAACATGGCTGCGTCGTGGGCCATGTCCTCGACCGTGCGGGGTGTGGTGCCGCCTGAGCCGCCGACTCCGCGGTTGTCGAAGGCGATGACGCGGCGGCGGGCGGCGATTCCGTCGACGATGCGTGGGTCCTAGTTGTCCAGGACCGCTGCCAGGTGGTTCAGGAGGATCAGTGGTACGCCGTCCTCGGGTCCGAGCTGCCGGAAGACGAAGTCGACATCGCGGACGGACACCGAGCGTGTCGGCGCGTCCTTGTACGAAGACGACGACGGCGGACGGGACAGGGGTGTTCCTGGTGCATTCATGACGGGGACTTTCTGCGTGTTGTTGAAGGCTGTGGTTCGCTCGTTGCCCCGTCGGGCCCCGCGGGCAGTGGACGCGTCGGCGGTCTCCTGGCCGTTGTCTGCTGGGTGGATCAGGGTGGCGAGGCGGGCCCGCGACCGCGGGGTCCACAGGCCGGTCACCGTGGACGAGCGGGTGAGGGCCGCCGCCCCGGTGGGCTCAGCTGAGGGCGTGCGTCTGGGACAGCCCCTGCTTGACCTGCCGGGTGACGTCGTCGGCGAGGATCTCGGGCAGGCCCGCTTCGATGCCGTCCAGGGCCTGGGCGGCGACGTCGGCCGGGTCCGCCTTGTCCGCCGTGGGCATACCGGCGGTCATGTCGGTGTCCATCAGGCCGACGTGCAGCGCGGAGACGGTGATACCGCGGGGTGCCAGCTCCTCGCGGACGGCATTGCTCATCGCCCAGGCTGCGGCCTTGGACGCCGCGTAGGAGCCGGCCTGGGCCGGGTGCCACCAGGAGATCACGGAGAGGATGTTCAGGACGGCTCCGCCGCCGTTGGCCTCGATGACCGGGGCGAACTCGCGGGTGACGGCGAGCGGCCCGTGGAAGTTGGTGCCCATCTCCGCGCGGACGGCCGCCAGGTCGCCGGCGATCAGCGGGGTGCCGAGGGAGATACCGGCATTGTTGATCAGCAGCGTCGCATCGGACGCAACACGGGCGGCCTCCTGGATCGTGGCCTGGTCCGTGACGTCGAGCCGCAGCGGCGTGACGCCGTCCAGGTCCACGGTCTCCGGCCGGCGGGCAGCGGCGTACACCTTCGCCCCGCGCTGCACGAGCTGCTCGGCCAGGCGGCGTCCCAGCCCCCGGTTGGCGCCGGTCACCACAGCGGTCGCACCCTTGAGTTCCATGATCCATCACTTCCGGTAGGTCAGGGGCCGCACCGGCGGCCCTCGCGAATAGATTACGTGCATAATCTAAAGTCGAGCCTACTATAGATGGCGAGTGTCATCTATTTGGGAGGTGGGCGATGGGCCGGGTATCGCAGGCGCAGGCGGAAGAGAACCGGCGCCGCGTCGTCGAGACCGCGTCGCGACTCTTCAAGGAGCAGGGAGGCCAGATCAGCGTCGCGGACGTGATGAAGGCGGCCGGACTGACTCACGGCGGCTTCTACAAGCAGTTCGCCTCCAAGGAAGCGCTCTTCGACGAGGCCACCACGCACGCCTTCGCAGCCTCGGTCGGAGGCACTGCGACCGAGGCTGCCTCTCCTGGGGCCGAGATCGACGCGTATCTGTCCACCGAGCACCGCGACGACGTGGCCGGCGGTTGTCCTGTGGCAGCCCTCGCAGCCGACATCGCGCGCGGCCAGGGCGGTCCCGCGGCGCAGCACCAGTACAGCGAAGGCGTCAGCGAGATGGCACAGCGTCTCGCCACGGACCAGGACGACGGCCTCAGTCGGCTGTGCACCATGGTCGGCGCACTCGTCCTCGCGCGCGCAACCAAGGGCGAACCCGTCTCCGAGGAGATCCTCGCCACCGCCCGCAAAGCGCTGGGCCGAGACGACTGACATCAGCGAAACGCTCAGCTCCCCGGAGTCAGGTGAGCCCCTGCGGAGGCCGGGCGGACTCGTCTCGACGGCGCTGGCCAGGCCCCCTGGGGAACAAGAGCAGCTCTGGGGAACGTCCTGAGTGCGGGTGGGGAAATCCAGAGATCCTCATCAACCTCGGCCGCCAACCGCCTGATCGCCCTACAGTGCACTGCGCATGAACGCCAACATCCAGGAAGACAACATTCCTGAGGTGTCTATCGGCATCTCACGGCTGATCCTGACGTTGGTCGCGCGGCACCGGTGCCCGTAACGTTCTCGATGACCGCGTGGTCCAGTCCCGGCCAGAGGAGCGGAACGCCGGGTTGAGGGCTGTCCGCAGGGACTTTCGAACCGTTCGGCAGACAACCGCTGGGGTATTGGGCTCAATAGAGTGAACCTGGGTCCTTCCGGGTGCGGGGCCCCACGTCGGGAGCCAAGGCCGCGAACCAGCGACCGACCAGGTTTGGGCGTGCGCGCGGTCGGTGGTGCGCTGGTGTCCGTGGCGGAGGACGCTGGACGAGCCGGTGCCTCCGCCCAGCCTCTTCCGGCCCTCGGCTTCTCGCACCCGGCGCTGCCTGATGGGGGAGCCGTCCGCGCAGAAGGAAGCCGAACAGGCCGCCCAGGCCCACATCGACATCCGTCGCCGACGCACCGAAGGCATGGTGCGGGTGAGGTCGTCGATGTGGGCTGCCAGGGTGGGGGCGGTGCCGCGGGCGGTGTCGAGTTTCCGGGTGAGTTCGGCCTGTTGCCGGGAGAGGGTTTCGTGGGTGGCGTTGCGGGCGGACAGGCCGGCGGTGGCGGTGCTCCCGCTGGTGAACGCAGGCGTCCTACTGTGTGAAGGGCACCGTCCCGCATTCGACCAGCAAGGAGCACCAGGCCGTGAACGTCGATATACCCCCGGACGTATGGCAGGCTAGATCTCATTCGATCCAGTCAGCATGCCGGTGCGGGCTGACTTGGCCACCCGGGAACAGGAGTGGAGTTGCACGAGGTTCACGCACCGCTGCCGACATCGACGCATCAGCCTCCCGGCGAGCCGCCGCAGACGACCAGCACGCCCAGGCCGTGACCGCCGCCACCACCGCCAGAACCCGCACCACCGAACTCACCGAACTCGCCACCACCCTAGGCACAGCCGTCGAACACCTGAAGACACTCGAACTGGCCCACAACACCGCCCGCCACCTCGCCGACCTGGCCACCGGCAACGCACCAGGTGGGTGAGTTGGTGGTGTTCGGTCGTGAGGGTGTCCAGCGGTGTGTCACCGGCGGCCTCCACCTGTAGCGGTCTACAACGCCCGCTGCACCGCAGACGTTTGTCACAGGCGCTGTTCTGCGGTGGTGATCTGCGCGAGGTGGGCGTCGCGGCGTTCGGCGTGTCGCCCTCGACGGTCACGGATGCCAGGCAGCCCCGAAGGTCGTCCCATGTCCGGGGCGTCGGCCAACTTCACGTACCGCCGCCAACCTCACCCAGGCCCTGGACATGCGCACCAACGACGCCACCGACGCCGCCGCCTCCCAGGACTTCGACACGCTCGGCGCCGCCGAACAGGCTTTGCTCAGCGAACAGGACCTCAACGCTCTGGAAGAAGAGCGCCGGTGGCGCCTGCGGCGCTCTCGCGCAGCTTCTGCAGCTCAGCTGCGACCGTGTCGCGCTTGTGCTGAGCTTGCTGGTGGGTTTCCTCGGCGGCCTGTTCGGCTTCGCGGGTGGGGTGTCCGTCGGGGGCTTGGGCGGGGGCCGGGTGGGCGCATGAGCCGCAGACCGGGCAGGGTGCGCCGTCGGTGAGGCCGGCTGCAACTGGAGGCATACGTCCTGGCCGCCCGCCTCGAACAGGTCGTCACCGCCGCCAACACGCGACTCCACCTGATGTCCGAAGGCCGCTACACCCTGCGCCACTCCGATCAGCAAGCCGCCCACCGAGCCCGCTCCGGCCTCGGCCTGGAAAAGGCCGTGGACAAGGAAGCGAGCACCAGCTCCCAGTTGGTCACGCTGAACGGCCTCTCCCTGGATGCCCGATCCTGGTTCGCCCGCAACGCACGGCACAGGGCCGACGGCGCGCTGCTGGGGCCGCTGGGTGAGGAGGATCTGCGGCTGGCCCTTGACCCGCTCGGCGATGCGGCTCCCGCCCTGCCGATCGTCACCTCCGGCGATCTGGCCCGGCTGCGCCGGACCCTGGCGGCCCTTGACCGGCACCAGGCCACCGCCGACCAGCACCTCGCCCACGCCCTGCGCACGGTCGACCGGCTCGCGACCGCCGTACGCACCCGCGAGTTCCTTCTGTCGTCCTGGCCAGGCAGCCTCCCCGAGTCGGAACGCATCCGCCGCGCCTATGTGACGGCGGCCGGCCGGCCCGCGTCTGCGTCCGCGTCCGACGGGGACGAACTGCTGCGTGACTGCGTCGAGTCGCTGTGCCTGCGAGTTCCTCGCGCCAAGGGCAGTCCAACGGCGCCTCTCGCCACCTTCGTCGCCGCGCTCGCCGTGGAAGACGGTCTCGCGGCGGGAACGCCCGGACTCACGGGGTGGGCGCGAGGCATCGGGGCCGGCGTGGAACTCGTCGACGCCTTCGCCGCCCAGGCACGTCGAGCCGCCGAGAACAGGCTGCGGCTGGTGGTCAGCCTGCACTCCGCGATGGCCGACGAGTGGCCCGAGACCCTTCTCGTCTGGCTGTTGGACGGCGAAACCCTCGTGGGACGTGAGGACTTCCGCTGCCCTCCGACGCAGGCCGGCGTCGAACAGCGGTTGGGCGCGGTGCTCGCCTGGGCGACCCGGCAGGCCCGGTGCACCGGATTCAGGCTCAAACGCATCGACATCGCAGCGCCCGCCGCGCTGCTCGCCTGCTGGCGCCCCGAGGAAGCCAGGCTCGGGCAGCGACTGGGGCTCTACTACGACATCGTCCTGCGCTGGAGCGACCGGCTGAACCTCCCCGCCCACCTAGGCCTGATCAACGAGTTCGCCCGGAACCAGCTCGACGAGATGAAGGACGGCCCGGCCACGCCCGTGAACTGGCTCGACAAGGCCGAACTCAGCGCGGTGCAGAAGCTGGTGGAGAGCCTCGGCAACGGCTGCTACGGCGGCGCGCTGGCGCTGCGACACCGCCCGGAGCGGCTCCAGGAACTCCTGGAACCCCTGCTCGCGTACGCCCCGATGGTGCTGTGGCCGGACGGCACGGGAGATTTGCCGCAGGCGTCGCAGGACAGCGTGGAACGCAACTGGGCGAGACTCCCCGGAGAGTTCAGCGCCGCCTACCGCACCTCCTGGAAGCAGGGGGACCCGGCGCACGAGCATACTGATCTCGCCCGGGTGCGTTCCGTGTGGCTGGACGAGCAATGGCTGGACTTCTGCGATGCGTTCGCGAACGACTCGGTCGATGGAGAGAACCCGCGATGACCTGGACACCCTTCTACGTCGGCGACGGCACCCCCCGGGACGTGGACCTCGGTGCCCCGCCGCCCTGGCGCACCTTCCCCCGGCAGCCCCGGCCCGAGCGGTTCCAGCCGCCACCCGGGCTCGTCGAGGCCGTGAACGCCGCGCTCGCCCTGCGCCGTCCGCTGCTGCTGACGGGCGCGCCCGGCTCCGGCAAGTCGTCGGTCATCAAGCAGGTGGCGACGGAGTTGCGGCTCGGGGAGCCACTGCGCTGGCACATCACCTCACGCAGCACCCTCGTGGACGCGCTCTACCGTTACGACGCCCTGGGGCGCATCCACGCGCAACGCCTGGGCGGCGACTCGGGTACCGACGACATTGCCCCCTTCCTGCAGCTCGGACCGCTGGGGACGGCACTGCTGCCGTCGAAGGCGCCGTCCGAGCAGCCCCGCGCCCTGCTCATTGACGAGATCGACAAGAGCGACCTCGATCTGCCGAGCGATCTGCTGGACGTGCTGGAGCACGGGGAGTTCGAGATCCCGGAGCTGGCGCGGTACCGGGACGACGACGTGGACGTGCGGGAATGGGAGAGCGATGCCGTCCATCGGATCGTCAAGGGCCGCGTGCGGTGCGACAACTTCCCCTTCATTGTGCTGACGAGCAACGGCGAGCGCGACTTCCCGGCCGCCTTCCTGCGACGCTGCATCCGGTACACGATGCCGATGCCGGACACGGAGTCGTTGCGGAGGGTGGTGGCGGCCCACTTCGAGACCGATGTGGCGCCCTCGGGTCCGGTCGACTCGCTGATCGTCACGTTCGTCGACCGGCTGCGGGCGGGCGAGAGCCTGGCCGTGGACCAGTTGCTCAACGCCGTGCACGTCCTGACCGGTGCCCAGGCGCCGGAGGGAGCCGCCGCCGAGGAGGTCAGGGAACTGATCCTGCGTGAGCTGACCGGTGCCTGAGGAAGCGGACGGGCCGGGGGATTCCCCGGGCGTGGAGCGGGTCACCGGCCTGAACGGGGCCGTGTCGGCGATCGGCGCCATGGCTCCGGGGCTTGACGGGACGGCGCTCGCGGAGGCGCTGTGGCTGGCCTCCCGTATGGCCGCCGGCTCGGCCTCGCCCGCACCCGAAGAACCGGCGCCGGCGTCGGCGCAGGCTCCCGCATGGACCGGGCCGTCCGTCCAGCGCCTGCCGCGCGTCGGTGACTTTGTGCGCCAGAGCCCTCCGACGGCACCGGAGAACCGGTCGGCCCGTCCCCTCCACGAGCGGCTGCCCGGATCCACCGGCCAAGTCCCCGGTGACGCGGTCGCCGTCCCCCGGGCGACGGCGCTGCCGTCGGCGCTGGAGATGACGCGTGCCCTGCGCCCCTGGAAACGCCCGTGGCGCACGGGGCGGCGGCAGGCGCTCGACCTCGACGCGACCGTGGCGGGGTACGCCCGGAGCGGGGAGCTGATCCCGGTCTTCGCTCCCGCTCCAGAACGCTGGTTCGACCTCGTGCTCGTTGTCGACCGCTCGCCCTCGATGCAGGTGTGGCGGGAGACCGTCAGCGCCTTCGCGGGGCTGCTCGACCGACTCGGCGCGTTCCGCACCCTGCAGGTGCGCGACCTCACCGTGGACCCGGATGACGGCGTCGGCCTCACCGACCGTCAGGGCCTGCCGACCTCGACCGGTCAGCTGGGCTCCCCCGACGGCCGTCGGCTGATCGTCGTGGTGTCGGACTGCGCGGCACCTGCCTGGCGGGCACCAGAGATCTGGCAGCAGCTGCGGGCCTGGGCGGGCCATGAACCGGTGGCCCTGCTCAACCCGTTGCCGCCCAAGCTGTGGCGGCGCACCGGACTCGATCTGCCGACCGTGCGAGTGTCCCCGGACGCCCCGGGCACCGGCAACACGGGACTCCGCTTCCGGCTGCCTCCGCTGCTGGCCGTCGGCGAGGCGGACCCCGACGAGTGGCTCGCGCTGCCGGTGCTCTCGCTCTCCCCTCACGCACTCGGGCGCTGGTCGCGGACAGTGATGCTGGCCGCCCCCGAGGGCTGCTCGGCGGCCCTGATCCCGCCCGCCGGCCGCCCGACTCCGCTCGGCACGGGCCGTCCCCCTGCCCGCAGAAGCGCCGAGGCCCGAACGGACGGATTTCTGCGCACCGCGTCGCCCTCGGCCGCCCGTCTGGCGATGCTGACCTCCGTGTTCGACCGGCTGAGTTTGGCCCTGCTCCATGTGCTCCGCCAAGAGCTGGTGCCCGAGGCCACGACCGAGGACCTGGCCGAGCTGCTCGGCTCCGGGCTGTACGCACTGGACACGGACACCGGCGGCCCGGTGACACTGACGCCCGCTCCCCAGGTGCGGGCCCGCCTGGAAGAGGCGTTGACGGAGCACGACACCATGCGGCTTAACCGGGTGCTGGACCGGTACATCTCCTCGGGTCAGGGCGGCGGGGGACGACTGTCGGCGGTGGCGGGCCGACCGGACGGCGAGGAGGTGATCGCCGCGGAGGCCACGGCGGCGGGCGTCGCATGGGGTCGGACGCTGGAGCTGCTCGGGCTCCCCCTGGCGACCGGCGGTACGGAACCGCCGGAGAGCGTCGGGGCGGCGACGGAGCCCGCGGATGCCACCGACCTCGCGCTGCGGGTGGCGCTGGCGATGTTGCCGCAGGACCGGCAGGCGGAGGCGGGCGAGCTGCACGAGACCGTGCACTCGGTCGTCACCCTGCTCGCCGCGCGGGGCCTCGCGGTCGACAGGGCGGTTCTGCTGAGGCAACTGGAGGCTTCCGTCGTCCAGTTCGTCACGCGGCCCGCCGTTCTGGAGGACGACCGGGACCACGAGCCGTGGTCGCCGGACGGTGATGGCACCCGAGGACGGGAGTTCTGGGAGCGCTATCTGAGGTTCCTGGAGTACGAGCGGATCCTGCCGCCGGCACAGGTCCGTCAGCTGGACGATGTCACCCGTGACCTGCTGTCCCAGCTGGAGGACCCTCGTCGGCCGGGCAGTTGGCGGCGCACGGGTCTCGTCATGGCGCCCGTCGGCTCGGGCAAGTCCACCTCGGTGATCGCCCTGGCCGCCAAGGCGGTCGACGCCGGCTACGGCACGGTCGTCATTCTGGCCGGTACGACCAATGCCGCACGCGATCAGATGCAACAGCGCGTGGACGAGGGGCTGTTGGGCTTCGATAGTCAGTACGCGGCGAGTTCGGAAACCGGCGGTCGGATCGGCGCGGGTGCCATGCCCCATGCCCGCGCCCTCCCCATCGTGTCCGTGACGACCCGTGGCGAGCAGGGCGACTTCTCGCTGTACAAGGCCATAGGCCTCAGGCATCCTTCCCCTGCCCACCCGCAGATCTTCGTGATCAAGAAGAGCCGTAGGATCGTCGACAGAGTCCGCGACTGGCTCATGCACACCTCACAGCCCGAAGACCGGCCCATGCTCGTCATCGACACGACAGGCGACGCGAGGGGCACGCTCAGCTCTCCCTCGAAAGTGGACGAGAGCGTGGAGCGGTTGCTGTCCTCGTGTTCCAGGGTCGGCTATGTCGGCTACACCTATACGCCCTTCCTCACGACATCGCAGGTCCTCCCCGACTTCATCTACCACGTCCCGAAGCCCATTGGTCACTTCGGCCCCGAACAGCTCTTCACCGACACGGAGCAACCGCTGCCCCTGGTCCGCACGGTGTTCGATCAGGACCGCTGGCTGCCGCCTGGGCATCGGGCCGACCACGTGCCGGGCCGGGAGCTGCCGGACTCTCTCTTCACCGCGCTGAAGTCGTTCGTGCTGGCGTGTGCCGCACGCCGAGTCCGAGACCGGAAGCGGACGAGTAACTCGATGCTGGTGTCCGTGAGTCGGTTCGTCGCGGTCCAGACGCGAGTCTGCGACCAGCTGGCCGAGCGGGTCGGCGTCATCGCCGAGGACCTCAGAGACCGGCGCGGCCCGCGCGGACAGCGGCTCATGGCCGACTTCGAGGAGTTGTGGCGCCAGGACTTCGTCCCGACCAGCGAAGCGATCGCCGACGCGGCCGTAACGGCGGTCTCATGGAAACAGGTGGCCGACCAGCTGCCGATCGTGGCCCAACAGTTGGTCGTCGTCACGGCCAACTCCGCCTCCGACATGATGCCCCACTTGCACGAGAGCGAATACGGCGGTCTGAACATCGTGGCGGTCGGCGGCGCCAAGCCGGCCCAGGGCCTGCCTCTCGAAGGGCTCACCACCAGCTACTGTCTCCGAGCCCCGGCCAACTACGAAACCCTGCGCCTGCTGACCACGCCGTTCGGGCCCCACACCGGTTACCAGGACCTGTGCCGACTTTACGCCACGCTGGAAGTCCTTGACACCCAACACCGGTTGACGGCGAGGATCAACGGACAGCGCAAGGAACTGCAGGAGCTGGCCGGTCTCGACATCACCCCCGCCCAGGCCGTCTTGCGTGTCCGGGCCACGCATTCGCCCGGCAGGTCGTGGGAGACCCTGGACTTCACATTGGCCCTCGAGAGGGTGCGGCAGAACTTCCGGACCCTGGAGGCATTCATCCGCAGCCTCGGCCGAGCCGGCACCCCGGACCCACGCACCGCCGCGAACCTGCTGTGGCATGGCGTCACACCCGCGAAGATCGCGGAGTTCCTCGACGCCTATCTGCCAGGTTCGGAGCCATCGTGGAACCGGCTCGCCGAGATCTGCCGGTACCTGCGCCGGGGCGCTGGCCTAGGAGGGCTGGGCGAGTGGACCGTTCAGTTGGTGAGCCCGCCGAAATCACCGGTACTGGTTGAGGTTGCGGGGCATCGGGTCGGCACGGTTCGCCGTGCTCCGTTGCCGCGCGGCAACGAGGACGGGTTCAGGATCCGGCGGCTGTCCGCTGTCGGAAACGAGTACGCGGATCTCGACCCGGACCAGTACCTCAGAGCTATCGACGCGACACGCTCCGCGGCGGCGGTCGATCCGGCTCGTTCGGCCCGGGGTCATGAGCCGACGCGGCCCTCCCGTGCGGCGGTGGAGGCCGTGCGCCGCCCGGACCAGGCTCTGTTGTCGCTCTACCTGGTCCGGGGGGAGGAGACCGTCGACTATGAGGTCACGGCTCCGCTGGTGGGCCTGGCCGTGTCCCTGCCACGCTCGGCCGCGCTGTCCGAGCCCTCCTCCCCGCTCAGCTGAGCGGCGGCCCAGGTTCCGGAGTCGGTACCGGGTCCGGGATCGGGAGCCGGTCCGGGGCGCCATCCTGGACCTGCTTCTGGGACAGAGCGCCGATGACCCCCTGCCTCGTCCCCGACAGTGACCTGGTGGTCCCGTCGGCCCAGGAACTCCAGCGTTCCCTCGGCGCTCCAGCGGACGAGGTCGCCCGTGCGGTACATGCGCGCCCCGCCGTCGGTGAAGGTGTCGGGTACGAAGGCGCGTTTCGTGGCGTCGGGTCTGCCGAAGTAGCCGCGGGCGACTCCGGCGCCGCCGATCACGAGTTCGCCGGTGACCCGAAGCCGCGCCAGGTTCGGACCTCCTACAGGAGGACGAGCTATCCAACGGGCTCTGAAGCAGCGCTGCGCAAGGCCCGCGCTGCTTGGCGTCAGCAGGACGTCGTCCCGTGCCGGGCGGTTCGGCCTGCGATGGAAGGATGAGCGCATGCCTGAAATCCCCGAAAGCTTCCATGCCGACGTGCACGGCGACACGGTCATTGATGCCGACCAACTGGTTCGGATCACCTCGCTGCACCGGGGGTTTCTCTACCAGCACCTGTACGCGGCCGCCTGCCTGCTGCGCTTCAAGACGGCCGGCATGCACCGGCTGCTGGTGGAACGCGACGAAGACCTCGAAGCCATACTGCCCGGACGCCACCTGTACCTGCAGGTCAAGACCCGTAGCAGGCCCCTGCAGTGGGGAGACGTCAGCGGCGCGGTCGACAGCTTCGCAACGGTGCGTGCCCGTCACGCCGAGGGCAAGCGCCCAGGACAGCCGCAGCTGGTCATCGTGGCCAACATGCCGCCCGGCCCGCAGCTGGCTACGAAGACTGCCGCAGCCGACTGGCCCGACGACGTCACCGTCCTGACCCCGCAGACGGCACCGCCGCAGGGGTGGCTTCCCCCGGCCTGGAGCGACCTCGAGGAAGGCATCGCCTGGTGCACCCGCGAAGCCGCGCAGATCCCCTTCTCCTCGCTGGCGCCGCTGACCCTCGTGTGGAAACTCGCCGCCCGCGTCGTCTATGCCTGCACTGGCCACGGCGACCAGGCCTTCACCGCCGAGACCGTAGAGGACCTGCACGAGCAGTTCGTGAAGGAGCTGCAGGCGTTCCCCGTCCTCGCCCACGACTACCTGCCCCAAGCCGATGAGCCAGACCTGCTGACCGACGACCGGGTGCGCCTGATCACCGGCTTCTCCGGAGCGGGCAAGACCGCCTGGGCCGCCCACGCCGCCCAGCACTGTCCCGAGCCCCTCACCTACTTCGACACTGCCGCGCTCGCCGCCGACGCCGTCGCCGGCGGCCTCGCCCGTGAACTGGCCGCCCGCCACCTGAATGCCGAACAGCGCACCGGTCTGCCGCATGCCTCCGGCATCGACCTCCTGCGCGCTGTCCATCAGCACCTGACCGGCACACCGGTGGCCGTGGTCCTCGACAACGTCCATTGCCTCAGTGCCGCCGAGCTGAGGAAGATCACCCAAGCGCTGCCCACCGCCCGCCTCGTCCTGCTGGGCCAGCCGCGCCCCGACCAGACCACTCTCACCGCACACCTGGGCATCACCGGCGAATCCCTCAACGGCTGGAACGCCGACCGGGTGGCCCAAGTCCTCGCAGACGCCGGGGCTCCCGCCGACGCGGCCACCGTCACCCACCTCATCACCCTCACCGGCGGCCTTCCCCTCTACGTCCGCAACGCCGCCCTGCTGGCCCAGAACCACTACGCCCACGACACGGCCCGCATGTGCCAGGCACTCACCGACCGCCAGCACACCGCTCCCACCGCTCAGGACCTCATCCTCGAAGAGACCTTCGAGGGCCTGGCCCCGCAGGCCCAGACCACCGCGTCACTGCTCGCGCTGGCCGAGGTCCCTCTCGCCGAAGACGAACTCAACCGCCTCGCCCAGGACGCAGGCCTCGGCCCCAAAGACTGCGCGCGCGGCCTACGCACCCTCGCTGGCCTCGGCGTTGTCCAGCGCCTCGGAGACAGCCTGACCACCCTCCACGACGCCACCCGCGCCCTCGCAACCGACTACATCCCCCAGCACGCCGACACCCAGCACCAGCTCGACCTCACCCTCAGCGACATCCTCCACGACTCCTTGACCAGCGGCAGCGCCGAGCCAAGGCGCCTGGCCCGCTGGGCACGCCTGCTGGCCCGCACCGAGCAGACCGACCAGCTGCTGCCCCTCGCCAGCCACGATTACTTCTTCGACCAGTCCTTCGCCGTCGACCTCAAGCCGACCCTGCAGATGGTCGCCGACGATCACGCCGCCCGTCCCATCGACCGCTTCGATGCCCTGAACGCGCTGGCCACCCTCGCGCTCGACGCCGGCGACTCAGCGGCCCACAAACAGTTGACCGGTGAACTCACCGCGCTCGCCGATACCCACCACGAGGACTGGGACATCCGGGAAACGGTAGTCCTGGCCGGCCACCAGATGCACCAGCATGCCTACGACCGCGACACCAAAGCGCTCAACGCCGCCTACCTCGCAGCCCGCGCCGCACTGCCGAAGGACAGTGCCGCCCGACGCATCCTGCGCTACAACCAGGCCAAAAGCCTCTACCAGGCCGAACATTACGCACAGGCAGACACCATCACCCTCAACCTGGTGGAAACCTACATGGCGCACCTGGGACTTGAAGCCGATGACATTGTCGGAGCGAGTGTCGAGCAGGTGGCCGCCCGTCTGAGCAGTGCGGACACGGACCTGGACGACTGCAAGCGCCTCGCCGACTGCCTGGCCCTGCGCGCGCGGTGCCGACGGCAGCTCGATCAGCCTTTCGGCCTGGCCGCTCTGCACGCGCTGAAGTTCTACCAACTAGCCCAGGCATGGCGACACTTCGTCACCATCGGACAGGACATCGTCGACGACTTCGTTGAACTCGGTGACCTGCGCCAAGCCATGAAACTCCTGGACGACGCCCTACTGCCGGCAGCTCGCGGGCAAGGGCTCGCCGACCTTCTCCTCGCGGTGCGCGCCCAGCGCGCCGTTGTCCTCGCGCATGCTGGTGACTTCGCCACGGCCCTCACCGAGATCGACAGCCTGCTCAATTACCATGTGCCGTCCCGCCAGGCACAAGAGATCAACAACCAGAAGCACCTGATCGAACAACTGGCCCGCCTTGAGCGGCCCGGACCGGGGTGAACACAGCAAACCCTCATCCCGACCACGCGCCCGTACGCGTCAACACCCCAGCGGCGATCCACTCGACCACTCGCGCTGGCCCCGTGTACATCACCACCGCCAGGATGATCCACATGCCGCGCTGCCCGTGGTCTGGCATGCCGTAGCTGCGCAGCAGGGGCAGTGGGCGTGTCCACTGCCACGTCGTCACCGCGTGTGACGGCCTTCCAGCCAGGGGAGCGGCCACTGTGCGCTGGCTCCAACTGCGCACTATCAGCAGGAGGCCGCCGACCAGTACATGGCGGACCGCAAGGACAAGCGTGCCTGGCTGGCCATGCTCACCCCAGGAGCCGGCAAGACAATTTTCGCCCTGTACGTGGCCGCCGCACTGAAGCAGATGGGCGTCATCTGCCGCGTCGCCGTCTACGTGCCACATATACGTGCATGGCGCTCAACTCGCGCCGCAAGCAGGCGAGTTAACCGTCGGGGATACCGCTGCAGGCACAGTCTGCCGTCCTCTATGGTGATCCAAAACGCAGCCGCGACATGCTCTTTATGCGCCACGAAGACAACGGCAGAAAGGCAGAAGAGCCGACCATGGCACCTGCGAAGCTTCCGACCGCCAGCACTCTCCCTCCGCCTCCCGCGCAGCAGGAGGGGTTCGGGCGCTACGGCGCCACCGGCATATCCGGCGGGTCCGCGCTGGCGCATCGCCTCGACGAGCGGGCGGCCAACAGAGGTCTGTCACCGGTCAGCCATCCGAGGGGCCTGGCCGTCCGTCTGCGCTACCTGGCCCGGGACGAGCAGGGACTGGCCTGGTTACGGCTGGCCCAGGTCACCGTGACCGAGCGCACCATCGCACGGTGGAGGACGGGCCAGCAGCGCCCCCTGCCGGCCAATCTGAAAAAGATCGACCAGGCGTTGTCGTCGCCCAGTTTTTCTGCGCTGCTGCTGTGCCTGCGAGCTGAGGGTTTTCAGATTTCCTGGGTGATTTTGGCGGTGCCTGGAGTGCTTGGAGCGTGGCTCTGAGCGGGGTGGTGGTTGTCTGACCTGCGCGTATGCCGTTTGCGCGGGATGGCCGGGTGTTGCGCAGTTCCAGTGAGCTGCTACTTGGTGGGACCGGTCAGGTGGTGTCGGGGTTGGTGAGGTCCTCTTTGGTGAGGGGGACGCGGGTGGCTTTGCCCGCTTTGCTGGCGGTGGTGGGTGGCAGGACGCGGACGTGGATGAAGTAGACGCGGAAGCCGGCGAGTTCGGTGTAGGGGGCCATGAGCCTGGGTGCCGTCGGTGGGTAGTTCGAGGAGCTTGTCGGTGGATGC
Source organism: Streptomyces bluensis (assembly GCF_014650715.1). Taxonomy (GTDB): domain Bacteria; phylum Actinomycetota; class Actinomycetes; order Streptomycetales; family Streptomycetaceae; genus Streptomyces; species Streptomyces bluensis. Next base: position 19,361 of record NZ_BMVM01000030.1, on the reverse strand, counting down.
TCTGTGCAGCTTCCGTCCGTCCGGCATTCCCCTTGGGGCCGGATAGATCCGTTCGGTGGTGAAGACGGCACCCTGTCTGCTTTCGTAGTGTCTTCAACTGCTTCGCGTGTGGAGGCCGTCTTGGGTAGTAGCCGCACATCCCGATCCGCCACCCGTAAGTCCACCCTCCACCGGCTCAGGCCCTCCGAGGGCACCACCCCGGAACTACGCACGTTCGTCCGCGAGAGATACCTCGACAGTGAGGACTACCAGGCCAGAGACTTCACCCGCCAGGGGATGGAGGGTTTGCTGATCACCGGAGGCGTTCCCCGAGAGCGCGCCGACTGGTGCAGCGCGGTGGAATCCATCACCGGACTGGAAGTTAATGAACGCAGCCGCGCCGCGGCGGGACTCATTCTCATGCGCACCGGCCGCGGCACCTACGCGCTGAGCTACGGCGTGGGGCAGCACATGCTGGACCCCTACTTCCGTGACGACGAGTTCGGGTTGGAGTTCGCGACCCGCTGCCTCGACGACGACGGGGTCATCAAAATCCGCAACCAGATCATGGACGGCAGAGGTCGGGTCGACGAGTACTCGGTGTCACGAGGCGAGCGGATCGACGACTTTGGTCTGGACCGTTTCGGTGCCGTCGTCCGCCGCATCTGTGGCACTGTCAGCGGACTGTCGCTGACTTCCCTGGAGGCCGGCAGGACACGACAGGTCCGCGTCGAGTGCTCACAGGCCACCATCAAGCTTCCCCTTGCCACCACCGTGGAGCAGTTCCTGAGCGACCTGCAGGCGATCGAGGACGTGTGTGCAAGACCTGATCCGCTGCCGCAACTGCGTTTTGTCAACAGGGTCCACACCCTCGACAGCCGCAGCCAAAAGGCGGTGCAGGCCCAGGCCATCCTGGAAAAACACCTTGCGGACCCCAACAGTCCCCGCCTGACCATTGGGATTCCTGACTCGTGCCAGGAAAGCTACAGCTCTGCCCAGGCCTTCCGCGCCAGACGAGGCACCCGCACGATCGAGACGAACGACCTGGAACTGCACCACCTGCTGCAGTTCATACAGGACAAGCCTGAGGGAGAACGGCTCAAAGCCCTCGGCGACGTACGGGTCACCATGTTCAGCGACGACGACTTCCTGACCCCGGCCAGCGTCACCACCAACGGGAAAGAGTGGCTCATCGCCGACATCACGATGGGCACAGACCGCCTGTTCTACGGCAACGGAAAATGGTTCGAGGTAGGGGCCGGCTTCCTTGAGACCCTGGAAGAAGAACTCACCACCCTGTTCACCCAGCCGCAGACGGTCATCCTCCCGCGCTGGACCAAGGGCCCACTCGATTCCAAAGGCCGCGACTCTCACGACGAGGACTGGTTCAACCACCAAGCGGCGAAGCCGGACGGGTACCTGCTCTTCGACAAGAAAGACATCGTCACGGGGAAGTTCAGGGGAGGAGGCCTGGAGATCTGCGACGTCCTCGGCCCTGAGAACCAACTGATCTGCATCAAGAAGGCACCCGCCAGCACGGCCCCCCTCAACCACCTCTTCGCCCAGGGCGTGGTCGCCGTCGAGACGCTGCGCAGCGACCTTGAAGTACGGACCAAATTCCTTGACCAGGTCGCCGCACACACGCCGGACCACCGCCTACTCGATGACTTCGGCACGCTCCGGGTGGTCTTCGGGATCCTTCTGAAGGACGGCCAGGACATCCGTGTTGACTCGCTCTTCGCATTTGCCCAGGTCTCGCTGCTCCAGGCAGTCAGGCGGCTGCGCGCGATGAACGCGGAGGTCGAAGTCGTCGCTATCCGCCGCTGATGCAGGGGGCCGCACCCTCGCCTGCATGCTGCCGAGTAGCAGTCAGTCGGTGGCACGATGGCGCGGTCGAGGAACGCTGTTGTCGGTTCTGTCCGGGGTAAATGCCGACGGTGGAGAGTGGGGAGGGTGCCTGGCTACGGAGTGGGGTTGTCGGTGAGCCAGGTGGTGGGGATGAGTTTTTCGCCGTTGCGCCAGTTGTAGCGGACGGAGTCCTGGTACCAGTCGTGGGGCAGGTCCGCGTGGTCGCTGACGATCATCTGGAACTTCGGAGACAGCTCCCTGACGACCTGATGCATGAGTTCGAAGAGGCGGGTGACGGTCACTCGGTCTTCGTCCAGGGCGATGTCCTCCAGGCGTCCACGCTGTTTGGCCATGTCGGATGGGTAGTAGGGCTGGGTCGGCTGGTCGAGCATGAGGAAGCGGGGCACGGGCCGGCTGTTGGCGACGAAGTACTGGTGGAGGGCGAGGTGGGCGGCCACGTGGTAGCCGACGTGGTTCTTGCCGCTGCCGATGCGGAGCAGTTCGGTGATGCCTTCGAGGGTGTCGGCGACGATGGTGAGCTTTTTGAGGTCCAGACGGACCAGGCGGTCGCCGTGTTCGAGTTTCAGGGTTCGGGCATGGCCGGTCATCTTGCCGCTGAGGTAGCTGAGCCCGTGGGTGAGTTTGTCGTCGATGGTCTCGGTGTCGAGCTGCTCTTCGAGGCCTTGGACGAGCTGCTGGGCGACGGCGACGTCTGACGTCAGGCGCTGGAGGTGTCCGCTGTCGGATGCGGTGTTGATCTGGCTCAGGTAGGCGCTGATCCTGCCGCGGGTGTAGGCCTGGGCTTCGGCCTGTCCTAGGAGGCCGGCTTGCTGGTTGCGCTGTTCGGCGATGATGCTGAGGGCGCCTTCGATGCCGCGGAGCTGTTCGCGTAGACGCGTCGCCGTCTGCTCGATCTCGCGGAGGGCCTGCTCGCGGCGGGGTTGGACGGTTTGGACGCTGTCGAGCTGCCCTCGGAGGTCTGCGAGGGTGGCGTGCATATCGGCGACGGTGGGGTCGGGCTCGGCGAGCTCGTTTCCGCACAGGGGGCAGCTGTGTTCGCCGGGGAAGCCGTCGGGTACGAGCTTGAGCGCCGACAGACGTGACATGCCGCGGGCGACGGCACCGGAGTAGCCGGCGGCCTGAGTCTCCAGGTCGTTCAGGAGCTGGCGTTCTTCTGCGAGGGAGCGCAGCTGCCGCCGGAGAGCCGATGCCTGCTCGGTGAGCAGGAGCTCCTGCCGCCGCTGTTCCTCGTCCGCGTTGTCCGGGGTGGGCCGGAAGGAAGCAGCCTGCTGCAGCGCCTCGATGACGGCCGCTCTGTCAGAGGTGTCGACGCTGTTGTTGCTGAGCAGTCCATGGACGCGGGCTTCACCGAGCAGGGACTCAAGGCGGGCCTCGATTCCTTGGTTTGCTTCCTGGGCGGCTCTGAGGTCGTTCTCGGCGCGCCGGAGGGCTCGTTTGGCTTGGGTGAGCTGCTGCTGGAGCGCGGCTTGGTCTTCGGGGACTGCGCCGAGGAAGTAAGGGATCGTAGCCTTGAGGCTCTCGGGGATGCTGCGCTCGTTCTGCCGGTGGAACAGGGCTCGTTTGGAAGCGACTTCATCCTGGTTTTGCAGGCAGAGCAGGACGGCGTGGCCGAGGTTGGCGCTGAGCGGGGAAAGCAGGCTTCCCGGCGCTGGTTCGCTGCGGGTGTCTCCGATGCCGATCCGGCGTCCGAGCTGCTGGCGCAGCTGGGTGGAGTCGGTGTTGACGCGGAGGTCGGGCAGTTCCGGGATGCCGAGGTCGCTGCCGACTTCGAGCATGGCGTTGGTAACGGATTTGGCGCCGGGGCGAGGCGCCGGCCGTGCGGCGAGGATGCGGGTGTCGGGCAGCTGCAGGATGACTGCGTACCACGCGACGGTGTTGAAGATCGGGCTGATCGGGAGCGTGGCCTCGTCCCTGCCGAGGCAGAAGTCGACGATGTCGAGCAGCGCGCTCTTGCCTGTCTGGGAGGTGCCGGTGACGATGTTGAGCTCGCCGAGCCGGAAGTCCAGGACGCGCTTTTCGCCGCTCTTGCTGTAGAGGATGATCGACCGGATCTGCACCGGCTCAGGGTCTCACGCCCAGCAGCGCAAAGACGGTGGAAGGGTTGTCGGACTTGGCAGTCCAGCGGCCTATCAACGATGCGGCCTTGATCAGATCGGCAAGTTCGCCCTCGATGCGGGATGTCGACGGAATCCTGCCCCTGAGGGACCCCTGCTCGATGGTGAGCATCTGATGGCGCAGCCCGAAGCGCAGGCCTTCCCGTACGGAGGGCTCGAGTGAGGTGCTGCGCGCGGCAAGGCCTGCGACGAGTGCCGGGTGGTCTGCCACCCACTTCGTCAGGTGGGTGCGCGTCGAGGTGGGCAGCGCTTGCCGCGTGGGCCGGTGCAGGACCAGCGGGGCCACGACGAAGACCATCGGCCACGGCATCAGCCTGCCGGAGGCCTCCCGCTCGTAGTCGCGTGCCGCAGTGGCGGCGACGGAGGCGACGAGAGCAGGGTTGAGGAAGGCGGCGCTGGCTTGCGGCCGCTGGCTCCAGCTAGGCACGGGCGGCCCTGATCAGGTTCTTCACCCGTTCCTCGAAGTTGGGGTGCCATCCGACCCGTCCGCGGTCGGCCAGCTCGTGGTGCTTGCCCCGGGAGAAGAACGCCTCGTCGTACGCTTCACGGATTCGGTACCGGGTCTGGTCCAGGGTTTTGCGTAGCAGTGCCTTGCCGGCCTGCTCCTGCTCCCGGTCGGTGGCATCTTCACCCAGGTCGTCGAGCATCCAGTCGAACTCCCGCTGCCACTCGTCGGCTAGGTTGTCCTCGAACGGTGCCAGCTCATCCAGGTCCACCAGGTCGTCTTCGAGCCAGGCCACGGTCTGGGTGTAGGCGCGGTAATAGTCCACCATCGCCTTGTTCAACTGGCGGCCGGCGCCCACCCAGCGCAACTGGTGGACGAAGCAGGCATCGGCCAGCTCGGTCTCGGCCTCCTGTGGGAAGTCCTCACGGTCCACCAGTGTGGGCAGTCTGTCGGAGGTGAAGTCGTCGCGGATGCGGCTGATGCGCTGCATCAGCCGGGTCACGGAGACGCTGGTGTGCCGCTTCTGCAGCATGTCCACGGTCTGCTCGTACCACCACGCCCACAGCTGCCGCATGAAGGAGTCGGCGTGCCCGTCGGGAAGCGCGGCCCTGAGCTTCACCCGCACCTGCGCGTCGAGGTCGTCGATGGAGGGCGAACCGTCGATGACCCTCATCCGCTGTACAAAGACGGCACGCTGCGCCGGCGGAAGGGCCAGGAAAGCTGTCCGTGCGTCCTTCGTTCCCTTCGCGTCCGACTCCTGCGCGGCGGCGATGAGTAGGTCAAGGGCCTGTGCGGGTGCTGGATTGGGCACCTTGAGCGCGGCCATAGCCGTACCCGGCCGGGCCTGCTGCGTGGTGACCAGAGTCAGCACGGGACCGTACTCGTCGCCAGGGGCATGTGTGTCCATCCAGGACTGGATGGTCCGCCACACGTCGTCGTCCTTGTCGCCGAGCGACCGCACACTGCGGATGTGGTGCTTGACCTGCAGCAGCTCAGCAGGCCGACCGTCTTCTTCCCAAGCAACGTCGTCGTGGAGCTCCAGGCTGATAGCCCCGTCCGGGCGATCCTCTTGCCCCCGCAGCAGCTCAAGGAGGGCGAGCTGCGCCTGGAAGATATAGCCCAGGGCTGACGCAGATGCCTCATGTGCGGAGGACGCCATGCCTACAGTCTCCCGATTCCGATATTGCCCTGTCCAGAACGCCACACTAATCGAACATGCGTATGGCGACGCCGCTGTTGTCGGTTCTATCTGGGGTGGATGCCGATGGCGGAGAGAAGCTCCTGCTGTTGGGGGTGGAGGGTGGTCCAGCGGGTGCGTTGCCGCTCGGTCCAGCGCTGGATGGCGGGGGGAGTGGTCCTGACCGTTGAGCTGGTGCAGCTTGGCTTGCTGGAAGGTGCGTTGCCAGGTGTGGGGCCAGGGCGGGCACCACCAGGGGTCGAGGTTTTCGAGGGCTTGGGTGGTGGTGGGGGAGAGGCGGCCTTGCCGGGCGGCGCGGCGTTTTTGTGTCAGCCAGTCGCCCAGCCCGAAGTCGTCGTGGTGGGTGTCTTTGCTGCAGGCGAGGTGGCCGTTCAGGGCGGCGTAGGCCCGGGCGTGGGCGAGTCCGGGGCTTGTGGTGTAGACGCGGCTGGTCCGGCGGCGGCCGGTGGGGGTGATGCCCAGGTCGGTCAGGAGCTGTTGCTGTTGGGGACGTAGATGTGTCCAGGCGGCGTGTTGTGCTCTGATCCAGCTTCTTACGTCGGCCGGCAAGCCGGTGGGGCGGCTTTGCGTGGTGCGGGCGCGTGTGTAGGCGCGTTGCCAGGCAAGGTCCCAGGGCGGGTTCCACCACGGGTCGATCGCGGTGAGGACCTGGTGGCGGGCGTTGGGGGTGGTCTCGCGTCGGGCTTGCTGGCGTTGGTCGTTGAGCCAGCGGCCGAGGGGAAAGCCGTCGTGGGCGGTGGAGTAGGCCACGGCCAGGGTGTGGTGGGCCGCGGCGTAGGCGCGGGCATGCGTGAGTGCGGTCTCGGCGTACGGGGTGAGGGGACGGGTGCGGGCCGTCTCGCGGGTGAGGCCGATGTCGGCCAGGAGGCGCTGCTGGTCGGGGTGGAGGTCGTCGTAGTGGGTGCGCTGCAGGCGTAGCCAGGCGCGCTGGGTGGGGGCGAAGCTGCGGAAGTGGTGGTCGGCGTCGAGCCGGTGGCCGGCTCGGACTTGGTCGTGGATGTGCTGCCAGGCGCGTTGCCACGCCAGGTTCCAGGGCGGGCACCACCAGGGATCGATCCTGTCCAGCGCCTTCGTCTGGGTGGACGGAGGCCCGCTCCGGTGGGCGTCGGTGCGGGCGTGCTGGCGTTGCCGGCGCAGCCATCGCCCGAGCTGGAATCCGTCGTGGACGGTGTCGATCGGGGCAGCGAGGGTTCGGTGCGTTGCGTGGTAGGAGCGCGCGTATCCGAGACCGACCGCGAAGTCGGCCTCGCGTTCGGCGGGCCGGGCGGCAGCGCTGCGAGCAGTCTCCCCTGTCAGTCCGATACGTGCGAGCAGGTCCTGCTGGTCGGGCTGGAGGGTGTCGTACTGGGCGCACTGGGTGGTCAGCCATGTGGCGAGCGCGCTGCTGGTGCCGGGGAATCCCGCTGCGGCGTCCAGGACGTGGCCGCCTTGGACGTGAGTGTGTGCCTGGTGCCAGGAGCGCTGCCATTCCAGGGTCCAGGGCGGGTTCCACCAGGGATCGATCGCCGACAGTGCCAGGGCCCGGGGTGAGGGGGTGCCGTGGCGCAGTTGGTAGGCGCGGTCCTTGCTGCGCTGGTTGGACAGCCACTGCCCCAGCTTCAGCCCGTCCTGGACGGTGTCGGTGGTCGCGTTCACCAGCGTGCCGTGGGTGTCGGCGTAGGCGCGGGCACAGGCGAGGACGCTTTGGAAGTGGGTGGCCATGTGCTTGCGGCGGGGCCGTGCTGTCTGTACGGCCTCGGGGGTGAGGCCGATGTCGGCCAGGAGGCGCTGCTGGCCGGGGTGCAGGGTGTCGTAGCCGGCACATTGGTTGTAGAGCCAATCGCCCAGGCCGAAGCCGGTGGTGGGGAAGCCGTGTTCGGGCCGCAAGGGTCCGCGGGCGCGGACGTGGTCGCGGGCTTGGTAGTAGAAGCGCTGCCACATCACTGTCCACGGCGGCCGCCACCACGGATCCAGCGTCTCGAGTTCCGCGACGTGTTCGGGTGGCATCGCGGGGAATTTCCGGTGGTTCGACAGCCACCGGCCCAGGGCGAAGCCGTTGAAGCGGCTGTGGATCGGTGCGGCGAGGTGGCCGTGGACGGCGGCGTAGGCGCGGGCGTGCGCCAGACCGGTGGTGAACGCCTGATCCGACCTGTGCCGAAGTCCCAGGTGAAGCCGCGTCCCGCCCGCTGCCTTCTCCAACTTGTGGGCGGCGTCGCGGTAGGCCCGCAGTTCCCGGGCGATAGGCCGGGGCCGGTGCGCCATGTGCAGTGTCCATTCTTGGTGATCTTCTCGGTGCCGTCCAGCAGCGAGACCAGAGCGGCTTCGCGGATGAGATGGGAGAGGCTGCCCATGCGGCCGCCGGTGCGGGCGTGCAGGTAGGCGGCGTGCGTGACCAGCGTGCCCGGCCGGTGATGGCGCAGCCGCAGGGCGCTGTCCATGCTGCGCACGAGGTCGTGCCAGATCTGCTTGTCGGCCGGGCTGCCGTAGCGCAGCGGCTGGTTGCGCACGATTTTGAAGCGGCCAGCGAGCTGGGAGCCGCGCACGCCGGTCAGCAGCGGCGAGGATTCGACGTCGATGCCGGAGTAGACGAAGGTCGCCGGGATCCGCTCACCGAGGTACTTCAGCTGGTCGGAGGTCTCGGCACCGGCCCGGCTGCGGGTGTCCATCAGGTGTACGTCGTCGACCAGGACCAGCTGGGTGCCCATCTCGCACAGCAGCTCGCACACGGCGTTGGTGATCTGGATCTGGTTCATCCGCTCCAGGGCGGGCAGGCCGAGGAAGCGGGCGAACTCGCTGATGAGCATCTTCGGAGTGGAGGACGGCGGCACGGTGATGAACAGCACCGGCAGCCGCCCGTCCTGGTTCGGGTGGCGGCGCCGGTCGGCGAGTTCCACGGTGCGCCCGAGCTGCTGCATCGCGGTGGTCTTCCCGGTGGTCGCCGGCCCGGAGATGATCAGGCCGCGCCGGGCTCCGCCCTGCTGGCCGCGGTTGAGCAGCAGCAGACGGCGTACCGCGGTGGAGATGGTGTCCATCGCGGGAGTTTTCAGCACCACGAACCGTGCGTGGTAGTCCTCCCGCTGCTCCAGCGTCCATTCCTGGTCGTCGGCGTCCCGTGCCGGTGCGTGGGGTGTGTCGACGAACTGCTGCCATCCGTCCCACGTGGTCAGCGGACTGAAAGTGCTCGTGGTGGCGGGCTGCGCCGCTGTCACCATGCCTGGGCCTCCTGGTACGGGTCGTAGATGCGCAGGCCGCCCGCCCCGGCGGCGTCCGGCGTCTGCTCAGCGGCCTGGTCCCGGGCCGTTTCGGCCGTCGGCTCGGATGCTTCGGCCTCATCCGCGTGGTCTGCCGCGGCGTCCTGGCCGTCGGCGAGGGCGGCGAGAAGGTAGTCCTCGCCGTCCGGGTCATCCTCGATGTCGTCCAGGCTGTCGTCGGCGTCCCAGCCGTCGCCATCTTCGAGCGGGACCGTGAAGGAGCCGGGCAGCCCGAACGAGGCCCCCGGCGCCAGAGGCGCAGGCCACTGCTGCGGGGTGGTGGCGGGGGAGGGATCGGTCATCTGCGCGGCCGCCTGGGCCCGGGCGGCTACTGTCCGCTCTCGCCTGCTGCCCAGTCCCTGGCTGGCACGGCGTAGCAGCGCATCCAGTGCCTGGGCGATCGCCGCCTCGTGCTCTTCACGGCCATGCCGGCGTTCCACGGTTCGGCGGACGTGGTCGAAGGTGAACGCGGTGAACGGGCGCCTAACCGCCCCCGCGTGGACCCACGGCACCTCCAGCCATCCCTCGGGCAGGCGCACCCACACCCGGTTCGGATCGTAGGGGTTGTGGTGGACCTCCCACCGTCCGTTATTGTCCGCCCGCGGTGAGCGGCGGCGCCGGTAGGGGTTCAGGCCGGGGTGGTCGTAGGTGCGGTAGCCGAAGCGGACGCCGTAGTCGTTGATCGCTTGCCAGCGAAGAGGCAACAGCTCGACGTAATCGTCGGCGGACAAGGGCACCGGCACATGCCCCGTCAACGCCACCAAAGCTGCCCACATCTCGTTAGGTGAGACGGCGACCCGCGGCATCATCGGGTGCCGCAGCGCCTCGTGCCGGCGCTCCTGCCACCCGCAGATGACCCACTCGTCCAGCAGCTCCTGAAGCTGCGTCAGGCTCCAGCAGGCATCCTGCTCCGCGGCCGCGCCCCGCTGGGAGACATCCGAGCCGGTGTGGCCCGGCAGGTACTGGCTGAACCCGTCGGCGATGGCACGGAAGGTCCGCTCCACGTTCCCCTTCGCCGGGCCGTTCGCCGGCGGCACCGGCTGCACCGACACCCCCAGGCTCTCGCACGCCGAGACGAACGAAGCCGACACATACACCCGGCCCTGGTCCACCACCACCGTCTCCGGCATGATCACCGGCCGGGCAGCCGCCCCCTCGAGCCGTGCGTCCCACGCGATCAGCCTCTCGTAGGGGATGACCGACCGCTGCATCGACAGCGCCGCGTCCCACCTCGGCCGCATCGCCGTCGGCACCACCATCTGCGCCAGCAGCATCGCCGCGTCCACCGACGTCGTGCCCACCGGCCGCAGCACCGCCGCGCAGATGCTGCGCGTCGCCACGTCCAGCGCGATGCTCAGCTCAAGACGGCCGGTCACACCGTCGTCCAGCACCGCCAGGACATCCAGCGGCGTGCTGTCCAGCATCACCAGCTCACCCGGGCGCAGTGCCACCGTCGGCATGAACGGCGGCGCCGGCCGCGACGCATGCCACCGACGCTGCGCCGCCGTCCCCAAAAGGCCCTGCCCGTCGGCCACTGCGTGCACCAGCCGGTTGAACGTCGACGCCGGCGGCAGAGCCACCACCCCGGCGCCGTACTCCTGATCCAGCAGCCACCCCACCCGGCGGCGCAGCCGCACCAGCGTGCCCGTCGACCGCTCCCGCTGCCCCTCCAGCACTTGCCTGACTGCCGCGACCACCCGCTCATCGGCCCGCCCCACCGCCGACCGCTCCCGCACCGTCCGGCCGTCCACCAGCCCCCACAAGCCCTCGCTGCGGTAGCGCGCCCGCATCCGGCGCACCGTCGCCGCACTCGCCGCCCAGCCCGCCGCCGTCAACTCCTTGGCTTTCGCCCGTTCCCGCTGCGCCAGGCTCCGTGTTGCCGGATCGAACTGCTCACGCGGGGTGCCCTGCCCGACCGCGTCAGGAAAGCCGGTCTCCACCTCCCGCACATGCCGCTGCCACGCCAGAGCCCGCTGCCGCACCTCCACCGGCAGCGCCTCCAGCAGCCCGAACGGCGGCACCTTCCCCGGCGCCGGCCTGCCTTCCACCTCGAAGGACGGATCGGCGAACAGGTAGGGCAGCAGCACAACCGCCGAGGCGCCCTCGTCACTCACCAGCGTGGCCCGGGCGCCTTCCAGCACGGCGAGCGTCCATACCCGTCCGTCGTAGCGAAGGCGCGCCCCGACCTCGACAACCGCCTGCGTCACGCCGCTTCGGCCTCCTGCCGTGCGACCGAGACGACCACGCGCTCGTGCAGCGGTTCGTCCAGCCGTACTCGCAGCACACCGCTCCACAGTGCGTGAAAGACCGCGGGCCACACGGCGATCGGATCCCCCAGCTCACACACCGCCTCCACCGCTGGCCGCGGACTGCCGAAGGCCTTTAGCAGAGCCGGCATCCACGGCCCTGCGGCGTACCGGGGATGCCGGTAACCCGCCAGCCACCGCACATTGGCCACCAGCACCGGATCCGGCGGCCCCGCGAGCCGGTAGGACCAGCCCACCGCCTTGGCGGCAGCCGCCACAACCCGTGCCCGCGCCGCCAGCCGGGCAGAGGGTCCGCTGCGTCCCGCACAGTGAGCAACAGGCCGCTGCCGTCCTGAAGCCTGGCCATCAGCTGCGGCGCATGACCGACGACCCTGCTTTCCTCACGCCACACCAGTTCCACCGGCCGGCAGGCCAGCGCCACGACCGCAGGTTCCCGGTCCAGCAGCATGAGCTGGGTCCGCATGACACCGGACCCGTACGCCACCAGCCGCCCGGTCGTCGACGACCACCACCAGCCCGGAGCAACGCGCCGCCCGTGCCGGACGGGGAAAGGCCGTACCGCAGGGTTCTCCTCGAAGACGACGTCCTGCGCAGCCTCAAGCCACGGGACCTGACGCGAGCACCCCAGAGGGTCTCGAAAGCGCACATCGATCAGGCCGGCGTCTACAGGCGCAGCCTCTTCGCTTCGAACAGCACCACCCGTACTGTGCGGCTCGGGGATGCGGCACCCGGCCTCGGGCACCGCAGACGATGCGGCCTCCCGGCTGCTGTCGATGATCACGTACTCCACACAACGCCATGCCTGGCCTGCCGCGCAGGAGAACCGGCCGGTAACCGCAACATCGGTGCAACCGCCGGATGTTGGGCTGCACGCGGCACCCAGGGTGCCGCGCCCGGGCACCGGTGTCAGTGCAGAGTCCCGCACTTTCACGTGCCCATTGCAGGCCGTTGTGTCAGTCCTCGCCCTCACCCAGGGCGAACACCGCGGCCAGCTCCTCGGCGGGCAGACGGGACCACTGCGCCACCTCCTCCAGCGCCACCCCGGAGGCGACGGCCGCGGCGGCGGTATGCAGCACGGCCCGGTCGATCAGCTCGGCACTCTGACTGAGGTGCTCCAGCAGCGTGCGGGCCACCTCGGCGGTGGTGCCGCTGTGCACGCCGCGCAACTCCACCAACTGTTCGCGCGCCTCGTCGACCAACTGCGTGATCCGGAACCGTTGTTCGGCAGGAACGGTGGCCCGCCACCGGGTACCCGAGCCGCCCGACTGGGCTTCTGCCGCCATGACGCGCAACTGGCCGGCCATCGTGGCGGGCTGCTCTTCCCGCTTCAGGTGCCACGGATCCTCCCGCCAGCCCGGCGGTCCCGTCTCGTGGCGGCGGGCGCGCACGATCGCACCCCTCCAGCCGTTCAGCGGGCTGCCGTGGTCGGCCGCAAGTTTGGGTCCCAGCCAGGTGCGGCCCACCCGCTCGCCCAGCCGGTAACAGAACGCATCGTCGGCGCCCCGCACCCGAGGCCGCATCCCGCCGCTTGCCTGCCAGGCCACCTCGGCCATCGCCGGCTCCAGCAGCGCCTGCGCCACGGCCACCACCTCCGGGAAGATCGCCGCGTCCCGGCCCACGATCCGCCACCACGCAAGCCGTGACCCCACGCTGCCGCCCGCCAAATGGTGCAGACGGCGCGGCCAGATCTCCTCCTGCTCCCAGGACAGGGCCTGCTCCCACCAGCGGGCCACCACCGCATGCGCCAGCGTGAACGCCTGCTCCGGCTCCACCCCGGCCCGCACCGCACGCCGCGCCACGCCCGTCCACCGCCGCTGCGCGGCCACCACCTCCGCCGCGCCGCGCACATCGAGGTGTTCCAGCGGCTGGTCGGCGTCCGCGTCCAGCAGCCAGCGCCCGTGCCGCAGGCAGACCCGCTGCCAGCGCGGCAGATACCGCACCGCCCGCAGTGCCTGTCCGGTGCGCCGCGCGGTGCACAGCCGGCAGCCGAACGCGGCCGGACCCGCCACCGTGCCCGCCGCCCGCCACCGTGCCTGTGCCACCCCGGCCTCCCGGCCGGTGCTGATCTTGGGGTCGTCCATGGTGAAGGCAGGCAAAGCGCGCGCCAGTACCTTGGGCTCCACCCTGCACAGCTCGGCGAGCACCCGCCGCCCGGCCCCGTTGAGGACGACCTCAGCGTCCGCCCGCGCACCGCCGCCGTCGTGCCGGGCGGGGGAGTTGCGGCACGTCCACAGCCGCAGCACACCGGCGGTCGGGAGACCGTAGCGGGCCGCCACACGGCTGATCAACGACGCGGTCAGCTCCCCGGCCAGCGGCACGGTCCGCAACACCCCCGCTGCCACACCACACCCCCGATGCCGTTTCCTGCTCCTGCTCGGTGCCAGCCCCACACGCGCCTCACAGCCAGCCCGCGGCTCCTGCCTGGGTGGCTCGCGTCCGGCGGGCTGGCCGGGTTCCGAGGGCCGACTGCACAAGGCTAGAGGTCACCGCCCAACTTCACTGCGGAAAGCCCCCGCTGAGTCACTGTGTGCGCCAGCGTCAGGTCAGTAGCCGAGGTCGAGGTAGTCGATGTCGTTGAGGGTGACGTCGGAGAGTCCCAGGGCGCGGCTGCCGCCGTCTTGGAAGTACATGTCTTTGAATCCTTCGGCAATGATCTGGCGCATCTGCTGGTCGCTGGCGCCTGTGTTGCGGGCGTCGAACAGGCGCTGCGCGTACGCCGGGGGGAGATGCACGGTCAGGCGCCGGAAGCGCCCGTCGTCGGTCGTGCCGATGGGCGCGGTATACCCGAACCGGGCCCGTGTCTCCACCGTAATCCCGGTCGCGGTGGCGGCCTGCTTCTGTCGGCGTTTGCGGACCTGAGGCTGCCACCGCTGCCGTACCGCGTCGTCGATCCGGTCTGCGATCGCCTTGGGCGGGTGCTTGCGTTCGCCCTTGCGGTATCGCTCCACCGACCGTTGGCTGACTCCGAGTTCCGCCGCGACGGCCTTGGTCGTCTTGAGCTGCTTGATCAGGAAGTTGATGCGGGCCTGGAGGGCCTTGGGCGGCTGGCGGGTGAAGCTCTCCCGGTCGGCCCGTTCGATCGCGTCGTCGATCTCTCCGGCCACGGCCTACTCTCCTTCGTCCAGGACGGCGTCGCCGCCCTTGATGTGCCGGGCGGGGTTGTAGCCCTGTTCCATGAGGTCGACCGCCCACAGCATCGACTGGACGCCTTCCAGCTTGGCCAGGCCCGGGGTGAGTCCGAGGCGGAACCCGCCGGGCTGGGGCTTGCCAGAGGCGGCGTAGGGGAGGAAGTCCAGCGGCGAGTCGCCCGGTGAGGGGTAGACGACGCAGTCGGAGAGCACGGCCAGCGGGTACAGGCCGGTCATGGTGGCCATGTTGCGTAGTTTGCGGTGCATGTTGATGCGGGCCTTGGAGATGACGGCGGCGCGGATGTCGGGGCGCCAGGTCGGCCGCTGCAGGGCCGGCCACCGCTCACCCTCCTGGTACTTCTTGCCCTGCGGGCGCTCGCGCAGCTTGCCGATACCGCCCTTGACGGTCGCCTTGATGGCGGCCAGGACGGCCGCCATCGCCGGGTCGGCGTCCTTGTGCTGCTCCATCGCGGTGAGGAAGGCGCGGTCGTCCAGGTCCCGGGTGACGCCGAGATCGGCGAAGGTGTCGATGTAGGCGGCCTTGAGGCGGTCGTGCCAGGGGTCGAGGTAGGCGCCGGTCTCGCGGCGCAGGTAGGCCTCGATCGGCTCCACGTTGTAGCCGAGTTCCTGGGCGTAGGCGACGGTGTGCGTCTGGTACCAGGCCGGTCCCGTCGGCCGGGTGCCGTCCGGCGTGAACGGCGAGGGCAGACGCGGGTCCACCTCGACGTGGGACAGATCCACCAGCCAGGAGCCGGGGATCTTCGGGTTGAAGGTGGGGGCGTGGAAGTGGTCGGGCGCGCTCAGGCCGACGACGAGGCGGGCCGCGGCGGCGAGGAAGGCGGTGTTCAGGTCCAGGCCGACCGCGTACGGCAGTGTGCACTCCTCATCCGTCAGCAGGCTGACGTCGCGCACCCACTGGTACGCCTCCTCGTTCAGGAACCCGCCGTTCCAGCCGCTGTCGACGACGACGGGGTGTTCGGGGGTGGCCTCCGGCGGGGCCGGGTCCATCGGCTCCGTTCCGAGCGAGCCGGGGTTGTGGCCGGGCACCCAGTTTCCCGTCTGAGGGTCCTGCACCGCGCGGGTGGGCGGGCGCAGCGCGGTCATCAGTTCCAGGCCGGACACGGCGGTGGAGCCGCGCGGGGTGATGACCCGCTGGGCGTACACGCCTAGGACGCGCGCGATGTCGGCCGGCTCCATCTCCGCAACTCCGGGCCAGGACCGCTCGTCCAGGGCGTCCCACGACAGGATCGCCAACTGCACGCACTGCCGCTCACGCCCCTGGACTTTGCGGTAGATCCTTGCCCACGGGCCGAACCCGCGCTGGGTGAGCCGCCATTTCGCTTTCACCACCTGCTTGACCACCGGGTGGTCCTCCGGCAGCCGAAGGGAGCGGCGCTGCTCATGGCCTTCCAGGCGCTCGGGCAGTCCGAGTTTCACGGCGGCCGCGGCGGTGAGCACGATCAGCGGGTCGCTGTCTTTGCCGTTGCGGTGCAGGCGCGGCGCACCGAGCCCAGATTCCTTGAGCGTCCACTCCACCAGCTCCACCACGGTGGCCGCGGGGCAGTCGAGCACGATGCCGCCCGTGACGTACGCGGAGCCGTCACCGTCCAGGACGGCGAGCGGGCCGTGCGGGAAGCGCGGATCGGCTGCCGGCTGCGCCGCCTTCGCCGCGGCCGGACGCCGCGCTGCCGCGGCGGGCCGGGCGCCCAGACGGGCCGGCCCCGCTGTGGGGACAGCAGGCGTCTGCGGGGCGTCTGTCGTCTCCACCGCGGACGCAGTCGGTCCGGCAGCCGCCGCGGATGCCGCAGGCACCGTCGCGGCAGCCGCAGCCGCAGCCGCAATTGCACCGGGAGCCGGATACTTCGCCGCCCACCCCTTCAGCAGCCGCTGGTAGGCGTCCAGGCGCGGCGACTTCGGCTCGCTGCGGCCGTTCTCCCAGTTCTTCACCGACTGGGTCGTGGTCTTCAACGCGGTGGCGAGACGGGCCTGCGTGATGCCGGCAGCCTCACGCAGCCGGGCACGCTCCGCCGGCGGAGGCAGGTGCGGCTCCTCGTTCAGCAGAGCGTCGACGGACGCGAACAGCTCTTCCTCAGATGCCATTTCCCTGCACCTTCACGTCAGAACCTGAGTCTTCTTAACCAACAACTTATCCCACTCTTTAACCCTACAGCGCCCATCCCAGTCCCAGCGTGGCGAGTGTGGTGAGTTTGTCGTCCGTGAGCTTGGCCCGGCGGGTCTTGGTGTTGGTCAGCCATACTCCGAGCCGGACTTCGGTGCCGTCTTCCAGCCGTTCTACGTGTCCCCGTGGGACGGTCACAGAGCCCTCCCGGGCCTTGTACTGGGCCAGGGCCGCTACGCCCCGCTCGAAGGCGCTCATGGGCGTCGTGGATGGCTTCGTGGGCTCCTCCGGCTCCGGGGCCAGCGGCACGATGCCGAGCTGCTCTAGGCGCTCGCGCTGCCCGTCCGTCAGGGTCTGCCAGACCTCGGGCTTGCGCTGCTTGGCGAGCCATTTCCCGATGTCCATGCCGTGGACGGTGACGCCGGGCAGGACCTCCACCCTGCCGCCTTGGCCTTCTTCGTCGGCGACCAGTTCGCGTAGTGCTGCGTAGTGGCGTTGCCAGTCGGCCGGCCATTCCGGGTTCCAGTCCTCGTCTACGGCCTCCAGTGCCGTCTTCCATTCGGGGTGATCCTCCAGCGCGCCGGGTCGCCGCAAATTCGCGAGCCACATCCCCAACGGCTTGCCCAGCATGGTCGCGGTGCGGGGGGCGCAGAGTGTCCAGTGCTGGGCGTGGTAGGCCTTGGCGGCTTCGAGGTTCTCCTGGAACCGTTCATCGGCCGACGACCAGACCATGCCGAGCTGCTCGAGCCGTCGGGCGCGCTGGCCGGTCATCTGCCCGGCTGCGTAGGCGCGTCGTTGTTCCGCGACCCATTGTCCAAGTGGTGTCGCGCCCTCGCGGTGTCCGTAGGGCACCCTCGCGTTCCCGACCCGTTCGACGTACATCTTCAGCTTCGCCCAGCCGCGGGCCCAGTCCTGGCGTTCGGTGTCGATGACGTTGAAGGAGACCCAGTCCGCGACCATCACCGGGTCGCGTGGAGCGGCAAAACGCAGCAGCAGGCGAGACTCGTCCTCGCCCTCTTCTGGGGCGACACCGATGTTCACGGACGGCTGCGCGACGTCTTTCTGCGGCTCCTGTGGAATGGCGAGCAGTTCCACGGCCTCTTCATCGTGGGCCCGCAGGCCTTCCAGGACTTTCACCAGGGGCCGGTAGGAACCGGAGGTGAACATGTCCTCGGGCTGCTCTCCCGGCTGGAGGAAGACGGGCACGATCAGAGAGGCCAACTTCCCTTGTCCGGGCTTTTGACGGAGCGCCCGGCCGATGGCCTGGACGATGTCGTGCGGCGCACCCTTGGGGTCCAGCAGGGCAACCGAATCCACACTTCGAATATCGACACCCTCACCCAAAACGCGACAGTTCGAGAGCACGGCCCGCTGCGCCGTCGACCCGAACGAACCCAGAACCTCTCGCCGGCGCTCCGGGACGTGCTCGCCACACAGCCAGTCCGCCCAGATCTTCGCCGGGTACTTCTCCGGCTGGTCGGCGTGCAGCTTCGCCGCAACTCGCTCCAGACCTTCCGCGTACGCCTGAGCCTCGATGGTCCGGTGGTGGAAGGTGATGCACGTCGACAGGCCGTGCTGCGCCATCGTGTGCAACAGCGCAGCCTGCAGCGCCCCGAGCCGCTGCCCCCGCACCTCTTCCGTGTGCCGCTCCTCGCCCATCAGCCGCTCGGGCGTGACGACCGGGTCCTTCAACTCCAGGACGATGATCTGGTACCGCGCCAGCAGACCCCGGGAGACGGCCGAGGCGAGTGAGAGCTTGTACAGGACGGGCCCGAAGACCTTCTCGTCATCCATGGACGCCGCCATCTCCCGCGGCAGCGGATCCCGCACCCCTTCGGCGACTTCGCGGTTGAGCCGCTCTTCCCAGATCCGCGGCGTCGCCGTCAGGTACAGCCGCCGGGAGGCCGGGATGACCCTCTGGTCGTGGATGTCCGCCCACGCCTTACCCATTGAGCCACTTGTCCTGTGGGCTTCATCAACTACCGCGAGGTCTAGTGGATCAAGCTTCTGACCGTAGACACCCTCGAACGCCTCCGCCAGGACACCCAGGCTGGCGTAGGTCGCGTAGATGGTCACGGGCCCCTGCCCGTGCCACAGCGCCAACTGGATCGGGTTCGTCGTGGAGCGTACCTTCAACGACCACAACTGCGGATTGTCCTGAAGCGAACACACCGCAACCGCCGGCCCCCTGTGCCCAACCTCGTGCCACGCCTTCACCGTCTGCGCCAGCAGATCCAGCGTCGGCACCAACACGAGAACGCGGCCCCTGGGCGCAAGCCGCTTCGCCGACGCTGCGGCCATAATCGTCTTCCCCGTGCCACACGCGGCGTGTACCTGCCCACGAAGACCATTCCAGGGAACACCGCCCGGCGGAACATCAAGACCCCGCACAATGGCGGCAACGGCCTCGATCTGGTGATCACGCAGCTTCACAGCCATGCCCCGTGTTCTCCTTTTTCGCGGAATGCGACGCGTAATAGCAAATAGAATTCAGGCGCAAGGCGCGCGGCGGTAGGGGTGTAGCATCTGATCCCAGACTCTACACAGTCACGACTCGTGATGCATCACCTGTACGTCAACTTCAACCCGAGGGTGGCACCTGACTCGATCTCACCCACGAACAGTCGACTGTCCTCTATGCTGACAGGGCGATAGGTGAACATGCCGGGACAGGCAGACGGTGGGGGAGGGGTCCAGGGTGGAGCGCAGCGGAACCCGTCACTACAACAAAGCCGGCACCTCGTCAGACCGACAGTCCGTCACATTCCTGGCAGAGGGAGTAGCTGGGAATCCCTGACCCTACACAGCCCAGCGCGTGATGCACCCACCTCTTACTGCCAGCCCCAGGAATCCCGCTTGCGGGATTCCCTCAATTCGCGCTTGCGCGAATTGACACGCACTCAAAATTCCGCTTGCGGAATTCGATTCCCGCGCTTGCGCGGGAATCTGGCGGAGCGTCAGCGGAGCTGCTCCCTATGCAGCGCGCCAGCGCTGCATATCCCGCTCCGCGGG
>NZ_BMVM01000029.1 GCF_014650715.1 Streptomyces bluensis | reverse complement strand
ACCGCCCCCGCAGGGCCGCTGTCTCCTCCTTCGGCCTCAGCGGCACCAACGCCCACGTCATTCTCGAAGCCGGCCCTGAACAAGAGCCCGCCGCCGACGACCGCGAGCGCATGGTCCCCCTGGTCGTCACGGCACGTTCGGAAGCCGCACTGGACGCGCGAATACGGCAACTCCAGCCCTACGAGCCGTCGGTCCACGTCGGCTTCACGGCGGCCACCGGCCGGGCATCCTTCGCTCGCCGCGCGGTGCTGCTGGCGTCTCCGGAAGGGGTGACGGAGGCGGCCAGGGGAGTGGCGGCCGAGGGCCCGACGGCATTCGTGTTCTCCGGCCAGGGCGCCCAGCGCCTCGGCATGGGCCGGGAACTGTACGACCGCTTCCCGGCGTTCGCCCACGCCCTCGACGAGGCCCTCGCCGAACTGGACCCGCGTCTACGCGACGTCCTCTGGGGCGACGATGAAACTGCCATGAACCGTACGGAGTTCACTCAGCCCGCGCTGTTCGCGGTCGAGGTGGCGCTGTATCGGTTGGCTGAATCTCTGGGCCTACGGCCGGACTTCGTGGCCGGTCATTCCGTCGGGGAGATTGCCGCTGCTCATGTCGCGGGTGTGCTGTCGCTTGCGGACGCGTGTGCGCTGGTGTCGGCGCGGGCGAGGTTGATGCAGGCGCTGCCTGCGGGTGGCCTGATGCTCGCGGTCGAGGCCACGGAAGCCGACGTCATCCCGCACCTCACCGACGAGGTGAGCATCGCGGCGATCAACGGCCCCGCCTCCCTGGTGCTCTCCGGCGCGGAGGAAGCTGTTCTCGCGGTGGCCGCCGCCCTGCCCGGCCGCCGCACCACCCGCCTGCGGGTCTCCCACGCCTTCCACTCCCCGCTGATGGACCCGATGCTGGAGGACTTCCACGCCGCGATCTCCGGTCTCCACTTCGCCGAGCCCCGCATCCCGCTCGTCTCGAACCTCACGGGCACCCTCACCGCCCCGGACACGCCGGACTACTGGGTCCGACACGTCCGTGGCACAGTCCGCTTCGCCGACGGCATCCGCACCCTCACCGCCCACGGTGTCACCCGCTTCCTGGAACTCGGCCCCGACGGCACCCTCACCGCCCTCATCGACCAGACAGCCCCCGACGCGGCCGTAGCGGTCTCCGCCCTCCGCAAGGACCGTCCTGAAGAAGAGGCGCTGGCCGTCGCGCTGGGCCGGCTCTTCGTGCAGGGTGCGCCCGTCGACTGGGCGGCGTACTTCGCGGGGACCGGCGCCCGACTCACCGACGTCCTCCCCACCTACCCCTTCCAACGGCAGCGCTTCTGGCCGGAGCCTCGTACCGGCCTGGGCGGCGGTGACGTGCGTTCCGTCGGTCTCGTGCCGGCCGGGCACCCCGTGCTCGGTGCGGCGATGGTGCTCGCGGACGGCGGCGGTGCGGTGTTCACCGGCCTCCTGACGCCGCAGGCGCAGCCCTGGCTCGCCGACCACACGGTGCTCGGTCGCACCCTGGTGCCCGGTGCGGCCCTGGTCGAGCTGGTGATCCGGGCCGGTGACGAGGTGGGCGCCGGGCGTATCGAGGAACTCACGACGGTCGCCCCGCTCGTACTGCCCGACGACGGCGCACCCGTCGGACTGCAGGTGCGGATCGACGGAGCCGACGATGACGGGCGGCGCACCTTCGCGCTGCACGGACGCCCCGAGCGGGCCGGCACCGACGCCTCCTGGGTGGCGTACGCGCACGGCGTGCTCACCCCCGCCCCTGCCGAGGGCGCGGTTCCGGGCACGGACGTGTGGCCTCCGCAGGACGCTGAGACCATTGAACTCGCCGCTCACTACGACACGTTGGCTGACGCCGGCTTCGACTACGGGCCGTCCTTCCGCGCACTGCGCCAAGCCTGGCGGCGGGGCGACGAGGTGTTCGCAGAGGTGTCCTTGGACGCGGGCGCGGACGCGAACACCGACGTGGGCGCCGACAGGGAGGCCGCCACGGACACCGACGGATACGGCATCCACCCGGCCCTCCTCGACGCCGTACTGCACGCGGCCGGCTTCACGGGCGCGGGCGGCGGCGACGACGGCACGGCGCTCCCCTTCTCGTGGGAGGACGTGGTCCTCTTCGCCTCGGGGGCCAGGACCGTGCGCGCCCGGCTGGAGCGGACGGGGGAGCGGACCGTGCGTATCGCGGTCGCCGACACCGAGGGCGGGGCCGTCCTCAGCGTCGGCGGGCTGACCGTGCGGCCCGTCGACGGCGACCAGATGGCCGGTGCCGGGTCCGCCACCGCTCCGGACGCGTTGCTGCGGACGGTGTGGACTCCGGTCGGCGAGCACGCTGCCGCCGCGCACGCTGCCGCCGCGCACGCTGCCGCCGCGCACGCTGCGGCCGCGCCCGCCGAGATCGCCGTGCTCGGAGACCTGCCCGAGGATCTCGCCGGGGAACTGGCCGCGGCCGGCGTCAAGGCGGTGGCGTACGACGAACTATCCGCCGTAGCCGCGCAGCACAGCCTGGTGCTCGCTCCGGTACGCGAGACCGGCGCCGGTCCGGCCGACTCCGCCCATGCCCACGTGCGTGCGGCGTTGGCCCTCGCCCAGACCTGGCTGGCCGACGAACGCCTCGCCGGGGCACGGCTCGTCGTCCTCACGCGCGGGGCCACCACCGGGGAGGATCCGGGTGCCGCCGCCGCGTGGGGGCTGCTGCGGTCGGCACAGAGCGAGCATCCCGGCCGGATCAGCCTGCTCGACCTGCCCGGGAATCCGTCCGGCCTGGCCCGTGCGGTGAATGTCACGGAGCCGGAAGTGGCCGTGGTGGACGGCGAGGTGCTGGTGCCACGGCTGGAGCGGGTGCCCCTCGATGTCAGCGAGGGCCGGCCGGACGCCGGCCCCGCCCTCGGCGACGGGGGAGCCGTACTCGTCACCGGCGGCACCGGCGGCCTCGGTGCTCTCCTCGCCCGCCATCTCGTCGCCCGGCACGGCGTGCGCGACCTGCTTCTGTTGTCCCGGCGCGGAGCCGACGCGCCCGGCGCCGCGGATCTCGTCGCGGAGCTCACCGGGCAGGGCGCCCGCGTCGAGGCTGTGGCCTGCGATGTCGCGGACCGGGAGGCCCTCGGCGCCGCCCTCGCCGGGCACCATGTCGGCCATGTCGTGCACGCGGCCGGCGTACTCGACGACGCCACCGCCACGCGTCTGACGCCCGAGCGGATCGCCGCCGTCCTGCGGCCCAAGGCCGACGCCGCATGGCATCTGCACGAACTGCTGCCGGACGTACGCTCCTTCACGGTGTTCTCCTCCGCGGCCGGCACGTTCGGCAACGCCGGTCAGGGTGCGTACGCCGCGGCCAACGCCTTCCTCGACGCCCTCGTACGGCACCGCCACCGCGCCGGTCTGCCGGGCCGCTCCCTGGCCTGGGGACCCTGGCAGCAGCCGGACGGCATGGCCGGCGCGCTGAGCGCACGTGAGGTCGAGCGGATGCGTGCGGCCGGGTTCCCGCCCCTGCGCACCGACGAGGGCCTGGCGCTCTTCGACCGGGCGGCCTCCGCCGCCGAACCGGTCCTGCTGCCGGTGCGGATCGACGTGGCCGCGCTGCGCGCCCGCGACGACGTACCCGCGCTGCTGCACGGCCTCGTCCCGGTACGCCGGTCGGCGGCCCGGTCCACCGACCCGGGACTCGTCGCACGGCTCGCGACGCTGGACGAGGACGAAGGGCGCGCGGCCGTACTGGAGCTGGTGAGTGAGCAGGCCGCCCGCGTCCTCGGCCACCGGCCCGGCGGCACGACCGAGGTGGGAGCGGCGCGGGCCTTCCGCGACCTCGGATTCGACTCGCTGATGTCGGTGGAGCTGCGCAACGCGCTGAGCACCGCCACCGGTCTGCGGCTGCCCGCCACGCTGGCCCTGGACCACCCGACGCCGGAGGCGGTCGCCGGGCACCTTTACACGCTGCTCGCACCCGAGACGGAGCGGACCGGGGCCGACGGCCTGCTGGCCGCCCTGGAACGCGTCGAGCAGATGATCGCGGCACTGCCGGAGCCGGCCGCCGACGGCGCGGCGCAGTCGGCGCACCGGCAGATCGCGGGACGGCTCGACGTCCTGCGCACCCGCTGGTCGGCGCTCGCCACGACGGCGACCGCCGCACCGGACGCGAACGTGAACGACCCCGAGAAGGCGGCGGAGTTCGACATGGACACCCTGTCGGACGACGAGATGTTCGCCTTCCTCGACGACGAACTCGGCGATGGGTGACCAAGGGGTGGAGAGCTTCCACTGATGTCCCCAGCCGCGCCCCGCCTAGCGTGGGCGAACCGGTACACGAACGCGGACCAGCGGCACGGCCGGGTCCCTGAGCCGAAGAGGCGATGAGACGTGGGCATGGTCAAGACGGACGACGGTCCGGCGATCGAGGTGCGTGATCTGGTACGCGCCTATCGCGGCCGGGGTGGTGAACTCATCAGAGCTAACGACGGGTTGACGTTCAGTGTTCCGCGCGGGCAGGTGTTCGGCCTGTTCGGTGCCAACGGCGCTGGCAAGACGACACTCGTCCTTCAGATGCTGGGGCTGGTGCGCCCCACGTCCGGCTCCATCACCGTCAACGGTATCGACGTGGTGCGCCACCCGGAACTGGTGAAGTCCACTGTCGGCTTCCTGCCGCAGCGCGGTCTGTCGATGCGGCTGATCGAGGCCCGCCGGGCCCTGCACTACACGGGGCGGCTGCGCGGCCAGTGCGAGGCGGACGCCCGCCGCCAGACCGACGAACTGATCGAGGAGCTGGGTCTCGGGCCGTACGCGGACCGGCAGGTGGAGCGGCTCAGTGGTGGCCTGATGCGGCTGGTGAACTTCGGCATGACCCTGATGGGCCGGCCCGAGCTCATCGTGCTGGACGAGCCCACCAACGAACTCGACCCGCACAACCGGCGGCTGATCTGGGACATCGTGCAGCGCCGGGCCGCCGACGACGGCACGACGATCGTCCTCGTCACCCACAACGTGCTGGAGGCGGAGAAAGCGGTCCACCGCGTCGCCGTCATGCACGGTGGCCGTATCACCGCCATGGGCACCCCCGGCGAACTCAAGGAACAGACCGGCGCCCAGGCGCGGTTGGAGCTGTTCGTCCGCGACGGCGGCAGCCTCACCGAAGCGGAGGCCGCCCGGCTCGGCCGGATCGGCCTCGTCACGCCCGGCGACCGCAGCGGCAGCTACCTCGTCACCGCGCCACCCGACCGGATCCAGCCCCTGCTGGAGGTCCTGGTCACCGACGTCGGTGTGACCCGCGTCGACGACTTCCGCTTCGCCCGGCCCACGCTGGAGGACGTCTACCTCAGCCTCAAGCCCGCACCCGTCGGCGAAACGGGAAAGCCGGCCGGGGCCGAGCCCGCATCCGAGCCCGAGCCGGCATCCGAGCCCGAGCCGGCGTCCGGGAGCGGGGTGGCTCCCGAGGCCACCGAGGCCACCGACTCGCCCCAACAGCCGCCCCCCGCCAAGGAACTCGCCAAGGAACTCGCCACGGTCGGTGCCCCCGGCGCCGAACCCGAAGCCGCCCCCGACGCCACCTCGCCCGGGACCACGGCAGCCGCGGCCGCCCCGCCCGGCCCCGCCCGGCGCGCACCGCTGCCCGCCGCCCGCACCTCCCGGCCGGCGCCCCCGCCCGCCCCGGCACCCGCCCGGGTTCCCCGGCGCACCCTCGGGTCACGGCTGGCCACCTTCGGCACGTCCTTCAAGTACCTGTGGTTCGAGCACATGCTGATCGTGCGCACGTCCTGGCACGTCCACATGGTCTTCGGCATCTTCATGCCGCTGACGATGGTGTTCGGCTTCTCCCGCATCGGCAGCGGGCTCAGCGACCAGACCAGCCTGCTGTACATCGCCAGCGGCTCCGGCGTGTTCTCCATCGCCGCGCTCGGCACCACGGCCATCGCCCAGCGCATCGGAGCCATCAAGGCCGAAGGCTCGATGATGTACTACGCCTCGCTGCCCATCAGCAAAGTGGCCTTCGTGACGGCGTTCGTCGCCGCCCGGCTGCTGCTCATCGCGCCCGGACTGGTCACCTCCCTGCTCGCCGTGGAGGTGCTCTACGACATCGAACTCACGCTGTCGCCGACGCTGCTGTTCGTGTATCCGCTGACCGCGCTGCCGCTCGCGGCGCTCGGCCTCGTCATCGGCAGCCTCATCGACAAGATCGAGCTCATCTCCATCGTCACCTACATGCTCAACTTCCTTCTGCTGCTGGGCGCTCCGCTGCTCATCCCGCTGGAGTCCCTGCCGGTCGTGCTGCGCGTCATCAGCTACGTCATGCCGACCAGCTACGGTGCCGACGCCATCCGGCACAGTGTCACCGGGGACATCGACGGCACGTTCGCCCTCGACGTGGCCGTCCTCGCCGTGGCGTCGGTGGCGTCGCTGTGGATCGCCGACCGGGCGCTGCGCTGGCGCGCGTCCTGACGCCGGCGCAGGACCAGTGGTTTCCCCAGTGACCTCCCCGCCGGGACGCCGATAGCATCCTTTCCGTATCCAGAGGTGAATGTCCGACGGCCGTTCTCCGGGCCTGGTGCGAGACCCCAGAGCGGCCGTACGGATCCCTCGGAAAGTTCTCGGACAACACCAGAACACCGATAACACCGAGAACAGCAAGAGCGGAAAGCACGGAAAGCACGGAAAGCACGGCACCGGACAATCGGCTCGGCGCATTCGGGAAACCGGACGGAAAACCGGGAGCGGGAGAGGGAGCCGTCCCTTTTCATCGTCTCTTTCGTCTCCTTCCGGTCCTCCGTCTGTTTCCGGGCCGGAGCGAACGGGAGCGACACCGGCATGAAATTCCAGGTGCTGGGCCCGCTGACGGTCCTCGGCGACAGCGGCCCGGTCGCGCTGAGCGGAGTCAAGCAGCGCGCCACACTCGGCCATCTGCTGCTGCACGCCAACGAAGTCGTCGCGACCAGCGCCCTGATGCGGGCCCTGTGGGCCGGCGAACCGCCGCCCACCGCCCGCAAGATGCTTCAGAACGCGGTCTCCGCCCTGCGGGGACTCCTCGCCGCCGAGGACACCGAGGACACCGGCGGCGGCCCCGTCCTCCTCACCCACGCCCCCGGCTATCTGCTGCGCGTCGACGGCGACGACCTCGACCTCACCACCTACCGGGCCCTCGCCGACCGTGGCCGCGCCGACCTCGCCGCCGGCGCCTGGTCCTCCGCCGCCCGTACGCTGCGCGCCGCCCTGGATCTGTGGCACGGCCCCGTCCTCGCCGACCTCGCCGAATCGGGCACCGACTGGCCCGAACTGCGCACCCTCGCCCAGGCCCGCTCGGCCACCCGCGAGGACCTGTACGAGGCCGAACTCGCCTGCGGACGGCACCTCGACGTGCTGGAGGAACTCCGGACCCACGCCCAGCGCGAACCGGAACGTGAGCGGCTGTGCGCCCAGCTGATGCTCGCCCTCTACCGCCGGGGCGGTCAGGCCGACGCCCTGGACGCCTACCGCCGCACCAGGACCGCGCTGGCCTCCCGGCTCGGCCTGGAACCGGGCCGGGTGCTGCGTGCCGTCGAACGCGCCGTCCTCGACCACGACCCGGTCCTCCGCCAGCCCGACGCGCTCGCCATCATGGCCCTCGACGGCGAACCCCGCCGGCCCCGGCCCGCGGCCGGTACGCCGGTCACGCCCCGCCCGGCCGCCGTCGCCCAGGCCACCCTCATCGCCCCGGCCACCCCGGCCGCCCCTGTCGGCTTCGACACCCGCCCCGCGCCCGGCCCCCCGGCCCCACCGGCGCTCCCCGCACCGCCCCGCGCCGCGGCCTTCCCGTATCCAGCCGCGCCGGCAGGCGTCCTCACCGAGCAGCACAAGCAGCTGTCGATGCTGCTCGTGCGGACCACCCTCGGAAAGGGCCTCGGCAGTGACCCGGAGGACGCCGCCCGGCTCTCCGGCGAACTCGCCGTCGCCATCCGCGACGAGGTCGCCCGGCACGGCGGAAAGGTCTCCGGTGTTCTCGGACCGGTCACCTTCGCTCTGTTCGGCGTCGTCCGCACCCGAGAGGACGACGCCGAACGCGCGGTCAGGGCCGGCCGGGCGATCCTGCGCCGACTCCGTCAGTACGGCGCGGGCGGCCCCGTCCCCGTGCACGGCGGCTCCGCACCCCGCGTGGCCGTGGCCACCGGCACCGTCGTCGTCACCTGCTCCCCCGACGGCACCGGCGCCGTGCCGATCGTGAACGGCGCCGTACCGAAGAGCTGTGCCGACCTGCTGGAGACCGTGCCGCCCGGCGGCATCCGGGTGTGCGCCACGACCCGCTCCGGCACCGAACGCTCCCTCGTCTACGGCCCCGCGGGACGCGACGGCGCCTCCGAGCCGCTCGGCGCCCGCACCGCCCGCACGGACACCCCGCCCGCCCTGGTGGGCCGGGACCGTGAAAGGGAGCAGCTGGGCGGAGCGCTCGGTGACGTGGCCCGCCGGCAACGCCCCTGCCTGCTCACCGTGCTCGGTGAACCTGGCGCAGGAAAGACCCGGCTCATGGCCGAACTCGCACGGCTCGCCCGCCGTTCCCCGCACGGGTACCGGGTCGTCACCGGGCACAGTTCCTGGTGCGACCGCGACCGGCCGCTCGCCCTGCTGGACCGCACCCTCGCCTCGGCCATGGGCACCACCGGCACGGACGACCGCGCCCACGACGCCCTCGCCCGCACCGTCCACGCCCTCTTCGGCACCGGCGACCGTGGCGCCTGGCTGCTCGACCGGCTCGGCCCCCTGCTGCGCGACGAGCCACCCGCTCCCGCCGACTGGCCCGACCTCGCCGCCGCCTGGCGGCTCCTGCTCACCGCCCTCGCCGCCGAACGCCCCCTGCTCCTCGTCCTGGAAGACCTGCACACCGCGCCCGACCCGGTCCTGGACCTCGTCACCGAACTCGCCGACGCCGCCGGACCCGTACCGCTGCTCCTCGCCGTCACCGCGCGCCCCGAACTCCTCGACCGCAGGCCCACCTGGGGCGGCGGCCGGCGTGACGCCCTCGCCGTCACCCTCGACCCGCTCGACGAGCCGTCCTCGGCCGCACTGCTCGACGCCCTGCTCACCGACAGCGGCGGCGCGCTGCCCACCGACCTGCGGCGCGACGTCCTCGCCCGCGTCGGCGGCAACCCCCTCTACGCCGTGGAGTACGCACGGGAGTTGTCCGCCGCGTCCACCGCGTCCGCCGCGGGGCCCGGGCGCCCGGCCGGCCCGCCGGCGATGCCCCGCCATGTGCGTCAGGTCGTCGCCGCCCACCTCGACACGCTGCCGCCGCTCGCCAAGGCTGTCCTCGTGTGCGCCTCCGCCCTGGGCGGCGTGTGCTGCGCCGACGGTGTCGCGGCGGTCGGCGGCGTGGACCGCGCCGAGGCCGCCCACTGGCTCGACCACCTGGAACGCCGGGACTTCCTGCGCCGCTCCCGGCACCCCTCCGCCACCGGCGCCCTGCGCTACGCCTTCCGGCACCCGGCCACCCGCGAGGCCGTCGACGCGCTGGTGCCGCGCACGGTCCGTGAGGACCGCAGGCGCCGCGCCGAGGCCTGGACCGAAAGCACGGCCGCCCAGCTGACCGCCTGACCACCCTGACCGCCTGACCACCCTGACCGTCTTACCTTGATACGCGGTACGCGGTACGCGGTACGCGGTTCGTACGCGGTTAGCGGCACGTCATTATCCGAATCGATCGACATTGACGGGGAATTCGTGTGCCCATTCCGCCGATTACCCGGCGATGGAAACACCCAACTGGGTCCTCGTGCGCCCCTCGCATAAGTTCGGTGCCGAGCGGCGCGGAAAGCGTGCCGAAGACTCGGGAAAACACCGAGGACGGCAGCGCATCATGACATGGCCGAACGTCGCTTCCGCACGGAAAGGAATGGTTGTGCGCATTCTCTGCAGTCTCGCGCTGTCGCCCTCCAACGCACGTGCCCTGCTGCCGCTGGCCCGCGCCGCGGCGGAGGCCGGCCATGAGGTCACCGTGGTCTCCCCGCCGGAGATGGCCGGTGTCTTCGAGGGTGAGGACATCCGCGTCCTGCCGCTGTTCACCGACATGGCCGAGATCGTGCTCAGCCTGCTCCAGCAGAAGCGGATCGACTTCGCCCCCTCCGACCCGTTCTCGCCGGGGACCCTCCTCGCCACCGCCTGCGGCCCGCACGTCACCGACGCCTACCGTCAACTCCTCGATGTGGCAGAGGAGTTCAAGCCGGACGTGATCCTGCGCAGCGGCGTCGAGTTCGCCGGCTACCTGGTCGCCGAGACCCTCGGCGTCCCGCACGTCACCGCGCCCTCCGGCGGCGGCCAGTACCTCGACGCGAAACTGGCCCTGGCCGAGCTGAACCTGCGCCGCGCCGAACTGGGCCTGCCCGAGAGCGACTCGGCCGAGGCGATCCACGCACACGGCCGCTTCGACTGCATGCCCCCCGAGTACGCCTTCACCGCGCACGACATGGGCGGCACCTTCGCCTACCAGCAGCCGTCCGCCATCGTGCGCAGCGAGACCGGCCCCGAGTGGCTGCGCGACATCCCCGGCGACAAGCCGCTCGTGGTGGTCTCCAGCACCAACGTGTTCGCCTCGCTGATGCACCACTCCGTCTTCCCGCGCATCCTCGACCTGTTCTTCGACGGCGTGGTCGCCGGGCACCTCTTCGAGGGCCTGGACATCGAGGCCGACCCGGCGCTGGTCGTGGGCGCGTTGATGCCCGGTGACGCCAACCCGCTCACCACCATCGTCAAGGGCCTGTCCCAGGTGGACTGCACCGCTGTCGTCGCCACCCGCGGTATGCCCGTCGACCCGGCCGCCGTCGGCGACAACGTGCACCTCTTCGACAGCATCCCGCAGCCGCTGCTGCTGGAGACCGCCCAACTGCTCTTCACCCACGGCGGCTACAACAGCGTCCGCGAAGCCGTCCGCGCCGGCGTGCCCATGGCCGTCCTGCCCGAACTCAGCGACCAGGCGCACAACGCGAGCCGCGTCACGGAGCTCGGGCTCGGGCTGCGCGTGCCCAGCGCGGCCGCCGACGACGTCGCGGCAACCGTCGACCGGCTGCTCGCCGACCCCCGGCACACCCACGCGGCCCGCACCGCGCAGCGCCACATGCTCGCGCTGCCCCAGGTCACCGCCGCCGTCGACCACCTCGTCGCCCTCGCCGGGCACTGAAGCGGAATCCAGACAGGAGCAGGAAGATGGACACGCAGTTCCTCCGGGCGTTCTACGACCTGGCCTCGTGGATCCGGCTCTCCCCGCTGCTGAACGGCCCCTACCTGCCGTTCTCCGCGTGGTCGCTGCGTCCCGGCGCCCTGATCAAGCTGCTCGACGACATCGCCCTGGGCGACCGCAAGGTCCTCGTCGAGTGCGGCAGCGGCACCTCCACGATCGTCTTCGCCCGGTATCTCGCCCAGCGCGGCCACGGCAACGTGCTCTCCCTGGAACACGACGAGAAATGGGCCCGATGGGTGAACGACCAGCTGGCGCAGGAAGGTCTGAGCGAGGTCGCCCGCGTCGTGCACGCCCCGCTCGCCGAACACCCGGCCGCCGTCAAGCGCGTCGAGTGGTACGCGCCCGGGACCGTCGAGGACGAGATCGGCGCCTTCACCGACAAACACGGCAAGATCGACCTGCTGCTCGTCGACGGCCCGCCCGGCTGGGAGCAGGGCCGCAAGATGGCCCGCTACCCGGCCGTACCCGCCCTCAAGGAGTACCTGGCGCCCGGCGCCACCGTGATGCTCGACGACGTCAACCGCTCCGAGGGCGTGGAGATCACCAAGCGCTGGGAGGACGAGTGCGGCCTCACCATGCAACTCGACCCCTACGGCACCCGCACCGCGTTCGGCACCTTCCCCGCCTGACCGAAGGAGAGGCCCATGCTGGCCCTGAACGGCGGGCCCAAGGTGCGGACGCACCCCTTCCCGCGCTGGCCCGAGTACGACGAGACCGAGAACCTCGCCCTCGCCCGCGCCCTCCAGCAGGGCGAATGGGGGCGGCACGGCGGCAAGGAGGTCCAGGCGTTCGAGCGCGAGTTTGCCGAGTTCGGCCAGGCGCCCGCCGCGCTCGCCGTCACCAACGGCTCCCACGCCCTCGAACTCGCCCTGGAACTCGCCGGGATCGAGCCCGGTGACGAGGTGATCGTCCCCGCCTACACCTTCGTCGCCACCTCCACCGCCGTCCAGCGACGCGGCGGCGTCCCGGTGCCCGTCGACGTCACCCCGGACACCTTCTGTCTCGACCCCGCCGCCCTCGACGCCGCAGCCACCGACCGCACCCGCGCGGTGATCCCCGTCCACATCGGCGGCCACGTCGCCGACATGGACGCCATCACCGCCTGGGCCGCGGCCCGCGGCGTCACCGTCATCCAGGACGCGGCCCAGGCCCACGGCGCCACCTGGCGCGGCAAGGGCCTCGGCGCTCTCGGCTCGATCGCCACCTTCTCCTTCCAGAGCACCAAGGTGATCACCGCCGGCGAGGGCGGCGCCCTGCTGCTGCCCGACGACGACACCTACGAAAACGCCTGGGTACGGCACAACTGCGGCCGCACCCGCGAACTCCGTCTCGCCACCGCCTCCTCCAACTTCCGTGTCTCCGAACTCACCGCCGCCCTGCTGCGCACCCAACTCGCCCGGTTCGCCGACCAGAACGCCCGCCGCGCCGCCCGCTCCACCGAACTGGCCGCCGCGCTCGGCGAGATCCCCGGCATCCGCCTCCAGGGCCGCGACCCCCGCTGCACCAGCACCCCGCACTACATGACGACGTTCGTCCTCGACCAGGACGAACTCGGCGGGCTCGACCGCGACACCGTCGCCCTCGCGCTGCTGATGGAGGGCATCCCCGCCTTCGGCAGCCACCAGCCCCTGCATCGCACCGACGCCTTCTGGACCGGCGCCACCGGCGGCATCCGGCCCGAGGAACTCGCCGAGCGCTGCCCCAACGCCGAACGCGTCGGCCGCCACGGCGTGCTCATCCCGCACCAGGCCCTGCTCGGCACCCGCCAGGACGTCGACGACGTCGCGACCGCCGTCGCCAAGGTCCTGGCCGAACTGCCGCGCGACGGCACCCCTCCGACCGCCTGACGCCGCCGGAACCCGACGCCCCCCCACACCGCACCCGACACCGACTTCGCACACCCCGCGCCCGGCGCGGCGGTTCACAGGATGGGAACGAAAGCGATGACCAGCGACAACCCGGCCGGCCGGACCTTCGAGGTCCTCGTCGTCGGCAATGGTGTGCTCGGCCTGTCCCTGGGCCTGACCCTCGCCCGCCGTGGCACCAAGGTGGCCGTCCTCGGCCGCACCGACCGGCCCTGGGCCGCCTCCACCGCCGCCGGCGCCATGCTCGGCACCTTCGGCGAGGTCACCTCCACCCTCGTCGCCAGCGAGCAGGGCCGCGCCAAACTCGACCTCGGCGTCCAGGCCACCCGCCTGTGGGACGACTGGCTGGACCAGCTGTCCGAGGAGACCGGCGAGCACGACGACCTGCGCTGCGCCGACGGCACCGTGATGCTGCTGAACTCGGTGGGCGTACCCGGCATCGACTCCGCCAACTACGCCGCGATCCGCAAGACCCTCGACGAGTACAAGGAGCCGTACGAGGACATCGACCCCGCCGAACTCGGCTGGCTCGACCCCGACCCGCTGGCCCGGCCCCTGATGGGCATGTTCATCCCCGGCGAGCACGCCGTCGACTCCGGCCGCCTGCTGGCCCGGCTCCAGAGCGCCCTCCTGAAGGCCGGCGGCACCCTCCTCGACGGCTTCGGCGAAAGCCTGACCACCCAGGGCGAGCGCATCACCGGCGTCAGGCTCACCACCGGCGACACCCTCACCGCCGGCCAGGTCGTCCTCGCCGCCGGCGCCGCCTCCCAGACCCTCCTCGACACCGTGCCCGCCCTGGGCGGCACCATTCCGCGGCTGTGCGCCGGCGTCGGCGTGTCCGTCGTCGCCCGCGTCAACCCCGACGTGCCCGGCCCCACCAGCGTGCTGCGCACCCCCAACCGCGCCTTCGCCTGCGGCCTGCACCTCGTGCCGCGCGGCCAGGGCCACGTCTACCTCGGCGCCACCAACGCCATCGAACCCGAGCCCGCCGACGTGCCCTCCATCCGCGACGCCACCTTCCTGCTCGGCTGCGCCCTGCGCCAGCTGCGCCGCGACCTCGACACCGCCGGCATCGAGAAGATCCAGGTCGGCAACCGGCCCGTCGCCTTCGACGGCTTCCCGCTCGTCGGCAGCGCCGGCCTCGACGGCCTGTGGATGATGACCGGCACCTACCGCGACGGCCTGCACCTGTCGCCGCTGCTCGCCGACGAGATGGCCCGCCGCATCCTCGGCGACGACACCCGCCACGACCTGTCCGTGTTCCAGCCCGTCCGCAAGCCCACCCAGGCCCACAGCCGCACCGACGTCGTCGAGACCGCCGTCACCCACCTGCTCGCCACCGGCTACGAGGACGAGTGGAAGATCCCCAACGCCTGGCCCGCCGTCATCGAGGCCCAACTGCGCGCCGGGTTCGCCAAGTTCGCCGAGGCCCTCGACGACGAGTACACCCCGCCCGCCGAGATCCTCGCCAAGGCCCAGATGAACCCGGCCTTCGCCCAGCAGGTCCGCCAGTACTACGCCGCGAGCCGCGCGACCCACTGACCCACCCGCGCCCCCCTGCGGGGCGCCACCCCCCACCGCACCGAACAGAAGGAGAGTCGCCCCACCATGAGCTGCCCCGAACTTCCGCCGACGGTCGACCTGCTCGTCGTCGGAAGCGGCCCGGTGGGGTCGGCCGTCGCCCGCCGCGTGTACGACGCCGTACCGCACGCACGGATCCTGATGGCCGACCTCGGGCCCCGCCTGACCGGGCAGGCCGGTCTGCACCTCGGCAACCTGCCCGCACCGGAACGGGCCGCGGCCCAGGCCCGTTCCCAGGGGCGCGATCCCGAGACCGCGCCCGGTGAGGACGGCGCCCTGGTGAAGAAGTACGCGGACCGCGGCACCCATCTGCTGCGGCCCCGCCGTGACGACGAACCCGAGCAGTTCGGCATGCCGGCCGCGGTCATGTCCAGCAACATCGGCGGGATGGGCGTGCACTGGGCCTGCACCGCCCCCCGCCCGCTGGACAGCGAACGGCTGCCGTTCCTGCCCGGCGACGACCTCGACGTCTCCCTCTCCGCCGCCGAACACCTGCTGCGCGTCACCCACGACGCCTACCCGGCCACCGAGGCCGGCGACCTCGTCCTCAAGACGCTCAGCCGGCTCTTCGACGGGGACTACCCGGCAGGCCGCGGCGTCGGCACCATGCCGCTGGCCTGCACCCCCCGCCCGGGCCGCCGGCCGCTGTGGGCCGGCCCCGACACCGTCCTCGGCCCGCTCGCCGACGCCACCGCGGGCGACGGACGCTTCCGCATCGCCGACGAGACCATGTGCCGGCGCCTGCTGTTCAGCGGGCGCGAGGTCACCGGCGCCCTCCTCGAACACCTCCCCACCGGCACCGAGTTCGCCGTACGCGCCTCCGCCGTCGCCGTCTGCGCCGACGCCCTGCGCACCCCGCAGCTGCTGTGGGCCTCCGGCATCCGCCCCGACGCCCTCGGCCGCTACCTCAACGACCAGCCCAAGACCGTCAGCTCCGTCCACGTCAAGGACGGCCCCACCGCGGGGCTCGCCGCCCGCGGCACCGTCGAGTTCGGCGGCGACATCCGCGACCTGGAGACCGGCCGCTTCTGGGTGCCTTTCGCCGACCCCGGCCGCCGCAACCACGGCCAGGTCATGACCATCGACACCTCGCCCCTGGAAGGCGTCGACCCGGCGCTGTTCGTCGGCATGGTCTGGTACGGCGCCAAGGAGATCCGCGCCGAGGACCGCATCGAGTTCTCCACCAGCGAGGCCGACGCCTACGGCATGCCCGACATGACCGTCCACTACGACCTCACCGCAACGGACCTCGCGGGCGCCGAACAGGCCCGCGCGGACCAGGAGGCCGTCGCCGAGGCCCTCGGCGGAGAGTTCCTGGAACGGCCCGAGCTGTTCCCCGCCGGCAGCTCCAAGCACTACCAGGGCACCGTGCGCATGGGCCCCGTCGACGACGGTACCTCGGTGTGCGACACCGACAGCCGCGTCTGGGGCTTCGACAACCTCTACGTCGGCGGCAACGGGGTCATCCCGACCGCCACCGCCGTCAACCCGACGCTGTACAGCGTCGCCCTGGCCGTCCGTGCCGCGGCGTCCATCAGCGCGCGGCTCATCGGCGTCTGACCGCAGCGAAGTTACCGAGAATCGAGGTGGCCGCCGTGCACCGCCACACCATCGCCGTCATCGGCACCGGCTATGTCGGACTCACCGCCGGTGCCTGCCTGGCGTCACTCGGACACCAGGTGGTCTGCGCCGACCTGGACCCGGTCAAGGTCGCGGAGCTGGGCCGCGGCGACGTACGCATCCTGGAGGAGGGCCTGCCCGAGCTGGTGCGGGAAGGGCTCGACGCGGGCCGGCTGCGTTTCGTCGCCGGCGCCGCCGACGCCGTCCGCGGCGCCCGCACCGTGTTCATCTGCGTCGGCACCCCCACCGGATCCGACGGGCGCGCCGACCTCACCGCCGTCGACGCGGTCGTCGAGGAGATCCGGACCCTGCTGGAACCCGACAGCGTCCTGGTCACCAAGTCGACCGTGCCGGTCGGCACCGCCGCCCGCGTCACCGCCGCCCTCGGCCGGCCCGACGTCGGCGTCGTCAGCAACCCGGAGTTCCTGCGCGAGGGCACCTCCGTCAGCGACTTCCTCCAGCCCGACCGGGTCGTGATCGGCTCGGACAGCCCCTGGGCCGCCGCCCAGGTCGCCGAACTGTACGCCGGCGTCGACGCGCCCGTCGTCATCGCCGACGCCGCCAGCGCCGAGGTCGTCAAGTACGCCGCGAACTGCTTCCTCGCCGTCAAGCTGTCCTACGTCAACGCCCTCGCCGAACTGTGCGAGGAGGCCGGAGCCGACATCGGCCGGGTCACCACCGCCCTCGGCCAGGACCACCGCATCGGCGGCGCGTTCCTGCGCCCCGGACCCGGCTGGGGCGGCTCCTGCCTGCCCAAGGACACCCGCGCCCTGCTCGGCACGGCCGACGCGCTCGGCGTCGACTTCCCGCTCGTGCGGGCGGCCATCGACACCAACACCCACCAGCGGACCCGGATCGCCGACAAGATCGCCCGCCTGTGCGGCGACGCCGACGGCACCCTCAACGGGGTCCGGATCGGACTGCTCGGCCTCACCTTCAAGGCCGGCACCGACGACCTGCGCGACTCACCCGCCCTCGCCCTCGCCGCCGAACTCGCCCGCCGCGGCGCCGAACTCACCGCCCACGACCCGGCCGTCCCCGCCACCCGGCACACCGAACTCCCCGCCGACATCACCGTCGTCGACGACCCCCACCAGGCCGCCAAGGGCGCCTCCGCACTGGTCCTGTGCACCGAGTGGCCGCACTACCGGGGCCTCGACTGGGCCCGGATCGCCGCCGACCTGCACCACCCGGTCGTCGTCGACACCCGCAACCACCTCGACCCGGCCGCGCTCAGCGCCGCGGGCCTCGCCTGGCACGGCACCGGCACCAGCCCCGTCGAGCCCGCCCTGACCGCCGTATAGACGCCCAAGCGACCCCACGAAGAAAGCCACACGGAAAGGTCCGTCACCATGCGGGTGCTGTGCAGCATCACCGGCTCGCCCTCCCACGCGCGCGCCTGCCTGCCCCTCGTGCGGGCCCTCGGCGAGGCCGGACACGACGTCCTCGTCGTCACCGCCGACAAACTCGCCCCCGTCCTCGCCGGAGAGCGGGCCCGTGTCGAGGGCGTCTACACCGACATCACCGCCCAGGGCATGCGACTGCTGTTCGAGGGCAAGCTGCCCATCCCCAAGGAGTTCAGCCGCTTCGCCCACGACCTGTGGGCCACCCTCGGCGCCGGCCCTCAACTCGCCGACGCCTACGACGTGCTGCTGCCGCTTGCCCGCGCGTTCCGCCCCGACGTGATCCTGCGCGACGGCTACGAGTTCGCCGCGCTCCTCGTCGCCGAGACCCTCGGCGTGCCCCATGTGCCCGCGCCCTCCGGCTCCGGCCAGTTTCTCGACCCCGAACTGCTGCTCCCCCTGCTGAACGACCGCCGCCGCACACTCGGCCTGCCCGAGACCGACGACCCGGCCGCCGTCTACCGGCACGGACGCCTCGACTGCATGCCCGCCCCCTACTCCTTCGCCCGCCCCCTCGCCCCCGACGCCGTCGCCTACCGCCAGCCCCGCACCGTCACCCGCGGCGAGCGCCTGCCCGACTGGTTCCCCGAACTGCCCGCGGACCGGCCCCTCGTGCTCGCCTCACTCGGCACCGGACTGCCCGGCACGGTGCTCGAATTCCTCGACAAGGCCCGCGAGTTCGGCGCCCCCATCCCCGTCTACGACCCCTCCGAACCCCTCAACACGGTCGTCGAGGCCCTCTCCGCGCTGGACTGCGCCGCCGTCGTCTCCACGCTCGGCATGCCCGTGGACACCACCAAGGCCGCGCCCCACGTCCGCGTCGTCGACCGCTTCCCGCAGCAACTCCTCCTCGAACACGCCGCGTTGTTCCTCACCCACGGCGGCTACAACAGCATCCGCGAGGCCGTGCGCGCCGGAGTCCCCATGGCGGTACGGCCCATGTTCGGCGACCAGCAGTACAACGCGCTGCGCGTCGCCGACCTCGGCCTCGGCGACCACATCGCGACCCGCGGCGCCGAACCCATGCTGCACGCCTGCCGCCGACTGCTGGCCGACACGGCCGCCACCGACGAGGCCAGGCGCGCCCAGAAGGAGATGCTCGCCCTGCCCGACATCGATGCCGCCGTCACCCACCTGGAACGCCTGGCCACGAACTGACGGCCCCTCCCCGCACACCCGCACCGACGCCGACGCGGCCACCGTGGCCCGTCGGCGTCGTCATGATCCCGGCCCGCGCTCCATCTCCTTGTGTTTCCCCCAGTCGTCCGTCCCAATAATCGAACCAGTGGGGCGAACGGATCAGGCCATCCCCACGTTCCCGGCCGCCGCACGCCGACGCCCCCCTCACACGCCCGGTCCAGTATCCGAAGACGTGGCGACGAGTCCATCCGCGGGAGAGAACGTGTCCGAACAAGGTCGCTCCACCTCGGCCACCCGCCCGTTCGCGGGCACCCCACGCCCCTGGCTCCTCACCGGACAGGGCACCCGAGCCGTACGGGAACAGGCCCGCATCCTGCGGACCCTCGCCCGCGACGGAGCGCCGGACCGCATCGCGGCGGCCCTGCTGCACCGCGTCGACCCGGCCCACCCCTGTCGCGCGGCCGTCACCGCGACCAGCCCCGACGACCTCGCCGCGGCCCTGGACGCCCTGGCCGACGGCACCCCCACCGACCACGTCACCGAGGGCCGGCCCGCCGCCCGCGACAGCGGACCCGTCTTCGTCTTCCCCGGCCACGGCTCCCAGTGGCCCGGCATGACCCGCGAACTCCTCGACAGCTCCCCGGTGTTCGCCCGCCGCATGGAAGAGTGCGCCGACGCCCTCGCCCCGCACCTGGACCACAACCCCCTCGACGTCCTGCGCGGCGCCCACGCACTGACCGCACCCGACGTCACCCAGCCCGCCCTCTTCGCCGTCATGGTGTCGCTGGCCGCCCTCTGGGAGAGCGTCGGGGTACGGCCCGCGGCGGTCGTCGGCCACAGCCTCGGCGAGATCGCCGCCGCCTGCGTCGCGGGCGCCCTCACCCTCGACGACGCCGCCCGCGTCGCCGCGAGCTGGGGCACCGCCCAGCTCAGCCTGCACGGGCGCGGCGACATGGTGTCCGCCCTGATGCCCGTCGAACGGCTGCGGGAACGACTCGCACCCTGGCACGGCAGGCTCCACCTCGCCGCCGTCAACGGCCCCGACAACGGTGTCATCTCCGGTGACGCCGACGCAGCGGCCGAACTCCTCGCCGAACTGACCGCCGAAGGCGTCCGCGCCCGCACCGTCGACTACGGCGTCGCCGCGCACTCACCGCACATCGACGAGATCACCGACCGCGTCCGCGCCGACCTCGCCGACCTCACCCCGCGCGCGGCCCGCGTCCCCCTGTACGCCGCTTCGGCCGGCACGGCCCTCGACGGAGTGACCCTCGACCGGGACCACTGGGCCGCCGCCCTGCGCGACACCGTCGAGTTCGTCGCCGCCGTCGGCACCGCACTGGACGCCGGCCACCGGCACTTCCTGGAGATCAGCCCGCACCCGCTGCTCACCCCCGGTCTGGAAACCGTCCTCAGCCGGGCGGGCGTCACCGGCACCGTCCACACCACTCTGCGCCGGGACGCCGGAGACGCCGACCGCTTCCAGCGC
Source organism: Streptomyces bluensis (assembly GCF_014650715.1). Taxonomy (GTDB): domain Bacteria; phylum Actinomycetota; class Actinomycetes; order Streptomycetales; family Streptomycetaceae; genus Streptomyces; species Streptomyces bluensis. The sequence continues at coordinate 57,386 of NZ_BMVM01000029.1, read as the reverse complement.
GCCATGGCCGAGTACTGGACGACCGGCGGAGACCCCGAATGGGCCGCCCTGCACGACCCCGCCACCGACCCGGCCGACCTGCCCGCCGAACTCGCCGACGCCGCCGCCGTCGAGGACCCCGACACTCTCGGCACACCCCTCGGCGTGCAGGCGGCCGCCCTGCGCGACCGCCTCGGTGACCTGCCCGAACCGGACCGGCGCCGCGACCTCGTCGATCTCGTCCGCACCCAGGTGGCCGGCCTGCTCAAGCTGCCCGGCGGCGCGCCCACGCAGGTGTCCTTCCGCGACCAGGGCCTCGAATCGGCCACCGCCGTCGCCCTCCGGGACCGTCTGCGCGCCGCGACCGGACTGCCCCTCGCCCCGACCGCCGCCTTCGACTACCCGACCCCCGCGGCCCTCGGCCACCACCTCTACGAACAGCTCTACGGCACGACCCCCGCCGACCTGGACACCCCCGGCGGTCACGCGCACTCCGACGAGCCCATCGCCGTCGTCGGCATGGCCTGCCGCTTCCCCGGCGACGCCGACTCGCCCGAGGCCCTGTGGCAGCTCCTCCTGGACGGCACCGACGCCGTCACCCCGCTGCCCGACGACCGGGGCTGGGACATCGAGGGACGCTACGACCCCGGCGGCACCGCACCCGGCGGCTTCCTCCAGCGCGAAGGCGGATTCCTGCGCGACGCCGCCGACTTCGACGCCGCCTTCTTCGGCATCAGCCCCCGCGAGGCCCTCGCCATGGACCCGCAGCAGCGGCTGCTGCTGGAGACGACATGGGAGGCGCTGGAGCGGGCGGGCATCGACCCGACGACCCTGCGCGGCTCGGCGACCGGCGTCTACCTCGGCCTCATGACGGCCGACTACGACCGCGCCGCCGCCACCGCCTCCACCGACGTCGCCGGCCACGTCCTGACCGGCAACGCCGTCAGCGTCGCCTCCGGCCGTATCTCCTACACCCTCGGCCTGGAGGGCCCCGCCCTCACCGTCGACACCGCCTGCTCCTCCTCCCTGGTCGCCCTCCACCTCGCCTGCGAGGCCCTGCGCGGCGGCACCGCGACCACCGCCCTCGCCGGCGGCGCGACGGTCCTGCCGAGCCTGGAGATGTTCGCCGAGTTCTCCCGCCAGCGGGCCCTCGCACCCGACGGCCGCTGCAAGGCGTTCTCCGCGCGGGCCGACGGATTCTCGCTCAGCGAGGGCGCCGGCATGCTCGTCCTGATGCCGCTGTCCGAGGCCCGGCGCCAGGGCCGTGACGTCCTCGCCGTGATCCGCGGCAGCGCCATCAACCAGGACGGCGCCTCCAACGGCCTGACGGCCCCCAGCGGCCCCGCCCAGCAGCGCGTCGTCCGCCAGGCCCTCGCGGGCGCCGGTCTGCGCCCCGCCGACATCGACGCCGTCGAGGCCCACGGCACGGGCACCCGGCTCGGCGACCCCATCGAGGCACACGCCCTCGCCGCCGCTTACGGCCGCGACCGCGAGGAGCCCCTGTGGCTCGGCTCGGTCAAGTCCAACATCGGCCACACCCAGGCCGCCGCGGGCGTCGCCGGCGTCATCAAGATGGTCATGGCCCTGCGCGAGGAACGCCTCCCGCGCACCCTGCACGCCGAGGAGCCGTCCTCCCACATCGACTGGTCGCACGGCACACTGCGACTGCTCCAGGAGGAACGCCCCTGGCCGCGCGGGGACCGTCCGCGCCGGGCGGGTGTCTCGTCGTTCGGCATCAGCGGCACGAACGCGCACCTCGTCCTCGAAGAGGCCCCCCTCGCCGAGGAACCGGACCCGGCCGAGGAACCGCTCACGCGACTGCCCGTGGTCCCGTGGGTCGTGTCGGCCCGGAGCGAGCGGGCCCTCGGGGACCAGCTGGACCGCCTGACGGCACTCGACGCGGACCCGCTCGACGTGGCCTGGTCACTGGCCACCACCCGCGCGGCCCTGCCCCACCGCACCGTCGCCCTGCGCCCCGGCCCCGTCCTCACCGGGACGGTCTCGGAGGGCCGTACGGCGTGGATGTTCACGGGGCAGGGGAGTCAGCGTCCTGGTATGGGCCGGGAGTTGTACGGCACGTTCCCGGTGTTCGCGTCGGCGCTCGACGAGGTGTGCGCGCTGTTCGACGCCGAGCTCGGTTTCGAACGGCCGCTGAAGGAGGCGCTGTTCGCCGAAGAGGCGGAGGACGGGACCGGGTATGCCCAGTCGGCGCTGTTCGCGTTGCAGACGGCGCTGGTGGCGTTGCTGCGGTCGTGGGGGATGGCGCCGGGTGTGGTGCTCGGTCACTCGGTGGGGGAGTTCGCCGCCGCGTACGCGGCCGGAGTTCTCGAACTCGCCGACGCCGTACGACTGGTGGCCGCCCGCGCCCGGCTGATGCAGGCGTTGCCCGAAGGCGGCGCGATGGTCGCCGTGGAGGCGTCCGAGGCCGAGGTCGCCGGCTGGCTGGTGGAGGGTGCGGTGATCGCGGCCGTCAACTCGCCTGCGGCCGTGGTGGTGTCCGGAACGGAGGCCGGTGTTCAGGCGGTCGCTGAGCGGGCGCGGGATGCGGGACGGCGGACGACCCGTCTGAAGGTCTCGCACGCGTTCCACTCGCCGCTGATGGAACCGGTGCTCGCCGAATTCACAGCCGTCGCCGAGCAGGTGACGTACCACCGGCCGACCGTCGCGGCGATCAGCACGCTCACAGGTGCCCCGCTGTCCGACGGCGACTGGACGACCCCCTCCTACTGGGCCGAGCAGATCGTCAAACCGGTGCGCTTCCATGACGCGCTGACCGCCGCCCGTGCCCAGGGCGCCGTACGCTTCCTGGAGATCGGCCCGGATCCCGTGCTGACCGCGCTGGCCGGGGAGGTGTCGGCGGCCGCGACCCTGCGCAAGGACCGCCCGGAGGCGGAGACACTCCTGACGGCCGCCGCCGAACTCTACGTCCGGGGCGCCGACGTCGACTGGTCCGCCCTCTTCGATGGCACCGGAGCCCACCGCGTCGACCTGCCCACGTACGCCTTCCAACGGCAGCGGTACTGGCTGCCCGACCACGCCCGTCCCACGCGCCCGGCCGAGAGCGGAGAGGGCGTCGCCGACGGGGGGTTCTGGGAGCTCGTCGACCAGGGCGACGCCGACTCGCTCGCCGGAGAACTCGGTGTGGACAGTGGTGCCCCGCTGGACGCCGTCCTCCCGGTGCTCGCCGACTGGCGTCGCAAGCGCCGGGAGGAGTCGCGGCTGGCCGGGCTGCGCTACCGGATCACCTGGCGGCCCGTCCGCACACCGGCCCCCGGCAGCCTGGACGGCGCCTGGCTGATCGCGGCCGACGAGGACACCCCGGCCGAGCTGGTCGACGCGGCCGCGGGCTCGCTGCGGGCCGCCGGCGCCGACGTGACGCTCGTGACCGGACCGGCCGCCGACCCGGAGACGCCGTACACGGGCGTACTGTCCCTGCTCGCCGACCCCGCGCACGTAGTGGCACTGGCGCAGGCCTGCCCGGAGAGCCGGCTGTGGTGTGTGACCTTCGGGGCCGTGGCCGTGTCCGGCCGCGAGGGACCCACGCGCCCGGAACGGGCCGCCGTCTGGGGGCTGGGCCGGGTCGTGGCGCTGGAGCAGCCCGACCGCTGGGGCGGACTGATCGATCTGCCGGACGACCCGCACCCCCGGCTCTGGCAGCGGGTCGCGGCCGTGCTCGCCGCCGGGGGAGCGGGGGAGGACCAGCTCGCCGTGCGCGCCACGGGCGTCCACGCCGCCCGGCTGGTGCGCGACCGCTCGGCACGGCCCGCGCGGTCCTGGCAGCCGCACGGCACCGTCCTGGTCACGGGCGCGACCGGCGCCCTGGGCGGGCACCTCACCCGCTGGCTGGCGACCGGCGGCGCGGACCACCTGGTCCTCCTCTCACGGCGCGGAGCCGACGCCCCGGGTGCCGCCGAACTCGGCGCGGAACTGGTCGCGTCGGGGACCGCCGTCACCTTCATCGCGGGCGACGTCGCCGACCGCGAGACCGTCGCTTCCGTCCTGGACGCCTATGTGCCGACGGCCGTCGTGCACGCCGCGGGCATCCTCGACGACGGGCTCGCCGCCGACCTCACCCCCCAACGCCTGGCCCGCGTCCTCGCCGTGAAGGCCGAGGGCGCCCGGCATCTGCACGAGCTGACCCGGGAGCGGGAACTGGACGCCTTCGTCCTGTTCTCGTCCGTCACGGCCGTCCTCGGCAACGCCGGGCAGGCCGCCTACGCCGCCGCCAACGCCCGTCTCGACGCGCTCGCCCAGCACCGCCGCGCCGCCGGACTGCCCGCGACGTCCATCGCCTGGGGGCCGTGGGGCGGTGGCGGCATGGCGGCCGACGAGACCGTCACCGAACACTTCCGCCGCCAGGGCATACGGCCCCTGGAGCCGTCCCGTGCCCTGGACGTGCTGCGCCGTGTCCTCGACGAGGACGCCACCTGCACGACCGTCGTCGACGTCGACTGGCAGCGCTTCGCCGCCGCCGCGTACACCCCGCGCCCGCTGCTCGCCGACCTCCCCGAGGCCGCGCCGCCCACCACCGACGCCGCGCCGAGCGCACCGGCCGCGGGCGCCCTCGGCGCCGAACTGTCCACCCGCACGCCCGCGGAGCAGGACCGGCTGCTGCTCGACCTCGTCCTCGACCAGGTCGCCGCCGTCCTCGGGCACGCCGACCGGACCGCCGTCGACGCCGGCCGCGCCTTCAAGGACCTCGGCTTCGACTCGCTGACCGGCGTCGCCCTGCGCCACCGACTCGCCGCCGCCACCGGGCTGTCCCTGCCCGCCACCCTCGTCTTCGACCACCCCACACCGACCGCGCTCGCCGCGTTCCTGCGCACCCAGGTCCTCGGCGTCACCACGGACGAGATCGAGCGCGGCGGCCCCGCCCTCGCCCCCGCCGGCGCCGACGACGACCCGGTCGTCATCGTCGGCATGGGCTGCCGCTTCCCCGGCGGCGTGACCACCCCCGACCAACTGTGGGACCTGCTCGCCTCCGGCGCGGACGGCCTCACGCCGTTCCCCCAGGACCGCGGCTGGGACGTCGAGCGCCTCTACCACCCGGACCCCGGCCGCTCCGGCACCACCTACGCCCGCGTCGGCGGATTCCTGCACGACGCCGCCGACTTCGACGCCGAACTGTTCGGCATCAGCCCCCGCGAGGCCCTCGCCATGGACCCGCAGCAGCGGCTGCTGCTGGAGACCGCGTGGGAGGCACTGGAGCGGGCGGGCATCGACCCGCTGTCCCTGCGCGGATCGGCCACCGGCGTCTTCGCCGGCACCAACGGCCAGGACTACCGCGACACCGCCCACGCCCCGGGCGAGGACATCGAGGGCTACGTCGCCACCGGTTCGGCCGCCAGCGTCCTGTCCGGTCGCGTCAGTTACACCCTCGGCCTGGAGGGCCCCGCCCTCACCGTCGACACCGCCTGTTCCTCCGCGCTGGTCGCGCTCCACCTCGCCGCGCAGGCGATCCGCCAGGGCGAATGCCGCACCGCCCTCGCCGGCGGCGTGACCGTGATGGCCACGCCGGGCATCTTCGTCGAGTTCTCCCGCCAGCGCGCCCTGTCCGCCGACGGCCGCTGCAAGGCCTTCGCCGAGGGCGCCGACGGCACCGGCTGGTCCGAGGGCGCCGCCGTCCTCGTACTGGAGCGGCTCTCCGACGCGCGCCGCGCCGGCCACCCCGTGCTCGCCGTGCTGCGCGGCTCCGCCATCAACCAGGACGGCGCCTCGAACGGTCTGACGGCTCCCAACGGCCCCTCCCAGCAGCGGGTGATCCGGCAGGCCCTGACCGCCGCCGGACTGCGGCCCGGCGACGTCGACGCGGTGGAGGCGCACGGCACCGGCACGAGCCTCGGCGACCCGATCGAGGCGCAGGCCCTGCTCGCGACCTACGGCCAGGACCGCGGCGAGCCCCTGTGGCTGGGGTCGGTGAAGTCCAACATCGGCCACACCCAGGCGGCGGCAGGCGCGGCCGGCGTCATGAAGATGGTGCTGGCCCTGCGTGCCGGGCAGTTGCCGCCCACCCTGCACGTCGACGCCCCCTCCCGCCGGGTCGACTGGGACTCCGGCGCCGTGCGGCTGCTCACCGAGGCGCGGTCCTGGGCGCGCGGGGAACGCCCGCGCCGGGCCGGTGTGTCCGCGTTCGGCATCAGCGGCACCAACGCCCACGTCATCCTGGAGGAGCCGCCCGCCGCCGACGCCCCGGCCGCCGAGGCCGCGGCGGACACGCCGGCCACCGACGCCCCCGCGGCGGACACACCGGCCACCGGCGTATCGGGCCCGGCCCGGCCCGTGGGCACCGTGCCCTGGATCCTCTCCGGCCGGACCCGCCAGGCCCTGCGCGCGCAGGCCGCCCGACTCGTCGCCCACCTCGCCGACCGGCCCGGCCTCGCCCCGGCGGACGTCGGCCGCACGCTCGCCACCGCCCGCGCCGCCCTCGACCACCGCGCCGTCCTCGTCGGCGACGACACGGACACCCTGACCGCGGCCGCCACCGCCCTCGCCGACGGCGACCCCGCCGCACCGCTCACTTCGGCGGCGGGCGAGGGCCGCACGGTGTGGGCCTTCACCGGACAGGGCAGCCAGCGCCCCGGCATGGGCCGCGAACTGTACGACGCCCACCCGCTGTTCGCGCGCACCCTCGACGACACATGCGCGCTCCTCGACGCCGAACTCGGCGGCGCCGACGGCTTCGACACACCGCTGCGTACCGTACTGTTCGCCACGCCGGACAGCCCCGAGGCCGCCCTGCTGGGCCGCACCGGCTACGCGCAGGCCACCCTGTTCGCCCTCCAGGTCGCCCTCGCCGAACTGCTGCGCTCCTGGGGCATCGCCCCGGACGCGCTGGTCGGGCACTCCATCGGCGAACTGGCCGCCGCCCACACCGCGGGCGTCCTCGAACTCCCCGACGCCGTACGGCTGGTGGCCGCCCGCGCCCGGCTGATGCAGGCACTGCCCGAGGGCGGCGCGATGGCGGCCGTCGAAGCGGACCCCGAGGAGGTCGAGCCCTGGCTGACCGAAGGCGCGGTCGTCGCCGCCGTCAACGGGCCCGCCGCCGTGGTGGTCTCCGGTACGGAGGCCGCCGTGGACGCCGTGCTGAGCATCGCGCGCGAGCACGGGCGGCGCGTCACCCGGCTCAACGTGTCGCACGCCTTCCACTCGCCGCTGATGGAGCCGATGCTGGCCGAGTTCGCCGCCGTCGCCGGCGAGCTCACCTACCGGCGGCCCCGCATACCGGCCGCCAGCACCGTCACCGGCCGGCCCCTCGCCGCCGACGACTGGGCAAGCGCCGACTACTGGGTACGCCAGGTGCGCCGGCCCGTCCTCTTCCACGACGCCGTCCGCACCGCCACCGGCGAACTCGGCGCCACCCGCCTGCTGGAACTCGGTCCCGACCCGGTCCTCGCCGCCCTCGCCCAGCGCACCGCCCCCGACCTGACCGTCGCGGTCGCGGCCCTGCGCGCGGGCCGTGCCGAGCCCGCCACCCTGCTCACCGCCGTCGGTGAACTCTTCGTACGCGGCACCCGCGTCGACTGGGCGGAGGTCTTCCGCGACACGGACGCCCACCTGATCGACCTGCCCACCTACGCCTTCCAGCGCGAGCGTTTCTGGCTCCCGGACCGCACCGCCCACCAGCCCGCCGAGGAGGGCGCCGAGGACGAGTTCTGGCAGCTGGTCGACACCGCCGACCCCACCACGGTGGCCGGGGAACTGGGCCTGCCCGAGGGCGCCTCCCTGGACGCGCTGCTCCCGGCCCTGACGCGATGGCGACGCCGGCGCGAGGAACGCGCCGCGCAGGACCGCCGGCGCTACCGCGTGGTGTGGAAGCCGGTGCCCGTACCGCGCACGGCTCGCCTCACCGGCCGCTGGCTGATCGCCGCCCCGGCCGGCGCACAGGACACCGACGCCTGCCTCGACGCGCTGCGCGCCGCGGGCGCCGACGCCGAACTCCTCACCCTGCCCGCGTCGACCAAGACCGAGCAACTCGCCGCCCTCATCAGCGAGTACGGCCCGGACGGCATCGTGGTCCTTCCGGACGCCGCCGAAGCCCTCCCCACACCCCACCTCAACGTCCTCCAGGCGCTCACCGTCGCCGGACTCCAGACCCCGGTGTGGGCCGTCACCCGGTCCGCCGTCGCCGTCACCGCCGGGGAACCCCTCACCCGCCCCGACCAGGCGCAGATCTGGGGCTTCGGCCGCACGGCCGCCCTCGAACTGCCCCGACTGTGGGGCGGCCTCGTCGACCTCCCGGACGACGCCGGACCCGACGCCTGGCAGCGCCTCGCCGCGGTCCTCGCCGCTCCCGGCCCGGAGGACCAACTGGCCGTCCGCCCCTCCGGCGTCCACGCCGCCCGCCTCGCCCACGACGTGCCGAGCGATACCGGGGCCGCGGCCCCCGCACTGCCGACGCCGCGCGGAACCGTACTGATCACCGGCGGCACCGGCGCACTCGGCGCCCATGTCGCCCGACGCCTCGCCGACCTCGGCACCGCACACCTGCTGCTGGTCTCCCGCAGCGGCGCGCACGCCGTCGGCGCCGACGCACTGCGCGACGACCTCACCGCCCGCGGCGCCCGCGTCACTCTCGCCGCCTGCGACGTCGGCGACCGCGACGCACTGGCCGAACTGATCGCCGCGATCCCGGCCGAGACACCCCTGACCGGTGTCGTCCACACGGCCGGGCTCCCCCAGAACACCTCGCTCACCGCCAGCACCCCGAACAGCCTCGCCCAGGTGGTCTCCGCCAAGGTCACCGGGGCGAGGCACCTCCACGAACTGACCGCCGGCCTCGACCTCGACCTGTTCGTGCTGTTCTCGTCCGTGGCGGCCGTCTGGGGCAGCGGCGGTCAGGCCGCCTACGCGGCCGGCAACGCCTACCTCGACGCGCTCGCCCAGCACCGCCGTACCCTCGGCCTGCCCGCGACCTCCGTCGCCTGGGGCCCGTGGAGCGGCGGCGGCATGGCCGCCGACGAAGGAGTCACCGAGCACCTCACCGAACGGGGCCTCGCCCTGCTCACCCCGGACAGCGCCCTCACCGCACTGGAACAGGCGCTCCTTACGGACCGCACCTGCGTGACCGTCGCGGACGTGGACTGGGAACGCTTCGCCCCCACCTTCACCTTCACCCGTCCCAGCCCGCTCATCGCCGACCTGCCCGAGGTCGCCGCAGCCCAGGCCGCGACAACCGGCGCCGGCGACGCACCGGACGCCGCCGGGGGCGAACTCGCCCGCACCCTGCGCACCCTGCCCCCGGCCGAACAGGACCGCACCCTCCTGGACCTCGTCCAGTCCCAGGTCGCCGCCGTCCTCGGCCACACCTCCCCGGCCGTCATCGATCCCGAGCGCGCCTTCAAGGACCTCGGCTTCGACTCCCTCACCGCCGTCGACCTGCGCAACCGGCTCGCCGCGAGCACCGAGGTCGCCCTGCCCACCACCCTCGTCTTCGACCACCCCACCCCGTCCGCCCTCACCACCCACCTGCGCGACCGCCTCCTCGGCACGGCCGCCGGTCCCGACTCGGCCGCCCCCGAAGCCACGCCCTCGGCCGACGACGAACCCATCGCCGTCATCGGCATGGGCTGCCGCTTCCCCGGCGGCATCCAGTCCCCGGAAGACCTCTGGGACGTCCTGACCGCCGGCGAGGACCGCATGGCGCCGTTCCCGGACGACCGCGGCTGGGACATCCCCGGCCTGCTGGAGTCCACCTCGGCCGCCCTCGGCACCCCGTTCGCCGGACGCGGCGGCTTCATCCCGGACGTCGCGGGCTTCGACGCCGAACTGTTCGGCATCTCACCGCGCGAGGCCCTCGCGATGGACCCGCAGCAGCGGCTGCTGCTGGAGACCGCCTGGGAGGCACTGGAGCGCGCGGGCATCGACCCGACCTCCCTGCGCTCCACGGCGACCGGCGTGTACGCGGGCGTCTCCGCCAACGGCTACGGCGGCGCCGTGCACGAGGCCGACGGCGAGTCCGCCGGCTACCTCCTCACCGGAAGCACCCCGAGCGTCGCCTCCGGCCGCCTCTCCTACGTCCTCGGCCTGGAGGGCCCGGCCGTCTCCGTCGACACCGCCTGCTCCTCCGCGCTGGTCGCCCTGCACCTGGCCTGCCAGGCCCTGCGGTCCGGCGAGTGCGACACGGCCCTCGCGGGCGGCGCCACCGTCATGGCCAACCCCACGGCGTTCGTGGAGTTCTCCCGCCAGCGCGGCCTCGCCCCCGACGGCCACTGCAAGCCGTTCGCCGAGGCCGCCGACGGCACCGGCTGGTCCGAGGGCGCCGGCGTGCTCGTGCTCATGCGCCTGTCCGAGGCGGAACGGCGTGGCCACCGGGTGCTCGCCCTCGTCCGGGGGTCCGCCGTCAACCAGGACGGCGCCTCGAACGGTCTGACCGCTCCCAACGGCCCGTCCCAGCAACGGGTGATCCGCCAGGCCCTGGCGGCGGCCGGTCTGCGCCCCGACGACGTGGACGCGGTCGAGGCCCACGGCACCGGAACCCGTCTCGGTGACCCGATCGAGGCGCAGGCCCTCCTCGCGACCTACGGCCAGGACCGCGACCAGCCCCTCCTGCTCGGGTCCGTGAAGTCCAACATCGGCCACACCCAGTCCGCCGCCGGTGTCGCCGGCGTCATCAAGATGGTCATGGCGCTGCACGCCGAGCGCCTGCCCCGCACCCTGCACGTCGACGCCCCCTCCTCGCACGTCGACTGGACCGCCGGTGCGGTACGCCTGCTCACCGACGAGCACGACTGGCCACGCGGCGAACGCCCGCGCCGCGCGGGTGTGTCGTCGTTCGGCATCAGCGGTACGAACGCCCACGTCATCCTCGAAGAGGCCCCGCCCGCCCCGGTGGCGGAGCCGGAGGAACGGCACGGCACACCGCCCGTGGTGCCCTGGGTCGCGTCCGCACGGACGGCCCCCGCCCTGCGGGCCCAGATCGAACGACTGACCCCGCTCGACGCCGACCCCCTCCACATCGGCCTGTCACTCGCCACCGGCCGCGCCACGCTCGAACACCGCGCGGTGCTCGGCGTGACCGACAAGGCGGTCATGGGGTCGGTCATCGAGGGCCGTACGGCGTGGATGTTCACGGGGCAGGGGAGTCAGCGCCCCGGTATGGGCCGGGAGTTGTACGAGGTGTTCCCGGTGTTCGCGTCGGCGCTCGACGAGGTGTGTGGGCTGCTCGATGCCGAGCTGGGTTTCGAACGGCCGCTGAGGGAGGTGCTGTTCGCCGAGGAGGCGGAGGACGGGACCGGGTATGCCCAGTCGGCGTTGTTCGCGTTGCAGACGGCGCTGGTGGCGTTGCTGCGGTCGTGGGGGATGGTGCCGGGTGTGGTGCTCGGTCACTCGGTGGGGGAGTTCGCCGCCGCCTATGCCGCGGGGGTGCTCGAACTCGCTGATGCTGTGCGGCTGGTGGCCGCCCGCGCCCGGTTGATGCAGGCGTTGCCCGAGGGTGGGGCGATGGCGGCCGTGGAGGCGTCCGAGGCCGAGGTCGCCGGCTGGCTGGGGGAGGGTGCGGTGATCGCGGCCGTCAACTCGCCTGCGGCCGTGGTGGTGTCCGGGACGGAGGCGGCTGTTCAGGCGGTCGCTGAGCGGGCGCGGGATGCGGGACGGCGGACGACTCGTCTGAAGGTCTCGCACGCGTTCCACTCGCCGTTGATGGAGCCGGTGCTGGACGAGTTCACGGCCGTCGCCGGGCAGGTGAGCTTCAACCGGCCGACTGTCGCGGCGGTCAGCACGCTCACGGGCGCCCCGTTGTCCGACGGTGACTGGTCGAGCGCCGCGTACTGGGCCGAGCAGATCGTCAAGCCGGTGCGTTTCTCCGACGCGTTGGCTGCCGCCCGTGCTCAGGGTGCCGTGCGTTTCCTGGAGGTCGGTCCGGATCCGGTGCTGACCGCGCTGGCCGGGGAGGTGTCGGCGGCCGCGACCCTGCGTAAGGACCGCCCGGAGGCGGAGACCCTGCTCACCGCGTGTGCCGAGCTCTTCGTCCGGGGTGCCGACGTCGACTGGTCCGCGCTCTTCGACGGCACCGGAGCCCACCGCGTCGACCTGCCCACCTACCCCTTCCAACGCCGCCGTTACTGGCTCGAACCCACCCGCCCCGTCCTCGACGCCGGCGGGCTCGGCCTCGGTGCGACCCGGCATCCGATGCTCGGTGCCGCCGTACGGCTGGCCGGTTCCGACACGGCCGTCCTCACGTCGCGGCTGTCCGTGCGGACGCACCCCTGGCTCGGCGATCACACGGTCGACGGCACGGTCGTCGTCCCCGGCACCGCGCTGCTCGAACTCGCGGTCCAGGCCGCCGACCACGTCGGTCTCCACGGCGTGGACGAACTGACGCTGCGGGCCCCGTTGGTGCTGGCGCACGACAGTGCCGTACAGGTGCAGACGTCGGTCGACCCGGCCGAGGCCGGGTCCGAGGGAACCCGTACCGTGCGCATCCACGCCCGGCCGGACGGCGCACCCGACGACGAGCCGTGGACGCTGCACGCCACCGGCACCCTCGGCGCGGCCGTACGGTCCGCCGTGCCGGAGTGGGACCTGCGGGCCTGGCCGCCCGCCGGGGCCGAGCCCGTCGCGGTCGACGACCTGTACGCGCGCCTCGCCGAGACCGGGATGGTGTACGGCCCGGCGTTCCAGGGGCTGCGCGCGCTGTGGCGTGCGGGCGGTGATCTGTTCGTCGAGGCGGAGCTGCCCGAGCACACGGCCGACGACGCGCCCGGTTTCGCCCTGCACCCGGCTCTCCTCGACGCTGTGCTGCACGCGCTCGGCGTCGGCGACACCGAGGCTGACACGGAGGCGGGGGAGGGGCGTCGGAAGGCACTGCTGCCCTTCCTGTGGTCCGGCGTTCACCCGACGGCCGTCGGGGCGTCCGCCGTGCGGGCCCGGCTGACCGTCCGTGCGCCCGGCGAGGTCGCGCTGCGGATCGCCGACGCCGCGGGTGAACCGGTCGCCGACGTCGCCCGGTTGGTGCTGCGGCCGGTGGCGGCCGGTGAGGTCGGAGCCGGCAGCGCGCGGCATCTGTACCGGATGCGGTGGCTCCCTGCTCCCGCGTCGCCGACCGGGCCGGCCACCGAACTCGCTGTGCTCGGTGACACCGCGCTCCTTCCGGCCGAGGACGGCCCGCGGTCCGGCGTGACCGTGTTCCCCGACCTCGCGGCTCTCACCGCCGACGAGACTCCCCCCGCGACCGTCCTGTTGCCCGTCCCCGCGGGGCAGAGCCCGGCCGAGGCGGCGTCCGGTGTACTCAGCGCGCTCCAGGGCTGGCTGGCCGAACCCGGCCTGGCCACCAGCCGGTTGGCCGTCGTCACCACCGGTGTCCGCACCGACCCGGCGGCCGCCGCCGTATGGGGTCTCGTCCGTACGGCGATCAGTGAGCACCCCGACCGGTTCGCGCTGGCCGACACCGACGGAACACCCGAGTCGTGGCAGGCGCTCACCGAACGGCTCGGCGCGCTCGTCGACGCCGGAGCGACCCAACTCGCCTTCCACGACGTCCAGGTGCTCCAGCCCCGCCTAGGGCGTGTTGCGAAAGTCCCGCCTGCCGTCCGACGCCTGGCACGCACTCTCGCCGCACCGGGCGAAAGCCCACGTACATCCAGTACGAGGGCTTCCGCCCGGCACGCCGAGAGCACGCACCAGACGCCGCCCGGCCCGCCCTCCGGGCGGACGACGGGACTTTCGCAACACGCCCTGGCCCGGGTGACGGACGCGGCGACCGGCGACCCGGGCTGGCCCGGCGACGGCACCGTACTGATCACCGGCGGCACCGGCGGGCTGGGCGCCCTGGTCGCCCGGCATCTCGTGACCGCACACGGCGTCCGCGACCTGCTGCTGCTCTCGCGCAGCGGCCCCGAGGCGCCGGGCGCCGACGAGCTGGTCCGCGAGCTCACCGCCCACGGGGCCAGGATCACCGTCACGGCCTGCGACGTCGCCGACCGTGCCGCGCTCGAAGCGGCCCTGTCCGGCGTGCCGTTGAGCGCCGTGGTGCACACGGCGGGTGTCCTCGACGACGGCGTGCTCACCGACCTCACCCCCGACCGCCTGACACGCGTCCTCGCCGCGAAAACCGAAGCAGCCCTGCACCTGGAGGAGTTGACCGCCGACCGCGACCTGCGCGCGTTCGTGCTGTTCTCCGCCGTCGCCGGAGTCGTCGGCTCCGCCGGGCAGGCCGCCTACGCCGCCGCCAACGCCGCGCTCGACGCCCTCGCCGCCCGCCGCCACGCACGTGGCCTGCCCGCCACATCCCTGGCCTGGGGCATGTGGGAGCACACCGCCGGCATGGGCGGCCGTCTGACCGACGCGGACGTGGCCCGCATGCGCCGCCTCGGCTACCCGGCACTGGCCACCGACGACGCGCTCGCCCTCCTCGACGACGCTCTGCGCACCGGGGAACCGGCGCTCGTGCCCGCCGCCCTCGACACCGCCGCGCTGGCCGCACGCGGCGACGCCCTGCCCGCTGTCCTGCACGGCCTGGTCCCGGCGTCCCGCCGCAGGCGCGCGGCCCACCGAACCCCGGGCGGCGCGGACGTGCCGCTCGCCGCCCGACTGCGCGGCCTGCCCCGCGCCGAACAGGACCGCGCCCTGCTCGACCTGGTGCAGACACAGGTCGCCGCCGTCCTCGGCCATGTCGACGCCGCCGCCGTGGACCCCTCCCGGGCCTTCAAGGACATCGGCTTCGACTCGCTCACCGCCGTCGACCTGCGCAATCACCTCGGCACCGCGACCGGGCTGCGCCTGCCGGCGACCCTCGTCTTCGACCACCCGAGCCCCAGCGCCCTCGCCGCGTACGTGCACCGTGAACTCCTCGGCGAGGACCCGGCCGGCGAGCCCGCCGCCCCGGCCGCACGCCCGGCCCGCGCCGACGAACCCATCGCGATCGTCGGCATGGGCTGCCGCTACCCCGGCGGCATCACCTCCCCCGAGGACCTGTGGCGCCTGGTCGCCGACGGCGGCGACGGCATCACCGGCTTCCCGGCCGACCGCGGCTGGGACCTCGACGGGCTCTACGACCCCGACCCCGACCGGCCGGGCACCGCCTACGTCCGCGAAGGCGGATTCCTGCACGACGCCGCCGACTTCGACGCCGAACTGTTCGGCATCTCCCCGCGCGAAGCGCTCGCGATGGACCCGCAGCAGCGGCTGCTGCTGGAGACCGCGTGGGAGGCACTGGAGCGCGCGGGCATCGACCCGACGTCCCTGCGCGGCACCGACACCGGCGTCTACGCGGGCCTCATGTACCACGACTACGCGGCCCGGCTCCACACCGTCCCCGACGAGGTCGAGGGCTACCTCGGCAACGGCAACGCGGGCAGCGTCTTCTCCGGCCGCATCGCCTACGTCTTCGGTTTCGAAGGCCCCGCCGTCACCGTCGACACCGCCTGCTCCTCCTCCCTCGTCGCCCTGCACCTGGCCTGCCAGGCCCTGCGGTCCGGCGAGTGCCACACGGCACTGGCCGGCGGTGTGACCGTGATGGCCACACCGCAGACCTTCGTGGAGTTCTCCCGCCAGCGCGGCCTGGCAGCCGACGGCCGCTGCAAGTCGTTCGCGGACGGCGCCGACGGCACGGGCTGGGCCGAGGGCGCCGGAGTCCTGGTGCTCATGCGCCTGTCCGAGGCCCGCCGCCGGGGCCACCGGGTGCTCGGCGTGATCCGGGGGTCCGCCGTCAACCAGGACGGCGCCTCGAACGGTCTGACCGCTCCCAACGGCCCGTCCCAGCAGCGGGTGATCCGCCAGGCCCTGGCGGCGGCCGGTCTGCGCCCCGACGACGTGGACGCGGTCGAGGCCCACGGCACCGGCACCCGTCTCGGTGACCCGATCGAGGCGCAGGCCCTCCTCGCGACCTACGGCCAGGACCGCGACAAGCCCCTGTACCTCGGGTCCATCAAATCGAACATCGGGCACACGCAGGCCGCTGCCGGTGTCGCCGGCGTCATCAAGATGGTCATGGCGCTGCACGCCGAGCGCCTGCCCCGCACCCTGCACGTCGACGAGCCGTCCTCGCACGTCGACTGGGAGGCCGGCGCCGTGGCACTGCTCACCGAGGAACGTCCGTGGACGCGTGGCGAACGGCCGCGCAGGGCCGGTGTCTCCTCCTTCGGCATCAGCGGCACCAACGCCCATGTCGTCGTCGAGGAACCCCCACTCCCCGAGCGGGCACCCGGCACCGCCCCCTCGGCCGGGCTGCCGCTCATCCCCTGGATCGTCTCCGCCCGCACAGCCGACGCCCTGCGCGCTCAGACGGAGCGCCTGACCTCCGCGACCGGCGACCCGCTCGACATCGCCCTCTCCCTGGCCACGACCCGGGCCAAGCTCGAACACCGGGCCGTCGTCCTGGGCCCCGACACCACCACCCTGCACGCCGCCCTCGCCGAGCCCGTCGTCAGCGGCGCCGTGGTCGAGGGCCGTACGGCGTGGATGTTCACGGGGCAGGGGAGTCAGCGCCCCGGTATGGGCCGGGAGTTGTACGAGGTGTTCCCGGTGTTCGCGTCGGCGCTCGACGAGGTGTGCGCGCTGTTCGACGCCGAGCTCGGTTTCGAACGGCCGCTGAGGGAGGTGCTGTTCGCCGAGGAGGCGGAGGACGGGACTGGGTATGCCCAGTCGGCGTTGTTCGCGTTGCAGACGGCGCTGGTGGCGTTGCTGCGGTCGTGGGGCATGCGGCCGGATCTGGTGCTGGGCCATTCGGTGGGCGAGTTCGCCGCCGCGTACGCGGCCGGAGTTCTCGAACTCGCCGACGCCGTACGACTGGTGGCCGCCCGCGCCCGGTTGATGCAGGCGTTGCCCGAGGGTGGGGCGATGGCGGCTGTGGAGGGGTCCGAGGCCGAGGTCGCCGGCTGGCTGGTGGAGGGTGCGGTGGTCGCTGCCGTCAACTCGCCTGCGGCCGTGGTGGTGTCCGGGACGGAGGCGGCTGTTCAGGCGGTCGCTGAGCGGGCGCGGGATGCGGGACGGCGGACGACTCGTCTGAAGGTCTCGCACGCGTTCCACTCGCCGTTGATGGAGCCGGTGCTGGACGAGTTCACGGCCGTCGCCGGGCAGGTGAGCTTCAACCGGCCGACCGTCGCGGCGATCAGCACGCTCACGGGCGCCCCGTTGTCCGACGGCGACTGGTCGAGCGCCGCGTACTGGGCCGAGCAGATCGTCAAGCCGGTGCGTTTCCATGACGCGCTGACTGCCGCCCGTGCTCAGGGTGCCGTGCGTTTCCTGGAGATCGGTCCGGATCCGGTGCTGACCGCGCTGGCCGGGGAGGTGTCGGCGGCCGCGACCCTGCGCAAGGACCGCCCGGAGGCGGAGACACTCCTGACGGCCGCCGCCGAACTCTACGTCCGGGGTGCCGACGTCGACTGGTCCGCGCTCTTCGACGGCACCGGAGCCCACCGCGTCGACCTGCCCACCTACCCCTTCCAACGGCAGCGGTACTGGCTCGACGCCCCGCCCGCCGTCTCGGACGCCGACGGTCTCGGGCTGGCCCGGACCAACCACCCGCTGCTGGGCGCCGCGGTGCCGGTCGCCGGTTCGGACACCGTGCTGCTCACATCGAGCCTGTCGGTGCGGACGCACCCCTGGCTGGCCGATCACGCCGTGGCCGGTTCCGTCGTGGTGCCGGGTACGGTCCTTCTGGAGCTCGCGCTTCAGGCCGGGGAGCGCGTGGGCGCCGGGCAGGTGGCCGAGCTGGCCCTGCGCGCGCCGATCGTGCTGCCCGAGCACGGTGCCGTACAGCTTCAGATCGCCGTGGGAGCCGAGGGCGGCGACGACGCGCCCGACGGTGGCCGCACGCTCCACCTGTACGCCCGCCCGCAGGAGGCCGGACCCGACGAGCCGTGGACGCTGCACGCCACGGGCGCCTTGGACACGGCCGAACCGCCTGCTCCGGACTGGGACTTGAGGGCCTGGCCGCCCGCTGGTGCCGAGCCCGTGGAGTTCGGTGATCTGTACGACCGGCTCACCATGTCCGGTCTCGACTACGGTCCCGCGTTCCGTGGTCTGCGTAGGGTGTGGCGGCACCAGGGCCGGCTGTACGCGGAGGCCGAACTGCCCGAGCCCGTGGCCGGGGACTCCTCGTCCTACGGCCTGCACCCGGCCCTGCTGGACACCGTCCTGCACGGTCTCGGTCTGCACGAGGAGACCCCCGACGGCGCGCTGCCCTTCCTGTGGTCCGGCGTCCGTCTGACCGCCGTGGGCGCGGGTACCGTCCGGGCCGTGCTCACCCCGCGCGGCGCCGGGGACGTCGCCCTGCGGGTCGCGGACGCGACGGGCGAACCGGTCGCGGAGATCGACTCCCTCGTCCTGCGTGCCCAGTCCCCGCGGCACCTCGCCGCCACCGGACCCGACGACCTGTACCGGCCGCACTGGACGCCGGCCCCC
Organism: Streptomyces bluensis; assembly: GCF_014650715.1. GTDB lineage: Bacteria > Actinomycetota > Actinomycetes > Streptomycetales > Streptomycetaceae > Streptomyces > Streptomyces bluensis. The sequence goes on along the minus strand of NZ_BMVM01000029.1, from coordinate 39,068 downwards.
GAGACGGAAGCCGTCCCGGAGCGGACCGCGTGGACGGTCGTCGGCAGTGCCCCGGCCGGTACCTCCGCCGTCCCGTACGCCGACTTCGACGCGTTGGCCGCGGCCGGAGACGTACCCGGCACGGTGCTGCTGCCGGTCGCCCCGGACGGAGGGAAGGACGCGGCCGCCACGGTCGCCCTCGTCCTCGCCCGGCTCCAGCAGTGGCTGGCCGACGAGCGGTTCGCCGCGTCGCGTCTCGTCGTGCTGACCACGGGAGCCGTACGGGTCGAGAGCGCCGCGGACGGGGCGCCCGACATCGCCCAGGCCGGTGTGTGGGGGCTGGTCCGCACCGCGATCAGCGAGAACCCCGGCCGGTTCGCCCTCGCCGACACCGATGACGACCCCGCCTCCCTGGACGCCCTCGCCGCGGTCCTGCACACCACCGACGAGACGCAGTTCGCGGTGCGCGCCGGCCGGGTGTGGCTGCCGCGTCTCGTCAGGATGGCCGCCGACGGGGTGCTCGCCCCGCCCGCCGGTGCCGGTGACGCATGGCGTCTGGACATCGTCGACCAGGGCCGTCTCGACGGCATCGCCCTCGTCCCCGAGGAGCGGCGCCCGCTCGGCCCCGGCGAGGTCCGGGTCGCGATGCGCGCGGCCGGCGTCAACTTCCGCGATGTGCTGAACGTCCTGGGCATGTACCCCGGGGACGCCGGCCGGATGGGTCTGGAAGGCGCGGGCGTCGTCATGGAGACCGGGCCCGGCGTGGAGCGCCTGGCCGTCGGGGACCGGGTGATGGGCATGCTCGACGCGGCCTTCGGCCCCACCGCCGTGGCCGACGCCCGCACGCTCGCGCCGATCCCGAAGGGCTGGACGTACGAGCAGGCGGCGTCCGTGCCGATCGTGTTCCTCACCGCCTACTACGCCCTGGTGGACCTCGCCGGGCTCCAGGAAGGCGAGTCCGTGCTGATCCACGCCGCCGCCGGCGGTGTCGGCATGGCTGCCGTGCAGCTCGCCCGGCACCTCGGGGCCGAGGTGTACGCGACGGCGAGTGAGGGCAAGTGGCCGGCCGTGCGGGAGCTCGGCGTGCCCGCCGACCGCGTCGCCTCCTCCCGTACGACCGAGTTCGAGCACCGCTTCCGGGCGGACGGTGTCGATGTCGTCCTCGACTCGCTCGCCGGTGAGTTCGTGGACGCCTCGCTGCGGCTGCTGCGGCCGGGCGGACGGTTCGTCGAGATGGGCAAGACCGACATCCGCGAGTCGGGCGCGGTCGCCGCCGAGCACGGGGTGTCGTACCAGGCCTTCGACCTCGTGGAGGCCGGGCCCGACCGGATCGGCGAGATGCTCGACGCCCTGCTGGAACTGTTCGAGCAGGGTGCGCTGCGACCGGTCCCCGTGACCGCCTTCGACATCGCCCGCGCTCCCGAGGCGCTGCGGCTGTTCCAGCAGGCCAAGCACGTCGGCAAGGTCGTCCTGACCGTGCCCGCGCCCTGGTCCCGGCCGGGCACCGTGCTGATCACCGGCGGCACCGGCGGCCTCGGCGCGCTGCTCGCCCGGCACCTCGTCGAACGGCACGGCGTCCGCGATCTGCTGCTGCTGTCGCGACGGGGCCCCCAGGCCCCGGGCGCCGCCGCACTGCGCGCCGCGCTCGCCGAGTCGGGAGCCCAGGTCGACATCGTCGCCTGCGACGTGAGCGACCGTGAGCAGCTCGCCGGCGTCCTCGACGGCGTCCCGCTGAGCGCCGTCGTCCACACGGCCGGCGTCCTCGACGACGGCATCCTCACCGGCCTCACCGGCGAGCGCCTGGCCCGCGTCCTGGCCGCGAAGACCGATGCCGCCCGGCATCTGCACGAGCTGACCGCCGATTCCCCCCTCGACGCGTTCGTGCTGTACTCGTCCGTCGCCGGAGTCATCGGCTCCGCGGGCCAGGCCGCGTACGCCGCCGCCAACGCCACCCTCGACGCACTGGCCACCGCCCGCCGCGCCCAGGGGCTGCCCGCGGTGTCCCTCGCCTGGGGCATGTGGGAGACCGAGGCGGGCATGGGCGGCACCCTGTCGCGGGCCGAACTCGCCCGCATGCGCCGCCAGGGCTTCCCCGCCCTGCCCGGCGACGAGGCCCTCGCCCTGCTCGACGCCGCCCTGCGCGTCAACGAGCCCGTCGCGGTCCCCGTCGCGCTGCGCCCGGCCGCCCTCGCCGAACACGCCGAGACCCTCTCCGGCGTACTGCGCGACCTCGTCCCCGCCGCCCGCAGGCGCAAGGCCGCCGCACGCGACGTGTCCGGCACGGCCGAGGACCTCACCGCGCGGCTCGCCGCCCTGACCGCCCCCGAACAGGACCAGCTCCTGCTGGACCTGGTCCGCGCCCAGGTGGCCGCCGTACTGGGCCACTCCTCGCCCGCCTCCGTCGAACCCACCCGCGCCTTCAAGGACATCGGCTTCGACTCGCTCACCGCCGTCGACCTGCGCAACCGGATCGGCGCGGCGACGGCGCTGACCCTCCCGGCCACGCTCGTCTTCGACCACCCCACCCCCGAGGACCTGGTACGGCTCCTGCGCGACCGGCTCCTCGCCGACACGGCGGCGCCCGCGGCGGCCGCCCCGGCCGACGACGGCATCGACCCGCAGGTACGGGACCTGCTGACCGCGATCCCGATGGTGCGGCTCCGCGAGTCCGGCGTCCTCGACATGCTGCGCCGGCTCGCCGACCGGCCCGCCACCACCGGCCCGGACGACGCGGGGCCCACCGCACCCGCTGCCCCTGCCGTCCCCGCCGAACAGCCCCGACAGCCCGAATCCCTGGACGCGATGGGCGCCGACAGCCTCGTCCAGCTGGCCCTGAAGCGAGTGCAGCGACCGGCGTGAGGCGGGACGCCGGCCGGTCCCGCACCGGCTAGCACCCCGCTACGCCCCGCTCGTTCACCGCGACCGTGGAGAAGGACATGACTGCATCCTCCGAAGAGCTCGTCGAAGCCCTGCGCGAGTCCCTCAAGGAGAACGACCGGCTCTGGCAGCGCTACCAGGACCTCGTCACGGCGTCCCGCGAACCCGTCGCCGTCGTCGGCATGGGCTGCCGCTTCCCCGGCGGCGCCACCACGCCCGAGGCCCTGTGGGAGCTCGTCGCCGGCGAACGGGACGGCATCACGCCCGTGCCCGAGGACCGCGGCTGGGACCTGAGCGCCCTCGGCGACACCACCGCCGCCGGCGGATTCCTCCACGACGCGCCCCTGTTCGACCCGGACCTCTTCGGCATCAGCCCGCGCGAGGCCCTCGCCATGGACCCGCAGCAGCGGCTGCTGCTGGAGACCTCCTGGGAAGCGCTGGAACGCGCCGGCCTCGACCCCACCTCGCTGCGCGGCTCCCGCACCGGCGTGTTCACCGGCGTCTCCGGCAACGGCTACGGCGGCCACCTCCACGAAGCCACCCCGGAGACCGAGGGCTATCTCCTCACCGGCAGCATCCCCAGCGTCGCCTCCGGCCGCATCGCCTACACCCTCGGCCTGGAAGGCCCCGCCGTCACCGTCGACACCGCCTGCTCCTCCGCGCTCGTCGCCCTGCACCTGGCCTGCCAGGCGCTGCGGTCCGGCGAATGCGACACGGCCCTCGCGGGCGGTGCCACCGTCATGGCCAACCCGGGCATGTTCCTGGAGTTCGCCCGCCAGGGCGGCCTCGCAGGCGACGGGCGCTGCAAGTCCTTCGCCGACGACGCCGACGGCACCGGCTGGTCCGAGGGCGCCGGCGTCCTCGTCCTCGAACGCCTCTCCGACGCCCAGCGACTCGGCCACCCGATCCTCGCCGTGATCCGCGGCTCCGCCGTCAACCAGGACGGCGCCTCCAACGGGCTCACCGCGCCCAACGGCCCCTCCCAGCAACGCGTCATCCGCCAGGCCCTGGACGCCGCCGCCCTCACCACCGCCGACGTCGACGCCGTCGAGGCGCACGGCACCGGCACCCGGCTCGGCGACCCCATCGAGGCCCAGGCCCTCATGGCCACCTACGGGCAGGACCGCACCGAACCCCTGTGGCTCGGCTCCGTGAAGTCCAACATCGGCCACACGCAGTCCGCCGCGGGCGTCGCCGGCCTCATCAAGACCGTCATGTCGCTGCGGGCCGAACTCCTGCCCCGCTCCCTGCACTCCGAGACCCGCTCCACCCGGGTCGACTGGACCGAGGGCGACATCCGCCTGCTCACCGAGTCCCGCCCCTGGCCACGCGGCGAGCGCCCCCGCCGGGCCGGCGTCTCCGCCTTCGGCATCAGCGGCACCAACGCCCACGTCATCGTGGAGGAAGCCCCGGCCCCCGCCGACCCCGAGCCGCGCACGGTGACCGCCCCGCCGGTCGTGCCCTGGGTGCTGTCGGCCCGCGGCCAGGACGCCCTGACCGCCCAGGCCGCCCGCCTCGCCGCCCACGACGCCGACCACACCGGCACGGGCCTGTCCCTCGTCACCGGCCGCGCCCACCTCGACCACCGCGCCGTCGTCCTCGGCACCGGCCCCGGCATCCTGCGCGAGCGCACCGCGGCCCTCGCCGACGGCGACCCGGCCCCCGGGACGGTCAGAGGAACGGTCCTCGACGGCCGCACCGCATGGATGTTCACCGGCCAGGGCAGCCAACGCCCTGGCATGGGACGGGAGTTGTACGACGCCTACCCGGTGTTCGCGGCCGTCCTGGACGTCGTCTGCGAAACCCTCGACGCCGCCCTCGCGGGCGCACCCGGCTTCGAACTCCCCGTCCGCGACGTCATGTTCGCCGCCGAAGGCACCCCCGAAGCCGCCCTCCTCGACCGCACCGGATACGCCCAGACCGCCCAGTTCGCCCTCCAGACCGCCACCGCCGAACTGCTGCGCTCCTGGGACACGCGGCCCGACATCGTCCTCGGCCACTCCATCGGCGAGTACGCCGCCGCCTACGTCGCCGGGGTGTTCGACCTCGCCGACGCGGCACGCCTGGTCGCCGCCCGCGCCCGCGTCATGCAGGCCCTGCCCGACGGCGGCGCCATGGCCGCCCTGGAGGCCGACGAGGCGGAGGCCGCCGACCTGCTCGACGGCGCCCCCGTCACGATCGCCGCCGTCAACGGGCCCCGCGCGGTCGTCGTCTCGGGGACCGAGAACGCCGTCGAACAGGTCATGGCCGCCGCCCGCGAGCGCGGCAGGCGCGCCACCCGGCTCCGTGTCTCGCACGCCTTCCACTCACCCCACATGGCGCCCGCCGTCGCCGACTTCACCCGTGTCGCCGAGACCGTCACCTTCCGCCCGCCGACGCTCGCCGCCGTCAGCACCGTCACCGGGACCCCCGTCACCGCCACCGACTGGGCCACCCCCGCCTACTGGGCCGACCAGATCGTCCGCCCCGTCCGCTTCCACGACGCCCTCACCACCGCCACCGGCCGCCAGGCCGCGAGCCGCCTGCTGGAGATCGGCCCCGACCCGGTCCTCACCGGCCTCGCCCGCACGACCGGCGACATTCCCGCCGCGTCCGTCCTGCGCAAGGGCACACCGGAACCCGAGTCGCTGCTCACCGCGCTGGCCGAGATGTACGTCCATGGCGCGGCCGTCGGCTGGGCCGCCCTGTTCGAAGGCACCGGCGCACGCCGCGTCGACCTGCCCACCTACGCCTTCCACCACCGGCGGTTCTGGCTACGGCCCACCCGCACCGTCACCGACGTCGGCCGCCTCGGCCTCGGCAGCGTCGGCCACCCCCTGCTCGGCGCCACCCTCCGCCCGGCGGGCACCGACACGATCCTGCTCACGGCGGCCCTGTCGGCCGACGCCCACCCGTGGCTCGCCGACCACACGGTCGCCGGACGGGTCGTCGTTCCCGGCACCGCCCTCGTCGAACTCGCCGTGCAGGCAGGCGACCAGGCGGGCTGCGGCACCCTCACCGAACTCGCCCTGCACACCCCTCTCGTCCTGCCCGAGCACGGCACCGCACACCTTCAGATCGCCGTCGAACCCGCCGCGGCCGACGGCACCCGCGCCGTGCGCGTCCACGCCCGCCCCGACGGCGCACCCGCCGACGCGCCCTGGACGCTGCACGCGGCCGGCACCCTCGCCCCCGCGGGTCCCACTCCCTCCTGGGACCTGCGGGCCTGGCCCCCCGCCGGAGCCGAACCGCTCCCGCTGGAGGGCCTGTACGACCGGCTGGCCACGGCCGGTCTCGCGTACGGCCCCGCGTTCCGCGGCCTCACCGCCGCCTGGCGGGACGGCGACGACCTCCTCGTGGAGGCCGCCCTGCCGGACGGCGCCGGGGACGCCACGGCCTTCGGCCTGCACCCGGCCCTGCTCGACGCCGCCCTGCACGCCCTCGCCCTAGGACGTGTTTCGAATCATGCCCTGTCGCAGGACACCCCCGACCCGGCCCGGCTGCCGTTCCTGTGGAGCGGCGTCCGCCTGCACGCCGTCGGCGCCGCCACCCTGCGCGCCCGCCTCACCCGGCGGACCGACGACACCGTCACCCTGTACGCCGCCGACGAGACCGGCGCGCCCGTCGCCGACGTCGAGGGCCTCGTCCTGCGCCCGCTGACCGCACCGATCGACGACACCCCCCGCGCGGGCAGCCTCTTCCGGCTGGAGTGGACCCCGGCCACCCTGCCGCCGTCCGGCAGCGGGGAGGACACCGAACCCGCCCTGGCCGTCCTGACCGACGACCCGTCGCCGTGGACGGCAGCCGGCCCAGGGATCGTCCACGGCACCACCCTCGACGCCCTCGCCGCGGCCAACCCGGCGACGGTGCTCCTCCCGGTCCCGGCCGGCACCGCCACCGACGACCGGGCCGTCCACACCCTTGCCGCCGACGTCCTGGCCACCGTCCACGCCTGGCTCGCCGACGACCGCTTCGCGCACGCCCGCCTGGTGCCGGTCACCACCCGAGCCGCCGGCGACGACGCCACCGACCCCGTGGCCGCCGCCGTGTGGGGCCTGCTGCGTACCGCGGCGGGCGAACACCCCGGCCGCTTCGCCGTCGCGGACACCGACGGCACCGGTGAGGCCCTGCGTACCCTCCGTGCCGCACTGACCGCCCTCGACGCCGACCAACTCGTGGTCCGTGGCGAGCAGGTCCTGCTGCCCGGCGTCACCCGCACCGCAGAACCGGCCCCCACCGAGGCCGATGAGATCACCCCCTGGCCGGAGACGGGAACCGTCCTCGTCACCGGAGGCACCGGCGGTCTGGGCGCGCTCCTCACTCGGCACCTGGTCGCCGAGCACGGCGTGCGCGACCTGCTGCTCATGTCCCGCCGTGGCCCCCAAGCGCCGGGAGCCGAGGACCTCGTCGCCGAACTCACCGCGGCCGGGGCCCGCGCCCGGGTCGTGGCCTGCGACGCCGCCGACCGGAGCGCACTGGCCGCCGCCCTGGACGACGTACGGCTCAGCGCAGTGGTCCACGCCGCCGGAGTCCTCGACGACGGCCTGCTCACCGACCTCACCCCCGACCGGCTCACCCGCGTACTCGCCGCCAAGGCGACCGCCGCCCTGAACCTGCACGACCTGACCGCCCATCAGGATCTGCACGCCTTCGTGCTGTTCTCCTCCGTCGCCGGCATCTTCGGCAACCCCGGCCAGGCCGCCTACGCCGCCGCCAACACCGTCCTTGACGCCCTCGCCACCGCCCGCCGGGCCCAGGGCCTGCCCGCGCTGTCCCTGGCGTGGGGCATGTGGGAGACCGCTGACGGCATGGGCGGCCGCACCGCCGAGGCGGACGTCGCACGCCTCTCCCGCCATGGCTTCCCGCCCCTGTCTACCGACGAGGCCCTCGCCCTCTTCGACACCGCACTGCGCACCGAGCACCCGCTCGCGCTGCCCTTCGCCCTCGACACCACGGCCCTCGCCGCACACCGCGACACCGCCCCCGCGGTCCTGCACGGCCTGCTGCCCACCGCCCGCCGCCAGGCCGCCACCGGCACCGACACCGGCAACGCCCTCGCCCGCCGTCTGCTCACCCTGCCCGGCGACGAACAGCACCGGCTGCTGCTCGACCTCGTCCAGACCGCGGTCGCCGGAGTCCTCGGCCACACCGGCACGGCAACCGTCGAACCCACCCGCGCCTTCAAGGACCTCGGCTTCGACTCCCTCACCGCCGTCGACCTGCGCAACCGCCTCAAGACCGTCACCGGACTCCACCTCCCCGCCACCCTCGTCTTCGACCACCCCAGCCCGCTCGCCCTCACCGACCGACTCCGCACCGAACTCCTCGGCACGGCGGACCTCCCGGCCACCGCCGCCCGCACCACGGTCGGCACCGACGAGCCCATCGCGATCGTGGGGATGGGGTGCCGCTTTCCCGGCGGGGTGGACTCGCCGGAGACACTGTGGGACCTGGTGGCGTCCGGCGGCGACGGCGTCTCGGGCTTCCCGACGGACCGCGGCTGGGACCTGACCGCCCTGCACGGCGACGGCCCCGGCAGCTCCGCCACACGCGAGGGCGGCTTCCTGCACGACGCGGCCGAGTTCGACGCGGAACTGTTCGGGATCTCGCCGCGTGAGGCGCTGGCGATGGATCCGCAGCAGAGGCTGCTGCTGGAGACGTCGTGGGAGGCGCTGGAGCGGGCAGGGGTCGATCCGCTGTCCTTGCGCGGTTCGCGCACGGGCGTGTTCGCGGGCCTGATGTACCACGACTACCACGCCCGCCTGCACACCGTGCCCAGCGAGGTCGAGGGCCTGCTCGCCAACGGCAACGCGGGCAGCGTCTTCTCCGGGCGCCTCTCCTACGTCTTCGGGTTCGAGGGCCCGGCGGTGACGGTGGACACGGCGTGTTCGTCGTCGCTGGTGGCGCTGCATCTGGCGTGCCAGTCGCTCAGGTCGGGGGAGTGCGACACGGCTCTGGCCGCCGGTGTGACGGTCATGGCCTCGCCGGCCACTTTCGTCGAGTTCTCCCGGCAGGGTGGGCTGGCGTCGGACGGCCGGTGCAAGGCGTTCGCGGAGTCGGCGGACGGCACGGGGTGGTCCGAGGGTGCGGGTGTGCTGGTGCTGATGCGGTTGAGTGAGGCGCGTCGGCTGGGGCGGCCGGTGCTCGCGGTGGTGCGGGGTACGGCTGTCAATCAGGACGGTGCGTCCAACGGCCTGACGGCGCCCAACGGTCCGTCGCAGCAGCGGGTGATCCGTCAGGCTCTCGCGAACGCCGGTGTGTCACCGGGCGAGGTGGATGTGGTCGAGGCGCATGGCACCGGCACCCGGCTCGGCGATCCCATCGAGGCGCAGGCCCTCCTCGCCACCTACGGGCAGGCACGCGACGGCGATGGCGAGCCGCTGTGGCTGGGGTCCGTGAAGTCCAACCTCGGGCACACCCAGGCGGCCGCCGGTGTGGCCGGTGTGATGAAGATGGTGATGGCGCTGGGCGCGGAGCGCCTGCCGCGCACTCTGCACGCCGAGGAGCCGTCCTCCCATGTGGACTGGGAGTCGGGTGCGGTGCGGCTGCTGACCGAGGAGCGGGCCTGGCCGCAGGGCGGGCGTCCGCGCCGGGCAGGTGTGTCGTCGTTCGGCATCAGCGGCACCAACGCCCACGTCGTCATCGAAGAGGCCCCGGCCCCCGCCGCGCCTTCCGCCGAGGAGGCCCCGAACCCTGCCGAACCCTCTGTCGAGGACGCCGACGGACCGGCCACGCAGGCCGCCCCGGCCGCCCCGGCCGCCCCGGCCACCTCGGCCACCTCGGCTACCTCGGCGACCTCGGCCACGACGGTCGATCTGCCCGTGATCCCCTGGGTCGTCTCCGCGCGCGGTGCCGACGCACTGCGCGCCCAGACCGAACGACTCGCCCAGGTCGACGCCGCCCCCCTGGACACGGGGTACTCCCTCGCGGCCACCCGCGCCGCCCTCGACCACCGCGCCGTCGTCCTCGGCCACGACCTCGCCGACCTGCGCGCCCAACTCGCCGAGCCGGCGATCAAGGGCGCGGTGACCGAGGGCCGTACCGCGTGGATGTTCACCGGCCAGGGCAGCCAGCGTCCCGGCATGGGACGAGAACTCGCCGCCACCTTCCCGGTGTTCGCCACGGCACTCGACGAGATCTGCGCACTCCTCGACGCCGAACTCGGCTTCGAGCGGCCCCTGCGCTCCGTCCTCTTCGGTGACGAGGAACAGGTCCTTCAGGACACCGGCTACGCCCAGTCCGCCCTCTTCGCCCTGCAAGCCGCCCTCATCCGGCTGCTGCGCTCCTGGGGCACCGAACCCGAGGTCGTGCTGGGCCACTCGGTGGGCGAGTTCGCCGCCGCCCACGCGGCCGGAGTCCTCGAACTCCCGGACGCCGTGCGGCTGGTCGCGGCCCGCGCCCGGCTCATGCGGGCCCTGCCGCGGGGCGGCGCCATGGCCGCCATCGAGGGCACCGAGGCGGAGGCCACCGCGCTCCTCACGGACGGCGTCGTCATCGCCGCCGTGAACAGCGCCACCTCCGTCGTCGTCTCCGGCCACGAGGACGCCGTACGACACCTGCTCGACGCGGCACGCCAACAGGGCCGCCGGGCCACGCCACTGCACGTCTCGCACGCCTTCCACTCCCCGCTCATGGAACCGATGCTGGCGGAGTTCGCGGACATCGCCGCCCGGGTGACCTACCACCGCCCCACCCTCCACGCGGTGAGCACCCTCACCGGCGCCGTACTCGACGGCGACGACTGGACCACGCCGGAGTACTGGGTACGGCAGGTGCGGGAAGCCGTACGCTTCCACGCCGCCGCCCGCACGGCCGTGGACGAACTCGGCGTCGCACGCTTCCTCGAACTCGGCCCCGACCCCGTCCTGTCCGCGCTCGTCGACACGGCCCCCGCCGCATGCGTGCTGCGCCGTGACCGCGACGAACGCGAGACGGCCCTGGCGGCCGTAGCCGAGCTCTTCGTCCGCGGCACCCCGGTCGACTGGGCGGCCGTCTTCGCCGGCACGGGGGCACGCGAGGTGCCCCTGCCGACATACGCTTTCCAGCGCCGCCGCTACTGGCTCGAAGCGCCGCGCACCACCGTCGACGCCGCGGGCCTGGGCCTGCGCCCCGTCCGCCACCCACTGCTGGGCGCCGCCGTGTCCGTCGCCGACACCGACACGCTGCTGCTGACGGCCCGGCTGTCCGTCGCCGACCAGCCCTGGCTCGCGGACCACGTCGTGGCGGGCACCGTGATCGTCCCCGGCACCGCGCTGCTGGAACTGGCGCTGGCCGCGGGCGAGCGGGCCGGCTGCGACCACATCGACGACCTAACCCTCCACGCCCCGCTCGCCCTCCCGGCGGACCGTGCCGTCGAACTCCAGGTGGGCGTGGAGTCGCCGGACGCCGCCGGACACCGAGCCCTGCGCATCCACGCCCGCCCGCACGACACGGACGACGAACTGCCCTGGACACTCCACGCGTCCGGCACCCTCGCCGAGACCGCGCAGGCTGGTGAGACATGGGACCTGCGCGTGTGGCCGCCGCAGGCAGCGGAACAGGTCGAACTCGACGGCCTGTACGAGCGGTTGGGATCGGCGGGCCTGTCGTACGGCCCGGCCTTCCGCGGCCTGGAATCCGTATGGCGCTCCGGGGACGACTGGTTCGTCCGGGCCACACTGCCGGAAGCGGCAGCGGGCGGCGGCGAGGGATACGGCGTGCACCCGGCGCTGCTGGACTCGGTGCTGCACGTCCTGGGTCTGTGGGAGAGCGACGGCACCCGGTTGCCCTTCCTGTGGTCCGGCGTGGAGCTGTCCGCCGTGGGCGCGTCCACCGTCCGGGTGCGCGTGACGCCGCGAGGCGAGGACACGATCGAACTGCGGGTCGCCGACGCGACCGGCGAACCCGTCGCCACGATCGACAGCCTCCTGCTGCGCCCCGTCACCCTCACGGACCTGGAGACCGGCGACTCCCTCGTCCGAGACGCCCTGTTCCACGTGAACTGGCGGGCCCTGACCGACACCGGAGACGCCCGGACCGCCGACTGGGCCGTCCTGGGCGAACTCCCGAACGCACACACGGCCCGTTACGGCACCACGTACGCCGACCTGGCCGCGCTGCGCACGGCACTCGACGCCGGCACGCGACCGCCGAGCACGGTGACCCTGCCGCTCACGACGGCCGCAGCGGGCTCCCTCCGGGAGACCGTCGCCGAGACACTCGGCACGATCCAGGAGTGGCTGCGGGAGGAACGTCTCGGCGACTCCCGCCTGCTGATCGTGCTCTCGGGCCCCGCCGACGACGAGGGGCCCCGCACCGATCCGTCCGCGGCCGCCGTCCGCGGCCTGGTCCGCACGGCCGCGACCGAACACCCTGGCCGCATCGCCCTCGCCGACCTCGACCTCGACTCCGCTTCCTGGGAGACGCTCACGGGCGTCCCGGAAACGGAGAGCGAAGTGCTGATCCGCCGGGGGACGGCCCGGGTGCCGCGCCTTGCGCGCATGGCTGGTGGGGATGTGCTCCTGCCGCCGACGGGTGCGGGCACGGGTGCGGGTGCGGGTTGGCGGATGGATGTGGTGGCTCAGGGGCGGTTGGATGGTGTGGCGCTGGTTCCTGAGGAGCCGCGTGCGCTGGGGGCCGGTGAGGTGCGGGTCGCGGTGCGGGCGGCGGGGGTGAACTTCCGTGACGTGCTGAACGTCCTCGGGATGTATCCGGGTGACCCGGGCCGGCTCGGGCACGAGGGTGCCGGTGTGGTCGTGGAGGTCGGTGCGGAGGTGACCGGCCTGGCGGTCGGTGATCGGGTGATGGGTCTGCTGGACGGAGCGTTCGCTCCGACTGCTGTGACCGATGCGCGGCTGCTTGCCCGGGTGCCGGAGGGGTGGTCGTTCGAGCAGGCGGCGTCGGTGCCGATTGTGTTCCTGACCGCGTACTACGCCTTGGTGGACCTCGCCGGGCTCCAGGAAGGCGAGTCGGTGCTGATCCACTCGGCTGCCGGTGGTGTGGGGATGGCTGCTGTGCAGCTGGCTCAGCACTTGGGCGGCGAGGTGTACGGGACGGCGAGTGAGCCGAAGTGGCCGGTCGTGCGGGGGCTGGGGGTGCGGGAGGAGCGGATCGCCTCGTCCCGGACGACGGAGTTCGAGGAGCGGTTCCAGCCAGGTGTGGACGTGGTGCTGGACTCGCTGGCCGGTGAGTTCGTGGACGCCTCGCTGCGGCTGGTGCGCCCGGGCGGCCGGTTCGTGGAGATGGGCAAGACCGACATCCGCGACGCGGAGCAGGTCCGGGCCGAGCACGGGATCGACTACACCGCCTTCGACCTCATCGACGCGGGGCCCGACCGGATCGCCGAGATGTGGGCGGCGCTGCTGGACCTGTTCGAGCGGAGTGCGTTGCGGCCGAACCCGGTGACGGCGTTTGACATGGGGCGAGCCCCGGAGGCGTTGCGTCTGCTGGGGCAGGCCAAGCATGTGGGGAAGGTCGTCCTCTCGGTGCCGTCGCCGTGGGGTGGCGGGGGCACGGTGCTGATCACGGGCGGCACGGGTGGTCTGGGTGCGGAGGTCGCCCGGCATCTGGTCACCGTGCATGGGGTGCGGGACTTGCTGCTCGTATCGCGGCGTGGGGCCGGGGCTCCAGGTGCTGCCGAACTCGTCGCAGATCTTGAGGGGTTGGGTGCTCGGGCCGTTGTGCGGGCGTGCGATGTCTCCGACCGTGCGGCACTGGCTGGCGTATTGGACGGTGTCGATCTGTCGGGTGTGGTGCATGCGGCGGGCGTGCTGGATGACGGTCTGATCGTTGATCTGTCGGCTGGGCGTGTCGGCCGGGTGGTGGCGGCGAAAGCGGAATCCGCGCTGCATCTGCACGAGTTGACGGCCGACCGTGACCTGTCCGCCTTCGTTCTCTTCTCCTCGTTCGCGGGTGTCGTGGGCAACGCCGGTCAGGCCGCCTACTCCGCCGCGAACAGCATCCTCGACGCCCTCGCGGTCACCCGCCGTGCCCAGGGCCTGCCGGGCGTGTCGCTGGCGTGGGGCATGTGGGCGCACACGGACGGCATGGGTGGCACCCTGGGCGAGGCGGAGTTGGAGCGGATGGCCCGGCAGGGTTTCCCGGCCCTGGAGACGGGTGAGGGGCTGGCCCTGCTGGATGCGGCTCTGTTGGTGAACGAGCCGATCGCCGTCCCCGTCGCCCTGCGTACCTCGGCACTCGGCGAGGCGGGCCACGGTGCCCTGCCCCCGGTGCTGCACGACCTGGTACCGCTCCGGGCACGTCGTCGTGCTGCCGGCGCTGCCACCGCGGCCGGCGGTGAGCTGGCACGGCGTCTCGGCGCGCTGGCTCCGGTCGAACAGCGCAGGGTTCTGCTGGAGTTGGTCCAGGCGCAGGTCGCCGTGGCGCTCGGCCACGCGTCGGCGGCGACCGTGGACGAGACCCGCAGTTTCAAGGACCTCGGCTTCGACTCGCTCACCGCCGTCGACCTGCGCAACCGCCTCGGCTCCGCAACCGGCATCACGCTCCCCGCCACCCTCGTCTTCGACCACCCGAACCCGAACTCACTCACCGACTACCTCCTCGAACAGGTCCTCGGCGAGATCACCGAGCAGACTCCCTCGCCACCGCGTGCACAGGTGGCGACGGCTTTCGATGAGCCGGTTGCGATTGTGGGGATGGGGTGTCGTTTCCCGGGTGGTGCGGATTCCGCCGAGGGGTTGTGGGATCTGGTCGCGGAGGGCCGGGACGGGTTGTCGGTGCTGCCGACGGATCGTGGTTGGGACCCTGCCCTGTTGGAGGGGCTGGCGGCGGTCGGTGGGTTTGTCGAGGGTGCGGCGCTGTTCGATGCCGAGTTGTTCGGGATTTCGCCGCGTGAGGCCCTCGCCATGGACCCGCAGCAGCGGTTGCTGTTGGAGACGGCGTGGGAGGCGCTGGAGGACGCGGGCATCGATCCGTCCTCGCTGCGCGGAACCTCGACGGGCGTCTACGCCGGCGTCTCCGCCAACGGCTACGGCAGCGGCACGGTCGACGATCCGCAGGGCAACACTGACGGGTACCTGCTGACAGGCAGCACACCCAGCGTCGCGTCCGGTCGCCTGGCTTACGCCCTGGGACTGGAGGGCCCGGCCATGTCCGTGGACACCGCCTGTTCCTCGGCCTTGGTAGCTCTGCATCTGGCCTGCCAGGCACTGCGGTCGGGTGAATGCGACCTCGCCCTGGCCGGTGGCGCCACCGTCATGGCGACGCCGACGATCTTCCTGGAGTTCGCGCGGCAGGGCGGGCTGGCCGGTGACGGGCGGTGCAAGTCGTTCGCCGACGGTGCAGACGGGACGGGCTGGGCCGAGGGCGGCGGCATTCTCGTTCTGGAGCGGTTGTCCGACGCCCGCCGCAACAACCATCCGGTGCTGGCGGTGGTGCGCGGCAGTGCGGTCAATCAGGACGGTGCGTCCAACGGGCTGACCGCGCCGAACGGTCCGTCGCAGCAGCGGGTGATCCGGCAGGCGCTGGCCGCCGCTCAGCTCGATGCTGCCGAGGTGGACGCCGTGGAGGCGCACGGCACCGGCACCAGGCTCGGCGACCCCATCGAGGCGCAAGCCCTCCTGGCGACGTACGGTCAGGCGCATGCCGATGACGAGCCGTTGTGGCTCGGCTCGATCAAGTCGAACATCGGTCATGCGCAGGCGGCAGCCGGTGTCGCGAGCGTGGTGAAGATGGTCATGGCATTGCGCCGGGAGCGTCTGCCGCGCACGCTGCACGTCGATGAGCCGTCGTCCCATGTGGACTGGTCGGCGGGCGCGGTGGAACTACTCCGGCAGGAGCGTGTGTGGCCGCGTGGCGAGCGTCCGCGTCGGGCGGGTGTCTCGTCCTTCGGCATCAGCGGCACGAACGCCCACGTCATCCTCGAAGAAACCCCGGACCCGACGACCCCTGCACCCCGCGAGCCCGGCTCCGGGTCCGACCTTCCGGTGACTCCGTGGGTCGTATCGGCTCGCACAGCTGATGCCTTGCGCGCCGCCACGGCACGGCTGGTGGCGCACGTCGAAGCCCATGACCTCGCTCCGGCGGACGTCGGGTTGTCCCTGGCCACGACCCGGGCCGCCTTGGAACACCGGGCGGTTGCTCTTGGGCGCGACGGTGACGCGTTGCTCGTCGGGCCCGCCGTGACGGGTGTCGTCACCGAGGGCCGTACGGCGTGGATGTTCACCGGGCAGGGCAGCCAACGGCTCGGCATGGGGCGTGAACTGCACGCCGCCTACCCCCGGTTCGCCCAGGCCTTCGACGAGGTCGCCGGTCTGCTGGAGGCCGAGTTGTCCGGCGCGGAGGGCTTCCCGCTTGCGTTGCGGGATGTCCTGTTCGCCGACGAGGGCTCTGAGGCCGCCGCTCTCCTCGATCGCACCGGGTATGCGCAGGCGGCCTTGTTCGCTGTCCAGGTTGCGTCGGTGGAGTTGCTGCGTGCGTGGGGTGTGATGCCGGACGTGGTGCTGGGTCACTCCATCGGCGAGTATGCCGCCGCCTTCGCGGCCGGTGTCTTCGAGCTCCCGGACGCGGTGCGGCTGGTGGGCGCGCGTGCCCGTCTCATGCAGGCCCTGCCCGAGGGCGGCGCGATGGCCGCCGTCGAGGCCGACGAGGCGGAGATCACCGACCTGCTCACCACCGCTGAGGAGGTGACGATCGCGGCCGTCAACGGACCGACCGCCGTGGTCGTCTCCGGGGCCGAGGAAGGCGTCGAGCGGGTCATGGCGAGCGTCCGTGAACGCGGTCGCCGGGTCACCCGTCTGCGCGTGTCGCACGCCTTCCACTCGCCGCTCATGGAGCCGATGCTCGACGAGTTCACCGCGGTCGCCGAGCAGATCACCTACCGTCGCCCCGTGGTCGCGGCGGCCTCGTCGGTCACCGGTGAGACCGTCGGCGAGGCTGACTGGGCCACTCCCGCCTACTGGGTCCAGCAGGTGCGTCGGCCCGTCCTCTTCCGCGACGCCCTGGCCACCGCCACCGGGTCGCTCGGCGCCGGACGGTTGCTGGAGATCGGCCCCGATCCGGTGCTGAGCGGGCTCGTCGACCCGGCGACCGCGCCGTCCTTCTCCGTGCTGCGCAAGGGGCGCCCGGAGGCCGAGACCCTGCTCACGGCACTCGCCGAGGTCTTCGTCCGGGGGACTCGTGTCGACTGGGCGGCCTTGTTCGAGGGCAGCGGCGCGCGCCGGGTGTCGCTGCCGACGTACGCCTTCCAACGGCAGCGGTACTGGCTGGAGCCGGCCCGCGCCGCCGCCGATGCGCGGGGCCTCGGTCTCGCCGCCGCGGAACATCCGCTGCTCGGTGCGGCCGTCACCGTGGCCGGCTCCGACACGCTGCTGTTGACGTCCCGCCTGTCGGTCCGTACACATCCGTGGCTCGCCGACCATGCCGTGGCCGACGCTGTCGTCGTACCGGGCACGGCGTTCGTCGAGCTGGCCCTCCAATCCGGCGACCGCGCCGGTTGCGGGCGGCTGGCCGAACTCACCCTCCAGGCGCCGCTCGTCCTGCCGCCCGACGGAGGTGTCATCGTCCAGATCACCGTGGACCCCCCGGCGACGGACGGCAGCGAAGCCAGGGCCCTCCACGTGTACGCCCGCCCCGACGACGCCGCCCCCGACCAGCCCTGGACCCTCCACGCCACCGGCCTCCTGGACGACGCGGCAGCCACGCCGTCGGCGGCGCCCGAACTGCGCGCCTGGCCGCCCGCCGGGGCCCGTGAACTCGCCCTCGACGGCCTGTACGAGCGCCTCCACCAGTCCGGACTCACCTACGGCGCCACCTTCCGCGGCCTGGCCCGTGCCTGGACCTCCGGCGAAGACCTGCTGGTCGAAGCGGCCCTCCCCGAGCCGGCCACGGGCGAGGCGACGTCCTTCGGGCTCCACCCCGCGCTCCTCGACACCGTGCTTCATGCGCTGGCCCTGCGCGCGGGGGAGGGACAGGGGGCGCTGCTGCCGTTCCTGTGGTCGGGTGCGGCCTTCCACACGGTCGGCGCGAGCGTCGTACGGGCGCGGCTCACCCCGCGCGGGGCCGACACGTACGCGCTGCATGTCGCCGACGCGGCGGGCGCCTCCGTCGCCGTGGTCGACTCGCTGGTGCTGCGTCCCGTCTCGGCGGCCGACCTGGCACGGGCGGCCACCGGCCCGGACGACCTGTTCCGCCTCGACTGGGTGCCCGCGCCCACCGCCGACCGCCCCGAGACCGCCCGCACCGGCCACTGGGCCGTGGTCGGCGACCACGACACGGCCGCATGGCACGAGTCCGGCGTGCCGACCAGGCACTACGCCGACCTGGACGCCCTCATCGCCGCCGTGGACGCGGGCGAGCCTGCCCCGGCGGCCGTCGCACTGGCCGTCGCGGCCAACTCTGGTGAAGTCCTGAGTCCGGTTGCTGATCTCCTGGGCACCATGCGGACCTGGCTCGCACACGAGCGATGGGCTGACACGCCCCTGGTGGCACTGACCACCGGCGCGGTCGCCCTGCACCACGCCGCCGGCACCAGCACGGGGATCGAGACCAGCAGCGGGATTGGTACCCACGCCGACATCGGCATCGGCACCGACACCCCCGACCTGTCCGGCGCCGGTGCCTGGGGCCTGGTCCGGTCGGCGATCAGCGAACACCCCGGCCGCCTCGCCGTCGCCGACGTCGACGGCACCGCGGCCTCGTACCGCGCCCTCGCCGAACGGCTCGCCCCCCTCGACGAGCCCCAACTCGCCCTCCGCGACGGCGAGGCGTGGGTGCCGCGACTGGTACGGATGGCCTCCGGCGGAGTCCTGGTGCCGCCGGCCGTCGCGCCGGGGATGTCGTGGCGCGTGGAGGTCGCCGAGCAAGGCCGCCTGGACGGCGTCGCACCGATCACCGAGGAGCCGCGTGCCCTTGGCCCCCGTGAGGTGCGGGTGGCGGTGCGGGCTGCGGGCGTGAACTTCCGTGACGTGCTGAACGTGCTGGGCACCTACCCCGGTGACGCCGGTCGGCTCGGTCACGAGGGTGCCGGTGTGGTCGTGGAGGTTGGCGCGGAGGTGACCGGCCTGGCGGTCGGTGACCGGGTGATGGGTCTGCTGGACGGGGCGTTCGGCCCGTCGGCCGTCACGGACGCCCGGTTGCTGGCGCGGGTGCCGGACGGGTGGTCGTTCGAGCAGGCGGCGTCCGTACCGATCGTGTTCCTGACCGCCTACTACGCCCTCGTGGACCTCGCCGGGCTCCAGGAAGGCGAGTCGGTGCTGATCCACGCCGCGGCGGGCGGTGTCGGCATGGCCGCCGTACAGCTCGCCCAGCACCTGGGTGCCGAGGTGTACGGGACGGCGAGCGAGCCGAAGTGGCCGGTCTTGCGGGGTCTTGGGATTCGGGAGGAGCGGATCGCCTCCTCCCGGACGACCGAGTTCGAGGAGCGGTTCACCTCGGGCGTCGATGTCGTGCTGGACGCGCTTGCGGGCGAGCTCGTGGACGCGTCGTTGCGACTGGTGCGGCCCGGTGGCCGGTTCGTCGAGATGGGCAAGGCCGATGTACGCGACCCCGAGAAGGTGGCGGCCGCCCACCCGGGCGTCACCTACCGGGCGTTCGACACGTTCGACGCGGGACCGGACCGGATCGCGGGGATGTGGGCCGCGCTGCTGGAGCTGTTCGAGCAGGGCGCGCTGCGGCCGGTGAAGGTGAGGTCGTACGACCTGTCCCGTGCCCCGGAGGCGTTGCGTCTGCTGGGGCAGGCCAAGCACGTCGGCAAGGTCGTGCTGCGGGTGCCGTCGCCGTGGAGTGGCGAGGGCACGGTGCTGATCACGGGCGGGACGGGTGGTCTGGGCGCGGAGGTCGCCCGGCATCTGGTCACCGTGCACGGCGTACGGGACCTGCTGCTCGTCTCGCGGCGCGGACCCGAAGCCGTCGGAGCCGCTGAACTCCACGCGGAGCTTGAAGAGTTGGGCGCGCGAGTGGAGGTACGGGCGTGCGATGTCTCCGACCGTGCGGCACTGGCCGCCGCGCTCGACGGTGTCGACGTGTCGGGTGTGGTACATGCGGCGGGGGTGCTGGATGACGGTCTGGTCGCTGATCTGACACCGGAGCGGTTGGCCGGTGTCATGGCCGCGAAGGCCGCATCGGCGCTCCACCTGCACGAGTTGACGGCTGACCGGGAGCTGTCCGCCTTCGTGCTGTTCTCGTCGTTCGCGGGTGTGGTGGGCAATGCCGGTCAGGCCGCCTACTCCGCCGCGAACAACGTCCTCGACGCCCTCGCCACCACCCGCCGTGCCCAGGGACTGCCGGGCGTGTCGCTGGCCTGGGGCATGTGGGAGGCCGGTATGGGGGGTCGGCTGCCGCAGGCGGACATCGCGCGGTTGCGGCGTGGGGGACTGCCGCCGCTGGCCGCGAACGAGGCGTTGGCGCTGATGGATGCCGCGCTCGTCGTCAACGAGCCGAACGCCGTCCCCGTCGCCCTGCGTACCTCGGCCCTCTCGGACGGCCAGGTGCCGTCCGTGCTGCGGGACCTGGTGCCGGCGGCGGGGCGGCGCTGGGGCGTCGCCGCCTCGGGTGCCGCCGGCGACGGTGGTGGGCTCGTGGAGCGGCTGCGTGGGCTGGGCTCTGTCGAACGGGACCGCGTGCTCCTGGACGCCGTACTGGCCGAGGTGGCCGGGGTGCTGGGGCATGGCTCGGCCGGGGCGGTGGACGCGTCACGGGCGTTCAAGGAGCTGGGCTTCGACTCACTGACGGCCGTGGACCTCCGTAACCGCCTGAACAGCGTGACCGGGTTGCAGCTGCCCGCCACCCTGATCTTCGACCACCCCACGATCCTGTCCCTCCGCGACCACCTCAGCGCGGAACTCGCCCCCGCCGACGACGGTGACACCGCCTTCCTCATGGTCGAGTTGGACAAGCTCCGCACAGTCCTAGCGGAGACCGCACCGGCCGCGGACGACGACCTGCGCGCCGCGATCGGCGACCGGCTCCAGCACCTGCTCGCCACGTGGTCGGCGGGCGCCGCCGAAAGCGGCGGACAGGACGCGGACCAGGGCAACCGCGTCGCACTCGACGACGCCACCGACGACGAGCTCTTCGCCCTGCTCGACGACAAGCCCTGGGTCGCCGAATGACCGCCCGGCCCCGCCGAATGACCGCCCCGCCCCGCCGTGCCCCGGTGACCGGCCACGCGGCCGAGCCCACTGACCCCGCACCACTGCACGTCCCCTGACCCCGCACCACTGCACGTCCCCTGACCGCGCACCACTGCACGTCCCCTGACCCCGTACCGCTCCAAGTCCCTGACCGCGTACGACTCCCAGCGCCCTGATTCGGCTCTCCGCGCTCTTTCGAAGGACAAGGAACAGATGGCGAACGAGGAAAAGCTCCGCGACTACCTCAAGCGTGCGATCGCCGACGCCCAGGACGCCCACCTTCGTCTGCGTGAGGCCGAGGCGAAGGACCACGAGCCGATCGCCATCGTCGGCATGGGCTGCCGTTTCCCCGGCTCAGTCGCCTCCCCGGAGGAGCTGTGGGGGCTGGTGAGCGGCGGCGGGGACGGCATCACCTCGTTCCCCACCGACCGCGGCTGGGACCTCGACGCCCTGTTCGCGACCGACGCGGAACGGGCGGCCGGCACCTCGGCCACCCGGGAGGGCGGCTTCCTGCACGAGGCCGCCGAGTTCGACGCGGAGGCGTTCGGCATCAGCCCCCGCGAGGCCCTGGCGATGGACCCGCAGCAGCGGCTGCTGCTGGAGACGTCGTGGGAGGCCCTGGAGCGCGCCGGCATCGACCCGCTGTCCCTGCGGGGCACGGCGACCGGCGTCTTCGCCGGGCTCATGTACCACGACTACGCCGCCCGGCTCCAGGAGGTGCCGAAGGACGTCGCCGGGTTCCTCGCCAACGGCAACGCGGGCAGCGTCTTCTCCGGGCGCATCGCCTACGTCTTCGGCTTCGAGGGCCCCGCCGTCACCATCGACACCGCCTGCTCCTCGTCCCTCGTCGCCCTGCACCTCGCCTGTCAGTCCCTGCGCTCCGGCGAGTGCGGAACGGCCCTCGCGGGCGGTGTGACGGTGATGGCCGCCCCGACGACGTTCGTCGAGTTCTCCCGGCAGGGCGGACTGGCCCGCGACGGCCGCTGCAAGGCGTTCGCCGACGACGCCGACGGCACCGGATGGGCGGAGGGCGCCGGCGTCCTCGTCCTGGAGCGCCTCTCCGACGCCCGGCGCCTCGGGCATCCCGTCCTCGCCGTGATCCGGGGCAGCGCCGTCAACCAGGACGGCGCGTCCAACGGCCTCAGCGCCCCCAACGGGCCCGCACAGCAGCGCGTCATCCGCCGCGCACTGGAGTCCGCCCGGCTCACCACCGCCGACGTGGACGCCGTCGAGGCGCACGGCACCGGCACCCGGCTCGGCGACCCCATCGAGGCGCAGGCCCTGCTCGCCACCTACGGCAAGGGACGGGACGAGAAGAACCCCGTCTGGCTCGGCTCCGTGAAGTCCAACATCGGGCACACCCAGGCGGCGGCCGGCGTCGCCGGGGTCATGAAGATGGTCATGGCGCTGCGCGCCCGCCACCTGCCGCCCACCCTGCACGCGGACCGGCCCAGCTCGCACGTCGACTGGTCGGCCGGCGCCGTACGCCTCCTCACCGAGTCCCGCCCCTGGCCCGACGCCGAACGCCCCCGCAGGGCCGCCGTGTCCTCCTTCGGCATCAGCGGCACCAACGCCCACGTGGTCCTCGAAGAAGCACCCGAACCCGAACCGGAATCGGAACCGGCACCGGCAGCGGCACCTGGTGCGGCATCCGCACCCAATGCCGAATCCGAGCCCGAAGCCGAATCCGCGCACGCACCCGCACCCGCACCCGCGCTCGACCCCGAACTCTCGGCCGCCTCCACCGTTGCCCCGCCCCACACCCTGCCCCGCATCCCCTGGGTGCTGACCGCGCGCAGCGCGCCCGCCCTGGAGGCCCAAGCCGAACGCCTCGCCGCCCACGTCACCGGATCCGACGCCTCCGCCCTCGACATCGGCCACAGCCTGGCCACCGGCCGAGCCGTCCTCGACCACCGTGCCGTCGTCCTCGGCCCCGACCGCGACACCTTGCGCGCCGCCCTCGACGACGTCACCGGCATCGCCGGCACCGCGACCACCGTCAAGGGCACGGTCACCGAGGGCCGTACCGCCTGGCTGTTCACCGGCCAGGGCAGCCAGCGCCCCGGCATGGGCCGCGACCTGTACGCCGCGCATCCCACCTACGCCCGCGCCTTCGACGAGATCTGCACCCTGCTGGACGCCGAACTCGCCGGAGCGCCCGGCTTCGACGTGCCCGTGCGCGAGGTGTGCTTCGCCGAACCCGGCACACCCCGGGCCGCGCTCCTGGACCGCACCGGCTACGCCCAGACGGCCATCTTCGCCGTCGAGGCGGCCCTCGTCGCCCTGCTGCGCGGCTGGGGCTCCGAACCCGATGTCGTCATCGGCCACTCGATCGGCGAGATCGTCGCCGCCCATGCCGGCGGTGCCCTCGAACTCCCCGACGCCGTACGGCTGGTGGCGGCCCGCGCCCGGCTCATGCAGGCCCTCCCGGACGGCGGCGCGATGGCCGCCATCGAGGCCGACGAGACCGAGGCCACCGCACTCCTCACGCAGGGCGCCGTCGTCGCGGCCGTCAACGGTCCGCGCGCCGTCGTCGTCTCCGGCACCGAACAGGCCGTCGAGCAGGTCATGGAAGCGGCCCGCGCACGCGAGCTGCGCGTCACCCGCCTGCGGGTCAGCCACGCCTTCCACTCCCCGCTCATGGCTGCCATGACGGACGAGTTCGCCGAGACCATCGCGGGCATCGGACATCGCCGCCCCGTCGTCCCCGCCGTCAGCACCCTCACCGGACGGCCGGCCGAAGACGACGACTGGGCGAGCCCCGCCTACTGGGTACGACAGGTCCGCGAGGCCGTACGCTTCCACGCCGCCGTCCGCACCGCCACCACCGAACTCGGCGTCACCCGCTTCCTGGAGATCGGCGCCGACCCCGTCCTCACCGGCCTCGTCCAGACCGCCGACCCCGACACCACCGCCGTGGCCACCCTGCGCGAGGGCCGCGACGAGTGCGGCTCGGTGCTGACCGCGCTCGCCGAGATGTTCGTACGGGGCTCCGCCGCCGACTGGGCCGCGGTGTTCACCGGCACCGGCGCCCGCCGCACCGACCTGCCCACCTACGCCTTCCAGCGCGACCGCTACTGGCTCGACGCCACCCGGCCCGCCACCGACGCCCGCGGCCTCGGCCTCGGTGTCGCCGGACACCCGCTGCTCGGCGCCGCCGTGGCCGTGGCCGGCTCGGACAACGTCCTGCTCACCGCCCGCCTGTCCGTCGCCACCACGCCCTGGCTGGCCGATCACCTGGTCGGCGGACTCGCCGTCGTCCCCGGCACCGCCCTCGTCGAACTCGCCGTCCAGGCGGGCCTGCGCGTCGACTGCGACCACCTCGACGAACTCACCCTCCAGGCCCCGCTGATCCTCCCCGAGCAGGGCGCCGCCCAGGTCCAGATCGTCATCGACGCCGCCACCGACGACGGCCGCCGCACCGTGCGCGTCTACTCCCGCGCCGAGGACGCCGAGGTCGAACAGGCCTGGACGCTGCACGCCACCGGCACGGTCAGCGACAGGGCCCACGCCACGACCGACGACGGCTCCTGGAATCTGCACGCCTGGCCGCCCGCCGACGCCGAACCCGTCGACCTGGCCGGTCTCTACGACCGCCTCACCCACGTCGGGCTCCAGTACGGCCCCGCCTTCCGCGGCATCACCCGCGTCTGGCGAGCCGACGACGACTGGTACGTGGAGGCCACCCTCCCCGAACCCGTCGCCGACGCCGCCGCCTCCTTCGGCCTCCACCCCGCCCTCCTCGACACCGTCCTCCACGCCCTCGCCCTGCACGGCGGCGACGACGACCGCACCGCACTCCTCCCCTTCCTGTGGTCCGGCGTCACGCTCACGGCCGTCGGCGCCACCTCGGTCCGGGCCCGGCTGCGCATGCGCGGCGAGGGCGAGATCGACCTGCGGATCGCCGACGCGACCGGCGAACCGGTCGCCACGGTCGACTCCCTCCTGCTGCGCCCCGTCTCCACCACGGACCTCGCCGCGCAGCGAACGGCTCAGGGCCCCGAGCACCTGTACCGCGTGGAGTGGACCGCGAGCGCCGCGACGACCCCCGCACGCCGGACGGCTGACATCGTCGTCATAGGTGACGTCGCGCTCGACGTCACACGCGACACCGTCCCGGTTCATCCCGACCTGGACGCCCTGCTCACCGCCCTCGACGCCGGTGCCGCCACCCCGCGCCGGGTCCTGCTGCCCCTCGCCGACGCCCCTCTCACGGACGTCCTGGCCGAGACCCTCGCAGTGGTGCAACACTGGCTGGCCGAGCCGAAGTTCGCCGACTCCCGCCTGGTGATCGTGACCTCGGGCGGCGTCGCCGTAACACCGGAGGAGACCCCCGCCCCGTCCGCCGCCGGCGTCTGGGGCCTCCTCCGCTCCGCCATGAACGAGCACCCGGGCCGCTTCGCCCTCCTCGACATCGACGCCGACGCCGACGGGCTTCCCTCCGCCGCCCTGCACACCGACGACGACGCGGACCAAGTCGCCCTCCGGGACGGCCAGGTGTGGGTGCCGCGCCTGGTGCGGATGGCGTCGGGCGGGGTGCTGGTGCCGCCGACGGGTGTGGGTGCGGGTGCGGGTGCCGGTTGGCGGATGGATGTGGTGGCTCAGGGGCGGCTGGATGGTGTGGCGCTGGTTCCTGAGGAGCCGCGTGCGCTGGGGCCCGGTGAGGTGCGGGTCGCGGTGCGGGCGGCGGGGGTGAACTTCCGTGACGTGCTGAACGTCCTGGGCATGTATCCCGGGGATGCGGGGCGGCTCGGGCATGAGGGCGCCGGTGTCGTGGTCGAAGTGGGCCCTGAGGTGACCGGCCTGGCGCTCGGTGATCGGGTGATGGGCCTGCTCGACGGGGCCTTCGGCCCGCTGGCCACCACCGACGCCCGGTTGCTGACACGGATACCGGAGGGGTGGTCGTTCGAGCAGGCGGCGTCGGTGCCGATCGTGTTCCTGACCGCCTACTACGCCTTGGTGGATCTGGCGGGCCTGGAGGCGGGGGAGTCGGTGCTGATCCACTCCGCCGCCGGTGGTGTGGGGATGGCTGCTGTGCAGTTGGCTCAGCACTTGGGTGGCGAGGTGTACGGGACGGCGAGTGAGCCGAAGTGGCCGGTCGTGCGGGGGCTGGGGGTGCCGGAGGAGCGGATCGCCTCGTCCCGGACGACGGAGTTCGAGGAGCGGTTCCAGCCGGGTGTGGACGTGGTGCTGGACTCGCTGGCCGGTGAGTTCGTGGACGCCTCGCTGCGGCTGGTGCGGCCCGGTGGCCGGTTCGTGGAGATGGGCAAGACCGACATCCGCGACGCGGAGCAGGTCCGGGCCGAGCACGGGGTGTCGTACCACTCCTTCGACCTGATGGACGCCGGTCCGGATCGGATCGCTGAGATGTGGGCGGCGCTGCTGGAGCTGTTCGAGCGGAGTGCGCTGCGGCCGAACCCGGTGACGTCGTACGACCTCTCCAGGGCCCCGGAGGCGTTGCGTCTGCTGGGGCAGGCCAAGCATGTGGGGAAGGTGGTGCTGCGGGTGCCGTCGCCGTGGGGTGGCGGGGGCACGGTGCTGATCACGGGTGGGACGGGTGGTCTGGGTGCGGAGGTCGCCCGGCATCTGGTCACCGAGCACGGCGTGCGGGATCTGCTGCTCGTTTCCCGGCGCGGGGCCGGGGCTCCGGGTGCTGCCGAACTCGTCGCGGATCTTGAGGGGTTGGGTGCTCGGGTTGTTGTGCGGGCGTGTGATGTCTCCGACCGTGTGGCACTGGCTGCGGTGTTGGACGGTGTTGATCTGTTGGGTGTGGTGCATGCGGCGGGGGTGCTGGATGACGGTCTGGTCGTTGATCTGTCGGTTGAGCGTGTCGGCCGGGTGGTGGCGGCGAAGGCGGAATCGGCGCTGCTTCTGCATGAGTTGACGGCCGACCGTGATCTGTCCGCTTTCGTTCTGTTCTCGTCGTTCGCGGGTGTGGTGGGCAATGCGGGTCAGGCCGCGTATTCCGCCGCGAACGCCGTCCTTGACGCTCTCGCGGTCAGGCGCCGTGCTCAGGGGCTGCCGGGTGTGTCGCTGGCGTGGGGCATGTGGGCGAACGCCGAGGGTATGGGTGGCACGCTGGGCGAGGCGGAGTTGGAGCGGATGGCCCGGCAGGGCTTCCCGGCGTTGGAGACGGGTGAGGGGCTCGCTCTGCTGGATGCGGCTCTGCTGGTGAACGAGCCGATCGCCGTCCCCGTCGCCCTGCGCACGTCCGCCCTGGCAGCCGTACGCGACAGCCTCCCCGGCATCCTGCGAGGTGTCGTGCCCGCCTCCGACCGCCGACGCCGTGCCGCCGGTCAGGTCGGTGCGGCGGCCGCCACCGGCTTGGCCCGCAAGCTGGCCGAGCTCCAGCCGGCCGAGCAGGAGCGTCAGTTGGTGGACCTGGTGCAGGCGCAGGTCGCCGCGGTGCTCGGCCACGCCTCCGCGGGGTCGATCGATCCCTCCCGCGCTTTCAAGGACCTCGGATTCGACTCGCTCACCGCCGTCGACCTGCGCAACCGCCTCGGCTCCGCGACCGGCATCACGCTCCCCGCCACCCTCGTCTTCGACCACCCGACGCCCTCCGCCCTCGCCGGCTTCCTCAGGACCCAACTGCTGGGCGAGGCGGACACCACGGCCGGCACCACCGTTGCCGTCGGCCGCACGCGCACGGCTTTCGATGAGCCGGTTGCGATTGTGGGGATGGGGTGTCGTTTCCCGGGGGGTGCGGATTCCGCCGAGGGGTTGTGGGATCTGGTCGCGGAGGGCCGGGACGGGTTGTCGGTGCTGCCGACGGATCGTGGTTGGGACCCTGCCCTGTTGGAGGGGCTGGCGGCGGTCGGTGGGTTTGTCGAGGGTGCGGCGCTGTTCGACGCCGAGTTGTTCGGGATTTCGCCGCGTGAGGCCCTCGCCATGGACCCGCAGCAGCGGTTGCTGTTGGAGACGGCGTGGGAGGCGCTGGAGGACGCGGGCATCGATCCGTCGTCCCTGCGCGGAACCCCGACGGGCGTCTACGCAGGCGTCTCCGGCAGCGGCTACGGCGGGAACATGCAGAGCCCGCAGGGCGAGACCGGTGGCTATCTGCTGACCGGCAGTACGCCGAGTGTGGCGTCGGGGCGTCTGTCGTATGTGTTCGGGCTGGAGGGTCCGGCGGTGTCGGTCGACACTGCCTGCTCGTCGGCCCTGGTCGCCCTGCACCTCGCCTGCCAGGCACTGCGGTCGGGTGAGTGCGACCTCGCGTTGGCCGGTGGCGCCACCGTCATGGCGACGCCGGGAATCTTCCTGGAGTTCGCGCGGCAGGGCGGGCTGGCGGATGACGGGCGGTGCAAGTCGTTCGCCGACGGTGCAGACGGGACGGGCTGGGCCGAGGGCGGGGGCATTCTCGTTCTGGAGCGGTTGTCCGACGCCCGCCGCAACAACCACCCGGTGCTTGCGGTGGTGCGTGGCAGTGCGGTCAATCAGGACGGTGCGTCCAACGGGCTGACCGCGCCGAACGGTCCGTCGCAGCAGCGGGTGATCCGGCAGGCGCTGGCCGCCGCTCAGCTCGATGCTGCCGAGGTGGACGCCGTGGAGGCGCACGGCACCGGCACCAGGCTCGGCGACCCCATCGAGGCGCAAGCTCTCCTGGCGACATACGGCCAGGCGCATGCCGATGACGAGCCTTTGTGGCTCGGCTCGATCAAGTCGAACATCGGACACGCCCAGGCGGCAGCCGGTGTCGCGAGCGTCGTCAAGATGGTCATGGCGCTGCGGGAGGAGACACTGCCCCGGACCCTGCACGTCGATGAGCCGTCCTCGCACGTGGACTGGTCGGCGGGTGCGGTGGAACTGCTGACGGAGGAGCGTGCGTGGCCGCGAGGTGAGCGTCCGCGTCGGGCGGGTGTCTCGTCCTTCGGTATCAGCGGGACCAACGCCCACGTGATCCTCGAAGAAGCCCCGACCGTGCCGTCCCTTCGCCGGCCGGATTCTGAGACCCATGTGCCGGTCATTCCCTGGGTGTTGTCGGGGCGCAGTGGGCAGGCCATGGACGCGCAGGTGGACAGGCTGGCCGCCTTTCTGGCCGCGCGGCCCGAACTGTCCCCCCTCGACGTGGGGTTGTCCCTTGCCATGTCCCGTGCGGCGCTTGAGCACCGGGCGGTTGTTCTCGGGAATGACGCTGACGCGCTGCGGTCGGGGCTCGCCGGGCCCGGCGTGACGGGTGTCGTCACCGAGGGCCGTACGGCGTGGATGTTCACCGGTCAGGGCAGCCAACGCCTCGGCATGGGGCGTGAACTGCACGCCGCCTACCCCCGGTTCGCCCGTGCCTTCGACGAGGTCGCCGGCCTGCTGGAGGCCGAGCTGTCCGGCGCGGACGGCTTCCCACTCCCGTTGCGCGATGTCCTCTTCGCCGACGACGGCTCCGAAGCCGCCGCCCTCCTCGACCGCACCGGCTACGCACAAGCAGCCCTGTTCGCCGTCGAGACCGCGCTCGCGGCACTGCTGGACTCCTGGGGGCTGCGCCCCGACCTGGTGCTGGGTCACTCCATCGGCGAGTACGCCGCCGCCTGCACGGCCGGTGTCTTCGAACTCCCGGACGCGGTACGGCTGGTGGCCGCGCGTGCCCGTCTCATGCAGGCCCTGCCCGAGGGCGGCGCCATGGCCGCCGTCGAGGCCGACGAGGCGGAGATCACCGACCTGCTCACCACCGCTGAGGACGTGACGATCGCGGCCGTCAACGGACCGACCGCCGTGGTCGTCTCCGGGACCGAGGAAGGCGTCGAGCGGGTCATGGCGAGCGTCCGTGAACGCGGTCGCCGGGTCACCCGCCTGCGCGTCTCCCACGCCTTCCACTCGCCGCTCATGGAGCCGATGCTCGACGAGTTCACCGCGGTCGCCGAGCAGATCAC
The DNA here is from genome assembly GCF_014650715.1 of Streptomyces bluensis. Lineage (GTDB taxonomy): Bacteria > Actinomycetota > Actinomycetes > Streptomycetales > Streptomycetaceae > Streptomyces > Streptomyces bluensis. Next base: position 9,301 of record NZ_BMVM01000029.1, on the reverse strand, counting down.
CTATCACCGGCCGACGCTGCCCGCAGTCAGCACCCTGACCGGTGCGAGGCTCGGCGACGGTGACTGGACCACCCCCCACTACTGGACTCGCCAGGTGCGCGAGGCCGTCCGCTTCCATGACGCGGCCCGCACGGCCACCCATGACCTCGGCGTCGTACGGTTCCTCGAAGTCGGCCCCGACCCCGTGCTGTCCGCCATGGTGGAACCGGCGTTCGCGCTCTCCGCGCTGCGCCGGAACCTGCCCGAGGCGGAGACCGCGCTCCGTGCCGTCGCCGAACTGTACGTCCGGGGCACCGCCGTCCACTGGCCGGCCGTGTTCGAGGGCAGCGGTGCCGTACGGACGGCGCTGCCGACGTACGCGTTCCAGCGCGAGCGGTACTGGCTGCGCGACGCGGGCTCGGCCGGGGACGCGCGTGGCCTCGGGCTCAAGGCCGCGGACCACCCGTTGCTCGGCGCGGCCGTCCCCGTCGCCGGATCGGACGCGGTGCTGCTGACCGCGAGGCTGTCGACGGCCGCCGCACCCTGGCTCGCGGACCACGTCGTGGGCGAGGCCGTCGTCGTACCGGGCACGGCGCTGGTCGAACTCGCCCTGGCGGCGGCCGACCGCGTCAGCTGCGACCGTGTCGACGAACTCACCCTGCAGGCCCCGCTGATCCTCCCCCAGCAGGGCGCCGTCCAGATCCAGATCTCCCTCGACACCCCCGACGACACGGGGGCCCGCCCGCTGCGTCTGTACGCCCGCCCGGACCACACCGAGGACGACTCCGTCTGGACCCTGCACGCCGAGGGAACGGTGAGCGGCGGTGGCGATGCCAAGGCACCCGCCCCGTCCACGGAGCTGCGGACGTGGCCTCCCACGGACGCCCAGCAGATCGACACGACCGGGCTGTACGAAAGGCTGGCCGAGACCGGCCTGCGCTACGGCAGCGCCTTCCGTGGCCTGCGGCAGGTCTGGGCCCGGGGCGAGGAACTGTATGTCGAGGCCGCGCTGCCCGAAGGAGTGGCCACCGAGGCGCACGCCTTCGGACTGCACCCGGCACTGCTGGACTCGGTGCTGCACGCCCTCGCCCTGCGCGCGGACGAACAGCACGGTGCCCTGCTGCCGTTCGCCTGGACGGGCGTCTCCTGCCACGCGGTCGGCGCGAACCTCGTCCGCGTCCGGATCGTCCCGCGCGGCTCCGGCACCTACGCCCTGTACGTCGCCGACGCCACCGGAGCGCCCGTCGCCGCCGTCGAGTCGCTGCTGCTGCGCCCGGCTTCGCCCGCCCAGTTCACGGTCGGCGCCGCCACCACGAGCGCGGAGCATCTCTACCGCGTGGAGTGGACCCCGGCCCCCGTCGAGCCCACGGCCGACTCCGCCGACACCGCTGCCCTCGCCGCCCCGGTGACGGTCCTGCGCGTGCCGGACGACGCCGAGCCCTGGCACCGGGCGGGACTCACCCTCGTTCCCTACGACGGCGACGGCGACGTGCCCGCCCCACGGCGGAACGGAACCGTCCTGCTCCCGGTTCGCCGTGGGGCAGGTACCCAGGTGGTGACCGAGGTCCTGGCGGCCGTCCGGGAATGGCTCACCGAGGAGCGCCACGCCGACGCGCGCCTTGTGGTCGTGACCAACGGAGCCGTCGCCGTACGGGACGGCGAGACCCCCGATGCCGGCGGCGCGGGCGTCTGGGGACTGGTGCGCTCCGCCTTGAACGAGCACCCGGGCCGTTTCGCCCTCATCGATGTCGATGACGACCCGGCGTCCTACCGCTTGGCCGCCGCCCCCGTCGACGGCCAACAGGTCGCGATCCGCGCAGGCCGGATCTGGGCGCCGCGGATGGTGCGGATGGCGTCGGGCGGGGTGCTGGTACCGCCGGTGGGTGTGGGCACCGGGTGGCGGATGGACGTGGTGGCCCAGGGCCGGCTGGACGGGGTCGGGCTGGTCCCGGAGGTTCCGCGCGCCCTCGGCCCCGGCGAGATACGGGTCGGTGTGCGGGCCGCCGGCGTCAACTTCCGTGACGTACTGAACGTCCTCGGCATGTACCCGGGCGACGCCGGCCGGCTCGGGCACGAAGGTGCCGGTGTGGTCGTGGAGGTCGGCCCGGAGGTGACCGGACTCGCCGTCGGCGACCGGGTGATGGGCCTGCTGGACGGAGCGTTCGCTCCGACGGCCGTGACCGACTCCCGACTGCTGACGCGGATACCGGACGGGTGGACGTTCGAGCAGGCGGCGTCCGTGCCGATCGTGTTCCTCACCGCGTACTACGCCCTGGTGGACCTGGCCGGACTTGAGGCGGGGGAGTCGGTGCTGATCCACTCCGCCGCCGGCGGAGTGGGCACGGCGGCCGTACAACTCGCCCGCCACCTGGGGGCCGAGGTGTACGCGACGGCGAGCGAGCCGAAGTGGCCGGTCGTGCGTGACCTCGGCGTCCCCGGCGAGCGGATCGCCTCCTCCCGGACGACCGAGTTCGAGGAGCGGTTCCAGCCGGGCGTGGACGTGGTGCTGGACTCCCTCGCCGGTGAGTTCGTGGACGCCTCGCTGCGGCTGGTGCGGCCCGGTGGCCGCTTCGTGGAGATGGGCAAGACCGACATCCGTGACGCCGAAGAGGTGCGGGCCGAGCACGGCATCGACTACACCGCCTTCGACCTCATCGACGCGGGCCCCGACCGGATCGCCGAGATGTTCGCGGCCCTGCTGAACCTGTTCGAGGACGGCACTCTGCGGCCCGCCCCGGTCACCGCCTACGGGGTCGCTCGCGCCCCGGAGGCGTTGCGCCTGCTGGGGCAGGCCAGGCACGTCGGCAAGGTCGTCCTCTCGGTGCCGTCGCCGTGGAGCTCCGAAGGCACGGTGCTGATCACGGGCGGGACGGGTGGTCTGGGCGCGGAGGTCGCCCGGCACCTGGTCACCGAGCACGGAGTGCGGGATCTGCTGCTCGTCTCCCGGCGCGGGCCGGAGGCTCCGGGTGCCTCTGAACTCGCGGCGGAACTTGAAGAGTTGGGTGCTCGGGTCGTTGTGCGGGCGTGCGATGTCTCCGACCGTACGGAGCTCGCTGCTGTGCTCGACGGTGTCGAACTGTCCGGTGTGGTGCACGCGGCGGGCGTTCTCGATGACGGTCTGATCGCTGACTTCACTGAGGAGCGGCTGGTCCGAGTGCTGAGGGCGAAGGCGGAATCGGCGCTGCATCTGCATGAGTTGACGGCCGACCGTGACCTGTCCGCCTTCGTTCTCTTCTCCTCGTTCGCGGGTGTCGTGGGCAACGCCGGTCAGGCGGCCTACTCCGCCGCGAACAACATCCTCGACGCTCTCGCGGCCACCCGCCGTGCCCAGGGGCTCCCCGCTGTGTCGCTGGCCTGGGGCATGTGGGCGCACGCGGACGGCATGGGCGGCACCCTTGGTGGACCGGAGCTGGAGCGGCTCGCGCGGCAGGGCTTCCCGGCCCTGGAGACGGGCGAGGGGCTGGCCCTCCTCGACGCGGCGCTCGTCGTCGACGAGCCGAACGCCGTCCCCGTCGCCCTGCGTACGTCCGCCCTGGCAGCCGTACGCGACAGCCTGCCCGGCATCCTGCGAGGCGTCGTACCGGCTGTCGACCGTCGACGCCGTGCCGCCGGGCCCGCCGCGACCGGCGGTGCCCTGGCCGGACGGCTGCGGGAGCTGTCCGTGGAGGAACAGGAGCGCGAGCTGCTGGACCTGGTGCAGGCGCAGGTGGCGGCGGTGCTCGGTCACGCGTTGGCGGGGTCGGTCGACGCGTCCCGCGCCTTCAAGGACCTCGGATTCGATTCGCTGACCGCCGTCGACCTGCGCAATCGGCTCGGCTCCGCCACCGGCATCACGCTGCCGGTGACCGTCATCTTCGACCACCCGACCCCGGCCGCGCTGGCCGCGTCCCTGCGGGAGCAACTCGTCGGCGCGCCGGTCGACACACCCACCGAAGAGACGGAGGGGACGGCCGGCCGCCGTAGCGCCGTACCCGCCGACGAGCCCATCGCCGTCATCGGCATGGGCTGCCGCTACCCCGGCGGCGTCGACTCGCCCGAAGCGCTCTGGTCGCTGGTGGCTGAAGGCGGCGACGGCATCACACCGTTCCCCCTCGACCGCGGCTGGAACATGAAGACGCTGGAGGGGGTGGCGGCGGTCGGCGGATTCATCGACGGTGCCACGGAGTTCGACGCCGAGCTGTTCGGGATCTCGCCGCGTGAGGCCCTCGCCATGGACCCGCAGCAGCGGTTGCTGCTGGAGACGGCCTGGGAGGCTCTGGAACGCGCGGGCATCGACCCGCTGTCCCTCCAGGGCTCGGCGACGGGCGTGTACGCGGGTGTGTCCGCGAACGGGTACGCCAGCGGTCAGGAGCACGACGACGCCGACCCGGAGACGGACGGCTATCTGCTGACGGGCAGCACACCGAGCGTGGCGTCGGGGCGTCTGTCGTACGTGTTCGGGCTGGAGGGGCCGGCCGTGTCCGTGGACACCGCCTGCTCCTCGGCGCTGGTCGCCCTGCATCTGGCCGCCCAGGCGCTGCGGGCCGGCGAGTGCGACATGGCCCTGGCCGGCGGCGCCACCGTGATGGCGACGCCGGGCATGTTCCTGGAGTTCGCGCGGCAGGGCGGGCTGGCCGGGGACGGCCGCTGCAAGTCCTTCGCCGACAGCGCCGACGGAACCGGCTGGAGCGAGGGCGGGGGCATGCTCGTCCTGGAGCGGCTGTCCGACGCCCGCCGCAACAACCACCCGGTGCTGGCGGTGGTGCGGGGCAGTGCCGTCAACCAGGACGGTGCGTCCAACGGTCTGACCGCGCCGAACGGCCCGTCCCAGCAACGCGTCATCCGCCAGGCGCTGAAGGCGGCCCGCGTCTCGCCCGCCGAGGTCGACGTGGTCGAGGCGCACGGCACCGGCACCCGGCTCGGCGACCCGATCGAGGCGCACGCCCTGCTCGCGACCTACGGCCAGGCGCGCGCCGACGACGAGCCGCTGTGGCTCGGTTCGATCAAGTCGAACATCGGGCACGCCCAGGCGGGTGCCGCCGCGGCGAGCGTCATCAAGATGGTCATGGCGCTCCAGCGGCGCCACCTGCCCCGGACCCTGCACGCCGACCGGCCCTCCGAGCACATCGACTGGGAGTCCGGCGCGGTACGGCTGCTCACCGAGCCCCGGGACTGGCAGGCCGCCGGACATCCGCGCCGGGCCGGTGTGTCCTCGTTCGGCATCAGCGGTACGAACGCCCACGTCATCCTGGAGGAAGCCCCGGACGGCGCGAGTGCGAGCGGGCGGGAGCCGGGCGCCACGCCGGGCGTGGGCACCACGGACTCCGGTTCGCCGCTCGTGCCCTGGGTGGTGTCCGGCCGTACCGGCCGGGCGACCCGGGCCCAGGCGGCCCGGCTGACGAGCTTCCTCGCCTCCTCGGACGAACCGGCGTCCCCCGGGGACGTGGCGCACGCGCTGGCGACGACCCGCGCCGTGCTCGACCACCGTGCCGTCGTCCTCGGCACCGACCTCGACCAACTGCGCGCCGGGCTGGACGCGTTGGCGGCCGACGGCACCCCCGCGGCCGGCCACGCCACGGTCGTCACCGGCACCGTCGGCGAGGGCCGCACCGCGTGGATGTTCACCGGGCAGGGCAGCGGGCGGCCCGGAATGGGACGGGAACTCCACGCCACCTACCCGGTGTTCGCACAGACGCTGGACGCCGTGTGCGAGCTGCTCGAAGCCGAACTCGGAGGACCCGAGGCCGGATTCACGCATCGGCTGCGGGACATACTGCTCGCCGAACCCGATGGTCAGCAGGACGACGCGAACCCGCTGAACGCCACCGGCTACGCGCAGCCGGCCCTCTTCGCCCTCCAAGTGGCCCTCGTCGAACTCCTCAGGTCCTGGGGCGTCCGTCCCGACCTCGTGCTCGGCCATTCGGTCGGCGAGTTGGCGGCCGCCTACGCCGCAGGAGTCTTCGAACTCCCCGACGCCGTACGGCTGGTGGCGGCCCGGGCACGGCTGATGCAGGCCCTGCCCGAGGGGGGCGCGATGGCCGCCGTGGAGGGTGGCGAGGCCGAGGTGACCGAGCTGTTGAAGGAGCTGACCGGAAGCGGCCAGATCGCCGTCGCCGTCGTCAACGGGCCTTCGTCCGTGGTGGTGTCGGGCGACGAGGAACTGGTCGTCGAGGCGATGGACGTGGCACGCGGACAGGGGCGCAGGGTGTCCCGGCTGCGGGTCAGCCACGCCTTCCACTCACCGCTGATGGACCCGATGCTCGCCGACTTCGCCACCGTCGCCGAGACGATTCGCTACCGCCGTCCGACGACCTCCGCCGTGAGTACCGCCACGGGCGAGCCGGTCACGACGCAGTGGGCGTCCGCCGCCTACTGGGTGGACCAGGTGCGTCGTCCCGTGCGCTTCCACGACGCCCTCACCACCGCCACGGGCGATGCCGGCGCGACCCGGCTCCTGGAACTCGGCCCCGATCCGGTGCTGACCGCGCTCGCCTCCTCCGCCGCCGACGGGCGCGTCACCGCGGCCGCCGCCCTGCGGGCCGGCCGTCCCGAGGCCGAGACGCTGCTCACGGCCGTGGCCGGCCTCTTCGTCCGCGGCATGCGGACCGACTGGCCCGCCGTCGCGGCAGCCGCCGACCCCACCGGCCTCGGGACAGGCGCACGCGTCGAGCTGCCCACGTACGCCTTCCAGCGCCGCCGCTACTGGCTGCGCGACCGCCGACAGCGGCCGGCCGCCGTACGGCAGCACGGCACCGACGCCGGATTCTGGAGCCTCGTCGACGGCGGTGACCCCGCCGCGCTCGCCGACCGGCTCGGCGTCAGCGCGGACGCGCCCCTCGGCTCCCTGCTGCCGGTGCTGTCCGACTGGCGCAGGCGGCAGAGCGAGGCGTCCGAACTCGCCGCCTGGCGCTACACGGTCACCTGGAAGCCGGTCGGCGTACCCGCCGCCACGCTCACCGGGAACTGGCTGGTCGTCTCCCCCGAGCAGGTGACGGCCGACCAGAACGGCTTCGTCGAACAGTGCGCGCACGCCCTGCGGGACGCCGGCGCCCGGGTCACCGTACTGACCATCGGCAGCCACGACAGCCGCACCACGCTCACCGCCCGGATCCGTGAACTCGCCCCGGACGGCGCGCTGTCCCTCCTCGCCTGGGCGGAAGAACAGCAGCCCACCGGCGACGGACAACCGCCCGCCGCGACCGGTCTGACCCTGCTGCTCGCCCAGGCCTGGGCCGACGCGGCCGGTGGGACCGGTGCCCCACTGTGGTGCGCGACCCGGTCCGCGGTGTCCGTCGGCACCGGGGACCCGCTCCGGCACCCCGCCCAGGCACAGCTGTGGGGCCTCGGCCGCAGTCTCGCCCTCGAACACCCCGACATCTGGGGCGGCCTGGCCGACCTTCCGGTCCTTCCCGGGCCCCGGGACCTGACCCGGCTCGCCCAGCTCCTCGCCCACGGCCGCTCCACCACCTGTACCGAGGACCAGCTCGCCGTCCGCGCGGGCGGTGTCTTCGCCGCGCGCTTCGTACGGGACGACGACCCCGGCACCGCCCACCCGAAAGAGCCCCCAGCGGACGGCCTGCGCGGCACCGTACTGATCACCGGAGGCACCGGAGCCCTCGGCCGGCACCTCGCCCGACGGCTCGCCGAGCGGGGCGCCCGGCATCTGCTGCTCGCCTCCCGGCGCGGCGCCGACGCCCCCGGCGCCACCGAACTGTGCGACGAACTCGCCGCGCTCGGCGCCCGCGTCACCCTGGCCGCCTGCGACCTCACCGACCGCGACGAGGTCCGCGCGCTGATCGACGGAATCCCCGAGGACATCCCGCTCACCGGCATCGTGCACGCGGCCGGTGTCCCCGCCAACGGTGTCCTCGCCGACCTGACCCCACGTCACCTCGCCGAAGCCCTCGCCGCCAAGGCCCGCGCGGCCGACCTGCTGCACGAACTGACCGCCGACCGGGACCTCGGACTGTTCGTCCTGTTCGCCTCCGTGGCCGGCGTCCTCGGCAACGCCGGCCAGGCCGCCTACGCCGCCGCCAACGCCCACCTCGACGCGCTCGCCCAGCACCGCCGTGCCGTCGGCCTGCCGGCCACGTCCGTCGCCTGGGGGCCCTGGGCCGGCGACGGCATGGCCGCCGACCGGGCCGCCGAGGAACGCATCCGCCGCTCCGGACTGCGCCCCCTGCCGCCCGAGCGCGCCCTCGCCGCACTGGACCAGGTGCTCGCCGCCGACCGCCCCTGCACCGCCGTGGTGGACGTTTCCTGGGACCGGTTCGCGACCGCGTTCGCCCTCACGCGCCCCAGCGCCTTGCTCGCCGACCTGCCCGACGCGACGACCGCCACCCGCAACGGCACCGGCACCGGCACGACAGCCGACGCACCCGGCGAACTCGTCGCACGGCTGCGCGCCCTGCCGGCCGGCGAACGCGAGCGTGCCCTGGGCGACTTCGTGCAGTCCCGCGTCGCCGCGGTGCTCGGCCACGAGTCACCCGCCGCGATCGACGCCGACCGTGCCTTCAAGGACTTCGGCTTCGACTCCCTCACGGCCGTCGACCTGCGCAACCAGCTGATGGCCGCGACCGGGCTCCGCCTGGCGACCACCCTCGTCTTCGACCACCCCACCCCGGCCGCCCTCGGCCGCCACCTCCACACCGAACTCTTCCCCGACGACACCGCGGACACCTCCCCGCAGGACCTGACGGACCTCGACGAGACCCGCCTGCGCCGCGTCCTCGCCGCGGTCCCGCTCAGCCGAATGCGCGACGCCGGCCTCCTGCCCGGCCTGCGCACCCTGATCGCCGAGGTCGAGGACGCGGAACGGCACGCCGAGGACGAGAGCGCGATCTGGTCCGACGACACCCCGGACCAGGACACCGGCATCGCCGACCTCGCCGTCGACGACCTGGTGAACCTCGCCCTCGGCGACATGCCCGACGCGGCCGACCCCGCGGCCGACGACGGCTTCGGCTCCGGCTCCCACTCACGAGACTGACAGAGGCATCGATGAGCGCACCGTACGAAAAGGTCGTCCAGGCTCTGCGCAAGTCCCTGGAAGAGACCGCGACGTTGAAGAAGCGCAACCGCCAACTCGTCGCGGCCTCCCGCGAACCCGTCGCGATCGTGGGGATGGCCTGCCGTTTCCCCGGTGATGTCTCGTCTCCGGATGAGCTGTGGGAGTTGCTCGCGGCCGGTCGTGACGGTGTGACCCCTTTCCCGGCCGACCGTGGCTGGGACATGGACGACCTCTACGACCCCGTTCCCGGACAGCCGGGCCGTACTTACGCGAACTCCGGTGGGTTTGTGTCGGGTGTGGCGGATTTTGATGCGGAGTTGTTTGGTATTTCGC
>NZ_BMVM01000028.1 GCF_014650715.1 Streptomyces bluensis | reverse complement strand
GCGGGGTCGCCGTACCAAGCGACTGCGGGTCAGCCACGCCTTCCACTCACCCCTGATGAAGCCGGTCCTGGACGACTTCGCCGCCTTGGCCGACGGCATCGCCTACCGCACGCCGACCGTGCCCGCCGTCAGTACCGTCACGGGGCAGGCGCTGCGGGACGGCGACTGGACCACCGCGCGCTACTGGGCGGACCAGATCGTCAAGCCCGTGCGCTTCCACGACGCCCTCACCACCGTCACCGCCGGTCAAGGGGCGGGCCGGCTCCTGGAGATCGGCCCGGACCCGGTGCTCAGCGCACAGGCGCCCGCCGGGACCGCCGTCGCCGTGAGCGTGTTGCGTCGCGACCGGGCGGAGGTCGCCGCGCTGCTCACCGCCCTCGCCGAGGTCTTCGTCCACGGCACGGACGTCGACTGGGGCGCCGTGTTCACCGGGACCGGCGCGCGCCGGGTCGACCTGCCGACGTACGCCTTCCGGCGCCGGCGTTACTGGCTGCCCGACCGTGCGGGCGAGAACGGCGCGATGAGCTTCCTCGGTATCCCCCAGGCCCCGGGCGAACTCACCACGTCCGACGAGCCACTGCCCGCTCCCCACGAGCCGTCATCTCCCTTCGCACCGGCCAACCGTCTCCGGTCCCTGCCCCCGGCCGAGCGCGAGAGCGCCGTCCTGGAGCTCGTCGTCGCCCAGGTGGCCCAGGTCCTCGGGCACACCGACACCGGTGAGGTCGGCGTCACGCAGCGGTTCCTCGAACTGGGCTTCACCTCCCTGTCGCTGGCCGACCTCCGCAACCGCGTCGGACGTGCCTGTGGAGTCGAACTGCCGACGTCCGCCCTCTACGAGCACGCCACACCGCAGGCCCTGGCCGCCCACGTCAGTGGGGAACTGGCCGACAGGGAGAGGCAGTCGGCCGTACCCACCGACTCCGTGACCGCGCTGGTGCGGTACGCCTTCGAGCGGGAGCAGTACGACAAGGGACTGGACGTGCTGCACATGGCGGCCGCGATGCGGCCAGGGTTCGGCCTTCCCGACTCGTCGCATGACACGCCGCCCGGCGAGGCGACCCACCCGGACGCCCGCGCCGGCGCGACCGCCCCCGCCCTCCGGCCCGTCCGGCTCGCCACCGGTACCGAGGGCGAGGCACTGCTGTGCCTGCCGTCGCTGGTCGCACCCGTCACCGCCTACCAGTACTCCCGGTTCGCCGCCGCCCTGCACGGCAGCCGTGACGTCTGGGTGCTGCCCGCGCCGGGCTACGCGGTCGGCGAGGCGCTGCCCGACAGCCCCGAGGCTGCCGCCGCCCGGCAGGCGGAGGCCGTCCTCGCCGCCTTCGGGGACAAGCCGCTCACCCTCGTGGGCTACTCCTCCGGCGGCTGGCAGGCCCACCTCCTGGCCGCCGCACTGGCCGAGGCGGGCGCACCGCCGCGTGCCCTGGTGCTGCTCGACTCGCCGGAGACGCCCGACGAGAACCTCGCGCTCGCCATGGTCGCCACCTCCTTCCGGCTCATGCGGGACTTCCCCGACGTCCCCGTCGACGCCGACCAGCTCACCGCGACCGCCCACTACGGCCGCCTGTTCGACGGGTGGCGGCCCGCGCCCGCCGCCGAGGCGCCACGGACCCTGTTCGTGGCCGCCGCCGAACACGACCCCGCCCTGCTCCTGGGCTCGGACCGGCCCACCTGGCCGCTGTCGCACGAGGCGCTGGAGGTGCCCGGCACCCACGTCAGTCTGCTGGACGGCGACGCCGACACCACGGCGCACGCCGTACACGCCTGGCTGCTGGAGCGCTGAACACGCCGAGGGCCGCCGCGCGGTGTGCGCGGCGGCCCTGGAACAGGCCCTGGACGTGTTGACGCCGTACGGCGACGGTGGTCAGTCGTCGAGCAGACGGATCGGATCCTCCTGCTCGTACCAGCCGAGGAACGGCGGGCACAGGCCCCAGCCGAGCAGTCGCTGCAACTCCTCGGGGTACTCGCGGACGATCTCCCGCGGTACGGCCAGATACTGGTTCTCCTCCTGGCGCAGGTTGCCGCGCACCAGCGCGAGCGTGAGGCCCGTGCGCGCGTCGTCGGCGAGGTTCGCGCCGCCGCCGTGGAACAGACCGCCCACCCAGATCAGGCAGGACCCCGGATCCATCTCCGCCTGCACCGCCTCCTCCGGGCGCGGCGCGCGCTCCGCCTCCCACAGGTGGCTGCCCGGGTAGACCATCGTGGCGCCGTTCTCCTCGGTGAACTCGCTCATCGCCAGCATGATCTGGACCCGGTTCGTCGGGCCGGGGCTGGGCAGCAGATGCGCGATGTCGTCGCGGTGCGGCGGCTGCGCGGTCTCGCCGGGCCAGATCTGGATCACCTGGGTGATGCTGACCTGGACGTTCGGGGCGAGATCGGTGCGCTGTCGGCCGAACCAGTTCGTCGAGGGGCGCTCGATCAGGTCCCGGGCGGCGCCCAGGTACAACGGGTCGAGCGCGATGCGCTCCATGTGCCGGGAGCGGGCGAACAGCGAGCTGAGCCGTTTGGTGCGCTGGCCGGTGAACGAGCTGTCCCCGTAGCCGACGCCGTCGAGGGCGGGACCGAGGTCGTCCCACAGACCCTTCAAGGTCGTCTCGTCGACGAGGTTCTCCACGATCACACCGCCGTCGCGTTCCAGGACGGCGGTGACGTCGGACACCGGTGCGGTGGCGGGAAGCCGGGTCAGATCTGCGGGCATGCGACATCCTGGTTCTGTTCGGATTGTGTCGGGTTCGGTCGGCGAAGCGGCTCCGTGCGAGGTGCCCGAAGGGCGCGAGTCGCGCGCGGCGGCCGGAGGGTCACCAGCGCACCGGGAGTTCGGCGAGCCCGTACAGCACGCCGTTGTCCTTGTGGCGCAGGTCCTCGACCGCGCAGTCGAGCCGGATGCCGGGCAGTCGCTCGAAGAGGACGCGGTAGGCGAGTTCCATCTCGACGCGTACGAGGTGCTGGCCCAGGCACTTGTGCCGTCCGTGGCCGAAGGCGACATGGCCCTGGGCCGAGCGGCTCGGGTCGAAGGCGTGCGGGCAGGCGAACCTGCCGTCGTCGTAGTTGGCGGCGGCCACCAGCGGTGCCACGCCCTCGCCGGCCCTGATGAGCTGGCCGCCGATCTCCACGTCCGCCACGGCCACCCGCAGGGGCACGAGATCGGCCACGGAGTAGAACCGCAGCAGTTCGTCCACGATGCCCGGGTCACCGATCCACTCCGGACGCGTCATGAGGGGGACCGCGCCCAGGGCGATGTTGTTGGCGGTGGTCTCCTGGCCGGCGATGAGCAGCAGCAGGGCCGCTCCGCCGATCTCCATCGGGGCCAGTTCCCCGGCGGCGAGCATCGTGCTGATGAGGTCGTCACCGGGCCGGTGCCGTTTGATGGTGACCATCCGGCCCAGGTAGCGCAGGAGTTCCGTGGTGGCCTGGTCCCGCTCCTCGTCGGTGGCGGACAGGGTGACCAGGACCGAGATACGGGACTCGAAGAAGGCCCGGTCGGCGTTGGGCACGCCCAGCAGCTCGCAGATCACCAGTGACGGGATGGGTACCGCGTAGTCCGCGACCAGATCGGCCGGGCTGCCCTTGGCGGCCAGCGACTCCACGCAGTCCTCGACGACCTTCTGGATGCGGGGGCGCAACTCCTTCATCCGCCGTGCGGTGAAGTCCTGCATGAGGATCTTCCGGTAGCGGTCGTGCTCGGGCGGGTCGAGGGTGGCGAACCAGCCGGGGATCTGGGTCTGTGCGGGTGGTCCGCCGGTACGGCCCGGGGTGGGGAACCCCTCGTTGCGGGAGTCCGAGCTCAGGTGGGGGTGGAGGAGAGCCTCCCGCACGTCCTCGAACCGGGTCAGCAGCCAGACGCGCTGGCCGCCCGGCATCATCGACCACGCCAGCCCGTCCCGCCCGCGCAACTCGGCGTAGCCAGGCGGGGGGAAGGGCTCGCCGGGCCGGCGGAACGGGAAGTCGACCTGCCGTGCGGCGTCGTCCTTCGAGTCTGTCGCTGTCACGTGCCGTCCCCTCTCACCGGGAGGTGCACCGGGACTTCCGGACCCCGATGTGACACGAAGGATGGGCCGCTCCCGGCGGGCAAATCCCTAGTCCTGGCACGGGAACCGAGGCCCGGGCACGCGGTTCGGGGCTGTGTGCCGCGAACGCTTCCCTACCACCGCACCGGCAGTTCGGCGGGCCCGCCGACGAGCCGCCCGGCACTGGTCACGAGCTGCTCGTGCGGGACCGTCGGCCGCAGCTCCGGCATGTGCCCGAACAGCGCGGTGAACGCCTCGGCCAGTTCGATACGGGCCAGCGAGGCGCCGAGGCAGTGCCAGATGCCGTGCCCGAACGACAGATGCGGGTTGGGCGCACGGCCGGGGTCGAACTCCCCGGCGTGCCCGAAGACGCGCTCGTCGTGATTGGCCAGCGCGAAGTCCAGCAGCACCAGGTCGCCGGCCCGGACGGTGACCCCGGCGACATCGATGTCGGCGGCGGCGTAGCGGGGCAGGACGGAGCCGGACTGCTTGCCGTTGCGCAGGACTTCCTCCACGAGCCCGGCCATCGCCTCCGGGGCGTCGAGCGCCGTCCGCAGCCGCTCCGGGTGGCGGGTGAGCAGTGCGACGCCCAGGGTGATGAAGCTCGCCACGCTCTCCAGGCCCGCCATCAGCAGGGTCGCGGCGAGTGCGGCGGCCTGCTCGGTGGGGACGCCGGCGGTGACGAGCCGGGTCAGGACATCGTCCCGCGGAGCGGTCCGTTTGGCCTCGGCGAGCGCGCCGAACAGGGCGAACAGCGGACCCGGGCCCGGTGCGGCCTCGCCGTCCCTCCCGACCCGGCCGATGTCGGTGAGGAGCTGTGTGGCGCGCTCCCGCTCCTCGGCCGGCACGCCGATCAGCTCGTGCAGGATGCTCAGCGAGTACGGCAGCGCGAAGTGCCGGTGCAGGTCGGCGGGTTGCTCACGGCCGGCGAAGCCCGCGGCGATCACCTGCGCGGTGGCGGCCACGCGCGGTCTCAGCTCCTGCATACGGCGTGCCGCGAACTGCGGGCCGAGCAGGGCACGGGACCGGTGGTGCATCTCCCGGGCCGTGCCGGCGTCGTCGATGATCAGCATCTCCACGAGGGGACTGTCGACGTACTTGGGCGCGGTGGCGGGGGTGGGATGGAAGCGGCCCAGCCGCTCGTCGTGGAGGAGTGCCTTCGTCTCGGCGTGCCGGGTGACGAGCCAGGCCTCGTCACCGGCCGGTGTCCGCACGCGGCGGACGGGTGCCTCGTCCCGCAGCGCCCGCAGCGGGCTGGGGGCGAACACGGGGCGCGAGTCGGTGTCGAGCACGGGTAACTCCGGTGTGTGCGGCATGGGTCAGAGCCTGCCGTCCCGGCACTGACCTTTTCCCGAGAGTTGGACGCCGGCCCGCCATGCCACTCATGTGTAGTGCGCCACACTCACATGTGAAACCCGCTCATCTTCCGCCTCTCGGCCGCCCACTGAACCGGACCGGCTGACTCCGAGTCGACCCCCTGACCGGCGGCGGGACGCCAGAGGCCGGTCGCGCGTTGGCGACGGTGAAAGTGTGAACGTGGCTTGGGGGGTGTGCGACCGCATCGCGTGCGGGCGAGCAACAGCCCTGCTCGTGCGTATGATCGGGCGAGAAATGGGTCGTTCGATTCGTCTATTCCGCCAACTGCTGTGTGTGGCGGGCCAATACAGGAGACGCGGTGGCTTCAACCTCCGGCCTGAAGGCGGAAGACGAGCCCACGCTCGTCGGTCGAGACCTCGAACTCGCCCTGATCCGTGAGCACCTTCACGGTACGGGGGAAGGACGCGCTGTCCTGCTGCGCGGACCCGCCGGTATCGGCAAGACCCGGCTGATGCACGCCCTCACCGAACCGGACGCGGACACCCGCGTCCTCACCGTCAAATGCCAGGAGAGCGGCGGCGCCGCCTACGAGGCCGTGCGCGGGCTGTTCGCGCCGCTCGGCCTCACCGACGGGGACCCGGCGCGACATCCGCTGCTGGGGCCTGTGCCCGAACAGGCAACGTCCGCCCGGTCACTGGCCGGAAGTGCCGCGCTGGCGGGCAGCGCGGCGCTCGCTCTGCCCGCCCTCACGACGGACGGCGACCCCGACGGCCGGCCCGCCGACATGTACGGCGTCATGCACGGCCTGTACTGGCTCACCGCCTCGCTCGCCGCCGAGCGCCCCCTCGTCCTCGCCGTCGACGACCTCCAGTGGTGCGACGAGGCGTCGCTGCGCTGGCTCGGCTTCCTGCTGCGACGGGCCGAGGGACTGCCGGTCGCCCTGCTCCTCACCCTGCGCACCGAGGTCGAGCCCGCGCGCCCCGACGTGCTGGACGAGATGGCCGACGCCGCCTCCTGCCTCACCGTCGACGTCGAGCCGCTCACCGACGAGGCCGTACGCGACATGCTCGCCGCGTCCCTCGCCGTCACGCCCGACGCCTCCGCCGTGGCACGCTGCGTGGAGCTCACCGGCGGTAACCCGTTCCTGATCCAGCTCCTCGTCCGCGAGCTGAGACGCCGCTCCCCGGACGCCGCACTCGACGCCGACGCGTTGCGCGACGGCCTCGGGCACGGCACCGTGGCCCGCTTCCACCTCGACCGGCTCACCCCCGAACGGCTCGCCGTGGCCAAGGCGCTCGCGGTCCTGGAGTCCGAGGACATCGAACCCGTCGCCGCCCTCGCCGGCACCACGCCCGGCCCCGCCGCAAGCGCCGTCGACGCCCTGCGCGCCGCCGGACTGCTGCGCCCCGACTCCCTCGCCTACCGCCACGACCTCATGCGCCAGGCCGTCCTGGACGCGACGCCGGCCGAGGAACGCCTCGCACTGCGCGAACGCGCCGCGCGCCTGCTCAACGACTCCGGGCGCCCCAGCGACCAGGTCGCCGTCCAGCTGATGCATCTGCCCGAGGTGCCCGAGCCCTGGATGGTCACCGTCCTGCGGTCCGCCGCCCTCGGCGCCGAGCAGCGCGGCGCCCCCGCCACCGCGGGCCAGTACCTCTCCCGCGCCCTGCGGTACGACCTCGACGACATCGAGCTGCTGTCCGCCTCCGCCCGCGTCCTCGCCCACTCCGACCACCCCACCGCGCTCAGCCGGCTGGAACACGCGCTGTCCCTCGCCACCGACCCGCGCCTGCGCTGCCGTCTCGTCCTCCAGTACGTCATCACCTCCCTCGGCGTGCAGAACTCGCTGCGCGCCTTCGAGTTGGTCGGCGAGACCCTGCCCATGGTCGAGTCCGAACTCGGCGACACCCCGGACGAACAGGCACTGCGCACCCTCGTGGAAGCGATGGCGCTGGTCTCCGGGCTCGACGAGAAGTCCACCGTGCGCCGCGTCAGCGAACGGTTCCGCGAACACACCCTGCCGCCCGGCGAGACCGCCGAGGAGCGTCTGCTGCTCGGCATGCTGTGCGCGCTCGGCACCTTGGAGGGCCGCCCCGCCGCCGAACTGGTCCCGGCCGCCCAGCGGGTCCTGCGGGTCGGGGACGTCTCCCTGGGCGGCTGGGGTGCCCTGGGCGCCAGCCTCACCCTCTACCTCGCCGACGAGATCAAGCCCGTGGAGTTCGTGCTCACGACCCTCCTCGAACACGCCCAGAAGCGCGGCCAGGCCTGGAACAGCGCCCTCGCCTCCACCACCCGCGCCCAGGTGCACCTGTGGGCCGGCAACACCGCGCAGGCGCTGGCGGACGCCCAGTTCGCCTTCGATCTCGTCCACCGCGATCTGCATGTGAAGAGCGCCGTGGGCCCGCACTGCACCCTCGCGGACGTCCTGGTCCTGCGGGGCGACGCCCGCCGCGCCGAGGAACTGCTCGACCTGGTGCGCCGGCCCCGCCTGGACGAGTTCGCACTGGAGTCGCACACCTACATGATGAGCCGGGCCCGCGCCCGTGCCGCGCTCGGTGACCTGGAGGGAGCGCTCGGCCATCTCGTGCGGTGCGGCGACAGCCTCGCCGAGGCGGGCATCGGCAGCCCCGTGCTGGCGCCCTGGTGGTACGACGCCACGCAGGTTCTCGCCGACCTCGGCCGGTACGGCGAGGGACGGGACGTCGTCGACCGGGTGGCGCCGGCGGTGCGGCGCTGGGGCACGCCCCGGGCCGAGGGCATGCTCGCCGTCGCACGCGGTGTGCTCACGCCCGGCGACACCGGCATCGACGAACTGACCGAGGCCGCCCGTCTCCTCGACGGCAGCCCCGGCCGCCTGGAACAGGCCCGCGCCGAGTATCTGCTCGGCCGGCGGCTGCTGGAGCGCGGTGACTCCGAGGGCGCGCGTGAACGGCTGCGCCGCGCCATCGACATCGCCGTGCTGTGCGGCGACCGGCAACTCCTCGACCAGGCCGTGCCCGCCCTCGGCGCGGCCGGCGGACGGCTGCGGCGCGGCACCGAGTCACCGACCGACGCGCTGAGCGGCAGCGAACGGCAGGTCGCCGAGCGCGCCGCCGCGGGAGCCACCAACCGGGAGATCGCCGAAGCCCTGTTCCTCACCCAGCGCACCGTGGAGTTCCACCTCACGAGCGTCTACCGCAAGCTCGGCATCCGGGGGCGGGGCGAACTCGCGAACGTCCTCGCCGCCGAGCGCGGAGACGTCGGCTGAGGCGGCCGCAGGGCAGAGGTCATCCGTGGAACGGGTAGCGGTCGTGCTCGAACCGGTCGCGACGGTGCCCCGTGGCGCCGGAAGTTTAGGGTTTTGCGGGTGGCAGCCCGCGTTCAATGGGCGGCGACGGCGGGCCCGTTGCCGCCGCCGCACCGACGAAAGCTCTGGAAAGGGACGCCCATGTCGCGTATCGCCGACGACGCCACCACGGCGTGGATCCGCCGCTACCACCCCTCCGCCGGCAGCGCCGTACGGCTGGTCTGCTTTGCGCACGCGGGCGGTTCGGCCAGCTTCTTCCACCCGGTGTCGGTGCGCTTCGCCCCGGAGGTCGACGTGGTCGCGCTCCAGTACCCGGGACGTCAGGACCGGCGCACCGAGCCATGTGTCGAGGACATCGGCAAGCTCGCGGACCTGCTGTGCGAGGAGATCCGCGAGCTCACCGAGAAGCCCACGGTGTTCTTCGGCCACAGCATGGGCGCCGTCCTGGCTTTCGAGACGGCGCTGCGGCTGGAGGAACTCGGCGCCAATCCGCCACACGCCGTCATCGCCTCGGGCCGGCGCGCCCCCTCCTCCCACCGGGACGAGCAGGTCCACCAGCAGGACGACGCGGGCGTGATCAGCGAGCTGCGGCTCCTCAACGGCACCGACGCGGCCGTGTTCGGCAACGACGAGCTGCTGCGGATGGCGCTGCCCGCGATCCGGGGCGACTACCGCGCCATCGAGACCTACACCTGCCCGCCCGGCCGCCGGATGCGCGGTGCGCTGACGGTCCTCACCGGCGACGCCGACCCGCGCACCACACTGGCGGAGGCCGAGGCTTGGCGCGACCACACCGAAGGCGCCTTCCGTATGCGGGTCTTCACCGGCGGCCACTTCTTCCTCACCGGTCACCTGAACGAGGTGTACGCCGAGATCCTCACAGAGCTCGACGCCGCCCGTGCGGCCGGGTCCTGACAAGCGCTGGGCCCCGCCGACGACAACGGCGGGGCCTTCGAAGCAAGGAGGAGGTCGCGGTCAGTCGGACACGAATTCCGGGCGTACCCGCGGTGGCCACTGACCGACGGCGAAGACACCGAGGGAATAGCTCTTCGATATCAGCGCCGGCCGGTTGGTCACCTTCATCTTCCGCAGCAGCGAGGAAACGTGGTACTCCACTCCGCCGCGGCTGAGGAAGAGTTTCGTGGCGAGTTGGACCGTCGACTCACCTGATGCCACTCCCTCCAGAATGCGGGCGTGCATCGGGCTGAAGAGTTTCCGCCGTGCATTGGCGATCTGCGGACCGGTCTCGGACTGCTCCGGGTCGACCAGCACCAGAATGCGGTCCACCCGGCCGACACCGCTCCGAACGGCGATTCCGGTCATCTCGCCGCGGAATACGGCGTCCTTCGCGCCCAGCGCTACCAAGTGGTCGGCGAACCGGGGACTCTGACCGTCCGCCAAGCGGATCAACTCATTCTTCAGCTTACCCTGCACACTGGGGTGCAGGAGTTCACAGAAGTCCGTTCCCGCGCCCTGCCCGGGATTCAGGTCGAATTGACGGGCGAATGACCGGTTGGCCTCCATTATCCGGAATTCCAGATCAAGATTCGCGATGCAGACGAGCGACTGCTCGAAAAGCGCTAAATAATTGTCGTGATACGGTTCCGGAGACCAGTTCCGTGGTGCGTCGGGGAGAATCTCTGGGGAGTCTAGGCCGGCGTTCTTCATGGGGGTGGGCCACTCTCTCTCAGCGCTCATGACCAGTGGTGCATCCCGCGACGGGGAGTGTTCCTGCACCCATGACATTGCCATCGAATGAAAATACATGTCAAGACAATCAGGGTTCGCAAGGCCCTATTCATCGCTAAGACTGCGGTGCCCACCGACGGTGGTTCGGTGCGGATTGCGGTCCCGTATGCGGGCGTTTTTTGAGTACCGTTCAGTAACCAGCGAACCCGGTGGCCTTGCGTTCCCTGGACGCCGTGAACACAAAGAACAAAATTCCGCGCAGGGCGGCCGCATGGTGTAATGCAGTGCTGGCATGCTAGCGGGTCCCGTTCATTCCCATCGCGTGGGACAGTTGTTCCCGGCCGGTAATGCAGAATTTGCGGTAGGAGCTCGTGAGGTGTCTTTCCACGGCCCGTAGACTCGTTTCGAGTTCCTCCGCGATCTCCCTATTGCTCAGACCGCGTGCCGCGCGTTCCGCCACTCTCGTCTCGGCTGGAGTGAGCCCGGCCGAGAGCGCCCGCGCCGAGCGTGCGGGGGTACCGGTCCCGGGGTCGGCCGGCGCGTTGACCAATTCGGCGGCCAGTCGACGGCCGCGTCGGAAGAGCCGATCGCCGTCCGGGACGGATTCCCGTTGCAGACGTCTGCCCAATTCCGTGAGGGCATGGGCCAACTCCAGTCGGCTGCCCTCCGTTTCGACGATGTCGACGGCCTGCCGCAGCAACTCGATGCCCGGCGGGCCCTCGGTGACGACGCCGAGCAGACGCAGCGCCCGGCTCAGCGTGGTCGGCGCGCCCCAGGCCAGGGCGCGTTCGTGATGGGTCCGGGCGGCAGCGAGGGCCTCGGCGGTCCGGCCCGCGCGGTGGTGGATCAGGGCGGCCCGCACCTGCCAGCGCGCGAACGCCGGATTCACCCACCCGGCGCGTTCCAGGACGCGTCCGCAGTCCAGGTAGTGCGCGAGCGCCACCTGCGGATTCCCGCGGTTCTCCGCGAGTATCCCGTTCAGCGCGCCGAACAGGGTGAACATCCGCAGGTCGGCGGGCGGTTCGACGGGTTCAAGGAGCCGCGCGGCGAGTTCGGCGTCGCCCACTTCGAGCGCGACGGGCCCCAGGACGAGGGTGGCGTGCACCCTGTCCCTGGGCGTCTCGCCCTCGGCCAGCCCGACGGCGCGCACGCCGCACTCCCGGGCCGCACCGACCTCGCCCCGCGCCAGCAGCGCGAGACTGTGCACCGCCTCGACCCGGGACAGCGTCGCGCGGTTGCCCTCCTGCGAGGCGTACAGGCGCGCCGCGTCCAGCCAGGACGCGGCGAAGTGCGGGCTGTCCGTGCAGTAGAGCACCGGAGGCAGCAGTTCGAACGCCGGACCGGTCAGGGCGGTGTGCGCCGGCTCCTCCTCCAGGACCTGCCGGGCCATCCGGGCCACCGTGCGGTGGTCGGCCTGCCCGCCCATGGCGGCCGCGAACACGAGAACGGTGCGCAGTTCGCGTTCGGCCGCCGAGGCGCCGTAGCGCTGCTCACCGAGGTCGAGCAGCCGGCGCGTCGCCGACGTCACCAGACCGGGGTCCTCCAGTCCGGCGTACCGGGCCCGGGCCTCCAGCCGCATCGCGAGGTACTCGCCGTGCCGGTCGCCCTCCCCCGGAGTCCCGAGACCGGCGGCGGTCTCCCGGACGAGCGCGGCGACCTCGGGATCGCTGCGCACGATGTCCATCGGGGTGCTGGAGACGACCTCGGCACGGCGCCGCAGCCGCGGCATGAGCCGGGCGGCCTGCACCAAGTGGCGGCCCGCTACCGGCGACTTGAGGTCCAGCTCGGTGACCCCGAGTTCGTACAGCAACTCGGCGCGGACATGGCTGGCGGCGGGTACGTCGACGAGGGCACGGCCGAGATAGCGCACGGCCGTCTCCGGCGCCCCCCGGCGGCGGGCGGCCGCGGCCGCCGCGCGCAACTGGTGGATCTCCCACGGGTCGCCGATCCGGTCGACGTGCAGCAGCGGCGCCGCGACCTCCTCCGGTCCGGCGCCGCACGCGTCGAGCACGGCGGACGCCTGCCGATGGCGCAGGGAGCTCTCCTCGTCCCCCATGGTCTGGAGGACGACGGCGCAGGCCGCGCGTGTGTGGGCGGCCTCGCCTTGTCCGGCCGTGGGCGGCCACGCGTGCGTGAGGACCTCACGGGCGTACGCGCACTGCCGGCGGGTCAGCCCCGCGAGCTTGGCGACGGTGTCGTCCGTGGCCTGGTCGGCGAGCACGGCGGTGGCCTTGAGGAAGGCGTCGAGGACGGGTTCGCGCCGCAGCAGCGACAGCAGCCGCTCGCGATGCAGCGACTCGCCCAGCCCGCGCAGACGCTGCGTGTGCCAGTGAGGTGCGCCGAGCCGCCGGAGTCGCGCCCGGTCGCACAGCACCCGCAGATCCTTGGGCCGGCCCCCGGTGACATCGTGACAGGTCCGGCGGAACTCGTCGGGACAGCCGTCCCCGAAGTGCCGGGCCACCAGCGCGGCCGTGCCCCGGCGGGACAGGCCGCGGGCCCGGACGCGGTGGGTGGCGGCCGCGGAGATCTCACCGACGAGCGGGTCGCGGGTGCCGAGGCCGTCCTTGCGGACCACGGCCAGCAGCATGTGCAGGCCGTCGAGGCGCGCCGCGAGATGGGCCAGCGCCTCCAGGGAGTCGTCGTCGACCCAGCCCAGGTCGTCGACGGCGAGTACCACGGTCCGCTCGGCACTGAGGCCGGCGAACAGGATGTGCAGCCAGTGGAGCGTGTCGGCACGCACGGCGGCGCCCGCCTCGCCGCCCGGCCCCGAGTGGCCCGGGTCGGCGGAGGTGGGCGACACGGCGGTGAGCAGGGGAGCGGGCAGGTCGCGCTCGGCGACCAGCGGAAGCACGAGCCGGCGCAGCACACCGAAGGGGACGCCGCGCTCGGCGGGGATGCCGCCGGAGCGCAGGACCAGGGCGCCGGTCGCCGTAGCCCGCTCGGCCAGCCGGTTCAGCAGGGCCGTGGTGCCGGTGCCGGTGCCGCCCTCGACGACGACGAGGACGCCGCTGCCCGTTCGGGCCTCGGTGACCGCCTCGTTGAGTACGGCCAGCTCCTGCTCGCGCTCCAGCAGCATGGATCAGCCGTCCTCCTGCCGGGCTCGCAGATGGGCGACGAGGGCGGCGCGCCCCTTCACACCGAGCTTGCGGTAGGTGTGCGTCAGCCGCAGTTCGACCGTGCGGGTGGCCAGGCCCAGTTGGCGGGCGATCTCACGGTTGGCCAGCCCGGCCAGGACGAGGGCGGCCACGTCGCGCTCGGACGGCGTGAGCGGGTCCGGCTCCGGGGCGGTCCCGTCGGGCGTCGCCGTAAGGCTGTCCTGGGCGGACCGGGAGGATGGTGAGGACGGTGCGGGCTGGGCGGACCGGTCGGTCCCGGCGGCCGCCCAGGGCACCTCGACGCCGTTGCGCGCCAGTGCCTCGTGGGTGCGGGCGCGCAACGCGGTGAACGCGCTCAGCGTCCCCCAGCGCTCGGCGACATCGCGCTCCTGGACGAGCAGGTCGTCCGCGGTGGCGGGCGCGCCGAGGTGATGGTGGGCGACGGCCGCGGCGCTGCGCCACGGTATGAGCATGGGATTGCGCCAGCGCTTGGCCCGCAGCATGCGCCCGCACTCCTCAAGCAGCAGCAGAGCACGGGCGGCATCCCGGTCGATGAGGGCGAGTTCGGCGCGGGCGTACAGCAGGAACGCCGTGGTGACGCTGTGGCCCTCGGGCCGGCTCCGGGCGCGTTCCGAGGCGTGCCCGGCCTCCTCCACGCGGCCGCAGCGGATCAGCGCGAGGATCTCGGCGGCGGCGAGCCGGGGGGCGAGGAGGCTGTGCCACGACGCGGGCGGCAGGGCCCGCGTGGCGGCGGTCAGCTCGTGCAGGGCCTCCTCGCCGTGACCGAGACGTATCTGTGCCTCGGCACGGCTGAGCAGGGCCTGGGCGGCTGCCGCGAGGGCGTCGGAGCGGCGGGCGTCCGAGGCGACGGCGTCCAGGCGGTCGAGGCCGGCGGGCACGTCGTCGGCGCACAGCAGGGCCCGGGCCGCAGCTATGCGGCACATGAACGGCGCGGATTCGGGCTCGTCGAGCGCCGTGCGGGCGAGTTCGAGAACCCGGGTCCGGTCGTCGCCGCGGGTGGCGAGGGTCCAGGCGAGGACGGCGGACTGGGCGGGGTGCCCGGGCCGGTCGGAGTGGATGGGGAGCGGGGCGACGAGCGGCAGGCCGCCCTTCTCCTTGTGGGCGAGGCGACCGAGGGCGCGCAGCGGACGCAGCTCCTCGTCGGGGATCTTGGTCAGGGCCCGCTGGTGCACGTCGGCGATCACCCAGCGCGCGGTCTCGGCGTCGCCGCGGCTGAGCAGCAGATCGGCGGCGGTGAGTACGTCCGGCCAGGTCTCGCGGCTGAGGTGGCGCAGCATCACCTGGCGCAGCCGGCCGTCCGCGGCCTGCGGGGCGGTGACGGCCTCGGCGGCGGCCAGGCGGATCAGGCGCCGGGCCCGCTCCGCCTCGGTCACCGGCTCGCCCAGCGAGTGCCGCAGTGACGCGGTCGTGAGGTCGGCCGCGTGCCGCGGGCGCGAGGAGGCGGCCGGGTCAGAGGCCGTCCATGAGCGCACGAGTGAGGTGACGTCGCCGAGCAGTTCGGCGACGGTGCCGACGCGCGCGCCCTCCTGGCCGTGCAGCGACGTGGCGCGACGGTGCAGCCGGTCGCGCTCGGGTCCGGTCATGCCCGCCAGGACGTCGTCGGCGAACCAGGGGTGGCGCAGCCGGGGGATGTCGGTGTCGGCGAACAGCCCGCAGGCCCTCAGGCCGTCCCAGGCGTCGGCGAAGGCGGTGGCGTCGAGGCCGGCGAGGGCCGCGAGCCGGGCCGGCTCCAACTGGTGCCCGCCGACGGCCGTGGCCCGCAGCAGGGCCACGACGTTCTCGGGCAGGCCGTGCAGGGTGGTGAGGGCGCGGGTCGACCAGGCGGTGCGGGCGGCGGCGATGAGCTGCGGTACGGCGTCGGTGTCCAGGGGGCGGCCGAGCGCGGTGATCCGGTCGGCGACGGCGTGCAGGACGGCGGGGGACCAGCCGGCGACCCCGGCCGCCGTGAGCACGGATCCCTGCACGGGGTGGCCGACGCGGGCCTCGACCACGCCGCGGGCCTCGGCGGCGGTGAGCGCGTCGAGGCGCAGGGTGTGCACCGGGCACGGCGCCGCGGGCTGGGCGCCCGCCGCGGCCAGGACCTGACGGACCGGCACGGGGGAGGTGACGAGGGCGAGGACGGCGCCCTGCCGGGCGCGGTGGATCAGGTCGACCAGCCGGCGCAGGGAATGGGCGTCGGCGAGATGGAGGTCGTCCACGGCCAGCAGCACGGGTCTGCCGGCGGACAGCGTCAGGAGCGTGTCGCACATGCGGGCCACGGTGTCCGTGGGTCTGCTGGTGGGGCCGATGCCGGAGGCGAGGGCACCGATCCGGGAGGGCCGGCACAACGTGCCCAGCAGCTGGGTGATGGCGCCGTACGGGAGCTGGGACTCGCGGGGTGAACAGCGGGCGACACCGACGACGAGACCCGAGGCACGGGCCCGGTCGACGGCCCATTCGAGGACGGCGCTGCGGCCGGAGCCCACGGGGCCGGTGACGACAGCGATGTCGGAGACACCGCCCTCCAGCCGTCGCACGAACCCGTCGAGGGTGTCGAGCACGGCCTGCCGGCCGACGAGTTGAGCGGGGACGAACGCGGGGGTGGCGGTCATGGGCGCCCCTGGGGGGTGGTCGCGGCGCGCACCTGGTGGGGGGCGGTGGGGGGCCGGTCGGCGGGCCGCGGACGGTTTCGCATGCGCACCTCTCGTCTGATGACAGCCGGTGACCTGCTCTTCCTTCGAATCGGAGATTAGCGAGCCGCGCACCGCCATTACAGGTTACTCGGGGGATCCCTGAGCTTTTTTTGAGGTTACTGAGGAATCAACGCGCGTTGATAAGTGGACGGCACCTGGCAAGAGCGCGTGGGTTGAATGCCGCAGCAGGTCGCTCGGGCGTTCCCGCCCGTCAAGGGCCTGATCAGAGTGGGCACTTGGTTCCGTCCCAACACCGACGAGTCATCTCCGAGAAACGGGCCGGTAACTCGGGTTGAAGAATTTGATTCCCGCTTCGGGGACATAGCTGGTTTTCATCTATACCCAGCTGAGTAAAAACGAATCCCGCCGGCTCAGGAAACGATTCCTGACGGCCTTTCAGTTCACTTCCTTTGGCTTCGATTTGTCAGCGAGTTTCGTTTGCTGAGCGGTGCGGACTGTTCGCCCGTAATGTCCTCGGCGGTCGGAGGAAGGGTGAGGCGGCTCAGGGGCTCCAGAAGAACGAGACATGGACGCCGTCGAAGGGCCGCTCGGCGAGGTCCTGGTACGGGACCACCCGGTGGAGGGTGGCGCCCTCACGTCCTTGGAGATCGACGTCCCACTGCGCGAGCAGCGCCCAGTTCTCGGAGGCGGGCAGTTCCTCGGTTGTGAGGGCTCGATGACGCCGTTCTCGACCAGGGCCCCCGAGGCCGCGTGCCTGCGGCCCCTTACGCGCCGACTGGTCACCGTCGAGTTGAGCGCTTCGGTTGCCGAATCCGTCAACTGAAGCGCCAAGTCACGGCAGGGCGCTTCCCCTACAACTCGGGTACTACACAAGCTCGTTGTGTCATTCCCAGTGTGGAGGGGAGGTGCAGCCCGGCGAGGGATCCCCTGCGTGGCCGGTTCCTGAAAGATCTTTCGTGTCCGAACAGGAGACCGGAAGGATCGCAATCGTGCGCAAACGACGTCTCGCGCCCCTCTTGGCCGTGAGTGTCACGGCAACGCTGGCCCCCGCGCTCGCCACCTCGACGGCCACCGCCGCTCCGGCCGCCGCCCCGTCGACCGCCTCCTCGTCCGCCGCCACGGGTGCGCTGGACTGGTATGTGCAGCAGAAGCCGCGGTGGAAGCGGTGCCAAGCCGACACTCCGGCTGAGTTCGAGTGCGCCACGATCAAGGTCCCGCTGGACTACCGGGTGCCCGGGGGCAAGCGGATCGACTTGGCCATATCCCGGATCAAGAGCACCGCCCCCGACAAGCGGCACGGTGTCCTGTTCTCCAACCCCGGCGGCCCCGGGGGACAGGGGCTCTACATGCCGCTGGGGATGCAGGAGCAGCTCCCCGAGGCCGTACAGCAGGAGTACGACCTCATCGGCTTCGACCCGCGCGGTGTGGGACAGAGCAGCCCGGTTTCCTGCGATCTGGAGCCGGAGGAGGAGAACTGGCTGCGGCCGTACAAGGAGGAGACGTTCGGCAAGGACGTCGCCTGGGCACGCGACGTCGCGAACAAGTGCAAGGAGAAAGCGGGCGACACGCTCCCGCACATCACCACGCGCAACACCGCGCGCGACATGGATCTGCTCCGGGCGATCCTCGGCGAGAAGAAGATCTCGTACGTGGGTTACTCGTACGGCACCTACCTGGGCGCCGTCTACACCCAGCTCTTCCCGGGCCGGGCCGAACGGTTCGTGCTGGACAGCGCGGTCGATCCCGCGCGTGCCTGGCGAGGGATGATCCAGTGGTGGGCGGAGGGCGCCGAGCCCGCGTTCGACCGGTGGACCGAGTGGGCCGCCGAGCGTTCGGAGGAGTACGGCCTCGGTGATACCCCGAAGCAGGTCGAGCGGACGTTCTGGGACCTGGTCGCGCAGGCCGACGAGAAGCCCATCGAGGTGGACGGGCAGCCGACCACCGGTGATGACATCCGCAGCGGTATGCGCGGGCGGTCTTCAGCCCGAAGTACGCCACCGAGGCGTTCGTGGAACTGAAGAAGGCCGCGGCCGGCGAGCCCGCCTCCGCGAAGAAGCTCGCGCCGTTCGCCGGAACCGGGGGCACCGGAACAGCGGGGGCCGCCGCCGATGCCGCCGAGGTGCCGTCCGACAACATGATGGCGGTCTTCTGGGCCGTGGTGTGCGGCGACAACTCGGCCGCGTGGTCCGGCGACCCTGAGACCTACCGGCGGGACGCCATCGAGGACAAGGGCCGTTACCCGCTCTACGGTGACTTCGCGTCCAGCATCAAACCCTGTGCCTTCTGGGACAAGTCCGTGGAACCGGCAACCGAGGTGAACAACAGGGTCGGCTCCCTGGTCGTCCAGAACGAGTGGGACTCGCAGACTCCGCTGCCCAGCGGTCAGGCCCTGCACGCCGACCTGAAGGGCTCGAAAATGGTCACCGTCCTCGGCGGCGAGGGCCATGGCGTCTACCCGAGCGGCAACGCGTGCACGGACGGCACGGTCACCGACTACCTGCTCACCGGAAGGCTCCCGGCGAAGGACGTGACCTGCGAGGCGACGGCCGACTCGAACGCGGAGGCACGCAAGAACCAGAAGCGGGACGTGCTCCCCGGGTCTCCGCTCCCGGAGCGTGCCCCGGACCGCTTCTGAGCCCGGTCGCACGGCCCATTGCCGAATGACCCAGTGAAGGGGCGGGACCTCCTGGCGGGGTCCCGCCCCCGTCCGGCAAGGCGGCGGTTACGGCCGGGGCTTGGCCGCGAACACCCACCGGTTGCCCTCCAGCGCGTCGTTCGGCTCGGGCAGCGGGCCGCGTCCGTGCCGGCGGGTGAAGTCGAAGGGGGTGTGAACCGATGTGGACCAGCCCCTGTCCGCCAGATCGCGTGCGGAGTCGGGCCGCGCTTCCTTGTCGAACAACTGGAGCAGGTCGATGCCGATGTGGTGCTTCGTCGCGGTGTAGAGCGGGCTGTCGCGGTAGTCCAGCAAGTCCTTTTCGAGCTTGACCTCGAATGCCAGCGCGCTTCCCCCCGTGCTCAGCCGGTGCACCGCGTCGATGAGATGCGTCTCGGCGGCGCTGGGCAGGTAGAACAGCAACCCCTCGGCCAGCCAGACGCTCGGTGCGGCCGTGTCGAAGCCGGCGTCGGTCAGCGCTGTGACCCAGTCGGCGCGTAAATCGATCGGCACCGGTACGCGCGCCGTCTTCGGGGCGGCCGGCAGGGCCCCGAGCACGTTGTGCTTGAACTCCAGCACGCCCTCCCTGTCGATCTCGAAGATCACGCAGTCGGAAGGCCAGTCCAGTCGGAACGCTCGCGCGTCCAACCCCGCCCCGAGCAGCACCACTTGGCGGGCGCCCGCCTGCACGGACCGGAGAAGAAAGTCGTCGAGGACCCTCGTCCGCAGACCGAAGTACCGCGCGAACCGCCCCCACAAGGGGTTCTCGTCCCCGTCCGGAACCTGTTCCATGCGGACCGGCCAGCCCGCGGACGCCGGTGCGGCGCGCATGAAGTGCTCCGCATAGACGTCCTGTGCCAGGCTGTCGTGGCGGTGGGTCTCGATCGCCCGTGCGGCGGCGACCAGGAGAGCGGTCAGGCCGACCCCTCCGTCCACGCCGTCCACACCCGTGTTCCCCTGCGCCGTGCCGATCATGTGTGTCCTCCGTTGCGAGAGTAGAGACCCCGAGGCGGTCACCCGGAATACCCGCTTGAGCTTGCGGCGGCGCACGCCTCGCTCATCGGCTTCCCCTCCGGAACCAGGACGGGTTTGACCACGCGGCCCGCGTCGCAGTGGGCTTCGGCCTCGTTGATGTCGGCGAGCGGGTACGTGCGGATCAGCTGGTCGAAAGGGAACCGCCCGGCCTGCCACAGTCCGGTCAGCCGCGGAATCAGCACTCCTGGCACCGCGTCCCCTTCGCAGATGTGGGAGATCCTCCGGCCCCGGTCCAGCGTCCCCGGTTCGAGCGGCAGCGCGGTGTGGAGCCGTGCCACCAGGCCGAGGTGGCCGGTCGGGCGCAGTGCCCGGAGCGCGTCGTTGATCAGCCGCGCGGAGCCCGTGGTGTCCAGCGCGTACTGGGTGCCGCCGTCGGTCAGCCGCTGAATACGGTCGGGCAGGCCGGCCGATGCGGCGGGCAGCGGGATCGCACCGAACCGCTCGGCCAAGGCCAGCCGTTGGGGGTACCGGTCGACGGCCACGGTCACCGCCCCGGAGGCGGTGGCCGCCATCACCGCGGCCAGGCCCACCGCTCCCGCACCGAAGACCGCGAGGGTGGCACCAGGGCCGACACCGAAGACGTTCAGGACCGCTCCCGCGCCGGTGAGGAAGCCACAGCCGAGCGGGCCGAGCAGTTCGATGGGCAGTGACGGATCGACCCGGACGGCGTTGCGAGCCGGGACCAGCGCGTACTCGGCGAACGACGACTGGCCGAACCACCGGGGGGCCAGTGCGCCCCCGGCCGTGGTTCCGTGCGGTTTCCTCATCATTCCTGCGGCCTGTGGGCACCGGTAGAGCGCGCGGAGTCCTCAAGGGGCGCCGCTTGCCCACCCAGCACGCCGTGCGCGCCGGTCAGAACCAGCCATGTGCCGGGGGCCGCCGTCCACGAGTACACGCCTGGGCCCTGACCGGCACGGATGAGGCATTCGGCAGGCGCAGGGTCAGGACTTCCACCGGACGGGCAGCTGACGAGGGCCGCGGATGAGCATGCCCTGGCGCCAGGTCAGGGCGGCCGGGTGGGCGTCGAGGGCGAGGTCGGGGCAGCGCTCCAGCAGGGCACCGATCGCGATCCGTGCCTCCATGCGGGCGAGCGGCGCGCCGAGGCAGTAGTGGATGCCGTGGCCGAAGGCGACATGGCCGTGGGCCGGCCGCCGGATGTCGAAGCGGCCGGGGTCGGGGAAGCGTGCCGGGTCGTGGTTCGCGTCCGCCAGGGCCACGAGGACCAGCTCACCACTGCCGGGGATGACCGTGTTGCCGATCTCGACCGGCTCGGTGGTGAATCGGAACGTCGGCGTCTCCACCGGCCCGTCGTAGCGCAGCATCTCCTCCACCGCGTTGTCCATGAGCGTCATGTCCTCGCGCAGCGCGGCGAGTTGGTCCGGATGGGTCAGAAGGGCCAACACGCCGTTGGAGATCAGATTGACCGTGGTCTCATGCCCCGCGACCAGCAGCAGCCAGGCGGTACCGCGCAGTTCGTCCGCAGACAGCCGGTCGCCGTCCTCGTCGGTGGTGCGAATCAGGGCGCTCATCAGGTCCTGGCCCGGGACCAGACGCTTGCGCTCCAGCAACTCGGTGAGATACGTCGCCACCTCACCCGTCGCCGCCAGCCGCGCCCCCGGGTCGGGGTCGGTGAGGATCGTGCCGGTCCAGGCGCGGAACGCGGCCCGGTCGAGCATCGGCACGCCGAGCAGCTCGCAGATCACCGAGATCGGCAGCGGGAACGACAGTGCCTCGACCAGTTCGGCCCGCCCTTCCGGAAGCGCCACCATCGCGTCGATCAACTCGTCGGTGATCTGCCGCACGCGCGGCGCGAGTTGCTCGATCCGGCGCGGGGTGAACTCACGGACGACCAGCTTACGAAGCCGCTCATGGTCCGGCGGGTCGGAGTTGAGCATGTGCGGGCCCGCAGAGGGACTGGGGATGGGAAAGGAGGGCGAGGCGTTCTTCCACTGTTTGGACAACCGCGGATCCACGAGCGCGGCCCGGCCGGCCTCGTACCCGACGACGAGCCAGGCCTCCGCACCCTCCGGAATCCGCACCTTGTGCACGGGTCCGCGCTCCCGCAGCGCGGCGTAAACCGGATACGGATCGCGGACGAAGTCCTCGCCCATCGCTACCAGATCGATCACGTCGCCTGCCGCCATCGCCTGCCCCCCGTCTCCCGGTTCACCCGACGCTAGCAGCGGGCGGCGCCTCGGCGAAGGACGCATCCAGACGCATCCAGAGATCCGGGGGTGCGGCAAGGCGCGGCTGAAGCGCTGGTGTGCCTGTGGCGGTCGGGCGCGGGCGCCCTCACGACCGCAGCGCGCTGACCAGGGGATTCAAGATTCCCCCAAGGTCTATGGCAGGTCGCCCGAGCACATTGAAGGCAGTTCCAACCGGGTGGACGCATCGACAGGGTGTGTCCGAACCGGCTCAATTCGACGTTCAGTGAGCTCAGCAGACAGGAGTGCTTTCGTGCGTATGCGCAAGGTCTTCGTGAGCGCGGGGATCGGAGCCGCGCTCGTCCTGGGCGGCGCCATCGTTCCCGCCGCAGCCGCACCGTCGCCATCGTCGGCATCGCAGTCCGATGTCACCGCGATGAGCTGGTACGACACAGAGGAGCGGTTCAACCGCCTCGCCCCCTGCGACACCCGCGGCCAGTGGTGGTACGACACCTATTGGAACGTTTACGACTGGCAGTGCCGCTGGAACTCCGCCAACAGGAACTACCAGCTCTGGGTCGACCTGGTCTGACACGGCCGCGCCGCACAGGCAGCCCATGCACGTCATCCACCAACTCGGCAGAAAAGGAGCCACTTTCGTGCGTACTCGCATGGCCTTGGTGAGCGCGGGGATCGGAGCCGCGCTCGTCCTGGGCGGCACAACCGTTCCAGCCGCAGCCGCAGCCGCAGCCGCACCATCGTCATCCTCGGTATCGCGGTCCGATGTCGCCGCGATCGGCTGGGAGGACACAGGTGAGCGGTTCAACCGGCTCGCCCCCTGCGACACCCGCGGCCAGTGGTATTACGACAACCACTGGAACGCCTGGGACTGGGAATGTCGCTGGAACTCCGCCAACAGGAACTATCAGCTCTGGGTCTGGTACCTCTGAGCCCTCGGTCTTGCTGGGGCTGCGGCCCGCGAACACACCAAGTGTCCGCGGGCCGCAGCCGTTCAACCGGGCAAGCGCCGGGCCGCACCCCCGGAGCCTTGCTCCCGGAGCGATCCAACCCCCATCGAAAATCATTTCGTCAGGCGTTCTAAGTGCGCCCCATTTTGGGGATCTGTATGCTTTGCGAATCTGTATGCTCAGCACCTGGACCGCCTGCCTGTACGTCATCTGCCGGCCGCTTCGGACGCCGCGGGGCATACCCCGCGGAGGGAAGGTGATTCCTTGCCCGCGAAGACCCTGCACTCCTGGTTCACCGACAGTGTCCGCCGAGACCCCGACCAGGACGCGCTAATTGTCTCCGGGCAACGGCTGAGCTACGGTCAACTGGACGCCGTCTCAAGGGAGCTGGCCGCACGTGTGACCGCGGCAACCGGACCGCGGCCGGCCCGGGTCGGACTGCTCGCCGCGGGCAGCGTGGCCGCCTACGCCGGCTACCTCGGCGTGCTGCGCGGCGGTGGCACCGTGGTCCCATTGAGCGAGGACTACCCGGCCGCCAGGAACCGCCAGATCCTCGAACTCGCCCAGCTGGACGTGGTGCTGGCCGACGAAGGCAAGGACGCCTCGCTCGCGGACGGCACCGGAGTGCCGGTGATCACTGTCGGCGAGGATGATGTGCGGCGGGCCCTGCGGACCGCTCCCGCCGCTCCGGCCGATGACGCGCTCGACCCGGAGGGGGTCGCGTACATCCTCTTCACGTCGGGCTCCACCGGTGTCCCGAAGGGAGTGCCGATCCGGCACCGGAACCTGGACGCCTTCCTCCGCTTCCACTTGGCCCGGTACCGGATTGGGCCCGGCTGCCGGATGTCCCAGACCTTCGGTCTGACCTTCGACCCGTCGGTCTTCGACATGTTCGTCGCCTGGGGCGGCGGGGCGACGCTGGTGGTGCCCTCACGCGGCGAACTGGTCGACCCGGTCGGCTTTGTGAACGACCACGCCCTGACCCACTGGTACTCGGTGCCCTCGATCGTCTCCATGGTGCGCAACACCGGCTCTCTCGCCCCCGGCAGCCTGCCGACGCTGCGCCGCAGCCTCTTCGCCGGCGAGCAGTTGACGCTGGAACAGGCGCAGGTCTGGTCGGCCGCTGCCCCGGGGAGCACGGTGGAGAACCTGTATGGGCCCACAGAGCTCGCCGTCACGGTGACGGCCTACCGGCTCCCGGCCGACCACTCCGCGTGGCCGAAGACCTCCAACGCCACGGTCCCGATCGGCCGCGTCTACCCGCACCTCGACCACCGGATCGATCCGCACACCGGCGAGTTGCAGGTCCGTGGACCGCAGCGGTTCGGCGGCTATCTCGATCCGGCGGACAACGAGGGACGCTTTCACGAACCCGGACCGAACCCCGATCCGACTCCCAGCACCCAGGCGTGGTACCGGACCGGCGACCGAGTGGCGGTCGAGGACGGCGAACTCGTGCACCTCGGCCGGCTCGATCAGCAAGTCAAGATCATGGGCCGACGGCTTGAGCTGGGCGACGTGGAGTCCGCGATCCGCCAGTGGGGCGGCATCGACGACGTGGTGGTCATCGCCGCGCCGGGTCCGGGCGGCGAACAGTGGCTCACCGCGGTCTACAGCGGCATCCCGGCAGCACCCGCCGATCTCCGCGACCGACTGCGCCCCCATCTGCCCATACATATGCTCCCGACCCGATTCGTGCACCTCGACGCCCTGCCGCTCAACGCGAACGGCAAGGTGGACCGCCAGGCGTGCGGCGGGCTCTGACCACCCGATCGAAGCACCCGATCGGAATCGGGGGGCAACTGATTACTCTGCCGCCGAGTCGACAACAGCCGGACCTCAGGTGCGCGTTGCACGTTGTGCCTTGCACGCTGCACGCTGCACGGAGAGAGGAAGAGTGATGAGTACACATGCAGACGGACAACCAGGCCCGCTCGTCTGGCGTTTGACGCCGGGAAAGCCGGCCACGACCCAGCTGGACGGTCTGCAAGACATCGACGAAGTCCGCCGTCAACTGGCCGCGCTTCATCCGGAAATCATCGACGCACTTCACGAACACGGCGCCCTCTATATCCGGGGCCTTCCCGTGCGCAGTGTGGACGATTTCGCCAAGGTGCGCGACGTGCTCATCCCGAGCAGTACTCCGTATCGGGAAAAGGCGACACCACGCAGCGACTACGGGGACGGGGTCTTCTCGTCCACTGACCTTCCGCCGTCGCAATCCATCGCCATGCACAACGAGAACAGCTACACCCTCCGTTTTCCGGGGCTGTTGCTCTTCGGTTGTCTCGTTGCTCCGGCGGTCGGTGGGGCAACGCCGGTCGCCGACTGCCGGCAGGTCCTGAACAGCCTGCCACCGCATCTCGTGGCCAAGATGCGGTCCGTCGGCTGGCAGCTGAAGCGGTCGTACTCCGACCTGGTGTCAACCGACTGGCGCACCGCCTTCTCGGCTGAGGGCGCAAAGGACGTCGAGCGGTACTGCGACGACAATCTCATCGCCTATGAGTGGCAGCCGGACGGGAACCTCCGCACCAGCCAGTTGCGCCCGGGCGTCATCCGGCACCCGTTCACGGGGGCCGAGGTCTGGTTCAACCACCTGGCCTTCTGGAACGAATGGTCACTGGACGACGAACTCCGGGAAACCCTGCTGGACGAGTTCGGACCGGACGGGCTGCCGTTCAACTCGGCCTTCGGCGATGGCGAACCGCTGACGAGGGAGGACCTTCGGGCCGTCCAAGCCGCTTACGAAGCCGCCACCGTGCGTGAGCAATGGGAGGTGGGCGATCTGCTGCTCGTCGACAACGTCCTGACCGCCCACGGACGTGACCCGTTCCGGGGAGAGCGGAAAATCGTCGTGGCCATGGGAAATCCCGTGGAAATCAACGACTGCCGGCCAAGCACCCGACCCGCCGCGACGTTGATGTAGACAGACAGGAGGAGCAAGAAATTGCGCCCCACCCCGCAAGTGGAACGAGACCGCTCCACGGTCGCCACGACCAGCGCGTCGCCTGATCCGCTGAGCCGATTCCAGAAAGCAGTGCGTGAACACCCCGAACGGATCGCCGTACGGGGGAGCGATGACGACATCACCTTCGATGAACTCGACCGCCGTTCAGCCCGACTGGCCAACTGGCTTTCCGCACGGGGCGTCCGCCCCGGTGACCGGGTCGGGGTGCAGCTCAAGCGCGGTGCCGGACTCATTACCGCGTTTCTCGGAGTGTGGCGTGCGGGGGCGGCATACGTGCCTCTGGATCCCGAGTACCCGCCCCAACGGCTTGCCTTCATGGCCGACGACTCGCGGGTGCGGATCCTGCTGACCGAGAGCGAGGCCGCATGCGTCCCCCCGGAGGTGGAGGCGATCGTCCCTTCACTGCTCGTGGACTCGCACACCGACTCGACCACCCAGCGGCAGGAGGTGCCGCGCGGTACTGCTGCCTACGTCATCTACACCTCCGGCTCGACCGGCGTACCCAAGGGTGTTGTAGCGACCCGCGACGGCGTCGCCCAGCTGATCTCCGCGCTTGAGCAGGCCGGCGTCTACGAGGACGACGCGACGGTCGTGGCCTGGAACGCCAGCCCCTCATTCGACGCGTCCGTCCAGCAGTGGGTACGGGTCTGCCGAGGCGACACCATCGTCGTCCTGGACGACGAACAGCGCCGTGATCCCGTCGGGCTCGCCACGGTCCTTGAGGAGAACCAGGTGACGGTCCTGGATGTGACCCCCTCGCACTGGGAGATGCTCCGCAGCCGTCTGCTGACCCCTCTCTCCCACGGGCGCCGGCTCACACTCCTCATGGGCGGCGAACCGGTGCCCGGTCATATCTGGCGAGAGCTGGCAGAGGCGGCGGCCGGAGGCGGCCCGCAGGCCGTCAACCTCTACGGTCCAACGGAATGCACCGTGGACTCGACCGCCGGGAAGATCACCGGCGACGGCCCCCACATGGGAACAGCCCTGCCCGGAACGGAACTGTTCGTCCTCGACGCAGCGTTGCAGCCGGTCCCGCGAGGAGACGTGGGGGAGCTGTTCATCGCCGGCCCCGGACTGGCCCACGGGTACCTGAACCAGTCTTCCCTCACCGCGTCGCGTTTCGTACCGAATCCCTTCGGCGAAGCCGGCACGCGTATGTATCGCACCGGGGACTTGGTGAGATGGGGCTCCGGTGACGTTCTTGAGTTCGTCGGCCGAGTCGACCGGCAGATCAAACTCCGTGGCTTCCGCGTCGAACTCGGAGAGATCGAGTCCGCGCTGACCAACCACCCCGGAGTCGACCACGCCGTGGTCGTCTGCCACGAGACGCAGTCCGGCCGGCAGGTGGTCGCTTACTACATTCCGGCGGAGGCCGCCGCCCCGTCTCCCGAGCACCTCAGAAAGCACGCGGCGCAGACGCTGCCGCATTACATGGTTCCGTCCGTGTGCGTGAAGTTGGAGGAACTGCCTCTGACCGCCAACGGCAAACTCGACGTCGCAGCACTGCCGAAGCCCGCCGCCGTGGTGAGCCGTGAGGAGACCCCGGGCGTCGAGCCAAAGGGCGAGCTGCAGGAGTTCATCGCTCAGGTCTTCGCCGAGGTTCTCGGCCGGGACGGGATCAGCGCTGACGACGACTTCTTCGCCCTCGGCGGGCACTCTCTCATGGCATTGCGCCTCGTCGCCCGGTTGAAGAAGAACCTGCGACTGGTCGTCCCCGTCAAAGAGGTGTACCGGCACCCGCGGGTCCAGGACCTTGCCGAGTACGTTGCGGAGCTGGCCGAAGTCGCGCCACGGTCCACCCAGAAGAGCCCCGGATTCGGCGTATCCAAGGACGGGGGAGGGCGGGCATGAAGGACACTACGGTCGTCCGCCCCAAGCGGGAACCGAAAGCCACCAAGCGCTTCATCTGCCTGGGTTTCTGCGGAGGAGGTGCCGGCTCCTACATGAAGTGGGCCGACGCCATGCCGCCCGGCGTGGAACTCGCCGCCGTCTGCTACCCCGGCCGCGAAGGTCGCTTCATCGAGGACTTCGTCGAAGACTGGGACGAGCTCGTCGACGATGCGCTCGACGCGGTGGTCTCCGCGGCCGGCATTCCGTACGTGCTGTTCGGGCACAGCATGGGGGGCTGGGTGGCCTTCGACATCGCGGCGCGGATCGAGGAGCGCGGAGGCCCCGTTCCCGAGGCCCTGGTGGTGTCATCGGCGAATGCTCCGAGCCGTGGCCTGACAGCGGCGGACATGTTCCCGTCCCAGCAGGACAGCGACGAACAACTCATGGCCTGGATACAGGAATTCGGGCTGATGCCCGAGCACGTTCTCAGCGACCCTGATCTCCAGGAGATGGCGGTTGAGCTGATGCGTGCCGACATTCGGGTCCGTGACTCCTTCCGTTACCGGGACGGCGCCGCAGTGAGTACGTCCGTTCAGGTGCTCACCGGCGAGAGCGACGAAGTCATCGACCCCGAATCGAAAGAACTGTGGCGCAAGGTGGCGAAAGGCGAGTTTCGGCACACCGAGCTTCCAGGAGGGCACTTCTATACACCTGAAATCTGGAACACCCTTCCCTCGCACATCGCCTCGCTCAATGAGCAGATCCCCAGCTCACCGGCACGCCGTGACGTCGCGGTGGCCTGGCGCGGCCGCCACGGAAGGAGTCCGCAGTGACCCCCGATGAGCCCGATCGGCTCGCAGCCATGTTCCTGAAGTCCGCCCACGACGCACCGGACCGCGTTGCGATTCGGGACAGCGGCGGTTCGTGGACCTACGCCGAGACCGCCGCAGCGGCCGTGGACCTGGCCGACCGGCTGGCCGGCGCCGGGGTGGCGCCCGGCGAACGGGTCGGGGTCATGGCAGCGCGCCGGGCCGGCGGCCCGGTGGCGATCCTGGCCGTCCTGCTGAGCGGGGCCGCGTATGTGCCGATCGACCCGGGCTGGCCTCCCGCGCGGCGCGCAGCGGTACTTCAAGGCGCACAGGCCCGAATGGTGCTGGCCGTCGACACCGGGCACGACACGCCGGAAGGTGTGCCGCGCATGGACCTGACGACGTCCGAACTGCTGCAGGCCCGGAGCGCCCCGCCGTCCTCCCCGCGCCCCCGCCCGCACCCGGGCGCCGCCTATGTCATCTTCACGTCCGGGTCGACCGGCGCGCCCAAGGGCGTCGAGATTCGGTCCGCCGCCGCGGCCGGGCTGGTCGAGTCGGTGGCGTCGCTGATCGGAATGGGCCCGGACTCCGTGTTCGTCGCCCTGTCCTCTTTCGCCTTCGACGTCTCGGTGTTCGAGATCTTCGCCCCGTGGTCCGTCGGCGGGGAACTCGTCGTCGTCGCCGAACTGCAGATCCTGGCGAACCGGCTGGGAGCACTGTTGGAAGCGCCGGGCCTCCAGGTCTTCCTCCAGACCACGCCGACGGTCCTGGAGCATCTCCTCCAGGCCGGGCTGGAGCTGCCGACGGGTACCGTCCTGCTGCTCGCCGGGGAGCGCCTGCGGCGATCGCTGGTAGCCCAGGTCGCGCACGTCGAGCAGGTGTGGAACCTGTACGGCCCCACCGAAGCCACGATCTACACGACCGCGCACGCCTGCCTTCCGCTGACCCCCGGCGACCCGGAGCCGGACCTGCCGATCGGGAGCCCGGTCAACGGCGCGGTAGCGGAGATCCGGCCGCTCTCGGACACCGCCGAGGAGGTCGGCGAGCTCCTGATCGGCGGACCTGGCGTCGCCCTCGGCTACTTCGGTCGCCCCGACCTGACCGCGGAGAGCTTCCTGGACGGCGGAGCGCGCTACGCCACCGGCGACGTGGTGCGACGGAGGGCCGACGGCCTGCTGGTGCACGCCGGGCGGCTGGACCGCCAGGTGAAGATCCGCGGCAACCGGGTCGAACTGGACGAGGTGGAGGCCGCACTCGTCGACCTGGTGGGCCACGGTCGCGTCGCGGTCCGGATGGACACGCACCGCGTGGTGGGCCCGTACCTCGCGGCGTTCGTCGCCGATCCCCACTGCGACGTCGTGGAACTGCGCCGCCGACTGGCCGCCCGAGTCCCGGCCTACATGGTGCCCACCCGGATCTACCAGGTACCGGAGATCCCGACGACCAGCAGCGGGAAGACCGACCACAGCGCCCTGCGGGCCCCGGAGGAGACCCGGGTGTGGGACGGAGCGGTGTTCGAGACGCTCTCGAAGCTGTGGGAGCGACATCTGGGCGCACCGGCGGCGCCCGACGGCAACTTCTACGCGCTCGGCGGACATCCGCACACCGCCCTGCAGATCGCGACCGGACTGGCACAGGCCCACGACATCGAGGTGGACGTCGCGGTGATCGAGCGGAACCCGGTACTGTCCGACCTCGCCGCCGCGGTGACCGAGCTTGTCGGTATGTCGACGCCC
This sequence comes from Streptomyces bluensis, assembly GCF_014650715.1. Lineage (GTDB taxonomy): Bacteria > Actinomycetota > Actinomycetes > Streptomycetales > Streptomycetaceae > Streptomyces > Streptomyces bluensis. Next base: position 54,136 of record NZ_BMVM01000028.1, on the reverse strand, counting down.
CGTGACTAGAGGAGTTGCTCAACCCTCCGACCGCCCCCGCGCTCCGCTTCGTCGGCAACGCGATCAGGCCCCTCGTCTGCGAAATCGAAAGACGTTCAACATCCCCTGAGCAGCCTCAACATCGTTGCGGGGCTGGACGGTTAGTCGTTACGCTGGCCGCTGCCGGCCGACACCTTCTCAAGGATGCGGCGTCTCGGCTACCGAAGGGATCGAGCTCTCGATCATGCAACGGATTCCCGTGCTCGGCCCAGGAGGACTTGACCACCGATCGGCGGCCAGATTCCTTCTCGCGCTCGTCGGCAAGCAAAAGGCCGCCACCCTCTGGGGCGCGGTCACGTCCGCCGTATGGATGACCAGCCAGGCCCTGATCCCGGTCGCGATCGGCCGCGCGATCGACGGAGGCATCGCCCGCAACGACAGCGGCGAAGTGGTCTGGTGGTCGATGGCCGTGCTGCTGCTCGGCGTCATCAGGGCGACGTCCGGTATCGCGTTCTACCGGCATTCGATCATCACGCGCACGGTGTCGGCCTCCTTGACCGTCCGCATGGTGACGCGGCACGTCACGCGGCTCGGTGCGTCCCTTCCACGACGGCAGGACGCCGACGCCCTGATCGCCACCAGCACCTCGGACGGCACAACGATCGGCGTCGGCCTGCTCTACGCCGGCCGGATCATGGGTGCCGTCGTGGCCGTCACGGCTGTCACGGTGGCCATGCTCACGGTCTCGGTCCCTCTGGGACTTCTGGTTCTCGTGACCGTCCCCGTCCTCAGCGGACTCAGCAGCCTGCTGCTGCGCCCCCTGCACCGGCACCAGGACAACTACCGGTCGCTGCAGGGGCGACTGGCGGGACGCGCCATCGATATCGCTTCGGGGCTACGGGTTCTCCGGGGCGTGGGCGGCGAGCGGCAGTTCGCGGCGCGCTTTCGCTCCGATTCGGCACAGTTGCGGTCGGCGGATGTCGGTGTGGCGCGTGCCGAAGCGGACTACGAGGCGGCGCGGGTCCTCGTGCCCGGTCTGGTCACCGTGATCGTGACGTACACCGCGGCTCTCTTCGCGCTCGACCAGCGCCTGACGATCGGCCAGGTCATCGCGTTCTACGGCTTCGCGACCTTCCTCGCCATGCCCCTCACCGACTTCATGGAGGGCACGAGCCAGGTGACTCGGGCGCTGGTGGCCGCCCGCCGTGTGACCAGGCTGCTGAACGTCGAACCCTGGCAGGGGAAGACGCCCGACGCGGCCGCCACCAAACCGCGGAACCGAGGCAAGGCTCACTTGACCGACACCACCTCGGGACTGGCCGTTCCCCCGGCGACGTTCATGGCAGTCGCCTGTGCCGACCCCTCCGATGCCGATGCCCTGGCCCGTCGACTGGCTCGCTTCGAGGACTCCGGCGATCCCGCACTCGGCGGCGAGTCGTTGGCATCGCTGCCGATCCCGGTGGTGCGATCACGGGTCCTGCTGGGCCTGAACAGCGACCGATTCTTCGCGGGAACCGTACGAGAGGAGATCGCACCGGCCGGCACGGTCGACACCGCGGACATCACCGCCGCCCTTCAGATCGCCTGTGCGACGGATGTCATCGACGCTCTTCCCGACGGCCTCGATACCCGGATGACGGGTCGCGGCAGGACGTTCTCGGGCGGTCAGCTGCAACGCCTGCGACTCACCCGGGCGCTGCTGGCGGACGCCGAGTTCACGGTGCTCGTGGAGCCGACCAACGCTGTCGACGCGTACACCGAGTACCGCGTGGCGGAGAATCTCGCCCGGTTCCACGAGACTCACCCGGAGGGACGAAGCACGGTCGTGTTCACTCTCAGCCCGCTCTTGCTCCAACGAGCACACCGGGTCGCGTACGTGGAGGATGGCCGTGTGATCGCCGCGGGGACTCACGACGACATGCTGGAGAGTCACTCGGCATACCGGATGTTGGTGGCGCGTGACGATGCCTCACGGGTTGGGAAATGAAGGTTCGTACACTCCCGGTCGCCGATGTGAAGTTCGTTCGCCGCTTTCTTCGGCAGGTGGCGCGTCGGCACAGGAAAGAACTGGCTTATGTGCTGGCCCTGTACGGCGTCGCCGTAAGCAGCGGCCTGGTCGGCCCCCGGCTGCTCGGCGCCCTCGTCGAGGACGTGCGGGACGGCACCACCGCCGGGCACGTGACTGCCGTCGCGGCTGCGCTGGGCGGATTCATCCTGCTGCAGGCGTTCCTGACCCGCGTCGCCTTTCGGGCAGCGGGTCGACTTGCCGCCACGGTGCAGGGCGAGATCCGTGAGAAGTTCGTCGACGACGTGCTCGCGCTTCCACTGGCCGTCGTCGAAAGGTCCGACGACGGCGATCTGGTGACGCGTGCCTCACAGGACACGGACACGCTGCGGCGCGCCATGCAGCTGGCGGTACCTCAGGTGACCGAGGCATTGGTGTGGATCGTCCTCAGCCTCGGCGCGCTGCTGCTGGTATCGCCGCTGCTGTCGCTCGCCCTTCTGATCATCCTGCCCCCGCTGGTGATGGTGAACCGGTGGTACCTGGCCAGGGCCCGCTCCGGCTTCCTGCGCGAGGCCGCGGCCTCCTCCGGCATCACCGAAGGCCTGGACGCGACGATCCAGGGTGCGGCCACCGTCGAGGCGTACGGCCTGGAGGCTCACCGTGTCCGCCGCGCGGAGCGCGACACCGAGGCCTGGTACGAGGCGATGGGGTACACCCTGCGCCTTCGGACGGTCCTCTACTCCGTCGAGGAGTTCCTCTTCACCCTGCCGTTGGCCGTCGCCCTGCTCCTGGGCGGATACGCCTACAACCAGGGCTGGGCCGACCTGGGCCAGGTGACCGCGGCGACCCTGTACATCCTTCAGTTGATGTTTCCCCTGGAAACGCTGCTCGACTGGGTGGGAACGCTCCAACAGGGCAGCGCGTCGCTGGCCCGCCTGCTCGGCGTCGCGGATCAGTCCGAGCCGGAGGGCGCCCAGTCCGAGCAGAAGCCTGCCGGGCGCGGCGTCATCGCCTCGGCAGACCTCTCCGCTCGCGATGTCCGGTTCGGGTACGACGACGGGCCGGATGTCTTGCACGGGATCGACCTCGTGGTGCGCCCCGGCGAGCGCGTCGCCATCGTCGGGCCGACCGGAAGTGGAAAGTCGACGCTCGCCCGGCTGCTGTCCGGGACCCATCCGCCGCGCATGGGCGACGTACAGCTGGCCGGCATTCCCCTCCACGAGCTGCCGCACCACGACCTGCGCAAGCACGTCGTGTTGGTGAGCCAGGACCAGTACGTCTTCGGTGGCACACTGCGACAGAATCTTGAACTGGCCGCCTCCGACGTCACACAGAACGCACAGGCGGAGGCCGATGACACCGCTCTCTGGAGAGCCCTGGAGACAGTCGGCGCGGATGGCTGGGTGGACGCTCTCCCCGAGAAGCTGGACACCACGGTGGGCGTCGGCGGGGAAGAGCTCACCGACGCGCAGAGCCAGCAGATCGCGCTGGCCCGCCTGCTCCTGGCGGATCCGAGCGTGCTGATCCTCGACGAAGCGACCTCTCAGCTGGATCCGAGTTCCGCTCGACAGCTTGAGCGGTCGTTCGCGGCCGTACTGGAGGGACGAACCGTGATCTCGATCGCACACCGGCTGCACACGGCCCGCGACGCGGATCGCATCGCCGTCGTGGAAGGTGGACGCGTCGTCGAGGTCGGTTCCCACCAGGATCTGATCGATCAGAACGGCGCCTATGCCCGGCTCTGGTCCAGCTGGGTATGAGCCGCCACTCGTAGCCCGGACGCCCTGCTCAAAACTGGGGATGAAACAGGCTCACTGCCACCTGAGGTTGCGAACCATGTCGCCTTTGCGGCAGGCGTGCTCCCATCGCGCTCCTGTCCAACATGGGGTGGCTTGAGGGGTCTTGTGCGGCGCAGAAATGCCTGCGTACGATAGCGCGGACTCAGCGGACTGCCGAGACACGCGGAAGGTTGTCAACCATGCCGGTGCAAGAGCAGGACGTCTCCCAAATATGGGCGGACGTGATTGGAATCCCAGAAGCGGATGTCGATACCAACTTCTTCGATCTCGGCGGTCATTCACTCCTCCTGATGGAACTCGCCAGTCGGCTCAACCAGCAACTGGGCATTGATACGGACGTCCTCATGTTGATGGAGTATCCGACGGTGGCGAAGTTCACGTCTCATTGGAACAGTGTGGAAACGCTCGTCGACGGCAACCGCTGACTGGCGGGACCACGATCAGCGTCGCGCAATTTCCGCAACTCCGGGTTCCGGCACGCATTCTCGCTCCTGATCCATTCCCGTGAGGCCCACATTGCTGCGTTGGAGGAGTACATGGGTGTCGGCGAGGCCGAAGCGCAGACGGACGATGTCCCTCTCGACGATGTCGAACAGCGCCTGATCTTGATCGTGCGCAAGACGTTGGATGTCCCCTGCACGCTCGATGACAACTTCTTCGCGCTCGGGGGCGGTTCCCTCGACGCGCTCGACGTCCTCGCGCGCATTCGCGAGGAGTTCGGGGTTCGCGTACGACTCCGCGCATTCTTCCGGGCAGGCACCATGCGCGAACTGCGCAACCTGATCGGAGACGTGGGTTGACAACAGACGGCATGGACGCGATGACGGACACGCTCCCCATCGGCCCGCTCCAGGAGGGCATCTGGCTCTTCTGGCGGCTGAACCCGTCGAGCCCCGCCTACAGCATGCCGGAGATCTTCCACTTTGACGGCGACTTCGACGTCAAGGCAGCGGAGTTCGCGTTCAACGAGGTCATCCGCCGCCACGAGGCCCTGCGTACGACGTTCCACGAAACGGACTCCGGCGTCGTGCAGGTCATCGATCGCGATCCGGAACCTGTCTCGGCCAACGTGGTGGACCTCCGTGGGCTGCCGGCCGCTGTGCGGTCCGAGCGGCTGCAATCGGCTCTCGAAGCGGCCTCGAACGAGCCATTCGACCTGTCGGCCGAGCCGGCGATCAGGCTCACCGCCATCCAGGTGTCCGAAAGCCGCACCACGCTGGTCCTGATCGCTCATCACATCGTGTGCGACGGCCTGTCGATGACCGTCGTCCTCGACGAGTTCGGCGAGCTCTACCGCTCCGCGCGCCGGGGAACTCCGCCCGATCTCGGGCCGATCCCACCCGGCTACAGCACCTTCGCGAAAGGACAACTGGCCGCACTCGCCAACGGCACCCTCCGGGAAGAGTCGGCGTACTGGCGGGAACGGCTCGCCGGAGTCACCGGCAGCGCGCTCCCCGGCGTCGACCACACCGCCACGCGCGCCCCGGGTGCGCTGGACACCTGCATGGTGTCCCTCACCCTCGACGACGAGCTGACCGAGGCGCTCTCGGAACACGCGCGCCGCGCCCGGTCGACACCGTTCGCCATCCTGCTGTGCGCGATGAACGTCATGATCGCCGCCGTCACCGGTGACGGAGACCAGGCGCTCGGGATGGCTACGAGCGGCCGCACGCCCGAGTTCGCACGCACCGTGGGCATGCTCGCGAACATGATCGTTGTCCGGTCGCAGATCGACCTGTCCCACACGTTCGCCGCGACCCTCGAAGAGGTGTCGCTGGACCTCATGGACGCCATCGACCACCAGGACCTGCCGTTCAGCAGGATGGTCGCCGACCTGCACGCCACCGGGCCGCAACCCGGCGCCGACGTGGTGCGCATGCTGTTCTCCGCGGGGGCCACCGGTGGCCTGAAACTCGGCGAGGGGCGAATGTCGGAGGTCGTGGCACGCACGGCGGAGGGGCCTTTCGACCTGGTCGTGGACTGCGATATCAGCCCTTCCGGTATCGCTCTCGACTGGGAGTACGCGCTGCGCACCTACTCGCACGAGGTCGCACAGGGCTACTGCGCCGCGTACCAGGAGGTCCTGGCGGCGTTGCTGCACCAGCCCGACGCGCCGATCGACTCACTCGGCCTGACCGAGATCCTGGCCCGTGTCGCCCCGCTCCCGCGAGGTGACGCACCCACGTCCGCCGCCGTGCCCCCCGTGGCGGAGCCGGACCGGTCCACGGACGCCGGGCTCACCGCGGTCGAGGAAGCGGTTGCCGCCATCTGGAGCGAGGTGATCGGCGTACCTGTCGAATCGCCGCACGACGACTTCTTCAAGCTGGGCGGTCACTCGCTGCTGGCGAGCCAGGTCGTCGTGTCGGTGCGCAAGCGGATCTCGCACACCGCGTCCCTGCGACTGCTCTTCGACCACCCGCAGTTACGCGATTTCGTTTCCTGCCTGGATGTCTGAGCCCGGACACGACCACGGTTCGAGTGAGGAGCAGAGATGCAAGAGCCGTTGGCCATCGTGGGCATGGCATGCAGGGTTCCGGGTGCGGCCGACTACCGGTCACTGTGGGCCAACGTCGAGGCCGGTGCGACGGGCATGGTGGAGGTCGGCGAGCAGGACCGCCGACGCGAGGGAGTCAGCCTCGACCCGGCCGTGCGCAACAGCTACGTGCCCGTGGCCGCGCCCCTGGACGGATACGACGAGTTCGACAGCGCCGCGTTCGGTCTCAGCGCCGGCGAGGCCAACGGCATCAACCTCAACCACCGCGTCATGATGGAAGTCGTGCTTGAGGCGCTGGAGGACGCCGGCTGCGACCCGCTGCGGTATCCCAGGAACATCGGGCTGTTCGCCGCCGGAGGGGGTGCCTCGCCGATCTCGGTCGTGCGGCGCATCGGGGACGCTCAGTACGGGGACACCGCGAGGCCGCTCAAGTTGTCGGAAGCGATCAACTGGACGGCGCTCCTCGACAACGATTTTCTGGCCACAAGGATCGCCTACCCGCTCGACCTGCGTGGGCCGTGCCTGACCGTCCAGACCGCGTGCTCCAGCTCCCTCGTCGCTGTGCACCTCGCGAGTCAGAGCGTGCTCTCCGGCGAGTCCGACATGGCCGTGGCCGGCGGCGTGAACATCGAGCTCCCTCACCGGGTGGGCTACTACCACCAGGAGGGGAGCGTCTGGTCCGCCGACGGCTACTGCCGACCGTTCGACAGCGCCGCCGGCGGCACCATCACCGGGAGTGGCGCGGGCGCGGTGGTCATCAAGCGTCTGGACCAGGCGCTCGCCGACGGTGACGCCGTCCACGCCGTCATCCGCGGCAGCGCGACCAATAACGACGGCAACCGGAAGATGGGCTTCACGGCGCCGAGTGTGCACCAGCAGAGCCTGGTCATCGGTGCCGCGCTGGCCGCCGCGGGGGTGGACAAGCGCGACATCGGCTACCTGGAGGCGCACGGAACCGCCACCGCGATCGGAGACGTCGTCGAATGGGCGGCCATCGAACGTTCCCTGGGCGCAGACGGTGTGCGGTGCGCCATCGGCGCGACCAAGGCGAACGTCGGCCATCTCGGCGCCGCCGCGGGCATCGTCGGCCTCATCAAGGCCGCACTCGTCATCACCCACGGCCGGATTCCCCCGGTCGCGAACTTCGTGGAACTCAATCCGCGCATCAAACCGGCGAGCGACCGGCTCTTCGTGCCCGACAGCCGCAGCGTGTGGGAAGACGACGAGAGGCCGCGGCGGGCCGGAGTGAGTTCGATGGGCATCGGCGGAACCAACGCGCACGTCGTACTTGAGCAGGCGCCGGTCGCTGCAACGGCCGACGAACCGCGCGAGCATGTCTGCGTCCTGCCGGTCACCGCCGCCTCCCGCCGCAGCGTCGAGGACACCGCCGACCGCGTGGCGGAGTTCGCCGCGCGGAATCCGCATCGTCTGCGGAGCCTCGCCCACACGTTGAGGACGGGCCGGCGCGTCCTTCCGCACCGAGAGGCGATAGTCGTCGCCAGGCGACACGAGGAGGTCACCGCTTGGCGAACCGGCAGCCGGCTCGCGCAGCGGAACCACAACAGCGCCCTCGTCTTCCCAGGCCAAGGAAGGCCGGCGGGAGATCTGACGGCGGCCGAGGCCGAGATCGACGGATTCGCGGACCTGCTCTCCCAGGCGCTTCAGTGTCTGCCGGCCGAGGACCGGCCGCTGGTGCGAGGGCTCCTCACCGGGGCGTCCGAGACCGCGCCCGAACCACGACTCGCCGAACTCGCGGTGCTCGTGCAGTCCGTGACGATCGCAAGGTCGCTGCTCGCCGGCGGCCTGCAGCCCCAGTCACTGTGCGGTTTCAGCCTGGGCGAGGTCGCCGCTGGCGTGGTCGCCGGCGTGTTCGACCTGACCGAGGCTGCCGCGATCCTGTCGGAGCGGGCCCGGATCGTGAAGGGCACCCCGGCGGGCGGGATGATCCGCGTTCGTCTCTCGGAGGCGTCCGTCACCCCGTACCTCGGCGCCGGGGTGTCGCTGGCGATCGTGCCCGGCGGCAGGGACTGCATGCTCAGCGGTGAGACGGCCGCCATCGACGCGATCGCCGCTCGACTGCGCGGCGACGGCATCGCCGGCGTCCGGGTCCCTGTCGCGCATCCCTACCACAGCGCGGTCCTGAAAGACGCCGTCGCGGAGTACACGGCGACTTGGTCCCAGGTCGACCTACGGCCGCCGAGTCTCCGGCTGATGTCACCGACGACGGGCGACTGGCTGGACGAGGAGACGGCCCGTGATCCCGGCTTCTGGGCGAGCCATCTGGTCCGGACGGTCCGTTTCGGCGACGCCGTGCACAGGCTCCGTGCGCACGATACGGATCTTGCCCATGTCCTGGACTCCGAAGCCGGTGTCACGCCGTTCGTCAGGGAGGTGTTCGGCGCCGACGCGCTGGCCATGACCACCGGCAAGCAGGCGGGCTACGACGCGTTCTCCCAAGCCCGGCTGTTGGCGTCCGCGTGGTCGGCCGGCCAGGACGCGGTCGCGGTGACGACCGCCGAGACCGGCCGGGGGAGCGACTCGGACGCACCCACGACGCTCGTGCACGCTCCCACCTACGCGTTCGACCGCAGTGCTCAGAAGGAGCGGCCGCCCATGCAGACGGAAGCGCAGCCGACTCCCGGTTCCGGCCGGCCGAACCCTGCGGCCGAGGACCGTATCCCGGCGGAAGCTCCGACGCCGGCCCTGTCGCCCGCCGACGCGGCGAGGGTCCATGCCGGGGTCCGGCGGATCGTCGCGAAACTCGTGGGGTGCACACCGCAGGAGGTGGAACCCGGCGCCTCCTTCATCGAGCTCGGATACGACTCGTTCCTGCTCATCCAGCTCGCGGACGCCCTGTCGGCGGAGTTCCGGACCGACATCGACGTACGACTGCTGTTCTTCGACCTGGATTCGTGTGACGGCGTGAGCGAGTACCTCAACGGCGTCGTACCGCCGAGCGGCCGGACGGCGCCCGTCGCCGCCGTGGGCACGGAGCCGCTCCGGACACCCGAAGAACCCGCCGCCCTCGCCACCGTGCCGGAACCGCCTGCCGCGCCCCTCGCCATCCCTGCTCCCCGGCGGTCCGAGCAGGGCGTCACCGCCGACGGCACCGATCCACTCCAGGCCGAGACCGACTGGGCGCGGCGGACCACGGTGTCCAAGCGCATCACCGAGGAAGACCGGTTCGCACTCGCGGACCAGCGAAACCTGATCTCCTCCCGCAAAGGACGCCGCGAGGCGAGCTACCCGGTGGTCGGGGCCCGGGGCGAGGGCGCCCGCTTCACCGACGTCGACGGGCAGGAGTTCCTCGACCTGTGCATGGGCTTCGGCGTCATCATGCTGGGACACGCGTCGGAGCCGCTCACGGCGGCCCTGCGCACGTTCGACGCCTCCGACCTCCTGATCGGCCCGCAGTCGTCCACGGCCGGCGACGTCGCCCGCGGCATCGCGTCGCTGACCGGCGTCGACCGAGTCGCCTTCACCTCTTCGGGGACCGAGGCGGTGATGGGCGCCGTGCGCGCGGCGCGCGCCAGGACCGGGAGGAAACTCGTAGCGCAGTTCTCCGGGTCCTACCACGGCACGTTCGACGGCGTGCTGGTCGCGCCCCGGGCCGGCGGTGAGCGCGGCGAGACGACACCCCTCGGCCGGGGTACGCCGGCCTCGATGGTCCAGGACGTCATCGTCCTGCCGTACGACGACTCCGCGCTCCCCGTCCTGGAGTCCTACGGAGACCAACTGGCCGCGGTGCTGGTCGAACCGGTCCAAAGCCGACGCCCCGGGTATCAGCCTGTCGAACTGCTGCACCAGCTCCGCGCGCTCACCCGCGCACACGGCACCGCTCTCGTCTTCGACGAGATCATCACCGGCTTCCGGTGCCACCCCGGCGGGGCGGCCGCGTACTTCGGTGTCCGTCCAGACCTGGTGACCTACGGCAAGGTGATCGGCGGAGGCACGCCCATCGGGGTCATCGCGGGTGACGCGGAGTTCATGGCGCCCATCGACGGCGGGCGCTGGCGGGAGGGCGATGTCGGGTTCCCGCAACGGCCGAGCATGGTGTTCGCCGGAACGTTCAGCAAACACCCGCTGACCATGGCGGTGGCGCAGCAGATGATCTGGCATCTCAAGAAGCATTCGCCTCGACTGCAGATCTCGCTGGCAGACCGGACCGCCGACCTGGCCAGGAGGATCAACTCCCACGCCTCCGCCAACGGATACCCCCTCGAAGTCGAGCACTTCTCCTCTCTCTTCCGCATCAACGTCGACGGCTCCCCGCTGGCCGAGGACATGTTCTTCCTCGGCCTCCTCAACCGCGGCATCTACGTGTGGGAAGGGCGCACCTGCTTCCTCAGCGCCGCGCACACCGAGGCGGACTGCACCCGCATCGTGGACGCCGTGGCCGAAACCGCGGCGGAAGTCGCCTCGCGGGGCCTGTGGGAGAAGACCCGCGCGCCGCGCGTACCGGCTCCCGCGCCCAAGCCGTCGCCGTCGGAGGTCGTCGGCGAGGCCCCGATGACCGATGGCCAGAAACTGTTGTGGTTGGCCGCCGAGTTGGGCGGTGAGCTCGGCCAGTCCTACCAGATGTCCGAGGCGCTGCGCATCGAGGGCACCCTGGACGCGGAGAGGCTGCGGCGCGCTGTCCAGCGGGTAGCAGAGCGGCATGAGGTGATGCGGACGGGACTGGACGAGAACGGCGAATCCCAGAACTGCCTCGCACACGCCGTTCCGAGAATCACGGTCAGCACCCTGAGCGACGCGTCGCCGGGCGACGTGGAGGCACTTCTCCACCGGTTCGCCCTCAGACCTGCGGACATGTCCGTGCCCTCGCTGTTCCGGTTCCACCTCGTCCAGACGGACGATGCCGCGTTCCTCCAGGCCACCGTGCCGCACGCGGTCGTCGACGGTTGGTCGTTCGAGGTCCTCTGGTCGGAGCTGTCCGCCTGCTACCTGGGCGGTGAGGCGGGTGACGCCCTGCCCGAACCGGCCAGCTTCCTTGAGTACGCGCGGTGGAAGCGCGGGGACGAGGACGCACGGTTCGAGGCGAACGACACCCTCTGGCGGGCCCGGCTCGACGCGGTCTGGGGGTCGGCCCGGCTGTTGGAGGGCGCGGGGCCCTGGAAACCCGTCAGGCGCGTGGACCCCCTTCCCCCGGAGAGCTCCGCGGGCCTGCGCGACGTGGCGCGGGCCGGCGGATGCACGAGGCACACCGCGGCCCTGGCGACGCTGGCGGTGGCGTCGTCGCTGCTCACGGGCGCCCCGCAGTCCCTCATGATGGCCCATCAGACCGGACAGCCCCGCCACACGGACAAGCCGCTCATGGGCTTCTGCGTGGACGTACTGCCCGTGATCGTCGACCTCCCCGACGACAGCACCCTGATCGACGTGGCGAAAGCTGTCCAGGCGCAGATCCTGGACAGCTCGGAGATCACCTCCGGCCTGTACCGCGTACTGCAACACAAGCGGTACCGCCGGCTGCCGACCGGCCTCATCGCCTTCAACTACGAGGTTCAGGGCTCCAGCCCGATGTTCGGCGCCACCGCCTCACCGATGGTGTTGCCGCGCGAGAACATGCCGTGGCCCGCGACCGTGACCATCGAAGAACACGGCGACAGCGTCGAGATGATCTCCGAGATCTCCGAAGACAGCGACCTCGCACCGCTGACGTCCCAACTGGCAGACCGGGTCCAGCAGGTCCTCTCCACCCCCGCCGCGCCGCTCGAAGAACTGCGTCGACGGTGAGCGAGGCCGGCGAGGAAGGCGGAGCCCACACGCAAGGTGCAGCCCACACGCCTCACCGTCGGGAACTGAGCCCCGCTTCCGAAACACGACAGGTGGACAATGGAATCTCTGGTCGAACTCCTGTGCTCGCGGGTGTCCGAGACCCCCGACGCGACCGCCCTGCTCGCGGACGGCGTACGACTGAGCTATGCCGACCTGGACCGGGCCGCAGACCTGGCCGCCGACCGTCTCGCCGCGGCAGGCGTGCGCCCGGGTGACCTGACCGGGCTGCTGGTCGAACGGGACGCGGAGACGGTCGTCTGGCTGCTCGCGATCCTCAAGCGCGGCGCCGCCTACGTACCCTTGGACCCCGGCTATCCGCGGGAGAGAACCCAGTTCATCGCCGAGGACTCCCGGCTCTCCCGCATCGTCGGAGCGCGCTCCACCGCCGAGCGCATCGGGCTCTCGGACCGTCGCCTCATCGACCCGGCGGCGCCGGAAGCCGATCCCGAGTCCACCGGCAGCCCCGGAACCGCGCCGTCGCCGTCCGCTGACAGCGCGGCCTACGTCATCTACACCAGCGGCTCGACGGGCAGGCCCAAGGGATGTGTGATCACGCACGGCAACGTTCTCGCGCTGCTGGACGCAGCCCTGCCCCTCTTCGCCCTCACGGCTGACGACCGATGGGCGATCTTCCACTCCCTGTGCTTCGACTTCTCCGTCTGGGAGCTCTGGGGCGCGCTGGCGACCGGCGCGACCGCGGTCATGGTCCCGTGGCGTACTGTCGTGCTCTCCGCCGACCTCATGGACTTCCTTCAAGAGCAGCGGATCACCGTCCTGAACCAGGTGCCGTCCGTCTTCCGCTACACCGCCCAGGCACACGCCGAGAACGGTCATCCGCAGCTCCCGCTGCGCTACGTCGTCCTCGGCGGCGAAAGCGTGAACCTCGATGTCATCAGGGATTTCGTCGCTGGAGCCGGACCGTGCGGCCCGGAGATGGTCAACATGTACGGGATCACCGAGAACACGGTGCACTCCACGTTCAAGGTGCTCGACGCCGAGACGCTCCGGTCGGGCTCCGCCTCGCCCATCGGCCATCCGCTCCCGCACGTCGGCGCCCACATTCTCACCGCCGAGCGAATGCCGGTGACGGACGGCACGGCGGGGGAGCTGTGGCTGTCCGGTGCGAGCGTGTCCGTCGGATATCTCCACCGCGACGACCTCACCAAAGAGCGGTTCGCCGACTTACGGGTGGGACCGGACTCCGCAATGGTCCGCTGCTATCGCACGGGAGACCTCGTACGGCGGCTGCCCGACGGCGAGCTCGAATACCTGGGCCGCGACGACGATCAGGTCAAGATCCGTGGTTTCCGGATCGAGCTGCGTGAGATCGAGACCGTCCTCGGCTCGCACCCCGACGTACGCGACGCCGCAGTCTGTGTCGTGGACACCGCTCTGGGGCCGGCGCTGGCCGCCTGCATGGTGGGTGTGGATGCTGCGTCTTCCGACGCACTCGCCCGGTCGGTCAAGGAGCTGCTGACGACCTCCCTCCCTGACTACATGGTGCCGCGGATGTACCTGACGGTCGATCGGCTGCCCCTCACGCCATCGGGAAAGCTCGACCGGGCGGCCGTGACAGCGCTGTTCTCCCACCGGAAGACGGGACAGCCGGCGCGTTCGACCCATGGCGCCACGTCCACCAGCTGACGAGGGACGCAGAGTGGGGGAACGCGCGCTCACGGCGCCGGTGTTCGCGGCCCGTCTGGACCGTAGCCCGGGTGATCCCTCACTGGTCCGCTGCCAGCGGCCTGGTTCCGGTCCCAGTCGACGACGGCCCGCAGCGGGAGGTCCGACTCCAGCGGGAAGAAGTGTCCGCCGGCGTATGCCCGCGCCGCGAAACCGGAATCCGTGTAGTCGCACCAGGCCGCGACCTTCGCCATCGTGACCGCCGGATCCAGCACACCGCCCTGCGCCAGAATCGGGGACGTGATCTTTCCTTGCCCGAAGGCATCGAGATACCGGGTGCTGGCGCGGCAGTCCGCGCTCAGCGAGGGCAACACGACAGCCGCCACCTTGTCGCCGAGCGGACCGCTGAAGTTCAGGCCTCCGAGGTTGCGGAGCGCCTCGGCGACCTCCATGGGTTCCATCTCATCGAAACGCACGGCCTGCGGCAGGTGCGGAGCGGCGCAGGCCGCGACCGCCAGCAGCGCCGGAGCCGGGGCGTGCATCCGATCCAGCCTTCGCGCCGTCTCCAGCGTCACCAGGGCTCCGAAGCTGTGCCCGTACAGGGCGTAGTCGTCGACTCCCTCCTCGGCGATGGCGTCGGCGATGAGCGCGGCCATCTCCCTGATGTCGTCAAGGCAGGGTTCGTCGAGCCGATCCTCGCGACCCGGCAACTGCACCACCCGCAGATTCTCGCGCAGCGGTGAGCGTGCGAAGGGCACCAGGAAGCTGCGCGCCCCCGTGCCGGCAGCCGGTACGCAGTACACCGTCCGGCTCGGCGGAACCGCTCCGTCCGCCCCGCCCGCGCCTTTGCGGAAGCCCCTGAAGGAAACACGGGGCGCGAGGCCACGTTCGCCGTTCATCCGGCCACTCCGCAGCACATGATGACGCTCAAGCGGAGGGCCGCCGCCGGCTCGGGGTCCGGGCGAGGGCCTGGCGCACACTCAAGGGCGTGATATCGGTCCACACCGTCTCTATGTGGTCCAGCACCTGGGACTTCGAACCCTGGAAACCCACTGCCGTCCATCCCGCCGGAACGGGCCGGCCCACGGGCCAGATCGAGTACTGCTCCTCGTGGTTGACCACCACGTCGTAGACGACATCCGCCTCGCTGTCGTCTTCACCGAAGGATCCATCGACCGGCATGTTCACGAGCCTCCTGATGTTGAGTCGGAGCCGCCGTCGACGGCTGCCGCGAGCTCAGCAGCCTGTTCGCCGGTCGGAAACGGCAACTCGTCGATCAGCGCGTCGGGATCGGCCAGGCCGCCTGTGAGCAGTGTCAGCAGAGTGTGCTGCCAGCTTCGTGCCGAGGTCCGGTCGAACCGGTCCGCGGCATACTCGACCTCGCCGGCCAGCCCGGCGGCGTGCTGCCGAACAGTCCAGGTCAGCGCGGTCTTCGCGGTACGTTGGTGGATGAACTGCTCGGTGATGTCAAGACCTTCGATGGCGCCGCCGCTGTCCAGCGGAGTGGACTGCAGCGCGAACATCGCGTGGAACAGCGGGTGCTGCCCGCCGCGCCGCGGCAGGCCTTCCACCACGTCGGCCAGCGGCAGCTCCTGGTGGGTCAGTGCCTCCGCCAGAGCCTCGTTGGTGCGCGCGATCAGCTCAGGGAAGCGCATGCCTTCGGTGAAGCGCATCCGCAGCGGGACCGTGTTGACCAGGTAACCGATCAGATCCTCGGTGCCCGGCCGGTTCCGGCAGGCCACCGGTACCCCGACCACCACCTCGTCGACGCCGCCCGTTCGGCGCAGAGCCGCGAAGAAGGCCGCGAGCAGCACGGCGAACGTGGTGGTCCCGCAGGCGCGGGCGACGCGCTCGACAGCGGTCGGATCGACGGCGTCGGGCGGCAGTTGGACGGCGAACCCCTCGGTGCCGAGTCGTCCCCCCGATCGGCGCGGGGATCCCAGTTCGATGGTCGGCAGGTCCCCGGCGAGCCGTGCGCGCCAGTAGGCCCGCTGACCGTCCGCTTCCGCCCCACGCAGCCAGCGCTCCTGCCAGGCGGAGTAGTCGGCGTACTGGGTGGTCGGCTCGGGCAGCGGCCGACCGGTGTAGAGCGCGGCGAACTCACGCCAGAACACGGCCAGCGACCAGGCGTCGAACACCGCGTGATGCACGTTGAGCAGCCACAGGTGCTCCTCGGCGCCGATGCGGTAGCAGGCCGACCGCAGCAGCGGGCCAGTGGTCAGATCGAACGGGCGCCCGGCCTCCTCCTCGGCCCGGAGGGCCGCCTCGTCGGCGTCGGCGACGACGGACACCGCCGTACGCACCGGACGTGCGGGCTGGATCCGCTGCCACACCTTGCCGTTCTGCTCCTCAAGCACGGTACGCAGCGCCTCATGACGGGCCACGATCTCGGTCAGCGCGGCGTCCAGGCGACCAAGGTCGAGTGGACCCCTGATCCGGTAGCCGACCGGTACCGCGTAGGTGGGCGCGCCTCGATGCACACGGTCCAGGAACCACAGGGCCTGTTGCCCGCGCGAGGCGAGGCACCGGTCGCCGTGCTCGTGCGACGGTACGACCGCCCCGTCCGACGCGCCGCGCTCGTGGGCCTGCTTCACCAGGGCCGCGATCCCGGCCACGTGCGGAGCTGCCCGCAGCTGTGCGAACGACAGCGCCACGCCCGTCACCTCGGCGACCCGGCTGAGCAGTTGCAGACCCCGCAGTGAGTCGCCTCCGGCCGCGAAGAAGTCCTCGTCGCGGTGGCTGGGCGGCCCGTCGAGCACGTCGCCGACGAGGGTGGCGACGACGCGCTCCAGCGTCGTCGTCCCCGCTTGGCCGGTGCGGTCGGCTCGGGTCGGCGCGACCGGCGGCAGGAGCGAGCGGGCCACTTTGCCGTTCAGCGGCGAACGCGGGATGCGATCCAGCAGCATGATGGTGTGGGGCACCATGGCCTGGGGCAGCCGGCCGGCGACGTCGGCGCGGATCGCCGCCTCGGACACTCCGTCCTCGGCCTCCACGTAGGCGACGAGACGGGATCCGAAAGGCGGATCCTCCATGGCGATGACGACCACGTCCCTGACGCCGGCGCAGCGATGCATGGCGCTCTCCACCTGACCGGGCTCGACGCGGTGCCCGCGGACCTTGACCTGGCGGTCGGAGCGTCCGAGGAAATGGAGGGTGCCGTCGCTCTGCCGGCTGCCGCGGTCGCCGGTGCGGTACATGCGTGCGCCGGGTGGGCCCTGGGGATCGGGAAGAAAGCGATCAGCGGTGGCAGCCGGGTCGGCAAGGTAGCCACGGGCCAGCGGCGGGCCGGCGAGCCAGATGTCTCCGGGCGTGCCGTCGGGCACCGGCCGCAGATCACTGTCGAGGATGTGGACCACGGCCTTCGCGAACGGGCGACCGATGGGCACCAGCGCGTAGTCGGAGCGGTCGCGGCCGGACAGGTCGCCGTGGTCCGGACGGTGCAGCGCCACGCTGATGGTGGCTTCCGTCGGCCCGTAGTCGGAGACCCAGTCGATGGACTCCGCTCCAGGGATCCGTGACCAGGCGGCGAGCTTGTCGACGAGAATCTTGTCGCCACCGATGAACACGATGCGCACGCAGTCCGGCAGGCGGACCAGTCCGGCTGTCAGATCGTCCACCCACTGATGCCAGTAGGCGCTGGGCAGGCTCACCGTGGTCACCGCGAAACGGTCGATGAGGTCGGTGAACTCCAGGCTGGTGAAGTGGCGTTGATCGGGCATGACGACAGCCGCCCCGGCGACCCACGCGGGCAGGATCTCTTCCAGCGCGGCGTCGATGGCAATCGCCGTGAACTGCAGGACCCGGTCGCTGGGCCCCAGCTTGAGCTCGTCCCGGAGGGACACAGCGTGGTTGGCGAGGCTGGCGTGCGCGACGGCGACGGGCTTGGGCTTGCCGGTGGAGCCCGAGGTGAAAACGCAATAGGCGAGGTTGGACGGGTCGATGGCGGGCGCCGGAGCGGTTTTCGGCCGGCCGGACAGGTCAACGTGGTCCAGGTCCACCGTGGGTACGCCGGAGGGAGCGACGGCGGCCGCCGATCCGTGGTGGACGAGGAGGCCGGCTCCGGCATCAGTGAGCATCGCCTCGGCGACGCCGCGGGGGAGTGACGGGTCGACGGGCATGTACACACCGCCGGCCTTCCACACCGCCAGCATCGTGACCAGCAGATGTGGCGACGGCCCCATGACGACACCGACCAGGCGCTCGGGCCGAATGCCGCTCGCGGCCAGCAGATGGGCGAGTTGGTTGGCCCGTTCGTCGAGTTCGCGGTAGGTGAGGGTGCCGCCTTCCCCGACGACCGCGACGGCATCGGGTGTCAGCGAAGCCTGCGCCTCGACCAGGTGATGAACGCAGGGACCGGGCATGAATCTCCTACCTCCGGACTCAACGGTACGGGTTTGTCCATGCGCACGAAGAAGGCCGTGAAAACCGGGACGGCTCGCCACCGGTACCCCGATTCCACGGTCAGAAATAGGAACGTAGCTCGCCGCGCCGTCGCACATCGACCGTTGCACAGTGGAAGGAACCGCCGAAGCTGTTGAAATTCCGGAACGGGCACGGGATCGCGGCCATTCCCCAGCTCTCGGCGAGGCGCCGCATCGGCTCGTCCTGAGCCTCCACGACCATCCTCTCCTCGTCGATCATGAGCACGTTCATGTTGATCCACTTGCTGGTCATGTACAGCGGGTGGCCGTCGGGAATCACCGGCTGCGGTGCCGTGCGCACTTCCCAGTCCTTGAAGATCTCCGGCGTCTTCGGCACGCGGTCCGGCTGGATCAGCAGCTTGCCCGGCGCCAGCGGCATCAGGCTCGCGTCGATGTGCATGGGGTGGCCGTCGGCCAGGGTCAGCTCATGCACCTGGTACGCATCGCCCAGGTGCCGGCGGACCCATTCGATGCCCATCGCGTTGGTGACATGGCTGCGTTGGGCGAAGATGTCGCGGCCGCACCGGATGAAGTCGGCCGCATCAAAAGTGGGCTCGAACTCGGTGATCACCGAGCGGAACGGCTCCCCTTCCGGTTGCTCCGTCCAGCCGGCGACGTACAGCTCGTCGGGCAGCTCGGGCTTGGGCGGCGAGCTCCATCGGGCTCCCTGCTGGAAGTACTCCTTGAGGAGCGGCCGGTAGGCCGACGCCGCGTGGTAGCGCGAACGCCAGGCCATCGGCGCCTCGATGACGTCGTCGCCGACGACCAGCAGCAGGTCCCGGGGCATCGCGTCGTACAGGCCCGTGCTCGACCAGCCTGGCGCACCGTAGGACTGTCCGTGGTCCCGCGGCTCGGGCCGACGTACCTTGACTCCTTCGCCGGCCAGGATGTCGACCAGCTGGTCGAGTTCGTCGCGCGCGGCCGCGATGCGGTCGGCGGGGAACGGCTGCCCGGCGCGTTCCTGAAACACGGCCTGCTGCTCCGGTGAGAGCGGTGCACCGACCGCGACATGCCACGGAGGGAAGTGCGCACCGTCGACAATGCCGACGATCACTTCCTCCAGTGGATCCCACTCGTTGTAGGAGCTGACCGGGCACTCGGCCGAGGCCTCTGACTCACTCACTTCGCGTCCTCTTCTGGTCGGTGTCAAGGGGGCATCTCAGGCCCCTTGGTCCATGAGCACGCGCAGGCTTGCCGGACGCATGTCCGTCCAGAGCTCGCCGATCCGGTCCAGGCATGCGGACCGCGCGGCCGGGTCACCGACCGGCTCCCAGCCTGCGGGGATCTCTCGCCCCGCAGGCCAGATCGAGTACTGGTGCTCATGGTTGCGCACGATGGTGTAGAGGTCGTCGGCCTCGGTCATGACTGCCTTCCGTCGTCGGCGGCGGGGCAGGCCCCACCGCCGGCTGTCGGTCAACGTGCCTCAGACTCGCCAGGCGTCCGCTTGACCGGTGTCACGGCTACGCGGTGGACGTCCAGGAACCCGACCATCGCGGGGACCGGCGACACGACGCGCCCCTCCTCGCCGAACGACTCGCCGTACTGCTCGGCGACGCGTGGCAGCCGGCTCCAGTGCGTGGTCGGGCGCAGGTGGTGCTCCTGGTGGTAGCCGTCGTTGAAGGTCAGCCAGTTGTAGACGCGGCCGTAGTGGCTGACCGAGTTCGCGTACCGGCTCTCGGGGTGGGCGCCGTAGTGCCGGTAGTAGTTCTGCACGTTGACCAGTGTGAAGGCCGCGGCTATCGCGGGCAGGTAACAGATCAGGAGCCACTGCCAGGACAGCACGGCGAGCAGTGCGATCAGCGCGATGTGAGTGAGGCGGTCGGCCTGCACCTGGCGCAGTTCGCCCTTGCGTCGCTCGGGGTTCCGGGTGGCGAGTTCCTGCAACAGCGTCTCGTCCGCACCGACCCGGCAGCCCCGCCGCAGGGCGGCGAACGTACCGAGGAACTCGCGGACCGATCCGGCGAGGCTGAAGACCAGGTATCGCCACAGCGGCGCGTGTCCGTCGTCTCGGCTGTGGCGAAAGGTGGAGGACACATCGCGTGTTGTGCCGTCCGCGCCCTTGCGGTCGTTGTTGTAGCGGTGGTGGTTGCGCACATGGCTCAGGTGGTACGCCTGAACCGACTGCGCGATGTTCGCCGAGTTGATCAGCGACATCACCGCGTTGAGGCGCGGCGAGACGAACCAGGGCTTGTGCACGAACAGATGCGACACGATGATCACGCTGTACGTCACCAGGAAAGTCACGAGCGCGAACGACCCTAATCGCGGCCACAGCCCGGTGGGGTCAGTCGTGGCGAGTGAGATCGTCACCGCGAACTGAGTGATGCTGAACAGAACCAGAACGGCGTCGATAGGGCTGTGGCGGAACACCCGGGGCTGGCGAGTTTCCATGAGACTGACACCTCTGCTTGTCATGTGCGCTGAAATGCATAGGGTCGGATAATCCGGCCGCGCGACGCGCCCCGATCGCGAGGCTTCGCAGAGCTTCCCATGGCTTCGGTTACTGATTTGGCGTGTACGGTCAAGTCGCCGCCCCCGTAGATGACGTCCTGTTTCCCGCGCAGTGACCTGATCAGGCCCAGTGTTCTCTTGAATTGGCCAGGTCTCGTGCTGGAAGTCGACATGCAAACGCAACACCGCATTCAACAGCGTCGGTTGTGAGGAGGTCAAGACCTCGTTTGGAGTTCAGCATCTCCTCACAGTCATTAGTTAATCGGAGCCTTGTCGTCCGGTGCCTGCGGTGAGGGCGGTGTGAGTCGCCGCAGGCCGCTGACTCCGCACGGACAACCACCGGCCATGCAACACCTCTTGACAGTGCAATTCCCGACGGAAAATACTGTTGGCCATCCATGTTGAGGGGATGGCTGGAGGCTCAGGTCCTCCTGGGGGCACCGATAAACGCCACCTCCCCAACCGCCGTCGACAGTGCCCATTTCCATCTGGTGGAGCGAAGCCGAGTTGGTCGCCGGCATTGTGGAGTGGCGGTCCATCTCCGTTGGGACAGCAAGCGCATCGCCGGTAACCAGATCGTGGCGCAGTGCTGGTGGAATCTCCGCGTTCAGGATTCGCAGTGGGAGGGACAAGACTGTGGCCAGCGTTGATCGCGCCGAACGGTACCGGTTCTCACCGGACATCCTCGCGGCGGTTCGTGCCGCGTCGCGTCCGGACAACTGGCACGGACCACTCGAAGTCGTCGAACACTGGCTATGGATCTCCGTGTGGTGCGCGGCGTCCGTGCTGGCGATTCAGCGTGCCCCGCTCTGGGCTGCCGTCCTGGTCTACATCGTCGCGGTGTTCTTCATCGGCGGGCGCCAGCGGGCCCTCGCCGGAGTACTGCACATGGCCACCCATCGCGCGTTCATGGCGCACTACCGCGCCGGCAACGTCATCGGGGCGCTGTTCGGCGGATACCCGGTGCTCCAGAGCTTCACCGGCTACCGGGCCTCGCACCTCGGTGAGCACCACGGCCGGCTGGGCGATCCGGACCGAGACCCCGACTACCAGCAGTACCAGGACAACGCACTATGCGGAGACAACCTCAGCCGGGCCGCGTTGCGACGGTATCTGTGGACGGCCCTGAGCCCACGTGCCACCGCCTCGTACATCCTCTACCTGCTGCGGCACCGGATCGTGGCCAAGGGCGAGCAGACGTCCGAGCGGTGGCTGCGGGTCGCCGTCCTCACCGCGGTGCTCGCGTGGGCGGTGCTCGGCGGTTGGTGGACCTGGCTTCTGCTGCTCTGGTTCGTGCCGCTGATCACCACGCAGGTGTGGATCGGCGCCGTCGCCGAACTCATGGAGCACTTCCCGCTGATCGAGACCGCACCGCGCATGGACATCTACATGTCCTGGAACCGGGTGTACGGCCTCGGGACGCGCTTCCTGCTCGGGGAGAAGGACGGCGAGGGCTTCCACCTCGTCCACCACCTGTTCCCACGGACACCGATGTGGCGGCTGCGGGAGGTCGACGCGATCCTGCGCAGCGACCCGGTGTACGCGGCGCTGCCCCGCCTGGACGGCGTGCTCGGCGGGATGGGACAGATCTACTGGTCCCTGCCGTCCGACGGCCGCGGCACCGCGGGAGCGGTCCCGAGCACCCCGCTGCCTGAAACGTGAGCGTCCGGGACGGTGTCTCGATCGTCGTCTGCTCGGCCGGCGCGGTCACCCCGACGGGAGATCGACGTCGACGCCCATGCACTACTCACGAACGCGGGGGAACTCGATGACGTCCAGTGCTGACGTGGAGCACGCCCGAACTCCGTCCTCGGCGGCGCCGGTCGCGCTGACGGGGCTGGTACCGGCGTCGGTGGGGCAGGAGGGGCTGTGGTTCGTCGATCAGCGCGACGGCGGCTCGACGCAGTACTCGATGGTGTTCGCCTTCCGCTTCCGTGGGGATCTGGTGGTGCCCGCTCTGGAATGGGCGGTCAATCAGGTGGTGGCTCGGCATGGGGCGCTGCGCACGACCTTCGTGGACGTGGAGGGAAGGCCGCTGCAGCGGATCGCCGATGAACTGCCCGTGCGATGGGTCGTCGAGAATGTGTCGGGGGACGACGCGTTGCGCCGGCGGTTGCTCCTGGAAGAGGAGCACGGTTTCGACCTGGAGTCAGGCCCTGTGTTCAGGGCCGGTCTGCTGAAACTGGCCGAGCGTGAGCATGTGCTGGTGCTGGCGGTGCACCATGCGGTGTTCGATGGTCATTCACTCGACATCCTGATGGATGAGCTGCGCGAATTCTACGCGGCGGCGGTCGACGACCGTGTGCCGGCCGTGGAGAAGTCGGTGGCGCAGTACGCGGATTTCGCGGTGTCGCAGCGGCAGTGGATGCAGACCGACGAGTGCCGGGAGCAGCTGGAGTTCTGGCGCCGCACGCTGGACGGTGCCAAGCCGCTGAGTCTGCCGGCTGACCGACCGCGGTCGGCGGTCTCGTCGGTTGCCGGGGATGTGGTCCAGTTCGAGGTGGACCAGGAGGACATCGCTGGTCTGGACCGCCTGTTGGCCGAGGAACGGGTCACGCCGTTCATGTTCCTGCTCGCGGTGCACCACGTGACGTTCGCGCGCGCCTCCGGGCAGCGTGACGGCGTCGTGGGCAGTCCGATGGCGAACCGGCGCGGACCGGGGATGCAAGAGGCCATCGGATATTTCGTCAACATGGTGCCGCTGCGGGTCGATTCGACGGACGCTCGCACTTTCCGGGACCTGTTGCGCCGGGTCCGTGGCGTGTCACTGGACGCGTATGAGAACCAGGACTATCCGTTCCCACAGCTGGTGGCCGATCTGAACTCAGGACCTGGCGGGCGCCGGACCGAATTGTTCGAGACCGCTCTGGCATTGGAATACGGCTCATCGGATCTCGACGGGTGGCCCGGTGCCGAAGTCGAACCCGTGGGCACCGGGGGAGTCACAGCCGCATTCGATGCGATGTTCTCGATCTACTCGGCGGGCCGAGGCTTCGGCGGGGAGATCAGCTTCCGCACCGCTGTGTTCGACCGGTCGACAGTCGAGTCGCTCGCGGAAGACTTCGTGGTGATCCTGCGTCAGGCCCTCGCGAATCCGGACATGGAGCTGGGCGGGCTGCTGGCGCCGTCCGGCGAGCAGCCGAACGGGCCGGGCGTGCTGGCGGCCGACGGTCAAACCGAACGACCGGTTCCTGGAAGGCCGCCGCGCAACGCCCGGGAGGAGATCCTGTGCGGGTTGTTCGGCGAGGTGTTGCAAGTCGAGGACGTTCGGATCGACGACGACTTCTTCGATTTGGGCGGGCACTCGCTGCTGGCCGGACGCCTGGCGTCGCGGGTGCGATCGGTTCTCGGCGTGGAACTGGCCCTTCAGTGGTTGTTCGAGTCTCCGACGGTGGCGGGTCTGGCCGGCCGGTTGGAGGACGGAGCGTCCGATTCGCTGGCGGCTCTCCTGCCGCTGCGAGCGGAGGGCAGCCTCGCCCCCGTCTTCTTCCTGCCCCCGATCGGTGGACTGAGCTGGTCCTATGCGAGATTCCTGCCGTACATCCCGAAGGGACACCCGGTGTACGGCTTGCAGGCCACCAAGTTCGCCGGGGACGCCGACCGGCCGGCGTCGGTCCGGGAGCTGGCCGAAACGTACCTCGAACTGATCCGGGGAGCGTGCCCTCAAGGACCGTACTCCCTGATGGGATGGTCGTTTGGCGGCGTCGTCGCCCAGGAGATCGCCGTGATGTCGGAGACCGCCGGAATCGATGTCCGCAACCTGGTGCTGCTCGACGCCGTCCCCGCGGTTCACAGGCCGACGGCGGGAAAAGAGCCGTCCGAGGAAGAGCGTGAGGCCATCGCGGAATCGATCCATGGATCCGGCGGCAGCGCCTCCGGCGAACTGACGGAGTCGGTGTTTCGCGAACTCTCGGAGATCGCGGCCCACTGCCTCGGCCTCCTGCGGGCCCATCGCTCGCGGGTGTACGGCGGGAGCGCGGTGAGCTTCGAGACCGACGAGACGGGACCGGAACGCGATCAGGTCGGGGTCGGCTGGGCCGAACTCGCCGGTCGCGGCGTCGACATCCACCGGCTGGATTGCACGCACGAGGAAGTCATGGATGCCGCGGTGGTGCGACGGATGGGGCCCATCATCACAGAAGCCATGAACGAGCGGAGTGCGGGGCGTTCCGACGCCTGAGCGGGCCGAACGGCCTGGATCGGTGGACCGCCTCGCCGTGCCCGTCGTCGCGGCCCTGCGGGGCTCCGTCAAGCTCACGGTGAGCGGTGCATCACCGGCGAACAGATCGGGCAGAGCCTGAGTGACACGATCTCGGTCACCCAGCGACACTGCGCACCGCGAGGGCCGTCGTGGCGTGGATGGCTCTGTTCGGTAGGCCAGGTCTCATGGCGTGCGGAACCCGCGAAACGTGACCTGCTTCCGGCTCTCGAAGCCGAGCCGTTCGTACAGCGCGATCGCGGCGGTGTTCGTCTCCGCCACGTGCAGGAAGGGGCTTTCGTTCCGGGACAGGACGCGTGCGACGAGCGCACTCACCAGGCGGACGGCGTGGCCTTGCCCGCGTGCCTCGGGCGCTGTGCAGACGGCGCTGATCTCGGTCCATCCCGGAGGCCGCAGCCGTTCGCCGACCATGGCCACCAGACGGCCGTTGTCGCGGATGCCGAGGTAGGTGCCGAGTTCGTGGGTGCGCGGCCAGAACGGCCCCGGTCGGGTCCGCGCGACGAGGTCGAGCATGTCGGGCACATCGGCCGTATCCAGTTCGATCACGCCGGTGTCGAGCGCGGCGCGGGCCTGAGCGGGGCGGTCACCGGGCCAGATCATCTGCCGGCCTTCCAGGACGAAGACCGGCTCCCAGTCCGGCGGCGGGGTCGCCGGGCAACTGAACATGTCGGCGAACGCGCCTTGACCGAGCAGCCGGGCGAGGTCGGCCCAGTCCGCCGAGTCCGCAGTGGGCGGCACTGCCGAGAAGCTCGCGACGTCCGGCACGTACGTGGCGGCCCGGCCAAGTCGGCGGGCGAGGGCTGAGTGGTGGCCGCGCAGTGACTCGCCCACCGGGTCATCGAGTACGGCGGCGTCCTCGCTCGTCATCGTGCTGTGCCTTTCTCCGTCGTTCCAGCCGGTGGGGGCTGAGGCTGGACGGTTGGGCGGACGGTACCGGGAGCCACCGTTCGCCCAACCACCGGCCCCCCGTGGCTCACACCAGCAGGAGTGTCTTGCCGATCGTCGTCCTGGCTTCCATGGCGGCGTGGGCGTCGGCGGCATGTTCCAGCGGGAACGTCTGCCCGATCACCGGCCGCAGGCGCCCGGCCGCGGCCTGCTCAAGTGCGTCGGCCCCCAGCTCCTGAAGGTTCAGCCCCATCTCCCTCACCTGCTGCAGTCCGAGCACGGTGACTCCCCGCTCCACGAGCGCGGCGGGGTCGGTGTAGCCGCCGCTGGCGGCGCCGGTCAGCAGGAACCGTCCGCCGGCCTCGACCAGAGAGGTTGCCGCCGTGCCGATGTCGCCGCCCACGCCGTCGAACACCACGTCGACGGTCGCGCCGCCGGTCAGTGTGCGCACCCGCTCGGTCCAGTCGGGCTGTGCGTAGTTCACCGCCTGCGCGCCCGCGTCGCGGACGGCCGACAGCTTGGCGTCGCTGCCGACGGCGCCGATCACCTTCGCGCCGGCGTTCACGGCGAGTTGCACCAGAAGGCCGCCCAGGCCGCCGGCCGCGGCCTCGACCAGCACCCACTCCTCCGGCTTCGGGGCGGCCAGCCGGAACAGGGCCATCGCGGTCGCGCCGTCCGTGAGCAGGGCCACCGCGTCGGCGGTGGACAGCGCCTCCGGAATCGGGATCACAGCGTCGGCGGCGACCAGCGCCTTCTCCGCATAGCCCCCCGAGCCGCTGGACTGAGCGATCACCCGCCGGCCCAGCAGGCCCGGATCGGTGTCCGGGCCGACCGCGCCGATCACCCCGCCGACGCCGCTGCCGGGTATGTAGGGAGGGGTGGGCAACGGCAGCGGGAGCGGAGCGCGTCCGGCTCGTATCTGGGTCTCGGCGAACACCACGTTCACCGCTTCGACGTCCACCACCACCTGACCCTTGCCGGGCTGTGGATTCAGGGGCCTCACCGGCCACCAGCACCGAGGGAGCTCCGAACTCGGTCAACCAAATTGCTCGCATGGGCGGTCAGGGGCACGGCGACCCGTGGGGGTCCGTTGCCCCGTCCTCCTTTCACATTCGTGTGTGCGGCTCCCGCACACCGCTTACCAGTCGGTCACCGCCCGTGGGCGGGAGGTCCGGGTACCTCGTGGGACGAGGGAGGCGGCAGGGTCACCGGCGAAGGGCGCAGCCCCTCGGAGAGAAGGGCGAGGTAGCGTCTGCGGTCCGCGCCGTGGGGATCGTCGGGATGCACGGTGGCCATGGTCATGACGATGACCGCGACCAGGTCGCGTACCTCCAGTTCCGGCCGTACCGCTTTGGCGTCGATGGCGCGGCTCAGCAGCCGTTGCATGGAGTGCAGGAAGTGCTGGGCGGTTTCGTTGGCGAACGCCTGGAACTCCAGGGCGAGTGAGTGAATCGCCTGCCGCCGGGCCAGCAGGTCGGTGACGGTGGTGAGCGCGTCGACGAGGTCCTGCCAGGGATCGTCGGTGCGTACGGTGGTCGCGGGCTCGATCTCGGTGGCCAGGAGATGGTCGAAGACGGCCTGGATGAGCTGGTCGCGATTGCGGAAGCGGCGGTAGAGCGTCATCACGCTCACCTCCGCCCGCTCGGCGATCTGCTCCAGTGTCGCCTCCGGCCCGATCTCCTCGAAGGCCAGGACCGCGGCGCCGACGATCCGCTCGTAGTTACGAGCGGCATCCGCCCGCAGTGGCCGTCTGCTCACCAGGTCACTCGCAGGCTGTTCAAGCCGTACACGGCGCTGAAGACCTTGAAGTCGGCCCGCTCGTCGGGGTCCGCAAGCGCCAGGCGGGGGAAGCGCTCAAGCAGGGCCGGGAAGGCGATGCGCATCTCCAACCGCGCCAGCGGAGCCCCCAGACAGTGGTGCACACCGTGGCCGAAGGCGAGATGACCGGCGGCTCCCCGGGTGATGTCGAGGGCGTCGGGATCGTCCAGGAAGCCGGGGTCGCGGTTGGCGGCGGGCGGGGCGAGGATCAGCAGCGAGTCCGCGGGGATGGCATACCCGGCGAGCTCCACGTCCGTCGTGGTCGTACGCGACGGCAGCGATTGCACGATGGACAGCCAGCGCAGCAGCTCCTCGACGGCGGGCTCGACCAGCGCCGGATCCTCGCGGAGCATCGCCAGCTGGTCCGGATGCCGCAGCAGGGCCAAAGTGCCCAGGCCCAGCATGTTGGCGGTCGTCTCGTGCCCGGCCAGCAGCAACAGGCCGGCGATGCCGACGAGTTCGTCGGTGGACAGGTCGTCGCCGTGCTCGCGCACCAGCATCCCCAGCATGTCCTCGCCCGGATCCTTCCGGGCACGGGCGACCAGACCGGCCATGTAGACGCGGTCCTCCCGCCGCGCCGCGGCCTGCCGCTCGGGCGACGAGGTATCCAGCAGACGAGCGGAGCGCTCCTGGAACTCCGCACGGTCGGCGTACGGCACGCCCAGCAGCTCGCAGATCACCAGTGACGGCACCGGCAGCGCGAAGTGCGACACCAGGTCCGCCGGCTTGCCGACCTGTTCCACATCGTCCAGAGCAGCCTGCACGATCCCCTTGATCCGCGGCTCCAGCCTGCGCATCCGGCGCACGGTGAACTCCGGGGTGAGCATCCGGCGCAGCCGCGTGTGCTCCGGCGGGTCGAACGCGGGCAGTATTCCCGCCCGCATCCTGGCCCGCTCGTCCTCGTCCAGCGCACCGGCGGCGTCGAACGGTGTGCGGGCGGCGCTGAACCGGTCCGGGTCCGCCAGCACCTCCCGCACATCCTCGTAACGACAGACCAGGTACGCGGCCCCGCCGAACGGCGACTGCGTCCGCACCACGCCCTCGCCGTCTCTGGCGCGGGCCAGTTCCTCGACCGGATCGAATCCGTTCCGCCGCATCTCCAGCGGCAACTGCGGCGTGTGCGTCATCTTCGCTCCGTCCGTCGCACGAGCGTGTGAGGTGGTCCGAACGCCACCACGTAACCGTTAGTCGCCTAACAGTTAGCTGGTTTGCGTTGTGCAGCGAAGAGGACGGGATGTAGCGGCGGGCGGTCGGCCTTCGTTCCGCCCCGTCCGGAGTCTCAGGGCTGCTCGGGCCTCCGTGCGCCGTCGAGGAAGATCACGGCCGCGTACTTGGCGCCTTCCCGCAGGTCGACGGCGATGATCCGGGCGATCGCCCGGTCGGCCGGAAGATCGCCGAGACGCGCGGCGTCGAACGCCTCTCGGCCGGAGCGCGGGCAGCATCGAGCGCACCAGCGGTGAGCGCCTCGCGAACCTGGCGCCCTTCCCCGTCGACCTGCACCAGATCCACGCCCCTTCCCGGCCCGCCAGGTGGAGACCGCGCACGAGGAACTGGCAGCCTGGATCGCACCACCCCGTTGATCGACGAACTCCGCGCGATCGCCGACGCGCACCGGGCCCACCGTCGGCCAGGTGGCCCTGGCCTGGCTGATCGCCTACTACGGCGACACCGTCGTAGCCACACCAGGAGCCTCCAAACCGCATCACGCCGAAGAAGCCGCCGGGGCGACGAAGATCACCCTGAGCGACGAGGAGACCCGGTGTCTCGCCGACCTGTCGACCGAAGTCACCCGCTGACCATGCCCTGGTTCTGGGGCCGCGGACACAGAAGGAGCACAAAGGAGCACAGTGGAAGGTGGGGGCGAAGCGTCGTCCGCTGCGCCATGCGCAGGCAGGAAGGAGCCGCGACGATGACTACCCAGCACAGCACCGTCAGCGAGGTGATGACGCGCGATGTCGTCACCGTCCGCCCGGACACCCCGTTCAAGGAGATCACCTCCGTCCTGTCCAGCCACGGCATCAGCGCGGTGCCCGTGGCCGACGCGCGCGGTGCGCCGATGGGTCTCGTGTCCGAAGCCGACTTGCTCCGCAAGCAGGCCGAACAGCCCGCCGGTGGGCAGGCGGCCGCGCCCGGATGGCCCCGCGAGAAGGCCAAGGCACGCGCGGAGAACGCCGCCGGGCTGATGACCACCCCCGTCGTCACCGCTCACGCCGACTGGACGGTCGCGCAGGCGGCCCGTGAGATGGACCGCCACCGGGTCAAGCGGCTGCTGGTCGTGGACGAGACCGACCGCATCACCGGCATCGTCAGCCGCTCGGACCTGCTCCACGTCTACCTGCGCCCCGACGAGGAGATCCGCGAGGAGATACGTGCCGACGTGCTGCAAGGGATGTTGCGGCTGGGCGGAGACGAGGTGCAGGTCCAGGTCCACGACGGTGTCGTCACCCTGCGCGGCGAGGTCGAGAAGCGCAGCACCGCCCAGATCGCCGAACGGCTCGCCGGCGGAGTGGAGGGTGTCGTCACGATCAGGCCGATGATCGACTACGCCATCGACGACAGGACCGCCGAGGACCACCGGCAGCCGGGCATCGAGGCCACCGGTCCGCGACACCGTCCCCTGTAGGGGCCCTGCGCAAGGACCGGAAGGACCCCGGTGGCCCCTATGCCGCTGTCGTTTCACGGCAGTGGCGGGGGGTACCCGAAGCGCCCTCCAGCGCCGGAAGGGCAGGCGAGACCCATGGCAGCTCCTGGGATGAGGGTGGTGGTCGTCGGGGCCACCGGAAATGTCGGCACCAGCGTTGTCCAGGCGCTCGGCGCGGATGAGCGGATCGACTCGGTCCTGGGGCTGGCCCGCCGCTTTCCGCAGTGGTCACCGGCCAAGACCGAGTGGGCGAGCGTCGACATCGCGGACGACAGCACCGACCTGGCCGGTCACTTCGCAGGCGCCGCCGCCGTCATTCATCTGGCATGGCAGTTCCAGCCCACGCACCACCCGGCGACGACCTGGCGCACGAACGTGCGGGGCAGCACCCGGGTCTTCGACGCCGTGGCCGCGGCGGGTGTTCCGGCGCTGGTCCACGCGTCCTTCGTCGGGGCCTACTCACCCGGGCCCAAGGACCGGGCCGTGGACGAATCGTGGCCCACCGACGGCTGGCCGGAGGCGACGCTCTGCCGGGAGAAGGCCTACGTCGAGCGCATCCTGGACGCCTTCGAACCCCAGCACCCCGAGATCCGGGTGGTGCGGATGCGGCCCGGCTTCATGTTCAAGCGGGAAGCCGCATGCGAGCAGCACCGGTTGTTCCGCGGCCCGCTGGTGCCCAAACGCCTCACCCGTCCCGAGCGCATGCCCGCGATTCCGGCCATCCCCGGCATGCGGTACCAGGCGCTGCACACCGACGACGCGGCCGAGGCTTTCCGTGAGGCCACCGTCCGCACGGTGCACGGAGCGTTCAACCTCGCCGCCGAACCCGTTGTGGACGCGGCCATGCTGGCCGAGATGTTCGGTGCCCGGGTCTTCCCGATGCCCGGCTGGCCCGTCCGGGCCGCGGTTTCCGCCGCCTGGCGGACGCGTCTGCTGCGTACGCCCCCGTCCCTGTTCGACGCGGTCCTGCACTTCCCGATCATGGACACGTCGAGGGCGCGGCGGGAACTGGACTGGGCGCCCCGGTACACCGTCCAGGAGGCGATGCAGGAG
Source organism: Streptomyces bluensis (assembly GCF_014650715.1). GTDB lineage: Bacteria > Actinomycetota > Actinomycetes > Streptomycetales > Streptomycetaceae > Streptomyces > Streptomyces bluensis. Next base: position 22,970 of record NZ_BMVM01000028.1, on the reverse strand, counting down.
TGGCTGGCCGGCCTCCGCGACGACGCGGGCATGCCCACTCCACCTCTGGCCCCTTCCGCCGGGCGCGCCGGTGAGGCCAGGACCGGAGCCGTCGCGCGATCATGAAACGGTCCCATGTCCATGTCCATGTCCATGTCCGCGCCGTGGAACTCGCCGACTCCTGAGGATCTCCTGCGAGCCGTTCAAGCGGTCGGCGTCAGCGACGAGCGCCTGCTCCAGGCCCTACGAGCGACGCCCCGAGCGGCATTCGTCCCCACCGGGCGGGAATCGCACGCCTACCAGGACGTGCCCATTCCGATCGGGCACGCACAGGTCACCACGCAGCCCTCGCTCTCCGCCACGATGATCCAGGGCCTGGACCTGAGCGGGCACGAGCACGTCCTTGAGATCGGTACCGGACTCGGCTTCCAGACCGCACTGCTCGCCCGGCTGGCCGCCGATGTCGTGACCGTCGAGATGTGGCCGGAGATCTCCCGGCAGGCGGGGCGCAACCTCGCCCGGCAGGGCATTCGGAATGTCGAGTTGCGCATCGGGGACGGCAGCGGCGGCGTGCCGGACCGCGCACCCTACGACGCGGTCATCGTGTCCGCCGCGTTCCCGGAGGTTCCCGCGCCGCTGGCCGGGCAACTGCGACGCGGCGGCCGTCTCGTACAGCCCATCGGGCCGGGCGGCCGGGAGAAGGTCATGTCCTTCCTGCGTACCGCGACGGGACTGCAGCGCACGCGGGTACTCACACCCGCGCGTTTCGTGCGCCTGCATGGCCAGTACGGCTTCCCTGAGCGCTGAGCGCTGAGCGCCGGGCAGCGGGTACTGAGGAGCCGTCATTCCTCCGCGATGCGGGCCAGGGCGAGCGTGATGTTGTCGGGTCCGCCGGCCGCGATGGCGGCCTTCCACAACTCGAAGGCGGCCCGGCCGTCGTCGTACTCCCGCAGCAGTTCGTCGAGGACGTGGTTCGGCAGCGGGTCGGTCAGGCCGTCGGTGCAGATCAGGAATCTGTCGCCGGGAGCCAGGGGCGCGGCCGTCACATGCGGGGTGACAGCGCGGTACTTCGTGGTGCCGCCGAGGGACTGGGTCACGACGGAGGTGGTGCGCTGTCCGGGTGCGAGCGGAGGGTTGTCGTCCACGCTGACCTGGAGCAGGCCGTCCCGGGGAGCGGCGAAGACCCGGCTGTCGCCCACGTTGAACGCCAGCAGCGACCGGGGCAGTATGACGGCGCCCGCGACGGTCGTGCCCATGGTGGCCAGTCCCTCGCCGTTGTCGCCGGCGGCCGCGTAGACCTCCCGGTTGCAGGCGTGCAATGCCTCGCGGACGTCCTGCTCATGGGCCAGGACAGGCCCGGTCGAGGCGAGCCGGCGGACGACCAGGGCACTGGCCACCTCGCCGCCGGGCTGGCCGCCGAGCCCGTCGGCGACGGCGACGACGAGCGGTGTACCGAGGGGGAACACCAGCGTCTGCGGGTTCTCCGTCGCGGTGGCGCACAGCGTCCACGGCCCGACGACGAGGCTGTCCTCGTTCCGGTCGCGGACCAGCCCAGGATGGCTGAGCGCACTCACAGCGACGTACGTCATCGGGCGCCACCGCCTTCCTCGTACGAGACCGGATCGTGCGCCAGACCGTGCTCAACAAGACCATTCTCAAGCGGCCGCCCTCGGCAGTGCATCTTGGCCGCGGGGAGCGGCCGCCTTTCTCCAGTCATTTCGCCTGTATTGCTCGATAACGGATATGCGGCAGTTACGTAATAATTGGCCATGTCAGTCACGTCTCCTTGACGGGATGAGGCACATGGGTAAGGCAGGGACCCATGTCGATGAGCGGTTGTCGATGGGCGGCGTCATCGACGAAGCGGCGACGGCGAGAGTGTCGCTCGACGAGAAGGGCACCGTGACCGGCTGGAACGCGGGTGCGGAGCGGCTGCTCGGCTACGGCGCGACGGAGATGGTGGGCCGTGGCGGCGCCGTTCTGCTCGCCGACGGCCTCTCCTCAGGAACCGAGTACGCCGGCACGTCCGCCGAGGAGTTCCTGCGGTCCCTGGCGACGCTGCCCCGCTGGAACGGCCGGGTGGCGCTGCCGGGCCCCGAGCCCGAGGACGACCGACTGACCGGATGGAGCTTCGCCCAGACCCCGTGCTGCGCCATGGCGCTGTACGACGCCGGCCTCCGGCTGCGCCGGGCGAACGGACCGGACCGGCTCGGCCAGGTTCTCGCCCAGCCCGCCGTCTCCCTGGACGCCCTGTGCGACAGGGCGCTGGGCGCCATGCTGTCCGGCGGCCGCCCCACGGACGACATTCCGCTGCTGGTCGCCCGTACCCGCGCGCTCGACGCCGATCACGTGGCGACCCTGGACGTGCCCGCCGATCCCGCCATGGTCGCCGGGGCGCGCAGGTTCGCGGCCGACCGGCTCGGGGAGTGGGGGCTGGATGAGGCCGCGTACGTCACCGAACTGGTCGTGAGCGAACTGGTCACCAACGCGATCCGGCATGCCGCGCCGCCCGTCCAGCTGCGGCTGATCCTCGACCGCACGCTCATCTGCGAGGTGTCCGACGCCAGCTGCACCGCCCCCCACCTGCGCCGGGCCCGCACCTACGACGAGGGCGGCCGCGGCCTGATGCCGGTCGCCCAGCTGACCCGGGCCTGGGGCACCCGCCACACCGCCCTCGGCAAGACCATCTGGGCGGAACAGGCCCTGCCCGCCCCCTGAACCCAGGGCAGCGGAGCGCGCCCGGCGAACCCACGAGCGACGGACGGAGGAAACCACAGGGACTGCAACCCACTCATCCACACTTTCCGCCCAGCCATCGCATGGAGCCACCAGCGGAAACGGGGTTCCGAGATGCACGGACCCGACGACGGGTACGCACGCCACGACGGGTACCGAGAACACGACGAGGCGGCCCGGGCCTTCGCCCAGGGCGGGCCGTCCGGGGCAGTGCTGGCCGGAATCGACTGGGCTCGGACCGCTCTCGGGCCCACCTGGACGTGGCCGCACCGGCTGGTGGAGACCCTGCGTGTCGTACTGACCTCCGAACAGCCGATGGCCCTGTTCTGGGGACCCCGGTTCATCCTGCTCTACAACGACGGCTACGCCGGGATCATCGGCACCAAACACCCCAGGGCACTCGGGGCCCCGGCCAGGCAACTGTTCCCCGAGAACTGGGACGACTACACCCGCCCCATGTTCCAGTCCGTCGTCGACCGGCGCCGTGCCATGGTCGTCCACGACCGCTCGTTCTGTCTCATCCGCCGCGGCTTCCTGGAACAGACCTACTTCGACATCTCCTTCCAGCCGGTGTTCCTGGACGACGGCTCCGTCGGCGGGGTGCTGTGCTCCGTGTCGGAGACCACCGGCCGGGTGCTCAGCGAGCGGCGGCTGCGGCTGCTTGCCGAGGTCGGTGTGCACGGCGCCGACCTGTCCGGTCCGGCGGAGGTCGTGCGCGAGATCGCCGGGGTGCTGGCCGCTCACCCCGACGACCTGCCGTTCGCGCACCTCTACCTGCCCTCCGAGAAGGAGGAACCCGCTCTCGCCGCGTCCACCTGCCGCCCCCTGCCCGCCGGGGCAGCACTGCCGCCGGACATCACCGCGGAACTCGCGCGGGGCACAGCGGTCGTGGTGCCGGCCGAGCCGTTCGTGTGCGGGACGGCCACGGCCCGCGACACCGTGCCCGGCACGCCCTCCGACGTGGTACCCGCCGAGGCGCTCGCCCTCCCGCTGACCAACGCGGGCCGCCTGAACGGCGTGCTCGTCGCCGGAATCAACCCCCTGCTCCCCCTGGCCGGCGGCTACCGCGACTTCCTCGACATCCTCGGGCGCACCGTCACCGCCGCGCTGGCGGCCACACTCGCACACGAGGAGCAGCGCCAACGTGCCGAGGCCCTGATGGAGCTGGACCAGGTCAAAACGGCGTTCTTCTCAAGCGTCAGCCATGAACTGCGCACGCCGCTCACCCTGTTCCTCGGTCCCGTCCAGGACGCACTGGCGCAGGAGAACCGGCCGGAGACGCGCCGACGTCTGGAGATGGCCGAACGCAACGCACTGCGGCTGCTGAAGCTGGTCAACACACTGCTGGACGTCACGCGCGCCGAGGCCGGGGCACTGGAGGGCGACTTCGAACCGGTCGACCTGGCGGCCTTCACCGCCGAAATGGCCGGCATGTTCCGTTCCGCTTTCGAGGCCGTGGGTCTGGCACTGGACGTCGACTGCCCGCCGCTGCCCCAACCGGTCCACGTGGACCGGGAGATGTACGAGAAGATCATCTTCAATCTGCTCAGCAACGCGCTGAAGTTCACCCCGTCCGGCGGAGCCCGGGTCGCCACGTCGGCCGTCGGCGACCGGGCACGGCTGACCGTCTCGGACACGGGCATCGGCGTCTCGGAAGAGGAACTGCCGCGGCTCTTCGAGCGCTTCCACCAGGTGCACGGGACGCAGGCCCGCTCCCACGAGGGCAGCGGTATCGGCCTGGCACTCGTCAAGGATCTGGTGCAGCAGCACGGCGGCACCATCGGCGTCAACAGCCGCCCGGGCCGGGGCACCACGTTCACGGTGGAGATCCCCTTCGGCACCGCGCACCTGCCCCGCCCGCCGTCGGCGAAGCGGGCACGCGGAACGGCGCCCGCACCCTCCCGGCAGGCCACCGCCTATGTGCAGGAGGCGTACGGCTGGGTCACCGGCGAAGGACCGCCGCCACGCACCGAGCGGCAGCCGCACACCGACGGGGCCACCGGGCACAAACCCCGCCCCCGGCTGCTCATCGCGGACGACAACCGCGACATGCGGGACTACCTGTACGACCTCCTGCACGGGGAGTACGACGTCCGGCTCGTGCCCGACGGCCGGGCGGCCCTCGCGGCCGTGGCCGAGAGCCCGTACGACCTTGTGCTGACCGACGCGATGATGCCCGGCATGGACGGCTTCGAACTGGTCCGCGCGCTGCGGGCCGGCCCCCGCACTTCCCACCTGCCGATCGTGATGCTCACCGCACGGGCCGGCGAGGAGGCCGTCGTCCAGGGCATCGAGGCGGGGGCCGACGACTATCTGGCCAAACCGTTCTCGTCCCGCCAACTGCTCGCCCGCGTACGGGCCAACCTGGAGCTCTCGCGGCTGCGGGGCCGGATCCTGACCGAAACCCGTGAGCACGCCACCGCGCTGGCCGCGCTCGCCGAGGCCGGGCTGCGGCTGTCGGGCAGCCTCGAACCCCGGCAGGTCCTGGAGACGGCCGGTGAACTGCTCGTCCCCCAGGTCGCCGACGAGGTGCGTATCGAGGCCCTGGGTCCGGCCGCGGACGGGTCGACGGACACCGTCGTGTACACCTCGTCGGACAGTGCCCAGGCCGACGAGCGGCCGGCCGAGATGGTGGCCCGCATCCTGCGTGGCGCCCGCGAACCGCAGGAGGCCGCGGACGGCCGCATCCTCGCTCTGCCGCTGACCTCACGCGGTCGGACACTGGGCGCCCTCGCCGTGGTCCGGCGGCACCGCCCCTGCTCCGGGGACGAACGCACCTACCTGCACTCGATGACCAGCCGGATCGCCGTGGCGTACGACAACGCCACCCGCTACCAGAACGAGCGCCGTCTCGCCGTCGCTCTGCAACGCGCCCTGCTGCCCCAGGCGTTGCCCGAGGTGCCGGGAGTGGCCACCGCCTCCTACTACCGGGCCAGCGCCCTGGGAGCCGAGGTGGGCGGCGACTGGTACGACGCCATCCAACTGCCGGGCGGCGCGGTCGGCTTGGCGATCGGGGACGTCATGGGCCACGACGTCGACGCCGCCATCGTGATGGGCAGCCTGCGGTCGGCACTGCACACCTACGCACTGGAGGGCGCCACCCCCAGCGAGGTGCTGGCCCGCCTCGACGCCCACTTCCGCGCCCTCGACAGCGACCGCTTCGCGACCTGCCTGTACGCCGTGTACGAGCCCGGTTCCCACCGACTGCGCTACGCGTCCGCGGGCCATCTGCCTCCGCTCCTCGTGGCCGGGGACCGCACCGGCTACCTGGACCTCGACCCGGGCATGCCGCTCGGCGTGGCCTGCGGCGACGTCACCGACCACGTGACCCGTCTCCTCCCGGGCACCGGCCTCCTGCTGTTCACGGACGGCCTGGTCGAGCACCACACCACCGACCTGGACGACCGCCTGGACGCCCTGTGCCGTGCCTGCCGCGACCCGGCGCCCGCTCCGGTGTCCTCGCGGTCCGCTCTCACCCCGGACATGATCATCGGCCGGGCTCTCGGCCTGCTGGCCACCCCCGGCCGGGTCGACGACGACACGGCCCTGCTGGCCGCGGTCCCGGAGTGAGGACCGCGGCCCGGAGCCGACGTCACTCGGCGTGGGTCAAGGCGCGACCGCGCTGCCGCCGAAGGTCACCACCAGCCGGCCGTCCGCAGCGAAGGACCAGCGCAGGGCACCGGCGTACGAGGAGCACCGGGAGCCGTTCGTGCCGGACCAGAACTGGTTCGAGCTGTCGGAGTTACCGATGATCCGGTCGTTCGTGCCGCTGCCGCTGCGGCACGAGGTGTTGTTCCGGAACACCGAGGTACCGCCGTCGAAGTTGTAGTTGCGCTCGGCGTTGTCGATGCTGACGTTGTCCGACACGGTCATCGTGCCGGGGTTCCTGTTGTAGGTGAAGCCGTGCTTGCCGTTGCCGTAGGCGATGCTGCGCCGGATGACGTGGGCGACCGCGATGTCCTCGCCGCCGAGCTTGTAGCCGTTGCGGTCACCGTTCCCGGCCTGGGAGCCGTCGCTGAGGGTGCCGTTGTCGTAGGAGAGGGAGTCCTCGATGGTCACCGGGCCGATGGCTCCGGTGTCCGTCTTGGTGTAGAGGTCCCAGCCGTCGTCGATGTTGTTGCGGGACACGGCGTAACGGAAGACGTTCCCGGGGCCGGTGGTCAGCTTCGCGGCGAAGCCGTCGGCGTCCTCCCCGTCGGAGTCGGCGTTGTCGTGGGACTCCGCGCTCAGGACGAGGTTGTTGGACGGCCACTGGTCCTTGGGGGTGCTGGAGGCCATTCGGGAGAGCTGTAGTCCCGTGTCCCGGTTGTAGCGCGTCACCGTGCGCTCGAAGACGTTGTTGCTGCCGCCGACGAAGATGCCGTTGTCACCGGCGCGTTCGACGACGATGCCGGAGACGTGCCAGTACGACCCGTTCACGGCGAGCCCGCGGTTCGCCGCGTCCTCGCTCTGCGCCGAGAAGTTCAGGACCGGTGTCTCGCCCGGGTAGGCGGACAGTTTCGTGCGGGCACTCGACGTGCCGTTGTTGCCCGCCGGGATGGTGACCGTCTGCGCGTAGCGGTAGGTCCCGCCGCGCAGATGGATCGTCCCACCGGGAGCGATCCGGCTGATCGCCGAGGGGAGCGTCGTCGGGGCCGACTCGGTACCGGCCGCGCCGTCGCTGCCGTTCGGCGCCACGTACAGCACTGAGCTCGCGGCCTGGGCCGGGTTGCCGGACAACGCGACGAGCGAGCCGGCCAGCAGGCTGACACCTGCGATCACAGTTCTCAGTTGCATCGTGTCTCCCAAGTTCGGTGGACGGGTGCGACGATGCGGTCAGTTCCCGTGCATGAACAGACGGGACGGCTGGATACCGCATCCAGGGAGGAGTAAGCGCTTTCCCTGGACGCTAGGATTCTGTTGCGTACGCGTCAATAGCTGCATACATGATTTTTATTCACAAACATGAATGACCGCCGGGCGTCGTGCCCGCCAAGGGCTTACGCGCCCCTGCCTCCGGACGGCCGCTCCCGCACCACCTCGGTCGCCGCCTTGTCGTCCCGCAAGCCCAGGAACCGCGGATGGCGCAGCATCCCGTCCCGCGTCCACTCGGTGAACGCGATCTGTGCGACCAGCTCCGGCTCGACCCACCGGGGACGCGGCTCGCGAACGCGGTCGACGAAAGGTGACGTCGGCCTGCGCATGCCCTCCAGACGGCGGTGCAGCTCCACGAGGGTGCGGTGGTCGAAGCCCGTGCCGACCTTGCCCGCGTAGCGCAGCCGGCCGGCGCCACCGCCCTCGTAGTGGCCCAGCAGCAGGGCGCCGAACCCGACGCGGCTGCCCGCCGGTGCCGTGAAGCCGCCGATGACGAACTCCTGGCTCCGCGAGCACTTCAGCTTCAGCCAGTCCGGGGAGCGACGCGGCTGGTAGCGGCTGCCCGCGCGCTTGGCGATCAGGCCCTCCCAGCCGCGGGCGCACACGGCGGCCAGCAAGTCGGCACCGCCCTCGTTGCGATGCGTCGTCATCCGCAGCGGATCGCGGTAGGTGAGGGCACGGCGCACCAGGGACTTGCGGACACGCAGCGGCAGTTGTCCGGTGTCGGCGCCGTCCAGGCGGAGCAGGTCGAAGACGTAGTACGTCACGGAGACCGGGCTGGCCTCGACGTCACGGCGCCGGGTGAGGCCCATCCGCTGCTGGAGGCGGGAGAAGTCCGTGCGGCCGTGCGAGAACGCGACGATCTCCCCGTCGATCGTGAAGTCCTCGCACTCCTGGTCGGCCAGCGCGTCGACGATCTCCGGGTAGGTGGCGTTGATGCGGTTGCCCGAGCGGGAGTACAGGCCGACGCGGTCTCCTTCGCGCACGGCCAGCGCGCGGATCCCGTCCAGTTTCCGTTCGAAGACCCAGTCGCCGGAGAACTCGCGTCGCTCGCTCAGTGTGGCAAGCATCGGCTGGGAGGCCAGCTCTACTCCGGGCCGGGCCGGGCGCAAGGCACGCCGCTGGGCGTCGGGGAGCGTGGCGAGCAGGCCCGTCGTCATCGGGGCTCACTCCTGGCGGCTGTCGGCCGCCACCTGGGCGAGTGTGCGGCCGGTGCGGATCGAGCGGGCACGGCGGGGGTCCGGTGTTCCCCGTCCGGCCTGGCCGCCGCGTCCCTCGCGTGCCTTCACCAGGAGCCACGCCTCCTCGCCGCCGTCCGCGCCGTCGCGGAACCGGGTCAGCGCGTACTCGCCGCGCATCTTCGAGCCGTGCAGCCGGAACGTGGCGTGTCCGCGCTCCAGCGCCTCCCCGAAAGGAACGGGCCGGCCCCGGCGGTCGTGGCTCAGGGGCTCATACGTGCCGTGGTCCCAGACGATGACGGTGCCGCCGCCGTACTCGCCCCTGGGGATCACGCCTTCGAACTCCTCGTACTCCATTGGGTGGTCCTCGGTCGGGACGGCCAGCCGTTTGTCCTGCGGGTCGCTGGACGGGCCCTTCGGAACGGACCAGGACTTCAGTACGTCGTCGACCTGGAGCCGGAAGTCGAAGTGCATCCTGCGGGCGTCGTGGATCTGCACCACGAAACGGGGCGCGTCGCCTTCGGGTGCCTGCTCAAGGGATTCCTCGCGGCGCTTTCCTCCACCAGGCTCTTTCGTCCTCCCGAAATCACGTTTGCTCCGGTAGTCACGCAGCCGGTCGTTCGCGCTCACATCCGGCTCCCTTCTCGGAGAGGCGACGCTACGGTGGTCGGCGGGCACGGTCGGCACCGCTCGTGCCCTGGCTCGCCCACCTGCACGGGCCCTGGCCCGCCCCTGCATCGTCATCACCCGGGTACCCACTTGAGGTCCGAAGGAAGGAGTCGCGCCGCCTTGCCCCACGAAAAGGATCAACAGAGGGAGCTCTTCAGGAGGCAGTCCCGGGTACGCGGAATGATGCTCGGCCTGGCACTTGGGGACACCATGGGCGGGGCGCGAGGCAGGCTGCCGGGCGGCGGGGCGCTGCGGGCCGGCGTCAGCACACAACTGGCCTGCTTCACCGCCGAGGGCATCATCCGCGCCCAGGTGCGCGGGAAACACAAGGGTATCTGCTATGCGCCGGGGGTGGTCCTGCACGCCTACTGCCGGTGGGCCTTCCTACAGGGCATCGAGACGGAGACGATGCGGCGCCGCTGGAATTCCCACGGCCACGCGGTGTGGCCGGACGGCTGGCTCGCCGGGGTGCCCGCGCTGGCCGAGCGGCGCGGTAGCGCACCGGCCACGGTGACGGCCCTGTCCCGGATCGAGGAAGGCCAGGAGCAGATGGCCACCACGAGCCGGGGCTGTCACGCGCTGACCCGGACCCTTCCGCTCGCGGTCACCGGACTCGGAGGCATCGCCCAGGCCGGTGCGCTCGCTGCTCTCACACACGGCGACACAGCCGCGCAGGCCGCCACCACCCATGCGGCCATCCTGGTCCACCACTGTCTGACGCACCCCGATCCAGAACCCGGCCCGCTGTCCCCCCACTCCGGCGGATCCGCCCGGGAAGCGCTGCACGCGGGGATCACCGCCCTCGCGTCCTTCGGGAAACGCATCACCGACGACGAGCACAGGCATCTCTCGGCAGCGTTCCGGCACGCTGTCGACGAGCCGGCGGACGCGGGACGGCTGGCTCGGCTCGCGCCGGACGCCACCGCACCCTCGGCGCTGCTCGGTGGCCTCTACGCAGCGGCATCCTTTCCCGACCGCGCCGATTTCCGCGCCGCACTGGAGTTCGCGGCGGGCGCGCCGGACGGTGACTCCGTCGCCTGCGTGGCCGGCGCGCTGCTCGGTGCCGCACACGGGGTCGAGGCACTGCCGCTCGGCCTGGTCAGCCGTCACGAACTGGCGTGGGTGCTCGACACCCTGGCCTGCGACCTGCTGCTGGAAGACGAAGACTCACCCAGCGGCAGTGAGTACGTCAAAGGATGGGACCCGCACTGGTGGCACCGCTATCCCGGTTGGTGACGCTCGTCGTCTCAGAGACGAGGGTGATGTCCGCCCAGTCCCGCGCCGACCGTCAGGAGAACGAAGGCGCCGAACGTCGCACCGAGCCTGGCGAACCGGCGCCAGGGCGGCAGCACCCACACCGCCACCATGGCGGCGATCATCATGAGGAAGCCGAGGGCGAAGCTCAAGGCACCGAGCAGGGCGACCAGGGCGAGCGTTCATGTATGTGGATGCTGTCTTGCATGTAAGACGGCATGCCCTCGAAGATGGCCCAGAGCCGTCGACCGAACGGCCGGAGGGCGGGCGAGGGCTGATGGGGTGGGACTCCGCGGCGATGCTCGTGCTGGCCGGGGTCGCGGCCGGGCTCGCGGGGTCCGTCGCAGGGCTGGCCTCGTTGTTCAGCTACCCCGCGCTGCTCGCGGTCGGGCTGCCGCCCGTCGCCGCCAACGTGACCAACACCGTGGCGCTGTTCTCCAACACCGTGGGCACCGCGGCCGGTTCGCGGGCCGAGTTGCGCGGCCAGGGGGAACGGCTCCTGCGGCTGGGCGTCATCGCCGCGCTCGGCGGCGCGGTCGGTGCCGCACTGCTGCTCGGCACCCCGTCCTCGGCGTTCGAGGCGGTCGTGCCGTGGCTCATCGCCCTCGGCTCGGTGCTGATCCTGGTGCGCGATCCCCTGCGGAGGATGGTGGCGTCACGGGCGCCGGACCCCGGATCGGCCCGGCCCACCTTCCCGCTGACCTGCGCCGTGCTGCTCGTGGGACTGTACGGCGGCTACTTCGGCGCGGCCGCGGGGGTGCTGATGCTGGCGGTGCTGTCGCTGGCGGCCGCCGAACCGCTCGCCGTGACCAACGCGGTGAAGAACATCGCGACCGGGGCCGCGAACCTCACCGCGGCCGTCGCGTACGCCGTCGTGGCGCCGGTGGACTGGATCGCCGCCGTGGTCCTCGGGCTCGGCGCCCTGCTGGGCAGCTGGGTGGGTCCCATGGTCGTACGGCGGCTGCCCGAGACCCCGTTGCGGATCGCCATCGCCCTCGCCGGGCTGGGCCTGGCCGTCACCCTGTGGTACCGGGCCCAGGCCTGACGTCACCGGACGGCGAGTTCGGCCTTCCGCAGGGGGAGCGGGACGACGGCGGATCCCACAGCGTCCGCGTGCGCCGCGATACCGGCGCTTTCCACGTCCGTCCTCTCGTCGAGGGCGAGTTCGGTCTCCGCCGTGCCGTCGTCGGAGGCGGCGGTGGGCCCCGCGGACTCGCCCGTACGGACCGACCGCGTCAGCACGGCACGCGAGCCGGTGCGCTCCTCCCGTGTCCGCAGCAGCCATGCGACGTCCCGCCCGAAGGACCACAGCAGCGAACCGAGGGCGGCGGCCACCAGAGAGAACGTCACACCGTACGGCAGCCACCCGGACGCCGCCGCCAGCAGCACCACGCCCTGGACCGCCGCCACCGTCTTGCGCGCCATGCTGTGCGGCAGAGAACCGTTCAGCCACGGCATCACCCGCGCCGCCGCCACGAACCCGTACCGCATCAGACCGATCAGCAGCACCCACGGGCCGAGCGCCATCGACACGTACACGCTCAGCACCAGGATCAGGAACGCGTCGACCTCCATGTCGAAGCGAGCCCCCAGCGCCGTCGACGTGCCCGTGCGGCGGGCGACCTTGCCGTCCACGCCGTCCAGAATCAGCGCCACCGCCGTGAGACCGACGAAGAGGGAGACCGGCGGTGAGCTCTGGAAGGAGTCGGCGACCAGGGCCGTGATGCCGCCGACGAGCGTCGCCCGTCCGAGCGTGACACGGTTGGCCGGACCGAAGGAGCGGGGCCGGGTGCGGCGCAGGGCGCGGTTCAGGACCGTCCAGGTGGCGAGCGCGAACGCCAGACCCGTCAGCCAGCCCGCCGGGCCCATCCCGATCGCCGTGCCCAGGAACGCAAGGAGCAGGAGTTGCGCACCCGCGCCCACCGCCGTCTCCTGGAACAACGGCCGTGCGTCGTACGTGTTGTTCAGGGCCACCGCATACCTTCCGAACGTGTGACAGAGTCGATCATCGCCGCGTACCGTGTGCGCGACTCCCACCGCTGCGTACGTGGAGAAGCACCCGACCGTTCAGAGAGACCCACATGAACCGCACAGTCCGTTCCTTCTGGCTCCGCTCGCCCGGTCAGGGGGAGATCCGTCAGACCGCGCTGCCGGAGACCGGCGAGGGAGAGGTCCTCGTACGGACTCTGTGTTCCGGGGTGAGCCGCGGCACCGAGACCCTCGTCTTCCGAGGTGGCGTGCCCGAGAGCCAGCACACCGCGATGCGCGCGCCCTTCCAGGAGGGCGAGTTCCCCGGGCCCGTGAAGTACGGCTACCTCAGCGTGGGACAGGTGGAGGAAGGGCCGGCGGAACTGGTGGGCCGGACCGTCTTCTGTCTGTATCCGCACCAGACCCGGTACGTCGTGCCCGCGAGCGCCGTGACCGTCGTACCGGAGAACGTGCCCGCCACGCGGGCCGTCCTCGCAGGGACCGTCGAGACCGCGGTCAACGCCCTGTGGGACGCGGCACCGCTGATCGGCGACCGGATCGCCGTGGTCGGCGGCGGCATGGTCGGGTGTTCCGTCGCCGCGCTGCTGGCCAAGTACCCCGGTGTGCGCGTCCAACTCGTCGACGCCGATCCCGCCCGCGCCGGCATCGCCCGCGCGCTCGGTGCCGACTTCGCGCTGCCCGCCGACGCGTTGGGGGAGTGCGACCTCGTCGTGCATGCCAGCGCCACGGAACAGGGGCTCACCCGGTCGCTGGAACTCCTGCGCGACGAAGGCACGGTGATCGAGCTCAGCTGGTACGGCGACCGGCGGGTCTCGCTGCCGCTCGGTGAGGCCTTCCACTCACGGCGGCTCGTCGTCCGCAGCAGCCAGGTGGGCACCGTCTCCCCGGCGCGGCGCGCCGGCCGCACCTACGCCGACCGGCTCGCACTCGCCCTCGAACTGCTCGCCGACCCCGCCTTCGACGCGCTCGTCACCGGGGAGTGCGACTTCGAGGAACTGCCCGATGTGCTGCCCGCGCTCACTTCCGGTGAACTGCCCGGACTGTGCCACCGCGTGCTGTACGACACCGAATAGGGCACACGCCCGGTCCCGACCCCCCAACGGGCTGAGACCGGGCCGAACGGAAGCCTGACCTCCGAAGAAACAGCAAAAGAGGAGTGAACAACGGGTAGGGGCCAGCCGTACTACACGGCATGCCCCGGCCGGGGGCAGACGCACCGCACTGGAGGGTCGTCCGTTGTTCAGCATCACTGTCCGCGATCACATCATGATCGCCCACAGCTTCCGCGGAGAGGTCTTCGGACCCGCGCAGCGCCTGCACGGGGCCACGTTCCTCGTGGACGCCACCTTCCGCCGCGCCGAGCTGGACGACGACAACATCGTCGTCGACATCGGGCTGGCCACCCAGGAACTCGGGGCCGTGGCGAGCGAGTTGAACTACCGAAACCTCGACAACGAGCCCGACTTCGCGAACACCAACACCTCGACGGAGTTCCTCGCCAAGGTCATCGCCGACCGCCTCGCCGAGCGCATCCACAAGGGCGCCCTGGGCGAGGGCGCCAAGGGAATCGCGGGCATCACCGTCACCCTCCACGAGTCGCACATCGCCTGGGCGAGTTACGAGCGTGACCTGTGACCGACATGACCATCGACCAAGCAACCATCGGCCCGGCGACCATCGACCAAGCAACCATCGGCCAGGCGCCCGTTGACGAGGCCCCCGCACCCCGGGTGCCCAGGGACGGACAGACGACGCTCGACTACGTACCCGTCCAGAACGCGGCCCTGCAGAACGCCCAGATCATCCCCATGTCCCTGCGCTCCGTGCACTTCGTCATGCCGGGCGGTGTCGACGACCCGTCCCGGCCGAGCGGCGGCAACGCCTATGACCGCCGGATCTGCCTCGATCTGCCCGGCTTCGGCTGGCAGGTCCACAAGCGCATGATCGACGGCAACTGGCCCCGGCCGGACGCGGACGCCCGCGCCGAACTCGCCCGCACCCTGGCGGACCTGCCCGACGGCACCGTCGTCCTCCTCGACGGACTCGTCGCCTGCGGCGTCCCCGAGATCGTGGCCCCCGAGGCCGAACGACTCTGCCTGGCCGTGCTCGTGCACCTTCCGCTGGCCGACGAGACCGGTCTGAAAGCCGAGGACGCCGCGGAACTCGACGCGCTGGAGCGGGCCACCCTGCGGGCCGTGCCCGCCGTGATCGCCACCAGCGACTGGGCCGTACGACGCCTCGTGTCCCACCACGGGCTCGCCCCCGAGCGGGTCCACGTCGCCGCCCCCGGCGCCGACATCGCACCCCTCGCCTCCGGCACCGACGGCGTCTCCCGGCTGCTGTGCGTCGCGGCCGTGACCCCGCGCAAGGGACAGCACCGGCTGGTGGAGGCCCTCGCGACCGTCACCGACCTGCCGTGGAGCTGCGTCCTGGTGGGCGGACTCGAACAGGACCCCGAGTACGTCGACCACATCCGGGCCCTCGTCAAGAAGTTCGGCCTGGAGGGACGGCTGCACCTGGCGGGCCCGCAGGCCGGCGCCGAACTCGACGCCAGCTACGCCGCCGCCGACCTCATGGTCCTCACCTCCTACGCGGAGACGTACGGCATGGCCGTCACCGAGGCCCTCGCCCGCGGTATCCCCGTGCTGGCCACCGATGTCGGCGGACTGCCCGAGGCCGTGGGCCGCGCCCCCGACGGAGGGGTGCCCGGCATCCTCGTACCGCCGGAGAACCCCGCGGCCATCGCCGCCGAACTGCGCGGCTGGTTCGGCGAGGCCGACGTACGGCGCCGCCTCAAGGCCGCGGCCCGTGGCCGCCGGGCCGCGCTGGGCGGCTGGGCCAGAACGGCCCGCAGCCTCGCCGGAGTGCTGGGACGGCTGCGCCACGAACCACGGAAGGCGGCGTGAGATGAGTACGACGACACCCGCGGCGACCGCGGAGAACACACCGGGGACGAGCCTCAGCCTGGCCGGGCGCGGCGAGGGCACGGCCGACGCCCCGAGCGCACCGCCCGAGGAGCACGGTTACGCGCCCCAGTGGCTTCAGTTGCGTGAGCCCGCCGACGCCGCCGCCCGGGCCGCCGACCTCCTCGACCCGCTGCGCATCCGGCTTGCCAACCTGCCGGGCCGCGCCAAGGGCCTGGTCGTCCACGACCTCGGTTGCGGCACCGGCTCCATGGGCCGCTGGCTCGCACCCCTCCTCGACGGCGCCCAGCACTGGGTGCTGCACGACCACGACGCGGACCTGCTCCGCCTGGCCGCCGCGCGGGCGCCCCGCGCGGCGGGTGACGGCAGCCCCGTCACGGTCACCACACGGCGCGGCGACCTGGGGCACCTGACGGCGGCCGACCTGGAGGGTGCCTCGCTCGTCACGGCCTCCGCGCTGCTCGACGTCCTCACCCCGGACGAGATCGCGGCTCTCGCCGAGGCCTGCGTGGGCGCCGGCTGCCCGGCCCTGCTGACGCTGTCCGTCGCCGGCCGGGTGGAGTTCACCCCCTCCGACCCCCTGGACGCCGAGATGGCGGAGGCCTTCAACGCCCACCAGCGCCGGGGCGACCTGCTCGGCCCCGACGCGGTCACCGTGGCCTGCGAGGCCTTCTCCGAGCGGGGCGCGACCGTGCGGGTGCACCCGAGCCCCTGGCAACTCGGCGCCGAACAGGCCGAGTTGACGCAGGAGTGGCTGCGCGGCTGGGTCGGTGCCGCATGCGAGCAGCGCCCCGAGCTCACGGAGCGTGCCGAGGCGTACCTGGAGCGGCGGCTGGAGCAGTGCGCGGCCGGTGACGTGCGGGTGGTGGTCCACCACAGCGACGTACTGGCCCTGCCCCGGCCGACGGGCGGGACGTCATGACCGCACCGGTGGAGGAAGCGGTCGAGGCACATCGACGGGCCGGCGCGGAACGCGTCCCGCCTCGTGGCGTGAGGACGTGCCGGAAGCCGGACGCGGCCCTGCCCGACGTGACCCTGCGCACCTGCTCGTCCACCACGAACCCGCGCAAGGCGCTGCCCGGCACCGATCCGCGTACGGCAGTGCCGGACCCGCGCCCGCACGAGGCGCCCCTCGCCGAGCAGCCGGCGGCCGAGGCACGCCCCACCAAGAAGGCGCTCCGCGCCCTGCGCACCCACTTCGGCACCCTCGCCGGGACCGCCATCCTCGGCGTACTGGTCTGGCGGCTCGGCACCGGAGTCCTCCTCGACGGGCTGCGGCGCGTCGACGCCCCCACCCTGGCGGCGGCGCTCGCCATCGGCGCGGTCACCACGGTGCTCAGCGCCTGGCGCTGGTGCGTGGTGGCGCGCGGGCTGGGCATCCGGCTGCCGCTGGGGCCGGCCGTCGCGGACTACTACCGTGCGCTGTTCCTCAACGCGGCCCTGCCCGGCGGCGTCCTCGGCGACGTCCACCGCGCCGTGCGGCACGGGCAGAGCTCCGGCGACATGGGGCGCGGCGTCCGCGCGGTCGTACTGGAGCGCACCGCGGGGCAGATCGCGCTGGTCGTGGTCGGTGTAACGGTCCTGCTGACCCAGCCTTCCCCGGTACTGCAGGAGACCCGCCGGTTCGCCGCCCTGCTGGGACTCGCCGCGCTGGGCGGGCTCGCGATCTGGGCCGCGGTCCGCATGGGCCGCACGACCGGCGCCGTGCGCCGCGGCCGTGCGCCGCGCGCCCTGCTCGTCGAGGCACGCCACGTCCTGCTCGGCCGCCGCAACTGGCCCGCCGTCCTGATCTCTTCGGTCGCGACGCTGGCCGGGTACGTGGTGATGTTCCTGCTCGCCGCCCGGGTCGCGGGAACCACCGCGTCCGTGACCGAACTCGTACCGCTCGCGGTGCTGGCGCTGCTCGCCATGGCCCTGCCGCTGAACGTCGGCGGCTGGGGCCCCCGGGAGGGCGTCACCGCCTGGTCGTTCGCGGCGGCGGGCCTGGGCGCCTCCCAGGGACTGACCGTGGCCGTGGTGTACGGCGTGCTCAGCTTCGCGGCCGCCCTGCCCGGCGCCCTCGTACTGGTCGCGCGCTGGTACCTGGGCCTGCGGGCGAAGAGGGTTCGTCAGGAGGACGTGACCACGGAGAAGTACGCCCCGAAGGCGTCCACCAGCCCCGCCAGAAGCTCCTTTCCCTTCTCGGCGGACGCCAACGAAGGACGGCCGATGACACCGGACTCGGTGTAGGCCGGCATACCGAGGGAGAGGAGATGACGGCGGTCGTCGGCAAGCAGATCGGCGGACTCGTAACCCGGCCGGACCAATTCGGGATGGCAGTGCAGAAGGATGGAGGTCTCTATTTCTCCCGCATGCATATCACTGAGCAGCGAGGTCTCGACACCCGCCCGTTCCCGCGCGGCGTCCCAGTCCTCCAGCGCCGGGAAGAGCGCCATGCGATGTCCCTCGGCGGTGGATTCCTGCACCACATTTCCCAGGACGTAATTCCCGCCGTGCCCGTTGACCACGACCAGCGCCTGGACACCCGACCGGCGCAGGGAGGCCGCGATGTCCCGGACCACGGCGTGCAGGGTCACGGCCGAGATGCTCACCGTGCCCGGCCAGGCCGCGTGCTCGTGCGAGCAGGAGATGGTCACGGGCGGCAGCAGGTGCACCGGGTACGCCGCGGCGATCTCCCGGGCCACCGCGCAGGCGACCAGCGTGTCCGTGGCCAGCGGCAGATACGGGCCGTGCTGTTCGAGACTGCCGACGGGGAGCACCGCGACCTGCCGGGCCACGCCCGCTCCTCGCGCCCGTACGTCCTCGGTGGTGTCCGCCGGCACCGGCACGGACACCGTCGGCAGCGGCCCCTTCGGAGTCGGCTGCGTTCCCGAACTGCTCATGTTTTCCCGGCCTTTCGTCTCCGCTGATGCTCCGGCATTTTCCCATGACGTCAGGGCTTACCAGATAGGAACCAGATCATGACAGAAACTGCTGACGTGCTCGGCGCGAATGCCCAGGCCTCCGGTGCCGTACGCGTGGTGAATGCGCCCCTGCCCACCGTGTACGGCGACTTCGAGGCCGTCGGTTACCTCGACCAGGACCGTGGTGAGGAACAAGTCGCGCTCGTGTACGGCGATATCAGCGCCGCCGAGGGTGAGGGAATACTCACCCGCCTGCACTCGGAATGCCTGACCGGTGACGCGTTCGGGTCCCAGCACTGCGAGTGCGGCGACCAACTCGACAGCGCGCTGCGGTCCATCGTGGCCGAGGGCCGGGGCATCCTCGTCTATCTGCGCGGGCACGAGGGCCGGGGCATCGGCCTGCTCGCCAAGCTCCAGGCGATGAAGCTCCAGGCGGAGGGCCTGGACACGGTCGAGGCGAACATCGCGCTCGGGTTGCCCGTGGACGCCCGTGACTACCGGGTCGCGGCGGAGATGCTGCACGACCTCGGGGTCCGCTCGGTACGGCTGATGTCGAACAACCCGCGCAAGCGGGAGGCGCTGCTGCGGCACGGGATCAAGGTCGCCGAGCAGGTGCCGCTGCTGATCACTCCGTGTGAGGACAATATTGCCTACCTGCGCACGAAGCGGGAGCGGTTGGACCACTATTTGCCTCACCTGGAGGCAGCGGCGGTCCGTTCTTCTTGAGGCTGTTTGCTGTCTGCGGGTTGTTCGGGGTTGCTCGCGCCCGCGCGGCGGAGCCGCATGGTGTCACTGCCCCGCGCCCCTGAAGGGGCGCGGCCTCGTCCCGCTTGCGCCGCATGAACCCTCCCCGGCCGTGGAAGACCCAACCCGTGATGCACAACGCACGCGTCGTCGTCATCGGTGGTGGGGTCATCGGCACGAGCATCGCCTATCACCTCGCCCGGGCCGGCGTGCCCGACGTCGTGCTCGTCGAGCGTGACGAGCTGGCCTCCGGCTCGACCGCACGCGCGGCGGGCGGCGTCCGCGCCCAGTTCTCCGACGAGCTCAACATCCAGCTCGGCGCCCGCAGCCTGGAGGCGTTCGCCCGCTTCGGAGAGGAACCGGGCCACGACATCGGACTGCACCGCGTCGGCTACCTCTTCCTGCTGTCGACCGAGGCGGAGGTCGCCGCCTTCGAAGCGGGCGTCCGGCTGCAGAACACCCTCGGTGTGCCCAGCCGCATGCTCGACCCCGCCGAGGCACAGCGGCTCTGCCCGCTGATCACCACCGACGGCCTGCTGGCCGCCGCGTTCTCGCCCGACGACGGGCACTGCACGCCCGAGGCCGTGGTCCACGGCTACGCGGCCGGGGCCCGCCGCCACGGTGCGAGAGTGCTGCGGCACTGCGAGGCCACCGGCATCGAGACCCGCGGGAACACCATCACGGCGGTGACCACCAGCCGGGGCCGGATCGCCACCGACACCGTCGTCTGCGCGGCCGGCCCCTGGTCCCGGGCCGTCGGCGCCATGGCGGGCGTGGACCTCCCGGTGGAGCCTTTGCGCCGTCAGATCGCCGTCACCGAACCGGTCCCGGACCTGCCGCCGGACCTCCCCATGACGATCGACTTCGCCAGCAGCTTCTACTTCCACACCGAGGGCCCCGGCCTCCTCGTCGGCATGTCCGACCCCGACGAGACCCCCGGCTTCGCCACCGAGACGCACGACCGCTGGATCCCCCGCCTGTACGAGGCCATGGAACGGCGCGCCCCGGCCCTGCTCGACCTGCGCCGGACGGGCGGCTGGGCCGGCCTGTACGAGATCAGCCCGGACCACAACGCGCTGATCGGCGAGGCGGGTTCGTGCTCCCGCTTCCTGTACGCCACCGGTTTCTCCGGCCACGGCTTCCTCCAGGGCCCGGCCGTCGGCGAGGTGGTCCGCGACCTGTACCTGGGCCGCGTACCCTTCGTCGACATCAGCCCCCTGAGCGTCGACCGGTTCGCCGCCGACGCCGCGCGCCCGGAGGTCAACCTGGTATGACCCAGCTCCACCTGTGGCTCCGCCACGAGTCCCGCTCCACCGAACGCCGCACCCCGATCGTCCCCTCGGACGCCGCCCGGCTCGTCGAGAACGGCATCACGCTGACGGTGGAGGAGTCCCCCCAGCGGATCTTCCCGACGCAGGAGTACGAGGCTGCCGGGTGCCGTGTCACGACGGCGGGCTCCTGGGTCACCGCACCCCGGCACGCGGTGATCGTCGGACTCAAGGAACTCCCGGACCGGCCCACCGAGTTGACGCATCGCCACATCTTCTTCGGGCACGCCTACAAGGGGCAGCCCGGAGCGGAGGCGCTGCTGCACCGGTTCGTCGCCGGGGGCGGGGCGCTGCTGGACCTGGAGTACCTCGTCGACGACGAGGGCCGCCGACTCGCCGCCTTCGGATACTGGGCCGGGTACATCGGCGCGGCCCTCGCCGTGCTCCACCACCGGGGCGTGCTCGACACCCCGCTGCGGCCCACGGGCAAGGAGGAGCTGGAGGAGCGGCTCCGCGCGTCCGGGGGAGAGGTGAGCGCGCTGGTGATCGGCGCCCTGGGCCGCAGCGGCCGCGGGGCGCGCGTCGCGCTCGGCGAGGCCGGGATCGCGCCCACCTGCTGGGACCTGGCCGAGACCCGCGACCTGGACCGGCGGGCCCTCCTCGACCACGAGCTGATGGTCAACACCGTGCTGACGACCCGGCCGGTGCCGCCCTTCCTGACGGACAAGGACCTCGACGACCCCGACCGCGGGCTGCGCACCCTCTCGGACGTCACCGTCGACGTCGGCTCACCCATGAACGTGCTGCCGATCTACGACACGACCACGGACTGGGAACACCCCGTACGGCGCCTGCGTGAGCGGCCGCCGCTCGACCTCATCGCCATCGACAACCTGCCGTCCCTGCTGCCGCGCGAGGCCAGCACCGACTTCTCGGGCTCGCTGCTGCCGCAGCTGCTGGACTTCGGCGTCACCGGACCGTGGGGGCGCTGCCTGGCCCGCTTCCATGAGGCGTTGCGGGAATCCGGTATCGGAGGAGGGGAGTTCGACGATGACTGAGGGCGCGACCGGGACCGGGGCCGTTTCCGCGAGCGGCACGGTCCACTGGATCGGTGCGGGCCTGTCCACGGGCAGCGGACTCGGCGCCCTGTGCGACGTCGCCGACCGCGTACGGCTCTGGCACCGCACCGAGGAACGCGCCGCCGGCACCCTGGCGGCCCGGGGCCTGACGGGCCGCGCCGAGCCCCGCGCGTACACGCTCCCCGCGCTCGCGGCCGAACTCGCCCCGGGGGACGTGGTCGTCTCGATGCTCCCGGCCCCGGAGCACGCGCCGTTGCTGGCCACCGCCATCGGACGGCGGGCCCACTTCGCCTGCTCCAGCTATGTCTCGGACGCGGTCCTCGACCAGGTGCCGGAAGCCGAGGCCACGGGTCTGACCGTTCTCACCGAGGCCGGCCTGGACCCCGGCATCGACCACCTCTTCGCCCAGGGCCTCATCGCGCGGGCCGAGCGGGCGGTCGGCGCGAGCACCGCCGCCACGTACACCCTCACCTCGTACTGTGGCGGCATCCCGGCGGTACCGAACGACTTCAAGTACCGCTTCAGCTGGGCCCCGGCGGGGGTTCTGGGCGCTCTGCGCGCACCGGCCCGCTACATCGAGGACGGCGCGGAGACGACGGCGGCCCGCCCCTGGCAGGCGACCCGCTCCCATGTCATCGACGGTGAGACCTTCGAGGCCTACCCCAACCGCGACAGCGTCCCCTTCGTCGACCAGTACGCTCTCCCGGCCGCCTGGAAGCCCCGCACCTTCGTCCGCGGCACCCTCCGCCTCGACGGCTGGCTGGCCGCCTGGGCGCCGGTCTTCGCGGAGCTCGAACGCGGCGACGACGAACGCATCGCCGCGCTGGCACGACAGCTGGCGGCGACGTACCCCACCACCGAGGCCGACCGCGACCGTGTCGTCCTCGCGGTGTCGCTCGATGTGACGGCAGGGTCGGGCGAGCGCTGGTCGGGCCGCTACCTGCTCGACGCCGTCGGCACCACGGAGGAGAGCGCGATGGCCCGCTGCGTCTCCCGCCCCCTCGCCCTCGGCGTACGGCACATCCTCGACGGCTCCCTCCCACCGGGGCTCAGCCGGGCGGCTCAGACGGCGGAGCGGTCGCAGGAGTGGCTGGCCGAACTGGCGGCGGACGGGGTCGAGTTCTCGTTCCGGGAGAGCCGGTGAGCGTCGCGGAGATCCCTAGGGCCTGTTGCGAAAGTCCCGCCTGCCCGGCGACGCCCGGCACGCCCTCTCGCCGCACCGGGCACAGGCCCAAGTACATCCAGTACGAGGGCCTGCGCCCGGCACGCCGAGAGCACGCACCGGACGCCGCCGGGCCCGCCCTTCGGGCGGACGACGGGACTTTCGCAACAGGCCCTAGTTGTATTGCCCTGTGAGGTTGGGGACGCGGCTGGCGGGTGGTTGGCCTTTGAG
>NZ_BMVM01000027.1 GCF_014650715.1 Streptomyces bluensis | reverse complement strand
TTCTACGAACCCCGGACCCCACGCCTCGCTTGACGAAAGACATAGAGGCACCCCCCCGATTTCGTTACTGCCCGGCGCGGAACGCGCGTTGACCAGCCGCAGCGCGACTGGCGTACCGGAAGGGGAGGGCAAGCAACCGGCCCACCGTGCCCTTGGCCGGGGCGGTGCTGCCGGGCAGCACCGCCCGTGCTCCGGCCGGACACCTGGTCAAAGCTCCGCGCGACCCGTACGACGAGAGCGGGAACGGCTGAGCCCGGCACCGGTTCGGACGCCCGGCAGGGGCGGGTGCTCGGCAGGGGCGGGTGCTCGGCAGGGGCGGGTGCCCTGTGCGGCACCCGCCCCCTCCCCTCACTGCCGCCGTGTCACACGGCCGCGGGCTGCGGCGCCGGAGTCGCCAGCCGGCCCGTACGGTGCAGGCCGTACAGGGCGGCCGCGCAGGCGCCGCCCAGCGCGCACAGCGAGATCCAGGGCAGCGCGGGCATCCCCGCCGCGCGGGCGGCGTCGAGTGCCGCGCCGGTCAGCAGGTTCCCGAGCGTGATACCGATCCCGCAGATCGTGTTGTAGAGCCCGTAGTGCGTGGCGACGAGACGGTCACCGGCGAGCCGGACGATCGTGTCCATTTCGAACGGGTACGCGATCATCGTGCCGACGGCCAGCAGCAGCGCGGCGAGCGTCGGCGGCACCGCGGCCAGTAGCCACAGCCCCACACCGGACTCCGGGACGGGCACGGCGGTGGCCGCCAGCAGCGGCACGAACGCCAGGCCCATCACGGCCAGCCCCCGGATCAGCGACTGCCCCGGCTCGTACCGGGCCTTGCACCAGGCCGTCACCCTCGTCTGCCCGAGGATCGTGCTCAGCCCGGAGACCGCGAACAGCACCGCCACCGCCGCCGTACCGAACTCGCCGTCGCCGCCGAGCCGGCGCACCTCCAGCGGCAGCGACAGATAGACCTGGAAGGTGAGGACGTACGAGCCGATCATGGCGCCGGAGAAGAGCAGGAACGGCCGGTTGGCGAGGATGCCCCGCCACTGGGCGAGCACGCTCTCGCGGCCCTGCTCGGCCGGCTCCTCGCGGTCCTGAGCCCCGCGGGTGGGCAGGGCACGGATCTGCACGACGGACAGCAGCGCGAAGATCCCGGCCGACACCAGGCAGGTGATCCGGAAGTCCACCCCGGTCAGCACCATGCCCACGAGGGGCCCGAGCAGGATGCCCGCCTGATAGAAGACGTTGAACAGAGCGAACGCCTCGACCCTGCGCTCCCCCGCGTCCGCCGCGAGATAGGCCCGTACCGCCGGGTTGAACAACGCGCCCGCGAGACCGGTCGCGGCCGACGCGGCGAGCAGCGCGGCCAGCGAGTCCACCAGCCCGAGCGTCGCGAAGCCCACGGTGCGCAGCACGCACCCGGCGACGATCAGCGGCTTGTAGCCGAGCCGGTCGGCCAGCGTCCCGCCGACGAGGAACATGCCCTGCTGGCTGAAGTTCCGTATGCCCAGGACGAGTCCGACCAGCCAGCCGGCCAGACCGAGCGTTCCGGACAGGTGAGCGGCCAGGTACGGCATCAGCATGTAGAAGCCGAGGTTGATGGTGAACTGGTTCACCATCAACAGCTGGACGCTGCGCTCGTACGACCGCAGCTGTGCGAGAGTCCCCTTCACTTGCCCTCCTCCTCCGAGGGCGCACGCAGGACGAGCGGGTCGACGACATCGGTGCACCGGGTCCAGCGGGCGACCTCCCTCTCGTCGGCTCGGCCGATGAGCTCCGGCTCCGGGGGCGGCGGCACATCCAGAAGCCCGTGCCGGGCGCAGTACTCGTCGTCGTACACCGTGCCGAGGTAGCGCTGCGGCCCGTCGGGGAAGATCGCCGCGATGCGCGCGTCGGCGGGCATGGTGCGGGCCAGCCAGCCCGCCACGAGCGCCACGGCACCCACGCTCCAGCCGCCGGTGGCGTAGTGGGATGCCGCCAGCTTCCGGCAGGCCCATACCGCCTCGTGCGGGGCGACCCAGTGGACCTCGCTGAAGCAGTCGTACGCCACGTTGCGCGGATAGATGCTGGAGCCGAGGCCACGCATCACCCGGGTACGGGCGGGCTGGCCGAAGATGGTCGAGCCGATGGTGTCGACGCCGACGATCGTGATCTCCGGGTAGAGCTGCCGCAGCACCCGGCCGACGCCCGCGGAGTGCCCGCCGGTGCCCACACTGCACACGAGGACGTCGATGTGCCCCAGCTCGGAGGCGAGTTCGAGGGCCAGCGGGGTGTACGCGGCGGTGTTGTCGGGGTTGTTGTACTGGTCGGGGCACCAGGAACCCGGGTGTTCCCGAAGCAGTTCGACGACCCGGTCGCGCCGCGCCTGCTGCCAGCCACCCGTGGGGTGGGGCTCGTCGACGATGTCGACATGGGCGCCGTAGACACCGAGCAGCCGCGTCATGGACGGTTCAAGGCCGGGGTCGGTGACCAGGGTGACGGGGTGGCCGTGCACCAGTCCGGCCAGGGCGAGGCCCAGGCCGAGGGTGCCGCTGGTGGACTCGATGATCCGTCCGCCAGGACGCAGATCCCCGCGGGCGCGGGCCCGTTCGACCATGTAGAGACCCGGCCGGTCCTTGATGCCGCCGGGGTTGAAGCCCTCCAGCTTCGCCCAGAACCCGCGGCCCGCCGGGGCCAGGGGCTCCGACACGCGCAGCAGCGGGGTGTTCCCGACCAGCGCCGACAAGGCGGAACGGTTGGGTGCGACAGGGGTGTTCGTGGTCGGGGCCGTGGCCGTGGCCGTGGCCGTGGCGGTGTTCGTGTCCGTGCTCGTGCTCGTGCTCGTGCTCATGGTCGTGCTCGTGTTCGTGTTCGTGCTCATGGTCATGTTCGTGTTCGTCAGGGAGTGCATTTCCGTTCGCTCTCGCTCGATGAATGCGGGGGCCTGCGTGGGCGTGCTCGTCTCGCGCCACGGCCCCGGGGCGGCAGGTCGGTCGGACCTGCCCGTCGGCGGGTGGGCGCGGCAGCCGGTGCGGTCGGCTGCGGGCGAGAGGTCTAGATCCGCCAGCGTGAGGTGCGAACGAGCGCCATCCGTCCCGTGCGTGCTCTGCGGCGTCCGCACAGCCGACACGGACGACGCCTCACGGTCGTGAGAACACCGGAGAGGGGCACCGCCCCCGTGGCGGCGGGTGGTTGCTCGGCCACGGCGGTCGTCGTACGGAGGGCTCCGTCCGCCGCGCACTCGTCCCCGCCGTGATGGCGATGGGAACCATGTGGTGCCTCATCGCCCGCCACGGCGACGGTGGTTGCGGGGGCGATGGGCGTGGACGTCGGCACAGCGGACGGGGTCGGCGCATGTCTGTCGTCGGAGGAGGGGCCGTGTGCGAGGGCGCACAGGCCGATCACCGCGAGCAGGGTGCTGCTCACGAGAGCCATCAGCCGACGCAGTCGGCGCGATGCGGTGAGGGTTCCGTGGGTGGTGCGTGCGGGCATGCGGGTAGGGGTCGGCAACAGGTTCTCCGGGCGCCGCGCTCCAGGGCACCACGGCGGGAGCCATGGCGCCCGGCGGCAGCGGGCATGAGTCGGGCGTGTACGGCAAACGGTCCTGCTGTCCGTCGGACGCGGGCTCGGACCCGGACCCGAACTCGGGCTCAGGCTCGGACCGGGCTCAGGCTCGGACCGGGCTCAAACCCGGGAATCGGACCCGAACGTCGGCCTCGGACGCGCGACGGAACAGTGGGAGTAGAGGAGTTCGCCGGGCTCTAGACCTGCTGGACGACCGCTGCTCTGAGGCTTCCTGACGACGAGACGGAGCGCTCGGGCTCGGTGAGGCTCCGGTGCACCGTGACTCGCCGGGGGCTGACCGGTTCGCCAACCGACACTGCGAAGCACGGCTGGGTGAGGGCCGGGCCCTGGTAGGCCTGTCCGGCGGCGCAGTGCTCGGCCGGATGTGACGGGGCATGGTCGCCGTGGCGTTCGTCCTTGGCGGTCGGAGGCATCAAGCCGTGTGCGTCCGTCGCGCCGTGGGCCTTCTCGGCCGCTCCGTCGGCAGGCGCCGCCGCGCTGGTCACCAGCTGTCCCGCGATGCCGTCGGGGCTCGCTCCGTGCGTGAGGACGACGCCCAACAGCAGCGCGGCGAGAGCCAGCAGACGCAACAGCGGACCCGCACCGGAGCGGGACCGCGCCATGCGCAGAGGTAAGCAAGCCGTGACCACGCCGTGATCCTAACGGGCCCTCGGACACGGATCCGCCCATGCCAGGAAACCTCACGGCAACAAGCCACGCACATGACCGATTTGCTTCGGCGAGCACTCGTGCGCCGCTGGGCGGGCTGAGCGGCCTCGTTCCGGGCGCCCACACGACAGGTGAGGGCCGACCCCGGCCGGGGCTCCCGGGATCGGCGCGTGGATCGGCGCCGCTCGACGTCACCCCGTCCTCCGCCCCCACCGGGTGTCCATGCGCCGCCACTCCTCGTCCCACTGCGCCATGCGCCGCTGCTCCAGCCGCTCGCGTACGCCGTACGCGCAGGCCCATACGGCCCCGCCCGAGAAGGCCGCGGCCATCGTGCCCAGCAGGGCCGCCTCCACCCGCGCGTCGCCGGGGTCGAGCGGCCGCGCCGTCAGGACGCCGTGCCGGTCGGTCCAGACGGTGACGCGGGTGCCGGGCCGGGTGCCGGGCGCCACCTGGGTGCGGCCCGTGTGCTCCACGCCGCCCGTTGACCTCCAGCGGACGGTGACCCAGGCCAGGTCGTCGTCCGCCACGCGCCGGGACGCCGCGGCCTTGCTGTCGACGGCGTTCCTGGCGTTCTCGACGACCGTGGCGGCCACCGCGCGGCGTTCGGCCCGCTGCCCTTCGAAGGTGTGGTCCGCGGACTCGGCAGCCGTCGCTCCGACCAGGGCACCGCCGACCACGGCCAGCACCCAGGCCACCAGCAGCACCCACGCCTCCACGAGGTCGCTGCCTCGTCTCAGCGGGTTGCGGCGCCATCGCCACAGTCCCGCGCGGGTGAGGGCTCTCTTTTCCTGCGACTGCGTCATCGGCCGACACCCCCTACGAGCACCAACCGCCGCCCATTTTCCCGCCACCCGCTTCCCAGTGTGCGCCGCCCGCGCCCACCGCGCTTCCGCGCCCGGGATCGACTCCGGACCGCGACGGCCCGGTCACCGTGCGTCCGACTCCAAACGGGTGCCCTCGGGTGTGCCCTTCGCCCCGGCCGTAGCGGCACCCCGCAGCATGATCGTCCGGGACACCGCGAACGTCACCGGAACCGCCGCTCCGGAGGCGAGCAGCGGGGCGAGCCGATGGCCGGCGTGCAGGACACCGGCCATCAGGTAGACGCCCGCTGTCGTGATCAGGAAGCTGGTGGCGTTGGTCAGGGGGAACAGCAGGAATTTCCGCCAGGTCGGGCGCGTGCGGTAGGTGAACCGCGCGTTCAGGAAGAACGATCCCGTCATGCTCAGGGCGAAGGCGAGAAGGTGGGCCGCGAGATACGGCAGGCGCATGAGGAACAGCAGGTAAAGGCCGTAATAGGTCGCGGTGTTCACCACACCGACCAGGGCGAAGGCCAGGATCTGGCCCGAGATGGGGCGCGCCGGTGCGGGGCGGGCTTTGGGAGGGTTCGGCGTGCATGAGGCCGTGGTGTGTGTGGCCGTGGTGTGTGTGGCCGCGCGCATCAGCGAATGAGACCCCTCGTCGTGCTGCACGGCCTGCGGCCCTCCGTCTGTTCCCCGTTGGTCGCCTTCAGCAGGAAGTGCGGGCGCCCCCTCACCTCGTAGCAGATCCGGCCGGTGTACTCCCCGATGCTAACGACCTCGCCCTCCGTGCCGAACCCGCCCGAAATTCGGGAGAAGATCCGTACTCGACAAGGCCGTTAGCATCGGGGCATGCGCTTTGGTCGTAGCCATGACAACCTGCCCGACTTACCTCGCGATCCGCGAGCCGACGAGTATCCGATGCCGTCCGTCCCGTACGGCTGGTACGCCGTGCTCCGCAGCGCCGAGCTGCGGCCGGGCCGGGTCGTCAGCCTGCACTACTTCGGACGTGCCCTCATCGCCTTCCGCGGAGCGGACGGCCGGCCCGCGGTACGGGACGCGCACTGTCCGCACTACGGCGCGCACCTGGGAGCCGGCGGGAAAGTCGTGGACGGCACCGTGGAGTGCCCGTTCCACGGCTGGCGCTTCGGTGCGGACGGCCGGTGCGTGGAGGCACCGTTCGCGGTCCGGACCCCCAAGGTGGCCATCGGCGGCTTCCCGGTCCGTGAGCACAGCGGGCTCGTGTTCGTCCACACCGGGCCGGGTGAGCCGTCGTGGGAGGTACCCGACATCCCCGAGACGGGATCCAGGGACTTCACCGAACCCATCGACGACACCTGCCGGGCGCGCATCCACATCCAGGAGATGCGCGAGAACATCGTGGACGAGTCCCACTTCCACTTCATCCACGGTCAGAGCGAGCCACCTGTCCAGGACCTGCGGACGGACGGTCCGTTCGCCGAGGTCCGCGGCCGGATCCGCCGGCGCGTGTTCGGCTGGGACATCGACAACACCTTCGACGCGTTCATGTACGGGCCTGGCGTCATGGTGGTCCGCGCCCACGGCCCCGTGCTGTCGGTGACCGCCGTCGCCCTCACCACCCCCGTCGACGACCGCACGAGCGAGATGCGGATGCTGTACTACGTCCGCAAGCCGTCCCGCCTCCCGCTCCTGGCTCCCGCGCTCAAGCTGGTCTTCCGCGCGGAAGCCCTGAACGAGGTGCGCGAGGAGGTCCGGATCTGGGACCACAAGATCCACCAGGCTCGCCCCGTCCTGCTTCCGCACGAGAAGGGGATCAGGGCGCTGCGCCGCTGGTACGCCCAGTTCTATCCAGCCCCAGCCCCAGCCCCGCATGAGGGTGCCGAGAGCCCGCTGCGCTCCTAGCCGCGGGACCGGTCCGTCACGGCAGTGGCCGTATCGCCTCATGGAACGCGGTGTTGACCGCCAGCAGACCGCCGTCCACACACAGGGTCGTCCCCGTGATCCAGGCCGCGTCCCGTGAGGCGAGGAACGCGACCGCCGCCGCGATGTCCTCCGGCTCGCCGACCCGCCCCAGCGGGTAGACCCGCGCCACCGAGTCGAGCTCGGCGGCGCGGCCCTCCCACGCCGAGGTGCGGACCGTGCCCGGCGCCACCAGGTTGACGCGGACCCCGCGCGGCGCCGCGTGCCCGGCGAGGGTACGGGTCAGCGACATCAGCCCGGCCTTCGCGGCGCTGTAGGCGTGGTTGCCGAAGTCCTGGATGCCGTTCACGGAACCGATGGTGACGATCGCGCCGCGCCCCGAGGCCACCAGGTGCGGGAGCGCCGCGCGACAGCAGCGGTACGCGCCGGTCAGAGTGAGGTCGAGGTCGCGCTCCCACACCTCATCGGGCCCGTCCTCGAAGAGCGGGACGTCGGGCGTGCAGCGGGCCGCGCTGTTGACCAGCACGTCGAGCGAGCCGAAGGCGTCCACGGCGTACGCGACGGCCGCCTCCACCGACGACCGGTCGCCCACGTCACACCCGTACGCCTCGGCCGTCAGCCCGCGCTCGCGCAGGTCCGCGGCCGTCTTCTCCGCCGCGTCCAGATCCAGGTCGGTGACGAGCACGCGGGCGCCCTCCGCGCCCAGCCGCCGGGCGGTGGCCGCGCCGATACCGCGGGCCGCGCCCGTGATGAGGACCCCGTACCCTTCGAAGCGCTTCATCGGGCTGTCCGGAGGGGCCTGATGCCCCCTCGGATGCGCCGGATGCGTCGGATCCATCGGGTTCATGGGGTTCATGGGGTTCATGGGCCGAACGTACTTGCTCGGCGTCCGCCGGACGGTGGTCAGCGGTACCCCGTCGCGTCCGCCGGCTTGTCCGCGTCCTGGACCTCGACGATGTAGCGCCAGGCGTCGGGGCGGCTGCCGTCGAGGTCGGTGAAGCCGTACACCTGGGCGAGGCCACCGCTGGAGAGCGACTCACCGTTCCAGCGCGCGACGTCCGGGTCCGCGGCCAGGGCCGTGACGGCCCGGCCGACATAGCGCGGGGTCTCGGAGATGCAGAAGTGGGGGACCCGCTCCAGGGCGTCCCGCCAGGTGTCCTCGGTGACACCGAAGCCCTCCAGCATGATCTCCGAGCGGAGCCAACCGGGAGTGAGGGCCACGGCGGTGGCGCCGCGCGGGCCGAGTTCGTGCCCCAGGGAGAAACCCATGCGCAGGACGGACGACTTGGCGAGGTCGTAGAAGAAGGAGTTGCGGTAGGTGCCGCGGTTGTACTCGGCGGTGCCGTCGGTCATCTCCACCACCAGGCCGCCGGGCCGGCGCAGCAGCAGGGGCAGGGCGTGGTGGAGGGTGATCGCGTGCGTCTCGACGGCGAGCCGCAGCAGCCGCAGGCCCTTGTCGAGATCGTGTTCCCAGACGGGGGTGTCCCACGCGAAGAGCAGTTCGCCGCCCCAGATGTCGTTGACGAGGACGTCCAGGCGCCCCTGTTCGTCGGCGATACGGTCCACGAGTGCCCGGACGCGGTCCGGGTCCAGGTGGTCGGTGGGTACGGCGATCCCGTGCCCGCCCGCCGCGGTGACGAGGTCGGCGGTGTCCTCGATGGTCTCCGGCCGGTCGTACTCCGAGCGCCGTTCGCGGGTGCTGCGGCCGGTGACGTACACGGTGGCCCCGGCGGCCCCCAGTTCCACGGCGATCCCGCGCCCGGCCCCGCGCGTCGCCCCCGCGACCAGTGCGACCCTGCCCTGCAACAGCCCTGCCATGTACGACCTCCAGTGTCTGTGAACCGCCACCCTGGCGAACACCGGCTCCGGAACCGGTGTCTCTTCGAGGGTGTCGTGGAAACTGGACACCTTCTGTCGGCTTTCCCGACAGCTTCGGCTTTCCCGACAGCTTCGGGTTTCCCGACAGCTTCGGGTTTCCTGGCGGCTTCGGAGTTTCCTGGAGCCGTGCCGGTGGTCGGGGAGGGCCGGGGCCGGGCCGCCATGCCTTCGCGGCGGCCCGGCCCCGGCCCGTCAGTCGTACGCCTCGTCCGCCTCGTCCGCCTCGTCCGCGGGTCGGTCAGTGCCCGCGGGCAATCCACGCGTCGAGGTGGGGTGCCTCGGCGCCGATCGTCGTGGACTCGCCGTGTCCGGTGCGGACGACCGTCTCGGGCGGGAGCACGAGCAGCCGGTCGCGGATCGAGTCGATGATCGTCGGGAAGTGGGAGTACGAGCGTCCGGTGGCGCCCGGACCGCCCTGGAAGAGGGTGTCACCGGTGAAGACGGTGCCCAGTCCGGGGGCGTGGAGGCAGACGGCGCCCGGGGCGTGGCCCGGGGTGTGCAGGACGGTGAGTTCGGTGCCGGCCACCTCGATGACCTGGCCGTCGGCCAGCCGGTTGTCGGGGAGGCGGTCGGGGTGGGTCTGCTTCCACAGCGGCAGGTCGTCGGGGTGGAGCCAGATCGTGGCGCCGGTGCGCTCGGCCAGGGCGGGCGCGGCGTCGATGTGGTCGTTGTGGGCGTGGGTGCACACGATGGCCAGCAACCGCCGGTCCCCCAACGCCTCGGCGATGGCGTCCGCGTCGTGGGCGGCGTCGATGACGATCGCCTCGCGGTCGTCGCCGACGATCCACACGTTGTTGTCGACGTCCCAGTGGCCGCCGTCGAGCGTGAACTGGCCGGAGGTGACGAGGTGTTCGATGCGTGCGTCGGTCACAGCGTCACCACCGAGCGCAGGACGTCACCGGCGTGCATCCGCTCGAACGCCTTCTCCACCTCGTCGAGCTGGATGGTCTCCGTCACGAACGCCTCCAGGTCCAGACGGCCCTGGAGGTACAGGTTGATCAGCATCGGGAAGTCGCGGTCCGGCAGACAGTCGCCGTACCAGGACGACTTCAGGGCACCGCCGCGTCCGAAGACGTCCAGCAGCGGCAGTTCCAGCTTCATCTCGGGTGTCGGTACACCGACCAGGACGACCGTGCCGGCCAGGTCGCGGGCGTAGAACGCCTGCTGGTACGTCTCCGGGCGGCCGACCGCCTCGATGACGACATCGGCGCCGAAGCCGCCGGTCAGCTCGCGGATGGCCTCGACGGGGTCGGTCTCGCGGGAGTTGACGGTGTGCGTGGCGCCGATGTTCTTGGCGGTGGTCAGCTTCCGGTCGTCGATGTCGACGGCGATGATCTTCTCGGCGCCGGCCAGCCGGGACCCGGCGATGGCGGCGTCGCCGACGCCGCCGCAGCCGATGACGGCGACGCTGTCGCCGCGGCCCACGTTGCCGGTGTTGATGGCGGCGCCGATGCCGGCCATCACGCCGCAGCCGAGCAGTCCGGCCACCGCCGGTGAGGCGGCCGGGTCGACCTTGGTGCACTGTCCGGCCGCGACGAGCGTCTTCTCCGCGAAGGCGCCGATGCCCAGGGCCGGGGACAGTTCCTGACCCGTCGAGGAGAGGGTCATCTTCTGCTCGGCGTTGTGCGTGGCGAAGCAGTACCAGGGCCGTCCGCGCCGGCATGCGCGGCAGGTGCCGCACACGGCACGCCAGTTGAGGATCACGAAGTCTCCGGGCGCGACGTCGGTGACGCCGTCGCCGACCGACTCCACGACGCCGGCCGCCTCATGGCCGAGCAGGAAGGGGAAGTCGTCGTTGATGCCGCCCTGCTTGTAGTGCAGGTCGGTGTGGCACACGCCGCAGGCCTGCACCTTCACCACGGCCTCGCCCGGACCGGGATCCGGTACGAGGATCGTCTCGATCCGCACCGGCTCGTTCCTGCCCGGTGCGATCACCCCGCGTACTTCCTGCGCCATGGTGGGCCCTTCCGTCGGTCGGTGGTTCGCTACCGACCCTACGCGTGACTGATCGGTAGGGGATGTGACTCAACGGCGGACGGCCGGGGAACGGCGGCGGAGGGCTGGGGAACGGCCGCTGGAGAGGCCCGCGAGGAAACGGCCCCGTTCGCAAAACCGCTACGGCCGCGCCCCCTGCCCCACGTAACCTGATCGCTCCGCCCCACTCCCTCGCGAGGAGCGACGTGAGCGCACAGGAGACAGAGACCGAGCAGCAGCCCGCGTGGCGGCTGCTGCTCGGGTACGTACGACCGCACCGGTGGACACTGCTGCTGGGCGCGCTGCTGGCGCTCGCCACGGGCGCCAGCGGGCTGGCGCTGCCGCTGGTGGCACGGGAGTTGATCGACGACCTGTCGCACGACCGGCCCATCACCGGGGCGCTGCTCCTCATGTCGGGACTGGTGATCGCCAACGCGGCCATCGGCGCGCTGGGGGCGTACGTACTGCGGCGCACCGCCGAGTCCGTGGTGCTCGGGGCGCGGCGCACCCTGTCGTCGTATCTGCTGCGGCTGCGGATAGCCGCCGTGGACCGGAGTGAGCCGGGCGATCTCATGGCCCGCATCACCTCGGACACCACGCTCCTGCGCGAGGTCACGACGGACTCGCTGGTGGGCCTCGGCACCGGCGGGCTCACGCTCGTCGCGACCGTCGTCATGATGGGTCTGGTCGACCCGGTGCTGCTCGCGGTCACCGTCGGCGTGATCCTGGTAGCGGGCACCGTGCTCGGCGTGATCGTGCCGCGCATCAACCGGGCCAGCCGTGAGGCGCAGAACGCCGTCGGCGCGATGGGCGCCTCCCTGGAGCGGATCCTCGGCGCGCTGCGCACCATCAAGGCGTCCGGTGCCGAGCATCGCGAGGAGGAGAGGATCCACGAGGCGGCCGAGGAGTCGTGGCGGCAGAGCGTGCGGGCCGCCAAGTGGTCGGCGGCGGCGGGCAACACGGCCGGTCTTTCGATGCAGATCGCCTTCATCACCGTGCTCGCGGTGGGCGGGGGCCGGGTCGCGACGGGCGCGATCGACGTGGGCACCCTGGTGGCGTTCCTGCTGTTCGTCTTCTATCTGATGTCGCCGATCCAGCAGGTCGTCGGCGCCCTCACCCAGTACCAGACCGGGGCCGCCGCGCTCGCCCGCATCCAGGAGGCGCAGCGGCTGCCCGCCGAACCGGCCTCCCGGCCCGCGCCGTTGCCCTCCCCCGGCGCCGAGCCCGCCGCGCTCGCCTTCGAGGACGTCCGCTTCCGGTACGCCGAGGACCTGCCGTACGTCCACCACGGCGTGACCTTCGCGGTGCCGGCGCGGGGCATGACCGCGTTCGTGGGTCCGTCGGGCGCGGGCAAGACGACGGTGTTCTCCCTCATCGAGCGGTTCTACGACCCCGAGGCCGGCGTCATCACGCTCGACGGCCGTGATGTCACCGACTGGGAGCTGCCCCGGCTGCGGTCCGCGATCGGTTATGTGGAGCAGGACGCGCCCGTGCTGTCGGGCTCGCTGCGGGACAACCTGCTGCTGGGCAACCCGGACGCGGACGAGGGCGAGCTCACGCGCGTGCTGAAGACGACGCGCCTGGACGGACTGGTCGCGAAGCTTCCTCAGGGGCTTGAGACCCTCGTCGGGCATCGCGGCACCAAGCTCTCCGGTGGCGAGCGTCAGCGCGTCGCCATCGCCCGCGCCCTGCTGCGCCGCCCGCGTCTGCTGCTCCTCGACGAGGCGACCTCGCAGCTCGACGCGGTCAACGAGGCGGCGCTGCGGGACACGGTCGCCGATGTCGCCCGGACGACCACGGTGCTCGTCGTCGCGCACCGGCTGTCCACGGTGACGATGGCCGACCGCATCGTCGTCATGGACGCGGGCCGGGTACGGGCGGTCGGCACCCACCGGGAACTCGTGACCGCCGACCCGCTCTACGCCGAACTGGCGGCCACCCAGTTCCTCGCCACCGCCTGAACCGAAGCTCTTCCTTCACGTGGCGAACTCTTTCGGAAGCCGGGGGGACGCTTTCGGACGTGCGGCCCGTCGCACCGGACAGCGTCACGCGTACGCCGCCATACTGGCCGGTGTGCGGGTAGCGATCATGACGGCCGGTTCACGGGGCGACGTGGCCCCGTACACCGGACTGGGACACGGACTGGCGCGGGCGGGACATGACGTCACCCTGGTGACGCACGGGCGTTTCGAGCCGCTGGTGGAGGGGTCCGGGGTGCGGTTCCACGCGCTGCCCGTCGATCCCCGGGCCGAGTTGGAGTCGCAGCGCGGGCGCGGGCTGCACCGCAGCGCCACGGGTGCCGGAAAGCTGGTCCGCGTGGTGGAGATGGCCCGCAGGCTCGCCGGGCAGATGGCCGACGACGTCCTGGCCGCCGCCCGCATCAGTGATGTCCTGCTGCTGTCCGGAGCCCTCGGGCCGCTCGGGCATGCCGTCGCCGAGGGGTTGTCGCTGCCGAGCATGGGCGTGTACCTGCAACCGCTGGCTCCGACAAGGGAGTTCGCGCCACCGCTGACCGGCACCCGTTCCTGGGGCCCGGTGCTGAACCGGGCGGCCGGGCACGGTGTGACCCTGGCCGTGGAGCGGGTCTTCGCCGAGACGGTACGGGATCTGCGGGCCCGGCTCGGTCTGCCCCGGGCCGGTCTCGGGACCGTCCGCAAGGCCCATGAACGGCGGGGCTGGCCCGTGCTCCACGGTTTCAGCCCGCTGATGGTGTCCCGGCCCCGCGACTGGCGGGCCGGGCTGGACGTCGTCGGCTACTGGTGGCCGTACGACCGGGAAAGTCAACTGCCGCAGGAGCTGCGGGACTTCCTGGGCGCCGGGCCTCCCCCGGTCTTCGTGGGTCTGGGCAGCGCCACCGTGCCCGACGCCGAGCGGCTGAGCGGTCAGGTCGTACGGGCGCTGCGGGCGGCCGGGCTGCGCGGGGTGATCCAGCGGGGCTGGGGCGAACTGCGCGGTGACGGCGACGACATGCTCACCATCGGCGAGGTCCCCCACTCCCTGCTGTTCCCGCACATGGCGGCGGTGGTGCATCACGGAGGTGCGGGCACGACAGCGGCGGGGCTGCGCGCGGGCGTGCCGGCGGTGCCCGTGCCCGTCCAGTTCGACGAGGGCTTCTGGGCCGCCCGGCTCGTGGCGCTCGGAGTGGCACCCCGGGCCGTGCCGCTGCGCGGCCTCACCTCCGGGGCGCTGGCCGCGGCGCTGCGGGAGGCGACGGCCGACTCCTCGTACGGGCAGCGCGCACGAGCTCTCGCCGAGCACGTCCGTGGCGAGGACGCGGTGGCGCCGGTCCTCGCCGCGGTGCGGCGCGTCGCCGCCTCCGCGTGATCGCCTGCCGGTGGGTTCGGCCGCGCGTCAGGGCCCGGAGTCGGTGCGCCCGTCGCACACCTCCCACCCCGGCGGCCGGAGTATCCCGAGGAGCAGCCGGACGAGTTCGTCGACCACCTCGTCGAGGCTCGCGTCCACCCAGCCCGCCTGCCAGTCGTGCAGCAGGCCGTTGACGCTGCCGATGAAGGCGGCGGCCGCGATGCGGTAGTCACGCCGGGCCGCCTCGCCCCGTTCGGCGGCCGCGGCCGCCTCCGCGCAGATGAAGTCGACCCAGCGGGCGCGGCGTTCCAGGCGCTGCCGTTCCAGTCGCGGGCTGACGCCGTTGATCTCGATGAAGGTGATGCGCAGCCGGCGCGGGTCACCGGTGACGTTGGCGGCGTAGGCACGGAAGGCCGCCGTGGCACGCACGGTGACCGACTGTCCCCGCGCGGCGGCGAGCCCGGCCAGCGCGGCCTCCTCCGCCCAGTCGTTGACCTGGAGGTGAAGGGCGGCCAGGGCGTCCTCCAGGGTGTGGAACTGCTCGTAGAACTGACGGGTCGACAGACCCGCCGCCTCACTCAGGCCCGCCACGGTCGCGCCACGGAACCCCGGGCTGTCGCCGAAGAGCTGGAGAGCGGCGTCGAGGAAGCGTCGGCGTCTTTCTGCCTGGCGCTCCTCGGCGGACCTGCCCCCGTAACGACCGGTCGGCTGCTTGAGCCTGCCCGTCACCCCGTTCCCCTCTCACGCGCGACGGCCCTCGGATCCGGTTCGGCGCCGTCGCTCAATTTTGTCGTGTCCGCGCTCTTGTGTTGACCACCGCCCCTTCCTTACTTTCCAGTAAGTTCATTCTGAAAGGCGGCGTGTTCAGACTCCACGCCGCCATGAGCCGCCTTGCTGTGACCCCCACCGAGCAGGAGGAACGACCCATGCCCGCCTCCGGAACGCGTCGTATGAGAACCCGTCACCTGTGCGCGGTCGCCGCCGCCCTCGCCCTGACCGCGGGGGCCACGGCGTCCGCGTCGGCCGCCCCGGCCGCGTCCGCCGATCTGCGGGAGGTGATGTTCGTGGGCAACAACTGGGACGGCACCGCCGACGTCATCAGGTCCTCGGGCGACTTCGCCAAGATCGGCCGGGTCAACGTGATCCCGGACAAGGACGAGCGGATGGCGGAGATCAACGCCGATCCGATCAAGTGGATCGCCTTCATGACCATCCGCAGCAGCGTGGGCGAGGGCCACGACCAGTTCGTCGACGACATGTACTCCACCCCCGACGGCACGTCGATGGTGGTCTCCCGCCCGAGCTTCGCCGACGTGGTCTCGATCGACCTGGCCTCGGGCGACATCAACTGGCGCTTCCCGGTGTCGGGTTTCCGCGCCGACCACATGGCGGTCTCCCCCGACGGCAAGCGGGTCGCCGTCTCGGCCTCCACCTCCAACACCGTGCACGTGCTGGACATCAACACGGGCAAACAGGTGGGTTCGTTCGCCACGGGCGACAAGCCGCACGAGAACATCTTCACCAGCGACGGCAAGTACATCTGGAACATGGCGATCGGCGACGTCACCACGGCGCTCGACGAACCGTGGCTGGACTGGACGAAGGGCGACCGCAAGATCACCGTCGTCGACGCGTCCACGTTCAAGCAGGTCAAGGTCATCGACATGCGGGAGCGGCTCAACGCGATCGGTCTCTCCGACTACTCGGACGCGGTCCGCCCGGCCACGTTCAGCCCGGACGAGTCGAAGCTGTACTTCCAGGTGTCGTTCTTCAACGGCTTCTTCGAGTACGACGTCGCCACGGACAAGATCACCCGTACCAAGGAGCTGCCGAAGAACCCGGCGACCAGCACGGACCGCACCACCTGGGTCAACGACTCACGCCACCACGGCATATCGATGAAGCCCGACGGCACGAAGCTGTGCGTCGCGGGCACGATGGACGACTACGCGGTCGTCGTCGACCGCGCCACCCTCCAGGAGGGCCCGCTCGTCACCGCCTCCAAGCCGTACTGGGCGACCGTGAGCGGTGACGGCAAGTCCTGCGTGGTCTCCGAGAGCGGCGCCGACCAGGTCACGGCGATCGACTTCGCCACCGGCAAGAAGACGGTGTCCGTGGCGGTCGGCGACCACCCCCAGCGTGTCCGGCTGGCGCACGTGCCTGCCAACTGGACGGGACCGGCCGCCGACTGATCCACCTCCGCCTCGGAGCGGCCTACTGGTTGAACTCCGAGGCCGTCCACGACGACAGCTCCGTCCGTGCCGCGCTCAGCAGCGACTCGGACGGGGCTGTCGCGCCGTTGGTGACCAGGGCGTAGTGCAGCGTGCCCGAGTCGGCGGCGGTGAGCAGCAGCCGGCGGCTGCCGGTGCCGCCGGGCTCGGCCGCGGTGGCGATCGGGGTGGTGCGGGTGTACGCGGGCGGGTTCGCCGTCGTGCCGAGGTCGGAGACCACGGTGGTCGACGCGTTCGGGAAGGACGCCGGGAGGTGCAGTTCCGTCGGCTCGGAGCTGCCGTCGGAGCGCCACACCAGCAGCGCGTACTGGCCCGAGCCCACGAGCTGCTTGACGTTCGGCAGGGAGTTCGGCACCGGGTTCCAGGTCAGCGTCGTGGAGCCGTCCCGTGACCGGTCCTCATAGGTGAACGCGACCGAGCGGCCCGCGGTGGCGCTCGGGTAGACGCGGTCCAGCAACCGTGCGTCCTGGCGCAGTACGGCCTTGCCCGAGTCGTCGAGGCGTACCGCGGACAGGTCCTCGCCGTTCCAGGCGTCGCCCTCGGTCTGCGCCTTGTCCGGGTTGTCGTTCATCAGCTCGCGGTGGCGGCCGTTGTAGATGTCCCACTGCCACTGGGAGCCCGACAGGACGGGGCCGGAACCCGCCGGGTCCGACCACCAGTTCGCTCCCTTCACCCGGGAGTCGAGGGCTTGGTACATGGCCTTGTAGACCGTCGGCGCCTTGTCGGAGACGGACCCGGTGAGCGGGTGCCCGAACTCGCTGATGATGCCGGCCGTCCCGGCGGCGGACGCCCGGTCGCGCACCGTGCCGAAGTCGCCGGCGTACTGGCCGTCCTCCGCCTTGCCCCACATGAAGACGCCGGAGATGGCCTTCTGGTCGTAGAAGTGGGTGTTGAAGACGAAGCGCGGGCCCATCGTGCCCGCGTCGAGCAGTCCGCCCTCCTGCTTCTGGAAGTCGAGGTTGGCGTTCCAGAAGAGGTTCGGTTCGACGAAGGCCGGCTTGGCCTGCCAGCCCGCCGCGTCCATACGGGAGCGGAACTTGACGTAGAACGACCACAGGACGTCCTTCTCCCACGCCCGGCTGGTCTGGCCCGAGTCGTAGGTGCCCGCGTGCGGCTCGTTCCACGGGTCGAAGCCGACGACGCCCGCGAACTGGGTCGCCGTGAGGTTCTGCTTGACGTACGCCATCGTCTTCTGGGCGGTGTCGAGGAAGGCGTCCTGGAGGCCGTACTCGTTGTGCCAGAAGTCGTACGTCGCCTGCTTCACGGCCTCGTTGGAGGTGATGTTCTGACCCCAGAACGGGCAGATTCCGCAGTACTCGTCGGGGTAGTCGCCGAGGTCGACCGCCCACTTGGGGGCGCCGTCGCCGGTGTACCAGCTGTCCGGGTCGAACAGCCAGCGGGAGTAGAGGTCCTGGTGGAAGTCGGGATACACGCGGATGCCCGCGTCCAGGAACGCGCGCATCTGGTCGGTCGCGGCGGCCAGGTAGGCCGTGTCGACCTGGCCGCGCACGGGCTCCGCGTACGCCCAGGAGAGCAGGAAGCGGACCGAGTTGCCGCCGCCGAGCGCCCTCAGCGCGGTCGCGGACTTCCTGGCGTCCGCGACCGAGGCGAAGGGCAGTCCGTTGTTCTCCTTCAGTTTCGTCTCGCCGGAGACGTTGTAGCCGCGCAGGACGACCTCGCGGCCGAGACCGTCGGTGAAGCGGCCGTTCTCGACGGTGAGGGTGGCCGCGGCGGGGGCGTCGAACCAGAGTTCGTCGGGGAGAGCGGTGGCGGGCTGGGAGCCCGCCGTGGACAGGAGGCCGGTGACGAGGACGAGGACACCGAGCCAACGCGTACGCATTCTTGACATGGACACCACATTCGACATGGCCCCTACCGTCGCAACGACCACGCGAGGCGTCAAGACTATCTGACTCGCGAGTAAGTACCTTATGGCTAAGGCGAGTTGCTTGCCGTCGCTTATCCGGTCAGGTAGCCACCCGCCTGGTCAGGTTCAGCAGGTACTCCCCCCGGTCGAGCGGGTTGTGGTCGGTACGCGGCCGCTCCGGTACGGCACCGGGAACGACGGGGGCGTAGTGGTCGAAGACGGACTCCAGCTCGCCCTCACCGCGCGTGAGCCCCGGCAGCCGCTGCTCCAGTCCGTGCACCTGCGCGGCCGGCACCCACCCCTCCAGCACGGCCACCGGGCCAAGCGTCCTGGTGGACCGCGGCACGGCGCGCAGCTTCGCCAGCACGGGCAGGATCGCGCCGAGCGTGTCCGCCGGGACGTCCAGCCGGAAGCGGTGCAGCGGCTCGTGCACACGGGTGCCGGCCCGCAGCAGCGCGGTCGTCAGCACCAGCGGGGTGAGTCCGCGGAAGTCCGCGCCCGTGCTCGACATGCTCTTGTCGAACCTCTGGTGGGCGTGGCTCTGCCGGGGTGAGTAGCCGGAGTGCGTCATGGTGACCGTGCAGTCGGGGATCTGCCAGCCGTGAACTCCCTGGGTCAGCGTCTCGCGCACGGTGTCCTCGACCGCCTTGAAGAACGCGTACGGCATCGACCCGAGTTCGACCTCCAGCCGGAACTCCACCCCGGAGCCGACGGGCGCCGGATCGACGCGCAGTCCGACCGTCGCGAGAAAGGGGTTCCCGTCCTTCTTGTTGAACTCGACGGCCGCACCGGTGCCGGTCAGCCGCTCGACGCAGAGGGGTGTGGTCTCACGGAAGGTGACGTCGAGACCGAACGCGTCGGCCAGGGTGGCCTGGATGACCTCCTTCTGCACCTCGCCGTAGAGCGACACGGAGATCTCCTGGCGGATTCCGTCGTGCCGCAGATTGATCAGCGGGTCCTGTTCGGCGAGCTGGGTGAGCGCGGTGTGCAGGGCGCCCTTGTCGCGGGAACGCACGGGAACGACGACCGTTTCCAGGGTCGGCGGTGCGAAATGGTGCTCGTCGGTTCCTTTGCGGGGAACACCGATGGCGTCCCCGATCCGGACGTCGGCAAGGCCCCGCAGTCTCGCGATCCGCCCCGCCGCGACGGCCGCCGCCCGGACGGCCGAGCCGCGCTCGAACACGTCGATCGCGGTGACCCTGCCCTCCGGTTCGCCGTCCCGGAAGGTGATGCGCTCCCGCGTCCGCAGGGTGCCGGAGAACATGCGTACGTACGCGATCTTCTCCCCCGCCGCCCCGCGTTCGACCTTGAAGACGGTGCCGGAGAGCGGCCCCTCCGCGTCACCCTTGGCGCACGGGAGCAACTGGCGGACGCCCGCGACGAGTTCCCCGATGCCCGCGCCCGTGATGGCGGAGCCGAAGAACACCGGGTGGACCAGGGCCTGCGCGGTCTGCGCGGCCAGTTCGGTGTGCAGGCGGTCGTACGGGACGGTCACCTCGTCGTCGACGTACGCGGCGAGCAGTCCGTCGTCGTGCTCGGCGAGCAGTTCGAGGAGCCGGGGCCGGTAGCCGTCGAAGGGCGTGAAGCGGGCGTCTCGGGACCCCGCCTGGCCCACCTCACCCATGGCGACGACCGCCGGGGTCAGCCGTGCGGAGACGTTCCGGAGGACTTCCCCGGGGCGCGCTCCACGGCGGTCGATCTTGTTGACGAAGATCAGCGTGGGGATGCGCAGCCGCTGCAACGTCCGCATCAGGACGCGGGTCTGCGCCTGGACGCCCTCGACGGCCGAGACGACGAGCACGGCGCCGTCGAGCACACCGAGCACCCGCTCCACCTCGGCGATGAAATCCGGATGGCCGGGCGTGTCGATCAGATTGACCGTCACGTCGTCGATCTCGAAGGAGACGACGGCGGACTTGATCGTGATACCG
The DNA here is from genome assembly GCF_014650715.1 of Streptomyces bluensis. Lineage (GTDB taxonomy): Bacteria > Actinomycetota > Actinomycetes > Streptomycetales > Streptomycetaceae > Streptomyces > Streptomyces bluensis. The sequence goes on along the minus strand of NZ_BMVM01000027.1, from coordinate 64,644 downwards.
CGCCGCTGTTCCAGCGCGAGGGAATCGGTCTGGGTGTTCCCGTCATCGACGCTGCCGATCTCGTCGATGACACCGACGGCGTGCAGAAGCCGTTCGGTCAGGCTGGTCTTACCTGCGTCGATGTGCGCGAGAATTCCCAGGTTGAGCATGTGCACCGAGCGTCATGTCCTTTGGAGTGAGGGGGATTTCCTGTCGGGTGGACATGAACGCAGGACGCATGGCGGCTCCTCACTCTCTGGGATCACCGGGATCTCGGGGATCTCCGGTTCCTGGACCTCCGGGACCTCCGGGGTCTCGTTCCGTGCAGTGGATCAGAGGGCTTCGCCTGGCCGCAACGGATTAACAGTCAACGGTGTTGCGTGAAACCCCTGTGACGGAAGCGTTGACGTGGTCATGCACAGGTCCTATCTTCTGGCCGAGCTTACGAACCACGTTCGAAATACCGGCAGCAGTCGGTGAACCCCGCCCCCAGGGAGAAGCCCGTGAGACCTGCGCTCACCCGTCGAACGGTCCTCGGCATGATCGCCGGCTCGGCCGCCGCCACCACCGTCACCGGTGTCTCGGCCGGTACCGCCCGCGCCGCCGTCCCCGCCTCGCCCGGAGTGACGTACACGAACTCCATCGCCGAGCAGCGGGCCGATCCGCACATCTGGAAGCACACCGACGGCTACTACTACTTCACGGCCACGGTGCCCGCGTACGACCGGATCGTGCTGCGCCGCGCCACCACGATCCAGGGCCTGGCCTCGGCCGCCGAGACCACCATCTGGACCAGGCACGCGACCGGTGAGATGGGCGCCCACATCTGGGCCCCGGAGATCCACTTCATCGACGGCAAGTGGTACGTCTACTTCGCCGCCGGCGCCACGAACGACGTCTGGAAGATCCGGCCGTACGTGCTGGAGTGCGCCGCCGCCAACCCGATCACCGGTGCGTGGACCGAGAAGGGCCGTATCGCGCTGCCGCTCGACACCTTCTCCCTGGACGCGACGACGTTCGTGGTGAACGGGTCGCGCTACCTGTGCTGGGCACAGAACGACCCGGCCGTCGGCAGCGGCACCAACCTCTACCTGGCGAGGCTGTCGAACCCCTGGACCATCACGGGCACTCCGGTCAGGATCAGCACGCCGACCGCCTCGTGGGAGACCATCGGCCACCGCGTCAACGAGGGCCCGGCCGTGATCCAGCGGAACGGCAAGGTCTTCATGACCTTCTCGGCGAGCGCCACCGACGCCAACTACTGCATGGGCCTGCTGACCGCGTCCGCCTCCGCCAACCTGCTCAACGCCTCGTCGTGGGCGAAGACCGCGAACCCGGTCTTCGCGAGCAACGCCGCCACCAGCCAGTACGGTCCCGGGCACAACTCGTTCACGGTGTCCGAGGACGGCAGGTCGGACGTCCTCGTCTACCACGACCGCGGTTACAAGGACATCAGCGGGGACCCACTCAACGACCCCAACCGCCGCACCCGCGTCCAGAAGCTGTACTGGAAGGCCGACGGCACGCCCGACTTCGGCATCCCGGTCGCCGACGGCCCCACCCCGGTCCGGCTGTCGTCGTACAACTTCCCCGACCGGTTCATCCGGCACTGGGAGTACCGCGCCCGGATCGAGGCGGGCGTCTCCCCGCTGGCCGACTCGCAGTTCCGCGTGGTCACCGGTCTCGCGGGCAGTGGCACCGTCTCGCTGGAGTCGGCGAACTTCCCCGGCTCCTACCTGCGGCACAAGAACTTCGAGGTGTGGGTGGAGAAGGACGACGGGACGGCGCAGTTCCGCGGCGACGCCTCGTTCACCGCGCGGGCCGGCCTCGCGGACTCCGCCGGGGTCTCGTACGAGTCGTACAACTACCCGGGCCGCTACATCCGCCACTACGACTACCTGCTGGGCGTCCAGGCCCTGAGCACGGCGACCGACCGGGCCGACGCCACCTTCTACACCCAGTGAGCCGGGCACAAGCCGTACCGCCCGCACTGCCCCGCACTGCCGTACTGCCGTACTGAGGAGAGCCGCGACATGACCACCGCCGACCGGGACGGATCCCCACGGGACAGATCCGGACGTCCCTTCACGCCGTCCCGCCGCACCCTGCTGCGCGCCATGGCCGCGCTGCCCGCCTCGGCGCTCGTCCTGGGTGAACTGCCGGGCATGCCGGGCACCGCCCTGGCCGCCGCGCCGCCGAACGGGTCCGCCACCCGCTACACGATCGTGCCGTTCCTCAACAGCAACGACGGCACCGTGAACGTCTACCAGTCCGACGACGCGACCGACTTCCGGCTCGTCCAGTCGTCCGCGTACACGCCGCCCAGTAACCGCATCCGCGACGCCAGCATCTTCAAGCACACGGACGGCTACTACTACATCACCTACACTACGCACACCTGGCAGGACACCAGCACGACGATCGGCTTCGCGCGCAGTTCCAACCGGGTCAACTGGACGTTCCTGTACGACTACACGGTCCCGATCGCGAACCTCTCGCGGGCGTGGGCGCCCGAGTGGTTCGTCGACAGCGACGGCAGTGTGAACGTCATCGTGTCGTGCTCGACGACGAACGACGAGTGGATCTTCACGCCGTACCGCCTGCGCGCGACCAACTCCTCACTCACCGCGTGGAGTTCACCCATTGCCCTGTCCGGGATCGGCGCCAACCACATCGACACGTTCATCGTGCGGATCGGCTCGACGTACCACGCGTTCCCGAAGAACGAGACGACGAAGTACATCGAGTACGCCACCGCCTCCAGCCTGAACGGCCCGTACACGATCCGCAGGACGGGGAACTGGGCGGGCTGGGGCGGCACCCGTGAGGGGCCGGCGCTGATCCAGCTCGACAACGGCGGCTGGCGGATCTTCTTCGACGGCTACGGCGACGGCAGTTACTACTACAGCGACAGCTACGACACGTTCGCCACCTGGACGGCGCCGAAGAAGCTGCCGGGGATCTCGGGCACGGCCCGGCACTTCACGGTGATCAGGGAAACGGTGTCGGGCGGACCGAGCCTGCCCACCGGGGTCACCCGCTCCTTCCGTGCCGCCAACTTCTCCACCCGCTACTGGCAGCAGCAGTCGTCGCTGCTCAACCTGCCCGTGGTGAGCTCCTCCAGCTCCGCGGCGGAGAAGCAGGCGTCGACGTTCACGGTGGTGCCGGGCCTCGCCGACTCGAACGGCTTCTCGTTCCGGGACGCGGCCGGGAACTATCTGCGGCACTGGGACTTCCGGGCCCGCTTCGATGCGAACGACGGCTCGTCGGTGTTCGCCAGGGACGCCACGTACGTCGCCCGGACGGGCACGGCCTCCGGTTCCCTCCGCTTCGAGTCGTACAACTACCCGGGCCACTACCTGCGCCACTACAACTACGAGCTGCGGGTGGACCCGTCGGACGGCACGGATCTCTTCCGGCAGGACAGTTCGTTCGTGCCTGTGGCGGCGCTCTGACCTGCGCGGCAAGCGCCCCTGACCGTGGCCGTCGCACATTCCTTGCACACGCGCGGCGGCCAACCGCGATGCGGTGGCCGCCTGCGCGATGAGCTGCTGGCCCTGTCCCGGAGGCGAGGAGCCGGCCGAGCGCGCCCCGGTGCGTCCGTTCGGCCGGCCTCGGTCCGGTCGACAGGGCGGCGGCGATGCGTCGGCGCCGGGATGCAGTCGCGTCCCGCTACCTCCACGATGAAGGCATGGTTCCCGTCGTTCCTGCCGACCGTTTCGACGCGTTCCGGGCTCTGGCCGACCGGCGTGGCCGACCTGGCGGCAGGTTGATCGAGTCGCTGGCCGAGGCCAGGGCTGGGACCGCGGACGGCCCCGAGGTCTGGGCGCCGGCTGTCGCGGGCCAGGTCGGACTACCCGCTGCCGCCGGGCTCGGACCGGCCACGTACTACGCGGACCTCGCCGCCCCGCATGGCCGCCGTCACATCCGAGTCTGCGCCGCGACGGCATGCTTCGCCGCGCGAGCCGGACGGCACCTCGACGAGGTGGAGCACGCGCTGGACGTGTCCGCGGGCCGCGCCACCCTGGACGGGGAGACCTCTGTGCAGCCCGTACGTTGCCTGGGGTACTGCTATGCGGGGCCCGCCGCGCTCGACGGCGACGTGCCCTGCACCGGTCCGACCCTCGCCAGGCAGCTCGCCGGGCAGGAGCCACCGTCGGCGCCGGAGATCCCGGTGGCCGACGACACCGGTGACCCGGTCCTGCTGGGCGGTGTGCTCTTCGGTGCGCCGGCGTGGCAGGTGTGGCCGGGGACGGTTCTGGCCGGCGGTCCGGAGGAAGTCCTCGGGCAGGTGGCGGCATCCGGGCTCCGGGGGCGGGGCGGCGCGGGTTTCCGGGTGGCCGCGAAATGGGAGGCGACCAGCCGTGCGGCCGACGCCGTGGTCGTCGCCAACGGCGACGAAGGCGATCCGGGTTCGTACGCTGACAGGCTGCTGATGGAAGCCGACCCGGGGCGCGTGCTGGAGGGTCTGGCCCTGGCCTGTTTCGCGTGCGGCGCCCGTCGCGGCATCGTGCTGGTGCGCTCCGAGTACCCGGCCGCTCTGGCCCGGATGCGGGAAGCGGTGCGCCAGGCGTATGCCGACGGGCATCTCGGGCCTTCGGTGCACGGGACGGCCACCTCCCTGGACATCCGCATCGTCGAGGGCGCCGGCTCCTACGTCGCCGGTGAGGAGACCGCGCTGATCGCGGGGTTGGAGGGCGGCCGGGGATGCGCCCGGCCCCGTCCGCCGTATCCCACCGAGCGCGGGCTGTGGGATGCGCCGACCGTGGTCAACAACGTGGAGACCCTGGCGGCCGTGCCGTGGATCGTGCGTCACGGCGGCGAGGCGTACGCCCGGCGCGGTACACCCGCCGAGACGGGGACCAAACTGGTCTGTCTCTCCGAGCGGTTCGCCCGGCCCGGTTGCTACGAGGTCGAGTTGGGCACGCCGGTGCGGCGGATCGTCACCGAGTTGGGTGGTGGTCTGAAGGACGGCGCCGAGCCGGCCGCTCTCCAGGTCGGGGGGCCGCTGGGCGGCTTCCTCGCCGCCGACGCGCTGGACGTGCCGCTGTCGGAGGCGGCACTGTCGGCCCGGGGCGCCGCACTCGGCCACGCCGGACTGGTCGCCTTCGATGAGCGCGTGGCACCGGAGGAAGTGCTGCGCCACGTATGGGAGTTCGCCGCCGCCGAGAGTTGCGGAGCGTGTTCGCCCTGCCGGGTCGGCTCGCGTCGTGGCCTGGACCTGTCGTCCGCCGGAACGCCGCCGGGCCAGGACTGGGAACGGCTGTCGCGGGTCCTGGCCGAGGCAAGCCTGTGTGCCTTCGGACGGCGTATCCCGCCTGCCGTGCGCAGCCTTGCCCGCGCTTACGGAGATCGACTGGCGGGATGGGGCGAATGACCGGATTCGCAGTCGAGGTCGACGGCACGGGCGTCCATGTGCCCGAGGGCGCGTCGCTGCTGACGGCAGTGCGGGCGGCCGGGATCGAGCTGCCCGCGCTCTGCTCCGACGACCGGTTCAGCCCCGCCGGGTCCTGCCGCACGTGCCTCGTACGGGCCGACGGGCGGATCGCGGCGGCCTGTGTCACTCCGGCATCCTCCGGTACCCGTATCGAGACCGCGACGAGTGATCTCGTGCGGCTGCGCCGGGACGCGGTGGAGGTCATCGTCTCCGCTCTGCCGCCCCGGGCCCTCGCCGACGGCAACCCCAGCGAACTGGCCCATGTCTGCCGGACGATGGAGATCGGCCCCGAGGCGGCGCAGGGTGCCGGAGGCCGGGGCGGGGACGACACCCACCCTTACGTCCACCTGGACCGGGACCTGTGCATCGCCTGCGGCCGGTGTGTACGGATGTGCTCCGAAGTGCAGGGCACCTTCGCCCTCACCCTGGTCGGCCGGGGCAGCGACACCGTCGTGGCGCCCGGCACCGGCGGGCCCTGGGCCGAGTCGGACTGCGTGGCCTGCGGCGGCTGCGTCGACACCTGCCCCACAGGGGCGATCACCCAGCCCGGACCGGCCCGCGGGCTCACCTCCGCGTTCCAGCCCGCAGCTACCCGGACACGCACCACCTGTGGCTACTGCGGCGTGGGCTGCACCCTCGACGTGGTCACCCAGGACGGCGACGTCGCGGCGGTGCTGCCCGCCCGGGACGGCCCGGTCAACCAGGGGCACGCCTGCGTGAAGGGCCGCTTCGCTCACGGATTCCGTACATCGCCCGAGCGGCTCACCCGGCCCCTGCTGCGGCGCGGCGGCGCGCTGGAGGCGGTCGGCTGGGACGAGGCACTGAACCACATCGCCCGTGGGCTTCAGGCCGCCGTGGGGGCGGGCGGCCCGGACGCCGTGGCGGCGATCTCCTCGGCCCGTGCCACCAACGAGGAGAACTACCTCGTGCAGAAGTTCATGCGGGTGGTCATCGGCACGAACAACGTCGACAACTGCTCGCGGCTCTGCCACTCCCCGTCCGCCGCCGGCCTCACCGCTTCCTTCGGGCTCTCCGGCGGCACCGACACGTTCGACGATGTCGAGCGGGCCGACTGCCTGCTGGTGGTCGGGGCCAACCCCGTCGAGGCCCATCCGGTGGTCGGGGCACGTCTGCTGCGGCGCGTGCTGCACGGGGCCAAGCTGATCGTCGCCGATCCCCGCGCGGTCGGCCTCGCCCTGCACGCGGACATACACCTGCGGCCCCGCCCCGGCACCAACGTCGCGCTGTGCCACGGGCTTGCCCACGTCCTGCTCGCCGAAGGGCTGACCGACGAGGAGTTCCTGCGCGCACGGGCCACCGGGCTACCGGAACTCACCGAGCTGCTGGGCGACTACCCGCCCGACCGGGTCGCGGACATCACCGGCGTGCCCGTTTCGGACCTGGTCGCCGCCGCACGCCTCTACGGCAGAGCCGAGCGGCCGGCCATCGTCTACGGCTTGGGCGTCACGGAGCACCTCCATGGCACCGACGGTGTGCGGTCCCTGGCCAACCTGGCGATCCTGCGGGGCGCCGTGGGCAGCGACCGGGGCTACGGGGTGAACCCGTTGCGCGGCCAGAACAACGTCCAGGGCGCCTCCGACATGGGCGCTCTGCCGGACGTCCTGCCCGGATACCGAAAGGTCACCGACCCGGCCGTCCGCGCACGGGCGGAGGACGTCTGGGGCGTCCCCGTTCCGGAGCGGCCCGGTCTGCGCATCCCGGACATGTTCGCCGCCGCACGAGCCGGAGATCTGCGGGCGTTGTGGGTCATCGGCGAGGACGTCTGCGCAACCGACCCCGACGCCAACCAGGTGGCCCGGGCCCTGGACGTCTGCCCGCTCGTCGTCTGCAACGAACTGTTCCTGTCCGAGACCGCCCGGCACGCCGACGTCGTCCTGCCCGTCGCCTCCTGGCTGGAGAAGGACGGCACCTTCGTCAACTTCGACCGCAGGTTCCAGCGTGTCCGTCCCGCCGTGCCCCCGCTCGCAGAGGCGCGGACCGACTTCGACACCGTACGAGCGCTCGCCGCGGCGATGGGAGTCGACCTGGGCTGCGCGACTCCCGCCGACGCCCTCGCCGAGTGCGGACGGCTCGCGCCCGTCTTCGCCGGAATCTCCCACGACCGACTGGACCGGGAGGGCGCCATTCCATGGCCCTGCCCGGACCCCGGCCGCCCGGGAGCAGCGAAGCTGTACACCGAGCGATTCGCCACGCCGGACGGCCGGGCCCACCTGTCCGCCGCCCCTTACCTCCCGCCCGGCGAACAGCCCGACGGCCGCTATCCGCTGCTCCTGGTCACCGGGCGGCGCTGGGCGCACTACAACTCCGGCAGCATGACCCGGCGGGGCGGCAATCTCGCACTCGACCCCGTCGATTTCCTGGACGTCCACACCGACGACGCCGCCAGGTACGGCCTGCGGGACCAAGAGCACGTCACGGTGGAGAGCCGGCACGGCCGGGCCCGGCTCATCGCCCGCGTCAGCGAACAGACAGCCCCTGGCCAGGTCTTCTGCTCCTTCCACTTCCCCGCGAGCGGGGTGAACCGCCTCACCTCCGACCACGCGGACACCGTCACGTCCTGCCCGGAGTACAAGGTCACGGCGGTCCGCGTGGCCGCGCCGTGACGGCTGCGGTCCGGGGCACTCGGCGGTGCCTGGGCCGTGACGGTGCGTCCGCCGGGGCCAGGGCATGGCCTGGCGGTCAGCGAGAGGCGCACACCACCTCGACGAAGTGGCCCACTTTGTCCTCCGGCAGTCGGCGTGCGAGGTCCGCTTCGCTGATCATGCCGACCAGCCGGTGGTGGTCGATGACCGGCAGCCGCCGGATCCTGTGCTCCTCCATGGCCCGCAGCACCTGGTCCGTGTCGGCTTCGGCGTCGATCGTGATCGGCTTGCCCTGCGCGAGCTGTCCCGCCTGCATGGCCTTCGGGTCCTTGCCCTTGGCGAGGCACTTCACCACGATGTCCCGGTCGGTGACGATCCCGTGGAGCCGGTCGTCCGGCCCGCAGATCGGGAGTGCGCCGACACCCAGTTCGCTCATCCGGCGCGCCGCGTCCTCCAGCGTTTCGCTCTCCTGCACACAGATGGCACCGGTGTGCATGATCTCCCGTGCTGTTGTCATGACCGTCTCCTTCGAGCCTCGCGATCCGGTCGGAGCGGCCCCGTGCAGCCTGGCCCGCGCCGACCGGTGCTCCTTACGGCCAGTGTGAGTTCTCCGGATTCCTCGCGCATTCCCGGCGAAGAGGACAAGCCGCCCACCGCCCAGTCCGTGGCCTTCAGAGGAGACCGGCTCCCGAAAGCGGGTCCCGGTCCGGGTTGCACCGCGCCGGTTTGCGGCGATCGTGGAGTCATAGGACCGGGAGGAGGAACAGGGTGCCATGCGCATCACCACCATGGCTGCCGCATCGGCCTGACACGAGCCCGCCTCTGCTTCGACGGCATGGCGAAGGGAGGGCCCATCGTGGTTGCGAGGACCGGCGTCTTCGGCGCCCTGACCAAGGAACATCGCGAGCAGTTCATGTCACTCGCTCGCGAGGTGTCCTTCGCGATCGACGAGCGCATCTTCGACGAGGGCGGCCGGGCCGACCGCTTCTGGATCATCCACACGGGCACCGTCGCCCTCGACCTTCACGTACCCGGCCGCCGTGCGGCGGTCATCGAGACCGTTGGCGCGGGGGAACTGCTGGGCTGGTCGTGGCTGGTCCCTCCCCATCGCTGGCACCTGGGGGCTCAGGCCAGCAGCCCGGTGCGTGCCTACGAGTTCGACGCGACCGCGGTCCGTGAGCTGTGCGGGAAGGACCCGGAGCTGGATCACGCGCTGCTGACCTATGTCTCCGGAGTGATCGCCGGCCGGCTCAGGTCCGCCCGGGTGCGGCTCCTCGACCTGTACGCACCCCACGGTGCGGGCGAGGTGCCCTGATGAGGCTGAACGAGGAGGCCCCAAGTGCCTGAGACCCCGCACATCGTGAGCGATGTGATGACCCGGACAGTCGTGGCTGTGGGGCGCGACGCGCTCTTCAAGGAGATCATCCGGACGATGGAGCAGTGGAAGGTCAGTGCCATGCCGGTGCTGGAGGGTGAAGGGCGCGTCGTCGGCGTCGTCTCCGAAGCCGATCTGCTGCCGAAGGAGGAGTTCCGCGACAGCGACCCGAACCTCCTTGAGCAGCGCCGGCGTCTGTCCGACCTCGCCAAGGCGGGGGCCGTGACGGCCGGGGAGCTCATGAGTGCGCCCGCCATCACGGTCCATTCCGACGCCACACTCGCCCAGGCAGCCCGGATCATGGCCGTCCGGCGCGTCAAACGACTGCCCGTGATCGACGACGAAGGCATGCTCCAGGGGATTGTCAGCCGCGCCGACCTGCTGAAGGTCTTCCTGCGGCCGGACGAGGAGATCGAGGAGGAGGTCCGCCGCACCGTGGTGTCGTACCTCTTCCCGGCCTTCAGCCACGCCATCCACGTGAACGTGCACGAGGGGGTCGTCACGCTCCGCGGACACATCAGCGACACCTCGCTCATCTCGGTCGCTGTGCGCCTCGTGCGCGCCGTGGAGGGTGTCGTGGACGTCGAACCACATCTCACCGGCCAGTCAGCCGCTTCGGGCGCGCCCGAGAAAGCACCGTGACCGGCTGCCGGACGTGGGCGCCCGCCCGCCGCGGCCCGTCCGGGCGGGCCGCGGCCGTGTCCCGCGACCGACATGCGGCCGGGGCTGGGCTCGGCGACTCTGGAGATCGGGGGCAGTGCCGGGAGGAGTGACCCATGCACTGGGAAACGATCCACAAAGACACCGCACCGGTCGTCCTTCCTCATCTCATCGACTACGACCGGGCACGCTCCGCCTTCACATGGTCCCAGGCGCGCACCTCACTGGCCGGGCTGCCCTGCGGCGGGCTCAACATGGCCTACGAGGCGGTCGACCGGCACGCGGCGTCGGACCACGCGGACAAGGCCGCGTTGCGGTGCGTCGCCCGGGACGACACGGTCTCCACCGTCACGTATGAGGAACTGGCCCACTGTACGGCCCGCTTCGCGAACGTCCTGCGGTCACTTGGCGTCGGCCACGGGGACCGGGTGTTCACCCTGCTCGGCCGCTGTCCCGAGCTCTACACGGCGGTGCTGGGCACACTGAAGAACACCAGCGTCCTGTGCCCGCTGTTCTCGGCCTTCGGCCCGGACCCGGTGGAACAGCGGCTGCGGCTCGGCGACGCCCGCGTACTGGTGACCACGGCGGCCCTGTACCGACGCAAGGTCGCCGGCCGGCGCGCGTCGCTCCCCGTCCTCGAACACGTCCTCATCGTCGGGCCCGGTGCCGAGGAGCTTGCCGGCACGCTCTCCTTCGACGAGTTGATGTCCGCGGCCTCGGACGCGTTCACCATCCCGCCGACCTCGCCGGAGGACATGGCGCTGCTGCACTTCACCAGCGGAACGACCGGCGCCCCCAAGGGCGCCGTCCACGTCCACGAAGCGGTCGTGGCCCACTACGCCACGGCCGCGTACGCGCTCGATCTGCACCCCGAGGACGTGTACTGGTGCACCGCCGACCCCGGCTGGGTCACCGGCATGTCGTACGGCATCGTCGCCCCGCTCGTGCACGGCGTCACGGTGGTCGTCGACGAGGGCGACTACGACGCCCGGCGCTGGTACCGGATCCTCAGCGAGCAGCGGGTCAGCGTCTGGTATACCGCGCCCACAGCCCTGCGGATGCTGATGCGTGCCACGCCGCGCGAGGGCCCGTACGATCTGCCGCGCTCCTACGACCTGTCTGCCCTGCGATTCATCGCATCCGTCGGCGAGCCCCTCAACCCGGAGGCCGTGGTGTGGGGCCGGGAGGTCCTGGGCCTGCCGGTCCACGACAACTGGTGGCAGACCGAGACCGGCTCCATCATGATCGCGAACTTCGCGGCCTGCGAGATCCGACCCGGCTCCATGGGACGGCCGCTGCCGGGTGTCGAGGCGACCGTGCTGAAGCAGGGTGAGGACGGCCGGGCGATGGTCACCGACGGCAGGGTGACGGAGGTGGACAGCCCGGAGGTGGAAGGCGAGTTGGCCTTGCGGCCGGGGTGGCCGTCGATGTTCCGCGGCTATCTGCACGACAAGAAACGCTACGAAGCCGCGTTCACCGACGACTGGTATCTCACCGGCGACCTGGTCAGGCGGGACGCGGACGGCTGGTACTGGTTCGTGGGACGCACCGACGACGTCATCAAGTCGGCCGGGCATCTGATCGGCCCGTTCGAAGTGGAGAGCGCCCTGATGGAACACACGGCGGTCGCGGAGGCCGGAGTGATCGGCAGACCCGATCCGGTCGCCGGGACGGTCGTCAAGGCGTTCGTGTCGCTGCGCCCCGGCGTCGAGGCGACCGGGGGACTGGAGCGCGAACTGCTGGCCTTCGCCCGTCGCCGGCTCGGCCCGGCCGTCGCGCCCCGGGAGATCGCCTTCGACCAGAACCTGCCCAAGACCCGCAGCGGCAAGGTCATGCGCCGACTGCTGCGCGCACGCGAACTCGGTCTGCCCACCGGCGACTTGTCGACGTTGGAGGGATCCTCATGAGTCCGGCCGGCACCACCCGGGCCAAGAAGGCCCCGGCACCCCAGAAAACCGCCAGAACGGCCGCGAAGAAGACCACGACGATGAAGAAGACGAAGAGCGCCAGGGGCCCGACGACAAGGGTTCCGGCCGCTGGACCGGACACCGCGCACAGGATGGAGCTGCTGGAGGACATGCTGCGCATCCGGCGCTTCGAGGAACGGTGCGTCGAGCTGTACAGCGCCGCCAAGATCCGCGGCTTCGTCCACCTGTACATCGGCGAGGAAGCCGTCGCCGTCGGCGTCAACGAAGCACTGACACCCGAGGACGCGGTGGTCTCCACCTACCGAGAACATGGCCACGCGCTGGCCCGCGGGATCACCGCGGAGGCCGTCATGGCCGAGATGTACGGCAGGACGACCGGGTGCAGCGGCGGCCGGGGCGGATCGATGCACCTGTTCGACGCGAGCCGCCGCTTCTACGGCGGCAACGCGATCGTCGCCGGTGGACTCCCCCTGGCCGCCGGGCTCGCCCTCGCCGACCACATGCGCGGACAGACCCATGTCACCTGCTGTTTCTTCGGCGACGGTGCCTTCGCCGAGGGCGAGTTCCACGAGACCGCGAACCTGGCGGCCCTGTGGAAGCTGCCTCTGCTCCTCATCTGCGAGAACAACCTCTACGCCATGGGCACGGCCCTGGAGCGGCACGAGGCACAGACCGACCTGGCGATGCGCGCCACCTCCTACGGCATGGTCGCCTGGGCCGTGGACGGCATGGACGTCGAGGCCGTCGAGCGGGCCGCCCGACAGGCCGTGGAGGGGATCCGGGCCGGCACCGGACCGCACTTCCTGGAGCTGCGCACCTACCGCTTCCGGGCTCACTCGATGTACGACCCGGACCGGTACCGCGAGAAGGGAGAGATCGAGCAGTGGAAATCCCGGGATCCGATCAGCCTTCTCACGGACCGCATGCGTGAGAACCGCGAGTTGAGCGACGAGGATGTGGCCCGGATCGAGCAGCGGATCACCGCCGAGGTCGACCACGCCGTCGAAGCGGCCGAACAAGCGCCCGAGGAGCCAGTCGGGCACCTGCTCCACCACGTCACGAGTTCCTCTGCACGGGCGGTGGGTTGACCGTGGGCGGCGGCCGAACACACGAGGAGAAGACGACCTACCGGGAGGCGATGCGCGAGGCCCTCCGGGAGGCCCTGCGCTCCGACGACCGCGTCTTCCTCATGGGCGAGGATGTGGGCCGATACGGCGGATGCTTCGGTGTCAGCCTCGGTCTGCTGGAGGAGTTCGGCCCCGAACGCGTCCGCGACACCCCGCTGTCGGAGTCCGCGTTCGTGGGCGCCGGCATCGGCGCCGCCCTGGCCGGGATGCGGCCCATCGTCGAGATCATGACCGTCAACTTCAGCCTGCTCGCCCTGGACCAGATCCTCAACAACGCCGCCACTCTGCTGCACATGTCGGGCGGCCAGCTACCCGTGCCGCTGGTCATCCGCATGACCACGGGCGCCGGACGGCAGCTCGCCGCCCAGCACTCGCACAGCCTGGAAGGCTGGTACGCGCACATCCCCGGCATCCGCGTCCTCGCCCCCGCCACGCTGGAGGACGCACGCCACATGCTCGCCCCGGCACTCGCCGACCCCGACCCCGTACTGATCTTCGAGCACGGGAGCCTCTACAACGTCTCCGGCGAACTCCGCCCGCCCTCCGAAGCCATGGACCTGGACCATGCCGCGATCCGCCGCGCCGGCACCGACATCTCCCTGATCACATACGGCGGTTCGCTGCCCAAGGCCCTCGCGGCAGCGGACGAACTGGCTGCCGAGGGCATCCGCGCCGAAGTCATCGACCTGCGCGCGCTCCGCCCTCTCGACGACGCGGCCATCACCGCCTCCGTGGCACGTACCCACCGTGCGGTGGTCATCGACGAGGCGTGGCGCACGGGAAGCCTCGCGGCCGAAGTGTCCGCCCGCATCGCCGAAGGGTCGTTCTACGAATTGGACGCACCCGTGGAGCGGGTGTGCAGTGCGGAGGTGCCCATACCGTACGCCCGGCGGCTGGAGCAGGCCGCCCTGCCGCAGACCGCTGACATCGTCGCGGCCGCCCACCGGGCGGTGGACTGATCATGGCCGAGTTCACCATGCCGTCCCTCGGCGCCGACATGGACGAGGGCACGCTCCTGGAATGGCTGGTGGCGCCCGGCGACCCGGTCCACAAGGGCGATCCGGTCGCGGTCGTCGAAACCGCCAAGTCGACGATCGAGGTGGAGTGCTTCGAAACCGGGACCATGGCGAATCTGCTCGTCGAGCCCGGCACGACGGTGCCGGTGGGCACGCCGCTCGCGCTGATCGGGCCAATGGCGGAGAAAGCCGGGAAACCGGGAAGGACGAAGAAGCCGCACAAACCCCGGAAACCGGCGAAGGCCAGGAAACCTGAGGGGCCGACGGAAGCCGAGAAGGTGGAAGGGCGACGACCGGTCCGCCCGGTACCGACGGAGGGCGAACCCTCCGAGCCCCCGTCCCCACCCCACGTAACCGTCCCGGTGCCCGTGCCCGTACCGACCGCCGCTCGGCAGCCCGGCCGCATCGAGGCAGTCCCCTTGGTACGGCATCTCGCCGAACAGAGCGGCATCGACCTGGAGACCCTCCACGGCACCGGCCCCGGAGGGCGCGTCACCCGGACCGATGTCGAGGAAGCGGCGGCTGCCCGAGCCACTGCTCGGCCGCCTCGCGTGCGGGCCACCCCCCTCGCCCGGAGGCTCGCCGCCGAACTGGGCGTCGACCTGACCACGGTGACGGGGACGGGCAGGGAGTCGGCCGTCCGTGCCACGGACGTCCGCCAGGCAGCCCCGGGCCCGTCGGCCCCCGCACGGCCCTCGGGCGCCACCCCGGTACGTCCTTCCGCCGCACGGCCCTCTGCCGAAGGCCCGTTGGAAGACCGGTCCGCGGCCATGCGCCAGGCGATAGCCGGCCTGATGACACGCGCCAACCGGGACATCCCCCACTACTACCTCTCCACCACCGTGGACATGGCCGCCGCGATGGACTGGCTGCACGAGCACAACCGGCACAGCCCGGTCGGTGAACGGCTGCTCCCCGCGGCCCTGCTGCTCAAGGCGGCGGCTCTGGCTGCCCGGAACGTCCCCGAGCTCAACGGCTTCTGGACCGATGACCACTTCACGGCCGGCGAGGGCGTCCACCTCGGCGTGGCCGTGTCCCTGCGCGGCGGCGGGCTCGTGGCCCCGGCGCTGCACCATGCCGACGCCCTGGCGCTCCCGCAGTTGATGACGGCCCTGAAGGACGTGGTCACCCGAGCCCGTACGGGCAGGCTGCGCGGGTCCGAGGTGTCCGACGCCACGCTCACGGTCACCAACCTCGGCGATCAAGGAGTGGAGACGATCTTCGGCGTGATCCACCCGCCGCAAGTGGCCCTGGTCGGTTTCGGGCGCGTGGTCGACCGGCCGTGCGCCGTCAACGGCCTGCTGGGCGTGCGGCCCGTGGTCACGGCGACCCTCTCGGCCGACCACCGGGCGACGGACGGTGCCGTCGGTGCCCGGTACCTCACGGTGGTCGCCCGCCTCCTGCAGAACCCGGAGCACCTGTGAACCGGAGCACCTGTGAACATGAACCGAACCGATGCACTGGACATGGTCAGGGAGTCGATCTCCCGCGTCATTCCCGACGCCGACGTCGGCGCACTGGGACCGGACGACGCGTTCCGCGACATGCTGGAGATGGACTCACTGGATTTCCTGAGTTTCGTCGAGGTCCTCAGCGAACGGTCCGGCATCCGCATCGAGGACGAGGACACACCCCGGCTCACCACGCTCGCGGGCTGCGCCGACTTCCTCGTCGCCCACACGCAGTGACAGCCACACGCTGTGATGTGCACCCAGTGGACTGCTACGGCTCAGACCGCTTCGGTGCCGTCGGCGTCCCCACAGAAGCGAGCGGTTCGGGGACCAGAGCCTTGTGCGGTTCCGCCATGAGGGCTCCCGGATGCGGGACAACTGGCCCAGTGCGACGCGACAGGTCCCCGTCCACCGTAGAGACTGGGAAGCGCGCCAGGGGAAGACTGAGAGCAGGGTCTTGGACCGACCTGTAGGAGAGTTCGTGGCGGGTTTCCGGGACTTTCTGACACGGTTCCGGCCGGCGGCCTCGCCCGGCCGTGCCGCACCCGGTGGTGTCCCCGGGGACCGCTCCGCCGAACTCCGTGCGGAACTCGCACCGCCCCTGGCCCTGCTTGAGCATGCCGAGGCGGAAGCCCGGACCGTACGCGAGCGGGCCGCCGACACCGCCGCGTCACGCCGGCGGGAAGCCGATCGGCAGGCGGAGGCAATCGTGGCCGAGGCGCGTGAGGAGGCCGGTCGGATACGGGCAGGCGCCGCCGAGCAGGTGCTGCGTGCCGCCGAAGGCGAGGCGGCGGCCCTGCGCGCCGCGGCTGAACGGGAGGCGACCGCTGTACGCGACCGCGCCAGGTCCCGGACGTCCCCGCTCGCCGACCGTGTGCTCGCACTGGTGCTGGAGGACCTCGCGGCGGAAGAGGGACCGCCACCCGCACCGGCGCCTCAGGGGGCTCCGGGCCGCGGAAGGCGCGGGGAGGATGATCCCTGATGGGCGCCGGATGGGTGGCCGGTGTGACCCGGGCACGGGCCCTGCGCACGAGATGCCTGGGCGCGGACGGCGTCCGCAGCGTGGCCGGGTCCCGGACGTTGGACGACGCCCTGCGCTACTTGGCGGCCACCGCATACCGGCACGACGTCACCCCCGGCGCCACCTTGGCCGAGGCCCAGCGTGCGGTCTCGGCGACCCTGCTCTGGCATCTGCGGGTCCTCGCCGGCTGGCAGCCGGCCACCGGCGCCGACGCCGTCCGGGCGCTCGCCGCCGGATTCGAGATCTCCAACACCGGGCACCATCTGCGTTCCCTCTCGGCCGAGCCCTCCGGCCGGGCGGGGCCCGACCCACGACAGCAGGGCTCTGGGCGCCTCCACCCCCCGCCCTACCGCCTGGGCGCGCTGGGGCTCGCCTGGCCACGGCTCGTCCGCACCCGTACGCCGTCGGAACTGCGTACGGCCCTCGCAACCTCCGCCTGGGGCGACCCCGGAGGCGACTCCCCCGCCGCGGTCGCCACCGGCATGCGGGCCTCCGCTGCCGTACGGCTCGCCACCACCGTTCCCGACGCGGTGCGCTGGGCCACGGCCCGGCTCGCCCTGTTGTTCGCCCGCGAGGTGTTCGTCGTCGGCCGCCGGATGCCGGACGTCTCCGCCCGCCGGACAGCCCGCCTGCTCGGCCCACGTGCGGTGGCAGCGGCGTCGTACGCCGAGTTCCGGCAGGCGCTGCCGGTCACCGCGAGGTGGCTGCTGGACGACGTCGACGAGGCGGCGGATCTGTGGCGGGCGGAGGCACGATGGTGGGAGGCAGTCGAGCGGGATGGCCGGGAACTGCTGCGCCGGTCACGGTTCGGCCCGCAGCCGGTGGTCGGGGCCGTGGCGTTGCTGTCCGCCGACGCATGGCGGACCCGCGGTGCGCTGGAACTGGCCGCCCGGGGCGGTGGCCCCGGGGACTGGCCCGTGGAGGTGCTCGATGCTCCGGGCTGAGGCGGCCGTCCCGGTCCGTATGCGCAGGGTGGCCGTCGTGGCTCCCGAGCAGGCGCTGCGGGCAAGCCTGGTGCGGATCGCCGAGGTGGGCTGCGTCGAGATCGACCTGGCCGGGGACAGCGGGCCGGATGTCCGTGGACCTGCGGCGACGCGCCTGCAGCGGCTGCGCGCCGAGCCGACGCGACCGGTGCTCAGCGAGGCTCCCCCCGACCTGGACGCCCTGGAGCGCGAGGGCCGGACGGATCTGCTGGCGGGCGAGGCGCAGTTGGAGGAACGGCTCGGCAGCGCGGTCCGGCACGGTGAGGTCGCGGCGCTGGCCGGCTGGTGCCCCGAGACGGAGGTGGGTTCCACGGCCGCGCGCATCGCCGGGGTCGGGGGTGCGTTGGTGCCGTTGCGGGGCCCGCGCGGTGTCGATCCGCCGACCTTGCTGACCGGAGCGGGCACGGTGCCCGCGGGGTACGCGGCGAGCACCGTGCGCCGCTCCTTCACGCCCCTGGTCACGACGTACGGGACCGTGCCCTACGCCGACCTCGATCCCACCCTGCCGGCCGGGATCGTCTACGTGGTGATGTTCGGCCTGATGTTCGGTGACGCCGGTCACGGGCTGCTCCTGGTCGCCATCGCGCTCCTGCTGCGGGCGGGCCGGCCGCGCCGACTGGCGGCACTGCACCCGCTGTGGCCCTTCGTCGCCGGGGCCGGGCTGGCCGCCACCCTGGCCGGGGCCGCGTACGGCGAGTTCTTCGGCCCGACCGGGGTGCTGCCCGTGCTGTGGCTGGAACCGTTGCAGGAGCCCATGCGGCTGCTGACCTCCGCCGTCGGGCTCGGCGCCGTGCTGCTGGCCGTGGCCTATGCCGCGGGGATCGTGAACCGGTGGCGGGAGGGCGGACCGACCGCGGCCCTGTACGCGACCACCGGAATCGCCGGCGCGGCGCTCTACCTCGGTCTCGCCGTCATCGCCGGGTATGTGTGGCTCGGTCAGGTGGTGTACGTGGTCGTGGGCGCCGCGATCGCGGCGGTCGGCCTGACGTTGGCCGGGGTGGGACTGTACACGACCACGGCGGGCGGTCCGGGCGGTGCCGTGCAGACCGGTGTCCAGCTCTTCGACGCGCTGGTCCGGATCGGCTCCAACGTCGTGTCCTTCGCGCGACTCGCGGCCTTCGGTCTGACCCACGCGGCGCTCGGCGCGATCGTCTGGGACGGCACGACGGCTCTGGCGGGCCGGGGCCCGGCGGGTGTCGTCGCGGCGGCATTCGTCTTCCTGCTCGGCAATGCCGTGGCCTTCTCGCTGGAGGCACTGGTGGCGGGTGTCCAGGCGCTGCGGCTGGAGTTCTACGAGCTGTTCTCCCGGCTCTTCGTGGGCGAGGGCCGCCCCTTCAAGCCGTGGCATCTGCCCGTGCGGCACCTCACGGGACCGGCCCCCGACACCGAGCCGCCCGCAGATGGGGAGGCCGTCCGGCATGCCCCGGCGAGGGAGGAGCAATCGTGATCACCTGGTTCTTGGCCCTGCCCGTCATCGTGGCGGGATTCGTCGTCGTACGCCTTGTGCTGCGACGCTCGGGCCGGACGGCCCTGTGGTGGATGGTCGCCGCCGACGCCGTGCTGCTGGTGGCGGCCGCCGTGGTGCTGACCCTGGCGCTCGGTGGAGGATCCGCGCAGGCCGCGACCACGGTGGCACGGGACCCCGGCGCCGGCTCCGCCGCCCTGATCGGTGCCGCGATCGCGGTGGCCGGGTCGACGATCGGGGCGGGCGTCGCCGTCGCCTACACCGGCGCGGCCGCCCTCGCGGCGCTCAGCGAACGGCCCGAACTCTTCGGTCGTGCCATGGTCATCGTCGGTCTGGCCGAGGGCATCGCCATCTACGGGCTGGTCGTCGCCGTCATTCTCATCGGGAAGGCCTGATCATGGGCAGCGTCGCCGCCCTCGGAGAACGGGACCGTGTGGCCGGTCTGGCCCTGGCCGGAGCCGTCGTCCTCCTCGCCGACGACCCCGACGCCGTACGCCGCCTCTGGCGCAGCCTGCCGGACGGCATCGAGCTGGTGATCCTCACCCCTGCCGCGGCCGAGGCGCTGGGGCCGGATCTCGCGGCGCTCGGGAGCCGCCGGCCGCTGACCGCGGTGATGCCGCCATGACGCCCCCGGCCCCCGACCAGACGACGGACGCGCTCCACCCGGTACGGGCGGGCCTGCTGCGGTCCGCTCACGCCGACGCCGCAGCGCTCCTGGCCCGCACGGAGCGCGAGACCGCCGCCCGGCTCGACCAGGCCCGCGCCGAGGCCCGCGCGATCCTCGACGAGGCCCGGCGGCAGGGCGAGGCCGACGGCGCGGACGCCGCCCGCGATCTCCTCGTCACGGCCCGGCGGCAGGCCAGGTCCCGCACGCTCGCCGCCCGCCGGGAGGCGTATGAAGAACTGCGCCACGAGGCCGCCGAACGGGTCCGCGAGCTGCGCCGGACCGACGGCTACGCCGCCGTGCGGGAGCGGCTGGAGCAGCGCGCCCGTGTCCTGCTGGGTCCCGCCGCCGAGGTGAGCGAGCACGCCGAAGGAGGTGTGGTGGGCCGGGCGCCGGGAAAGCAGGTCGATCTCTCGCTGACGGTGCTGGCCGACCGCGCGCTGGACCGAATGGGAGGGGAGGTGCGGAGCCTGTGGGAGCCGTGACGGGAGCCTCCGGGACTCGTCGACGACCTGCTGCGCGGCAGCCGGTCTCCCGGATCCTGCGTGTCACCGGGCCGTTGGTCGAAATGGAGTACTCGGGTGGCATCGCGATGTACGACCTGGTCTCGATCGGCCCGGCCGGGCTGCCCGGCGAGGTCGTGGCCATCAGCGGTGACGTGGTCACCGTCCAGGCATACGAGTACACCGGCGGCCTCGCTCCCGGGCAGACGGCGCTGCCCCGGGGCCATCCGCTGTCGGTGCGGCTCGGTCCAGAACTGCTCGGCGGAATCTTCGACGGTCTGCTGCGCCCCCTGTCCGGTGCCGGGGACTGGCTGCTGCCCGGCACGCAGCGAGCCGCGGCAGAGGAACGCACCTGGTCCTTCTCCCCCTTGGTGGCTCAGGACGAGCAGGTGACCGAGGGACAGACGCTTGGGGAGATCCGCGGTGCCGGACCGGTGCCGGTGAAAGTCCTCGTGCCACCCGGATGCCGGGGCGCGGTGGAGGAGATCGCCGTCGCCGGGGACCACCCTCGGGAGGCAGTGGTGGCGGTGGTGGACGGTACCGAGGTGACGGCCGGCACCCGGTGGCCGGTGCGTCGGCCACGCCCGGTGCGGGAGCGGGTCGACAGCCACGAGGCCCTGAACACCGGTCAGCGGGTGATCGACCTGCTCTTCCCCGTGGCCCGGGGCAGCACGGTGGCCGTGCCCGGTGGCTTCGGCACCGGCAAGACCGTACTGCTGCAGCAGATCGCCAAGTGGTGCGACGCCGACGTCATCGTCTACGTCGGCTGCGGGGAGCGTGGCAACGAGATGGCCGACGTCATCACCGAACTGTCGGAGCTGCGGGACCCGCGCACGGGCGGACGCCTCGCGGACCGCACCGTGACGATCGCCAACACCTCCAACATGCCGATGATGGCGCGTGAGGCGAGCGTCCACACGGGGGTGACGGTCGCCGAGTACTTCCGGGACATGGGTCTGGACGTGGTGGTCATCGCCGACTCGACCTCCCGGTGGGCCGAGGCGCTGCGCGAGTTCGCGTCCCGTACCGGCGCGCTGCCCGCCGAGGAGGGCTACCCGGCCGGGCTTGCCTCCGCGATCGCGGCCTTCTACGAGCGGGCCGCCGCCGTGACCACCCTTGGCGGCGAACGGGGATCGGTGACCGTGATCGGCGCGGTGTCCCCGCCCGGCGGGGACATGACGGAACCGGTGACCGCGCACACCGAACGCTTCGTCCGCTGTCTGTGGTCCCTCGACCGCGACCTCGCGTACGCCCGCCACTACCCGGCCCTCTCCTGGGCGGGGTCCTTCTCCCGGGACGTACCGGTTCTGGCCGCGGGACACCGGGCGGCCGGAGACCCGGCATGGGCCGGGCGTCGCGACCGGGTGGGGGCGGTGCTGGCGGAGGCCGACCGGCTGGCCGATCTGGTGGAACTGATCGGCATAGCGGCCCTGCCCGCGCGGGAGCGGATGAGTGTGCTGGCGGGGAGGCTGGTCCGGGAGGGCGTGCTGCAGCAGAGCGCACTGTCCGAGCGGGACGCGTACTGCGGCCGGGAGAAGACGGCCGCCCTGACCGACGCCGTCCTCGCGGTCGCCGACCGCTGCCGTGAACTGGTGGACTCCGGCGTCCCGGCGGCCTCGGTCGAGGAGGTCGACTTCGGTCCGCTCCTGCGCGCCCGCGAGGACACCGGCCCGCACGATATCGCCGGGGTGGCGGCGCGGCGGGACGCCATGCTCGCCGGACTGGGAGCGGTGCAGCCATGAACCCGTCCGGATCCATGAGCCTGTCCGGTGCGATCGAGTACACGCATGTGGGCGAACTTCGAGGTCCGCTCGCCATCGTCGAAGGCGTCTCGGGGGTCGGCTGGGACGAATACGTACGCATCACCCTCGCGTCGGGCGAACGGCGCCACGGCGTGGTCCTGGACGCCGACCGCGACAGGGCGGTGGTACAGGTGCTGGAGGGCACCGCGGGCATGGACCCGGAGGGCGTCCGGGCGGCGTTCACGGGCAGCCCGCTGCGCGTTCCGGTCGGCACGGACTGGCTCGGCCGTGTCTGCAACGGCCGCGGCGAGCCCCTCGACGGAGGCCCGCCCGTCCTCGGCTCCCACACCGCCGAGGTGGGCGGCGCCCCCCTCAACCCGGTGCGCCGCGAGCCGCCGTCCGAGCCGGTGCTCACCGGTGTCGGGGCCGTCGACGCCCTGACCACGCTGGTACGGGGACAGAAACTGCCGGTGTTCTCCGTGGCCGGGCTGCCGCATCTGGAACTGGCCGCCCAGATCGCCGCCCAGGCCACCACCGCGGGAGAGGCGTTCAGCGTGGTCTTCGCGGGCATGGGCCTGACCCACGCCGACGCCTCCTTCGTACGGGACGCCCTGGAGGCACGGTCCGTGGCCGGAGAGCTCGTCCTGCTGCTGAACACCGCCGACGACCCGGTGATCGAACGAATTCTCACCCCGCGCATCGCGCTCACCGTCGCCGAACACCTCGCCTTCACCGAGGCACGGCACGTCCTCGTGGTGATGACCGATATGACCACGTACGCCGAAGCCCTGCGCGAGGTCTCCGCCGCCCGCGGGGAGATCCCCGCCCGCCGCGCCTACCCCGGCTATCTGTACAGCGACCTGGCCTCGCTGTACGAACGTTGCGGACGCCTCCGCGACCGTCCCGGCTCCGTCACCGTGCTGCCGGTGCTCACCATGCCCGCGGGGGACATCACCCACCCCGTGCCGGACCTGACCGGTTACATCACCGAGGGCCAGATCGTGCTCTCGGCCGAGACACACGCGCGGGGCGTGTACCCGCCGCTGGACGCCCTGTCCTCGCTCTCCCGGCTGATGCGCAAGGGCGCCGGTCCCGGCCGTACCCGTGACGACCACCTCGACGTCGCGGCCCAGCTACTGGCCGCCCTGGCCCGGGTCCGGCAGGTCCGCGATCTCGCGGACCTGGTCGGCCAGGCGGCGCTGAGCCCCACCGACCGCCGCTACCTCGACTTCGAGGAGGCGTTCCTGTGGGACTTCGTCGACCAGCGCAGTGACGAACCGCGCGCCCTCGACGCCTCGCTGGAGCGGGGCTGGCGGGCTCTGCTCACGCTGCCCCGCAGCCAGCTCTCCATGCTTCCCGCCCGCCTCCTGGACGCCCACGGGGCGAAGGGCCTCGACGAGCCCGGCCACCCCGGCCATCCCGATGATCTCGACCATCTCGACGGTCTCGACGGTCTCGACGGGGAGGCGTCCCGATGACCGGCGCCCGTCGTACGCCGCCCGGCCGCGCGGGACGACTGCGGCTGCGGCACAGCCTCGATGTCGCCGAGCGCGGAGCCGACCTGCTGGAACACAAGCTCCGCATCCTGCGCTCCGAGCACCAGCGGCTGCTGCACGCGGAGGAGGCAGCCGACCGCGCCTGGCGGAACCTGCTGTCGGAGGCCGAGAGCTGGCTACTGCGAGGACTGCTCCTGGGCGGCCAACAGGCCCTCGACTCGGCCGCCGCGGGCATCGGCCCTGCCGATGTCACGGTTCGCTGGACCGTCTCCATGGGGGTACGCCACCCGGCGGCGGTCTCCCTGACCGTACCCGCCCGTCCGCCCTCCGCCGCCGCTCCCGCCAACACGGCCCTCGTGCACGCCGAAGCGGCCTACGGCCACGCGGTGCGTGCCGCCGCCGAGTACGCGGCCGCGCACGCCGCAACCGAGTTGGTGGGCGCGGAGCTCATCAGCACCCGGCACAGGGTCCGTGCCCTGCGGCGCCACTGGATCCCCCACCTGCGGGAGGCGCTCGACCATGCCAACCTGTCGTTGGAGCAGGCCGAGCACGAGGACACCGTCCGCCGACG
The DNA here is from genome assembly GCF_014650715.1 of Streptomyces bluensis. Lineage (GTDB taxonomy): Bacteria > Actinomycetota > Actinomycetes > Streptomycetales > Streptomycetaceae > Streptomyces > Streptomyces bluensis. The sequence goes on along the minus strand of NZ_BMVM01000027.1, from coordinate 40,623 downwards.
CTGGGCCGCCCGGGCGGCTGGATGGTGACCGTTCCGCGTGCTCCTTCCATGCAAGGCAGCTCGCTGGAAAGCCGCATGGATCTCCCGTTCCACCGCTCCAGCCGGGCCGGTGCGCATCATGCGTTCCCGCGCGGTGACGAGGTCTTCGCCGGTGGAATCGGCCCCGCACGCGGAGTGCCTTGAGTGCGGCTTCCGTCAGGGAGCCGACTCACACCGGGACCGTGATGACGGGGCAGCGGGCGTGGTGCAGTACTCCCTGGCTCACCGAGCCCAGCAGCATGCCCGTGAATCCGCCGCGCCCCCGGGTGCCCACGACCAGGCCCAGGGCGTGTCCCGAGGCTTCCGTCAGGACCTGCACCGGGTGCCCGCGGACGACTTCGTGGTGCAACTCCACATCCGGGTGCGTCGCCCTGCGGCCCGCGACAGTCTCAGACAGCACACGACGGCACTCCCGCACCGCGGCACCCTCGTCCAGGGCACCGAGAAGCGGCGGGTGCCACACGTACAGGGCCCGCAGGAGCGCTCCCCGCAGGGATGCCTCCTCGAACGCCGCGTCCACCGCCGCTGCCGAATGCGGGCTGCCGTCGACGCCGACCACGAAGTACGCGGGCTGCTGGGTGATGTGTTCCGGCTCCGGTACGACCACAACAGGGCAGGGAGCGTGCGCCGCGAGCGGAAGCGCCACCGAGGCGGAGGAGAACATCTCACGTCGTCTGCTCAGGCGCCAGGAGCCCACCACGACCTGGGCGGCGCCCCGCGCCTCCTCGCGCAGGACCCACGCCGGCTCTCCCTCCGCCAGCAGCGTCGACACCTCCACCGCGGGCCACCGGGACTCGACGAACGCAACCGCCTCCTTGAGCACCTGGTTGCCCAGGCCGTGCAGCGCCCGGTTCCACTCCTCCCAGGACGGCCGCACCTCCCCCGATCGATACCCACGGGTCGGCGTGCCCTGGGCGTGGACGAGCCGCAGCGGCAGGCCACGTCGCCTCGCTTCGTCGGCGGCCCAGGCCAGTGCCAGCCGCTTCGAAGGATCGGGGTCGACGCCCACAACGATCGGCCGACGCCCGTACGCAGCAGTCATGAGCACCTCCAAGGTCTCCGCGCCGCCGTCCGTTCGCTGCACTTCCAGCCTCACCCGTGCCGCCGAGTGCCGCCACGCCACGGCTTCGCCACATCGAGAAGGAGCACCCCTGGCGCGTGAGCCGGCACTCTTTGAAGGCTGCGGTGTTCGGTGTGGGTTCGGTGTGGGAGGTCAGGGGCGGAGGTCGGTCTTCGTCTCGCCGGTTTCCGGGTCGTAGGGGTAGGAGACATGCTGGTGGATCATGTGCCATTCGCCGCCGCGTCGCTGGAACACCCGGGTGCCCCGTGACCAGGTGCCGTCGGTTGTCCCGTCGTCCGTCTCGCCGGTCATGTGGTTCAGTCCCCAGACAACCGCGAGGTCGTCGCGGATCAGGACCTTCAACTCGGGCACGTCCCAGGTCACCGCGCCTGGCGCCGAGTCCAGGCCCGCGCGGCAGACCTCACGCACCCGGTCCCGGCCGATGTACTGCAGGGGCGCGTCGTGCTCGTAGGAGACGATGTCCTCGGCGATGTGGGCCATCAGCCCGTCCAGGTCCTTCGCGGCGGTGCGGTCGAACCAGTGCTGGTGCACCGCGCGCACCTCGCGTTCGGCCCGGGCCTGTTCGTCCGGGCCGTGGAGGTCGGGGAAGGAATGGTGTTCGTGCGCCACCACCCAGCGTCCCTCCTCCTTGCGCAGTCCCCATGTGAGCCGCAGCCGGAGCTCGGGCTGATCGGCAAGCTCCTCCTCGGTGCCGCAGCGCAGCAGCGCGAAGGCGAAGGCGACGTCCTCGCCCGCCGTGACCTCAAGCTCCTCGATGTCGAAGCAGGCGCCTTGCGCCTGCCAGACGAAGAACGGCGGCCAGACCTCCCGATACGCGTCAAGGCCCCGCACGCCCTCGTACGGAGGCGGCACATCGAACATCACGATGTCGTCGGCGTGCTCGGCCGTGACCACGTTCAGGGCGCCCTGATGCACGGCCGCCGCCCACCGCTCGATCAGGTCGCGGATCTGCTCAGTGTCGTCGGACATACCGATACCGGTTCCTTTCACCGCCGTTGTCGCGCCGGAACGCGAGGGGCGAGTCTGCTCTCCTCCCCACACACGGACCGGCGCCGAGCAGAAAACTCATCGCGCGTCAGGCGGTCGGCATGACCATCAGTGAGGCGATGGACCCTGCGCCGGCCGAGTCACCGAGGACGGTCACCTGATCGGGGTCGCCGCCGAACGCCGTGATGTTCTCCCGCACCCACTCCAGCGCCGCCACCTGGTCCAGGAAGCCACGGTTGGCGGGCGCGCCCTCGATCTGCGCGAAGCCCTCGATGCCGACGCGGTAGTTCAGCGAGACGAACACCACGTCGCCGTCGCGGGCGATGTGCTGGGCGTCGTAGCCGGGGCTGCCGGAGAAGCCGTGCTTGTAGGCGCCGCCGTGGATCCACACCCTCACCGGGCGACGGGCGGCCCGAGCCGGTGCGGGGGTCCAGACGTTGACCGTCAGCCAGTTGTCGCCGGTGCCGCTGAAGAGGCCGTTGTCGCTGCGGCCGCGCATGTTCGCGCCCTGCGGGGGCGGCGGACCGAAGTCGTACGTCTCCCGAACACCGTCCCAGCCGCGCACGGGCGGCGGCGCCTGGAAGCGGGCCTCGCCGAGAGGGGCCTCGGCGTACGGAATGCCGCGGAAGACGGCCAGGCCGCCCTCGGCGCGGCCGCGCACCAGACCGGCGGTGGTACGGACCTCGGGTTCGGGGGATTGGACTGTGGCCATGGGGGGCGCTCCTCGATCGGATCAATAAATTGATTGATTTAACAGTTGCCCATCTTTCGACATCTGTCTAACCTCGCGGACATGCAGGATCGACACACCCGCCAGGTGCGCCGCAACCGTGCCGCCCTCATGGACGCCGCCGTCCGCCTGGTCTCCGAGCGCGGCACCACCGCGCTCCCCGTCATCGATCTCTCCGAGGCCGCGGACGTCAGCCGGCAACTGGTGTACATCCAGTTCGGGGACCGTGACGCGCTCCTCGTGGCGGCCGCGACCGATCTGGTCGAACGGGAGCTCCTCCCCGAGGCCGGGGACGACAGCGCACCGCCTCATGCGCGCCTGCTGGCGATGGCTCGGCACTTCGCCCGGCACCGGCCCTTCTACCGCGCGATGCTCACCGGATCCTGCGCCTTCCTCATGGCCCGGTCACTGAACAGGCTGTTCGGGTCCCTCATCAGTACGACGGGCCTGCGGGAGTTGTTCGGCGACCTCGACGAGACCACGGCCGAGGACCTGAAGGCACTGATCACCGGCGGAACCGGCGCGATCGTCAAAGACTGGCTGGTCGACGCCGCCGACCCCCTCGACCCCGAAGAACTGGCGGACCGCCTGCTGCGCCTCTCCACGACACTGGCCCGCAGCCACCCCACCCTCGCTGCCACCCGCGGAGGCCTCCCCCGATGAACCTGAGCAGCCACATCACCGAACGTGTGCTTCGCCTGCCCCCGCCCCTCACCAGGAACCTGACCGTGCATCGGGACCTGCGCGTCCCGATGCGCGACGGTGCCGACCTGCTGGCCGACCGCTGGGTCCCGAAGTCCGGCGGCGACGGTCTGCCGACCGCACTCATCCGCATCCCCTACGGCCGGGCGGGCATGGTCGGCGGCCAGATGGCCAGGCCACTGGCGGAGCGCGGCTTCCAGGTGCTCGTCCAGAGCACGCGCGGCACCTTCGGCTCCGACGGCCCCTTCGACCCGCTGCGCCGCGAGCGCGAGGACGGCCTCGACACCATCGACTGGGTGACCAGGCAATCCTGGTTCGGCGAATCGATGATCCTTTACGGGCTCAGTTACCTCGGTTTCGTCCAGTGGGCCGTCGCCGACGCCGTACCGCCCCAGGTCAAGGCCATGATTCCGATCGTCTCCGAATCGGCCCTCACCCTGGAATTCCTCCGCGCGGACGGCTTCTCCCTGGAAACCCCCTTCGGCTGGGCCGTCCAGGTCGCGGGGCAAGAGCGCCGGTTCGCGATGCCCCGCGCGATGCTGGGCGCGAAGAAGGTCCAACGCGCCCTGCACACACTGCCGTTGAACCAGGCCGACACCGTCGCCATCGGGCACCGCTACGACTACGTCCAGAACATCCTCGACCACGACGCCGACGCGCCGTTCTGGCAGGGCCTCGACCACCGCCACCGGGTCGCCGACATGCACCTGCCCGTGAGCAGCGTCGCCGGCTGGCACGACATCTTCCTGCCCGGCCAACTCCGCGACTACCGCGTCCTACAGGACGCCGGACGTTCCCCTCTCCGCCTGACCGTCGGCCCCTGGGCCCACACCTCCAGGGGCGTGGGAGAGGCGGCCTTCGGCGAGGCCCTCGGCTTCGGCCTGGCCCTCGCCAAGGGTGAGGAACCGGCCGAGCGCGCCCCGGTACGCCTGTTCGTCATGGGCGAGGAGAAGTGGCGTGACTTCCCGTCCTGGCCGCCACCGGGGTACGAGCCCCAGCGCTTCCACCTCCAGCCGGGCGGCGCCCTCTCTCCCAGGACACCCGCCGACTCACCCCCCGACGGCTACCGCTACGACCCGGCCGACCCCACCCCCGCCGTCGGCGGCGTCCGCATGGCCTTCGGCGTCAAGCCCGGCCGGGTCGACAACACCGCCCTGGAAGCCCGCCCCGACGTCCTCACCTACACAACCCCCGTACTGGACAAGGACGTCGAGGTCGTCGGCGACGTCAGCGCCGAGATCTTCTTCCGTTCCAGCCTGCCCCACGCCGACGTCTTCGTCCGCCTCTGCGACGTCGACACCGACGGCCGCTCGACCAACGTCTGCGACGGCCTGACCAGCCTCACGGGCGCCGACGAGACCCGCGCGGCGCGAGTGACCCTGTGGCCGACCGCGTACCGCTTCCAACGCGGCCACAGCATCCGCGTCCAGATATCCAGCGGCGCCTTCCCCCGCTACAACCGCAACCCCGGAACCGGCGAACCCCGCGCCACCGCCACCACCCTCCGCGCCGCCGACCAGCAGGTCTTCCACGATCCCGAACACCCCTCTGCGATCGTCCTCCCGACGCGGTAGCCCCCAAGCGGCCGGAGGGCAGGTCCACTGGTGGATCCTCGCCCCCCTTCAGGGGGCCTGGTATGTCGCCTGTTGTTCGATGAGTGTTTCGGGGCGTGAGGCAACCGCGGTTGCCCGGAGTGCGTGTGCCTCGGCCAGGAGGAGGTAGCCGGCCGCGGTCCAGGTGTAGGCGCGGTCGCGCAGGCCCGTGCCGGTGAGGGCGTCGAAGTTCTCGGCGAAGCCGTGGGTTTCGCACAGGACCCGGAAGCGGGCGCTGATCTCGTCCGCGAGGCGCTGGTGGCCGCTACGGCGCAGGCCGTCCTCGATGAGGACGGTGGCGGGTGCCCAGATCGGGCCGCGCCAGTAGCCGTCGGAGCGGTAGTGGGGTGAGGTGGGCAGTTCGGTGGCGAGTCCGTACGGTGTCAGGTGCGCCTCGATACGGGCCGCCAGTGCGGTGGAGACGTTCTCGGGCAGGTGCTCGCCCAGTACCATCGGCATGAGGTCCAGCAGGCTGGAGGTGCTCCAGGTCTCCGAACTGTCGACGCTCCGGGCCACGAACCGCTCTCCCGTCCACAGTTCGTCGAGCATCGCCGCCTGCGTGGTCTCGGCGGTACGGGTCCAGCGGCGGGCCGCGTCGGGAAGGCCCAGTCCCGTGGCCAGGGCGGCGAGTTCGCGGAGTTGCAGGATGAGGAAGGCGGCCAGGTCGGCGCTGACGACCACGCGCTCGGGGTCGAAGGTCGTGGCGTTGTCCCAGCCGCTGTCGTTGCCGTGCTGGTAGTGGGGCAGGGCGGCGCCCGGTGCGCGGCGCGAGGTGAGCCAGAAGTCCGTCCAGCGCGCCAACCGGCGGTAGATCACACTGATGTCGGTCGGGTCGAGGGGGTCGGGGAGCCGTCTGCGAAGGTGGCCAAGGGTCCAGCCGTGGATGGGTGGTTTGACGAAGTTGTAGAGGACCTCCGAGTGGGTCACCGAGTCGGGCAGGGCCCCGCTCTCGTCCTGATGGTCGAACGGCAGCGAGAACTGGTCCCGGGCGAGAGCGGGTGCTCCGGGTGCCAGCGCGAGGGCGTTGAAGCAGTGGTCCCAGCTCCAGACCTTGTCCATCCAGTGCTTGGACATCAGTACGGCGGGGCGGGTGACCAGGGATGCCGGGCGGACCGTCGCCGACCACAGGACGTACGCGGCGAGTTCGGCGGCCGGGGTGTCGGACGAGCGCCAGGGGGCCACCGCGTCGGCGAAGGTGGCGAAGGCGCGCTCCGCGGCCTTCACGACCCGCCCGAAGGTCCCGGAAGAGGTGTAGGGGTGCCGTGCGCTGTCCAGTTCCTCCACCGCCGCTTCCCAGACTCCGCCGCCGTCCGCGGTGAGCATGAGGCCGCGGTCGCCGCTGCCGAGCGCCTGGCTGCCGGACACCTCGGCAAGGGAGCCGGACAGCACGGTGATCCGGTACCTGCGCCCGGTCTCGTACGAGGTGAAGACGTGCGCGCCGGCCACCGGGTCGTGGTGGAAGTAGGTGCCCGTGAAGGAGGTGAGGGACTCCGCGACCGCGGTGATACGCAGCGCCAGTCCCTCACCCCGGAGGCGGACGGTGTCCGGTGACTCGTAGGCGCAGCCGATGCCCCCGCCTCGGTGAGCCCACCTGAGCAGGCTCGGCGTCGTCTCGACGCGGGTCTCGGCCCGGTCGCCCGTCGTCGGGTCGAGGGGCACGAAACGCAGGACGGCGTGCATGCCGTTCTGGTGGGAGACCAGGTGGAGGTCCTCGGCGTACGTCTTCTCCGCCACCACGGGCGAGAGGTCGAACCAGGAGCCGTGTGTGCTGAACGGGATGTCGTGGACGGAGAAGGCCGGGCCGGATCGGGCGGCGGTCATGGGTTGTTACTCGTTTCTTCGGCGGTGGGCGCGGCGGTCTGGCGAGAGAGGACCGGGCGGGACTCGGACTGGCCGGACGGTGGACTGGCCGCAGGAGGGTTGGGGCCCTTCTGTTGGATCTCCGTGGAGGTCGGAGCGGTGTCCGGTGAGGGCCTAGGGCGTGTTTCGAAAGTCCCGCCTGCCCCGCGACGCCTGGCACGCACGCTCGCGGCGTTGCCGAAACGCCCGAATAGCTCCGCTATTAGGGCGCTCCGGCGCCTTGCGATCGCACGCACCAGACGTCGCGGGGCCCGCCCTTCGGGCGGACGACGGGACTTTCGAAACACGCCCTAGTCCTTGACGGCTCCGGCTGTGACGCCGGCCGCGACGTAGCGCTGGGCGAGGACGAGGATCACTGTGGCGGGCAGCGAGGCCACGACGGCGGTCGCCATGATGGCGTTCCACTCCTGGTTGTTGTTGCCGATGTAGTGGTAGATGCCGAGGGTGACGGGCTCATGGGCCCCGCCGCCCGCGAGGGTGCTGGCGAAGACGAAGTCGGACCAGGACCACAGGAACGCGAACAGCGACACCGTGACGACGGCGTTCCGGCTCATGGGCAGCACCACGGACCAGAAGGTGCGCAGGGCCCTTGCTCCGTCCATCTGCGCGGCCTGGATCAGCTCACGGGGAATGCCGGACATGAACGCGGTGAAGATCAGTACGGCGAACGGGACGGCCAGTGTGGAGTCCGCGACGATCAGACCGGGTACCGACTGCAGCAGGCCGAGTTGGAGGTAGATGGCGTAGAAGCCCATCGCCATGATGATGCCGGGGATCATCTGAGCGACCAGGAGAAGGAAGCCGATCACGCCCCCGCCGCGCGGACGGAGTTTCGCCAGCGCGTAGCCCGCGGGCGCGGCCACCGCCACGGTCAGGACGACCGTGCCCAGGCCGATGACCAGGCTCGTGGCGAGGTAGGGCATTTGCTGGTCGAGGACGGTGCGGTAGCCGTCCAGGGTGCTGTGGACCGGGAACCAGTCGGGTGGGGACTTGCGCATGTCCTGGTCGCGGGTGAAGGACACATTGAGCATCCAGTAGACCGGGAAGAGCATGACAGCCGTGAGCAGCAGGCCAGTGGCGGTCTTCCACCACGTACGGTTGCGTCGCTTCATATCATTCCTGGCATTCATGGCATTCATGGCGGTCCCGGTCACGTCAGTGCCTGCTTTCGCTGGAGCCTCAGGTACACCAGGCCGAAGACCAGGGCCGCGACGACGAGCAGGTTTCCGACGGCCGCGCCGGGGCCGAAGGCGGGGAGCAGGTTGCCGAAGCCGAGCCGGTAGGACCAGGTGGCGAAGGTGGTGGACGAGTCCGCCGGGCCGCCCTTGGTCATGATCCAGATGATGTCGAAGACCTTGAGCGTGTAGACCAGGCCCAGCAGGAGGGTGACGGCGGAGACCGGACGCAGCAACGGGAAGGTGACGCATCTGAAACGCTGCCAGGCGTTCGCCCCGTCGAGGGCGGCCGCCTCGTAGAGGCTTCGGGGGATCGACTGCAGTCCGCTGTAGAGCACGACCAGGTTGAACGGCACACCGATCCATATGTTGGCGATGATCACCGAGGTCAGCGACCACGACGGTGCGGTCAGCCAGTTCACCGGGCCGATACCGACGGTGTGCAGGGCGGCGTTGACGACACCGGAGTCGCTGTTGAGCATCCACGACCAGGTGGAGGCCGACACGATCAGTGGCAGCAGCCAGGGCACCAGGAACAGGGCGCGCAGGGTGGCGGAGAGCCGGAAGTGCTGGTTGAAGAAGACCGCGAGGGCCAGGCCGATGGCGTACTGGAAGAACAGGCACACGGCCGTGAACACGATGGTGTGCGTCAAGGCGGGGCGGAAGGCCGGGTCCTGGAAGACGGTTTCGTAGTTCTCCAGTCCGGTGAACGGTGCGTTGCCCTGGACGAAGGAGCGGACCGTGTAGTCGCGCAGGCTGAGGTCGACGTTGCGGTAGAGCGGATAGGCGTAGAAGAGGGCGAGGTAGAGGGTCACCGGAGCGAGGAAGGCCCAGGCGGCCCACTGCTGTGAGGTGGGACGACGGCGACGCGGCGCGGTGCGGGCCGGGGGTGGGGTGGCCGCCCCGTTCCGGTCGCGCACCGGCCGACGGTCCGGCGGGCGTGTCGTGCGGTTCATCAACTGGCCCCGGGTCGCGGTTGGCTGACGGTTTACTTGACGGCGTCCTGTGCCGCGGTGAGCGCTTCCTTCGGCGACTTGGACCCGCTGAGGGCGGACTGGACCGCCTTCCACAGCTGCTCTGAGATCTTGGGGTACTTGGTGCCGAGGTCGTCGCTGGTGCGTCCCTTGGCCGCCTTGACCGCCTCGACCCAGGGCTTCAACTCGGCGTCGGTCGCCACTTGCTTGTCCCGCACTTCGCTGGTGGGGGCCACATAGGAGAGGGTGGTGTCGGTGTCGTAGAGGTTCTCGGTGCTGGTCAGGCAGGACACGAGCTTCCGCGTGGTGGCGTACCGGCCGGTGTCGCCCTGGACCGGGACGGTGACGAACTCGCCGCCGGTCGGGGCCGCGGCGTTGCCGCCGTCGGGGCCGGGGATGGGCAGGACGCCGTAGTCGAAGCCGGCCTTCTCCGCGCCCGCGAGCTGCCAGGTGCCGTTTTCGGCGAACGCGTAGTCGCCGCTCACGAACTCCTGCCAGCTGGTGGTCTGGGTGTTGTTGATGACCGAGTTCGGCGCGTAGCCCTTCTTCAGCCAGTCGCTCCACAGGGACAGGGCCGACACGGCCTGGGGGGAGCCGAGTTCGGTCAGCTTCGCGCCCGCGCCCCAGAACCACGGCAGGAACTGGAAGCTGCCCTCCTCGGTCCCGATCGCCGAGAAGGTGATGCCTTTCTTCCCTGCCTTCTTGACCTTCGCCAGCGCCGCCGTCAGCGACTTCCAGCCCTTGACCGAGGCGATGTCCACGCCGGCCGCCTTGAGGACATCCTTGTTGTAGTACAGGGCCAGGGTGTTGGCGCCGATGGGCGTGCCATAGGTCTTGCCGCCCGCCTGACCAGCCGCGAGCAGGTTCGGGTCCACCTTCGAGGTGTCCACCTTGTTCTCGTCGGTCGTGGAGAGCACGCCTGCCTCGGCGAGCGTCGACACTACGGGGTTGTCGAGGATGAGGACGTCCGGGGAATTGGCCTGCTGCGCTGCCAGCAGCGCCTTGTTCGTGAGGTCGCTGGTGTCGAAGGCCGTCCGCTTGGTCTTGACCCCGGCCTTGCTGCCGCAGCCGTCCAGCAGCTTCGCCCAGTCCGATCCCTTGTCGAACTGCGGGTAAGGATCCCAGATGGTGTAGCTGCCGTCGTCCTCCGCCTTCGCGGATGTGGTGCCGTCGCCGGAGGAGCACGCGGTGGTGCCGATGGTGAGGGCGACGACGGTCATGGCGGTGGCGGTGAGATGGCGTCTGGTGAATCTGTTCATGGGGGTGTTCCTCTTAGGGGTCCGTTGTTGTCGGTGCGTTGAGGGGCCGGCCCGCACATCTCATCGCCGCCCACGCCGGCCGCCCCCCTGGCGTTTGAGGAGCCGGGGCCTGGTCGGAGCCCCTGAGGCCGGAAGGGACGGGAAGGGTAGGGGCGGCGGGGCGAAAAGCGCCTCCCGCTCGGACGGTCGCGGCCCCGACGCGGGGCAGCCGGTCAGGCGTTCACGTCGGAGCCCGCACTCACGGGCGCAACCGTGCCCACGGGCCCGGTGCTGGCACGAAGAGAGATCGGCGGAGCAAGCAACTGGTGGCGAGGGGGCGCGTCAGGTTGGTCGAGCCGCTCGACGAGCAGTTCGACGGCCAGGCGCCCCATCTGCGCCGCGGGCACGTCGGCCGCTGTGAGCTGCGGTGTCACCGTCTCGGCCCACCGGGCGGCGACGACGCCGGTGACGGAGAAGTCACGCGGCACATGGCGACCCGCATGGGCCAAGCCCCGGTAGAGGCCGCCCAGTGCGGCCTCGTTCAGTGTGACCAGGGCCGTGGTGGCGGGGTCGTCGTGCAGGATCCGCTCCAGGCACGCCTGCCCCGAGGGTGCGTCGTCGCCACAGGTGTACGTGCGGACGGTGAGCCCGCGTTCCGCGGCGGCCTTGGTGAAGCCGTCGAGCCCCCGGTGCGCGGACTCGTACCCGGCGCGCAGGAGCCGCTCGGGCCGATTGACGAAGGCGACCCTGCGGTGACCCAGGTCAGCGAGGTGGTGGACACAGGCCGCCGCAAGCACGGTGTGGTCAAGGCCGACCCACCAGTCGCGCTCCGGCTGCGCGGTGCGGCCGATACAGACGGCGGGGAAGTGTGCGGCGAGGAGGTGGTCGACCCGGTCGTCCTGGAGCCTGATCTCCATCAGGATCGCGCCGTCGACGCGTCGCTCCCCCAGCAGCCGCTGGAACGAACGGTCTCTGTCCACACCGCTCGGGGAGAGCAGTACGTCGTAGTCGTAGGCGGCCGCGGCCTCCACCACGCTGCCGATGAAATCGAGCTGCATCCCGGTGTAGTGGTCGCCGGCCGGCGGAAAGACCAGGCCGATGGTCCTGGTCCGGCCGTTGGCGAGGGCGCGTGCGCTCGCGTTCGGCCGGTAGCCCAGGTCGTCGATGACCCGCTGGATCTTCTCGCGGGTGTCGTTCGACACCGGGCGCTTGCCGCTCAGTGCGTACGACACGGTGCTCCGCGAGACACCGGCCCGCTTGGCGATCTCACCGATGTTCACGGGGGCTCCTTCATCGAGTTCGTCCGACGTCATCGAACCGGTTCGCGTGAAGGGAAGGTAGGAGCTGACCGCTCACGTGTCAATGCCTTGAGCACAGTTCCCACACCACACGGGAAACCGGTATCTACCGGCAGAGAGAGTCGCGCGGGGAGTATTGCTGGCCCGGTTCGCCGGTGCTAACTTCCGGCGAACCGGTTCGACAGTTGCCGTCGACCCGCCGTACACACGCCCCTCCCCCGTGACAGCGAGCCAGGTGGTCTCACACCCCTGTCGAACCGGTTCGACCATCCCGACCGACCTCGCACCCTCACCGACAAACGGAGATTTCAGTGCGACGCAGAAGAAGAACCACAGGAGCAGGCGCCGCGGCGGTGGCGGTGACGGTCCTGGCCACCGCACTCGCCACCACCACAGGCACGGCAGGCGCCGCGGAGCCGGAACGGCTCGTCGTGGACCTCGGCAGCGACACCGGCGCGTTCCACGGGGGCGCCTCCGGCTCGCTGTACGGCGTCTATGGCGACGGGGTGCCCAGCCGCAACCTTCTGGAGGGCATGCATGTGCGTACGGTGTCGACGAAGGCACAGGACGGGCCCCAGCATCCGGGCGCGGACGCCCTGGAGGTCCTGCCGCCTTTCGTGGACTCGGGCGGCAAGGACGTCTACATCTACATGACCGACATCTACCGCGGCTTCCCCTACCAGTGGCCGGGCGCCGACGGTCCCGCGCGGCTCGCCGACTTCAAGGAGAAGATCAGGAAGCAGGTCCAGCAGGTCCTGACCCTGGGCGAGTACAAGGACCACGTCGTCTACGTGCCCTTCAACGAGCCCGAAGGGAACATGTTCGGCACCGGCGAGTGGAGCTACAACAAGGTCTCCTGGCTGAACGACCCCCAGTACTACTTCGCGGCCTGGAAGGAGGTCTACCAGCTCATCAAGAGCCTCGACCCTGACGCCCGTGTCGCCGGTCCCAACACCAGCGTGCTCTACGACCAGATCAAGGGCTTCCTGCAGTACGCCAAGGCCAACGACGTCGTCCCCGACGTGATGACCTGGCACGAGCTGTCGTCGCCCGCCGCGGTCCGCACCAACGTGGCCAAGTACCGGCAGATGGAGAAGGACGCCGGCGTCGGCCCGCTGCCCATCAACGTCAACGAGTACGGCCACAACTACCACCTGTCCGTGCCCGGCCAGGTCGTCCAGTGGGTCTCCGCCATCGAGGAGTCCAAGATCGACGCCGACCTGGCGTACTGGAACATCGACGGCAACCTCAATGACTCGGCCGTGGAGGCCAACAAGGGCAACGGCCAGTGGTGGCTGTTCAACGCCTACGGCCAGATGACCGGCCGCACCGTCCAGGTGACGGCCCCGCACCCCAACCAGCAGTACACCCTCCAGGGCGTCGCCACCCTCGACAAGGACAAGAAGCAGTCCCGGGCCATCTTCGGCGGCAACAGCGGCGACGCGGACATCGTCTTCAAGAACATCGACCCCTCACTGTTCGGTACGACCGTGCACGCCACCGTGCAGGAGATCCCCTGGACCGGCCAGGTCGGCGACTCCCCCCAGCCGCTGCGGCTCGCGGACCAGGAGTTCGAGGTCGGCGCGGACGGCACCGTCACCCTCCCGATGACGGGCATGAACGAGATGTCCGCCTACCAGGTCATCCTCTCCCCCGGCGGCAGCGGCGGCATCCCGGCCGAGCCCTCGGTGAGCTGGCGGAAGACGTACGAGGCGGAGAACGCCACCTACACCGGCAAGGGCTACTCCAAGAACGGTCCCGAGGGATCGCCTTCCGAGGTGGGGAAGTTCGCGACCTCCGGCGGCTACAACGTCGGCGGCCTGCGCACGGGTTCGGATGGAGTGCTCGCGTTCGACGTCGAGGTCCCGCAGGATGGCACGTACGACCTGAGCGTCTTCGCCAACTCCTACAACCTCTACGACCTGGTGAAGGAGCAGGGCCCCACCAACGTCTTCCTGCGCGTCGACGGCAAGGACCCGCAGGAGCTGCGCCTGCCGCTGGGCTACAAGTGGGTGGTCTGGGGCCACACCGACACCACGGTGAAGCTGACCGCGGGCAAGCACCGCATCACGCTCTCCGCCCAGGACCCGGACCTGGGCGTCACCAGGGGCGACGCGATCGTCGACAAGATCGACCTGTCCCTGCGCGACGCACGCGTGACCGCGCCCGCGATCTACGAGGCGGAGTACGCCACGCTCACCGGAGCCGAGCCGCGCTACTCCTACGCCGGAGCCTCGGGGCCGGGCACGGTGCCGCTGCCGAAGGGTGCCTCCGCGAGCTTCTGGGTCCACTCCCCCACCGACGGCGAGGCAACCGTGTCCGTGGACCACCTCGGCGGCGGCCGGGCCGGGCTTTCCCTCAACGGCGAGAAGCTCGACATCCCCCAGGCCGGCGGCGGCAGGAAGGGCACTGACGACGTACGGCTGTTCCTGTCCGGCGGCATCAACAAGATCACCATCACGGGCGCCTCGGGCGAGCTGCTCCTGGACCGCCTGCGTGTCACACAGTCCAGCGGCACTCTGGTGCCGAGGGTCTACCAGGCGGAAGACGGTTCACTCAGTGGCGCCGCCAAGGTGACCGGCGCCTACAGCTTCGCCTCCGGTGGGAAGACGGTCACCGATATCGGCAAGGGAAAGACCAACGCCCTCACTGTCGACGTCGTCGCCGAACACTCCGGCCGCCACGCACTGACGATCCGTTACTCCAACGCCGAACAGGCCCCCGCCACCCATTACAACCCCGACCCGATCGCCCGTCACGCCGACCTCTCCGTCAACGGCGGACCCGCCCGTCGCGTCCTCTTCCCCACGACCTTCCACTTCAACAACTTCTGGGACCTGACCGTCCCGGTCACCCTGAAGAAGGGCACCAACCGGCTCACCTTCACCGCCGAAGAACTGCCCGACTTCAACGGCGACACCTACAACGAGTACGACCAGCGCTCCCCGTACGCGCCGGTCATCGACCGTATCGCCGTCACACCGCTCACACAGAAGTAACCCGCGGACGCCCGGGACGCGCCGGTGGAACTCCGGCCGTCCCGGGCCGCACCGCTCCCGCGCCCCATGCGTGGTTCCTTCGGGATTCGGGCTCTCTCCGGATACGGAGACTTGCATCCTCAGCCGCGCCGGACCGCCCCGAGTTGGGCCCTGTGCAGGCCGGGGGCGGTGAAGCGCTGCGCCACGGTGCGCAGGACGCGGGCCATCGCCTGGGCGGGCGGCGTGGCGGGGCGTGCCGCGGCGCGTGCGAGGAGGATGCGGCGGGTGGGTGCGGGTACGTCGGAGGCGAAGGGCAGGAGACGTACGTCGCTGCGTCGGCTGGTGAGGGCCAGGCGGGGGGCGAGGGCGATGCCGAGACCGGCGGCGACCATGGCCTGTGCCTCCTGGTAGTCGTGCGAGGAGTAGGCGATGCGCGGCTCGAATCCCGCCTGGCGGCAGCTCCGGCGCAGGACGTCGGCGACGGGGTGGTTGTCGGCGCGGATGATCCACTCCTGGTCGGCGAGGTCGCCGAGGCGCACGGAGGGATGGCTGCGCAGGGGCGAGTCGGCGGGGACGACCAGCACCGTGGGGTCGTCCAGGAGGTGGGTGAGGGAGAGCGCGGGATCGTCGAACCGGTTCCATTCGTAGTCCCAGAGCAGGCCCTGCTCCACCTCCCCGGTGTGCAGCATCTCCCGGAGCTCCGCGAGGACCCCGGCGCGTACCTCGATGCGGATGCCGGCGTGGCTGCGTCGGAAGCGGGTGAGCGCGAGCGGCAGCAGGGATGCGCTGGCTGTGGGGAAGGAACCGAGCCGGAGCGTGCCCTGGTCGAGGGCCGTGAAGGAGTCCAAGTCGGCCTGAGCGGCGCGCAGTTCACGGCGGATCACCTGACCGCGTTCGGCCAGCGCGGCACCGGCCGGGGTGGGGCGGATCCCGCGCGGCAGCCGCTCGATCAGGGGCTGCCCGGCCTCCTGCTCCAGCAGGGACATCTGCTGGGAGGCGGCGGAGGTGGTCATGCCCAGCGCCTCCGCCGCCGCGGTGAGCGAACCGCGTTCGGTGGCCTCGGTGAGCAGCAGCAGTCGGCGCACGTTCAACACGCCTGAGACTTTAGCTGACCTAAACCCATGTGAAGCGAACTGCGATTGTTCCGAAGTCACGCCTCTGCGAAGGTCTCCGCAATCGCCGAGCGGTCACCGGCCCGCAATGCGCCCGTAACCACCGCCTCGGCCCTTTCCCTCCCTTCGTTGATCAAGGAAGAGCTCAGACGTGCACACTCCCGCGACCCTGGTGCGTGGCGGCACCAGCAAATGCTGGCTGTTCAACCAGGTCGACGTCCCCGCCCGCCGTGGCGAACTGGAGAAGTTGCTGGTCTCCGCGTACGGCGCCACCGATCCCGTGGAACTGGACGGCGTGGGCGGGGCGACCCCCACCACCTCGAAGGCGGCGGTTGTCAGCGCCTCCCCCGAACCCGGCGTGGACGTGGACTACCTCTTCGCCCAGGTCGGCATCGGCACGGGCCAGGTCGAGTGGACGAGCAACTGCGGCAACTGCGCCACCGGGGTCGCGCTGTACGCGGTCGCAAAGGGCATGGTGGCGATCACCGGTGACCGGACTCGTGTGGTGATGCGCAATACCAACACCGGCGCGGTCCTCGAAGGGCTCGTGGACACCACCGGTGGCGTCGTACACCACTTCGGCCGCCAGACGGTGCCCGGCACCCTTGCCGGCGGGGTCGCCGTCGGCCTCACCTTCCGTGATCCGGCCGGCGGCACCACCGGTTTACTGCTCCCCACCGGGCAGGCCGCGCAGGACCTGCCGGTCGCTGCCGCCGAACCGGTACGGGTGAGCATGGTGGACGCCGGAGCGCCCGTCGTCCTCATCGACGCCCTCGAAGCTCAGCGCACCGGCTCCGAGCCCCTGGAACGGATCAGCACGGACGTGCCCTGGCTACGCACCGTCCGTCACACCGCCGCACCACTGATGGGACTGCTCAAGCCGGGCGAAGAACCGGGCGACGCGGTGCCCAAGGTGGGCCTGGTGGGCCCGCCGGTGCCCTACACCACCACCCTCGGCGAACCCGTCCCGGCCGAGGACTACGACATTTCGGTGCGCATGCTCAGCATGAACGCCCCGCACCCCGCGATCGGCCTGACCTCCGCCGTCGCCGTCGCGGCGGCCGGGCTCGTCGAAGGCTCCGTGGTCTGGCGGATCACGGGCGGTCCGACCGACGAATGGCTGCGCCTCGGCACACCCGCCGGCATCGTCGCGGTCCGCTGCACCGACGTACGGGACGGCCTGCCGCAGCGGGTCACCGTGCAACGCGCGGCACGGCTGCTCGCCGACGCCCGCATCTACGTCCCCGAAACAGGCCGCACGCAAGCCGCCTGAGCTGGGACGGACATCACCTCGGCCGGCCGGTCCCCCAGCCGTCCGCACCGGGATACCCTCGCGCCCTCGGGGCGCGCCCCTCCTCATCGCACCAAGGACAAAGATGTCTGCTGAAGTGATCTCCATAGGCGCGCTGCTGGTGATGTTCGTGGTCGGCACAGTGCTGCCGATCAACCTGGGCATCCTCGCCTTCGTCGCCACCTTCGCGGTCGGCACCGCCTCGCTCGGCCTCACCGAGGACGAGATTTTCGAGGGGTTCCCGGCGAAGCTCTTCGTCACCATCGTCGGGGTCACCTATCTGTTCTCCGTCGCCCGCCGCAACGGCACCATCGACTGGCTCGTCGCGGCCGGGGTACGGCTGGTGCGCGGCAACGTCGCGCTCATTCCCTGGGTACTGTTCCTGGTGGCCGCCCTGCTGACGGCGTTCGGCACCTTCACTCCTGCCGCGGTCGCGATCCTCGCGCCGATCGGCATGAACTTCGCCTACCGCTACAAGCTCAATCCGCTGGTCGTCGGCATGATGGTGATCAGCGGCGGGCACGCGGGCGCGTTCTCCCCACTCGCCGTGTCCGGTGCGCTGGTGCTCGGCCTGGTCGACAAGACCGAACTGCACGTCTCCGCGGTGACGTTGTTCAGCGCCAGCTTCCTGATCAACCTGGTGCTCTCGGCACTCACCTACGTGCTGCTCGCCAAGCGCCAAGCCCCGCTGGCCGAGGGTTCCGAGGAAGCGGCCGAGGACGGGGACCTCGCGGTGTCCGGCAGGCCCGACTGGCGCCAGTGGCTCACCCTCGCCTGCCTGGTCGCCCTCGTCGTCGGCGCGCTCGGATTCCATCTGGAGATCGGCTTCCTGGCGCTGGCGGCCGGCGCCCTGCTGGCCCTGGTGGACATGAAGCGTCAGGAGAAGGCCGTGGACGGCGTCAGCTGGTCCACTCTGCTGCTGGTCGCGGGCATGATGACCTACATCGCCATGCTGGAGAAGGCCGGCATCATCGAGAACATCTCCGAACACGCCGCGAACCTCGGGGCCCCGATCGCCGTCGCCCTGCTGCTGTGCTTCACCGTGGCCATCACCTCCGCCTTCGCCTCCTCCACCGCGATCCTCACCGCGATCATCCCCATCGCCGTACCGCTGCTGCTCTCCAGCCACCTCAGCGCCGCCGGGCTGATCGCCGCGCTCGCCGTCTCCACGACGATCGTCGACACCTCGCCCTTCTCCACCAACGGCGCACTCGTCCTCAGCAACGCCCGCGGGGTGGACCCCCGCCGCTTCTACCGCCAGGTCATCGGCTACACCGGCGGCATCGTCGCCCTGGGGCCCGTCGTCGCCTGGGGCGCGCTGGTCCTGCCCTGGTCATAGCGTGCGTTGGACGGCGTCGCGCGGTACGCGACTGCCCGGTGGTGTGGAGGCTGCACAAGCGCGGCCGGCCAGACCGCCGCGTGCTCCGCCATCGGACCGGCCTCCGTGACGCGCACCTCGTCGCGGCCGCGACCAACCTGGTCGAACGGGAACTCATCGCACGACGTGAAGGCGCTGGTCACCGGCGGAACCGGCGCGATCGTCAACGACTGCGTGATCGAGGCGGACCGAGCCGCCGATGGCCGCAGTGGCCGCAGTGGCCGCTTCCCCGGGCTGCTGACGGGCGCGGCCTGTGCCCAGCTCACCGGTTCGGATCGGGCCGCGCGTCACCGACGGACGCGCGGCCCGTTTCGTCTGCCTCAGGCGCGGCATCCGTTGCTTCGGGCGCGTCGAGGCTGGTACGCAGGACGACCGGCTTCCACGCGGTCGAACTCGAAGGTGCGGATCAGGTCGGCGTAGTAGTCGAAGACCGGGGCGATCCTCCCCGTCTGGAGGGGTACCTGACTGCTGGCCACGCCCATCTCGTCGACGAGGACTTCGATCTCGGCGCGCCGCTGCCGGAGCAACTCGGCGGCGCGGGCCAGGACGTCGGCTCGTTCGTCCGGTGTCGTCCGGGGCCAGGGACCGTCGTCGAACGCGGCACGGGCAGCCGCCACCGCGCGGTCCATGTCCACAATGGTCGAGACCGGAACCTCGCCGACAACGTCCTCTGTCGACGGCGAGACGACCTCCAGGACCGCGGTACCCGATGGCTTGACCCACTCGCCCCCTAGGAAGAACTCCCGCCGGTACATCAGGTGATCTTTCACGGCTCCTGCCTTCCTTCCGCTGTGCGCTGACCAGGGTCCGGAGCGCGGTCGACGACGAGCTGACGGAGTTTGCGCAGTTCACGGTGGCTGTTCCAGCCGAGTACGCCGACAACCTTGCCCTCGTGGCCGTAGGCGGCGACGAACTTGCGGTCGTCCAGGCTCCCGTGCAGGACCGTGACCTCCGCGCCCTCAGGGAAGATGCCGTAGGCCTGGATGCTGGCGTCGTACTGGTCGCTCCAGAAGTACGGGACGGGGGCGAAGGGACGATCCTCGCCCAGGAGGTTGGCGGCCACGGCCATGCCCTGTTCGGCGGCGTTGAGCCGGTGCTCGATGCGCATCCGCCGGTCGAAGTGCGGGTTGTGCCAGGACGCCACGTCTCCGGCGGCGTAGATGCCCGGGGCGGCTCGGCAGTTGGCGTCGCATTCCACGCCGTTGCCGAGCGGCAGGCCCGAGCCGGTCAGCCAGTTGGTCGCCGGTGTGGACCCCACGGCGACCACGACCGCGTCCGCGTCGAGCTTGGTACCGTCGGCCAGTTCGACGGCGACCACGCGGCCGGCGGACTCCTCGAACCGGGTCACTCCGAGGCCGAGGCGGAGTTCGACCCCGTGGTCTCTGTGCATCTGCCCGACCAGTTCCCCGATCCGGTCGCCGACTTGGCGCTGCATGGGCACTGGCAGCGGGTCGACCAGCGTGACCTCAAGCCCCATGGTGCGGGCCACCGCCGCCACTTCGGCCCCGAGGAACCCGGCGCCGACCACCACGACCTTCGGTCCGCCCAACAGATGGGCGCGCAGGCCCAGGGCGTCGTCGAGGGTGCGCAGGACGTGCACGCCCGCGAGGTCGTCGTCGGGCAGTCGGCGCGCGGTAACGCCGGTGGCGATGACCAGGGCGTCGAAACCGAGCGGGTCGCCGCCGTCCAGCAGCACCCGGCGCTCGGGCAGATCCAGCCCGACCGCTGCGCGGCCGAGCCGGAAGTTCGCGTAGAGCTTGCCGATGGCCTCTTGGTCGCGCAGGCGTACCCGCTCCGGCTCCCAGGCGCCGGACAGGATCTGCTTCGACAGCGGCGGCCGGTCGTACGGAAGGTGCAACTCGTCTCCGACGAGGGTCAGTGCCCCGTCGTATCCCTTGTTGCGCAGGGCCTCGGCCGTGGCCAGTCCCGCTGCCGAGGCAGCTACGATCACCACATCATTGGGCAGGGCGTCCCTCACCAGGTCACCGGCAGCTCGTAGGCCCCGTAGACGAACCCGTCGTGCTTGAACGGGATCTCCTCCAGGTCCACGGCGAGCGCCAGGGTGGGGATCCGCCGCAGCAGGGCGGGGTAGACGACCTGCAGCTCCATTCGGGCCAGCGGCTGTCCCAGGCACTGGTGGATGCCGTATCCGAAGGTCACATGGCGGCGGGCGCCGCGCGTGAGGTCGAGCCGGTCGGGGTCGGGGAAGAGGGACGGGTCCCGGTTGGCGGTCTCGTTCACCGGGATGATCCCCTCGCCGGCGCGGATGACCTGGCCGGCGATCTCGATGTCCTCCAGGGCCACCCGCCGCAACCCCCCGTGAGTGATGGTCAGGTAGCGCAGCAGCTCATCGACCGCGGAGGCGATCAGCTTGGCGTCGTCGCTGTCGCGCAGGAGGGCCAGTTGGTCGGGGTGCTGGAGCAGGGCCAGCGCGCCCAGGGTGATCATGTTCGCGGTGGTCTCGTGCCCCGCGAACAGCATCAGCACGCCCATCTCGGTGGCTTCCTGCCGGGTCAGCTCGCCGGCGTTGATCCGCTCGGCGAGCATGGAGAGCAGGTCCTCACGGGGGTGGGCGAGCTTCTCCTCCAGCAGTCCGCCCAGATAGTCGGCCAGCCGCTGCCGGGCCGCTACCCGCTCTTCGCCAGGCGTGTCCCGGTTGATGATGGCCTTGCTGTTGGACTGGAAGAAGTCGTGGTCGTCGTAGGGCACCCCGAGCAGTTCGGAGATCACCAGCGACGGCACCGGCAGCGCGAACGCCTCGACCAGATCGGCCGGCTTCGGCCCGTCGAGCATCTTGTCGATCAGGTCGTCCACGATCTTCTGGGTGGGTGGACGGATCGCCTCCACTCAAAGGGGTCCACGCTGACCCGGTGGTCGGACAGCAGCGCCCGGTGCGCGTCCCAACCGGTCACCAGCCAGGCGATGGTGCCGTCCCACAGCCGGATACGCACCAGCGGGCCCTCGGCCTGCCGTGCCCGCATGGCCGGCGCGGGGTCGAGCGGACACCGCGCGGGCCTGCTGATGTCGTACTCCGGGATCTCGGCCGGGGTGCCACTCGCCGCATCGTTCAACGTCGTCACTGGATTCCTCCTCTGGAAACGACGATTCGGAAACCGCCGCTTTGTTGTATGCGCCGCTCGGGCAAAGGGGTGTAATGAACCGGCGCACAGCCATGGCGATGCGCTCGTAGGACGGGTGGCAGACTCGGATGGCCCTTGTCGAGGGGGCGCTCAACCACCGCATCCGCAGGGGTACGAGAGGCTCCTCAACCGCTGGATCGCGGAGCACGGAGCACGGAGCACGGAGCACAGCGCTACCGAGGAGAGCCGCGTGTTCAGGACGCGAGTGCGCCGGGCTGTTCAGCCCGTTCCACACATCGACGCGGCCCGCGAACCGACGGCGGTTCTGCCCGCCATGCGGCCAGACGTCGTGGCCACCGCGGCCGCCCCGTGGCCGTGGCCCCGCAGCGGGCGATATCCGTCACTCGTCGTGCGGCCCATCCGACCCCCTTCGACTCGACGTCCCTGGGAACCAGGCAACCCCACTCAGCAAATTAAGTCAATTCATTGATTTAATTCTTCACGAGCCCACACGAGGACCCACGCACCCACCGAAGTCGACCGGCAACCCGAGCGGAGAAGCGGAGCCGAAGCGGCAATCGACGCGGGCAGCGACCCCGCGCCGCGGTCAGTCCTCCCGCGTGACCGGCGCCTGCCACAGGGCAACGATGGCATCGATCAGACCGTTCGCCGTCTCACGCCAACTGGCGCGGTACGTCGGTGCGTTGTCCGCGAGGGCGCGTTCCCGTTCGGCGACCATCTGCGTGATCAGGTGTCGGGTCATGGCACTGCGTTCCGTGTGCACCTCGGCCGGGAGGTCGGGCAGACAGCGGTTCAGGCCGTCCTGCAGCTTCTGCATCGACGGGGACGCGGCCGCGAACTCCTCACTCGTGACCGCCCGGAGGGCCGGGTCGGCCGTGACCTGGGCGATGAACCGGCCGTACCAGCTGGAGGCCCCCAGAGCCTCCACATGCCGGGTGACCGGGCGCACCGCACAGGCCACCCACTCCCGCAGGTCGGCGGAATCGCCGATGTCGGCCAGCATGCGCACGCGGCCGGCCTCTATTCCCTCGGCATGCCGACGAGCGAGGGCCCGCACCAGGTCGATCTTGGTGCCGAAGTGATAACTGACCGCGGCGTTGTTGCCCTGCCCGGCGGCCTCGCTGATCTGACGGTTGGCAACCGCATGCACCCCGTGCTCGGCGAACAGCCGCTCCGCCGCAATCAGGAGCGCCTCCCGCGTCGCACTGACCTGCTCATCCCGCCTCGTCCTGCCGGCCATCACCACCACCACTTCGGGACATCGGATCAGCCCGCGGGGCCCGTCCCCCAGGCCACCGCAGCCCCTCGACCAGGTCGGCGAGGTCAAACGACGAAAGCGTACGCAACGGCACCGGCCACCTCAGACCATCCTCCGCCACGATCACTCCGCATGGCCCTGCACGTGGCCCTGCACGTGGCCTTCCCGTGGACTCAGCCAGCCCGACTTGAAGGCGACCATCGACTGGCGTTACCGGCCGTGTCCTGCAGTGCCTGTCCGCCGGGGTCATCCCGCTCGGGCTCAGCATCATGCGCGACGAACTGCCCGCCGACCGGCTCGGTGCGTCGACCGCACTGATGAGCGCCTCCCTCGGTATCGGCGCCGCCCTCGGCCTGCCCATCGCCGCCTTCATCGCCGACAACTTCGACTGGCACGTCCTGTTCTGGGCCTCCGCCATCATGGGCGCCATCGCCCTCGTCACCGTGCTGGCCCTCGTACCCGAGTCCAAGGTACGCACCGGCGGCCGCTTCGACCTGACCGGCGGCCTCGGTCTGGCGAGCGCCCTGATCTGCCTGCTGCTGGCCATCTCCAAGGGCGGCGACTGGGGCTGGACCAGCGGCACCACCCTCGGCCTCTTCGCCGTCGCCGTCGTCGCCTTCCTCGCCTGGGGCTATCCCGCGGCAGCCCTCACCACGCCAGGCCGACTCGAACAGCTCCAGCAGATCACCGCCACCGGCTCCCGATCGTGGTCGTCGTCATGACCGGCCGTCCGGTGGACCTCCGCTGGGCGGACGCCAACGTACCGGCGATCGTGCAAGCGTGGTATCCGGAAACGCGTGGCGGCGAGGCCGTCGCGGCCCTGCTGCTGGGTGGCGTCTCCCCGGCCGGGCGTCTGCCGTTCACCTGGCCCCGGCACGTCAGCCAGGTGCCCATGGTGTACGCGCACTACCGGACGTTCGAACCGGATCAGCAGGGTGCGCGCTACTTCGAGGAGGAGAGCACGCCGCTCTACCCGTTCGGGCACGGCCTGACCTACGGGGAGTTCGAGTACGCGAACCTGCGCGTCGACAGCACATCGATCCCGGTGGGCGGGACCGCGAGAGTCTCCGTCGAGGTCAGCAACACCTCCGCTCGCACGGCCGACGAGGTGGTCCGCCGCCACCCGCGACTTCGTCGCGGACGCCACGACACTCGACATCTGGGTCGGGGGCAGTTCCGCGGCCCAGCTCACCACCACCCTGGACGTGACTGCATGACCGCGCTGTTACTCCAGGCCGCCATGCGCGGCGTACTCCCACTCGGCCTCGGTGGGCAGGGTGCGGAGCCAGATGCGAGAGCTGCCGGCGCGTCCGTGGCCTGACGCGCGCTCCGTACGCGATCGTCCTGCGGGCCCAATGTCAGTGCGGATCACTACAGTTGCTCCGCCGACCGCGCCCGTGCGGTCGGATCCGTTCTCGAAGGAGCTCTTAAGGTGCGTATACGAAGACGTGCGGCGGGTGTCGTGCTGCTCCTGGCGGCCGCGTCGTTCCATCTGCTCGGTGCCCCCGGCACGGCAGCGGCACAACCCCAGGGCGGCATCGTTCTGCCCGTGCGGTCGCACTGGCAGACCCTCGCCGACAGCCGCCATGTGTACATCAGCGCGCCCGGCGACGACGCGGTGCTGGCCACCGACCACGACGGGCAGGTCGTGAAGAAGGTGGAGGGTCTCGACGGGGCGCGGGGCATGGCCGAGTCGGCCGACGAGTCCACCCTGTACGTGGCGCTCCCGGACGCTGACGCGATCTCCGTCATCGACACCGCGACCTTGACCGAGACGCGGCGCATCTCAACCGGGGCCGACACCGAACCGGAGAGCCTCGCCCTCGCCGGCGGCCGGCTGTTCTTCGGCTACCAGGCCACCGTCTTCGACGCCGGCATCGGGTCGGTCGCCATCGCCGAGGCGACCCCGACCGTCAGCCTGGACGACAACCCCGTCTGGTACGGCAAGCCGCGGCTCGCCTCGTCGCCGGGCGCCCCCGACCGGCTCGTCGCCGCGGAGAGCCAGGGCGCGAATGGCATGCGCGTGTACGACGTGGACACCGGCACGCTTCAGGAGACCGCCTACAGCGAGGCCGTCGGTGATGTCGAGGACGTGGCGGTGACGCCGGACGGCAGCAGTGCGATCACCGCAAACGGCTCCAACTACTACCACCAGCGGTGGCGCCTGTCGGACCTGACGGAGGAGGCCCAGTACAACACCGGCGCCTACCCCAACTCCGTCGCTGTCGACTCCCACGGCACGGTCGCCGCGGGGATCGTGGCGGGAGGGGAGTGGGACGTCTACGTCTACCGCCCGGGAGAGACCGCCGCCTATCGCACGGTCGCGTTGTCGCCGGGGTACGCGGATCTACTCGACCGAGGCGTGGCCTGGGCGCCCGACGGCAACAGGCTGTTCACCACCCGCTTCCCCTACTCGGGCGAGGTAGTTCTCGACATCGTCACCGACGTCGCCAAGGCGTCCAGCACGATCACTCTGTCCGCCCCGCCGACGAACCCCGTCGGCACGCCGGTCACCGTGACGGGGCACCTGACCTCGTTGGTCCCCTTCCCCAAGCACCGAACGGTCACGGTGACACGCAACGGCGTGCAGTTGCCGGATGTGAAGGTCGGACCGGACGGCACCTTCAGCTTCAGGGACACACCGCCCGACTGGAACACGTACCCCCAGTACACGGTCGCCTACGCGGGCGACGCCCAGCATGTGCCCGGCACGGCGACCGTCATGGTCGAGTTCGTCGGCTGAATGTGGGGCCGGTGCCCTCCGGGGCACCGGCCCCACGCCGCTCCGGAGCATCAGATGTCGATGGGCCAATGACCGCAGAACCGATGGTCCGGCCCCTGGCAGAACGCGGCTTCCAGGTCCTCATCCACAGCACCCGCGGCACCTTCGGTTCCGACGGCCCCTTCGACCCGATGCGGTGCGAGCGCGGGGACGGCCTCGACACCATCGACTGGGTGATCAAGCAGCCCTGGTTCGGCGAGTCGATGATCCTGGTCGGCGCCAGCTACAGCGGCTTCACCCAATGGGCGGTCGCCGACGCCGTACCACCCCAGGTCAAGGCCATGATCCCCGTGGTGTCCGAATCGGCCCTCACCCTGGAATTCCTCCGCTCGGACGGGTTCTCCCTGGAGACCCCGTTCAACTGGGGCGTCATGGTCGCAGGCCAGGAAGGACGGTTCGCGAGGCCGCGCCAACTGCCGGGAGCGAAGAAGACCCTGCGCGCCCTGAGCACACTGCCGTTGAACCAGGCCGACACCGCCGCCCTGGGATACCGCTACGAGTACATCCAGAACATCCTCGCCCATCCCACCGACGACCCGTTCTGGTCGGCGGGCGACCACCGCCACCGGGTCGCCGACATCACCGTGCCGGCCAGCGTGATCGGCGGCTGGTACGACATCTTCCTGCCCGGCCAGCTCCGCGACTACCGCGTCCTGCAGGACACCGGGCGCGCCACCCCCCTGCGCCTCACCGTCGGCCCCTGGCCGCACACCTCCCTTGAGGTGGGCGGACTTGCGGCCCGCGAGGCGGTCGACTTCGGCCTCACCCTGTGCCGGGGCGAGGAGCCCGCCGAACGCGCCCCGGTGCGCCTGTACGTCATGGGCGAGGACAAGTGGCGCGGCTTCCCCTCCTGGCCGCCGCCCGGACACGCGCCTCAGCGCTTCCATCTCCGGCCCGGCGCCGCCCTGGCCACCGAACCACCGCCCGCCGACGCGGCCCCGGACGGCTACCGCTACGACCCGGCCGACCCCACGCCCGCCGTCGGCGGCGCCCGCATGTCCTTCGCCGCCACGGCGGGCCCCGTCGACCAGGCGGAGCTGGAGGCCCGGCCCGACGTGCTGACCTACACGACGTCCGCGCTGGAGGGGGACGTGGAGGTGATCGGCGAGGTCGGCGCGGAGATCTTCTTCCGCTCCAGCCTGCCTCACGCAGATGTCTTCGTCCGCCTGTGCGACGTCGACGAGTCGGGACGCTCCGTCAATGTCTGCGACGGCCTGACCAGCCTCACGGGCGCCGACGAACTCACGTGCGCGACCGTGCGGTTGTGGCCGACGGCCTACCGCTTCAAGCGGGGCCACCGCATCCGCGTGCAGATATCCAGCGGCGCCTTCCCCCGCTACAACCGCAACCCCGGCACCGGCGAACCACGTGGCACCGCCACGACACTCCGCTCCGCGGACCAGCAGGTCTTCCACGACCCCGTGCACCCCTCCGCGATCACCCTCCCGGTCAGGCGGGGAGACTGAACCCCTGCGCAGCTGGGCGGACGCACATCAGGCGCCGGGCGGCGGGTCTGGGCGCTGCCCGGTCGGCAGTCCGGCGAGGTCGGCACCGTGGCGCAGCACGTCTCGGAGCATGGTGGGGGTGAGGGTGCGGGTGAAGAGATTGCGCTGGCTGGGGTGGTAGCCGCCCAGCAGATGCACCTGCCGCTCGCCGTCGGGGCCGACGACCCGTACGTGGGCACCGTGTCCGAAGGCCGGGCGCGGACGGGGCACTTGCCATCCCGCTTCCGACAGCACCGGCCACAGCGCGTGCCACGCGAAGGCGCCGAGCACCAGGACCGCCCGCAGGGTGGGCCGCAACAGCTCCAGCTCGCGGGCGAGCCAGGGGCGGCAGGTGTCCCGTTCGGTGGTGGTCGGCCGGTTGTCAGGCGGCGCGCAGTGCACCGGCACGGTGATCCGCACCCCGTACAGCTCCATCCCGTCGCCACGGTGCGTGGCGGTCGGCCGGGAGGCCAGCCCGATGCCGTACAGCGCGGCGTACAGCGCGTCGCCGGCCGGGTCCCCGGTGAAGATGCGCCCCGTGCGGTTGCCGCCGTGCGCGGCCGGCGCGAGCCCGATGATCGCGAGGGGAGCGTCCGGCGGGCCGAAGCCGGGCACCGGCCTGGCCCAGTACTCCCAGTCCCTGAAGGTCCGGCGCTTGACGCGCGCCACCTCCTCCCGCCAGGCCACCAGCCGCGGGCAGGCCCGGCATGCGGCCACCGCCACGTCCAGTTCCCGGACCGTGGTCATCGAAGGAGCTGTACACGCGGGAAAGTCGTGTGACTCAGGTGGGGGACGTCTGCCGGGCATACCGTTGCACCTCCTCGAATCGGTCGGCTTGCCCGAGAAGGAGGACGCGTATCACTACGCAAATCGTACAGTCTTGGGGCATATGACCTGTCGCGCACGGAGGTGTTCTCCGACGACCACGTCGTACTTGGCGCACTGGGCACAGTTGGCGGGCTACCGCCGGAGCACCGACGCCAGCCGCGCCGCTGACGGATCCTGGTCGAGGACGTCGAGCAACTCACCGAGTGTCGGTCCGGTGGCGGGGCCGTGCCGGGTGACCGCGAAGGCCGCCGCGGCGTTGGCGCCCTGTGCGGCGGCGGTCGGGTCAAGACCGCGGCCGAGGAGGGCCAGGAAGGCTCCCATGTGGGCATCGCCCGCGCCGTTGCTGTCGACCGCGGTCACCCGGCGGCCGGGGAGGTGCTGGGCCTCGCCGCCGGGCGGGACCAGCCAGCAGCCGGCCGCGTCGGCCCGCAGCAGCACCCCGGTGCGGGAACCCAGCCGGGCGGCGAGCGCGACCGCTGCTTCGCGGGCGTCGGCCAGTCCGGTCAGCAACCGCCCTTCCCGCTGGTTGCAGCTGACCCAGTCGCAGCGCGCCAGGACGGGTTCCAGTACCTGCTCGGGGATCTGGGCGACCAGGGGCCCCGGATCGAGGAAGACCCGGGTGTGCTCCGGCAGCCGCGCCACGAGAGAGGCCAGGACCGGGCCGTTGACCGGGTAGGCGAGCCCGTATCCGGAGATCTGCACCATGTCGCCGGGTCGCAGCGCGGCGAGTACGGCTGTGGCGTCGGCCTCGGTCAGCCGGGCCTCCGCGCCGAGGCTGGTGGCGAAGGTGCGCTCGCCACCGTCGTCGACCAGGGCGACACAGAATCCGGTGTCCGTCTCCGTGACCGGAGACAGCGCCAGTCCGACGCCTTCCCGGGCGAGGTCCGTCCGTACCCGGTCGCCGAACGGACCTGTGCCATGGGCGCCCGCGTACAGAGCCGGCAGGCCCAGACGGCGGGCGGCCGTAAGGACGTTGAAGCCGCCACCCGTGGTGAGGGCGGTGTCGCTGGAGATGATGTCGCCGCCCCGTTCGGGCAGTGCGGGCACCCGCATCACCAGGTCGACGATGGCGTTGCCGACCAGGACCAGCCGGGCACCCGTGATCTCGCCGAGGCCGCTGTTCCGACCGCTGACCAGGTCTCCCGCCTGGCCGTTCAGCAGGCCTCCCGCCCGACCGTTCACGAGGTCTCCCGCCTGACGGTTCATGAGGTCTCCTGCGCAGCCGCGGCGGGAAGGACCTGCTGCTGAGGAAGCTGTTCGGACGCCTCCTGGCGGACGGTGCCGTCCAGCCTGCGCAACAGTGCGTAGACGCCGGCCGCGAGCACCAGGGTCACGACCCACCCGAGCCCGTTGGACCCGATCCAGCTGTGGGCGAGCGGCCCGGAGAACCACACATCGGTCGCGCTGGTGCTCGCCTCGGTGAACAGCAGGCCCACCACGATGGCCGTCGCCCAGGCGATCATCGCGGCCCAGGCCACACCGCCGCGGAACCAGTAGCGGCTGGAGCGTCCGACGTTCATCAGGGCGTCGCTGTCGTAGGACCGGCGGACCATGAGGTCCACCGCGAAGACGCCCACCCAGGCGGTGATCGGCACGGCGAGGAGAGTGAGGAAGGTGATGAACGGGCCGTAGAAGTCCTGGGCGATCAGGATGAAGTAGATCCCGCCCGCGAAGGTGACGACGACGTCCAGGCCGACGGCGAGGGTACGCCGGACCCGTATCCCCAGGGTAATCATGGTGAGTCCGGCCGAGTAGACGGACAGGTGGTTGGAGAGCAGCAGCCCGCCGAAGGCGGCGATGAGGTACGGGATGGACATCCACGAGGGCAGCATCGCGTTGATCGCCGACACCGGGTCGGAGGCGGAGGCGAGGTCCGGCTCACCCGCCGCGAGCAGCGACCCCAGGGAGATCAGCACGACGAGCGGAATACCGGCGCCGAAGGCGGAGGCGGCCACCAGCCTTCCGCCGGGGACCTTCCGGGGCAGGTAACGGGCGTAGTCGGCGCCCGCGTTGGCCCAGCCGATGCCGGTCCCCGCGGCGATCATGCCGATTCCCACGACCATCGAGCTCACCGGCCCCACCGGCGCGCTGAAGACCTTGTTCCAGTCCACCGTGGCCGCGAGGAAGGCGATGACGATCAGGTTGAGCACACCGAAGACGTAGGTGGCCCACTTGTTGATCCACATGATGGTGGCGTGCCCGAGGCCGCTGATCAGCAGGGTGCAGCCGATGAAGACCAGCAGACACACCACGGTGAGCACGGTGTTGCGCCGGATGCCGAAGGCGACGTCGAGGAGCGCCAGCAGGGCGAACGCCGCCGTGGTGGTGTTGATGGTCTCCCAGCCGAGCCGGCTGAGCCAGGTGACCAGCGTGGGGCCCGCGTTGCCGCGCACCCCGAACACGGCCCGGGAGAGGGTGAGCGCGGGCGCTCCGCCCCGCTTGCCGCCGATGCTGAGCGCGCCCACCAGGGCGAAGGAGCCGAAGGACCCGAGCACGGCCACGATGGCCGCCTGCCAGATGTTCAGGCCGCGGAAGCTGACGAGCGCCGCGCCGAGCGGCAGGCCGAGGATGCTGATGTTCGCGGCGAACCAGGTCCAGAACATCTGTCCGGCGTGGCCGTGACGCTCGGTGTCCGGTACCGGCTCGATGCCTCTGGTCTCCACGGTGCCGACGCGGTCGTTCTCTGAAGCCGCCATGGTCGTACCTGTCTTTCTCTCCGGGCTGTCCGGTCTCTCCGGCCTGTCCGGGCTATCTGGGCTGTCGGGCTATCCGGCCCGTCCGGGCTGTCTGGCTGTCTGGGCTGTCCGGTCTCTCCCGTCCCTCCGGGCTCCCCGGCCTCGTTGGCCGGGGGAGCTCCGGTGCGGGGCGGTGTGCGGGCATGGGGTCACTGGGCCGGATCCGCGCGCAGCGCGAGGAGAGCGGTGGCCATCGGTTCCAGGTCGAGATCGTTGACCGAGCGCAGGGTGGCCAGTGCCTCGGCGGGCAGCCCGGAGGCCCCGCTGATGGCGCCGGCGACAGCGCCGGCGATGGCGCCGATGGTGTCGCAGTCGCCGCCGAGGTTCGCCGCCAGCAGGCAGGCCCGCCATGGGTCGCCGTCGGCGAGGGCCAGTACGGCGAAGGCCGCGGGGATCGACTCCTGGCTGGCGACGCTGGTGCCGACCAGATCGCATATGCGGTCCAGGGCCTGCTGCTCGGGCAGACCGCGGACCAGGTCCACGGCCCAGCCGATACGGGCTGCGATATCGGCGCCGGCGACCCAGTGGCCGCGCTCCGCACCGGCCGCGGCCGCCGTGATCGCCGCGTCGAAGACGTCCTCCAGGGCACCGCCGTCGACGCCCCGGCTCACCGCCGCGGCCACGGCGGCGGCGGAGGCGATGCCGATGGTGGTGTCATGGGTGACCTGGCACGCCGCCGCGACCTGGTCGAGGAAGCGCTCCAGCGGTGTGGAGGAGAAGGCGACACCGACAGGAGTGATCCGCATGGCCGCGCCGTTGGTGGCACCGGACTTGCCCGCCTCCTGAGGCGGTACACCGCGGGACACGGCCTCCAAGGCGGCCTTGGTGGAGGGGCCGAGCAGGTCGAAGGAGCCCTTGGCCTTCATGTCGCGCTCCCACTCCAGGAGCTCGTGTGCGAGCCGCAGCGGGTCGATACGGCCACCGGACTCGGTGAGCAGCCTGCCGACGATGACGGCCTGGTCGGTGTCGTCCGTGACCGAACCGGCGGGCATTCCGGCACTCACCGGATTGTCCGACGGGCCGGGCTCGAAGCCGGTGACGGTGCCGAACCGGGCGACGATCGACCGCCGGGACATGATCTGGGTGGGCATCCCCAGCGCGTCGCCCATGGCCAGGCCGTACAGGGCGCCGAGCGCGCGGTCATGCTGGTGGTTCATTCGCGGTTCCTGTGAGTGTCGAGTGTGCGCGTGTACGTCGGGTACGAGACGGCTCATTCCGGCTGCTCGCCGAAGCCGAGGTGCAACTGGAAACGGGCGGGGTCGAGCAGGCTGGTCACCTGCTCCACGACCCGGCCGTCCGCTCCGCGGCTGACCCGGCGGGTCCTGAGCCAGGTCTCGCCCTCCGTGCGGCGGAGCAGTGCCGCCTCGTCGGTGGTCAGCGGCTGCACGCCCGCCCACTCGTCGCCGTGGGTGGCGCGCAGCCCGGCCGCGGCCAGGGTCTTGGTCAGCGAGTCGTCCAGCAGCCCGCGGAACGGGACGTCGGCCAGGGCCGGGACCAGCGGGACCCTGCTGCGCTCCAGCGCGACGGGGGTGCCCTCCGGCAGCACGCGCATCCGGTCGAGCACCATGAACTCGGTTTCCTCGACGCCGAGTTCCTCGGCCAGCCGGGCATCGCGCACCGCCTCAAGGCGGAGTGTCTCGGTGGTGATCCGGGCACCCTGGTCGGCCAGTGCCCTGGTCCACCCCAGGCGGTTGTCCAGCAGGCTGCCGTCGAAGGTGACGAACGAGCCGACACCGGCGTGGGTGGAGATCAGCCCTTGCCTGCTGAGCTCGTCCAGCGCCTGCCGGACCGTGGTCCGGCTGACCTCGAAGCGCCGGGTGAGCGCGTGTTCGCCGGGCAGCCTGCTGCCCGGCTCCAGAGCACCGCTGTGGATCTCGCGGGCCAGGACACGGGCGATGCGCTGATGCTTGAGGACCTGTTTGGGCATGGCTGGAAGCTAGCCATACATGTCCAGTCTTGTCTAGAGCCTGATGCCCTCAGGGGGACGGCAGCCCTTGCGCCGCCGCTTGCCGCACAAGGCAATGAAGGCTGTACTCGCCATTAATAAATGACGGCGATTCTGCAAGGGCGGGCGAAGTTGCCGTGACGGGAAATCACCTCTGCCGGCGCAGGAGCCCAAGGAACAGGGCTAGCCTGTCAGCGACCCATGCCAGAGGGAGAATCATTTTGCGTACGTTCGTTCTATTCGACCTGGAATTCACGTCATGGCCGGGGGCACTTGAGCAGGACTGGGGGGCATCGGGGCAGCTTCGCGAGATTGTGCAGATCGGCGCGCTACGCCTGCGCGAGGACTTTTCCATCGTCGAGAAGTACGAAGCGCTGGTACGGCCCGTGGCCAATCCGCAACTGTCCTCGTACTTCACCGAGCTCACCGGAATCGACCAGGACACCGTGGACCGCGAAGGGCTCTCCCCGGCGGAAGCACTTGGCGACTTCCTGGGCTTCTGCCGCGGTCAGTCCGTACTCTCCTACGGCAACGACATGGTCGTTCTCGGGGAGAACGTGGGCTGGGCGCGAGCCCGGGGAGAAGAAGTCAAGAACAGCTACCTCGCTGCCCATTTCCTGAATATCCGCCCTTGGTTGAACGCCGTCGCGCCGACGACGGCGACCGTCAACGTGGGTCGCCTGTGGCAGGTTCTGGGTCTCCCCAGGCCCGCGGCCGGGAAAGAGCACTCGGCTCTTTTCGACTGCTATTCCTTCGCGGCGGCCATCGAGCATCTGTGCGACACCGGGGCGAGGTTGCCGGAAGGCTGTCTGCAGCGTTCTTGAGGGGAAAGCAGCGTTCTTGACGGGCAATCCGACGACGCCTTTTGGCGCTCGCCGCCACCGCCGGCAGCGTCCGGCCGCACCACACCCGCGCCACAGTCCCCTGTCGTGCGAATTGCCGACAGAGTGCACCCTGCTCCCAGCGACGCCTCCGCTGTGACTCTTGGGCGGCTGACCGATGTACAGACACTTCGGCACCCCTGTTTGTCACCCCCCAGGGAGGCTCCATGCGTTCCAGACGCTCACTACGTTCCATGCCGATCCGACGGCCGAGACGCCCGGGGCGGCTCGCTCTGGCGCTGACCGCGGCGGTGGCGGCGCTCGCCGCCCTCATCACGGTGCCCACCGCGTCCGCCGCACCGGCCGCACCGTCGGCGATCGCCGGCTGCGTGGACTGGCCGACCAGCAAGTTCCTGCAGACCCCGCTGACCTACAAGGCCAACGGCGGCGCGGGCTACGCCTGGCAGAACGGCAGCTACTACGGCGAGGGCTACCACGTCAACTGCAACGCCGCCGGCAACATGAACCAGTACTACGCGCTCGACCTCGGCATGGCCCAGGGCGACGAGGTGCTCGCCCCCGGCGGCCCCGGCACCGTCCTCTACGCCGGATGGGCCCCGGCCGGCTGGGAGACCTGCGGGCAGTACATCGTCGTGGACCACGGCGGCGGCTACTGGAGCGTGGTGTGCCACCTGAGCAGGATCCTGGTCAGCAAGGGCCAGCAGATCACCGACGCCACCGTCATCGGCCTGGTGGGCGGTACGGGCGGCTTCGCTCCGCATCTGCACTTCTCGCTCATGTACAACGCCAAGCTGACCGCGGCCGGCGGCGTCTACGGCGGCCAGAGCGCCCAGCCGCGCCGTCTGTGGCACCTCGGCTGCGGACAGGGCTACTACGACTACATCACCAAGGGCCAGAAGGTCTGTTACTGACGTACTGACCGCTTCGGGCACCGGCCACCGGGCCGGACTCCGCCACCACACCGGGAAGGCCCCGCGCAGCACGCAAAGACGCCGCGCGGGCACCGGGGCGGAGTCCGGCCCGGCTCTCTTCGCCTCGCACTTCTCTGCGGCGGGAGGAAGGTAAACAATGACCGCCGATGAACATGACCATGACCATCCCCGTGCCCATGCCCATGCCCGTGCCCCTGCGCCCGTCGCGGTGGCGCCGCCCTCCCGCGGCGGCCCGGCCGCCGAGGACCCCGGCTTGATCACCGTCGCGGTGGTGGACGACCACCCCCTCGCCCGGCACGGCGTCGCCCACATCCTCGGCGCCCCGCCGGGCTCGGGCACGTCGGCAGACGCCTCCGGAACCGTGTCCGGGGACGTATCCGTATCCGTGTCCGTGGGATCGCTCGCCGAACTGGAAGAGGCGCTGGCGGCCGGCGCGGCCCCCGACGTGATCGTCATGGATCTCTACCTCGACGCGGACACCCCCGCCCTGGACGGCGTCGCGGCGCTCGCCGCCACCACCCGGGTCATGGTGATGTCCGCCTCGGCGCGCCCGGCGGACGTACTCGGCGCGATTCGGGCCGGTGCCTGCGGCTACGTCACCAAGCACTGCAGCGCGGAGCTGTTCGTGTCGGCGGTGGAGACGGTGGCCGCGGGCGGCTTCTCCCTCTCGGCCGAGCTGGCCGACATCCTCCAGGCCGAGCTGACCCGGGTGGGCGGCGGCCCAGCCGACCCCGGGAGTCCCCGGCTCTCCGCCCGCGAGGAGGAGACACTGAGCTACGTGGCACGCGGCTTCACCCACGCACAGATCGCCACACGGCTCGGCGTACGCAAGACCACCGTGGACACCTACGTCGAGCGGATCCGGGCGAAGCTCCAGGTCGGCAACAAGGCCGAGCTGACCCGGGCCGCGCTCGCGAGGATGCGGCGCGACTCCACGGGGCCCGCGCCACTGTGACAACGGCGGAGGAGAGAGCGGACCCCGGGTGTGGCGGGGTCCTGCGCAACGAGCGGATCGTGCTGCGAGCGTATGTCCTTTTCCGCCTCGGCGGGCTGCTCCAGGTGGCGGTCGGCGCGGTCGCGACCCACCCGCACTACCGCCCGCTCTGGGCCGGCCTGGCGCTGTGCGCGGCGGTGTTCGCCGAGAGCCTTGCGCTCGTGGCCGTGGCGTTACGGCGCCGCCGGGTGCCACCGCCCGTACTCGCCGTCGCGGACTCCGCCGTACTGGCCGTCGCCCTGGTGGTGGGCGGCGGGCTGGCCGACCGCACGCACGGCTCCACCTGGGCGTACTTCGCGTACCCGTTCAGCCTGCTGGCCAGCATCGGCTTCGGTCTCGTGGTCACGCGGCTGCCGGCCGTCCTCGCACTGGCCGCCGTGCCGGCGAGCGCGTACGCCGCCACCGCCGTACTCCGGCTCGGCGAACCCGTGTGGAACGCGGTCCCCAACGCTGTCCCCTACCTGGCCAACGCGGGCATCGCCTGGGCGGTCGCCCGCGCCCTGCGGCGCACCGGACGGGAGCTGGACGCGGCCACCTCCACCGCGGCCGCCCGAGAGGCGGAACTCGCCGCCGAACGGGAACGGGTCCGGCACGCCCGCCTGCTGCACGACCGGGTGCTGCAGACCCTGGAGACGCTGGCTCGCACCCCCTGGATCACCGATCCGGGTTTACGCGCCCATGTGCGGGCGGAGGCGGTGTGGCTGCGCGGGTTCGTGCGCGGCGAGCACCCGGCGCCGGGCGGGGCGGGGACTGACGGGACGGCGCACCTGGTGCACGGGCTGTCGTCCCTCGCGGAGGACATGGCACGCGTCGGCCTCGCCGTGGAGCTGAACACCGCCCAGCTGCGCAGCGCGGGCCGCCGTGAGGGGACCGGGGCAGCCGTCCCGGCCCTGGTCGCCGAAGCCCTGGTCGACGCCACCCGGGAGGCCCTGGCCAACGTCCTCCGGCACGCCGGAACCGAACGGGCGGTGGTACGGGCGGAACTGTCCGGGAACGCGGTCCTGGTCAGCGTCCTCGACAACGGCACCGGCTTCGACCCGTCCGCGGTGCCGGGCGGCGGCCTGGGCCTGCGCAGCTCCGTACGGGACCGGGTGACCGGTGTCGGCGGCCGGGTACAGGTGGAGTCGGCTCCCGGCTCCGGGACGTACGTGGAGATGCGGGTATCGCTGTCCGCTACGGGTGCACGTCACTCATAGTCACGCTCCTGACACCCAGGCCCACCACCAAACTCACGACCATTTGCGACACTTAATCCGATTGCGCCGATTGAGTGGTTTATGACCGAGGGTGATGTTGGGTGACAGACAGGGGGCCGGCCGAGGGGCTGCCGTTCCACGAGCGCGCCGTGACGGGTGTCGGCCTCGTGGCTCAGGGTGCGGCCCTCGTGGCGGCACTGTTCGGCGCGGCAGGCCTGTTCGGCTGGCTCTTCGGCATCGATGCCCTCAGGAGTGTGCTGCCCGGCGTTGCCGGGTCCATGAAGCCGAACACCGCCCTGGCTCTGCTGGCGCTGGGACTCTCCCTGGCCATCACGGCCCGCGGACCCGTGACCCGGCGGATGACCGTCGTGGCCCGTACGACGGCAGTCCTGGCGGCCCTGATCGGCGTGCTCACCCTTGTGGAATACATCACTCGGGCGGACCTGGGCTTCGACCAGTTCCTCTTCCACGACGGCACCGTGCGCGTGGCGGCGGGGGCGCCCGGACGCATGGCACCGAACACGGCTGCGGCGCTGGTGCTCGGAAGCGTGGCGTCACTGTGCGCGAGCACATTCCGGCTGCCCGCCTGGACGAGTCAGATCCCTGGCCTGGCCGTCCTCGCCCTGGGCATGCTGAGGCTCTACGGTTTCGCCTACGAAGTGCCGGAGCTGGAACACTTCGGCGACTACACGGCCATGGCCCTGCACACCGCGCTCGCCCTGGTGCTGGCAGGCACAGCGGCCTTCCTGGCCCGGCCGGACGAGGGCCCTGCGGGACTGCTGATGAACGCGGGCACCACGGGAGCGCTGGGTCGCCGGCTGTTCACCACCACCCTGATCGCTCCGCTGCTGCTGGGCTGGGGCGTCCTGACCGGTGAGGACACCGGTCTGTACGAGGCGCGACTGGGCACCGCGCTGCTGGTGTGTGGCCACGTGATCGTGTTCACCGCGGTCATTTTCACCACCCTGAACGTGGGCCGCCGCATCGAGGTGGCGCACGCCCGTGCCGAGTCGCAGGTGCGGCAGAACGAACTGCTGCAGGCGTTCATGGACCACACGCCCGCGGCGATGTTCATCAAGGACCTGGACGGTCGCTTCCTGGCAGTGAACACGCGGTTCGAGGAGTCCCTGGGCCGCTCCCGCGAACAGGTACTGGGGCGCCTGGATCGGGACGTCCTGCCGCCGGACATGGTGCGTCAGGCGCGGGACGCCGACCTCGACATGCTGGCACGGGGCACCCCCGTCCAACGGCACGAGCATCTCCGCCTGCCGGTGGGCCCACAGGACGTCCTCGCCACCTTGTTCCCGCTCAACGATCCGTCCGGCGCGCCCTACGCCGTATGCGGTGTGTTCACCGACATCACCGAACGCGTCGCGGCCCAGCGCGAGGTCCAGCAGGCCAACCGGCGCTTCCACGCACTGCTGGAGTCCGCACCCGACGCCACTCTCATCACGGACGGCGACGGCACCATCGTCATGGCCAACGCGCAGGTGGAACAGCTGTTCGGCCATGCGCCGGCGGGCCTCGTCGGCACCACGGTCGACCAGCTGGTGCCCGGTTCACGGCGTCCGCGGCACAGCGCGCTGCTGCGCCGGTACCTGCGGCTGCCCGACCCGCAGCCGACGGTGGTGGACAAGGACCTGTACGGGCTGCACAGCGACGGCGGTGAGTTCCCCGTCGAGGTGAGCGTCAGCACCCTCCAGGCCGAGCAGGAAACGCTGGTGTTCCTGACCGTGCGGGACATCACCGAACGCAAGAAGGCCGAGGCCGAACGGGCCGAGCGCTACGAGCAGCAACGACGCATCGCCTACACCCTGCAGCACAGCCTCATGGGCGAACCGCCCCGCCTGCCGTACCTGCCCAGCGCCCACCGGTACCTCGCGTCCGTCCAGGACCCCGGAGTGGGCGGCGACTGGTTCGACATCATTCCCCTGGACAAGGACCGCACCGGCATCGTCATCGGAGACGTGATGGGCCGGGGCCTCGACGCGGCGGCCGTCATGGGCCAGCTGCGCGCCGCCGCGCACGCCCTGGCCCGCACGGGCGTACCGCCCGGCCGGCTCATGACCGGGCTGGACGCGTTCGTCAGCGACCTGGCGGACCAGCTCGTCACGTGCTGCTACCTGGTGATCGACCAGGGCACCCGCGAGGTCACCCTGTGCTCGGCCGGGCACCCTCCGGTCATCGCTCTCGACCCCGACGGCTCCGCCCGTCGGCTGCCGGCACCGGTCAGTGTGCCGCTGGGGGTCAACGATGCGTGCGGCGGCGAGCCGTACGAGCAGACGACCCATCCGCTGCCGCCGGGCAGCACGCTCGCCCTCTACACGGACGGACTGGTCGAGCGGCCGGGCACCGACATCGACGCCCAGATCGACGCCCTCGCCCACACCCTCGACGTCACACTGAAGGGCGCTCCCGCGGACCCGGAGCACCTCGATCACGCCGCAGCCCGGCTCGTCAGCACCCTCATGCCCGACGCAGCCGCCCATGACGACGACGTGACGCTGCTTCTGATCGGCGTACCCGAGTGATCGGCGCGCCCCGGTGACCGTCTACTGCGGCCGTACCGGATGCTTGCTCATGATCGAGACGCGGTTGAACGCGTTGATGGTGACCGCGACCCAGATCACGGCGGAGATCTGGTCGTCGGTGAGCACCTCGCGGGCCGTGCCGTAAGCGGTCTCCTGCAGCGCCGCGTCGCCGGGGTGGGTGGTCGCCTCCGCGAGCGCGAGCGCCGCGCGTTCGTCCGGGGTGAACAGGTCGGTGTCCCGCCAGGCCGCCAGCACGCCCAGCCGCTGCGCGGTCTCGCCCGCACGCAGGGCGGCCCTGGTGTGTACGTTGAGGCAGGAGGCACAGCCGTTGATCTGCGACACACGCAGGTTGACCAGTTCCACGAGCGTCCGGTCGAGCCCCGCCTCGGCGGCGACCGCGCGGACTGCTTCCGAGGTCTGTACCAGTGCGTGGTAGGCGGTGGGGCTCTGCTTGTCGATGAAGATCCGCCGGCTCGCGGACCCGGTCGCGTGGGTGCTCAACTGGGACTCCTCCGGGGCCTGTCCGGCTCCCTCGTCGTGTGGTGTACACCTGTTGGTGCCACCGCCTGTCGTCACGGCATGATAGTTGAATGTATAACAACTTCTGGGTGGGAGGCTGACTTCAGTGAGCAATGTCGAAACGAAACCCTTGGAACTGCGGTGCGGGGCGGCGGTGGACGGGGAGCGGCCGGCCGGGGCGGCGAGGGTCGACGTACTGACCGCGCGTGATGTGCCCCTCGGCGGTCCCCGGGCGATGACCGTGCGGCGGACACTGCCGCAGCGGGCCCGGACCCTGATCGGCGCCTGGTGTTTCGCCGATCACTACGGCCCCGACGACGTCTCGGTGACGGGCGGCATGGATGTCGCCCCGCATCCGCACACCGGGCTGCAGACGGTGAGCTGGCTGTTCAGCGGGGAGATCGAGCACCGTGACAGCCTGGGCAGCCACGCCTTCGTACGGCCGGGCGAGCTGAACCTCATGACGGGCGGGTACGGCATCTGCCACTCGGAGGTCTCCACCCCGCGCACCACCGTCCTGCACGGCGTCCAGCTGTGGGTGGCCCTGCCGGAGGAACACCGCAACACCGAACGGGACTTCCAGCACTACGCACCCGAGACCGTACAGATCGACGGGGCCGTGATCAGGGTCTTCCTGGGCTCCCTCGCCGGCCACGTCTCACCGGTGCGGACCTTCACTCCCCTGCTCGGCGCCGAGATCGTCCTCCAGCCACGCGCGGCCCTCACGCTCACGGTGGACCCCGGCTTCGAGCACGGCCTGCTGGTCGACCAGGGGCAGGTACGCCTGGCCGACACCCTGCTCGGCCCCGCGGAGTTGGGCTACGCCCACCCGGGCATCGACGCGCTGACGCTGACGAACGAGTCGGACGACGCCGCACGGACGGTCCTGCTCGGCGGAACCCCGTTCGAGGAGGACATCGTCATGTGGTGGAACTTCATCGGGCGCAGCCACGAGGACATCGCCAAGGCCCGCGACGACTGGCAGAACTCCTCCGATCGCTTCGGCGCCGTCGAAGGGTATCCGGGAGACCGTCTTCCCGC
>NZ_BMVM01000026.1 GCF_014650715.1 Streptomyces bluensis | reverse complement strand
GCGGGTTCCAGCTGTACTACTCGAAGGCCTACGACAAGTGGGTGTTCAACCGGCACACCACGGACACCGACGACACGGATCTCGTTCGCGCGCTGAGCAAGGATGCCGCGCAGCCGGGGGTATGGACCCACCTGACCGGGTCCTATGACGCGGACAGGCAGACGCTGTCGCTGTTCGTGAACGGCCGGCTCCAGCAGTCGGTGCAGGTCACCGCCGCCTGGCGGGCCACTGGCGGCCTGCAGATCGGCAGGCTGCGCTGGCAGGGCGCCTGGAAGGAGAACGCGGCCGGCCTCATCGACGAGGTGCGGACGGTTCAGTCGGCGGTGACGGAGGCCGACGCTGCATCGATGTACGGCGGCGAGTTACCGGAGCGTCTGCAGGAGTTGGCCTCGTTCCCGCTGGACGAGGGCGCCGGTGCGACGCAGGTCAGTGGAGGCATGGGCGCCGGTCCGGTGGCGACGGTCGCCGGGGGCGGCGCCAGGCTCGGTGCCGCAGGCAGAAACGGCACCGGGTTGCGGCTGAACGGGACGTCGGCGTACGCGGCGACGGCGGGTCCGGTGGTGGACACGACGAAGTCGTTCTCGGTGTCGGCGTGGGTGAAGTTGGACGACAAGGACAGGAACCACACGTTCCTGTCGCAGGCGGGGAATCGCGCGAGCGGGTTCCAGCTGTACTACTCGAAGGCCTACGACAAGTGGGTGTTCAACCGGCACACGAAGGACGCCGACGACACGGCGATCGTCCGGTCGATGAGTACGGACGTGGCGCAGACCGGGGTGTGGACGCATCTGGCCGGGGTGTACGACGCGTCGGCGAAGAAGATCCAGCTGTTCGTGAACGGCAAGCCCCAGGCGGCGGCCGACTTCACCACCCCGTGGCGCGCGTCGGGCGGCCTCCAGATCGGCCGGGTGTACTACCAGGGCACCTTCCAGGAGCACTTCGCCGGAACCGTCGACGCCGTACGCGTCTGGGACCGGCCCGTCGTGATCGGCTGCTCCCGTACGTACGCGATCGGGCACCGGGGCGCACCCGAGATCGCCCCGGAGAACACGATCGCCTCCCTGGAGGCGGCGGCCGATCGCGGCGCGGACTGGGTCGAGACCGATGTGCAGTTCACCAAGGACGGCCGGCCCGTCCTCATGCACGACGACACCGTCGACCGGACGACCGACGGCACCGGGCGCGTCGACCAGCTCACCGCCGAGGAAATCTCCAGGCTCACGGTGACGGGCGGTGGGAGCGTTCCCACGCTGGAACAGGCGCTGTCCTCCCTCAAGCCCAGGTCCGCCCGGCTTCTGCTGGAGATCAAGGGGCCACAGACCTCCGCGGCCGTCGACCAAGCCCTCAGGGTGGTCTCCGAGGCCGGTATGACCGATCGGACGCTGCTCCAGTCCTTCGACGAGGACGTGGTGCGGGACGTGGCGGCCTCCACTCACAGGACCGAGGTCGCGCTGCTGCGCTCCACACTCGACGCCGATCCTGTGGCCACGGCCCGTGCGTTGAAGCTCAGCACCTACGCGGTGAAGTTCACCGGCCTTTCCGCCCGCCCCGCAGTGGTCGACCAGTTGAAGGCGGCCGGTGTCGATGTCTTCGTCTGGACGGTCGACAGCGACAGCCAGTGGAAGACCACGGCTTCGTGGGGTGTGGACGGCGTCATCACCAATGGGCCGGAGCGGTTCGTCGCGTGGCGGGACCAGAACTGTGTCGAGAAGTGACGCATCGAAAAGTGACGTGTCGTTGAGGAAGAGGGAATTGGTGAGGAAATTAAGAAGTGCGTCGGGGCGGCGCGGCGTCGTGGCGACGCTGATGGCTCTGGCGCTGCTGGCGGGTGTGGACGCGGGTCCCGCCGCCGCGGATGACGAAGGGCCCGCGTACGACAGATCCGATGTGCTCTGGTACTGGGAGTACGGCGGCCCGGGCGTACGGCGGGCTGCTGAGGCCGTCCTGCTCAGTCCGGATCAGGACGTCGACACGTTCATGAACCAGGATCTGCCAGTCCTGGAGGAACAGGACCTGCGGGTGCAGGTGGCGCAGGTCATGGCCATGGGCGGGCCGGGTGTGCGGGAGGCCGCCAACACCGCTCTGGACGGCGGGGTCGAGGAGCTGCAGAAGTTCCTGGACGAGGGCATCGTCCAGCCCTATGACGACGACCTGCGGGTGCAGGTGGCGCAGATCATGGCCGCGGGCGGGCCGGGGATCAAGGAAGCCGCGAACAAGGCGCTCAACGGTTCCGCTGACGACTGGAAGAAATTCATCGACCAGGGCCAGTACAAGGCTCGGGAGGAGGACAACCGGGTTCAGGTCGCCCAGCTGATGGCGGCGGGCGGCCCGAATGTGAAGAAAGTCGCCAACCAGGTCCTGGACGGCACTCCCGAGGACGTACAGGAGTTCCTCGACGAGGGCTGGCAGGTCGCGGCCGCACGGGACCAGGAGACGCTGACCGTCGCCCAGTTGGCAGCGCTCGCAGACAAGGCGCAGAAGCAGGCCGCCCGGCTGACCGAGGAGGCCAAGGAGGAAGCGGCCAAGGCGGCGAAGGCGACGCAGCGCGCCAAGGAGGCGGCGCAGGTCGCGGCGAAGGAGGCGGAGGAGGCGAAGTCTTCGGCCGGAAAGGCGGCTGCGGCAGCGTCGCGGGCGGCTTCCGCAGCTGACCGGGCGGCTCAGGCGGCGCGTACGGCGGTGTCGTCGGCTGCGGCGGCCAACCGGGCGGCGCGGGTTGCCGCTACGGCGGCCGCGCAGGCGGCGTATGCGGCGAGCCGGGCGGGCAACGCGGCATCCACGGCCAGGTCGGCTGCCGCGGCCACGGCCGCCGATGCCAAGCGGGCTGAGGACGCCAGGGTAGCCGCACAGAACGCGAACGCCGCCGCTGACGGTGCGCGGAAGGCGGCCAAGGCGGCCGAGCAGGCCGGTATCGCCGCGGAGGCGGCGGGGGAGGCGGCCGGGGCGGCGGCCAGCGCTGGGGTCAACGCCGCGGCGGCTGCCTCGGCAGCGGCTGAGGCGGGCCGCTGGGCCGGTGAGGCCGGTGCCAAGTCCACCGAGGCCGAGGTTGCGGCGGCAAGGGCCAGGCGACTGGCCGGCCAGGCCACGCGTGCGGCCAACGCCGCCCAGTCCAACGCCAAACAGGCCGCCACGGCCGCCCGGCAGTCGCGTACGGCCGCCAACGACGCCGCGGATCACGCCGAGGCGGCGGCCAGGGCCGCGAACAAGGCCGCCGACGAAGCGGGCAAGGCGGTGGACGCCGCGAAGGAGTCCAAGGCCGCGGCCGACGCCGCGACCGAGGCCGCGGCCGACGCCCAGAGCGCCGCCGACCAGGCCAAGACGGTGGCGGAGCTGGCGCGTAAGGCGGACGAAGAGCGGCTGATCCAGCAGCAGGAAGAGAACGTCCTGGCGGCGGAGGAGGCCAAGAAGGCCGAGGACGCGCGGGGCGCCGCCGCCCAGTGGGAAGCGGGCCGGATTCAGCAGCTCAATGCCGAGACGCAGAAGTTGTGGGACGAGGCCGTCGCGGCGTCCGATGCGAAGGTCACGGCCGCCAAGGGACGCCAGGTCGCGATCAACCTGCTCCCCGCCGGCGGGACTTGGGCTCGCAGCGCCGCCGAGACCGCCCTGATGGGTACCGACGCCGACGTCGAGGAGTTCGTCCGTGCCGCTCTGACGGTGGCATTGGAGCAGGACGACCGCGCGAGCGTGGCGCACATAGCCAACACCACGGACAAGCCGGCGCAGCGGCAGGCGGCACTGGACGTGCTGGACAAGCCGGTCGCGCAGGTACGGGACTTCCTGCGGACGAAGGCCTATCCGGGCAAGGAACACGACGACCGCGTCACCGTCGCCCAGATCATGGCCGCGGGCGGGCCGGGTGTGAAGGCCGCCGCCAACAAGGCTCTGGACGGTACCGCGGACGACCTGCACCAGTTCCTGGAGGTGGGCCAGT
This sequence comes from Streptomyces bluensis, assembly GCF_014650715.1. GTDB lineage: Bacteria > Actinomycetota > Actinomycetes > Streptomycetales > Streptomycetaceae > Streptomyces > Streptomyces bluensis. Next base: position 82,070 of record NZ_BMVM01000026.1, on the reverse strand, counting down.
TCAAGGCCCGTGAGGACGACGACCGCGTCGCGGTGGCCCAGGCGCTGGCGAACGGTGGTCCCGAGGTCAGGGCCGCGGCCCAGGCGGTGCTGTCGGGGCCGTCCTCCGGCCTGCGGGAGTTCCTGCAGATCGGTCTGTTCCGGGCGCAGCAGCGCGACGCCAACACCGCCGCCCACGTCGCCGAGGTCGACATCCTTCTCGCGGCGGCCGACCGGTCGGCGGCGCTGGCCCAGAAGGACGCCGCCGAGGCACATCGTGTCGCGGCGGAAGCAGCCAAGGACGCCGCCGAGGCCGTCAAGTGGGCGAACCAGGCGCGGACTTCGGCGGAACAGGCGGCCGAGTACTCCCAGCAGGCCGACAAGTCCGCCGACCAGGCAGCCAAGTCGGCCGCGAAGGCCGCGGAGTCGTCCAAGAAGGCGAACAGCGCCGCGGCGGCGGCCCGCAAGGACGCACAGGCGGCGACCCGTTCCGCGCAACAAGCCGTCAGGTCCGCGAGCCTCGCCTCGAACTACGCCTCCCAGGCCAATGCCGCCGCGTACCAGGCAAGCAACTCTGCCGAGGCCGCGGGCAAGGACGCCGCCGCGGCAGCCAAGGCCTCGACGGAGGCCATGAAGACCGCGGCCGAAAAGCTGCTCGCGGAGTTCAAGGAGCAGGTGCGGAAGGAAGCGGAGGCAGGCGGGGTCAGCAAGCCGCTCTCGGACGAGGAGCTTCGAAAGCTCATCGACAAGCGGTTCCGTGAGTACCGGGACGAGTACATGGAGCAGGGAGACCTGACTCCGGGAACCGTCCTGGTCTGTGCTGGTGACGGAGCCGGTGGAATGGCCTGCACCGAGAGCACCTACTTCGAGCGCCTGGTCGCCTGGTACGTCGGTGCCGAGGAGATCGAGAACTGCCTCCAGACGAAGAAGCTCTCGTGTCTCAAGGGCCTCGCCCTCAGTGCCTTCAAGCTCAAGGCGCTCAAGAGGCTGAAGCCATGCCAGATGAACAGCTTCGTACCGGGCACCCGTGTCCTGATGGCCGACCGGCGGACCAAGCCGATCGAGGACGTTCGCGTCGGCGACCAGGTACTGGCCACCGACCCGCAGTCTGGCGAGACAGCGGCCAAGAGTGTTCAGGCGACCATCACGGGTGAAGGCCAGAAGAACCTCGTCGACATCACGGTCGCGGGCCCCGACGCGGAGTCGACCGGCACACTGATCGCCACCGACAAGCACCCCTTCTGGGTGGCGGGCGCCAAGAACGCCTGGCTCGATGCGGCGGACCTGAAGCCCGGCGACCGGCTGCGGACCGACGAAGGCACCTACGCACAGGTCAACGCCAGCAAGACGTGGACCACGCCCGGGCAGCGTGTTCACAACCTGACGATCGCCGATCTTCACACGTACTATGTGCTGGCGGGCACGACGCCTGTTCTGGCTCACAATTCCAATGAGAAGTGCAACCTGTGGCGTGGTGAGTTCGACGGGCTACCCAAGGGGAAACAGGGGCACGTTCGTGAGATGTCCTCCGTTGCCGAAATGCGGGCCGCGTTCGAGCGATGGACTGCCGACGCCGAAAAGCTGCCGGCGCGGGGGCCGAAGATCCCCGATGTTTACAGGCTTGAGGACGGAACGGTGATCCAGTGGCGAACCGCATCCAGGTCGGGCGGAGAGACAATTGACATCTTTCCTCCCCAGGGCAAGGGAATGAAGGTGCATCTTCCCGATGAATGAGGAAGAGATCTGCCGCGAAATCCTTGAGGAAGGCCTCGACGACTGGGTTCCGGTGGACCGGATGGTCGGCCTTGCGAGGGAACTGTCGGAGCGGTGCGGGGTGAGCCATCGCGACGTCACCGAGAAGGTTCTCGCTCGCTTGTTGCACAGGGGCTTGGTCACGGTGGGCGACTTGGGAGAGAGCGGCTTCGAGGCATGGGCCGGCGACGCGGACGGCGTGGTGCGGAGAGTAGTGCAAGCTCTTGACGAAGTCGCATGGGAACCTGCGGGAGGCGTTTGCTGGCTTGCAAACACATCGGCAGGCGACCGTGAGACCTCAAGCCGTCAGAAAGATTGACGAGTCGCGTACGGGTGCCTCGCTCCGGCTATATGGTGAGGCGCCCGTGTGGGCTTGGGAGCGGAATGCCATCCCAGGCGCATTGATCAACGCCTTCCTGATCAATTCATGAGGTGATTCGATGCGGATGCTCTACCGCGACATCAACGCGAACGAGCTGAGAGGGGCGACGGTTGCGGACCACCTCGTGAACATCGAAGCATTCATCGAGATCGTCGACGGGCGTGAAGTGACCTACTCCGAGCCCGGCTTTCCTGTGGCGGAGTTGGCTCGCGAGCTGGCGCGCTGGCTGCCGCTGGGCGAGTCGCGAGCTCCGGACTTCCACTTCTCCTCGCTCTCCTTCGAGGATCCGGGCGCGGTAGTGATTCTCCGCGGAGAAGCAGGATGGACGGTCGGGTCCATGTTCACGCCGGAAGTGAAAAGTGCTCCCATTTCATGGGACGGGCTTGCCGCCTGCATGGGAGATTTCATCTCGGATGTGCGGCGGGTCCTCAGCACTCAGTCCTCCAGATCCACCCGCACCGTCAGCAGACCCGTCCCCACCAGCCGCACCACCGCGCTGTTGGACCGGGGCAGGGTACGCAGGCGGGCCAGGGCGTCGTCGTCGGGCAGGACATGGGCCGTTCCTTCATGCCACCGTCCCCCGATCCGTACACGCACCCGCGGGTTGGCGCGAATGTTGCGGATGTACTGGGACCTCTCCCCGTGCTCCGAGACCAGCCAGAAGGAGTCGCCGACGCGGCGGCCGCCCACGGGGGTGCGGCGGGGCAGGCCGGAGGTGCGGCCCGTGGTCTCCAGTGCCGTCTGGAACGGGACCCGGCGCATGACCGGGTTGAGGACCCGGCGCTGGAAGGTCGTGACGGCTCGGAGCTTGCGGTCGTCGTTGTGTGGCATCGGCTGCGGGCTCCTGCGGGTTCGGTGGACGTGGGAGGTGGTTCCTGCGCACCTTTGAGCAAGGTGTAGCAGACGGCCGGAGAACGGGACGAGGTGGTGCTCCGGGTTCGGACATGCGCGGGCGGTGCTCGCGCAGGACATACCGCGCTGTGGCCCGGATCGTCCCGGGAAGTAGCTCCTGACTGAGCAGGTGAAGGGCAGCAGTTCCTGACCGAGTGGGTAACCAGCAGGTGTCCCACGGGTACGGGGCGCGCCACGCCGAGCGACACGGAGCTCTTTGCCGCTTCTTTGCGTCTCGCGCAATGCTGGTGGTGTTTCCGGGCCGCCGGGGCCCGGTGTTCATCCATGCTGCGACGGGGGCAGACGCGATGATCGAAACAGTGTTCCGTACCGAGGATTTACCGGTGGCCGACCGGGCCGACGCGTGGCGGGAGAGGTTGTCCCAGGCACACGCGCCCGTGGACCTGATCTGCCGCCCCGACTCCCACTTCAGCGCACACCAGCGCGTCATCCCACTGGGCAGCACGCTCGTATGGCCCTCGGTCAGCGCGTCCTACGTCATCCGGCGGACACCGGAACTCATCCGCAGCTCCGACCCGGAAATGATCCACCTCTCGCTGATCATCAAGGGCACCGTGGGGTTCCGTATGCACGGCCCGGATGCCCTGTACGGCTCGTTCGAGTTCCGTACCCACGACTCCTCCCGCCCGTGGGAGATCATCATGGGCACGCGCGGGGAGCCAGTGCACGCCGTGAGCGTCGACGTGCCCAGGGCACGGCTGCCCCTCGCCTCGGACGAGGTCGACCGGGTGATCGGTCACCGGCTGTCGGGGCGGGAAGGCGTCGGGGCCCTGCTGACCTCCTTCCTCACCACCCTGGCGGACAACACCGGTTCGTACACCGCCGCCGACGCGCCCCGCCTGGAGACGGTCCTGCTCGACCTGCTCGCCGCCGTGTTCGCGAACGCGCTCGACGCCATGGACTCCGTGCCCGCCGAATCCCGAAGACGGACGCTGACCCAGCGCATCCAGGCGTTCATCCGCGAGCACCTGCACGACCCCGACCTGACGCCGGCCACCATCGCCGCCGCGCACCACATCTCGACCAGTTACCTCCACCGGCTGTTCCGCGACCTGGACCGCGAGACCACGGTGTCCGGCTGGATCCGCCACCTTCGTCTGGAGCGCGCCCGCGAGCAGCTCGCCGACCCGGCCCGCAGCGACGTCCCCGTGCATCTCATCGCCGCACGCGCGGGTTTCGAGCACCATCCGGTCTTCACGCGCGCCTTCCGCGCCACCTATGGAGTGTCGCCCCGCGACTACCGCCGCCGCGCCCTGCTCCAAGGGACCGGTCAGCGCCACGGCACCTCTAGGAAGGCCAACAGGGTCTAACGCCCCAGGAAGATCGGGTTCGTGAACGCCGCCAGCGGTCCCGGCAGCGACGTCACCACGGCCTCGTGCCGCAACTCCGCCCGTACGTACGCCGCGTACTCGGCCGTCGTACGCCACTCGACCGTGCCCGCCCCGGACACCGGCAGGGGCTCGCTGGTGTGCAGGACGCCCTGGTCGGTGACGAACCGGACCGTGCAGCGGGGCGCGCCCGTGACCTCCAGACGGACCGTGACCGGGTCGTCGCGGTCCACGTCGAGCCGCTCGCCGATGCCCGCGTGCTCGCCCCGGCCCCCGACCGCGGTGAAGGACAGCGACACCGTGCTCGACTCGGTCACGTACGAGCGCCCCGCCTTCAGACCCTCCAGGACGGCCTCGCGGGTCAGGTCGTCGGCGAGGACGACCGTCTGGGGCCGGCCCACGGGGTCGGGGTCGCGGTGGGCGTCGCTGCTGCCCATGGCCGGGAGCCAGGACCGGCCGTTGTCCGAACGGACCGAGGCGACCAGCATGCCGTCCCAGTCCGCCAACGCCACCTCGTCGTCAGGGCCGTACGCCCCGTTCCACACCTCGATCACGTCGGCCTCACCGAAGCCGAACTTCCAGTTGCAGCCGATGCAGGTGGCGTGCGGGTGGGCGGGGACGACCAGGCCACCGGCGGCGCGGATCTTGCGCGCGTACTTGCCGAAACGGTTGTCCCGGGCCCGGTAGCGCCAGTCGATGAACGTGCCGGGGTCCATGCCGAGCGCCACCACGTGGCCGTTGCGGGTCGTGACCTCCTCGCCCAGCAGGATCAGCAGGTCGTCACCCGCGTGCTCGGCCCAGTGGGCGTGCGCGGAGTGGGTGTTGTGCTCGGAGGTGTTGATGAAGTCGAGGCCCGCGGCACGGGCGAGCGCCGCGATCTCGGCCGGGGTGCGGCGGCCGTCGGAGTGCCAGGAGTGCAGATGGCAGTCGCCGCGGTACCAGGCCCGGCCGCGGCCCTTCGCGCGGGACGGCGGGTACACCGGCTTCACCGTCTTCCCCGGTTCGCCGTACGTGAGGGTGATCGTGATCTCGTACGCCAGGCCCTGCGGTGCCACCGTGTACGGGCCGAGCGCGATGTGCCAGGTGCCGGGGCGGACGGGACCGGGAAGGTAGCCGGGTGTCGCGTCGTCCGCCCGGATGAAGAACTCCGTGCGCGCCCCGCCCGACCAGCCGCGGAAGCCGTTGTCGCCGAGGTCGGTGCCGCGTTCGTCGAAGATGCCGATGTCGAGGGCGTTGCCCACGGTGCCGGGCGGCACGGCGGGCTTCTCGTAGGTGTACGCGACGTGCAGTTCCCGTACCCCGGACGGGACCTCGACGGGCAGGTACACGAAGTCGGGGGAGCCGGTGGGCAGCGTGCCGCGCACCGTCTTCGTCTCGCTGTTGTTCGCCGCCTCGGCGGACGGCCCGTTCGAGAAGCTCACACTCCCCAACGTAAGCGCGGCGGCGGCGCCCGTCACGAACAGGGCGCGTCTGCCCAGGCCGGCACCGTGGTCGTCGTCCTCGCACATGCTGTTGCTCCCAACACGTCTTCGGGTCAGATGGGTGGTGCGGGGGGTGGTTCAGAGGTGGCGCAGGGGTGGCGTCCACAACCTTGCTATTGGGCCGTGAACTGCCGTGCAAGGGAAGGGGAGCGGCACGTTGCAGAGGAGCGGCATGTTGCGCGGAGTCTGGGCTGATCACGGCGACCGTATCCTCGAAGGATGACGACTTCCGCGACCCCAGGGACCGGCCCGACCGAGAACTCCATGCGTCGCGCCCTCAAACGTGCCCGTGACGGCGTCGCTCTCGACGTCACCGAGACGGCCGTCCTCCTCCAGGCCCGCGGCGCGGACCTGGAGGAGCTCGCCGCGTCGGCGGCCCGCGTGCGCGACGCGGGTCTCACGGCGGCGGGCCGTCCCGGCGTCATCACGTACTCGAAGAGCGTCTTCATCCCCCTCACCCGCCTGTGCCGCGACAAGTGCCACTACTGCACCTTCGTCACCGTCCCCGGCAAGCTGCGCCGGGCGGGCCACGGGATGTTCATGTCCCCGGACGAGGTCCTCGACATCGCCCGCAAGGGCGCCGCGCTCGGCTGCAAGGAAGCCCTGATCACCCTCGGGGACAAGCCCGAGGACCGCTGGCCGGAGGCCCGCGAGTGGCTGGACGCGCACGGCTACGACGACACGATCGCCTACGTCCGGGCCATCTCCATCCGCATCCTGGAGGAGACGGGACTGCTCCCGCACCTCAACCCGGGCGTCATGACCTGGACCGACTTCCAGCGGCTCAAGCCGGTGGCCCCCTCCATGGGCATGATGCTGGAGACGACCGCGACCCGTCTGTGGTCCGAGCCCGGCGGCCCCCACCACGGCTCCCCGGACAAGGAACCGGCCGTACGGCTGCGCGTCCTGGAGGACGCCGGCCGCTCCTCCGTCCCCTTCACGTCCGGGATCCTCATCGGGATCGGCGAGACGTACGAGGAGAGGGCCGAGTCCCTCTTCGCGCTGCGGCGCGTCTCCCGCGCCTACCACGGCATCCAGGAACTGATCATCCAGAACTTCCGCGCCAAGCCGGACACCGCGATGCGCGGCATGCCGGACGCGGAGCTGGACGAACTCGTCGCCACGGTCGCGGTGGCCCGGCACATCATGGGCCCGAGCGCCTGCCTCCAGGCGCCGCCGAACCTCGTCGACGACGAGTACGGGCGGCTCATCGGCGCCGGCATCGACGACTGGGGCGGCGTCTCCCCGCTCACCATCGACCATGTGAACCCCGAGCGCCCCTGGCCGCAGATCGAGGAACTCGCCAGGCAGTCTTCGGCGGCGGGCTTCGCACTGAAGGAACGTCTCTGCGTCTACCCGGAGTTCGTGACCCGCGGCGAACCCTGGCTGGACCCCCGGCTCCTGCCGCACGTACGGGCGCTCGCGGACCCGGAGACGGGCCTGGCGCGCCCGGACGCGCCTGTGGAGGGCCGTCCGTGGCAGGAACCCGAGGAGGCGTTCCAGCCCTCGGGCCGTACGGACCTCCACACCACGATCGACACCGAGGGCCGTACGTCCGACCGCCGCGACGACTTCGACGAGGTGTACGGCGACTGGGAGGCCCTGCGCGAGGCGGCCGCCCCCGGCATGGTGCCGCAGCGCATCGACACCGACGTACGCGAGGCCCTGCGCACCGCGGCCGACGACCCGACCCGCCTCACCGACGACGAGGCCCTGGCCCTGCTCCACGCGGACGGCCCCGCGCTGGACGCCCTGTGCCGGGTGGCCGACGACGTACGGAAGTCGGCGGTCGGAGACGACGTCACCTACATCGTCACCCGCAACATCAACTTCACCAACGTCTGCTACACCGGCTGCCGTTTCTGCGCCTTCGCGCAACGCCGAACGGACGCCGACGCCTACACCCTCTCCCTGGACCAGGTCGCGGACCGCGCGCAACAGGCCTGGGACGTGGGCGCGGTCGAGGTGTGCATGCAGGGCGGCATCCACCCGGACCTGCCCGGCACGGCGTACTTCGACATCGCGAAGGCGGTCAAGTCCCGCGTCCCCGGGATGCACGTCCACGCCTTCTCACCCATGGAGGTGGTGAACGGCGCCACCCGCACCGGCATGTCGATCCGCGAGTGGCTGACCGCCGCCAAGGAGGCCGGGCTCGACTCCATCCCCGGCACGGCCGCCGAGATCCTCGACGACGAGGTCAGGTGGGTCCTGACGAAGGGAAAGCTGCCCACCGCGACCTGGATCGAGGTGGTGACGACGGCGCATGAGCTGGGTGTCCGGTCGAGTTCCACGATGATGTACGGCCACGTCGACCAGCCCCGTCACTGGCTCGGCCACCTCCGTACCCTCGCCCGCATCCAGCAACAGACCGGCGGCTTCACGGAGTTCGTGACGCTCCCGTTCATCCACACGAACGCGCCGGTGTACCTGGCGGGCATCGCCCGCCCCGGCCCGACGACCCGCGACAACCGCGCGGTGACGGCGATGGCCCGCCTGCTCCTGCACCCGCACATCCCCAACATCCAGACCAGCTGGGTGAAACTCGGCAGTGAGGGCGCCGCCGAGATGCTCCGCTCCGGCGCCAACGACCTCGGCGGCACGCTGATGGAGGAGACCATCTCCCGTATGGCGGGCTCGTCGTACGGCTCCTACAAGTCGGTCAAGGACCTGATCGCGGTGGCGGACGCGGCGGGCCGCCCGGCGAAGCCCCGCACGACGCTGTACGGAGAGGTCCCGGAGGAACGGCAGCGGGCGGCGGCGGTGTCGGACGGGCACCTGCCGGAGTTGCTGCCGGTGCTGGACTGACGGTGCGGGGGCGCCCTCGTCAGGGCGCCCCCGCACGTACTGGTCGGCTACTCCCCGGCCGTCACTCGGCCGTCACTGTGCTTGTACCGGAAGCGGGCGCCCTCCCTTCCGCCGGAAGATGGACGACCAGCAGGACGACACCGCTCAGCGTGAAGACCCGCGTCGCCGCGTCCAGCCCGTTCCAGTCCGCCGACTGCCACATCACGAACCACTCACCACCGATGCCTATGAACCCGGCACCGAAGAGCAGCATGAGCATCAGCAGCCCGATCGTGGAGAGGCGCCGGGCGCGGTGGTGGTCACGGCGCACCCAGAGGTACGTGGCGAAGACGAGGACGAGTGCGGCGACCGTCTCCCACGCGATGATGGCGACGTACGCCGCGTCCTGAAGCGCCCGCGACTCGATCGCCCGCCACATCAGATCCTCGTCCTTGAACGTCGTGTCCATCGCGAGAACGTGCCGGACGAACGCCTGGTTGGTACCGAAGTCGGTGATGTTGCTGAAGGCGACGAGGCTGATGTAGAGGGCGACCGTCGCGGTGAGGAGGGTCGCGGCGAGAGGGAGGAACGTGGACCGCGAGCTCTGCTGGAAACGATGATTCTGGTCAATGGTCATGGTGGGACTATGTCCCCGTGCGCCACATCAACCCCAAGTGATTTTCCCGGGGTTGTGCCCGACGGCTTCGCGAGTCGATCGAGGAGCGGCTGTCCGGGCGCGCAGGGTGTCGGCAGGTCCTCACTCGTCCGCGACCTGGAGGCCGCGGCGGCGCAGCGCCAGGCGCTCACTGCCCCGTCGCGACCCGCGAGCGCATTGATGTGTTGGACATGTTCCCGTACGGCGCCCTCCTGCCAGGTCCCGCCCACCTCCCCCCAGGTTGGGTGACACTGGTGGCCGGTGGGCCGACGGCCCGGCGGAGCGGGGAGGACACATGGCGCGGGTGCGGCCGTCGAGGCGGCAGCTGATTCAGCAGCGCAGACGGCAGGCCTTCGTCGGGCGTACCGCCGAGCGTGCCGCCTTCCGCGACAACCTCGATCTCGCGCCCGACGCCGAGACCGCACGGTTTCTGTTCCACGTGCACGGCAACGCGGGGGTCGGAAAGACTTTCCTGGTACGGGAGTTGGAGCAGATCGCCCGGGACCGCGGGGCGCTGACGGCGTACGTCGACGAGTCGGTGGGCAGCGTGCCCGAGGTCCTGGAGGCGATCAGCGCCCAGTGCGCGGCGCAAGGACACCGGTTCAAGGAGCTGGACAGGCTGCTGGCCGTACACCGTGAGCGGCGGTACGAGGCCGAGGCAGCGGCCCTTGCCGCCGTACCCGACGCGCAGACGGAGCCCTCGGCGGGCAGTACGGCTGTCGCGCGGGTGGCGACGGCGGCACTGGGATACGTGCCGGTCGTCGGACCGCTGGCCAGTGCCGGTGTGGACCCCGCCCAACTCGCCCGGGGCGTGGACCAGATGCGCACCGGGATCGGCACCCGCTTCCGCAACCAGGAGGACGCCCGGCTGGTCCGGGAGCCCGAGCAGATGCTGACGCCGGTGCTGTTGAGGGAGGTGAGGGAGGCCGCCGTCGATGTTCCCTGGATCGTCCTGTTCCTCGACACCTACGAGCGCACGGGCCCCGTCCTCGACCGCTGGCTGCACGATGTGCTGGCGACCGACCGGTACGGGGACGTCCCCGACAACCTGCTCGTCGTCACCGCAGGCCAGTACCCCCTCGACACGGTGCGCTGGAGTGACGTCGCCGACTTCGTGACCGACGTGCCGCTGGGGCCCTTCACGGAGGCGGAGGCGCGCGGGCTGCTCGCGGACCGGGGGGTGGTGGCCGAGCCGGTCGTGGCGGAGGTGCTCCGGCTCACGGGCGGGCTTCCGGTCCTCGTGTCGACGCTCGCGCAGGCCCGGCCGGCGGAGGTGGACGACATCGGCGATCCGAGCGTGACCGCCGTGGAACGCTTCCTGAAGTGGGAACAGGACCCGGTGCGCCGGGCAGCCGCACTGGCCTGCGCGTTCCCCCGGCACCTGGACGCCGACATCGTCCAGGTCGCCGTGCGGTGCGCGGACGACGAGACGGAGACGTTCTTCGAGTGGCTGCGTGGGCTGCCGTTCGTGAGCGATCGCGGGGACCGGGTGCAGTACCACGACCTCGTACGGGCGCCGATGCTGCGGTTGCAGCGGCACCGGTCCCCGCGCCTGTGGACCGCCCGGCACCGTCGCCTCGCCCAGGCGCTCGGGCAGTGGCGGGCCGAGATCGAGACGGACCTCGGCGGCGAGGAGGCGGCCTGGACGGACGAGTGGTGGCGGCGGCTGCGGCTGGAGGAGTCGTACCACCGGTTGTGCGCCGGATTGCGGACCGCGCGGGCGGACGTCCTGCGGGACTTCGTCGTGGCCTGCGACCAGGGCGAGGACGTGGCCCGGCGGTGGGTGGGGCTCCTGAGGGACGCGGGAGAGGACACGGGGGCACAGGGACTGCTGGACTGGGCGGACGGGCTCGCCGGGGCGCTCGAACGGGGACGCGAGGCCGCCGCACTCGAACTGCTGCTGGAGCAGGCCGGCGAACTGCCCGAGGCACACAGCCCGACCGTCGACTGGATGACCGAAGAACAAGCACGCACGCGCTCCCACGGGCCGGCGGCCCCCGCGGAACGCATCGAGTACGACAGGATCGACCTGGACGACCGCACCCTGGCCCTGGCCCATGTGGCGCGCGGCAAGGCCCTGCGCGGCGCCGGCGCCCACCGGCGGGCCCTCGCGGAGTACGAGCGGGCCCTCACCCTCGCCCCCGACCTCTCCCGCGCCCACCGCGGCAAAGCCCTCGCCCACGCCGACCTGGGCGACTACCGGGCGGCGATCGACGCCCTGGACCGCGCGCTGGAACAGGAACCGGACCACGCGCGGAGCCTGTCCACGCGCGGCGAGTTCCACCGCATCCTGGGGCGGTACGACGAGGCGCTGGCCGACCTCGACAGGGCGATCCGGCTCGACCCGGCCCGGGAGTTCCCCTGGGCCTCCCGCGGCGCGACGTGGCTGCGCCTGGGCGACCTCGACCGCGCGCTCGCGGACCTCGACCGGGCGCTGGAGCTGGAGCCCGACTACGCGTGGGCGCTGGTGCGCAGGGCCCGGGTGCTGCGCGACCTCGGGGAGCCCACGCGGCAGATGGAGGACCTGGACCGGGCCGTCGTCCTGCAACCGGACTGGGCCTGGGGCCTGTGCGAGCGCGGTGACGCCCTCCGCTCCGCCGGGCAGCACCAGGCCGCCCTCGCCGACTACGACCGGGCCCTCGACCTCGACCCCGCCTACGCGTCGGCCTACGCGAGCCGTGCCGTCTCACGGGCCGAGCTGGGCCGCCACGAGGAGGCGCTCGCGGACCTGGACCGGGCCGTGGAACTCAACCCGCACTACGCCTGGGCCCTGGGCCGACGGGCACTCGTCCACCTCGAACTGGGCGATCCGGCCCGCGCGTTGGCCGACGCGGACCGCGCCCTGGCCCTGAGCCCCGACGACCCCTTCGTCCGGGACGTCCACGCCCACACCGTCAGCGAAGCCGGTCGACATACCGGTCCGTCCCCGGCACCGTGGGAATGAACGGCGCCACCAACTCGACCCTCCCGAGGCCCGCTTCGGCCACGGCCGCGTCGAGCCCCGTGAAGTGCTCCTCCCAGCACTCCCGGGGATCGGCCTGAAGGAACCACAGCAGCGTGAGCCGCGTGTCGGCGCCCTCGACCTGCTTGACGTACGCCATGCGGTCGAGGGGGAGCGGGACCGGTCGGAAGAGGGTGACCATGGCGGCCGGGGAGCCCGCGAGCCGCCGGGGCAGGTGGCGGGAGCGCAGCCACTCCAGCAGCTCGGCGCGTTCCGCCGGGCCGTCCGCGTCGATGACCTGCACCACGAGGCCCGCGTACGGGTGGTCGAGGGCGTGGACGTCGCGCGGGCCGGCGGCGCCGTCGCGGTAGACCGTCGCCTCGTGGTCCTGGAAGGCCGTGAAGACGTGGGTGCGGTCCTGGTAGACGCGGGCGTCGCGGTTGAGGCGCTTGTTGATGGCGACCGTCCACTTCATGTGGTCGTCGTAGCGCCCCGCGGTCACCCAGTAGACGGTGATGTAGCAGCCTGCCGTCACCGGCTGGGCCACCGCCGACTTCTCGGGGTAGCGCAGGAGCTGGAGGTCCCGGGTCGCCACCCAGCGGCGGCCCGCGTACATCCAGGGCATGGCCATCGCGCCGGCGTAGTAGTGGTCGTCCTCGTACCAGCGGTTGTAGGCGTACTCGTGGCCCGGATGCGGCTCGACCATGGTGATCAGGGCGTGGCCGGGGTGGACGCCGTACGGGCCGACGGCCGCCAGTTCCGCGTACACCTCGCTGCGGGTCTCCTGGGACATGCTGCTCTCCTTCCGTCCGAAGCCTTCGTCCAATGTCTTCCGTGCGTGGCCGCACCCACCTAATCTGACGGCCCGTCAGGCAATTCGCCAGGGTCCGGAGGCGCGCATGTCACTGCTGGAGGGGAAGACCGTCGTGGTCTCGGGGGTCGGCGCCGGGCTCGGTCACCGGGTCGCTGCGGCCGTCGTACGGGACGGGGGAAACGCCGTGCTCGGCGCGCGTACGGAGGCGCACCTCGCGAAGGCCGCGGCCGAGCTCGATCCGGACGGTGCCCGTACGGCGTACCGCGCGACCGACATCACCGACGAAGCGCAGTGCGAGGCGCTCGCGGGGCTCGCGCGGCAGCGGTTCGGGGGGATCGACGCCGTGGTGCACGTGGCGGCCTGGGACAGCTACTTCGGCGGGGTGGAGGACGCGGACTTCGCCACCTGGCAGTCGGTCGTCGACGTCAACCTGCTGGGGACGCTGCGGATGACGCGGGCCTGTCTGCCGGCGCTGAAGGAACGGGGCGGTTCCGTCGTCATCATCGGGACGCAGTCGTCGGTGGCCGCCCCCTCGCAGGTGCGGCAGGCGGCGTACGCGGCGTCGAAGGGAGCGCTGACCAGCGCCATGTACTCGCTGGCGCGTGAGGTGGGCCCGCATCGGATACGGGTCAACACCGTGCAGCCGGGCTGGATGTGGGGACCGCCCGTGGAGGCGTACGTCCAGTTCACCGCGCACACCGAGGGCGTACCGGAGGCCGAGGTGCTGAAGCGGCTCACTGACCGGATGGCGCTGCCCGACCTGGCTACGGACGGAGATGTCGCGGATGCGGTGGTATTCCTGGCATCCGATCGCGCCCGCGCCATCACGGGGCAGTCGCTGCTGGTCAACGCGGGGGAGCTGATGCGGTAGCCGCGATTCGGCCAGATTCTGCGAGCCGCTTGCGCGTTCATTGATATGAACGCAAGTCAACTCGCAGAACATTTTTGCCCCCTCTTGACCCTACGGGCCGTTGCCGAGGGCGTCCAGCCGATCCCACGATGAGCGGGCGCTGCGCGGCTGTCTTGACATGCACCGGTCTCATTCCCGGGAGGGAGCACATGAACGGTCTCGACTGGGCCGTGCTCATCGGTTACTTCGGAGTGATGGTCGCGATCGGCATCTGGTCGCACAAGCGGGTCGACAACGTCAGCGACTTCTTCACCGCCGGCGGGAAGATGCCCTGGTGGCTGTCCGGCATCTCGCACCACATGTCGGGCTACAGCGCGGTCATGTTCACCGGATACGCGGGCATCGCCTACACCTACGGCGTCACGTCCTTCGTCACCTGGTCCTTCCCCATCGCGCTGGGCATCGCGATCGGGTCGAAGCTGTTCGCGCCGCGCATCAACCGGCTACGTTCCCGGCTGCACGTGGCGTCCCCGCTGGAGTACCTGAAGAACCGTTACAACCTGCCCACACAGCAGGCGCTCGCCTGGTCCGGAATGCTGCTGAAGATCGTCGACGTGGGGGCGAAGTGGGCGGCCATCGCCACCCTGCTGTCCGTCTTCACCGGCATCTCGCTCAACCAGGGCATCCTCATCACCGGCGGCATCACGGCGATCTACTGCACGATCGGCGGCCTGTGGGCGGACGCGCTGACGGAGCTCGGTCAGTTCGTCATCCAGCTTCTCGCGGGCATCGCGATGTTCGTCGCCGTCGTGGCCAAACTCGGCGACTACGGCGGCTTCTTCGGCGTCTGGGACGAGCCCGCGCTGCAGGGGCACGGCAAGCCGCTGGTCGGTCCGTACGGAACGGTCTTCCTGCTCGCCTTCCTCTTCATCAAGCTCTTCGAGTACAACGGCGGCATGCTCAACCAGGCCCAGCGCTACATGGCCACGGCGACCCCGCACGAGGCCGAGCGCTCGGCGCGGCTGTCGGCGATCCTGTGGCTGGTCTGGCCGCTCGTCCTGTTCTTCCCCATGTGGATGTCGCCGCTGCTGGTGGAGTCGCAGAAGCCGGACGGGTCGGACTCGTACGCCCTGATGACCGAACAGCTCATCCCGCACGGCCTGCTGGGCCTGGTCATCGTCGGCTTCTTCTCCCACACGATGGCCATGTGCTCCTCCGACGCCAACGCCATCGCCGCCGTCTTCACACGGGACTGCGCACCCGTGATCTCGGCGAGGGCGCGGGCGTGGAGCCAGCGTTCGGGGCTGATCGCGGCCCGGATCGCGACGGTCGTCTTCCTCGGTCTGTCCATGGCGGCGGCGACCCAGGTCAACTCGCCGACGTTCAAGGACATCATCACGGTCGTGATCAAGTGGGTCGCGGGCCTGATGGGTCCGATGGCCATCCCCATGATGCTCGGGCTGCTCCGCCCGTTCCGCCGCTCGGGTCCCACGGCGGCGCTGACCAGCTGGGCCTGCGGCCTGTTCGCCTTCTGGCTGGTCAACTACCCGATCAGCTGGAACATCGACGGCGGCGTCCCCCTCCAGTACCAGGTGTCCGTCCCGCTGGCCGTGTCCCTCGTCCTGTACATCGTCATCGGCTACCTCAAGCCCGAGGACACGCCGGAACGGCTGGCGATCATCGAGCAGATCAACTCGGACGGGGACGGGACCGCTGCCGCGGCGGTGCCGCCGGAGTCGAAGGACGCGTCGAGTCCGTCGGGTGTGTGAACGGCCTCGTCCTCAAACGCCGGACAGGCTGGTTGTGCCTGGCCGCACATTCCAGCCTCTCCGGCGTTTGAGGAGCGGGGGTCCGGGGGCTGGCCCCCGGAACGGGGTCCGGGGCGGAGCCCCGAAGCCCTGGGGGTCCAGGGGGGCGTAGCCCCCTTGGCGGGGGCGGAGGGGCGGAGCCCCTGGGATGGGACGGGTAGGGGCGGCGGGGGCGATCGAAGTCCAGCGGGGAAAGCGCGGCGGGCAAGACCGGCCGGCAGGCCTCAGCGGAGTTCCTCCGGACACGGCGTCCCCCGCGGGAGCTGATACGGCGCCGCGAGGCGATACGTACCCGGCGCGGGCGCCAGAAGCTCCGTCCACCGGTCGCCGAACGCGTCCTCCTCCGCCTCCGTCAGGCACCCGTTGACGTTGTCGTACGTCTTCGGCACGGCATCGTCCTCCCGCTGCTTCGACTCCGCCGTCTCCTGCGGCGCCTGAAGGCTCTTGCCCTCCGCATCGACCAGACTCAGCCACGGCGAGTACGGAATCCGGATCAGGACCCGCCCCGCCTTCCGCACCCGGAGCGTCATCTCCCCCTGGGCGGCCCGGTCGACGACGGCGTTCGGCTCGGCCAGCTGCGTCGGATCCGTCACCGCGAACAACTGCCAGTTCGCATCGCCCCAGATCTGCTTCAGATACGGCATGCCCCGCTGGACCAGCTCCCGCTCCCGCTCGCCGCCGTCGCCGTCCGGCTCGCCCTTCGGAAGGACGACGTAGTGGACGGCCCACCGCTTCAGCCAGTCGTGATAGTTCGCGGAGTTGAGCGTGTCGTCGTAGAAGAGTGGGTTGCGCTCCATGTCCGCCTGCCGGTTCCAGCCCCGCGCCAGGTTCACATACGGCGCCAGGGCGGAGGCCTCACGGTGCGAACGCGCCGGGACCACCTCCACACGGCCCTTCTCGGCGCCCACCACCTGGAGCTGGTTCACCAGGGGCGCCAGCTCGCGCGCCCACGACGCCGCCGGTGTCGTATGGACGACGTCGTCCACCGTCTTGAAGCCGATCCACGCCGTGAAACCGAGGAAGGCGATCACCGTGGCGTACCACTTCCGGGAACGCGGTACCGCGAAGGGCAGCGCGGCCAGCAGCGCCACACCCGCGAACAGCATCGACAGCCGCGTGATGTTGGAACCGATCTGCGAGCTGATCAGCCAGACGAGGAGCACGGAGAGCGCGTACACCGCCGCCGTGATCCGTACCGTCGTCCAGTCCTTGGGGACCAGGACGTAGACGGACACCGCGAAGACGAAGGGCAGGGCCGCCGATCCGATCGACATCGGCTGCGTGCCCGAGAACGGGAACAGCCAGGCCGACAGCGCCACCACCGCCGCGGGCGCCAGACCCAGCGCCCACGCACCGGGACGGCGTTTCTGCAGGAACAGCGCCACCGCCACCAGCCCCACGAACAGGCCCGCCACGGGCGACGCCATGGTGGCCAGCGCGGCCAGCGGCGCCGCGCACAGGGCCTTCGCCCAGCGCTTGTAGCGCCAGCGGTACGGCCAGCAGAACACGACCGCGGTCGCGCCCAGCGCGAACAACGTGCCCAGCCCGAAGGTGACCCGTCCCGACGCCGCGTTGCACAGCAGCGCGAACACCCCGGCCAGCGCGGGCCACAGGGGCTGCCGCACCGCCCTGCCGCGCATCAGGATCATCGTCAGCAGACCCGCCGAGACCGTCCCGGCGATCATCATCGTCGTACGGACCCCGAGGACCGACATCAGGTACGGGGACACCACGCTGTACGAGACCGGGTGCATGCCGCCGTACCAGGCCAGGTTGTAGGCCGAGTCCGGGTGCCGGCCGACGAACTCCGCCCACGCGTCCTGCGCCGCCAGATCCCCACCGCTGTTCGCGAACGTGAAGAACCAGACGAGGTGGAGGAGGGCGGAGAGGGCCGTGATGAGGGTGACCGGGTGGAGGAGGAAGCGGGACAGACGAGCCGGACGGGTCATGCGGGTCAGGCGGGTCAGGCCGGTCACACCCGCCGGACCGGCTGCCTCGCCGGTGCCGGTGGTCTTCTCACCAGCGGTTCCGCGGGAGGGTGCTGGTATTCGCGGGCCGGTGCCCCGTTCCGGATCGGCGTCGTCGGCGTGTGTCCGCTCCGCTGTCGCCACCTGAACGCACTCCCCGTGTCCCTCTGGACATCTTCCGTTTCTCGTCGGTCTCCGGTCGGTCGCGCGGCCTGCGACCTGCCCGGTCTCGCGACGCTAGCACGCACCCCGCCGGTGGGCGCCCGCTGGAGAACGGGCGGTGCTCCACCGACGGGGTGCGGCCGGCCGCGGAGGCCGTCAGCCCACGCGGGTCAGCTTGCTGCCGAAACCGGGCTCGGCGAGGTCCGACTGGAGCGCCACGGGCACCTCCACGGCATCGCCCTTACCGTCTCCAACGGTGAGCGAACCCACCTTGGTTCCGGCCTTCGCCTCGTTCGGGATGGTCGTACCGCCGTCCGACAGCGCCAGCCTGACGGTCTGCCCGGCCCAGCCCACCGCGTCGACGTCCTTGGTGGCGACGACCGGTGTGCGACCGCCGAGCCCGTCGTCGACGTACCCGACGACATCACCCTTCTTGAGGATCTTGTCGCTGGTCAACGCGTCCTGCGCGGCGACCATCGCCGTCCTGCTGACCGCGTTGACCGTGTCGATGATCGGCGCCGTGTGCTGGCCGAGGATCGCGCCGACGACGGTCACGGTCTCGCCGCCGACCTCCTTGGTGGCCGCGAACAGCAGGTTGCCGCCGGCCTTGGTGGTCGAACCGGTCTTGATGCCGATGGCGTTGTAGTAGGGGACGAGCGTGTTGAAGTTGCGGTGCTCCTTGCCGGAGGGGTCCGTCCAGCTGGGCAGCCTGGTGATGTCCGTCAGGGCCTTGATCTTCACCAGCTCGTTGCCGAGCTTGACCTGGTCCTCGGCCGTGGAGACGGTCGTCTCCTTCAGACCGGACGGGTCGGTGTACGTGGTGTTGGTCATCCCCAGGTCCTTGGCGGCGGCGTTCATCTTCTTGACGAACTCCGCCTCGGAACCGTCCGTGTCCCAACGGGCCAGCAGCCGCGCGATGTTGTTCGCGGACGGGACCATGATGGCCGCTATGGCGTCCTGGAGGGAGAGTTTGTCGCCCTCCTTGACGGTGTCGAGCGTGGACTCGCCGTCGTCGCTGTAGCCGCCCTCCTTCTCGGCGAGCGCGTCGACCGGGACGGACGGACCCTTGGCGCCCGGCTTCAGCGGGTGCTCCTTGAGGACGACGTACGCGGTCATCGCCTTGGCGACCGAACCGATCGGCACGGGCTGCTGCTCACCGAAGCCGTCCATCGTGCCGATGCCGGTCACGTCCATCGCCCCCTGGCCCTCGGCCGGCCACGGCAGGGAGACCTTGTCGCCCTCGAAGCGGTACGTCTGGTCCGCCGTCAGGGCGAGGGTGGGCGTCGGCAGGGGGCGTACGGCCTGTACGACCGCAAAGACGATCACCAGCAGAACGGCCAGCGGGGTCCAGATCTTGACCCGCCGGACGATCGTACGGATCGGGGACGGCGGAGGCGGCGGGGTGTTCGTCAGCTCGGCCAGCAGGTCGAGCGGCGGCTTGGGGGGCAGGGGCTGCTGCGCGGTGCGCTCGGGGCCGATCTGCGGGACGGCGGCGGTGGCGTCCGCGGGAGTGGTCCCCGTCGGCGCGGGGGCCGCCGTGGCGGGTTTCAGGGGCCTCGGCTCGTCGAGCGGCTTGAGAGCCACGAACTTGCTGGTGCGCTCGGACGCCGAGCCGGACTCCGACTCTTCGGACTTCGGCTCGGGTTGGCCGGTGGTCTTGTCGGAGGTCTTGTCGGTGGCCTTGGCAACCGGCTTGCCCGCGGGCGCGTCCTTCGAGCCCTGCGAGTCCGTCGGCTTCGTGTCGCCGCCCAGCTTGAGCATGGTCGTGGGCTGGTCCACGGCGGGCGGGGGTACGGCCTTGAAGACGGCGGTGGGCTGGTCGACCGGGGCTTCGGGCGCGGCCGCCTTGTCCGATCCGCCGTCGGTGTCGGAACCGGAATCGGAACCGGAATCGGAGTCGGGACCGGAATCGGAACCGGAGCCTGACTCGGGTTTGGCCTCGGAGCCCGTGTCGGTGTCGGGGGCGGTGCCGGTGCCGGTGCCGGTGTCGGTGTCCTCGGCCGGGGCGTCCGCCTTGGGGGCCGGCTCGGGGGCCGAGTCGTCCGAGGAAGCGCTCTGGGCGTCCGCCTGGGGCTTGTCGGCCTTGGTGTCGGGCTTGGCCTCGTCGGTCTCGGTCTCGGCCTCTCCGTCCGCCGTACCGGCCGTACCGTCGCCGTCGCCCTCCGCCTCCGCCTCCGCCTCGGACTCGCCCTCGTCCTCGGACTCGCCCTCGTCCTCGGGCCGGGTCTCCGCTTCCGGCTCGGGCTCCGTGGCGTCGTCGGCCTTGCTCTCCGGCCTGCTGTCGTCGTCTCCGGAGTCCCCGGAGCCCCCGGAAGCCCCCGAGTCCCCGGAGCCCGCGTCGGCGCTCTCGGCGCCCTCGGCGGCCTTCGAGCCGGACTCCGACGGGGCGTCCTGCGAAGCCGAGCCCCCCGACGACTCCAGCGCGGGCTCGGCCTCCTCCAGACTCCGGCGCGAGAACACGGCGGTCGCCTGATCCACACCCACCGTCGCGGGAGCGGACGCCCCCGCCACGGAAACCTTCTCCTGGGCCACCGCCAGCCGCGGATCGGCCGAGCCCGGCGCGCTCGTGGCTCCCGACTCCGGAGCCGTGGACCTTCCCCCGGCTTCGCTCGCGCGGGGGGACCCCCATCCCGGCGTCGACCCAGTCGACGACTCGTACCGCTTCGACCTGTCGGGGGACTCGCCCGCCACCGATGCCTCCTCCTGCGCCGTCCCAGTGCCGGAACGAGCGCCTTCCGAACCGTGAACCCCGCCCGGACACTGCCCTGTACCGCTGTCCGAACCATGTACCAGTGTCCTGTGTGCGGGCTTGACTCAAGCCGTAGACGAGAACGACATACCTACTGGTTCCACTACGAACCGGTCACGCACCCTCGACAGACCAATGTGAGAGGGGTCACCCTGTCATTCATCCACGCGGGGAGGCATGGATGGGCAGGAGCCGCAGAACACTTCCGGAGGAGCTTCTGTTGCTGGCACTGGACCCGACCACGGGTACCACTGCACAGCCGCAGTCGCTCGACCTTGGTCTGGCCGGTGCACAGCTAGTGGAGCTGGCGCTGGCCGGACGGATAGCCCCAGACGGGGATCGTATCGCCGTGGTGGCGCCACGGCCGACTGGAGATCCAACTCTGGACTCCGCGTTGGAGCTGTTGCGAAGGCGCGGCGCTCCCGTGCGGGCGGTCCACTGGATTGGCGGACCCCGGCTGGGGCTGCGCCAGACCTATCTCTCGCATCTGGAGCGGTGCGGCATGGTGCATGCCGTGGCGGGCCAGATGTGCGGGGTGCTGCCGACGACGCGCTACCAGGCGACGGACACGGCCATCAGCCGGGAGATCAGGGCCCGGCTGGATTCCGCGATCCGGACCGGCGTGCCGCCGGACCCGCGGACGGCCGCGCTCGCCGCGCTGGCCCATGCGGTCGGTCTCGGCAAGCACCTGTATCCCGGGAACGAGGGGCGGTCCTCCCGCTCCCGCCTCCGGGATCTGATCAGGCACGACCCCATGGGCGGCCTCGTGGCGCACGCCGTGATGGACGTCCAGAACGGTGTGGCGGCGCAGCCGCGCCGTAGCCCGGCGCCGGCCGGCCGCCCGGCGCCCGCCGGGGGCAGGACCGCGCAGGAGCCCGCCGGGGGCGTCCCGATGCAGCCGCGCCGCGGTTCCATGGCGCGTGTCGTGGCCCACTGAGCCACGGGTCCCGGCACCGGCAACAGCGCCGAGGCGAGCAAACACGACGCAGTACCGCACCAACGCAGTACCGCACCGCACGACGACGCAAGTACCGCACCGCCACGCGGTACGTCACGAGTCGTCACATGGGCCTGAGACCCGTTCGGGAGCCGCTGGTTCGCGCGGGGCGTGTGAGGCCGTACGCAGTCCGTCCCGGACGATCCGTCCGGGGGGCCGCCACGGTCCCACCGCCCCGCGCGACCGCATGTCCGGCCGAGTTCGGCCGAGTTCGGCCGGATGTCGCCGCCGGGGGCGTGCCTTCCCGAACTGGCGTGTGTACGGCGCATATCCGGTGTTTCCCAGCGGTAGTAAGCACCTTGGTGGCAATCTGCTCAGCAGCAGATACTCAAAGTGTGAGGCCCGCAGCCGGAGGTGCACGTCCCGTGGCGTCCAATGTGAATCCCACCGTCAGGCGACGCCGCCTGGGCCAGGAGCTGCGTCGGCTCCGCGAGCTCAAGGGCATGACGGCCGAGGAGGTCGCCGAGCGCCTGCTGGTCTCACAGTCTAAGATCAGCCGCCTGGAGAACGGCCGCCGCAGCATCAGCCAGCGCGACGTCCGCGACCTGTGCGGGGTGTACGAGGTCGAGGACCACCGGGTCGTCGACTCGCTGATGCAGATGGCCAAGGACTCCCGCCAGCAGGGCTGGTGGCACGCCTTCGGCGACATCCCCTACAGCGTGTACATCGGTCTGGAGACGGACGCCGCCTCGCTCCGGGTGTACGAGCCCCAGGTCGTCCCCGGCCTGCTCCAGACCCCCGCCTACGCGGAGGCCCTCATCCAGGGCGCCCTGCCGGAGACCCCGACGACCGACGTGGAGAAACGGGTCCAGGTCCGGCTGCGCAGACAGGAACGAATCTCCGCCGACGAGCCCCTGCGCCTGTGGGCGGTGGTCGACGAGGCCGCCCTCCGCCGGGTCGTCGGCAGCCGTCTGATCATGCGTGAGCAGCTGGAGCGGCTTGTCGAACAGTCCCAGCGCCCGCACGTCACCGTCCAGATCCTGCCCTTCGACATGGGCGCGCATCCCGGTCTGAACGGCCAGTACGCGATCCTGGAGTTCCCCGACGCGGCGGATTCGAGCGTGGTCTACATCGAGGGCGTCACCAGCGACCTCTATCTGGAGAAGGCCCACGATGTCCAGAGGTACAGCGTCATGTACGAACACCTCCGCGCCCAGGCCCTGAACGCCGAACAGTCACGTCAGTTCATCGCGGACATCGCGAAGGAATACGCGCGCCACTGAGGCCAACGACGACAAAAGCTCACAACGATACACCTGTGGCGCGCAGCAGTGGAAGATGCGGGTGGTATATGTCACCCAGTCGAGTGAATAGTCGCTTCGTTCACCGATGTTGGCGAGTAGCGTCGATCACGCCACCGACAGCAACAACGTTGGCGTGAACCGAACCGCGAACTCCGGATCAGGGTCGCGGGACGGTTTCAGCAACTCGACAAGACCGGAGCAAACATGGCAATCCGTCAGGGCGCCACCTTCGAGTGGACGAAATCCTCGTACTCCGCCGGCAACGGCGCCTGTGTAGAGGTCAAATCCCCCGTCACCGCGACTCTGGCCGTTCGCGACTCCAAGGTCGCCGTGGGCCCCACCCTCGCCTTCCCCGCCACCTCATGGAACGCCTTCTTGGCAGGTGTGAGCCGGGGATCGTTCTGACCCCTCGCACCGCCCCGACCACAACTTCACAGGCACCACCGAAAGAGCCCTCTCGACTGGCCCGCCGTCCCGGCCGAGGGGGTTCGGCCTTGTTCCGGGCCGACCGTTCCCGTTCGATTACAGTGCTCAGCGCGGACGACGGAGGGAGGGCGTGGTGGTCGCGAACGCCGGGGCCGTATGGGGGCGGGCCGAACAGCAGGACTTTCGCAGCCGGGTGCGCGGGACGATCCTCGGGGCGGCTGTCGGGGACGCGCTGGGCGCGCCGATCGACACGCTCACCCTGGAGGAGATCCGCGCCACGCACGGGCCGGAGGGGCTCGTCGACCTGGCGCCCGCGTACGGCAGGCGCGGCGCGGTCACCGATCTCACACAGCTCACCCTCTTCACCGTGGACGGGCTGATACGGGCCCAGGTGCGCCGCGACACGGGCGCCTGGCATCCGCCGACGGACCTGCACCGGGCGTACCTCAGATGGGCGGCGACGCAACGCGACTGGGGGCCCGACGAGCGACGCAAGGACGACGGCTGGCTGGCCCACGAGGAGTGGCTGTACGCCCCCCGCGACCCCTCCCGCGCCTGTCTGCTCGGCTTCGGCGACGCGACCATGGGCACGCTGGACGCGCCCAAGAACCCCGGTGAGCCGGGTCCGGAGGCCGCAGCCCGCTCGGCTCCCTTCGGGCTCCTCGTCGGCTGGGAGTCACAGCTCGTGGTGCAGCTCGCCGTGGAGTGCGCGGCGCAGACCCACGGGCATCCCAGGGCGTACCTCACGGCGGGGGCGTACGCCGCGATCGTGCACGCGCTGGCGCGCGGGGACAGCCTCGACGCGGCCGTCCAGCAGGCGCTGGTGCTCCTTGCCGCCCGGCCCGGCCATGAGCCGGTCACCGCCGCCCTCCAGCAGGCCCTCGGTACCGTACGGCAGGGCATGCCCTCGCCCACCCGGGTCGAGGAACTCGCCGGGGACGGTACGGCGGACGGGGCGCTCGCGGTGGCCGTGTACTGCGCGCTGGTGGGTGAGGACATGCGGCACGGGCTGTGTCTCGCGGTGAACCACGGTGGGCCCTCCGGGGCCGCGGGGGTGCTCACCGGAGGGCTGCTCGGTGCCCTCCACGGCGAGACGGCCCTCCCACCGGCCTGGCTGGCCGAGCTGGAGGGCCGCCCCACGATGCTGGTTCTCGCGGACGACTTCGCGATGGAGATGACTCAGGGGCCCGCGCTGCACGGTCCGGGCGAGGCGTCTCCCGGGTGGCTGGTCCGGTACCCGAGGGCCTGAGGCGCACTCCCCGGGGTCTCTCCCGGCCCCGTCGGGCCGTACCCCTCACTCACCTCGCCTCACCTCACGGGAAACGCCACGTCGCACACCAGATCCTCGGGCCCCGCCGCGTCCCAGTCGGCGAAGTAGACCTCGCGGCACGGCCCGGCGACCTCCAGTCCCTCCCGCGCGATCCACGCCTCCACCGCCTCGAACACGGCGTGGATCTGTGGATTGGCGACCTGCGCCTTGCTGATGCGCGTGCAGACCAGCCGCCGGGCGGGCTCGCGGCGGGCCCGGGTCTCCCAGGCCCGCCCCTGGCCGGCCGCCCAGGCCCGACGATCTCGGCGATCCGCGCGAGCGTCATGTCGAGCCGCCGGAGCAGGGCCACGAGGCGGGCACGTTCGGACTGGTCGGCGCGGTATTGACGCCCTCACCTGCGTGAACGCAGGTGATTCCGGTCAGCACCGCTGCGCAGTGCTCCCTCGGGTTCCTGCTTCGCGGGCCCCTGCCACCCGAGGGTGGTCTTACAAGGCCTCCACAGGCCTGACTTCCCGCCCGTCCGGCGGTAGGTCCGCCAACTACGTTGTCGGACAAAGCGACTTTAGCAGTGGTGCTGCGCCCCTACGGGCCGCAAGGGCGAGGATGCCCTACACCTCCACCCTGAAGGGTGGAGCAGGGCAAGTGTCCGGTAGCGGTAGCCGCTCACGTCGTCGACGTACGCCGGCGTGAGCAGCCCCAGCCGGTCGTACAGCCGCAGGGCCTTCGCCGACAGCCGGGTCCGCGCGGCGAACGCGCCGATGGTCAGCAGGTTCTCCGTGTCCACGCCATCCTCCGTCGCCGGGCGACCGCCGCCCGGCGACAGGGACGCTGCCCCTTGCCCCAGGGGCAAGGTCAACGGCATCAACGGGAACGAGGGCGGCGTACCGTTTCAGCCGATGGCCCGCTCCACCGCCGCCACGACCTCCGCCGCCTCCGGCTCGGTCTGCGGCGAGAAACGGGCGACGACCGCGCCGTCCCGGCCGATGAGGAACTTCTCGAAGTTCCACCGGATGTCACCGGTGTGGCCCTCGGCGTCGGCGTGGTCCACGAGTCCCGCGTACAGCGGGTGCCGCCCCTCGCCGTTCACCTCGACCTTCTCGGTCATCGGGAAGGTCACGCCGTACGTCGCCGAGCAGAACTCCGCGATCTCCTCCGACGACCCCGGCTCCTGCCCGAGGAACTGGTTGCACGGCACGCCGAGCACGGTGAAGCCCTGGTCGGCGTACCGCTCGTGCAGCCGCTCCAGGCCGGCGTACTGCGGTGTCAGCCCGCACTTGGAGGCCACGTTCACGACGAGGACGGCCTTGCCCCGGTACTGCCCGAGGTCAGCGGGGCCGCCGCGCAGCGCCCCGATCTCTGCGTCGAGCACGGAGTCCCCGGTCCCAGCGGTGTTGCCGGCGGTGTTGTCAGCAGTCATGAGCGGATGCTAACTCCGGCAGGCGGACCCCGGCCCCTCAACCCCGCTGTGCCGTGACGAGTACCTCACCCGCCGCGGAGCGGTAGTACAGCACGGACCGCCCCGCCCGCCGCCTGCGCACCAGCCGCGCGTCGAGCAGCACCCGCAGATGCCGTCCGACGGACCCGAGCCCCTGCCCGGTCAGGGCCACCAACTGGGTCGTACTCATGGGGGAGTCCAGCAGGACGAGGATGCGGGCCCGTGCGTCACCGAGGAGCGCGCCGAGGCCGGCGGGCACGGAGGTGACCGGTCCGTCGGTGAGCACGCCCGCGCACGGATAGACGACGGCGTACCGCTCGCCCTCGTCCCAGGAGACCCAGCCGTGCCGCTGCGGAGTGACGGGCACGAAGAGCAGCTCGGCCCCGGAGATCTCGCGCGGCGGGTTCGCGTGCGGATTGACCTGGAGCCGGTCCCCGCCGAGCCATCGCGTGCCCGGCCCCAGCGCGTCGAGTACGGCGGCCCACCCGCCCTGGCCCAACTGGGCGGTCCGGGCGAGAACATCGGCTTCCAGGACACGGCGGCGGCGTTCCCAGTCCGGCAGTACGGTCTCCTCCCACACGAACTCCAGGAGGTCGGCGGCGCGTTGGGGGAGGTCGTCGCGCCGGAGGAGGGCGGGGAGGGGGCCGGGGCGGGAGACGGTCAGGTCGTCGCGAGCCGTGGCGGGGGCGGCGTCGCGCACCCGGGCGACCTCCTCCGCGAAGCCGGCGGCCTCCCCCGGGGTGGGTGTGAGGAAGTCGGCGATCCACGCGCGTCCGAGCCCGGAGCGTACGAGCAGCGCGGTGACGGGGTCGCGGGACAGCCGCCGCCGGTACGCGGGCAGATGCTCGGTGAGCCACGCCAGCTCGCCGGGGTGCGCCCCCTCTCCCGCGTGCAGCACCTTCAGGCTCGCGAAGGTCTCGGCGAGCGGTGACACGACGAACCGGCTGCCGGCGAGGGTGTCGGCGTTGACCTGCCACCAGCCCATGCCGCCCCTCCCCCCGCCCTCTCTCTTGATCCCTCTTGTGTCCCTCTTGCCGAGGTTTCGCCGCTGTGCGAAACATTAACCACCGGCCGCGCGGCCGCCCGATCCTCCGTCCATGCACAGCTACCAACATCTGTTCCGCACCCGTGAGTTCACCCCGCTCTTTCTCTCCTCGGCCCTCCAGGTGGCGGCCTCCACCGTGAGCGGTCTGGCCCTGGGCACGCTGGTGTACGAGGCGACGGAATCCCCGCTGCTGTCGGCCCTGAGCATGTTCGGCCCGTCACTGGCCCAGGTGGTCGGCGCGACGACGCTGCTCTCGGGAGCCGACCGTCTCCCGCCGAGGGCGACGCTGGCGGGCACCGCGGCGGCCTTCGCGGCCGCTACGGCGCTGCTGGCGGTGCCGGGCCTGCCGCTGGGGGCGGTCTTCGCCGTGATCCTCGCGCAGGGGCTGATCGCGTCGCTGGGCGGGGGAGTCCGCTGGGGTCTGCTGAGCGAGATCCTGCCCAAGGACGGTTATCTGCTGGGCCGTTCGGTCTTCAACATGATGCACGGGGGCATGCAGATCACCGGGTACGCGACGGGCGGCGTCCTGGTGGCGGTGCTGTCCCCGGCCAGCACGCTGCTGCTGGGGGCGGTGCTGTACGCGGCCGCGGCCCTCGTCTCGCTCCTCGGGCTGTCCCGCCGCGCCCCCAGGGCCTCCGGCCGCCCGTCGGTCTCCCGGACGTGGCGGACGAACGCCGAGCTGTGGTCGCACGCCCCGCGCCGCACGGCCTATCTGGGCCTGTGGGTGCCCAACGGGCTGGTCGTGGGCTGCGAGTCCCTGTTCGTGTCGTACGCACCCGACCGCGCGGGCCTGCTCTTCGCCTGCGCGGCGGCCGGGATGCTGGCCGGGGACGTGACGGTGGGCCGCTTCCTCCCGCCCGCCGTGCGCCCTCGCCTGATCACCCCGTTCCTGCTCCTCCTGGCCGCCCCGTACCTGCTCTTCGCCGTGCGCCCGCCGCTCGCCGTGGCGGCGGCCTGCGTGGCCCTGGCCTCCGTGGGCTTCGCCGCGAGCCTGCTCCAGCAGGAACGGCTCCTCTCCCTCACCCCGCCCCACCTCACCGGCCACGCCCTGGGCCTGCACTCCTCGGGCGTGCTCACCCTGCAGGGCGTGAGCGCGGCCCTGGCGGGAGCCGTGGCCCAGGTCACGTCTCCGGCGGCGGCGATGGCCGTGCTGGCGGGGGCGTCGGTCGCGGTGACGCTGATGCTCGCGGCGGCGCCCTCCCGTCGGCTCCCGACGTGACCGCACTGGCTTTGGGAGCGCTCCCATGGCACCATGACGCGGCTCCGCCCGGGAACGCGGAGCCGAACCCATTCGTCGAATGGAGGCCCCCCACATGACGGCCGCTCCACGCAGCTTATTGACATGGGCACAACGAATATGCGTCGTGCTGGCACTCTGGGCCCTGGGCGCGGCCCTGGCCGTCGCGCCCCCGGCAACGGCAGCGGCAGCCGCTCAACCGGCAGCGGCTCAACCGGCAGCGGCTCGGACCGCGGTGGCTCGGACCGCAGCGGCGAAGAGCGTCTACATCCCGCCCAGCTGGGCCTCGACGGGCGAGGTCCCGTGGGCGCAGAACCGCACCAAGGAGTCGGCGAACTTCATCCTCCTGTGGGGCGAGAAGTCGGGCACCGACCCGAGGAACGCCCCCGCCGAGTACCGCTTCGACCCGGACAACATCCTCGCCCAGCTGGAGAACCTGTACTCCTCCTACGTGAACACGATGAAGTTCACGCCGGAGACGGGCCTGCTGGCCCAGCACAAGATCGACGTGATCATCACCCGGACCTGGAACCGCACCGCCCTCGACGCCTGGGCCACCGGCGGCTCGGCCGACGGCCGCGTCGGCGTCATCAACATCGCACCGGCCGCGGCGGCACCCGGCTCCTGGGGCCTGGCCCACGAACTGGGCCATGTCTTCCAGAACTACACGTTCCTCGGCAAGGGCGGCGGCCTGGGCTTCACCGACCCGTCCGCGGGCACCTTCTGGGAGACGAGCGCCGAGTTCATGGCGATGCAGGTCTACCCGGACGGCGGCGCGGGCGACCTGACCCGGTTCCTGCGCACCGAGAACCTGGCGTACTCCTCCAGCCGCCACCACTACGGCAACTGGATGCTCGTCCAGTACCTGGTCGACAAGTACGGCGGCATCAAGACGTTCAACGACCTCTGGAACCAGGCGAGGAACAACGAGCACCCCCTGGAGGCGTACCGCCGCATCAACAACCTGACACAGGCCCAGCTCAATGCCCGGGTGGCCGAGTACGCGCAACGCCAGGTCACCTACGACTACTCCAACCGCAGCCACATCATGCCGTTCATCAACAACGTGTACGGCGCGGGCTTCATCAACGCCTACAACGGCGTCCCCGTGAACGCGGTGAACCAGTCGGCCGGCCACTACGCGATCCCCGACGCCCTCGCGCCCTCCGACTACGCCTACAACAAGATCAAGCTGGTGCCGTCGAGTGACGGCGCCCTGATCAAGCTGCACTTCAAGGGGCATGTGAACGCGGCCGCGGGATCGGGATGGTCGTACGGCTTCGTGGCCGTGCGGAACGGCACCCCCCGCTACGGATCGGTCTCCAGCAGCGCGGACGGCCAGATCAGCTTCCAGACCCAGCCGGGCGAGAAGGACGTCTATCTGGTGGTGACCGGCACTCCGTCCACGGTCCACCGCTACGCCTTCCTCGACGGCTATCCGAAGAACTACCGCTACCCGTACGAGTTCCGCGTCAGCGGCGCCACGCCCTCCGGCTACGAACCCGGCTACCAGAAGCCGGCCGCGACCGGCGGCGGCCACTGGCACGCCAACGGCGGCGGCTGGGTCGACAACCGCGCCAACGTCGCCTCCACGGTCTACGTCGGCCCGCGCGCCGCGGTCTTCGGCAACTCGACGGTCACCGGAAACGCCCGCATCGAGGGCCTGTCGTGGGTCAACTCCGGGGCCACGGTCGGCGGCAACGTGGTCGTCAAGGACAACGCGATCGTGCAGGGCGGCGCGAACCTGTCGGGCAGCCTCGTGATCGGCGGCGACGCCGAGATGTGGATCTCGTGCTCGTCCGGCACGTACCTGATGTTCAACCCCGACCGCGGCTGCGACGGCAGGGGAGGGGAGACCGACATCAACCCGCCGCACGGCACGTTCACGGACGCTGAGCTGGAGATCACGATCTAGGGTCGCTCCGTCAGGCGTTGTCCGGCTTCTTCCGCCCTGCCGTCGTCCGGCCCGCTCCGTCGGGCGACGGCAGGACGGACCGGGCGACGCTCGTCAGGTCCGCGGCGCGGACGTCCAGGGACACCGGTTCGAGTCGTATGCCCGCCGGGTCGTCGCGATCCCGGTCGCGATCCCGGTCGCGATCCCGGTCGAGATACCGGTCGAGCTCCGGCGGCCGGTAGGCCGGGTCCCCGTCGTGGCGGTCTCTGGCGGTGACGGCCAGGTACTGGCTCCCGTCGGGGCCGCCGCCGTCCGCCGTGCGCCCTATGGGCCGGTGCAGCGGCCCGGCCAGTCGGTACAGTCCCGTCCGCGAGTCGTGCAGCTCGCCCATGACGAGGGGCCGCACCCTGAACTCGATGCTCCGGTCCGGACGCATCTCGCGCGGCCCGGTCGGGTTCAGGGCCGCGGTGTTGAACTCCAGCCCGTATCTGCGGGCGTGATGGAGCATCCACAGCAGGGCGATGTCGGAGAGGGACGTCTCCGGGTAGCCGCCGCCGACGTCGCTGTGCACCCCGGCGAACCACACCTGCCTCAGTTCGTGCTCGCTGTCGGTGGTGCCGGGCGGCCGGGTCCACAGCGTCGGCCGGAACGCCGTGCGCTGCTCGTCTATGGCCAGCGCGTGGAAGGCACCCTTCACATGGCTGCTCAGTTCGGTGTCGTGGAACGCCCAGCGGCGGTTGACCAGGTTCACGACCGGCTTGAGCCACCGAGGTCCCGGAACCGGGATGCCCAGGGCGCCCACCGTGTCCCAGACCCCGATGAAGTGGATCTCCGGCTCGTGCGCGAACGCCCGGCGGAACAGGGTGGAGGCCGCACCGTTCGGCTTCTCGACCCGGTCCCGGTACAGGGCCCACGCCTCCTTGATCCGGTCGGCGTTCTCGCGGCGCAGGATCCCGGAGTTGCGTATGAGTCCCGCCAGGCTGCGCGCGGTGAACGCGCCCCGGCTGAAGCCGAACAGGTACAGCTCGTCACCGGGCTCGTAGTTGTGGACGAGGAAGCGGTAGACGGCGATGACGTTCCGCGACAGGCCCAGTCCGAACGCCCCTCCCCGCAGCCGTTCCCAGCGACGTGTGCCGACCCCGCTGTGGTAGTACACGCGCTGCTCCACCCCGGCGGCGGACCGTGGACGCACGGAGAGGGCGACTTTGGTGACGTTGGTCTTGCTGGGCTGGTCGGCGAGGTTCCACGTTCCGTCGCAGCAGACGATCAGACGCTTGGCCATGACATGCATGATCGCATCGCGTCCCGCAACTGGCCATTGCCCAGGCGGAGATGGCCTCGCTGCCGCTCACCGCCCGTGTTCCACGTACTCCTTGAAGTGCTCCAGATCGCTGCGGACGAGCCGCTCGATCGCGTTCGCCTGGGCGAAGCCCCTCGGTCCCCCGAAGGCCTCCCTGACCGTGCCGGGGTCGTATTCGAGCCGTGCCTGGACCCGGGTGTGGTTCTGGTCGATCGGCTGCAACGAGAAGGAACCCGCGAGATCGGGGGCGCCCCTGGTCTGCCACTTCATCACACGTTCCCGCACGCGGTCGGACACCTCGGCCTCGACCTCGCGGGCCCGTCCGCCGGCCTCGACGTCCAGACGCGCCCGCCCCTCCGCTTCCGTACGGGCGTCACGGACCCCTTCCAGGAAGCGTGGGTAGTTCTCCGTCCGGTGAAGGCTGTCCCAGGCCTTGTCGAGTGGAACTCCGACGTCGACGTGTTCTTCGAGGGTGCTCATGGCTCACCTCCGCGGTCGCTCATGACGCTTGGCCTTCGCGGCGCATGGCCTTCGCGCGTGGCCTTCATGGTGCATGGCCTTCTACTTCCGGTTGTCTACTTCCGGTCTCCTTCCAGTGTGCGCTTTCCGGTGAGGCATGTCCTCGGACGGCGGCGGCCCGTCACGGCTGGTGGGCGACGCTCACCTGCACGGTCAGCGAGCCCCTGTTGTCGTGGTCGCAGGTCTCGGCGTCGTTGATCCGCAGGTGCAGGGCGCCGCTCCCGGCCGGCCGGGGGGTCAGCTTCGTGACCTGGTCTCCCCGCTGGACGGACACCCCGGCCACCCGCTGCCGGCCGGTCGTGGACCGGACGACCTGACTGGGGCCGGTCCTCGGACTCGACCAGGTCGTGGACGCCCACCACGTGCGGGTGGGGTACTCGGGCGACCGCGCGGGCCGGGGAGTTCGTCGTCCGCCACGTGGTTGGCTCGACACGGTCCCGCCGCTTGCGCCCTCCCCGGCCTTACTTTCGCGGGGCTATGTGGTCGGCCCCAGGCCTGCGAGGCCGCCAAGAAGTAACTGACAAGAGGCAGCTGACAAGAAACAGCTGACAAGAAGCAGCTGAAGGGTGTGGCGCGGCGGACGTCGGCTGGGCTGCCGCGCTCAGGTCTGCCCCGTACCGCCGAATGGCTGGTGGCGAGTCTCGGCGCCCGCCGCCGCGGTCCGCACCACCAGCGCCCCCGCGTTCTGCCGCGGGACGGCGATTTCACCCGGCCGGCGGCCACCCGGCCGGGCGCGTACCGGATCAGCTCCGAGTTCGGCCCCTCCCCGACCCGGGAACACCACTGCCCCCGCCCATGGGCTGTTCGGGGCAGGCAGGCGGCCCCCTCCGCGCGTCCGAGCCGCGCCTCCCGGGCAGGGTGGAGCACCTGGCGATGGTGCCTGGGACGACGTTCGTCCTGGTCATGCGGTACGTGTGAGGCTCCCGCGGGGCGCGGGCGGAAAAGGCAGGAGCCCCGCTGCCGGATGGCGCGGGGCTCCTTGGGTACTGCTCTCAGGTCCGGATCAGAGCACCCGGCTCACAGCACTGCGTTCATGGCGCTGGGCTCACGGCGCAGGGCTGGTGAAGCGGGAGGCTCACATGGGGGTGACGTTCTCCGCCTGCGGGCCCTTCGGACCCTGGGTCACGTCGAAGGAAACCGCCTGGTTCTCCTCAAGGGAACGGAAACCCGACGCGTTGATCGCGGAGTAGTGGACGAAGACGTCGGGGCCTCCGCCTTCCTGGGCGATGAAGCCAAAGCCCTTTTCGGCGTTGAACCACTTCACGGTTCCGGTAGCCATAAGCCCTCCTTGGGCCCAAAGGGTTGCCCTGCTCCAGAACCTGCAAGTGTGAAAACAAGTGCTGCACAACTGCATACGTCTGAAAACGACGAGAGCCCGCGGTCACATGCTCCGCAGGCTCTGTACTGCAAGGAAACCAAACTGCAACTTGCGGCGAGCCTAGCACGCAGGCAGCCGAAAGCAATAGAGGGCAAGATCACGTCACCCGAATGTTTGAAGGCCACCGAAAGTGAGGTTGACGGTGCCCATGTGGCGAGGGAGACCGGTATTGCCCGACTTGGGGGCCTTGTGGATGGCTTGTGCGCGGCTTGTCGTGGCTTGTATGACGCCGGGGAACCGCCACCCTGAAGGCTGCACCGTACCCCATGAGGGCTAGCCTCGCGATGTGGACAATTCTCGCACCCGGCCGCGCGTCGGCCACATCCAGTTCCTGAACTGCCTGCCCCTGTACTGGGGGCTCGCGCGGACCGGAACGCTCCTCGACTTCGAGCTGACGAAGGACACGCCGGAGAAGCTCAGCGAGAGGCTGGTGCGGGGCGATCTCGACATCGGGCCCATCACGCTCGTCGAGTTCCTCAAGCACACGGACGAACTGATCGCGTTCCCCGACATCGCGGTCGGCTGCGACGGCCCGGTGATGTCCTGCGTGATCGTCTCCCAGGTGCCCCTGGACCAGCTGGACGGCGCCCGGGTCGCGCTCGGTTCGACCTCACGCACATCCGTACGGCTCGCGCAGTTGCTGCTCGCCGAGCAGGTCGGGGTCCGCCCGTCCTACTACACCTGCCCGCCCGACCTCCCGCTGATGATGCAGGAGGCCGAGGCCGCCGTACTCATCGGCGACGCGGCCCTGCGGGCCAACCTGCACGAGGGGCCGAAGTTCGGGCTCGACGTGCACGACCTGGGCTCCCTGTGGAAGGAGTGGACGGGCCTGCCGTTCGTCTTCGCGGTCTGGGCGGCCCGGCGCGACTACCTGGAGCGCGAGCCCGTCGTCACCCGGCAAGTGCACGAGGCGTTCCTGGCGTCGCGTGACCTCTCCCTCGACGAGGTCGGAAAGGTCGCGGAACACGCGGCCCGCTGGGAGGCCTTCGACGAGGAGGTCCTGGAGCGGTACTTCACCACGCTCGACTTCCGTTTCGGCGACCCGCAACTGGAGGCGGTGAGTGAGTTCGCGCGACGCGTGGGCCCGACGACGGGCTTCCCGTCGGACGTGCGGGTCGAACTGCTGACGCCGTAACGGGGTCTCGTTGCATTCGCAGTAAGGGCAACTGAATTCTTCGCGAATTCGGGGTGGGGGAGGGCGGGCGCATTGCGGTGCGTCGGCGGTGCTGAAGCAGACCACCAAGAAGCTGAAGCAGAACACCAAGAAGCAGACCACCAAGGACCACGTGTTCAACGCACTCCGATCCCCATAGTCTGAGCGCGTGGATCGCGTGGATCTCGACCTCTGGGTGGCCGTCGCCGCCGCCGTATGGGGGGCGGCCGTCGGTGTGCTGGTGCCGCGAGCCGTGTACCGGCTGTCGGTCGAACCGGAGGACGCATGGCGGGACGCCTGCCCGGCCGGGCATCCGATCAGTGGCCCGGCGCGCGGCTGGCTCGGACGCGCCCGGTGCGGGTCGTGCGGGGCGGCCGTTCCCGCCGACGCGGGGCATGTGGGGCCTGTGGGGCACTCGGGGCCTGCGGGACAGACGGGGCCTGTGGGACAGACGGGGCCTGTGGGCAGCGCTGACGCAGGCGCGTCGTACGGTCCGAGCACGCCCGTCGTCGCGCTGGTGACCGCCCTCGTGTGCACGGCCCTCGCGCTGGCCACCGGTACGCGGCCCGAGCTGGCCGTCTGGCTGCTGCTGGCGCCCGTGGGCGTGCTGCTCACTCTGGTGGACCTGCGTGTGCAGCGGCTGCCGGACCCGCTGACACTGCCGCTCGCCGGCACGGCGCTCGTGCTGCTGGGGGCGGCCTCGCTGCTGCCGGAACACGCCGGGGAATGGCGCACGGCGCTGTTCGGGGCCCTCGCGCTCGGCGGGTTCTACTTCCTCTTCTTCCTCATCAGGCCGATCGCCCTCGGCTTCGGCGATGTGAAGCTGGCGCTCGGGCTCGGGGCGGTGCTCGGCTGGTACGGGTGGGGGGCGCTGTTTCTGGGCACGTTCGCCGGGTCCGTCTTCGGGAGCGTGCATGTGACGGCGCTCGTCCTGCTGCGGCGCGCCGAGCGCAGGGCGCCGGTCGCGCTGGGACCGTACATGATCGCGGGGGCGTTCGCGGGGGTGCTGCTGGAGGCGTACGCGGCCTGACGGGCGGCCCGGCGCGGGGGTGCCGGTCGTGATCGGTCGCGGTCGGTCGTCCACAGCCTGGCGTCGGGTGATTCCGGCCCCTGGCGTAGGCTGGTCCGGTCTGTCCGCACCCTTGCGAGGCTCTACGAAAGGGACGCCCGGTGACCGAGAAGGCCGACCTGACGTCGTGTGATGTCACGTCTTGTGATGTCACAGCCGTCCTCGACCGTGCCGCCGCGGGTGGGCGGATCACTCCCGAGGAGGCGCTCGTCCTCTACCGCGACGCGCCGCTGCACGCGCTGGGCGCCGCCGCGGACGCCGTACGGCGGCGGAAGTACGCGGGTGTCGAGCACATCGCGACGTACATCATCGAGCGGAACATCAACTACACGAACGTCTGCGTGACGGCGTGCAAGTTCTGCGCGTTCTACGCCGCGCCGAAGGACACGGCCAAGGGCTGGACCCGGGACCTGGACGACATCCTGCGCCGCTGCGCCGAGACGGTCGAACTCGGCGGCACGCAGATCATGTTCCAGGGCGGGCACCACCCGGACTACGGCGTCGAGTACTACGAGAAGCACTTCGCCGCCATCAAGAAGGAGTTCCCGCAGCTGGTCATCCACTCCCTGGGCGCGTCCGAGGTCGAGCACATGGCCCGCATCTCGAAGGTGAGCGTGGAGGAGGCCATCCAGCGCATCCACGCGGCCGGTCTGGACTCCTTCGCGGGCGCCGGCGCCGAGTTGCTGCCCGCCCGGCCCCGCAAGGCCATCGCCCCGCTGAAGGAGAGCGGCGAGCGCTGGCTGGAGATCATGGAGACCGCGCACAACCTCGGCGTGGAGTCCACCTCCACGATGCTCATGGGTACCGGCGAGACGAACGCCGAGCGCATCGAGCACCTGCGGATGATCCGTGACGTGCAGGACCGGACGGGCGGCTTCCGGGCCTTCATCCCGTACACGTACCAGCCGGAGAACAACCACCTCAAGGGCCGTACGCAGGCCACGCTGTTCGAGTACCTGCGGATGATCGCCATCGCGCGGATCTTCATGGACAACATCGCCCACATCCAGGGCTCCTGGCTGACGACGGGCAAGGAGATCGGTCAACTCTCCCTGCACTACGGTGCGGACGACCTCGGCTCGATCATGCTGGAGGAGAACGTGGTGTCGTCGGCCGGCGCCAAGCACCGCTCCAACCGGCAGGAGATCATCGACCTGATCCGCAAGGCCGACCGGGTCCCCGCCCAGCGCACCACCACCTACGAGCACATCGTCGTCCACGACGACCCGGCGAACGACCCGGTCGACGAGCGGGTGGCCTCGCACATCTCGTCGACGGCGATCGAGGGCGGCACGGCCCACCCCGAGCTGAAGCTGCTGGCGTCCAACTGAGGGTCCAACCGAGCGTGCAA
Organism: Streptomyces bluensis; assembly: GCF_014650715.1. Taxonomy (GTDB): domain Bacteria; phylum Actinomycetota; class Actinomycetes; order Streptomycetales; family Streptomycetaceae; genus Streptomyces; species Streptomyces bluensis. The sequence goes on along the minus strand of NZ_BMVM01000026.1, from coordinate 45,189 downwards.
GCGATGGGTCGGCTGAGGGGTCGGCTGAGGGGCCGACTGGGGGACGCGTGCTGACGATTCACGCCGCGGACGAGGTGCGCCGCGCCTGGGACGACCCGGAGCCCGTCAAGGACGGTGCCGTGGCCGTGGAGGGCGACCGGGTCGCCGCCGTGGGGACACTGGCGGAGGTCCAGGAGCGGTTCCCGGGCGCCCGCGTGCGCCGCTGGCCCGGTGCCCTCGGTCCCGCCCGCATCCACGAGGGCCCGCTTCCGGACGCCCCCACACCGCGTGAACGCGTCCACGCGGTGCTCAAGTCGGGCGCGGTCGCGGTCCTGGCGGAGTACGCCGACGCGCCCGAACTGCGGGCGGCGGCCGTGCGGAACGACGTGGTGGTGCTGCCGGGTGTCCGTCCCGTGGCCCTGGTGCCGGGGGCCCGTGCGGATCTCGCGGTGCTCGACGGGAAGGGGGCGTGCGTCGCCACGGTGTGCGCGGGCCGCCTGGTCCACAGACGCCGCTGACGTTCCCCGGGCCTCAGCCCGAGAGCGTCTGCGCGAACGCCCCCTCCTCCTGCTCGACGCCGCTGCAGTCGCTGCGCGCGGCACCCGACGACGAGTCGTCGCCCGCGCACTGGCGATCACGGAAGGCAGCCCACATGGACACCCAGGCGATGCCCTTCTCCTCGGCGAACTCCCGCACCTGAGCCCCGTCGTCGAGCGTGAACGTCTCCTCGTCGACGTCGTTCTGCCCGATCATCGACGTGAGGGCCATACCCCGCCACGCCGCGGAGTCCGAGAGGCCGAAGATGTCGGCGAGCTGGTCGTGGGTCGCCTCGGCGGACTGCTCCGCGTAGTCGCCCATGTCGCCGTCGTACGAACTGCCGTAGTTCATGGTCATGATGTTGACCGTGGAGACCTCGACGGAGTTGTCGTTCGCCGACTCCAGCAGCGCCACGCTGTCGTCACCGAGACCGGAGGGCATGACGGGCAGGGTGAAGGACACGGACAGGTCCGGGCGGTCCTTCTGGAGCAGGGCTATCGCCTTGGAGCGCAGGTCGACCGAGCCGGAGTCCTTCAACGCGTCCCCCTCGATGTCGAAGTCGGCCTCACTCGCCCCGGCCGCGTCGAGCGCCTCCCCGTACGCCTTGGCCAGCTCCGACGCGCTGTCGCAGGACCTGGCCAGCTCCGTGCCCGCCGCCCCGCCGAAGGACACCCGTACCGTCGCCCCCGAGTCCGTCAGCGCCGCGATGCGGGACTTGACCGCCACGTCGCCGATCGACTTCGCCCCGTCCCACATCGGCGTGCAGTCACCGCCGTCCGCGAGCACGAACGCCAGGTTGTACGCCGACGCCGACCCCGCCGAGTCCAGTCCGGACGCGGTCGTGGCGCTCACATAGGGCGCGTACCCCGTCGCCGACTCCCCGGCGGGCCCGGTACTGCTCGGGTTCGGATCCGTATCCGTATCCGTATGCGCATCCGCACCCGCGTCCGTGTCCGTGTCTGAACCCGGCCCCGGGGAGCAGCCTGCACAGGCCAGCGCCACCAGGCAGAAGAGTCCGGCGACAGGCTTCAGGAAACTCCGTGTCGGCATATGACCCGCTCTCATGGTCGTTCGTGGTTTCTGTCTCACGACGGAAACAGAAAGCTCTTCCGATGGATACGAATCACATGCGGCTGTGCTTCATAAAGATCATCGAAGTGCAGGCGGTTCAGGAAGTTCAGGAGGTTCAGAAGGGAGGTTCAGGAGGTATGGGGCGTAGATAAAACCTGCCTGATATCTCGGGACATGCAATCCGAATAAGCCATCGAGAAAAGAAGAGACCGCGGCTGTCGCCGTAGCGCGCGGGAGCCCGCGGGTGGGCCGGGCGTGGGTGCGTCCGGCCCGTACTGCCAGAATGGCCCTGTGACCCGCGCATCCCTGGACAAGCAGCCGCACGAAGTCGCCTCGATGTTCGACGACGTGGCGGAACGGTACGACCTGACCAACGACGTGCTGTCCCTCGGGCAGGCCCGGCTGTGGCGCAAGGAGGTCGCCAGGGCCGTCGACGCGCGGCCCGCGCAGAAGGTGCTGGACCTCGCCGCCGGCACCGCCACCTCGTCGCTGCCGTTCGCGCGGACGGGCGCCTACGTCGTGCCGTGCGACTTCTCGCTCGGGATGCTCCGTGTCGGCAAGCAGCGGCACTCCTGGCTGCCCTTCACAGCAGGCGACGCGACGAAACTTCCCTTCAAGGACGACACCTTCGACGCGGTGACGATCTCGTTCGGGCTGCGGAACGTCCAGGACACGGACGCCGCGCTGCGCGAGATGTACCGGGTGACCAAGCCCGGCGGCCGGGTGGTGATCTGCGAGTTCTCGCACCCCACATGGGCGCCGTTCCGCACCGTCTACACCGAGTACCTGATGCGTGCGCTGCCTCCGGCGGCGCGGGCGGTGTCGTCCAGCCCCGACGCGTACGTGTACCTCGCCGAGTCCATCCGCGCCTGGCCGGACCAGCGGGCGCTCGCCGGGCGCCTGGGCGAGGCGGGCTGGGGGAAGGTGGCGTGGCGGAACCTGACGGGTGGGGTCGTGGCGTTGCACAGGGGATTCAAGCAGGCGTGACAGCGGCCGCGTGGCGCTACCGAAGTCTGCGCGGCCCTACCGGAGCACCGGGAACGGATCCCCCGGTGCGTCCAACTCCCGCTGCAGGCCACCGGGTGGCGGCCCGCCCCGCCGGGGCTCACGCACGCCCCCGCCCCCCTCGCCCTCCCCGAAGTCGAACCACACGGTGACCACGGCCCCGCGAGGAACCTCCGTCCCGGGCTGCGGATACTGCCGTACGACGTAGTCGACGACGGCGAGATGGAAGTCGGGGCGGTCGGGCGCGGCGAGCAGCACACCACGTGCCTGGGCTGTCTCACGCGCGTCCACGGCCATCAGGCCGACGAGTCGCGGCACGCGCACTTCAGGTGTCTTGGGCGTTATGCGCACAGATGTCACCCCCAGCGGTACTGGCAGGGTAACCGCGAGGGGGTGTCCGCCGGAAGCGGTTGGTGTCTATCTGTAACCAAATTCGTAGCGGTTGGCTACTTTGAGTTACAGGTTGAGTCGGTATTGGTGTCCGACGGCCTTCGTCGTGGGCGTGGTGAAGAGCTCCTCCAGCTCCATGCCCAGGCGCTGGGTCACGGCGATGGAGCGCTTGTTCTCGGAGTGGACCATGGCGACGACGGTGGGGACGCCCGCCCGGCGCACGCGGTCGAGGGTCTCCCGGGCGGCCGCGGTGACGTATCCCTGGCCCCAGTGGGTTCGTGCGAGCCGCCAGCCGATCTCGATCTCGCCCACCGGGCCGAAGCTCTCGTGCGGCCACGGCTGGGCGCCCGTGAAGCCGATGACCTGGTCGTCCGCGTCGAGCATGGTCCAGAAGCAGAAGCCGTACTCGGCGTCGTGGCGGCGCTGGCGGGCGGTGAGCTCCTCGTAGACGGACAGCTCGGCGGACCTGCCCCCGTGGAACTCCATGACCTCGGGGTCGTCGAAGATCCGGTGCCAGGCGATGGCGTCCTCGTCCGTGGGGACACGCAACCGTACGTCGGGAGCTCTGTTCACAGGGGCAGCCCTTCAGCCAGGTGATCGGTACCGCTGAATAGACTGCCCATGTCCAGTGCCCGTCAGCACCCTGTTTTCGAGTCTTCGCGGTCCCGGTCCCGTTCCGGGTCTTCGCGGCCTCGGACTGCGGCACGCTGATTTCGAGACTCGGGGAGAAACCGCCGTGACCGAGCCCCAGCCCCTTACCGAACACACCGCCGATGTGATCGTCGTCGGGGCCGGACCAGCCGGTTCCACCACCGCGTACTACCTGGCCAAGGCCGGACTGGATGTCCTGCTGCTGGAGAAGACCGCCTTCCCGCGCGAGAAGGTGTGCGGCGACGGTCTGACGCCCCGTGCGACGAAGCAACTGGTGTCGATGGGCATCGACATCTCCGAGGAGGCCGGCTGGCTCCGCAACAAGGGGCTGCGCATCATCGGCGGCGGCGTCCGCCTCCAGCTCGACTGGCCGGATCTCGCCGCGTACCCGGACTACGGCCTGGTCCGCAAGCGCGACGATTTCGACGAGCAACTGGCCCGGCAGGCCCAGAAGGCGGGCGCGCGACTCTACGAGCGCTGCAACGTCGGCGCCCCGGTCATCGACGACCGCACGGGCCGCATCACGGGCGTCCACGCCAAGCTCGGCGACGCCGAGTCGGGTTCGAAGGAGAAACGGGACGTCACGTTCCACGCGCCGCTGGTCGTGGCCGCCGACGGCAACTCCACCCGCCTGTCCCTCGCGATGGGCCTGCACCGCCGCGAGGACCGCCCCATGGGTGTCGCGGTCCGCACGTACTTCACCTCGCCGCGCCACGACGACGACTACCTGGAGTCCTGGCTGGAGCTGTGGGACCGCCGCGGTCCCGGAGAGGACCGTCTGCTCCCCGGCTACGGCTGGATCTTCGGCATGGGCGACGGCACGTCGAACGTCGGCCTGGGCGTCCTGAACACCTCGGCCTCCTTCAAGGAACTGGACTGGCGCGAGGTCCTCAAGGCATGGTGCGCGTCGATGCCCGAGGAGTGGGGCTACACCCCGGACAACATGACCGGCCCGATCCGCGGCGCCGCCCTCCCCATGGCCTTCAACCGCCAGCCCCACTACACCAAGGGCCTGCTGCTGGTCGGCGACGCGGGCGGCCTCGTCAACCCCTTCAACGGCGAGGGCATCGCCTACGCCATGGAGTCCGGCCAGATCGCCGCGGACGTCATCGTCCAGGCCCACGCCCGGTCGACCCCCGGCCAGCGCGAACTCGCCCTGCGGAGCTACCCCCGCATCCTGAAGGACACCTACGGCGGCTACTACACGCTGGGCCGTGCCTTCGTGAAGCTCATCGGCAACCCGAAGGTCATGAAACTGGCGACCGAGCGCGGCCTCACCCACCCCCTGCTGATGAAGTTCACGCTGAAGCTGCTGGCCAACCTCACCGACCCGACGGGCGGCGACGCGATGGACCGCATCATCAACGGCCTGAGCAAGGTGGCACCGAAGGCTTGATCATGCGGGACCACCTCCAACGCGGTCTTACCAAGGTGGCCCCGAAGGCCTGAGCACGGCGGCGGCGCCCCCTCGGTCGCCGCCAGGACTCCGAACACCGGCCCTACGCACGGCCGGAGGGCGCTCGCCCGGTGGCCGTGCGTGGGGCCGGTTGTTCTCGCTGCTGTGAGGATGCTGTGGGTGACGCTGCGGTGACCTTCCGTTCGGCCGGGCGTCTCCCTACCTTCCCTATCCATGACAACAGAGCGCACGGACCGACCACCGGAGCCCTCCGCTCCCACCCGTAGGCGCTTCCTCGCAGGCGCCGGAGCCGCGGCCACCGCCGGCACTGCCACGGGCTCCCTCGCCGTGTGGCAGGCGGGCCCGGCGGCCGCAGCTCCCGCCGAACGCGCCGCGGCCAAACGCGTCGCCGTCCTCGGCGGCGGAGTCTCCGGCCTCAGCGCCGCCCATGAACTCGCGGAACGCGGCTACGCCGTCACCGTCTACGAGTACTACGACGTCCTCGGCGGCAAGGCCCGCTCGATGGACGTGCCGGGAACCGGCGAGGGCGGCCGCCGGCCCCTTCCCGGCGAGCACGGTTTCCGCTTCTTCCCCGGCTTCTACCGGAACCTGCCGGACACCATGCGCCGCATCCCCTTCCCCGGCAACGCCGACGGCGTCCGCGGCAACCTCCGCAGCGGCACCGAGGCCCTCTTCGCCCGTGCCGGAGGCCGCCCCGACCTGCACTTCCCGCTGCGCCGCGCCACCACCCCGCCCGCGCCCGGCGACATCACCCCGTCCTGGATCCGCGACCAGATCCTGTCGGTCCTCGACCTGGGCACCCGCCTGCCCGCTCACGAGGCCGCGTACTTCGCGAACCGTCTCCTCGTCCATCTCACCAGCTGTGACGCCCGCCGTGAGGACGAGTGGGAGAAGACCAGCTGGTGGGAGTTCATCCGCGCGGGACAGATGAGCGAGGAGTACCGGGCCGTCCTCGGCATCGGCCAGACCCGCAACCTCGTCGCCACCCGCGCCGAGGTGGCCTCCACACGTACCGTCGGCCGCGTCATCATCGAGGCGCTGCTGCTGTGGGGCCTGCTCGGCCGTGGCATGGACGGCGACGCCGACATCGACCGCGTCCTCAACGCCCCCACCAGCGAGGCCTGGATCGATCCCTGGGCCGGCCATCTCCGCTCCCTTGGCGTCGAGTTCGTCACGAACACGCAGGTACGGGAGGTGCTGTACGCCGACGGCCGCGTCACCGGCGTACGCGTGCTGGACCGGGACGAGGGCACCGAACGCACCATCACGGCCGACCACTACGTCTGCGCCCTGCCCGTCGAGCACGCCCGCACCACCTGGGGCCCGGCCCTGCGCGCCGCCGACCCGCAGCTCGCCCGGTGCGACGCGCTGGAGGCGGACTGGATGGTCGGCGTGATGTTCTATCTGCGCACCCCCACCCCGGTCGTCCACGGCCACATCAACTGCCTCGACTCACCCTGGTCGGTCACCGGCATCGGGCAGGCCCAGTTCTGGGACGTACGGGACTTCCCGGCGGACTACGGCGACGGGCGCACCCGCGACTGTCTCTCCGCGATCATCTCGGAGTGGGACAAACCGGGGATCCTGTACGGCAAGACGGCCCGGGAGTGTACGAAGGAGGAAGTGGTCGCCGAGTGCTGGGCACAGCTGAAGGACGCCCTGAACGACTCCGGCAGGACCACGCTCACCGACGACGACCGCCTCGGCTGGTTCATGGACCCCGCGGTGACCGGTCTCGGCGGCCCCGGCCCGCAGAACCGGGAGCAACTCCTCATCCACCCGACGGGAACGCTCTACAACCGGCCCACGGCGCGCACGGCCGTACCGAACTTCTTCCTCGCCGGCGACTACGTCCGCACCGATGTCGACCTGGCCAGCATGGAGGGCGCCAACGAGTCGGCGCGCCGGGCCGTCAACGCGCTGCTGGACGCGGACCGCTCGGATGCCGAACGGTGCGAGATCTGGGAGCTGTACCGGCCCCCGGAGATGGAACCCCTCAAGCGCACCGACGAACTGCGCTACCGGCTCGGCCTGCCGAACACCTTCGACCTGGGCTGAGGGGCGTTGCCGCGGCACGATGCCCACGGCACGGCTCCCACGTCATGACTCCCACAGCGCGAGGGCCGCCGCCCCCGAGGCGGCAGCCCTCACCCTGTACGAGGTGTTACGAGCTGTTACGAGGTGTTCGCACGACGGGTGGATCAGAGAACCCGCACCGCACCCGTCGCCGGGTAGCCGGACAGGTCCTGGATCACGACGCCCTTGGAGGGGTTGGCCGCGTCGAGGTACTGGCCGTTCCCGATGTAGGTGCCCACGTGGTACGCCGAGCCCTTCGCACCCCAGTACAGGATGTCGCCGACCTGAAGGTTGGACAGCGAGACCTCGGTGCCGACCGTCGACTGGTCCTGCGAGACCCGGGGGAGGTCCACGCCGACCTGCTTGTACGCGGCCTGCATCAGGGAGGAACAGTCCCACGCGTTGGGGCCCGAGGCGCCCAGGACGTAGGCGTCGCCCAGCTGCGCCTTGAGGAAGCTGATGACCGTCGCGACACTGCCGCTGGCCGGGGTGGACGCCGAGGTCGACGTCGAGGCCGAGGCCGAGGCCGACTTCGACGTCAGGGCGGTCCGCTCGGCGGCGCGCGTGGCCCGCTCGGCGGCTGCCCGCCGCTCGGCCTCGGCCTTCTTCTTGGCCTCCGCCTTCGCTTCCTTGAGGTCCGCCGCGGCCTGCTTGGCGGCCTTGGCCGTGGCAGCGTCACGCTCGGCCTGCAACTCGTAGTTCGCGGCGGTCTGCTGCATGACGTCCGCGGACTGCGCGACCTGAGAGGCCACGTCGGCCGTGAGCGTGGGCAGTTCGATCGTCTGGGTCACGGGCTCCGCGGCGTACGCCGACGCGGACGCACCGGCCACTGCCACGCTGCCGAGGATGCCGCCGGCGACTCCGGCACGCATCGCCATCGTCGAGGCGCTGCGGCGGGGCTTCCGGTGGCTGCGTATGTGAGCGGTGTGGGACATGGGTACAAGCGGTACCAGGGGCTCCTCCATACCTTCAAGAAACGTGTGGTCCGCCACAGTTGTTCAATCCGCCCCTGAAATCCGGTGGGCGCCGCTCCTTATTGACGCCGTAACGGGCAATGCGGACACCATCGCTCAAGCCTGTGATCACGTGTTTTCGTCGATACGCCCGAATTGCTCTCCGCCTACCACCGGTTGCGGCACGTGGCCAAGCCTGGCTCCTTGGCGCCCCTGGTGAATGTGACGCAGGTCACGAGGTGGTGATCGTGACGCCCGCGCCACGTGCAGGTGAATTCGGGTCGCGGGAGCTCGTGAATGCGTGCACGCGTCCACATTCGCTCGCCGCCGGTCCCTCGGGTGTGAACGCGCCCCTCTATCAAGCTGCGATGTCCAGGGCCAATTTGCATGCAAAGGAAGCCTCTTGATATGGAGACGCACTGCGTGACCAGGGGTTACGATCGAAAATGTCACTTCTGGTGATCGCTCTGACGCTTCGGGTGTGAAGATCACTGCTCATCCGACTTCATGATCGTTCGTCAGGTGGTGAAGATCACAAAGTCCTTGCTTACCCCCGTGTCGCAGATCACAGACCGGCGGGCATAAGATGCGGGGCAGTTGGGCTTGTGACCTGCTTCACATGTTCGCGATCTTCGCCGGGACAGGCGGGGCTCAGGGGACTGGTGAGGCACGTGATAACTCCGACGCAACCGCCAGCAGTCAGTGCCGACTGAGAGGAGCGAGGAGCGGTGAACGCGTATGCGCCCATCCTCGTACTGGGAGCCCTCGGGGCAGGTTTTGCGATCTTCTCCGTGGTCATGGCCACGCTGATCGGTCCGAAGCGCTACAACCGGGCCAAGCTAGAGGCCTACGAGTGCGGTATCGAGCCGACCCCCACGCCGGCCGGCGGCGGGCGTTTCCCCATCAAGTACTACCTGACGGCGATGCTCTTCATCGTCTTCGACATCGAGATCGTCTTCCTCTACCCGTGGGCCGTCACCTTCGACGCCCTGGGTGTTTTCGGGCTCGTGGAGATGCTGCTCTTCGTGCTCACCGTCTTCGTCGCCTACGCGTACGTATGGCGGCGCGGCGGCCTGGAATGGGACTGAGGGGCCTTTCAATCATGGGACTCGAAGAAAAGCTGCCGAGCGGCTTCCTGCTGACCACCGTCGAGCAGGCCGCGGGCTGGGTGCGCAAGGCGTCCGTCTTCCCCGCCACCTTCGGCCTCGCCTGCTGCGCCATCGAGATGATGACCACGGGCGCGGGACGCTACGACCTGGCCCGTTTCGGCATGGAGGTCTTCCGCGGCTCACCCCGCCAGGCAGACCTCATGATCGTCGCCGGCCGGGTCAGCCAGAAGATGGCGCCGGTGCTGCGGCAGGTCTACGACCAGATGCCGAACCCCAAGTGGGTGATCTCCATGGGGGTCTGCGCGTCATCGGGCGGCATGTTCAACAACTACGCCATCGTCCAGGGCGTCGACCACATCGTCCCGGTCGACATCTATCTCCCGGGCTGCCCGCCACGGCCCGAGATGCTGATGGACGCGATCCTCAAGCTCCACCAGAAGATCCAGACGTCCAAGCTCGGTGTGAACGCCGAGGAGGCGGCCCGCGAGGCCGAGGAGGCCGCGCTCAAGGCGCTCCCCACCATCGAGATGAAGGGGCTGCTGCGATGAGTGACGCGAACGGCACCAGCGCCAACGGGGTCAACCCCGAGAAGGACCTCGGCGCCTCCAACCTCCCCGGCCAGCGCGGCGAGGGCGGTGAGGAGATCCGCGTCCAGCGCGGCATGTTCGGCGCCAACAACGGCGGCGACACCTCCGGCTACGGCGGCCTGGTCCGCTCCATCCGGCTGCCCGGCCCGGCCACCCGCCCCTACGGCGGCTGGTTCGACGAGGTCGCCGACGAACTTGAGGGCGCCTTGGAGGAACAGGGACTCGTCCCCGAGAACGTCATCGACAAGACCGTCGTCGACCGCGACGAGCTCACGTTCCACGTCGAACGCGAGTACCTGCTCCGCGTCGCCCAGACCCTCCGCGACGACCCGGCCCTCCGCTTCGAGCTGTGCACCGGGGTCAGCGGAGTCCACTACCCGGGAGACAAGGGCCGCGAGCTGCACGCCGTCTACCACCTGCGCTCGATCACCCACAACCGGCTGATCCGCGTGGAAGTCTCCGCCCCCGACGCCGATCCGCACATCCCGTCGCTCGTCTCCGTCTACCCGACCAACGACTGGCACGAGCGCGAGACGTACGACTTCTTCGGCATCGTCTTCGACGGTCACCCGGCGCTGACGCGGATCATGATGCCGGACGACTGGCAGGGCTTCCCGCAGCGCAAGGACTACCCCCTCGGCGGCATCCCCGTCGAGTACAAGGGCGCCCAGATCCCGGCTCCGGACCAGCGGAGGTCGTACTCATGAGCACCTCGCACGCATCGGCCTCCGCCGCTTCGGCGCGCGAGACGACCGAAGGCACCGTCTACACGGTCACCGGCGGTGACTGGGACGAGGTCGTCGAGACCGCGGCCAAGGCCGACGACGAGCGCCTGATCGTCAACATGGGCCCACAGCACCCGTCCACCCACGGTGTGCTCCGGCTCATCCTGGAGATCGAGGGCGAGACCGTCACCGAGGCCCGCTGCGGCATCGGCTACCTCCACACCGGCATCGAGAAGAACCTTGAGTACCGGACGTGGACGCAGGGCACGACCTTCGTGACCCGCATGGACTACCTCACGCCGTTCTTCAACGAGACGGCGTACTGCCTCGCCGTCGAGAAGCTCCTTGGCATCGAGGACCAGGTCCCGGACCGCGCCTCGATCATCCGCGTGCTCCTGATGGAGCTGAACCGCCTCTCCTCCCACCTGGTGTGCATCGCCACCGGCGGCATGGAGCTGGGCGCCACCACGATCATGATCTACGGGTTCCGGGACCGTGAACTCATCCTCGACATCTACGAGCTGATCACCGGCCTGCGCATGAACCACGCGTACATCCGGCCCGGAGGACTCGCCCAGGACCTGCCGCCGGGTGCGGTGGACCAGATCCGCGAGTTCGTGAAGAAGATGAAGAAGAACCTTCCCGAGTACGACAAGCTCGCCACCGGGAACCCCATCTTCAAGGCCCGCATGCAGGATGTCGGCTACCTCGACCTGGCCGGCTGCATGGCCCTCGGCGCCACCGGCCCGATCCTCCGCTCGGCGGGCCTGCCGCACGACCTGCGCAAGACCCAGCCGTACTGCGGCTACGAGACGTACGACTTCGACGTCCCGACCGCCGACAGCTGCGACTCCTACGGGCGCTTCCTGATCCGCCTGGAGGAGATGCGCCAGTCGCTGCGGATCGTCGAGCAGTGCCTCGACCGGCTGGAGCCCGGCCCCGTCATGGTCTCCGACAAGAAGATCGCCTGGCCCGCCCAGCTCGCCCTGGGACCGGACGGACTGGGCAACTCCCTGGACCACATCAAGAAGATCATGGGCAGCTCCATGGAGGCCCTGATCCACCACTTCAAGCTGGTGACCGAGGGCTTCCGCGTCCCGCCGGGACAGGCGTACGCGGCGGTCGAGTCACCCAAGGGAGAGCTCGGGGTGCACGTCGTGTCCGACGGAGGCACCCGCCCCTTCCGGGTCCACTTCCGGGACCCGTCCTTCACCAACCTGCAGGCCATGGCGGCGATGTGCGAGGGCGGCCAGGTCGCCGACGTCATCGTCGCCGTCGCGTCCATCGACCCCGTGATGGGAGGCGTCGACCGGTGACCACCACCCCCGAGGGCGTCAGCCTGGGCATGCCCCAGCTGCCCGCGCCCGACTACCCGGACGACGTCCGGGCCCGGCTGGAGCGGGACGCGGCGGAGATCGTCGCCCGCTACCCGGACTCCCGCTCGGCCCTGCTGCCGTTGCTGCACCTCGTGCAGTCGGAGGAGGGCCACGTCACCCGCACCGGCATGCAGTTCTGCGCCGACGTGCTCGGCCTGACCACGGCCGAGGTCACCGCGGTCGCCACCTTCTACACCATGTACCGGCGCAAGCCCTCCGGTGACTACCAGGTGGGCGTCTGCACCAACACCCTGTGCGCGGTGATGGGCGGCGACGCCATCTTCGAGGCGCTCCAGGACCACCTGGGCGTCGGCAACGGCGAGACCACCGACGACGGCAAGGTCACCCTGGAGCACATCGAGTGCAACGCGGCCTGCGACTTCGCGCCGGTCGTGATGGTCAACTGGGAGTTCTTCGACAACCAGACCGTGGACAGCGCGCGGCAACTCGTCGACGACCTGCGTGCGGGAGCGCGGGTCGAGCCCACCCGAGGCGCCCCCCTGTGCACGTTCAAGGAGACCGCCCGGATCCTGGCGGGGTTCCCCGACGAGCGGGACGGGGCCGTCGAGGCGAGCGGCAGCGCGGGACCCGCCTCCCTGATCGGCCTGCGCCTGGCCAAGGGCGAGGCCGCCGCGCGCGTGGTGCATCCGCGGGACGGCGGACCCCACGACGAGCCGCAGGACAGGGCACCTCGGGACGCGGCGCCCCACGAGCCGCCGGCCGCCGAGCACCTCAGCTCGCACGACGCGCCACAGGACACATCGGCCTCCGACCCTGCCCACCCGGCGGGTCCTGTCGCCGAGGAGGGGGAGTGATGACGTTGGCAGCCGAGATCAAGGACCACAGCCCGGAGAAGCTGCTCGCACCCGTGCTGTCGGCCTTCTGGGACGAGGACAAGTCCTGGACGCTGGATGTCTACCGAAGGCACGAGGGGTACGAGGGGCTCCGCAAGGCGTTCGCCATGTCACCGGACGACGTGATCGCGTACGTCAAGGACTCCGGTCTGCGCGGGCGCGGAGGTGCGGGATTCCCGACGGGAATGAAATGGCAGTTCATTCCCCAGGGCGATGGAAAGCCACACTATCTAGTTGTCAACGCCGACGAATCGGAGCCGGGAACGTGCAAGGACATTCCGCTCCTCTTCGCGAACCCGCATAGCCTCATCGAGGGCATGGTCATCGCTTGTTATGCCATCAGGTCGTCGCATGCCTTCATCTATCTGCGTGGTGAAGTCGTCCCCGTTCTGCGGCGGTTGCACGAGGCCGTGCGTGAGGCCTACGCGGCGGGCTACCTCGGCGAGAACATCCTGGGCAGCGGACTCGACCTCGACATCACCGTGCACGCGGGCGCGGGCGCGTACATCTGCGGTGAGGAGACCGCACTGCTGGACTCGCTCGAAGGCCGCCGTGGTCAACCGCGGCTCCGTCCCCCCTTTCCCGCTGTCGCGGGCCTCTACGCGTGCCCGACTGTTGTGAACAACGTCGAGTCGATCGCGTCGGTTCCCGCGATTCTGAAAAACGGCAAGGACTGGTTCAGGTCGATGGGCAGCGAGAAGTCACCGGGCTTCACGCTCTACTCGCTCAGCGGCCACGTCGCCCGCCCCGGTCAGTACGAGGCCCCGCTCGGCATCACGCTCCGCCAGCTCCTCGACATGAGCGGCGGCATGCGGCCCGGGCACCGGCTGAAGTTCTGGACGCCGGGCGGCTCCTCCACGCCGATGTTCACCGACGAGCACCTCGACGTGCCCCTCGACTACGAGGGCGTCGGCGCCGCCGGGTCCATGCTCGGCACCAAGGCCCTGCAGTGCTTCGACGAGACCACCTGCGTCGTGCGGGCCGTCACCCGCTGGACCGAGTTCTACGCCCACGAGTCCTGCGGCAAGTGCACGCCCTGCCGCGAAGGGACGTACTGGCTCGTGCAGTTGCTGCGCGACATCGAGGCCGGCAAGGGCGTCATGTCCGACCTCGACAAGCTGAACGACATCGCCGACAACATCAACGGCAAGTCCTTCTGCGCCCTCGGCGACGGCGCCGCCTCGCCGATCTTCTCCTCCCTCAAGTACTTCCGCGAGGAGTACGAGGAGCACATCACGGGCCGGGGCTGCCCCTTCGACCCGGCCAAGTCCACGGCCTGGGCCGACAAGCGCATGGAGGTGAACGCATGACGGTGACCACCAACGCTCCGTCCGGGGGCGGAGAAGCGGCGGTCCCGCCGGAGGACCTCGTCTCGCTGACGATCGACGGCGTCGAGATCAGCGTGCCCAAGGGCACCCTGGTCATCCGGGCCGCCGAGCAACTCGGCATCGAGATCCCACGGTTCTGCGACCACCCGCTCCTCGACCCGGCCGGCGCCTGCCGCCAGTGCATCGTCGAGGTCGAGGGCCAGCGCAAGCCCATGGCGTCCTGCACGATCACCTGCACCGACGGGATGGTCGTCAAGACCCACCTCACCTCGCCCGTCGCCGAGAAGGCCCAGAAGGGTGTGATGGAGCTCCTGCTCATCAACCACCCGCTGGACTGCCCCGTCTGCGACAAGGGCGGCGAGTGCCCCCTGCAGAACCAGGCCATGTCGCACGGCCACGCCGAGTCCCGCTTCGAAGGAAAGAAGCGCACCTACGAGAAGCCCGTGGCGATCTCCACACAGGTGCTGCTCGACCGGGAGCGGTGCGTGCTGTGCGCCCGCTGCACCCGGTTCTCCAACCAGATCGCGGGCGACCCGATGATCGAGCTGATCGAGCGCGGCGCGCTCCAGCAGGTCGGTACCGGTGAGGGCGACCCCTTCGAGTCGTACTTCTCCGGGAACACCATCCAGATCTGCCCGGTGGGCGCGCTGACCTCGGCGGCGTACCGCTTCCGCTCCCGCCCCTTCGACCTGGTGTCCTCGCCGTCCGTGTGCGAGCACTGCTCCGGCGGCTGCGCGACGCGTACGGACCACCGGCGCGGCAAGGTCATGCGGCGGCTCGCCGCTCAGGACCCCGAGGTCAACGAGGAGTGGATCTGCGACAAGGGGCGGTTCGCGTTCCGGTACGCGCAGCGGCCGGACCGGCTGACGACGCCGCTCGTGCGCGGCGATTCGGGTGAGCTGGAGCCCGCTTCCTGGCCGGAGGCCCTGGCGGCCGCCGCCCAGGGGCTGTCGGCCGCGCGAGGCCGTGCCGGTGTCCTGACCGGCGGCCGTCTGACCGTCGAGGACGCGTACGCGTACAGCAAGTTCGCGCGCGTGGCGCTCGACACGAACGACATCGACTTCCGCGCGCGCGTGCACAGCGGCGAGGAGGCCGACTTCCTGGCAGCCCGGGTGGCGGGACGTGGACGCGACCTCGACGGTACGGGCGTCACGTACACCTCGCTGGAGAAGGCGCCCGCGGTGCTGCTCGTCGGGTTCGAGGCAGAGGAGGAGGCGCCCGGCGTCTTCCTGCGGCTGCGGAAGGCCTGGCGGGGGCACGGGCAGAAGGTGTTCTCGCTGGCCACGCACGGGACCCGCGGCCTGGAGAAGGCCGGCGGCACGCTGCTGCCGGCCGCGCCCGGCACCGAGACCGAGTGGCTGGACGCGCTCGCGAGCCAGGTCGGCCTGGAGGAGGGCGGGGCGAAGGCCGCCGAGGCGCTGCGCGCCGAGGGCGCGGTGATCGTCGTCGGTGAGCGGCTGGCCGCGGTGGCCGGCGGGTTCACCGCCGCCGTACGGGCCGCGACCGCGACCGGTGCCCAGCTGGTGTGGATCCCGCGCCGGGCCGGGGAGCGCGGCGCTGTCGAGGCGGGCGCGGTGCCGTCGCTGCTGCCGGGCGGGCGCCCGGCCACCGACTCACGCGCGCGGGTCGAGGTCGCCTCCGCCTGGGGCGTCGCCGAACTCCCGCTTCGTCACGGCCGGGACACCGGCCAGATCATCGAGGCCGCCGCGAGCGGCGAGCTGGGCGCACTGGTGGTGGCGGGCGTGGAGGTCGCCGACCTTCCCGACCCGGCACGCGCGCGTGAGGCACTTGCCTCCGTGGGCTTCCTGGTGTCGCTGGAACTGCGACCCAGTGAGGTCACCGGGCGCGCGGACGTGGTCCTCCCCGTCGCAGCCGTCGCCGAGAAGGCGGGCACCTTCGTCAACTGGGAGGGCCGGGTACGCCCCTTCGAGGCCGCCCTCAAGCCCGACCAGATGACGCGCCGCCTCGCGCCCACCGACGGGCGTGTGCTCCAGATGCTGGCCGACGCCATGGACGTCCACCTGGGGCTGCCCGATCTGCGCACCACACGCGCGGAGATCGACCGCCTCGGGGCGTGGGACGGGCCGCGGGCCGGCGACCCACTGGCGATCGGCGGCCAGCTGCCGCGGCCGGCCGCCGGAGAGGCCGTCCTGGCCGGACACCGGCTGCTGCTCGACCAGGGCCGCCTCCAGGACGGCGACGAGGCCCTCGCCGGAACCCGGCACGCCGCACGCGCGCGCGTGTCGGCCGCCACGGCCGCCGAGGCGGGCGTCAAGGACGGTGACCTCCTCGCGGTCAGCGGCCCCGCCGGGGCCGTCGAACTCCCGTTGCAGATCACCGAGATGCCCGACCGTGTGGTCTGGCTCCCGCTGAACTCCGCCGGAACAGGCGTCGCCTCCGACACCGGGGCGCTGCCCGGCGCACTCGTCCGCATCGGCCCGGCGACCCTCGCCCCCGAGGACCCGAAGGAGGTGGAGGCGTGACGGCGTACCTCGCCGTGGAGGACCTCTCCATGTTCGGCCGCGATCCGTGGTGGCTGGTCGTCATCAAGGCGGTGTTCTGCTTCGCCTTCCTGATGGTGACCGTGCTCTTCTCCATCGTGTGGGAGCGCAAGGTCGTCGCCTGGATGCAGCTGCGCATCGGTCCCAACCGGCACGGCCCCTGGGGCATGCTCCAGTCGCTCGCCGACGGCATCAAGCTGATGCTCAAGGAAGACGTCATCGTCAAACGCGCGGACAAGGTGGTGTACATCCTCGCGCCGATCGTCGCGGCCATCCCGGCCTTCATGGCGATCGCGGTGATCCCCTTCGGGCCGGCGGGCAACGAGATCTCGATCTTCGGCCAGCGCACCACGATGCAGCTCACCGACCTGCCGATCGCGATGCTCTACATCCTCGCGGTCGCCTCGGTGGGCATCTACGGGATCGTGCTGGCGGGCTGGAGCTCCGGCTCCACGTACCCCCTGCTCGGGGGTCTGCGCTCGTGCGCGCAGATGATCTCGTACGAGATCGCCATGGGCGCCGCCTTCGCCTCCGTGTTCCTCTACTCGGGGTCGATGTCGACGTCGGCGATCGTCGAGGCCCAGCAGGACCGCTGGTTCGTCATCCTGCTGCCGGTCTCGTTCCTGATCTACATCGTGACCATGGTCGGCGAGACCAACCGCGCCCCCTTCGACATGCCGGAGTCCGAGGGCGACCTGGTCGGCGGCTTCAACACCGAGTACTCGTCCATCAAGTTCGCGATGTTCATGCTCGCCGAGTACGTGAACATGGTGACCGTCTCGGCCGTGTCCGTGACGCTCTTCCTCGGCGGCTGGCGGGCACCGTGGCCGATCAGCACCTTCTGGGAGGGCGCCAACCACGGCTGGTGGCCGATGCTCTGGTTCGTGGTGAAGGTGCAGCTGCTGCTGTTCTTCTTCATCTGGCTGCGCGGCACGCTCCCGCGCGTCCGCTACGACCAGCTGATGAAACTGGGCTGGAAGGTCCTCATCCCGGTCTCCGTGGTCTGGCTGATGCTGGTCGCGACCGTGCGGACCCTGCGCAACGAGAACTACGACTTCT
Organism: Streptomyces bluensis; assembly: GCF_014650715.1. GTDB lineage: Bacteria > Actinomycetota > Actinomycetes > Streptomycetales > Streptomycetaceae > Streptomyces > Streptomyces bluensis. Next base: position 27,571 of record NZ_BMVM01000026.1, on the reverse strand, counting down.
CCGAGATCGCGCTGTACGTCGGCGGAGCCGTCCTCGTCCTGCTGCTGCTCTCGTTCGTCGCGGACATGTTCCGCGACCGCAAGGAGGTGCAGGACAAGCCGGCCGAACCCGCCGCGTTCGACCCCATGGCCGGCGGGTTCCCCGTACCGCCCCTGCCCGGACAGACCCTGCCGCCGGTGCCGCGCAGGCGCCCACGCCGCGAGCGGGAGCTGATTGTCAGTGGCGGATCCGATACTGACAGTGACGGATCTTCGAGTGGAAAGGAGGCGTCCGATGGCTGATGAGCCGAAGGAGACCAAGCCGGGTTTCCAGAACCCCGTCGCCGGCTTCGGCGTGACCTTCAAGGCCATGTTCAAGAAGCGGCTGACCGAGCAGTATCCGGAGCAGCAGAAGACCACCGCACCGCGGTTCCACGGCCGGCACCAGCTCAACCGCCATCCGGACGGCCTGGAGAAGTGCATCGGCTGCGAGCTGTGCGCCTGGGCCTGTCCCGCCGACGCGATCTACGTGGAGGGCGCGGACAACACGGACGAGGAGCGCTACTCGCCGGGCGAGCGGTACGGCCGCGTCTACCAGATCAACTACGCCCGCTGCATCCTCTGCGGCCTGTGCATCGAGGCATGCCCCACGCGCGCGCTGACGATGACCAACGAGTTCGAGCTGGCCGACTCCAGTCGCGCCAACCTCATCTACACCAAGGAGCAGCTGCTCGCCGGCCTCGAAGAGGACATGGTCGACACGCCACACGCGATCTACCCCGGCATGGACGAGCAGGACTACTACCGGGGACTCGTCACCGAGGCCGCGCCCGGTACGGAGCGTCAGGTCGCCCTCTCCAAGGGCGAGGTCCCGCAGGAAGGGGCCTCCACCTTCGGTGAGGACGAGCCGGCGTCGAAGAAGGTGATCGGCCGATGACCGCACAGCTCGCCGCCTACACCACCTCCACCGGTGAGGCGTTCCAGTTCTGGGTGCTCGGCACGATCGCCGTGATCGGCGCCCTGTGCACCGTCTTCATGAAGAAGGCCGTGCACAGCGCGCTCTGCCTCGCCGGCACCATGATCGTCCTGGCGGTGTTCTACCTCGCCAACGGCGCCTACTTCCTGGGCATCGTGCAGATCGTCGTCTACACCGGCGCGATCATGATGCTGTTCCTGTTCGTGGTGATGCTGGTCGGCGTCACCGCGGCGGACTCCTTGAAAGAGACCATCAAGGGCCAGCGTTGGCTGGCTCTTCTGTGTGGCCTCGGCTTCGGCATCCTGCTGACCGCGGGCATCGGCAACGCCTCGCTGAAGGAGTTCAACGGCCTGGGCCAGGCGAACGCGAACGGCAACGTGCAAGGCCTCGCCGCGCTCATCTTCACGAAGTACGTCTTCGCCTTCGAGCTCACCGGCGCCCTGCTCATCACGGCCGCGGTGGGCGCCATGGTGCTCACCCACCGCGAGCGCACCGAGCGCGCCAAGACCCAGCGCGAGCTGGCCGAGCAGCGCGTCCGCGAGGGCAAGCACGTCCCGCCGCTGCCGGCGCCCGGCGTGTACGCACGGCACAACGCGGTGGACATCGCGGGCCTCCTCCCGGACGGCACCCCGTCCGAGCTCACCGTCAGCAAGACGCTGCGGGACCGCGGTCAGATCCGTGACGTGTCGACCGAGGCGCTCAATGACCTCAAGGCACTGGAGCAGCGCGCTGAGGACCGCCTGGAGCGCTCGAACAGCGGGGGCTCGAACAGCGGGGAGGCCTCGAAGTGAATCCCGTCAACTACCTGTATCTCGCTGCCCTGTTGTTCACGATCGGCGCCACCGGAGTGCTCATCAGGCGGAACGCGATCGTGGTGTTCATGTGCGTGGAGCTGATGCTCAACGCCTGCAACCTCGCGTTCGTCGCCTTCTCCCGGATGCACGGCAACCTCGACGGCCAGATCATCGCCTTCTTCACGATGGTCGTCGCCGCGGCGGAGGTCGTGGTCGGACTCGCGATCATCGTGTCGGTGTTCCGTGCCCGCCACTCGGCCTCGGTCGACGACGCCAGCCTGATGAAGCTGTAAGGGGTCGGAAGAATCGTGGAGAACCTGATTGCGCTGCTGGTGGCGGCGCCCCTGCTCGGAGCGGCCGTCCTGTTGTGCGGCGGCCGGCGCCTCGACGCCGTCGGTCACTGGATCGGCACGGCTCTCGCGGCCGTCTCCTTTGTGCTCGGCGTCGTCCTCTTCGCCGACATGCTGGGCAAGAGCCCCGAAAACCGGACCCTGATGCAGCACCTGTTCAGCTGGATCCCGGTCGAGGGCTTCCAGGCGAACGTCGGCTTCCAACTCGACCAGCTGTCGATGACGTTCGTCCTGCTCATCACGGGAGTCGGCTCCCTCATCCATCTGTACTCGATCGGGTACATGGAGCACGACGAGCGCCGACGCCGCTTCTTCGGTTATCTCAACCTGTTCCTCGCGGCGATGCTGCTGCTCGTCGTCGCCGACAACTACCTGCTGCTGTACGTCGGCTGGGAAGGCGTGGGTCTCGCCTCGTACCTGCTGATCGGCTTCTGGCAGCACAAGCCCAGCGCCGCGACCGCCGCGAAGAAGGCCTTCCTGGTCAACCGTGTCGGCGACATGGGTCTGTCCATCGCCATCATGCTGATGTTCACCACCTTCGGGACCTTCGCCTTCGGGCCGGTCTTTCAGGCCACCGGTGCTCTGACATCAGGCGCTGACGCGCCGGGCAGCGAGGGCAAGCTCACCGCCATCGGCCTGATGCTGCTGCTCGCCGCCTGCGGAAAGTCCGCCCAGGTGCCGCTGCAGTCCTGGCTCGGCGACGCGATGGAGGGCCCGACCCCGGTCTCGGCCCTCATCCACGCCGCGACCATGGTGACCGCGGGTGTCTATCTGATCGTCCGCTCCGGGGACATCTTCAACGCGGCGCCCGACGCACAGCTGGCCGTCACCGTGGTCGGCGCGGTCACGCTCCTCTTCGGTGCGATCGTCGGTTGCGCGAAGGACGACATCAAGAAGGCTCTCGCCGGGTCGACCATGTCGCAGATCGGCTACATGGTGCTGGCCGCGGGCCTCGGCCCCATCGGCTACGCCTTCGCGATCATGCATCTGGTGACGCACGGCTTCTTCAAGGCCGGGCTGTTCCTCGGCGCCGGATCGGTCATGCACGGCATGAACGACGAGGTGGACATGCGCAAGTACGGCGGCCTGCGGAAGTACATGCCGATCACCTTCGTGACGTTCGGCCTCGGCTACCTCGCGATCATCGGCTTCCCCGGCCTGTCCGGCTTCTTCTCCAAGGACAAGATCATCGAGGCGGCGTTCGCCAAGGGCGGCGCCGAGGGCTGGATCCTCGGCGGCGCGGCCCTGCTGGGCGCGGCCATCACGGCGTTCTACATGACGCGGGTGATGCTGATGACGTTCTTCGGAGAAGAACGCTGGCGCCACGCCCCCACACCGTCCCCGGCCGAGCCCAGCGTGGAGCCCGCCGCCGAGACTCGCGGCGCGCACGCCGAACCGCACCCGCACGAATCTCCCAAGGTCATGACGATCCCCATGATCGTGCTGGCCGTCGGCTCGGTCTTCGCGGGCGCGTTCTTCGGCATCGGCGAGCGGTTCGTGAAGTGGCTGGAGCCGGTCACCGGCTTCGAGCACGGCCACCCGCCGGTCAGCGCGCTGACGGTCACGCTCTCCACCGTGGCCGTGATGGTCGTCGGCGTCGGCTTCGCCTACGCCCAGTACGGGCGCCGTCCCGTCCCGGTCGTCGCCCCGCGCGGATCGCTGCTCACCCGGGCCGCCCGGCGCGACCTCCTCCAGGACGACTTCAACCACGTCGTCCTGGTCCGCGGCGGCGAACACCTCACGCGCTCCCTGGTGTACGTCGACCACACGCTGGTCGACGGCGTCGTCAACGGCACGGCAGCCACGATGGGCGGCCTTTCCGGACGGCTGCGCAGGCTGCAGAACGGCTTCGCGCGGTCGTACGCGGTCTCGATGTTCGGCGGTGCGGCGGTCCTCATCGCCGCGACCCTGCTGATGAGGGCGGTCTGATACCGATGTCCTTTCCTCTGCTGACAGCGACGGCGGTGCTCCCGGCCCTCGGGGCGATCGCCACGGCCGCCGTACCGGCCGCCAAGCGCACCGCCGCCAAATGGCTGGCGCTGGTGGTCTCGCTGGCCACACTCGCGCTCGCCGTGACCGTGCTCGTGCGCTTCGACCCGGACGGCGCCCGCTACCAACTCACTGAGTCCCACGCCTGGATCCCGGAGTTCGGGGTGCGGTACGAGCTGGGCGTGGACGGCATCGCGGTGGCGCTGATCGCGCTCACGGCCGTGCTGATCCCGTTCATCATCCTCGCGGGCTGGCACGACGCCGACCCGCTGGAGACGGGCAGCAAGCGGTGGCGGCCGACACAGGGCTTCTTCGCCCTGATCCTGGCCGTCGAGGCGATGGTGATCATCTCCTTCGAGGCCACCGACGTCTTCCTCTTCTACATCTTCTTCGAAGCCATGCTCATCCCGATGTACTTCCTCATCGGCGGCTTCGGGGACCGTGCCCACGAGCACGGAGAGGAGACGGCCGCGACGCAACGGTCGTACGCGGCCGTGAAGTTCCTCCTCTACAACCTGGTCGGCGGCCTCATCATGCTGGCCGCGGTCATCGGCCTGTACGTGGTCGCGGGGAACTTCTCGCTCACGGAGATCGCCGAGGCCCGCGCCAACGGTTCGCTGAACATGGCGACCAGCACGGAGCGGTGGCTGTTCCTCGGCTTCTTCTTCGCGTTCGCGGTGAAGGCGCCCCTGTGGCCGCTGCACACCTGGCTGCCGAACGCCATGGGGGAGGCCACCGCCCCGGTCGCCGTCCTGATCACGGCGGTCGTCGACAAGGTGGGCACCTTCGCGATGCTGCGCTTCTGCCTCCAGCTGTTCCCGGAGGCGAGCAAGTGGGCGACGCCCGCCATCCTCGTCCTCGCCCTCATCAGCATCATCTACGGAGCACTGCTCGCTGTCGGCCAGCGCGACATCAAGCGCCTGGTGGCGTACGCGTCGATCTCGCACTTCGGCTTCATCATCATGGGCATCTTCGCGATGACCAGCCAGGGGCAGTCGGGCGCCACGCTCTACATGGTCAACCACGGGATCTCGACCGCCGCGCTCATGCTCGTGGCGGGCTTCCTGATCTCGCGGCGCGGGTCGCGGCTCATCGCCGACTACGGCGGCGTGCAGAAGGTCGCTCCGGTGCTCGCCGGCACCTTCCTGATCGGCGGCCTCGCGACCCTCTCCCTGCCCGGGCTCGCACCGTTCGTCAGCGAGTTCCTGGTCCTGGTCGGCACGTTCTCGCGCTACCCGGTGGTCGGGATCATCGCCACCTTCGGCATCGTCCTCGCCGCCCTCTACACCCTCGTCCTCTACCAGAGGACGATGACGGGCCCGGTGAAGGCCGAGGTCAAACACATGCCCGACCTCAGGGTGCGGGAACTCGTGGTGGTCGCCCCGCTGGTCGTGCTGCTGATCTTCCTGGGCGTCTACCCGAAGCCGGTCACCGACATCGTCAACCCGGCGGTGAAGCAGACCATGTCCGACGTCCATAAGAAGGACCCCCAGCCCGAGGTGGAGGCGGCCAAGTGAGCGCATCAGCCGTCCACAGCCTGTGGACAATGGCAGCCGATCCGATCGAGAAGATCCAGGCGCCGAAGATCGAGTACGGGCAGTTGTCGCCCACCCTGATCGTCATCGGGGCGGCGATCCTCGGGGTGCTGATCGAGGCCTTCGTGCCGCGCAGGTCCCGCTACTACGCCCAGGTGTTCGTGGCGATCGTCGCACTCGCGGCCTCCTTCGCGGCGGTCGTCGGGCTCGCCGCGGGCGGATACGCCACCACGAAGGCCGGCATCGCGGCGATGGGCGCCATCGCCGTCGACGGACCGGCCCTGTTCCTGCAGGGCACGATCCTGCTGGCCGGACTGCTCGGCGTGTTCACCTTCGCCGAGCGGCGGCTGGACCCGGCGGCGCACGGCAAACGCGTCGACTCGTTCGCCGCACAGGCCGCGTCCGTGCCGGGCAGCGACAGCGAGAAGGCCGCGGTGAAGGCCGGGTTCGCCACCACCGAGGTGTTCCCGCTGCTGCTCTTCGCGATCGGCGGCATGCTGATCTTCCCGGCGGCGAACGACCTGCTGACCCTGTTCATCGCCCTCGAAGTCTTCTCGCTGCCGCTGTACCTGCTGTGCGCCGTGGCCCGCCGCAAGCGGCTCATGTCGCAGGAAGCCGCCGTCAAGTACTTCCTGCTGGGCGCCTTCGCCTCCGCGTTCACCCTGTTCGGTATCGCGCTGCTGTACGGATACGCGGGCTCGGTGTCGTACGCGACGATCGCCCAGGTCGTCGACGGCACCGTCCAGAACGTCAGCCCGGCGCTCGCCGCCACCATGGGCAACGACGCGCTGCTGCTCGTCGGTGGCGCGATGCTGGTCATGGGCCTGCTGTTCAAGGTGGGCGCGGTGCCGTTCCACATGTGGACGCCGGACGTCTACCAGGGCGCGCCGACCCCGGTGACGGGCTTCATGGCGGCGGCGACGAAGGTGGCGGCCTTCGGCGCCCTGCTCAGGCTCCTGTACGTCGTCCTGCCCGGTCTGCGCTGGGACTGGCGGCCGGTCATGTGGGCCGTCGCGATCGTCACCATGCTGGGCGGTGCCATCGTCGCGATCACCCAGACCGACATCAAGCGGCTGCTGGCGTACTCGTCGATCGCGCACGCCGGATTCATCCTCGCGGGTGTCATCGCGACCTCGCCAGACGGCGTCTCATCGGTGCTGTTCTACCTGGGCGCGTACTCGTTCGTGACGATCGGCGCCTTTGCGGTGGTCACCCTCGTACGGGACGCGGGCGGCGAGGCCACCCACCTGTCCAAGTGGGCCGGGCTCGGACGCAGGTCTCCGCTGGTGGCGGCCGTGTTCGCGGTGTTCCTGCTGGCCTTCGCGGGCATCCCGCTGACCTCCGGGTTCGCCGGGAAGTTCGCCGTGTTCAAGGCGGCGGCCGAGAGCGGGGCGGGAGCGATCGTCGTGATCGGTGTGATCTCGTCGGCCATCGCGGCGTTCTTCTACATCCGCGTGATCGTGCTGATGTTCTTCAGCCAGCCGCGCCCCGAAGGGCCGACGGTCGCCGTGCCGTCGCCGCTGACCATGACAGCGATCGGGGTGGGCGTGGCGGTCACGCTTGTGCTCGGTGTGGCGCCGCAGTACTTCCTGGACCTGGCGGGACAGGCGGGAGTGTTCGTGCGGTGACGCTCCACTGAGCGACGCGGCACGGGTGGGACCCGGTCTCCTCAGGGGGGCCGGGTCCCGTCGTTTGCCCTGTGGATAACTCTGAGGCTGTCGGTGCGGGCCCCTATCGTGGCAAGTGCTGGAGGAAACACAGACGACGCGGGTGGCGCGGGCTTCGCGGACGGCGCGGACGATACACGGGGGATGGGTGATGACTGGGATGGGTGGGACGGGAGTGATGGCGGACGTGGACGGGCCGACGGAGGCAGTGGGACCGGCGGTCGGCGGGGTGCCCGGGCCGGCAGCCGGTGGAGCGGCGCGGCCCGCTGCGGGGACGGGGCGGCCGGCCCACAGCGAGGCGCTGGCCGTGCTGGACCGGGTCTTCGGATACGAGGCCTTCCGCGGTGAGCAGGAAGCCGTCATCGAGCACGTGGTGGCGGGTGGCGACGCCGTCGTGCTCATGCCGACCGGCGGCGGCAAGTCACTCTGCTACCAGATTCCGGCGCTGGTCAGGCCAGGCACGGGCGTGGTCGTCTCCCCGCTGATCGCCCTGATGCAGGACCAGGTGGACGCGCTGCGGGCGCTGGGCGTGCGCGCCGGGTTCATCAACTCCACGCAGGACTTCGACGAGCGGCGCACGGTCGAGGCGGAGTTCCTGGCCGGCGAGCTGGACCTGCTGTATCTGGCTCCGGAGCGACTGCGGCTCGACACGACGGGGGACCTGCTGTCGCGGGGCAAGATCTCGGTGTTCGCGATCGACGAGGCGCACTGCGTGTCGCAGTGGGGCCACGACTTCCGGCCCGACTACCTGGCGCTGTCGCTGCTGGGCGAGCGCTGGCCGGACGTCCCCCGTATCGCGCTGACCGCGACGGCCACACGCGCCACGCACCGGGAGATCACCGAGCGGCTGGTCATGCCGAGGGCCCGCCACTTCGAGGCCAGCTTCGACCGGCCCAACATCCAGTACCGGATCGTCCCCAAGGCCGACCCCAAGAAGCAGCTGCTGTCCTTCCTCACACAGGAGCACGCGGGCGACGCGGGCATCGTGTACTGCCTGTCGCGGAACTCGGTGGAGAAGACGGCCGAGTTCCTGAGCCGGAACGGCATCGAGGCCGTGCCGTACCACGCCGGTCTCGACGCCGGCACGCGCGCGGCCCACCAGGCACGGTTCCTGCGTGAGGAGGGCCTGGTCGTCGTGGCGACCATCGCCTTCGGCATGGGCATCGACAAGCCGGACGTACGGTTCGTCGCGCACCTCGACCTGCCGAAGTCCGTGGAGGGCTACTACCAGGAGACGGGCCGTGCGGGCCGTGACGGGCTGCCGTCCACGGCATGGATGGCGTACGGGCTCCAGGACGTCGTCCAGCAGCGGAAGCTGATCCAGACCGGCGAGGGCGACGAGGCGTTCCGCCGCCGGGCCGCCGCCCACCTGGACTCCATGCTGGCGCTGTGCGAGACGGTCCAGTGCCGGCGGGGGCAGTTGCTCGCCTACTTCGGGCAGGAGCCGGCCTCTGGAGGCTGCGGCAACTGCGACACGTGTCTGAGCCCTCCGGAGACCTGGGACGGCACCGTCGCCGCGCAGAAGCTGCTGTCCACGGTGGTGCGGTTGCAGCGGGAGCGCGGGCAGAAGTTCGGGGCCGTGCAGATCATCGACATCCTGCTGGGGCGCAGGACGGCCAAGGTCATCCAGTTCGACCACGACCAGCTGTCCGTCTTCGGGATCGGCGAGGAGCTGAGCGAGGGCGAATGGCGGGGTGTGGTACGGCAGTTGCTCGCGCAGGGGCTGCTCGCGGTGGAGGGCGAGTACGGGACGCTGGTGCTGACCGAGGGCAGCGGGTCCGTGCTGCGGCGGGAGCGGGAGGTGCCGCTGCGGAAGGAGCCGAAGAAGACGGTGGCCTCCGGGGCTGCCTCGGGGGGCTCGTCGTCCTCCGGCCGGGGCGAGCGCAAGGCGAAGGCCGCGGTGGCCGAGCTGCCCGAGGAACTGCTCCCGGTCTTCGAGGCGCTGCGCGCCTGGCGTGCCGAGCAGGCGCGCGAGCAGGGCGTCCCGGCCTACGTCATCTTCCACGACGCCACGCTCCGCGAGATCGCCACGGTGCGGCCGACGTCGGTGGACCAGCTGGGCGGTATCGGCGGGGTCGGCGAGAAGAAGCTGGCGACGTACGGGGAAGGGGTGCTGGCGGTGCTCGCCGCCCTGGGCGAGGCCCCGAACGAGCCTTCGTCCTCCGAGGGCTCGCTGGGCGTAGAGGACTCGTGATGGACCTGCGGGACGAGCCGGGGCAGCGGGACGCCATCGTCGCCGTGCTGCGGCGCGGGGATCGCGTGCTCGTCATAGAGCGCGGACCGCGGGCCCGGCGGTCGGGCTACTGGGCGCCGCTCAGCGGGAAGGTCGAGCCGAGGGAGAGCCAGGCGGAGGCAGTGGTCCGGGAGGTCCGCGAGGAGGTGGGACTGGAAGTGACCCCGCTGGCGAAGGTGTGGGAGTCGGAGACGGACGACCGGCAGTTCCGGCTGCACTGGTGGACAGCGGACGTGGGAGAGGCGGAGGGGGAGGTCGTCATGCAACCGGGCGAGGTGAGCGACGCGCGGTGGGTCACGGTGGAGGAGTTCCTGGCACTGGAGCCGACCTTCGCGGAGGACCGGGAGTTCTTCGAGCGGGTGCTGCCCGGGAAACCGCCGCCCGGTTCGGCTCAGCGTCACCTCCGAAGGCCACGGTGATCTCGACGGCTCTCGGCCACAGGTCTTGGCCACGGGCAGCACCCGGCAGACGCTACCGACCGGACACACCCCCGGAGGGATTCGGTACGACCCGGCCCCTCACCTCGCCCAGTCCCACGCGCGTGCCATCGGGTCCCGGGGCCCAGGCCGTGAGGGTGACCTCGTCGCCGTCCTCCAGGAAGGTGCGCTTGCCGTCGGGGAGTTCGAGGGGGTCGCGGCCGTTCCAGGTGAGTTCCAGGAGGGAGCCGCGCTCGCGTTCCGAGGGGCCGCTGACCGTTCCGGAGCCGTACAGGTCGCCCGTGCGCAGGGACGCGCCGTTCACCGTCATGTGGGTCAACTGCTGCGCGGCCGTCCAGTACATGGTCGAGAACGGCGGCTCGGAGACGACGTGGCCGTTGATCGCCACGGAGACGCGGAGGTCGTAGCCGCTGGGTTCCTCGGCGGTGTCGTCCAGGTAGGGCAGCAGGTTGTGCGTCCGCTCGGGCGGAGCCACGCGGGCCTCCTCCAGGGCGTCGAGCGGGGTGATCCATGCCGAGACGGACGTGGCGAAGGACTTGCCGAGGAACGGGCCGAGGGGCACGTACTCCCAGGCCTGGACATCCCGCGCCGACCAGTCGTTCAGGAGACACAGGCCGAAGACGTGGTCCCGGAAGGAGGAGAGGGGGACCGCGGTGCCCATGGGCGAGGGCGTTCCCACCAGGAAGCCGACCTCGGCCTCGATGTCCAGGCGGGTGGAGGGGCCGAAGACGGGGGCGGGGTCGGTGGGGGGCTTGCGCTGGCCCGCGGGGCGCACCACCTCGGTGCCCGAGACGACGACGGTGCCGGACCGGCCGTGGTAACCGATCGGCATGTGCTTCCAGTTGGGGGTCAGCGAGTCCACGGCGTCGGGGCGGAAGATCTGGCCGACGTTCCGGGCGTGGTTCTCGGAGGCGTAGAAGTCGACGTAGTCCGCGACCTCGAAGGGAAGGTGGAGGGTGACAGAGGTGAGGGGATGGAGGTGGGGGGCGATCGTCTCCTGGTGGGACGGGACGGTCAGCCAGGCGGTGAGGGCTCGGCGGACATCCGACCACGTGGTGCGGCCCGCTGCGAGGAGCGGGTTGAGGGTGGGTTGGGAGAGGACGGCGGCGTAGGGGGAGGAAAGGGCTCGTGCCGCGGCTCCCGCGTCGAGGACGTGGTCGCCCAGGCGGACGCCGACGGTTCGGGACTCGGAGCCGGGCCGGGAGAAAACGCCGTACGGAAGGTTGTGCGGGCCGAAGGGGTCGCCCTCGGGGACGTCGAAGGGGGGCATGGGGGTGTGCCTCGCTTTCCGTGCGCTACGTCCGGCCGTTTCGTTGCGGCACACGTTACGGGGGAGTGACCTGAGCGGGCAGTGGTCGCCAATGTCTAAAGAGTTGGTAATGTCCGGATGCGGGGAGGTCGGAGCTGGAAAATCCGGCCTGGCTTCCTCGGGGCGGGACGCTTGTGCGCGTCGCCACGGCTGGTCAGGCATCTGGCGGCCGCCCACGGGCGAGGGTGCGACGCCGTGCGGGCGGAGGGGGACCCCGTGATGGCCGAACGGTCCACGCATGTCGTCCGGTTCACGCCGGACAGGGCGGCCTCGGCGATCCGTATTCTCTGATCATGAACCCGCGCACCGCATATGCCCTGATCGCCACTGACCTGGACGGAACCCTGCTCCGTGGCGACGACACGCTCTCCGACAGGTCGCGTGCGGCGCTGGCCAGAGCCGTGGCCGCGGGCGCGCGACATCTGGTGGTGACGGGACGCCCCGCGCCCCGCGTGCGCTCCCTGCTGGAGGACCTCGGGAGCGAGGGGCTCGCGGTGTGCGGGCAGGGCGCGCAGTTGTACGACGCCGGCGCGGACCGGCTGCTGTGGTCGGTGACCCTGGACCGGGAGCTGGCCGCGACCGCGCTCGGCAAGATCGAGGCCGAGGTGGGGCAGGTGTACGCGGCCGTCGACCAGGACGGCGTGGACGGGCTCACCCTCATCGAGCCGGGGTACCTGATGCCGCATCCGACCCTTCCCGCCGTACGGGTCCAGCGGCGCGACGACCTGTGGTGCGAGCCCATCAGCAAGGTGCTGCTGCGTCATTCGTCCCTGTCCGACGACGAGTTGGCGGCGGTGGCCCGCGGAGCTGTCGGGTCCCTCGCGACCGTCACCATGTCGGGGCCCGGCACCGTCGAACTCCAGCCATGCGGGATCACCAAGGCGACCGGCCTCGCCCTGGCCGCCCGGCACCTCGGGCTGGGCCCGGCCGACACCATCGCGTTCGGGGACATGCCGAACGACATCCCCATGTTCGACTGGGCCGCGCACGGGGTCGCCATGGCCAACGCCCACCCCGAGCTCAAGGCCGTCGCCGACGAGGTGACGTTGTCCAACGAGGAGGACGGGATCGCGGTGGTGCTGGAGCGGCTGTTTCCGCGCGACGGGGCCGCGGCGTATCCGGCGCCCGGAACGGTGCCCGGAGCGGCGTCCGGAGCGGCGTCCGGAGCGATGCCGGGAACGGTGCCCGGAGCGATGCCGGGAACGGTGCCGGGAACGGTGCCCGGAACGGTGTCTGTACCGGTGCCGGGCGGGCCGGGCCGGCGGGGCTCATCGCCCGCTCGGCCCGGCCGGTAGGTGTCCGGCGAAACAGTATGGATCGGTACGGATCAGTGCGGGTCGGTACGGACCGGTATGGACCGGTACGGACCGGTGCGGGTCAGTACGGTCCGTTGACGTTGTCGATCGAGCCGTAGCGATCGGCGGCGTAGTTGCACGCTGCCACGATGTTCGCGACCGGGTCGTACGGGTCGTTCGGCGTGCCGGCCACGTGGTACGCGGCGAAGGTCGGGTCGATGACCTGGAGGAGACCCTTGGAGGGGGTGCCCTTCGCGGCGTTGGAGTCCCAGTTGTTGATGGCCTGGGGGTTGCCGGAGGACTCCCGCATGATGTTGCGGTGAATGCCGTCGTACGACCCGGGTATCCCGTTCTTGGCCATGACGTCCAGCGCCTCGCGGATCCACCCGTCGAGGTCGTTCGTGTACGTCGTGTCGGAGGCCGGAGTGACGTCGTTGGCGGATCCGGTGGACCCGGCGGATCCGGAGGGCCCGGTGGAGTTCTCGGCGGTCGTGGACGTCTGGTCGGCCGGCCCGCTCGTAGTGCTCGGCTCGCTCTGCTTGCTCTCTGCGCTTGGCTTGCTCTGCTTGCTCTCCGTGCTCGCGTTCTTCGTCGTGAGCTTCAGGCCGAGGCCCGGGTGGATCAGGTCCGGGTTGTCGCCGATGGTCTTGCGGTTCTCGTCGTAGATCTTCCGCCAGCCGCCCTGGGTCTTGTGCTTGTCCGCGATGCGGAAGAGCGTGTCGCCCTTGGCCACGGTGTACGTGAGGGACTTGACCTGGGGTGCGGACTGCGCGGACCGGGGGGCGGCCTGGGCGGCGGCCTGCGCGGCGGCGGGAGCCTCGGCCGGCTGTGCGGCGCTCGCGATGGTCGCGCTCAGGAGCGGGAGGGCGAGGGCCGCGGTGCCGGTGCCGGCGACGACGGCTCCTCGGGTGAACGTGTTGGTTCGGCGGCGACGGTGCTTGCCTCGTGAGGCCATGACGCTGTTCCTCTCCGGCGCCTGCGAGGTGAGCTGTCGGGTTCGGGCGGAAAGGTGCCCGGCCGGGCACGGCGACGCGTCGTGCGTGCCGTGCGCGGCTTCACCCCAAGCCGGTCCGTCGTGAGGACCGGCGACTTTCGTGGGTCCCCCGCTCCTGCCTGCGTGAGTGGTTGGTCAGTGGGGATCCGGGCGGTGGCAGGATTCGGCGTTCCGTCCGGATTGACCGTGAACGTATGCGAGAGCACATGTCGAGAACAAGGCCGGAAGCGTGATGGAAGCGCCCTTGATCGGCTATTTGTGAGGAGACTGGCCTCAAAATTTCCGGAAGGTAACGCTCAACTTGCTTTCTGCAAAGGAGAAGTCGAGTGAGCGGCGGACGAGGGGTGATATCGAGCCGACGTGACTCAATTCACGGAACGGACCGGGTGAAGCGCCGATAAGGAAGCAATTCGGACAAGTTGGCCGTTGGTTGGCTCGTCGGTCGGGGTGTTGGTTCAGTTCTTGGTTCGGGGTCTGTCGTTCCGTGACGGGTGTGAAGTGCTGGCCGTGTGCTCGGTGTTCGGGATTTCGCGGATCAACTCCGTGTTTCGGGCGTGGAGTACGGGGAGTACTGCGTGGAGTGCGCGAGGGGTCGGCCTCGGCCGAGTGGCCGGAACCTTGCGTGCGGTGTGCTTCGTTGTCGTAGTGGTCGCCCGGCGTGCGGGGCGTGGTGGCCGTCCCGAGTCGCTCCGGCGTGAGAGCGGTGTCGGCTGTCGGCTCGTGTGGAGGTGTGGCTGCGGAGTCCGCGGGGTGAGGGGTGGGGAGTGGGTTGAGGGCAGTGGGGGTGGGGGTGGCGGTGTGGGGGTGCGGTGATCAAGTCCGGCGGGCTCATCGGGGTGATCTCGGAGTCTCGCCGGTCCGGTGCCGTCGGTGGTCTCGGGTGGCGGTAGCTGTCGGCCGCCGGGATGGATCGGTACGCACCTGCTGATGGGGGGCATACCGGATGTGCCGAAGCGGCCCGGACAAAAGGGGCGCCTCCCGGTCGAGCGAAGTCGGGACCGGGGGCCGGTGGGCGCCCGTGGTGATCGAAAGGTGACCGGATACGCTGACACGAGTGATGGCAGCGACAGATCGACAAACTGTTCATTGACCATGAGACCGACCGTGTGACCGTCAGCAGACGTCAGCAGACAGGAGACCCCTCGTGACCGTCGTCGGACCGTTCGGGCTGAGCGTGCGGGACCAGGCTCTGGAAGCCGATGTCCAGGCCGGATTGGCGGCTGTCGAGGAAGGGCTGCTCGAAGCCACCAAGAGCGAGGTCCCCTTTATCCAGGAGGCCGCCCAGCATCTGCTGCGGGCGGGCGGCAAGCGTTTCCGGCCATTGCTCGTGATGCTCGCCGCGCAGTTCGGGGACCCGTACGCCCCGGGGGTCGTCCCGTCGGCGGTGGTGGTCGAGCTGACGCACCTGGCCACCCTGTACCACGACGACGTGATGGACGAGGCCGACGTACGCCGGAGCGTGCCCAGCGCGAACGCCCGCTGGGGGAACTCCATCGCGGTCCTGACCGGCGACTTCCTGTTCGCGCGCGCCTCCCACATCCTGGCCGACCTCGGGCCCGAGGCGGTCCGCATCCAGGCCGAGGCCTTCGAACGGCTGGTCACCGGGCAGATCCTGGAGACCGCCGGGCCGCGGGACGGACGGGACCCGATCGCGCACTACCTCGACGTCCTCGGCGGCAAGACGGGGTCGCTGGTGGCCGTGTCCGGACGGTTCGGTGCGATGATGTCCGGCGCCGACGAGACGGTCGTGGACGTGCTGACCCAGTACGGGGAGCGGCTGGGCGTGGCGTTCCAGCTGGCCGACGACGTGCTGGACATCGCCTCCGACTCGCACGAGTCCGGCAAGACGCCGGGCACCGATCTGCGTGAGGGCATCCCCACGATGCCGGTGCTGCGGCTGCGGGAGCGGGCCGAGCGGCTCGGGCTCGCCGAGGACATCGCGCTGTGCGAGCTGCTCGACTCCGACCTGAGCGATGACGCGCGGTACGAAGAGGCGCTGGCCCGGCTGCGGGAGCACCCCGCGCTGGAGACCGCCAGGCGGGACACCGTGCGGTACGCGGAGGAGGCGCGGGCGACGCTGGCCCCGTTGCGGGAGTGCGAAGCGAAGGCGGCGCTGGTCGAGCTGTGCGATGCGGTGGTGCATCGGGCGGGTTAGGCCCCCCGGAACGGGCGCGACCGCTCCCGGGGCTCCGGGCCCCTGGGCCTCCCAGGCCCCCGGGCCTCCGGTTTCGCGGCCCGCGGTCTCCAGGCCTCGGGGTTTCCAGGCCCCCGGTCTCCCGGTCTCCGTGCCTCCCGGACCCGGTCTCCCGGTCTCCGTGCCTCCCGGCCTCCGCGGCCCTGGGCCTCCTGGCATTCCGGATCACCCGGCTCCCTGGCCTTCCGGCCTTCCGGCTCCCTGGACCTCCTTGCCTTCCGGCCTTCCAGTTCTCCCGGTTCTCCGGGCCTCCCGGCTCTCCGACCCCCGGCCCTCCAGGCCCCCGGTCGCAGCCCCCAGCCCTCGGTCCGCCACTCCCGCCCCCCGGCTCCCCCAGCCCCCGCACCGGCCTGACCAGCCTCGTCCTCCGCGGTGATCCAGAAGTCGTATGACGCGCGTCACCCTCTCGGGCCGGTGTCGCTGGGATTCCGCGGCTGCTGCGCGGTGAAGTCCGGATGAACGGGTACCAGCCAGGCGGCGTTCGCCCCCTCGACCCCTACGGGTCGGGGGAGGCGCCGCCTCCCTGTGTCATCCCACAGCAGTACACAGAGTTGATTCCGGGGTCTGACGCTTCTCGATTGCCGATTTGGTCAGATGGAACGCACCACTCCTCACCGATTCGGGTGAGAATGGCGGCTCGGGGTGGACGACGACAAGCGTGAGGACGTCGCTGCGCGCACGACTCGGCGCGCAGGACGAGGAGCAGGCCGCCGCCTACTACGGAGGTAAGGCAGACATGGCACCGTACGAAACCGACGACAGCGCGAAGGCCGGCGAGGCCGAGGACGTGCGCGCCGGGCGCCGCAAGGCGGCACGGTACGTCGTCCCGGTCACGGTGGTGGGGGTGGCGGCCGCGACGATCGGGCTCGTCCCGGCGTTCGCCGGCTCGGGTGACCCCGACCTGCCCAAGATCAGCGCACAGGAACTCATCGAGAAGATCGCCGCGTCGGACGTACAGCAGGTGTCCGGCACCGTGAAGATCAGCACCGATCTGGGGCTGCCGGACCTGGGCGGGCTGGAGAGCAGCCTCGGATCGGGCGGGGCCGGGAAGCCTTCCGGCAGTGACGGCGGCTCAACCGCCGAGCCCTCCTCCAAGCTGCTGGAACTCGCCTCCGGCACGCACACGGTGCGCGTCGCGGCCGACGGCCCTGACAAGCAGAAGCTTTCGCTGCTGGACAAGACCTCCGAGTACAGCGTCATCCGCAACGGCGACGAGATGTGGGCGTACGACAGCAAGTCGAACGAGGTCTTCCACACGACCGGGGCCGCGGACGGCAAGGAGCGGAAGCACGACGAGGAGAAGGACCAGAAGAAGGGCCAGGAGAAGGGCCAGGAGTC
Organism: Streptomyces bluensis; assembly: GCF_014650715.1. Classification (GTDB taxonomy): domain Bacteria; phylum Actinomycetota; class Actinomycetes; order Streptomycetales; family Streptomycetaceae; genus Streptomyces; species Streptomyces bluensis. Next base: position 10,482 of record NZ_BMVM01000026.1, on the reverse strand, counting down.
CGGCAAGGGCCTGCCCGAGGACGCCCCCGCCACGCCCCAGAAGCTGGCTGAGGAGGCCCTGAAGGCGGTCAACGACACCACGTCCGTGACCGTCGACGGCACCGCCCAGGTCGCCGGCCGGGACGCGTACAAGCTGCTCATCAAGCCGAAGGAGTCCGGCTCCACGGTCGGCGCCGTCTCCATCGCGGTGGACGCGAAGACCGGCCTGCCGCTGAAGTTCACGCTCACCCCGGCGAGCGGGGGCGCGGCCGTCGTCGACGCGGGCTTCACCCAGGTCGACTTCGCCAAGCCGAGCGCCTCCACCTTCGACTTCACGCCGCCCAAGGGCGCGAAGGTCACCGAAGGGGACAAGCTGAAGGACCAGGGGAAGCACGCGAAGCAGGAGAAGCCGGCACGGTCCGGTGAGGACCGCGGCAAGGGGCTGGAGGGCGGCGGCCCGAAGACCATCGGCGAGGGCTGGAGCACCATCGCCGAGTTCGACATGGGCGGCAAGGGCGTACCGTCGGCAGACAACGCCGGTAACGGCGCCGTCGACGGGTTCCTGAACTCCCTCGGCGACAAGGTCAGCGGCAAGTTCGGCTCCGGTACGGTCTTCAAGACCCGGCTGATCAACGTCCTGATCACGGATGACGGCAAGGCGTACGCCGGAGCCGTCACCAAGGACGCGCTGGTGAAGGCGGCCAACGCGGCGAAGTGAGAACCTGGCCGGCGGGCCGGGGCGGCATTCGCACCGCCCCAGCCCACCGGCCGAACGCCGGCCGAACGCCGGCCGAACGCCGGCCGCACGTCGGCCGTATCCGAGGGAGCCATGACGGACGCAGCAGCCATTCATACCGAGGGGCTGACCAAAACCTTCCGCGGCGGCCAGGTGGCCGTGGACCACCTGGAACTCACGGTTCCCAGTGGCAGCGTCTTCGGCTTCCTCGGGCCCAACGGCTCCGGTAAGACCACCACCATCCGCATGCTGATGGGCTTGATCGAGCCGACGTCGGGCACCGCCCGGGTGCTCGGCCGGCCCATGCCGGGCGCCGCCCGCACCGTACTGCCGCAGGTGGGCGCCCTCATCGAGGGGCCCGCCCTGTACGGATTCCTCACCGGGCGGGACAACCTGCTGCGGTACGACGCCGCCGATCCCACCGCCGACCCGCGTACCCGGCGTACGCGGGTCGCGGCCGCGCTGGACCGGGTGGGGCTGGCGGCGGCCGCGGGCAAGAAGGCGAAGGCGTACTCGCTGGGCATGAAGCAGCGATTGGGGCTGGCGTCGGCTCTGCTCCAGCCGCGCAGGCTGCTCGTCCTCGACGAGCCGACGAACGGGCTCGACCCGCAGGGGATGCGGGAGATCCGCTCCCTGGTGCGGGAGTTGGCGTCCGACGGAACCACCGTCTTCCTCTCCTCCCACCTCCTCGACGAGATCGAGCAGGTGTGCACGCATGCGGCCGTGATGGCCCAGGGGCGGCTGATCACCCAGGGCGCGGTGGCCGATCTGGCGGCCGGGGCGCGCGGGCGGCTCGTCGTGACCACGCCGGACGCCGGGGACGCGGCCCGGGTGCTCAAGGAACAGGGGGTCGGCGATGTCGTGGTGACGGAGGAGCGGGTGACGGCCGAGCCCCCGGACCGTGACCTCGCCGAGGTGAACGCGGCGCTGGTGACGGCCGGGGTCCGCGTACGCGGTTTCGTCGTCGAGCGGGCCTCCCTGGAGGACGCGTTCGTGGCGCTGACGGGGGAGGGCTTCGATGTCGCGGGCTGAGGGAACGGGAGCTGAGCGGACGGGATCTGATACGGCGGGATCTGATCGGGCGGGAGCTGAGCCGACGGGGGCTCAGTCGGCGGGGGCTGAGTTGGCAGGGTGGTCGGATCCGGGGGCGACGGGCCTTCGCAAGCCGGGTCCACTGTGGACGCTCGGGCTCTTCCGCAGTGAACTCGTCACCACCTTCCGCCGCTGGCGCACGATCGCGCTGCTCGCCGTACTCGCGGGCGTCCCCGTCCTGGTCGGCGTGGCCGTGAAGATCGAGACCAGCGGCGGCTCGTCGGCCGGTGGCGGGGGCGGCGCGGGCCCGGCCTTCATCACCCAGATCACCAACAACGGTCTGTTCCTGGTGTTCACGGCGCTGGCCGCGACCCTTCCCTTCTTCCTCCCGATGGCGATCGGAGTGATCGCCGGGGACGCCATCGCGGGCGAGGCCAACGCGGGGACGCTGCGCTATCTGCTCGTGGCACCAGCGGGCCGCACTCGACTCCTGCTCACCAAGTACGCGACGACGATGACGTTCTGCCTGGTCGCCACGCTGGTGGTGGCGGCGTCGGCGCTCGCGGTGGGCGCCCTGCTCTTCCCGCTCGGCGAGCTGACGACCATCTCGGGCACACGCATCAGCTTCGCCGAGGGGCTGGGCCGCGCCCTGCTCATCGCCCTGGTGGTGGCCGCGTCCCTGATCGGTGTGGCCGCCCTGGGCCTGTTCGTGTCGACTCTGACGAACAGCGGCATCGCGGCGATGGCCACCACGGTCGGCCTGCTGATCACCGTGCAGATCCTCGACCAGATCCCGCAGCTCGACGCCCTCCAGCCCTACTTCTTCTCCCACTACTGGCTGTCGTTCGCCGACCTGATGCGCGACCCGGTCTACTGGGACGATGTGCAGCGCAACCTGGGCCTACAGTGCCTGTACGCGGCCGTGTTCGGATCGGCGGCGTGGGCGCGGTTCACGGCGAAGGACATCACCGCGTAAGTGCTCCGCCGGGGTGGCGGTCAGTTCGCGGTTCCCGCGGTGAGGCGGGCCAGGTCCGCGCTCTCCCGTGGCAGCGGGACGGTGAGGTCGCCGATGCGCCAGGCGGGCATCCAGGGGACGTGGTAGACGTCGATGACGGAGCTGATCAGCTTGACGTGCTGGGCCAGTTGGCGGGGCAGGCGGCCGGGCGCGTCGGCGACCAGGACGACGGCGTTGAGGTCGAGCCCCGGCGGTGCGTCGCCGCGCCGGAAGGTGTCGAGGGTGTACGAGATGGCGTCGAGCCCCGTGGAGTGCGTCCGCGCGACCAGCAGAACCGACTCGGGTTCGCCGTGCTCGGGGCGGGGCCAGGCGCGCCCGGCGTCATGGCCGCCGAACACCGTCGCCAGCGTGGTGGTGCCCGCTCCGCCGTGCGTGGCGACCCAGGCGAACCGCCGGGGACTCGCGGTGAAATACTGCGGATTCGCGGTGAAACGCTCAGGGTTCACGGGCAGTTGGACGTTCGACCCCGGCTTGGTTTCCGTCTCCGTTTCCGTCTCCCGCTTCGGCTCAGGATTCGGCTCAGGCTCCGGCTGCCACCGCTCCGGCGCGGCGACCGGACCGCGTATCCAGATCTCCGGCCCGCTCGGTGCCCGCTGTTCTCGTTGCCCCTGCATTGCCCTCTCCTCGTCCGCTCCTCCTCGTCCGTTACCGATCTTCGTGGGTGCACGGGCGGTCCCGGAAGCGGGGTGTCCGTTCCTGGGACGAGCCTGTGACGCGGCGGTGACGCGGTCAGTGGGGGTGATCGGAGAGACTCGTCGGGGCGGGGCTACGGCATTCGTGGCTTCTCCGGGTGCGGCTCCGCACCGATGCGGGACTCTCCTGCTGATGTCTCTGCCCCTTGATGTGTCTGCCCCTGTTGTCTCTGCCCCTGTTGTCTGTGCTCCTGACGTCTCTGCTCCTGACGTCTCTGCTCCTGACGTCTCTGCTCCTGACGTCTCTGCTCCTGATGTCCCTTCTTCCGATGTCCCTTCTTCTGACCCGAGTGAGGAACCATGTCTCGACTCAGCCGCGACCAGAAGCGGGAATTCCAGCGGACGGAGTATCCGGAGCCGAGGTCTGGGATGCTCCCGATCGACGTACGGGTGCCGGCGTCCGGTGACGGCGCGTCGGTGGGCGGGATGCCGGTGGCAGCCCTCCCCGGCGAGCCCCTCCAGAACGCCGTCCTCGACTACCTCCACCGCATCGCCCTCGCGACGGGCCACTCCGTCCTCGCTACCGTGCACGACGAGCGCATCGGCTTCGCCGTTCCCCTCCAGATCTCCGTGGACGGCTCCAGTTGCTTCGTGGACGAGCCGATGAGGGAGGGGCAGCCGGCGCCGGACGCCCCAGTCGCTCCCGCCGGTACGGTCTCTCCGCCGACCGGAGAGTTCGGCCCGGCCCCCACGTTCGCTCCCCCGCAGGAGCCTGACTCCACTCCCCGCACCGCTCCCGAGGACGACGATGCCGCGCCCAGGCCCGCGCCCGTAAGGGAGTTCGGGATCGCCGAGGTCGTGATGGGTGCCCCGGAGGCCGACGAGGCGGAGCCCTCGCCCTTCGCGGAGCCCATCCGACGGATCAACGAGGCCGTGCAGTCGGGCCGGATCGACGAGGCCGCCGAACTGGCCGGGATTACCACCGCCCAGGCCTCCGCGACCCTGGGCCCGGAGCACCCGGAGGCCCAGTGGCTGCGCGAACTGTCCGCGTACATCGCCTACTTGGCCGGAGACATGCACGGGTCCTTCCAGCTCTCCCTGGACCTCGCCCGGCTCCGCCACCGTCGGCACGACGCCCGCGCCGCGTACGGCGACATCCAGAGCGCGGCCGCCGCCTGGCGCGCCGTTCGCGACCCGCACCAGGGCCTGCGCCTGGGCCGCGATCTGATCGACGTATGGACCGAGCTCACGGCCGAAGCCGGCCCCGCCGCCGACGACATCGAACAACTTGAGTCGGCGCGTACCCGCATGGGCCGTCTCGCGGCCCGCGCCCAGGCGAGCCCGTCCCCGGAGCCGGCCACCGGCACACAGTGCTGACGGACGGGCCCCAGGGACGTACAAGTGCTATGACGACAGCTCCCACACCGCGTACGCCAGCGCGTCCCCGTTCCGGTCCAGCGCCGTGTCGTTGATGTTGGAGGTCGTGTCGCACGAGGAGTGGTAGCAGCGGTCGAAGGACTGACCGGCCGTACCGCCCCACTTGGCGGCCTGCGCGGCGGACTTGGTGCGGCTCGCGCCCGTGAACAGGCCGCCGACGGGGACGCCCGCGCTCTTGAAGGGGGCGTGGTCGGAGCGGCCGTCGCCCTCTGTCTCGATCTCCGTGGCGACGCCGATGCCCGCGAAGTAGTCCTTGAACGTCTTCTCGATCGTCGGGTCGTCGTCGTACACGAAGTAGCCCGGGTTCGGCGAGCCGATCATGTCGAAGTTCAGGTAGCCGCTGATGCGGTCGCGGTTCGCGGAGGAGAGGTTGCTGACGTAGTGGTTCGAGCCGACCAGGCCGCGCTCCTCCGCCCCCCACCAGGCGAACCGGAGGTGCTTCGTGGGCTGGTAGTTGGTTCGCGCGACGGTGAGCGCCGCCTCCAGGACGGCCGCCGAGCCCGAGCCGTTGTCGTTGATGCCGGGGCCCGAGGTGACGCCGTCCAGGTGGGATCCCGCCATGATCACCTGGTTGGTGTCACCGCCCGGCCAGTCGGCGATCAGGTTGTAGCCGGTGAGACCACCGGAGGTGAACTGCTGGACGGTGGTGGTGAACCCGGCCGCGTCCAGCTTGGCCTTCACGTAGTCGAGGGACGCCTTGAAGCCGGCGCGCCCGTGCGCTCTGTTGCCGCCGTTCGCGGTGGCGATGGACTGGAACTGCGTGAGATGGGCCTTGACGTTCGCCACGGGCAGGTCGGGTGCGGCGGCCGCCGCCTCGGGGGCGGGGGCCGCCCCGGCTATCGACCCGGTGGTGAGCAGCGTGACGGCCGCGACGACGGCAGCTGCCGTGGTACGCCCGGGAACGGAGAGCTTCATGAGTGGGGGGCTCCGAATTCCGTAGGGATTCAAGGGCCGTCACGGGGTTCATGGCGGACCCATGGTGAATCCACAGTGAATGGGTGCCTCGGATGGTGCTGCTGTGACTGACCGAGCGTCAAGAGTGCTATTCAGTCAGGAGTGTTCGTATACCGAACAGCGAGGAGGGTTCCATCCGGTTATCGGAAATCCGTGCACAGCCGTGGAACTCGGCACGCCGCTTCCGCCTGCTTCCACCGCGCTACGGCTTGGCCTCCGCCGGACCGGATGCAGGACCGGATGCAGGACCAGATACGTGACCGGTTCCGGTTCCGGATCCGGCACCGGTTACGGCACCCGACACGGACTCGCCGACGGTAGCCGACGCGGCGGCGGAGCCCTCGGCGTTCCGCGCCACGCTCATCGTCCCCGTCCCCGTCCTCGTCCCCATCGCCATCGTGGCGCTCGGCGCGCTGATCTCGCTCCTGAGCGTGCGGGCCGCCCGGCGCGCGGTGCGCAGCGCGTCCCAGGTCAGCAGCGACAGCGCCAGCCACACCAGCGCGAAGCCCGCCCAGCGCTCGGGCGGCATGGCCTCGCGGAAGTAGAGGACGCCGAGCAGGAACTGGAACACGGGCGCCAGGTACTGCAGGAGCCCCAGCGTGGACAACGGCACCCGGATCGCCGCCGCGCCGAAGCAGACCAGCGGCAGCGCGGTGACGACCCCGGTGGAGGCCAGCAGCGCCGCGTGCCCCACGCCCTGGGCCGCGAACGTGGAGTCGCCCCGGGAGCCCAGCCACAGCAGATAGCCCAGCGCGGGCAGGAACTGGATCGCGGTCTCGGCGGCCAGCGACTCGACGCCGCCGAGGTTGACCTTCTTCTTCACCAGGCCGTACGTGGCGAAGGAGAAGGCCAGGCAGAGGGAGACCCACGGCGGTCGGCCGTACCCGATCGTGAGGACGAGGACGGCGGCGAAGCCGACGCCGACCGCCACCCACTGCACCGGCCGCAGCCGCTCCTTCAGCAGGAGTACGCCGAGGGCGATGGTGACCAGCGGGTTGATGAAGTAGCCGAGGGACGCCTCGACCACCTGGCCGGCGTTCACGGCCCAGATGTAGACGCCCCAGTTGAGGGTGATGACTGCCGCGGCCACGGCGACGAGCCCCAGCCTGCGGGGCTGGCGCAACAGCTCACCGGCCCAGGACCAGCGCCGCAGAACCAGCAGCGCGGCACCGACGAGGAGGAGGGACCAGGCCATCCGGTGGGCGAGGATCTCGATCGCCCCGGCGGGCTTCAGCAGGGGCCAGAAAAGGGGGACGACACCCCACATGCCGTACGCGGCGAACCCGTTCAGCAGGCCTATTCGATGCTCACGCCTTGACTGCCCGGTCAACGGCCCCTCCTCACTCGTAGGGCCGCATCGGCGCAGCCCCGACGAAGGTAACGCCGACCGCCCCGCCTGTCATACCCGTATCGCTATACGGTCATGACGGACGGGGGCGGGGGCCCGGGGCCTTGGGCCTGGGGGCCCGATGGCCCGAGGGGTCTGGGGAGGTGCTCAGGGGCGGGCCGGGCCTCAGCTCTTCAGCGCGGCCGCGATCGAGTCGGCGATCGGCGTCGTGGGCCGGCCGGTCAGCCGGGACAGGTCACCACTGGTGCCCGCCAGCTCGCCCTTCTCCACGGAGGCGTCGACGCCGACCAGGATCCGGGCGAACGCCTCCGGCAGCCCGGCGCCGGTCAGGATGCCCTCGTAGACGTCGGCGGGGACGGCGTTGTAGACGATGTCCTTGCCGGACTGCTTGGCGATCTCAGCCGCGTACTCGGCGAAGCTGTACGCGGTGTCGCCGCTCAGCTCGTACGTCTTGTTCTCGTGTCCCTCACCGGTCAGTACGGCGACGGCGGCGGCCGCGTAGTCGGCACGCGAGGCGGAGGCGACCCTGCCCTCGCCCGCGGCCTGGACGACGGCGCCGTGTTCCAGCACCGAGGCGAGCTGCTCGGTGTAGACCTCGTTGTACCAGCCGTTGCGCAGCAGCACGTACGGCAGACCCGACTCCAGGAGCGCCTGCTCGGTGCCGCGGTGGTCGTCGGCGAGGGCGGCCTTCAGGGCGCCCGGGGCGCTGGTGTAGGCGAGGAGTGCGACGCCGGCGGCCTTGGCGGCGTCGATGACGACCTTGTGCTGCCCGACGCGGTCCTTGCCGACCTCGCTGCCGGAGATGAGGAGCACCTTGTCACCGGCGGAGAAGAGGCCGTCGAAGGTTTCGGGGGTGTTGTAGTCGGCGACGGCGATCCTCACCCCGCGGGCCGCGAAATCGGCGCCCTTCTCCTCGCTGCGCACGACGGCGGTGATCTGCTCGGCCGGGATCTTCTCCAGCAGGCCCTCGATGACGAAACGGCCGAGGTTCCCGCTGGCGCCGGTGACGACGATGCTCATGATCAGACAACTCCTAGATGGGTGGCTCTGTCGCTAACCCTAGGAGGTGCACTAACTCTGCGAAAGTACCCACTTTGAAGTAAGGTACTGGCATGTCCGTAAGTGCCTTCACGGCCAGCCCGCCCGCCGGCAAGTACGTCTCGGGCGAGGCGATGTGCCCGCACCGCCTCGTCCTGGAACACATCACCAGCCGCTGGGGCGTCCTGGTCCTCATCGAACTCCTGGACCGGCCGTACCGCTTCAGTGAGCTGCGCCGGGCGATCGGCAGGGTCAGCGAGAAGATGCTGACCCAGACGCTCCAGACCCTCGAACGCGACGGCCTGGTCCACCGCGACGCCAGGCCGGTGATCCCGCCGAGAGTCGACTACTCCCTGACCGACCTGGGCCGCGAGGCCGCGGAGCAGGTCCGCTCACTGGCCCTGTGGACGCATGAGCGGATGGGGGAGGTGCAGAAGGCGCGGGAGGCCTACGACGCGGCGAAGGGGCGGGTCTGAGCAAGCGCTGAAGGCGCTGAAGGCGCCGAGTAAGGCTCTGTGTGAGGCGCTGAGTAAGGCCGGGCCGGCCCGGCTGTCCCGGCTCCGGGGCGAGCGGGTGTGGACGGCGCCCGCGGGGCACACATGGGTCAGGGTGCCCGTCGATGTTCAGGCCATGTCCATCCGTGCGCCCCCCTCTTGCCTCTCACGTCCGATCGAACCGCCGTGCACGCTGGGGGGAGGGGTGGTTTCGCCCACCGTGCGCCGGCCCGCCCATGCCACCGGCCGGGAAGTACGGCTACCGTCCGGGGAGACGCTTGACATGGCCACACTGACTCCGGCTGCGCGGCGGATCGGGTCCGCGGTGGTGGCGGCTCTCGGTCTGGTGCGGGCGCCGTTCACGGCGCGCGGCAACCGCCGCCGGCGTCAGGAGGAGCTCACGCTGGAACTCCTCGCCCAGCTCACGTTCATCGCCGAGGGCATCAAGCACATGGCGGAGGAGATCCACCGCACGAACCTGATCCAGCAGCACCGCCTCGTCACGGAACAGCTGGACCGCGCGATCGACGACCCCTCGCTCGCCGCCGCCCTGTCCACCCTGAACGGGATCTCCGACCCCAAACGCCGTCAGATGATGTTCGCCAACCGCGAGTACGGCACGATCCTGCTCGCCCACCGCGTCGGCTACGTCGACTGGAACGAACTACTCGGACACCTGCGCATGCTGTCCCGCAACGAGGTCTTCGCGGAGTACTGGGAGCGCACGGTCGAGCACCGCAGGAGCCTCCCCGCGGACTCCCTGGAGGCCCGGGTCGGCAAAGCCGTCGACACCATCATGGAAGAACTGGCCGACGACCCGGACGAGTGGTGGGTGGTCGGCCCCGCGCCTGATCCTGCGCCCATGCCCGGGAATGCGCCTGATCCTGCGCCCATGCCCCCGGAACGCGCCTGATCCCGCGCCCATGCCCCGGAACACGTCCGATCCTGCGCCCATGCCCGGGAACACGTCCGAGTCCGCGCCCATGCCCGAGAACGTGCCTGGCCATGCATCCGAGCGCCAGGACCAGCGCCACTCCTGACCCTGCTTCGATACGCCGTCCGCCCGGAGCGGTTGTGGAGAGGGGAAGGGTTGGGGAGGAACGAGTCGGGTCATGAATTTTTCCGGGGTCACCGTGACCCCGGGGGTGCGTCAGTCGTTATGGGGCGCCACCCCCAAACCCGGGGTTTCATCGCCCCGAGCGAGAGGGGACCGCACCGTTGCGCAATGAGCTCTCGTCCGCCCGCATCACCCGCCGACTCGGTGACTCTCCCCGACAGCGGGGGAGCCTGACAGGCGAGTCCTGCCCGGACCTTTTTGAACTCACCGACGGCAACTTCGCCGTCATCGGAACCGAAGCCACCGCCGCCCTGGACCCCCACCTCCCCTCTGACGCGGCCAGGGCCGACTACGAGCGCATCGTCGTCATCACCCGCGAGACCCTCATCCGAGCCAAGCGGGACATCCCTGACGCATGACGCACGGAGGGCCTGGGGGCCGTACATCGCCCCAGGCCCTCGAAGACGGCTTCTGACCGTCAGCCGACGACTGTCCAGGTGTCTCCGCCAGTCAGCAGTGCGGTGAGGTCTCCCTTGCCGTTCTGTTCGATCGCGGTGTCCAGTTGGTCGGACATCTGGTGGTCGTAGACGGGTCGGGTGACGGAGCGGAGGACGCCGATGGGGGTGTGGTGGAGGGTGTCGGGGTCGGCGAGGCGGGAGAGGGCGAAGGCGGTGGTGGGGGAGGTGGTGTGTGCGTCGTGGACGAGGAGGTGGGGCTCGTTGTCGGGTGTCACGGTGGTGATGGTGAGGTCGCCGGTGGT
>NZ_BMVM01000025.1 GCF_014650715.1 Streptomyces bluensis | reverse complement strand
TCGGAGAACTCCCCTACCTCCTCACCCTCGCAGGCCACGGCTTCTACTGGTTCCGGCTCTCCCGAGTCGCTCCCCGCGCCCGCCAAGAAGTTTGAGCGCGCTCGCGAAAGGACGCGTCATCATGGCGAAGACCGAGACCGTTTCGCTCCTCCCGAGGGGCCCCGACCGCCTCCACCCGATGGCTTCGCTCAGCGGGTTGCTGCGGGAGTGGCTGCCCCGGCAGCGCTGGTTCGCAGGGAAGGACCGGCCCGTCACCGATGTGACGCTGCTGTCGATGACGGAGCTGTATCCGGGCTGTCTGCATCTGCTGGTCCACGCCGAGCACTCGGCGCCGCGCGGACCGGGTGACACCTCCCCGGCCGGCGACTGCTACCAACTGCTGCTGGGCGTACGGGAGTACCTGCCGCCCCGGCTCGCCGGTGCCTTCATCGGACGGGCACAGGACGGCCCGCTGACGGGTCTGGCCGTGTACGACGCGTTCCACGACCCGCGCTCGGCGGCGCTGCTCCTGGAGCGGCTGCGGCACCCGGGGACGGCGGGTCCGCTGGCCTTCGAGAGGGACCCGTCGGTGCCCCTGCCGGCCGCGCTCGCTCCGCGGCTGCTGGACGCGGAGCAGTCCAACTCCTCGATCGTCTACGGCGACGCGTTCATCCTGAAGGTGTTCCGCCGCATCCAGCCGGGAGTCAACCCGGATCTGGAGGTGCCGTCGGCACTGGCCCGGCAGGGCTGCACCCGCGTGCCCGCGCCCGTGGCGTGGATCCGCACCACACGGCCGGACGCCACCCTCGGCGTGCTCCAGCCCTTCCTGCCCGGCGCGTCCGACGGCTGGACCCTGGCCCTGCGTGCGCTCGCGGAGGGCCGGGACTTCACGGCGGAGTCGTACGAGTTGGGACAGGCAACGGCCGAGGTGCACCTGGCGCTGGCCACCTCCTTTCCCACCGCCACCCGGAGCGAGAACGGGCCCCTCGCGGCCGCGATGGCCGAGCGGCTGGGCGAGGCCGCCCACTGTGTGCCCGCGCTCCAGCCGTATGTTCCCGGGCTGCGGACCGCCTTCGAAACGTTCGGCGCGTGCGGTGCCGGCCGCACCGTGCAGCGGATCCACGGCGATCTGCACCTCGGGCAGGTGCTGCGGGCGGACCGCGAGTGGTTCGTCATCGACTTCGAGGGCGAGCCGTCCCGCCCGCTCGCCGAACGCCGCAGCACCCAGTCGCCGGTGCGCGACGTCGCCGGGATGCTGCGCTCCTTCGACTACGCGGCCCGCACCAGGCGGCCGTGGCATCCCGAGTGGGCGGAACGCTGCCGCGAGGCCTACTGCGCGGGCTACGCGGACGGGTCGGGCTGGGATCCGCGGGCCGAGCCCCAGCTGTTGCGCGCCTACGAAACCGACAGAGCGGTGTACGAGGTCGTCTACGAGGCCCGGAACCGCCCCGGCTGGCTCCCTGTACCGATGGCGGCGATCCGACGGCTCGCCACCCGAGGAGGCTGACATCGTGGTTCTGCGTGACCCCTCTCGCTCCCCGCACACCCCACCGGCCGAAGCCCTGCGACCGGCCGGCAGGCCCAGCCCCGACCGTCGCAGGGCGGCCGGCAGGCACGGCTCCGCCAACCGCCGGGGGCCCACCGGCCGGTCCGACCCCGGCAGCCCGGTACCGGCCGGGGCCGCTCCCCTGGACGGGGCCGACCGGGCACGTCTGCTGTCGGGATCGCACCACGACCCGCACGCGCTGCTCGGCGCGCACCCCGGACCCGACGGGGTGACGTTCCGGGCGCTGCGCCCGTTCGCGCACACGGTGAGCGTCGTGGTCGACGGGTGTCACACACCGCTCCACAGCGAGGGTGACGGCCTGTTCTCCGCCGTCCTGCCGCTGGAGACGATCCCGGAGTACACGCTGCTGGTGTCGTACGACGACGCCGAGCACGAGGTCCACGACCCGTACCGCTTCCCGCCCGCGCTCGGTGAGTTCGACCTGCACCTGATCAGTGAGGGGCGGCACGAGGAGCTGTGGCGGGCGCTGGGCGCCGAGCCGATGGTGCACCAGGGCGTGACCGGCACCCGCTTCACGGTGTGGGCACCGAACGCGCAGGGGGTCAGGGTCGCCGGGGACTTCACACACTGGGACGGCACGGCGTTCCCGATGCGGTCGCTCGGCTCGTCCGGGGTGTGGGAACTGTTCCTGCCCGGGATCGGCGAGGGCCGGCGGTACAAGTTCGAGATCACGACGCGGTACGGCGCCCGGTTCCTCAAGTCCGACCCGATGGCCCGCCGTACCGAGACACCGCCGGCGACGGCGTCCGTCGTGACGGTGTCCGATCACGAGTGGGGCGACGCGGAGTGGATGACGCACCGGGCCGACCGCCCGGCCCACCAGGCGCCGTTCTCGGTGTACGAGGTCCACCTGCCGTCCTGGCGGCCCGGCCTGACGTACCGGGAACTGGCCGAACAGCTCCCCCCGTACGTGCGGGACCTGGGCTTCACGCACGTGGAGCTGATGCCGGTCGCCGAGCACCCCTTCGGCGGCTCGTGGGGCTACCAGGTCACCGGCTACTACGCCCCCACGGCCCGGCTCGGCACCCCCGACGACTTCAGGTACCTCGTCGACCGGCTCCACCAGGCCGGCATCGGCGTGATCATGGACTGGGTGCCCGCGCACTTCCCGCGGGACGACTGGGCTCTGGCCCGGTTCGACGGCTACCCGCTGTACGAGCCCGGCGACACCCGCCGCGCGGAACACCCGGACTGGGGGACGTACGAGTTCGACCTCGGGCGGACGGAGGTGCGGAACTTCCTGGTGGCCAACGCGGTGTACTGGTGCGAGGAGTTCCACATCGACGGCCTGCGCGTGGACGCGGTCGCCTCCATGCTGTACCTGGACTACTCGCGCGAGCCCGGGCAGTGGACGCCGAACGAGCACGGCGGGCGGGAGGACCTCGACGCGGTGAGGTTCCTGCAGGAGATGAACGCCACGCTGTACCGGCGGGTGCCCGGCGTGGTGACGATCGCGGAGGAGTCGACCGACTGGGGCGGCGTGACCTCGCCCACGGACCGGGGCGGGCTGGGGTTCGGGCTGAAGTGGAACATGGGCTGGATGCACGACTCGCTCGGCTACATGTCCAAGGATCCGGTGCACCGCAGATACCACCACAACGAGATGACGTTCTCGATGGTGTACGCGTACAGCGAGAACTACGTGCTCCCGATCTCGCACGACGAGGTCGTCCACGGCAAGCGGGCCCTGGTCTCCAAGATGCCGGGCGACTGGTGGCAGCAGCGCGCCAACCACCGCGCGTACCTCGGCTTCATGTGGGCCCACCCCGGCAAACAACTGTTGTTCATGGGGCAGGAGTTCGCCCAGGGAGCGGAGTGGTCGGAGGCGCGCGGCCCCGACTGGTGGCTGCTGGAGCCAGCCTACGGCGCGGAGGCCGACCACCGGGGCGTACGCGACCTGGTCCGCGACCTCAACGCGGTCTACCGCGAGGCTCCGGCCCTGTGGGAACGGGACAGCGACCCCGGCGGGTTCCGGTGGGTGGCTGTGGACGCCGCCGAGGACAACGTGTTCGCGTTCCTGCGGTTCGCCGCGGACGGGGCGCCGCTGCTTTCCGTGTCGAACTTCTCGCCCGTGGTGCGGCACGACTACGGGCTCTGGGTTCCCGAGGAGTTCCCGCCCTGGGAGGAGGTGCTCAACACGGATGCCGTGCGGTACGGGGGCAGCGGTGTGGTCGGTGCCGGTCCAGTGCGCGTCGGCACCGATGGTTCGTGTGTGCGGCTGACACTGCCGCCGTTGGCGACGGTGTGGCTGCGGCCGGTGTAGAGGGCGGCGTTTACCGAAGGGGCCCCGCCCCCGGACCCCCGCTCCTCAAACGCCGGAGGGGCTGGGTCCTCCCCCACCTCACGCCGGCCCCTGCTCGGCCTCCCGCTGGAGGAAGCTGCTGACCTGACAGGCCAGCCCCTCCCCGGTTCCGTCAAGGGCGGAGTCCCCGCCGATCACGCCCCCGTGCACTCCGATACCGCCCGCCCACAGATAGCGGTCGGCCCATTCCTCGTCCGTCCTCAGCTGGATCTGGATGTCCACGCGGGCAAGAGAGGTATCGGAGGCCGCGGCGTAGATGACGGCCGTGGCGCGGCGCAGGGGATAAAGATCGAAGCCCTCGATGAATTGCGAATTGCGCCAGTCGAGGAATGCGCTCTCGCCATCGGGCCCGGTCCGCACGTCGAACTGCCCGTCCTCCACATGAATACCGAAGGGCGTACCGGCGCGGTTCTCCACCGTCACCCGGAACCGGAAATAGACGAGTCCCTCGGCGGCGTCGTCACGCCCCCGTGGAGGCTCCGCCCGCTCCACACCGTGGACGCGTACCCGAAGGCCCGCGTGCCCACCGTCGCACTCCTGCCAGTCCCCGATCACATTGGGCACGCGCACTCTCCACCTCCCGGCCTCAGCGAAAGGTTCCTATCCACGCGCCGGACACACTGTCAAATGAGCCAGAGATCCCGTTGCCTGGGTATTTCCGCCCAGTGATCAGCGATCAAGCCGTGCCCAGCCACGATTCACGACACCAGGACTCCGGCCCCGCTCCCCCACGTGCCACACATCACACTCCGGCAGTACCTCCGCGGCGCCACGGCACCCCGTGCGCACAGTGGTCCTGGGTGATCAGGTACGCAGAAACCGGTTGCTGGCAGACTGCTCGCATGGCTTGTCTCGCTCCCGCACGCGTCCTGCTTCTGCTCACCATCGGACTGATCTGCCTCATGACCGCCACCGGAGCGATCGTCGGCGCCCTCCTCGGCGGCGCGTTCCTCGCGCTGATCGCGGCCGCGAGCGCGGGTGCGGCCGGTCTCGTCGGCTCGGCCCTCGTCCGAAGACGAGCGCTCGCCGGTTTCGCCCTGGCGCAGCGGGAGGCCGGGCTGCGGGGATACGCGGAGGGGATCGCGCACGGGGTGCTGCTGCACATCAGCGTGTACGAGGCCGCCGTCTTCCCCCGGTCCGGACCTGCGGGCGTCACCCCCGAGGAGCGCCTCGCGCGACGCACCATCGCCTACCGTATGGCGGCGCTGGAGGAGGTGCCCCGCCGGGTCAGGGAGGCCGCGGCCGACGCGCTCGCCGCACTCGACGAGGCCGACCGTACGCGCGCGCAGGACACACTGGCCCAGCTCGCCGGCGTCGTGCGCCAGGAGTACGCCCGGCCCTGACGGCCGGCTCCTTGCCCATTCGCCCCACGGGCGGCCACCCCATGCGCTACGTTTCGATCACTGCCAGTTCACCTCCGGCGACACGCAGGAACGACACCTGAAGGGTGCATGCAGACCATCCGGACCGCCGCCCCACCGGTCGCCCCCCTTCTGACGGGAGGGCTCGCCGACAGTCTCTTCGAGACGGCGAGCCGTGACCCCGGCCTTCCCTTGATCGCGCGCCGCCCCGACGGGACCACCGGCACATGGACGCAGGTCGGCGCGCGCGAGTTACGGGACGAAGTGACCGGTCTGGCCAAGGGGTTCGTCGCGAACGGGATACAGCCGGGCAACCGGGTGGCCGTCATGGCGCGCACCCGGTACGAGTGGACCGCGCTCAGCCTCGCCCTGTGGTCGGTGGGCGCCGAGGTCGTACCGATCGATCCGGCGTCGTCGCGGGAGCAGGTGCGGTGGATCCTCAGTGACGCGGACTGTGCCGGGGTCGTGGTCGAGGACGGGCAGGGGGCGATGACGGTCGGCTCGGTGTGCGCCGGGCTGCCCCGGCTGCGGCATGTCTGGCAGTTGGACGACGGGGGGCTGGAGCAACTGGCCGAGCAGGGCTCGCCGGTGCCGGAGGCGACCGTCGACTCGCTGCGCCGGATCGTTCTGCCGGACTCGACCGCGGTCATCGGCTACACGTCCGGTGCGACCGGGCGTCCCCGGGGATGCGCCCTGTCGCACCGCGGTCTGGCCAGTCCCTGCGACACGCTGCTGGCCGGCTGGGCTCACACCACCGCACCCGAGGGTGTCCAGCCCGCGGTTCTCGTCTTTCTGCCTTTCTCCCATGTGTACGGCCTGATGATCCAGGGCCTGTGTCTGCGGGGCGGGATGCTGATGGCGCACGAACCCGAGCTGCGGGAGGAGATTCTCGGCGACGATTTCCTGTCGTTCCGGCCGACGTTTCTCTATGGTGTCCCGGCCGTCTTCGAGAAGATCTACAAGAACTTCTTGAGGCGCGCCCAGGAGGCGGGCCAGGGAGCCTTGTTCGAGCGTGCGGTGCGTACGGCTCGGGAATACGCCCTGGCGGTCGAGCGGCACCGTCTGGAGCGGGGCCACGGCCCGGGAGTCGATCTGCGGCTGCGGCACGCCTTCTTCGAGAAGGCCGTGTACCGGAAACTGCGGGCCTCGCTCGGCGGCCGGGTGTGCGGAGCGGCGTCCGGCGGTTCTCCGCTGAATCGGGATCTCGCTCTTTTCTATGCGGGAATCGGCATTCTCGTCCACGACGGGTACGGGCTCACGGAGACCGGTGGCGCTGTCACGGCACAGCCCGTGGGGCGGGAGAAGTCCGGCACCGTGGGGCGCCCGCTGCCGGGCATGGACGTACGGGTCGCGGACGACGGGGAGATCCTGGTGCGCGGTCCGTCACTGTTCCAGGGGTACGTCAACGACGAGCCCGGCACCCGGGCGGCCCTGCGCGACGGCTGGCTGGCCACCGGCGACATCGGGCGGCTCGACTCCGAGGGCTATCTGTCGATCACGGGCCGCAGGGAAGAGATCATCGTCACCAACGGCGGGAAGAGCGTCGCCCCGGCACCGCTCGAAGAACTCCTGCGGGTGCATCCGCTCATCCACCAGGCGGTGGTCGTCGGCGACAACCGGCCCTGCGTCGGCGCTCTGATCACGCTCGACCCCGACTTCGTGCGGCACTGGCGCCGGACCCGGTTCGACCAGGGTGACGCCTCCGGGCTGGGGGCGCGGGAGGAGAACGCCCTGCGGCAGGAGGTGCAGCGCGCCATCGCCGCGGCCAACAGCAGGGTGTCGCGCCCGGAGTCGATCCGGGTGTTCCGCATCCTGCCGGAGCCGTTCACCGTGGCGGGCGGACTGCTGACCCCGTCGATGAAACCGCGCAGGGACGCCATCACACAGCGGTACGAGGTGGAGATCGACGCCATGTACCAGTCGGCGCGCGCGGTCCGCAGGAGCCTGCCCTCGGTGGAGGCATCGATGAGCTGGGACGACGCGGACGACGTGTTCCGCCGCGTGCGGTGACGTCGCCGGAGGCGTTCTTGCCGCCTGCCGGGCCTGCCGTTCCGGTTCGGTGTGTGCCCGTCGTGGCGGGCCCGACGACGTACGGGGTGCTGACGGTGCTGCCGACGCCCTGCGGGCGCTGGTGGCGTCCGACGACGCGCCGCTGGTGCTGGACGCCCTGCACGGGTTCGGTCCACCCCCCATGTTGACGTGACGGCCGTCGAAGTGCGGAGATGCTCTGGGACACGGCACCGCGCCGTGCCCGGCCGGCACACGACCGTGAGGCGAGGGCAGGACACCGATGGCATTGCAGATCAGCGCCACGAACCCGGAGCACCCCGCGCTGCTGCTGGACCTGCCGTGGCACCTGCCCCTGGAGGAGTGGCCCGAGCACCGTCTCGTGCCGTTGCCGCGCGGCATCTCGCGGCACGTGGTGCGCTACGCCCACGCCGGATCGGAGGTCGTAGCCGTGAAGGAGCTCGCCGAGCGGCCCGCGGTGCGGGAGTTCGAGCTGCTGAGGGACCTGGACCGGCTCGGCATCCCCGCGGTGGACGCGCTGGCCGTCGTCACGGGCCGCACCGACGCGGACGGTGGCTACCTGGAGCCCGTACTGATCACGCGTCACCTGCGGGGCTCGATGCCGTACCGGTCGCTGTTCGAGACGACGATGCGGCCCGCGACCATGCACCGCCTCATGGACGCGCTGGCCGTGCTGCTGGTGCGGCTGCACCTGGCCGGGTTCGCCTGGGGCGACTGCTCACTGTCCAACACCCTGTTCCGGCGGGACGCCGGTGCCTACGCCGCGTACCTGGTCGACGCCGAGACCGGCGAGCTGCATCCGAGGCTCAGCGACGGGCAGCGCGACTACGACCTCGACCTGGCGCGGGTGAACATCAGCGGCGAACTGCTCGACCTGGAGGCGTCGGGAGCCCTGCACCCGTCCGTGGATCCCATCACGTTCGGTACGGAGATCTGCGCCCGGTACCAGAGCCTGTGGGGTGAGCTGACCCGCACGACGGTGTACCCGGCGGGCAAGCACCACTTCATCGAGCGCCGCATCCGCCGTCTCAACGAGCTGGGTTTCGACGTGGCCGAGATGCAGATCACCCACTCGTCCAACGGGGACAGCGTCACGTTCGTGCCGAAGGTCGTCGACGCCGGTCACCACCAGCGGCAGCTGCTGCGGCTGACCGGCCTCGACGCGGAGGAGAACCAGGCGCGCAGGCTGCTCAACGACCTGGAGAGCTGGATGGCCACCCAGGACGACTACGCGCCCGGCGATCCCCTCGCGGCCCGCCCGGAGGTGCTGGCCCACCGCTGGGTCCGGGACGTGTTCCGGCCGACCGTGCGGGCGATACCGCCGGCGCTGCGCGGTTCCATGGACCCGGCCGAGCTGTACCACGAGCTGCTGGAACACCGCTGGTACCTGTCGGAGCGTGCCCAGCACGACATCGGTCTGGACACGGCCGTGAAGGACTACACCGAGAACGTCCTCCCCAAGGTCCGTGCGACGCTCCCCGAGGCCGCCGTGGCCGAGGCCGTTCAGGAGGGCGGTACGACGGCCACCGGGCAGGGCGCGTGATGGACGAGGGCGTGGGCGACCGAACCGATGCGTGAGCCGACCGCGCGGCGGTGGGCGCGCCGTCCTGCGACCATCAGCTGGGCCCGCCCGGCCACCGTCAGCAGCACCTGGGCCGCACTGCCGATCTCCACGTGCTCGGTCACGGGCACCTCGGGGAACCGTTCGCGCCAGGGCCGCAGAGCCTCGCGGAGCGCCTCCTTCTCGTACGGCTCCAGGCCCCCGGCCTGGTCCGCGAGCCTCATCGAGCCGGGGCTGTAGGCGAACACCGGGGGCAGGTTCCAGGCCCGTACGGCGCGGAGTCCGGCGCCGCGGGCGGCGGCCGTCGCGAAGGCGAAGCCGAGGGCGGCGGAGCTGTCGTCGGGGTCGCCGTGCTGGCCGACGACGATCTCCCGGCCGCCCGCCTCCGCCTCGGGGTGGTCGTCGGAGCGGACGAGGACGACGGGTCGTTCGGTCTCGGCGAGGACCTGCTGGCCGACGGACCCGAGCAGGAAACCGACGATCGCACCGTGCCCGCGCGAGCCCAGCACGAGCGTCTCGGCCTCCGCGGCCGCGGCCACCAGTGACTCGACCGCTCCCCCGTCGAGGATCCCGGCGGTCACGGTCAGGGCCGGGTGCCGTTCGGTGACGGTCCGCTCGGCGTCTCGCACCAGGTCGCGTGCCCACCCGGCCTGGGTGTCCTGGTCCGCGGCTATGGCGATGTCGGTCGTCGGCTGCCACTGCCAGGCGTGCACGATGCGCAGGGGCAGGTCACGGCGGACGGCCTCGCGGCCCGCCCAGGCCGCGGCGGCCTTGCTCTCGGGCGTTCCGTCCACTCCTACGGTGATCGGGCGGATCATTCGGCTGTCTCTCCCTCGCCTCGGTCGCTGTGGTGCGCCTTCCTACGGAACGTTTCCTTCCCCCGCACCAGGGACGCATCCCCATTTCGGAGCGAAACGGGACGATCGACCATACGATGGCGGAAGGTGAGCACCGTTCGGCGCTCAGGGTGGGAGAAAGATGGCACAGGCCGCCGGTCCGGCACGGAACGTCATTCTGACCGTGGACGACGATCCGGGGGTGTCGCGCGCCGTGGCCCGGGACCTGCGCCGCCGGTACGGCGAGTCGTACCGGATCGTGCGGGCCGAGTCCGGCGCCAGTGCCCTGGAGGCGCTGCGTGAGCTGAAGCTGCGCGGCGACCAGGTGGCGGTGCTGCTGGCCGACTACCGGATGCCGGAGATGAACGGCATAGAGTTCCTGGAGCAGGCGCTCGACATCTACCCCCGGGCCCGGCGGGTGCTGCTGACGGCGTACGCCGACACGAACGCGGCGATCGACGCGATCAACGTGATCGACCTCGACCACTATCTGCTCAAGCCGTGGGATCCGCCCGAGGAGAAGCTGTACCCGGTCCTGGACGATCTGCTGGAGTCCTGGCAGGCGGCGGACCGGACGTGCGCGGGCGTGACGAAGGTGGTCGGGCACCGGTGGTCGGCGAGATCGTCGGGCGTACGCGAGTTCCTGGCCCGCAACCAGGTGCCGTACCGCTGGTTCTCGTCCGACGAGCCGGAGGGGCGCAGGCTGCTGGCGGCGGCCGGAGCCGACGGTGAGCGACTGCCGCTGGTTGTCACGCCGGACGGTACGCCGCTGGTGGCGCCCGAGGACACGGAGCTCGCGGACCGGGTCGGGCTGGCGACGACGCCGGCGGCCGAGTTCTACGACCTGGTCGTCATCGGCGGAGGGCCGGCCGGGCTCGGGGCCGCCGTGTACGGGGCCTCGGAGGGACTGCGGACCGTGCTCGTGGAGCGGTCCGCGACCGGTGGGCAGGCCGGGCAGAGCTCACGGATCGAGAACTACCTGGGATTCCCCGACGGAGTGTCCGGCGCGCAGCTCACCGGGCGGGCGCGGCGGCAGGCCGCGAAGTTCGGGGCCGAGATCCTCACCGCGCGCGAGGTGACCGCGCTTGAGGTGGGCGGGGCGTCACGCACGGTCCGGTTCTCCGACGGTTCCGCGATCGCCGCGCACAGTGTGATCCTGGCGACCGGCGTGTCGTACCGGCAGCTCGACGCGCCGGGCTGCGGGGACCTGACCGGATGCGGGGTGTTCTACGGGTCGGCACTGACCGAGGCCGCAGCCTGCCAGGGGCATGACGTGTACGTTGTGGGCGGGGCGAACTCGGCGGGTCAGGCCGCGATGTATCTGGCACGCCACGCCAAGTCGGTGACGCTGCTGGTGCGCGGGGAGTCGCTGGAGGCGTCGATGTCGCACTACCTGATCCAGCAGATCGACGCCATGCGCACCATCACCGTGCGCACGGGCACGGTCGTGGAGTGCGCCCACGGCACGGACCACTTGGAGCAGCTCACCCTGCGGGACCTGGCGAGCGGCCGCACGGAGCTCGTCGACGCGCAGTGGATGTTCGTGTTCATCGGTGCCGCGCCGCTGACGGACTGGCTGGAGGGCACCTTGCTGCGGGACGAGCGCGGGTTCGTCCTGGCCGGGCCTGATCTGTCCGACGGCGGCGGGCCGCCCCCGGGATGGGAGCTGGACCGGCCGCCGTACCACCTGGAGACCAATGTGCCCGGCGTGTTCGTCGCCGGGGACGCGCGGGCGGAGTCCGCCAAGCGGGTCGCGTCCGCGGTCGGAGAGGGAGCGATGGCCGTGATGCTCGTGCACCGGTATCTGGAGCAGTCATGACCGGGCAGCCGCTGCCGTGTGACGCGGCGGAGCTCGGCACACTCTTCCTGTTCGAGAAGCTGAACGAGGAGCAGCTCGCGCGGCTGTGCCGTGAGGGCCGCGTGGAGAGGTTCGCCCCCGGCTATGTCTACCGGGAGGGCGAGCCCGCCACCTGCTTCTACGTCCTCCTCGACGGCACCCTCGTGATGTCGCGGCGCGTCGGGAACGACGACGTGGAGACCAACCGCACCTCCCAGCGCGGGGTGTACGCGGGGGCCATGCAGGCCTATCTGACGGGTCCGGGCCAGACCCGCTACAAGGGTTCCGTGCGCGTCACCGAGCCCTCACGGTTCTTCGTGCTGCCGGCCGAGACGTTCGCCTCCGTCCTGCGCGAGTGGTACCCCATGGCCGTGCACCTGCTGGAAGGGCTCTTCTACGGCGCCCAGACCACCCAGCGGGCGATCGGGCAGCGGGAGCGGCTGCTGGCGCTCGGTTCGCTGTCGGCGGGGCTCACGCACGAGCTGAACAACCCGGCCGCGGCGGCGGTCCGGGCCACCTCGGCGCTGCGGGAACGGGTAGCGGGGATGCGGCACAAGCTCGGGGTCGTCGCCTCGGGGTCATACCGGCGCGAGACGCTGGCGACGCTCGTCGAGATCCAGGAGCGTACGGCCGAGCAGGTGTCCAAGGCGACGCCGCTCAGCCCGCTGGAGGCGTCCGACCGGGAGGACGCGCTGGAGGAGTGGTTCGACGATCACGGCATCGCGGGCGGCTGGCAGCTCGCGCCGACGTTCGTGCAGGCCGGCCTCGACATCGACTGGCTGGACCGGGTCGCCGCGGCCGTGGACGAGCAGACACTCGAAGGTGCCGTGCGCTGGCTCAACTACACGGTGGAGACCGAACTCCTGATGAACGAGATCGAGGACTCCACCACGCGTGTCTCCAGCCTCGTCGACGCGGCCAAGCAGTACTCACAGCTCGACCGGGCCCCGTACCAGGTCGCGGACGTGCATGAACTCCTCGACAGCACGCTGCTGATGCTGTCGGCGAAGATCGGCCCGCGGATCGAGGTGGTCAAGGACTACGACCGCTCGCTTCCGCGTGTCCCCTCCTACCCGGGAGAGCTGAACCAGGTATGGACGAACCTGGTCGACAACGCGGTCGGGGCGATCAACGAGGCGGGCGGGGCGGGCAGGCTGACCGTGCGCACGGCGCTCGACCGGGACCTGTTGCTGGTCGAGTTCCGCGACACGGGGCCCGGGATACCGCCGGACATCCGCGGCCGTATCTTCGACCCGTTCTTCACCACCAAGCCGGTCGGACAGGGGACGGGGCTCGGGCTGGACATCTCGTGGCGCATCGTCGTCAACAAGCACCACGGGAGCCTTGAGGTGCAGTCCGTGCCGGGCGACACGCGGTTCCAGGTGCGGCTTCCGCTGACGGCGACGGAGTCCGACACGCCCGGGACACCCGGGCGGTCCGAACCATCCACGGCCCCCGAGGAGGCGTCATGACCATACCCGCAGGAATCGACCCGAGTGTCCCGCCGAGCGGGCCGGGCTGCGCGGAGTGCGACGCGGCAGGCGGATGGTGGTTCCATCTGCGGCGCTGTGCCCAGTGCGGGCACGTCGGCTGCTGCGACAGTTCGCCCGCCCGGCACGCGAGCGCCCACGCCCGCGACGCCCACCATCCGTTCATCCGCAGCTATGAGCCCGGCGAGGCCTGGTACTGGAACTACGAGACCTCGCAGATGTACGAGTCCGGCCCCGACCTCGCTCCCCCGCTGGCCCACCCCGCCGACCAGCCGGTACCGGGACCGGAGGGGCGCGTCCCGCCGAACTGGGTGGAGGCGCTGCATCGGTGACCGGGGCGTCGGGAGGTCACCGCCGCCGCCGTTCCCGTGCCTCGTGGACATGGCGCCCCAGCAAGGCACCGCCGAACACCACGAACCCGACGCCGATGAGCCAGGACTGCACGACCAGGACGGTGCCGACGGCGCCGTAGGTGACCGCGTTGTTCACGATCAGCGGCGAGAACACCAGGTACGAGAACCAGCGCAGGCCCACCAGGCCCACCACGGTGGCCAGGGCGCCCGGCAGCAGCGCCCACCACGGCATCCGCTCACCGAGCAGGAAGTGCTGCCCCCACCAGAAGAACAGCACACCGACCAGCAGGGTCAGCGTGATCCGCAGAGCGGACCCCGCCGCCCCCCACCGCAGCAACGCGCCGCTCTGCGCCTCGGCGAACAGATATCCCGTCAGCGCGGCGAGCCACACCACCTGGCGCCACACGGCGTGCCACGGGCCGGCGGCCACTTCCCAGATCTTCTCGTAGCCGTTCTGGACACTGGCCGCGAAGGCCACGCCGAACAGCGCCAGGACCAGCACGCTGAACGCGCTGGTGGCGCTCAGTACGATGCGCGGAGCGGAGAACACCTCGCGCACGGCCTGGGCCGGGCGCCCCGACAGGCTCATGCCGTCGATCACCCAGAGGGCGAATCCCCGTTCCTGGAAGGGTGCGGCCGCCGCGACGACGATCAGCAGCGGAGCCAGGGTGACCAGGCCGAGCGCCGCGAAACCCATGGCCCGGTGCAGGAGTTCCAGGTCGCTGCCGTGCCGCCAGAGCCGTCCGGCGGCCGAGTCGTGCCAGCGGGCCCGCAGGCTTCGATGAGCCACCACATACGCACGGTAAGCAGACCCGGCGCCCGCCCCGGGCATGCCCGCACACCCGCCGCGACAGCCCACCCGACCGGAGTACCGCGACCCCGGAGCACTGGAGTACGACGGCGAACGGCGTTCAGCGAACGGTCCCGTCAGCGCTGCCCCGGATCTCGGCGGCCAGGTGAGCGGCGAGCGCGCGGGCCTGCGGCATGAGGGCGTGCCAGTCGTCCGCCTGCTCACCGCGGTAGGCCGACCGGGCGAGGGCGAGAGCCGGGCGGTGCTCGGGCGGGAGGAGGCCGAGTGCCCACGCGGCCGCCGCGTCCTTGGACTTGATGGTGCCGGTCGCGAGAGTCGTCCAGACACGGGCGAGGGTCAGCAGGACGTTGCGGGTGTCGGACTCCAGGTCGGCCAGGAGGTCCGGGACGCCCGCGACGATCGCACGGCGCAGGTCGTCGTGCGGGACGGGCGCGAGGACCTCGGCCGGTGGCGGGCCGAGGAGTGCCGTGTCGCCGTGCAGCGTCATCGTGATGAGCGGCGCGAGATCGAGGGCCGTGGCGGGCCCCGGCACCACGCCCCGCTCGAAGTCCTCGCGCAGCCATTCGCCGTACAGGAACTCGCAGCGCGGTGGGTAGCGCCACGGGCGGACGTCGTCCTGGGCGACGACGGTCAGTTCCACGGGCCGGGCCGGGCCGTTCACCGCCTGCGGGCCGGAGAGGCGCATGAGTCCGGTGGTCAGGGCCCGTCGCTCCTCGTCCGTCGTCCGGCGGCGCGCCACGACCAGCACATCCAGGTCGCTGCTCGGGCGCAGACCGTCCAGCACGGCGGAACCGTGCAGATAGGCGCCGGTGAGGTCGTCGCCGAGTACGCGGCGCACGAGGTGGAGGACGTCGTCGAGCTGCGTCACGGGCGGGATGGTAGGCGGCCGGGGAGCCGAGGGGCCACCGGTTTTCCGCCGTGCCCGTCCCCCGCCGGCCCTACGGTGAACGCGACGTACGGGATCAGGCCACCGACGTCCCGTACATCTCGCCGAGCGGGTCGGCGATCAGTTCGAGGCGGGCGCCGTCGGGGTCGCGGAAGTAGATCGACGTGCCGCTCTCCTCCTGGTGGTCCACGCCCGCCGCGACGATCTTGTCGCGCAGGCGGTGCCAGGTGGCGGGTTCGACGGAGATGGCGACGTGGTGGAGTCCGCCGAGGACCTCCGCGTAGGGGCCGAGGTCGAGGCCGGGGAAGTCGAAGAAGGCGAGCAGGTTGCCGTTGCCGAGGTCGAAGAAGAAGTGCGTGGAGCCCTGGTAGTCGCGGTTCTCGATCATCTCCGTGAGGGGGAACTCCAGCAGGTCCTGGTAGAACCGCACCGTCCGCTCCACGTCCGAGGAGAGCAGCGCCACATGGTGCACACCGCGGGCGCTGCTCGCCGGCCGGTCCGCCGTCAGGTGGCGGTCCCGGATGCGGGCGCGTTCCGCCTCGATCGCCGCGAGGTCCGCAGGTTCCACGTGAAACTCCTCAGCACAGGCAGTTTGGTTTTCAATCAGTCGCCGCCCGTTCACTTTAGGGCCGTGCGGCGCCCGGTCAACCAGGCGCGCGCACGGGCCCCACGTGGACGGAGTTCGGGTTCCGTTGGTTACCCGTGGGGGTCGCAGCAGCCGTCCCTGCGCATCCGCTGCCCCACCCCGAGCCAGTCGTCCTCCGCGGCCGCGGTCCGGCGGGCAGAGGGTTCGAAGGCGGTGACCAACTCCTCGGTGGTGTACGGCACTCCGCCCCGCAGCACCGAGACGGTGCGGACGAGGGTGGCGAAGTCCGTGAACGGGTCGCCGTCGACGACGGTCAGGTCCGCGAGCCGGCCCTCCTCGACGGTGCCCAGGTCACGGTCGACACCGAAGAGGCGGGCGGGCAGCACGGTCGCGGTGCGCAGGGCCTCGGCCGGGGACATGCCGCCCCGGTGCAGGGCGCGCAGGCCCAGGTGGAGGGCGAGGCCCACGGGGACCAGCGGCTGGTCCGTGCCGAGGGCGACCAGACCGCCGGCGGCCAGGATCCGCCGGTAGATGTCGGTCTCCGTGCGCAGCGTGGCGAGTTGGGCGTCGGTGGGCGGGACACCGGCCGACTGTTGGACGGCGGCGGCGTCCCAGGGAGGCATCACGACGGTGACGCGGGGGTCGTCGGCGAGGGCGGGGTCCGCGCCGAGCAGGGGTGCGGAGGTGAAGGGGGTCGCGATCAGGGAGAAGCCGACCCCGCGTGCGCCGTAGACCTCGACGACGTCCTGGTAGGCGCGGCCCGTGGCGGTGATGGCGTGACCGAACTCGGCACGCTGGGTGGCCTGCAGATGGGTGGTCAGGTCCTGGCCGACCTGGACTCCCGGTGAGAGCAGATGGCCTCCGGTCCGCACGCCGAGGCGCTCGTGAGCGAAACGGGCGGCCTCCTCCATGACCCACGTGGGGGCCCGCACATAGGTCTTGACGAAGTCCCAGTCCAGCGCGGCGGCCCGCTCCAGCGAGCGGCGCAGTCCCTGCCGGGTCCGGTGGGCGCGGCCCATGCTGTAGGCGACGCGTGCCCCGTCGAGGAGTTCACCCGTCGTCAGCAGCCGGGGTCCGGCGAGCTGCCCGGCGGCCACCGCCTCGCGGATGCGGGCCTGTTCATGGGCGAAGCCGCCGAGTGAGACGGCGGTGGTGATGCCGTAGGTGAGCTGGCCGGCACTCTGGCGTCCGCCGTAGGTGGTCTGCCAGGGGTGGGTGTGCGTGTCCCACAGTCCGGGGACGACAGTGCGTGTGGAGGCGTCGATGCGCCGGAGGGCGGCGCGCCGGCCCGTGCGGTGGGGCTCCACCGCGGCGATGCGTCCACCGCGTACGACGATGTCGACGTCGTCCCGGACGTCCTCTCCCGTGCCGTCCCACAGGCGCCCCGCATGCACCACCGTGTCGGCTGGGGTGGGCCGGGAGCCGTCCAGGGGCACACGGACGGTGCGGGCGGGGCCGCCGTCGGCATCGACGAGCCGCAGCCGGGTGCCGGACAGGTACAGCAGGGTGCGGGAGTCGCCGGACCAGGAGGGGTGGTCGGCCGGTTCGGTGGTGAGGGTGCGCAGCTCGCCTCGTGGGGTGCCGTCGGGTTCGACGGGCAGCAGGCACAGCGCGGACTCCACGATCACCGCCATCCAGCGGCCGTCGGGCGACCAGACGGGCCCGGAGTCGTACCGGTCGGCGATGGACGTGTGGGGTGCGACCGTGTGGAGGCGGTCGGTGCCGGTGGTGCTGTCGACGAGCCGGATGACGTTGTAGCCCTCCCGGAAGCGCGCGCCCAGCCGGTTGCGGTCACAGAGAGCGAGGTGGCGGCCGTCGGGCGACCAGCTGGGGCGGCCGGGCAGTCCGCCGCCGCCGAGAGGGGAGGCCAGGACGTGTTCCTCGCCGGATGCCAGGTCACGGACGACGAGCTGCCCGGTGAGGTCGAGGCAGGCGAGGCGCTGCCCGTCGGGTGACAGCGCCGGAAACACCCGGCCGCCGGTCGCGAGGGCCGTCTCCTCGCCGGTGGCGAGATCGTGCCGGTACACGCCGAGGAGCCCGTCACGGTCGTCGGCGTGGACGAGCGAGCGCCCGTCGGGTGCCCAGGACGGGGCGAGCAGATACCGCGTGGGCGCCGACCGCCGCAGCCGCCGGGGTGGACGTCCGCCCGAACTGCCCGCGAGCCACAGCGAGTTGAGGGCCGCGAAGGCGATCTGCCGGCCGTCGGGCGACAGCGCGGGCAGGTGGACGCCCCGCACGGGACGTACACGCCCCTCACCCAGGTCGTACTCCTTGGTGCGGTACCGCGGACGTCGTACGGGAAGCACGCCCTCGAAGGGCACGGTCTCCGGCTCCCGAGGTCTGTCGGGCCGTACGAAGGTGAAGGCGCCGTCGACCGTGAGCAGCAGCTCGCCCGCCGGTGTCCAGCGCGGCGGCACCGGAGCGATGTCCCCGTCGACGGGAACGGGGCGGCCGTCGACGACGAGGGTGCAGGAGCCGTCCGGGGACGCCGTGGTGCGCAGGTGGGCGAGGCGGCCGTCCGGAGCGAGGGCGGGGGTCATGACCTGGGCGGTCTCGGTCTCGGTGTGCCGGACGGTGACCGGGCCGGTGCCGTCGGCGGGGACGGCGGCGATCGTACGGGCCTGAAGGCTGACGCCCTGGGCGGTGGTGAGCGTCTTCGCGCGGACGAACAGGATGCGGGTGCCGTCGGGTGACCAGGTGGGGTCGAAGTCCTCCCACGGGCCGTCCTGGAGGGGCCCGTCCTGGCCGGGCAGTCCGGTGACGCGAGTGATCCTGCCGGTGGTCAGGTGGAGGACGTGAACGCGGTACGGGCTGCCGTCCACCGGGTCGCCGCCGCGCTCGGAGGCGAAGGCGATCCGGGTGCCGTCGGGTGACCAGGCCGGGCCGCGGTCGTCCCACGGGCCGTCCGTGCGCTGCCGCAGGCCGGAGCCGTCGGGGCGGACCGTCCAGATGTGGAATCCGCCGCCCCGGTAGGCGCAGAACGCGATGAGCGCGCCGTCCGGGGCGTGGGTGGGCCGGTTGGGTTCAAGGTCCGCAGGGGTCAGGGGGCGGGCCGGGCCGCCGGTGCGCGGCAGGGACCACAGGACGCTCTGCACCTCGGCGACCAGGTGGCCGCCGACGGGTGAGAGGGTCGCCGAGCCGTTGGTGGCACGGGTGAACGTCAGGGAGAGGCCGGTGCGCGGTCGTGCCGCCGCCGGGGCCGGGACCGCTCCCACGAGGGGGACGGCGCCTGCGGCGGCGAGGAGCTGACGGCGCGTCGGACGGAAGGCGGCAGTGCTCCGATCACGGTCCATGGCAGTGCACGCTGGCGCATCACCGACCCACGGGCAACCCCGCCATTCACGCCATAGGGTGAGGCATCAGTCGGTGATGGTGTGGCGCCGGCGCACCCACAGGGGCAGGACGAACCAGCACAGCAGATACCAGGCGACGACCCCGGCCACCACCCACGGCACGTAGTCGCCATGGGTGGCCACACGCAGGATCAGCAGCAGCGCCGAGGTCATCGTGGCCAGCAGGAGCAGGAGGCCGGCCAGGGTCAGCCGGGAGGCCCAGGTCACCGCCTGGGGCTTGATCCGCCGTCCGGAGACGAGCCGGTGGAAGGAGACCGGACCGATCAGCGCGCCGGTGGCGGAGGCCCCGAGGACCACCGTCACGATGTAGATCGTCCGGTCCGTCTGCGACAGTTGCGGGTAGCGGGCCGTGAAGACGACGGTGAGCAGGAAACCGAACAGGATCTGCACGCCCGTCTGGGCCACGCGGACCTCCTGGATGAGGTCGCTCCACATGCGGTCGGCCCGCTCCTCCTTCGTCTCGTCGCGGCCCCGGATCCGGCCCCTGCCCCGGGCCATGTCGTCTGCGCTGTCGGACACCGTGTCCCTCCCGGCTGCGTCGGTCTCCTGTGGCCGTGCTCAGCCGCTTGATCTCATGAAGGGAGTACGGGCGGCCCGGCCTTCCAGCACGAGCTGCACCTGGACCTCCTGGTCACCGGGGATGGCGCCGACCTCCTGGACGGTGAACGACTCCTCCAGGGCCTCCCGCAGATGCCGCACCGCGAGCGGGCTGCCCTGGACGTCGGCGAGCACGGGGCCGGACAACGGCACGGGGTGCGGCTCGTGAGGGTGACCGGTCGGGTGCGCGGGGTCGTCGAGCAGATCGAAGGTGCCCGTCCACACGGTCGGGCGGTCGCGGTCCGCCTCGTGCGGTTCCTCGCCGACGCAACGGTCCGAGGAGAAACAGGTGCACAGGGTGTCGAACAGGAGGCCGGCGTCATGCGCGGAGCAGTCGCTGAGCACCACCTGGACCTGTGACACGGGCATGGGCGTCAGGTTCACGAGAGTCCTCCCTGGCGTGGGCGGGCACCGTGCGGGTACCCCCAGCGTGCGACCGAAACGGGATCCGCGCATGTCCCCTTGCGCCTCGCTTGTGCTTCCCTGGTGATTCATGGCGAGCGAGGGGCAGGGCTCATGGATACCTGGACGTGGGTGATCGTGGTCGCCGCGGTGCTCGCGGCCGTCGTCCTCGCGGCGGCGGTGGCGCTGCTGGTCCGGCTCGTGCGGGCACGGCGTGACCTGCGTCGTGCCGGACTCCCGGACGGACCACGCTGGGTCTTCTGGGGTGCGGTGCTGTATCTCGTCCTGCCGGCCGACCTGCTGCCCGACCCCGTCTACCTGGACGACGTCGGGGTCCTGCTGCTGGCGCTCAGGTCCCTGCGGACGACCGGGGTGCAGGCGCCGGAGAGCGAGACGGGAACATCCCTGCGCAAGTGAGAACCAGCGGCGGACGGCGCCCGCCACGGAACCGGTCGACGAAAGGACGGCGAGCGCGGTGACACCGCGCTCGCCGCACCCTCCGACAACGGACACCGTGCTCACCACCACGGCGAGCACGCTGGAACCGGCCTGCCTCAGTCGCTCGTCAGGCTGATCCCCAGGACGTCCAGGACGCCGTACACGCCGAGGAACACGATGGCCGCGCTGCTGAGGACGAGGGCCGCGGTGAGCCCGGCGCTCGCGCGGAAGCGGCGTTCGATTCCCGTGGCGCGCAGCCGCCAGACGGCGACGACCACGGCCAGCAGGAAGACACCGCCGCCGATGCCGCCGATCTGGACCATGAGGACGGGTGACTGCACGTACAGGAAGGACGCGGCCCACACGGGCGGCAGGCAGAGGGTGAGGATCTGGATGGTGCGGCGGCGGACCTGGACGTTCCGCCAGTCGATGACGCCGAGCAGGCCGAGCGTGTTGGTCCACAGCCGGGGCACGCTGGCGGTCGAGCCGATGAGGGTGGAGAAGAGGACGGCGACGGCGCCCGCCAGGAACAGGTACTCGGCCCAGGGTCCCATCGTGTCGGTGTAGATGCGGGACAGGGTGGTGATCATCGAGTTGCCCTCGGGCACCAGGTTCTGCGGGTGCAGTACGGCGGCGCCGATGACGTAGAACGAGAGCGTGCACAGGGTGCAGACCAGCCAGCCGGCGGCGACGTCCAGGCGCATCACCTTGAGCCAGCCCTCGGCACGCCGCGCCCGCTCCTCGGTGCCGTCGTCGGGGCCGGTCCAGCGGGCGTAGCCCTTCTCGATGCACCAGTAGGTGTACGTCGTCATCTCGTCGGCGCCGACGCCGGTGATACCGAACATGGCGAGCGCGATACCGACGGTTCCGGCCGGGATGAGGAAGCTGAGCCCCTCACCCAACTCGCTTCCCCCGTAACCGAATTCGGTGGCCGGCAGACCGAGGGCGAGGCCGACCGTGGCGATGGTGAAGACGATGACGCAGGTGACACAGATCTTCTCGACGACGCCGTACCTGCCGGTGCGCAGCATGAGGACGGCCGAGCCGGTGACGATGACGGTCCATACGGCGAGGGAGCCGAAGCCGAGTGCCTCGCCGGTGATCGGCCACAGGATGGAGCAGGCGGCCGCGGTGCCCCCGATGATGCCGCCGCGCTGGAACATCTTGGCGAAGTCCATGCCGATCCACAGCCAGTTGATCCAGCCGATGGGGCCGATGCGCGGAGCGACCTCGCGGTACCCCTCCAGGGCGGTACGGCCGTTGAGGATGGTCCAGCGGGCCAGCTCCATCTGCACCCACACCTTCACGGCGGTGCTGACGATCACCAGCCAGAGCAGGGCGAATCCCGCTCTGGCGCCGAGCGAGGTGGTGACGATGAGCTCGCCCGAGCCCACCACCGCCGCCGACAGCACGAAGCCGGGGCCCAGGTGGCGCAGCCGCCCGGTGAAGGTGGTGGGCGCCTCACGGACGTCCTCGGCACGCAGGGCGTACGGGTCGTCGGGGACGCCGGGTGCCGTGGCGCCGGGTGTCGTCCGGGGCGTCGACGGCGTTGTCTGAGACATGACTGGTCCTCGGGATCGGCCCGGCGTCGTCGCCGGGCTCAGGGGGCCGGTGAAGTGCGAGGGCTGCCTGTCGGGGATCAGGTGGCGGGGCGGAGCGGGGGTTCTCCCGCGAGGACGCGTACGACGTCCTCGGCGACCAGGACCCCCATGGCGCGGTTGGCCTCGGGGGTGCAGGCCGCCATGTGCGAGGTCAGCAGGACGTTGGGGGCGGTGCGCAACGGGCTGTCCGCGGGCAGGGGTTCGTGGGCGAATGCGTCGAGTGCTGCGCCGCCCAGGTGCCCGTCCGTCAGCAGCGCGGCGAGAGCCTCCTCGTCGACGAGACCGCCGCGCGCCG
Source organism: Streptomyces bluensis (assembly GCF_014650715.1). GTDB lineage: Bacteria > Actinomycetota > Actinomycetes > Streptomycetales > Streptomycetaceae > Streptomyces > Streptomyces bluensis. The sequence continues at coordinate 67,744 of NZ_BMVM01000025.1, read as the reverse complement.
CGTTGACGAGCAGGGCGCCCGGCTTCATGGCGGCGAGGCGTTCGCGGCAGAGCAGGGGGCCTGCCTCGGGGTCGGCGGGCAGGTGGAGGCTCACCACGTCGGAGCGGGCGAGCAACTCGTCCAGACCGACGCTCTCCGCGCCCGGGGTCTTGGTCACGAACGGGTCGTGGGCGAGCACGGTCATGCCGAAGGCGACCGCGTAACCCGCGAGGAGGCCTCCGATGCGGCCGAAGCCGACGACGCCCAGGGTGCGCCCGGCGAGTTCGGGGCCGAACAGCTTGGGCCACTCCCCCGCCACGACCCCGCCGTGGGAGGCCGTGATGCCGCGGCACGCGGACAGGAGGAGTCCGAAGGTGTACTCGGCCACCGCGCGGGAGTTGCTGCCGGGCGCGCACACCACGGGGATGCCCCGGGCGTGGGCGGCGGCGAGGTCGATGGTGTCGACGCCTACACCGTGCTTGGCGATGACCTTGAGGCGGTCGGCCGCCTCGATGACCTCCGCCGTGATGGTGTCCATGCCCACGATGAGCGCGTCCACCGTGCCGATGCGCGCGAGGAGCTCGGCGTGGGGCAGCGCGGTGTCCTCCGACGGGCGGAGCGGCCCCGCGCCCGCCGACGCGAGGATCTCCCAGGGATCGGGCGAGTGGCGGGCGAAGGTGGGGGTGGTGATGAGGGTGGTGGAGGAGGCAGTGGGGGCCCTGGGGGTGGTGGGGGCGGTGCCGGTCATGCGGGGAACTCCCTGTCCGTCCACTGCGGGCTCAGCCGGACGTACTGGATGGTGCGGCGGTGGTGCGTGTACGCGATATGCACGGTGCCGTCCGGTGTCTGGGTGATCGACGGGTACGACAGCTCGCGGTTCAGGCCGTCGCGGGAGTTGTTGGTGAGGCAGTGGCCGTCGCCGGTCTCCAGGTCGTGGCGCTGGGGCCAGGTCCGGCCGCCGTCGGAGGAGACGGCGAGGCTGAGGGGGGCGCGAGGGGCGCCCCAGAAGGCGTCGCCGGAAGGCTCGGCCGCCTCCTTCTGCTCCCCCTTCTGCCCGCCCTCCTGCTCGCCGGTTGCCTCGTCCTCGATGTCGTCGTACAGCGACACCCTGCGTGCCACGGCGTCCGCCGCGCTGCTGTGGTTGTACGTGAGGGCGAGGCGGCCGTCGGAGAGGACGGCGTACTGGATCGAGGAGTTGTTGTTCGGCAGGGCCAGCGGCTCCGGCTCGCTCCAGGTCTCCCCGCCGTCGTACGACACGCTGCGGTGCACGGCGTCGGCGCGGCGGCTGCGGAAGAGGGCCAGGAGTGAACCGTCGGGCAGGGGGCGGATGTTCATGTGGACGAGTCCGGTGGAACCGGGCACCGGGCGCTCCCGCCATGTGGTGCCGCCGTCGTCGCTGATCATCACGGCGCTGGTGTCACGATCGCCCGTCCAGGGGGCGTCGGGTGGCGCGACGCAGCGGAAGACGGGCAGCAACAGCCTTCCGGTCTCCGGGAGTTCGGTGACGGGCTGGCGAACGAAGACGCCTCCCTCGAAGAGGGTGCGCGGGGGTCCCCAGGTGGCGCCCCCGTCCTCGCTGACGCGCAGCCGTACCTCGGCCGTCTCCTGCCGGCCGCCGAGCTGGGCGGTGTGCAGGAGCCACAGGTCGCCGGAGGGGGCGGGGAAGAGGAGCGGGTTCTGTTCGGAGCGGCCGGCGTCCTCGGAGAGCCGGACCGGGTCCGACCAGGCGTCCGCGCCCGGGTCCAGCCGGGAGAACCACACCGAGATGTCGGAGACCCCCTCCAGGGTCCCCGCGAACCAGACGCACCCCAGAGCGCCGCCGGGCAGCACGGTGAGGTTGGCGGCGTGGTTCTGCACGGCGGGGGCGGCGAGGTGGGCTTCGGCGCGGCCGGGTTGGCCGGGGTGGGGGCGCAGGACTCCGTCGGCGACGACGGGTGCGGGTGCGTCCACGTCCGTGCTCGCCTCCGTGCCCTTTTCCGTGCCCGTCATCGGGTTTCGCCCTTCGCGCGCGCCGCCTGAAGATGCCCGGCGGCCACCTGCTCCAGATGCACCAGGTCGCAGGCCACGGTGGCGAAGGTGAAGCCCTCGGCGATTCGCTTGGCCGCGGCGGTGCCGTCCGGGTTGTGGATGCCCGCCGCGATACCGGCCGCGGCCGCCGCCGTCCGCACCCTGACGAGTGCGGCCTCGAACTCGGCAGCGACCGCGGGGTCCGTGGAGGTCGCCCCGCCGAGCGCGATGCGCAGGTCGGAGGGGCCGACGTAGACGCCGTCGAGGCCGTCGGTGGCGCAGATCGCCTCGACGTTGGCGAGCCCTTCCGCCGTCTCGATCATCGCGAGGACGACGGTCTCCCGGTGGGCGTCGGCCGGGTTGGGGCCGATACGGAGCCCCGAGCGCATCGGCCCGTACGAACGGTTTCCCAGCGGGGGGTAGCGCACGGCGGCCACCGCGTCGGCGGCGTCCTGGGCGTTGTCGATCAGCGGAACGATCACACCGGCGGCGCCCGCGTCGAGGGCCTTGCCGATCGGCATGGGGTCGTTGGCTTCGACGCGGACCAGCCCGACGGCGGTGGAGCCCTTGGTGTCGATCGCCGTCAGCGAGGCCAGCACACCCGCGTACTCGATGAGGCCGTGCTGGGCGTCGAGGGCGACGTAGTCGTAGCCGAGGCGGGCGATGCGTTCGGTCGAGACCGGGGAGTCGAGGACGCACCAGTAGCCGACGAGCGGTTCACGGGCCCGCAGGAGGGCGGCGAAGGCGGCGGCGGTGCCCGGGGCGGGGGTGCCGGGAACGGCGTTCATGACGTGCTGGCTCCTTGGAACGGAGGGGCGACAGGGCGGTGGGACGGTGGGCTGGTGGAAGGTCAGCGGTTGTACGCCGGCATCGGGCCTCTCAGCCGCGCGCCGACCTCGTCGCAGGCGGCGGTGACATCGGCGGGCAGGGGGCCGGCCTGGGCGGCGGCGATGTTGGCGCGGAGGTGTTCGGTCCGGGAGCCTCCGAGGAGCAGGGCGTCCGTGGAGGGGCGGTCGAGGAGCCAGCGCAGGGCGAGCTCGGTGAGCGGAAGGCCCGCCCCCTCGGCGATCTCGGTGAGCTGCGCGACGGCGGTGAAGAGGCGCTCGTCCCAGTACCGTTCCCGGTACATCCCGGCGAGCCGGGAGTCGCCGAAGCGGCCCGACCCGGGCGCGCTGTCGAACCGGTGACGCCCCGTCAGCAGGCCGCCACCGAGCGGGTTGTAGACCATGGTGGCGAGGCCGGTGACGGCCGCGTACTCCACGTACTCCTCCTCGATGCGGCGCGCGAGGAGGTTGTGCAGCTGCTGGGCGACGACGGGGCGCGGGGCGCCGACCTCGTCGGCGGTGCGCACCAGCAGGGCGATCTGCCAGGCCGCGTAGTTGGAGACGCCGAGCGCGCGGATCTTGCCCTCGGCGGCGAACTCGGCGACGGTGGCGAGGGTGTCGGCGATCGGGGTCCCGCGGTCCGGCTGGTGGAGGTAGAAGAGGTCGACGTGGTCGGTGCCGAGGCGCTTGAGGCTGCCTTCGAGGGCGGCGCGCAGTCCGGCGGGTGACAGCGGGGCGTGATCGCCCTGGTCGGGGTGCGGGATGCCCGCCTTGGTGGCGAGGACGATCCGGTCGCGGCGGCCCGGCAGCAGCTCGCCGAGGAGGCGCTCGCTCTCGCCGCGCGCGTAGCCGTTGGCGGTGTCGACACCGGTGATGCCGGCGTCGAGGGCCGCGTCCAGCATGGCGGCGGCGCCCGCGCGGTCGACCGTGTCGCCGAAGGTCATGGTGCCGAGGACCAGGCGGGAGAGGGGGACGGGTCGGTCCGGCAGGGAGATGGCGAGGGGGACGCCGGTGGTCACGTGCGGTTTCCTTCCAGTACGCGGCGCGGTTTCACGCCGTGGATCGCGGTCGGGTCGAGAGCGGCGCGGCGCAGGGCCCGGGTGTAGGGCTCTGCGGGCGAGGCGAGGACGTCCGCGGTGGGGCCGGTCTCGACGACGCGGCCGGAGCGCATCACCACCACGTCGGTGCTGATCTCGCGTACGACGCCCAGGTTGTGCGCGATGACGAGGTAGGCGATGCCGGTCTCCTCCTGCAGGTCCCGCAGCAGACCGAGGACCTGGGCCTGTACGGAGACGTCGAGCGCGGAGGTCGCCTCGTCGCACACGAGCAGGTCGGGGCGGGAGGCGAGGGCGCGGGCGATGCCGATGCGCTGGCGCTGTCCGCCGGAGAAGTCGGCGGGCCGGCGGTCGAGCGCGGACGTCGGCAGGCCGACCTGGTCGAGCAGCTCGGCGGCGCGCCGGGCCCGTTCGGTCCGGTGGGACACACCCGCCAGGCGCAGCGGCTCGGCGACGATCTGCTGGGCGGTGAGGTGCGGGTCGAGGGAGCCGTAGGGGTCCTGGAACACCATCTGGACGCGTCGGCGCAGCGGGCGCAGCCGCCGTTCGGGCAGGGTCGCGATGTCCGTGCCGTCCAGCACGATGCGTCCGGCCGTCGGCTTCAGCAGCCGTACCAGTGCCCGTGCGAGTGTCGACTTGCCGCAGCCGGACTCGCCGACGACCGCGAGCGAGCCGCCGCGCGCGAGCCGGAACCCGACCTGGTCCACGGCGCGGAGGGGGCCTTGCCGGGTCGGATACTCGACGACGAGGTCCTCCACGGCGAGCAGGGTGTCGTTCATGAGGCTGCTCCCTCCACGAGGGGTTCGTCCTCGTCCCAGGCGCCCAGGCGGGGCACGGCGGCGAGGAGGTCGCGGGTGTAGGGGGCGGCGGGCCGTGCGACGATCTGCTCGGCCGGGCCGGACTCGACGAACCGGCCGTCCTTCATCACGTGGATGCGGTCGGAGACGAGCCGGGCCACGCCCAGGTCGTGGGTGATCATCAGCATGCCGATGCCGGTGCGTTCCTGGAGCTCCATCAGCAGGTCGAGGACCCCTGCCTGCACGGTGGCGTCCAGCGCGGACGTCGGCTCGTCGGCGACCAGCAGGTCCGGCTCCCCGGCCAGTGCGATCGCGATGAGGATGCGCTGGAGCATGCCGCCGGAGAACTGGTGCGGGTACGCCTTCCAGCGGGTCTCCGGTTTGGTGATGCGCACCCGGCCGAGCAGTTCCACGCCCTTGTCGCGGACCTGGGCGCGGGTGAGCTCGGGGTGGCGCAGCCGGATCGCGTCGCCGAGCTGGCGGCCGACGGTGTGCACCGGGCTGAGCGCGGTCATCGGGTCCTGCGGGATCAGCGACACCGTGCGCCCGCGTACGGCACGGGCGGCGTCCGGGTCGGCGAGGACGTCCCGCCCGGCGATCCGCACGCTGCCCGACAGCACGGCGAGCCCTTCGGGCAGCAGCCGCAGGACGCCCATCGCGGTGGTGGACTTCCCCGAGCCCGACTCTCCGATGAGGGTGACGGTCTCGCCGTGGCGGACGGTGAAGCTCACACCGTCGACGGCCCGGACGACCCCGCCCGCGGTGACGAGCTCGATCTGGAGGTCGGTGACGTCCAGCAGCGGCTGGTCGTCCTGCCCAACGGTCGTTCTCTGTGTCATGCTCCCGCTCCCTTCCTCCGCCGTGTGCGGTCGCGCAGTCCGTCGCCCAGCAGGTTCACCCCGACCACCAGCAGTGCGATCACCAGCCCGGGCAGGGTGACGAGCCACCATGAGGTGGTGATGTACGCCTGGCCGTCGGAGATGATCCGCCCCCAGGTCGCGAAGGGCCGCTGCGGTCCCGCGCCGAGGAAACTGAGCGCGCTCTCCAGCAGCACGGCCTGCGCCAGCAGAAGCAGTACGACGAGGCTGGCGGGCCGGACGACATTGGGGATGACGTGGCGCAGCAGCACCTGCCAGGCGCGCAGGCCGAGGACGCGGGCGGCGGCGACGTACGGTTTCTCCCGCTCGACCAGGACGAGCGACCGGGTCAGCCGGGCGACCTCCGGCCACTGGGCCACGGCGATCACGCAGGTGATGACGGTGACGGACGGCCCGAACAGCGCGACGACCAGGAGCAGCATCATCAGCAGCGGCAGTGCGAGCTGGGCCTCCAGGAAACGGGAGACGAGCGCGTCGATCCAGCCGCCGAAGAACCCGGCCGCCGCCCCGGCCGCGATGCCGATGAGCCCGGAGACGAGCACGGCGAGGACGCCGACCGTCAGGGACACCTGGCCGCCGTGCAGGATGCGGGACAGCAGGTCGCGGCCGAGCTGGTCGGTGCCCAGCAGATGGCCCTCGCTCAGCGGAGGCAGCCGCCGCCGGGACAGGTCCTGGGCGTTCGCGCCCGGCAGGGGCAGCACGTTCGCCAGCGCCACGGGCACCACGACGAGTGCGGTGCAGACCGCTCCGGCCCACAGCTTGACCTGGGCGCTGCGCCGGGTGCGGGTGGCGGTGGCGCGGGCGAGGTCGCGTGGGGTGACGGCGCTCGGCCGTTCGGTTTCTATGGCCGTACTGCTCATGGCTCAGGCCGCCTTTCCGAGGCGTACCCGCGGGTCGAGCAGCGGGTAGGCGAGGTCGACGAGGAGTTGGACGAGGATCGCGAGGGTGGCCGTGACCAGCACGGTCGCCTGGATCAGCGGGTAGTCGCGGGTCTCCAGGGCACGCACGACGAGCGAGCCGACGCCGGGCCAGCCGAAGACGACCTCGACGACCACGACACCGTTGAGGAGCGCCGCGAAGCGCGTACCGAGCGCGGTGACCAGCGGTACCGCGGAGTTCCCGAGGGCGTAGCGCCAGGTCAGTGCGTGTTCGGAGACTCCGCGGGAGCGGGCGACGGTGACGTACGGGGAGGTCAGTGCGGAGACCATCTCGCGCCGCACCAGCCGGGAGACCAGGGCGAGCTGGAGCACGGCGACGGTGAGGGTGGGCAGGACGAGTCCGCTCCAGGTGGTGAAGCCGGAGGCGGGCAGCACCGGGAACAGCACGGCGAACACCGTCAGCAGCATCACCCCGGTCCAGAAGTCCGGCATCGACTGCCCCGCGATCGTCATCACGTTGGCGCCCAGTTCCCGCTTGGTGTCGGCGCGGCGCGCCATCCACACACCCAGGGGGACGGCGACGAGGGTCGTGACCGCGAGGGCCGCGACGGCGAGGGTGACGGTGTAGGGCATGCGGTCCATGACCACGTCGAAGGCCGGGGCGTGGAAGGAGTAGCTCGTTCCCAGGTTCCCGGTGAACAGGTCGCGCAGGAAGATCCCGTACTGGGTGAACAGCGGGTCGTCCAGGCCGAACTCCGCCCGGATGCGGGCCAGGTCGGCGCTCGATGCGGAGGGGGGCGCGTACGCGGCGGCCGGGTCGCCGGGGGCGAGCCGCACCAGCAGGAACACCGTGGTCAGGGTGAGGAAGACGGTCAGCAGGCTCTGGCCGAGACGGCGGGCGAGATAGGTCGGCACGGGTCAGCCCTCCAGCCGTACGGCGGACAGGTCGTACGAGTTGAGCGTCAGCAGGTCCAGGTCGCGCACACGGTCGCGGCGGGCGAGGAGGGTCTTCGGCGCGAACGCCCACAGGCAGGGCCAGGTGTCCCAGATGGTGTGCTGCACGGCGACCAGCTTCTTGTTCCGCTCGGTGGCGTCGACCTCGACGGCCGCGTCGGAGAGTTGCTGCTCGATGTGCGGGACGACGAAGCCCATATAGGTGTCACGGGTGCGTTCCTTCTCCGCTGTGCCGCCGTACATGCCCTGGAGGGAGGTGAGGGCCTGGCCGGTGGTGCCGGGGAAGCCGTTGCCGATGACGTCCCAGTCGCCGCCACGTCCCTGACGCCACTTCAGGATGTCGCCGCCGGGCTGGAACTGCTGGAGCCGGGCGCGTACGCCGATCTCCTGGAGCATGTCGACGACGGCCTCCATGACGGAGGTGTCGGCGGCGAACTCACCCGACTCCCAGATGATTTTGATCCGCACGTCGTCCGCGCCCAGCGACTTCAGCAAGGACTTCGCCTTCGCGGGGTCGTAGGTGTAGGAGCCGGTACGGACCGCGCCTTCGAGGGCGAGGGGGACGACACCCTCGGCGGGGTCGGCGGAGTCGGTGAGGACGTCGCGGATGAGGGACTCGCCGTCGATGGCGTACGTCAGGGCGCGTCGGACCCGGGGGTCGGCGAGCGGATGCCCTTTCGGCTTGCGGAAGTTGAAGAAGAGCTGGCAGATACGGACGCCGGAGGTCTCCTGGACGGTGACGCCGGGCAGACCGGTGAGCTGTTCGGCCGAGTCGGGCGTGAGGGTGTCGACGACGTCCAGTTCGCCGCTGCGCAGGGCGATGACCCGGCTGGCCTCCTCGGGCACGAAGCGCACGCGGACGGTGTCGACGTGCGGCCGGGGCCCCCAGTACCTGGTGTTGCGGGCGAGGGTGTACTCGCCGGCGCCGCCGTTGGCCTTCACCACCCGGTAGGGGCCGGAGCCGAGGCCGCTCTGGAGTTCCTCGGGACGGTTGGCGGCGGCCGGGGTGATGTGGATGTTGGCCATCAGGCGGTCGAGGACGGGCACGGGGCGTTCGGTGCGCAGCCGGAAGGTGCGCTCGCCGGTCGGCTCGACCGTGGGCAGTTCGGGGAACAGGCCGAGGATGAAGGAGCCGTTGACCTTGGCGTACATGCGCAGGGCGGTCGCGACGTCCTCGACGGTGACGGGGCTGCCGTCGGAGTAGCGGACGCCCTCACGCAGACGGACCGTCCACGCGGTGGGCTCCGTCATCTCGAAGCGGTCGGCGAGGACGTGCTGGACCTTCATTCGGGGGCCGATACGGGTGAGGGCCTGACGGACGGCGCGCTGCACGGTGATCGCCGCGTCGAACTGGTTGAGCTTGTTGTCCAGGCTCACCAGCGAGCGGTTCAGGCCGAGGGTGAGGGTGCCGGGGCCGGGGGCTCCGGTGGGACCGGCGCACGCGCTGAGCGGGCCGAGGGCGAGCCCGGCTCCGCCGAGGGCGCCCCAGCGCAACAAGGTGCGGCGGCTCGGCGGCTCGTGCTCGGGGGATGCACTCTGGGGAGATGGGGTCATCGTCGACCTTCTTGCTTTCCGTGGGCGACCGGCTCCGGTAGTTCCCACCCGGTCCGGCTCGCGAGGGTGCCGGGCCGGCCGGGCTGATCCGGTCCGGCGGGCGACGAACAGGTGTCGCGCCGGAAAAGGTGGCACGGCTGCGCGAAGTGCGCAAGGGGTCTCGCGCGAATCGCGCAACTCGTGTCATCATCGGTGCCCGAGAGGCCGTCCCGGTCGTCCGAGGAGGTTCCCGTGTCCCCTCACCGTGTGCTCGCGCTCGCCGACGATCTGTCGGGTGCCGCGGAGACCGCGATGGCGCTGCGCCTGCCGAGCCGGATCGTGCTGGGGGCGCCCGCCGGCGGCCTCTGTGCCGCAGACGGGACCGCAGCTCTCCCCCCTGCGGGTGAGAGCGTCGTGGTCGACCTCGACAGCCGGCAGCTGCCCGCCGCGCGTGCCGCGCGCTCGGTGCGGGCCGCCGTCGCCGCGGGCGCCACCCACGCCGGAGTGCTGTTCAAGAAGGTGGACTCGCTGCTGCGCGGCAACCTCGCCGCCGAGACCGCCGCGTACGCGGCCGGGGCCCGGGGTGTGGTGATCGCGCCCGCGCTGCCGGTCGCGGGCCGCACCGTGCGTGGCGGGGTCGTGCACCTGCGGGGAGTCCCGCTGCACACGACGGACGCCTGGCGGGCCGAGGGCCGTCCCCCGCCGCGCTCCGTCTCCCACGCGCTGCTCGGCGTACCGACGGCGCTCGTCCCGCTGTCCGTCGTACGTGGGGGTGCGCTGACCGATCAGCTGCGTGCGTGTTTCGCGCAGGGACAACACCCTGTGTGCGACGCGGAGACGGACGAGGACCTGAACCTGATCGCCGGAGCGGCGCACGAACTCGGGCCGGACGTAAGGATGCTGGGCACGGGAGGCCTCGCCGCCGCGCTGGGCCGGCGGCTCGCGCCGGACCCGCAGACGACGACGCACCGCCCCAACGGCACAGCACGGCGGCCGCTGTTGGTCGTGGTCGGTACCGCCGAGCCCACCGCCGCCGAGCAGATCGCCCGGCTCACCGCCGTGGGTGCCCGGCATGTGCCCCTCTCCCCCGGCGAGCTCACGAGCTCCCCGGCCGGCCGGCTGGACATCACACCGCACGGCATCACCGTGGTCAGCCTCACCGGACCCGTTTCCCCCGCTTCCTCCCGCGAGCTCGTCACCGCGCTCGCCGCGGCCGTCGCCGGTGTGGCGGGCGACAGCGACCTCGTTCTCACCGGAGGCGAGACCGCCCGCCGCGTCCTGGACGCTCTGCGCATCACACAGCTGCGACCGGTCGCCGAGATCCATCACGGCGCCGTGCACTCCCATGCCCCGGACGGCCGTTCCGTCGTCACCCGCCCCGGCAGCTTCGGCGAGGCCGACTCGCTGTCACGCATCGCTCAGGCCCTGCGCCCCGAGCGCCCGCACCCCGCCCCGGTGCACTCCGTACGATCCCGTCTCCAAGGAGAAGTCCTGTGAACGCAGCCCCCACCGCCCCCACCGCCGACCGGACCGGCGCCACCCCACGCGCGCTCCCGGTCATCGCGGTGACCATGGGCGACGGCGCCGGTATCGGACCGGAGGTCGTGGTCCCGGCGCTGCTGCACCCCGACACGCTCCGCGACTGCCGTCCGGTGGTCGTCGGCGACGCCGAACGGCTGCGCCAGGCGGCCCGCATCGTCGGCGTCGACTGCACGATCGTGCCCGTGGAGAGCCCGGCGCAGGCCGAGTTCACACCGGGCCGCGTCAATGTCATCGACCTCGCCCTGCTCCCGGCGGACCTGCCGTGGGGAAAGCTGTCCCCGAAGGCCGGGGACGCCGCGTACCACTATGTGCGGGTCGCCGCCGAGCTGGCGATGCGCGGTGACGTGCAGGGCATCTGCACGGCACCCCTCAACAAGGAGGCGCTGCACGCGGCGGGCCACCTCTACCCCGGGCACACCGAACTCCTCGCCCACCTCACCGGGGTGGAGGAGGTGTCGATGATGCTGTCCACCCCGAAGGTGAAGGTCATCCATGTCACCACCCACATCGGCCTGATCGACGCCGTCAACCGCATCGAGCCCGGACTCGTCGAGCGCACGGTGCGGCGGGGCCACGAGGCGATGGTGCGCGCGGGAGTTCCGCAGCCCCGGATCGGTGTCTGCGGTATCAACCCGCACGCGGGCGAGAACGGGCTGTTCGGGTACGGCGAGGAGGAGGAGAAGATCGTCCCGGCGCTGGAGGTGCTGCGCGCCGACGGCATCGACGCCCGGGGGCCGCTCCCGGCCGACACCGCGTTCTTCCTCGCGTCACGCGGGGACTACGACCTCATCGTGGCGATGTACCACGACCAGGGCCACGGCCCGGTCAAGGTGCTCGGTATCGAGGCCGGGGTCAACCTGACGGTCGGACTGCCCGTGATCCGTACGTCCGTTGACCACGGCACGGCGTTCGACATCGCGGGGACAGGGCGCGCCGATGCCCGTAGCATGGTCGAGGCCCTGCGCCAGGCCGCCGAGATGTCGACCGCTCCGGCTGGCCGCTGACCACCCGGTCGTCCACTCCATCCGTGGCACCACGAGGCACCAGAGGACCCAAGGACTGATGTCTGCGATCGGATCGAAGGCGCGGCGCGACCAGATCGTCCACCTCGCCACCACCACCGGTCTGGCGAGCGTCGACGAGCTCTCGCAGCTGTTCGGGGTGACGGCCTCCACCATCCGCCGTGACCTGGCGAAGCTCACCACCGACGGGCGGCTCGCCCGGACCTACGGCGGTGCGATGGCGCTGTCCGCCCACCCCGAGGCGTCGCTGCGGCAGCGGACCGGTGAGGCGTTCGAGGCGAAGCAGGCCATCGCCCGGTGGGCCGCCGAGCAGGTGCGGCCCGGTGAGACGCTGCTGCTGGACGCGGGCTCGACGGTCGGCGCGCTCGCGCACGAGTTGCGCACCGCGGAGGATGTCACGGTGGCGACGACCGGGCTGACCGCGCTCCAGGCACTGGCCGATGTGGAGACCGTCCACGTCGAGTGCCTCGGCGGTACGCTCCGCCCGCTCAGCCAGGGCTTCGTGGGTCCGCTGACGGAAGCGGCCCTGGAGCGGATGACGTTCGACCGGGTGTTCCTCGGCACGGACGGTATCTCGCCCGAACTCGGCATCTGCGAGGCGGATCTGCGGCAGACCCGTCTCAAGGAGCTGATGGCCGCGCGTGCCGACCATGTGTATGTCCTCGCGCATGCGGCGAAGTTGGGGCGTCGGCCCTTCCACACCTGGACGCCGTTGGGCGAGGACTGGACCCTGGTGACCGACGTCGACGCCGACCCGGGCGTTCTGGAGGCGTTGCGTGCCCGGGGTGTGACCACGGTGGTGACCGAGCCGCAGCGGCACTCCGTCGCTCCGGTGTGATCGGCCGCCTCCGCCGGGCACGGCGCACCCGGCGCGACCTGTTTACGCCACGGTCACCGGATGCCGCACCAGCGCGTCGAACAGATAGCCCTGGGTGTTGGGCACGGCGGTGACCGGCTGGGTGTGGCCTGCCGTGTCGGTGGCGCGGGCCAGCAGGTGCGTCGCGCCGGGCGTTTCGGGCGTCCAGGGCAGGGACCAGCGCGTCCAGGTGTCGGCCCGCGGCCGGTCGTGGAGGCGGGCGGGCCGCCAGCTCGCCCCGTCGTCGGTGCTGACGTCGACCCGCGCGACGGCTCCCGCGCCCGACCAGGACCGGCCGTGCAGCACCTGCCCGTCGCCCACCGTGAACCTCGCGCCGCTCGCCAGCTCGAAGGCGCTCTTGGGGGTCTGCCGGGTGAGCGGCGCACTGCCCTCCTCCGGGTACGCGGAGCCGAACAGCCGGTAGAACGTGGTGTTCCACGGCGAGTACAGCGGCTGAGCGGACACCTCGATGTCGCCGACCCACTTGATCGACGCGATCCCCACCCACGACGGCACCAGCACCCGCACCGGGTACCCGTGGTCGTACGGCAGCGGCTCGCCGTTCATCTCGTAGGCGAGCAGCACGTCGTCCAGTGCCTTGGCCAACGGCAGCGGCCGGCGCACCCGGCCGAGGTTCTCGCCACCGCTGACGTACGCGGCGTCCAGGCCGCGCGGCTGTACGTCCACCGCGTGCGGGGACAGTCCGGCCCTGCGCAGCACGTCGGCCAGGCGCACCCCGCGCCAGCGCGCCACGCCGACCGCGCCGAGCGTCCAGGCGGTGCCGGTGACCGTCTCACCCTGCTGCGTCGTGTAGAAGCTGCGTCCGTTTCCGGCACACTCGACGAGCACGCTACGGGTGACGGAGGGCAGGGCCCGCAGGTCGTCGTAGCCGAACTCGACCGGTGTGTCCTCGCCGGGCGCGCCACGCAGTCCGTCACCCCACAGCCTCAGCCGCCAGTCGGCTGCGTCCAGGACGGGCGTCGCGGTGTGGTTGCGGACGAAGAACAGCTCGTTGGGCGTGTGGGGGCCGGTGCCGCGCAGCGCCTCCCAGCGGGTCTCGGCGTTGGTGCCGCGCTGAATGAACCACTCGGGGGGCAACGGCTTGACGATCGGTGAGTGGGCCGCGCGAGCCGAAGGCGCCGTGGGGGGCGTGGTGGCGGCGGCGGTCGCGGCGAGCAGGGTGAGGAGCCTGCGGCGCGTGACCCCGTCCGCTCTGGCCTCCCCGGCGAGCCACTGGCGCAGCCTGCGGCGGTCGTAGGCGGTTTCGTGGTGGGCGGCGGAGCCGGCAGCGGACATGGCAGGTCCTCCTCATCCATTTTAGGTACAAGGAAAGGTTCGGGCAGGGCACGGCGCACGCGCGGCCCGCGGCGAGCAGGGCCTACGGGACGCGGCCGTCGAAGGAGAGAACCGAGGGACAGCCGGTCAAACGGAAAGCCGACACAGCGCGGCGGCCACGCGTACGAGATCCACGGCGCGGCGGCGGGTCAGAGGCTCCAGCGGAGGCATAGCCGGGATGCAAGCACGTGGTGGGTGTCGGAGTCAACGGGCACGGGGCGCAGGGTGGTTGGGCCACTCCAGCGGGCGGCGCCGCGCCCCGCGCCGCTTCATGCGGGCAGCCGCGGCACGCTGTCGATGAGGCGGCGCGTGTACGGGTGCGCGGGGTCGCCGAGTACCTGGGCGGTGTCGCCGTGTTCGACGACGACACCGCGTTCAAGGACGGCGGTGCGTTCGCACAGGGAGGCGACGACCGACAGGTCGTGGGAGACCATGACGAGGGTGAGGCCGCGCTCCTGCTTCAGCTCGGCCAGCAGGTCGACCACCTTGATCCGGGTGGTGACGTCGAGCGCGCTGACCGGCTCGTCGGCGAGCAGCACCCTCGGGTGGCACACGGTGGCGCGGGCGATCGCGATGCGCTGGCGCTGACCGCCGGAGAACTCGTGCGGATAGCGTTCGGCGGCATCGGCCGGCAGCCCGACCCGCTCCAGGGCCTCGGCCACCTTGGGCTCCGCGGTACGCCGTGTGTCGAGGCCGAGCGAACGAAGCGGCTCGGCGACGATCCCGCCGACGCGCCGGCGCGGGTCGAGCGAGGAGTACGGGTCCTGGAAGACACACTGCACGCTGCGCCGGAAGCGGCGCATCTGCTCACGGTCCCGCAGGCTCAGCACGTCACCGTCGAAGCGCACGGTGCCGGAGGTGGGCCGGGCCAGGCCGAGCAGCAGCCGCAGCAGCGTCGTCTTGCCCGCACCCGACTCGCCGACGAGGGCGAGGCTCCGGCCGGACTCGACGGCGAGCGAGACGTCCCGGACGACCGGGGCGCCACTGCCCCGGTACCGCAGCGAGGCGTCGCTCAGCTCCAGTACGGGCGTCGTCTGCGGTACGGGCGTCACCACGCGCTCCTCAGGCTCTGGTACGGGTGTCATCGGGCGCGCCTGGTGTCCAGGGCGGACTCCAGCCGCCGGGCGCTTGCCACCAGTGCTGCTGTGTACTCCTCGCGCGGTCGCCGCACGATCTCGCGGACGTCGCCCTCCTCGACCGCCCGGCCGTCCTTCATGACCAGGACGCGGTCGGTGACCCGGGCGACGACCGCGAGGTCATGGCTGACGAAGAGGACGGCCATGTCCCGTTCGCGTACGAGCGTGTCGATCAGGTCGAGCATGTCCGCCTGCACGGACACGTCGAGCGCGGTGGTCGGCTCGTCGGCGATGAGCAGCTTCGGCTCGCAGGCCAGCGCCATGGCGAGCGCGACGCGCTGGCGCTGGCCGCCGGAGATCTCGTGCGGGAAGGCGCGGGCGATGCGGTCGGGCTCCGGCAGCCGCACCTGCTCCAGAGCCCGGGCGACCGCACGCTGGAGTTCGGCGCCCTTCAGGCCGCGCCGCCGGGCGAGGGGTTCCGCGATCTGCCGGCCGACGCGCATCAGCGGGTCGAGCGCGGTCAGCGGCTCCTGGAAGACGATGGCGGCGTCCGTGCCGCGTACGCGCGTGAGGTGTTTCTCGCGGGCGCCCACGATCTGGGTGCCGGCGAGTTCGATGCTGCCGGTGGCGGTCATACCGTCGGGGAGCAGTCCGAGCACGGCGAGGGTGGTCAGCGACTTGCCGGAGCCCGACTCGCCGATGAGTCCCCGTCGTTCGCCGCCCGCGATGGTCAGCGAGAGGTCGTCGACCAGGGTGTGTCCGTCCGTGGTGCGGATGGTCAGGCCGCGTATGTCGAGGAGGGTCATGACCGCCTCCGCCCGGTCGCCGGGTCGAGGGTGTCGCGCAGACCGTCGGCGACGAGGTTCACACCGATCACGAGCAGGACGAGCAGCACGCCGGGGGCGAGTGCGCCCGCGGGAGCCGTGGTGAAGGTGGCCTGGGCCTCCTGGAGCATGCGGCCCCATGAGGCGTTGGGCGGCGGCGCGCCCAGACCCAGATAGGACAGACCCGCCTCGGCGAGCACCGCGAGCCCGAACTGGAGCGCGAGGTTCACCACGAGGGTGGGCCAGATGTTGGGCAGGACGTGCCCGGCCACGATCCGCGGCCAGGACGTGCCGGACGTGCGGGCGGCCGTGATGTAGTCCTGCGCCAGCACCCGTTTGACGAGGATGCGGACGACCCGTGCCACGACGGCGCTCTGGGCGAGGCCGATGGCGAGCACGGCGGATCCCAGGGTGGCCGAGCGTGCGGCGACGATGAGCATCGCCAGCAGCAGCGTCGGGAAGGCGATCAGGATGTCGAGGAACGCGGACAGCGTGTCGTCGAGCCAGCCCTGCGCGAACGCGGCGAGCACGCCCAGCGTGACCCCGGCGACGGCCGCGATGAGTACCGATCCAAGGCCTGCCTCGACGGCGATCCGGGAGCCCGTCATCAGCTGCGTGAACAGGTCGCGGCCCAGCTTGTCCGTGCCGAGGAGATGGCCCGCGCCGGGCCCGGTGAGCCGTCCGCCGGAGGTGTCGTCGGGCGCGTACGGGGTCCAGAAGAGCGAGACCAGCGCGAGCAGGAGGATCATGCCGGACAGGACGCACCCGGTGATCAGCGTGACCGAGCGGCGGCTCACTGCCGACCTGCCCGGCCGCTTCGCGGACGCTGCCCGCGGTCCTTCATGCGGTGTCCGAACGATCTGCGTCATGGGGCGCCTCCCGAGAGCCTGCCGCGCAGCCGCGGGTCGATGATCCGCTGCACCAGGTCGGCGGCGAAGCCGATCAGCAGGACGGCGAGCGTGGACACGAACAGCACGCCCTGGATGACGGGGTAGTCGTGCTGGGCGATGCCGGTCGCGAGCATCGAGCCGAGACCCGGCAGCGCGTACACCGACTCCACGACGACGGCGCCGAGCAGCGTCGAGGCGAGCTCGATACCGAGGACGGACACCACCGGCACGGAGGCGTTGCGCAGCCCGTGCCGCCACATGGCCCGCCCGAACGACGAGCCCAGGGCCCGCGCCGTACGCAGATAGTCGCTGCCCAGGACGTCGAGCGTCGCGGACCGGACGTACCGGATCAGCGAGGCGCTCATGACCAGCGCGATCGTCACGACCGGCAGGACCAGGGAGCGGACGGCCTCGCCCGGCTGGTTCCAGCCGTCCGGCGGGAAGCCGCCGGCGGGAAGCCAGCCCGCGTTCAGCGCGAAGACGGCGACGAGGATCATCCCCAGCCAGAACACGGGTACGGCGATGCCCAGCTGGGACGCCCCGCTGAGCAGCGCGCCGTACCAGGTGTGCCGCTTGTACGCGGCGACGAACCCCGCCGGCACGGCGATGAGGACCGCCAGCACGAACGCGGCGAGCGTGAGGGGGACCGTCACGTTCAGGCGCGAGCCGACCTCGGGCCCGACCGGCAGTGAGCTGACGAACGACGTGCCGAGGTCGCCGGTCGCCACCTGGCCGATCCAGTGCGTGAACTGCTCGGGCAGCGGCCTGTCGGAGCCGATGGAGTGCCGTGCCGCCGCGATCTGCTCGGGGCTCGCGCCCACCGAGGTGAGCGCGTTGGCGGGGTCGCCGGGCAGCATGCGCAGCAGCACGAACAGCACCACGCTCGCCAGAGCCAGCGACACCAGCAGGAAGGCGAAGCGGCGCAGCAGGTAGCGCCCCATCAGCCCTTCTTCTTGATGTCGTAGGCGAAGAACTGCGAGTTCAGGCCGTTGAGCGGGTAGCCGGACAGCTTGCTGTTCGCGACCACGATCTGCGGGTACAGGTACAGCCAGTCGCTGGCCGCGTCCTCGGCGGTCTTGCGGTTCACCTTCTTCAGCAGCTCGGTCTGCTCAGCCGTGCTGGATGCCTGCTCGGCCTGCTCCACCCACTGCGTGACCTGCTTGTTGTCGTAGCCCCAGTAGAAGTCGGGATTGCCGTACCAGACCAGGTCACGGTCGTTGACGTGCTCCTGGAGCGTGGCCGTGAAGTCGCGGTTCTTGTAGACCTTCGTGTACCACTCGTCCGCCGTGATCGTGTTGATCTTGACCGTGATGCCGACCTTAGCGAGCTGGGACTTGATGAAGGTCGCCGCGGTCGGGTGCGGGTCGTAGTTCGGGGTGTCGAGGGTGAAGGTGAAGCCGTCCTCGTAACCGGCCTCCTTCAGCAGCTTCTTGGCGCGCGCGACGTCGTACGCGTTGACGTCGGTGAGGTCCTCGTACCAGGGGTCGGTGGGCGGCACCATGGAGCCGATGAGCTTGCCGTAGCCGCCCCAGACGGAGTCGAGGAGCTTCTTGTCGTCGATGGCGGAGGACACGGCCTGGCGGACCTTGACGTCCGTGAAGGGCTTCGCCTTGTCGTTGAAGGCGAGCAGCAGCTTGGTCGTCGAGTCGCCGTCGTTGACCTTGTAGTTCTGGTTGTTCTTGAACTGGTCGAGGGCGTCGGGCGACTGCTCGCTGGTGACGACGTCGACGGCGTTGGTCAGCAGCGCGTTGTTCAGCGCCGTGGCGTCCTTGTAGTAGTGGAAGACGACCTGCTTGTTGGCCGCCGCGTCGCCCCAGTAACCGGGGAACCGGTCGAGGCTGAGGGCGGAGCCGCGGGTCCACTTGTTCAGCTTGTACGGGCCGGTGCCGTCCTCGGTCGTCTTCAGGTTCTTCGCCTCGGAGTTGATGATCCAGACGTAGGAGAGGTTGTAGACGAACGAGATCGACTTCTGCGAGAGCGTGACCTTCACGGTCCTGGCGTCGGGCGTGGCGATGTCCTTGACGACCTCCAGGTTGCTCTTGCGCGCGGACTGCGAGTCCTCGGCGAGCACCTTCTCCAGGCTGTACTTGACGTCCTCGCTGGTCAGCGTCTTACCGCTGTGGAACTTCACGCCGTCGCGCAGGGTGAAGGTGTACGTGAGGCCGTCGCCGCTGACCTTGTAGTCCTGGGCGAGGAGCTTCTCGACCTCGCCGTCGTCCGTGAGCCTGAACAGCCCCTCGTAGACGTTGCCGTTGAGGGCCTCGGTGACGCCCTGGCCGCCGCCCGCGGTGTTGTCGAGGTTCTGGGGCTCGTAGAGCGAGCCGATGTTGACCGTGGCGTCCTTGTCGTACGAGCCGCCGGAGGCGCCGGCGCCGCCCGAGCCTCCGCCGCAGGCGGTGAGGGTGACGGCCAGGACGGCCGTCGTGGCGGTGCCGTACAGGGAGGTCTTCTTGATGCTCATGGGGATACACGCTTTCGTGCGGCCGTGCCGGAAGGCTGCGGGGGCCCGGGGGAAGGTGAGGAGCAGGGAGTGAGCGCGACGACCGGTCGGGGCCGAGCCCGGTCGATCAGTGCTGCGCGAGGAAGCCGCCGCGGAAGACGGGGCGCGTCTCGCCTGCCTCGACGGGCAGGTGGAAACGGTTCTGCCGCGGCGGCATGGGACAGTTGTACTGGTCGGAGAAGCCGCAGGGCGGAACGAAGGCCCGGTTGAAGTCGAGGACGACGCGGCCTTCCTCGGCGGTTCGCTCCACGAAGAGGAACCGCCCGGCGCCGTAGGTGGACCCGCCGTTGGTGGGGTCACCGAAGACGAGCAGCAGGGTCCCGTCGTCGTCGAAGGCACTCAGCGTGTAGGCGCGGCCGTCCACGGTGAGCGAGATGTCGCCGGGCACGACGAGGTCGCGGGTGCCGCCGTTGTCCCGGATGTGCTCGAAGGCGACGCGTCGGGCGTCCGTCACCGGGGTGTACGCGGCCTGGAGGACCCACGCCGGGTCGTACGGGAAGGCGTCCGTGCGCTCGAAGTGCCGGATGGCCGGCGACTGGGCGTCCCAGAACCGCAGGCCGTGCTCGGGCTCCCCGGTGACGAGGTCCGTGCGCTCGACCGTGGTGACGCTCACGGTCTCCGGCTGCCCGGCACGGGCCGCGTCGAGGTCGGGGCGCTCACCGGCGGGGAACCAGCGGGTTTCGACGAGGGCGAGGTTCCCGGTGGGTGAGGTGACCGACCTGTGCCGCTCGGCTCGCCACGCCTTCCAGGCGTCTGCGGGGTCCGGAGCCTGCTGGTCCGGGACGGCGATGTGGGACACGCTGCGCTCACTCAGGTAGGACGTTCGTCGGCTGTCACGCCACGAAGGTCACGCTGCGTGAGTCAATGCCCAAAGCACATTCTTTATCGCCCATAAGGCGAGCTAATGTCAAGTCACGCCGTATGGGGAAAATGTGGCGCTCATCACCAGGTCGGAGCTGTCGCAGGGCGCTTCCTGATGCCCGCCCGCCCCCTCACCCGACGCATGCGTGACCGGTGACCGAACGCGGTCGGGCCGCCCCCTCCTCCGTCAGCTCCGCGAACCCCTCGGATGCATCGGCCCCCGGTGCGGCGGCTGTTCGGGAGCCGGGCGCGGCCTCGGTGCGGGGATGTCGAAGGCGCGCGGCTTCTCGCCGTCGAGCGTGAAGGGCTCCTGATAGTGACGGACCGTCAGAGGTCCGCCGTCCAGCAGCGTGTACGTGGCGGTCCTGGGCCTGATCTCCACGCGTAGCCGGCTGCCCAGCAGTTCCAGGTGGAAGGCCAGGCGGCTGAGCCGCTCCGGGAGCCGGGGGGTGAACTCCGGGAAGTCGCCGTGGTGACGCATCCCGCCGAAGCCCGCCACGAGCGCCATCCACGTGCCCGCGAGCGACGCGATGTGCAGACCGTCGCGTGTGTTGTGCTCCAGGTCCCCCAGGTCCATCAGCGCCGCCTCGGTCAGGTAGTCGTACGCCAGGGAGAGGTGCCCGGCCGCCACCGCCATGACAGCCTGGCAGCACGCCGACAGGGACGAGTCGCGGACGGTCAGGGGCTCGTAGTAGGCGAAGTTGCGGGCCGTGTGCTCCTCGTCGAAGAAGTCACCGCACTTGTACATCGCCAGCACCAGGTCCGCCTGCTTGACGACCTGCTTGCGGTAGAGGTCGAAGTACGGGAAGTGCAGCATCAGCGGATACTGGTCGGGCCGTGTGTTCGCGAAGTCCCAGCGCTGGCAGCGGGTGAACCCGGCGTGCTGCTCGTGGACGCGGAGATCGTGGTTGTACGGGATGTGCATGGCGTCGGCGGCGTCCCGCCAGGCGGCACTCTCCTCGGTGTCGGCGCCGAGTTCCGCGGCCCGCCTCGGATGGCGTTCGACGACGTCGGCGGCGGCCCGCAGGTTCGCGCGGGCCATGAGGTTGGTGTACGTGTTGTCGTCGGCGACGGCGCTGTACTCGTCGGGGCCGGTCACGCCGTTGATGTGGAAAGCCCCGTGGGGGTCGTGGTGGCCGAGCGAACGCCACAGCCGGGCGGTCTCCACCAGCAGTTCGACGGCGGTGTCCCGCTCGAAGGCCGTGTCGCCGGTGGCGGCCGTGTAGCGGACCGCGGCGTCGGCGATATCGGCGTTCACATGGAACGCGGCCGTGCCCGCCGGCCAGTACGCGGAACCCTCCGAGCCCTCTATGGTCCGCCACGGGAACGCGGCGCCGCGCAACCCGAGTTGCACCGCGCGCTCGCGGGCGGCGGGCAGCGTGTTCTGCCGCCAGCGCAGGGCCTCGGCGACCGCGCCGGGCGAGGTGCAGGTGAGCAGGGGCAGCACGAACGTCTCGGTGTCCCAGAAGGCGTGGCCGTCGTACCCGGAGCCGGTGAGGCCCTTCGCCGGGATCGCGCGCTGCTCGGCGCGGGCCCCGGCCTGCAGGACGTGGAACAGGCCGAACCGCACCGCCTGCTGGATCTCCTCGTCGCCGTCGACCTCGACGTCGGAGCGCGCCCAGAAGGCATCGAGGTAGGCGCGTTGCTCGTCGACGAGCCCCGGCCAGCCGCCGTGCGCGGCCGCCGCGAGGGCCGCGTCGACCTGGTCACTGACGGCGGGCAGGGAGCGGGTGCCCGACCAGCCGTGGGAGACGAGCTTCTCCATCCGCAGGCTCTGCCCCGGTTTCAGGACCGAGGTGACGGTGAGGCGGGCGACGTCGTCCCTGCTCTCGGCGCGTGTCGTGGTCGGCTCCGGTCCCGTGATGACATGGTCGGCGGCCGCGCCGACCCTCAGGCCGCTGCGCCGGGTACGGTGCACGAGCCGCAGCCGGTGGCCGTCCGCGAAGTGCTCCTCCGGCTCCAACGGCGACTGCAGGGCGACCGCCGTCCGGGGATCGCCCTTCCGCTCGGGCAGTTGCTCGTTGGCCACCAGCTCGGACTGCGTCACGATTCGCACCTCGCAGCCCACCGCCTCCACCTCGTAGGCGATGGCGGCGATCGCGCGCTGCGTGAACGAGACCAGCCGGGTGGAACGCACCCGCACGGTGGACCCGGCCGGCGACGTCCACTCGCAGGTGCGCCGCAGCAGTCCGGTGCGCAGGTCGAGGACGCGTTCGTGGGAGCGCAGCCGGCCGTAGCGCAGGTCGAACGGCTCGTCGTCGACGAGCAGTCGGATGATCTTGCCGTTGGTGACGTTGATGACCGTCTGCCCGGATTCCGGATAACCGTAGCCCGCCTCGGCGTAGGGCAGCGGGTGGAGTTCGTGGACGCCGCCCAGGTACGAGCCGGGCAGTCCGTGCGGTTCGCCCTCGTCGAGGTTGCCGCGCCAGCCGACGTGCCCGTTGGCCAGCGCGAACACCGACTCGCTCTGCGGCAGCACGTCGAGGTGCAGCCCGCGCTCCCGCAGACACCAGGGCTCGACGGCGTAGGAGGTGTGGGCGATCACGGGCGCTCCAGCAGTTCGGCGAGATCCCGTACGACGCGGTCGGCGCCGTGGGCGTACAGGGCGTCGGCCTGTCCGACGCGGTCCACCCCGACGACGTACCCGAAGTGGCCCGCGCGCCCGGCGTCCATGCCCGCCAGCGCGTCCTCGAACACCGCGGCCTCCTGCCGCTCCACGCCGAGGTCCCGCGCGGCGGCGAGGAACGTGTCGGGCCGCGGCTTGCCGGGCAACCCCCGGTCGGCCGCCACGATTCCGTCGACCCGCACGTCGAAGAGGTGCTCCGCGCCCACCGACCGAAGGACCTCCCGGCAGTTGGCACTGGACGACACCACGGCGGTGCGCAGCCCGTGCGCGCGGACCGCCGCCACGTAGCGCATCGTGCCCTCGTACACCTCGACACCGCCCTCGCGGATCAGTTCCAGCACCAGCCCGTTCTTGCGGTTGCCGAGGCCGTGGACCGTCGGTGCGTCGGGTGGGTCATCGGGTTCCCCCTCGGGCAGTTCGATGCCCCGGGAGGCGAGGAAGGTGCGGACACCGTCGGCGCGGGGGCGTCCGTCCACGTACTCGTCGTAGTCCGTGATGTCGTCGAACTGCCGGAAGTCCGTGCCGTCGCGCTGCCGCAGGAACGCGTCGAACGTCCGCTTCCACGCGGCCGCGTGGACCACGGCGGTCTTGGTGATGACCCCGTCGAGGTCGAAGAGGCAGGCCAGGATTCCCTTGGGCAGCCCGAGTCCGGTCGTCTCTGTCATAGGAACCGCGTTCCCCGAACCGCCCGCACCAGTGGGTGTCGACCGCCACACGGCGGCATCGGACTGCGCCTGTCCGAGTGAAGCGACGCCTGTCCGAGTGAAGCGACGCCTGTCCGGCCCCCGGCCGGCCAACCGGTGCCCGCTCCCCGGCCAGGTCAACGACCTTGCGGCGATGGCATCCGTGACTTGTCGCGCGGTTCCGCGCACCCCTGAGTGGTGCCTCGATGTCCGCTGAGACGGCACGACATCGCCCCACCCGCTGCCGCTGCCGCCGGGTCGTACCCCCGCCATCGGCCTCTACAAGGCATCTGACCCCCTTTCTCCGGTGCCTTCGAGCCGTACTCTCATGGACGAGTCGCCCGACTACGGCAACCCCTTCCTGGGACCGGAGTTCGCGGTGGGGCGCACGCTGGAACGGAGGAAGGGCAACCATGAAGGTCGAGGGGTTCACCGCGGACGGGTACGAGGAGGTACGCCGGACCTTCCAGCAACTGGTGGACGAGGGAAGGGAGACCGGCGCGGGGCTGTCGGTCTGGCGCCAGGGGCGTGAAGTCGTCCGGCTCAACGCCGGGTGGGCCGATGCCGGGCGGAGCCGTCCGTGGCGGGCCGACACCCTGGTCATGCCCTACTCCCTGTCGAAGACGTTCGTCACGCTCGCGGCTCTGGTCGCGGTGCGCGAAGGGGCGCTGACACTGGACGAGCCGATCGCCGGGCACTGGAAGGAGTACGGAGTCCGGGGCAAGGAGCGGACCACTCTCCGTCATGTGCTCACCCACCAGGCCGGCCAGCCGCGTTTCCCGGCCGACGCCGCGGGCCTCGACCTGCTGGACGACACCGGGCTGCGGGACAGCCTGGCGCGTGCGGCGCCGGAGTACGAGCCGGGAACCGCCCTCGGGGAGCACGCCCTGACGTACGGTCAC
The DNA here is from genome assembly GCF_014650715.1 of Streptomyces bluensis. GTDB lineage: Bacteria > Actinomycetota > Actinomycetes > Streptomycetales > Streptomycetaceae > Streptomyces > Streptomyces bluensis. The sequence goes on along the minus strand of NZ_BMVM01000025.1, from coordinate 43,722 downwards.
CTGGTCGACGGCATCCTGCGCGCGGCCGCGGGGACGACGCTGGGGGCGATGTTCAACGACGTCGTGCGGCCCGCACTGGGTCTCGATGCCTGGTTCGGGTTACCGCACCTCGCGCTGGACCGCGTCGCCGACCTCGAACACGCGCACCCCGACTGGCCGCGACAACTCCATGCCGCGCCCTGGCTCGGCATTCCCCACGGTGCCCTGGAAACGGAGCGGACGAACTCCCGGATCTGGCGGCAGTCGGTGTTCGGCGCGGTCAATCTGCACACCACGGCCACCGCGATGGCGGCTTTCTTCTCCCGCCTCACCAGCGAGGACGGACCCGTGTGCCACCTGCTGGGGCCGGAGCTGCACCGGGAACTGCTCGCCTCTCAGATCACCGGCCACGACGAGGTGTTCGGTACCCGGATCACATGGACTCTCGGCTTGGTGCGCGACAAGGGAAAGATCGCCAAGGGGGGCATCGGCGGCTCCGCGGCGTGGTGGTCGCTGCGGCACCACCACGCCTGCGCCTACCTCACCCGCCGCCTGGACGACCACTCCCGCGCCGCCCGGATCGCCACGGCTCTGGGTGACGACCTGACCGTGGTGGGCGAGGACTGAGCAGAGCGCTCGTTTCCCCCACCACCGTCCAGGGGCTTCGCCCGCCCCGCTCCCGTATGGGCAAGTCCTGGGCGAATACCGCACGTTCCCTGAGCGATCCCTCGGCCCGTCACGTACTAAGAGGCCTAGCAGTCAAGCAGCTCCCGAGTGCTCAGCGGGACGAACGAGGAAGGGCGGAGATGGGAACTCTGGCTCTGAGCTGGTCCATCGCGACGGTCGCCGCTCTGGTCGCGGCCGTCAGCGCGGTCCGGGTGATGACGACCAGCGGCGGCACCAGGTTCGCGGCGGGCGGTGACCTGCTGATGGGGCTGTGCATGGCCGCGATGGCCCTGCCCGCGACGGCCGCCTGGTACGCGGGGTCCGGCATGTGGTGGGCGGTCGTGTTCGCTCTCCTCGGGCTCGGCGCCGTCGCGATGGCCGTCCGGCACACACGGGAACGCGGCTGGAAGCAGGGCCGCCGCTGGGTGCACCTCATCGTCGGCAGCGCCGGCATGGTGATCATGACCTTGGCGATGACCACCACGTCGTCCGGTCCGGTGCTCGCACTGGGCCACGGCGCCATGCCCGGCATGGAGTCCATGCCGGGGATGGAGTCCATGCCGGGGATGGACATGGCCGGTAGCGACGCCCATGGCTCGGCCGTCGGGGCCGAGGCATCGTCGTCGTCCGTCTGGCGCATCCTGATCGCCGCCCTGGCCGCCTATTTCCTGCTGTCGATCGCCGCGTCCGTATGGGCACGCGTCCGCGTCACCTCCGGGAACGGGCTCCCCGGAGGCCGCGAGAGCGGTCGGCGCGGCGGCTGGGGCCGTTGGCTGCTCACCATGCCGGACACGGTCGTCGTGTTCCTGGTGTCGCTGACGCTCTCCGTGTGGGACAAGGCCCGCGCGACGGAACGAGGTCGTCACGGGGGCCGCCGTCGCAGGGCCGGCGCCGCGCCGGAGGCGGCCCTCGCCGCGCACATCGGCATGGGCGGAACCATGTCGGCCATGCTGCTGATGATGGTCGTGTAGCGGCCGTACCGGGCCATCGCGGCGCCAATCCGCCAGAGTCACTCCCGGGGTCAGGGTCCGCAGGCGACGAGCAGGGGGAGAAGCGGCGCGGCGGCCGTGGCCGCCACGACGCCCAGCCGTGTCACGCGGTGCGGGCGGGGCTGCGGGGTGAGAACCCGCCGGAGCCGGATCAGTGCGCCGGTCCCTCCGGCTCCCAGAGCCGTCTGCGGCACCCGGCCGGCTGCCACTTCGCACATCGCGGCGGCCAGCACCTCTCGCCGGTGGAAGCGCAGGGCGCGGTCGTCCGCGATCATCTCCACCAGCAGCGCCGTCTGCTCCTTGGCATGGCGGGCAAGCGGCAGACCGGGGAAGGCGCGGGCGAACGCGTCGGCCAACAGGTGGAGCAGATGGTGCCTGCCCTGGATGTGCGCGCGCTCGTGTTCCAGCACGGCCCGCAACTGGTCCTCGGACAGGGCGGCCAGGGCACCCCGGGTGACGACGACCCGACGGAAGCGGCCGGGCAGGCAGTACACGGCCGGGATGTCGTGGTCGACGACGGTGGCGCCGTACTCGGGTGCCGGCTCACCGACGAGAGTGAGCAGGTCCAGGTGGCGCTGCCGGGCCCGGTGCGCCCGCCAGGCACAGCGCACGAGCCAGCCGACAGGCAGCAGTACGACCACGGCGGGGGCTGCGAGCGCCAGGACCTCGGCCGAGGTGGGCGCGGACCCGCTCGCCGGGGCGCCGGTGACGAGACCGCAGACGGTGAGCAGCCCGACGAGGCCGTTGCGCGCGTGCTGCTCCGACATGGCCAGGTGGTACACCGCGAGCGTGGTGGTGATGACGAACGTCGCCATCAGGCCCTGCCAGGCGGCGACCGCGAGGACCGGGGCACGGTGGGCCCAGCGCGCCCGCGACAGCAGCGGCGGCACCGCGACGCCGACCAGCACGGCGTATCCGGCCAGCGCGACGGCTGTGGTCATGCTTCGCTCCGCCTCCTGACCGTTCGCAGGGCCGAACGCAGGGCGTCCGTCTCCTCCGGCGTCATCTGTTCGAGGAAACTGACGAGGGTTCCGGCCGGGTCCGGGTTGCTGCCGAGGGCCTCCTGCATCAGGGCCGCCGTGTACTGCTGGCGCGTGCACGTGGGCTCGTACACCCAGGCCCTGCCCTCCTTGTGCCGCTTGAGCATGCCCTTGCCGTGCAGGATGTCGGCCACGGTCTTGACGGTGCTGTAGGCAAGGGGCCGCTGCTTGTTGATGTCCGTCAGCACGTCGCGTGCGGTCGCCGGACGCCCCCAGGCCCACAGGCGGTGCATGATCTCGGCCTCCAGCTCCCCCAGCCGACGCACGGCCGCTCCTCTCGACTGCGGAGGACGGCAAACCCTCCGGCACCAGTGAGGGTTCATCGTAGGTCGCCGGGTGCGCCCGTCCCACCCCCGCACCGACAATGCCAAACAGCTTAGTAATATGGCGGTGCCAGAAAACGACCAGTGACGGGATTCCGGTGAAGGCGAGCAGGTACGTACGCGCAGGAGGCGCCCTCGGGCACCTGCTGCTCGTCGTGGTGCTCGCCCTGGGTGTCTTCGCGATGCACAGCATGGGGCATCCTCAGGAGTCGTCCGACTCCGCGACGAGCACCTCGTCCCACGCGATGACGGTGGATCCGGCCGGCGCGGCCCACGACCCAGGGAGTGCTTCCCCGGCACCGGGCGCGGGCGCGGACCGTCACGTGACAGATCCGGCGGATCCGTCACATTCGCCGGCCACGCGGACCACGCACCAGCCGGCCATGGCGATGGACATGCTCTCGCTGTGCGTGGCGGTCCTGTTCGGCGCGTGGGTACTCGCCTCGCTCCTCAGGTCGGCCTTCGCCCAGGACCAGGCCCGGCCGGCCGAACTGCTCGCCCAGGTCGCCGCCGCCATACGGCCCAATCCCCCGCCACGCAGACCCGATCTCGCCCGTTTGTCAGTTCTGCGGCTGTAGGCCGGACCGCTCTCGCGGGCGCGCACAAGGCGCGACCCCGCGGATGCGCGTACGCCCGAACAGTCCACAAGAACCGACACTTGAGGTGAACCAACCATGACTTCCTTCACCCGCGCCCTGCGCCACACCCCCTCCCGCCGTATCGCCGCCGTGGGCGCCGTCACCGCCGGCGTCCTGCTCCTCACCGCCTGTGGGGGCGACGACATGGGCGGCATGGACCACGGCAGCGGCAGCAGCTCGGCATCGGAGTCGGCGCCCGCCGGGAACGGCGCCGGGGCCGCGAGCTTCAATGACGCCGACGTCGCCTTCGCGCAGATGATGATCCCGCACCACGAGCAGGCCCTGGAGATGGCCCGGCTGGCCGACGGGCGTGCCTCCGACGCGGAGATCAAGGACATCGTCGGAAAGATCGAGAAGGCCCAGGATCCCGAGATCGCGACGATGAAGGGCTGGCTCGGCTCCTGGAAGCAGCCGACCGCGATGGAGTCGATGCCCGGCATGGACCACGGTGGCGACGGCATGATGTCCGACACGGACATGAAGGACCTCAAGGCCATGAAGGGCACGGAGTTCGACAAGATGTTCGCCCAGATGATGATCGACCACCACAACGGCGCGATCACCATGGCCAAGGACGAGCAGAAGAAGGGCAAGAACGGGGACGCCGTGAAGATGGCCGGTGACATCGTCAAGGGCCAGTCCGCCGAGGTCAAGCAGCTCCAGAGCATCCTCGACCGGCTCTGAGTCTCCCGGCACGGCCACGCTCGGCCGCGCCACCAACCGTGGGCCCGGGCTCCGCCGCGTACGCGCCCTGCGGAGCCCGGATACCGGCCCGCCTTTTCCCTCTCCACGCCCGCACACAGTTCGGACGCTCGCGATGACGGTACGAGAGTCGCCCTGGTCGCGGACCGGCATCGCCGGCCGTCGGCTGTGCGGCATGCTCCTCACGCTGTGCGCCGTGCTCGCCGTCCTGGTGCACCACGAACTGCCCGGGGCGCCCGTCACGACGGCGTCGGCACCCGCAGCGCACGCCATGCCCGGCCCCACCTCGGCCTCTGCCGCCCACACCCACGCAGGCTCAACCGGACCGGACGCTGCCGCGCAGCACACTGCGGCACACGGCGCCGGCGGTGCCGCCTGCCCCTCCTCCATGGCCATGGAGTGTTCCGCCGCCGGCGTGAGCGCCGTACAGCTCGCGACGCCGTCCGAGTCGCCGGTCCCGGCCGTCCCGGCCGAGCACGCGACAGTCGCGGGTGTGGACATCGCACGGTCCGTGAACCGTGGGCCACCCGACCTGTCCGTCCTCTCCCGACTGCGCATCTAGGCCGTGTCCCGCGGCTCCCTCGCGTCCCCCGTGACGCGTGCGAGCCATGCCCGGACACGGCCCGAACACCCCACGCACCAAGAAGAGGACCTCATCGTGAACAGCATCAACCGCCGCTCTGTCCTGCTCGCGGGACTGGCCGCGGCAGGCACCGGCATGCTCGCCGCATGCAGCGGCGACACCTCCGGCGGCCCTGCCCTGCTCAGCCCGTCCGGTTCCCACGTCGCCCGCACCGAGAAGAAGCGGGGCGGCACCGGCAGGGTGCACCGCCTCAACCTGACCGCCGCCCCCGGCAGGCTCGATCTGGGCGGCGGCACCACGGTCACGTCCTGGGCCTTCAGCGGCCGGACCCCCGGCAAGGAGATCCGGATCACGGCCGGCGACACCCTCGCCGCCGAGCTCTCCAACCAACTGCCCGGCAGGACCACGACGTCCATCCACTGGCACGGCCTCGCCCTGCGCAGCGACATGGACGGCGTACCGCCGGTCACGCAGACCGCGGTGCGGGCCGGGGCCGGCTTCACGTACCGGTTCATCGCCGACACGCCCGGCACGTACTTCTTCCACCCTCACGTCGGTGTCCAGCTCGACCGCGGACTGTACGCCCCGCTGATCGTCGAGGACCCCAAGGAGCCGCTGTCGTACGAGGACGAGTGGGTCGTCGTCCTCGACGACTGGCTGGACGGAGTGACCGGGACGCCGGACGACGCCTTCGCCGAACTCAGCAAGGGCATGGGCGGCATGGAGATGGGCGGTACGGGCGGCTCGTCGGGACACGACATGGGCGCGATGGGCGCCTCTCCGTCGGCGTCCGCGTCCTCCGGTCACGGCACGTCCGACGGTGTGTCCGGCGACATGTCGATGAAGTTCATGCTCATGGGCGCCACCAGCGATCTGCTCGGCGGCGACGCCGGAGACGTGAGGTACCCGCACCACCTGATCAACGGACGCATACCGGCCGACCCGGCCGTCCACACCGGCAAGCCCGGCAGGCGTGTCCGCCTGCGCATCATCAACGCGGGCGGCGACACCGCGTACCGCGTGGCGCTCGGCGGCCACAAGCTGACCATCACCCACACCGACGGCTTCCCCGTCGAGCACCGGCAGGTCGACGCCCTGCTGATCGGCATGGGCGAGCGATACGACGTCCTCGTCACGCTCGACGACGGCGTCTTCCCGCTCGTCGCACTCGCCGAGGGCAAGGACGCGAGCGGCATGGCCCTGGTGCGCACCGGATCGGGACAGGCCCCCGGCCCGACCGTACGGCCGAAGGAACTCGACGGCGAGATCGTCACCGCCTCGCAGTTGCGCGCGGCCGACGACGTACGGCTGGAGGCGAAGAAGCCCGACCGGGTCCACCGCGTCGAACTGACAGGCACCATGGCCGGGTACGACTGGGCCGTCAACGGCAAGAGGTTCGACATGGCCGACCCGACCGCGCATCCGCTCCTGGTCGAGGAGGGGCAACGCGTCCGCCTCGACTTCGTCAACACGACCGACATGTGGCACCCCATGCACCTGCACGGCCACACCTACCAACTCGGCGGCACCGGCCCGCGCAAGGACACCACCATCGTCCTGCCCAGGAAGAAGGTGTCCGTCGTCTTCGACGCGGACAACCCCGGCCAGTGGATGCTGCACTGCCACAACGCGTACCACGGCGAGGCCGGAATGATGGCGCTCGTGGCCTACCGCGCCTGAGCCCTCACGGTCCGGTCCGCCGGACCGGCCGGCACGCGGAAACTCATCGGTCGGGCCGCCCTCGTCTGCTCAGCGACGCCAGCGCCACCAGCGTGACGCACCCCACGGCTTCCACGGCGAGGGCCGGCTTGACCAGATCCGCGTCGAGGTACTCCCGGAAACCGAAGAGACCCGAGGTCAGGCTGACGATCAGGGCCGCCAGTGTGCCGGCCGTGAAGAGCGTTCCCAGGGTCGCGAGGACGGGCAGGAGGCGGGTGGGTGTGATCAGCAGCGACAGCACGAGCAGTGCGGCCCCGAGCCCGTTGAGCAGGAACAGCGGGCCGATGATGTGCAGATACCGGTACCCCTCGTACCAGAGGTAGAGGTGGATCGCGCCCATGGCCGCAGCCGTCACCGCCGCGGCCAGCCGCAGGGCGACGAGCGCGACCGTGCGCTCAGTGGCCATGGCCTTCGGCTGTGTGGGTGCCGCCTCCCTGTGAGGTGGTGCCACTCACGGTGAGCTCCGTCTTCATGCCCATCTGCTTGTGCGCGTCGATGGGGCAGTACGCCTCGTACTTGCCGTCCTTCAGTTTGACGGTGAGATTCGCCGACTCGCCGGGGGCCAGCGCTTGCGTGCGCTTGTCCGTGCCGTGGCCCTCGATCTCCAGGGCGTGGTCCTCATGCCCGGCGTTCTTGGCGACGAAGGTGTAGACACCGGGCTTCAGCGTCGACCGGGACGGCTCCACCTTGAAGTCGACCAGCTTCACGTCCACCCGGGTGGTCCCCGGGTCGCCGCTCCGCTCCGGGGCCGACAACGCCGAAGCACCGACGCTGCCGATTCCGCCTCCGGACGCCATGAGGATGCCCGCCAGTGCTCCGGCGGCCAGCCCGGTCCCGACGTCCCTGCGCATGAACGTCATGAGCGTCGTCGCCATGTCTCGGCCCTCCGTGAGAAATCGTTCCTGCCCTGAGATACGGGCGGACGCCGTCAGGGGATTTCCGGCAGGCAGAAGAACAGGCGGGAGAATGGGAGAGTGATCCCGCGTGGAACCGGGGGAATCCGTTCGGCACGGTCCGCCGTATGCACTGGTATGCGGAGATTGGGCCTACCGCTCGGGCGGGTCCCGGACGAGGCGCTGCTGGCGGGGATGGCGACGGGCGACCCGGAGATCGCCCTCGCGTTCGTCCGCCGGTTCCAGCGCATGGTCTTCGGTATCGCCATCGCCGTCGTCGACGACCCCCAGCTCGCCGAGGACATCGCCCAGCAGACCTTCGAACGGGCCTGGCGTCATGCGCAGGTCTACGACACCCGGCGCGGATCGGTGAGGACCTGGCTGGGGACCATCGCGCACAACCTGGCGGTCGACGCCGTCCGCGCGCGCAGGGCGACCCCGGTCTCCCCCGAGGACCTCGACGCTCTCCTCGGCGTGGTGAACCGGACGCCCGAACAGTGGGCGCTGGCCGACGAGGCGGCGGCACGGATGCGGGCGGCGGTGGCGGAACTGCCGCGCGAGCAGGCACGTGCCGTGGTCATGGCCGGGATCTACGGGATGACCGCACGGCAGATCTCCGAGTTCGAGGGGATACCCCTCGGCACGGCGAAGACACGCATCAGGACGGCGATGGGGAAACTGCGGACGGTTCTGGGACCCGAGCGAGCCGATCATGACTGACAGGGACTGCGAGCGGCTGAGGGCCGTCGCCGAGGAGCTGGCGCTGGGCATCCTCCCCGGTCACGAGCGCGCCGAGGCCATCGCCCACATGGACCGCTGCCCCGCCTGCCGGGAGCACGTCGAGCGGCTGACGCTCGTCGGCGACGGCCTGCTCGCTCTCCTGCCGGGCAGCGAGCCGCCCGCCGGCTTCGAGACACGGGTGACGGACGTGCTCGGCCTGAACCGGTCGGCACGCCGGTGGCAGCCGCGGGCCGTCGTCTCCGTCACGGCCGCCGCCGTGATCGCCCTCGGGTTCGGCTTCGGTGGCTGGGCCGTCCGCACGGCCGTCGAGGGCCCGGCGGCTCCCCCCTCGCGGAGTGCCGGGGCCACCGGCTCGGAGCACGGTCTGCTGGAAGCCTCTCTGCTGGCTCCCGACCACCACCCGGTGGGCCGGATCTTCGCCTACCCCGGATCTCCCGGCTGGGTCTACATGTCGGTCGACCTCGGCCACGACGGGCCCGGCTCCGGCTCCCGGGGCGGGGACGGGTACCCGGGGGCCGGGAAGGTCAGCTGCCGGCTGGAGCGTACGGACGGCACGTCGCTCCGCGTCGGGACCTTCTCCCTCGACGACAGCGGCCGGGGGCACTGGGGAGCCCCCGCGCGGGTCGCCCCGGACACGGTGTCCGGGGCCACGCTGCTCGCCGCGGACGGCTCCGTCCTGGCCACGGCCCACTTCGACGTACCGCGGAACCAGTGACGACGCCCTGCCGCTGACGCGTCCCCCGGTCCTCAGCCGCCCAGCGTCAGGACCGGCTCGCCGCGGGCGTCGCCCTCCGGGTCACCGATGACGGCGGTGAACGCCTCGGTGCGTACGGCCAGCCCGCCGGGAACGCGCTCGAAGACGGGGCTGAAGGTGTCGCCGGGGCCGTAGCGGACGGCGAAGACGTCCAGGTCGTCCGGGGAGCCGGGGGCCGGGTCCGCCTCGAAGGCCGTGGAGGCCACGAGGTGGCTCCAGCCCTCGTCGGGGTTGCCGTAGCCGCGCGGGTCGGCGGCCAGCGCGAACGCCGCCTGTTCCTGGGTCGTCTCCGAGCGGGCGTCGAAGAAGTCCGGGCCCCGCGTGGGCGGGTGGGTCAGCCGGAGCGGGCCCGCCGAGGTCACCTCGGCCTCGGCGATCCGGCGCAGGTGGTCGCCGTCGTCCGCGGCGTACGGGAGTCCGGCGAGCAAGTACGGTGCTCCGCCGAGACGTTCGACGGCGACGGTCATCCACAGCCGGGTGCCGTCCGTGACGTACAGGGACTGGACGTGACGCAGGACGTGGTCGCGGGTGACGACCGGCTTGGTGACCAGCTTGGCGCTCAGGGTGCCCGTGCGCAGGTCGCGGACCCGTACCTCACCCATGGGACGGCACAACAGGAAGCCGTCGGTGACCGGCCCGAAGCCGTGTTGGCGGCCCACGGCGGCGGGCAGGAGGTAGCTGCCCGCCGCCTCGATGAGCGAGGGGGTCAGCCTGTCGTCGAAGGCCACCGAGACCGAACCCGCGCGCAGTTGGTGGCGGGCGGGTTCCGGTGACGGGGTGCGGTGCCAGGGCGTCGTGTCCTGGATCTGCCAGACCAGCATGAAGGCGAAGTGGCCGTCGATCCCGCCGTCCGCCTGGACCGCGTGCCGGGCCCAGCGGGTGTCGCCCCGGTAGCGGCCCAGGTCGGCGCCGACGCGGTGGCCGAAGTAGCGCAGGCCGAGGACGGACTCGAAGGCGGAGTGCTGTTCGCTGTAGCGCGGGCCGCCGATGTCGAAGCCGCCGCCGGTCAGCCGTGCGTCGAGGTAGCGGGCCAGTGCCTCCCCGTCCTCGGCGAAGACCTCCTCGCCGCTGACCCGGTGGGCCTGGGCGAGGAAGGAGAGGGAGATCGGGCCGTAGTTGTTGTCGTACGCGCCGCGGTGCTCCGGGGGCAGCAGCGCGCCCCGGTCGCGGACCCGGTGGGCGCGGATCTCGTCCAGGTACAGGCTCATGGCGCGCGAGCGGACCGCCTCGGCCTCGGCGGGCTGGAGATGCCGGGCCAGCATCAGGCCGCCGACCACACAGCCGATGGCCTGGTTGCCCGCCTCCTGTGGGTTGAAGAAGGTCGCCTCGGTCAGCCAGCGCCAGTAGCCGCGGCCCAACTCCACCAGTTCGGCGCGCTGTTCGCGGGTGAGGAGTCCTTCCGCCGTGTCGAGGACGTTCACCGTCTGGAGCAGTGCCCACACCGTGCTCGGCCAGTCGCCGATGGGATGGGCGCCGGCCTCCAGTACGTAACGGGCGTACGCCAGGCCCGAGTCGCGTACCCGCAGGTTCGGATAGCCCGGGTTGTCCTCGGTGAAGACGCGCTGCCGGAGGTGGAACTCCGTGCTGCGCCGTACCGCCTCCGGCAGGCGCGGGTCCCTGGTGCGCTGCCAGGCGAGTGCCAGCAGTGAGGTGATGCCGAGCGAGGTGTCGCCGATGTCGTCGTGGGCGTCAGGGTGTTCGAGGTTGCCCTCCGGCGTGATGCGCGCGAGGGCCTCCTCGGTGACGGAGGCGAGGACCGTGTCGTATGCCGCGGGGTGGGACGGCAGATCGTGCAGCGGACCGTGCTGTCGGGGAAGGTACACCTGCTCAGCCCTTCATGCCGGAGGTCGCCATGCCTTCCACCAGTCTCTTCTGGAAGACGAGGAAGCAGATGAGCGTGGGTGCGAGGGCGAGTGTCGACATGGCGAACATCGCGCCGTAGGAGGAGCCGCTGGTCTGGTCCATGAACAGGGTCAGGCCGAGGGGGACGGTGAAGCGGTCGTTCTGCTGGAGGTAGACGAGTTGGTGGAGGAAGTCGTCGTACGTCCAGATGAAGGTGAAGATCGTGGTGGTGATCAGGGCGGGCTTCATCAGCGGCAGGATGATCTTCCAGTAGATCTTCCAGGGGTTGGCGCCGTCCACCATGGCCGCCTGGTCCAGCTCACGCGGGATGGAGCGGATGAACTGGACCATCAGGAAGATGAAGAAGGCGTCCACCGCGAGGAACTTCGGCACGATCAGCGGCAGGAACGTGTTGATCCAGGTCAGGTTGTAGAAGATCGTGTACTGCGGGATCAGGACGGCCTGCGTGGGCAGCATCAGTGTGCCGAGCATCAGCCCGAACCAGATCTTCTTGCCGCGGAACTCGAAGCGCGCGAAGGCGTAGGCGGCCAGCGAGCAGGAGATCACGTTGCCGATCACGGCGCCGATCGTGACGATCAGCGAGTTGGTGATGTAGAGGGAGAAGGAGTTGCCGGAGCCGCTCCAGCCCTCGGAGTAGTTCTCGGGGCGCAGCGCGTTCGGGATGAGGCCGGGGTCGGTGAAGATCTCGGTGTCGGGCTTGAGGGAGCTGCTCAGCATCCACAGCAGGGGGTACAGCATGACGACGGCCACGCCGATGAGCAGGGTGTGGACGAAGATGCGACGGGAGCCGGTGAGTGAGCGGAGCTTGTGCAGCGGCGACTTCAGGGATCGGGTCGGGGTGATGGCGGACATGGGGTGAAGGACTCCTCGCTCGGGCGGCGCATCGGACTTCGGACGGGGACGCGGCGTCAGTCGTCGTAATGGACCCAGTAGCGGCTGGCGATGAAGTTGACCGCCGTGAAGCCGGCGATGACCAGGAACAGCACCCAGGCCAGCGCCGAGGCGTACCCCATCTGGAGGTCCGTGAAGCCCTTCTTGTAGAGGTAGAGGGAGTACAGCATGGTCGAGTTCAGTGGCCCGCCGGTGCCGTTGCTGACGACGAAGGCGGGGGTGAACGTCTTGAACGCGTCGATGATCTGCAGGACCACGTTGAAGAAGACGATCGGAGTGAGCAGCGGCAGGGTGATCCTGAAGAACCGGGTGATGGTGCCGGCGCCGTCGATCGCGGCGGCCTCGTAGACGTCCTTCGGCAGTTGCTTCAGACCGGCGAGAAAGATGACCATCGGGGTGCCGAACTGCCAGACGGCCAGCAGGACCAGCGTGTAGATCGCGGTGTCGGGGCTGGAGATCCAGTCCTGGCCCTTGATGCCGAACCAGGCCAGGACGTCGTTGAACAGGCCCTCGCCGCCGAAGACCTGCCGCCACACGATGGCGATGGCCACCGCCCCGCCGAGCAGGGACGGCAGGTAGAAGGCGGCCCGGTACAGGCCGATGCCCCTCAGGTCGCGGTTGAGCAGCATGGCCACCGCGAGGGCGAGTGCCAGTTTCAGCGGCACGGAGACCAGGACGTAGAGGAGGGTGGCGTGCACCGAGTCCCAGAAGACCGGGTCGTCGGTGAACATCCTGTCGTAGTTGTCCAGGCCGACCCACTGCGCCGGTGTGAGCAGGTCGAAGTTGGTGAAGGACAGGTACAGCGAGTCGAGCATCGGGTAGATCGTCAGGCCGAACAGGCCGGCGAACCAGGGGGCCAGGAAGAGATACGGCCACCAGCCGCCGCCCCGCCGTCTGGCGAGACGGCGGCGCATACGTTCGCGCTCCCGCTGGTCGGACGGGGCCGCCTGAGCCGACGGCCCCTTCACGACCGCGTCGGTCTTCGCGGTGGTCATACTCATCTCCCTGGCCCTCTCCCGGTGTTGCAGTGCGTACTGCCGCGCCCCCGTCAGGGGCGCGGGGCTGCATCGATATGCGGCTACGCCGCGTGGGCGCGACCAGCCACGACGATGCCCGCAGACGAACGACGGCACCTCGCGGCAGTTCCTTCCTCGGCAGTTCCAGCGGAGCTAACCGCCCAGAATGCCTTCCGCCTGGTCGAAGAACTCACCGAGCTGCGCCTTGATCGACTTCTTGCCGAAGGCGATGGCGAGGTTCGCCTGGAACAGCAGGTCCCAGATCTGGTCGGCGCCCTGCGGCGGCGGCTGCGGCGCGTCGAGGACGTCGGTCGCCTTCCCGACGCGCTGGGAGATGTAGTCGGCGTTCTCCATGTTCAGCTTGTCCGTCTCGGTCAGGCCCGAGGCGATCAGGTCGCGGGCCTTCTCCGTCGGCGGGATGCCGCGCAGCAGCTGCATGTCCTTGATCGCCGTCTCGTCCTGCGCGAAGAACGTCATGATCTTCACGGAGTCGGCGACCTTCTTGCTGGCCTTGGTGGCGCTCAGCAGCACACCGCCGTTGACGAAGTTGCCCTCGCGGGCGCCGGAGAAGTCGCCCTGCGGGGTGGGCAGGAAGTCCAGCTGCGCGTCGGTGATGGAGCCGCCCGCGCCGTAGACGCCGGAGTCGAAGGTGAACAGGGCCTTGCCGATGACGACGGCGTTCTTGGTGAGGTCGTTGTGCGCGGCCGAGGTGATGGCCGGCGGCGGGGAGGCGTTGGCCTTGCGCATCTCGGCCCAGTACTCCCACCACTCCTGGAGGGTGTCCGCGGTGAAACCGACCTTCTTGCCGTCGTCGGAGAAGAACTGCTGGCCCTTCTCCCGGGCGAAGATCTCGAAGCACTGGAGGGTGGAGCCGCCGCCGTCGTCGACGCCGTAGATCTTGCCGCCGCTCTTCTTGTAGACGTCGGTGGCGGTCTTCCTCAGGTCGGCCCAGGTCCATTCGCGGTCGGGCAGGGTCAGGCCGAGCTGCTCCAGGCCGCTGCGGTTGACGGTGAGCTGGTTGACGCCGATGCCGGACGGGACGCCGTACAGCTTGCCGTCGACGGTGCCGGCCGCGAGGAGCGTCTTGGAGAAGCCCGTGAGGTCCAGGGTCTTGCCGACGTAGGAGTCGAGCGGGGCGAGGACACCCTTGCGCGCGTACTGCGCGACGAGGGCGGTGTCCATCTGGAGCAGGTCGGGGGCGCTGCCGCCCGCGACGTTGGTGTTGAACTTGTCGAAGTAGCCCTCGTAGCCGGAGTAGGTCTCGCGGATCTTGATCTTGGGGTTCTTCTCCTGGAACGACTTCAGCGCCTTCTTGTAGGCGTTGTGACGGTCGTCGCTGCCCCACCAGGTCATGGTCAGGTCGCTGCTGGTGCTGCCGGCGCCGGTTCCTCCGCTGCAGGCACTGAGCGAGCTGCCGAGGGCACCCGCGACGGCGAGGCCGCTCGCGGTGCGGAAGAGGGTTCTGCGCGAGATCTGGTGACCCACCGGGTCCTCCCTGGATGTGCGTGACGGATCCCCCGGCCGGACAGCGGCTCGGGTCTCTGTGTGGGTTGCGCTCTGTGGCATGCGACCTCGCCCGGTCGCGCCGCCCTGGCGGCGAGGGGTCCGTGGCCGTGGTCCTGGCCCGGCCCGTACGAGCACGCCCTCGTACGGCTCGCCGTACACCGTACGGTCGAGTACCTCGCCCGGGGCCGGGTCCCGCCGGCCCTAGAAAGCGCTTGCCCGGACATTGGCAGACGCCGGTGGAGTCCGTCAATGCTTCACTGGCACCCCATCGGTCACGGTTTGGATTCCGCGGGCCACCGCCAGCTCGGTGGCCCCTACAACGGTGCCGCTGTCACCGAGGGCGCTGCTCACGACCTCGGTGGGCCAGCTCAGCCGGGCCAGTTCCGCCCGGACACCGGGCAGGAGCTGCGGGTTCGAGCCGACGTCACCACCGAGGACGATCAGGCCGGGGTCGAGGACGGCCGTCGCCGCGGCGGCGAGCCGGCCCACGTCGGCGGCATGACGGCCGACGACGTCGCACGCTGCGGGGTGTCCCGTGTCGGCGAGCGCGAAGAGCCGCTCAGTGGTACGGGGGCATGGGCCGTCTGCCTGCGGCCAGGCGTCCGCCGCCCGGCGCAGCAGGGAACGCGCTCCCAGATGCTCCTCCAGCCCTTCGTGGCGTGGCGCGCGGTCCTCGTCCCACGGGTAGGGCAGCCGTGCCACCTCACCGGCGGCGTGGTTCGCTCCGCGCAGCACCTGGCCGCCGATGACGACGCCGAGGCCGATGCCCACGCCGATCCGCAGATAGCCGAAGGTGTCGCGGCCGCGGGCGGCGCCCTCGTGCAGTTCGGCGAGCGCGGCGCAGTTGACGTTGTTCTCCAGGTGGACGGGCACTCCGGGCGGCAGGGCGACGGCCATGGCGTCGAAGGCGGGGCCGGCCTTGGCGGTCGCCGGGCGCTCCCCGGTGCCCTCCCGGCCCCGCGTGGTGACGTCGCCGACGGCGACGACGACGGCGCGCAGCGGGGCTGAGGCCGGGAGCTCCGAGAGGACCTTGGAGACGACGTCGGCGGCGTCCGGCCGGGAGCCGGTGCCCTGGGCGAGCAGGGTCCCGTCCAGAGCACAGCCGCGCACCTGGGTACGGCTGGGCCCGAGATCGACGGCGAGCACGGCGCCGGCGGCCGCCCCGAGAGCGTAGACGGCGGCGGAACGGCCGGTGCCGCCGGAGGCGGTACCCGAGCAGGCGGCGAGTCCGGCGGCCTCAAGCTCGGCCACGGCGGAGGAGACCGTCGGTTTGGAAAGGCCCGCCCCGGCCGCCAGTTGGGGTCGGGTGGCCGTGCCCGCCGCGGCCAGTACGGCGAACACGGCGCGGGCGCTCTCGCTCAGGTGCATGGTCTCCCCAGTCGTACCTCGGCGTTCGGCCGCACGGGTTCGTTCGGCATTCGGGTCCGAACGCTTGACGCACCCTAATTGGTTAGTTAATTTCCTAACGAAGTCAAGCGGTACTCGCCTGCCGCACCCAGCCGAGGCCCGTCCCGGGGCTTCCCGAGCACCCCTCAGTCCTGGGCCCTGTCGTCAAACTCCCGTCGTCCGCCCGAAGGGCGGGCCGCGCGGCGTCAGGTGCGTGCTCTCGGCGTGCCGGGCGGAAGCCCTCGTACTGGATTGGATGTACGTGGACTTTCGCCCGGTGCGGCGAGAGTGCGTGCATGGCATCGCGCGGCTGGGGGCACCTCCCACGCCCTTGAGGCAGTGGGGGAGGGAGTTTGACGACAGGGCCCAGGGGTCCAGGCACGGTTCGCCCGCCGTCGCAGGCCAACGCGACGACGAAAGAGGCTCCGTGCGGGATGCCACGCCTGTCACGTCCGCAGGGTCAGCGGATGGCGGCGCACGACCCGGTGGCCACCGCCGCGTGGCTGACCGCGCCGATCACGACGCCCTGCCCTCCGGCACGCGCCGCGCGGTTCCGAAGCGGTGCAGCTGACGCCGCATCAAGTCTGGGTACGGGACTCCAGGTCGAGACGGGTGTCGTTGCCGTAGACGCCCGTCTCGTCGCCCCGGATGCCGTACCAGAGCTGGAAACGGGCGACGGCTTCGGTGAGCGTGGCGTCGTACGTGCCGCTGGTCGCGCCGTTGTCGTACACGTTCGGGATCCTGCGCAGCCGCTGCTGGAGTTCGATGACCTCCGGTCCGGTGTCACCTTCGCGGAGGGTGCCGGGCCCGTCGGGGTCGACCGCCCGCTGGGGTGGTGGTGCCGCGCTGGGTGTCGTCGACGTCGGGGCCGGGGTCGGGGTGACGGTGCGCGCCTCGTCGCTCGCGCCGCCGCCGGGCACCAGCAGGGCGCAGCCGAAGCCGATCAGGGCCGCCGCGGCCACACCGACGACGACCGCGGCGCGGCACAGATCCACGCCGCCGGCCCGGCGTGCGGAGGGCCGCTCATGCCCGGGTCCGGGACCTGGGTACGCGCTGAAGCTCTCCCCCGTCCGGACGGGCGGGAGTTCCTCGGTCTCGGACTCCTCCAGCCGGGGCGGGACGGGCTCCGGCGCCGGCGTGATGGGAACGGCCTCGTACGCCTCGGTCGGATCGGGTCCCGGGTGGCCCGCCAGTTCGGCCTTCGCGCGGTCCTGCTCCATCTCCCGCAGCAGTTCCGCCAGCGCCTCCGTCCGGCGGCGGCGCATGACATACGTGGGCTCGATCGGGCGACGCCTCACCGTCTGTTCCGGTTCGGGCGGTGTCGACACACTGCTCTCCTTCCATGCACGCGGTCTCCCGCCATCCCCGTGGAGTGATACGAGGCCGCCGACCCGAGAGTTCAAACGGTCCTCAGGTTCCGTTCGTACACTGTGGCCCTCATGCGAGCCGACGATCTCGTACCACTGGGCCGGACGGGACTACGGGTCAGCCGTCTCGGTCTGGGCCTGGCGTCACTGGGCGGACTGTTCGCACCCGTCCCGGAGGAACAGGCCGCCGCCACCCTCGACCGTGCCTGGCAGCTGGGTGTACGGCTCTACGACACGGCACCCGTGTACGGCTACGGCCGTTCGGAGACCCGTACCGGCATGGCCCTCGCGACGCGGCCACGTGACACGTATGTGCTGTGCACGAAGGTCGGCCGGATCATCGAGCCGGGAGGCACCGACACCCAGCCGATCTGGGCGGACCCGCCGCCCGGCGTGGGGCCCCGCCTCGACTACTCGTACGCCGGGGTGCTGCGCTGTGTCGAGGAGAGCCTGGAGCGGCTGGGGCTCGACCGCGTCGATGTGCTCCATGTCCACGACCCGGACGCCGCGGCGTTCCTGCGTGCGGCCGCTGTGCCGGGGCCCGACTGCGTGCTGCTGGCCGGGCGGTACACCCTGCTCGACCAGTCGGGGCTCGACGAGTTGCTGCCGCTGTGCGCCGAGCGCGGTGTCGCCGTGATGGCGGCGGGCGTCTACCAGTCGGGGCTGCTCGCCGACCCTCGTCCGGGCGCACCCCACGGGTACGGCAAGGTTCCCGCCGAACTGGCGGAGAAGGTCAGGGCGTTGCGGGCCGTGTGCGCGGAGTTCGGGGTGCCGCCGCTGGCGGCGGCCGTGCAGTTCCCCTTCGGGCACCCGGCGGTCACGAGCGTGGTGGTCGGCGCCCGCTCACCGCAGGAGGTCACCGACAGCGTCGCATACCTGAACCTCCCGGTACCGGCGGGCTTCTGGGCGGCCGTCAAGGCGAGGGGGCTGCTCCCCGACGGGACGCCGACACCACCGGCCTGACATCGGACCATGGCCTCACGGCTGGGACTCCGCCGGGGTGGGTCACCCCTCTGACGGCGGACACAGGGGCGTGGCGCGGGCGGGTTTCCCTCGTCTCGGCGATAGCGTCGCCACGCCGCTCCCGGGCCCGGTGGCCGCCGGTTTCCTTCCGAAGGGCCAGGGCACTCGCGGCCCCGGGGCGGGCCGCGAGGAGGAGGACGATGACCGAACTGTCAGAGCGCTTCGGCACAGCCCGCCGCAGGACCGCCCCGACCGCGCCTCTCGGCCGCACGCTCCTGCGCCTGGCCACCACGACCGATCACAAGGTGATCGGACGCCTCTACATGGTCACCGCCTTCTGTTTCTTCCTGTTCGCCGGACTGCTGGCCATGGGGATGCGGGCCGAACTCATGAGCCCCGGGCTGCAGTTCATGAACGAGCAGACGTACAACCAGCTGTTCACGATTCATGGCACGATCATGATGCTGCTGTTCGCGACTCCGATGTTCGCCGGGTTCGCGAACGCGGTGATGCCGCTGCAGATCGGCGCTCCGGACGTGGCGTTCCCCCGCCTCAACGCCCTGTCGTACTGGATGTACCTGTTCGGCGGGCTGATGGTCGTGGCGGGCTTCGTGGTACCGGGTGGTGCCGCGGCGTTCGGGTGGTTCGCGTACGCGCCGCTGAACAGCGCCTACCGCTCCCCGGGGGCGGGAGGCGATCTGTGGGTGATGGGCCTGGTGGTGACGGGTGTGTCGACGACGCTCGGCGCGGTCAACTTCATCTCCACGATCCTGGCTCTGCGGGCTCCGGGGATGACCATGTTCCGGATGCCCATCTTCACCTGGAACATCCTCTTCACATCGATCCTGGTGCTGCCGGCGTTCCCGGTGCTGACGGCCGCACTGCTCATGCTGGAGGCGGACCGCAAGTTCGGGGCGCACGTGTTCGACGCGACGAACGGTGGGGCCCTCCTGTGGCAGCACCTGTTCTGGTTCTTCGGTCACCCGGAGGTCTACATCGTCGCGCTGCCCTTCTTCGGGGTCGTCTCGGAGATCCTTCCGGTGTTCTCACGCAAGCCCCTGTTCGGGTATCTCCCGCTGATCGGTGCGACCATCGCGATCACCATGCTGTCGGCGGTCGTGTGGGCGCACCATATGTTCGCCACCGGTGCGGTGTTGCTCCCGTTCTTCTCCGTCATGTCGTTCCTGATCGCGGTGCCCACCGGGATCAAGTTCTTCGCGTGGATCGGCACCATGCACAAGGGGTCGCTGTCGTTCGAGACGCCGATGCTGTGGTCCCTGGGCTTCCTGGTGACGTTTCTGCTCGGGGGACTGAGCGGGGTGCTGATCGCGTCGCCTCCGCTGGACTTCCACCTCACCGACTCGTACTTCATCGTGGCCCATCTGCACTACGTGTTGTTCGGCACGGTCGTCTTCGCGATGTTCGCCGGGTTCTACTTCTGGTGGCCCAAGATCACGGGGAAGATGCTCGACGAGCGGCTCGGCAAGGTGCACTTCTGGCTGCTGTTCCCCGGTTTCCAGCTGACCTTCCTGGTGCAGCACTGGCTGGGCGAGCAGGGCATGCCGCGCAGGTACGCGGACTATCTGCCGACCGACGGTTTCACGCTCCTCAACACCCTGTCGTCCGCGGGCGCCTTCCTGCTCGGCATCTCCACGCTGCCGTTCCTGTACAACGTCTGGCGCACGACCCGGTACGGCAAGCCCGTGACCGAGGACGACCCGTGGGGGTACGGGCGCGCGCTGGAGTGGGCGACGTCGTGTCCACCGCCCCGCCACAACTTCGTGGCGCTGCCCCGCGTACGGTCGGAGGCCCCGGCGTTCGACCTGCACCATCCCCGGATCGTCAGGCAGGCGCAGGAGGAGGGACTGCGATGAAGGTCGAGGCGTTCCTCTTCGCCGGTGTCGCCGCGTTCTTCGCCGTCAGCGCCGGCCTCTACGGCTGGTGGTCCGGCGAGCCCGCCGGCACGGCAGCGCTGGTGATCGCCTTCCTGATGGGCGGCGTGGTGAGCTTCTTCTGCGCGGTGCAGTACCGGCGCAAGGGGCGCCGCCCGCAGGACCGCCGTGACGCGGAAGTCGCCGATGCCAGCGGACCGCTGGAGTTCTTCCCGCCGAACAGTCCTTGGCCGCTGGTCACCGCTCTCGGAGCCGCGATCACGGCCACGGGTGTGGTGTACGGGCTGTGGCTGTTCGTCATCGGCGTCGGCGTGCTGGCTCGGGGGGTTCTCGGGATGGTGTTCCAGTACGTCCATCGCCGGGAGTGAGCGGAGCCCTCGGTGCGCCGGGACGGAACGTGTCGACGGGCCGGTGACCGCTTTCGTATCCGCCCTCCAGGGTCTGCCGCACCTCGCCGGTCTCGTCACCTTTCTCCAGGCGCTCCTGTTCGGCATGCAGCAGGCCGTGGCAGAGTCGGCGCGTGATCAGGAAGGCGAGGACGGGCGCCACCACCAGGGCGATGCGCAGCACCCAGGTCAGCGTGTTGAGCGAGATACGGAACGTCGCCGCCACGATGTCATTGCCACCGGCCAGCAGCAGGACGCCGTAGAAGGTGACGCCGGCGACGCCGAGACCGGTGCGGACGGGGCGTTCCCTCGGGCGGTCGCACAGGTGGTGCTCCTGGTGCCACTCCCCGGTCAGCCGCTGTTCGGCGAACGGGTACAGGTACAGGACGAGGAAGAGCAGTCCGGGCAGGACGACCGCCGGGAGCAACACGTTCCACATGATGGTGTGTCCGGCGACGTTCGTCTCCCAGGGAGGGACGAGCCGCAGCGCGCCCTCCAGGAACCCGACATACCAGTCCGGCTGGGAACCGGTCGACGCCATGTCCGGCCGGTAGGGCCCGTACGTCCACACCGGGTTGATCTGGACGAGCCCGCCGAGCAGGGTGAGCACGCCGAAGACGGTGAAGAACAGGCCGCTGGAGGAGGCGATGAACAACGGGAAGAAGGGTTTGCCGACGGCGTTCCGATTCGACTTGCCGGGGCCCGACCACTGGGTGTGCTTCAGATAGACCACCAGGATCAGGTGCACCGTGACCAGGGCGATCAGGGCCGCGGGCAGCAGCAGGATGTGCAGGCTGTAGAGCCTGGGGACGATCTCCTCGCCGGGGAACTGGCCGCCGAACGCGAACATGCTCACGTACGTGCCCACGACCGGGATCGACAGCATGATGCCCTGCGCGATGCGGAGCCCCGTGCCGGACAGCAGGTCGTCGGGGAGCGAGTAGCCCGCGAAGCCCTCGGCGAGGGAGAGGGCGAACAGGGTGACGCCGATGACCCAGTTCGCCTCCCGGGGCCGGCGGAAGGCGCCGGTGAAGAAGATCCGGAGCAGATGCAGACCGATCGCGGCGACGAAGACGAGGGCCGCCCAGTGGTGCGCCTGCCGGATGAGGAGGCCGCCGCGCACGTCGAAGCTGATGCTCAGGGTCGAGTCGAAGGCCTGCGGCATCAGCACGCCGCGCAGGGGCACATAGCTGCCGTCGTAGATCACCTGGCCCATGGCCGGCTTGAAGAAGAACGTCAGATAGACGCCGGTGAGCACCAGCACGATCAGGCTGTAGAGCGCGATCTCGCCCAGGAAGAACGACCAGTGATGGGGGAAGGCTTTGCGCAGCAGCCCGCCGGCACCGTCCAGCACCGGCAGCCGGGCGTCGACGGCGTCGGCGAGACGCTCACCGGGAGGCGGGGCGGCGTCGGCCGACGGCCGTCGCGGGGCCGGGGACCGGGGTTCCGCCGTCACGTCACGTCCAGGAGCGGGACGTGTTGCGAAAGTCCCGCCTGCCGCCCGACGCCTGGCACGCTCCCCCACCGCCTCCAGGGCGTGGGAGGTACCCCCGCTCGCCGCACCGGGCGAAAGCCCACGTACATCCGGTCCGTGAACGGGGTCTTCCGCCCGGCACGCCGAGAGCACGCTCCCCCACGCTCGAACCCGAGTTCGCGCGGGGGCACCCCCGTCGCTGCCGTTCGGCCCGCCCGCCGGGCGGACGACGGGACCTTCGAAACACGCCCCAGGCCTGTGGACTCCTCATGGCGCTCGTGCTCCACGGATCGCCTCCTCCTGCCCGTCGTGACCGGCTCGCCTCTCGTCATCCCTTGCCGCCGAGCCGCGGGACGAGTACCCCGGCTCCCGGAAACACTCGCGCGGCCCGGGGGCGGCACCCGTTCGGGTGCCGCCCCCGGGCCGCGGATCCAGAGGGCGAGCGCGTCGTCTCAGGGTTTGCGGGCGACGCCGCCCAGGGCGATCACCTCGCCCTGGGAGGGGGCGGCTCCGGGGTCGGGGCGCCAGTCGGCGAGGGGAACGACTCCGGGTTCCAGGAGGTCCAGGCCGTCGAAGAAGCCGGCGAGCTGCTGCGGGCTGCGCAGGTAGTAGGCGGCCGCACCGGTCTCGTTGTAGAGCCGGGTCGCTTCGGCGTTCCCCTGATGGGTGTCCACGCTGTCGTTGAACGCGAGGTAGCTGCCCGGCGGCAGTTCCCCCATCAGCGTGCCGACGATGGCGCGTGCCTGGTCGTAGTCGGCGATGTGCCCGCTGACCTGCATCAGGGTGAGGGCGACCGGCTGGGAGAGGTCCAGCGTTTTGGCCGCCTCCCGCAGCACCAGGTCGGGGTCGTGCAGGTCGGCGTCGATGTAGTCGGTCACGCCCTCGGGCGTGCTGGTGAGCAGGGCGTGGGCGTGGGCGAGCACCAGGGGGTCGTTGTCGACGTAGACGACGCGCGCCGTGGGTGCCACCCGCTGGGCGATGTCGTGGGTGTTGTCCGCCGTCGGCAGGCCGGTGCCGATGTCGAGGAACTGGCGGATGCCGGCCGCGCCGGCCAGGTGGCGCACGGCGCGGCCGAGGAACGCTCGTGAGTCGCGGGCCAGGTCGGTGATGCCGGGGAAGATCTTGATGAAGGCGTCGCCCGCTTCGTGGTCGACGGGGTAGTTGTCCTTGCCGCCCAGCCAGTAGTTCCAGATCCGGGCCGAATGCGGCACCGTCGAGTCGATCTTCGATAACGCTGCTGTGTCAGGGGCGGACCATTCCTGCGACACCCGACAACCTCCTTGGGACGAGCTGGTGGTGACGTCAGTTGACGTCAGAAGTATCCACCGGCATATTCCCAACCGCCGCACGAGGCCGTCCAGTTGAAGACAGGGATGGCACGTGGTTCAGGGCGTGAGCGAGACGCGCAGTCCGACCGTGCCGGCCTTGCCGCGGCGCATTCGGCTGCCCAGGAGGGTGAGGCGGCCGAGAAGTCCGTACTTGCGGGCGATGAGCCGGCGGTAGTGCTCGGTGGTGGCCGGGTCGGCGATCTCGGCGCGGCCGGGGATCTGTTGGCCTGTCGGGTTCCCTCGCAGGTCGCAGGGGCCCACGAGGATGTCGGCGTGGTTGCGGATCCGCTTGACCTTCCAGGAGTCCGCGGTCGTCCAGACACCGAGCGCCTCTTCGTCCCGTACCACCCACACCGGTGTCGCCACGGGTGTACCGTTTTTTCGGTAGCTGGTGATCAGCACGTACTTGCCCGCGCCCAGCGCGTCCAGCGTGGTCTCGTCCATGACGGGAGTGTAGGCGGGCCGGGGATCGCCCGGCCCGTCCGGTCGCGTCGGCCGTCAGGACAACTGGCCGCCGTAGTCGGGCAGCTTGAACGTGCGTTCCGCGTGGCCGCCGACGAGGTCGGTCTCGTTGTTGCCGATGTTGGCGATGATGGTGTACCCCTTCGCCTCGATCTCGGCGCGCTTGCTGGTCTTGTAGGCGCTGACCTCGTCGAACAGGTCCGGGAGATCGCGCACGTAGAGACCGGAGACGGGGTAGCCGACGTTCTTCAGGTTCCATTCGGTGAGGCTCTCGATGATGCCCGGCCGGGCGGTGACGTAGAAAATGCCGACGCCGCGGGAGCGGGCGTAGGCGGCCAGGTCGAGCGAGGGCTTGAGAGCTGGAGTGGGCAGCTGGTACCAGGGGTGGAAGTCGGTCTCCAGCGTGGTGTTGTCGATGTCGAAGACGACGGCGAGCTTCTGTCCCGCGGTGTCCTGGGTGCGCTGCTGGATGTAGGGCCTGGCCTGGTCGATGACGGCCTTGACGTCGCGCTGCCAGGTGTCGTAGTCGACCTCGGCGGCGGCCTGGGCCGCGGCCACGCTCGCCGTGGCTTCGGCCGGGGCCGCGGCGGCGGGTCCCGCGGTGCCGAGGGTTCCCCCGACGCCTAACGCCACGACCACGGAGACCGCCCCGATCCGGCGCGCCACACCGCGTGTTCTCATGTCCGTCCCCTTCTCCGATGTCCGATGGAAGCGGCGGCGGGGTCCACCCTCGCCGCACTGGTCATGGTCATGCCCACCGGTGGCGCGGAGTCAACACGGAAGTTACCGATTGGTAGACGACGTCTTGTGCGTCAGCCGGAGCAGGCGTCGCCCGGCCGGGACGGGACCGTAATTGCCTCGCCAGGCCCCGGGGGGTGCGCGATGATGTTCTCGGGCGGACAGGCAGGGGGCAGAGCTGTGGCTCATGTGCGCGCGGACCCGGTACGGGGCGTTCCCGGCGGGCGGCCTGTCGAAATCGCCTGCGACGAATCAGGATCGGACGGCGAGAACCTCACCAGCGGAAACACGGATGTGTTCGCGCACGCGAGTGTGCATCTGCCCGTCGAGTTCGCCGCACATTCCGTCCAGGTGATACGCGACCGGATTCGGTCCCCCGCCGAGGAGTACAAGGCGAACCACCTGCTGCGGGAGAAACACAGGGCGGTGCTGGAGTGGTTGCTCGACACCGACGGACCGCTGTACGGACACGCCCATGTGCACCTGACGGAGAAGTCGTTCTTCGTGGTGGACCGCATGGTCGACCTGCTCCTCGGGGAGACGGGAACGACAGCCGCCACCCTCTACCGGGAGGGCCGGAATTCGTTCGGCGACGAACGGTGGCGGGCTTTTCTGGAATCCTCCAACCGTCTGCTGCGGGTGCGGAACAACGGTGAGGCCGGCGCCCCGGTCGACGCCTTCTTCCACATGATCGACGCATTGTCCTGGACGTACTCCGGCGACCCGAGCGGAAACGGGCTGGGGGACATTCTGGCCGCGCTGCTCGCGGCCCGCTCCCGCGCCGACGCCTATCGGGCGCGGATCGCCGAAACACCCGCGATTTACCCCGTGCTCAATCCACTTCTGCCGGCCATTGTGCGGACTGCGGCCCACTGGAGCGGTGGCGGCCGGCCCGTGTCGCTCGTGCACGACCGCCAGAACATGCTGACCGAGGACCGCATCGCCTGGCTGAAGGAGACGGCCCGGCTCGCCGGGCTGCGGCTCGTCGCCGCGCGTTCGGATCCACGGGTGCAACTCGCCGACTTCCTCGCCGGCATCGCACGCAAGATCGCCTCGGACGAGCGGGGCGGCCGGGGCGACGCCCGGCTCACCACGCTCCTGCGCCCGTACGTCGACCCGTACTCCGTGTGGGGCGACGACCGCAGCTGGGCGGTGCTGGGGCCTGTGCCGGAAGCGGCGACCGGGCGCGTTGGGATGCGGTGAACACACGGGCCTTGCTGCACGTATGAGGGAAGGGCGCTCAACGACGGGGGTCCTGGCGGTGGTTGACGCCGTGCGGTTCGGTGTTCGGGAGCCATGGAATGAGGCACGCACGACGACGGGTCGTCCGGCGAGTGGCACGGCTGGCGGCCGTCGGCGGACTGCTCTGCGGAGGACTGATGGTCACGCAGGCCATGGCGAGCGAACCACCGGCCACCGCGACCTCTCCCCCGACGAGCACGGCCCGCGCCGTGGCCGACACCGGCTCGGGGCTGGTGTCCGGACTCGGCGACTCCCGCACGGCGGGCTCGTGGATCGGGTCCGACGGAGAACCGGTCGTCGCGGTCACCGACGAGGAGGCGGCGGCCGAGGTGAAGGCCGCGGGAGCACGCCCGAAGAAGGTGCGTTACAGCATGGACGACCTCAACTCCGCGACGAAGGCACTGCGTTCGGCGCCACGGGTGGCGGGCACCTCGTGGGCCATCGACCCCTCGTCCAACGAGGTCGTGGTGCGCGCCGACAAAACGGTCTCCAAGGACGACTGGTCCCGTATGACCCGCGTGGCCGAGGAGATCGGCGGCTCGGTGCGGATGGAGCGCACCGAGGGCACCTTCACCACCCGGCTCAACGGCGCCCAGCCGATCTTCTCGACGAGCGGGCGCTGCTCCGTGGGCTTCAACGTGACCAACGGGCAGAGCAGGTTCATGCTCACGGCCGGACACTGCGGGCCGGCGGGTTCCGTGTGGTTCGACGACACCCAGGGCACCCGGCAGATCGGCCGGACCATCACGTCGAACTTCCCGGGTGCCGACTACTCCCTCGTGCAGTACGACAACGAGGACGAGAGCGAGGCCTCCAATGTGGTGGCCATCGGCGAGGGGCGCGGTGTGCGCATCACGTCGGTGGCCGATGCCACGGTCGGCCAGAAGGTGTTCCGCAGCGGCAGCACCAGCGGGCTGGCCGAGGGCGAGGTGACCGCCCTCAACGCGACGGTGAACTATCCGGAGGGCACGGTCACCGGGCTGATCGAGACCACGGTGTGTGCCGAGCCGGGCGACAGCGGCGGCCCGCTCTTCTCCGAGAGTGTCGCTCTCGGAGTGACATCCGGCGGGAACGGGGACTGCAAGTCGGGCGGTACGACGTTCTTCCAGCCGCTGACCAAGGCGCTCACCGCGCTGAACGTGACGTTGACCGGGGTGTCCGACACCCCCGCGGATCAGAACTCGCCGTCGGAGGGCGCGGAAGAGGGGGCCGTGGAGCCCGGGGCGGCACAGCCGGGTGCGGTGCAGCCCGTGGAGCCGTCGGAAGCGGTGACCTCACTGGTGGAGCGGCTCACGGACCCGCGGAACGTGGGACCGGGGCTGCTGGTCATCGCGGGGAGTCTGGTGGCGCTGGTCGCGACGAGGTACATCCGTACGGAGCAGGAGAGGAACGCTTACCGTCGGCAGTATGCGCGGAGCTGGGGGTGACTTACCGGGTTTCGGGTCCCGTCTGCCGGGCAGGGTTCGTTGCCGTCTGCGGGTCCTCCGTGGCTGGTCGCGCCCACGCGGCGGAGCCGCAGAATGTCACAGCCCCGCGCCCCTATGGGGCGCCCCCTGCGGAGCGCGCTCAGGCAGCCGACCCCGGAGAAGCTGCGGCCCACTCGTTGACCAGGCGCTGATAGGCGCGCCGCTGTTCCCCGCTGAGCAGTCCGCCACTCCGGGACAAGAGAGCCCGGATCTCTTCGTTGACCTCGGCTGCTGTTCTTTCCGGTCTTTCCAGGGCGACTTCAGCGCTGGTGGGCATGCCGTGAACCATACGTGGTCACACGTGAAGCCGGTGTGAGTAAAGCCGACGCTTCGGGCATTACGGAACGTGAAGCTGCTCACTCCGCGTTCGCACCGCCCTGGGCCGTGCCGAGCACCAGGACCTGGATCGCCAGCACCGCGGCTCCGCGCGCCCAGTCGTGGAAGTCCGACACCTTGGTCTCCAGGGGTACCGGTTCGGCGAGCGGGTGACGGTGGGCACGAATGGTCTCCCACACCGCGTCGCCGGCCACGTCGATCAGACCGACGCCCTCCCCGGCGAGCACGATCTTCTGGGGCATGACGAAGTTGGAGATCTGGGCCACCAGCGTGCCCAGGGCGCGCGCCGCCTCGTCGATGACGCGTGCGGGCATGGGCTCGCCCGCGGCGGCGGCATCGAGGATCTCCTCGTACGTCAGGTCACGGCCGGTGGCGGCCCGGATCTGGTAGCGGATGCTGGGAATGGTCAGCAGGGAGACAGCGCTGCCGCGTGCGCCTTCGGGGGTGAGCGGGCCGTTGGGGTTGACGATCCAGTGGCGGCCGAACTCGCGGTCCTCCTCGGCGCAGGGCACCCTTCTGCCGCCCAGGACGAGTCCGTAGCCGATGCCCGCGCCGATCGTGAGGACGACGAAACGCTCCAGTCCGCGCCCGCCGCCGAACCAGATCTCGGACTCGACGAGCCCGCCGACGTCGTTCTCGACGACGACCGGCAGCCCGGTCCGCTCCTCGACGAGTTCGGCCAGGCGTACGTTCCGCCACGACAGGAAGGGAGACTCCCCGACCACGGCGCTGTCCCGGACGAGACCGCCCACCCCGATGCCGACGCCGGCGAGACCGTGGTGCGCGCGGGCCAGCTCGGCGATCATCTCGCCCAGCTGGTCGGCGACGCGGTCCGGGTCGTGCGTGGTGAGCGGGCGGTCGTGGCGGGCGACGATCTCACTGCGGAGCGTGGTGACGACGCCGTACACCATGTCCTCGGTGATCTTGAAGCCCACGAAGGAGCGGGACTCGGCGACGATGTCGAGGGGCTGAGAGGGGCGCCCCTGCCGCACCCCGGCGAGCGCGGCGCCCTCGGGAACCTCGACGAGGAGGCCCGATTCGAGCAGCGGTTTGGTCAGCCGGGTGAGGCTTCCCGCCGAGAGACTGAGCCGCCGGGCGATCTCGGCGCGGGACAGCGGGCCGTGCACGAGCACCTCAAGCGCCACCGCGCGTTCACCCGTGCTGAGCGGCAGCCAACTGGCGGTCCGTGTGGTCATGGACGTCCGACTCTCCCAACCTCTTCCCAGGTTTCTTTCACTGCGGAAGTAACGACCGCAGTCTATGTCGCGATCACCGCTGGCGAAAAGGTGTCCGCAGGACTCTTGACGCCAGAATTATTCCGCCTCAAAAGTAAGTGGCCTGAGGACGAGCCGCCGATGAGGGAGCCCCCCGATGACCGTCGCCTCCAGCAGTCCACCATCACGCCTCCTGAGGGCGAAGGCCCGCCCCGGCGGTGACGGCGCCCTCGCGGCCGTCTTCGTCGCTCCGGCGATGCTGGGCTTCCTGGTGTTCCTGCTCTGGCCGACGCTCCGCGGCGTCTATCTGAGCTTCACCCGCTTCAACCTGCTGACCCCGGCGGAGTGGGTGGGTCTCGACAACTACGTCCGCATGGTCAACGACCCCATCTTCTGGGACTCGTTGAAGGTCACCGTCGAGTACGTCGTCATCAACATCGGCATCCAGACGGTGTCGGCGCTCGCCATCGCCGTCCTCCTCCAGCGGCTCACCCAGTCGGCCGTGCTGCGGGGCATCGTGCTCACCCCGTATCTGATGTCGAACGTCGTCGCCGGTCTGGTCTGGCTGTGGATCCTCGACACCCAGCTCGGTATCGGCAACGAGATCATCAGCGCCGTCGGACTCGACCGTGTCCCCTTCCTCGCCGACGAGACCTGGGCGATCCCCACCATCGCCCTGATCAACGTCTGGCGTCACGTCGGCTACACCGCCCTCCTGCTCTTCGCGGGGCTCCAGGCGATCCCGAACGGCATGTACGAGGCGGCCAAGGTCGACGGCGCGAGCGAGTGGCGGATGTTCTGGCGGATCACCATGCCGCTGCTGCGGCCGGTGCTCGCGGTCGTGCTGATCATGACCGTGATCGGGTCGTTCCAGGTGTTCGACACCATCGCGGTCACCACCGCGGGCGGTCCCGCGAACGCGACCAACGTGCTCCAGTACTACATCTACGGATCCGCCTTCGGCCGCTTCCAGTTCGGCTACGCCTCGGCGATGTCCGTCGCGCTGCTGGTCGTGCTCAGCGCGATCACCGTCCTGCAGTACCGGCTCACCCGGGCCGGCCAGACCGACCTCGGCTGAGGGAAGGGAGACACCGACATGGCTGCCGTGACCGCCACGACAACAACACCGCCGGCCGTACGGCCCGTCAGGCGCAGGTTCTCCCTCGGGCGGGTCGCCGCCTGGGCCGTGATGGGGCTGATCGTCCTCATCACCCTGCTGCCGTTCTACTGGATCCTGCGCACCGCGCTGTCCACCAATGCGGGCCTGAGAGCCGACCCCACCAACCCGCTGCCGGTCGACCTCACCGGCACCGGCTTCGAGCGCGCCCTCGGTCTGCAGTCGGCCGAGGAAGTGGTCGCGCAGGGTGGCGCGGGCGGCGGGCTCCGCTTCTGGCGCTATCTGCTCAACTCGGTGATCGTCTCGACTCTGATCGCCGGATGCCAGATCTTCTTCTCGGCGATGGCCGCGTACGCCTTCGCACGGCTCAACTGGCGCGGCCGGGACACGGTGTTCGGCCTGTTCCTGGCGGGGCTGATGGTGCCGACCATCTTCACACTGCTGCCGAACTTCGTACTCATCAAGCAACTGCACCTGGTGGACACGCTGCTCGGCATCGCGCTTCCCAGCCTGTTCATGACCCCGTTCGCGGTGTTCTTCCTGCGGCAGTTCTTCATGAACATCCCCCGGGAGGTCGAGGAGGCGGCGCTGCTGGACGGCGCCGGGAAGGTCAAGATCTTCTTCCGGGTGGTCCTGCCGATGGCGTCCACCCCGATCATCACGCTGTCCGTGCTGACGTACATCACCGCATGGAACGACTACTTCTGGCCGCTGATGGTCTCCTACAGCGACAGCTCGCGTGTGCTGACCGTGGCGCTGGCGATCTTCCGGGCGCAGACCCCGGCGGCCGGCGTCGACTGGTCGGGGCTCACGGCCGCGACGCTCATCGCCGCGCTGCCGATGCTGGTGCTCTTCGCCTGCTTCGCCCGCCGCATCGTCAGCTCCATCGGCTTCACCGGGATCAAGTGAGGGAGAACTGATGCGACGTCGTACGCTGACCGCGCTGGCCGGAGCGCTGACACTGTCCCTGGTGACCGGTTGTGCGCAGGGTGACTCGACGGGGGCGTCCGCGAACACGGTGACGTACTGGCTCTGGGACGCCAACCAGCTGCCCGCCTACCAGGCCTGTGCCAAGGGGTTCGAGCAGGAGAACCCCGGGCTGAGGGTCAAGATCACCCAGCTGGGCTGGGGCGACTACTGGACCAAGCTGACGGCCGGCTTCATCGCGGGCACCCAGCCGGACGTGTTCACCGACCACATCCAGAACTTCGGCCAGTTCGTCGATCTGAAGGTGCTGGAGCCACTGGACGACCTGGGCATCAAGGACTCCGACTACCAGCCGGGCCTCGCCGCCAACTGGATCGGCAAGGACGGCCACCGCTACGGCGCCCCCAAGGACTGGGACACGGTCGCGCTCTTCCACAACGAGACGATGGTGAAGGACGCCGGGCTCACCGCCGATCGACTGGGCAACCTGTCCTGGAACCCGGAGGACGGCGGCACCTTCGAGAAGGCCATCGCCCACCTCACGATCGACAGGAACGGCAAGCGCGGCGACGAGCCGGGCTTCGACAAGAACAACGTCAAGGTGTACGGCCTGGCCAGCAACGGTGGCGGCTTCGGCGACGGCCAGACCCAGTGGAGCAACTTCGCCGCCTCCGCCGGGTGGAGCTACCTGGACAAGCCGCGCTGGGGCACGAAGTACCAGTACGACAGCGAGACCTTCCAGTCCGTCATCCAGTGGTACTTCGGTCTGGCGAAGAAGGGCTACATGGCTCCCCTCTCCGACTACAACATCCAGTCCAACCAGGCGAACACGCAGGTCGCCGCCGGAAAGGCCGCCGCCGCCTTCGACGGCGCCTGGATGATCTCCACCTACGCGGGCTTCAAGGGCAAGGACATCAGGACCGCGCTCACGCCCGTCGGCCCGACCGGCCGGCGCGCCACCATGATGAACGGTCTCGCCGACTCCATCACCAAGGCCGCCAGGAACAAGGAGGGCGCCCGCAAGTGGGTGGCGTATCTGGCCTCGGACGCATGCCAGACCGTGGTCGGCAGTCACGGGGTCGTCTTTCCCGCCACCCGGGCCGGGACCGAGGCCGCCGTCGCCGCCTACGAGAAGAAGGGCGTCGACGTCTCGGCCTTCACCGAACCCGTCGCCGACAAGAAGCACTTCAGGACCTTCTCGTATCCGATCGCCAGCTACTCGGCGGACATGACGGCGCTCATGGCGCCCGCGATGGAGGACATCTACGGCAACGGAAAACCCGTGAGCAGCCTCGACCAGACGAACGAACAGATCAACCTGATCCTCTCGCAGTGATCTCTCGACCAGTGAAGGGCACGCCTTACATGACGTTCTCCCTCGGCATCGTCGGCGCCGGACAGTTCTCGGGCCAGTTCGCCAAACTGTTCCTGGCCCACCCCGGCGTCAGCGACCTGTACGTCACCGATCTGCTCCCCGACCGGGCCGAGCAGCTCGCCGCCTCCGAAGGCCTCACGGGCACCTTCCCGTCGTACGAGGCCATGCTGGAGTCGGACGCGGTCGACGCGGTCGCGATCTTCACCCAGCGCTGGACGCACGGCCCGCTGGTCGTCCAGGGCCTGAGCGCCGGCAAGCACGTCTACTCCGCCGTCCCCATGGCCGTCACCACGGAGGAGATCGCGGCGATCATCGACGCGGTCAAGGCGACCGGGCTGACGTACATGATGGGTGAGACCAGTCAGTACAACCCGGCGACCGTCCATGCCCGCAACCAGATCGCCCAGGGCGCCTTCGGCCGGATCTTCTACGCCGAGGGCGACTATGTGCACGACATGGACCTCGGGTTCTACGAGGCGTACCAGTACAGCGGCGGCGAGAACTGGAAGGCGACCGCCAGCTATCCGCCGCTGCTGTACCCGACGCACTCGGTGGGCGGGGTACTCGGGGCCTGGCAGACGCACGCGGTGAGCGTGTCCGCGATCGGTGTGGTCGACGGGCGCGGCGACGGTGTCTTCGACAAGGGCGTCAGCCAGTTCGGGAACGACTTCTCCAACGCCACCGCGCTGTTCGAGGTGGCGGGAGGCGGCTCCTTCCGTACGAACGAGTTCCGGCGTGTCGGCTATCCCTCGCACATACGGGAGTCGCGTTTCCGGTTCTTCGGGACGGACGCCAGCATGGAGCAGCTCGCCACGGTGGCCCTGTGGCAGGACAAGACGGGGGTGAAGGACATCAGCGAGCTGCTGGAGCCCAAGCCCACCCTGTCCCCTGACGACCCGTCACTCCAGCACATCGCGCCGGACCTCCGGGCCGCCTTCACCTCCGGGTCGGCTCCCGTGCACGACCGCTCGCGCCTGCCACGGGAGTTCGACCACCTGCACAACGGGCACGAGGGCAGCCATCACTTCCTGGTCGACGACTTCGTGACCGCGGTCAACACCCGGACGCTGCCGTCCGTGAACGCCTGGGTGGCAGCCCGCTACACCCTGCCGGGCATCATCGCCCACGAGTCCGCGCAGCAGGGCGGAGCGAGGCTGGAGATCCCCGACTTCGGGGACGCGCCCGAGGCGTGACGGGCACGCGAGCCGGGTGCCCGCACCGCGTCAGGTGCCCGGCTTGCGGCCGTACACGTAGACGTCGTCGCCCTTCTTCAGCAGCGACCAGTACTTCTTGGCGTCGGTCTTGGTCATGTTGACGCAGCCGTGCGAGCCGGGTGGGTTCCACATGCTCACGCCGGCCGAGTGGAAGGCCTGGCCGCCGTCGAAGAACTGGCTGTAGGGCATGGGCACGTCGTAGATGGACGAGACATGGTCGATGTGCCGCCAGTAGATCTTCTTCAGCCCGGTGCGGGTCTCGTAGCCGTCACGGCCGGTGCGCACCGGCACCGGTCCGTACACGAGCTTGTCGCCGTCCTGGATCCAGCTGAGTTGGAGCGTGAGGTTGACGCAGGCGATGCGGCCCTTGTTGACGGGGCACGTGCCGTTCTTGTTGGGTTTGTCGCCCACGGCCTTCTGCTTGAGCATGAGGTCCATGACGCCCCAGGTGATGGGGCCCGCGTAGCCGATGTTCGGCGTGATGCCGTGCTTGGTCTGGAACGCCTTGATCGCCGTGCAGTCGGCGGCGGACTGCCTGCCGTCGACGGGCCGGCCGAGGAACTTCTCGACCTGCTTCTGATACGGACCGGTCGACGTGGTACAACTCGCCGCCTGCGCGGGCGCGGTACCCAGTGCGAGAGTGAGCGGTGCCACCAGTCCGGTGATCCCGAGTGCGACCGCGCCGCGTCTCCCCATGTCCCCCATGGCAGGCCCTCCCTGTGCGTGCTGCTCGCGGATTCTGCTTGTTGGGACACGCGTTGGGCGGAGAAGGTTGCGCGACGGGTCACGCCGAGACGGAACGGTTACCCGGTCGCGTGGATCACACTGCGGTAATTCGCTGGTTTTTCCGTTCCGGAACAACATTGCGGAGATAGAGTCTCCTCATGACCAACAGTGATTCCGTATCCCGCGTGGCCCTGAAGAAAATCACCCCCCAGGTGTCCGGAGCAATGGGCTCCCTGCATGCCGCAGCTGTTTCCGCGGCCCAGGACGCGAAGGTCGAGTCGGAGATCCTGGAACTGATCAGGATTCGCGCGTCGCAGATCAACGGCTGTGCGTTCTGTCTCGACATGCATACCAAGGACGCCCGCGCCCAGGGCGAGACCGAGCAGCGGATCTACGCCCTGAACGCCTGGCGGGAGACTCCGTTCTTCAGCGCGCGGGAGCGCGCCGCGCTGGCGTTGACCGAGGCAGTGACGCTGGTGCACGACGGGCACGTCCCGGACGCCGTGTACGCGGAGGCCGCGGAGGTGTTCGACGAGGAGCAGATCGCGGCGCTGATCTGGGCGGCCACCGTCATCAACGCGTACAACCGGATCGCGATCGCCACGCGGATGGTGCCGGGCGCCTACCAGCCCGTTCCAAAGAAGGACTGACCGTCGGAAGAGCGAGATAATTCCCCGGAAGAAATCTCCGGTCGGGGAATTCTGTCATATCCGGGAACGTTTGATCACGCCGGGCCGTATCGCATTCGGCCCGGCGCTTCTTCGTGGGCATTCTTCGTGGCGTTTCTTCGTGGTGCTTCTTCCCGCCCGTGATGTCAGTTGTCCGGCAGCGGCTCCATCATGTCGTCCAGCCACCGTCGCCATTCCGGGGCGTGCACGGCGGGCCCGGCGGTCAGTGGGCGGCCGGTCCAGACGCGCACGGGACGGATTCCGTGGAGGGCGTTGACGAGCCACACCTCACGGCCGTCCAGCTCCGCCAGGGTGCGCTCGTGGTGGGCGACCCGGATGCCGGTGCGTGTGGCCCGTTCCTGGACGAGCGCCATGGTCACCCCGGGGAGGACGGGCAGGCGCGGCGGCGGCAGGCACAGAGTGTCGTCCTCCCACCACAGCAGGCTGGAGGTCGCGCCCTCCAGCACCACCCCGGAGGGCGCGATCAGCACCGCCTCGTCCGCGTCCGCCCCGGCGGCCCGGCCGCGGACCCGGGCCAGCGCGTCCAGGTCCGGTCCCTTGCGGCGCGGCACCGTGCGCGGGTCGGGCTGGCCCGCCGCCCACACCCGTACGTCCGTGCCAAGCGGTGGCGCGTGCCGCAGCAGCAGGCGCAACTCCAGGGAGCCCGCGGCGAGTTCGACGCGGGGGAACCACTTCCCCGTGCGCGGCAGCGCGGCGGTCATGTCGTGCCAGAACTCGACGAGCCGCCGCAGGGGAGGTGCGCCGCACTCGCCGCAGGCGCGCAGAAAGCGTTCACGGTGCCGGTCGAAGCCGCGCACCCGTCCGTCGCGCAGCAGCCAGGAGTCCGCGACGAGCAGCCGCCCGCCCTGCGCCGGTGCGGGGGTGAGACCGCGGTCGGGCGACCACGCCAACAGCCCCTCCGCGATGGCCGGTTGTGTCAATGGGGTTCCTTTCAGTACGTGCGGCCGGCGGCGGCCGCAGAGCCGTGCCGGGGTCCGTAGGGCGCGTTCTCCAACCAGGCGCCGCACCGCGGCACCACGGGGGCGAGGGCCGCCGCCGCGCGCTGCTTGACGCGTACGATGCGCCGATGGGGCCGCAGGTGGTCCAGGGCCGTGCCCGCGGCCGCACTGTTGAACAGGCCGGCCTGGCGCCGGAGTTCGGCGAAGGAGGCGATCGCGTCGGGGGTGCCGGTGGCGACGGCCTCTGCTGCCGCCGCCGCGTCGGCGATGCCGCTGTTCATGCCGCGCGCCCCGAACGGGGGGAAGAGGTGGGCGGCCTCGCCGACGAGCAGCACCCGGCGGTCGGGGTCGGTGTAGGAGGCGGCGACCTTGCGCAGGAAGCGGTAGGTCGACACCCACAGGATCCGTTCGTCGTACCCGTCGCCGACCGCCGCGGGCAGCCAGCGCCGTACGGCCTCCTCTGTGCCGTACTCCTCCCGCCGGTCGTCGTCGCGGCACTGCAGGTCCACCTGGAAGCCGCCGGTGAACGGTACGCGCATCAGGCTGCGGCCGCCGAGTTCCGGATGCTCGTAGTGGAAGACCCGCTCCAGCGGCAGTTCGGCCCCCGGGATGTCGGCCACGTCCACGACAACGTGGAAGCCGTCCCCGTGGGTGCCCTCCATGGCGATGCCGAGCTCGCGCCGTAGGGTCGAGCGGGCGCCGTCGGCGGCGACGGCGTGTGTGCCGGTCCACACGCGGCCGTCGTCGTCGGTGAGGGCGACGTGGTCCGGGGGGTCCGGGTTGACGCGCACGCCCGCGATCCGGGCACCCCATACGAACTCCACGCCGGCGTCCTCGCAGGCGGCGAGCAGGAACCGCTCGGTGTCCACCTGACGCAGGCTGGTGAAGGGCGGGATGCCCGTGGGCGGCGGGAAGGTGCGCGCGTACACCTCGCGGCCCCGGTAGAGGGTGCGTTTGGTGTGCCAGGTCTGCCCGTAGCCGGTGATCTCGGCGGCGAGTCCCGGGCGCATGCCGTCGAGGAGTTCGAGTGTCTCGCGGTGGACGAACAGGGCGCGGCTGCCGGGTCGTTGGCGGCCCTCGGGGTCGGCCTCCAGGAGCGTCACCTTCAGGTTTTTGGCGCGCAGGGCGAGGGCCGCCGACAGCCCCACGGGTCCGGCGCCGACGACCAGGACCCGGCTCATGCGGCCGTGCTCTCGGTGAGCATGCGGGTGATCTCCACCCTCTTCACCTTCCACGTGGACGTCATCGGCAGGTCCTCGAACTTCCACTGGCGCGGCTCGGCCATCGCGGGCAGGTCGGCCGTGGCCTCCTGCCAGCGGTCCAGGTCGAGGGGCTGCTCGCCGCGGACGCACACCACGGGTACGGGCTCGCGGTCCGCGCCCGGCACGATGACGACCTCGCGCAGTTCCTCCAGCCGGGACATCAGTGTGTCCTCGACCTCCAGGTTGCTGTGCACGGAGTCGATCTGGTCGATCTCACGGTCGATCAGGTACAGGGCGCCCCAGCGGCTCTGGTAGCCCATGTCGCCCATCTCCCACCAGCCGTCGTTGAGCTGGCGCAGATAGCGGTCGCGGGCGCCGAGGTAGGTGAG
The DNA here is from genome assembly GCF_014650715.1 of Streptomyces bluensis. GTDB lineage: Bacteria > Actinomycetota > Actinomycetes > Streptomycetales > Streptomycetaceae > Streptomyces > Streptomyces bluensis. The sequence continues at coordinate 6,588 of NZ_BMVM01000025.1, read as the reverse complement.
GATGCGGCCGCGGGTGCGGGCCTCGATGCGTCCCGCCGTGCCGGGTCGAACCCGTCGGCCGGAGCCGTCCGCGACCCGTACCCGGGTGAAGCCGGGGATGCCGATGCCGACCCGGCGGCCGTCGGCGCGGGCCGCGCTGCGGCGGGTGAACCACTGGAAGGCGACCGGTCCCGTCTCGCTCTGCCCGTACAGCTGGATGAGCCACGGCGAGCGCCGCCGCGAGGCGTCCAGGAGCCGCTGCACGGTGCGGGGGTGGATCGCGTCGAAGGTGGAGCCGTAGCTGCGGACGCGGGACAGCGGTGCTCCGGGCGCGTCGGCCAACTCCTCCCACAGGACGAAGGTGTTGGGGTGGGTCTCGACGATGCCGGGCCGGTGCCGGGCGAGGATCGGGCCCACGGAGGACGGGGCCGGGTCGGTGATCAGGACCAGGGGGCTGCCGAAGTGCAGCAGGACGCCGAGCAGGTGGTAGAAGCGCGAGTGCACGAACGACAGGTGCAGGGCGGCGGTCTCGCCGCGGGTGGGCCAGCCCATGGCCTTCTGCGGGACGAGCCGGTTCCACATGGTGTTGGGGCAGTGCACGGCGAGTTTGGGGAGGCCGGTGGTGCCCGAGCTGTGGGTGATGAGGGAGGCCTCCCTGGGGTGGAGCCGTATGGGGGCTGGGGTCGCGGCACCCGTGTACTTCTCCAGTGGCTCGGCGCCGGGCGCCTCGTCCACGGACAGCGTCCGCCGTACGACGTCGGTGAGCTCGACGTCCTTGAGGGGGCCCTCCAGTTTGGCTCTGTCGGTGATCAGCCAGGGGCGGTGGAGCCGTTCGAGGAGCTGGCCGACGACCGGTCCCGCGAGCCCCGGCGACAGGAGGACGGGGACGGCTCCGATGCGGGAGACAGCGCAGGTCAGCAGGACGATGTCGACGTTGTCCGTCTTGTGGACGGCCACCTCCTCCGAGGGCCGCACCCCGGCCTCCCAGAGACGGCCGGAGAGTTCGTCGACCACGTCGGCCAGTACCGAGTAGCTGAGGTCGACGCCGAGGTCGGGGTTGACGTCGAGCGGGCGGTCGAGGGTGACGAAGACGCCGCCGTGGCGGTCGGCCGCTTCCCGGAGCATCGAGCCGAGGTAGAAGCCACGGTCGGCGGGGAGCAGGGGCTGTGGCTGTCGCATGAGCCCAATCCTTTCTGCGGGAGGCGTGGTCACCACGCGCCCTGGCGGACGAGGTGGCGGCGGAGCTTGCCGGTGGAGGTACGGGGCAGGGACGGGACGAAGCTGACGCTGCGGGGGACCTTGAAGGCGGCGAGCTTCTCGCGGGCCAGGCAGATGAGTTCGGCCTCCAGGCCCGCCGGGATCGGGGTGGCGGGGACGACGAAGGCCCGCAGCCGGCTGGCGCCGCGCTCGTCGGTGACGGCGGCGACCGCGACTTCCCGGACCGCCGGGTGGCCGCGCAGCAGGGCCTCCACCTCCAGCGGGGAGACGGTGATGCCGCCGACCATCTCCATGTCGTCGGCCCGGCCCAGGTGCCGGAAGGTGCCGTCGGTCTCGCGGCGGGCCCGGTCGCGGGTGTTCAGCCAGCCGCCCACCAGCGTGCGCTCCGACTCCTCGGGGCGGTTCAGATAGCCGGGCGTCAACGTCGGTCCCCGCACCCAGAGTTCGCCCTCTTCTCCGTCCGCGATCTTGTTGCCCGCGGGATCGCGCAGCTCCACTTCGAAGCCGGGGACGGGGCGGCCGACGGTGCCGGGGTGGTTGTGCTCGAAGCTGTTGGCGCAGAAGGCGTGCCCGGCCTCGGTCGAGCCGATCTGCTCCAGCACGGGCGCGCCCAGCAGCTCGGTGACCTGCGTGCCGAGGCCCGCGGGCATGCCCTCGCCGGCCGACACGGCGGCGCGCACCGAGGCGAAGCACGTCTCGTGCCCGTTGCCCCGGTCGGCGACGAGCGCGGCGTACGCGGAGGGCACGGAGTACAGCAGGGTGACACGGTGCCGGGCGACGATCTCGTCCACGGCGGCGGGGGTGGGCCGGCGGTCCACCAGGACGGCGGAGGATCCGGAGAAGAGCGGGAAGACGAAGGCGTTGCCGAAGCCGTAGGCGAAGTACAGCTTGGACACCGACAGGGTGACGTCGTCCTGGGTGATGCGCAGCAGCCGCCTGCCGATGAGGTCGTGGTACGTCTTCGGGTCGCCGTGGCAGTGGACGACCCCCTTGGGGCGGCCCGTGGTGCCGGAGGTGTACTGGATGTAGAGCGGGGTGTGCGCGTCGACCGGTTGGGCGTCGGTGGCGGGTTCGGCGGTCGTCGTGAGGGCGATGAGCTGGTCGGCGCCGAGGCGGGTCCGGCGGGGGAAGGTGTCGTCGAGTCCCGGCCCGGTCACGCAGAGCGCGGCCTCGGTGTCCTCGGCCATGAACTGGTGCTCGGCCGGGGTGAGTTCGGGGTTGGCCAGGACGGCGACGGCACCGAGCCGGGCGGCGGCGAGGAAGGCCGCCACCCAGGCCACGGAGTCGGGCAGGGCGAGGAGCACCCGGTCGCCGGGGCGCACGCCGTGGTCGGCGAGCACGGTGGCCGCGCGGGCCGCGAGGTCGTGCACCTCGCCGTGGGTGAAGGCGCGGTGGCCCTGGTGGAAGGCGATGCGGTGGGTCCACTCGCGGCGTTCGGCGAGCGCGGCGAGATGGGCGGCGAGGTTGCCGGGGGCGGCCATGTCGGCGGGGACGAGGGTGGACTGCGGTGTCGTCATCGGGCGTGCTCCTTGGCGGTGGCCGGGAGGGCGGAGCGCTCGGTGTGATGGTGGGCCCGCATCTGGGCCGCGGTCTTCAGCAGCATCTCGTCGTACTCGGCGACCGGGTCGGAGTCCAGGACGATGGCGCCACCGGCGCCGAGGTGCATGCGGCCGCCGGTGAACACGGCGGTGCGGATGACGATGTTGAGGTCGGCGCCGCCGCCGCACCCGAAGTAGCCGAGGGCTCCGGAGTACACGCCGCGGACCTCGGTCTCCAGTTCGTCGATGATCTCCAGGGTGCGCAGCTTGGGTGCGCCGGTCATCGATCCGCCGGGGAAGCAGGCGCGTACGCAGTCCACGGCGCCGGTGCCGTCGCGCAGCCGTCCCTCGACGGTGGAGACCAGCTGGTGCACGGTGGCATACGTCTCGGTGGCCATCAGGCGGGAGACGCGGACGCTGCCGGTGGCGCAGACACGGCCGAGGTCGTTGCGGAGCAGATCGACGATCATGAGGTTCTCGGCGCGCGTCTTGGCGTCCGCGGCCAGTTCGTCCCTCAGCCGTGCGTCCTCGTCGGGTGTCTCGCCGCGCGGCGCGGTCCCCTTGATGGGCTTGGCCTCGGCGATGCCGTCCGGGGTGATGCGCAGGAAGCGCTCGGGTGACGCGCCGGCCACATCGAGGTCCCCGAACCGCAGGAACGCCGCGTACGGAGCCGGGTTGAGGCGGCGCAGCACCCGGTAGTAGTCGTACGGGTCGTACGGCACGTGCAGCCGGGCGGCGTTGGTGAGGCAGATCTCGTAGCTGGTGCCCGCCCTGAGCTCTCGTTGACAGGCCTCGATGTCCGCGAGGTAGGTCGTCCGGTCGCGGACCAGCCAGGGTTCGGCGGCGGCGGGGTTCGGCTCGGTGGGCGTGGGCGGGGTGGGGGTCGGGTCGGCGGACGCCACGAAGGTGAGCTGGGCGGTGGCGGTGTCGAGCCAGTCGGCGGCCACGCGGGCGGCCTGGGGGGTGTCCTCGGCGAGGCAGACGGCGTAGGTGCAGCCCTCCTCGTGGTCGACCGCGATCAGCCGGTCCGCGAACAGCCAGCAGGCGTCGGGGGTTTCGGCCCGGTGGCGGTTCGGGGAACCGCAGTCGGCCTTGGTCTCGTAGCCGAAGTAGCCGACGTAGCCGCCGGTGAAGTCGAAGGGCAGTCCGGCCCCGTCGACGCGACGGGTCTTGAGTTGCCGTTTGAGGTAGTCGAAGATGCTCGCCCGGACCTTGCGCGGGGGCAGTCCGGGCCGTTCGACCTCGCAGATCCCGGCGGTGGCGTCGTAGCGCACGAACTCGGCGAGGGGGCCGTTGCCGTCGCCTAAGAACGAGAAGCGGGCCCGGCCCTCCTCCACCTGGGAGCTGTCGAGCCAGAACGCGCGGGGCGCGTCGGTGCACATACGGGTGAAGGCGGCCTCGGCGTCGATCGCCGTGGCGATACGGCGGGTGTGCAGCCGGTAGGCCGGGCTGGGGGCTCGTCGCTGGCGGGGGATCGCCGCCGCGGAGGGGGTGACCGCGGTGTTCTTCGTCCGTGGGCTCAGGGCTCGTTCCGCTGTCATGTTGCGGAAGTTGACGAGCATCCGGTGGCCGTAGTCGGTGAGCACGGACTCGGGGTGGAACTGGACTCCCCACAGCGGCCGGGTGCGGTGCCGCAGCCCCATGACCACCCCGTCCTCGGACCACGCGGTGGCCTCCAGGGTCTCGGGCAGTGGTTCGCTCACCGCCAGCGAGTGGTAGCGGACGGCGGTGAAGTTCTGCGGCAGTCCCTGGAACAGGTCCCGGTCGTCGTGCCGGACGGTGGAGAGGTACCCGTGGCGGGGCTCGGGCGCGGGAGCCACGGTGCCCCGCTCCCCCACGGCGATGCCCTGGTGGCCCAGGCAGACGCCGAGGACGGGGACCGTGGCCCGGGCGATGACCCGTGCGGCGATGCCGAAGTCACGCGGATCCGAGGGGTGTCCGGGTCCCGGCGACACCACGACGTTGTCGAATTCCCGAAGGTCCGGGACGCCGTCGGGCGGGGTGTCGTTGAGGACGACCACCGGTTCCTCACCGTTGACCTCGGCGATCAACTGGAACAGGTTGTACGTGTACGAGTCGTAATTGTCGATGAGCAGGGTCTTCACCCGCCCACCCCCCTTTGATCGTTCGCGGACCTAAGCGGTCCGTCGTTTGTGCCGTCCGCGGAGCGCCTGGAGCGGCGGGTACAGCCATTTCTTGAAGAAACGCTGAAGTCTCGGCATGAGAATCCACGTGACAATGGCTGTCACGGACAGACACAGCAGCAGTGTACGGAAAAGAGGATTAAGACTTTCGAGATAAGGGAGCACGGTCAGATTGAAAAGGAGCACGGGCGGGAAGACCGCGCTCATGTTGACGAACCAGAGTTTCCATTTCGGTGGCGGACGGGGTGCGGCCGGGGTCACGGTCTGGGAGTCGAACCACGCCTTGGAGCCGTTGATACTCCGCCGCCCGGTCTCCCGTCCCAGGCCCTCAAGGCGGGCGGCCCACTGGGCCCAGGTGACCGAGTTCTCCCAGGCCCGGACCGAACCATCGCTGTCGAAGCGGTAGACCACATGCCAGTCCGCCTCTCCGTCGACCAGTACGCCACCCCCGAGGAAACCCTGCTGCTGCGCGCTCTCGCGCAGCACGGCCCACCCCCAGGAGTGGAAGTCGGCCTCACGGCCCGGCGTCACGTGGTACGCCACGGTGACGGTAACGGGATTCCTGCTCACCCCGTCGAGTACGCATAACAACCAGGTCACGTTCAAAGATTCAACGAAGAATTTTCAGCTGCCTGAAACGGGACCCTATGTCATCCTTTCGTCCGACTTGACGCCATCCGCCAAGCCATACCGCGGGTAACTTCCCCGGAATTCACGAAAGCGGTTGCCGGGCCGAGAAAGAAAGGAGCACGATCTCGCCATCCGGCTCGGCAAGAAAGCAAAGGAGAGCCATGTCCCGCTACGACTGGAACATGAACCACGAGGGAATTGATCGGGCGCGCGCGGCGATCGAACCCACACGGAAGGAAGTGACCGCGCACCCGATCTACCAGCGCATCAACAGCCGAGCGGACATGGCGACCTTCCTGGAACACCATGTGTTCGCGGTGTGGGACTTCATGTCGCTTTTGAAGTCCCTTCAGCGGGAACTGACCTGCGTGGACGTCCCCTGGGTGCCGCTCGGGTCGGAAGTGAGCCGGCGGCTCATCAACGACATCGTGCTGGTCGAGGAGAGCGACGAGCTGAACGGCGGCTTCACCAGCCACTTCGAGTTGTACCGCGCGGGCATGGCGGAGGCGGACGCGGACACGACGCGCATCGACACCTTCCTCGCCCTGGTCAAGGAGGGCCACGACGTACCGGCCGCGCTGCGCGTCGCCCAGGTCCCGGCCCCGGCCGCCGAGTTCGTCCGCACCACCTTCGAGATCATCTCCGACCGGCCGTTGCACTGCCGGGCCGCCGCGTTCGCCTTCTCCCGGGAGGACCTCATCCCGGACATGTTCGACCAGGTGATCAAGAAGGAGGGCACCGACCGCTTCCCCCTCTTCTGCGACTACCTCGCCCGCCACATCGAGGTCGACGGCGAGGAACACACCCCGATGGCCATGCAGATGGTCGCCGACCTCTGCGGCGAGGCCGACACGCGCTGGCAGGAGGCGGCGGAGACGGCGAAGCTCGCCCTGGAGGCGAGGATCCGGCTGTGGGACGGCATCGTCGAGGCCATGGGATGACCTCCTCGGACTGAGGCCGTGGGACCGGCCTCGGTTCGAGGACCGTGGGGAGCCGCCCGCGCTGGGGTTGCGGGCGGCCCCCCCCGTTATGTTCTTCGCGGTCCTGCAAGAGGGCCGCTGGCCTCCGGGCCCGGCATG
>NZ_BMVM01000024.1 GCF_014650715.1 Streptomyces bluensis | reverse complement strand
GTGTTTCCGACTCTATCAGATCCTTTCGGGCCTGATTCCCAGTCGGCGGGAGTTTGTCGGCGGGCTTTTCGCCTTTCGACATCCACTACGTTAGCCGATTCCCTCGGGAAACTCATAATCGAGTTCCGCAGGCACGGAATTCAGGCATGCGCGCACACTGAATTCGCCCCCGTTGAAGGGGAGCTGTAGGTAGTGGGGTTGCCGCCTCCGGCTGCTGACCAAACGCAGTACCCGGTTCAAGCGGCTCGGGCTACGCTACGGATCTCGCGGGGACGCGTCAAGTTCGGCGGCGGCGGGGGGTGTGCGCCCGGTATGGGCTCACCGTGGGGTCGTTGCCGATCCAGTAGCGCCAGGGGTGGATGCCTCCGTCGCCCGCGACGCCGGTGCGGGGGCCGCTTCGTACCTGGTCGGGGGCTACGGGAGTGCCGGTCAGGGTGGCGAAGGGGCTGTCGGGGGCAGCGCACGCGTCCGCACCGTCGAGGGCCCGGTCCACGCCCAGGGCCATGGTCAGGCGGGCCGGACCTTTGGCCAGTTCCTTGTCGTTCCGGGCCGAGATTCGACGTTTGCGGGCGAGTTCAGCGCCCACTATGACCTCACCGGCCCGCAGCAGTACCGCGCTCGCCCGGCCTTCCGGGCCGCACACCAGATTCATGCAGTGCCACATCCCGTAGGTGAAGTAGACGTACACGTGGCCGGGCGGACCGTACATCACCTCGTTGCGGGCTGTGCGGCCACGGTAGGCGTGGGAGCCGGGGTCGTTCTCGCCGTCGTATGCCTCGACCTCGGTGAGGCGGAGTTCGATCGGACCGTCCGGGGTGGTGCGTACGAGGACGCGGCCCAGGAGGTCCGGTGCGACCTCAAGGACGGGTCGGTTGAAGAACTCACGGGTGAGGGGCGTACGGTCGGGGGTCGCGATCATGGCGTACGAGCGTAGTCCAGACGGGTGGGTACCGACGGGTCGTCGGGTGGCGTCCGCCTTGGAAGGGTAAGGGCGCGGAACCGGTCGCGGCTGGATCGCGTTTCTAGGGATCAAGGATCCGTACGGAACAGGGCTTCATAGACGGCACAGGCGTTGCCTGGGGAGGAAGAGACATGGGGTTCAAGCGGCTGCTCGCGAGCCTGGGAGCCGGTGGTGCTTCGGTCGAGACGGTGCTGACCGAGGTCAACGTCGTACCGGGCGGCGTCGTCCAGGGTGAGGTGCGTATCCAGGGCGGCTCGGTGGACCAGCAGATTGAGGGGCTGTCGGTCGGGCTGCAGGCCAAGGTCGAGGTCGAGGGCCAGGACACGGAGTACAAGCAGGACATCGAGTTCTTCAAGGTCCGGCTCGGTGGGGCCTTCGAGCTGAAGGCCGAGGCGGTGCACGCCGTGCCGTTCGGTCTGGAGATCCCGTGGGAGACGCCGATCACGATGATCGAGGGTCAGGCGCTGCGTGGGATGAACGTCGGCGTGACGACCGAACTGGAGATCGCGCGGGCCATCGACTCCGGTGACCTGGACCCGGTCAACGTGCACCCGCTGCCGGCGCAGCAGGCGCTCCTGGATGCCTTCATCCAGCTGGGATTCCGCTTCAAGAACGCGGACCTGGAGCGCGGGCACATCCGGGGTACGCGGCAGAGGCTGCCCTTCTACCAGGAGATCGAGTTCCTCCCGCCGCAGCAGTACCGCGGCCTGCACCAGGTCGAGCTGAGCTTCGTGGCGGACGAGCACGAGATGGACGTCGTGCTGGAGATGGACAAGAAGCCGGGTCTGTTCAGCGAGGGCAGCGACACTTTCCGCTCCTTCCAGGTGGGGCTGAACAACTACCAGGGCACCGACTGGACGGCCTATCTGAACCAGTGGCTGTCCGAGGTCGGCAGCAGGCGCAACTGGTTCTAGGCTCAGGAACGAGCGATTCCAACCCACCAGGAGGTACCGAGGTGACCGAGCCCAGCAGGCCGCCGCTCCCCCATGACTTTCATCCGGTCGTGCCGTCGTTCACGGTCACGAGCGAGGACGTCGAACCGGGGGCGACGCTGAAGGACGCTCAGGTCTACGCGGCGGGGAACACCTCGCCGCAGCTGCGCTGGGAGGGCTTCCCGCCGGAGACCAAGAGTTTCGCCGTGACGTGCTACGACCCGGATGCCCCGACCGGGAGCGGGTTCTGGCACTGGGTGGTGTTCGACATCCCCGCCTCCGTCACGGCGTTGCCGGCGGGCGCGGGCACGGGCAAGTTCGAGGGGCTTCCGAAGGGCGCGGTGCAGGCGCGCAATGACTACGGGACGAAGGACTTCGGCGGTGCCGCACCGCCGCCCGGAGACCCGGCGCACCGCTATGTGTTCACGGTGTACGCCGTGGACCAGGAGAAGCTCGGCCCGGACTCGGACGCCTCGCCCGCGGTGGTGGGGTTCAATCTGCGGTTCCACACGCTGGCGCGAGCTCAGCTGATCGGTGAATACGAGGCTGTCGCCGACAGCTGAGCTGATGCGGATTGCCGCAGACTGACGTTCATTGAACGTTTGCTCGCCTCTGGTCTTGGAATTGATCAGAGGCGGGCATTTTTATTGCGTTGTCCATCTCGGCGTGCCCGGCCAGAGTTGATCCAAGCCCGCCAGGGGGTGGGCGGTGCACAGGAGGTGGGCTGGAATGCGGGACACGCTGGTACTGAACGCGAGCTTCGAGCCGCTGTCGACGGTGACGCTGAACCGCGCCGTCGTGCTGGTGCTGCAGGACAAGGCCGTCGTGGAGCAGACCCACCCCGAACTGCGCATGCGCGGAGCCGCGGTCGACATACCGGCGCCCCGGGTGATCAGACTCTGCAGGTACGTACGGGTGCCGTTCCGAAGACAAGCTCCATGGTCGAGGCGGGGGGTGCTGGTGCGCGACCGTCACAGGTGCGCGTACTGCGGCAGGCGGGCGACGACCGTGGACCATGTGGTGCCGCGGTCGCGGGGCGGTGAGGACACGTGGCTGAACACGGTGGCCTCGTGCGCGGAGGACAACCACCGCAAGGCGGACCGTACTCCGGAGCAGGCGGGTATGCCACTGCTGCGGCAGCCGTTCGAGCCGACGCCGGCCGATGCGATGTTGCTGGCGCTCGGCCGGGACGACCTTGAGGCTCTGCCGGATTGGTTGGGTCAGTCCGCTGCGTAGGGATTCGTGAGGTCGGCGGGAAACTGCGGGCCGTTCGTGGCTGGTCGCGCCCACGCGGCGCAGCCGCATATCGATACAGCCCCGCGCCCCTTTCGGGGCGCGGGACCCCTCAGTCCGTGATGGACGGCTTCTCTCGGCGTTCCATTCCGGAAGCCGGGGCGGGGACCGTGCCCGGGCCGCCTGAACCGCCGGTCATCGGGCCGAAGTTGCCGATGGCTCCGGAGAGGCCCTTGAGGGCGTCTCCGATTTCGCTGGGGACGATCCAGAGCTTGTTGGCGTCGCCCTCGGCGATCTTCGGCAGCATCTGGAGGTACTGGTAGGAGAGCAGCTTCTGGTCGGGGTCTCCGGCGTGGATGGACTCGAAGACCGTACGGATGGCCTGGGCCTCACCCTCGGCCTTCAGGGCCGCCGCCTTGGCCTCGCCCTCGGCGCGCAGGATCGCGGACTGCTTCTCACCTTCGGCGGTGAGGATCTGCGACTGGCGGATGCCTTCGGCGGTGAGGATCGCGGCGCGCTTGTCACGGTCGGCGCGCATCTGCTTCTCCATCGAGTCCTGGATGGAGGTCGGGGGCTCGATGGCCTTGAGCTCCACGCGGTTGACGCGGATACCCCACTTGCCGGTGGCCTCGTCGAGGACTCCTCGCAGGGCCGCGTTGATCTCCTCGCGGGAGGTCAGGGTCCGTTCCAGGTCCATGCCACCGATGATGTTGCGGAGGGTGGTGACGGTGAGCTGCTCGATCGCCTGGATGTAGCTGGCGACCTCATAGGTGGCAGCGCGTGCGTCGGTCACCTGGTAGTAGATGACGGTGTCGATGTTGACGACCAGGTTGTCCTGGGTGATCACCGGCTGGGGTGGGAACGGGACGACCTGTTCGCGCAGGTCGATGCGGTTGCGGATGGTGTCTATGAACGGGACCACGATGTTCAGGCCCGCGTTGAGTGTCCGTGTGTAACGGCCGAAGCGCTCGACGATGGCGGCGCTGGCCTGTGGGATGACCTGGATGGTCTTGATCAACGCGATGAAGACCAACACCACCAGAATGATCAGGACGATGACGATCGGTCCCATCGTGGCTTCCCCGTACCCTTCTCCGCTTCGGCGCTTCGGGAGGATCTTATGCTTGTTGAAGATCTTGCTGGACGAGTCTGACAGAACACAGACTCCCAGGTGGGCCTTCGGCCCAGTTCCGTCGTGCGAGATCACATGATGATCGCCGTGGCGCCCTCAATGTCCACGACGTCCACTTCCTGACCCACCTCGTAGGCCTGTGCGGCGTCGAGAGCGCGTGCCGACCAGACTTCCCCGGCGAGCTTGATCCGGCCGCCTCTGCTGTCGACTCGTTCCAGTACGACGGCGTGCTTGCCCTTCAACGCGTCTATGCCCGTGGAGTGTTGGGGCCTCTGGGAGCGGTGCCGGGCCGCGATGGGTCGTACGACGGCGATGAGAGCGGTCGAGACGACGGCGAACACGACCACTTGGAGCACGACATCGCCACCGAGCCCCGCGGTCACGGCGCCTGCGACGGCGCCTACAGCGAGCATGCCCAGCTCCGGCATCGCGGTCACGACGAGCGCGACCCCGAGCCCGGCTGCGCCGACCAGCCACCATACCCATGCGTCGATGCTGTCCACATGGCCATGGTAGGACCGCAACGGTCCCGCGGACAGAGCGCCTGATCAAGTTGTGGCAGTCCAGCCCGGGTTGTGGGGCCGGGTGGTCCAACTCTCGGGCGGATGCGAGGGTTTGGTGGTCAGGTCAGCGGCAGGCCCTGGGCGGTCCAGCGGTCGCCGACCTGTTCGACGACCAGGGGGAGGCCGAAGCAGAGGGAGAGGTTGCGCGAGGTGAGCTCCAGTTCCAGCGGGCCGGCCGCGAGAACCTTGCCCTGGCGGATCATGAGGACGTGGGTGAAGCCCGGCGGGATCTCCTCGACGTGGTGGGTGACCATGATCATGGAGGGCGCGATCGGGTCGCGGGCCAGGCGGCCGAGACGGCGTACGAGGTCCTCGCGGCCGCCGAGGTCGAGGCCGGCGGCCGGCTCGTCGAGGAGGAGCAGCTCGGGGTCGACCATCAGCGCGCGGGCGATGAGGGTGCGCTTGCGTTCGCCCTCGGAGAGGGTGCCGAACCTGCGGTCCACGTACTCGGTCATGCCGAGGCGGTCGAGGAAGGCGCGGGCGCGGTGCTCGTCGACCTCTTCGTAGTCCTCGTTCCAGGTGGCCGTCATGCCGTAGGCGGCGGTCAGCACGGTCTGCAGGACGGTCTGGCGCTTGGGGAGCTTCTCGGCCATGGCGATGCCCGCCACGCCGATGCGCGGGCGCAGCTCGAAGACGTCGACCTTGCCGAGGGTGTCGCCGAGGATGGTGGCGGTGCCCTTGCTGGGGAAGAGGTAGCTGGAGGCGAGGTTCAGGAGAGTGGTTTTCCCGGCGCCGTTGGGGCCGAGGATGACCCAGCGCTCGCCCTCCTTGACCGACCAGGAGACCTGGTCCACCAGAGCCCGGCCCTCGCGGACCACGGATACGTCCTCCAGCTCCAGAACATCGCTCATGAGCGCGCTGTCTCCCCTTGCAGTGTCGGCCTGTCTCGGATGTCGGCCTGGTCTCGGCTGTCACGTACGCCTGTGGGCGCCGCCCTCGCCTTGTGGTGCGCGGCCCCCAGGGAAATCTACGCCACCGGCCCGGCGCTCCATCCCATCGGTCGGTCCTTAGGGTGGGGAGCATGCTCTCGGAACCACGTTCAGGACGCCTCGCCGCATGGGGAAATGCCCTCTTGGCCGGACTTGTCTCACCGGATGACGCGGTGCTCGCGATCGTCGGGGAGGATGCCGTGCACCGGGTCGACGGGTTGCCCGGGGAGTCGGGGCCGGTCGGTCTGACGCTGGCACTGGGGCGGCTGCGGTCGCTCGGTGCGAGTGGGTTGCGGGTGGCGCTGCCCGCTCCGGGGCATCCGCTGGGGCTGAGCGGGCCGCCGGAGTTCAATGCGCGGGCGCTCGACGCGGAGCAGGCGGTGATCTGTCACGGGGCCGCTCTGGGGCTGGTGCCGGAGGTACAGGAGGCAGGGCCCGACGGCGATGTGCACGTGGAGGTCGTCTGGCACTGTCTGGCGGTGCGGGAGGCTCCGCCGGCCGACGTGCCGTCCCTCGGGGAGGCCGAGCGGGAGCTGGCGGAGGCGTTGCGGGAGGCGACGGAGGTGCTGTCGCGGCTGGACGTGGCGGCCTCGGGGCCGGTGGCGGAGGCGGCGATCGACGCTTACCGGGCGCGGTCCGAGCGTGGGCGTGAGGTGCTGGCGCCGGGGTATCCGCCGCGTGCGGTACGGGTGCTGGAGCTGGCCCAGCGAGTGGGGTTGCTGATCTCGGTGGCGTACGAGCGGGGGCACGGGGGTGCGGTGAGCGCCTCGGAGATGGCGGCGCGGGCGTCGGCCCTTCGGCCCGTGGAGCGGACGGCTCGGCGGGCGCAGGTGGCGGCGTACAACTCCGTTGTGGAGGAGCGGGAGCGGGGGGTGCGCTGAAGCGGAGCGGCGCCGGACGGAGATGTTTCGCCCCCGCCGCCCCTACCCGTCCCATCCCTGGAGGCTGCGCCACCAGACCCCCGCAGTCTGCCTGAACGGCCTCGTCCTCAAACGCCGCATGGGCTGGATATGGCTGACCGGCCTCCCAGGGATCTCTGGGAGGCCGGTGGTCACTGATGGGTCGGGGCAGACCTCAGCGGTTGACACCCAGGTTGCCGAAGGCCGGGTTCAGGACGCCGATGACGTTCACCGAGTTGCCGACCGCGTTCACGGGGACGTGGACCGGAGCCTGGACGAGGTTGCCCGAGAGCACGCCCGGCGAGCCGATGGCCTTGCCGCCCGCGTGGGCCCCACCGTCGGTCGCGGAAGCCATACCGGCACCGGCGGCAACCAGGCCACCGGCCACGAGGGTGACGGCAGCGGCCTTCTTCAGGTTCTTCACTTCTCAGTCCTCCTTGGCGATCGCTGCGGCAAGTCGCCGCAGCACGCCCTGGAAAACGGCCCGGGCCCGGCAGGAGATACGCCATCCGGGGGACATACACACGACGGTATGAATCTCAGCCCGGAGCGTAACCTTCTGAATTGCCGCTCATGCCATCAATCCCACTGGTCATCCCGTCACACCGTGGCGGACCGCCCACAGCGCGGCCTGGGTGCGGTCGGCCAGGTCCAGCTTCATCAGGATGTTCGAGACGTGGGTCTTGACCGTCTTCTCGGAGAGGACGAGGGCGCGGGCGATCTCGCGGTTCGAGCGGCCGTCCGCGATCAGGCCGAGCACCTCACGCTCCCGCTCGGTGAGTGAACCGCCCCTGCCCTGGCCCGAGTTGGCCTCCTCCTGGGAGAGGAGCGCGCCGGCCACCTCCGGCTGGAGCAGGATGTGCCCGGCGTGCACCGACCGGATGGCGCCCGCGAGCGCGTCGGGGTCCACGTCCTTGTAGACGTATCCGGCGGCGCCGGCGCGCAGGGCCGGGACCACCGTGCGCTGCTCGGTGAAGCTGGTGACGATCAGCACACGCGCGGGGTTGTCGAGTGAGCGCAGCCTGCGCAGGGCCTCGACGCCGTCCATGCCCGGCATCTTGACGTCCATGAGGACGATGTCGGGCCTCAACTCCTCGGCGCGGGCGACTCCTTCGGCACCGTCGGACGCCTCGCCCACGACCTCGATGTCGTCCTGCACCTCCAGGAAGGTGCGCAGGCCGCGGCGGACCACCTGGTGGTCGTCGACGAGCAGCACCTTGATTGTGTCAGCCACCGGGGACCTCCATGTCGATCGTGGTGCCCTTTCCGGGCGCCGACTCCACGGTCAGGCGGCCGCCGACCCCGCTCGCCCGGTCGCGCATGGAGACCAGGCCGAGGTGGCGTCCGGCGCGGCGTACGGTCGCCGGTTCGAAGCCGCTGCCGTCGTCCGTGACGCGCAGGACCGCCGTGCCGTCGCGCCGCTCCAGGGTCACCTCGACCCGCTCGGCCCCCGAGTGCCGCAGCGCGTTGTGCAGGGCCTCCTGGGCGACGCGGAGCATGGCCTCCTCCTGTGCGGCGGGCAGGGCGCGGACGCCGCGGCTGGTGAAGGTCACGCGCGCGGTGTGGGCGCGGTCGAGGACGTGGACCTGGGTGCGCAGGGTGGCGACGAGACCGTCCTCGTCGAGGCCCGCGGGGCGGAGCTCGACCACGGCGGCGCGCAGTTCGTCGGCGGCCTCCGCGGCGAGCGTGGCCACCTGCTGGAGCTCTCCCTTGGCGCGGCCCGGGTCGCGGTCGACCAGGGCGGCCGCGGCCTGGGCGGTCAGACGCAGGGAGAAGAGCTTCTGGCTGACGGCGTCGTGCAGCTCGTGAGCGAGGCGGGAGCGCTCCTCGGCGATGGTGAGCTCGCGGCTGCGCTCGTAGAGCCTCGCGTTCGTCAGGGCGATCGCGGCGTGCTGGGCGAGGATCGACAGCAGTTCCTCGTCCTCCCCGGTGAATCCGCAGCCGCCCACCGGCTTGGGGCACCGCTTGTTGGCGAGGAAGAGGGCGCCGATGACCTCGTCGCCGTCACGGATGGGCAGGCCGAGGAAGTCGGCCAGGTCGGGGTGGGCGCTCGGCCAGCCCTCGAATCGGGGGTCCTTGCGCACGTCGGCCAGGCGTTCCGCCTTGGCCTCGTGCAGCATCGCGGCCAGGATGCCGTGCTGGCGCGGGAGCGGGCCGATGGCCTTCCACTGCTCGTCGCTGACGCCGTCGACCACGAACTGGGCGAAGCCCCCGTGGTCGTCGGGCACGCCCAGTGCCGCGTACTCCGCGTCGAGCAGCTCGCGTGCGGAGGCCACGATCGTCTTGAGGACGTCGCGCACCTCCAGGTGCCTGCTCATGGCCAGCAGCGCGGAACTCACCGCGGCGAGGCCGGACCGTGGACCGTGACTCATGACCTCACGGTACCGGCGGGGTGTGACACCGCGGATCGGACCTGTGACGGCCTCCACCTGGGCCGCGAGCCCTAGGGCGAAGGGCCCTGGTGCGTTGCGGCCCGCGCACGAGGCGGGCGGGACGGCCCGGTTCCTACGGTGAAGGCGTCCGCCGAGAGCGATCGGTGGCCGGCGCCTGGGGGCGGTCGGCGGCCGGGAACACGCGCCGGGAGCGGCGGTCATGGGACGAGGGGACGGATGACATGCCAGTAGCGATCATCACAGGGGCTTCGAAGGGGCTGGGGCGGGCGCTCGGCGCTGCCCTGGCGGAGCGCGGCTGGGACCTGGTGCTCGACGCCAGAACCGCGGAGGTGCTCCAGGGGACGGCGAAGGAGCTGTCGGCGTACGGCACCCGGGTGGAGGCCCTGGCGGGGGACGTCACGGACGCCGGGCACCGGGCCGCGCTGGTGGCGGCGGCACGTCGGCTGGGCGGTGTCGATCTGCTGGTGAACAACGCGAGCGCGCTGGGCGCCGAACCGCTCGTACGGCTGGACGAGCTGCCGCTGGAGGGGCTGCGGCGGGCGCTGGAGGTGAACGTGGTCGCGGCGCTGGGTCTCGTCCAGGAGGCGCTGCCGCTGCTGCGGGCCGCCGGGGCGGGCGCGGTCATCGGCGTCAGCTCGGACGCGGCCGCGGAGGCGTACGAGACGTGGGGCGGGTACGGGGCGTCCAAGGCGGCGCTGGACCATCTGTCGGCGGTGCTCGCCGAGGAGGAGCCCGGGCTGCGGGTGTGGGCGGTCGATCCCGGGGACATGGCCACGGACCTGTACGCGGCGGCCGTACCGGACGACGACGATCCGCGGCCGGAGCCCGCCGGCGTCGTACCGGCCTTCCTGCGGCTGATCGACGAACGGCCGGCCAGTGGCCGCTACGGTGCGCCGTCGCTGCTGGAGGGTCGATGACGACCGCGCTGCGGGTGCCGGATGAGCTGTCGGCGCGGGTGCCGGCCGAGCAGCGCGGCCCCGGCCTGGACCGGGACGCGGTGCGGCTGCTGGTCTCGCGCGGCACGGAGGTGTCGCATCACGAGTTCGTGGAGTTGCCGCGGCTGCTGCGGGCCGGGGACCTGCTCGTCGTCAACACCTCCCCCACGCTGGCGGCCGCTGTGGACGGTCATGTGGGGCACGCGCGCGTGGTGGTGCACTTCTCGACGTGGGGTGATGACGGACGATGGGCCGTCGAGCTGCGGGATCCGGACGGGACGGGCACCACGCGCGCGCGTGCGGGCGGGCCCGCCGGGACTGTGGTGCGCCTGCCCGGGGACGTAGGGCTGGTGCTGGAGGAGCCGCTGAGCGCGCACAGTGCCCGGCTGTGGTGGGCGCGGGTGTCGGCCCCCACGGGGCCGGACGAGGGTCCGGACGTGCCGGGGCTGCTGCGGGAGCACGGGCGGCCCATACGGTACGCGTACACGGAACGGGACCAGCCGCTGTCGGCGTACCAGACGGTGTTCGCGCTGCCGTCGGCCGACGGTGCCGGCAGTGCGGAGATGCCGAGTGCGGCGCGGCCTTTCACCGCGCGTCTGGTGGCGGAGCTGGTGAGCCGGGGCGTGCAGTTCGCGCCGGTCACGTTGCACACGGGGGTGGCGTCGGCGGAGGCGCACGAGCCGCCGTACCCGGAGCGCTTCGCGATGCCGGAGGCGTCGGCCCGGCTGATCAACGCGGCGGGAGCCGGTGGGGGGCGGATCCTCGCGGTGGGTACGACCGCGGTGCGGGCCGTGGAGTCGGCGACCGGGCCCGACGGGGTGGTGCGGGCCACGGAGGGCTGGACCGGCCTCGTGGTGACCCCGGAGCGCGGGGTGCGGGTGGTGGACGGGCTGCTGACCGGACTGCACGAGCCGGAGGCCTCGCATCTGCTGATGCTGGAGGCGGTCGCGGGACGGGCGGCGGTCGACCGGGCGTACGAGGGGGCGCTGCGTGGGCGCTACCTGTGGCACGAGTTCGGGGACGTGCACCTCATTCTCCCCGAGGAGGGATCTCACACAGCGCAGGACAGCAGCGACTGCTGGTGAGACGGTCCCCGGGCGCTGTGAGCCCTACTCGGGTCTCGTGAACGGAGCAGGGCGGCACCCCGGTGGGGTGCCGCCCTGCCCGTGCCGGGACCGGTTTCCGGGAACTACTTGCGCATGACTTCCGGCTCGTGGCGGCGCAGGAAGCGGGCCACGAGGACGCCGCAGATCGCGCCGATGGCGATCAGGGCGATCATGTCCAGGGTCCAGACACCGACCGTGTGGTCCCACAGCGGGTCGGTCTGGGTCGGGTCGTCCTTGTTCGGGTTGACCAGGTTGAAGTCCAGCGTGGCGCCCGCCGCGGCGACGGCCCAGCGGGACGGCATCAGGTACGAGAACTCGTTGACGCCCACGGCGCCGTTCAGCGTGAAGAGACAGCCGGTGAAGACGACCTGGATGATCGAGAACATCACCAGCAGCGGCATGGTCTTCTCGGCCGTCTTCACCAGCGCGGAGATCACCAGACCGAACATCATCGCGGTGAAGCCGAGCGCCATGATCGGCAGGCAGAGCTCCAGTTTGGTGAGGGTGCCGAGGACCAGGCCCTCCGAGGGGACCTCGCGCGCGCCGAAGCCGATTCCGCCGACGATCAGGCCCTGGACCATGGTGATCATGCCGAGCACGATGACCTTGGACATCAGGTAGGCCGAGCGGGACAGGCCCGTAGCGCGTTCCCGTTCGTAGATCACCCGTTCCTTGATCAGCTCACGGACGGAGTTGGCCGCGCCGGCGAAGCAGGCGCCGACGGCGAGGATCAGCAGGACGGTGGTGGCGGTGCCGTTGGGCGCCCGCAGACCGCCCGCGCGCGGCTCGTTGGGCAGCAGGTCGTTGCCGGATTCGATGAGCAGGCTGACCGCGCCGAGCACGGCGGGCAGGATCAGCATCAGGGCCATGAAGCCCTTGTCGGAGGCGATGACCGACACGTACCGCCGGACCAGGGTCAGCAGCTGTGAGCCCCAGCCCTGCGGCTTGGGCTGGCGCATCTGCTGTGGCGGAGGCATGTGTACGGACTGCGGGGCGACGGCGTCGATGTCCGCGGCGTACATCTGGTAGTGCTGCGAGCCCTTCCAGCGGCCCGCCCAGTCGTAGTCGCGGTAGTTCTCGAAGGCGGAGAAGACATCGGCCCACGTGCCGTAGCCGAAGAAGTTGAGGGCCTCCTCCGGCGGACCGAAGTAGGCGACGGCACCGCCGGGCGCCATCACCAGAAGTTTGTCGCACAGCGCGAGTTCGGCCACCGAGTGGGTGACGACGAGGACCGTACGGCCGTCGTCGGCGAGGCCGCGCAGCAGTTGCATGACGTCGCGGTCCATGCCCGGGTCGAGACCGGAGGTCGGCTCGTCCAGGAAGATCAGCGACGGCTTGGTGAGCAGTTCCAGGGCCACGGAGACACGCTTGCGCTGGCCGCCGGACAGGGACGTGACCTTCTTGTCCTTGTGGATGTCCAGCTTCAGCTCGCGCAGCACCTCGTCGATGCGGGCCTCGCGCTCCTGGGCCGTGGTGTCGGCGGGGAAGCGCAGCTTGGCCGCGTACTTGAGGGCCTTCTTGACGGTCAGCTCCTTGTGCAGGATGTCGTCCTGCGGGACCAGACCGATGCGCTGGCGCAGCTCGGCGAACTGCTTGTACAGGTTCCGGTTGTCGTAGAGAACGTCGCCCTGGTTGGCCGGGCGGTAACCGGTGAGGGCCTTCAGCAGCGTCGACTTGCCGGAGCCGGACGGACCGATGACCGCGATCAGCGACTTCTCGGGGACGCCGAAGGAGACGTCCTTCAGGATCTGCTTGCCGCCGTCCACGGTGACCGTCAGATGGCGGGCGGAGAAGGAGACCTCACCGGTGTCGACGAACTCCTCAAGGCGGTCGCCGACGAGACGGAACGTGGAGTGGCCGACGCCGACGATGTCGTTCGGGCCGAGCAGCGCCGAGCCGCTCTTGGCGATCGGCACGCCGTTGACGAACGTGCCGTTGTGCGAGCCGAGATCGCGGATCTCGTAGCGGCCGTCGGGCGTGGCGTGGAACTCGGCGTGGTGGCGTGAGACCTGGAGGTCGGAGACGACGAGTTCGTTGTCCAGCGCACGGCCTATGCGCATGACGCGGCCGAGGGCCAGCTGGTGGAACGTGGTCGGGCTGCGGTCGCCGTAGACCGGTGGCGCCCCCGCGACACCACCAGGCCCCTGCTGTGCGTGGCCCCCGGCCGGACCCTGCTGGTGCGGGACCTGCGGCTGCTGCCAGCCCTGTTGGGGTGCGGACTGCGGCGGTGCGGACTGCGGCGGTGCCGCCTGGTGGGCCGCCCACGCCGGGTTCGCGCCCTGAGCCGCGTACGGCTGCTGCGGCTGTACCTGATGTTGTGCCTGCTGTTGTACCTGCTGTTGTACCTGGGGCGTCGCCACGGATGCGGCCGAGCCTTTCAGGCTCAGGCGCGGGCCGTCGGTCGCGTTGCCGAGGTGCACGGCCGAGCCGGGGCCGATCTCCAGGTGGTGGATCCGCTGGCCCTGCACGAATGTGCCGTTGGTGCTGCCGTGGTCCTCGATGACCCAACTCCGGCCGCTCCAGCTGATCGTGGCGTGACGCCAGGAGACTCTGGCGTCGTCGAACACGATGTCTCCCTGTGGATCGCGTCCGAGCGTGTATGACCTGGACGGGTCGAGCGTCCAGGTTTGTCCATTGGATTCCAGTACGAGTTCCGGCACTCCATGCCCCACTGAGTTGTCCCCCGAGTTACCCCCGTCGCGGGGAGTCTAGGGATGTCGAACATCGGGTGGAACTATTTCAGGCTCGGCCCCCTGACTGAAAGCCGGGCCTTGCGAAGCCTGCGAACCAGGGCGTCGACCGGTCCCGTTGACGGGGTTGAAACCGGGCCGGAGAGTGGTAATCCGACGCGAGGGGGATATCTGCGGTGGAACGCCGCGGGGCTGATCGGGGGTCCGACCATGAGCACCGGTACCTCGCAGCAGGCCCGGGGTATCCCCTGGGGCGATGTCCTGCTCTCCGCGATCGCCGCCGTGAGCTGGGCGTTGATCGGAATGGCGGGGACGGCGGCGCTCGGTCTGCGTCTGCTCGAAGCGGACTCTGCGGGCCCGCTCGGGCCGATGACCGCCGCGGTTGTGGCCCTTGGTGTGGGTGGTTCCGTCACCCCGTCGGGTGGTGTCTCCTTCTTTGGCCTGGAAGGAGCGCATGCGACCACCGCCATCGAGATTTCGCCACTCGGTGTGGGGCTCGTGGGGGCGGTCCTGCTGTCGTGGTTCTTCCTGCGGTCCTTGCGCGGAGCTGGGACTGTGATCGCGCCCGCCGAACTCCTCGCGCGCGCGGGCGCGCTGCTCGTGCTGTTCGCCGCCGTGCTGGGCGGCATCGCCCGGGCCGGTCACAGCGGCATGGACCGGCTCGGCGACCTCGCGGACGTCAGGTCGAGGATCGGCTTCACGGTGAACACCGCGCCCACGCTGCTGGGCGGTCTGATCTGGTGCACAGGCGTCCTGGTGATCGCTCTGCTCACCTCCCGCCACACTCCCCTGCCGCCCGGCTGGGCCACGGTGCACAAGGTGGTACGGCCCGCCGTGTCCGCCCTGATCAGCATGTTGCTGATGGCGGTCCTCGCGGGCCTCGCGGCGGCGGCGTACGCGGCGATCGGTGACGACAACCCCGAGCGGATCGCGGGCGCGGCGCTGCTGGGTGCGCCCAACGGGGTCTGGCTGGGCATCCCGATCGGTCTCTTCGTGCCGTGGAACGGCCGGGCCACCGGTGAACTGGCCGCCCTGCTGCCCGGCCCGCTCGACGAGCTGCTCCACGCCGACTCCGGCCGGCGCGTCACGCTCGGCCGGCTGGCCGAACTGGACGGAAACGTCTGGTGGTTGGGGGCGGGGGCGGCCCTCATGATGCTGTTCGCGGGCGTACTGACCGCCGTGCGTACGCCTTATACGTCTCATACGTCTTGCGTTCGGGACTCGTCCGCCGTCGTTGGACGAAGGCCGCCCGGTGCGGATGGACCAGGCGGGGGTCCGCTCGGGTTCGTGGGGCGCTGCGCACTTCGGCTCGGGGTCGCGACGGCGCTGATACTGCCGCTGCTGGCCTGGCTGACGGAGGTGTCCGTGGACGCCTCGCTGTCGGTGCTCGGCTTCGGCGCGTTCGGGGCAGGCATGGAGCTCCACGGGAACCTGGGGATGGCGCTGCCGCTGGGGGCGCTGTGGGGTGCGGGCGCCGGGGCCACCGGGGCGTTGCTCGCGTGCGCGAGCGGGGCGGCGGGACGCAACGCCTTGCCGTGGGCGCGGGGTGACGTGGAGGCTGCGCCGGGCACTGCGACGTCCCCGGGCGCCGGGGCCGGGACTTACGCGCCGAGTGCGCCGTACCGGCCGCGGCACCCGGACACCAATCCGTACCTGGGGCTGCCCGAAGGTCCACGGAGGCCTGGGGACGGGCGGTCGGCCTCGGGGAGCGCCGCGCAGCCCGACGGCGGGGATCGGTCCGGCGGTGCGCCGCCGCCCGGCGCCGCGGGGTCTGAGCAGGAGACCGACGTGTACGGGGGACCCACGGTGTCCCGGCCGTTTCCCCCGCCACCGAGGCGGCCTCCGCAGCGCCCCCGGTCGAGTTCCCGCGACCGGCCGGAGCCGCCGCCACGGGGGCGTTGAGGCGCCGCGCATCCGGGTCACGGCGCCCACGGTCCAGGCGTACGTCATCCGCCCGCAACCCAGTGTTCGCCGTCCGCTGGGCGGACCTCGGAGGCGACGGGCACTGCGTGCCGGATACGGTGGGAACACCATGAGCGCTTCGCAGACCTCTGACGCCCCCACTCTCCTCGTCAAGATCTTCGGCAGGGACCGGCCGGGCATCACGGCCGGGCTCTTCGACACCCTCGCCGACTACTCCGTCGACGTCGTCGACATCGAGCAGGTCGTCACCCGTGGCCGCCTGGTGCTGTGCGCACTCGTGACCCTGCCGCCCGGCGGGCGCGAGGGCGATCTGCGGGCCACCGTCCACAACTGGGCGGAGTCCATGAAGATGCAGGCGGAGATCATCTCCGGGCTCGGCGACAACCGTCCGCGTGGCCTCGGGCGCTCCCTCGTCACCGTGCTCGGGCACCCGCTGACCGCCGAGTCGACGGCCCGCATCGCCGCGCGGATCACGGCGACCGGCGGCAACATCGACCGTATCTTCCGGCTCGCCAAGTACCCGGTGACCGCGGTCGAGTTCGCCGTGTCGGGTACGGAGCCGGAGACGCTGCGAACGGCTCTCGTGACCGAGTCGGCGGCGCTGGGCGTGGATGTGGCGGTGGTGGCGGCCGGGCTGCACCGGCGGGCCCAGCGGCTGGTGGTCATGGACGTGGACTCGACGCTCATCCAGGACGAGGTGATCGAGCTCTTCGCCGCCCACGCCGGGTGCGAGAAGGAGGTCGCCGAGGTGACGGCGGCCGCGATGCGCGGCGAATTGGACTTCGAGCAGTCACTGCACGCGCGCGTGGCGCTCCTCGAAGGGCTCGACGCCTCGGTGGTGGAGAAGGTACGCAGCGAGGTACGGCTCACGCCGGGGGCGCGCACACTGATCCGTACGCTGAAGCGGCTCGGCTTCCAGGTAGGGGTCGTCTCGGGTGGGTTCACCCAGGTCACGGACGATCTGAGGGAGCGGCTCGGGCTCGACTTCGCGCAGGCCAACACGCTGGAGATCGTCGGCGGCAAGCTCACGGGCAGGGTCGTCGGCGAGATCGTGGACCGGGCGGGCAAGGCGCGGCTGCTGCGGCGCTTCGCGGCCGAGGCGGGCGTGCCGCTGGCGCAGACGGTGGCGATCGGTGACGGTGCGAACGACCTGGACATGCTGAACGCGGCCGGGCTGGGCGTCGCCTTCAACGCCAAGCCGGTGGTGCGGGAGGCCGCGCACACCGCGGTGAACTTCCCCTTCCTCGACACGGTCCTCTACCTGCTGGGTGTGACCCGGGAAGAGGTCGAGGCGGCGGACATGCACGACGAGGACGTCTGACGCGTCTGGGACGCCGTACCGCACGAGCAGGCCGTACGGGGCCGTACAGAGGCCGTCCGGAGATGTCATGAAGGGGCCCGGCACCGATGGGGTGCCGGGCCCTCGTCGCTCGGTGGGTGCCCTTACTCCGTGGGCGCCCAGTAGTCGAGCAGTGCGGCCACGCCCGGCTCCAGGGTCTTCCAGGTGCCGTCGATGGAGAGCACGGCGAAGGCGGCGGCGGGGAAGCCACGGCGGCTCATCCGCTCCCGGGCGTCGCTCTCGGAGCGGCCGGCCAGGATGTCGGCGAGGCCCTGAACGCCGGGGTTGTGGCCGATCAGGAGGATGTTCTGGGCGTCGTCGGGGAGCTCGTTGAGCACCTCGATCAGCTCGCCGGGCGAGGCCTCGTAGATCCGCTCCTCATAGACCGTTTTCGGCCGATGGGGCAGCTCCTGGACGGCGAGCTTCCAGGTCTCGCGGGTACGGACCGCGGTGGAGCAGAGGGCCAGATCGAAGGGGATGCCGGAGTCGGCCAGCTTGCGGCCGGCGACGGCGGCGTCCATACGGCCCCGGTCGGCGAGCGGCCGCTCGTGGTCGGTCACCTGTGGCCAGTCGGCCTTCGCATGCCGGAAGAGAACAATCCTGCGGGGTTCTGCGACGCTCATGCGTCCCAGCTTCGCATGAAACACGCCATGGGGCGCAGGGAGTTGAGAGCGACGCTGCGTCCTTGTCACGGCACGCCGTGCAGCAGGGCCTGCTGTATCCGCTCGAAGAGGTGAGCCGGCGCGGGTCCGGTGGTCGCAGCCTGGGCGTCCGAGGGGTTGAGGATCATGAGCAGCAGGGCGACGAAGGCGAGCATGGGCAGGACGAGGGCCCACCAGGGCAGCCGGACGCCGACGCCGTACGTGGTCGCCGGGTGGGGCCTGGTGTGCGTACGGGCCGACATGCCGCCTCCGTGGGTCCTTGAGTGGTCCGCTGGCCGCGTCCTCGCGGCCACATCTCGAAGCTACGGAATGCGAGCCCCTCAACCCATCCGGTGATCCACCCACTTGACCCTGACCCTCACCCCCTAGGGGATGGGGGTGCCAGCCCCACCATGGCCCGATCAGACGCGCAAAGACTCGCGGACGCGGGGCGTCGGCGCGGCTCAGTCAGGCAAGGCCGTCGTCACCGCGAGGCGACCGTCACGGCAAGGCGATCATCACGGCTGGACGGTCGTCACGGCGAAGCGATCGTCACGGCTGGACGGTCGTCACGGCGAAGCGATCGTCGCGATGACGCCGATGATCACGAAGATGGCGAAGAACGCGCCGAACACGATCAGCATCTTCTTCTGGCCGTTCTGGGGGTTCGGGTCGAGCACAGGCATGCCGTCAGTCTCGCACCTTCGTCCGCCCGGCCGCCGCCGGGGTCGCCCCGCCGCGAGGCTCAGCGGGCGGCCAGCGGCCGGCGCGGGGCCTCGTCCTCCACGGTCCGGGGCCGGCCCGCCAGGACGCCCACCACGATCTGCGGGATCATCAGGCCCGTCATCAGGGCGATCGGCAGGCCCCAGCCGCCGCTGTGCTGGTAGAGGACGCCGACCAGAAGCGGCCCCGGGATCGAGATCAGGTAGCCGGTGCTCTGCGCGAAGGCGGACAGCTTGGCGACACCGGCGGAGGTCCGCGCCCGCATCCCCACCATCGTGAGAGCCAGCGGGAAGGCGCAGTTCGAGACGCCGATCAGCATCGCCCAGGCCCAGGCGCCGCCCGCCGGGGCGACGTACAGACCCGCGTACCCGGCGAGGCCGCACAGGCCCAGGACCACCACGATCGGGCCCTGGTGCGGCAAGCGCGTGGCGAGCCGGGGGATCACGAAGGCCAGCGGCACGCCCATCACCATCGTGACGGCCAGCAGCAGGCCCGCCGTACCGGCCGGGACACCCGCGTCGCGGAAGATCTGCGCCATCCAGCCCATCGCGATGTACGCGGCGGTCGCCTGGAGCCCGAAGAACACGGCGAGCGCCCAGGCCGTACGGCTCCGGGTGATGCGCGGCGCGTCAGGGTCCTGCCGAGGCGACGGCACACCCCGAGCGGCGCCGGCCGCGGAGACGTCCCCCCGCGCGCGTGCCATCGCCATCCACGGCAGTGCGGCCGCCACGGCGAGCACCGCCCACGCGACGAGGCCCGACGGCCAGCTCCCGCCCAGGGCGCCGGTCATGGGGACGGTGAGCGCCGCGGCGGCCGAGGTGCCGAGGGCGAGGGCCATGGAGTACAGGCCGGTCATGGAGCCCACGCGGTCGGGGAACCAGCGCTTGACGATCACCGGCATCAGGACGTTGCTGACAGCGATGCCCATCAGGGCGAGCGCACTGGCGGCCAGGAAGCCCGCCGTGGTGCCGGCGTAGGGCCGGACCGCCAGGCCGGTGGCGATGGCGAGCATGCCCGCGCAGACCACGGCATCCGGCCCGAAGCGGCGGGCGAGCCGGGGTGCCATGGCTCCGAAGACCGCGAAGCAGAGCGTCGGTACGGAGGTGAGCAGCCCGGCGACGCTGCCGCTCATGCCGAGCCCGGCGCGCACCTCTTCGAGGAGGGCTCCGAGGCTGGTGATGGCGGGGCGCAGGTTGAGGGCCGCGAGGACGATGCCCACGACCACGAGACGCGTTGCCCACGCGCGCGTGGGGGCCGTTTCGCCCGGGGACGCGGCATCCGGGGAGTCGGCCGGGCCGCCGGCTCCGGACTCCGTGTACGCCGAGCCGCGTGCCCGGGGTTCGGTCCGGGTCGTCGGGGCCGTCTTCGTCCGTATCTCCTCGCACGCCATGCGGCCCATCATAGAATCATGGGATGATTGGTTGTCCACTCCCCCGCTCCCTGTGCCTCGCTGCCGTTCGCTGCCGGGGACTTCGTGCGAAGGTAATGCCATGCCGCTGAGCCATCCCCGCCGTTCGGCGCTGTCCGAGCAGGTCATCGCCGCGCTGCGGAACCAGATCGCCTCGGGCGAGTGGCCGGTCGGCTCCCGCATCCCCACCGAGCCCGAGCTGGTCGAGCAGCTGGGCGTGGCCCGCAACACGGTCCGCGAGGCCGTGCGGGCCCTGGCGCACAACGGCCTGCTGGACATCCGCCAGGGCTCCGGCACGTACGTCGTCGCGACCAGCGAGCTGGCGGGAGTGATGCACCGCCGCTTCGCGGACGCCGATCCGGAGCACATCGCCGAGTTGCGCTCCGCGCTGGAGTCGAGCGCCGCGCGGCTGGCCGCCGAGCGGCGCACCGAGAAGGACCTCAAGCAGCTCGACGCGCTCCTCGTCCGGCGTGAGGAGGCCTGGGCGTCGGGCGACGCCGAGGCCTTCGTGGCCGCGGACGCGACGTTCCACATGGCGGTGGTGGCCGCGTCCCACAACGACCCCATGACGGCGATGTACGCGGATCTGGGCGAGGTGCTGCGGGACTGGCTGCGCTGGGACGTCGGCCAGGAGCTGACCCCGGGGACGTACATGGAGCACACCCGGCTCGTCGACGCGATCCGCACGGGCGACGCGGAGGCGGCCGCCGCGGAGGCCGCGAGCTATCCGTTCACGTGCCGTCCAGGTCGTCCGGGGCGCCCCGGACGTCCGGGGCATTCGACGAGGGCAGCGGCCTCTGGTGGCTGACCCACGCCGAGCGGACCTCCTTCCAGCAGCGGCCGGTGAGCCGCACGGTGCGCGCGGGACCGACCTCCACCGGGGAGCCGTCGCTGTCGATGTCCCACCAGCGGTCGCACTCGATGTGGAGACGTACGCGGTCGATGTCCACGTAGGCGTTGTGGCAGTAGGCGACCACGCGGGAGCCGGTGATGTTCGTGCGGCACTCCGCCCCGAACGGATCACCCTCGGCGGGCGGTTGCGCACCTGCGGGCGCATGGGGCACGGCCTCGTACGACAGCACGACCAGGAGGGCGGCGACGACCGCGGTCACCGGGGCGACGATGCGGAACAGACGCACAAGGGAGACCTCCTCGGCCGGGCTGGGGAGGACCACGTGGTGAACCGCAGTCACGTGGTGAAGGCGTAATCCCAGAGTGCGAGCCGTCCCCGTCCTCCGCCCGGCCGGATGGGCCGAACGGGGGACACGACAGGACGACGCACCGAGGGCCCGCATCCGCGGGGACGCGGGCCCTCGGTCGTCGGCCGGGCCTCAGCGGCAGCGGTCACGCACCGATCGCGTGCAGACCGCCGTCCACGTGGATGATCTCGCCGGTGGTCTTGGGGAACCAGTCGCTGAGCAGCGCGACGACACCCTTGCCGGCCGGCTCCGGGTCCTTGAGGTCCCACTCCAGCGGGGAGCGGTTGTCCCAGATGGCGGCCAGGCCGTCGAAGCCAGGGATGGACTTGGCGGCCATGGAGCCGAGAGGGCCGGCGGAGATGAGGTTGCAGCGGATGTTCTGCTTGCCCAGGTCGCGCGCGATGTAGCGGCTGGTGGCCTCCAGGGCGGCCTTGGCCGGGCCCATCCAGTCGTACTGCGGCCAGGCGAACTGGGCGTCGAAGGTGAGGCCGACGACCGAGCCGCCGTTCTGCATCAGCGGCAGGCAGGCCATGGTGAGCGACTTCAGGGAGTACGCCGAGACGTGCATGGCCGTGGCGACGGACTCGAACGGCGTGTTGAGGAAGTTGCCGCCGAGGGCGTCCTGCGGGGCGAAGCCGATGGAGTGGACGACGCCGTCGAGGCCGCCGAGTTCCTCGCCGACGACGTCGGCCAGGCGGCCCATGTGCTCGTCGTTGGTGACGTCGAGCTCGATGACCTTGGTGGGCTTCGGGAGCTTCTTGGCGATGCGCTCGGTCAGGGTCGGCCGCGGGAACGCGGTGAGGATGATCTCGGCGCCCTGCTCCTGCGCCAGCTTGGCGGTGTGGAAGGCGATGGAGGACTCCATCAGCACGCCGGTGATCAGGATGCGCTTGCCCTCAAGGATTCCGCTCATGGTTCAGTGACCCATTCCCAGTCCGCCGTCTACGGGGATGACGGCTCCAGTGATGTACGAGGCGTCGTCCGAGGTGAGGAACCGCACCGTCGCGGCGACCTCCTCGGGCTGCGCGTACCGGCCGAGCGGCACCTGCGACACGATGTTCGCGCGCTGCTCGTCGGTGAGGACCTTGGTCATGTCGGTGTCGACGAAGCCGGGCGCGACGACGTTGAAGGTGATGTTGCGCGAACCGAGCTCACGGGCCAGGGAGCGCGCGAAGCCGACCAGGGCGGCCTTGGAGGCGGCGTAGTTGGCCTGCCCCGGGCCGCCGTACAGACCGACGACCGAGGAGATGAGGACGACACGGCCCTTCTTGGCGCGCAGCATGCCGCGGTTGGCGCGCTTGACGACACGGAAGGCGCCGGTGAGGTTGGTGTCGATGACCGAGGTGAAGTCCTCCTCGGACATGCGCATCAGCAGCTGGTCCTTGGTGACGCCGGCGTTGGCGACGAGGACCTCGACCGGGCCGTGCTCGGCCTCGATCTCCTTGTAGGCCTGCTCCACCTGCTCGCTGTCGGTGATGTCGCACTTGACGGCGAGGAAGCCTTCCTTCTGAAGAGCCTCCGGGTCACCGGAACGGTATGTGATCGCGACCTTGTCGCCGGCGTCGGCGAAAGCGCGGGCGATGGCGAGGCCGATGCCCCGGTTGCCTCCGGTGACGAGAACCGAGCGGCTCAACGGATCACCCTTTCCATAGCGGTCTGGACGCCCGCCCGACCAGCTGGCGGACAGGCGGCTTCTCCAAAAACCTATCGGTCCGTCCTGCTGGGCAGGGAATCGGGCACCGACAGTGGCACGGGGGACTCACTGTCGGGTCCCTACAGTCGTCGCGGTCCGTCAGTCCGCCATTCCGGGGGCATGAGCGGGCAGTCCCTCGCCGCGCGCCGTCTCAAGCATCCTGCGGTCGTACGTCACTACCGCGGTCAGGTCGTCCCGCAGCGACAGTGCGCTGGCCACATGGATGGCATCCAACGTTCTCAGGCGCCCGACCAGGAGAGCCGCACTGTCACGCACCTCCCGGGTGAGGAGGATCTCGGTGATCCGGGCCTCCAGGTCCTCCATCGCCTTCGGAAAGTGCCCCATGAGGTCCAGAGTCCGTACGGTCTCCACGAAGCCGAGCGTGCTGGTGGCGAGCGGCTGCGTGACTCCCTGCTGGAGGAAGGCGTCCAACTCGGCCCAGTGGTTGCGGCGGGTCATCCACGTGACCAGGGCCGACGTGTCCATGTAGATCAACGGTCGTCCGCCTCGCGCTCGGCCAGGAGCAGCGCCACGGGGTCGACGTCCTCCGGCACCTCGTAGTGCGGCATGCTGTGCCGGTCGGCGGCGGTGACCGGCTTCAGCTCGATCTTTCCTTGCGCCACCAAGTGCGCGTACCGCTCCATGGGGCCGCCGGCCGGCGACAGTATGGCGATCACGTTGCCGTGCCGGGTGACCTGGATCGCCTCCCCCTTCTCGACACGGGCGAAGACGGCGCTGGGGTTGTACGAGAACTCGCGGACGGAGATGGTGCTCATGGGGTACCCCTTCGGCAGGCCGGAGCATGTACCTACATCACAGAAAGTGTAAGCACGTTTTGCGGCGTCTACGGTGCACGACGTGCCAGTACCACTCCTGCTAGGGCATCGATGCTCTGGTTCAGTTGCTGCACGGGCTGGTTCAGGTCCAGCACATGGCGGTGCAGTCTGACCTCACCGTCGGCCACTGGCACGCGTACGACGTCGGCACGGCCGGAGGCGTACACCAGGTGACCGTCCATGAGACCTAGGCGTATGCAATATGCGAGCATCTGGTAGAGGTCGTCCCGGTGGAAGCCGTGCTTGTACTTGGCGTCGACGACCACTGCGGCCCGGCTCCCTCCGGAAGGCGCCGGGAGGTAGTGGACCAGGTCGGGTTTGAGGACGTACTTGCGCGGCGGGGCGAGGAAGTGGGCGCGGTCTTGCGTCTTGTACCTGCCTCCCGCCCTGCGGGTCAGCGCCTCCCCCAGCGCGCGGGCTAGGAACGCCTCGTACACGCGCCACATCTGGAACATCACCCCGTCGACGGTGATGGCCCGCCCGTCTTCCAGTTCGTACGACGCCCCGGCGAGTATGAGTTCGGCGAGGGCGAGGGAGCGGTGGTAGCGCGCGTTCAGGCGGTTTCGCCGCCATGGTCGCAGGGGGACACCGGGGACTGGCGGCGTGACCCCGTCCAGGCGTGCTGCCAGGGCGTGGAGTGCCGTGCGCTGCGCCCCGTCGACTCCTGGAACGCGCAGCAGCCGCCGTGCGGCGCCGAGCAGCAACTGGTTCTCCGCGATGTCGACGGTGTGCTCGTCGTAGGCGACCTCCAGCGGCAGCGCGAGTCCGGGGCGGCGGCTCATCTGTGCCGCCGCCCGTAGTCTGCCGCGCAGGACGGGCTGTGACGCTTCCGTCTCCCGGTAACCGAGCAGCACCCCTTGCCGCAGGGCCCTTTGCGCGGCCCGCGTGTAGGCGCGGGCGACAGCCGGCAGGAGGTCGGTGCGGGTCGCGGCGTCGACCGGGCCACCGTCGTGCAGCCACTGTTCCTCGGCGTAACCGAGGAGGTGGAGGAGCCGGTCCACGGGCACCTTGGGTTCGACGGACAACCGGACCTGTGCGGGGCCGCGGCCTACTCGGGCGGCGCCGACTCGGTCGCGGGCCTCGAGGCGGCACCAGCCGGGGCGGCGGGAGGGCCGTACCTTGACGTGTTCGCTGTCGTCGAGGGCCACGATCTGCGCGGGGGTGAGTTGCCACTCGCTCCAGCCGTCGGCCTCCTTCAGCCGAACCGGCGGCGCGTCGGTCACGGGGCACCGCCGGTGCCGTCAGCGCCGTCAGCACTCTCGGCATCCTCCGCGTCTTCCTCGCCGATGCCGAGGTGGCGGAGCAGCTCGTCGAGCGCGTATTCGGCCGACACGTCGATGTCGTCTCCCCAGTGGAACTCGGTGAGCAGCGGGATGATCTGGGTCCGCCACAGCCGTTCGAGTGCGGCACGCCCACCGTGGGCAAGGGGCTGCATGAAGTACGACGGGCCGATACGGAACCCCTGGTCGCCCGAGGGGCTTTGGCCGATGCGCCGGTTGAGCTCGGCGAGGAGCTTCGCCGCGTCCTGGGACTGGCCCCTGTCTTCCAGCCACCGCTCCAGCATGCCGTCCAGCGGCTCGACCTCGGGGTGCAGCTCCATGAAGGAGAAGCGCCGCCGCATCGCCGCGTCCATGAGGGAGACGCTGCGGTCGGTGGTGTTCATGGTGCCGAGGATGAACAGGTTGGGCGGCAGCCGGAATCCGTTGCCGTCGTCCGAGCCGTACTGGAGGTGGATGTACTGCTTGCGGTATTCGAGCAGGAAGTACAGCTCGCCAAAGACCTTGGCGAGATTGCCACGCGTCATCTCGTCGATGACCAGCACGAAGATCTCGGCGGGCCTGAGTTCGGCAGCGTCGGCGAGCCTGCGCAGCGGTCCCTTCGCCAGATGGAAGACCACGCCCGAGCCGCCGTCCGGGCCGGTGTCGGCGCCCTGCTTGGTGAGTCGGGGCCGGATGCCCTCGAAGAAGTCCTCGTAGGAGTAGGCGGGGTGGAACTGCACCAGACGTACGTTGCCCGGGTTGCCGCCGGTCAGGTGGCGGGCGAGGGCCAGCGCGGTGAAGGTCTTGCCGGTGCCGGGCGGGCCATGGAAGACCAGTTGGGGTTTGGCGCGCAGCAGTTCCACGCACTCCTGGAGCCAGGTCGAGTTCTCCTCCTGAGTGAGTTCGTCGAGCAGGTCCTTGGTGACATCGGGCAGTTGAGGCTCGATGTCGGCGGGCGGCACCTCCTCCACAGGGTCGGGTCCGATGAGCGCTTCGAGACGGGGCGCGAACTCGCTTATGTCGACGATCCGGGCGTCGGCGTCTCCGAGCCGGCCTAGCAGTGCGTCGCCGAGGTCCTTGACGATGTCGAGCGGGGCGTCGAGGTTGCGCCAGTCGACTCTGCGCCGGTATGCACCCGTGGTGCCCGGCTCATACACGGCCGGGCCGCCCACCACCCCGAGGTATCCCTTGGTGCCGTCCGTGCACACCACGATGTCGCCCTCCTGTATCCGGGCGACGAAGGTGTGCACCTCCTTGGCCAGCTCCTCGCGGCGGCTCGCGGACAGCGACTCGTACGCGTCGTCGATGGCCTTGCGCACCCGCTGCGGGCCTGCGCCCGTGGGCAGTGGTGACATGCGCCCCGCCCCGAGGGTGACCACGGACTCGTCGCGCCAGAGCGTCCGGATGAGGCTCGCGCCGGCGTCGTCGGTGCCGCGCAGTACCCAGACCCGGCGGGGCCGCTCGGGCAAGGCGGGGTCGTCGGCCGGTTCGCCCAGGACGAGCGCGGTGATGTCCGCGCGGCTCAGCTTCCTTTCGGGCAAGGCTCGTACGACGTCCATGCTGGAGGTCTGCTCGTCGAGGAGGCGGTCCTCGCTGAGCAGGTTCCGCCACGTCTCGATCTCGTTCGACAGCAGCGTGATGCCGATGCCCACCGTCGTGCCCTCGGAGTCGAGCGCTAGGTGCCAGCCATCGGGACGGGTGCCCTGGAAGACCGAGGCGAGGGTGTACGCGTCGACTTCGTACTCTGCGGCGAGGTCCTCGATGTCCAGCCAGTGGCCGTCGGGGAGGAGTTGGAGGAGAGCAGCGGCCGCGTCGAACGCCTCCCGGTCCCTGCGCCAGTCCATATAGCGGTCGCCGGCCTCGCTGAGGAAGTCCACCGGCTTGGGGAACTCGGCGAGGGCCTGGACACCAAGCCCCGTCAGCCGCCAGACCCGACCCTTGCGACATAACCAGCCAGCCTTGACCAGGCTGGTGGCGTTGTGACTCAGGTTGACGTCGATGCCCCGCGTTGCATTCGGCGCGACGGCCCAGAAGTCATCCTCCAGGCTTGGATCGGCCGCCTGGACCAGCGGCCACAACCGCCGGAACGGAAGTCCGTCCTGGGTGTGCTCGAGAAGCACCGTCGCAGCCTGGTGGACCGCCCTGGCGCTGATCTCGAAAGGCGTGCTCACGGGTTCCCTCCGTCCGGAGTTGACCTTCAACTCCACCCACCAGAGAGGCTAACTCCGAGCACTGACAATCACCGGGCCACCGACCGCCCCCCTACGATGATCCAGCCACCAGCCGCCTTACGGTCAGCCGACCCCGTCCAGGTCTCGCGCCAGCAGGCAGCGGACCTGCTTCCCGACGGGCGTGGTCACCACGTCCCAGCCGGGCGCGAGCAGGTCCATAAGCGGCAGCCCACGCCCCGACTCGGCTTCCGCCTCATCGAGTTGAGCCCCAGGCCTGCGATGCGGACGCCTGTGTCCGTCGGGGTCGTGCAGCCGCACCCAGACTCCGGTCCGCACCGCCTCCACCTCCGCGACCAGCGGCACGTGGTCGCCGCAGGCGCGGACGGCGTTCGAGTACAGCTCGGAGACGACGAGTTGGGCGGCGTCGACCAGGTCCGGTCCGGCTCCGGCGCCGCGCAGGGTGTGGGCGGTGAGTCCGCGGACGGCATGGAGGTTCCTGGGCGAGGCGGACATGTGGAGGGTGAAGCCGGTGGGGGTGGGGGTCAGGTAGTGGCCCAGGGAGGCGGTGGGGGTGAGGGGGGTGGGGGGTTCGGGGCACGGTGGGCTCCTTAGCGGTTTGCCGACCAACTCGTTCGGGTTGCGGCCAAATTGAGAGTGGCGCCCTTCCTTGATCGATTGCAACTTTGTCACCTGAATTGGTTAGCCGAATTTCTGTTCCCCTGGACTTGCGGCGGGCTGCGATGGAAGGCTCGCCTCATGCCAAACGTGCGCCCCGTACCCACCGTTCGACGACGCCGGCTCGGCGAGGCTCTGCGCCGGTACCGCAACGCCACGGGGATGAGCCTCGACACCGCATCGGCACAACTGGGGTGGATGGGACCCAAGCTCTCGCGGATCGAGACCGCCAACGCGCATATCCGCCCGAGCGAGGTCGCCGACCTGTTGAAGGTGTACGGGGTCACTGACCCAGAAGTCGTGAGCGCACTGGAGGGGCTGGCAAGGGACGCTCGCAAGCAAGGGTGGTGGCAGACCTACAGCGGGATCGTCGCACCCGCGTATGCCGACTACATCTCTTTGGAGTCGGATGCCGAGAGCGTGCATGCCTACGAGCCCCTGCTTATCCCCGGGCTGTTGCAGACCGCTGGCTACGCTCGCGAAGCCGTTGCCGCGAACGCCACCACCCGCACTGCCGAGGAGGTGGCCGCCCTCGCAGAGGTGCGCATGGCTCGGCAAGCGGTGCTCACACGTCCCGAGGGGCCCTTGAAGTTCTGGGCCGTCATTCATGAAGCGGTGCTTCATCAGCGGTTCGCGGTACGCCCCAACACGATGCGTGATCAGCTGCGCCGCCTCCTCGACATTGCGGAGCTGCCCAACGTCACGCTTCAGGTCATGCCGCTGGCGGCCACGCCCCACCCTGGTGGGGCGGGCGGTTTCAGCCTTGTCGGCTTCCCGGGGCCCATGCCTGACGTAGTTCTACTGGAAAACCTCATCGGTGCGACCTACGTTGAGGGGGTCGACGAAGTGCAGGTCTTCGCCGATGCCTTCGAGCGCATCGTCGCGACAGCACTTCCCGTCGACGACTCGATGGCACTCATCGCACGGATGGAAGAGGAAAGACGCACGTGACTGACCCGAAGGCAGAGCTGTACGCGTACGACCTCTCTGCCGCGACCTGGCGCAAAGCCTCTGCCAGCGCCGGAGAGAACAACTGCGTCGAGATAGCCGAACTGCCCGGTGGCGCTCGGGCCGTGCGGGACTCGAAGAAGCCGGAGCGGGTGCCACTGCGGTTCGCGGCATCAGAGTGGGCGGCGTTCCGGGCGGGTGTGCTCGCCGGCGAGCTGTGAGCAGTTGGGCGTTACGCAGCCAGCCGTCACTCGAAAGGTTCAGGTGACGGCCACTCTTGCGTGCGTGAGTCCGGGAGGTTACTCGTCGCCGGAGGAGAAAATGTCGAGCTGTATGTCGACTCCTTCGACCTCCTCCAAACCGAACAGGCCGCCGCCCAACTGGTCGGCTTCGGAGACCTTCTTGGCCTTTTTAACCGGGACCGCCTTCTTTCTCTGAGTCGGCACGTCGGCCGTCGGGGCGGGCAGTGACGGCGGGGCCACTCGGGTCAAAGGGCTGGTGCCCGGGGCGTGGCGGGGACCTGCGCCCGGGGGCGGGTCGAGGGGGGTGACGTAGGGAACGCCGGACGCCATCTCCTCGTAGACACGGACGATCTCCTTCTTCGTACGCTCGAACAGCTCCGGCTGCTTGTTACGGAAGGCGCGGAAGCTGTCCATGACGAGATCGACGTCCTGGCGCTTGATGCCGTAGAGGTGGAAGTACGCGGCGTCGAGCTCGGCGCGCATGAGGAAACGGCGCTCCTCGTCCCAGATGAATGGGGAGTTTTCGTCACCCAGATAGCTGGCCCAAGAAGCCATCTCGTAGGACGCGTAGGTGAGTTCGAGGACCCGTGAGCGGATCCAGGACTCAGGCGCCCGGTTGCCGAGCCAGGGGACGGGCTTGCCATAATTTTCTGGAGGAAGGACTGGCAGTTGTTCGAGGTAGGTATAGGTGACGTGTGAGCCCTGAATCTTCTGGCGCGCCGCGAAATCAAGCACGATGGATGACAGATTGGCGAGAAGGGCAAATACCGGCAATCCCAGGTCCCTGGGCACAATAAACGGCTCCGTATGACCCACAGCTGTACGCGGCAGCACAGACGGAATAATCGTGCGCTGGTTTGCTGCAGGAGCCACATCTCGCCAGCCCAGCAACCAGCCGTGGGGCCATCGGACTCCTGGACTGCCAGGCTCCGGATCCAGCCAGGCCTCCACTTCCTCCGCAGCAATCCAATGGCGCGGAAGCGGCAACTTTGCCGGGTCTCGGTGGTCTTCCGGGCCAAACCGAGGAAGCGTACCCTTGTTGATCTGCGCCTGCGTGGCGTTCTCGAACGTCGCGAATCGAGAGTCGAAATGGTGCGTGAACTTTCCTTCATAGAGCGGAAGGAAACGATACTCGCCCTTGACGAAGACCGAACCTTGAAGCGTCCAGCGATCCGCCATGAGAGCTTCTAGGCTGCGAAATCGGTCAGAGTCATCCGACATGTGGAACATCCGAATGAGCAGAAGCCGCCATGGATTACCCTGCCCGTCGCTTTTGTCCCAAAGAACCGACGACACTTGGTGCATCTCGTCAAGAATTCGATAGTGATCGGGCCCCTCGCATACTGGCGACGTCAGACTATTCGGGTTGATCCGACGAAGTGCCTTAGCATCCATAGGGAACTCCCGCGCGTCCAGCTGATCCGGCCGCCTCGCCCGGAACGCTAGTCGAACCTGCCCGAACTCACGTCCCGGCCCACCGAACGTGAACAGGCAGAAGCGGTACTGGTTGTGCACATCCGCGAACAGCTTCTCCTCGTTCTCAAGATCCAGCACCGTCGCCAGCTGCCTCCGCTCCACCAGGTCCGCGAAGAACCCCGACGTCGTCTTGTCCGTAGCAATGCCCGTCGGTAGGACCAGCCCCGCCACCCCCTCGGGGGCCAGCAGCATTCGAGACTTCTCCGCGAAGACGGCGTACGTGTTGACGTCGCCCTTGCCCGTCAGCGGGAAGATGCCCGAGTCCCGGAGCATGTTGGTCGTGCCCTTGGACTCTCGCTGGGCGGTCAGGTACTCGCGGTGGAGCTTGCGGTCGGCCTCAATGGGCTGGCCGTGTTCGTCTACGGTGCGGAGCAACTCGCCGATGCGCGCTTCGCGCTCGCTCGCCGTGGCCGCGTCGGCGACGTAGGGGTTCTGGGCGGCGAACCACTCCTTCTTCTGGATCTTCACTCGCTCCCACGGCGGATTCCCCAGCACCGCATCGAAGCCCCCCTGCCACCCCGTGGCCGGGTTCGCGTCCTCGGCGTCCCCGTCCTCCACCCGGAAAACACGGGGAAACTCCAGGTGCCAGTGGAAGAAACGGTTACGGGAGACGATGTTGCGCAGCTCACGCTCGCCCGCGCGCTCCCGCCACTCCACCTCCTCGTCCGTCTCCTCGACGGGCTCCTCCCCCATCTTCGGCTCGGGCTTCGGGATGCCCTCCAGCAACTGGTCCTTTTCCAGCTTGGCCAGCGTCCCCGTAGTGATCGGAGCGGGCGCGTCCGCGCGCTTGGGCCAGATGAATGCCGCGCACCAGGCGTCAGCGACCCGCTTGAGCCGCTTGAGCTCCGGGTCGCGCTCGAACTCACGGTGCCGCTTGGCCAGCTCGCGGATGGCCGCGAGCCCCTTGCCGACCGGGCGTCTGGCGGCCTCCTCGGCGGCTACGCGTACCGTCGCTGTACCGGTGTGGGTCGCGGGCTCGCCCAGCTGGGTCTGGACCCAGACCTTGACGCCCTTGAGTTCCTTGCGGTTGCGGTCCCGCGCCTCGGTGACCGCCTTGGGCTCGTCGCCCTCCAGCTTCTTGAACGCCGTCTCGGGGATTCCTGACTCCAGGAGCTTCGGCGTCGTACCGAGGAGGGCGTTGCCGACCTTGATACGGTCGTCGAGGTAGGCCAGCGGCTCACCCGGGGTGAGGGATTCCAGCCACAGGGACACCTTGGCGATCTCCGCCGCCAAGGGGTTGATGTCGACGCCGTGGACGCAGTTGCGGACAACCTTGGACATCGCCTCGCGGATCCGCTCAGGCGCGGGTTCCAGCTCGCCGTCGTACATCTGGGCGTAGCGCAGCGCGATACGGCGGGCCGCGGCGACCAGGACGTGCCCCGATCCGCAGGAGGGGTCCACGAAACGAATTTTGAGCAGGTCGTCCGGGATGCCGGAGGCCGCGTGCTTCTCGATGACCGGGTCGAGGGCGTTGTCGAGCAGCTTCTCGATCAGGACGGACGGGGTGTAGTACGAACCGGTGGTCTTGCGTTTGTTGCCCGCCACCAGGTCCTGAAGCCAGAACTCGTTCTTCGCCGGGTTGTGGCGCGGGATGAGTTCCAGGAGGGATTCGTAGACGCTGCCGAGTTCGTCGGCGCCCAAGTGGCGGTAGTCGACCCGGGTGGGGCGGCCCTGGCGGTCGTACACCCGGGAGAGCAGCTTGACCGCGGCAAGGAGGTTCTCGTTCGGCAGGTCAGCCGCGCGCAGTGGCTCGGGGCTGCCGGGCAGCAGCGCCACCCACTCGGGGTCTTCCTCCTCGAAGCGGAAGTACAGGCCGCCGAGTTCGGGGAGGGCAAGCGCTTCGAGGCCGCCCTCCTGGCCGAGGGCGTTGAGGACGGTGCGCAGGCCGACCCACAGGTCGGTGTTGCGGTCGCCCAGCCTGCGAGAGGCGATGCGGCGCAGGCGGGCCGTGGAGAAGTAGCGGTTGTAGAGGTCGCGGGCATCCTCCAGGGCCTCGGCTTCCTCGGGGGAGGTGTCGTCCTGGGGGCGCAGCAGGAGGGCGTCTCGGTCCTCCGCGACGAACAGGAACACCAACTGGTAGGCCAGGCGGAGGAGTTCGTGATGGAAGTCGTCCAGGGCCGCCTTGCCGCCACGGGTGAGGGCTTTACCGAGCCTTGGGTTGGCCTCAAGGAAGCCGCTGCCGAGGATGCCGAGAGCCGCCTTGACCTGGTTACGCAGGCGGTCGCGGGCGCGGATGCCGGTCTCGATGGCGAAGGTGCGCCACCATTCGATGCGGCAGTCGGCGGGGGTCAGTTCGTCGACGTCGTCCGCGAGGTTCGCAGCTCCGTCGAGTGTGCCCTCCTCGGCCTCGGCGTCGTCCTCCGCATCCTCAACGACGGCCGCCGTACGGCGCTTCTTCTCCGGTTTGGCCGTGAGTTCGAAGCGGGAGGCGTGGAGCATCGCGTACAGGAGCTGGAAGTCGGCGAACTGGTCGCCGCCGAAGATCGCGTCGAGATCGAACTCGACGTACGCGGAGCCGACGAGCGCGGTGGAGTCCCGTAGGACGCGCAGCACCCTGCCGTTGGAGAGCAGGGCCCACAGGTGCTTGTCGGATACGTTGAGGAGTTCCTGGAGCATCGACTGGGGGGCTCGGTCGTTGCCGATCCCCCGGTCGAGGTGGGTGTCCCAGCGCAGCAGATGGACGGGCAGGTGGGACTGCCAGAGGTGGCTGACGCGATACGAGCCCGGCTCGCGGCCGGGGACCAGGATGCCGGGCCGTTTGGGTACCGCGGTGCGGCCCGCGTAGCCCAGCTCGTCGAGGAGGACGCTCAGCCATTCCTTGTACGTCAGCTTCGCCCAGTCGGCTTCGGGGCCGAGCGTCGCCAATTGCTCACGGAAGGAGGCGTACGTGGCCTTGAGGTACTCCCATTTGCGGCTGGCCGCGTCCTCCACGCGCACACCGCGCGGCAGGCCGTAGTCGGCGGGGGCGGCGCCGGGGAGTTCCTTGTCGCCGAAACGGATCTTGTTGATCAGGTCGGCGGAGAGCAGGGCCCCTTCTACGCGTACCGCCGTGCTCGCCGGGAGGTGATCGGGGGCGAGAGTCGTCACCGGGAGCCTCCGGGGCGCTTGACGTACACGTAGACACCGAGCAGGTCAGGCTCGCCTGCCGGGTCGGCGGTGATATTGCGGACCGCGGCGGCGCCGCGTGCCCGGCCGCGTTCGCCTGCGGCCTCGCGTACCCGCTTGTGGGCGGCTTCAAGGCGGCCGGCTACCTCTCGGCCGTGGGCGGCGAGGCGTTCCTCCACCCCTTTCTCCTCGAGTTCTTCCAGGGCCCGGTCGATCTGTTGCTCACGCATGGAGGGGATCGTGTTGCGGTCGGGTGCGGCGCGCAGCAGGTCCGCGATCTCCTCGTCGGTGAGCCATTCGCGGGTGCCGTCCTCAGCGGCGCGCCAGGCCAGCAGCTGGGCGTCCTCGGCGACCAGTTCGTGAGGCCGGCCCTTCTCCGGGCCGGTGCGGCGACGAGGCAAGGTCAGACGGAAGCGGTAGCGGGCAAGGAGCAGCACGGTGCGCGCCTCGACGGCAGTGGTGCGGATGACGCCGAGCCGCCGGGCGGGGCGGTCGTGCTCGGACAGTTTCGGG
This sequence comes from Streptomyces bluensis, assembly GCF_014650715.1. GTDB lineage: Bacteria > Actinomycetota > Actinomycetes > Streptomycetales > Streptomycetaceae > Streptomyces > Streptomyces bluensis. The sequence continues at coordinate 56,805 of NZ_BMVM01000024.1, read as the reverse complement.
TCGAGAGCGGAGTCCAGGACGTAGCGGGCCACGGCCCGTACGGCCGGGTCGCCGCGGAAGAGGGCGTGCTCGCCCGCCGCGACCGGCAGGTCCTGCCGGAACACGAGCTCGGGTGGGGCCGTCGCGGTACGGGCGCGGCCCTTCGCAGATGTGCGCGCGGGCGCCGGGGCGGCTCCAGGTCCTTCGCTCTGGTCCGGGTCCTCGAAGATGCCGAGCGCGTGGCGCAGGCCGCGTGGCAGCGGACCCACCGGGGCGGTGAACCCGGTGGAGCGCGGGTCGGGGCGTACGGGCGAGCCGAGCGCCTTCAGCGTCTCCCGGGTGAAGTCGGCGATGTCGGCGGGCTCGCCGAGCGCCTGGCGCAGGGCCGCCAGTTCGGCCTGGACCTCGTCGGGCCGCAGACCGCTGTGGGCGAATTTGGTCAGGACCTTCGACTCGCGGTCGGCGGCGCTGTCCCACTCCTTGTGAAGCCGCTCCCTGGCCTGGCTGAACAGTTCGTCGGTGCCGAAGTCGAGGGTGAGCTGCTCGTCGACGCCCTGACCGCGCACCAGGAGGCTGTTGGCCAGGGCTCGCAGTACGCCGTCGCCGCCGTCGGGGACGGGGACGACAACGCCGATCTGCTGGGCGATGTCCCGGTGCTTGCGGATGAGGACATCCAGGACGAGGCCGTCGATGCCGGTGTCGGTGTCGTACAGAGTGACCGCCCGGACGTTCTCACGGGACTGTCCGAAGCGGTCGACGCGGCCCTCGCGCTGCTCGTGCCGGGTGGGGTTCCAGGACAGGTCGTAGTGGAGGACCGCGCCGAAGTCGTCCTGCAGGTTGACACCCTCGGAGAGGCAGTCGGTCGCGACCAGGACGTGCCGACCGCGTTTGGCGGTGAGTTCGTCAATGCGGGTCTGGCGGGCGTCCGGGTGCAGTTTGCCGGTGACGGCGTCGACGTGGGCGCTTCGCCCGAGGGCATCGGCCAGGTGCTGGGCGACGTACTCCGCCGTGGGGATGAAGCGGCAGAAGACGATCGGGTCGTAGCCGTCGACGAGGAGGCTCTTCACCTCGTCGACGAGGGTGCGCAGCTTGGTGTCGGTGTCCGGGCCCGCCAAGGCCTCGGCCCGGACCGCGAACGCCTGCAGCTTGCGGCGGCCCCGGGCTCCGTCGCCGATGTCGTCCGTGTCGAGGAGGGAGCCGTGGACGGCGTCCATTCCCTCGGTGGCCTCGTCGTCGATGAGTTCCAGGGCTGCCGCGCGACCGATCCGAACCGCCTCCTCCTCGCTGCGAGCGGCGGCGATCGAGGCGCGTGTGGTCAGCGTCTCGACGGCGGCCGCGGGTGAGGACAACACGCAGCGCAGCAGGTTCAGTACGGACCACCAGGTGAGGCGCTGCTTGTGGGAGCCGTCGGGGCGGCGGACCTGCTCGCGGGCGTAGGCGATGATGTCCCGGACGAACTGGGCGTATTCCGGGCCCAGTTGGTAAGGAACTTCGCGCAGCTTGCGGTCGCTGGGGAACGGTGTGTCCTGGTCGAGGTAGTGCCTGATGTCGCGGCGGCGACGCTGTACGAAGTGGCGGGCGAGACGGTCACGGTGTGCGGGCAGCGAAGGATCGAGGCCCTTCAGGCCGGGGTCGAGAAGTCCGGTGAGCTTGGCGAAGGCGTGGGCGTCGCCGCTGTGCGGGGTCGCGGTGACGAGGATCAGGTGGCGGTCCTCGTCCCGGGCGAGGGAGCTGAGGAGCTCGTAGCGCTGCTGGTGCCCGGTGCCCGCGCCGACGCACGTGTGTGCCTCGTCGACGATCAACAGATCGGGGCAGGTGCGGCGGAACGCCTCACGGCGGTCGGACTGCTTGATGAAGTCGGTGGACACCACCGTGTAGGGGTAGCTCTGGAAGAGCGTCTGCCCCTGTTCCACCCCCTTCTGGAGCCTGGCCGCGGTGGAGGGCAGTACGAGCTCCGCCTCCATGCCGAACTTCTCGTGCAGTTCGCTCTGCCACTGCTCGGCGAGTGACGGTGAGCAGAGCACTACCATGCCGCCGGCCGAGCCCTGTTCGATGAGTTCCTTGCCAATGAGAGCGGCTTCGACGGTCTTGCCGATACCGACGTCGTCGCCGATGAGGAGCCGTACGGTGTCCATGCGCAGCGCCATCATCAGCGGCACCAGCTGATACTGGCGGGGCTGCACCGAGATGGACGCCAGCGAACGGAAGGGGCCCGCTCCGTGGCTGGCGGCGATGCGCAGGGCGGTGCGCAGCAGTCCGGCGGAGGCGAAGTCGCCGACCTCTCCAGGTACGGCCCGGGGCCTGCCGAAGCCGGGGTCCTCGATCTCGTGCGGGAAGAGCGCGGTGACGAACTCGCGGTCCCCGTCGAGGGGCTGGGCGATCACCAGGCCTCCGGGCGAACCGGGCTGCACCACCCAGTCGCGGCCGCGGGCGGAGATCAGGTCGCCGGGTGCGCGAGGCGTCGTGGACTGCGCCGAGCCGGTGCCGGGGAATGTCATCGGATGCTCCGTCCGGGGCCGAAGACGTCCGGGTGTGCTCGCACTGCGTTCTCCCACTCCTTTGTGCCCTCGCCGGCCCGGATGACCAGCCAGCCGTCGTCGATCAGCCGGAACTCGGTCTGCCGGTCGAGATGCCAGCCGCCGGGTTCGTCCACGTAGACGGCGACGTCCGCGCCCGGAAGGCGGTAGACGACATCGGGCCGGGCCGAGTCACCGGACCGCTCGGGGTGCGTCTCGTCGGGGAGGCGGTGGCCCGAGCGGCCCAGCCACTCTACAAACTCGGCGACCGGTCCCCGCGCGTGCTCCGTGGCCAGGGCGAGCGCCTGGGCCCGTTGCGCGGCGGGCGTCACCTGTCGCTCGCCCCGGGTGGTCGAGGCGGCCAGCCGCATCAGGAGGGGGACGACGACGAGCCGGTCGATACGGGTGTGGAAGCGCTGGTTGCTGTACGTGAGCAGGCAGTCGTAGCAGCCCCGCTCGCAGCGCTCCACTGCGCCCGGGGCCTGACCGAGGTCGCGGCCGTCGTCCGGGTCGACGTGGATGATCCGCAGAGCGGTCCGGGCCACCTCTGCGAGGGCTTCGGAGTCGTCGTGCAGGAGCCTGAGCACACCTGCCCCGCCTTCGGCGCCCTCGATGAGGAGCATCCGGCCGCGTTGCTCGTCGTCCGGGAGGTCCTGGCTGTCCAGCTCGGCGTCCTCTAGTTGGTAGCGGGCCTCTATGCCGCGCTCCAGGGCATAGCGGAGAGTGACTGCGACCGTTTCGTCGTCGACCGGTTCGGCCAGGCGCAGCACGGCGATGTTCTTGCGGTCCTCGACGTAGGGGATGACCTGGAGGGTGCGGTCCGCGGAGGCGAACGGGCTGAGGGCTTCGTCCTCGGCCGATGCCTCCTGGATCTCAGTCGCCTTCTTTGCGCTGAGCCACCGGCCCTGGATCGGGTCGAGCCAGAAGCCCCGGTCCGCGGGCTGCTTCCGCTTGCGGCGGCCGATGTTGAAGACCCGGACCCGTGCCGTGTCGCCGTAGCTGACGGTCAGTACCGGGCCGTCGTCATCCGCGGCGGTGGCGTCCAGCCGTCCGCCGTCCTGCGAGAACTGGTAGCCCGTCAGCAACTCGAAGCCAGATCTGAGGCGTTCCTCCTCGTCGGAGGAGATCCGGCGCACTGGTGACGCGTGCACCGTGGACAGGAGCATGGTCCGGCTCAGCGTGAGGGAGAGCGGCACCTCGCAGTCGTCGCACCGGTCGAGCCCGTCCGAACGGTCGTACCAGGTACCGCAGTTGCCGCAGATCCGTACATCGCTGGTGGCGACCTGCCCAGGGGTGGCGCCCATGGGTACCTGCACCCGGTCGACGGCGTACCGCTGGCCCTCGTGGTAGATCAGCGCCCCGGGGCCGAACTCGGAGATCGCGATGAAGCGGGGGCGCTGGATGTACGCCCCGTTCTTCTGCCCCAGCCGTCCTTCGCCCCGCTGCCCGGGGATGTAGGCGGCGAGCGGAAGGCGGGGGAAGGAGTAACCGGGGAGGAACCCCTCGGATGCGAAGTAGCGATAGGTGTAGAAGTCGCTGAAGGACTCCTCGCTGTCCTCGTTGCGCAACAGCTTCAGCTGGTTCTCGGCCTCGGCCCGGCGTGCCTGGGCAATGCGGCGGCGGCTGGGATCGACAGAGAGATCGCCTACGGTGCGATGCTGCTCCTCGCGCTCGGCGAGCGCCGCACGGTACAGGCGACGCCAGCGCTCGCAGTCCTCGTCGAAGCGGCGCAGTGCGGAGCGCACGATGTCCTCGATCCATCCGTCGTACCACCAGGTGGTGCGCGCCCGGAGGTCGTCGAGGAGCGGTTCCAGCACTGCGGTGGCGCGGTCGATGGCCCGCCGACGGGCCGCCTCGCTGTCGAGCTGGGTGCGCATGGCCTCGGTGAGCCGGAGGGGCACCGGCTGGCCGGGCACCTGGGCGGCGGTCTCGGCGTCGATGAAGTCGGTCATGCGCTGGCCGAGGGCAGCTCCGGTCTCGGCGAGCCAGATCGCGTGGACGTGGCTGCGCAGCAGTTCCTCGTTGGCCAGGTCGAGGCGGGGTGGTGTCACGCTGCCCGAGACCATCAGCTCGGGTCGCCGGAAGTAGTACTGGTCGTGTGCGCTGCCCGTCGAGCAGTAAGTGGTGACCAGCGCGGGCTGCCCGGAACGGCCGGCCCGGCCCGATCGCTGGGCGTAGTTGGCCGGGGTCGGCGGAGCGTTACGCATGGCGACCGCGTTCAGGGTGGCGATGTCGACGCCGAGTTCCATGGTCGGCGAGCAGTACAGCAGGCTGAGGTCGCCGTCACGGAACGCCTTCTCCCGCTTCTCCCTCAGGTCGGAGGGGACCTGCGCGGTGTGCTCCCGGGCTTCGATGCCTGTCAGCTGGGACGCAGTGTCCCGGTAGAGGTCTCTGAAGTAGGCGTTGACGTAGGGCTCGGCGTCCGGATCGCTGACCTTGCGCAGCGGGTCGGGCTCGGGAGCGAGCCCGTCACCCGGCAGCCATCGCAGGGCGGCGGCTCTGACCTGATGGCCGAGTGAGCCGTCCCGCTCCTCGCGGACGATCGCGACCAGCCCCTGGGTCTCCAGGACGCGCAGCAGGCCGCGGATCACCGCGTCCGCGTCGGCGACCGACATGCGCTTGCCGGCAAGCCCGGGAATCTGATGGAACTGGTCGGGGCGGCGCAGGAAGCGGCCGTACGCCCCGAGGCCGCTGAGATAGATGGCCTCACCGGAGGGGGCGCCCTTGGGGCCGCTGCCGGGGAAGGCGACCCGCGAGGGCACGCCCGGCTCCTTCGGCGGGAGCGCCCAGACGCCGAGCAGGTGGGCGTCGGACTGGCGCCGGAGCTGGTCGAACCCTGCCTGTGTCAACAGCGGCTCGTCGACGGCGAGGGACCGGCGGAGCTCGTCAAGGAGGACTCGGGCGAGGTACTCGCGGTGCTCGGGAGAGTCACCGGCGAGCGCCGCGGGTGCGTCCTGCCAGCACTCCTGGTCGGCTGCGATCTCCCGCAGGTCCGTGTACTCGAACCGCAGCAGTCCGGTCTGGGTGAGGTTGGGCATGGTGATGCGCCAGCCCCGTTCGAGATCTGCGTTGACACGGTAGGCGAGGACCGCTCGCAGGGCCGAGCGGGCGGACTCACGTTGGCTGTACTTGGCTGCGGGGTTGCGGGCGAAGTCCTCCATGCACAGGCCCAGCGCCTCCTCGACGGCCTGCGGCAGCGCGTCGTGGCGCAGCCCCGCCGGGCCCGCGGCGGCGAGTGCCCGGTACAGGGCGCCACGGATCTGGGTGACCTGGGCGAAGTCGTTGAAGTGCCCGGCCTGGAGACTGGCGTCCTGACGGTTGTCGACGAAAGTGAGGAGTTTGCGCGCCCGCTCGTCGATGTCCTGCTGGCCGCGCAGGGAGCGCACCACGCTGGAGCTGATGAGGGAGACCGCCGAGCTGCGGCCCTCGGCGGCGAAGGTGGCGAGCTTCGCGAAATCACGGGCGCGCAGTTGTTCGTGGCTGACGCGACATCGCAGACAGAAGCGGAAGGGGGCGGCGATCCACCAGGCGCGCATTCCATCGCCCATTCCGGCCGCTGCTCCGGCGAGGACCGTTCCGTCCGGAGCGATGCGTACCTCGCGCGGGACGTCACCGCTGCGGGCCTGCACGATGGAGCGCGAGCCGTCATCGGCGGTCTCGACCCAGCTGTCGGGCAGCCTTCCCAGGAACTCGTCGGGCGCGGTCGGCCAGGGCCGCTCCTCACTGACGTAGAGGTAGCCGTCGCCGTCCTCGGCGGGGGCCTCGGGATCCCGGCGTGCGACGAAGCGCTGCCCGGCCGCGCCTTCCTCGCGGGTCACCACCAGGTATTCGTGGCCGCAGTCCCGGCAGAACGCCAGGGGGATCAGCGGCTTGTCGCGCTGCGTAGGCACACTGACCTGGTACTGGCTGGTCAGGTGGCGCTGCCCTGATGGTTCGAGACTCGTGTAGACGGTGTCGCCCTTGGAGAGGAACTGGTGGAGCCTGAAGGCGAACAGCGGACGTCTGTGCTGCGGGTGCAGCGCCTTCGCGCCGGCTCTCAGGACAGCCTCGATCGCCGTATGGCACGTCTCCTGGTGCTCACCGCAGTCCTCGCTGAGCACGGCTGCCGCCGCGGGCACCGTGACCGGCGTACGGCGCACCAGCCGGCCGTCGGCTTTTTCGTCCTCGACCAGTCCAAAGGAGTCCTCCACCCAGATGGCGAGGGGATCGACCTTCAACACCGAGTAGTCGCGTGACAGCGCCTGCGGTTCCTGCGCGGCCCGGCGGACAGCAGCGGCCAGCGCCGCTCTCCGTTGGGCAGCGGGCAGCGCCAGGTACCCCACCGGATCGGTGGACCGCTCCAGCGTCTCGCCGATGACATTGCCGGGTCGCACCGTCGTACCGAACAGTCGGGATGCGACGTCTGCGACCTTCTCCTGGGCGTCCTCGAACGTGGCGGCGCTGGCCATAGTGGCGGACGTACCGATGCACTGGAGGCCGGGGGCAGCACAGGCGTCCCGGAGCCTGCGTACGAGGAAGGCGACATCCGCCCCCTGCCTGCCGCGATAGGTGTGCAGTTCGTCGAGAGCCAGAAACCTGAGGCCCTGGGCTGCCCCGATGAGTTCCTCCCGCTCGTGAGGGCGCGTGAGGAGGTACTCCAGCATCACGTAGTTCGTCAACAGAATGTCAGGCTTGGCGCGCAGTACGGCCGCTTTTCCCTGAGCATCCTCCTGGCCGGTGTACCGGGCGAAAGTCACTCGGCGGTCCGCCTCGGGGATCCCCCATTGCAGATAGCGGGCGAGTTCGTATTCCTGACTGTTGGCGAGCGCGTTCATGGGATAGACGACGATCGCCGAAATGCCGTCGGGATTCGGGTGGCGCAGCACCTCGTTGACGATGGGAAGAATGTAGGCGAGGCTCTTGCCGGAGCCGGTTCCCGTGGTGAGGACGTACGAATCTCGGCGACCAGCCGCATTGATCGCCTGCCGCTGGTGGCGGTGGAGCGTCAGGGTCCGGGAACCTGGGTCTTCCTCGTGTTCCTTCACGCGGAAATAGTCGCGGCACATGGGGTGAAGAACGCCGGCATCGACGAGTTCAGCGACGGTGCCGCCACTGCGGAAATTCGGGTTGAGTGAGATACGGGGGTCGGGCCAGCGAGCCTTGCGTGCCTGCTCCTCATCGAGATGCTGCTGAATATCCCTGTCCCGGACGGATACCAGCGAACTCGTAAAGGCGCTGTAGTCACTGATCAGGTTGTGGTGGACCCCGAAAACATCCATCGTCGCCTGTACTCCCCCTTGCTGCTGCGACGGCTCCACCGGCGCCGTTGCCCGGACAACACCCCCGTCGCCGACGACTCATCAGCCTACTGCCATGGACGCCCCACGAACGCGTGAAAGAGGTGGCCGCCCACAGCCGCCGCACGGCATGGTTCACTGCGGACATCCGCAGAACAGACGGGGAGAGCTTCATGGCCCATGGCATCGACGAGACATTCCTGGCCCTGCCTCTCAGGGCGCTGGCCGACGCCGCCCTAGCACGCGCCCGCGCCCTCGGCGCAGAGCACGCGGACTTCCGGTTCGAGCGGGTGCGGAGCGCGGCCTGGCGGCTGCGGGACGCCAAGCCGGCCGGGTCGTCGGACACGACCGACCTCGGGTACGCGGTGCGGGTGGTGCACGGCGGGACGTGGGGGTTCGCGTCCGGCGTGGACCTGACCATGGACGCGGCCGCGAAGGTCGCCGCGCAGGCCGTGGCCATGGCGAAGCTCTCCGCGCAGGTGATCAGGGCCGCCGGGTCCGAAGAGCGCGTGGAGCTGGCCGACGAGCCCGTGCACGCCGAGAAGACGTGGGTGTCCTCGTACGAGATCGATCCCTTCAGCGTGCCCGACGAGGAGAAGTCGGGGCTGCTGACCGACTGGAGCGCGCGGCTGCTCGCGGCCGACGGGGTCGACCATGTGGACGCCTCGCTGCTCACGGTGCACGAGAACAAGTTCTACGCGGATACGGCCGGGACCGTGACCACCCAGCAGCGGGTGCGTCTGCATCCGCAGTTCACCGCCGTGTCCGTCGACGAGTCCAGCGGTGAGTTCGACTCCATGCGCACCCTCGCGCCGCCCGTCGGGCGCGGGTGGGAGTACCTGACGGGCACCGGCTGGGACTGGGACGACGAGCTGGCGCGGATCCCGGAGCTGCTCGCCGAGAAGATGCGGGCGCCGAGCGTCGAGGCGGGCGTGTACGACCTGGTCGTGGACCCGTCCAACCTGTGGCTGACCATCCACGAGTCCATCGGGCACGCCACGGAGCTGGACCGCGCGCTCGGCTACGAGGCCGCGTACGCCGGCACGTCCTTCGCCACCTTCGACAAGCTCGGCAAGCTGAAGTACGGCTCCGAGCTCATGAACGTCACCGGTGACCGCACCGCCGAGCACGGCCTCGCGACCATCGGGTACGACGACGAGGGGGTCGCAGGGCAGTCGTGGGACCTCGTGAAGGACGGGACCCTCGTCGGCTACCAGCTGGACCGCAGGATCGCCCGGCTCACCGGCTTCGACCGGTCCAACGGGTGCGCGTACGCCGACTCCCCCGGCCACGTGCCCGTGCAGCGCATGGCGAACGTGTCGCTCCAGCCGGACCCGGCCGGGTTGTCGACCGAGGACCTGATCGGCAGCGTCGACCGCGGGATCTATGTCGTCGGTGACCGGTCGTGGTCCATTGACATGCAGAGGTACAACTTCCAGTTCACCGGGCAGCGGTTCTTCAAGATCGTGAACGGGCGGATCACCGGGCAGCTGCGGGATGTCGCGTACCAGGCGACGACCACCGACTTCTGGGGGTCCCTGGCCGCCGTCGGCGGACCCCGGACGTATGTCCTCGGTGGCGCCTTCAACTGCGGCAAGGCCCAGCCCGGCCAGGTCGCCGCCGTCTCGCACGGCTGCCCGTCCGCTCTCTTCAAGGGCGTCAACATCCTCAACACGACCCAGGAGGCCGGTCGATGAGCGCTGCCGCGTCGACGAACCGCACGAACAAGCCGCACGAGGTCGTCGAGCGCGCCCTGGAGCTGTCCCGGGCCGACGGCTGTGTGGTGATCGCCGACGAGCACTCGACGGCCAACCTGCGGTGGGCGGGCAACGCGCTGACCACGAACGGGGTCACGCGCGGGCGCACGCTGACGGTCATCGCGACCGTCGACGGCAAGGAGGGCACGGCGTCGGGCGTCGTGTCGCGGTCCGCCGTCACCGCCGACGAGCTGGAGCCGCTCGTCCGGGCCGCCGAGGCCGCCGCGCGCGGGGCGGGTCCCGCCGAGGACGCCCAGCCGCTCGTCTCCGGCATCCCTCAGTCGCCCCACTTCACGGACGCGCCCGCTGAGACCTCGTCCGCCGTGTTCGCGGACTTCGCGCCGGCGCTCGGGGAATCGTTCGCCCGCGCGCGGGAGGGCGGCCGCGAGCTGTACGGGTTCGCCAACCACGAGCTCGTCTCCAGCTATCTGGGGACGTCGACGGGGCTGCGTCTGAGGCACGACCAGCCGAACGGCACGCTGGAGCTGAACGCCAAGTCCCCGGACCGTACGCGCTCGGCGTGGGCCGGCAGGTCGACGCGGGACTTCAAGGACGTCGACCCGGCGGCGCTGGACGCGGAACTGGCCGTACGGCTCGGCTGGGCCGCGCGGCGGGTCGAGCTGCCCGCCGGGCGGTACGAGACGCTGCTGCCGCCCACGGCCGTGGCGGACCTGCTGATCTACCACATGTGGTCGGCGTCGGCCCGGGACGCCGCCGAGGGCCGCACGGTCTTCAGCAAGCCCGGCGGGGGCACACGGATCGGCGAGAAGCTGACCGAGCTGCCGCTGACGCTGCGCAGCGACCCGAACGAGCCGGGGCTGGAATCCTCCCCCTTCGTGCTCGCGCACTCCTCCGGTGACGACGCGTCGGTGTTCGACAACGGACTGCCGCTGACGGCGACCGAGTGGATCGGCGGGGGCGAGCTGCGGCACCTGACGACCACCCGGCACAGCGCGGGCCTGACCAAGCTGCCGGTGACACCGTTGATCGGGAACCTGATCCTGGACGGCGGCGAGGACCGCTCCCTGGAGGAGATGGTCGCGAACACCGGGCGCGGGCTGCTGCTGACCTGCCTCTGGTACATCCGCGAAGTGGACCCGGCGACGCTGCTGCTGACCGGGCTGACCCGGGACGGCGTGTACCTCGTGGAGGACGGCGAGGTCACCGGCGAGGTGAACAACTTCCGGTTCAACGAGTCGCCGGTCGACCTGCTGGGCCGGGCCACTGAGGCCGGGCGCACGGAGAAGACGCTGCCCAGGGAGTGGAGCGACTGGTTCACCAGGGCCGCCATGCCCGCGCTGCGGGTGCCGGATTTCAATATGAGCTCTGTCAGTCAGGGCGTATAACCTCGTAGCGGTAGTCACTCGACTGCCCGATGATCACCAAGGAGACGCGAGAACCGTGACGGACATCGTCGACGAGCTGAAGTGGCGGGGCCTGTTCGCTCTGTCCACTGACGAGGACGCTTTGCGCAAGGCGCTCGCGGACGGTCCCGTCACGTTCTATTGCGGTTTCGACCCGACGGCGGCCAGCCTGCACGTCGGCCACCTGGTGCAGGTCCTCACCATGCGCCGGCTCCAGCAGGCGGGTCTGCGTCCGCTCGCCCTGGTGGGCGGGGCGACCGGCCAGATCGGCGACCCGCGCCCCACGGCGGAGCGCACGCTCAACGACCCGGAGACGGTCGCGAACTGGGTGACCCGGCTGCGCGGGCAGATCGAGCCGTTCCTGTCCTTCGAGGGCGAGAACGCCGCGGTGATGGTGAACAACCTGGACTGGACGGCCGGAATGTCGGCCATCGAGTTCCTCCGGGACATCGGCAAGCACTTCCGCGTCAACAAGATGCTGACCAAGGACTCGGTCGCCCGGCGCCTGGAGTCCGAAGAGGGCATCAGCTACACGGAGTTCAGCTACCAGTTGCTCCAGGGCATGGACTTCCTGGAGCTGTACCGACGGTACGGCTGCACGCTCCAGCAGGGCGGCAGCGACCAGTGGGGCAACCTCACGGCCGGGCTCGACCTGATCCACCGGCTGGAGCCGCACGCTCAGGTGCACGCGCTGGCGACGCCGCTGATGACCAAGGCGGACGGGACCAAGTTCGGCAAGACCGAAGGCGGCGCCATCTGGCTCGACCCGGAGATGACCACGCCGTACGCGTTCTACCAGTTCTGGCTGAACGTGGACGACCGGGACATCTCCACGTACATGCGCATCCTGTCCTTCCGGTCCCGTGCGGAGCTGGAGGAACTGGAGCGGCAGACCGAGGAGCGTCCGCAGGCCCGGGCCGCGCAGCGTGCGCTGGCCGAGGAGCTGACGACGCTGGTGCACGGCGCGGACCAGACGGCCGCCGTGATCGCCGCGTCCAGGGCCCTCTTCGGTCAGGGCGAACTGACCGATCTCGACGACCGGACCCTGGCCGCGGCTCTCTCCGAGGTGCCGCACGTCAAGGTCGCCGAGCTCGGTCCCGTCGTGGACCTCTTCGCGGAGGTCGGGCTCGTGCCCAGCAAGTCGGCCGCGCGGCGGACGGTGAAGGAGGGCGGGGCGTACGTGAACAACGTGAAGGTCACCGCGGAGGACTCGGTCCCCGTCAAGGAGGATCTGCTGCACGGGCGGTGGCTGGTGCTGCGGCGTGGGAAGAAGAACCTCGCCGCGGTGGAGGTCACCGGAGTCTGATCGCCCCGTTGAAGGGGCGCACCGCGGGGAGCACGGTGCTGGTTTCCGCGCCCTTGCCGTGCGCTCCGACGACACGTGCCCCAGTCTCGTAGGCGACACAGACGCGGCGTAACGTGGACCTTGTCCGGGTCGCGGTCCCCTGACCGGTCCGGGCCCAGGTACGTGCCGGGGGAGCGTCCGACGCAGGCGGGTGGTGGAACGTGATGCGGAAGCAGAGCGACGGCCAGGTCTTCCGGATCACCGGAGCCAGGCAAGGGCTCGCCGACGATGTGCGTGGCAGGCAGCGGCGGTACGTCATCTCGATGTCGATCCGCACGCTGTCCGTGATCGCGGCGGCGGTCCTGTGGAATGTCGAGCGGTATGTCGCGATCGTCGCGCTGGTGCTCGGTGTGGTTCTGCCCTATATCGCGGTGGTGATCGCCAACGCGGGCCGGGAGAACGCGCCCTCGCTGCCTTCGACGTTCGTGCGGGTCCCCCCGAAGCCGATGATCGCGCCTTCCGAGGACAGCGGCTCCGACCAGGGCCGTGCCGAGGGTGGGACGGGCTTCGCGGGATCCGTCCCGGAGGACGTCGCCGACCCCGCGGCCGCCTCGGCGACCGGCCCCGAAAAGCGGCCCTGACCTCGGGGAACAGCGGGAAAGCGGAATCCGGTCGGCCGCCCGGCCCAGGAAAAGCTGAGAACAATCGTGTTGTTCCGGTGCCGGGCGACGGGTTCCCCGTGACATACTTCGTACGCGCTCCGCATCCCCCGTCGGAGCGACAGACCGACGCCGGGCAGCTCCCCCCGTGGCTGCTCGGCGTCGCCTTTTCCCGGCACTTGTCCGTGCTGCGGGGCGCGTTAGGGTCGGGGTGTGATGCTGAACGTCCCCGGCAACGACCCCGGTCCCGAGCCGTCCTCACCCATCTGCTCCGCCAAGGGCTGCCGCGCCGACGCGGTGTGGGTGCTCGCGTGGAACAACCCGAAGCTGCACACCCCGGAGCGCCGCAAGACATGGCTCGCGTGCGAGGAGCACCGTGAGCATCTTTCGCAGTTCCTCGGAGTGCGGGGGTTCTTGAAGGACGTCGTGGAACTGACGGAGTGGCGGGCTCCCGAGGGCAGCGAGAGGTAGGGCGGCGCCCGGAGGCTCGTCAGGGCGGCAGACGAGGGCTCGTCAGCCGCCGATCGCCGACATCGGCCGGTCCGGCTGCACGAATGACGGGTCGTCCAGGCCCGCTCCCGCCTTCTTGCCCCACATCGCAAGCCGCCAGATGCGGGCGATCTCCTCGTCGGGGGCGCCGGAGCGGAGCGCGGCGCGCAGGTCGGTCTCCTCGCGGGCGAACAGGCAGGTGCGTATCTGGCCGTCGGCCGTGAGCCGGGTACGGTCGCAGGCCGCGCAGAACGGGCGGGTGACCGAGGCGATCACGCCGACGCGGTGCGGGCCGCCGTCCACGATCCAGCGTTCGGCGGGGGCGGAGCCCCGCTCGTCGGCGCCCTCGGGGGTCAGGTCGAAGCGGGTGCGCAGGGAGGCCAAGATGTCGCCGGCGGTGACCATGCCCTCGCGCTTCCAGCCGTGCTGGGCGTCGAGGGGCATCTGCTCGATGAACCGCAGTTCATAGTCGTGCTCCACGGCCCAGGCCAGCAGGTCCGGGGCCTCGTCCTCGTTCAGGCCCGGCATCAGGACCGAGTTGACCTTGACCGGGGTCAGGCCGGCCTCGTGGGCGGCGTGGAGGCCCTCGATGACGTCCTTGTGGCGGTTCCGGCGGGTGAGGGTCTTGAAGACGTCGGCGCGGAGGGTGTCCAGCGAGACGTTCACCCGGTCCAGGCCCGCGGCCTTCAGGGCCGGTGCCGTGCGCTGGAGGCCGATGCCGTTGGTGGTGAGGGACATCTGGGGGCGCGGCTCCAGGGCGGCGACGCGCTCCACGATGCCGGTCAGTCCGGGCCGGAGCAGGGGCTCGCCGCCGGTGAAGCGGACCTCGGTGATGCCGAGCGTCCGGACCGCGATGTCGATGAGGCGGACGATCTCGTCGTCGGTGAGCAGGTCGGGCTTGGCCAGCCACTGGAGGCCCTCCTCGGGCATGCAGTACGTACAGCGCAGGTTGCACCGGTCGGTCAGCGAGACCCGTAGGTCAGTGGCCACTCGGCCGTAGGTGTCGATGAGCACGTGGGCCCCCTCCCGCGAACGGATCACCAATTCTCCGACATCTGCGAGCCTACGTGACCGGGCTGACAACAACAGTGGCGCGCATCGCACGAGACGCGGCGGGGCCGCCGTAGATCCCTACGACGGCCGAAAACCGATGGCCCGTAGATCTCTGCGACGGCCCCGCGCGCTGTCGAGTGCTGTACCCGGTGGGGGAGCGCTCAGTGGGCCCCGGTGCCGGTGAGGGAACGCACCTCCAGCTCGGCGTACTTGCCGGCGTCGGGCTCCTCCTTGGACAGGACCGTGCCCAGCCAGCCCATCAGGAAGCCGAACGGGATAGAGATGATGCCCGGGTTCTTCAGCGGGAACCAGGCGAAGTCGACGTCCGGGAACATCGCCTTCGGGTCGCCGGAGACGACGGGCGAGAACAGCACCAGGCCCACGGCCACGATGAGACCGCCGTAGATCGACCACAGCGCGCCCTGGGTGGTGAACTTCTTCCAGAACAGGCTGTAGAGGATGGTCGGCAGGTTGGCGGACGCGGCGACCGCGAAGGCCAGCGCGACCAGACCGGCCACGTTCAGATCGCGGGCCAGGGCGCCCAGGGCGATGGAGACGATGCCGATGAACACGGTCGCCCAGCGGGCCGCCTTCATCTCCTCCTTCTCGGTGGCCTTCCCCTTGCGGATGACGTTGGCGTAGATGTCGTGCGCGAAGGAGGACGACGAGGCGAGGGTGAGACCGGCGACCACGGCGAGGATCGTCGCGAAGGCCACCGCCGAGATCGTGGCGAGCAGGATCGCGCCCCAGGCCGAGTCGACGCCGCCCAGGTGCAGGGCGAGCAGCGGTGCCGCCGTGTTGCCGGACGGGTTGGACTCGATGATCTCGTCCTGGGAGATCAGCGCGGCGGCGCCGAAGCCGAGGGCGATGGTCATCAGGTAGAAGGCGCCGATGATGCCGATCGCCCAGTTCACGGACTTCCGGGCGGCCTTGGCGTTGGGCACCGTGTAGAAGCGGATCAGGATGTGCGGCAGACCGGCGGTGCCGAGGACCAGCGCGATGCCGAGCGAGATGAAGTCCAGCTTGGAGGTGCCGTTCAGGCCGTACTGCAGTCCGGGCTCCAGGAAGGCGGCGCCCTTGCCGCTGTTCTCGGCGGCCGAGCCGAGCAGGTCGGAGATGTTGAAGTTGAACTTCAGCAGCACCAGGAAGGTGATCAGGAGGGTGCCGCCGATGAGCAGCACGGCCTTGACCATCTGGACCCAGGTGGTGCCCTTCATGCCGCCGATGGAGACGTACACGATCATCAGGAGGCCGACGAGGGCGACGATGGCGATCTTGCCCGCGTCCGAGGTGATGCCGAGCAGCAGCGAGACGAGGACGCCCGCGCCCGCCATCTGGGCCAGCAGGTAGAAGATCGAGACGACGATCGTGGAGGTGCCGGCCGCCGTGCGCACCGGGCGCTGGCGCATGCGGTACGCCAGGACGTCGCCCATGGTGTAGCGGCCGGAGTTCCTGAGCGGCTCGGCGACCAGGAGCAGCGCCACCAGCCAGGCGACCAGGAAGCCGATGGAGTAGAGGAAGCCGTCGTAGCCGAAGATGGCGATCGCGCCCGCGATGCCGAGGAACGACGCGGCCGACATGTAGTCGCCGGAGACCGCGAGTCCGTTCTGGAAGGCGCTGAACTGGCGGCCGCCCGCGTAGAAGTCGGCGGCGTCCTTGGTCTGACGACCCGCCCAGACGGTGATGACGAGCGTCGCCACGACGAACGCCGCGAACAGGGTGATGATCAGTGGCCGGTGCTCGCTGGCCTGGTTCGCGGCCAGCACGGTCTGCTGTACGGGGCTCATGCGCCGCCCTCCATCTCGGACTTGATGGCCTCGGCCTTGGGGTCGAGCTTCGCGGCGGCGTGCCGCGAGTACCACCAGGCGATGAGGAACGTGGTGACGAACTGGGCGATGCCGAAGACGAGGGCGATGTTGATGTTGCCGAACAGCTTGGTGCCCATGAAGTCGCCCGCGTAGTTGGAGAGCAGGACGTACAGCAGGTACCAGGCGATGAAGGCGATCGTCAGCGGGAAGGCGAAGGAGCGGTAGGAGCGGCGCAGTTCACCGAAGTCCGCGCTCTCCTGCACCCGGACGAACTCCTCCGTCGGGGGGAGTTGGTGCTCTGCCTTCGAGGGGGGCGGTGCGTCGGTTGCCACGGAGTCTCCTCGCGTTGCGGTTTCGGTTGCCCCGGGGGTCGGGGGTGATGTCGGGGACGGGTCGGTTTCGGACATATGACGGCTCTGATCCTCAGGTAGATGTGGATCACACCGGCCGGCGAGGTGCAGGTGCCCGGTGCGTGATCCGGCAGGGGGCCCGATGGTGCTCGGGCTCCCTGCTCAACGTCACGGCGGCGCGCGGGAACCGGTTCAACTCCCGCACGGTTCTTTTCGCAAGTGGTTCACATGCGGTTCGCAGGCGGTCGGGACCGGTCACCCGCTCGGCTCAAGTGAGGGGTTTCCCTGTACTTCGGTCGTCGTCGCCGTAAGTCGTTGCTGGCCAGGGAGGGCGGGAGATAGTTTCGGCCTGCACCACGCGTCATGTACCTGCCCGGGCACCCCTGTGTCACGGGCGGGTTTTCGTTTCAGGATGATGTGGAGATCCCATGGCTCAACTGCGCTCAAGACGCCGTCTCGCGCTCGCGGTTCCGGTCGCCCTCTCGCTGACCGCCTCTCTCGGCTTCCTGCCGGGTGTCGCCTCGGCCGCGCCGCTCACCTCGGCCGCCTCCGCCGCCTCGGTGACCGAGGACGGCCCGAACCTGGCGTACGTCGTCAACACGAGCACGGACAAGCGGACCATCGCGGCCGTCGAGAAGGCGATAGCCAAGGCCGGTGGCACCGTCGTCATCACGTACGACAAGATCGGCGTGATCGTGGTCCACTCGGCCAACCCGGACTTCGGCGCGCAGATACGTGCCGTGCCCGGTGTGCAGTCCGCGGGTGCGACCCGGACCACGCCGCTGGTCGCCGCGGGCACGACGGACGTGGGTGCCGCGGACTATCTGACGGCCGAGGAGGCCGCCAAGGTGAAGGCCGCGTCGGCGGACGTCCCCGGGAGCGAGCCCCTTGAGGCCGACCAGTGGGACCTGCGGGCGATCGGCGCCGACAAGGCCGCGAAGATCAACCCGGGCAGCGGCAAGGTCACCGTCGCCGTGATCGACACCGGCGTCGACGACACCCACCCCGACCTCGCCCCGAACTTCTCCGCGTCCCAGTCGGCCAACTGTGTGGGCGGCGTGGCGGACACCAGCGAGGGCGCCTGGCGCCCGTACACCGCGGACGACTACCACGGCACGCACGTCGCCGGTGAGGTCGCCGCGGCCCGCAACGGCATAGGCGTCGCCGGTGTCGCCCCCGGCGTGAAGGTGTCCGGCATCAAGGTGAGCGACCCGGACAACGGTCTGTTCTACCCGGAGAGCGTCGTCTGCGCCTTCGTGTTCGCCGCCGACAACGGCGTGGAGATCACGAACAACAGCTACTACGTCGACCCGTGGCTCTACAACTGCGTGGACGACCCGGACCAGAAGGCCATCGTCGACGCGGTCAACCGGGCTCAGCTGTACGCCCAGAAGAAGGGCCTGCTGAACGTGGCGTCGGCGGGCAACTCCAACCACGACCTCGCCTCGGACGCGATCGTCGACACCACGAGCCCCGACGACTCCACCCCGGTCGAGCGCACCATCGACCCGTCCGAGTGCTTCGACCTTCCGACCCAGCTGCCGGGTGTCGTCACGGTCAGCGCGACGGGCGTCCAGAACCTCAAGTCGTACTACTCGACGTACGGCAAGGGCGTCGTCGACGTCGCGGCCCCGGGCGGCGACCGCCGCTACCAGCTCCCGGACACCCCGTCGAAGGACGGCCGGATCCTCTCCACCATGCCGAACGGGCAGTACGCCTTCCTCCAGGGCACCTCGATGGCGTCGCCGCACGTCGCGGGTGTCGCCGCGCTGCTGAAGTCCACCCACCCGTGGGCGAACGGAGCCGAGCTGCAGCGGCTGCTGAAGGCGCAGGCCGACCAGCAGGCCTGCCCCGAGTCGTACGACCAGGACGGCGACGGCACGCAGGACGCCGTGTGTGAGGGCGGCCCGAAGGCGAACGGCTTCTACGGCGCCGGCATCGTCAACGCGCTCAAGGCCGTCAAGTAGCGGCAGCCGTCGGCTGACTGCTCTCCCGCACGGCTCGTACGGCCGTACCGACTCGTACCGCTCGTACCGCGAACGAACTGGAGACATCATGACAGCGCCGCACAAGCGCTCCCGCCGCGTGGTGGCGATCCCCCTGGGGATGGCCATGGCGACGGCGCTCGCCGTCCTGCCGAACACGACGGCGTCGGCCTCGGTGGCGGCTCCCCAGGAGGCCGCCGCCGACGCCACCCCGCTCAGCTACGTGGTCAACGTCAGCCCCGGGCACGGCACTTCCTCGCACGTGAAGAAGGCCATCGCCAAGGCGGGCGGCACGATCGTGACGTCGTACGACCAGATCGGCGTCATCGTCGTGCACTCCTCGGATGCCGGGTTCGCCGCGGCGATCCGCAAGGTACGCGGCGTGCAGTCGGCCGGTGCCACGCGCACCGCGCCGCTGCCCGCGCTGTCGACGGCCGACCTGGACACGCCGAAGGTGCTGACCGCCCGGGAGGTGGCGGCCGCCGACGCGGAGGCCGGGCAGGACCCGCTGGAGCCGTTGCAGTGGGACCTGCCCGCCATCAAGGCGGACAAGGCGCACGAGAAGTCGCTCGGCAGCCCGGACGTCACGGTCGCCGTCATCGACACGGGCGTCGACGACACGCACCCCGACATCGCGCCGAACTTCGACCGCGAGGCGTCGGTGAACTGCGTGACGGGCAAGCCCGACACCACCGACGGGGCCTGGCGGCCCGGGGCCGACGAGAGCCCGCACGGAACGCATGTCGCGGGTGAGATCGCGGCCGCGAAGAACGGCGTCGGGATGACCGGTGTGGCGCCCGGGGTGAAGGTGTCCGGCATCAAGGTGTCCACGCCGGCCGGCTTCTTCTACACGGAGGCCGTGGTCTGCGGGTTCGTGTGGGCGGCGGAGCACGGCGTCGACGTGACGAACAACAGCTATTACACGGACCCCTGGTACTTCAACTGCAAGGACGACCCGGACCAGAAGGCGCTCGTCGAGGCCGTCACCCGGGCCTCCCGGTACGCGGAGCGCAAGGGCGCGGTCAACGTCGCGGCGGCGGGCAACGAGAACTACGACCTCGCCTCCGACGAGATAACCGACCCGTCGTCCCCGAACGACACGACTCCGTCGGACCGTGTGGTCGACCCCTCGGAGTGCCTCGACATCCCGACCCAGCTGCCGGGTGTCGTCACGGTCGCCTCGACGGGCGCGAAGGGCATCAAGTCGTCCTTCTCGAACCACGGTCTGGGGGTGATCGACATAGCGGCCCCCGGTGGCGACTCGACCCGCTACCAGACCCCGGCCCCGCCCGCCACCAGCGGCCTCATCCTGGGCACGCTGCCCGGCGGCAACTGGGGTTACATGGCCGGTACGTCGATGGCGTCCCCGCACGTCGCGGGCGTCGCCGCGCTCATCAAGTCCACGCACCCGTACGCCTCTCCGGCCCTGGTGAAGGCGCTGCTGTACGCCGGGGCGGACGCCACACCGTGCACGGACCCGTACGACATCGACGGGGACGGCAAGGTCGACGCGGTGTGCGAGGGACCGAAGAACCGCAACGGCTTCTACGGCTGGGGCATGGCCGACGCACTGGACGCCGTGGCGAAGTAGGGCTTCACGTACGTCGCCTGCTTCACGTGCAGGCGTTGGGCCGGGCGGTGCTGGTGCCGCCCGGCCCTTTCGCTGCCCCCACGTCGACGTGTTGGCCGAGCACACACTACATAGTGCACCCATGGATGCTGTGAACACGGAGTTCGTGTGGGAGGCGCTGGGCGGCGATCCCGCGCTGCTTCCGCGTGTGTCGGAGGTCGTACGCGACGGGGCGCTTCCGGCGCGGCTGCCCGTAAGGGAGGTGGCGCGGGCCTGTGTCGGGGCCTGCGCGCTGGCCGCCGCCGAGCTCGGGGCGCGGCGGGCCGGGCTCGCCGAAGTGCCCCGGGTACGGGTGGACGACGGGGCGGTCGCCACGGCCTTCGTGAGTGAGCGGCATCTGCTGGTCGACGGGCGGCAGCCGGTCACGTTCGCGCCGTTGTCGCGGTTCTGGCGGACGGCGGACGGGTGGGTGCGGACGCACGCCAACTACCCGCATCACCGGGCGCGTCTGCTGGGCGCGCTGGGGCTGCCCGGGGACGCGTCGGTGGAGACGGTGGCCGCGGCTCTGGCGGAGCGGTCCGCGACGGACGTGGAGGACACGGTGTACGGCGCCGGAGGGCTCGCGGTCGCCGTGCGCACACCGGAGGAGTGGGCGGGGCACGAGCAGGGGCGGGCCGTCGCCGCCGGGCCGCTGCTGCACCGGGAGGTCGTCGGGGCCGGTCCTGTGCGGCGGCTCGCCGGTGAGCCGGGGCTGCCCGCCGCGGGCGTACGCGTCCTGGATCTCACCCGGGTCATCGCGGGCCCCGTCGCCACCCGCACTCTCGGCCTCCTGGGCGCGGACGTTCTGCGTGTGGACTCCCCCGGGCTGCCCGAACTCCCCGACCAGCACGCGGACACCGGCTTCGGGAAGCGGTCGGCCGCGCTCGACCTGGCCGACCGCACGGACCGCCGCAGGTTCGGGGAACTGCTCGCCGGGGCGGACGTGGTGGTGACCGGCTACCGGCCCGGCGCCCTGGACCGGTTCGGGCTCGCCCCTCAGGAGCTGGCCGGGCGGCGGCCCGGGGTCGTGGTGGCGCAGTTGTCGGCGTGGGGCGCGTACGGGCCGTGGGCGGGGCGGCGGGGCTTCGACAGCCTGGTGCAGGCCGCCACCGGGATCGCGGTGACCGAGGGCTCGGCCGGGCAGCCGGGTGCGCTGCCCGCTCAGGCCCTCGACCACGGCACCGGTTACCTGCTGGCCGCGGCCGTGCTGCGCTCGCTCACCCAGCAACGGGAGGAGGGCGGCACACGGCTCGTCCGGCTGGCGCTCGCGCGGACAGCGGCCTGGCTGACGAAAGGCAGCAGGGGCGAAGGCCCGGGCGAGGGCGGGCCCGCCGACGCCTCGTACGGCCGCCCGTACGCCCCGAACGACCGCCCCTATGCCCCGTACGACCGTCCCGATGCCTGGCTCGCCGAGACCCGTGGCTTCCTCGGGACGCTGCGGTACGCGCTGTCGCCGCTGTCCTTCGAGGGCGGGCCCGCCGACTGGTCGCGCCCGCCCGGGGCGTGGGGCGCGGACGAGGCGTGCTGGGCTTGAATCGGGCGGCGGCCGGAAGCGTACTCATGGGCGGAATGCTGTACGGCCAGTTGTTTTCCATGACTTGCCCTGTTCTGTGGCAACTGGCGAAGCTCTGGGGGTGAGCTTGACCAGACCGACAGCCGACGCCGTCCGTCCCGGCGCCGGGCGGGCCGTCGCCGTGCTCGTCCTGGTGGCCGTGGCCGCCCTGATCCCGCTGCTCGGGCCGCGCGTCGCCCTGGAGGGCACGGGCGAGGCGGTCGCTCCGGGAGCGGGCGGCATAGCCGTGCTGCGCACGGTGCTGTTCGTGGCGCTGTGCATACCGGCGGGCGAACTGTTCGCGGCGCGGCTGGCGCGGCGTGTGCCGGGGGCGCCCGCGGAGGCACCGCGCAGTTGGGCGCCGTACGCGGCCGCCGCCGGTTTCGTCGCCGCGCTGGGTCTCGCCTCGGTCGTGGCGACCGGCAACCTGGTGCCGCGGAGCCCTGCCGACATCGACGTGGGGGGCCTCTACGAGACCCGGGACGGCATGCTCGCCCTCCTGGAGGTCAACGCGTTCGCCGCGGCCGGCCTGTGCGCTCTCTCGCGCCGCCCCACCGCCCAGGCATGGCCGCTCGCCGCGGTCGCCGTCGCGGAGGCCCTGCGGGCGCACCCGACGACGGAGCACACTCCGCTCGCCGGCAGCGGCCTGACGCTGGTTCACGTGGTCTGCGCCGCCCTGTGGACGGGCGGGCTGTTCCATGTCCTGCGGATGCTGCGGCGGTGGGACGGCGCGGAGGCGGGTGCCGCGCTGTTGGGGCTCTACGCGCGCGTGGCGGCCGTTCTCCTCGCCGCCCTCACCGCCACCGGAGTGTGGAGCACGCTGCGCCGTATGCCGCCGGACACGGTCCTGGAACAGCTGACCATGACGGCGTACGGGCGCACTCTGCTGGCCAAGGTGCTCCTCGTGGCCGTCGTCGCGGTCCTCGCGCTGGTGTCGCGCGTCCGGCTGACCCGCGCGAGCGACCCGCTCAGCGCCTGCTCCCCCGCGCGTGCGGAGGTGGTCGCGCTGGGCGTGGTCGTCGCGGTGTCAGCACTCCTGACGGCGCTTCCGGTGCCGATCCGATGGTGAGGCTGCCGGTGGAGCGCGGCGGTGAACTGGCGGACGGCGTCGCGAAAGCGGCGGGCCACGCGCGCATGTGCCGTGATGCCGCGGCTCGTTCGGGGCGGTGGCTGTACGGGCTGTCAGTCGCGGCCCGTATCCTCAGTGACCATGCTCGAAGACCGTACGACCGCGCCGTCCGACGCCCCTTGGCCGGCCGCGTATCCGCAGGGGTACGCGGTCGTCGACGTGGAGACCACGGGCCTGGCCCGGGACGACCGCATCATCGCGGCGGCCGTCTACCGGCTGGACGCGCGCGGCGAGGTCGAGGACCACTGGTACACGTTGGTCAACCCGGAGCGTGACCCGGGCCCGGTGTGGCTCCACGGTCTGACGAGCGAGATGCTCGAAGGAGCCCCCCTCTTCCAGGACATCGCCGAGGAGTTCTCGGCCCGCCTGGCCGACCGCGTGCTCGTCGCGCACAACGCGGTCTTCGACTGGTCGATGATCGCGCGGGAGTACGCGCGCGCGGAGCGCCAGGCGCCGGTGCGACAGCGGCTGTGCACCATCGCGCTCTCCAAGGAGCTGGGCCTGCCCCTGCCCAACCACAAGCTGGAGTCGCTGGCCGCGCACTTCGGCGTCGTACAGCAGCGGGCGCACCACGCGCTGGACGACGCGCGTGTGCTGGCCGAGGCGTTCCGGCCGAGCCTGCACACGGCGGTGAGCCGGGGCGTGCGGCTGCCGCTCCTCGAATGCCGGCCGCTGACCGAGTGGTCCGGCTCCGCGCACATCGGACAGCAGTCCTCCGGGGGCTACGGGCCCGGGAGTTGGCGCCCGTCGCGCAAGCGGCCCCCGTGCCCGTACCCCAACCCGGGGCGCTACGAAGAGGGCACACCACTCAAACAGGGCATGCGTGTCGCCTTCTCGGGGGATACGTCGGTCGACCGCGAGCTGCTGGAGGACCGTGCCGTCGAGGCCGGACTGCATGTCTCGACGAGCCTGTCGCGGCTGACCAGCCTCCTCGTCACCAACGACCCGGACTCCGGCACGTCGAAGGTGGTCAGGGCCCGGCAGTACGGGACGCCGGTGATCGACGAGGCGGCGTTCGGGCAGCTGCTTCAGTCCGTCGAGCCTGCGGCGGGCCAGGGGGCGCCGGCGGCGGGCCGGGGGGCGCCCGCGACGGGCCGGTGACCCGGGCGTACGGGTGATTGCCGGGCGACTCGCCCGGCGCCCGCTCGCCCGTGTCCCGTCGGCGCCGCACCCTGTGGCGCATGACACGTTGCGAAGTCTGCGGAAACGACTACGGCATGACCTTCGAGGTGCACGCGCAGGGCGCGGTGCACGTCTTCGACTGCTTCGCCTGCGCGATCCACCGCATGGCGCCCATCTGCGAGCACTGTCGCGTCCAGATCATCGGCCAGGGCGTCGAGGCCGACGGCCGCTGGTTCTGCGGTGCCCACTGCGCCCGGGCGGAGGGGAAAGTGGGGATCGTCGACAAGGTCTGAAGCGGGCCCCACCCGCATGCGCCCCATGACCGAGTTGTACGGTCGTGGGGTGTACCGCTTCCTGTTGTCCCGGCAGTGGGTGATCCTCACGCTGGTCGCCCTCCTCCTCATCCCCACGATGATCAGGCTGGGCATCTGGCAGATGCACCGCTACGAGGAGCGCACCGCGAGGAACCAGCTGGTCTCCGACGCGCTGGGCGCGCGGCCGGTGCCCGTGGAGAGGATGACCTCCCCCGGACACACCGTCACCAGCAACGAGCGGTACCGCAGCGTGACCGCGAAGGGCCGCTTCGACACCGGCGAAGAGGTCGTCGTCCGCCGCCGCACCAACTCCGACGACGCGGTGGGCTACCACGTCCTGACCCCCTTCGTCCTCGACGACGGCAAGGTCCTGCTCGTCAACCGGGGCTGGATCCCCGCGGACGGCCCGAGCCAGACCGAGTTCCCCGAGATCCCCGCACCGCCCCGCGGTGAGATCACCGTCACCGGGCGGCTCATGCCCGACGAGACGACCGAGGCCAGCGGCATCAAGAACCTCCAGGGGCTGCCGGACCGGCAGATCATGCTGATCAACAGTGGGCACGAGGCCCGCCGCCTCGGTGCCGAGGTGCTCGGCGGCTACATCGTGCAGACGGCACCGGAGCCGAAGGGCGGCTCCCCCGAGCCTCTCGGCAGGCCCGGCAGCGAGGACGCCGCACTGAACTACGCGTACGCCGTCCAGTGGTGGCTGTTCGCCGCCGGCGTCCCTGTGGGCTGGGTCATCCTGGTCCGCCGCGAGCGCCGTGACCGTGTGGCGGCGGCCTCCGCGCCCGCGGAGGACAAGGAAACGGCCGCGGCTCCGGCATAGCCCCGCCGCTCCTGCTCGGCGGCAGCACGTCGCAGGCCCCCACCTGCCCGGGGGCCGGGCCGGCGGGTGAGGGAGGATAGGGGCCATGGATCTTGGGCTGAAGGACCGTGTGTACGTCATCACCGGCGCGACCCGTGGGCTCGGCAACGCGAGCGCACGGGAACTCGTCGCCGACGGCGCGAAGGTGGTCATCACCGGGCGGGACGAGAAGAACGTCACCCACGCGGCGGCCGCCCTCGGCCCGAACGCCGTGGGGGTCGCCGCGGACAACGCCGACCCTGAGACCGCGACCCGGACCGTCGCTGCCGCGCGCGAGCACTTCGGCGGGTTCGACGGCATCCTGATCAGCGTCGGCGGCCCGGCGCCCGGGTTCGTCGCGGACAACACGGACGCGCAGTGGACGGCCGCGTTCGAGTCGGTCTTCCTGGGGGCGGTCCGGCTGGCGCGGGCCGCGGCGACGGAGCTCGGTGAGGGCGGCGTCATCGGTTTCGTGCTGTCCGGTTCCGTGCACGAGCCGATTCCGGGTCTGACCATCTCCAACGGGCTGCGCCCCGGTCTCGCGGGTTTCGCCAAGTCCCTCGCGGACGAGTTGGGTCCGCGCGGCATCCGCGTGGTCGGGCTGCTGCCGGCCCGTATCGACACCGACCGCGTACGGGAGCTGGACGGGCTCTCGGCCGACCCGGCGGCGACCCGCGCGGGCCACGAGTCCCGTATTCCGCTGCGCCGGTACGGCACGCCGGAGGAGTTCGGGCGCACGGCGGCGTTCCTGCTGTCGCCCGCCGCGTCCTACCTGACGGGCGTCATGCTGCCGGTGGACGGCGGGGCACGGCACGGTTTCTGAGGCCCCGGCTTCAACTCGCCCATCTCATCCTGGGGTTGAGGGATCAGCTCACCCGGTCCGCCCGGTGGCTGGTCCCTCGCATGCGTACCTCGGTGGGGAGCGCGGCCAGTCCCGCCGAGTCCCGGGCGTGCGCGACGGCCTCCGCCGTCAGCCGGCGCAGGGCGTCCCCGGGGGCGACATGCGGTTGGAGCAGGACCCGCACCCGCGCCTCGGGGGCGCTGCGCCGCCCGGTCAGCCGCACCTGTGCCCGCTCCACTCCGTCCAGCTGCCCCGCCTCACCGCTGAGGGCACCCTCCAGGGCGCGCCCGCGCAGCAGGGCGCCCTCTCCATCACCGGTGTCGACGAGCACCTCGCCCAGCCGGTGGCGCCGCAGCTCGGCGGACAGCCACCACAGGGCGAGCAGCAGCACGACGGCGAGTACGGCGATGACGGTCGGCCACCACCAGCTCTCGCCCCGCCACCGCGTCCGGGCGGCGGCGCTGAGCAGGACGTCGTGCCGCCCGTGGTACACCCACCAGGAGGGCGGTTTCACACCGAGCCCGACGGCGAGCACGGACCCTCCGGCGACGACCAGCACCAGCCCGACGAGTCCCAGCAGCACCCGGTTGACGATCCTCAGCACCGGATCTCACCCCTTCCGTCCGGGCCGGCGGACGTGCACGGCCAGCGCCGGCGGCCGGGACAGCCCGAGGCCCCGGATGGCGTCGGCGAGCGTGGCGTCCAGGTCGGCGCGTACCTCGTCGAGGTCGCGGAAGTGCGCGACCGCGCGGACGTCGACCTTCTTGCGGCCCACGTGGACCTGTACGGTCTGTACGCCCGCCACCTCGATGGCCCGGTCGCGCAGCGCCATCCCGGCGGCGCCCCGGTGCAGCCCGGCCCGGACGTCGGCGTGGACGCGCCGCATCGGCAGCACGTCGCGCAGCCCGGGTGTCGCGGCGAGCACGAGCAGCCAGACGCCGAGCGCGACGGCGACGAGGGCGCCGACGAGCACCCAGGTGTCGTCGAGGGGGCGTTCGGCGAGCTCCCGGGCGAGGGTCTTGCGCCACCGCATGGCGGGCTGCCCTGCGCGGACGGCGACGACGTCGTACAGCAGGAGACCCGAGCCGGCGAGGAGCAGCAGCGCGACGACACCGGCGGGGATGCGACGTGAGGACCAGAAGCGCCTCTGGTCGCCGTTCTCTCCGTCGAGGGCCGGCAGCGGGTCGTACGCGGCCGCCGACGTGGCCTGGACCGGGTCGTCGGCGGCGGCCTTCTCCATGACGGGCAGCCGCTGTGTGCCGTGCGTGCCTTCGGAGCCCTGGGACTCGCTCATCGAATCCTCCCCTGTGCCGCGCCGGGGACGTGCGCGAGGTGCAGCTGCTCCACCAGGACCGCCACCTCCGCCACGTCCATCCCCGCCAACGCCTCTACCCGCTGGACCACCCGGCGACGCACGGCGGCGCAGCGAGCGCCGATGTCGGCGGGGTAATCGAGTTCCAGGCCGACGCGGACACGCGCGGTGTCCTGTTGGACGACGGCGACGGCGTGTGGGGGCATGGCGGCGGGCGGCACCGTTCCCAGCGCTTCGCGCGCCGCCTGTGAGGCGATCTTCGCGACGGCGCGGTCGGCGATCCTGGTGGCACCGCGCTCGGCGGGCGCGACAAGGGCAGCCCCCGGCCGACGGCCCTCGTCGAGACGGTTGTCGTCGAGGCGGCTGTCGTCCACGCGGGTCACCGCCGCCGTTCGTGACGCGGACGGAAGAAGTCACCGACGTCCAGGTCACCCTCCAGGAACCGGCCGACAAAGAAACCAACGGCACCCAACGCTGCCACCAGCAGGAAGGCACCGAATCCGCCGAAGTACCCGGCGAACCCCAGCGCCATTCCGGCGATCATGCCGATCACGGCCAAACTCATGCTGTGCTCCTAGGAGCTCATCGGGCGCCCGGGACAGTCCCCGGGCCTGCTACTGGGCTCTTACCCGGGGCTCACGGGGGTTTCCCGGGCTACTGAAGCCGAGTCTCCACCTCTTCTTCCTCTTCCTCGGGCAGTTTCACATCGCTGACCGCGATGTTGACCTCGACGACCTCCAGGCCGGTCATGCGCTCCACGGCCGCGACGACGTTCTCGCGCACGGCGCGGGCGACATCGCCGATGGACATGCCGTACTCGACGACGATCTCCAGGTCGAGCGCGGTCTGCACCTCGCCGACCTCGGCCTTCACACCCCGGGTGACCGCCTTCGTCCCGCCGGGCACCCGGTCCCGTACCGCCCCGAAGGTCCGTGACAGCCCGCTGCCCATGGTGTGTACGCCGACCACGTCGCGCGCGGCGAGCCCGGCGATCTTCTCGACGACCCCGTCGGCGATGGTGGTACGCCCCCGGGTCGCCGGGTCGCCGCCACCGCGCCTGGTGGTTCTGCGGGCGCCGGTCGCGGCCGGCGTCTCCGTCTCGGGCTTTTCCGTCCGGTCCCGGTCCGTCATGTCGCTCATGCCGTACGCCCCTTCCGGTTTGTTCCTCTCTGCCCACAGTAGGTGCCGTTGCGTGGTTGTGCGCTGGGCATGCGGCAGGCTGGAGCAATGACGGCGGACGGATGGGCGAAGACGGTACGGCAGCAGATCGGGCTCGGCAGGGTGCTCCCGCTGGGCGGCCCGCGCGACGGCGCGTGGATCACGGAGAAAGCGGCCGGCTCGGTCCTGCGCCGCGCGGCCGGCGCGACGCGCGGGCTCCGGCTGGGCGCGCTACGGATCTCGACCGTGGACCCGGACGCGCCGTACGACCCCGCCGTACCGCCCCCGCCGAGCGCGCTGCCTCCGGGCCCGCTGCGGGTCTGTGCGGACTTCCTGGCGTCGGCGGACCCCACGGCCCCGGCCGCCGAACCCCTCCCGGCGACGGCGGCACGCCTGCGGGCAGCGCTGGCCGCGGCGGCGGGAGAACGCCTCGGCCTGACGGTGACGGAGGTGGATCTGCGGGTGACGGGCTTGCTGGACGCCGACGAGGATGCCGCGACCGACGCAGCCCACGCCGGGGAAGCCGATGGCGAGCCCGTGCCCGAGCCGCCGGGCGACGGCGAGGAGTCCCGCGTGGCGGCCGCCGTGCTGTCCGTGCCGGGCGTGACCCGCCTGACGGGTGCCCTGGGCGGGCTGGGGCGCGCGGTCCATATCGAGACCGGCCCGGCGCTGCCGCGCCGCCATGTGCGCGTGGAGGTGGCGGTCACGGCGGCGGAACGGGCCCTGGATGTGGCCCGCGCGGTACGCACGGCGGTGGGCGAGGCCCTGCCGGACCACCCGTCGGTGGCGGTCGTGGTGACGTCGGTGGACTGAGTGTGCCGGCCCCGAGCCGCCGCTGTGCGTGCCCGGGCGCGCCAGGCACGGTTCCCGCCGTTCGCCCGTCCCCGCGGGGTTCCGCGCGGGGACTCCGCCTCCCCGGTCTACTCCCCGATCCCCGCCAGGTCCCGCAGGCGCCTTGTTTGCGCGGCGCGTTCGGCGGCGCGCTGGTCGTCGTACGTCCGCTCCTGCGCTCCCCGCAGCAGCGCCTTGGTCTCGATCACGGCGTCGCGTGGCGCGGCGAGCACTGCCGACGCCAGATCGCCTGCGGCGTCGTCGAGCTGGCCGACGGGCACGGCGAGGTTGGCGAGGCCGGTCTGCACCGCCTCCTCCGCGTGTACGAAGCGCCCGGTCACGCAGATTTCGAGCGCGCGACCGTACCCGACGAGGCTCACCAGGGGGTGCGTGCCGGTCAGGTCGGGTACGAGTCCGAGGCTGGTCTCGCGCATGGCGAACTGCACGTCGTCCGCGACGACGCGCACATCACAGGCGAGCGCGAGCTGGAAGCCCGCACCGATGGCGTGTCCCTGCACGGCGGCGATGGACACGATGTCACTGCGGCGCCACCAGGTGAACGCCTCCTGGTACGCGGCGATGGTCGCATCGAGACCGGCGTCGTCACGGCGCGCGAGATCGACGAGCGACGGCTCGCCCTCGATTCCCTCGGGCGTGAACATCTGCCGGTCGAGCCCCGCCGAGAACGACTTGCCCTCGGCGCGCAGCACGACCACCCGGACGGAGCCCGGCAGTGTTCGCCCAACCTCGGCCAACGCCCGCCACAGAGCGGGGCTCTGGGCGTTGCGCTTGGCCGGGTTGGTCAGTGTCACCGTGGCGAGCGCCTCATCGACGGTGAGACGCACGCCGTTCTTGTCGAGTACGGGAGCGAGGTCCTTGTCGAGCGAAGCCATGGGCGCCTCCGGTGCGTGCGGTCGAACGGAACGCCGTACGTTGTCGCACGACGGCGTTTCCAAGTGACTGCACAGTAACCACCCGGTCGGTCGGTCGGGCCGACCGGGTGGCCACCGTCGAAGCCGATGGGCCGCCCGGCGTCAGACCGACGGGGACTTCTTGCCCCGCGTCGCCCCGCCGCGCCCTCGCAGCGTGACGCCCGACTCGCTGAGCATCCGGTGGACGAAGCCATACGAGCGGCCGGTTTCCTCGGCCAGCGCTCGGATGCTCGCACCGGAGTCGTACTTCTTCTTCAGGTCTGCCGCGAGCTTGTCGCGCGCGGCGCCGGTCACCCGGCTGCCCTTCTTCAGAGTCTCGGCCACCCGTGCCTCCTCATGGGAAGTGCGCTCTGGTCTCCTCATGATCACCCCTCCGGGGCGTGATGGCCACCCATTCGGCAAGGTCCGTGAGACAAGGTTGTGACGACGGGAGCACATCCCCACGAGTGGAATGCAGGATTCCGCGCAAGCGTGTCCGTACACCCGAACGGGTTGTTCCGTGAAGCGGCAGGTCAGCGGCGCGCAACGGCCGAGCCCTCGGTTCGGGGGCTCGGCCGTGAAACCGATGGAGGACTCACTCCGGACTCACTCCGGTACGAGGAGATCTCACACAGATGACGGATCACGGATCGGCCGAATGATCCATACGCAGTGGATCAGTCATTCGATCAAGCGGAAATGACCGCGCGAATGATCACGCGAATGATTGCGGGAATGTCCGGGCGAATGTCCGCGGGAATGTCCGACGAGCAGCCGACGGATGGTCGACGGGTGGGCGGCCGGAGTCAGGCGAGGGCGACGAGATCGGCGTAGTCGGCGCCCCAGAGGTCCTCGATGCCGTCCGGCAGCAGGATGATCCGCTCCGGCTGCAGCGCCTCGACCGCGCCCTCGTCGTGGGTGACCAGGACGACCGCGCCCTTGTACGTGCGCAGGGCGCCGAGGATCTCCTCGCGGCTGGCCGGGTCGAGGTTGTTGGTCGGCTCGTCGAGGAGGAGGACGTTCGCGGAGGAGACGACCAGCGTCGCGAGCGCGAGGCGGGTCTTCTCACCGCCGGAGAGCACACCGGCCGGCTTGTCGACGTCGTCACCGGAGAACAGGAACGAGCCGAGCACCTTGCGGACCTCGACGAGGTCCATGTCGGGCGCGGCCGAGCGCATGTTCTCCAGCACCGTGCGGTCGGCGTCGAGGGTCTCGTGCTCCTGTGCGTAGTAGCCGAGCTTCAGTCCGTGGCCCTCGATGACCTGCCCGGTGTCGGGCTTCTCGACGCCGGCCAGGAGGCGGAGCAGCGTCGTCTTGCCCGCGCCGTTGAGGCCGAGGATGACCACGCGTGAGCCCTTGTCGATGGCCAGGTCGACGTCGGTGAAGATCTCCAGCGAGCCGTAGGACTTGGACAGGCCCTCTGCGGTGAGCGGGGTCCTGCCGCAGGGCGCGGGCTCGGGGAAGCGCAGCTTGGCCACCTTGTCGGACTGGCGCACCGCCTCCAGACCGGCCAGCAGCTTGTCCGCGCGGCGGGCCATGTTCTGCGCGGCGACCGTCTTGGTGGCTTTGGCGCGCATCTTGTCGGCCTGCGCGTTCAGGGCGGCGGCCTTCTTCTCGGCGTTGGCCCGCTCGCGCTTGCGGCGCTTCTCGTCGGCCTCGCGCTGCTGCTGGTACAGCTTCCAGCCCATGTTGTAGATGTCGATCTGGGCGCGGTTGGCGTCCAGGTAGAACACCTTGTTGACGACCGTGTCGACCAGGTCCACGTCGTGGGAGATGACGATGAAGCCGCCGCGGTAGGTCTTCAGGTAGTCGCGCAGCCAGATGATCGAGTCGGCGTCGAGGTGGTTCGTCGGCTCGTCCAGCAGGAGGGTGTCCGCGTCGGAGAACAGGATGCGGGCCAGCTCGATACGGCGCCGCTGACCGCCGGAGAGCGTGTGGAGCGGCTGGCCGAGCACCCGGTCGGGCAGGTTCAGCGCGGCGGCGATGGTGGCGGCCTCGGCCTCGGCGGCGTATCCGCCCTTGGTGAGGAACTCGGTCTCCTGGCGCTCGTACTGCTTGAGGGCCTTCTCGCGGGTGGAGCCCTTACCGGTGGCGATGCGCTGTTCGTTCTCACGCATCTTGCGGATCAGTACGTCCAGGCCGCGCGCGGACAGGACGCGGTCACGGGCGAGCACGTCCAGGTCGCCGGTGCGCGGGTCCTGCGGCAGATAGCCGACCTCGCCGGAGCGGGTGACGGTGCCCCCGGCGGGGATGCCCTCGCCCGCGAGGACCTTGGTGAGGGTCGTCTTGCCGGCGCCGTTGCGGCCGACCAGGCCGATGCGGTCGCCCTTGGCGATACGGAAGGAAGCGGACTCGATGAGGACGCGGGCACCGGCGCGCAGCTCGATACCGGAGGCGGAGATCACGGACAGACTCCAGGGCAGGGTCGTTGACGGCGGGGTGGGCGGCTGAGGGCGGTCACGCCGTCTAATGCGCGAGGAGAATGGCCATGCGGCCAATTCTAACGGGGGCGGCAAGCGGTTTTCCGCCCCCACCGAACAGGCTTACGTGGTCTCGGTCACCGACGTCACCGCGTCACCGATACGGACGACGCGGTGACGCGGTGACGCGGTGACGATCCTGATGCCCCGGCGTGGGGAGGTCAGCTCCCGCCGGTGTGGACCTGGAAGGCGGCGCGGCGTACGGCCTTGGCCAGGGCGGGGTCGGGGTGCGCGGCGGCGAGGGCGACCAGGACCTGCACGGTGCGGGGGTGCCCGACGGCCCGGACCTCCTGGAGGAGAGCGGGCACGGTGGCCTGGACCGCGGACTCCAAGTGCCGTACGAGGAGCGGGGCTTCACCGTGGTCGGCGATGGCGGCGGCCGTGTCCACCCAGAGCCAGGTGGCCTCGTCACGGGTGAGCACCTCGTGGGCCTCCTCCGGGTCGGCGCCGTCGTGCTCGGCGAGCCACAGCAGGGCGTAGGGCCGCAGCGGGGTCTCGTCGACCACGGCGTGCACATCGGGCTCGGCGGGGGCTCCGACGACACGGAGCGCCTCGAAGGCGAGGCCGCGCAGCAGGGCGTCCTCGCCGCGGGCGGCGTCGATGAGTTCGGTGACGGCGCTGCCGACGGGGCGGGCGGCGAGCCAGGCGCGGTACTCGGCGCGGGCGGCGTTCGGGCGGAGCTGGGCGCAGCCGCGGAGCATGTCCTCGGCGGACACCTCGATGTTTCCGGCGGGGCTCTGCGCGGCGACGCAGATCTGTTCCAGTTTCACCCACACCGCCCAGCTGCCGAGCGGGGTGAGCGTGGCCTGCCCGTCGCCGTAGGTGAGGGCACCGACGGAGGCGAGAGCGTGCAGGGCCCAGTCGAGGAGCGGTGCGAGGGGGGTGTCGTCGGGGCCCGCCTCCGGCTCGTCGGTGTCCGCGACGCGCTCCGGCTGGGGTCCGAACGGGATCTCGCAGCGCTCGGTGCGCAGCTCGGTGACCCGCTGCTGGAGGAGGTCGAGAAGCTGCTCGACGGGTACGGGGCCGGCGGAGAGCTGGAGGAAGGAGAGGACCTGGGGCATCGCGGAGACGACCTCGGCGACGGTGGCGGGCGCGCGGTCCGCGGGTTCCGGGTGGGCGAGCGACCAGGCGTCGAAGAGGGCGACCCAGCCACGCAGGACGGCGCTGTCGTCGCGGTTCCAGGCACGCAGCCGCCAGCCGGGGCGGGCGGTGTCCCCGTGCACCTCGACGAGCCCGGCGAGGCGTGCCGTGTCCCAGTCGTGGCGGACCTGATCCGGGGTCAGCCCCAGCTCGGCGGCGGCCCGCTCCGCGGTGGCGGCGGAGAGGGTGCCCTTGTCGTCGGAGCTCGTGCCCCCACGGCCGGGGTGGAGGGCGGCGTCGGCCCAGCGGGCGACGCGGGCCGCGTCTGCCAGGCCGGTACGGGCCATACGGGCGAGTTCCGCGGGCGGAGGGGTGCCCTCCGGGGGGCGGGGGGCCGGTCGGCGGCGCTGGGTCACTGCTGCTCGGGGAGCGGCGGCCAGGTTTCGCGGGCGGACGAGTCGGAGCCTGGAGTCGCGCGGGTTACGGGACGTCACGGGTGCAGTCTTCCGGTTGACGGTCCGAAAACCCAAACGGAATGTCACAGGGGGCGACAGGGATGGCCAACGCAGGGGCTCGGTACGGGCTCGACGCGTGTGAGGGCCGCCTTGGTCGCGCCAGAAACGGAATGGCGTCCGCCGCTGCGGGAGGGGGTGGGTGCCGGGCTCCGGCCAGCAGGTCGGAGCAGTTCGTGTGCGGGGGCCCGGCCCGTATCGCACAGAGGGCGCCGGAGGGACCGGCGCGGTGATCGGGCTCCGGGGCGCTCTTGGCCCCCCGCCGCCGTCGCTCACGCTCCTCCCGCGACGCCGGCGCACGCCCGCTCTCGCCGCCGCCCGTGCCCTACATCAGGGGCGTCAGGAAGCGGCGGAGGGCTTCCTCGTAGCCTGCCGGGTCGGCGTTCCACATGGCTCCGTGGGGGGCGTTCGGAACGGCGCGCAGGGCGACCTGGTTCGGGTGGCGGTCGGCAAGGCCGCGGGAGAGGGCCCAGGGGGCGATCGTGTCGCCCGGGCCGTGGAAGATCAGGACCGGCGCCTTGAACTGTTCGGGCAGCTCGGCGGCCCGGCCGCGGTCGCCGCGCATGCCGGTGCGACCTTGGGCGGCCCGGACGGCCAGCGGCAGCAGGGCGCCTGGGGTGCGGCGGGCCGCCGCGAGGGCCCGCAGCGTGGTCTCCCAGCTGAGGACGGGCGAGTCCAGCACGAGACCGGTGACGCGCTCGCGCAGGGCGGAGTGGGCGGCGGCGCGCAGGGCCATGGTGGCGCCGGTGGACCAGCCGTGCAGGACGACCTGCTGGGCACCCTGACGCACGGCATGGTGGATGGCCGCGTCCAGGTCGCGCCACTCGGTCTCGCCGAGGTGGTTCAGCCCGTCGGGGGACCGGGGCGCCCCGGCGTCACCGCGGTGGGCGGGAAGCAGGACGGGGAGCCCGCGGCTGTGCAGGAACTCCACGATGTTCAGGGGCTGTTCGCGGGTGGCGCCCAGCCCGTGCACGGCGATGACCCAGGTGTCACGGGCCGCGGGCACGAACCAGGCGGGCAGGGGGCCCAGTTCGCCGGGCAGCTCGACGTCGGTGTGGTCGAGGCCGAGGGCGGCACCTGGATCGCCGACGTGGACGTTCGGGGTGAGCCACACCTTGTCGCCGGGTTCGAGGGTGCCGTGGCTGACGCGCTCCAGACGGCGTACGACGGTGTCGGCGCCGTGGGCGGCACCCTCCAGGACCGGGCCGACCACCGCGTGCGTGCCGTTGCCCGCGAGGCCGTACGTGCCGGGCCGCTGCGAGGCGAGGTCCCGGGTGAGCGTGACCTGCCCGGCGGCCGTCGCGTGGACGGTCAGCCGGGGCTCGGTGGGCAGCGGTCCCCCCGCCGGCACCTTCAGCGCGGCGTCACTGGCGAACCGGCCGACGGCGATGCTCGCCGCACCGGCCGCGAGTGCGGCGGTGGCGGCCGCGGCAGCGGCTTTGGCTGTGCGCACCCCTCCAGTGTCCTGTCGGACCCGGCCCCCGGCCAGTGGGAGGACGGTTCGGAGTGACGGCACCCGGCGGGCCCGGCCGCCCCTCCGGCACCGCCGGAAGTCCCCTTGCCGCGGCCCGCCTCATCCCGGCTGCCCGTACCCCCGCAATCGCTCCTCCACTTCCGCCACCTGCTCGCGGCTCAGGAGCGTCGGGGTCAGCCCCGGCACCGTGGACGCGGTGAGCCAGACGCGGCACATCCACTCAAGCTGCGCCGTGCGGTCGTACGCCTCGGAGAGGGTGGCTCCGTAGGTGAGCGTGCCGTGGTTCTGGAGGAGGCATGCGGTGCGGTCCGCCAGGGCCCGCAGCATGTTCTCCGCCAACTCCTGTGTGCCGTAGGTCGCGTACGGGGCGACGCGGACCGCTCCCCCGAGCGCGGCGGACATGTAGTGGATCAGCGGCAGTTCCGGAACGAGGGTGGAGACGGCCGTCGCGTGGACGGCGTGGGTATGGACGACGGCGCGGGCGCCGGTGGCGCCGTAGACCGCGAGGTGCATGGGGAGTTCGCTCGTCGGGCGGAGGGAGCCGAGGACCTGGCGGCCGTCGAGGTCGACGCCCACCACGGTGTCCGGGGTCAGACGGTCGTACGGCACTCCGGTGGGCGTGACCAGGACCGTGTCGCCGACGCGCACGGAGACGTTGCCCGAGGTGCCGACGACCAGTCCGTCGGCCACGCTCCGGCGGGCCGTCGCGACGAGTTCGTCCCACGCCCGTGCCACGTCGTCCGGCACACCCCGGCCGCGTACGGCGCGTACGTCCCGCGCGCCCTGACCGTCTCCCGCGTCCCGCCCCTGCTCTGCCATGCCCTGATCCTGACAGGCGGCGGGCTTCCCGTGACCCACCACGGGGTGGCGGCCCGGACGCGAGCGTCACCGGAAGGTGTACAGAACGTATGCGGAGCGAAACAGTCCGCATCTGTTCGAGGCACAATGCCCTCGGCGCACCGCCACCGGCCACCAAGGCAGCCCCTCTCGACACAAGCGGAATACCGGCACGCCGATCAGTACACCCCTCGGCCTGTCCGTGTTCATCTTCCGTTCATCCAGGTTGCCTACGGTCCACACGCCACTGACGTCCAAAAGAAGCCCGGGTAAATGGAAAACTTCTCGCTGATCCTCGCGATCGTGGTCATCACCGCGCTCGCGTTCGATTTTACGAACGGTTTCCACGACACCGCCAACGCGATGGCCACCACCATCTCGACCGGCGCGATGAAGCCCAAGGTCGCGGTGGCCATGTCCGCCGTGCTCAACCTTGTCGGCGCCTTCCTCTCCATCGAGGTCGCGAACACGATCTCCAAAGGGCTCGTCGACGAGGCCGGCATACGACCAGAGGTGATCTTCGCGGCGCTGGTCGGCGCCATCCTCTGGAACCTGCTGACCTGGCTCGTCGGACTCCCCTCCAGTTCGTCGCACGCCCTCATGGGCGGTCTGATCGGCGCGACCATCGCTTCGGCCGGCCTGGGCGCGGTGCACGGTGACGTGCTCGTCACCAAGGTGCTGATCCCCGCCGTCGCGGCGCCGCTGGTCGCGGGCATCGCCGCGATGATCGCCGCGCGGCTGACCTACACGCTCGGCCGGAGCGCCCACGAGAAGGCCACGTCCAAGGGCTACCGCGCCGGCCAGATCACCTCGGCCGGCCTGGTCTCGCTGGCCCACGGCACGAACGACGCCCAGAAGACGATGGGCATCATCACCCTGGCCCTGGTCGCGGGCGGTGCGCTCGCCCCGGACTCCGACCCGCCGGTCTGGGTCATCCTCTCCGCCGGTATCGCCATCGCGCTCGGCACCTACCTGGGCGGCTGGCGCATCATCCGCACGATGGGCAAGGGCCTCACCGACCTCCAGCCGCAGCAGGGGTTCGCCGCCCAGACCAGCGCGGCCACGGTCATCCTGGCCTCCTCCCACCTCGGCTTCTCCCTCTCCACCACGCACTCCGTCTCCGGGGCCGTGATGGGCGCGGGACTCGGCCGCAGGGGCGGGGTGGTCCGCTGGTCCACGGCCACCCGCATGTTCGTGGCCTGGGGCCTGACCCTCCCGGCCGCGGCCCTGGTCGGCGCCGGCGCCGAGTGGGTGACGTCCTTCGGCTCCTGGGGCACGGCGCTGGTCGCCGTCTTCCTCGTCACCTCCAGCGCAGCGATCTGGCTGGTCTCGCGCCGCGAGGTGGTCGACCACACCAACGTCAACGACACCGACGAGCCCTCCGGCATCGTGACCACGGCCGTCGCGGCGGTCACCCCGCCCCCGGCCGGCACGCTCACCGACGACCTCACGGCCACCGTCCCCGCCCACGCTCCCGCCGAGACCCCGGCGAAGCCGCCGGCGACCGCTCTCTGAGCCCGCTGAGCACTCCGAGCAAGAAGGACACCACCATGCACATCGACTGGGCAGCCCTCGGCTCTGTCTTCGGAGTCAGTCTCGTGGCCACCGTGGCCCTCGTCGGCCTCTTCACCCTCGGCATCGTCGGCCTCTCCAGGCGCGAGACGGCCACGGCCTCCGGCAACTCGGCGGCTCTCGCCACGACGGCGGCGTACACGTGCTTCGCCGCCTGCGCGGCGGCGGTGGCGTACGGGATCTATCTGATCGTGGCCTGACACCGGCGCCACGCGAACGAGTGGGGTGCGGGACGGTGATCCGTCCCGCACCCCACTCGTATGTGGGCCTCAGCACACTCACCCTTCGCAGGTCAACGGCAAGTTGACGGCTCTTCCAGGGGCGTGGTGGACTGCCGGAGCCATGTACGACGGCAGCAGAGGAAGCCGGTGGAAGTCCGGCGCGGTCCCGCCACTGTGACCGGGGTAGTGAGTCCCCGGGAGCCAGGAACTCTCGCCGTCGGTCTCGTCGAACCAGGGCGTGGACACCCTGAGTGAGGACATATCGCCATGCTCGGCTGCCGATTGAGGTCCAGCACCACCGCCCTGCCGTATCCATCGGTCGGCTGAACGCATGCGGGCCGATCGCGTCTTCGCGTACGGCGCCGCCGCCGGTCTTCTCGGTGACCTGTTCCTGGGCGATCCTCGCCGGGGGCATCCGGTCGCCGTGTTCGGGCGGGCCGCGGCTGCCGTGGAACGGGTGTTGTGGCGGGACCACCGGGGGTGGGGCGCGCTGCACACCGCCGTGTGCGCCGGTGGCGCCGTCGCGCTCGGTGCCCTGGTCACACGCGCCGCGCGTACCTCCCCCGCCGCCTCCGTCGTGTTGACCGGCGCCGCCACCTGGGCCGTCGTCGGAGGGACGTCGCTCGCCCGGGAGGCCCGGGGCATCGGGCGCGCTCTGGAGGCGGGGGACGTCGAGGCCGCTCGGGCCCGGCTGCCGCATCTGTGCGGACGGGATCCGCAGGCGCTCGACGCGGACGGGATCGCGCGGGCCGTCGTCGAGTCCGTCGCCGAGAACACGTCCGACGCGGTGGTGGGCGCCCTCGTGTGGGGCGCTGTCGGCGGCGTGCCGGGGCTTGTCGGGTTCCGGGCCGTGAACACCCTGGACGCCATGGTCGGTCACAAGTCGGCCAAGTACCGGCGGTACGGCTGGGCTTCGGCGCGGCTCGACGACGTCATGGGGTGGCCGGGGGCGCGGTTGACTGCCCTGCTCGCGGCGGCGGCCGGAAGCGACCGCCGGGGGGCCCTGCGCGCCTGGCGTGCCGACGCCGCCAGGCATCCCAGTCCGAACGCCGGGCCCGTCGAGGCCGCGTTCGCGGGGGCTCTCGGGGTGCGGTTGGGCGGGACGCTCTCGTACGGGGGGCGCATCGAGCACCGCCCCGTGCTGGGCGGCGACGCGGGACGCGCCGTCGCCCTCCACGACATCGAGCGTGCCGTACGGCTCTCCCGGCAGGTCGGTTGGCTCGCGCTCGGCGTCTGCGTCGCCGGGCGGCTTCTCACCGGGAGGCGGGCATCGTGAGTGGTGGTCTTCTGGTCGCCGGCACCACCTCCGACGCCGGCAAGAGCGTCGTGACCGCCGGGATCTGCCGTTGGCTCGTGCGGCAGGGGGTCAAGGTCGCGCCCTTCAAGGCGCAGAACATGTCCCTCAACTCGTTCGTGACGCGGGAGGGCGCGGAGATCGGGCGGGCACAGGCCATGCAGGCGCAGGCGTGCCGTGTCGAGCCGACCGCGCTGATGAACCCCGTGCTGCTGAAGCCCGGCGGTGAGCGCAGCAGCCAGGTCGTGCTGCTGGGCAAGCCCGTGGGTGAGTTGAGCGCCCGCGGCTATCACGGGGGGCGGCAGCAGAAGCTGCTCGGGACCGTGCTGGACTGTCTCGCCGAGTTGCGGGGCACGTATGACGCGGTGATCTGTGAGGGCGCGGGGAGTCCCGCCGAGATCAATCTGCGGCGGACGGACATCGTGAACATGGGCATCGCGCGCAACGCGCGGCTTCCCGTGCTGGTGGTCGGTGACATCGACCGCGGGGGTGTGTTCGCCTCGTTCTTCGGAACGGTCGCGCTGCTGTCGCCCGAGGACCAGGAGTTGGTGGCCGGCTTCCTCGTCAACAAGTTCCGCGGGGACGTGTCCCTGCTGGAGCCCGGACTGGACATGCTGCACGGGCTCACCGGCCGGCGCACGTACGGCGTCCTGCCCTTCCGGCACGGGCTCGGGATCGACGAGGAGGACGGGATGGCGGTCTCCCTGCGGGGGACCGTGCGGGAGTCGAACGTCGCTCCCCCCGTCGGCCAGGACGTGCTACGGGTCGCCGTCTGCGCGATCCCGCTCATGTCCAACTTCACCGACGTGGACGCGCTCGCCGCCGAACCCGGCGTCGTCGTGCGGTTCGTGGACCGGGCCGAGGAACTCGCCGACGCGGACCTGGTGGTGGTCCCCGGCACCCGGGGAACCGTCCGTGCCCTTCAGTGGCTGCGGGAGCGCGGGCTCGCCGACGCGCTCGTGCGCAGGGCCGCCGACGGCCGCCCCGTGCTCGGCGTCTGCGGCGGCTTCCAGATCCTCGGCGAGCACATCGAGGACGACGTCGAGTCCCGGGCAGGCCAGGTGGACGGCCTCGGGATCCTGCCCGTGCGGGTGCGGTTCGCCCGCGAGAAGACCCTCACCCGTCCCGTCGGCGAGGCCCTCGGCGAGCACGTCGAGGGGTACGAGATCCACCACGGGGTCGCCGACGTCACGGGCGGTGAAACCTTCCTGGACGGGTGCCGGGTCGGTGCCGTCTGGGGCACGCACTGGCACGGCTCGCTGGAGTCGGACGGTTTCCGGCGGGCCTTCCTGCGCGAGGTGGCCGCCGCCGCGGGGCGCCGCTTCGTGCCGGCCCCCGGCACGTCGTTCGCCGCGCTCCGCGAGGAACAACTCGACCGGCTCGGCGACCTGATCGAGGAACACGCGGACACGGACGCGCTGTGGCGGCTCATCGAGTCGGGCGCGCCGCAAGGACTGCCCTTCATTCCACCGGGAGCGCCCGCATGAGCACAGTGTTGTTGTTGTCGACCGCCGACACCGATCTGCTGGCGGCCCGCGCCTCCGGCGCCCCGTACCGGATCGGCAACCCGACCCGCGTCGATGTCGCCGAGGAGCTGCCGGGGCTGATCGAGGGCGTGGACATCGCCGTCGTACGGCTGCTGGGCGGCAAGCGCGCCTGGGAGGACGGGCTGGCCGCGCTCAGGACGTCCGGTGTCCCGACCGTGCTGCTCGGCGGGGAGGCCCTGCCGGACGCGGAGTTGATGGCCGAGTCGTCGGTGCCCGCGGGGGTGGTGGCTCAGGCGCTGCGGTACCTCGTCGAGGGCGGCCCCGCCAACCTCACCGAACTGGCCCGGTTCCTCTCCGACACCGTGCTGCTCACCGGTGAGGGCTTCGACGAGCCGCACAAGATGCCCGAGTACGGCGTCCATGGCGAACGTCCCCTGATCGAGGGCCGCCCCACCGTCGGCGTCCTCTTCTACCGGGCCCACGAACTGAGCGGCAACACCGCCTTCGTGGACACCCTGTGCGACGCCATCGAGGCGCGCGGCGCCAACGCCCTCCCCGTCTACTGCGGTTCGCTGCGCGGTGCGGACGCCGGGCTGTACGAGCTCCTCGGGCGGGCCGACACGCTCGTCGCCACGGTGCTCGCGGCCGGCGGCACCCACGCCTCGCAGGCGTCGGCCGGCGGGGACGAGGAGTCCTGGGACATCGGGGCGCTCGCCGACCTCGGCATCCCCGTGCTCCAGGGCCTCTGCCTGACCTCGTCGAGGAGCGCCTGGGACGGGTCCGATGCCGCCCTCTCCCCCATGGACGCGGCGATGCAGGTCGCGATACCGGAGTTCGACGGGCGGATCGTCACGGTCCCGTTCTCGTTCAAGGAGCAGGGGCCGGACGACGTCCCGGTGTACGTCGCCGACCCGGAACGGGCCGGCCGGGTCGCCGGGATCGCCGTACGCCACGCACGACTGAGGCACAAGAAGAACGCCGACAAGAAGATCGCCCTCGTCTTCACCGCGTACCCGACGAAGCACTCGCGCGTCGGCAACGCGGTCGGCCTCGACACGCCCGCCTCGGCGGTACGGGTGCTGGACGCCCTCCGCGACGCGGGGTACTCGCTCACCGCATACCCCTCCGGCGGCGACGAGTTGATCCACCGGCTGATCGAGGCCGGCGGTCACGACGTCGAGTGGCTGACGGAGGAGCAGCTCGCCGCCGCGCCCGCGCGCGTGCCGCTGGCCGACTACCGCGCGTGGTTCGACCGGCTCGACCCCGAACTGCGCGACGGGATGGTGGAAGCG
Source organism: Streptomyces bluensis (assembly GCF_014650715.1). Taxonomy (GTDB): domain Bacteria; phylum Actinomycetota; class Actinomycetes; order Streptomycetales; family Streptomycetaceae; genus Streptomyces; species Streptomyces bluensis. The sequence goes on along the minus strand of NZ_BMVM01000024.1, from coordinate 14,412 downwards.
TGGGGCGAGCCACCGGGCTCGCTGTACGTGGACGGCGACGACATCGTGCTGGCCTCCCTCCGGTTCGGGAACGTCGTCGTCATGATCCAGCCGCCGCGCGGTTTCGGCGAGAACCCGATCGCGATCTACCACGACCCGGACATGCCGCCCTCGCACCACTACATGGCGGCCTACCGGTGGCTGGAGGCCGCGCCATCGGAAGGGGGGTTCGGCGCCGACGCGATCGTGCACATGGGCAAGCACGGCACGATGGAGTGGCTGCCCGGCAAGGGACTGGGGCTGTCGCGCGGGTGCGCACCGGACGCCGTCCTCGGCGACCTGCCCCTGATCTACCCCTTCATCGTCAACGACCCCGGTGAGGGCACCCAGGCCAAGCGCCGCGGGCACGCCACGGTCGTCGACCACCTGGTACCGCCCATGGCGCGCGCCGACACCTACGGCGACCTGGCCAAGCTGGAGCAGCTCCTCGACGAGTACGCGCTCGTGTCGGACCTGGACCCGGCGAAGGCCCCGGCCGTCCGCGCCCAGATCTGGACGCTGGTCAAGGCCGCCGAACTGCACCACGACCTGCACGTCGACGAGCAGCCGGACGACGGCGACTTCGACGAGTTCGTCATGCACATCGACGGCTATCTGTGCGAGATCAAGGACGTGCAGATCCGCGACGGTCTGCACATCCTCGGTGGCGGCCCGGTCGGCGAGCCGCGCGTGAACCTGGTCCTCGCCGTGCTGCGCGCCTCCCAGGTGTGGGGCGGGCGGGCGAACGCCCTGCCGGGGCTGCGCGCCTGCCTGGCCGAGCACTTCGGGCTGGTCGAGAAGGAACTGCTGGCCGAGCCCGGAGCGCCGGTGAAGGTGCCGGCCGAGCTGACGGACCTGGCCGAGGGGCCGTCCCGCACGGCCGCCGACGCCGTCGACCTGCTGGAGCAGCTGTGCCGGCGGATCGCGGAGGGCATGGAGGAGCGGGACTGGGCGGTCGGGGAGATCGGGGCGCTGCTAAGGGACGTACTCGGTACCGAACTCCCCGCTGCCATGGCCGTGCTGGAGTTCGCGTGCACGGAGGTCGTGCCCCGGCTCGCCCGCACCACCGACGAGATCGGCCACATCCTCAAGGCGCTCGACGGCGGCTACGTCCCGGCGGGCCCGTCGGGCTCGCCCACGCGCGGGCTCGTCAACGTCCTGCCGACCGGCCGGAACTTCTACTCCGTCGACCCCAAGGCCATTCCGTCCCGGCTGAGCTGGGAGGTCGGCCAGTCGCTCGCGGACTCCCTCGTCCAGCGGTATCTCCAGGACACCGGTGCGTATCCGAAGTCCGTCGGCCTCACCGTCTGGGGAACGTCCGCGATGCGCACCCAGGGCGACGACATCGCGGAGATCCTCGCGCTGCTCGGCTGCCGCCCTGTCTGGGACGACGCCTCGCGCCGGGTGACCGGCTTCGAGATCGTGCCCCTGGCGGAGCTCGGCCGGCCGCGCATCGATGTCACGGTCCGCATCTCCGGCTTCTTCCGGGACGCGTTCCCGCACGTGGTGGGACTGATCGACGACGCGGTGCGGGCGGTCGCGGAGCTGGACGAGCCGGCCGACCAGAACTTCGTACGGGCCCACGCCGACGAGGACACCGCCGAGCACGGCGACCGACGGCGCGCGACGGCCCGCGTCTTCGGCTCGAAGCCGGGCGCGTACGGAGCCGGTCTGCTGCCGCTGATCGACGCCCGCAACTGGCGTTCGGACGCCGACCTCGCCGAGGTGTACGCGGTGTGGGGCGGTTACGCGTACGGGCGCGGGCTCGACGGGCGGGCGGCGCGCGGGGACATGGAGACGGCGTTCCGGCGGATCGCGGTCGCCGCGAAGAACGTCGACACCCGCGAGCACGACCTCGTCGACGCGGACGACTACTTCCAGTACCACGGCGGCATGGTCGCGATGGTGCGCCATCTGACGGGAGCCAGCCCGGAGGCGTACGTCGGTGACTCGGCCGTACCGGACCAGGTGAAGACCCGGACGCTGGGCGAGGAGACCCACCGCGTCTTCCGCGCCCGCGTGGTCAACCCGCGCTGGATGGCCGCGATGCGGCGCCACGGCTACAAGGGCGCCTTCGAGATGGCGGCCACCGTCGACTATCTGTTCGGGTACGACGCCACGGCCGGGGTCGTGGACGACTGGATGTACGAGAAGCTCAGCGCGGAGTACGTCTTCGACGCGGAGAACCGGGACTTCATGAAGAAGTCCAACCCGTGGGCGCTGCGCGGCATCACCGAGCGGCTGCTGGAGGCGGCGGACCGGGGGCTGTGGGCGGAGCCGGACGCCGGCACGCTGGAGCGGCTGCGCGCCACGTATCTGGAACTCGAAGGCGATCTGGAGGGTGACGTGGAGGGCGACGACCAGTGAGTGTTCCGTTTCCGTTCACGGCGGTCGTCGGCCAGGACGACCTGCGGCTCGCGCTGCTGCTGAACGCGGTGTCGCCGGCGGTCGGCGGTGTGCTCGTGCGGGGTGAGAAGGGCACCGCCAAGTCCACGGCGGTACGTGCCCTGTCGGCGCTTCTGCCGGAGGTGGACGTCGTCGCCGGGTGCCGTTTCTCGTGTGCTCCGGGGGCGCCGGACCCCGCGTGCCCGGACGGGCCGCACGAGACCGGCCCCGGTGCGGCGCGTCCCGCGCGCATGGTCGAACTGCCCGTCGGCGCCTCCGAGGACCGGCTCGTGGGCGCCCTGGACATCGAGCGGGCACTCGCGGAGGGCGTGAAGGCCTTCGAGCCGGGGCTCCTCGCGGAGGCGCACCGCGGGATCCTGTACGTCGACGAGGTCAATTTGCTCCATGACCACCTCGTCGACCTCTTGTTGGACGCCGCCGCCATGGGCGCCTCCTATGTTGAACGCGAAGGTGTTTCCGTTCGGCATGCGTCGAAGTTCCTGCTGGTAGGCACCATGAACCCCGAAGAAGGCGAGCTGCGGCCGCAGTTGCTCGACCGGTTCGGGCTGACCGTGGAGGTCGCGGCCTCGCGGGAGCCCGAGCAGCGGGTGGAGGTCGTGCGGCGGCGGCTCGCGTACGACGACGACCCGGCGGGCTTCGCGGCGCGCTGGGCCGGCGAGGAGGCTGCCGTGCGGGCGCGGATCGTGGCCGCTCGGGCGTTGCTGCCGTCGGTGCGGCTGGGCGACGGGGCGCTGCGGCAGATCGCGGCGACCTGCGCGGCCTTCGAGGTGGACGGTATGCGGGCCGACATCGTGATGGCCCGGACGGCGACCGCGCTCGCCGCGTGGGCCGGGCGGACGGACGTGCTCGCCGAGGACGTCCGGCAGGCGGCGCTGCTCGCGCTGCCGCACCGCAGGCGCCGTAACCCCTTTGACGCGCCGGGACTCGACGAGGACAAGCTCGACGAGACGCTGGAGGAATTCTCCGGAGACGACGATCGAAACGGCGATCGAGACACTGATCGAGACAGTGATCGAGACGACGACCCCGGGCCCGACGACCCCGGGCCCGGCGGGGGCGGCGGGGGCGGCGGGCAGCCGGCGCCGGACGCCGGACCGCAGGGCGGGGACACGGGTGCGCGGCCCGAGGCCGGGGAGAGCGGCGAGCCCCTCGCGTCGGGGAGCTCCGATCAGTCCGCCGTACGGGCCTCCGAGCCCTTCCGCACCAAGGTGCTGAGCGTGCCGGGCATCGGTGAGGGTGCCGCCGGGCGGCGTTCGCGGGCGCGGACGGAGCACGGGCGGACGACGGGTGCCCGGCGGCCCCGGGGGGCGCTCACCAAGTTGCACCTGGCGGCGACCGTGCGGGCTGCCGCGCCGTATCAGCGGGCGCGTGGGCGCTCGGGGCCGGGGCTGGTCGTGCGCCGGGACGATCTGCGGCAGGCGACCCGTGAGGGGCGTGAGGGGAACCTGGTGCTGTTCGTCGTGGACGCCTCCGGGTCGATGGCGGCGCGGCAGCGGATGAGTGCCGTGAAGGGGGCTGTTCTCTCGCTGCTGCTGGACGCCTATCAGCGGCGGGACAAGGTGGGGCTGGTGACGTTCCGGGGTGCGGCCGCCGATGTGGCGCTGCCGCCCACGTCGTCCGTGGACGCGGCGGCCGTCCGGCTGGAGTCGTTGCCGACGGGTGGGCGGACTCCGTTGGCCGCGGGGCTGTTGAAGGCCCATGACGTGCTGCGGGTGGAACGGCTGCGGGACCCGGCGCGGCGGGCGCTGGTCGTGGTCGTGACCGACGGGCGGGCCACCGGTGGCCCCGAGCCGGTCGCCTTGGCCGGGCGGGCCGCGCGGCTGTTCGCGGCCGAGGGCGTGGCGTCCGTGGTCGTCGACTGCGAGTCCGGTCCGGTGCGGCTGGGGCTCGCCGGGCGGCTGGCGGGTGAGCTCGGTGGTACGGCGGTGACGCTCGACGCGTTGCGGGCGGACTCGATCGCCGGGCTGGTCAAGGAAGTCCAGGGGAGTTCAAGGAGGGCCGCGTAGTGCCGCAGGGGCAGCCGAGTGTGGTGCCGGACGACGGCCTGACGACGCGTCAGCGCCGTAACCGGCCTCTGGTCGTCGTGCACACGGGGATCGGGAAGGGCAAGTCCACCGCCGCGTTCGGGCTCGCTCTGCGGGCCTGGAACCAGGGGTGGCCGATCGGGGTGTTCCAGTTCGTCAAGTCGGCCAAGTGGAAGGTGGGCGAGGAGAACGCGCTGCGGGTGCTGGGCGCCAGTGGTGAGGGCGGGTCCGTCGACTGGCACAAGATGGGCGAGGGCTGGTCCTGGGTCCAGCGCGACCTTCAGGGTGACAACTCGACCAACGAGGAGAAGGCCCGCGAAGGGTGGGAGCAGGTCAAGCGGGACCTCGCGGCCGAGACGTACAAGCTGTACGTGCTGGACGAGTTCGCGTACCCCCTGCACTGGGGGTGGGTGGACACCGACGAGGTCGTGGACGTGCTGCGGAACCGTCCGGGGACTCAGCATGTCGTGATCACCGGGCGGAACGCGCCGGGGAAGCTCGTCGACTTCGCCGACCTCGTGACCGACATGTCCAAGGTCAAGCATCCGATGGACGCGGGCCAGAAGGGCCAGCGGGGCATCGAGTGGTGATGTCGTCGTGACGTCCTCGTCGTCCGTCCCACGGCTGGTCTCGTCCTCCGTTCCACGGCTGGTCGCGTCGTCCGTCCCACGGCTGGTCATCGCCGCGCCCTCGTCGGGCAGCGGCAAGACCACCGTCGCCACGGGGTTGATGGCCGCGTTCGCCGCGCGGGGGCTCGCCGTGTCTCCCCACAAGGTGGGGCCCGACTACATCGATCCCGGGTATCACGCGCTCGCCACGGGGCGTGTGGGGCGGAACCTCGACGCGTATCTGTGCGGGCCGGAGCTGATCGGGCCGTTGTTCGCGCACGGGGCGCGCGGGTGTGATCTCGCGGTCGTCGAGGGTGTGATGGGGCTGTACGACGGGGCCGCCGGGGAGGGTGAGCTGGCGTCCACCGCGCAGGTGGCGAAGCTGTTGCGGGCGCCGGTCGTGCTGGTGGTCGACGCCTCGTCGCAGGCGCGGTCCGTGGCGGCGCTGGTGCACGGGTTCGTGTCGTGGGATCCGGAGGTGCGGGTCGGGGGCGTGATCCTCAACAAGGTCGGGTCCGATCGGCACGAAGCACTGTTGCGGGAGGCGTTGGACTCCGTCGGGGTGCCGGTGTTGGGGGTGCTGCGGAGGGTTGCCGGGGTGGCTGCTCCCTCGCGGCACCTCGGGCTGGTTCCGGTCGCGGAGCGGCGGGCGGAGGCCGTGGAGTCCGTGCGGGCGCTTGCCGAGCAGGTTCGCCGAGGGTGCGATCTGGATGCGCTGGTGGGGTTGGCGCGGAGTGCCGGTGCGTTGTCGTGTGCGGCTTGGGATGCGGCTGAGGCCCTGGGAGTTTCGCCCCCGCCGCCCCTTCCCGTACCCGACCCTGGGGGCTCCGCCCCCAGACCCCCGTACCGGCCTGAACGGCCTTGTCCTCAAGCGCCGGACGGGCTGGAGGGGGCTGACGACCGTTCTCGGACGCCGGGCGGACCGAGCGCGCCGGACAGGCAAGAGGTGACGGCCAAGCCGATCGTCGCTGTTGCCGGTGGGGCCGCGTTCACCTTCTCCTATGCCGAGCATGCCGAGTTGCTCTCGGCCGCCGGAGCCGAAGTCGTCACCTTCGATCCGCTGCGTGACGAGGGGCTGCCCGACGGCACGGGCGGACTGGTCGTCGGAGGGGGGTTCCCCGAGGTGTACGCCGCCGAGCTCTCCGCCAACGAACCCCTCCGCAAGGCCGTTGCCGAACTCGCGCTGGGCGGTGCGCCCGTGGCCGCCGAGTGTGCCGGGCTGCTGTATCTGTGCCGGGAGCTGGACGGGCAGCCCCTGTGTGGAGTGCTCGACGCCACGGCCCGCATGACGGGGCGGCTCAGCCTCGGTTACCGGGACGCCGTCGCCATCGGCGACAGTTCGCTCGCCGCTGCCGGGACCCGGATGCGTGGGCACGAGTTCCACCGGACCGTGGTCGAGCCGGGGGCGGGGACGGCTCCCGCCTGGGGGGTGCGCGCCCCGGAGAAACGCGTCGAAGGTTTCGTGCAGCGCGGTGTGCACGCGAGTTATCTGCACACCCACTGGGCCTCCTCGCCCGGTGTGGCCCGTCGGTTCGTGGAGAGGTGCCGGACGTCATGAGCAGCAGGCTGATCGGAGTGGGGGTCGGGCCCGGTGATCCCGAGCTGGTGACCGTCAAGGGCGTCAACGCCCTGCGGGCCGCCGATGTCGTCGTGGTGCCCGTCATGGCCGCGCCGGACGGAACGGACGGCGGCGAGCGGGGGCGGGCCGAGGCGACCGTGCTGCACTACGTGCCGCGGGAGAAGGTCGTACGGGTGGTGTTCGCGCTGAACGAGCGGACCGACCGGGGGCGGCGCGAGGCCGCCTGGGATGCCGCCGGGCGGCGGGTGGCCGACCTGCTCGGGACGTACTCCTCCGTCGCCTTCGCCACGATCGGTGATCCGAACGTGTACTCCACCTTCACCTATCTCGCCCAGACCATGCTGGAGTTGGTGCCGGGAACCAGCGTGGAGACCGTGCCCGGTATCACCGCCATGCAGGATCTCGCCGCCCGGTCCGGGGCCGTACTGACCGAGGGGACCGAACCGCTGACGCTGGTGCCGGTGACCGCGGGGGCCGCCGTACTGAAGGAGGCGCTGGACGGGCCGGGCACGGTCGTCGCGTACAAGTTCGGGCGGCAGGCACGGGAGGTGGCCGCGGCGCTGCGGGACACCGGACGGGTCGAGGACGCCGTGTGGGGGTCCGCGCTCGGGCTGCCCGACGAGTCCATACGGTCCGCCGCCGAACTCGATGACGGGCCGCTTCCCTACCTCTCCACCCTCATCGCGCCCGCCCGGCGCGACGGCGGACGCGGCGGGAAGCTGTGAGCGACAGACATCTGAGCGGCAGACGAACGAGTGCGGGCTCTGCCGACCCCGCCCCCACCCCCACCCCCGCCATCCGCCGGACGAGGCCCGAGAGAGGACCGATCCCCATGGCCGATGCCCCCACCGGCAAGGTGACCTTCGTCGGTGCCGGCCCCGGCGCCGCCGACCTGCTGACGTTCCGTGCCGCGCGCGCGATCGCGGAGGCGGATGTCGTGATCTGGGCGGCCAGCCTGGTGCAGGCGGAGGTCCTCGACCACGCACGCGAGGACGCGGAGATCCTGGACTCGGCGGCCATGTCGCTGGAGGACGTCGTCGCCGTGTACGAGCGGGCGCGGCAACAGGGTCTGCGGGTCGCCCGTGTCCACTCCGGTGATCCCGCTCTCTGGGGCGGCACACAGGAGCAGCTCGACCGGTGCGCCGAGATCGGGATCGCGACCGAGGTCGTGCCCGGGGTGTCGTCCTTCTCGGCCGTGGCCGCGCTCGTCCGGCGCGAGTTGACCATTCCGGAGGTCGCGCAGTCCGTGGTGCTGACCCGGCTCGGCGGTGGCAAGACACCCATGCCGCCGGGTGAGGAGGTGCGGGAGTTCGCGCGGCACGGCACGACCATGGCGGTGTTCCTGTCGGCCGCGCGCAGCGGGCAGCTGGTGCGGGAGCTGCTGGAGGGCGGCTATCCGACGAGTACACCCGTGGTCGTCGCGTACCAGGCCACCTGGCCCGAGGAACTGGTCGTGAGGTGCACGATCGAAACGCTGGAGGAGACCGTCAAGGAGCACAGGCTGTGGAAGCACACGCTGTTCCTGGTCGGCCCGGCCCTCGACGCGCACGGCACGCGCTCGCACCTGTACCACCCGGGACACTTCCACGGCTACCGGAAGGCCGATCCGGCGGCGCGCCGGGCCCTGCGTGAGGCGCGGCGGGACACGCGCGATGCACGCGATGCACGCGATGCCGCGGAGGGCTCCCGGCGAGGTGCTACGCCGTGATCACCGTCATCGGTACGGGGACGGGGGCGCCCCTGACCCCGGATGCCACGGAGGCGCTGGCCGGGGCGGCGGTGGTGGTGGGTGCGCGGAGGCATCTGGAGGCCACGGGGCTGCCGCGCACGGTCGAGCGGATCGTCCTCGGTCCGCTGGCGCCCGCGCTGGACGCGATCCAGGAACACCTTGAGAAGGGTGAGAAGGACGAGGAGCGGCGGATCGTCGTCCTCGCCTCCGGCGACCCCGGCTTCTTCGGGATCGTCCGGGTGCTGTCCCAGCGGTTCGGGGCGCGGCTCCTCGACGTACGGCCGGGGGTGTCGTCCGTCGCCACGGCCTTCGCCCGGGCCGGACTCTCCTGGGACGACGCGGTGGTGGTGAGCGCGCACGGGCGCCATCTGCGGACCGCGCTGAACGTGTGCCGGGCGCATCCGAAGGTGGCCGTGCTGACGGGTCCGGGCGCCGGACCCGCCGAGCTGGGCGCGGGGCTCCGGTCGAGCCGGCGCGTCCTCGTGGTGGCGTCCGCGCTGGGCGATCCCCGGCGCGAGCGGATCGAGCGGGTGACGCCCGCCGAGGCCGCGGGCCGCGAGTGGGGCGGCGCGGTGAGCGTCGTGCTGTGCCTGGACGAGAAGCGGCCGGTCGCTCCCGTGCGCACCGTGGCCGGGCCCGCGCCCCGACCCGCCGGATGGGCCCTGGAAGAGGACGCGTTCGCGCACCGCGACTCGATGATCACCAAGTTCGAGGTGCGGGCGCTGGCACTGGCCCGGCTCGGTCCTCGCCTCGGTGACCTGGTGTGGGACGTCGGCGCGGGCTCCGGTTCCGTGGCCGTGGAGTGCGCACGCCTCGGCGCCGCCGTCACCGCGGTCGAGAAGACGCCGGACGGGGTGGAGCGGATCCGTGCCAACGCGGCGGCACACGGCGTCGACGTACAGGTCGTGCACGGGGCGGCGCCCACCGTGCTGTCCGATCTCGACGATCCGGACGCCGTGTTCATCGGCGGCGGGGGGCGCGAGCTGCCCGCCATCGTCACCGCCTGCGCGCGGCGCGCCCGGCGGACCGTGGTGGTCGCCTTGGCGGCGCTCGACCGGGTTCCGGCCGCGCGGGACGCGCTCGTCGGCGCCGGGTTCGACTGTGACGGCGTCCTGTTGCAGTCGTCGCGGCTGGCGCCGCTGCCGGGTGACGTGACCCGGCTGGCGGCGACCCATCCCGTTTTCCTGCTGTGGGGCGTCAGGCCTCCGGCGCGTACCGAAGGAGTTGCCCCGTGACCGGCCTGATCGGCCTGATATCCGCCACCGCGGCGGGCGCGGCCGCCCGTGACCGGCTGGCCGCGGCGTGGCCGGACCGCACGCGCGTGTACGACGGGCCCGTACGGGACGCCGTACGGCGGGCGTTCGGGGAGTGCGAGCAGTTGGTGTGCTTCCTCGCGACGGGCGCGGTGGTCCGGCTGGTCGCACCGCTGCTGGGCGGCAAGGCGTCCGACCCGGGCGTGGTGTGCGTGGACGAGGGCGGGCGGTTCGCCGTGTCCCTCGTCGGCGGGCACGCGGGCGGCGCCAACGAACTCGCCCGCGAAGTAGGCGAGGTGCTGGGGGCTGAGCCGGTCGTCACCACGGCGACGGACGCGGTGGGCGTGCCGGGCCTCGACACGCTCGGGTTGCCCGTGGAGGGCGATGTCGCGGGGGTGACACGGGCCCTGCTGGACGGCGAGCCGGTCGCGCTGGAGGCGGAGGTGCCCTGGCCGCTGCCCGCGTTGCCGGTGACGGACGGGAGGGATGAGGCGGAGGAGGGGGCTTCGGGGGATGAGGGGGATTACGTCATCCGCCTCACCGACCGGGCGGTCGAGCCCGCCGAGCGCGAGGTCGTCCTGCGTCCGCCCTCCCTCGTCGTGGGTGTGGGCGCCTCCAAGGGCGCCCCGGTGGACGAGGTCCTGGGCCTCGTCGAGGGCGCCCTGCGCGACGCCGGACTGTCCGTGCGCAGCGTGGCCGAGGTGGCCACCGTGGACGCCAAGGCCGGCGAGCCCGGCATCGTCGGGGCGGCCGAACGGCTCGGGGTGCCCGTGGTGACGTACACCGCCGAGGAGTTGGCGGAGGTGACCGTGCCGAACCCCTCGGACGCGCCGCTCGCCGCCGTCGGCACACCGTCCGTGGCCGAGGCCGCTGCCCTGGTGCGCGGGGGCGAACTCCTCGTGCCCAAGCGGAAGTCGGAGCGTGCGGACGGGCGGCCCGCCATGGCGACCTGTGCCGTCGTACGGCGGCCCGCGCGCGGCCGGCTCGCCGTCGTCGGGCTCGGTCCCGGCGCCCGCGACCTGCTCACGCCGCGCGCCAGGGCGGAACTGCGCCGCGCCGCCGTGCTCGTGGGCCTCGACCAGTACGTCGACCAGATACGCGACCTGCTGCGCCCCGGCACCCGGGTCCTGCAGTCCGGTCTCGGTGCCGAGGAGGAGCGGGCGCGTACGGCGGTCGCCGAGGCGCGGCGCGGGCAGGCGGTCGCGCTGATCGGCAGCGGGGACGCGGGCGTCTACGCGATGGCGTCGCCCGCGCTGGCGGAGGCGTCCGACGACATCGACGTGGTGGGGGTGCCGGGTGTCACGGCGGCGCTCGCGGCGGGGGCGATCCTCGGGGCGCCCCTCGGCCACGACCACGTGTCGATCAGCCTGTCCGACCTGCACACCCCCTGGGAGGTCATCGAGCGGCGGGTGCGGGCCGCGGCCGAGGCCGACCTCGTCGTGACGTTCTACAACCCCCGCAGCCGGGGCCGGGACTGGCAGCTCCCGAAGGCGCTGGCGATCCTCGCCGGGCACCGGGAGCCGACGACGCCGGTCGGTGTCGTACGGAACGCTTCCCGCGCGGACGAGTCCAGCCGTTTGACGGACCTGGAGTCCCTGGACCTGGCGACCGTCGACATGATGACCGTCGTGACCGTCGGCAACACGGCCACCCGGGAGATCGCGGGCCGCATGGTCACACCGCGCGGCTACCGCTGGCAGGAGAGGGACCGGTGAGCCAGGTGATCCCCGAGAACCGGGTCGAGAACCACATCGACAACCAGATCGAGAACCGGGTCGTGCACCCGATCGAGGCGGAGTCCTTCCGGCGGTTGCGCGCCCGCCTGGACACCTCGCAGTTCCCGCCGCTGACGAGGGCCGTCGTGGAGCGGGTGATCCACTCGGCGGCCGATCTGGAGTACGCCACCGACCTCGTCATGGAGGAGGGCGTGCTGGAGAGGGCGCACGCCGCGCTGCACGCGGGGGCGCCGGTCGTCGTCGATGTGGAGATGGTCGCGGCGGGCATCACGCGCCGCGAGACCGTGTGCCGTCTCAAGGACGCCGTACCGGGTCCTGGGCTGACGCGCTCGGCGCACGCGGTCCGGCTGGCGTACGAGGAGGTCGGCCCCGGAGCGCTGTGGGTGATCGGCTGTGCGCCCACCGCCCTGGAGGAGCTGCTCACCCTGGACGCGGACCCGGCGCTCGTCATCGGGCTGCCCGTCGGTTTCGTGGGTGCGGCCGAGTCCAAGGCCGCGCTGCGCGAGAGCGGGCTGCCCGCCGTCAGCAACGTCTCCGAGAAGGGCGGTTCGGCGGTCGCGGCAGCCGCGTTGAACGCCCTGTTGTACCACCCCGTATCGTCACCCACCACACTCTTCGCATCACCTGTACCGCCCGTCTCGAAGGAGAAGCCGTGACCACCCCCCCGTCCCCCGCCCTGCTCATCGCCGGTCACGGCACCCGGGACGACGCGGGCGCCGAGGCGTTCCGTTCCTTCGTACGCGAGCTGGGGCTCCGGCACCCCGAACTGCCCGTGGCGGGCGGGTTCATCGAGCTGTCGCCGCCGCCGCTCGGCGAGGCGGTCACCGAGCTGGTGCGGCGCGGGGTGCGCCACTTCGCCGCCGTACCGCTGATGCTGGTGTCCGCCGGGCACGCCAAGGGGGACATTCCGGCGGCGCTGGCCCGCGAGAAGGAGCGGCACCCGGGGATCTCGTACGCGTACGGGCGTCCGCTGGGCCCGCACCCGTCGCTGCTGAACGTGCTGGAGCGGCGGCTGGACGAGGCGCTGGGCGGCACCGGGGGCCGTACGCCGGGGGACCGGGCCGATGTGACCGTGCTGCTCGTCGGGCGGGGGTCCACGGACCCCGACGCCAACGCCGAGGTGCACAAGGCGGCGCGGCTGCTGTGGGAGGGGCGCGGGTACGCGGGTGTGGAGACGGCGTTCGTGTCGCTGGCGGCCCCGGATGTGCCGGCGGGCCTGGACCGGTGCGCGAGGCTGGGCGCCCGGCGGATCGTCGTCCTGCCCTACTTCCTCTTCACGGGCGTCCTCCCGGACCGGGTGCGGCTGCAGACCGAGGGCTGGGCGGCGGCGCACCCCGAGATCGAGGTGTTCTCGGGCGACGTCATCGGTCCGGAGCCGGAGTTGCTGGACCTGGTGATGGAACGGTACGAGGAGGCGGTGAAGGGGGATCTGCGCATGAACTGCGACGTGTGCGTGTACCGGATCGCGCTGCCGGGCTTCGAGGACAAGGTGGGCCTGCCGCAGCAGCCGCACCACCACCCCGACGACGACGGCCACCATCACGGGCACGGGCACGCACACTCCCATGCACACTGACGGGCACGATCTGCGCCACCACGGGGACGCCGAGGTCCGGGACGACGGCTCGGCCCTCATCGACCTCGCCGTGAACGTCCGCGCGGACACGCCTCCGGCGTGGCTGCGGGACCGGATAGCCGAGTCGCTGGCCGGGACCGCCCTGGCCGCCTACCCGGACGGCCGGGCCGCGCGGGCGGCGGTGGCGGCGCGGCACGGGCTGCCCGTGGAGCGGGTGCTGCTGACGGCGGGTGCGGCGGAGGCGTTCGTCCTGCTGGCCCGTGCCCTGAAGGTACGTCAATCCGTCGTCGTCCACCCCCAGTTCACGGAGCCGGAGGCGGCTCTGCGGGACGCGGGGCACCCGGTCGACCGGGTGCTGCTGCGCCCGGAGGACGGTTTTCGGCTGGACCCGGCGGAGGTGCCCGAGGACGCGGACCTGGTGGTGATCGGCAATCCGACGAACCCGACGTCGGTGCTGCACCCTGCGGGGCTCATCTGCGAACTCGCGCGGCCGGGGCGGACGTTGGTCGTGGACGAGGCGTTCATGGACGCGGTGCCGGACGAACGTGAGGCTCTGGCCGGGCGAGGGGACGTACCCGGTCTCGTCGTCCTGCGCAGCCTGACGAAGACGTGGGGGCTGGCGGGGCTGCGGATCGGGTACGTGCTGGCGGCGCCCGAGACGATCGGTGCACTGGAGCGTGCCCAGCCGCTCTGGCCGGTGTCCACGCCCGCACTCGCGGCGGCGGAGGCGTGCGTGTCGCCGCGGGCGCTCGCGGAGGCGGCGTCGGCGGCGCGCCGCATCGCCGCGGACCGTGCCCATCTCGTGGCCGGTCTCCGTGAGTTCGCCCCCGACGGGCTCGTGGTCGCGGAGCCGGCGGAGGGGCCGTTCGTCCTGGTGCGCCTTCCGCGCGCGGCGCGCGTGCGGCAGCACCTGCGCGGGGTCGGCTTCGCCGTGCGCCGCGGGGATACGTTTCCCGGGCTCGACGAGGGGTGGCTGCGGGTGGCGGTGCGGGATCGGGTGACGGTGAACCGGTTTCTGCAGGCGTTGGACAGGGCGGTGACGCTGGCGGGGCGCTGAGGGGTTTTCCTCGCCCCCGCCGCCCCTACCCGTCCCATCCCCAGGGGCTCCGCCCCTCCGCCCCCGCCAAGGGGGCTACGCCCCCTGGACCCCCGTTCCCGGGGCTCTGCCCCGGACCCCGATTCGGGGGCCAGCCCCCGGACCCCCGCTCCTCAAACGCCGGAGAGGCTGGATTTTACCGGGCCCGGGGCCTTCCCACCGGGCAGGCCCCTCCCGATCGGACCGCGAATCCCGACCAAGCCGGGGGCCCGCCCTCCCTCCGGGGCGGGGCTCCTCACAACGGGCACCGATATTCCCAACCGGCCGGGACCCTCCTATCGGGGCAAGGGTCCTCCCACCCCAACCGGAACGCCCAACCAGGCCGCGCCCCTCCCCCGTTATGTTCTTCGCGGTCCTGCAAGAGGGCCGCTGGCCTCCGGGCCCGGC
>NZ_BMVM01000023.1 GCF_014650715.1 Streptomyces bluensis | reverse complement strand
TGAACCACACCAGCGACCAACACCCCTGGTTCCAGGAATCAAGAAAAGACCCCACCGGCCCCTACGGCGACTACTACGTATGGGCCGACGACGACAAACAGTTCCAGGACGCCCGCATCATCTTCGTCGACACCGAAGCCTCCAACTGGACCTTCGACCCCGTCCGCAAACAGTACTACTGGCACCGCTTCTTCTCCCACCAACCCGACCTCAACTACGAAAACCCCGCCGTCCAAGAAGAAATCATCTCCGCCCTCCGCTTCTGGCTCGACCTCGGCATCGACGGCTTCCGCCTCGACGCCGTCCCCTACCTCTACCAAGCAGAAGGCACCAACTGCGAAAACCTCCCCGCCACCCACCAATTCCTCAAACGCGTCCGCAAAGAAATCGACGCCCACTACCCCGACACCGTCCTCCTCGCCGAAGCCAACCAATGGCCCGAAGACGTCGTCGACTACTTCGGCGACTACCAGACCGGCGGCGACGAATGCCACATGGCCTTCCACTTCCCCGTCATGCCCCGCATCTTCATGGCCGTCCGCCGAGAATCCCGCCACCCCGTCTCCGAAATCCTCGCCAAAACCCCCGCCATCCCCACCCACTGCCAATGGGGCATCTTCCTCCGCAACCACGACGAACTCACCCTCGAAATGGTCACCGACGAAGAACGCGACTACATGTGGGCCGAATACGCCAAAGACCCCCGTATGCGCGCCAACATCGGCATCCGCCGCCGCCTCGCCCCCCTGCTCGACAACGACCGCAACCAGATCGAACTCTTCACCGCCCTGCTGCTCTCCCTGCCCGGCAGCCCGATCCTCTACTACGGCGACGAAATCGGCATGGGCGACAACATCTGGCTCGGCGACCGCGACGCCGTCCGCACCCCCATGCAATGGACCCCCGACCGCAACGCCGGCTTCTCCTCCTGCGACCCCGGCCGCCTCTACCTGCCCACCATCATGGACCCCGTCTACGGCTACCAGGTCACCAACGTCGAGGCCTCCATGTCCTCCCCCTCGTCACTGCTGCACTGGACCCGCCGCATGATCGAGATCCGCAAACAGAACCCCGCCTTCGGCCTCGGCTCCTACACCGAACTCCCCTCCACCAACCCCGCCGTCCTCGCCTTCCTCCGCGAAGCCCCCCAAACCGACGACACCACCGACGACCTCGTCCTGTGCGTCCACAACTTCTCCCGCTTCGCCCAGCCCACCGAACTCGACCTCAGCACCTACACCGGCCGCCACCCCGTCGAACTCATCGGAGGAGTCCGCTTCCCCGCCATCGGAGAACTCCCCTACCTCCTCACCCTCGCAGGCCACGGCTTCTACTGGTTCCGGCTGCGGCGGGAGTACGGCGAGTAGCGCTACGCACCACTGGTCACAGCTTCTGGCCACCCTGAGAGCGGGACGGTTTCCGCCGTCCCGCCCTGGGAACCCTTCACGCAACCCGACGCTCCTCCGCCACCCGACGCGGAAAGGACGCATTCCATGTCGGAAGTCGTTACGCACTCCGCTCGTACGGCCGGTCCCGCTCTGCTCGCGTCTCTCGATCCGCTGCTGCGGGAGTGGCTGCCCCGGCAGCGCTGGTTCGCCGGCAAGGGCCGGCCGGTCACCGGGTTCACCCTGGTCGCGGCGACCGAACTGCTGCCCGTGAACGCGAAGCTGGGGCTGCTCCACCTCCTCGTACGGGCCCATCAGCCGCTCGTGCCCCTCCAGACCGCGGCCGCGCACCCCGCCGACTGCTACCAGCTGCTGATCGGGGTGCGCGAAACTCTGCCGCCACGGCTCGCGCCCGCGCTGATCGGCCACCTGGAGGAGGGACCGCTGGCGGGGCGCACGGTGTACGAGGCGCTGCACGACCCCCGGCCCGCCGACGTGCTCCTCGAAGCACTGCGCACGCGGGCCCGCGTGGGCGAGCTGCGCTTCGAACGGGACATGGGGCAGGAGATCCGGTCGGAGCTGGTACCCCGCATGGTGACGTCCGAGCAGTCCAACTCGTCCGTCGTATATGGAGATACGTTCATCCTGAAGCTGCTGCGGCGGATCGTGCCCGGCACCAATCCCGACCTGGAGCTGCCGCTGATGCTGGCGCGCGAGGGGTGCCCGCGAGTGCCGGCCCCGGCGGGCTGGATGATGGCGGACCTCGCCTCCTGCGACGACTCCTACGTCCTGGGCGTGCTGCAGCCCTTCGTGCAGGGCGCGTCCGACGGCTGGGAGCTGGCACTGCGGGAGCTGGCCAAGGGAGAGGACTTCGGCGCGGAGGCGCGGGCGCTGGGGCGCGCGACGGCCGAGGTGCACACCGCGCTGGCGCGGGCGCTGCCGACGGTCACGCTCGGGCGGCCCCAGCTGGAGCTGCTGGTGGCCGGGATGACGCAACGGCTGGAGGCGGCCGCGCAGGCGGTACCGGCGCTGCGGCGGTACGCCCCCGGGTTGCGCTCGGCCTTCGCGGCGCTGGCCGATCTGGCGGCCGAGGGCCGCACCTGGACGGCCCAGCGCATCCACGGGGACCTGCACCTGGGCCAGTGCCTGCGGTCGCCCGACGGCGAGTGGTCGCTCATCGATTTCGAGGGCGAGCCCTCCAAGTCGCTCACCGAGCGCCGTTTGCCCCAGCCCATCGTGCGGGACGTCGCGGGAATGCTGCGTTCCTTCGACTACGCGGCCCACGCCCACCACCCCACGGAGCCCGACTGGGCGTGCCTCTGCCGGGCCGCGTACTGCGCCGGGTACGCGGAGTTCTCCGGGGTCGACCCGCGGACCGACCCCGTGCTGCTGCGCGCGTACGAGACGGACAAGGCGGTGTACGAGGTCGTCTACGAGGCCAGGCACCGCCCCGACTGGCTGCCGGTGCCGCTGGCGGCGATACGCCGGCTGGCAGCGAACGACGACACCCCCTGACGCTCTGATGCTCTGACGCTCTGATGCTGTGACCTGGCTGTGCCTGTGCCGAGGAGGCCATACCCGTGACCGCCCGTCCCCCGTCCGACGACCGTACGAACGCCATTGAAGGCAGGGCCACCGCGAAGAAGACCACTGGGGCGAAGAAGGCTGCCGCCAAGAAGACAGCTGCCAAGAAGACGGCCACCAAGAAGACGGCTGCCAAGAAAGCTGCTGCGAAGAACCCCAGGGCGTCGAAGAAGGAGACCGAGGCCGTCGCACGGTCTCCCCAGCCGTCGGTCCCGGAGGCCACCGGCACCGAAACCGGCGTACGCATCCCCGAGCCGCGGACGCCGTGCTCGCCCGCGGTGGACGGCGGGGACCGGGAGCGCTTGCTCAGTGGTACGCATCATCAGCCGCACGCCGTGCTCGGGGCGCATCCCGCGCCCGGGGGTGTGGTGTTCCGGGCGTTCCGGCCGTACGCGCTGGGAGTCACCGTCGTCACGGACGAGTTGCGCGCCGATCTGCACGACGACGGGGACGGGTTCTTCTCGGCCGTCCTGCCGCTGAGGGCCGTTCCGGCGTCGTACCGGCTGATCGTCGCGTACGAGGGGACGGTGCGGGAAACCGAGGACGCGTACCGTTTCCTGCCCTCGGTCGGGGAGCTGGACCTGCATCTGATCGGCGAGGGGCGGCACGAGGAGCTGTGGCGGGCGCTGGGCGCGGAGCCGATGGTGCACCAGGGCGTGACCGGCACCCGCTTCACGGTGTGGGCGCCGAACGCGCGCGGTGTGCGCCTGGCCGGGACGTTCAACTTCTGGGACGGCACGGGGTATCCGATGCGCTCGCTCGGCTCCTCCGGGGTGTGGGAGCTGTTCGTGCCGTCGATCGGTGAGGGTGAGCTGTACAAGTTCGAGATCACCCGGCCGGACGGGACGAGGACCCTGCGGGCGGACCCGATGGCCCGCCGTACCCAGACCCCGCCGGAGACGTCCTCCATCGTGCACGCGTCCCACTACGAGTGGGGCGACGCGGAGTGGATGACGCGCCGGGCGGACCGCCCGGCCCACGAGGCGCCGTTCTCGGTGTACGAGGTGCACCTGCCGTCCTGGCGGCCGGGGCTGACGTACCGGCAGTTGGCGGATCAGTTGCCCGCGTACGTGCGGGACCTCGGCTTCACTCATGTGGAGCTGCTGCCGGTGGCCGAGCACCCGTTCGGCGGCTCGTGGGGCTACCAGGTCACCGGTTTCTACGCGCCCACGGCCCGGCTCGGTACCCCCGACGACTTCAAGTACCTCGTCGACCGGCTCCACCAGGCCGGCATCGGCGTGATCATGGACTGGGTGCCCGCGCACTTCCCGCGGGACGACTGGGCGCTCGCGGAGTTCGACGGGCGTCCGCTGTACGAGCACCAGGATCCGCTACGGGCCGCGCACCCGGACTGGGGGACGCTGGAGTTCGACTACGGGCGCCGGGAGGTGCGGAACTTCCTGGTGGCGAACGCCGTGTACTGGTGCGAGGAGTTCCACATCGACGGCCTGCGTGTGGACGCGGTCGCCTCGATGCTGTACCTGGACTACTCGCGCGAGCCCGGACAGTGGACGCCGAACGAGCACGGAGGGCGCGAGAACCTGGACGCGGTGGCGTTCCTTCAGGAGATGAACGCGACGGTGTACCGGCGTGCGCCCGGTGTGGTGACGATCGCCGAGGAGTCCACCGCCTGGGACGGCGTCACGCGGGCCACGCACCACATGGGTCCCGGTGGCTTCGGCGGCCTCGGGTTCGGGCTGAAGTGGAACATGGGCTGGATGCACGACTCGCTGGACTACATGTCCAAGGACCCGGTGCACCGCAGGTACCACCACAACGAGATGACGTTCTCGATGGTGTACGCGTACAGCGAAAACTACGTGCTCCCGATCTCGCACGACGAGGTCGTCCACGGAAAGAGGTCGCTGGTCTCCAAGATGCCGGGCGACTGGTGGCAGCAGCGCGCCAACCACCGCGCGTACCTCGGCTTCATGTGGGCCCACCCCGGCAAGCAACTGCTGTTCATGGGGCAGGAGTTCGCCCAGGGAGCGGAGTGGTCGGAGGGACACGGCCCGGACTGGTGGCTGCTGGACCCGGCCTACGGCGCGGAGGCCGACCACCGGGGCGTACGCGACCTGGTCCGCGACCTGAACGCGGTCTACCGCGAGGCTCCGGCCCTGTGGGAACGGGACACCGTCTCCTCGGGATTCGCCTGGGTCGCGGGGGACGCGGCGGAGGACAACGTGTTCGCGTTCCTGCGGTTCGCGGCGGACGGGGCACCGTTGCTCGCGGTGTCGAACTTCTCGCCCGTGGTGCGGCACGAGTACCGGCTGGGGGTTCCGGACGACGTGCCGGCGTGGCATGAGGTCCTGAACACGGATGCGGCCGCGTACGGCGGCAGCGACGTCCGCAACCCGCATCCCGTGAAGCCCGAGCCACAGCCCTGGCACGGCCGCCCCGCAAGCATCCGCCTGGCGCTCCCCCCGCTCTCCACCCTCTGGCTCCGCCCCGCGTAGCCGTTTGCGCCCCCGCCGGCCGTGAAAGATCCGCCCAGTAGGGGCGCCGGGGGCGACCCAGCCCCGCCGCACCCTCACCCCACGCCCGCCACCAGCCCCTCCGGCAGCTCCCCCTCGTGCACGACGCCCAGCATCTGCGTCGCACGGGTGAGCGCCACATACAGGTCGCTCGTACCGAACCGCCCCGGCTCCACGACGAGCACCGAGTCGAACTCCAGGCCCTTGGCCTGCCGGGGGTCGAGCAGGACGACCGTGTGCGTCAGGTCCGGCTCCCCGCCCGCCGTCACGCCGTCCAGCCGGGCGGCCAGCGCCCGGTGCAGGTCGCGCGGCGCGATCACCGCGAGACGCCCCTCGGCGGGCGTCAGTTCGGCGACCGCCTTGGCCACCTCGCCGGGCAGGTCGCCCAGGGCCTGGCGGACCCAGGGGCGCACCCCCGTGGAGCGGACCGAGCTCGGCGGCTCGAAAGCGGGGTTCTCGGCTCGTACGATCCCCGCCGCGAGCTCCATGATCTCGGCGGGGGTGCGGTAGTTGACGCCGAGGCGGGTGTGCTCCCAGCGGTCCTCGACGTACGGCTGGAGGATGCCGGCCCAGGAGCCGACGCCCGCTTCCTCGGCGGTCTGGGCGGGGTCTCCGACCAGGGTCATCGAGCGGGTCGGCGAGCGCCGCATCAGCAGCCGCCACGCCATCGGCGACAGCTCCTGCGCCTCGTCGACGATGATGTGCCCGAACGCCCAGGTACGGTCGGCCGCCGCGCGCTCGGCGGCGCTGCGGTGGTCGTCCTCCTCCTGCCGTTCGGCGAACCGCTCGGCGTCGATGATGTCGTGCGCGGACAGCACCTCGGACCCCTCGGGGTCGCTGTCCTCCTTGTCCTCGAACTCGTACGTACGGGACGCGTACGACACGTCCAGCACGCCCTGCGCGTACGCGATCTGCTCCTCCCGCTCGCGCTCGGCGGCGGCCCGTGCCACCCGGTCGTCCACGCCGAGGAGTTCGGCCGCCTCGTCGAGCAGCGGTACGTCCGCCACGGTCCACGCCCGCGTCACCGGGCGGCGGATGGCGGCCGCGTCCGCGTCGGACACGTACCCCTCGGGCGCGGCGAGGAAGTCGGCGAGGAGGCGCTGCGGGGTGATCCGGGGCCACAACTGGTCGATGGCCGACCACACTTCGGGGTTCTCGGCGAGTTCGTCGCGGATCTGGGTGATGTCGCTGGGGTCCAGCAGGTTGGAGCCGTCGTAGGGGTCGGTGCCGATGCGTTCGGCGACCATGTCGGTGAGCGTGTTGAGGATGTGGCCCTCGAAGTGCTCGCGCGCCACGTTGTGCGGGAGCTTCGCGTCGCGGGTGCGCTCGCGGGCGACCCGTACGAGGTCGTCGTCGAGCATGAGGATCTCCCGGTCGTGCTCGATGGCGATCACCGGGTCGGGGAGCGCCTGCCGGTCGCGTACGACGGCGGCGAGGACGTCGGCCATGTCGGCGCGGCCCTTGACGCGGGCGGCGTCCGGGGTGTCCCGGGCGGTGGCCTTCACCCCGGGGAACAGCTCGCCGACCGTCGCGAGCAGGACGCCCGTCTCACCGAGGGAGGGCAGCACCTCGCCGATGTAGCCGAGGAAGGCGGGGTTGGGGCCGACGATCAGGACGGCACGCCTGGCGAGAAGCTCGCGGTACTCGTAGAGCAGATAGGCCGCCCGGTGCAGGGCGACGGCCGTCTTGCCGGTGCCCGGACCGCCCTCCACGACCAGCACGCCCCGGTGCGGTGCGCGGATGATGCGGTCCTGGTCGGCCTGGATGGTCTGCACGATGTCGTGCATGCGGCCCGTGCGGGCCGCGTCCAGCGCGGCGAGCAGCACGGCGTCGCCGGTGGGGTCCTCGTGGCCGGTCCGGGTCCGGTCGCCGAGGTCGAGGATCTCGTCGTGCAGGGCGGTGACGTCACGGCCCTCGGTGGTGATGTGCCGACGGCGGCGCAGCCCCATGGGGGTGTGGCCGGTGGCGAGGTAGAAGGGGCGGGCGACGTCGGCCCGCCAGTCGATGAGGATCGGTGTGCGGTCGGCGTCGTCGGCGCGGATGCCGATACGGCCGATGTGGTGGCTGACGCCGGAGGTCAGGTCGATCCGGCCGAAGCAGAGCGAACCGTCCACGGCGTTCAGTGCGGCGAGCAGCCCGGAGCGTTCGGCGACGAGGATGTCCCGCTCCAGCCGCGCCTGCATGGGCGTGCTGCCCTGTGCCAGCGCGTCCGAGACGGAGACCTCGGCGTCCCCGCGCAGGGCGTCCACGCGTACGTACAGTCCGTCGATGAATTCCTGCTCACGCCGCAATTCATCGTCGGAGAATTCTTTGTGCGAGCCCCTGTTTGACAATTCCGCTCCCGCCCGGATATACTTCGTTCAATTGAACTTCTCCGCGACCGGCTTCCGTTAAGTCGCGAACCATTGAATATACGCAGAGAAATCCCCCGAGCGCAATTACTCGGGGGATTTCTTCGTGTCAGGAGCCGGTGTCAGGAGCCGTGTCACAGCACGTCGGACAGCTCCTCCAGCAGCCGCCGCTTGGGGCGGGCGCCCACCATCGCCCGTACGGGCTCACCGTTCC
The DNA here is from genome assembly GCF_014650715.1 of Streptomyces bluensis. Taxonomy (GTDB): domain Bacteria; phylum Actinomycetota; class Actinomycetes; order Streptomycetales; family Streptomycetaceae; genus Streptomyces; species Streptomyces bluensis. The sequence continues at coordinate 90,481 of NZ_BMVM01000023.1, read as the reverse complement.
GGAACAGCATGAACGTCGGCATCGACAGCACCTTGTACGCGTTCGTGGTGGCCGGACTGGTGTCGACGTCCAACTGGACCACCTTCAGCCGTTCCCCCTCCTCCGCGGCGAGGGCGCTGAGCACCGGCGCCATCTGCCGGCACGGCGGGCACCAGTCGGCGGTGAACTCCACCAGCACCGGCAGCTCCGCCCCGATCACCTCCACATCGAAATCCGCGTCCGTCACCTCGGCCACTCCCGCTGCTCTGCTCATGTCGCCCGCCCTCCCAGCTCACACTCGGGCTCCGGACCGCCCGGAACCCCCGCCTCGGCCGCCAGCTCGTCCCGCGCCCTCTCGGCCCGCGCGAGCTGATCCGCGACCTGCGCGCGGACGGCCGTCAGCTCGCCGATCAGCGCGTCGAGCTCGCCGAGCTTGCGGCGGTAGACCGCGAGCGAGGCCGGGCAGGAGTCGCCCTCCGGGTGCCCGGCCCGCAGACACTCCACGAACGGCCGCGTCTCCTCCAGGCCGAAGCCGAAGTCCTGCAACGTACGGATCTGCCGCAACAGCCGCAGATCATCCTCGTCGTACGTCCGGTACCCGTTGCCGCTGCGCCGCCCGGGGAGCAGCCCCAGCGACTCGTAGTACCGCACCGCCCTCGCGGTCGTCCCGCCGCGCGCCGCCAGCTCGCCGATTCGCATGGGCCGACGGTATGCCTTGACGTCGGCGTCAAGGCAACGGCCGCCCGAGTCCGGGCAGCAAAACGACCGAGCGGCCGGATCCACGGGGGGAGAATCCGACCGCTCGGGGTTGGGGGGACGTTCGGCTGAGCGCCCTTTGCCGGCGCCTACGCCTTGGCCAGCGCCTTCTCCCCGCCCTGCTCGGCCTCCGAGTCCGTCACAGTCTCGGAACCCTCGTCGAGAAGCGTCCGCTCGTCGAAGGGCAGCTGCCCCGCGAGCACCTGCTCCACCCGCTCCTTGTCGATCTCCTTCGTCCACGTACCGATCAGGACCGTGGCGACCGCGTTGCCCGCGAAGTTGGTCAGCGCGCGGGCCTCGCTCATGAAGCGGTCGATACCCACGATGAGACCGACACCGTCCACGAGCGCGGGCTTGTGGGACTGGAGGCCACCCGCGAGGGTGGCGAGCCCCGCACCCGTCACACCGGCCGCGCCCTTAGAGGCGACCAGCAGGAAGAGCAGCAGCGGGATCTGCTCGCCGATCGACATCGGCGTACCCATGGCGTCGGCGATGAACAGGGACGCCATGGTCATGTAGATCATGGTGCCGTCGAGGTTGAAGGAGTAGCCGGTCGGAACGGTGATGCCGACCACCGGCTTGCTGACGCCCAGGTGCTCCATCTTCGCGATGAGCCGCGGCAGCGCGGACTCGGAGGAGGAGGTGGACAGGATCAGCAGGAACTCACGTCCCAGGTACTTGAAGAACGTGAGGATGTTCAGGCCCGCGACGATCCGCAGCAGCGCGCCGAGCACGATGAAGACGAACAGGACGCAGGTGATGTAGAAGCCGATCATCAGCACGGCGAGGCTCTTGAGCGCGTCCAGACCGGCCGACCCGGTGACGGCGGCGATGGCGCCGAACGCACCGATCGGGGCCGCCCACATGATCATGGCCAGGATGCGGAACACGAGCCGCTGGATGTGCTCGATACCGCGCAGGATGGGGGTACCGACCGAGCCCATGGCCTGGAGCGCGAAGCCCGCGAGCAGGGCGACGAACAGGGTCTGCAGGACCTCGCCCTCGGTGAAGGCGGAGACGAGCGTGTGCGGGATGATGCCGAGCAGGAACTCGGTGGTGCCCTTGGCCTCCGCGTCGACCTGCGCCTGGCCGGTCTCCTTGATGGCGTCGGTCACCGCGAGGCCGGTGCCCGGCTGGAGGATGTTGCCGACGACCAGGCCGATGCCGAGGGCGACGAACGACATCACCACGAAGTAGCCGAGGGCGATACCGCCGACCGCGCCGACCTTGGCGGCCTTCCGTACGGAGCCGATGCCCAGGACGATCGTGCAGAAGATGATCGGCGAGATCATCATCTTGATCAGGTTCACGAAGCCGGTGCCGATGGGCTTCAGCTCGACCGCGAAGTCGGGAGCGATGAGGCCCACAGCGATGCCGAGGGCCACGGCAACGATCACGGCGATGTACAAGTAATGCGTGCGGTCCCGCTTGGCGGGTGCGGTAGGTGCCGTATCTGTGGTGCTGGCCACGGCTGCCCTCCTCGTCGACGACGTCGTCGGCTCGCTCTTCCGGCGTGCGGCTCACGTCCGGGGGTGGTGCGGAACGAGCTCCCAGGCTGGGAGAACGCCCCTCGGAATCGTGGGAGTGGGGGTCCCAGGGGGTTGGGAGACGGGCTCCCAGGGGCGGGAGACAGGCTCCCAGGGGCGGGAGACGGGCTCCCTGCGGCTCGGGATCGCGGGTCCCGAATCGGGAGGCGTGCACCCTTGCGGCAGGGTGATCGCTCCCTTGCGATGGGGTGACTATCTCCCGCCCTGTGAGGGCGGTCACCCTTCCGTTCATTGAGTTCACGCTTGTACGTGGAGGCAGACTGTTGGCATGCGCTTCCCTCGCGCCTCCCGCGTCCTCAGACCCCGCAGCCTGGCAGGTCAGCTCTTCGCCGTCCAGGCCGTACTGCTGGCGGTCGTGGTCGTCGGGTACGCGCTGTTCACGTACGTCAGCGACCGCTCCCAGGCCGAGGAGGCGGCCGGCCGCCAGGCGACGGCCGTGGCCCGCACGGTCGCCGACTCCCCCTCCGTACGCCAGGCGATCCACACCGAGAATCCCACAGCGGAGCTCCAGCCGTACGCGCTGAAGGTGCAGCACGACGCCGAGGTCGACTTCGTCACGATCATGAACCCCGACGGCATCCGCTGGACCCACCCCGACCCGGCCCAGATCGGCCAGCACTTCCGCGGCCACATCGAGCAGGCGCTGAGGGGCGAGACCTTCACCGAGACGTACACGGGCACACTCGGGGCGTCCGTGCGCGCGGTCACCCCCATCGAGGAGGGCGGCAGGATCATCGGCCTGGTCAGCGCCGGCATCCGGGTCGAGGCGATCAGCGCCCGCGTCCAGGAACAGCTCACCGCGCTGATCGGTGTCGCGGCCGGAGCGCTCGCCCTGGGCGGCCTCGGCACCTACGTGGTCAACGCCCGGCTGCGCCGCCACACCCACGGCATGAACGCCACCGAGCTCAGCAACATGCACGACTACCACCAGGCCGCACTGCACGCCGTGCGCGAGGGCCTGCTGATGCTGGACGGCCAGTACCGGGTCGCGCTGTTCAACGACGGCGCGCAGGAACTGCTCGGGCTGACCGACGACGTGGTCGGCCGCTCGGTCGCCGACCTGGGCCTGCCCACCCCGCTCACCGGTGCGCTGCTGGCGTCCGAGCCGCGGGTGGACGAGGTGCACCTGACGGCCACCCGCGTGCTGGTCGTGAACACCTCCCCCGTCTCCGGCGGCCATCGCCGTGGCACGGTCGTGACCCTGCGCGATGTGACGGAGCTCCAGTCGCTGATGGGCGAGCTGGACTCCGAACGGGGCTTCACCCAGGCTCTCCGCTCCCAGGCGCACGAGGCCGCGAACCGGCTGCACACGGTCGTCTCCCTGATCGAGCTCGGCCGCGCGGACGAGGCGGTCGACTTCGCGACGGCGGAACTGGAACTGGCCCAGGCCCTGACGGACCAGGTGGTCGCCGCGGTCAGCGAGCCCGTCCTGGCGGCCCTGCTCCTGGGCAAGGCGGCCCAGGCCAACGAGCGGGGCGTGGAACTGGTGGTCTCCGAGGACAGCCGCATCGACGACGGCCTCCTCCCGGAGTCCCTCTCGGCCCGCGACCTGGTCACCGTCCTCGGCAACCTGATCGACAACGCGGTGGACGCGGCGCAGGGGACGGCCGGGGCGCGGGTGACGGTGACGGCGTACACGACGGAGTCCGATACGGGGGCCGAATTGGTGCTGCGGGTCGCCGACACCGGCGCGGGCGTGGACCCGGCCCACGCGGAGGCCGTGTTCGAACGCGGCTTCTCGACGAAACCGGCAGGCCCCGGCGGCCGCGGCCTCGGCCTCGCCCTGGTCCGGCAGACCGTACGCCGCAACGAGGGCACGCTGACGGTGACGGAGGCCACCGGGGGCGGGGCGGAGTTCGAGGTCCGGCTGCCGTTGCCTACGGTGGGGTCCGCCCGGGCCGGCGCGGAGACGGAGACCGCTCGGTCCGCCGTGCCCGGAGCCGTGCCTGGAGGCCACGTATGACAACCGAACCCATCCGTGTCCTGGTCGTGGAGGACGACCCGGTGGCCGCCGACGCGCATGTCATGTACGTCGGCCGGGTGCCCGGCTTCATGGCGGTCGGCAAGGCGCACACCGGAGCGGAGGCGCGCCGCGCACTGGACCGGATGCCCGTGGACCTGCTGCTGCTGGATCTCCATCTCCCGGACGTGCACGGACTGCAACTCGCCCGTTCCCTCCGCGCCGCCGGCTACCACGCGGACGTGATAGCGGTGACGTCGGCACGGGACCTGGCGGTCGTACGGGAGGGGGTGTCGCTGGGCGTGGTGCAGTACGTCCTGAAGCCCTTCACCTTCGCCACGCTGCGGGACCGCCTGGTCCGTTACGCCGAGTTCCACGCGGCGGCGGGCGAGGCGAGCGGCCAGGACGAGGTGGACCGCGCGCTGGCCACCCTGCGCGCTCCGGGGCCGGCGGCGCTGCCCAAAGGGCTGAGCGCGCCCACCCTGGAGAAGGTCACCGTCGCCCTGCGTGACTGTGCCGAAGGGCTGACCGCGGCCGGGGTCGCGGAGGCGGTGGGAATCTCACGGATCACGGCCCGGCGGTATCTGGAGCACCTGGTGGAGGCGGGGCGGGCGGCACGCAGTCCGCAGTACGGGACGGTGGGGAGACCGGAGTTGCAGTACCGGTGGGTGAAGGGCCACCCGTAGGCCCCCGGGGGGCGGGGCCGCCGAGGTCGCCAAGTCCGGGCCCGCGCAGACACATTGACCTGACAAGGGCGACCCTCGTACGTTCACTGGGCAGCAAACTTCCGGCCACAACGAGGTAGGCCCGCAGGAGGTCGTTGCCCGTGCGCTCCACCGCCGTCCGCACCCGCTCCACCGCCGCCCGCATCCGCCCCAGTGCCCCACGCACCGCGCTCGTCGCCCTCGCCCTCGCCGCCACCGGGCTCACCGCCTGCGGCAGCGGCTCCGGCAGCGACCCGGACACGGTGAAGGTGTCCTTCAAACAGTCCACGGACAACTCGGTCCGCGTCATGGACACCTTCCTCGCCGATATCAAGAAGCAGTTCGAGAAGGCGAACCCGGGGAAGAAGGTCGAACTCATCCCCATCAAGGCCCCGGACTCGGAGTACTACACCAAGGTCCAGCAGATGCTCCGCTCACCGAAGACGGCGCCCGACCTGGTCTACGAGGACACCTTCCTCATCAACTCCGACATCACGAGCGGCTATCTGAAACCCCTCGACCCGTATCTGTCCCAGTGGAAGGACTGGGACCAGTTCATCGACACGGCGAAGACGGCCGCCAAGGCCGAGGACGGGAAGACGTACGGCGTCCCGGACGGCACCGACGCCCGCGGCCTCTGGTTCGACAAGGGCATCTTCGCGAAGGCCGGACTGCCCTCCGACTGGCAGCCGAAGACCTGGGACGACGTCCTGACGGCCGCCCGCACGGTCAAACGCAAGGTCCCCGGCGTCACACCGCTCAACATCTACGCGGGCAAACCGGCGGGCGAGGCGGCGGCGATGCAGGGCTTCCAGATGCTGCTGTACGGGACGAGCGATGGGTCGAGCGACGGGGCGGGCGACGGGTCGAGCAACGGAACGTCCGACCCGCTGTACGACAGGGCGAGCAAGAAGTGGGTCGCCGGGAGCAAGGGCTTCAGGGACGCCCTGGCCTTCGTGGAGACGGTCTACAAGGAGAAGTTGGGCCCGGACGTCTCCGTCGCCCTCGACCCGAACATCCAGACCATCGTCCGCGGAGAACTCCTCCCCAAGGGGAAACTCGCCATCGACCTCGACGGCTCCTGGCTCCCGCAGGACTGGCAGAAGGGCGCCGGCCACGAGTGGCCGGAGTGGTCCGAGAAGCTGGGCCTGGCCTACATGCCGACGCAGAACGGACAGTCCCCCGGCAAGGTGAGCATGTCCGGCGGCTGGACCTGGGCGATCCCGGACAAGGCGGCCAACCCCGACCTGGCCTTCGAGTTCATCAAGACGATGCAGACGAAAGCCAACGCCCAGAAGTGGTACATCGCCAACTCGGGCATCGCGGTACGCAAGGACGTCGCCGAGGACCCCGACTACATCAGTGCGCAGCCCGGCATCAAGTTCTTCACCGACCTGGTCCCGAGCACCCACTACCGGCCCGCGTTCCCGGCGTACCCCAAGGTCTCGACGGCGATCCAGGAGGCGATGGAGGGCGTGACGACCGGTGATGTGTCGGTCGAGGAGGCAGCGCGCGGCTACGACGACACCCTGAAGTCGGTCACGAACGACCAAGTGATCGAGAAGTGAGCCACGAAGCAGGCACAGCGGAAGCGAGCCGGAAAGGGCGTGCGGCACTCGGACGCTCCCTCACCCGCGCCCTCCCCGTCGCTCCCGCCCTCGTCCTCCTGCTGCTGTTCCTCGCGGGCCCGATCGCGTACTGCGCGTACATCGCCTTCACCGACCTCCAGCTCACGGGCCAGGCCCAGGAGTCGTTCGTCGGCTTCGACAACTTCCGTAAGGCGTTCGAGGACGAGGCCTTCCTCAACGCCGTATGGCTGACGCTGGTGTTCACGGTGCTGAGTTCGCTGATCGGGCAGAACACGCTCGGCCTGGCACTGGCGTCACTGATGCAGCGGGCGTCGAAGCCGGTCCGTACGCTCGTGGGCGGGATCGTGATCACGGCGTGGGTGCTGCCGGAGGTCGTGGCCGGTTTCCTCCTGTACGCCTTCTTCCGCCGCGAGGGCACCCTGAACGCCCTCCTGGACTGGCTCCATCTCCCGTCCCAGAACTGGCTGTTCACGCTCCCGATCCTGGCGGTGTCGTTCGCGAACGTCTGGCGGGGCACGGCCTTCTCCATGCTGGTCTACTCGGCGGCCCTGAACGAGATCCCCAAGGAGATCACGGAGGCGGCCGAGGTCGACGGCGCGGGCGGCTGGCGCCGGCTGTGGCACATCACGCTCCCGATGATCCGCCGCTCCATCGGCACGAACCTGATGCTGAACACGCTCCAGACGCTGTCGGTCTTCGGCCTGATCTGGGTGATGACGCGCGGCGGCCCTGGCGACAAAAGCCAGACCCTCCCCCTCTTCATGTACGAACAGGCCTTCCAGAACAGCATGATCGGCTACGGCACGGCGGTGGCCCTGCTCCTGCTCCTCCTCGGCTCACTCGTCTCGGTCATCTACCTGCGCCTGCTCCGAACGGAGGTCTGAGCCGCCATGCCACACACACCGGGCAGCCGCCGCACGCTGAGCAACCGCCGCACGGCCCACCGGCTTGCGGCCGACTTCGGCCTCCTCACGCTGGCCGCCGCCTTCGCCCTCCCGCTCGCCTGGGTGATCCTGTCCTCCCTGGACCCGAACGCGGACCTGAGGGTGAAGGTGCCGGACAGCCTGACCTTCTCCAACTTCGACGCCGTACTGACCCCCGGCATCACCTTCACCCCCCTCCTCAACAGCCTGATCCTGTGCGGCGGCGGAACCCTCCTGACGGTGGTGTGCGCGGCCCTGGCGGCGTACCCGCTGTCCCGCTTCCGCTCCCGCCTCAACCGCCCCTTCCTCCTGACGGTCCTGTTCGCGACGAGCCTGCCGATCACGGCGATCATGGTGCCGGTGTACGCCCTGTTCGTACAGGTGAACCTCATCGACACCATGCAGGGCACGATCTTCTTCTTCGCCGCCTCTCAACTGCCGTTCGCCATCTGGCTGATGAAGAACTTCATGGACGGCGTCCCGAAGGAGCTGGAGGAGGCCGCGTGGACGGACGGAGCGTCGTCGTCGCAGTCGCTGCTACGGATCGTGCTGCCACTGATGGGCCCGGGTGTGGCCGTGGTGACGGTCTTCTGCTTCGTCATGATGTGGGGCAACTTCTTCGTCCCCTTCATGCTGCTCCTGACCCCCGACCAGATGCCCGCCGCCGTGAGCATCAACGAGTTCTTCGGCAACCGGGGGATGGTGGTCTACGGGCAACTGGCCGCGTTCTCGGTGATCTACTCGTCGCCTGTGCTGGTGCTGTACGTGCTGGTGGCGCGGCGGTTGGGTGGGGGGTTCGCGTTGGGTGGGGCGGTGAAGGGGTGAAGGGGTGTGCTGCTCACGCGGGGGAAGGGAAAGCCCCGCACCTAGTCGCGGCCCTGGCGCGAAGTCCAATGTGATCCCTGCCGTCCGCGCCGCGCCCCGCAGCGAACGCTGAAGCCGCTTCAAACTGCATGAGGCGGCTTTGCCGCGTCCCTGGCGGCCGGCCTGCCGTTGCAGAAGCCCGCTCAGGGCGCCTGCCGCGCCGAAGACCAGGACGCCCGGCTCAGCCGCGGTCGTGGAGGGTCACCTGGTAGCCGTCGGGGTCCGCGAACGTGAAAGTGCGGCCGAACGGCCCGTCGACGGGCGCCGAGACGATCGTCGTGCCGGCGGCTGCGAGGGCGTCGTGGATGTCCTGCGCGTCGGGGGCGTGCAGCCACAGCGCCATTCCCTGGCCTGGCTGCGCGATCGCGTCCAGGTCGACGCCCGCGACGACGTCACGGACGGCGAACGCGATCGGCTTGGTGTCGAACACGACAGCGTGCGGCGGTCCTGCGTCAGAGCGTTTCAGCCCCAGGTACCGCTCGTAGAAAGCGGCAGAGCGCTCCAGGTCGCGCACCTGCAGCGAAATGAAGTCGGGTCCGGTAACGGCCACGATCCTTACCTCCTCAAGGTATGTCAGTCTTCTGACACCGAAAGGTATGTCAGACTGCTGACATGAGTCAAGGCGAGCCCGGAATCGAGCTGGACACATCACTGGGGTACATGCTGAAGGCGGCCGCGAGCGCACTGCACTCCGCTCTGGAGGCCGTGCTGAGGCCGTTGGGCATGACGATCACCCACTACTCCTGCCTGGAGCTGCTTGCCCAGCGACCTGGCCTGTCCAACTCGGAGCTTGCCCGCGGCGCCTTCGTCACCCGGCAGTCGATGAACGTGCTCCTACAGGCCCTCGAACGCCAGGGACTCGTCGTCCGCCCGGCACAGGCACCCGTCGGCAGGGCCCTGCCCACCGAGCTGACCGCCCGCGGGCGCCGCCAGCTCAAGGTGGCCAGCGCCGCGGTTCGCCGCGTCGAGCAAGACATGCTGGCCAATCTGAATGCCGGCGAACAAGACCAGATGCGGCGCCTGCTCACCGCGTGCATCGCCTCACTGACCGAACCGCCCGCATCGGCGACGTAAAGCTCCGGACACAGCACCGGCTCCGCCCGACACGACACTCGGCCGCTTCGCGGCCCAGCCGCGCGAGCCTGAAGCTACCCGCGACCCGCGAGGGGCGGCTGCGCGCGACACTCCTTTCACTTCGGCCTGCTGCGACTGGCCGGGCCCGGCACAGCTCGGACCCGGCCGACCTGGACCGGGCGATCGCTCATCTCGCTGAGGCCGGCACCCCCCTGCTCGCGGGCGGTGCCCCCGGTGACAGACAGCCCGCCAAGGGCCTCGGACGGAACTCACGCTTCCGCGGCACGACCATAGATATCTGCACTCCGTGAGTGTGGCCGAACAGACCGTAGTCATCGCAGCCCCGCACCCCTAGCGTGGCCGCGTGCGCCGATCACGAGCCCGAAGCCAGCACCCCGCGCGGCCCCCGCACCCCTCGCCTGCCGCGCAGACCACTCCCCCCACACCCCCCACTCCGCCCTTCGACTCCCCGGCCGCCCGCAGTCTCCGTGCCGGGCTCGGCCTGGAGCCCGAGCACGTGGCCTACGGGATGCGTTCCTCGTACGGACTCCCGCACGTCACCCCGGACATGGTCGTCGACTGGGAACGCGGCACGGCCGCCCCCACCTGCGTCGAACTCACGGCTCTCGCGGGCGTGTTGTGGTGCTCGGTGGACGACCTCGCCGGCAGGCCCCGGACGTTGCGCGAGTACCGCGTCGCCCGTGGTCTCTCCGCCGAGGAGGTCGCCCACGCGGTCGGCCTCGAACTCCTCGCGTACCTGCGCATGGAGGAAACCGGGCAGTGGCGTGGCAACGAGCGGCAGTCCGCCGCCCTCACCGGACTGCTCGGCCTCTCACGCCCGGACTTCGTCACCGCCTCGGGGAGGAACCGGAAGCTGGCCGAGCTGCTCCGGGGCGCCGTGACCACGCGCTGGCAGGGGTACGTACGCCCGGTGGCCAAGCTGGTGCCCCTGGAGCGGCGGCTCGTCGAGGACGTGCTCCGGGAGTTGCACACCGCGTACCGGGGAACGATCATGGCGGGTCTCACCTGGACCAACGGCACGGCCTGGACCGACGCCGACGAGGCCGGCCGTGACTTCCTGGACCACATCGTCGATCGCTTCTGGTCGACGGTGTCGACGATGGAGAGCACCGGCCCGTACTGAGGAGCGGCCCAGCCCGAAAGAGGCCCTCCTAGAACACCGACTCCGCCTCGTCCATCCGGTCCTTCGGGACCGTCTTCAGCTCGGTCACCGCCTCCGCGAGCGGCACCATCACGATGTCGGTGCCGCGCAGCGCGGTCATCCTGCCGAACTCGCCCCGGTGCGCGGCCTCCACCGCGTGCCAGCCGAAGCGGGTCGCGAGGACGCGGTCGTACGCGGTCGGCGTGCCGCCGCGCTGGACGTGGCCGAGAATGACCGGCTTGGCCTCCTTGCCGAGGCGCCGCTCCAGCTCGTAGGCGAGGGCCGTGCCGATGCCCTGGAAGCGCTCGTGGCCGAACTGGTCGATCTCGCCCTTGCCGTAGTTCATGGTGCCCTCGGCGGGGTGCGCGCCCTCGGCGACGCAGACGACCGCGAACTTCTTCCCGCGGGCGAAGCGCTCCTCGACCATCTTGGCCAGGTCGGCCGGGTCGAACGGCCGCTCCGGCAGACAGATCCCGTGCGCGCCTGCGGCCATCCCCGACTCCAGGGCGATCCAGCCCGCGTGCCGGCCCATGACCTCGACGACCATCACCCGCTGGTGGGACTCGGCCGTGGTCTTGAGCCGGTCCATCGCCTCCGTCGCCACCCCGACCGCCGTGTCGAAGCCGAAGGTGCGGTCCGTGGAGGAGATGTCGTTGTCGATCGTCTTGGGGACGCCGACCACGGGCAGACCGGCGTCGCTCAGCATCCGCGCCGCCGTCAGCGTGCCCTCGCCGCCGATCGGGATCAGGGCGTCGATGCCGAACTCGTGGATCATGTCGGACGCGTTCTCGCAGGCCTCGCGCAGGCGGTCGCGTTCCAGGCGGGAGGAGCCGAGGATGGTGCCGCCGCGGGCGAGGATGCCGCCGACCGCGTTCAGGTCGAGGCTGCGGTAGCGGCCGTCCAGCAGGCCGGCGTAACCGTCCTCGAAGCCGATGACCTCGTCGCCGTAGTGGTCCACCGCTCTGTGCACGACCGACCGGATCACTGCGTTCAGACCCGGGCAGTCGCCGCCTGCGGTGAGAACTCCGATACGCATCGTGCTGTGTCTCCTGCTCGGTGCCGGTACCTGCGTACGTACGCACGCGCTGCTGGCGCGTGGGGGGTACTAGTGGGTCCATCCGATTGTTCCACGGTCCAGAGGGCACTGCTGACAGCGTCCCTCCCGTCCCACCCCCGCCCCCTTGCCGAGTGCCATATCCAGCCGCAGGGGTATTGTCAAGAGGGTTCCGCCCGCCACGGGCGGGTGATTTTCGCGTGACGCCAAACGTTGCGAAACACCCCAGAAGGCACCCCAGCAGGCACCCCCGCAAGCCCCCTGAAGAGCGAACGGAGATTGACGCGTGACGCGCAGCGTGTACGTGACCGGGATCGACCGCGGCGACGGCCGCCAGGTCGTGGAGCTGGGAGTCATGGAGCTCCTGACCCGCCAGGTCGACCGGGTGGGGGTGTTCCGCCCCCTCGTCCACCACACTCCCGACCGGCTGTTCGAGCTGCTGCGCTCCCGCTACCGCCTGACGCAGGATCCGGCCACCGTGTACGGCCTGGACTACCACGAGGCGTCCACCCTCCAGGCCGAGCAGGGCACCGACGAGCTGGTGTCCACGCTCGTCGGCCGCTTCCATCAGGTGGCGCGTGACTACGACGTCGTCCTCGTCCTCGGCACCGACTTCGCCGACACCCAGTTCCCGGACGAGCTGGCGCTGAACGCGCGGCTCGCGAACGAGTTCGGGGCCTCGGTGATCCCGGTGGTCGGCGCGCGGGGGCAGACCGCGGAGTCCGTGCTGGCCGAGACGCGGAACGCGTACCGGGCGTACGAGGGGCTCGGCTGCGACGTCGTGGCCATGGTCACCAACCGGGTGGCCGCGGACGACCGCGTGGACATCCAGGTGGGGCTCGCCTCGCGCCTCGACGTGCCGGCGTACGTCCTCCCGGACGAGCCCGCGCTCTCCGCGCCGACCGTCGCGCAGATCACCCACGCGCTGGGCGGCAAGGTGCTCCTCGGGGACGACTCGGGGCTCGCCCGCGACGCGCTGAACTTCGTGTTCGGCGGCGCCATGCTGCCGACCTTCCTGAACGCCCTCACCCCCGGCTGTCTGGTGGTCACCCCGGGCGACCGCGCGGACCTGGTGGTCGGCGCGCTGGCCGCCCACAGCGCGGGCACCCCGCCGATAGCCGGTGTGCTGCTCACCCTGAACGAGCGGCCCAGCGACGAGATCCTCACCCTCGCCTCCCGTCTCGCCCCCGGCACGCCGGTGGTCGCGGTGGAGCCAGGCTCCTTCGCCACCGCGTCCGAACTGTTCGCGATGGAGGGCAAGCTGAGCGCGGCCACGCCCCGCAAGGCGGAGACCGCGCTCGGTCTGTTCGAGCGGCATGTCGACACCACCGAGCTGGCCGGGCGGGTGTCCGCGCCCAGCAGCGACCGGGTCACGCCGATGATGTTCGAGCACAAGCTGCTGGAGCGGGCCCGCTCCGACAAGCGGCGCGTCGTGCTGCCCGAGGGCAGCGAGGAGCGGGTGCTGCACGCGGCCGAGGTGCTGCTGCGCCGGGGGGTGTGCGAGCTGACGCTGCTCGGGCCCGGCGACCAGATCCGTAAGAAGGCCGCCGATCTGGGCATCGACCTCGGCGGCGCGCAGATCGTCGACCCGCTGACCTCCGAGCTGCGGGAGTCCTTCGCCGAGCAATACGCCCTGGTGCGCGCCCACAAGGGGGTCACGGTGGAGCTGGCGTACGACATCGTCTCGGACGTCAACTACTTCGGCACTCTCATGGTCCAGGAGGGCCTCGCCGACGGCATGGTCTCGGGGTCGGTGCACTCCACGGCCGCGACGATCCGCCCGGCTTTCGAGATCATCAAGACCGCGCCGGACGCGTCGATCGTCTCGTCCGTCTTCTTCATGTGCCTCGCCGACAAGGTGCTCGTGTACGGCGACTGCGCGGTCAACCCGGATCCGAACGCCGAGCAGCTCGCCGACATCGCCATCCAGTCGGCCGCGACCGCCGAGCAGTTCGGGGTCGAGCCGCGGATCGCGATGCTGTCGTACTCGACAGGCACCTCCGGTTCCGGCGCCGACGTCGACAAGGTGCGGCGGGCCACGGAACTGGTGCGCTCCCTGCGGCCCGATCTGAAGATCGAGGGTCCCATCCAGTACGACGCGGCCGTGGAGCCGACGGTCGCGGCCACCAAGCTGCCGGACTCCGAGGTCGCCGGCCAGGCCAGCGTGCTGGTGTTCCCGGACCTCAACACCGGCAACAACACCTACAAGGCCGTCCAGCGCTCCGCCGGCGCCATCGCCGTCGGCCCCGTCCTCCAGGGCCTGCGCAAACCCGTCAACGACCTGTCCCGGGGCGCCCTCGTCCAAGACATCGTCAACACCGTCGCCATCACGGCGATCCAGGCCCAGGCCCCCACCCAGAAGGCAACCGCCCAGTGACCTCCACGCGTGTCCTCGTCCTCAACTCCGGCTCCTCCTCGGTGAAGTACCAGCTGCTCGACATGCGCGACAACAGCCGGCTGGCCGTCGGGCTCGTCGAGCGGATCGGTGAGGAGACCTCCCGGCTCAAGCACACACCGCTCCACGGCGGTGGCGGGACCCGTGAGTCGAACGGCCCGATCCCCGACCACGAGGCCGCGTTGAAGGCGGTGTCGGCGGAACTCGCCAAGGACGGGCTGGGCCTCGACTCGCCCGAGCTGGCCGCGATCGGGCATCGCGTGGTGCACGGCGGGAGGACGTTCACCGAGCCGACGGTGATCGACGAGGCCGTGCTCGCGGAGATCGAGCGGCTGATCCCGGTGGCGCCGCTGCACAACCCGGCGAATCTGACGGGCATACGGACGGCGCGGGCGCTGCGGCCCGACCTGCCCCAGGTCGCCGTCTTCGACACCGCGTTCCACACGACGATGCCGGAGTCGGCGGCGCGCTACGCGATCGACGTGCAGACCGCGGACGAGTACCGCATCCGCCGGTACGGCTTCCACGGCACCTCGCACGCGTTCGTCTCCCGCGCCACCGCCGAACTGCTCGGCAGGGCGCCCGAGGACGTGAACGTGATCGTGCTGCACCTCGGCAACGGCGCGTCGGCGTCGGCGGTCGAGAAGGGCCGGTGTGTGGACACCTCCATGGGGCTGACGCCTTTGGAGGGGCTCGTGATGGGTACGCGGTCCGGTGACCTGGACCCGGCCGTCATCTTCCATTTGGCGCGGGTTGGCGGGCTGTCCACGGACGAGATCGACACTCTTCTCAACAAGAGGAGCGGTCTGATCGGGCTGTGCGGCGACAACGACATGCGCGAGATCCGCCGTCGTGTCGACGAGGGTGACGAGCGGGCCCAACTGGCCTTCGACATCTACATCCATCGGCTGAGGAAATACATCGGCGCCTACTACGCGGTTCTCGGCCGGGTGGACGCGGTGGCCTTCACGGCCGGGGTCGGTGAGAACGCCGCCCCGGTACGGGAGGCGGCGATCGCGGGCCTTCAGGAGCTGGGCCTCGCGGTCGACGCCGGGCTGAACGCCGTACGGAGCGACGAGCCGCGCCTCATCTCGCCCGCGGGCGCGCGGGTGGCGGTCGCCGTCGTTCCCACCGACGAGGAACTGGAGATCGCCACACAGACCTACGCACTGGTCGCACGGAAGTGAGACGGAAGTGAGACCGTGAGTGGGCGGGCCGGCGAGTGAGCCTCGCCACACCTGAGCGCATACCCGCCCATTTGTATCTTCCGCCAGACGGAATATTCCGTAGCGAAACAAACCGATAGGATCGTCCCATGCGCCGTTCGAAAATCGTCTGTACTCTCGGCCCTGCGGTCGACTCCCACGAGAAGCTCGTCGCGCTGATCGACGCGGGCATGAACGTGGCCCGCTTCAACTTCAGCCACGGCTCGCACGAAGAGCACGAGGCGCGGTACGTCCGCGTCCGGGCCGCCGCCGCGGAGACCGGCCGCGCGATCGGCGTCCTCGCCGACCTGCAGGGCCCGAAGATCCGTCTGGAGACCTTCGCGGAGGGCCCCGTCGAGCTGGTGCGCGGTGACGAGTTCACCATCACCACCGAGGACGTGCCGGGCGACAAGCACATCTGCGGGACGACCTACAAGGGCCTGCCGGGCGATGTCGCCAAGGGCGACCAGATCCTCATCAACGACGGCAACGTGGAACTGCGGGTCGTCGAGGTCGACGGTACGCAGGTGAAGACGGTCGTCATCGAGGGCGGCGTGATCTCGGACCACAAGGGCATCAACCTGCCCGGCGCGGCCGTGAACGTGCCGGCCCTGTCGGACAAGGACATCGAGGACCTGCGGTTCGCGCTCCGCATGGGCTGCGACCTGGTGGCGCTGTCGTTCGTGCGCGACGCGGGCGACATCCAGGACGTCCACAAGGTGATGGACGAGGTGGGCCGCCGTGTCCCCGTCATCGCCAAGGTGGAGAAGCCGCAGGCCGTCGAGAACATGGAAGAGGTCGTGATGGCCTTCGACGGTGTCATGGTCGCCCGCGGCGACCTGGCCGTCGAGTACCCGCTGGAGCGGGTCCCCATGGTGCAGAAGCGCCTCATCGAACTGTGCCGCCGCAACGCCAAGCCGGTGATCGTGGCGACCCAGATGATGGAGTCGATGATCACCAACTCCCGTCCCACGCGCGCCGAGGCGTCCGACGTCGCCAACGCGATCCTGGACGGCGCCGACGCGGTGATGCTGTCCGCCGAGTCGAGTGTGGGTGCCTTCCCGATCGAGACCGTGAAGACGATGTCGAAGATCGTCACGGCGGCCGAGGAGGAGCTGCTCTCCAAGGGCCTGCAGCCGCTGGTGCCGGGCAAGAAGCCGCGTACGCAGGGTGGTTCGGTGGCCCGTGCCGCCTGCGAGATCGCCGACTTCCTCGGCGGCAAGGGCCTGGTGGCGTTCACCAAGTCCGGTGACACGGCCCGCAGGCTGTCCCGCTACCGCGCGGCCCAGCCGATCACCGCCTTCACCACGGACGAGTCGACCCGCAATCAGCTGGCGCTCAGCTGGGGCGTGGACTCGCACGTCGTGCCGTTCGTGAACAGCACCGACGAAATGGTCGACATGGTCGACCAGGAGATGATGCGGATCAACAAGTTCCACCAGGGCGACATCGTGATCATCACCGCCGGCTCGCCCCCCGGCGTCCCCGGCACCACCAACATGGTCCGGGTGCACCACCTGGGCGGCGGCGACCGCGACTGACACCCGCACACACCGAGGGCGCCCCCTGCCGCGCAGGGGGCGCCCTCGGTGTGTGCGGCTCCCGAACAGGTCCTGACGGGCGTCTCAGTCGGTGACGTACTGGTGCATCCCGGGGATGCTCAGCGTCCCGCCGAACTGGGCGGCCTGAGTGACCGTCACGTCGGTGAAGTAGATCAGCGGGATGTTCAGCGGCGGCGGGTGCTCCGGGTCGAACGTGATCGGGATCAGACCCAGCAGGTTGCCGGAGATGCTCTCGGTGTACATGACCGTCTTGCCCTCGCGGATGGTGGACGTGGTGCCTTTGCCCGCCTGCACGTGGTACGTCTTGCCGACCTGCTTGTCCTTGACGAGCTGGTGCAGGTCACCGATGTCGGTGCCGTCGGAGATCACGTACTTCAGGACCTTCTTGACCGTACCGTTGGCCGTCTTCACCTTGACGATGCCCTGGTAGTCGGCACCCTTCAGCAGCAGCGAGCTGGCCTCCAGGTACCAGGGGTCGTCGGCGAGCGGCGGAATGCCGGTCTCGACGCCGCCCTCGTCGTCCGTGGCGGCCGGGCAGTCCTCCGGGTCCGTGGTGGCGCTCGCGGACGGGCTGGGGGTCGCGGTGGCCTCGTCGGCCGCCTCCGCCTCCTTGTCCGCCTTCTCCTTGGTGTCCTTGGCGTCCTCGGCCGTCTTGGACGCCGCGTCGGTCACGTCCTTGACCGTGCCCTCGACGGTGTCCTTGGTGTCCTCGGCGGCGCCGGTGACCTTGTCCTTGGTGTCCTCGACCGCGTCAGCGGCGTCCTCGGCGGACGGGGCGGACGGGGACGGCGTCGCCGCGGCGTCCGCGGACTCCTTGTCGTCCGGCGTGAAGGCGTCCTTGATGGCACCGCCGATGGCGTCGAGCACGTTGCCGCCGCCCTCGGAGGGCGAGGGGGTCGCCGGGGACCCGGCCGGCGCGCTCGTGGACGGGGACGGCGCGGGCTCGGGCTTGTCGCCGGAACCCGAATCCGACGAGGAGTCCCCGCCCGAGGTCCCGTCGGCCGAGGAGTCCTCGCCCGAGGAGTTCTCCCCCTCGTTGCCGTCCTCGCCGTCCTTGCCGTCCGGCGCGGAGCCGGTCGCCGAGGCGGAGGGCGTGGGCGTGGCCGACGCCTCCTTGTCCTCCTCGGCGGCCTCCAGTGCGTCGACGCAGTCCTTGTAGTCGTCGGCCTGGGCCGTCAGGCTCTTCACCGACGGCTCGTCATCGACCCGGGTGGCCGACGGCTTGTCGTCGGCCTGGGCGAGCGTCGAGGTGAACCCCATTCCCATGAGGACCGCCGTCGGCATCGCCGCCAGGGCTATCGCCTTGCCCGCCGGGACCTGGAACCGGGTGAGAAGGGGCTTCTTGGGCGCCGCGTGCCGCGGTCCGGATCTCGCGCGGGGCTCTCCCACCGCAGCCCCGCGAGTCTCCTCGTCAGCCGGCACTGTGCCTCCCGTTGGTCCCGTTCGTCGGGGTGGTACCTGACAGATCGTCGAACTCGCCGCCCGCCCCGTTCGTGGCTCCCGCCGCCGCCGGCTGAACAGCGCCGACGTCGTCCTTCCGGGTGACCGCCTCCGTCTGCTCCGCCTTGCCGGGCGCCCAGGACACGGCCATCGCACCGCCGACCATGGCGAGCAGGAAGCCGATCACGAAGCCACCGAGGTTGGAGACCGGGATGGACACCAGCGCCAGGAGGATCGCCGCGACGCCCGCGAAGGTCTGCACGTGCCGCTGGAACCAGAGACTGACCCCGAGAACCACCAGCAGCACGCCGATGATGAGGGAACCCGCGCCCCCCGTCGTGGCCATGGCCAGGGTGAGGTGGCCGATCTGGAGGTTCGCGTACGGGAAGTACATGATCGGGAAGCCGCCGAGCAGGACGAACAGCCCCGCCCAGAATGGACGCGTGCCTCGCCAGGTGCGAAATCGCCGCCGAAAGACGCGGAGATAGTGCTCGTTCTGCCCCGTTGACTCGGCGCTCATGGACAACAGCTCCCTGGAACGGCGTTGCTGTGATTCACGTACGGGAAGCGCGGGGATGCGATTCACGCACAGAGAGGTTCATGTACTTGGGAAGGGACGGGCGGGACGGGCGGGCGAAGGAGGCCAAGACCCCCTCACCCGCCCGGTGAGCGCCTAGTAGCACTCGTTGACGCCCTTGTGCAGCGACATCTTCAAGTTGCTGAGCTTGAAGGTTCCGGCGGTGGTCGCCCACGCCGTCTGCTTGACGTCGGTCAGCGTGGCCGAGTCGGCCTGCTGCGCGAACCCGTACGGGTTGGCCCGGTCACCCTTGGCCATGCCCGGACCCTTGCCGGCATCCTTGGCCGCGACACCGATGTCGATGTTCCTGAACGTGGCGTCCGCGCTCAGGTCCTCGACATCGATGTACAGATTGTCGGCCTTGACCTTCGTGCCACCCGTACCAGCCGTCAGCTTGAGGCTGACAGAACCGACGAACGGGACGTCCGGGGTGACCACGGACTGGCACATGTTGCTGATCGTGGCGCTCCTGAACGCGGAGACCGCCACGGGGTGAACTGCCTTCTCACCCTTGAGGGTGTACCCCTCGTCGATGGCCCCGTACTGAGAGAAGCCCGTACCGTCGAGCCGGTCCGCCGTCACCTTGAACGACTGGCCCGACACACTGAACGACGCGGCGAGAGCGCCCTGCGCGAGGGCGACACCTATTGCTGCTGTCGCGGCGACGCTGGGCACCATGACCACAGCGAACCGCTTCCATCTGGTCCCGCCACGCACCTGGGACTCCATATTTCCTCCTTCTCGGACGTACATCTCCTGGTCCTGACTCGCCCCTTGACGGCGGCTCAGTCGGGCAGGGATGGGAGAAGTGCTACGTCCTCGGGAAGGAGAGCGCCCGCTCTCGGAGGCACGAACCGCGCCCGAAACACCGGCGTTCACCCCCGAGCGACAACCACTGGTCGCGCCTGACACACATCACGCACAACCTGCCGGACAGGCTCTGCCGACTGGGCAGAGACCCCCCTGTCCGAGAGCCGGCACCACTGCCGCCGGCTCTACTCGGTGGGGACCCAGAAAACCCGTTGACCCGACTGGCAGGCGGGGCAACGAGAATGGACCGAGCGTCGCCGATCGTGGTGCATTCTCGCCGCCCTCGCAAGGGGGTTCGTTACTGGCTAGTAACGAACGAATAACCAATGCGCGACCCATCGACATCGAGCGGCAACTCAGGGTCGCCGCAGGCGAGTCGACAGACCAGGGGATCCAGGGACAGAATCCGACAGAACGGCGACCACAACCTACTCCAAGTAACAGCGGCCGCGATTACCAAGTTTTGGTAAAGCGCGGCCGCGGTGTCGCTCTGTCGGCAAATCTTTCACCTGGGCGTCACAAGCCCCGGTGTTTAGGGACTGGTCAGAACAACGCGCGAGCCAACGCCCGTCGCGCCGCCGTCACGCGTGGTTCCTCGGCGCCCACCACCTCGAACAGCTCCAGCAGCCTCAGCCGCGCGGCGTCCCGGTCCTCCCCCGCCGTGCGCCGCACCGTGTCGATGAGCCGCCCGAACGCGTCCTCGACGTGCCCGCCCACGAGATCCAGATCGGCGGCGGCGATCTGGGCCGTCACATCAAGGGGGTTCTCGGCGGCGGCCTTGCGCACCTGCTGCGGGTCGGCGTCCTGCACCCGCTTGAGCAACTCGGCCTGGGCGAGGCCCAGTTTGGCCTCCGTGTTCCCCGGGTCGTCGCTCAGCACGTTCTTGTACGCCTGGACCGCACCGCCCAGGTCGCCCGCGTCCAGGGCCTGTACGGCGGCTTCGAGCAGGTGGTCGTACGGTCCGGCCGGAGCCTGCGGGGCCGGCTCGGCGCTCCCCGGCTGGGCACCCGGATCCACCGTCAGACCCGTCAGACCGAAGCGCTGCTCGGCGACCTGCACGAGCTGGTCAAGGGTGCCGCGGATCTGGGCCTCCGGGGCGGCGCCCTGGAAGAGAGGCAGAGCCTGTCCCGCCACCACGGCGAAGACAGCCGGGATGCCCTGCACCCCGAACTGCTGCATCAGCATCTGGTTCGCGTCGACGTCGATCTTGGCGAGGACGAACCGTCCGTCGTACTCGACGGCGAGCCGCTCCAGCACCGGGCTCAGCTGCTTGCAGGGCTGGCACCACTCGGCCCAGAAGTCGATGACGACGGGCACCTCGGTGGACCGCTGAAGGACATCGCGCTCGAATCCGGCCTCGTCGACATCGATGACGAGGTCAGCGGGGGAAACGGCCCCTCCGCCACCCTGCCGGGCGGCTTCGGCGCGCGCCTGCTCCGCCTTCGACTTGGCCTCTTGGGCCGCCTTCACCGCGGCGAGGTCGACGACTCCGCTCATGGACATGTTCCGTGGCTGCATGAGTACATCCTCCCCCCTCCGCGCGCCCGTGTGAAAAGCGCTGTGAAAGCCTGTCGCGCCGCGTGGTGTTCGGCGCCGGGTCCCCACCCGGCGCCACCGTGGTCATCGCTCGGCTCGCTTCGCCGCTTTCGATACGACCCGTAGCGTAACTGTCCTGGAGGCCCGCCCGGCACCCCCAGTAGATGATCTCCCCCAGTGCCTCACAGGACACACACGTCCCGGAGACGGCCGATATGGTCGATGAATGCAGAGCCGCTCCTCCGCCGCACACGCCACGGGCCGCCCGCGCAGCGCCGCCGCGGACGCGGCGATCCTGGAGGCGACCCGTGCGGCCCTGGTGGAGCTGGGCTGGTCCAAGCTGACGCTCGGCGACGTCGCGACCCGCGCGGGTGTCGCCAAGACGACCCTCTACCGCCGCTGGGCGGGCAAGAACGAACTGGTCGTGGACGCGGTGGCCGAGCTCTTCGACGAGCTGGAACTCCCGGACAGCGGCAGCCTGGCCGCCGACATCGAGGGCGTGGTCCTGCAGTTCGCGGCGATCCTGGACCGGCCGGAGGCGAAGAGCGGCCTGATGGCGGTGGTCGCCGAAGCCACCCGCGACGGGGCGCTGCGTGCGCGGATCCGTGCCTCGATCGTCGACCGTCAGAAGCGCCTGGTCCTGGAGGGCCGCGCGCACGCGCAGGCGCGTGGCGAGCTTCCCGCCGAGGACGATCCCGGAACCGCGTCCCGCGCCGTGGACCTGATCTTCGACGTGGTCGCCGGTGCCGTGCTTCACCGGACCCTGGTCAGCGCCGAACCGGTGACCGAGGACTGGGCCTGCGGACTCGCCCAGATCCTCCTCCAGGGCCTACCGGAAAGCGCGCCCCCGCCGCCCGGATGACCCCGGGTCTTCCTCGCCCCCGCCGCCCCTACCCGTCCCATCCCTTCCCTGGGGGCTCCGCCCCCAGACCCCCGTTCGGCCTGAACGGCCTCGTCCTCAAACGCCGGACGGGCTGGGGTGCCTGGCCCCGGCCGAAAATCCCAGCCCTGCCCGCACAATCCAGCCCCGGCCGCGCATTCCAGCCCCGGTCGCGCATTCCAGCCCCTCCGGCGTTTGAGGAGCGGGGGTCCGGGGGCTGGCCCCCGAAAACGGGGTCCGGGGCGGAGCCTCGAAGCCCTGGGGGTCCAGGGGGCGAAGCCCCCTTGGCGGGGTCGAAGGGGCGGAGCCCCTGGGGAGGGGACGGGTAGGGGCGGCGGGGGCGAAAAACAACCCCACGCCGCCCCACACGCAACGGCACCTAGAACCCCGGCGGCTCCGTATAGACCCCCCACTCCTCCCGGAGGGCATCGCAGATCTCGCCCAGCGTCGCCTCCGCCCGCACCGCGTCCAGCATGGGCCCGATCATGTTGGCCCCACCCCGCGCGGCCACGAGCATCGCATCCAGCGCCCCCCGCACGGCCGCATCGTCGCGCGCTCCCTTGCGCGCCCCGAGGACCCGCACCTGCTCCCGCTCCACCTCGTGGCTGACCCGGAGGATCTCCAGGTCACCGGTGACCGACCCGGTGTGGACGTTCACGCCCACCACCCTCTTGTCGCCCTTCTCCAGCGCCTGCTGGTAACGGAACGCCGACTCGGCGATCTCCCCCGTGAACCAACCGTCCTCGATCCCCCGCAGGATCCCGGACGTGACCGGCCCAATGGGGTGCTGCCCGTCCGGGTGCGCCCGCAGCCCCAGTTCCTTGATCTGGTCGAAGATCTTCTCCGCGTCCGCCTCGATCCGGTCCGTGAGCTGCTCGACGTACCACGAACCGCCCAGCGGGTCCGCCACGTTGCCGACGCCGGTCTCCTCCATCAGCACCTGCTGTGTGCGCAGCGCGATCTCCGCCGCCTGCTCGGAGGGGAGCGCCAGGGTCTCGTCCAACGCGTTGGTGTGCAGCGAGTTCGTCCCGCCGAGCACCGCGGCGAGCGCCTCCACCGCCGTACGCACCACGTTGTTGTACGGCTGCTGGGCCGTCAGCGAGACACCCGCCGTCTGGGTGTGGAAGCGGAGCCACTGCGCCCGCTCCGACTTCGCGCCGTACACGTCGCGCATCCACCGCGCCCAGATCCTGCGCGCCGCACGGAACTTGGCGATCTCCTCGAAGAAATCCACGTGCGCGTCGAAGAAGAAGGACAGCCCCGGCGCGAAGACATCCACGTCCAGTCCGCGGGACAGGCCCAGTTCCACGTACGCGAACCCGTCCGCCAGCGTGTACGCCAGCTCCTGCGCGGCCGTCGACCCGGCCTCGCGGATGTGGTAGCCGGAGACCGAGAGGGGCTTGTACGCGGGGATGCGGGACGCGCAGTGCTCCATCAGGTCGCCGATGAGGCGCAGATGCGGCTCGGGCTGGAAGAGCCACTCCTTCTGTGCGATGTACTCCTTGAAGATGTCGGTCTGGAGCGTGCCGTTCAGCACCGTCGGGTCCACACCCTGGCGCTCGGCGGCCACCAGGTACATGCAGAAGACGGGCACGGCCGGGCCGCTGATCGTCATGGACGTCGTCACGTCACCCAGCGGGATGTCCTTGAACAGGACCTCCATGTCGGCGGCCGAGTCGATCGCCACCCCGCAGTGCCCGACCTCGCCGAGCGAGCGCGGGTCGTCGGAGTCACGGCCCATGAGCGTCGGCATGTCGAACGCCACCGACAGGCCCCCGCCGCCGTTGGCGAGGATCATCTTGTAGCGCTCGTTGGTCTGCTCGGCGTTGCCGAACCCGGCGAACTGCCGGATCGTCCACGTCCGCCCTCGATAGCCGGTCGGATAGAGCCCGCGGGTGAAGGGGTACTCCCCGGGCCAGCCGATCCGCTCGAAGCCCTCGTAGGTGTCCCCCGGACGGGGACCGTACACGGGCTCCACGGGATCGCCGGAGAGCGTCGTGAAGTCGGCCTCGCGCTTACGGGAAGCGTCGTAGCGGGCCTGCCAGCGTCGGCGGCCCTCTTCGATGGCGTCAGCGTCCATGCCCCCAATTTACTTGGACGTCCAAGTAAATGTCGACAGCTGACCGCCGTACGCGCATCCGTACGGCGGCAGGGGTACGGCAGGGGTTACGCCTTGGCGGCCACCGGGGCGTCCTCAGCGATCTTCGCCTCGACCTCCTGGCTGACCTTGCGCTCCACGAAGAAGGCGGCCGTCGGCACCGTACCCGCCAGCAGCACCCACAGCTGCTTGCCGACCGGCCACTTCGCCTTGGAGCCCAGGTCGAAAGCGCAGACCAGGTACACGACGTACAGCCAGCCGTGCGCGAGGCTGACGACGTACGTGAAGTCCGCGGCCCCGTCCAGTTCGAGCCCGTACTTGCCGATCATGCCGAGGGTCAGCAGAATCAGCAGCACACCGGTGACGTAGGCCATGACGCGGTAGCGGGTCAGCACGCTCTTTTTCATGGGTACGAGCGTAACCACCGGTTTCGTACGGTCTTCGGGCGCCCCCGGGCCCCAGAGCCCTTCCGGCCCTACTCGGGCACCAGGGCCTTCTGCCCTACTCCTCCTCGAAGTCGTGCGCGGCCACCCGGAGGGGCCGGAGCATCGCGAAGATCTCCTGGCACTCCTCCGCGTCGTACGCGCCGAGCCCGAAGTCCATCGCCATCAGGTCGCGGGTGGCGGCCTCGCAGACCTCGCGCCCCTTCTCGGTGATGGAGGCGAGCGTGCCGCGGCCGTCGTTGGGATTGGGCCGTTTGTCGACGAGGCCGGACTTCACCAGGCGGTCCACGGTGTTCGTGACCGACGTGGGATGCACCATGAGCCGCTCACCGATCTTGGACATCGGCAGCTCGCCCTTCTGCGAGAAGGTGAGCAGCACCAGCGCCTCATAGCGCGCGAAGGTCAGCCCGTACGGCTTGACGACCGCGTCGACCTCGGCGAGCAGGATCTGTTGCGCACGCATGATCGAGGTGATCGCCGCCATGGACGGGACGTTCCCCCAGCGCTGCTTCCAGTGTTCGTCGGCGCGGGCGATGGGATCGAAGGAGAGGCTGAGCGGCTTCGGCACGGCATCGACCTTACCGGCCGGTTATATGGCGGTCAGCCCCGCCTCGTCCGCCGCTCTCCGGTCTCGCCGCCTTTCCCGCGGGGCGCCCCGGTGTCGTATCCGAGTCGCCCAGGCCCGCTGTGGAACCATGGGCGACCGAATCATCACCATTCGTCCATAATCGTCACTTACTGTCACCATCCCAGGTAATCGAGGGAGCAGCATGTCCCGGCTGATCCGTATCCTCGCGGCACTCGCGGTGCTCGGACTCGCGGCGGGCTGCTCGTCCGGGCTCCTGGACGGCGGAACGTCGTCCATCGCCGGTGGCACCACCGCGAAGGCCGCCAGGAAGGCCAGTCCGGCCCCCGGGTCACCGTTCTGGGTCGATCCGTCCAGCCCGGCGGCCCTCCAGATGCGGCAGTGGCAGCGGCAGGGCCGGACGAAGGACGCCGAGTTGCTCAAGCGGATCGCGGACCAGCCGGCCGCGCTGTGGCCCGCGGGCGACGACCCGGCGCCGGCGATCAGGGAGGCCACGAAGGCGGCGGAGCAGGAGGGCCGCACGGCGCTGTTCGTCGCCTACAACATCCCCCACCGCGACTGCGGCCAGCACTCCGCGGGCGGCGCGCGCGACGCGGGCGCCTACCGCGACTGGATCGACCGGTTCGCCCACGCCATCGGCGGCACCAAGGCGCTGGTCGTTCTCGAACCGGACGCGGTGGCCCACATCGTGGACGGGTGCACACCGCGCAGGTACCACGCGGAGCGCGAGCAGCTGCTGCGCGAGGCGATCGGCCGGCTGAAGGCGCAGCCCCACACGAAGGTGTACCTGGACGCGGGCAACGCGACCTGGATCCAGGAGCACTGGAGGCTGGCGGGGCCGCTGCGGCGCGCCGGCATCGCCGAGGCGGACGGCTTCTCGCTCAACGTCTCCAACTTCCAGACGGACGAGGCCACCAAGGCGTACGGGCTGCTGCTGTCCGAACGGCTCGGCGGGAAGCACTTCGTCGTCGACAGCAGCCGCAACGGCAACGGCCCGCTGAACGGCGACCGCGGCACGGCCTGGTGCAACCCGCCGGGCCGCGCCCTGGGCACCCGCCCGACGACCGAGACCGGCGAGCCCGCCCTCGACGCCTATCTGTGGATCAAGCGCCCCGGGGAGTCGGACGGCGAGTGCCGGGGCGGCCCCGCGGCCGGCACATGGTGGCCGGCGTACGCCCTGGGGCTGGCACGCAACTCCAAGGCGTAGCGCGGCTCCAAGGCGTAGCGCGGCTCCAAGGCGTAGCGCGGCTCCAAGGGGTAGCGCGCGACTTCCCCCGTACTTCTTTCTCCTACTCGACCTGGATCCACCTGGCCTCCGACGGCGTGCCGTCCGCGTCCGTCACGAAGAGCATGTACCAGCCGGGCGGCACCAGGGTGCGGTCCCGCGGTACGTCCACCGTGATCGAGTCCCTGGTCCGGGTGAGTCCGAGGGCGATGGACCGCTGCTCCACGTCCGTGGTGTGGGTGACCGCGCTGGGCCGCATCAGCCGGGCCCTGGTGATGCGCTCCGGGTGGTCGGTGGCGAAGGTGGCCCGGCCGCGCCGGTCGGTCTTCTCGGGGCCGTCGCCGAGGACGGGCCGGTGCCTGCCGTTCTTGTGGAGCGCGGGCGGGGTGTAGATCTCCATGCGCTGCTCGAAGTGGCCGAGCTTGGTGTTCTGCTGGTCGTCGTAGAGCGGGTCGGAGCCGAAGGTGGCGATCCGGCCGTCGGGCAGGAGCAGGGCCTCGGAGTGGTAGTTGCGGCCGACCCTGGGTGCGGCGGCGGGCCGGAGCACGTTGGCCTTCGGGTCGTAGAACTGGGCCTTGAGGATGTTGCTGGCGCTGCGGCCGCGGTAGCCACTGGAGCCGTTGGTGGTGAACACGGAGTCGTCCGGCATGATCACGCTGTTGAGGTAGCGGGTGCCCTGGGGCAGGTCGGGACCGTCCTCGAACGCGGGACGGGCCTTCGTCAGGTCGACGACCGCGGTGCGGCGGGTGGACTTCTTCGACTCCCCGACGCCTCCGCCGCCGAGGATCATCACCTTCTGGTCCTGGGCGGGCGGCAGGAGCAGGGAGGACGAGGTCTCCGTCTGGTCCAGGTCCTTCAGACCGGGCACCCGCTCGAACGTGTTGGTCCGCAGGTCCCACAGCCCGGGCACGCGGCCCTTGTCGGCGGGTCCGTACCCGGCGTTGGACGCGGGGTAGAAGAGCTTGCCGCCCTTGGTGAGGAACAGGGCGGGGTAGGTCGGGAAGTACCGTTTGGGGCCGGGCTCCCACTTCTTGGTTTCCGGGTCGTAGATCTCGTTGTCGCCGGGGTCGACCACGCCGACGTCGTCGAGGCCGGAGACGGCGAGGACGCGCCCGTCCTGAAGCCCCACGAGGGTCGGGTACCAGCGGGCCTTGTCCATGGGGTCGACGGGGACGTACTTCTCGGCCTTCGGGTCGAACTCGTACGCCG
The DNA here is from genome assembly GCF_014650715.1 of Streptomyces bluensis. Classification (GTDB taxonomy): domain Bacteria; phylum Actinomycetota; class Actinomycetes; order Streptomycetales; family Streptomycetaceae; genus Streptomyces; species Streptomyces bluensis. The sequence continues at coordinate 62,903 of NZ_BMVM01000023.1, read as the reverse complement.
CCCTGATGCCCTGGAAGTCCTGCTTCTCCAGGGTGATCTTCTCGGAGAGGCCGTACGTGTTGGCCGCCACCCTGCCCTTGAGGCCGACGATCTCGTACTGGGCCTGCTTGTCGGTGACCGATCGCGGCCCCTCCTCCACCGCCTCCACCCAGACGCGGGCCTCACTCGCGGTGACCTTGGTCCTCCAGGGCTGCATGACGCCGTCGTCGTCGTAGGTGACGTCGAAGGTGCGTTTGGCCTTCGGCACGGTCACGTCGAACCGGCTGACGTACTCGATGCCGGTGGGCGAGCGGAACCGCGTCCCCTTCTTCAGCACCACGGCCCTGTCGGGGCTCTCGTTCTTGATGCGCATGCCGCCGCCGGCCCGTTTCACCTCGCCGTCGAGCAGCTCGTACCGGGCGGTGCCGCCGGCCACCAGGAGGCGGCCGTCGGGGAGTTGGGCGTGTCCGGCGCAGAAGAAGTCCTCCGGGGTGGGGATCTTCTTGAAGGTGTTCTTCTTCGGGTCCCACAGGACGGTGTCGAAGGACCCCTCGTCGAATTTCTTCTGCTCGTTCCCCGACCCCGCGACGATCAGCACCTTGCCGGTGTGCAGGAGGGCCGCGTGGATGGCGTTGGTGCGGTACTTCTCGGGGATGTCGACCTGAGACCAGGAGCCGTACTGCGCCTTGTAGACGGGCTGCGCGATCTTCCACTCGTGGTACTTCTCCTGCGCGAAGCCCACAGCGGCGGGGGCGTTGAGCCCGAGGAGCAGGCCGACGCCGCCGATCCTCAGCAGCGTCTTCCTGGTGGGGTTGGTGCTCCTTGTCCGGATGGTCCGTTCCAGAGGCTTGTGGGCCATGGTCTAGGTGCCCCCTGTTCTGGTGCTGGAGATCGTGGTGTCGGGCGGGGCGGCGCCGGGGGCGGGCACCGCGGAGAGGGCGGCACCCGGAAGCGGGACAGCGCCCTGAAGGACGGGGCTGTGCACCGTGGTGCCCCCGACGGTGATTCCGTGGAACGTGGTGCTGGAGACCGTGGTGCTGGGGACGGTGATGCGGGAGATCGTGATGCGGGGGACGGTGGTCTTGGGAGGAGCGGGGACGCGGGTACGCGTGGGCACCGGGACGTCCGGACCACCTGCGACCGGTGCGAGGGGGGCGACAGTGCGCTGCTCCTGTCGTGCGGTGTCCGTCCGGCGGGCCATGCGCCCTTCGACGGTCCACACCGCGACCGGCGCGAGGGAGACCACCAGCGCGAGGACGGCCCAGGTGTGCAGGGCCACATGGCTGTGGTCGAGGAAGGCCGACGCGATCAGCGAGGACGCGAGGACCACCGCCCAGAACAGATGGACACGGAACGTCAGCAGCCGGTCCGGGCTGGCGCCGTCTCCCTTCGGGGTGACGACGAAACGGCAGGGCCGGCGGAGGACGGCGGCGCCGAGGGACCTGAGGTAGATGGGCGCGGAGAGCGCCGACATCGCCATCCCGGCGAGACCACCCGAGCCCTCCGGTTCGTGCGGCGAGACGTTGTGCCGCCGGTTCCACAGGTAGAGCCCGATCTGGAGGGCGGCGGCGTCGCTGTAGAGCATCAGCCACACGGAGGCGGCGACCTGGGTGCCGGACGCGCCGAACCACAGGAACAGTGCGCAACTGAGAATGCCGAGGAACCAGTTGACGGCTGACATCGGGTAGTAGACGAGCATCAGCGTGTACGAGAAGAAGCGGCCGGGAGGCATGGTGAACGGCGCCCTCCAGTACTGCTTGAGGAGCGTCTCGTACGTCCCGCGCGACCAGCGCATCTGCTGGGTGAAGAAGTCGGTCCAGGAGGCGGGCCCTTCCCCGACGGCCAAGACGTCGGGCGTGTAGACCGACCGCCAGTACCTGCGGGTCTGCGGGTTGCGGCGCCGGTGCAGTTCGAAGCCGGTGGCCATGTCCTCGGTGATGGAGTCGTACAACCCGCCGATCTGCCGGACCGCCGCGATCCGTACGACGTTGTTGGTGCCGACGAACATGGGGGCGCGGTAGCGGTTGCCGGCGCGCTGGATGAGGGCGTGGAAGAGGAACTGCTGCGACTCGGCGGCCTTGGTGACGGGGCTGTCGTAGTTGCCGTACACCTGGGGCCCGACAACGAAGGCGACGTTCGGATCCCGGAAGTACCCCATCATCCGTTCGAGGAAGATGGGGAGCGGGACGTGGTCGGTGTCCACGGAGGCGAAGAAGTCGTAGTCGTCGCCGTGCACCGCGATCCACGCGTTGTAGTTGCCGTGCTTGGTGCGGGCCTTGTGGACACCCTTGGGGCGGTTCCACCGGGGCACGCCGTGCCGGGTGAAGTGCCGTACCCCGAGTTCGGCGCACAGGGCCTTGGCCTGCTCGTCGTCGCCCTCGTCGAGGAGCCAGACGTCGACGGGGCCGGTGTGGTGGATGCCGACGGCTCCTTCGAGGGTGGCGCGGACCATGGCGAGGGGCTCTTTGCCCGGGACGTACGTGGTGAGGAAGGCGACGCGGGTGCCCTGTTCCGGGACTACGGGGACGGGGTCGCGGGCGACCATCGTGGCGTGGGCGATGGAGATGACGTTCACGAGCATGAAGAGCTCGATCAGGCCGACGCACACGAGCATCGTGATGTCGAGGCCGATCAGCCATGCGTCGGCTCCCTCGCGTTCGACCCAGTGGGTGGGCCAGACCAGGTAGACGAGGAGCACGCCCGTGAGGACGGGCGCGAGGGTCATCAACAGGACGGCGCGTAAGGGGTGGGGTTCACGAGCGAGGAGCTTGACGTACTGCACCCGGTACGACCCGGCCCCGGAGGGCTCCTCTGACGGCTCCGTGAGCGGTCCGGCCAGCTGGCTGTAGGTGTCGTAGTCGTAGCCCTCGGGCCGCACAGCGCCCTCCAGAGATCAGAAAAGACGATTTCCATACGGATGCACAATATCCACACAAAGATGGACTTTTGAGTGCACATCGCCCTGGAAACCTCCGAAAGGAGGCGTGCGGGATGCCTCAGGCGGTTGGGCCGGTGAGGGGTGGGCGCCTGGGGTTCGGGGCGGCTTTGGGCCGTGGGGGTTCGCGCCGCCTATGCGTGTGTGTGGGTCAGGGGCGCGCCGGAGGGTCTCCGTCCTCAGGTCGCGGGGGGCGCAGGGGATAAGCGGGGGGCGCGCCCCAGGCTTTTAAGGGGCGCGGGGAACTGCGCGACCAGCCACACACGACCCGCAGCCGCCCACCGACAGGAACCCGGCAGACGAGACGCGCCCCCGCCACCCCGCGGCAGCGGCTCGGCGGTTTCGTCAAGACGACAGATGCCGCTCCACCGTCTCCACCTTCGCCGTGAGACCGTCCGTGACGCCGGGCCGGATGTCGGCCTTGAGGACCAGGGACACCCGAGGCGCCCGCGCCTCCACCGCGGCGACGGCGCGCTTCACGACCTCCATCACCTCGTCCCACTCACCCTCGATCGAGGTGAACATCGCGTCGGTACGGTTGGGCAGCCCGGACTCGCGAACGACCCGGACCGCTTCGGCGACGTACTCCCCGACATCCTCACCGACGCCCAGCGGCGTCACGGAGAAGGCGACGATCATGCGTTGACGGTCCCTTCCTTACGGGCACGGGAGGCGATCACCGCGTCCTCGGCCTCACGGCGCAGCTTGCGCTCGGCGAAGAAGCCGCCGGCGGGGAGGACGGAGAGGACGAAGTAGAGGGCGGCGGTCTTCAGGGACCACTTCGTGCGGTTCCAGGCGTCGGCCCAGAAGATCACGTACAGGATGAAGAGGATGCCGTGGATCATGCCCATCGCCGGCACCGCGTTGAAGTCCGTGGTCCGCTTCAGCACCGAGCAGACGAGCAGGAGCAGGAAGGACACCGCCTCGGGGGCGGAGACGAGGCGGAGGCGGCGGAGGGCGGAGGCGGTCTTTATGTCCACGGGTCACCTTCGATGGGAGAGTGGTCGAGCCTTGTGAACGCACGCACAAGCGCCCCCATTGTGGCATCCGCGACCCGTGCGGCCGGGGAGGGGGTGGCCATTCGGCCGCCGTCGGCGCGCCGGGGTTCCCCGCCCCCCGCGGCTGTCACCCTTAAGGGTCGTCTCGGGGTGGAGATCCACCCTCGGGCCCTGTCCTGTTCACCCCGGCTGCGGCTACCTTCACTGCGTGGCGATGTTTCGACTGCAAGGCAGCAAGGTGCTCGCCGTCGACATGACCGGGGACGCCGTGAAGGCGAAGAACGGCTCGATGGTCGCGTACGACGGGCAGATGGCCTTCAAGAAGATGAGTGGCGGCGGGGAGGGGGTCCGGGGGATGGTCACCCGGCGCCTCACCGGTGAGCAGATGACCGTGATGGAGGTGAAGGGGCACGGGACGTGCTGGTTCGCGGACCGGGCCTCCGAGATCAACCTCGTGAACCTCCAGGGCGACAAGCTGTACGTCGAGTCGAGCAATCTGCTCGCGACGGACGCGGGGCTGAGGACCGGGACCTCCTTCACGGGGCTGCGCGGGGCCTCGCAGGGGAACGGGCTGTTCACGACCACCGTCGAGGGGCACGGGCAGGCGGCGATCATGTCCGACGGGCCGGCCGTGCTGCTGCGGGTGAGCTCGCAGTACCCGCTGGTCGTCGATCCGGGGGCGTACATCGCGCATCAGGGGAATGTGCGGCAGTCCTTCCAGTCGGGCGTGACGTTCCGCACGTTCATGGGTGAGGGCGGCGGCGAGGCCTTCCAGATCCGGTTCGAGGGGGACGGGCTGGTGTATGTGCAGCCGAGTGAGCGGAACACGATCGCGGGGGATGCGTGACATGCCCTTTCGTGAGATCAACTCGAAGATGATCGAGGCGACGATCGCCCCGGGGCAGCGGCTCTTCAGTCAGCGCGGGGCGATGCTCGCCTACAAGGGCGAGGTGTCCTTCACGCCCAACACGCAGGGCGGTCAGGGCGGGATCATGTCGATGATCGGCCGTCGGGTGGCGGGCGAGGCGACACCGCTGATGACCGTGGAGGGCAGCGGCACGGTGCTCTTCGGGCACGGCGGCCACCACGTCCAGGTGATCGAGCTCGCCGGTGACACGCTGTACGTCGAGGCGGACCGTCTCCTCGCCTTCGACGGCACGCTGCAACAGGGCACGATGTTCATGGGTTCGCAGGGCGGGGTCATGGGGATGGTGCGGGGGCAGGTGACGGGACAGGGCCTGTTCACGACGACGCTGGCGGGGCACGGCTCCGTCGCCGTGATGGCACACGGCGGTGTCATCGAGGTCCCCATCGCCCCGCAGCGCCCGGTGCACGTCGACCCGCAGGCGTACGTGGCGCACCACGGCGACGTACGGAACAAGCTGTCCACGGCGCTCGGCTGGCGCGACATGGTGGGCCGCGGCTCGGGCGAGGCGTTCCAGCTGGAGCTGAGCGGCAGTGGCGCGGTGTACGTCCAGGCGTCGGAGGACAAACTGTGACGGTGAGTGCATACGGAAGCCCGGGCGGTCCGGTGGTCCACGACCCGATGACGCTGCCGGCCGACGACAACGTCAACAGCTACACCTTCTGCGTGGAGCTCAAGGGGAGCCAGTGGTTCCTGCAGAAGGGGAAGATGATCGCCTACTACGGGTCGATCGACTTCAACGGGATCGGGCACGGCCGGCTGGACCGTCTCGTCCGTACCTCGTTCCATTCGCCTCTGCACGCGAGCGACTGGGTCGTGGCGGAGGGCTCGGGCAAGATGCTCCTCGCCGACCGGGCCTTCGACGTGAACTCGTACGACCTGGACGACGGCAACCTGACCATTCGCTCGGGCAACTTGCTCGCTTTTCAGCCAAGCTTGTCGCTCAAGCAGTCGATCGTGCCGGGCTTTCTCACGCTGATCGGAACCGGAAAGTTCGTGGCCGCCTCGAACGGTCCGGTGGCGTTCATGGAACCGCCGATCCGGGTCGACCCCCAGGCGCTGGTCGGCTGGGCCGACTGCCCCTCGCCCTGCCATCACTATGACCACGGGTACATGACAGGGGTCATGGGCGGTCTACGTGCGATGACGGGCATCGGCGGCACCTCCGGCGAGGAGCACCAGTTCGAGTTCGTCGGGGCGGGCACCGTGCTCCTGCAGTCCTCGGAGGCGCTGATGGCCGAGCTGGCCACCGGGGCCGTCCCGCACGAGCCGGGCGTGCCGGGCTCCGGAGGGGCGCCCGGTCACCAGGGGCAGCACGGGCAGCAGGCGGGGTCACCGCGCCTTCCCGGACAGCTCGGTGATCTCCAGCGTCGCTTCGGGCTGTGAACGGTAGTCTGCGGAGTGTGACATCGAACGCGTGAACCCTGTCACACATCCCGTCCCCGTAAAGCGCTCATTAGTTCGCCTTTCAACCTCTTAGGTAGACTTCATTCATGGAGACCGAGACGGCCACGCGCTGGCTGACCGATGCGGAGCAGTGCGCCTGGCGCACCCACCTGGACGTCAACAGACTCTTGACGCACCAGCTCGAAAGAGATCTGCAGCCGTTCGGCCTGACAATGAACGACTACGAGATCCTGGTGAACCTCTCCGAGTCGGAGGGCATGCGGATGCGGATGAGCGACCTCGCGTCCGCCACCCTCCAGTCCAAGAGCCGCCTCTCGCACCAGATCACCCGCATGGAGAACGCGAACCTGGTACGGCGCGAGAACTGCGAGTCGGACCGCCGGGGGCTGTACGCGGTACTCACCGAGCACGGCATGGCGACGATGCAGAAGGTCGCGCCGCATCATGTGGCGTCCGTGCGCAGGCACTTCATCGATCTGCTGCCGCCCGAGGCGATGGAGCAGCTGCACGAGTCGCTGGCGCCGATCGCGCAGCACCTGCGGGGGCATCGGGGCAAGCCGTGACGCTCCACTGAGGGCGGGTGGGGGGACTGCCGGTTGCCCGTTCGCTTCAGAGCGCTGTGGGCACCCTGAGTTCGAAGAGCGCTCCGCCCTGTGGCGCCTCCCCCACCCTGAGCGTGCCGCCGTGTCGTACGGCGATGTCGCGGGCTATCGCCAGGCCCAGGCCCGCTCCGCCGTCGTCGCGGCTGCGGGACTCGTCCAGCCGGACGAAGCGCTCGAAGATCCGTTCCCGTTCCGCGGCCGGGACGCCCGAGCCGTCGTCGGCGACCCCGAGCACCACCCAGGCGCCCTCGGTGCGCAGGGCGACGTCGATACGGTCGCGGGCGTGCCGCTCGGCGTTGTCCAGCAGATTGGCGAGGACCCGTACCAACTGACCGCGGGATCCGGCCACCTCGACGGAACCCACCCCGTCGAGGTGCACCCGGTCGCGCCCACCGGCCTCTTCGCGGACCAGTTTCGCCAGGTCGAAACGTGTGTCCTGCGGCCGCTCCCCCGCGTCGAGGCGGGCCAGCAGCAGCAGATCGGCGGCGAGTCGCTGCAGTCGTACGGTGTCCTCGACGGCGCCCTCCACATCGAGCAGTTCCGGGTGCGCGGCGCCCACTTCGAGTTGGGTGCGCAGCGAGGCGATGGGACTGCGCAGTTCGTGGGAGGCGTCGGCGACGAAGCGGCGCTGGCGCTCCACGGACGTCTCCAGGGCGGCGAGGGTCTCGTTGGTGGTCCTGGCCAGCCGGGCGATCTCGTCGTGCGTGCCGGGCTCGGGCACCCGCCGGGAGAGGTCCTCCGAGGCCGTGATGGCGGCCATCTCGGCCCGGATGCCCTCGACGGGCCGCAGGGCGCGCCGGGTGACGACGTAGGTGGCGCAGCCCACGGTCACCAGCAGCAGCGGAAGCCCGATCAGCATGGCCGTCTGCACCGTGCCGACGGCGCCCTCCTCCGCGGAGAGGGAGGCACCCGCGTACACGGTCAGCGTGACGTTCCGGGACGTGGTCACGTCGACCTCGGCGATCCGGTAGTCACCGGTGTGACCGTCGACCGTCGCGGCGCCCTGCGTGATCCGTGCCTCCCCGGAGATCTCGCCGACGGCCGGGGGGTCGTCGTCACGGTCCCGGTCGTCGTCACGGTCCCGGTCGCCGCCGTGGTCGTCGCCGTCGTCGTCACCGGTGGCGGGAGTTTCGGCCGCCCGCCCCGAACCGGTCGAGACCGGGCTCATACGCTCCACGTCGTCGTCCGCCGCGACCACGCGTCCCTGCGCGTTCCGGACCTGGACGGGGCTGTCCCCGGCGTCGGGGAGGTCCAGTTCGGCGGCCGGGACGCCGAACGCCAGGTCCAGGGCCACCTTTCGGGCCAGGTTCTCGGCCCTGACATCGGCCTGGTCGATGAGGTTGGCCCGCAGGGCGAGCAGCACGGCGGTGCCGGCGGCCACCAGGGCGACGGCGACGACCAGGGTGGCGTTGAGCGTGGCCCTGGCCCGTACGGACCCCAGACGGCGTCTCACCTGGCCTCCAGCCGGTATCCGGCCCCGCGCACGGTCTTGATGAGCCCGGCACCGAGCTTGCGCCGCAGGGTGCTGACGTACACCTCGACGATGTTCGGGTCGCCGTCGTACGCGAAGTCCCAGACGTGGTCCAGGATGTCGGCCTTCGAGACGACGTCGCCGGCCCGTACGACGAGGTGCTCCAGGACGGCGAACTCCTTGGCGGTGAGGACCGTCTCGTCCTCGCCGAGGAAGACCCGCCGGGCGGCGGTGTCGACCTTCAGGTTCCCGACCACATGCACGGGCGAGCCCCCGGCGGGCCCCCGGCGGCGCAGCAGCGCCTTCACTCGGGCCACGAGGACGACGTACGAGAAGGGCTTGGTCAGGTAGTCGTCGGCGCCCGTGTCGAGCCCTTCGGCCTCGTCGTACTCGCCGTCCTTGGCGGTGAGCATGAGGATCGGCACGTCGTGGCCGGCGGCGCGGAGGGCGGCGCACACGCGGTAGCCGTTCATGCCGGGCAGCATGATGTCGAGGATGACGAGGTCGTACCTCCCCTCACTGGCCCGGTGCAGCCCGTCGACGCCGTCGTGCACGACGTCCACGGCGAAGCCCTCGGCCATGAGCCCCTTCGCGAGCGAAAGGGCCAGCCGCTTCTCGTCCTCCACGATCAACAGACGCATGCGGACAGCGTCGCAAACCGAACCTGAAGGCGTCTTCAGGGGACTTCAGGTCGGCTTCAGCGTGCCTGGGCGAGATTGGTTCCCGTCGAAAGCGATCGCACCAGGCGGTAGCGGTCGCGGGATCCGTAAACGGGAGGAACCCCATGAAGCGCAACATCGTCATCGCCACCATCGCGGCCGCCGCCCTCATCGGCGGCGGTACCGCGACCGCCCTCGCGGTCTCGGGCGACGACGACGCGCCCGCGCAGCGGTCGAGCGTGCAGGTACAGGACGACGACACCAACGGAACGGACGACAGGGACGACAGGGACGACAGGAACGGCGCGGACGACAGGAACGGCGCGGACGACAGGGACGGCGGGGACGACAGGCACGGCGGGGACAGCAGCGACGACAACGCCGAGGACGCCGCCGAGGCCAGGGCGGCGAAGCTCACGGCCGCCGAGGCGATCAAGGCCGCGCTGGCGGCGAAGTCCGGTACGGCGGTCAAGGCCGAACTCGAAAGCGAGGACACGAACCTGGTCTGGGAGGTCGACGTCCTCTCGTCCGGGAACACCTGGCACACCGTCCATGTCGACCCGGGTACGGGCAAGGTGCTCGGCTCCCACACCGAGCAGGAGGACGCCGACGACGCCGCCGAGGCCCGCGCCGCCCTTCAGGGCGGCTCCGTCTCGGCCGCCGAGGCGGCGGAGGCCGCAGCCGCGAAGGGCACGGTGACGTCGGTCGAACTCGAAGACGAGGGGTCCGGACGTGGCTGGGACATCGACACCACGGGTACCAACGGCGCGGAGAGCGAGTGGACCGTGAACCTGACGACGGCCAAGGTCACGGCGGACCGTTCGTCGGACGACGGGGACGACTGAGCCGGAGGGTTTGTTTCGCCCCCGCCGCCCCTACCCATTCCCGTCCCCTGGGGGCTCCGCCCCCAGACCCCCCGTGTCGGCCTGAACGGCCTCGTCCTCAAACGCCGGACGGGCTGGGGCACCCGGCCCCGCCTGAGGCCCCCACGGAAGCTCCCAGCCCAGGTCAGAAAGCCCAGCCCACTCCGCGCAAGCCCCACCCCGCACACTCCAGCACCGCCCGCACATTCCAGCCCCTCCGGCGTTTGAGGAGCGGGGGTCCGGGCCGGCCCCCGGAGGCGCGGTCCAGGGCGCAGGCCCGGGGTCCCAGGGGGCGGAAGCCCCCGGGCGGGGTCGGAGGGGCGCAGCCCCTGGGGAGGGGACGGGTGGGGGCGGCGGGGGCGAGGCCACCCCCCTGCTCAGCCCTCCGTCAGGCCCGCCACCAGTTCGTCCGCCGCCCGGTACGGATCCAGCTCACCCGCCACGATCCGCTCCGCCAGCGCGCTCAGGTGGCGGTCCCCGTGCAGGTCACCGATCCGCTCCCGCAGGGCCGTCACCGCGATGGTCTCGACCTCGCGGGAGGCACGGGACAGGCGCCGCTGCGCGAGCACCCCCCGCTCCTCCATCCAGGCCCGGTGCTTCTCCAGGGCCTCGACGACCTCGTCGAGGCCCTCCCCCCGCACCGCGACCGTCCTCACGATCGGCGGCCGCCAGTCGCCGGGCCCGCGCGACTCGCCGAGCCCGAGCATGTGGTTCAGCTCGCGGGCCGTGGCGTCGGCACCGTCACGGTCGGCCTTGTTGACCACGTACACATCGCCGATCTCCAGGATCCCGGCCTTCGCCGCCTGGATGCCGTCGCCCATGCCCGGCGCCAGGAGCACCACCGAGGTGTCCGCCTGGGAGGCGATCTCCACCTCCGACTGGCCCACGCCGACCGTCTCGACGAGGATCACGTCGCAGCCCGCCGCGTCCAGGACGCGGATCGCCTGCGGCGCCGCCCAGGCCAGCCCGCCGAGATGCCCCCGCGTGGCCATGGAACGTATGTACACGCCCGGGTCCGACGCGTGCTCCGACATGCGGACGCGGTCACCGAGCAGGGCGCCGCCCGAGAACGGCGACGACGGGTCCACGGCCAGGACCCCGACCCGCTTGCCCTGCTTCCGGTAGGCCGTCACCAGCGCGGACGTCGACGTCGACTTGCCGACACCCGGAGAGCCGGTCAGGCCCACCACATACGCCCCGCCCGTCAGGGGCGCCAGCGCCGCCATGACCTCACGGAGCTGCGGGGACGCCCCCTCCACCAGGGAGATCAGCCGGGCCACGGCCCGCGGCCGGCCTTCCCTGGCCTGGGCTACCAGTGTGGGGACGTCCTGCATCACAGCTCCCGTTCAGCGAGTCCGAGTCCGAGTCCGAGTCCCGTGAGACCCGGTGAGATCCAAGGCGATGGGTGGGTGTACCGCGGGGTCAGGGCTTGGGTACCCGCACGATCAGCGCGTCTCCCTGCCCGCCGCCACCGCACAGCGCGGCCGCGCCCACGCCACCGCCCCGCCGCCGCAGCTCCAGCGCCAGGTGGAGGACCAGACGGGCGCCGGACATGCCGATCGGGTGGCCGAGGGCGATGGCGCCACCGTTGACGTTCACCCTTTCCGGGGACACTCCGAGGTCCTTCATTGACTGGACGGCGACCGCGGCGAAGGCCTCGTTGATCTCGATCAGATCGAGGTCCGCGACATCGAGGCCCTCCTTCTTCAGCGCGTGCGCGATGGCGTTCGACGGCTGGGACTGCAGGGAGTTGTCCGGCCCCGCCACGTTGCCGTGCGCGCCGATCTCCGCGATCCACTCCAGGCCGAGCTCCTCCGCCTTGGCCTTGCTCATCACGACCACGGCCGCCGCACCGTCCGAGATCTGGGAGGCGGAGCCCGCCGTGATGGTCCCGTCCTTGGTGAAGGCCGGACGCAGCTTGCCCAGCGACTCGGCCGTCGTCTCGCCGCGGATGCCCTCGTCCTGGCTGAAAACAATCGGGTCACCCTTGCGCTGCGGGATCTCGACAGGCGTGATCTCCGCCTCGAAGACGCCGTTCTTCTGCGCGGCCGCGGCACGCTGGTGCGAGAGGGCCGCGATCTCGTCCTGCTCGGCCCTGCCGATGCCCAGCTTCGTGTTGTGCCTCTCCGTCGACTCGCCCATGGCGATGTTCTCGAAGGAGTCGGTCAGACCGTCGTGGGCCATCGCGTCGAGCATCTCGACCGCGCCGTACTTGTAGCCCTCGCGGGACTTGGGCAGCAGGTGGGGGGCGTTCGTCATGGACTCCTGGCCACCCGCGACGATCACGTCGAACTCACCCGCCCGGATCAACTGGTCCGCGAGCGCGATGGCGTCGAGGCCCGAGAGGCACACCTTGTTGATGGTGAGCGCCGGGACGTTCATCGGGATGCCCGCCTTGACCGCGGCCTGGCGCGCCGGGATCTGCCCCGCCCCGGCCTGCAGCACCTGGCCCATGATCACGTACTGCACCTGGTCGCCACCGATCCCCGCACGGTCGAGGGCGGCCTTGATCGCGAAGCCGCCGAGGTCGGCTCCGGAGAAGGACTTCAGGGAACCGAGCAGCCGCCCCATGGGCGTACGCGCGCCCGCGACGATCACCGATGTGTTGCCGTTCGTTCCAGTCATGAGGTGCGATCCCCTATCCGGCTTCACAGCCGAGGAGTGAACGAGGGTTTACTTCGAATGTACTGAGCGGTAGGCCATCGCGTCATCTGGCCGTCGGTGTGATCGCGCGCACGTTGCGTAACCGCTCCGGTAGCGGTGCACTGACATCATGCTGACGCGAATCGACCACATCGGGATTGCCTGTTTCGACCTCGACGCGTCCGTCGAGTTCTACCGGGCCACGTACGGCTTCGAGGTGTTCCACTCCGAGGTCAACGAGGAGCAGGGCGTGCGCGAGGCCATGCTCAGGATCAACGGCACGGACGACGGCGGCGCGTCGTACCTCCAGCTCCTGGAGCCGACCCGGGAGGACTCCACCGTCGCGAAGTGGCTGGCGAAGAACGGCGAGGGGGTCCACCACATCGCGTTCGGTACGGCAGACGTGGACGGGGACGCCGCCGAGATCCGCGACAAGGGAGTGCGGGTCCTGTACGACGAGCCCCGGCGCGGTTCCATGGGGTCACGGATCACGTTCCTGCACCCCAAGGATTGCCATGGCGTACTGACAGAACTGGTCACTTCGGCACCGGTTGAGTCACCTGAGCACTGACCCCCGTACATAGGGGCCGGTAGGGTTGGTGTCGGCCGTCGCCTTGTGAGGAGGCGGCCCGGATCCTGCCGCCTTCCGACGACGGGATCCAAGGGCCGGGGTCCAGGTTTCGGGGGACGAGGGTTAGGGCGGCAGCCCGCGCTCCGCCGTTGATCTGACACCATTCCCCGGGGGCCCCGTTCGGCGGTTGGACGGAGCTCGTTTGGAGAAGCTTGCGACCAGGGGACGGATGGGACCGCGCAGTGCGGGGCTACGAACGCCAGGAGCGAGAGCCGGCGGCTGACGTCGACCACCTCTCTCGGTTCGAGGCCGAGATGGAGCGGCTGAAGACCGAGCGGGAAAAGGCGATCCAGCACGCCGAGGACCTCGGCTACCAGGTCGAGGTGCTGCGCGCCAAGCTTCACGAGGCGCGCCGCACCCTCATGTCCCGACCCGCGTTCGACGGGTCCGACATCGGCTACCAGGCCGATCAGATGCTCCGTCAGGCCCAGGTGCAGGCCGACCAGCTGCGCGCCGAGGCCGAGCGCGAGCTGAGCCAGGCGCGCGCGCAGACCCAGCGCATCCTCCAGGAGCACGCCGAGCAGGCCGCCCGCCTCCAGGCCGAACTGCACGCCGAGGCGGTGTCGCGCCGCCAGCAGCTCGACCAGGAGCTCTCCGAGCGCCGCCAGACCGTCGAGTCGCACGTCAACGAGAACGTGGCCTGGGCGGAGCAGCTGCGTGCCCGCACCGAGCAGCAGGCCCGCCGTCTGCTGGACCAGTCCCGTGCCGAGGCCGACCAGGCGCTCGCCGCGGCCCGTGCCGAGGCCGAGCGGGTCGCGAGCGAGGCCCGTCAGCGGCTCCAGGACGAGGCGGAGTCGGCCCGTGCCGAGGCGGACCAGATCCTGCGCCGGGCCCGCGCCGACGCCGAGCGGCTGCTGAACGCCGCCTCCACTCAGGCCCAGGAGGCCACCGAGCACGCCGAGCAGCTGCGTTCCACCTCCGCGAGCGAGTCGGACAGCGCACGCCGTCAGGCCACCGAGCTGAGCCGGGCCGCCGAGCAGCGCATGGCCGAGGCCGAGACGGCGCTGCAGAAGGCCCGCGCCGAGGCCGACAAGGTGGTCGCCGAGGCCAAGGAGGCCGCGGCCAAGGCGCTGGCGAACGCCGAGTCGACGAACGAGCAGCGCACACGGACGGCGAAGGAACAGGTCGCCCGTCTGGTCCAGGAGGCCACGAAGGAGGCCGAGAGCACCAAGGCCGCCGCCGAGGACATCGTCGCGGACGCCCGCGCCGAGGCCGAGAAGATCCTCGCCGAGGCGGCCGAGAAGGCTCGCAGCATCACCGCGGAGGAATCCGCCTCTCAGCTCGCCAAGACCGCGAAGACGGCCGAGGACGTCCTCAACAAGGCGTCGGAGGACGCCAGGAACACCACCAAGACGGCAGCCGAGGAGGCCGAGCGGATCCGCCGGGAGGCCGAGGCCGAGGCGGACCGGCTGCGTGCCGAGGCGCACGACCTGGCCGAGCAGCTCAAGGGCGCGGCGAAGGACGACACCGCGGAGTACCGCGCCAAGACGGTGGAGTTGCAGGAGGAGGCGCGCCGTCTGCGCGGCGAGGCCGAGCAGCTCCGGGCCGACGGGGTCGCCGAGGGCGAGCGCATCCGCTCCGAGGCACGCCGCGAGGCCGTCCAGCAGATCGAGGAGGCGGCCAAGACCGCCGAGGAGCTGCTGGCCAAGGCGAAGGCGGACGCGGACGAGCTGCGGACGTCGGCCACGACGGACAGCGAGAAGGTCCGTACGGAGGCCATCGAGCGTGCCTCGACGCTGCGCCGCCAGGCCGAGGAGACCCTGGACCGCACCCGCAAGGAGGCCGAGCGGCACCGCGCCGAGGCCGTCGAGCAGTCCGAGGCCATCAAGGAAGAGGCCGAGCGCGCGGCCCGTGAGCTGCGCGAGGAGACGGAGCGCGCGGTCGCGTCCCGCGAGGAGGAGGCCGCCGAGGAGCTGAACCGGCTGCGCTCCGAGGCCGAACAGCGGCTCGCCTCGGCGGAGCAGGCGCTCAGCGACGCCCGCGCGGAGGCGGAGCGGATCCGCCGTGAGGCCGCCGAGGAGACCGACCGGCTGCGTTCCGAGGCCGCCGAGCGGATTCGTACGCTCCAGGCGCAGGCCGAGGCCGAGGCCGAGCGGATGCGCGACGAGGCCGCCTCCGACGCGTCCGCGTCCCGGGCCGAGGGCGAGGCCATCGCCGTACGCCTGCGGTCGGAGGCCGCGGCCGAGGCGGAGCGGCTGAAGTCGGAGGCGCAGGACACCGCCGACCGGGTGCGGGCCGAGGCGCTGGCCGCGGCCGAGCGGCTGGCGGCCGAGAGCGCCGAGACGCTGGCCGCCGCACAGGAGGAGGCCGCCCGGCGCCGCCGCGAGGCGGAGGAACTCCTCGGCGCCGCCCGGCAGGAGGCCGACCAGGAGCGCGAGCGGGCCCGGGAGCAGAGCGAGGAACTGCTGGCCTCGGCGCGCAAGCGCGTGGAGGAGGCCGAGGCCGAGGCGCTGCGGCTGGTCGAGGAGGCCGACCGGCGGGCCACCGAGATGGTGTCGGCCGCCGAGCAGCACGCCCAGCAGGTGCGTGACTCCGTGGCCGGGCTGCACGAGCAGGCCCAGGAGGAGATCGCCGGGCTGCGCAACGCCGCCGAGCATGTGGCGGACCGTATGCGGCGGGAAGCCGAGGAGGAGTCGGACCGGGTTCGCGCCGACGCGTACGCCGAGCGGGAGCGGGCCAGTGAGGACGCGGCCCGGATCCGGCGCGAGGCGGCGGCGGAGTCGGATGCCGCCAAGTCGCTCGCGGAGCGCACGGTTTCGGAGGCGATCGGGGAGGCCGAGCGGCTGCGCGCCGAGGCGTCCGATCACGCCCAGCGGGTACGCACCGAGGCGTCGGACACCATCGCGGCCGCCGAGCAGGAGGCTTCGCGCGCCCGTGCGGAGGCCCGCGAGGACGCGAACCGGATCCGCTCGGACGCGGCCACCCAGGCCGACACCCTCATCACCGAGGTGACGGCCGAGGCGGAGCGGCTCACCAGCGAGACGGCCGCGGAGGTCGAGCGGCGGCGCGCCGAGTCCGTCGCGAAGGCCGACAAGCTCCTCGCGGACGCGACCGGTGAGGCCGAGCGGCTGCGCGCCGAGGCGGCCGAGACGGTCGGTTCCGCGCAGCAGCACGCCGAGCGGGTCCGCGCCGAGGCCGAGCGGCTCAGGGCCGACGCGGAGGCCGAGGCCGAGCGGCTCACCACGGCCGGGCGCGATGCGGCCGACCGGCTGCTGGACGAGGCCCGCAAGGACGCCAACAAGCGGCGTTCCGAGGCGGCCGAGCAGGTCGACAAGCTGATCACGGAGACGGCCGCCGAGGCCGACAAGCTGATCTCCGAGGCGCAGGCGACCGCGCACAAGACCACCGCGGACGCCGAGGCGCAGGCCGACACCATGGTCGGCGCGGCGCGTACGGAGGCCGACCGCCTGGTCTCGGAGGCGACCCGGGAGGGCAACTCCCGCGTGGAGCGGGCCCGTGCCGACGCGGACGAGCTGCTGGTCGGCGCGCGGCGGGACGCCACCGCGATCAGAGAGCGCGCGGAGGAACTGCGCGACCGCATCACGGGCGAGATCGAGGCGCTGCACGAGCGGGCCCGCCGCGAGTCGGCCGAGACGATGAGGGCCGCGGGCGACCGGTGTGACGCGCTCATCAAGGCCGCCGAGGAGCAGTTGGAGAAGGCCCAGGCGAAGGCCAAGGAACTGGTCTCCGAGGCCAACTCCGAGGCGGGCAAGGTACGTATCGCCGCCGTGAAGAAGGCCGAGGGGCTCCTGAAGGAGGCCGAGCAGAAGAAGAACACGCTCGTCCGGGAGGCCGAGGAGCTCAAGGCCGAGGCGATCCGCGAGGCGCGGGCCACGGTCGAGGAGGGCAAGCGTGAGCTGGAGGTCCTCGTGCGGCGCCGTGAGGACATCAATGCGGAGATCTCCCGTGTCCAGGACGTCCTGGAGGCGTTGGAGTCTTTTGAGGCCCCGTCGAGCGGCAAGGACGGCGGCGTCAAGGCCGGCGCCACGGTGGGCGCACCCCGATCGGGTGGCAAGGTGTCAGATGGCTAGCCAGAGGCGCCGATCCGTGCTTGGCGGAGGGTGCCGGAGCCCTCGACGCAGCGCTTCCGGCACGTAATCTGGTGGTTCGCACTCAAAAGGAGCGTGATTCTCCAGATCAAACGGTGCATCTGCTCGATGACACGCCGCTTCGCCCCCTAGGATTCCCCTTATCACCTCACCGGTCTCATTCGACAGGAACCCCATGAGCGACACTTCCCCCTACGGCTTCGAGCTTGTGCGGCGTGGGTACGACCGCGCTCAGGTGGACGAACGCATTTCGAAGCTCGTCTCCGACCGTGACAGCGCTCTGGCTCGCATCACAGCTCTGGAAAAGCGCATCGAGGAGCTCCACCTCGAAACGCAGAACGCCCAGGCTCAGGTCACCGACGCCGAGCCGTCGTACGCCGGTCTCGGCGCGCGCGTCGAGAAGATCCTCCGTCTCGCCGAGGAGGAGGCGAAGGACCTGCGCGAGGAGGCCCGTCGCGCCGCCGAGCAGCACCGCGAGCTCGCCGAGTCGGCGGCCCAGCAGGTGCGCAACGACGCGGAGTCGTTCGCTGCGGAGCGCAAGGCCAAGGCCGAGGACGAGGGCGTCCGGATCGTCGAGAAGGCCAAGAGCGACGCCTCCCAGCTGCGGGCCGAGGCGCAGAAGGACGCGCAGTCCAAGCGCGAGGAGGCGGACGCCCTCTTCGAGGAGACGCGCGCCAAGGCCGCTCAGGCCGCCGCGGACTTCGAGACGAACCTCGCCAAGCGCCGCGAGCAGTCCGAGCGCGACCTGGCGTCCCGTCAGGCCAAGGCCGAGAAGCGCCTCGCCGAGATCGAGCACCGCGCCGAGCAGCTCCGTCTGGAGGCGGAGAAGCTGCGCACGGACGCCGAGCGCCGCGCCCGCCAGACGGTGGAGACGGCCCAGCGCCAGGCCGAGGACATCGTGGCCGACGCCAATGCCAAGGCCGACCGCATCCGTTCGGAATCCGAGCGCGAGCTGGCCGCTCTCACCAACCGCCGCGACAGCATCAACGCCCAGCTGACGAACGTCCGCGAGATGCTCGCGACGCTCACGGGCGCCGCGGTCGCCGCCGCCGGTTCGCCGGCCGAGGACGAGCCGATCTCCCGCGGGGTTCCGGCGCAGCAGTCCCGGTAACCAGCAGCGACACGACAGCACAGGCCCGCACCACCCCCCGGAGGGTGCGGGCCTGTGGCGCGTTTTCTCAAGTGGCGGCCCCCGGGCCCCCGTCTTAGCGTGAGCCCATGATCGAGCTTGAGGCACTGACCAAGCGCTACGGCGAGAAAGTCGCGGTCAACAACCTCACCTTCACCGTCCGGCCCGGCATCGTGACCGGGTTCCTCGGGCCGAACGGGGCCGGCAAGTCGACGACGATGCGGATGGTGCTCGGGCTCGACCGGCCGACCATGGGTGAGGTGCGGATCGACGGCAAGCGCTACGACCAGCTCAAGGACCCGCTGACGTACATCGGCGCGCTCCTCGACGCGAAGGCCGTGCACGGCGGACGCAGTGCCTACCACCACCTCCTGTGCCTCGCACAGAGCAACGGCATCCCCAAGAGCCGCGTGGCCGAGGTCCTCGACGCCGTCGGCCTCACGGCGGTGGCCCGGAAGAAGGCCAAGGGATTCTCGTACGGCATGGGACAGCGGCTCGGCATCGCGGGCGCGCTCCTCGGCGATCCACGGATCCTGATGTTCGACGAGCCGGTCAACGGGCTCGACCCCGAGGGCATCCACTGGATCCGCACCCTGATGAAATCCCTCGCCGCGCAGGGACGCACCGTCTTCGTCTCCTCACACCTGATGAGCGAGATGGCGGTGACCGCCGACCATCTCGTCGTCATCGGTCAGGGCCGGCTCCTCGCCGACACCTCCATGGCGGACTTCATCGAGCGGAACTCCCGGTCGTACGTCCGGATCCGTACACCGCAACGGGAGCGGTTGCTGGACGTGCTGTGCGAGGCGGGGATCACGGCGGTCGACGCGGACGGCGGGGCGCTTGAGGTGGACGGCGGCAAGCCCGAGTGGATCGGTGACCTGGCCGCGCAGCACCAGGTCGTGCTGCACGAACTGAGTCCGCGGCAGGCCTCGCTGGAGGAGGCGTTCATGCGGCTGACGGCGGAGTCGGTGGAGTACCACGCGCACACGGGTGCCGTCCCGGTCCCCGACGAGGCGCTGACGGCGTCCGCGCGGCAGGCGTGGGGCAGCGGCTGGAAGAAGGGGGCCTGAGCGTGGCGTCGGTACAGGTCGTCCGTTCGGAGTGGACCAAGATCCGTTCGGTGGCGTCCACGATGTGGACGCTCGGGATCGCGGCGGTCGTCACGATCGCGCTCGGCATGCTGATCTCGGCGCTGCTGAGCCGCGACTGGGAGCACCTGCCCCCGGAGGAGAGGGCCGCCTTCGACCCGACGTACATGAGCTTCGCCGGGATGAGTCTCGGTCAGCTCGCGATGATCGTCTTCGGTGTGCTGGTGGTGTCGAACGAGTACAGCACCGGCATGATCCGCACCTCGCTGGCCGCCGTCCCGCAGCGCGGCCGGCTCCTCTTCAGCAAGATCACCGTGGCAACCGCGCTCGCCTTCGCCGTAGGGCTCGCGACCAGCTTCGTCGCCTTCCTCCTCGGACAGTCGATGCTCGGCGAGCACCGTACGTCGCTCGACGAGCCCGGCGTCCTGCGCGCGGTCGTAGGGGGCGCGCTCTACATGACGCTCATCGCGGTGTTCTCCATGGGCGTGGCCGCGATGCTGCGCAGCCCGATGCCGGCGCTGGGCATCCTGATGCCGTTCTTCTTCCTCGTGTCCAACATCCTCAGCAATGTGTCGGCGACCAAGAAGGTCGCCCGCTACCTTCCCGACCAGGCCGGCAGCACGATCATGCAGGTCGTCCCGCGGGCCGGCGACGCCGCGCCGTACGGGCCGTGGGGTGGCCTGGGGATCATGGTGCTGTGGGTGCTGGCGGCGCTGGTGGGCGGGTATGTGCTGCTGCGGCACCGCGATGCGTGAGCGCTGCGCTGGCTGGGTGGGGGGCGATCGCGTCTGCCGGGTCCTGTCTGTGGGCGGCTGCGGGCCCGTCGTGGCTTGTCGCGCAGTTCCCCGCGCCCCTTAAAAGCGCTGGGTGCGCCCGAGGCTTTTAGGGGCGCGGGGAACTGCGCGACCGACCACGACGGACCCGCACAAGGCCACCGGCAGAACCCGGCAGACGCGACCGACCGGCCACGCCCCCGGAGGGACCCGGCAGACGCTCACCGCTTCACCCCCGGAGGGAACCGTCAGTGCACCGATATGCTTCCTAACCCTTACGGGGGACGTGTCCCCGACGTCCTGAATCTTGTGATGGTGCGAAGCATGATCGAGGCAGTCGGCCTGACGAAGCGCTACGGCGACAAGACCGCCGTGCACAATCTTTCCTTCCAGGTGCGGCCGGGTACCGTCACCGGCTTCCTCGGGCCGAACGGCTCGGGCAAGTCGACGACCATGCGGATGATCCTCGGCCTGGACAACCCCACCGCGGGGCAGGTGACGATCGGCGGCTACCCGTACCGGAAGCTGCCGAACGCCGCCCGCCAGGTGGGCGCCCTGCTGGACGCCAAGGCCGTGCACGGCGGACGCAGTGCCCGCAGTCACCTGCTGTGCCTCGCGCAGCTGTCCGGCATTCCGGCGCGCCGCGTGGACGAGGTGCTGGGCGTCGTCGGTCTGCAGGACGTGGCCAAGAAGCGGTCCAAGGGGTTCTCGCTGGGCATGGGGCAGCGGCTCGGGATCGCCGCCGCGCTGCTCGGTGACCCCCAGGTGCTGCTCTTCGACGAGCCGGTCAACGGGCTCGACCCCGAGGGCATCCTGTGGGTGCGGAACCTGATGAAGTCCCTCGCGGCGGAGGGACGCACCGTCTTCGTCTCGTCCCACCTCATGAGCGAGATGGCGCTGACCGCCGAGCACCTGATCGTGATCGGGCGCGGGCAACTGCTCTCGGACATGAGCGTCAGGGACTTCATCGCGCAGAACTCGGCCGGCTTCGCACGGGTCCGCACGCCCGACACCGAGCCGCAGCAGCGGGAGAAGCTGACGGCCGCCCTGACCGAGGCGGGCGGCCAGGTGCTCCCCGAGGCGGACGGTGGGCTGCGCGTGACCGGCCTGCCGCTGCCGCAGATCAGCGATCTCGCGCACGGCGCGGACGTACGGCTGTGGGAGCTGTCGCCGCACCAGGCGTCGCTGGAGGAGGCGTACATGCGGATGACGCAGGGCGCCGTCGACTACCGGTCGACCATCGACCAGAAGGCAGGCCTGATGCAGCCGCTGCCGCCCGGTGCGCTGCCGCCCACGCCGGTGCCGGGGCAGGGCCAGCCGGGGTGGTACGCCCCGCCGCCGCCCCAGCAGGGCGGCCAGCCGTTCGCGATGCCGCCGGGTATGCCCCCGGGCCAGCCGCCCGCGGGGCCGTACGCCGCCCCGCCCGCGCCCGGTGCGCCGGCCACGGGACAGCAGCCGAACCCGTACGCCACCCAGGCCCCCGCGGGCCCGCCACCGCCCGCACAGCCCGCCGCACCCGCTCCCGCAGCCGCACCCGTCGACCCGAACAAGCCCGAGGACGCCCGATGAGCACGCCCCAGCCTCCCGTGCCCCAGCCTCCCGTGCCCCAGCCTCCCGCGCCTCAGCAGCCCGCGCCGCAGTGGCAGGGGGCGCCCGGAGTTTCGTACACCTCGCCGATCCCCGTCGTGCGCACCCACCTCGGGCACGCGCTCGCCTCCGAGTGGACGAAGATCAAGTCGGTGCGCTCGACGATGTGGACGCTGGGCATCTTCCTGGTTCTCGTCGTCGGCATCGGCTTCCTGGTCGCGACGCAGACGGACGACGCCTCCTTCACGGACGTCCCGTTCACCATCCCGGCCTTCTTCGGTCTGGTTCTGGGGCAGATCTGCCTCATCACGCTGGGCGTGCTGGTGGTCTCGTCGGAGTACGGCACGGGCATGATCCGTACGACGTTCACCGCCTCGCCGCAGCGGCACCGGGTGCTCACCGCCAAGCTGCTGATCTTCTTCGCGGTGGCGTTCGTCGTGTCGGCCGTCGCCATCGGGGTGGTCGGCCTGTTCACGCAGAGCCTGCACAGCGACACCACGGGCAACGAGTGGGGCGGCACGGTCCTCAAGGGCGCCCTGTACGTCTCGCTGCTGGGCGTCCTCTCGCTCGCGGTGGGCTCGATGCTGCGGCACTCCGCGGGTGCGATCACCGCGATGCTAGGGCTCGTGCTGGTGCCCGCGATCCTGCCCGCGTTCCTGCTGTTCTCCGACAGCATGCGCAAGATCGGCGAGAAGATGCTGGACTACAACGCCCCCAACTCCCTCGCCAAGATCTTCGGACTGGACAACGAGGCAGGCGGTGGCAACGCCCAGCTGGGCCTCCTCGCCGGTGTGACGGCGGCCGCGATCGTGGGCGCGTTCGTGCTGCTGGAGCGGCGGGACGTGTAACCGCGGCGAGCGACGGAAACTGGAGACGCGAAAATCTAGAAACGTGGCGCGTTACGGGACCGCTGCACCCTTGAGGTGCGGCGGTCCTTCGCGTTCCAGCAGGCCTTGTGCCAGTGGCGGCGGTCCTCGACGCCGGCGTGCTGCGGCCAGGCCACCACGTGCGGGACTCCGGAGGAGATCATCTGGTCGCAGCCGGGGCAGCGGTACGTCTTTCCCTCGGCGCTCGCCCCGGCCACATGGCGCACGCTCCAGTCCTCGCCCTGCCAGTTCTCGCTGGACTGCCAGCCGCCGTAACGGTCGGCCCGGTCCTCGTCGGCGCTCCGGCCGGACGAGCCGGCACCCTTGGGTCGATTGCGACGCGGGGACACAGAACACCTCACGGAGCTATACAGGGGGGACGGGCCGCGTCCAGCCTACGCGCGCCGACCACGGGTACGCGTAGTCCACGGACCGTCACAGACCCCCTCCGTACGACGCATTCTGCAGACAATCCGCAAATCTCGCCGACAAGCCGTGTCTTCGGCACGTGTCAGGCGGTTATGCGGGTGGGGGAGCTCCGGGTCGGAGTGCCGAGAAAGCAGGAAACGCGATGCACGTTGGAACTTTTGTACTAGCGGCCCAGTTCCCGGGACAGGGCCAGGGGGAGGCGCTCCACCGCGCCGTACGGACGGCCGAGGTCACCGAAGAGGCCGGCCTCGACGCGGTCTGGCTGGCGGAACACCACTTCGTGCCGTACGGGACGTGCCCCTCGGCGGTCACCTTCGCCGCGTTACTGCTCGGGCGCACCCGCCGGATCCGCGTCGGCACGGCGGTCAGCGTGCTCCCCACCGTCCACCCGGTGGCCCTCGGCGAGCAGGCCGCGCTGCTGCACGTGACGTCCGGAGGCCGCTTCTCGCTGGGGGTGGGACGCGGAGGACCCTGGGTGGACCTGGAGGTCTTCGGGACCGGAATCGAGGCGTACGAGAAGGGGTTCCCGGAATCACTCGATCTCCTGGTGCGGTGGCTGCGCCAGCCCTCGGTGGAGGCATCGGGGGAACGATTCGCCTTCCGTGAGGTCCCGGTCGTCCCCAGACCGTCGGAGGTGCTGAGCGGTGTCCCGGGCCCGGAGGTCGTCGTCGCCTGCACCTCACCGTCGAGCATCCGGCTCGCGGCCGAGCGCGGTCTGCCGATGCTCCTCGGGATGCACGTGGGCGACGAGGAGAAGGCGGAGATGGTCGCACTGTGGCGCAAATACGCGGGTGCGGCGGGCCGTTCGGCGGAGGAGATCGCCGTTGCCGGCCATGTGTCGGCCGGTGTGTGCCAGATCGCGGACCGGCGGACGGACGCGGTCGAGGCGGTCACGAAGGCGATGCCGGGCTGGCTGAAGCACGGTCTGGACGCCCATGTGACGGTGGACGGCCGCGCCCGCTCGATGCGCGACCCGCAGGCGTACACCGAACTGCTCTGCGGGCTGCACCCGGTGGGCACCCCACGCCTGTGCGCGGACCGGCTGGCGGCGACGTCGGAGCGGACGGGCATCTCGCGCTTCGCCCTGCTCGTGGAGGGTTCGGGCGACCTGGCGGCCACCGAGGAGACGGTGCGTCGGCTGGGCGCCGAGGTGCTCCCCCACCTCGGCTGAACGGACGCGCCAGAGCCGCGTCCCGCGGGGAGCTTGCCGCCCCGGTACGAATGCACCTCCCGCGTACGGAGCGGCAAGCAGTGCGGCTGGTGCCGCTGACGCGGCGCCGGGCCGCCTCAGCAGTCCCGGAGCTCCGGTGACTGGTTCAGCAGCTGGTTGCGCACAGAGGTGAAGCGAGCCAGCGTGTCGTCCACTGCGGGGTCGAGCGGAAACACGGCCACCCGGTGGCAGTTCTGGAAGGCCAGCCGCACACCGAAGTGCCGCTGCAGCGCGCCGCGTATCGCGTCGCTCGCGAGCGCACGCAGCAGCTGGCCACGTGCCTGCTCGTCCGGCGGGGGCGTCTGGTTGTCGGCGAACTGGCCGCCGTCGACCTTCAGCTGGGCCACCAGGGAGCTGATCATCTCCCATGCGTAGGGCAGGGAGGTCCGGACGCAGTCGACGAAGGCGGCTTCGTCGACCTCGCCTCGCTCGGCCTGTTCGAGTAGGGCCGGTGAGACGTCGAGCGACATGGGTTCTCCTCTCGGACCCCCGCCCGGGCGGGGGTTGACGGACAGGGAGGGAGTTCGCGATATCGAACACGCTGCGTACACGCGCCGCGACCTCCCGTTTATACGTTAAGCACCGGGCGGTGACCGCACCAGGAGAATGGGGATACGGGGAACTCCCACTAGGACCACAATCAGCCATTGCCGCAAACGAGTTGCCTCGGGCACATGCCGAACGACGGCACGCGCCGGGCGGGCACGGCACGTACCCGCCCCAGGGCCCTCAAGGGGTTCTGAGGAGGGCGAATCGCGTGCGGCGGCGGATGTCGAGTAGCGTTTCCGACCATGCGTCTCGTCATTGCCCGCTGCTCCGTGGACTACGCCGGGCGGCTCACGGCCCATCTCCCCTCAGCTCCCCGCCTGATCCTGGTGAAGGCGGACGGCAGCGTCTCGATCCACGCGGACGACCGGGCCTACAAGCCTCTCAACTGGATGTCCCCGCCCTGCGCGCTGAAGGAGGGCGAGGGAGACGGTGACGGCACAGCGGGCGTCTGGACCGTCACCAACAAGGGGGGCGAGAAGCTCATCATCACCATGGAGGAGGTCCTCCACGACTCCTCGCACGACCTGGGCGTGGACCCGGGCCTGATCAAGGACGGCGTGGAAGCGCACCTCCAGGAGCTGCTCGCCGACCGTATCGAGACCCTGGGCGAGGGCTACACGCTCATCCGCCGCGAGTACATGACCGCCATCGGCCCCGTCGACATCCTGTGCCGGGACGCCGACGGGCAGACCGTGGCCGTGGAGATCAAGCGGCGCGGCGAGATCGACGGTGTGGAGCAACTCACGCGCTACCTGGAGCTGCTGAACCGCGACCCGCACCTCGCTCCCGTACGCGGCATCTTCGCCGCCCAGGAGATCAAGCCCCAGGCCCGGGTCCTCGCCACGGACCGCGGCATCGGCTGCACGGTCCTGGACTACGACGCGCTCCGCGGCATCGAGGACGACAAGCTGCGGCTGTTCTGAGCGGCGACGCGGCTGGGGGCCGGGTCCGCAGTCCGGCCCCGGCCCTCAGTCGTGCGTCAGATCACCGACGGGTCGCCCGCCGTTCCGCTCGGCGAGCCGGGGGCGCTGCTGTCCGGGGCACTCGCGGAGCTGCTGGTCTCCGCCGGCGGGCTGGACGCGGGGCCGCCGGCCGAGGTGCTGGTCTGCGGCGGGGGGTCCGACGGCTCCGACTGGCTGGGCGTCGGGTCCGGTGACGTCGGGGAATCGCTGGGCGGCTGCGGCTTCGACTCCGACGCGGAGGGCGTGGGCGACGGCGGCTTGGACGGCGACTTCGTGGGCGACTTGGACGGGGACGTCGTCGGCTTGTCCGGCCCCTCCGTTTCACTCGGATCGCCCGATGGCGAGTCGCTCGGCGTGGGCGTGGGGTCGTCCGCCGTGCCGAGGGTCCCGTCCGGGCCCGGGTCCGTGGGCTCGGACACGGCGCCGGGGTCGTCGCCCGAGCCCTTCCTCGCGCGGTCCGCGCCCAGCTCGCCGTC
This sequence comes from Streptomyces bluensis, assembly GCF_014650715.1. GTDB lineage: Bacteria > Actinomycetota > Actinomycetes > Streptomycetales > Streptomycetaceae > Streptomyces > Streptomyces bluensis. Next base: position 36,669 of record NZ_BMVM01000023.1, on the reverse strand, counting down.
GTCGGCGCCGGTGCCGGCCGACGGGTTGACGCCGACCTTCTCGGACGGGGTGGTGTCGCTGTTGCCGGAGGTCGCCCCCAGGGTCACCACCGTGCCGAGCACGGCCGCGAGCAGCGCGCCCGCGCCGGCGGCCACCACGTTGCGCCGGGCACCGCTGACCAGGCGGCCCCTGACGCCGCCCCGGCCGGCGGGACCGGCTCCCGCCTGGGTCGCGACCAGTGTCGAGGTGTCGCCCGGTGTCCGGGGCGGGCCGCCGTACCCGGGGACGAAGGCGGAGGGCACACCACCAGGAGGCGCCGCCGACTCCTCGTGCCGGGCGTCCGGCACCTCCTCCCCCGCCGCCGTGCGCCCTCCGGGCGGGGTCGCCCCGGAGCGGTCGGCGACCAGCGCCAGGGCGCGCCGGCCCGCGACCGTGCCGCGCTTGTCGGCGAGGGCGCCGCGCAGCCCGATGGACGCCTCCAGCTCGGCGCGGGCCCGGTCGAGCTGCCCGGTGCAGAGCGCGAGGACGCCCAACTCATGGTGGAAGTAGGCCTGATCGCCGACCTCACCGGTGAGCCGGGCCGCCTCGGCGCCGGACCGCAGCGCCCGCTCCCAGGCGCCCCACTGCAACCCGGCGGCGAACGCGGGCGCGGCCTGCCGGGCCAGCCGTACGGCGGCGCTCTCCTCGTCCTCGGCGGGAAGCGTGGCGAGGGGGACGACAGCGGTCAGCGCGGCGAGCACGGCGTCGGCCTCGGCCGCGACCCGCTCGGGCGTGACCGAGGGGTGCCCGGTCCACCAGGCGTAGTGCCGGGCGGCGGTGACGGCCCGCTCCCCGGCGTCGGCCGCGTACCCGGCGGCCTCCAGCTGGGTCTGCACCCCGGCCGCGAGCCGGTAGCGCGAGCCGACCGGGGTCACCAGGGCGCAGCCCACCAGTTCGGCGAGGGCGGCGTCCGCGTGGGTGTCCCCCACCAGTGCGGGCAGATGGGCCTGGTGCGGCACCTCGCCGCCGAGCGCGACCGCGAACCGCAGCGTGGCGCGTGCCGACTCGCTCAGCCGGGACGCGAGGAGCGCGGCGGGCGCGGCGCCCTCGGCGATGGACGGCAGCGGTACGTCGTGGCCGTCCCCGACGTCGAAGGGCGCGTCGGCCGGTGCCTCCTGGAAGACGCCGAACTCGTCGAAGGCGTCCGCGTCGCCGCGCAGCCGGTCCCGCTGCCGCAGCAGCGCACCGGCCTGCATGAACCGCAGTGGCAGGCCCTCGGACTCGAACCAGAGGTCGCCCGCCCAGTTCGACTCCTCCTCGGTGAGGACGCGGCCGACGGCGCGCTCCAGCAGCTCCAGCCCGCCGGCACGGTCGAGCCCGCCCAGGAACACCTCTTCGAGGAGTGAGTCGGCGGACGGCGCGGGGACGTCGGGTGTGACGGCGAGCAGGAAGGCGCACTCGGGGGTCGCGTCGAGCAGTTCGTCGAGCGCGCTGCCGCCGAACTCCAGGTCGTCGAGGACGACGACCGCGCCGATCTCCCGGACGAGATCCAGGAGTTCGTCCTGGTCCGGCCGGTGGAGCGGGCTCTTGTAGACGGTGGTGAACAGGTCGTGGAGCAGCTCGCCGCTCGTGCGCCGGTATCCGGAGAGGCGGACGACGCCGTCCGGGGCGAGGTCCGCACAGTCCTCGGCGACGAGGTCGAGGAGCGCGCTGCGGCCCGAGCCCGAGGGCCCGGTGAGGCGGACCGACCGGCCGCGTGCGAGGAGCCGTACGAGCCGTTCACGCTCGGCGTCGCGCTCCAGGAGCGGCAGCCGGGGCGACGAGGGGCCCGGAGGGACGGGCGGCCGGCCGGCGCGGTCGATCTCCGCCCGCTCGGCCTCCGGGTGCTTCTCGGGCCGTCCGGGGTGTTCCCGTGGCGGGCAGTTCTCCACCTCGCTGCCGTCGACGGGATTGACGGTGAGCAGGCAGTCGCCCGAGACGAGCTGGGCGGTGCGGGCGAGCACCACCGGAGCAGGCTGGCCGAAATCCGGCGTCAGTGAGTCGCGTGGCGGACGCGGACGCGGCGCCCGGTCTCCGTCGTCATGGCGGTGCTCTTCGGGTCCCCGGTTCATCGGGTCCATCGGTCTTTGCCCCCCAAGAAGCGTCGTGTGCCTGGGTCCTGTCCCCGGACTCCCGCACACTGCGCTGTCGCTTCTGGTCCGGTGCCCGCTCCGGGGTCGTCAGGGCGGCGGGCAGCCGAACCCTAAACCTTTGCACAGTATCCACGGAACGCAGGGTCCCGTGCTGTCCGAGACGTCACAGTCTCGTGAGGATTGCGCGAGTGGCGCCTTTCGCCCCGGAGACGTCCGGGTGTCTGCCCGTCCGCCGGGTCACAGATGGGTGCGCACGCGCATTCCCGCACGTCCGTTCACTTCCGGGCCGTCCTGTGCGGTGGCGTACCGATTCACCCCGGTCGTGGTTCGGTGTCACACGCGGGGCAGTCTCACACGCGGGGCAGTGACTCCACTCCGATGCCGCCCTCGATGGCCAGGATCCGGTGCAGCCGGGTGGCCACCAGCAGGCGTTGCATCTGCGGAGGCACCTCACGCAGCACCAGCCGCCGTCCGCACCGTCCCGCACGCCGGTGGACGCCCATGATCACCCCGAGCCCGGTGGCGTCCCACGAGTCCAACCCTGACAGGTCGAGCACCAGGTCACCGACTCCGTCGTCGATGGCCGAGTGCAGGACCGTACGGGCGTCCGCCGCGCTGCGGACGTCGAGGCGGCCCCCGACGACCAGCTCGGCGTGGTCGCCCCTGATGTACATATGCGCTCCCCGAGAGTGCGTCTTCGTACGCCGGTCGTTTCTGATGGATGCAACTTCTGACGTATCGGGAACCCTGGAGGTTGCCGTCCGTAAGCGAACCGATACCGAATTCACCCCATCGGATGACACCCGAGGGGTTCGCGTGGTTCCCGTGACGTCAGTGTGTGTAGAACCCCTGCCCGCTCTTCCGGCCGATGTCACCCGCGTCAACCATCCGGCGCATCAGCTCGGGCGGGGCGAACTTCTCGTCCTGGGACTCGGTGTAGATGTTGCTGGTCGCGTGCAGCAGGATGTCGACTCCGGTGAGGTCGGCCGTGGCGAGCGGCCCCATCGCGTGCCCGAAGCCCAACTTGCAGGCGAGGTCGATGTCCTCGGCGGTGGCCACGCCCGACTCGTACAGCTTCGCGGCTTCGACGACGAGGGCCGAGATGAGCCGGGTGGTGACAAAGCCGGCCACGTCGCGGTTGACGACGATGCAGGTCTTGCCGACGGACTCGGCGAACTCCCGCGCGGTGGCGAGGGTCTCGTCGCTGGTCTTGTAGCCGCGGACGAGTTCGCAGAGCCGCATCATCGGGACCGGCGAGAAGAAGTGCGTACCGACGACCCGTTCGGGGCGCTCGGTCACCGCCGCGATCTTGGTGATCGGGATGGCGGAGGTGTTGGAGGCGAGCACGGCCCCGTCGCCCACGAGCTTGTCGAGCGCGCGGAAGATCTCGTGCTTGACCTCCAGCTTCTCGAAGACGGCCTCGACGACGACGTCCGCGTCGCCGACGGCGTCCAGGTCGGTGGTCGCGGTGATACGGCCCAGGGCGGCCTCGGCGTCCGCGGCGTCCAGCTTGCCCTTGCTCACGAACTTGTCGTACGACGCCTTGATGCCGTCCGTGCCACGGGTGAGCGCCTCGTCGGTGACATCGCGCAGGACGACGTCCCAGCCCGCCTGGGCGGAGACCTGGGCGATACCGGACCCCATGAGACCGGCCCCGATGACGGCGAGCTTCCGTGTCACTGTGCGACTCCCCTGCCCTATATCGTGTTCACCTTTGAACTCCTCAGCGGACACTAGCAGCGGACTTGCGGGCAGGGCTGTGCGATCATTGGCGATCCTCCTCACAGTCCAAAGCCGGAGGAATCCGGCCTCAACGTCCGGAACGCCAATTCCTTGCGGGTTCGCGCTGGTTGGCGCGTCACAGACCGGCTGACGCCGAGGTCTCCACGCCCGGTGACCCGTATGCCTGGGCCCTGCTGGGGCTCGGCCGTCATCACAGGAGCGTCTAGATTGGCCATATGGTCAATCTGACGCGCATCTACACGAGGACCGGCGACCAGGGCACCACGAACCTCGGTGACATGAGCCGGGTGCCCAAGACCGACCTGCGCATCGCCGCCTACGCCGACGCCAACGAGGCGAACGCGGCGATCGGCACGGCGATCGCGCTGGGCGGTCTGGACGAGGAGGTCGTCAAGGTCCTCACCCGCGTCCAGAACGATCTCTTCGACGTCGGGGCCGACCTGTCCACACCCGTCGCCGAGAACCCGCAGTTCGCTCCCCTGCGGGTCGAGCAGTTCTACATCGACCGGCTGGAGGCGGACTGCGACCGCTTCCTCGCCGAACTGGAGAAGCTCCGCTCCTTCATCCTCCCCGGCGGCACACCCGGCGCGGCCCTGCTGCACCAGGCGTGCACGGTCGTACGACGGGCCGAGCGCTCGACGTGGGCGGCGATGGAGGTGCACGCGGACACCATGAACCCGCTCACGGCGACCTACCTCAACCGCCTGTCGGACCTGCTGTTCATCCTGGCCAGGACGGCGAACAAGGAGGTCGGGGACGTGCTGTGGGTACCGGGCGGGGAGCGCTGAGGCGCTACCGGCCCCCGGCGGACACGCGCACCGACTGGTACAGACCCATCACGGCCTGCGCGACCCCGACGCACATCATCACCACGCCGACCTTCGTCAAGGTGACGACCGGGACCTCCACGTCCTCGGTGAACAGCCACAGCGCCAAGCCGATCGCACCGGTGACGACCCCCTCCAGCAGGTTCTTCGACGCCCTGGTCACGACCGGACACTCTCCTTCTCCGTCTTCTCCGTCGTGAGCCGGGACTCCTCGTCGGTCCCGCCCGGCTCCTTCCTCGGCCAGATCGTGTACGACAGGGTGATCAGTCCGTAGATGACGACCGCGCGAACAGCCGCCCCCTGGAAGGCCCGCAGCGAGCTGACGTCTCCGGAGTCGCCGACGTACCAGACCGCGAGCTGAAGAAGCGCCAGCGCCACCGCGCCCCCGAGTACCGCCCTCAGCCACAGCTTCGCCTCGTGGCGGGCGCGGGCGCGACCGTAGCGCGGCGGCTTCGGCGGGGGCGGGCCGCCGCCCAGGCGGTGGGCCGCGTGGCCGTCGAGCCAGCGGATCGTGTAGTGGCCGAACGCCACGGTGTAGCCGATGTAGAGCGCCGCCAGACCGTGCTCCCAACTCGGCTCGGCACCGTTCTTCAGGTCGATCGCCGTCGCGACGAACAGGACCAGCTCCAGCACGGGCTCGCACAACAGCAGCACGACGCTCGTACGGCGCCATTTCAGCAGGTAGCGCACGCCCAGCCCCAGTGCCAGCAGCACCCAGAAGCCCACCTCGCAGGCGATGATCAACGCGACGACCACGGTTCGCTCCCTTCCTCCCCTCGGGACTCCTTCCAGGCTCCCGGCGGGACGCGCGGCATGCGTCGTCGGTGATGACGAAGTCGCGGTACATCGAAAGATGCAGCCCGGGACCCTCCCCCGGGGTCAGGCGCCGGGTCCGTACGCCGTGTTGGATGGGGTCATGGCCGTACGACTCCCCCGCCCGCACCGCTTCGACGTGTACCTCGCGGTGACCGGTCTGCTCGGCGGGCTCGCGCTGTGGGCGATCGGTCTGGGCATGCGGGCGGCCGAGGAGCCGATCGTGCTGTGGGCGGGGCGCTGGCCGCTCCTGCTGCCGCTCGCCGTCATGGCGGGCTGCGAGCTGCTGCGCCGGGCCGCTCCGCGTACGGCGCTGCTGACCGGCACGGCCGCGATCATCCTGGACACGCTCACGCAGGGCAGCCTGGCCACGGTCCTGATGTTCACCGACCTCATGTACGCGGCCGTCCTGTACGGTCCGCCCGAGTCGGCCCGCCGTATCCCGCGGATCACGGGGCTGCTCACCGTGGTCGGCACCGTGGTGCCGTTCGCGATGTGGCGGGTCCCGGAGGCCCTGCTGATCGGCGTGGTCATCGGCCTGGTGTCGTACGGTCCCGCGGCCACCGGCCTGATCGTCCGCAACCACCGTGACGCCGCCGAGGCCGCCCGGCTGCGCGCCGAGCAGACCGCGCTGCTCGCCGAACTGGACCGCGGCCAGGCCGTGGCCGCCGAACGGGCCCGTATGGCAAGGGAGTTGCACGACATGGTGGCCAACCACCTGTCCGCGATCGCCATCCACTCCACGGCCGCGCTCTCCCTCGACGACCCGGGCACCTCCCGGCAGGCCCTCGGCGTGATCCGGGAGAACAGTGTCGCGGGCCTCGCGGAGATGCGGCGGCTGATCGGAATCCTGCGGGACTCCAGCGGTGACACCGAACCCACCGCCGCGCCCACGCTCGACGGGCTCGGCGCGCTGGTCGAGGGCGCCCGGGTCAACGGGCTCGACGTGACGCTCGACGCCGCCCCCGTCCAGGTCCCCGCGCCGGTGGAGCTCGCGGCGTACCGCATCGTCCAGGAGTCCCTGACCAACGCCCTCAAGCACGCCTGCCCCGGCCGGGTCGCCGTGACGCTGGCCCGCCTGGACGGTTCCCTCACCGTCGCGGTCACCAGCCCCTTCGGCGACCGCGACAGCCCCCGGGCCCCGGGATCGGGCGCCGGACTGGTCGGCATGCGGGAGCGGGCCGCGCTGCTGGGCGGCACCTTCGAGGCCGGCCCCGAGGACTCCCCCGACGGCAAGGTCTGGGCCGTACGGGCCGCACTTCCCGTCACCGAAGGAGACCCCCCATGATCCGCGTGCTCGTCGCCGAGGACCAGTCCGCCGTACGTGCCGGGCTGGTGCTCATCCTGCGCAGCGCGCCCGACATCGAGGTGGTCGGCGAGGCCGCGGACGGTGAGCGGGCGGTGGCGCTCGCCCGTGAACTCCGGCCCGACCTGGTGCTGATGGACGTGCAGATGCCGCGCCTCGACGGGGTGTCGGCGACCCGGCAGGTCGTCGCGGAGGGGCTGGCCGACGTGCTCGTACTGACCACCTTCGACCTCGACGCGTATGTGTTCGGGGCGCTGCGGGCCGGGGCGTCCGGGTTCCTGCTCAAGAACACGGAGGCGAAGGACCTGCTGGAGGCCGTCCGGGCGGTGGGCCGGGGTGAGGGGCTGATCGCCCCGGCGGTCACCCGGCGCCTGATCGCCGAGTTCGCCGCCAAGCCGGTACGGGAGCCCGCGGCCGATCCGTCCGTCCTGGACACGCTCACCCGCCGCGAACGCGAGGTCCTCTCCTGCCTCGGGGAAGGGCTGTCGAACGCCGAGACCGCGGTACGGCTCGGTATGGCGGAAGCCACCGTGAAAACCCATGTCAGCCGGCTGCTCGGGAAGCTGAACCTCCGCAGCCGGGTCCAAGCGGCCGTACTGGCACAGGAGTTGGGCGTGTAGCCCCAGGGGCACATCGAGCGGACACCGGGCAGACACCGAGCGGAGACCGAGCGGACATACTGGTCCAGACCTCTTGACCGCTGGTCCAGACCTTTCTATTCTCACCGCACTGCGCCACGTCATGTTCATGTCCGAAACACCCCCCACACCCCACACCCCACACCCACGGACAAGGAGGCGCGCATGCGCTTCAGACACCGAGTTGCGGCCGGCTTCGCCACCCTGCTGCTCCCCCTCGCGGGTCTGGTCGGCCTCGCCGCACCGGCCCACGCGGCAGGCGAGGCCACCGCCACCTACACCAAGACCCAGGACTGGGGCACCGGCTTCGAAGGCAAGTGGACCGTCAAGAACACCGGTACCACCACGATCAGCTCCTGGACCGTCGAGTGGGACTTCCCCTCGGGTACGTCGGTGACCTCGGCCTGGGACGCCGACGTCACCTCCTCCGGCACCCACTGGACCGCCAAGAACAAGTCCTGGAACGGCTCCCTCGCTCCGGGCGCCGCCGTCTCCTTCGGTTTCAACGGGAGCGGCTCAGGCTCCCCGGCCAACTGCAAACTGAACACCGGCAGTTGTGACGGAGGCAGCAGCGTCCCCGGTGACTCGGGACCCTCCGCGCCCGGCACCCCCACCGCCTCGGACGTCACCAGCACCTCGGTCAAGCTGTCCTGGTCGGCCGCCACCGACGACAACGGCATCAAGAACTACGACGTCCTGCGCGGCGGCACCAAGGTCGCGACCGTGACCACGACCTCGTACACGGACACCGGCCTCACCGCCGGCACCGACTACTCCTACAGCGTGCAGGCCCGCGACACCGCCGACCAGACCGGCCCGGTGAGCGGCGCCGTCGCCGTACGGACCACCGGCGGCACCGATCCCGGACCCGCCCCCGGCTCGAAGGTCAACCTCGGCTACTTCACCGAGTGGGGCGTCTACGGCCGCAACTACCACGTCAAGAACCTGGTGACCTCGGGCTCCGCCTCGAAGATCACACACATCAACTACGCCTTCGGCAACGTCAAGAACGGCCAGTGCGTCGTCGACGACACCTTCGCCGCCTACGACAAGGCCTACACCGCCGACCAGTCCGTCAGCGGCACGGCCGACACCTGGGACCAGCCGCTGCGCGGCAACTTCAACCAGTTGCGCCAGCTGAAGGCCAAGTACCCGCACCTGAAGGTGCTGTACTCGTTCGGCGGCTGGACCTACTCCGGCGGCTTCGGGCAGGCCGCGCAGAACCCGGCCGCGTTCGCCAAGTCCTGCAAGGCCGTCGTCGAGGACCCGCGCTGGGCCGACGTCTTCGACGGCATCGACATCGACTGGGAGTACCCGAACGCCTGCGGTCTCACCTGCGACACCTCCGGACCCGCCGCCTTCAAGAACCTCATGCAGGCCCTGCGCACCGAGTTCGGCTCGAACTACCTGGTCACCGCCGCGATCACCGCGGACGGCTCCTCGGGCGGCAAGATCGACGCGGCCGACTACGGCGGCGCGTCACAGTACCTCGACTGGTACAACGTGATGACGTACGACTACTTCGGCGCCTGGGCGAACACGGGCCCGACCGCCCCGCACTCGCCGCTCACCTCGTACTCCGGCATCCCCACCGCCGGCTTCAACTCCGCCGACGCGATCGCCAAGCTGAAGTCGAAGGGCGTCCCGGCGGCCAAGCTGCTGCTCGGCATCGGCTTCTACGGCCGCGGCTGGACCGGCGTCACCCAGTCCGCGCCCGGCGGCACGGCGACCGGCGCGGCCACGGGCACGTACGAGGCGGGCATCGAGGACTACAAGGTGCTCAAGAACTCCTGCCCGGCCACCGGCACCATCGCGGGCACGGCCTACGCCCACTGCGGCAGCAACTGGTGGAGCTACGACACCCCCGCCACCATCGGCACGAAGATGACCTGGGCCAAGAACCAGGGCCTGGGCGGTGCGTTCTTCTGGGAGTTCAGCGGTGACACCAGCAACGGAGAGCTGGTGAGCGCCATCAACAATGGCCTGAAGTAGTGATCGTAGATATCAAGCGACGTTGACGCTCCCCCAGACTTCGTCCGGGGGGACCCCCACCCAGCGAGTGAATGTGGCTACGCCACATTCACTCGCTGTCCGGGCGGAGCCGCCTCCAGCCAGGCGAGGAAACCGGTCAGCGCGTCCTCGCTCATCGCCAGCTCAAGCCTGGCCCCCCGGTGCAGACAGGCGAGGATCACGGCGTCGGAGAGCAGCGCGAGTTCCTCCTCGCCCTCGGGGGTGCGGCGCCCGGCCACCTCGATCGCCGAGCGCTCCAGGGTGCGACGCGGGCGCGGGGAGTACGAGAACACGCGGAACCATTCGATGCGGTCGCCGTTGTAGCGGGCGATGCCGTAGCCCCAGCCCTTGCCGTTCTCCTCGCCCTTCTCGGGTTTCTCCGGAACGTCCCACCGCAGGCTGCAGTCGAAGGTGCCGCCGGAACGCTGGATCAGCCGCCGTCTCAGACCGAAGACGAACAGACCCACCACCACGAGCGCGACCACCAGCCCGCACAAAGTCAGAGCGAGGACCATCGGCACCGACCTCCTCGTCTCCTAGGTAACGGAACGGAAAAAACTCCCACATTCGCCTCAGCCGCGGCTGGGTCCGGATTGGATGAATCCGGTCCCAGCCGCGGCTGAGGTACAGCATCACATGATGCGCTTGATCAGCGCGCACCCACCGCACGCAGTCGGACGTCCGCGGCGCGCTCGGCGGAGGCGTCGCCCTCCGCCTTCGCGCGCTCAAGCTCGCGCTCCACGTGCTTGACGTCGATCTCGTCCGACAGCTCGGCGATCTCGGCCAGCAGCGACAACTTGTTGTCCGCGAACGAGATGAAACCGCCGTGCACCGCGGCGACGACCGTTCCCCCCTCGCTCGTACGGATGGTCACCGGGCCCGACTCCAGCACACCGAGCAGCGGCTGGTGACCGGGCATGACGCCGATGTCGCCGGACGTGGTGCGCGCGACGACCAGGGTGGCCTCGCCGGACCAGACCTCTCGGTCGGCCGCGACCATCGCGACGTGCAGCTCAGCAGCCAAGGTGGCTCCTCGGGTCACCACCCGGCGGTTCTGCCGGGTGTTGGGTCAATTCTAGAGGGCGTACGGAGGGGGACGGGACGCACCCCATGAGGTACGGTCCGTCCCCCTCACGCACAGAGGTACTGCTCGTCGGAGCCCGGCTTCAGGAGACGCCGAGTTCCTTCGCGTTCTTCTTCAGGTCCTCAAGACCACCGCACATGAAGAACGCCTGCTCCGGGAAGTGGTCGTACTCACCGTCGATGATCGCGTTGAACGCGGTGATCGACTCGTCCAGCGGCACGTCCGACCCGTCGACGCCGGTGAACTGCTTGGCGACGTGGGTGTTCTGGGACAGGAAGCGCTCCACGCGACGGGCACGGTGGACGACGAGCTTGTCCTCCTCGCCGAGCTCGTCGATACCGAGGATCGCGATGATGTCCTGGAGGTCCTTCATCTTCTGAAGGATGCTCTTCACGCGCATGGCCGCGTTGTAGTGGTCCGCCGAGATGTAGCGCGGGTCCAGGATGCGGGACGTGGAGTCCAGCGGGTCCACGGCCGGGTAGATGCCCTTCTCGGAGATCGGACGGGACAGAACCGTCGTCGCGTCGAGGTGGGCGAAGGTGGTGGCCGGGGCCGGGTCAGTCAGGTCGTCGGCGGGGACGTAGATCGCCTGCATCGAGGTGATCGAGTGACCGCGGGTCGAGGTGATGCGCTCCTGGAGGAGACCCATCTCGTCGGCCAGGTTCGGCTGGTAGCCCACCGCGGAGGGCATACGGCCGAGCAGGGTCGACACCTCGGAACCGGCCTGGGTGAAGCGGAAGATGTTGTCGATGAAGAACAGCACGTCCTGCTTCTGCACATCGCGGAAGTACTCCGCCATGGTCAGACCGGCCAGCGCCACGCGCAGACGGGTGCCCGGGGGCTCGTCCATCTGACCGAAGACCAGCGCGGTCTTGTCGATGACGCCCGACTCGCTCATCTCGTCGATGAGGTCGTTGCCCTCACGGGTGCGCTCACCGACACCGGCGAACACCGACACACCGTCGTGGTTGTTGGCGACGCGGTAGATCATCTCCTGGATGAGCACCGTCTTGCCGACGCCGGCGCCGCCGAACAGACCGATCTTGCCGCCCTTGACGTACGGGGTCAGCAGGTCGATGACCTTGACGCCGGTCTCGAACATCTCGGTCTTCGACTCAAGCTCGTCGAAGTTCGGGGCCTTGCGGTGGATCGGCCAGCGCTCGCCGTCGTACTGCTCGTCGACGTTGAGCACCTCACCGAGGGTGTTGAACACCTTGCCCTTGGTGAAGTCGCCGACCGGGACGGAGATGGCCGAGCCGGTGTCCGTCACCGGGGCCTGGCGGACCAGACCGTCGGTGGGCTGCATGGAGATGGTGCGGACCAGGCCGTCGCCCAGGTGCTGGGCGACCTCAAGGGTCAGCGTCTTCTTCGCACCGTCCTGCGCCGGGTCGCTGACCTCGACGTGCAGGGCGTTGTAGATGTCGGGCATCGCGTCGACGGGGAACTCCACGTCGACGACCGGGCCGATGACCCGGGCGACGCGGCCCGTAGCCGTGGCCGTCTCAACAGTGGTCGTCATTACTTGTCACTCCCCGCGGTCGCGTCGGCAAGGGCTGCGGAGCCACCGACGATCTCGCTGATTTCCTGGGTGATGTCGGCCTGGCGGGCCGCGTTGGCAAGCCGGGAGAGGTTCTCGATGAGCTCTCCCGCGTTGTCGGTGGCCGACTTCATCGCACGACGGGTGGCGGCGTGCTTGGAAGCGGCCGACTGGAGCAGCGCGTTGTAGATCCGGCTCTCGACGTAGCGCGGCAGCAGGGCGTCGAGGACGTCCTCCGCCGACGGCTCGAAGTCGTACAGCGGCAGGATCTCGCCCTTGGCGGACGACTCCTGCGCGACCTCGTCGAGGCTCAGCGGAAGCAGTCGGGCCTCGACCGCGTTCTGCGTCATCATCGAGACGAACTCGGTGTAGACGATGTGGAGTTCGTCCACACCGCCGTCCGCCGTCGCCTGCTCGATGGCCTCGATCAGGGGCGCCGCGACCTTCTTGGCGTCGGCGTACGAAGGCTCGTCGGTGAAGCCGGTCCACTGTTCCGTGATCTTGCGCTCACGGAAGTTGTAGTGGGCCACACCGCGCCGGCCGACGATGTACACGTCGACCTGCTTGCCCTCGGTCTCCAGGCGCGCCGTCAGCTTCTCCGCCGCCTTGATGACGTTGGAGTTGTACGCGCCGGCCAGACCGCGGTCGCTCGTCAGGAGCAGCACCGCGGACCGGGTGACCGTCTCGGCCTGGGTGGTCAGCGGGTGCTTGGTGTTCGAACCGGTGCCGACCGCCGTGACCGCGCGGGTCAGTTCCTGCGCGTACGGCGTGGAGGCCGCCACCTTGCGCTGCGCCTTGACGACGCGCGAGGCGGCGATCATCTCCATCGCCTTGGTGATCTTCTTGGTCGCGGTGACGGATCGGATGCGACGCTTGTAGACCCGGAGCTGGGCTCCCATGAGTCAGGTCCTTCCTTACGTCACTTGGCGGCGGCCGGGGCGTCCTCGCCGAGAAGCTTGCCGTCCGAGGTCTCGAACTGCTTCTTGAATTCGGCGATCGCGTCGGCGACAGCGGTGAGGGTGTCGTCCGACATCTTGCCGCCCTCCTTGATGGAGGTCATGAGGCTCTGCTCCTTGCGGTGCAGGAACTCCAGCAGCTCGCTCTCGAAGCGGCGGATGTCGGCGACCGGCACGTCGTCCATCTTGCCGGTGGTGCCGGCCCACACGGAGACGACCTGGTCCTCGGTGGACATCGGCTGGTACTGGTTCTGCTTCAGCAGCTCGACCATGCGCTGACCGCGCTCCAGCTGCGCCTTCGACGCGGCGTCCAGGTCGGAACCGAAGGCGGCGAACGCCTCCAGCTCACGGAACTGGGCGAGGTCCACGCGCAGACGGCCGGAGACCTGCTTCATCGCCTTGTGCTGGGCGGAACCACCGACTCGGGAGACGGAGATACCGACGTTCAGCGCGGGACGCTGACCGGCGTTGAAGAGGTCCGACTCCAGGAAGCACTGGCCGTCGGTGATGGAGATGACGTTGGTCGGGATGAACGCCGAGACGTCGTTGGCCTTGGTCTCGACGATCGGCAGACCCGTCATCGAGCCCTTGCCCATGTCGTCGGAGAGCTTCGCGCAGCGCTCCAGCAGCCGGGAGTGCAGGTAGAAGACGTCACCGGGGTAGGCCTCGCGGCCCGGCGGGCGGCGCAGCAGCAGGGACACGGCGCGGTAGGCGTCGGCCTGCTTCGAGAGGTCGTCGAAGATGATGAGGACGTGCTTGCCCTCGTACATCCACTGCTGGCCGATGGCCGAACCGGTGTACGGCGCCAGGTACTTGAAGCCGGCCGGGTCGGACGCCGGGGCGGCGACGATGGTCGTGTACTCCAGCGCGCCGTTCTCCTCCAGCGCGCGGCGGACCGACGCGATGGTGGAGCCCTTCTGGCCGATGGCGACGTAGATGCAGCGGACCTGCTTGTTCACGTCGCCCGAGCGCCAGTTGTCGCGCTGGTTGATGATCGTGTCGACGGCCAGGGCGGTCTTGCCGGTCTGGCGGTCACCGATGATCAGCTGGCGCTGGCCACGGCCGATCGGGGTCATCGCGTCGACGGCCTTGTAGCCGGTCTCCATCGGCTCGTGCACCGACTTGCGCTGCATGACCGTGGGGGCCTGCAGCTCAAGGGCGCGGCGGCCGGTGGTCTCGATCTCGCCGAGGCCGTCGATCGCGTTGCCGAGGGGGTCGACCACGCGGCCGAGGTAGCCGTCGCCGACCGGGACGGACAGCACCTCGCCGGTGCGGGAGACCGGCTGCCCCTCCTCGATGCCGCTGAACTCACCGAGGACGATGGCGCCGATCTCGCGCTCTTCCAGGTTCAGCGCGAGGCCGAGGGTGCCGTCCTCGAACTTCAGCAGTTCGTTGGCCATGGCCGAGGGAAGACCCTCGACCTTCGCGATGCCGTCGCCGGCAAGGGTGACCGTACCGACCTCCTCGCGCGAGGCCGCGTCCGGCTTGTACGACTGGACGAAGTTCTCCAGCGCGTCCCGGATCTCCTCCGGCCGGATCGTGAGCTCCGCCATCTGGGTTCCCTGCTCTCCTTGTTGGGCCCGAAGTTTCACTTTGGGGGTCTGGGGGCGACCCCCAGGATTCTTCTGCACGGCCCAACCAGGGCCGTAATAAGTACGTACTGCTCTTGAGTTGCCGCGTCGCCGCTAGCTCGCCATGCGACGGCCGGCGTCTTCCAGCCGGTCCGCGATGGAGCCGTTGATGACCTCGTCGCCGACCTGCACCCGGATTCCGCCGAGGACCTCGGGGTCCACGTCGATGTTGAGGTGCATCTGACGGCCGTAGAGCTTCGCGAGGGCGGCGCCCAGGCGCTGCTTCTGCCGGTCGTTCAGCGGAACCGCGGAGGTGACGGTGGCCACCAGTCGGTCCCGGCGCTCGGCGGCGAGCTTGGACAGGGATTCGAGTCCCGCCTCCAGGCTACGTCCACGCGGAGCGGTCACCAGGCGCGTCACCAGACGCTCGGTCGCCACGTTGGCGCGACCGCCGAGCAGGCTGCGCAGCAGCTCGCTCTTGGCCTGGGCGTTCGCGGACCGGTTGGTCAGGGCGGCCCGCAGCTCGGTGTTCGAAGAGACGATCCGGCCGAACCGGAACAGCTCGTCCTCGACGTCGTCGAGCGCGCCCGCCTTCTGGGCCGCGGTGAGGTCGGCCGTGTCGGCCAGCTCCTCCAGCGCGTCCACCAGGTCGCGCGACTGCGACCAGCGGGAGCGCACGGTGCCGGACACCAGGTCGGACGCGGCGCCGCTGACCTGACCGCCGAAGATGCGTCCGGCCAGGTCGGCCTTGGCGTCAGCGGCCTGCGCCGGGTCGGTGAGGACCCGACGCAAGCTGACCTCGCGGTCGAGCAGCGCGGTGACGGCGGCCAGCTCGTCGGCGAGCTGCGCCGCGTCCACGGACGTGGAGTCCGTCAGCGCGTCGAGACGCTCACGTGCGGCTGCCAGTGCCTCGCGGCTCGCTCCGTTCATCGCGCGGCCTCGGCCTTCGATGCGGCGTCGTCGAGCCCGTCGAGGAAGCGGTCGATCACGCGGCTCTGCCGGGCGTGGTCCTCAAGGGACTCGCCGACGAGCTTGCCGGCCAGTTCGGTGGCGAGCTTGCCGACGTCCTGGCGCAGCGCGGACGCGGCGGCCTTGCGGTCGGCCTCGATCTGGGAGTGGCCGGCGGCGATGATCTCCTCACGCTGCCGCTGGCCCTCCGCGCGCATCTCGGCGATGAGCGCGGCGCCCTGCTCCTGCGCCTCCTGGCGCAGACGCGCGGCCTCGTGCCGGGCCTCGGCGAGCTGAGCCTTGTACTGCTCAAGCACGCTCTGGGCCTCGACCTTCATGGCGTCGGCCTCTTCGATACCGCCTTCGATCGCCGCGCGGCGCTCTTCCAGAACCTTGTTGATGTTCGGGAGCAGCTTCTTCCAGAAGAAGAAGAACACGATGGCGAAGGCGATGGTGCCCACGAGCAGCTCGGGGCCCGGCGGGACAAGCGGGTTCTGCTTCTCCTCGGCCGCCAGCTGTACCAGGTTGGCGATCACATCAGTGCCTTCCGTTGAAAGGTTCGCTCGTCAGGGCTCGATCATCCGTAGACGAACGGCATGACGATGCCGATGAGGGCGAGCGCCTCACAGAAGGCGAAGCCCAGGATCTGGTTGGCACGGATCAGACCGGCGGCCTCGGGCTGGCGGGCCAGGGCCTGGGTGCCGTTACCGAAGATGATGCCGACGCCGACGCCGGGGCCGATGGCGGCAAGGCCATACCCGATGGAACCGATGTTGCCAGTGACGGCGGCGAGGGTCTCAGTGGCAGCCATGCTGATTCTTCCTTCTCTTTACGGACCGGTGGGAGTTGGCCACCGGACGATCAGGGGTGGGTGGGGGTGCTCAGTGGTGCTCGGCGAGAGCGCCCTGAATGTACGAGCAGGCGAGGAGCACGAACACGTACGCCTGGACGGCCTGCACGAAAAGCTCGAAGAGGATCATGACCATGGTCATGATGAAGGAGACACCGGCGGCCGGGATCAGCCAGCTGTTCAGCAGGTACCAGGAGGCGACCGTGAACATCACCAGCATCAGGTGACCGGCGAACATGTTCGCGAAGAGCCGGACCGCGTGCGTGAAGGGGCGGACCAGCAGGTTCGAGAAGAACTCGATGACCATCACGAGCGGCAGAACCGGGCCGAGTTCCTTGTCATAGCCGGTGACGTTCTTGAAGAAGCCGACGAAACCGTGCCGCTTGAAGGTCAGCGAGACCCACACCACGTAGACGATGCCTGCCAGCACGAACGGGTACGCGATGATCGAGGAGACCGGGAACTGGGCCAGCGGGATCACGGACCAGATGTTCATGATCCAGATGAAGAAGAACAGCGAGACCATCAGGGGGACGAACTTCTCGCCCTCCTTCTTACCGAGGGTCTCGTAGACGATGCCGCGGCGCACGAAGTCGTAGCCGGCCTCGCCGATCATCTGGAGCTTGCCCGGCACCACCTTCGCCTTGCCGAAGGCAAGGGTGAAGAAGGTGACCACCAGGAGGGTGGTGATGAGCGCGAGCAGCATCACCTTGTTGAACTCGAACCCGCCGACCGTGGCGATCGGCTTGAAGAGGAACGAGTGCAGGCCCGGGGCCGGGAAGCCGCAGCCGTTGTCGGACATGACCCGACAGCTCCAGTCAAAGGCGAGCTGGGTCTGGTCAGCACTCACCGCGGACTCCTTCGGCATGACGCATGGGTACGGCAACCTCGTTGTGTCGGCGCGGCGCGCAGCCGCGGATCGGCACCGGACTGGTGTTACGGATGTGAGGGCGGCTGGGGGGCATCAAGCCTCGCGATTGAGCAGGCGTCAGCTCAGATGCCCGCGCCCGCGATGCCGCAGTTGGCACCGGACGATAGCAGGACTTCGCACACACACTTATCCCGGCCCTACCTCTCACGACGAGTGCCCCGATTTTTCGGGCTTGCTGCCCGCGGAGGAATCGGGTTCGACATAGAGGATCTTGGCCTTCATATGGGCCCGCGTCTGGGCGGCGATCCACGCGAGCGTGGTGGCGATGAGGGTGATCGCGAAGGCCCTGGGGTGGAACAGCGTGGTGTTCTTGAACACGCTCAGGAAAACGAACAGCAGCAGGATCTGCGCCGCGTAGAGCATCAGACCCATCATCTGGAACAGCTGCGGCAGGGATTTGGCGGTGCGCTGCAGAACGTAGAGCCCGATTCCCATGAAGAGGATCGTGATCACCGCGGCCACGACGGCCCCGACCGCACCCTTGCCGCCGACGACCACACCGCTGACGACGGCAGCGATCGCGCCCACGGCGAGCGTGGGCACGGCGGCCTGCAGCAGGATCCGGACGTCATTGGACGGCATGGCGGCAACTCCGCTCAGTGAAGGGGGCAGGTGTCGTCATGGACGAGCGTAGCCCGGGGGTGTGAGGGAGAATCCCCCGCCGAGGACCGTCGCACTGCGGCCCTCCGGCTCTGTCCCGGGTTCTCGTGAACCGTATCACAAACTATTTGATGAGGTCTTTACCTGATCGGGGTGCCAGGTGTCACACATGAGGGTGAAGCCGCGCGTCCGTGCAAAAACCGCGCCCACTTGTCTGGTATTAGGGCGCTTTGCGCCTTGGGCTTCGAGTCAAGAGTTAGTCAGATTCTTACCTTCGCGTCAGCGCGAGGTTTCCGCCTTACGTCGGTCCAGGAGGCGTGAGCGGGCACCGAGCGCGGTGGCGCCGTTGAGGCGGCGTGCGGCCCCCGCGACGAGAGGGGTCCGCTGCTCGACGGGCTCCACGGCGTCCTCCGTCGCGTACGCGGGACTCGACGCGGCCGGTGCCACGACCGCGGCCTCCTCAGGGCGCCGGCGGCGGTACCGCGGGGGCACGAAGGCCTCGGCCCAGCGCGGGGCGCGCGGCGTGAAGCGGGGCAGCAGGAGCAGCACCAGTCCGACGAAGCTGAGCGCGGCCACGCCGAGGACGATCCACATCGAGGCCGAGTTCACCGAGTACGCCAGCGCGCCGAAGGCGATCAGCGCGGACCAGAAGTACATGATCAGCACCGCCCGGCTGTGCGAGTGGCCGATCTCCAGCAGGCGGTGGTGCAGGTGGCCGCGGTCGGCGGCGAACGGGGACTGGCCGCGCCAGGTGCGCCGCACGATCGCCAGCACCAGGTCGGCGGCGGGGATCGCGATGATCGTCAGCGGCAGCAGCAGCGGGATGTAGACGGGGACGGTCTGGTGGACCGTGTTGCGTTCCGAACCCGAGAACAGGTTCATGGCGTCGGGATCGATCTGCCCCGTGACGGAGATGGCGCCCGCGGCCAGGACGAGCCCGATGAGCATGGAGCCGGAGTCGCCCATGAAGATCCGGGCGGGGTGCATGTTGTGCGGCAGGAAGCCCAGACACATGCCCATGAGGATGGCCGCGAAGAGGGTGGCCGGGGCGGCGGCCTCGATGCCGTAGCTGTACCAGATGCGGTACGCGTACATGAAGAACGCCGCGGACGCGATGCACACCATGCCCGCGGCGAGCCCGTCGAGGCCGTCCACGAAGTTGACGGCGTTGATGGTGATGACGACGAGGGCGACCGTGAGCAGCGTGCCCTGCCACTGGGTCAGCGCGACGTTGCCGACGCCGGGGATGGGCAGCCACAGGATCGTCAGACCCTGCATGACCATGACGCCCGCGGCGATCATCTGGCCGCCCAGCTTGATCAGCGCGTCGATCTCGAACTTGTCGTCCAGGACGCCGATGAGCCAGATCAGCGCGGCGCCGGAGAGCAGGGCGCGCGGTTCGTTCGAGTTCTCGAAGACCTCGCTGAGGTTGGTGAGGTGGTCGGCGACCAACAGGCCCGCGCACAGCCCGAAGAACATGGCGATACCGCCGAGCCGGGGCGTGGGTTCTCGGTGGACGTCGCGCGCGCGGATCGCCGGCATGGCACCCGCCACGATCGCGAACTTCCGTACCGGCCCTGTCAGCAGATACGTCACCGCGGCCGTGATGCAGAGTGTCAGCAGGTATTCACGCACAGGCTTCCCCACAGGTCTCGCTGGCCATCTCAGCCCCACACCCTAGCGACGCGCGCATATGGTTGGGGACTTCCGGGTAGCGACGATGGTTGCACGTGTGGCTGTGCATGGTGGTGCGCCTACCCCACCTCGGCCGGTATACGAGGGGGACGTTCCTGGACATATCAGCCCCTCTCGTGCGCTTTCTCACTCCGGGTACGGCGGAAATCTCCCGGTCAGCTCCCGTACTTCTTCACGCGCCTGCCTTCCTTCGACCTCCTCGCGCAGCACCGCCGCGACCAGGACGGCGATCCGGGCCATCTCCGCCTCGCCCATGCCCTGCGTGGTCAGCGCCGCCGTGCCGAGCCGCAGACCACGGGCGTCACCGTGAGGCAGCGCACAGGTGTCGAGGACCATACCGGCCGCGGCCAGCCGCCCTCGCGCGGTGCGGCCGTCGACGCCGAGCGGCCCGGGGTCGACGATCACCATGTGGGTGTCGGTGCCGCCGGTGGTGACGACGAGCCCCGCGTCGGCCAGTCCCCGGGCGAGCGCCCTGGCGTTGGCGACGACCTGATGGGCGTACGCCGCGAAAGCCGGTGTCGCCGCCTCACCGAACGCGACGGCCTTGGCGGCGATGGTGTGCATCTGGGCGCCGCCCTGTGTGAACGGGAACACCGCCCGGTCGACGCGCTCCGCGAGATCGCCCCCGCAAAGGATCATGCCGCCGCGGGGGCCGCGCAGCACCTTGTGCGTGGTGGCGCAGACGATGTCTGCGTACGGCACCGGGGAGGGTGCCGCTCCCCCGGCGACGAGCCCCATGGGGTGGGCGGCGTCGGCGATGAGAAAGGCGCCGGTCTCGTCGGCGACCTCGCGGAAGAAGGCGTAGTCCATGTGACGCGGATAGGAGATGGACCCGCACACGATGGCCTTGGGCCGGTGGGTACGGGCCAGGGTGCGCACCTGGTCGTGGTCGATGAGCCCCGACTCGGCCTCGACGCCGTACCCGACGAAGTCGAACCAGCGCCCGGAGAAGTTGGCGGGCGACCCGTGCGTCAGATGCCCCCCGAAGGGCAGCCCCATGGCGAGAACGGTGTCCCCGGGCCTCAGCAGCGCGGCGTACGCGGCGAGGACGGCCGACGATCCCGAGTGCGACTGCACATTGGCGTGCTCGGCACCGAACAGCGCCTTCGCGCGCTCGACGGCGATCCGCTCGGCCACGTCGACGATCTCGCATCCGCCGTGATAGCGCGCCCCGGGATAGCCCTCCGCGTACTTGTTGGCGAGCGGCGACCCGAGGGCCGCGAGCACGGCCGGCGAGGTGAAGTTCTCGGCGGCGATGAGTTGCAGTGTCGTCGACTGCCGGGTCAGCTCGCCGAGCAGGACCTCGGCGAGTTCCGGGTCCTGCCGGCGCAGGACGTCCGCTTCGAGCGTGGGTATGACCGACATGGTGGACTCCGGGCGTCAGCGCTCCACTGGGTAGCGCACCGGCCTTCGGCAGGCCCGCTGAGAACCAATGTAGAGCTGTGCACCCTGGGGCGCCCGGTGTCGCGTCCAACCCGGTACACCCCGGTACCTCCGCGGACGGCGGCCTCAGGTCCGCGCGGGGACCCCCGTCAGCGCCGTCACCACCGGATCGAGCGCCTGGTGTATCTCGTCCCCCACCGAGCGGAAGAACGGCAGCGGCGCCCCGTACGGGTCGTACACCTCGTCCGCCTCCGCAGTCGGCGCGAGGAGCCAGCCGCGCAGCGCCGCCCCGGCCCGCACCAGCGCCCGCGCACGCGCGACCAGGCCGTCCTCCAGCGGGGGCAGCGTGGCGGGGTCTATCGCGCGGACGAGGCGGGTGAACTCCTTCAGGGTGAAGGTGCGCAGGCCCGCCGAGTGGCCCATGGAGATGACCTGGGCGCGGTGGTCCCGGGTCGCGGTGAGGACCAGGTCGGCGCGGATGACGTGCTCGTCCAGGAGTTCGCGGCCCACGAAGCCGGTGGCGTCCGCGCCGAAATCCGCGAGGACCGCCTCGGCGTTGGCCTCCATGGGCGCGCCCTCGTGACCCCAGGTGCCGGCACTCTCGACGATCAGCGCGCCGCCCAGGACGCCGAGCCGCTGGCTCACGTAATGCCGGGTCAGCCGCTCGGTGATGGGCGAGCGGCACACGTTGCCGGTGCTGACGTGGAGGATGCGGAAGCGGTCACGCGGGAGCCCGACGAATGTCGTCGTGATCTCCGCCGCACGTTCCCCGTTCCCTATGCCACGCCCCGTGTCAGGGGCCGTCAATTCGCCACCTCAAGGTCGGGTACGACCTTGCGCAGCTCGTCCGCCGACAGGGCGCCCGCACGCAGCAGCACCGGCACCTTGCCCGTGACGTCGACGATCGAGGACGGCACGTTGCCCGGGGTCGGGCCGCCGTCCAGATAGACGGAGATGGAGTCGCCGAGCATCTCCTGCGCGGCGTCGCAGTCCTCCGGCGCGGGATGTCCGGTCAGGTTCGCCGAGGACACCGCCATCGGGCCGGTCTCCGTCAGCAGCTCGATCGCGACCGGGTGCAGGGGCATGCGCACGGCGACCGTGCCCCGGGTGTCCCCGAGGTCCCACTGGAGGGAGGGCTGGTGCTTGGCGACCAGCGTGAGCGCGCCCGGCCAGAAGGCGTCGACGAGCTCCCAGGCCATCTCGGAGAAGTCCGTGACGAGGCCGTGCAGCGTGTTCGGGGAGCCGATGAGGACGGGGGTGGGCATGTTGCGGCCGCGCCCCTTGGCCTCCAGCAGATCGGCCACGGCCTCCGAGGAGAACGCGTCGGCGCCCACGCCGTACACGGTGTCGGTGGGGAGGACCACCAGCTCGCCACGGCGGACTGCGGAGGCGGCCTCGCGCAGACCCGTCGCGCGGTCGGTCGCGTCGTTGGTGTCGTATCGCCGTGCCATCTAGCGAGCCTCCTCGTACACATACTGCTGGACTGAAGTCGGTGGCGTGCTCACGGCAGCGCCTTGCGTGCGGTCGCGAAACGCGGCCGGTTGTTGAGGTCGGGGTGGTCGGCCGCGTCGGCCCAGCCCCGCTCCTCGGTGAAGATCCACGGCACCTGGCCGCCCTGGGTGTCCGCGTGCTCGACCACGACGACACCGCCGGGCCGCAGCAGGCGGTGCGCGGTGCGCTCGATGCCCCGAATCAGATCCAGGCCGTCCTCACCGGAGAACAGGGCGAGCTGGGGATCGTAGTCCCGCGCCTCGGGAGCGACGTACTCCCATTCCGTCAGCGGGATGTACGGAGGATTGGAGATGACCAGGTCGACCTGGCCGTCGAGGTCGCGGAAGGCGTCCAGGGCGTTTCCCTGACGCAGGTCGACCCTCGATCCGGTCATGTTCTTGCGGGTCCACACCAGGGCGTCCTCGGACAGCTCCACGGCGTGCACCCGGGAACGCGGCACCTCCTGCGCGAGCGCGAGCGCGATGGCGCCGGAGCCGGTGCACAGGTCGACGATGCACGGCTCGACGACGTCCATGGCCCGTACGGCGTCTATCGCCCAGCCGACCACGGACTCGGTCTCGGGGCGGGGCACGAACACGCCCGGCCCGACCTGGAGTTCCAGGTACCGGAAGAAGGCCCGCCCGGTGATGTGCTGCAAGGGCTCCCGCTGCTCACGGCGCGCGATGACCTCCCAGTACCGGGCGTCGAAGTCCGAGTCCTTCACGGAGTGCAACGCGCCCCGCTTCACGCCGTGCACGAACGCGGCGAGTTCCTCCGCGTCGTTGCGCGGCGAGGGCACGCCGGCATCGGCCAGCCGCTGGGTGGCCTGGGCCACCTCTGCGAGCAGCAGGTTCACGCAAGTCCTCCGTCTGGTCCTCGTACGTGCCTCAAGGGGTCCTTACGCCGCTGCCAGCTTCGCGGCCGAGTCCGCGTCCACGCACGCCTGGATCACCGCGTCCAGGTCGCCGTCCAGGACCTGGTCCAGGTTGTACGCCTTGAAGCCGACGCGGTGGTCCGAGATGCGGTTCTCCGGGAAGTTGTACGTGCGGATCTTCTCGGAGCGGTCGACGGTACGGACCTGGCTGCGGCGGGCGTCGGCGGCCTCCTTCTCCGCCTCCTCCTGGGCCGCCGCGAGCAGCCTGGAGCGCAGGATACGCATCGCCTGCTCCTTGTTCTGCAACTGGCTCTTCTCGTTCTGGCAGGAGGCGACGACTCCGGTGGGCAGGTGCGTGATGCGCACCGCGGAGTCGGTGGTGTTGACGGACTGTCCGCCGGGGCCGGAGGACCGGTAGACGTCGATGCGAAGGTCGTTCGGGTTGATCTCGACGTCGATCTCCTCCGCCTCGGGCGTGACCAGCACACCGGCCGCGGAGGTGTGGATACGGCCCTGGGACTCGGTGGCGGGCACCCGCTGCACACGGTGCACCCCGCCCTCGTACTTCAGCCGCGCCCACACGCCCTGTCCGGGCTCGGGGGCCTGGCCGCCCTTGGTCTTCACGGCGACCTGGACGTCCTTGTAGCCGCCGAGTTCGGACTCGGTGGCGTCGATGATCTCGGTCTTCCATCCGGCGCGTTCGGCGTACCGCAGGTACATGCGCAGCAGGTCACCGGCGAACAGGGCGGACTCGTCGCCGCCCGCGCCCGCCTTGATCTCCAGGATGACGTCCTTGTCGTCGCTGGGGTCGCGCGGGATCAGCAGGAAGCGCAGCTTGTCCGTCAGCTCCTCGCGCAGCTTCTCCAGCTCCTTGACCTCGGAGGCGAAGTCCGGGTCGTCGGCGGCGAGTTCGCGCGCCGTGTCGATGTCGTCGTTGGTCGACTTCCAGAAGCGGTACGTGGCGATGATCGGGCTCAGCTCGGCGTAACGCTTGTTCAGCTTGCGCGCGGCCGCCTGGTCCGCGTGGACCGACGGATCGGCGAGCTTCTTCTCCAGGTCGGCGTGCTCGCCGACCAGTTCCTCGACCGCCTCGAACATCTCCGGCTCCCTGAACTGTCCCCCGCTCCCATCTTGAGCCCGGGGACGTGCGTACGACGAATAAGTGGGGCTGCTGCTACCGCAAAACGCCGGTCCCGGAGCCCCCGAAGGGGCACCAAGGACCGGCGCTGTGAGGTCGCTACTTCTTGGCAGCGGCAGCCTTGCCGAAGCGGGCCTCGAAGCGGGCCACGCGGCCACCGGTGTCGAGGATCTTCTGCTTGCCCGTGTAGAACGGGTGGCACTCGGAGCAGACGTCCGCACGGATCGCGCCGGTGGGGATGGTGCTACGGGTGGTGAACGACGCGCCACAGGTGCAGCTGACCTGCGTCTCGACGTACTCGGGGTGGATGTCGCGCTTCAAGGGTGTCTCCTAGTTTCGGGAGGGCGCCGGGTCGCTGCCGCGGGGTGCGGGGGCGTGAACCGGAGCCGACGGTCCAGTCTGCCAGGACTGGGTCCATACGCCCAAACCGGGGGTTGCCGCCGTGTATTCCCTTGCGGCTGGGATGGGGCGCCTCAGGGGGTGCCACGTTGTCACCGTGGGCGTGTGCGGGTTGTTTGTGGCTTGTCGCGCCCACGCGGCGGAGCCGCACATCGACACAGCCCCGCGCCCCTCAAAAGACCTGAACCTGGGTGTCCCCCACACAAGACCAGGCGCCCCTCAGGACGACTCCACCACGCCCTGCGCGCCGCCCGTCGCCGTGTCCTTTGTCGCCGACCTCGGGATCGGCCTGTCGGCCTTCAGGGCCTTCCATACGAGGTCGGCCTTGGGCTTGTCCATCAGGACACGGTTGGGGTCCGCGGGGTCGTACTGGACCGGCATCGTGACCATGGTCATCTGCGAGGCGGTGATGCCCTTGAGGCCGCTCGCGAAGGACGCCAGGTTCGTGACGGAGCCGAGCTCGGAGTCGGTGGTGACGGTGCGGGTGGCGGTGTCGGCGAGGTCGTACAGCCGCTTCGGGCTGGACAGGACGCCGATGTCCTTGACCTGCTTGACGAGAGCCTTGATGAACGCCTGCTGGAGCTGGATGCGGCCGAGGTCCGAGCCGTCGCCGACGCCGTGCCGGGTGCGGACGAGGCCGAGGGCCTGCCGGCCGTTCAGGGTGTGTGTGCCGGCCTTCAGACTCAGGCGGCTGTTGGGGTCGTCAATATTCCTGGTCGTGGTGATCTCGACACCGCCGAGCTCGTCGATGAGCTTCTGGAAGCCGGCGAAGTCGACCTCGACGTAGTGGTCCATGCGGATGCCGGTCATGGACTCGACGGTCTTCACCGCGCAGGCCGCGCCCCCGGTCGAGTACGCGGAGTTGAACATCACGTTCTGGGCGGCCGGACGGTTCGTGCCGTGGGTGTCGGTGCACTCGGGGCGCTCGACGAGGGTGTCACGGGGTATCGAGACCACGGCGGCCTTCTGGTGGCCCTCGTATACGTGCACGATCATCGCCGTGTCCGAGCGGGCGCTGCCGTCGTCGATGCCGCCGCCCAGCTTCTCGTTGCCGCCCGAGCGGCTGTCGGAGCCGAGGACGAGGATGTCCTGCGAGCCGTTGTCGACGTTCTGGGGCCGGTCGGTGCCGAGGGCCTGGTTGATGTCGACGCTCTTGATGTTGCCGTTGAGCTTGACGTACAGGTAACCGAAGCCGGTGCCGCCGAGTACGAGGATGCCCGCGGCGGTCCAGGCGGTGACCCGGAGCGCCTTGCTCCCCCTGCCCCTCGGCCCGCGGTGGCGGGGGCCCGTGGTGCCGGTCGTGTCCGGGGGGCCGGGTTCCGGCGTGATCTCGGCGGACATGTGCTCCTCGGTCCTCTTGCGGGTCGATTGCCCCCTGCTGTCAGGCTCGGGCCTGGTCTGCCCGGTCAGACGGCAGACCGGGAGAAAGGGTTGCACATGGAACTGTGCCCACCGCGTGGACGCGTCGGCACAGTGGGTGATCGGCCGTTCCGGTGAGGGCGGGCCCACCTGCGGTTTCACCCGAACAGGTCGTACTGGTCGTACGGGCCGTAAACCGGTACCGATCGAGATTCTTGTGGCCAACATCTCCCGCACAACGCCGCTGGGGGCGCCTCGCGACGAGGGCACCCCCAGTGGTTCGGTCCATTCGGTCCGTTCGGTTCCGTTCGGCCCGTTCGGTCCGTTCGGTCCGCGAAGCGATCAGTCGCCGTTGCCCGGCGTCGGCGTCGTCTTCTGGATCTGCATCAGGAACTCGACGTTCGACTTGGTCTGCTTCATCTTGTCGAGCAGCAGCTCGATCGCCTGCTGCTGGTCGAGCGCGTGCAGCACCCGGCGCAGCTTCCAGACGACGGCGAGCTCCTCGTTGCCGAGCAGGATCTCTTCCTTGCGCGTACCGGACGCGTCGACGTCCACCGCCGGGAAGATGCGCTTGTCGGCGAGCTTCCGGTCGAGCTTGAGCTCCATGTTGCCGGTGCCCTTGAACTCCTCGAAGATCACCTCGTCCATGCGGGACCCGGTGTCCACCAGGGCGGTGGCGAGGATGGTGAGCGAGCCGCCGTCCTCGATGTTGCGCGCCGCGCCGAAGAAGCGCTTCGGCGGGTACAGCGCGGTCGAGTCGACACCACCGGACAGGATGCGGCCGGAGGCGGGCGCGGCCAGGTTGTACGCACGGCCCAGACGGGTGATCGAGTCGAGCAGGACGACGACGTCGTGGCCCAGCTCCACCAGACGCTTGGCGCGCTCGATGGCGAGCTCGGCGACCGTGGTGTGGTCCTCGGCCGGGCGGTCGAAGGTCGAGGAGATGACCTCGCCCTTGACCGACCGCTGCATGTCGGTGACCTCTTCCGGACGCTCGTCGACGAGGACGACCATCAGGTGGCACTCGGGGTTGTTGTGCGTGATGGCGTTGGCGATCGCCTGCATGATCATGGTCTTGCCGGTCTTCGGCGGGGCCACGATCAGACCGCGCTGGCCCTTGCCGATGGGCGAGACGAGGTCGATGATGCGGGTGGTCAGGACACCAGGGTCCGTCTCCAGGCGCAGGCGGTCCTGCGGGTAAAGCGGCGTCAGCTTGTTGAACTCCGGGCGGCCACGGCCGTGTTCGGGCGCCATGCCGTTGACGGAGTCCAGGCGGACCAGCGCGTTGAACTTCTCGCGGCGCTCGCCCTCCTTCGGCTGACGGACCGCACCGGTGACGTGGTCGCCCTTGCGCAGGCCGTTCTTGCGGACCTGGGCGAGGGAGACGTACACGTCGTTCGGGCCCGGCAGGTAGCCCGAGGTGCGGATGAAGGCGTAGTTGTCGAGGATGTCCAGGATGCCCGCGACCGGGATCAGGACGTCGTCCTCGGCGAGCTGCGGCTCGGCGATGTCGTCGCGGCCACGGCGGCCACGGCGGTCGCGGTAGCGCCCGCGACGGCCCCGGCGGCCGCCCTCGAAGTCGTCCCCGTCCTCGTCGCCCCGCTGCTGACGGCTGCCGCCCTGCTGACCCTGCTGCTGGCCGCGCTGCTGCTGGCCGCCCTGCTGGTCGTCGCCCTTGCCGCGGCGGTCGCGGTCCCGGTCGCGGTCCCGGCCGCGCTCGCGGCGGTCACGGCGACCCTGACGGCCCTCGCCGCCCTGGTCACCGGCGTCGCCCTGCGGCTGCGCCTGGGCCGGGCTCTCGCCCTTCGGCTCGCTCTTGGCCTCGGCAGCGACCGTCTCGGGGCTGCCGGCTTCGGCGGTGGCGCGACGGCGGCGGCGCTCGGTGGGCGCGTCCTCGCTCGCCGGCTGCGGCTGGCCGGGGATCTCGATCTGCTGCTGGGCCACGGCCTGCTCGGCGGGCGCCTCGGCCGTGGCGGCCTTCGTGGCCTTCTCGGCCCTCTTGTCGGCGGGAGCCTCGGCCTCGGCGGAAGCGTTCTCGCCTGTACGCGCCTTCGAGGTGGCGCGGCGCCTCGGCTTGGTCTCGGTGGCTGCGTCGGCCTTCGCCGGGGCACCCCCGGCCGCCTGCGCCTCCTTGATGACCTCGATCAGCTGGCTCTTGCGCATCCGCGCGGTGCCCCTGATGCCGAGGCCGGATGCGACCTGCTGCAGCTCGGCCAGCACCATGCCCTCAAGGCCGGTACCGCGGCGCCGCCGGGAGCCGGCACCGCTGGCAGGCGCGGAGGCGTCCGTGGCGGGCGCGGCAGCGGTCTCCTCGACACGTGCGCCCATCAGATCGGTGGTGTCGCTCACGAAGGGTCCTTCCCTGGAGCGGACGTCGGCCTGTCTGGCTCGGCGACCGGTTGTGCTGTCCGGCTTCGGTCCTTGCTGTGTGGACCGTGCCGGGGCGGTGGTCCGCCAAAGGCGGCGGAGGTGATCTCTGATGATTCAGCGCTTCCCTGGGCCGTGGCACTGAGTGGCTGTGTCACACGGCTCGGTCACGCCGATTCCGGAGCGTGCTCGGCAGATCGCTCAGTGCCTGCGTACGACATACTGCGTGACGGACGAGACACGGTGCGATTTGGGAAGCTCCCGGAAGAAAAGTCGTCCCGGACGGGGACACGAAGCACCTCGCCATGGTGGGGTCGGGTGCAGACTTGAGGTTAACACTACCGGATCCAACAAACATTCCCCCTCTCGAAATCCGGCAACCGTGTGTCAGGTGGCAAGGGGGAGCACGCTCGCTCCCTGGGCGTCGAGCTCCAGCCGGTTGGCGGCCCAGCCCTCGCCGGCCAGGTGGGCCACCTTGTCGGCGCTGTCGCCGTCGGCCAGCGCGAGGACCGTCGGTCCGGCGCCGGAGATCACCGCGGGGACTCCATCAGCCCGCAGCCGCTCCACCAGGGCGGCGCTGTCCGGCATGGCCGGGGCGCGGTACTCCTGGTGCAGCCGGTCCTCGGTGGCGGGCAGCAGCAGCTCGGGGCGCCTGGTCAGCGCCTCGACGAGCAGGGCCGCACGGCCCGCGTTGGCGGCGGCGTCGACGTGCGGGACGGTGCGCGGGAGCAGTCCGCGGGCCGTCTCCGTCAGTACCGGCTTCCCCGGTACGAAAACCACCGGAACGATGGAATCGGCGGGCTCCATCCTGATGGCCCGCGCGGCGCCGCCCTCCATCCAGGAGAGCGTGAAGCCGCCCAGCAGACAGGCCGCGACGTTGTCCGGGTGCCCCTCGATCTCGGTGGCCAGTTCGAGCAGCGCGGTGTCGTCGAGCCGGGAGTCGCCGCCTATGGTCACGGCGCGCGCGGCGACGATGCCGGCGCAGATGGCCGCCGAGGAGGAACCGAGGCCGCGTCCGTGCGGGATGCGGTTGGCGCAGACGATTTCGAGGCCGCGGGGCTGTCCGCCGAGCAGGTCGAAGGCGGTACGCAGGGAGCGGACGAGGAGGTGACTCTCGTCACGTGGGAGGGTCTCGCTGCCCTCGCCCGCGATGTCGATGTGCAGGCCGGAGTCGGCCACCCGGACGACCACGTCGTCGTAGAGGCCCAGCGACAGGCCGAGGGCGTCGAAGCCCGGGCCGAGGTTGGCGCTGGTGGCGGGGACGCGCACCCGGACGGCGGCGGCGCGGAACGCTGGACCGGCCATCGCTCGATGACTCTCCTTGAGCTTGAGCTGCGAGTTTGTCGAAGGTCGAGGACACTCGATGCGTACGGAAGACCCTTGAGGCCGCTGTAGACGGGACCCGGGGATCACTGTCGACGACGCGGCACCGCGGCATATGCGGCGGGCGGGTTCGGTACAGCCTATCGAAGGAAGGTTCTGTGGCGACATAGGGCGCACGGGAGGCGCACGATGCGTGTCGTAAGCCCCCTGTGCCCCCCTTGTCGGGTGCCATGCGGGGTTATCCCCCGGGAGTGCCCGGGCGTGCCCTCACTTGCGCCAGAGCGTGGTGTCCTGCGCGGTTCCGCGCGGCGCACGGGCACCGTGCGCGGTCGCACGCGGGGAAGACGCTCTCCTTGGACCTTGGGGCCCGGCGTCCTACGCGAGGCCGAGGCGCTCGGCCGCCGTCGCCGCGTCCACGGGGACCGTGACCGGCTGGGGGGCGCCGGCGACCGCCCAGTCGGG
The DNA here is from genome assembly GCF_014650715.1 of Streptomyces bluensis. Lineage (GTDB taxonomy): Bacteria > Actinomycetota > Actinomycetes > Streptomycetales > Streptomycetaceae > Streptomyces > Streptomyces bluensis. Next base: position 6,273 of record NZ_BMVM01000023.1, on the reverse strand, counting down.
GTCCTTGAGGCCGTTGCCGGTGACCGTGCACACGATGGTCTGGCCGGGGTCCACCTTGCCCTGCTCGGCGGCCTTCAGCAGACCGGCCACGGACGCGGCGGACGCGGGCTCAACGAAGACGCCTTCCTGGGCGGCCAACAGCCGGTAGGCGCGCAGGATCTCACGGTCCGTCACCTCGTCGATGAAACCGCCCGACTCGTCCCTGGCCGCCAGCGCGTACTGCCAGGACGCGGGGTTGCCGATACGGATCGCGGTGGCGATGGTCGACGGGTCCTTGACGACCTCGCCGCGCACGATCGGGGCGGAGCCGGAGGCCTGGAAACCCCACATGCGCGGGGTGCGCCCGGCGATCCCGTCGGCCGCGTACTCCTTGTAGCCCTTCCAGTAGGCCGTGATGTTGCCCGCGTTGCCCACCGGCAGCACATGGATGTCGGGAGCGTCGCCGAGCATGTCCACGATCTCGAACGCGGCCGTCTTCTGACCCTCGATACGCACCGGGTTGACCGAATTGACCAGTGCCACCGGGTAGTTGTCGGACAGTTCACGCGCGAGGGTGAGGCAGTCGTCGAAGTTGCCGTCGACCTGGAGGATCTTCGCGCCGTGCACGAGGGCCTGGCCCATCTTGCCGAGCGCGATCTTGCCCTGCGGGACGAGCACGGCGGACACCATCCGGGCCCGTACGGCGTACGCGGCGGCGGAGGCGGAGGTGTTGCCGGTCGACGCGCAGATGACGGCCTTCGCGCCCTCCTCCTTGGCCCGGGTGATGGCCATCGTCATCCCGCGGTCCTTGAAGGAACCGGTCGGGTTCGCGCCCTCCACCTTGAGATGAACGTCACAGCCCGTGCGCTCGGAGAGCACCTGCGCGGGCACGAGCGGCGTACCGCCCTCGCGGAGCGTCACGACCTGCGTGGTGTCGGAGACCGGCAGCCTGTCCCGGTACTCCTCGATGATTCCGCGCCACTGGTGGGTCATTGCTGGTTACTCTCCTTCAACCCGCATGATGCTGGCGACACCCCGCACGGTGTCGAGCTTGCGCAGCGCCTCGACGGTCCCGCCCAGGGCGGCGTCGGACGCGCGGTGGGTGACGACGACGAGAGAGGCCTCGCCGTCCTTGCCCTGCTGGCGCACCGTATCGATGGAGACACCGTGCTCAGCGAAAACGGTGGCGACCTGGGCGAGAACACCCGGTTTGTCGGCGACGTCGAGGCTGATGTGATAGCGCGTGACGACGTCACCCATGCCCGACACCGGAAGGGCGGCGTACGCGGACTCGCCGGGCCCGGTCGCGCCGTTGAGCCGGTTACGGCACACGGCGACCAGGTCCCCGAGCACGGCGGACGCGGTGGGGGCGCCGCCCGCGCCCGGCCCGTAGAACATGAGCTGCCCGGAGGCGTCCGACTCGACGAACACGGCGTTGTACGCGCCGCGCACGGAGGCGAGGGGGTGGGTGAGCGGAATCATGGCGGGGTGCACACGGGCGGTCACGGAGGCGCCGTCCTCGGCCCGCTCACAGATGGCGAGCAGTTTGATGGTGCAGCCCATCGCCTTGGCGGAGGCGAAGTCGGCGGCGGTGACCTCGGTCATGCCCTCGCGGTGGACGTCGTCGAGCCGTACGCGCGTGTGGAAGGCGATCCCGGCCAGGATGGCGGCCTTGGCGGCGGCGTCGAACCCCTCGACGTCGGCGGTGGGGTCGGCCTCGGCATACCCGAGCGCGGTGGCCTCGTCGAGGGCCTCCTGGTATCCGGCCCCCGTGCTGTCCATCTTGTCGAGGATGAAGTTGGTGGTGCCGTTGACGATCCCCAGCACCCGGTTGACCTTGTCGCCGGCGAGCGACTCGCGCAGCGGGCGGATCAGCGGGATGGCACCGGCGACGGCGGCCTCGTAGTAGAGGTCCGCGTCGTGGTCCTCGGCGGCGGCGTGCAGGGCGGCGCCGTCCTGGGCGAGCAGCGCCTTGTTGGCGGACACGACGGACGCGCCGTACTCGAAGGCGGTGGTGATGAGGGTGCGCGCGGGCTCGATGCCCCCGATCACCTCCACGACGACGTCGATGTCCCCGCGTTTGACGAGCGCGGTGGCGTCGGTGGTGACGAGCTCGGCGGGAATGCCCTCACGCACCTTGGAGGGCCGCCGTACCGCCACCCCGGCCAACTCCACCGGGGCGCCGATCCTGGCGGCGAGGTCGTCGGCGTGCGTCGTCATGATGCGCGCCACCTCTGAGCCGACAACCCCACAGCCCAGCAGCGCCACCTTCAGCGGACGCGTACGCATCATCCGACCTCGTTTCCTCACATACCGAATACGGTGGGACCAGTCTCACGCACCGGACGGGAGTTTCTGCCTCCCGTCCGGATCGTGAGACATTGATTTCATTTTCTTGGGGGGAGAAGACAGGAGATCTTCCACCCGGTCACGCGCAGGTCGTGCAGCTGGTTCAGCTCGTTCAGCTCGTTCAGCCGACATCGAGGCGCAGGAGGTCCTCCTCCGTCTCGCGGCGGACGATCACCCGGGCCTCACCCTCGTTGACGGCGACGACGGGCGGGCGGAGCGCGTGGTTGTAGTTGCTGGCCATGGAACGGCAGTACGCACCGGTCGCGGGCACAGCGATGAGGTCACCCGGTGCCAGGTCGGCGGGCAGGAACGCGTCCTTCACCACGATGTCCCCGCTCTCGCAGTGCTTGCCGACGACGCGGACGAGCATGGGCTCGGCGTCACTCGACCGGGAGACCAGGGCGACGCTGTACTCGGCGTCGTAGAGCGCGGTCCGGATGTTGTCGGACATGCCGCCGTCGACGGAGACGTACGTACGGAGCCCGTCGAGCGGCTTGATCGTGCCGACCTCGTAGAGCGTGAAGGCGGTCGGCCCGACGATCGCGCGCCCCGGCTCGACGGAGATACGGGGAGTGCGCAGCTGGGCCCGCTCGCACTCGCGGCTGACGATCTCGGTCAGCGCCTTGGCGATCTCGTGCGGCTCACGCGGATCGTCGTCACTCGTGTACGCGATACCGAGACCGCCACCGAGGTCGATCTCGGGAAGCTCGACGCCGTGCTCGTCCCGGACCGCCTTCAGCAGCCCGACCACGCGGTGAGCGGCGACTTCGAAGCCCGAGGTGTCGAAGATCTGCGACCCGATGTGGCTGTGGATGCCGATGAGTTCGAGCCCGTCGAGCTGAAGGGCACGCCGTACGGCCTCGGCGGCCTGCCCCCCGGCGAGCGGAATGCCGAACTTCTGGTCCTCGTGAGCGGTGGCGATGAACTCGTGCGTGTGCGCTTCCACTCCGACCGTGACGCGGATCTGCACCCGCTGCCGCGTCCCGAGCTCCTGGGCCACGTGCGCGACCCGCACGATCTCCTGGAAGGAGTCGAGCACGATCCGCCCGACACCGGCCTCGATGGCCGTACGGATCTCGGCCGTGGACTTGTTGTTGCCGTGGAAGGCGATGCGGTCGGCGGGCATGCCGGCGGAGAGCGCGGTGGTGAGCTCGCCCCCGGAACACACGTCAAGGTTCAGCCCCTCTTCGTGCAGCCAGCGCACGACGGCGCGGGAGAGGAATGCCTTGCCGGCGTAGAAGACATCGGCATCGTGCCCGAAGGCGGTACGCCAGGCCCGCGCCCGGGCCCGGAAGTCGGCCTCGTCGACGAAGTAGGCGGGCGTGCCGAACTCCTCGGCGAGTGTCTTGACGTCCATGCCGCCCACGGTGACGACACCGTCGGCGGCACGGCTGACGGTCTGTGCCCACACCTTGGGGTCGAGGGTGTTGAGGTCGGCGGGCGGGGCGGAGTAATGGCCCTCGGGGAGGACGTCGGCGTGACGGGGCCCTGCGGGATGTGCGGAACGGCTCATGGTGTGTCGGGGCTCTCTTGGCTCTCTTGGCTTTCTGAGCTCGCTGGGCTCTCCGAGCTCTCTTGGCTCTTCGGGCTCTCGGAGGTCTATTGGCTCTCGGAGGTCTCTGTGGGCGTACTCAGAGTGGTCGTGGGCGTACTCAGAGGTGGTCGGGTGCGTCGATGCCGAGCAGGGACAGGCCGCCGGCCAGCACCGTCCCGGCGGCTTCGGCGAGGGCCAGCCGGGCACGGTGGGCGGCCGAGGGTTTCTCCTCACCACGTGGAAGCACCGTGTTCTGGAAGGCGAGCAGGGCGTCGGCGACGGCGACGAGGTGCCGGGCCAGCCGGTCGGGGGCGCGGTGCGCGGCGGCGTGCGCGAGGGCCTGGGGGTATTCGGCCAGGGTGGTGACGACGTCTCGCGCCCCCGCGTCTCGTACGTCACCCGGGGTGCTGGTGAAGCCGAGGGCGGCGGCGTTGCGGTGGAGGGCTCGGGCGCGGGCATGGGCGTAACGGACCCGGAAGAGGGAGTTGCTCGCGCGCTGCACGAGGTGGTCGGCGGAGATCCGGGGCCGGTCGTGGGCGGCGGGGTACAGCAACGCCCACCGGGCAGCGTCGGGCCCCAGCGGTGCGGGGTCCTCCGGCGCCGGGACGGGCCGCAGGTTCACGGGCTCGGCGTGCTCGACCTCGACGCGGCCGCCTTGGCTACCGATGATCCGCACGAGGGCGTCGGCGACGACTTCGGCGCGGATGTCGTACGGGATGCGCAGGGTGACGACTTCGCCGAGGAGGCTGTCGCTGTGCCCGTACGCCTGCTGGAACCCAGGTTGCCCGCCGTGCTGGGCGCCTTGCTGGATGCTGCGTACGAGCGCCGTGGTCGCGGCCCCGTCGAGGTGGATGTTGAGGAAACCGGGCCCGGTGATCTCGACGTCGGAGACGCCTTCCGTACGGCTGATGTGCGGGCGCAGGATCTCGGCGACCTGCCGGGGCGGCCGCCCGGCGGGCCCGGCCAGCTGCAACGCGATGTTCGTCGCGTAGTCCCCCCGCCCACCGGGCCCCGGCGGCGTCACCACGGCCCGTGCCGGCACCGCCACGCTCAGCTCCCCCTCCTCCACCGCACGACGCACCGCGCGCAGCACGGTACGGGAGAGCTCGGCGGGGGTCACGGGACAAGCGTAGGGGAGGAGGGGGGTGGGTAGGCGAGCCGGTTTGGCGGAGGTCCGGGATGCGGACGGGAGGGAGGGGAGGAGTCCACGTACGGCACGGCGCAGGTCCGCGCCGCCGCGGTCCGGGGTTCATGCGAGGTGCGGCGTCGGCTGCGAGGTGCGGCATCGACCCGACTCACCGACCCATGGGCTCAGCCCGCGGTCCCACCGACAGACGTGGTCGTACCACCACCACCGATACCGAACTGGGAGTCGTCCTCGGAGCCGTCCTCGGGCCCGTCCACGTCCCCGCCACCACCACCGGCCTCGCCCCGCTGTCCCCCCGCGCGCCGCTCGATCAACTCCCGCACGATGCGCACGAGCTCAACGGGCTCGAACGGCTTCGCGAGAAAGACGTCGACACCGACACCGAGCCCGGCCTCGACCTCGTACTGGCTACAGGCGCTGACGATGGCGATGGGCAGGTTCCGGGTGCGGGGGTCGTTGCGGAGCTGAGCGGCGGTACGCAAGCCGTCGAGCCGGGGCATGACCACATCGAGGGTGATGACATCCGGCCGCACCTGGTGAACGACATCCAGACACTCGGCACCATCGGCCGCGGTCACCACCTCAAGCCCCTCCAGCTCAAGATTGACCCTGATCAGCTGCCGGATGACCTTGTTGTCGTCCACAACAAGCACCCGGCCGGACGCGCCTGGCACAACTTGAGAGTAGGTCGACACCCACCGCCGCGTCCGGGTTTTCCCCACTTCCACCCCGTCCGTGCGCACTCCCCCAGGTCAAACCCGCCCCGCCCAGCCCACCGGAAACCCGTTCCTGACCTCCCCTCCGAAGCTGGTAGGGTTCTACCCGTCGCCGCGCACACCGCGCCACCGACACCGCCCCCGTAGCTCAGGGGATAGAGCAACGGCCTCCGGAGCCGTGTGCGCAGGTTCGAATCCTGCCGGGGGCACTACGCCTCAACCAGCACAATCATGCGGTTGACCAGCGCAGATGCCCAACGTGAAGAGCGGGACCCAGTCTCACTGGGTCCCGCTCTTTCTCATTTTTGCGCACTGGTTGCGTGTGAGGGGCGTGTGGGCCACGCACAGAGGCCTACACGCCATTCGACCCCCACCCCCATGGTCTTTTCGATCTTCATGTTGTTCTCCTCCTCGCTGTCGTCGACGCCCCCCGTTATGTTCTTCGCGGTCCTGCAAGAGGGCCGCTGGCCTCCGGGCCCGGCATGACTGTTCCCCCCTGTCGAACGGATGACCTGGGGGGTGGTGCCACCGGGCCCGAGAGGCGCCGT
>NZ_BMVM01000022.1 GCF_014650715.1 Streptomyces bluensis | reverse complement strand
CCAACGGCAAGGTCGAACGCCTCAACCGCACCCTGCTCGACGAGTGGGCCTACGCCCGACCCTACCGCTCAGAGCAGGAACGACGCGACGCCTTCCCCGGCTGGCTGCACACCTACAATCACCACCGCGGACACACCGCGCTCAACGGGCAACCACCCGCCAGCCGCGTCCCCAACCTCACAGGGCAATACACCTAGGGCCTGTTCTGAGTTGAGATCACGGGAGGGCAGGCAGGCTACCGCGTGCCCCACCGCGACCAAGTGTTCGCCGAGCTGCACGCCCAGGGCATCGGCGTCGGCGTCCACTACCCGCCTAACCACCTGCAGCCCGCCTTCGCCGCCTGGCACCGCCCCCTCCCGGCCACCGAGGAGGCCGGCCAGGAGATCCTGACGCTGCCCTTCCACCAGCACCTCACCGACAACGACATCGACCAGGTGACCACCGCCCTCCACCAAGCCCTCAAGACCGCTGGAGCCGCATCATGCGCAAGGTCCTGACGGTGTGCCTGGGGAACTACTGCCGCAGCCCGTTCGCCCAGAACGCGCTGGCCCACAGAGGCGGGCCGGGCCTGGAGGTCCGGTCGGCGGGGCTGATCGGGAAATGGCAGGACCAGCCCGCCAACGAGTCCATGGTCAAAGGGGGCCCGACGCCTGGGCCACGACCTCACCAGGCACCGCGGGCGGCAGATCACCCTGGGCATGCTCGACTGGGCGGACACCGTCTTGGCGATGGACACCTCGGTCCTCGACACGCTCCGGGCGATCTGCACTCAGCCAAACGAGCCCAAGCTCGCCCTGTACCTCAGCGACCGCGACGTCCCCGACCCGATGGGGCAGGACGACGACGCATTCAACGACTGCGCCGTCCTCATTGAGGCAGGAACGGCTCTTCACGTCAGCCGGCCACCCCAGTAACCGACTGGCCGGACGCGGCGGACAGGAGCTCGACCACGAGCCTGTCGGCCGCGTCCGGACGGCCATACGCACGGGCCCGCTCCGCCATCGCCCACCGAAGCTGGGCATCGGCCAGGAGCGGGCCCAACGCGTTCCGCACCTGCTCCGCCGTCACCGCGCCTTCGAGCGCGACCGCGGCCCCGGCCTCCTGCAGATGCCGCGCGTTGTGCGCCTGCTCGTTGCCCGCCGACGACGCCAGCGGCACGAACACCGCCGGCTTGCCCAGCGCGGTCAGCTCCGCCAACGTCCCCGCACCACTGCGGGAGATCACCACATCCGCGAGCGCCAGCACATCCGGCAGCTCTGGGCCGACGAACCCGGCCAAGTAGTACCGGCCCGCGAGCTCGGCGGACAGCCCGGCCGCCCGCGCCCGCAGTCCCTCGACGTTGGCCGGCCCGCACTGGTGCACCACGTTCGCCTGCTGCAGCAGCCACGGCAGCACCTCGCCGACCAGCTCATTGATCTGCTGCGAGCCCTGCGCGCCGCCGGTGACGTACACGGTCGGCAGCTGCCGCTCGAAGCCCCACACCTGCAGCGCCTGCACGGCCCTGTCCGCGTCTCCGGACAGCACTTCCGGCCGCACCGGGTTCCCCGTCACCACGGCGACCTGCCGCGCCGACTCCGACAGCAGCTCAAGCGTCGACTCCGACGACACGCAGATCCGAGTCGCCGACGCCGCCAGCTTCCGGTTCGCCAGCCCCAACCTGACCGTCTGCTCGTGCAGCACCAGAGGACGGTGGCTCATCCGAGCCGCCAGCCCGGCCGGGACCGCCACATAGCCGCCCGTCGCGAGGACCACATCCGGCCGGAAACGATCGATCGCCTTCCGGGCCTGCATTACCCCGAGCGGCACCCGCGCCATATCCCTGATGTTCGCCGGCGACGCCAGCTTCAGCGGGTTCTTCGAGCGGCGGATCTTACCGGTCACCACGCTGGTGAACGGGATGCCCTCGGCCGGGGCCACGCGTGCCTCCAGGCCGTCAGCCGTCCCAATCCACAGAGTCTCAAGCGCCCTACCTTCGGCAGCGAGCCGGGCCTGCAGAGTACGCACAGCAGTCAGCGCCGGGTATGTGTGTCCACCGGTCCCGCCGCCCGTGACAACGAGACGGAAAGGGGCGCTGTTCATCTGGGGCTGCTCCAAATCTGGCGGGAGATCAGGCGGGTCGTAACAGTAGCGGCTGCGGAACACGGTTTCGCCCGCCCGGCACGAATCCGCGCCATGCGTCGGCCCACAAAATTCGCCGCCACCGCCTGCCCTGCAGCCGGTGCTCGTATGATCACGCGCGGTCTGGTCCTCCGCTGATGGAGAAGACAATCTGTCTTCCGGCAGCCCGCGCGCCCCTCTTGGTGCTACGGCCAGGTCGGCATCGTCCGCACTGAGCTGGTCAGCGGGCGTCCAAGGTGACAGGTATAGAAGGCGGTCGCAAGCCAGCCGCGTCCCGCCGGTCCACCGAGCCAAGCAGCCAGCCTGCGCTACCGCTGAACGAACTCATCACCCGTCGCTGTAGTGGTCGAACCAGCCCGTCCACCCCGGCCCTTCCGGCCACAGGCGTCCCTGCGGGGCCAGCGGCCAGCTGGCGGCCACCGAGGCCGTGATGTTGGGCCTTGGGCTGCTGCCGTCCCACGCCATGACTGCGACCGCCGAACGAGTGGACGAGTCGCCCACACGAAAATACCCAACTCCCTACGTCACAGCACAGATAGACTCGTCAACGTCCGGCAACGGGCACCCGGGCGTCGCGGTCACAGACGGCATTGGACAGGATTCCTCGTCCCCGGGAGCGCCGTCTCGTGACACCACGATCATGCCAGAACCAACTCACCACTGAGCTCACCCGTGCTGGCATCGACCATCTCTGCGCGGATCCGGCCCGGCTAGAGGCTGCCGTACACGCTGCTGGACCCGGCCTGTTCCGTCTGAGCACTCTGCTGCATGGCCTGACTCCAGGGCCACGCCCCTCGACTGGCTCCCGCCTCCCTGAGCCCTTGCCCCCGGGTAAGCAGCGATCCTGCTCGCCGCCCGCCTGAGCCGCGAGTCACCGCCGTCGCAACGCCGCCCAGCCCGTTGCTGGGCGTGTCCACGTCATCTGCCGATCGAAGGAGGGCGTCATGCCCCACCCCGCGCACGCGCCAGACACCGGCCGGATCGTCATACTCGGGGCTGGACCATGCGGTCTGGCCTGCGCCGACGAGCTGACCCGCTTCGGGCACCGCGACTTCCTGCTGCTGGAGTCCTCGTCCGCCCCAGGCGGGCTCGCCTCCTCCGTTGTGGACGCGGCCGATTTCACGTGGGACCTGGGCGGCCACGTGGTCTTCTCCCACTTCGGCGAGTTCGACCGGCTGCTGGCCGAACTGTTCACCACCGAGGAGCTGCTGCACCACGACCGCTCCTCCTACATCCGCTACGGCGACGGATGGATGCCCTACCCCTTCCAGCACCACCTCCATCACCTCCCGGCGCCGGACGCCGCGGCCTGCCTTCGCGATCTTCTCGCTGCACGCCCCGACGACAGCGGGGGATCCGCAGCCCCGGCGGACTTCGCGACGTGGCTGGGCACCGTGTACGGGCAGGCCCTGGTGGACCGTTTTTTCGCCCCATACAACACCAAAGTCTGGGCAACGCCGCTTGAGGACATGGGTTCTGCGTGGGTCGCCGAGCGGGTGGCCCCCGTCGACGTCGAAGAGATCCTGGCCGCGTTCGTCGGTACCGTACCCGCGCGCCGGTGGGGCCCTAACGCCACCTTCGCCTTCCCCGCGTCCGGCGGCACCGGCGAGATCTGGCGCCGGCTCGCCGCCCGCATCGACGCCAGCCGCCTGCGCACCCAGGCGAACGTAGTCGCCATCGATCCCGGCACCCGCACCGTCATCCTCGCCGGGGGCAAGAAGGTCGGCTTCGACCACCTGGTGGCCACCGGCCCGCTGGACCAGCTCGCCGCCATGACCGCCACCTGCCCGGCCTCGCTCCGGACGGCCGCCCGGAGCCTGCGGCACACCACCGTGGCCATGGTCGGCCTGGGCTACCAGACACCGACCACCGACAGCCGGTCCTGGCTCTACTTCCCGCAGCCCGACATCCCCTTCTACCGGGCCACGAACTTCAGCAAGTACGCGCCCGCCAACGTCCCCGGCGCCGACACGGGCACCTACAGCGCCTGGATGACCGAGACCTCCCTCACCCCCGGCCAGGGCCTCGACCGCCATGCTCTGGTCCGCTCCTGCGACCAGGCGCTGCGCCGTCACGGCCTGGTGCCCGAGCAGGCGCCGCTCGCCAGCACCCATGTCGAGGTGATCCCGTACGCCTACCCGGTCCCCACCCTGGGGCGAGACGAAGTCTTGGCGCAGGTAGTGCCGTGGATGGAAGCCCATGGCATCTACCCCCGGGGCCGTTTCGGGACCTGGCGCTACGAGATCGGCAACATGGACCACGCGGTCAAGATGGGCATTGACATCGCCCGCCGCCTGCTGAACGGGACGCGCGAGGAACTCCTCGCCTCCGCACCCGACCTGTCCGCGGTCCGGGTGGAGTGCCGGTCGTGACCGGCGCGAAGACGTCCACGGTTCTATTCGCCGGACACCGCTTCCAGGTCGTCACCGACGTCACCTTCGACGCCGCCCAAGAGCGGTACCTTCGGGCCTTCGTTCCCGAGCACCAGCTCGCCCCACCGTGCGGGGAAGAGACGACGGTCCGGGTGCGTCAGGACGCGGACTGCTTCCAAGACCAGATGGCCCGCGCCGGGGGCGCCGAGTCGCTGACCGTGGTGCCGTTCCGCAGCGAGCCGTACCTTTCCTGCCAGCTCGACCAGATCACCTGGTGGCAGCCCGGCCCGGACACGCACCTGCCCCAGGACCACCTCTACGCCCGGGATGCGGCAGGCCGGCTGACCGTGCTGCTGAAACCTGGCGCCGAGGGCGGCGAGCGATACCTGATGCGTGCCGTCCGCGAGGTCGTCCTGCGCTGCGCCGAGAGTCGCGGCTTAACCTCCTTTCACGCCGCAGCCGCTGCCCACGACGACCATGGTGTGCTCATCGCCGGTCCCTCCCGGGCGGGCAAGACCACCGTGCTGACCGCGCTGGCCGCCCACCGCGGGGCCGACCTGATCGCCTCCGACCGGGCGCTGGTCACCGCCGACGCCAGCGTGGTGGCCGGAGTGCCGATCTCCGTCCGGATCGGCGGCGGGACCCTGTCCGCAGTCGCCCCGCGCGCGGGCCTGCCGAACCCGCACACGCTGCCCGACGCCTTTGGCAGCACCCGGAAAGCGGCCCTGACTCCACGCGAGTTCGCCCGCGCCTTCTCCTCTCGCGTACAGGAGATGGCGCGACTGCGGCTCGTCGTCATCCCACAGCTCAGCGAGGAAGACCAGAGCCTGAGCAGCCGTGTCCTCGGCGCGGAGCAGGCCCGCACCGCTCTTGCCGCGGCCTGCTGCACCCCGTACGACGAGGACTGGCGCCAGCCATGGTTCGCCGTCCGGACCCGGCCGGTGGAGGACCTGGCCTGCCAAGCCGCCGCCCTCATCGAGAGACTCATCGCCACAGTGCCGGTCCTCGCGATCACGGCCGGCGTGCACAGTCCTGACCTGTTGGAGCGGATCGCCGACACCGTGGCGGGGAGGCTCCTGTGACCCCAAGCCGCATAGCCGTGGTCGGACCGGTTGCCTCGGGCAAGTCGACGCTGTCCGCAGCGATCTCCGCGCACACCGGTCTGCCTGGCATCGACCTTGACGAGCTGTTCTGGGGTCCCGACTGGACTCCCCTGGACACGCCCGTCTTCCACAAAGGCGTCCGTGACCGCCTCGCTGGACCGGCGTGGATCGCGGACGGCAACTACGGCGGCGAGGTCGCCAAGATGCTCCTGGACCGCGCCGAGCTGGTGCTGTGGCTCGATTTGCCGCTGCGGATCTGTCTGCCCCGGCTGGTCAACCGCTCGCTGCGCCGGGCCGCCACCGGCGAAGAGCTGTTCGCCGGAAACCGGGAGACCTTCCGCCACCTGCTGGCCCCGGATTCCATCCTGCGCTGGGGACCTCTGCACCACCACCGGCACCGCCGCCGCTGGTCCGAGCGGCTCCACCCCGACCGCACGGCCGACCTGACTGTGGTGCGCCTCGACCGGCCCTCTGCCATCACTGCGCAGCTGCGCCGGCTCGACCTGCTGCCCGCAACAGAGAGGTGACGCGCGTGATCGCCTCCGTCGTCCGCGTGCCCTGGCACACCACCAACGGCGGCTACGACCGCCTGCTGGACCACCTGCCCGAAGTTCGCCGCATCACCCCGCCTCGACACCGGGGCGCGCGGCTGGCCTTCACGGCCGCCCACCGCGTGCTCGGCCCACAGTGCCCTCTACCGTTCTACCCGGCCAAGCACTTCGCCACAGACCTGCGCGTCCTCGCCTCCCGCCAGCCCGCGCACGTCTTGTACGGGGACGAGCAGTTCTGGTTCTCCCGGCACCGCACCGGCCCGACGGCCGTCACCTACCACCAGCCGCCCGACCAACTCGCACGGCTGCTGCCGATGCGGGTATGGCAGCGCCTAGCTTCGCGGGCCGATCAGATCATCGTCCTCGACTCCCATCAGCAGGCGTTCTTCTGCAACCTGCTCCCGGACGAGCGCGTGCACCTGGTGCCGCACGGCATCGACACCACAGCCTTCACCCCCGCCGCCGCGTCACCGGAGCCCGGCCGTCCACTGGTGCTGACCGTCGGCTGGTGGCTGCGCGACTTCGACACCCTCGACGCCGTCCACCACCTCCTGCACCGCCGCCACGGCGAGGAGATCGAGCTGACCGTCGTCACCCGGCAGGCCGCCTCCCGCCCCTGGCACCCGGCCGCCCGCATCCTCGAAGGGATCAGCGAACAGGAACTGATCGGCCTGTACCGGCGGGCTGCGTTCTTACTGCTGCCCCTGACCGGGGCGAGCGCCAACAACGCTCTGCTGGAAGCACTCGCCTGCGGTACCCCAGCCGTCGTTACGGACATCGGCGGTATCCGGCATTACACCGGAAACGGCCCGGCAGCCGTCCTCGTCCCACCCAGCAACGTCCCGGCCGCAGCCGAAGCCGCCGACAAGCTCCTTGCCGAGCTGGGCACCGCCGACCACACCGCACGACGCATGGCCGCCCGGGAGCGGGCCGAGTGCTTCGCCTGGCCGCTGGTCGCCGACCAAGTGCGCACCGTCTACCAGTTGCTGGGGGAAGGATGAGCGCCGTCGACGTGTGGTTGGACGTTGTGGTGCCCGCTCTCGTGACCGGGCTGCTGGCCCGCGCGAGCTGGGCCGCCATCGCTGTCGAGGTGAGTGCACAGTGGCTGCTGTCCGCCCCCGCCCACCGCCGCCCCGCCGACGAGGATAAGGAAGCGCCGTGGCTGGTGGTGCTGCTACCAATGCTCCGCGAACAAGCCGTCGCCGCCCAGTCGATCGCCGCGTTCACCGGGCTCGACTACCCCACCGGCCGGGCCGCCGTCGCGGTCATCACCACCGAACGCGAGCACACCGCCCGCGCCCAACACCGCGCCCGCCTGGCGGAGCTCGCCGCGCTGCCCACACTGACGCCATCCCATCTGCGGGGACTCTTCCCCGCCGCCCGTTGCCCCGCCGTTGCCGCCACCGTCAACACCACCCCGCCCGACGAACGCCTGGCAGTGCTGGCTAAGCAGTTCGACGCCGAGCCGAGCACCGCCGACATCGTGACCGCGCTGACCACCGGCCCCACGAGCGGGCTGCCGCTGGTGCACCTGCACCAGCCCGACGTCGGCGGCCGAAAGCCCGGACAGCTCAACTTCGCCCTCGACCGCCTCCCCGACGTGCTCGGGCCACTCGGCTGGCGCGAGGACGCCCACGCCCACGACACGTTCATCCTCGTCTACGACGCCGACGCCGTCCCCGACGCAGCCACCCTGACCGCCTTCGCCGACGCCGCCGCAACCCACCGGACACTCACCGACCGAATGCCGGCACTGATCCAGCAACAGCGGCTCCCTCTGCTCACCCGCCGCCCCTTCCCCCGCGGCATCGCCGGCCTCCTGCTGACCGAGGAGTGGGTCTACCAGCTGCGGCGCTCCCTCGGCGTCGAACTCGCCCGCGTACGCCTCCACCAGTGGCTCACCCGCTCCCGGATCCCGGAACCGGTCCGGATGTGGCTGCGGCCGATGGTGTACGCCGTCGGGTGCGGCATGGCCGTCCACCTCCCGGCCCTGCGCCATCTGGACGGTTTCCCCGAACCGATGGAAGACCTCGGCACCGGGCACCGCCTCTCCCTCCTCGGCGCCCACTTCGCACCATCCACCGCCCTGGTCCTCGACGAGCCCTACACCGACACCGCCGGCCTGACCAACCTCCATGCGCTCGCCTTCACCGCCTCCGCCCGTCCCGACCGCCACGCCCGAGAGGTCGCCCACCTGCCCAGCACCCTGCCCCGGTCGGCCAGGGCCGCCCTGATACTGCGGGAGTGGACGGACGAAGCCGCCTGGCTCCTCGGCGCACCGCTGCTAACCGCCGCCGTGGCCAGCGCCTGGTGGGCAGGCCCCCTCTGGGCCGGACTCGCCGCAGCCGGCGTCCTCCTTCACGGCCCCATCACCACCGCCCGGCTGCTCGCCCTGGCACCGGCTCTGCACCACCGCGTTATCCCGCCCGCCACCACCGAGCCAACCCCGTTCGCTGCCCCAGCGCGTCCGATCGCGCTCGTCGCGACCAGCCCCTTCCAGCCCTTCATCCGGCTGGCCGGGCCCTGGCGGCTGATCTGGGCCAAGGCCACCGGACACCGCCTCGGCTTCGGTAAGACTGAACGCTGAACACCTCAACCCCCGAGCAAGAATGGGAGCCCCCGTGGCTGAAACCGTTACCGCGACCGTCCGCAACGCCGCCAAGGCCGTCGTCCTCCATGACGGCCACGTCCTCCTCCAGCGCGCCCACTGGGATGGACAGGACTGCTACTTCCTTCCCGGCGGAGGCCAGCACCCCGGCGAGGCCCTCGACACCACGGTCCGCCGCGAGGTCCACGAAGAGACCGGCCTGGACGTCACGCCCGATCGCCTACTGTGGCTGCGCGAGTACATCGGCGCCCATCACGGCGGCGCCCCGGAGGACCACCGGGTTGAAGCGATCTTCCTGTGCCGGCCCGAAGGCGACCCGGGCCAGCTCGGCGGCCACGCAGAAGACGACGTGCAGACCGGGCTGGAATGGGTGGAACTGGAGAAGGTGACCGGCCTCAACCTCCTGCCCCAGGGCCTGCGGGGACCGATCGCCGACCTCGCCCACAGCGAGCCCCCCACCCGCTACCTCGGCGACATCGCCTGACTATGAGGATCGACGGCCGCGTCCCCGACGGTGCCACCGAAATCACCACCGGCCAGGCCAACCGCGTCTGGTACATCGGCGGGCGCGAGCCATACATCCTCAAGCACTACAGCGACCCGGCCCGCGCCGCCAACGAGGCCGCCGCCCTCGCCCTCCTCACCTACCACCGGGCCCCCAGCCCTCGCCTGCTGCACGCCGACGTCGATAGGCAGCCGGCCTGGACCGCCCAGAGCGCCGTCCAGGCCGAGCCTGTCCCCGCCGACCAGTTCCTGGATGAATTCGCCGGCCCCCTCGCCACAGTCCACGCCATCCCCGGAACCCACTTCGGGCGCCTCGCCGGAGCCACCCGCCACCACACCTGGCGCGACTACCTCCACGACCGCATGAACCTCTACACAGCCGCCGCACCCGATCTCGCTACTGCCGCAGCAGCCCTCCGCCGAGACCTCGACCAAGTGAATCTCGAGATCGAGCCCCGGCTGCTCCACCACGACCTCCAGCCCGGGCACCTGGTCCGCGTCCCAGAGGGTCCACGGCTCCTGCTGGACTGGGAACTCGCCGCTTTCGGCGACCCGGTGTCCGACCTCGCCCGCCTCGCCGTACGTCTGCGTCTGCTCTCATCTCTTCCCGTGCTCAGCCATGGGCACGCCCCAGCCGATCAGCAGCGCCTGGACCTGTACTGGCGCATCCACCTCCTCGCCGATGCGGCTCTGGCCACCGACCCGGGAGTCCGCGCGCACGCCCTGGCTCTCACCACCGGCACCAGTACATGAGGTGAACAGCCGCGGGTAGCTTCAACGGTCCTGACTATCCCCGCGCGTCAGCTTGCCAAGAGGGGCCAGGAAGTGCTGGCAGAGCCACGCGGGCCCGTCACCGGCCGTCGGGGCCGAAACGAGCCGCCGCGTAGCGCACCGTGCAGCAGAATCCCGATGACCGTCAGCGAAGGGCGAGTTGGTGCGACCCAGCCAGCGCATGAAGGAGTCCTACACCGGCGTGGTGGACTGCCACTCTCGATCGAGGATCGCGTGCACGACGGAGTCCCGCCATCTGCCAGCTTTCAGGACGTGCTCTCGGATCACTCCTTCCTCAACCATGCCGACAGCCGCCATCGTCTTGGCCGATGCGTCGTTAAGAGGAGATCGCGCTCCCCAGATGCGGTGAAGACCCAAATCGTCGAACCCGACGCTGAGCAGCAACCGCACCATCTCCACGCCGTATCCGACGCCCCAGGCATCTGGACGCAATGCGAAGCCCATGGTGGCTCCGCGCTGCTGATGCGGATCGGCAGCGAGACGGCCGAACCCGATCAGCTCGTTCGTGTCCCGTTCGATGACGGCGAGCGCGTATTCGATGCGCGGAGTCGCTCTCGCCGAGGCAATCGACCTGGCCACCATCTGGGCCACCTCTTCACGGCTACGCGGTTCGAACGACAGGTGCTCCGTAGCTTCGGGGCTGCCGTAGATGGCCAGCACCGCATCCACGTCCTCAAGGGCGAGCTCACGCACAACAAGGCGTGGGCTAGAACGCCCGACCGGATGCATGTAATACATCACATGATCCCTTTCCAGCTCCAGGGACGCGGCTCGGCACGGCCGCGCAGGCAGTCGACGCGGTACTGTGCCTCGGCTTGCCACACGGGGCGCGTTGCGGCGTGCTGGGCCGCGTAAGTAGTCATGCGCAACTCACGGGCTCCAGCGAGTAGGTGGTACCCCTCCCACTGCGTGACGTCTATGCCGTACGCAGAACAGAACTCGGCATACTCCGCTGCGGTGACGGTGGCGGTCGTGGACACCTTGACCGCGATGGACACCAGATCCCATTCTGGCGGCCCGACGGAGGCACGCTCGAAGTCCAGCAGTACCGGCCCGTCCATCGTACGTACGACGTTGCCCACCCTTCACTAGGCTCTCTGAAGTTGTCGGATTCGATGGCGGTGGAGGGGACTTGGGCGACGAGAACGAGGACGGGTGGAGAGTCGAGTTCTATGACTTCCTCAAGCCTGCACCGAGCCCGCCGGACGAGTACCTCGCTTCCTTCGGAGACCTCCATGAGCGAGCCGCGCGCAACAAAGCTCGGCACGGTACGCCGATCATCATCCCTCCGCACGGGATGCTGCCTGACCCTCGCCTGAACCTGTTCTTCCGTGTACGTCCCATGACGGGGCGGAAGCCCAGGACGTGGCGGCGCTACGCGATGACGCTGGTGGTGTGGCTCAACTTCCTCGACGCGGTCGGTCGCGATTGGACCGAGGCCACGCCGCAGGACGTGGAGGCGTTCAAGGACTGGCGTCTGACGGATGTCCGCAACCCTGAGCGCATCATGCCGGGGAGCTTCGACACCGACCGTGCCGCCCTGAACACCTTCTACTCCTGGGCATCGGGGGCCTATGCGCTGGTCAACCCCGTTCCCAGTGTCTCGACGGCCGAGGAGGACGAGCGCCAGGAGCAGGAGATCGGTCCGGATGGTCAACGGCGTGGCTCGTCGTTCTCGCCCGCGGGCCACTGCGTGCGATCGGTGTGCCAAGCTCGGCCCGTGGACACCATGGCCAAGATCCTCAAGACAGCCTGCGGCCAGCTCGGCATCGACGCGACGGATGCCGAAGGGATCCGGCAGGGCGAGAACGCGATCTATCGGCTGCCGGGGGCCGTCGTCGTACGCATTGCCCGAGTCGGCCAACACGAGGTCGCAGCACGGGAGATCCGCGTAGCTCGTTGGCTCGCCGAGAACGGAGTGGCAGCGGTCGAAGCCCTCCCGGTGGAGCAGCCGTTGCTGGTCGAGAGCCGGCCGGTGACCTTCTGGAAGGAGCTGCCACCGCACCGCCCAGGCACCCCTGTCGAGACCGCCACCATCCTGCGCCAGCTCCATGGCCTCCCGGTTCCCGCCGACCGGAACTTTGGCCGCCTGGCGCCCTTCGTACGGCTCAGGGAACGGCTCACCACAGCAACAGTCCTCATGCCCGACGACCGGGAGTGGGTGCTCGGACACCTTGCGGCCCTCGAAAGCCGGTGGGCGGACGGGCTACCGACCGGGCTGAGCGAGACAGCCGTTCATGGCGACCTGTGGAGCGGGAATCTCGCGGTGTCCGACGACGGCGTGGTGCGGCTCCTCGACCTAGAGCGGTTCTCTGTAGGCCGTCCCGAGTGGGACCTGGTCTCCACCGCCATCAAGTACACGTCGTTCAACATGATCAGCCAGGCCGACTATCAGGCGTTCACCCAGACCTACGGCGTCGACGTCACCGAGTGGCCCGGCTACCCGCTTCTACGTGACATCCGAGAACTGCGGATGATGTGCTACCTCGCCCAACTCGCCACGGAGCAGCCTCAATTCACTTCCGAGGCCCTACTGCGCGTCGACTGTCTGCGCGGCCGACGCGGCCCACGGCCATGGACGTGGACCGCCTCTCCATGACCGCCCTGCGACAAACGGGGGCGAGTGGTAGCGGTACAGCGGCTGGCGCCCACCACTACATGGGGTCCCCGCCCAGCGTTCTTCCTTTTTCGGTGAGTTCGAAGTTCGGCATGCCCGGCACGAAGGTGAGACAGATCGGTTTGGCCGATCTGGCGATGAGCTGCCGCGCCGACAGGTAGCCGATCACCTGGCCCCGCAGGTCCGCGTCCTCGCCCAGCCAGTCCCCGATGATGCCGACGTACACCTGCGGTGCTCCCTGCTGCGTGAGGGAGTGCAGCAGGCGGAAGACTCTACGGATCGCCTGCCGGAGCCGAGGATCGTCCACATCGGTGGAGTTGCCCCCGCGACAGTCGCCCTGGGTCGGCTCTACGGCCTGTGCCCGCCCCGCACGCGGGCCCGCTGGCTGAGCCCTCTCGATGAGGTCGCTCCAGTACTGCTGGTTCGGCTCCTTCTCGCCAGCCCAGTGGCTCCAGAGGTGCACGAGCGCCCACACCGAGTCGGCGTCGCGAGGGACGCGAGCCTTGGCCGTCGGGTCTTCCGGCACCCAGTCGCTGATGCGCTTCGAGATGCGCTGCGCTCGGGAGTCCGTGAACGAGTAGGGCTCCGCCTTCAGGGCCTTCCTTACCTCGCTCTGTGAGAAGGGCAGCCTGGCCGCTCGCCTGGCCTCGTCGGCCCGCTTCTTGAGGGCGTGCAGCTCGCTGCGCAACCTGTGGGCGTCCGCTGCGGTGATGATGCCTCCCCGTGCTCCCCGACCTCTCCAGCGCCCGCATCGGGCGCCTGCGGGCGGGCCTGTGACCAGCAGCCTAGAACGGGCCTGCCCGCCTTACCCGACCTCTCGGACACCACATGGGCCGAGCCTGCACTGTCGTCCCACTCGACCGCTGGGGTCGAGGAGGGAGGTAGTTGACGTGTACGTGGACGCAGTGGTGATCGGGGCAGTGATCACAGGGGCCGCGATGCTGGGGGCTGCGGTGGTGACCGGAACGGCCGCGATCGTGGCGGCGGTGATTTCGCGCCGCGGTCGCGGTGGGGGCCAGTCTCCCAGTTCTTGACCCGCCTGGGAGAAGAGTGCGGCGCCGGAGGAGGCAGACCGGGGCGGGCCCGTCACGGATCTATCCGCCCGCCCCGGAGACCAGTCCGGCTGACGCTACAGCCGCTACAGTGCAGCCCTCAGTTCGGGTGGGAGGCCAGGAAGAGGCGGGCGCGCTCGTCGAGCTCGGCCACGCACTGTACGCCGCGGGCCCGGTACGGGCGCAGGTCGGAGCGGAGCGAGCGGACGGCCTTGAGGGTGCGAGTCGACCGTACCCCGGCCATGGTGTCGATGGCTCGGCTCCAGGTGGTGCACGCCTGCTCGATGCCGCCCTGTTTGGCCTGCTGCTCGGCCTGGGCGACGAGGTCCAGGGCGATGATCCTGGCGTACGTCGTCCCCGGCCGGCTCGCTGCGGCGGTCGCGTAACTGCGGGCGGAGTTGGGCCGGTCGCCGAGGGAAGACCTGGCCGCCGCCCGCACCAGCCTCCGCAGAATGATCCGCGCAGAGAACACCCCCGACAGCGAGTGAGTGATGGTGGCCGCCCCACCGGACGGGGCGGCCACCATCCTCATTCACATGCCGCGAACGCGGACACGAGAGACTGTGTGGCTCTGTTCACGAGCTTCGACAGTGCCGAGCCTTCCTCGCGGGCCGAGTGCGGCCGTCGCTCGCCGCTCCTCCAAGTCGTTCAGTGTCGACCTACGGATAGGAATCACCGCTCACCGTAGGCAGTAAGGGAAGCCTCGACAGCCCGCGCCTCACGCTCTTCAACCTTGGTGGCCAACTTCTCGTTCGGCATTTGCGCAGCAGCCATCCGCGCATCGGAGGCGGCCATCCAGGCGGCCTTAGCAGCTTCGACATACGGGGAAGATTCACCCTTTTCCACCGAGACAATCTTTGTGGCTTCCTCGGCTTCCGTTGCAGCCCTAGCCGCCTCCTCCGCGACGTGGGCCCATGGCCCGCCTCCCATATGTTCGCCTGCTTGCGCGCGAGCATTGGCATCGGCCGCAGCAGCTTCGGCCTCAGCAGCGGCCTCGGCGGCGCGCCGAGCAGCCTGAGATGCCTCGCCGTCATGGGATTGCTCATGCGCAGCAGCCGCGGCTGCTCGTCGAGCAGCGCTGCGAGCGCGTGTGGCAAAGGCAGAGACGTTAGTAACGCTTTCGTTTCCGGCCACGTTGATCACCTCATCGTCATCACAAGAGACTCTGCCCATGGTGATGTGCTGCCCTCATCACCGTATCTCGGGAGCCGCTAGCGCGCGATCTGCGCGGATTCCCGCACCCCCCGACCAGCGACTTCGCCAACGGCAAAGGCCCGCAGCTATCGAGGAAGGCCCACCCTGCCTGGGAGCACCGCGGCCGGCAGGGTGTTGTCCGTTCCCGTGAACACCCGGCTCGATCCAGCCGCCTCCCGAGACTGTGAGCAACCGCTGTCGGTAACTCGTGGACAGAAGCAACCGTGCCTCATGTGACAGACAGAGCCATCGGCCATCTACCAGCAAGTTCACTTGACAACTCTAGATAACGATGGACCCGCGCGCCGAGCACCTGGTGATCAGCCGCTTCAAGGACCTCGCCGCCGGGAAGACCGCGGTCTTCGTGACGCACAACCTGGAAAACACCAATTCTCTGGGGGTTCGGGCTGTAGCAGTGGCGGGATGCTCAGGCTGATGCAGCTCAGCGCCGGTGTGCTGGAGCCTATCCATCGCAACAGGTGTGGTGCTATCGCTGGATCGGGTGAGCTAATGGCCGCCCGGGAGGAGTGGCGATCTACTTCAACGCCCAGACCGCCGACCTACCCCCATCTGACAGGACCTCGAGGGTCTCGCATCGGAGCAGCGCGACTTCCGCGTGTGGACGTCGTCCGGTGGAGTGAGTTGAGGTCGGCTACACACTCAGGAGATAAGCGGTGAATTCCTCTGCAGATTACCTTGGATCATATCCAAAATGAGCAAGCCTAGCCAAGTGAGCAACAAGGCGCCAGCGGCAGCCTTAGTGCGCCTTGGAGACCCGAAAACAACCGGAATGGTTGAAATTACAAAATACCCCAAGATGGATACGACGGCGAGGTTGTGATAGGTGTTTGCCGCAGTCTGCAACCTACCTGATTGATTCATCGAATGAATCTGAAGCACCAGCGCCGAGAGAAGGCAAGTGGCAAAAGTTGCGGTATGCCAAATTCGAGACCGATACAGCAACCCAGAGGGATTACCCCCGCGAAGCTCGGCGGAGACTATAGCCAGCTCACAGCCAATGAAGATATCCCCGGGAAGACTCGCCCGTGAGTAATCGTAAAATCGCCCCTCCCGTACAACCCGAAGCAGCCCAACCATACCTGCACTGGCAACAACCACAAGTGCCAGGACGACGTTAGGCCGCAATTTTCTAAGCAGCCAAACGCTCAAAGCCCCTCCCATTCTGACGGGACGGAATCTATGAACGACTAGTGTCCCACCTCCTCTCCTCCGACCTGGCCGTCTCGCAAGCCATCATGCGGAGCTTCTTCAGATAGGGGCTATCGGGGTCATTAGCAAATCTCATCATCATCACCGCTGCCGCAATATTAACGGCAATCATGAGAATGTAAAAGGAGGCGAGAAGCCAGAAAACGACCGCATTCGCATTTTCCCTGTAGGCGATGTAGCAAGTGTAGGCAGTGAAGCCTACAACGATGATGACGTGAGAGACGAAAGTCAGGACCGTTAGAACAGCGAATGGCCACAAACTTGACTTCCATCCGGCAAATAGCCCTTGATGTAGCGTGGTGAAGCCCGGGAAATTTACCTTCCGGTTCCACGGCTGATTGGACAGATGGGCCTCTAGGTGCATCAGGTAGCTTTGCCTGACCCGCGATGCCGCGTACTGGAAAGTGACGTACCCGGTCAGAATGAGCAACGGGAAAGGTGCAGCCATCAATAGCTCTGGCTGCAATTTTGTCTGCCTTTGCTGATCGGCAAGGTATGCGACCGCCGCAGCGAAGTAGGCAAGAGTTCCCGTAGTCACCGCAATGATTAGAGCAGCTGTGTTCTGCTCATCATGGCGCTCAGACTCGTAGACCAGTCTGAGATTCTCGTCTTCCATGCCGCCCTACCTCCCGCCGAGTCACTTAGATTCTGCAGCAGAGGCAGGGTGTGTTCTAGAAAGGTCTGCCATTTGGGTCAAGCGGCTTGCATAAGGTGCTTCCAAAGGTTTCACGGGCGGGGTGGCAGGGTGTACCGGTCTCCGGGAGGGGAAGGACGGGGTCATCGTTCCTCAGGACGTCGCTGACCAAGCCCGCAACACCGTGGAACGGCCCCAGGCCGCCCGAAGGACGGTGAGCACCGTCATCACCGACTCTGCAAGGCGAATACCGTCCGCGAACCCCCTGGCTACCGGTTGGGATTCAACGGAGGCCAGGAGAACTAGCGGGATTTCGCACAGTGAGGCTGGTTCAGGACACGGGTCAGTTCCCGGTTGGCGGCCCGGGCTGCCTCAAGTTCTTCCGTCCTTTCCTCAAGCTCTCCGCGCTTCTGTGCGAGTTCCTGTTCCAACGAGGCGATGCGGCGCTGGAGTTGGTCGATGTTAGGTGCGACCCCGAGCCCGGACTCGCTCCATGCCTGCTCGCCAAGCTGCTCGGAAAGCCGAGTCTCCAACTGGCGCACTCGCGTGGCGAGACGGGTGTTCCGCTCCAGCGCGTTGGCGAGATCGGCCTGCAAGGAGGCCCGGCTGACGGCAGCCAGTCGTCCTTCCTCGACAGGCGTGTGGGCAGCGACGTGAACACGTTCGAGCAGGTCACGGTGACGGTACAGGAAACTGCGGTCGACCCGGGCGGCGCGGGCGAGGCCGGAGACGGTGATGTCGCCTCCGGTCCGCAGGGCCGCGTCTAGGGCCTTGATCACGCGATCCCGGCGTCGTGCGGAGTCGGCTTGCTTGCCGTCGATCAATGCTGGGGGTCATGCGGTCCTCTCGGGGCGGAGGTCGGGCAGGGGTTGCCTCACCTTCGGCATGCCGAGCGAGACGACGCCCGCCCGCGTTCTGCGGACGACGGTGATGGCCTGCTGGATCTGTGCCCGGTCCTCGTCGGTGAGGTCGTCGAGTTCTTCACGGACACGTTTGACCAGACGGCGCACTCGAGTGATCTCGTCGTCCGAGGGCGCGGTCGGCGTCCTCGACCAGCCCCAACTCGTCGTCCACCACAGTCCAGTACCGGGTGCCTGACGGCAGCTGTACAGGGAATGCACGCACTGGTACCCCACTCGACGAGTCGATCGCAACGATCCACCGCAGAGCCACACCCCCTGAGAACCGTCGCAACCTCTCCAACGAGAGACCTCCGTACGACGTCACACCACAGCTGGGGAACCCCCAGAGAATGCCCGTATCGCCGACCGGATCATCCTTCTCAACGGCGGCCGCGTCCGGGAAGAAGGCACCTGGCAGGAGCTCATGGACCTTGGCGGCCTGCTCGCCGAGCTCTACAAGCTGGCCCAGGACCGGTGAGAGTTGCAGCGGGCTAGAGAGCCATCAGCCAACGCGACACCTTCGAATCCGACAACCCACTTGCCTAGTGAACGACCCACGCATCACCGTGTACGACACACTCGGGCAGGCCCTGGGGCCGGCGCTCCCACTGCTCGCGAAGTTCCGCATGCCGATCCCGCAACCAGGCGCGATCGTCCTCCGACAGCGACGTGGCCGCCTCGATCCGCTCGGGCACCCGGACGAACGGGTCCAGCCGGTCGAGCGGCAGGTCCGGGACGGGCAATGGGTGAAGTTGCTTCAGCAGCGTCACGACGTCCATGACGTTGGCGATCTCGTGCGGCGGGAGCTCGGCCCAAAAGGTCACGGGCTGGCCTCCGGCCTCGATGGGCTGCTCGAACGGCAACGCTCGCACGGCCGACACTCCGTTGTCGGCGAGCCACCGGACCACGAGGACCTCGCGCAAGGCGGCCTTCCACTGGCCGGCGCGGGCGATACGGACGATTACATTGCTGGCGAGGCGCCAGATCTCGTTCTCGGCGAGGCGGACGGGCTCGGCGCCTGCGGGGTCGAAGCCTGCGAGAGCGCAGGCTTCTCCTAATACGGCACGGGCGGGTACAGCCGAGATCGTCATATCAGCAAGGTAGTCGTGAGCCGCTTGTGCTGGTGAGAGTTACCATGTCTGACCAGCCTGGCGCTGGACTGCCTACTCGCCCTTGGGCTCGCCTGCGGCCAGCCTCGGGCCGATCCGGGCGCACCGAGCGGCGTAAGCCTGAAGATGCAGACTCTCGAATTCGGCTCGGTCCCAGTCCTCTGGCCGGACCTCCCCGTCCGGCCAGGTGTACGCCAACCCGTGATCGCCGGTCGAGAGAGTCACCTCCCGCAAGTCGTATCGGTTGTCCTCGAACGAGTCGAGCAACGTCCATTCCTGGTCGCTCAGGTCGGTGAGCAAGAGGCCGGCCGCGGCGGTTCCGGGCGCGGCAACGAGTCCGGGATAGACCCGGCCTTCGAGCGCGGCAGCACGCCACCCCGGTGCGGAAGCAAGAATGTGGGCCGGTACTCGCCCCAACAGAGCTTCGAGGACGGCAGCGAACTGGAGCCTGCCGTAAACGAAGAGCTCGCCAGGCGCATCGGAGAGGCGAACGAGGCGGCTGGAAGGCTGGACCAAGGTCATGCCTGCAAGGTACTCGTGATCCGTCGGCGCGGGTATGCGGTCTCCTCCACCTGACAACGGGGGTGGCACGGTGGACCGGCCGCGCGTGGTTCGCCCGGGATCGGCGTCCCGTCCGGGAAGCCGCGCACCGCATGGCCAGCCGCTCGGCGGTACAGCTACAGGGTCTCGCCGGGGATGGACAGGTACGTCTCGCGGAGCGCGCTCAGCACAGGGTGCTGAGCCGGCAGTTCCTTGTCGTCGATCGCCGACAGGGCGCGTACCCCGATGCTGGTGTTCGTCGCGAAGACCGCCGCCATACGCTTGGCCTGGTCGATGCTGATAGGGGCGGTGCGGTGCTCGACGCCGTTGCCGTTCTTCCGCAGGGGGCCATCGTCACGCCGGGCAGCACGGGTGCCTGCGGCCACACCACGGTCCCGTTGCCGTCGATGAAGGCGACGTTCCAGGTGCCGCCCTCGCTCACGAGACCTTCGCGGCCGACGAATAGCGCGTCGCCGAACCCCGCACGCCCTGCTGACACACGGGCGTGCAGGGCACCGAAGAGACCGACGTGCTTCACCTCCAGCAGGTCGCGCTCGTACGGCGCGCTCATGGCGCGGAGCGGCTCCAGGGGCAGGCCGCCGGCACCGCGCACCGACACCATGATGTGCGGTTCGTCAGCGCCGGGTGTCCCATCTCGACCTTCGGGCCGTAGATCGTGACTCGGACAACGCACGGGCGCTCTGCCCGTCCAGGCCCCGGCGGACGCGCACGGTGTTCGCTGGTCACTGACGTTTTTCTCGGCGCAATGACCTACGGCGAAGCGGTGTGAAACACCCCATGCATGAGCAGGCCGGACGGGATGGGCCCGGCTGGCGCACGCCGCAGCACGTGGCCCTCGGCCTCAGCCGGAGCGGCGACATCGCCCGCGCCGCCCTCGTCCTCAACGGAATCTGGAAATGATCACCGCTGGGAAACGTACTCACGACAACCCGATCCCAGCCGAACTGCGCCCCTCGTTTCAGCCCTTCTCTGCCCAGTAGTTCTCCAGCATCTCGCCAGGCCACGCGGGCTCGTGAACCGGGCCGCGCGGCCCCATCTCGATGAAGAATGGAGAGAGGTCGTAAATTTTTGTACCGACCACGGCGTCCAGGTCGGTCACTCGCAGACGGAGGCCGTCGACTCCCAACAGGCGAGGGAAGGACTGCGCGAGCTGGTTGGGGCGCCGGTGGTTGCGGTGCGCGAAGGTGCCTGTTGCTGGCCACTGCGGGTTTCCGCGCGGGCTGCGAGCGTGGTACTCGACGTCGCTCGGGGACGCTTGGTCGAAGTGCCACACGACCACCAGATGAGAGAATTCCTCCAGGCCCTGCACAGAGTCGAGTGGAAACTCATCCTCATCGAGCTGAATTACCGACTCGACGCCACCCCAATAGTCATCCGCGACCTCCCTACGGCCCGCGACAACTTCCCCGATCGGCTTGATCTCCAAAGTCATGGCCCAGCCTTTCGACTCCGTCTCAACAACACTTGCGATCAATCTACTTGCGCCAGATACGCCGCCGCGCGGGCATCGAGTACGCCCACTGCAGGGATGCCGCGCTTCCGGTAGGGCGACAGAAGTTGTCGCATCTCGACGACCCTCTGCCGCGCACGGCCGGAGTAGATCCCGTCCTCCATCGCGTCCAGGACGCTGGCCCATGTCGCGCAGGCTTCTTCGACGCCCCCCTGTGCGATCTGCGTCGCGCCCATGTACCCGAGGGTAACCGCGTGCGTCCGTCGGAACGCAGTCCCACGCGTGCGCACGGAACGCCGGAACTCCTTGATCGCCCGCTGGTGATCACCGAGATCCCGGAGTGTGCATGCGGTCTCGTGCGCCAACGACGCCTCGCCGAAGAAGAACGTGCGGTCCGGCTCCCTGATGCCGTCGTGGGCGTTCGACAGATCGTCCTCCGCTCGCAGCAGGGCCCGGGCTGCCTCTTGGTTGTGGCAGTTGGCGGCGAGAGTCCGCGCGTGCACTACACCCAGGAGAGCGCGTTCCCGGGGGGTGGCGGCTGCATACCGCTCGCCGTGCACCGAAGCCTGCGCGATCTGAAGGGCTTCGCGCCGGAACCCTAGGTCGAGTGCCTGGTGCGCCATGGCCCGCAGTATGTGTCCGATCAGAGGTGCGTCGCCGGAGCGCGCTGCCAGCTTCACCGCGGTATTGAAGCGCTGGAGCGCGATCGCATGCTCGCTGTTGTCGAAGGCCATCCAACCCGATAGATACGCCAGTTCGGCGGAGGCCGCGAACATGGCGCGCCGGGTCTCATCGTCAGCGAACCTGCCCCGGAGGAAGTTGTGGGCCTCATGCCGCAGGTACTCGTCGACCGCGCGCCGGCCGTGCCCGCCGCCCCGCCGCTGATCCATGCGCGAGAACGCTAGGGTCAGCTCCCGTACTGTCTCGACGTCTCCCAGGCCGACGCGCTTGCCCGTCGACGGCTCTTCGACTGGTGGCCGCGACATGGCGTCCCACCACGTCTCGTCCGGCAGGATCAGGGCCGCCGCAGAGTACACCCCGCCTGCCAGCAGGCGGCGCCGTTCCGGGTCCACGCCACTCCCTAGGTCGTTCAGCGTGATCAACGGATCGACGCGCCAATCCAGCGCCCCCTGCGCCGGTGAGGTGGAAGCTGCGAACCCGATCTCTTGTGGCGTGATCTCACGCTTCAAGCGACGGGACAGCGCCTGGCACAAGATAGCGGGTGCGATTCCTGTCGGCTGGGTGCCTCCCACCCACATGCTCACGTGGGAGCGCCCGATCTTGGAGTTCTCCCGGACCTCGCCGTTCAGTGTCTCCTCGGCGACTCGGTTGTACGCCGCGGCGGCCTGGGCCCGTGACCAGCGAGCTTCCTCCAGCAGTGCGGCTAGCTTCTCGTTCCGCTCGCGCGCCATCCTTGCGCCCTCACCAGTGAACCCGATCTTTGACCACGTTGACCGACCTGCGCTCGCTGGGAGCCCAAGGCCATCCACAGTTCCAACGCTATTCTCAACTAGTCCCTTTATTCGACAGGTGGCAGAAGGTCACCCTGCGGGGCAACATCTGGTCATTCAAGGCGGCCGGGCCCGGGGTCGGCAGGAAAGGAGCCCGGGCCTGCGCCCTTGATGTCTCAACAGCCCAGACGCTTGACCATGACGGCGTACAGCGGGGAGTCGTCAGAGGGTTTGGCCTCGTCCTGCTGTTCATAGCCCCACTTCTCGTACAATGCCTGCACTTTGGGATGCGCGGAGTCGACAAGGAGCGTCACGAAGTCGACATCGACCGATTGAATCAGCGCGTCATGAATCTGCTGTGCGCGGCCGGTACCTTGCCACTGGGGCACCACCATCAACTCGGAAAGGGCGAAGATCCGGCCGCGCACGTCCTTGGGTCGGTCGGAGCCCTTCCACCAGCCGCCCGGTTTGAACTTCGAGCCGTACGCATACCC
This sequence comes from Streptomyces bluensis, assembly GCF_014650715.1. Classification (GTDB taxonomy): domain Bacteria; phylum Actinomycetota; class Actinomycetes; order Streptomycetales; family Streptomycetaceae; genus Streptomyces; species Streptomyces bluensis. The sequence goes on along the minus strand of NZ_BMVM01000022.1, from coordinate 80,203 downwards.
GACAGGGCCGCCGTTCTCCCACCCCGAGACGCACAGCCAGTCCTCCCGCGCCGACCACAGGTCCACGAAGTACGAGAAACGTTCGCGGGAGTGGAACGGGTCGGGATCGTTCGCGTACACCTCGTCGTGGATGTCGAGGAGCAGCGAGCGGACGTCTCGCGCGTCAGCGTGGGTGTAGCGCTTCAGGTCCATCGACGGGACTCCTCGATCCAACTCACGACCTCGGGCGCCCTGGTGCCCGTGGCCTCGATGATTTGCCGTGTTCTGGCGAGCGTGTTCGTCGTGCGCTGCGAACCGGACGACGGCAGCAACATCCCGTACGCCCGCCTCCCGGTCGAGCAGGCAAGCTCGAGCTCCCCCTGTTTCGCCTGAGACAGCGACAGGTGCGCCGTGTAAAGGCCCTTGTTGCGGACCATGCCATCCGGGATGGCGGTGAGGGTGCGGTGAAGGCAGAACTCGGCCCGTTCGTGCTCCCCAAGCGCCGTCCACACGTACGACGACAGGGCATCGAACTCGGCCTGACTGTAGAACGCGATCCACTCCGATAGCTGCTCGCCCCGGGCCCTACGGAACGCCTCCTCCGCGGACTTCAAGGCCCTCAATGACTCCGTGGGCTGATGCAACCTGGCCAGGGCGTTTGCGTGCCGCATGTGCCCCAGCGACGCGTACAACGGGTTACGCCGGGCGACCGACGAGCGCTTCATCACCTCCGCGCCGGCCGCCGCCTCGGCGTGATTCTCCCGCTGGCTGGAGGTGAGCATCTGGTGATCCCACACCCGATACATGGTCTCGCTGTCGCGGGAGAGACCGGCGAGGGTGAGGGCCTTGTCGAGGTGGGCGCGTGCACGCTGCGGCGCGCTCGCATCGATGGCGGCGAAGGCCGCAGAACACGTGACGTCGGACGCAAGCCGGTACATCTGACGGCGAATTCGGTCGGAGGCACCACCGCCTGCGAGCGAGGACTGGATTCGTGTCGCAAGTTCGACGGCCCTGTTCTCGATCTTCCGCACGCCACCGAGCCGCGAGTCATCGCGGAGTAGCTCGTTGTACTCGCGGTGGAAGCGGTCAGCGTCGGCCTGCCCCAGCCGTAGGCGTGGTACCGGGGTGCCAGCAGCGACGGCGGTTCCGGTCGCTGCGACAAGGAAGGTACGGCGGTGCACTGGGTCCTCCGCTTGTGCCTGTCGCGCCCTGCGCGATCGGGGAATGAATCCAAGCTCAGTGGCCGGACGCACCAATACCCGTTCCAATCCGATGCGCTGTTTGTGCTGCGGCCATGCGGTCTCGCCGCGTAAATAGCGCCGGATGTCTCGGTCAGTGAGGCTGCCTTGCTTGCCTGTGAGCTGCTGAGTCTCCGCGTTCACGCGACGCGCTAACTCGGCCTGGCTCATGTCGAGTTCCGCCATAGCGGCAGCAAGCTCACGATTCTCTCCCACGACCGCAAGGTATCCGTGCGGTCAGCCGGGGCGACACCCCGAGGGTAAAAATCACCGGGGTCACGACCATCGGTAGCCAGCACTTTCACCTGTCTGTTCCCCTGCCGTTCGCAGTGCACTGGATCCATGCCAAGTGCCGTTGCTGATGCAGCGCCAGACGTACCTGGCGGGCGGGCACCATGCCGCCCGCCTGCGTCGCCACCGCAGACGATCTTTGACCACCTTGACCACACCCAAGTCCTTGACCCCATTCCAGTCACCGTGATTAGGCGGTTCGCTCTTGTAGGCCGGCCACTCGACGAGCGGGAGCACCCCCAGCATGAACTCCTCAACTGGCAGATACACCGTCTTCAACGCCGTACTGCTCGGTGGCGTCGGCCCGCAGTGGCACAGTGGGACCGGCCCCCGATGAGCCCCGCCACAGCCGTGGTGGCAGCAGAACTCGTGCACCAAACCGCCCTCGGTTTCGCCGTGGCCTTCACTCCGGACAGGGCCCGAGTCGGACGCATGCGTCGGATCACTGCGGCCCACCTACGGCTGTGGAAAGTATGCGAGCCGACCGCGGAGAACATCGTGCTCGCCGTCTCCGAGCTTGTCGCCAATGCCATCGAGCACGGCTGCGGAGACATGGGGTTGACGGTCCTCTACGCCTGCGAAGAGATACGGGTCGAAGTCACCGACGGCAACCCTGCGCCGGCCAAGCTCACCTTCGCGGACGACGAAGATGTCTCCGGCCGTGGCCTGTTCCTCGTCGCCGTCCTCGCACGGAAGTGGGGCGTCAGCGAAGACGGCAAGACGACGTGGTGCGTCTTCCGCGTCCCTGCGAGGAGGTCGTGATGATTGCGGTCACGCGTGAAGCCGCCGCCGAACTAAGCCGTCGATGCTCCACCGACGTGGTGAGTCCATTACCTGCCTCCCCGGCCCCTCCCGAGATTTCAGGGGCTTCTGGAAGGCGCGACGGAACATCTCAGCCTCAACGGCGCACCGCCGTTGGGTCGTTCGGCCCTGATGGTTATCCGGTCGGCGGGACGTCCCAGGACGTCCCGACCGGGTCCTGCGGAGCGGTACCGGTGTCCACGCGCCCCTTGGACGATGCCCATGTAGCACGCCGCCCCGTGCCTCACCTGTACGAACCGCCCTTGTCGGCGAGTGGCGGCTCGAACTGCTTCGGCGGCTCCTCTGCGGGAGCCGCCGAAGCAGAGCTCCGCCCCTCGCCAACCTCGGATCCAGACGATGGAGTTACCCCGATGCCTCACGCCAGGACCCCGGTGACCAAGACATGGGGTGAGCAGGCAAGCGACGTGTCCTGGCCAGAGGGGCCTTCTCGTCAACTCTCCAGCGGCCTAAGTGCCGTTCTGTCGATCCTCACTTCTGAACCACCGCACGTTGCGTCGCAAGCGGCCCTTATCCGCGACGTGATCGAACGAGTCCTTGCCGGCATCGCGTCCGTTAGCGAGGACCCGGACGAGCGCCACAACCAGCTGCTCCTCATGCGAGGGAATCTGATGACGCTACTCGGCGTAGCGCCTCCAGTCGACGAGGACACCGTATCCCTTGACGAGGATGACCTGGTTGCACGCGTCCGTGCCCTGCTCGGTGAGGAAATTCCCGGAGACGCCGTGCGTGCAGCGTCATTGCACCGGAGCATGGCCGAGGCCGCGCGGGAGCTGCTCGCCGTCCTTCCTGACACCGATGGCTCTCACGGGGCTGCCGAGATTCGAGCCAGGACGGTGCACGCTGGGTTCGACTCGACGCGCATTCGTGAGGGCATCCGCACGGCGAAGTCATGGAAGCAGGCGGGGATCTACCCACACCCCCGCACCCTCGCGGTGGTCACGCGAGCCCTCAGCGGCTACGTCACGACGCTCGTTCCGTACGTGTCGATTCACCTGGAAACGCTCGCCCTCGGGAGCCAGGCATGGGCCTCGCGCCGTGAGGCAATCGAGCGTTCGCAGGAGGCACGCGACGCTCCCTCGAGAGGGGACCTCGACGCGGCAAGGGAGCACGCATTCCGTCTCGCGGTCCACACGGAGGCACTGCTTCGGTACGCGGAGCAGTGCAGCCAGGGGAGCGGGGAGTGACATGGCCGGGTCTCATCGGACTTCTCATCCTGAGCGGACTCGCCGTGCTCCTGCTTCTACACCAGTACCGGGAACGCGCCCGGTGGACGAGCCAGCTCCGGGGCGTATCCGACGTTGCCTGCTCACCGCCCGCACCCACTGGGGCGCTCTCTTCCTCGCAGCCGCCATCAGCCTGCCCACCATCTTCGTCGTCGCAGAGCTCGTCTTTCAGCTCTACGCCGAGCCGTAGCTCCACGCCGGGAGCGAAAGACCAGGGGAGCACGGAGCCCTCTCTCGATGACGAAGACCGTGCCACATCAGAACACCGAAGGAGTATGACCATGCCGGCCCCGGACGGGACCATCGCGCAGCCGCTGTCTCCTCAGGAGCGGGAGGCCCTGCTGGGCATCGCTCAGGGAAGGACGACCGCGGAGACGGCAGGCGACATGGGCGTGTCCGAGAGCACCGTCAAGACGTACATCCAACGGATCGGCGGGAAACTCGGGTCTCTGGAACGCGCCGCCATGGTCGAACTCGCCTACCAGCAGCACCACTTGGGCGTCCCTGAGCCCGTGAGCCAAAGGGTCTACCTGCCCGTTGAACAGCGGTCGGTCCTGGAAGGACTCGCGAGCGGCAAGACCGTCGAGCAGATTGCGGCCGACGAGCACCGCCCGCTGGCTGACGTGCGCAAGGACGCTCGGCGCATGCTGCGAGCACTGGGCGCCTCCACGGCCGCGCACGCGGTCACGCGCGGCTGGCAGCTCGGCCTCCTCGGTCCTGCGGCCGGCTCTGATGCGTCCCGAGACATCGCTGCCTTGGCAGGCCAGGCATGAAGACCCCCGTAGAGGCCAGCAGTCTGCGGCCGCGCAGTCGAGGCGTCCACCAACACGCGGCTGACGCGTTCACCTGCGACCGTCGTCAGGACTTCGCGCCCGCCGTGATCCGCACTCATCGTGGTGGTCGATGGCGCAGGGTGGATCGGAGTAAGAACGCTGGTGAATGGGGGAAGTTCGTCCATAGCGGCGAGATGGTCGTCTTCGATATTGATGACGGTCAGGACGGCGGCCCCGGCATCGTCACGGGCGTGATCCCAGCAGGGCAGGACGCCGCCGCGCGACTTGCCGCGCTCGCTCCAACACCTGGGATGGCCATCGCCGAGATCGGCGCGGACTGCGGTTGGACGGCGGCCTTGCTGGACCATCACCTCCGGGGTGGTCGGGTCGTCACAGTCGCAGACACCGAGCGCCTCGCCGGTGTGGCACGGCAGGGCCTGGAGCACTATCCACAGGTGCAGGTGGTGTGCGGCCTGGAGGCCAGGGCTCTGGGGCCTGCGGGATCGTTCGACGGGCTCCTTTCCCATCGCGCTGTGAGCCGTGTTCCGTGGGAATGGGTCACCCAGGTTCGCCCCGGTGGCCAACTGTGTCTACCGGTCCGCACCGGCCTCGGCGGGTCCAGCACGCTGCTCACTTTGAGGGTGGCGCGGGACGGGCTGTCAGCCTGTGGGCGTTTCCTTGCCGGACCGGCTCCGCAGACGTTGTGGCTGCGCGAGCAGCGCCCGGGCGAAGGAGCCCTCATCGAGTCGCAGGAGTCCCCGCGGCCCTCGGCGGCCCCCGGCTCGACGCAGGCGCCTCTTCGGCCCGCGGCGCGACTGTTCGCTGGCCTCCTTAGTCCAGACCTGCGGATGCAGGTGGTGCGTGGCACCGAGCAGTTGGAAGGGGAGGTCGCCGACCGTCTCCGTATTCACGACCATCAGGCGTCGCGAGCAGTGGTCTTCCTCTGCGGCCCCGGCAGCATCTACGAGTGGGGGCCACGTGATCTCGGCGCCGTCCTGTTCGACGCGATCGCTCAATGGCATGCGGCAGGGGAACCAGCGCTTCAGCAACTGGGTGTGACGATCACGGAAAGCGAACACACTCTGTGGCTGGGCGCGCCCGACGGCCCGTCCTGGCGCCTGCCCGACGTCCACACGCTCGCCGACGGGGCGGAGCATCATGCGACCTGACCACCCGATGTTTTTCGTCCGCCCCGGTGCACCCGATGTGACGCCAGCCAACACTCTGACCGGGCCGTCGAGCGCCCGGATCCACAACTACCTGCTCGGCGGACGGGACCACCACTCCGGGGACCGTGACGTGGCCCACCAAGCGGCCGACAAGCTGCCGTTCCTGGAGAGCGCCGTCCGCCACGAGCGCATATACGTGCTCTTGATGGTGCAGGCCATGGCGATCGCTGGCATCAGGCAGCTGGTCGATTTCGGCTGCGGCATGCCCTACTCCCTTAACCCGGTGGACGTCATCACCCGTGTGCACCCGAAGGCCCGCGCGGTGTGCATCGACCACGACGCCGCAGTCCACGCCCACACCAGTGCACTGTTGAAGGTCGGCGCGCCAGCCACAGTCGCACACCTGCGTGCCGACATCGGCGAGCCCGAGTCCGTCCTGGCCTCGCGAGAGATCATGGAGACGATCAACTGGCGAGAACCCGTGATCCTGCTGTTCGGCAGCGTGCTCCACCACATCGGCGACACGCCCGCTCGCCCCCTTTCAGTGCTCGTCGACCAGTACAAGAAGGTCGCCGCCTCGGGTAGTGCGCTCGTCATCACGCATTCCACTGCCGACTTCGCCGGCCAGCCCGCTCGCAAGGTCGCCAAGGCCGTGACGGCCGCTGGCTGCCCTGTCTACCTGCGGACGAAAGAGCAGATCGCCCCGTTGTTCGACGACTGGCATCTGGTCCACCCGGGACTGGTCAAGCCTCAGGCAATGGCCTTGGAATACCCAGTCCACCAGCAGGCCGCGTCGTATGCGGGCATGGCCCGGAAGGAGGTGGCGCATGGCTCTGTGTAGTCCAGCCCCTGGCGCATTCCGAGCGGTGACCATTCGGCAACTGGCCGTGCCCTCAGTACACTTGATCATGTCCGGCAACGGGCACCCGGGCGTCGCGGTCACTGACGCTGGACGTCATGTCTGCGCCCCGGAGAACACCGTGCCCAAGCTCGTCATGCGCCGCGCCCGCCGTCACATGACCGTGCGCGTTGCGTCCGTTTGTCTGGTGATGGAAACCCCGCGCCGCGAAGGCCCCACCTGCGGTGCGGCGGCGCTGGTCACCAAGAACAGCATCGCGTACCGAACCCGCCGCGAGAACACGGATAGCGGCGGCTTCGAGAGCGACGGGGTCGCCCATGGTCCGCAGGCCGAAGCTCTCGCCGACCCATACGCGGACCCGCTGCAGCGCTGGGCTCAGAATCACCGGCGCCGGGGAGCCGCAATGATCAGGTACCTGCCGGGTCCCGCTCCATCCTCTCTGCCTCAGGTAGCCGCGCAGAAGCGGCACGGCATTCTCGCAGTGACCTGGCACTAAAGCACCGGGGCCGGCCGGGTCCCGGAATCCTGCACCGCCCGCACCTATCCAAGGAGGTATGCATGACCGCCGTTCCCCTGGAGCAGCCCGTTGCTCCCGCACAGCTGACCATCGGCGACGCGGACGACCCGTTCCAACTCGACATCACCATCATCGAGAACACGCCGGAGACCGAGACGGTGCTGATGTGCAGCACCGGCGACACCTGCGGGAGTTCCTGCCCGAGCGCCTGCTCTGGCTCCACGGTCTAACCAGTCCCGGCGGTGCGGGCTGGACGGACGGCTCCGCCCAGCCCGCCCCCTTCCTGCCAAGAACGGAGGGTTATGACGCGCTCACGACACAGCCTGTATCAGGGTGCCGGCGAAGGGATGCTGCGCGCCGCGGTGAACCTCGCCGGGCCGGACATGCCGCCCTGGCCGGGTCCCGACGCACGGCTCGAACACTGGCGTTCGTGGCTGGCCGCTGTGTGGGCCGATGACACCTTCCGGCAGACCGTTTCCGGCGCCAGTCCGGATCTCGCCCGCCAGGTCCAGTCGATCCTCTACGGGCGGTCGCCGAAGGAGCGCCGGGTACGACGGGCGGCGCTGGCCACCGCCCGGTACGCGATCAGGTCCACGCGCCGCTCCGCCCCGTTCGGGCTGTTCGCGGGTGTCGCGCTGTTCGAGTTCGACGACACGGCCGAGGTGCGGGTCGGGGACCAGCATCAGGCGGTTCGCCGGCCGGACCCGGTGGCGATGGATGCGGCGATCAGTGACTGGGAGGCGGACACCGAGCGGATGTCCGAGGTCGAGGTCTGCGTCAACAACCTGCTCAGGCAGCAGGGCGGGCGCGTCTACGTCCCGTCCGAAGGAGCCTCGGAGTTCTCGCTCGCGCTGACGCCTGCAGTCGCGCTGGTCCTCGACGCGGCACGCGCACCGATCCAATACTCGGCGCTGGCGGAAAAGCTCGCGGCCGAGTTCCCGAACACGGCAGAACATCACCGGGCAGGGTTGCTCGCGCAGCTCCTGCGGGTGCGGCTGCTGCGGTCCTCGCTGCGCGCGCCCGCCACCGTCGTCGATCCAACGGTCCCCCTGCCGCCTGCTTTGCGTGAGGCCGCCCAGAACCATGTGACTGCCCCGGATCTGCGGCTGGACGCCACAGTGCGGTTACCGAAGGCGGTCCTGACGGAGGCGGATACCGCCGCGACGGTTCTGACCCGGCTCGCTATGCATCCGACGGGAACCCCAGCATGGCGCCGCTACATCGAGCGGTTCACCGACCGTTACGGTGAGAACGTCGAGGTGGCGTTGGAGCTGGTGACGGATCCCGAGCATGGCCTGGGACTTCCCGAGGGGTTCGGCCACGTTTCCGAGCCTCCCCGCCCGATGACCCGGCGAGACCGGCTGCTGCTGGAACTGGCCGGTACCGCGGCCCTCGAAGGCCGCAGGGCGGTGGCGCTGTCCGGCGCAATGATTGAGGAGCTGGAGGCTGCCGCGGGTAAGCGGGTGGTCAACCCGCCCCATCTCGAACTGTGCGGGCAGGTCCAATCCGGCTCGATGGGGGCTCTGGATCGCGGGGACTTCCGGCTTCGGGTGTCCACCGCCTCCCGCGCGGCTGGTTCGTTTGTGGGCCGGTTCTGGCACCTGTTCCCGCAGGCCGGCGCGAGGTATGCCGGCCTGCCCACGGTCGAGCCCGGCGCGGAGCTGGCCCAGTTGTCCTTTCACGCCGGCCGTGTCAGGGCGGATCTGCTCACTCGGGCCCCGCAGGTGCTGCCCCGGCTGGTCAGCGTCGGGGAGTTCCGGCACCGCGGGAAGGGGATGCTCTTCCCGTCCGATTTGGCCGTTGGTTTCCGCGACGGCCGCCTCTACCTCGCCGAGGCCGCCACCGGCAGGCGTCTTGAGCTGCTTGCGCCGACCGCGATCAACTTCGTGTGGAACAACTACACCCCTCCCCTGGCCCGGTTCCTGGCCGAGATCAGCCGGGCCGCAGCACCGCAGGTGTCGTGGTTCGACTGGGGCGCAGCCTGGACGTTGCCGTTCACCCCGGCGCTGCACTACCGGCGGTCGATCCTGGTGGCGGCACGGTGGAAGCTGCGGACCCGGGATCTGCCCGGCCGCTCTGCAATGCGGGATGAGTGGGCCGAACAGCTGCACGCCTGGATGGGCCGGTTCGGCGTGCCGGACCGTGTGCTGGTAGCCGAGGAAGACCAACACCTGCCCCTGGATCTGCGCCAGGACATGTCTCTGGACCTGCTGCGCGCCCACCTTGACGCCAGTCCGACCGGGGTCGCGGTCCTGCACGACGCGCCGCCGCCGGACGCTGACGGATGGATCGGCGGGCGGGCCCACAGCATCGTCGTCCCACTGAAGGCGCGCTCATGACGGCCACGGCGAGTCCGCCCAGGACGCAGGACCTCTCCGAAGGCGCACTCGGGATGGCACTGCTGCACATCGAGCGCGGCGATCTCGCCGCCGCACGAAACAACCTGACCCAGGCGGTTGCGGGCGGAGTCAGCGCGGGAGGCAACGCCTCCCTGTTCCACGGCGTCCCGGCGCTGGAGTTTGTGCTGGGACGCGCCGGGCGTGCCGACCACGATGTACAGGGCGCCGTCGACCGCGTCGTGGCCGCCCGACTGGCCGCAGCTCGTCGGCGTCAGGCGGCTGGGGCGCTGCCGCATCCCGCGGAGTTCGACCTCATTCGGGGCTTGACCGGGCTGGGCGCGCTGCTCCTGGCCCGCGGTGCGCCCTCGCCGCTGTTGGAGGAGGTTCTGGCCTATCTGGTCTCCCTGGCCCGGCCGGTCCGCGTCGAAGGCCGGGAATTGCCGGGATGGTGGTCACCGGTGGGGCCCGCCGACGAGGCGGTGGCCGGCGGACACAGCAACAACGGCGTGGCACACGGCATCGCCGGTCCCTTAGCGGCGCTCTCCCTCGCCGTCCGGCACGACGTCCAGGTCCCGGGGCAGCACGACGCCATCGAGGTGTTCGCACGCTGGCTGGACACATACGGCTGCTGGTACTGGACCACCCATGACCAACTGTCAGCCCCTGAGCCACCCGAGCCGGCACCCGCACGCCCGTCCTGGTGCTACGGCCAGATCGGCATCGCCCGCACCCAACAACTCGCCGCACTCACCCTGAAAGACCCCGCCCGCCGACTCGCGGCAGAGGACACCGTCATACGCACGCTGGCCGACCCGAACTTCCTCGGGCTGATCACCGACGCCTCGCTGTGCCACGGCTGGGCCGGCCTGCTGACCATCGCCCGCGCGGTTGCCGACGACAGCCCCGCACCAGACCGATTCACCCCGCCGATCGAAGACCTGACCCAGCGCCTGGCCGCCGACCTGGAACGACTGCCCAAGCCCGGATTCCTCGAAGGCCGTACCGGTGCACACCTGGCACTGGACGGCACGAACGAAACGGACTGGACCAGTGCCCTGCTGATCACCTGACTCCCCGCCCGCCATCCGAACCGAGCCGAACCGACAAGGAGCACCCACGACCATGGTCAATCTCGAAGACCTTCCCATCACCAGAGAGAAGGACTGGTGGCACGCCACCGTGTTCTTCCCGGGCGGTGCCGGGGTGCCCCAAGAGGCCGCTCAGGCACTGTCATCCGCACTGCGCGACCAGCGGTTCCACTTCCTGCGCAAGGACGGCGGGCTGCGACTGCGTACCGAGCGCCCCACCGCCGACCTGCTGGACCGACTCGTCGCCGACGAGCTGGCCAGCAACTGGGTCGGCGGCGTCTATGAGCCGGAGACCGAAGCGTTCGGCGGCGCCGAAGGCATGACCGTCGCCCACAACGTGTTCTGCACGGACAGCCGCGCCGCTCTGGCCGAGACCGGCAGCCCAGGTGCCAAAGAGCGCTGTGTCCTGCTGCTCTCCACCATGATCCGGTCGGCCGGCCTGGACCAGTTCGAGGCCGGTGACGTCTGGGCGAAGATCGGCTCCCTGCGGCCACCCATCACCCCACCCACCGGCCCTGCGCGCGACCAGGCACTCGCAGCCATGCGACGGCTGATGAACGCGGACGCAGCCATGCGGCCAGACGCCGAGCCCGGATGGGCCGAACGCGTCACCGCGTTTGAGGACGCCGGGCACCAGCTGGCCCGGCTCGCCTCCGAGGGACGGCTGACGCGGGGCCTGCGCGCGGTGCTCGCCCACCACGCGATCTTCGCTTTCAACCGCGCCGCAGTATCTGCCGGCGAGCAAGTCGCCACCGCATGGCTGGGCTGTCAAGTCGCCTTCCCCGAGAGGGGCGTAGCCGACGTGCCTCCCCGCCAGTCCACCTCACAGGAACCCAACCTGACTCGAATGGAGACCACCATCACTTCCGTGACCGACCCCGCCGAACTGCGCGAAGCGCTCGTCAACCGCTTCATCGACAGCGGCCACCTGCGCACTCCCGAAGTCATCGCCGCCTTCCGGGACACCGAGCGCCACCGCTTCCTCCCCGGCGTAGACCTTCAGGCCGCGTACGTCAACGACGCCGTACCCATCAAGCACGACGCGACGGGCGAGATGATCTCCTGTATCTCCGCACCCTCGATCGTCGCCACCCAACTGGAGCAGTTGGGCGCCAGGCCCGGCCACAAGATCCTGGAAGCCGGGGCGGCCACCGGCTACAACGCCGCGCTCCTCGGCCATCTCGTAGCGCCCGGCGGCCACGTGTGGACCGTGGACGTCGACCAGGACCTCGTCGACGGCGCCCAGAAGAACCTCGCCGACGCCGGGGCCACGATCGTGACCGCCGTGCTGGGCGACGGCGCAGCTGGCCTGCCCGTCCACGCCCCCTTCGACCGTATCCAGTTCACCGTCGGCGCAGGCGACATCCCCGTGCAGATCCTCGACCAGCTCGCCCCCGGCGGACGCCTGGTCCTGCCGATGCGTATCCGCGGCAGCATCTCCCGCTCCTTCGCCTTCGAACGCGACGGCGACACCTGGAAGACCGTCTCCTGTGAGATGGCGACGTTCGTGCCCCTGCGCAAGGGCGTCTGCGACGACATCTACACCCTGGTGCCCCATGCAGGTGAGGGCAACGTGCGCCTGGAGACCTTCAGCGAGCAGGAGGTTGACCGCGAAGCGATGCGCACCGTCCTGGACCAGCCGCAGACCACCCTCTACACCGGCGTAAAGTTCCGCAAGGGCGCCCCCTGGGAGTGGATGTACCTGTACCTGGCGTGCGTACTGCCCAACGGCCTGTCCCGCATGCCCGGCACCCGTCCCGGTTACGCCCCGAGCTTCGGCTGGGGGGCCATGGCCGCGCTCGACGCCGACACGCTGGCCTACCTGACCGTACGCGAAGGCGAAGACGAGCAGGGCAAGTTCTGGCAGGTCGGCGTCGTCGGCCACGGATCGCGCGCCGCCGAACTCACCGACCACGTCGCGACGGAGATCGGCGAGTGGGACCAGGGCTGGGGCAACGACGGGCCGGAGCCCGGCTTCCGTATGGCTGTCGGCAATACCCGCGACCAACTGACGGCTACGGAGCCGCGCTTCGTGATCGACAAGACCTACAGCCGCCTTGTCGTCGACTGGCCGCGCAAGGGGTGAGCCGGTGATCCCCTCGATAGCCAGCCGCATCCCGCTGGTCCGCCGAGCCAAGAAGCCCGCGTTACCGCTGGACGAACGGATCACCCTCCTCAACCGGCTGCCTGTCGAGCCCGCTGGTGCGAGCCACCGTGATCTGGTGGCCCGCACCTGCTCGGTCCTCAACTACGCAGCGTTGATCGTCTCCGACGTCGGGATGCCCGACCTCGCAGCCGACCTGTGCTGGAGGCAGCACCGGGTCTTCGTCGAAGCTGAAAACCTCAGGGGAGACATCGCGGTGATGTCGCTCATGCCCTTGATCAACATCTCCCGGCTGCTGACCCGCGAGGGCGACGGTGAAGCCGCCTACGACGTGCTCACGCGGCTGTACCGCGCTGCCCAGAGACGCGGCACAGCCGAGATCTGCGGCCACACTCTCGATCTGTCCATGCTTATCGACACCGACGCAGACCACCGGAAGATCTGTCAGGAGCTGTGGAGCACCGTGCTCGTCGACGGTGCCAGGGCCTTGGCACGGATCGGCCGCTGGACCGAGGCCGCCGAAGCCATGGCCGCGCACCGCGGCGTCGGCAACCGCCTCCTCGACGGACGCCAAATCCAGATCATGTCCCTGATGGAACGCGGCCTCGATCAGGAGGCTCGCGACACCATCGAGTCCACCACCCCAACAGAACCATGGGAGAACACCATCGCGGCGCTTCTGCGTATCTACTGCCGGCCCGCGCCCAACCCCACGCCAGAGCCGGATGCGGACCTTGCTCTGCAGGAGGCACTCGCGCTGATTACCCCGCCCGATCCCACAACCACGGTGTTCCAGGCCCGAGTTGGACTGACCGCGCTCGAACTGGCCCCTGACCACACAAGCCCTCACGCTGTCCTCCTACGGGACGCCGTCGCCAACGTGGCCAGTCTCGACGCCTACGCCGCCCAAGACGTCCTGAACCACCACACGACGCGCGCCCACCTGACCAGCGAGCAGAGACAGACACTCAACGCCCTACTCACGGCCTCACAGCTCGGTGCAGGCAACCTTCCGCAGGCTCACATGCACGCCCTCACAAAAGCCGTGGGCAAAGCCGAAGCTGCGCTCCGCGGGCTTCTGTAACCCTCTCGTGAACAACATCCGCCCAGCACGGGACTACTTGCACAATTGGGCAAGAATAACTTTGGTCAGCAGCGGAACGAGGGGGCCACCGGTTTGCATCCCCGGGTCCGTCGCCAGCCGACACGCATTACGGCCGGACGGGCTGTTCCTTCCACCACACCCGGCCGCTCGCCGCGACCCTCGACACCGCCCGACCACGACGGCACCCAACTCGATCGTCTGATCGCCGGGAAGTTCTGACAGATTTCGGAGCGTCGACCGCGATATGCGAGACCGTCGGTGCCATGACCAATGCCATCACAGCAAAGGGGGTTAATTGGCCAGCGCCACCTAACTCACAGCGCAGCGACATTCCTCGTTCTGGCACCAGCATCCCTGCTCACTGTCTTTTCACAGGAATCTGGTCCGAGATAGTCGATTACTTCGCTGGTTTACCTATAAACTCGACGAAGGCCGGAAACGGTCACCCGGGCGTCGCGGACAAGACGCAAGACGACAAGTCTGCGTACCCGGAGGACACCGTGCTCGCCCTGTTTCCCGCCTTAGCCGGTATGGCGGCCAGCCTCGGCCGCGCCCGGACCATCGCGGCCACCAGCTGCGCAGGCGCCCCATCCGTCAGCCGCGCAATCGGCCCAAGTCCCGCAGCCGCGTTGGTCATCGCTGCTAAGCCGATGGGCCACGCGGGGCCCGTCGGGAACGCCCTCCCGTCAGGAACCCAGTTCCGTGAGCATCACTGTCTCCCTGGTCCTTTTGCTGGCCATGGTGGTGTGGCTGCTGATCCACAATGGCAGCCTCAAGCCCAGCCACGCCGTAGCGGCCGTGCTCCTCGGCTTCTATCTCCAGGGCAGCTCGCTCGCTCCGTCCATCAGCCGCTTCGTGGAGAGCATGGCCGAGACCATCAGCGCGATCCGCATATAGACCGGCCGTCGGGGCACCGTAGTGAGCCCGGACCGTACGCCACCTCCCTCGTCGGCTGCGGACTGGTGCGCGTGCCCCGGCGGCCACTCCCGCCGAAGTCTCGGCCTGGTCGCCGCTGCTCCCCAGCTCGGCGACGGTGCGCTGCTCGCCCGTTCCCCGCCGGCCGCGTTCTCCTCCCCGTCAGGACCATGTTCCACGAGGTCACCCATGTCTGATCTGTCATGCCCGCGTTCAAACGGTCACCGACGTGGCCAGCGACGGCGGGCTCACGGAGCCGCGCCACTACGCACCGAGAAGGGACTACGCCTGCGGCTGCGGCTTCTGGTGTTCATACCCGCCCTCTTGACCTCGGCATTTTCGTGCACGGCGGCTGTCGTCGGCACGGTGGCCCGTGTCCATGTGGATGGCTGGATCATCGTGACGGCGGTAGCAGCGGCTGGTCTGACCGTGCTGATCGTCGCAGAGTGGTTGGCAGTTCGCACTGCGGCTGAGCTACACCGGCAGCGCAGCGAGTACAGCGATTCAGTGCATAGCTGGCTGCGCCACTTCAAATCCGGCGTGGACGAAGGACGCAAGAGCATCAGCGGAGCCCTGGAGCAGCTCGACCGGGGCGAGCGGCCCTCCGCTCCCGCCTTCGGCGCGGCACAGGCGAACTCCGACGGCAACCCGTGGAATGAGGCCGATGCCGCTCTAGCCCAGTTGAACGAGGAAGCCTGGCGGGCGGTGGTGAACGGCCGGCAGGCCGAACTGACGCAAGCACTCGTCTATCTCGCCGGCGGCTTGACCCTGCTGCTCGTGCGCGCGCTGGGCATCGTGACGGAGCTGACCAAGCAGGTCCAGGACCCGGACGTGCTGTATCGCGTGTTCGACGTCAACAATCTCCTCAAGCGCATGCGGCGGTCGGCCGGACGGCTGGCGGTTCTGGGTGGTGTGAAGGCGCGCCAGCTGAACCAGCCGATCGGGCTGGTGGATCTTCTGCGTGGCGCGTCGGGGGAGATCGAAAAGTACGCCCGGGTCCGCATGCACACGTCCACCCTGGATGTGCAGATACCAGGCTTTGCGGGACCCGATCTGATCCACCTGCTGGCCGAGTTGGAGGAGAACGCCACTCTCTGCTCGCCGCCGGACAGCAAGGTCGTCGTGCGGGCGACGAGGGTCACCGCGGGTCTGGCCGTGGAGATCGAGGACCGGGGCATAGGCATGGCTCAGGGCGAACTCGATCGCTACAACCGGATGCTGGCCAATCCGCAGGACACGGACCTGGCCGAACAACTGGCCCAGCGCCAGACCGGCCTGCTCGTCGTGGCCAAGCTCGCCCGCCGGTACGGCATCCAGGTGCAACTGCAGAAGAATCTCATGCACGGCACCACGGCGCTCGTTGTGGTGCCGGACGAACTCCTGCTCTGGCAGGACAGGTCGGCGGCCCTGTCACAGACTCAACCGGCCGCAGCCGTTGCCGCTGTTCCAGGCCCGGAGTCGCAGTTCGTGGGGCGCCCTGGACCGCGTCCCGCTGGCGGTCCCAGGCCCAGTCCCCCGGCCCCGGCCCCGGCCCCGGCCCCGGCAGGGATGGCCCCATTGCCTCACCGTGACGCGCGGCGTACGCCAGCGCAGCAACCTGTCGCGTCGGCTGAGTGCACGGCAACGCCTCCAAAGGGCGCAGCACACGACACTCGCCCCACGTTGCCGCAGCGGACACCGCAGGCAGCGGTCATGGGTGAGTCTGCGGCGCCTGCAGTGTCAGAGGCGGGCCCAGTCTCACAAGCACCGCCGGATCCAACCTTCGTCAGCAAGTTCGCCCAGGGCGTGTATCGCGCGGAGCAAGCCGAGACAGACAGCGGGGCGTGGCCGTCCGAGGGAAGCACGAGCTAGCCGCCCGCAGCCGCCTCCCGATCACGTCCTTCGTGCCCGCCTTGGCGCCTGGGCACCAGCCGTACAGCGTACGGAGATACGGAGAATTCGATGACCACCGACTCGACGACAGTCCAGCCGGAAGAGGTTCTGGACCAGCTGCTCAACGACCTCGCCCAGCTGCCCGAAGTGACCGGAGTCCTGCTCGCCTCGCAGGACGGCATGAGGCTGGCTCACGCAGGACCGGGAATGGACGGCACCCTGGCGGACCGCATGGCCGCAGTGATCAACGGTATGTACTCGATCGCCAACGGCGTCGACGACGGCCAGGGCCGGGTCGAACAGGTTCTCGTCAGGAAGAACAACTGGCTCCTGTTCATCATGAGCGCCGGGAACCCGCCTGCCGTGGTGGCGCGGAACGCGGGACGCGACCCGGACAAGGTCGAAAGCGTGTTGGGCGTGCTGACCAACACGCGGGCGGACGAGGGCGCCGTCGGATTCGCGATGGTCAACCTGATCAAGCGGATGGGCGAACTGCTGGCCACACAGGCGCGCGTGAGCGGGGCCCCTTCCGGTGACGGCCAGTGAGATGGCGGCCGCAAGCGGCCCGGCCTGGACCGTCGAGGACACCGAGGCCCCCAGCCTCTACGTCCTGACCGGCGGCCAGACCAGGCCCACTCGCGACTTGCAGATCGAGACGCTGCTGTGGGCCGAGGGAGAACCGCCACCCGGCCAGCCGCCGGAAGCCGCACAGGCCATGGCGTTGTGCCGGGAGCAGCCCGTGGCAGTCGCCGAGATCGGCGCCCTGATCGGGTTGCCCTTCCAGATCACCAGGATCCTCATGTCCCGGCTGATCGACATCGGCGCGCTGAGTGCCGTGACCGCCACGAACGCCGCTGACCTTCCCGACATTGCTCTCCTGAAGGCCCTTCGCGATGGACTCCTCAAGCTCTGACCTCGGGCTGTCACGCCGGCTCGGCGGGGCGAAGCCCATATCAATCAAGATCGTCATCGCCGGCGGATTCGGGGTCGGCAAGACCACGTTTGTGGGCGCCGTCTCCGAGATCACCCCGCTGCGTACTGAGGCCGTGATGACCGCAGCCTCCGAGGGTGTGGACGACCTCACGCTGCTGTTCGACAAGAAGGCGACCACCGTCGGCATGGACTTCGGGCGGATCACCTTCCCGCAGCTGAACACCATCCTGATGCTGTTCGGCACACCAGGGCAGAACCGGTTCTGGTTCATGTGGGACGAGCTCACGCGAGGAGCTCTCGCCGCCGTTGTCCTCGTCGACACCCGCCGCCTCGACGAAAGCTTTCCCGCGGTCGACTACTTCGAGCGGCTCGGTCTGCCCTTCCTGGTCGCCGTGAACGAGTTCGACGACGCCAGCCGCTACGACCCCGACGAAGTCTCGTCAGCTCTTTCCCTGCCGGCCACGGTTCCGGTCGTGCTGTGCGATGCCCGTAAGAGGGCGGACGCGGCCAGCGTACTCGGCCGTCTCGTCGACCACACTCTCACCCTCTCACATGCCCATGCCAACTTTCTGCGAGGAGCACAGCTGTGAACCCACATGCTCCGTCCGATCTCCTGTCCACTACCGGCCACGACATCGACTGGCAGAGCCATCTGCCTGAATTCTTCGACCCCGCAGCTCCTCCCGTGGGCGCATTCGACGCGTTCGCCCAGCAGGTAGCCAACGCGGCCGGCACCCCGTACGCCATGCTCAACTGGGTCGGCAGCGAGCAGCTCTTCCTCGGTCTCGCCAACCCCACCGGAGGCGAACTGCCCGTGGTGAGCCGCGGCATGCCGCTGACCCGCGGCTTCTGCCCCCACGTCGTCCAGCGCCGAGGCTCGCTAGTACTGACTGATGTCCTCGACTTCGACGAGTTCGCAGGTAACCCGGTCGTCGACGAGATCGGGGTCCGCGTCTATGGAGGAGCCCCCCTCATCGACGAACGCACGAACCACGTCTGGGGCACGGTCTGCGTGGTCGGCACCGAGCCGCGTCCCCGCTCGGCAGGACGCCCCCTGTGGACACTCATTGACCACTACCGCGACCTCTTCATGACCGAGTTCTACCGGCGTACCAGCTCGTAGCACCGACACAACGTTGCGCAAGGCCCCACTGCAGCGACCAGCCAAGCAGGGAGAAGAGGAAGACCACGATGCCCACCACGAGCCCGTACCTGACTGACGATCACGAGCGCCTTAGGGAACAGGTCAAGAGCATCGCGGACGCCGAGATCGCCCCCCGGGTACCGGGCATGGAGTCCCGGGGCTCGCACACCGACCGCGAACTGCGACCGATCATGGGCGAGTGGCTCGGGCTGCTCATCAGCTCCGAGTGGGGTGGCAGGGACGAGGGACACCTCGCCAAGACCGTCGCGGTGACAGAGGTGTCGCGCGTCAGCGGGGCCGCCGGCGCCATACTCCAGGCATCGATCCTCGGGGCTGCCCCGATCACCGAGTACGGCAGCGACGAGCTGCGCCGCACATGGCTGCCTGCCATCGCTGCCGGCGAGGTCTGGCCGAGCATCGCGGTCACGGAGCCCCGCCACGGCAGCCATCTGCTGGACATGGACAGTACCGCTCGCTTCGACAACGGCGAACTCGTGATCGACGGCGCGAAGGAATTCATAGGGAACGCCGGCCTTGCGGACATCCACTGCGTCGTGGTCCGGACAGGCGAGCGCGGCGACGCACGGGGCCTGACTGCTGTCCTGGTCGAGGCCGAACGAGACGGTGTCGAGGTCGTCCACCGACCCTCCAGTGGTCTGCATGGATTCTCCGTCGACGGACTCCGCCTCGACGGTGTCCGTGTCCCGGAAGGCAACATCATTGGCGAGGTCGGCGGCGGCCACGACGTAGCGCTCATGTCGTCGGTGGTCTACGGCAGACTCAACCTCGCGGCCGTCGCACTCGGCATCCACCAGCAGGCACTGGACGTGACCACCAGGTGGGTCTCCGTGGAACGCGAGCGCTACAACGGCTACCTCTCCGACGTGAAGATGGTGCGCCGCCGCATCTCCGAGATGGCCTTCCGGCTGATGCAGGCCGAACTCGCCGCGTACCACGCCGCCTATCTCCTGGACCAGGGGCAGTCGTGCGACAGATGGCTGTACAACGCCAAACTCGTGAACAACCGTCATGGCGTCGCCTCCGCCGAAGATGCCAAGCAACTGCACGGCGGTCACGCCACACGCGTCGGCAACCCCTGCGAGCGGATACTGCGGGACATCCAGCTCATCAACGCCCCCGCCGGACCGGACGACATCCAACTCAAGTACATCGGGGACGACGTACTCGAGCCCACCCGGCACCAGTGGTCCGCAGAGCACGCATCCCGGCGCCGTGCTGCCTGAGCGCCGAACTGGCGCCCTCCTGCCTCCTGTCCAAAGGCACCAACCCCACTCCCACCAGACCCGCCCATCCGTCCACACCCTCAAGGATCATGACAGTGAGTCGGATCAGAATCGCTACCTGTAATTTCGAGCTCAACGGCAACGGCGACCACGAGAAGTGGCTGACTATGCACCAGCGGCTGGCCAAGCTGCGTCCGACGATTCTGTGCCGCCAGGAGAACATCGGCCACGCCCGTACTGGCCGTGGGTCCACCCTGTTCGGCCAGTCGAAGCGCATCCTGCAGCTCGCCGGCGAACTCGGCCCGGGGTTGGGCTCCATCGCGCTGTATTACGACCCCGAGGTGTTCGAGCAGATCACTCTCTGGGAAACCGAGTGGCCAGGCTGGCTGCTGCACCCCACCGCCATGACCTTGCGCGTACGCGGTACCAGGGACGTCGACCTGGTGGCCGCCTGCACTCACCTGTCATACAACTCTCCATCGCTTCGGGCGGTCCAGGCGGACGACGTAACCCGGTTCGCCGACCGTGTCGAGATGCACGAGACCAGCACCGGCACCATCGAACGGAAGCTACCTGTCCTCGCGGTCGGCCAGGACTGCTCGCCCCGACCGTCGACGCGTCGCCGACTCACGGCCCGGCCCACCGCGTGGACCTCATCTTCACCAGCCGGATACTCCTGCCCGCCGTGGTCAGCGTCGAGGTCATCGACATGAAGGGCCTGTCCGACCACCACACGGTGCTCGCAACGTACGACCGCGGCACGCTCATCGAGCTCTACCGCCAGCACTTCCTGTCCGCCGCCTGACCCACTCGTCGGTCCCGGTGCCCACCACCGAAAACCTCCGCGTTTCCCCCTGTCCGTAGCTCCGAAAGCCAGTTAATGAAGAGCCGAGCTCCTCTCTCTCCCCCGCCCCCATGGCTGCCCAAAGCCCGCACCAGTCTCGGAATCCGAGGACACGTCCGCCTCGGCACTCCCCCGAGCGGCACCCTGGTGGTCGCTCTCGTCGCCGTCCCGCACGATCCGCAGCCCGGACGGGTATCGATGACGGCTAGGGGGACGCGGGGGTGACGATCATCCACGTCCTCAACGAGACCCGGGGCCACACCGGGCTCGCCGAGGAGATCGAGCAGATCCTGCGGGACACCGCTTCCTTGCTCCAGGAGGTCACGGACCTGCCCTGTCCGAGCCTGGTGTTCCGGCTGCTCACTCCCCGCGCCTGGAGGGCCGAGATCCGGGCATGGGCCGAGCGGGCGCTGGAGGAAGACCTCGTGCAAGCCCACCTCAACGGGCCGGAGGCGGACCAGGTCCGCGGTCGGCTCGCAGCATGGGCCGCCACCGCCCTGCGCCTGGGCTGGCCGATGAACCCCGGCCTCACGATCACCGACCACTACGGCGAACCCCACACCCTCATCGCGCCGCAGGCCCTGCACCACACGGGGATCCGGTACGACCGCACCGCACTTATCCGCTTCGTCGTCCACGCCTGCACCCACCACGCGCAGATCACGGCAAGCGCGGGCGCGCTCCCACCACCCCCGATCCGCACTGGTGAACGGGTGCACGATGACTCGGCCACGAGGGCCCTGATGGAGGGGCATGCCGCCTGGGCCGAACAGGAGGTGGCCACCGCCTTCTTCGGATTCTGCCGTGAACACCGGCCCCGAGCAGTGCCGTGCTCATGGCGGTACCGGCAACACGGGCGGCTGCTCCCCTGGTTGAAACGCCCTGCGGATCTCACCTCATGGGTGTGCTCGCATTCAGTGGATCAAAATGCGGCGGCCCGCGGCGACGGCGTGGGCTTTATCAAGGCAGCCATCGAAGTCGCGGGCAGCGTCGTCCCGTTCAACCGGATCTGGACCGACGCGTCGCTCGCCCCGACGTGCCGGGAAATCACCAATCCGGAGGCGTGGTTCAGCCGCGTCAGTATCGAAGGACCGACGATCCTGCAACCGCCGCCCCAGTGGGGAGTCACCGCTCCTGCGTCCCTGGCCCAGCCCGTTTGTCTCACGCCTTCGCCTTAGGAGAGCACCACCGACGCACCGTGCCTTCTTGTGCGCCGGCCCGGCGAGGGTCCGTGAGTCAGGCCCGCAGATAAGCCGTGCCGGGGCAAGGCCAAACCACTATTCGACAACCCAGCAAGGAGGACCGGGGTGAAGACCAAGGATGGTGACGTAGTCCGTCTCGTGCCCATGAACCCGGAGCACGACAGGGGCCCCGAGGAGAAGCGGGGCCTCCTTCCCGCACGGTGGTGTCAGGCGTGCGAGCGCGTTCTGGCCCCGCCGGAGCCCGACTGGCTTGGGATGACGGAACTCACCTACTCCCAGACCAAGCCCACCGCCACCGCCGCGGAGAAAGCCGCCGGCCAGCGATGGCAGGCTGCCCAGGACACGTCCGGCATGCGCGGCTTCCCGGCGGAGGTGGGCCAGGGCCGCAACCCCACCAGATTCGTACGCGGGTCCGTCTTCACCATCGGCCCTCGCCCCCAGCACCACCACCCAAGGGTGTCCGGACGCCGCCCGCCAACGTCGGGTTGCGGCTGCCCGAGGCGCCCGAGGTGCCGATCATCACGGCCGCCTTCCATAGCTCGTACTGCAACCCGCGCGTTCGGGAAGCCGAGGCGCACGAGCTGTCGTCACTGGTGGACAAAGTCAAATCCCACCAGGGCGCTACTGCGACTCCTCAATGGTTGCCGCAAGCTGCCCTTCCTCAAGGAAATACTTCATCAACGAAGGTCTGCATGTCCAAGATAAATCCACAAAAAGGGATTCGCGACGGACGGTTGCGCGATCTCGCTAAGGCCGCTCGGCGACAAGGTTTCGAGCTGGGGAGAACCAATTCGGACCACGTGTATTTGCGGTGCCCGCGCTGCCCGATCCGTATCACCTTCTCTACGACCGTCAGCGGAAGAGACAACAGGGCGTATCTCGCCGTATTGAAGCGGCTGCGCGAGCACGGACTGGAGTACCAGGGCATAGGGGGCGTCCACCGCGTTAACTCTTCCTTGATGAATTAGTTCGGGGCTTAAAAGCCGATACCCACAAATCGTGACACTCCTCGACGCGTTCAACCAGGTCTGGACCACCCCTGATCTTGTAACGCTCAAGTCCGAAACCAATACGCCGGAGCTCTGGCGATGGCGCTTGGGACAACCGCGAACGGCCTCACCCCCAACCCATTTGTCCTGTCGCTGTCTGTGCCGTCACCGACGGGGACCCGCTTCACGTCCCGTCCGCTCCATCCTCGGAGGGTTTCACCATCATCGCTCGCCAGCACTTTCGGTAGCCGCACAGTCCGTCGCGGATCACCGTCGACGGCCGCGATCTACATCGGAGTCAGCAGGGACTTCATGAACACAATGATGCGCAAGGTCTTGGACCAAGCCCTGGACAGCGGACAGCCGTCCATTCTGATTGCAAAGTGCCGGAACCACTTCCGACTCGTCAGCGGAAAGGGCGGACGGGATGGCCGACAGACGTCCTGCGAATACGACGCCTAACGTGCTCAGCAGCAACGACAATCCCTTAACCGGGTGACACCCCTCTGCCAGAGTGGTCGAACGCGACATCACGACCGCGTCACTCAGCCCCCCGGGACCTCTGCCGCCCACTCGAACTTTCGCCCGAAGATTCGCCCGCCGCCGCCCGTGACGGCTTCTTGATCAGGCGAGTTCTTGAGACACCCAACCCATCCGACCGATCACAGGAGGAAGCTATGAATACCGTCCCCACCCTCACCCCGGTACCTCCTGCCTTCGAACAGCCTGTCCCGAGTGCCTCCTCCAGTCGGACGTACCTGGTGCACGGTGTTGACACCCTCCGGATGTCCGCCGCGGATACGTCACGACCGGCACCGAGGTGGGGGGCATGACCGACCCGAAACTCCTGCCGGCTTCCATTCGCTCCTGGGCGGAAGCCACCCTGGGCCCTCTCGCAGCCGTGCTCGACGCCTCCGGCGCACGGCCTGCCTCACGCGTTTGGGAGACAGTGCGGCAAAGCGCCGATGCCCGCTTCTTCATGAGGGTTCCCTCCAGTCCCACGTCGTACATACGGGAGACGTTCGCCCACCGGCACGCCGTCCCCTTCCTCGGCTCTGGCCGCGCCACCTTCGAGGTGTACCGGAGGGGCCAGTTGTTTATGCCGCTGGGCTGGCCCACTGAGCCGACCGGGGGTGACCGGTGAGCGCCGAACCACAAGCCCAGGCCCCTGCTGCAGCTGCGTCACCTCGCCGGTTGCCGCCTCCGCCGCCCGCCGAGCTGCGCTATGGCGGCAGGTACGGCAAGAATCCGCTGGCGGAGGTGTCGTTCGCGGCGATGTGCCGGCGGCTTCCGTCGGTGCTGGCGCAGACTGCCCGGATGGCGTGGGCCATCGACCGGCGGGCTGTGCTGTTGCTGGCCGTCTGCCAGCTGGCCATCGGGGTCAGTGCCGCCCTCCAGCTGACCGCGACCACCGATGCGATGCGGTCGGTCCTGGCCGGCGGGGAGGTGGCCGACCGGGTGCGCGAGGCGTTGCCCGCGCTGGTGGTCATCGCGCTGGCGGCGGCGGTCGGACGGGGCGCGACCGCGTTGTCCTCGTATGCGGACGGCCGGATCACGCCCCCGTTGACGACCGAGGCGGACAGCAGCCTGGTGGAGGCGGTGTGCCGGATGGAGGCTGCCGCCCGCGCCGAGGACGGTTGCGCGGACCGGGAGGAGGCCGCGGAGATGGGTGTGGTCCGCAGTCGCCTGGTGGTGCAGGATGCCACCCGCCTTACGGCCGCCGTGGTCCGGATGGTCACTGCGAGCGGGGTATTGACGGTGCTGCATCCGCTGATGCTGCCGCTGCTGCTGCTCGCTGTCGTTCCCGCCGGGGTGGGCGCTGTGCTGCACGCGAAGGTCACCTATGAGACGCATTACGCCAATGTGGCCGACCGCAACGTGCGGCAGAACATGCGTGGCTGGGTTACGAGCCTGAAATTTGCCGATGAGGTCCGCGCCAACGGTATGACCGGGTATCTGGGGTTCTGGTACCGGACAATTTCGGAGCGTATCGACGCGCGCACGCTGGCCGCCGCGCCCAAGATGCTGCTGATCACGCTTGCCAGCTCGGCGATCGGCGGCATCTTCCTGGTCCTCACCTGGGCCGCGCTGGCCTGGCTGGCGGCCACCGGGCGGATCGAGGCGGCCATCGCCGCGACCGCGGTCGTTGCCGTGCAGACCACGCTGGCAGCCCTCAGCCAGCTCGTCGTCTACGGCGCTAGGTCGCCGACCGGATCATCGTGATGGAGCACGGCCGGATCTCCGAGCAGGGAACGTACGAGGAACTCGCCGCCGGAGGCGGCCTGTTCGCCGAACTCCTGGCCCTCTCTCACGACCGCTGACCATCCCGTTGCCGCACCCCGCCGTGAGGGGCGCGGCGACCCTCGCACCCTGCCCGCCGTACGGAGGATTCGTTGACCACATCGGCTGCGCCCATGACCGTCATGGCGCTTCTCGTCCGCCCCGATGGCCGCTACCTGCTGCATCTGCGGGACGCCAACAAGAACATCTGCAGCGCCGGGCAGTGGTCCCTGCCCGGCGGCCACCCCGAGCCCGGCGAAAGTCTCGACGACGCGATCGCCCGCGAACTGCTGGAAGAGGCCGGCCTGCGCATCCCGGGCCTGGCCCCGCTCGCCGTCGTCGAGAACACCGACACCGATGACCGGCCCACCAACCGGATCCTGGTGTACGTCGGGACCTGGAACGGCGACCCCGCGCTATTGCCCCTCACCGAGGGCATCATGCTGCGCTGGACCGATCCCGAGCAGATCCCGTATTTGACCATGGACCCCAAGACCACGGCCGTCATCCACCACCACCAGGCCGATCCGGGTGCCCGCCACCATGCCGGCGAGCAGCTGCCCGTGCTCCGCGTCCGCGGCACCGGCACCGGCACCGGCACGAAGACGGTTCCGAACGTCATCGGTGTCCACCTGTATCTGGAGCGGGAGGGCGAGATCCTGCTCGGGCTGCGGCACCCCGACTCTGCCTATGCGCCCTTGGAGCATCACTTCCTGGCCGGTCACTGCGAGCGAGAGTCCGCCGTTGCCTGTCTGATCCGGGAGGCGACGGAGGAGGCCGGGCTGGTGATCAAGGCCGAGGACATCGACCTCGTGCACACCGTCCACCTCCTGGAGGCTCCCAGCACCCAGCCCCGACTGCAGCTGATCTTCCGGGCCCACCAATGGCAAGGCGAACCGCAGGTCCTGGAGCCCGACAAGTGCGTGAACTGGGGCTGGTGGCCCGCCGACGCCCTGCCGGAGCCGACCGTCGCCTACACCCGTGCCGCCATCGACGGCATCCGGCACGGACGCCACTACACCGAACCCGGCTGGACCTGACCCTCTCCCCCTTCCCACTCGCCTCTCAGGGAGATCACCACCATGCCTGAACCCGCCCCACCAGCATCCCTGACCACCGCACCCCTGACCGCCGCAGCCGTGGACGACGCCGACGCGGCGACAGCCCGTGCGGCCATGGTCGCCCGCCTCCACGCGGCCGGGCATCTGTCCCCCGGCCCGGTGTCCGAGGCACTGCTGGCGCTGCCCCGGCAGGCGCTGATGCCGCAGGCGTACGTACGGCGCAGCTCACCGGACGAGACCCCACCACGCTGGGACCTGCTGGACTGGTCGGTGCCCGAGGACCGGGACGAGCTGTTGCGCGTGCTCTACAGCGGGGACAGCGTGGCCGTCCAGCACGACGGTGAGCCGCTCCTGGGCCGGTCGCGTGGCACGCGTACGGGCGGGGCGATGACGTCCATGTCAAGCGTGATGGGGATGACAGCCGAACTCCTGCAGGAGCTGGATCTGGAGCCTGGACAGCGGGTGCTGGATATTGGCACGGGCACCGCCGTGACTGCCGCAGTGGCCTGCTTCGTCAGTAGCGACGCCCGGGTCGTCACGATCGACATCGACTACCACGTCACCTCGGCCGCCGCCGCCCACCTCGCCGACCTCGGCTACCGGCCCACCGTGGTCACGGGGGATGGCGAGGCAGGCTGGCTGGACCGGGCGCCGTACGACCGAATGCTCATCTCCTTCGCCGTACCCCGAGTGCCACGGGCGCTGGTGGAACAGCTCGCGCCGCAGGGGTTGTTGCTGGCGACGGTCGGCACCAGTTCGCCCTCGTGGCCCGGACTTGCCGTGATCACGAAAACCGCCCAAGGACGCGTTGAGGGAGAGCTGCGGGCGGTCGAGTTCGGGCACCGCGCCGGGTGGGGCAGGGACCGCCTCTTCCTGTCCGCCGCGTTCCGCGCGCAGATGGCCACAGCCGAAGGCGTGACCGTACGCGGGCACCGCCTGCCACCACCCCCAGAGGCACGTGGATTCTGGCTGGCCCTCGATCACCTTCGTCCCGGACTGGTACGCAACTTCGGCGCCGAGCACCTTCAGATCGGCGCTCCGGAGTGCGGCTCCTGGGTGCGCATGAGCCCGAATGGTGACGGCATGTGCTCAGTCACAGCGTTCGGACCTCGCGCCATCTGGCACGAGATCGAACAGATCGCGGCCCGATGGCAGGCGGCCGGCGAACCTGACGCGTACCGGATCGAGTTCTATGCGGACGGAAAACAGTGGGCCGTCGCCGGGTTCGGCCGTAACAAGCTCTGCTGGCCGCTCCACGACCAGCGCCCTCTGAAAGGGGACCCGCGGTGAACTCGCCCGCCGATCACCAACCCACCTCGACTCCAGATGACAAGGACCTGTTGGTCGGGCCAGCGGCCGACGCGTACCCCCGCTTCCGGCCTGGCGTGCCCGAGCAGGTCACGCGGCTACTGGCCGACGCCATACCGGGCGTGCCCGACGTGGCGCTGTTGGCCCGCCGCCCGGGAGGCCCCGCGTGAGCGGGCAGGCCGCCGGAGGGCGATTCACGGTTCCGGTCGACGTGCACCTGATCCTGCTGCGCAACAGCCCCAAGGGCCAGCAGGTGCTGCTGACCCGGCGGGCCGGGCCCGTGTATGCGGCCGGAATGTGGCATCTGCCCTCGGGGCACCTGGACGGACCGCACGAGGACGTCGTCGAGAGCGGACTGCGGGAGCTTCGGGAGGAGACCGGTGTCGTGGCCAGCCGGGCGGATGTCCGTGGGGCGCTCACAGTCCATCACCGCGCCCCGGCAGGCGGCGCCCGCGCCGGAGTGTTCCTGGTCGTGGTGGACTGGCAGGGCGAGCCGGAGATTACCGAGCCCACCCTGTGCGACGCGATGGACTGGTTCGGATGGGATGCGCTGCCGGAGCCGATGGTGGCCTACTGCCGAGCCGGCCTCGACGCTTACCGCGCCGGAGCACGCCTGGCCGTGCACTTCCAACAGCCCCGCGATCCGATCGCCTACGATCCCGCCCTCGACCGATTGCGCATCGTCGCCGACGCACCCCGTCCCTCGAACGCACTGGCACCGCAGGACGCGGTGCGTGTCTTCGCAGAGCAGGCGGTGGGCCGGATCGCCGACTGGGCGGATGCGTCGTGGGTCCGCGAGAACAGCCGCGTGTGGCGGGCCGTCGGCCGCTCCGGGGGCACCTGGTACGTGAAGATCCACCACAATGACCGCTTCCACGGACGGGAGGTGACCGCGTACCGCTCGTGGACGCATTCGCTCGGTTGGCACGCGCCGCGCCTGGTAGCCGCCGACGCGTCGCAGCGGGCGATCGTGGTGACCGCCTTGCCGGGACGCAGCCTGCACGGCGCCATCCTGGACCGGACAACTGAGGCGCGGGTGCACCGCGGGCTCGGCGAGCTGGCCGGCGCGTTCCACCACAGCGCCCCGCCCCACTCACCCCCCGCCGACCTCACCTCCCCCTCGGGGAAGTTGGAGCGTCACCTGTCCGTCGCCCGCCCGTATCTGAAGAACGGGGACGAAGAACTGCTGCGCGCTCTCGCCGCCCGGCGTGCGGCCCTGCCTCCGATCGTCGAGGTGCCCACCCTCGGTGATCTGCAGCCGCGGAATGCGCTGCTCGCCGATGACGACACGCTCGGCCTGTTCGACTTCGAGCGCGCCGAGTACGCGCCCGCGGTGCGTGACCTGGTCCGCCTCAGCGACCAGTGGCACGGCCGCCCCGACCTGGAGGAAGCCTTCCTGGACGGCTACGGCCGCACCCTCACCGCAGACGAGGTGGAGCTGTGGGAATGCGAGAGGGGACTCGATGCGCTCTCCAGCATCCAGTTCGGCATGACCCACCACGACCCCGAACTCGTCGAGCGCGGCCACCGCACCCTGGCCCGCCTCCACCAACTCGCCCGTTCCTGACCCCTCCCGCCACCTCAATGAAGGAGATACCCCATTGGCCTACACCGGACAGAAGGAATGGGACGAGCACTACGCCGGAGGGCAGGGCTTCCGGCAACTCGGGGAAAGCGAGCGGACGTTGCTGGCCGAGCATGCGCCCGCCCCCATCGAAGGCGGCCGGGCCCTGGACATCGGCTGCGGCACGGGTGAACTCGCCCGCCACCTTGCCGCCAGCAGCTACCGGGTGGATGCCGTTGACTACTGCCCCGCCGCCGTCGACCTCGCCCGCGAAGGCGGCGACGGCACCGGCGACATCACCTACCGGGTGTTCGACATCGAGCGGGACTGTCTGGACGATCTGCCCCACGCTGCCTACGACCTGATCACCTTCCGCCTCAGCTGGGCCTTCATCCGCGACCGCACCCGTGTGATGAACAGGCTGCGTGAGCGGCTGCGTCCAGGCGGGACGCTGTGTGTGATCACTCCGATCGCCACCGCTCTGCCGGACAGCAAGCGGGGCATTGCCCTCGACGATGACGAACTCGGCCTGCTGTGCGCGGGCTGGAACGTCGCCGAACAGTACGACGCGGACGGGCTCGCCTTCGTCGTCCTGCGCGAGCCCGCCCCCGCCCGGGGTGAGAGCGCCGGCAAGGGGCGCCCATCCCCGCACGCGCTCACGGGCGCCGGGGTCGTCGTCACCGACCCGGTGGGGCGGATCCTGCTGGGCTGGTCGACTCGCCGCGGGGTCTGGGAGCTACCTGGCGGCAAGAACGACGCCGACGAGGACTTCGTCAACGCCGCCGTGCGGGAGCTTCAGGAGGAGACCGGTCTGAAGGCCGACCCCGCGGACGCGCGGCTGCTGGCCATCCTGATGGACTCCACCCACGGCATCCCACGCCTTACGGCCGCCGTCCGTGTCACCTCCTACACCGGCGAACCGTCTGTCACCGAACCTCACTTGATCCGCCGGTGGGAGTGGCACGAGCCCGCTGACCTGCCTCACCTCGCCCAGCCGTTGTTCACCCCGAGCGCGCACGTCATCGACACCCTCTGGCCCGGCCTGCTCACTGGCCTGCCTCCTGTGCACCGGTATTCGATCGCTCATGCTGACGTAACCGAGTTCGCCCAACAGGCCGCCGAGACGGCCGTGCTGCGGCAGGCGATGGCCGACCGGCTGATCGAGGAGGGCCGCATGGATGTGGGCAGTGCGATCGATACGGCGTTTCGGCTGGTCCCGCGCCACCGCTTTCTCCCTGGTGTCGCCCTGGAGGATGCGTACGACACCCAGCAGGCGCCCGTCATCAAGCGAACCACGAGCGGGGCGGCCACGAGCAGCGCCTCGGCCCCCTGGCTGCAGGCCCTCATGCTCCGCGATGCCGCGCTGCGCCCCGGTAGCACCGTGGTCGAGATCGGCTCCGGCGGATACAACGCCGCCCTCCTTCAGGAAGTCGTCGGCCGACACGGCACCGTGATCAGTATCGACATCGACCCCTACGTCACCGACCGCGCCCGCCGCTTCCTTACCGACACCGGCTATCACCAGGTCCGCATCCACCTCGGCGACGGCGAACAGGCCCCGGCCCTGCTCACCAAACCCAGGAGTGTGGACGCCCTCATCGTCACCGTCGAAGCCCGCGACATCCCGCCCGCATGGGTCGACTGCCTCGCCGAGAACGGACGCCTGGTCGTCCCACTGCGCATCCACGGCTACACCTGGTCCATCGCTTTCACCAAACGCGATGGTGTGCTGGTCGCGGACAGCTATACGGTCTGCGGGTTCGTTCCCCTCCAGGGCCCCGGCTACCGCGAGGACACCGTCATCCGGCTGCGTGGTGGAGAGGTCACCGTACGGTTCGCCGACGGCAGCCCCACCGACACCAGTCGCCTCGACGCCGCCCTCAACATGCCCCGCACCGAACGCTGGACCGGCGTCACCATCCCCGGCAACGTGCCGTTCGACATGCTCCTGCTGTGGCTGGCGACCCACCTCGGCAACGGGTTTGCCCGCCTCGCCGTCGACGCGGATCTCGACACCGGTATCCTCCACCGGCCCAAAGGCTGGGAGGCCGCCGCCCTCGTCCGCGACGACTCCCTCGCCCACCTCCTGACCCGCAAACTCCCCGCCGACGCATCCGGTATCAGCCTGTGGGAGTTCGGCATCCACGCTCACGGCCCGCGCGCCGACGAACTCGCCGAGATCATGGCCGACCTCGTCGTGACCTGGGACCGTGACGCACGCGGCAGCGTCGGCCCGCACCTGTCGGTATACCCCACTGGCACCGCGGACCGTGATCTGCCCGGGGGCCACGTCCTGGACAAACAGCGCAGCCGGCTCGTCTTCACCTGGCCGCCCGACACGCCCTGAAACCCAAACCCGGGTACATGCGCCCGCCGGGCCCCGCTCAGACCGTCCGTCGGCCTGCCCGCACACGAGCAGTGCGGCCACCTACGAACCCACTGAGCGGACCGGGCGGCCGACGGCCCTGCACCATTCCCGGCCGACACACTGATCGCGTAGAAGAAAGGGAGCCGCTGTGAGATCGGCACTGTTCCGATTCGGCACGTACAACCTGCTCAACCTGGAGATACCGACTACCCCCCAGCTACAGCAGCGATACAACCTGATCATCGGGAACATCCGGCGCGCCTACCAGGGCCGCACAGGCGTCCTCGGCATACAGGAACTCCTCGGCGACACCAAAGCCGACGCCCGACGCCTCATACGGAGGATCGCTCACGACACCGGCATGTGCTGCGAGGCGATCCCGGCACGCAGACACAAAGCGATCCCGGCACTGGCCAGCCAGGCGGCCGGCGCGAGCGCCAACCGCTTCCACGTCGGCCTGCTGTGGACACCCGACATCGAGCCAATCCCCGGCACCCTCCGGGCGTACGAAGGCGGAAGCGACTTCTGGCACGGCCTGGTCGCCGCCACCTTCCGCGCCGGAGGACCAGTGCCCACCCGCTGGTGCTCCTACCACGCCGACCCCTTCCGGCCCGAGCGGCGCCTGTGGGAGGCCCACCGCGTGCTGTCCGTCTTCCAGGACCCGGCCATCCCTGGCGGCGTCGCGGCCGACTGGAACGGGCTCAGTGCGGACCGGCGCCCGAGGGGGGAGTACTACGACCCCGAGCCGTACCTGGAACAGAACCACCGCAAGCTGCGCTACCAGGTCACCTTCGACCCCAAGGACCCCAACGCGCCCAAGCTGGCGAACCGGGATGCCGGGGAGTTCCTGCGACGCGATCCAGGCGGGCTGAGGGATACCGCCGCCGTCCTGGACGTGCCGTGGCAGTGGTCGTGCGGGCACTGGGTCGACGCCAAAGGGCGGCCCGACGACTTCGGCCAGCGCCGTATCGACACTCTGCGCGTCACCGCGGACATTGCCGCCACCACCCGCACGCACCTCACTCACGACGGGCCGGACGCCGAAGCGGCCTCAGACCACTTGATGGTCACAGCCGACTTCGCACTGCACGAACTGGCAGTGATGGCGGCGTGAAGAGGTTCATGCATCCTGGCCGGCTGTGGCGCGCCGAGGGCGGCCCTGCCGAGGACAGCGTCCGCCCGCACGTACTGTGGCTGCCGCCCCCAGACGTGGTCAGCTACTTCCGGCAGGTACGGGAGGTACTCGCCCCGTACCAGGACATCGTGACCCCAGTAGCCGACAGCGACCTGCACTGGACCATCCAGGCTGCCCTCGCGCACGACTACGCCGACGAGCGCGTCGGCCCCCGGCAACTCAAGGACGCAGCCGAAGCCCTCCGGGCCGAGCTGTCCGAAGTAGAGCCATTCTCCGTGGACATCGGGCCGGTCGCGCTCAGCCGCTCGGCTGTCCTCGCGCGGGTTTGGCCGCACCTTGCGCCCCATGACGCACCGACCGAGCTGAACCGGCGGGTACAGGCCGGGCTAGCAAACGGCGGGCTGATCATGCCTGAGGCCGCCGAAGCATACTTCCCACACCTGTCGGCCGGGTACGGGACCGTCGACACCGACACGCCCAACCTGGTGGACCGCGCGGACTCCCTTGCCTCCGCCCTACTCCGCCATGCCCGCCATCACGTAACCGCCCGCATCAAGTCCGTGTGGCTGGTGTTGGAAACCCAGCACCCCGACCGCAACACCTATACGTCCGAGCGCATCCTGGAGCTGCCCCTCGGTAGGAAAACAACGCCCGGGCTCTGACAAACGCCCGTTCATGAGGCACATCAAGCCGCTATCCCGATGCCGACCGCACCGCCAGCCGGTACAGCACGTTGCAAGGCACTTCCCGGCCGCGCCAATACGGCTGGCTGCCAGCCCCCAAACAGAGCACGACTGCGTTCACCGACATTCTGACCATAGAAGGAGGCGGCAGACCATGACCATGACCGCCGGCCCCGAGCACCAGGTCCGGTTCCTGTGCACCACCGACGCACTGGTTATGTCCGTCAAAGCCGACTGTCAGCAGCACTCCACATACTTCCCGCCACGACCAGATGAGTCGAAGTGCTGTGCTAGGAAAATACCTCTGCCTGCCGACGCCCCATCAGCCTCCTCATGGCACCGATTCGCAACCGAGTATGGTTCCCTGAGCGCTTGTCAGGGATCCACGGGGGAGGGACGGTGAACCTTCGGCATCAAACGGCGAACTTCGTCAACGCCTCCTGGTCCATGGTGGATCTGCGTGACCTGATCTACAACATGTTGAGCCTGCTCTCCACGGAACTCAGCGAGAACGGAGGCATGGCAGGCGACGGCGAGGCCGGCCGGGCCTTCGCCACCGTGTACAAGGAAGCCGTGAAGACGGTCTTCGACAAGGCAGGGTTCGCCCATCAGGTGATGGCCAACGGAGCGGGCGCGTTACTCAAGTCGGCCGAGGCGTTCCTGAAACAGGAAAGCAAGATCGCGGCAGAGCTCCTTGGCCAGAGCCCCCAGGGTCCTGATATCGGGGCTCAACCGTCAGGCCCTGACTGCAGCCCGCGCGCCAGCCACCACGCCGAGGACCTCCCCGAAGTCGTCGGCGAGACCAGCGGCGTTGACCAGTACCTCTTCAACGAACGCTTCCTCGGACAACCAGATAAGCTCCGCGCCGCCGCCCTGACCTGGCGGCACGCCGCCAAGATCCTCGAAGACGCGTACTGGGATTCCGAGACCGCGTGGAAGAGAGCCACCCTCGACGAGGTCGGTGAGACCGCCGACGCGGTCGAGAACTTCTTCAGGAAGTTCGTCGGCAAGCACCCGCCACCCAGTGAGGTGAGCGAGGACGAGACCCTCATGGCGAACCTGCCCACCGCCTGCAGGATGATCGCCAACGCCTGCGACTCCTACGCCGATCACGTCGAAACCGCCAAGCAGCGACTCCCCATGGACTCGAACCCAATCACCGGCGAGTTCCTCCTGCCCTGGGAGCAACCGCGGTTCGGAGGAGACGGCAACGACGGCGGCCTGCACGAACTCATCGCCAGCGACATGCGGATCGCGGCACTCGGCAAGATCCCGCCCGCCCTGGACAGCTCCAAGGCCCGGGTGAAGATGCCACGGCCCGACAACAACAGCCCCGTGCCTGGCCTGCCCCCGCTCCTGGCCCCTCTCATCCGCATCCCGACCCTGGTCCCCGTCGCCTACCGACCCGCCAACGGCCCGCGCGTCCAGCCGATATCCCCGGCCACCCCACCCAACCCACGCTTCCCACCACTCACGCCCGGAGAGCAGAAACACTTCCAGACCTGGCTGAACTCCCTGCGCCAGGGCGACGTCTCAGGCGGCAGACCCGCCGAGGTCGCCTACCAGAAACGTGTGGCCGGATACCCCGAGTACGAAGTCCACATCCCATCCGGACATAGCGTGAACAACACCCTGATGGTCGACGGATTCCGCGACCGCGACGGCATGGCCGTCGAAGCGAAGTACGTCAACAAGCCAGACCAACGCTGCTACCGCTCCCTCGAAGAGCTCCGCGAAAACCACGAATCAGGGAAGAAGGACTTCCTCTACCGGTCAGACCGCGGCGAGCTCAAGAAGTACGCCGCAGCCCTCAACGACCCGCGGAACACAGAGATGCGGGGAGTCGAAACCGTCACGAACAACCAGGAATCCGTCCAGTACTGGCGCGTCATGATGGCCGCCTACGGCGTGAAAGGCTACGCACGCTACGTGCCCTGACCACCGTCACCACTCCGCCGCACAGGAAGCACCACACCACGATGGAACCGGAAGAGATCGCAGAACTCCGCACCATGTACATCTTCACTCCGCCGGGCGGACAGAGCTGGGGCCTGACGTACGAGAGCCTGGAAGCCAAACTACGAGAGCGGAACCCCGACGAGTTCATCCGCATCGACGCCGGTACCGACGGGCCCGTTAAGGGATCGTCGATGCACTTCGGGATCACCCTGGACGACGAACAACTGGAGGGCATGGCCCTCCTGTCGCCGGAAGGCATGTCCGTCCAAGACTGCACCGCCAGCTCAGCAGCCACGTTCGCCGTATGGCTCAGGAACAACGTGGCGCCGGAAGGCACGGCCATCAATTTCAACACAGAGTGGGGCATGCAGAGCGAAGTCCCGGACACGCCTGTGCCAACCACTTCAGAGCCCGAACTTGCTGACCTTTTCATCGCCCACATCGCACAGACAGGGGGGCTGGACTAGCTTCGGCCACGGGCGACGCCCCCGCCATGGCTCCCCGGTCAGCCGCTCAGCAGCGACCAACTCAGCGGGCTCCGGCTGTTGGACCGTCCAACCGCGCCAAGATCGCGCCACGTCCCTGCTCACGCTGGCTTCCCAGGTCCCGGCGGCGATCTTGGCCCGTACGCGGGGCACCCACCGCCAGGTGGCCGTGCAGTGGCAGCAGGCCAGCGGCGGCGGGGGCGGCGTACGCGGCCCGCCCATGTCGCCGCACGCCCGATACGGAAACGGCCGGCAAACTATCGGCCGGGTCGATGTCTGCCCCCCACGCGGTCGGTGATCTGGTCGACGGGGTCTGTCAAACGTTTGACAGACCCGCGACGAGAGGTAAACCGCTCGGTGATGAGGTAATGACCGGCATGACGCATCCATGCGCGCATCGCCCCCAGGGCATTCGTCAGTGTCCTCGTGGCGTATCCATTTTGGCAGGCAAGGAGACCTGGTGTGCTGCTAATGCGTTCACATCCGCGCGGGTGGTCGACGTCGCCGGAGGCGGGCGGGCTAGTGTGCATGATCGCGCGGGTGACGAGGCCGATAATGGCCCAGTCACAGAGAGGTTCGGACAGCAGGTCGGCGAAGTACGCACTCCGGAGTGCACACGGCACCGAGGAAGACGAGCAAGCTCGGTTCCGGACACCGCTGGTACTCGGGGTCGTGGCGATCGGCAGGTCCGGTGTCGCGCTGCGCGACCACCAGCGCGATGCGCTGAGATGATCTTGTGCTACCCCACCGCGACTCGAGGTCAGTTCGTTGTCGGCGGCTGTCGACAGTTCAGCGGTCGGTGAGGCCGGTGGGTCGCATGACTGTTGTGATCATTCCGAGGGTGGCCCAGTCCGTCACCGGCTTGGCCATCAGTTCGGCTAGGGTGCGGATCTCGCAGCGCACGGAGGGGCTTGGCCGCTCAGCAGCGCTGCTGCTGAGCGAGTTGAGTTCTTCCTCGGTGATTTCCAGGCCCAAGACTTGATGGGCTGATGCCGTCATGCTGGTGTCATTGCGGGGCCACTGCGAGAAGAGCCGGTCTGTCTCGATGCTCAGGCCGAATTTCAGGCTGAGTACGGCCTGTACTCGATCGCGCGTTCCCCCGCTGCGGATGAGCCCGATGTCCATCGTCGGCAGCCGGAGCAGCATGTGCGGTCCTCCGATCTCGGGGGCCACGTTCAGGATGCTGGTGTCGTCCTGGACTAGCACGATCTCGCTGTCCGTCCAAACTGTCCGAGGCCGGTAGAGGACGATGCTGAGTCGAGTGGTGTGCCCGGTGATCACCTCATGGGTGGTGTGCAGTTCTCGGTCCTCGATGCGTGCGTGCACGGCCCAGCGCGCGGCCCGGTCTTTCCCGCCCTCCCGGTCGGCCCAGGCGACGCGGGCTTCCACCAGTCGTCTGCCGTGTTCGGCCAGGCGCATCCGCCAGTCTGCAAACCCGCCCGTCTGGGCAACCAGGAGCGGTACTCCCCGCGCGCCGCTCTTGCGTGACATGCCGCGGCCGATACGCAGTTGGGCTGCGCGGGCCGCAGCGACGGCGTCCTCGGCGATCACCGCGTGCTGCCTGGCCCAGGACCGCTCGGACAGCTCCGTGCCCGGAGTACGGGGGAAGACGATCAGCCTGCCGTCGTGCTCACGGCCATCGGCGGGAACTCCCGGCGCCAAGCGAGGCGGCTCGCCAGGGACGCCGGCGTCCGGAGCGATGATCTCGTCGGCCCAGGCGTGAGCGTTGCTGATCCACTGATCGTGCTCGGCCGACGGCGCCCTGCCGTCGGGAGGACGGGGAATAAGGACCACCTGGCGGCCATAGCAACGCTGGCTCTCGCGCAGGGCCTCCACTGCGTCGTCGTGCCAGGAGGTGTCGCCGTCGGCGGCGAGAAGCACCGCAGCGTTCCACTCGGTGGGGAGGATCTCGCCGGCATGGACAACGACGAACTTGTTGTCCCACTCGGGCAGTTTCATCAGCTCCCGCGGGCTGACGTCCACGAGCCCCTGAGGCCCGTACAGTTCGTCGAGGCGGACCCGGTACGAGGCGGGGGGATCGCCGACTGCGAGATCGCGTTCGGTATCCCAGATCACGGT
Source organism: Streptomyces bluensis (assembly GCF_014650715.1). Classification (GTDB taxonomy): domain Bacteria; phylum Actinomycetota; class Actinomycetes; order Streptomycetales; family Streptomycetaceae; genus Streptomyces; species Streptomyces bluensis. The sequence continues at coordinate 42,631 of NZ_BMVM01000022.1, read as the reverse complement.
GTTGATCCTGCCGGTGCGGCCCGCGTGGATGCCGGCCGTGATCTGTACGGGGCTGTGTACAAGGTGCGCACCGGCCGCGGCCAGCAGCAGCTGGTCCACATGGCGCACCAACTGGCCCGCGGACTGCTCGAACCAGGTCTTGCCGGTCAGCTGGATCCTGGCCGGAGGATCGTGGTCGGGCATGTCTGACATCAGGTCGTCGGCGACTTCCCCGTGCGGTGTCCGCAGGCAGTCCCAGACATGCCAGATCCGGCCGGTAACCGGCCCCGGCCCCGTGAAACCGCCGTCCCTGCCTGCGGTGTCAGCGGTCAGCCTGCGGATCTGTGCGCGCTGCCCCTCCTCAAAGGTCCGGTCCGGATCAGGGCCGGGGCCGGGAAGCAGCGCGTCCAGGTCCTGCTGTAGCGCGTCGAGGTCAGTCAGCCGGCGCCGCGTCTCCGGCAAGCCGACGCTGGCCACCTCGCGCCCCTCGCGCACTGCGACGACGTAGTAGAGGAGGGCCAGGACATCCCGCTCGCGGCCATCGAGCCCACGGAACGTGTCGGCCTTCGCGCGGGCCTGCGACCAGCGCACACTCTCCAACTCCTCGCCCATGCCTGGATTCTAGGAGCAGTTGGTCGCGTGAACGGACCGAGGGCACAGGGCCCGGCCGCTCAGCGCGGTCAAATCATGCCGGACTTCTAAGCGCTCGCCGCGCGCCCAGGGGTGCGCAGGGCAGGGTGCGGCGGGGCTGCGTGCGCCGAAGAGAACTCGCCCCGGCGGGGAACGTCACGAGCCCTGTGCCGGGACCGGGGAGGTCTTCCTGGTGGCAGGATGCGGGAAGCGCCGCACGGCGTGTGAGCCGAGCAATACCAAGGAGTACACGTGCCGAATGACGGCACCTCCGGGACCACCGACCCGGCGACCCGGCTGGCGAGGATCATGCTGCCCCAGCGCACCTTGCCCGTGCCTCATCAGCTAAGGGAAATCTGGCTCGGGACCGTGATGGCCGAGCACCAGGCCGCGTTGGACCAGGCCACCGTCGCCGGGGCCCAGATCGTCGCGGTGCAGATGGCCGACCGGGAAGCGCGTCGCGCACTGCTGGCCGACTGGGTACGCCGCCACGCCGCACAGTTTCCCGACGGGCAGCTGTACTTCGACATGCACGACGTCCGCCGCGACGGCGCCGGAGACCCGGACGTGATGCTGGCCCGCCACCTGCGCGCTCTGGGTATGTGGGAGGAGTTCATCCCGGCCCGGTACGCCGATCGCTACCACACACTGCAGCAGGTCGCAGCGCAGCGCCGGATCGTCATCGTGGTCGACGGCGTGTCCCACGTGCCGGAGGCCGCGATTGCGGCATGCGCGCAGGGCATGCTGCTGGTGGGTAGCAACCGGTCGCTTCCCGGGCTGAGCCTGCACGGCGACGTTGTCTTCCTGAACCTGGCCAGCCCTGCCCCGCCAAGTGAGGACCTGGACGCCGCGGTGAGGAGGCTGACGAAGCCGGCCAGCGTCTTGTACCGGCTGCTGGGGCACCTGCCCGCGCCCACTATCGGCCCCGCCCTGGCCCGCGCCCTGCTTGACTCCGCCGGCCAGACGGCCATCACGGAACTGACGGAGGCCGGACTGCTGGTGTCGGCAGGCGCGGAAGGCCGGTTCCGGCTGCGCGAGCACGCCCTGACTCACGCGCGGGCCCAGGCCACCGCCGAGCCGCCCCAGGACCGGCTGCACGTGCTGCGGCAGATCACTGATGCCTGCCTGAAGGTGGTCGAAGAAGCCGCCGTCACCTGCACCTCGCCCGCCGCCGATGACGCCGAGCGCCGGGCGGCAATCGAAGTGCTGGACGCCGAGCAGCACACCGTGACCCAGCTCATGCAGACGATCACACACGTCCAGTGGCACCAGGATGTATGGCGGCTGGCGATGGCCCTTCGGCCCCTGTACGACGCGCGGGTCTATCAGTCCTACTGGCAGGAGAGCCACACCTGCGGTGCCGAGGCGGCACTGTGGGACGGCGCGATCGACGTCCAGGCCGAGCTGCGCACCCAACTCGCCGGCCTGGAGCTGCTGTGCGGCTACCCAGACAACCGCGAGCGGGCGGACAAGGCCATCGCCAGCGCCCAGGAGATGCTGACCCTGGTCACCAGTGACCGGCTGCGCGGCCTGATCTGGCAGACCCGCGCCGAACTGGACGAGGACCGCGACCGAGACCCGGTACCCGCCTGGCAGCAGGCCCGCCACTGCTACACCCAGGCCCAGGACCATGCCGACGCCGCCCTGGCGACCGCCCGGCTCGGGCACGCCCTGGTCGCGGCGGGGCGCGCGGAGGAGGCATTGGCCCTCCTGTCCGGCGCCGCCCCGTCCGACGCGGACGCCGACCTGGCCCGTGCTTCGGCATACCGCGCCCTCCGACAACACGGCCCGGCCCTTTCCGCGGCCGTGGACGCCGCCGAGCACGCCGCTCGCCACGCCCGCTACCGGCTCTACGGCACGGCACTCACCCTCCTCGCTGAGCTTGCCGAGGAACTCCAGGACGAGGAACTGCTGCAGAGATGCCGCGAAAAGGAGACCGAGCTGGGACAGGCGGCCGGGCTCGGCCCCGGGCGGCCAGCGAGGTGACCGCACACGCGCCAGTGTCACGTGTTCCCGAACGGCGTCGGCACACGGGGACCGGACGGCAGGCGCACCACCGTCGGGCACTGCCCCCGGCAGTACGGGCGACTCCCTGGTTGCGGTCGGCTTCGTGCTGGCAAAGTGTCTGACAGACCCGAGGGATGGGCTATGCGAGAGGAGCGGACGGACGTGGCATGGAGCCGATGGAGGAGGGGAAAGTCCGGAAACGGCGAATCCGCGCAGCAGATGGCGGCCCGCAGAGCACAGCTCGCACTCGCCAGCCTGGCTCCGCTGGTATGGACGTACACCGACAGGGAGTATGACCTGGACCACGTCGTCGGGGAGGCCATCGAGCAGAGCGCGAAGGTGTACAAGGCCGTCGAGGAACTGTTCACCGCGCTCGAACCGGATCATCCCTTGCACACGACCGCTATCGCGGCGGGCAGGGCGGCTGCGGATCTTTCCCTGACCAGCGAGAGCTGGGCCGACTTCTGCGCGCAGCACTCTCTGCCTGGCCAGGATGAGCCGGCGACGGCCATGGACCGGGAATGGCCCGATCCTTCGGTGCTGCGCGCGTGGCCGCGCTACGAGGTGGCCCGCGCCAGGACACAGGGTGCCATCGAGGTGCTGGCTGAACTACAATCCCGGCTCACCCAGTACACCGGACACAACGTCCCCGCGGCGTGGCACGCTGCATGAACGTCCCAGGAGCACACTGGCCTGGCCTCGCCTTTTCCCACGTGTAACGCCGGTGGGTCAGCAAACACCTAGTAGGGCCGGTGAGCCCGCTCTGCCAATAGCAGCGCGCTGACACTGCCCGCTTCGGTGATCCTTCCTGCAAGGACGGCCTCAACGGCATCATGGATCGGCCACCACTGCAGCGTCATTCCAACCTCGGTGTCGTCTCGCTGCACCGTGCCCGGCCTCAGGTCGGTGGCGAGGAATAGATGCGTTCTCGCGGATGTAGTTGACGGCAGCGGATCGATGACACCCAGCGGAAGCAGTTGGCCAGCGACAAGGCCCGTCTCTTCCTCCAGCTCCCGAAGCGCCGCGTTATATGGATCCTGGCCCCCACAACCGCCACCAGGAAGGTGCAGGACGCGTCGCTGCTGAAGGTAGAAGTCGTCCTCGACGAGCGCGACTTGCCCCTGACCATCGAGCGCGACAACCCGGGCTGCGTCATCGACCGTCACGTGCTCGTAGGTGCCGGCGCTCCCGTCGGGTCGGAGTACGGAGTCCCGGCGCAGGGATACGAAGGGGCCCTGATGGACGAGTTCGGTCGATGTCCGCGTCCAAGCCATCGTCGCCGAGACCTCCCGATGCCTACTGTCGCTGGTCGTCGCCCACGTTAAGGTCCCCGGACCGAAACCGGCCGCGCTTCCCGCGCCAATGACCGTGATGTCCGCCTGCACCCGGAGACCGGGCACGTGCGCCTGGTCCCCCTCCTCAGCTGGCCTCGGAAGGCAACGCCCGGAGTTTTGCCATAGTTCGTCCTTCCAGTCATCCGTGCTTGCCGAGTGTCGGCAGTCCGCCCGAGACGGTTCGGACACTGCGTCCGCGCCGACTCGCCCGCTTGGCCATCAGCAGTTGACGGGCCATCGCGCTCCACTGCGCTGCCTCGTCTTGGTTCCCTGCGGCTCTCTGCTCCCGGCCGGCCGCGAGCATGGCCGCCCGTGTCTTCCCGTACAACGGCTCCGCTATCGAGGACACGGCTCCGCTGATCCGGACCGAACTTTCCCAACCTCGCTGGCAGAGCACCAGACGGTGGTCCGCACCGTCCTCCGTCAGGCGCACGGCGTACAGGCCGGCACGGCTGCCGTCGAGCGAGATTTTCCCGAGCTGTATCAGGAGTTCCGGGGAGCACGGCAGCAGGACTTGCTCTGCTTTGGCGCCACGTGCGGGCGCCAGCGACACGAGGTCGAGACGCTCGCGGTCCCATCGGACCCACATGCCGAGCGTGGGCCAGGCGATGGCAGGGTCGAGCGCGGGGTGCGGCGCCCTCGCGTCCATGCTCGGGTCTCCCGGTCCTTGAACTCGGTTTCGCGGCTGATCGGTCATGACGCGTTCGGTGGCTGGCCGAGCCAGAAGGCGGCGACGGAGGGCTGGTCGATTCCGGCGGTCGAGCCGTCGTGAGCAAGGAACTCGGTCGGAGCTATGTAGCCGTCGCCCGGTTCGAGGCGGATGCGCAGGCAGCGCAGCTGGTGTCCTGCGGCGACGTACCGGCGGATGTCCTCGGTGTGGGGGTGGTGGCGGTCCAGGTCGGTGTGGAGGCTACGGCAGATCTGCTGGATGTCGTGGTCGGCGATGAGGAGGTAACGCGGGCCGGGGCCGAGGTTGAGGCAGAGACGGCGGCGGCCCAGGTGGCGTCTGGGGTACGGCAGCCGGTCGAAGTTGTCGACGTGCAGACCGATGCGTCGGCCGGTGGCGGAGTCCTCTGTGGTGGTGGTCCAGTTGCCGGGGCTGGACGCGCACCCCAGGAGGGTGGTGGGCCAGCGGCCGTTGAGGGGGTCGAGGCGGGCGGCGGTTTCGAGTCGGCCGGACAGGTCGTCCGGGTCGAGCGGCGGCAGCGGTCGGCGTACGAGCTCGATGCGGATGCTGTCCGGCGCCGAGTCGTCGGCCTGGTGCCGCTCGGCCTCGTCGGCGGTGAGGGGTGCCCAGTCGTCGCTGGGGACGACAGCGCCGAGGTCGTAGCCGGGCTCGCTGCCGGTCTGCCGGACCGGTGTGGTGTCGCACCGGCCGCGTATGTCGTCGAACGTGTCGAATACGAGTCGCGGGCCCATGGCCGTGCCTCCCTGGGGCAGGTGCGGGGCTACTTGTCGTCGAGGTCTTCACCGAAGGTGACGTCCAGCTCGGCGGCGAGGGCCTCCGCCAGCTGGAGCGTCTGGGCGCGGTCGATGACGACCTGCTTGAGCGAGGCGAGGCCGCGAAGCTGGGAGAGGTCGTTGCCCCGGAGGTCCAGGCCGCGGTACTTCCCGCCGTCGAACTCGGTCAGCCGTAGATCACAGTCGTCGATCAGGGCGGCGCCGAGGTCAGCGGCGGCGAAGGTGGTCTCGCGCAGCGAGCACTTGGCGAAGATCACGGGGCCGGTGGCCCGGACGCGGGTGAGGGTGCTGTAGTCGATCTTGCAGTTCTCGAACATGACGTTGTCGAGCGTGACGTCTTCGAGTGAGGCGCCCATGAGCTTGCAGTCGCGGAAGACGGTTCGGGAGATCTTGCTGTCGGTCCACTGCAGGGAGGCCAGGTCGCAGCCGGTGAACTCCACGGAGTCGACGCGGAGCTTCTCCAGGCGGGTGCGCTGGGCCTTGAGGCCGGTGATCCGCCCGTCCATCAGGTGGGTGTCGGCCAGGTCGAGGTCCCGCAGGTCGGCGTCGGCGTAGTGGAACTCCGCCACCCGGCCACGGCCGCCCTCCAGCGAGGTGACGTTGGAGAGGTAGAGGCCCGGCTCGTTCAGGGCGGGGAGGGTGACGCTCGTACGGCGGATCGTGCGGGTGTCCATCAACAGCCTTTCAGCGCGGTGGCTCGGTCGCCGGCGCTGCTGGCACGCCCAGGGGCGTGCCAGCAGCGGCGCGGCTTACTGCTTCTTGTTCCAGTTGTCCCAGGTCGGGCGGTTGTCGAAGGGAGCCGGGTTCTTCGCCCAGTTGTCCCACGTGGGCCGGTTGTCCCACGCTCCTTCAACGATCACCGGGGGCGGGGCGTCGTGCGTGGCTATCAACTCCATCACGACGGGGGTGCCGGATGTGGCGAGTCGGTCCAGGATCTTCATGCAACAGCCTCCTTGGTTGCGAGCGTGGACAGGGCCCTGACCAGGGCCTGCCGGGAGACCCGGCAGTAGTTGGTCTCGGTGGTCGTGAGGTCGCCGTTCTCGAAGTAGCGGTTGGCGGCCTGTGCGCCGCGGCAGAAGTCGAAGAACTCGCATTCGGCCTGGCAGCGGTCCAGGCCGGTGAGAAAGTCGCGTACGTAGCGCAGCCGGTGAGCATCACGGAGGATCTCGGGCAGGGGGCGGTCGAGGATGTTGCCAGCCACGAAGTCGCCGTACTCGGGCGCCGCTGTGTCCGCGAGTTCCGGGGAGAGCAGGACCACGTCACCCTTCCAGGAGACGGTGGGGATCGGGTCGAGACGGCGCCCGTCCCACTCAGCTCTCTGGCCGGAACGGATCAGCTGGAGGTACTCGGCGAGCCGTTCGACTTCCCGGACCGCCGGGGCGCCAGGATGCTCGCGGGCCCAGGTGAGGGTGCGGCGCCAGAACTCCTCGGCCTGGACCGCGGTGGGCGGCTGCCGGTCGGTGTTGACCCCTTCGATCTCCTCGATGTTGAAGCCCACCGAATGGCCGCCCAGAGAGGTCAAGAACTCCAGCAGCTCCTCCGGCATCGCGATGCCCAGGGTGCCGACCACCGAGATGACGGAGAACGGGATGCCGTTCTCGCGCAGCTGCGAGATGCCGCGCAGGATCCGGTCGAAGGTGGGCTTGCCTCGCAGGTCGACGCGCTCGGCGTTCAAGGCGGCCGGGCCGTCGATGCTCACCCCGACGCGGACGTCGTACGCGGCCAGCAGGTCGCACCACGTCTCGGTGATCAGCGTCGCGTTGGTCTGCACATAGTGGTGGACTCGGCCCGCCCGCCGCAGGGCCTCAAACGGCGCGAGCAGGGCGGCGAACTTCTGCTGGCCCACGGCGAGCGGCTCCCCGCCGTGCCAGACGATGCCGATCGGATGGCCGCTGTCGTCGAACTGGGCCACCGCCTGCGCCAGGGCCTCGGCCACCTCCAGGGGCATCTGGTGCTTGAGCTTGCGAAACGGCAGGTAGCAGTACCGGCAGTCCAGATTACACCAGGTCGTGGGCTGGACCACCACGGTCTGCGGGGCCGCGAACCGCTGCTGGTAACGGGCACGCCACGGGAAGGGGCGAGAGCGCATCAGGGTCCTCTCCTCAACGGACAGAGGGCAACGCCGGCCTGCGGCGGGTGCCGCGGAGCGGGATGCGACCACGATCCGACCCGCGATGACGTGTACGCGATGACATCGCGCTGTCATTGCCGATGACATGTCATCGGCGCGGCAATGACACTGCGCTGAAGTAGCTACACCTGCACGGGAGTTCGAGTGCTTCCCTGTGGGATATCGTGGCGGGGTGCCTCGCTCGATTCTGATCCACGACGGCCAGACCGCCCGCGATATCGGTCTGGTGTACTGCTGCTCCGGCTACCTCGTCGAGCGCGGCAAAGTGCTGCTTGTACACCACAACCGCTTCGACAAATGGGTTCCGCCGGGCGGTCATATCGAGCCCGGGGAGTCCTTCGCGGGCACGGCGGTGCGCGAGTTCAAGGAGGAGACGGGGCTGCTGGTGGAGGCGATCTCCAGCCAGCCGGCCATCCACCCGGCCGACCACAACGCCACTCCTGAACCCGTGCCGTTCTATGTGGACATCGAACGCGAAGGCTTTCCGACGCCGGCGCTGGTCCAGTTCTTCTACGTCCAGCGGCAGCCGGGCACCCGGGAACAGGCCGTGGAGGCGCAGCTCGAAGAAGTGCACGGGGCCGCCTGGTTCGGCCTGGAGGACCTGGACACCCTCAAGACCTTCGACCAGGTCCGTTCCCTGGCGCGGTTCGCCCTGCTGAACTACCCGGTGGCTGGGGAGCGCGCCACGTCGTAGGCGGCGGCCTACCGCCCTGCGAGGCGATACCCGCTGGCCCCGTCCACCGTGCTGGCCAGCAGTAGCCGCGCCGGGGCGCCGCCAAAGGCCGCAGAGACAGCCTGGTTGAGACGCTGAACGTACTTGGGCACCGAGGACGGGGCGACGTAGAGCTTCGCCGCGATCCGCTCAGTCGACATTCCGGCCTCGGGGGCGTCGTACACGACCTTCACCACGTCGAACAGGCGCTCCGACAGCTCACACGCCACGCTTCCTTCGCTGTCGCGTGCCCCGAGGAGGACGGTCCGGTCCGGACCGAGGGCGACATGGACGATGACCATCTCGGCCGACGCCTCGCTCGCGCCCTCGGAGGTGGTGTCGGCAAGGTTCATCCGGGCCAGACGCTGCATCGCTTCCTCGTAGGCCGACACCGTGTAGTACGCGGCCCTGATGGTGGCGCGCTTGCCCGAGGCACCCGGCTCGTTCCACAGCCCGGCCTCCGGGTCCCACAGGGCGTTCATCAACTTCCACGCCTTGGCGAGGCGGGGATCGCGCGGGCTCGCGCCGGCCCGGATGGCAGCCTCGGTGCACAGCGCGTACGCCATGTGCTCCCAGGCCGTGCCTTGCACGTCCTTGTCGTCCTCGACGAACTCCTCCCACCGGTGGTGGTTGTGCAGCAACCACTGGCCGGCCTCGACGACCGCCTCGGACAGCCGCTTCCACTGCACCGGGCCGTGCACCCCGCCCACCTCCTGCGGAACGTCCCGGTAGGCGGGCTCGCCGCCGGGCCCGGTTCCGGCACAGACGGCCGACAGCGCGAGCAGGCACAGCGCGGTCTTGCTCGGGCTCGGGTCGGTGTCGATGTAGGTACGCCACCCCCATGCCCCGCTGGGGCGCCGGTGGTAGAGCAGGCCGTGCACTCCGTGGTCGATCAGCGGTTCGACGCGCTCCAGCAGGCTGGTGGTCTCCACCCCGCCGGGTAAGAGGAGTCCGGGGCCGAAGTCATGGAGGGCATCTCTGAGCTCGGCGAGCCGGTGCACCACCAAGGCGGTCTGGTGCAGCGAGGTGTCGTCGAGTCCGAGGACTTCGGGCCAGCCGTGGTCGACCTGGTGGTCCTCCAACCAACCGACGCACCAGGCCGCGGTCTCCGCAACGCCGTTGTGGTGGAAGAAACGAGGGTGGGACAGCAGTCCGGCCAGGCCGAAGGCGATGAACCGGGTGTGCTCACCACGACCGCCTTTGGGCCGGGGCCGCGAGTGCTCCGGGATGGCGCCGGTGAGGAAGTCGAGCCCTTGGCGAACCGGCTGTCCGGCGATGCCGGCGGCCCGCAGAATCGGCAGGACCTCGCTGGTGTTGACGATCGACGAGACTGAGGTCAGGGTGAGGCCCCACCCGCCGTCGTACCCCTGGTTGTGCAGCAGCGTCCGGGCAGCCTCGCTCACTCTGGTCTCGAACGCCGCGAGCCCCATGTGCGCACTCTTCATGATTCGCCTCCGCCGCCGAACGACCCGGACTGCCGGTCGGACCGTACCCAACTCGCCTACAGCCGACGCGCGTTCAGGGTCGAGAGGCTACGGTGCATGGTCATGAAGCCGTTCGTGTTCCAGCATGCCCAGGACGTGTGGCCAGCAGAGCCCGACGTGCTGCTGCGGCAAGACCATGGTCAAGAAGTCCGAGTAGGTACCCTGCGCGGGCCACGTGGCCCTACGCTGAGCGGAACCGTCCCGGTGGTGTTCCCCCGTGCCACCGGGGCGGCTTACGTACGGGCTTCTCGATGCCGTCCGCCGCGTCGGCTTCGGCAAGGATGCGGTAGATGGTGGCGACCGAGGGGTGGTGGCCCTTGTTCTTGCCCGAGGTGATGAACGAGCTTGCTCGCGAACTGCAGTACGGGCACGCCGTTGGCCCGCAGGCACCGGCGCCGCACTGCGCAATCCGGTGCTGGCCACCGAAGGACGCGCCACCCTCATCGACTGACATCCGTGGTGTTCATGCTGCCGATCCGCCAGGTCGGCTCAAGCGGCCGTGCCGGATCCCATATGCGAACGCCCGTGCCGTACCCGCGAGTTCGGCGAGAGCGACTACTTCGGCGGCCACGGCGAAGATCCCTGGGGCTGCGATCACTGCGAAGCAGTCACCGCCGGGGGCCGGTAGGGTTCCCACGCCGACGATCTTGCCCTGAGGCACCCACTTTGTGCGCGATACCGGTGCGATGCAATGAGGGAATCACGGCGCTTCTCGGAGACTGATGCTGTCTGGCGGGTTCTCCCAGACCTTCCAGTGCAGGACGATCCGGTCGTCGTACAGGGCTCCGGGTGCGGGCGCGGGACCGGCACGCAGTTCGACCTTGGTCAGGAACGCCCGGCACAGCTGGCGCTTGCGGTGGGGAACGCGGGCGGCGCGTCGGTTCCACCAGTCGGCCAGCCAGCGCGGGCTGAAGGTGTCCTCGTCCATGTAGCGGGTGAGGTTGCGGCGGATAGCCTCGGCCTCTTCGGCCGGCACATCGGCGAGGGCTCTGACAGCGGCTCGTTCCCCCTGCCCGGAGGCCAGGTCTGTGTCGAGGAACTGGAGGAGAACCTGAGTCAGAGCCTCCGCGACCGCGGGCTTGGCCATCTCTCCCAGCACCTGGTAGGCCACGTAGTCCTCAAGTTCGAGGGCTGGCATCGCCGCCTCGGTGCACGCCGGGTACATCTCCTGCAGGCACGAATAGCGCGGCTCGGCGGCGGTCGGCGGGAGCGGGGACATAGGGGCGTGGCAGTGGCCGCATTCCACGAGGAGGTCGGCGAGTATGTCGTCCCACTGCTGCGCGGGGTCACTCACGTGGTGCTTCTTTCGATCTGGGCCGGAGTGCGCGAGCGGCGCCTCGTCGTCGCTCGCCATGGTGATCAATCTTCCTGGTGAGGCGGGGCGTGTCAGTGACAGGTGGTGGCCGCGCTCGGCCAGCAGGCCGCCAATCAGGCCAGGCATCAGCACGAACAGGCCCAGCGCCGACGCAGAGGCGCCGAGCCCGACCGGCGTTCCTGTGCGACCTCACGCCCGCACCACCGTGGGCGCGGCCGGTGCCCCGGCCAGGAGGTCAGCCAGTCTGTATGGTCCGCCACCGCCCGCTCGACGAGGGTCCTGGGCCGTGTCCGCGGCCGTGTGGCGATCGGCCGCCCGGTGACGGTGGCAGGACGGAACACAGTTGCTACTGGACGACCGGCTGCTGGAGTGCGTGTGCCCGGGAAGCGGTGAGTCTGGCGGTGGCAGGCGGCGAGATGCCGGTGCGGCACACGGCGGGCACACACTTCTCCCCTGTCGCTGGGGGTGCTGGTGGGGTGGGCTGGGCCGTATGGAGGAGACACGTACGCGGAGCGGGCCGGTCGGCCCGGATGGGCTGTTCGCAGTGGAGGGCAAGACCGTCGTGGTCACCGGGGGCGCCACGGGGATCGGACGGATGGTCACGAGCGGCTTCGCGGCCGGCGGCGCCCCGGTGGTGCTGGTGTCGCGGCGGGCTGAGGCACGCGAGGAGGCCCCTGCGGAGCTGCGGGCGTCGGGGCGCTGTGAGGTGGTGATCGGCGATCTGTCCACGGCGCAGGGCGTGGACCGGGTGGCCGAGCAGGTGCTGGCGGTGGCGCCGGTGGTGGATGTGCTGGTGAACAACGCGGGCACCACCTGGGTGGGGCCGCTTACGGACCATCCCGATGAGGTGTTCGATGCGGTATGGGCGATCAACGTCAAGGCAGTGTTCCGCCTGACCGTGGGGCTGCTTCCGGGGCTGCGGGCAGCAGTGGCCGCTCGCCCGGGCGAACCGGCACGCGTGATCACGATCGGGTCGATCGACGGCGGGCCAGTGGTCTCGCCGGTGGAGAACTATGCCTACGGGCGAGCAAGGCGGCGGTGCACCAGCTCACCCGGCACCTGGCCCGGCGGCTGGCCGGGGAGCGGGTGACGGTGAACGCGGTGGCGCCGGGGCTGTTCGCCACCGCGATGACCGCCGAGCTGCTGGCCGACCCCGACCAGCGCGAGCTGCTCGTGGCGGCGATTCCGTTGGCCCGGCTCGGGCGGGCGGAGGACGTGGCGGGTGCGGCGCTGTTCCTGGCCTCCCGGGCGGGTGCGTACGTGACCGGCGTGGTGATCCCGGTCGACGGCGGCGAATCCGGCTGCGGGTGAATGCAAGCGCGACCCCCGCGTGGCGGGAGAGCCTGGTCGCTACCCTGGAGGCGAGAGGCCCTGCCTCGAAGAAGGTCTCCCTCGGAGAGACGGACTCGAGCCGGGCCTGACCCGTACACGAGCGGGCGATGAGAAGCGGACGGATGACTGGGACTGTGAACGTGGCCGATCTGCGGCTGGTCGACTGGGGCACGGCGACGGCCGAGGAGCACCATCGGATTCTGGCCCGGGGAAGCGATCACGACGGCGTGGACGAGGGCCTGCGGGCCTCGATCGCGACCATCGTGGAGGACGTCCGCAAGCGCGGAGACGCCGCGCTGGTCGACGCGCTCGGCCGGTTCGACAAGATGACCCTGCCGGCACAGCGCCTGCTGGTGAGCGAGGAGGAGTTCGCCCAGGCCCGCGCGGCGGTCAGCAAGCCGCTCATCGAGGCGATCCGCACCTCGATCGCGCAGGTGCGGGCGTTCAACGAGCTGATCGTCGAGCGTGCGTCGTGGACGGCGGAGCCGCGGCCGGGGCTGCTGGTCGGCGAGCAGGCCACGGCGATTCCCTCGGTCGGGCTGTTCGTCCCCTCCGGCAAGGGCTCCTTCCCGTCCGTACTGATCCAGATCGCCACCCCGGCCGTGGTCGCCGGGGTCGAACGGATCGTGGTCATGGTGCCGCCGGTGCCCGGCGGAAGTGGCCAGGTGGATCCGGCGACCCTGGTCGCCGCGCAGGAGCTCGGCCTGAGCGAGGTGTACCGCAGCAACGGCCCGGCCGGAATCGCCGCGCTGGCCTGCGGCACCGAGACGGTCCCGAAGGTGCGGAAGATCGTCGGCCCGGGCTCGCCCGCGGTGGCGTGCGCGCAGCTGGAGGTGCAGCGGCTGGGCTGCGTGGTGGAGGTCGGCTTCGGCCCCACCGACGCGCTGATCGTGGCCGACGACAGCGCCGACCTGCGGCTGCTGGCCGCCGACCTGATCAACGAGGCCGAGCACGGCCCGGACTCCTCCGCCGTGCTGGTCTCCACCTCCCGCACGCTACTGGAAGGCGTCCGCGCGCACGTCGCCGAGCAGCTGGCCGAGCTGCCCGAGCCGCGCCGCACCTACGCGACGACGTCGATCGCGGCCAACGGCGGCCTGGTACTCGCCGCAAGCCGCGAGGAGGCAATGGAGGTCGCCAACGCCTACGCCCCCGAGCACCTGCAGCTGGCCGTCGCAGAGCCGAAGGCGTGGCTGCCGCTGGCGAAGTACTCCGGCACGGTGCTGCTGGGCCAGTGGACGACGTTCGCGGCCTCCAACTTCGCCATCGGCACCCCCGCGACGCTGCCGACCACCGGGTTCGCTCAGGTCTCCAGCGGCGTGACCGCCTCGACATACCTGGTGCGGGCCGCCCTCGCGCAGCTGGACGAGGCCGAGTTCCGCCGGCTGGCCCCAGTGGTGACCGAGCTCGCTGGCCACGAGGGCTTCCCCGCGCACACCGCGACCGTGACCGTCCGCGAGCGCGCCTCCGAGTAACCGGCCCTGCCGCCCGTACGGCGTCCCGCCCCCAGCCCTCGGGAGGCGGGACGCCGGTGTTCCATGCGGTGGCGGCGAGGAAGTCCCTCACGTCGGGGATGGCACGGTTGTGCGGCGAGTTTGCCGCGCAGAGCGGTGATGGTGCTACTGCCGAGGGCCGAGGCGGTGCCGCCCATGCGGTCCACCGCCTGACGGGCCAGGTCCACCGCAGCGTCGATCTCCCCCAGCGCTGGGTGGGTCTCCGCTGGCGGGTCAGGTAGATCGCGGTCCCGCGCGGCTCCTTCTCCGTGTCGTACGGATCGGCGGCGTCACCTGCGGCCTGGAAGTGCTCCAGCGCCCGGCGGTGCTCACCCAGGTCGAGGGCCGCGCTGGCCGCCACCTGGTGCAGTCGTTGCCGAGATCGATGCCGCCACCCCCGTCCTCGCAGGGAGGAACTGACCGTGGCCCGCCTCACCGAAACGGACAAGGCCCTTAACGAGGCCGCGATCACGGCCGCCATGGATCGCATCCTGGCTGGCGACCTGCCGCCCGGCAACAGAGCCGACCTGAAGACCCTCGCCGCCGCGGCCGGTGTCACCCGTACCGGCTTCTACCCGAAGAAGAACCGTGACGGCACCCCGAGGCCGGGGCCCTACCAGCACCTCGCCGAAGAGTTCGAACGCCGATTGCAGGACCTCCGGGCCGCCGGAGAGATCGTCGACCCGCGAGACGCCCAGATCGACCGGCTCAAGAAACAGGTCGCCGAGCTGAAGAGGCGGATCACTGCCCGCGATGAGCAACTGGCCGAGCTGACCGAGTTCAAAGCCCTGGCGGTCTCCCGGCTGGCTGCCCAGCACGCCGAGATCGAGCAGCTACGGGAAGCGGTCGCCTCGAACGCGCGGGTACGCTCACTGCCGAACGTCGCGACGCACATTGCGCCCTACGGATCGTGCAGCTGACGCGGTGAGCGGTGCCCGGGACGGAAGACGTCCGTCCCGGGGCAGCCGTGCTCAGCTTCGTTCAAGGATCTGGGCTGCTTCCCGCCCGGCAGATTCCAGCGCCTGGTCGAGGTGCTCGGGTTGCCGGCCGCCAGCGTTGGCGACCGGGCCGCGGCCGCCGGAACCTCCGCCGACCACGCGGGCGGCCTTAGTGAGGATCCGGCTCGCCTCGACTCCGTCCTGGTTGAGGCGGCCGGAGACCGCAGCGACCAGCAGAGCCTTCCCGTCCTGCTCGGCGCCGAAGACGACGATCGCGCGGTCGTGCGGGATCCGGGTCACGACGTCGGCTGCGAATCCACGCAGTTCATCCGGGGCGATCCCGGTGATGCGCCGGGCCAGTAGCAGGCCCTCCCCGGCGGGCTGGGCCTGTCCGGCAAGGAGTTCGGCTTGCTGCCTGAGCTCAGCCGCGCGCAGCCGGGCGAGTTGGTCCTGAGCGGTGGCCAGTGCCTCCAACCGCTTGCGCAGGACCTCGGGGGTGTCGCCGGGGCGCGTGCCGAGGAGGACGGCGACCTCGTTCAGCAGGCGCCGCTCGGTGTCGATATGGGTGAGGGTGCCGTGGCCGGTGAGGGCTTCGACGCGGCGGAGGTTGGAGCCGATGGAGGACTCGGTCAGCAGGCGGAAAGCGCCGACCTGGGAGCCGTGGGCAACGTGGGTGCCGCCGCACAGTTCGCGGGAGAAGTCGCCGATGTCGACGATGCGGACGGTGTCGCCGTACTTCTCGCCGAACAGGGCGATGGCGCCAGCGGCTTCGGCCTCGGCGCGGTCGGCGTGCCAGGCGCGGACAGCGGGGTCGTCCAGGACGTGGCCGTTGACGGCCTGCTCGATCTGGTGGAGCTGGTCGGGGGTAAGGGCGGTGAAGTGGGCGAAGTCGAAGCGGAGCCGGTCGGGTTCGACGAGGGAGCCCTGCTGGCGGGCGTGGTCGCCGAGGGTGGCCATGACGACGGCGTGCAGGATGTGGGTGGCGGAGTGCGAGCGCATCAGGCCGGCGCGGCGTTCGGCGTCCACGGCGGCTTCGCCGCTGTCGCCGGGGTGCAGTTCGCCTTCGAGGACGCGGGCGGTGTGGATGCGGAAGCCCTCCAGCCCGTACCGGGTGTCAGTGACACGAACGAGGGCGCCGCTTGGAGTGCGCAGGGTGCCGGTGTCGCCGATCTGCCCTCCGGCTTCGGCGTAGAACGGCGAGCGGTCCAGGACGACTTCGACGTCGGAGCCTGCCGTCACGGTGGACACGACCGCGCCGTTGGAGATGAGGCCCTTGATGGTGGTCTCGGCGGTGAGGTGCTCGTAGCCGAGGAACTCGGTGCGTGGCAGAGCGGCCGCCAGCTCGCGGTAGGTGTCCATCTTGCGCAGCGCCTCGGCGGTCTTGGCCTTGCCGCCGGCCTTGGCGCGCTTCTTCTGCTCGTCCAGCAGCACGGCGAACCGGTCCTCATCGACCGTCAGCCCGGCATCCCGGGCGGCCTCCACGGTCAGCTCGAGTGGAAAGCCGTAGGTATCGGCGAGTTCGAAGGCCGTCTCACCGGGCAGCGCGGCCGAGCCGCTGCCCTGGGTGCGGCTGATCGCGGCATCCAGCAGCCGGGTGCCCTGGGCCAGGGTGCGAGAGAAGGACTCCTCCTCCGCGGTGACGACCTGCTCGATCAACGTGGCCTGCGCGGACAACTCGGGCCAGACGGTGCCGAGGTTGCCGATCACGCTGGCGGTGACGGCGGGGAGGACGGGCCCGTCGATGCCGAGCAGCCGGGCGTGGCGGATCGCGCGGCGCATGAGCCGCCGCAGGATGTAGCCGCGGCCATCCTTGGCCGGGAGGACGCCGTCGGCGATGAGGAAGGCGATGGAGCGGGCGTGCTCGGTGACGACCTGGAAGGACACCTTCTCCTCGCCCTCGTTGGGGGCCTCACGGCCGGCGAGGTCCTGGACAGTGTGGAAGGTGGGCAGCAGCAGGTCGGTGGTGCACACGTTCTGCGCGTCCTGGAGGATCGCGGCGAGCCGGTCCAGGCCCAGGCCGGTGTCGACGCCCTTGCGCGCGAGTTCGCCGAGGATGGGGAAGTTGCCCTTCTTGTCGCCCTCGCCGCGCTGGAACTGCATGAAGACCAGGTTCCAGATCTCGACGTAGCGTTCGCCGTCGATGGCGGGTCCGCCCTCCTTGCCGAAGGCGGGGCCGCGGTCGTAGTTGACCTCCGAGCAGGGCCCGCAGGGCCCGGGGACGCCCATGGACCAGTAGTTGTCCTCCATGCCGAGCCGCTGGATGCGGCTCGCGGGGACGCCGATGCGGCGCCAGATGTGCTCGGCCTCGTCGTCGTCCTCGAAGACGGTGATCCAGAGCTTGTCCTTCTCCAGTTGGTAGCCCTGGGTCAGCAGTTCCCAGGCGAAGGCGATGGCGTCTTCCTTGAAATAGTCGCCGAAGGAGAAGTTGCCCATCATCTCGAAGAACGTCGCGTGCCGGTTGGTGCGGCCGACGTTGTCGATGTCGGAGGTGCGGGCGCACTTCTGGATGCTGGTCGCGCGCGGGAAGGGCGGGGTGGTCTCGCCCAGGAAGTAGAGCTTGAACTGGTTCATCCCGGCGTTCGCCAGCAGCAGCGTCGGGTCGTCGGGGACCAGCGGGCTGGACGGCACCGGCTGGTGGCCGCGGGAGGTGAAGAAGTCGGTGAACAGGCTACGGATCTGCGTCGAGCGCATGGCGGCATGGCCTCACGGAAGAGTCACGGAAGGTGAAGGGGGGATCACACGCCGAGCCGGGCCGAGAACAGGGACTGAGAGGGTTCTCAGTTCTCCAGCTCGACGCAGATAGCTCGCGCCCCCAGGGGGTACACCTTGACTCCCGATCCGTCGCTACACAGGTGGTGCAGCAGTCCACTAGGACATCGAGTTCTGGGTCTGCTGCACCACCGACTGTAGCGGGTCGCGCATCAAGATCGCTTCACGTGACCGGTCCGTGCCGGATCGAGTACGGCGGGCAGGATCTCGGCCGGATCGGCGAGGATCTGGTAGGCCCCGGCCTGGCTGAGCCGTTCGGGGCTGGAGAAGCCCCATCCGGCGCCGAGCGCGGTGACTCGGGTAGCCATGCCGGCCCGGATGTCGGACTCCATGTCGCCGAGGAAGACCGCGTCCTCGGGGGCGACGGACAGCTTGCAAGCGCGCGCTTCCTGGGCCCACCAGCGCGATCAAGCTGACGTACAGTGATCGGAACAGCGGCACTTCTGGTGTGCTCAGTGCCCTTCCGGATGGGCCGAAAAGTGGTGGCCAAATGTGGCTCCGGGTGCTGTTCGGCACCTCCGCTTTCGCGTCAACTCGCCGCTGCCTTCCAGGGGCGCCTTCGCAGCGTCGATGCAGGTGAACTGTCGGCAGCCGGCGGCGAATCGGCGAGATGCGGTGGTGCGCGCACATGGAGAAACTCCAGTTCAGAGGCGCGATGCTCGCTCGCCTCATCGGTCGACGAGGACGGTTCGGTCGGCCATGGCTGGTTTGTGATCGATGCAGGCCGACCCTCGTGATGATCCATCAGTTTTTGTCAGTGCCCGCTGATACACCCATATCCACAGGGACAGCATCATCAAGTCGCCAGGTCACAGGAGGGGGAAAGGGCATGCCGCCGGAGGGATTTCACGAGGTTCGTCGCCACATCCGCAGGAATCCTCGGCCACGCGGAAAGAAGCTGGGCGGCTGGACCATCGCGGGAATCGTCGCCTTCGTCTGGTTGTGGGGACAGATCTTCGGTTTCGGCAGCAGCGACAGCGGAGCCGAGACGAACAAGCCGGCCTCCACTCCGTCGGTGTCCTCATCGCCGAACCGGTGATGGGCGGCATCCGGATGCGGCTGCGCGCGCCGCGCGGTCGCCGCGAACGAGTGGCGGCGGTACTCGTCGCCCTGGCCGTGGTCACCATGCTGGTCCAGGCGGCCACGGTGCTGTGGCGCGCGATCGTGCGCGGGTGGCCACTCGCGGTCGCCGTGGCGGTGGCGGTCCTGCTGGCTGCCGCCTGGTGGCAAGTGCGGCGGGTTCAGCTGCGGCGGGCTCAGGCCGAGTTGGTCGCGGTGCTGCGGCTCCCGCTTGACCGGATCGACTCGCTCGGTGATGCGGAGTTCGAGTTCGCGCTGCGGGATCTCCTCGTCCGTGACGGCTGGTCGGCTCAGCGGGTCGGGCAGGCCGGCGATCAGGCGGCCGATGTCATCGGCCGGCATGCCCAGCGTGGGCGGATCGTGCTGCAGGCCAAGCACACCACCGTCGGCGGGAAGGTCGACTCGAAGGTGATGTACCAGGTCAAGGGGACCGCCGGACCCGTACACAAAGCCGATGTCGCGGTCGTGGTCACCAACGGCGGCTTCACCCGTGATGCCAAGGCATGGGGCGAGCGGCACCAGGTCCACTGGGTCGATCGCGAACGGCTGCGGCAGTGGGCTGAAGACGGAGTCCCGCTGCACACACTGCTGCGACTGCCCGCCCGCAGGGCACGCAGGACCGCGGTGCGACGAGCCGCGTAGCGCGGGCCACAGAGAGGGCAGAGAAGGGGGAACGGTGTTCGACGAGGACGGGTCACTGGACCCGGTACTGAAGGTCATCCTCTGGTTGATCCTCGGCCTGGCCATCGCCAAGGTCGTCTGGAAATGGCTGACGCAGGACGCATGGCCGTGGGTACGCGACGACGTCGGGGGCTGGTTCAGCGAGGACGTGTGGGAATGGCTCATGGGGCATCCCTGGTGGTTCGCGCTGATCATCCTGGGCACGCTCGTGCTGTTGTGCTTCGTGGTTTTCTCCGACCGGGGCGGCTACGTCGCCTACGGCGACGCGCCCGACGACAGCGACCACAGCCCGGTCGCGAGCAGTGACAGCGAGCCCGGCACCGCGGCGCCCAAGATCCTGACCTTCCGGATGAAGCAGCTCGCCGCGATGAGCGCGGACGGTTTCGAGCAGGCGTGCGCCGACCTACTAGCCCGGGACGGGTTCCAGCGTGCCCGCCGGATCGGCGGCTCTGGAGACCTGGGGGCGGACGTCGTGGCCTGGGACGACGACGGTGACAAGATCGTTTTGCAGTGCAAGCAGTACAGCGGCACTGTCGGGTCCGAAGCCGTGCAGAGGTTCAACGGCACTGCGGTGCCCGAACATCACGCGCAGGTGGCCGTCATCGTCGCCCTGAACGGCTTCACCCGGCCCGCGACGGACTTCGCCCGGCGCCACGGAATCGTCCTCGTGGGCCGCCCGGAGCTCAAGCGCTGGGCCCACGGCGAGCATCTGTACACCGTGGTCAAGGAGGAACACTCGCCTGCATAGCCCACCTCTCCGGGGCCCGGCACGCAGTGCAACAGCGCGTTCAGCTGCCTGCCGCCGGCTCGGGCAATGACTCGTCGTGTGCGGACGCCCTGATGAAGTCGGCGATGGCCGCGAGGCCCGGCTGGTAGCCATCCGAGGTGTCCACGGTCAGGGTGGGGACGTCCAAGGAGATCGGAACCCAGGAATCAAGGGAGTGCTCTCCGGCAGAGATCGCTTGAAGCAGGTCCTGATCGCCGTGGGCGGCCCGGTGCGCGTCTTCCTTGACGCGCTGGACGATGCGGATGTGAGCGACGTCGGCCTTAGTGGTGCAGCGGATTACGCGGATCTGCGCGAGGCTGGTGAGCGGCTCAAGGTTCGGGCGCCACAGCCGATCCTGAAAGGCGGCTTCGGCGACGAGCGTGACGCCAGCCTTCAGGAGCACCTTGAGCACGCCGAAGAAGGCGTCGAGAGTGGGGTAGTTGAGGGGGTCGTCGCCGCCGCTCTGGTAGCCCGGGTGGGACAGGACCATGCCCTGCTTGATCTCGTCGCGGATGATCGCGGGGCATCCGAGGGCGCGGGCGAGCTTGTGCGCAAGCGTGGTCTTCCCTGTTCCGGGGCCGCCGCTCACGACGACCAGGATTGGTGTGCTCATCGTGTGTTCTCGCAGGTCAGCATGATGTTCCCGTTCATGGCATCGTCCCGTCAGGGCGGGGGCGAATGGGCGTGGTGTTCTTCGCGATCCGCAGGGCGATGAATCCGGGCTCGCGGGACAGTTTGGCGTATTCGCGGGGGTGGTGTTGGGCCATCGCGGGGGCGGGGCGGTGTTCCACCAGGCATTCGATGACGAAGCCAGCCTCGGTGATCTCTGCGACCCAGCGTTCGAGGGGCTGGGGCACGGGCGTCGAAGTAGCTGCCGCCGTCGGCGAGCCAGTCGGCGGTCGGATGGCTGGTGGACAGGACGAGACGGCCGTCGGGACGCAGGACCCGGTGGAGCTCGCGCAGCGCGGCGACGCGGTCGCCGGACGTAGTGGATGCCCAGGGCGGCGAGGACGAGGTCCACGGCCTCGTCCTCGAGCCAGTCGAGCGGGTCGTCAAGGTCGTGCTGGCGCACGTCGATGCCGAGGCCGAGACGGGAACGGGCGTGGCGGACCATGTCCGCGCTCTGGTCGAACCCGGTCACCTTCGCGCCGCGTGCGACCAGTTCGGCCAGGTACAGGCCGGGCCCGCAGCCGGCGTCCAGGACGCGTCGGCCGCGGACGTCGCCGAGGAGAGGGAGGATGGCGGGCCGGTCGTAGTGGGCGTTGTAGGGGCTGACGGCCGCCTCGGCGGCGAAGGTGTCCGCGAAGCCGTCGTAGGCCGCTGCGCTGTCATCCGACCGCATGGGCCACCTCCCGCAGCGATGCGCCGGATGCGCCGACGGTGGGCAGCAGGCGGTCGAGCAGCCCAGGGTCGGGCACGGCGCCCGCGATGAAGCCGGGGTGGAGGCCGCGCACGGCCCGCTCGTAGATGTGTGGCGGGATCTGCCTGCCCTGCTGGATGCGGGCGTCGAGCCAGGCGTCGAAGCGGCTGAACCACTCCCGGTAGGAGACGACGAGTGGATCGGTGGCCGGCCACGCGTAGTGAGCACAGCCTGGACGCTCGTCGGCGGCGTCGCCGCCCTGGGCATCGCCGCCTTCCTCCGGATTGCCGTCCGGGTTATCCGCCAGCTCGCCCGGAAGGACATCCGCCGCGATCTGATCACACTCGGCCCAGCGCAGAAGCTGGCCGGGACACTGGCGAAGGCCGGCGCCGCGACGTTCGCCTTCGCCGCCCCAGGGCGCCGATGGCCGCGAGTTGATGTTCGGCTGGCTCTGGTGGCGCACGGAGCTCGACTCGGACGGGAATCCAACTCGGCACTCGTAGAGGCGCGGTGAGTTCTGGGCTGCACTTCTCGAAGCCTGCGGCCAGGTGTCGTGGACGTGGAATCCCTGGCGCCCGCTCCCCGGAGGACGGAGTGTTCGCGGCCGTACCGGGTCGGCTGAAGGTGCCGGTTCAGGCACGCTGCCCGGCCGAATTCCGGCAACTACTGCGCGGCACCCCATGGGCGCGGGAGGATCATCGCTGCATGACGGTGGGCGGCCTCGCAGTGGCCAAGAGAGCATAAGGAGCAGGTGTGCTGCTGACCGGAGTGGTGCAGAACCTCGGCACGGGCGGCACCGAGGACGGTGACGGACGGCCTGACGATCGGTGGCCTCTGCTCGCCGAACGGATCAACTCTGCCGCCGACCGTGTCGACTTCGTCATGCTGTGCGAGGTGATGGACTGGCACCGATACGCGTACAAGCAACTCGCCCGTGCATGTGAGGACCTCGACCTGGACGTGGCGCCGCTGGCCCCGTCGTCGAGCGGACTGGGCACCGCGCTGTTGTACCGGCGGGAGGTTCTGAGCCGGTGGAAGCGTCACAACCCGGATTTCTCCAGCGAGACGTTGCACGGGTTCGCGGTAACAGCCTTCGACGTCGGCCTGCCCGCCTCATTGTCGTTCGTACCTGTGCGCTTCACTCCGTTCGCGGCGGAGAAGGCGACGATCGAGGCCGGCACAACTGCCTCCCGCGGCTACAGTACGGCCCCTACGTGGTCCTGGCCGGAGACGTGAACTACGCCCCGGCCTCTCCGCAGAGCCCTCTGCCCGACTACAGCACCATGCGGCCCTACAACATCGGCGCACGCACCTGTCGACCCGCGCCCGGAAGTACGGACCGGCGGCCGGACCGGCAAGTGACGGAAAAGCTCGAGGACCACGGATACGTCGATGTCGTCTGGTACTTGTTCCAGAAGGAGCAGGATCCGGCCCTTCTGGAACCGACCGGAGCAGACGACCGCATCGACCAGGCATGGGTGTCCACGCCTGTCGCTCCTGCAGTCTCCGGCTACCGGCTCCTCGGCAGCCCCGACGGCGCATCCGACCACAAGGGGCTGGTGTTCACTATCGACACCGACCTCGATACGTCCAACCCGTGGAAGCACCGCTGAACGCAGCCACTACCGTGTGCTGAGTGTCCGTCACGCCAGGGAGGTAGCCGTCATGCTTGCTCGTGGATACCGGGAGAAGCCCCCGGTCGAAGGTCCACCGTCCGGCGGGGACACCCGCATCTGGACCATCGTCCTCGACAGGATCGCGGTCGAGCGGTGGGATGCCGATGCCGCCTCATGGAATGGGGTGGTGGCCGACCACAGTGAGTTCAGCGTGAACGACTACATGCCGGAGACCGGCATCGAACTTCTCAACTGCCCCCGCTGCCGGATCACATGTCCCCTTGAGGTCACCGGCCACTGGGGCGGCCCACTGACCTTCACCTGCCCGGGCGGCCACACGACCATTGTCGAAGCGCATGAAAACCCCCGTCTGAACTGGGGACCCAACCTGCTGGCGCGGCTGATCCTCACCGAGGCCGATCCAGCCTCCTGGGCCCGCACCCTGCTGCGGCGGGTGACCGCGTGGCGCGACAAGGAACACGAAGGCCGCCGTGAACCCTGGTACACGGGGCCCGACAAGCGCGACGCTCGGATCGCCGAGAACACCGACCTCACCACTGCCGACCTCGCACAGGCCCTGCACACCGCCATCGGAATCCAGCTGCCGCTCCGACATGCGGGACGCCCACTGGAGCTCCTCCTGGTGCACGCGACGCTCGCCCTCGCCACGCCGGCGATCCGCCACACCGACGACGGACGCGCGCTGGACGCGGAGATCCGCGCTCTCCTCGACGACATCCGGACCGAGTGGCAGCGCACGGCGCCGACCCGTGTCCTGGTTCGAGATCAACTGCACGCATGGCGGGACGAGGGCGGTCCCGAGGAATGGCAGGCGGCCTGGGACCGCACGCTCCAACTAGTCGAAGTCAGACTCGGTGGCTACACGATGGGGCAAGACGGACTGTTCGCCGAAGCCGCCGCCGCGCTCACAACGGCTATCTACATCGAGGCCATGACGAACAGCCTGCCCCCGTCCGAAGTCACCGCGGAACAAGTCATCGAGCTGGCCGCTCTGCACCTCGACACCCGCGAAGTCCCCGCGCTCTGGGAGGCCCGCCTGCGGGACCTGGGCCACGATCCGGAGGACACAGCCGACCCCGTAGCACGGCTGTGGCAGCGACTGCGGATCGACCACACCTCCGAACCGCCCCTCACCCCCATGCATACCGGACGGTTCGGCCCCGCGGTCACCGACGGGATCCGAACCGCAATCAGGTCCAACTACAGTTTCTTTCCCCACTCCTTGGAGGCGGCGTAGGACCGAGCCCTCGGCCCAGACCACGACCTGACGTGTCCAGCAGCGCCAGCGCATTGAGGATCGGCACCCTCACCCGGGTCCGGGCCGCTGGGCCCGTGATCTTCTCCCAGTGCTCCCTGCGCGAGACCACATTCGAGGCAGCCGACCTGAGCGCGGCGGCGTTCAACGACTGCGATCTGCGACTGGCCGAGTTCGACAGCGGCACGTACCGCAGCCTGGACTTGCGCGGCAACGACCTCTCCCAGCTCCGCGGCCTCGCCTCGCTCAAGCAGGTGATCATCGACCGGGCTCAGACGCTGCAACTGGCCGAGGCGCTCGCCGCGGAGCTCGACGTCACCTACGGCGAAGACCTGGAAAAGTAGCCCCTCACCGTCCTCGGGAGACCGGCCATGGGTCCACGACTCTTATTCGAAGCGTTCGACGACATACGCGGCCGGTGCGACATCGCGTCGGTCCGGCTGACCCGCAACGAGTCCGGCTACGACGACGGCGCCCTCGTCCCCGGCAGCGACTGGAATCCCATCACTGCCGATGACGCCAAGCACCTCCGTGCCGACGGCGCGACGCCGGACAGTGTCCTGATCGAACTCGTACACCGGCCGCTGCCGGAGAGCGCCCCGGATGCCCTGGAGGCCCGCCTCGAAACCGCCGCCCGCCTAGACCCCCCTCGATGGCCGCTGGCCCACCACGCTCTGGGCTGCGCGGCCAGCCCCGGCAACTGGGCTCTGGCCCAGTGGAGGACGGCCTTCGACTATCTCGAAGCCGTGCTCCTGCAGGACGCTTCGAAGGCCGCGGCCAGCGGGCGGATACTGGCCGCGCCCGGACAGATCGCCTCCACCATTGCGGACATGCCGAAGAACTGATCCCGGCACTGTTGGCACAGGCGTTCCAGATCCGCGACACCATGAGTGAGGCCGAGCTCCGCTCGGCTGAGGAGACGATGGCCGCCGACCGCAGAGCGCAGGCGTCGGCGCTGATCCAGATGGCACTCCGTGCGTGGGCCGACGCACGCGTGGGAGTCCTCACCGACCAACAGTGGGCCGACGACGTCACCAATCGCCTCGCCGCAGACTTCGGAGCCCACGTACGCGACGCCCTCGCCCCCTGGCGAGCCGATCGCGGCGAAACCCGACACCCAGATGATCAACCTGCTCGCCCAGATACGGCAGCACCTCCCCGTCGGCATCCTCTCCAACTGCACTGACGCCCTCAACGACGACCTGAAATACCACAGCATCGTCTTCGACCACGTCTTCCCCTCCGCAGAACTCGGCGTCGACAAACCCTCCCCACACGCGTACCTGCGCGCGGCCGAGCGCATGGACATCGCCCCGGACGCTCTGGCCTACTTCGACGACGAACCCACCTTCGTGCAGGCCGCCCGAACCCTCGGCATGCACGCCCGCCTGTTCACCGGGCCTGCAGAGTTCTCTGAGCGCCTACTCAGTTTCGGCCTGGTAGTAGACCCCCAAGCCGAAGTGGCCGCCGAAAGCCAGAAAGCAGCTCCGGAATAGAACCCAAGATCAAGCACGATCGTGCAGTTCAACTCGCCACTCCCCCAGGTACCGGATGACTGTGATCGTCAGCCGCGCGGCAGAGCGCGACACGCCTGGCGTCCCAGCAGAGTTCGTCAGCGCATCGCGCTGAAGACCACAGCTGCGGCCAGCCCTCCAAGCAGGGCACCGACCACCGTCTGGGCGGGAGTGTGGTCGCGGAGCGCGACGCGGGACCAGCCGATTGCCGCGATGCCGAGTGCCAGCGGTGCCATGCTTGCGCCGTAGGCGAGGAGCAGGATCACGACCACTCCGCCGGCAACGGCAGTGTGGACCGAGACCTTCCACCAGACGGTCACCATCATGGTTGTGATAAGGCCGACGAGCATGGCGACGACCAGGGCGAACACCTCGCGGGGCGCCCGGAGCACGACGAGCAGCGAGATGCCGATCAGTACTGACGCCATAGTGGCGAGGAGAGGTACGGCGCGCTGTTCGCGGACTCGCACGTGCTTGTCGGTCCAGTGGCCGCGCTTCACACCGAGAATGATGACGGCGAACGGGACGCCGCCGCAGAACAGGGCGGCCAGCATGCCCCAGCCGAGCCCTGTGACGCTGCTCGTGCTGTGCCAGCCGATGATCAGCAGTATCGCGATGACGAGGTTGGCCGGCGCGAGTGTGTCGGTGATGAGGCGGGCCATGCGGGACTCGGTCACTGTGTCGTCTCCAGCGTGCGGGCGTGGTCGAGCTTGGTAGCGAAGGTGCGGGTGAGGTCGGAGTCGTAGGCCCTTGCGAGTTGCTTGAGCGCGTGGATCTCGCTGGGCAGATCTCGGCCGCCGCTGGCGGGCGGGAGGGCCTCGCCAGACGAGGGCTCGTTGTGCTGCCGGGCTTGTTGGGCGCCGATGATCCAGCAGGCTTCGGCGGCGATGTCGGCCTGGGCTCCGATGAGACCGGAGGCTGCGACGTGGGCCCGGGCATGGTCGCGCAGGCTGCCAGGAGCGTGGTCGCTGAGGGTCAGGACGGCGTCTCGGATCTCTATGGTGCGGCGATACAGCCGGTCGTGAACGTTACGGGGGTGGAGAATCTCGGCTGTTCTGCGTCGTGGCGGGTCAAGGCGGACGGAGGGTACGGCCTGCGTGAGACTGAGCCAGAGCGGGTACAGCTGCAGCAGGTCACGGTATTCGCGGCTCCAGCGGCGCAGTCGTCCGGCGGCGGGCAGCGTGCTGCCGGTCATGATGAAGAGCAGCGCACTGAAGAGGAGAAGACCGCTGATCGTCTCACTCGTGCTGGCCGGAACAGGGCTCTGTCCCAGAAATCCCAGGATCACGGTGGCAACGCGGTGCGCGGCGTAGACGATGCCGATGGTGGTGCCTATGCCGGTGAGACGCAGGCCGCGGCCGAGGAGGCCGGCATCAGGCTGTCGTCCCCAGCGCCAGCACAGCCGGGAGGCGCTGAACAGTGCTGCCCCGAGGTACGCCGTCCACACCCCGCCGTAGGCGGCGATGCGCCAATCGGCGGCGTACTCGGTCAACAGGTCGACCGCTTCGTGCGGCTGCGGAGTGGCGAAGAACAGCACCGTGATCATGGCGGCCGCGGTAGTCGGGACAACGAGGTGCATGCGGGAGGGCTTCAGCCCGGATGCCTTCTCCTTGGCCATGTCATGGACGAAGGTCAGCACCGCATGCGCGGCAACGGTGCAGCCGAGGTGCTTGCCCAGGGCGCTCAGATTGTTGACCCCGAGTGCGGCGTCTATGGGTGCGGCGATGGAGGGCACCCTGAGTGTGATGGCGACGGCGAGGGCGAGGAAGGCGATCCACAGGGCTCGTTTGCTGGAGTCGCGCCATGCGGCCGGGGTGCGCCACGCGGTGACCAGCCACAACAGGACCGCAGGAAGTATGTCGATCATCCCAGGGCGCTCTTATGAGTCGCTGAGCGCGTCGCCCAGGCGCCGCAGGACACTGCTGCGCGGCGTCTTGCTGGTGCGGGAGGCCGCGGCTTTGCCGGCGATCAGCCCTGCGAGACGCTCGGCGTCCCGTTCGTCCTCGGTGCCGTAACTGGCCCTGGTGAGGAGACTGACCACAGTGGCCGGGTCAATGTCCGGGAACAAGCCGCCGCCGTTTGCCTGGACGCCGTCGAGGATGGAGCGGTGTCCCAGGAGCATGTGACCGATCTCGTGCAGAATGATGTGATCTTGGTGCAGCGGGCTTGTCGCCGCCTCGTGGAAGATGTGGTCCGCCTTCTCGGTGGCGATCCATACCCCGCACGGGGCGTCGGTGCCGGAGATGCCGGGGACGCTGTGCAGATGGAGCGGACGACCTCGCTGTGCCGCGATTCGTTCACAGAAGACCTGGACATCGAATGGGTCCGGGATGTCGATCGAGGAAAGCACGTCCCCGATGTCCGGGCGGTCTCGGCGTCCGTCGCCCGGCTGCTGTCTTCGACTACGCAACGACAACTCGACTCCGCAGGTGGCGCTGTACGTGTCCGCGGCAGAGGCGGCGCCGGAATCCAACATTCCGGCACAGGAACGATACGACAAGCTCCAAGCAAATATGCCAGGAGCCTGCTCAATTTGTGCTCACCCCAGGATGATCAAGAAATGCGTCTGATTCAGCGTCATTTGATCAAGGCTGAATTGTGCGGCGATACGCGTTGACACCACTCCGAACTGCGCAACCGGACCCCAAGGGTGACCTGCGCCACAACTTCCGCCAAGCTTACCTTTACACCTGGAGATCGCTCCACGTTTACCGGCTGGACGCCTCACCATCGGCCAGCCCCTCCAGCTCGCGGGCCCGCTCAATGAATCCCTTGATCGTCTTTAGGGTCTCCACCGACAGCCCGGAGGCCCTGGTGGCGACCTCGACCACATCGTTGTCTCGCATGGTCTCGATCAGTTCCAGCTGGGCAGCGATCCGCTCGGAGGACTCGTCGTTGAAGAAGTAGGCGGGGGCGACACCGAAGAAGCCGGCTAGGGCCTCCAGGTGCTTCATGGTCGGATTGTCCTTCTTACCCTTCCGAAGGGTCCAGATGTAACTCGCCGAGATGGTTGGCCCCCCCGACTCTTGGATCGCTTGGGCCACCTCTTCGTAGGTGTACTCACCGCGGTTCTTCGGGTGGACCGTCCTGAAGAGGTGGTCGAGCTTCTCCGCGAGGGTGCGCTGCTTCGCCGGCGCTCCTTCGCCCATACAGGCCCATCCTTCGGTGACTCACAGCGACTCTTCGACTGGCGTGAACGATACACCGCCAGGCGCAGCGAATCCATTCTTGCCAGTTGACGTGATCCATCTTCGCTGGTCTATTGTGATCCACATCCGCATCGACTGATGCGAATGAGGGGGCCATGGCCTCCAGGGATCACATGGACGGGGAAGGGGGCAGCTGTGCGGACACTGCCGCTCAAGGGCTTACCCGTAGCACCCGGCGACCCCCAGTAGGGCGCGCGCCGGCCACCCCACGGCCACGAGCGGGCGTGACGATCTAGACGGCACGAAGGTGCCCTGGCACATGCGACCTGGTATCTGGCGGAGTTCTTGCTGCGTACAGGATCCGACCAGCCACATGCCTCCGTCGCCCAGGTTTGCTTCACATGCTCCGCCTCCTCGCCCGGCCTCTGGCCGCGCAGGCTCAGGCCGCCTCACGACGAGTTGTAGAGGATTCAAGAGCTAAGTCTGGATGTCGTGGCAGGTCACACGTATGTTGCTGGTCCCCCGCGGGGCACCGGCCCGCGACCTGTACGAGAGGAGAAGCGTTGGGACGCGCACCGCCCCGGGCACAGGGCCCCGACCCGGAGAACAGCGACGGCGCCTGAGAGCGTGCAACTCACAGACGCCGATCGCGAGATGACACTCCTGCCTGTGCAAGGGCGGGAGATTCACCCAGATCACCGCACCGGCCCTTTCCACGGGGCGTACCGGCGCGGGTTCACTTCACAGGAGAGTTTCGCATGTCGACTGCTCTGCGCAAAAGGCCACTGTGCCTGGCCGGCGCGGCAGCCTGTGCCCCTTCCACCCCGTCGGTGCAGCGGAGTGGCGGTGATGCCTGATGGCACGCATCCGCACCGTCAAGCCCGAGATGTTCGAGTCCGAGTCGCTGGCCGAGTGCTCGGTGACCGCCATGCTCACCTTCATCGGGCTGCTGACGCAGGCCGACGACTCCGGCCGTCACCGCGACCACCCGGCGATCATCGCCGGACGCCTGTGGGCCCTGCGCCCGGAGCACACCGCCGCCCACGTCGCCCAGGACCTGGAGGAGCTGGCCACCGCTGGGCTGATCTGCCGCTACACCGGCTGTGACGGGCGCACCTGGCTGCACGTCGTGACCTGGGAGCAGCACCAGAAGATCAACAAGCCCACGGCGTCCCGCATCCCGCGCTGCCCCAGCCACCAGGGCTCCCAGTCGTGCGGCAAGTGCCAAGCCGCCGCCTGCCCTGCCATGCGCATGGCGTCCTCCGTGACCTCTCCTGGAACCCTCCGGGAGGACTCCGGGAGCCCTCAGGGAGGAGTGCAGACGCCGTCCCTGCCACTCGCCGAGCCCCAGGCTTCAACGGCGGACCCTGGCAAGCCTCTGCCGGTTCCGCCGGACGGCCTCGCTGACGCCACTCCCGTACCGTCCGGGAAAACCGCAGGTCAGGCGGCGTTCCCGGAGGACTCCCGGAGGACTACGGGAGGAGTGCGGGAGGACTCCCGCCCTGGATCTAGGATCTTGGATCCTGGATCTTTCCTTAAGGGGCGCGAGGCACCCGCACCCGACGCCGTCCCCGGATCGGTCTCCGCGAAGGATCTGGTGGCCGAGTACGTCCGGGGCTGCCACCGCCGCCCACCGGAGGACTTCCTCGGGCACCTAGGGCGCAAGGTCAAGGTCCTGCTGGACGAGCGCTTCGATCCGCAGGACGTCCGGGCCGCGCTAGAGCGGCTTCGGGCCAAGGGCCTGCACCCCAGCGTCCTGCCGAGTCTGGTGAACGAGGTCGTCAACGCGAGCCCGCCGCAGGCCGCCTCGGCGGCGTCGTCCGCCTCCGGCGCGGGGCCCTGGGCCAGCACCACCACCTCCGGCTACACGCCCTACCTCAACCCAAGTGCCGAGCCGACGACGTTTGGAGGCCGCCTGTGACCCGCGCACGCCTCACCGACCCCCAGCCCGCCATCGGCGAGCGGCTCCGTGCCCGCCTGGAGGCCAAGCTGGCCGAACGCGGCATCGACCCGACCGCGCCACTGCCTGATACCCCAGAGCCGATCCCGGCCCTGGAGGCCGCGCAGGTGCGCATCCCGGTCGACTACCGCGACGCTGTGGTCGAGCACCCCGACGTCGCCGCCTGGGTCCGGGCCATCGCCGACGCGGCCGTCGAGCCGAACGCCGGCGGACTCAACCCGCACTTCGGCGCTTCCGGACGCCGTCGGATCGCACACGGCCCGTCGCTGCTGCTGTGGGGCAGCACCGGCGCGGGCAAGACCCACCAGGCGTACGGGGCGATCCGGGCCCTGACCGCCGCCGGGTGCGGCGTGAGCTGGCGCGCGACTACAGCCGCGGACCTGTACGCCGACATGCGCCCTCAGTCCGGTGTCGACCCCGAGCACATGCTGCGCCGGATCGTGCGGGTGCCGCTGCTGCTGCTCGACGACCTCGGCGCCGCCAAGACCAGCGCGTGGACGGAGGAGATCACCTTCCGGCTGGTGAACTGGCGCTGCCAGAACCGCCTGCCGACGATCTTCACCACGAACCTGCCACCGGTGCGCGAGCCCGGCATGGCCCGGCAGCAGCCGGTCCTGCGTGACGTCATCGGCGACCGGATCCTGTCCCGCCTGTCGGGCATGTGTACCCCGGTCCACTTCACCGGCCCGGACCGTCGCTTCCAACGCCGCTGAACCGGCCTCTCCCGCAACCTCCCGTACCTCCGGTGCGGCACCGCCGCGCCCCCACCCCCGCCTCACCGCGCCGCCCTGTCGGCGCCACGCGAGTGCTGAGGCGTACCCGGAGATCCTCTTGCGCACCATCACCACGAACGACACCGCGCGCCCGACGCTGCGCGGGATCGCCGATCACAGCTGGCACGCCCGGGGCCTGTGCTACGGCATGCCCGCCGAGGACGCCGACGAGCTGTTCTTCCACGCTCCCCGCAGCCACGCGGCCATTGCCGAGGCGAAGTCCATCTGCGGCCGGTGCCCGGTCAAGAAGGACTGCTTCAACTACGCCCTCGACAACGAGATCCGCCACGGCATGTGGGGCGGCCTGACCGAGGCCGAGCGCCGCCCCTGGCACGCCAAGGTCAGCAAGCGCCTGGACTACAGCCGCGTCCTCGCCGCCTTCCAAGGACGTGACGTGCACCTCAGCGAAGCCGAGCGCGAAACCGTCGTCCGCCACGCCTACGCCCGCGGATGGACGGTGGAGCGCCTCGCCTACACGCTCGAGCTCGAACTCGAGTGGGCCAAGGACCTGATGCGGCAGGCCGCCCACGACGTCACGGATCGCGACCGCTACTGGGGCCTGTACGACGAGGAGACCGACGCCACCGACGAGGAGCACCCCCAGGACGACGAGGAGGACGGCGACGAAACCGAGGTGACCACCTCGCCCGTGCCCCGCCAGGTGCACACCGCCGCCCTGATCACCGCGCTCGGAAAGGCTGCATGACCCACCCCACCGCTGCACCTCCCGCCGCAGCACCTGCCAGACGGGGCGAAGAAGCGCCTCGCGATCGCAACCACCCCGACGAAGGAGTCCAGCAGGTGGGCGCCACGAAGACCCAGCGCATTCTGATCGTCGCCGGCGCCGCCCTGGTCACCGTCGTCGCCATGGCTGCCAGCGCCGACACCCTTGCCGCCCTCGGACGCGCCGTGGGCTGGGGTACCGTGCTCGCCTGGTCGCTTCCCGTGAGCGTCGATGCCCTGGCACTCGTCGCCGGACTCGCCTGGATCGCGGCAGGCGTCGGCCGAAAGCTCGGCCAGGTGCTGACGCTCACGACCGTCGCGGTGTCCGTCATCCTCAACGCGGTCGGCCACCTGGTATCGACCGGACACCTCAAAACCAGCCCCTACCTGGTGATCGCCGTGTCGGCCGTGCCACCACTGGCCGCCGCACTGGCCGTACACCTCGGCGCCACGGTCAACGCGGAACGGACCTTGCTGCCCGCTGAGACCACTGCGCTGGCCAAGACCGGTCCCGACACATCTCGTACCTCCGGAACCGACGAAGCCGTGCCCCTGGAGCGGACCAGCACGGACCACCGGCCTCGTACTGACAGCGCCGGCGGACCAGCTCACCAGTCTGGTCCGGAGCGCGCGGTCCAGGGCCATGCCAGGGACCAGGTAGAAGGGCAGGTTCGCCTCCGGACCACGGACCAGCCGACGGGATCCGTCCCCGTGGACCACGACGCTGCGGCTCCAGACCAGCGGAACAATCCCGCCCCAGTCGACGCGGACCAGCCTGCGGACCAGGCATCCAGTCCTGGTCCGCAGGAGACAGCTCGCGAGGAGCGGACCAGCAACACCGCAGGTCACGCCGGTGCCGAGTCGAAGCCACCGGCGGGCCACGAGCGGGCAGACCTCACTGGCGGACCGGCCAATGAGGCCGATCGCGAGGGCACGGACCACGGCTCACCTGCGGACCTGATGCAGGCCCAGGACCACCCGCAAGACACGGACCACGCCCTGCGGACCACGGGCCAGCCGACACAATCCGCTCCCGCGGGCCACGACGCTGAGGCTCGGGACCAGCGGACCAGCCCCGCCCCGGACCATCCGGACCAACCTGCGGACCAAGACGAGGACGGCTCCTCCGGCAGTCCGCAGGTCGCGCGGACCACACACCCGCACGGTGCCCCGTCCGCGGTGCAGACCGCCCCGGCGGACCAGGACGACGACGTCCCGTGGGAGGTGAAGGTCGAGGTCGCCCGCAAGGCCGCCCTCGCAGAAGGGCGGATGACCCGCAGGGCCATACGGCCACACCTGCGCAAACACAACATCAAAGTCAGCAACGAGCTGTTCAGCGAGCTCCAGGCCCACCTGTACGCGGACCCGACGCTCGCGCACCTGCCCCGCACACCGAGGAAGACCCGATGAAGACTTGCGCATCTTTCGACCGCATCAAGAGCGGCTATGAGCGGGACATCACGTACTTGGGCAACCACGCCAGGATCCACGAGGGCACACGGGCGGGGAAGGTCAGCGCGACGACCGTCCACGGTGTCAAGAGCCGCATGGCCAGAGCGCTCAGCAGGCACTACGAGCGCTGCCCCATGTGCGTCTGACACCGGCATAGCCGCGGGTCATGCCGCTGTTCCATTCCCTCTGACGCGGTGGTCCGGACTTGTGCCGGGCCGCCGCCCGGCTATGGAGGACTCGCCATCCACTCCCGCAAGCACCACACGTCTCTCCCGACCGGCGCCGAGGCAGCCGCCTGGGCGGACGTCCTGGTCCGCCACCAGCTTGTGCACGCGGCGGTTTTGGCCCCGAACGGCCAGTGGCTCGTCCAGCACTGTGTCGAATCGCCCGTCCGCGTCCTCGACGGCCCGGCCGCCATGGTCGAACTCGTCGCCGAAATCCAGCATCAGATACGCACCACGAGGCACCGAACCCGATGACGAACCCGACGACAAACCCCACCCCCGCGCCAAGTGAGCCCGAAACCAACTCGGCCTCGACGCGAGCAAGTTGGTGCAAGAGCATTGCTCCCGCCGGGAGCAATGCTCTTGCCTCCCCCGCCCCGGAAGGTGCGGGAGAGGATCGGCACCGGGGGGCGCCGATCCGTCTGGATGCGACCGAGGGCGGCGCGCATCCAGAGGAAGGGGAACCGCACGCCTGTCACAGCGTCGACTGCGCCCACGCCGCGCCGCAGAAGCCCCACGTCCAGCAGCGCGAGCGCCTGCGCGACGAGAAGAAGCGCGTCCGTCAGCCCAGCTGCCGCATGAACGACGACGAGTACCAACTCCTCGTCCGCGCAGCCGACGTCTGCCGCATGAGCGTCGCCAGCTTCCTCGCCCACGCCGCCCTCAAGGCCGCCCGCGACCTCAATCGCACCGCCGCGGAAATCGCGGGCGAGCGAGAGATGCTGAACGAACTGTTCAGCCTGCGCCGCCACCTCGGCCAGATCGGCAACAACCTCAATCAGGTGGCCAAGGCCCTGAATTCGGGTGCCGATGCCCCCCAGGCTGAGGCGGTCCTCTCGGCCGTGCACCGCGCCGCGAAGCGCGTGGACGCCTTCACTCAGCAGTACGTGGACAGCGAGACCTCTGCTGCATGATCCCCCGAGTCCACGACATGGGTACGCGCACGATCGGCCTGCTGTACTACCTCTACGGGCCCGGCACCCACGAGGAGCACATCGACCCCCATCTCGTCGCTGCCTGGGACAGCCTGGCTCCCGACCCAGGCCGCGACCCCAACGCCACGTACGGCGATCTCCAACGCCTCCTCGACCAACCGGTCATGGCCCTACCCAAAAGCCGGCGCCCCACCGAACACGTGTGGCACCTGTCCGTCCGTGCTGCGCCAGAAGACCCCATCCTCACCGACGAGCAGTGGGCGGACATCGCCCGGCGCATGGTCGCCGCCACCGGTATCGCCCCCGACGGCGACGCCGCGGGCTGCCGCTGGGCTGCCGTGCGCCACGCCGACGACCACATCCACATCATCGCCACCGTCGTACGCGAAGACGGCCGGCAAGCCCGCATCCGCCAAGACGGCAAACACTCCCAGGAGGAAGCACGGAAGATCGAGATCGACTACGGGCTGCGGCGCCTCAACACGGGCGACGGCACCGCCGCCAAGCGGCCCACCAGCGCCGAACGCCACAAGGCCGAACGCGAGGGCCGGGAACGTCCCGCCCGCGAGGAGCTACGCGAAACCGTGCGGCAGGCAGTGGCCGGGGCCAGGAGCGAGGCAGAGTTCTTTGACCGGCTGGCCGGCGCCGGTGTGTTGATCCACAAGCGCGTCGCACCGTCTGGTGATCTGCTCGGCTACAAGGTCGCCCTGCCCGACGACCGTAACGAGGACAAGGAGCCGGTGTTCTATGCGGGCTCCACCCTCGCCCCGGACCTGTCCCTGCCGCGGATCCGCCAACGCTGGTCCGGTGACGACGCTCGCAGCTCGGCGGGCGGGACGCCATCGGAGCCCGGTGTCGGTGCCGTGCCGGGCGGTCCGGCCACGGCGCGGCGCAGTGCTGCCACGGCCGCCTGGGAGGCGCTGCTGGTCATCGACCAGGGCGACGACGCGGTGGTGGCCGCGCAGATCGCCGCCGCCGGGGAGGTTCTCGACGCGCTCGCCAAGACCTCCGCCGCCCACACACGTGCCCAACTGCGGGAGGCGGCCTTCGCGTTCGAGCGGGCCACCCGCTCTCACATCCAGGCCGAGCGCGGGCACGACCGCGCCCTGCGCCAGGCCGCCCGCGACCTCGTCTACAGCGGGCCCGCGCTCGGCCGTGGGGAAGACGGGGCGACCACCGCCATGCTGATCGACATGGCGTTCTTCCTTGTCACCGCTGCCGCCCACTGGCATGGCAAGAAGCAGCACGCCCAGCAGGCCGCTGCCGCCCGTGAGGCTGCCGAGCACCTGCGCGCCGCCTACCAGGCCGCCGCTGGCATGCCGATCGGCGTGCTCTATCAGCGGGGCCGGCGCCTGTCCCAGCCCCTGCGGCACAAGCAGATCGCCTACCTTCGCCAAGCGGTGCCCGAACTAGCCGAACAGGTCCTGGCCGAAGCCGGCTGGTACGCCCTCGCGGCCACCCTCGCCGACGCCGAGAGCGCCGGGCACGACCCGGCCGCGCTGCTGGCCGAGGCCACCGAGCGGCGGGAGCTGGACACCGCCGACTCGATCAGCGACGTACTGGTCTGGCGGCTGCGCCGCATGGCCGACCTGCCGGCCGACGCCTCCGCAATGCCTGAACCCGGCGCCACTGCAGCAGCCCGGACACGCGGGCGTACTGAGCAGGCTTCCACTCGCCGGGCGGACCGGCCACGCAAGCCTAGGTGATTCTGAAATTTCAACGTTGCGGCAGGTCAGACGCTTAGGGCACTCTCCATGTGCCCGCCAGACGACACAGGGAATGGAGACCCGCATGTTCCGACGACGTGCCCGCGACGACCGGGAGTTCCGCCAGGCCCAGCGTGAGGCGCTCGCGCTGCGGCAGCTACACGCCCAAGAGCCCTGGCCGTCCGACACCGTCCAGACCAAGGCCCCAGCCGCGGACAACGCAGAGACAGTGGTCCCGGACTTCCCGCCGGCCGACCTGCGGGCACCGTCCAGGCACGACGTCGAGGGCGTGATGATGCGCTGGATGCCCCCGCTCGTCATCGACGGCGAGGTCCACCCCTGCCCGACGTGCGGCGCATACCGTGACTGGATCGTCTTCAACATGAACGACGACTCGGTGTGGCTGCGCTGCCCGGCCGGCCACCAGGTGATCGAGCCGCGTCTGGACGCTGCCTGGTTCAACCGCAACTGCGGTCCCGTCGACCACTGGCACCC
Source organism: Streptomyces bluensis (assembly GCF_014650715.1). Taxonomy (GTDB): domain Bacteria; phylum Actinomycetota; class Actinomycetes; order Streptomycetales; family Streptomycetaceae; genus Streptomyces; species Streptomyces bluensis. Next base: position 5,339 of record NZ_BMVM01000022.1, on the reverse strand, counting down.
CACCCTGGAGGACGGCCTGCGCCACCTCGGGCACTGACCCTCTCGAAACCCCTACCCCCATCGCATCTGCCGGCAACTGGAGGGCCGGCCCGGTCAGACCGTCCGCACCGCGCCACCTAGGGGTTTCCGCATGCGCCTTCCCACCACGACCGTCCTCAGCCTCGGCCTCGCCGTCCTGGCCCTGACGGGCTGCTCCAACAACACCTCCGCGCCCTCCAATCCGCCATCCTCCACCGCAGCGACGGACACGAAGGACCACAACGCCCCGACGGCCAAGCCACTGTCCTCGGCCGCGCTGGCCAACCGGCTCCTCGACGCAAGCGACTTGGGAGAGGGTTACACCCGTACCCCGGAGACCACGGCTCGGCACGACGACGTCACCGTGATCGGCTGCCCGGCACTGGCCAAGCTCGGCGGCCAGGCAGCAGCCGGCGGCAGCCTCGACTTCCCCCACTCGGCGAAGGTGTCCTTCACCTACGCCGGTTCCAGCGGATCAGAGGTCTCCGAGGAGCTGTACAGCGACACCCCCGCGAAGCTGTCCACTGGCGTGAACCGGATCTTCAACGCCATGACCCAGTGCCCGGCCTACCAGGTGTCGGCGGGCAGCACGCTCATCGACATACGCGCCCAGCAGGTCAGTGCACCCCGGCTCGGTGGCAAGCAGTGGAGCCAGCTGCTCACCTATAGCGCCGACGGACGGCGCAGCGTCGTCAAGCAGACGGCGATCCTCACCGGCGCCATCCTGGTGGTCGTCTCGGGATCGCCCGCCCTCGTCGACACTCACCTCGCAGCCGCCGTACGAACGGCGCTCGCCCCCTGACCGAGGCACACCGTCCTGCCCCCTCCTCCCCTGCCTCCAGGGGGAGGACGGGGCATTCGTCATCCGGTACTACCGTGGCCCCCGGACAACTGCCACCGTGAAAACCGTGATGCGGCCACGGCCGGGGGCCGGGCAATTCGGAGCTATCGCACGAAGAGAGGTCACCGGCGTGACGGACCGGCCGACAAAGACCCATGGTTGTTTCGCGTTCGTCACCACGCCTCGCCGTGAGGTCGTGCTCCAGCTGCGGGACGACAAGCCGCATATAGCCTGGCCGGGGCACTGGTCGCTTCCCGGAGGCGGAGCGGAGGCGGGCGAGACGCCGCTTGAGACGATCCTGCGTGAATTGCTGGAGGAGACTGGCATCGTGCCGGACGCGATCACGGAAGCTGCGGTCACCGCGTACGAGAGGGGCAAGACGCCGCCTCACGTGTTCGTTGCGGTCTGGGACGGAACCGAGAACGAGCTGGTCCTTGGCGAGGGACAGGAGCTTCGCCTGTTCCCGCTCGACGCGCTCCCGGGCAGGATGCCGCCCCATGTCCGGCACTACGTCGAGCAGCTCGCTCGGCGCCTGCCGCCCCCAAGTCCGAAAGCCTGATCCCGCGCCACGCGCACCGTCCGAGCCCTGTGAACCTCAGGAAGGCACGGCCACCCTGACAGAACGAGAAACGGGCCCGGTTCCTTCACCTTGGCAAAGATGAGGAAACCGGGCCCTGCTGGGGCGCATGCCGGTCGGTAGGGCACAGGCGCCCGGCTGTGCGGATTGACTTCGGAGTCGTCAGCGTGCTCGCCCTTGACCAAATAGGCGGATGGCCGTCTGCCTGGCGGGAAATGCGGTGGCCAGAACGTGCCAAGGTTCGATAGGACCAAGGTCTCGTGGCAGCTTTTGTATTCGAGGCCGTTTATCTGGCCAGGCATGGACAGACAGAGTGGAACCTGGCGGGAAGGAAGCAGGGGCGGCTGGATTCGCCCCTTACCGATCGGGGCGTCCACCAGGTGCACCGCAACGCGCGACTGACCAGCCGTGAACCGGTGGACGCGATTTTCGCGAGCCCGCTGGAGCGCGCACGGACGTCGGCGGAGGTGTTCGCGACGGCACTGGGTCTGACGGTGCAACTACTCGACGACCTCAGCGAGGTTGACCATGGCGAGTGGTCCGGGCTCACAGACGGGGAAATCGAGTCCGGCTGGCCCGGCGAGGTCGCAGCTCGGGCACGCGACAAGTATTCCTATCGCTTTCCCGGTGGGGAGAGTTACGCCGACGCGGATGCGCGGGCAGGCCGAGCCCTGGCCAGCGTTGCCCGAGCCGGAGCCCGAAGGCCGCTCCTGGTCTCGCACGAGATGATTGGCCGGATGCTGCTGAAGCACCTGGGCCGACTGGACCGCGAAGCGGCGCTGCGGCTCGGTCACCCCTCTGACGTCGTGTATTGCGTGGGAGCCGCTGGGCAGATTAGCCGACTGTCTTTCGACCGGGCCGCGGGGTCGGCATAGCCATTCGGCCTGACGACGCCGCCTGAGCCAGACTTGCACCGAACGACGTCGAATCCAGTCAGGTGTTGAACCGGGCAATGCCGCCTGAAAAGCCTCCCGAAGTCATCGGAAAACGCCTCGGGAAGAAGCAGACGCTGCCAGGAGCCGTCAGCGCAGGCATCGTTCCGATGCTGCCGTAACTCAGGGCAGCGTGGGCTTGCCCGCATCCGGCGCATGCGGCCGTTGGATGACGAGGTGGCGGTCGTGGTGGATCGCCCGCTCCACGATCTCGTCGTCGGCAGGGACGTAGACGAGGACGGCGAGCCGCCAGCCCCGGGGGGTGCCTCTATGTCCTTCGTCAAGGCACCCCTGTCGGTTTTGGGGTGATTGGGGCTTGCTGGGGTCATGCGGCGAGTGCAACGTCCGCGGGTGTGCGGGATTCGTAGAAGGTGCCGTCTCGGAGCATGGCGAACAGGACGCTGATGCGTTGGCGGGCGAGGCGGAGGAGGGCCTGGGTGTGGGTTTTGCCGCGGGCGCGTTGCTTGTCGTAGTAGGTGCGGGAGGCCGGATCGGCGTTCATGCAGGCGAAGGCGGAGAGGAACATGGCGCGTTTGAGCTGTCGGTTTCCGCCTCGGGGTGCGTGTTCGCCGTGGATCGAGGTCCCCGATGACCTCGTGGTCGGGGCGAGGCCGGCGTAGGAGGCCAGGTGGGCGGCGCTCGGGAAGCTGGTGCCGTCGCCGACGGTGACCAGCAGGACGGCGGCGGTCCTGACGCCGACGCCGGGCATCGACGTCAGGACCGGGGAAAGAGGGTGAGCCTCCAGCAGGGCGTTGATCTGGGCTTCCAGGGCCCGGCGCTGGGTGTGGACGGTGGCCAGGGAGGCGGCCAGGGTGGGGATCACGATGTCGAGGGTGCCGGTGCCCGGGACGACGACGGTCTGCTCGTCCAGGGCGGTGAACACGTCGTCGATGAGCCGGGTGGCCATGCGCGGGGCCTTGGGGCGGATCACCTCCACCAGCCTGCGGCGTCCGGCCTTGCGCAGGGCTGCGGGAGAGCCGTAACGCTCCAGCAGCCAGGTGACGGCGGGGTGGTCCAGGCGGGGCCCGAGGACGCGTTCGAGGCTGGGGTGGAATTGGGTGAGCAGGCCGCGTATCCGGTTGCTGGTGCGGGTGGCCTCGGCCGCGAGGTCCTGGCCGAAGCCCACCAGCACGGTCAGCTCGGCGGTGATCTCGTCGGTGAGCTCCAGCGAGCGCAGGGTGTGCGGCATGGTGCGGGCGGCGTCCGCGATCACCGCGGCGTCCTTGGCATCCGTCTTGGCCTCGCCCGGATACAGATCCGCGATCCGGCGCATGGCCAGTCCCGGCAGGTAGGCGACCTGGCAGCCCGCGTCCCGGGCGACGGTGAGCGGGAGGGCTCCGATGGAGGCGGGCTGGTCCACGATCACCAGGACGGTGCCGAACTTCGCAGTCAGCTTGTCGAAGACGGCCCGCAGCTTCGGCTCGCTGTTGGGCAGCTGCTTGTCGAAGACCTTCTTGCCGGCCGGGGTCAGCCCGTGCCCGTGATGGGCACTCTTGCCGACGTCCAGGCCGAGGAACACGCCCACGTCTTCGGTGTCGAACATCGCGCCCTCCCAAGGGAGTTGAACGTGCTGGCCGTGGCAGTGGTGTCGTACGCGCGCATCCACGTTATGCAGACCTGTCGCCCGCGAGCTGTCCGGCATTGCGCCGGACCGGGCGGTGGCCGGACCTCTCATCAGCGTCTCCGACGGCACCTCCCGGGCCCGGGTTGAGTCGGCCTGGGGCGCGGTGCCGGGATTGCTCCCGGTCCGTCTCCCCAGGCCGCTCGCCGAACCCGCCGTGCGTCTCACGACGCAACGGGCTCTCCACGGTCTCTGCCGTTCTGCGTGGTTATGCAGGGACCCAGGGATTGGGAATCTTGCTGCCTCGGTAGCGGTAGCGGGTAACCGGCACCGCTGCCATGTCGAACAACTCGACCCCGTCCACCGAGATCGGCTTCCAGCTCCCATTGGGTGCCTTCAGCCAGCGGCGGACGTCCTTCCACCTCCAGCGATGCAGGGTCTGCATCCACTTGACCATCCGCCACCAGACGAAATTCGCCAGGTTGCTCAGGGTGTGTTTGCAGACTGCATGCCTGAAGTAGTTGGCCCAGCCGTGCATGATCAGATTGAGCCTGGCCTGCACGTCTCTGGGGTTCTGCTGCGACTTCCTGCGTGTCAGGGCACGAATCCTGTCCTTCAGCGACCGGATGGGCCGGTCCGCGATGAACGTGTAGACGTACCACTTGTCCGTTCCTCGCTTGCGCTTCCACTGGATGCGGAACTCAAGGAAGTCGAACGCTTCACTCATGTGCACGATCCGAGTCTTGGCTGGTGACAGCCGTAACCCGAGTGGTTCGAGCACTTCAGTGACCTCGTGCTTCAGGTCCTCGACGTCGGCGCGGGAGCCATTCACGAGCACCACAAGGTCGTCCGCGTAGCGGGAGACCTTCCAGTTCGGCAGGCCCTTCGACCGGCGTCGGACGCGTCGGGCAGCGGTTCCCATCGTCCCGCCGTCCTTCCACGGCTCCTGCAGACGCTCATCGAGCGCCGACATAGCTATGTTGAACAGCAACGGAGACAGGATGCCTCCCTGCGGCGTCCCGGCGTCGGAGGCCCTCTGGCCTCCGAGTTCGGTGAGAACTCCGGCCTTAAGGAACGCCTTCACCAGGGCCACGACTCGCTTGTCCTTGACCCGCTTGCGTACCCGCTCAAGGAGAGCGGAGTGCGAAACGGTGTCGAAGGCCGCTTCGACGTCAGCATCCAGCACCCAGCGGTAACCCTTGGAGCCGAACAGCTGAATCTCGGCGATCGCGTCGTGAGCACGCCGCTCGGGCCGGAACCCGTAGGAGACCGGCTCAAAGTCGGCCTCGAAGATAGGTTCCAACACCAGCTTCAGCGCCGCCTGGACAACCCGGTCCGCCACCGTCGGAATACCTAGGTGTATTGCCCTGTGAGGTTGGGGACGCGGCTGGCGGGTGGTTGGCCCTTCAG
>NZ_BMVM01000021.1 GCF_014650715.1 Streptomyces bluensis | reverse complement strand
CTGAAGGGCCAACCACCCGCCAGCCGCGTCCCCAACCTCACAGGGCAATACACCTAGGCCCCGTCGCGAAAGTCGCTTCCCCGCTGCCTGAAGGGCAGTGGGGAAGCGACCCTCACGACGCGGCCGGGCTGGGGCGCCGGCTTCAACCCGTGGCGGATCGCGTGGGCCGCGTCGATGCCGTAGCACACGTCGCGGAAGAAACGCTTGCAGGCGATGCCCAGTGCGCGCATGTCCGTCCCTGCCCCTCTCTCGTGCACTGCTGTCCACCACGATCCCGCAGGGGGTCCTACCGGAACAGTGGCGGTAGTGACGCCTTTCGCTAAGATTCCGCCAGGGCTCTTGGCAGAGGAGCGACGGATGATCCAGAGGCAGCAAGACCCCCCGTACCGCGTCGCCGTGCTGGTGACCGATCAGACCTCGTCCTTCGAGATCGGCATGGTCACAGCGGTCTTCGGTCCGTATCTGAGCGATCTGATGCCCGCGCACTACGAGCTGCGGCTCTGCGCGGAGCGGCCCTCCTCGGTGCCCATGGCAGGGGGTGCCGTGCTGACCACGCGGTACGGGCTACGGCAGCTGCGCCTGGCCCACACGGTCATCGTGCCCAGCAGCGCCGATCCGGAGGTGCCGCCGTCCGGCGCGCTCGTCCGAGAGCTGCGGGCGGCGCACCGCGCCGGCGCGCGCATCGTTTCCACGTGCATGGGTGCCTTCACACTGGCGGCGGCCGGGCTGCTCGACGGACGGCCCGCCACCACCCACTGGCGCTGGGCCGATCTGCTGCGCACCCGTCACCCGCGGGTCGCGGTGGATCCCAATCCCCTGTACGTCGACGACGAGGACGTTCTGACCGGTGCCGGCAGCGCTGCCACGCTGGATCTGTGTCTGCACCTGGTACGCAAGGACTTCGGGACGGAGCTGGCCAACACGGTGGCGCGCCGACTGGTGATCCAGCCGCACAGGGACGGCGGCCAGGCGCAGTACATCGAGGCACCGGTGCCGGCGCCGTCCGAGGACCACGGGGTCGCGCGCAGCATGGCATGGGCCCTTGAGCACCTGAGCGAGCCGGTCACGGTGGGTGCGCTCGCCCGCCAGGCGCGGATGTCCGAGCGCAGCTATCTGCGCCACTTCGCCAGAGTCACGGGGACTTCACCGATCCGCTGGCTGATCTCGCAGCGGGTACGGGCGAGCCTGCCGTTGCTGGAGACCTCGCATGCCTCGGTGGAGCAGATCGCGACGGCCGTGGGTTTCGAGTCGCCGGTGACCTACCGGCACCACTTCTCCAGGACCATGCGTACGTCGCCGTCGGCCTACCGACGGGGATTCCGTACCGTGCACGCGGCCGGAGAGGCTGCTGACGGCGCGGAACCCGTGTGACCCGGTGTCGCGGTCACCAGCCCGGCCGTGCGCGTCTGCCGAACAGGATGCCGCCCGGCTCGGGTGGTGGTGGCGTGCCGGGGCGCAGCGGCCAGGCCAGCAGCATGCCCGCGACGAAGCCGACGACATGGGCCGCGTACGCCACGGTCCCTGCGTGTGAGAGGGCCGCGCCCGACGAGTACACCGCCTGCAGCCCGAACCAGAAGCCCAACACCGCCCAGGCCGGCAGCCGCAGGGGCAGGAACAGCAGGAACGGCACGAGGATCCAGACCCTCACCCTGGGGTAGAGCACCAGATAGGCGCCGAGCACCCCGGCGATCGCCCCGGACGCGCCGATCAGCGGCGCGGTGGAATCCGAGTTCGCCAGCGCGTACCCGTACGCGGCCGCGTACCCGCACACCACGTAGAACAGCGCGTACCGCACATGGCCGAGCCGGTCCTCGATGTTGTTGCCGAAGATCAGCAGGAAGAGCATGTTGCCCAGCAGGTGCAGCCAGCTGCCGTGCAGGAACATCGCCGTGAACACCGACAGCACGGGCGACTTGACGTAGCCCGGCGGGCCCACCAGACATCCGGGACCCCGCTGCGGGTCGAAGGCGACCTGGCCCGTCGGCACCAGCCGCGGCAGCTGGTGGTGGATCAGCTCCCTGGGCACCGCCGCGTAGTGGTCCAGGAAAGCCTGCAGATGGCACAGCTGCGCCAGGCCGCTGTCACCCGCCACCGAGCCGGAGAGGCCCGGCATGAAGAGGAAGACGAGGACATTGGCAGCGATCAGCGCGTACGTCACATACGGCGTCGTGCGTACGGGCATCACATCATGGACGGGGATGACCACAAGGAACTAGTGCCCCCTGACGGACCCCGGAACCGTGTGTCGCCGCCGAGCCACGCGCCTACCACGCGACGTTGCGCCCCAGTGGGTGAACGCGACCGTCTCCGCGTACGTATGTCTCCTCAACGCCCGCGATGCGACGAACTTCGTGATGAACTACGTGAGGATCAGGCGATGAACGACCGAGTTACTCCTCCGATGCACGCCACGCCCGACGGTGAGGCCGAGATCACCCTGGTGGTGCGCCTGCCGTGGGAGGACGTGGCACGGCTCGGCCAGGAGGCCGGCCGGCTCGCCGCGCAGATGAAGCGGCCCGTGACGCTCGACGAGGCCGTCAGCCACCGGTTGCGGTCCGCGCGGCCGGCTGCCGCCCACGCGAGGCCGGCGGGTGAGCAGCCGCCCGCGATGTCCGGGAGCGCGTCCGTGTCGTCGTTGCCGCCGCGGCCGCCGGCGGAGCAGGCACGGCAGGCGATCGAGAGGATCAACGGAACGGCTTAGCCCCGCTGGTTGGGTGGGTCGGGCGCCGTGGGGTTCCTGTCGGTTTTGGGCTGCCGGCTCGTCGGGGCTGGTCGCGCCCACGCGGCGGAGCCGCATATCGACACAGCCCCGCGCCCCTAAAGCTCGCTGCTTCGCAGCTGCTTTGTCGCCTTTCGTGCCGCTACCAGTACCGGGTCCCAGACCGGGGAGAACGGTGGGGCGTAGCCCAGGTCCAATGACGTCATCTCGTCCACCGTCATGCCCGCCGTCAGTGCCACCGCCGCGATGTCGACGCGTTTGGCCGCGCCCTCGCGGCCGACGATCTGGGTGCCGAGGAGGCGGCCGGTGCGGCGTTCGGCGAGCATCTTGACGGTCATCGGGGCGGCGCCCGGGTAGTAGCCCGCGCGGCTCGTGGACTCGACGGTGGCGGTCACGTACTGCAGGCCCGCCCGGCGTGCGTCCTTCTCCCGCAGGCCGGTGCGGGCGATCTCCAGGTCACAGACCTTGCTGACCGCCGTGCCGACCACGCCGGGGAACGTGGCGTATCCGCCGCCGGCGTTCGTGCCGATGACCTGGCCGTGCTTGTTGGCGTGCGTGCCCAGCGGGATGTGCCGCTCGCGGCCCGAGACCAGGTCGAGGACCTCCACACAGTCGCCCCCCGCCCAGATGTCCTCGTGGCCGCGCACGCGCATGGCCAGGTCGGTGAGCAGGCCGTCGTGGTCGCCGAGCGGGAGGCCCGCCGCTTGCGCGAGCGCCGTCTCCGGGCGTACGCCGATGCCGAGGATCACCACGTCCGCCGGATACTCGGTGTCCTCCGTGGCGACCGCCCGCACCCTTCCGTCCTCGCCGGTCAGCAGCCTGGTGACCTCGGCGTCGTTCACCATCGTGATGCCCAGCCCCGCCATGGCCCGGTGCACCAGGCGCCCCATGTCGGGGTCGAGCGTGGACATGGGCTCCTGGCCGCTGTTGACGACCGTCACCTCGTACCCGCGGTTGATGAGGGCCTCGGCCATCTCCACACCGATGTACCCGGCGCCGACCACGACCGCGCGACGGCCCTTCGTGGCGGCCAGCGTGTCGAGGAGGGCCTGTCCGTCGTCCAGGGTCTGCACGCCGTGCACGCCGGGCGCGTCGACGCCGGGCAGCGGCGGGCGGACCGGGCGGGCGCCGGTCGCGATCACGAGCTTGTCGTACGACGTCCAGGACTCCGCGCCGGAATCGACGTCCCGCGCGCGGACGCGTGATCCAGGGACGTCGATCTCCGTGACCTCCGTGCGCAGTCGCAGGTCGATCCCCCGCGCGCGGTGCTCCTGAGGCGTGCGCGCGATCAGCTGGTCCCGGTCGGTGACGTCACCGCCCACCCAGTACGGGATGCCGCACGCCGAGAAGGACGTGAAGTGGCCCCGCTCGAAGGCCACGATCTCCAGCTCCTCGGGGACCCGCAGCCGACGCGCCTGCGACGCGGCGGACATGCCCGCCGCGTCGCCACCGATCACGACCATGCGCTCCCGCGCACCCCGCGCACCCCGCGTGCCCCTCGCGCCCCGCCTATCGCTCATGCTCATGCGAACACGCTACGGGGACAGGGCATTTCAGTCCCGTCGGCCCTGTCGGTCCCGTCAGTCCTGTTCGCCGCTCTCCCGCGGTCGCGCGCCCTCCGGTGCCGGGCGGGCCTGCGGCAGCGGGCCCAGCGCGGACATCGCCGACGCGGACGCCGGGGCCGGGCGCTGCGGCCGCCTGGGCCGGACGACCCGTACCCACACCAGCACCAGCAGGGCGGCGCCCAGGAGGAACGGGAGCAGCGCGCCGAGCGCGAGCGCGATCCAGCGGAACATGGTGACGAAGGCGTTCCAGCCGCCCGCGAGCGCGTCCAGGAAGCCCGGATCGTCGTCCTCGGTGGCCTTCTTCGCCGGGTTCTCGGTCAGCGAGAGCGTGATCGTGGCGAGGCTGGTGCGGTCCTTCAGGGACGCCTGCCGGGCGAGCAGGGCCTCCAGATCGGCCTGACGCCTGCTCAACTCGCCTTCCAGGGTGACCACGTCGCTCAGCTTCGTCGCCCGGTCCATCAGCTCCCGGATCCGCGCCACGCTGGCCCGCTGCGAGGCGATGCGGCTCTCCACGTCGACGACCTGGTCGGTGACGTCCTCGGCCTTCGCCTCGCGCTCGATCAGTTCGCCCGTGCCCTCCAGGTCGGCCAGGACCTCCTCGTACGTGTCGATGGGCACGCGCAGCGTGACACGGGTGCGTTCGCGGCCCTTGCCGTCGCGGGTGGTGGTCTCGCCGCCGACGAACCCGCCCGCGTTCTCCGTGGTGGTGCGGGCCGCGTCCAGGGCCTTCGGCACGTCCTTGACCCGCACGGTCAGCGAGGCGGTGCGGATGATGTGGCTCGCGGTGGGATCGGGTGCCCGGGTGGCCTTGCCCGCGCTGCCGCCCTTGGCGTCGCTCGCGCTGAAGTCGGCACCCGCACCGGCCTGCTGCTTGCTCTGGGCGGCGCTGTCGGAACCCCCGTTGTCCCCGCCCGAACTGCACCCGGCGAGCGCCAGCGAGGTGACGAGGAACAGTGCGGCCAGGGCCCGCACAGGTCGCCGGGATCGTCGTATACGTGTTTCGGCCATGTCTGGTTGCCCCCGAGGGTTGTCGTGACGGACGTACCTTCGACGCCGGAACGGCCCGGAACGTTGGGCACTTACGGTCCCGATGCGGTCACGGCCAGGACCCGGCCGGGACTCGGCCGGAACTCGGCGGGGGCTCGGCCGGGGCACCGGTCGATCACCCGGCATCACCCGGCATCACCGTCCTGTCAGTGGGGTCTGAGAAGGTGGAGGCATGCGTGGATCAAGTGCGGGGGCGGGGCACGTCGTCGTCATCGGGGGCGGCGTCGCCGGGCTGGCCGCCGCGCACCGGTCGCTGGACCGGGGCGCGCGGGTCACCCTCCTGGAGGCGTCGGACCGGATCGGCGGCAAGCTGCTGCCCGGCGAGATCGCGGGCGTGCGGGTGGACTTCGGCGCCGAGTCGATGCTGGCGCGCCGCCCCGAGGCGGTCGGCCTGGCCCGTGAGGTGGGCCTCACGGACCGCCTCCAGCCGCCCGCCACGGCCACCGCCTCGATCTGGACCCGCGGCGCCCTGCGCCCCATGCCCAAGGGCCACGTCATGGGGGTGCCGGGCACGGCGTCCGCCCTGGCCGGGGTGCTCTCCGAGGAGGGTCTGCGGCGCATCGAGCGTGACGCCGACCTGCCGCGCACGGAGTTCGGCGACGACGTGGCCGTGGGGGAGTACGTGGCGGCCCGACTCGGCCGAGAGGTCGTCGACCGTCTGGTGGAGCCCCTCCTGGGCGGTGTGTACGCGGGCGACGCGTACCGTATCTCGATGCGGTCGGCCGTCCCCCAGCTCTTCGGGGCGGCCCGCGCCCACGCCTCCCTGACGGAGGCCGTCCGCGAGGTCCAGGCCAGGGCCGCCGCCGCGCAGCAGACCGGGCCGGTGTTCATGGGCATCGAGGGGGGAGTGGGCGGGCTGCCGCTCGCGGTCGCCGCGTCGGTGCGCGCGCGGGGCGGCGAGATCCTCACCGGGACGCCGGTGAGCGAGCTGCGCAGGACCCCGGCGGCGTGGCGTGTCGTCGCGGGCGACCGTGTCCTGCACGCCGACGCGGTCGTCGTGGCCGTCCCGGCCCCGGCCGCCGCCGAGCTGCTGCGTGCCGAGGCGCCCGCCGCCGCGACCGAGCTGGCCGCCGTCGAGTACGCGTCCATGGCCCTCGTCACCCTCGCCTACCGCCGCGCCGGCACCGCCCTCCCCGAGGGCAGTGGCTTCCTCGTGCCGCCGGTCGACGGGCGGACCATCAAGGCGTCCACCTTCGCGTCCCAGAAGTGGTCCTGGATCGCGGACCAGGACCCCGACGTCCTCGTCCTGCGGACCTCCGTCGGGCGGTACGGCGAGACGGAGATCCTCACCCACGACGACGACCACCTCGTGGCCGTCTCCCGCCACGACCTGCGCGAGGCCACCGGACTGACCGCCGAGCCCGTCGAGACCCGCGTCACCCGCTGGAACGACGGCCTGCCCCAGTACCCCGTCGGCCACCACGCGCGCGTGGCCCGTATCCGCGCGCACGTGGCGGGGCTCCCCGGGCTGGCCGTGTGCGGCGCGGCGTACGACGGCGTCGGCATCCCGGCGTGCGTCGCGAGCGCCTACGCGGCGGTGGACCAGCTGGCCGGCGACCCGTGTGGTGTGGAGGAGCTCACGGCCAACCCGGTGCAGAGCCTGCACGGCGGAGCGGGAGAATAGGTTCATGAGTGACGACGCCCCCACCACCGAGTCCGGCAGGATCCCGAACAAGGGCAAGCTGGCCAAGGACCTGAACGAGGTCATCCGCTACACCCTGTGGTCGGTCTTCCAGCTGAAGGACGTGCTGCCCGAGGACCGCGCGGGCTACGCCGACGAGGTCCAGGAGCTCTTCGACCAGCTCGCCGCCAAGGACGTGACGGTCCGCGGCACGTACGACGTGTCGGGGCTGCGCGCCGACGCCGACCTCATGATCTGGTGGCACGCCGAGACGAGCGACCAGCTCCAGGAGGCGTACAACCTCTTCCGCCGCACCAAGCTGGGCCGCGCGCTCACGCCCGTGTGGTCGAACATGGCGCTGCACCGCCCCGCCGAGTTCAACCGCTCGCACATCCCGGCGTTCCTCGCCGACGAGACGCCCCGCGACTACGTCAGCGTGTACCCCTTCGTGCGCAGCTACGACTGGTACCTGCTGCCCGACGAGGACCGCCGCCGCATGCTCGCCGACCACGGCAAGATGGCCCGCGGTTACCCGGACGTGCGCGCCAACACGGTCGCCTCGTTCTCCCTCGGCGACTACGAGTGGATCCTGGCCTTCGAGGCCGACGAGCTGTACCGCATCGTCGACCTCATGCGCCACCTCCGCGCCTCCGAGGCCCGCATGCACGTCCGCGAGGAGGTGCCGTTCTTCACCGGGCGGCGCAGGTCGGTGGCGGAACTGGTCGCGGGGCTCGCCTGATCGGTGCGTCCCGTCGGCAGTGGTGCGGCAGCGACATCTCAGGGGCGCGAGAGGCAGGCCCTAGCGATGCCCGAACGCCGCCCGCACCTCCGGCTCCCCGGCCGCCCGGACACCCCGTATCGCGACCGAGGTGAGATACGTCCGGTCGTCGTCGCCCTCGGCGTGCCGGGTGAGCGTGGCGAGGAGCCGCAGGCCCGCCGGTGACGCCCAGTGCGCGTACGGGTGGACCTCGACGCGGGCGATGGCCAGGCAGCTCAGGCTGAGGATCAGGGGGAGCGCGAACCAGAGGGCGATCAAGGCCGGGTCCTCGCCGGGGCCGTGTGCCGGCATCAGCAGGGCGACGGTGCCCAGCGCGGTCACGAGCAGCGCGGAGCCCCGTACCTGGCGGACGGCCTCCGCGACCGTCGTCCGCGTGCCGTCCGGTACGGCGAGCCCGGCCTCGACGAGCCGGTCGGCGAGCCGCCGTACGGACTCCGCGGCCGCGGCGGACTGCCGTACGGGGTCAATGCGCGACTGGCCCTCAGGGCCTATGGCCCCTATCACCGAACGCTCCATGTCGTCCCGCCCGTCCGGGTCCACCACGGTCGCCCATCCGGTGTGCGCGAGCAGCAGGCGCCGTTGCCGGGCCATCGCCACCAGCGTCAGCTCGGCGACCCGTGCGGGGCCGCCGGACAGGAACGCCGCCTCGTACAGCGTCAGATCGCGGCGTACGACCCTGGGTTCGGCGTCGGTACGAGCGCAGGCCAGGCACAGCCGTGTGCACGCCGCGCCGACGGCGACCCAGGCCAGGAGCAGGAGAAGTGGCCACACCATGGGCGCGTTTCTATGGGAACGGCCGCCGGATCGCCATGGGTTGTTCAGGATGCGGACACGCGGTCACCGGTACATCACGTTCCGCTTCAGGGCCGGTCCTCCTCGGGGCCGATGGCCGCCGGGGGCAGGCTGTGGTCCGGGGCCGGGGTCACCGGGACCGGGGAGCCGGGATCAGCGGCCGGGCCGGGCGGGGCCGGGGAGCGGGTGAGGGGCGGAGTGCTCTTCGAGGCGGCGTCGCGGGCGAGGGCGTCGTAGTCGACGAGCCCGGTGGCCTCCAGGACCTTGATGTGGTCGAGGACGGTCGCGTTCGCGTCGTCGGCGAGGTCGCGGACCAGGGAGTTGCGGGTGGTGGCGCGGACCTGCGCGACCAGGGAGAAGACCGTGCCGTGCGCCTTGCGCAGGATGTTGGCGAACTCCCGGTCGTACTCCTCGCCCCGGGCCGCCTCCAGGGTGGCCAGCCAGGACCGCTGTTCCTCCGTCGGCTGGTTGGGCAGTTCGAGCCCGAGGCGGGCGGCGACGCCGCGGACACGTGCGTCGAGGAAGGTGTGGCCCTCGACGAGGTGCGCGCCCGCCGTGTGCACGGCCTGGGCCGTGCCCTTCTGCTCGGCCTGCTGCCCCGCCGGCAACTCCCACAGACCGGCCAGCCTGACCTTGGTGATGAACTCCCGGTCCAGGCCGGACAGCGGACCGTACTCCGTCGACACAGTGGACGCGTTGAGCGCGTGGACGCCGGTGCCGGAGCGGTCCGCGTACGACCAGAAAGGAATGATCAGCGCGACGAGGGTCGCCGTCAGTCCGGCGACGATCAGCCCTGTCCCACTGACCAGTCCACCGCGGTTGATGGATCGCAATGGTGCCTCCTGTCGCGGCACCGCACGCCAGTGCGCTTCGGGTGCGGGGTGACTACAGACCGGCATGTTACTGCCCGGTCCACGTCAACCGCCCGCACTCAGCGGCGGAGCAGGACCCGGCGGGTGGCGCGGGCCAGGCGGGCCGTCGGGCGCTCGGAGCGCGGGACGGGGCCCGAGCGGTCCAGCCACCACTCGCGCAGCCGCCGCCTGGCCTCGGCGTCCTCGGGGTGCCCGGCGAGCAGCAGATGCTCGGCGAAGTCCAGGGCGTCGCGGCGGTAGCCGCCGCTCATGGGGTGCCCGTGCGTGTACGCGAGGAAGGCCGGGCGGTACGACTCCCCGAGGATCTCCGGCAGTTCGGGCGCCACCTTCGCCACCACGTCCGCCCGCTTGGCCCCGAGCGCCCGCCCCTGCACTCCCAGCCGCGCCCGGTCGAACCCCTCGGGTACGGGCGTCCCCGCCACCAGCGCCGAGAGCAGCGAGGCCTGCGCCAGCCCGAGCCGCTGACGGGCCGGACCCGTGGAGGGCGCCGGATCGGCGTCGCGCCGGGGAGCGGTGCCGCGCTCCCCGGCCCCGGTGCCGGCCAGTGCGCCTTCCGCCGCGGACGCCCGCCGTACCGTGTCCCGGATCGCGGTCAGCTCCCGCTCCAGTTCGGCCGGTTCGGGGAAGTTCTCGTCACGTTCCAGGAGGATTCCCGGCGGGGTGACCCGGGAGACAAGGTCGGCGAGCACGTCGAGCACGGGCTGGGAGACCGGGTGGGCGTGGCTGTCGTGCCAGACACCGTCGCGTTCGAAACCGCCCGCGACATGGACGTACGCGATGGCCTCGACCGGGAGTTCGTCGAGGGCCCTGGACGGGTCCTCGCCCCGGTTGACGTGGTTGGTGTGGAGGTTCGCCACGTCGATGAGGAGCCGGACGCCGGTACGGTCGGCCAGCTCGTACAGGAACTGGCCCTCCGTCATCTCCTCGCCCGGCCAGGAGATGAGCGCCGCGATGTTCTCCAGCGCCAGCGGCACCGGCAGCGCGGCCTGGGCGGCCCGCACGTTCTCGCACAGGACGTCGAGCGCGTCCCGGGTGCGCGGGACCGGGAGCAGGTGCCCCGCTTCCAGCACGTCGGACGCCGTCAGGGGGCCACCCGCCCGTACGAAGGCGATGTGCTCCGTGACAAGGGGCGCCCCCAGCGCCTCCGCGCGCTCCGCGAGAGCCCGCAGCCGGTCCTCGGCGGGACGGTCGGCGCCGCCGAGGCCGAGCGAGACGCCGTGGGGGACGACCGTGACGCCGCGCTCGCGCAACCGGGTGAGCGACTCGGGGAGATGGCCGGGGCAGACGTTCTCGGCGACGACCTCGACCCAGTCGACACCGGCACCGACACCCGCACCCGCACCGGCACCGGCACCCGCACCGGCACCGGTCCCGTTCCCGGCCCTGGCGGCCATGTGCTCCACGGCCTCGGCGATCTCCGGCCGCCACCCGATGCCCGTCCCCAGCTGCTTCATCCTCGCCCCCTCCTCCGTCACGTCGGTCAGGCCTCACCAGGACCCTGTGGGTCGTCTCCCCGCGGCGGACCTGTGTTCCGGCGTGCCCGACTCATGACCCCGGCACGGCGGGCCGAACCCCCCGGAGGGGACCTTCAGAGCAACATTTGAGCTTGCGGCGGCTTCCCGCGCTCCGGCCCCCCGCGCTCCGGCCCCCCGCCGCTCACGGGCTACTGGACCTGTGGTTGTTGGCCCTGATCGTCGTTGAGTTCCTCCGGATCGGGCCGGTTGGTGTTGACCACGCCGGGTGCTCCCGGCGAGACGGACGAGCTCACATCGGGGTTGGTGCTCGGCTCCGCCGCGGGCGGCGAGACGGGCGACTGCCCGGGGATCGGCGGTGGCGGTCCGGTCGGGCTGGCGGTCCCGGAGACCGCCCCGTTGGCGATCCTCTCGAAGTCGACCGCTCCGGTCTTCTCCAGGATCGTGATGTGGTCGAGCACGGTCTGGTTGGCGTCCGAGGCCAGCTGGCGCACCAGCGTGTTACGGGTGGAGTTCCGCACCGTGGCGATGTCCGGGAAGATCTTGCCGTGCGCGGCGCGCAGGAGGTTCGCCCATACCTGGTTGTACTCGGCGTCCGAGGCCGCGGTCATCTCGTTCAGCCAGCCCTGCTGCTGGGCGTTGGGCTGGTTCGGCAGCTCGACACCGAGCTTCGCCGCGATGATCCGCACCCGCTTGTCCAGGTCGGCGTGGCCCACGATCAGGTGGTTCGCCGCCTCCTGCATGACCTTGTCGGAGGAGCGCTCCAGCGCCTGCTGGCCGGCCGGCCCCTCCCACAGCCCCGCCAGCCGTACGCGGACGATGAGGTCCCGGTCTGACGGGGTCAGCGGACCCCACTGCGTGGTCACCGTGTCTCCGGTGAGCGCGGCCGCGGCGGTGGCGTTGCGGTTGGGGTATGAGACGAACACGGGGTAGGCGAGTGCGCCGATCGTGCCGGCGATCGCCAGGGCGACGAGGACAGTGCCCTTGGAACGTCGCAAAGGTGCCTCCCGGAGGAAACCAACTGGTCGTTGGGAACGTGCTTGGCCAGTGCCAAGAGGTACGTACAGGCCGGTCGGCATGTTCAACCGGCTGCGATACGGCCGCGTGGCCGTGAGGGTGAGAGTGGCGGCGACACCGACACCTGTGCTGGTGACGGGCCCTGTGACAGGCCGGACCGTCGAACGCCGTCGGTCCGGGCGGTGCCGCCGGGGGCGGGTCAGATCGTGCCGTTGGCGATGGCGTCGAAGTCGACCTGTCCGGTCTTCTCCAGCATCGTGATGTGGTCCAGCACGGTCTGGTTGGTGTCCGAGGCCAGCTGGCGCACCAGGGTGTTCTGGGTCATGTTCCGCACCTGCCCGATGGCGGGGAGGATCTTGCCGTGGGCGGAGCGCAGGAGGTTCGCCCACGTCCGGTCGTACTCGTTGCCCTGGGCCGCGCTCATCTGCCGCAGCCAGCCCTTCTGCTGCTCGTTCGGCTCGTCCGGGATCTCGACGCCCAGCTGGGTGGCCACGGTCCGCACCCGCCGGTCGAGGTCGGTGTGGCCCACGATCAGGTGGTCCGCGGCCTCCTTGACGGTCTTGCTGGACGAACGCTGCATCGCCTGCTCCGCGGCCGGCAGCTCCCAGAGCCCCGCCAGCCGCACACGGACGATCAGATCGCGGTCGGAGGCCGTCAAGGGGCCCCACTGCGTGTTCACCATGCCGGCCGACATGTTCGCCTGTGCGGTGCCGGACCGGTCGGTGTAGGACCACACGGGGAACGCCAGCGCCCCGACGGTGACGACGAGGGCCGCGCTGGCGATGACCGAGACTTTGACGCGCTCCAAAAGAGCCTCCCCAGGGGAAACCAACTGGTCGTTGGGAACTGTTACGTGGCCAGTGCAGGGAGGTACGTAGGGAACGGCCGTGTTGTTCAACCACGCTCCGTCTGTGGCCGTCCGAGGTCGCGCAGCGCCGGATGGTCCGCCACCACCGTGCACGAACCCGGGGCGATCTCCGTGAAGCCGGCGTCCCGGACGACCGGGAGGCCGGAGGCGGTCAGGTGCCGCCAGCGGTCGGGCGCGGGGGTGCGTACGGCGAGGGGGAAGCCGGCGTCGCGCCAGGCCGTGCGGTCCGCGTCGGACAGCTCCCACCAGGCCAGTTGGGCGCCGTGGCCCGCCTGTGCCATGGCCTTGCCCGCCGACATGGCGACCTCCGGGTTCATCCAGAGGACGGGGGCGGCCGGGTCCGCGTCCATCGGGGGTTCCGGGTCGTCGAGGTCCGTGCCCGAGACCTGGAGGCGGGCCAGGTCCTTGGGCCAGCCGTCCAGGGGAACGGGAGGGAAGACCCGTACTTCCGCGGACTTGCCCGTCACCGTGATCCCGGGCAGCGCCTCGGCACGGCGCCACTCCGCGCCACGCGCCCGGCGGACCACCTTGCGGATCCGGGCGTCCTGCCAGTCCCGCATCGCCCGTGCCCACTGGCCGTCGCCCAGCGACCGCTCGTCGCTCAGCATGACCAGCACCGCACGGGCCGCCGTCTCCAGCGCGTCCGTACGGGCCGGGGGAGCGGACCGCTCGATCCGCGCCACCAGGGGCAGCACGAACTGCGGCGCCTCGTCCCGGGACACGGACTCGACACGGAAGGGGCTGCCCTGCGCTGTGCCGTCCGCCACCGTGTCGTCCGTCACCGTGTCGTCCGTCACTGTGTCGTCTTTCACCGCGTCGCCGTTCAGCGAGGTCTCTGCACGCGCGTCACTCGTCACGCACCCCAGTCTGCCAGGCGGAAGATCCGTTCCCCTGCGCGCGTCCGCACACCCGTACGAGGATGGGGCGCATGGCACGTGAGGTACCGGAACGCGAACAGCAACGGTTGCGGCTGGAGGGCGTGGGCCGCCGCTACGGGCGACGCGGCCGCTGGGTCCTGTCCGGCGTCGACCTGGAGGTGGCCCCCGGGGCGCTGGTCCGTATCGAGGGCGCCAACGGCACCGGCAAGTCCACGCTGCTCCGTCTCCTCGCGGGCCTCGACGCGCCCACGGAAGGCCGGATCGTGGGGCGCCCGCGCACGGCGTACGTCCCCGAACGCTTCCCGGCAGCGCTGCCCTTCACCGCGGCCGACTACCTCATGCATCTCGGCACCGTCCACGGCCTGTCCCGCGCGGCGGCCGCCGATGCCGCCGACGAGTGGCTGGAGCGCTTCGGCGCCGCCGAGCACGCCCGGACGCCGATGTCGGAACTCTCCAAGGGCAGCAGCCAGAAGGTCGCCGTCGCCCAGGCCCTGCTCGCCGCACCTGAGTTGCTGGTCCTGGACGAGGCCTGGACCGGCCTGGACGACCCGGCCCGCGGCGAACTGGAGCGCGCGGTGGCCGAGCGCACGGCCGCCGGGGGCGCGGTGGTGTTCGTCGACCACGACCCGCGCCGGCTGGCGGGGCGACCGGACGCGACCTACGCCCTCGTCGAGGGAGCCCTCAGTCCTCGTACTCGTACGGACCGCGGTACGGGGAAGGAGGACGCGGGTGCGGACGGCCCTCATGTGATCGTCCGGGCACAAGGGCCTGCGGGGGCGGCCCCGCCGGACGAGGTCACAGAACTCGCCACCCTGGTGGAGGAGGTGGCGGGTGACGCGCACCGGATCAGTGTCCCTCAGTCCCGCTCGGACGCCCTGCTCAGGGCGCTGCTCGGGGCCCGGCCGCCGTGGCACGTGGTGAGCGTGGAGCCCCGGCCCGAGCCCGTGCCCGATGCCGCGTCGGATCCCGCGCGGGGCGTCGTGCCCCGGCCCCGCACACCCGAACCCGTCGAAACCGAGAACTCCTGATGACCGCGCTCCTCCGCTACCAGGCCGCCCTGCTCCTGCGCTCCCAGCGGGCGCTCCCGCCCGTGATCCTGTACGCCGCGGTCCTCGGGATCGGCGTGCAGAGCGGGCAGCCCGTGCTGGACTCGCTCGGCTGGACGGCCGCCGCTCTGCTGCCCGTCGCCGCCTGGCTGGTCCGTATCTGCGCTACCAACGAGCCGGCCGCGGCACGCAGTTGTGTCGGCGCCGCGGCGGGCCCGGCGCGGGCGCACCTGGCGTGTGTGACGGTCGCGCTGGCGGCGGCCGCGGCGCTCGGGGTCGTGGCCACGGTCTTCGTGACGTTCATCAGTGACGCGACGAGCGCCGATCACCAGATACGGCTGTCGGCGGTCCAGGCCGGAGCCGCCGGGCTGCTCGCCACGCTCGCGTGCGCGCTCCTCGGCACGGCCGTCGGCGCGCTCACCACCCGTCCGCTGCTGCGCTCGCCGGGCCGCGCCGTGCCCGCTCTGCTGCTGGGCGCGCTCCTGGCGCTCGTCGTCACGGGTTCCCCGGCGCGGGCGGCGGTCAGCGCGCTGGTCAGGGGCTCGCAGGAGGGTACGGTCCCCGTGCCCGTCCTGCCCTTGGCGGGTGCCGTGCTGCTCACTGCGGCCGCGATCGCGCCGGCCTGTGCGCTCACCACCCGCCGGTCGTCCTGAACGGCCGGGAGCCCCGGCGGCGGAGCGCCACCGCCGGGGCCGGCGTGCCAGGTGCGCGGATCAGTCGCCCACGTCAGTCGCGCACGTCAGCCGCGTGTCAGTCCCGCACGTCAGCGGGTCAGGTCCGGCGCCATGGGCCCGTGACCGCGAACGTCGTTCCGGGGGTGTAGCAGTTGACGTACATCGTCTCGCCGTCCGGGGAGAAGGTGACGCCCGCGAACTCGCCCCACTCCGGTTCGTCGGGGGTGCCTGTGTTTTGCGCGTTGCGGGCCAGTGCGTAGACCTCGCCCTTGCGCGTCACTCCGAAGACGTGCTGGGCGCCGTTGCCGTCCTCGCAGACCATCAGGCCGCCGCTGGGGGCGAGGCAGATGTTGTCGGGTGACTCGCCCGGGAGCTGGACGTCCGTGTCCGGGCCGAAGACGATCACCAGGGTGAGGCGGCGCGCCGCCGGGTCGTAGCGCCAGATCTGGCCGTAGTGGTCCGCGGCCGAGCCCTCCGCGCTGCGCGCGAAGGACGAGACGAAGTACACGCTCGTGCCGCCCCAGTAGCAGCCCTCCAGTTTCTGCGCGTGCGTGATGCCTTTCGGGCCGAAGTCCTGGAGGCGGATGGGGGTGTGGACGGCGAGCGGATCCGGCACGTCCACCCATTCGATGCCGTCGAAGGCCGCGCCGGTCTCCTGGATCGAGGAGAGGTCGGGCACGCCGGGTACGCGCATCGCCTGGAGGCGGCCGCCCGCGCGCAGCGAACCGAGGCCGCCGCGAGGCTTGTCGGGGAGGAACCGGTAGAAGAGACCGAACGGCCTGTCGAAGGCGTCCTCGGTCTCGTAGACGATGCCGCGGCGCGGGTCGACGGCGATCGCCTCGTGCTGGAAGCGGCCCATCGCGGTGAGCGGTACGGCGCCGGAGCGGTGCGGGTCCGCGGGGTCGACCTCGAAGATGAAGCCGTGGTCCTTGGTGTAGCCGTTCGTGCCCGCCTTGTCCTCGGTCTCCTCGCAGGTCAGCCAGGTACCCCAAGGGGTGGGCCCGCCCGCGCAGTTGACCGCGGTACCGGCGATCGCGACCCGCTCGTCGAGGACGTTGCCCCGCCGGTCGAGCGTCAGGGACGTACAACCGCCCTTGCCCATCGGGTCGTACGTCAGGCCCTCGACGGTGGGGACGCCGATCCGGCCGGTGACGCGGTTCTCGTGGTTGCGGACCAGGTGGACGCGGCTGTCTCTGCCGCCCGAACGCCCGGCAAAGGCAGCCATGCCGTCATGGTTGCTGGGCACCCGGCCCTCACCGGAGAGGAGCGGGTCGCCCTCGCGGGACAGGACCCGGTAGCGGAATCCCTTCGGCAGGTCGAGCAGACCGTCGGGGTCGGGGATCAGCGGGCCGTAGCCGGAGTGGCCCACGCCCTGCGCGGCGGCGGTGCCCGCGAAGAGTTCGGAGAGGGCGCCGGTGAACGCGATGCCCGCTCCCAGAGCACCGGAGCGGGCCATCATCTGACGTCGGGTCACCGAAGTGCGTCGTGTCACAGACATGGGGAAACCTTCCTGCTGGCGGACAGGATGTGACCCGCCTGTGTGTATCACGCCACTTCGGTGCCGTGAACCACGCGCGGAGAAGGTCTCACTCCGTGCTCGGTGGTGTCACTCCGTCGGCCTTGGGCGGCCGGGACGTGACCTCGGGCGGCGGTGCGGAGGCCGGCCGCGCCGGTGGCTGTGTGGTCGTTTCCTGTGCCCCGTCGGGCTGCCCCTCCTGGTGCGCCCGCTCCAGGAACCGCAGCAGTTCCACGGGGAAGGGCAGCACGAGCGTGGAGTTCTTCTCGGCCGCGACCGCGACCACGGTCTGGAGCAGGCGGAGCTGGAGCGCGGCGGGGGTGTCGGCCATCTGCTGGGCCGCCTCGGCGAGCACCTTCGACGCCTGGAGCTCCGCGTCGGCGTTGATGATGCGGGCCCGCCGCTCGCGGTCCGCCTCGGCCTGGCGGGCCATCGAACGCTTCATGGACTCCGGCAGCGACACGTCCTTGATCTCCACGCGGTCGACCTGTACGCCCCAGCCCACGGCGGGGCTGTCGATCATCAGCTCCAGCCCCTGGTTGAGCTTCTCGCGGTTCGACAGCAGGTCGTCCAGGTCGCTCTTGCCGATGATCGAGCGGAGGGAGGTCTGGGCCATCTGGGAGACGGCGAAGCGGTAGTCCTCGACGTTGATGACGGCGCTGACCGCGTCGTGGACCTTGAAGTAGACGACGGCGTCGACCCGTACCGTCACGTTGTCCCGGGTGATGCCCTCCTGCGCGGGCACCGGCAGCGTCACGATCTGCATGTTGACCTTGCGGAGCCGGTCGACCCCGGGGATCACCATGGTGAAACCGGGCGGACGGGGTTCTCCGAGCAGCCGTCCGAGCCGGAGCACCACACCGCGCTCGTACTGCTTCACGACGCGTGCCGCCGCCGCGGCGTAGACCCCTCCGGCGCAGCCGACCGCCACAGCCGCACTCACCAGTGCCTCGATCATGACGACCCCCTTTCGAGCCGTCGTGCGTATGGTCGTGTTCACCTTTTGCCTGCGAATACCACGATATGCCACGTGCGGGGTGCGGGGTGCGGGGTGCGGGGTGGTGCGTGGCTGCGGGTTCGTTGTGGCTTGTCGCGCAGTTCCCCGCGCCCCTTACGGGGGGCGTCCCCATCCCGCAGCCGACCACCGACGGCAACCCGGCAGACGAGACCGACCGGCCGCACTCCGGAGGGAAGAGGCAGACAGGGCCGCCGGTGGCGCAACAGCGTCACCGGCAGCCCTGCCCTGTAGGCGCCCTACGGGCTCACGCCGTGTCCGAGGTCACCCTCACCGGCTCGGTGTCCGGTGCGCTGTGGCGCTCGGCCCAGTTCTCCAGGGCCGTGCGGCAGGCGTGGTCGAGGTGATGGAGACCGGAGAGGTCCACCTCGATCGGGCGGTCCTGCGGCAGGGCCTCCAGACTGTCGAGGATCTTCGGCAGGCGCAGGAAGGTCGCGTTGCCCGACAGGTACGCCTGGATGGGTCCGGCGCCCTTGTCGATGACCTCCAGCTTGATGTGCGAGGCCTCCCACGCGGTCTTGATCACCGAGAGGGCAAGACCGATCAGGACGCCCTCGAACATGTTCACCGCGACGATCCCCACCGCGGTGACCACGAGGATCAGGGCCTCACCCCGGTGCGCCCGCCACAGTCCGACGAGCCCCCGGAAGGGGATCAGCTTCCAGCCCGCGTGGATGAGGATGCCCGCCAGGGCGGGGATCGGGATGAGCGCCAGCGTGGACGGCAGCAGCGCCGCGAACAGCAGGAGCCACACGCCGTGCAGCACCCGGGACGCCTTGGTCTTCGCGCCCGCCTGGACGTTCGCCGAGCTGCGCACGATCACCGCGGTCATCGGCAGCGCGCCGAGCACACCGCACACCGTGTTGCCCGCACCTTGGGCCATCAGCTCCTTGTCGTACTCGGTCCGCGGCCCGTCGTGCAGCCGGTCCACGGCCGCGGCGCTGAAGAGCGACTCGGCGGAGGCGATCAGCGTGAACGCGAGGATCGTGCCGAGGATGCTCAGGTTCGCCAGCTCGCCGAAGGCGTCGAAGCCGGGTGGCTGGATGGAGTCCAGCAGACCCTTCACCTCGACGGTGGCGACCGGGAGGCTGAGGACGACGGAGGCCAGGGTGGCCAGGGCCACCGCGGCGAGTGCGCCCGGAACGGTCTGCGCCTTCTTCGGCAGCCGCTTCCACAGCACCATCACGGCGATGGTGCCCGCGCCGATCGCGAGCGAGGCCAGGGCCCCGGTGCTGCCGAGGGCGCCGGCGGCCGCGCCGGGCAGGCCGGCGATCTTGTCGAGGCCGGAGGCGGGTGCCTTGAGCCCGGCCGCGGCGTAGAGCTGGCCCGCGATGATGACGAGCCCGATACCGGCCAGCATGCCCTCGACGACGGACACGGATATCGCCCGGAACCAGCGGCCCAGCTTCAGGGCTCCCATGGTGAGCTGGAGCAGCCCGGTGGCCAGCACGATGACGCCCAGCGCGGCCAGCCCGAACTCGGTGACCGCCTCGAAGACCAGCACGGTCAGACCGGCCGCCGGACCGGACACCTGGAGGCTGCTGCCCCGCATGAGACCGGTGACGATGCCGCCCACGATGCCGGTGACGAGGCCGAGCTCTGCCGGGACCCCGGAGGCGACGGCGACGCCCACGCACAGCGGGAGGGCGACGAGGAACACGACGAGCGAGGCGGCGAAGTCCTGCCTCAGATGGGGGAACTTGGTCAGCACAGTTGTTCCCCCGCTCACAGGGACACGAACGAGTCGGTGTCCGCGCGGTGTTCGCGTACGGCGCCGGTGTGCACCTCGTAGTACCAGCCCCTCAGCCGGAGCCGCCCCGATGCCAGGCGCTGTTCGACGCACGGGTAGGAACGCAGCCGCAGGAGCTGCGCCAGGACGTGGTTCTGTACGGCTTCGGCGACGGCGGGGTCCGCCGCGTCGGTGGACCTGGGTTCGTCCGCGGCGTGCGTGAGCCAGTCCCGTACGGCGGGTACGGCGGTGAGGTCGTCGCCGCGCACCAGCGCGCCGACCGCTCCGCAGTGCGAGTGGCCGCAGACGACGATGTCCTGCACGCCGAGGACCTCCACGGCGTACTCGATGGTGCACGCCTCGCTCGTGGGGCGGTCGGAGGCGTACGGGGGGACGATGTTGCCCGCGGTGCGCAGTTCGAAGAGCTCGCCGGGGCGGGCGCCCGTGATCAGGGCCGGGACGACGCGGGAGTCCGAGCAGGTGATGAACAGGACTTGGGGGGACTGGCCTTCGGCCAGCCTGGCGAACTCCTCAGGGCGCTGTCCGAACGTACGGGCGTTGTCGATGAGGGGCTGCATGGTGTGGTGACTCCTCCTGGCGCGCCATGGCGGCGCGTCGGGCTGACAAGAACAGAGCGTGGGGGGGGAGAGAGAACTCTGCTGCTCAGCAGCGGAAGACCTGGAGTGTGGCCGGGGTGTGGGCCGTCCGCGGTCTCGCCCCCTGGTGATGCGACGCGACACGTGCGACCGGCTCGTCAGCGGATGCCCGATCCGTACCCGGCAGCGGACGCCCCGGCGCCGACGGCACGGAGTCGGCCGCGCGATGCCGGTCGGTCCTGGGCAGCGGGCCGAGCGGGTCCCGGGAGTGGTCGCACTTGCGGTGGGTGACGATCTCGTCGCGCAGCGCCTTACCCGTGAGTACTTTTCCGGGCGCGGCGTTGACCTTGGCATCGCGGGTGGTGTGCGCGGATGCGAAGGAGGCCGTGGGGATGAGGAACGGGAGGCAGAGCAGGACGACGGCGAGGAGTTCAACCATGGTCAAGCCCCTTCTACCTCGCATCATGTCCCTCCTCCCGCGTGTTCACAGTCTTTTGGGCGCGTCAACAGTTGGTCAACGACGGGTCAAGAACAACGGTAACCCGGCGTAGATGTTTGCTGCGTAAACTTAACGTTTCATGCTGAAGAGAGCCTGAAAGCGAGGCCGAGTTGGCTTGAAATGGGCCTTGACCGGGGGCGCGGTGCATCGCGAGTTGGGCAGGGCAGGTCAGAGCGCTGCAGGGCAGGCCAGGGCGTTGCAGGGCAGGGCGTCACGGTGTTCGCAGGGATTTGGGCCCGCCCGTCGGGCTTTTGTGCCCACCCGTCGGGCGGTGAGCGCCCTCAGTGCTCGACGAGCACCTTGGCGTCGCGTGCGAGCGCGGTGAGACGGGAAATGGCCCGGAAGTACTTCTTGCGGTAGCCGCCGTTCAGCATGTCCTCGCTGAACAGCCTGTCGAAGGGCAGCCCCGAGGCGAGGACCGGCACCTCGCGGTCGTACAGCCGGTCGGCGAGCACGACGAGCCGCAGGGCGGTCGACTGGTCCGGAACGGGCTGCACATCGGTGAGACACACGGCCTTCAGGCCGTCGGTGAGGGCGCCGTAACGGCTCGGGTGGACGCGCGCCAGGTGGTCCAGCAACTGCGGGAACTCGTCGAGGGAGGCGCCGTCGGTGGCGTACGCGGCCTTCGTGACCTGCTCCTCGGAGTACGGCGCCGGGGCCTCGGGCAGCCCGCGGTGACGGTAGTCCTCGCCGTCGATGCGCAGGGCGCGGAAGTGCGCCGACAGTCCCTGGATCTCGCGCAGGAAGTCGGCCGCCGCGAACCGGCCCTCACCGAGCTTGCCCGGCAGGGTGTTCGAGGTGGCGGCGAGCGCGACCCCCGCGTCGACGAGCTTGCCCAGCAGGGTCGAGACCAGCACGGTGTCGCCCGGGTCGTCCAGTTCGAACTCGTCGATGCACACCAGACGGTGTCCGGACAGGGTCTGGACCGTCTTCTGGAAGCCGAGCGCCCCGACCAGGTTCGTCAGCTCCACGAACGTGCCGAAGGCCTTGAGCGCGGGCTCGGCGGGGGCCGCGTGCCAGAGCGAGGCCAGCAGATGGGTCTTGCCGACGCCGTAACCGCCGTCGAGGTAGACGCCGCGCGGGCCGGTGGGGGTCTTCTTCCGGGCCTTGCCGAAGCCGAAGAGCCGGCGTCCGCCCGCACTCCGCGCCGTCCCGCCTGCGGGCGCCCCGCCGAGACCCGCCGCGAAGCCGCTCAGTACCCGGACGGCCTCCGTCTGGCTGGGCTGGTTCGGGTCCGGGATGTACGTGTCGAAGCGCACCGAGTCGAACCGGGGCGGCGGCACCATCTCGGCGACGAGCCGGTCCGCGGGGACATACGGCTCACGGGTGCACAGGGACAGCGGAGCCGCTTCGGGTATGCGACTGATCCCGGACACGGCGGTGGAGGACGACGACACGGTTACCGAGTCTAAGGGTCGTGCCACACTGCACGACATGCGACGCCTGTTCCCTGTGACCGAAGTGACAGCCCCGCGACGACCCGGAGGCGCACCCGGCGGAGGCACGGACGCGGTGGCGGGGAGCGGTGCCGACCGCGAGTGGGGGCTCGACGAACTGGCCGAGGCGTACGCCTACCCCTCGCCGTCCGGTGGCGCCCCCGAACCCTGGCTGCGCGCCAACATGGTGTCGACCCTCGACGGCGCCGCCCAGCACGGCGGGCGCTCCCAGCCCCTCTCCCACGCCGCCGACATGCGCATCTTCGGCACGTTGCGGGGGCTCGCGGACGTGGTGGTGGTGGGCGCGGAGACCGTACGTCAGGAGGGTTACCGTCCGGCCCGCGCGCGTGAGGCCTTCGCGGCGCGCCGGGAGGCCGCCGGGCAGGGCCCCGCGCCCGCCGTCGCCGTGGTGAGCGCGAGCCTGGACCTGGACTTCTCGCTCCCGCTGTTCACTTCGCCCCTCGTCCCCACGCTCCTGCTCACCGGAGCCGCGGCGGCCCCCGACCGGGTGGCCGCAGCGGAGAAGGCCGGTGCCCGGGTCGTGATCGCCGGGGACGGCATGGGGGTGGACCCCGCCCGGGCCGTACGCGCCCTCGCCGACCTCGGCCACACCCGGCTGCTCACCGAGGGCGGCCCGCGTCTGCTGGGCCAGCTGGTGGCGGCCGATGTGCTGGACGAGCTGTGTCTGACGCTCGCCCCGATGCTCACGGCGGGGGACGCGCAGCGCATCGCCGGGGGCCCGTCCGTCGCCGTACCCAAGCGTTTCGAACTCGTGTCCCTCCTGGAGGAGGCCGGGTTCCTGTTCAGCCGTTACCGTCGGACCTGAAGGATTGTGGGCGGAATGTGCCGTTCGTTGCTGGTGTCGCTGGGCACACTGGAACTCCCGGTCCCGGTCCTGGACGGAGAAGGGCGCCAGCCGTGTTCACGAGCGTATTGATGATCGAGAAGGCCCTGACGTCCGCCGACGTGGAGTTCGTCACCACGCTCCACGGCGACGAGGCGGTCTCCTTCCATGTGCTGCTCCAGCCCCGCGGGGACCAGGCGGACCGCCTTCTGCGGGCCATCGACGACCTCGCCCTCGGCGAACTGGACGAGGCGGCCCGCGAGCGCGAGACCCCCGAGGGGGCGGAGGCGCGGGAGCCCGGACAGCGCGCCCTGGAGGTGTCCCTGCGGGCGCTGCACGGGGCGGGCAAGGAAGCGCGGGGGCGGCTCATCGAGGCCCATCCGCTGGACGCGCTGAAGTCGCTGGTCGACGAGGTGGAGGCGGACGAGGTCATCGTGCTGACCGATCCCCACTACGTGGAGGAGTTCTTCCACCAGGACTGGGCGTCGCGGGCGCGGCACAAGGTGGGGGTGCCGGTGCTGAAGCTGTTCTCGCACCGTAAGGCGTAGCCGTTCGGGCGCCGGCGACCCGTTTGTGAGCCCCGGCTCGCCGTGAAGGGGGAGGTGCCCTCGCGCACGCAATAGGCTGGGGGCCCGCCCTCACCGCAGGGCGCCCTCACCGCCGTACCGATCTTGGGAGAAACGCGCATGGCACCCGGCCTTCCTACCGCCATGGACCGACCGCACTTCATCGGGATCGGCGGGGCCGGGATGTCGGGGGTCGCGAAGATACTCGCCCAGCGCGGGGCGAAGGTGGCGGGCAGTGACACCAAGGAGTCGGCGACCGTCGAGGCGCTGCGCGCGCTGGGGACGACGGTGTACATCGGGCACGCGCCGGAGCACCTGGCGGACGACGCGAGCTGTGTGGTTGTGTCCTCCGCGATCCGCGCCGGCAACCCGGAGCTGGCCCGCGCGCAGGAGCTCGGCATCCCCGTGGTCCACCGCTCGGACGCGCTGGCGGCCCTGATGGAGGGCCTGCGCCCGATCGCGGTCGCGGGCACCCACGGCAAGACCACCACGACCTCGATGCTGGCCGTGTCGCTGAGCGAGCTGGGCCTTCAGCCGTCGTACGTGATCGGCGGCGAACTCGACGCCCCCGGCTCCAACGCCCTGCACGGCGACGGCGAGATCTTCGTCGCCGAGGCGGACGAATCGGACCGCAGCTTCCACAAGTACGCGCCCGAGGTCGCCATCGTCCTCAACGTCGAACTCGACCACCACGCCAACTACGCCTCCATGGACGAGATCCACGAGTCCTTCGAGACGTTCGCGGGCCGGATCGTCCCCGGCGGCACGCTGGTGATCTCGGCGGACCACGAGGGTGCGCGGGAGCTGACACGGCGGCTGGCCGGCCAGGTGAGGACCGTGACGTACGGCGAGGCGGAGGACGCCGACGTACGGGTCCTCTCGATCGTCCCGCAGGGCCTCAAGAGCGAGGTCACGGTGGACTGGGAGGGCGCGGAGCTCACCTTCACGGTCTCGGTCCCCGGCCGTCACTACGCCCTCAACGCGGTGGCCGCGCTGACGGCGGGCGCCGCCCTCGGCGTCCCGGCCGCGGAGCTCGCCCCGGCCCTGGCCGCGTACACCGGCGTCAAGCGCCGCCTCCAGCTGAAGGGCGAGGTCGCGGGCGTCCAGGTCATCGACTCCTACGCCCACCACCCGACGGAGATGACGGCGGATCTGGAGGCGATGCGCGCGGCCGCAGGCGAGGCCCGCATCCTGGTGCTCTTCCAGCCGCACCTCTTCTCGCGGACCCAGGAACTCGGCACCGAGATGGGCCAGTCCCTGGCGCTGGCCGACGCCTCGGTCGTCCTGGACATCTACCCGGCCCGCGAGGACCCGGTCCCCGGCGTCACCAGCGAGCTGATCATCGAGGCGGCGCGGGCCGCGGGCGCGGACGTCACGGCGGTCCACGACAAGGACGCGGCGCCCGCGGTGGTCGCGGGAATGGCGAAGGCCGGCGATCTCGTTCTCACCATGGGCGCGGGTGACGTCACCGACCTGGGCCCACTGATCCTGGACCGTCTCGCGCAGCACAAGTAGCAGCACAAGCAAAGGGGTTGGCCTTCATGTCGTACGACGTCGAAAAGCCGGACGAGCAGTGGCGTGCGGAGCTGACCCCGGCCGAGTACGCGGTCCTGCGCCAGGCCGGCACGGAGCCCGCCTTCACCGGTGAGTACACCGACACCAGGACCAGGGGCGTCTACTCCTGCCGCGCCTGCGGCGCCGAACTCTTCACCTCCGAGACCAAGTTCGCGTCCCACTGCGGCTGGCCGAGCTTCTATGATGCACGCAACTCGGATGCTGTGGAACTTGTGCCCGATCATTCACACGGGATGGTGCGGACGGAGGTGCGGTGTGCGCGGTGTGGGTCGCATCTGGGTCACGTGTTTGAGGGTGAGGGGTACCCGACGCCCACCGATCAGCGGTACTGCATCAACTCGATCTCGTTGCGGCTGACGCCGGACGAGGAGTGACTGGAGGCCGCTTTTTGTAGTGCCTATGAGTAGCAGTGATGCCCCGCGCGGAGGTTCCGCGCGGGGCATCGGTGGTGTGGTCGCCCACTCTCTCTCGGATCAGTTGGCGTCGGATCCGCGTACATCGGTGTCTTTGACGAGGTACGGCGCCAACGTCGCGGCCACAACAGAGGACCGTAGATAGGGGGCCACTCGGTGGAAGTCGAAGGGGGCGATGCTGTCCGTGAGATCGAGATCGACTCCCGGGAAGCGCCGCTTGAAGGGGCGAGGGACGGCGACGATGTCCCCGTGATCGGACAGGTTGACCCACCGGCGCACCCCCGTGGGCCGTTCGCCGGTGTCGGCCAGCGGAGCCGGTGACAGGCGGTCGAAGACTCCGTGGCGGAGTGCGAGGGGGGAGCCGAGTGTCAGGAACAGGTCGACTTCGAGTTCCGGGTGGGCGTGGAGGGCCTCGTAGGCCACGACGCTTCCCAGGGAGTGGGCGAGGACCACGCGGGCGCCCGTCGAGGAGATAACGCCTGCGACCTCCTCTCGCGCCGCAACGCGGGCAGCGTCGTCCGGCCCGCCGAGATAGCGCGCCACGTCACGGAAGAAGGTGGCGATGAACGCGCGGGTGAGGCGGCCGTCGAGGCTCAGACGCTCGGAGATCGCGGAGACGAGTTGCCGGAGCGGAACGGTCAGCCGTCCCTGAGCCGTTGCCGCTGGCGGAAGTCTCAGGCCCAGAGACTCGTCCAGCGACTCCGCCCAGTGAGTGATGTCCTCGGCCAGGTGGGGATGCTCGCGCTCCAGCTGCTCGAAGTCCTCGGCACCTTGCGCGACGGGCCTGCCGAGGTGGAGATGGTGGGCGTAGTAGGCGTATGTGACAGGGACCTGCTCGGCGGCCGTGGCCAGTCCGGCGGCGAGGTCCTTGGCCCAGACGGCTGAGCGAGCGGTGACGATCTCGGCCGGTGAGAGGGCGGACCGGTAGTGGCCCACGCCGTGTACGGCCACAAAGGCGGTCATCGGATGCTTGTTCCTTGGTCGGGAGTCGGAATCGGGCGTACCTGGAGCCGGTCGTGCGGTGTCATGTGGATGATGTCCGGGCCTACACCGATGTACAGGGCGCCGTCGGGGGCAACGGCGATGGCGCACACGGTGTCCGGGAACCAGAAGACGTCGGCCTGGCTACCGCTTTTCAGGTCCCACAACCGCAGCGACCGGTCGAGTCCGCCGGTGTAGAGGTGCGGGTGTCCGTCGATCAGGACCGGGAGTGCGGCGAAGACGGCACGAGTGTGGCCGGTCAGCGTGAACGTCCGGGTGGCGTCGAGTGCGGTGACACGAACCTCGCCGCGGTCGTCACCGCTGACGACGTGCGGCTGCCCGTCGAGGTCGACGACGGCGACGGTGTGGACGGCGACAGGATGCTCGGTGACGAGCTGCGGCAGGGGCGGGCCCAGCACGCGTGCGGACCGGACGTGACCGGAACGGTATCCGGCGACGGCGTGGGTGGCGGAGGCCGCCAGGCATGTCGCGGCCACGGGAACAGGGACTGTCCTCCCTCCCCATTCGTGGATGGTCCTGGCCTCGGTCGGTGCGAGCAGGACGCGCTCCGGTTCTCCTCTCCACGCCGGGTCCGTCATGTCGACGTCGGGCCAGCGCGACATCCGGTCCAGATGATCGGCGGTGGCTATCGCCACCTCACCTCGGGCGGAGGCATAGACGATGTGCCGGGCCCCCTCGATGGTGATGGTGATGATTGCGGTGGCACCAGGGCCTTCGCCCAGGTCGCGCCGTTCCAGATGCTTCTCGGTCGTGTTCGTGTCCCACAAAGCGACCCCGTCGTGTGCGCACGAGGCGACGATCCGCGGATGTTCGCCGGCCGTCAGGACCGCGATGCCGGTGGCTTGGTCCGGCAACGGGAAGTCCGTGTGGTGCAGCAGGGTGATCCGCTGCCCGACCGCACCGTCCGCGGTCCACAGAGCCATGCTTCCGTCCTCGCTGCAGGAGACCAGTCGTCCGTCGGGAAGCACCGTCAGATCATTGATGGCGTGGGTGTGCCCGGGGTGGCGTTGAGGCACCTCGCCCCCGGCCGCGTCCGAGACGCGGACGGTACCGCCGTTGCTCGCCGTGAGGATTCGAGTCCGGTGCGGTTCGGACACGACCGCGACTCGGGTGATCGCAGTGGTGTGGCTGACGACCTGACGTGCACTGCCGCTGCCGTCCAGCGGATGCAGCTGCGCGACACCGTCCTCGCCCGCGCTGAGGAGGTACACGGATCCGTCCAGCGACGCGGCGGTGAGATCGGAGACGGTGTCGGCATGAGGACGATCCTCGTTGAGGAGTTCGAGGTACTCGTCACTGCCGATCCACACGATTCCGTCCCGATCACCCGCGACCGGCTCGGGACCGTGTCCCAGATCGAGATAGCGGTAGCACGACAGCCGCTCCCAGTTGGTGTGCGGCAGCTCGACCTCCTCGCCGTGGACGGTCAGGACCTTGACCCAGTTGTCGTAGCAGGCCACGACGCAGTCGCCGATGCCGTCGACGGAGACGCGGGACAGGTGCCACACATGGCCGTTGATGGCGGACAGGTGCGTGGTGGCGAGCGGGGCTCCGGTGGCGAGTTCCCAGTAGTGGATCATCCGGTCCTCGCCCGCGCTGGCCACTGCGGGGACCCCGTTGTAGCGCACGCTCACCATGGACCAGATCGGACCCGTATGGGCCGGGGCGGTCCATAGGAGACGTCCCGTGGCCAGGTCCCATCCCCGTAGCTCGCCGCTGTCGCAGCCAGTCACGGCGAGTTGGCGGCCGTCGACTTTCCCGGCCACCACGCCTCCCACCGGAGCACCGTGGTTCCCGAGTTCGAGCGTCGTCGTCGCGGAGTCCAGATCCCACAGCCGAGCCGTTCCGTCCTGACCAGCTGTCAAGGCGTGGGGACGGCCGTACATCTCAAGGGTTGTCAGGTCCCAGATCCTGCCGCGGTGCCCGGTCAGTGTCGTCAGGAGGTTGGTGTGCAGCGACCGGCCGGCGGTCCAGGCGATGTGACGGCCGGTGTCCTGCGTGAGGTCTGCCGCGAGCTGCCATTTCTGATGCCGGGCCGCGTCGACAGCCAGGATGTCGCGCCGCTGTCCGGGCGGACCGTCGTGGTGGGCTCCGTACGAGGTCAGATAGACCGTTCCGTGAGGGCCGTGTTCACCGTGGTAGAGCTCCTGGGCCAGGGGGGCCGGGTCCGCGTGAACGAGGTATTCGCTGTCCTGGAGGAGTTCGTCGAGCCTGCCGGCAAGGACGCTGTGACGCGCCGCGTGCCGCAGCAGATACGGCTCGGCGGTCGCCCACCGGCGGCGGCCGGAGCCGCTTGTGCGCACCGTCGCGAGCAGGCGATCCCAGACCGTGGTCGCGTCCAGGACAGGACGTTCGCGGAGCCGGTCGGCCAGCCCTTGATGGAAGAGCCGGTAGAGCGGAGCGCCTTCACGATCGACGTTGCGGCGTATGTAGAAACGCGCGGCCCGAAGCAGACCGGCGGTGGGTGCCCGGTCTTCCCCGACCGGACCCGGATCGGGGTTCGCGACCTGGGCGAGAAGGTCCTCCGGCATTCCCGCGCCCTCCGCCCAGGCCAGCGCGGCCAGCAGCTCGTGCAGGCCCGGTCGGGGGTCAAGACGGAGATGGAGGTCGAGGACCGCGTCGAGCGTACGGGGCACCTCACTGCCCAGGCGCTCGGCCTGCTCGGTCGTCGCCGGCGGTGGCATCTGTTCCTGGAGGAGTCTCAGATAGAGCCCGGCGACAAGGAACTCGCCCCACTCGCGTGGCCCGTTCAACAAGGTGTCGGCCAGCGCGCCGCCCAGGCTCTCGGCTGCCGCGAGTGAGCACCACGGCGATACGCCGGGGAGCAGCGGCCGCAGTACCCGCAGAACGAACTGGGTCAGGTCCTTGCGCAGTCGCAGGGGTGACACCTTGTCCAGGTCGATCAGTCCGTCGCAGGCACGGGCCGCCTCGATGAGCGGCCGTGGTGCCGCTTCCGGACGCGTCGCGACGAGCATCCTGCACAGCGGTCCCCCGTCCGACCGCCGAATGGATGCCAAGGGCAGCAGCACGGCGCTGACCAGATCGGCCGGGTGCTCGGCCTCGTCCACCGCGTCCATGACGAGACAGGGCGGAACGGGCTTGGCCCGCAGTGCCGTGACCAACCGGTCCGTTGTCCACGTCGTCGCGTCGCCGGGAGAACTGAGCTCCCACTGAGTGGCGAGCGAGGTGAGGATCTCCGGGACACCGCGCCGTCGCGCGTGCACGATCGCGAGTTCGTCGGTGGTCTCGTGAATGTCGCCGCCCGACGGCCGCCACAACTGCTCGGTGGTCTCGTGCAGCGCCGGATGCGCGGCACACACGAAGGTGCCGATCAGAGCGGATTTGCCGACCCCCGGTACGCCGGTGACCACACGTAACGAGGGTCCACGGCCATCCAACCAGCCTGCCAGCTCACGGAGTTCGTCACTCCGTCCGGTGAAGGACGGAGCGCCGAGGTTGCCGAAGGCGCTGTCGGCACCATGCGCCCGGATCACGAAGTGGCGGGCGTCGGCCACTTCGTCGAGGAGGGTGAACACAGCAGGATCCACGCCGGTGAGCCTGCGCGCGCCGGCCGGTTCGTACTGGGGGTTGGCGAAGAACCTCAGATGCGACAGGTCTGCACCGAGCGCGGCCAATGGCTGCTCGACGGATTGTGGATTCACGGATGTGCTCCGCGATTCCACATGGAGGGCCACCTCACGGCAGAACCGGGCGATCGGGATGTACAGCACCGATGGGTCGAGCTTCAGGTTCCCGGAGGCGAAGCCGCGAAGCACCTCGTCGACGGCGGTGCTCAGGCGGCCGTCATAGGCCTCCTCCTTCGACTGGCAGGCGGCGAGCACCCAGACACGGCGGCGCTCCGGCCGGACCAGCGACCGCAGATGCTCGGTCACCACGGCGCCGGCATGGCACAGATCGAGGATCAGCAGAACGGCCGGATCCCCGCTGCCCTCCGTGTCCTGGTTCTCCGCCATGTTGACCCAACGGGCCAGCTCCTCGGTGAGGCGACCGTCCCCGCCCACCGCCTGGATGCCGTGACCGTTGCGGGTCGGGGCTCCGTGTGCGAGGAGATGGATGACGGTGAAGTCGGCCTCGCTGCTCACGGCCTGAGTCAGGGCGCCGCCCAGCGCGGCCGCGGTGGACGCGGGGTCACGATCGGGCTCCAAGAGGACATAGGCGTACTCCTTCTCCAGCGCCGTGCGCACCCGTTGCGCGCACGGCGCCGCGAAGGTCAGTTGCTGCCACGGTGGGGGTGAGTCGTCAGCGGGGTCCGCGGCAGGTCCTTCGACGCCCACCACCAACGCCTGACGCCGCATGACGCGTCCCCCGTCCCCGTGAACTCCCATGAACTTTCGATGCATTGTGCCAGTCGACGGCCGGTGCCGAGCCGGGCTCCA
Source organism: Streptomyces bluensis (assembly GCF_014650715.1). Classification (GTDB taxonomy): domain Bacteria; phylum Actinomycetota; class Actinomycetes; order Streptomycetales; family Streptomycetaceae; genus Streptomyces; species Streptomyces bluensis. The sequence goes on along the minus strand of NZ_BMVM01000021.1, from coordinate 109,627 downwards.
GCAACGCCGGATCATGTCGGCGAGCGGAGACAGAGCATCACGCAGACCCGCTGAACGGCCTGCCGTTGAGCCGCCCGAGGGGCCGGCCTCCGGGAAGTCCGCTTCGGGTCGGTTCGGCCGTCACCTGAAGCTTTGTAATACGCGTGGCGGCATACGCTACCGATCTGGCGCAGGTACGGATCAGCATCAGTCGGGAGAAGGCACAGGCCGAGCGCATCAGGCAGAATGCGGAGCGGGCAGGTATGGACGTCTCGGCGTACCTGGTGCACGCGGCGACGCGGCAGGTGGTCGACAGCGATGCCATAGAGGAGCAGTTCGCGGGGGTGGACGCGCTGATCGCGCGGGCGGAAGAAGAGGCCGGTGCGATCGTTCACGTCGTCCCGGTGTGAGCGTGGCGGAGGTGAACTCCTGTGGCTTCCGGGGGGTGACGAGTCACGGCACGCAACTCAGATGCAGTGGAACTTCTGGAAGACCGTTCCCATGGGATGGTGCGGACAGAGGTTCGTTGTGCGAGGTGCGGCTCCCACCTCGGACACTTTTTCGAGGGGGGAGTTGCGGTACGCCGACGGATCAGCGGTACCGCATCAACTCGATCTCTTTGCGGTTGACGCCGGACAAGGAATGGCATGGCAGTCAGTTGTTCTGTTCGGGTGACATTGAGGGCTTGACCTGGATTCGAGTCTGCGGCGGGAGTCGCGGGCGAAGGCTGCTCGCACTGTACCCGGCGTACAGCCCGACTCGTCTGCTTTTACGGTCCTGACCTGGTGTTTTCCGGGGTCAGGACCGTTTGGCGTCGTGGTGGGTGTGCCCGGCTGACCTGGGGTGTTCCCGGCAGTTCCCGCGAGTTTGTGCAATGGATGTGCAATGGGGGGTCGGCTGGCGGGGGCGTTGTGCCTCGTGGGGCAGGGTGCCGGGTGACCGGTGCTGCGTAGGTTCGAGCCCCCGGCGGGGGACCCAGAACATGGGAACGAGGGAAGCCGCCGGTCGGGGGTGGACAGCTGGTGATCCAGACGGTCGTCCTGCGCCGCTGAAGACGATGAAGCCCCCTCCCTCGCCACGCTATTGGACAGTGCGGCGGACCACCTGAGGGGCGAGGACCGTGGACACCTGGACCCACCCACCCTCACCTGGGCGGTGGCGGAGGCCGCCGGACACCTGCTGGCCTGCACCCGTACCCCCGTCAGGCCAGGCGACACTAACCTGGGCTACTGCCTTCAGGCACTCGATCAACTGCCCCGGTCGGCACGCACCGGCCTGCTCGCAGCAGCCGCACGGCGCACCACCTCAGACCCCGACGGCACCCCGCCGCCCTCCACCGCACGCGTCCCCGCCCCGGACCGCCAGCCGACCGCCCCGCACCGCACACCGGGCCGTTGCCCGTGCTCGTGCAACGACGGCGGGTTCTGCGGCGGTTGCGCGCACGCTGGCTGCGGAGGCCGCCAATGAACCAGCGCACGATGCAAGGCCACGGCGAACCGCCCCAGCAGGGCCTCACCTACGGCGACGTAGGCGTCGAACCGGAGGACGATGGACTGTGCGCCGACGTCGCCGACCCAGCCACCGGCGCCGTACGGCTGTGCGCCCACCGCTGCGACACCTGCATCTTCCACGCGGGCAACCCGATGGACCTGCAGCCCGGCCGGGTCACCGAGATGGTCACCCGAGCCAGGCGGGCCGAGGCCCACGTGGTGTGCCACAAGACCCTGGGAACTGACACCCCGGCGATCTGCCGAGGCTTCGCCGACGGCCCCGACCAAGGCCGCAGCCTCGCCCGCGCGCTCGGCACGTTGCGCGAGATCTGCCCGCCATGACCACCCCACCGAAGGCACCGGGACCGGGGCCCCGCCCGCTGGCCGACCAGCCCGGTCTCGGCGACCTCTGACGGCCACTGAGCAGTGTGCATCGTGAATTGCAGGTCACGGGTCTGGTGTGCGCGGGGTTCTCGATGCTCGGGCCGGTCGCGGGCGGATGACTTCGGTGAAGATCGTCGGTCAGCGGGAGACTTCGCGGTTCGTCAGGACCAGCAGGGCCCTCACCAGTGCGGTCGCCCACTTCGGGTCGGTGCGGACCTTGCCGAGGACCCGCCAGCGCGATCTGGGATGCGGACTCCAGCAGAGGAGGCCATCGGCACCGTCAAGACGGCTGCCACGAGCTTCCTGCGGTGCCGCGAACAGGGCGTGCGCGGTACCAGGAACCTGTCCGCCATGGGCCAGAATTGAACACTGCCGAGGTGAAGGCCAATCTCGATGCCCTGGACGCCGGCAAGTACATCCTGATCCCGGTCGATCAGCAGACACAGATCCGAGACTTCGTCACCCGCGCCGGGCATCCGTACAAGACCGGCTGCGCCTTCTACGAGCTTTCCAAGCGTGAGAAGACCCAGGGCAACAAGCAGCTCGCCGTGGCGGAGAAGGATTCGGCCACCGGCCGGATGACCGGCAGGGTGTTCTCGGGCCCAGCGGCCCACCAGCTCCTCGGTCTGCCGGAGTGAGAGGTCACGGTGAAGCCGGGCGACAACCCGTCGTACACCGTGTTCGTCCAATCGACCTCCGTCAACCGGAAGTTGGTACCGGGCACCAAGCTGCTTGTCATCCTGCAGCTGAGAACTGCGACCCAGTCACGGATTTGACGGGGCGCTGCTGACTCCATTTGTGTACGCCGAAAGGCCAGCCTTCACCTTCCGCAGGACCCATCCGGAAGGCCGACGTGGCTTGCGGCTGAGGCTGGGGCGATGCTTCCACTGCGGCAGAGGGGCGACACGCTCGTCCAGGTGCTTGCCATCCTGCACGGGATCGTTGAGGGCCCGAATGCCGGTCGCGCCGAGCGCCACGACATGATCGACGCCTTCGACGTTTCGCAGGTCACAGGGGGAAGCTTCACTGTCGCGCATCCCCCACCAGTTCACTCACGCAGGGATCAACGACCCGGAATACCTACCGTTTCGGATCAATAGAAGACCTGCCAGCATGCCTGCGGATAGCAGCATCCGCAGCAGTCACCGGCGAACCGAGAACCTCTTCAATGCTCCCGAACCAGAGCCCGGGAGGGTCTGCGTCGTTTCACTTCGACGGTCCCCTCTGTTTTGGTTTAAATCCAGCAAATAAAGCGCACTGCATTCACGCGAAGGAGACGCGCAGAAGTGGAGCACTTTCCATATGAAACAGGCGAAGAGCGGCAATATTCCAGCCTGGCTGGAGCCGCTTGATCGTGCACGCCTACGAGCCGCACCCGGTTACAGGCCGGCGGGACGCACCACCCTCCCCTTGCAGGTGAGTAGGCTACCGGCAACCGCAGCCCAAGATCGACATGTTCGCGATAAAAGCGCCATGGATGGTGGTTGACCCCCTTTGCGAACAATATTGATTACTTGAGGCTTTAAGTCCATCGGTGAGCCAGGATCCGCGGCGTCAGGGTGAATGGTTGTACGCGATGGCGCAAATTCTCGGTGACATGAATCACTCAAGACGGCTCACGGACTGGATCTTGCGCGTGGTTCACTTTCCTGCGAACCGATGGGGCAACAAATCCTTCGTCGCCTATTTACCGAAAGGCACACGATGACTATATTCCATGTGTACAAAAAGCTCCTGGTCGGTCTCGCAGCCGTGTTTGCAGCCACCGCGACGGTGTTCGCCGTAACCGAGGCCGTGCAGGGCAGCGTTGCCACAGCCGCAGCCGGAAGCGACATGCCATACGCGGTCGAGGACTTCAACTACCCGGGTGCGGCAAAGATCGAGGCTGAGACGGGAGCCATCCTCAAGCGCGGCGACGGTCATATGGTGATGACAGCCTGCAACGGCAGTGAGGACATCTCGATCATGAGTCGTGCGGGGCAGAAGGACTTCTGCTTCGACGTCACAGCAAAGCCCGCCTTCCTCGTCCTTGAAATTCCTCAGGCTTACGGCATCTGGACCTCCGCCGACCCGGTGAAAACCACGATCAGGGAAGATGACGGCACTACCACCGTCATCAACGCACCTGCCAACGACTTCACCGGATACGGCGAGGCGGGCGAGACCGGCGAACCCACCACGCTCATCGAACTTCGGGTCGCTGGCTGATCTTGGCGGGCGCCATGTGTGATGTGGAACGAAAGTCAGGGCACCGTCGTTAACGCGCCCGCTCTCGGGGCCCATCAGCACGCACAGACACGTCGCGCACGGCGGCCATCCTTCCGCAGTCCAACTGCCGCTCAGCCACGCACTACCAGACCGACATGCAGGGAACGAGATGCCCTGAAGCCCGTCCTGCTCAGCCCGCATCCCAGCAACTCGCTGCCAGTGATGCTGGTGCCCCACTAAGTAGCCGACAGCACTCGCAACCCCCCAGCAGCCAAGAACCTCACAGTCGAGAGCATCAACGTGATCGAGCAAACCATCCGCAGTCCGCGTAGCACTGCCGATGTCCCGCTCCCCGGCAACTGCTCTGCTACGGGGTCAGCCGTGCAGACGGCACCCCTCGGGGATGCTGCCGACCCTGAATGCCACGAGCACATGCTCGTCGAGATCCGCACCAGTAAGTAGCCCTCTCCCCTCTCCCTGCACATCTGCGCAGCTCGTCGGCGCTGTTGTGCAGGGGCAGTTTTCCCACGCTAGGACTTTCTCTGATGTATACCCCCCGAAGGCGCGGCCTTGGCCGCACGGCTGTCGTGGCCGTCGGCCTGCTGGTCGCCCCGTTCCTGGTGGCCTCTCCTGCTCACGCAGTAAGCGGTACTGCAGAAACCAACAATGCCCACAGCTTCACCGCGCGCCTGGACATTGGCGACGGTCAGCGTGCCTGCTCGGCCGCACTGGTAGACGCCGAGTGGCTGCTGACCGCTGCCAGTTGCTTTGCCGAGGACCCGAACACGAGCCTGTCCGTGGCCGCGGGAGCGCCGACGCTGAAGACCACCGCCACGATCGGCCGCACGGACCTGGCCACGACCACGGGGCAGGTCCGGAAGGTGGTTGAACTGGTGCCGCGCGAGGACCGCGACATGGTGCTGGCCCGCCTGGCCGCACCCGTTCTGAACGTCCCCGCCGTTCCGTTGGCCACCACCGCGCCGACGACCGGGGAGAACCTGACCGCCACCGGCTATGGCCGCACCAAGGCCGAGTGGGCGCCACTCAAGCTGCACGCCGGCTCCTTCACTGCCGCCGCGCCCGCCGGCAACGACTTGCCGGTCACGGGCCAGAACGGCGCGGCCGTCTGTGCCGGGGACACCGGCGGGCCGCTGCTGCGTTCCACCCCCTCTGGCGCGGAGTTGGTCGGCATCAGCAGCCGTTCTTCCCAGGGTGGCTGCTTTGGTAGCGACGAAGCCCAGACCAGCACCGACGCGGTGAGCGTGCGGGCGGACGACCTCGCCGCCTGGGTGACGTCGAAGACCAAGCAGACCCGGATCACCGACTTCAACGGTGACGGCGTCGAGGACATCGCCGTCGCCGATCCGAAGGCGAGTGTGGGCGGAGATGCCGGTGCCGGCCTGGTCCGGGTCGTGTACGGCGGAGGCAAGGGCATCGCCCAGATCGACCAGGACCTGGACTGGGTGCCTGGCGGGGCCGAGGCGAACGACGGCTTTGGTGAGGCGCTGGCCACCGTCGACTACGACCAGGACGGCTACACCGACCTGGTGGTCGCCACCCCAGGTGAGGAACTGGCCGGCGCCGCGAACGCGGGCATGGTCGACGTACTCTTCGGCGGCCCCAGCGGGCTGGGTAGCGCTGCGGTGAAGAGCACGCACCTGGAGCAGGGCACAGGCACCGGCGCCATTCTCGCCTCTGCCTCCGAGGCCGGTGACCGCATGGGCCAGGCCCTCGCAGCCGGCACCACGGCCGCGGGTCGCCCGTGGATCCTCATCGGTGTACCGGGCGAGTCCGTCGGCACCGAGGCCGAGGGCGGTATGGCCTTCTACGTCTACGGCGACACCAGCCGCACCCTCCACCAGGACCTGCCCACCAATGTGCCCGGAGTGGTCGAGGCGGGCGACAGGTTCGGCGCCTCCGTCGCCGGTGACGAGAACTTCTTCGCCATCGGCGCGCCCGGCGAGGCCATCGGCACCGCGGCCGACTCCGGCACGGTGGCCCTGTTCAGCCACACTCTGGACGCGGACGGCCGGCCCACCACCATCGGCGGCCTGGACCAGGACAACAGTGCGGTGACCGGTGCAGCCGAGGAGGGCGACGAGTTCGGCGCCGCCCTGGCCATGACCGCCTACCGCCCCTCCGCCGCGGCCGGCACCGACACCTCGATGCTGGCGATCGGTTCGCCCGGCGAGACCACCACCGCCGGCGGCACCGACCGGGTAGAGGCGGGCCGTGCCATCCTGGTACGGATCAACGCCGACACAACCTGGACCTACCTGCGCGAACTGCGCCAGGGCGAAGCCGACGACACCGTCGTGGGCACCTCGGAGGCCGGCGACCGGATGGGCGAGAGCCTGACCGCGATCAACACCGCGCCGCGCGACGTGGCCACCGCCGCCACTCTGCTCCTGGCCGTCGGAACCCCGGGCGAGGCCATCGGCACGGAGGCCAAGGCCGGTGCGATCCACACCTTCTCGATGCTGGGCGCGGCCGGTGACAACGATCTGTGGATCGAAGCCGGAGACGGCGACGGCATCCCCGGCACCCCCAAGGCCGACCAGCGCCTGGGCCAGAGCATCCACTTCACCGGCACCCGCCTCTACGCCGGCATGCCGTATGGCCCCACTGCCTACGGTGCGCTGCACGCCCTGCCCCTTGGCAATGTCGTCCCCGGCGGCACTAACGGGGCAGTCACCACCTACCAGCCCGGCACCGGCGGACTCCCCGCCGCGGGCACCGACTTCGGCTACGCCGCCCGTTAGCCGACACCACCACAGGGGCCCGCGCCCCAGGAGTAAGAGGGAGTCGCCGAGTGAGACGGCGTATACCCTCCCGGACTGTTGGTTCGGGAGTATCGAGACGGTATTCAGGCCCTCGGCGGGCGCTGCGGATGCTGCTGTGCGCAGGCCTGCTGTCGGGTCTGCTGGGAACACCGGCCGCAGTGGCGGTGGAGCCGGCACCGTTGCCAGCGAATGTGCGGGCCGACATCGTCGGTTACTGGGAGACCGGCGGAGCCGGTCTGAAGGTAGCCGCCGAGCAGGCTCTGCTCGGCGGTGACGAGGCAATCCGCAAGTTCCTCGACGAGGCGGAGTCCATCCAGCTCGACGACAACCGCGTCGAGACCGCGCGACTGGTGATGACCGGCGGTCCAGGCATGCGGCTGGCCGCCAAGGAGGCGATGCTGAAGTCGCCGGCCGAGCTGGAAACCTTCCTCCTGTACGGCTACGAAGAGCCGCTGGACGAGGACCGCAAGGTCGAGATCGCCCGTCTGATCACCCTGGGCGGCCCGGGTGTGCAGGCGGCGGGCAAGGCCGCCCTGCAGGGTACCTTCGACGAGCGTGAGCTCTTCCTCAATACGGGCCAGTACGAGGAGCGCGAGGACGACAACCGCGTCGAGGTCGCCCGACTGACCACCACGGGCGGCCCGAATGTGAGTGCGGCAGCCAAGGTCGCCCTTCAGGGCACGCCGGAGGACATGGTCGAGTTCCTGGAGGTCGGGCAGTTCATCGCCCGTGACCGCGACCAGGAACATTCCACCATCGCCCAGCTGATCGAACAGGCCGAGCAGGCCGGCAAGCAGGCCGAGGACGCTCGCAAGACGGCGGAAGAGTCGTCGAAGAAGGCAGTCGAGGCTTCACAGCTGGCCAAGGAGGCCGCGCAGAAGGCGGCCGAGGAGACCGCGGCCGCCAAGGACGACTCCAAGAAGGCCGCGGTCAAGGCCAAGCAAGCCGCAGACGCCGCGCGAGGTGCGGCCGAGGCCGCACAGGAAGCCATCGGGTCGGCCAACGCCGCCAACCGTGCCGCACGAAGGGCCGCACTGGCCGCCGCGCAGACCGCCGCGGCGGCCGCCGCGGCCTCTGAAGCAGCGAACAAGGCCTACAAGGCAGCCATTGCCGCCGCCGGCAACGAGGCCGACGCCGACGCCGCAAGGCAGGCTGCCAGCCAGGCACGTGCCGCAGCGGACGCCGCCGAGACGTCGGCGGTCGCAGCCGGGAACGCAGGCCTTGCCTCCGCCGCTGCGGCAGTCGCCTCAGAGGCAGCCAAGGGTGCCTCCGGCAACGCGCGGGCGGCAGCTGACGCAGCCGAAGCGGCCAACGCTCACGCGGACGCGGCCGGCCTGCATTCCAACGAGGCCCGCCTGGCAGCTGCCGAAGCGCGACGGCACGCCGATGCCGCCGACGCCGCCGCCGACCGCTCTGCCGACCTGGCCCGCCGTGCGGCCACTGCCGCCTCCGGGGCCCGCGATGCCGCCAACTCGGCGGCAGCACATGCGAACAAGGCCGCCGACTACGCCGACGAAGCCGCCAAACAAGCCGGAAACGCCGCAACCTACGCTGCTGTGGCCCAGAAGAACGCCGACGGCGCCAAAGCAGCAGCCGACAGCGCGACGGCCGCAGTGGACAAAGCCAGGGAGACCTTCGACCTGGCCCGGGAGACCGAAACGGCCGACCTGCAGACCCGCACGGACGCGGCCATCGAGCGCGCCCGTTCGATGAAGACCACCTCCGAAGCAGCGATCTCGGCCTCCGCGTCCACGCAGGTCGAGGCCCTGTCCCTGAACGACACCGCGACCGTGCTGGCTCAGGAAGCCGGACGGCCCGACGTCGACATCCAGGCCACCGCCGCCAAGGGCCGCGAACTCGCCATGCAGGCGATGAAGTTGCTTGGCCCGTGGCACCAGGAAGCCGCCGCTCGCGCGCTCTCCGGCACCGACCAGGACGTTCTGGACTACCTGCGCACCCGCTGGAAAGAGGCCAACCACAACGACGTACGCCAGCGCGTCGTCGACCTGAGCTCCCAGAGCCCCTACGCTTCCATCCGCACCGCGGCCACCGAAGTCCTGACCAACGGGACCCCGGAGCAAATCGAGGCCTTCCACTCCTCCGGCCAGTACGAGGCCGGACGCGACGACATGAAGGTCGACGTCGCCCGCCTCGCCGAAACCGGCGGCCCCGGCGTCAGCGAGGCCGCCAAGACAGCACTCGCCGACGGAAACGGCAAGACCCTCGCGACGTTCCTGCACATCGGCCAGTACAGCGAGCAACTGTCCGATGAAAGGGTCATCACGGCCGGCCTCGCCGAGACCGGTGGCCCCGAAGTCCAGGCAGCGGCGAAAATCGCTCTCGCCGGACCCCCGGAGCTGATCCACGAGTTCGTCATCACCGGCCAGTACCATGCCCAGCGCAAGGACGACCTCGCCACCACCCACATCCGCCAAGTCCAGCGGCTCCTCGCCGAAGGCTCGCTGATCGCCGCAAAGGCACAAAAGGACGCCTGGCTTGCCGCGGAAGCCGCCAAGAGGGCGATAAACGCTGCCGAAGAGGCGGACGCCGCCGCCGCAGAGGCGGAGAACTCGGCCAAGCAGGCCGAGCAATACGCGGCCGACGCCAAGGCGTCAGCCGATGCCGCCACTCAGAGTGCCGCCGACGCGGCAGCATCAGCAGCCACGGCACGGAGCGCAGCCGAGCAGGCCGCGCAGGACGCCACCGCCGCCGAGAACTCCGCTGCCCAGGCCGAATTCTCCGCTACCTACGCCCGCAACTCCGCACAGAAGGCCAACGACTCCGCCGACCGGGCCCGCGCGTCGGCCCTCGCCGCTGGCAAGAGTGCCGCCGAAGCAGAGGCGGAGGCCAAGCAAGCCTGGCAGGCAACGCGCGACCTCGCCGAGCAAGAGATGGAAGAGGCCCGCAAGCAGGCGGAGGAAGAACGCAAGGCTCAGCAGCAAAGTGCGCCCAAGACGCGCTGCATGGACCTCCTCCCGTTCGACACCTCGTACTTCCCGATCAACACGGTCATCTGCGACGGCGGCGCAATCGACAGAGTGTGGGAGGTCGCGAAGGACCCCCGCACGTACAAGACGATCATCTGGGAGATGTCGGGTCTCGCCGACATCGAGGCCTGCATCGACAACCCCACGGCCGCGGACTGCGCGATGGCCGTCGTCGGCGTCACCCCCTGGGGCAAGCTCAAACTCGTTGCCAAGATCGACAATGGCCTTGACGCCATCAAGGGTGGGCGATCCGTCCGCCGCACCGTCGCCTGCCTGACCGGAGCAGCAAACAGCTTCCCGGCCGGCACCAAGGTCCTCATGGCCGACGGCACCCGGCGTCCCATCGAGCAGATCGAAACCGGCGACCTCGTCACAGCCACCGACCCCACCACCGGCGAATCCGGCCCCCGACGAGTCACCCGCACCATCCACACCCCCGACGACCGGAACTTCACCGACGTCACCCTCGCCGACGGCTCCACCCTCACCTCCACCAGCCACCATCCCTACTGGTCCGAGAACGACCAAACGTGGAAGAACGCAAGCGACCTCAAGGCCGGCGACACCCTGCGCACCCCGCAGAACAGCACGGCCGCTATCGCCCACATCCGTAACTGGGCTGGCCTTCAGGACGCCTACGACCTCACCGTCGACGACCTCCACACCTACTACGTCTCGACCGGCAGTACCGACGTCCTCGTCCACAACACCGACGAAGCCTGTCCCGCATGGGTGAAGAGTGCTTGGGACAAACTCCCGAAACGTCAGAATGGAGACCCGACTTCCGGCTACGTTTTCGAGTCTGACGGTACGCAAGTCTGGGATTCGATGCTGGTGAGCGGACGTAGTGAACTCTCCGAGGAGATCAATTCCTTCCTCAAAAGCTCTACCAACTTTCCGGAATTCCCGGGGTATGCGAGCGTCTCACATCACGCCGAAGTAAAGCTCGCATGGGAGATGCGCAATAAGATGGGGGAGGTGAAAGAGCTACACATCGTCATCAACACGAACTACGTGTGCCCAAGGGTGACGGCTCCCAACTCCATGGGCTGCAAGCAGGCAGTACCTGCCATCCTCTACGAGGACCAGACGCTGTATGTACACTATCCCGGAATGGCGGGGCCGGTAAAGCTGAAGGGCCTAGCGAAGAGGTGACGGCGGGATGATTGTCCTTGGTGGGACGCATGCGGGCGAAATCTACGCCCGATCTGAGCAGGAAGTCGATGTCCTCATTGATCACATCATGACCAATCTCATTCAAGAGGGAACAACTCCTGACGGCTTCGAGATTGTACCTGAGAGAGCCGTGATCAGTATTGTCAAGGGAAAATACCCAGAAGAGACTGACGAGAGGTGGCCGAGTAATTTTCTGTATGTCTCGGTCAACACCAAGAACGGGCATGGTGCACTGAAATGGTGGACCAGCAAGGTTCCCGATGGAGCACCTGAGAACGACATCTCTCGATTCGTCTGGACTTCGGGAAATCCCAATCCACCCTCTTTTGACCCCGAATTGATCGCAGATCCCGGTGACCCCAGTTACTACCCACGTGAAGCAGCTATCCCAGTAGCGCAAGTCCGCGCAGCTCTCGAAGAATTCTGCCGAACTCGGACAGGTGCACGGCCAGAATGTGTGCCATGGCTACTGCTTGACCAATCGGTATAAGAACAGACAGCTCCACCCTCCTGCTGTGCCCCCGGCCTGTTCGGGGGCACAGTTGCGATCTCTCGGTTTCGGGACGGTCACTGTGAGAGACGGTGTATCGTGGGGGTTTATTGATCCGAAACGGTAGTGTGATGCGCCGGAAATCCCAGATTTAAGTCTCTTGCTGGTTTTTCGGTGGCCAGCGGTGCCAACGCCTGGAGAGAAGAGACCTGCGCTACGGCTGCACGCGCTGGAGCAGATGCTGGAGCGATGCCGAGATACTGGACACGGCCCTGATCCGGCGCCTGGCTCTCCATCCGGACATCGCCCCGGCAGCCAGAACGAACCGGCGAGAGACCCCAGCGGCATCGCGACCAAGCGGCCGGTAGTCACCGGCGGATCGCTGAGTAACGTCAGCGGTGGATCTTGGCGCAGGGGGTGCCATCCGCTCTGTTGACCTGGATGCACAGCCACGTGCCGTCCCGGAAGCTTCGGCCTTTCAGATTCCAGTCCACGGAAGAGAGCTTCGTCCTCCCGGCAGTGACCGGAGTCGCGTCCTTCCACCTGGTGATGTCGGTCCGCTCGCCCCTGTAGACCGTGTACAGGCGGCCCCGGACACCGGTGCCGTGGCCATCCATCCAGCCGCCTGCCCGCTTCACCGACAGGCCCTTGCCCTTGACGCTCAGCCCCACTTTGCCTTCGGTGACGGTCGCGTCCGCGTTCGCGGGAACGGCCGCGCAGGCCAGAAAGAGGAACGCCGCTGCGGCGGTCATCATGTGTTTCATGGTTCGTCCAAGAGGAAGTTTGATGCGGGCAGTTACGGCGCCCGGCAGGTGATCACATGGTGGGCGTCCCGGTCAGCACGGCAGGGCCCGGTACGTGGTCGGGGCCACCGTCATCAGCAGCGATTCGGCGATGGCCCGCACGGCGGCCATGCCGCACGGTCGGGTTCGTCGCACACCAGATGCGCGGGGAACATCAGCGGCTCCGCCCCGTGGGCGAGGGAGAGGAACGCCTGCTCCAACTCCCCGAGCGGCGAACGAAGGGCGCTCTGCGGACGGGCGGCGGGGCGGTGGGCTTGGCGACGGTCGTACATGGCGCATCTCCCGTGAGGTGGCGGACAACTTCCGCCGCCACCCCTCCCAGGTCCCCGTGCCACCGCCGCCCCACCCGCACGCCAGCGCCGCGCCACCCGCGGCCGAATGGTCCGGCTTGCACGATGACTCGCCTCCGGTCCTCCCACGATCGCCTGCAATGACGCCTCAAATGGAGCAACATCGGCCGCGAGCGGTGCCCGCCGTCCCGCCCCCGTGCGCGACGCGTATGGGGCCCGTATCCGCGCCCTGCCATAGTGGCGAGCGTTGATCGGTTGTGGTGTGCCTTTGCAGAGGAGAGCTCGTGGAGGCGAATGGTTCTCCGGGTCCGCGGATCGGTGACGCGTTCGGGCTGCAACTCTCGGACGCGGTGCGTCTGCAGCGGCCCGTCACCGCGTTCGTCGAGCGTTCGGACGGACTGATCGTGCCGTCCGGCTCGGCCCAGTGGCTCAACGGAGAACAGGAGTGGCCGTCGGCGGTCCGGGACGCGTTGGCGAGGGCCCGGGGGCCCGTGCTCGACGTCGGCGCCGGCAGCGGCAGGCACGGCGCCTTTCTGGCCCGCAGGTCGATGCATGTGACGGCGCTGGACACGTCGGCGCTGGCGCTGGGCATCTGCCGGGACGCCGGAGTGCAGGAGACCGTCCGCGGCGACGTGACGGAGCTGGAGCACCGGATGCGGGGGAGGGAGCCGTTCCGGACCGTGCTGTTCCTGGGCAACAACGTCGGACTGCTCGGTTCCGTCTCTCGCGGCACGGACATTCTCCGGCAGGTGCACGCGATCACCTCCGCCGATGCGCTGATCATCGCGGAGGGCAGGCGTCCGGTGGGCGGCACCGCGGACAACGATGCCTATGCCGAGCGCAATCTCGCGCGTGGCGGGCTGCCGGGCGAGCTGGTGATGCGTCTGCGCTACGGCACCACGGCAACCGACTGGTTCCCCTACCTGTTCTGCGGGCCGGAGGAGCTGGAGCGCATCGCGGGGGCCGCGGGCTGGCGCCTGTGCGATGTACAGGACTTCCGCTACCCGGGCGCTCCGTCCGACGCGCCCCTGCTGTCGTACACGGCGGTGCTGCGCAAGCACGACGGGGACGGGTGAACCGGATCCGTACCGGGGGCGCGTGCGGCCCTTGCGGTCTGCTGGAGCCCTCGACGGCACCGGGAGGCCCCCTCCCCCGTCGGGGAGGGGGCGAGGTCATGCCCGGGGCCGGGTGCCGGTGATGGACACGCGTTGGCCGTAGCGCCCGTGGGGGAAGTAGTCCCAGACGGCGTGGTGCTGGACGCAGCGGTTGTCCCAGAACACCAGTGTGTTCGGCTGCCAGCGGACCCGGCACTGCAACAGGGGCGTCCGGGCGACGTGGGAGTACAGCATGTCGAGGACAGCCGTGCTCTCGGCCTGGGAGAGCTGGGTGATCTTCGACATGTAGGGGTTGTTGACGAAGAGCAGCTTGCGCCCGGTGTCCGGGTGACGGACCACGATCGGGTGTTCGCTGCGCGGAACGTCGTACCCGGGCGGTGGATTACGGCCCTTCCGCAGCCAGGGCAGTGCACCGTTGTGGAGGGCGGTCAGTTCCTCCAGGAACGTCTGCATCGCCGGCGACAGCAAGTCGTAGGCGAGATGCATATTGGCGAACAGCGTGTCGCCGCCGCTGCCGGTTTCCGGAACACGGGTGACGTACAGCATGGAACCGAGCGACGGCTCGGCGTCGGCGGTGCCGTCGTGGTGCCAGCTGTCTCCGGCGACCCAACGCGATTTCCTGCTCGAACTGATCTCCAGGATGTACGGGTCCGAGCCCTCGGCAGGGAGCGCCACAGGGTGGAGGGGGCCGAAGACTCCGGCGAACCGCTTGTGGTCGTCGGGGCTGAGGTCCTGGTCGCGGAAGACCAGCACGTGATGGGTGAGGAAGGCGTCCTTGACCTCCTTCTCCTGCTCGGGCGTCAGTTCCTTGGACAGGTCGAGGCCTGATATCTCGGCTCCGAGCAACGGAGTCAACGGGTCGACGGCGATCGTGTCGTACGCCTGGTGCGTCCGGGTTGTCAGCCGCTCGATGGCGTCCAGCGCGAACCGTTCCATGGGTCCTCCATCAGGTGTTGAGCGATCCGTGGGGATCTCGCTTTCGGGACGGCCCGGTTCACGGCGTCAGGACGCGTCGGTCCGGCACAGCCAGCCATTGATGGCGAACCGGCTGTTCGCATGGTCCCCGCCGGGGCAGCTGACAGGCATGACCTCGTGCAGGGCGGAGGGGAGGAAGAAGACGACACTGTTGTGGTCCGGGGCGTAGTCCCGGTACGTGCAGTCCTCGCGGCGCAGACCGTCGTGGTGGACGTTCAGCGGCAGGGCGGAGTCGTACATGCGCAGGGCCCCGCCGGTGAACGGGGCCGGGGTGCGGTGGAGGTAGTACACGAAGGTCACCACACGCTTGGCGGCCGCCAGGCCGCTCGCCACGTCATGGGGGCTGACGTCCTGGTGGGCGCGGTAGAAGTCACCGTCGTTGTGCACGTTCAGCGTGAAGGCCGGCCGCGTTCCGGCGCAGGAGACGCCGAGGACCTTCTCGACCTGGCCGACGACGGCATCGATGGCGGTGAGCAGTTCCGGAGCGGAGAAGCCGCGGTGAGCGAGGGAACTCCGCGTGCGCGTGTCCAGGTGGTTCCCGCGCACGCGCGCGGGGAGCAGGTCGTCCCGTTCGGCCGATACGGCGCGTTGCAGCAGCCCTTCGGCCGTCGGGGCGGGCAGAAAGTCCGTGATGCGGCAGACCTTTGTCGCCGACTGCCATATCGCATCCGCGCTCACCGGCGCTTCCCACGCCGCCGTGGTGTCGACCGCCTCGGTCATCGCTTTCCTCCGCACCTCTCCGCATTCATCCGGTCCGTATTTCCGTATGTGTTGCGTCGGCCGTCCGTACGGAACGCGTCCGTACAGAAGTCAGTCGATGGATGGCGAAGTTAGTGAGGTTATGGATGGTGCGTCAATTGCTTTCGCTCATGACGTGCGAGGCGCGTATGCCGTTCGTATCCGTCGCTGACGCGGAATGTACGTGCGGGGCGCGTATGTGTTTCGTGCGGGCGGCGGCAAGACTCAACACATGCTTCCGCCGAACGGTGCGAGAATTCCAGATCTCGCCATAGTCAACCCATTCCTCGAACGGTTGGGCCTGGGCAGGCTGTCGCCGGACCGGGTGGTCACGCATCCCGGCCGGCACCGGAAGTGCTCGGGCTTCACCACCAGCGGGCGTGGAGTGTTCGTCAAGCAGCTGAACGAGTCCCTCGGCTGCCCGGCTCCGGGCGTCGGGAGGGCCAGGTCGTTCGAGGCGCTGCGGACGCCCGAGTTGTCCGGGGCCGCCCTTCTGGGCGCCGACGACGACCGCAACCTGCTCGTCTTCGAGCTCGTCGAGGATGCCGAGCCGGGGGACCTGCTGGCGCGTGAGGGCCGGTTCGACACCCGACTGGCCCGCCGCCTGGGCGAGATGACGGGTGCCCTGCACGAACTGCCCGCCCGCGCGGAGAACGCCTCCCTCGACACCTCCCCCTCGCGATATCCGCCCCTGGAGTCCCTGGAAGGGCTGACGCTCACGCAGTACCAGTCCGCCAGTTCGGCTGTGCTCCAGGGATGGCGCCTGGTGCAGCAGGACGAGGAGGTCAAGGAGGCGCTGCGCGCGATGCGCCGCGACGAGGACACGTCGCCGAAGGTGCCCACGCACGGCGACTTCCGGCTCGACCAGGTCCTCGTCGCCGACGGACGGACCCACATCATCGACTGGGAGGAGTTCCGACTCGGTGACCCGGCCCACGACGTGGGCATGTTCGTCGGGGAGTGGCTCTACCTGGCGGCCGACCGGGCGGCCCGCGGACTGCACACCGGGCCCGTGGGCGATTCCGGGACGGTGCTCGGCGTCAGCCGCGAGGAGGTCATCGACCGGACCACGGTCGAGTTGCGGGCGATACAGCCCATGGTGGGGGAGTTCTGGTCCGGCTATCGGTCGGTGCGCCCGGCGGTCGATCCCGATGTGCCGCGCCGGGCCGCCGCATTCGCCGGATGGCACCTCTACGACCGGATGTTCAGCGTCGTGGCCAAGATGATGGTGCTCAGCATGACCCAGTACGTGGCCAATGGCATCGGGCGCAGAGCGCTGCTCAAGCCCGGTGAGATCGCCGGGCTCCTGGAGATTGGGTGAGGTCGATGTCACACACAGCTGACCTGTTGCTGCCGGAACTCGAAAACGCCTTGGAAAAGGTCGAGTTGCGGTCCGATGGAATGGCCGCGCAGGTCGACGGCCACAAACTGGAGGCAAACAGCCCGCGGCATCTTTCGGTCCTGCTCCGATGGAGTCTTTACGATTTCCTGCATTCGGGGCGCGGGCCGGACACCTACAAGTCCAAGGACGTTGTCCGGGACGCCGCCCTGGAAGCCGAACTCACCCGGGTCATGCCCCACCAGGAGACGGTCACCAGCGCTCGGGTGGACGGACGCAGGGGCGATGAGCTGCTGGCCTCCGTCGACGGCACACGGGTATGGGTGTCTCAGGACCGCAGGATCGCCGACGCCCCGGGGGACGGCGAGGTGGTCTACCTGTCGATGCCGGCCGCACGTCCCGCTCTCTCACCCGGCTTCTTCCTTGCCGACGGCAGCCGTGGGCGCTCCGTGCGCAAGCCGATCCTTCGGGTGTACGCGCATGTGCGGAGCATCGACGCGGTGCCGGGTGTCTGGGCTGCGGCGCTGCGCTGCCTGGAGGACAAGGGCGTCACCTACCGCGCCAAGGTGGCCTCCTCCCCGCTCCTGCTGCCGCGTCGTGACGCGCTGGTGCTCTTCCTGGGCCCGGACGGCTGGGACGCCGCCCTGGACATCGTCGACGCACTCGACGGGCTGCCGGGCCTGGGAGACGAGGCTTCCGTGTTCGCGCGGCGGCTCGCGCCGGGAGTGTCGATGGCGTGGCATCCCTTCGCCCGGCGGTCGCGTGGCCCGTCCGGACTCAGCTTCGGCCAGCACCGGGCAACGGCCGTGGCCCAGGGGCTCGTCGACCATGCCACCGGGACCCACCGGGGCTCTCGCAACGAGGCCGTCGCGGACGCGTTGCGGGAGGCGGGGATCGACCCCGCCGCCCCGTTCCGCCACGAGGACTCACCGGAACTGGACTTCGCCCGTACGGACCCGCGGCCCGCGCGGAGCTGACGGACGGACCGGACCGGACGGACCGGACGCCACCGCAGGAGGGAGGAGAGGCAGGAGCATGGTCGGATTTTCACCGGAGTTGGCGGCAGGCGTGCGTGCACTCGTCTCTCCGTACGGCGTCGTCTCCGAGGTGGTGCCCGGCACACCTGTCCGGGGCCTGACAGGGCTGTCCCTTGCCTCGGCCAGGGTGAACGGTGCGCCGGGCGTCGAACGGCCCGAGGAGTTCCGCGGCTCGGGCCGCAGCCCGGCCGGTCCGGGGGACGCGGAGCTGATCGCCATCGCCGAGGCCGCCGAACGCTACGCGGGCGCCGACTTTCCCGGCAGCGAGGAACGATGGGCGACCGTCGCGGAACTGGACGGACCGGTGCTGGACATGACAGCCGTGCCCCGTTGCTCGGAGACCGAATACGCGAGCGGTCACTGCCCGGT
This sequence comes from Streptomyces bluensis, assembly GCF_014650715.1. Taxonomy (GTDB): domain Bacteria; phylum Actinomycetota; class Actinomycetes; order Streptomycetales; family Streptomycetaceae; genus Streptomyces; species Streptomyces bluensis. The sequence continues at coordinate 91,464 of NZ_BMVM01000021.1, read as the reverse complement.
CGTCCCCTTCCGGGCCGATGAGCCCATCCGATGGCAGCGGGGGCTCGACATGGCCTCGGGAGAGGCGGTGTGGGTGCCGTCCGTGATGGCGCGTCACGGCATGCGCCGCCTCGCCCCCGCGGAGCGCTTCTGGAACCGCATCTCCACGGGCTACGCGGTGCACTCCGACCCGGCCGAGGCCCTGCTGCGCGGTCTGTGCGAGGTGTGCGAGCGGGACTCCGCGGCGCTCGTCTGGCAGCAGATGCTGCCGCTGCCGCGCATCGAGTTCACGTGTCCCACGGCGGAGCTCTCGGCACTGCTCGCCCACGGCGAACGGCACTTCGTCACGACGCATTTCTATGACGCGACGACGGACATCGGAGTGCCTACCGTCTACTGCGTGCAGGTCGCCGAGTACGACGACTCCTGCCGCCGCTCGGTCGGTTGCTCCGTCGGCCGCGACCTCACCGAGGCGGCGCAGAAGGCCCTGCTCGAAGCCATTCCCGCGCGTGCCGTGTTCCACCGCGCCGATCCCGACGCGTACGCCCTGGTCATGGCCGGAGCGCAGTTCATGGGCAGGCCGGAGCAGCGGCACGCCTTCGACTTCCTGCTGGAGCAGAGCCGCACCCGCCGGGCCGAGGACGGTACGAGCCTGCCCCGGCATGCGGGTCAGGCCCTGGCGCAGGTGGTCGGCGCCCTCTCGGAGCGGGGCATGCAGGCCGTGGCCGTCGACCGGACCACGCGCGAGCTGGCGGCGGCGGGGCTGACGGCCGTGTGCGTGGTCGTACCGGGGCTGCAACCCCTGACCTTTCACCGGTACGGGCAGTACCGGGCCCATCCGCGCCTGTACTCGGCGCCCGTTGCCATGGGCTGTCCCAGCCGACCGGAGGAGGAGTTGAACCCGTGGCCCCAGCCTTTCCTGTGATCGCCACCGGAGCCTTCGGCGAGCGGGTCGGCCGACTGCTCGCCGAGACCCGTCCCGGCGTCGAGGTGCTCTCCGCATCCGAACTCCGGCACAGCTTCAGTGAGTTCAGCGGCCCCGTCGTCCTGGCCGCCTGGCGGCCCGAGCCCGCGCTCTGCGAGGAGATCGACGCGCTGGCGTACGACGCCGGACGGACCTGGCTCCCGGTCGTCCTGGAAACCGCGGTCGTCCGGGTCGGCCCTCTGGTCCGCCCTCCGTACGCCCCCTGTTTCGGCTGCTACCGGCGCAGGCGCAGCCAGCACGACCTCCAGGCGCGGACGACCTCGCTCCTGACGGACCGTTACGACCGCGATCCGCACTGCGGCCCCGGTGGATTCCTGCCCCACCACGCCAGGGCGGCCGGCTCCGTCGCGGCGGCGTACGTGGACGGCGCACCCGGCACCGGTACGGGGCTGGTGAGCACCATTCGGCTCCGGGAGTGGGGTGTCGACGCACACCGCGTCGTGCCGTGTCACGGGTGTACGCGCTGCGGTGTCCGCGATGCCCCGGACACGGGTCTGGAGCGCCTCAGGGCGGTCCTGCCGGCTCACCCGGTGCCGCAGGCCCTGCCCGAAGGGTCGCCGCGTCGTGATCCCTCGGAGGCGCGGTGATGAGCGGGCGTGCGCCGGCTTCGGGAGCCGTGCGGGTCGGTGGCCGGGCACGGCCCGCCCTCTGCCGTGGGCTGGTGCTCGTCGACGCTCCCGGTGGGCTCGTACTGGAGGGTGGCCCGCACCGGATGCTGCTGAGCGGCGAGGCCGCCTCCGGATTCCTCCGTGCGCTGCTGCCCCTGCTGGACGGACGGCACGGCCCGGACGAACTGTGCGCCCTGCTCGCCGTCGAGCCCGCCGACCTCACCCAGGCGCTGGAGCTGCTGGACGACTGGGGCGTACTGGAGTCGGGCAGCACCGTGCGGGAGGAGCAGGACGAGCACCCGGAGGAGAACGTGCCGGAGCAGACCGTCACGTACTACTCCCGCACGGCCGCCCTCACGGGTGGGCACGCGTCCGGTGCGTCGGTGCTGGACGAGCTCTCCCGGTCTCATGTGCTGCTGGTCGCCGACGAGCCGCTGACACGGATGCTGGCGGAGGACCTGACCGCCGGTGGGGTCGGCAGGGTGTCCACCCCGGGCAGCGTGGGAGCCGGCCGCGAAGTTCCCCAGGACTGTGACCTTGTCGTGGTCGCCGACCGGCCCGGTGCTCCGGGCTGCCTGGAGGACTGGGTGGCCACGGCCTGGGCGAACGGCGTCCCCGTCCTGCGGTTCGCGACCGGAGACGGCGCGGTCGAGGTGGGACCGCTGTTCTGGCCGGGCGAGTCGGCGTGCGTCGGCTGCTTCCGCCGTGGCGGTGGGGCCGTGGGCGCCGTGGGCGCCGTGGGCGTGGAGGGCGTGGAGGGCGTGGAGGGCGTCGAGGGCGGCGCGCGGGCGCTGTCGGCCTCGGCCGCGGCCATGGAAGTGCTTGCCGTCCTCGCGCGGACGACGCCGGTGACGACCCTCGGCGCACGGGTGGGCACCACCACCGCGGGCGGTCGTACGGAGCATCACCTTTTCGCGCCCCACCCCTCGTGCGACATCTGCGGGGATTCCAGTGGCGGGGATTCCCAGGACGGGGCGGTGGACGGCGCCGTACGGCTCATCGAGGCGTATGAATGGCGCCTGGCGCTCCCGCCCGGTCGGCTGCTGCCCGCACCGCGTCTGCTCGCTCCCCGGCGTCAGCTGATGCGACAGGCGTCCCGGCGCCGCGTCACGCTGCACACCTCGCCCGGCGGGCGGCTGCCGGAACGGCCAGGCCCACGGTCGCCCCGCCGGCGCGACGGGCATCCCGGCGCGGACGATCCGGTTACGGCACTCTCGGCGCTTCTGCCGCACACGGCAGGCACGACCGCCGCGTACGGCGCCGACCGGGGTCCGGACGGGACAGATGGAGCGGACGGGGCCCACGGGGCGGGCAGGACGGACAGGGCGGATGGGATGGACAGGGCGGACGAGAACAGCCCGGTCCCCGTCAACGCCTACGTCCTGACGGACCTGCCCTGCCTCGACCTGCCCGGCCAGGTCTTTCTGTACGACGAAGCCGGCCACCGGCTGTTGTCCGTGCGAGCCGACTCCCCGCCGTGGAGACCTGCCGTGCTGTCCTCCGGGCCGGATGTCGCCTGCTTGGATGCGGTGATCGTGCTCGTCGCGGATGCCGGTCCGCTCGCCGCGGAGTTCGGGGACGGTGCCCGGCGTCTGGCGCACCTGGATGCCGGAATCGCGGCGATGCGGCTGGCATCCGCGGCACGGGAGTTGCGGATCCCGCTCTCTTTCGAACTCGGCTGGAGCGACCGCCTGCCGGCGGTCCTCGAACTCGACCCGACGAGAGAGAGCGTGGCCGCGGTGGCCGGACTGCTGGGCGGCCCGGGAACAGGGGAGGTGCACGGATGACGCCGCCGTCGATGGCCGACGCGGTCGCCGCGGTGGAAAACGCGTGCCGTAGCGCGCGGTCCGCCCCGCGCGAGGAGCCGGAGCGCCGGCACCGGACGGACGAACCCCCGGCCGTCGTACGGGAAGTGGCGGCAGTGCTGGAGACCGCGTTCCGGTCCCACGGACTGGCGGTACCGGACCAGACTCCGTACGGGATCGTCGCGGTGACGGGCCACGCCGGACCGGGCGTGCCGCGCGCCGCGTTCGCCACGGTCGACGCGGTGACGCTGTTCGAGGCGGAGTCCTCATGGACAGGGGTTCTCGCCGACGCGTACCCGGACGTGGGGTGGCTCTTCCTCGTCTGCGCCGATTTCGGGAGGATGCGCGGCCCGCGAGCCGGTGCGGCCTACCCGGAACTGCTGGCGGGGGCCGGAGCTCTCGCGCACGCTCTTCGGCTCGCGGTCTCCTGCCCGCGGCCGGGCGCCAGGATCCATACCGGCAGCCACCGTCCCGTGACCTCGGCCGTCCGACGCCGGCACCCGGGGATGCGCCACCTGGTGACCGTCTCCGCCGGCCCTCTCGATGGGAGCCCCACATGACCGCAACAGTTCCCGCGGGCGGAGCGCCCCACGGCACCGAACCCGTTGTCGCAGGGCACCCGGATCCCCTCTTCATCCTCTCCCCGCCCCGTTCGTTCTCCACGATCACCCTGGCCCTCCTGGCGGGGCACCCGCGGATCTTCGGCTTTCCCGAGATGCTGGTCTTCGCCAACGAGACGGTGCGCGACCTCGTCGGCGAGGACGGCACGGAGGCGGAGCGGTTCCCGCCGGAATACCGCCGGACCCGCTTGAGCGGGGTCTGCCGTGCCATCGCCCAACTCCACGAGGGGGAACAGACGGCGGAGGCGGTCGCCCGAGCCGAGGAGTGGCTGAGGGAACGCCCCGACTGGCCGATGCCCAGGATCCTGGATCACCTGCTGGACCTGGTCAGCCCGCAGGTCGGGGTGGAGAAATCGCCCGACACGGTGGCCACGGACGACTCCCTCGACCGGTGCCTGCGCAGCTATCCGAAGGCCCGCTACCTCCACCTGACGCGGCACCCCGTGACGACCCAGCGCTCTATGCACAACCAGAACCAGCAATACCTCACGCACCGGAAGGTGCGCGTGGTCGGAGCCGCTTCCTCCTGGTACCTGTCACACCGGCGGATCATGCGGACGCTCGGCGAACTGCCGCAGCGGCAGTGGATGCGGGTCCGCGGCGAGGATCTGGTCAACGAGCCCCGGGTGTGGCTGCGCCGAATCCTCGACTGGCTCGAACTGGAGAGTGACGAAGCGGTCATCGACCGCATGGTGCACCCCGAGTCGTGGTTGTTCGCCAACAACGGCCCTGCGGGAGGGCTGTTCGGAGGCGACCACAAGTTCTTCAGCGCCCCTGATCTCCGGCCCGTCCCGGATCCCGGTCCGGTGACATTCGACCCGGAATGGGACTTGCCGGAGGAGATGTGCAGGCGAATGGCGGTGCTGGCAGACGAATTGGGCTACTGACCCGCTCGTAAGAGAAAGGAAATCGGGTGACAAGTTTCCGGTGTTCTTCGCCGGTCAGGCCTCCGCCCTCCGGCGGAGGTGCTCGACCGGTCCGAGATGAAAAGAACCGAAAGGAGTTTTTCCGTGTCCAAGTTCACGATTCGTGATGTGTCCGAGTCCGGCTGGGAGTCGCTCGTGGTGACGGCCCTGATGGGTATCGAGGAGAGCCCGGGCTGGACCGACTGCTGGCCGACCGGTGGTACCAGCGGCGTGTGCTGCACCACATCGCCGGCCGCGCCCGAGCCGCGTAACTGAGTGCCTCGGGCAGCTGAGTGACAACGCACTGAATGGAGCGCGGTATTCCGGATTCCGCGAGATCGGGAATACCGCGTTCCGTTTTCTGTTCGCGGTGCCATGACAAGGGGACGGCAAGCCGATGGCTAGATCGTGCTGCCAGGGTTGGGGCCGTCGAATTCCCTTTGTCAAAGCGGCGCGCCGGGCGATTCGGGGCGGCAGACGAACAGGGAGTTTCGCGAACAACGGGGAGGTTGTTTCGATGTCAAGTTCCTTGACGTTCCAGATTCTTGGTGTGGTGGAAGCCCGGATCGGCACGGATCTCGTCCGGCTCAGCGGGAAACAGCGGTCTTTGCTGGCGGTGATGCTGCTTCAGGCCAACTGCACGGTGACCAACACACGCCTGATGGACGCGGTGTGGGGGAGGCCGCTGCCCGTGGCCCCTGAGACGCGGGTGCGCACCCTTGTCTCCGAACTGCGACGATCACTGTCCCGTCACGGGTTCGACGGTATCCAGACGAAGCCGTCGGGATACGTGATCCGTGTCGAGGACGGCCAACTCGACCTGAACGTTTTCCTCGCCAAGGTCCGGCAGGCGCGGGAGGCCGTGATCAACGGCGTTCCGGGCGCGGCCCTGAACGCGTACGACGAGGCCCTGGCCCTGTGGCACGGCACCGCCCTCACCGGGGCGAGCGGTCCGTTCGCCGACGCGGAAACGGCCCGCCTGGAAGAAGTCCGGCTGACCGTCATGGAGGAACGCTTCGGCGCACTGCTCCAACTCGGGCGCCCCGCCGAGGTGGTGACCGACCTGAGCCGGCTGGTCCTTCTCCATCCCTTGCGCGAGGGCCTGCACGCCCAGCTCATGACCGCCCTCTACCGCTGCGGACGCCGCAGTGAGGCGCTGGATCTGTACCGTTCGCTGCGCAGCCGACTGGTGCAGGAGCTGGGCATGGAGCCCCTCACCGAACTGCGCAATCTCCAGCAACAGATGCTCAGCAGCGAGCCGGTCCCGGACCTGGCACTGCAGGACCAGCTCACCGGTCCGGCGCACGCGCGGCGGCGTTGAGGACGCACAGGACTGACAGGACCGACAGGTCTGATCGGACGCAGAGGTCTGAGCGGACGCAGAGGTCTGAGAGGACGGAAGGGCGCTGTGCTGACGAACCTGCTGCGTACACATGTCCGGCGGCGCCTTCTTCCGATCGCCCTGATCCTGGCGTTTCAGCTGGCACAGACCACGGCCGCCCTGTGCCTGCCGGCCCTCAACGCCGATCTTGTCGACCGGGGAGTGGTGGCCGGCGACGTCGGCCACGTCCTGCGCACCGGGGCCTGGATGGCGGCCGCCACCCTGGTGCAGCTGGCGGCTTCCGTCGGTGCCGCCTGGCTCGGCGCCCGCACCGCCCTGGACGTCGGCCGGGAGCTGCGCGCGGCCGTCTTCGGCCGGGCCCTGGCCTGCGCCGAGCACGAGGTGAACCGCCTCGGCGTGTCCTCCCTCGTCATGCGCACCACCGGCGACGTCCAGCAGGTGCAGATGTTCTGCCTCACCGCGTGCACGGTCATGGTCACGGCACCGTTGATGTGCCTCGGCGGAATCGGCATGGCGTTGCGGCAGGATGTGGCGCTGTCCGGGATCGTCGCGGTCGTGGTACCCCTGCTGGCACTGGCCGTCGGGTGGGCCGTGCGCCGGGCCCGTCCTCTCTTCCGGGACCTGCAGCACCACCTCGACGTCACCCACCGCGTCCTGCGTGAGCAGATCACCGGTGTGCGGGTGATCCGGGCCTTCGTGCGGGAGACCCATGAGCGCGAGAGGTTCGACCGGGCCAACACCGACCTGCTGGACGCGGCGCTGCGGTCCGGACGTCTGATGGCCGTCCTGCTCCCCGTCGTCATGCTGGTGGTCAACGCCTCCGCGGTCGTCGTGGTGTGGGTCGGCGGACACCGCATGGCCGACGGCACCCTGCGGGTCGGCGCCCTGACGGCCTTCCTCACCTACCTCGCCCAGATCCTGGCCTCGGTGATGGCGGTGGGATCCCTGTTCGTCCTGCTGCCCCGCGCCGAGGTGAGTGCGGAGCGGATTGCGGAGGTACTGGACACGGCATCACGCCCGTCCCCGACCGCCGGACCCGGCGCACCGCGATCCGGGCGGCCAGGGCCTGTCTCCCCTGCCGCCGTGCCAGGCGCCGCGGGCCCGGTGGGGCGAAGGAAAGAGGCCCTGGAGCTGCGGGGCGTCGGATTCCGGTATCCGGGCGCCGAGGAGCCGGTGCTCCGGGACGTCACGCTGACCGTGAGGCCCGGCGAGGTCGTCGCCGTCACCGGATCCGCCGGGGCCGGCAAATCCACGCTGCTCGGCCTGATGGCGCGCAGGTTCGACCCGACGTCCGGGGCCGTCCGTCTCGGCGGCACGGACGTACGCGCGCTCGGCCGGGCCGACCTGGCCGGCGCGATCGGCTACGCGCCGCAGCAGCCTCACCTCTTCTCGGGGACAGTCGCCTCCAACCTCCGGTATGCGAAACCCGGCGCCTGCGACGAGGAACTGTGGCGGGCGCTGCGCATGGCCTGTGCCGACGCCTTCGTGGCCGGGCTGCCGGGCGGCCTGGACGCCCCGGTGCGGCAGGGCGGGAGCAACTTCTCCGGAGGACAGCGGCAGCGGCTGGCCGTCGCCCGGGCCCTGGTGCACCGGCCCGCCGTCTGCCTCCTCGACGACCCCTTCTCGGCGCTCGACCAGGCCACGGAGGCGCGACTGCGAACGGCCCTGGACGGCGAGGCGACGACCGCGGTGGTCGTCACCCAGCGGGTCTCGGCCCTGCGTGCCGCCGACCGCGTCGTGGTGCTCGACGAGGGACGGCTCGTCGGCATCGGCCCGCACGTCGACCTGCTCGATTCCTGCCCGGCCTACCGGGAGATCGTGCTGGCCGCGACGAGCGGGGAGGCCGCCTAGTGCCGCGTCAGCCAAGGTTTGCCCGTGAAGGAGCGGCGTCCGGTGCGTGCTCTCGGCGTGCCGGGCGGAAGACCCCGTTGATGGACCGGATGTACTTGGGCTTTCGGCCGGTGCGGCGAGAGGGCGTGCCGGGCGTCGCGACGGGGCGAACCTTGGCTGACGCGGCACTAGTGGCCGTCGGCGGCAACGGTTCCCGCTCCGGGCCAAAGGGGCGACGGCCGACGACGTTCCGGCGGACCGCGATCCGCCTGCTCGGTCTGCTCGCGCCCCGGCGCCGTACGGTTCTGCTCGCGCTGGCCCTCGGCGCCGCCTCGGCCGGGCTCACCGCGCTCGGACCGAGGCTTCTCGGGCATGCCACCGATCTCGTCGTCGGCGGGTCGCCCGGCGCCCCGGCCGCCTCCGGTGTCCCGTTCGGAGCCGTGGGCCGGGTTCTGTGCTGGGCGCTTCTGGTGTACACCGGCGCCGCGATCTGCGCGCTGCTGCAAGCCAGGGTCACCCTCCGGGTCATCGGCCACCTCGTGCACGACCTGCGCGCCCGCGTCGAACGCAAGACGGCACAGCTGCCGTTGAGCCACCTCGACGGCCGGCCGCGCGGCGACACCCTCAGCCGGGCCACGCACGACGTCGACAACATCGCGCAGTCCCTGCAGCAGACGCTCGGCCAACTCGTCGGTTCCACGATGACGGCGGTGGGTGTCGTCGTCGTGATGAGTTGGACCTCGCCGTTGCTCACCCTCGTCGCCCTCGTCACCGTGCCGCTCTCCGGGACCGTCGCGGCACGCCTGGCCCGTCGCGCCCAGCGGCAGTTCAAGGCCCAGCGCGCCGCCATGGGCGCGCTCACCGGGTACGCCGAGGAGACGTACTCGGGACATGCGCTGGTCACCGTCTTCGACCACCGGGAACAGGCCGAGCGACGGTTCGCCCGGCACAACGGGGACTTCCACCGGGCGAGCCTGAAGGCCCAGTACCTGTCGGGCCTGATACCGGTGGCGATGGCCTCGGTCGCGAGCCTCACCTTCGTCCTCATCGCCGTCGTGGGCGGGCTGCGCGTGGCCGCCGGCGCCCTGACCATCGGCACCGTGCAGGCGTTCGTACAGTACGCCCGGCTCCTGGGCCAGCCGCTCGGCCAGTTCGCGGGCACGGCCAACCTCGTGCAGTCGGCGGTGGCCTCGGCCGAGCGCGTCTTCGAACTGCTCGACGCCGAGGAGGAACCGCCCGACCCGCGGCCGGCGGCTGGGGCCTGGACCCCGCGTCCGGTGCGCGGACAGGTGGTCTTCGACCGGGTCCGCTTCTCCTACGACCCTGAACGGCCCCTCATCCAGGATCTCTCCCTCACCGCCGGACCGGGCACCACGACCGCCGTGGTCGGGCCCACCGGAGCAGGCAAGAGCACCCTGGTCAACCTGCTCCTGCGCTTCCACGAAGTACAGGGCGGGCGCATCCTCCTCGACGGGACGGACATCTCCCGGATGCCGCGCGGCGAACTGCGCCGGCACATCTGCACCGTCCTGCAGGACACCTGGTTGTTCACCGGGACCGTCGCCGAGAACATCGCGTACGGCAGCCGGCGCGAGGTCACCCGGGAGCAGATCGTCGCGGCGGCCCGTGCCGCGCGCCTCGACCGTCTCGTGCGCACCCTGCCCGACGGCTACGACACGCTGATCAGCGAGCACGCCACACAGATCAGCGCGGGAGAGAAACAGCTCATCACCATCGCCCGTGCCTTCCTGGCGGACGCCCCCGTGCTCGTCCTGGACGAGGCGACCAGTTCACTCGACGCGCGCACCGAGGCACTGGTCCAGGAGGCGATGCGCGAACTGCGCGCGGGACGCACCAGCCTGGTCGTCGCGCACCGCCTCGCCACGGTGCGCGACGCCGACGCCATCCTGGTGATGGCGGACGGCCGCATCGCCGAACGGGGCCGGCACGCCGAACTGCTGGCCGCGGGAGGCGTCTACGCGGGCCTGTACGAGGCCGGGTTCAGCCCTTCAGGACACAGCGCACCGGAAAGAACTTGAGCCCTCCGGAGAAGGTGGTCGTCAGCTGCACCGGCGCGCCTGCGAGGGTGGCCGACACCAGGCGGGGAAGCAACTCGGCGAAGAACTCCTCGATCTCCAGCCGGGCAAGCGAGGCCCCCAGGCAGTGGTGGACGCCGTACCCGAAGGCGAGCTGCCGGTTCGGCGTCCGGCACACATCGAACCGATGGGGATCGGGGAAGACGGACTCGTCGCGATTCGCGGACGGGTAGGACAGCAGCACGGCCTCGCCCGCGCGGATCAGCACGCCGCCGACGGTGTGGTCCTCACGGGCGGTTCGCATGAACGCCTTGACCGGGGTGACCCAGCGGATCATCTCCTCGACGGCGTCGGGCAGCCGGGCCGCACCGTCGCGCAGGGCGCTCAGCTGGCCGGGGTTCTCGATCAGGGCCCGCAGTCCACCGGCGACGGTGACGCTCGCCGTGTCGTGTCCGGCCATGAGGATGATGACGAACTGCGACAGCACCTCGTGGTCGTCCAGGAGGCGTCCCTCCACCCGTGCGTTGGCGATGACCGACGCCAGATCGTCCCTGGGGTGCGCGCGCCGGTCCGCCGTCAGCTCCAGGAAGTAGGTGTAGAACTCCCGCATGGCCGCGGTGCGTTGTTCCGGTGCCATGGACCGGCGTGCCGCCGGGGTGAAGCGGCCGACCGTCGCGGCCTCGGAGTCGTCCAGTCCCAGCAGGACGAGCAGCACGTCCAGCGCGTAGACATCGGCGACCTCACTCACGAACTCGCAGACCTCGCCCTGCCGCCGCGCCATCCGGTCCACGGCCCGCCGGGCCAGGTCCCGGATCCGTGGCCGCAACGCGGCGACGGCCTGCGGGGTGAACCGGGACGCGGTGACCGCGCGCATCACCCGGTGCTCGGGGTCGTCCAGGTGCGCCAGGGGACGCAGCAGTTCCTTCTTCCCGCCCCCGGTGCCGGGCGCGACGGTGCGTGCCGGGGCAAGCATCGGCCGCGGCGCGCTCAGGAAGACGTCGCCTCGCCGCTCCACCTCCCGGACGTCGGCATGGCGGGTGACCGCCCAGAAGGGGTGGTAGCCGGGGGGCGTCACCCAGTGGACCGGGGCCTCGCGCCGCAGCAGGTCCAGGGCCCGGTGCAGACGGTCGTCGTCGGCGTAGGCGGTCGGGTCGGCGAGGGTCAGGCCGGCTTCGGCGACGGACATCGGCACCGGAATTCTCCCCTGAATATCGAGAAGCAGCGGCCTGGATTCCTGAGGCTCGGAATACGTGGGCCATGGCATGTCACCGAATCCTGTCAGGCCGATGGCGTCCCAGAAAGGGCGTCATATTCTTGGCATCTTCTTCCGGTACCTCGTTCGTATGTTCCCCGTACATCAGGTGACGAGAATGGTGGCGACGGGTGGCGGCAGATGCCGTCAGGGAGCCGAGGGGGGTTGAAAATCAGTGATCGTGGTCGGCTACAACGGATTCACGAGGAGCGCGGAACTCTTCGGGAACCTGTACGGGGCGACGGGAGTGGACCGCCATCAGTTGATCGGACACGATGCCTCCGCCGCGCTCGTGGTGGACGGCGAGGTGGTGGCGGCTGTCGAGGAGGAGCGGCTCAGCCGGGACAAGAAGACCTCCGACTTCCCCGTCAGCGCGATCCGCTGGTGCCTGGAGCAGGCCGGAATCGGCCTCGACGACGTCGACGTCTTCGCCTTCCCCTGGCGGTTCGCCCCGGAGGTCGTCGACCGGACGATTCGGGACATCGCGGCCGGCGAAATGCCGGTCGTTGCCAAGTTCGACCAGCTCAGCCGTACCGGGGAGCTCTTCACGGGGATGCTCGGACGAGCCGCCGTGCACACCGACTTCATGACGCGGATGGACTACGCGCTCGACCCGAACCGTCTCGTCCTGGTCCCCCACCACGCTGCGCACCTGATGTGCGGCGCCTACCTGGCCGGCGTCCGCGACGCGGCCTTCCTGGTGAGCGACGGCCGCGCCGAGACCCACTCCGCGGTCATGGGCGAGCTGCGGCGCGGCGTCATGCGCGTCTTCGAACAGGGCTCCGTCGGCGTGGACGACTCCCTCGCGATGGCCTACGGAAAAATCACCCGCTACCTGGGCTTCGTCCCGAACAACGACGAATACAAGGTGATGGGACTCGCTGCCTACGCACCCCCGCCGACCCGTAATCCCCTCCTGGTGAACGCGGTTCAGCTGTACGAGGACGGCTCCTACCGCATATTCATCCCGGGGGAGAAGAATGCGTACTACTCCTTCTTCGACACGCTCTTCGACGGCGACAGTGAAAAGCGCGAAGAGTTCGACTTCCGGGTCAAGGTGGCGGGGCTCGCCCAGCACATGGTCGAGGCCGTGACGGCGCACCAGGTCAGGGTGCTCGGCGCGGCCACCGAGTTCGACACGCTGCTTTTCGAAGGCGGCCTCGCCCTCAACTGCGTCGCCGGCACGAAGATGCTGCAGAGATCGTCCTTCGCCGCGATGGAGGTCGGCTTCGGCGCCAGCGATCCCGGTGTGTCCATCGGCGCCGCGGTCCACGTGGCGGGCCTGCCGGAGCGTCCCGCGACCAACCGCACCCCCTATCTCGGACCCTCGTACGACGACACGGAGGTCCTTGCCGCTCTGGCCGAGTACCAGGATGACGTCGTATGGGCCGAACTGGACGCGGCGGAGATCGTCGCCCGGACGGTCGACCTGCTGACGGGGAAGAAGGTCGTGGCCTGGTTCCAGGGGCGCATGGAGTACGGGCCCCGCGCACTGGGCAACCGCAGCATCCTCGCCGACCCGCGGTTCCCCGACATCAAGGACGTCATCAACCTCCGGGTCAAGCACCGCGAACCGTTCCGGCCCTTCGCCCCCGTGGTCCTCGCGTCCGAGGCACCGCGCATCTTCGACCTGGGCAAGAAGACCTCGTCCCCGCACATGACGTTCGTCTTCCCGGTACGGGCCGAATACCGGGACCGCATCCCCGGCGCCTGCCACGTGGACGGCACCGCCCGCATCCAGACCGTCGACGGCGCCGCCAACCCCGAACTCGCGGCGCTGCTGCGCGCCTTCTCCGAGAGCACCGGTGTGCCGTGTCTGCTCAACACGTCGTTCAACGTCGCCGGGGAGCCGATCGTCTGCTCTCCGCGGGACGCCCTGCGGTGCTTCCTGAAGACGGAGATCGATCAACTGGTCATCGGCCGCTTCATGATCGGCAAGAAGGCCGGCAAGAAGGCCGGCAGGAAGCACGGTCAGGATGCCTGAACCCCGCGACCCCTGGACCGCGTTCGCCGACCGCCGGCCCGGTACGCGCCTGCGCAACGCGGCCGGCGAGACCACGTGGTTCAACTGGACCCAGTACCCCGATCACGGGCCGGGCCCCGAACTCCTGGGCGAGCCGCGCACGGTGCTCGACCTCGGCTGCGGCAGCGGACGCAACACGGCCCACCTGGCGGTCCGCGGTGCCCGAGCGGTCGGCGTGGACTTCTCACCCGTTCTGCTCGGCGAGGCCCGCGAGCGCTGGGGCCATGTACCGGGGCTGCGTTTCGTGGAGCGGGACGCGGCGGGCTTCCTGGCGGAGACCGACGAGCGCTTCGACGCCATCTGCTCGGTGCACGGCGCCGTCTGGTTCACGGACCCGGACATCCTGCTGCCCCTCCTGCGCAAGCGGCTCGCGCCGGACGGGCTCCTCGTCTTCTCCCACGAGCCGCCGATCGAGGGCTGCTACGGCGCGCAGGGCACCTACATCCGCCGCAAGAACGGTGGCCCACCGGTGCCCGTGGTGCGCTGGGCCCACACCCCAGAGCAATGGCGGGACATCCTCGCCCGGCACGGCTTCGTCACGGTCGACACCCGGATCGTCGAGGCCCCGGATCCCGCCTATGTCCCCACCATGCTGGTGCGGGCCGCGCCGTCGCCGAACGGGGCGACGGCCGTGGTGCACAACCCGAGTTGAGGAAAGGAGGTGCGTTTCCATGGAGAACACGAACGACGAGGTCCTGCTCGTCGAGGTGGTCGAGGAGGAGGGCGAAGCCTGCCTCTGCTACGCGGCACCGTGAATCTGAAGCGTGCCGTGTGCCGTGCCCGCGGGCACGGCACACGGCACGCACGCACGGACGGCGCCGGCCCGGCAACCGTGGCACACGAAGAGTGGGAGACCGTGAAACTTCGCCTGATCGACCCGGCGTTCTTCAGCGTCCGCCGCGACGGTACGTACCTCGCCAGCCCGAGGATCAAGGGACGGTTGAGGGTGCACCCCGCGGTCGTCGGCGTCCTCACCACGGCCGTGGACGGCATCGACGTGCAGGCGTTGGCAGCCGATTCCGCGGCCGTCGCCCAGGCGGTCGAGAAGCTGCGCGAACTCGGTTACCTGGTCCCGGCGGACGACACGGGCAACGACGAGCTGCCGGGGCCGTGGCGCGAATGGGGCGCGCTGGCCTGGCAGTTCCACCAGAGCATTCGCGACACGCCGTTCGTCCGCCCGGAGTCGGAGGGCATCGACGAGTACTACGAGGCGCTGCACCACCGCACCCGGCCGGCCAACTCCAAGGCGACGCGGGACGACGAGGAGGTGCTGCTCCTGCCCCGGGTTCGCGCCCGTATGCCGGCGTCCTTCCAGGACGTACTCGAAGGACGGCGTACCCATCGTGACTTCTCGGGCGACGCGACCCCGCTCGACGCGTTCGCCACCCTGCTGCACTACGGTTTCGGCCCGCTCCGCTTCATCGACGCGGGCAGCGTGGGTGTGCTCCAGTTGCGGGCCAACGCGTCGGGTGGCTCACGGCACGAGACGGAGGCCTACGTCGTCGTCCTGAACGTGCGGGGAGTGGATCCCGGGATCTACCGCTACGACGGCATCCGGCACGGGCTCGTTCCCGTGCGGGAGGCCGTGCCGCGCGAGACGATGGAACACCTCACCTTCGACCAGGGATTCTTCGAGGCGGCGGGTTTCGGTGTGTTCACCACGGCCTTCGCGACGCGGATGTCCTGGAAGTACCGCAACCCCCGCGCCTACAAGGTGCTGCTGCACAACGTCGGTCACATGGCCCAGGTGTTCTCGATGACCGCCGCGGCGCTCGGCCTGGGAGCGGCGATCACCGGTGCCTTCCGGGACACCGAGGTGGAGGCCCTCCTCGGGCTGCCGGGGCCGGACGAGTTCCCGACGTTCGCCATGGCCTGCGGCACACCCGTGCGCGGCGACGACGACCTGCCCGCGCGGTACCGGTTTCCGACCGCGCCGTTCCCCGTGTGACCCGCGTGAGTGGTCCTCTGGCACACGTCGCCTTCAGGAACGTGGTGTGGGGCCGCGCCGCGAGCTTCGTCGGCAACGGAATGGCTCCGGTGGCGCTGTCCTTCGCCGTGCTCGACCTCACCGGCTCGGTCACCCAGCTCGGCCTGGTGGTCGGGGCGCGCTCGGTGGCCGCGGTCGTGGCCACGGTCTTCGGCGGCGTCCTGGCGGACCGGTTGCCGCGCAGACTGCTGCTGCAGAGCACCGCCTTCGGCGCGGCCGTCACGCAGACCGCGGTGGGCCTGAGCCTGCTGGGTGGGGTGGCCTCGGTACCCCTGCTCATGCTGCTCTCCGCCCTGAACGGGGCCCTCGCGGCGGTCGAACTTCCGGCCACCACCGCCCTGGTACCCCAGACGGTCCCCGGTGAGCTGCTGCGCCGCGCCAACGCGCTGCTGCGCACGTTCACCAGCTTCGCCACCGTGAGCGGTGCCGCCGCGGGAAGTCTGCTGATCGGGTGGGCGGGCCCCAGTTGGGGGATCCTGGCCGACGCCGCGTCGTTCGCCGTGGCCGGGCTGTTCTTCCGCCGGTTGCGGGTCGGCGCGGTGCCGCGCCCCGCCGGCCGGCGTTCGCTGCTCGGCGACCTGAGTGAGGGCCGGGACGAGTTCCTTCGTCACCGCTGGCTGTGGAGCGTCGTCCTCCACGCGTGTGTCTGGCAGCTGATCTGGGCGGGTGGTGTCCAGGTCATCGGCCCCGCCGTGGCCGAAGCCCACACCAGTGCGCGGACCTGGGGGTTCGTGCTGGCGGCCCAGACCGTGGGCGCCGTCGCCGGCGGCGTTCTCGCGCTGCGCTGGCGGCCCCGCGCGCCGTTGGCCATAGGTGTGCTGCTGACCTCGTTCAGTGCGGTACTGCCCTGGTCCCTGGCGGTCGAGCCCCGTGCGGCGGTGCTGGTACCGGCCGCCTTCCTGGCCGGTGTGGCGATGGAACAGGTCAACGTCGCGCTGACCGTGGCCGTCCAGGAACGGGTCGCCTCCGACCGGCTGGCCCGGGTGACGTCGTATCAGGTACTCGGCTCTCTGGTCGCTGTTCCGCTCGGCCAGATACTGGCCGGCCCGCTCGCCTCCCTGTACGGGCAGGAGCGGGTGCTCGGCGCGGCAGGCGTCTGCATCGTCGCCGTGACGCTGGCGGTGCTGGCCGTACCGGACGTCAGAGCGGTGAGAACGGAGGGCGGACCCGACAAGGCCCGCACGCGGCCACGGGACGAGCCCGTCGCATGACCGCGTGCGGGAGCCCCGCCGTCCGGGTCCCCCGACAGCTGACCGGGGTCAGGCGGCGCGGTCCGAGATGCCCGCGGCCCCGCGGGTCTCGGCCATGGCGAGGAGCCTCGCGTACTGCCACGTCAGTTCGTCCATGTGGAAGCGGTCCGCCCCGTCGACATGGACCAGATGCTCCGCGAAGAGGAGCCCGAGCAGCTCCGACACCCGGGCCCGGGGCAGTCCCGTCAGCCGTTCCAGCGCCGGCAGACCGGCCCTCGGACCGGACAGCGATCCGAGGGCGCGGAAGAACGCCTGCGCCTCGTGTCCCAGCCGCCGGACGGACAGGGAGAGCGAGAATCCCACCGACGAGTCCCGGTCGCCGACGATCGCCAGACAGTCCAGGGGGTTGCCCTCGCGCAACGCCTCGGCATGGTCCGCGATACGGCACTGAGGGTGCATCACCAGGTTGGCCGCGGCGATGCGCAGCGCGAGCGGTGAATGCCCGCACAGCGCGGCGAGTTCCGCCGTGGCCTCAGGCTCCGCCTCGGTACGGCCGGCACCGACGACGTGCTGGAGCACCTGGTGAGCGTCGCCGGATGACAGCGGGCCGAGCTGAACCATCCCCGCGTCGGCCGCCACCAGCAGGCTGCTGAGCCGATTGCGGCTGGTGACCAGGGCGAGGGAGCCGCGAGCCGGGGGCAGCAGGGCCAGCACCTGCTGCGCGGAGACAGCGTTGTCGAGCACGAGCAGGCTCGGGCTGCCCGAGAACTCGCGGTGGTGGAGCGCCGTCAACTCGGCCATGCCGTGGGGCATCCGGTCGGGAGAGAACCCCCGCCGGGTCAGCAGGATGCGCAGCGCCTCGGCCGGGGTGAGTGCGGGCCTGGTCGAGTAGCCCTGCAGGTCCACGATGTCCAGTCCGCCCGGGTAGTGGTCGCGGTGCCGGCGGGCCCACTCCAGAGCGAGTGCCGTCTTGCCGTTGCCCGCGGCGCCCACGATCGCGACCGCGGGGGTCCAGCACCGGACGCCGTGCGACAGTTCCGAGATCTGGTGCAGTTCGGTTTCCCGGCCGGTGAACCCCGCTGCCGAGAGCGGGACGGACGGGCCGGACGGGCCGGGCGGGGCTGTGCCCACTGATGTCCGGTGCCCGCTCCGCTCGCCCCGCACGGTGACCGCCTCCCGCCATCGGTCACCGATCAGACCGCGCGGCCATTCCTCCGGCGACCCGTCGGCCAGCAGGATCATCTCCTGTGCGCGTCGCAGGTCGGATCCGGGGTCCAGCCCGAGGTCATCGGCCAGCCGGGCTCTGGTCTCCTCGTAGACGCTCAACGCCTCGCTCCGGTGCCCGGAGCGGTACAGCGCCCCCATGCGCAACAGGGCGATGCGCTCGTGGTGCGGGTGTTCCCGCACCAGCTGGGCCAGTTCCTCCAGGAGGCCGTTGTGCTGACCGAGCGCCAGCCTCGCCTCTGCCCGCAGAGTGACCGCGGACAGGTACATCTCGTTCAGCCCGTTCCCCAGACGGTGCACCAGCTCCTGCGGGCCGTCGCTGCCCAGGACAGGGCCCTGCCACTCGCCGAGGGCGCGGTCGAGGAGTGCGGTGCAGTCCGTGGCGCGGGAGGCGCGGTCCGCACGGCGCACGAGAGACCGGAAACGGTGGACGTCGACGCACTGCGGATTGGCCTGCAGCGCGTACCCGGCACCGTCGGACGCGATGGTCAGTTCCTGTCCTTCGGCGACCACTCCGTGGAACAGGCCGCGCAGCCGTGAAACGTGTGCGTGCAGACTGGCCCGGGCGCTGGTCGGCACGGCCTCACCGGTCCACAGCAGTTCGATCAGCCGGCGCACCGGAATGAAGTGCCCCATGTCGAGGAGGAGCAGCCCGAGCACCAACCGCTCCCGGCGCCGACCGATCTTGACCGGTACGCCGTCCACGCGGGCGTCGATCCGCCCCAGGAGCCTGAAGTTTCCCCCATGAAATTTCATGCGGCGATCATGGGTCCGTCATACAACGGTTTGCAAGAGCGTTCGCATTCGGAAGGCGGGTGCGGTCCGCCTGCTGCCTGAGACGGGCGGGGGTGGCCGACCGGCACGCACACCCCAGGGGCGGGACGTGTGTGGGATGTGGAGTGCATGCGCGAAGCACGGTGGCCGGCCGAGCTGCTACTGCCGTGAAGCGAGGCCCTCACGCCCGCTGCGGCGACCGCGTATCTCCCTGAGCGACAGGAGGACGACCGCGAGATTCAGTGGGAAGGCGACCACGTTCGCCACCTCCGGGATGCCGAAAGCGCGCAGCAGACTCGCTCCGGCAGCCAGCAGGAACAGGGATATCGGCAGCACCCGGCGCCAGGTCGGTATGTCCCGCATCCGGGCAACCGTGACGGAGCACCACAGCGCGAAACAGAAGAAGGCGATGCCGAATGCGATGACTGCGGGAAGCATGCGAGGTATCTCCACGAAGGCAGCCGAGCCCCGCGCGGTGGGCGGGGGGACTGCGGCTGTGCGGCTGGGACAGGGAAGTGGTGCTGCGCGACCGTGCCGCGGAGCACCACACTATGCGCTACGTGGACGGGGTCCGCGTTCAGTCGCCGAGGCGTTGGCCACCTCTCCGACGCCTCCCAAGGCTCTGTTACGGTGTGAACATGTCCAGCCCCGAGTCAGACAGGCGCTAGCCACCGGTCGTCCGGTGGCTTCCTCGGTTCTCCTCCGACACCCGTGCCACCGGTCTGCCGTTCTCCGGGCTCTTCCCCTTTCCCTTACGCGGTGACCCCGTGTGCTCGGCTGGACGACTGCTCTCCGTACCACCACCCGTCGTGATGCCGTCGTGGGTCCGCGTTCCCGCTACCCAGCCGCGACGCGGCGCGTGGAGTACTCATGCCCATCCCCCTCTACCTGCTCGGTCTGGCCGTCTTCGCCCAGGGGACCTCCGAGTTCATGCTCTCCGGTCTGGTGCCGGACATCGCCGGTGATCTGCACGTGTCCATCCCGGCAGCCGGTGCGCTGACGTCGGCGTTCGCCGTGGGAATGATCGTGGGGGCGCCGCTGATGGCGATCCTCAGTCTGCGCTGGCCCAAACGGCGGGCGCTGTTGGTCTTTCTGACCGCCTTCATGCTGGTGCACGTCGTCGGCGCGGTCACCACCAGTTTCGGTGTCCTGCTGGCCACTCGGGTGCTCGGAGCGCTGGCCAACGCCGGGTTCCTGGCGGTCGGCCTCACCACGGCGACCGGCATGGTCGCACCCCACCTCAAGGGACGGGCCACGTCCGTGCTGCTCGGCGGGGTCACCATGGCCTGTGTCGCGGGCGTGCCGGGCGGAGCCCTGCTCGGCCAGCTCTGGGGCTGGCGCTCGGCGTTCTGGGCCGTGGCCCTCGTCTGTGTACCTGCCGTCCTCGCGATCATGTGGTCGGTGCCGGACACCTCACCGGCCGATCCGGCCCCGGCGCACGCACCCGGTGCGCGCCGCGAACTGCGGGCGCTGCGCGGGCCCCGGCTGCTGGTGACGCTGGGCCTGGGCATGCTGGTGAACGGCGCGACGTTCTGCACGTTCACGTACCTCGCGCCGTTCGCCACCACCGTGGCCGGAGTCGGGGAGGCGTGGGTGCCGGCCGTGCTGGCGCTGTTCGGCGCCGGGTCGTTCGCCGGGGTCACCGTGGCCGGACGGCTCTCCGACGCCCGTCCCGTGCTGGTCCTCGTCCCCGGCGGACTGGCCCTGTTCGTGGGCTGGTTGCTGCTGTCGGCGACCGCGGGGTACCCGGCGGTGGCGGTCGTTCTCGTACTGGTCCAGGGGATGCTCTCGTTCGGCGTCGGCTCGACCCTGATCACGCGGGCGCTGTACGCGGCGGACGAGGCGCCCTCGCTGGGCGGCTCGTTCGCGACCGCCGCCCTCAACGTGGGTGCCGCCGTCGGCCCGGCCCTGGGCGGCCTCGCCATCGGCGCGGGCCTCGGCTTCCGCTCGCCGCTGTGGCTGAGCGCACTCCTGGTGGCACTGGCGTTCGCCCTGGCGGGTCTGGCGCGGGTGGCGGAGCGCACGAGGGAGCTGAACTGACCTCGGGACACAGGGGCGGGCCGCCGGTCGGATGTACGGACCGGCGGCCCGGCCCCCGGACGGGTCGCGTGGACGGGCGCCCGAACGCACAGGATGCTCACAGTGTCAGCTCCGCACCTCGCCCACCTGCGCACATCGCGCCACACGCCCGTCATGGGCGCGTAAACATCGGCCGTTTAGACTCGTCCCGCAAAACGGCTGTTCGACCGAGCCCCACCCGCAGCAGTCGCCCCCCAATCCGAAGGGTGTCCGGCGTTTTGATACGGATGGATTCAGTCACCAAGCGGTATCCGGACGGCACGGTGGCGGTCGACAGACTGTCGCTGGAGATACCGGACCGCACGATCACCGTCCTCGTCGGGCCCTCGGGCTGCGGGAAGACGACGACCCTGCGGATGATCAACCGGATGGTCGAGCCGAGCGAGGGCACGATCCTCGTCGACGGCGTGGACGTCCAGAAGCAGCCGGTCAACACCCTGCGCCGGTCCATGGGGTACGTCATCCAGAACGCCGGGCTCTTCCAGCACCGCACCATCGCCGACAACATCGCGACCGTGCCCCGGCTGCTGGGCTGGAGCAAGCAGAAGGCGAGGGCCCGGGCGGAGGAGCTGATGGAGCGGGTGGGGCTCGACTCCTCGCTCGCCAAGCGGTACCCGTACCAGCTGTCGGGTGGTCAGCAGCAGCGTGTCGGTGTGGCCCGGGCGCTGGCCGCGGATCCGCCGGTGCTGCTGATGGACGAGCCGTTCTCGGCGGTCGACCCCGTGGTCCGCAAGGGCCTGCAGGAGGAACTCCTGCGCATCCAGGGCGAGCTGGGCAAGACCATCATCTTCGTCACCCATGACATCGACGAGGCGATCCGGCTCGGCACCAAGGTCGCGGTGATGCGCACCGGCGGCCGGCTCGCGCAGTTCGCCGAGCCCGCCGAACTGCTCAGCGCTCCGGCGGACGCCTTCGTCGAGGACTTCCTCGGCGAGGGCCGCGGCGTCCGGCGGCTGTCGTTCTTCCCCTCCGAGGGCCTGGACCTGCTCACCGAGCCCGTCGTCGCGGACGGCGCCACCGCCGAACAGACCGCCGCCGCCCGCGAGGCGTCCGGGGCGCCGTACCTCCTCGTCACCGACGGCGAGGGCAAGCCGCTCGGCTGGAGCGAGCCGGGCAGCCTGCCGGGCGGGTCACCGGAGGAACTCCTGCCGTACGGGCGGCCGTTCGTCGCCGGCCAGGACTCCCTGCGGGTGGCGCTGGACTGTGCCGTGCTGTCGCCGACCGGCTGGGCCGTCGCCGTGGACGGCACCGGCAGGGTCGTCGGTGTCGTCTCCCAGGAGACGATCGGCGAGGCCATCCGAGGCGCCCACGCCGCGGGCCGGAAGGCGGATGGCGCGGGCCGGAAGGCGGACGTCGCGGGATGAGCGGGTTCTTCGACATCCCGAGCGACCTCCAGCACAGCTACTTCGGGCTGATCGGGCTGCATCTGCGCGAGGCCCTGCTGCCGGTGCTGGCCGGACTGGTCCTCGCCCTGCCGCTCGCCCAGTTGTGCGTCAGGCTGCGCTGGCTGTACCCGCCCGTGCTGTGGGTGACAACCGTCATCTACGCGATCCCGTCACTGGCCTTCTTCGTCGTCCTCATCGACTACACCGGCCTGAGCGAGATCACCGTGATGATCCCGCTGACCCTCTACAGCCTGGTGGTGCTCGTCCCCGCCATCGTGGACGGGGTGCGCTCGGTGCCGCAGGAGACCCTCGCCGCGGCCACCGCCATGGGCTTCGGGCCGGTACGCCGGTACGTCCAGGTGCAGTTGCCGATCGCCGTGCCCGCCATCATCGCCGGACTGCGGGTGGCGACCGTGTCCAGCATCTCCCTCGTCAGCGTCGGCACCCTCATCGGCAACCAGGGCGCCCTCGGCAACCTGCTCGCGGACGCCATGTTCTACCACCGGCCCGAGCTCGCGGTGACCTCGGTGGTCACCACCGCCGTCCTGGCCATCCTGGTGGACGCCCTGCTGGTGCTGGTACGTGTCCTGCTGACGCCGTGGATGCCGCGCCGCACGCCCACGAAACCGAAGGCCGAGCAGCCCGATCCGGCCGCCCTCGCCCTTAAGGACCCGGCCCGGTGAACATTCTGCACTTCGTCAACGCCTTCTTCAGCGACAGCGCCCGGTGGCACGGCTACGACGGCATCCCCACCAGGGTGGCGGAGCACATCGAGTACTCGCTGCTCGCCCTGGTCATCGCCGCCGCGATCGGGCTTCCCGTCGGGCTGGTCACCGGGCACACCGGCCGCGGCGGCAACGCGCTCGCGTTCATCGCCACGGCCGCCCGCGCCCTGCCCAGCTTCGGTCTGCTGGTGCTGCTGTTCGTGCTGATGGGGCTCGGCATGCTGCCCGTGATGATCCCGCTCGTCGTGCTCGCGGTGCCGCCCATCCTCGTGACCACGTACGAGGCCGTGCGCTCGGTCGACCCCTCGCCCGTCGACGCGGCCCGGGGCATGGGCATGCCGGAGAGCAGGGTGCTGTTGCAGGTCGAACTGCCCGAGGCGCTGCCGCTGATCCTGGGGGGCTTGCGCTCGGCGGCCATCCAGATCGTCTCCACGGCCACCATCGCCGCGTACGTCAGCTTCGGCGGGCTCGGGCGGTACATCGTGGACGGCCTCTACCAGCGCGACTACGAGAAGGTGGTCGGCGGCGCCACGCTGACGGCGCTGCTGGCGCTGCTGACGCTCGCCGTGTTCTGGGCGGTGTCGCGGGTGGCGGTGTCACCGGGGGTGCGCCGGAGCGCATGACCGCATGTGCGCATGACCGCCGGCGGCCCCGCGCCCGTGTCACGCCTCCGTGCGGGCCAGCGCGAGTTCGAGGACGACGAGCAGCGCGTCACGCACCGAGCCGCGCTCGCGGGCGTCGAACACGACGACCGGGACCTCCTCGGCGACGTCGAGCGCCCAGCGGACCTCGTCCAGGGTGTGCTCCACCGTGCCGTCGAAGGCGTTGACCGCCACCGCGAACGGGATCTCCTTGTGCTCGAAGTAGTCCACGGCCGCGTAGCAGTCGTCCAGACGCCGGGTGTCGACGATGACGAGCGCGCCGACGGCGCCCTCGACGAGGTCGTCCCACATGAAGCCGAACCGGTCCTGTCCCGGCGTACCGAACAGATACAGCTTCAGCGTCGGGTCGATGGTGAGGCAGCCGAAGTCCATGGCGACGGTGGTCGTGGACTTGGCCGGGGTGTGGGTGAGGTCGTCCACGCCCGCCGCGACCTCGGTGATGGCCGCCTCGGTGGTCAGCGGCTCGATCTCGGAGATCGAGCCGACGGTGGTGGTCTTGCCCACGCCGAAGCCGCCCGCCACCACCAGTTTGACCGGCAGCGGTGGTCGTACGGCGGCCGCCGGCACCGGGGTGGGGCGGGTGGCCGGTTCAGTCGGAGTCACGGAGTACCCCCCGGGAGTCGGGGATGGCGCGGAGACCATCGATGATCTTTCGCAGAACGGATGCGTCGCGGGCGGCGCCGGGGCGCGGCACATGCACCGTCAACTGCCCCTCGGCGCAGAGGTCCTCGGCCAGGACGCGGACGACGTTCAGGTGAAGCCTGAGCCTGGCCGCGATCTCCGCGACCGACTGCGGCCACCGGCAGGCGGCGATGATGTCGTGCCGCTCCAGGGTGAGCCGGTCGAGGGCGTCGATCCCCGCGGTGGTGGCGACGACCTGGGCCTCGACGGGGATCGCGCTGCCGGAGGCGTACCCCGCCACCCGGCCCTGGGTGAGCAGGAACGGCCGCACGGCGGAGGCCGCGCCGACGGTGGCACCGTCCGGGCCCGTGAAGCCGTCCGTCATGGGTGTCCCCCTCCTCCTGCGACTCCAGCGATTCCAGCGACTCCTGCGACCGGGTGGTCAGCGGTCAGCGCATCGCCGCGCCCCCGACGTTGTTCTTCAGTTCGAGGACGAGCTGGGGGCTGAGCGCGGCACCGGCACGGTTGGCGAACAGGGTCATCTCGTAGGCGATGTTGCCCAGCTTGGCCTCCTTGTCGGTGACCACACCGAGCACGGCACCGCTGCCGATCGCGGAGACCAGCACATGGCCGCCCTCCAGATCGATGATGACCTTGTTCAGGCCGCCCAGGCCGTAGTTGCCGGAGGCGCCGGCGGCCAGGCTGGTGATACCGGAGACGATCGCGGCCAGGCGCTCGGAGTCGGCGTGCTCGCGCTTCTGCGACACGGCGATGAGCAGCCCGTCGGAGGACACGGCGATGGCGTCGACCACGCCGGCGGTCTCGGTGGCGAACCGGTTCAGGAGCCAGGTGAAGTCAGCCGCGGCGGCCTGGAGGTCGGCCGGCTCGGCCCCTCCCGCCTGAGTGTCACCTGTCGACGTACTCACTGCTCCGCTCCTTCCGGGAGGTCGTTCTGGTGGTGCCGGCGATCCCGGCTGGACTGGTCCTGTGCGGTGGTACCCACGGGGCCCGTGGCCGCGTCGGTGGCCGCCGCCGCGTCGCGGTGCGCGCGCTCGACGGCGGCCTCGAACTCCTCGATCTGTGACCGGACGGCCTCCGCGTCGGCCGGGCGTGCCGCCTGACGCACAGCGTGGCCGGAGGTGTTCGCCGTACGGAGGGTGGCGCCCCGGACACGGCGGCGCAGGGGCCGGGCGGATCCACTGGACGCCTCCTTCGCGGCATCCCGGGGAGCCGGGGCGGTGTCGCCGCTCCGGGGCCCGGGGACGAACGGGAGCTCTGCGGACGGCTCCTGTCCGGGCCGGGGCGGCGGTCCGTCGGCGGGCTCCGGGGCACGGCGGGGGACCCGGTGGGGGAGCGGGGCGGGGTGCCCGGCGTCGGCGGCCCCGGGCGGTGCGACGGTGGAGGGCAACGGCCCGGAGGGTACGGAGGGCTCCGGGGAGCCGGCACCCTTGCCGGCCGTTCCGGCACTGCCGGAGGCAGCCGCGGCCTCCACTCCCACCGGGCTCATGGTCAGCAGCAGTGACGTCGGGACGGTCACGAAGGCGGTCAGGCCGCCGCCCACCGTGCGGGCCAGGGTGACCTCGATGCCCCAGCGGCGCGCCAGCGTGCCCACCACGAACAGGCCGAGGACCTTCGTCGGCACCAGGTCGAGGCGCTCGCGCCGGACCAGCCGGGCGTTCTCCTCGGCGAGGCGCTCGGGGCTCATACCGAGGCCGTGGTCGGCGACCTCGATCAGCGCGCCCTCGGCGGTGCTGCTGACGCCCACCTCCACCTGGCTGTCGGCGGGGGAGAAGGAGACGGCGTTCTCCAGGAGTTCGGCCACCATCAGGGTCAGGTCGCCGATGATGTCCGGCTCCACCATGACCTGGGTCCGGGCGGTGAGCCGTACCCGCTGGAAGCCCTCGATCTGGCCGAGCGCGGCGCGGACGACATCGGTGAGGGAGGCGGGTCCGGAGTCCAGGACGGTCTCGCGGATGCCGGCGAGGAGCATCAGGCTGTCCGCGTTGCGGCGCAGCCGGACGGCGATGTGGTCGATGGAGTAGAGGCGTTCGAGCAGGGCCGGGTCGGTCTCTCCGCGTTCGACCGCGTCGATGAGCGAGAGTTGACGGGTTGTCAGGTTGCTGACGCGGCGTCCGACGTTGCCGAACATCTCGGCCACGTTGCGCCGGCTGAGCACCTGCCGCTCCAGCAGCGCCGCCGCGGTGGTCTGTACGCGGTTGAACGCCCCGGCGAGCTCGCCGATCTCGTCGCGCGCCGTGACCGGCATCTCGCGCAGCCGCGGCGGTCCCGCGTCCTCGTCGTCGTCGTCGGCCACGCGGGCCAGTTCGCGTCCGGCGACGTCGGCCACCTCGCGGGCGGCCCCGGTCAGGGCCTGCACCGGCATGACCACCGAGCGGCGGACCGCCACTGAGAACGCGAGCCAGCAGACGAAGCCGAGCAGCGCGAACCCCAGCAGCCCGATGGCCCGTTCGTACGCGGTCTCGGAGGCGTGGTCGGCGCCGTCGGCGATCTGGCCGATGAGCGAGGTGGTGATCTTCAGCCGGCTCTCGGCCTGGTCGCGGTAGACGGGATACGAGTCCAGCGCTGTCGTGAACGCCCGGCGGATCTCGGCGGGGGACTCGGCCTGCAGCCCGCTGGGGTCGATCTGCAACTCGGCGTAGTGCTGGAGGATCGTGGCCTGCGAGGGGTTGTACCTGACCCCGCTCAGCTCGTCCGACTGGGCCTCGGTGGCGAACCGCCTGAAGCGGTCGGACTGGAAGGCGTACTGCTCGTCGAAGCTGACCGCGTTGATGAACTCGATCAGTGCGTTGCTGTCGCCGGTCCGGGCGGAGAAGACGCTGGTCTCGAAGGCGCTGTGGGCGGCGTCGGCGTGCAGCAGCGAGTCGAGCAGGTTGCCGGTGAAGGTGGCCGCGAGGGCGGCGTTGTGTTCGAGACCGAGACCGTCGATGACGCTCTTGGTGGCGCTGATGTACGCCGGATCGATGTTGTCGGCCGGGGTGTAGCCCGACTCGATGGTGCGGCGCAGGTCGTCCAGCCCGTCGATCTCCCTCAGGGCCCGCGCCTCGGTGTCGGGGAGCCGGTCGCCGAAGGTGTCGCGCACCTTCTCCACCTGGGCGTCCAGGGCCGCCTGGGCCTTGCGGTACGAGGCCAGTGAGGGTCCCGCGTCGTTCTGGTCGGCCTCGTGGCGCACGGAGAGCAGGATGGCCTGCTGGTGCTCGACCTCCACACGGTCCACGAGCACCGCCACCTGCACGCTGTCACGGACCAGCCGGGCCGCGGCGGCCGCGTCGCGGGCCTGCCCCACCTGGTCGGTGATGAGGTACGCGAGCAGCACGGCGACCACCGCGAGCGGCACGCCGACGAGGATGTTGAGCTTGCGCCGGAACGGCCACCGGTCGGCGAAGCCACGGATACGGAGGACACCGCCCGTGCGGTTCCGCGGTGCCGGGAGCTCGGGCGAGGTCGTGCCCGCCTCGTTCGTGGACACCAGGCCTCCTTAATGGGCGTCACATGGCGCACGAAAGCCTTACGTGACCGTTCTTGACCGGATCTGGCCGTTCGTCGAAGCGGAACGGGAGCATACAGCCAGAAAGGGAACCGACCTCGCAGAGGGGCTGCAAGGCGACTCCGGCGTCGTCCTCCGCCAACGTGCCCCGATGTCGGCCCAGGTGAGACTAGCGTCTCAACAGGCTCACCATCGATCACAATTGGGTAATAGTCGAAGCGAATCGGTGTCGAATCGGTGATCTGGTTGCTCTTGACGCATCTGGATCCGGGTGGATTGGATCAGGACAAGACCATCACGCACGTGTCCCCCCGCCTCCCAGTCCGGAACGGAATCGTGACTTCTACCCCTCCCCGCCGCAGGTCCCTCCGCAGGCACCCCGGTGCCGCCGCCGTCGCGCTCGCCGCCACCACGGCCCTGCTGGCAGGGTGCGGCTCCTCCGGTGACCAGGCAGACAACCCGCTCGACGACAAGGCCTCCGGCGACACCGTCGTCGTCGGTTCCAACAACTTCGCCGAGAGCATCCTGCTCGCCGACATCTACGGCGAGGCCCTGAAGGCCAAGGGCATGAAGGTCACGTACAAGCCGAACATCGGCAGCCGCGAGACCACCTACGGCCTGCTGAAGAACGGTTCCATCACGGTTCTGCCCGAGTACAACGGCTCGCTGCTGGCGTACCTGGACAAGACGGCCGAGCAGAAGTCGACCGAGGCCGTGAACGCCGCCGTGCAGGGCAAGCTCGACCCGAAGCTGACGCTGCTTCAGTCGTCGCCCGCCGAGGACAAGGACTCCGTCACGGTCAACGCCCAGACCGCGAAGCAGTACGGCCTCACCTCCGAGTCCACCCTCGCGGACCTCAAGGACGCCGCCCCCGACCTGGTCATCGGCGGCTCGCCCGAGTTCCAGACCCGCCACCAGGGCCTGGTGGGCCTGAAGTCGGAGTACGGCCTGGAGTTCAAGTCCTTCAAGGCGCTCGACGCGGGCGGCCCCCTGACCCAGGCGGCGCTGAAGAAGAACACCGTGCAGGCCGCGGACCTCTTCACCACGGACCCGACCATCATCAAGGAGAAGTTCGTGGTCCTTCAGGACCCGAAGAACCTCTTCGGGTTCGCCAACGTGACACCGCTGGTCCACAAGTCCGGCCTCCCCCAGGAGGGCGTCGACGCGCTCAACGCCGTCTCGGCGAAGCTGACCACCAAGACGCTGCTCGACCTGGACTCCCAGGTGCAGCTGGAGAACAAGGACCCCCTGGACGTCGCCAAGGCCTGGCTGAAGTCGGCGGGCCTGGACTGACATACGGCTCGCGCCGACGTACGGCGCGCCGACGCACGGCGGCGGGCGGTCCAGGACTCCCGGGCCGCCCGCGCCGCGTCGGGGGCGGTGCGCTACGGCTTGCGGGCCACCGCCCCGTACATCGCGATGTCCTCGTCCCGGACGCCCTGCTCGCCCATGCCGTCCGGGTGCCACTTGTGGACCTGGACGATGCCCGGCTCGACCAGTTCGAGGCCCTCGAAGAACTCGTGGGCCTCGTCGATCGTGCGCAGCCGCATCGGCATGTTCCGGGCGGCGTACTCGCGGGCGACGCGGCCCACCTCCTTGGGCGCGAAGTCGGCGGTGCCGATGGTCATCGCGAGGTGGCTGCCGGAGGGAAGGGGCTCCAGGAGACGGCGCACGATACCGACCGCGTCGTCCTCGTCCAGGACGAAGTGGACGATCGCGATCACGGTCAGCGCGACCGGCTTGCCCAGGTCGAGGGTCTCCCGGACCTCGGGAGAGTTCAGGACGGCCTCCGGGTCCTGGAAGTCGGCCTCGATGTACGCCGTCTTCCCCTCGGGCGTGCTGGAGAGCAGGCCCTGGGACAGGGTGAGCACGATCGGGTCGTTGTCCACGTAGACGACCCGGCACTCCGGCGCCACCGACTGGGCGATCTCATGGAGGTTGGGCGAGGTGGGGATGCCCGTGCCGATGTCGAGGAACTGGCGCATGCCCGCCTCCTCGGCGAGCCGGCGCACGGCACGGTTCATCCAGTCGCGGTTGGCGCGCATGTGGACCGGCAGGGCCGGCCACTCCCGCGCCATGGCGTCGCCCGCCTCCTGGTCGGCGGGGTAGAAGTCCTTGCCACCGAGGATGTAGTCGTAGATACGCGCCGAGTGCGCGTTCTCGGTGTCCATCCGGTCGGCCGGCCATCCGTTGTCGGACACAGCCATCCCCTCCTGTTTCCCATCGTGGATGGTTCTCAGTGCAGCGCCGGCAGCACCGTACTGGTCGGCGGGCTCCCCGAACTGACCGTCCCCGCCGTACCCTTGGCCCGTGATCAAGCAGCAGGGCGGGGGAGCGGGCACCTCGGACAGCGGAGCCGGGGCAGAGGGCGCGGACGGCATCGACGTCCTCGTTCTCGGCGGAGCCGGGGTCGACACGATCGTGTACGTCCCCGAGTTGCCGCTCCCGTTCGCCGACAGCTACATGGTGCCCGCGATCGAGACCCGGGCGGGCCAGACCGGCGACTTCCTGGCGGCCGGCGTGCACGCGCTGGGCCTCGGGACACACCACCTCGACATGATCGGCGACGACCACGAGGGCGACCTGGTCCGCGCGCTGCACCGTGAGCGGGGGATTCCGTTCACCGCGGTCCCCCTGCCCAGCGGCACCAGACGCGCGGTGAACCTGGTCGCCCCGGACGGGCGGCGGCTCTCGCTGTACGACAGCACCCGCACCCGGGACGCGGACCGGCTGCCGGAGGACACCGTCCGGGCCCTTGCCGAGGCCGCCCGCCACGTCCATGTGTCCCTCTCGCACCCCTGCGCCCACGCCCTGCCGCTGCTGCGGGAAACAGGGGTGACGATCTCGACCGACCTGCACGACTGGGACGGCGTCAACCCCTACCACGAGCCCTTCGCGCTCGCGGCGGACCTCGTCTTCGTGTCGGTCGCCGCGCTGACGGACCCGGAGAGGACCATGCGGGAGATCGCCGACCGCGGTCGCGCCCGGGTGGTGGTCGCCACGGCCGGCGCCGACGGGGCGTACCAGCTCGCCGACGGCGAGCTCACCCACATCCCCGCCGTCACTCCCGCGGCCCGCATCATCGACTCCAACGGCGCCGGTGACGCCTTCGCCGCGGGCTATCTCTTCGGCCACCTCTCCGGTGAGTCCCCGCGGCGGTGCGGACTCTACGGCGCCATCGCCGGCGCCCACGCCTGCACCGTCCCGGCCACCCTGACCGACCCCATCAGGCGGGACGAACTCCTCGCCAGGGCCGGGGAGTCGCGGACCTGACAGGTGTCAGTGGTCAGTGGCCGGTGGTCGCCAGGCGGGCCGCCGCCTGGGCCCGGGCCGCCTCAAGGACCGCGAGGAGGACCGCCTTGCTGGAGCTCCGCTCACGGACGTCGCAGAGGATGACCGGGGTGGAGGGGTCCAGGTCGAGGGCCTGGCGGACCTGTTCGGCGCTGGCCTCACGGCGGCCGTTGAAGCAGTTGACGCCCACGGCGAAGGGAATGTCCCGGGCCTCGAAGAAGTCGATCGAGGCGAACGACGCGTCCAGGCGGCGGGTGTCCGCCAGGACCACGGCCCCGAGGGCGCCCGTGGACAGGTCGTCCCACATGAACCAGAAGCGGTCCTGGCCGGGGGTACCGAACAGGTAGAGCACCAGCTCGGGGGAGATGGTGATCCGTCCGAAGTCCATGGCGACCGTCGTGGAGACCTTCTTCTCCACACCCGCCAGGTCGTCGACCCCGACACTCGCCGCGGTGATCCGCTCCTCGGTCTCCAGCGGCGCGACCTCGCTGACCGAGCCCACCATGGTGGTCTTGCCCACGCCGAATCCGCCCGCGATGAGGATCTTCAATGCGGTCGGCATGACCTGCTCAGAGCCGACGGATACCATCCATCACCCTTTCGATGAGTTCCACGCTCGGCTGCTCGCTCAGCGCGGGCGGGGCCTGGACAATGATCAGCTCGCCGTTGAGGAGGTCCCCACAGAGCACCTTCACCACGCTCACCGGCAGGTCCAGGTTGCCGGCGATCTCGGCCACCGCCACCGCGCGATCCCGGCACAGTGCCAGGATCGCCATGGACTCCGGTTCCA
The DNA here is from genome assembly GCF_014650715.1 of Streptomyces bluensis. GTDB lineage: Bacteria > Actinomycetota > Actinomycetes > Streptomycetales > Streptomycetaceae > Streptomyces > Streptomyces bluensis. The sequence goes on along the minus strand of NZ_BMVM01000021.1, from coordinate 59,846 downwards.
GGTGGTCGTGGTCCCACTCGTGGTCATGCCGTGAGACGACCAGCGTGATGAGGGTGAAGTTGTGCTGGCTGTGGCGCGTCCGTCCGCCGGTGATGGCGTACGGACGGACATGGCGCCCGGCCTGCTCATCGTCGAGCCAACGGGGTTCACGCATCCTGCACGTAACCGGCCGGGGCCTGCACACGGGGCGCGGCGGACAGGTACTTGCCCACCTGCTTGACCAGCGTGCCCATCTCGAAGGCCATCATCCCGACGTCGACCTCCTCGGAGGCGATGGCGGCGAGCCGCGCGCCCTGGCCGGCCGCGGTGACGAAGAGGAACGCCCGATCCATCTGGATGACCGTCTGCTGGACCTCTCCGCCGTGGAAGTGGCGTGCCACACCCCGGGCGAGGCTGTGCATGCCCGAGCCGACCGCGGAGAGGTGCTCCGCGTCGTCGCGGCGGATGTCCCGTGACTTGCCGATGAGGAGGCCGTCCCCGGACAGTACGACGGCGCAGCGGATCTCCGGTATCCGTTCCACCAGCCCGTCCAGGAGCCAGTCCAGCTGGGGACCGGAGTGTACCTGCTCAGTCATTCCTGAATGTTCCTCACAGTTAGTTGGCGCCTGGGTGCGCCGGTCAGGTGGCGCGTCGGGGAGAGCGCCAAGTCGTGGGGGCGCTTGTGGCGCCCGTCAGAGGGCGCCGGGGTCGCGCTGTGGCCGTGATGCCTCCCGGTCGTCGGTGTCGTCGGAGATCCGGGCCCGCTTCAGGCCCTGCTGTATGGCGACCATGGCACGGGCCGACGCGTCGGGCGAGAGCCCGGCCTCCCCCTTTTCGCCGCCGGGCTGGAGGTCCGCCTCCTTGCGCAGCTGCTGGGCGAGGCTGGCTCCCCGGGTCCGCTGCGGCAGGACCGTGGGAGTGCTCAGGGAACCGGAGGCCGACGCCGGGTTCGCGGCGGGCGCCGGGACCGAGCCACGGGTGGGGGCGGATCTGTGGGGCTCGCCGGCCGGCCGCGCGTCGGTACCGCGAGCCGAGGCTCTGGCACCGGCGTCGACACCCGCGCCACGGGACACCGACGTCGAGCCGACTCCCGTGCCCGCACTCGCGCTGAGTCCCGCTCCGCCGCTGAGTCCCGCTCCGCCGCTGAGCCCTGCTCCACCACTGAACCCCGCACCGGCAGCAAGTCCGGCACCGACTCCCGCTCCGGCCGTGGCCTCCGCACCGGCGGGGACGCCCCGTTCCGCGGGATGGCCGTAGCCGGGCTCGGCGTGGTGAACGGGGTGTTCCTGCGGGGCGGCCCATGCCGTCGGACCGGAGGCGCCGTTGTCCGCCGCGGGGGGCAGCAGACCCGCACCGCCGTAGTCGGGGAACCCGCTGTAGTCCGGCATCCGTGTGTGCGTCAGTACGTCACCGCCGGGGGCGGCGACGACCGTCGAACCGGCGGTCATCTCGCCCGCCCCGGCGCCCACGCCGGCGAGCGCGGTCTCGGCCACCGCCGGGGGCACGTCGGTGTCCGCCGTGTCGGCCCCGCCGATCCCGGTGCGTTCGCTCGGCGCCTGCACCTGGTTCACCGTCGCGGCGGCCGACTTCAGCTGGTCCAGGACCGGCGAGTCGATCTCTTCCAGCAGGTCCGAGGGCAGCAGCATGACGACGAGCGTGCCGCCGTACACCGACTCGCGCAGCTCCACCTTGATGTGGTGCCGCTCGGCGAGCCGGGCCACCACGAAGTGGCCGAGGCGCGGGTCCTCGCCCAGCGCCGTCATGTCCAGCTTGGGCGGGTGCGCGAGCAACTCGTTGGCCTTCTCGCGCATCTCCTCCGGCATGCCGAGGCCGTGGTCCTCGACATGCACCGCGAGGCCCTTGGCCACCTTCGTCGCGCTGATGAACACCTGCGTTTCCGGCGGCGAGAAGCTCGTGCCGTTCTCGATGAGCTCGGCGAGCAGGTGGGTCACGTCGGCGACGGCCCGGCCGGTCAGGGCCAGACGCCGGTCCGCGGGAAGGTTCTTCACCTTGACCCGGGTGTACGCCTCGGTCTCCGCGACGGCGCTGCGCATCACGTCGGTGATGGAGACGGGCGCGGTCATCCGGCGGCTCGGCGGGGCGCCGGAGAGGATCACGAGGTTCTCCGCGTGCCGCCGGACGCGGGTGGCGAGGTGGTCGACCTTGAAGATGTCCTTCAGCAGGTCGGAGTCCTCGTGCTTGCGCTCCAGGTCGTCCAGGAGCGAGATGAGGCGGTGGATGAGGATCTGCGTACGGCGGATGAGCTGCGCGAAGACCTTCTCGGTGCCCTCGCGGCCGAGGTTCTGCCGTACGGCGGTGTCGGCGGCGACGCGGCCGAGGTGGTCGATGGCCGCGCCGAGCCGCTCGATCTCGTCGGCGGAGGGGTGGGCCTGGTGGGCGAGCGACTGCGGTTCGATGCGCTCGCCGCGCTCGATGCGGGCCAGCACCTGCGGCAGCCAGACACCGGACAGTTCCTCGGTCTTCTGCTGGAGTTCGGCCAGCCGGTCGATGGCGGAGCGGTGGCCGCGCAGGGCCAGCAGCCCGCCGGCGACGAGCGCGGCCAGTGTGGCCGCGGTGCCCAGGAGTACGCCGATCAGCAGGTCCCCGGCGCGGTCGGAGGCGGAGTCGCCCACGCCGCGCACGGAGTCGGCGCCCAGCGTCTGCAGGTCGCCGACCACGGTCCCGGCGGCGTCCGGCCACGACGGCGCGGGCCGGGGCAGCTCCGTGCCGCGGGCGCCCGTGACGGCGTCCTCGACGGCACCGATCGATGCCCACTGGCGGCTGTCGGTGATCTCCCCGTAGGAGGCGGCCCCGCCGGCGGGCAGGTCACGGGCGGTCAGCGCGGCCCGCAACTCCCGCTGGACCGCCTGGTACTGAAGGAACTGGGCGCGGACCGTCTCGCTCATCTGCCGCGACGGCAGCGCGCCGGAGATCAGCGCGTCCTCGCGCGAGAGCATCTCCGTCAGCCGGATGACGGCCGTCGTGGCGGTGCCCGCCTGGGCGAGGGACGCGTCGTCGCTGTCCAGGGCGGCGGCGATCACGTCGGTGCCGTTGGTGACGGCGCCGGTGAAGTACTGGAAGGCGCCGGCGCTGTTGAGGCGGGCCTCGTCGATCGCCTTCCGGCGCTCGATCAGCTTGTCCAGCGCCTCGTCGAGCTTCCCGCCCGCGCTCGTCAACGCCGAGGTGTCCAGCCCGGAGGAGGACTTCGTCTGGTACGAGGCGACGGCGGCATCCGTCTTCTCGCGGGCCTCGTCCAGCTCCGCGCGGGTGGCGCCGCCGCGGCTCGCCAGCCACATGGCGGTGAGACGGCGCTCCTCCTGGAGCCGGGTGATGAGCTCCTGTGCCGGACCGGCGACGGCGGACGCCCGGTCCGTCTCGGCCAGCAGCTGGATCTGCTCGTCGACGAGTCCGACCGCCGTGTAGCCCCACACACCAGTGGCGAGGACTGCGGGCACGACGAACGGCACGACGAACGAGAACCGGAGATTCTTGCGAGAGGCGGACCGATGACGTGTCCGCCGGTCCCGGGTGCCTGGCATCTGATTCCTCGTACGACAGCGAAACACTGGTTTAACGGTCGGGGCGTTGGTGCGCAGTGCCCGAGATCCCCCGCGCGTGCCGCCTTGACAAGGGCTGGGCATATGTCAGCGGCCGGGTGAACCGTACCAGGCCCTCGGCTCACCGTCAGCATCCGCCTGACCACAACTTCCAGCGCATTCACACCAGTTGACGGAAATCACAAAAGTGCCAGAAGTTTTGGGGTGTATAGTGCGCCGGCCGAACCGATCCCGGCCACCGTGTCGAAGTAGATCGAGGTCAGTTCGGCATCCTGCTGCACCGCCCTCAACAGCGACAACCGCTGTTCGTGCGGATCCAGTTGAGCGACCCCCAGCGTGGCCTCGTAGCCCGCCGTGAGGGTGTTGTCGCGCTCCTTGGCGTACTCCTCCAGCGCGGCGTCGAGCCGTTCCGGACTGCTTCCCAGAACTGGACCTGCATGTTTCACAAAAGATTCTACTTGTATGAACGCGTCGCTGATTCCGCGTGCGGTGATGGAGTCCTTGTGATGACCCGAGTCGCCGACCAGCACCCAGCCGCGACCGGACGCCTGCCGGAAGAAGTTCTGCTGGTCGCCCGTGCCGCGCAGCCGTTCGACCGGCTGCTTGCCGTCCAGACGCTCGTACAGTCCGGGCGCGGTGGTGCGGATCTGCTCCAGGTAGGCGCCGAACGCGTCCGCGCGGACCTCGTCGAAGCGGGACTGCGGGAAGTAGGTGAGGACCAGCGTCGCGTCGTCGTGGGTGGCCACCGCCGCCACCCAGGCCCCGGCTCGTTCGTGCAGCTCCATGGTGGCCGGCACGTCGGTGAAGTACGTGTAGTACGCGCAGGTCAGTCGAGGGTCCTCGACTGTGTACGGCGCCTTCACGAGGTCGGCGACCGTGGAGCGCATGCCGTCGGCGCCTACGACCAGGTGGGCGCGCTCGCTGAAGGGCCGCCCGCCGTGCCTGCCCTCGACGCCGACGACCCGCCCGCTGTCGTCGTGCAGCAGGCCGGTCACCTGGCACTTCTCGCGGTACTCGGCGCCGGCCGCGATGGCTGCCTCGACCAGGACGGCGTCCAGGACGCGGCGCCGGGGGGCGTACGCGGCGCGCTGGCCCTCGACACCCCGGGCACATCCTTCGAGCCGTATGTCCGCCACCTCGTACGACACCCGCTCAAGGGGCGGGCAGCCGGTGGCGCGCAGCGTGTCGAGCAGGTTCCAGCGGGCGAGGGTCGCGATGCCCGGCTGGTGGATGAGATGGGTGGAGAGGGTGTCGGAGCCGAAGGCTCCCTTGTCGAGCAGGAGGACCCGGTGTCCCGCACGGGCCAGCAGCATGGCGGTGGGGGCCCCGGCGCAGCGCGCCCCGACCACGATGGCGTCGAACATGTGGGTGCCTCACTTGCGGTATTGAATTGAGCGGTTGGAGAGGATGTGGGGGGGGTTGGGGGAGGTGTGAGGGGGCGGAGGTTCAGCGGGAGCGGGAGAGTTCCGTGATCAGGGCCCTGCGGTCGATCTTGCCGTTGACGTTGAGGGGCAGCGCGTCGAGGACGGAGATCCGGCGGGGCAGCATGTACGGCGGCAGCCGGTCACGCAGGCCCGTGAACAGTGCGTCGGTGTCGCAGCCGGGACCGCTGACCACGGCCTCCAGCTCCGGCTCGCCGTCGGGGGCGGGAACCGCGAGGACGATCGCGTCCCGCACACCGTCCTGTTCGCGCAGCATCGCCTCGATCTCCCCGAGCTCGATGCGGTGGCCGCGGATCTTCACCTGCTGGTCGGTGCGCCCGAGGTGGATCAGCAGGCCGTCCTTGAGGGCCACGTGGTCCCCCGTGCGGTACCAGTGCCCCTCGGCCGGGCGGCCCGTCGCGTCGAGGTCGACGAAGCGGCCGGGGTTGTTCGCCGGGTCGAGGTAGCCGGGGAACCGCTGCGGGCCGCGCATGCACAGCTCGCCGTCGTCGGAGGGCTTGCCGTCCTCGTCCAGCAGCAGGAAGTCCAGCGTCGGGAAGCAGCTGCCGATCGGTGCCGTGCCGTTGGGGGTCTCGGGCCAGTCGGCGAGGTCCGCGGGGAAGCGGTAGCCCGTGCAGGAGATGGTCAGCTCGGTCGGTCCGTACAGCACTTCGAGGGCGCTGTCCGGTGCGGCCTCCCGCCACTCACGGGCCGCCGCCAGCGTGAGGGGCTCACCGCCGAAGATGCTCCACCGCAGCGTCGGCATGCTGCCCGGCTTCAGGGTGCCCAGCCGGGAGGCGAAGGTGATCAGGGACGGCACCGAGAACCAGTGGGTGAGCCGCAGGGTGTTGACGGTCTTCACCGGGGACAGGAGCTGGCTGCGCGCCGGTACCACCAGCGTGCCCCCACCGGCCCAGGTGACGAACAGGTCGTGCACCGAGCCGTCGAAGGTGAGCTCGAAGGCCTGCGAGAGGCGGCTGCCCGGCCCGATGCCGTAACGGGAGGCCACATGACTGAGATTGGCCGAGATGTTGCGGTGGGTGATCGGCACGCCCTTCGGCGCACCGGTCGAGCCGGACGTGAAGATGATGTACGCGAGATCGTCCGGAGCGACCCGTGGGTGCTCGATGTCGGGCGTGGGCTCGGCGGCCAGGTCCCCCAACTCACTCGGCACCAGGACAAGCTGAGGAATGGCCGGATTGTTTCCGGGCGTGTCCGTGAGCACGAGGTCCAGCTCCGCCGCCCGTACGATGTCGGCGGTCCGCCCCGCCGGATGCTCCGGATTGAGCACGACGACGGTCGCGCCGGCCCGCAGGATCGCCAGGTAGCCCGCGTACGAGACCACCGACCGGCTCGCCATCAGCCCGACCCGTCGCGGCGGGGCACCGGCCCCCGCCGTGACCAGCCGCCCCGCGATCCGCTCCGCGAGATCACGCAGCCGCGCGTAGGTGAACTCCTCGCCGTCGACCTCCAGGGCGACCACCGAGTCTCCGAACTCGTCGGCGGACCGGGCGAACCAGTCGTAGAGGGTCGCCGGGTGGCTCACCGCCCCGGCCGTGCTCTGTGCGGCCTCGGAGGTCCGGATCTGCGGATCAGTCATCGCGCCGCGGCCTCCAGAGCCCGGGTCCACTCGCGTAGTTCGCCGACCGTGCGCAGCCGACCGAACTCCTCGGGGTCGACCTCCTGGTTGGACCGTTTCGTCAGCTCGACGACGATGCGCAGCTTCGCGAGGGAGTCGATGCCGATCTCGGTGAGCGTGGAGCCGTCGTCGAAACCGGTGCGGGCGTGCTCACGCAGCACCCATGAGGTCAGGTCGCCGTCCTCGGTGGAGGTCCCCTCGCCCGGCCAGTACCGTTTTGTCTGCCAGGGATACAGGGGGAGCGGCACGTAGTTGCCGCCCTTCTTGAACTCCCGGTTCCAGTCCACGTACTCGCCCCTGCGGTACTGGGCGGCGAGCACGGAATCGCCGCCCGCGCCCGGCACCCCGGTGAGCGCGGCGACCAGCTCCTCGTGGGTGGCGCCGACGACGGCCATCCGGTGCTCGTGGTGCTGGCGGCGAGTGGCCGCGCTGAAGCAGATGTCCCGCACCGAGTGGGCCCAGCCGGGTCCGGTGGGGGAGAGGTACTCGGCGTACCTGCGGGCCAGCGCGTCGAGGGCGGCGGGCGTGCGGGCGGAGAGCGGGAGCACGTACGGTGTGCCCGGCTTGGCGTCCCTCACACGGGACCTGGGGGCGTCCGCCTGGCGCAGGACCACATGGGCGTTGAGCGCCGAGGAGCCCTGTCCGGAGACGCCCGCGAGGGCCGGCCGCCCGCGGTCGGGCAGCTTGCAGAGCGCGCCGGGTATCGCCAGCGGCAGCCTGTCCCAGGGGACCTTGGGGTTCGGGGTGCTGAGGTGGAGGCTGGCCGGCACCTTTCCGTGCTCCAGGCACAGCACCGTCTTGATCAGCCCGGCCAGACCGCCGGCGGCCTCCGCGTGCCCGATGTTGGTCTTCACCGATCCCACCAGGAGCGGCCGGTTGGTCGGCCGCCCCCGGCCCAGCACCTCACCCAGCGCGGTGAGCTCCAGCGGGTCGAAGGAGGGGGAGCCGGAGCCGTGCGCCTCCACGTAGTCCACCTCGGCCGGGTCCAGTGCGGCGTCCTCGTACGCCCAGCGCAGCACCTCCAGCTGCCCGGCGAGCGAGGAGTTGAGCACCGAGTCGCTGGTGCGGCCGTCGTTGCCGATGGCGCTGCCCTGGATGACGGCGCGGATGCGGTCCCCGTCGGCGAGGGCGGAGTTGAGCGGCTTCAGTACGACGACGCCGACCGCGTCGCTCGGCGCGTGCCCGTCGGCTGCCGCGTCCCCGAACCGGCTGCGGCCGTCGGCCGACATTCCCCCGGCCGCGGTCATCACCAGACCTTCATCGGGGCGTATCTTGATGTTCACTCCGGCCACCAGGGCGATGGGGGACTCCCTGGCCCGCAGACTCTGCACCGCCTGGTGAACGGCGGTCAGCGACGATGAGCACGCCGTGTCGACGACGACGCTGGGCCCGCGAAGGTCGAAGAAGTGGGACAGCCGGGCGGCCAGCAGCGAGCGGAAGTTGTGGAGGTGGGCAGCCGTCACCCCCTCCGGCCCCTGCCGGAGAGCCAGCTCCAGATAGTCCGCCCGTGCGTTGCCCACGAACACCCCGGTTCGGCTGCCGGCCAGCTGGTCGGGCCGCTGGCCCGCGTCCTCCAGCGCCTCCCAGGCGGTCATCAGCAACAGCCGCTGCTGGGGGTCGAGCTCGACCGCCTCCGCCCCGGACATGCCGAAGAACTCGGCGTCGAAGTCGGCGGCGTCCACGTACCCGGCGCGTCGGCTGGCGAGCTTGCCGGGGCCGGGATGGGGATCGAACAGAGCGTCGACATCGTAACGTTCCGGCGGGGTTTCGCTCGTGACGTCGCTACCGTTGCGCAGCAGGGCCCACAGTTCATCGGCCCCGGACGCACCCGGGAGTCGGCAGGCCATACCGACCACTGCCACGGACCGTGAGTCCACGTCCGACCTCTTCAACGGAACTCTCCTTCACTGCTTCGTCGATGAGCGTGTGTGATGGCGCGCTTGACGTCCGCTTCGCCACCGGGGTCCCCGGCTGCGGGCGGGTGGGAACGGGTTATGAGTGTGAGGCGAGTTCCCGGACCTCGTCGACCGGAGTCTCCGCCGTGCAGCTCGGTGCGTGGCCTGTGCATAACCGGAACGGCGGCCGACCGCTCCGGATAGTGCACCGTGACACTGTGCGCTCAGTGGATCTTGGCGTGAAACCGCCCAGGACGCCAGGGTGTTCCCGCCCACACTCCCGTCGTGGTGCCCGCGTGTCGAACCGCTCTTGCCCCACCGACCCAAGCCCTCTCTCCCCAGCGCGCCGTACGGGCGATCGTCGAAAATCGGCCCACCGCACGATTGTCGTACGCAAAACCGTTTCCGCTCGTTTGCCGCTCAAGGATTGGCGGGAACTGATCGCCCGAGGTTGAAACCTGCAAATATTTGGACAGACTCTGAGATTGGTCATGCGCATGAGGCAGCCGGGCCGGGCGGGCCCGCCGGTGCTCAAGCGGGTGCGGGGACCGCGTCGTCTCGACCGCTCAAGTGTTGATGATGAGCCAAGTGAGACGGAAAATAACGGGTGGGGTGATCCGCGGAGTCGTATATTCTGCTTTCATCTGACCTCATGGATCCCCTGACCACATCCGAGCAGGCGCGCCTCGCGGGTGATCAGCGCAAGCTGCGACTGCAGGTTCTCGGCCTCAACAACGTCGACGCGGAAGCCACCTTCGACCGCATCGCCCGGCTCGCGGCCAGCTTCACCCAGGCCCCGCTGGCCATGGTGAACTTCATCAACGACGAGCGGCAGATGTTCCGCGGCATGTACGTGCCCACCGCATCGCCCGACGACAAGGCGGACCCCGGTAACGGCGGCATCGCCTTCGACCTGAGCAACCTCTCCCGTGAGGCCCCCGGCGACTACGGCTTCTGCCCGCACGTGGTGGCCCAGGGCTCCCAGCTCGCCCTGGACGACGTCTTCGACTACCCGCGCTTCAAGGGCAACCCGCTGGTCAACGACCTGGGCGTGCGCTCGTACCTGGGCACCCCGCTGCGCGACAACACGGGCATGGTCCTGGGCACCGTGTGTGTGGCCGACACCAAGCCCCGCATCTGGGATCGCCGAATACGCGAGCACATGCAGGAGCTCACGGAGACCCTGGTCACCGACTTCAAGCTGCGCGACAGCCTGCTCGCCCAGCAGCAGGAACTCTTCGCGGTCTTCGACGGCGCCCCCTTCCCCATCATGCTCACCGAGGGCCCGAACCATCTGCTGCGGTACGCCAACGGCAAGCAGGGCCAGGCCTTCGGCATGGTCCCGCAGTTCAGTCCGGGCAGGATGGCGCTGCCGGGCCTGGAGTCCATCGGGGTCTTCAACGCGATGGACGACGCCTTCCACACCGGCCGGCCCGCCACACTCGGCCGCGCCCAGATCGCCACGTACGACTACCCGCAGCCGCAGGAGTTCAGCTTCCTGTGCACCCCGGTGCGCACCTCGCCGGGCGCTCCCATCAGCGGTGTCCTGACCGTGGCCATGAACATCACCGGGCAGGCCTACCCCGGCAGCGAGCAGCAGGCGTTCGCCGCCAACGTCCAGGAACGCTTCGAGCGCCTCGGCACGAACGGGATCGCGGGGGCGTTCCCCGGCTGAACGGCTCCGGGGAAGGCCAGGTGCAGCGCGACGAACCCGCAGGGGGCGCTGCCGGACCGCACCTGGCTTCACCGGGTCCGCTTGGCCGATTCCGGTGGTGAGGGCACGGAGTTCGCTGTGCGCATCCCCGTGGCGCCGGGTGTCCGAATATCGGTGTACAACGCAACGCCAGTTGTCCGGACCGGACATGCGACGGTTCACCGGGACTCCGGGCCGGGCGCGCGGCGGACCGGCGGATGCGTGGCTCATCCGTGGGACGGGGCCGGTGGTGTCCGGGGCCGGTTGACCAGCGTTCCGGATCGGGGAAAACGGAATCCTCGGAGCGCGGGCCGTGGGTGGCTGCTCCGGTTCCTTGTGGCTGGTCGGCTGGTCGCACCCACGCGGCGGAGCCGCGGAGTCGGCCCGCAGTGGGCCCGGCGTCAGCGGGACCGGTACCGCATCTCACGCGGGCTCACGCCGTACCGCTGGCGGAACGCCGTGCTCAGCGTGCTGGCCGAGGAGAAGCCCGAGGCATGGGCCAGGTCCGTGATCGTCATGTGTTCGCACTCCGCGCACTGAAGGCGGTCACGGACCAGCCGCAGGCGCTCCTCGCGGATCAGGTCGCGGGGCGTGGTCCCCGCACGTTGCAGGGCGAGTTGTATCTGGCGCAGCGACCAGCCCAGGGCGTGCGCCATCGACGTACCCGTGAGCCCCGGGTCACCGGCGTGCTCGCGCACATAGCGGCGGACCATGGCCTCGACCTCGCCCAGGTGGCCGGGCGCGTCGGGGCGGTCGTCGCCGGCGGTGAGCATGCAGACCAGTTCGACGATGCGGTCGGAGACGGCGTTGAACTGCGGGTCGGTGAGACGGTCGCGCTCCTCGTGCAGGTCGCCCAGCATGGAGCGCACGATCCGGCCCAGGCCCCGGGTCAGGTCGAAGCCGGTCGCCACCGGCGACTTCCGGTTCAGCGGGCCGTCCACCTCACGGGCCGGGATGGTGAGGATGAACGCCTGGATGTCCGCGCCCTGCAGGCACACGAAGGGCGCCCCGAACGTGACCAGCGCACCCGTCCCCGGGGTGAGCCGGGCCTCCTGGCCGTTCTGCCGCAGCACGATCTCCCCGCGCACGGGGAGCAGCAGACGGTAGTCCTCGTCCGGATCGTGCCGCACCTGACGCGGGGTCCGGCTGTACTCCACCTCGTCCGAGGCGAACCTGACGAGTTGGTAGGCCCCGGTGAGCTGGCGGATCGTCTCGCCGTGGAAGTCGTCGGGGCGGGCGTACCTGAAGCCCATCCGGGAGTGGTACGCCCCGATGTGCTCGCTCCAGAAGTCGGCGCGTTCGTGCGATTCCACCTGTCCTGTGGTCAGCGACTCGACGGTGTAGCTTCCCGCGGACAACGAACCTCCTTCGCGGTGACGGGTCCCGACGGTGTCGTCCATGCTCTTCTGTACGGCCGGGCGACGCTTTCCGTTCGCGGGGCACCGGCTGTTACTGCGGGGAACCCTAGTGGGCCACCGGTTGCCATGGGCGACCATCAGCCAGGGCATATGCCGGAGTTGAGCACCGCGCGCCGTCCTCGCTCCGCGTGCACCACCTGTGCGCCTCAGGGCAACTCCCCTGCGCGTGAGGGAAAGTGTGCACGCCGGCGTGAAAGTATCATCAGGCGCTCCGCCCACTCACGCGCGCCCGCGGCGACGTGAGGACGTGGCGCATTATGCACGTGACGTAAGGACTTGTGTACCTCATGACCGAGCCCATGCCGGAGGCGGTGACCTGGGGCCTGGCCGCGCTGTTGCTGGCCGCTGCCGTGCTTCTGCTGCGTCAGTACGGGATCACCCGTCGGCAGCGCCGACGCAGCGCGGACCTCGCGAACGGACTGCGCGCACGGGACGAGGAACTGCGACACATGGTCACGGTCCGCCTGCCCGCCCTCGCGGACTCCCCGCACCAGCGCGCCCCCGGCCCCCTCGACGCCCGGCTGGCCGACACGGAGTTCGCGAAGGGTCTCGAAGAGATCCTGGCCCGCTTCACCGGCGCCGTGGAGCACGCGCAGGCACGCGCCGACCAGTCCGCGAAGGCCGCGCTGAAGGCGTCGATGCGCTCCATCCAGGCCCTCGCCAACGAACAGCAGGTGTCCATCTCCGAGATGCAGGAGCGGCACGACCGTCCCGACGTGCTGCGCGACCTGATGGAGATCGACCACACCAACGCCCAGTTCGGCCGCCGCGCCCAGGCCATCGCCGTGCTGTGCGGCTCCTGGCCGGGACGCCAGCGGGCGACCTCACCGCTGGTCGAGGTCGTCCGCGGCGCGACGTCCCGCATCCGCGACTACCGGCGCGTCCGCGTCACCGGCCAGGTCGACCTCGCCGTCGAGAGCCGCGCGGTGGAGCCCGTCGTCCTCGCCGTCGCCGAACTCCTCGACAACGCGGCCCGCCACTCCCAGCCGGGCACCCACGTCGAGGTCAACGTCCAGGCCGTGCACAACGGCGCCTGCGTGGTCATCGACGACGCCGGCGTCGGCATGGACGGGCAGGCGGTCGAGCGGGCGGGCGAGTTGCTGAGCGGGCGGCGCTCGGTGGACGTGACCCGCCTCGACGACCCGCCCCAGTTCGGCTTCTCCGTCATCGGCGTGCTCGCCCGGCGTTACGGCTTCAGCGTCTCCGTCGACACACGGTCGCCGTACGGCGGTGTCCGCGCCGTGGTGTTCGTGCCGTCGGCCCTGCTGACCCATGCGAAGTCCCCGGCCCCGGAGCCGGCGGTCGTCGAGACGCCCGCGCGCCGGACGCCCGCACCCGCTCCCGAGCCCGAGCCGGAGCCCGTGACCGACCCCGCCCCGCACCGGACGGAACCCGAGGGCACGACGGTGGGCGGTCTGCCGAAGCGGCGCCGTCGCACCCCGTCGAAGCCGGCCACCACCGCGTCCGCACCCGCCTCCGCCCCGGCGGAGGACGCCCCCACCCGCTCGCCCGAGGAGAACGCCCGCATCATGGGCGCCTTCGCCCGCGGCACCCGCTTCGGCCGCGAGGCGGGAGCGGGAACGGGAGAGTGGGGAGAACGAGGAGAACGAGGAGAACGGACGGCCGGCGAGGCCCCGCGGGGGGAAGCGCCGGAGGAGCCCGGACGGCCCGCCCCGGAGACGGAGGCCCACGAGTCCGTGCGTGAGGGCACCCGGAGCGTCGTACCCGCTGAGGACACGCCCACAGCCGCGGACGACGAGCGCGACGGGGAGACGGACCGGCGCGACGGGGAGACGGACCGGTTCGAGGCCGCTCTCGGAGCCATACGCCGCGCCTCCGCGGCGGAGTCCGCGCCGGAAACCCCGCGCTACGAGCCCGTGTGGGAAGTCCTCGGCAGCGAACCCGAGCCGGAGCGGGACCGCGACTCCGGCGCCGTACGGGACGACCCCGCCCCGCACCAAGCCACGCAGGCGACGCACCACCACGATGAAGGGACCCCCCACGCATGATCGAGCCCACGACCAACGAGCTGGGCTGGATGCTCGACGAGGTGCTCAAGGTGCCCGAGGCGCGGCACGCGATCCTGCTCTCCGCCGACGGTATGCTGCGCGCCCACTCCGCCCACATCGACCGGGACGACGCCGAACGGTTCGCGGCGGGGCTCGCCGGGTTGCAGTCCATCAGCCGGAGCACGGCCGAGTTCTGCGGAACCCCGGACACCCCGTGGCGGCAGACACTGATCGAGTTCGGGCACGGCTTCGTCTTCCTCATAGCCGCCGGAGAGGGCGCCTACCTCGCGGTCTCCACCAGCGAGCACGTGGACATGGAAGCCGTGACCTACCGCATGCACAAGCTGGTCGACCGGCTCGGCCAGCAGTTGACCATCCCGGCCCGACTGGACACCGGCAGCCCGGCATGACCCCCCGGCGCCGCCCTCCGGAGCGACTGGTGCGGTCGTACGTCGTCACGGACGGCCGCGCCTTCCCGTCCCGCAACACCCTGGACCTGGTCACGATGGTGGTCACCGGGGAAGACCTGCCGCTGACCGGTCTCAGTCCGGAGAAGCGCCGGGTGGTGGAGCTGTGCCGGCCCGGCGCCCTGTCCATCGCCGAGGTGGCCGGGCACCTGGTGCTGCCGGTCAGCGTCACCAAGGTGCTGGTCGCCGACCTCATGGACAGCGGCCATCTCGTCACCCGCGCTCCCTACGTCCCGGCGAACCCGGCGTTCGACATCCGCATCCTGGAGGAGGTCCTCGATGGGCTCCGCGCCCGCCTCTGACGCCACGTCCGACGTCTATCTGCTGCCCACCGTGAAGACCGCGGTCAAGCTGCTGGTCGTCGGTCACTTCGCCGTCGGCAAGACCACGTTCGTCGGGTCGCTCTCCGAGATCCGGCCGCTGCGCACCGAGGAGGTCATGACCCGGGCGGGCGCCCTGGTCGACGACCTGGCCGGTACCCGCGACAAGACGACCACCACGGTCGCCCTCGACTTCGGCCGGCTCACCCTCAGCGACCGCCTCGTGCTGTACCTGTTCGGCACACCCGGCCAGCAGCGCTTCACGCAGCTGTGGCAGGACATGACCCGCGGCGCCCTCGGCGCGCTCGTCCTCGCCGACACCCGTCGGCTCGACCAGTCCTTCGAGGTCATGGGCGTCCTGGAGGAGCTGGGGCTGCCGTACGCGGTCGCCGTCAACCACTTCGACGGCGCGCCCCTGTTCGAGCTGGACGAGGTGCGCGAGGCCCTCGACCTGCTGCCCGAGACCCCGCTCGTCCGCTGCGACGCCCGTGACCAGGAGTCGTCCACGCGGGCGCTCATCGCCCTCGTCGAGTATCTGATCGGCCGCACCGGCACACTGGAGCACGCGTGACCTCCGTACCACCCGTACCGCCCCCGGGCTGCCCGGCCCACGAGCCCATGTACGGCCCCGAGTTCGCCTCCGATCCCGGCGCCGTCTACCGCCGGCTGCGCAAGAAGGGACCGACCGCGCCCGTCGAGCTCGCGCCCGGTGTGCGGGCCAGGCTCGTCACGTCGTACGCCGCCGCCCTGCATGTGCTGCGCACCCCGGAGACCTTCGCCAAGGACCCCCGCCGCTGGAACGACCTCGCCGACGGCACCGTCCCCATGGACAGCCCGGTCGTGCCGATGATGATGTACCGGCCCAACGCCCTGTTCACCGACGGCGAGGAGCACCGGCGGCTGCGCGGCGCCATCACCGACAGCCTGGCCCGCGTCGAGCCGAGCATGTTGCGCGGCTATGTGGAGCGCAGTGCCGACACGCTCATCGACCGGTTCGCGTCGGCGGGGGAGGCGGACCTGCTCGGTGAGTACGCGCAGGTCCTGCCGCTGCTCGTGTTCAACCACCTCTTCGGCTGCCCCGCCGACTACGGGGTCCGGCTGGTCGAGGGCATGTCCGGGATCTTCGACGGAGTGGACGCCGAGAAGGCCAACGAACTGCTGACGACCACGCTGATCGAACTGGTCGAGCTGAAGCGGGCCCGCCCCGGCCACGACGTGACGTCCTGGCTGCTGGCGCATCCGGCGGAGCTCGCGGACGACGAGATGGTCCACAGCCTCGTCGTGCTCATGGGCGCGGGCACCGAGCCGCAGCAGAACCTGATCGCCAACGGTCTGCGGCTGCTGCTGTCCGACGACCGGTTCGCGGGCAGCCTCTCCGGGGGCAGCATGCCGGTGGAGGACGCCCTCGACGAGGTGCTCTGGACCGATCCGCCGATGGCCAACTACGCGGTGCACTACCCGAAGCACGACGTCGTGTACGAGGGCACGCTGCTCAAGGCGGGCGATCCCCTCGTCATCAGCCTCGCCGCCGCCAACACCGACCCCGCCCTGTCCTCCGATCAGCGGGCGGGCAACCGGGCGCACCTGGCGTGGAGCGCCGGCCCGCACAAGTGCCCGGCACAGAGCGAGGCCCGGCTGATCGCGGCGGTGGCGGTGGAGAAGCTCCTCGACCGGCTGCCGGACCTCGAACTGACCGTCCCGGTCGATGAGTTGGAGTGGCGTCCCGGCCCCTTCCACCGGGCGCTCGCCGCACTGCCGGTCACCTTCCCGCCGACCACTGTCACCACACCGGCCGCGGACGCGGCACCGGCACCCCGGAGCGGCCCGGCGGCGGGACCGTACGGGCCGGGCGCGCAGTACGCACTCCCCACGGCCGAGCCCGGCCGCCCGAAGAGCGGCTGGGCCCGGCTGCTGGCGTGGTGGCGCGGGGAGTGACCCTCCCGTACGGCTCGCGCCGTCAGCCGAGGCGTACCGGCAGGCGGCGGTGACCGTTGGAGATGAAGGACTCCACGTGACCCAACTCTGCCTCGTCCGCAGCGAGTTCGAGGTCGGGGAACCGTTCGAACAGGGCGGGCAGGGCGACCCTGGCCTCCATACGGCCCAGCGGTGCGCCCAGGCAGTGGTGGACGCCGTACCCGAAGGCCAGGTGTTCCTTGTCGGCCCGGGTGACGTCGAAGACGTCCGCGTCCGCACCGTGCAGCTCGGGGTGGCGCCCGGCGGCCGCGTACGCGGCCACGATCGGTTCGCCCTTGCTGATCACCGTCCCCTCGGGGCCGCCGAGTTCACCGAGGTCGATGTCCTCCACGGCGTACCGCAGCGGCAGGCTGGCGACGGGGGCGTCACGGCGCAGCGTCTCCTCCACCACGTCGTCCCAGGAGGCCCGGCCCGACCGCACGTGCGCGAGCTGCTCGGGGTGGGTGAGCAGCGCGTGGATCGCGTTGTCCAGGAGGTTGACGGTGGTCTCGTGCCCCGCGCTGATCATCAGCACCAGCGTGTCCAGCAGCTCCTGCTCGCTGAGCCGGGTGTCGCCCTCCTCGTCGCGGGCCGTGATCAGTCCGGTGGTGAGGTCGTCGCCGGGTGACTGCCGCTTGGAGGCGACGAGTTCGCCCAGCACGGCGTACAGCCGCTCGTAGGCGGCGGTCATCTCGCCCGGTTCGGCGGAGGTGTCGAAGATGCGGTCCACCAGCTTCCGCAGCTCCGCGCTGTTCTCCTCGCGCAGGCCGAACAGTTCGCTGATCACGCGGATCGGCAGCGGGTAGCACAACGCCTCGCGCAGATCGACGCGTTCGGCGCCGCGCCCGGCCTCCGCGATGCCGTCGAGGAGCTCCTTCGTGATCTGCTCGATGCGCGGCTTCAGCGCGGCCGTTCGGCGTGCGGTGAAGGCCTTGGACACCAGGGTGCGCAGGCGTTTGTGGTCGCCGCCGTACGCGGTGAACATGTTGTGGACGGCGACCCAGGTGAACAGCGGCCACTCCGGGGTGATCAGGCCGTCGATGAACCGGGGCCAGTGCTGTCGCGCGTCCTTGGACACCCTCGGGTCGGTGAGCAGCCTCTTCAGCAGTTCGGGGCTGCTGACCGACCACGCCTCGACCTCGCCGGGGAGCTCCACGCGGGTCAGCGGGCCCCTCGCGCGTATCCGGGCGGCTTCACCTTGGATGTCACGGCCGGTGGCGTCTATCAGTAAGGGGGTTGGGTGTCCCATCGGGGCCTCCCGGGCAGTCGGAGCGTCGGTACGGCCCGTCACCCTACGCCACAGTAGTTACGTCGAGGAGGGCGCCTGTGAGCGCTGCGTACGCCAGGAAACCTCCGTGCGCGCACCGACAACTCCCGTGCGCGCAGCGACAAGCCGTCGGCCCCAGGTGTTCCCTACGCTCGGAGCACACTCAGTAAGGCCGGTGAGCGTGATGACAGTCCGCAGGGTTCCGCGATGGATGTCCCCCCATGGCTCCGAGGTGCGCACCCTGGCCGCCGGCTGCTGGTGGGACGCGGTGCGTGTGCCGTTCGCGGCGGGTGTCCGGGCGCTCGGCGTCCTCGGCGACGAGACCGGCGCGGTCATCAGGGACGGCTACGGCGACATCCTGTACTGGCTGGTCCCGCCCGGTGAGGCGGCCGACTGGCACCTCCCGGAGGTCCAGGTGCTGGGCCACGGCAGCCATGTGGCCGTCCCGCCCTCGCGCCGTACGAAGGGTCCCGGCCTGTACTGGCATGTCCCCGTGGCGTACGGCCGCGAGTGCACCGACCCGGCCCACCTCCACGCGGCGCTGTCGGCGGCGCTCACGGTCCGCCCCGCGCTCTGAACCCCCGCTCTGAACCCACGCTCCGGGCCGGCCCAGGGGCTGTTCGTTCGGATCAGCCCGGCGTCGCGGGCGGGGTCAGCCGATCGTCCACTTCTGGTTGGCGCCGCCCGAGCAGGTCCAGATCTGCAGCCGGGTGCCGTTGGCCGCGTTGTTGCCGGTCACGTCGAGGCACTTGTCGGCCTGTGGATTGACGATGTCGTTCGCCCCGCTGACGGCCCACTTCTGGTTGGGGCCGCCGGTGCAGTCCCAGAGCTGGACGGTGGAGCCGTCGGCGGTGCCGTTGTCGGTCACGTCCAGGCACTTGCCGAGGGCGCGGATCGTGCCGTCGGAGCCCACGGTCCACTGCTGGGCCGCACTGCCATTGCAGTCGTAGAGCTGTACCGGGGTCCCATTGGCGGAGCTCGCCCCGGCGACGTCGACGCACTTGCCTGCCAGGCCCCTGATCGCCGCTCCGGGGGAGGTGCTGCCGGTCGTCACCGACACGGAGTCCACCACCAACTGCTGGGGGAACGAGGTGGAGCCGTCCGGGTCCCCCGGCCAGTAACCGCCCACGGCCAGGTTCAGGATCAGGAAGAACGGCTTGTTGAACACCCATGTCTTCCCACCGAGGTCGGCCGGTGTGCGCCGCTGGTAGACGTTGCCGTCCACGGACCAGGTGATCGAGTCGGGCGCCCAGTCCACCGCGAAGGTGTGGAAGGCGTCCGCGAAGGCCTGGCCGCCCGGCAGCGAGTAGGCCGCGCCGATGCCCCCGGAGCCCGAGTAGCCGGGGCCGTGGATGGTGCCGTGCACGGTGGAGGGCTCGTAGCCGACGTTCTCCATGACGTCGATCTCCCCCGAGTCGGGCCAGTTGACCGGTGTGCCCAGCATCCAGAACGCGGGCCACATGCCCTGCCCGCGCGGGATCTTCATCCGGGCCTCGACGTGCCCGTACTGCGCGGTGAACTTCCCGGAGGTGTTCAGCCGGGCCGAGGTGTACTGGCAGGTGCCGTACCAGCACTGGTAGTTCGCCGGGTTTTCCTTCCGCGCGGTGATCACCAGGTGGCCCTGGCCGTCCAGGGCCGCGTTCTTGGTGCCCGAGGTGTAGTACTGCCGCTCGTGGTTGTTGACGTTGTCGCCCGTCTCGATCTGCCACTTCGACGAGTCGACCGCGGAACCGGCGGCACCGTCGAAGGTGTCGGAGAAGACCACCGCGGCGGCGGTCGCGGCGGTGGGGGAGGCGTCCCGCGGATCCGCGTGCGCCGCGCCGCTCGTGGCAGACGCGACCAGTACGGCGGACAGGGCGGCGAACAGGCATCTGCGGAGCAGGCGTTGGGAGGCCACGGCTCGTCCTTCCATACGGCGGCCGGGCGCACGGACCAGCCGGCCGGAGTGGGGGGTGAAGGCGTCGCCTCTTGATTTAAGGAGTGAGGTGAGGGTCAGTCAATACTTTGGTACGGACCAATGGTCGGGCGTTCTGCCGTCCGGGCCCACCGCCGCCTGCCACTCCGCTTCTCGCGGGGTTCCTGGTCCGGGAGCCAGCCGAAGGCCAGCACGCTGCCGGTCACGCCGAGCACCAGCCCGATCAGGAACCCTCCGATGTTGGAGGTGAGCCAGCTGCCGACCGAGAGCAGCACACCGATGATCGAGTAGAACAGCCGCTGCGAGGGGTTGAACAGGATCAGCAGCCCGCAGACGATCATCACGCCGGGTATCAGGTACCCGGCGAGCCCCTGCATGCCGATGTGCAGGATGACCGGGAGGGGTGCCTTCATGGTCACCAGGATCTCGGCGCCCCCCAGAGTGAGCAGCAGCCCGCCGGCGAAGGGCCGCTGCCCCCTCCACTCGCGGAAGCGGTTCACCGCGGGCAGCCCTTGTCGCCGAACCACATGCGCAGGTCGGGCAGTTTGAAGACGGCGGCGGTGGCGGCGTAGTTGTGCTGGTACAGGTCGGTGATGACGACCTTGTCCGCCTGCTGGCCGTAGACGCCCTTGGGGCCCTTCTGGTCGACCTTGTCGAAGGTGCTGGAGTCGCGGCCGATCTCGATGTTGGTGAACGCGGCGTCGCCCTTGATCTCGTCGGAGTCGATGGCGAGGTTGCGCACGCTCACCGGAGTGGACCCGCCGCCGGCGGTGAGGACGAGCTTGATGCCGCCGAGGTCGACGCTCTGGCAGAGGTTGTTCAGCTTGCCGTTCTTCACCACCGAGGTGACGACGAGGACCTGGCCGCCGGTGTCGCCCTGGTTGGGGCTGTCCGGGATCATCTCGTCCAGCGATCCGTACTGTGCGAAGCCCTCGCCTTCGAGCTTGTCGGCGGTGACCACGAACGGCATGCCGGAGATGGCGAACTGCACCCCGAGGGCACCCTCGGCGGTGAGGATCATCAGGGCCGCGGTGAGCGCCGTGGCCGGCACCGCCATCACGGCGGCGCGGCGCAGGCGGACCCGCCCGCGCCTTCCGGGTCTCCCGGGGGTGGAGTCGTGGGACGCCGTGGCGTCCGAGGGTGAGGCCATGTCTGCTCCCTGGGCACTGTCAACGCGGTGGGCGGGAAAGCGAACGGCACGTTGTCCTGGCGCGGACAGCGGTGGCGGCGCTTGATTGCTACGCCGCAGTAGCCTTCCAGGAAGTTACCCGTGGTTACATTCAAGGGTCAAGGCACTTGTGGCAAAAGGATGTTGGTTGTGACCTGCCTGTGAAGGCGGGAACGCTCTCACCTCAGGATTCTCGTCCTGCGTTCAACGGATTTTTGAGGCAAGTAGCCTTGACGCTGCGTCAGGGAAGCCAGCTGATGCTCAATCAACTTCCTTTCCATGCCTTGACGTTGACTCTCCAGCGGGTCTAGAACTCTCCCTGGTTTCCGCCGGATCCGTGGCGCCGGATCGCCCTTCCCCTCCCTCGTGGACCGTGACCGGTCGTCCAGTGGTGAGCCACATCGCGGCGCCCTCTTTCCGCGCGCACCCACCCGCAGCCCTCCTTCCGAGAAGAGGCACCCCCATGCGTACGAAGTCCCTCATGGCCCTCGCCGGCACCGCCACCGCCCTCGTGCTGGCGGCCGGTGTCACCCCCGCCTCCGCCGCCGGCACCGTCCTGACCACGGGCAGCGCGGGCGGCGGCGCGGTCGCGGTCGGCGACGAGCTCAGCGCGTCGCTCGCCTCCGGCACGACCGCCAACTTCTACTCCAGCGCCACCGGCACGAGCGGCGTCTCCTGCGCCGCGTCCACGTTCAAGGCCGACGTCAAGGACAACCCGGCGGCGCCCGGCACGGCCACCGAGTCGGTCAAGGAGCACACCTTCGGCAGCTGCACCAGCAACGTCACCGGCGTTCTCGGCGTCACCAGCGTCACGGTCAACAACCTGCCCTACACGGCCGCCGTTTCCTCGGCGGGTGCCGTCACCGTCACCCCGGCCCCGGGCTCGGTCATCCAGACCACCGTCGTCCTGCGGACCCTGCTGGGCAGCATCAACTGCGTCTACCAGGCGCCCAGCATCAGCGGCACGTCGAGCAACGGCGACAACAGCATCAACTTCACCGCTCAGCCGTTCACACGGACCTCGGGCTCGTCCCTGTGCTTCAGCACCGGCTACTTCACGGCCAAGTACACGCCCGTCACCGACACCACCCAGGGCGGTGCGACGGTCTTCGTCAACTGAGTCACCGGACCGGGTCACCGGCCCCTGAGCCGGCGTGACACGAGGGCGGCGCCCGCGGCGAGCACCAGCGCCGCGGCGCCGCCTCCCGCGATGAGCGACATCGACGGACGCGGTTCACGCGTCGCGGACGTCACCGGGCCGCCCGGAGCATCCGTCCCGTCCGTGGAACCCGCTTTCGGGAACACCACGTCCGAGCACGAGTAGTACGTGTCCACCGTGCTGGTGTTCTGCCAGATCGTGAACAGCACATGGTGCCCGGACCGGTCGTACGGCAGCTTGGCCGAGAAGCGGTACGAACCGTCGGTCAGCGGCGGGTCCGTGATCTCGGCGAACGGCTTCGCGGGCAGGTCGGACCAGCTGAGCGGCTTGCCGGGGTCGTACCCGGGCTTCGTCAGGTACAGCTTGAAGGTCCCGGTGTGCGGGATCGTCGAGCGGTAGCGGAGGTCCAGCTTCGCGCCGGGGGAGAGGCGGGTCGAGGGCCAGTCCGCGCGGGCCAGGTCGAGGCCCTGGTAGGCGGGCAGGCCCGCGCTGCACAGCTTCCCGTCCGGGATCAGCTGCCGGTCACGACCGTTCACGCCCGCCACGCGCAGGTTGTCCCAGGCCGTGAACGGCGCCCCGTTCGCGGCCACGGCCGCCGCGCACGCGGCAGAGCGCGCCCGCTCCCCGCCCTCCGGCGAGCACGCCGACACCCGGCTCACCGGGTCCGTCGGCGCGCCGTGCGCCCCGGCCGGAGCGGCGGCCCACGTCGTGAGCAGCAGCGGGGCCGTGACGGTGAGAGCGGCTGTGAGCGCGGCGCGGCTCACGGTGGCGCGGTGCGGAGAGTGCGTGCGCATCCGATGCGTCCGGTCCATTCGGTGGACCCTCCTCGGCCGTCGACAGGGGCGGTGCACCGGCCCTCCGGTCGGCAGGAGCGGTGCACCGACTGGTACGAGCCACCGGACGCGTCCGTTCAACGCCGGTCGCGGGCGGCGCGCACCGCCCGCGGCGAGGGGGTGGAACCCATACCAAAGGGGACCCAACCGGCCAAGTGGCGGGCGGCGAGGGTGAGTTCCCCGTCCGGTAGAGGGTTTTCCCCGTATTCACATGACCTGGGCGATGCCTATATTCCAGCCACAGCTGACCCACAGGTAACCCCGAAGGGGTCGGCTCGCGCCAGGCCGGCCCCCCAGCGCCGCACCTTTCTCGTTCCTCCCCCCGCCGCTTCGACGACGAAGCGACTCCCCCGCCGCTCCGGAACTGCCCGGAGCCGGCCAAGAAAGGCAAGCCCTTGCGTATCTCCTCCTCCCGTCCCATGAGACGGAAGCTGATATCCGTCGCGGCGGTCTCCGCGGCCCTGGTGGCCGGCATGACCACCACCGTCGCCGCCCAGACGCCCGCCGGGAAGACGACTCCCGCCGCCGACACGGCCACCGCCCTCGCCGGGCCCGCCGAGGCCGCGCCCTCCGTCCCCGCCGAGCGGCTCATCGTCGGCTACAAGCCGGGCGCCGCCGAGGCCACGTCCGACAAGGCCGCCGACGCCGACGCCGAGGCCAAGGGCAAGGAGGCCGGCGAGAACCTCGGGTTCCAGCGCCGCCTCGGCTCCGGTGCCGCCCTCGTCGACCTCGGTGACGAGCTCAGCACGAAGGACGTCTCCACCGTCATCGCCGAGTACCAGGCAGACCCGCAGGTCGCCTACGTCGTACCGGACCGCCTCAACAAGCCGCTGGCCACCCCGAACGACACCGAGTACGCCAAGCAGTGGGACCTCTTCGAGTCCACCGCGGGCATGCGGGTGCCGGGCGCCTGGGACATCGCCACGGGCAGCGGGGTGACCGTCGCCGTCATCGACACCGGCTACGTCGCCCACTCCGACCTCGCCGCGAACGTGGTCGGCGGCTACGACTTCATCGCCGACACCGCGGTCGCGGGCGACGGCAACGGACGTGACAGCAACCCGGCCGACCCGGGTGACTGGACCAACGCGGGCGAGTGCGGCAGCGGCTGGGGGGCCACCACCTCCTCCTGGCACGGCACCCACGTCGCGGGCACCATCGCCGCCGTCACGAACAACAACAAGGGCGTCGCGGGCATCGCGTACAACGCGAAGATCTCCCCGCTGCGCGTCCTCGGCAGGTGCGGCGGCTACGACTCCGACATCATCGACGCCATCACCTGGGCGTCCGGCGGCTCGGTCTCCGGAGTTCCCGCCAACACCAACGTCGCCAAGGTCATCAACATGAGCCTCGGCGGCGGCGGTTCCTGCACCTCCGCGACCCAGAGCGCCATCAACGCCGCCGTGAACCGTGGCACCACGGTCGTCGTCGCGGCGGGCAACAGCAACGCCAACGCGGCCAACTACTCGCCGGCGAGCTGCGCCAACGTCATCTCGGTGGCCGCGCTCGGCCGTTCCGGCTCCAAGGCCTACTACTCCAACTACGGCTCGGTCGTCGACATCGCTGCCCCCGGCGGCGAGACCAGGACCACCACGGCCGACGGCATCCTGTCCACGCTGAACACCGGCACGCAGGGCCCGGCCTCCGAGACGTACGCGTACTACCAGGGCACCAGCATGGCCGCCCCGCACATCGCGGGCCTCGCCGCGCTGATGAAGTCGGCGAACACCGCGCTGACCCCCGCCCAGATCGAGTCCACGATCAAGACCAACGCGCGTGCTCTGCCGGGCACCTGCTCGGGCGGCTGCGGCGCCGGCCTCGCCGACGCGGCCAAGACGGTCCAGGCGGTGAGCGGCGGCTCCACCGGGGGCACCACCTTCACCAGCACCTCCGCGGTCGACATCCCGGACAACGGCCCGGCCGTCGAGTCCCCGATCACCGTCAGCGGCCGCAGCGGCAACGCGCCCTCGGCCCTCCAGGTCGGTGTCGACATCACCCACACCTACCGCGGTGACCTGGTGATCGACCTCGTCGCCCCGGACGGCTCGACGTACCGCCTGAAGTCCGCCAGCGGCTCGGACTCCGCGGACAACGTCACCACCACCTACACGGTCAACGCCTCCAGCGAGACCGCGAACGGCACCTGGAAGCTGCGCGTCCAGGACACGGCCACGCTGGACACCGGCACCATCAACAGCTGGAAGCTGACCTTCTGAGGGGGACTTCCCCAGCCGGCTTTCTGAGCCGGACATTCTGAGCCGGACTTTCTGAGCCGACTGGCCAGTCCTTCCGACCGCCACCCCCATACGAAGCGGCCGGCCGATGCGAGCGGGCACCGGCCGGCCGTTAGCGTAGGCGCATGGAGAGTGTGGGGGCCCCAGAGCCCGCCCGAGCGCAGTGTCCCGGCTGCGGTGGAACCGAGGTCCGTACCGTCCAGGAGACCCGCGCCGACCCGGCGTCCCTGCGCGACGGCCTGTCCGACCGGCTGGCGAGCGAGCCCGGGGTGGCGTCCCGCGGCGACTCCTGGCTGCACTTCGTCGAGGGCGCGCTGATGACCGGCGTGGGCGCCGGCCTCGCGTACAGCGGAGTGCAGGGCGACAAGCCGCTCTACACGATCGGCGGTTCGCTCCTTGCGGTGCTGCTGCTCGTCGGCACGGTCGCTGTGATCCGCGGGGAGGCACGGGAGCGCCGCGTCGTGGCGGCGGGTCGGGCGCGTGCCGAGGAGCTGTCGCGCTCGGCGTCCTACTGCCCCGGCTGCGCGTCGGTGTTCTACGCCGACAGCACGCCCTGGCCGGGTGTCCTGACCCCCGAGCAGTATCAGAAGTACGTGTGGACCGAAGCCGGTTACGGCACGCGGCTCGATGCGCGGGCCAAGGACGTGGCCCTGCCTGACGGCATCCCGGTCCGCCAGGGAGGAGCCCCCGACCATGCCTGACGCCCCCGTCATCGACAGCGCCGATCCGGCCTCCTTCCCGCACAGCGTGCTGGCCGAACGCCACCCCGCGCTCATCCGCAAGGTACGGGACGCCTTCCCGTACGGCCCCGAACAGCACCGGGCGCTGGACGCGCTGCTGAAGAGCGCGGTCGACGGCGCGATCGAACCCCTGGACGGTGACGCCTGGTGGGAGGCGTGGGGCGTGGACGAGTACGCCGGCCGGTCCTGGTTCGAGGTGCCGTTCCTGTGGTCGGAGAGCTACTTCTACCGCAGGCTGCTGCGCGCCGTCGGCTACTTCGGCCCCGGCCCCTGGCAGGGCGTCGATCCGTTCCGCCCGTTCAAGCTCGCCGAGCTCGACACCCCTCAGGCCGCAGAGGAGATCGCGGCGCTCGACCGGCTGGACGGCCTGCCCGCCGAGGAGCAGCTCCTGGCCCTGCTGCACGGCTCGCTGTGGGGCAACCGGGCGGACCTCGGCTTCCGCATCCAGGCGGGCGACGAGAACTCCGCCACCCCCGAACTCGTGGCGGATGACAGCGAGTCGCTGTGGCCGCTGCTGACCGGGGGCACGCTGGTCGTCGTCGCCGACAACGCCGGCCGCGAACTCATCCCCGACCTGCTCCTCGCCGAGCACCTCCTCCGGCACGACCGTATCGAGCGGGCCGTACTGCACCTCAAGCCGTACCCGTACTACGTCTCGGACGCCACGACCGCCGACGTCGTCGACGCCGTACGCCACCTGGTGGCCGCCGAGGCCCCCGTCGGCCGGAGCCTGTGGTCCGCCCTGAGCGACGGCCGCCTCACCGTCCGCGCCCACCCCTTCTCCTGCGGCCCCCTGCCGTACGCGGACATGCCGGACGATCTCCGCGCTCAGTTCGCGGCGGCCGACCTCACGATCATGAAGGGCGACCTCAACTACCGTCGTCTCGTGGGTGACCGCCTGTGGCCGCCGACCACCCCGTTCGCGGCGCCGACGGCGTACTTCCCCGGCCCGGTGGCGGCCCTGCGCACCCTCAAGTCGGATGTGATCACCGGGCTCGACGAGCGTACGGAGCCCGCCCTCGTCGCCGCGGAGGGACAGGGCTGGCGGACGAGCGGCACGCATGCGCTGATCCAAGTGAGGCCCTGAGGGCACGGCCCTGACACGCGGGCGCCCTTCTGGCCGTCGTTCACGCGATGGTGTGATCATGTGCCACCCCGTGGATGCTTGTGGGGGGCCACGGGTAGGGCCCGGCCATGACGCAGCCCTTCGTACTCCCGCACTTCTACATGCCGTACCCCGCGCGGCTGAACCCGCACCTGGACGAGGCCCGCGCCCACTCGACCGCGTGGGCGCGGAACATGGGCATGCTGGAGGGCTCCGGCATCTGGGAACAGTCCGACCTGGAGGCGCACGACTACGGGCTGTTGTGCGCGTACACGCACCCCGACTGCGACGGCCCGGCACTCTCGCTCATCACCGACTGGTACGTGTGGGTGTTCTTCTTCGACGACCACTTCCTGGAGACCTTCAAGCGCAGCCAGGACCGCGCCGGCGGCAAGGCCTACCTGGACCGGCTTCCGCTGTTCATGCCCCTGGACCTCGCGACGCCCGTACCCGAACCGGAGAACCCCGTCGAGGCGGGCCTCGCGGACCTGTGGGCGCGCACCGTGCCCTCGATGTCGGCGGACTGGCGCCGGCGCTTCGCGGTCGCCACCGAACACCTGCTGAACGAGTCGCTGTGGGAGCTGTCCAACATCAACGAGGGGCGGATCGCCAACCCCGTCGAGTACATCGAGATGCGCCGCAAGGTCGGCGGCGCCCCCTGGTCGGCGGGCCTCGTGGAGTACGCGACCGCCGAAGTGCCCGCGCCCGTCGCACGGTCGAGGCCGCTCAGGGTGCTGATGGAGACGTTCTCCGACGCCGTCCACCTGCGCAACGACCTGTTCTCCTACCAGCGGGAAGTGGAGGACGAGGGCGAGCTCAGCAACGGCGTCCTCGTCCTGGAGACCTTCTTCGGCTGTACGACCCAGGAAGCGGCCGAGACCGTCAACGACGTCCTCACCTCACGGCTCCACCAGTTCGAGCACACGGCGCTCACCGAAGTCCCCGCGCTGGCCCTGGAGAAGGGGCTCAGCCCGCAGGAGACCGCCGCCGTCGCCGCGTACGCGAAGGGCCTGCAGGACTGGCAGTCGGGCGGCCACGAATGGCACATGCGGTCCAGCCGGTACATGAACGACAGCGTGACGCGCGGGCCACTGGACCTCGGTGGCGCGGTGCTGTCGGGCCCGGCCCTCATCCGCCGGGCAGGGTTCGGCACATCCGCCTCCGACATGGGCGCGGTGCTCGCCGAGGCCGCGGCGCAACGGCTGCGCTCCCACGCACACGTGCCGTTCCAGAAGGTCGGCCCGTCCCTGCTGCCCGACTTCTTCATGCCGTTCCAGGTCCGCCTCAATCCCGGCCTGGACGGGGCCCGGCAGCGACTCGTGCCCTGGATGCACCGCATGGGCATGCTGAGTGAGGGCGTCTGGGACGAGGACAAGCTCGCCGCCAGCGACCTGGCGTTGTGCTCCGCGGGCCTGGACCCGGACGGCAGCCCCGAGGCGCTCGACCTCAGCTCCCAGTGGCTGGCCTGGGGGACGTACGCCGACGACTACTACCCGCTCGTCTTCGGCGCCCGTCGCGACCTCGCTGCGGCCAAGCTGTGCACCGAACGCCTCTCAGCTTGCATGCCCGTCGACGGCGAGCCGCCCCTCGTGCCCGCGAGCGGCATGGAGCGCGGTCTCGTCGACCTCTGGCGGCGCACCACGGCCGAGATGACCCTGGACGCCCGCCGCGAGATGAGGGCCGCGGTGGACGTGATGACCGAGAGCTGGCTGTGGGAGCTGGCCAACCAGCTCCAGAACCGCGTCCCGGACCCGGTCGACTACCTGGAGATGCGCCGCGCGACCTTCGGCTCGGACCTCACGCTCCGCCTGTGCCGCATGGGCCACGGGCCCGCCGTGCCACCGGAGGTGTACCGCAGCGGCCCGGTCCGGTCGCTGGAGACCGCGGCCATGGACTACGCGTGCCTCCTGAACGACTGCTTCTCGTACCAGAAGGAGATCGAGTACGAGGGCGAGGTCCACAACGGCATCCTCGTCGTACAGACCTTCTTCGGCTGCGACTACCCGACCGCCCTCGGTGTCGTGCACGATCTGATGACCCAGCGCATGCAGCAGTTCGAGCACGTGGCGAAGAACGAACTCCCCGTGGTCTACGAGGACTTCGACCTCTCGGACGAGGCCCGCGCGACCATGGAGGGCTATGTGGCCGAACTGCGGAACTGGCTGTCCGGCATCCTCAACTGGCACCGCGCCGTCCGCCGCTACGACGCCGAGTCCCTCGCCCGCCGCGCCCACGGCTTCCTGCCGGACCGGGCTCCGGCCCTGCCGTTCACATGGGGGCCGCAGCCGGTGACTCTCTGACGTGAGGACGGGGGCATGATGCGGTGGCAGTCTCACTCTTTCGTGGATCGTCGCACCGTCGTGCGCCGGGTAGATCGACTTCCGGAGGCGATCGACTGATGGAAGAGACCGTGTTGCGACCGAAGCCCATGCCCGGCCAGGAGCCGGGCGGTGCCGGCCCGTCTGCCCCGCCCGGCCCCGCCCGGCGCCCGCACGCCGCACCCCGCCGCGGGAAACGGCTCACCACCGCGCTTCTCGCCGTGCTCGCCGCCATGGTCCTGCTGCTGGCGGGGGTGGGACTCGGCACCGTCGGCGCCGCCGTCATCGGAATGAGCAAGCTGGCGGAGCTGCGCCAGCAGGCGGGCGCACCCGGTGCGTCCGGCCGGTGGCCGGGCGCACCGCCGCTGCCGGGCCGCTCCACACCGCTGTCCGACGCCCCCAAGTCCGTCGCGCAGCAAGGTGTTTCCGCTCCCACCGCCCTGAGCACCGTGGTGCGGGCCACGCTGGGTGCCGAGGTCGTCGACTCCTCCGGGCGCGCGGGCGCGCTCGTCGTGGGCGTCCACGTCCCCGGCCCCGCCCACACCGCGGGCCTCGTCCGCGGAGACCTCCTGCTGGCCTTCGGCGGTACCCGTGTCACACGAGCCGCCGATCTCGTACGGGCCGTCGCGTCCGCGGACCCCGGCAGACCGGTCAGGCTCACGGTGCGGCACGCGGACGGCACCCGGCAACGGCTGACCACGGTCCCCGGGGTCGTCACCTGACACCCGCGCCGGAGGGCCCCGTCAGGCCCGCCTCCCTCACGGTCGGCGGGCTGGGGCACGATGGGCCCATGCTGAGCACCCTTGTCGCCTTCCTCGGCGCCTGCACGCTGATCGCCGCCTCGCCCGGCCCTGGGCCCTGTCGTCAAACTCCCGCCTGCCCCACGACGCCCGGCACACTCCCCCACTGCCTTAAGGGCGTGGGAGGTACCCCCACTCGCCGCACCGGGCGAAAGCCCTAGTACATCCAGTACGAGGGCTTCCACCCGGCACGCCGAGAGCACGCACCAGACGCCGCAGGGCCCGCCCTCCGGGCGGACGACGGGAGTTTGACGACAGGGCCCAGCACCGTGCTGATCATCAAGCAGTCGCTGCGCGGCAGACGCTCCGGAATCCTCACGGTGCTGGGCAACGAGACGGGGGTCTTCGTCTGGGGTGTCGTCGCCGCGTGTGGTCTGACCGCGCTGCTCGCCGCGTCGGAGTTCGCGTACGACGTCCTGCGTATCGTCGGCGCGGCCGTCCTCGTCGTCTTCGGTATCCAGACGCTGCGCCAGGCGCGCCGCGCCGACGGGCGGCAGGCGGAGGCCGACTGGGCGGGCACCGAGAAGAGCGACTGGGCCGCGTACCGGGGCGGGCTGCTGCTCAACCTCGCCAACCCCAAGGCGGCGATCTTCGCGCTGTCGTTCCTGCCGCAGTTCGTGCCCGAGGGCGCACCGCACCTGCCCACCATGATCGGGCTCGCGGCGCTCTGGGCGGTCTACGAGACGGGTTACTACAGCATGTACGTGTGGTTCGTGGGCCGTATGAAGGCCGTGCTGTCCCGCAGGGGTGTGCGCCGGCGTCTGGAGCAGGTCTCCGGAGGCGTCCTGCTGCTCCTCGGGGCGCGGCTGGCCCTGGAGAGCTGACGCCACACCGCAATCGGCTCGCGCACGCCGCGGGGGAGGGGCAGGATGCTGCCCGTGGACCCTGGGGAGACTCCGGACGCACGGAGGACGCACCGAGGAACCGACGCACGGAGGAATCGATGACCGGCACGCCCGCGCCCTTCACTGCCGACGACTACACGGCCCGTATGCGACGGGCGGCACGGGCCGCCGGGGACGCCGGTCTCGACGGCGTCCTGATCGCGCCCGGACCCGACCTGGTGTGGCTGACGGGCTACCGGCCGCCGGAGACGGAACGGCTGACGCTGCTGGTCCTGCGGCCCGGCGAGGACCCCGCGCTGGTCGTCCCGGCCCTGGAGGCGCCGGACGCGGCGAAGGCCGCGCCGATGCTGGCCCTGCGCGACTGGACCGACGGCACGGACCCCTACGGGACCGCCGCGGACCTCCTCGGCCGTGCCGGCCGCAGCGGCGGCGCCGGCCGCTTCGGCGTCAGCGACAACACCTGGGCCATGCACCTGCTCGGCCTGCAGAACCGGCTGCCGGACACGGCCTATGTGTCCCTCACCGAGGCTCTGCCGATGCTGCGGGCCGTCAAGGACGCGGCGGAACTTGAGCGCCTGGCGGCCGCGGGCGCGGCCGCCGACGCGGCGTACGAGGAGATCCTGAAGGTTCGTTTCGCCGGACGGCGGGAGACCGAGGTCGCCGCCGATCTCGCCGGCCTGCTGCGGCGGTTCGGGCACGCCCAGGTCGACTTCACGATCGTCGCCTCGGGCCCGAACGGCGCCAACCCCCACCACGAGGCGGGCGACCGCGTCATCGAACGCGGCGACATGGTCGTCCTCGACTTCGGCGGCCTGAAGCACGGCTACGGCTCCGACACCTCCCGCACCGTCCACGTCGGCGAGCCGGACGCCGAGGAGCGCCGGGTGCACGACATCGTGCGCGCGGCCCAGGAGGAGGGCTTCCGGGCGGTCCGGCCGGGCGCCGCCTGCCAGGACGTCGACCGGGCGGCCCGCGCCGTGATCACCGAGGCCGGGTACGGCGCGTACTTCATCCACCGCACCGGACACGGCATCGGCGTCACGACGCACGAGCCGCCCTACATGGTCGAGGGCGAGGAGCGGCCCCTGGTGCCCGGCATGTGCTTCTCCGTCGAGCCGGGGATCTACCTGCCCGGCCGTTTCGGGGTACGCGTCGAGGACATCGTCACCGTGACCGAGGACGGCGGACGCCGCCTCAACACGACGGCGCGCGACATGGCGATAGTCGAATGACGTCCACGGCCTTCCCGGTCTCCCGCCGGGTATGCCGTACCGGACGAGCAGCCAGGAGCCCCCGACCCCCCGGATGACGACGGCGCGACCCATGACCCAGGCACCGCCCCCCACCGCGGACACCGTCCGCCGACTGGCCCGTTCCCTGTTGCCGGGCGGTGGCGGACCCGACGTACGGCCCGTCGCCGAGGGCGGCGAGCACTTCACCTGGTGGGTCGGCACCCGCCATGTGCTGCGGCTCGCCCCGGACCGCGACCGCGCCGTACGGCAGCGGCGCGAGCTCCGGCTGCGCGACCTGGTCCGCCCGCACCTCGGGGTCGGCGTCCCGGTCAGCGTCGCCCATGGCGAGTGGGCGGCCGGCCTGACCTACACGCTCGACACACGGCTGCCCGGCGGCACCGCCGAGGACCACGACGTCTCCGCCGTAGGCGAGGACGACCTGGCCGGGCTCCTCACCGGCCTGCGTGAGGTTCCCGTCCGGCAGGCCGAGGCGCTCGGCGTCCCGCGCGTCGCGCCACGCTCCCTGGAGGCGTTCCGCCGGGCCGCCGTACGGGCCGCCGAACACCTCGCCGAGGCCGACGAGTTCGACCCCACGCGGCTCACCCAGCTCACCCCGCGCGCCGCCGCCCAGCTCACCGCGCCCGCCCCCGTCCTCGTCCATCACGCCCTTCACGGCGAGCACCTCGTGGTGAGCGCCGACGGCCGGGTGCGTGGTGTCCTCGACTGGACCGGCGCGGTGGTCGGCGACCCCGCCGAGGACATCGCCGGCCTCGCCCGCGCCGTCGGGGCCCCGGCCGCGGTGCGCGCCGCGACGCTCGCCGGGTACGGC
Organism: Streptomyces bluensis; assembly: GCF_014650715.1. Classification (GTDB taxonomy): domain Bacteria; phylum Actinomycetota; class Actinomycetes; order Streptomycetales; family Streptomycetaceae; genus Streptomyces; species Streptomyces bluensis. Next base: position 27,050 of record NZ_BMVM01000021.1, on the reverse strand, counting down.
GCGCGCCCCTGTCTGCGCGGCCTGTGGCTGGCCCGCTGCGACACGGTGATCCGCCTGTCCGAGACGGTCCGGGGCCGCGACGCCGGACCCCTCCCGCCGCTGCGGGAGCAGGTGCGGAGGGCATGGGAGGCGATCCTGCTGGAGCGGGTCACGGAGCTGCGGGACGGGCCGGACGAGGCGCTGTAGCTCCCGCGCGCCAGTGGTGCGCCTGCCTCAATCCTGCGTCAGCACCACACACGACTCGCCCGGCACGTTCAACACCCCGTCGGCCCCCGGCGCCTGAACCGGCTCCCACGCGGCCAGCACGCGCGCGTGGCGCACGCCGAGCGGGATCGCCGCCGTCTCCCCGCCGAGGTTCACGGCCACCCGGACGTCACCCCTGCGGAACGCGAACCAGCGGGCGTCCTCGTCGTAGGCGACCTTGGTGTCCGCGAGGTCGGGGTCCGTGAGGTCGGGCTGGGCGTGGCGCAGCGCGATGAGCTCCCGGTACCAGGCGAGCACGCGCGCGTGGGGCTCGCTGTCCGGCTCGGACCAGTCGAGACAGGAACGGTCGCGGGTCGCCGGGTCCTGCGGGTCGGGAATGTTGTCGATGTACCCCGGCCGGGGCGCGGCCCCTTCGGCCCAGCCGTGCGCCGCGAACTCACGGCGTCTGCCCTGGCGTACGGCCTCGGCGAGCTCCGGGTCCGTGTGGTCGGTGAAGAACTGCCAGGGCGTGCCCGCCGCCCACTCCTCGCCCATGAACAGCATCGGTGTGAAGGGCCCGGTGAGCACCAGGGCGGCGGCGCAGGCCAGCAGCCCGGGGGACTCCGGCAACAGCGCGGCCGCCAGACGGTCGCCCTGGGCGCGGTTGCCGACCTGGTCGTGGGTCTGCGTGTAGCCGAGCAGCCGGTGCGCCGAGAGCCGCGTACGGTCCAGCGGCCGGCCGTGCCGGCGGCCGCGGAACGTCGAGTACGTGCCGTCGTGGAAGAAGCCGTCCGTGAGCGTCTTCGCCAGGGCCGCGAAGGGGGCGCGGGCGAAGTCCGCGTAGTACCCCTGGGCCTCACCGGTGAGCGTGGTGTGCAGCGCGTGGTGGAAGTCGTCGTTCCACTGCGCGTGCACCCCGAGCCCGCCCTCCGCGCGGGCGGTGATGACCCGCGGGTCGTTCAGGTCCGACTCGGCGATCAGGAACAGCGGCCTGTGCAGTTCGGCGGCGAGCGTGTCCACCGCCGTCGACAGCTCCTCCAGGAAGTGCCGGGCGCGCGTGTCCTTCAGCGCGTGCACCGCGTCCAGACGCAGCCCGTCGAGCCGGTAGTCCCGCAGCCACGCCAGCGCGCTGCCGGCCAGATACGCGCGCACCTCGTCCGAGCCCGGCGCGTCCAGGTTCACGGCCGCGCCCCAGGGTGTGTGGTGTGTGTCGGTGAAGTAGGGGCCGAACGCGGGCAGGTGGTTGCCGGACGGGCCCAGGTGGTTGTGCACGACGTCCAGGACGACCCCCAGACCCAGCTCGTGCGCCCGGTCGACAAAACGCTTCAGCGCCTCGGGCCCGCCGTACGGCTCGTGCACGGCCCACAGCGAGACGCCCTCGTACCCCCAGCCGTGCACTCCGGGGAACGGGCACAGCGGCATCAACTGCACATGCGTGACGCCCAGTTCGGCCAGATGCCCGAGCCGCTCGGCCGCCGCGTCCAGGGTGCCCTCGCGCGTGTACGTGCCCACGTGCAGCTCGTACAGCACCGCACCCGGCAGGGCGCGCCCCGCCCACGGCACCCGCCACGCGTACCGCTCGTGGTCGACCACCGCGCTCGGGCCGTCCGGCCCGTCCGGCTGGCGGCGCGAGCGCGGATCGGGCAGCACGGGGCCGTCGTCGAGCGCGAACCCGTACCGTGTCCCGTCCGCCGCGTCCGCCTCACCCGTCCACCATCCCGTCCGCTCCGGATCGCGTGTCAACGCGCGCGTGGAGTCCGCGCAATGAAGCGTCACGCGGTCGGCCTGCGGTGCCCACACCTCGAACTGCACGGACGGCTCCCCTTCAGCGGCTGATCGTGAGGTAGCCCGTCCATGGTGCGCCACACACGATCACTTCGCTGTCCAATCGGCCCATTTGCCCCGCGGGACAACCCTGTTGCCGGTGGCGGCCGTTTCGCGTTTTCTGGACACCCCGGCCGTGCTGCCCGACAATCACCAGCGTGACGTCGTCCTTCGAGTTCAACACGTACCCCGCGCGCCTGTCCGACGCGGAGCGCGACCGGGCGCTGAAGGTGCTCCGTGACGGCGTCGCCCTCGGGCGTCTCTCCCACGACACGTTCGTCCGGCGCATGGAACTGGCCCTCGTCGCCCGCCGCACCGACGAGCTCGCCGCGCTCACCGCCGACCTGCCCACCGACAGCCGCTGGTCCCGGCTGGTGTTCGGCACGGTCGAGGCGGTCTCCGGCTTCACCGTACGGCTGCGCCGGGCCTGGCAGGCCGAGCAGCTCCCCAAGCTGCTGCTGCCCCACCCGGGGAACGGCCACCCGCTGCGCATAGGCCGCGACCCCGCCAACGGGCTGCGCCTCACCCACGAGACCGTCTCCCGCGTGCACGCCGAACTCAGGCACCAGGGCGGGTTGTGGGTGCTGCGCGACCTCGGCTCGACGAACGGCACGACGGTGAACGGACGACGTGTCATCGGCGCGGCCGTCGTGCGGGACGGCGACCAGGTGAGCTTCGGGCGGATGGCGTTCCGGCTCGCCTCGCAGTGATCCAGCAGGGCCCGGACGGCTCCCGATCACACCTCTGGGCTGGGGTTTACCGAGCGCGTTGCTGAAGTTCCTCTTACCGTCCGTGGTGTTGACGTACCCCCGAAGGCGTGACTGACTGTGCGTACGCCATGCACACCAGGTGAAACGACGGCGCCGAACAGGGGAGGTGTGCCCTGCCGCCACTCCTGCGCTACCCGACCGTGGACGAACTGTCCGCCCGCGCCGCGGCCCTCGTCGCCCGGCACCCACGGGACGCCAGGCTGCGCCGTGTGGGGACCTCACGGGCGGGCACACCCCTGTGGCTGCTCTCCGTCGGCCATGGCAGCCGGCACAGCCTCGTCGTCGCCGGACCGCACGCCAACGAACCCGTGGGCGGCGGCACGGTCCTGCGCCTCGCCGAGCGGGCCCTCGCCGACCCCCGGCTGTGCGAGGACGCCGACGTCACCTGGAACCTGCTGCTGTGTCTCGACCCGGACGGCGCCCGCCGCAACGAGCGCTGGCTGGCGGGCCCGTACACGCTGGGGAACTACTTCCGGAACTTCTTCCGCCCCGGCTTCCTGGAACAACCCGAATGGCTCCCCGAGGGCGCGGACGGGGCCGTCCTGCCGGAGACCCGCGCCCTGCTCGACGTCCAGGACGAGCTGCGGCCCTTCTTCCAGTGCTCCCTGCACGGCGTGGACGTCGGCGGCGCCTTCGTCGAGCTGACCCGTGACCTGCCCGGCATCTCCCGGCGTGTCGCGCAGATCGCCGCGCGCCTCGGCGTCCCGCGCGAACTCGGCCCCTACGACACCCTGTACTGGCCGAGGCTCGGCCCCGCCGTCTACCGCATCCCGCCACCGAGGCCGGGCGGCCGGATCGCCGCCATCACGGAGGCGGCCGTCGAGTCCACGTGGTTCCACCCGCACCGGTACGGCACGGTGACCGCGGTCGTCGAGGCCCCCATGTGGGGCGTGACGTCCGTGGAGAAGGCCATGCCGCCCCCGGACGGCGACGCGGTGCTCCGCGCCGTCAGCCGCTCCCTGCGCCGCGACACGGCCCTCCTGGCGGCCCTCCTCGCGCGAGTACGCCCCTCGGTGCGCGAAGGTCCCGACGCCGCCCGCCTCCTCGCGCCGGTGGACGACTATCTACTGGTGGTCCCCGACGTCGCCGACTCCTGGGACCCCGACACCTACACTCTGCGCCCGCTGCCGCCGCTCGACACGGCCCGTCTGACGGCCCTCGCCCTCTCGGCCCGCCGGGTGGCCCTGCGGACGGCGGGACTGCTGCACCAGCTCGTGACCCGCGCCGGAGAGGACCCGTCCGGCGCGCTGCCCGACCTCGACCGGCTCATCGACGCATGGTGCGCCGACTACCGGGACGGCTTCGGAGCCCGGTGGATTCCGGTCACGCGCCAGGTGGAGTACCAGTCGCGGGTGGTCGTTGCCGCGTTCGAGCTGGCCGGGCGGCACGCGCGCGTGGACTCGCATTCGGGTGAGCGGGGCTGGGGCTCGCACCCCGCCGTGCCGATGCACAGGGAATGACGCACCACACTCTGCGCGCGGTACGCACCGCCCTGCCGCTGGCCCTCGCCCTCCTCGCGCTGGGCTCGGCCCCGGCCCAGCCGACGCCCCGGGAGACCGCCCCCGGCAACTGGCTCTACGTCACGGTCGCCAAGGGCGACACCCGGTCCAGGGAGACCCGGGGCACGCTGCTGCTCTGCGGGCCGCCCCAGGGCCACCGGCACGCCGCCCGGGCCTGCGAGGAGCTCCGGGAGGCCGGCGGCGACATCGCCCGCATCCCGCCCAAGGACGTCTACTGCCCGATGGTCCACGCCCCGGTCACCGCGTCGGCGCGCGGCCAGTGGAACGGCCGGCCGGTCGCCTACACGAAGACGTTCTCCAACGCCTGTCTGATGGCAGCGAACACGGGCGCCGTGTTCGCGCTCTCGGAGCCCGCCGAGGGAAGCCGCGCGGCGAAGGAGCCCCACGGTCCGCGTGCGCGGGCCGCCCTCGGACGTCCGCCCACGCGCGCGTAGGGCCCCGGCGTGACGCACGCGCGCGTACGGCTCGGCGTGACCCACGCGCGTGGGCCACGGTTCACGCTGTACCGCCGGGCGGGAGCGTCGTCCCTGTCTGCCCGCGATGCTCCTCCCGGACGCGTTCGAGCAGCGCCACGGGCAGCCGGTCGAAGAGTTCCGCCACCCGTACGTGCCCCGTGAACTCGCGCTCCGGAGCGAGGACGTCGGCCCACCGCCCGCGAGGCAGCACCAGCCGGGTCTCCCGCCAGCCGCCCGCCTCGGCCAGCCGCAGCGAAAGCCGGGTGACGGCCGCGACGACCTCACCGGAGCGCACGAACGCGACACAGTGCGCCGCGCCAGGCCCCTCGGCGGTCAGCGGCCCGTACGTCGCCGTTTCCCCGAAGGCGCCGGGCCGCCGGCCCCGCAACCGCAGGGCGGCCGTGGTCAGCCGGGATTTCTCCGATGACCGCTCCGAGGGCTGCTCCTCGGTCTGCTCCGGGGGCGTGAACGGCTCCCGGTTGTCCGGGTCCACCAGCGCCCGGTACTCGCCCTCCGTGCCCTGGTAGAGGTCCGGCACGCCCGGCATCGTCAGGTGGACCAGGGCGGCGCCCAGGACGTTCGCCCGCACATGCGGCTCCAGGCTGCTCCTGAGCGCGGCCATGCGGGCGTCGCCGCCCGGGCCCCGCGCCACGAAGTCGGCCACCGCCCGCTCGTACGCGGGGTCCTGCTCGGTCCACGACGTGTGCAGCCCGGCCTCCCGCACATGCTTGAGCAGCGCCCCCTGGAGGCGCTCCCCGGAGGCGGGACCCAGCCCGAACGCCGTCTGCCAGGCAACCCAGGCCAGCTGCGGATCGGGCATGCCGGAACCCTCGCGCGTCACCTCGGCCAGCGCCTCGGCCCACCGCTCGGGGCACTCGGTGAGCACGGCCAGCGCGGCCCGCACGTCGGCGCTGCGCTTGGTGTCGTGCGTCGACAGGACGGTGCCCGTGGCGGGCCAGTCGCGCTGCACACGCGCGCAGTAGGCGTGGAAGACCTCCGGAGCGACGGCCGGGCCTGCGGGGTTCTGGCCCACCTCGTTCGCCGACAGCAGCGGCACATAGCGGTAGAACGCCGTGTCCTCCACGGACTTGGCGCGCAGCGCGGACGCCGTCTGCGCGAAACGGGTCCGCAGCTCCATGCCCTCGGGCCCCTCACCGGCCCGCCCCAGCAGCAGGTTCCGCACGGTGTCGACCGCCCGGGACTCCTCCGGCACCGTGAACACCGTGCGCGCCTCGGCCGCGGCCTCCTCGGTGACGACCAGGGCGGCGTCCCCCGAGGTGTACGGCCGGTACACCTCCAGGCGCACCAGCAGCTCGACGAGGGCCGTGCGCAGCGCCCAGGGGGCGTGGTCGCGCAGGGCGGGATCGGGCGATCGGTCGCACAACCGGTGCGCCGCGCGCGTGAGACGGTCGACCTCCGCGGCCAGCTCGTGGCCCAGCACCTGGTACGCGGCCCGCCGCACCGTCGACTCCCAGCGGCCGCCCCGGTCGGCCTCCGGCGCCGCGAACCGCCGGTACTGGCCGCGGAGTTCACCGACACCGCCCGGATCGGCGAACAACCCGTCCACGTGCCGCAGCGCGTCGTACCCGGTGGTGCCCGCGACGGGCCAGGCCGGGGGCAGTGGCTCGCCCTCCGCGAGGATCTTCTCGACGACCGTCCAGCGCCCGCCCGTCGCCTCGTGCAGCCGCCGCAGATACCCGTCCGGATCGGCGAGCCCGTCGGGATGGTCGACCCGCAGCCCGTCGACGACCCCCTCGTCCAGCAGCTGCAGGATCTTCGCGTGCGTGGCGTCGAACACCTCCGGGTCCTCCACCCGCACGCCGATCAGCTCCGAAATGCTGAAGAAGCGCCGGTAGTTGAGCTCGGTACGGGCCAGCCGCCACCACACCGGCCGGTACCACTGCGCGTCCAGGAGCTGCGGCAGGGGCAGCTTCTCGGTCCCCTCCCGCAGCGGGAACACCTGCTCGTGGTAGCGCAGCTCCTTCCCGTCGACCACGAGCTGGTCGATCTCCGCGCCGAGCGGACCGCCCAGCACCGGCAGCAGCACCTGCCCGCCCCGCACGTCCCAGTCGATGTCGAACCACCGCGCGTACGGCGACCCCGGGCCCTCCCTCAGCACCTCCCACAGCGGCCGGTTGTGCCGGGGCACCATCGCCATGTGGTTCGGCACGATGTCCACGACCAGCCCGAGGCCGTGCGCCCGCGCGGTGCGTGCCAGCGACCGCAGCGCCGCCTCCCCGCCCAGCTCGCCCCGCACGCGCGCGTGGTCCACCACGTCGTACCCGTGCGCCGACCCGGGCACGGCCTCCAGCACCGGCGACAGGTGCAGATGCGACACACCGAGCGAGGCCAGATAGGGCACGGCCGCCTCCGCCGCGGCGAAGGGGAACCCCGGTTGCAGCTGGAGGCGGTAGGTGGCCAGGGGCACGGTGGATGACGTCATGGAAACCTACGTACCCGCTCGCCACCGGAACCTGCGCACCCGCTCCCCCCAAGGGCGTAGGCATGGACGATGACGATACGGACTACGCCGGCCGCTGCAGCACCGTCAGGCTCCGGTCCACCAGCGTCAGGCTGTCGCCCCCCTGCACCTTGGGTCCCGTCTGTGGTGGTACGCCGTCCGGGCGGGACGTGTCGACGACGACCTGCCACTGGCGGCCGTGGTCGGCCGGGATCACGAAGTCCAGTGCCTTGGGGGAGGCGTTGAACAGCAGCAGGAACGAGTCGTCGGCGATGCGCTCGCCGCGGGTGCCGGGCTCGGAGATCGCGCTCCCGTTGAGGAAGACGGTCAGCGCCGACGCCTGGGCCGAGTCCCAGTCCTGCCGGGTCATCTCCTCGCCCGCCGGGGTGAACCAGGCGATGTCGGAGAGGTCGTCGTGGGTGCCCTCCACCGGGCGCCCGTGGAAGAAGCGGCGGCGCCGGAGCACCGGGTGGTCCTTGCGCAGCCACACCATCGCGCGCGTGAAGTCCAGCAGATCACCGAAGACGCCGCCGTCCTCGCCGGGCCACGGGACCCAGGACAGCTCGCTGTCCTGGCAGTACGCGTTGTTGTTGCCGCGCTGGGTGCGCGCGAACTCGTCGCCGTGGCTGAGCATCGGCACGCCCTGGGACAGCATCAGTGTGGCGATGAAGTTCCGCATCTGGCGGGCGCGCAGCTCCAGGACCGCGGGATCGTCCGTCTCGCCCTCCGCGCCGCAGTTCCAGGAGCGGTTGTGGCTCTCCCCGTCGCGGTTGTCCTCGCCGTTGGCGTCGTTGTGCTTGTCGTTGTAGGCGACCAGGTCGTGCAGCGTGAAGCCGTCGTGGCAGGTCACGAAGTTGATCGAGGCCAGCGGGCGGCGGCCGTCGTCCTGGTAGAGGTCCGAGGAGCCGGTGAGACGGCTCGCGAACTCCGCCAGTGTGCGCGGCTCGCCCCGCCACAGGTCCCGTACCGTGTCCCGGTACTTGCCGTTCCACTCGGTCCACAGCGGCGGGAAGTTGCCCACCTGGTAGCCGCCCTCGCCGACGTCCCACGGCTCGGCGATCAGCTTCACCTGGGAGACCACCGGGTCCTGCTGGACGAGGTCGAAGAACGACGACAGCCGGTCCACCTCGTGGAACTGCCGTGCCAGCGTCGCCGCGAGGTCGAAGCGGAACCCGTCCACGTGCATCTCCGTCACCCAGTACCGCAGCGAGTCCATGATCAGCTGGAGGACGTGGGGCGAGCGCATGAGCAGGGAGTTTCCCGTGCCCGTGGTGTCCATGTAGTAGCGCGGGTCCTCCGTGAGCCGGTAGTACGACGGGTTGTCGAGGCCCTTGAAGGACAGCGTCGGGCCCAGGTGGTTGCCCTCCGCCGTGTGGTTGTAGACCACGTCCAGGATCACCTCGATCCCGGCCTCGTGCAGCGCCCGCACCGCGGACTTGAACTCCAGCACCTGCTGCCCGCGGTCGCCCCAGGACGCGTACGCGTTGTGCGGGGCGAAGAAGCCGATCGTGTTGTAGCCCCAGTAGTTGCCCAGGCCCAGGTCCACCAGCCGGTGGTCGTTCACGAACTGGTGCACCGGCATCAGCTCCAGCGCGGTGACGCCCAGTTCCGTCAGGTGCTCGATGACGGCCGGGTGCGCCAGGGCCGCGTATGTGCCGCGCAGCTCCTCCGGCAGCCCCGGGTGCCGCATGGTCAGACCCTTCACATGCGCCTCGTAGATCACCGTGTGGTGGTACTCGGTGCGGGGCCGCCGGTCGTCGCCCCAGTCGAAGTACGGGTTGACCACGACCGAGGTCATCGTGTGCGGTGCCGAGTCGAGGTCGTTGCGCTCCTCGGGCGCCCCGAAGGGATAGCCGTACACCTCCTCGCCCCACTTCACCGAGCCGCTGATCGCACGCGCGTACGGGTCCAGCAGCAGCTTCGCGGAGTTGCAGCGCAGCCCACGCTCCGGCGCGTACGGTCCGTGCACACGGAAGCCGTACCGCTGTCCGGGCATGACGCCGGGCAGGTACGCGTGCCGTACGAACGCGTCGGTCTCCCGCAGCTCCACCGCCGTCTCCGAGCCGTCGTCGTGCAGCAGGCACAGTTCGACTCGGTCGGCGGCCTCCGAGAAGACCGCGAAGTTGGTGCCGGCGCCGTCGTATGTGGCACCGAGTGGATACGCCTGTCCAGGCCAGACCTGCATGGAGACGACTCTTCCCGTTGCGCCGCGCCCTTGGGGGCGACTCCCGGTCGAGTCTCCCCCAAACTGATGGAACCGCCTATGACTTACGTCCCTCTTACCAGCCGACCAGCGCATACAGCGCATTCGCGGTATGCCGAACGAGCGACACCCATGGACCCATGGGCCCCTGGTGACATCGGGGGAGTAGGGGGAATCGTGCGCAAGACAGTGCACCGCCACCTGGGCAAGGTGGTGGCGGGCGCGGCCATCGCGGTGGCCGGGACAGCTGTGATGGTGGGGATCACGCTGCCGGGGTCGGTCTCCGCCGACGAGTCCGGCAGCACCGGACAGCAGGCGGAACAGGCGGGGCAGGGGCAGGGGCAGGGCGAGGTGCAGCCCGGTGTCGTGGAGGCGGCTCCGGCCGAGGGGGACAAGGGGACGGGCCGTGACCCGCTCACCGACGACGAGACGAAGCGCGTCGAGCGGATCGCCCTGAGCCCGCAGCTGCTCCGCAGCGGCGAGAACGCCGAGGGCGAGCGCGGTCCCGAACGCATCAACGTCGAACTCGCCGAGCCGGACGCGGACGAACTGGACGCCCCGGGCGCTCCCCGGCGCGCGGACGTCACGTTCTACGACTACAAGAACGACACGCTCGTCACCAGGACCGTCAACCTGGACACCGGCAAGGTCGAGCAGACCGGCACCCAGCGCGGAGTGCAGCCGCCGTTCAGCCGTACCGAGACGGTAGAGGCCGCCCGGCTCCTGATCGACGACCCGCTCGGAGCGGACCTGAAGGCCGACTACAAGGACGCCACCGGCAAGGAACTCACCTCGCCCGACCAGCTGGTCCTCAGCGGCATGGTCTTCCGCGCGGACGCGGGCACCAAGCCCGGCACCCTCGCCAAGTGCGGCGAGCAGCGGTGCCTGCGGCTCTTCAGCAAGGTCAAGAACGGGCCCTGGATCGACACCCGCGCCTTCATCATCGACCTGAGCACCCGCAAGGTCGCCAAGCTCGGCTGACCCGGGTCCCGTCACTCTCCGACGTTCCGGACTTCCTGACTTTCCTGCTCTGTGCAGGCTCTCTGCAAGGGGATCAGTTCTTCATGCGTGCAAAGCGCCCGATCAGCGGCCTTCGGCCGCGGGGAATCAACCGTGCCCGCAGCGGGGCGGCGGTGGGCCTGACCGTGACCGCCCTGGCCGCGGGACTCACCACGGCCGCGGGCCCGGCCACCGCCCAGCCCAAGGCAGCACCCGCCGTGACCTGGGACTGCAGCACGGCCTACCGGATCGAGCAGAAGCTCGCCTCCGGCACCACCTGGCGCATGTGCTGGCGCCACGACCGAGAGGCCGGGATCGTCCTGGAGGACATCTCCTACCAGCCTCCGGGTGAGACCGAGCCGATCAAGGTCCTCACCAACGCCAGGCTCGGCCAGATCCACGTCCCGTACGACGACGGACAGGCCGAGTACGACGACCTGACGGGCTACGGCTTCGGCCAGGGCCAGGTGAACCTGAAGGCGTCCGAGTGCCCCGGCGGCACCATCAAGACCGTGAAGGTCCGGGAGCCCATGTACGCGGACTCCGAGAACGTCAAGGGCCTGTGCACCACGACCCGTTCGCGCGGCCACGCCTACCGCCTGCAGGCCGACGGCAACAAGGTCTTCCAGGCGCAGGGCAAGGACCTGCTCGTGTACGGCGTCAACAAGGTCGGCTGGTACGAGTACATGACCGAGTGGCGCTTCCAGGACGACGGCACGATCAACATGAACGTCGGCGCGACCGGCAGCCTCTCGCCCGGCGACTACGACGCGGGGGACGGCCGCGGCTGGCCGATCGGCAACGGCTCCCGGTCGAAGGCGACGAGCCACAGCCACAACGTCTTCTGGCGGCTCAACTTCGCCCTGGACGGCTCCTCCAAGAACCGGATCGAGCAGTACGACTCCGTGGTCAGCCCGCCCGCGGGCGCCAACCAGGGGCCCACCAACAAGACCACCCGCACCAAGGTCACCAAGGAACTCGCCGGCGACGCCAAGAACATGCGCTGGTGGCGTGTGGTCAGCGCGACCGGCAAGAACAAGGACGGCCACGCCCGCAGCTACGAGATCGTCCCCGGCCCCACCCAGAAGTACCCCGGGCGCAGCTTCACCCAGCACGACATCTACTTCACCGAGTACAAGAAGTGCGAGCAGTTCGCCAGCAACAACCTCGGCAACTGCCCCGCCGGGTCCGGCAAGTCCGTCGACAAGTGGGTGGGCGGTGAGACCCTCACGCACCCGATCACCTGGGTCAACGTCGGCTTCCACCACATCGCGCGCGACGAGGACCAGGAGCCCATGCCGGTCCACTGGCAGGGCTTCTCGATCGCCCCGCGCGACGTCACGGCCATGAACCCGCTCACACCGGCCGAGCTCGCGGGCGAGAACGGCCAACCGGACTGAAGCAGTTGAGAAACTGCGTGTCCATCCGGCTGCACCGCCCGCCGCTCCCGGAGTACCCTTCCTTGATCGTTGAGTAGGGGTGGAGCTCGGGGGAGCGGAAGGCGGTGCGCGGGTGGGCTCGGGAGGGCTGGAGTTGCCTCCTGGTGACGAGGGTCACGAGGGGAACTCCACAGATGTCCCACCCGGCGCGGTGTCCCTGGCGCGTCCGATGGAGATGGGCTCCATCGGACCGGAACTGGACTGGAACGCCGACGCCTGGAACGAGGTGCGTACCCGCGCCCAGCGGGCCGGCCGCGCCTACATCTGGCTGAACCTCGTCGAACAGCGGCTGCGCGCCGTCGTGGCCGCTGTGCTGCGCCCCGTCTACGAACCTGTCCACGGCGACGACTGGGTGGTCGCCGCCGCCGGCCCCGCCGGACAGGAGTGGGTGCAGCGCGCGGTCGCCGTACGCGAGGTCAGCCGCCGCAAGGGCTATCTGCTGGACCCCGCCGACGACAACGTGCTGAGCTTCCTCACCCTGCCGCAGCTGCGCGAGCTGATGGTGCAGCACTGGCCGTGCTTCGAGCCGTACGTCGACGAGCGGCGCGACGTGGAACTGGCGCTGGACGAGCTGGAGGTCACCCGGAACGTCGTCTCCCGCAACCGCGCGCTGTCCGAGGCGGTGCTGGCCCAGGCCGAACGCGCCTCGGCCCGGCTCCTTGAGGTCCTCGGCGCGGGCAGCGACGTACCGTCCGCGCGCAGGCTTCCCGTCGACGCCGTGGAGTCCCTGGTCGGCGACCGGTACGCGGACGTCGTCGGCGTGCACCCCGACCGGGTACGGCTGCTGCGGCAGTTCCCGGCGGAGGACCTCTTCGGCGGCGCCCGCCGGCTGGACGCCATCGGGATAGGGCTGAACCTGCTGGTGCAGAACTTCTCCGGGCGACGGCTCGTACGGCTCGCCGAGTCGGGATGCCGGGTGCGGCTGCTGTTCCTGAACCCGGCGTCCAGCGCGGTGAAGCGGCGCGAGCGTGAACTCGGCATCAAGCGGGGCGAGTTGAGCCGGGCGGTCGAGATGAACATCCTGCACATGCGCCGGGTGCGCTCCAAGCTGCGCGACCCGGGCGCCTTCGAGATCCAGGTGTTCGACGAGACACCGCGCTTCACCGCGTACCTCGTGGACGGCGACGGCTCGGACGGCACAGCGGTCGTCCAGACGTATCTGCGCGGCACCCGCGGGATGGAGGCTCCGGTGCTCGTCCTGCGCGGAGGCCAGCGACTGCTCAAGCCGGACGGTCCAGACGAAGGCGGGCTTTTCGGGACGTACCGCGAGGAATTCGAACTGGCCTGGGCGGACTCACGACCGGTGTCGTGACACCGTGTCGTGACACCGCCGTACGCACCCCAAGCGGAATGCGGTCGTCGGATTGTCAGTGGCCCATGGGAGGGTGGAGGCCACTGGGGGAAAGCACCACCAAGAAGGGGGGCCACCATGGGCTGGCACCGGGAGCTGCTGATCGGCTTCGACCTGGAGACGACCGGCACGGACCCGCGCGAGGCGCGCATCGTCACGGCGGCCGTCGTCGAACTGCGCGACGGACAGCAGCTCGGCCGCAGGGAGTGGCTCGCCGACCCGGGCGTGGAGATCCCCGCCGACGCGGTCGCGGTGCACGGCATCAGCAACGAGCGCGCGGCGGCCGAGGGCAGCCCCGCCGACCAGGTCGCCGAAGCGATCGCGGACGTCCTCGTCACGTACTGGAGGACGGGAGTGCCGGTCGTCGCCTACAACGCGGCCTTCGACCTCACCCTGCTCTCCGCCGAGCTCCGCCGCCACGGTCTGCCGTCGCTGCGGGAGCGCCTCGGCGGCCTCGACCCCGCGCCCGTCATCGACCCGTACACGATCGACCGCTCCGTGGACCGCTACCGCCGCGGCAAGCGCAACCTCGAAGCGGTCTGCACGGAGTACGGGATCGCCCTCGACTCCGCGCACGACGCCACGGCCGACGCCCTCGCCGCGGCCCGGCTCGCCCGCGCCATAGCCGAGCGCCACCCCAAGGTCGCGGCCCTCGGCCCGGCGGACCTGCACCGCCGCCAGATCGAGTGGTACGCGGCATGGGCGGCGGACTTCCAGAGCTTCCTGCGCCGCAAGGGCGACACGGACGCGGTGGTGGACGCGTCCTGGCCGATCCGGGAACTGGCGGACGAGCCGCTGGTCTAAGCGGCTCCGGGGTCGCTTGGTGCCCCGCACCAGGACCCACCGGCGGTGTCCGACCCGGGGTTTCGCCCTGGCTCGTTTCCGTGCCGGCGTGCGCTCGGCCTCGTCCTCAGAACGGATACCACCGCACCGACGCGTCCCCGTCCCGCAGCGACGCCACCCGACGCTCGAACTCGGCCCGTGCCTTCGGGTTGCTCGGCGCGTGCTGGGCGACCCACGCGCAGCTCGCGGTCTCCCGGGCGCCCCGCAGCACCGCGCAGCCGTCCCACTCGCGTACGTCCCAGCCGTAAGCCGCGGTGAACGACTCGTACGCCTCCGCCGCAAGGCCGTAGCGGTCCCGGGAGAGGGCCATGACGACCAGATCGTGCTCGCGCAGATCGGTGGAGAAGGTCTCCAGGTCGACCAGGACGGGACCGTCGGGACCGATGTGAACGTTACGGGGAAGGGCGTCGCCGTGGACCGGGCCGGGCGGCAGGTGCGGGACGAGCGCGGCGGCGGACGCGGCGAAGCCGTCGCGGCGCTCACGCAGATACGCGGCGTCCGCCGGATCGATCGCGTCACCCGCGAGACGCAGCCAGCGCTCCACCCCGTCCAGCAGTTCGCGGCGGGGAAGGGCGAAGGGCGGGTCGGGCAGCGTGTGCACCCAGCGCAGGAGTCCGGCCAGATCCCGTGGCTCGGCCGGGCGCACGGCGTCGGGAAGCCGCTGCCACAGCGTCACCGGGTGACCGTCCACCAGCCGGGGTTCGGGCTCGGCGGCGCGCACGGCGGGGACGTCCGCCTCGGCGAGCCAGACCGCGACGTCCAGCTCACGGCGAGCACGGTCGAGGAGCTCGGCACCGCGGCCCACCTTGACCACCAGGTCACCGGCGGCGAACACCGCGTTCTCGCCCAGCGCGAGCAACTCCGCGGCGCGCCCCAGCCCCGCCTCGGCGAGTATCGCCCGCGCCCGTGCCTCGTCCATCCTTCGCCTCCGTTGTGTCCGCGTGTCCGCCGTGTCCGCCGTGTTTCCGCGGGTTTCCGCCGTCCCTCGGGCCAGTGTCGCATTCGCACAGGTCGGACGGCCTTGCGCGATCCCTTGACGAGCTGACCCTCCCTCAGCACCATGAGGAGGCCGCTCGGGCGGCCAGACCTCTATGAGCCGCCCAGAGGAGTCGATTCCATGACATTGGCGACCGAGCCGAGGCGACCACCGCGACCCCGCCCGACGAAGCGCGCGCCCGGTGCGGGCCGGGGCCGCCGCGTCCTCGACCACGGTGCCTGGTTCCTCGTCCTGCCCGCGCTGCTCCCGATCCTGGTGTTGAGCGTCGGACCGCTGCTCTACGGGATCGCGCTCGCGTTCACCGACGCCCAGTCGGGGCGCACAGCCCCCACGCAGTGGATCGGGACGCTCAACTTCCAGGACCTGCTGCACGACACGCTGTTCTGGGAGTCGTTCCGCATCGGTCTGCTGTGGGCGGTCGGGGTGACCGTGCCGCAGTTCCTGCTGGCGCTCGGGCTCGCCCTGCTGCTGAACCAGGACCTCCGGCTGCGCTGGCTGGCGCGGGCTCTGGCGATCATCCCGTGGGCGATGCCCGAGGTGGTCGTCGGCGTCATGTGGCGCCTCGTCTACAACCCGGACGCGGGCATCCTCAACGAGACCCTGCGCGACCTTGGCCTCGGCGACGGCCGCGACTGGCTGAGCGGACTGGCGACCGCCCTGCCCGCGGTCGTCGTGGTCGGCGTGTGGGCGGGCATGCCCCAGACCACGGTCGCCCTGCTCGCCGGACTGCAGAACACCCCACGCGAACTCCACGAGGCGGCGGCGATGGACGGCGCCGGAGCCTGGCGGCGCTTCCGCACGGTCACCTGGCCCGCGCTCAGACCGGTGGCGCTCGCCATCACGGCGCTGAACTTCATCTGGAACTTCAACTCCTTCGCCCTCGTGTACGTGCTCACCAACGGCGGGCCCGGCGGCCGCACCCGGCTGCCCATGCTGTTCGCGTACGAAGAGGCCTTCCGCTACGGGCAGTTCGGGTACGCGGCGGCGATGGGATGCGTGATGGTGGCGGTGATCTCGGTGCTCCTCGCGCTCCGGCTCGTCGGCCGGCTGAGGGAAGGTGATGAGGAGCGATGAGGACACGGAGGACCGCCCGTGCCGGCCAGTACCTCGCCCTGCTCGCCTATCTCGTGTTCCTCGCCTTCCCCTTCCTCTGGCTGCTCTCGACCGCCTTCAAGCCACCGCGCGAACTGGGCAGCCTGCACCCCACCTGGATCCCGAAGGACCCCACGCTCGCCAACTTCCGGCAGGCCTTCGACGAGCAGCCCCTGCTGGACGCGTTGCTGAACTCCCTGGTCGCGGCGGTCGGGGCGGCCGTCGTAGCGGTGCTGATCGCGACGCCGATGGCGTACGTCATCGCCCGGCGGCGCACCCTGCTCGCTCGGGCCGCCACCGGCTGGGTGGTGGTCAGCCAGGCGTTCCCGTTCGTGCTGGTGATCATCCCGCTGTTCCTGGTGCTGAAGAACCTCCGGCTGATCGACTCCGTCCCGGGACTGATCATGGTGTACGTCGTGTGGGCGCTGCCGTTCGCGCTGTGGATGCTCGTCGGGTACGTACGGGCCGTGCCGCCCGAACTGGAGGAGGCGGCGGCGGTGGACGGAGCGGGCCGGGCGCGCACGCTGGTGTCGGTCACGGCGCCGCTGCTCGCGCCCGGCATCGTGGCGACGGCCCTGTTCGCCTTCGTCACCGCGTGGAACGAGTTCTTCTTCGCGCTCGTGCTGCTCAAGAGCCCGGAGAAGCAGACCCTGCCGGTCGTCCTCACGCACTTCATCGGTGCCGAGGGGGTGGCGGACCTGGGACCGCTCGCCGCCGCGGCCTTCCTCGCCACCCTGCCCTCCCTCGTGATCTTCGCGGTCATCCAGAAGCGGATCACGGGCGGCATGCTCGCCGGGGCGGTGAAGAACTGATGCGCGCACGCCTGCTGGCCGTGGTCCTCCTGCTGCTCCTCGCGGGCTGCTCGTCGGGCGGCGGGCGCGACGACGGCCGGATCACCCTGCGCTTCCAGTCCCTCGCCTGGCAGCAGGAGTCCGTCAAGGCCAACGAAGAACTGGTGAAGGAGTGGAACGCGGCCCACCCCGACATCCAGGTCGAGTACGTCCAGGGCAGCTGGGACGGCGTCCACGACCAACTGCTCACCTCCTTCGAGGGCGGTGAGGCGCCCGACATCATCCACGACGCCTCCGACGACCTGGCCGACTTCGCGTACGGCGGCTACCTCGCCGATCTGACCGATCTGCTGTCCGAGCGGCTGAAGGCCGACATCCCCCGGCGGAGCTGGGAGACGACGACGTTCGGTGACGGCGTCTACGGCGTGCCGTTCCTCCAGGAGCCACGCGTCCTCATCGCCAACGCCACCTGGCTGAAGGACGCGGGCGTACGCCTCCCGACCCCCGAGAAGCCGTGGACGTGGGCCGAATTCCGCTCCGTGACCAGGGAGTTGAGCGGCGACGGCAGGTACGGCGTCGCCTGGCCGCTCAAGGAGCCCGTCTCGGCCACCCTCAACCTCTCGCTCTCCTCCGGCGGCCGGATGTTCCACCGGGGCCCGGACGGCAAGGTGGAGATCCGCTTCGAGGACACCGACGCGGTCACCCCGCGGACCGTGCACGACCAGGTGAACACCGACCACAGCGCGGCGGGCAGCACGCTCGGCATGGGCGGCTCCGACACCCTGCCCGGGTTCTTCGGCGGCCGGTACGCGATGGTCCCGCTCGGGTTCTCCTACCGTCAGCAGATCGTGCAGCAGGCGCCCAAGGGCTTCGACTGGCGGGTGCTGCCCGCCCCGGCCGGCGCCGACGGGCTCGCCCAGGGCGTCAGTCCGCAGACGCTCTCGATCGCCGAGGACAGCCCGCACCAGCGTGAGGCGGCCGCGTTCATCGACTTCATGTTCCGGCCCGAGAACATGGTGCGCCTCGCGCTCGGCGACTGGATGCTGCCCACCGGCAGCGAGGCGCTCAGGGACCCGGCCCTGCGCACACAGAAGCACGACTGGGCCACGGGCACGGCCCTGGCCGCCCACCTCCGCTCGGCGCCCGCCCAGTCCGTGCGCGGCTACCCGGAGTGGAAGGACAAGATCGCCACTCCCGCCCTCCAGGAGTACTACAGCGGGGCGATCGGCCTGGACGAACTGCGCGAACGGCTCGTCGAGGACGGCAACCTGGTGCTGGCCCGCTACCAGCGCTGAGGGCAGCGCCGGCTGCGCTCAGGGGAACAGCGGGGAATTGAGTTGTACGAGACGTCTCGTCTCGCATACGGTCGGATCATGACCTCACACATCGCCATGTTCTCCATCGCCGCCCACGGCCATGTGAACCCCAGCCTCGAAGTGATCCGCGAACTCGTCGCACGCGGCCACCGGGTGACGTACGCGATCCCGCCGGTGTTCGCGGACAAGGTCGCCGCGACGGGCGCCGAGCCCAGGCTCTGGCACTCGACGCTGCCGTCCCCCGACGACGACCCCTCGGCCTGGGGCAGCACACTCCTGGACAACGTGGAGCCCTTCCTGGACGACGCCATCCAGGCCCTGCCCCAGCTGATCAAGGCATACGAGGGCGACGAACCCGACCTCGTGCTGCACGACATCGCCTCGTACCCGGCCCGCGTCCTCGCCCACCGCTGGGGCGTCAAGGCGATCTCCCTCTCGCCGAACCTGGTCGCCTGGGACGGCTACGAGGAGGAGGTCGCCGAACCGATGTGGGCCGAACCGAAGAAGACCGAGCGCGGCCGGGCCTACTACGCCCGCTTCCAGGCGTGGCTGGAGGAGAACGGCATCACCGAGCACCCCGACCGCTTCGGCGGACACCCTTCCCGCTCGATCGTCCTGATCCCGAAGGCGCTCCAGCCGAACGCCGACCGGGTGGACGAGACCGTGTACACCTTCGTCGGCGCCTGTCAGGGGGATCGTGCGGCGGAGGGCGACTGGCAGCGGCCGGCCGGCGCGGAGAAGGTCCTCCTCGTCTCTCTCGGCTCGGCCTTCACCAAGCAGCCCGCCTTCTACCGCGAGTGCGTGGCCGCCTTCGGTGACCTGCCCGGCTGGCACATGGTGCTCCAGGTCGGCAGGCACGTGGACCCGGCCGAACTCGGGCCGGTCCCGGCGAACGTCGAAGTACGGGACTGGGTGCCGCAGTTGGCGGTCCTGCGGCAGGCCGACGCGTTCATCACGCACGCGGGCGCGGGCGGCAGCCAGGAAGGCCTCGCCACGGGGACGCCGATGGTCGCCGTACCGCAGGCCGTCGACCAGTTCGGCAACGCGGACATGCTCCAGTCGCTCGGGGTCGCCCGGCATCTGCCGATGGAGGAGGCCACGGCGGACGCCCTGCGTGAGGCGGTACTCGCACTCGTGGCGGACCCGGAGGTGGCGCGGCGGCTCGCGGAGATCCAGAAGCAGATGGCGGGGGAGGGGGGCACGCGGCGGGCGGCGGACCTGATCGAGAGCGAGCTTGCTCCGCGGTGAGCCGGAAGATCACCGCAGGAATGGAGCGGGCGGCCGGAGGCCGTGATCGAGGGCCGGTCCGGCCGGGGTCGTAGGGTGGGCGGATGACGACGTACGCGGCGCTGCTGCGCGGCATCAACGTGGGCGGCAGCAAGAAGGTGCCGATGGCCGAACTGCGCACCCTTCTGACGGGCCTCGGCCACACCGGTGTGGCCACCTACCTGCAGAGCGGCAACGCGGTCTTCAGCGCCGACAGCGGCGACGAGGACACCCTCGCGGCGGACATCACGCAGGCCGTCGAGAAGCACTTCGGTTTCACTGTCGACGTCCTCGTGCGCGACCACACCTATCTGAAGGCGATACGGGACGACTGCCCCTTCCCGGCCGCCGACCTGGAGCCCAGGCAACTCCACGTCACGTACTTCTCGACCCCGGTCGACGGGGACCGCTTCGCCTCGATCGACCAGCAGGTCTTCCTGCCCGAGGAGTTCCGCCTCGGTGACCGTGCCCTGTACCTGTACGCCCCCGACGGGCTGGGCCGTTCCAAGCTGGCGGAGGCTCTGTCACGGCCCCGGCCCCTCAAGGGCCTGGTCGCCACCTCCCGCAACTGGAACACGGTCGTCAAGCTGGAGGAACTCACGCGTGCCTGAGGCGGCTGTCAATGAGCGCCGGGGCCGTGCCTGGTGCTGCCCGTCCACACGGAGGTGGCCAGGTCCATGGGGACGGGGGCTTCCCTCTCGCCGCTGGTGGGGAGAAGGATCTGTTGTGTATCGGTCACGTCTTTGCCTCTGTGTTCGGGATGACGGGGGAGAGTGCGGGGCAGACCCGGCGGAGGGCCCGAGTGCGGTCAGGGCCGCCTTGAGGGAAGGCGTGGCGCGCCCCGGGCCCCGCCGCGTCACCGGTCCGGGACCGGTGACGCGGCGGGGCCGGCGTGAGAGGCGGACGGTCAGCCGAATTCGCCCGCGCTTACTCCGTCCCGGAAGGCACTCCATTCCTCGGCGGTGAACCGCAGGTCGCCAATTGCGGGATTCTTCGAATCCCGCAGTGCCATAGCACCACCCGCGATCTCAGCCACCTCCGCGCAGATCAGAAGGCTTCGGCTGCTCTTGCGCCACTTCGCCCCGGTGATGTCCAGCGCGTACAGTTCTTCCTTTTCCACGGGGCTCCTGTGGAAGCTTCACCTGCATGAGGGATCTCTGCGAGCTGGTGGTGTCGCGTTTGTTCAAGAGGTGTGAGGCGGCCGTCTCTAGCGTGGGCACATGAGCGATGAGCACCAGAACAACCGGAACAGTCCGCACAGACTCGTGCACCCGTACATGGTCGAATGTGCCGCCGAGGCCGCCCGCGTGGCCCGCGGCGTCTCGGCGGGACAGCTGTCCGCGCCCACGCACTGCCCCGGCTGGGACGTCCGCGCCCTGGTCAACCACTGGGTCCTCTACACCTCGCACGGCCTGGAGCACCGCGCCCTGCGCAAGCCGCTCCCCGAGGAGCTGACCGCACGCGACTTCACCGCCGACCCGGACTGGGCGCGGGCGTACGCCGACCAGCTGGACCGCGCCGTCGCCGCATGGGGCGACCCGGCCGTGTGGGAGGGCGAGGTCGACCTGGGCGGTGGTGTGCTTCCCGCCTCCGACCTGGCCGGGATGATAGTGAAGGAGATGGCGGTCCACGGCTGGGACGTCGCCGCCGCCACCGGACAGGAGATCCACCTCTCCGAGGGCGCGGCCCGGCTGGTGCTGGACGTGGTCGAGACCCACGCCGAGCTCTACCGCCAGTACGACGGCTTCGCCGACCCGGTTCCCGTGCCGGACGATGTGTCCGTCTTCGAGCGGGCGCTGGCGTTGAGCGGGCGCGACCCACGAATCACCGGGGGACGCCTGCCCCGCTGACCCCCGAATGTTTCTCGCCCCCGCCGCCCCTACCCGTCCCATCTCCAGGGGCTCCGCCCCTTCGACCCCGCCGAGGGGGCTCCGCCCCCTGGACCCCCGCTCCTCAAACGCCGGAGGGGCTGAATTTGTCCGGCCGGGGCTGGATTTCCAGCCCGTCCGGCGTTTGAGGACGAGGCCGTTCAGGCCGAACGGGGGTCTGGGGGCGGAGCCCCCAGCAGGGATGGGGCGGGTCACGCGCCCAGTGCCGCAGGCGTGGGCAGCCTCGCCGCGTCGTACCGTTCCAGCAGCACCCGCGCCACCTCCGGCGCGGACCCCAGCACGTCCGACAGGAGGTCCGCCCCGGCCGCGCCCCGCGCGATGCGGTCCGGCAGGAAGCCAGGGGCCAGGACGTACGGTGCCACCGCCACCCGCGCACAGCCCAGCGCGCGCAGCTCCCGTACGGCGTCCTCCGTGCGGGAGAACCCCGTGGGAGACGCGGCGGAGGCGAACGCAGGCCGCACGGCGCACCAACCGGTGTGCCGCCACTCCCGCGCGATGTCTGCGATCACTGCGATCGCCTCCGGGTCAGTGGACCCCGCCGAGGCCAGGACCACCCCGGTCGAGGACTTGTCGGCGGGCGTCAGCCCGGCCTCGTACAGTCGGCGTTCGAGCGCCGCCAGCAGCAGGGGTGACGGGCCGAGCACGTCCGCCTGGCGGATGCGGAGCCGCGTCGGCGCGTCCCGCAGCACCGCCGGGATGTCCGCCTTCGCGTGGAACGCACGCGTCAGCAGCAGCGGGAGGGCCACGACGTCCCGTACGCCGCCCTCCGCCGCCAGGGACTCCAGCACCCCGTTTACGGACGGGACGTTGAAGTCCAGGAAACCGGTCTCCACGCGCAGCCCGGGACGCATCGCCCGCACACGCCGGACGAGGCCGTGCACGGTCGCGGCGTGCCGCGGATCGCGGCTGCCGTGGGCGATGACCACCAGGACGGGGCGGGCGGGGCGGACCGGGGTGTGCATGGGCTCAGCTCTTCACGAGGAGGCCGCGGCTGCGCAGGACCCACCGCTCCAGCGGGCTGAAGATCAGCAGGTCGATGGCGATGCCGACGATCAGGATGAGGAGGATCGCGAGGAAGACCATGGACATCGAGCTGGTGTTGCGGCCGTTCTCCAACAACTGGCCGAGACCGACGCCGAGATCGGGCGAGGACGCGATGATCTCGGCGGCCATCAGCGAGCGCCACGAGAACGCCCAGCCCTGCTTGAGCCCGGCCACATAGCCGGGCAGAGCGGCCGGCATCACGATGTGCCAGGTGCCCTTCAGTCCTGTCGCGCCCAGCGTGCGGCCCGCCCGCAGGAAGAGCGGGGGCACCTGGTCGACGCCCGAGACGAGTCCGTTGGCGATCGACGGGACGGCGCCCAGCAGGATCACCGCGTACATCATCTGGTCGTTCAGGCCGAGCCAGATGACGGCGGGCGGCACCCAGGCCACCGACGGCAGCGACTGCAGGCCGGAGAGGATCGGGTGGATCGCCGCCCGGACGAACTTCGCCCGCGCCACCAGCAGACCGAGCGGAGTGCCGATCGCCAGAGCGAGCAGGAAGCCGAGCAGACCGCGCGAGACGCTCGTCCAGATGTAGCCGAGCAGGGTGCCCTGAAGCCAGGCGTCCTCGATCTCGCCCCACACGTCGCCGGGCGAGGGCAGCTTGGTCGGGTCGTCGACGACGTTGAAGGAGATCAGTGCCTGCCACAGCACCAGTACGACCGCGATGGCGATCAGCGGCGGCATGATCTTCTGCACGAAGGTCTGCCGGAACGGCGTCCGCCCGGACTGGACCGTCTCCAGGGCGTCCAGTCCCGCTTCGAGGCCCGCCAGGTCGTTGCCGCCCGTATTCCTGACGGCGCCCTTGCCGTCGTCCTTGACGGTCCCGTCGGCCTTGGTCTCAGTGCTGGCCATGGCGGCGGATCTCCCCACGCAGTTCTTCGGTGATCTCGACGGACAACTCGGCCACGGCGGCGTCCTCGATACGGCGCGGCTGCGGAATGTCGACCGTCCACTCCCGTGCGATACGGCCCGGCCGCGACGACAGCAGGACGACACGCTCGGCCAGCCGGACCGCCTCGCGCACGTTGTGCGTGACGAAAAGGACGGACACCTCGGTCTCGCTCCAGATGCGCGTCAGTTCGTCGTGCAGCACATCCCGCGTGATGGCGTCGAGCGCCGCGAACGGCTCGTCCATCAGCAGGAGCTTGCTCTCCTGGGCGAGCGCACGGGCGAGCGCCACGCGCTGGCGCATACCGCCGGACAGCTCGTGCACGCGCTTGCCGTACGCGCCCTTCAACCGGACCAGTTCGAGCAGTTCCTCGGCCCGGCCGCGCCGCTCGTTCTTCGGAACACCCCTGAGCTTCAGGGCGAGTTCGATGTTCTTGCCCGCGGTCAGCCACGGGAACAGGGCGTGCTCCTGGAACATCAGGGCGGGGCGCCCGTCGGTCGTGATGCTGCCCGCGGTCGGCTTGTCCAGCCCCGCGACCAGGTTGAGCAGCGTCGACTTGCCGCAGCCCGAGGCCCCCAGGAGGGTGACGAACTCGCCCGGAGCGACATCGAGCGTGATGTCGTCGAGGACGAGCTGCTGTCCGGCGGGCCCGGCGAAGGACTTCGAGACGTGCTCGATACGGGCGGCGTGCTCGACCGCCTGGACGCCGTCGGCGGCCTTGACGAGTGCGGTGGCCATGGTCGTCACCTCCTGGGAACTGATCGGACTGCGCGGTTACCTGGCGCCGAGACCGGCGTCGTCGGCCTCGGACTCGCCCTCGGCCTTGAGGACCTGGTTGAGCAGCTTCAGGTCGTAGATGCCGCCCAGGTCGGGCTTCTCCAGCAGACCGGCCTTGACCGCGTGCTCCGCCTCGGTGTCGAGGGTGGACGCCAGCGGGTCGTTGGTGAACTGGATCGACTTCCACGCCGGGTCGAGCACCTCGGCCGGCAGTTCCTTGCCGGAGTCCACCTTGAGCTGGGCGTTCGCCGCGGCCTTGGCCTCGTCCGGGTGGGAGGCGATGTAGGCGTTGGTCTTGACCGAGCCCCTCAGCACCGCCTCGACGACCTTCGGGTGCTCCTTCAGGAACTTCTGCGACACGATGATGTTCGTGATCACGAACTTCTTGTCGGGCCACAGGTCGGCCTCGTCGAGCAGCACCTTCGCACCCTCGGCGACCAGTTTGGACGCGGTCGGCTCCGGCACCCAGGCGCCGTCGATGGAACCCGACTTGTAGGCGTCCGGGGTGATCTTGTTGTCCGTGCGGACCACCGACACATCACCCTTGCCGCTCTGCGCGTCGACCTTCCAGCCCTGGTCGGCGATCCAGTTGAGGAACGCCACGTCCTGCGTGTTGCCGAGCTGCGGGGTCGCGATCTTCTTGCCCTTGACGTCCTTCAGGGACGTGACCTTGTCCGGGTTGACCACGAGCTTCACGCCGCCGGACGCGGAGCCGCCGACGATGCGCAGGCTCTTGCCGTTCGACTTGGTGTAGCCGTTGATCGCCGGGGAGGGGCCGATCCAGCCGATGTCGATGGAGCCCGAGTTGAGGGCCTCGATCTCGGAGGGGCCGGCGTTGAAGGTCGCGTAGTCGGCCTTCGTGCCGCCGAGTTCCTTCTGGAAGATGCCCTCGTGGCGGCCGACCAGGGCGGTGCCATGGGTGAGGTTGCCGAAGTAGCCGATCTTCACGGTGTCGAGACCGTCGATCTTCTTGGCACCGGCGGCGACCTGCGCGGCGTCGTCCTTCTTGGCCTGGGAGCCGTAGCCGCAGGCGGCGAGGGTGAGGAGGGGGAGCGCCGCGATGACCGCGAGCGTGCGGCGTACGACGGTACTGGGTGGCACGGGAGGGGTTCCTCTCGATGGCCCGGCGGTCACGGCCTGTCAGGTCGTGGCCGGGAGGTCGGCAGGTTTTCGTCTACGGCGGTGGGGGGTGAGGGGGGTGAGGGCGCGCAGGCCGTGCGCGTACGTCAGCGCGCACATCGCGCGACTCCGCCCTGCCCGCTCCCGAGAGCACCGCTGCCGACACGGCCGCCCTCCTTCGCGAACGTGGAGAAGAAATCGGTGGAGTTCATGTCAGAAGTCCCACCCGTCGTCCTCGGCCTCGTCCTTGACCGGCTCCGGCGAGGCGAACGACTCGCCGACCATGCCGGCGGTCAGGGTCGTGCCGTCGGCCGGGTCGATCAGGATGAACGAGCCGGTGCGCCGCGAGTCGGCGTACGAGTCGACGGGCAGCGCCTCCGCGGTGCGGATCTTCACACGGCCGATGTCGTTCGCGACGAGCTGCCCCGGGTGCGGGTGCAGGGACAGGTCGTCGAGCGTCAGCCGGGACGGGATGTCCTTGACGATGGCCTTGACCGTGCGGGTGCCGTGCTTGAGCAGCACACGGTGGCCCACGGTCAGCGGGGCGTCGGCGACATGGCAGACGGTCGCCTCGATGTCCTGGGTGGTCGCGGGCGCGTCCTTGCTCGGCACGATCAGGTCGCCGCGCGAGATGTCGATGTCGTCCTCCAGCAGGAGGGTCACCGACTGCGGCGTCCACGCCACGTCGACCGGCTTGCCCAGCAGGTCGATGCCCGCGAGCGTGGTCGTACGGCCGGAAGGGAGCACGGTCACCGGGTCGCCCACACGGAACGTACCGGCCGCGATCTGGCCCGCGTACCCACGGTAGTCGGGGAGCTCGGCGGTCTGCGGGCGGATCACGTACTGCACGGGCAGCCGGGCGTGGCAGTGCGCCAGGTCGTGGCTGACCGGGACGGTCTCCAGGTGCTCCAGGACCGTCGGGCCGCCGTACCAGTCCATGTTCGCCGACGGCTCCACCACGTTGTCACCGGCCAGCGCCGAGATCGGGATGGCGGTGACCTCGGGGACGCCCAGCTCGGTCGCGTACGCGGTGAACTCCTCGGCGATGGCCGCGAACTCCCGCTCCTCGTACCCGACGAGGTCCATCTTGTTGACGGCCAGGACCACGTGGGGGACGCGCAGGAGTGCGGCGATGGCGGCGTGGCGGCGGGTCTGCTCGACGACGCCGTTGCGGGCGTCGACGAGGATGACTGTGAGTTCGGCGGTGGAGGCGCCGGTGACCATGTTGCGGGTGTACTGCACATGGCCGGGGGTGTCGGCGAGGATGAACCGGCGGCGGGGCGTGGCGAAGTAGCGGTACGCCACGTCGATGGTGATGCCCTGCTCCCGCTCGGCCCGCAGACCGTCCGTCAGCAGCGCGAGGTCGGGGGCCTCCTGGCCACGGCTGGCCGAGGCGCGCTCCACGGCCTCCAACTGGTCGACGAGCACCGACTTGGAGTCGTGCAGCAGCCGCCCGACGAGCGTGGACTTGCCGTCGTCGACCGACCCGGCGGTGGCGAACCGCAGAAGCGTGGTCTCGGACAGTTCCGTGGTGGTGCTCATGACTAGAAGTACCCCTCGCGCTTGCGGTCTTCCATCGCGGCCTCGGACAGCTTGTCGTCGGCGCGGGTCGCGCCCCGCTCGGTGAGCCGGGAGGCGGCGATCTCGGCGATCACGGCGTCCAGCGTGGTCGCGTCGGAGTCGACGGCGCCCGTGCAGGACATGTCGCCCACGGTCCGGTAGCGGATGAGGCGCTTCTCGACGGTCTCGCCGTCCTTGGGCCCGCCCCACTCGCCGGCGGTGAGCCACATGCCGGCCCGCTGGAAGACCTCGCGCTGGT
>NZ_BMVM01000020.1 GCF_014650715.1 Streptomyces bluensis | reverse complement strand
GTAGGACACCGCCGAACAAATATTGGGAAAGGCCCACACCTCACGGTGTGGGCCTTTTTCGTTTTCCGGCATTTCCCAGGGGCACCCTGCTCCCTGGGAAACCACTCCTCACAGGCGCCCCGTCGCTTTCAATGCCAGGTAGGCGTCGGCCAGCGCTGGTGCCAGGTCTTCCGGTGTTGTGTCGACGACTGTGACTCCGTGACGGCGGAGTTGCTCTGCTGTCCGGTGGCGTTCTGCCTGGGCCTGGGCTGCGGCAGCGGCCTCGTACACGGCGTCTGGGTTTCCGCGTGCCTTGGCCATGTCGGCGATGTGAGGGTCCGCGACTGATGCCACGAGAACAGTGTGGCGTTGGGTCAGCTGAGGAAGTACGGGAAGCAGGCCCTCTTCGACGGGGGCCGCGTCCAGGCTCGTCAGGAGCACGATCAGGGCGCGGCGTGGGGCCACACGGAGTGCGGCGGCTGTAAGGGCGCGTGCGTCCGTTTCGATGAGTTCGGGTTCCAGCGTGGCCAACGCGTTGACCAGGGACGGAAGGACATCGCCTGCCGTGCGGCCCTGGACGAGGGCGCGTACTCGGCGGTCGTACGCCAGGAGGTCCACGCGGTCGCCGGCACGGGACGCGAGAGTGGCCAGGAGCAGGGCGGCGTCCATGGAGGCGTCAAGGCGGGGGACGTCGCCCACACGTCCCGCGGAGGTCCGGCCGGTGTCCAGGACCAGGAGGATGTGGCGGTCGCGTTCGGGACGCCAGGTGCGTACGGCGACCGCGGACTGACGGGCTGTGGCGCGCCAGTCGATGGAGCGGGTGTCGTCCCCAGGGACGTACTCGCGGAGGCTGTCGAACTCCGTGCCCTCACCTCGCGTCAGCACGCTGGTGCGGCCGTCGAGCTCGCGCAGGCGGGCCAGCTTGGAGGGCAGGTGCTTGCGGCTGGTGAACGGGGGGAGGACCCGCACCGTCCAGGGGACCTTGTGGCTGCCCTGGCGGGCGAACAGGCCAAGAGGTCCGTACGAGCGGATGGTGACGCGGTCTGCCTGGTGGTCGCCCCGGCGTGTGGGGCGCAGACGGGTCGTGAGGCGTCGGCGCTCCCCCGGGGGGACTGTGAGGTGGTGACGGGAGGCGGCCACCTCGGTGCCGGGCTGCCAGCTGCTCGGGGGCCAGGCGTCGCGGAGATGGGCGCGCAGGGGGCGGTTCGACGGATTGGTGACCGTGAGGGTGACGTCCGCCGTTTCGCCCAGGCGCGCCGATGTGTCGCCGGAGCGGGTCAGGCCGAGGCGGCGTACGGGTGCGGCGAGGGCGAAGTCGCAGGCGCAGGCCAGAGCCAGGGGGGCGTTCACGGCGAGGATGCCTGCCCAGCTGGGTTCCCAGATGCCGACCGGGAGGGAGCCGAGGGCCGCGAGGAGGGCGGCGCGTCCGGTGAGTGCCATCAGCGGGGGACGGGGACGTGGGTGAGGATCGCGTTGATGACCGAGTCAGCCGTCACGCCTTCCATCTCGGCCTCCGGGCGGAGCTGGACACGGTGGCGCAGAGTCGGCAGAGCAAGGGCCTTCACATCGTCGGGGATGACGTAGTCGCGGCCCGTCAGCCAGGCCCAGGCGCGTGCGGTCGCCAGGAGGGCTGTGGCGCCGCGTGGGGAGACGCCGAGAGTGAGGGACGGGGATTCGCGGGTGGCGCGGCAGATGTCCACGACGTAGGCGGTGATCTCGGGGGAGACGGTGGTCTTGGCGACCGAGGCGCGGGCGGCTTCCAGGTCGGCTGCGTTCGCTACGGGGCGTACGCCTGCGGAGCGCAGGTCGCGCGGGTTGAAGCCCTCCGCGTGACGGGTGAGGACGTTGATCTCGTCCTGGCGGGAGGGGAGCGGGATCGTGAGTTTGAGGAGGAAACGGTCCAGTTGGGCCTCGGGGAGGGGGTACGTGCCCTCGTACTCGACCGGGTTCTGGGTCGCGGCGACCAGGAACGGTTCCGGGAGCGGGCGCGGTGTGCCGTCGACCGTGACCTGGCGTTCCTCCATGGCTTCCAGGAGCGACGACTGGGTCTTGGGCGGGGTGCGATTGATCTCGTCGGCGAGGAGCAGGTTGGTGAAGACCGGGCCGGGCTGGAAGGAGAACTCCGCGGTGCGGGTGTCGTAGACGAGGGAGCCTGTGACGTCGCTCGGCATCAGGTCGGGGGTGAACTGGACGCGCTTGGTGTCGAGTTCGAGAGCGGATGCGAGAGCGCGGACGAGGAGTGTCTTGGCGACTCCGGGGACTCCTTCGAGGAGGACGTGGCCGCGGCAGAGGAGGGCGACGACGAGGCCCGTCACCGCGGGATCCTGGCCGACCACGGCCTTGGCGATCTCGGCGCGCAGGGCTTCCAGGGAGGAGCGGGCGGCGCCCGGGTCCCCGCCGTACCCGGCGTTGTCAGTGGTCGGGTCCATCATGGACGGCGTACCTCTCTTTCGAGGGCGTCGAGTTGGTCGGCGAGGGCGATCAGGCTTGCGTCGTCGCCGGGTGGTGGGCCGAAGAGGAGGGTGTGCAGGGCCTGTCCGTCTCCGTGGTTGTGGAGGTGGGCGGACAGGGCGGGGAGCAGGGTCTCGGGCGTGTGCGCCTGGGCGAGGGGGATGCCTACGAGGGGGGCGAGGCGAATGCGGGTGGTGGAGCGCAGAGCGGCGGCCGCGCGGTCACGGGCGCCCGCTTTGCGGTAGAGGCGGGCGCGGCCTTCGACGGTTTCGGAGGCGCGGATCGCGACGGGGAGTCGTTCGGGTACGAGGGGGCCGAGTCGGCGTGCCCTCCAGAGGGCAGCCAGGGCGCCGGCGACGAAGAGCTGGAGCGTGCCCCAGAGCCAGCCCGAGGGGAGCAGGTCGAGGAAGCCGCGCTCGCCGGTTTCGGTGAGGGCCTTGTCGGACAGGGAGGGGAGGTACCAGACCAGATGGGGGCGCGAGCCGAGGAGTTGGAGGGCGAGCGAGGCGTTGCCCTGATCGGCGAGGCTGTTGTTGAAGAGGATGTTGCGCGAGCCGAGCACGATGGTGTCGCCGTCCCCTTCGGGGGCCGGCAGGCGCACCAGGGTGGGCAGGGTGTCGCTCGGGTAGCAGGTGTCGGCGTCCGGGGCGGTGGTGTGGTAGCGGATGCCTCCCGTGTCGGCGGTGCCGGCGCGCCGGGCTGCCGGAAGGTCGCAGCGGGGGGAGAGCGTCGAGTCGAGGCTGCGTGCCGGGTCCGCGCTCACACCGGGGGCGAGGGTGCCGACGGAGGGGGCGCCGGGGGTGATCAGGACCGTACGGCCGCCGGAGTCGCGGGTCGCCGTGTGGAGCTGGGCCTGCTGGCGGCTCGTCAGCAGATCGGGGACGGCGACCAGCAGGGTGGTGTCGGGGCCCGTCGCGGCGCGGGCCTCGTCGAGGGTGGTGACCAGGCGTGTGGACACGCCCCGGTCGTCGAGGAGTTGAGCGATCGCGCGGCTGCCGTAGGGGTCAGCCGATCGCGGGTCCAGCATGCCGTGCTGGGAAGTGGAGCGGACCGAGGCGATCGCGACGGCCGCAGCCAGGAGGATCACCAGGGCGAGTACGACACCTCGCGCGCGGGTCCACACCTGGCGGGCGGTGGGCGAGGCCGAGGTGGTCGGGAGCGTGGCCTCGGTGGTCATTCGGCGGCTCCGCGGCGTGCGCTGCCGGGGGCGTCGGTCGTACTGCCCGTGCTGGGTGTGCTGTGGGCACTGTTGGTCAGCACGGGCTTGGTGCGCTCCAGGTCGTCGTCGAGGGTGGCGAGGCGGCTGTACGTTCCTTCGCCCGCCGACCTGCCACCGTATGTGACGTCGTCGAAGTCCCGGGCGGCGGCGCGCAGTCGGTCCGCGTGGGCGGGGAGTGTGCGGCCCGCTTCTGAGGCGGCCTCGTCGGCGGTGCGGCCGGGGCGTACGTCGAGCAGGGCGCGTTCCTCCAGGGAGCGGACGACGGCGCGCATGCGTTCCTGGACGGCCTGGTTCCAGTGGCCCTGGGCGGCGTGCGCCTCGGCGGCCGCGCGGTGTTCGGCGGCGCTGCGGGGGCGGTCGTCGAAGAGCACGGCGGACGAGGTGGGGGTGCGGTGGGGGGTGCCCAGGCGCCACCACAGTGCCCCGAGGAGTGCGAGGACCACCAGGACGATGACGACGAGGCCGAGTGCGCCGCCGGGAGTGGCGGCGGACGCGGCGCCGAACAGCTTGTCGAGCCACTCCCAGAAGGCGTCCAGAGCGCGCTGGAACCAGCTGGGTTCGTTCTCGTGGTACATCTGCTTGGACAACTCGCGCCGGGCGGCCTCGCGCGCGGGCTCGCGCGGTGTGGTGAGCGGCGGGGCGTTGTCGGACATCGGCAGCGCCTGCACGGCGGCGCCGGTGCCGAGCAGTGACCGTACGGCCGACGGGCCGGCGTGCGGCAGTGCCAGGACCGCTGAGAGAACCTCCCCCGCCACGCCGTCAGCTCCCCGGGGTCGTGCCGGGTGTGTCGGTGCCGTAGCCGTGGATGCCGGCGGCGCGGGCCAGGTCGAGGTCGAGGGCCTCGCGGCGGATGCGCTGGTCGATGTAGAGCAGCACGGTGACGCCCGCGGTGATGGGGAACGTGATCATGGACCCGATCACCGAGCCGATCCCGCTGACGATGAGGAACGTCCAGCCGAGTTGCCCGGTGCTGCCGTTGAGGAAGCCGGAGACGCCGTCTCCGCTGAGAGCGGCGGCGAGGAAGGCGAACGGGATCACGATGATCGAGGCCACGATGTTGGCGATGATCGTGGCGAGCAGCTGGATGCCGAACACCCGCCACCAGGAGCCGCGCACGAGCCTCACGGAGCGGCTCATCGACTTCATGACCCCTTGCTTCTCCAGCATCAGGGCAGGCGAGGCGAGCGAGAAGCGGATCATCAGCCACAGGGCGACGACTCCGGCTCCGAGACCGCCGAGGGCGGCGAGCGCGGCGCCTCCGCCGCCTCCGCCCGCGGCGATCACGAGGATGCCGGGCACGATGCCGGCGGTGATGATGGCGGCGGCGATGAGGGGCAGCAGGAGGGTGAGGCCGAACAGCTTGGCCAGCCGGGGCCGGGCCTCGCGCCAGGCCTCCGCCGTGGTCACCGGCTTGCCGATCACGGCGCGGCTGGTCACGGACGTGAGCAGGGCTGTGGCCACGATGGTGCCGAGCAGGCTGATGAGCAGGACGACGGCCGAGCTGAGCATGGTGGTGCCCATGGCCTGGGTCAGTTCGTCGAGCGAGGCGCTGGGGTCGTTGAGGGCCTCGGTGCCGGCGGTGTCGTCGAGGACGAAGCCCTGAACCAGGATGACCGCGATCTGCGTGACGACGGCGACGGTCAGCGCGATGCCGAGGACCGTGCGCCAGTACGTGCGCATGGTGGAGACCGCGCCGTCGAGGATCTCGCCGACGCCGAGCGGGCGCAGCGGGATCACCCCGGGCTTTGCCGCGGGCGGGGGGCCGCCCCACGGTCCGCCCCAGCCGCCGGGACCGCCGTGGCCGGGCGGGCCCCAGCCGCCGTAGCCGCCGCCCTGGCCGCCGTAGCCACCGGGGCCGCCCGGACCGTAGCCACCGGGGCCGCCAGGCTGCTGGCCGCCCCAGCCCGGGCCGGGCGGAGGGGGTGGTGGGGCCTGACCGGGGTCCTGAGGGCTCGGAGCCGACCACTGGCCGGGCGGGGGCTGCTCCTTGGACCACTTCGACGGCGGCTCCGATGGGTTCACGCCACCCTGGCCCGGCTGCTCCGGGGGGTGCGTGGCGCCGGAGCCGGCCGGTTCCTGGCCGTCCGAGGGGGCGGATCCGGGCGAGGCCCAGCCCGGAGTGTCGTTCATCGTCGCTCCTTCACGGTGCCCGTCCGCGGTTGCGGTGGCAGGTTGGCGCCCATCGTGCCACGGTGCGTGCCTCAAGTGACCAGGGGTGGTATGGGCTGCGCACCTTCAATTGTCTGGCCGGTAGGGGGCAGACTGGGCGGATGGCTGATCAGCACGCGCAATCCAGCGACGACAACCGGCCGACGGAGATCCCCGCGATCCGTTGGGACGAGCCACCCGAAGGGCCCGTTGTGGTCCTTCTCGACCAGACGCGGCTGCCGGCCGAGGAGGTCGAGCTGGTGTGCACGGACGCACCCGCGCTGGTGGAGGCGATCCGCACCCTGGCGGTCCGCGGGGCGCCGCTGCTGGGGATCGCCGGGGCGTACGGCGTCGCGCTCGCCGCCGCGCGCGGGTTCGACGTGGAGGAGGCGGCTGTCTCTCTGGCGGGTGCTCGGCCCACCGCGGTGAACCTCGCGGTCGGCGTGCGCCGGGCCCGGGACGCGTACCGGGCCGCGCTCGCCCGGGGCGGGGCCCAGGAACAGGGGGCCGGGGCGGCGCTCGCGGCGGCGCGGGCGGTGCACCAGGAGGACGCCGAGGCGAGTGTCCGCATGGCTGGGCATGGGCTGGCGCTGCTCGACGAGTTGCTGCCGGGCGGCGGGCACCGGGTGCTCACGCACTGCAACAGCGGTTCGCTGGTATCGGGAGGGGAGGGCACGGCGTTCGCTGTGGCGCTGGCGGCGCACCGGGAAGGGCGGCTGCGCAGGCTGTGGGTGGACGAGACGCGGCCGTTGCTCCAGGGGGCCCGTCTGACGGCGTACGAGGCGGCACGCAGCGGGATGGCGTACACCTTGCTCACGGACAACGCGGCGGGTTCGCTGTTCGCGGCCGGGGAGGTGGACGCGGTGCTGGTCGGGGCCGACCGGATCGCGGCCGACGGCTCGGTGGCGAACAAGGTGGGGACGTATCCGCTCGCGGTGCTGGCCCAGTATCACCATGTGCCGTTCATCGTGGTGGCGCCGGTGACGACGGTGGATCTTGACACTGCGGACGGCGCGTCGATCGAGGTCGAGCAGCGGGCCGGGTACGAGGTGACGGAGATCGCGGCGCCCCAGGTGCCGGTGGCGGGAGCGGAAGCGGGTGGTGGGATTCCGGTGGCACCCCTGGGGACGCAGGCGTACAACCCGGCGTTCGACGTGACACCGCCCGAGTTGGTGACGGCGATCGTCACCGACGAGGGGGTCGTGTCGCCCGTGACGGCCGAAGCACTTGCCGCGCTGTGTGACAGGTCACGCCAGGTAACGATTTAGTTAATGGGATGATGTCATTCATGAAGGGACGAGTCCTTGTCGTCGACGACGACACCGCACTGGCCGAGATGCTCGGCATCGTGTTGCGTGGTGAAGGTTTTGAGCCGTCTTTCGTAGCCGACGGCGACAAGGCGCTGGCCGCATTCAGGGAGACCAAGCCCGACCTGGTGTTGCTGGACCTGATGCTGCCCGGCCGGGACGGCATAGAGGTGTGCCGCCTGATCAGGGCGGAGTCCGGGGTGCCGATCGTGATGCTCACGGCCAAGAGCGACACGGTGGACGTGGTGGTCGGGCTGGAGTCCGGTGCCGATGACTACATCGTGAAGCCGTTCAAGCCGAAGGAGCTCGTGGCCCGTATCCGGGCGCGCCTGCGGAGGTCGGAGGAGCCGGCGCCGGAGCAGCTCGCCATCGGTGACCTCGTCATCGACGTGGCCGGTCACTCCGTGAAGCGGGAGGGGCAGTCGATCGCGCTGACGCCGCTGGAGTTCGACCTGCTGGTCGCGCTGGCCCGCAAGCCGTGGCAGGTGTTCACGCGTGAGGTCCTGCTGGAGCAGGTCTGGGGCTACCGTCACGCGGCGGACACGCGTCTGGTCAACGTCCATGTGCAGCGGCTGCGGTCCAAGGTCGAGAAGGACCCCGAGCGCCCGGAGATCGTGGTGACCGTCCGCGGTGTCGGGTACAAGGCGGGGCCGAGCTGACATGACGGGGGACAGTGCCGCCTCGGCGCCCGGCCAGCCGGGGACCCGCGCGGGGCGGCCTGTCGGCCGGAACACGGCGGGGTCCCGCTGGGGACACCTCCTCCACGGCGGGCTGCTGCGGGGCGGGGTGCACGGCAGTCCGGTCCTGCGTCTGTTCATGCGCTGGGTGCGCCGTCCGCTGCTGCCCGTGATGCGGCTGTGGCGACGCAACATCCAGCTCCGGATCGTCGTGACGACCCTGCTGATGTCGCTGGGCGTGGTCCTGCTGCTGGGCTTCGTCGTCATCGGACAGGTACGCAACGGACTGCTGGACGCCAAGGTCAAGGGGTCGCAGAGCCAGGCCACGGGCGGTTTCACGGCCGCCGCCCAGCAGGCCGACAGCGCGGCGACCGCGGCCGGGAACGACGGCCCGGACCCGGGTGGCGACTCGGTGAGGAACGTCAGCGAATGGATGAGCAGCCTCGTGGAGTCCCTCTCCAGTGGCGGCCAGGGCGCGTTCGACGTCGTGGCGCTCAGCAGCAGCGGGGCGGGTGACGCGCGCGGGTTCGGTCCGCGTGCCTCCGGCGGTGTGGATCCGTCCCGCAGCGTGCCCGAGGACCTGCGCGACCGTGTGGACGACGGAGCGGGTGCGGCGCAGAGCTACACGCGCATCGCCTACGAGGCCGGCACCGGCAAGGAGTCGCAGCCCGCGCTGGTCATCGGCAAGCAGGTCAACGACCCGTACGGCAATCCGTACGAGCTCTACTACCTCTTCCCGCTCAGCCAGGAGGAGAAGTCGCTGAGCCTGGTCAAGGGGACGCTGGCGACGGCGGGACTGTTCGTCGTCGTGCTCCTCGGGGCCATCGCCTGGCTCGTGGTGCGCCAGGTCGTCACCCCCGTACGGATGGCGGCCGGGATCGCCGAGCGGCTGTCCGCGGGGCGCCTTCAGGAACGTATGAAGGTCACCGGGGAGGACGACATCGCGCGGCTCGGTGAGGCCTTCAACAAGATGGCGCAGAACCTTCAGCTGAAGATCCAGCAGTTGGAGGGCCTGTCGCGGATGCAGCGGCGGTTCGTCTCCGATGTGTCGCACGAGCTGCGCACCCCGTTGACCACCGTGCGGATGGCCGCGGATGTCATCCATGAGGCGCGCGTCGACTTCGATCCGGTGACCGCGCGGTCGGCGGAGTTGCTCGCCGACCAACTGGACCGGTTCGAGTCGCTGCTCGCGGACCTGCTGGAGATCAGCCGGTTCGACGCGGGTGCTGCGGCCCTGGAGGCCGAGCCGATCGACCTCAGGGAGGTCGTGAGGCGGGTCGTGAGCGGTGCCGAGCCGCTCGCCGAGCGCAAGGGGACGCAGATACGGGTCGTCGGCGACCAGCAGCCCGTCGTGGCCGAGGCCGACGCCCGGCGCGTGGAGCGGGTGCTGCGCAACCTCGTCGTCAACGCCGTGGAGCACGGCGAGGGCAAGGACGTCGTGGTCAAGCTGGCCGCGGCGGGCGGCGCGGTGGCGGTCGCGGTACGCGACTACGGGGTGGGGCTCAAGCCGGGCGAGGCGACCCGGGTGTTCAGCCGCTTCTGGCGTGCGGACCCGGCACGCGCGCGTACCACTGGCGGTACGGGTCTGGGGCTGTCCATCGCCCTGGAGGACGCGCGGCTGCACGGGGGCTGGCTGCAGGCGTGGGGGGAGCCGGGCGGTGGTTCGCAGTTCCGGCTGACGCTGCCGCGGACGGCGGACGAGCCGCTGCGTGGATCCCCGATACCCCTGGAGCCCAAGGACTCGCGACGCAACCAGGGGCTGAACCACGCGGGTCTGCCGGTGGGAGGCAGCAGCAAGCTCGCCACCGTCCCGGTGCAGACCGCAGGGGAGAACGTGCAGGTGAGGGCGCCCATAGAGCTGCGGTCGACCGGGGCGACGCCCACGGTGGACCCGACGGCGCTGCCGGGCGACGGAGCGCGCGTGGTGCCCCGGCCCTCCCCGTCCGCGGGCGGGCCCCCGGACGACGAAGCACAGGATGAAGCAGGGGACGTAGCGGGGGACACCGAGGAGCGGCCGTCGCAGGGCGGGGCGGAGCAGTTCGAGCAGGGGGAGGCATTCCGTGGGCGCTGACCGCGAGGGGCGCGGCCGAAGGCGTCGGATGCGCGTGGGGGCGTACGTCGGCTGTGGTGCCGTACTGCTGGCCGGATGTGCCTCGATGCCGGACGAGGGGGATCTGCGCGGTGTCGAGTCCACACCACGGCAGGACGCGCAGGTACGGGTCTACGCGCTGCCGCCGCGTGAGGACGCCCCGCCCTCGGAGATCGTGGGGGGCTTCCTGGAGGCCCTCACCAGCGACGATCCGGACTACGAGACGGCCCGTCTGTACCTGGCGGGCAAGGCGCTCTCGGACTGGCAGCCGAACGCGTCCACCACGGTCCTCGGCGAGGCGCCGCGGGCCCGGGTCGAGCCCCGCGGGACCAGCGAGGCCGACGGCGACTTCCTCTACCGGCTGACCGGCCAGGAGATCGCCCGGGTGGACGCGCAGCACGCGTACGAACCCGCCGACGAGGCCTACAACGAGACCGTGCACCTCACGCGGGTGAAGGACACCAAGCAGTGGCGCATCGACCGGCTGCCACCGGGCGTGGTGATGGGCGAGTCGGACTTCCAGCGCACCTACGTGTCCGTGAACAAGTACTACTTCACCTCGTTCGCGCGGGCCGGGCGGCTGGGGACCGTGGCCGATCCGGTCTACGTGCGCCGGGAGGTGGACCCGGTGACGCGGATGGTCCGGGCGCTGCTGAAGGGCCCGACCCGCTGGCTGAACGGGGCGGCGCGGACGAGTTTCCCCCCGGGCACCGCCTTGAAGAAGGGCGTCAGGTCGCTCACGCCCGACGATCAGAACAAGCTGGTCGTGCCGCTGAACGGCAAGGCCGACCATGTCACGCGGGGCAGGTGCAATGAGATGGGGGCGCAGCTGCTGTTCACGCTCCGGGACCTGATGCCCACGGGTGTGGACGAGGTGGAGCTGCGGCGGTCGGACGGTTCGCAGCTGTGCGTGCTCGACGAGGGCGGGGCGGACGACGTCGCCTCGCACGGCGCGGGCGAGCGCGCCGGGTACGAGTACTTCGTCGACGGTGAGGGTCGGCTCGTGCGCATGCCCGCCGATGGTGACGGGGAGCCCAAGCCTGTGCCCGGCGCTCTGGGCACCGGGGACACCGAGTTCCGGTCGGCCGCCGTGGGACGCGACGAGGACCGTGCCGCCGGGGTGTCGAAGGACGGCAGCGAGATGTACGTCGGGTCGTTCGCGTCGGGCGATTCGCTCGGTGACCCTGTGGTGCACAGCGAGGGCGCGACCCCTGGCGACCGGCTGACGACGCCCAGCTGGGACGGGCGCGGCGATCTGTGGGTCGCCGACCGGAATCCGAGCGATCCGCGGCTGCTGGTGCTGCAGGACGGTGCGGGCGAGCCTCTGGAGGCCAGGACACCGGAGCTGGACGGGCGCATCAAGGCGGTGCGGGTGGCAGCGGACGGTGTCCGGATCGCGCTGATCGTGGAGCGGAAGGGCAAGGTGGCCCTGTTCATCGGGCGGATCGAGCGGGACTCCGACTCACAGGGGGAGCCGTCCGTGTCGATCGTCGAGCTGCGTTCCGCGACACCGCGGCTGGAGGACGTCACGGCCATGTCGTGGGCCGGGGACAGCCGGCTTGTGGTGGTGGGGCGCGAGTCCGGCGGTGTGCAGCAGATGCGGTACGTGCAGGTCGACGGCTCCATGCCGGACGGCCCTCAGCCCGCGCCGCTCACCGGAGTCAAGGAGATCGCCGCCTCCGAGGACGAGCGGCTGCCGCTGGTGGCCCATTCGGAGGAGGACGGAATCGTGCGGCTGTCGTCCGGCTCGCAGTGGCAGACGGTGGTCAGCGAGGGGACGGCGCCGGTTTACCCGGGGTAGTGGCGGCACCCGTACGGTCCGTCCGATGCCGTGCCGTGCCGTGCCGTGCCGTGCCGTGCGGTGCGGTGCGGTGCGGTGTGGTGCAGCGGCGGGGGTCGCTCGTGTGGGGGACGGCCCGAGACCGTTGCCGGGAGTTTTCCACAGGCGGTTTTCCACAGGGGTGGCCGGGGCGCTCCGACGTTGGCACAGTGGTGGGCATGCGGGGGTGGTGGCAGGACCTCACCGATCTGGTGCTGCCGGCCGAGTGCGGAGGCTGCGGCAGGCCTCGCACGGTGCTCTGCCCGGAGTGCCGTGCCGCCCTG
The DNA here is from genome assembly GCF_014650715.1 of Streptomyces bluensis. Taxonomy (GTDB): domain Bacteria; phylum Actinomycetota; class Actinomycetes; order Streptomycetales; family Streptomycetaceae; genus Streptomyces; species Streptomyces bluensis. The sequence goes on along the minus strand of NZ_BMVM01000020.1, from coordinate 132,302 downwards.
AGTGGGGACGCACCGCGCCGGGTGCGACCGGTGCCGGAGCCGCCGGGACTGCCCGTGGCGCACGCGGCGGCTCCGTACGAGAACGCGGTACGGGCGACGCTCCTCGCCCACAAGGAAAGGGGCGCGCTGGCGCTCGCGGCACCGCTCGGAGCGGCCTTGGCAGGGGCTGTACGGGCGGGGCTGCGCGAGGCGGGAGGGATACGGGAGCCCGTGCTGCTCGTGCCTGTGCCGTCGGCGCGCACGGCGGTGCGGGCCCGTGGGCACGACCCTGCTCGGCGGATCGCGCTCGCCGCGGCCGGGGAACTGCGGCGTACGGGGACGCCGGCCCGGGTGCTCGGTGTGCTGCGGCAGCGCCGGGCCGTGGCCGATCAGTCGGGCCTCAACTCCCGGCAGCGGCTGGACAATCTCGCGGGCGCCCTGGTGGTGGCCGACGGGGGAGGCCGGTTGCTGGCGGCAGGACGGGTCGTGCTGGTCGACGACGTGATGACGACGGGCGCCTCGCTGACGGAGGCCGCACGCGCCGTGCGGTCGGCTCTGGACGAAACGGCCGTGTACGGCGGCGTGGCAGGGGAAGGAAGAGCGAAACGGGTCGCGGGTGCGACTGCGGCGACCGGAGTGAGGACGGTGCGGTCGGCCGAGAGGGAGGTGGTGGACCGTACCCGAGAAGTACCGGGAAATGCGGCTGTGAACGGCGCCGGAAAAATCATGCGTGCAGCGGTGGTGGCTGCCTCACCGGAATCATTCCAATAAACCGGAACTGAGAGAGATCTTGCGTCGTTGCAGGTAGCGAGAGGCCAAATCACCTGAACGGAGGTATGTCGGAGGAGAGGGTGACGACATCCGGCCGGGCGAGATATGTTCGGTTGTGAGGGAGTGGCGGTGGCCGTTCCTTGCATATCCGAATGCCGTACCGCGGGTTTTCTGCAATCACCCGCGACGACGGGGCGGAGATCTTGTCCACGGGGGAGGAGGAGGTGGAAGTCACCAAGTCCGAGGTTCCGGGACGTACCGGAACCTGGTGATGCACAAGGGAGACGCTCCGCACTGGAGCGGAGCGATCCGGGAACGGAGTTCTGCGTGGACATCGTCGTCAAGGGCCGCAAGACCGAGGTGCCCGAGCGGTTCCGGAAGCACGTGGCCGAGAAGCTGAAGCTGGAGAAGATCCAGAAGCTCGACGGCAAGGTGATCAGCCTCGACGTCGAGGTGTCCAAGGAGCCCAACCCCCGGCAGGCGGACCGATCGGATCGAGTGGAGATCACGCTCCACTCCCGCGGTCCGGTGATCCGGGCGGAAGCAGCGGCCAGTGATCCGTATGCGGCGCTCGACCTGGCGGCGGAGAAGCTGGAAGCCCGGCTGCGCAGGCAGCACGACAAGCGTTTCACGCGCCGTGGAGCCCGACGGCTCACGGCAGCCGAGGTCCCCGACCACGTCCCGGGCGTGGCGACGCTGAACGGGAACGGCAAGGCCGTCCAGGAGGAAGAACAGCCGGACGGTATCCCCACCAAGAAGATCGGTTCGCTGGAGGTCAAGGGTGAAGGCCCCCTCGTCGTTCGCGAGAAGACCCACGTCGCGTCCCCGATGACGCTCGACCAGGCGCTCTACGAGATGGAGCTGGTCGGGCACGACTTCTATCTGTTCATCGACTCCGAAACCAAGGAACCCAGTGTCGTCTACCGGCGGCACGCCTACGACTACGGCGTCATCCACCTCAGCACCGACCCGATGGTGACCCAAGGGCGGTCGACTGCCGCAGGTGGAGAGCTCGGCGGCTGACCTCCGCCGGGTGACAAGCGATCCGGTGCCCCTGGAGCGTGTGTGCGCCCCCAGGGGCACCCCTGTGCGACCACTCGATGGACCGCTCTGTCACCGCTGTGTGGTCCCGGCATGAAATCATGGCTGAACCGGCCCCAACCGGTGGGCTGTTGCCGTTGGTTGGCGATGGAACAGGAACACAGGCCACGGCCTTCTAGGGGGAGGAACGATGGCGGACAGCTTCGGACCGATGCGTGACGAGGATGCCGACGGCGGCGTCGTCGGCATGGGCCCGGAGGGGGGCTCCCCACGCAAGGAGCCCATCCGGGTCCTTGTCGTGGACGACCACGCGCTCTTCCGCCGCGGCCTGGAGATCGTGCTCGCCGCCGAGGAGGACATTCAGGTCGTCGGCGAGGCGGGCGACGGGGCGGAGGCGGTCGACAAGGCGGCCGACCTGCTGCCCGACATCGTGCTGATGGATGTACGGATGCCCAGGCGCGGCGGGATCGAGGCGTGCACCTCCATCAAGGAGGTGGCCCCCAGCGCGAAGATCATCATGCTGACGATCAGCGATGAGGAGGCCGACCTCTACGACGCGATCAAGGCGGGTGCGACGGGCTATCTCCTCAAGGAGATCTCCACGGACGAGGTGGCCACGGCCATTCGCGCGGTCGCTGACGGGCAGTCACAGATCAGCCCCTCCATGGCGTCCAAGCTGCTCACCGAGTTCAAGTCCATGATCCAGCGGACCGATGAGCGCCGGCTCGTGCCGGCGCCGCGGTTGACGGATCGGGAGCTTGAGGTGCTCAAGCTCGTGGCCACGGGAATGAACAACCGCGATATCGCGAAGGAGTTGTTCATCTCCGAGAACACGGTGAAGAACCACGTGCGCAACATCCTGGAGAAACTCCAGCTGCACTCCAGGATGGAGGCCGTGGTGTATGCGATGCGGGAGAAGATTCTTGAGATCCGTTAGTTCTTGGTGAGCATCAGGCGAGGGCGCGGGTCAGCTCCCTTGTCAGGGGCTCGCTGAGCTCGGGGGTGTCCACCCGCTCCACGCGCACGTCGGTGCAGTCCACCCAGCTCGCCGCCTCCCGCAGGGCCTGGGCGACCGCGGGGACCGCTTTGGGGCTGTCGAGGGTTATCTGCCGGGCGACCAGGGTGCGTCCGTCGCGGGCGGGGTCGACACGTCCCACCAGGTGGCCTCCGGCGAGGACCGGCATCGCGAAGTAGCCGTACAGACGCTTCTGTTTGGGGACGTACGCCTCCAGGCGGTGGGTGAAGCCGAAGATGCGCTCCGTCCGGGCCCGCTCCCAGATCAGGGAGTCGAAGGGGGACAGGAGCGTCGTACGATGCCGGCCGCGCGGCGCCGTCTCCAGGGCCGCCGGGTCGGCCCAGGCGGGCTTGCCCCAGCCCGCGACCGTCACCGGGACCAGGCCCGAGTCCGCGATCACCGCGTCGACCTGCTCGGCCTTGAGGCGGTGGTAGTCGGCGATGTCCGCGCGCGTGCCCACGCCCAGGGCCTGGCCGGCCAGCCGGACCAGCCGGCGGAGGCACTCGGTGTCGTCCAGTTCGTCATGCAGCAGCTCGTCCGGGATCGCGCGCTCGGCGAGGTCGTACACCCGCTTCCAGCCGCGGCGCTCGACGCAGACCACCTCGCCGTACATCAGGGCCCGTTCGACAGCGATCTTTTCGCCGGACCAGTCCCACCACTCGCTGGTCCGCTTCGCGCCGCCCAACTCCGTGGCCGTCAGAGGGCCTTCGGCGCGGAGCTGCTTGATGACGCGCTCGTACGCGCCGTCCGGCAGCGGGTGGTTCCAGTGCGGGCGGGAGCGGTAGGCGCGGCGGCGGAAGGCGAAGTGCGGCCACTCCTCGACGGGGAGGATGCAGGCTGCGTGCGACCAGTACTCGAAGGCGTGCGGCCGTGCCACAGCGGAGCCGTCGGGTGTGGTCGACCAGTACGCCCCGTCCACCGTCTTGCGGCCCACCGCGCCGAGGCGGGCGTACGGGATGAGTTCGTGCGAGCGGGCCAGGACCGAGATGGTGTCGAGCTGGACCGCGCCCAGGTGCCGCAGCACGCCTCGTACGCCACCCCTGCGGTCGGGGGCGCCCAGGAAACCCTGGGCCCGCAGGGCGATGCGGCGGGCCTCGTCGGCGGAGAGTTCGGCGGTGGGGCGCGGCAGGGTCGTCATGGTCCCGCACGATAGGGGATGCCACTGACAGCGGGCCGTGAGCTGGGATTTCGGCCGGTGGGAGCTGCGGCACACGACCGGAGACGCTACGACTGTCCCGGAAGGTACGGCGCCGTCGACGGCAGGCCCAGGTCCGAGGGGAGCAGGGAGCCCACCCAGCAGTCGCGGCGCACGCCCTTGTTGTCGATCGCGGAGCGGAGGGTGCCCTCGACGGTGAAGCCCGCCTTCTCGGCCACCGCGCGGGACGCCGCGTTGCCGACCTCGGCACGCCACTCCACACGGTCCATCGCCACGGAGGTGAAGGCCCAGCGGGAGGCGGCGAGCGTGGCCTCGGTGATGTAGCCGTTGCCGCGGTGCTCCTTCGTCGCCCAGAAGCCGATCTCACCGGTGCCCAGCGAGCGCACGGTGATGCCGAGCATGCCCACCAGCTCCCCGGAGGGGAGGAAGACGCCGAACGTGTACATCGAGGAGTCCGCCCAGCCGTCGGGCGCCATCTGGCCGACGAACGCCTCCGCGTGCTCGCGCAGATACGGCGACGGGATCATGGTCCAGCGCTGGATCTCGGGGTCCTGCGCGGCCGCGTACACCGCGTCGGTGTCGTGCGGGCCCACCGTGCGCAGGAGCAGCCGGTCGGTGGTCAGGGTGACGGGGTCCATCGGGCGATTCTGGCCCGGCGGCGCGGAGAGACGCCATCGTTTTGATACCGGGTTGATCGGTGTCGGTCGGTGTCGGTCGGTGTCGGTCGGTGTCGGTCTTGCGTCGGTCGGTGGAGCGCTGTGGCGGGCCGTGTCCGGCAGCGCCCGAACGAGTGCGTGCCGAGATGCCGCGGGCGTTGTTTGCGGTGCGTGAAGGGCTGATCACAATTCGTGCATTTCGTGGGCGGAATGCGGCACCATCCGTCTCACACGTCCGTTGTCCTAGTGGCTGTCATGGCCAGACCTCCCGGCGCGGCGGGGTCCTCGCTTACGATGGCCGTTGCTTTGTCTGGTATCGAAGCTGTCATTGAACCTGTCCAGTGAAATCCGACCGTCCCAGGCCCGATCGGCAAGGAGACAAACCCCCGTGTCCGTTCTCTCCAAGATCATGCGTGCAGGCGAAGGCAAGATCCTGCGCAAGCTGCACCGCATCGCGGACCAGGTCAACTCCATCGAAGAGGACTTCGCGGACCTCTCCGACGCCGAGCTCCGGGCCCTCACCGATGAGTACAAGCAGCGCTACGCCGACGGCGAGAGCCTCGACGACCTGCTCCCCGAGGCCTTCGCGACCGTCCGTGAGGCGGCCAAGCGCGTCCTCGGTCAGCGGCACTACGACGTGCAGCTGATGGGCGGCGCCGCCCTCCACCTCGGGTACGTGGCCGAGATGAAGACCGGTGAGGGCAAGACCCTGGTGGGCACGCTGCCCGCGTATCTGAACGCCCTGTCCGGAGACGGCGTCCACCTCATCACGGTCAACGACTACCTGGCCGAGCGCGACTCCGAGATGATGGGCCGCGTCCACAAGTTCCTGGGTCTGAGCGTCGGCTGCATCCTCGCCAACATGACGCCGGCCCAGCGCCGCGAGCAGTACAACTGCGACATCACGTACGGCACGAACAACGAGTTCGGCTTCGACTACCTCCGCGACAACATGGCCTGGTCCAAGGACGAGCTCGTCCAGCGCGGCCACAACTTCGCGATCGTCGACGAGGTCGACTCCATCCTCGTCGACGAGGCCCGTACGCCGCTGATCATCTCGGGCCCGGCCGACCAGGCCACCAAGTGGTACGGCGACTTCGCCAAGCTGGTCACGCGCCTCAAGCGCGGCGAGGCCGGCAACCCCCTCAAGGGCATCGACGAGACCGGCGACTACGACGTCGACGAGAAGAAGCGCACGGTCGCCATCCACGAGTCCGGCGTCTCCAAGGTCGAGGACTGGCTGGGCATCGACAACCTCTACGAGTCGGTGAACACGCCGCTGGTGGGCTACCTGAACAACGCCATCAAGGCCAAGGAGCTCTTCAAGAAGGACAAGGACTACGTCGTCATCGACGGCGAGGTCATGATCGTCGACGAGCACACGGGCCGTATCCTCGCCGGCCGCCGTTACAACGAGGGCATGCACCAGGCGATCGAGGCGAAAGAAGGGGTGGACATCAAGGACGAGAACCAGACGCTCGCCACGATCACCCTGCAGAACTTCTTCCGCCTCTACGGCAAGCTCTCCGGAATGACCGGTACGGCGATGACCGAGGCCGCCGAGTTCCACCAGATCTACAAGCTCGGCGTGGTCCCGATCCCGACCAACAAGCCGATGATCCGCAAGGACCAGTCGGACCTGATCTACCGCACCGAGGTCGCCAAGTTCGCGGCGGTGGTCGACGACATCGCCGAGAAGCACGAGAAGGGCCAGCCGATCCTCGTCGGTACGACGTCGGTCGAGAAGTCCGAATACCTCTCGCAGCAGCTCTCCAAGCGCGGCGTCCAGCACGAGGTGCTGAACGCCAAGCAGCACGACCGGGAGGCGACGATCGTCGCCCAGGCCGGCCGCAAGGGCGCTGTGACGGTGGCCACGAACATGGCCGGCCGTGGTACGGACATCAAGCTCGGCGGCAACCCCGAGGACCTCGCCGAGGCGGAGCTGCGCCAGCGCGGCCTCGACCCCGAGGAGCACATCGAGGAGTGGGCCCACGCCCTGCCCGACGCCCTGGAGCGGGCCGAGCAGGCCGTCAAGGCCGAGAAGGAAGAGGTCGAGGAGCTCGGCGGTCTCTACGTGCTGGGTACCGAGCGGCACGAGTCGCGCCGTATCGACAACCAGCTGCGTGGTCGTTCCGGCCGTCAGGGCGACCCGGGCGAGTCCCGCTTCTACCTCTCGCTCGGCGACGACCTGATGCGCCTGTTCAAGGCCCAGATGGTCGAGCGCGTGATGTCGATGGCGAACGTCCCGGACGATGTGCCGATCGAGAACAAGATGGTCACGCGTGCGATCGCCTCCGCGCAGTCGCAGGTCGAGCAGCAGAACTTCGAGACCCGTAAGAACGTCCTGAAGTACGACGAGGTGCTCAACCGCCAGCGCGAGGTCATCTACGGCGAGCGGCGCCGTGTCCTTGAGGGCGAGGATCTGTACGAGCAGATCAAGCACTTCATGGACGACACGATCGACGCCTACATCCAGGCCGAGACCGCCGAGGGCTTCGCCGAGGAGTGGGACCTCGACCGGCTGTGGGGCGCGTTCAAGCAGCTGTACCCGGTGAAGGTGACCGTCGACGAGCTGGAGGAGGCCGCCGGTGACCGGGCCGGGCTGACCGCCGAGTTCATCGCCGAGTCCATCAAGGACGACATTCACGAGCAGTACGCGGCGCGCGAGGAGCAGCTCGGCTCCGAGATCATGCGCGAGCTGGAGCGCCGGGTGGTCCTCTCGGTCCTGGACCGCAAGTGGCGAGAGCACCTCTACGAGATGGACTACCTCCAGGAGGGCATCGGCCTGCGCGCGATGGCCCAGAAGGACCCGCTGGTCGAGTACCAGCGCGAGGGCTTCGACATGTTCCAGGCCATGATGGAGGGCATCAAGGAGGAGTCCGTCGGCTACCTGTTCAACCTGGAGGTCCAGGTCGAGCAGCAGGTCGAGGAGGTCCCGGTCGAGGACGAGAAGCCTTCGCTGGAGAAGAAGGAGGACGCGGTACCGGCCCAGGCGGGTGCCCGTCCGGAGATCCGTGCCAAGGGCCTGGAGGCCCCACAGCGCCCGGACCGCCTGCACTTCTCCGCCCCCACCGTGGACGGCGAGGGCGGTGTCGTCGAGGGCGACTTCACCAACGACGACGAGCCGGTCCGCTCCGAGGCCGACGGCCTCACGCGCGCGGAGCGCCGCAAGCAGGCCAAGGGCGGACGGCGCCGCAAGAAGTGACGGTGCGGCGCGTGCCTGCGGCACGGCGGCTGTGGGCCTCGGACGAGGCGGCGTCGCGTCGCCTCGGGTGAGGACAGTGGTGTGAAGGGCCGGGCACTCTCGGGTGCCCGGCCCTTCGCGCGCGTGCCCCCCTCTGCTTGGCGCTCCGTAGGACGGGCGCGTTCCGGCAGCGCGACCGCGTGACGCTCCCGGTGGCCGTACGAGGAGGTCAGTCCTCGTCCGTGCAGGGCATCCTCGGGCCGCCGAGTTCCACGGCTGTGCAGCGCCAGCGGTTGTCATGGCCGTACTCCAGACGGAAGGCCATGGCGCGGAGCCGGTCGCCGGCGCCGATGCGGGCGAAGGCCTCGATGGCGCCGGGGCGCGGCTCGAAGTAGCCGATGTCGCGGACGACCGGGCGGGTGCCGCAGGTCGTGCGCAGGGGGCCGTGCTCGGCGAGCCACGCCAGTTCGTCGTACGCGCGTCCGGCGGTGTGGCGCAGCATGCTGTGCACCGGACGCTGACCGCTCAGCACCGCCAGCAGGAGGTCGGCGAAGCGGTCGGTGGGGCGCGGCTGGGGGAGGGCGAGGAGTGCCCTGCCGGCCGTCGTGGCCGCGGAGGCCGCGGAGGGGCGGGCCCGGCCCGGAGCCGTGCGGGTCGGTGTGCCGCCGGGGCGGCGGGTGTCGTGTCGGACCGGCGGGCGGGTGCCGGGGTGGCGCCGCGTCCTGGTCATGACCTTGTTCATGGGAGGCCCCCGTTCCGTGAACCGACCGCCCTGGGGATACCGGTCGGTAACTTCGTGGTTGGGGATCTTGTACGGGGCTGGGAGAGGGGGCCGCAACGCAGGCGGGCCCGCCTCGGCGTGACCCGAAACTTCACCTATCAGAGTGATCCCGAGGGGCGGAACCCTTGGGGGCACGGGGGTGTACCGGGTGATCCGGGAGCGGCGGGTGGACGTCGCGGACGGCGCGGGTGGGCGCCCGATGGGGGACACCCGCACGTATCCTTGGGTGACTCACCGGAGGTGCGGGACCACGGACGGGTCAGGACCGGCCAGGGCCGGCCAGGGTCGGCCAGGACCGGTCTTGTGGACGCGTCCCGACGTCCCCGTGTCTTCCGGTGGCCCTTCCCGACTTTCCCGACTACGAAAGCGGCTCGTCATGCGCGTCTACGTCCCCCTGACCCTTCCTGGTCTCGCCGCGGCGTACAAGACGGGTGAGCTGGGGGAGGGGCCGTTCGTCGCGTACGCCGTCACACCCGCGCTGCGCGAGTGGTACCTCTCCGACGACATCGAGGAGCTTGAGTACGCGGCCCTCAACCGCGCCGCCCTCGCCTCGCTGCGGCTCCTCGCCGTGGAGCCCGGGGTGGCCCGGCGGCGGGTCGTCGTCGCCGTCGACGTCGCCGACGGGGCCGCCGTGGCCGACCCCGACCGCGGGCTCGACCCGGCGGCGCTCGGGGAGGTACGGGTCAACGGTCCGGTCCCGCTGGCCAAGGCGGCGGCCGTCCACGTCGACTCCGACGACGCCGAGAACGACGTGGCCGCCGCCGCGGACGCGCTGGGCGCGGCCGATCAGGGGGACGACGACGCCCAGTTCACCGTGGACGGTGCCGAGGACCACGAATTGCTGTGGTACGCAACGCAGGAGATCCCCAACCTGGTGGGGCTGGGGGACTGAAGAGGGAGCCGGTCACCGGTGTGCGGTGTGCGGTGTGCGGTGGGCGCGGTTACCGGTGTGCGGTGGGCGGTCACGGTGCGTTGTCAGTGGTGCCGGGTACGTTCTTGGGTATGGGGAAGAACGGAGCAGCGCACATCGTCTGGGACTGGAACGGGACCCTGTTCCACGACAATGAAGCGATCATCGGGGCGACGAACGCGGCGTTCGCCGAGCTGGGCATCGAGCCGCTGACACTGGAGCGGTACCGGGCGTTGTACTGCGTGCCGGTTCCGAAGTTCTACGAGCGGCTGATCGGGCGGCTGCCGACGGACGAGGAGTGGGAGACCATGGACGGGGTCTTCCACCGTTACTACCTGGAGCACCGCACGGCCTGCGGGCTCACCGACGGCGTGCCGACCCTGCTCGCGGACTGGCAGTCGGCGGGGCACAGCCAGTCGATCCTCAGCATGTACGGGCATGAGGAACTGGTCCCCCTGGTGAGGGGATTCGGGATCGAGCCGCACTTCATACGGGTCGACGGGCGAACCGGGCCGTCCGGGGGCAGCAAGGCCGAGCACATGGTGCGTCATGTGGGCGCGCTCACCGGCGTGGAGGCGTCCCGGGTGGTGGTGATCGGGGACGCGGCCGACGACGCGGTGTCCGCGCGGCACGTGGGCGCGCAGGCCGTGCTGTACACCGGGGGCTCCCACAGCCGCGCCAGCCTTGAGGAAGTGGGGGTGCCCGTGGTGGACACCCTGGCGGAGGCGGTTGCGGAGGCCGAGCGGTTGGCGGCCTGACGGTGGCCAGGCCAGGTCAAGCCAGGTCAAGCCAGGTCAAGCCAGATCAAGCCAGGTCAAGCCAGATCAAGTCAGGGCAAGCCGGGTCATGTCAGGTCACGGGTGCCTTGGCCCGCAGGACCTTGAGGAACTCGCGCATCCAGCGGGAGTGGTCCGGCCAGGCGCGGGACGAGACGAGGGTGCCGTCGACCACGGCCTCCGCGTCCTGGAACGTGGCGCCCGCCGCCTGCATGTCCAGTTCCAGCGCCGGGTACGCCGTGACGCGGCGGCCGCGCAGGCCGTCCACGGCGGCGGTCAGCAGGGGGCCGTGGCAGATCTGGGCGACCGGTTTGTCCGTGTCGAAGAAGGACTTGAGGATCTTGCGGAGTTCGGGGTCGTTGCGGAGGTACTCCGGGGCGCGGCCTCCCGGGATGACGAGGGCGACGTACTGGCCGGGGTCGACCTCGGAGAAAGCGAGGTCGGCGGGCCAGGTGTAGCCGGGCTTCTCGGTGTACGTGTCGAAGCCGGGTTCGAAGTCATGGACGACGAACTGGAGCGTCTTGCGGGCGGGGGCCGCGATGTGGACCTCGTAGCCCTCCTCGCGCAGGCGTTGGTACGGGTACAGGACCTCCAGGGACTCCGCCGCGTCGCCGGTGACGATCAGGATCTTGGCTGACATGTCGCTGCGCTCCCCTCAGCCGTGGGTGACTGCCCGGGGCTGCGACGCGAGACCCCGGCCCCCACTACGCGACCCCAACCCCACTATCGGACTGAACGGGCTCGTCCTCAAACGCCGGTGATCTGCTTCCCCACCACCGGACCCACCGGACCCACCGGACCCACCGGACCCACCGGACCCAGCGGGCACCCCCTGACTGGGCGCGCCGACACGAGCCGCCCCCCGCCCGGCCGAGTCGCAGCACTCGACGGAGTGGCACCCAACCGGGGGAGTGGCGCCCGCCCGGCGGGGGTGGAACCGGCCCGGGGAGGAGTGGCATCGACGCGGCAGAGTGGCCCCCGCCCATGGAATCTGAGGTGGAGAGCCCCCACGCGCCGTGCTCCTGTGCGAAACGTCAAACTTCGACCCAGGGTTTTATACACATACGGCTCATGACGGGCCCCCAGGCATCAGCGATAGCCTTGTGGCGTGATCAGCGCGATATTTCGCGGGGACCTCGTCGTCCCTGCCCTGCGCCCGGAGAGCACGGTCGACAGCCGTGACCGGGCGGCGGTCGCTGGTCCTTGCGGGCGGGAGGGGGCCCGAAGGGCTCCCGGGGCACCGAGGGCGCCCTTCGACCGTGGCCCGCAGAGAGCATTCTCACAGCTGCCGGGCAGCTCAAGATTGGCTCAGAACCCCCCACACACCTCACCTTGCGGCATAGCGTCGGAGCAGACCGGACACCCCGCGTCTCGGCGTCACGTCCGCAGGGAAGGGACCGAACTTCCTTCAACGTCACGCAACGGCGCGCGACAGGAGCCAGAGGACAATGCAGACCAAGCTGGACGAAGCCAAGGCCGAGCTGCTCGAACGGGCCGCCCGGGTAGCTGAGAACAGCCCGGTCGGGGGGCACCTACCGACTGGGACGACGGGCGAGGCACCCCCCGGCACCTCGGACCGCGAGACCGTGTTCGCGTTCCTCCAGCGCTACTACCTGCACACCGCCCCGGAGGACCTGGCCGACCGCGACCCGGTCGACATCCTCGGAGCCGCCTTCTCGCACTACCGGCTGGCGGAGAACCGCCCCCAGGGCACGGCCAACGTGCGGGTCCACACCCCGACCGTCGAGGAGAACGGCTGGACGTGCAGCCACTCCGTGGTCGAGGTCGTCACCGACGACATGCCGTTCCTCGTCGACTCCGTGACCAATGAGCTGTCGCGGCAGGGCCGGGGCATCCACGTCGTCATCCACCCGCAGGTCATCGTGCGGCGTGATGTCGCCGGCAAGCTCATCGAGGTGCTCACCGCACCGACCGTCGGCGATGCCGATCAGCCGCACGACGTGCACACCGAGTCCTGGATCCACGTCGAGATCGACCGGGAGACCGACCGCTCCGATCTGAAGCAGATCACCAACGATCTGTTGCGTGTGCTGTCCGACGTGCGCGAAGCCGTCGAGGACTGGGAGAAGATGCGCGAGGCGGCGATCCGTATCGCCGACGAGCTGCCCGCCGAGCCCACCGCGGACGACCTGCGGGGCGACGAGGTCGGGGAGGCCCGCGAGCTGCTGCGCTGGCTGTCGGACGACCACTTCACCTTCCTCGGGTTCCGGGAGTACCAGCTGCGCGAGGACGACTCGCTGGCCGCCGTTCCGGGCACCGGGCTCGGCATCCTGCGGTCCGACCCGCACCACCACGGCGAGGACAGCCACCCCGTCAGCCCCTCCTTCGAGCGGCTTCCCGCCGACGCCCGCGCCAAGGCCCGCGAGCACCGGCTCCTCGTCCTCACCAAGGCCAACAGCCGCGCCACCGTCCACCGGCCGAGCTACCTCGACTACGTCGGCGTGAAGAAGTTCGACGAGCACGGGAACGTGGTCGGGGAGCGGCGCTTCCTCGGGCTCTTCTCGTCCGCCGCCTACACCGAGTCCGTCCGCCGCGTCCCCGTCATCCGCCGCAAGGTCGAGGAGGTGCTGGGGCGCGCCGGGTTCTCGCCCAACAGCCACGACGGGCGTGACCTGCTGCAGATCCTGGAGACGTACCCCCGCGACGAGCTGTTCCAGACGCCCGTCGACGAGCTGCAGTCCATCGTCACCTCCGTGCTGTACCTCCAGGAGCGGCGCAAGCTCCGGCTCTACCTGCGCCAGGACGAGTACGGGCGCTACTACTCCGCCCTCGTCTACCTGCCCCGGGACCGCTACACCACCGGTGTCCGGCTGCGCATCATCGACATCCTCAAGGAAGAACTCGGCGGCACCAGCGTCGACTTCACGGCCTGGAACACCGAGTCGGTCCTCTCCCGGCTGCACTTCGTGGTCCGCGTCCCGCAGGGCACCGAACTGCCCCAGCTCAACGACGCCGACAGGGAGCGCATCGAGGCGCGGCTGGTGGAGGCCGCCCGCTCCTGGTCCGACGGGTTCTCCGAGGCGCTGAACGCGGAGCTCGGCGAGGAGCGCGCCGCTGAACTGCTGCGCCGGTACGGCAGCGCCTTCCCCGAGGGTTACAAGGCGGACCACAGCCCGCGCGCGGCCGTCGCCGACCTCGTCCACCTCGAAAAGCTCGGCGCCGGGGAGAAGGAGGGCAAGGAGGGCAAGGGCGGCAAGGACTTCGCGCTCAGCCTGTACGAGCCCGTGGGCGCCGGCCCCGGCGAGCGGCGGTTCAAGATCTACCGCCGGGGCGAGTCCGTCTCCCTCTCCGCGGTGCTCCCGGTCCTCAGCCGGCTCGGCGTCGAGGTCGTCGACGAGCGGCCGTACGAGATGCGCTGCGCGGACCGTACGACCGCCTGGATCTACGACTTCGGACTGCGCCTGCCCAAGGCACTGAGCGGCCCCGGTGACTACCTGGGCGACGACGGGCGCGAGCGGTTCCAGGAGGCCTTCGCGGCGACCTGGACCGGCCAGGCCGAGAACGACGGCTTCAACGCGCTCGTGCTGAGCGCCGGGCTCACCTGGCGCGAGGCGATGATGCTGCGGGCGTACGCGAAGTACCTGCGCCAGGCGGGCTCCACCTTCAGCCAGGACTACATGGAGGACACCCTCCGTAACAACGTCCACACGACCCGCCTGCTCGTGAACCTGTTCGAGGCGCGGATGGCGCCGGAGCGGCAGCGCGCCGGGCGGGAACTCGTCGACGCGCTCCTGGAGGAGCTGGACAGCGCGCTCGACCAGGTGGCCAGCCTCGACGAGGACCGGATCCTGCGGTCCTTCCTGACCGTCATCAAGGCGACCCTGCGGACCAACTTCTTCCAGGAGGCGGACGGCGGGAAGCCGCACGAGTACGTCTCCATGAAGTTCGACCCGCAGGCCATCCCGGACCTCCCGGCGCCGCGTCCGGCGTTCGAGATCTGGGTGTACTCGCCGCGCGTGGAGGGCGTGCACCTCAGGTTCGGCAAGGTCGCGCGCGGAGGCCTGCGCTGGTCCGACCGGCGTGAGGACTTCCGCACCGAGATCCTCGGCCTGGTCAAGGCGCAGATGGTGAAGAACACCGTCATCGTGCCCGTCGGCGCCAAGGGCGGCTTCGTCGCCAAGCAGCTGCCGGACCCGGCCGTGGACCGCGACGCCTGGCTGGCCGAGGGGATCAGGAGCTACAAGACCTTCATCTCCGCCCTCCTCGACATCACCGACAACATGGTGGCCGGAGAGGTCGTGCCGCCCGCCGACGTCGTACGGCACGACGAGGACGACACCTACCTGGTGGTCGCCGCCGACAAGGGCACGGCGACGTTCTCGGACATCGCCAACGAGGTGGCCCAGTCGTACGACTTCTGGCTCGGTGACGCGTTCGCGTCGGGCGGCAGCGCCGGATACGACCACAAGGGCATGGGCATCACCGCCCGCGGCGCCTGGGAGTCCGTGAAGCGGCACTTCCGGGAGCTGGGGGTGAACACGCAGGCCGAGGACTTCACGGTCGTCGGCATCGGCGACATGTCCGGTGACGTGTTCGGCAACGGCATGCTGCTGAGCGAGCACATCCGTCTCGTCGCCGCCTTCGACCACCGGCACATCTTCATCGACCCCACCCCGGACGCGGCCACGTCGTACGCCGAGCGCCGGCGCGTCTTCGAGCTGCCCCGCTCCTCCTGGGAGGACTACAACACCGAGCTGATCTCGACCGGCGGCGGCGTGTTCCCCCGTACGGCGAAGTCGGTCCCGGTCAACAGCCACATCCGTGAGGCCCTCGGCATCGAGGGCAAGGTCTCCAAGATGACCCCGGCCGACCTGATGAAGGCGATCCTCAAGGCGCCGGTCGACCTGCTGTGGAACGGCGGCATCGGCACCTACGTCAAGGCGTCCACCGAGACCCACGCCGACGTCGGCGACAAGGCCAACGACGCCATCCGCGTCGACGGGCGGGACCTCAGGGTCCAGGTCGTCGGCGAGGGCGGCAACCTCGGCCTGACCCAGCTCGGCCGGATCGAGTTCGCACAGCGCGGCGGGAAGATCAACACCGACGCCATCGACAACAGCGCGGGCGTGGACACCTCCGACCACGAGGTGAACATCAAGATCCTGCTCAACGGCCTGGTCACCGACGGCGACATGACCGTCAAGCAGCGCAACAAGCTGCTCGCCGAGATGACCGACGAGGTCGGCAGCCTGGTGCTGCGCAACAACTACGCGCAGAACACGGCGATCGCCAACGCCCTCGCCCAGTCCAAGGACATGCTCCACGCCCAGCAGCGCTTCATGCGCACCCTGGTGCGCGAGGGCCGCCTCGACCGGGCGCTCGAATTCCTGCCCACCGACCGGCAGATCCGCGAGCGGCTGAGCACCGGACACGGCCTCACCGGCCCGGAGACGGCCGTCCTCCTCGCCTACACGAAGATCACGGTCGCCGAGGAACTGCTGCACACCTCGCTGCCCGACGACCCCTACCTGCACGGCCTGCTGTACGCGTACTTCCCGGCGGCGCTGCGCGAGCGGTTCCCCGAGAACATCGAAAACCACCCGCTGCGCCGCGAGATCACCACGACCGTCCTGGTCAACGACACGGTCAACACCGGCGGTACGAGCTTCCTGCACCGTATGCGGGAGGAGACGGGAGCCTCCCTGGGCGAGGTCGTCCGGGCGCAGACGGCGGCCCGCGCGATCTTCAACTCCGGCGCGGTGTGGGACGCGGTGGAGGCGCTGGACAACAAGGTCGACGCGGCCGTCCAGACCCGAATCCGCCTGCACTCCCGCCGGCTGGTGGAGCGCGGCACACGCTGGCTGCTCAACAACCGGCCGCAGCCGCTGGAACTCACCGGGACCATCGCGTTCTTCAAGGACGGCGTGGAGCGGGTCTGGGCCGAGCTGCCCAAGCTGGTGCGCGGCGCCGACCTGGAGTGGCACCAGAAGATCTACGACGAGCTGACGGACGCGGGCGTCCCCGACGAGCTCGCCACGCGGGTCGCCGGGTTCTCCTCCGCCTTCCCGACGCTCGACATCGTCGCGGTGGCCGACCGCATGGGCCGGGACCCGATGGAGGTCGCCGAGGTGTACTACGACCTCGCCGACCGGCTGCGGATCACCCAGCTCATGGACCGCATCATCGAGCTGCCCCGCGCCGACCGCTGGCAGTCCATGGCCCGCGCGGCGATCCGCGAGGACCTCTACGCGGCCCAGGCGGCGCTCACGGCCGACGTCCTGGCCGTCGGCAACGGCGAGGCCACGCCCGAGCAGCGCTACAAGGGCTGGGAGCAGAGGAACGCCCCGATCCTGAGCCGGGCCCGCATGACGCTGGAGGAGATCCAGAGCTCCGACACGTTCGACCTGGCGAACCTGTCCGTGGCGATGCGGACGATGCGGACGCTGCTGCGGACGCATTCGTAAGGGTGCGTTCGGGGGCGCCCCCGCTGTGGGCGCCCCCGCTGTGGGCGCCCCCGAAAAGCGGCCGCGGGCTACCGGAACCCGCACACCTTTCGTGACATCTACCTAAGTGGTTCGCAAGGGGACTACACCGACTACACCCCGCAGTCGGGCCACACGGTATGTCTACGATTAAGTGGGATGAACGTGGATCCGCGCCGCTCCCCGGGGCCCGAAGAACCGCACGAGGCACCGCACACCGCCGCGCCCGCCGTGTCCGTCGTCGTGATCGTCTACAACGACGAGGCCCGGCTGCCCACGGCGGTGCGCTCCGTGCTGGACCAGACGCTGCGCAGCGTGGAGGTCGTCATCGTCGACGACCGGAGCACGGACGGCTCGTACGAGGTGGCCAGGCGCCTCGCCGCCGAGCACCCCGGCCGGGTACGCGCCCACCGGCTGCCCGAGAACAGCGGCGGCTGCGGCGCCCCCCGCAACCACGGCATCCAGCGGGCGCGCGGCGACCACGTCATGTTCCTCGACAGTGACGACGTGCTGGAGCGCAACGCCTGCCGCAACATGCTGGAGGCCGCCGAGACCACCGGCGCCGACCTCGTCTCCGGGCTCTGCGTCCGCGTCCACGTGGACGCGCGCAGCGGCAAGGAGGTCAAGTGGTACCCGTGGCTGTACACGCGCACCCGCACCCTCGACTCGATCTCCGAACTGCCCGACCTGCTGGTCTTCGACACCCTGTCGACCAACAAGTGCTACCGGCGTGACTTCCTGCTGGCCAACGCCCTGGAGTTCCCGGTCGGCATCCACTACGAGGACCTGCTCTTCTCGGCGCAGGCGTACGCGGCCGCGCGCCGCATCACGCTCATACCGAACCGGGTCTACGACTGGAACGTCGTGGACAACCCGGGCGGGGCGGGTGAGGCAGACAAGGCGGCCGCGAAGTCGATCAGCAACCGGCGGGCCGAGATAGCCAACTTCACCCACCGTATGGAGATCCACCGCCGGGTCGACCAGCTGCTCGCCGACCGGGGCCTGGCGGAGCTGAAGTTCCACAAGGACGTCAAGTTCCTCAAGCACGACCTCGTGCTGCACCTGCGGGACCTGCCGTTCCGGGACGCCGCCTACCGGCAGGAGTTCGCCGCGATCGCCCGCGCGTACCTGGAGTCGATCGACCCGGCCGCGTACGCCGAGATCGAGCCGATCCACGCCATCTGCGCCTATCTGCTGCGCAAGGGCGACTGGGACAACCTGCTGCCCGCCGTGGACACGCTCACCAACCGCGACAAGATCTCCGCGCCGCTCGTCGAGCGCGACGGCCGGATCTACTGGTGTGCCGAGCACCTCGACAACCCCGACGACGGGGTTCTTGCCCGCCGCGTCCTGGACGTCACCGAGCTCGGCTACCACACCAGGCCGGTCGGGAGGATGTTCCTGCGCAACGAACTCACCGCGTACCAGGGGCCGTCCGGTGGCGTCGGTGGCAGCGGCGGCGGCGGCACGGTCCGCCTCGCCGGGCGCATCACCAACCCGCTGGGTGTCGTGCCGCCCGGTGCCCGCCTCACCGGTGAACTGGAGTTCGCCGCGCGCCGCAAGGGCGTCCGCTTCCAGGTCTTCCGCTTCCCCGTGGCCACCTTGCGGCACGAGGGCGAGACCATCGCCTGGGAGGCGGCCGCCGACCTGACGCGAGGGCTGCGGCCCGTCGGCATCGTGGACGCCGTGTGGGACGTACGGCTCCACCTCCAAGTCGACGGGGTGCGCACCACCACCCGGCTCACCGCCTCCGAACCCGGCCTCGTCACCGGGCAGTTGCCCGTCCGCCCCCGGCTCACCCGGCTGGTCGCCGACCGTATCGAGCCGCAGATATCCTCCCGTGGTCACCTGGCCTTCCGGCTCGTGCCCGACAAGAAGGCGAACGCCCTCGTCCAGCGCGGCATCCACGGCGCCCCCGGACGGCTCGCCAAGTCCGGCTACCGTAGGGCCAGGGCGGTGCGCAGGACCCTCGCCTCCGGGGACACCAAGATCCGCGTCTACCACGAGGTGTTCAGCCGACTGCCCGTGAAGAAGCGCCTGGTCGTCTTCGAGAGCCATCTGGGCCGCCAGTACAGCGACAGCCCCCGCGCCCTCTACGAGGAGATGCGCCGCCAGGGCCTTCGGTTCGAGGCCGTG
Organism: Streptomyces bluensis; assembly: GCF_014650715.1. Taxonomy (GTDB): domain Bacteria; phylum Actinomycetota; class Actinomycetes; order Streptomycetales; family Streptomycetaceae; genus Streptomyces; species Streptomyces bluensis. Next base: position 113,454 of record NZ_BMVM01000020.1, on the reverse strand, counting down.
TGGGCGTACGCGGACAGCGCGGAGGGATTCCCCGAGGACGCCGTGCTGGTCCGCCGCTGGTCGATGCCGTACCTGAAGGCCCTGGCCCGTGCCGAGTTCTGGATCGACAACCAGAGCTACCCGCTGAAGCTCACCAAACGCCCCGGGACGACGTACATCCAGACCTGGCACGGCTCCGCGCTCAAACGGATGGGCTTCGACGAGCCGGAGTGGAAGCTCCGCTCCCGCGGCGAGCAGGCCGCACAACAGCGCACCCTGGACCGCTTCGACCGCTTCCTGGTCCGCTCCGAGCACGACGTCCGCACCCTCGCACGCGCCTTCCGCCTGAAGGAGAGGACGCTGCTGCGGGTGGGCTATCCGCGCAACGACGCGCTCGTCCGGGCTCGCGAGACCCCCGGACGCCCGCCGCTCGCCGCCGAGCTGGGCATCCCCGAGGACAGGAAGGTCCTCCTCTACGCCCCCACCTTCCGCCGGCGCGAGCAGCGGCGCTTCGAGCTGCCCTTCGACGTGGAGCGCTTCGCCGACACCTTCGGCGACCGGTACGTCCTCCTCGTCCGCTCCCACTACCTCAACCACGTCGTGCTTCCACCGTCCGTCCGGGGACGGGTCGTCGACGTGTCGTCCCACCACGACGTGACCCCCCTCCTGGCGCTCGCCGACGGGCTGATCACCGACTACTCGTCCGTGATGTTCGACTACGCGCTCCTCGACCGGCCGATGTTCTTCTTCGCGTACGACTACGACGAGTACGTGCACGAGGGCCGCGGCACCTACTTCGACCTGCTCGAACGAGCCCCCGGCCCCGTCGTCCGCACCGAGGACGACCTGTACGCCGCGCTCGGCTCCCTTCAGCAGCAGTCGGCCAAGTACTCCGGAGCCCGCGAGCGGTTCGTGGCCGACTTCGGCGAGTACGACAAGGGGCATGCCGCCGAGAGCGTCGTCGACCAGTTCTTCGCTCACTGGAGGCGAACGTGACCCCGTGTCCGTATCCGTATCCCGAGCGTGACATCTTCCTCGTCGCCAACAGCGTCAACGAACTGGGCGGAGTGGCCAGTTGGTCGCACCAGATGGCCCGACTGCTCACCGAGCGCGGGCACCGCGTGCACGTCGTCGGCATCACTCCGCCCGAGATCGCGATGGAGCTGGGCGACCTGCCGTACCCGACCACGACGCTGTACGACGGCCACGAGGCCCACGGCGGCCGGCCCCCGCGCCTCGGCCGTGCCCGGCACGCGAGCATGCGCGCGAAGGCCGCCCGCCTCACGGCGCTCTTCCGGGCCGCGCGCCCCGGCGCGATCGTGATCGTCACGCAGGTGTGGGCGATGGAGTGGGTGGAGCTCGCCGACACGACCGGTCTGACCGTCATCGGGATGAGCCACGAGTCGTACGAGTACAGCAAGAAGAGCTCGCGCTTCCGGCGCGTCCTCAAGCACTACGAGAAGGCCGACCGCATGCTCGTCCTCACCCGGGAGGACGCGGACCTGTGGATCGGCCAGGGACTCAACAACACATCCTTCATGCCGAACCCACTGCCGTTCATACCCGCCGAACCCTCCCCGCGCACCGAGAAGGCCGTCGTCAGCATCGGCCGGCTGCACGACCAGAAGGGCATCGACATGCTCCTCGACACCTGGGCGGAGGTCGCGCCGCGCCACCCCGACTGGACCCTGCGGATCTACGGCTCGGGCGAGGACGAGGAGGCCCTGCGCACCCAGTGCACCGCGTTGGGCCTCGACGACTCGGTGGCCTGGATGGGCCGTACCAGCGACGTGCCCGGCGCTCTGCGCGGCGCTTCCGTCTTCGTCCAGTCGTCCAGGGGCGAGGGCTTCCCGCTGGCCCTGATGGAGGCCATGGCCTCCGCCGTCCCGTGCGCGGCCTTCGACTGCGCCCCCGGCGTCCACGAGATCATCCGCGACGGCGAGGACGGCCTGCTGGCCGCGCCCGGCAACACGGGAGAACTCGCCCGCAGGCTGGACACGTTGATGTCGGACAAGCAGGTGCGGGACCGGATGGGCGACGCGGCCCGCGTCAACATCCAGCGCTACACGACGGACGAGATCGTACGGCGCTGGGAGGAGCTGTTCGGCTTCCTGGAGAGGTGAGCGTTCCCGAGCCGCGCTTTCCGGAGCCGCGCAGGGCGCCCCTGTCGGGTCACTTCTTCCCGCCCGTGAACTTCTCGTACTCCCGCAGAACCTCCTCCGTCGCCCCGTCCATCCGGAGCTCCCCCCGCTCCAGCCACAGCACCCGGTCACACGTGTCCCGGATCGACTTGTTGTTGTGGCTGACGAGGAACACCGTGCCCGCGTGCTTGCGCAGCTCACGGATACGGGATTCGGAGCGCTTCTGGAAGGAGCGGTCCCCCGTGGCGAGGGCCTCGTCGATGAGCAGCACGTCGTGGTCCTTCGCGGCGGCGATGGAGAACCGGAGCCGCGCCGCCATGCCGGAGGAGTACGTGCGCATCGGCAGCGTGATGAAGTCGCCCTTCTCGTTGATGCCGGAGAAGTCGACGATCTCCTGGTAGCGCTCCTTCACCTGCTCGCGGGACATGCCCATGGCGAGGCCGCCGAGGTGGACGTTGCGCTCGCCGGTGAGGTCGTTCATCAGGGCCGCGTTGACGCCGAGGAGGGAGGGCTGGCCGTCGGTGTAGATGCGGCCGTTCTCGACGGGGAGCAGCCCGGCCACGGCCTTCAGCAGCGTGGACTTGCCGGAGCCGTTCGTTCCGATGAGCCCGATGGCCTCACCCCGGTACGCGGTGAAGGACACGTTCCGCACAGCGTGCACCTTGCGCACGCCCGCCGCCTTCTCGGCCTTCTTGCGGCGCAGGATGCGGTTGAGCGCGGCGGTGGCGGTGCCGCGACCCGCGCCCGTGCCGTTGACGCGGTAGACGATGTCGACGCGGTCGGCGATGACGGTGGGGACGGGTTCGGTGGGGACGGGTCCCGTAGGGGCCTGCTCGTGCGGGCGGGTCAGGGTGGTGTCAGCCACGGCCGTAGGTCTCCTCAGCCTTCCAGAAGTAGATGAACCCGCCGACGCCGGCGAGCAGCGCCCATCCGAGGGCGAGGGCCCACACGTGGTGGGGGAGCTGGCTCGCGTGGAAGCTGTCGATCAGCGCGAACCGCATGAGGTCGATGTAGACGGCCGCCGGGTTGCACTGGAGCAGGAGGTGCACCCAGTGGGGCAGGTCCTGGTGGGAGAGCACCTTGTCGATGCTCCACATCACGCCCGACACGTACATCCAGGTGCGCAGCACGAACGGCATCAGCTGGGAGATGTCCGGGGTCTTGGCCCCGACCCGGGCCATGATCATCGCGACCCCGGCGTTGAACATGAACTGGAGCGTGAGCGTGGGCACGATCAGCAGCCAGGACGCGGAGACCGGCACCCCGAAGGCGAGCAGGATCACCACCAGCGCGGCCATCGAGAACAGCAACTGCTGGAGCTGCTGGAGCGCGTACGACACCGGGAGCGCGGCGCGCGGGAAGTGCAGTGCGCGGACGAGTCCGAGGCTGCCGGAGATGGCCCGCGTCCCCGCCATGATCGAGCTCTGGGTGAACGTCCACACGAACACACCGGTGACCAGGAACGGGATGTAGTCCGGCACGCCCCGGCTGGTGCCCATCAGGACGCCGAAGATGAAGTAGTAGACCGCCGCGTTGAGCAGCGGGTTGGCGACCTGCCAGACCTGGCCGAGCTTCGCCTGGCTGTACTGCGCGGTGAGCTTGGCCGTGGCGAACGCCGTGATGAAGTGCCGGCGCGCCCACAGCTGCCCTATGTACTCGGGCAGGGAGGGGCGCGCACCGCTGACGCTGAGGCCGTGCCGCGCGGCGAGCTGCGCGGGGGACTCGGTGGGCGGCGCCGGGGCTGGTGCTGGTGCCTGCGCGTGGGCCGTGGCGGTTGGCGGTGTGGGGAGGGCTCGGCTGCTCACATCCGCTGCTTTCGGTCGAGGTCGTGGGGCGCTCTTGCGGCCCTGTGGGTTTGCGTCGGGACGGGACCGTATCGTCGTAACGCGAGCGTATGCCGAGCGACGTCGGAACGCAACCGTAGCGTCGTCACGCCCTATGCTGGTCGGCATGACTTCCAACGCCGACGCCCCCGAGACGCAGTCGGCGCGGCCGCCGCGCCCGCGCCGCCGGACCCCCGCCGGGGCGGCCGTGCTCCGTGAGGACGTGACCGAGGCCATCCGGGCCGCGGTCTTCGAGGAGCTCGCTGCCGTCGGCTACGGCCGTATGTCCATCGAGGGCATCGCGCGGCGCGCGGGGGTCGGCAAGACGGCGGTGTACCGCCGCTGGCGCTCGAAACTCCACCTGGTTCTGGACCTGGTCTCGGCGGTGGCGGTCCAGGGCCTGCCGATGCCGGACACCGGTTCGCTGGAGGGTGACCTCCGTCTGCTCTACGAGGTCACGTCCCGCGCCCTGCGCCACCCGGTGGCCGGCCAGATCATCCCCGACCTCCAGGCCGAGGCGGCCCGCAACCCCGAGATCGCCGAGGCCATGCAGAAGGCGTTGCGCGAGGGGCAGCAGAGTGTGGCGAGCGGCATCGTCGCGGCGGCGGTCGCCCGCGGTGAGATGCGCGACGGGGTCGACGAGGACCTGACCCTGGACCTGATCTCCGGTCCGTTGTACTGGCGGTCGGTGGTCGTACGGGGCCCGAAGCTGCCGAAGGAGTACCTGCCGAGCCTGGCGAGGGCGACGGCGGCGGCGCTCAAGGCGCTGTAGGGAAGGGATTCGAGGGACGTCGAGGGACGGGCTGAGCGGGCTCGGCCGGGCTGTCCTGGAAAGGGCGAGTAGCCGAAGGGAGAGAAACTCCCCTCGGCTACTACTCGGCGCGTCAGAGCGCGATCAGGCTCAGCCGGCGGCCCGGTACGCGGCCCAGCTCTGCTGCATCCGCGTCACCTGACCCGCGGTGAACTGGTACATGCAGGAGTCGTACGTGTAGTCCATGAAGTTGTGGATCGGGTCCGCACCGGCGTCGCGGGCGCAGGTGTCGCGGCCCGTCGGGCACTGGTAGGCGGCACTCTTCTCGGCCGGGGTGTCGGTGACGTAGTCGCCGTTGCCGTTACAGCCCCCCTGGAAGGTGTGGTACAGACCCGCCCAGTGGCCGACTTCGTGGGTCGCCGTGTCGCCCTCGTTGTAGTTGGTCGCCGAACCCCCCGGCAGCGAGGCGTCGAGGATGACGATGCCGTCCATGGACGGGTTGGCCGCGTATTCGCTGGGGAAGGTGGCCCAGCCCAGCAGGCCGCCGCCGAGGTTGGCCGTGTAGATGTTGAGCGCGTCGGCCCCGCCCTTGCGCAGGGCGGACTTCATCGCCTTCTCCGCCGTGGAGCCGTAACCGACGTTGTACCAGGTGGCGTTGTCGGTGTAGTCCGTGCCCGCCAGGGTGAACTGGAAGCCGGAGTCGGTGTTGCCGGTGCCCTGGCCGGCGTACGCGGCGTTCAGCACGTTCATCTGGGCGTTGATGTCGGCCGAGCTGAGCTGTCCGGTGGGTCCGTCGTGGATGACGTGGAAGTACACCGGGATGGTGGCGGAGGCGGCCGTCGCCGACAGGTCGCGGCCGCTCGTGCGCAGCTTGTCCAGCTTCTTCTTCAGATCCGCGTCCATGGCCTGGGCCTTGGCCTCGCTGATCTCGTTCGGCTCCGCGACGTCCTTGCCCGGTGCCGGGCGGGCCTCACGGGCGGCGGTGCCGACGGCGTCGGTGGTGTCGGCGCACTCGGCGGCCGTCGTCCCGGCCGCGGCGATTCCGGTCGGCGCCGAGAGGGAGGTGAGCATCAGGGTTCCGGCCACGACGGCCGTGCCGAGCAGGCGTCTGCCTACAAGGGGGGATATCCGGGCGAGCGCACGCATGTTGACTCCTGGCGGATGCGAGGGAAGGAAGCGCAGGGGGTGGCCATGGCCGGAGATTACGTGGACATGCCGAGTCCGCAGGAGAGTTGATCAAGACCAATCAAAGCGGGGATAAACAGGGGCGATTCAAAGATCACGACCCTTCGCGCCCCGGGATCTGTGACGACGGCGTAACGCCTGGGGCGGCCTGTGCGGGTGGTGTGTCTGGATTCGGGCTGCGACCCGCATCACCCGCCGTGATCGTGGTGATCTCCCCTTAACAGCCATGCGGGCGGGCGAGATGTGGCTTGAACTTGCTCTTGACATCGCGCGGGCGCATGGGTCGCTCTGCTTTGAGCGGCGCCGTCTCGGCGGCGGTCGCCCGCGGTCGCCCGCGGTGAGGTGCGCGACGGGGTCAGCTCAGGCGGGAGTGATTGGCAGATGTGGGCCAGCCCGGAAGGCAGCCACCAGGCGAAACGGAGCCGCCGGTGGCCGGGATCTGCCAATTGCTACTGCTCCAGCAGGGGTTCCTCGACGGCTTTGAGGGCGGTGAGGAGGGCGTGGAGGGATGCCGGGCCGGTGGTGAGGTGGGTGGTGGGGTGGTCGCTTTCGCGGAGGTGTATCGCGGTGGGGGCGGAGGGCGTGGTGGCGAGTTCGACGCACGTGTCACCCGAATCGGCGCCTGAAAAGGACGACTTCTGCCAGTGGAGGGGGCTGCGCACGCTGGTTCCTTTCACAGCTCGTGGGCGATGCGGCTGATGAGGTCTCGGGATTCCGCGGGCGGGAGGGCTGCCATCATCACTCGCTCATAACGCTTTCGGTACTGCCGCAAGCGCGACTCGGCGTCGAAGAACTCGGGGTCATGGCCCGTGTCCGTCTGCACAGTGTCGAGTTGGGGAACGGGGCCGTGCAGATAGAGCATCGAGTACCCGCTCCCGGCGAAGTCCTCGGTGTCGAAAGGTAGGACGCGTACGGTCACGTTGGCCAACTCCGACCGTTCGAGAATCTGCTTCAGCTGGGCCCGAGCCGTGCCGCGGCCACCTACCCGGATGCGGAGAGCTGCTTCGTGGATGACCGCTTCGTACGGCGTCCCGGACGAACCGGCGAGAACCTGCTGGCGCTGAGCGCGGAACGCCACAAAGGCGTCCAGATCCCGCTTGGGCACGTCTGACGACATGTAGCTGAACATGGCCCGCATGTGGTCCTCGGTCTGCAACAGCCCCGGAATGTGGGCGACTTGGAAGGTGCGGAGGCGGGTGGCGTGATGCTCGCACTCCGCGATGTCGAGCCCTTGCGGGGCAACGACTCCCCGGTACTCCTCCCACCATCCCTTACCGCGTTCGTTCGCCATGCTCACCAAGGCATCCACGTACGCCGCGTCGTCACACGCGCAGTGCGCGGCCAAGCGACGAATGCGGTCCTCACTGATGCCGCCGCGGCCAGTCTCCACATGGCTCTGGTGCATGGGGCTCGACCCGAGGAACTCGGCTGCGGCTCGGGCGCTGATCCCCGCCAACTCGCGCATCTTCCGCAGTTCGGCGCCCAGGCGCTGCTGCCGGGCCGTCGGGTTGTTCCTTGGCGGCATGCGCCTCTTCTCCTGGTCGTCCCGCTGAACGAGTATGCCGCGCAAGCATGGCACGGGTCACACGGTCGGGGACCAGTTCCGGGTATAGCTTGCGCCGGGTATAGGTTGCGCCCTACCTTCGGTGACGCAAAAGGCACTCTGGGTCACTGAGGCCAAGCGCTCCCCCCCATACAGGAGTTGATCAGCCATGCCCGAATACACCCTCAGGTGTCCACCGCTGGACACCACTGCCCGTATCGCCCGCGACTTCGTGACCTCCGTCCTGCGTGCCCTGGGGCTGGACGCCCTCGTGGACGATGCCACCCTCTGCACCTCCGAGTTGGTCACCAACTCCTGTGTCCACGCGAAGGGAACGGGCGCCGTCTTACTCCTCACCGCAGAACGCGAGGCCGTCCGCGTCACGGTCTACGACGAGGACCGCACACCCCCCGCCCTCCGCGAGGGCTACGACGGCGAATCGGGGCGCGGGCTCTGGATCGTCGACGCGCTCACGGACGGCCGCTGGGGAACGGAGCTGCCCGCACCGCGCCTCGGGCTCGACAGCAACGAGGGGAAGGGAGTCTGGTTCGAGCTGGGCGAGGGGCCCAACGGCGGGGCGTCCTGAGCTTCACCCGTGCCCGCCCTTGGAACCCGCACCGAGCCGTGCCGCGGGTGGTAGCGGCGAGTGTGTCGGAGAGGTCTGGAACGCCTGGATCACCAGCGCGGCGAAGCGCCGGGAAGCCGCGACGCGGGTGGCCGTCGATGTGGCGTGGATGCCTCTGTGGGCCGTGAGCATGATGATCAGGTCGTCCAGGACGAAGTCGGGGCGCAGGTGGCCGGCGCCCTTGGCGCGGTGGGCCAGCTTGGCGATCGAGTTCAGCGTGTGCGCACGGTCCGCGGCGAAATCCATCGCGTCGGGGAAGGCAGTCATGAAGGCTTCGGTAAAGCCCTGATTGTGTGCGTGCAGTTCGCAGATCCTCTCGATCACACGGCGGAATCCGCGCCACGGATCCGGATCGGTGAGCCCTTCGTCGACGATGGTGTGGCACGCCCGCATCTGGTCCGTGAAAGCCTCGGTGACCAGCATCTGCTTGGTCGGGAAACGGCGGTACAGAGTGGCGGGGCCCACACCGGCCTTCCGGGCGATCTCGCGCATCGGCACGTCAAGGCCCTCGGTGGCGAACAGCGAGCGGGCCGCGTCGACGATGCGTTCACGGTTGTCCAGGGCGTCGGAACGCAGGGTGTGAGGCAAACGGTCGGTCACCGCTCTCACTTTACTTAAGTGGACGCTGGCGTCCGTTAGCGTCCGGAGGTGTGGAAACGCTGCGCGTCCTCGCGTGCGGTCCATCGAGGTTCCTCGAATGACTGGCCGCACCCATGACCAGACCAGGAGATGACATTGAAAGCAGTCGCGATCCAGGCGTTCGGAAGCCCTGAAGGCCTGGCCGTCATCGACCTCCCGGCCCCGATTCCCGCCGACGGGCAGGTGCTGATCGCCACCGAGGCGATCGGAGTCAGCGGTGCCGACGTCCTGATCCGAAGTGGTGCTCTCGCTGCCTATGGCTTCAAGGAGGGACATGTCCCCGGCGGTGAGGTGGCGGGCACGGTGACAGCAGTCGGCGACGGCGTCGACACGTCATGGATTGGCCGGCGGGTGTGGGCATCCACCGGCGGGGGCGGCGGCTACGCGGAACAAGCGATCGCCCCGGTGGAGGAGGTCCTTCCCCTCCCCGCGAACCTCTCCGCCGCCGAGGCGGTGACGCTCGGGAGCTCCGGTGTGGTGGCCCACTTCGGCCTTTCCCATGCCCACTTCGCACCGGGCGAGTCGGTGCTGGTGCGCGGCGCGGCCGGCAGCCTGGGGATCATGACGGTCCAGCTCGCGGCTCGGGCTGGTGCCGCCGCGGTGGCAGTCACGACATCGTCGGTCGAGCGTGGTGATCGCCTGCGAAAGCTCGGCGCGACCCATGTGCTGGACCGCTCCGGTGAAGGAGGAGAAGACGCTCCCACGGGTTACGACGTCATCATCGACATCGTCGCCGGTGTGGACATGCCCTCGTTCTTCGACAAGCTCAACCCGAACGGTCGCATGGTGGCCATCGGCGCGGTAGGAGGACAGCCGCCGGCGGACTTCGGCGCGAACATGATGGCGGCGTTCAAGAAGTCGATGTCGTTTGCCACCTTCAGCGCCGACACCGTGAGCGAACCCGATCGACGTGCGGTGAGGACCGAGCAGTTCGCTGCCGCGAGTCGTGGCGAACTCCAACTGGTGGTGCACGAGCTGCTGCCGTTGGAGCAAGCCGCGCCGGCACACCGGAAGATGGACGCCGGCGAGGTGTTCGGCAGGATCGTGCTGACACCGTGACGTCGATCACTTCGTACCTGTCCTCGGGCCCGCCACCCCGACGTACTCGCCGCCCCACGCAAGGAACGCGCCCGCATCCGTGGTGAGAAGGGCATCCGATGGGGCGGGCGCCCCCTCACAGTCGCAACCTGAACTCGATCGAGTGGGCTCTCGCGTCACTTTCGCCAGAACAGGTGGTGTGTCACGCCGCTCGGGCTGGGCACGACCTCCAGGTGGAATCGGTCGAGCAGTTCATCGGGGGACTCCCAGAGTCGTAGTCCGGACCCGAGCTTTACCGGCGAGACCGCCACATGCATGGTGTCGACGAGGTCAGCAGCAAGGAACTGCCGGATGGTGGTGACCCCGCCGCCTAGTCGGACGTCCTTGCCCTGCGCCGCTTCCCGCGCCCGTTCGAGGACCATGGCCGGGGCGCCGCCAACGAAGTGGAACGTGGTGTCGCAGAGCGTGAACGACGGACGCTCATGGTGGGTCATGACGAACACCGGCGTGCGGAACGGGGGCTTCTCCCCCCACCAGCCGCGCCACTCATGGTCCGGCCAGGGCCCGCGCTGCGGCCCGAACTTGTTGCGGCCCATGATCTCGGCACCGATGTTGCGTGCGAAGTCTCGCGTGAAGTAGTCGTCGAGGCCCCGGCTCCCGCCGGGATCCGTGCGCATGGGCCAGCTTGCCGTGGCCCCGGCCCAGGCGAACAGCTTCTCCGGATGGTCGTGGCCGAACGGCAGTTTGAGACTCTGGTGCTCGCCGGCACCGATTCCGTCACTCGATACGTTGAAGTTCATAACTCGCAGTAGTTGATCCACGTGTCTCCTCGTCAGGTCCTGTCGCGTCATCGTGTGGCGAGGCGCCGCACATCATGACGTCGAACGGGACATGGCCGGATCGACAGCGGCCCACAACTTTTTCCAAGGCACGTAGGAAGCGGCCCCGCCGGCGGTGTGGCCGTGGCGGACGCGGACGGCATCGGGGTGGCCGCGCGACACTCACCTGCGTCGCAACGGACGTCACACAAGCGCCAACCCGGCGAACCGCCCCGGTCAGAGCACTGGCAGGCCCCCGGTCGGGAGCTACATCTTTGGCCTCGCCCGGTGACGTCTGCGCAACTCAGCCAGTCGTTCGCGGGCTGCTTCGCTCTTGGGTGTCGGAGGCGTCGCGTTGGAGGGAAGCGGAAGCGCCGGCGGTGCGACCATGGCCAACTCCGCCGATACCTGCGTGAAAGCTGTCATGTCAGTGCAGGCAAGATAGGTGAGAGCGCCTGGGGCGCGACCTTTGAAGCGCGACGCCTCAAGGTGAAACGAAGCCCAGACCTGGCCTCTCCGTACGGCGACGCTGCTGCGCCCGTAGCGGTCACCGAACTCGATCTCGATCGTGAGCTCACCCCGCTCTGCGCTGGACCACCAGGTGCGCCAGTCCGGGTCGGCATTGATTGATTCGGCTACGGCGCCAGCTGCGTCGAAATATGGTGCGGGGATGTGACCCTCTCCGTGTAGTGCGAGGTTCAGCCAGAGCGCGGGCAGTGCGGCTCGTACGTTGTCGATGGCCTTCGGCCGCCGCTCGCGCTGCGGTTTCTGCCCTTCCTGATCCCTCTGGCTGCGCACTCGCACAGGCTCGGTCACGACACCTCCAGCGGTCGGAACGGACGGCACCGACCATCCAACCGTTCCCACCGCGTGAGCATCCAGGGCTCGCCGACCTCGCAGGGCTCGCCGACCTCACGACGTGTTCGACTGAAAGGCGAGGCACATGTCCACCGCCTACGCGTCATCACCGTCACAGCGATCCTGGCCAACGCGGCAATCGCCGTCGCGGACCTCCTGAACGAGCTGTCGATGGCGGTACCTCAGTAGGACGACGGACCCTCATAGGCCCCGCCCCGCCCCCGGATGCCTCCGCAGCCAGCCCTCCCACGCCGAGGAGATCATGTCCTCCACGCCGTAGCGGGCCTTCCAGCCGAGCTCGTCGGCGGCGCGGTGTGCCGAGGCGACCACGCGGGCGGGGTCGCCGGGGCGGCGCGGGGTGACGGTCGGGGTCACGTCGTGGCCGGTGAGCGCGTTGATGCGTTCGATCATCTCGCGGACCGAGACGCCCTCACCGCGCCCGATGTTGAGGGTCAGGTGCGTACCGCGGGCGGCCTGTAGGCGATGGGCCGTCGCCACGTGGGCCTCGGCCAGGTCCACCACGTGGATGAAGTCCCGGACGCACGTGCCGTCGGGCGTCGGGTAGTCGTTGCCGAAGATCCGCGGCGCCGTGCCCTCGGTCAGCTTCTCGAAGACCATCGGGATGAGGTTGAAGACGCCGACGTCCGCGAGCTCGGGCGAGGCGGCTCCCGCCACGTTGAAGTAGCGGAGTGACGCCGTCGACATGCCCGTCGCCTTGCCCGTGGCCCGTACCAGCCACTCGCCCGCGAGCTTGGTCTCGCCGTACGGGCTCATCGGCACGCACGGCGCCTCCTCGGTCACCAGCGGCTCGTTCCGCGCGTCGGACGGCATCCCGTACACGGCCGCCGAGGAGGAGAAGAGGAAGCACGGCACCCTCGCCTCGGTGACGGCGGAGAGCAGGACGCGCAGCCCTTCGACGTTCTCCCGGTAGTAGTGCAGCGGCTGTTCGACCGACTCGCCGACCTGCTTCTTCGCAGCGAGGTGGATCACGCCGGTGACGGTGTGCCGGGTCAGGGTGCGGTGCAGCAGCTCGCTGTCCAGCGTGGAGCCCTCGACCAGCCGCACCCCCTCGGGCACCCGCTCGGCGATCCCCGTCGACAGGTCGTCGTAGACCACGGTCCGCTCGCCCGCTTCGCGCAGGGCGCGGACGACGTGCGCCCCGATGTAGCCGGCGCCGCCGGTGATCAGCCAGGTCATGGACAGCCGTCCCTTCTCGCATGCTCCTACGGGCCGTGCGCCAGTCTTGTGTCCACCAATTCAGCTACGGGTCGTGCACCAGTGAAGCAGGCGGTTGCTCGGTCACTGATGAAGCAGGCGTTTGGCTCGTCTGCTCATGACATCTGTCAATCCTCGCCAACCGGGCGCGAGCCGCAACGCGAGCGCCCCGGCGTGGGTCGCGTACGGCTGCACGAGGAGCAGCCCGTGGCGCGCGCTCGGTACGGCCGTCCGCCGCAGCAGCCCGCGCCCGGCGAGCGCGTGGGCGGTGGTCTCCCGGCTGGTGCCGTCCCGGAAGCGCAGCCGCAGCCGCAGGTCCCAGGTGCCCGAGCCCAGCTCACCGAGGTCGACCGGCATGGTGGCCAGCCAGCTCTCGGAGTCCGGCTCGGCCGTGAGGGGAACCGTGCGCGCGAGCCCCACCCGGCCGTCGTCCCGGTGCGTGAACTCCACGTCCACCGCCTCGGGCCCGGCCTGCCCCAGCCGCCCGTACAGCTCGTGCAGGCGCAGCCGGAGCAGGGTGTCGCGCGCGCGGGGGCGCAGTTCGGCGTCGACGGCTACGGGCAGCAGGCGCAGGGGGCGTTCGAGGAGGTGGTCCAGCCGCACCTGGGGCAGGTCCGCCGACCACACCGGGGTGCCGTCGGCCGCGCGGGCGTACGGCGGTGTCAGCCGGGCCGGGCGGGCCGCGAGTTCCTTGAGGCGGGGCACGTCGCGCGGCTCGGCGGAGGCCAGGATCACACGCGCCACGACGCGCCCCGGCGCGGGCGCCCGCGCGAAGTCGGCCGCGTCGAAGGTCTTCAGGTACGCGCGCGTGAGGGCCCACCACGCGCGCCGGTACTCGGCCCCGCGCTGGTCGAGTTCGCGTGCGTACATCCGCACCGAGTGTTCGAGGAACCTCGCCCGCGCCGCCCGCGCCAGCCGCTTCTCCCCGGCACCGAGGAGGATGTCGTACGCCAGCCGGTGGGCCTCCGTCCGCGCCCGCCAGTTGTCGATGCCCGCGCGGTCGAGGGAGATGGACAGCCGGGCCGCGGAACGCCGCACGTGCCAGACGTAGACGGTGTCCGGAACGAGCGCCACGCGCGGGGCGGCGGCCAGCACACGCGCGCTGAACACGAAGTCCTCGTACGGGAACCGCCCGTCGGGAAAGCGGATCCGGTGCCGGCGCAGGAAGTCGGTGCGGTAGAGCTTGTTGACGCACAGCGTGTCGTGGACCAGGCGGGTGTGCCGGGACGGGCGGGCGATCACGGCCGGCTGCGCGTACAGCTCGGGCTGCCACGGGGTCTCGCGCCCGGACGGCAGCTCCCGGCGCACGCACAGGCCCGCCGCGACGTCCGCGTCCTGCTCGGCCGCCGCGCGCAGCAGCGCGTCCACCGCACCGGGCGGCAGCACGTCGTCGCTGTCCAGGAACATCACGTACGGGGCTGTCGCGGCCTCGATGCCGTCGTTGCGCGGGGTGCCGCAGCCGCCGCTGTTGACCCGGCGGCGGATCACCCGCAGTCGCGGTTCGGCGGCGGCCAGCCGCTGAAGCAGCTCCGCGCTGCCGTCCGTCGAGCAGTCGTCGACCGCGATCACCTCACGCACGGCCGGGCCCTGCGCGAGCGCCGAGCGGACCGCGCCCGCCACATGGGTGGCGTCGTCGTATCCGATGACGACGACGCTGACCTGCGAGTGGTGAGGGTCCATGGCTCCCACGAGTCGGAATAGTTGATGTTGTTGTCGTTTTCCCGTTTAAGAGGTACTTAGCCTCTTGTGGGGAAGATGGCAGGAATACGGCTCGGGTTCCGTTCCGGGCTGCTGGATTCCGAGTCGTCCTGATGTCGCGGGCCGGCGGCCGTGCCCCGCCACAGCCGTACGAAGGACAGGACCGCCGCGGCCGTCAGCAGGCCATTGCGTACGAGCATCAGCAGGCAGCCCGTCCAGGTGCTGCCGACGACCTCCTGGTAGAGCACGGGATACGTCACCGCGCTGACCGCCGTCGCCGCCACGATCAGCACGGCCACCGCGCGTTGCGTGGTGTGCCGCGAGGTCAGGCACACGGCGGCCAGCCCCAGCAGCCACACCATGTACTGCGGGCTGATCACCCGGCTGGTGACCGTGAAGAGCAGCACGGCGCTCAGCGCGGCGTCGTACGGGGTCGCAGGCGACCAGCGGCGGGCGCGCGTCCGCCACAGCAGCAGGGCGCCGAAGGCGGCGACGGTGAGGGCGAGCGAGAGAGCCGCGACCTCCGCCACGTACGGCCCCACGAACTCCATCGCGCCGTACCGGTACCGCACGTCCCCGTCCCAGCCCGCGCGGCGGGCGAGACCGAGAGCCGTGCCGCCGAGCGACTCGATCTGCACACCGCGGTGGCCCTGCTGGCGTAAGAAGTCGAACGGCGTCCTGAAGAGCACGGCGAGCGTCCCCAGCAGCACCGCCGTGGTGACCGCGGCGGCCGCCCACGCCTCCTTCGTCGTACGGCCCCTCGGTGTGCCGATCAGCGTCAGCGCGGGCCAGACCTTCGCCAGGGCACCCAGCGCGGCGAACGCCCCGCACGCGCGCGTGGAGCGCGAAAACGTCAACAGGGCGATGACGGCGCACGCCGTGACCAGCACGTCGTACCGCACCAGCGGCAGGTACAGCATGACCGGCAGCCCTGCGGTCCACAGCGCGGCCCCGCTCAGGCTGCGCCCGGCGGGGCGCGTTCCCGCGCGCGTGAGGGCGACCGTGACGACGGCGTCCGCGGCGACGGTGAGGGCCACGAAGGCCTGGAAGTACGTCAGCCCCGGCAGCGCCCCGGGCGCGAGCAGCAGCGGTCCGGCGCCCGGTGGGTACTGCCAGAGCGGGTCGCCCTCCGGGTACGCGCCGCCCGAGAGGACGCCGTACCAGCGGGCGTACAGCCGGTACACCTCACCCGCGACACCGCCGCCGCCGAGCAGGGGGTGGTGGTTGTGGGCGAGCAGCCACAGCATCAGGGCGCGGGTGACCGCCCAGGCCGCGGCGAGGGCGAGCAACCGGGGGCGGACTTCGGAGCGGCCGGGCCGCTCGGGTCGCCCGGGTCGGCTGGGTCGCCCGGGTCGGCTGCGGGTTCGGGGCTGGGTTCTCCGGTCCCGGATTCTCCGGGGCTGGGTTCTTCGAGGCTGGATTCGGCGTGTCATCAGACCGGATCGTAAGTCGGTCAAATGCCACATTCATGGCGATACGCCGCCTGTCGCCACCAACAGGTGCGCAAGCCCGCGAGGTCAGGGCTGCGAGGCGCAGCCTGGCGTCTCCTCCAGTGCCGCCCCGTCCAGCGCGGCCGTCAGGCGGTCGAGGCGGGTGTGCAGATCGCGCAGTTCGTCGAGGTCGAAGCTCGTCGCCGCCATGATCCGGCGCGGTACTTCCAGGGCCCGTTCGCGCAGCGCCAGGCCCTCCTCGGTCGGCCGCACCTCCACCGACCGCTCGTCGCGTGCGCTGCGCTCGCGCCGCACCAGACCGGCCGCCTCCAGTCGCTTCAGCAGCGGCGACAGCGTGCCGGAGTCGAGGCGCAGGTGTTCGCCCAGCTTCTTCACGGGCAACTCGCCCCGCTCCCACAGCACCAGCATCACCAGGTACTGCGGGTAGGTGAGGCCGAGGTCCTTGAGGAGGACGCGGTAGACGCCGTTGAAGGCGCGCGAGGCCGCGTGCAGCGAGAAGCAGATCTGTTTGTCGAGGCGCAGGAGGTCCGCGTCGGGGACCGAGGGCGAGACCGAGGCCGGGTCGGTGGCTGAGGTCGGGGTCGGGGTCATGGGTCGAGAGTACCTCCGGTGTGTCATTTAGTTGTGCACAATTGAATTGCGTGCTCTAATCGTGCCGTGCGGGCGGCCGGACCGAGCCGCCGGACATGAACGTCGAGCCGAACGTGAACTCCGAGAGGGATGGTTTTCCCATGGATGCGATCTACACCGCTGTCGCCACCGCCACCCACGGCCGCGAGGGTCGCGCCGTCACCTCCGACGGCAAGATCGACCTCGCGCTGAGCCTGCCGACGGAGCTGGGTGGCGACGGCCAGGGCACGAACCCGGAACAGCTCTTCGCCGCGGGATACGCCGCCTGCTTCGGCAGCGCCCTGGGGCTCATCGGCCGTCAGGCGAAGGTCGACGTCAGCGAGGCCGCGGTGACCGCCGAGGTCGGCATCGGCAAGCAGGGTGAGGGCTTCGCCCTCAAGGTGACGCTGCGCGTGGAGCTGCCGGACTCCGTGGACGAGGCGACCGGCCGCAAGCTCGTCGAGCAGGCCCACCAGGTCTGCCCCTACTCCAACGCCACCCGCGGCAACATCCCGGTCGAACTCGTCATCGAGTAAAGGGCTCGTGGCCGAGTAAGGGGCTCGTGGCCGAGTAAGGGGCTCGCCGTCGAGCAACGGGCTCGCCATCGAGTACTGACTCAGCCCCGTGCCGCCCCCAGCCTCGCCAGCACCTCCCCCGTCCGCCGGTTCCGGTCCACCACCACCGCCTCCTCCGGCACCTTCCGCCACCGCGTGAGGAGTAGCCAGCGCACGTGGTAACGCCGGGCGATGGCGGTGCGCTCGGCGCGGGTGGACGCCGGGTCGAGGTAGGCGCGGACGTCGGCGAGCCGTCGCGCCCGCTCCCGCTCGTCCAGGGCGGGGTCGGGCCAGGCGGGCGCGACCAGGTTCGGCCCGTACCCGGCGATGGCGTGACCGGCGTAGTACCCGTCGGTGATCACCACCTCGCCGGGCCCGATGTGCCGGGCCGCCCATCCGTACCCCGGCCACTGCGGCGGCTGTGCGAACCCCACCGGGTCCAGCGCACGAGGCACCACCGCCCCCGCCTGCGCGAGGAACCCGACGCACACCCCGGCGGCAGCGGCCGCGCCCAGCGCCCGCCTCGCCCACTCCCACGGCCGGGGCGCCGCCAACTCCACGGCCAGCGCGAGCTGCGGGGGCACCGCCGTGAGCCCCAGGATCCTGCCGTACGTGTAGTGGCCGCTCGTCCAGCCGTACGCCACCACCAGGCACTCCAGCGCGAACATCAGCACCAACGGGTCCCGCCCGGCCCGCCACCAGCGCCCGCCGCCCGCCCGCCGCGCACGGGCCCACAGCGCGGGCACCCCGAGCAGGGCCAGCCAGAAGTGGCCGCCCATGTGCTCGTACAGGCGCCGGTGGATGGCGTCCACACCCGTGTTCCCCGGCAGCGCCAGCACGTCGTAGTACGGCCACACCACGGCGACCCCCAGGGCGACCGCCCCGGTCAGTGCCCACCGGCCCACGACCGGGACGCGCCACGAGCGCTGCCACGCCACCACGATCGCGACCGCCCCCGTCAGCGACGCGACCGCGCTGATCGGATGGACCAGCACGATCAGGCCGTACAGGACGCCGAGTCCGGCGTGCCCCCGCCACGAACATGCCCCACGTGGTGCTCCACGCGATGCTCCACGCGCGCGCGTGCCCGTCATCGCCCATGCCCAGAAGGTCAGCCCGATGGCGAACGTCGACGGATAGCCGAGGTTCGTCGTCATCGACATCAGCCCGAGGTAACCGCTCCACAGCACCCGCTCGGTGCCCCACAGCAGCGTCATGAACAGCACGGCGAGGACCGGCGCCCACGGGCGGGGCGTCAGCGTCCGTACGAAGCGGCCGATCCCCGTCAGCAGCACCGCCAGGTTCACCGGAGCGGCGAGCCTCACCGCCTCCCAGCCCGACAGCCCGGTCAGCCGCGCGAGGGCGCCCTGCACGACGGCGTACGGCGAGTAGTACGGGCTGCCCGCGCCCGGCAGGTCCGCCATCGGATGGGCGGGGTGGAGCAGGTCGGCCTTGAGGCGCTCGACGACCGCCGCGTGCTGGCCGGCGTCGCAGCACAGCGGGACCCGCCAGTACGCCAGCGTCATCACCAGCCAGAACAGGCCGCCGAAGACGGCGTACGGGCTGGGGCGCCAGGTATGCCAGGTATGCCAGGTGCGCCAGGTGCGGCCGCCGCGCACGGCCGTGACACCGTGCGCGGGGCGCCGTACGCCGGCAGGGATACCGTTCTGGCCTGGTTGAGCTGTTTGGGGCATTTGCCGTCTATTCCCCTGGGGGTCAACGGCTTAGCCGCGCGTCACCTCATCGGGTGACCGGGTGTCCCGCCCGGACAGACCCGGCGCCGTGACAGCGCCCGCCGCCCGCCCGTCCTTCCCCCGCATCACCCGCTCCAGCAGCAGCGGCAGCCCGATCACCGGCAGCAGCCACGCCAGCACGATCAGCCGGCCGCCCCAGATGGTGATGTTGGGATGCGCCGCATGGGTGAGGAACCCCGTGCCCGCCGCCGCGAACAGGAACCCCGCGAAGGCCGGCCGCTGCCGCACCACCCCCCACGCCCCCGCCACCAGCGCCGTCAGGAACAGCGGCTCCCAGAACTGCCGGCGCAGCCACTCCACCCAGAAGTTGAGCTCCAGGTGCAGGAACTCCGGCCACGGCCGGGCCCGGTCGGGCCTGTTGTAGTGATGGGTGAGCAGGTCCTGGACGCTGTCGGAGCTGGACGGGTAGTGCAGCAGCCCGGCGGCCACGACCGTCGCCAGGGCACCGACGACCGCCACGGACCCGATCAGCAGCCGTGGCCGGTCGAGCTCCCTGCGCCGTACGGCGGTCACCGCGCACGCCGCCGCCAGGCACACCGCGAGGAACATCGCCTGCGAGTGCTTCACCGTGAACAGCAGCACCAACGATCCGCCGACCAGGGCGGCGCCCGCCCGCCCCCTTCCCCCGATCGCCAGCGCGCACCCCCACAGCGCCGCCAGCGTCAGCGCCAGCATCAGCCCCTCCGTCATGGGGCGCATCGCTGTCGTACCGCACGGCAGGACGTAGAAGAGGGCCTGCCCGGTGAGCGCGACCACCAGGGGCGCGCCCAGCGTCCGCAGCACCAGGAACGCCAGGACGCCCCCGGTCACCGCCATGAGCACGCTCACCAGCCAGACGCCCCACGTCACGCCGAACACCGTGATGAACGGCACCAGCAGCAGGGGATACCCGGGCCGCACCTCGAAGATCCGCATGAACCGCTCGTTCGCGAACGGCGCGATGTGCCCGCCCGTCTGCCCGGCCCGCAGCCGCTTGTCCACCTCACGCCACAGCTCCTCCCGGCACTTGTCGGTGACCCGCGCGGTCGGGTCGGGGGCATGGAAGCGAGCCGGGTCGGCGCTCTGGTTCCGCCGCGCGATGGAGGCCCGTCCCGCGCACGTCCAGTCGATGGCGCCGGCCGCGGCCTCGCGCTTGGAGTCGCCCCGCAGATCGAGCGCGTACGACACGTAGTTCTTGCTGTCGGGCGTGTCCCGGCCGGTGACGCCCGCGAGTTGGAGGAGTGCGAAGAGGGCGGCCAGGGCCAGCACCCAGGTGCGCGGTCTCATGCCGACTCCACGGGGGCCTCGGCGGACACGGCGGGCGGCGGCGCGGGCACCGCGGGCACGTCCGGCTCCCCCAGCATCAGCATCCGTACGACCCGCTCGGCCGCCCGCCCGTCGTCGAACTCGCAGAACCGCGCCCGGAACCCCTCGCGCAGCCGCGCCGACTCCTCGTCCTTCCACGCCCCCGATCTCAACAGCCACGCCAACTCCCGGTAGGTATGCGAAACATGGCCGGGCGCGTCGGCCCTGATGTCGAAGTACGCGCCCCGGCTCGCCGTGAACGCGCCCCAGTCGTCCGTGTGGAGCACGATGGGCCGGTCCAGGTTGGCGTAGTCGAACATCAGGGCCGAGTAGTCCGTCACCAGCACGTCGGAGGCGAGCATCACGTCCTCGACGTGCGGCTCGTCCGTCGCGTCGACGACGACGCCCCGCCGGTGCAGCTCGGCCAGACCGAAACCGCGCGCCGGACCGTCCGCGAGCGACGGGTGCAGCCGGACGACCAGGGTGCGGCCCGCGCCCAGGTCAGCGGCGAATCGCGCGAGGTCGAAACGCTCCACGTAGCCGCCGCGCCGGTAGTCACGGCGCGTCGGCGCGTACAGCACCACCGTGTTCCCGTCCGGGATGCCGAGCCGGGCGCGGACCTCGGCACCGCTGTCCGGCTTGGCGTTCACCAGGACGTCGTTGCGCGGGCTGCCGGACCGCAGCGAGCTGAACCGGCACGGGAAGGCGCGGCTCCACACCAGCTCGGAGTGGCGGTTGGCGACCAGGCTGAAGTCCCAGCGGTCGGAGCGGCGCAGCATCTGCGGCACGTCCACTCCGAACCGGGCACCGGGCTTGCCCAGCAGATCGGCCCCCAGATACTTGAGCGGGGTGCCCTGGTGGGTGTGGATGTGGACGGTGCCGGGGCGTTTCACCAGCGTGGTGGGCCAGTTGACGTTGTTGACGAAGTACGTGGCCCGCGCGGTCACCCGGCGGAAGTCCGGTGAGTCCGGGAGGACGTACTCGATGTCCGGCGGCAGCGACGGCACCTGCTCCGGGCGCACCACCCACACCGCGCGGATGTGCGGGGCGAGGTCACGGGCGGCCCGGTGGACGGCGGCCGGATCGCCGAGGACGCCCTGGTGCGAGAACGCCGAGTACACCGCCAGGTTCGGGTCCAGCGACCGGTGCTCGTGCACGAAGGACACCGCCGACCTGACCCGGCCCGCGGCCGCCGCACGCACCGGCTGCCCGCGTTCGCCGAGCGCCCGGACCACGCGGGCCGCCTGCTGCCGCACCCGGTAGCCCGCCCAGCTGCCCTCCAGGACCCGCAGTTCGGCGGGTACGGGACCCGCGACCCGGTACTTCCGGAACAGCTCCGCCGTCCGCCGGAAGAACTCCGCCCTGTCCTCGGGCGGCAGCCGGTCCGGCTTGGCGAGGACGTCCAGACAGTGCTCGCCCATCTTGTGACGCAGATACCCCCGCCAGCCCGCCAGCCGCGGCCGGGAGCCGACAAAGGCGAAGACCCGCTCGTACTGGTCGAGCAGGTCGAAGTGCTTACGGCTGGTGGTGGACAGGATGTTGCCCTGCCGACGCTGCCGGTACGCGACACAGATCCGGTCCAGCAGGGCGATCGAGCCGGCGGTGAGCAGCACCGGGAACGTCCAGGGCGTGTCCTCGTAGTACCCGGGCGGGAAGGCGAAGCCCTCGCGCTCGACGAACTCCCGCCGGTACGCCTTGTTCCACACCACCATCAGCAGTTCCATGACCTCCGGGTACTCGTCGGCGGTGAACGTGTCGCTCCGGCCGGTCAGCAGGTGCGCGAGGCCGTTGCGCCGGGTGCCGCCCCACCAGTACGTGCGCGCGTAGTCGAAGACCAGCACGTCCGGGTCGCCGGTCTCCTCCAGCCGGTCGGCGATCGCGCGCAGCGCGCCCGGGGTGAGCGTGTCGTCGCTGTCGAGGAACAGCAGGAAGTCCCCGGTGGCGTGCGGCATTCCCGCGTTGCGCGCCCGGCCGAGCCCCACGTTCTCCGGCAGGTGCAGCACCCGCACCCGAGGATCGAGGGCCGCGTAGGCGTCGAGGATCTCCCCGCTGCCGTCCGGCGAGCAGTCGTCGACCGCGATCACCTCCAGATCGGTGTACGACTGCCGCAGCACCGAGTCGAGGCACTCGCGCAGGAAGCCCCGCACGTTGTGGACGGGGACGATGACACTGAAGCGGGGCACTGCCGTGGGCTCCTTACGAGGCGGTCGGGCACGTCCGTGCGGGGGCGGGAGCGGGGACGCGCCGCCCGAGCGGGACCACGGGCGGAATCGACTCGGGCGGCTGGCCGAGCAGCACCCGGCGCACCACCCGCTCCGCGGCCAGCCCGTCGTCGAACTGGCAGAACCGCTCCCGGAACACGGCCCGCAGCGCGGCGGCCTCCGCGTCCGCGTAACGGCCGTCACGGAAGAGACACGCCAGCTCCTCGGGCGTCCGCGCCACCGGGCCGGGCGGCGTCTCCATGAGGTCGAAGCAGACGCCCCGCGTCTCCCGGTAGACCTCCCAGTCGTCCGCGTACACGACGATCGGCCGGTCCAGGTTGGCGTAGTCGAACATGATCGACGAGTAGTCCGTGACCAGCGCGTCGGCCGCGAGACAGACGTCCTCGGACGAGGGGTGGTGCGTGACGTCGAGGATGCGGCCGACGCTCCTCGCGGGCCCGCCCCGGTCGTAGAAGTAGTGGGCGCGCAGGAGGACGACGAACCGGTCGCCGACCGCCTCGCAGAACGCCTCCAGGTCGAGCCCGGAGTCGAACCCGGTCGCGTGGTCGCGGTGGGTGGGCGCGTACAGCAGCGCCACCTTGCCCTCGGGGACGCCCAGCTCGCGCCGGACCCGGGCCACGTCCTCGGCCGTCGCCGTGTAGTAGACGTCGTTGCGCGGATAGCCGTACTCCAGCTGCTCGTACGCCCCCGGGAAGGCCCGCTCCCACACCTCCGTGGAGTGCCGGTTGGCGGAGAGGTTGTAGTCCCAGCGGTCCACACGGGCCAGGAGCTTGGTGAAGCTGCCGGTCGTGGCGGCCACCACCTGGTACGTGGACTGGTCGACGCCCATCGTCTTGAGCGGCGTGCCGTGCTGGGTCTGGAGGTGCACACTGCCGGGGCGTTTGACGACGGCGTCCGCGAAGTTGGCGTTGTTCACCAGGTACTTGGCGCGGGCGAGCACCTCCCAGTAGCGCGGGCTGCCCATGACGGCGTACTCGATGTCGCCGGGATACTTCGGCAGCGCGTCCACCACGTCGGGCTCGACCAGGAACACCGAACGCAGATGCGGGGCGAGTTCCCGGGCCTTGGCGTGGATCGCGGCCGGATTGCAGGTGTAGCCGCGGCCCCAGTACGCGCAGTACACCGCGAGGTTCTCGTCGAGCGGGC
Organism: Streptomyces bluensis; assembly: GCF_014650715.1. Classification (GTDB taxonomy): domain Bacteria; phylum Actinomycetota; class Actinomycetes; order Streptomycetales; family Streptomycetaceae; genus Streptomyces; species Streptomyces bluensis. The sequence continues at coordinate 90,121 of NZ_BMVM01000020.1, read as the reverse complement.
GGCGCAGGTGCGCGGCGTACAGCGCACGGGTGCGCAGGCGCCGGGCACGCGGCAGCCGTCGTACGGCCTTCTCGGCGGCCTGGTTGGTGGCGCGCAGCGTGTGGAACACGGTGTACGCGCCCGCCGCGAGCAGCCGGTGCTGCGCCCCGAGGCTGCCCGCAGGGGGACGGAACCCGGCCGGGCGATGGCGCCGGTGGAGCCGGGCCGCCCGGCTGAAGAAGGCACGGCGCCGGTCCGCGGGCAGCAGCTCGGGGCGCGCCGCCGTCCGCAGCACGGCCGCGAAGAGCTGCTCGAACAGCGCCTGGGACAGCCCGCGCTCGGCGACCGCCCGTGACAGCACCAGCTCCACCTGGTCGAGCAGGTCGAGCTGGTGCTCACCCGGCGCGTTCAGCCGGCTGCCCTGCCGGCGCACCAGATGCCGTACGCACACCGAACGCAGCTCGGCCGTCTTCTCGGCGGTGAGCGCGACCAGCCCGCTCCAGCCGACGTCCGTGAAGTGACCGGAGGGGAAGGCCAGCTGCTGCTCGCCGACGAACGCCCGCCGGTACGCCGCGCTCCAGGCCGGGACCTGAGCCCCCTTCAGCCGGGGCGTGGTCGGCTCGCCGTCCCACCAGGGCACCCGCTCGTGGTCGAAGTACAGGACGTCGGGTTCGCCGGACGACGACAGCCGGGCATCCAGCGCCGCCAGCGCGCCCGGCGCCAGCGTGTCGTCGCCGTCGAGGAACAGCAGGTAGGTGCCGCAGGCCGCCGCCATGCCCGCGTTCCGCGCTCCGCTCAGCCCGGCCGACGGCGGCGAGTCGACCGGGGCGACGCGGCAGTCCCGCTCGGCGTACGCGGCGGTCACCGTGGCCGCCGGGGCGTCGGGGGCGCCCTGGACCGGGATCAGCTCGAAGTCGCCGAAGGACTGGGTGAGGACCGAGTCCAGGGCCAGGTACAGCCGCCCCTCGACGCCATGCGTGGGGACGATGATGCTGAGGCGGGGCATTCTGTCCTCCCTGTCAGAGGGTGTCGGGGACGCGGACCCTGCCGCCGGGGGACGGCACCCTGATGAGGGCACTCGGAACAGGCCCTGGGGACCGCGTGTGGCGGGCCGCCGCCGACGGCACCGGGTGGCGCTCGGCGAGGGACGCGAAGGGCGGCAGGCCGTCGCTCTCGCCCAGCACGACCCGCCGTACGACCCGCTCGGCGGCACGCCCGTCGTCATACGGGCAGAACCGCTCCCGGAACGCGGCCCGCAGCTGGGTGGAGCGGGAACCGCGCCAGTGGCCGGTCGTGAAGATGTCGATCAGCTCGTCCTCGCTGCGCGCGATCGCACCCGGCGGGGAGGAGCGCAGGTCGAAGTAGGTGCCACGGGCCGCCTCGTACGCCGCCCAGTCGTCGTCGGCGGCGTGGATCACGATGGGCCGGTCCAGGCACGCGTAGTCGAACATCAGGGACGAGTAGTCGGTGACCAGCACGTCCGAGGCCAGGCACAGACGCTCGACGTTCGGGTGGCCGGTCACGTCGAGGAGCCGCCCGCCGGGCGACTCGACCAGCGGGGCACCGTCCGCGTGGTGGGCGCGGGCCAGCAGCACGAAGCGGGGGCCGAGGCGGCGCAGCACGCGGTCCAGATCGAGAGTCGGGCAGGGCCCGCTCCTGTAGTCGCGGTGCGTGGGCGCGTACAGGACGGCGATCGCGCCCTCGGGGATGCCGAGCGAGGCGCGCAGCCGGTCCACGTCCTCCGAGGTGGCGCGCTGGAACACGTCGTTACGGGGCTGGCCGTACTCCAGCGTCTCGTACCCGGCGGGGAAGACCCGCTGCCAGACCAGCGTGGAGTGGCGGTTGCCGGACAGCACGTAGGTCCACTGGTCGGCGCCGCGCAGCTGCCGGGCGAAGTCGGTGCGGCCGGCGGCGGCCGGGCGGTCCCGGAGGTCGAGCCCCATGCGTTTGAGCGGGGTGCCGGCCTGCGTCTGCACCAGGACCTGGCCCCCGCGCCGGACCAGCCGTGGGTCGATGTCCGTGTTGGCGACCAGGTACTTGGAGCGGGCCAGGGCCGTCCAGTACGCGAGCGAGCCGGGCGTCACCCGGCGGGTCGCTGTCGGGAGCGTGTGGTGATGCTCGGGGCGGGCCACCCACGCGGTGCGCATCCCGGGGGAGAGGGTGCGGAACGCGTCCTCCAGCGCGGCCGGGTTGCACTCGTAGCCGCGTCCCTGCCGGGAGGAGAACAGCGCGCGGTCCTCGTGCAGGGGCAGCAGACGCTGGACGCGGTAGTGGACGCGGAGCGCCGCTCGCCGGCCGCCGTCTGCCAGCAGGGAGACGAACCGGCCCGTGTGCCGCAGCCCCCGCACCGCCGCCGACAGCACCTGGTACGTGCGGTGGCTGCCCAGCCGGACGAGCGCGTGGCGCACACGACTTGGACGCACCGGCCCGCCGGGCGCACGGTAGCGCGCGTAGTGGGCGCGGGCCCGGCGGAGGAACTCGGCGCGGGTGCCGAGCGGCAGCCGGCCGCGCCGGGCGTACAGGGACCCGAGGTGGTCGACCATGCGGCTGAACAGCGCCGGGCGCCAGTGGGCCAGCGCGGGACGGGAGTCGACGTGGGCGAAGAGCCGGTCGTACTGCGCGAAGACGTCGAAGTGGCGGCGGCTCGTCGTGCGGGTGATGCTGCCGAGGCGCCGCCGGCGGTAGTGGACGCAGACCCGGTCGAGGGTGGCGATCGACCCGGCGGCCATCAGGACCGGATAGGTCCAGGGCACGTCCTCGTAGCAGCCCGGAGGGAACGTGAAGCCCTCGCGGTGGAGGAACTCGCGCCGGTACGCCTTGTTCCACGCCACCGGCATGATCGTCAGCAGCCCGGGGCGGTCGTCGAGACGGAAGGGGGCCGGGCCCTCCTCGGTGAGCTGGAAGGTGTGCTCCTCGCGGCGGGTCTCGCCGGACCACAGGGCGCGCGCGTGGCCGTAGACGAGGACGTCGGGGTCGCCGGTCTCCTTGACGCGGTCGGCGATCGCCTGGAGGGCACCCGGGGTGAGGGTGTCGTCGCCGTCCAGGAAGAGCACATAGTCGCCGGTGGCGCGGTCCAGCCCGGCGTTGCGGGCGGGACCGGGGCCCTCGTTCCGGGGCAGGTGGACGGGCCGTACGCGCCGGTCACGGGCCGCGAACTCGTCGGCGATCGCGCCGCACGTGTCGGGGGAGCCGTCGTCGACGACGATCAGTTCGAGGCCGGGGAAGGACTGGGACAGCACGGATTCCAGGCATGCGTGCAGGTAGGCCTGAACCTCGTAAGCGGGGACGATGACACTGAACCTGGGCACGGGGGACATCCATGGGTCGGCGCGGGCATACTGCCCGGCAACGCCCCAGGGGGCGATCGGGTTACGCCAGGTGTGTCATACGGGGGAAGCGGGAGGAACCGAGGTGAACGGGGGAGGGGGCCCGCCGGTGCCGGCGCGCCCCCTCCGATCGAGTGGTGTGACGTGTCCTTCCACGTCGTGCGGAACGGTCTACTTCACCGCACCCGCCATCACTCCGGACACGAACTGCCGCTGGAACGCGAAGAACACGGCCAGCGGGATCACCATGGAGATGAAGGCGCCCGGGGCGAGGATCTCGATGTTGCTGCCGAACTGCCGCACCTGCTGTTGCAGGGCGACCGTGAGCGGCTGCGATTCCGAGTTGGAGAACACCAGGGCGACCAGCATGTCGTTCCACACCCACAGGAACTGGAAGATCCCCAGCGAGGCGATCGCCGGTGCGCCGAGCGGCAGCACGACGGTCAGGAACAGCCGGGCCTCTCCGGCGCCGTCCAGCCGGGCCGCCTCCAGCAGTTCCCGGGGGATCTCCGCGAAGAAGTTCCGCAACAGGAAGATCGCGAACGGCAGTCCGAAGCCGACGTGGAACAGGATGACGCCGATGATGTCGCCGAAGATCCCGAGGTCACGGAAGAGACCGGACAACGGGATCAGCGCCACCTGCACCGGCACCACCAGCAGCGCCACCACGCCCATGAACCACCAGTCGCGGCCCTTGAAGTCCATCCACGCGAACGCGTACCCGGCCATCGCGCCGACCAGGATGACCAGGAGCGTCGCCGGGACCGTGATCCAGATCGTGTTGAACAGGGAGCTGGTGATGTCGTCGTTCTGGAGCAGTGACTCGTAGCTCTTCGCGGTCAGCTGGGCGGGGGCCGTGAAGACCTTCCACCAGCCCGACGTGGCGATGTCGGTCGGCTCGCGGAACGAGGAGACCAGCAGGCCGAAGGTCGGCACCAGCCAGAACAGGGCCACCAGCAGCAGGAAGACGCGCATCGCGCCGCCCGCCACACCGCTCGCCAGCCGGGCGGCCACCGACCGTTCGGCGCGTGCGGCGGTGTCGGGCGCCGGGGCGCCCGGCTTCGGTGCCCCGGGCGTGGTCGTGTCGAGGGCGGTCACCGCTGACGCTCCTTCCGCAGACGCCGGATGTTGACCCACATCACCGGCAGGACGAGCAGCAGCAGAACGACACCGAGCGCGCTGCCGAGGCCCTCGTTGCCTCCGCCGCCGAACGACACGAGATACAGCTGCAGGGCGAGGACGGCCGCGTCGTCCTGACTGGGTTGCGGCGCGATGATGTAGACGAGGTCGAAGACCTTCATCACGTTGATCATCAGCGTGACGAGGACGACGGCCAGGACCGGTGCCAGCAGCGGCACGGTGATCCTGCGGAACACCTGCCACTCGTTGGCGCCGTCCACCCGGGCCGCCTCCAGCAGGTTGCGGTCCACTCCGGCCAGCCCCGCCGCGATCAGCACCATCGCGAAGCCCGCCCACATCCAGATGTACGAGCCCATGATGGCCGGGGTCACCAGGGCCGGGCCGAGCCAGTCGATGCCGTTGTACGGCGCCGCGAAGTTCGAGCCGGGCAGCCGCAGTTGGGCCCCTTCGGCGGACTTGGGCAGGGAGAACGTGCCGTCGGCGCCGCTGGTCGCGGAGGCGACGACCTTGCCGCCCTTGACCGCCTCGACCTTGACGCCCTTCAGCGCTTTCTCACCCGCGTCGACCGCGCCCTTCTCCCCGCCGCCGCCCAGCTTGAAGTCCAGCCAGACGGTGCCGGTGACGCCGTCGCCCGTGGCCGCTTTCGCGTCCTGCGGGGTGCCGGGCAGCCGGTTGGGGGCGATGCCGACCAGGGGGAGCAGGGCCGGGGTGCCCGCCCGGACCGTACCCGTGGTGGTGAACGAGCCACCGCCGGACGGCTTCAGATCACTGACCTGGGGATTGGGGCGGGCCTTCGGATACACCGACTGGTCGACGAACGTGTCGTGCACGGACGTGACCACCGCGTTCGCCACGCCCTGGTTCGGATCCTGCTCGTACACCAGCCGGAAGATGATGCCCGCCGCGAGCATCGAGATCGCCATCGGCATGAAGACGATCAGCTTGAACGCCGTCCCCCAGCGCACCCGTTCGGTGAGGACGGCGAAGATCAGGCCCAGCGCGGTGACGATCGCGGGGGCGACGGCCACCCAGATCGCCGTGTTCCGCACGGCGGTCAGCGTGGAGTCGTCGGAGAAGATGTCGACGTAGTTGTCGAGCCCGACGAAGCCCGAGCCGTCCGCGTCGAACAGACTGCGCCAGACCGAGTACCCGATCGGGTAGACCACGAGCGAGCCGAGCAGCACCAGCGCGGGCAGCAGGAACAGCACCGCCACCCACAGCCGGGTGCCCGTCACGCTCTTACGCGAGGCGACGGGGGGCGCCGGCGTGCTGCCGGTGCCCCCCGTCGACTTGGCAACGGATTGCGTCATATCGGGACGTCAGCCGTTCCCGTACGCCTTGGCCGCGTCAGCCTCCAGCTTGCGCTGGACGCCCGCCACGTTCTTCGGGTCCCGCAGGAAGTCCTGCAGGCCCTTCCACTCGCCGATGCCCTGCGTGCCGCCGAAGGCCGCAGGCGCCTGGTCGGACATGTCGAAGCGGAAGTCGTCGCCCGCGGCGAGCAGCGCCTTGGCGATCTCGCGGGTGACGCCGTCCTTGTACGACTTCATGTCCATCTTGTTGTTGGGCGTGATGACGCCGCCCTGAGCCGTCCAGATCTCGGCCGCGTCCGTCGACGCCAGGAACGTCAGCAGGGCCTGCGCGCCCTTGCTGTCCTTCAGCGCCACCGCCGCGTCGCCGGCGCTGACCACCGGGGAGTCGGAGCCGACCGCCGGGAAGGGGAACATCTTGGCGTCCGTGCCCACCTTCGCCTTGGTGTCGGCGTTGATGTTCGCGGTCACGAAGTCGCCCTCGAAGACCATCGCGGCCGGGGTGTCACCGGAGAACGTCTGGACGACCGACTTCGGGAACTCCGTGCCCAGCGCGCCCTTGCGGCCGCCCGCGATGAGCTCGTCCTTGCCCCACAGGTCGGCCAGCGTGGTCAGGGCCTCCTTGACGGAGGGGTCCGTCCACTTGATCTCGTGCTTGGCCAGCTGGTCGTACTTCTCCGGGCCCGCCTGCGAGAGGTAGACGTTCTCGAACCAGTCGGTGAGCGTCCAGCCGTCGGCGCCGCCGATGGAGACCGCGGGGGACCCCGCGTCGGACAGCGTCTGCGCGGTCTGGACGAACTCGTCCCAGGTCCCGGGCGGGTCGGTGATCCCGGCCGCCTCGAACGCCTGGGTGTTGTACCAGACCAGCGACTTGTTCGCGGCCTTCACATACACGCCGTACTGCTTGCCCTTGTACGCGCCGAGGTCGACCCAGCCCTTCGAGAAGTTCTTCTTCAGCTGCTCCTCGGCGGCGCTGCCCAGGGGCTTGATCCAGCCCTTCTCGGCGAACTGGTGCAGCACGCCGACCTGGGGCAGGAACGCGACGTCCGGCGGCTGGCCGCCCTCGATCTTGGTACCGAGGAACGTGGAGGTGTTGTTGCCCGTGGGGACGAAGCTGACCGTCGCACCCGTGCGCTTCTCGAACTCGTCCAGGACCTTGGTGAAGTTCTCCTGCTCCGGGCCGGTCCAGACGGCCGCGACCTCCAGCTTCTGACCGTCCAGCTTGGGCAGTTGAACGGTGGCCTTGCTGGTGTCGCCGCCCGTGTCGCCGCTGTCCCCGCCGTCGCCGTCACCGCCGCAGGCGGTGAGGGAGAGAGCGAGGACGCCCGCCGCGAGGGCGGCAACGGCCTTGGCGGCCCCAGGTTTTCTGTGTGGTCGCATCTGCGAGAGCGACCTGCGTGCACGAAGTGTGCTGCGCATTCACTGCCCCGTTCTTCGTTCTTCATCCGACAGCCGGAGCGCTGTCCCGTGCCGCACTGTTTACGCTGCGACTTGGGGGGCGGCAAGAGCGTCTGCACGGACAACTTCATGATCGTAATCGCGTCGTGACCTGTGCGTCCGTCGGTTGGGCACGGTTCGTGTGCTGGTGGGGGCTGGTGGGAGGGACGCCCCTCATGGGGCTGCGCCCCGGCACCCCGGCGCACCGGACTTTAGCGCCGCTTCAGCTTTACCGGGGCTCCAGAAGTGACGGCACCTCAGTCGCCGAGACCTCGCGGGCCGCCCGGTCCAGGGCGCTGGCCAGGAGGGCCAGGTCCGTGGGCCCGTTGCCCAGTTCGCGCACCGGGCGGCGGGCCGGGGGGTCGCCCATACGGGTCCAGTCCAGGGGGACGACCGTGGGGCGGAGCGTGGCCGTACGGGGGATGCGGCCGGTGACGCGGCCCGCCTGGAAGGGAGTGGCACGGTCGGAGGCGGAGGCGGGAGCGGGGTGAGCGGTGGGCCGGTCGTGCCGGACCGTCAGCCGGCCGCGACCCGGGGCCGGTTCGTCCGGGCCCGGGGTGGGTGCTTCCAGGACTACGTGGAGTGTGGCCGCACGGGCCAGGTCGGTGTCGGCGGTACGGGTGCCGCTGGAGGTGGCGGCGACCAGGTGCACACCGAGGCGGGCGCCCTCCCGGGCCACGGCTTCCAGGGCCCGTACGACGGAGCCGGCCGACGGGCGGCCCGGGGAACCGAGCGGCGGGGACAGCAGCGCGTCGAGGTCGTCCACGATCACCACCAGGCGGGCGAGCGGCGTGCCGGGGTCGGTGCGGTCACGGGACGCGGACGGGCGCAGCCGCAGGGTGGAACTGGGGGGCGTGTCGAGGTCGTCGGCGCCGGGGGAGGCGGGGAAGGCGGGGGAGGAGGAGCTGGGGGAGGTGCCGGACGGTGCGCCGGTCGCGCTCGCCGAGCCCTTCGCCGAGCGCTGGGCGACGATGCGCCCGGGCACCCCCTGCGCGGTGTGCCACGCGGTGAAGTCGAGGCGGCCCAGCAGCTCCGAGCGGCGCTTGAGCTCGGCGCTCAGGGACTGGGCGAACTCCCGCATACGGACCGGGTCGTGGGCCGCGAGGTGCGTGCCGACGTGGGGCAGGTCGGTGCAGACGCCGAGCCCGTCGCCCGGAGCGGTGCCGCGGTCGCTGCCGTCCCGCCCGTCCACGAGGGCGATGCCGAGCCGGTCGGGGCGCTCGGCGGCGGCGAGTGACGCGGCGATGGAGCGCAGCAACTCCGTACGGCCGCTGCCGGCCGGGCCCTCGACCAGCAGGTGGGGGCCGTCGGCGGCGAGGTCCGCGCACACGGGCCCGCGCGGACCGGCGCCGAGCACGGCCCAGGCCCGCCCGCCCACCGTCTGCGGGTCGTCGGCCGCGTCCGCCCAACGCGCCATCAGGGACGCCGGGGTGGCCCGCGCCAGCCCCAACTCGTCCAGCAGCCGCGCCGACTGGGGCAACGGCGCCGACACGCGCGCGTGCCGCTCCCCGGGGGCGCCGTCCGGCCGCAGCGGCGCCAGTGCCCGCGCGAACCGCTCGGCCCACGCCACCGAGACCGCGTCGACCGCGGCCACGGTGCCGGGTGTTATGGGGCCGGAAAGGGAGGGGGCACCGGTCATGGAGCCGGGAGTGGCCCGGTCGGCTCGGTCGGACCGGTTGCCCCGGTCGTGTGCGGTGTCGTCCGGCAGGTGGCCGACGAGGCTGACGTGGGTGCGGTGCGACGCGTGGCCGGTGCCGGTGCCGGTGCCGGTGCTCGTGGGGCCCGAGGGGCCCGCCGCGCGTGCGTGGGGCTGCCGGGACTCGGGGCGTGGGCGCCACGCTGTGTCGCCCGTCGTGTGCCCCGTGGACCGGGCCGGGGCGACCCGCGTCAGCCGCAGCGCCGTGGCGACGTCCCCGCTCAGCAGGGCGACGGCCCCGCACGCGCGGAACGCGGGCGACACCTCGCACGCGGCCTCGTACGTCTCCGACACCGGTGACGAGGGCGAGGCGGCCTCCGTCTCGGCGAGACACACCACGTGGATGCCCGCCGCCGGTCCCCGCACCGCCAGCCGTGCGACGGCCTTGCGCACCTCGGCTCCGCCCGGGTCGCCGTCCACGAGCACCACCGTGTAGGGCCCCGCGAAGCCGGCGTCCGCTGTGTCCGCGGTGTTCTCGCTGTCCGCCTGGTGGTCCTCCAGGCGGCGCTGGAGCTCGTCCGTGCGCGCGGTGGCCTGGTCGCCGTCGTACGCCAGCAGCAGGCGGCAGTCCTGGCCGTGCCCCGGGCGGACGTGGGGGAGCCAGCCGAGCCAGGACCAGTCGGCCGCGCGCTCCTGCTCGGAGCGGGAGACGTCCGCGCTGATCAGGACCAGCTCCAGGGTGTCGGGCGAGTGCAGCGCGGCGAGCTGTGCCACGACCGCGCGGGCCAGGCCCAGCAGCCGCGCGCGCGGCCCGGCGAGTCCCAGCGCGCCGACCTCGCGCAGCCCGGCCGTCACCGGCACCGCGGGCAGCAGCCCCGAGCCGTCGGGCGCCGCCCGGTCGGCCGTCCCCAGCCGTACCGTCAGCGCCTCCGGGTGCTCCGGGCCCCGCTCCCACAGCCGCGGGCCCGGCCCGAGCGCGGTGAGCAGCAGGGCCGCCGGGTCCGGCCACTTCTCCGGCGCCTGCGCCACCGCGACGGGGGACTCCAGGGTGAGGTCCTCGTCCGTGTCGTACGGGTCGAGCTCCCCGTCGGGCTGCTCGCCGCGCCCGCCGGTCAGCCGTCGTGCCCAGGCGGTGAGGCCCCCGCGCTTCCGGGACTCGCGCGGCAGGTCCGTCCCCCGTACGGGGGTTCCCTTGCGGGTGCCGCCCGGGTCGGGAGCACTGGGGGTCGAGCTCCCGAGGGCCGCCGGGCTGCCGGGAACCGCCGCGCGCCCGGCGGACACCGGGCCCTGGCCCTCAGGCGGCGCCCAGCCCTCCGTCGAGTGGCCCGGAGACGTCCGTCCGGGCCCGGTCTCCGCCGCGCCCCCGTCACGCGCGCCCCCGTCACGCGTGCCCGTGCTCTCGATCCGCGGCGCCCCGGCCTGCCCCGGCACGAGGGGCCCGCCGCCACCGGCGGGTGCCCCGCCTGTGACCACGCGCACATGACCTTCCCCGTCGGGCGCCGTCCCCAGCGCCCCCGAGCCCGTACCGATGCCGCCGGGCGGGGTCAGCCGGAGGGCCGACTCCCCGATGCGCAACAGCGCCCCCGGAGTGAGGGGCACGGGGCGGTCGCCCACGCGGACGCCGTCGAGCGTCGTGCCGTTGGTGGAGCCGATGTCGGCGACCGAGACGCGGCCGTCCTCGGCGACCGTGACCGCGCAGTGCAGGCGGGAGACATCCGGGTCGTCGAGGGGGACGTCCGCGTCGGCGGAGCGGCCGATGTCGATCCTGCCGCCGTGCAGGAAGTGGACGCCGCCCGCGTCCGGCCCCGCCACCACATGCAGCCGGGGCGCCGACTCGTCCACCTCGGGGCCGTGCTCCGGGGCGCCCAGGGACAGCACGGCGCCGTCGACCAGCGGCGGCTCGCCCAGTGTGCAGCGCTGCGCGTCCAGCCGCTCGCCGCCCGCGTACAGCACGACGGCCCCGCCCCCGTGCTCCCGGCTCCGGTCGGACTGGGCGGCGCCCCCGTCCCCGCCGACGGCCGACGCGAGACCGGAGGCCACCGCGGCCAGCGCCGTCCCCGCCGGTGCCGTCACCAGCACATCGCAGGCGGTGGCACGTCCTCGCGGCTCCGAAGACGGCCCCAGCGGGTCTACGACGGTCAGCCGGATCTGCATCGCCGTCAGCGGTCCCTTCCGCGCGGGCACCCGCGCATGCGGGCGAGCCTGCGTGGTCCCCCCACCGCAGACTTCCCCCCACCGCACACGGGCACATCGGCCAGTAATGAAGGCATCCTCGCACCTGTCGCTGACAACGTGCCCGCCCCCGCCGGGCAAGTGATCTTGATTGGTCGGCTCTGCCCGTAAAAGTGCCTGACCAGTGGACAGCGGATGCCCGCCGGATGCCCGCTTGAGATCGGTCACGTCCGTCTCCGGCAACCAACCAGCCCCAGGAGAGCGTCTTTCCGTCGAACGCGTACCTGAATACCGCCGACCCCGCGCGGGAATACCGCCGACCCGGTACGGGAATGCCGTCGAACGCGCAGGGGACGGCGTACGTACTCGCATGCGTCCTCGCCGCGTCTTCGCCGCGTCCTCGCGTGCGTCGCGCGCTCAGCCGTCCGGCGGACGCGTGCGGGGGAGCACGGCACGACGACGGCCCGGTCCCGCGTACGGCGGCATTACAGTGGGTCGGAACATGCGTTCCACCGGCGAGGCCGGTTGAATCGGCAGCAAGCAAAGCACCACGGACCAGGCAAGCAAGCAGCAGGGAGCCCATGACGTGCGGCCGGTAGGGAGCAAGTACCTCCTGGAGGAGCCGCTTGGACGCGGCGCCACAGGCACAGTCTGGCGCGCCCGCCAGCGGGAGACCGCAGGGGCCGAGGCGGCCGTTCCCGGCCACCCCGGCGAGACCGTGGCGATCAAGGTCCTCAAGGAGGAGCTCGCCAGCGACGCGGACATCGTGATGCGGTTCCTGCGGGAGCGGTCCGTGCTGCTCCGCCTCACGCACCCGAACATCGTGCGGGTGCGGGACCTCGTGGTCGAGGGTGATCTGCTGGCGCTGGTCATGGACCTGGTCGAGGGCCCGGACCTGCACCGCTACCTGCGCGAGAACGGCCCGTTCACGCCCGTCGGCGCCGCCCTGGTCACCGCCCAGATCGCCGACGCGCTCGCCGCCAGTCACGCCGACGGGGTCGTCCACCGCGATCTGAAGCCCGCGAACGTCCTGCTCAGGCAGCAGGGCGACCAGCTGCACCCGATGCTGACCGACTTCGGCATCGCGCGCCTCGCCGACTCCCCCGGCCTCACCAGGACCAGCGAGTTCGTCGGCACGCCCGCGTACGTCGCCCCCGAGGGCGCCGAGGGCCGCCCCCAGACCTCCGCCGTCGACATCTACGGCGCCGGGATCCTGCTGTACGAGCTGGTCACCGGGCGTCCGCCGTTCGGCGGAGAGTCCGCGCTCGAAGTGCTGCACCAGCACCTCAGCGCCGAACCGCGCCGCCCGTCCACCGTCCCGGAACCGCTGTGGACGGTCATCGAACGCTGCCTGCGCAAGAGCCCGGAGGAACGGCCCAGCGCCGAGAACCTCGCGCGCGGGCTGCGGGTCGTCGCCGAGGGCATCGGCGTCCACGCGAACGCCGCGCAGATCGCCGCCGCCGAGGGCGTGGGCGCCCTCCTCGCCCCCGACCCGGCGCCCGCGCCGGTACCGGGCACGCCCGGCCCGGTCGGCGCCGCCGACCCCACCCAGGTCCTGCCGAACAACGCGGGCGCCTACGACCCGAACGCCGCCACCAGCGTGCTCCCGCACACCGCGGGCCCGGCGGGCGCCGCCGACCCGACGGCCGTCATGCCGTCGATGCCGCCGAACCAGCCCGGCGGGCCGGGGCAGGGCGGCGGACCGGACGACCCGCACCCCTGGCAGAACCAGCTCCGGGCGGCCCGCGACCGCAACGAGCAGACGCAGATCCAGTACCTCGACCCCAGCGAGGACCCGCTGCGCCGCCGCCCCCAGCGGCAGGCCGCGCGGCAGCCCCAGCAACCGCCGCAGGGCCGCCCGCAGCAGCCACCGCCCGGACAGGCGTACGGCTACCCGCAGCAGCAGCCCCAGCAGTACGCGCCCCAGCGGCAGGCGCCCCCGCCGCCCCCGCCCCAGCGGTACGCGCCGCCGCCCCAGGAGCCCGCGCCGCGCCCGCAGCGCGAGCCCCGGCAACCGCGTCAGCGCAGCGCCAACCCGATGCGCATCCCCGGCCTCGGCTGCCTGAAGGGGTGCCTGTTCACGATCGTCATTCTGTTCGTGGCGGGCTGGCTGGTCTGGGAGTTCAGCCCGCTCCAGCAGTGGATCGGGACGACGAAGGGCTACTGGGACCAGCTGACGACCTGGTACGGCGACATCACCGGATGGATCAAGGACCTGGGCGGGAACTCCGAGCCCAAGGCCCGCTAGCCGCGGCTCCGGTTCCGGTTCCGGCTTATTCGTCTTCGTGCGTCGGTTTCGTGCGTCCGCGATACGTCACCGAGGCTGGTGACTTGTCGACATCTGACGGGTGATTTCCGTCTCCGCGGTGAAGGTTGGCTCGTCGGACGCGTAGTTTTAGCGACAACACGCGTCCGTAGGAGCAGTTTTGACACGGAAGATCGGGAGCCGGTACACCGCGAACCAGATTCTGGGGCGGGGCAGTGCCGGCACGGTGTGGCTGGGCGAGGGTCCGGAGGGGCCCGTCGCCATCAAGCTGCTGCGCGAGGACCTCGCGTCCGACCAGGAGCTCGTGGGGCGCTTCGTCCAGGAGCGCACGGCGCTGCTGGGCCTGGAGCACCGCAACGTGGTGTCCGTACGGGACCTCGTGGTCGACGGCAACGACCTGGCGCTCGTCATGGACCTGGTCCGCGGCACGGATCTGCGCACCCGCCTGGACCGGGAGCGGCGGATGGCGCCCGAGGCCGCGGTCGCGATCGTGGCGGACGTCGCGGACGCGCTGGCGGCGGCGCACGCGGCGGGGGTGGTGCACCGTGACGTGAAGCCGGAGAACGTGCTGCTGGACATGCAGGGCCCGCTGGGCCCGGGCGGCGCCCACCCGGCCCTCCTCACGGACTTCGGCGTCGCGAAGCTGATCGATTCCCCGCGCCGTACGCGCGCGACGAAGATCATCGGCACGCCGGACTACCTGGCACCGGAGATCGTGGAGGGCCTGCCACCCCGGGCCGCGGTCGACATCTACGCGCTGGCGACGGTGCTGTACGAGCTGCTGGCGGGCTTCACCCCGTTCGGCGGCGGGCACCCGGGGGCGGTGCTGCGCCGCCACGTGACGGAGACGGTGGTCCCCCTCCCCGGCATCCCGGAGGAGCTGTGGCAGCTGCTCGTGCAGTGCCTGGCCAAGGCGCCGGCCTCGCGGCTGCGGGCCTCGGAGCTGGGCGCGCGGTTGCGGGAGCAGCTGCCGTCGCTGGCCGGGATGCCGCCGTTGGACGTGGACGAACCGGATACGGAGCCGCAGGAGGCGTACGAGGAGGAGCCCGAGACGGCCGCGCCCCGGGAGCGGGTGCGGCGCGGGGCGGTGCCCCTGGTGCCGGGAGCCAAGCCCGACTCGAACCGCGACACCCACACGTCGATGCGGGTGCCAGGTCCGGACGAGCTGGCCGGGGGTGCGCGCGGTACGGCTCGCGTGCCTCGGGCGGCGGGTGCTCCGCGCCCCGGGTCGGCCCGTCACCGGGCCACGACCCGGCGGCGGCGGATCACGCTCGGTGCGGCGGCGGTGGTGTTGCTCGCGGCCGTGGGGGTGGGCACCTGGGCCGCCACGGCCGGCGACGACTCGGACGGTGCGCCCACGGACACCAAGAACTCAACGCCGATGTCCCCGTGACGGCTGGGCGCTCGGGGGTCTTGTCTCGCCCCCGCCGCCCCTACCCGTCCCATCCTGTCCCTGGGGGCTGCGCCCCCAGACCCCCGCACAATCCAGCCCCTCCGGCGTTTGAGGAGCGGGGGTCCGGGGGCTGAGCCCGAAACAGGGCCCGGGGCTGAGCCCGAAACGGGGCCCGGGGCGGAGCCCGAAACAGGGCCCGGGGCGGAGCCCCGATGGGGGCCGGGGGCGCAGCCCCCTGAGTCGGGGTCGAAGGGGCGGAGCCCCTGGGGATGGGACGGGTAGGGGCGGCAGGGGCGAGGGACACCGCTGGACAGCCGCAGCCGCAGCCGCAGCCGCAGCCGCAGCCGCAGCCGTCGCCACCGCCACCGCCACTGCCGTCGCCACCGCCACCGCCACTGCCGTAGCCGTCGCCACCGCCGTCGCTGCAGCCACCGCCACCGGCTCAGCCATCGCCCCGCCGCGGCCCCCGCCGGTCGAGCCAGGCCGCTTGCCACAGCCGTTAGGCTGGAGGGCGTGTCAGTCGTCGATGTATCCGAAGAGCTCAAGTCCCTCTCCTCGACCATGGAGTCGATCGAGGCCGTCCTGGACCTCGACAAGCTGAGGGCAGATATCGCCGTGCTCGAGGAGCAGGCGGCCGCGCCGTCCCTGTGGGACAACCCCGAAGAGGCGCAGAAGATCACCAGCAAGCTGAGTCACCTCCAGGCGGAGGTGAGGAAGGCCGAGGCCCTCCGCGGTCGCATCGACGACCTCGGTGTCCTCTTCGAGATGGCCGAGGAGGAGGACGACCCGGACACCCGCGCCGAGGCCGAGTCCGAGCTCGCCGCCGTCAAGAAGGCCCTGGACGAGATGGAGGTCCGGACACTCCTCAGCGGGGAGTACGACGCCCGCGAGGCGCTCGTCAACATCCGTGCGGAGGCCGGCGGGGTCGACGCCGCGGACTTCGCGGAGAAGCTCCAGCGGATGTACCTGCGCTGGGCCGAGCAGCACGGCTACAAGACCGAGGTCTACGAGACGTCGTACGCGGAGGAGGCGGGCATCAAGTCCACCACCTTCGCCGTGCAGATCCCGTACGCGTACGGCACCTTGTCCGTCGAGCAGGGCACCCACCGTCTCGTCCGTATCTCCCCGTTCGACAACCAGGGCCGGCGGCAGACCTCCTTCGCGGGCGTGGAGGTGCTGCCCGTCGTCGAGCAGTCCGACCACGTCGAGATCGACGAGAGCGAGCTGCGCATCGACGTCTACCGGTCCTCCGGACCCGGCGGACAGGGCGTCAACACCACCGACTCGGCCGTGCGGATCACCCACCTCCCCACCGGCATCGTGGTCTCCTGCCAGAACGAGCGGTCGCAGATCCAGAACAAGGCCACGGCCATGAACGTGCTGCAGGCCAAGCTGCTGGAGCGGCGCCGCCAGGAGGAGCAGGCCAAGATGGACGCCCTGAAGGGCGACGGCGGCAACTCCTGGGGCAACCAGATGCGTTCGTACGTCCTGCACCCGTACCAGATGGTCAAGGACCTGCGCACGGAGCACGAAGTCGGCAACCCGGAGGCCGTGTTCAACGGCGAGATCGACGGCTTCCTTGAGGCCGGCATCCGCTGGCGCAAGCAGCAGGAGAAGTAACACGCATACGCGCTGACGCGCGGAGCGTTTTGTCGACAAGGCAACTGCTGCCCACCGGGCGGCAGTTGCCTTTTCTGTGTGGGATGTCTGGCTTTTACGTCACACTCACATCTCTTGTCCGGGTTCAAATTGCGCGGAAGCGGATATTGCGCGCGCAACGGCCTTGACGTTGCCATGAAAACTCGGAAGGGTGAAGCGTGGCATGCGTATCTCTGGGGCGCATGTGACGCGGGGGGCTGGAGTGAACGAGCTACCCCTGACGCCGTGGCCCTGAACGCTGCTCTATTGACGATGAGCTACTGGGGGTAGCAGACACATGACCAAGAAGACGCGGATCCGCCTGGCACGGGTGGCCGCCGGTGCCGTGATCGCCGCCGGCGCCTCGATGACCGCCGCCGGTGCGGCGTCCGCCACGGAGACCGAGGACTGCCTGCTCGGGCTCCTGTGCAGCGAAGCCCCGACGACCCCGGCGCCGACGCCCTCCGAGACGGGCATCCCGGAGGACCCGGCGGAGCCGTCGGTGCCGCCGATCACGGAAGAGCCGCCCAGCGAGGAGCCGACCGAGCCGAGCGAGCCCACGGAGGACCCGGGCAACGGTAACGGGAACGGCAATGGGAACGGCAACGGAAACGGCAACAACGGAGGTGGCAACGGGGGCGGCAACAACACCGACCCCAACGGCGGCAGCGGCAACGACGCCGCCGCCCAGGAAGAGGGTTCCTCCTCCCTGACCGACACCGGTTCGAGCGTCCCCGCCGGGACCAACACCGCGGCTCAGGGCGGTGACGAGCTCGCCGAGACCGGTGCCGCCGAGACCACGTTCCTGCTGGTCGGGGCCGCCACGATGATCGCCGGTGGTATCGGCTTCCGTCTGCTTCCCCGCATGATGGGCGGCCGCGGCGGCGCCGCTGCCTGAGCCTGACGGCTCGCCGCACCTCGCGGTACGCACGAGGAAGGGCCCGGAGCGACTCGCTCCGGGCCCTTCCGCCTGCCCTGGTGCTTCTTCCGCGTGCTCTACGCGCTCTCCGGTGTCCTACACCGTCTGGTGCGCCAGCAGCGCCACCGCCGCGATCAGCACGGCGAGCAGCGCGATCAGCGCCATCGGGTTCAGCCCCGCGAAGGGGCCGTCCTGCTGCAGCCGCTCACGGCTCGCCCGGCAGACGGGGCAGCGACCCTCGCTCACGGGCGCCGCGCAGTTCGCGCACACCAACCGGTCGTACGTCATGCGCCTCGCCCTCCTCGCACATGTCCATTCCACGCGTTCACGCACTCAACGCTCCGGGGAAGTCAACCGTTCCCCTCTCCACTGTGCCAGGTTCCTCCGGAAAGAGCGCGGGGTCCCTGCGGGGCCTTGGCCGGTACGCCCCCGTGCCCCCGCGTGGCGGTGCCCCGTACCCCCGTACAAAAACACACATCTCCCACGCAACCCCTCCGGTGACTGCGCTTGTGCACCGGGTTCGCGTATGGTCACGCTCATCTACCCCCGGCGACCCGTGGTGCATCCGTGATCCGATTCGACAATGTCTCCAAGGTCTACCCCAAGCAGACCCGCCCCGCCCTCAGGGATGTCTCCCTGGAGGTCGAGAGGGGCGAGTTCGTGTTCCTTGTGGGCTCCTCCGGCTCCGGAAAGTCCACCTTCCTGCGGCTGATCCTCCGCGAGGAGCGCGCCAGCCACGGCCAGGTGCACGTCCTGGGCAAGGACCTCGCCCGGGTGTCCAACTGGAAGGTGCCGCAGATCCGCCGCCAGCTGGGCACGGTGTTCCAGGACTTCCGGCTGCTGCCGAACAAGACGGTCGGTGAGAACGTCGCGTTCGCGCAGGAGGTCATCGGCAAGTCACGCGGCGAGATCCGCAAGTCCGTGCCGCAGGTGCTCGACCTCGTCGGGCTCGGCGGCAAGGAGGACCGTATGCCCGGTGAGCTGTCCGGTGGTGAGCAGCAGCGCGTGGCCATCGCGCGCGCCTTCGTCAACCGGCCGAAGCTGCTGATCGCCGACGAGCCGACCGGCAACCTCGACCCGCAGACCTCCGTCGGCATCATGAAGCTGCTCGACCGGATCAACCGGACCGGGACGACCGTGGTGATGGCGACCCACGACCAGAACATCGTGGACCAGATGCGCAAGCGCGTCATCGAGCTGGAAAAGGGCCTCCTCGTCCGCGACCAGGCGCGCGGCGTCTACGGCTACCAGCACTGATCCACCGCCCACGGAAAGGCCGGAAGAAGACGCCATGCGCGCCCAGTTCGTTCTCTCGGAGATCGGTGTAGGTCTCCGCCGCAATCTGACGATGACGTTCGCGGTCATTGTCTCCGTGGGCCTCTCCCTGGCCCTGTTCGGCGGCTCGCTCCTGATGAGTGACCAGGTCAACCAGATGAAGGGCTACTGGTACGACAAGGTCAACGTCTCGATCTTCCTCTGCAACAAGAGCGACGCGGAGTCCGACCCCAACTGCGCCAAGGGCGCCGTCACCACGGAGCAGAAGGGCCAGATCAAGGCCGATCTGGACAAGATGAACGTCGTCGACACGGTGCTGTACGAGTCGCAGGACCAGGCCTACAAGCACTACAAGGAGCAGTTCGGCGACTCCCCGCTGGCCAGCAGCCTCACCCCGGACCAGATGCAGGAGTCGTACCGGATCAAGTTGAAGGACCCGGAGAAGTACCAGGTCATCGCAAGTGCCTTCAACGGCCGGGCCGGTGTGCAGTCCGTTCAGGACCAGAAGGGCATCCTGGACAATCTGTTCACGTTGCTCGGATACCTCAACTGGGCGGCGCGCGGCGTGATGTTCGTCATGCTGATCGTGGCGCTGCTGCTGATCGTCAACACGGTGCGCGTCTCGGCGTTCAGCCGCCGTCGTGAGACCGGGATCATGCGGCTCGTGGGCGCCTCCGGGTTCTACATCCAGGCGCCGTTCATCATGGAGGCCGCGGTCGCCGGGCTCATCGGCGGCACCATCGCCTGCTCGTTCCTCGTGCTCGGGCAGTACTTCGTGATCGACAACGGCGTGGCCCTGTCGGAGAAGCTCCAACTCATCAACTTCGTCGGCTGGGACGCGGTGCTGACCAAGCTGCCGCTCATCCTCGCGGCGAGCTTCCTGATGCCCGCCCTTGCCGCCTTCTTCGCATTGCGCAAGTACCTGAAGGTGTGACGCACGCCAACAGGGCCGTCCGGTCAACCGGCCGTACGGCCCTTCGCGTTGTCCTAGACTCACCGGCATGTCAGGCCACGACCCGATCTGTCGGCCCCACCGCTTCCGCCGCGGGGCGGCCCTGACATTCGTCTTCGCGAGCGTCCTCGCGACGGGCGCCGCGACCGGCTCGTTCGGCGCCCCCGGCGAGCAGGGCGGCCAGGACCGCGACTCGGCCGCTGCCTCCCGCGCCACGCCCGAGGGCCACCGCGAGTACGTCGCCAGGGCCGCGGCCGAGGCCATGGCCGACGGCGAGTCCCCCGTGGAGGCCGCCGAGCGCGCGGTCAGCCGTAGCGGGGACCGCTGGGCCGCGGTGTACTCCGAGGGCGAGTACGAGGAGTTCCAGGAGGCCCTCGACGGCGCGTACACCGGTGTCGGACTGTGGGCCCGGCGCGAGATCGACGGCCGGATCGAGGTGACCCGCGTCCGGGACGGCTCGCCCGCCGCCGACGCGGGCATCCGCAAGGGCGACCGGCTGCGCAGCGTCGACGGCGAGGACGTCGACGGCCGGCCCGTCACCGAGGTCCTCTCCCTGCTGCGCGGCGACGCCGAGGACGCCTCCGCCGGCACGACGGTCTCCCTGGGCCTGGAGCGCGGCACGCGCGCGTGGAGCGAGACCCTGCGCCGGGCCCGCCTCTCCACGGACCCGGTGACCGTCCGCAGACTCCCCGACGGGGTCACCGTCATCAAGGTCGCCGCCTTCACCAAGGGCTCGGGCGACCGCGTACGCACCGCCCTCCGGCAGGCGCCCGGCGACGCGCGGATCGTCCTCGACCTGCGCGGCAACTCCGGCGGACTGGTCACCGAGGCCGTCACCACCGCCTCCGCCTTCCTCGACGGCGGCCTGGTCGCCACGTACGACGTGAACGGCGCCCAGCGCGCCCTGCACGCCGACCCGGGCGGCGACACCACGAGACCCCTGGTCGCACTCGTCGACGGCGGCACGATGAGCGCGGCCGAACTCCTCACCGGCGCCCTCCAGGACCGCGGCCGCGCGGTCGTCGTGGGCTCCCGCACCTTCGGCAAGGGCTCCGTCCAGATGCCGAGCCGTCTGCCCGACGGCTCGGTTGCCGAACTGACCGTCGGCCACTACCGCACCCCCTCCGGCCGCGGCGTCGACGGCCAGGGCCTCACCCCCGACCTGGAGGTCGCCGAGGGCGCCCTGAAGCACGCGGAGACGGTACTGAGCGGGCTGGGGCAGTAGCCCGCCCCTCTTCTCTGCCGTTAATGCGCTTCCCGCAGGCCCCCTCCGTGGTGCGAAAATGGACGGCACTATGAGCAAGGGAATGTACGTACCCAAGGAGTCCCTCCCCAAGAAGGGCGGGGCGGCCGCCAAGGCCAAGGACGGCGAGAAGGGCGGCAAGCGCAAGATCGTCGCGCAGAACAAGAAGGCCCGGCACGACTACGCGATCATCGACACCTACGAGGCCGGGCTCGTGCTCACCGGCACCGAGGTCAAGTCGCTGCGTCAGGGGCGGACCTCGCTGGCGGACGGCTTCGTCCAGATCGACAGGGGTGAGGCGTGGCTGCACAACGCCCACATCCCCGAGTACAACCAGGGCAGCTGGACCAACCACGCGGCGCGCCGCAAGCGCAAGCTGCTGCTGCACCGCGAGGAGATCGACAAGCTGGAGTCCAAGGCGCAGGAGACGGGCCACACGATCGTGCCCCTCGCCCTGTACTTCAAGGACGGCCGGGCCAAGGCCGAGATCGCTCTCGCGCGAGGCAAGAAGGAGTACGACAAGCGCCAGACCCTGCGCGAGCAGCAGGACCGGCGCGAGTCGGCCCGGGCGATCGCGGCCGCCCGCCGCAGGCAGCGCGCCTAGGCACAGGGCCTGCCTGGGCCGGTCGGCGGGAATACAGTGGCACCTGTCTGCGTTGATCCCTTACGATGGTGCGAGCACCTCACACGGTGCGTACCTTGAAAAAACAACATGGGGATGATCGGTTTCGACAGCGGATGTCGAAGCAGGGGAAGCGTGTCGAGGAAGCGGCCATGATCTCGTAAACCACAGGCCGAAAAAAATAATCGCCACTGTTAAGAGCGATTCTCCCAAGGCGACGCAGTTCGCCCTCGCTGCCTGATCAGGTAGCTAGGCAACTGCCCCTTACTTAAGGGAGTGTCAGCCCGGGGCTGTTCCCGACCCGGATCCTGGCATCAGCTAGGGGACTAAACCTCGATCCCGGTCACGGGGTGAAGAGGGAAATCAAACAGTGACTGGGCCCGTCGGCGACTTGTTCGCGTGATCGCCGGGGCCGAGAAAATCACAGCGAACTGCACACGGAGAAGCCCTGGTTCCGCACCGTTGGACGCGGGTTCGATTCCCGCCATCTCCACACGATCGGGAGGTCCCCGGACCTCCTCACCCATGTGGGTGAAGGCCCCGCTGCTTTCGAGCAGCGGGGCCTTCGTCATGTCCAGCCTTTGATCCGTGGCGCACCGGACGGGTGCGTCCTCCCTTCACTCCGGGCTCCCCTCGTCGGGGCCCGGCCCGACGAGAGCGGCCCCAGGACCTTGCTATGGCCGCCTCACGTCGAAGGGAGGACGCCCTCAGATGGGCTGTCACGAGGAGCAGAAGCCGACTCTCGTCATGCGGCTGATCCGGCGCTTGCCGGAGCGGGTGGCTAAGCACGCGAGGAGGTGGCTGCTCTTGTGGCTCAGCAGGTAGCCGGATATCCCCAAGGCAAGTGGGGATATCCGACGAGCTCCTGATGAGCCGGGGTCCCGCTCGGAGTTTCCCGCTCCGATGCGGGGCCCACCTTTTCTCTGGTGGCTCAGGAGATTGCCGGATGTCCCCATCCACAGTGGGGAGATCCGACAGGCTCCTATTGAGCCTGGGCCTCCGCCAGTGAAACATCTCCGACCCGGTGCGGGGGCCCTCCGTGCGTCCAAGTACAGCACACAGCCCACTCCGAGGGCACCACATACCAGCCCCCCATCACGCCAGCGAGCGACGTCCCGTACTGGCTCTCTCTGTCAGCCGGGGCGGCAGCAGTGTCGCCTCGGGCACCGTCGCGCCGCCCAGCTTCTTCACCAGCAGGTCCACCGCCCCCGCGCCCACCTCGGCGGACGGGACGTCCACGGAGGTGACCGGGAGGCGGGTGCGGGCGGCGAGGTCGTCCGGGCAGATGGCGGTGACGGAGAGGTCGTCGGGGACGCGCAGGCCGAGGCTCTCGAAGGCGTCGATCAGCGGTTCCAGGAGGGGCTCGTTGTGGACGACGACTCCGGTCAAGGCCGGTCGTTCCCGCAGGAGTTGCTCGGCGACCAGGCGGGCCGCCGCGGGCGTCGCCTCGCACGGGTACACCGAGGACGACAGCCCGTTCCGGGCGGCGGCGGCCGTGAAGCCCTGGGCCACGCGCTGCGCGAACCCGGTCTCGCGCACATACACCTCGGGCGGCGACCCGACCAGCGCCACCACCCGGTGCCCGAGCCGCACCAGATGCTCCACACACACCTCGCCCGCCGCCCTGAAGTCGAGGTCGATGCAGGTCAGCCCGTCGGGCTCGGCGGGGAAACCGATCAGGACCGAGGGTCTGTCCAGGGCGCGCAGCAGGGGCAGCCGGGGGTCGTGGAGCTGGACGTCCATCACGATCAGCGCGTCCACCAGGGCCGTGTCCGCGACCCGCCGCAGCCCGTCCTCACCCTCCTCCTGCGTCAGCAGCAGCACGTCGTGGTCGTGCCCGCGGGCGCTGGTCACCACCGACACCGCGAACTGCATCACCACCGGCACATGGATACCGGCCCGCAGCGGCACCACCAGCGCCAGCACGTTCGATCTGCTGCTGGCCAGCGACCGGGCGCCCGCGTGCGGACGGTAGCCCAGCACACGGATGGCCTCCTGGACGCGCAGCCGGGTCTCCTCGGAGATCGGGCGCTTGCCGCTGAGCGCGTACGACACGGTGCTGGGGGAGACCCCGGCGTGCCGCGCCACGTCAGTGATCTTCACCATCCCTCGGACTCTCCCCTCACCGGAACTCTCCCCTCACTCGGAATGCCGCTTCACTCGGACTCGCCCCTCACCCGGACTCGCCCCTCACTCGGACGCTCCGGTCAGCTCCAGGGTCAGGAAGCCGCTCCCCGTCCCCGCCCGCACCTCGCGCCCGCCCGCCGCGAGCCCCCAGGGCGCCGTCGGAGCGCTGCACGAGGCCCGCAGGGTGTCCCCCTCGCGGACCACGACGTACGTCACGTCCCCGACCGGCACCGTCACCTGGGCCCCGCGCTCCAGCCCGTACGCGCGCAGGGTGACCCCGTCGGCGTACGCGTAGTCGGGCCGGTCGTCCACCACGCCCACCGGGATCACCGCGCCCGGCCGGACGAGGAGCGGCACGCTGGTGAAGCCGTGGCGTTCGCGCACCCAGCGCGGCCCGGTCACCGTGCGACCGCTCAGGAAGTGCGTCCAGGTGCCCTCGGGCACGTAGTACGCGACGTCCCCCTCGTCGCTGAACACGGGTGCGACCAGCAGATCGGGGCCGAGCATGTACTGCCGCTCCAGGTGCGCGCACCCGGGATCGTCGGGGAACTCCAGCACCATCGCCCGCATCATCGGCACGCCCTCGGTGTGCGCGGTGCGCGCGGCCTCGTACAGATACGGCATGAGGCGCAGCTTCAGCCGGGTGAACTCCCGCAGCGCGTCCACGGACTCCTCGTCGAACAACCACGGCACGCGGTACGACGACGAGCCGTGCAGCCGGCTGTGCGAGGACAGCAGCCCGAAGGCCAGCCACCGCTTGAACAGGGCCGGGGTCGGGGTGCCCTCGAAGCCGCCGATGTCATGGCTCCAGAAACCGAAGCCCGACAGTCCCAGCGACAGCCCGCCCCGCAGGGACTCGGCCATCGCCTCGTACGTCGACTCGCAGTCCCCGCCCCAGTGCACGGGGAACCGCTGGCTGCCCGTCGTCGCCGAGCGGGCGAAGACGACGGCCTCCTCCTCGCCGCGGTGTTTGCGCAGTACGTCGAAGACGGTGCGGTTGTAGAGGTACGTGTAGTAGTTGTGCATCCGCTCGGGGTCGGAGCCGTCCGCGTACGCCACGTCGAGGGGCACCCGCTCGCCGAAGTCCGTCTTGAAGCAGTCGACGCCCTGCGCGAGCAGCGCCGCCAGCTTCGACGCGTACCAGTCGCGGGCCGCCGGGCTGGTGAAGTCGACGAGCGCCATGCCCGGCTGCCACAGGTCCCACTGCCAGACACTCCCGTCGGGCCTGCGCAGCAGATGCCCCAGGGCCTTGCCCTCCGCGAACAGCGGGGAGCGCTGGGCGATGTACGGGTTGATCCACACACAGACCCGCAGCCCCCTCGCCTTGAGCCGGGCCAGCATGCCCTCCGGGTCCGGGAACACCCGTGGGTCCCAGCGGAAGTCGCACCAGTGGAACTCGCGCATCCAGAAGCAGTCGAAGTGGAAGACGGACAGGGGGAGTTCGCGCTCCTTCATGCCCTCGATGAAGGAGGTCACCGTCTCCTCGTCGTACGAGGTCGTGAACGACGTCGACAGCCACAGCCCGAACGACCAGGCGGGCGGGAGCGCCGGCCGGCCGGTGAGCGCGGTGTACTTGCGGAGGATCTCCTTCGGTGTCGGGCCGTAGATGACGTAGTACGTCAACTGCTGGCTCTCCACGCTGAACTGGACCCGCGACACCGCCTCCGAGCCGACCTCGAAGGAGACCTTGCCCGGGTGGTCGACGAAGACGCCGTAGCCCGCGTCGGTCAGGAAGAAGGGCACGTTCTTGTACGCCTGCTCGGTCGCCGTGCCGCCGTCGGCGTTCCAGATGTCGACGACCTGGCCGTTCTTGACGAGCGGCCCGAACCTTTCGCCGAGCCCGTACACCGACGTCCCGACTCCCAGGCCCAGCTGCTCGCGCAGATAGTGGGCGCCCGTCGCGTCGCGCAGGATGCCCATGGCCTTGGGGCCGCTGGTGGTGAGGGTGCGGCCGTGGGCGCGGAAGTCGATCTGCCAGGGGCCGGTGCGGGCGACCCGGACGGAGAGGGCGCCCGAGGTGAGGGTGGCGTGGTCGTCGTCGTACGACGTCTGCGCGGCGCTGTGGCTCCCCGGGTGACCGCCCCCGGACCGCCGGACCTCACCGGCCACCTCGAAGTGGGGGCCGCGCGGTTCCTCCCCCTCGAAGTGCGTGAACGTGACGCCGATGACGTCAGGTATCGGCGTGTGCGCGCTGATCGTCAGGACCGGTCCCTTCAGCAGGTCGCCACGGTGGCGGACGGGATGGGTCGGCGCGTGGAACTCCAGGGTCCCCGGCCCCTCCGCGATGTCGAGGACCTCGCGCGGACAGGCGGCGGTGACGCCCTCGCGCAGCAGCCAGTAGCCGTCGGTGAACTTCAAAGCCCACACCCTCTCTTACTTGACCGCGCCCACGGCGATGCCGCGGGTGAGAGTCCGCTGGAAGACGAGGAAGAAGACGATCGCGGGCAGCACGCCCAGGAGCGCCGCCGCGTTGGTCATGGTGGCGTCCATCAGTCGCTGGCCCTGGAGGACACCGAGGGCCACCGACACCGTCTGGTTGTCGTTGGAGATCAGCATGACCAGGGGGAGCAGGAACTCGTTCCAGGTCCAGATGAAGAAGAAGACCAGCAGCACGCCGAGGGTGGGCCGGCTGACCGGGACGACGATCCGCCACAGCACCTGCCACCTGTTCGCCCCGTCGATGCGGGCCGCCTCGATGATCTCGCGCGGGAACCGGCCCAGGACGGCGGAGAGCAGGTAGGTGCCGAAGGCCGCCTGGATGACCGTGAACACGATGATCACGCTGAGCCGGGTGTCGTACAGGCCGGCTTCCTTGCTCAGGTAGTAGATCGGGTAGACCAGCGCCTCCTGCGGCAGCACGTTGGCGAGGACGAAGAAGGCCAGCACCCAGGTGCGGCCCCTGATCCGGCCGATGCCGATCGCGTACGCGTTGAGGACGGAGAGCACGACGGCCAGCACTGCCACCGCGCCGCTGATCAGGAACGAGTTGAAGAGTTTCTGCCCGAAGCCGACGCGTTCCCAGAAGCTCTTCAGGCCGTCGAGGTAGAGGCCGTCGGGGAGGCTGAGCGGGCCGTCGGCCGAGTACTCGGCGGGCGACTTCACCGCGTTGACCGCGACGATCAGGAACGGCACGACCATGAAGAGCGCGGCGATGACCAGGGCCAGGAGCACCGGGGAGCGGCGCAGGGCGGTGCGTGGTCCGGTGGAGGTGCGTACGGCTGTCGTCCTGCCCGTCATGAGCGAAGCCCCTCCTCGGCGTCCTCGGCCCGCGTCTGGAGCCGGAGTCCGGCCAGCGCCAGCAGCAGGACGAGCACGGTGAGCACGGTGGAGATCGCGGCGCCGTAGCCCACCTGGGTCTTCTCGAAGAACGTGGTGAAGGAGAAGTAGGAGGGGACGTCGGTCGCGCCGCCCGGACCTCCCTTGGTCAGCACGTACACCGCGCCGAAGACCTTCAGCGCGGCGATCGTGCACCACGTCAGGACGACGTGGATCTCCGGGCGGATCTGGGGGAGCGTGATGTGCCGGAAGCGGCGCCACCAGCCCGCGCCGTCCAGTTCGGCGGCCTCGTACAGCTGCGGATCGACGCGTTGCAGGCCCGCCATGAAGACGACGAGCGGGAAACCGAGCTGCACCCACACCATCACGCCCATGACGCTGTAGAGGGCGAGGTCGGGGTCGCCGAGCCAGTCCTGCTGCCAGGAGCCGAGGCCGACGGCCTTCAGCAGTGCGTTGAGGGAGCCGTTGTCCGGCGCGAGGATCCAGCTCCACACGATGCCCGCGACCGCGATCGGCAGCACCTGCGGCAGGTAGAAGCAGGCGCGCAGCACTGCGGCCGTCCGGCTGCCGAAGTGCTTGCCGACGAAGTCGAACAGTGCCGCGGCCAGCACGAGCCCGATCGCGGTCGGTACGACCGCCATGGCGACCACCATGAACAGGCTGTGCCGGAACGACGCCCAGAAGGCGGAGTCGTCCACCAGCTCCCGGTAGTTGGCGAGCCCGGACCAGTCGGGCGAGCCCACGCCCTGCCAGTCGGTGAAGCTCACCCCGGTGTTCATCAGGAACGGCACGACCACGACGGCGAGGAAGGCGAGGACGCCCGGCAGCAGGAACAGGACGTACGAGTCACGGGTACGGGAACGGGTGCCGGTGCGAGCACGGGGGCGGGCGCGGCGTGGCCCGCCGCGCCGGTGCCTGCCGGCGGCCCGCCCGCCCCCTTCGACGGTCACCGTCATCGCTTCGGCGCGCCCTTGTCGTACGCGTCCTGCAAGGCGTCCAGATACGCGTCCGGCTTGGCGTCGCCCGTGATCAGTTTCTGGGTCTCGGAGACGAGGACGTTGTAGAAGTCGGGGACGGGCCAGTCCGGGTAGAAGGCCAGCCCGTCCTTCTCGGAGAGGGAGGTGAAGTCGGCGATCAGCTGCTTGGCCCGGGGGTCGGTGATGGCGGACGGGTCGGCGGCCACCGGGACACCGCCCTGGTTGCCCAGCAGGTTCTGGATCTTCTCCGACATGGTGATGTCGATGAAGTCGTAGGCGAGGTCCTTGTTCTTCGCCGCCTTGGGGACCACCCAGAGGTTGCCGCCGGAGCCGAGGGTGAGGTTCGTGCTCGGCCAGAGGAAGGTGCCCCAGTCGAACTTCGCCTCCGTCTTGAAGCGGCCGTACCACCAGCTGCCGGAGAACAGGAGGGGCGACTTGCCCGAGATGAAGGAGACCGCCGCGTCCTCGACCTTCGCGCCGACGGTGCTCTTCGCGATGTAGCCCTTGTCCACCCAGTCGGCGAAGGTCCGAGCGCCGTAGGTCCAGGCGGCGTCGTGGAAGTCGGTCCTGCCCTTGTAGAGCTCGTACGTGTCGACCCAGGAGCGGTCCGCCTTGCTGAGGGCCAGCTGGTAGAGGTACTGCTGGGCGATGTACTCGGCACCGGCGTTGGCCAGCGGGGTGACGCCCTCGTCGACGAACTTGTCCATGGCGGCGGTGAGTTCGCCGATCGTGGTGGACGGGGTGGGTTCTTCGATGCCGTACTTCTTGAACAGGTCCTTGTTGTAGTAGACCAGCGTGTACTCGGCGTAGTTGGGCACGCCGTACCACTTGCCGGAGCCCATGACGCCGGTGGCGTCGTACTGGCTGGTGGTGCGGACACCCGCGCTGAGCTTCTTGTCCCAGCCGCGCTCGGTGACCTCGGCGGTCAGGTCGGTGAGGAGCCCCTGCTGGGACAGCCTGCCCGCCGTCGCGTTGCCCTTGTTGTACTCCATGAGGTCGGGAGCGTCGGAGGAGTTGAGGACCATCGGGGCGGTCTTCTGGATCTGTTCGAAGCCCTTCTCCTCGAACTTCACCTTCACGCCCGGGTGTGTCTTCTCGAACTCCTTGATGGCCGCGTCCCAGGCGACGCCCATCGCGCTCTCGGGGCCTTCGTAGTGCCACAGCCGGAGTGTCTTGCCGTCCGAGGACCCGCCGTCGGAACCACCGCAGGAGGCCAGCAGCAGGACTCCGCTCATCGCCGCCGCGGCCACTGCCGCCGTACGCCTTCGTGCCGTCAACATCCTGTGCCTCCGGGGGAGTCGGATGGGTATCGGGGCGTCACGCGGCCGTCCGGGTGTCGAAGGCCGTAGTCGAATCGTTTCGATGCGTGACGTCGAAGCGCTTCGACGGGGGAAGGTATGTGGGGGGCGTGGGTGCGTCAATGGGGCGGACGGAATTGGGAAGAACCCGGCACCCACAACGGCACGTTGTTGGCTCCTGCACCTATGGTGGTTCGTATTGGTGTTCGGCTTGACGTTCGTCTTGGTGTTCGTCTTGGTGTTCGGCTGACAGGAGGGGCTTGCCCATGACCGTCACGACCACCCGAAGCGCCCCGCGGGCGCCCGTCGTCGCGGGGGCGCCCCTGCTGGGCTCGCTCGCCGACCTGTTGCGTGATCCGCTGGCGACGTATCTGCGGGCCCGGCGCGAGTGCGGCGACGTGGTGCGGTTCCGGATCGGGCCGCCGGGGCTCGGGCAGGAACTCCACGGAGTGTTCTCGCCGGAGGGCGTGCAGCGCGTGCTGGCCACGGAGGCCTCCGGCTACCGCAAGGACACGCCCTTCTACCAGGAGGTACGGGAACAACTCGGCAACGGCCTGCTCACCAGCCAGGACGCCGACTACCTCCGCCAGCGCCGGCTCGTGCAGCCGCTGTTCACCCGCCACCGGGTGAACGGATACGCGGAGGAGGTCGCCGCCGAGGCCACCGCGCTCGCCGAGTCCTGGCGTACGGCGCCCGGCGGGAGCGTCGAACTGGTCGGTGAGATGCGCCGGTTCGCCTTACGCGTGGTCGGCCGCATCCTCTTCGGCATGGACACGGAGCAGGCGGTCGCCGTCATCGAACGGAACCTGCCGCCGCTCCAGGCCCACGCCCTGAAACGGGGCCTGGCGCCCGTCAAGACGCCGCGTACGTGGCCGACTCCGGCCAATCGGCGGGCGGCACGGTACCGGGCGGAGCTGTTCGGGCTGTGCGACAGGATCATCGAGAGCCGACGGGACGGGGGAACGGGAGCGGCGGGCTCCGGTGAGGACCTCGCCACCCTGCTCGTGCGGGCCGAAACGGCCGAGGACGGCCGCTTCGGCCCGACCGAACTCCGCGAACAGGTGCTGGTCTTCCTGCTCGCCGGTCACGAGACCACCGCGACCGCGCTCGCCTTCGCCCTGCACCTCCTCGCCCGGCACCCCGAGGAACGGCGGCGGGCGCGGGACGAGGTGGACCGTGTGCTCGGGGGGCCCGGCGGGCGGGCGCCCACGGCGGAGGACATGGAGGCGCTGCCGTACCTGACGATGGTGGTGAAGGAGGCGATGCGGCTGTATCCGTCCGCGCCGATCATCGGGCGCCGCGCGGTCACGGGGACGGAGATCGACGGCATACGGATACCGGCCGGCGCCGACGTCTTCGTCAGCCCGTGGGTGACCCATCGCCACCCCGACCACTGGGCCGACCCGGAGCGCTTCGACCCCGAACGGTTCACACCGGAGGCGGAGGCGGCGCGCCCGCGTTACGCCTGGTTCCCGTTCGGCGGGGGGCCGCGCGCCTGCATAGGGCAGCACCTGTCGATGCTGGAGTCGGTCCTGGCGCTCGCGGTCCTCCTCCAGAGGCACGACTTCGAGGCGACCGAGGACGGTGACGTGCCGCTCGGCGCCGCGATCACGTTGATCGCGAAGGGGCCGGCGTGGTGTGGGGTCACGGCGCGGGTGGGGTGACGGGCCGTTATGGGCCTGTCACGGCTTGCGCCCCACCCCGCAGTACGCGTCGACGGCGACGGCGGCGGCGGGACCGGCTGAACCAGAGGAGTCGGGACGCCACTCGGGGACCTGGACGATGCCGGGATCCACCAGTTCGAGACCGTCGAAGAACCCGGCTACGTCTCCGATGCTGCGCACGTGGTACGGCACCGCGCCGCTCGCGTTGTACGCCTCCGAGGCGGCGATCATGCCCTCGCTGGTGGCCGTGCCGTCGCTGATCACCAGATGGCTTCCGGACGGGAGTCCGGCCATCAGCCGGCGCACGAGTTCGCGCGCCTCGTCGTAGTCGGCGACATGGCCGAGCGTGTTGAGGATCATCAGGGCGACCGGCCGGGTGAGGTCGAGTGTGTTCGCGGCGGCTTTGAGGACGGCCTCGGGTTCGTACAGGTTGGCGTCCAGGTAGGTGGTCCGGCCTTCGGGCGTGCTGGTGAGCAGGGCCTTCGCGTGGGCCAGCACGATGGGGTCGTTGTCGACGTACACGATCCGGGAGTCCGGCGCCACGCGCTGGGCGACCTCGTGTGTGTTGTCGGCGGTCGGCAGGCCGGTGCCGACGTCCAGGAACTGCCGGATGCCCGGCTCACCGGCCAGATGGCGGACGGCGCGTCCCAGGAAGTGCCGGCTGGTGACCGCCACGTCGACGAGGCCGGGGAAGATCTCCATGATGTGGTCCCCGATCTCCCGGTCGACCTCGTAGTTGTCCTTGCCGCCGACGAAGTAGTTCCAGAAGCGGGCCGAGTGCGGCTTGGAAGTGTCGATCCTGGTCCGTGTCTCCGCGGCGTTGGTCAGGGGATCGGTGTCTGACACGGCAGGGCCTCCTGCGGATCGGTGTGGGTGATCAGAGCACCAACCTAGGTCAACTTGCCGTTGCGACAGGGGAGTTGCAGAGAACTGCGGCTCACGCGCCGTGGGGTTTTGGCCAGCGATCCTCATCTGTGGGGGTGACGAGGGGCACGAGGCCGGCCGAGTACGGCGATCAGTACGGCCGTCAACGACGCCGCCACCGGTATCCAGTAGCCCGCGGTCGCGGACACCTGCTCCGTCACCCGTCCGCCGACCGCCGCACCACACGCGATCCCGCCCAGGAGCCCTGTCACCGCCAGGGTCATGCCCTCGTTCAGGCGGCCCTCGGGTGTGCGCTGCTGGACCAGGGTCATCGTGGTGATCATCGTGGGCGCGGTGGCCATACCGGCGAGGAGGAGAGCGACCGCGAGGGCCGCGAGCGAGCCGGTGAGGGTGGCCGAGAGGAGCGGGAGGGTCATCAGCGCCGTCATCGCGGCCACACACCAGGGCAGGCGCCGCGTGGCGGAGCCGCCGGGCTTCAGCACGCCGAACAGCAGCCCCGCCGCACACGAACCCGCCGCCTGCAGGGCGAGGACGACCCCGGCCGCCGCCTGCTGCCCGCGCACGTCGGCGAACGCGATCGTGACGACCTCCATCGCCCCGAAGACCGCGCCCAGGGCCAGGCAGAGGACCAGCAGTGGCCGCATGCCGGCCGCCCGGAGCGGCGAGCCCGCCGTGGACGAAGCAGCTGTAGGGCATCCCGACGCGGGTGGCTCCGTCGACCGCTGGGCCGTGAAGACCACCACGCCCGCCAGCAGCAGCACGGCGCCCACCAGTGTGCCCGCCTCCGGAAAGACCGCGGTGCACAGCAACGCCGCCAGGATCGGACCGAGCATGAAGCAGAGCTCGTCCGCGGCCTGTTCGAAGGCGTTCGCGGTGTGCCGGGCCGCCGGATCGCCCCGCAGCAGGTGGGTCCAGCGGGCGCGGGACATACCGCCGGTGTTCGGGGTGGTCGCCGTGGCCGCGTAGCAGAGGAAGAGGGTCCAGCCGGGGGCGCCGTACCGCACGCAGAGCACGAGCGCGAGGCTCCCCAGGACCGCGAACACCGTGGCGGGCACGGCCACCCGCGCCTGCCCGTGACGGTCGATCAGCCGCGCGGTCCAGGGGGCCAGCAGCGCCGTCGCGGCCAGTCCCGTCGCCGTCACCGCGCCGGCGAGGGCGTACGAACCACGCGACCCGGCGATCATGACGACCGCGCTCACGCTGAACATGCCCATCGGAAGCCGGGCGACCAGACTCCCGACGGTGAAGGCGCGCGTGCCGGAGAGAGCGAAGAGGCGGCGGTACGGGGTCAGCGGGCCGGCCGCTCCGGCGGGGCCCGGGGAGGGGCGCCGGCGGCGCGGGGCGAAGTCCGCGGCCACCAGCGTGTCGGCGGTGACGGTGAGGAGGAGGCGGCGGGGCTCGTCGGTGGGTGGTTGCGGCATGGGCACCACCGTCGTTCCACACGTGATCAACCGTCCAACACCTGCTCCGTGACGATTCACGCACCTGCGTTGTAGGTTCGCGGGATGCCCGCGCCGACCGTGGATCCCCGACTCCTCCGCGCCTTCCTCGCCGTCGCCGAGGAACTGCACTTCACCCGGGCCGCCGCCCGGCTGTACGTCGCCCAGCAGGCGCTCAGCCGCGACATCCGGCGGCTGGAGAAGGAGTTGGGCGCCGAGCTCTTCGTACGGACGACCCGGCAGGTGGCGCTGACGGCCGACGGCGCCCGGCTGCTGCCGTACGCGCGCCGGGTACTGGAGGCGCAGGAGGAGCTGGTCGCGGCGTTCCAGGTGCCGACGGGGAGGGCGGCCTCGCGGCGGCCGCTGTTCGTCGACGTCAACAGTCCCGGCCTCGTCGGTGAGCGCGTCCTCGCCCGCGCCCGCGAACTCGCCCCCGAGGACGAGCTCATGACCCGCTACGAGAGCGGCCTCACCGGGGCCGCCGTGGAGATCCTCGCCGGACGGCTCGACGCCTCGTTCGGCCGGTTCGCGGGGCTGGACCCGGCGGTGCGCGCCCGGCTCGCCCAGCGGCCGGTGCGGTACGAGCCGATGGCCGTGATCCTTCCCGAGGACCACCGGCTGGCCCTGAGGGGTGAGGTCCCTCTCGCGGCGCTCGCCGGTGAGAGCGTGTACGCGGGCGCGGGGAACCCCCGTACGCCCGAGTGGACGGACCTGGCGCGTCAGCTCTTCGAGGGACGCGGTATCGAGGTGTCGCCGCCCGAGCCGTTGGCCGTCGGGGTCGAGGAGTTCCAGCGGGTCATCGCCAAGAACCGGAACCCCGTCCTCGCCGTGGTGGACTTTCCAGCCGTACCCGGGACCGTGATCAGGCCGCTCGTCGACCCCGTTCCGTTGTCACCCGTGTCCTTGGTGTGGCGAAAGGGCCTCCAGCATCCGGGGGTTGCGGCACTCGGGCGTGCTGTGGACCAACTCGCGGCCGAGGAAGGGTGGCTGACACACCCCGCGGGTGGATGGATTCCGGCCATGGATGCACTCAATATGATGAGCAGCTCCTGATACATCGCACACACACTTCCCCCACGTGCGCTACATTCTTGGCCCGGGCGCATGCGGTAGAGGGGGGCGCCTGGACCGGGTGGGGGCCCGGTCCGGACAAGAAAGTGCGAGATGCCCGGATCGTTCGCGCGCCCGAAAGTGTCCCTTGGGGGGATCAGCGTGCGAGTGGACGACTGGCGGAAAGACGCCCAACCGGACCGGCGGAACACCGGACGCCCGGGCGAGGGCGCAAGCGGAACCGGAACCGGCCCGGGAAGGGGAAACGGAAGCGGAACCGGTCCGTCGAACCGGGACGCGCCCGGCGACCGCGGCGATCGGCAGAGCGGCGACCGCGGCGATCGGCACAGCGGTCACCAGAGCGGCCGGCAGGCCGACTGGCCGGACGCGGTCGGCCGGACCATGTCATGGGCGGGGACGCAACACGTCCGCGTTCCGAGACAGCCGTCGGCATCGTCGGCATCGCCGATATCGGCGACCTCGCCGGCATCCGGTCAAGGAGCGGACAACGGCGGTGAGTCGCCGCGCACCGGATTCTCGTACTTCTCGTCGCGTCATTCACGCGAGTCAACGGAGTACGACACGGAAGGCGGCATGGGACGCGCCGAGGAGCCGTCGCGGTACGACGCGGCAGCCGAGACCCGTCAGTTCAGGGACACGCAGAGGTTCGAGCGGGCCCTGGACACCCGTCCGATCGAGCAGGTGCCGGGCAACCCGGAGCCGGAGCCCGAGTTGGACCCCGGGCCGGTCCCGGACCCGACCCCGGTCCCGGACCCGTCGCGGGCCTGGGAGCAGTCCGACGAGCCGGGCCACACCCACGACCCCCACGAAGTGACCGTCCAACTCGACGGTGTGGGGCGGGAGCTGGAGGACTGGCTGGTCCAGCAGGCCAAGGACGCGCCCGCCGCCGGGCAGGACTCGGACGGCCCGGTGTTCGTGGACGAGACCGGCCGCCGCCGCAGCAGGCTGCGCCGCATAGGCATCGTCGTCGGCCTCGTCTGCGCGGTCTACGCCGTCGTCATCGGCGTCACGCTCGTGTCGGGCAACTCCGACGCGCCCTGGATGCCGGGCCTCGGCGAGCAGGACGACCAGCCCGCGAAACAGGTCGACACGTCCCCGCTTCCCGCCGACCCGGCCGACCCGTCGCAGACGGCGAGCGGCTCGCCGAGCGCGGGCGCGTCGCCCACGGCCGGCGTGACACCGGCGCCGGGCGCCGGAGCTTCGGCCGATCCCTCGGGGGAGGCCTCCGCCCCGGGCGCGAGCACCGGCCCGCGACCTTCGACCAGCCCGGACGAGCCCGCCGGCGACCCCTCACCGGAGCCCCCGGAGACCGGCGAGCCCCCCTCGTTGCCCGACCCGCCGGACCCCAACACCTCGTCCGACCCGCCGCCCGCGCCCACGGAGTCCACGGACACCAACGGCGGCACGGGCACGGGCACGGACCCCGGCTCCTTGTCCTCGAAGAACCCGAACAACCAGAACAACCCGGAGAACCCGGAGAACATCGCCTGATGGCACGCACCAACCGCCACGGCCCGGCCCCGCGTGCCCGCCGTCGGCTGCCCCTGCGCTACCTGCTGCCCGTGCTCGTCCTCACCGCGCTGATGGCGATGCTGATGCTGCGCGGCTACTTGCACAGCGAGATCCTCGCCGACCACCGGGTCCGCCCGCCGGCCTCCTCCGACAAGGTGCCGGAGAAGATCCTTGAGGGCGGCCCGGTCATCGACACCCGCGGTGGCCGGAGCCAGGGCCTGAAGGTGGACGACAAGCGGCTCGTCCTCACCTTCGACGACGGCCCGGACCCCATGTGGACGCCCAAGGTGCTCGACGTGCTGAAGAAGCACCGGGCGCACGCCGTCTTCTTCGTCACCGGCACCATGGCCTCCCGCTACCCGGACCTCGTCCAGCGCATGGTCGACGAGGGCCACGAGGTGGGCCTGCACACCTTCAACCACCCCGACCTGGCGTACCAGTCCAAGGCGCGCATCGACTGGGAGCTGTCCCAGAACCAGCTCGCGCTCGCGGGCGCGGCGGGCATCCGCACCTCACTGTTCCGGCCCCCGTACTCGTCCCACGCCGACGCCATGGACAACAGCTCCTGGCCGGTCACGGAGTACATCGGCTCCCGCGGCTACATCACCGTCGTCAACGACACCGACAGCGAGGACTGGCAGCGCCCGGGCGTCGACGAGATCATCCGCCGCTCCATGCCCGAGAACGGCGAGGGCGCCATCGTCCTGATGCACGACTCCGGCGGCGACCGCTCCCAGACGGTCGCGGCGCTCGACAGGTTCATCCCCATGCTCAAGGAACGGGGTTACGAGCTCGACAACCTCAGCGAGGCACTCGGCGTGCCCAGCGCGCACACCGAGGTCCACGGGCTCGACGCACTCAAGGGCGAGGCGTGGATCTTCCTCGTGCAGGCGTCGGAGCACATCACCGAGGGGCTCGTGATCGGCCTCGCCGTCATCGGCGTCCTCGTCTTCACCCGCTTCGGCCTGATGCTCCTGCTGTCCGGCGCGCACGCACGCCGCGTCCGCGGGAAGAACTTCCGCTGGGGCCCGGCCGCCCCGGTCACCGAACCGGTCTCGGTGCTCGTGCCCGCGTACAACGAGGCCAAGTGCATAGAGAACACGGTGAACTCGCTGATGGCGAGCGAGCATCCCATCGAGATCATCGTCATCGACGACGGCTCCAGCGACGGCACGGCCCGCATCGTCGAGAACATGCGCCTGCCGGGCGTACGCGTCGTCCGCCAGCACAACGCGGGCAAGCCGGCCGCCCTCAACCGCGGTCTGCGCAACGCCCGTCACGACCTGATCGTGATGATGGACGGCGACACGGTCTTCGAGCCGTCCACCGTCCGTGAGCTCGTCCAGCCCTTCGCCGACCCGCGCGTCGGCGCGGTCGCGGGCAACGCGAAGGTCGGCAACAAGGACTCGCTGATCGGGGCCTGGCAGCACATCGAGTACGTGATGGGCTTCAACCTCGACCGCCGTATGTACGACATCCTGCGCTGCATGCCGACGATCCCCGGCGCGGTCGGCGCCTTCCGCCGCTCGGCCCTCGAACGGGTCGGCGGCATGAGCGACGACACGCTCGCCGAGGACACCGACATCACCATGGCGATGCACCGCGACGGCTGGCGCGTGGTGTACGCGGAGAACGCCCGCGCCTGGACGGAGGCCCCCGAGACGGTCCAGCAGCTGTGGTCGCAGCGCTACCGCTGGTCGTACGGCACCATGCAGGCGATATGGAAGCACCGCCGCGCGATCGTCGAGAAGGGCGCGTCGGGCCGCTTCGGACGCGTCGGTCTGCCGCTGGTGTCGCTGTTCATGGTCGTGGCGCCGCTGCTGGCACCGCTGATCGACGTGTTCCTCCTCTACGGCCTCGTCTTCGGCCCGACCGAGAAGACCATCGGGGCCTGGCTGGGCGTCCTCGCCGTACAGGCGGTGTGCGCGGCCTACGCCTTCCGTCTCGACCGGGAGCGCATGACCCACCTCGTCTCGCTCCCGCTCCAGCAGATCCTCTACCGGCAGTTGATGTACGTCGTCCTGCTCCAGTCCTGGATCACCGCGCTCACCGGCGGCCGCCTGCGCTGGCAGAAACTGCGGCGCACGGGCGTGGTCGGGGCACCGCCCGCGGGCATGTCCGGGCAGCGTGTACGCGGTGGAGCCGAGCGGAGGCCGGTGGGATGACGCAGGGATACCAGGAGGAGAAGTCCGAGAACCCGTACTGGGCCGCGTACGAGGAGACATACGGCGTACCGCGGCAGCCCGAGCCCGAGCCCGAGCCCGAGCCCGAACCCGAACCCGGGCCCAAGCTTGAGTCCGACGTGAAGCAGCCGGAGTCCGAGCCCGAGCCCGAGCCCGACGCGAAGCCGACGAAGTCCGGCCGCGACCGCTACCTCGATCTGCTCCGTTCCATCGCCCTGGTCCGCGTCGTGGTGTACCACCTCTTCGGCTGGGCGTGGCTGACCGTCCTGTTCCCCTCCATGGGCGTGATGTTCGCGCTGGCGGGCTCACTGATGGCGCGCTCGCTGGACCGTCCCGCGTGGGGCGTGATCCGGGGCAGGATCCGCCGGCTCCTCCCACCCCTGTGGGCGTTCAGCGTGGTGGCGCTGGCGCTGTTGTTCGCCGGCGGCTGGGATCCGGGGAAGTCGTCCGACGGTCCCACGTGGGGCTGGGTGGAGCTGGTCAACTATCTGATCCCCGTCGGCGCCCCGCCCTTCCCGTGGAGCGTCGGCTCCGCGTCCGGCCTGCTGGAGGACACCTGGGCGGACCAGGCGGTGGGCGTGCTGTGGTACCTGCGCGCGTACCTGTGGTTCGTGCTCGCGTCCCCGCTGCTGCTGTGGGCGTTCCGCAGGGTGCCGTGGGTGACGCTCCTCGCCCCGCTCGCTCTGACGGCGGTCGTGGGCACGGGCCTGGTCACGATCCCCGGTGAGACGGGCAACGCCGTCACCGATTTCGCGGTCTACGGCAGCTGCTGGGTCCTGGGCATGGCCCACCAGGAGGGTTTCCTCGCGAAGATCCCCCGCTACATGGCGGTCTCCTGCTCGGCCCTGATCATGGCCTTCGGCCTGTGGTGGGCAACCGGCCATCTGGGCCCGAACGGCTGGGACCTGAACGACATCCCGCTGGCCCAGGCCACGTGGTCGTTCGGTTTCGTCGTCATCCTCCTCCAGTACTCCCCGTCCTGGCGGGAACTGCCGGGCAGGCTGGCTCGCTGGGACAAGCTGGTCACCCTCTCGAACAACCGTGCCGTCACGATCTACCTCTGGCACAACCTCGCGATCATGGCGACGTTCCCGCTCCTCGACTCGGTCTACGAACTTGGGTTCATGCAGAGCGACAGCGCGGTCGCGGTGCTCGACTCGACGTACGCGATCTGGACGTTCGTGCTGGTGTGGCCGCTGATCGGGCTGGCGGTCGTGGCGCTGGGCTGGATCGAGGACATCGCCGCCAGGCGGAGCCCCAGACTGTGGCCGAACGGCGCGAAGCGCGGGGGGAGCAGGCGAAAGGCCTGATTCGGCACAGACCACCGCGCGGGCCCGTCCTCACGGACGGGTCCGCGTCCTCGTGAGAGCAACGTTCCCTTCCGGTCACCCGGTGCCACAGGCAGGAAACGCGCCCTCCCTACCTTCGGGACTCATCACCCCTCAGCACCCCACATCACCCCCTCAGCACCCCCCTCAGTACGGACCTGAGCACCGGAGCCCCGTGGAGGCGTCATGACACCCCCGAACACAGCCCCCGCATCCAGTAAGGGAGGCCGCTGGATCGACCACTGGGATCCGGAGGACGAGGCCTTCTGGAACGAGACCGGTGAGAAGGTCGCCCGCCGCAACCTGCTCTTCTCCGTGCTGTCCGAGCACATCGGGTTCTCGATCTGGACCGTGTGGTCGGTGATGGTGCTCTTCATGGGCCCCGAGTACGGGCTCACCCCGGCCGACAAGTTCTTCATCGTGTCCATGGCCACGCTGGTCGGCGCCGTCGTGCGCGTCCCCTACACCTTCGCGGTCGCCCTCTTCGGCGGGCGGAACTGGACGATCGTCTCCGCGAGCCTGCTGCTCGTGCCGACCGTCGCCGCGTTCGTCGCGATGGAGCCGGGGACCTCGTTCACCACGTTCCTGGTGTGCGCCATGCTCGCCGGTATCGGCGGTGGCAACTTCGCCTCCAGCATGACCAACATCAACGCCTTCTTCCCGCTCCGCAAGAAGGGCTGGGCGCTCGGCCTCAACGCGGGCGGCGGCAACATCGGCGTGCCGGTCGTACAACTGGTCGGTCTCGCCGTGATCGGCGCCAGCGGTGGTCCGCGTGTGCTGCTCGGGATCTACATCCCCTTCATCGTCGTCGCCGCCGTCCTCGCCGCGGTGAAGATGGACAACATCGCGTCGCTGAAGAACGACACCGGTGCCGCCAAGGAGTCCGTCAAGGAAGCCCACACGTGGATCATGTCCTTCCTCTACATCGGCACCTTCGGCTCCTTCATCGGCTACAGCTTCGCCTTCGGCCTGGTCCTGCAGACCCAGTTCGGCCGTACGCCGCTCCAGGCGGCCTACGTCACCTTCATCGGCCCCCTGCTCGGCTCGCTGATCCGGCCCGTGGGCGGCGCGCTCGCCGACCGCTACGGCGGCGCGCGAATCACCCTGTGGAACTACGTCGCCATGGCCGCGGCCACCGGTGTCATCGTCATCGCGTCCATGCAGAAGTCGCTGCCGCTGTTCACCACCGCGTTCATCGCGCTCTTCGTACTCAGCGGACTCGGCAACGGCTCGACCTTCAAGATGATCCCGGGCATCTTCCAGGCCAAGGCCCTCGCCAAGGGCCTGTACGGCGAGGAGGCCGCCGCGTACGGGCGCCGGCTGTCCGGCGCCTCCATGGGCATCATCGGAGCGGTGGGCGCGCTCGGCGGCCTCGGCATCAACCTGGCCTTCCGCCAGTCCTTCCTCACCGTCGGCACCGGCACCGGCGCCTTCGTCTCCTTCCTCGCCTTCTACGGGGTCTGCTTCGTGGTCACCTGGGCCGTATACCTTCGCCGTCCGGCGGGGGCCCAGGCCGAGCCGGCGGTCTCGGCCGAGGCGAAGCCGCGGCTCAGCTACGCGGAGGTGTGACGTTCTCACGCGAAGACGGCATTGGTAACACCAACGACATGAACCCGAACCGAGTCTGTCACGCGCCGTTGACAGGCTCGTTCGGCACGCATGTGCTGCAACGACTCGACTGCGGGACGAGACATGGACGACGAACAGCAGCGACCACCAGACCACGGGCCCCTCGCCGGGTTCACCGTGGGCGTGACGGCCGCGCGACGGGCCGACGAGCTCGGGGCCCTGCTCCAGCGGCGCGGCGCGTCCGTTCTCCATGCGCCGGCGCTGCGCATCGTGCCGCTCGCCGACGACAGCGAGCTGCTCGCCGCGACCAAGGAACTGCTCGACCAGGCCCCGGACGTCGTCGTGGCCGCCACCGCCATCGGCTTCCGTGGCTGGATCGAGGCCGCCGACGGCTGGGGACTCGGCGAGGACCTGCTGGCCCGGCTGCGCGGGGTGGAGCTTCTCGCACGCGGGCCCAAGGTGAAGGGCGCGATCCGGGCCGCCGGGCTGACCGAGGAGTGGTCACCGTCCTCGGAGTCCATGGCCGAGGTGCTCGACCGGCTGCTGGAGGAGGGCGTCGAGGGCCGCCGTATCGCCGTACAGCTGCACGGGGAGCCGCTGCCGGGGTTCGTGGAGGCGTTGCGGGCCGGGGGAGCGGAGGTGGTGGGCGTGCCCGTCTACCGCTGGATGCCGCCGGAGGACATCGGTCCCGTCGACCGTCTGCTGGACGCGACGGTCGGCCGCGGCCTGGACGCGCTGACGTTCACCAGCGCCCCCGCGGCGGCGTCGCTGCTGTCGCGGGCGGAGGACCGGGGGCTGCTGCCCGAACTGCTCGCCGCGTTGAACCATGACGTGCTGCCCGCGTGTGTGGGGCCGGTCACCGCGCTGCCGTTGCAGGCGCGGGGCGTGGAGACGGTCCAGCCCGAGCGGTTCCGGCTGGGGCCGTTGGTGCAGGTGCTGTGCCAGGAACTGCCCGGTCGTGCTCGTGCGCTGCCTGTCGCCGGGCATCGCGTGGAGATCCGGGGGCACGCGGTGATGGTGGACGGGGTCCTGCGTCCCGTGCCGCCCGCCGGGATGTCGCTGCTGCGGGCCTTGTGCCGGCGGCCGGGCTGGGTCGTCGCCCGGGCGGAGCTGCTGCGTGCGCTGCCCGGGGCCGGGCGGGACGAGCACGCCGTGGAGACGGCCATGGCGCGGCTGCGGACGGCACTGGGCACCCCGAAGCTGATCCAGACCGTGGTCAAGCGCGGCTACCGGCTGGCCCTGGACCCGGCCACGGACTCGAAGTACGCGGACACCTGACGGTTCGCTCCGCGGGCCGGGCGGTCGGCGTCACTGTGGCTCGGGCGCGTGCCCGGCTTTCCCGCCGTGGTGGCTTGGGCGCCTCCGCGTTTGTTCGTGGGTCGGGGGCGCGCCGGGAGGTCTCCGTCCTCGGTCCGGCGGTGCTGTGGGGTGATGACGGTGCCCGGCGGCGGACGCCGGCCGCTGCGGGCGGACACCTCCCGGCACACCCCCTGCCGTGCGTACGCGGCTGCCGGTGCGTGAGGGTTGCAGTTCGTGGGGATGCCGGGCACGCCCCCGCTTTTCAGGGGCGCGGGGAACTGCGCGACCAGCCACGATGAACCCGCAGCCGCCCACCGACAACAACCCGGCAGACGAGAAGTACGGGCCCCTCGCGGGAGCGAATGTGCGGACGGGCGCCCCAGGGGGTACGAACCCCTCGCACGGCGTTCGGTTTCGCCGACTCCAAGGCGGTGACAGGCACATGGCATCGGGTACGGCCACAGCCTCGTACGAGCCGCGTTTCGACTGTGGACGGCTCTGCCTGGATCTCCTCGCGACCACACACCCGGAGGAGCAGCTGCACTCGGTGGAGCGACTGCGGGCATGGATCGCGGGGGCGGGCTGCGTACCACCAGGGACCCAGCTGGTGGGTGCCGACGTGTCCTGGCTCGTGGACTTCCGTGAACTGCGGGACCGCATAGGGCAGACGGTGCACCGGGAGCCGGGACCCGACCCGCGCTTCGTCGAGGTCGCGCTCGCCCGGATCAACGCGTTCGCGCGGGCGGCGACCCCCGCCCCCCGGGTCGTACGGACGGCGGACGGGACGCTCGTCAGGTCACTCGACGGCGCCCCCG
Source organism: Streptomyces bluensis (assembly GCF_014650715.1). Classification (GTDB taxonomy): domain Bacteria; phylum Actinomycetota; class Actinomycetes; order Streptomycetales; family Streptomycetaceae; genus Streptomyces; species Streptomyces bluensis. The sequence goes on along the minus strand of NZ_BMVM01000020.1, from coordinate 47,373 downwards.
GTCGCGCGGCGCTGCTCGCGGTGGTCGCCCGGGACGCCGTGGAGTTGCTCACCGACCCGGCGGCGTGCGCGAGCCTGCGGCAGTGCGCCGGGGACAACTGCCCCATCGTCTACGTCGACACGTCCCGTGGGCGGCGGCGCCGGTGGTGCTCCAGTGAGACGTGCGGCAACCGTGAACGGGTGGCCCGGCACCGGAGGCGGGCGGCCCTGGCCCGGGCGTAGGGCCTCGCCCGCCCCGGCCGGGGCCCATCGCCACGGCGTGGGGTTTGCCCCTGTTCGCCCCTTGCTGCCAACCCTTCTCACGCCTTGTCAACTTCCTTGTGACTCGTGTCAGTTGGGGCGCACCCGTGGCCCCGTGAAGAGCTAAACGTGTCGAGTTTCACAGCATGGATTCATCTCTTCACAATTCCCGCCAACTCGTACCGCGATTGCTCCGGAATTGGGGCTCTTGTTCCCCGGTCGCGTCCCAAGTCGCCCACCGATCAGGAAAGTTGTGGGCCCGCGTTGAACACAGTCCTGGTTACCTACGTAACTCGTGATGAGCGACCGACTGGGGGAACCCCCGGACACCGGAGGTAACCGTGCGCAAGGATTCCGCTGTGGCCGATGACCGCCCGCACAGGGCACGACATCGCGCGTCACAGCCCTCGGAGCCTGACGAGGAGCTGATGCGCGCGCTTTACCGCGAACACGCGGGACCGTTGCTCGCGTATGTTCTGCGCCTGGTCGCGGGCGACCGGCAGCGCGCCGAGGACGTCGTGCAGGAAACGCTCATCCGTGCCTGGAAGAACGCCGGTCAGCTCAATCGAGCGACCGGTTCGGTACGCCCCTGGCTGGTGACGGTCGCACGCCGCATCGTCATCGACGGCCACCGCAGCCGGCAGGCCCGGCCGCAGGAGGTCGACCCGTCGCCGCTGGAGGTCATACCCGCGGAGGACGAGATCGACAAGGCGTTGTGGCTGATGACACTCTCGGATGCGCTGGACGACCTGACCCCTGCTCACAGGGAGGTCCTGGTCGAGACGTACTTCAAAGGGCGTACGGTCAATGAGGCGGCCGAAACGCTCGGCATCCCCAGTGGAACGGTGCGCTCACGGGTGTTCTACGCCCTGCGGTCGATGAAGCTGGCTCTGGAGGAGCGCGGGGTGACGGCATGACGAATGTCTACGGGGGTTACGGAACCGGGGGCTCCGGCCCCGTTGGTGGAACCCCGCAGGGTGGACCCGGTGACATCCACGAAACCGTGGGCGCGTACGCCCTCGGAATCCTGGACGACGCCGAGGCGACCCAGTTCGAGGCACATCTCGCCACATGCGACTGGTGCGGCCAGCAGCTCGACGAACTGGCCGGAATGGAACCGATGCTGGCCGCGCTCGCGGACCTGCCCGGCGCGCAGGGAAGTCCCGGCATCGGAGAGTCGTTGGCGGCGAAGCCCAGCCCGCAACTCGCGGAACGGCTCGTCGGCGAGGTCGTGGAGCGCCGGGCCAAGAGGAGCCGGCGGAACTTCTTCGCGCTGGCGGCCGGTATCGCGGCGATCGTCGCCGGTCCCACCGCCGTCTTCGCGACCACGAGCGGCGACGACTCGTCCGTCGAGGCCGGCGGCGCGCACACCCGTAGTGCCAGCCCCGCCAAGGACGCCTTCGACAGCATCAGCGACAAGGTCACGGGTACCGACAAGGCCACCGACGTCAGCGCCACGATCGCCACGGAGCCCAAGGCATGGGGCACCCACGCGGTCCTGGAGCTGTCGAACGTCGAGGGGCCGGAGAAGTGCTCCCTGATCGCGGTCGGCAAGAACGGCGAGCGTGAGACGGCGACCACCTGGGCGGTCCCGCCACGGGGCTACGGCATCAAGAACGCCACGGACGCCGCGGCCAAGGAGCCGCTGTACACGCACGGCGGTCTGGCCATGGACAGGAACGAGATCGACTACTTCGAGGTCATGACCTTCGAGGGCAAGAAACTCGTCAAGGTCGACATGTAGGCCGGAAGGTAGGCCGGTGTGCGGGCAGGCGGGTACGCAGACCCGTACGCAGGCCGAGAAGTAGTCGACATGTGCAGGACGTGCGGGACTCCGAAGGGCACCGCCGCAGACCTCGTAGCGGTTCTGCGGCGGGCCTGTGAACACACCCCGGGCCGACACATGGCCTCCCGGGGCCCCTTCGCGTACGGTTGACGGCTGCCCAGCACGTCAGAAGGGGGCCCGGTGGCCGCTCAGGTTCAACAGGAAACCGCGCTCGGCTCGGTTCACGACTCCGTCCGTGAACGCGAGATCCGGGTCGAACAGGAACACCTGGACCGGGTGTACCGGCGCCTTGAGGAGAAGATCCACGAGGCGGAGTTCCTGATGAACGACGCGGCCAAGCGCGGCCAGGTCGGCACCCCCGGCGCGCTCGCCGAGCGGGACGCCCAGGTCTTCCGGGCCGGTGTCCACCTGAACCGGCTCCACAACGAGTACGAGGACTTCCTCTTCGGCCGGATCGACCTGCTCCTCGGCAAGGACGGCAAGAAGGGCCCGGACGGCGCCTACACGGCCGTGGAACCCGCCGAGGGCGCGGTGCGCGAGGACGGTACGGCCGACATCGCCGAAACCCTGCACATCGGGCGCATCGGAGTGCTGGACGAGGAGTACGCACCGCTGGTCATCGACTGGCGGGCGCCCGCGGCCGCTCCCTTCTACCGGTCCACCCCCGTCGACCCCGGACGCGTCGTACGGCGCCGCGTGATCCGTTCCAAGGGGCGCCGCGTGCTCGGTGTCGAGGACGACCTGATGCGGCCCGAGCTCAAGGCCCGCCTGGACGGGCACGAGCTGGCCGTGATCGGCGACGGTGCCCTGATGGCCGCGCTGGGGCAGGCCCGCACCCACACCATGCGGGACATCGTCTCCTCCATCCAGGCCGAACAGGACCTCGTCATCCGCGCGCCCGCCGCCTCGGTGACGTACGTCGAGGGCGGGCCGGGCACCGGGAAGACGGCCGTCGCGCTGCACCGGGCCGCGTACCTGCTGTACCAGGACCGGCGCCGGTACGCGGGCGGCATCCTGATCGTCTCGCCGACCCCGCTGCTCGTCGCCTACACGGAGGGCGTGCTGCCCTCGCTCGGCGAGGAGGGACAGGTCGCCATCCGCGCGATCGGGTCCCTGGTCGACGGTGCCGAGGCCGCGCTGTACGACGCGCCCTCCGTGGCCCGCGCCAAGGGCTCGTCCCGCATGCTGAAGGTGCTGCGGAGGGCGGCGCGGGGCGCGCTGGAGCTGAACGATCCGCCGGGTCGGCTGCGCGTGGTCGCCTTCGGGCGCCGGCTCGAACTGGAGGCCGACGAGCTGGAGGGGATCCGGCGCACCGCGCTCGGCGGGACCGCCCCCGTCAATCTGCTGCGCCCACGCGCCCGCCGACTGCTCCTGGACGCCCTGTGGGCACGGTCGGGAGCGGCGACCCGCCACACCGACCCCGAGCTCGCCGCCGAGCTGCGGTCCTCGTTCGACGAGGACATCACGGGCGAGGACGACTTCGTCGCGTTCCTCGACGCCTGGTGGCCCGAGCTGACGCCGCGCGGCGTGCTGGACGCCATGGCCGACGAGCGGCGACTGGGACGCTGGGCCCGCCGGATCCTCACCCCCGGCGAGGTGCGCCGCGTCGCCCGCTCGCTGAAGCGGGACGGGCTGTCGGTGCACGACGTCGCGATGCTGGACGAGCTTCAGTCCGTCCTCGGCCTGCCCGTCCGCCCGAAGAAGAAGCGCGAGCTCGACCCCCTCGACCAGCTCACCGGCCTCGACGAGCTCATGCCCGTACGCGAGGAGTCGCAGCGCGAGCGCGCCGAGCGCCTGGCCCAGGAGCGGACGGAGTACGCGCACGTCATCGTCGACGAGGCCCAGGACCTCACCCCCATGCAGTGGCGGATGGTGGGCCGACGGGGACGTCACGCCACCTGGACGGTCGTCGGCGATCCGGCCCAGTCGTCCTGGTCCGACCCCGACGAGGCGGCCGAGGCACGGGACGAGGCCCTGGGCACCCGCCCGCGCCGCCGCTTCACCCTCACCGTGAACTACCGCAACCCCGCCGAGATCGCCGAGCTGGCGTCCAGGGTGCTCGCGCTGGCGATGCCGGGCTCCGAGGCACCGTCCGCCGTCCGGTCGACCGGTGTCGAGCCGGGCTTCACCGTCGTACGCGAGTCACTCGCCCATACGGTCCGGGAGGAGGCCGCGCGGCTGCTGGACCGCGTCGACGGCACGGTGGGCGTCGTCGTCGCCATGAACCGGCGCGAGGAGGCGGCCCGCTGGCTCGCCGGCCTCGGCGACCGCGTCGTGGCACTCGGCAGCCTGGAGGCCAAGGGCCTGGAGTACGACGCCACGATCGTCGTCTCGCCCGCCGAGATCGCCGACGAGTCCCCGGCCGGACTGCGCGTGCTGTACGTGGCGCTCACCCGGGCGACCCAGCAGCTCACCGTGGTCTCGGGCGAGCGGGACGAACCCGACGCACACGGGGTACCGGATCTGCTGCGCGACTGAGGCGGGGCCACGGCGGGGCCGTGACGGGGCCGACAGGTGAACTCCTGCTACGGGAATGGCCTTGCGGGATCTGTTTGTTAGCCTTGGTGTGGCACCGGCTCGATCCAAGCCCCCGGGCCCAACCTTCGTCGCTTCGAGCGACCACTTGCCGCGAGGCGAGCATGGCGGGTCGGTGCCACTGAGCGTGAGAGAGGCCCACATCAGTCTGCTGATGTGGGCCTCTTCCGTTGCCCTGAACCGGCCTGATCCCGCTTGATCAACGAACAAAACGTTCGCAATCCGAGGGCGGCTACCACGTACTCCGTAGTAGGTGCGACGATCGGACGGCACTACCACGCTTCAATGGCACCACCCAGCTCCAGCTGAAAGCAGAGGAAGTCGGTCATGGCAACGGCGCCCAGCGTCTCCTACTCGATGACGGTCCGGCTGGAGGTGCCCGCGAGCGGAACCGCGGTCTCCCAGCTCACCACGGCCGTCGAGTCCCACGGAGGCTCGGTCACCGGCCTCGACGTCACCGCCTCCGGGCACGAGAAGCTCCGCATCGACGTCACCATCGCCGCCACCTCCACCGCGCACGCCGACGAGATCGTCGAGCAGCTCCGCGGCATCGAGGGTGTGACGCTCGGCAAGGTCTCCGACCGTACGTTCCTCATGCACCTCGGCGGCAAGATCGAGATGGCGTCGAAGCACCCCATCCGCAACCGTGACGACCTGTCCATGGTCTACACGCCGGGCGTGGCCCGCGTCTGCATGGCGATCGCCGAGAACCCCGAGGACGCGCGCCGTCTGACCATCAAGCGCAACTCCGTTGCGGTCGTGACGGACGGGTCCGCGGTGCTGGGCCTCGGCAACATCGGCCCGAAGGCCGCGCTGCCCGTCATGGAGGGCAAGGCGGCCCTGTTCAAGCGGTTCGCCGGTATCGACGCCTGGCCGATCTGCCTGGACACCCAGGACACCGACGCCATCGTCGAGATCGTCAAGGCGATCGCCCCCGGTTTCGCCGGCATCAACCTGGAGGACATCTCCGCGCCCCGCTGCTTCGAGATCGAGGCGCGGCTGCGTGAGGCCCTCGACATCCCCGTCTTCCACGACGACCAGCACGGCACCGCGATCGTCGTGCTCGCCGCCCTGAAGAACGCCCTGCGCGTCGCGGGCAAGTCGATCGGTGACATCCGGGTCGTCATGTCGGGCGCCGGTGCCGCCGGGACGGCCATCCTCAAGCTGCTCCTCGCGGCCGGAGTGAAGAACGCCGTCGTGGCCGACATCCATGGTGTCGTCCACAGCGACCGCGAAGACCTGGTGAACGCCGCCTCGGACTCGCCGCTGCGCTGGATCGCCGACAACACCAACCCCGAGAGCCTCACCGGCACCCTCAAGGAGGCCGTGCGCGGCGCCGACGTCTTCATCGGCGTCTCCGCCCCGAACGTGCTCGACGGCGACGACGTGGCCGCCATGGCCGAGGGCGCCATCGTGTTCGCGCTCGCGAACCCCGACCCCGAGGTGGACCCGGCGGTCGCCCGGCAGACGGCGGCGGTCGTGGCCACGGGCCGCTCCGACTTCCCCAACCAGATCAACAACGTGCTGGTCTTCCCGGGCGTCTTCCGCGGCCTGCTGGACGCGCAGTCCCGCACCGTCAACACGGACATGATGCTGGCCGCCGCGACCGCCCTCGCGGACGTCGTGACCGAGGACGAGCTCAACCCGAACTACATCATCCCGAGCGTCTTCAACGACAAGGTCGCCGGCGCGGTGGCCGGGGCGGTCCGGGACGCGGCGAAAGCGGCCGGGGCGACGGTCTGACCGGGCGCCGGGCAGGCCACGGAGCCGGCCACCGCGCCGGGCGCCGGGCCGGGCGCGACACGGCCACTGTGACAGTGGCCACGGCCCCGGCCCGCCCCGGCGCGTCGCGGACCACGGGGTGCGCGGTTCCCCTTTAGGGTGGCGGCTGGGCCCAGGCCTGTCGGGTCCTGCGGTTCGCAGCCAGGGGTGAACGGAGCGTCACCACGCCGATGCGGTGGCGCTTTTCGTGTGACTCCCAAGGGTGGTCGTGTGACTCCCACGGGTGCCGGATTGGCTTTCCCGCCGCAGGTGGAGGCAGGATGCCTCCCTGGGCGCGAGGGTCTGACGAGGGACCCGGGTGCGGGGACTCACCGAGGACCCTGGCAGCATCGGCTTCGGCCACCACGTGGCTCCGCCGCGTGGCACGCCTCAACGGCAAGAAAACACGGGAGTAACAACATGAACCGCAGTGAGCTGGTGGCCGCGCTGGCCGACCGCGCCGAGGTGACCCGCAAGGACGCCGACGCCGTGCTGGCCGCGTTCGCCGAGACCGTCGGCGAGATCGTCGCCAAGGGCGACGAGAAGGTCACCATCCCTGGCTTCCTGACCTTCGAGCGCACCCACCGTGCCGCTCGCACCGCGCGCAACCCGCAGACCGGCGACCCCATCCAGATCCCGGCCGGCTACAGCGTGAAGGTCTCCGCGGGCTCCAAGCTCAAGGAAGCCGCCAAGGGCAAGTGACCCTGCTCCTCGTACACCACGGGACGGCGTACGGGGCCCAGGAGCGCCAGGGGGCGGCCTCCCGACTCGGGAGGCCGCCCCATCGGCGTACACGGACGGTGGTCGCTAGCCGAGCGCCTTGCCCGGCAGTTCCACCTTCGCGCCCAGCTCCACGAGCTTCTCCATGAAGTTCTCGTAGCCGCGGTTGATCAGGTCGATGCCGTGGACGCGGGACGTGCCCTGGGCGGCGAGGGCCGCGATCAGGTACGAGAAGCCGCCGCGGAGGTCGGGGATGACCAGATCGGCGCCCTGGAGCTTCGTGGGGCCGGACACGACCGCGGAGTGCAGGAAGTTGCGCTGGCCGAAGCGGCAGTCGGAGCCGCCGAGGCACTCGCGGTACAGCTGGATGTGGGCGCCCATCTGGTTCAGCGCCGAGGTGAAGCCGAGCCGCGACTCGTAGACGGTCTCGTGGATGATCGACAGGCCCGTGGCCTGGGTGAGGGCGACGACCAGCGGCTGCTGCCAGTCGGTCTGGAAACCGGGGTGGACGTCCGTCTCCAGGGCGATGGACTTCAGCTGGCCCCCGGGGTGCCAGAAACGGATGCCGTCGTCGTCGATCTCGAAGGCGCCGCCGACCTTCCGGTAGGTGTTCAGGAAGGTCATCATCGAGCGCTGCTGGGCGCCGCGGACGTAGATGTCGCCCTCGGTCGCCAGCGCGGCCGACGCCCAGGAGGCGGCCTCCAGCCGGTCCGGGAGCGCCCGGTGCGTGTAGCCGCCGAGCTTGTCGACGCCCGTGATGCGGATCGTGCGGTCGGTGTCCATCGCGATGATGGCGCCCATCTTCTGCAGCACGCAGATGAGGTCCTCGATCTCCGGCTCTATGGCCGCGTTCGAGAGCTCCGTCACACCCTCCGCGAGGACGGCGGTCAGCAGCACCTGCTCCGTGGCACCGACGGACGGGTACGGCAGCTCGATCTTGGTACCGCGGAGCCGCCGCGGCGCCTCCAGGTACTGCCCGTCCGCCCGCTTCTCGATCTTCGCGCCGAACTGCCGCAGCACCTCGAAGTGGAAGTCGATGGGCCGGCCGCCGATGTCACAGCCGCCGAGGCCGGGGATGAACGCGTGGCCGAGGCGGTGCAGCAGCGGGCCGCAGAACAGGATCGGGATGCGCGACGAACCCGCGTGGGCGTCGATGTCCGCGACGTTCGCACTCTCGACGTGCGACGGGTCCATCACCAGTTCGCCCGGCTCCTCACCCGGACGGACCGTCACCCCGTGCAGCTGGAGCAGCCCGCGTACGACACGGACGTCGCGGATGTCGGGAACGTTGCGCAGCCGGCTCGGAGCGCTGCCGAGCAGCGCGGCGACCATGGCCTTCGGTACGAGGTTCTTCGCACCGCGGACCCGGATCTCGCCCTCCAGCGGGGTTCCGCCGTGAACAAGCAGTACGTCGTCAGAGCCGTTGACGGTCATGAATCTCGCGTTCCGTGGAGTCGGTCAGTTGTCTCGGCAGGCGATCGGCAGACCAGTGGTGCGGGAGCCGAAGCGGCATGAGCCGATGAGCAAGCGTAATGGCCGCCTACCCCCCTTCAGTAAGCCCAAGGGTGTCCGAGGGACGTCATAGGTTCGCCACAACACGAACCGTTCCGGGACGGGCACACCGCGTCACCGCCGAGGTTGCCGACGGCGGCGTGCGCGGGGGCCGCACCTCTGCGCCCTGAACTGCATGCCTGTCGGTGCGGGGATTGGCTCCCCGTACACGGGCAAGATGCGGGATCATGTCTGGCATGACCGAGGTGTCCTCGCTCACAGGGCGGTTGCTCGTGGCCACGCCCGCCCTGGCGGACCCGAACTTCGACCGCGCGGTGGTGCTCCTCCTCGACCACGACGAGGAGGGCTCGCTCGGCGTGGTCCTGAACCGGCCGACCCCGGTGGACGTCGGCGACATCCTGGAGGGCTGGGCGGACCTCGCGGGGGAGCCCGGCGTCGTCTTCCAGGGCGGACCGGTCTCGCTCGACTCGGCGCTCGGCGTCGCGGTGATCCCCGGCGGGACGTCCGCCGAGCGCGCCCCCCTCGGCTGGCGGCGCGTGCACGGCGCGATCGGCCTGGTCGACCTGGAGGCCCCGCCGGAACTGCTCGCCTCGGCGCTCGGCTCCCTGCGGATCTTCGCGGGCTACGCGGGCTGGGGGCCCGGCCAGCTGGAGGACGAACTGGTGGAAGGAGCCTGGTACGTCGTCGAGTCGGAGCCCGGAGACGTCGCCTCGCCCTCCCCGGAGAGACTCTGGCGCTCGGTCCTGCGCCGCCAGCGCAGCGAGCTGGCGATGGTCGCGACGTACCCGGACGACCCGTCGCTCAACTGATGTCTCCGCGCTTCAGTACCCTTGCGCTATGAGCACTCTTGAGCCCGAGCGCGGTACTGGTACGGGCACCCTCGTCGAGCCGACGCCACAGACGTCGCACGGCGACGGTGACCACGAGCGCTTCGCGCACTATGTCCAGAAGGACAAGATCATGGCGAGCGCCCTCGACGGCACGCCCGTCGTGGCCCTCTGCGGCAAGGTGTGGGTGCCGGGCCGCGACCCGAAGAAATATCCCGTGTGCCCGATGTGCAAGGAGATCTACGACTCCATGGGCGCGGGGGACGAAGGCGGCGACGACAAGTAGAGCCCGCGCCGCCCTCGCCCTGGGCGGGTGTCGGTGGCTCCGGGCGGACGGGACGGCCGTCGCGAGCATGGCCGCGGTGCCCCAGTGCGGGTACCGCGGTTCTGTCGTACCTGGGGCCCGGCTGGTCGCGGGGTTCTGAACCGGTTTCCCACCCGGTCCCTGTGGCCCAAGTGCCTTTGGCCATACGGTTATTGATCGCAACGTCTCTGCCCGCGCCCCGTGCGGCGAGTCGTCGCGCGGAATTCTCCCGCAGGTCACAGAGTGGTTGAGACCTCTTGTGGGCATGTTCGTGTACTCCCTAACCTCCGGGGTGTTGTACAGAGCGAAACCGTCATTGCGCATGTTGCAACGCTCCCCCGGAGGAAAAGCTCCATGAAGCTCGCTGCCAGAACGGGCCGCAGCGCCCGGACGTCTCGTACGGCTCGTACGTCTCGTACGGCCCGAATAGCCGCCCCCGTGGCGGCACTTGTGATCGCGGGGCTCACCGCCACCGCCTGCGCGCCCCAGACCTCCGACAACTCCTCCTCCGGCAAGGACGAGAAGACCGGCACCCTGCGCGTCTGGCTCTTCCAGGAAGTCACCAACAAGCCGAAGGAGAAGGTCGTCGACGAGACGATCGCCGCCTTCAAGGAGGCCCACGACGACGTCAAGGTCACCGTGGAGTACATCCCGGTCGAGACCCGCGCCCAGCGGATCAAGGCGGCGTTCAACGACCCCAAGAGCGCTCCGGACCTCATGGAATTCGGCAACACGGACACCGCGGGCTATGTGAAGGACGGCGGGCTCCTCGACGTCACCGATGAGTTCACCGAGTGGACCGAGGCCAAGGACTCCGACCCGACGGCCAAACAGTCCGTGACGGTCGACGGACGGATCTACGGCGCGCCCTTCTTCGTCGGGGTCCGCGCTCTCTACTACCGCACGGACGTCTTCGAGGAACTGGGCCTCGAACCTCCCACGTCGCAGGCCGAGCTGATCGACACGGCCCGTAAGATCCGCGCGGCCAGGCCGGATCTGTACGGTCTCGCCGTCGGCGGCGCCTACACGTTCGGCGCGATGCCGTTCGTCTGGGCCGACGGTGGTGAGATCGCGAAGGGCAAGGGCGGGTCGTACGCGTCGAGCATCGACAGCGCGGCTTCCCAGAAGGGCATCAAGGCGTACACCTCGCTCTTCGGCGACGACAACTGTCCGGCCGCCAAGTGCGCGGGCATGGGCGGCAACGACACGGTCACCGCGTTCGCCTCCGGCAAGGCGGGCATGGCGATCGGCGGAGACTTCAACTACGCGGCTGTAGAGGCCGGCAAGGTCAAGGGCAAGTTCGCGGTCGTACCGCTGCCGGGGGTGAAGGAGGGCTCGATCGCGCCGGCCTTCGCGGGCGGCAACAACATCGGCGTCCTGAAGAGCACCACGCACCGCACGCTCGCCGTGGACCTGATGGAGCGGCTGGCGTCGAAGGAGACGCAGGGCGCACTCTTCGACGCGATGGGCTTCCTGCCGACGTACACCGACGTACGCGCGGACGTCGCCAAGAAGGAGCCCCACATCGAGCCCTTCGTGAAGACGCTGTCCGCGGACACGAAGTTCGTTCCCGCCTCGCCTGCCTGGTCGCAGATCGACGCCTCGCTCGTCCTGCCGACGATGTTCCAGGAGATCGTCAGCGGCAAGAAGGACGTGGCGGCTGCCTCGAAGGACGCGGCGAAGAAGATGAACGACGCCTTCAGTTCCGCTGGGTGACTCCGATGACGGACGGTACGGACCGCGCTGTCGCGGCGGAGGAGTCGACCGGCCACGAGCACGGCACCCACCCCGGCACCGACGACCGCGACGCGCGAAACCCCAGCGCCGCGCCGGACTCATCCGGCGCGGCCCCGGCCCGAACGGCCGACGACGCGGGCCCGGAGCCCGGCCGTGGCGTGGCAGACGGTGGGCGGGGTGGTGTCGCGGGGGCGGCCGGCCTGGTTGGGGCCTCCCCAGGCGGCCGGTTGGCGCGAGCCCCGTCGGCGGGGAGCCAGTCGGAGGGAAGCCGGTCGGCGGGGAGCCGGGAAGCGGGCAGTCGGTCGGCGGGAAGCCGGGAAGTGGGGAGTCGCGCGGCGGGGAGTCGCGCGGCGGGAAGCCGGGCGGTGAAGGGGCGCCGTGGTGCGTCCCGGGCGCGGGGGGGCTGGACGCCCTGGCTCTATCTCGCGCCCGCCCTCGTCGTTCTCGGCGGGCTGTTGGTCTACCCGATCTACCAGCTCGGGCTCATCTCGTTCCTTGAGTACACCCAGGCGCAGGTCAGCGGCGGGCAACCGACGACCTTCCAGGGCTTCGGGAACTACGCGACGCTCTTCGGGGACCCGGAGTTCTGGCAGGTGCTGCTGGCCACCGTGCTCTTCGCGGCGGCCTGTGTGGTGTCCACGCTGGCCGTCGGATGCGCGCTCGCGGTGCTGCTGACACGTGTACGGGCGCTGCCACGGCTGGCGTTGATGCTGGCCGCGCTCGGCGCGTGGGCGACCCCGGCGATCACCGGCTCGACGGTCTGGCTGTTCCTCTTCGACCCCGACTTCGGGCCGGTCAACCGGGTGCTGGGGCTCGGCGACCACGCGTGGACGTACGGGCGGTTCAGCGCCTTCTTCCTCGTGCTGCTCGAAGTGGTGTGGTGCTCCTTCCCGTTCGTGATGGTGACGGTCTACGCCGGCATCCGCGCCGTACCCACCGAGGTCCTGGAGGCCGCCGCGCTGGACGGCGCCTCGCAGTGGCGGATCTGGCGGTCGGTGCTCACACCGATGCTGCGCCCGATCCTGACCGTCGTCACCATCCAGTCGGTGATCTGGGACTTCAAGGTCTTCACGCAGATCTACGTCATGACGAACGGCGGCGGTATCGCCGGTCAGAACCTCGTACTGAACGTGTACGCCTACCAGAAGGCGTTCGCGTCGTCCGAGTACAGCCTCGGCTCGGCGATCGGTGTGGTCATGCTGCTGATTCTGCTCGCGATCACGCTCGTGTATTTGCGGCTGCTGCGCAGACAGGGGGAGGAGCTGTGAGTTCCCTGAGTTCCGTGAGTTCCTTGAGTTCTGATCGGCCGAGGGCGCATGCCCGTCGTTTCGTACGGCGCCCCTGGCGGCTCGCGGCCGAGGCATCCGCGCTGGTCATAGCCGTGGTGGTGGCGTTCCCGCTCTACTGGATGGTGCTCAGCGCCTTCAGACCGGTGGGCGAGATCGAGTCGGCCGAGCCCCGCCCCTGGACCCTGTCACCCACGCTGGATTCCTTCCGGCGCGTCTTCGAACAGCAGGAATTCGGCCGTTACTTCCTCAACAGCCTTGTGGTGGCCGGCGCGGTGGTGCTCGCCTCCGCGATCATCGCGTTTCTCGCGGCGACCGCCGTCACCCGATTCCGCTTCCGTTTCCGCACCACCTTGTTGATCATGTTCCTGGTGGCGCAGATGGTGCCCGTGGAGGCGCTGACGATTCCCCTCTTCTTCGTCATGCGGGACTTGGGCCAACTCAACACCCTGGGCGCGCTGATCCTGCCGCACATCGCCTTCTCGCTGCCGTTCGCGATCTGGATGCTCCGAGGTTTTGTGAAGGCCGTTCCCGAGGCGCTGGAGGAGGCGGCGTACCTCGACGGGGCGAGCCGTACGCGATTCATGTGGCAGATCCTTTTCCCGCTCGTCTTCCCCGGGCTGGTCGCGACGAGTGTCTTCTCCTTCATCTCGGCCTGGAACGACTTCCTGTTCGCCAAGTCGTTCATCATCAGTGACACCTCCCAGTCGACCCTTCCGATGGCCCTTCTCGTCTTCTACAAGCCCGACGATCCCGACTGGGGCGGCGTGATGGCGGCGTCCACGGTCATGACGATTCCGGTACTGATCTTCTTCGTGCTCGTACAGCGACGACTGGTCTCCGGGCTGGGCGGCGCGGTAAAGGACTGACGTGACCGAACTGCTTCCCAAGCCCCGCAAGGTCGTCGCCGGTTCCGGCGAGGTGCGACTGACGGCGCACTCCCCGCTCTACGCCGGCACCGGTGCGGAGGGCGTCGGCCACTGGCTGTGCACCGTCCTCCGGCAGGCCACGGGCCTGCCGCTCCGCGAGGGGCGGGAACTCGACGACACCGGCGGCGACGGCATCGGGCTCCGGATCGACTCCGGGCTCGCCCCCGAGGAGTACCGCCTTGTCAGCGACTCGACCGGCGTCCTGATCGAGGGCGGCAGCGCGGCCGGTGTCTTCTGGGGCGCCCAGACGCTGAGGCAACTCCTCGGCCCCGACGCGTACCGAAGGGCCCCGCTCACCCGCGACCGTGCCTGGGCCGTGCCGTACGTCACGATCGAGGACTCGCCCCGCTTCCGCTGGCGCGGGCTCATGCTCGACGTCGCCCGCCACTTCATGCCCAAGGACGGCGTCCTGCGCTACCTGGACCTGATGGCCGCGCACAAACTCAACGTCTTCCACTTTCACTTGACGGACGATCAGGGATGGCGCCTGGAGATCGAGCGATACCCGAAGCTCACCGAGATCGGCTCCTGGCGGGCACGAACGAAATTCGGTCACCGCGCCTCGCCTCTGTGGGAGGAGAAGCCGCACGGGGGTTACTACACCCAGGACGACATCCGGGAGATCGTCGCCTACGCCGCCGAGCGGCATATCTCCGTCGTCCCCGAGATCGACATCCCGGGCCACTCGCAGGCCGCCATCGCCGCGTATCCGGAACTGGGCAACACCGACGTCATCGACACGACCTCCCTGACGGTCTGGGACACCTGGGGCATCAACAAAAACGTACTCGCCCCCACTGACAACACCCTCCGCTTCTACGAGGGCGTCCTGGAGGAAGTGCTCGACCTGTTTCCGGCCGACGTGGCCGAGTTCTCCTCCTTCGTGCACATCGGCGGCGACGAGTGCGCGAAGGACCAGTGGCGCCGCTCGCCGACCGCGCAGCAGCGCATCGAGGCGCTGGGGCTCGCCGGCGAGGACGAACTGCAGTCGTGGTTCATCCGGCACTTCGACACCTGGCTGACCGCGCGCGGGCGTCGCCTGATCGGATGGGACGAGATCCTTCAGGGCGGCCTCGCGCCGGGTGCCGCGGTGTCGTCGTGGCGCGGCTACCACGGCGGGATCACGGCCGCCCGCGCGGGCCACGACGTGGTCATGTGCCCCGAGCAGCAGGTCTATCTGGACCACCGGCAGCACGGCGGCGCCGACGAGCCGGTGCCCATCGGCTACGTCCGCACCCTGGAGGATGTCTATCGCTTCGAGCCCGTTCCACCGGAGTTGACGCCCGAGGAGGCACGGCACGTGCTGGGCACGCAGGCCAACGTGTGGACCGAGGTGATGGAGGACCCCGCGCGCGTGGACTACCAGACGTTCCCGCGCCTGGCGGCCTTCGCGGAGGTCGCGTGGAGCTCCCTGCCCGCCCCCGGGGAGCGGGACTTCGCGGACTTCGAGCACCGGATGACCGCCCACTACGGGCGCCTCGACGCCCTCGGGGTCGCTTATCGGCCACCTGCGGGGCCACGACCGTGGCAGCGGCGCCCCGGGGTGCTCGGACGTCCGATCGACGGGGCGCCGCCGATCGTGTGAGTGACCCGGAGTCGTGCGAGCCGGACGTTCCCGCGGGAAACGCGGCCCCACAAGGAGAAAGGTTCACAAAGATCATCGAACACCGGCAATGTGCGCTCATCGCAGATGCCGTGCGAAAACGGTCCATCACCGTGCTGAGGTGGGCGAATGCCTCCTAGCGGACCCCCGCGTTCGGGTCTCGCGAGAATGTGCCAGAGTTGCCACGTCCGCCCTGTCAGCACGTACCGTACGGCAGCACAGGTGGGACCAGGTGGGGCAGCGGGAAGGGGCAGCCGGTTTGACCACGCAGGCACCGCAGGCGGCGCAGGCTGTGACGCTGCCCGGCTCGCTGGACGAGGCCGTGGAGGCGCTGGCGGCCATGCCCGCCGCCGTCCCCGTGGCCGGTGGTACGGACCTGATGGCCGCGGTCAACTCCGGGCAGCTCAGGCCCGCCGCGCTCGTCGGCCTCGGCCGGATCAGCGAGATCCGCGGCTGGCAGTACCAGGACGGCCACGCGCTGCTCGGCGCGGGCCTCACACACGCACGCATGGGCCGCCCCGACTTCGCGGCGCTCATCCCGGCCCTCGCGGCGTCCGCGAGAGCCGCCGGACCGCCGCAGATCCGCAACGCGGGCACCCTGGGCGGAAACATCGCGACGGCCGCCCCCACGGGGGACGCGCTGCCCGTACTCGCCGCCCTGGAGGCGACGTTGATCATCGCGGGGCCGGGCGGAGCCCGCCGTGAGGTCCCCGTCTCGCACCTCCTGGCCGGCATGGACCTGCTGCGCTCCGGTGAACTCATCGGGTACGTGCGCGTGCCGCTGCTGCACGCGCCGCAGGTCTTCCTGAAGGCCACCGGACGCACCGGCCCCGGGCGCGCCACGGCGTCCGTGGCGGTCGTCCTCGACCCCGCCCGGCGCGGCGTGCGGTGCGCCGTCGGCGCCATAGCGCCGATGCCGCTCAGGCCCCTGGACGCCGAGGCGTGGGTCGGCCGGCTGATCGACTGGGACGGCGAGCGCACGCTCGTGCCGGAGGCCCTGAACGCCTTCGGGGAGTACGTCGCCGCCGCCTGCATCCCGGACCCGGCGCCCGCGGAGGACGGTTCCGTGGCACCGCTTCCGCCCGCCGTACTGCAACTTCGGCGCACCGTCGCCGTACTGGCCCGACGAGCATTGGGGAGGGCACTGTCGTGACCGACGACCAGCACGGAGAGAGCACGCCCCAGCAGGGCGCGCACGGCGGCTGGGAGCGGCTGCCCCAAGGGGACTACGACGACGGCGCCACGACGTTCGTCCAGCTCCCCGAAGGGGGCATCGACGCGCTGCTGGCCTCGGACAGTCCCCTCGCCGCACCCGGCCACGGCTACGTGCCCCCGCAGATCACGGCGACGCCCGGCGCGCCCGTCGGCACCGACCCGGCGCTCACCGGCACCTGGACGGCACCGGCCGAGGGTGCTCAGTGGCCCGACCCGAACGCCGTGCCCCACGGGACCGAACAGCACGGATTCACGTACGACCCGGGCGGCACCGGCCAGTGGGCCTTCGAGGAGGTCCCCCAGGAGGGGGCGGGCGCCGGGTCCGCTCCGGGCCATGATGTGACCGGGCAGTGGTCGATTCCCGTCGCTGAAGGCGACATCCCGGACGAATCGGGCGAGTTCAGTACGTCGTCCCTCGTCGAACAGTGGGGCGGCACCCCTCCGGCCACGCTCCCCGGGGGCGCGCCCGCGCCCTGGGCGTCGGAGGCGATCGGGACCGCGTGGACCGCACCGCCGCCCGAGCACACCGAGGAGCACCCGCCGGGCGGGACGGCCGCGGGATACGACCCCGCAGCACCCGCAGCATCCGCAGCACCAGCCCCCGCGGAGACCGTTGACGGCCACGGACCGGCCGAGGTGACGGGGGCCCCCGTGGCCGAAGCGCCTGGCGCGCCCCCTGAGGCGCCCGTGGAGCCACCGCGCGACACTTACCCCGGGCCGCTTCCCGAGGCCGCGAGCGAGGCCCCTGAGGCCGTCCAGGAACCCTCCGGGCAGACCGACGTGGCCCCCTCGGAGCCGTCCGCCGCCCCCGAGCCGGAGCCGGCCGGTGACACACCCGAGGCGGCACCGGCCGCCGAGGACACGGAGGAACCGCCGGCCGAGCCCGCCGCGCCCCTGATCGACGACCACCCCCTCGCCAGTTACGTCCTGCGGGTGAACGGCGCCGAGCGGCCGGTCCCCGACGCCTGGATCGGCGAGTCGCTGCTGTACGTGCTGCGCGAGCGCCTCGGCCTCGCGGGCGCCAAGGACGGCTGCTCGCAGGGCGAGTGCGGCGCCTGCAACGTGCAGGTCGACGGCCGGCTCGTGGCGTCCTGCCTGGTCCCCGCCGTCACCGCCGCCGGCAGCGAGGTCCGCACCGTCGAGGGACTCGCCGTCGACGGGCAGCCCTCCGACGTGCAGCGCGCGCTCGCCAGGTGCGGCGCGGTGCAGTGCGGTTTCTGCGTGCCGGGCATGGCCATGACCGTGCACGATCTGCTGGAGGGCAACCCCGCCCCGACCGAACTGGAGACCCGGCAGGCCCTCTGCGGCAACCTGTGCCGCTGCTCGGGCTACCGGGGCGTCGTGGAGGCCGTGAGCGAGGTCGTCGCGGAGCGCCGGGCGCACACCAAGGCCGAGGCCGCGCCGGAGGCCGAGGAGGCGCGCATCCCGCACCAGGCGGGACCCGGAGCGGGCGGCGTCAACCCGGCGGCGTTCGAGGACCCTTCCGGGTACGCCCCCCAGGGGCACCCACAAGGGCACGCCCCGGGGCTGCATGACCAGGCGTACGGACCGGACGGAGGAGGGCAGGCGTGACGAACGAAGCCGCCACCGCGACCACGGCGGAGGCCGCATCGGCCGCCGATCCGCTGACGCACGGCCTGGGCGTGTCCCTGCCGTCCGCCGAGGCCCGCGCCAAGACGGAGGGCACGTTCCCCTACGCGGCCGACCTGTGGGCCGAGGGCCTGCTGTGGGCCGCCGTGCTGCGCTCACCGCACCCGCACGCGCGCATCGTGTCCATCGACACCTCCCACGCGCGCGACATGCCCGGCGTCCGTGCCGTCGTCACCCACGAGGACGTGCCGGGCGCCGCGCTGCACGGCCGCGGCAGGGCCGACCGCCCCGTGTTCGCCTCCGAGGTCGTACGCCACCACGGCGAACCCATCGCCGCCGTCGCCGCCGACCACCCCGACACCGCGCGCATGGCCGCCGCCGCCGTCATCGTCGAGTACGAAGTACTCGACCCCGTGACCGACCCGGAGCAGGCCTTCGAGGCCGAACCCCTGCACCCCGACGGCAACCTGATCCGCCACATCCCGCTGCGCCACGGCGACCCCGACGCGATCGGCGAGGTCGTCGTGGAGGGCCTGTACCGCATCGGCCGCCACGACCCGGCCCCCATCGGAGCCGAGGCCGGACTCGCCGTGCCACGCCCCGACGGCGGCGTCGAGCTCTACCTCGCCTCCACCGACCCGCACACCGACCGCGACACGGCCGCCGCCTGCTTCGGCCTGGAACCCGACCGCGTGAAGATCGTCGTCACCGGCGTACCCGGCGCCACGGCCGACCGCGAGGACCAGGGCTTCCAGCTCCCGCTCGGGCTGCTCGCCCTGACGACCGGCTGCCCCGTCAAACTCGCCGCCACGCGCGAGGAGTCCTTCCTGGGCCACGCGCACCGGCACCCCACCCTCCTGCGCTACCGCCACCACGCGGACGCCGAGGGCAGGCTGGTGAAGGTCGAGGCGCAGATCCTGCTGGACGCCGGCCCGTACGCGGACACCTCGTCCGACGCGCTGGCCGCCGCGGTGGCGTTCGCCTGCGGCCCGTACGTCATCCCGAACGCCTTCATCGAAGGCTGGGCGGTGCGCACCAACAACCCCCCGTCGGGCCATGTGCGCGGCGAGGGCGCCATGCAGGTGTGCGCGGCCTACGAGGCCCAGATGGACAAACTGGCCAGGAAGCTGGGCATGGACCCGGCGGAACTGCGTCTGCGCAACGTCATGTCCACCGGGGACGTCCTCCCCACCGGCCAGTCGGTGACCTGCCCGGCCCCCGTGGCCGAACTCCTCCAGGCCGTACGGGACTTCCCGCTCCCCGCGCTCCCCAAGGACACACCCGAGGAGGACTGGCTGCTCCCCGGCGGCCCCGAGGGCGCGGGCGAGCCGAGCGCGATCCGCCGCGGCGTGGGCTACGGCCTCGGCATGGTGCACATGCTGGGCGCCGAAGGAGCGGACGAGGTCTCGACGGCCACGGTGAAGGTCCAGGACGGCGTGGCCACGGTCCTGTGCGCGGCCGTGGAGACGGGCCAGGGCTTCGCCACGCTGGCCCGGCAGATCGTCCAGGAGACGCTCGGCATCGACGAGGTGCACGTCGCACCGGTCGACACCGACCAGCCCTCCGCGGGCGCGAGCTGCCGGGGCCGCCACACATGGGTGTCCGGCGGAGCGGTGGAACGCGCGGCGAAGATGGTCCGCACCCAGCTCCTCCAGCCCCTGGCGCACAAGTTCGGCATGTCCACCGAACTGCTCCAGATCACCGACGGCAAGATCACGTCGTACGACGGTGTCCTGTCCACCACCGTCGCCGAGGCGATGGACGGCAAGGAACTGTGGGCCACGGCCCAGTGCCGCCCCCACCCGACCGAACCGCTCGACGACACCGGCCAGGGCGACGCCTTCGTGGGCATGGCGTTCTGCGCGATCCGCGCGGTCGTGGACGTCGACATCGAGCTCGGCTCGGTAAGGGTCGTGGAACTGGCGGTGGCCCAGGACGTCGGCCGGATCCTCAACCCCGCCCAGCTCGCCGCCCGCATCGAGGCGGGGGTCACCCAGGGCGTGGGCGTGGCGCTGACCGAGAACCTCCGCACGGCCCGCGGCCTGATCCGCCACCCCGACCTCACGGGCTACGCCCTCCCGACCGCCCTGGACGCCCCCGACATCCGCATCGTCAAACTCGTCGAGGAACGCGACGTGGTCGCCCCCTTCGGCGCGAAGGCCGTCAGCGCGGCCCCGGTCGTGACGTCCCCCGCGGCCATCGCCTCGGCGGTCCGCGCGGCCACGGGCCGCCCGGTCAACCGCCTGCCGATCCGCCCGCAGGCGGCCGTGGTGACCGGGACGTAGGGACCTTTCGCACCAGGCCCCGGGCACCCCGGGCGCCGCCGCGTGTCGCGCCGCACCGGCGTTGTCAGTGGTGCGGCGTAAGGTTCTTTGTCAGTGGGGAACGGCACCGCGCTGCTGGTGGGGGGGGCGTTCCCGGCTGGGGGGAAGCACGACGGGAACCACATGTGCTGGGGGAGCCATGAACACGATCACGACGACGGTGGGTGGCGGGACGATCACGCTGACCGATGAGGAGCTGGGCCCGTACGTCACGCACGCGGGCACGCGGCAGTGGCTGACGGGCCCCGGACTGCCGCATGAGAGCGCCCTGTTGGGGTTCGGCGCGGTGCGCGAAGGGACCGGGCTGCGGCGGGTGGCCGAGCTGGTGGCGGACGCGGGGGTGCTCGCGCAGGAGTTGCGGGACCAGCTGGTGATCGGTTCGCTGCGCACGCTGGACAGGGACCTGGAGTCGATCGTCCTGGACGGCACCACGGGGGAGATCTCGACGACGTCCTTCCACCGCGACCCGGGCCTGATGGACCTGTCCCCCCTGGCACCGTCCCTGGAGGCGCTGCTGCGGTTCGCGGAGGCGACGGAGGAACTGGTCGAGTCCCGGGGCCGTTTCGCGATGTTCGAGGGCCGCGTGGGCCCCAAGCCGGTGGCCGCGATGACCTCGCACCTGACCTCGCACCTGACGTCCCACCTGACCTCGCTCCTCGCCGCGCGGTCGGCGTCGGACGAGGTGCGGGACCTGGCCCCGTACTGGCGGATGGCCGCACTGATCCGCCCCCTCGCCCGTATCGCGGGTCCCGGCGACGGGCTCGCCCTCAAGCTGCCGCTCCGCCTGCTGGACGAGGAGTTCGGCGCGGGCGGGATCATGCGCTTCGAGGAGGTGGACTTCCCCACCACGCTCGTCCACCAGCCGACGCGCCGCTTCCTGACGGAGGTCGGCCTCCCCGAGGACGGCTTCATGTTCCCGCTGGACACGGAGGTGGCGCTGCCGACCCTGTCCGAGTACTACGAGCAGGAGCGTCCCGGATACGTCCCGCCCGCCGAACTGCCCGTGGACGCCGACCGGTTGGTCCGCCTCGGCCAGCTGCTCCAGGACACGAGCCTCGTCGTCGACGGCACGACGGGCGCGATCCTGTGCTGGAGCGAGTCCGACCGCACGCTCCGCCCCCTGAACGCCGACATCTCGACCCTCGCCTTCACGGTCTGGCTCATCCACCGGGAGAAGACCCTGGACGCGCGGTACGACCTCACGGAGTCCTACGCCCACCTCGCCGCCACCATGACGGAGACCCTCGCCACGGTCGACCCCGTCGCCTGCGACGGGACCCCCACGACACCGGACGACGACGGCTGGCGCTACTGGGCGGGGATATTCGAGGACCGGGCGAGCGGCACGCTGTACGCGTAATCCAGGCGGCGTGCAGGAGCGGGCCACACCCGGGGCTGGGTCCCCCGCGTACGTGGGTGGGTACGCGGGGGAGGGGCAGCATGGCTTCTAGAGGACGCCCAGGCCCGCCTTGGGGAGATCTTCCGGCAGGAGGGCGCGCAGATCGTCGACGCTCGGTTCGCGCAGGGCGGTGAGCCGGCGGGCCTGGTGGGTGAACATGGTCTCCAGGAGCTGCCGGGCCAGGCGTGCGTTGCCGAACGTACGGTCGCGGGGGATGGCCTCGATATGGGTGCGCAGGGCGTCGAGGGTGTCCGCGGCGCAGGTGTAGCCGGATTCCTCGGCGTGCCGCTCCATGATGGTGATGAGTTCGTCGGTGGTGTAGTTCTCGAACTCGACGGAGCGTGAGAAGCGCGAGGCGAGGCCGGGGTTGGAGGCCAGGAAGCGCCGCATCTCGTCCGTGTAGCCGGCGACGATCACGACGACCTCGTCGCGGTGGTCCTCCATCAGCTTCAGCAGGGTGTCCACGGCCTCACGGCCGAAGTCGTTGCCGGCGCCCTCCGGGGTGAGCGTGTAGGCCTCGTCGATGAACAGCACCCCGCCCATGGCGCTGTCGAAGACCTCCTTGGTGAGCTGTGCGGTGTGGCCGACGTAGCGTCCGACGAGGTCGGCGCGGGCGACCTCGACGAGCTGGCCGCGGGGCAGCACCCCGAGGGAGTGCAGCAGCCCGGCGTAGAGGCGGGCGACGGTGGTCTTGCCGGTGCCGGGCGGGCCGGAGAAGACCAGGTGGCGGCTGATGCGCGGGGCGGGCAGCCCGGCGGCCTCGCGCTGCTTGGCGGTGGCGAGCAGGCTGACGAGGTCGGTGACCTCGCGCTTGACCGCGCCGAGGCCGGTCATCGCGTCGAGCCTGGCCAGCATCGCCTCCCGGTCCTCGGCGGGATCCTGGCCCGCGGCGGTCTCCTCGCGCACGTCCTCGGGCAGCAGCAGGGTCAGGTCGCGTTCCGCGGGGTCTGCCATGGTGGCCAGGCGGAACGCCTGCCGGTCGACCATCTCCTCGAAGACCTTGCGGGCGGCGCGGCCGTTGCCGAAGGTGGCGTCGCGCGGCATCTCCTCGAAGAGAGCGGCGAGGGACTCCGCGGTCCCGGGACCCAGCTCGTACTGGTGTGAGGCGCACAGGTTCTCGGTGATGGTCACCAGGTCCTCGACCGAGTAGTTGGCGAACTCGATGGTGCGGGTGAAGCGGGAGGCGAGGCCGGGGTTGGACTCCAGGAAGGAGTTCATCTCGGCGGAGTAGCCGGCCGCGATGACCACGACGTCCTCGCGGTGGTCCTCCATCAGTTTCAGCAGGGTGTCCACCGCCTCTCGCCCGAAGTCGTTGGAGCTGGCGCCGTCCGGGGTGAGGGTGTACGCCTCGTCGATGAACAGCACCCCGCCGATCGCCTCGTTGAACGCCTCGGTGGTCTTGATCGCCGTACCGCCGATGACCGATGCGACGAGGTCGGCGCGGGAGACCTCCACGAGATGGCCGGAGGGCAGCACCCCGAGCTGGGCGAGGATGGAGCCGTAGAGGCGGGCGACGGTGGTCTTGCCGGTGCCGGGCGGGCCCGCGAACACCAGGTGACGGCTCATCGAGGGGACGGGCATGCCCAACCGGACGCGGCGCTGGGCGAGTTGGTTGAGGTTCACCAGGGTGCGCACCTGGTGCTTGACCCCTTCGAGGCCGACGAGGGCCTCCAGTTCCTCCAGCGGCTCCGGTTCGCCGCGCCCGGAGCCCGTCCTGCCGCCGCCCGTGGCGGCCTTCACCTCGTCGCCCCAGATGTCGGGTGCGCCGTTGTCGGCGCTGGTCAGCTCCAGCACGTCCAGGCGGTCGCTGGGCCGGGTCTGGGTCAGTCCGCCGCCCCGGTTGTCGCGTACGGTGCAGTTGGTGATGCTGACCGGCTCGGCGCTGTCGACCCGGATGCCGTCGCCGACGCTGGTGCCGATGTCACAGGAGAAGAGTTCGGCACGGGAACCCTGGGC
The DNA here is from genome assembly GCF_014650715.1 of Streptomyces bluensis. Taxonomy (GTDB): domain Bacteria; phylum Actinomycetota; class Actinomycetes; order Streptomycetales; family Streptomycetaceae; genus Streptomyces; species Streptomyces bluensis. Next base: position 23,650 of record NZ_BMVM01000020.1, on the reverse strand, counting down.
GAGGAGCACACCGTGGGCCGCGGAGCCCGTGATCCGGGCGCGGGTCAGGGTCAGTTCGCCCCCGTCCTCGACGCTCACGCCGCAGCCGCCGCAGGTGTCGATCTCAATGTCGCGGACGTGCGCGGTGCCGTCGCGGCCCACGGAGACGGCGGCCTCCGAGCAGGAGCGTATGACGCAGTCGTCGAACTGCGTGCTGCCGCCGCCGGCGATGCGCAGAGCGTCCTGGGCGGCCCGCTCGACGGTGCAGAACTCCACCCGTCCGCGGCCGTCCTCGCTCACCTCGACGGCATGCTTGCCGGGTGCGGTGATCCGGGCGTGCCGGATGAGGGGGTTGGCGTGCGAGCGGATGGCGACGGCGGAGCCCGCGGCGTCGAGTACTTCGAGGCGGTCGAACTCGGCGGTCGACTCTTCGGCGAGGACGACGGCCGCCGACGGGTCGGCGCAGTCGCGCACCGACGCGCGGACGAAGGACGGCGAGCTGGCGTCGGCCACCCGGATGCCGGCGGTGGACGAGGAGGTGAACGCGCAGTCCTCGAAGGTGCCGCGCGAGCGGTCCGAGACGATCAGACCGTGCCCCTTGGTACCGGCGGTCGTGCACCGCCGGACCAGCGGATCCGCGCCCGAGGACAGCGCGATGCCGTGCCCGTGGGTACCGGAGACGGTGACCTCTTCCAGGGTGGGCCGGGATGTGCTGGTGATGTAGACGCCGATGGCCGTGTCGTGGACGGCGGTGCGCAGCACCTGGGTGGTGCTGTTGCCCTCCAGCGCGATGGCGGGTTTGTCGGCGCCTGTGATGTCGCAGTCCTCGATGGAGCCCTGGGCCTCACCGTTGGCGAGGACGCCGTTGCCGCGGGCGTCGCGCATACGGCAGTTGCGGATCGTGGAGCGGGCGCCTTCGCTGAGCACGATCGCGGAGGTGCCGAGGTTCTCCAGGACGCAGTCCTCGATGACGCTGCCGGTCTCGGAGGTGTCCACGATCCCGGCGCCCTCGCGGTTGGTGACGCGGCAGCCCCGCATGGCGAGCGAGCCGTTCTGCCGTGCGATCAGCGCCGTCCAGCCCGAGCCGATGACGGTGCAGCCGTCCATGGCGACCTGGCCGCGCGGGGCGTCGACCACCGGGACGTCCTCGCTGCCGCCGCGCAGCACCAGGTCGGTGAGCTTCACCGCGTCGGCGACCAGGGTCAGCGCCGTGCCGCGGCGCGGGCTGATCTCCACACTGCCGGGATCGCCCTCGGCGACGATCGTCACCCTGGTGCGGACGGTGAGGTTCTCGGCGTAGCGGCCGGAACGGACGCGGATGATCGCGCCCGTACGTGCCTTGGCCAGTGCCTCACCGATCGTCCGGAAAGCATCCGGCTCTTCCGGGTCGACCGTAAGTACCTGCCGTGACACGCTTCGTCCTCCTGAATTCGCTGGGGAGCTGGCCGGGTTGGGCTCATCTTCCCCTATGGTGAGCCGCATACGTCGCGACCGTTATGGTGAGCCGCATGCGTTGCGACCGTTACCGCCGTGCTTCGAAGTTCGCGGCGGTTGCCGCACTTCCCGTTCTGCTGATGCTCTCGCTGACCGCCCCGGCCGCTCAAGCCGCCGAAGGCGACCCGGTGAGTCTTCCCCCGTTGCGGCTTCAGGTGGGGGCCGACGAGGGCTGCGCCCCCGCCTCGTCCAAGTCCGCCCAGACCCAGCCCTGGACGCGCCGGGCGTTGCAGCTCTCCCGATCCTGGCAGCTGTCCCACGGCGCCGGGGTGACGGTGGCCGTGGTGGACACCGGGGTGGGCCTGTCGGTCCGTGCGCTGGCCGACCGGGTGAGTGCCGTGGGCGGCGCGGGCCAGGACTGTGTGGGGCACGGCAGTTTCGCCGCCGGGCTGATAGCCGCCGGTCCCAGCGGAAAGGACGGCGCCGTCACCGGGGTCGCGCCCGCGGCGAACATCCTCGCCCTGCGCGGCACCACCCAACGCGGCCTGCCCAGCGCCCAGTTGATGGCCGACGGCATCAGGACCGCGGTCGACCGGGGCGCGGACGTGATCTACGTCGGCCACGCCGTGCCCAACGACCCGGGCAAGGTGCTGCTCAGCGCGCTCGCCCGCGCCGCCGCCAAGGACATCCTGGTCGTCGCCCCCGCGGTACCGGACATCGCCCCGGACGGCGCCGACGGCAGGCCCGACCCCCGGGCCCGCGCCTACTGGCCGGCCCGTGCCCCGCAGGTGCTGTCGGTGGTGGACTACGGCCCCGACGGCGGCCGTCCGCAGGGCGCGCCCGTCGCTCTCGCCCCCGATCTGGCCGCGCCGGGCGACGCCGTGGTGGGCATCGGGCCGAAGGGCAGCGGTCACTACATCGGTTCGGGTTCCTCGCTGGCGGCGGCGCACGTCGCGGGCGCGGCGGCGCTGGTCCGCGCCTACCACCCCGGCCTGTCGGCCAACGAGGTCTCCCGCCGGCTGGTGCAGGCCGCCTACCCCGACACGATCCCCCGTCTGGACACCTACGCGGGACTGACGGCGGTCCTCGCCACGAAGGGCGCCGCCGAGCCCCGCGAGGAGGCGGCCCACGTCCCGCCGCCCCCCTCGCCGCAGCCCCGCATGCGTGCACTGATGTTCGCGGGCGGCGGACTGGCGGTGGTGCTGCTGGTGGGGGCGGCCATGTTCGTGGTGCCCCGGGGCCGGGCACGCAACTGGCGCCCGGCCCAGTAGGGCCCGTACCGGATGGCGCGGCGGGGCGGCCGTCCCTGCCGCCCCGCCCGCCGGGCGCCGCGCACGCGACGCCCGCGCGGAGCCGGGGGTCCTCACGAGGTCCCTCCTCATGAGCCGCCCGCCTTCACCAGTTGCCCCGCTCATGAGGTCAGTTGCCCCGCTCATGAGGTGTCCCGCCCAAGAGGCGCCCCTTCTCCCGGACTACACGGGTCGGCTGCACGCATTCTCCGGACCGGACACGGCTCACACGCCTCGCACGGCTCACGACTCCTCCGCACCCACCAGGGCGGTCTGGATCTGCACGGTCTTGCGGCGGGCGATCCGCACACCGCGACCCGGCACCAGGATGCGGCCCTTGACGTTGCCGAAGAGGTAGCCCTCGGTCGGCGGGCAGGACAGCAGGATGCCCGGGGTGTTGACCTCCTGCATACGGCGCAGCAGCGGATCGTTCAGACCGCGCCCGGCGCCGGCCGCCGAGCGGGCGACCACCATGTGCAGACCGACCTCGTAGCCGAGGGCCAGATGGTCCATCAGCGGGCTGAACGGCTGGTTGAGCGGGCCGCCGCCACCCACCATGTCGTAGTCGTCGACGAGGACGAACAGCCGGGGCCCGGTCCACCAGTCGCACAACCGCATCCGGGAGGGCGCGATGTCCGGGCCGGGCAACCGGGTGCGGATGGCGCGCGCCGCGCCGTCGACGAGTTCCTTGAGCGCGTCGATGGAGATGGCGTGCCCGAGCCGGTACTCGTCGGGCACTGCCTCGACCAGCTCGCGGCGGTAGTCCACCACCATGATGCGGGCCTCGGCGGGGCTGTAGCGGGCCATGACGGACTGGGCGACCAGGCGCAGCAGGTTGGTCTTGCCGCTCTCGGTGTCGCCCACCACGATCATGTGCGGGTTGGCGCTGAAGTCATGCCACGCCGTGCCCATCTGGTCCTCTTCGATGCCCAGAGGCACCCGCAGATCGCCCTCGGCGGGCGGCAGTTCGGTGGCGGGCAGCTTGGTGGGCAGCGTCCGTACGGGCGGCGCGGGCGGCCCGGACCAGTGCTCGCTCACCCGCTTGACCAGGTCGGCCACACCGTCGGCGAGGTCGTCCGAGGAGGGCCGCCGGTCGGCACGGGGCAGCGCCGACAGCCAGTGCAGCTTGGAGTCCCGGGTCAGGCCGCGGCCGGGGATGCGCGGCACCCCGGCGGCCTTGCGCACGTCGATGCCGGAGTCCATGGGGTCACCCATGCGCAGCTCCAGGCGGGTGGCGGACTGGTCGCGGATCTGGGCGCTCAGCTCCACCCAGCGCGAGGTGGTGGTGACGAGATGGATGCCGTAGTTGAGGCCGCGCCCGGCGATGGCGTTGAAGGTCGGGATGTACTGGTCGTAGTCCTGCCGGACGGTGGCCCAGCCGTCGATGACGAGGAAGGCGTCGCCGTGCGGCTCGTCCGGGAACTCCCCGGCGGCGCGGCGGCGCCGGAAGGTGACCATCGAGTCGATGCCGTGGTCCAGGAAGAACTTCTCCCGATGGGTGAGCAGGGAGTTGACCTCGGCGACGACCCGGCCGACGCGCTCCTTGTCCATGCGGCTCGCGACCCCGCTGACGTGCGGCAGGCCGGTCAGGCCGGCCAGGCTGCCGCCACCGAAGTCGAGGCAGTAGAACTGCACTTCGCGCGGGGTGTGGGTGAGTGCCAGCGAGGAGAGGAGAGTGCGTACGAGGGTGGACTTGCCGCTCTGCGGGCCGCCGGCGATGGCGACATGGCCGCCCGCCCCGGACAGGTCGACCTCCAGCTTGTCGCGCCGCTGGTCGAACGGCCGGTCCACGATGCCGACCGGCACGGTCAGCCGGCCCCGTGCGGAGGCGTCGACCGTGGTCAGCCCCCGCTCGGGGTGCGGGGTCAGCTCGGGCAGCAACTCATCCAGCGTGGACGGCGCGTTGAGCGGTGGCAGCCACACCTGGTGGGCGGGCGGGCCGGCGTCGCGCAGGCGTTCCACGGCCACCGACAACAGCGACTCGCCGTCGTCCTCGGTCTCGTCGGGCTTCTCGTTCTCGGTCTCCGGCAGGTCGGGCAGCTGCCGGGGCACCACCCAGCCGGCCGTCCACGGCACCACCTGGCTGGCCACCCGGGCCTGGTGGGCGGAACCGCTGCGGCGGCGGTAGGGCCCGGACACATAGGCGGCGCGGAACCGGCTCAGCGCCTCCACACCGGTCTTGATGAAGCCGCTGCCCGGTGTCGGCGGCAGCTCGTAGGCGTCCGGCACGCCGAGCACACCGCGGCTCTCCATCGCGGAGAAGGTGCGCAGACCGATCCGGTACGACAGATGGCTCTCCAACTGGTGCATACGGCCCTCGTCCAGGCGCTGCGAGGCGAGCAGCAGATGCACGCCGAGGCTGCGCCCGAGCCGGCCGATCATCACGAACAGCTCCATGAACTCGCGGTGCGCCGCGAGGAGTTCGCTGAACTCGTCGACCACGACGAACAGGCTCGGCAGCGGCGCCAGCGGCGCCCCGTCGGCCCGCGCCTTCTCGTACTCCAGCGCGGAGGTGTAGTTGCCGGCCGCGCGCAACAGCTCCTGGCGGCGGACCAGCTCGCCGTGCAGGGCGTCCTGCATCCGGGAGACCAGCGACACCTCGTCCGCGAGGTTGGTGATCACGGCGGAGGTGTGGGGGAGTTCGTCCAGGCCGAGGAAGGTCGCACCGCCCTTGAAGTCGACCAGGACGAAGTTGAGGGTTTCGGAGGAGTTGGTGAGCGCCAGCGCCAGCACCAGGGTGCGCAGCAGCTCGCTCTTGCCGGAGCCGGTGGCGCCGATGAGCATGCCGTGCGGGCCGGTGCCGCCCTGCGCGGACTCCTTGATGTCCAGTTCCACCGGGACGCCGTCGGAGCCGACGGCGATCGGCACCCGCAGCCGCTCGGAGCCGGTACGGCGCCGCCACAGCGTGTCCGGGTCGTGACGGTACAGGTCGGGGATGCCGAGCAGCGAGGTCAGTTCGACGTCGGCGGCCAGTGGCTCCCCGGAGTCCTGGGTGACGCCCATACGGTACGGGGCGAGCCGTTTGGCGAGCGAGGTGACGGTGACCGTCCCCAGCTGGTCGGGCAGACCGAGCGGGGTGTGCTGCTCCTTGCGCTCCCGGTCGGTGCGCACCAGCCGAAGGATCTCCTCGGTCAGATCGAGCCGCAGCGTGGTCCGCCCAGGCCGCCAGGTCAGGCAGTCGCCGAGGTCGATGACGACCGAGTTGCGGAAGCCGGGCCCGTCCATGCGGTGCCCGCCGGGCGCCGGAACCCCGTCGAGGACGACGACGGTGAACGGCTCCTCACGGGCCGGCAGCGCGTCGGGGTCGAACGGGGGCCGTTCGGCGAACTCGCCGCCGAGGAGGTCGTCGAGTTCGTTGACCGAGGCGGCGACCATCCGTACCGAGCCCGCACCGTCGGACTCCTGCGGGTGCAGAGCGTGCGGCAGCCACTTCAGCCACTCCCACTCCGAGCGCCGCTCGTCCGCCGCGCACACCGCGATGCGCAGCTCCTCCGGGGAGTGCACCACGGCCAGCTGGGCCAGCATGGCCCGTACCAGGGGGCGGACGCGGTCCTCGTCTCCCCGGAACAACACCCGTGCCCAGGACCGCAGATACACCGCGATCGGCTGGTCCGGCACGGTGGAGTAGGCGCGAATGAAGCTGCGCAGGGCGTGCGCGGCGAGCGGTTCCAGGTCCTCCACCGGCTTGGTGGACAACGGCGCCAGGCGCAGCGCCAGCTTCTGGTCGCCGACCGCGACCCGTACCTCGGCGAAGTCCTGGTCGGCGGGCCGGCGTTCCCACAGCCGGGTGGTGCCCACCAGCGCCCACAGCGCGGCGGGCGCCGGATGCCGCCAGGCCAGTGCCCGCTGCTGGTCCTCGACGGCGCCGCGCACCTTGCGCCGTACCTGCCGCAGATAGCGCAGATAGTCGCGTCGCTCCCCCTTGAGCCGCTGTTTGCGCTCGCTGTTGCGACGGGCGTACTGACCCAGGATCATGGCGGCCGAGGAGACCACCATCAGGCCCAGCGCCAGATACATGAACCCGCCGCTCATGCCTCGGGGTCTGATGTACATGAGCATCATCGAGACCGACATCAGCGCCATCGGCAGGTAGTTCCACACCGCCGAACTGTCCGGCGTGACCTCCGGGAGCGTCGGCGGCTCCTGAAGACTCATCTCGCCTTCGGGCATGTCCGGGCCGCGCCGCCGCGCGGGCCGACGGAACAGTACGGTACTCAACGAGCTGTCTCCTTAGGGGCGGTGCCGACGTGGGGGCCGCACCGGGGAATCTACGATCGGGAGTTGCGAAACGCTGGGGGCGATCGGGCACTGATGTTGTACGGCGGGGCAGCCGGGCGCGGCGCAGGGGCAGTCGCTGGAGACAGCGGAGACGGCGACCGGCGGCCAAAGCAGCATAGGCGGCCGCGGTAGCGGGAGTTGGTCCGGGGCAGGCACCCGGTCCGGGTGAGAAGAGTCTACGATCCGTCTACGGTTCCCCCGGACGGCCGTGTCGAGCAGGCGGTCCCCGAAGTGTGCAGCCGATCCGCGCACACGTCCAACGAACGACCCTCCCCTGAGACAACGAACCCCCCTCCCTGAGACTTCGCGGTCTCCCGACGAAGCGATGAGTGACCCCCATGACAGACAGCGCAACGGCAGGCCTGTGCCGCGTCACGGTGCGCGCGCCCGCCAAGTCCATCGACCTCGCGGTGCCGGGCGACGTCCCGGTCGCCGATCTGCTGCCCACCCTGGTGAACTACGCCGGCGAGGAAGTCGCCGAACAGGGCCTGGAGCACGGCGGCTGGGTGCTCCAGCGGCTCGGCGGCGCACCGCTGGACGAGGACAACAGCCTGGAATCCCACGGGGTGCTCGACGGAGAGACGCTCTATCTGAGGCCGCGTGCGGACACCTTGCCCGAGGTCGCCCTGGACGATCTGGTGGACGGCATCGCCAACACCATGCAGGACCGCCCCTTCGGCTGGAACCCGCAGACGAGTCGCCGGCTGCTGCTGGTGGTGCTGGTGCTCACCCTGGCCGGGGGACTGGCCGCGCTGGCGCTGCCGGGACCCTCCGGCGCGCTGCGGGGCCTGGCGGCGGCAGCGGGCGGCGTCCTGCTGCTCGGCGGTGCCGCGTCCGCGAGCCGTGCCGTCGGCGACGCCGAGGCAGGCGCGGCACTGGGCCTGGTGGCCGTACCGTACTTCGCCCTGGCGGGCTGGCTGCTGACGGGCGGACAGCTCGGCGGGCCCCACTCCTACGAGACGCTGGGCGCGCGGCTGCTGGCGGCCGGGGCCGCGGCGGCCGGCAGCGCGATGCTGGCGGTCGCGGTGGTCGCCGCCTTCGCGGCGTTGTTCTTCGCGCTGGTCGCCATCGCCGTGGCCGGAGTGCTGGGGGCGGTGCTCATGATGGTGGCCGGTCTGAGCCCGGCCCACGCCGCCGGGATCGTCGCCCTGGCCGCGGTGATCTTCGGGGCGTTCGTGCCGTCGATGTCGTTCCGGCTCTCGGGCCTGCGCATGCCGCCGCTGCCCACCAACGCCCAGCAACTCCAGGAGGGCATCGAGCCGCACCAGCCGTCCGCGGTGGCGGCCCGCGCCGTGGTCGCCGACGGCTGGATGACCGGGCTGTACGCGGCGACCGCCGCGATCTGCGCGGCCAGCCTGCTCGGGCTCGCCCACGAGCCCGGCCTGGCCACCCTGCTGACCATGCTGGACCTGACGCTGCTTCTGCTCCTGCACAGCCGGGGCCTGGGCAACACCCTCCAGCGCCTGGCCCTGGTCGCGGCCGCGGTGTGGGGAGCGGCGCTGCTCGCCTACGACCAGTCCGTCGGCGCCGGGCCGACGGGACGGCTGCTGATGGTCGCCGGGATGCTGGCGGTCGCCGCGGCCCTGGCCATCGCCTCCTGGACGGTGCCGGGACGGCGGCTCGTGCCGTACTGGGGCCGGGCGGCGGAACTGCTGCACTCGGCCGCGGCCATCGCCCTGCTGCCCCTGTCGCTGTGGGTGCTCGGCGTGTACGGCTGGCTGCGCGGCCTCAACGGCTAAGGACGGTTTCCATGCAGAACAAACGCGACCAGGTTCAGGCCCATATGTTCCTCATGGGCCGGCTCACCTCCAGCATGCTGCGCTCCGACCCGGACGCGCCCGAGTCGCCCCAGGGCCGCACCAACCGCGGGGTCGCCATCGGCGTGATCGTCGCCCTGCTGGTGGCCGCCGGGGCCTTCGTCATCGGCCTGTTCCTGCCCGGTAAGCAGGACTCCTGGCGGACCTCCGGCGATCTGATCGTCGACAAGGACACCGGCGCCCGCTACCTCTACCTGGACGGCCGGCTGCGCCCGGTGCGCAACTACGCCTCGGCGCTGCTTCTCGCCGGGGCCGACCTGGCCACCACGACCGTGAGCAACAAGTCCCTCAAGGACACCCCGCACGGCACCCCGGTCGGCATCGTGGGGGCCCCCGACGAACTGCCCGAGCCGGGCGATCTGTCCGACGCGCCCTGGCAGGTGTGCTCCGCGTCGCCGGACGACGGCACGTCCGGGACCAAGCCCGTCACCACGCTCGCGGTGAGCAACGGGGCCGGGGGCGACGGGCTGGGCAAGAGCGAGGGGATGCTGGTGGCCGGACCGGACGGCACCCGGTATCTGCTGTGGCAGGGCAGCCGGCTGCGCCTCGACCGCACCTCGGGGGCGCAGGAGTCGCTGGGCTACGCCTCCACGGCGCCCGTCCCGGTGTCGGCGGCCTTCCTGAGCGCGCTGCCCGCCGGACCCGATCTCACTCCGCCCAGCACCCCCGGCATCGGCGGTTCCGGGGCACTGCCGGGCGGGGCGAGCAGGGTCGGGCAGGTGTACAAGCTGGCCGTGCCGGGCGGCGAGCCCCGGTACTACCTGCTGCGTGAGGACGGTCTGGCGCCGCTCACCCAGACCGAGGTCGCGCTGGTGCTCGGCGACAAGGAGACCCGCGAGAAGGCGTACGGGGGGCAGACCCCGGTGGCGCTGGAGTTGACCTCGGACGACCTCAGGGGCCGGCTCGCCCCCGGCAGTGAGCAGGACAAGGGCCCGGCCGTGTCACCGGAGAACCCGCCGCAGGCGGTGGCCGTCGGCAAGGACCAGGTGCTGTGCGCCGAGGTGACACCGCAGGACGAGGGCACCCGCGTCGGTCTGCGGCTGACGGACGTGGATGACCTGGGCACGCTGGCCCAGCACGCGTCGGGGGCCGCTGCTGCCGCCTGCCTGCCCGTGGAGCGGATCACCGTGCCGCCGGGCCGCGGAGCCCTGGTGCGGCCGGTGGGCGCGGGGGGCGCTCAGGTGGGCGGCACCGTCTATCTCGTCACGTCGACCGGTGTCAAGTACCGCCTGACGTCCAAGGAGGCCGTCACGGCCTTCGGTTACGAGGCGGTGAGTCCGTTGCAGATGCCGTCGCTGACGCTGGCGATGCTGCCCTCGGGCCCGGATCTGTATCCGGAGGCGGCGGTGCGGGGCCGCGCCGACGTCACGGCGCCGCGTTGTGCCTGGCAGGACAAGCGAGACAAGTGAAAAGCAATCTGACGGCAAGTCAGAAGGCTCGAAGCGCAACACGTGCGCCCTAGCATCAGCCGCACTGATTGACGAGAGGGGTACGCATGTCCGCGAACGGGATGCAGCAGTCAGAGGAAAACGCGACACGGAACGGTGTCCAGGCGCTGGAGATGGCGTTCAGTGGCGTCCTGAAGTGCCGCCAGGACGTCGAGACCACCAAGACCAACCTCATGTCCGGCTACAAGGGCAGTGACGGTGGCGCCTTCCGTGACCTGGTCACCGCCTGGGAAGAGCAGGCCGACGTCATCCTGAAGAACGTCCAGGACATGATCGACACGCTGAACAACACCCTCGCCGAGCACGGCAAGCAGCAGGGCGCCCGGAACGAGGAGATCAACCAGGCGTACCAGCAGTCGGAATCCGTCTTCGACACCCTGGTCGGCTGACCCGGGCGGCCCGGCCGGGCGCGGCACGGCCGGACCGCGGGGCCCCGGCGGCCCGGTTTCCCACCCCCATTCACGGCAGAGGCGAGACGAGGACAGGCATATGAGCGACTTCACCGACGGCTACATCTACGTCGACTACTCGCATATGAGCAATGCGGCAGACGACATGATCACCCAGACCAAGGCGATCGCGACCACGCTCTCCAACCTGGAGATGGAGCTCAACGAGCTCAAGAACACCTGGATCGGTGACGACAAGGACGTCTACACCCAGAAGCAGCAGGCGTGGGACAACGCCGTCAAGGCGATGGAGGAGCTGCTCACGAAGCACTCCGCGCTGCTGACCTCGGTTTCCGAGAACTACCAGTACAGCGAGCAGTCGCTGACGCAGATGTGGGACTCGGTGAAGATCGGCCGCTGACTCGCAGGCCCGCGACGGGGGTGGTGCACCGCCCGGCCCCCGTCAGCGGGACACGGCGGGACACGGCAGGATCCAGCAGGCCCAGCGGAACACGAGCAGCAAGGGACGCATCATGGCATTGCCGAAGGAAGACCCGAACTCGAAGACCGGCAAGCTCACCATGGACAAGGCCGGTCTCCAGGCGTTCCTGGACGACCGGGTCGTGCCGTTCACGGACCAGATCCGCAAGATCCAGCTGGACGACCCGGTTCTCGGTCCGTCGATGGGCACTCTGGTGGGCGACGCGGATCTGGACTACGACAGTGCGGAATTCGACGCCTACGGCTCCGGCCGCCCCCTCGCCATCGGCATGATGCTGAAGACGGACTACCTCCACGGCAAGGGTGCGGCCCTCAACAAGGCGGTCGGCAAGAGCGCCGAGGACCTGGTCGCCATCTTCGAGGAACAGCAGAAGCTTTTCGGTGACATCGAGGAGAACCTGAAGGACACCATCAGCACCCTCTTCTCCACCCAGGGCGACAACCTCACCAACATCGAGGGCCAGGAGTTCCTGGACATCTTCGAGGACGTGGACGACTCCATGGCCACCAACTCGACGAGCGGTTCTGGCGGAAACAGCAAAGAGGAATGACCGGGTGTCCGCAGCTGCCGGCGACTGACCGGGCACGTTCCGCCCCGCCGTACCAGCCCCGCCGTACCACGTAGCCGAGCAGCTCCACCGGAAGGTTCCGCGCCATGTCCGACAAGGTTCCCGTCGCCCATTCCGACAACGACTACTGGGAAGTCGCCGTCAAGGTCCTGACGGGCTATCCCATGCCGCAGCGGTCGACGCTCTTCGACTCCCTCATTGGCAATGACGACATTCCGCTGATGCGTGTCGAGTTCTCCGACCACAACGGCGAGCCGTCCAACGCCATCGTCGACGCGGTGGACGACATGGAGTGGCGTAGCGAGAACTCCGGGTGGCGCATCTCGAACACCGACTTCGTCGTGCCGTTCTACTCGGGGAAGCACGGGCCGATCTCCTCGGCGGCCGTCGGGACCAAGGTCGTGATGAAGAAGGCCCGGATCACGATGCTGGGCACCACGAGCACGGATTCCCCGCCGGCCGGCGGTGTGGTCCTGGGCGGCGAGTTCAAGAGCGGCCTCGGCAAGGACTTCGAGGGCCAGTCCAAGGACACGGAGTGGAGCAACGAGGCGCTGTCGCAGTACAGCTACGGCGGCGGCAAAGCCCTGGAGCAGTTGCTGAACACGGGCAGCACGCTCAACTTCCGGTGGAACAACCTCGGTGTCACGGACGGGGACGCTGTCGACCTGGAATCCTTCGTCCGGGCAGCCGACGCCTTCGACCGGGCCGCACAGTTCTTCCGTATGCGGCACCAGGAGCTCCAGGACATGGAGTTCGACCTCGGCAAGGAGGAGGCGTCCTGGAAGGGGCAGGCCGCCGGGGTCTTCAGGGACATGATCCACGGGTTGGTCCGCAACTACGAGTCCTACAGCGAGCAGTTCCCCACGTCCGGCGACGTCAAGTCGAAGTACGGCGACGATCTCCGCAACTTCCGGACAGAGGTGGAGAAGGCGGCCCGGAATCTGTACAACACCTGGGACAGCTGGCAGCTGCTCACCGGAAACCCGCTGCGCTGGCTGCACGATGTGCTGCTCGAAGTCACGGACTACGTCTGGGACAACAACATCACCAAGGTCCGCTACTACGAGACGTATGGCCAGTACGGCTATGCCATAGGCGGCAACCACAAGGTCAAGTACGACGGTTTCCGCGGCGACCACCCGGACTACGGGCCGCTGGAGGAGAAGAGCACCTGGAAGAAGATCGGCGAAGAGGCCATCAGGCGGTGGCAGAACACCGTCATCGAGCGCCTGGGCGAGTCCGGCAAGCGGGCTCTCGTCGACGTCGAGAACGCCTTCAACGACCAGACCTTCCCGAAGAAGATCGACACGGTCACCACCAGTCTGAGCGACGAGTTCTCCAAGGACCAGGCCGAGCGGGAGAAGGCCGACCTGGAGAAGGAGAAGGAGGAGCAGGAGAGGGAGCTGGAGGAGAAGGAGCGGGAACAGGAGGAGAAGGAGGCCGAGGCCGAGCGGAAGGCCGAGGAGAAGGAGCGGGAATGGGAGGAGAAGCAGGCCGAGGCTGAACGGAAGCAGGAGGAGAAGGAAAAGGAGTACGAGCAGAAGCAGGCCGAGGCCGAGGCCAAGGCCGCGGAGAAGGAGGCCGAGCAGGAGCGGAAGCAGGCGGAGGCCGAGCAGCGGGCCGAGCAGAAGCAGGCCGAGGCCGAGGCCAAGCAGGCGGAGAAGGAGGCCGAGCAGGAACAGAAGCAGGCGGAGGCCGAACAGCGCGCCGAGCAGAAGCAGGCCGAGGCCGAAGCCAAGGCCGCGGAGAAGGAGGCCGAGCAGGAACAGAAGCAGGCGGAGGCCGAACAGCGCGCCGAACAGCAGGCGAACGAGCAGCAGGCCCGTCAGGAACAGCTGCAGGCCGAGCAGGAGCAGAAGCAGGCGGAGGCCGAGCAGCGCGCCGAGGAACAGCAGGCGAAGGCCGAACAGCGCGCCGAGGAGCAGCAACAGCAGCAGATCCTCGCCACCAACCAGGCGCGTGCCGACAACGAGCGGCAGCAGAAGGAACAGGAGCGCAAGCAGGCCGAGGCCGAGCAGCGTGCCGAGGAGAAGCAGGCCGAGGCCGAGGCCAAGCAGGCGGAGAAGGAGGCCGAGCAGGAGCAGAAGCAGGCCGAGGCCGAGCGGAAGGCCGAGGAGAAGCAGGCGGAGCAGGAAGCCAAGGCCGAGGAGCAGCAGAAGCAGGCCGAAGAGCAGCGGATCAAGACCGAGGCCGAGTACGAGGAGAAGCAGGCCGAGCAGGAACGCAAGGCCGAGGAGCGGCAGGCCGAGCAGGAGGCCAGGCAGGAGCAGTTGCAGGCCGAGCAGGAGGCCAGGGCCGAGGAGCAGCAGCGCAAGGCCGAGGAGCAGCAGGCCGAGCAGGAGGCGAAGCAGGAGCAGCGCCAGGCCGAGCAGGACGCCAGGGTCGAGGAGCAGCAGGCCCGTCAGGAGCAGGTGCAGAAGGAGGCCGAGCAGCGCGCCGAACAGCAGGCGGGCGAGCAGCAGGCCCGTCAGGAACAGTTGCAGGGCGAGGCGGAGCAGCGCCAGCGGGAGTACGAGGAGCGCCAGGCCCAGCAGATGTCCGACGCCCAGGCCCGCTACGACGAGCAGCAGCAGGCGGCGCGAGACCTCGGGCTCGGCGGTGAGCGGGAGGTCAGGGACCCCGTCCTCGACTCGCTCAACTCCCTGCCCGACTACGGCGGCGGCCAGGGACTCGACGGCTCCGGCGCCGGTACGACGACCCTCAACCCGGACGGCTCGGTCACCCAGGACTACCCGGACGGAAGCCACCGGACCATCGAACTGCCCAGCGGTGACACCACCACCGTCCTGCCGGACGGTTCCACCGCCATCGACACGCTCCGCCCCGGGGAGACGGTCACCAACCCCGACGGCAGCACCACCACGCTGAACCGCGACGGCAGGCTCACCACCGAGTTCCCCGACGGCAGCAGCAGCGTGCTCGACCCGGACAAGGGCTCCGTCACCTATCACCAGCCCGACGGCAGCAGCGTCACCACCCCGATCGACAGGGGCCAGACGCTGCCCAGCGACCTGGGCGGCGGCACCTCGGACCGCACCGCGTACAGCTCCCCGTACGCCGGGTCCGGCTATGGCTATGAGGAGGAGCTGTACGACTCCACCCCGTACTCCTCCGGCCCGTCCGGCAACGGCAGCGGCAGCGGCAGCGGTGGCGGTGGCGGAATGCCGATGCTGCCGCCCGGCACCCGTATGAACGGGATGACCACCGGCGGGCCCAACGACGCCGAGCGGGTCCGCGGGTCGTTCGACGACAGCCAGGTCGTCACCCAGCGCACCACGAACCCGGCGAGCCGCAACGGGAGTTCCTACGAACAGGAGATCCCCGTCGCCCAACGAGGGTCCACCGCCACCAGCTCCGCAGGTATGCCGTTCTACCCGCCGATGGGCGGCGGTGGCGCCCCGGGGCAGCAGCAGACCGAGAGTTCGGACCGCGACCGGGCCTCCTGGGTGCCGGAGGACGAGGACGTGTGGGGCACGGACGAGGGCGGCGCCCCGGCCGTGATCGGACGCTAGTGACACACGGCCGCACGGCCGAGGAGGCCGGACAGACGCCGAGGAGAGCCACGAACAAGGAAGGGCACGCGTAAGCGATGGACTCGATCAAGGACCGGCTGGAACAGGCCATGGCCCAGCTTGAGGAGACCCGCAGGGCGGTCGACAGCGCCAAGGAGCGGCTGAGCCAGGCCTCGGCCACGGTGCGCTCGCACGACCGCTCCGTGGAGGTCACCGTCAGCTCGCAGGGGCAGCTCACCGCGGTGAAGTTCCTGGACGGCAAGTACCGCACCATGGGCGCCGCCCAGTTGTCGGCGTCGGTGATGGAGGCCACCCGGCAGGCGCAGGCGCAGATGGCGCAGGCGGTGATGGACGCCTTCCGGCCACTGACCGACCAGATGGGCGACGGGCCGCAGCCCGCGAACGCCGGCGTCGACTGGGACGAGGTCTTCGGACCGCTGATGAGGTCCGTGGAGCGGGGTTCGGAACGGCGCGCCGGAGCAAGCGATAAACTGCGCGATGAGATCCACGAGGATGGGGAGGGCCGGTAGTCGTGGCGGACTTCGGATACCAGGACGCCTTCGAGGCCGACCCGGCCCGGCTGCAGGCCGCCATCACCGAAATGCAGGCCATTGCCAAGGAAGCCGGAGCCATCGCCAACGGATTCGCCACCACCATGGGGCACTTCGGGAACTGGTACGGCATCGACGACAAGTACGCCGAACAGGTCGGCCCTGAATGGGACCGTGAGATAGAGACCACGACGAACACCTTCTTCGCCCTCCAGGACGCCATCTCCGGCACCGTCGACGGTCGTTTCGCAGAGCTGGAGGAGATCAGGGCCGCGCAGGGCTTCGCCACGGAAAGCATCGCCGAGGCCCGAGCGAACCTGAGCAAGATCGGCGACTTCGACAACGGCGCCGGCGGCAACGGAAAGCGCTGAGCAGAGCCGACCGTGTCCAAGAACCTGCCCGACGACGATATCGAGTTCCCAGACGAGGTAAGAGTCTGGTTGATCATCCTGCTCGGCGAAGAAGGAATGCAGGCCTCCTCGAAGCAGGCCTACAGCAGCAGTATTCCCTTCGAAGAGTACGCGCAGCGCCTGTTGGAACTGCGCAATCGGATCAACGACTCGATCTCGATGGTCTCGGGTGCTCTGCCACCGCGTGTGGCGGAGAACTACAAGGCGGCGATGTCCCAACTCGTCGGCGGCAGCCTGGACTTGGTCACACAGTTCTCCGACGAACTGCGCAAGCGCCGCGGTAACCAGACCCAGCGGTCGCAGGACATCGCCGAATCCAAGATCGAGATGATCTGGGAGATCTTCCAGCTCATCATGGAACTGGCGCTGCTCGCCGCCATGTCGTACTTCACCGGCGGCCTTTCCCTCTCCGAAATGGCCCTGGCCAAGGCGAGAACGCGGTTGCAGCTCCTCTACGTCATCTACCGGGCACTGCAGAACTCCCATCTGCTGCCCGGGTTCAGCGAGGCGCTGCAGGAGATGTTCACCGCGTTCGCGGCGCGGTTGACGATGCTGGCCGCCTACAAGGGCGACCGCAATCCGGGCGGATTCGATGGGGGCAAGCTCGGTGAGGCGGCCTTCTTCGGTTTCGTGGCGGGCGGCTTCATCTCCGGTCTGCACGGGATCCTCGATTCCAATGTCGTCAAAAACATCTTCAAGAACACCTTCGACAACTGGAACGACAACAAGTGGGGGAACTTCGGAAAGAACGCCTTCGACAGCTTCGCCTCCGAGGGCGTCGGCGAGGCGGGTGCCGAGACGGTGGTCAATGGGATACTCCGCGGCGCCTGGAGCTTTGATCCGAGCACGATCTGGATGGCCGGTGTCAGCGCTGTCTCCGAAATGCTCATCAGCGGCCCGCTGGACAAGGGCGCGAAGTTCCTGAACAACAAGTTCCTGGACGGGCGGAACATGTTCGCCCCGATGTTCAACCTGCCGCCCGACATCAACTCCCTGCTCGGCGTCGGCGGCGGCAACCGGAACTCCGGGACCACGTCCCCCCGTCCGGAGACCGGCAGCGCGTTCTCCCCGAACTCCTCCGACGGGCTGGGCCCCGACCTCACCTCGCCGACGGCGACCGGTCCGGACCTGTCCGTCGCACCTCCGGCCACGGTCACTCCACCGGCGCCCGCGCCTCTCACGACCCCGACCTCCACCACGACGACCTCCACCACGACGACGGGCACCCCGGCCCCGGAGACCGCGACCGCGTCCCCTTCGCCGTCGGTGACCAACCCGCCGGCGCCCAACTCGCCGACGGTCGGCGGCCCCGCGACCACCGACACCACGGCCAACACGTCCGTGACCGGAGGTGCGTCGCCGGTCACCGGCATCCCGGGCTCGGGCACGACGTCGTACCCCAGCAGCGTCACGTCCACGGGGTCGTACCCGGACTCGGACGTGGAGTCCCTCGCCGGTACGGACCCGTTCAGCGACACGGTCTCGGACGCCGGTACCGACGTCACGGACCTCACCGACCCGGGGGACGGCACCGGCATCCCGGACCTCGCCACGACCCCGAACCCGCTGACGGGTGCCGACGGCGTGACGGGTCTGCCCAAGACCGCACCGCAGTCCGGCACCACACTGCTGCCGGACGCCACGTCACTGCCCGACACCACACTGCTGCCGGACGACGCCTCCGTGCCGGGTCTCGCCCCGCAGCCCACCGCCACCGGCGCCGGGGGACCGGCGGCCGCCAACCCCGCCACCGGTACGCCCAGCCCGTCCGGCGCCCCGCAGCGGACGGGAGCGGACGCGTTCGGCGACACGACGCGGACGACGCCGCTCCCGGACCAGGCCGCGGACCGGCCCGAGGAGCAACGCGCGGACGAGGTCTCGGGCCAGTCCTCCGAACAGCCCTCGGACCACGCCCAGGCCGACCAGAACCCGTCCGACCAGAACCAGTCCGGCCAGAACCAGTCCGACCCGGCCCGGTCGACGCCGCCGGACTCCGTCACCGGTGCGCAGCCGCGGCCGACGGCCGGGACACCGCTGCCGCAGGGCGCCGAGGCACCCGCCACCGGACCCGCGTCCCCGGTCCCCACCGTCGACGGCGGCCCAGACGCCTCGGACGCCCTGGACACCGCCGACCTGACGGCCGACCAGGACGCCGCGCGCTCCGACGCCTCCGACACCACGGCCCCGCCGGCCGTGGCCGCCGAGGAGACCGCGGGCCCCGTCCCGCTCCAGCCGCCGCCGACCGACACCTCCGCCCACACCCCCGTGCGCCCGGAGCAGTGGCGGTCCCAGCAGCCGTACAGCCCTGCCACCCCGATCCACACCGAGATCCCGGCCCCGGCGGCGGACGGCCAGGGCCCCGCAGCCACCCCCACCGCCCAGCCCGCCCCGGACACGGTCGTCCGGACCGTCGTCCAGCGCATCCAGGCCGACGACGGACGCTGGGTGCGCACCCTGACGCTGGACCTGCCGGTGCGTCCCGGCGACGGGTTCTCCGCCGACCGGCTCCCGCCGCTCCAGGAGCAGATGCGCGGCCTGCTCGACGGGTATGCCAACGACGGCCTGCGGTTGCCGAGTTCGGGCGACCAGCTGCACATCGACCTGAACCTGGTGCACGATCCCTCGAACGCCGAGGCCATCGAGCTGACCGAGGTCATGGCGGACACCCCGGCCACGTCCGGCCAGTTCCACATCCAGCTGGTCTCCGACGACCCGGCCCTCGGCACAGCGGAGCGTGAGCGGCGCCGGACTCGCAACGACGCGACGGCCCTGCGCCAGATCCTCCGCTTCGCCGGCGTCGACCTCGGCGGCACCCCGGACGCCCTGCCCGGTGCGGCCCTGCCGCCGCAGCATCTCCGGACCATCGAGGACCTGACCGACTCCGCTCAGTCCGCCCCGCCCGCACCGGACGACGCCACCCTCGCCGCGCCCGCCCCCACCGTCACCACGACGTCGGGCGACCCCGCCGCCGTACTCCCGACGCCTCCCGCGCGGCGGCCCGGCCCGATGCCGCGGAAGACCGACCCGCTGGGCGCCCAGGCGGTCGAGCCCGCGAACCCGCGCCCGGCCGAACCGCCGGCCACACAGCAGGCCGAACGACCGCTCCTGCGGGAGCCGGTGCCCGCAACCGCCTCGGCCACCCGGTCCTACGACCCGAGCGGGGCCTTCGACCAGGAGTTCGCCGACGTGGTGGCCGAGTTCCCGGTCGTCTTCGACGACGGCCGGGTCACGGTGTGGGGCCAAGGGCAGGACGACCAGGATCTGCACGTGTTCGTGGCCGAGATACCGGGGCTCGGCCTGCGCGGGATCTACAACCCCGACGGGCCGAGCGCCGGACGGGTCTCGGACCAGCAGGGGCGGCTGTTCTCCGACGGCCCCGCCTGGGACTGGTACCTGCCGGGCCGCGGTCTGGTCGCCTCCTCCCGCGTGGCCGACTTCCAGCGGCGGTCCGACAACCCGGAAGCCGGGCCGGTGCCGGTCGTCCCGCCCGCTACGGAACGGGTCAGCGCGACACCGCCGGTCGATCCCGCCGTGGTCGCCGCTTCCCCCGAGACGCCGGTGAACGGTCCGCTTCCGGACGCGCTGTGGCGCAGCGGCAACCAGCCGCTGTACAAGTTCAGCCGCAGGGCACCCGCGACCGTCTTCCGCGAGGGGCTGCCGGCCAAGGGCAGCGACCTGGTCCCGCTGATCGACCATGTCTACGACTACGGACAGGTCGGATCGCGGTCCGGCTACCTGAGCACCACCACCAATCCGAACTACGTGCGCGACTCGGTTCAGGCCGACCCGCTCTCGGCGGAGGCCCTGTTCAGCCACTACGCCTGGCGCTACGACATCGACGCCCCCGGCGGTATCGACGTCAACGCCACCCTGGGCCCGGCCTCGCCCTTCCCCGACCAGCAGGAGATCGCCTTCCCCGGCGGTGTGCACTCCCGGTTCATCCGCGGCGTGCAGCCGATGCGGAACGGGCTGCCCGTCGGGACGTACATCCCCAACCCCTCGTACACCCCCCACGCCACGCTTCTCCGGGAGCCGCAAGGAGCGCAGCAGACCGCCGAGCAGGACACCGAGCAGACCGCGACGAGCCCCCAGCCCGCCGACGGCAGTCCCGCCACCGCCTCCCCGTCCACCCAGGCCGGCCCCGCCACCGCCTCCCCGCTGCCGTCGCCCACCGGGCCCGGCCCGACGGCTGCCGCCCCCCTGTCGTCCAACGACGCGAAGCTGGCGGCCGGCCGGGAGGTCAGCGCGCTGCTGCACAGCACCGGCCACCCGGTCGTCCTCGCCGGGCGGGCCCGGCGCACGGTGCAGTTCCACAGCCCGAACACCGTGGGCACCGTGGACTTCCTGCTGGACGGCGACCCCGCGCGGCTCGCCGACACCCTCAACCAGGCCATCGCCCGGCGCTTCCCCGACGCGCCGCGGCCCGCCCTGCGCCCGGACACGGACGGCCGCACCCTGACCGGGGTGATCGAGGGCGTGGAGTTCACCCTCGCCGACGGTGCCGGCGTCTACACCGACACCGCCGTCATCGACGGCTTCACGGTGCCGTCCACCCTCCACTCCCTGGCCGACACCGCCTACGAACTGGCCCTCGCCCCCGACGGACACCAGCGCGAAGAGGACCTGTTCCACCTCCTCAAGAGCACGGCGGACCCGGAGCTCGGGAACGGCGTCTCGATCGACGAGATCGAGACGCTGCGCGGTGCGGACTACCGGCGTACCGCCGCGCCCGGCGCCGCACCGACGCTGAGCGCCCGCCTGCTGGAGGTCGTGAGCGGGTTCACGGACCGCCCCGAGGCGCGTGCGGCGCTTCAGACGCGGTGGCAGGAACGCGCCGCCTCCCCGAGCGAACCGCGCCGGTTCGACCGGGGACTGGACCGGCTGCGCGCCGACCTGGCCCCCTTCCGGACGGGTGGCCCGGCCGGCCCGGTCGTGGAACTGGCGCGGCTGCTGCCCACCATGACCCCGGACGAGCGGACACGAGAGCTGACGCTGCTCGGACTGCGGGCGCCCGACCAGCTCGAACGGCTCGCGTCCAACCGGGCGTTGGCGGATGTGCTGCGCCGCACCCTGTCGGCCTCGGACTTCGCCAGGGCGGCGGCCGAGATGATCGTGCAGCTGCCGGCCGGTGTGGACCGGCGCTGGGCGGCGCGGCAGGAGGCGCAGGCGCAGATCAGGCGTATGCTGCGCGATCCCCAGGTGACGGCGGACGTGCTCAGGAAGGGCTACCGCGTGATGGTGGTGCCCAAGAGCCGGGCGCTGACCTCACTGAGCCCGTTCGGTCATCTGGCCGGGCGGGAGGACACCCTGCGCGGCGTGATGGAGAACCGCACGGTGGGTGTCGGAGAGGAGAACCTCCTCGGCGAGACCAACAGCGTTCCGGGTGCCCGTCCCGCCCTGGACAGCGGGTACTCCTCGTTCACCCATGAGTTCGCGCACGCGGTCCACAACGCGCTGAGCCAGGAGGACCGGCGGCTCATCCGGCGCGCCTACGTGGCCAAGCTGGCCCAAGGGGCCGCCGGCGTGTGGCCGGACGGCCGGCTGTACGGCACGCTCCCCGACGGGCGGCGCGTCACGAACTACTCGTCCGTGAGCGAGTACGAGTACTTCGCCCAGCTCACCAACGTCTACCTCGGCACCAACGCCGGAACGGACCCGCGCTCCGGGAACCAGCGGAACAACGACGGTGTGTCCTGGGTGGCGGAGCATGAGCCCACGCTTCTTCCGCTGCTCCAGCGGCTGTACGGCACCGACCCGCAGGCCCTGCACCCGGAGCCGTCCAACCCGATCGCGCTCAACCAGCAGGAGGACGAGACCTGGGAGGGCTTCCGCGCGCTGTGGGACCAGGCGGCGGGCATCCACATCCCGCAGCCCCACGAACCCGTCCCCGCCCCGGAGGACACCCCCGTACCCCCCACGGGCGACGGCGGCCCCGCCACCCCGTCGACGCATGCCGCGCCGCCCGCGCCGCCCCCGGGTCCGGCGAGCCCCCAGCCGTCCGCGCACACCACCGCCGCCACCGGGCCCGGGGCCGCTGCCGCCCCGCAGCCCCCATGGCTCCGTGCGGTGACGTCCGATCCGTCCGTCACCGACGAGACGAAGCTGGCCGTCGGCCGCAGGTTCAGCGATCTGATGCGGGGCATCGGCCATCGGGCCGTGCTGTCCGGACCGGCCCGCAACCGGGTGCAGTTCGACAATCCGCGGTCGTTCGACCGGATGGACTTCCGTACGACCGGCGACCCCGGGCACCTGGTCGCCGGCCTCAACAAGGCCATCGCCCAGTGGTTCCCCGGAGCGCCGCGGCACGCCCTGCACGCCTTCACGGACCCCAGTGGCCACACGACGCTCACCGGGGTGATCGGCGGAGTCGCGGTCACCGTCACCTCCGGGGCCGTCGGCTACACCGGCACCGACACCGTCGACGGGTTCACCGTGCCGGGCGTCACCGACTCCCTGGCCGACACCGCCGCGGCGCTGGGCCTGAGCGTCACCCCCGAGCAGCGCGAGGAGGGCCTGTTCGACCTGCTGTGGGGGCTGAGCTACGCGCCGGTCGACGATGCGCTCCCGGCCGGCCGGCTGGAAGCGCTGCGCGGCCAGGCATACCGCGCCGGCCGCCCGGCCGGGTCCGCTCCGCTGCTGACGGTGCAGCTCAGCGAGCTGGTGAGCGGACCGGCCCGGGAGTCCTCGGTCCTTCAGGCGTATGAGTCGGCCTGGCTGTCGCTGGGCGCCGTACCGGACGACGTGCGCTGGCTGAAGGACGAACTGGCCACCCTCGACGAGGCGTTGCGCGACACCGACGCCGTGCGGTCCGACCCCGTGCGTACGCTGGCGCGGCAGCTGCCCGGCATGACGGCCGACGACCGCAAGCAGGAGCTGGCACGGTTGTCGCCCGCCGACCGGGAGCGGCTGGCCTCGGACCACGCCCTCGTGGACGCGCTGCTCGACGCCCTCCCGGCCCCGGAGTTCGCCTCGACGGCGGCCCAGCTGATGCTGCAGACGCCGGCCGGTGTCGAACAGCCGGTGTCGGCGCGGCCTGTCGCGCAGCGGCAGCTCGTCCGCATGCTGCACGACCCCCGGGCGGCGGCGACGCTGCTGAAGAAGGGCACCCGCACGATCGTGCTGTCCCGGAGCGAGACGTTGCCCTCGCTGCCGGCCTTCGGTGACCTCGCGGGCGGGACGAGCGCGGACGGCCGGACCTGGGAGCAGGTGCGTGGCCTGTCGCAGTCGACGGGCGAGGTCGTGGTGCCGGAGGAGAACCTGCTCGGCGAGTTCACCACGGTCCCGGGGACTGGTCCCGCCCAGGCGGACGGCTACTCCACGCTCACCCACGAACTCGCCCACGCCATCCACCAGTTCGTGCTGACGCCCGACCAGCAGAAGCGAATCAAGGACGCCTACGACGCCAGGCTGGCTCGCGGGGACCGGGCGCCGTGGCCGGACGGCCCGCTCTACAGCCGGCACAAGGGGCGCCTG
>NZ_BMVM01000019.1 GCF_014650715.1 Streptomyces bluensis | reverse complement strand
ACATCGCCCTGCATGTCATGCCACTGGACGCACCCCTTCATCCGGGCCTGACCAGCAATATGACGATCATGGACTTCCGGCGCCCCTGGCCCTCTCTGGCAATGGTCGACCACACCCGGGGCGGGGTTTTCCTTGATGAGCCGGAGGACGTGAACGCCTTCACGGAAGTGTTCGACGCTGTCTGTGAAACGGCCTTGCCTACAGACGACTCACGCGATGTCATCAAGAAGTACATGAAGGGAACGTCACATGCCTGAAACGGCCGTGGTCCACGCTGTCACCCTGCCAGGAGTTGCCTGGTTCAAGTCGTCCTACAGCGGCTCTGACCAGTCCACGTGCGTCGAGGTCGCAGATGTCCGGCCGTCCCTCGGCCGGATAGCGGTCCGGGACTCGAAGAACCCCGAGGGCCCCGCGCTCCTCTTCGCGCCTGACCAGTTCGCCGCGTTCGTGACCGGCGCTTGCGTCCGCGCTGACGAGATCAGCTGACACCTACAATCCCCGTCACACACGTCGGCCCCCGCCTCACGCGATCTTGAGGCGGGGCCACTTCTTTGAGGAGCCTTCCGTGTGTGCCTGCGACCTACAGGCCTCATCACGTTTGGGTAGTTGAGGTACAAGGAAATCCCGCGGACACGACGAAGGGTCCGCCGGGGGCCCTAGCTGTGCCGTCTCATGAGGTTGGTCCCACGGCCTCGATCACTGGCTCACCGGCCGGACTAAGGCCAGCCTCCTTCAAGATGAGGATCGTCGCCACGCGGGTAGGTCGTCCGCACCGTAGCGGCGGCGCCCGCCGGCGTCCCGTCCGGGGCCGGCCGCCTGAGCGGCGACAAAGCCTACTCATCGCGCCGTAACCGCCGTTACCTGCGCCGTCGGCAGACCCACCGGCTTCGACGCGTACCGCAATGCTCGCCGCAATGAAGTTGAGCGGCTGATCAACCGTCTGAAGATGTCCCGGGCGGTGGCCATGCGCTTTGACAAGCGGGCGCACGTCTTTCACGGCACCGTCACCGTTGCTGTCGCCTATGGCTCCGCTCGTAGACCCGGCAGGTGCCCCGGAACGTTCGAAGATTCACTCAGTTGGAAGTTCTGAGGCTTTGAACGACCCCGGGAGCGGTGTAGGCGGTCAGCCCCTCGGCGAGCTGCTTCTCCAGCATCGCGGCTGAGCGCTCGAAGTAGTCGGCGCGCACTCCCGCGTCCCGGGACGCCTGTGCCATATTGCGCACACTGGCGAGCACCACATCGAGACCCTGAGCAAGTACTGGCTTCGCGTCCGAGTCCACGTCGGCGGCGAACACAGGCATCACTTGGGTCATA
Organism: Streptomyces bluensis; assembly: GCF_014650715.1. Taxonomy (GTDB): domain Bacteria; phylum Actinomycetota; class Actinomycetes; order Streptomycetales; family Streptomycetaceae; genus Streptomyces; species Streptomyces bluensis. The sequence goes on along the minus strand of NZ_BMVM01000019.1, from coordinate 143,300 downwards.
TTCGTCAGCCAGGGCACAAGGAGCTCCGTGAAACCAGCCGCGTTGCCTTCCGCGTGCGAGGTGGCCATGGCGACCGAGTGGAAGAAGCCATCGAACATCACGTTCATCGCGCTCAGCAGCGCCAGGTCATACAGCGCGGCCATGCCCGCGTCGGCGCCGAGGTACTTGGCTGCCCCCAATGCCTCCAAGGTCTCCTTGTGCGCGTCGAAGTGCGCCTTCTGACCGCTGTAGAGGACGAACGCCTGCGACGTTGCGACCGTCGACGGAATCGCCATGATCCCGCCGTCCAGGTAGGCCGCACCATGGCCCACTGCCCACCTCCGTCTCGCGCGCCTGGATCGGCGTGCCGTTGGTGAGGTTGACGAGAGTTCGGCCGCGCAGAGCGTCGGCAGCGGGCCGAAGGATCGCGTCTGTGACGTCATAGTCCAGCAGGCAGACGAGTGTCAGCGGGCTGGCGAGGACCGCTGCCTCGACCGTCGCGGCTCGCACAGCACCGCGAGCCACCAGGTCATCGGCCTTGGTGGCGCTGCGGTTCCATACGGTCGTGGGGTGCCCCGAGACAATCAGGGCGTCCGCCAGCGCCCGTCCCATCTCGCCGAGACCGATGACTGTGACTGCCGCTGTGTTGTCCACAAGTGCTCCCGATGGCGTGCTCGCGTGATCAGATGATGCCTTCCGTTCACCTTCGGCGCGGCACTGACATCTCACAAGTACGCACAAAAAAGTGCGTAGCTACTACCGGTGCGTAAGGGAAGGACGCCCTGTGCCCCTGAAGCGATCCACGAGCGGCACTGTCCACTCCCGGCTGGGCATCAGCAACCGGGGCCAGACCCGTTCGACTTGGCCGTATGACCCATCAGACAGGCCCTAAGAACCCCTAACGAAATGACTCCAGGCGTCACCGGCAGATGAGTGCGGACCCAGGGGTGAGAAGGCGCGCGTTCACCTCGCGCCACGTCCAGGCAATACCGAGGTCGGCCGCGTTTTCTCAGTACCGGGGGAACGACGCCGAGCACGGTGAGACACTCAGGCACTGGTTGTCGCTTCGATGTGTTCCATGTGCTCTTCGCCCCACTTGCCCAGCGGTATGAGAACAGAGATCAGCGAGTGACCGAAATCGGTGAGCGAGTACTCCACCTTCGGCGGAACCTGGTGATAGACCTCACGGGCTACCAAGCCAGTGGTCTGCATCTCCCTCAACTGCAGGATCAACATCCTCTCGCTGATCCCCGGCACCGACCGCTTCAGCTCGCCGAACCTCAGGGGTCCCTGGCTCAACTCCCACAGGATCAGCGCCTTCCACTTGCCGCCCATGACAGCGATGGCGGCGTCGAGCCCGCACGTGAACGTCTTCCTCTTCACTGCACCTCCACTAACAAAAATGTCAGTACTGAACAAAATTGTAGGTACTTGCAGGAAGTTTCGCGGCGCTACAGCATGACCCTCGGCGCTGCTGAGAAGAAACGAAGCACCGTGGATCGGCGCGCTCACCTCCATGAGGACTGAGGACCTTCAACCATGAACTGGAGTGCGAACATGCCCCATCACGACCACACACCGGTAACCGTCATCGGACTGGGTTCGATGGGTGCGGCGCTGGCCGGGGCGTTCATTGACGCCGGCTATCCCACGACCGTGTGGAACCGGACCACGAGCAAGGCCGAACCCCTGGTCAGCAAGGGAGCGGTCGTCACGCAGACCGTGCGGGAAGCGGTGGCCGCCAGCCCATTTGTGGTCGTCTGCCTGTCCACTTACGACGCCACGATCGACACGCTGGAGCAGGCTGGCGCCGAACTGGCCGAGCGTACCCTGGTCACTCTCAACACCGGAACCCCGGACGGTGCCCGCCGCATGGCCAACTGGGCAAGCCAACACGGAGCCCGATTCCTCGACGGAGCGATCAAGAACGTGCCCATGGCCGTAGGCAAGCCGGACACACTGCTCTACTACAGCGGCGACAAGGCCGTCTTCGACGAACACGAGACGGCTCTGCGCGTACTGGGTGGCGACACGGTCCACCTGGGTGAGGAGCCCGACCTGGCCGCCCTGTACGAGATGGCCGTGGGCGGCGTTCTGCTGCCATCCTTACTCGCCTTCTTCCAGGGGGCCACCTACGTCACCGCCCGTGGCCTGCGAGCCGACACGCTGGTGCGCTACACCACCAAGTGGCTGGAGATGATTACCTCCGCCCTTCCGCACCTGGCCAAGCAAATCGACACTGGCGACTACACCGGTCCCATCGGTGCCACCGTCGGCATCTTCGAGGAGGCTCTCGTCGAGCAGCGCCACTACGGCCAGCAGGAACGCATCGATATCTCCTGGCAAGCCCCGATCCTCGACATCCTCAACCGCGCCATCGCCGCAGGCCACCGTGACCACAGCATTTCAGCACTGGTCGAGGTGCTCAGGAAACCTGCACAGGCGGCATAACACTCCGCAGACGACCGGCGTAAGAACTCCTACGCAACGACTTCATGCGTCGCCAACAGATGAGTGCGCATCCAAGGGCGAGGAAAGCTTCGTGGATGTCGTCGCGGATCTCCCAGCGGATCCGCAGGCGACGGAACCAGTGCAGGTGGGCGAACGCTGTTGCGGCCCTGGAAAGGCACATCGAGGTCACGCTCCTGGTGCGGACGTCCCGAGGCTCCCGACTGAGCCTGGACGGGCAGGTCTTCTTGCCGCACGCCAAGTCCTGGCGGCCATCGAGCAGGCCGAGCAGGCCGTGCGCCCCGGAAGCCGTCCCTTGCGCGTCGATGTCCTCAATCGGCGCATCTCCCCGGCCCAGGCCGTCTACCGGTTTTACCGCTCCCACCCCGAGACGGACCTGGACGCGGTCACGCTGAGCAAGGAGAACGCCGCCCAGGCCGTCCAGGCGCTGCTCGAAGGCACCGTCGACGCGTCCTTCCGTGCCCTGACAGCAGACCAGGTCCCGGCCGGGATCAGCGCCGAACGACTTCTGGACGTACCCCCTGGAGCTCCTCGTCGGACCCGGCCACCCGCTGGCTGACGTGCCCTGGGTCAGTCCTGCGGACCTGGGCGGTCACCGCATCTGGATCCCCGGGATCAGGCCGAGCACGGAGTGGGCAGCGTTCTACCAATCACTGTCCGAGACCTTCGGCCTGAGCATCGACGCGCTCGGCCCCAACTTCGGTGACGAGGCACTGATGGACGCTCTGGCCGACTCGGCCTCGCTGGCCACCCTCGTCGGCAGCGGGGACCGGTATCTGTGGCCCCAGACCCACGGCCTACGGCGTATCCCGTTGCACGACCCGACCCCGGTCTACCCGCACGTGCTGCTGTTCCGCAGCGGAGACCAGCACCCTGTGCTGACCGCGCTACGCGACCATCTGTGCAGTGCAGGCCGGCGAACCCCGCACGACGCGTGGGCGCCGGACTGGGTAGCCCGCTGACCAGACGACCGAATTAACAGACACGGCATAGAGCTCGCGGTCTGACCGCCGTCACCCGCGGGGAGGGCGAGCCGTACAACGCAGAACCGCATCCGGCAGAGGGCACCGCCCGCGGGGCGCTGCCCTCTCGCCGGGTCGGTCACGCAGGCCCTGTGAAGTCCCACTTCCCGTGCCCGACACGGAAGACCACGAACGCGGGGTCGCTGCGCAGGAACTCCGCGCCCTCGGGCGCCTTCACCCGGGCGCGCGTCGTGCCCGGTACGTGCACCTCGGCCGTCGAGCCCACCGGCACCCGTACCGACAGCCGCAGCTCCCGGTCCAGCCGCGACCAGGACACGGCGGCCTCGCCGCGCACCGTACGGATCGACGTACGGGCCCAGTTCACTCCCGTACGGGCATCGGGCCGTACCGAGAAGGTGCGGTAGCCGGCGTCCCCGGGGCGCAGCCCGGCCACGTTCTCGTACAGCCACTGCGCGACCGTGCCCATGAAGTAGTGGTCGCGGGAGCGGGAGTCCAGCTCCCACATCTCCCACATGGTGTCGGCGCCGTTCGCGTGCCAGTACCCCCAGCTCGGATAGGTGCGCTGCGTCGCGACGGCGTGCGCCACGTCCGGGCGGTCGTGGGCGCACAGCACCTGCAGCAGCACGCTCGTGCCCAGACAGCCGGTGTTGAGGTGGTTGCCGCGCTCCTCGATGTCCGCCACCAGGCTGTCCAGGACGGAGGCGCGGGCGCCGGACGGCACCAGGCCGAAGGCCAGGGGGATCGCGTTGGACGTCTGCCGGTAGCCGGGGTCCTTCGCCGTGCGGTAGTGGCCCTCCGGGCTGAGGAACGCCTCGTTCAACGCGTTCTTCAGGTTCTCGGCCGCCTCCCGGTACCGCTTCACGACCGCACCCTCACCCAGCAGTTCGCCCAGTTCGGCGGTGTGCAGCAGCGCCCGGTGGAGGTAGGCGGTCGCGGTCAGCCGGGTGTCCTCCGGAGGTATGCCGCCGCCGTAGCCGGGCGGCAGCCAGTCGCCGAGCGCCGTGACGGCCAGCCCGTCCCGCAGCCGGCCGAGCTCCCAGTCCAGGTACCGGGTCAGCGTCGACCAGTGCTCGCGGGCGGCGCGCTCGTCCCCGTACACCCGGTACAGCTCACGCACGACGAACGGGTACACGGTCGTCCACTCGGGAGCGGGGGCCAGCTCCTGGTAGCCCCAGCCGCCGCTCGGCACGATCACCGGCAACTGCCCCTCGCCGGACTGGCTGTCCGCCAGATCGCCCAGCCACTTGGACAGGAAGCGGTGCATCCCGAAGGCGTACGCCATCGTCGGCGTGCCCAGCTGGGCGTCGCCGGTCCAGCCGTTCTTCTCGTACATGGGGGTGTCGGTCGGGATGCCGTGCAGGTTGTTCAGGACCGTGCGGCGCATGGCACGGTCCAGCCATTCGTAGAACGGCTCCGAGCAGCGGAACTCGCTGACCTCCTCGACCCGGGTGTGCACCAGCCGCCCCAGCACCTGCTCCGGGGACGGGCGACCGGGCAGGCCGTGGACCTCGACGTACCGGAAACCCTTGTACGAGAACTTCGGCTCCCAGACCTCACGCGCGCCGCCCGCGCAGACGTATTCGTCGGTCTGGAAGCGGCCCGGGACATGGCCGGTCTCGGCGAGGACACTTCCGTCGGGCTTCAGCCTCTCGCCGTGGACGAGACGGACGACCGTGCCCCCGTCGGCGCCGCCGACGGTGAGGCGGGTCCAGCCCGCCATGGTGCGGCCCATGTCCACCACGTACACCCCGGGGCGCAGCTCGGAGATCTCCGTCGGCCGTACCGTCTCGATGATCTCGATCGGCTCGTGCGGCTGCGCCCTGAGCGTGCCCCGGGGTGCCTCCCGCACGCCCGCCGTCTGCCAGCCGCTGTCGTCGAAGCCGGGGCCGGTCCAGCCGTGCGGCGCGCGGCGCGCGTCGTATGTCTCGCCCGCGTAGAGGGAGTTGGACAGGGTCGGGCCCTCGGTGATCCGCCACTCGCCGTCCGAGACGACGGTGGTGCGGGAGCCGTCCGGGTGGTCGATCTCCAACTGGGCCAGCAGCCGGGGCTCGCCGTGCCACGGCGGGCGGTGCCAGTTCCAGACGTTGGGGGTGATCATGCCGAATAAGCCGCGGCCGAGGGTGACACCGATGGCGTTCTCGCCGCGCCGGATCAGCTCGGTGACGTCGTGTACGGCGTACAGCACCGTCTCGTCGTAGTCCGTGAACCCGGGGTCGAGCACCTGCCGGCCGACCCTGCGGCCGTTGATCTCCGCCTCGTAGTAGGCGAGTCCGCTGACGTAGAGGCGGGCCCGGGAGACCTGCCGCCGCACGGTGAAGGCGCGGCGCAGCAGCGGCGCGGGCTGCTCCGGCACGGCGACGCTCACGCCGCTGCCCCAGGGCCCCTGCCCGTACGGGGCGAGCACGGTGGCCCGGTCCCAGGCCGCGTCGTCGAACTCCGGGCGCTGCCAGCCGTCCGGGGGCTCGGCCGCGGAGACCCGCCAGCCGGGGCCGGTGACCAGCTCGTACGGGCCGCTGCCCTCGCCCTGTCCGCTGTCCTCCGTCTCGACGAGCAGCCGGACCAGCAGACCGGCGGGGTTCACGGAGGGGCCGGAGCGGTTGGTGGCACGGGCGGCGAGTACCAGGGGGCGGCCGGCGGCGCGGGCGGCTTCCACGACAGCGGTGACGTCGGCGGCACGGCCGGTGCGCCAGCCGTCCTGCTGCTCCGGAGCCTGAAGCACCTCCCGGCCGTCCAGATGGAGGGTGAAGTCGTCGTCGGCGGTGGCGACGACGGTGGCCCGCCGCACCCGGGTGCCGTCCGGCAGACGCAGCCCCGCCCGGAACCAGCGCGGCCCCACGGGGGCGTCGGAGGACGTGGCGTCCGGCGACCAGACCCACGAGGCGCCGGAGAGGGAGGGCGGGGCCGGGGGCGCGTCGGCGCCGATCCAACGGGCCTGCCACTGGGCGTCCGACAACGTTGTCTCCCACCAGCGGACCTCGCTCCAGGGCGAGGGCCGCCCGGCGCCGTCCCAGACCCGTACGCGCCAGTGGTAGCGGGTACGGGGACGCAGTGCGGGCCCCTCGTAGGGGACGCCCACGCTGCGGTCGGACGCCACCTTCCCCGAGTCCCAGACCGGCTTGGCCGCCGCCCCGGTGCCGTCCGTCAGCTCCCCGGGCGTGAGGGCGACCTGAATCCGGTACGCGCTCTGCCGGGCGCCGTGCCCCGGAGCGGACAGCTCCCAGCCGAGGCGGGGGCGCTCGACGTCGGTACCGAGGACCCGCTCGGCGTGCTCCACGGTGGTGCGCTCGATACGGAGTGCTCCGGCGCGATCGTCGTGATCGTCGCGCGGACCCCGTGCCGGCGTTTCCGCGGCGGCCGCCGCCGGGCCGGCGGACAGTGCGGTGAACCCGGCACCCGCGCCCGCCGTCGTGCCTTTAAGAAAGAGTCTCCGGTTCCAGAACTGGCCCATGCGTCCCTCGCTCGCTGTGTCGCCGCGGACAACGAAACCGTGCTTGAAACATGACTTGAAACGATTCAAATCTTGTCTTGCCGGGAGATGCTATGTACGGGAGTCCCGCCCCAACAAGGTGTGTGACAGGGCTTGTTCGGGTTGCTTGTTCGGGTTGCCCGGGTGAGTGGGAATCGTTGGGGAAACGACCGAGCACCGTCGCAACGACCCTCAGACGACGTCGAATTCGTTGCCCTCGGGGTCCTGCATGGCGGCGGCGTAGAAACCCATGTCCGGCTCATCCTTGATCCGCAGCACGGTGGCACCAGCTTTGACCAGCCGTTCCACCGTAGCCTTGACCCGCTGTATGCGGACGTCCAGCGGGACGTCACGGCCCCCACCGACCTTCAGGTCGAAGTGCCACCGGTTCTTGGCGACCTTCGGCTCCGGAACCTGCTGGAACCACACCCTCGGTCCACGTCCCGCAGGATCGATGATCGACTCCGGAACATCCCCGGCACCGGCCTGCAACTCTGCCTCGGGCACCCCCACCGCCGCCCAGTAAGCACGCCACGTGGCGTGCCCGTCCGGCGGAGGCTCAGGCACATAGCCCAGGGCCTCGGCCCAGAACGTCACCATTCTCTGCGGATCGGAGCAGTCGATCGTCAGCTGCACTGTCATCTCCATGGTCGGAGCATCCCAGGCCGGTCTGACAGACGATCGAATTTCACAACAGGCCCTAAGCTTGTTGTTCATGGTCCGGCGTCGATCGCGGCCTCCTGTGTGGATGTCAGTCCCACGCGTTGAAGAGCACTCCGCCCAACGTGGTGATGCCGTAGAAGCGCACCTCACGCCACTCGCCCCGTGTGAGCACTGAGGTGTCCACGTTGGAGAGTGGTGTGGCGAGTTGTTCAAAACCAAGGACCACGAAGCCCGCGTTGGTGAAGACGTGAGCCCACGGCGGCGGGACGAGGAACTCCTCTCCGTACCAGTCCCGTCGCGTCTGGGCGAAGGCGATCCAGGGGTGATGAGCGTGACACAGGACGATGTTCTCGCCCGCGCGTGTGACGATCGTTGCGGTGTGGAAGGTCCGGGGGTATGCCTGCTCCTCCACCTCGCCCACTTCGCCTCCGACGACGCGGGCGGCGGCATACAGGGCGGCGCGGAACGCCCGCAGGTCAGTCTTTGGGAGCGGGCCGTCCTTCGGCCGGAAGAAGCCTGTCGCCCCCCGCAGCAGCGTGAAGCCGATGTTCCCCTCGTTGACCATGCCGCTCATTTTGCCCGGCGCGAGGCGCATCGGTGGTCGTAGGTGTCGTGACCCGTTCTTCGAGCCCGGTGGTCGGCCGGGGCCGGGTCGGGTCGGTTTGGGCTCACTGGCCGGGGAGCCAGCCTTCGTGCAAAGAGACGCGCCCTAGTACTGCAACGGACTAGTACGGGAGCGCCTGCCCGTCGTGCGGATACACCGTCCGCCCCTCCCGCAGTGCCCGCACCGCCTCCGTCAGCCGCCGCCGCATCCGGTCCGCCGCGGCCCTCCCGCTGCTCCCGCACCACCGTCTCCTCCGGCGGCTCGTTCGCCTCGGCCGTACCGCCGGGAAGATCCCCACCGGGCTTGTAGGCCGGATTCACCCAACAGCACTCGCCCCGACGAGTCCCGGAGCAGCATGTCCGCCGCCACGCGCTTGCGGGCCTGCTGTGCGTTGCCCTCGGCAAGGTAGGCGTTCCAGGCGTCGGGGTCGGCGGGGCTGGGCGTCGGATTCATTGGCGAGTGCCTCCCGGTGACGGGATCAGATCTGCCAGCAGGAGCATTCTGGCGCGGCACGCAAGGCGAGTCTCTAACGGTCCGAAATCGGGTGGTCGGCGGTTTGCGCGGCCCATGAGGCGAGGATGCGCAGACGGTCGTGGCTGGGTGTGCCGGGCTCGGCGGTCAGGGTGATGAGCTGTTGGTCGGGGTCGTCGGTGGAGGTGAGGAAGGACCAGTCGAGGGTGAGCGGGCCGACAACCGGATGGTTCAGCGTTTTCGTGCCCGATCCCTGCGTGGCGACGCGGTGGGCGCCCCACCAGCGCCGGAAGTCGGGGTCCTGAAGCGACAGCTCGCCCACCAGTTCGGCCAGCCGCGGATCTTTCGGATCGCGGGCGGCCTCCATGCGCAGCTGCGCCAGGGTCATCTGCGCTACCCACTCCCAGTCCGGGTACAGCGCTCTGATGGCCGGTTCGCAGAAGACCAGCCGCACGAAGTTGCGCTTCTTCTCCGGTATCCGCGCGAAGTCGGTGAACAGGGCGGCCGCCATGGCATTCCAGGCGAGGATGTCCGTGCGGCGACCCAGGACGACGGCCGGCGTGGTGGAGAGGTCGTCCAGGAGGCGCCGCAGCTGCGGCTGGACCTTCTGCGTGGTGCGCCGACGCGGCCGGGCGGCGTCCCGACCGGACAGTTCGAACATGTAGGCACGCTCACCGTCATCGAGCCGGAGGACACGCGCGAGGGTGTCCAGCACCGGTTCGGAAGCCTGGCGGCGGCCCTGCTCCAGGCGCGTGTAGTAGTCGGGGCTGATCGACGCCAGCAAGGCCACCTCCTCGCGGCGCAAGCCCTTGACCCTGCGCCTGCCGGCCGAATCAGGCAGCCCCACTTCGGCCGGGCTCAGCTCTGTGCGCCGTGCCTTCAGGAAGGCGCCCAGTTCGCTGTCGTGGCCGTTGCTGCTGCTCATAGGTACAAGTCTTACAGCCGGCCGGGCCTGTGACAGTGGGCCTGCCGTGTCCCAGGACCGCGGTGTCCGGGGACAGAAGAAGCCCCTTACGCGTCCACGTACCGCGTGCGAGTGTCGGTGACGTGGCCGGCGGATGGACCGCCCCGGGGACAAAGGTCCCGCCGGAGGTCCTGCCGGAGGAATCCGCGCCATCGCGATCACAGCACTTCCCCACCTGCACCAGGAGACACAGACCGTGAAGACCGGCGTCACCTTCCCCAGCAACGATCTCGCCCTCGCCGGGATTCTCTTCACCCCCGACGACTACGTCGACGGCCGGCTGCCGGCCATCGTTATCTCCCATCCGGGAGGCGGCGTGAAGGAGCAGAGCCCGAGCATCTACGCCAAGCGCCTGGCCCGCGCCGGATTCGCCGCGCTCGTCTTCGACGCCGCGTACCAGGGCGAGAGCGAGGGCGAGCCGCGCGGCATGGAGAACCCCTTCCAGCGCGCCGAGGACATCAAGTCCGCCGTGACCTACCTGACCACCCGTGACGACATCGATCCGGACCGTATCGGAGCCCTGGGTATCTGCGCGTCCGGCGGTTACGTCCCCTACGCCGCTCAGACCGACCACCGCATCAAGAGCGTGGCGACGGTCAGCGCCGTGGACCTCGGGTCAGTGTTCCGTGAGGGACTGGGCCGCACACAGGACCCGGCGATCCTTCAGGCCCTGCTCGACCAGGCCGGTGCGGCGCGCACCGAGGAGGCACGCGGCGCGGCCCCGCAGCTGGTGGCATGGATTCCGGACAACGCCAAGGAACTGCTGGAGACCGAAACCAGGCAGTTTCGGGAGACGTTCGAGTTCTACCGCACCCCGCGTGGCTACCACCCCCGCGCGGTCCGGGGATGGGTACTGCGCAGCGTCGACCAGCTCGCCCAGTACGACTCGTACGCGATGATCCGGCTCATCTCACCTCGCCCCCTGCTGATGATCGCCGGTTCGGAAGCGGAGAGCGCCTACTTCAGCCGAGAAGCGATCGAGCAGGCGGCCGAGCCCAAGGAACTGGTCGTCATCGACGGTGCCACGCACATCGACCTGTACGACAAGGACGAATACGTCACCCCTGCCGTCGCCAAGCTCACCGAGTTCTTCGGCAAGCACCTGGCCGAGTGACGGGGCTGGTCTCGACCCGGCTGGTGCTGATGGCGGAAGACCTCCTGGAGCGCTGCTCCAGGAGGCAGCCTGAGCCAGGAATCCCCCCTTCAGGGAGGGGTGGATTCATTTCTCCTCGGGAAGCTGCTGTTCGGTCCAGATGACCTTTCCGCCGGAGGTGTAGCGGGTGCCCCAGCGGTCGGCGAACTGGGCCACCAGGAAGAGGCCGCGGCCGCCTTCGTCCATGGTGGTGGCGCGGCGCAGGTGCGGGGACACGCTGCTGCCGTCGGAGACTTCGCAGATGAGGCTGCGGTCGCGGATCAGGCGCACCTTGATGGGGCCGCTCGCGTGCCGGATGGCGTTGGTGACCAGCTCGCTGAGGACCAGCTCCAGCGTGAACGCCTCCTCCTCCATGCCCCAGTCCTGGAGGAGCTGAGCGGCGGCGGCACGGACACCGGCGACGGCCGAGGGGTCGGCGGGTACGTCCCAGGACGCGGTGCGGTCGCCGTCGAGCAGCCGGGTGCCGGCGACGATCAGGGCCACGTCGTCGTGTGGCGCCGCGGGCAGCATGGCGTCGATCGCCGCCTGGCACATCTGGTCCGGGGTTCGTCCGGCGTGCGCGACGACGTTGCGCAGGCGCTCGATGCCCTCGTCGATGTCATGCTGCCGGTCCTCCACCAGGCCGTCGGTGAAGAGCACGATGCTGCTGCCCTCGGGCAGGAGTATCTCGGTCTTCTCGTAGGGCAGTCCGCCCAGCCCCAGCGGAGGGCCGACCGGCACTCCGGGCAGCTCCGCGTCGCCGTCCGGGTGCACGATGATCGGTTCCAGATGGCCCGCCCTGGCCATGGTGCACAGACGGGAGACCGGGTCGTAGATCGCGTAGAGGCAGGTGGCGCCCGTGAGCATCGGTGCTTCGCCGTCGCGGTCCTGGTCGATGCGGGTGACGAGCTCGTCCAGATGCCAGAGGAGTTCGTCGGGCGGCAGGTCGAGCGTGGAGAGGTTGTGGACGGCGGTGCGCAGTTGCCCCATGCTGGCGGCGGCGTGCAGTCCGTGCCCCACGACGTCGCCCACCACGATGGCGACGCGGGCGCCGGGCAGCGGAATGACGTCGAACCAGTCGCCGCCGACACCGCCGAGGCCCGCCTCCGCCGGAAGGTAGCGGTGGGCCACGTCGACCGCGCTCTGCTGGGGGAGCTCGTGCGGCAGCAGGCTGCGCTGCAACGTGACGGCCATGGTGCGTTCCCGGGTGAAGCGACGGGCGTTGTCGATGCTGACCGCCGCGCGGGCGACGAGCTCTTCCGCGAGCGAGACCTCTTCCTGGGTGAAGGGTGCGGACCGCGAACGCCAGAAGGTCGCCACGCCGAGCATGCCCCCGCGGGCCCGCAACGGAACAGCGATCATGGAGTGGAGGCCGTAGTCCACCAGCCTGTGTGCCGCTTCCGGATTCTGTTCCTGCCAGCCGGAGAAGGCCGCCATGTCGGCTTCCAGCACCACTTTCCCGGAACTGAGGCTGGAGGCCTGTGGCGTGGAGGGGGCGAAATGCACGGGCTCACCGGGCGGGTCGAGCGGGGCGTCCTCGCGGATGCCGTGCAGGGCGACGCGGCGTAGTTCCTTCGCACTCGGCCGGCTCGGTTCCTCGCCGCGCAGTACGGCGTCCGCCATGTCGACGGTGACGTAGTCGGCGAATCTGGGCACGGCGAACTCGGCCAGTTCCTGAGCCGTGTGGGTCACGTCGAGGGTGGTGCCGATGCGCAGGCCGGCGTCGTACAGCAGGTTGAGCCGTTCCTGGACCACCTCCACCCGGCCCATCAGCGCGCTGAGCTCGGTGGTGTCGCGCAGCGTGGCGACCCAGCCTCCCAGGCCGGGCCGCTGGGCCATGGGGCGTCGGCTGACGGCCAGCAGGCGGTCGCCGACCTTGATCACCTCGTCTGTGATCGCTCGGCCCGAGACGAGCAGCTGTTCGGCTTCCGGTTCGAGCCCCAGCTCCGTGACGGGCCGTCCCTCCCCGTCCGCCCCCAGGCGGAGCAGGCGCCGTGCCTCGTCGTTGGCCAGGAGCAGGTGCCCCTGGGCGTCGACGATGAGGACACCTTCCCGTACGGCGTGGAGCACCGCGTCGTGGTGCTCGTACATGCGGGTCATCTGCGCCGGGCCGAGACCGTGCGTCTGACGGAGCAGACGCCTGCTGATCAGTGCCGACCCCGCGGTGGCCGCCCCGAGCACCACCCCGGTGGCCGCGACGATGAGCGGCACCTGCCGCTCGGCTGCCAGACTCACCCGCTTGACGGCGATGCCCGCGCCGACCAGCCCGATGACCTTCCCGTCGGGTGCGGTGACGGGAACCACGGTGCGGACCGACGGGCCCAGTGTCCCGACCGACGTCTCGGTGACGGTTCTGCCTTGCTGAGCGGCCGCGATGCTGCCGATGAAGTGCTTGCCGATCTGGGTGGTGTCCGGATGGGTGTAGCGGACGCCGGTGGGACTCATCACCACGACGAAGTCCACGTCGGAGCGTTTGCGGGTTTGTTCCGCCTGCTGCTGGAGCTGGGCGGTCGGGTGCTTGCCCGCCAGGGCCTGGTGCACGTTGGGGGAGGCCGCGACGGCCTCGGCGACGGCCAGTGAACGGTTGCGGGCCTCGTTGTCGGCGTCGGCCTGGGACTGAAGCAGCAGGGCGGAGAACGCCGCGGCCGCGAGAATCAGCACAACGATGACCTGGAGGGCGAAGACCTGGCCGGCGACTGTGCGCAGCCGGTACCCGAAGCGCGAGCGCCCTATCCGATGATGCATACCCCCATATAACACTGCCTATGTGCCACATTGCCCCTGTGGTAACGATTTGCCTCACTCCCGGTGCGCTGCGTGACCGTGCGGGGGCCGCTTCCGTTCTCGCGGTCCGTCCGCGCCGTACCGCCGCGCCGAGGCGTCGACATGGGCCATCCGCCGCAGCGAGCTGAGCACCGCCTCACCCAGAACGGTCCCGATGACCGCGCCCTCCACCATGTCCTCCACCGCCACCTGCCGGTCCACGTAGGCCAGGTCGGTGCGGGCCACCTGCTCGGCGGCGTCGGCGTAGTCGTCGAGTACCTCGACGAACGCTCCGTGGCCCAGCCTGGCCATGGCGGCGAGGGCTCGGGCCAGGTCCGCGGCGGCGGGGCTCGACTCATATGTCACCCAGCCGCGCCGGGAGAGGAAGTCGGCGACTGCGGCTCGGGCGGCCGCCGCCTCGGCGTCGTCGTCCTCGGCGTCCGCGCCGCCGAGGCGGTCCGCGGCGGCGCCGAGCACTGTGTGCAGCGGGCGCTCCCGGTCGTCGACGGCCGCCAGTACGTCCGCGATCTCGGCCACCTTCAGGCCGCCCACATCGAGCAGGGCGCGGATCAGCCGCAGCCGGCGCTCGTGCGCCTCGCCGTAACTCGCCTGGTTGGGGCTGGTCAGCTCGCCCGGAGGCAGCAGCCCCTCGCGGACGTAGTACTTGATCGTCGGCACCGATACCCCGGTCCTCCGGCTCAACTCGCCAATGCGCACTTCCGGCTCACTCCTCGGCCCTTGGCCCTTGGTCGTCGGTTCCCGGTCGTCGGTCGTCGGTCCTCGCCCCGCTCGCCGCGCCGGCCGGCCCTTGCCGGCCCGCCACCCATCATAGATAGTGGCCCTATCGGATAGCGGATAGTGTCGCTATCTATCAGATCAACAAGTGGGGGTAGTCATGGCTTCCGTTCGTGTGTCCTCTCGCATGTCTTCTCGCATGTCCTCTCGTATGCCCGCGCCGTCGTGGTCGTCCGCGGCGCCCTGGCGGTCATGGCATCGGCCGCTGGTGCTGTTCTCGGCGGCGATGGCGGTGATGGCCGTCGTGTCCGCGGTGGGGCTCGTCGTCGACGACCGGGTGCTGGTCGGCGCGCCGATCTGGTCCAAGCCGTTCAAGTTCGCGGTCTCGTTCGTGCCGTACTGCCTCTCCCTGGCCTGGATGCTGTCGCTGCTCCCCAAGGGCCGGCGCGTGGGCTGGTGGGCGGGGACCGTCGTCGTGCTGGCGAGCGTCGTCGAGATGGCGGTCATCACCGGGCAGGCCGTACGCGGCAAGCGCAGCCACTTCAACCACGAGACGCCCTTCGACGAGGCCCTGTTCAATGTGATGGCCGTCACGGTCGTCATCCTGTGGGCCGGCACGCTCGTCGTCGCCGTGCTGCTGCTCCGCGCCCGGATCGCCGACCGCGCGACCGCCTGGGCGATGCGCTCCGGCATCCTCCTGGCGCTGTCCGGAGCCGCTGTCGGCTTCCTGATGACCCGGCCCGCGCCGGGGCAGCGGCGCGGTGTCTCCAAGGTGGTCGGCGCGCACAGCGTGGGCGTGCCGGACGGCGGCCCCGGTATGCCGCTGACCGGCTGGTCCACGACCGGTGGCGATCTACGGGTCCCGCACTTCTTCGGCATGCACGCGCTGCAGTTCCTGCCGCTGCTGGTGATGCTGCTGACCGTCCTCGCACCGCGTTTCGCCCGCCTGGCCGACGAGCGGGTCCGGCTGCGTCTGGTGGTGCTCGCCTCGGGGGCGTACGCCGCCGCCTTCGTGCTGGTTCTCTGGCAGGCGCTGCGAGGTCAGCCGCTGGTCCACCCGGACGCGGCGACGCTGGGGGCGGCGGGCGTGATCCTGCTGGCGGTCACGCTCGGGACGCTCGCATCCCTGTGGGCCGGGACGCCCTCGTCCCGCACGGCGACCCGCGCTGAAGGCGCCGCCCCCGCCGCGAAGGGCCTCACGTCGTGACCGGTTTCCTCTTCGAGCTCTCCTTCTGGCTGGCGGCGCCCGTCTGGTGCTCATGATCGTCGCGCCGGGATGGGGCCCCACCGATCGCCTCGCCGGGTCGCCGTGGACCGTGGCGCCCGTACTGCTCGTCCATGGATGTACCGGGAGGGCAGGCGGCTGGGCGTCTCCGCCCTGGTGATGGGGCCGCTGCTGGTCACGGCGACCGGTCAACCGCCGGTGGCCGACGGGGTCGCGGGGCGGTCCGGCCGTACGGAGAAGACCGTGTCGCCCGCCACCGCCACGATCGCGTCCTCGACGAGCAGCAGGCTCGGCGTGTTGTCGCCCGACGAGTCCCCCAGGTCGTCCATCGAGGACGTGCGCCACCGCTCCGCTCCCGTGTCCCGGTCCAGCGCCAGCAGGCGGCCGTAACGGTTGGCGAAGTAGAGGTCGCCGTATGTCGCGGAGAACACCGGTACGGACAGGCCCTCCACCTCCGTCGCCCTGCGCCACAGCTGCTTGCCGGAGGTCGCCGACACGGCGGTGACCACACCGTCCTGCCGGACGACGTAGACGGCGCCGTCCGCCAGCGTGGCGGCGCCGCGCGGCGGTTCCGCGAGGCGTACCTCCTTGACGGCGCCGCTGTCCGGGTTCACCCGCACCAGTCCCGCGTACGACCAGTCGCCCACGGACTGTGCCACCTTGTTCGGGTCCTCCAGAACGGAGAACAGGAACTCCCCGCCGACGACCCCGAGCGCCTCCGCCGTCGGCGGCAGCGTCGCCACATCGCTCCGGGTGCCGTCGGACGCGTCGAACCGCACCAGGCTCATCGGAGCCCCGTAGGGATCGTCGTCCGACGAGCACAGGCCGTACGGGGCGCCGCCCAGCACCAGCGGTACGCAGGACTTCCCGCCCGGCGCCGACGCCGACGACCTCCACAACTCCGCGCCCGACGACGCGTAGGCGACGAACTCCGTCGTGGAGGCAGAGATCGTCAGCACCCCACGGCTGAACAGGTGCGCTTCCGCGTCGACGTCGCCGATGCGGCGGGCCCACCGCTGTTTCCCGGTGCCGGCGTCCAGGGCCACCAGCTTGCGGATCCTGTTGCCGGCGGCCGCGTCGTCCGGCAGGGAGTAGGCGTAGACGAGCCCGCCCCGGACGCCGACGGGCCGCACTTCCTGCGGATTGGTGCCGGACCGCCACAGGGTGCGGCCGGAGGCGGCGTCGACCTTGGTGGTCGTGAAGCCGGATCCCGCGCAGTACACGGCGTCTCTGCCCCGCAGGCACCCGGACTCCGCGTAGGAGATCGGGTCGATGCCACCCGAGTCGCGGGTCAGGTCCGTCCGCCAGGGCTCCCATCCGGCGGGCAGTGCGGCGGCGCGCGGACCGCGGGCGGTGGGGGACCCGGAGTCCTTGTGGCCCTGCGGGGTCGTGTCCGAGTCCGACACGAGGTACATCGTCGTGAGGCTCAGCCCGGTGACGGCCAGGGCCGCGGCGAGGCTGATGAGGACGCGCCGCCCGCGCCGTACGCGTCCGGTACCAGTCGCGGTTCCGGTACCGGCCGTTCCGCCCATCACCTGGGTGGGGGGCACGGCGCCCGGTCGTCCGGGGCGAGGGCGGGGGTCCTGGGGGCGGGGGGCCGGGACGGCCGCGGCTTCGAGGGAGTCCGGCAGTGTCCGGAGCATGCGGTGCAGTTCGGCCGTGCCGGGCCGGGCGGCCGGGTCCTTGTCCAGGCACCGCTCGACGATGCTCAGGAGCGGCTCCCCGACTCCGTCCAGGACCGGGGCTTCGTGCATGACCTGATAGCCGGTCATATAGGGGCTGTCGGCGTTGAACGGACGGGTGCCGGTGGCCGCGTACACCAGCAGGGAGCCGAGCGAGAACACGTCCGAGGCCGCGGTGACGTCCCGTGGTGTGGCGAACTGCTCCGGGGACATGAAGGGCGGGGTGCCGATCAGCCGCCCGGTCACGGTGAGGGCCTGGTTGTCGGTGGCGCGCGAGATGCCGAAGTCGATGACGCGCGGCCCGTCCTCGGCCATCAGGACGTTGCTCGGCTTCAGGTCCCGGTGCACCAGGCCCGCCTGGTGGATGTCCCGCAGCGCCTCGACGAGCCCCAGCCCCAGGGTGCGCAACTCCCGTCCGCCCAGCGGGCCTTCCTTGGTCACCGTCTCCGACAGGGTGCGGCCGGGGACGTACAGTGTCGCCATCCACGGCTGTTCGGCGTCCGGATCGGCGTCCACGACCGGCGCGGTGAACGCCCCGCTCACCCGGCGGGCCGCGGCGACCTCCTGCCGGAAACGGACCCGGAACTCCTCGTCCCGTGCGTACGGCGCGTGGATGAGCTTGACCGCGACCTGCCGTCCCGAGGCCGCGCGGGCCAGGTAGACGACGCCCATGCCGCCGCTGCCGAGCCGGTCGATCAGCTCATAGCCGCCTATCGACCCCATGGACTCCGCATCCGTACCCTCGGGGCTCAGCGACATCGCCGGTTACCTTTCGCACATCCGCGTCTCGTCGACCAGTTCAGGCCGGTCCGGGCCCGTCCACAGTCCAGTAGCGGTCATCAGGTTGACGTGCTCCCCAGCCTAAAGTCCAGGAATTCCGGCCTGGGTCGTCCGCCCCCCTCCGGGGGGTTCCTGCTTCATCGCGCTGTGCGGGCCCGTGTGCCCGTCTTATCGGCGTGCCGGCGAACGCGGACCATCCCGCGTCGTGCACGGACTTGGCGAGCCGGGTGCGCCCGGGACCGGACACCGCGAGGTCTGGACGAAGCCCCTCAGTGAGACTCACTCACGGCCGTCGCAGGTGCTCTGTCCGCAGGCGGTCGCCTCAGAGATGTCGCTTGGCTGCCCGGACGAGTCGGTTGATGTCGTCGCGGGTCCGTACTCTGCGCTGGTCGAGTTCGGTCCTGGTCTCCGTCTTGGCCAGGGCCGTGACATCGGCGAGTACGGTCTCCGCGGTCTGGCTCAGCGTCTCGTCATCCGTGAGCATCTGCACCCGGAACAGTGCCTCTTGCGCGCCTGAGCGCAGGTCGTATGCGCGGATCCGGACGGCGTCGGGGTCTTCGGGCGGCGGCTCTTCGTTCTCGCAGAACCACAGGTGCACCAGGCAGCGGCGGTAGTTGAGCAGCGCGCCGGCGTAGGAGGAGTAGGCGTCGAGCCGTTCCTGCCGGAGTTTCTCACGGCGGGTGAACTCGTGGCTTCTGTCGGTGGTGCGCTGCTGAACCGCCAGCGTGATGCCCGAGCCGAGCAGGGTTCCAAGGACCGCTATGGCACTGGCGATGATGGTCTCCACGTCCCAAAGCTGATCACAGGACGGCGAGATCCGCGTGGTGCAGGCCCAACTGCTCGCGCTCGTCGGGTTGTTTGAGCGCCAGTGGTCCGGTCCGGCTTCGCGATCCTGCCGAGGGCGAAGCGCCAGCCGGCGGGAAGTCCGGCGCCGCACATATATGGCGTTGTGGGTCCCGGGGCGCCGCCGTAAGGTCACCGGCATGTCTTTGCGTCTTCGTATGCGTCAAGCACTGCCGGAAGCGATGCGCTCCCGTGACAAGGCCGCGGTGAGCGCCCTGCGCTCAACGCTTGCTGCGCTGGACAACGCTGAGGCAGTGCCCGTGGACGACGTTGAGCTCCGCAGCCCGGCCCTTGAGCAGTCACCGGTTGGTGTCGGCGCCACCGAAGCAACTCGGCGTGAGCTGAGCGAGCGCGATGTGGTGGACGTCGTGCGTGCCGAGGCTGCCGAGCGACTGGAGGCCGCAGCGCAGTTGACTGCGCCGGCGCACGCTGACCGAGCCGGGCAGCTCCGTGCGGAGGCCGCCGTGCTGCTTCGATTCCTCGACGGTCCCGGCACCGCATAGGACACGGTGTCGCATCGCACCCGGTACTCCGGCAGCGTTTCGCCATCCGGCCTGGTCGGCAACGTCCGCCACGACCTGCGGACGTACGTCGCCGAGGAAGGCGGGGTGCTCGTGCTCAGACGTGCGGTGCCGTGGCCCGGATGCCGGCGAGCACCACGCCGACGATGCGCTCCGCGTCCGCGCGGGTGAACGGGCGCATGCCGCGGTTGACGATGAGGCGCACTGGGCCGGAGATCATCTCGCCGAGGAAGGAGCTGTCGACCGGGGGGAGCTCGCCCCGGTCGACAGCGGAGTCCACCCGCCGCCGCATGGCGGAGACGCGCTGGTCGAGGATCCTGGTCAACGCCTGCCGGACGGTGGGGCTTTGGCCCGCGGGCTGGATGGCCTGTTCGAGCGTCCGGCCGAACGGCGTTTCCAGGCCCCCGGCGAGGGCCAGCAGGAAGTCCACCAGGTCCCGGTGGATGTCGCCGGTGTCGGCGACCGAGGCGAGATCCTCGGCGTAGCTCAGCAGGGCCTCGACCACCAGCTCCTCACGGTCGGGCCAATTGCGGTAGACGCTGGTCTTGTGCACGCCGGCGACCTCGGCGACCTCCTCGTAGCGGAAGCCCGCGATGCCGTCGCGCGCCACGAGCTCGACGGTCGCGGCGAGGATCTGCGCTCTCACCCGCGCGTTGCGTCCACCGGGGCGCCGCGCGGGCGGCCGGTCGGTGGTGCCGTTGGCCATCGCCGCGCTCACCTCCTGTTCTCTGCTCGGGTGCCGATTCTTGCCAGGCGCGGCGTTGCGGAGCAAGCCGGTGGTAAGTAGGGTCGCTAAAAGCGACAGTTTGTTTCTTTAGTTGGTGTGTGGCCGCGGCAGCGGCATGCCCTCCGGCCGCACTGCTCCGCGGGTTCGCCTGCCTGACCGGCGAGCAGCGAGCAGCGAGCGGCGAGCGGTGAACCGGGGGGCCGATCCGATCGCACACCCACCTCAGCGAAACCTGGAGGGCACACGTGAACGTCCTTGTCTCCGGAGCCGGTATCGCCGGGCTCGCCTGCGCACGTGAGCTCGGCACCCGCGGCCACGACGTCACCGTTGTCGAGTACGCCCGCCACCTCCGGCTCACGGGCACACCGATCGACATCCGCGGTGACGCGATCGAGACCGCGGAGAGGATGGGACTGCTCGCGAAGATCCAGAAGCAACGGGTCCGGATGTCCGAGTTCACCCAGTTCGTCGACAGCGAGGGCAAGCCGGTGGCCCGGATGCCGATGGCGGAGATCAGCGACTCCGACGACGACATCGAGCTCCTCCGCGAGGACCTCGTGCGCATCCTCGCCGATGCGCTCCCGGACACCGTGGCGATCCGCTTCGGCGACTCGATCGAGACACTGACCGACGGCGACGGCGACGGCGACGGCGACGGCGACGGCGACGGCGACGGCAGCGGCGTCGACGGCGGCGGCGTCGACGTGCGTTTCGGATCGGGCCGCACCGGGCGGTACGACCTGGTTCTCGGTGCCGACGGCCAGCACTCCGCGGTACGCAGGCTGGTGTTCGGGCCCGAGGAGGACTACCTCCGGCACCTCGGTGTCTACTTCGCCCTCGCCGACCTCCCCGGCGAGGCGCAGTCCGAGGGCGCCAACTCGATATACAACGTCCCCCGCCGGATGGCAGGCATCTTCCGGTACAAGGGCAAGGCCGTTGCGGTCTTCCAGTTCCGCTCGGAACCGATCGACTACGACCACCGCGACCTGGACGCCCAGAAGAAGATCCTCATCGACGCCTTCGCGGGCCACCGGTCGTGGCGGATCCCGGAGCTGCTGGAGGCGGCCCGCGCCGATCCTGGTTTCTTCTTCACCCCCGCGAGCCAGATCCACCTGCCCTCCTGGCACCGCGGCCGCGTCGTCCTCGTCGGCGACGCCGGGTACAGCCCGGCCTTCCTGTCCGGCCGGGGCACCTCACTCGCGCTCACCGGCGCCCGCTTTCTCGCCGAAGAACTCGAACGGTGCGGCAATGACCACACCGTCGCGTTCGCACGGTACGAGGCTCGGCAGCGCCCCTACGTCACTTTCGCCCAGGACCGCGTCCACAGCGGTCGCGACCGCATGCTGCCGCCCACCTGGGACGCCATTGCCGCCCGCAACGAGGCGCTGAAAGCGTCCGGCGCCGGCGCGCCCTGAACCCGGCGCAAAGCGTCGGGCAACCGGGTTCCCCCGGCATAACCGGATTCCCCGGCATAACCGGGTTCCCCCGGCTTCACGCGGACAACACCCAACAGCCCTCAGCAGACCACCAAAGCCGGTTCAACCGGCAACCCGCGCCGACCGCGCCGCCCACGGGGCGTGCCGCTCGCCGGGACCTCACCCCCCCCATTCCCTGGAGAGAACGCGTAGTGAAAGACACGCTGGAAAAGACCGAGCCCGCAGCCCCCGGCGCCCAAGAGCACCGCTGGAGTAAGCGGCTCATCCTCTGGGCGGCCGTCCTCACCCTCGCCAACGTCCTGGCCGACGTGGTCATCGGCTCGCCCATGATGGTCCTGCCCCAGTTACTGGAGCATTTCGACACCGACCAGGCCGCGTGGCTCAATGCGAGCGCGTTACTGGCCGGCGCCATCTGGTCGCCGCTGCTCGCGAAGAGTTCCGACATCTTCGGCAAGCGCCGGATACTCATCGGCACGCTGCTCCTCGCCTGTACCGGAGCGCTGGTCTGCCTCGCCGCCCCCAACGTCTGGATTTTCCTGGTGGGGCGCTTCCTTCAAGGCACCGCCTTCGCCGCGGTCTTCCTCACGGTGGCCCTCGCACGCCAGATCTGCACCCCGCGGGTGGCGATGGCCGTGGTCGGGCTCGTGACGTCCGGCTCGTCGGTCGTCGGGATCATCGAGCCGTTCCTGATGAAGCCGGTCATCGATGCGTTCGGCTACCGGAGCGTGTTCGTCGTGGCGGCGCTGCTCGCCGCGGCCGCCGCGCTCTTCGTGCGTTCCTTCATCCCTGAGTCGCCGATCCGCAGCACCGGCCGGATCGACGTGCGCGGGGCGCTCCTGCTCGGCGGCGGCCTCGGCGCGGTGCTCGCCTACACCAGCCTCGGGAGCGACCTCGGATGGCTGTCCGGCGGCATGGTCGCGCTGCTGGCGGCCGGTGCCGCCGCGTTGGCCGGCTGGGCGTTCCTCGCGCTGCGGGTCGACGAACCCATCATCGACATCCGGGCTCTCAGCCGCCCGATCCTGCTGACGCTGCTGGCCCTGGTACTGGCAGCAGGCTCCTTCCGGAGCATGCTGCAACTGACGAGCATCATCGCCCAGGTGCCCCCCGACCTGGGGCTCGGTTACGGGCTGGGCGACGGAGAGGCGGTTGCGGTGCTGCTCGCCACGCCCAATCTCGGCATCGTCGTCGGCGGAATGTGCGCCGGATGGATCGCGGGGCGGTTCGGTCCCGCACTGCCCCTCCTCGGCGGCATCGCCGTCGGCACAGTGGCGACCTTCGCGATGCTGGCGGGCGTGTCAGCGCTCCCGCCGGCGATCGCCTGCGGCGCCGCGCTCGGCATGGCCGCAGGCGCGATCGGCGCCTCCGGCTACAACCTGGCGACCAGCCTCGAAGCGCCCGAACGGCAGGGCACGATCGCCGGTCTGGTGTCGGTCGTACTCGCCCTCGGCTCGGTCGTCTTCAACATCGCCGGGGGCGAGGTGCTCAAAGCGACCCTTGTTCCCGGGACCTCTGCCGACGGTGCCCCGGTGAGCACGGCGACCGGCGTGTACCTCTACGTCGCGATGGCGGGAGTGCTCTTCGTCCTCGCCGCGGTGCCCGCGATCATGCTGGCACGCAACCGGCCTGCCGCGCCGGCCGTGCCCGGGGCACCGCGTCCGGATGCGGCTGCGGTCGGCCGGTAGCCCGGCAGCCCGGCCCGTTGGCGCAGCGGGTGCGCCCCGTCGCCACGGCCACTGGTTGAACCGTCGCCAGGCCGTTGTACTAGTTCTTCTGCAGGGTGCGGGTGACACCCGCGATGACGGCGGTCGTCAGCACCCAGCCGAGGGCGATCAGCGAGTAGGCCAGCCATTGCAGGCTGTCGCTCGACCAGTACCAGGCCGCGCGCTGCCCCAGACCACCGATGGGGATCAGGAGGTCGAGGGTGTAGACGAGCGGCTGGAACGGGGTGCCTTCGCCCTGTTTGGCCGGGTTGGGGGAGTGAGTGCCGAAGGACACTGCTCCCAGCAAGGTCAGCGCGAGGAGCCAGACGCCGGCCAGCCAGGGGCGGTAGCCGTAGCCGACGGTCGCATCGAGCAGATGGCCCCACGCTCGTGCGGCCGGGGGCAGAGTGCGACGCCGATGGCGCTGTTTGGCCAGGAGCACGCGGCGGGCATCGTCGTCATGGCCTGCCTTCCGGTACCAGCTCGCCAACTGCTCATAGGGCTGGGGGTTGTAGCGCGGGCTGCGTCGTATCCACGCCACACGGCGGGCCACGGAGTGCCGCGGCCCCACTGCCTCCTGACGCTCGCCCGCCTCGTCCACCTTGATGGAGCCGTAGACGAAGCCGTCCAGCTCCACCACGTCCGGCCAGCTGCGGTCGCTGTCGTGGAGATAGGACACCTGAGCGCCCCGCAGGTCCACGATGCCGGACGGCGGCCGCGCGAGCGTGAAGTCGAAGTCGACGGCCTGCATCAGTACTGCTTCCAGTGACGGGCCGTGGCCGTCGGGCGGCCCGTTCAGGACGGCTCCTTCAAAGGTCAGGTCCGAGATCCGGGCGCCCCGCAGTCGTACGGTCCCGTCCGCGCTGAACCCGTCGGAGAAGTCGAGCGTCGAGGCCACGGCGTTGTCCAGGGCGAGCGCCACCCCGCGTCGGCCGGGGTGTTCCAGCAGTGCGCCCCGCATGTGCAGTCCGCCTGGCAGTTGTGCCCCCATGAGACGGACTTCACCGTGCGCGACGAATCCGTCCACGCAGTAGACGCCGCCCTCCGCGACCAGTCCGCCGGCGGACACCGCCCATTCCCCGGGTGCGGTGATTTCGGCGCCGTTGAGGCTCACGGCACCGCTCACGTGGGCGTTGATGAGCGACAAGGCGGTGAGCCTGCGGTGGTACGGCGAGACAGAGCCGCTTTCCACGCGGGAGCGCCGCAGGTCGAGGCGCCCCTCGATACGGATCAAGCCGGCTTCGACGCCCGGCACCCGGCTGCCCACGATCGCAATCGACTGGGTCGACGCTCCGGAGAGGTCCACGCCTTCCTCGAACCAGCAGTCCCGCAGCCAGAAGGCGTGAGCGATCTGTGCGCCGGCCAGGTTGAGGTGCCCGGATATCCGCGCCCCGGCGAGACTCAGACACGCGACGGCGCCCGGCTGCGCGGTGTTCGCGCCCTGAAGGAGTGCCACGATCACGGCGGCCCGAACCGTCCGCCCGGGACCCCAATGCCCACCCTCGCAGACACGGTCGTCCTCGGGCACGCCCGTGCGCAGGTCCACGTGGCGTCCCTCGGGGAACGCATCCCACAGCTCACGCTCCGGTGAAGTCAACTCGTCGTATGAGAGCACCCCTGAAGAGTAGGGATCCTGCCTCGCGCTCGCCGGGCGTTGGCGGCGAGCAAACCCCGGGGCAGGCGGCCGGGCGGCTGATCCGCCGGCCCGCCCCGAGCAACCAAGACCGTCTTCGAACCCTCTCTGTCAGTGCGCGTCGTGTCGGTCGCCGGAACGGCTCGACCGGCACGACGCTGCACGATCCTCGCCCGTCGATTTCGGGCGCCCTGATCCAGAAGGAAGCACAAGGAAGCAATGCGAAGACTGACATCGGTTGTCGCCGCGGCCTTATTGGCGTTCGCCGGCCTGGGGGCCGCCTCCGGCGCCCCCGCACAGGCGGCAACCGAAGCGGAGTACGTCGCGCTCGGCGACTCGTACGCGTCCGGGGTCGGCGCGGCCCCGTACGACGCCTCCAGCGGCGACTGTCTGCGGAGCCCCACCAGCTATCCGCGGCTGTACGCGGCCGCCCACCCCAAGTACGCGCTGAAGGACGTCACGTGCAGCGGTGCGACCATCGCGGACGTCCGGAACGACCAGTTGTCCGCCCTGAGTGAGAAGACCAGCCTCGTCACCCTCACCGTGGGCGGCAACGACGCCCAGTTCGCCTCGGTCGTCCAGGCGTGCCTCACCCAGAGCGACAGCTACTGCGCGACGGCCACGAACTGGATGTCGCACTACGCCAGGAACCAGCTGGTGACGGAACTCGGCGGGCTGTACAAGGACATCAAGGCCCGTGCGCCGCATGCCCTGGTCCTCGTCCTCGGCTACCCGCGGACGATCTCCCCGACCGGTTCGTGCGGCGCGATCGACCTCAGCGCCGCCAAGCGCACCTCCATGAACGGGATGGCCGACGCCCTGGCGGAGGGCACCCTCGCCGCGTCGATCTCCTCAAGCGTCTACTTCATCGACATGCGGAACCAGTTCAACGGCCACGAGGCCTGCGGTTCCGATCCGTGGATCAACGGTGTCGACCTGTCCCGGCTGACGGAGGTCTTCCACCCCAACGCGGCGGGTTACCAGAAGGGCTACGCCGCGAAGCTCAGCAGCACCTGGGGCTGACCCCCGGCCCCCAGCCCCTGGCCCCGGCCCGGGGCCACCGGGCCCCTGGCCACCGGGCCCCCGCCAAGTCATTCAGAAATCTCTTGGAGACACCCCCATGAAGCTCACCAAGCGTCTCATCCTCACCACCACGGCTCTCGCCGCCGTGACCTCCGGTGCCCTCCTGAGCGCGACGGTCGGCCAGGCCGCGGCCTCGCAGCCCGCCCGCAGCGGCGTCGACGCTCCCGCCGCGCTGAAGGTCCCCGACGGCAACCGGCTCACCGGCGTCCTCTCGGCCGAGGGCGTCCAGACCTACGCCTGCACCGACGGCGCCTGGAAGCTGCTGGAGCCCGCCGCCACCCTCTGGGCCAAGAACGACCCTTCGCGCCGCCCCGTCGCCCTCCACTCCCGCGGCCCTGTCTGGGTGTCCACGGTGGACGGCAGCGCCGTCAACGCCTCCGCCGTCGCCACCTCCCCCAAGACCGGCACCATCCCCGAACTCCTCCTGCAGTCCACCGCCACGCGCGGCGCCGGGGTCTTCGCCGACGTCTCCTACATCCAGCGCCTCAACACCCGCGGCGGTGTGGCCCCCACCACGGCCTGCACCGGTACCGACCAGATCAGCGTTCCCTACTCCGCCACCTACGCCTTCTACAAGCCCGCCAAGTGACGCGGTAACGCGCGACAGCAGGGGCCCCCGGAATCCGCCCGGCCTTGAGGGGGCCCCTGCCCTGTTTCGTTCCGCTGCGTGGAAGGAACGCGACGCGCTCGGCGTCCGGTCCCCGACAACGCGTGGCCGGGACCACCCCAGCGCGGCGACGGCCGCCTCATGACCCGCACGCCGGAGATCACAGAGGACCACCGGGGAGCTCCTCAGTCTGTCCGTGTCCGTGGTGGCGGGCTGGACCTGGACCTCGCCGGCGCTGTGAACGTGGCCCTCGCCGCCGACTACGACACCGAGGCGATCCTCACCCTCGACCGACGAGGTTTCCGCGCGGTACGGCCGTTGGGCCGCCACAAGGCATTCCGGGTACTGCCGGACGACCTGCCGCTCTGAGGCGAGCATCCAGCGGTCGAAGGCCCAGCCGTGGACAGGACTTGGAAACGGGACGTCGCCGGAGGGGCACTGCGTGTACGCGACCACGGCGTCCGCCTGATCGCCCCCCAGCGCAACGGTCCCGAAGCGGTCACCGAAGCGGCATGCGAGGTCAGCGGTAGGCGCGGAGGAACGCGTCGACGCCGTCAGCGATGATCGCGAGGATCTCCGATTCCTCCACCGCGCCCGCCGGCTCGTCCCTGAGCGCATCGACGGCGAGGAGAACGGTCAGTGCGGTGAAGTGCTGTGCGGCGCGGCGCGGGTCGGCCGTCCGGATCTCGCCGTTCGCCGCGAGTTGCGCGAACCGCTCCTCCAGCATCCGTTCGGGACGCTCACGCACGGTCTCCGGGAGCCGTGGCGCCGACCGCTCCTGCGAGGTCAGTCGCCGGAACGTTACGTAGTCCGAGGACGGGAACGCCTCTGTCGCCACGCGCGACGCGAAGGCCATCAGCGCTTCGCGCAGGTCGCGTCCTTCCGCGAGTTCCTGCTCGATCGCCGTGCGCACGGTTGCCGCCAAGGCGTCGGTGACGCGCGTGAGGACGATCTGGAAGAGGGTCTGCTTGTCGCCGAAGTGGTCGTAGAGGGTGCGTTTGGACACCCCGGCCCGGGACGCGATGGCGTCGACGCTGGTGAGCTCGTATCCCTCGGAGACGAACAGGGCCGCGGCCGCGTTCAGGATGGCCGCCCGCTTGTTCTCGGACCGCTGCCGTCGACCAGGGGTCTGAACGGACGCTCTCGTCGTCGCCATGCGCTCAGCCTACCCTTACGCAAAATTGAAACTGTACGGTGTAGTTTACTTTTTCGGAGGGAGCACACGGCCCCCGGCCCGCAGAACCCGCCGCCCCCCACCACCCTTCGGAAGGACTTCAAGGACCTCATGCAGGACCCCATGACCGACGAACCCCACACCGACGTCCTCGTCATCGGAGCCGGACCCACCGGCCTGACCCTGGCGTGCGACCTCGCCCGTCGCGGAGTCGCCCACCGCATCGTCGAACGGGACCCGTTACCGAACCGCGCCTCCAAGGCCAAGACGATCCAGTCCCGCTCTCTCGAAGTCCTCGACGACCTCGGCGCGGTCGACCACGTCCTGCGGCGCGGTGTCGCCGGGCTTCCCCTACGGTTCCACGAACCGACCGGCGCGATCGTGGACCGGCCGTCGATCTCGGTCCGGGCGAAGGAGTCGTTCTCGACGCCGTACCCCGACGCGTTGTGGATCGGCCAGTTCGATGTGGAGCGAGCGCTGCGCGAACGACTCGAAGACCGCGGCGGTCGGGTGGAGTTCGCGACCGAGGCGGTCGGCCTCGACCAGGACGACACCGGCGTCACCGTCACCCTGCGGACGCCGGGCGGCCGGGAGACCGTCCGCGCCCGCTACGTCGTGGGGGCGGACGGCGGCAGGAGCGGCACCCGCGGACTCATCGGGCTTCCCCTGAACGGGGAGACGTACGAGCAGCAGCGCTGGTACCTCGGTGATGTCACCGGACCGGACCTCGACCGCGACCACATACACATCTGGCCGTCCGCACACGGCATGCTCGGCCTCACCCCACTCCCCGGCAGCGACCTGTGGCAGTTCCAGAGCCCGATCGCGCCGGGTGCGGAACCGGGCGTCCCGTCACGGGAGTTGTACCAGCAGCTGCTCGACGAACGTGCCGGCGCGGGCAGCGTCGTACTGAGCGGCGCGACCTGGCTGTCGGTCTACCGCGTGAACGTCCGCATGGTGGAGGACTACCGCAAGGGCCGCGTCCTGCTCGCCGGAGACGCCGCCCACGTGCACTCCCCCGCTGGCGGCCAGGGCATGAACACCGGCATCCAGGACGCCTACAACCTCGGCTGGAAACTCGCCGGCGTCCTCGTCGAGGGAGCCGACCCGAGCCTGCTGGACACGTACGCCGCCGAACGCATCCCGGTCGCCCGTACGGTCCTGGCGGCCAGCACGGAGAAGATGCGCAGGGTCGTCGGGCAGGCGGACCGCGGCAGCGAGGACGGACTGGGCACGGCGCTCTCGGGCATCGCCGACGGCGCGATGACCACCGGCCTGGGCATCCGTTATCGCACCAGTCCGCTCACCCAACACGGCGCGCCGGAACCCGCGCCGGAACCAGGTTCGGAACCCGGTTCGGAACCGGGGCCCCGTCTCCCGCACGACCCCCTGCACGATCTCCCGCCCGGCCCCCTGCCCGGCGACCGGGCACCGAACGTCGGCGGGCTGAAAGGAAGGGCCTTCACCGCCGACCTCTCCGACCTCTCCGACATCACCGACCTCCGCGTCCTCTCCGAACCCTCCGATCTCTCCGTCCTCCCCGACGTCTTCGACCTCTTCGACCTGCTACGGGGACCGCACTGGTCCCTCCTCGCCTACGAGCACCCCGAACCGGTCACCCGCGACCGAGCCACCCCGACCCGCCTCCATGTGCATCGCATCGGCCGGGCCCCGGACAGCGACGTCGTCGACGCCGAGGGCGAGTTCCGGCGCACCTACCGGCCGCTCCCGGGTGAACTCATCCTCATCCGCCCCGACGGACACATCGCGGCCCGTCTCCCGGCCCGCCGGGCGACGGAGATCATCCGGCACCTGGCCCCGTTCAGGCTGCTCGGCAACCACGTTGGACAGATACAGGAGCTGACATGAGCTCCCCTCTACCGACGCGCAGCATGAGCGGCACCGAAGGCGGCACGGATGCGCCGAGCGGTGAGCGGTACACGAGGTGGAGCGGGCGGCTCGTCCGCCGGGTTGCCGTCCTGATGCTCGTGAACGTCATGGTGGACACGGTCATCGGGGCGCCGCTGCTCGTCCTGCCCGAGATGCTCGACCACTTCGGCACCGACCAGGCGGCATGGCTCAACGCCAGCGCGCTGCTGGCGGGAGCGATGTGGGCGCCGCTGCTCGGCAGGAGCGCCGACATGTACGGAACGCGCAAAGTCCTCGTAGCGGCTCTGCTCACGTGCTGCGCGGGTGCCCTCGTGTGCCTCGTCGCGCCCACCGTCTGGGTGTTCATCGCGGGACGCCTGCTGCAGGGCGCGGCCGTGGGCGCCATGTTCCTCTCGGTCGCGCTCGTCCGGCAGATCTGCGCTCCTCGCATCGCGATGACGGCGGTCGGCGTGGTGACGTCCGGCTCGGCGGTCCTCGGCATCGTCTCGCCGTTCCTCTTCGAGGTCCTGGCCGCGGAGTACGGCTTCCGGAGCGTGTTCGTCGTGTCCGCGGTCGTCGCAGCCGTCGCGGCGGTGTGCGTGCGCGGCCTCATTCCCGAGTCCCCGGTCAGGACCGGCGGCAAGCTCGACGTCGTCGGGGCCGTTCTCCTCGGCGGGGGCCTGGCGGCGGTGCTCAGCTATGTGAGTCTCGGGTCGGAGTACGGCTGGTCGGCCGCGGGCCCGGTCGCCCTCCTCATCGGTGGTGCCGTGGTACTGGCCAGGTGGGCCGTGAGGGCGCGGCGGATCCCCGAGCCCGTGATCGACATCAGGAACCTCAGCAGACCACTGGCCCTCACCCTGCTGGTGGTCGTCCTCTCGACCGGCGCCTACCAGAGCCTGCTCCAGCTCATCAGCCTGATCGCCGAGGTCGCGCCGGCCGACGGCCTGGGCTACGGACTCGCCGACCAGGGCGTACGGGGCCTGCTGTTCGCCGCACCGGCCGTCGGCATCATGGCCGGGGGCACCCTGGCGGGATGGCTCGCCACCCGCGTCGGACCGGCGCCGACGCTGGCGGGCGGGGTGGCGCTCGGCACGGTGGCAACCATCGGGATGTACCTTTCGGTCTCCCAGTTCTACGCCGCGCTCGTCTTCGCCGCCCTGCTGGGCTTCACGGCCGGAGCGATCGTCACGTCCGGCTTCAACATGGCGACGAGCGTGGCACCGATCGCCTCACAGGGCGTTGTGACCGGCCTGGTCCAGGTCATGCTCGCGATCGGCTCGGTGGTGATGAACATGATGGGCGCGGCGGTGCTCACGTCCACCACGGTGTTCGTCGGCGGGGAGGAGGAGAACTCGGCGGCGGGCGTGCACGCCTACATCGCGCTCGCCGGGGGTTCGTTCGTGACCGCCACGGTGGCGGCGGCCGTCCTGGCCCGATGGCAGCGCGGCACGCCGTCGGCCGGCTCAGAGGATCCTTGATGCGCGTGTTGCTCCTGGGGCCGTAGGTTCGAGGAGCAGGGCCGTCTCGTCGGCCAACAGGGCGTTACGGGCAAGGGGTTGAACGTGCACGCACAGCACGCGCAGGACGCGCAGGACACCGCCAAGAGACTGCGGGCGATCAGCGACGAACTGTCGGACCGTTTCTACGAGCGCGCTGACGTGGTGCGGACGCTGGTGGTGACCCTGCTGGCCGGGCAGCACTCGTTGGTGCTCGGCCCGCCCGGAACGGCGAAGTCCGAGATGGCCCGGGAGCTCACGGGCAGAATCGAGGGGGCGGCCTACTGGGAGATCCTCCTGTCGAAGTTCACCGCGCCGACGAGGATGTTCGGACCCATCGACGTCGCCGCGCTGGCCCAAGGCGAGTACCGCCAGGTCTACGACGGCCGCGCCACGACCGCCCATGTCGCGTTCATCGACGAGATCTTCAAGTGCTCCACGGCCGCGCTGAACGAGACGCTGGGCTACCTCAACGAGCGCATCTACCACCCCGAGAGCGGCGGCGAGCCGATCCGCTGCCCCCTGATCGGCGCCATCACGGCAAGCAACGAACTGCCCGGCGAGGAGGACGCGGCCGCGATCTACGACCGCCTGCTGGTGCGGATCGAGGTCGGCTACCTGGAGGACCCCTCGAACTTCGCCGCACTGGTCCGCTCCGCCGTCAGCCGCCCGGCGCCACCGGCACGCACCACCGTCGAACTGGCCGCGCTGCGGCACGCCGTGACCGAGGCCGTCCCGGCCGTGGACGTCCCCGACGCGATCGTGGATGCCATATGCACACTGCGGGCCGCCCTGCGCCGCAAGGAACTCGTCGCCTCCGACCGCCGCTGGCGGCAGGCGGTGGGCCTGCTCCAGGCGTCCGCGTACCTCGACGGACGCCCCGCGGTCGCCGAGACCGACCTGCCGGTGCTGACCCATGTGCTGTGGGACTCGCCCGCCGAACGCCCGACCGTCGAACGCGAGGTGCTGCAACTGGTCAACCCCGACGCCAAGGAGGCCCTCGACCTCGCCGACGCCATCGAGGAACTGGAGGCCCAACTCGACGCCATGGCCGGGCAGTCCCGCGAGGCGCTGAGCGAGTGGGTCATCAAGAAGGCCCACAACAAGCTCGCCATGGCGGGGAAGCGCCTGGAGAAGCTGCGCGAGGAGGCGGCGGGCGCCGGCCGCTCCACCGCCGCCATCGACCGGGTCACCGGCCGCCAGCGCGCCGTCCGCGCCCGCGTTCTCACCGAGGCCCTCGGGGTGGACGCGAGCACGGTGCAGGCCCAGCTGTGAGGGACAGAACAGCACCGAGCAAGCTCAACGAGCCGACGAGCAGGGCCGGGAAGCGGGTGGGCCTGTCCGCCTCCGCCGCCGCACCCGACCGGCACACCGCGGCCGTGGTCGCGGACCGGTTCGACCGGATCACCTGGCGCGACACCTACGAACAGTCGGCCGGACTGCGCGATCTGTCCAAGGAACTGAGCGGACGCCACGACTACACCACTGAGGACCTCGCCTCTGACCCCACCACTGCCCTCACCACCGATCTCACCACCGACCTCCTGACCGACGCGTTCCTCGCCGCCTACAAGGTCAGCCCGCGGTTGCGCGAGCGCGCGGAGATGGACCCCTCCCGGCTGGTCAACCACCAGATCATCAGCGCACTGGTGGAGTCACCGGAGTTCGCCGAGCTGCACCGCGAGACGGCCGGCGACCCCTACGCCGCCGCCATGGCCGTACTCGCCCAGGCCGCCGCGCTGCGCCGGATGCTGGAGCACTCCCGTCAGGCCCAGGACCAGGCCGAGCAGGCGAAGAAGGCCCAGCAGGACGCCCGAGCCGCGGCGACTGCCGTGGGCGAGGCGCTCCAGCAGGCCGCCGACGAGGCGGACCGGTCCGACGGGGACGGCACCGTGCCGACCCCGGCCGCCGACGCCGTACAACAGACAGCCGAGACGGCCGAGACGGCCGAGACGGCCGAGACGGCCGAGACGGCCGAGACGGCCGAGACGGCCGAGACGGCCGAGACGGCCGAGACGGCCGAGACAGCCGAGACCGCCGAGACCGCTGCGGCAGCAGCGCGGCAGGCCGCCCAGGCCGCCGATCAGGCCCTCACGGCAGCAGCCCCCGGAATTCGGGCCGCCGCGCGGAACGCGGCGGCGAAGGCCGCCGAGGCCGTACGGCAGGAGACCGCGCTGATGCGGGCATGGGGCGTTGCTCCCGGCGCGCTGGAGCGGATGCCGTTCGACCAGCGCGCCCGGCTCGCCGAGCGGCTGCGCACCGGCCGTCTCGCGCAGTGGGCCGAACTGATCGGCCGGTTCCGGCAGATGGCCGGCGGTGAGCGCGCCCGCAAGGTGGAGAACGCCACCGGGGAGTTGGTCGGCGTCACGCTCGGCAACGATCTTTCCCGCGTCGTTCCCTCGGAGCTGGTCCATCTCGGCCTGCCCGAACTGCGTGCGGTGTTCGCCGTGCGTTACGCCGCCGGGGAACTGATGCTCTACGACAGCCAGGGAGAGCAGGCCACCGGCAAGGGCGCCGTCATCGCGTGCGTGGACACCTCGCACTCCATGTACGAGGCGGGACCCGGCGGAATCACGAGGGAGGCGTGGGCCAAGGCCTGCGCCCTCGCGCTGCTCGACCAGGCCCGCCACGCGGGGCGCGATTTCGTCGGCATCCTGTTCTCCGCCCCCGGCAGGCTCCAGGTCTTCCGTTTCCCGGCCGGCCGGCCCGCCGGCATCGACCGAATCCTCGACTTCGCGGAGACCTTCCTCGGCGGCGGAACCAGCTACCAGACGCCGCTGTCAGCGGCCGGCGAACTGCTGGAGGAGGAGTTCAACGACGCCGCCCGCACGCGCGGCGACATCGTGATGATCACCGACGACGACTGCGGCGTCACCGAGGAGTGGATGCGCGGCTGGAACGACGCCAAGCACCGGTTGGGCTTCCGGGTCTTCGGCGTGGTCATCGGCGCCCCGCGCGCGGCCGAGGCCGACTCGGCCCTCCAGGCCTTGTGCGACAACCTCCGTTCCATCGAGGACCTCACCGACGTCCACGCCGCCGCCGACCTCTTCCGCGTGATCTGACCCGGTCGGTCGCGGCGTGGAGCGGGTACGAAGCCGAGTCCTGGGCGACGGCCTCGACTTCGCGGGAGCCAACCTGAGCCGAGTTATATGTTGTGACCATGACGACGGGGGCTTCGCACAACGGAACGTCGGCCGTAGGGGTGCCGGTCCCGCTCACCGCCCTGGTGGGGCGGCGCGGCGAGGTCACCGGGATCAGACGGCGGCTGACCGCGTCCCGGCTGGTCACGCTCACCGGCGTCGGCGGAGTGGGCAAGACCCGGCTGGCCTTCCAGGTCGCCGCCACCGTCGTGGACACGTTCCCCGACGGAGTCCACACCGTGGAACTGGCCGCTCTGCGCGACGGGAAGCTGCTCGCCCAGGGCATCGCGGGCGCCCTCGGCCTGCGGGGAGTCTCCGCCCGCGACCTGCACGACGTCGTCGTCGAACACCTCCGTACCCGACGGCTGCTGCTCGTCCTGGACAACTGCGAACACCTGATCGACGCCTGTGCGGGCACCGTGGACGCCCTGCTCAGGGCCGCCCCCGGACTGAGCGTCCTCACCACCAGCAGGCAGGCCCTCGGCGTCACCGGTGAACAGGTCGTTCACGTACCGGCGTTGGCCACTCCGGAACCCGGTGGCCGGCGCTCGGCGCGGGACATCGGCCGGTTCCCGGCGGTCGCCCTGTTCGAGCAGCGGGCCGCCGCCGTCCGGCCCGGCTTCACCGTCGACGCGGAGAACGCCGGCGCCGTCGCGGAGTTGGTGCACCGGCTGGAGGGCCTGCCGCTGGCGATCGAACTCGCCGCGGCCCGGATGCGGACCCTCACCGTGCCGGAGATCCTGGCCCGGCTCGACGACCGTTACGCGCTGCTCACCCTGGGCAGCCGCGCCGCCCTGCCGCGGCAGCGCACCCTGCGGGAACTGATCGGCTGGAGCTACGCGCTGTGCACCGCGCGGGAACGGGCGCTGTGGGAGCGGGCCTCGGTCTTCGCGGGCGGCTTCGACCTGCCCGCCGCTGAGGCCGTGTGCTCAGGGGACGGCCTTCCCCGGGAGGCCGTGGTGGACGCGGTCGACGGGCTGGTGGAGAAGTCGGTGCTGATCCGGGAGGAGGACCGGGAGGAGAACGGCGGCCGGTCCCGGTACCGGATGCTGGAGACCATCCGCGAGTACGGGCGGGAACAACTGGCCGGTGAGGACGGTGAGGTGGCGCGCCTTCGGCGGCGCCATCGCGACTACTTCCTGGACCTGACCGTACGCGCCGAACGCGAGTGGTTCGGGCCCCGGCAGGCCGAGTTGCTCACCCGGCGGCGCCACGACCACGCCAATCTGCGCGCGGCGCTGGAGTTCTGTCTGGAGACACCGGGCGAGACGGCCCAGGGGATGGTCCTGGCCGTGGCGCCGCGCCACTACTGGATCACCCTCGGTTCCCTGGAGGAGGGCCGGCACTGGCTGTCACGGCTGCTGGAGGCCGGCCCGGCCGCGGACCCCGGCCGGGCCGCCGCGCTGGCCACCCGGGCCTACCTGGAGATTCTCCAAGGGGCCGTGGAGGACGCCCTGCCGATCCTCGACGAGGCCCGGTCGGCCGCCGAACAGGAGGGTGACCGGGCCGCCTCCGCCTGGATACGGCACCACCGGGGCGTTGTCGCCACCTGGCGCCAGGAACTGCCGGAGGCCGCCGCGCTGTTCACGGCGGCGGCCGCCGGGCTGCGCGCCCTCGGCGACGTCGGCGGTGCCACCGAGTGCACGATGAAACGCGCCCTGGTGGCCGCGGCCCTCGGCGACGGGGCGCTCGCGGCCCGGCTCGGCACCGAGTGCGAGGCCGTCACGTCCGCGCACGGCGAGTCCTGGGTCGGCGCGCTCACCCACTTCGTACGGGCGCTGGCGGCGTGGACCGACGGCGACCACGGCACCGCCGCGGCCGAGGCCCGGACCGCCGTACGGGGGCTGCGGCCCTTCAACGACTGGTGGGACATGGCCATGTGCGTCGAACTCGTCGCGCAGAGCGCCGCCGCGGCCGGCGACGCCCACCGGGCCGCCGAACTCTTCGGCATCCTGCACACCCTGTGGAAAACGATCGGCGGGACGCTCTCCGCGCCGCCCTTCCTGCTCGACTCCCACCGCCACCACGAGAGCGCCGTCCGCGAGAAACTCGGTGCGAGGGCGTACGACCGCGCGTACCGCTCCGGGGCGGGCCGGCCGGTGCCGTCGGCGATGGCGTACGTCCTGGGAGAGGAACAGGCCGACGCGCCCGCCCGGGTGCTGACCCGGCGCGAGGGTCAGGTCGCCGACCTGGTGGCCGCGGGCCTGACCAACAAGGAGATCGCGGTCCGGCTGACGATCACCCTGCGTACCGCCGAGAACCACGTCGAACGCATCCTGGCCAAGCTGGGCTTCCGCTCGCGCACCCAGCTCGCCGTGTGGCGGAACGAGCAGGGGGACAACTGACGCCTGACAGGTCCGCCCTGCCGGTCTCATGACGTCTCCTGCCTGGTCATGCGCTGGGGGTCGTACCCGCTGCCGACCTGCAGCGTGGAGGCGGACAACAAGGTCAGGACCTCCGTGTCGGAACCGGTGGGCGAACCCAAGCAGAAGTCCGTGCTGCCTCCGGTCACACCCGCGTTCGCCACGGCGATCCGGGTGGACTCGACGACGGTGAGCCGGAGGTCGTACCGGCAGATGAGCTGGGCGGACGAGAGGGACATGGTGCCGACGACGGCGCCGACCCGGCCGTGGCGCAGGGTCATCGTGATGGTGGTGTCGTCGCTGGTGGGATCCACGGTCAGCTTGGTCTCCCAGGTACCGACGAATCCGTCGGGCACCACCGACGGATCGGCCGTCCTGTCCGGCTCCGGCTCCGGCTCCGGCTCCGGCTCCGTCGCCGTGGCCGTGGCCGTCGCCGTGGTGTCAGGCGGGCTCGTGGCCTCGCTGGTCGTCGGTGAGGTGTCCGGTGTGCTGGTGCCCCCGGCGTCCGACGAGGTGTCCGCGCCGTCACTGAGAACGCCGCTCGACCACACCCCCCAGGCGGCGGTGGCGGTGACCAGGGCGGTGACGAGCGAGGCCGTAAGGGCTGCCGCCCTCCGACGCGGCCGCCGGGGCGGCACCGGGTAAGCCGCGGAGTAGGCCGCCGGGTAGGCCGCCGTCGGCGGATACGGGGGAGGTGCGGGGCGGGTGAACGGCGGGTCCGGCGCCGCCGGCGCGTCCAGGTCGAGCAGGTCGGTGGCGAGCCGCGCCACGGACTCGGCGAGCGCGGGCGGCAGCCAGCTCCCCTGCCGGACCGTGGCGTCGGGATCCGGCAGCAGCCGCTCCCGGACCTGCTCCGGCGTCGGCCGCCGGTCCGGGTCCTTGTCCAGGCAGGCGGTGACGACGTCCCGCAAGGTGTCGGGCAGACCGTCCAGGTCGGGCTGCTCGTGCCGGATGCGGTAGAGCAGCGCCATCGCGTCCATGCCCTCCCCGAACGGGTTCCGGCCGGTCGCGGCCGTGGCGAGCACCGCGCCGAGGGAGAAGACGTCGCCGGCCGGTCCCACGCCCTTGGCCGCGGCCTGCTCGGGGGACATGTAGGCCGGTGAGCCCATGATGTGCCCGGACCGGGTGAGGGCGGTCGCGCCGCCGTCCAGCGCCCGCGCGATGCCGAAGTCGATGAGGTGCGGGCCGTCCAGGGACAGCAGCACGTTGGAGGGCTTGATGTCGCGGTGGACGAGGCCCAGCCGGTGCACGCTCGCCAGCGCCTCGGCCAGACCGGCGCCCAGCGTGCGCACCGTGGAGGCGGGCAGCGGCCCGAACTGCCGTAGCGCCTGGGCCAGGTCGGGGCCCGGGACGTAGGCCGTGGCCACCCACGGCTGCGGGCCCTCGGTGTCCGCGTCCAGCACCGGCGGCGTCCAGGGCCCGCTCACCTTGCGGGCGGTGTCGACCTCCTTGCGGAAACGGTGCCGGAACTCCTCGTTGTGCGCGTACTCGTCGCGGATCAGCTTGACCGCGACATTGCGCCCGCCCGACGTCCGCCCCAGGTAGACCGTCCCCATACCGCCGCCGCCGAGCCGCGCCAGCAGCCGGAACGCGCCCATCCGGCGTGGATCACCCGGTCCGAGTGCCTCCATCCCTGTTTCCGTCTCCCTCTTGCACCGTCACGGGCCGCCACCGGCCGTCCCGTCCGCAGGGGCAACCGGCGTACCGGCGCCCTCCAGTTGGTCGTGACACGAGTCTCGGGACTGGGGTGAAGCATCCGCCACGGGGGAACTACTCAAAAACCGGCTGCCCACCGGCAGGTGACACACCGCCGGGCGCTCAGCCGGGAATGTCGGGCTCGTACTCGTTCCGCCCCCACTCCGAGGAACCGATCGGATAGGTGTACGCGGGCCGTCCCACGTTCCCGCTCGTCCGGAACGGCTTGCCGTTGTTGTCGATGCGCACGGTGCCCTGCCGGTCACCGCTGGACCAGTCCAGCTCCAGGTACCAGCTCACGTTGTGCGTCCGCGCGTCCGCGAAGACGTAGAAGACCTCGGGATCGGACTCACTCACCTTGTACGGGAAGTCGCGCTGACCGGCCTTGGGGGAGATCGCGGGCCGCCCGGCATCGAGGTCCACCCCGAACGACGCCGTCCCCACGCCCCCACCGCACCCGACGCCCATCGCGTAGTCGTTCCAGGCGAGCGGCCCGCTCTTCTCCACCACCCGCACATGCAGTGCCTCCAGGACGACGGTGGCCCTCCCGGTGCCCTGCACGGTCAGCGCGATCATCTGCTGCCCGGCGGCGACCCCGCCCAGCGCGGTGACCCACCCGCGTGCGTCCGGCTCGCCCGGCGGCGGAGGCACCTGCTCGGGCTGCCGGTCGACCAGGTAGTGCTGGCTGCACGGGTCTTCCCACTTGTACGGATTGACGGCGACGGTGGGTGCGGTGGCGCCGTCCTCGAAACCGCCGCCCTGGGCCGCCCCGCCCCCACCGCCGCGCGAGGGGGAGGCGGAAGCCGGGGGACGTCCGGTGCGCGAGGCGGACGGCGAGGTGGACGGCGAGGAGGAACGGCCCTTCGCGTCGGCCGACCGGGATGCGCCGGGACTCGCGTCGACGGACCGGGAGGCAGCCACCCCGGTGGCCTCCTTCCCGCCCCGTTCGTCATCGCCCTCGCCGGACACAAGATTCACCACGAGCGCGGCCGACACGAGGGCGGCGGTCACGGCGACCCCGGCGAGCACGACGGTACGCGTACGCCGCCGCGCCACGGGAGCCCCGGTCAGCGGCCGCCCCCCGCCCGCGGGACCGGACTCGGCCGCCCCGGCCTCCACCGCCTCGGTCCCGGCCTCCACCGCTCCGGTCCCGGCCTCCGCTGCTGCCCCGGACCCGGACCCGGACCCGGACCCGGACTCCGCCGCTGTCCGCGCCCGCGGTTCCTCCTCCGCAGGGGCCCCGCCCGCGGCCACTCCCGCGGCCCCGCCCGCCTTCTGCCCCCGCCGGGCATCCGCGAGAACCCACCGCCGGTGCAGTTCCACGAGCTCCTCGGGCGTGGCCTTGCACACCCGCGCGAACCGTTCCACGGGCGCGTAATCCGTGGGTACGGCATCCCCGTTGACGTACCGGTGAAGCGTCGACGCACTCGTGTGCAGCCGCTTCCCGAGCACCCCGTAACTGAGCCCGGACCGCTCCTTCAACCGGCCCAACAGCTCCGAGAATTCGTCTCCCGCCACTGTTCCGCTCTCTCTCCATGTCCCGGGACCCCGTTCCAGGGGGAGGTCATTCCCCCAGGTCAGAGCTATCGCAGGCGTTCCAGCGTCCCGGATACCCCGGCAGTCGTGGCGGTCGGGACGGATCACCTCACAAGCTGGGGTCATCCAAGCACGCCGCTCCCGGCAACCGGAGAAGCGGCCCGTCCCAACGCCCGTACCGCACAAGGGGGATCCCATGTCCACACGTACCCGCCGCACCCGTATGTTCGCCGCTGCCGCGCTCGCTGCCGCCGCACTGACGCTGACGGCGTGCGAGGACGGGAAGGGCGTCGTCGACGAGGGGGCATCGACAGGATCCGCGTCCACGTCTGCGTCCCAGGACTCCGGCACGTCCTCGTCCGAGGAGAGCGGGGGAACCTCCACCGGGGCGGGAGAGTCCGACCCGGGAACGGGCGGCGCGGCCGGTTCGGGCGGCACAACGGGTTCCAAGGGCTCGTCGGGCTCCACGGGCTCGTCGGGCTCCACGGGCTCGTCGGGTTCCACGGGCTCCAAGGGCGCGGAGTCCACCTCGACCCGCTGTTCCACCACCGCCACCCGGACGACCGCCACGGAGGTCTCCCGCCCCCTGAACCACCTTCTGCTCACCGTCACCAACACCGGCTCGAAGAACTGCGACCTCATCGGCTATCCGGCGGTCCGGTTCAGCGAGGCCCAGTCCGTCCCGCCGGCGTTCGAGGACTCCAAGCCGCAGGCGGTGGTCACGCTGGCCCCTGGTGAGTCGGGCTATGCGAGCGTCCTTCTCTCGGCCGTGGACGGCAGCGGCTCGGGCGGCTACACGGCCAAGTCCCTCGCGGTCTACTTCGACAAGGGGGCGAGCGCCGCCGCCCACCCGTCGCTCCCCGGCAAGGGCGTGCACGTCGACGACTCGATCCGGGTCTCGTACTGGCAGTCGACCATGGCCGACGCCCTGGCCTGGTGACGCGCGCCCAACGCAGCCGCGCAGAAGGGCCCGGCGGTGCCACCGCCGGGCCCTGGGAGGTGGCTGGGTCAGCAGCCGCCGCAGTTGTAGTAGAGGACGTCCCAGTGGTTGCCCTCGTCGGCGTAGATGTTGCCGGCGCCGGACTGGTACTGCGGGGCGCCGTCGCCACGGACGCCGATGTAGGTGAAGTTGCCCTTGATGTAGTTGGTGATGCAGGTGTTCTTGCCGTAGTCGAGCTTGTAGCCGTTCCAGTGGGAGTAGGTGCCGCTGGCGTGGCCGGTCTCGGTGCCGCCGGTGATGTTCAGCCCGCAGCCGGAGGACTGCTTGAGGGTCTGGGCGCCCTGAGCGGTGGCGAGGTTGAGCTGCTCGAAGGACGTACACGTCGGGTTGTTGCGGTCCGAGCAGCCGCCGGACGACGACCAGGTGATGCCGACCGAGCGGAACATCGAGGTGGCGGTCGAGTGGGAGATCTTGGTGACGGCGGCGACCTGGGCACCGTCCTGGGCGGCGAGGGCGTCCCCGGCGCCGGCGAGGACGGCGAACCCGGGTGCGACGGTGAGGGCGAGGGCCGTGAGAGCGGAACGGATCTTCATGGCGGGACCTTTCCTGCGGTCGGGCCGTGCTTCTTATGGGGCGACTGTGGGGGGCGCATGGAGATGGTGCCCGAGGTCTACGCGGGTTGACCAGAGGGCAAAAAGAGTTGATTAAGCGTCAGATCCTGGGCGGCCCCCGTGACATGCGCGACCGCGCGGCCGGACCCCCCGCGTCGGCCCTGCCCGCGTACCTCAGGGCGCGGGCAGCGCGGACATGACGTACGGTCGATCCTGTGACGGTGAGTGAGGGAACCTACGGCCTCGGGCCACAGGCCGGCCGGCTGCTCGTCAGGACGAGCCGTGCCGGGCTCGGCCGGAAGGCGGGGCACGACCTCACGATCGAGGCGACCCGGTGGTCCGGGACCGCGGTGGTCGTCGCCGGCGACCCCGGGAAGTCGTCGGTGACCGTGACGGTCGAGACGGGGTCGCTGAGCGTGCGGGAGGGGACCGGAGGGCTCAAGCCCCTCAGTGACAGCGACAGGGCGGAG
Source organism: Streptomyces bluensis (assembly GCF_014650715.1). GTDB lineage: Bacteria > Actinomycetota > Actinomycetes > Streptomycetales > Streptomycetaceae > Streptomyces > Streptomyces bluensis. The sequence continues at coordinate 101,540 of NZ_BMVM01000019.1, read as the reverse complement.
ATCGAGCGGACGTTGGAGAGCCCCGCACTGCTGCACACCGCGGAGCACCCCACCATCACCTTTCGCTCCACGAGCATCACGGGAACGTTCGCGTCCTTCGAGATCACGGGGGACCTCACCCTCAAGGGCCGGACCCGTCCGGTGACCGTGCACGGGGGCGGCGACGGGGACGGGATGGTCTGCGGCTGGGCGACCGTCACCCAGTCCGCCTTCGGGATCAAGCCGTACACCGCGTTCCTGGGCGCCCTCAGACTGGCCGACGACGTCCGGATCGAGTACGCGGTGACCAGGCTCGAACCGCTGCCCGGCTCCGGCCCGGCACCCGAGTAGCCACGACGGCTCCGCACGGTCGGCCGCTGCCGGGGGCCGGACCTGCCCCTGCCGGCGCGCCCGCGCCGGGCGCGCTCGCCCGACGACGAGGCGTACCGGCTGAGATCAGTTGCCGCGCACGGGCCGGGCGCGCAGTCTGGGCCTTGTGACGGTCTCCCACGGCACGCTGGCACACCGGCTGATCGCCGAGCATCTCGTCGACGGCCGGATGGAGCCGGGCTGCCAGATCGGGCTGCGGATCGACCAGACGCTCACCCAGGACGCCACTGGCACGCTGGTCATGCAGGAGCTGGAGGCTCTCGGCCTGGACCGGGTGCGTACCGAGGTCAGCGTCCAGTACGTCGACCACAACCTGCTCCAGGCGGACGAGCGCAACGCCGAGGACCACGCCTTCCTCCGTTCCGCCTGCCGCCGCTTCGGCATCTGGTACTCCAAGCCCGGCAACGGCGTCTCGCACCCCACCCACATGCAGTACTTCGGCGTTCCCGGCAGGACGCTGGCCGGCTCCGACTCGCACACCTGCGCCGCCGGGTCGCTCGGCATGCTCGCGCTCGGCACCGGCGGCCTGGAAGTGGCGCTCGCCATGACCGGACGGCCCCTGCACCTCACCATGCCGGAGATCTGGGGCATCCGGCTGACCGGCCGCCTGCCGGACTGGGTGAGCGCCAAGGACGTGGTGCTGGAGATGCTGCGGCGGCACGGCGTCAAGGGCGCGGTCAACCGGATCCTGGAGTACCACGGGCCGGGCCTGGCCGGTCTGACCGCCATGGACCGGCACGTCATCGCCAACATGGGCGCCGAGCTCGGCGCCACCACCTCCGTGTTCCCCGCCGACGACGCGGTGCGCGACTTCCTGCGCGCCGAGGATCGCGAGGCCGACTACCAGGAGCTCGCCGCCGAGCGGGACGCCGTGTACGACCTCACCGAAGAGATCGACCTCTCCGCGCTCGAACCCCTCATCGCCCGCCCCACCTCGCCCGGCAACGTCGTACCGGTGCGCAAGGTCGCGGGAGAACCCGTCGGGCAGTCCGTCATCGGCTCCTCCGCCAACCCCGGGCTGCGCGACTTCGCCATCGCGGCCGCCATCGTCGCCGGCCGCCAGACCCACCCCGCCGTCAGCTTCGACGTCAACCCCACCACCCGCGAGATCCTCGCCGACCTCACCAGGACGGGGTACACCTTCGACCTGATCGCCGCCGGGGCCCGTATCCACCAGGCCGGATGCCTGGGCTGCATCGGCATGGGCCAGGCCCCCGTCCCGGGACGCAACAGTCTGCGCACCTTCCCGCGCAACTTCCCCGGCCGCTCGGGCACCGAGGACGACGCGGTCTGGCTGTGCTCCCCGGAGACGGCCACCGTCTCCGCTCTCACCGGCGAGATCACCGACCCCCGCGAGTGGGCGGCCAAGGAGGGCGTTCCCTACCCGCGCCTGCACCTTCCCGGACGCGCGTCGGTCAACCGCATGACGCTCGAACCGCCGCTTCCGCCCGAGCAGGCCGCCCGCGTCGAGCTGGAACGCGGACCCAACATCTCCGGCCTGCCCTCCTTCGACCCGCTGCCCGACGTGCTGGAAGGGCCGGTCCTGCTCAAGTGCGGCGACAACGTCTCCACCGACGAGATCTCCCCCGCCGGGGCGAGAGCGCTGCCCTACCGCTCCAACATCCCCAAGCTCGCCGAGTTTACCTTCACCCGCATCGACCCCGACTACCCGCGCCGTGCCGCTGAACTCGCCACCGACGGGCGGCCCGGCCCGCACTTCGTCCTCGCAGGGGACAACTACGGCCAGGGCTCCTCACGGGAACACGCCGCCATCACCCCACGCCACCTGGGCCTGCGCGCCGTCATCGCCCTGTCCTACGCCCGCATCCACTGGCAGAACCTGGCCAACTTCGGTGTCCTGCCGCTGGAGTTCACCGACCCGGCCGACTACCACCGCATCGATGTCGGCGACCGGCTACGGCTGGAGAACCTGCACGCCGCCCTGGCCCCCGGAGCCGAGCCCCTCCTGCGGCTGCACAACACCACCAAGGAGGAGACCTACCGGCTGCGCCACCACCTGCCCGACGACCGCCGCCGCACCGTCCTCGCCGGCGGCATCGTCCCCGCCCTCGCGCGCCGGGACGACGAGCACCGAGGGGGAACCGGATGACCACGGCGTTCGCTCTGTCCGGGGGTGGCAGCCTGGGAGCCGCCCAGGTCGGATGTTGCAGATCGACGGACGGCACCTCATCGACGGTGCCGTGGCCCACCGGACGACGCTCGACCATGCCATCGAACTGGGGGCGGACGAGGTCTACGTCCTGGCGCCGGGCCTTTCCTGCCACCTGTCCGCCGCTCCGTCCACCGTGCTGGCCTTGGCCATCCACGCCTACAACCTGCTGGAGGAACAACGCATGGCCGCCTCCCTCAGGGTCGCGCCCGCCCGGATCCGGCTGCACGTGCTGCCGTCGCCGTGCCCGGTCGAGATCCTTCCCATCGACTTCCGGCAGACCACCTACCTGATCCAGGCGGCCACGGACGCCACCGGCCAATGGCTCGCCGGCGATCGACGCACCGGGCCGGGCACCACGCACGCGGAGGGCGGCACCCGGCCGGGCATCCGGCCGACGAGCCGCCCCCGCTCCGAGCCCGGCTGAGCCGCGGCGCCGGCTGAGCCGCGGGCGGACGCCGATGGCCGGACCGCGACGACCACCGTGCCAGTGGTGCTACATCGGTGCGCGTTCTTCGACCGCGTTGATGACCGTCCGGCGCTGCTGGTGACGCCGCTCGTACTCCAGGGCTTGACGGGCCACGTCGTCGGGGACGTCGCGCAGGTGCAGCTGGATGTGTTCGGGATCCATGGCGTCGTATCCGGGCCAGGGCTCCGGCTCGCGCAGGCGCTCGATGGAGTTCAGCACTCCCCGGCGGCCCGCGTGCGTCCGCTCGTAGCCCTCGATCACCGTCAGCTCACGCTGGGACAGGCCCCGAAGACTCTGCTGGATCTCGCTGACGCCGAGCTGGCTGAAGCCGGGGATGGGAAGGTCCCGTTCCCGGGTGCCCATGCCCTGAACCTCGTTGGCCGCGCCCGTCGTGTCGGGCATCTCCCACCAGGCACCTTCGGCGGTCGCCGCCATGCGCCTGGTGCTGGTGCGCAGCGCGGCCCGGAACGGCTCCAGGGCGGTGCGTACCGCGCGGGGGAGGGCGACCAGCAGCCCCTCTCGTTCGCCGGGTTGGAGCCGCGCGGGGCGCTGCCCGGAGGCGACCGCCGCCACGTCTCGGGCGCGCTGGCACACACGGTCCTCAAGGGCTTCCAGCAGCTCCTCGTTCTGGTGGCGCATCAGGGCGAGCAGGTCGGCGGTTTCCCGGTCGTCGAGCTGTTCGGCGATGCTCTGGCCGGCCCGGCAGGCGGCCAGCGCCCGGGCCGCGGCCGCGTATTCGTCCTGTGCCTTCCTCAGCAGCTGGCGCTCGTCGCCCGGTGCCTGGCCGCGCAGCAGCCCGGTCACGACCGTCATGCCGACCTCCATCGGCAGCACGGACACCCGAAGGGCCCTTCCGGTGACATCGCGGACGATCCGGCGGGTGTCGTCCACCAGACCACCGGGCCGGATCTGCCGTACACGATGCTCGATGCGTTCGAGGTTCTGCTCGGTGTCGGCGGTCTGACTCTCCAGCTGCTGCCGGTGGACCCCCGGGGGTGTGAGGGTCGCGTCGGAACGGAAGCGGTCGGCGACCGAGGCATGCGCCTCGCAGGCGTCTTCCAACGCCGGTACGAGCACGTCCGTCATCACTGCCATGAGCTGCTCCCTGAAGGGTGAGAGGCCGCGGCCCGCCAGTGCCACGCGGAAAGGGCCGCACGACGGCCGCACGACGGCCACGGACACGATCGATGCGGCCGGAACCATCCTGTGCACGCCCGCGGCGGTGGTCTCCTGGCGAGCAGGGGCGTCGTGCGGCGGTTCCAGCGTCCACACCCGTGCGATCCCGGGGTTCCGGCCGTGGATGCGGCCCTCGCGTGGGGTTACTGCATTCGGGTGAATCGCGTGAATCGCCGGGGCCGACCGCGACGTCACCCGAGGTCTGCCGGTCCGCCACGGTGACCGTGATCCGCCCGCAGCGAATAAGTGTTCGACCGGTAGAGTCGCGACCTTCGGCCGGCGGAAGCCGTACGGAGTCCCCGAAGGCCGGGCGCATCATGCATCTCGTCGACCATCCGGCACGCCGCCGCCTCAACGACGCCCTGGAAAACCTCTCCGTCACCTTCCACGGCATGACGGCACATCCGGACGAGTACAACTGTGACTGCCACTGGGGCAGCGCAGAGGAACTCTCCCTTCTGAAGACGCCGGACGTGGAACTGGACCCGGACCTCCTGCGCCGCACCTGGAAGGCCGTCGACTGGACCGATCACGCGGCCGTGCTGCGCCGCATCCTGCCGCAGTTCGCCACGGTGCTGGTCGCCGGCCGCGCGGACCCCCTGTTCGGACTGGAAGAGGCCGGTTGCTCCTTCGCCCGCGCCCGCTGGCAGCAGTGGCCCGGCGATCAGGCCGGTCCGGTACGCGAGTTCCTGCATGCCTGGTGGGTCCAGAGCCTCACCGATCCGGACGCGGCCGTCCCGGCGCACGAGGTCTTCGCGATGTGCGCCGAGGCGTCGGGCACGCTCCGCCCCTGGCTTGCCGACTGGGAGGAGCAGACCGGGTCCCTCAGCGACCGGCGTCTCGCCGAGGCGGTCGCGGAATGGGAGTACGAGCTCCTGGGGGACAGCCTGCCGTGGAGCGCCGACTGGTACGAGCACGACGAGGAGCAGATGCGCGCCGAACTGGTCGCCTGGCTCCTCGGCCACGCCGCGGTGCGGCTCCGCGCGTCGGGCGCGTCGGCGGATCTGCGGCACCGGATACGGCTGCTCGGGCTCACGGGCGAGGCCCGCTGGACGGACCCGCACTGGCCCGGCCACCGCTACTGACGGCCGACGGGGGCGAGGGCTCCCGCCGGCCGCACACCCGTTCCGGCGCGACGCCGGGCCTCAGCGGGGCGCCGAGGTGCCGCCCCACCGGCGGGCGAACCGCTGAGCCTGTGCGGGCGAGGTCGCAGTTGCTGGTTTGGTGGTTGGCCATGGCGGGCCGAGGTGTCCCTCGTCAGGGTGGAGTTCGTGACACCGGCGGCCGCACCGGCTTGTCAGCCGCAGAGCGTGTTCACCGTTGGACGACCGGACGGAACGCGTTCCTCACGTCGGACTTGGAGGAGGTGACCAGTTGGTCGCCCGGCCCGAGGTCGTACGTGTAGTACTCGTAGTACAGGGAGCTCGGGCAGCTGCTGCCGCTGATCTGCACCGAGCGCGGGTCGATGCGCTTCCCGGTGCGCAACTCGAAGACCTTCAACGGGATCTTGGCTTTGTAGAAGGTCACTCCATAGGGGAGGTACTTGGACTTGGGGTTCTCGTAGTAGCACTTCTCGACGGCGGCCCCGTTCTCCGCGGTGCCCGCGCAGACCACGAGCGCGGCCTTGGCCGGGTCGCCCGTGCGCCAGTCGCGGGGCAGCCCCTCGGTGTACTCGGTGTCACCGAGGAACAGGGCGCGGTTGAACCCCTTGCGGTAGGGCGGGGCGCCGCTGTACTGGGTGGGCGTGTCGCAGTAGCCGGACTCCGCGTCGGACGTCCTGCTGATCAGACTGCGTACCCGGTCCAGTTCGATGGCGAGGGTGGCCTTCCGCACTCCGTTGCGTGCCCGGTCCGCGCGGGTGTCGTCCGGGTACGCGTCGAGGAGGTCCTGGTAGCGCGCCAGCGCCTCCGACCAGACGTCCTCGGCCATCATGTCGTCGCCGCATCTCACCAGCGCGCCGGGTTCCGTACGCGCCGCGGTGTCGGCGGAGCGGTCCAGTACGTCGCGGGTGGGCTCGCGGTCGCGGAGCCAGCCGGCGATGTCGGCGGTGTGGCAGGCGTCCTCGGTGGGCAGGCCGTCGAGGAAGGCGTTCAGGGCCGCGTGGACGGTCTGCTCGTTGCCGGGCTCGCGCAGCACGCCGGCGAGGATGCCGAAGCCTCGCTCCAGGGCCTCGGTGTCGCCGTCCCGTGCCGCGCCGGCCAGCGTGGACGCGGCCCGCTCCAGCCGGTGGCACATCTCCACCACCGCCTCGCCGGGTTCGACCACCGGTGCGCCCGCCAGACGGTGCCCCCACCCCACCTCGCCCTGCGCGGCCACGGCCGTCGCGCAGTCGCCGCCCGCGCGGGCCTCGTTCACGCGGTCCTCGATGCCGTACGCGTCGACGCGCACCAGCACGGCGGTCAGCAGCACCAGGACGGTGACGGCAAGCGTGCCCACGCGCTGCCCGCGCCGTACGACGTGCTCGGCGTGCCGGCGCGCCAGGAACCAGCCGTGGGCGATGCCGGCCACCCACCACAGGAGCAGCAGGATCTCGCACCAGGTCTCGGCGGTCGATGCCGTGAGGTTGAGCAGCCAGCCGGTGCCGATCAGGGCGACCGCGGCCGGCTTCCAGCGGCCCAGCAGCAGATAGCCGATGCCGAGCAGCGTGGCGTTGCCGAGTGCCGCGGCCACCGGATCGGCCGGGCGCGGCGCCCTGGGCGGGGTGGGAGGCCGCGGCGGCTCGCCGGGCGGACCGTAGGGGCTGTGCGCGGAGGCCAAGGAGTCCATGGGCCGTCACCCCTGAAGGTACGTGGGCGCGGAACCGCGTACGGAGAGGTAGTGGCGGCCGGTCCTGCCGCACACCAGGCTCAGCGCCGCCACATCGAGACCGGCGATCACGAACACCGCGAGGCTGGGTGCCCCGGAGGCCAGTGAGCCGAGGAAGCCGAAGACCGTCGACAACGCCATGAAGGACAGGCAGACGATGAGCACCACACGGATCCAGGAGCGGCGCCCCCGGGCCAGTACGACGCACCCGAGCAGGAGCGCCGCCAGCCCCCAGCAGAACAGCGCCGTGAACCAGGCCAGGGCCCACGGCAGCATCAGGTCCTGCCCGTGCTCTTGCCTGTTCTGGTTCTCCTCGATGACCGCCCAGCCGCCGAAGACCGCGCCCAGCGCGTGCACGGCGACGAGGACGAGGACGAGGACGAGGGCCTTGGGCATCCGTACCGTCTCGGTCGCGGCGTTCGGATTCGGAGGACTCTGCATGGCGGTTCACCTCTCGTTTTCGTTGTCCGGCAGGTCGTGGAGGGCGGCCGGCCCCCAGCCGTGCCTGTGCGGGGCAGGAGGCGGTCCGAGCCCTCCCCCCTGTGCCGAGCTCGGACCGCGCCGCGGCCCGTCCCGGCCACGCCCCCCAGGTATTCGACTGCCGTACGGGGTTGTTCAGCAGGCCCTCCCTCGGAGCCGAACAACCCCGGAGACGCCAGGAGGGCGAGGTGGCCGGGAGGAAGTGTGAGGATCGAGTGAACTCCCGGGTCGTAGCCGCGGATTCGTCGACCGTTTGCTTGCGGCCGCCTCCGCCGCTTCCTACCGTGGGTGCCCGGGTGGGCGCGCTGGGTGATGGCCCGGCGGCGGGGGCGTACGAAGGCAGGGCGGGCACGTGTCGGTACAACCAGGACCGGGGCGCACAGAGGGCGAGCTGGACCCGGAGGCCGGACCGGTGCCCCGGTTCGCCGCCGAGCTGCGCGCGCTGAGGGAGGCCGCGGGCAGACCCACGTACCGGGCGATGGCCCAGCGGGCGCGGTACGGGGTGACCGCGCTGTCGCAGGCGGCGGCCGGGAAGCAGCTGCCCACGCGCGCGGTGACGCTCGCCTACGTGAAGGCGTGCGGCGGTGACGTGATCGAGTGGGAGCGGCGCTGGCGTGAGGTGTCGGACGAGGTGGCCGCCGAAGCCGCCGCCGAGGAGACGTCCCGGCCGCCGTACCGCGGCCTGACCCGGTTCGAACCGGGCGACGCCGAACTGTTCTTCGGCCGCGACCAGCTCGTGGAGCGGCTGACCGAGCTGAACCGCAAGCACCGCTTCACCGCCGTCTTCGGCCCTTCCGGCAGCGGCAAGTCCTCGTTGTTGCGAGCCGGCCTGATCCCCCGGCTGCGCACCCCGGGCGACGGCGACCGCGAGGCCCCTCCCGCGGCCGTACGGATCCTCACCCCCGGCGCGGACCCGCTGAACACCCACGCCGACCGGCTCCGGCCCGTACCGGGCACCGACGCCGACACCTGGCTGATCGTCGACCAGTTCGAGGAGCTGTACACCCTCGGCGCCGACCCGGCCGACCGCGACACCTTCATCGACCGCCTCGTCGCCGCCACCGACGCCGACAGCCGGCTGCGGGTCGTCATCGCGGTGCGGGCCGACTTCCTCGGCCGCTGCGCCGAACACCCCGGCCTCACCGCGGCGTTGCAGGACGCCACGCTGCTCGCCGGGCCGATGAGCCGCACGGAGCTGCGGGAGGCCATCGTCCGCCCGGCAGCCGCGGACGGACTGATCGTCGAACGCGCCCTGACCGACCGCCTCCTGGACGAGGTCGAGGGCGCACCGGGCGGACTGCCGCTCATGTCCCACGCCCTGCTGGAGACCTGGCGCCACCGCAGCGGCCGCGTCCTGACGGTCGCCGCGTACGAGGCGGCCGGCGGGCTGCACGGCGCCGTCGTCCGTACGGCCGAGCAGGCGTACGGTGAACTCACGGCTCACCAGGCCGAATTGGCCCGCCGTATCCTGCTCCGTCTGGTCGCCCCCGGCGACGGCACACCGGACACGCGTCGCCCCACCGAGCACGGGGAACTCGACTTCGGCAGTCCCGCCGACACCCGAGTGGTCCTGGAACGCCTGGTCCGAGCCCGTCTCATCACCTTCGACGACGGCACCGTCGACCTCGCCCACGAAGCCCTCATCACCGCCTGGCCCCGCCTGCGCGCATGGATCGACGCCGAACGCGACCGGCTGCGCGTGCACCGCTCGCTCTCCGAGGCGGCCCGCACCTGGCAGGCGCTCGGTTCGGAGAGCGCCGCGCTCTACGCCGGTTCTCGTCTGCACGCCGCCCGCGACGCCTTCCCGCAGGACGCCGCACCGGACGACCCCGAGCACCGTCGCGGCGACGAACTCACCCCGCTCGAACGCGAGTTCCTGGCTGCCTCCCTTCGACGCCGGCGCCGCGGGGCGCTCCTGCGCAACACGGTCGTGGCCGTACTCGCCGCGCTCGTGCTGCTCGCCGGCGGCACCGCCGTCGTCGCCCTCCAGGCGCGCGCGACCGCGCAGGCCGAGCGTGACGACGCCGTATTCGGCCGTATCACCGCCGAGGCCGACCGTGTCCGCGAGACCGACGCGGGGCTGGCCGCCCGACTCGACATCGCCGCGTACGGCATGCGCTCTACCCCGGACCTGCGGACGCGGCTGGCCTCGGACGCGGGCCGGGTGCAGGCCACCCGGCTGCCCGGCCACGACGGTGTCGGCAGCTCCGTGGCGTACGCGCCCGACGGCCGCACCCTCGCCAGCGGCGGCCACGACGGCACGGTCCGGCTGTGGAGCACCGCCGCGGGGCCGGGCTCGGCCGCCGGGCCGCTGGGCGAACCGCTGCGTCTGCGGACGGGAAGGGTCGGCGCGGTCGCCTTCGCGCCGGGGGACGGCGACCTGCTGGTGGCCACCGGCGAAGGCGGCGTCATCCAGCTGTGGGACGTACGCGACCCGGCGCGGCCCCGCGCCGTCGCCCGGCCGCTGGTGAGCCACAACGAGCAGAACATCGTCTCCGCCTCGTTCGCCCCCGACGGCCGGACCCTGGCCACGGCCGGCGACGACGGGACCGTACGGCTGTGGGACCTGCGCGACCCGGCGCACCCCGCTCCGCTCGGCGAACCCGCCCAGGCCGACGACTCCGAGGAAGGCAGCGTCCGCGCCGTCGCGTTCGCCCCGGACGGGAACACCCTGGCCACGGCCGGCTTCGACGGGACGGTACGCGTGTGGCGACTGGGCAAGGACGACAGGACCGGGATCGCACCGCTCGGCAAGCCGCTGCGCGCACACACCGAGCCCGTCTGGACGCTGGCCTTCTCCCCGGACGGCCGGACCCTGGCCACGGCCGGCTTCGACGAGACCGTACGGCTGTGGGACGCGTCCGACCCCGGCAGCCTCACGTCGTTGGGCGAACCGCTCACCGCGCATACCGCGGCCGTCATGTCGGTGGCGTTCAGCCCCGACGGCGAGACCCTGGTGACGGCGGGTGAGGACGACGCGCCCCTCCTGTGGAACGTGGCCAACCCCGCCTATCCGCAGCAGCTCGGGGAGCCGCTGGCCGGTCACACGGAGGCCGTGTGGGAGGTGGCGTTCGGCCCGGACGGCCGCACCCTGGCCAGCACGGGTGCCGACGGCGGTGTCCTCCTCTGGCACCGGCCGCCGACCGTCCTCACCGAGTTCACCAACCCGGTGACGGCCGTCGCCTACAGCCCCGACGGCCGTCTGCTCGCCGCTGCCAGCACCGACGACGGCCTGGTCCGCCTGTGGGATGTGCACAGGCCGGACCGCCCGCGCCGCATCCCGCGGCCGCTCACCGGCCACGAGGACGCGGTGCTGACCGTCGCGTTCTCCCCGGACGGCCGTACGGTGGCGAGCGGCTCACAGGACGGCACCGTACGGCTGTGGGACGTCTCCACCCCCGAACGTCCTGCCCCGCTCGGTGAACCGCTCCCAGCGCACGAAGGCGGCACTCTCGCCGTGGCCTTCTCCCGGGACGGCCGCACGCTGGCCACCGGCGGCGAGGACAACGCGGCGCGCCTGTGGGACGTACGGCGACCGGACCGTGCACGGCCGCTCGGCGAACCGCTGGCCGGCCACACGGACGCCGTCACCTCCGTGGCCTTCTCCCCGAACGGCCGCACGCTGGCCACCGGCAGTGAGGACAACACGGCGCGCCTGTGGCACGTGGGCGGCGGGGCGCCGGTGCGGCCCGCGGGCGATGTCCTCACCGGGCACGTCGCGGAGGTCGCCGCGGTCGCCTTCGCCCCGGACGGGAAGACCCTGGCGACGGGCAGCGACGACCGTACGGTGATGCTGTGGGATGTGGAACACCTCGACCGCGCACGTCAGGTGGGGGAGGAGCTGGCCGGGCACCGCGGGTCGGTCACCTCCCTGGCCTTCGCCTCGGACGGCAAGACGCTGGCGACCGGCAGCGGCGACCACACGGTCCGCCTGTGGGACGTGGCCGACCCGGCCCGCGCCGAGCCCGCCGGCCAGGAACTCACCGGCCACATCGACACCGTCACCTCCGTCGCGTTCAGCCCGGGCGGCGACACCCTCGCCTCCGTCGGCTACGACCTGACGGCCCGGGTGTGGATCCTGGACCCGGAGCGCGCCGCGGCCTACGTCTGCGACCGCACCGGCGGGGTCCTCAGCCGCACCGAATGGAAGGAGCGCCTGCCGGAACTCGGTTACCGGGAGGCGTGCGAGGGACCCTAGGGGCCGCCGCCAGGGGCACTCAGGGAGTGGTGAACTTCAGCACGGCCCCGTCCTTGTTGTGCGCGACGACGGTCGCCTTCAGGTCGTCACCGAATCCGGCCTCACCGCCCGCGCCACCGAGCTGCATGAGGGTGCCCGCCGTCTGGAAGGTGACGTAGTCCTTCCCTACGGAGACATGCACGTTCACCCCGTTCGCGGTGATGTCCGCCGTGGAGGTCACCAGGACCTCGCACGCGCCGTCCGAGCACGCGTCGGTGTTCTTGCCGTCCGCCGCCTTGGGCAGCGGACCGGTGGGGTCGGGCGAGGGCGACTCCGTCTCCTCTCCGGGCTGCCAGCCGGGGGCACACTGCTCGGCGCTCTTGTACGCGGCCGCGAGCCGCGTGTCCTTCTTCGTCAGCGCGGGCAGGTCCGGCTCGGGTGGGGTGAGGGACTGGACGAGCCTGTCGACGTCCGCGGTACTGCCCTCGGTGTCCTTGAAGGCATCGCCGGGGGTCACCCCTTCGAGCCCCGTGACGACGCCCCTCACCTTCTTCAGCCAGGCATCGCGCAGCCGGTCAGCCGCGGGAACGCCCGAGGAGTCGAGATCCTCCAGGTCGCTCTCCACGTCCTCCACCGCCTGCGGTGTCCCGGCGAGGTAGCCGGCGGCCTTGGCCTGGGCGGTCAGATCGGCCTCGCCCGAGTTCCGGATCTCCTTCAGATCCGCCGCGCTGTCCGCCCGAAGACTGCCGATCGCGGCCGTCGCTTCGCACATGCCGCCAACCCACGCCACCAGTTCCTCCGACGGCGGTGGCGTCGCGGTCGCCTTCGCCGCCCCCTTGCCCGACGCCTCGGCATCCTCGTCCGTCCCGCCGCCACCCCCGCAGCCGCCGAGGACCAGTACCAGCCCGGCGGCCACCACGGCCACGCTCCCCGCCTTGACCATCCAACGACCTTTCTCCGTACCGTGATCCGGCCTGCGCGGGCCGGAAGCCGGCACCGCAGGCACAGTCCAACGCGGTACGGATTGTTCAGTCACCCGCTCGGCAGCAGTGAACAAATGCAGGTGGCCGAGAGAACGCCCACCGAGTCATCAGCCGAGTGGTGACGTACCAACCATGGTGCTCGGCGGTGCGGGGCGGGCGGCAAGCCCTGGTCGCCGTCCTGGACGGCGAAGGGGTCGCAGCGAGGATCCGATCTCCTGCGAGGCCGGTGGGCCGGTGGGAAGTGGATGGGTGGCTGGCACGGCGTGGGCACGACGCGGGGCGGGACCGCTTCCTCCCTCGGCCGGGTGCCGTTTTTCAGTCCCATGGTGCTGTTTTCCGGACGGAGCATGGCCAACTTCTGGCACATACACCTAACGCAGATCGACAATTCTTCGAGGCGTGAGGACGCAGTTACTGAGTGATACGACTGAGCACACCACTCACGTTCAGGACCTCGTGGCACCCCTGCGCCCGACGGCCGGTGGCCGGTGTGCCGGGTTTCTCACAGGTCACTTCGACGGTCACGGTGTCGTTCTCAGGGATCTTGATAGGGGTCACCCAGTGATAGTCCTGATTACGGAAGGTCTCCAGCGCGATCGTGGTGATCTTGCGATCGCCGAACGTGATCGTCAACAGCCCTTCGTCGCCCTGGAAGTTGGCTACAACGATGTCCGTGACCCCGAAGACACTGCCCTCGGGCACCCGGTAGGTACCGGTCTTGGTCTCCCCACCGGACGTCTGCACGTCGATGGTCTCCGAGCTCTGCTGACCACCGCCGACCGAGCTGTCACCGCCGGCCGGGCTGCCGTCGCCGCCCGCTCCGGGCGGCGCGCCCGTCCCCCGGTCGCCGGGACTGGCGCCCGAACCGGCACCGGCACCGGAACCGGTGCCTGGAGCCTGCCCCGCCGCTCCCTGCTCCCCGGCGGGCGAGGAACGCCGCTGGACCGCCTCGTCGGCCGCTTCCTTGGCGGCACTGCGCACCGCCGGACGGACCAGTGCGAACCAGGCGAGCAACAGAGCGAGCAGCGCCGCGAGCACCACGAGCAGCCACCTGGGAAAGACCGGGATCTGGACGAACTCGGCGTCCAGCGGCGCCCGTACGGCGGGCTCGTCCCGCCGGGGCTCCTTCTGGTCCCCGGAGTCGGTGGTGTCCACCGTGTCCACGGTGAACGGCCACACCACGGGGGTGCCGAACCATACCGGCTTGCCCGTGCGGACACGCAGGCCGGTCTCCGCCGACTCACCGGGCTCCAGCTTCCGCTCCGCGGGGCTGAAGGCGAACCCCAGCTCCTCGCCCGCCTGGCCGGCGGTGAAGCCCACCTCCACCGGCGAGTTGCCCTGGTTGCGAACCGCCAGCCGGTAGCGGCCGCGCAGCCAGCCGCGCCGACGGCGCGGGGCCAGCTCGGTGTGCAGCTCGCGGAACTCCTCGACGTGCACGATGGTTTCGAGAACCCTCACCGACTCGGGGTGCTCGGCCGGCAGGACCCGCACTCCGAGGGGCATCTCACCGGCCCGGATCTCCGGAGACCGCGGTGGCTCCAGTCGGATCGTCACCGTTTCGGAGGTGCCGGGATAGAGAGAGACCCGTGCGGGTTCCACGGTCGTCCAGGGGGCGCAGTCCCCGACGACCTCCAGGTTGTACGCCTCGACGATGTCGCTGTCGTTGCGGACGGTCAGACTGGTCGTGGCGGTGTCACCCGGCGCCACCGTCACCGCCGGGATGCCGAGGCCGGGTGCATCGGGACTGGAAGAGGCTGCGGAAGGCGTCACGCCCTCACGGTAGGACCGCGCCCGGACCGCCACGACAAGCGCGAGGGCAACGTCCGGGCAGTCGCGGTGCCCTGGAGGCCAAGGACAACTCTTCGGCGCCGGTGAGCCGTTGATACGGCTCGCCGCCTCGCGCGCGCCGCCTTCCGGCGGTCGCCACGCCCCCTGCATCATCCCCTTTTCGAACCCTTGAGGCAGGTAAGCCCTTATGTCCAGCGCAGAGAAAGCCGGACTGGCCATGTCCGCGACCACGTCACGTATGCCCGCTCCGGCTTGGGCCATGCAAGGAACCTCCCGTTCCGATCGTCCCGACCGAGTGACCGTGGCCGTCTACGCCGCCGATCCGGTCCTTCGCTTAGGCGTCGTCCAGCAGTTGCGTCAGCGTCCCGAGGTCGAGCTCCTCACCGATGTCGACGCGGAGCGGGCCCAGGTGTCGCTGGTGGTCGTGGACCACGTCGACGACGACGTGGCAGCCCTGCTGCAGCGGCTGCGGCACAACACCGCCACCCGCACGGGCCTCGTGGTCGCCACCCTCGGTTCCGGCTCGCTGCAACGCGTCATCGAGTGCGGTGTGGCGGCGGTGATGCGGCGCGCCGAAGCCGACCAGGACCAACTCCTCGGCCTGGTCCTGGCCATAGCCAACGGTGAAGGCGTGCTGCCCGGCGACCTGCTCGGCAAGCTGCTCACCCACGTGGGCAGCCTCCAGCGCTCGGCGCTCGACCCGCGCGGCCTGTCCTTGTCAACGCTGACCGCGCGTGAGGCGGACATGCTGCGCATGGTGTCGGAGGGCCTGGACACCGCGGAGATCGCCCGCAAGACCGCGTACTCCGAACGGACCGTCAAGAACGTCCTCCACGAGGTCATCACGCGGCTGCACCTGCGCAACCGGGCCCATGCGGTCGGCTACGCCCTGCGCAACGGGCTGATCTGACGGGATGACCCGCCCGGCCCGGGAACGGGCACTGCTCGAAAGTGCACCGCACGCTTCCCCCGGGTATGACCCCGCCGCCCTGCCGCCCGGCGCGCGGCCGTCGCAGGGTGGTGGGGGCACGTCCGGATGCCGCACAGACCGCGAGGGAGACCGCTATGGGAACCGCTGGCCCCGGCAGGCGGTACCGCCTGGGGCGGCTCGGCGCGTCGCTGCTGCTGCTGATCCCGCTGCTCGGGGTGACCGCGGCCTCCGGCCGGGGCAGCGCCGAGTCCGCGCAGCGGGTGGCCGACGCCGCGGACACCCGGGTCGCGTACGCCGGTACCCGGCACAGAAGTCTCGGCGACGTCGCCACCACCACCTCCAGCACACCGCTGTTCGGCGCGGGCCCGGCCCACCTCGACGTCCAGCCGTCCGCCCTGGGCGACCAACTGGTCTTCGCGAGCCGCCGCGACGAGAAGAACCCGCAGGTCTACCTGCGCTCCGCCGACGGTTCCGTACGCCGCCTCACCAGCGGCATGGACGCGGCACACCCCCGGCTGACGCCGGACGGCCGGTCCGTGGTCTTCGATTCGGCCGGACCCGGCGGCCCGGACGGCGGGACGCAGCGCGACCTGTGGCTGGTGCGTACCGACGGCACCGGTCTGACGCGGCTGACCGACACCCCCTCCGGCGAGGAGTGGCCGACGGTCTCCCCGGACGGGCGGCGCCTGGCGTACTCCAGCGACAGCGACCCGACGGCCGGACAGCAGATCTACGTACGCCCCCTGAACGGAGGCACCGCCACCCGGGTCACCGACCCCGCGAACGGCACGGCCGGCGAACCGGTGTGGAACCCGGTCGACGACGACGAGAACCGGGACTGGATCGCGTACACCGCCACGACCGACGTCGACGGGCAGAGCGTGCCCCGGCTGCGGGTGACCAACGCGGACGGGACCGGTGACGAACCGCTGCTCGGGGGCGCGCAGGCACAGTGGCGTGCCCACGCGGCGGCGTGGCTGCCCGACGGGGACGGCGTGCTGTTCCTGAGCCCCGAGATCACCTGTGAGTGCGAGGGCGACTGGGACCACGTGTTCCGGTCGACCGCCCACTCCGACCAGGTCCCCTCCCTGGTGCTCAACGAGGACCGGGAGGTCCTCTCGCCCACCTGGCTGGGCCCGCTCGACGGCGGCCGTGTGGTGGTGGAGCGCACCTCGGCACCCGGACCGCACGTGGTGACGCTCCAGGACGTCCGGTCGGACGGGGCCGACCCACGCGACCTGGGGCTGACGATCCTCAAGGAGGACCCGGCGGCCGACACCAACACCGATCCCGCCCAGGACCCGCTGTTCCGGCCCGCGTCCGGCCACGACCCGTGGACCGAGCGGCAGAACTACACGCCGGACGGCCGCCGGATCGTGGTGACCCGCTTCGAGGACACCGCCGACGGCCGGATCGAGCGGATCTGGATGGCGGACGCGGACGGCTCGAACGCGGCGCCCATGCCGCTCGCGGGACGCGGCCCGGACGACTGGGACACCGACCCGACGTTCTCCCCGGACGGCAAGTACCTCGCCTTCACCCGGACTTCGCCCGGCGGCGTCGGAGAGGCCGCGGGACCCAGCCGTATCCTCATCGCGGACGTCGCCACCGGCGCGATCACCGGGGGAATCACCCCGCCGGCCGACCAACTCCAGGGCCAGGACGCCCAGCCCACCTGGTCCTCCGACGGCACCACCCTGGCCTTCACCCGCAACGAGGTGATCGACGGGGGCGGCGGCAACAAGCACATCTGGACCGTGCCGGTGAACGACCTCGCCCAGCAGCGCGATCTGAGCATCACGAACTGCCCGGACGACTGCGAGGTCATCGACGACAGTCCGGCGTTCTCACCGGACGGGCAGAGCATCGCCTTCAACCGCAAGAACGGCGGCGGCCGGATCGACGAGCGGAACGGCATCCTCCTGACGTCCCTGTCCGGCGACGAGTGCCGGGTGCTGCTGCCCGCCGCCGCCCGCGACCTCCCCGGCGCCTGCGGCCGGGAGCTTCCGGACACCTCGGCCACCGGCCCGCACCAGCCGCGGGACGCCGCCTGGACGGCCGACGGCACGGGCCTGGTGTTCAGCTCCCGCGCCGGCGTCGCGGTCAACAGCCCCGAGAAACTTCGGATCCTGGACATCGCGTCCGGCGACCTCACCCCCCTCACCACCGGTCTCCCGGGCCGGCAGAAGGAACCCAGCGTCCAGCAGTCCGTGGACCTCGCGGTCCAGGCGCCGGGCACCGCCCCCGAGGTCGCGGTCGGCCGCTCCACCACGGTCCGCGTCGACGTCGTGAACAACGGCCCCGCCGCATCCCCCGGCACCCGGCTGACCGCCGCTCCGCCGTCCGGCGTCCGGATCACCGGGCTGACCTGGCCCGGGGGTGCCTGCGACGCCGCCTCCCTCCAATGCGATGTCGGCGTGGTGCCGCCCGGCGCCCGCGTTCCGGTGGACGTCACCCTCACCGGGGTCACCCCCGGCGACGCGCCGGTCGGCTGGTCGGTCATCGGCACCGTCCTGGACCCGCGGCCCAGCGACAACGCCGGCCGGACCGTGGTGCCGGTGCGCGAGGCCACGCCGCCGCCGACGAGCCCGCCGCCCACCTCCCCGCCGCCCACCTCCGCACCACCCACCTCCCCGCCGCCCACGCCCGCGCCGCCCACCACCGTGCCCCCGAAGCCCGCCGAGCCGGAGGCCGGGCCCGGGGTGCGGATCACGGCCCAGCCGAACCCCGGCTATGTCGGCGGGCGGGTCGTGGTGACGTACACCGTGCGCAACGGCCGCAACGCGCTGGCGACCGGGCTGCGGCTGCGCGTCGGGCTGCCCAAGGGCATCCCGGACAACGGGCCACCGGCGGGCTGCGACACCTCCTGGGTGTGCGCGCTGGCGGATCTGGAACCGGGCGCGAGCACCGTGGTCCGCGTCGTCCTCAGCCCCAAGAAGGCTCTGACCGGCCGCGTCACCGGCACCCTCACCACCACCGGGACGGACGCCGACCGGAGCGACAACACCGCCCGGCAGCGGCTGCGCATCCTCCAGCCGCGCATCGTCGCGGTCCCGGAGATCGGCAAGCCCGGCTTCGTCACCTCCGTGCGCGGCAAGGACTTCCCGCCGGGCGTGCCGGTGCGGTTCACCTGGAAGCCGGGGATCACCGCGGCGGCGGCGCCGACCGTGCCGAAGACGGACGGCACGTTCATCGGCCAGCTGCTCATCCTCGCCAAGGACCAGACCGGACCGCGCGTCATCACCGCCAGGGGCCCCGGCTTCTCACCGGTGAGGACCGACTTCCTGGTGGTCAGCGGCACCGTGCAGCCGCCCGACGAGGTGACCCGCCGGTGATCCACGAGGTCGACGAAGGGTTGCGCCGGCTGCTCGGCGAGTCCGGCCTGGAGGCATCGGGCGTCGAGGTGGTCTTCGACGCCCCCACCCGGGACTGGGCGGCGCGCCGCAGCGCACCGACGGTCTGCGCCTTCCTGTACGACATCCGCGAGGACCCGACCCGGCGCGGCAGCGGCGCCGGGGAGGTGTACGACGCGGACGGGCACCTCGTGGCGCGGCGCACCCCACCGCGCTGGTTCGAGCTGACCTATCTGGTCACGGCGTGGGCGAGCCGCCCGCAGGACGAACACCGGCTGCTCTCGCAGGTGCTCGCCTGCCTGGTGGCCACTGACACGCTGCCCGCGCGGCTGCTCACCGGTACGCTCGCCGAGCTGGGCCTGACCGTGGCACTGGACACCGCCGGCGCGGGGGCCGACGCACCGGCCGCCGCCGATGTCTGGTCGGCGCTCGGCGGGGAGCTGAAGGCGTCGCTCGGGGTACGGGTGAGGGCGCCGCTCGCCGGAGCGACGGCGGCCGTCGCGCCGCCGGTCACCGACGGGCTCGTGGTGCGCTCCGCCGTCCGGCGCGAGGGAGGGGAAGCGGAGCCGGGGCGTCGGCTGCGCTACACGGAGACGAGCGACCCGGGCCCTCAGGGCTTCGCCGCTCCGCGTGAACGGGGACCCGCCCCCGCCCGACGCCGCCACCGGGGGGACCGCCGGACGTGACGCACACCGCCGAACCCGTCGCGGACATCCGGGCCGGTATCGGAGCCGACGAAACCGTCCCCGCCGATGTCGATCCCCTGTGGACGCGGCTTCGCGTGGTCGAGGAGCGGGTGCGGCACGCGGTGGCGATCCGGCGTGCCGCCGACCCCGACCCCGACGACCCGTACCGGGGCCAGTACCTCACCCCCGAGGCGGCGGCCCGCATCCTGGACGAACCGGGTGGGCTCGACGTACCCGCCCCCGAACCCTGGCAGCCGTCGGCCGGTTCCGTCCTCGACGGACTCGCCGCGCGGTTCGGGCTGTCGCCGCTGGACATGGACCTGCTCCTGGTCGCGGTGGCGCCCGATCTGGACGCGCGGTTCGAACGGCTCTACGGCTACCTCAACGACGACCTGACGCGCCGTCGGCCCACGGTCGGGCTGGCCCTGGAGCTGTGCGGGCTCGCCGGGGCGGCGTCCGGCCGATTCCGGCTCGCCCCCGGAGCGCCGCTGGTCGCGGGTGGTCTGGTCGAGGTCACCGAGCCGGAACGGCCGCCGTTGTCCCGTGTCCTGGTGGTCCCCGACCGGGTCACCGCGCACCTCCTGGGGAACACGCGGCCCGACGCCGCGCTCGCCGACGTGCTCGACGAGGCCCGCGAGGACCCGACCGCCGACGCCGCGGAGGTCCGTCGGACGGCGGCCGCGACCGGGACCGGCACCGGTCTCGTCCACCTGCGCGGCCGGGGCGGCGACGCCGTGGGTCTGGCCACCGCCGCCCTGCGCTCGGCCGGGCCGGGCCCCCTCGTCCTGGACGCTGCGGCGCTCGCCCGGCGTTCCGGCGACATACCGGAGCTGGCGAGGGTGGCCGCACGCGAAGCCCACCTGACCGGTGCCGGGGTCGTCCTCGGCCCGCTGGAAGCGCTGCCCGCGGAACCCGCCGAACGGGCCCGCACCCTCAGGACGGTGTGCACGGCGCTGCGGGGGATCCCCCTGCTGACGCACGGCACCGTCGGCTGGGACCCGGCCTGGGCGCCCGACACCCCCGTCGTCCTGACGGTGCCGGCGCCTTCTCCCGATCGGCAGGCGGAGCGCTGGCGGCACGCCCTGGAGCGGGCCGCCGGTGACGGCTGGGCCGACGGCTCCGTGACCGGCGACGCCGAGGCGCTCGCCCGGGCGGTGGCCGCACACCGCCTGGACTCCGGGCAGGTGCGCCGCGCGGCCGACGTGGCCGTGCGCACGGCCGCCCTCGCGGGCCGCCCGGTCGGCCCGGACGATCTGCGCACCGCGGTACGCGCCCAGAACGGAGCCGGGCTCGACCGGCTCGCCCGCCGGGTGGAGCCGTCAGTCGCCTGGGACGACCTGGTGCTCCCGCCGCTCACCCACCGGCGGCTGCGCGAACTCGCGCTACGGGCCCGCCACCGCGAGCAGGTGCTCGGGCAGTGGGGGATGCGGCCCGGCGGCGGGCGGGGGCGCGGTGTCATCGCGCTGTTCGCGGGCGAGTCGGGCACCGGCAAGACCATGTCCGCCGAGGTCGTCGCCGCGGATCTGAGCATGGACCTGTACGTGGTGGACCTCTCCACGGTCGTCGACAAGTACGTGGGGGAGACCGAGAAGAACCTGGAGCGGATCTTCACCGAGGCGTCGGCGGTCAACGCCGTGCTGCTCTTCGACGAGGCCGACGCGATCTTCGGCAAGCGCTCGGAGGTGAAGGACGCGCACGACCGGCACGCCAACATCGAGTCGGCCTACCTCCTCCAGCGCATGGAGTCGTTCGACGGGATCGCGGTGCTGACCACCAACCTGCGGGCCAACCTCGACGAGGCGTTCACGCGCCGCCTGGACGTGGTGGCGGACTTCCCGGTGCCCGACCCCGGCCAGCGCCTCGCCCTGTGGGAGCGCTGCCTGGGCGACCGCCTGCCCCGGGCCGGAGACCTGGACCTTCGCTTCTGCGCGGACCGCTTCGAACTGGCCGGCGGCTCGATCCGGGCCTGCGCGGTGACCGCGGCCTACCTCGCGGCGGAGTCCGGCGAACCGCTCACCATGCGGCAGCTGGTGACGGCGATAGCGCAGGAGTACCGCAAGCTCGGACGGCTGGTACTGGAGGGCGAGTTCGGGCCGTATCTGGCGGACGTCAACGACGTCTGAGAGGCGACCGGACGGGCAGCGCAAGCCGCCCGCGAGGGCAACGGCACTGCCCCGAGGCGTGCCCCGCTGCTGTTGTCCCGCACACGCGAGGGTCCCTTGAATGAGCTGATGCGCACCCTGTCCTGAGCGCGGAGGGCCGACGTCATGCATGCCCGCACACATCGCACCGAGTCCGTCGGCCGCCCGGCGCGGCGCACCCCCGGCCAGGCACGGACGCCGGCCGGTCCGCGCCCCCCGGCGTCGCTCCTCGCCCTGCAACGCGCGGTGGGCAATGCCGCGGTGACCCGGTTGCTGGCCCGCGCGAGCGGGGCGGGTGCCGAGCCGGCGGCGCGGACCGTCGCCCCTGTGCGGCGTTCTGCCGTGCCCGAGGTGCTCCGGTCCGCCGGGCGTCCGCTGGACGCGCCGACCCGCACCGAGATGGAGGCCCGGCTGGGCGCGGACTTCTCCTCGGTGCGCGTCCACGACGGGCCGCTGGCACAGCGGTCCGCCACCGAGATCGGCGCGCGGGCCTACACGTCCGGGGAGCACGTCGTCATCGGGCCGGGCGGCCGTGACCGGCACACGCTCGCCCATGAGCTGACCCATGTGATCCAGCAGCGCTCCGGCCCGGTCTCGGGCACGGACAACGGGGCCGGCCTGCGGGTCAGCGATCCCGGCGACCGCTTCGAGCGCGCGGCCGAGACCAACGCGCGGCGCGCCCTGTCCGGCCCGGTACCGGGCGCGACGGCCCCGCACGCGGACGGGCCCGGCCACGAGCGGGCCGCCGGGGTGGTGCAGCGGGCGGTGGGCTTCGAGTTCGAGACACCCATGGAGACCTTGGCGGCCGATCCCGGACTGCGCCAGTCGGAGCGCAGGAACGAGAGGTTCATCAAGCAGTTCACCACCAGGGGCACCTGGGAGGGGCGCGACGCGCAGGCCCCCTCCCAGGAGTACATGGGCCGTGGGCTGACGAAGAAGGAGAACCTCGTCACCGTCGCGAACCTCTTCACGATGGAGGCCGACGAGGCCATCGTCGGCGGCTCCGACCTGGAGTTCGTCACGGAGGCATTCCCGGAGACCGACGCGGGCCGGGCCCGGCTGGTCCAGGCCATGGCACTGATCGACGCGGTGGCGGCCGCGCTGCAACAGGGCCAGAGGCCCTTCGACGCCGAGGAACTGGCCGCCCTCGTCGGCGGTACGGCCCGGGTGCCCGCCCCGTCGGGACTGGCGACGGGCAAGCCGCGCGGAGCGATCGGAAAGACGTTCAAGAGCTTCCCGCCTCCGCAGTACGTGGTGAAGGCATTGGGCGCGGTCACCGCCAACCCGCAGACGACGGCCGGAGTGGGCCTCTCCCGCATCCCGGACCTGATCCAGGAGACCACCCCGCAGCCGCCGGCCGCCGGGGCCGCGCCGGCCCTGCACCCGATGTCGCAGCAGGACATCAAGAAGGTCCAGGCCACGGCCGAGCAGCGGGTGACCGCGTTCCTGGGCGGCGGCTTCGTCGTCCCGAGCGCCGTACAGAACCAGGCACCGGCCGCGCCGAGCGAGGAACTGCGCGGCCTGCTGACCCTCGTCGCGACGTATCTCGTCGGAGGCGCCGGCTCCGGCGGCCAGGCCTATCTGAAGGGCATCGCGCCCCTGCTCGCCCGCACCGACTTCGCCGCGATGTACGGCCAGCTCCCGCAGGACGAGCGGGCGAACTTCGCCGCCTCCCCGGACATCTTCGTCGACCTGGCGCTGCGGGCTGCGGGCCTGCCCACCGCGGACGCGCCGGTCTTCGCCGGGACCATCGGCACCACCGCCCCGGTGGACCTGCGGCATGTGACCCGCCGGATCTGGCTGGGCGGCATGGTCGCCGGACAGGACCTGATGTCCGCCGCGGGCTACCGAGCGCACGACTGGGGTCGCACGGACAACGACCAACTCGCCACGGAGTTCGAGTCGATGGGCTCCTACGGGGCGAAGACCGACCCGGGGAACATGCCGATCCTGGAGCTGCGCCGCATGCGCAAGAACGTGCCGCACACCGAGTGGGCCGCCCTGGCGCTGATGGCGTTCGACATCATCCGCCAGGTCAACAACCCGTAGCGGCTGCGCGGGCCGACGGGCGCCCGGGGCAGTGCCGGGGCGTCCGGAAAGGCAGTGGTCTTGCCCTCGGCAGGGCCCGTCGGTCCCTTTCGCCGGGCCTGACCCGCTCCGCAGACTCGCTCTGGACACAACCGACCGACCCGCGAGGACCCGAAGGAGCGAGCATGCCGACGTACCTCACCCCGGGCGTGTACGTGGAGGAGGTGCAGTCCGGTGCCCGACCGATCGAAGGGGTGGGCACCGCCGTCGCCGCGTTCGTCGGGTTCGCCGCGACCGGCCCGTTCCACGCGCCCACGCTGGTCACCAGCTGGGACCAGTACACCCAGCTGTTCGGCGGCTTCACCGAGGGCACCTACCTGGCCCACGCGGTCTACGGGTACTTCGCCAACGGCGGTGGCGCCGCGTACGTGGTGCGGATCGGCGGCTTGGCCGAGGACGCCTCCGCCCCGGCGGCCGGCGGCGCCCGGCGGCGGGAAACCAAGGCGGGGGAACCGGTGGAGCTGGGCGGCTTCCTGGTCACCGCCCGGCCGGGCGCATCCGGCGTGTCGGTGGAGGTCGCCGACGCGGACGGCGAGAACCCGCCGGAGGACCGCTTCAGGGTCCTGGTCCGTCAGGGCGACCAGGTGGCGGAGACGTACGAGGTCTCCACCCGCAAGAACGTCAAGGGGTACCTGGTCAACCAGGCCCGCGCCTCCAAGCTGATCGAGGTCACCGAGCAGCGGGGCGCCCCCCAGAGCAGGCCCGCCAACCAGACCGTGACGCTGGCCGACGCCCCGGCCGCGCCCGCCGCCCCCGGCTCCGGCGAGGTGGCCCGCATCGACCCGGCCGAGTACGTCGGGGACGCCGGGGCCCGCACCGGGTTCGGTGGTCTGGAGACCATCGACGAGATCACCATGGTCGCGGTGCCGGACCTGATGAGTGCCTACCAGCGCGGCGACATCGACGCCGAGGGCGTGCGCACCGTGCAGCTCGCCGTGATCTCGCACTGCGAGCAGATGGGCGACCGGGTGGCGGTCCTGGACACCCCGCCCGGGCTGACCGCCCAGCAGGCACGCACCTGGCGCAACGACGAGGCGGGCTACGACTCCCGGTACGCCGCCCTCTACTACCCGTGGGTGCGCGTCTTCGACCCGGCCGCCGGACGCAACACCACCGTTCCGCCGAGCGGTCACATCGCCGGTGTGTGGGCGCGCAGCGACGCCGAGCGCGGCGTGCACAAGGCGCCCGCCAACGAGGTGATCCGCGGCGCGGTGGACCTGGAGCTCCGGCTCAGCAAGGGCGAGCAGGACCTGCTGAACCCGATCGGCGTGAACTGTGTACGGGCCTTTCCCGGCCGGGGCATCCGGGTGTGGGGCGCCCGCACCCTCTCCTCCGACCCGGCGTGGCGCTACCTGAATGTGCGTCGCCTGTTCAACTACCTGGAGGAGTCCATCCTCCTGGGCACCCAGTGGGTGGTCTTCGAGCCGAACGACGACCGGCTCTGGTCGAGTATCCGGCGCAACGTCACGGCGTTCCTCACCGAGGAGTGGCGCCGGGGAGCGCTGTTCGGCCGCACCGCGGAGGAGGCGTTCTACGTGAAGTGCGACCGCGACAACAACCCGCAGGAGTCCATCGACCAGGGCCGGGTCGTCTGCGAGATCGGCGTCTCGCCGGTCAAGCCCGCGGAGTTCGTGGTGTTCCGGCTGGCCCAGTTCTCCGACAGCACCAGCCTCATCGACGAGTGACCTCATCGACGAGTGACCTCATCGGTGAGACGAGTGACCCGCGGGTCGGCAACGGAAGGTGACAGACAGTCATGGCAACGGGCGATGCTCTTTCCACCCATGTCTTCGGCGTGCAACTCGGCGGCTACCTGGTCGAGTCGATCCAGGAGATCAGCGGACTGACCGTCGAGGAGGACGTCGTCGAGGTCAAGCAGGTCAGCGCGGAGGGCAAGCAGATCATCCGCAAGCAGCCGGGCGGCCGCCAGGCAGGCGAGATCACGATCACCCGGGGACTCGACCAGAGCAGCGAGTTCACCAACTGGATCAAGGAGACCCTGAACAACGGCGCCGTGAACTCCGCGCGCCAGAACCTCACCATCGAGATCAAGGACACCGAGGGCAACACGGTCCGCCGCATCCAGCTGATGCAGGGATGGGCCTCCAAGTGGGAGGGCCCGTCCCTGAAGGCGGGCGAGTCGTCCGCGGCGACGGAGTCCGTCACGATCGTGTTCGAGGAGATCGTCGTCGAATGAGGCGCCGTACGGTGACGGCGGGCAACCTGGACGAGATCCTCCAGGTGACGGCGCCCGCCCCGGAGACCGAGCAGGCGGCGGCACCCCCCGCCGCCCCGCCGCCACGGGAGGACCAGGGGCTGCGCACCGAGTTCGAGTTCGAGCTGCCGCGCGGATACGTCGACGAGGCGGGCACGGTGCACCGCCACGGCGCGATGCGCCTGGCCACGGCCCGCGACGAGCTGCGGCCCCAGATCGACCTGCGGGTCAAGGAGAACCCGGCGTACCTGAGCGTGGTGCTGCTGAGCCAGGTGATCACCCGGATCGGCTCCCTCACCGATGTGCACGCCGGGATCGTGGAACGGATGTACGCCACCGACGTCGCCTTCCTCCAGGATTTCTACCGCCGTGTCAACAGCGAGGGCCACACCCGGGCGGCGGTGACCTGCCCGCACTGCGAGGGCGGCTTCGAGGTCGACCTCTCGGGTGGGCGCCTGGGGGAATCGTGACGTACGCCCTTCCCCGGCTCCGGGAGGAGATCGCGTACATCGCCTATCACTTCCACTGGCCACGCGAGGAGATCCTCGACCTGACCCACGGCGAACGCCGGCAGTGGGTGGCCGAGATCGCCCGCATCAACACCCGCGTGAACGAAGGCGGTTGAGCACATGGCATGGCGGGACAGGCTGCGCCGCCGGGCCGCCGGGGCGTTCGCCGCGGCCCCTTCGCGGCGTACGGAGCGCCACGGCGCCGCAGCGGGCGGTCCGTCCGGCGGGGACTCGGAGCGGGGCGTGGCCCGTGGTTCGGGCTCCGACGTGCCCGGCCGTGCGGGCGCTGCCGGGACCGGTGGCCCGGGACCCTCCGTGCCCGGGGACTGGGACGGCGGCTGGCGCCGCACCACGGCGCCGGAGCTCACCGTCTCCCGTGCCCCGCTCGGCGTCAGCGACGGCCTCGCCTTCCGGGCGGGCCTCGCCGCCTGGCAGAACCCGTCGTTCGACGCCGGCCTCGGCCACGCTCTGCTGCCCACGGCCCCGACCGGCCTGGTGCGTGGCGTCGCGCGCCCGGCCGCCCCGCAGGCCACCCGCACCGGCGGGGGGCCGCTGCTGCTCCGGGCGCTACGGCCGGAGGGGCCGGCCGGGCCGCATGACGGTGCGTCGGATGCCGGTGTGCCGGATGCCGGGACCGCGAGGGGCGGAACCTCGGGCGGCACGGCCCGCCCGTCATCCACCGGGGTGCCGCAGGTCGCGCACCGGACGCGGCCGGGGGCGCGGTCCGGCACCGAGTCGTCCGGCACCGCGTCATCCGGTTCGGTGCTGTCCGACGGGGTCTCGTCCGGTCCCGTGCCCTCGGACCCACGGCCTTCCCTCAGCGGCTCCCGCCGGGCCGGAACCGCGGACGCGGGCTCCGGGCCGGAGCCCGTGGTGGCGAGTCCCGGCGGCAACAGCGCTGCGGGGGAGGGACGTTCGGGCGACGCTCAGCGGAGCCGTGGCATCACGTCCGCGGATTCCCCCGCCGTGCTGTCCGCGTCGGCCTCCTCGTCACCTCCCTCCGTCCAACGGGCAGCGGAGCCCGGCATCGGCCCGGTCGTGACTCCCGCCGACACCGGCCGCCGTCCGGTCGTGCCGGAGATCCCGCTGGTACGGCGTGTGTCGGTGGTCCCGGGCCGGGCCGTCGACCGAGCCGCGACCCGGCCCGATCCCGAAGGCCCCGCCCCACAGGCGCGGTCCGGCCCGCCCAAGCCGGACTCCGGGCGCGTATCCGGGTCTCCGGCCGGTACCGGGGCGCGTACGCCTTCCGGCCCGGACGGCCGGCGCACCGCGACGGGGACGACCGGGCCACGGCCCACCCGGGGAGGCGGGCAGCCGCAGGCACCCCGCGCCTCCGGCGCCGACGCGTCCCACCCGGCGATCCGGCTCCGACCGGCGGGGCCCTCCCTGACCGTCGCCCGGCGCCCGGCCGGACCCGTGCGCCGCGTCCCCGCGCTGCGGCCCGCCACCACCCCCGCCTTCGGCAACGACACCGAGGGGTCCGGCCGCCCCTCCACCACGACCGCACCGTCCGGGACGAGGGCGCGCTCGGCCACCCCCGCACAAGGCGCGGCCACCCGCGCGCCTCTCGGCGCCCCGCTGAGTGAACTGCCCTCCACGGCAGCAGCGTTGGCGGAGGGTGCCGCCGTCCCGCCTTCCGCGTCCGGCGCCGGCGCCGCGTCCGGTCCGGCGCTTCCCGTCGTCCAGCGCCGCGCGGAAGGCACGGCCGGTACCCCGGCCCCACACGACGGCGGGGCGAGGGCAACGGCCCACGGCACTCCGGACAGCGGCGCCGCACCGGCCGACACCCCGCACCGGCCCTCCGTCCCCACCGGGACACGCGTGCGCGGCGGCCTGGGCGCGCCGCTGCCCGCGCTGCCGCCGAGCGCCGACCTGGCGCGTGCCACCCGGTCGGGCGCCCGCACCTCCCCCACCGAGCCCGCCCCGGACGGCCGAGGTGCCCCGGTACGACAGGACCGTGGCCCCGCGGACGCTCCGGCGCGGCCCACGACGGATCGCGAACGGACGCCCACCGGGACCGCGTCCCGCCCGACGGGAGGACAGGGGGCGGACGCACCGCTGCTGGGGGCGAGCGACGTGCAGCGCCGCCTCGCAGCCGACTCCGCCGGCCGGAGCACCTCGGAGCCCGGCCCCGCGCACCACGGAAACGGCCCCGCCACACCGTTGGTGACCGCCGTGGGTGAGGCGGGCACGGCCGGCGCCGCGGGAGACGCACGAGGGCCCGGCACGACGCCCGGCGGCGGGCCCGGCTCCGGCGGGCAGCGGCACCGGGGCCCCGCCGCCCCGGGACCGGTCGTCGTCGCCCGGACCGTGGCCGAAGGCACGTCAGGTGTTCCGGGCGCCCGGCCCTTCGGCCCGGCCGAGCCGCACCCTTTCACCGTGAGCCGCTCCGCGGCGCACTCCGCCCCGGCGGCACCCCGCACCCTCTCTCTGCTCGCCGCGCGCCCGCTCTCCCTGAACACCCGGCCCCCGGAAGGGGCGGCACGGCCCGCCGCCGCCCGCCCCGGCGGCCGTCCCGTGGTGGCGGCGCGCTGGCCCGGCACAGCGGCCGCCGCTCAGGGCAACCCCGTGCCACCCGCCCGTGACCCCGCGCGTCCGGCGCCGGCCCGGTCCGCGGTCGCCCCGGCGACGCCGCGGATCCAGCGGACCGCGGCCGTCCGTCACGGACGGGAGGCCCCGGGCGTACGAACCACCGGCTCCGCGGCGCCCGTTCAGCGCGTCCCGGTCATCCGGCCCGCGCCGCCCCACTCTCAGGCTCCCGGGTCCGGGGCGCCCGCTCCGTCCGCTGCCGTACCGACGAGCCCCCTGCCGGTGACCGCCCCGCAGGCGCCGCCGCTCACCGACCGCCCGTCGGCCACGCCGGCGCCCGCACCGGCACCGGCCGTCCCCGTGGTCCAGCGGAGGAGTGCCGCGCCGGGCGGCGTGCCCGCCAAGGCGGTACCGGAGCGCGGCCGCCCGCGGCCGGCGTCCGCCACGTCGTCCGCCTCCGACAAGGCCGCGGCGGCCCGCAGTGCCGAGCCGCCGCCGGACCCCGGTCTCGACCTGGACGACCTGGCGCGCCGCCTGCTCGACCCGGTGGCCCGGCTGCTGCGCGCCGAACTGCGGCGCGGCCGGGAACGTGCGGGCCGCCCCCACGACGGGCGCCGCTGAGGCCACGGAACGGATGAGGCCCCAGTACGGGATGAGGTCACGGAACGGGATGAGGTCACGGAACGGATGACGGACGAATGACGGACAGCATCTTCGCGACGAGCGTGTTCTTCCGGCTCGCGATCGGCGGCAACGACCTGGGCGCCTTCCACACCTGCTCCGGCATGGGCGCCGAGGTCGAGATGGAGAGCTACGCCGAGGGCGGCAACAACGGCTTCACCTGGCAGCTGCCCGGACGCGTGACCTGGTCGAACATCACGCTCACCCGTCCGGTGACCGCCGACACGGCGAAGATCGGCCGCTGGCTCGACGAGACGCTGAAGCGGGTGGAGCCCAAGGACGGCGAGATCGTGGCACTGAAACCGGACCTGAGCCGGATCATCAGCTGGCAGGTGTTCGGGATCGTC
The DNA here is from genome assembly GCF_014650715.1 of Streptomyces bluensis. Taxonomy (GTDB): domain Bacteria; phylum Actinomycetota; class Actinomycetes; order Streptomycetales; family Streptomycetaceae; genus Streptomyces; species Streptomyces bluensis. Next base: position 71,643 of record NZ_BMVM01000019.1, on the reverse strand, counting down.
CCGGTGCGCTGGCAGGGGCCGTCGTTCGACCCCGCCAGCTCGGAGCCGGCGGTGGAGACCCTGGAGATCGCCCACGAGGGCCTGCGCCCGTCCTGACCCGCCCTCATACGCCGCTCCAGAGCCACGTATCCGCCCCAGAAGCCCCCAGAAGACCCCTGAGCCCCCCAGAGGCCCCGGAAAGGAGGTCCCGGTATGTCCCCAGCGTTCCGCTCCAGCCGGGCCAGGGCCCAGCTGACCCTGAAGGAGCCCCCCGCGTCGGTCGGCGCGAAGCCCGGCGGGACGATCGCGCGGCTCGACCTGCAGTTCAACCCCTCCACCCTGGAGCTGCGCAAGACCACCGAGTGGCGGCGCTCCCCGTCCCGGATGGCGGGGCAGTCGGCGCTGCCCGAGTTCGTCGGCAGTGGCCCGCGCGAGCTGAGCCTGGAGGTGTTCCTGGACGCCACCGCCACCCACGACAACTCCGTGGAGCAGGCGGTGGAAAAGCTGATGAAGGCGTGTGTGCCGACCCCGGCCAGCCTGGGCCGCAAGAAGCCGGCGAGCCCCTGGGTGCGGTTCGAGTGGGGCACCGCGCGGACGACCTCGTTCGACGGCGTGGTCTCCAGCCTGTCGGTGACGTACACCCTGTTCGACGTGGACGGCAAGCCGCTGCGGGCCACGTGCTCGCTGTCGGTCGAGGAGGCGAGCGTCGACCCGCCCGGCCAGAACCCGACGTCCGGGGCGCGCACCGCCCGCAGTACGCACACCGTGGTGGCGGGCGACAGCCTGGCCCTGCTGGCCTGGCGGGAGTACGGCGACGCGACAGCCTGGCGGGTCATCGCGGCGGCGAACGGAATCGACGACCCGATGGCGCTCGTACCCGGCACCGAACTGGTGGTGCCGGGGCTCCGGGACGCGGGCGGTGAGGAGGAGCGATGACCACACCCGGAGAGCGGGGCGGCCGGTCGTTCGCGGCGGATCCCGTCGTGGAGACACCTGGCGAACTTCCGCCCGTCTGGGCCGCCCAGCTGGTGAGCTGCGTGGTGGACGAGAACGTGGGTCTGCCGGACGCGGCGGTGCTCACCTTCCGCGACCCCGACCACGAGTTCCTGAGGGCGACCGGCATCACCATCGGCACCCCGCTCCGGGTGTCCGTGGTGACCGTGGCCGGGCAGGCCCGCGAGCGGCTGTTCAACGGCGAGGTGACCGCCCTGGAGGTGGACCGGGACCGCACGGGCTCGTTCACGGTGGTGCGCGCCTACTCCACGGCACACCGCCTCCAGCGCGGCCGGAAGGTGGTGGCGTACCGGAACATGACGGCGGCGGCGATCGTCCGCAAGGTGGCCGCCGGGGCAGGGCTGGCCTGCGGGACCGTGGAGGCCGCCCCGGTCACGTACAAGCAGCTCTCGCAGGCGAACGTGTCCGACTGGGACTTCCTGCAGTACCTGGCGGCCGAGAGCGGCGCGCAGGTGCGCGTCGACGACAAGGGGCTGCTCCAGTTCACCAAGCCGCAGAAGGCGTCCGGGGCGCCCGCGCCGTCGACCTCGGCCACCCGGAACCCGATGGTGCTGGAGTACGGGCGCAACCTGCTGGCGCTGCGGGCCTCGCTGTCGGCCGCGGACGGCGCCTCGCAGGTGGAGGTGCGCGGCTGGGACGTCACCACGAAGCGGCCGCTGGTGGCCCGGCAGCCGTCGGTGACCAGTGACACGGTGGTGCCGGGTCTGAGCCCGGCGTTCGCCGCCCGGTTCGGGAAGCCGGCGAAGCTGACCGTCACGGACACCCCGTACCGCACCCAGGCGGAGACGACGGCGGTCGCGGACGCGACGGCCGCGCAGGTGAGCGCCGGTTTCGGGGAGTTGGAGGCGGTGGCCGAGGGCAACCCCCGGCTGCGGGCGGGCAAACCGGTGGCGCTCGGCAACGTCGGGCCGGCGTTCTCGGGCAAGTACACGGCGACGGCGGTGCAGCACGTCCTGGAGCCGCACGGCGGATACCGGACGACGGTGTGGGTGAGCGCCACCCCGGACCGCTCCCTGACCGGCCTGGTGACCGGCGCCGACGCGCCCAGCCGCGGCCCGCGCATGCCGGGGCTGGCGATCGGCGTGGTGACGGACGTACGCGAGCCGGGCGGCGCCGAGAGCGGTGCCGTGAAGCTGAAGTTCCCCTGGCTGGACGACACGTACACCACCGACTGGGTGCGCACCGTGCAGTGGGGCGGCAGGGGCGGCGGAGGCGTGGTGAGCCCCGAGGTCAACGACGAGGTCCTGGTGGGCTTCGAACAGGGCCTGCTGGACAGCCCGTACGTCATCGGAGGGCTCTACAACGGCGTCGACAAGCCCTCGCCCCACGACGTCCCGCTGATCGACGGGACCACCGGGAAGGTCAACCGCCGCTCCGTAGTGTCGCGTTCGGGGCACCGGGTGGAACTGCTGGACGCGAGGGCGCCGGGTCGCTCCGGGGTGCGGCTGATGACCGGTGACGAGCGCCTCGAAGTGTTCCTGGACGACCGGCGGGACCGGATCGAGCTGACGGTGTACGCCAGGGGCCGGCAACCGCTCACCTCCGTCCTGCTCGACAGGACGGGCATCACCCTGGACGCGGGACGGGGCAACGTGAGCGTGTCGGGCCGGAACGTGGACATCCAAGGCAGGGTCGGGGTGAAGATCGGCGGCCGTTCGGTGAGCGTCAACGGCAGCTCGGACGTCACCGTCGACGGCGGCCTCCTGGGTGTCCTGAAAGCCAAGCTCATCCGGATCAACTGACCCCGACTCTCCTGAGGAGCAACGTATGCCGGCCGCAGCCCGTACCGGTGACCCCACCGACCACGGCGGGGTGATCGCCACCCCGCCGCCCGGCGCCGCCGTGCGGGTGGCGACCGTCCTGATCGGCGGCCGCCCCGCCGCCGTCGTGGGCAGCCTGCACACCTGCCCGATGCCACCGCACGCGGCCACGGGCCCCGCCAACGTGATCCTGCCCAGCCCGGCCGCGGCCACGGTCCTGATCGGCGGGGTGCCGGCCGCGCGGGCGCGCGACCGGACCGCGTGCGGCGCGATGATCCTCACCGGCGCCCCCAACGTCCTGATCGGGGGCGTGTGATGAGCGAGCGGTTCATCGGGCGCGGCTGGGCGTTCCCGCTGCGGGTCGGGCCGACCGGCGGGATCGCCATGGTCGAACGGGAGCGGGAGATCGAGGAGGCCATCCGCCTCGTGCTCGGCACCGCGCCCGGCGAACGCCCGATGCGCCCCGAGTTCGGCTGCGGCATCCACGACTACGTCTTCGCCCCCGGCGACGGCGCCACCGCCGGACGCATCGCGCAGCAGGTACGCGAGGCCCTCGAACGGTGGGAGCCGCGCGTCGCGGTGGACGACGTGGTGGTCGCCTTCGACACCGTGGAGGACGGCACCCTCTACATCGACGTGCACTACACCGTGCGCTCCACCAACGACCGGCGCAACCTGGTCTTTCCCTTCTACACGATCCCCTCCGAGGAGGGGGCCGAGGATGTGGTCGCGGACTGATGGCCCTGCCCTCCCCGAACCTGGACGACCGGCGGTTCCAGCAACTCGTCGACGAGGCGAAGCGGTACGTGCAGCAGCGCGCCCCGGAGTGGACCGACCACAACGTCTCCGACCCGGGCGTCACTCTGATCGAGACGTTCGCCTACCTCGTGGACCAGCTGCTTTACCGGCTGAACCGCGTCCCGGACAAGAACTACACCGCCTTCCTCGACCTGCTGGGCATCCGCCTGTTCCCGCCGGCTGCCGCCGTGGCCGAGGTCGACTTCTGGCTGTCGGCGCCTCAGCCCGACACGGTGGCGTTGCCCGCGGGCACCGAGGTGACCACCGCGGGCGGCGAGAACGACGAGGCCGTGGTGTTCACGACCACGGGGCAACTCAACATCCTGCCCAGCGAGTTGACGCGCCTGGTGACCGCGTACCGGTCCGGTGAACAGACCGACCGGACCGGGACGCTCGCCGAAGGCCGCGACATCCCCTGCTTCCAGGCCGCTCCGGAACCGGGCGACGCGCTGCTGTTCGGCCTGCCGACAGCCGTGCCCCACTGCATCGTCGCGGTGCGCCTGGACAGCCGTGTGGAGGGCGTGGGCGTGGACCCGCGCCAGCCCCCGCTCGTATGGGAGGCGTGGGACGGCGGCGGCTGGCGGGTGTGCGAGACCGGCACGGACTCCACCGGCGGGCTGAACCGGCCCGGCGAGGTCATCGTGTACGTACCGGCCGGGCACACGGCGTCGGTGATCGGCGGGACGCGGGCCGGCTGGCTGCGCTGCCGCGTCACCGAGGCGGAACCGGGCCAGCCGTTCTACTCGGAGTCCCCGACGGTACGCGAGGCGGCGGTGTTCACCGTGGGCGGCACCATGTCCGTCGAACACGCCGAGACGGTGACGGACGTACCGCTCGGCACCTCGGAGGGCGTCGCGGGGCAGACGTTCCGGCTCGGCCGCCCGCCCGTCCTCCTCGACGCCGAACCCCCGGCCGTGGAGGTGTCCTCGGCCGACGGATGGCAACGCTGGGACGTGGTCGAGCACTTCGGCCGCTCCGGCCCCGCCGACCGGCACGTCCGGGTGGACGCCACCACCGGCGAGTTCACCTTCCCCCCGGCGCTGCGCGAGCCGGACGGCACGCTGCGGCAGTGCGGCGCCGTGCCGCCCAAGGGCGCCCAGGTGCGGGTGGCCCGCTACCGCACCGGCGGCGGCCCGGCCGGCAACGTCGCCCGCGGGGCGATCTCCGTGCTGCGCAGCTCCGTTCCGTACGTCGCCCGGGTCACCAACCGGGAGGCGGCGCGCGGCGGCGTCGCCGGTGAGACCGTCGAGAACGCCAAGCTGCGGGCACCTCAGGCGCTGCGGATGCAGGAGCGCGCGGTGACCGCCGAGGACTACGAGATCATCAGTCGCCAGGCGGCGCCCTCGGTGCGCCGGGTCCGCTGTCTGCCGGCCGCGGACGGTGGGCGTGGCGCGGGCGCGGTACGGGTCCTGGTGGTGCCGGACGCGGTGGCCGACGAGGGCGACGACCGGCTCCGCTTCGAGCAGCTGATCCCCTCCGACCAGGTCCTCGAAGCGATCACCGCCGGCCTCGACGAGCGGCGCCTGATCGGCACCCGCCTGGTGGTGGAGCCGCCGGTCTACCAAGGCGTCACCGTGGTGGCCCGGCTCGCGACGGCGCCGGGCGACTCCGACCGGGTGCGCGACGCGGCGCTCGCCGCGCTGTTCCGGCACCTCAACCCGCTGGTCGGCGGTCCGGACGGCACCGGGTGGCCGTTCGGGCGGCCGGTGCAGTACGGCGATGTCTTCGGCGTCCTGCAACGCGCCACCGGCAACGCCCTGGTGGAGGAGATCCGCCTCTTCCCCGCCGACCCGATCACCGGTCGGCGCGGAGCGCCGACGGACCGCATCGACGTGGCCCCGGGCGCCCTGGTCTTCTCCTACCAGCACCAGGTGGTCGTCACGGCCGTGGAGCCGGAGGTACGAGGATGAGCCGCGCCGCCGTACCCGGTCTGCCGAGCAGGTACCCGATCGGCGGGCAACTGCCCGCCCTGTACGCCGCCGACGACTTCGCGCAGCGGTTCACCGCCGGCCTCGACACCGTTCTCGCCCCGGTGTTCGCGACCCTGGACAACCTGCCCGCCTACCTCGACCCCAGGGTGGCCCCGACCGACTTCCTGGCCTGGCTGGCGTCCTGGGTGGGTGCAGCCGACGACCGGCAGTGGCCCGAGGAACTGCGCCGCGAGGCGGTCGTCCGCGCGGTGGAGTTGCACCGTTGGCGCGGTACCAGGCGTGGCCTGGTCGAGGGCCTGCGGCTCGCGCTCGGAGTGCACGCCGAGGTGACCGAGGACGGCGGCGCGGCGTGGTCGAACATCTCCGGTGCCGACCTGCCGCCGGAGCCCCCCGCCGGGCCCCTGGTCCGGGTGTGGCCGGGCCGCGGGACACGGGTGGACCCGGACAAGGTCCGCGAGATCGTCCGGGCCATGTGCCCGGTGCACACCGTCTGCCGGGTGGAGGTCCTGCCCGGCCCGCCCGCCGACGAAGGGAGGTGACGTCATGCGCGCGTGCCCCTCGTGCGGGGCGTCCAACGGCCCCACGGACGACTTCTGCGGCAACTGTGGCGCGTACCTGGGCTGGTCGGACACCACACCGGCCCCCGGCACGCCCACGGAGCCCCCGGCCGCACCGGATCCCACCCCGCCGGGCCCCACTCCGGCACAGGCACCTCCCCCGGCGGACGAGCCCGCCTCCGCCACGCCTCCCCGCACCTCGTCGCTGCGCACCCGGCTGACGGGCCGGAACCGCAGTGAGGCGAGGGGGGCGGGTGTGACGAACGCCGCGGGCTCACGCTCCGGCGGCGACGAGGGCCCCGGACACGACAGGGGTCCCGGCGCCACCCCCGGCCAGGAGGAGACCACGAGCCCTCCGCCCCGGACCGGACCCGACGATGTCCGCACCGGGCCTTCCGCTCCCGCGCACCGCTCGACCACCAGCGCCGGCGAAACCCCCCACCCCGGAGCGGTTCCCCCCACCACGACACCAGGACCTTCCGACTCCGGACCCGCCGCAGCCGGAACGGCGGCACGCCCACCGGGGACACCGGCCGCACCGTCGGCCTCCACCACCCCGCGTGCTCCGGCCCCGGCCGTCCCCACCCCCGAGGCGCCGACGCCGGACCCTGTGCTGCCCGTACGCCCCGCGAAGCCGATGGCCCAGCGCCCCGTCGTACGCCCCGCGGCGGTGCCGGACGAAGGGGCGGGGGTGCCCTGCCCCGCCTGCGGCGCGCTCAACCTGCCGGACCGCCGGTTCTGCCGACGCTGCGCGACCGCGCTGAACCCCGCCGCGAAGCCCGCCCAGCTGCCGTGGTGGCGGACGGTGTGGCCGCTGCGCCGCCGGGTACGGGCGGGCTCGGGCCGGGCGGTGCGGCTCCTGGTGATCCTGGCCGTGGTGGTGGCTCTGTGCGCGGGTGGCCTCCTGTTGCTGCCGGCCGGACGTGCCCTGGTCGAGGACACCCGGGACAAGCTGAGCAAGGCCAAACCGGTGACCCCGGTCGACATCGAGGCGAGCGCCGAGGTACCCCGACACCCGGCGACGAACACGACGGACGGGCTGAACAACCGCTACTGGGGCGCGCCCGCGCCGGGCGCTTCGGTGACCTACACCTTCCGCAAGCCGTTCCGGCTGGTCGACCTGATCATCACCAACGGCGCCTCCGCCTCTCCGGAGGACTACGCCCGCCAGGCCCGCGCGCTCCAGCTGGACCTGGAGGTGACGACGCAGGACGGCCGGCGGCACGACAAGGAACTCACCCTCAGCGACAAACCGGGCCCACAGACGATCCCCACCGGGATCAGCGACGCGAAGACGGTACGCCTGGTCCTGCGCTCGGCCGTCGGCCTGACCCCGGGCCGTCACCTGGCCCTGGCGGAGGTGGAGTTCTTCCAGCGAAGCTGACCCAGTACATCCGCGAGTGTTGGCCGAGAAGGTCTGGTCTCGTTGTGCCGACGCGGTGATTCGGGGTGTTCCCTGCACGTTCTCCGCGAAGTCCCGGTCACGATGCAGGAGGGCCAGCCCTTGCAGTTCGGCTGTGGCGGCCACCCGGAGGTCGACGGCTCCGGCGCTTCAGCTGACGTTGGCCGACGGCGCAGGCGAGGGACTGCTCCGTCCGCCATCGATGATGCCGGCTCGGTGAGCGCGTTCATCTTCGGTGAGCCCTCAACGTTCGCGTGTACAACCATTGAGCCGGTGTAGGAGTCAGAGCCGCGGTAGATCCACAAGTACACACCTGACGGGGGAATCCTTGAGAAAGATCACGGCTGCGGTGGGCACAACGACCATCGCGGTCTTCGCCTCCACACTGATCGCCGCGCCGGCCGCTCAGGCGGTCGACGTCAACCTCCAGTCGCGTACCTCGACCGAGGTGAAGGACGGCAAGATACACGCCGTCTACGAGTCCTACGACGACGTACGCCCTGAGGACGTCAGCATCCGTGTCCGGCAGAAGGGCAGCGACCAAGTCCTCGCCACTGTCGGGCTCGCCGGCACCGACCAGTGCGCCCCCGAGAGCGACTGCTGGGACATGACGTTCCTCTCGGAGCCGGTCACACTCCCCAAGATGGGCGTCTACACCATGGACGTCGTGGTCCGGGAGGGCCAGTCGGACGAGCTCGTCGACCGTGACAACGGCGAACTCAACTACGCGCTCGACCCTCACCTGACGGTCACCAGCGACCGTCCGTGGATCTCCTACGACAACTTCCTCATCAACGCGTCCGGCACCCTCGTGGCCGAGGACCCGCACACGCACGAGGTCAAGCCGTTCGCAGGAGCCGGGCTCTACTACCGCAGCCGCGCGACGGGCTCCGAGGGCTGGCTGCGGACGAACGACAAGGGGAGCTTCACCAAGCGCCTGACCTTCTCCGAGTACAGCACGGACACCCAGGTCGAGTTCATCTTCGACGCGGAGGACGAGACGCTCACCCTGCCGTTCCGCAGGCAGGAACTGAAACTGAAGGTGGACGCGCCCCTCAGCACCGTCAACGCCCCGTACGGGAGCGACGTTCCCGTGAAGGGCAGGCTCACCCGTATCGCCGATGACGGTACGGAGAAGCCGATGCCCGGCCACAGCATCGCGATCGGCAGCCAGAAGACGGTGCCGACCCGGGACGACGGCACCTTCTCCGACAAGTTCACCGTCAAGCAGGGCGGCACGGTGAAGATCGCGCCCAGCGGATCGGGCTGGTTCAACACGCCGCCGACGCACTCCTTCACGGTCGCCACGCCTGCGAAGACGAGCACGTTCTCGTCGCTGAAGGCCAGTGTGGACAAGTACCGGAAGGTGACCTTCACCGGCAAACTGGACGTCACGGCCGGCTCGTACCCCGCAGGGACGACGGCGGCCATCACCATCGAGCACTCCACGGACGGCCGGACCTGGTCGAATGCCGGCACCTTCACCGCGCAGTACGGCGCCACCTTCACCCAGTCCCCGGCCAAGAAGGGCTCGACCAGCAGCTACTGGCGCCTGCGCCACACGAACGCGGGCCTGACCAGCACGTCCTTCAAGCTCGGCCGCAAGTCCACCCAGCTCTACAACGACGACGTCACGCCCGAAGGCGTGCGCAAGGGCACGCTGATCACGGCCAAGGGCGGCCTGATGCAGCAGAGCGGTACTTCCTGGAAGGTGTTCCCCGGCCAGACGGTCCGCATCTACTTCAAGCCCTCCACGAGCGGCGCCACCTGGAAGCAACTGGGCACCGCCACGACCCGGACCGACGGCACCTTCAGCAAGAAGTTCACCGCGCAGCAGGACGGCACCTGGCAGATGCGCTACATCGACACACCGAGCACCCACTACGCGGACTACGGACGAGAGGATTTCGTCGACGTCCGCTAGGGCCTGTCGTCAAACTCCCGTCTGCCTCGCGACGCCATGCACGTGCGCCGCTCCTTCTCCCACGGAGATCCATCAGAAGGGCCCTGGTGTGCTGTCCGGGGACGTTGGTGACGGGCGACACGCCTTGAGTGGTTCAGTGAATGCCGGGGAAGGCCCGCGCGCCGCCGTCAGGAGAACGGACTCGCCAAGGCGATGACTCCCAGGGCCAGGGGTGACCACACGGCGAACGGTGTGCCTCTGAGCCGACGGCCCGGATCCGTCTCCGAGGCTGGTCGCTGCCGGGGTGCTGCTCGGTGTCCGCTTCAGGGGTCGGGGGACCGCGTCCAGAGTCGTGGCTGCCGTCCGAGGAGCTCGGCCAGGCCCTGCCGGGTCGTGGCGAGGACCACCCGGTCCTGCGGGCGCAGAACGTACCCGGGGTGCGGCTCCCAGACGAGGCCGGCGGGTCGTTCGGTGTCGTCGTGGGCCGGGGTGGTGGCGAGGTCGGGGAGGCGGTCGTCGGGGGCGGCGGTGTCCAGGGCGAGGACGCGCCAGGCGCCGGGCCGGAAGGACTCGGCGACCGTGCGTCCCTCCAGCTGCGGGTGCCCGGCGACGTTCAGGGCCGCGAAGAGCAGGACACGCCGTTCGACGGGGATGGCGCCCAGGATCTGGCGGCCCATCATGGCGCCGGCGAAGGCGGGCGCGGCGAGGGTGGAGACGCTGCGGCTGCGGGTGAGGGCGTCGGGGTGGGCGGCGCGCAGCGTGCGGTGGACCGCGGTGGCGAAGTCGTCGTCGTACAGGCGGAGTGCTGTGCGCAGGTCGGGTTTGACCGAGCGGGCGTACAGGGTGGCTTCGAGGTTGGTGGTGTCGTTGCTGGTGAGGGCGAGCAGGGCATGAGCGCGGTGGATCTTGGCGGCTTCCAGCACGCCTTCCTGGGTGACGTCGCCGAGGACGGTCGGCACGCGCAGGCGGCGGGCGAGCGGGATGCCGCGTGCCTCGGGATCCTCCTCGACGCACACCATGGGGATGCCGAGTTCGTGCAGCCGGGCGAGGACGCGGGTGCCGATCTTGCCGAGGCCGAGCAGGACGACGTGGCCGGACAGACCGCGGGGCGGGCGGCGCAGCGCCGAGGCGGTGCGGAAGGTACCGAACGCCTCCAGGGCGGTGGCGAGCAGCACGGGCAGGAACAGCAGTCCGGCCAGACCGGCCAGGAGTTGGAGTACCTGACGGCTCGTGGGTTCGTCGAGGGCGGGGTCGTTGATGGCGAACAGGTCGAGCAGGGTGAGGTAGGCGGCGTGCAGCGGGTGACCGTCTATGGTCAGCCAGGTGGCGACCGCCAGAGCCAGCACGGAGAGCAGCAGCCCGGCCAGTGACCAGCGAAGCCGGGCCGGGAACAGGGAGCCGAACGGCAGACCCCGTCCGGCCAGACGGCCCGGCGGGGGAGTGGCGCCGGTGTGCGTGACGGTCTCCAGGACGACCGTGCCGCGTCCGGTGGCGGCGGCCACCGTCTCGTCGTCGGGCAGCAGAGTCGGACCTTCCCGGCCGCTGGCGTCCGAGCCCTCCGCACCGGCCGGGTCGTCGGTGGTCGACGACAGCAGGGCGAGTGTGCACAGGCCGGGGTCGGCCACCTCGCCCGCGGCCGGTGGTGTGCGTTCCACCGCGCGCAGCAGCAGCCCGTCTGCCTGGACGACTTTGCTCGTGCCCGCGACGGCGGTGGCCGCGAGGGCGGGGGCGGCGGTGTCCGCGTCCGACAGGACGGTGGTGGAGGTGTCCAGGGCCGCCGGGTCCAGCCCGGGGACGGCCAGGGCGGCGGCCTGGTCGAGGAGTTCCTCCAGGTGCTGGCCGAGCTTGCGGTTGTAGAGGCGGATGACCAGGCGCAGCCGGGGACTGAGCCGGCGGGCGGCGAGCGCGGCGCGGATGTTGGTCTCGTCGTCCTCATAAACCAGGGCCAGTGCGGCGGCCCCGTGCACCCCGGCCTCGGTCAGCACGCTCTCGTCCAGCTCGGGGGCTGCGAGCACGCGCGGTGCGTCCGGGCCGGTGTCCGTACGCCCGATCACGGACTGCATCCGGCCCAGCAGAGCCGAGGCACGTGCTCGCGCGACGTGGCCGGCCCGGGGCTCCGGCGGTACGACGAGGGTGACCCGCTCCTGGTACACCGTGGTGAGTTCACCGGCCAGCCGCTCGGCCAATGCGTCGTCACCGCACACGATCATGTGCCCTGATCGGGTAACCCGCCGCGCGGGCTGGGGGAACACCGTCATACGGGGCCTCCCCGCAGACCGGGACCCGGACGGGGCCCTGTGGACGTCCGGCCCCGACGGCCGGGAGCCCCCGGGGTGGCACGGGTGAGGGCCGGGCCGCGCTCAGCCGCGCCTGCGGCGACGCTCCTGCGGCTCTTCCGGCTGCTCATGCTCGGGGTGGGACTGTCGGGGGGTAGCCAGTCCGCGACGGTTGGACCGGCGATCTTCGTCGGTGCCTCGCCGTGGCCCCGCCCGTCGGACACGAGTCGTCCGACGAGGTGGGCGCAGGGCACGAGGGCGTACGGCGCGGTGTCGGTGTCGACGACCAACAGCGCGGGTAACCCGTGCAGGCTCAGCAGCCGGATCGCGACGGCGGCGTCCTCGTCGGTGGTGACGTACGGGTAGGGCTCGGCGAGGTCACGCGCCAACACGGTCGGCCGCCTCCCTGGCTGCGGGCGGCGTGGCGGTACGGGAGGGTACGCCCGCGAGGTTGTCGACGTGGAGGAGCCGTGCGATGGGGACGTCCGTGGAGCTGTGCGCGACGATCGAGAAGGCGATGCACACGGCGATGAGGGTGAACGCCTCCTCGCCCTGCGGGATACCGGCTCGCCCTGCGGGATACCGGCCTGGAGAACGAGCAGCCCGTACACCACCGACGCGAAGCCCTTGGGCCCGAACCAGGCGGCGACCAGCTTCTCCTGCCGGGTGAACCGGGTGCCGAGCAGCGACAGCAGCAGTGACGCCGGGCGGATCAGGACGATGGCCAGGACGACCGCCACGTATCCACCGAAGGACAGGTCACCGAACAGCTGCGGCGTCAGCAACGCGCCGAACGCGGCGAGGTAGGGGTGGATCCAGCCCAGGAAACCGTCGCTGAGGAGAGCGCCGCCGACCAGGAAGAGCAGCGACGTGGACAGCATCGTGCGGGCGGCGAGACCCGACAGCAGCACCGCGACCAGCAGCGCCACCCCGAAGACCACGACAAGCACCATGACCACGACCTCGATCGGCGAAGAGAGCTCTCCCAGACCGCCGACCAGACTTCCCGGCACACCAGGGGCACCGTACACGTTCTTTACGCGGCGTTGACAGGCTCATGGCGGGCAGCCGCGGAACCCCTACGTTGCCGGATCCCGGCACCACTGCACCGCCCGAGACGTGTTTCAGCAGCATGTATCACCCCCGTCGGGCATGGGGGCGGGCGCGGGCCCGGGTCAGGCCGATCTTCCACATGGCGGACCGCACCTGATCGTTGGGGTGCATGATGATCAGCCTTGCTGTGCGGGGAACCGACTGCCGGCGGCGGAAACGGAAGAGGTTGGTCAGCGGCTCGGGGCAGGCCCACGTGGCCGCCGACCAGACTTCCCGGCGCACGTGCGGGCAGCGTAGACGCCGCGTCGGGCGCTCGCCTGTGGGGCGGCCCAACTCGGACCGGCTCCTTCTTGCCGGGGACTGGCAGTGATCGTCTCCGCCGAGGAGACCACGTTCGCGGTCGCGTTGACACCGTTGAGGGCCCAGTCGCGCAGCTTGCTGGGGGCGGTGGCGACATCCACGGCCCTGTCCCAGTTGACGGCCTTCACTTCGCTGGCGAAGGAAGTGACCTTCGAACCCAGCGACATGGCTTCGCCGCTCTCCCTGGCAACCGCTGCCGCCAGACCCACCTCGCTTCCCGCCCGGGCCAGGATGCCGACTCCGGGTACGACGCCCAGGGTGTCGCCGACGACGGAACCCCATGCGGTCAGACCCGCTTTCCACCCGTGCTCACCCATGAGCGAGTCCCTGAAGTCCTCGCTCGCGAGATTCTTGCTCAGCGCGGCGGCGCTGGCCACGATGGCGATGGCGGCGAAGGCGGGGGCGAGGGGGGTCGGGAAGAGCGCGAGGAGGCCGGCGATGGCGCCGATGGTTCCGGCGTGGTCCAGAAGGAACTGTCCTACCGCTTTGAGGCCCTCCCCGATGGCCTCAAGGGTTTTGCCGAACCACCCCGGTTCCTTGGGCGCCAGCTTGTCGTCCGCCTCGTCGAGCTTCTTGGCGACGGCTTCGGCCTTCTCCTTGTTCTCGCTTTCAAGGGTGCGGGCCTTGGTGAGGACGTCCTCGTACGCCTGGTTGGCGTTGTTGAGCTGGGTGGCCGCCTCGTTCAGCGAGCGCTCGGCCGCACGCAGGCGCGCTGTCGCGGCGTCGGCCTCTTGCTGACTGGGAAACTCCTTGCCGGCTTGGAGGTCGGGGTGCTTGGCAGCCTCGTCATGGTGCTGCTTTGCCTTCTCGGCGGCGGACTTCTTCTCGCCGGCTTCCTCGTCGTACTTCTTCGCGAGGTCGCGGTGGGAGGAGAGGTCGCCGTTCCAGCCATCCAGCGACGCCGCGGCTTTGTCGAGCGAACGCGCCGCGTTCATCATGTACTTCGGCAGTTCGCCGTCGAGTGCATCCCGGAAGGCGTCCGCCGCGTCACCCTCCCAGTGCGCGCTCTCCCCCAGCAGTCTTTCGATCTGGCGGTGGGAGCTGTCCAGCGCGTTCGCCGCGGCCTTCACCTTCTGCTGCAGCGCGGCGACCTCAGCGGGGATGCCGGGGACCGGATTCCAGCCGAGATTCGGATACGGGTTCGTAGCCATCAGTTCTTCCCCCTGTCACCCGAAGTAGCCGAATCTGCCATCTGCTTCAGGGTTTTCTCAAGGTTCTCCTCGAATTCCTGATAGCTCAGCTTGTTGGACTTCACGCCCTCACTGATGCTGCCGATGAGCTCGCTCAACTGTTCGGACCCGTACTTCCATCTCTCCTGGAACGTGTCGCAGGCCTCGTCCAGTCGGGCAGTGCCGACCTCCTCGCTGCGGACGTGCGAAAGCGCCTTACGGGCCTCGTCGAGGTCCTTCGTCGCCTGCTGGAGCGACTTGACGAATCGGTCCAACTGATCGATGTCGACCTTGAAATGGTCCCCCACCTGGTACCCCCCATAGCGGCGGAAGAAGAGAATTGCGGGCAGTGCGGACAGGCGGGCTTCCCTTGTGCTGCCCGGCCGGGCGGCAGCTTATATACCAGTAGAGTGGTGTGTCGATCGCGGTCTCCTGGGCTTTCGAATCCACATACGAGGAGAAATTGTGAAAGACAGCGATGCGGGCCTTCCCTTCGACAGACTCGGCACGCAGGCCGATGGAGGCCCTGCCGATGCGCATGCCCCTCTACATAAATGTGCTTTCGACCACCCTGAGACCCGGGTGGCATGGGAGCAGGCCCGGAGGAAAGTGAAGAGAGGGCGCTGGATCTGGCACTTCTTGTATGCCCTCTCTTGGGTGGCGTACTTCGTGCTCTTTGGGAATCTCTCAAGCGAAAATGCCAAGGAACGGGCTGCCGGCGGCATCGTCCTGGTGTCATTTGTCTATCTGACTCTTCTCTACCTGCGCCGCGACGTAATGGCTTCCCTGAAGCGCATCCGGCGTGTGCTCGAGCAGCATCCGTGGCAGCTGATCTCCGCGGCGCACCGGCCCGACGGTGTCAAGGACGTCATGGGCGTGCCCGTCCAACTGCGATACCACGAAGGCGAGGAGTTGACCGGTCTCATGTCCGCGCGGAATCCGCTTCGCCGACGTCACTGGCCCGAGGAACTTGAGCACGGTGCTTGGTACGCCGGTCAGGTCTGGCAGGCAGGAGGCGCCAGGACGCGTGGATTCGGTGTCCTCGCAGTCCCGGGTGGCGGCGAGCTCATGGAGGTGTCGCGAGAGACGGCGGTGCGCCGGTAAGCAGGGGAGAGCCGTGTTCGCCGTTTTGGTCGCATTGGGCGCGAAGGGGTGCCGAACGTGAGGGGAGTACGGCACTTGCGGATCACGGAGCTGTCTGCGCTTCAAGATCCGCAAGGTCACCGTGCTCATCGCGCCAACCATCCGCTACACCTCGTGCGCTGACCGCGGCGCCCTCACATGCTCCTGCCGGGACGGTGAAGGTGCCGCCGACTGCCCGATACGCCTGCTGCACGCAGAGGGGCGCGCCAGCCTCAATTCAGTCTGGACAAAAACAAACCCCAAGCCGTTGACCTGGGGTTTCATCATGGAGCGGGTGACGAGAATCGAACTCGCGCTCTCAGCTTGGGTCTTTGGGAGGCGGTAACTGTTCTGACCTGCGGGGGATCTGAAGGGGAGTCCGAGTAGTTGCCAACTTGCCCCCGGTGTTTCCCGCGGTTCCCCGTGAGATCTGGCACGCATCTGGCACGTCCGTCCGGTGCTTCGTCTGACGTTGGCCAAGCGTGCGAGTCATACTCGTACACTGTCGCCGCCCGTAGGGCCCGGGCAAAGAAGCTCCAGTCGCCGTTGGCGGGCAACTCGCGGCCGACGTTGCTGTACCAGCCGTCCGCGTCGTCGATCCAAGTAGCAAGGGCCTCCAGGAACCCCGCGAGATCCTGGTTCTCCCACGAGTCGCCCTCCTCAGCTTGACTGCGGAGCAGTGCCCGGACAAAGCACGCAAGATCTTCTCTGCTGCTGACGTGGTCAGGGGACGCGGTCATGCGCGGCACCCTACTTGGCCCACATTCAACTGGGCCGGAGATTGTTCAAGCCCCCGAGCGGCCACGCACCTACGATGCAGGTCATGGGGACGTCCGATTCCGCACCACTCATACGCGCCTGTTGGCTCTCATGGCTCGCAGTTCAGACCCTGGATCAGGCAAAGGTGTTGAAGGCCCTCGGCTTGACGGAGGTACGGGAGACAGCCTGGACCGACGGCGTGGCACTCATCGACGAGGTGGCACACGACGAGGAGGAGCCGTTCGCCACAGTCGTCGTCACTCCTCCGATGCAGGGGTGGACCCTGGTCGTCGGGCCATACTTCGGCCTGCCTTATCCGCAGCAGACCAGGCATATCACTGACCTGTGCCAGGAGTTGAGCGCGCACTTCGGCAGGGCCCAGCTCTTTTTCCACAGTGAGCAGAACGACGGGGAGGCGTGGCTGATCGCCGAACGAGGACGGATCCTCAGGCGGTGGATCAGCGAGTACCCCGCGCTCCCCCTAGGAGAACCGTTCGGAGTCGAGCGACGACTCCTCGACGCGTACGGCATCACAGGCAAGCCCGAGGATCTCGACCCCAACAGCGACCTTGCCGGCGACTGGGCGGCGACCTGGGGAGATTGCTGGGCGACAACGGTCGCAGAGGAATCCAGCATCAACCCCACCACGGCCGCCGCCGATACGGGCTCAAGCAGCAGCATGTTGGTGGCAGCCGCTCCGGCTCTCGGGTAGGCGTGCCGCCTGCTACCGATCAGCTTGCCGCCCGACCACCGCTTTAGGAGTTCGATCACGCTGCGGTGCGGCGTGCTGAAACAGAGCTCGGTGGTCGCTCGTCGATCCGGCTGCGGTTGCTTCGGTGCGCCATTGTTCGCCGCCGTTGATGTCAGTCCGACGGTCTATGCGCTGATGGACAACTCGCGTGCCCGCTGACGGGCTTGGGCTCGCAGTTCCTTGAGTCGGCCGTGGAAGGCGTTGTGGCGGTTCTGGTCGAGGTTCAACGGCAGGTCGAGTTGAGAGATGAGCTCCGACTCCATGCTCCACGGTTCGCCATGCTCGATCCAGCACACTCGGGCGTTCTCCGCCATCCACTGGCTGAGGGTGGCTTCCCCGGCCTTGCCGAAGGTCATGCGCTTGCCGCTGCCCACGCGGCGAAGCTCAAGTCCGAGCAGGCAACCGAGAGTGAGCCGCAGCGTCGAACCGGCTGCGTTGCCTCGGTAGTGGTACCGCACACGCTTCCTCAGGTTCTGCGTGCTGGTCCGGTTCGCCATGTAGCGCGGGGCTATGCCGACGTAGAGCAGGCGCCCGGTGGCCAGGTCCTGGTGGGGTGCCTGCTCGAAGTGCCATCCGTAGACCCCTGCCATCGCTGGAACGGGGCTCGGACGCGCCAAGACCTCCTGCGCCGACCACAGTCGGCCGGGACTGGTGAGAGCAGTAGCTTCCATGAGGCCTCCAAGCGCGCCACGGCGGACGGTCGCCAGGCTACTGGCTGACGCTGACAGCTCCTCGTGGTCTCCTGGCTGCGCGGGCCATCAGCTTGGGAAGCTGCGGGCATTTGGGGCTGCTTGGGGCGTTGACCAGGGCGAACGGCACGGGCGCGGCCTGGCTGAGCTCCTCTGCTCTCACCGTGATTCCCCGGCGTTCCCCGCTCAATCTGGTGCGGTTGTGGTGCGCAGCCAGGTGGTGCAGAGGCTGGGTCAGTGGGTATCGAGTCCCTGGGCCTTATGCCGCACGGCTCTCGATCGTGTCAATCTGTTGAACTCACCGGACACCGTCGCGTAGGGGATGAGCGCGTGCCTGAGCAATCCGCAGAGCATCAGGAAGACCCTCATGTTGAGAACCGTCTGTCAGGCGAGGCGCAGGTATACGGGCCAGTGATCCAGACGGGAGCGTTTCACGGAAATATCACTGTGCACGCCAGGGATACGGAACAACCAGCCGTACCCGTGCTGACGTCCGTCGAATGCTTCCGCACTAGCAACACTGTGTTCCAGCGGGAGGGCTCCGAGAGCATGTGGAGTCCAGGAGTTGGGGTGAGGGTGCTGGTGGAATCCGTGTCTCGGCAGGCCGTGGTGTTGAAGAGGATGCGTCCCGTAGTGGTGTCTCGCAAGCCTCCGCGTCCAGCTTACATAGTTGGCGAGATCATGGGCGTCCTAGAGGTGCGAGGGTTCATGACTGACCTGGACGCAGATGACCCGGTTCTCGTGCCGCGAGGTTTCACCGCACCGAACTTCCCTTTCACTGTAACGAGCAGCGACCCGGAACTGTTCGAGGTGTTCCCAAGCTCGTCCTTCGAAGTTGAATGGCGCCTCGAATTGGAGTGGACGAGCGCGGGCCGCAGCGGCACGCTGGTTATCGAGGGAGATGGTCGGCCATTCCGCTGCCTGCCGGAGCCTCCTGATGAGGGCGGCCTGTTGAGCCGAGGCTAACGGCCAGCCGGTGCAACGTAGGTCGGTGGAGCGGCTTTGGGGTGGCGCTGCTTTGGGGCGAGTGATCATGGCCCCGTAAGCTTCCGGCGCGTCGGGCAGTCTTTGGACCTGCCCGGTAAAGCACGACGTTGGGGCCATGATCTTCGAGGCTCGCGCCAAAGTGGCTGCCTAAAGCCGTGGAGCCGACCGCCCCAGCCACGACGCACCCCTTCTCTGAGCTAGGCGGCTGATTGCTGTGCGCGGCACGGGCGGCGGCCGGGCTGGAGCGGGGCGGAGACAGGAGCGGCGGCCCGGCCGGGGGCCGGGCCGCGCGCGGTGAGCGGAGCGAGCCGCCTTGAACCCGTAGAGAAAGTTGTAACTCAGTCGGCGGTGCGGGGCTGTCCGGTCCCGGTAGATGCTTGACACTTCGGTCCCAGTTGATGGTTGACAGTGGCCGTGTTCGGCTTTTCTGTGCGCGTCGTTGCGGCGTGTGTGGGGAGGCCGGGATTGGCGCTGGTGGAGTTGTCGGTTGTTGAGCAGAGATACCGGGTTGTACTGGCGGTGCTGGCGGGTTCGACGGTGACGGAGGTCGCCGCCCAGCTGGGTGTGTGCTGGCGGACGGTCAGTGGGTGGGAGTCGCGGTATGCGGCCTCGGGTCGGCGGAGCCTTCGCGTGGGCCGATCACCGGTTCGTACGGGGTCTGTGTCGGGTGGATGCGGTGGGCTCCTGCCGAGCGGCCCACTATGGCATTTCTTATGCCATAGTGGGCTCATGGATGAGGACACGGACTTCCCGCCCGGCGACGGTCCCAGCAGCGGCATTTCCGTCTCGTTGACCGCCGGTACCTTGCACGCGATCCGTGAGCGGGTCGGCAAGCGAGGTGTGTCGGCGTATCTGGAGAGGGCTGCGCAACGGCAGATCGAGCGAGACAACCTTGACGAGCTGATCGCGGGCTTCGAGGAGGTTCACGGGCCGGCCGACCCGGAGGCCGTTGAAGCGAAGCGTGCCCGGCTCACCGGAGGTGCGCCGGGAAAGGGAGCCGCTGCATGAGCGGTGCTCTGGTCCTGGACAGTGAGGGACTGGCGAAGGCCGTGCAGCGGGATCGGGAGGTGCACGAGTGGCTGACGGCAGCCCGTGACGCGGACCTCCCGGTCGTCACCTCGGCTGCGGTGCTGGTCGAGGTGATCCATCCGAGGATCAACGATGCTGCGTTGCGGTGGACGCTCTCGCGCCTGCGAGTGGAGCCGGTGACCCAGGCTCTCGCCCAGTCCGCCGCCGCTCTGCTGCGCGGAGCCGGGTTGCACGGCCACAAGTACGCCATCGACGCCATGCTGTGCGCGACCGCGCTGCAGCATCCGGGCCGAGTGACGATCCTGACCTCTGACGTCGAAGACATCGGCTTGCTTGCCGCTGAGCATCCGCGAGTGTTGGCCGAGAAGATCTGATCTCGTTGTGTCAGCGCGGTGTTTCGGGGCGTTCCCTGCACGTTCTCCTTGGTCGTTATGGTGCGGACCTGGCGCACTTCTGGCACGTGGCGTGCAGTTGCTGTACGCAACAACAAGGCCCAGGTCTCTGACCTGGGCCTCAATCATGGAGCGGGTGACGAGAATCGAACTCGCGCTCTCAGCTTGGGAAGCTGATGTTCTACCATTAAACTACACCCGCGTAAGACGCCGACCGGAGCTGACCGGAGCCGGTGTCGGAACGCTCGGTCACTCTACCTCATGTCGGGCCCCCGGTGCTGAAGCCGAGGGGTCCGTCAGTGTTTCGTGGGGGTGGACGGGGCTGCGCCCGGCGGGAGTTGGGGCGTACGGTGGGGGCGGGGAAGAGGGTCTGTGCGCGGTCGGGGTGCCGCCTGGAGGGCCGTCCCATTCATCCCGTAATGTGGCTTTCGTCGTCAGGGCAGTGAGCCCGACGCGGCTCTTGGGGAAGGGACTCTTGGACTTGATGGAACGCACCGTCGTCCGTTGTGCCGATGGGCACGTGTTCAGTACCGCTTCGTTCCCGATGCAGCAGGCCGAGCGACTCGGCCCCGGCCGGCTGATCCGCTGTCCGCGGTGTGCCCGGCTTCGCAGTGTCGTACCTGTGACGCTTGAGAAGCGATAGCCGGTAGCCGGCGGTAGGTCGCGTAAGTCGTGCAGGCCGTGCAGGTCGCGGTTCGACGGTGAGCCGGGGCTGGGCGGCACGCGGTGGCCTGGCTGTATGCGGTGGCGCAGTAGCAGAAGGAGTGAGCAGGCGCGCGGGTCGTCCTCGTTGTGGGCGGTCCGCGCGTCTTGCGTATCCTCGGGGCGTGCTTCTCTCAGACAAGGACATCCGGGCCGAGATCGACGCCGGCCGGGTGCGGATCGATCCGTACGACGAAACCATGGTGCAGCCGTCGAGCGTCGACGTGCGGCTCGATCGCTACTTCCGGGTGTTCGAGAACCACCGGTACCCGCACATCGATCCGTCCATCGAGCAGGCGGATCTGACCAGGCTGGTCGAGCCGGAGGGGGATGAGCCGTTCATCCTGCACCCCGGGGAGTTCGTGCTCGCCAGTACCTATGAGGTCATCAGCCTCCCCGATGATCTTGCCTCCAGGCTGGAAGGGAAGAGTTCTCTCGGGCGGCTCGGGCTCGTCACCCACTCCACCGCCGGGTTCATCGATCCCGGGTTCTCCGGGCACGTGACCCTTGAGCTCTCCAACCTCGCCACCCTGCCGATCAAGCTCTGGCCGGGCATGAAGATCGGGCAGCTGTGCATGTTCCGGCTCAGCTCTCCGGCCGAGTCCCCGTACGGGAGTGAGCGGTACGGGTCCCGGTACCAGGGGCAGCGTGGGCCCACCGCGTCCCGGTCCTACCTCAATTTCCATCGGACGCAGGTGTGAGCGGCGACATGAGCGACGCCCGCGAGAACCTCAGCTACGAGCGCTTCGGTACCGCCGTCCGTGAGCTCGCCCAGGCCATCGCCGACGACGGCTACGAGCCCGACGTCATCCTCTCCATCGCCCGCGGGGGTGTCTTCGTCGCCGGTGGGCTGGCCTACGCGCTCGACTGCAAGAACATCCATCTCGTGAACGTCGAGTTCTACACAGGGGTGGGCCAGACCCTTGACATGCCTGTGATGCTGGCGCCCGTCCCGAACGCGATCGATTTCACCGACAAGAAGGTGCTCATCGCCGACGATGTCGCCGATACGGGGAGGACGCTGAAGCTCGTGTACGACTTCTGTCTCGAAACCGTCGCCGAGGTGCGTTCCGCGGTGATCTACGAGAAGCCGCAGAGCCTCGTGAAGTGTGAGTACGTCTGGAGGCGTACGGATCGCTGGGTGAACTTCCCGTGGAGCGTCGAGCCGCCTGTGGTGAAGCGGGCGGGGCAGGTGCTCGACGCGTAGCTCGTGCCCTCTCATGCCCTCTCGTGGCACCAACCCGCCCTGAATGTACAGGTGTTGGGAGAAATGGCAAGGATGTCGTAGGGGCGTGCGTGGTGTGCGAAGGGGGTGGGAAAGGGCCCAACCGCATGGAGCACCGGTGCGCCGTTGCGCCGGTGCGGGACGCCTGCGGAGGGCGAGCGGGCAGGAGAAGGGGGAGACGGAGATGGTGGACAGGGCGGGTGGTCCGTTACCGGACTCGGGCGGTCCGTTACCGGACTCGGGTGCTCCACCAGAGGGGTCGGGCGGGGGTGCTGATGGGTCCCGTGGGGGACGCCTGGGACGCGTCGTCGCGTGGGTGCGTGGGCATGGGCCGCAGACGATCATCGGGTCCGTCTTCGTCACCGTCGTCGGGGCCGTGGTGTCCGTGCTGCTGACCGCGGTGGTCGGCGACGGCGGCTCGGAGGGCGGCACGGGAGGCGCCACGGGCACGGGTGCCCTGGGCACCGCCGGCGCGTCGTCGGCGCCCAGGTGTTCGGGTTCGGGGTGTGACGGGCTCGACCCCAAGGCGACCGGGTGCGGGGCCGGGGCCAGGACCCTGGAGTACGGCATGACGGGCACCATGCGTCTGGAGATCCGGTACAGCTCGGTGTGCCGTACGGTCTGGGGCAAGCTGACGGGCGCGGAGGTCGGGGACACCGTCGAGATACAGGTCTCACCGACTCGGCGGCAGGTCGACGCGGTCCAGACCAATCATGACAAGTACACGCCGATGCTGTCCCTGCCGAGGGCAGCACAGGATTTCACGGTCCAGGCGACCGCTGTTGCCGTCAATCCGAAGAAGCGCGAGGTCAAGCAGGGGGACGAGCTGACGGTGAGCGTCGACTCCACGGACCTGCCCACGGACGGTCGCGCTTCCTGAAGCCGGAGTGCGCGCTCCCGCGCACCCGAGCATCCAGGCGTGCGTAGTTCTAGAACGTCCCCAGCTTGATGATCGACAGGATCGCGATCAGCTGGATCGCCGACGCGCCCAGTGCCTTCGGCCACGGCAGGTCGTGGGACTTGGAGACCATCAGGGTCAGCAGGGCGCCCGCGGCGACCCAGGTGGCCCAGCCGAGGAGCTGGACGAAGGGGGCGTCGCCGCCGGCGAACATGGCGACCACCAGGCGCGGTCCGTCCGTGATGGACATGATCAGCATGGACAGGCCGACCGTGGGCTGCCAGGCGCCGTCGCCGCCGAGCTGGCGGGCCAGGGTGTGGGTCACCACGCCCAGGATGAACGTGCTCACGACCATGGCGATCGCTGTCGTCAGGACGATGGGGATCGCGTTCGACAGCTTCGCGTTGATTGCGTCCGCGCGGGCGCCGTCGAAGCCGAAGACGGCCAGCAGGCCGTAGAGGAGGGTGACGATGAGGGCCGGGCCCCACATCGTGTAGTCGCGCATGACGAGGAAGGTCTGGTTCGGCGACATCACGATGCCGCGCAGCAGTTCCTTCCAGCGCAGGCGCGGGCCCGCCGCCGGGGGCGGGGCCTGGCCCGCGCGGTAGGGGGCGCTCTGGTGGTACGGGTCCTCGCCGACGGAGAACGCCTGGGTGTGGCCCGGGTTGTTGGCCGCGTACGGGTCGTGGCCGTGGCCCGGGGCCTGCGGGGCAGGGTAGCCGTGGCCGCCGCCGTCGCCGAAGTACTCCGGCTCGCCGTGGTGCCCGCCGTTCGCCTGCGGCCAGCCCGACTGGCCGCCGGGGCCGCCCTGGGCGCCGTACGGCTGACCCCCGCCGTGCGGAGGTCGCTGCGGCGCCTGTGGGTAGCCGTACGACGGGCCTCCCTGTGGGGCCTGCTGTCCGTACGGGGCGTTGTGCGGTCGCGCTTGAGGAGCGCCGTTGTTCCGGCCGCGTCCGATCCTGAATCCAGCCACGCCTTCGAACGTACCTGGTCCCGGGGTGTGACGTGGCGCGCACCGAGGAACGGGGACACCTTTGCGGCCGAGCTGTGACATCCCCTAAGGGACTGTCAGAAGTGACTCAGTGACTACTCAGGGTTCTGCCGTACGAGAGTGCCGTTGACGGGGAGGGGAGGCCCAGGCGGGTCGGGGTGATGGCGGAGGAGCCAGTGGGCGACAGGGCCGGCAGGAGCCAGACTCCGCCCGACTTCTCGTTCTCGCCGGGGGTGCCGATCGCCGCGTCCGGGGTGCCGTCGTGATCGTAGTCGCCTGTCGCCACGGCCGTGCCGAAGGCGTCGCCCGTCTCCGCGATGCCCGGGACGCCGGGGGTGTTCTGGTTGTACGCCGCTGTGGTCGCCTCGCCGGACTGGTCGACGAGGCCGCTCGCCGAGCCCAGCAGCAGTGTTGCCGCGCCGGCGCCCGCGCGCGTGCCGATCGCCTCGCCGGGGGCGCCCGCGATCAGGTCGTCGCGGCCGTCGCCGTTCCAGTCCAGTACGGCCAGCGAGGCGCCGAAGCGGTCGCCGGCCTCGGCGCGGCCGTACACGCCGGGCGTGTCCTGGTTGAGGGTCTGCTCCCGCGCGCTGAAGCGCGTGGCGTCGCCGTAGTGGAGGTGGATGCCGCCGCCCTTCGCGTACTCCTCGGGGCCGCACGGGTCGTCGATGTTCTCGTCGGCGATCTCCCGGCACTCGCCGAGGGCCAGGTCGTCGTGGCCGTCGCCGTCGAAGTCGCCGGAGGCGAGAGCCGTGACGCCGGCGTTGTCGGTGTTCCAGATGTTGAGGAGGCGGGATTCGGAGGGCTCCCAGCTCCACAGGCGGACGTGCGACTGGGTGTAGGGCTGGTTCCTCGTCCAGTACGCCACCGCCAGGTCCGCCGTGCCGTCGTTGTCGAAGTCGCCGGTGGCGAGGGCGGGGGCGCGGCCGCCCATGGGGGAGGTGACGACGGTGGAGCGGGGCCCGCTGTTCGGTGCCAGCACCACCGTGTCCGTCGCGCCGATCGCCAGGTCTGTCGCGCCGTCGCCCGTCAGGTCGGCCGCGGTGACGGACTTCCCGTACGCCGCCGATGCCGACGGGCCGTTGGCCACCGTACGACCCGCCGTGCTCAGGCCGCCCTTCCCGCCCCGCAGGACGGCGACCGTGCCCGCGTCCGTGCCGGAGCCGGTGACGTCCTCGCCGGGGGTGCCGATCACCAGGTCCGCCACGCCGTCGCCGTCCACGTCGGCCACGGCCACGGCGGCGCCGAAGCGGTCGCCCGTCTCCGGGGTGCCGGGGACGCCGGGCCGGGCCTGGCTGACGCGCGTGCTGCCGTGCGCGCCGGGGCCCTTCGGGCCGCCCCAGACGACGTTGACGTAACCCGCCTTGGTTCTGCCGTCGACCGTGGCGTCGGGGACGCCGACGGCCAGGTCCGCGTAGCCGTCCGCGTTGAGGTCGCTGACTGTGGGCGCGGGGGCGGCGGCCGTGGCCGTCGGGACGCTCGGGGCGAGGGTCAGGGTGGCGGTGGCCGCCGCTACGACGGTGGCGGCGGCCAAGGCGTGGGTCCGTATGCGCACGTGGGCTCCAGGGGCTTCAAGTGGAAGGGTGAGTCCGGCGGTTCCGTGAGTCCGGCGGTTCCGTGAGTCCGGCGGTTCCGTTCGGTTCACCTGTGTGACATCTGGAGGTTGTGCGGGGTTGTGCGGGCGGCGGGGCTGCGGGTGTGATCTCCAGCGATGAGTCGCCGCATCCCTGGCCTGCACCGGCGAGGGTTGATGAGCCACAAGACCGGCGAGAATACGTTGCATGGCCGTCTTTTGGGTTGTCCCCACCCGGGATTGGCGGGGCGCGGCGGGCAAGAGCACCTTCCTTTTCGGCGTCCTCCACTTCACGGCGCTCGTCGGGTTCGGGATGGCCGCCCCTGATCCGCAGCACGCCCTCTGGTGGTCCGCCCTGCTGTATGCGGCGTTCGGCTGGCTGTCCGGTGGATGGGTGGTGCTGGACCTGAGAGGGATTCGTCGGCTGCCCAGGTCATAGCGAACCCGGGTCCTGAAGCTCGTGCTCATGGCACCCGCCGCCGGGCTGGGCCTCTGGGTCAACCCGGTTGCCGGATGGGATGTGTCGCAGGTGAGCATCCTCGCGGCTCAGGTGCCTCTCTGGGCGCCGATCGCTGCCCAGGGGCTGTGCGTTGGTGTGGCCAGCTGGTATTTCTTCCGGGACTTCAGCTAGGCCGACAGGGCGGGAGTTCAGCGGTCACAACTGAGCTCGCACCAGACGTACTTGCCGCCGGAGCCGTTGACCTTGAACCAGCCCCAGTCGTCGGCGTACGCGTCGACGACGTTGAGGCCGCGTCCGTGCTCGTCGCAGAGGGCCGCGGGTGACGTGGCCGGGGGCGCGGAGTCCGTGTCCCAGGCGCCCAGGCGGAACGAGGGCCCCGACCGTCTGATCTTGAGGGCGGCCGGCCCCGCGGTGTGCCGGACGGCGTTGGAGAGGAGCTCGGAGGCGAGGAGCTCCGCGGGTTCGATGAGGGCGGGGAGGTCGTGGGCGGTGAGGATGTCGCGGAGGGTACGGCGGCTGATGCGGATGGCTCGGGGGTCGTTGGGGATGCAGAGGGTGTACTCCCAGGGGGGTGGCATGGGGGTCTCCTGGTGGCTGTGAGGGGGTTCCGGCGGTGGCTCCGTCGCGCCACGTGGCAGGGTGAGGCGATGCACTTCCGCACCGGAGAGTGGTCGTTGCGTCACTGACGGTATGGGTGGTGTATCACCCTGGTCAAGCTGAACTGGAATACTGGTCCGCCCAACTGCCGGGAAGGAAGGGCTTCATGCCAGCGAGGAGCATCGTCACCGCGCGCCAGCAGCGCCTGGGGGCAGAGTTGCGTAAGCTCCGGGAGCGGGCGGGACTGACGGCCAGGGAGGCGGCCCGGACAGCGGGTATCGCCGAGAGCAAGGTCTCCATGACGGAGGCGGGCCGGGTTGGGGTGAGTGCCGAGCGCGTACGACACCTGGCCAGTCAGTACGCGTGCGATGACGCCGCTCTCGTTGAGGCGCTCGTGGCGATGGCCACCGAGCGGGGGCGTGGCTGGTGGGACGAGTATCGAGGGCGGGTGCCGAACGGGTACCTGGACCTGGCTGAACTGGAGGTTCATTCAGCGCACTTGACGACGTTCGAGAGCATGTACATTCCGGGCCTGCTCCAAACCGAGGATCAGATACGGGCGATGTTCGCAGGGTCGGTGCCGCAGCTCTCGGAGGAGGAGTTGGCGACACGGGTGCAGTTCCGGCTGCGGAGACAGGAGGTCCTGGCGGGCTTGCGCTACGAGGCGTTGATCCATGAGGCCGCGCTACGGATTAGGGCGGCTGACCGGAAGGTTGCGCGGGAGCAGCTGTTGTGGCTCCTGGAAAGGTCCGAGCTGCCCAACGTCACTATGCGTGTTGTGCCCTTCGACGTCGACGGTTTCGCCAGTGTTGTCGCCCCGGCGACGTATGCGGGTGGACCGGTGCCCCGGCTGGACACCGTGGTGGTGGACAACCAACACGGCAGTGCTTTCCTGGATGCAGAGGCGCAGCTCGCCCGTTACCGCGAGGCGCTCCGCAAGGTCGAGGCGGCCGCGCTTGGGGTCGTACAGACCCGAGAATTGATCCACCGACTCGTACAAGATTTGTGAGGGGCCAGGGCATGGCACACGACATCACATGGCAGAAGTCCTCGTACTCCGGGGGCGGTGACGCGGCGAACTGCCTCGAACTCGCCGCAACCCGAGAAACCCGCCTCCTCCGCGAAAGCGACGAGCCCGGCACCGTCATAGAAACCACCGGCACCGGACTCGCCGCCCTCATACGTCACCTACGCGACGGCTGCTGAAGCAGTTACTGAAGCATCCCCTCGACCGTCTCGCCTTCCACCGCCGTGGCGCCCGACGTCGTGACCCCCGTCGACGAGCCCCGCAGCACCAGCGAGCCGTACGCACCCTGCACGTACAGGTCGGCCTTGCCGTCGCGGTTGGTGTCGCGGAGACGCACCGCGTTGCCGAAGGAATCGTCGGACTGGAGGTCGCCCGGTACGCCTGTCGTGTCGCGGGCGAACCACTGCGAGCCCGTGGCGGACAGACCGGAGGCGCGCCCGTACAGGACCTCGACGCCGCCCGCCCACTCACGGCCGCCCAATGCCTCGCCGGGGACGCCGATCGCGAGGTCGCGGTAGCCGTCGCCGTTGATGTCGCCGGACGAGATCGAGTCGCCGAAGGAGTCGTCTGCCTCCGGAGTGCCTGCGATGCCCGAGGTCGACTGGGTGAAGCGCGCGCTCTTGTCCGGGCCCGAGGACGAGCCGTACCAGACCGAGACACGGCCCTTCCACTTGTCGTACAGCGGGGTACCGATGGCGATGTCGCCGAAACCGTCCTTGTTGAAGTCGTTGATCACGCCGTCACCGCCCCGGTCGGCCATGCCGCCGTTGCCGTCGACGCGCTCCAGGCGGAGCGTGTTGCCGGGGTAGAGCTTCACCTCGCCGCCCTTGATGAACCAGGCGTCCGAGGCGATGTACGTGCCGGTGACGACGTCGCCGATGATGACGAGGTCGGTCTTGCCATCCTTGTCGACCTTGCCCGCGATCACGGCGGTGGAGGAGAAGCTGGACGACTCCTTGTCCAGGGTGCTGACCGTGCCGTGGACGCCGGACTTGCTGATGGAGCCCCGGTAGACGTACGTCTTGGCGGCGTTGACGAGGGCCAGGTCCGCCTTGCCGTCGCCGTTGAAGTCGCCGGTGGCCAGGTCGGAGCCCATGCGGGCGTACGACTGCCTGGGGCCCTTGTTGGGGATGGTGAGGCCGCCCGAGAGGCCGTCCGTGCTGCCCCAGAGGACCGTGACCGCGCCCTGGTCCTTACGGCCGTCGACGTCCTCGCCGGTGGCGGTCACCGCGAGGTCGCCGTAGCCGTCGTTGTTGAAGTCGGCAGCGGTGCGGACCTCGCCGAAGAAGTCGTCCGTTTCGTCGGCGCCGGGGACGCCGGGGCTGGCCTGGTCGATGAACTGGGTCTTCGTACCGGGCCCGTTGGCCGTGCCGAAGGTGACCAGGACGCCGCCGCCCTTGCTGTCGCCGACCGGGCCGTACGAGTACACGGCGTAGTCGCGGTGACCGTCACCGTTGAAGTCGTCCGCGTACTTCGCCGCGGCCGCGCTCGTCGGGGCGGCCGTGGCCAGGGTCAGCAGACCGCCGGTCAGGGCCGCCGCCGTCGCCGTGGCCAGGGCGGCGCGAGTGGGTCTCTTCATGTCTGTGTGTCTCCTGGAGAGTCGGCGACAGATTCCTTCCGCCTGCCGTCAGAGGTGTCAGGGGCGCCGGGGGAGTCGAGGGCCGGGGGAGTCGAGGGGCAGAGGCGTCAGCCGCCCAGCGTCGTACCGAACGCCGGGGCTCCCGAGGTGGAGACGGCGGTCGTGGACGGGCCGAAGGACGACGCGGTGGACGGGGAGGCGCCCCTGAAGGACCAGATCGCGCCGTCGCCGCCGTTCTCGTTGGGGGCCGCGACCGTGAGGTCCGCCTTGCCGTCCTTCGTCACGTCGGAGAGGAGGACCCGGCCACCGAAACGGTCGTTGGACTCGGCGGTGCCGGGGACGCCCGGCGTGGACTGGGAGAGAGAGACCGCACCCGAGGCCGAGAAGTTCGTGGCGTTGCCGTAGAGGATCGTCACCGTGCCGGTGTCCTCGGCGCCGGAGAAGGACTCGTACGCCGCCCCGACCGCCAGGTCGGCGTAGCCGTCGCCGTTGATGTCGCCGAGGGCCACCGACTTGCCGAAGCCGTCGCCCGACTCCGCGGTGCCGGGGACGCCGTTCGTGGCCTGGGTGAACGCGGAGGTGGAGCGGGCGTCGACCCACTCGGCCTTGGGGGCGCCGTGGACGAGCGTGACCTTGCCGCCGAGCGCCCCGGAGGGGTCGGCGGCGGGCTCGCGCTGGTTGCCGATCACGAGGTCGGCGTAGCCGTCCTTGTCGACGTCGCCGACGGCCGAGACATAGCCGCCCGGGACGTACTCCAGCCAGTCCGCGAAGTTGTCGATGCCGGCGTCGGCCACCGCCGTGAGCGCGTCGTCCGTGCCCTTGGCGCGGCCGTGGAGGACGAGGCTGTCCCGTCCTTCGCCGTTGATGTCGCCCGCGGACAGGTACTCGACGCCGTACGTCGTGCTGAACGGCTTGGGCCCGTAGCTCAGGCCCGAGCCCCTGCCGCCCGCGAAGTCGCCCGACTTGGTGAACGTGCCCTCGACGATCCAGATGCTGAACAGGCCGGTGCCGCCGACCGCCACGTCGTCGTCCCCGTCGCCGTCGAAGTCCCCGGCGGCCAGGGCCTGGCCGTAGCGGTAGGTGTCCCCCATGGTGCTGTAGTTGATGAGGGTGCGGGCGCCGGAGAGGCCCGACGAGCCGCCCCAGATGATCACGACCGTGCCGTTGTCGACGTCACCGGGCGTGTCCTCGCCCGGCGCGCCGACGACGAGGTCCGCGTAGCCGTCGGTGTTCAGGTCCGCCGACGTCACTGCCGTACCGAAGGCGTCCCCGGTTTCCGCGGTGCCCGGGATACCGGTCGAATTCTGGCTGAACGTCTGGTACTTGGTGGTCTTCAGACCGGTGGACGAGCCGTACACGACGGACACCGCCCCCGCCTTCGCCTTGCCGCCGACGGTGGCACCCGGCGCGCCGATCGCGAGGTCGCGGTACCCGTCGCCGTTGAAGTCGTACGGGGCGGCGGCGGTCGCCGCGTGGGCGGCGGGCGCCGCCAGGGTGAGCGGGGTCAGGACGGAGGCGAGGAGGCCTGCCGCCAGGAGGAACGGGCGCGTGCGCAACGAGACTCCAGGGTCGGGACGGGCCCCGCACCCGAGAGGTGCGGGGCCGACGGGCGGAAGGGGGCGCCGCGAGCAGTTGACGGCTGGGCGTGCGCTACTGGGCGGCAGCGGTCTGGACGGCAGCTGTCTGGGCGGTAGCTGTCTGGGCGACAGCGGTCAGCCCGCCAGCACGTCGCCGAAGTACGTCAGGCCCGAAGGGCCGCCCAGCGTCGTGCTGTTGAAGGACTTGGAACCCGTGGCGGTGATGCCGGACGTGGTGGACTTGAAGAGCCACACCGCACCCGCGCCGTCGTTCTCGCCCGCCGCGCTCGCCAGGAGTTCCGCGCGGCCGTTGCCGTCGGTGTCGGTGAGGTGGACCGCGCTGCCGAAGTTGTCCAGCCTCTCGGCGGTGCCGGGGACCCCCGTCGTGTTCTGGTGGAAGACCTTGGCGCCGCTGCCCGTCAGACCGGACGCCGAGCCGCGCAGGACCGCGAACGAGCCCGCCTTGTAGACCGAGCCGACCGCCTCGTTCTCGATGCCGACCGCGATGTCCGCGTACCCGTCGCCGTTCACGTCACCGGCCGACAGACTCCAGCCGAAGCCGTCGCCCTTCTCGCCGGTGCCGGGCACGCCCGTGGTGTCCTGGGTGATACGGACCGGGGTGCGCGAGCTCAGGCCCGTGGACGCGCCGTAGGTCACGGTGACCGCGCCGCCGAGACCGCCGTTCGGCTCGTCGGTGGACTTCTCCATGAAGTTGCCGGTGACGATGTCGCCGTAGCCGTCCTTGTCGACGTCCGCGATGACCGCGTCGTAGCCGCCCGCGACCTTGCTGCCCGCCTTGAGGCCGGAGGCCGAGCCCTTGTAGAGGACGCTGCGGGTGCGGTAGCCGTCGGTGATCTCCTGCTGACCCATGACGAGGAGGTCCGTCGTGCCGTCGCCTGTGACGTCGCCCGCGAAGAGCTTGTCGGCGTTGATGCCGGTCTGCTCGTAGGTGTCGATGCCGACGAGGCCCGTCGCCTTGCCCGTGCGGGAGATCGGGCCCTGGAAGACGTTCAGCTCGGGGTAGGCGATGTTCGCCGCGGCCAGGTCGGTGTCGCCGTCCCCGTCGAAGTCGCCGGCCGCCACGGACCAGCCGAGCTCGTTGCGGTTCTCGGGGAGCGGCGAGGAGATGTCCGTCGCGGTCTTCAGACCGTCCGCGCCGCCCCAGACGACCGTGATCGCGCCCGACTCGTCCGTGGAGCCGATCCGCTCGCCGTGCACGCCCACGATCAGGTCCGTGTAGCCGTCGTCGTCCAGATCGCCTGTGGTCAGGCGGTCGCCGAAGTAGTCGTACGACTCCGGAACGCCGGGGATACCGGTGGTGGCCTGGCTGATGATCTGTCTCTTGGCGGTGTCGAGGCCGCTCGCCGTGCCGTAGACGATCGCGACGTAGCCGGCGCCGGACTTGCCGTCGACCTTGGCGACGGGCGCGGCGATGGCGACGTCACGGAAGCCGTCGCCGTTGAAGTCGCCGGTCAGGCCCGAGGGCGCGGCGGTGGCCGTTGCCGGGAGGGCGGTGAGCAGGCCGGTGGTGAGGGTCGCGGCCAGGAGGAGGGTGCGCTTGCGCAACGAGGGCTCCAAGGAAGGTTCCAAGGGGGGTTCAAAGGTGCGTGGGGCCCGCACCCGGGTGGGTGCGGGCCCGACTCGCAGGTGCTGTGGGTCAGCTGGCGGCGTTGCCGCCGAACGCCGGGTACGCGTCCGTGGAGACGCCGACCGCGGACGTCGACAGGGAGCGCGACCCCGTCGCCGTGATCTTCGAGCCGTTGGAGGGCAGGTAGACCACCGAGCCGTTGCCGTCGTTCTCGCCGTACGCGCCGACCGTCAGGTCCGCCTTGCCGTCGCCGGTGACGTCGGTGAGCTTCACCTCGTTGCCGAAGAAGTCGTCCTTCTCGTCCGAGCCGGGGACACCGGCGGTGGACTGGGCGAAGTACTGGTAGCCGGAGGCGGTGTTCAGCCCGGAGGCCGAGCCGTAGAGGACCGTCACCGCGCCCGTGTTGACGACGCCGTTCAGGTTCTCGCCGGGCGCGCCGACCGCCAGGTCCGCCAAGCCGTCGCCGTTGATGTCGCCGAGGGACAGCTCGCTGCCGAAGTAGTCGCCGCGCTCGGATGTGCCGGGCACGTTGCCGGTGTTCTGGGTCACGGCGGTGGCCTCGGCCGGGCCGTCGGCCGAGCCGTAGATGATGTGGACCTTGCCGCCGGTGGCGGACTCGGGCACCGACGGCACCTCGGGGTCGTTGGACGGGTCCCATTCCTCGCCGGTCACGATGTCGCCGAAGCCGTCGCCGTTGACGTCGCCGATGCCGGTGATGACGCCGGGCTTCAGCTTCCGCGCGGACGACGCGCTCAGACCGGAGGCCGTGCCGGGCACGTAGTAGTTGGCGTTCCAGCCCTCGGCGCTGTCGGTCTCGTAGCCGTCGACGATCAGGTCGGTCCGCTTGTCGCCGTTGACGTCACCGGCGGTGAGCATGAACGGCCCCGCGCCGGTGCCGGACATGAGGGGCGCCTTGACGGCGTAACGGCCGCCCGCCGCACCGGACTTGCTGATACCGCCCTTGAACACGTAGATGGTGCTCGACGTCGAGCCGACCGCGAGGTCCTCCGTGCCGTCGCCGTCGAAGTCCCCCGCGGCCAGGGACTTGCCCCACCGGTCGTGGGAGGAGGGCGCCGGGTCCGCGATCGTCGTACCGCCGGACAGGCCGCTCGACGAACCCCAGAGGACCGCGACCGTGCCGCCGTCGGTGTCTCCGCTGACGTCCTCCAGGTACGCGGACACGGCGAGGTCGTCGAAGCCGTCGCCGTTGAAGTCGCCGTACGCGCTCATCCAGCCGAAGGCGTCGTTGGTCTCGGCGCTGCCGGGCACGCCGGTGGTGTCCTGGCTGATCGTGGTGCGCTTGGTGGCCGTCACGCCGCTCGCCGAGCCGTACAGGGCGACGATCTGGCCGGCGCCCTGCTTGCCGCCGACGGTGGCGTTGCCGGCCGAGTACGCGACGTCGCCGTACCCGTCGTTGTTGAAGTCCGCCACGGGGTGGTGGACCGAGTCGGCCGCCGTCGCCGTCGCGGCCGAGAAGGTGAGCAGACCGCCCGTCAGCGCGGCCGCGGAGGCCGTGGCGAGGGCGAGTCGCATGTGCTTGTGCATGCGGGGATCTCCTGCTGCATGCGGGACGCCTGGCAGGGCGTCCACAGTCAATGGGGTGCGGTCCCGTTCCTGTTTGCCCGGAGTTCGCCCGGGTGTCGCGGAACGGTTGGCTAACAGGAGACTCGTGGAGATGCGGGAGGGTTGTACGGGAGTTCGAGGAATTTCTGCGGCTGCTGGGGCGGGGCGCCCTCCGGGTGGTCAGCCGCTCCCCCCGGGGCGTGGGCCGTCAGCCGCTCCTCTCCAGGAACTCCGCCGTGGAGAAGGTGACCTGCGGCTCGGCGGCCACCACCCCCTCTTCCCGTCCCGGGTACACCGCGACCGTGTCCTTCGTCTCGCCCCGGTAGGTGCGTACGGCCAGGTCGGCCAGCCCGTCCCCGGTGAGGTCGGCTACCGCCAGGACGCGGGTCGTGCCCGTCGCGGGTGGCTTCACGGTGACGACGGCGGAGGCGGACAGCCCGCTCGTACGGCCCCGGAAGACCCGCAGCTCCGAGCCGCTGGAGACGAGGTCGTCGAACCCGTCGCCGTCGAAGTCGCCCGCGGCGAGGACCGTACCGGGTACGTCGAGCGTGCCGCGCACGGTGGCTCCCGGGCCGGTCAGGTCGTACCGCAGGGACGTTCCGCCCTGGGAGCCGATCGCGGCGTCCAGCGCGGCCTTGGTCCGGCCGAAGCGGCCGAAGGAGACGTCGGCGCCCGCGGGGAGGGCGAAGCCGGTGCGGGCGGGGCCGTTCGGGCCGCCGTACACGACGCTCGACGGGGACACGTCGCCGCCCTCGCGGACCAGCAGGTCGTCGTAGCCGTCGCGGTTGACGTCGACCGCGGGGCGGGTGGGGACGTTGCCGGGCGCGACGAGCGGCTGTCCGGCCGCACGCGGCACGCCCTTGCGGGTGAACGGGCCGCGCAGATAGGTGAGTTGACTTTCGGAGGCGTGCAGGACGAGGTCGTTCGCGCCGTCGCCGTCGAAGTCGCCGCACACGGGCTGGTCGGGCCAGTCGTTGCCGGCGCGGGCCCGCGCGGGGACGGTGAGCTTGACCGCCTTGCCGGTCAGGCCGCCCGGCGAGCCGAAGAGGATCTGGAGCGGCACGGGAGGCCGGCCCTGCCCGTCGTACGGCGGGTCGGTGGAGACGACGAGGTCGGTGAAGCCGTCCCCGTCCAGGTCGCAGCTCTCCTCGGCGTCGAAGACGGCCGGCAGCTGCCCCTTCGTGGCGGCGCCCTGCCTGGCCGGGGAGATCAACTGCCGTGCACCCGGCCGCAGTCCGCCCCGCGTCCCGTACACGATCCCGATGCCCGCGTCGTCCTCGTGGCTCTGCCGCTTGACGAGGTCGTTCAGGACCAGGTCACGGTGACCGTCGCCGTTGAAGTCGTCGGCGATCTCGCTGCCGTCGCCGCGCGGCACGGGCACCCGCGCGTGCCCCTTCGCCACGGGGACCGGGCCCGGCTTCTTCGCCGAGCCCTCGTCGTCGCTGTTCCGGCCGGAGCCGCAGGCGGCGAGGAGAGCGCAGGCGGCCGTCAGGGCCGCCGTCACACGCATACCTGGACCTGTTCTTCGCCCGCGCACCGTTCATTCACCTCATCCGCACCGATGACACCCTCCGAGCCATCATGCACATGCCCGAGCGGTGCAGTAAGGGCGGCCGTCATCCGTACGAGAACACGCCACCTCTCCGGCAGGGGCGAGGAGATGGCGTGTTCCGTTATGTGTTCGTGTGCGGGTCTTTACGGCTACGTCTCGACCGCGGCTACTTCACAGGCTGCGGCTCCGGCTCGCTCGCCGTGTCGGCCGAGCCCGCCGGGGGCTCGTCGTCGTCCGTGGCCGGGGTCTTGACGGAGTCGAGGAGCAGCTGGGCGACGTCCACGACCTGGATGGACTCCTTCGCCTTGCCATCGTTCTTCTTGCCGTTGACCGAGTCGGTCAGCATGACGAGGCAGAAGGGGCAGGCGGTGGAGACGATGTCGGGGTTGAGGGAGAGGGCCTCGTCGACGCGCTCGTTGTTGATGCGCTTGCCGATCCGCTCCTCCATCCACATCCGCGCGCCGCCCGCGCCGCAGCAGAAGCCGCGCTCCTTGTGGCGGTGCATCTCCTCGTTGCGCAGACCCGGGACCTTGCCGATGATCTCGCGCGGGGGCGTGTAGATCTTGTTGTGGCGGCCCAGGTAGCAGGGGTCGTGGTAGGTGATGAGGCCCTCGACCGGGGTCACCGGGACCAGCTTGCCCTCGTCGACGAGGTGCTGGAGCAGCTGGGTGTGGTGGATGACCTCGTAGTCGCCGCCGAGCTGCGGGTACTCGTTGCCGAGGGTGTTGAGGCAGTGCGGGCAGGTGGCGACGATCTTCTTGGCGGACTTGGGCTTCTTCGTCGACTCGTCCTCGTCGTCTTCCCCGAACGCCATGTTGAGCGCGGCGACGTTCTCCATGCCCAGTTCCTGGAACAACGGCTCGTTGCCCAGTCGCCGCGCCGAGTCACCGGTGCACTTCTCGTCGCCGCCCATGATCGCGAACTTGACGCCCGCGATGTGGAGGAGTTCGGCGAACGCCTTCGTCGTCTTCTTGGCGCGGTCTTCGAGGGCGCCGGCGCAGCCGACCCAGTAGAGGTAGTCGACCTCGGACAGGTCCTCGATGTCCTTGCCGACGACCGGCACCTCGAAGTCGACTTCCTTGGTCCACTCAAGGCGCTGCTTCTTGGCCAGGCCCCAGGGGTTGCCCTTCTTCTCCAGGTTCTTGAGCATCGTGCCCGCCTCGGACGGGAAGGCGGACTCGATCATCACCTGGTAGCGGCGCATGTCGACGATGTGGTCGACGTGCTCGATGTCGACGGGACACTGCTCGACGCAGGCGCCGCAGGTGGTGCAGGACCACAGGACGTCGGGGTCGATGACGCCGCCCGCGGCGAAGCCGCTGTCAGACGCAGCCTCGACGGTGCCGATCAACGGGCGCTCGGCCTCCGCCAGCGCCGCCGCGGGCACGTCCTTGAGCTGCTCCTCGCTCGCCTTCTCCTCGCCCTCCATCGTCTTGCCGCCGCCGGCCAGCAGGTACGGGGCCTTGGCGTGCGCGTGGTCGCGCAGCGACATGATCAGCAGCTTGGGTGAGAGCGGCTTGCCGGTGTTCCAGGCCGGGCACTGGGACTGGCAGCGCCCGCACTCGGTGCACGTGGAGAAGTCCAGCAGGCCCTTCCAGGAGAACTGCTCCACCTGGCTGACACCGAAGATGTCGTCCTCGCCGGGGTCGGTGAAGTCGATCGGCTTGCCGCCGGAGGTCATGGGCAGGAGCGCGCCGAGAGCGGTCTCACCGGTGGCGTTCCGCTTGAACCAGATGTTCGGGAAGGCGAGGAAGCGGTGCCAGGCGACACCCATGTCGGTCATCAGCGAGACGGTGATCATCCAGACGAAGGACGTCCCGATCTTGATCATCGCCGTGAGGTAGACCAGGTTCTGCAGCGTGCCGGTGTCGAGCCCCGAGAACGCGGAGACGAGCGGGTACGAGGCGAAGTACGCGGCCTCGTAGTGGCCCACGCCGGCGAGGGCTCCCTCCAGGCCGCGCAGGGTCATGATGGCGAGCCCGATGATGAGGATGACCGACTCGACGAAATAGGCCTGACCGGTGTTGGAGCCGGCGAACCGGGACTTGCGGCCCGCGCGTCCGGGCCGGGACAGCTGCCGGATGACGATGAGGGTCAGAATCCCCAGCGTGGTCATCGTGCCGATGAACTCGACGAACATCTCGTACGGCAGCCAGTGCCCGATGAGCGGCAGAACCCAGTCGGCCCTGAAGAGCTGCCCGAAGGCGTTGACGAGGGTCAGCACGAGGGAGAAGAAGCCGACGGCGACGAACCAGTGGGCGACGCCGACGACGGCCCAGCGGTTCATCCGGGTGTGGCCGAGGAACTCCCTCGCCACCGTGAGGGTGCGGCTCTTCCAGTCGTCGGTGCGCGTACCGGCGGGAACGTCCTGGCCGAGCCGGACGAACCGGTA
Source organism: Streptomyces bluensis (assembly GCF_014650715.1). Lineage (GTDB taxonomy): Bacteria > Actinomycetota > Actinomycetes > Streptomycetales > Streptomycetaceae > Streptomyces > Streptomyces bluensis. The sequence goes on along the minus strand of NZ_BMVM01000019.1, from coordinate 33,991 downwards.
GATCTGCGCGATGGCACGGCCGAACAGCGCCACGCCGACCACGGCGAGTACCAGCGACACGATGATCGCGGCGAGTTGCATTTGGGGGCTCCTCGGGCCTGCGAGGGTTTCTTCGAGGCGGACGTCGTCGTTAGCCTCGGAGCTCATTACTAAGCGGTAACTTATGCAGTCCGTCTGAGACTACCCACTTCTTGTGCCGCACTGTAGTCAGCGGTGTGGTGATCTGCGTCGCTGAGGGCGCGCCTGGGTGGGTGTGATGTCGGGTGGGCTTCTGGTGCGCGTGCCTCGGGGCGTACTTTGGGGCGTACCTGTTCACCCCATAGTGGTGCATATCGACTGGCCCCGGGTTGGGCCGGTGGCGCCCGCCTCGACTGAAGACCCCGGACGGCGTCGCGCGTCACCCGTGAGGGCGGGTCGTCGTCCATCGCTCGGCGGGGGAAGCGGCAGGTCAGGGCCTTGTTGCGCGTAAGGAACGGATAAGAGTTGAGTCGTAGTGACTCAGGTCTGTTGACCCAGCGGCGAGCGTCATGCATGCTTGAGTCCGTTCCACTCAAGTCAGCTGGAGGAATCGAAATGGCACGTGCGGTCGGCATCGACCTGGGCACGACTAACTCCGTCGTCAGCGTTCTGGAGGGCGGTGAGCCCACCGTCATCACCAACGCCGAGGGCGCCAGGACCACGCCGTCCGTCGTCGCCTTCGCCAAGAACGGTGAGGTGCTCGTCGGCGAGGTCGCCAAGCGCCAGGCGGTCACGAACGTGGACCGGACCATCCGCTCCGTGAAGCGCCACATGGGCACGGACTGGAAGATCGAGCTCGACGGGAAGCACTTCAACCCGCAGCAGATGAGCGCCTTCATCCTGCAGAAGCTGAAGCGCGACGCCGAGGCCTACCTGGGCGAGAAGGTCGCGGACGCGGTCATCACGGTCCCGGCGTACTTCAACGACTCCGAGCGTCAGGCGACGAAGGAGGCCGGTGAGATCGCGGGCCTCAACGTCCTGCGGATCGTCAACGAGCCGACCGCCGCCGCCCTGGCCTACGGCCTCGACAAGGACGACCAGACGATCCTCGTCTTCGACCTCGGTGGCGGCACCTTCGACGTGTCGCTCCTGGAGATCGGCGACGGCGTCGTCGAGGTGAAGGCCACCAACGGCGACAACCACCTCGGTGGTGACGACTGGGACCAGCGCGTCGTCGACTACCTGGTGCAGCAGTTCAAGGCCGGCCACGGCGTGGACCTCGCCAAGGACAAGATGGCCCTCCAGCGCCTCCGTGAGGCCGCCGAGAAGGCCAAGATCGAGCTGTCCTCCTCCAGCGAGACCTCGATCAACCTGCCGTACATCACGGCCTCCGCCGAGGGCCCCCTGCACCTCGACGAGAAGCTCACCCGCGCCCAGTTCCAGCAGCTCACCGCCGATCTGCTGGAGCGCTGCAAGACGCCGTTCCACAACGTCATCAAGGACGCGGGCATCCAGCTGAGCGAGATCGACCACGTCGTTCTCGTCGGTGGGTCCACCCGTATGCCCGCCGTCGCCGAGCTCGTCAAGGAGCTGACCGGCGGCAAGGAGGCCAACAAGGGTGTGAACCCGGACGAGGTCGTCGCCATCGGCGCCTCGCTCCAGGCCGGTGTCCTCAAGGGCGAGGTCAAGGACGTTCTGCTCCTCGACGTGACGCCGCTGTCCCTCGGTATCGAGACCAAGGGCGGCATCATGACCAAGCTCATCGAGCGGAACACGACGATCCCGACCAAGCGGTCCGAGATCTTCACCACCGCCGAGGACAACCAGCCCTCCGTGCAGATCCAGGTCTACCAGGGCGAGCGCGAGATCGCGGCGTACAACAAGAAGCTCGGGATGTTCGAGCTGACCGGTCTGCCGCCGGCCCCGCGCGGCGTGCCGCAGATCGAGGTGTCCTTCGACATCGACGCCAACGGCATCATGCACGTCACGGCGAAGGACCTCGGCACCGGCAAGGAGCAGAAGATGACCGTCACCGGCGGCTCCTCGCTGCCGAAGGACGAGGTCGACCGGATGCGCCAGGAGGCCGAGCAGTACGCGGAGGAGGACCACCGCCGCCGCGAGGCCGCCGAGACCCGCAACCAGGGCGAGCAGCTCGTCTACCAGACCGAGAAGTTCCTCAAGGACAACGAGGACAAGGTCCCGGGTGACGTCAAGACCGAGGTCGAGGCCGCCGTCGAGGAGCTGAAGACCGCGCTCAAGGGCGAGGACACCTCCGAGATCCGTACGGCCACCGAGAAGGTCGCCGCCGTCTCCCAGAAGCTGGGCCAGGCCCTGTACGCCGACGCCCAGGCCGCACAGGCCGCCGCGGGCGCCGACGCCCCGGGTGCCGGTGCCGGCGCCGGTGCCAAGGCCGCTGACGACGACGTCGTCGACGCCGAGATCGTGGACGAGCCGCGTGACCGGAAGGACGGTGCCGCGTGACGGAGGAGACCCCGGGCTTCGACGAGCAGCCGCAGGCCGCGTCGCCGCAGCAGCCCGACGTCCCCTCCGGCGCGACCCCCGACGACGCCGAGTCGAAGGCCGCCCCCCAGGAAGGGGCGGCCCCGACCGGGGACGCAGGCGCAGAGGCTGCGCTGGTGGCCCAGCTCGACCAGGTCCGTACCGCGCTCGGTGAGCGCACCGCGGACCTCCAGCGGCTCCAGGCCGAGTACCAGAACTACCGCCGCCGCGTCGAGCGCGACCGGATCACGGTCAAGGAGATCGCCATCGCGAACCTCCTGAGCGAGCTCCTGCCCGTGCTCGACGACATCGGCCGCGCCCGGGACCACGGCGAACTCGTCGGCGGATTCAAGTCCGTCGCGGAGTCGCTGGAGACGGTCGCGGCGAAGATGGGTCTGCAGCAGTTCGGCAAGGAGGGCGAGCCCTTCGACCCGACGATCCACGAGGCCCTGATGCACAGTTACGCACCGGACGTCACGGAGACGACGTGCGTGGCGATTCTGCAGCCCGGGTATCGCTTCGGCGAGCGCACCATCCGCCCCGCGCGGGTGGCCGTGGCCGAACCGCAGCCCGGCGCCCAGACCGTCAAGGCGGACTCGCAGGACTCCGCGGAGACGGCCGACGACAAGGAGAGCGGTGGCCCGGACGAGGGCTGAGCTTGAACCAACAAGGAAGGAGGGGCGTCGAGGATGAGCACCAAGGACTTCATCGAGAAGGACTTCTACAAGGTCCTCGGCGTTCCCAAGGACGCCACCGAGGCCGAGATCAAGAAGGCGTACCGGAAGCTCGCCCGCGAGTACCACCCGGACGCCAACAAGGGCAACGCCAGGGCCGAGGAGCGCTTCAAGGAGATCTCCGAGGCGAACGACGTCCTGGGTGACCCCAAGAAGCGCAAGGAGTACGACGACGCGCGCGCCCTGTTCGGCAACGGTGGCTTCCGTCCGGGCCCGGGCGCGGGCGGCGGCTCGTTCAACTTCGACCTGGGCGACCTCTTCGGAGGCGGCGCCCAGGGCGGGGGAGGACCGGGAGCGGGCGGCTTCGGCGGCGGACTCGGTGACGTCTTCGGAGGACTGTTCAACCGCGGCGGCACGAGCACGGGCACGCGTACGCAGCCGCGGCGCGGCCAGGACATCGACACCGAGGTCACACTGAGCTTCACCGAGGCGGTGGACGGCGCGACCGTTCCGCTCCGTATGACCTCGCAGTCTCCCTGCAAGGCATGCTCGGGCACCGGCGACAAGAACGGCACACCGCGGGTGTGCCCGACCTGCGTCGGCACCGGCCAGGTGGCGCGGGGTTCGGGCGGCGGCTTCTCGCTGACCGACCCCTGCCCGGACTGCAAGGGCCGCGGGCTCATCGCCGAGCACCCCTGCCCGGACTGCCAGGGCAGCGGCCGGGCGAAGTCGTCCCGGACGATGCAGGTGCGCATACCGGCCGGTGTCACGGACGGTCAGCGCATCCGGCTCCGCGGCAAGGGCGGGCCCGGCGAGCGGGGCGGCCCGGCCGGTGATCTGTACGTCACGGTGCACGTCGAAGCCCACCCGGTGTTCGGCCGCAAGGGCGACAACCTGACGGTGACGGTGCCGGTGACGTATCCGGAGGCGGCGCTGGGCGGCGAGATCCGCGTCCCCACGCTGGGCGGGCCGCCGGTCACCCTGAAGCTGCCGCCGGGCACGCCCAACGGACGCACCATGCGCGCCCGGGGCAAGGGCGCGGTCCGCAAGGACGGCACCCGCGGGGACCTCCTGGTCACCGTTGAGGTGAGTGTCCCCAAGGACGTAACGGGGAAGGCTCGTGACGCGCTTGAGGCGTATCGCGCAGCCACCGCGGGTGAGAACCCGCGGGCGGAGCTGTTCCAGGCCGCGAAGGGAGCTTGAGGGTGATGGACGGCCGTCGGCGGAATCCGTATGAACTGACCGAGGAGACCCCGGTCTACGTCATCTCGGTGGCGGCCCAGCTCTCCGGCCTGCACCCGCAGACCCTGCGCCAGTACGACCGTCTGGGCCTGGTCTCGCCGGACCGCACGGCCGGCCGGGGCCGTCGCTACTCTGCCCGCGACATCGAGCTGCTCCGCCAGGTGCAGCAGCTGTCGCAGGACGAGGGCATCAACCTCGCCGGCATCAAGCGCATCATCGAGCTGGAGAACCAGGTCGCCGCGCTCCAGTCCCGCGTCGCGGAGCTGGAGTCGGCCCTGGACGGCGCGGCGGCGGCCATGCGCCAGCGCGAGGCCGCGGTGCACGCCTCGTACCGCCGCGACCTGGTCCCGTACCAGGAGGTCCAGCAGACGAGCGCGCTGGTGGTGTGGCGGCCGAAGAGACAGCAGTCCTCGGACTGAGGGTCCTGGGACGATCGAGGGGCCCGGAGGTTCAGCCGAACCTCCGGGCCCCTTTCACATGAACCCCTTCTTCTACGGGTGTTCTTCTACGCGTGCGGTGTCACCGAGACCTCCGCGGACAGGGGCCCTTCCAGGCCCTGCACGTCGACCGTGGCGACGGCGTAGTAGTACGTCGTGCCGTTGGCCAGGCCGGGGTCGGTGTACTCGGTGAGGTCACGGACGAGGGGGCTCACCACGGAGTTGTCCTTGGTGACACCGGGGCTCGTGGAGCGGTACACGCGGTAGCCGAGGATGCTGGGCTGGCCCGGGCTGGTCGGTGGGGTCAGCCAGGTCAGCCGGGCGTAACTGTCGCCGGCGAACACCTCGTCCACCTGGGGCGGGTACGGCAGCGGTGCCTCGCTCACCGACGGCAGGACAGAGGACGAGGGGGTCGAGCGGACTCCGTTCGGGGACGTGGCGACCAGCGCGTAGTAGTAGTCCTTCTCATCGTCGGCCACCGGAGTCTCCAGCCGCTTCCCCGAGTACGTGCCGAAGAAGTTCGCCGGGTCGGTCGTGTCCACGGGAGTGGTGCGGGAGCGGTAGACGGTGTACTCGGCGACGGGGACCTCCCCGCCCTGGTTCCACTCCAACATGAGCCGGTCGTCCACGACGCCGGCGAAACCCCACGTCGGGGCCCTCGGCGCGCTGCTCGGGCCGACGGGCCTCGTCGCGGTGGTCATGACCCGCCGGGACTCGTTCCCGGCCGCGTCCACGGCGGTCACGTAGTACTGGTACGGGAGACCCGCCTCGCCGGTCGTGTCCCGGTACGTCAGGGTGGACGTCTCGCCCAGTCTGACCAGCTCGTCGTACTGCGACTCGGCCCGGTGGACGACGTACTTCGTCCCGTCCGACCCGCCGCTCCGCCAGGTCAGCGTCACCCCGCCCTCGTCCTGCGAGACGACCGTGAGGTTCTGCGGCGGGAGCGGCGCGACGGTGTCCCGGGTCGCCCACACGACCGCCGAGTACGCCGACGCGTTCCCGGCCGGGTCCAGCGCCCGCACCTTGTACGCGAGCGGCACGTCGGCCGCCGCCGTCGAGTCGGTGTACGAGGGAGAGGTGACCGTCCCGATGCGCTCGTACGTGCCACCGGCGTCCGCCGCGCGGTACACCTCGTACGAGGCCGCTCCGGAAGTTGCCTGCCACGAGAGGGAGTTGGCGGCCTTGGTGGAGGTCGCCGTGAGGCCCTGCGGGGCGCCGGGTGCGGTCGTGTCGACGGTGGTGACGGGCTGGTCGGCGGTGCCGGTGGACTCGTTGCCGGCCTTGTCGTAGGCGCGGACCTCGTAGTAGTAGGTCTCGCCGGTCCTGGGCAGGGTGGCGTCGGTGTACGAGGTGCCGGTCGTCGTGGCGAGGGGCCTGCTCCCGAAGGAGGTGCCCTTCAGACGCCGGTAGACCCGGTACCCGGCGAGGTCCATCTCCTTGTTCCTGGACCAGGTCACCTTCGCCTGGCCGCTCGCCCCGTCGTACGCGACCGCGGTTCCCGTGGGGACCAGGGGCTTGACGGTGTCGGCGTCGGCGGAGGTGCGGGGCTGGTAGGCGAACTTGACGTTCGCGGCGCCGGTCCAGTTGACGAAGTCCACGCGGAGGGTGTGCTTGCCGCTGGGGACGGTGATGTTGCCGGTCTTCTTCTGGGTGGTGGAGACGTTCTTCCAGAGGTCGACCTTGCGGGCGCCGTCGAGGTACACGCGGATGCCGTCACGGGACTCGACGGGCAGGGCGAAGGGCCCGCCGGAGCCGAAGTCCCGGGTGACGGTCCAGCGGACGCCGAAGTTGTCCTTGGGCAGGCCGGAGGCAGGGGCTCCCGTCCCCCAGTTCTGGTCGATCACCGAGTCGCAGTCCGTCTTCTTCGGGGTGCCCGAGAAGGTGGTGTTGGCGTAGAACTGCCGCTTGTAGACGGGCGACGCGCAGCTCACGGCGGCGGACGCGGATGCTGCGGTGGCGGTCAGCAGACTGCCTGCGGTGAAGAGTAAGACCGCGGTGGCGGTCGTGGCTCTGGCTGGGTTCATGGGCTCCCCGTCCTGATGGGCGGCGGCCCAGGGGAGGGCCGCCGCCCATCAGGACTCCTGGAAGCGGCGCTTGGTTGTACCGGCCCCGTACATCGGTGGACGCCCGGCGGTGGGCTACGTACGGTTCCCGTGGTCGGCCGGAGCTCAGGAGGGCCGAGCCGAGCCCGGCGTTCTCCTCGGTGGTGTCCGTGAGCCCGGCGACGGTCAGGGCGGGCAGAGCCAGTCCGCAGCCGACGCTGGTGACGAGCATGCCGGGCAGCACTCCGGAGGCGTAGCGCCCCACACGGAGCCGTTCGGCGACGAGGACGACATGGGAGTCAGGGCCGACTCTGTGCATCTCATCGTCGAGGTCGTCTCTCCCGGTAAACGCAACCAGGACCGTGACCGCGTCCGCAAGCGCCGCGAGTACGCCCGCGCCGGTATCCCCGTGTACGTGATCATCGATGACTATGACGGCCAGGGTGCCGTCACCCTCTTCGCCGGACCTCGCCCTGACGCTGCCGACTGGGGGGACATCCACCGCGCCCCCTACGGCACCGAAGTCATCATCCCCGAAGGCCCGGCGAAGGGCTTCGCCATCACCGAGGCGATCACCGGACCAGCAAGGGCCGAGAAGTAGCGCGAAGAGGCGGCTGGGCCGAACCGTCCGGCCCCGAAAGTGTGTCTCCCCAGGCGTTACGCGTACGCCACACCCCCCGGAGGCACCCATGGCCATGGTCGGACTGTTCTGGATCACGGAGAAGTCCGTGTACGTCGGGGCGGAGCCCACCGGGTACGGGAAGGGCGTGCGGCTGACGACCGACGGTGTGGAGGCGCTCGGTACCGATCAGGAGGGCCACTGGGCATGGGCGGATGTGCGGTCCGTCGGTGTGCACCTCGCGCCTGTGCGGAGCAAGGCCTCGGGGTGGAAGGCGGTGAGCAACGCGGTGGACACGGCGTTGGACGTGGCGGGCCTGGTGCTCGGCGGCATCGGTGACGCTCCGCCCGTCTTCGAGGTCCACGTCGAGACCGCGGAGGGAACCACCGAGCTGGACGTGTACGGGGCCGCGCCCCGCGGGTACGCCGAGTCCGAGTACGACCTGTCGGTCACGCTGCTCCAGCGGTTCGTGACGGGCATCGCGGACGTGTCGGCGCTGCTGGAGTGGGGGCGCACGCACGTCGTCGAGGGCACGCTCGGACGGGAGGAGCGGGAGGCGCTGCTGCGGGAGTGGCTGGAGGCCTGACCTGGGCGAAAGTCGGCCAACCAGGGAGAAATGTCCGACTCCGCTTGTGGAGTTCGGTGGATCGCCCTTTTCTCGGCCCGCAAAACGAAGAACATAAGTTCACAATGACGCCTCCTCGCCCGGAAGGCACCTGATGTGAACACCCGTACCGCTTGTACCCCCCGTACTCGAAGACGTCGTGTCGCCCCCGCTCGCACGACCGTCGCTGTCGCCGTGGCCATGTCCGCCGCGGCTCTGTCGCTCGCCTCCTGTGGCGTCGTGGACGGCATCGGTGACGAGAGCGGGGCGAGCCCCACGAAGGGTGACGACATCACGGTGGGGCTGCTCCTGCCGGAGAAGGAGAACGCGCGGTACGAGCAGTTCGACCACCCCATCTTCGCGAAGAGGGTCGCGGAGCTGACGGGCGGCCAGGGGACGGTCGAGTACGCCAACGCCGAGGGGAAGGCCACGACGCAGAACCGTCAGCTGGAGCGGATGGTGGCGGACAAGGTCGACATCCTGGTCGTGGACGCCGTCGACGCCAAGGGCATCGCGAGCGGAGTGAGGAAGGCGAAGGACGCGGGGATCCCCGTCATCGCGTACGACCGGCTGGCCCAGGGGCCCATCGACGCGTACATCTCGTTCGACAACGAGCTCGTGGGCCAGGTGCAGGGCCGCGCCCTCGTCGAAAAGCTGGGGAACTCCTCCGCGAACAAGATCATCATGATGAACGGCGCGCCCACCGACCCGAACGCCGCGCAGTTCAAGGCCGGAGCCATGTCCGAACTTCAGGACGCGGTGGAGATCGCCAAGGAGTACGACACCAAGGACTGGGACCCGAAGAACGCCAAGGCCAACATGGAGAAGGCGGTCGCGGCCGTCGGCCTCGGCAACATCGCCGGGGTCTACGCGGCCAACGACGGCATCGCGGGCGCCGTCATCGACGTGCTGAAGACCACCGGCGCCTCCGGGATTCCGCCCGTCACCGGCCAGGACGCCGAGCTGGCCGCGGTGCGGCGGATCGTCTCCGGCGACCAGTACATGAGCGTGTACAAGTCGTACCCGCAGGAGGCGAACGCCGCCGCCGAGATGGCCGTCGCCAAGGTCCAGGGCCGCACGATCGAGTTCGACGCCCTCACCCGCGACAGCGTCGACTCCCCGACCACCGAGAACGTCCCCGCCCAGCTGGTCTCCGTGGTCGCGCTGACGAGGAACAACATCAAGGACACGGTGGTCGCGGACGGCATCTACACGGTCAAGCAGATCTGTACGTCCGAGTACCGGACGGCGTGCCAGGAGATCGGGCTGCTGAAGTAGAGCCCCTGGCCTGCCGGGCCGGGCCTCCCACGACAAGGCCGTTAGGGGCGTGCCCGCTCTCCCGGAGGCCCAGCCAGGGTGACTGCTCGGAGCAGCCATTCGGCGGGCCCAAGCCGAAAACGCCTCAACCACGCCGAGCTGATGGCGAGTTGGAGACCATATATGGCGGCCACGAGCACCATGAGTGCAGCCGTACCCATACGCCCGTAGAGCGACAGGCCGTATGCGGTGGCCACGAAGGCCATGATCACGGACTGTGTCAGGTAATTCGTGAGCGCCATGCGGCCGGCCGGGGCGAGCAGCCGCGCGGTTCGGTCTCCCCATGACGAGCGCAGCAGGAGCAGCAGCAGGCAGGCATACGCGGCCGACAGCGCGGGGGCCGTCAGCATTCCCACGCCGATCCCCAGGAACTGCCATCGTTCACCGAGAGGTCCTTGCGAGGCCGAGGCGAAGAAGACGGCCCCTGGGACTCCGACAACAAGTCCGATGGTGGCGATCCGAACCAGCTGAGAGCGGTGTGTGCGAGCGTGGGCGAGCAGGTTCCGTTTGCCTGCGGCCAGTCCGAGGAAGAAAGCGGCGAGCACTCCGGGGGCCATGATGAGAATGCCGAGAACGGCATCGGGCAGTCGGTCCAGGTTCGCTTGGAGGACCGTGCCCGCGTCGCCGCGATATGCCGCCACGGCTTTCGCGACCTCCGCCTGGTTCGTTCCACTCTCCTCACCTGCCCATGCGGCAAGCGCGCCCGCCGCGGTGAGGATCACACCGAATGCTCCGTAGACCCAGCCGGCAACCCTTGCGGCGGCTCCCGGTGTGATCCGCCTGGCGCACAGGAGGACCAGCCCGAGGAGGCCGTACGCCATGAGAATGTCGCCGTTGTACAGCAGCACGGCGTGCCCCATGCCCAACAACAGCAGTCCCAGTGACCGACGCAGATAGCGTGGCACGAAGTTCACTCCGTCCCGGTCGGCAGAGGCCACCTGCAAGGTGAAGCTGTAGCCGAACAGAAACGAGAACAACAGGTAGAACTTGTGGGCCGCCAGCGCCGTCACCAGCCACATGGCGATCTCGTCCACAAAAGCGGCACCGGGCTCGCGAATCCCTTCGGACATATAGGGATTCATGATCTGCGTGCTGTTCACCACGAGAATGCCGAGCAGCGCGAATCCGCGCAGTGCGTCGACGGCGGGTAGTCGCTGGACGGCCACTGGTGCGCTCAGGCTCGTGGGGCCCCCGCCCGCGGCCCTGTCGGACAATTGGCTGCCGTCCCACCTGGTCACAGTGGTGCACACCTTTCCCGTTGATAGGTCAGTATCAGCTTGCAATCGGTCGCGGAGGTTACGGGATCCGTCAGGCACTGATCGGTCGTTGTATGACGCTCCGGTGATCCACAATGACGATCGCACTCCTGGCCGCGCACGCACACCCCCAACTTGCTGCAACGAGGTGGGGCGGAGGGTGGACATATCGTGACCTGATGCACGGATAGAGGAACGGTGACGCGGTGGGGTCGTGTTGCGGAGCCGGAGGCGTCCGCGCATAGTTGCGCTGCGGAAGACGCGACCCAGGGGTGAATGAGGTCATGGCCGGGCACGGGACGGACGAGCACCCGCACGGAGCCGACCGGCTGTGCGAGGCGGGGGACCGTGTGTACTCCCAAGCCGTACGCATGGGTCATGTGCCGCGCGAGGACGCCGAGGCCGTGCCCTGCCTGGTCGAACTCGCCCTGCTGCACCCCGACCCCGACGACATGGACCGGCTGGTGCCCACGTCCCCGCTGGAGGTGATGACCCGGCTCCTGCGGTCCGTCGACGAGGAGGTCAGCGCGAGCCAGGCCCGGGTGGGGACGGCGGTCGCGGCCGTCGGCTGGTACGCGGGCCTCGACGGCGGCCGGGTGCAGCCGCCCGCCGAGAGCACGGCGATCCGCGTCCTGGACGGGCTCCAGCGCATCCGTGCCGCCATGGACGAGGCGACCGAGGCGTGCACGCAGGAGGTGCTCGCGGTCCAGCCGGGCGGCATCCGCCGCGAGGACGAACTCCGCGAAGGGCTGCACCGGGGACTGGAGATGTGTCGCCGGGGCGTCCGTATGCGCGACCTCTACACGCATGTGGCGCGCCACGGGCAGGGCCTGCACAGCTACATGGAGCTGATGGGCGGCGCGGCGGAGGCCCGCACGCTGGACGAGGTCGTGGAACGCCTCATCGTCTTCGACCGCACGGTCGCCTTCATCCCCGCGAACGCGGACCGCACGATGGCCCTGGAGATCCGCCATCCCGCGCTGGTCGAGTACCTGGTCACGGTCTTCGAGCGGTTGTGGCGCCTGGCCGTACCGCTGACGTCCCCGATCCCCGCGACCGGCATCGAGGGCATCTCCCATCGCGAGCGCTCCATCGCGGCCCTGCTGGCGGAGGGCCACCAGGACGCGGTGATCGCGGAACGGCTGGGAATCAGCGTCCGTACGTGCCGGGCCCATATCGCGCGGCTCTCGGAGACCTTGGGCGCGGCCAGCCGTACGCAGCTGGGGGTGCGGATCGCGCAGGCGGGGCTGGACGGTCCGCCGCGCTCCGGCACCGGGGAGGAGCCGTTCCCGCTCAACGCTCCTGCCGTCGCTCCGCTTCCAGAATCCCCGACCGGCCGATGAGATAGCCGAGTTGGGCCCGGCTTTCACTGCCGAGCGTCGCGGCGAGTTTGGCGATGTGGACGCGGACGGTGCGGACGTTCATACCGAGGCGTTCCGCGATGGCGGTGTCGGTGTGGCCTTCGATGAGGAGGGCGGCGATGGCTCGTTGACGGGGGGTGATGCCGTTGACGGTGGGTGGTTGGACGGCCTCGGGGTACATCGGGGTGGCCAGGCGCCAGAGACGGTCGAATGTGACGAAGAAGTAGTCGATCAGGGCGGGTTGGCGCACTTCGAGGGCGAGTGAGCGGTCCCTGGCGGCGGGGATGAAGGCGACCCTGCGGTCGATGACGATGAGCCGGTCGGTCACTTCGTCCAGGGTGCGGACTTCGATGTCGCCGGTCAGCTCCTCGTAGCGGGCGATGATGGACATCGAGTGACGCATGGTGTGGGGGTAGAGGGTACGGATCCGGGCACCGCGGTCCAGCAGGGCCCTGTCCCGCTCCAGGGAGGTGGCCTCGGCCTCGGAGCTGCGGCCGGTGTTCGGCTGGATGGCGAGAAGCTCCAGCGTCGCATCGGCCATGGCCTCGGAGATGGCGGAGTTGATTCGGGGCTTGCCGCTGAGGACGGTGATGGGCGATGCCTGGGCGGCGGCCGTAGGGCGGCCGTCGATCCGCATCAGCGGTTCGAAGGCCTCGGCCAGACGGACCCCGCGACGGCGTTCGTCGGCGATGTGGTCCTCGACGTTGCGCAGGAGCCGGTGGAGGGCGACGGCCGGGGCCACGGGTTCCAGCCAGCGCATGTCCTCGATGTTGGGGTGCAGCAACCCGAAGTCGATCAGGCACGGGATGCCGGCGGCGTCCTCACAACAAACCCGCCCTTCGCGCAGGGCGCGAGCGTACAGATCCGTTCCGGCTTGGCACATGTCCTCCGCACTGTGCGCCTTGTGCGCCTTCATCACGCGTGGGTTTCCCTCCCTCCGAGGGTCAGTGATCCTGCTCCAGGATCCCCGACTGGGCGATGAGATAGCCGAGCTGGGCCCGGCTGCCGCTGCCCAGGGCCGTGGCGAGCTTGGCGATGTGGGCTCGGCAGGTGCGGACATTCATGCCGAGGCGCCGGGCTATGGCCTCGTCGACGTGACCCTCGATGAGGAGCTTGGCAATGGAGCGCTGCACGCCGGTGATGCCGTCCCCGCTGACTTCGTACGGAGGCTCCTCGGTGAGGGGGGTCGCGCGCTGCCAGAGCTGTTCGAAGACCTTCCTCAGGTAGACCACGAGTCCCGGGTGACGCAGCTCCAGTGCCACCCGCCGGTCGTCGCTGGCGGGGATGAAGGCCACGGTCCGGTCGAAGATGATGAGTCGCTCGATGAGTTCCTCAAGGGTGCGTACCTGTACTTTGCCGCTGGACATCAGGTCCACATAGGCGAGTGTTCCCGGACTGTGGCGGGCGGTGTGCTGGTACAGCGTGCGGATGCTGACCCCGCGGTCGGTGAGGGGCCTGTCGCGCTCCAGCGCCTGCACGAGGGCGTCCGCGGGGCGACCGCCGCCGGGCTGGATGGTGAGCATCTCGGTGTGGCACTCGGCCGTGGCGGAGTTGAGCGCCGCGTTGATCCGGTCGAAACCCTCCAGCACGGTGATCGCGTGGATGCTCGCCTGGCTCTGTGTGCTGAGCGCGATGAACGGATCGAAGGCATCGGTCAGTTCTATGCTCTGACGCCTTCGGTCCTGTATCTCGCGTTCCAGAGGATGCAGCCGCTGGGCGAGCGCGATCGACGGCGGAACCGGACGCAGCCAGTTCGCGTCGTCGGGATCCGGGTGCAGCAGCGCGAACTCCAGGAGACACGGGGCCGCCGACTCCACTTCGGCTCGGTTGATACGCCCGGAACGCAGAGCGTGGGTGTAAAGACCGGTTCCTGCGTCACACAACTCCGTGACGGCATGGGGATGTGTCGGTTCTGAGTCGTTTCTAGGCAAATCTCCACCCCCCAGGGTCCTGAACATGCAGGAACATGATGCATCGCTCCTGTGGCATTGACGTGCCTGAATGAGCCATCGTCTTGTGGCACGGGGGAGAAGATTCCATCAAGTGAGGACGAAGCCGACGATGCGCGTGAGAATGCTTGGCTCAGTGCTTGCCGCAGTCTTCTCCATCGCTGCGACCTTCGGCACCCTGGAGGGCTCCGGTCTTGTCGTGGGGGGTGCTGAAAGGGCAACCCAGTCGGACGGTGACGACAGCGGCTGGACCAGCATTGAGGCCGACAGCGGCTGGACCGGCCCTCCCGCGGACAGCGGCTGGACGGTGATTCAGGCCGAGGGCGCCGAGGACAGCGGATGGACCATCGGAGCGCCGAAGGACGCGGACGCATGAGCATCCCTCCCGACGACCGCTCCTTCCGCCGGGAGATGGCCACCGCCTACCGTTCCGGCTGGCATTTCATCGACCTGGCCACCGCCATCCCCCACAGCGGTGACTCGTTGATGGTGACCGTGTTCGGTGAGCCGGTCGTGGTCACCCGCGATGAGGACGAGGACGTGCGGGCGTACCGGTGTCTGCGGCGACCGCGAGGTGCGCCGCAGCCCGTACGGTGTGCCATCCGGTACGGAATGATCTTCGTGAACCTCGACCAGCGTGACCACCAGCTGGCCGAAGCGGAGGCTCCGGCCTCCGCGAGCATCCAAGCCACCCCCCGCAGTGCCTGACGCGATTCCCCCGTCGTTGTAAATCGCTCAGGCGCTTCCCCCCGGCAGCGGCGTCACCGTGACCTGAACACGGTGACGCCGCTGCAGGTTTACGGTGAAATCTCCGGGTATCCGCCGATGCCGACGGTGGCTGGAATTGTGCGCTCCGTCGGGTGGCCCCCGCGTCCTCGAAACGCGATCACCCCGAGTCAGTCGCGCCCCGGGATCGTATGTAACCGTATGTAACGCCAACGGCAGCATGGGCGTGCTCTCGTCCGTGCTGCCGTTCCGTGCTGTCGTCCGGGCGGGCCGTCATCAGGGTGAACCCAGTGCTCCGAAGCCTCCCGCACATCGCCTTGAGTGGAATAGACTCAACTTTGTGTACGTTGCTCAAGTCAGTGTGGAGGACGGCTGACACCGGGCCGACGGCTGACTGACGCGAGGAGGAGACAGCGAACGTGGACGCCGAGCTGACCAACAGGAGCCGGGACGCGATCAACACGGCCAGTAACCGGGCCGTGTCCGAGGGGCACCCGGACCTCACCCCCGCCCACCTGCTCCTCGCTCTGCTCCAGGGGCAGGACAACGAGAACATCATCGACCTGCTGGCCGTCGTCGACGCCGACCAGGCCTCCGTGCGGGCCGGCGCGGAGAAGGTCCTCGCCGGACTGCCCAGCGTGACCGGGTCCAGCGTCTCGCCGCCCCAGCCGAACCGCGAGTTCCTCGCCGTGGTCGCCGACGCGCAGGAGCGGGCCAGGGAACTCGGTGACGAGTACCTGTCGACCGAACACCTGCTCATCGGGATCGCGGCCAAGGGCGGCCAGGCCGGCGACGTGCTCGTGCGGCAGGGAGCGGACGCCAGGAAGTTGCAGGACGCCTTCCAGAAGACGAGGGGAGGACGCCGGGTGACCACCCCTGACCCCGAGGGCCAGTACAAGGCCCTGGAGAAGTTCGGGACCGACCTCACCTCCGCCGCCCGGGACGGGAAGCTCGATCCCGTCATCGGGCGCGACCAGGAGATCCGGCGGGTCGTGCAGGTGCTCAGCCGGAGGACGAAGAACAACCCCGTGCTGATCGGTGAGCCCGGCGTCGGCAAGACCGCCGTCGTCGAAGGGCTCGCGCAGCGCATCGTGAAGGGCGACGTGCCCGAGTCCCTCAGGAACAAGCGGCTCGTCGCGCTCGACCTGGGCGCGATGGTCGCCGGTGCCAAGTACCGGGGCGAGTTCGAGGAGCGGCTGAAGACCGTCCTCGCCGAGATCAAGGACTCCAACGGGCAGATCATCACCTTCATCGACGAGCTGCACACCGTCGTGGGGGCCGGTGCCGGCGGCGACTCCGCGATGGACGCCGGCAACATGCTCAAGCCCATGCTCGCCCGCGGTGAGCTGCGCATGGTGGGGGCCACGACCCTCGACGAGTACCGCGAGCGGATCGAGAAGGACCCGGCGCTGGAGCGGCGGTTCCAGCAGGTGCTGGTCGCCGAGCCCACCGTCGAGGACACCATCGCCATCCTGCGCGGGCTCAAGGGACGGTACGAGGCCCACCACAAGGTACAGATCGCGGACAGCGCGCTGGTCGCCGCCGCCACCCTCTCCGACCGGTACATCACCTCCCGGTTCCTGCCCGACAAGGCCATCGACCTCGTCGACGAGTCGGCCTCCCGGCTCCGTATGGAGATCGACTCGTCACCGGTCGAGATCGATGAACTCCAGCGCGCCGTCGACCGGCTGGAGATGGAGAAGCTCGCCCTCGAAAAGGAGACCGACGCGGCCTCCCGCGAGCGGCTGGAGAAGCTGCGCCGCGATCTCGCCGACAAGGAGGAGGGCCTGCGGGGGCTCACCGCGCGCTGGGAGAAGGAGAAGCAGTCCCTCAACCGTGTCGGTGAGCTGAAGGAGAAGCTGGACGAACTGCGCGGGCAGGCGGAGAGGGCCCAGCGTGACGGTGACTTCGACACCGCCTCCAAGCTGCTGTACGGCGAGATCCCGGCCCTGGAGAAGGAGCTGGAGGCCGCCTCCGAGGCCGAGGAGGAGGCCTCCAAGGACACCATGGTGAAGGACGAGGTCGGCTCCGACGACATCGCCGACGTCGTCGCCTCCTGGACCGGCATCCCCGCCGGACGCCTGCTGGAGGGCGAGACGCAGAAACTGCTGCGCATGGAGGACGAGATCGGCAAGCGCCTCATCGGGCAGACCGAGGCCGTACGGGCGGTGAGTGACGCCGTACGACGGTCCCGTGCCGGCATCTCCGACCCCGACCGCCCCACCGGCTCCTTCCTCTTCCTCGGTCCGACCGGTGTCGGCAAGACCGAACTCGCCAAGGCCCTCGCGGACTTCCTCTTCGACGACGAGCGGGCCATGGTCCGCATCGACATGTCGGAGTACAGCGAGAAGCACAGCGTGGCCCGGCTCGTCGGCGCCCCGCCCGGCTACGTCGGTTACGAGGAGGGCGGCCAGCTGACCGAGGCCGTGCGCAGGCGGCCGTACTCCGTCATCCTGCTCGACGAGGTCGAGAAGGCCCACCCTGAGGTCTTCGACATCCTCCTCCAGGTGCTGGACGACGGGCGGCTGACGGACGGTCAGGGACGGACGGTCGACTTCCGCAACACCATCCTGATCCTCACCTCGAACCTGGGCAGCCAGTTCCTCGTGGAGCCGCTCACGTCCGAGGAGGAGAAGAAGGAGCAGGTGCTGGAGGTGGTGCGGTCCTCCTTCAAGCCGGAGTTCCTCAACCGCCTGGACGACCTCGTGGTGTTCTCGGCGCTGCACAAGGCGGAGCTGGAACGCATCGCCCAGCTCCAGATCGAGCGCCTCGCCGGGCGGCTCGCCGAGCGCCGGCTCGCCCTGGAGGTCACGCCCGCGGCCCTGGCCTGGCTCGCGGACGAGGGCAACGACCCGGCGTACGGCGCACGCCCGCTGCGGCGTCTCGTCCAGACCGCCATCGGCGACCGGCTCGCCAAGGAGATCCTCTCGGGCGAGGTCAAGGACGGCGACACGGTCAGGGTCGACGCCTTCGGCTCGGGCCTGATCGTCGGGCCTGCGACGGGGAAGACGCTGTAGCCCGGAGCGAACGTCCTGAGCGACCGTCCGGAGCGAACGTCCGGGGCGCCGGCACACGGCGCCCCGGACGCCAGGGAGCGCCGGAATGCGGCGCCCACGTGGCTGATCCGTCACACAGCGCAGGCACGTCGGGCGAAGAGGTTGCCGGTCGGGGGGCAAGAGAGAGAGGGTGGGTTGTGTACGTCTGGTCTCAGCGTTGGCCGGACGAGCCAGACGACCGCAGGAGTCTTCAAGTATGTCCATCGACCCGTCCTCGATTCCGAACTTCGGGGGCCAGCCCGAGCCGCAGCCCCAAGGACCGGCGGGCCCCGTCGTCCCGGATCAGGACCTCGTGAAGCAGCTCCTCGACCAGATGGAGCTGAAGTACGTCGTCGACGACGAGGGTGACCTCGCGGCGCCGTGGGAGCAGTTCCGTACGTACTTCATGTTCCGCGGCGAGGGCGATCAGCAGGTCTTCTCGGTACGGACGTTCTACGACCGGCCGCACAAGATCAATGAGAAGCCGGCGCTGCTGGAGACGATCGACGACTGGAACCGTCGCACGCTGTGGCCCAAGGTGTACAGCCACACGCACGACGACGGCACGGTCCGTCTCATCGGCGAGGCCCAGCTGCTGATCGGCACCGGCGTCAGCCTGGAGCACTTCGTGTCGTCGACCGTGAGCTGGGTGCGGGCGGCCATCGAGTTCGACAAGTGGCTCGTGGAGCAGCTCGGCCTCGCGGAGGAGGTCGACGGCGCGGAGAAGCCGGACGACGAAGACGAGTAGGAAGACGATCAGGAAGACGAGCAGGACGAACGGTCTGCCGATCAGTCGTCACAAAGGCGTGTGGTTGACCACGACCAGGAACGCGCCGTAAACGAACGAGAGCCCGGCCAGGGCGGTGACCACCACGGTCGCGTGCCAGGGCCGGGCTCTCGCCGTCCGCACCAGCGCCCGCGCCGGCGGCAGCAGCAGCGGGAACGCCGGCAGCAGGAAGCGCGGCTTGCAGGCGAAGTACCCCGAGCCGCCGATCGTGATCAGCAGCAGGACGCCGCAGTACACCACCAGCACCAGGGGCGCGCGGTCCACCACCAGCAACGCGAAGAGCACGACCGCCACCGCCACGAGCAGCAACGTCATCGGGAACACGAAGCGCCCGCCGTGGAGCACCAGGTGCCGGGCGAAGCGCAGGGCGCCCACCCCGAAGTCGAAGCGTGAGCCCCACCGCCGCTGCACCGCGAAGTACCCGCCGAGCGGATCGCCCGTGCGCGACCCCACCCACAGCACGTATCCGCACCACCCGAGCGGCGCGAGCGCGGCGCCCGTCCACAGGCTGTGGGAAACGTTTCGCCCGCGCCGCCGCACCACCTCGTACGCCGCCGCCACGAGCACCGCGGCCGCCACCGCGATCCCGTTCGGCCGGGCCAGGCCCGCCAGCGAGGCCAGCACACCCGCCCACACCCACCGCCCGGTGAGCACCGCGTACAGCGACCAGGCGGCGCAGGCGGTGAGCACGGGCTCGGTGTACGCCAGGGACAGCAGGACGGAGTGCGGCAGCAGCCCCCACAGCACGACCAGCGCGGTGGCGACCGCACGGCCGTACAGCCGGTGTCCGATCGCGTACAGCCCGCAGGCCGCGGCCCCGGCGGCCGTCCAGGACACGAGCAGCCCGGCCGCGCCGCCGCTCAGCGGGGTGATCTCGGTGACGACCCGTACGAACCCCGGGTAGAGCGGGAAGAACGCGTAGTCGCTGGCGACCTTGGGCGCGAAGTACTCGATCCGTCCGTAACCGTGCGCCGCGATCCCCAGGTACCAGTCCGAGTCCCAGGACCGTCCGAGCACCCGCAGCGGGTTCTTGCCGTAGGCCCAGGCGGTCGCGGTGAGGACGGCGACACCGGCGAGCCGGGCGGCGAGGAAGAGCCCGAGGGCGAGGACGGCCGGATGCGGTCGCGCCGCGGAGCGGACGTGATCCTTGGGGTGCCGATCCTGAGGGTGCTGTCGGCCGCCCTCCTGGGCGGGGGCCGGCAGGGTGCTGACGTGGGTCACATCGGAACCATGCGTCCCTTAAATCCGATTTGCCAGCTTTACACGCCAGTGGGTCTCGGATTCCACCACCAGAGGTCCCCCCGTCCGGCCAAAGGGCCTCGCCGATGTCCCTTGGTGTGCTCAGTGGGTGTGCTCAGCCGGTGTGCTCAGCTACTGAGCTACTGACGCCGTTGGCCAAGAACACAGAACTCGTTGCCTTCGGGGTCGGCCAGCACGACCCACGACTGATCGCCCTGGCCGATGTCCACACGCTGGGCGCCATGAGCCACCAGACGAGCCACCTCGGCGTCCTGGTCATCGGGCCTGAAGTCGAGATGCAGTCGGCTCTTGGCCTTCTTGCTCTCATCGAGCCGGACGAAGTCCAGCCCCGGCAGGCGATCCGGCTCCGGGCGGATCTCGAACTCGTCGTCAGAGGAGTGCACGACGACCCACCCGAGAGCCTCGGCCCACCACTGCCCCAAGGCCACCGGATCTTCCGAGTGAACGATTACCTGTTCCCATTCCAAGGTCATCGGGCGAGCTTAGACCCCGGAGCGCGGTGAGGCTCCGGAAAACCAGGTGAGGCTCCGGAAAACCAGTGGAGCAGCGCCGCTGTGCGCCCTTACCGTGCTGCCGAACCACGTCGTCCAGTGAAGGGCCTGCCGTTGTACACCGTGTGAGACCTCCCGAGCGCTGATCTGTCGCGCGTCGCGCATGTGCGCCGCGCTGCTTTTTGCTGCGGACTTCTCACTGAAACCGGTGTACTTCTGTGCTCGACACCTGGGTGGTCATGCCCACCTGCCTGCCGCTCGTTCTCCGCCGTTGCCATACGTGCGCGTCCGAGCGCTTCCGGCCGAACGGAAAATTTCGCGTCAACGCCCACCACAAGCTCATCGACGCCTGGCTCCTCGTGCTCTGTACCGCCTGCGGGGAAACCGCGAAGCTCACGGTCCTGGAGCGGACGAACGTGCGCTCCGTACGACCTGAACTGCTGGACCGGCTGCATGACAACGACGCCGGCCTGGCAGCCGATCTGCTCCAGGACCCGGTCGTGCGGCGCCGTAACCGCATCGCCCTCGACTGGGACAACGCCTGGCGCCTCGACACCGGCGGATCGGATCACCTGGACGCCGAGGCGACCGGGGCGACCGAGGCGACCGAGGCAACCGAGGCGATCGACGTCTCGGTCCGCTTCGCCGCGCGGATTCCTGTCCGGCCGGTACGGCTGATCGCTGAAGGATGCGGTCTTTCACGGGCCGAGGTCGAGGGACTGATCACGGACGGGAAACTCGTTTCCGCGGTCCGGCTGAGCGGCAAGCTCTCCGGCGACTTCACCTTCACGCTCAAGCGCTGAGCCCGCCTCGGCACCAGGGCCTGTCCGGCACGATCCGCCGGACAGGCCCTGGTGCGCAGAAGACCCCAGACTCCACCCCGCGTCAGTCTTTCCGCAGCGTAAGCAGCCTCTCAATGGCTTCTTGCAGGAGTTCCCCGCGCTTGCAGAAGGCGAACCGTACAAAGGGCGCACCCGCCTCGCGGTGGTCGTAGAAGACGGCGTTCGGGATGGCGACCACGCCCGCGCGCTCCGGCAGCGCCCGGCAGAAGGCGAAGCCGTCGCTCTCACCGAGGGGCCGGATGTCGGTGGTGATGAAGTAGGTGCCCGCCGTCCGGAACACCCCGAACCCGGCCTCCGTGAGCCCGGCCGCCAGCAGGTCCCGCTTGGCCAGCATGTCCGCGCGGAACGCCGCGAAGTACGCGTCCGGCAGCGCGAGCGCCTCCGCGACGGCGTACTGGAACGGCCCCGACGAGACGTACGTGAGGAACTGCTTCGCCGAGCGGACGGCGGACACCAGCTCGGGTGTGGACGTCACCCAGCCCACCTTCCAGCCGGTGAACGAGAACGACTTCCCCGCGCTGCCGATGGTGACCGTGCGCTCCCGCATCCCCGGGAAGGTCGCCAGCGGCAGGTGCTCGGCGTCGTCGAAGACCAGGTGTTCGTACACCTCGTCCGTCACGACCAGCAGATCGCGCTCGACGGCCAGTTCGGCGATCGCCGTCAGCTCCTGGCGGGTGAGGACGGTGCCGGTGGGGTTGTGCGGGGTGTTGATCAGCAGCAGCCGGGTGCGGTCGGTGACGGCGTCCCGCAGTTCGTCGAGGTCCAGCCGGAACGAGCCGTCGCCCGGCCGCAGGGTGACCGGCACCCGCCTGCCGCCCGCCATCGCGATGCAGGCCGCGTACGAGTCGTAGTACGGCTCCAGCGCGACGACCTCGTCGCCGGGCTCCAGCAGGCCCAGCAGGGCCGCGGCGATGGCCTCGGTCGCGCCCGCCGTGACGAGTACCTCCGTGTCCGGGTCGTACGTGAGCCCGTACCGCCGCCGCTGGTGCGCGGCGATCGCGGTGCGCAGCTCGGGGACCCCGGGGCCCGGCGGGTACTGGTTGCCGCGCCCGTCCCGCAGCGCCCGCACCGCCGCTTCCCGGACCTCGTCGGGGCCGTCGGTGTCGGGGAAGCCCTGACCCAGATTGATCGACCCGGTGCGGACGGCCAGCGCCGACATCTCGGCGAAGATCGTCGTCCCGAACTCGGCGAGTCGGCGGTTGAGCGGGGGACGGGCGCTGCGGGAACTGGAGGTCATGGGCGTCATCCTGCGCCGAAGCTCTGGAGTTCCTCAACTTCCTTCGGTGACGAGCACCTGCGGCGGCATCCAGGTCATGGCCGCTGAGCAGCGGGGGAACGTTCGTTGGTTGTCGTTGCTCGTCGCCGCGGCGGCGGGTCGTCGGCAGTGGCTTCGCTGTGGTTGGGCGTTTCGGCTGGCACGGTGACGCGCCAGGGGCTGTACTGGTGAACACATGGATTCCAAGGGCCACTTCACTCAGTGCCCGCGCCATCAGAACTCAGTGAACGCGTCATCAGACGGGGGTGTACGTGTCGAACATCGAAGCCATGCTCGGTCAGATCGTTCCGGCCGCGGGAGCGGCGGTGGCCGTGTACGGCGCTGCTGTGCTGCGACGGGTCGAGGACGAGGCGGCAGGAGCCACCGTGCTCCTCGGCCGGCGGTTGCTCGCCCGTATTCGGGGCGGCGCCGCCGATCCGACCGCGATCGACGGGGCCGTGACGGACCTCGCCGCCGATCCCGACGATCCGGACGCGCTGGCCGCGTTGCGCCTGCAGATCAGACGAGCCCTCGCGGCCGACCCCGCGCTCGTCGCCGAGATCGCTGCACTGCTCCCCGCGCCCGGACCGGCTCGGAGCAGCGGAGCCGGAAGTGTGGCGGTGAGCGGGAACGTCTCAGGAATCGTCTCGACCGGAGACGGTGCGATGAACATCCAGCGCCCGTGACGGGCGGCGGCAAGGTGCCGGAGAAGCCGGCGGTCCCCCCGTACCCGACGCACGAACCCAGCGCCGCCGGGCCGACGGCCAGGAGTGATGCCCCGAAGGCCGCCGGTGGCCGCGCCAAGGCCGACCGTGCCCACACAGCAGTCGTCGTGCACGGCGACGTGAAAGGCATCGTCACCACCGGCTCCCACACCATCAACGTCATCTACGACGGGAACGCCCTCGTCGAGATCACCAGCCTCCGCGACCTCACCCCGCAGCAGCCGCCACCGCTGCCGGCCGCGGGCCGGAACAAGCTGTTCGGCAGGGACGCACTGGTGAACGACGTGGTCGCGCAGCTCATCGGCGGCTCCAGCGCGCAGCTGCACGGGAAGCCGGGGGTCGGGAAGAAGGCCGTGGCCGCGGCGGTGCACCGGGAGCTGGCCGCTCAGGGACGTAGGGGCCACGTCCTGTACCCGCGCACCGGGGTGGACGAGGAGGAGTCGCTCCAGGCGCTGTACGGGCGGCTTGCCGGGGCGTTCTTCGGTACGCACTTTCTGCGGGCCGTCGACGAGACGCAGCTGCGTGCGGCCGTGGCCGCCGCGGACTTCTCCGGTACCCACGTCACCGTCGTCGACTGCGCCTTGCCGCAGAGCGATCTGACGCGGCTCCTTGAGACCTTCCCCGGCTGCACGTTCCTGTTCACGTCTCCCTACGCGACGCTGCCTGACACCGACGCGGCCCATCTCGTCCGGCCCTTGTCGCGTACCGCCGCCATCGAACTGCTCAGCGCCGAAGTGGGGCTCCCGCTCGGCCCGACGGGGCTGCTGGAGCTCCAGTTCGACCACGTGTGGGACGAGTCGGGCGGCTCGCCTCAACGGATCTGCCAGTACGCCCAGTTCATCAAGGCTTCCGAGCAGTGGGAGCGGCGCGCCCGCGGGGCCGACGAACCGCGGGACGATCCGGCTCCCGTCGACCCGGCGCTGCTGAGTCCACGACGCCAGGCGGAAGCGCTGGCCGTCGCCCTGAGCGAGCCTGCGCGTCGTGTACTGATCGCACTGGCGACGTTCGGCACGGCGCTCCCTGCTGCCTGGATCGCTCCGGTCACCGGCGATCCACAGGACGGCACCGCCGCTTCGGAGCTGCACGACCGGCGCCTGGTCAAGCACTTCGACGGGACGTACTGGATCACCGAGGACGCCGCCGCGGCCGTCCACAGTCAGGAGTGGGCTCCGGCCGCGGCGACCACCGCGGCGGAGGGCCTGCTTGCGGCGCTCGCGCAGCAGGACGGACCGTCAGGCCCTGAGCCGGACACGTACCTCTTCCTGGCCGTCGCCCGCGCCCTGGTCCGCGAGGAGCAGTGGGCGCTCGCCTCACGGTTCGTGCGGGTCGCCGGACCCCGGGCCCTGACCGAGGGGCGCGGTCAACTGGCGCTCCAGCTCTATGTGTTGGGGCGGATGGCGGCCGCGCGGGGCGGCCTGACCAAGGACGTCAAGTTCTACGACATGGCCGAGAAGCTGATCCGCGACCTCCTCGACGGCGACAAGGCGGGCACCACCGCGGCCGCCGCGGTGCTGCTCGCCCCGGCGCTCGGGGCGGCCGCGGTCGAGAGCGGCAAGGCACTCGGTTTCTTCGGGAAGATCGTCGCCACCGTCTCCACCAAGACGGGTGCCTCCGTGGCCGCCGGTGTTGTGGTGGTGGCGGCGACCACGGCAGTCGTGGTGGCGAATGCGAACGACATGCCTGCGGGCTGCGAACCGGCGTACGCGGCGCTGGAGGCGTACGACACCGGCGGCAAGACGCGTACGTACGACGAACTGGCGGAAGAGACCCGGGCGTTGACCTCGGGGCTCAGGGCCGCTGCTACGGAGGCGTCCGAGGCGGACATTCGATCCAGACTCAACCGGCACGCGGACGACCTCGACGCCAAGACTGCGGCCGATGTGCGCGAGAACGACGAACGGATGAACGTGAAGTACCCCCCTCACCCTGACGTCATCGCGGCCCTGGCGGCCTCCGACGGGCTCCAGAACAACATCTCGACCCTGCAGGCGATCAGCGCGGTCTGCCCCAGCAAATGACCCAATGAGCGGCGTCCGGCCCCCGCACCTGGGCGCCGCTCGGGGAGCGCAGACGGGAGTCCGACGACAGGGGTCTAGGCAGCCCTGGGGCCGTAAGCGCAGCTCAGGGGCCTTTCTCGCAAGTGGAGCCTCAGAAGTTCCTCAACTCTGCTTTGGCCCGTGGAGTGGCCGGGAATCGGACCGTCACACAAGAAGCGCAGACAGAAGCGCAGACAGAAGCGGAGACCGGTCCGAGCCCACGGGGGGCAAAGGGGGGCCGCTTCGGGGGAATGAAAGGAGGGTGGCGCCATGGTTCTCGTGACCTTCATCGGCATCATCCTGGCGGTCTTCTGCATCGTGATGGCGGTCGCGGCGAAGCGGCGGAGCCGCACCCGGCGGTCGGGCTCGTCCCAGAGCTGGTGGGCGGGCGGCACCGGTTCGAGCTCGTCGAACAGTGCTGGTTCGTCCTGTGGGAGCCGCTCCTCCTGCGGGAGCTCCTCCTCTTGTGGGAGCAGCTCGTCCTGCGGTGGCGGGTCCTCCTGCGGAGGCGGTGGGGGCGGAGGCGGGTGCGGCGGAGGCAGCTGACAGGGGTCAGCCGAGCTCCGCGCGCCCCTGAGGCGAACAACGAGCAGGCGCGCACGCGTCCGGACCCAGAAACGAGCGCCCGCCGGGAGACGACACCCCCGGCGGGCGCTCGCCGTTGTGCGTGGCTGTGCGGACATGCCGGCGTCCGATGGCGCTCACCGCCCACACGGGAGCGCGCGTGGCATTCGGTACGCGCCGGGCGTACGCCGGGTTGAACAGTTGAGCTGTGCAGCCCTCGGTGGGGTGGAAACCCTACAAAATTGGGTAAAGACGCGGTGGTAGCGGCACAGTTCATGATTCCCTATAAATCACCAACGCAGCCCCCGGACGTCCTCACCCGACAGGCCTGACCGGGCTGATCGGATTGAATCGGACACACGACTTGGGCGTCCTCACCTGATCTGACTGATCCGATCCGGCTGACCGGGCCCGTCTCCCGGTGCCGGCCGGGGCGCGCCGGAACCCCCCACTCCGTTCCCCACTCCTTCTTTGCGTGCTTGCGGAGCTGACCCATGCTCACGACCCTGAACACCTCCTACACCGACACACGTGCAGCCGACCTGGCCTGGGCCCTGGGGCGTGAGCCGCTACCCGCGCTCGCCACCCTCGATCTGGAACTCGCAGGGGCCAAGCTCCAGTTGAGACTCCTCGGCGCATCCCACCAGGTGCTCCTGGAAGAGGAGCGGGGCGGCTGTTCGGAGACGGTCGCGTGCATCGCGGGCTCCAGCGCGCCCCTCCCCCTCGGCGTGACCCAGCGGGTCGGCGACTGGGAGTACGAGTTCGCGGCCCGCGTGGAGGTCCTCTCGCCCGGCTCCTTCGCCGGACGCGCCCAGGAGTTGCTGGCCCTCGTCTCCGACCACCCCCACGGTCTCGCGGGCGTCTTCCCCGGCAGCCCGCACGCGTTCACCGCGCTGCTCGCCCAGCGGCACGAGGGACAGGTCCACTGGCGTACCTGGCACGCCTACCCGCAGGACGGCCAACTGGTGGCGACGCGGACGAGGGTGGGCGTACGGGTGCAGGCGGCAGCACCTCCTCGGCCCAGCCAGGCAACCAGCAGCCCGTCCGGCGCGTGAGGACGAGGCCATTCCGGCCGGCAAGCGGTGGTCTGGGGGCGGCAGCCCCCAGCCACCGCCACACAGCGCCACGCAAACCCGATCACCCTCACCAGGCGCTACTTCCACACGTGTGGGTGACAAAGCGCGCCGCAGGCGTGACGTAGCGTTCCCTAGCGTGATCGAACCGCACGCCCCCGCACCCCCCGGCGCACCACCGTCCAGGAGCGGCAACAGCGGTCAGGCACGGCTGCCGGTCCGCACGGGCACGGGCCGGTTCCTGGTCCTGGCGTGCGTGTTCGTCTGCGCGGCCTGCGGACTCGTGTACGAACTCGAACTCGTCGCGCTCGCCTCGTACTTGACCGGGGACTCGGTCACCCAGGCCTCCGTCGTCGTCTCCGTGATGGTGTTCGCGATGGGCATCGGCTCCCTCGCCGCGAAACGGCTCCGCCGGCTCGCCGCGGCCGGCTTCGGCGCCATCGAGGCGGCCCTCGCCCTGACCGGCGGGTGCAGCGCCATGGCGGTGTACGCGGTGTTCGCCTGGACCGGTGACTGGGGTGGACTGTGGGCCGACGGCCCACGCCACCTCCTCGTCGCCTTCTCCCTCGCCATCGGCCTGCTCATCGGCGCCGAAGTCCCCCTGCTCATGGAGCTGATCCAGCGCATCCGCCGCCAGGACGCGGGCGGCGCGGTCGCGGACCTCTTCGCCGCCGACTACGTGGGCGCCCTGGTCGGCGGCCTGGCGTTCCCCTTCCTGCTGCTGCCCTGGCTGGGCCAGCTGTCCAGCGCGGTGCTCACCGGCGCGGTGAACGCGGTGGCCGGCGGCGCCCTCGTCCTCGGCCTGTTCCGCGGCGACCTGAGCCGCCGCGGCCGCTGGCTCCTGCTCCTCGCGAACGCCGTCGTCCTCGGACTCCTCGCCACCGCCGCCGTACTGGTCCACGACTTCGAACGGGCCGCGCGGCAGGCGCTGTACGGCGAGGACGTACGGGTCGCGCTGCACACCGGCGTGCAGGAGGTGGTCCTCACCGGCGGCGCCCAGGGCCGCCCCCTCGGCCTCTTCCTCGACGGCCGCCTGCGGTTCAGCGGCCGCGACGAGCGCCGCTACCACGAGGCCCTCGTCCACCCCGCGATGAACGGCCCCCAGGCGCGCGTCCTCGTCCTCGGCGGAGGCGAGGGCCTCACCGCACGCGAGGTGCTGCGCCACCCGGGCGTGCGCCGCGTGGACGTCGTCGAACCCGACGCGGGCGTGGTCCGCCTGGCGCGCACCGACCCCGCCCTGTCCGCCCTCAACGACCACGCCTACGACGACCCCCGCGTGCGGGTCCTCACGGCCGACGCCTTCGACTGGCTGCGGAAGGCCCGCCCGGCGGCCTACGACGTCGTGGTCGCCGACCTGCCCGACCCGGGCATCACGGCCAGCACGAAGCTGTACTCGCAGGAGTTCTACGGCCTCGCCCGCAAGGTCCTCGCGGACGGCGGGCGCCTGGTGGTGCACGCGGGGCCGGTGACGTCGCGGCCACGCGTCTTCTGGACGGTCGACGCGACGGTACGGGCGGCCGGGCTGCACACGACGCCGTACTGCGTGGACGGCCGCGCCCCGTCCTTCGCGGCGGGACCGGACCGTACGTCGGGCGCCTCCCGGGGCCCGCGCGACTGGGGCTTCATCCTGGCGTCGGCCCCGGCCCCGGCCACGGCCACGGCTCCCCTCACCCATACGGGGCGCTTCACCGCCGCGGACCTCTTGGCGGCCGAGCGACGGGCCGACGCCACCCGTATCGACGGTCTGCCGCCGTCGACGCTGGTGCACCCGCGGTACGGCGACTGAGGCCCATGCCGACGCCGACGCCGACGCTCGCGGGAGGAAAACGCGTATGTACGGGTGCGACCGGGCGGCCCGTGGGTAGGCTCGGCTGACATGGAGCATGAGGTGTTCGTTCCGGTTCCCGTCGAGCAGCTCAGGGCGGCCCTGTCCGACCCGGAACGGGTGGCCCGGGCGGTGCCCGGTCTCCAGCAGGACGCGGGTACGGCGCCGGTGGCCGGGCGCCTGAAGGTACGCGTCGCCGGCCACACCATCACCTACCGTGGCTCGCTCCGCGTCGCCGGACAGGACGACGGCTCCTACGCGATCGAGGGCGACGCCGCGGAGGCCCGGGGCAGCGGCACGGTGAAGCTGGCCCTCTCGGTACGGCTCGCTCCGGCGGAGGGCGGCACGACGATCGCCTTCGGCGGCACGGCGACGGCCGACGGCCGCATCACGGAACTGGCCGACGAGGCGGTGACCACCGCGGCCACGCGCCTCCTGACCCGCTTCGCGCAGAGACTGGGGGAGTCGGCCCCGGCAGAGCGCGAGCAGGAGCCCGAGCAGGAGCCCGAGCAGAAACCCGAGCAGGAACCTGGGGAGAAACCCGAGCAGGAGCCCAAGGAAGACGCTCCGCCGACCCCAGCCCCCCGCATGGAGGACGCTCTCCCGGCCGAGGAGGACGTCGTGGCCGGGGCCGTGGCCGGGGCCTTCGCCGATGAGGAGCCCCCGGCCGAGGCCGCCCACGCGCGGCGCACGATGATCGGCCGCAGCGCGGAGGAGGTGGACCACGCGCCGCCGCGTGGCCGGTACGCTCCCGTGCCGGCGCCCGAGTCCCTCGTGACCGGCCCCGCGCTCCGCTGGGCCGCGCCGGCCGCCGCGCTCGCTGTCGCCTCGGCCATCGTCGTGGTGCGGGCCCTCCGCAGACGCCGCTGAACTCCTCCTCCCACTCCTCATCCACTCCGCCTCCCACTCCTCCCCCTCGAACGCCGGAGGGGCTGCGTTCCCAGAGTCGGGAGCACCCCGTAGGGTCGTGCCGTGAGTAACGAACACATCACGTTGGCCGCGGGAGACGCGGAGGTTGTCCTGGCGCCGGGCAACGGCGGGCGGGTGAGCGGGCTGCGGGTCGCCGGGACCGAACTGCTCCGGCAGGGCGAACGGTTCGGCTGCTTCCCGATGGTCCCGTGGTGCGGCCGGACGAGGAACGGCCGGTTCCTGAGCGGGGGCGCCGTCCAGCAGATGCCGCTCAACGCCGCACCGCACGCGATCCACGGCACCGCCCGCGACGGCGCCTGGCACACCGCCCGCGTGACCGGGGACGAGGCCGTCATCACGTACGACCTGGTGGAGCCCTGGCCCTACTCCGGCCGCGTCACCCAGGTCTTCAACCTCACCGAGGACGCCCTCACCCTCACCATGTCGGTGGAGACGTACGACTCGTCCTTCCCGGCGCAGATCGGCTGGCACCCCTGGTTCAACCGGAACCTGGGCGGCGGCGGACAGGACGTACGGGTCGACTTCGCGGCCGCCTGGCAGGAGGAGCGCGGCGACGACCACCTCCCCACCGGCAACCGCATCGACCCCAAGCCCGGCCCCTGGGACGACTGCTTCGGCATGCCCGGCGGCGTCGACGTCACCCTCACCTGGCCCGGACAACTCCAGCTGAAGGTCACCAGCCGTGAGGAGTGGGTCGTGGTCTACGACGAACAGCCCGAGGCCGTGTGCGTCGAGCCGCAGACGGGCCCGCCCAACGGTCTGAACACCCTTCCGCGCCTGGTCACCCCCATCGAGCCCCTCGAAGCCGCCACCACCTGGACGTGGCAGCGGCTGTGAGGTGGCTCGTAAGCTGAGCCGCATGAGTGAGGTCGACGAAGTAACGCCGCAGGGCACACGCGGCACGCTGCTGCGGCAGATCAAGGACAAGGCCGTCGTGCACGGCAAGGTGACCCTGTCGTCGGGTCTTGAGGCCGACTACTACGTGGACCTGCGCCGCGTCACCCTGGACGGCGAGGCCGCGCCGCTCGTGGGAGAGGTGCTGCTCGACCTGACCGCAGGTCTCGACTTCGACGCGGTCGGCGGGCTCACCATGGGCGCCGACCCGGTGGCCGCCGCCATGCTGCACGCCGCCGCGGCACGCGGTCGGCGGCTGGACGCCTTCGTCGTGCGCAAGGCGGCCAAGGCCCACGGGCTGCAGAGGCGGGTCGAAGGGCCCGAGATCGCGGGGCGGCGCGTGCTCGTCGTCGAGGACACCTCCACCACCGGCGGCTCCCCGCTCACCGCCGTCGAGGCCGTGCGCGAGGCGGGCGCCGAGGTCGTGGCCGTCGCGACCATCGTCGACCGGGCCACCGGCGCCGCCGAGAAGATCCAGGAGGGCGCCGGGGTTCCGTACCTCTTCGCCTACTCCAAGGACGAGTTGGGCCTGGACTGAAAGGCGTCGCGGACGGCGGGCGCCGAGGGCGGCGGACACATCGGGACGCCTTGGCCGGAGCGTCCGGCCACGTCTGGAAAGATGGGACGAGGACGTCGCATCCCCAAGTTCGCCAGGTTCCCCAGGTCCAGGTCAGGGCCGTAAGCAGCAGAAGAGCCGTACAGCTGGACAAGCAGTACGCGACCCGCACATAGAGGAGCGGACATGCCCATCGCAACTCCCGAGGTCTACAACGAGATGCTCGACCGGGCGAAGGCAGGCAGGTTCGCCTACCCGGCCATCAACGTGACCTCTTCCCAGACCCTGCACGCGGCGCTGCGCGGCTTCGCGGAGGCGGAGAGCGACGGCATCATCCAGATCTCCACGGGTGGTGCGGAGTTCCTCGGCGGCCAGCACAGCAAGGACATGGTCACCGGCGCCGTCGCCCTGGCCGAGTTCGCGCACATCGTCGCCAAGAAGTACGACATCACCGTCGCCCTGCACACGGACCACTGCCCGAAGGACAAGCTCGACGGGTATGTGCGGCCGCTGCTGACGGTGTCGGAGGAGCGGGTCGCCCGCGGCGAGAACCCCCTCTTCCAGTCGCACATGTGGGACGGCTCCGCCGAGACCCTGGCCGACAACCTGGCGATCGGGCAGGAGCTGCTCGCCCGTGCCGCCGCCGCGAAGATCATCCTTGAGGTCGAGATCACTCCGACGGGCGGCGAGGAGGACGGCGTCTCGCACGAGATCAACGACTCCCTCTACACGACCGTCGACGACGCCATCCGTACGGCCGAGGCCCTCGGCCTCGGCGAGAAGGGGCGCTACCTGCTGGCCGCCTCCTTCGGCAACGTCCACGGTGTCTACAAGCCGGGCAACGTCGTCCTGCGTCCCGAGCTGCTGAAGGAGCTGAACGAGGGCGTCGCCGCCCGGTTCGGCAAGGAGTCGCCGTTCGACTTCGTCTTCCACGGCGGCTCCGGCTCCACCGAGCAGGAGATCCAGACCGCGCTGGAGAACGGCGTCGTCAAGATGAACATCGACACGGACACGCAGTACGCCTTCACGCGCCCGGTCGCCGACCACATGTTCAAGAACTACGACGGCGTCCTGAAGGTCGACGGCGAGGTCGGTTCGAAGAAGACGTACGACCCGCGCACCTGGGGCAAGGTCGCCGAGGCGTCGATGGCCCGGCGCGTCGTCGAGGCCTGCCAGAACCTGCGCTCGACGGGCACGAAGATCAAGTAAGCGAAGATCAGGTAAGCAGCGATCAAGTAAGCGGACTGGGTAATTCGGTCCGCTTCGGTCGGGCCCGGCACCTCCTGTGGTGCCGGGCTCTTCCGTATGCTCCGAAGCATGGCAGCGCCGTCGAGCGCGAACAGCGAGAACACGGCTGTCAGGCTCGCCTCCCCGCGGGGGAAGTGGATCCTGCTGACCACGGTGCTCGGCTCCAGCATGGCGTTGCTGGACTCGACCGTGGTCAACGTCGCGCTGCCGTGGATCGGGCGCGACCTGAACGCCGACCTGGCCGCCTTGCAGTGGACGGTCAACGCGTACATGGTGACGCTGGCCGGGCTCATCCTCCTCGGCGGTGCCCTGGGCGACCGGTTCGGGCGGCGGCGGATCTTCGTGCTGGGCGTGGTGTGGTTCGCGGCCGCGTCGCTGCTGTGCGGGATCGCCCCCAGCGCGGGTGTGCTCATCGTCGCCCGCGCCCTCCAGGGCATCGGCGGTGCCCTCCTCACCCCCGGCTCGCTGGCCCTCATCCAGGCCTCCTTCCACCCCGACGACCGGGGGCGGGCCGTGGGCCTGTGGTCCGGCTTCGGCGGGATCGGCGCGGCGATCGGCCCGTTCCTGGGTGGCTGGCTGGTGGACGGGCCGGGCTGGCGCTGGGTGTTCCTGCTGAACGTGCCGCTCGCGGCCCTGTGCGTGCCGGTCGCCGTCCGTCACGTACCGGAGTCCGCGGACCCGCGGGCCCACGGCCGCTTCGACGTCCTCGGCGCCGCTCTCGGCGCCCTGTGCCTGGCCCTGGTGACGTATGCGCTGATCGAGGCCGGGCAGCGGAGCGCGGTGCTCCTGACCGTGATCGCCGTGGCGGGGCTGGCGGCCGGGGTGGGCTTCGTGTACGTCGAGCGCCGGCGCCCGGACCCGATGATGCCGCTGG
Source organism: Streptomyces bluensis (assembly GCF_014650715.1). Taxonomy (GTDB): domain Bacteria; phylum Actinomycetota; class Actinomycetes; order Streptomycetales; family Streptomycetaceae; genus Streptomyces; species Streptomyces bluensis. The sequence continues at coordinate 912 of NZ_BMVM01000019.1, read as the reverse complement.
AGATCTTCTCCTCCCGGCAGTTCACCGCGGTCAACCTGGTCACCCTGTGCGTGTACGCGGCCTTCGGCGGCTTCTTCTTCCTGGCGGCGGTCCAGCTCCAGGTGGTGTCGGGCTACTCGGCCCTCGGCGCCGGTACGGCCCTGCTGCCCGTCACCGTGCTGATGCTCCTGCTGTCGGCGCGCTCGGGCGAGCTGGGCGAACGGATCGGCCCGCGCATCCCGCTCACGGTCGGACCGCTGGTGTGCGCGCTGGGCCTGCTGCTGATGCTGCGGGTGGGGCCGCACGCCTCGTACGTCACGGACGTCCTGCCCGCGCTGCTGGTCCTGGGCCTCGGCATGGTCACCCTGGTCGCTCCCCTCACCGCCACGGTCCTGGCCTCCGTCGACACCGAGCACGCGGGGCTCGCGAGCGGCGTCAACAACGCGGCGGCCCGCGCGGCCAGTCTCCTCGCCGTGGCCGCGTTGCCCCTGCTCACCGGCATGGGCTCGGAGGCCTACCGCTCGGCGGACGCCTTCGGCTCCGCCTTCCGGCGTGCGATGCCGCTGTGCGCGGGTGTCCTCGTGGTGGGCGCGGTCCTCGCCTACGCGACGGTGCGGCGGCCCGTGCCGGAGTGCCGTCAGGCCCAGTGCCACACGCACTGCTGCGTGACGGCTCCGCCGCTGGAGGGCGGCGCGGAGGACGCGGCTCCACCGCGCAAGTGATCGCCCCCGCCGCCCCTACCCGTCCCATCCCTTCCCTGGGGGCTGCCGCTCCCAGACCCCCGTTCGGCCTGAGCGGCCTCGTCCTCAAACGCCGGACGGGCTGGAAATCCAGCCCCGGCCGGGCAAATTCAGCCCCTCCGGCGTTTGAGGAGCGGGGGTCCAGGGGGCGGAGCCCCCTTGGCGGGGTCGAAGGGGCGGAGCCCCTGGGGAT
>NZ_BMVM01000018.1 GCF_014650715.1 Streptomyces bluensis | reverse complement strand
TTCAAGATCACACGTCAGTGATCGCCGTCACCCGTCCCCAACCTCCGTGGACAGAACAGCTAGGTCGTGTTTCGAATGTCCCGCCCATTCTGATGGATCTCTGACGGATCTCTGACGGATCTCGTGCCGGGCGCCCGAGCTACACACGGGCGCCCCAGCCGTGTACACCGGAACGTCAGTCCGCGAACGTCGCCGCCAGCGCCTCCGCCAGGCCCGGCACCAGGTCCGACCCGGTCAGCACCTCCGTCGCCGTGTCCTTCTCGCGCAGCCGCAGCGCCGACTCCCGTGCCCCGTCCCGCAGGACCGCGACCGTCATGCGGACCTCCCGGCGGTCAGGGTGCTCGGCGACCCACGTGGCGAGACGGGCCTCGTCGAGACCCTCCGGGACGGACGCCTCCGCGGACGGCGGCAGCATCAGCCGCTCCACGGTGAGGGCGCAGCCGACCACGGCGTCGGGCCAGGCGATCGTGCCCAAGAACTCGTCCAGCGGTTTGCCCGCGGGGATCTCGTCCTGCTCGATCGGTGTGAGACCCGAGTCGCCGGACTCGTCCCGCAGGCCCAGCCGGTCCGCGAGCGAGGGTTGTTCGGTCCGCAGCCGTGCGGTGTCGACCAGGGCGAAGAGGCGGGCGGGCTGGTCCCAGCCGAGGCCGGAGGCGTACTCGTCGATCTCAAGGACGGCCCGTGTGAGAGGGCTCGCTGTCATGGGAGGCGTGTTGGACATGGTCACAATCCTGCCTCGTTCGTTACCCGAACCGGGAACCGAGTAAAGCGTGAGTAAGTTGCATAGGTGAGGCCCCTACGATCTCGACGATCACGGGGCCTGAAAGATGGTCCGCGTTTCCCGGGGGCCTGACGGATCAACAGCGACTTCGAGGTGCGCACCTTGGCTTTCCAGATGCCGGACCGCGGCGGAGGCCCGACCGGGCCACGGATCAGAGTGGGCCGACCGTCCCGGCGCGTCCGGACCCTGCTCATGACACTGGGCGTTCTGGCCGTCCTGCTCATGGCGTTCGTCATGTTCGCGGGGTTCTGGACGGACTGGCTCTGGTACCGGTCCGTGAAGTACTCGTCGGTCTTCACGACCGCCCTGTGGACCAAGATCGGGCTCTTCTTCGTCTTCGGTCTGCTGATGGCGGCCGCGGTCGGGTTCAACGTCTGGCTGGCCCACCGGCTGCGCCCGCCGCTGAGCGCCATGTCGATGGAGCAGCAGAGCCTCGACCGGTACCGCATGGGCATCGCGCCCTACAAGAAATGGCTCCTCCTCGCGCTCACGTCCCTGGTGGGCCTGATCGCGGGCGCCTCCGCCTCGGGCCAGTGGCGCACATGGCTGATGTGGGTGAACGGCGTCCCCTTCGGGCAGAAGGACCCCCAGTTCCACCTGGACGTCGCCTTCTACGCCTTCGACCTGCCCTGGTACCGCTTCCTGGTCGGCTTCGGCTTCGCCGCCACGATCCTCTCGCTGATCGCCGCCGCGCTCACGCACTACCTGTACGGCGGTCTGAGGATCACCTCCCCGGGCGCGCGGGCCACGGCCGCGGCCACCGGGCACCTTTCGGTGCTGCTCGGCATCTTCGTCGCCCTGAAGGCGGTCGCGTACTGGCTCGACCGGTACGGACTCGCGGTGAAGTCCAGTGACTTCAAGGCGACGGGCAACTGGACGGGTCTGAGGTACGTCGACGCGAACGCCTACCTGCCCGCGAAGACGATCCTCTTCTGCATCGCCGTCATCTGCGCCCTGCTGTTCTTCGCCACCCTGTGGCGGCGCACCTGGCAGCTGCCCGTCATCGGCTTCGGCCTGATGGTGCTCTCGGCGATCCTCATCGGCGGGCTGTACCCGGCGATCGTCCAGAAGTTCCAGGTCCAGCCGAACGAGCAGGCCAAGGAAGCGCCGTACGTCGAGAAGAACCTGGAAGCCACGCGCAAGGCGTACGGCATCGACGGCGCCAAGGTGGAGGAGTACTCGGGCGAGCGCAACACCGACGACGTGACGAAGCTGCGCGACGACGTGGACAAGACGGCGAGCATCCGCCTGCTCGACCCGAACATCGTCTCGCCCACGTACCAGCAGCTCCAACAGATCAGGAACTACTACGCATTTCCCACCAATCTGGACGTCGACCGCTACAAGGACAAGGACGGCAACGTCCAGGACACGGTCATCGGCCTGCGTGAGCTGAACCTGGGCGGTATCCCGAAGAACAACTGGATCAACGACCACTTCCGGTACACCCACGGGTTCGGTGTGGTCGCCGCCAAGGGAACCGACGCCGACGAGGACGGACGCCCGGTCTTCACCGCCTCCGACCTGCCCTCGAAGAACGCCAACGGGGGCGACCTCGGCGCGTACGAGCAGCGGATCTACTACGGCGAGAAGACCACCCAGTACTCGATCGTCGGCGGCCCCCAGAAGGAGATCGACTACTCCGACGACAGCGGTGAGAAGACCACCAGCTACAAGGGCAACAGCGGGGTCAACCTCTCCAACCCGGTCAACCGGGCCGCGTACGCGGTGGCGTTCAGCGAGCCGCAGATCCTCTACTCCGGTGCCATAGGCGAGGGTTCGCGGATCCTCTACAACCGCACGCCCAAGGAGCGCGTCGAGGCCGTCGCCCCCTGGCTGACCATCGACGGCGACGCCTACCCGGCCGTCGTCAACGGCAAGATCCAGTGGATCGTCGACGCCTACACGACGACGAACGGCTACCCCTACGCCTCCCGTACGACCCTCGGTGACACGACGGCCGACTCGCTGACCGCCGCCGACAACCAGCGCGCGGTGGTGGCCCAGCAGAACCAGGTCAACTACATCCGCAACTCGGTGAAGGCGACCGTCGACGCGTACACCGGCCAGGTCAAGCTCTACCAGTGGGACACGCAGGACCCGGTCCTGAAGACCTGGATGAAGGCGTTCCCGAACACGGTGAAGCCCAAGTCCGACATCTCGCCGTCGCTCATGGACCATCTGCGGTACCCGCAGGACCTCTTCAAGGTCCAGCGTGAGCTGCTCTCCCGCTACCACGTGAAGGACGCGGACACGTTCCTGAGCGGCAGTGAGGTGTGGCAGGTGCCGGACGACCCGACCAACCGGTCCGGGGACGCCGTGCCGCCGTACTACCTGAGCATGAAGCTGCCCGAGCAGGACGCCCAGGCGTTCTCGCTGACGACGACGTTCACACCGAACGGCCGGGACAACCTGAGCGCGTTCATGTCCGTCAACGCCGAGGCCGATGCCAGCGACTACGGCAAGATCACCATTCTGAAACTGCCGACCGGCAAGACGGTCGACGGTCCCAAACGGGTGCAGAGCCAGTTCAACTCCGAACCGTCCATCGCCGAGTCGATCCGGCTGCTGAGAGGCGGTGACTCGGAGGTCGAGTACGGCAACCTGCTGACCGTGCCGCTGGACGGCGGACTGCTGTACGTGGAGCCCGTCTACGTGCGCGGTGGCGACCTCAAGTACCCGCTGCTGAAGAAGGTGTTGGTGACCTACGGAGGTGCCACCGCCTTCGAGGACACCCTCGACGAGGCGCTGAACAAGGTGTTCGGGGCTGAGGGCACGACCACCCAGCCGCCGGACGAGAGCGGCGACACCACCAAGCCGCCCACGTCGGACAACCCGACGGTCCAAGAAGCCCTGAACGACGCCCAGAAGGCCTTCGACGCGGGCCAGGAAGCCCTCAAGAAGAGCGACTGGGACGCGTACGGGAAGGCCCAGAAGGACCTTGAGGACGCGCTGAGGAAGGCCGACGAGGCACATTCCAAGGCCGACGGGACGAGCGGCGGCGGACAGAACAGCGCGCAGAACAGCGAGCAGGACAGCGGCAAGACCGGCGACGGGAGTTCCGGAAGCAGCTGATCCAGACTCCGTCCCGCGCCGTGATACGGTTGCCGAGCAACGGCGCGGGGTGGAGCAGCTCGGTAGCTCGCTGGGCTCATAACCCAGAGGTCGCAGGTTCAAATCCTGTCCCCGCTACTGAAGTCGAAGGCCCGGATCCTCCAGGGATCCGGGCCTTCGACGTGTGCGCCGGCCCCCTGACGAATCCAGACGACGAGCACCCTGAACATCCGGTCAGCAGAGCGGGAGCCAGGCAGTGGTTCCCCTGCGTCCTGAATGGTCAGGCGACGACTCGCGGGAAGTGCCGTGTCCTGCGGAGGGAGTTGAGAAAACTGTGTTTGACTTATCTCTCTGTGGGCATGTCGACAAAACGCTGAAGTGACCTCACTGACTGCGTATACCGGGTGTACCCAGGTTGCAGGTGGTGCGACGATGGACGTTATGGGGGACAAGGCAACTCTGTTGGAGAACGGGCGGTTTGCGCATCCTGTGGAATTTCCGCAGTCGACGGACCGGGACGAAGCCGGTGAGGCCGTGGAGGAGGCGCGTCAGCGGCTCGCGGCCGAGGCCGGTGACATCGAGGCGATGAGCGTCCTCGGGGCCATGCTGCTGCGCCGCGGCGATCTCGACGGAGCAGAGCCCCAGCTGCGCGCTGCCACCGCCGCGGGCGACCGCGCCGCCGCCAACAACCTGGGTGTCCTTCTGCACCAGCGCGGGTACGCCGACGAGGCCGCCGGCTGGTGGCGGATCGCCGCCGTCGCCGGTTCCGCGGCCGCCGCACACGCGCTCGGGCGGTATCACCGCGAGCGCGGCGACGAGCCGGCCGCCGAGTACTGGCTGCGGCAGTCCGCCGAGCAGGCGCACACCCTGGGCGCGTACGCGCTCGCCGACCTGCTGGAGCACCGGGGCGACCCCGGGGCCGAGCAGTGGATGCGGGCCGCGGCCGAGCGCGGGCACCGGGAGGCCGCGTACCGGCTGGCCCGGACGCTCGACCGGCAGGCGATGGCCGAGGAGCGCCTGGCCGCACGAGAGGGCCGCCGGGCGGCGCGAGACGACCGTTCAGCCGCGCGCGAAGGCGACACGGGCGTCCGTGAGGGGCGGACGGGCCCTGACAACGGTGTCGCGGTGTCCGCCGCCGAGGAGGCGGAGCAGTGGTACCGGCAGGCCGCGGCGCGCGGGCACCGGAGAGCCGCGCTGCACCTCGGCGCGATCCTGGAGCGGCGCGGGGAGCTCAAGGAGGCCGGGCGCTGGTACCTGACCTCGGCGAAGGACGGTGAGCCGCGGGCCGCCTGCGCGCTCGGATTCCTGCTGCGGGACGCGGGGGACACCGAGAGCGCTGCCGTGTGGTGGCTGCGGGCCGCCCAGGACGGCGACGGCAACGCGGCGAACGCACTGGGCGCGCTGCACGCCGAGCGCGGGGAGACGCAGACGGCCGAGCGCTGGTACAGGGCCGCGATGGACGCCGGTGATGTGAACGGCGCCTACAACCTCGGGCTGCTCTGCGCCGAGCAGGGGCGCACCGCGCAGGCCGAGCAGTGGTACCGGAGGGCCGCGTACGCCGGGCACCGCGAGGCCGCGAACGCGCTCGCGATCCTGTTGCTGCAGGTCGGGGACGCCGCCGGGGCCGAGCCGTGGTTCTCCAAGGCGGCGGAGGCGGGCAGCGTGGACGCCGCCTTCAACCTGGGCATCCTGTACGCCGGACGGGGCGCCGAAAAGGATGCCGCGGACGCGCTGGTCTGGTACGAGCGTGCGGCCGCCGCCGGGCACACCGAGGCCGCGCTCCAGGTCGCCATCGCGCGGCTTCGCGAGGGCGACGAGCGTGCGGCCGAGCGGCATCTGCGGCAGGCGGCGGGCGGTGGCAGCGCCGAGGCCGCGTACCGGCTCGCCGCCGTACTGGACGCCCGTCGCCCGCCCGCGCCCGCGCACGAGCTGGGCGAGCCCGCGCGTGAGAAGGGGGAGTGCGAGGAGTGGTACGAGCGGGCCGCGTCCCAGGGGCACCGGCGGGCCCAGGTGCGGGTCGGGATGCTGGCTGCGGCCCGTGGGGACGTCGTCGAGGCGGCGCGCTGGTACCGGGAGGCCGCGGAGGCCGGGTCGCGGAACGGGGCCTTCAACCTCGGGCTGCTGCTGGCCCGGGAGGGGAGCGAGCCGGAGGCCGCGCTGTGGTGGACCCGGGCGGCCGATGCCGGGCACGGGCGGGCGGCGCTGAGGCTGGCCCTCGTCTACGCACGTCGGGGTGAGCTGGCGGAAGGGCAGCGGTGGGCTGATCGTGCGGTGTCGCTCGGGCCGGCGGAGGTCGCGGAGCGGGCGGCGCGGCTGCGGGACGCTCTGCGGGAGGAGCTGTCGGCGTAGGGCACCCGGCTTCGTGCCGGGCCTCCGGAACGGATTTGCACGGGTCCGCGTTGCTGACGTAATGTTGCGTTCATCGACGCGGGGTGGAGCAGCTCGGTAGCTCGCTGGGCTCATAACCCAGAGGTCGCAGGTTCAAATCCTGTCCCCGCTACTGATCCTGAGGGGTCGGAACTCGTAAGAGTTCCGACCCCTCAGTGTTTTACGCGTGACTGTGTTTTACACGTGACCGTGAGTTGATATGTCGATTTGTAGTTGGTGGCAGCGGCGGCAGCAGGGGCTCACGGCTGAGAGCCGGGGAGTGAGTAAGGCTCCTACGCGGCCGCGCAGTTGGGGCACACGCCTCGGTACGTCACCTCGACGTCCGACACCGTGAAGCCGAAGCGCTCCGAGTCGGGGAGGTCGGCGAGGGGGTTGCCCGTCGGGTGGACGTCACGGATCGCGCCGCACTGGGCGCAGACCAGGTGGTGGTGCGGACGGTGCGCGTTCGGGTCGTAACGCTTGGCACGCCTGTCCGTGGTCACCTCAAGCACCTCACCGAGGGAGACCAGCTCGCCCAGGGTGTTGTAGACGGTTGCCCGGGAGATCTCGGGCAGCTTGACCACGGCCCGCGCGTGCACCTCGTCGGCCGTCAGGTGGACGTGATCGCCGTCGAGGACCTCGGCCACGACGCGCCGCTGCGCGGTCATGCGCCATCCGCGTCCGCGTAGCCGTTCCAGAAGGTCACTCATAAGACCAGCGTAACAGGCAAGAGGACCAGATTCCGAACGTGTGTGACTTTGGAATCACCCTTGACTTAGACAGTGTCTATTGTAGGGTCGGGAACGCTTCCGTCAGGCTGACGGAGACTTCGGCAAGCGCCTGGAAGCCGCTGTCCAGGCCCTGAGCGGCTGTCCGGGGTTGGACCGCTTGCCGGAGGAGACGGGCCGGGACTCCAGGGGAGTTCCGGCCCGTTGGCGCATGCTGGTCTTCACCGGTCAGGCGGGTGCGGGCTGCCGTGCCGGAGCCCAGCAGCGGATGATGTCGCGGACCGAGACGATGCCGACGGGTTCGTCGCCGTCGAGGACGACGAGATGGCGGAAGCCGCCGTGGGTCATGGCGCGGGCGGCGTCCTCCAGGGTCCAGGACGGTGTGGCGAACACGACGTCGGTGGTGGTGTGGGCGTGCGCCCGCTCGGTGTCCGGGCTCTGACCCAGGCCGACGGAGTTGAGGATGTCGCGTTCGGTCAGGATGCCGACTCCGCCGGCGTCCGGGTCGAACACCACGGCCGCGCCGACCCTGCGGGCGGACATCAGGGTGGCGGCCTGGCGGAGCGTGTGGTCGGGGCCGATGGTGAGGACCACCGTGCTCATGGCGTCGCGGACGAGCATGGGGTTGAGCCACCTCCTAGAGAATCCCCATGAGGTCGACTCAGGGATTCACAAATTCACAAGTGGGGGCTCTCAGAGTCCCAGGCGAAAGAGGAGGCCAACAAGAGGGCGCACGTAGCCAGTCGGGGGCGCTTGTGGATCACTCGTGGATCACTCGCGGATCACTCTGGCCCCGTGCGACTCAGTACTGCTGGTTCAGATACCCCAGCAACTCGTCGTGGAGCAGCCCGTTCGACGCCGCCGCGTTGCCGCTGTGCGGGCCGGGGCGGCCGTCGAGGCCCGTGAAGGTGCCGCCCGCCTCGGTGACGACGATCGCGGTGGCCGCCATGTCCCAGAGAGACAACTCGGGTTCGGCGCAGAGGTCCACGGACCCCTCGGCGACCATCATGTACGGCCAGAAGTCGCCGTACGCGCGCGTGCGCCACACCTCGCGGGTGAGGTCCAGGAAGCCGTCGAGCCGGCCCTGCTCCTCCCAGCCGCTCAGGGAGGAGTACGCGAAGGACGCGTCGGACAGCTTGGTGACGCGCGAGACATGGAGGCGGGACGCGGAGGACAGACTGCGGCCGGAGAACGCGCCGTGCCCCTTCGCCGCCCACCAGCGGCGGCCGAGTGCGGGGGCCGAGACGACGCCGACGACCGGCTGGTAGCCGCCCGCGCCCGCCTCCATCAACGCGATCAGCGTGGCCCACACCGGGACTCCGCGGACGTAGTTCTTGGTGCCGTCGATCGGGTCGACGACCCAGCGGCGCGGGCCCGTGCCCTCGATGCCGTACTCCTCGCCGAGGATCGCGTCACGCGGCCGGGCACGCTGGAGCTGGCCGCGGATCAGTTCCTCGGCGGCTCTGTCGGCCTCGCTCACCGGTGTCATGTCCGGCTTCGTCTCGACCTTGAGGTCGAGCGCCTTGAACCGGTCCATGGTCGCGGCGTCGGCGGCGTCCGCCAGGACATGGGCGAGCCGCAGGTCATCGAGATAGTCGGGCATGGGGGAACCGTATCCGGCAGGTCATGGATCCGGCCACACGCCCTCGGGGATCACCACGGGACCTCCGCCTGAGGGGCGCTCCTCCCCGGGGCCTTCGCGGAGTGCCGCCACGCGCCCCCCGGCAGCCACCGCACACGTTGGCCGAACACAGGCCCTCGGCGTCGCCGAAAACTCTTGACAGTGCGTCAGTGCGCGTCAAATCTGAGGTCCAAAGCCGCCGCTCGGCAGAGGGAGGCGATGATGCCTGCAGCGCGGGAATCCCTGTTGGACGCCGCCTACACGGCGCTCGCACGCCGTCCGTGGCCCGCGGTGCGCATGGTCGACGTCGCCGCCGCGGCCGGAGTGTCCCGGCAGACCCTCTACAACGAGTTCGGCAGCAAGGAGGGGCTTGCGCGCGCCCTGGTGCGCCGGGAGGCCGACGCCTATCTCGCCGGTGTCGACCGGGCGCTGGCCACGCCCGCCGACCCTCGCGAGCGCCTGGCCGCCGCTGCCGAGTGGACCGTCTCGGCCGCACGCGGCAACGCTCTCATCAAGGCCATGCTCACCGGCTGCTGGAGCGAACGTCTGCCCGCGCCCACACTCACCGCGGTGCCCTCGTCGTCCGCGGTTCCCGCACAGCGCCGCGCCGACGGCCCCCTGCCCTCACCCGCCGACCTGGTGGCCCTGGCCCGCGACCGCGCGGTCGCCGTCCTCTCCGGTCCCGGCATCCCGAAGGCCGAGTCGGCGGAGCTGGTCCGCTCCTGCGAACTCGTCGTCCGCGTCGCCCTGTCCTGCGTGTCCGCGCCCCCGGGCGAGGGTGGCGTCACCGCACTCGTGCGCACCGTCCTGCACCGGCATCCGACGCGCTCGGGGGTACTCAACTAGTGTGCTGATCCAGACAGTTGGAGCCCGATGACGCCCACGATCACCAGCGTGATCGAGACGAGCTTCAGCGTGGACACGATGTCGCCGAGGAAGACCATGCCGTAGATCGCGGTGCCGGCCGCCCCGATGCCCGTCCACACGGCGTACGCGGGGCCCACGTCGAGCTTCTTCAGCGAGAGGGTCAGCAGGCCGAAGCTGCCGAGGGCGAAGGCGCAGAACGCGATGGTCGGCCAGAGCCGGGTGAAGCCGTGCGAGAGCTTCAGGCAGACGGCGAAGCCGGTCTCCAGTATCCCCGCAACGATGACCAGCAGCCACGCCATGTCTCGTCCTCCCACGTCCCCACGTTCCGTGACCGCTTCGTCCGACTAGGATCGGCTCGGTGCGATTATGCACTTACCGGCCACGTACGAGAGCAAACAACGCGGAGGTCAGCCGCCTTCCGTCAGTCGCCTTCGTGGCGCTCCCGCGTCGACAGCAGCCGGCGCAGGGAGTACAGCCGGGCAGGGTCCGCGTGCCCCGCCGCCACCCACTCGTCCAGCGCGCAGTCCGGTTCGTCATGACTGCACGCACGGGGACAGCCCTCGGTTCCCGGTTCCAGGTCGGGAAAGGCGTGGATCACGCGGGACGGATCGATGTGCGCCAGACCGAAGGACCGTACGCCCGGAGTGTCGACCACCCAGCCGTCCGACTCCGTCAGCGGCAGCGCCAGCGCCGACGTCGTCGTGTGGCGGCCGCGGCCGGTCACCGCGTTGACGTGTCCGGTGCTGCGGCGCCGCTCCTCGGGTACGAGGGCGTTGACCAGCGTCGTCTTGCCCACGCCCGAGTGGCCGACGAACGCCGTGATCTTGCCGTCGAGCTGTTCCCGTACCCGGTCCGCCGCGTCGCCGTTCTCCAGCTCCTCGCGACTGGTGACGACGTAGGGGATGTCCAGGTCCCCGTACAGCTCCAGGAGTTTGTCGGGTGGGGCCAGGTCCGACTTCGTCAGCACCAGCAGCGGGTCGAGGCCGCCGTCGTACGCCGCGACCAGGCAGCGGTCGATGAGGCGAGGGCGGGGCTCGGGGTCGGCGAGGGCGGTGACGATGGCGAGCTGGTCGGCGTTGGCGACGACGACGCGCTCGAACGGATCGTCGTCGTCGGCCGTGCGCCGCAGTACGGAGGTGCGCTCGGCGATGCGGACGATGCGGGCGAGCGTGTCCTTCTGGCCGGAGAGATCGCCGACGAGGGCCACGCGGTCGCCGACCACCGCGGCCTTGCGGCCCAGTTCGCGGGCCTTCATCGCCATGACCACGCGGTCCTCGACGAGGCAGGTCAGCCGACCGCGGTCGACGGTGAGGACCATCCCGTCGGCCGCGTCCTCGTGCTTGGGGCGGAGGCTCGTACGGGGACGGTTGCCCTTGCGGCTGGGGCGGACCCGGACGTCGTCCTCGTCGGTGTGCTTGCCGTAGCGGCGCATGATCCTGGTCCGCCCGTCAGTTCCCGAGCATCCCGGTCCACAGGTCGGGGAAGTCCGGCAGGGTCTTGGCCGTCGTCGCCACGTTCTCGATCTGCACGTCCTTCACCGCGAGGCCGATGATCGCGCCCGCGGTGGCCATGCGGTGGTCGTCGTACGTGTGGAACACCCCGCCGTGCAGCGGGCGCGGACGGATGTGGAGGCCGTCGGCGGTCTCCGTGACATCGCCGCCGAGCTCGTTGATCTCCTTGGTGAGCGCGGCCAGCCGGTCCGTCTCGTGCAGGCGCAGGTGGGACACTCCGCGCAGCGTCGACGGGGAGTCGGCGAGGGCCGCGACCGCGGCGATGCCGGGAGTCAGCTCGCCGACCTCGCCCAGGTCCACGTCGATGCCGTGGACCGCGCCCGAGCCGGTGAACTCCAGCCCGTACTCGGTGAGTTCGCAGGAACCGCCCATCTCGGTGAAGATCTCCCGCAGCTGGTCGCCCGGCTGGGTGGTGCGGGCCGGCCAGTCCGGGATGAGGACCTTGCCGCCGGTCACCAGGGCCGCGGCCAGGAACGGCTGGGCGTTCGACAGGTCCGGCTCGATGGTCAGGTCGCGGCCCAGCAGCGCGCCCGGCGTCACCCGCCAGACGTTCGGCTCGCCGCCCGACTCAGGGGTGTCCACCTGGGCGCCGACCGCGCGCAGCATGTCGACCGTCATACGGATGTGGGGGAGGGACGGCAGCGTCGAGCCGGTGTGGCGCACCTCGACGCCCTGGTTGAAACGCGGGCCGGACAGCAGCAGGGCCGACACGAACTGGGAGGACGACGACGCGTCGATCTCGACCGGGCCGCCGTCCAGCGCGCCGCCGCCGTGGACCGTCAGCGGGAGCGCTCCCCGGCCGTCGTCGTCGATACGGGCACCGAGGGCGCGCAGGGCGTCGATCACGCCGTTCAGAGGGCGCTCGTAGGAACGGGGGTCGCCGTCGAAGCGGATGGGACCGTCGGCGAGGGCGGCCACCGGGGGCAGGAAACGCATCACCGTGCCGGCGTTGCCGACGTCGACCGTGGCGGGACCCCGCAGACCCGTGGGGAGCACACGCCAAGCCTCGCCGGTACCCTCGGGGCCCATCCCCTCCTCGATCTCCACACCCATCGCGCGCAGCGCGGCCGCCATCAGCAGGGTGTCACGGGACCGCAGCGGGCGGCGCAGCCAGCCGGGCTCGGAGGCGAGGGCGGCCAGCACCAGGGCGCGGTTGGTGACCGACTTGGACCCGGGCACGTGGACCGTCGCGTCGACGGCTCCGCTCGCGTGCGGGGCGGGCCAGAGGGCGGTGTGTGCGTTGTTCGGGGCCATGGGGCCCACTTTAGTGGGAGGCGGTGTTTCGGGTGCGCCGCCGTCGTGGCTGGTCGCGCCCACGCGACGGAGCCACACACCGACACGAACCCTGCGCCCCTGTGACCGCGCCCCTTCGGGGCGGTCATACCTCCAACAGCCACCGTCCCCCGCCCAGCAGCGAGCACAGCGACACCGCGTGGAAGAAGAACAGCCACATGCCCGCCGGTGCGTGCGTCAGCCGTGCCAGCTGGTCGGCGTCCGAGTCCCCCGCGCCACCCCGGCGCCGCTTGGCCTGGAGCTCGAAGGCGGGTCGTACGCCGCCCAGCAGCAGGAACCACACCACGACGTACGCGAACGCCGCCTGCACCTGCGTCCCGGTCAGCCAGGACACCAGCACGAACGTGCCGCCGGTCACCAGCACCGTGAGCGCCCCGTACGCGTTGCGGATCATCACCAGCATCGCCACGAGCAGCACGGTGGCCAGCCACAGCAGCGCGGTGATGTGCCCGGCGGCGAGCAGCGCGGCACCGCCGAGACCGAGCAGCGGGGGAGCGGTGTAGCCCGCGGCCGCCGTGAGGATCATGCCGAGCCCGGTCGGCTTGCCCCGGCTGACCGTGAGACCGCTGGTGTCCGAGTGCAGGCGTATGCCCGTGAGGGTGCGTCCGGTGAGGAGTGCGACCAGTCCGTGGCCGCCCTCGTGGGCGATGGTGATGGCGTTGCGCGAGAGCCGCCAGACGCCCTGCGGGATGATCGCGGCGAGCGCGACGGCCGCGGTGGCGATCACGACCCAGAGGTCGGGGTCGGGCTGGCTGCCGAACACCTCGTCCCAGAGGTCGGCCAGCGAGGTGGTGTCCATGGGGGGCTTGGCTCCCTTGGTCGCATCGATACGGGGCGGCGCGCAGTGCCGGTGACGGGTTGGCCTGGCAGTGTGGCACGGACGCGCGGACGGTATCTGAGACGCTGGGCCGGCAGCGATCGTTCCTGACGGCAAACGCGCGGGTCACAGCGTGGGATGCCGGAGTGGTCCGGGGCTGGAGACGCCGCTCGGGCGGGCAGGGGACTGGGACTGCGGGACGTGCGGGACGTGCGGGACCTGCGGGACTATCCCTTGCCGCACCCGCAGCTGCCTCGCCGTACGACCGTCACGGGGAGCATCAGGGAGACCGGCTCGGCATCGCGTGCGCCGTTCAGCCGCTTCACCAGCAGTTCCACCGCCTCCTCGCCGATGCGCAGCGTCGGCTGATGCACGGTGGTCAGGGCCGGGCGTACCAGGCGGCTGAGCGGAATGCCGTCGAAGCCCGTGACCACCATGTCCTCCGGAACCCGCAGACCCCGCTTCTCCAGCGCGTGCAGGGCGCCGACGGCCATCTGGTCGTTCGCGAACACCAGGGCCTCGGGGCGCTCGCGGTCCGAGGCGCACAGGACGTCCACGGCGCGTGCGCCCTCGGCCTGTCTCATCATCCCCACCCGCAGATCGGGCTCGGGCCCCACGTCCAGCCCGCCGTCCCGGCACGCGGCGAGATACCCGCGGAAACGGGCCTCCACGTCCGGCGACTCCTCCGCGGAGCCGATGTACGCGAGGCGGCGCAGGCCGTGGTCCTCGATGAGGTGCCGGGTCAGCTCCTTCTGGCCGTCGAAGTTGGCGACCTCGATGTGGTCCAGATGGTCCAGGTGATCGGTGCCTTCACGGGGGCCGGCCAGCATCACCACGGGTTGGCGGCGGGAGATGACCTCCAGCTCCTCCGTGGGCACGGTACGGGCGAGTGCCGCGAACCCGTCGACGCGACCCGCGACCTTGGCCACCAGGCTCTCCGGCCCTCCTTTGAGGGACGCGGCGATCAGCAGCGCGTAACCGTGGCGGCGTGCCGCCCGTTCCATGCCCCGGATGATCTGGTCGGAGTAGAGCATGGCCGCGTCCTCGTCCTCCGCCTCGGTCGCCTCCGTGTCCGGGTCGGAGTAGTCCGGGAAGCAGAGACCGAGGATGCCGGTGGAGCGGCTGGCGAGCCCACGGGCGTTGCCGCTCGGTACGTAACCGAGTGCACGGCCCGCCGTCAGTACGCGTTCACGCGTCTCGGCGCGGACGGAGTCCGGATTGCGGTACACCCGGGACACGGTGGCGATGGAGACCCCGGACCGTGCGGCGACGTCGTACACCGTAGGGGCAGTGCTCACGAAAAGGGACTCCCGGGGCGAGGGGTATGCGCGCGCATACGCTTGTAAGCGCATTCATCCTAGATCTCGTCCATGCGGTGGGCAAGCGATGCCTCGCTCGCCCCGGGGCCGGGGCGCCCCTGTGGCGCACTGCGCCCCGCCGGGGGCGAGGCGCAGTGCGACCGGGGGATCAGATACTGAAGCTTTCCTTGGCCAGCATGGGCCGCACCCGGGAGCGGAAGCCGCCGGTGCGGAAGGGGCGTTGCAGCAGGCCGGGGCGCAGGTGCTGGGCCAGGGCGGCAGCGATCATTCCCTGGTCCAGGGCCAGGACGAAGTCGCTGACGCGGCCCGTCGCGACGTTGACGGAGTCGCGGAAGCCGTAGTCGTCGTCGTACGCGTGGAGGTTCCGGGCGAGGGCGCGGAGGTTGGCGATGGCCTCTTCGGGTGCCTGGGGCAGGGCCAGGAAGGAGGCGTGGGGAGTGACGACCCCGAGGCTGTGATAGCCGTCCTCCTGCATGCCGATCGCGTCGACGCCGTATTCGCGGTATCCGCCCTCGGGGATGTTGGCGGGTGAGAAGCCCCAGTAGCCGTACTCCTGCTCGATCAGGCCGTGTTCGATCTGGCTGCGCACATAGCGCTGGTGGGTGGTGCCCCAGGAGTGCGGTGACCACTCCGCCTCGGGCACGAACAGGGGCACCATCAGGGCCTCGAACATCGATCCGCCCCAGGTGGGGACGAGCTTGCGGCCTCGGTAGGTGTAGTGGCCCTGCCAGACGCGTACGCCGTCGATGGTGACGTAGGAGCCCCCGGGCTGCTGTTCCTGTCCCCACTCCGGCAGCATCGTGCGGTACATGTGCCAGTAGTGGTCGGTGGGCAGGGAGCCGTCGGCGATGCCGAGGTAACTGGCCATGCGCGGCTCGGTGTTGAGGGCTCCGTAGTGGTGGCCGGTGGGTTCGCCCTTGCCGGGCTTGTCGGGCCAGTAGCCGCCGCGCAGCTGGCCGGGGGCGGCGAAGGGGTCGGCCGGGTCGTAGGGGGTGTAGAAGTACGACCAGTCCGCTCCGTCGAGGAGCCGGGCTATGCGCGGACGCAGCGCCGGATCGGCGTCGGCGGCGATCTGCAGGCCGGTGACCAGCCAGGCGTTGTCGACGGTGGACAGGAACGGGCGGACGGTGGAACCGCTCTCCGGCCAGGTCGTGAGGACCGAGCCGTCGTGCGCGTCGTACCAGTTGAACCAGAAGCCGTGTGCGCGGTCGAGCCGCTCCACGGCCGCGACCGTGCGGGCGAGGCGCTCGTGCATGGCCGAGGCGGAGATGACGCCGAGGCCGGCCGCGGCCACCGTGGACCACAGTCCGCAGCCGATGTTGGTCGGCGAGGTCTGCGTCGAGGGGACGGGTGTGCCGGTGCCGCTGACGTCGATCTTGTCCGCGGTCAGACCGAAGTCCGTGGTCATGGCCGTCATCGAGCGGTAGGTGGCTTCGAACCAGGTGAGCAGCGTCTCGGTGTCCGAGGCGGCAGGGGAGGCGGTGCCGGCGAAAGCGGAGGGAGCGGTGGCGTAGGCGGCCGCTGCCGCCGCGGTGGCGGCCGTGAGGAAACGACGGCGGTTCATGCGGGATCAACTCCTCTGAAGGGAGGGAGGGGTCTGACGGGAGGGGAGGGGCCTGTTGCAGGGAGGGAAGTAGGGAGGGAAGTAGGGAGGGAAGGGGGAGGCGGAGCGGGAGCCGGTGGGTGTCAGGGCCCACCGGCTCCCGGGCACAGGGGGACGAGAGGTGGCGGGGGCGTCAGGAGGCGTTGCGTGGCAGTTCGCGGGTGCGGCCGAGGCCGCCGAGCCATGCGGCGGACGGCCTGGGGGTGCGCTCGAAGGTGACCCGGTCCACCGCGATGAGGCCGAAGGTGGCGGCGAAGGAGCCCCACTCGTAGTTGTCCAGGGCGCTCCAGGCCAGGTAGCCCCGGACGTCGATGCCGTCCTCGATGGCGGCGGCGACCGCCGCGAGTGCTCCGGTGTAGTAGTCGACGCGGCGGCTGTCGTCGCCGGTGGCGATGCCGTTCTCGGTGACGATCAGCGGCATGTCGCGGCCGATGACGTCGGCGGTGTGGCGCAGGGCGTGGCCCACGGCGGCGGGGTAGTACTCCCACTGCGTCAGCGTGCGCTCGGCGTCCTGGGGGGCGGGGACGGGCCCGTCGGGTCCGATCTTGGTGCGGGTGTAGGACTGGACGCCGAGGAAGTCGTCGCCGCGGGCGGCCTCGATGAAGACGTCCTCGCGGGGGTGGCGGTAGGCGGCGGTGACCTCCTCGGCTCCGGGCAGGGCCTGGTAGACCTGGTTGGCGATGGTCCAGCCGACCTGGATGTCCGGGTTCGCGGCCCGGACCGCCTTGACCGCGGCGTGGTGCGCGGCGATCACCGCGTGGGTGGTCTCCTCGTCCGGGAACGGCAGTCCGGCGGGCGGGAAGCCCTGCTCGCCCCGCTTGGCGAGGCCCGCCATCACGGCGATCATGTTGGGCTCGTTGATGGTGCACACGTGGCGGACACCGTCGGTGATGATCGGCGCGCAGTGCTCGACGTACCGGGCGAACAACTCCACGGCGCCGTCGGCCGTCCAGCCGCCGCGGTCCTCGAACCACTGCGGCACGGTGAAGTGGTGCAGGGTCACCATGGGGCGCAGCCCGCGGGCCAGGGCGCCGTCCACCATGCGGCGGTAGTGCGCGATCTCGGCGCGGGAGAAGGCGCCGGGGGCCGGTTCCACGCGTGCCCACTCGACGCTGAAGCGGTAGTCGGTGAAGCCGAGGTGGGCGAGCAGGTCCATGTCCTGCTCCCAGCGGTGGTAGCTGTCGCAGGCGTCCAGGCTCGGTTCGTGGATTCCGGCCGCCGGGTCGTGTTCCTTGCGCCACCAGTCGCTGTTGACGTTGTTGCCCTCGATCTGGTGGGCGGCGGTGGAGGCGCCCCACAGGAAGCCGTCGGGGAAGGGGAGGGAGGTGTGGGTCATCGTCCGTTTCTGTCTGTGTGATCGTGGAGGGGCGGGCCGGGCGCGCGGGCGTGGCACGGTCGGCGCGGTCGCCCGAGGACTGCTCAGAGCTGCTCAGGGCTGTTCAAGGGCAGTGCCTGCCGTGGGGCTGCTCGGCTACTTCAGGCCGGCGGTCGCGATGCCCTGGGTGAAGTGGCGTTGCAGCAGGGCGAAGACGGCCAGGACGGGCAGTACCACCAGCAGGGAGCCGGCCATGAGCATTCCGTTGCCGCCGGCGACCGTGCGGTTGGGGTCGTTGGCGAAGGTCGCGAGTGCCACCGGGAGCGTGTACTTGCCCGGGTCGTTGGTGGCGACCAGCGGCCAGACGAAGTTGTTCCACGAGCCGAGGAACGTGAAGATCGCCAGCGTGGCGAGCGCGGGTTTGACCAGGGGCAACACGATGCGCCAGAAGATGTACCACTCACCGGCGCCGTCGATCCTGGCCGCCTCCAGCAGTTCGTCCGGCACCGTCTGCATGAACTGCCGCATCAGGAAGACGCCGAAGGCACTCGCGGCGAAGGGCAGGACGAGCCCGGCGTAGGTGTCGATGAGGTTCAGCCCGCTCATCAGCACGTACAGGGGCAGGATCAACAGGTTGCCCGGCACCATCAGCGCGGCCAGCACGGTGGCGAAGACCTTGGAGCGGCCCGCGAAGTCGAGTTTCGCGAGCGCGTAGCCGAGCATCGAGCAGAACAGCAGGTTGCAGACGGTCACCATGACGGCCACGACCAGCGAGTTCACGAAGTAGCGCGGCATGTCCAGCTGGTCCAGCAGCGCGCTGAAGCTGTCCAGCGTCCAGCGCGACGGGATCCATACCGGTGGGCTGGCCGTCAGGTCCTGCCTGGTCTTGAAGGCGGACAGCGCCATCCACAGGAACGGCGTCGCCATCACCAGCAGGCCCAGCGACGCGAGAACGTACAGCACGGGCCGGCGTACGCGGCCCTCGCGGCGTCGGCCGGCCGGGGCGGGGTCGGTCGGTGCGGAGGCGGCCGGGGCGGAGGCGGTCGGGGCGCTCATCGCGTGTTGTCCTTCAGCAGTCGGAGCTGGAGCACCGTGATGCCCATGATCACCACGAACAGGACGTACGCCATGGCGCTCGCATAACCCATGTGGAAGAAGTTGAAGCCCTCCCGGTACATGTTCAGGGACACCGTCAGGGTGGCGTCGCCGGGGCCGCCCTGGGTCATCACGAAGGGCTCCTCGAAGACGTTGAGGTAGCCGATGGTGGTGATGACGGTGGCGTAGAGCATGGTGGGCCGCAGCAGTGGCACGGTGATGCGCCGCAGCTCCTGCCAGCCGCCTGCGCCGTCCAGTCGCGCGGCCTCCCGCACCTCGGTGGGGATCGCCTGCAGGCCGGCGATGAACAGCACCATGACGGTGCCCAGGTTGCGCCAGACCGCGAGCAGGATCAGCGACGGCATGGCCCAGGTCCCGGAGCCGAGGAAGTCCGGCGCCTTCGTGCCGAGTTCGGTGGCGAGGCCGGCGATCAGGCCGTCCGACGGGTCGAGCACGAAGCGCCAGACGACGGCGACCGCCACGATGGAGGTGACGACGGGAGCGTAGAAGCCGACCCGGAAGAAGGTGCGGGCCCGGTCGATGCCGTTGTTCAGCATCAGCGCCACCAGCAGGCCGAGCACGATGGTCAGCGGTACGCCGACCACGACGAAGTAGGCGGTGTTGAACAGGGCCGTGCGGAAGGTGTCGTCGCCGAACAGCCTGGTGTAGTTGTCCAGGCCGACGAACTGCGCCTCCAGGGGCTGCCTGACGTCGCGTACCCCGAAGTCGGTGAAGCTCATCCAGAGCGTCGCCACGATCGGGAAGAGCATGAAGACGCCGAACAGCACCAGGAAGGGGGTGGAGAACAGCCACCCGTGCAGCGTGTGCCGGCCCAGCGAACGACGTCGGCCGTGCCGCCGCGATCCCGCGGCCGGCGGCTGTGCACCGCCGGACCGCCGGGTCTTGGTCACGGTCGCGTCGTCCGCGGCCGATCCGGTCACGAGGGGCATCCGGACTATCCCACCAGGCTCTCGATCGCGGACTGCGCCTTGTCCAGGGCCGCCTTCGCGGAGGACTTGCCCTGGGTGACCGCCCCTATGGCCTCGTCGACCTTGGAGGTGATCTCCGTGAGCTTGGGCTGGGCGGGGATGGCCTCGGCGGTTTCCATCTGCTTCCGGAACACCGTCAGGTTCGCGTCGGTGGCGAGCTCACCGGCGTCCCATGCCTGGGTGTTGGCGGGCAGGTCCTTGGTGCGCTCGTACCAGTCGGTCTGACCCTTGGCGTCGGTGAGGTAGGTGATGAACTCCTCGGCGGCGGCCTTGCGCGGACTGTCCGCGGAGATGGTGAGGCTGGACCCGCCGGCGAACGAGACCGAGGCCTTGTCCGCCGGTACGGGGGCGACGGCCCACTTGCCCTTGAGGTCGGGGTAGTTGTCGTTGAGCAGGCCCACGATCCACGGTCCGCTGAAGAACATCGGCACGGCCCCGGTGTTGAAGTCCTTCGTGACGTCGTAGCCGGGCCGGAACGTCTTGTCGCTCAGTCCCTTGCTGTAGTAACTGCCGTAGTTCTCCAGCGCCTTGACGGCGGCGGGGCTGTTGACGACGGGCTTGGCGCTGTCGTCGAGGACGGCGCCGCCCGCCGAGTACAGGAAGGGGTAGAAGCTCTGCACGGCGTCCAGTCCGCTCGGCTGGATGGACAGTCCCCACTTGGTGCCGGCCTTGTCGCGATAGGCCGCGGCCGCCTTCTGCAGGTCCGCCATGGTGCCCGGGGCGCCCTTGAGGCCCGCCTTCTTCGCCAGATCGGTGCGGTAGTACAGGACGCGGGTGTCGACGTACCAGGGAACCCCATAGGCCTCGCCGTCGTAGATCCCCTGATCCCAGGCGGCCGGGAAGAAGTCACCCTTCTCGAAGACCTTGGTGTCGACCGGCTCCAGAGCGCCCATCTCGGCGAACTCGCCCAGATACGTCGAACCCATCTGCATCACGTCGGGGAGCTTGCTCGCGGCGGCCGCGGCGACGAGCTTCTGGTGCGCCACGTCCCAGCCGACCGGGGTCACCTTGACGGTGATGTTGGGGTGGGCCTTCTCGTACGCCTTGGCCACGTCGGCGAGCTTCTCGCCCTCCGTGCCCATGGCCCAGACGGTCAGCGTCTGCTTCGCGTCGGCACCCACGTCCGCGTTCCCCGAGCCACCGCACGCGGTGAGGACGAGAGCGGACGCCGCCACAAGGGCGAACGAGGCGGTTCTGGCGGCGTGGTGCATGGGTGCTCCTCCTTGAGCATGGCCGAGGCATTGGCCGATGTATGCGCTGTCTGTAAGCGCATACAGAACCTTGTGGCACATGGTGAAAGGCTGGCAAGTGGGGTGCTGGTTACGCTCTCGTAACGGACTGGACGCGGATCGCGGAAGCTGTGGGGGATGTGCTCCGGGCACCGGCAGCTCAGGCGCGTGATGTTCTACCGTCTTCACAGATCGGAGGGGTGGTTCGACATGTGCGGACGGTATTCGGCCAGTCGCAGGCCAGAGGATCTCGCAGGAATCTTCGAGGTCGAGAAGTGGGAGCCCGAGGAGACCTTGGAGCCCGACTACAACGTGGCTCCCACCAAAGAGGTCTACGCGGTCCTCGACCGCCCGCTGAAGAACGTCGAGGACAAACGGCCGGTTCGCCAGCTCCGCAGGCTGAGATGGGGCCTCGTCCCCTCCTGGTCCAAGACGCCCGAGGGCGGGGCCCGCATGATCAACGCCCGCGCCGAGACCGTCCACGAGAAGCCCTCGTACCGCCGTGCCTTCGCCTCCCGGCGCTGCATCCTGCCCGCCGACGGCTACTACGAGTGGGTCACCGGCAAGCAGGAGCGGGACCTGGAGGTCGAGGGGAAGAAGAAGCGGCCCCGCAAGCAGCCGTACTTCGTGCTCCCCGCCGACAGCTCGGTGTTCGCGATGGCCGGGCTGTACGAGTTCTGGCGGGACAGGACGCTGCCGGACGAGCACCCGCAGGCGTGGTGGGTCACCTGTTCCGTGATCACGACCGAGGCGGAGACCACCCCGCTCGCCGTCGCGCCCGCCGACGGCCCGTACTCCCTGGCCGACATCCACCCCCGGATGCCGCTGATGCTCACCCCGGACCGCTGGGACGCCTGGCTGGACCCGGCCCGCACCGGCCTCGACGACCTGCGTGAGCTGCTGGCCCCGCCGCCCGCCGGACTGATGCGCGCCTACCCCGTGACCACCGCCGTCAGCAATGTCCGCAACAACGGCCCGGAGCTGCTGAAGGAGCTGGAGGGGCCCGAGGAGGGCACACTCTTCTGACGTGAGCTCTGACGCGACTTCCCATGTGACTTCCCACGCGACTTCTGATGTGCGTCCTGATGTGGCCGAGATCATCGAGACTGTTGAGATGGTTGAAACGGTCGAGACGGTCGAGACGGTCGAGACGGTCGAGACGGACGCCGGGACGGCCCGGGTCACCTGGCGCACGGCGGAGAAGGCACGGCTCGTCCTCGCCGTCAGCCACGGCGCCGGCGGCGGCATCGAGGCGCGCGATCTCCAGGCGCTGGCCCGCACCCTCCCCGGCCAGGGGGTGACCGTCGCGCTCGTCGAACAGCCCTGGCGGGTGGCGGGCAAGAAGGTCGCGCCCGCCCCCAAGACCCTGGACGCGGGCTGGCGGGGTCTGTGGCCCGCGCTGGCGCGCCCCGGGCTCCCCGTGATCGCGGGCGGCCGGAGCGCGGGCGCCCGCGTGGCCTGCCGTACGGCGACGGAACTCGGCGCCGCGGCCGTCCTCGCGCTGAGCTTCCCGCTGCACCCGCCGGGCAGGCCCGAGAAGTCCCGTGCCGACGAGCTGCTCGGCGCCGGGGTGCCCACCCTCGTGGTGCAGGGTGGGAACGACCCGTTCGGCCGGCCGGAGGAGTTCCCGCAGGGCGCGTACGAGTTCGTGGAGGTGCCGTACGGCGATCACGGCTTCGCCGTGCCGAAGCGGGCGCCCCTCGATCAGGACCGGGCGCTGGAGATCGTCACCGACGCCGTCACACAGTGGAGTACGTCACTGCGGTGAGGGCGGGAATGCCGGGCCCCGGGTGACTGTTGTGCGGATCAGACAGCGTGGGAACGCGCTGGGATCAGACAGTGCGGGAACGCGCTGACCCGTTCGTACGAGAGGGAGTCCGCCGCATGGGTTCGACCATCTGCCCGAGCCGTCGCAGCGCCAGCGACCTGGACTGGTCGGTGCTGCACGCGGCCAAGACCACCTCTGTTCGGGCGGCAGGTGGAACTGAAGTGCAAGCAGCCCCGGCCGAAGGTCGTCTATTCTCCGATTCGAGTGGGATCGGTTTCGGTCCTGCCCAGACTCTGGAGGAGGTGGGTCCGGTCACTGGGACCGACGCAGGGACCGAAAACGGCCAGGCGGAGCAGCCCGAGGGCCGGGGTGGCGGCACGGAGACGACCGCCGAGCGCAGTGCGCGCTTCGAGCGGGACGCGCTCGAATTCCTGGACCAGATGTATTCGGCCGCGCTGCGCATGACACGCAACCCGGCCGACGCCGAGGACCTGGTGCAGGAGACGTACGCGAAGGCGTACGCGTCCTTCCACCAGTTCCGTGAGGGCACCAACCTGAAGGCGTGGCTGTACCGGATCCTCACGAACACCTTCATCAACTCGTACCGCAAGAAGCAGCGCGAACCGCAGCGCAGCGCGGCCGAGGAGATCGAGGACTGGCAGCTGGCGCGCGCCGAGTCGCACATGTCGACGGGCTTGCGCTCCGCCGAGTCGCAGGCGCTCGACCACCTGCCCGACTCGGACGTCAAGGAAGCGCTGCAGGCGATCCCCGAGGAATTCCGCATCGCCGTCTACCTCGCGGACGTGGAGGGCTTTGCGTACAAGGAGATCGCGGACATCATGGGGACACCCATCGGTACGGTGATGTCCCGCCTCCACCGCGGCCGCCGTCAACTGCGCGGCATGCTGGAGGACTACGCCCGTGACCGTGGGCTGGTCCCGGCCGGCGCCGGGGAGTCGAACGAAGCGAAAGGCTCGGGCTCATGAGCTGCGGAGAGCCGCACGAGACGGATTGCAGCGAGATCCTCGATCATCTCTACGAGTTTCTCGACCGTGAGATGCCCGACGCCGACTGCACCAAGTTCGAGCACCACTTCGAGGAATGCTCGCCGTGCCTGGAGAAGTACGGGCTGGAGCAGGCCGTGAAGAAGCTGGTCAAGCGGTGCTGCGGGCAGGACGACGTGCCGACCGATCTGCGCGCCAAGGTCATGGGGCGGATCGAGATGATCCGTTCCGGGCAGGCCGTCCCCGAGCACGACGTGACGGTGACTCCACAGGAGTCGTGAACGTCCGGCCCGGGTCCCCGCCCTGCGCGTGGCGCACTGAATGCCCGTGCGAGACCCGGATGAACGTACGAGTATCAGAGGGTTCGATCACCCGGACGGGGTAATGCGCCTCGCGTGTGCCCGACGATTCCGGCCATAGCCGCCCCCCTGTGCCCCGCCCCGCCCTAGGCTCCGGAGCCGGAAAAGGGGAGGAGCGCGATGGGGTCGGTTCCGGCATGGGCACGTCTGTACGTCGCCTGTGTCGTCGCAGGTGCTCTGGTCTGCCTCGCTCCCGTGCCGGGCGTTCACGTTCCATGGTGGGCGGTGGGCCTGCTCGCGGCGCTGTACGCCGGGTGCGAGCACCTCACGTCCGGGGGGTCCGGGGGGTGTCCTCCCCGATGGCACACCCCCGTCCTGCTGGCCGGGGCCTTCCTGTTGCCGCCTGCGGCCGCCGCGCTCGTGGCGGTTCCGGGTGCGCTCCTCGCGCGGGTCGAACAGCGGCCGCGCGGGCTGCGGCGCGTGTGGCGGGCGGCCCGGCTCGGCCTCGCCGTCTGGGCGGCGTCCCGGGTGCACGGGGCGCTGGCCGGCCGGGACGCGGTCGCCCAGCCCCACTTCCCGGACGCGCTGGTGCCCGTGGGTGCCGCCGTCCTGGTGTTCTGCGCGGTCCTGACCGCCCTCGACGGCGGGATCCTGGCCCTGGCCGAGCGGGTGCCCGTGCGGAACGCCTGGCGCGGGCTCTTCCCGCGGTCCCTCGCTCCCGCCGCCGTGCACGGCCTCGCGGGGCTGATGATGGCGGTGCTGTGGCGCAGCCACTACGGGCCGGTCGCCGCGCTGCTCGTGCTGCTGCCGATGTACGTGTCCTGCTGGGTGTTCGAGCAGTACCACCGGGAGCGGGCGGCCCACCAGGCCACCATCCGCGCCCTGGTGCAGGCCGTCGACATCAAGGACGGGTACACCCGCGGGCACAGTGAGCGGGTCGGCCGGGCCTCCCGGATGATCGCCTGTGAACTCGGCATGGACGACGCGCGGATCGAAGTGCTCCGCTTCGCCGGCATCCTGCACGACGTGGGCAAACTCGGCGTCCCCACCCGGCTGTTGCGCAAGAACGGGCCGCTGACCCCCGAGGAACGGAGGGTCATCGAACTGCATCCCGAGTACGGGCACGAGATGGTGCGGGGGATCGGGTTCCTCGGCGAGGCCCGGCTGGCGATCCTGCACCACCACGAACGGCTGGACGGCGGCGGGTACCCCTACGGACTGACGGGCGATCAGATCCCTGAGTGCGCACGGGTGGTGGCGGTCGCCGACGCGTTCGACGCGATGACCTCGACCCGGTGCTACCGGCGGGCCCGCCCGGTCGCGGACGCGCTGGAGGAACTGGAGCGGTGCGCGGGGACGCAGTTCGATCCCGAGATGGTCGAGGCGCTCGCGCGGGCCCTCGGGCGGCACGGCTGGCATCCGGCGGTCACCGCGGACGGCGACGATCAGCGCGGAAACGTCCCGCCACAGAGCGCGCCCCTGCGTGCGGAGGCCGGCTCGTGAGGCACCCGATCGTCGTCCTCGTCCATGGATCCGCCGCCCTCGTCGCCGTCACCGGCCTCGCCCACACCCTCTGGCAGGGGCTCGAAGAACCCGGAGCGGCCCTCGCCTTCGGGCTGCTCGTCGGCGTGGGTGAACTCTCCCGGTGGCGCGGTGCCGAAGGGCGGGAGCCGGCGCCGCTCGGAGCCGCCGGGGCGCTCGCGTACGCGCTGTTCGGGGTGAACGGCGGGGAGGCCGCACGGCACGGCACGGCGCAGGTCGTCGCCGTGGTCGTCGCGGCCGCGCTCGCCGGATGCGTGCCGCATGTCGCCCGGGGACAGGGACCCACCGCCGACCACCTCGCCCGGCGCGTCCTCACGGTCACCTTCGCCGCCGTCTGCTTCCAGCCGCTGCGCGGCCCGGACGCGTTGCGGGAGTGGAGCGGGCCCGCGTACGTGCTGCTCGTCGTCGCGCTGCTGGTCCTCGCCGTGCTGTGCGACGCCGTGCTCGCCGCGGTGCTGGCCCGCTCGCGGACGGGCTGGCCGCTCAGCCCGCTGCTGCGCGACGAGCTGCGGGCGTTGCTCGGCATCGGGTCCGCCGTGTGCGCCACCGGTGTGGTGATGTCCCTCGCGGTGGCCGTCGTCGGCCTGTGGGCGCTGCCCGTGTTCTCGCTGCCGCTGCTCCTCACCCAGCTCTCCTTCCGGCGGTACGCGGCCGTGCGCGCCACGTACCGGCAGACCATCGCCTCCCTCGCGCGGGCCACCGAGATCGCCGGATACACCCCCGCGGGCCACGCCCGGCGCGTGGCCGCGCTCAGCCGGGCCGTGGGGCGGGAGCTGGGCATGTCCGGACCGGAGCTGACCGTGCTGGAGTACGCGGCCCTGATGCACGACATCGGGCAGCTCTCCCTGGTCGACCCCGTCCCCGCCGGGGCCACCGCCGTCCTGCCCGCCGAGGAGCAGCGGCGGATCGCGCTGCTCGGCGGTGCCGTCGTACGGCAGACCGGGGTGGACGCCGAGGTCGCGGTGGTCGTCGAGCGCCAGGCGGACCCGTACCGGGACCAGCCGGTCAGCGCGCGGATCGTACGGGCCGTGAACGCCTACGAGGAGAAGACGCGCGACGCCGGTCCGGACGGGCCGCTGCGGGCACTGGAGGAACTGCGGCTGGGAACCGCCCGGGACTACCAGCCCGAGGTGGTCGAGTCACTGGCCCGGGTACTGCTGAACCAGCGGAGCGGCACGGCGGCGCCCTGGGGCGCTTAGGGCCTGTTCTGGGGGAATGGGCGGTCTGACCCGGACCAGGGCTGGGTAACCCATGGGTAATGAGCGTCCTTCCAGCCGTACGTGGTTGGATGCGAGGGAGAGGGTGTCCGGGGGCACTGAGCCAGCCCACTCCACCGAACGGGACGGAACTGGCAGGCGGGAATCGTGAGGATCTTCGGCAAGGGACGGCACCGGCCCTCCGCCTCCTGGCGGCAGGCCACCGACCGCGCGTTCACGCTGATCGGCGACGGGCGGTACGAGGACGCGGGCGCGCTGCTGACGCGGGCCGCGGACCTGGAGCCCTGGCTGTCCGAGTCCTGGTTCAACCTCGCGCTGCTGCACAAGTTCCGGCACGACTGGGAGCAGGCGCGGGCCGCGGGCCTCAGGGCTGTCGCGCTGCTCGACCGGGAGACCGGGGCGCCCGACTGGTGGAACGTCGGGATCGCCGCCACCGCGCTGCAGGACTGGCCGCTGGCCCGGCGGGCCTGGCAGGCGTACGGGCTTCGGGTGCCCGGCGGCCCCGGAGCCTCCGGGGAGCCCGTCGGCATGGAACTGGGCAGCGCTGCCGTGCGGCTGTCGCCGGAGGGCGAGGCCGAGGTCGTGTGGGGGCGCCGGCTGGACCCCGCCCGGATCGAGGTGCTCTCCATTCCGCTGCCGTCCTCCGGCCGCCGCTGGGGCGAGGTCGTCCTGCACGACGGGGTGCCGCACGGCGAGCGGACCACGGCCGCCGGGCACGCGTACCCGGTGTTCGACGAGATCGAGCTGTGGGCGCCGTCGCCGGTGCCCACGTGGGTGGTGCTCCTGGAGGCCGCGACGGAGGACGACCGGGACGCCCTGGAGCAGCTCGCCGCCGACGCCGGCTTCGCCGCGGAGGACTGGTCGTCCTCGGTGCGGCTGCTGTGCCGGCTGTGCTCGGAGTCACGCATGCCGTCCGACGAGGGCGACGGCGACCATCTCGATCCGCACGATCACAGTGAGCCCGGTCACCCCGGCCCGCTGGGCCACCGCACGGACGGGCAGCTGTGGGTGCCCGAGCGCGAGTGCGGGATTGCTGCGCCGGCTTCACTGGTGCGGGGGTTGCTGGACGGGTGGGTTGCTGACAGTCCTGACTCCCGGGACTGGCGGGACCTGGAAGAGGTTTGCTGAGCGCGAGTGCGCTCCGCTCAGAGCGCCGTTGTGCGTTCGGTTGCTTGAACCCGCGGGTTGTGCGTGGTTGCTCGCGCAGTTCCCCGCGCCCCTGAAGGGGCGCAGCCCCCGTACGCTGTACCCGCATCTTTTCTTGAGGATCCCAGGAAGGCATACGTCGGTCATGGCGCAGCAGGACACCGATCAGCAGCACGCGGGCGTGCTCCCCGTGGACGACGAGGGCTTCGTCATCGACACGGAGGACTGCGAGGAGCGCGAGCAGGCGTACCGCGAGCGCGGCACCTCGCGTCCGATCACCGTCGTCGGGAACCCGGTGCTGCACACGGAGTGCAAGGACGTCACCGAGTTCGACGACGAGCTCGCGGGGCTGGTCGACGACATGTTCACCAGCCAGCGCACCGCCGAGGGCGTGGGCCTGGCCGCCAACCAGATCGGCGTCGACCTGAAGGTCTTCGTGTACGACTGCATGGACGACGAGGGCACCCGGCACGTCGGCGTGGTCTGCAACCCCAAGCTCGTCGACCTGCCCGCCGAGAAGCGCCGGCTGGACGACAGCAACGAGGGCTGCCTTTCCGTGCCGACCGCGTACGCCCCGCTCGCCCGTCCCGACTACGCCGAGGTCACCGGGCAGGACGAGAAGGGCAACCCGATCAAGGTGCGCGGCACCGGCTACTTCGCGCGCTGCCTCCAGCACGAGACGGACCACCTGTACGGCTACCTCTACATCGACCGGCTCTCCAAGCGCGAGCGCAAGGACGCGCTGCGCCAGATGGCCGAGAACGAGCCGCGGTACCCGGTCGTCCCGAACGACTGAGCCCCCCTCGGCGTACGTTCAGGCGGCCTCCGGCCCTCTGAACGTACGCCGGTACACGCCTGGGTACGGCGTGGTGCCGGTCGTCAGCTCAGGGAGGCCGAGCAGAAGAACCGGCGTGTGGAGTCGGCCGGGGATCAGAAGTCCTCGTCGAAGCCGACCGAACCCTCCACCGCGACCTGGTACGCCGAGGGCCGCCGCTCGAAGAAGTTGGTCAGCTCCTGGACTCCCTGAAGCTCCATGAACGAGAAGGGGTTCTCGGAGCCGTACACCGGGGCGAAGCCGAGGCGCGTCAGACGCTGGTCGGCCACGCACTCCAGATACTGCCGCATCGAGTCGGTGTTCATCCCCGGCAGGCCGTCACCGCACAGGTCGCGTGCGAACTGCAACTCGGCCTCGACGGCCTCCCGCAGCATGTCCGTCACCTGCTGCTGGAGCTCGTCGTCGAAGAGGTCCGGCTCCTCCTTGCGGACGGTGTCCACGACGTCGAAGGCGAAGCTCATGTGCATCGTCTCGTCGCGGAACACCCAGTTGGTGCCGGTCGCCAGTCCGTGCAGCAGGCCCCGGCTGCGGAACCAGTAGACGTACGCGAAGGCCCCGTAGAAGAACAGCCCCTCGATGCAGGCGGCGAAGCAGATCAGGTTGAGCAGGAACCGGCGGCGGTCGGCCTCGCTGTCCAGCCGGTCGATCTTCTCCACCGAGTCCATCCACCGGAAGCAGAACTCGGCCTTCTCCCGGATGGAGGGGATGTTCTCGACGGCCGCGAAGGCGGCGGCGCGGTCCTCCGGGTCGGGGAGGTAGGTGTCCAGCAGTGTCAGGTAGAACTGGACGTGGACGGCCTCCTCGAAGAGCTGCCTGCTCAGATACAGGCGTGCCTCGGGGGAGTTGATGTGCTTGTAGAGCGTCAGCACCAGATTGTTCGCCACGATCGAGTCGCCCGTCGCGAAGAACGCGACCAGGCGGCCGATGAGGTGCTGCTCACTGTGCGACAGTTTCGCGAGATCTGACACATCCGAGTGGAGGTCGACCTCCTCCACGGTCCAGGTGTTCCTGATCGCGTCCCGGTAGCGCTCGTAGAAGTCGGGGTAACGCATCGGGCGCAGGGTCAGCTCGAAGCCCGGGTCGAGGAGACGGGCGTTACGGGTGGTGCTGGTCATTACTGGCAGGCCTCGCAGGACTCGGGGTTTTCCAGGGAGCAGGCGATCGCCTCTTCGGAGGTCGCCTGCTGGGCGGGGACGGTGGCTCGGGTCTGAGCCTGGGCCGCGCGGGCGATGCGGGTCGCCGGGCGGGAGCGCAGGTAGTACGTCGTCTTCAGACCTGACTTCCAGGCGTACGCGTACATCGAGGAGAGCTTGCCGATGGTCGGGGTCTCCATGAACAGGTTCAGGGACTGGGACTGGTCCAGGAACGGGGTGCGGGCGGCGGCCATGTCGATCAGGCCGCGCTGCGGGATCTCCCAGGCCGTGCGGTACAGGGCGCGTACGTCGTCCGGGATCCAGCCGAAGTCCTGCACGGAGCCGCCCGACTCGCGCAGCGCCTCGCGGGTGCGGTCGTCCCAGACGCCGAGCTCCTTCAGGTCGTTCACCAGGTACGAGTTGACCTGGAGGAACTCGCCCGACAGGGTCTCGCGCTTGAACAGGTTGGAGACCTGCGGCTCGATGCACTCGTACACGCCCGCGATCGAGGCGATGGTGGCGGTGGGGGCGATCGCGAGGAGGAGGGAGTTGCGCAGGCCCGTCGGCGCGATCCGCTCGCGCAGCGCCGACCAGCGCTCCGGCCAGGTCCGTTGCGCGTCGTAGTGGTCGGGGTGCAGGACGCCCCGGGCGGTACGGGTCTTCTCCCAGGCCGGCAGGGGCCCGTGGCGCTCGGCGAGGTCGGCGGAGGTCTCGTACGCGGCGAGCATGATGCGCTCGGCGATACGGGTGGAGAGGGCCTTGGCCTCGGGGGAGTCGAAGGGCAGGCGCAGCTGGAAGAAGACGTCCTGGAGGCCCATCGCGCCCAGGCCGACGGGCCGCCACCCGGCATTCGAGCGGGCCGCCTGCTCGGTCGGGTAGAAGTTGATGTCGACGACGCGGTCGAGGAAGGTGACGGCCGTGCGGACCGTGGCGTCGAGCCGCTCCCAGTCGATGCCGCCGGCCGTCCGGTCGACGAACGCGCCGAGATTGACGGACCCCAGGTTGCAGACCGCCGTCTCCCCGTCGTCCGTGACCTCCAGGATCTCGGTGCACAGGTTCGAGGAGTGGACGACATGGCCGGGCTCGGCCGTCTGGTTGGCCGTGCGGTTGGCGGCGTCCTTGAAGGTCATCCAGCCGTTGCCGGTCTGGGCGAGGGTGCGCATCATGCGGCCGTACAGGTCGCGGGCCGGGATGGTCCTCGTGGCGAGCCCCGCGGCCTCGGCCCTGCGGTACGCGGCGTCGAACTCCTCGCCCCACAGGTCCACCAGCTCGGGCACATCGGCCGGGGAGAACAGGGACCAGACGCCGTCCTCGTCGACCCGGCGCATGAACTCGTCCGGGATCCAGTGCGCGAGGTTCAGGTTGTGCGTACGGCGGGCGTCCTCACCGGTGTTGTCCCGCAGCTCCAGGAACTCCTCGATGTCCGCGTGCCAGGTCTCCAGGTAGACCGCGGCCGCGCCCTTGCGCCGGCCGCCCTGGTTCACGGCGGCGACCGAGGCGTCGAGGGTCTTCAGGAACGGCACGATGCCGTTGGAGTGCCCGTTCGTGCCGCGGATCAGTGAACCGCGGGAACGGATGCGGGAGTACGCGATGCCGATGCCGCCCGCGTGCTTCGACAGCCGGGCGACCTGGTGGTAGCGGTCGTAGACGGAGTCCAGCTCGTCCTTCGGGGAGTCGAGGAGGTAGCAGGACGACATCTGGGGGTGCCGGGTGCCGGAGTTGAAGAGCGTGGGGGAGGAGGGGAGGTAGTCGAGGCGGCTCATCAGTCCGTAGAGCGCGGCGACCTCGTCCACGGACCGGGGAGCGTCGTCCTCGGCGAGACCGGCGGCGACGCGCAGCATGAAGTACTGGGGCGTCTCGACGACCTTGCGGGTGATCGGGTGCCGGAGCAGGTACCGGCTGTGCAGCGTACGCAGCCCGAAGTAGCCGAAGCGGTCGTCGGCGCCCGTGTCGATCAGCGCGTCGAGACCGGCCGCGTGGACCCGTACGAACGCGGCGGTGCGGTCGGCGATGAGACCTTCACGGTGGCCCACGGCGACGGACTCGGAGAACGACGTGACGCCCTGCGAGGCGGCCTCGGCCGCGATACCGATCGCCAGCAGCCGGGCGGCCAGCTTCGAGTACGCCGGGTCCTCCGAGATGAGACCGGCCGCCGCCTCGGTGGCCAGCTCGCGCAGCTCCGTGTCGTCGGCGTGCGCGGACCGGCCGCGCAGCGCGGCGGCGGCGACCCGTCCGGCGTCGGCGTCGGGAAGGTCGGCGGTCAGCTCGGTCAGGGTCCGCAGCAGCGCGGTTCCAGGGCCGTCGTGATCCCGTGGGGTGGCTGCTGAAACAGGGTCGGCTGGCGCGATGGTCACGTGGGGGCACTCCCTCGCTCGGCACGGGACCTTGCGGAGGACAGGGGGCAGCTCACGAGCGCACACGGCGTCGCGTCCACCGGCCCATTCCACGAGGCCCGGACGTCAGGCACCCGGACCGGACGGCCGGGCGCACTGTCGGCAGGTCCTCGGACTGACCGTGCGTGCGTGCCGGGCATGACGGACACACGCAAGTACACCGTTGCGGGACAGTTCCGGATTCGCACCGGATTCCCCTGCGGCGACAGCGAGCATGAGCATACATCTTGTGCCGGGCTGCGGAAGCGGCCCCACATGTTGTGTCGTGGTGGTGTCAGAGTGTCAGTTCATAGGTCAGGAGAGCGATGTCGAGCTCCGGGAGCGGGTTCCAGTCGCGGTCGGGAGTGCGGGTGAACCCCAGGCGCTCGTAGAGCCGGTGGGCCGCGTGCATGGAGCGCTGGGTGGACAGGACCATGCGGACGCAGCCGGGCGTGGCCCGCGCCCGCTCGACGCACGCACGGACGAGCGCCTCCCCGGCACCCCGGCCCCGGCCCTCACCGGCTACCGCGAGCATCCGTATCTCCGCCTCGCCGGGGCGCGCGATGTCGGCCATGGGCCCGCCGGCCGCCACGAAGGTCACCGCGCCGAGCACCCGGCCGTCCCCGACGGCGACGAACACCTCGGCCGCCGCGGCCCGCTTGGCCACGTCCCGCAGCTCGCCGAGGTACGCGTCGCTCTCCCCGAAGTCGAGCAGACCGTCGCCCAGGTACGCCTGCGCGGTGATCTCCCCGATCGCCCCGTACTCGTCGGGTCGCGCCTGCCTGATCGTGATGTCCATGGTGAGGAGTGTGCCGGACGGCTCGTCGGTCTTGACGGCCGCGTCGTCAAAACGCCGGACGGGCTGAATACTCAGCCGTCCGGCGTTCGAGGAGTGGGGGCAGACCCCGCGCCGCCCTCAGTGACCGGCGCCCACCTTCGGCAGTACCACCGACACACCCTTGTCGCCCGCGTCCGCCGTGTAGTCCTCCGGCTTCGTCTCGTCGATTCCCTCGGGGGCCTTGGCCGCCTTCAGGACGAAGGTGAGGACGACCGTGACGATCACATTGAGCACGAACGCCGTCAGACCGATGTAGCCGATCTCGCCGAGACCCGGAATCTCCGCGTTGGAGCCGCCGAAGTGCTTCTGGGTCGGGGAAGCGACACCGTACGCGGCCACCGTGCCGTACACCATGCCGACCGCCCAGCCCGCGAGCAGCGCCCAGCGGTGGAACCAGCGTGTGAACAGGCCGCCGACCAGCGCCGGGAAGGTCTGCAGGATCCAGATGCCGCCCAGCAGCTGGAAGTTGATGGCGACCGTCTTGTCCATCGTGAGGACGAACGCCAGGGCGCCCACCTTCACCAGGAGCGACACCAGCTTCGAGACCTTGGTCTCCTGCTCGGCCGTCGCGTCCGGCTTGAGGAAGTCCTTGTAGATGTTGCGGGTGAAGAGGTTCGCGGCCGCGATGGACATGATGGCCGCCGGGACGAGCGCGCCGATGCCGATCGCCGCGAAGGCCACGCCCGCGAACCAGTCCGGGAACATGTCCTCGAACAGCTGAGGGATGGCCAGCTGCCCGTTGCTGACGTTGATGCCGGCCGCGATCGCCATGAAGCCCAGCAGCGCGAGCAGGCCCAGCATCAGGGAGTACAGCGGCAGGATCGTGGTGTTGCGGCGGATCACCTCACGGCTCTTCGAGGACAGCGTCGCCGTGATCGAGTGCGGGTACATGAAGAGCGCGAGCGCCGAGCCGAGAGCCAGGGTGGCGTACGTCCAGTGGCCGGCCTCCGGCGGTACGACGGCACCGCGTGGTTTGTCCGTCGCCGGGTTGGTCTGGGCGAACGCGTCCCCCGCCTTGGCGAAGATCTCGTCGAAGCCGCCCAGCTTGATCGGGATGTAGATGATCGCCACCGCGATGACGAGGTAGATCAGCGTGTCCTTCACGAACGCGATCAGCGCCGGGGCACGCAGACCCGAGGAGTACGTGTACGCGGCCAGCACACCGAAGGCGATCAGCAGCGGCAGGTCCTTGATGAACCAGTGGGTGTTCTCGCCGCCGCCGACACCCATCACGTCCAGCACGGCCTGGATGCCGACCAGTTGGAGCGCGATGTACGGCATCGTCGCCAGGATGCCGGTGAGGGCCACCGCCAGCGACAGGCCCTTCGAGCCGAACCGGCCGCGCACGAAGTCCGACGTCGTCACGTAGCCGTGCTTGTGGGACACCGACCACAGACGGGGCAGGAACGTGAAGATCAGCGGGTAGATCAGGATCGTGTAGGGCACCGCGAAGAAGCCGGCCGCACCCGCCGCGTAGATCGCCGCCGGCACCGCCACGAAGGTGTAGGCCGTGTACAGGTCGCCGCCGAGCAGGAACCAGGTGACCCAGGTGCCGAACGACCGTCCGCCCAGGCCCCATTCGTCGAGGCTGTGCTCGTTCTCGGCCTTGCGCCAGCGGGCGGCCAGGAAGCCCATGACCGTGACGGCCAGGAAGAAGAAGATGAAGACGGCGAGCGCGACGCCGTTCACGCCGTCCTTCACGCCTGCGCACCACCCTTCGACGCGGCACGGGCACGCTGGTCACGCTGCCACAGCTTGTACGCGGTCGCGGTGAGCGCCGTGGAGATGAGCACCCAGGCCATCTGGTACCAGTAGAAGAACGGGATGCCGATGAGCGTGGGGTCGGTCTTGGCGTACGAGCCGACCCAGAGCATCGCCACGAACGGGGCGAACAGGCACAGGGCGATGACCACTCGTACCGGTGTCACCACCGGCGGTTTCACTTCAGGCGCATCCGACATGTTCCGGCTCCGTCCCCTCGCTGATCACCTGTGCAACGCGCAGGAAATGTAAGGGACGTTCTCGCCGTACGGAACCCCCCGTCCGGATATCGGATGCGGAGGTTGTGTGCTCACCCGCACGGGACCGCACCCCCACGGGACCGGCGGCAGGCCAACTCAGGAGCAGCGGAACCCCTGCCGGGGATCGGACTCCTGCCGGTCGGTCCGCATGCGCTCGAACTCCCGCCGGGACGGCACCGGAGCGTCCGGGTGGCCCGCGCGCAGGTGCGCCACGTAACGGTCGTACGCCGACTCGCCGGTCAACTCCCGTACGTACCAGCGCACGCCCCTGGGCCGCCTCAACCGCCCTGCCCAGTACCGACCGCATCGCGGGCCTCCTCCTTCTCCTCACGGGTCGGGAACAGCCCCGCCGGGGCGACGATCCTCGACTTCACGTATCAGGCCTCGCTCAGCGTGGAGAGCGCCGGGCGGCGTACGTGCCGGACGCAGACACGCGCCGCGTCCACGACCACGACGACGAGGAGCGCGAGGGCCGCCGAAAGGACGCCGTCCACCGTGGAGTTGGTGACGATGGTGTGCATGTCGTCCATGCTCTTGGCGGGCGGGAGCACCTTCCCCGCGTCGATGCCGTCCTGGTAGACCTCGCGCTGCTGGAAGAAGCCCACGCGCGGGTCGCTGGAGAACACCTTCTGCCAGCTCGCGGTGAGCGTCACCGTGGCGTCCCAGGCGAGGGAACGCCGGTGATCCAGGCCCACTTCAGCCTGATCTTTCGTGAGCGGAGCCGGGGATGCTGCGGGGGCGGGTTCACTCGGTCGGGTGGTTGGGGGTGAACGTGCGGTGGGTTGTCGTACGCGTGTGTACGTTGAGTGATCGTGAAGCTGGTTGTGCAGATCAGGCTGCTGCCGACGCTGGTGCAGGTGGCGGCACTTGAGGCGACCCTGCACGCCTGCAACGAGGCCGCCACCTGGGTCAGTGGTGTGGCCTTCGACAAGGGGGTGAAGCGGCCCTTCGCGCTGCGTGGGCACACCTACGGTGAGGTGAGGGCCCGATGGGGGCTGGGGGCGCAGGCCGCTCAGCACTGATCAAGAAGACGTGCGACGCGTACGCCACGCTCAAGGCCAATCCGAAGGCCGGGAACCTGGGCAGGCCCGGTTCCAGGCGGTACCGCAGGGCTACCGAGAAACCGGTCGCCTTCCGCCCGGACGGGGCGCAGCCTTTACCGGCGGGGCGAGTCCGATCTCGTCTGCCGGGACGGCATGTGGTTCCTGCCGGCCACCTGCGAGGTGCCCGAGGCACCGCTGAACACGGACCCGGCGGACTTCCTCGGGATCGACCTGGGCATCGTGAACATCGCCACCACCTCCGACGGTGAGATCACGGCCGGGCGTGAGCTCAACCGAATCCGGGTCCGGGAGCGCAAGCTGCGCACCAAGCTGCAGAAGAAGAACACCCCGTCCGCCAAGCGCCGGCTGAAGAAGCGGCGTCGGAAGGAAGCACGGCGGGCGAAGGACATCAACCACAAGATCGCGAAATATGTGGTGGCCGAGGCAATGGGGGCACCTCCCGCGCGAGCGAAGCCGAGCGTGGGGGAGCACCGGTCGCGGGATCGCCCTGGAGAACCTGACGGGCATCCGCGAGCGGGTACGGCTTCGCAAGCCCCAACGGGCCACCCACTCCAGCTGGACCTTCGCCCAGCTCGGCAGCTTCATCGCTTACAAGGCCCGCCGGGCAGGGGTGCCGGTGGTGTATGTCGATCCGGCGTACACCTCCCGCACCTGCGCCGAGTGCGGGCACATCGACCGAGCGAACCGGGTCTCCCAGGCCTGGTTCGCATGCCGGTCCTGCGGATTCGTTGATCACGCAGACCGGAACGGCTCCCGCAACATCCGTGCCAGAGCGTGGGAGTTGTGGCGACGCGGGGCCCAGTCAACGGCCCCTGCCCCACCGCGCCGGCGGAGGGGGCTGGACGCAAACGCAGCATCACCGCCAGTGACGCCCGTTGTGCAAGCCCGGAACTTCCGGTCCCGGGTAGTTGACGCGCCCGGACTTCACCAGCAGCGTGGTGCACACGGCGAGGGTGACGGCCGCCAGGAGCTGGTTCGAGATGCCGAAGATGGGGAACAGCCGGTTGATGCCGCCGAGGGGTTCGTGGGCGCCCACCCACGGGAAGTAGCCCTACAGCCCACAGACGATGCCGCTGGTGATGACCAGGCCGGGCTTCCAGCCGGATGCGCCGACGACGCCCTATTCCTGAGGCCTCTTGAGCCGCGCCACGAACTTGTACCGGTCACCTCGGTACACGGACCGCACCCACTCCACCGGCTTGCCCTCCTTGTCCAGGGAGTGGCGGGAGAGCATCAGCATCGGCAGGCCGACGTCGGTGCCGAGGAGGCCGGCCTCGCGGGGGGTGGCCAGGGACGTCTCGATGGTCTCCTCGGCCTCGGCGAGGTGGACGTCGTACACCTCGGCCAGCGCCGTGTAGAGGGACGTGTACTTGACCAGGGACCGGCGCAGCGCGGGGAAGCGCTTGGCGGACAGATGGGTCGTCTCGATCGCCATCGGCTCGCCGTTCGCCATGCGCAGCCGCTCGATGCGCAGCACCCGGCCGTCGGCGGACATGCCGAGCAGCCCGGCGAGCGTGTCGTCGGCGGTGATGTAGCCGATGTCCAGGAGCTGCGAGGTGGGTTCGAGGCCCTGGGCGCGCATGTCCTCGGTGTACGAGGTGAGCTGGAGGGCCTGCGACACCTTCGGCTTGGCGACGAACGTGCCCTTGCCCTGGATGCGCTCCAGGCGGCCCTCGACGACCAGCTCCTGGAGGGCCTGCCGCACGGTCGTGCGCGAGGTGTCGAACTCGGTGGCCAGCGTGCGCTCCGGCGGTACGGGGGTGCCCGGCGGCAGCGTCTCCGTCATGTCGAGGAGGTGCTTTTTCAGACGGTAGTACTTGGGCACGCGCGCGGTACGGACAGTGGTCCCGTTCTCGTTCTCCGCACTGCTGACGTCGGTGCTCATGCTCCGCCTTCCCGGCTCCCTGTGCCGACGCGACCGATGGATCTCGGTCACGGCTCACATCGTGGCACGGCTTCGGGTGCGGGTGTTCCCCGCACGCTCCGTGATCCCTCTGTATACCCTCGCGTCCCTCGCTGGTCTAGTCCACCGCCCCTGCCCGTCGCGGCGAAGTGGTCTACCCGATCGTGCGCACGGGGCTCGCTGTTTTCGTCGGCTTCTTACTTAAAGGTCCCTGCATATGTAGGTCCCATAACGGCTGGTGAGAGCGCACTCGAACACCCTTGACACGCCTATTGGTCTGGGCCAAGCTCGGCGCACTGGTCTACACCATTGGTCCAGTGTCTGAGGAGGGTGGCGTGAAGCGCAAGCTGACAGCCGTGATCGGTATCGCGGGCATGATGGTTTCCGTCGCTGCGTGTGGGGGCGGCAGCAAGGCCGGGGGGTCCGGCCAGGGGGCGGATGCCAAGGAGCTGACGGTCTGGCTCACGGTGGACGCGCAGAACAACTGGCCGGAGTTGGTGAAGGCCGCCGACGCGGCGGTCAAGAAGAAGCACCCGGGCATCACGATCAAGCACGAGTACTACGGCTGGCCCGACAAGAACGCCAAACTCGACGCCGTCCTCGCCACCGACAAGGCGCCCGACGTGGTCGAGATGGGCAACACCGAGATGCTCGGCTACATGGTCAAGGGCGCCTTCGCCCCCCTTGAACCGTCGGAGTTCGACAACGCGGACGCCTGGCTCGACGGTCTCAAGACCTCCGTGACGTACGACGGCAAGACATACGGCGTCCCCTACTACGCGGGCGGCCGTGTCGCCACCTGGCGGGGGGACATCGCGAAGCAGTCCGGCATCACGTCCCCGCCGAAGACGTACGACGAGCTCACCGCCGCCCTCGACAAGATCCAGAAGAAGGAGGGCGGCAAGTTCAACGCCTGGTACCAGCCCACCCGTGACTGGTACGCGGCCATGTCCTTCGTGTACGACGCCGGCGGCGCCATCGCCAAGGAGGAGGGTGGCCAGTGGAAGGCCACCCTGTCCTCGCCCGAGTCCGTCAAGGGCCTGGAGGAGTTCAAGAACGTCATCGACACGTATATGCAGGGTGACAAGACCAAGGACGAGTCGGACCGCTACATCGTCTACGGCCAGGGCAAGTCGGCCATGATCTTCGCCGCCGCCTGGGAGGGCGCGACCGCCGCGGACCCGAAGAACGACAAGACCGGCAAGCTCAAGGACAACCTGGAGAACTTCGTCATGCCGGGCCCGTCCGGCAAGAACATGCCCGTCTTCCTCGGCGGCTCCGACCTCGCCGTCCCGGTGAAGTCCGACGCCCGGGCCGTCGCCGCCGAGTGGATCAACGCATTCACCGGCCCCTCCGGCCAGAAGGGCCTGATGGCCAAGGGCAACCTGCCCAACAACAAGACCGACCTCGCCACCCTGAAGAGCGACCCGGCGACGGCCGTCCCGGCCACCGCCGCCGAGTCCAACTGGTTCGTCCCGATGGCGCCGGGCTGGGGACAGGTCGAGAAGGCCCAGATCCTGCAGACCATGCTGCAGAACATCGGCACCGGCAAGAAGTCGGTCGAGGCGGCGGCCAAGGAGGCGGACGCCGCGATCGACAAGGTCATCAACACCCCATGACCTGCGAGCGGGACTCCGTCACCGGCGGAGTCCCTCCAGGTCCTGTCGTCAAACTCCCGTCGTCCGCCCGGAGGGCGGGAGTTTGACGACAGGACCAGGCCGTACGACCTGAGGGACCGCTGAGGAGCGCGCGATGAGTGCCGCAGACACGACCACCCCTGCCAAGGTGCCGCCCCCGCGGCAGGCACCGCCGACACCGTCTCCGGCCGTCGCGGAGACACCACGCGAGCGGCGGACCCCGGGCGGGGCCGCCGTGCCCTGGGCGCTGCTCGCGCCCTGCCTGCTGATCCTCGCGCTCGTCCTCGGCTATCCGCTGGTCCGGCTGGTCACGCTGTCGTTCCAGAAGTTCGGCCAGTCCCAGCTGTGGGGTTTCCAGCCGGCCGAGTCCGTCGGCCTCGCGAACTTCACGGAGGTGCTGGGCGACGGCGAGTTCTGGGCCGTCGTCGTACGGACCGTCGTCTTCACGACCGGAGCCGTCGTCTTCACCATGGTCGCCGGCATGCTGATCGCGCTGCTCCTCCAGCAGGTCTCCGGCTGGGTGAAGACACTGATCAACATCGCGCTGGTGGCGAGCTGGGGCATGCCCATCATCGTGGCCACCACGGTCTTCAAGTGGCTCTTCGACTCCGACTACGGCGTCTTCAACGCGCTGCTCAGCAAGCTGCCGGGCCTCGACATGGTCGGCCACAACTGGTTCGCGAGCGGACCGCAGGGCCTGGCCGTGATCATGCTGCTTGTGGTGTGGGGCGCCGTGCCGTTCGTGGTGATCACGCTCAGCGCGGGACTCACCCAGGTGCCCAAGGAACTCCAGGAGGCGGCCCGGCTGGACGGCGCGGGCGCGTGGGGCGTGTTCCGCTACGTCACCCTGCCGATCCTCAAGCCGATCATCGTGATGCTGACGACCCTCTCCGTCATCTGGGACATGGGCGTCTTCCCCCAGGTGTTCGTGATGCGCAACGGCCACCCGGAGGACGAGTTCCAACTGCTCACCACCTACTCCTACGACAAGGCGTTCGTCGTGAACGACTACGCCCAGGGCTCGGCGATCGCCCTGCTCACCGTGCTGTTGCTGCTCGGCGTCGTCGCCGTCTACATGCGGCAGATGCTGAAGATCGGAGACGTCGAATGAGCGGCATGACCGGCACAACCGGCGTGACCGGTATCAGCGCCCCCACCCCCGCGGGGCCACGGAGGTCCAGGCTCGGCTGGAACCTGCTCGGCCTGCTGGTCTTCGTCACCGCGGGCTTCCCCGTCTACTGGATGCTGAACACGGCGTTCAAACCGGCGAAGGACGCCATCGACCCGGATCCCAGCCTGCTGCCGACCGGGCTCACCCTCGCCAACTTCCAGCGGGCGCTGGACGTCGCCGACTTCTGGGGCCCGGTCGGCCGCAGCCTCGTCGTGTCCCTCGCGGTGGTCGTGATCGGCGTCGTGGTCGGCATGCTGGCGGCCCTGGCCATCTCCCGCTTCGCCTTCCGCGGCCGCAAGGTGGTGATCGTCGGCGTCCTGGCGGTGCAGATGGTCCCGCTGGTCGCGATGATCATCCCGGTCTTCCTGCTGCTGAACGACCTGAACCAGTACGACCGGCTGTCCGGCCTGATCATCACCTACCTGACCTTCATCCTCCCGTTCACGGTGTGGACGCTGCGCGGCTTCATCGTCAACATCCCGCGCGAACTGGAGGAGGCCGCCATGGTCGACGGCTGCTCACGCACGGGTGCGTTCGTCCGGGTGGTCTTCCCGCTGCTCGCCCCCGGTCTGGTGGCCACCTCGGTGTACGGCTTCATCCAGGCGTGGAACGAGTACCTGTACGCCCTGATGCTGATGAGCCAGCAGAACCAGACGGCGACGGTCTGGCTCGCCAACTTCACCACCAAGCACGGCACCGAATACGCCCCGATGATGGCCGGCTCCACGATGATGGCGGTGCCGATCGTCGTCCTCTTCCTCCTCGTCCAGCGCAAGATGGCCGCGGGACTCACCGCGGGCGCCGTGAAGGGATGACCCACTCATGACGACGATCGCCGGTGGCACCACCGTGCCCGGTTCCGGACAGGACACCGTGACACGGGACGCCCTGACCGTCCTCCAGCCCGGCTTCCCGGGCACCACCGCCCCCGACTGGCTGCTGCGCCGCCTGGGCGAGGGCCTCGCCTCGGTGGGCCTGTTCGGCCGCAACGTCGCCTCGCCCGAGCAACTCGCGGCCCTGACAGACCGGTTGCGTGCCGAACGCGAGGACGTCCTGGTCGCGATCGACGAGGAGGGCGGTGATGTGACGCGCCTGGAGGTGCGGACCGGCTCCTCCTTCCCGGGCAACCACGCGCTGGGCGCCGTGGACGACGTGGAGCTCACCCGCGAGGTGGCCCACGAGCTGGGCCGCCGCCTCGCGGAGTGCGGGGTCAACCTGAACTGGGCCCCGTCCGCGGACGTCAACGCCAACCCGTCCAACCCCGTGATCGGGGTGCGCTCCTTCGGCGCCGACCCCGGCCTCGTCGCCCGGCACACGGCCGCCTACGTCTCCGGGCTCCAGGCCGCCGGCGTCGCGGCCTGCACGAAGCACTTCCCCGGGCACGGCGACACGGCGGTGGACTCCCACCAGGCGCTGCCCCGCATCGACGTGGACCGGTCCCTGCTCCAGGCCCGCGACCTGGCCCCCTTCCGGGCCGCGATCGGCGCCGGCACCAAGGCGATCATGAGCGCGCACATCCTGGTCCCGGCCCTGGACGGGGAACACCCGGCGACCCTCTCCCGGCGCGTCCTGACGGACCTCCTCCGCGAGGACCTCGGCTACGAGGGCCTGATCGTCACCGACGGCATGGAGATGAAGGCCATCGCCGCCACCTACGGCATCGAGCGCGGCAGCGTCCTCGCCATCGCCGCGGGCGCGGACGCGATCTGCGTCGGCGGAGGCCTCGCGGACGACGAGACGGTACGCCGCCTGCGGGACGCCCTCGTCTCGGCGGTTCGCTCCGGCGAACTGCCCGAGGAGCGCCTCGCCGACGCCGCCGCCCGGGTACGGGACCTGGGGGCCTGGGCGGGCACGCGTACCGCCGAGGGCGGCGGCACGCGGACCGACATCGGCCTCATGGCCGCCCGCCGGGCACTGACGGCGACACGCTCCACGACGTACGAGCCCGTGAGCGAGCCCCCCTTCGTCGCGGCGTTCACCCCGGTCGCCAACATCGCCGTCGGGGACGAGACCCCGTGGGGAGTCGCGGCGGAACTGGCGCGCCTGCTGCCCGGCACGGAGACGGCGAGCTTCGCGGGGGAGGGGGCGGCACAGGCGGCCCTGGCCTCCGCGGGCGCCCGGCGGATCGTGGCCGTGGTCCGCGACGCGCACCGCCACCCGTGGATGGACGCGGCCCTCGACACGCTCCTGGCCGCCCGCCCCGACACGATCGTGGTCGAGATGGGCGTCCCCCAGTCCCCACCCCGCGGCGCCCTCCACATCGCCACCCACGGCGCGGCACGGGTATGCGGGCGCGCGGCGGCGGAGGCCATCGCGCCCCGTTAGGGGCGCGGGGAACTGCGCGATCAGCCACACACAACCCGCAGACCGCCACACTCGGCTGCTCCCGAGCTCTGCCCGGAGTGTTATAGGCGCCCCGGGCGGAGCCCACCCGTTCAGATCCCCTGCCACTCCGGCTTGTTCGCAAAGGTGTGCCGAAAGTAGTCCGCAAGCTTCAGCTTGGACGCCGCGGCCTCGTCCACAACGACCGTGGCGTGCCGGTGGAGCTGCAGTGCCGAGGCCGGGCACACCGCGGCGACGGGCCCCTCCACGGTCGCCGCCACCGCGTCCGCCTTGCCCTCACCCGTCGCGAGCAGCACCAGGTGCCGCGCCTCCAGGATCGTCCCGATGCCCTGGGTGATGACGTGGTGCGGCACCTGCCCGATGTCACCGCCGAAGAACCGCGCGTTGTCGACACGGGTCTGCTCGGTGAGCGTCTTGATCCGCGTCCGGGAGGCGAGCGAGGAGCACGGCTCGTTGAACCCGATGTGCCCGTCGGTCCCGATCCCGAGCAACTGGAGGTCCACCCCTCCGGCCTCGGCGAGCGCCGTGTCGTACGCCTCGCACGCCCCCTGCACGTCCTCGGCGGTGCCGTCGGGCCCCATGAACGCGTCCATGCTGATGCCCAGCGGCTGGAGCACCTCGCGCCGGAGCACGGAACGGTACGACTCGGGGTGCTCGGCCGGCAGTCCCACGTACTCGTCGAGCTGGGCTATGCGGGCGCGCGACACGTCCACCGCGCCGGAGCCCACGCGCGCCGCCAGCCCCTGGTAGACGGGCAGCGGCGTGGAGCCGGTGGCCACGCCGAGCAGGGCGTCGGGCTTGCGTCGGAGCAGCTGGGCCATGGCCTCGGCGATGAGTTCGCCGCCCGCCTTCGCGTCCGGGACGATGACAACTTCCACGCTGGGCCTGCCGATCTGGAGAGGGACTCAACTGGGACCCGGAAGGGCACGATGTGGTTTAGACCAATCTAGCAGAAGGCCTTTCCGGCGAGTGTCCTGATCAGGTCCCCCATATGAACCGAAGGGGGCTACTCTGCGTGGAGGGCATCGGTGGACGGTGAGCAATACGACAACAACAAACATCCCTCAACGGATGGACACACGTGGTGGTCTAGTCCACAATGCCTAGATAGAGCGTGCTGACCAC
Organism: Streptomyces bluensis; assembly: GCF_014650715.1. GTDB lineage: Bacteria > Actinomycetota > Actinomycetes > Streptomycetales > Streptomycetaceae > Streptomyces > Streptomyces bluensis. The sequence continues at coordinate 114,186 of NZ_BMVM01000018.1, read as the reverse complement.
CGAGCATGCGAACCGCAAGCCTCCGTCTTCCCCGCACAGGAAGGCGGACCGAGGAACCGGCGCTCTCTGCCCTGACTGCTCCGGCTCCTCATCCTTCGGCCGACCGGGACCGCACACCCCACGGCCGATGCTGCTCCGGGCTGCGGTGCCGGGAGGGTTGAGGGTCCCTCTCAGGCGCCGCGGCCCGCGGGTGTTTCCGGGGCCGTGCCAGAGGGCGCGCCCACGGCTTCCAGTCCTGTCCGAACCGCCAGGTACGCTCGCACACGTGCCCTCCATGAACGAACTCGTACGCCAGCACACCGCCCTCAGCGACTCCGACCTGGAGTGGCTGCACCTGCTGGTGTCGGAGTGGCAGCTGCTCTCGGACCTCTCCTTCGCCGACCTCGTCCTCTGGGTCCCCACCCACGACGGCACCCGCTACGTCTCTGTCGCCCAGATGCGCCCCAACACGGGCCCCACCTCGTACCAGGACGACATGGTCGGCCACCTCGTCCCGCGCGGCCGCAGACCCCTCCTGGACGCGGCCCTGGACGAGGGCAGGATCGTGCGCGAGGGCGACCCGGAGTGGCGTGAGGAGGTTCCCGTACGGGTCGAGTCCATCCCCGTGCGCCGGGAGGGCCGCGTCCTCGGTGTCATCGCGCGCAACACCAACCTGCTGACCGTGCGCACCCCGAGCCGTCTCGAACTGACGTATCTCCAGAGCGCGTCCGACCTCGCCCAGATGATCGCCGCCGGATCGTTTCCGTTCTCGAACCAGCAGCTCGAAATGGACGCATCACCGCGCGTGGGCGACGGACTGATCCGGCTCGACGCCGACGGCATCGTCCAGTACGCCTCCCCGAACGCCCTCTCCGCGTACCACCGTCTCGGTCTCGCCGCCGACCTGGTGGGTCACCACCTCGGCCTGACGACCGCCGAACTCGCCCCGTCCCGGGGCCCGGTGGACGAGGCGCTCGCCAAGGTGGCCAGCGGCTGGGCGCCACGCGAGTTCGAGATCGAGGCCCATGACGGGGTCATCCAGTTCCGCGCGATCCCGCTCAAGCCCAAGGGCACCCGCATCGGCTCCCTGGTCCTCCTCAGGGACGTCACCGAACTGCGCCGCCGCGAGCGCGAGTTGATCACGAAGGACGCGACGATCCGCGAGATCCACCACCGCGTCAAGAACAACCTCCAGACGGTCGCCGCGCTGCTGCGCCTCCAGGCCCGGCGCATCGAGTCCGAGCGCGGCCGTGCGGCCCTGGAAGAGGCCGTACGACGGGTCGGGTCCATCGCGATCGTGCACGAGACGCTGTCGCAGAACCTGGACGAGCGGGTGGAGTTCGACGAGATCGCCGACCGCGTCCTCGCGATGGTCGCGGAGATCTCCCCGGGCAAGGTCACGGGCCGGCGCAGCGGCCGGTTCGGGATCCTGGACGCGGAGGTGGCGACCCCGCTCTCCATGGTTCTCACGGAAATCCTGCAGAACGCCCTCGAACACGGCTTCCGCGAGGGCGAAACCGGCACCGTGGAGGTCTCGGTGGTGCGCGGTGGCACGACGAAGGAGGCCCGCCTCCTCGTCACCGTCCAGGACGACGGCGTCGGCCTCCCCGACGGCTTCGACCCGCACAGTTCGGGCAATCTCGGCCTGCAGATCGTACGGACGCTGGTGGAGGGGGAGTTGGGCGGCACGTTCGACATGGTGCCGGCGCCCGAGCGGGGGACGAGGGTGCTCCTCGACGTTCCGGTGCGGGCGCAGAAGTAGGCGTACGCAAAACGTTCACATGCATTGCGCAGGCGAACGGTCGCGCGGCTGCGGCTCGCGGACGGAACAGGCGTACGGAACAGGCGCCGAAACAGCGATGAGCCCCGGACCAGGAAACCGGTCCGGGGCTCAGATGCTCTGAATCATGCGCATCGGGGGCACTGCGCGCTGCGGCTCGGGGGCGGGAGATGCGTACGCGCTGTACGCGCCGCCAAGCTCAGGCTATTGCTGGGTGGGATGTCAGGCGGAGGCCTGACGGGCCCGGTTGCGAGCGGCGCGGCGCTTCATGGCGCGGCGCTCGTCCTCGCTGAGACCACCCCAGACGCCGGAGTCCTGACCGGACTCAAGCGCCCACTGCAGACACTGCTCGATCACCGGGCAGCGACGGCAGACAGCCTTGGCTTCCTCGATCTGCAGCAGCGCAGGACCGGTGTTGCCGATGGGGAAGAACAGCTCGGGGTCTTCCTCGCGGCAAACGGCGTTGTGACGCCAGTCCATGGCTGCTACCTCTCTTGGTGTTACTTGCACGTTGCTTGTGAATGTGAACGCTTTCACGAATCCCTCAACAAGTGAAGGGCCGATCACCAGACGTGCTGGTGTGGTCCTTGGATTTGAGGAGGGGTTCCGGTGCTCTGTGGGGCCGATGGTGCGGGCTGTCCCGAGCGCCACGTAGAGACTCGCAAACCTCAGCGGCGGATACAACCCCTTCCGGAAAGTTTTTTTTGATTCCTCGGTGTCGACTAGGTCACAGCCGTACTTCCATGGGGTGGATCCTGGCCTAAACGTTCGAGTGGAAGGACTTTTGCGTCTTCCGCTCACACAATCACACGCAGTGCACGGCGTACGCCTGTGAACGTCACGCTCGTACGCAGCCCGAGGTGGTCGCCGTCCATCTGAAGCGGGAGTGGCACCTTCGAATGCAAGGTGAAGTCGGTCAGGTCATGGAGGGAGGTCGCATGCTTGCCGTGGGGTCCGTGCTCGGGGGACGAAGTGAGCAACTGGGTGCCATACCGGGCAACCGAGGCCGTCGACATCCGGCTGAGACCGAGCACGTCGAGGCCCTTATCGAACGAGGCCTTAGGTGACGCGTACACCGGGCGATTGCCCAGATACGTCCACGGGGAGGTGTTGCAGACTATGGACAGCACCAAATCGGTCACCGGGTCGGCGCCGGGGCGCTCCAGTGTGATGGTTCCCTGGCTGCGGTGCGGCTCCCCGAGGAACTGGCGTATCGCCTGGCGCAGATAGAGGGAGTGCGTGGAGCGCTTACCGCGCTCGCGGTGCTGTTCGACGCGGCCGACCACGCCGGCGTCGAAGCCCAGGCCGGCATTGAAGGTGAACCAGCGGGCGGGGACGCCCTCGTCCTCGCTGCCCGGTGTTCCCGCGGCGAGCCCCAGACCCACCGTGCGCTCGCTGTCCCGACGCAGAGCGTCCAGGAGGGCGCCGGTCGCCTCCACCACGTCGTTGGGGAGGCCCAGGGCGCGAGCGAAGACATTGGTGGACCCGCCGGGGACCACGGCGAGGCGCGGGAGACGGTCGGGGTCGGGGCCCTCGTGGAGGAGGCCGTTCACGACCTCGTTGATCGTGCCGTCGCCGCCGAGCGTGATGACCAGGTCGACGTCCTCGTCCGCCGCCTGCCGGCCGAGGTCGCGTGCGTGGCCGCGGTACTCCGTCGTGACCGCGTCGAGCTTCATCTCGCTCGCGAGCGCGTGGATCAGCACATCGCGCGTACGTGCGCTTGTGGTGGTTGCCGCCGGATTGACCACGAGAAGTGCACGCATGCGATGCAGGGTACCTACAGGGTGATACTCGGCCCACTTCGAGGTAGGGGGTTGGGGGCCGACGGCCCGCACCCCCGGAGGGATACGCTTCCCAGGTGACCTCTGAGCAGAACCGCGATCCCGGGAACTCCGACGCCGAGCCCCGCCCCGGACGGCTGACCGCCGCGGCAGCGCTGGCCGCGTCGGAAGGGCTGGCCCTCGCCGTGGGAGGCGGGGCCATGCTCGTGCTGGGACTGGCAGGTCACCCGGACGATCGTCAGCAGGCCATCACCGGGGGAGTCACCCTGATCGTGCTCGCGTTGCTGCCCCTGCTCGCCGCGCGGGGACTGTTCCTGCGGCGCAGCTGGAGCCGGGGGCCGGCGGTCATCACACAGATCATGGCGCTCCCGGTGGCGTACAACCTCCTCCAGGCCGACAGCATGGCCATCCCGGGTGGGATCGTCCTCGCGGTCGTGGCGGTCACCGCGCTGGTTCTCCTGGTGAACCCGGCCACGACCCGGGCTCTCGGCATCCGAGGTCCAGGGGACGTGCAGGACCAGAAGTGAGGAGCGCCCCCGCGGAGCGGTACGACCTGGCGGACCGCCAGGGCCTGTGAGGGGGCTACTCCTCGACCAGGAGTTTCTCCCGGAGCTGGGCCAGGGTGCGGGCCAGTAGGCGGGAGACGTGCATCTGGGAGATGCCGACTTCCTGGGCGATCTGGGACTGGGTCATGTTGCCGAAGAAGCGGAGGAGCAGGATTCGCTTCTCCCTCGGGGGGAGATCCTCCAGGAGCGGCTTGAGCGACTCGCGGTACTCGACGCCCTCCAGCGCCTCGTCCTCCGCGCCCAGGGTGTCCGCCACCGCCGGGGACTCGTCGTCCGTGTCGGGGACGTCCAGAGAGAGGGTCGAGTAGGCGTTCGCCGACTCCAGCCCCTCCAGGACCTCTTCCTCCGAGATGGCCAGCTTCTCGGCCAGCTCGTGGACGGTGGGGGAGCGGCCGTGGAGCTGGGAGAGCTCCGCCGTGGCCGTGGTGAGCGCCAGGCGCAGCTCCTGGAGCCGGCGGGGGACGCGGACCGCCCAGCCCTTGTCGCGGAAGTGGCGCTTGATCTCGCCGACCACGGTGGGCGTGGCGTAGGTCGAGAACTCGACACCGCGGTCCGGGTCGAAGCGGTCCACCGACTTGATCAGGCCGATGGTGGCGACCTGGGTGAGGTCGTCCAGCGGCTCCCCGCGGTTGCGGAAGCGGCGCGCGAGGTGCTCGACGAGCGGCAGGTGTATCCGGACCAGCTGGTTGCGCAGCTCCGCGTACTCGGCGCTGCCCTCCTTCAGCGCGCGCAGCTCGACGAACATCGCCCGCGCCCCGCTGCGGTCGTGGGGGTCGTGCTGCGTGCCCTGCACGCTCTGCTCACCGTTCCGCTCGTGCTCGCTCATAGTCCCGCCCGCCGTCACCCGACGCCGCCCTTCCGAGGACGTGGTGCTCCGTACGGCACCCTCCGGATTCCTTCGCCCGTCGGAGAGCTCACCGTGCTCCTCGTCGTCGATCGGCTCTGCCCGCTGAGACACGCCGACCGCCGCCGAGGAGTCGTCCTCCGGGTGCGGCCGGGCCTGCTCGGGGATGCCGTCGACGCCGTCCGCCCGGTGCCGCGGCCCGCCCGGGCCGTCTGTGCCCCCGGCGGGAAGTTCCCGTGTGCCGCGCTCTTCGTCCCGCACCGGCCCTTCCCCGTTCCTCACGCCGGCCCGGGTCCCGCGCCGCGCTGTTTGTAGAGGCTGATCGAAACGGTTTTGTCGTCGTCGACGGCGGACGACACCTTGCCCGCGAGGGCCGACAGGACGGTCCAGGCGAAGGTGTCCCGCGAGGGCGCGTGGCCGTCCGTGGTCGGGGCGGAGACCGTCACCTCAAGCGAGTCGTCGACGAGACGGAAGACGCAACTGAGCACCGAGCCGGGCACGGCCTGCTGAAGCAGGATCGCGCAGGCCTCGTCGACCGCGATGCGCAGGTCCTCGATCTCGTCGAGGGTGAAGTCCAAACGGGCCGCGAGGCCGGCCGTGGCCGTACGCAGCACCGACAGGTAGGCACCCGCAGCCGGCAGCCGGACTTCCACGAAGTCCTGGGTCGCGGGCTCGCCTGCAATCTGGGACACCCTCACCTCCAAGGTGGTACAAGCTGTTTCGGGGTCCGAGGGTCGCCCCCCGGGGTAACGCGTCATGTGGTTCAGCGGTGACGCTACCGCGCTCCCACGTTCCGTGTCCCGGGGACCCCGTCTCGTGCTGTCACTCATAGTAAGCACATGAACACGCTCGGTGGCTAGGGGTCTGCGGGCCTCAAATAGGAAGAGCGCGCGCCGGATTCACGTACCCACACGTCAGACCCTCGAACCGTGTCACATGAGTACCCGCTCGCGCCGCTCGTGTCATGCGCATTACTGTTCGACGGTCGCGTGCCCGGTGGACGCGCGTCACACGAGTACGTGGTCGACGAAGCACCAGCGCCAGCTCTCGCCAGGTTCGAAGGTCCGCATGATGGGGTGGCCGCTCTCCTTGTAGTGCTCGGTCGCGTGCCGGCCGGGCGAGGTGTCGCAGCAGCCGACGTACCCGCACGCCAGGCACAGCCGCAGTTGCACCGGGTGCGTACCGGCGGCCAGACACTCGGGGCAGGTGTCGCTCAGCGGCGCCGGCTCCGGGCCCGGCAGCGCGTCGACGTGCGTGCACTGTTTCATGATGGCCAGGTTACGACGGTCGCGCGGAACGCGGCGCGGAAAGAGGGCGGGCGAAGACCATGGACGTGTTGCCACTGCTGTTGCTGGTCGCGGGCAGTGCCGCCGTCGCCGGTGCGGCCCGTCGTACACCCGTGCCGCCGCCCCTGCTGCTCGTCGCGGCCGGCCTGGCCGTCTCGTACGTGCCCGGGGTACCCGAGTACACGCTCGACCCGCACGTCGTACTGCCGCTGATCCTGCCGCCACTGCTGTACACGGCGGCCACGGAGAGCTCCTACCTCGACCTGCGGGCCCAACTGCGGCCGGTGGCGCTGCTGTCGGTCGGATACGTGCTGTTCGCGACACTCGCCGTCGGCTGGGCCGCGTATCTGATCGTGCCGGGGCTGCCGCTGACCGCCGCACTGGTGCTCGGAGCCGTGGTGGCGCCGCCGGACGCGGTCGCGGCGACGGCGGTCGCGCGCAGGGTGGGGCTGCCGTCGCGGATCACCACGATCCTGCAGGGCGAGTCCCTGGTGAACGACGCCACCGCGATCACCGCGTACCGGGTGGCCCTGGCCGCCGCGGTCGGCGAGGGCGCCACCTGGGCGGGCGCGATCGGCGAGTTCGTGCTGGCGGCGGTCGGCGGGATCGCGGTGGGGCTGCTGCTGATGGTGCCGATCCACTGGCTGCGCACCCACTTGAAGGAAGCGCTTTTGCAAAACACCCTCTCCTTGCTGATCCCGTTCGTCGCGTACGGGCTCGCCGAGTGGGTGCACGCCTCAGGAGTGCTCGCCGTGGTCGTCGTCGGCCTCTACCTGGGGTTCCGCAACTGGCAGGTCGACTTCGCGACCCGGCTCCAGGAGGAGGCGGTGTGGAAGATGGTCGGCTTCCTGCTGGAGTCGGCGGTGTTCGCACTGATCGGACTGCAACTGCAGGTCGTCCTCACAGGGCTCGGCGAGTACGAGGGCACACGCGCCGCCTGGTACGCGACAGTCCTCTTCGTCGTGGTGGTCGTCGCCCGCTTCCTGTGGGTGTACCCGGCGACCTTCCTGCCGCGGATGCTCTCGCGCCGCATCAGGGAACGGGAGGACAACCCCACCTGGAAGGCCCCCTTCATCGTCGGCTGGGCCGGAATGCGGGGCGTGGTGTCGCTGGCCATCGCCTTCTCGATCCCCATGACGGTCAGCGGTGGCGGGCCCTTCCCCGAGCGCAACCTGCTGCTGTTCCTGACCTTCACCACGGTCATCGGCACCCTGGTCCTCCAGGGGCTCACCCTGCCCCCGCTGATCCGCCTGCTGCGGCTGCCCGGACGGGACTCCCAGGCCGAGACCCTCGCCGAGGCCAACGCCCAGGCCCAGGCCTCCCGGGTCGCCGAGGAGCGCCTCGACGAGCTGCTCGCGGACGAGCACAACGCGCTGCCGCCGCCGCTGGCCGACCGGCTCCGCACGGTCCTGGAGCGGCGCCGCAACGCCGTGTGGGAGCGGCTGGGCTCGGTGAACCCGCTGACCGGCGAGACCGCCGCGGACACCTACAGCCGCCTCTCCCGGGAGATGATCGGCGCCGAGCGTGCTGTCTTCGTGAGGCTCCGGGACGGCCGGTACATCGACGACGAGATGCTCCGGACCCTGCTGCGCAGACTGGACCTGGAGGAGGCTGCGGCCTACCGGGAATCCGAGGGGTGAGCACGGACGCCTCAGCCGGCGAACGGCGCTCCCGTGATGACCGCCGCGAGGGTCGTCCCCCGGGGGAAGGCGCCCTCCTCGGCGAGGGTGGCGAGCCCGTACAGCATCTTGGCCACATAGAGGCGCTCGACCGGCAGTCCGTGGCGCTGCTCGAACGCCTCGGCGAAGGCGTCGAGTTCGGGGGTGGTGCGGGCGTAGCCGCCGAAGTGGAAGCGGTCGTCGAGGGACCAGTCGCCGCGGGGGCCGCCGAAGGCGCGCTGCTGGAGGGTACGTATCTCGCCGTCCAGGAAGCCGCCCCGCAGGACGGGCACACCCAGGGCGCGCTGTCCGGGCGCGAGACCCGCGGCCAGCCCGGCGAGGGTGCCGCCGGTGCCACAGGCCAACGCCACGACATCGGCCCGGCCGCGCAGTTCCTCGCCGAGTTCCTCACAGCCACGCACGGCGAGGGAGTTGCTGCCGCCCTCGGGGACGACGTAGGCGTCCTCGGCGCCCGCGGCACGGAGGATCGCGGCCAGCGTCCCCGGGTCGGTCCTGCGGCGGTACGCCGACCGCGCGACGAAGTGCAGCCGCATGCCGTCGGCCGCGCACCGGGCCAGCGAGGGGTTGAGGGGGCGGTCGGCCAGCTCCTCGCCCCGCACCACCCCCACGGTGGGCAGCCCCAGCAGGCGGCCCGCGGCGGCCGTGGCCCGCAGGTGATTCGAGTACGCGCCGCCGAAGGTGACCACGGGGCGGCCCGCGGCGGCCCGCAGGTTCGGGGCGAGCTTGCGCCACTTGTTCCCGACCAGCTCCGGATGGATCAGATCGTCCCGCTTCACCACCAGCCGCACTCCGCGCCGCCCGAACCGCTCGTCGTCGATGTGCTGCACGGGGGACGGCAGCTCCGGTCGAAGGGCGGCAAGACTGGTCACCTGCCCATTGTCGGACAGGGGGCGGGGTGAGCCGGGGTGGGGCGGCGGCCGACAGGACCCCCCGTCCTCAGCCGGATGTACGTGTCACGTCAGCCGGCTGTGGATGCGCTCCCTCATCGACGCCATCGTGAAGCCGCGAGGGTCCACCTTGCCCGGCTGCCACTCAAGGTGGCCGATCACGGAGGGGGCCGTCCAGCCGTGGTGGCGGCAGATCGCCGCGGAGACACGCTCGATGGCGTCCAACTGGGCCTCGGGCCAGGGATCCTCGCCGTCGCCGAGGTTCTCGCACTCGAAGCCGTAGAAGTGGCGGTTGCCGTCCGTGTTCGCCTCGTTGTCCGGAGGGAGGGCCGTCTCGGCGATCACCGCCCGCAGGACGTCGTCGTCGCCCAGCCCCGCGTGGTTGGCACGGCCGTAGCCGACGAGGTGGACGCGGCCGTCCTTGGTGATGACCCCGTGGCACAGCGGGCCGGGCAGGTCCGCGTAGCCGTCGCGGCAGATCTGCACGGTTCTCTCGCTGCCCGATGTCACCGTGTGGTGGATCATCACGCCGTGGACCGGGCCCCATGGGCCCTTGTCGTTGCGGTTGTGGTGCTCCCAGTCACCGACCTCGACGACCGTGACGCCCTCGTCCTTGAGGATGGCGAGAAACGTGCCCGCGGACATGGGTGAGGCCATGACCGCCTCCTTCGCACTGGGCAACGGCCACCCGGCGCGGCCGCCTCGTACCGCTGCTGTACCCCCGACCCGGCGGCCGCGACCCGTCGTTCGCACGATGTGCGAGCCGATCCGGTCAGGCGGCTGCCGGGGTGTCAGGGCTTGTCCGGAGTGATGGTCGGACTGCTCGCCGAACGGCAGGCGACACCGCGAGGGGCCGCCCCCGCCTCAGGAGCGCAGGAAGCCGTCCCCATGCGTGGCGATGTGGGCCTCCAGCGCCTGGAGCGCCTGCTGCGTGGCGGCCGGGGAGCCACTGCCACGCCGCTCCGCGTAGTAGGCCGCGCCCAGCTTCTTCAGCAGATCGCTGCCGGCCCGCTGGGTCTGCACCTCGTCGAGCTTCTGCTTGCCCTGAACAAGGCCGCGCTGCGCCTGCTCCTTGGCGCGGTCGAGGAAGCCTGCCATGACGTCTCCCGTCGTCGAGTGGATCGAGTGGATCGAGTGGATCGGGCGGTTTGAGGCTTTGAGGATGAGTGTCGAGTGGTTCGGGGGTGGATGGTGAGTCGATTCGGCCGAAGGGCCCGTCGTGACATCAAACGGGCGGCCGGATCTTGAAGTTCCCGCCTCACGTCGGGGCCCCGCGGCAAAGGCCCCCAGTCTGCCCAGCACAGCGAAGATCCATTCCCGCTCTTTCGGGTAATAGCACCATCAGCTCCGCACTGGAAGGCTTGCCAGCGAGATCGGCGCATGACCGTGAGATCAGGGCACGACCGGGAGGGCATTCCTTTATGTCGGTAGGCGAAGAGGTCCACGCGCAGGAAAAGCCGCAGCAGAGTCTCGGCACGTCGGCCGCGCGGAACCTGGCCACGACCACCAAGTCCGCACCCCAGATGCAGGAGATCAGCTCCCGCTGGCTGCTGCGGATGCTGCCGTGGGTGAACGTGCAGGGTGGCACATACCGGGTGAACCGGCGGCTCAGCTACGCGGTGGGCGACGGCCGCATCACCTTCGTGAAGACCGGCGACCAGGTCACGGTCATCCCCGCGGAGCTGTGCGAACTGCCGGCCCTGCGGTCGTACGAGGACGATGACGTCCTGGGCGAACTCGCCCGGCGCTGTGAGCAGCGGGAGTTCCAGCCCGGCGCGGTGCTCGCGGAGTTCGGCAGCCCGACCGACGAGGTGCTCCTGCTCGCTCACGGCAAGGTGGAGAAGATCGGCACGGGTCCGTACGGGGACGACACGGTCCTCGGCGTCCTCGCCGACGGGGCGTACTTCGGTGACCAGGCACTCCTCGACCCGGACACGATCTGGGAGTACACGGCGCGCGCGGTCACCGCCTGCACCGTCCTCGCCCTCCCTCGTCAGGCCCTCGACCAGATCGCGGAGCGCTCCGACTCCCTGCGCGAGCACCTTGAGCAGCTGCGGTCCGTCCCCTCGCAGCGCACCAACAAATATGGCGAGAAAGAGATCGAGCTCGCCGCCGGCCACACCGGCGAGCCGGACATCCCGCACACCTTCGTGGACTACGAGGCCGCGCCGCGCGAGTACGAGCTGAGCGTCGCCCAGACCGTCCTGCGCGTCCACACGCGGGTGGCGGACCTCTACAACCAGCCGATGAACCAGACGGAGCAGCAACTCCGGCTGACAGTCGAGGCGTTGAAGGAACGCCAGGAGCACGAGCTCATCAACAACCGCGAGTTCGGGCTGCTCCACAACTGCGAGTACGACCAGCGACTGCAACCGCACGACGGCGTGCCCAGCCCCGACGACCTGGACGAGCTGCTCTGCCGCCGGCGCGGTTCCAAGCTGTTCCTCGCTCACCCGCGCGCGATCGCCGCGTTCGGCCGCGAGTGCAACAAGCGCGGGCTCGTGCCGGAGAGCATCGAGATCGCGGGCAACCGCATCCCCACCTGGCGCGGAGTGCCGATCTTCCCGTGCAACAAGATCCCGGTCAGCGACTCCAGGACGACGTCCATCATCTGTATGCGTACCGGAGAGGAGGAGCAGGGCGTCATCGGGCTTCGGCAGTCGGGCATCCCGGACGAGATCGAGCCGAGCCTGTCCGTTCGGTTCATGGGCATCAACGAGCAGGCGATCATCAAGTACCTGGTGACGGCCTACTACTCGGCGGCGGTCCTCGTCCCGGACGCGCTCGGCGTCCTGGAGAACGTCGAGATCGGCCGCTGGCAGTGACCGACCGCGCCCCGCACGCCGTGCTGAGCCCCATCGCGAGTTCCGTAGCCCCGACAGGCTCGGCGGATGATCCAGGCAGGCCCGTGGGCCCGGTAGGCCCGGCGGATTCCGCCTGGGACACGGGTTCCGTGCGGGCCGAGAGTCCCATGACATCGGCGGTCCCGGTGGTCCCGGCGTTCGGGGACGCTCCGGCGCCTCCGGTGAGCTCCGCAGGGGGCGCCGGTTCGGCAGGCTCGGCGAGTCCCGCAGGTCCGACACGCCCCGCCGGTGAGGTGAGAACCGCCGGTCCGGCGGGCATCGCGGGGACGATCGGACGGCAGGGCTCGTCGAGCCCGCCCGACGAGCAGGAGGCGGCTGGAATCCTGGAGCGGGCGCGGGCGTCGGTCGACCCCGAGCTGCGCCGGGCCGTCGAGTCGCTGCCGGGCCCGATGCGCCGGATCGCGCGCTACCACTTCGGTTGGGAGCACGCGGACGGCACCCCGGCGACGGGCAACGCGGGCAAGGCCATACGCCCCGCACTCGTGCTGGCCGCGGCGTCGGCACTCGGCGGGCCGCAGTCCGTCGCCGTATCGGCCGCGGCAGCCGTGGAGTTGGTGCACAACTTCACACTGCTCCATGACGACGTCATGGACCGGGACACCACCCGCAGGCACCGGCCCACCGCGTGGGCCGTGTTCGGCGACGCAGGCGCGATCCTCGCCGGGGACGCCCTTGAGGCGCTGGCCCAGCGGATGCTCGCCGAGGACCCGCACCCGGCGGCCGCGGCGGCCGCCGTCCGGCTCGCGGACTGTGTCATCGAGCTGTGCGCGGGCCAGCACGCGGACACGGCCATGGAGAAGCGCGGCCCGAACGAGGTCACTCTCGACGAGGTGCTCGCCATGGCCGAGGCCAAGACGGGCGCGTTGCTCGGATGCGCCTGTGCGCTGGGAGGGCTGTACGCGGGTGCGAGTGAGGAACGCGTGGAGGCGCTGGACGCGTTCGGGCGTGAGGCCGGGCTCGCTTTCCAGCTCATCGACGACGTGATCGGCATCTGGGGTGACCCGAGGCGTACCGGCAAGCCGGCCGGGGCGGATCTCATGGCCCGCAAGAAGTCACTGCCCGTCGTCGCCGCCCTCGCGTCCGGCACCCCGGCGGCGGCCGAGCTCGCCGAGCTGTACGGACTGCCGTACGAAGCGGGGGAGCTGGAGCGCACGGTCCTCGCGGTGGAGCGGGCGGGTGGCCGTGACTGGGCGCAGAGCCAGGCGGCCGACCGTATGTCACGGGCGATGCAGGAGTTGTCCCGCGCGGTCCCTGACCCGGAGGCGGCCGGTGGCCTCCTCGCGCTGGCGGAGTTCGTGACGCGCCGCAGCAACTGAGCGGCGCGGTCACGCAAAGTGGAGACACGGAGGTGAAGGCCCCGGAGCTGCGGGTCCGTGCTGAACTGACCCCTACGGCGTCGGTGGCTCCGGTCAGGGCGGGTCCCGCGCATCCCCACGGTGCGCGGGCCCCGCCCGTGCGCTGCCAAGCCGGCCGTCCCGCCCTACCCTGAGGGCATGGACAGGGATGAGCATGTCTGTCCCGTCTGCGGACAGCCCGTGGCCACCGTGGTACGGCGGCACAAGACGCTCGGCGCCTGGGTGCCCGTCTGGGGCCCCGGACCGTGCCGGAACCCCGAGTGCACGGCGTGCGTCGAGGAGGCCGAGGAGGGCACCGCGAGCGCGCCGTCGAAGGGGGCCCCGAAGTAGCCCGGAGTGCCGTGGGGCTCGCTCGGCTCGCTCCGCAGCACCCCCGTGCGCGGCGCCTGACCTGGGCCCTTCCTTTCCTTAACCTTGCGCTGGGCGCCGGTCGCTAGCGTCCTCCTGCATGCACTGGTGGTGCCGGCTCCCCCGGGTGAGGTCTGTTCACCGAGGCTCTCTCCCGCGGTCCGGCGGCCGGACAGGTCGCATTCCCAGGAGGACAACCATGGGCAAGATGAAGGTCCTGAGCATTATCGGCGGCGGGCTTCTGCTCTCCGGCACGGTGGGCGCCGCGTTCGCCACGGCCGGCGAGTCCGACTCGACGTCGCGGGAGGCGGTCCGCACCGCCGCCGCACCGAGCTTCGAGATCGAGATCGACCCGGAGCTGGACGCACGGTTCGGGCCGCGTCCCGTCAACGCCGTCGACGCCGCCGAGACTGTCACCGCCGCCGAACCGGGTGCGCGCGTGGTCAAGGTGGAACTGGACGAGGAGGGAGGCAGGGCGGTCTGGGAGGTCGAGGCGCAACTGGGGGGCGGCTCGATAGAGGCCCTTGTCGACGCCTTCACGGGAGAGATCGTGGGCGAGGACGCAGGGGACTCAGGAGACTTCGAGGACTCCCAGGGTGCCGAGGACTCCGGAGGCGGCGACGACCGCGGCGACGGTCTCGACGACTGAGCTTGCCCCCCCGTGTAGGCGCCCCGCGGTACCAGCTCACCCTGGTGCGGCGGGGCGCCCGCGTGTTCCCGGCGAGGGAACGAGCCGTCGGCCCGCCGGTGAGGTGGCCCGGCCATCGCCCCCACGGCAGGGCGGGGTGTACGGAGCCCGTCAGACCCGGGAAGCCGGCCGTTGCGGACGGTGGCCGGCGGACGGCCGGCCGGAGGCGGGGCCGGGACACGGCAGCCGCACGAAGGCATCGAGGCCGCCCAGGGACCCCTCTCGCAGGACGGCTTCGCCACCGCTGAGCTGCGCGAGTCGCTGGACCAGGGACAGACCCAGACCGGTCCCGCCCTTGGGGGCGCCGGGAGCGCGCCAGAACCGGTCGAAGGCGCGGCGGCGCTGCTCCGGGGGCATACCCGGACCCTCGTCGATGACGTGCAGTTCGGCCCGGAGACCACGGTCGCCCGCGGTGGAGCGGCGTCGGCCCGGAGCGTGGTGACGCAGTTCGAGGCGGACCGTGCTGCCGGGCGGTGAGGCACGCAGGGCGTTGGCGAGCAGGTTGTCGAGGATCTGCTCGACGGCTCCCGGCAGTGCGAGCACCGTATCGACTCCCCCGTCCTGGAACACGAGGTCCACGTCGTGCTCCTTGAAGAGCGCGGCCCAGGTGCGGTGCCGTTCGGCGCAGACGGCCGCCGCGTCGATCGCCTCGCCGACGGCGGCGTTGTCCTCCAGGCGGGCCATCGCCAGCAGTCCCTCCACCAGGTTGGCCAGCCGGTCCGTCTCGGTCAGCGCGGCGTTCAGACTGCCCCGGGCCTGCACGGCGACCGCCGGTTCCAGATTGTCCAGGCGCAGCCGCAGGGCGGCGAGCGGCGTCTTGAGCTGGTGCGAGGCCTCACCGGCGAAGGCCCGTTGCGAGGCCAGGAGTTGTTCCAGCCGGGCCGCGGTGCGGTTGAACGTTTCCGCCAGGCTGCGCACCTCGGGCGGCCCGGTGGTCACGGGGACCGGGCTGTCGAGCCGGCCGTCGGCCAGACCGGCGGTGGCATGCTCCAGTTCCCGGATCGGCCGTGCGGCCCACCGGGCGAAGGCGAACGCCACTCCGGTGACGGCGGCGAGTACCGCGAGCCCGGCCAGGGCCAGCAGCAACCACACCTGGTTCACCCGGCTGTGGACGGCATCGGTGGGCACGGTGATGTGCACGGCGGCGGCCGGAGGGGTGTCGTGGCCCACCGGGACCGCGACGGACAGGTGGGGCGTGCCGTCGATCGTGGAGGTACGCGCGTGGAAGGGACCGAGCCCGCTCAGCGCGGCGGCGACCTCGGGAAGGGCGGGCAGTCGACCGGTCTGCCCCGCGGACATCCGGTGGGAGGAAGCGATCACCGCCCCGGACCGCCCGACCACGACCACCTGTCCACCGATGCGCCGCGCGCACTCGACGAGCCGATGCGCCAGTTCCCGCTCCTCCCGGCCGGCCGCCAGGGACAACTCGGCGAACGCGGATACCGAATCGGCCTCGTCGTGCGTGGCGGTGACGGTGCGTTCCTTCTCGGCCCGGGAGTAGACGAAGGCCAACGGGATCTCCAGACAGAGCAGTACCAGCACGGCGATGCTCAGATTGCCCAGCAGCAGCCGGCGGGTCATCGGACACCGTCCTCCGCGGTGTCGCCGCGGCCGGTGCCCGATTCCCCTGCCGTGCCGTCGAGCGCCAGCCTGAACCCCACACCCCGCAGCGTCTGGATCCACTCCGGGTGGCCGAGCTTGCGGCGCAGAGCGGCCACGTGCGCGTCCAGTGTCTTGGTCGGACCCCGGTAGTGCGCGTCCCAGACCCGGTCGAGGATCTCCCGGCGTGCGTAGACCGCGCCCGGGTCCTCATGCAGCAGCGCCAGCAGGTCGAACTCCTTGGGCGTCAGCGCGACGGCGTTCCCGTCCACCCACACCTGGCGGGTCCTGGGATCCACCACCAGCGAACCGGGCGGAGCATCGCCGGACGGGACGGGCGCAGCACCCGCGTCATCGTGCTTCGCCCGCACCGCGAACGAGAAGACCTGTGCGGGCGCCCCGAACCCCCCGAAGCCGACCGTCGGAACGGGCCCGTCGCCTCCTGCCGGGAGTGCCGGGAGTGCCGGGAGATCGGCGTTCTGCACACGCTGCAACCGACGGGAGACGGCACGGATACGCGCCACGAGCTC
Source organism: Streptomyces bluensis (assembly GCF_014650715.1). Lineage (GTDB taxonomy): Bacteria > Actinomycetota > Actinomycetes > Streptomycetales > Streptomycetaceae > Streptomyces > Streptomyces bluensis. The sequence goes on along the minus strand of NZ_BMVM01000018.1, from coordinate 98,000 downwards.
CCGCACGCTGAACGGCTTCGCCAAGTAGTCGTCGGCCCCCACGTCCAGGCCCAGAATGCGATCGGTTTCCTCGCCACGCGCACTGAGAATGATGATCGGGACGTCCGAAACGCGGCGGATGCCGCGGCACACGTCGAGACCGTCCATGTCCGGCAGCCCGAGATCAAGCAGGACGGCGTCCCCGTACGGGCCTTTCAGGCCGTCTGCTCCCGTGGCAACCCAGTCCACCGAGACACCGAACCGTCCCACCCCCTCGGCCAGCGGCTCGGCGATGGTCTCGTCGTCCTCGATGAGGAGTACCTGTACGCTCATGCGACCCGTCTCTCCGGGGCCGCGCCGTACCGGATGCAGGGGAGCCCACGGTGCGCGACGCGGCCACATCGTCCCACCAGCGGCACGTAGGCGAGGCCCGCGAACAGGCCGCCTCGCTATCAGTACGCATGGCGAACGCGCATTGTTCAGCACATCGCACAGAAGACCGCACCCGGGCCGTCATGGACGCCGTGCTCGGCGGCCTGCGGCCCGGGTGCGGACAAGGAGACGCTGCAACGAACGTAATCGCAGGTCAGAGGGCATGATTCAAGATCAGGCCTTCTTGGTCTCCCAGAAGATCTTGTCGATCTGGGCGATGTAGTCGAGCGCCTTCTGGCCCGTGGCCGGGTCGGTGGACGCCTTGGCGGCCGAGAGGGCCTTGAGGGCGTCGTTGACCAGCTGGTGCAGCTCCGGGTACTTCTCGAAGTGCGGCGGCTTGAAGTAGTCGCTCCACAGAACGGAGACGTGGTGCTTGGCGAGCTCGGCGCGCTGCTCCTTGATGACGGTCGCGCGAGCCTGGAAGTGCGGGTCGTCGTTGGCGGCCATCTTCTCCTGCACGGCCTTCACCGACTCCGCCTCGATGCGGGCCTGGGCCGGGTCGTACACGCCGCAGGGCAGGTCGCAGTGCGCGCTGACCTTGACCTTGGGGGCAAACAGGCGGGAAAGCATGGAGCAATCCTTCCTCGTGATCGTCTTCTCAGGTGGGACATTACTCCGTGGGAGGCGCGTTTTCGCGAGTGCCCCCGTGGGCTTAGGACAAAAGTCCGGGGTGAGACTGGGACTGGGAGTGGTGGAGGATCAGACCGGGGAGGTGCCGGTGATGCCGGAGCTGTCGCAGGAGTCCGAACGGGACAGGGCCGTGCTGCCGTTCGGGGGAGCCGAGGTGACGGGACCGTCGATGGTGCCCACGCTCCGGCACGGGGACCGGCTGGTCGTGCACTACGGGGCGCGGCTGAGGGCCGGCGACGTGGTCGTTCTGCGGCATCCCTTCCAGCAGGACCTGCTCGTGGTGAAGCGGGCCGCCGAGCGGCGTGAGGGCGGCTGGTGGGTGCTCGGCGACAACCCGTACGCCGGCGGGGACAGCACGGACTACGGGGCTGTGCCCGACGAGCTCGTGCTCGGCAAGGTGCGGTTCCGGTACCGGCCCCGGCCCGAAGGTCAGCGCTCGCTGTTCGCGCTCGTCCGCTGGCTGCTGGTCGCCGCCCGGCCGGTGCTCGCCGACCGGTCCGCCTCCAGGCGTTTGCGGGCCCGGTAGGCGGCCACGTTGGCGCGGGTCGCGCAGCGGTCCGAGCAGTAGCGCCGGGAGCGGTTGGTGGACGTGTCGAGGTAGGCGTTGCGGCACGGTGCCGCCTCGCACAGGCCCAGGCGGTCCACGCCGTACTCGGTGAGGTGGAAGGCCAGGCCCATCGCGGCGATGGCGGCGTAGCCCGCGGTCGCGTTCGAGGGGTGGTCCGCCAGGTGCATGTGCCACAGGGGGCGCCCGTCGTCGTCCCGGAAGTCATGGCCGGAGATCTGCGGGCTCACGGGGAATTCCAGGAGGAGTGAGTTCAGCAGGTCCACGGCGAGTGTCTCGTCGCCGCCGTCCGCCGCCTCGAAGACGGCGCGCAGCCGGGAGCGGACCGAGCGGAAGCGGGTCACGTCGGCGTCGGTGGCGCGACGGGCCGCCGACTGGTTGACCTCGAAGAGGTCACGGACGGCCTCCACCGAGGTGAGCGTGTCCGTGCCCCGGACCGGCTCCTCCGTGTTGACGAGACGGACCGCGTAATCCGAGTAATAGGCCAGTTCCACTTGTAGTCCTTACGGGGGCGCTCTATTGTCGTGCGGGCGGAGAAGTAATGGCTGACTGTGCTTTCAGGGTATTACGGGGCGCGGCGGAGACGCGGTGCTGAAAGGGGCTCCCATGACCACCACCACCGGAACCGACTGGCACGCCTGGCAGGAGAGCTGGGACCGACAGCAGGAGTGGTACATGCCGGACCGCGAGGAGCGGTTCCGCGTGATGCTGGACATGGTCGAGGCTCTCGTCGGCACCGCGCCCCGTGTACTGGATCTCGCCTGTGGCACGGGATCTATCACGGCCAGGCTGCTCGCCCGGTTCCCGGAGGCCACCAGCGTCGGCGTCGACCTCGACCCGGCCCTCCTCGCCATCGCCGAGGGCACGTTCGGCGGCGACGACCGGGTCACGCTCGTGACGGCCGACCTGAAGGACCCCGCATGGGTGAGGCGGCTGCCGTACGACACGTTCGACGCCGTGCTGACGGCCACCGCCCTGCACTGGCTGTTCACCGAACCCCTCGCGGCCCTCTACGGTCAGGTCGCGGAGCTCGTCCGCGACGGCGGTGTCTTCATGAACGCGGATCACATGATCGACGAGCGCACGCCCAGGATCAACGCGGCCGAGCGCGCCCACCGGCACGCCCACATGGATCAGGCCAAGGCGAACGGCGCGGTCGACTGGGCCGAATGGTGGCAGCTGGCCGCCCAGGACCCCGTCCTCGCCGAGCCCACCGCCCGCCGCTTCGAGCTCTACGGCGAGCACGCCGACGGCGACACCCCGTCCGTCGAGTGGCACACGCGGACGCTGCGGGACAGCGGCTTCGCGGAGGTTCGGCCCGTGTGGCGTTCACCGTCGGACGCCTTGGTGCTGGCGCTCAAGTAAACCGGGTGAGCCGGGTGAGCCGGGCAAGCCAGGTAAGAGGGAAGCCAGGTAAGCCAAGCCCGGCAAACGGAGACGGGCGGTACGCAGGTGCGCACCGCCCGTCTCCTTCCCGTTCTCAGCGGACCGTCAGAGCACCTTCGACAGGAACGACTGCGTGCGCTCGTGCTGCGGGTTCGTCAGAACCTCACGCGGGGTGCCGGACTCGACGACCACACCGCCGTCCATGAAGACGAGGCTGTCACCGACCTCGCGGGCGAACCCCATTTCATGGGTGACGACGACCATCGTCATGCCGGACTCGGCGAGGTCGCGCATGACGTCGAGCACGTCACCGACCAGCTCGGGGTCCAGTGCCGAGGTCGGCTCGTCGAAGAGCATCAGCTTCGGGTCCATCGCCAGCGCCCGGGCGATGGCCACGCGCTGCTGCTGGCCGCCGGAGAGCTGGGACGGGTAGCTGCCGGCCTTGTCGGCGAGGCCGACGCGGTCCAGCAGCTGCATCGCCCGCTCCCTGGCCTGGCCCTTGCTGACGCCCTTGACCTGGACCGGCGCCTCGATGACGTTCTCCAGGGCCGTCATGTGCGGGAACAGGTTGAAGCGCTGGAAGACCATGCCGATGTCACGGCGCTTCAGGGCGACCTCGCTGTCCTTGAGCTCGTACAGCTTGTCGCCCTTCTGGCGGTAGCCGACCAGCTCCCCGTCCACGTACAGCCGGCCGGCGTTGATCTTCTCAAGGTGGTTGATGCACCGCAGGAAGGTCGACTTGCCGGAGCCGGAGGGGCCGATGAGGCAGAACACCTCGCCGGACTTCACCTCCAGGTCGATCCCCTTGAGGACCTGCACATGGCCGAACGACTTGTGGACGCCCTCGGCCTTCACCATGGCGGTCGTCATGGCGCTCGTCATGCCGCGACCCCCTTTCGGCTGGAGAGGGACGTGAGGTGGGTGCGGACCCGCTGCCATGGAGTCGGCGGAAGCTGGCGGCTGGAGCCGCGTGCGTAGTACCGCTCGATGTAGTACTGGCCCACGCTCAGGACCGACGTGAGGATCAGGTACCAGGCGGCGGCCAGGAACAGCATCTCGACCGTGGCGCCGGACGTCGTGCCGATGTCCTGAGCGAACCGGAGCAGTTCGTAGTACTGGACGGCGGCCACCAGCGAGGTCGTCTTCAGCATGTTGATGACCTCGTTGCCCGTGGGCGGCACGATCACCCGCATGGCCTGCGGGATGACGATCCGGCGCAGCGTCTTGGAGTGGCTCATGCCGAGGGCGTGTGACGCCTCGGTCTGGCCCTCGTCGACGGCCAGCAGGCCGGCGCGGCAGATCTCCGCCATGTACGCGGCCTCGTTCAGGCCGAGGCCGAGCAGTGCCGTGAGGAACGGCGTCATGAAGTCGGACCACTCGTCCTTGTAGACCGGCCCGAGGTTGATGTACTCGAAGACGAAGCCGAGGTTGAACCAGACGAACAGCTGGACCAGGACCGGGGTGCCGCGGAAGAACCAGATGTAGAACCAGGCGATCGACGAGGTCACCGGGTTCTTCGACAGGCGCATCACGGCGAGGACGACGCCACCGACGATGCCGATGAGCATCGACAGGAACGTCAGCAGCAGGGTCTCGCGGACACCCTTGAGGATGCGGTCGTTGAAGAAGTAGTCGGGGATGGCGCCCCAGTTGATGGCGCCGCCTGCGAATGCCCAGATCAGCAGCCCCAGGATGGTGAGGGCCACGACCGCGGTGACGTACCGGCCGTAGTGCCGGACCGGGACGGCTCTGATGGCCTCCGGCCCGGCCGGCGGGGTCTCCGCCGGCCTGTCCGTCTTCTTGATGTCAGTCACGGATGTTGCCTTTCAGCGACGCGAGGACGGGAACGCGCTCACTTGCCGCCGTTGATCGTGGCTTCCTTGACGGCGCCGTCCGTGACGCCCCACTTCTCGATGACCTTGGTGTACTCGCCGTTCGCGATGACCGCGTCCAGCGCCGCCTTGACGGCGTCGCGCAGCTCGGTGTTCGACTTGGCGATCGCGATGCCGTACGGCGCCGCCTCCACCTGCTCGCCGACGAGCTCGAAGTCCTTGCCGCCGCCCGACTTCGCCACCGCGTACGCGGCGACCGGGAAGTCGGAGGAGCCCGCGTCCGCGCCGCCGGACCGCAGCCGGGTCTGGGCCTGCTGGTCGTTGTCGAAGGCCTCGATGGACATCGCCTTGCCCTTGGGACACTTCTTCGCCTCGGCCTTGGCCAGGTCGTGCGAGACCGTGCCGCGCTGGACGGCCAGCTTCTTGCCGCACAGGTCGGACCAGGTCTTGATGCCCTGGGTGTCGCCCTTCTTGGTGTAGATGGAGACACCCGCGGTGAAGTAGTCGACGAAGTCGACGCCCTCGCCGACCTTCTTGCCGGTGTCGGAGTCGACACCCTCCTGGCGGTCCTTGGTGTCCGTCATGGCCGACATGGCTATGTCGTAGCGCTTGGAGCGCAGACCGCCGAGCAGCGTGTCGAAGGTGCCGTTCTCGAACTCGAACTTCACGCCGAGCTGCTTGCCCATCGCGTCGGCCAGGTCGGGGTCGATACCGACCGTCTTGCCGGAGTCGTCCTTGAACTCGACCGGCGCGTACGAGATGTCCGAGCCGACCTTGATGACACCTGCCTTACGGATGTCCGCGGGCAGCTTGTCGGCCAGGGGCGCGGAGTTCGTGTTCGTCTTCTCCGAGCCGCTGCCGCTGCCGTTGTCCTTGGTCTGGTCACCGCAGCCGGTGAGCAGCAGGGCGCCCGCTACCGCGATCGCGCCGACCGCGGCCGTCCGGGAGCGCGGGGCGGTGGTGCGACGGGTCTTGCCTGCGGTCATGGTGGTGTCCTCCGGCGGGGGTGGTTGAGAGATACAGCGGTTGTGCCGTTGGGTCGACGACAACACACGTCAGTCGACGACAACACACGTCATTGGGTGTGGCGACCTTGTGCGATTACGGCATCTTGCCACTCTGACTTGGGCAGTCAGGTGACTCCATATGTCAAAATCGGATAACGGGTGACCCCCGAACCGCCGCGGGACGGTCCGCCAGGGCCGGATGCTGTGCGGGAATCCCTCCTTCCGGCCGGAAGATCTCCGGTGCATCACAGGGTGCGGTCGGACGTGAACGTCGCAGGTGTGCGGCGGTCCGGCGGCAGCTGGGTGAGCATCCGTGTGAGCGGCTGTGTGACATGTCACGGGCGCGGTCGCCGGCTGAGTGAATCCACCTCTGTGTCACGTCTCCGGTATGTGACCTCCACGTGCTGGACTCGTCGTCGAAGCCGTGCGTCGGGTAAGAAGGTTCCTTACACCCCTCATCCGGGGCCCAGGGCGCGTGTGCGGCGCGTCCGTCGCGCATTGTCCGTGCGTATCCGGCCATCCGCCTGTACGTATCGGCCATTCGGCCATCCGTCCGTGCGTATAGCCCATCGGGACCGTGCGTGGTGCCCGCCCACCCCGACCGGGAGTGGACCAACCCTCAGACAGTGAAGACCTAAGGGGTAAACGAAGTGGCAGCGGAGATCGTGAATCCTCCCACCGAGAGCAACGGCGGCAGCAGCGGCAACGCGGACCAGGAAGGCGGGGGCGAGCCTCTCGATTCCTTCGACCCCGCCTTCGCGCTGCACCGCGGCGGCAAGATGGCCGTGCAGGCCACCGTGCCGGTCCGCGACAAGGACGACCTGTCCCTCGCCTACACACCCGGCGTCGCCCGAGTGTGCACCGCCATCGCCGAGCAGCCGGCACTCGTCCACGACTACACCTGGAAGTCGTCCGTGGTCGCCGTGGTGACCGACGGCACGGCCGTGCTGGGGCTCGGGGACATCGGGCCCGAGGCCTCCCTCCCCGTGATGGAGGGCAAGGCGATCCTGTTCAAGCAGTTCGGGGGCGTCGACGCCGTGCCGATCGCGCTGGACTGCACGGATGTGGACGAGATCGTCGAGACCGTGGTCCGGCTCGCGCCCTCGTTCGGCGGTGTGAACCTGGAGGACATCTCGGCACCGCGGTGCTTCGAGATCGAGCGTCGGCTGCAGGAGCAGCTGGACATTCCGGTCTTCCACGACGATCAGCACGGTACGGCGGTCGTGACGCTGGCGGCCCTGCGGAACGCCGCGCGACTGTCGGGGCGGGAGCTGGGTGATCTGCGGGCGGTGATCTCGGGCGCGGGCGCGGCCGGGGTCGCCATCGCGAAGATGCTCCTGGGGGCAGGGATCGGGGACGTCTCGGTCGCGGACCGCAAGGGAGTCGTCTCCGCCGACCGGGACGACCTGACTCCGGTCAAGCGGGAGCTCGCGGAGATCACGAACAAGTCCGGGCTGTCGGGGTCGCTGGAGGCGGCGCTGGCGGGTGCGGACGTGTTCATCGGGGTGTCCGGCGGTACGGTGCCGGAGCCGGCCGTGGCGTCGATGGCCGAGGGTGCGTTCGTGTTCGCCATGGCCAACCCGAACCCCGAGGTGCACCCGGACGTGGCCCACAAGTACGCGGCGGTGGTCGCCACCGGGCGGTCCGACTTCCCCAACCAGATCAACAACGTGCTGGCGTTCCCCGGGATCTTCGCCGGGGCGTTGCAGGTGCGGGCCTCCCGGATCACCGAGGGCATGAAGATCGCGGCGGCTGACGCGCTGGCCGCGGTCGTCGGTGACGATCTCGCGCCCGACTACGTCATCCCGTCGCCCTTCGACGAGCGGGTCGCCCCGGCGGTCACCGCGGCGGTCGCTGCGGCGGCGCGGGCGGAAGGGGTCGCGCGCCGGTAGGTGCGGGGTCGCTCCGCGGGTTCCTGTTCGAGTTGGGCTCCGTCCGGTGTGGGCGGAGCCCAATGCGTTGGTTCGGGGCCAAGGCTTCGGCCGGGTGGGTGATGTGTGGCGGATTGTTGCCCGGCTTTCCCGTTGTGGTGGCTTGGGCGCCTGGGGTTCGTGCGGGGTCGGGGGCGCGCCGGGAGGTCTCCGTCCTCGGTCCGGCGGGTCTGTGCGGGAGTCAGGTGCTCGGCGGCGGACGCCGGCCGCTGCGGGCGGACACCTCCCGGCACACCCCCTGCCGTGCGTACGCGGCTGCCGGTGCTTTGTGGCGGCGGTGCGTTGTGATGTCGGGCGCGTGTCAGGCTTTTAGGGGCGCGGGGAACTGCGCGACCCGGAGGGGCATGTCACAGCCGGGGCTGGTTCCCTCGGTCGGGGCGGAGCCCTAAGGTCGGGGCCATGTTCGCTGCTTACGCTGCTCGGATTGACCGTGACCAGCCCCTTCACGGGCTGGAGTTGGGGGAGCGTCCGGCTCCCGAACCGAGGCCGGGCTGGACGACCGTGAGGGTGAAGGCGGCCTCGCTGAACCACCACGACCTGTGGTCCCTGAAGGGCGTCGGGCTGGGTGAGGACAAACTGCCGATGATCCTCGGGTGTGACGCGGCGGGTGTGGACGAGGACGGCAACGAGGTCGTACTGCACTCGGTGATCGGACAGAGCGGTCATGGGGTGGGACCCAAGGAGCCGCGCTCCATCCTCACCGAGCGCTACCAGGGGACGTTCGCCGAACTCGTCGCCGTACCCACGTGGAACGTACTGCCGAAGCCCAAGGAACTGTCGTTCGAGGAGGCCGCCTGTCTGCCCACGGCCTGGCTGACGGCGTATCGCATGCTCTTCACGAACGCCGGAGTGCGGCCGGGTGACTCGATCCTCGTCCAGGGCGCCGGTGGCGGTGTCGCCACCGCGGCCATCGTGCTGGGCAAGGCCGCCGGCCTGCGGGTGTTCGCCACCAGCCGGCACGAGTCGAAGCGCAAGCGGGCTGTGGAGCTGGGCGCGGTGGAGGCGCTGGAGTCGGGGGCGCGGCTGCCGGAGCGCGTCGACGCCGTCATCGAGACCGTGGGCGCCGCGACCTGGTCCCACTCCGTGAAGTCCCTGAAGCCCGGTGGCACGCTCGTCATCTCGGGTGCCACCAGTGGTGACCGGCCTTCCCACGCCGAACTGACCCGCATCTTCTTCCTGGAGCTGAAGGTGGTCGGCTCCACCATGGGCACGAAGGACGAGTTGGAGGATCTGCTGTCCTTCTGTGCGGCGACCGGTGTGCGGCCCGTGATCGACGAGGTGCTGCCCCTCGACCGTGCCCGGGAGGGCTTCGAGCGGCTGGAGGCCGGTGATCTGTTCGGGAAGATCGTGCTGACGATTCCCTGAAGGAGAAAGGGCGGAGCACAAGGGCGTCAACTGGGGTTGACATTATGGAGGGTGTCAACATAGGTTGACGTCATGACCGAAGCAACGGATCTCGCAGCGCGTGCGGGTGACCGTGATCCGCGGATCGGACTGCGGGCGGTCGCCGCGCTGCGGAGGCTGCTGGAGCAGTTGGAAGCGGTTCAGGTGCGCAGTGCGCGCAATCAGGGTTGGTCGTGGCAGGAGATCGCCGCGGAACTCGGGGTGAGCAGGCAGGCCGTGCACAAGAAGTACGGGAGGCAGTGATGTTCGAACGGTTCACGAAGGACGCCCGCGCCGTCGTCTTCGGCGCGGTCGACCATGCCGAACGGTCACGCGCGGCCATGGTCGACGAGGAGCACCTGCTGCTCGCGTTGCTCGACCGGGAGGCCGGCCGCGCCGCGTTCGCCCTGGACGCCCTGGGGTTGGCCGAGCAGCGGGGCTCCATGGAGCGCTCGCTCGCCGAGGCCCACCGTCGTGGCGGTCTCTCCCGCGCCGACGCGGAGGCTCTCTCCGGCCTCGGTATCGACCTGACGGAGATCGTCTCCCGGGTCGAAGAGGTCCATGGAGTGGGGGCGTTGGAGTCCGGGAGGGAGGACGGGAAGGGGGACGGGAAGAAGAAGGTGAGGGGTGGCCGGTGGGCCGGTCATCGACCCTTCGCCCCGGGTGCCAAGCAACTGTTGGCCCAGTCCCTCCGCGTCGCCCTGGCCCATCGCCACCGTCACATCGGAGATGAGCACCTGCTTCTGGCCCTCACGGCACGCCCGGGGGTCGCCGCGGAGGTCCTGGCGGATCACGGGGTGACGTATATGGCGGTGGAACGAGTGCTGTGGGGTGGCGAGGGACAGGCGAAGGCCGGATGAGGGCCTGAGGCTCGCCGCCTCGCCGCCTCGCTGTCTCGTCGGCACCCGCCATTCGCCGCCGTTCCCATCACCTCATCCCTTGGGTGCCCGCAACGCCGCTTCGATGTGGGCCGCCGCCGTGGACAAGTGGCGGCGGGCCTCGCGGAGTTGGTCCTCTGTGATGCCCCGGTCGCGGGCCGTGTCGCGGATGTCGTCACGGAAGCGGTCGAGGAGGCGGTCCAGGTCGCGGGCGGGGTTGCCCGTGGAGGGCTCGTGGGCCCAGACGGGCTCGTACTCGGCGGGGAAGTCCCCCGGAGTGGTCGTGTACTCCGGGGAGGGGGTGGCGGTGTTGGGTGCCCCCGCCGTGTCCGTCCCGGTCCCGGTCCCGGTCCCGGTACCTGTCTTCGTGCCCGTGCCCGTGCCTGTGTCGGACGTTGCTCCTGCGCGGCCGAAGCCGAAGTCCTTGCCCCAGTCCTTTCCGAAATCGCCGAATTCCTTTGCCAGTTCGGAGAGCCCCTCGCGTACCCCGGTTGGCCAGTCGCCTCGCGCGAAGTGGTCCTGGACCTGTTCCTGAACGCGCTTGGCGAGGCGCTGGAACTCCTCCTGTGCCTGTGTGCGGGCGTGGTCCTGGGCCTCCTTGGCCTGGCGGCGGGCTCGCTGGGCCTCCTCGCGGGCCCGACGGCTCTCGTCCTTCGCCCGGCGGGCCTGTTCCTTCCACTCCTGCTTGACGCGGCGCATCTCCTCCTTCGCGGCGCGCCAGGCCTCCTTGTCGGCGTAGTCCCCGAAGTCGCCGAGCGGGCCCTGCTCCCGGGCCCCGCTCCTGGTGCCCTTGCGCGCCTCGGAGGCCGCCGCGCGCATCTCGCGGCGCAGGTCGCCCGCCGCGCCCCGGACGTCGGCACGGATCTCCGCGGCCAGCTCCGCCACCGACTCGCGGATCTCCAGCTCCAGGTCGGCCAACTCGCCGCTGCGGTCGGCCAGTTCGGCGCGGCCCGCATCCGTGATCGCGTACACCTTGCGGCCGCCCTCGGTGGTGTGCGTGACCAGGCCCTCGGCCTCCAGCTTGGCCAGGCGCGGGTAGACGGTGCCCGCTGACGGCGCGTAGAGGCCCTGGAAGCGCTCCTCCAGGAGGCGGATCACCTCATAGCCGTGGCGCGGGGCCTCGTCCAGCAGCTTCAGCAGGTAGAGGCGGAGGCGTCCATGAGCGAAGACGGGGGGCATGTCAGAGAACCTTCTTGTCGGTCGTGCCGTCGGACGCATTCTCGCCGGATCCGGTGCCGGCCGGTTTCGGGTCCTCCAGGTCCGAAGGGGGTGACGAGTTCCACGTGTTCGACGTGTTCGACGTGTTCGACGAGTTGGACGTATCCGAAGGGGCCGGAGCCGGGGCCGGAGAAGTCGGGGAGGCCGGGGACTCGTCCTCCGATGGGGGCCTGCGGAGCAGGGCGATCGAGCCCGAGATCGTGGTCGCCCTCAGCCTGCCCTTGCCCTCGCCGAGACGGCCCGTGATCTTGTGGGCACCCCAGGGGCCGCTGACCCGGAGGTCGTCGAAGGCGTTGGTGATCGTGCCGCTCGCCGTGTTCGCCTCGACCTCCGCGTCCGCGGGCTGGGGGAGCCGGATGGCGATCTCGCCCGAGACGCTGGTGAGGCCGAGGTCCGTGGGGCTGTTCGTGGGGTCGAGGTCGAGGATGATCGAACCGCTCACCGAGTCGGCCTTCACGGTGGGGCAGGAACCCTCGATGACCGTCAGATCACCGGAGACGGAGCTCAACCGCAGCTCGCCGGTGACGGCTTGCGCCTCCACGTTCCCCGAGATCGTCGTCGCGCGCACCGGGCCCGACAGGCCGACCAGGGTCGTGTCGCCCGAGACGCCCTTCACCTCCGTACTGCCGTCGAGTCCGGAGACGACGGCCGTCGCGCCTATGACGCCCACCTCGACGCGTGTGCGGGCCGGAACAGTCAGGGAGATCAGCGCCTTTCGGCGCCATCCCTTGCGGTCGAGCCACTTCAGGAAGCCCTTCCAGGGGAGGTCGTCGTACGCCACCGTCAGCGTGCCGTCCTTCTGCGTCACCGTCAGAGGCGGCCCCTCGATGTCGGACACCTCCAGGCGCGGCGGACCCTCGTCCGTGCCCACGACGTTCACCGTTCCATTGACGACGCGTACATGGAGCGCCGTCACGGGGTCGTCGAACGTGAGCTTCCGTGGCTCGGTGACGGACCACTCGGACATGGTGCGGACCTCCTCGACCGGACGGACGCGCCATATCGCGTCTTCTGTCGTTCACGATATATCGCGGTCGCGGAAAGTCAAGGCGTCCGTTCTGGTGAGCCCGTGGGGACTTATGCGGATAAAACGTCCTGTGTAAAGCAAAGGGCTTCCTTGAGGTGAGCACCAGCCGCCCACTCGCGAGGCGGCCGAAGCGCAGTCGGCGGCCAGGAGGCGCCGTTCTACTCCTCGTCGTCCTCGTCGTCCAGCCGCGCCAGCCACGTGGCAAGGCGCTCCACCGGCACCTCGAAGTCCGGGTTCAGGTCGACGAACGTCCGCAGCTGCTCGGCGAGCCACTCGAAGGTGACCTCCTCCTCGCCGCGCCGCTTCTCCAGCTCCTCGATGCCACGGTCGGTGAAGTACATGGGTGGTGCTCCGTCGGTTCTGTGAAGGGTGGGAATCCTCCCTCGCGGGAAGAACTCTTCCCCTACCGCAACAAAGGGCGAGGACTTCCTGGGAGGGGAGCCAAGGAAAAGGATAGGCGGCTCAGCTGGGCGCCTGAGGGCCCTCGCGGGCCGGCCGCGACACCACTGGCCTGCGCGCCGGGCAGGCGGGATCATGGGGCTCAGGGGAACGGGGAAACGGGGGATGCCATGGGGGACGTGACGCGCGTCGCGCGGATCGAGATGCCGGACGGGACGCCCGTGTGGGCCCGGATATCGGGGGCCGAGGAGTTGGCCGTACCGTCCGGGGAGCTGTCGTATACGGACACCGGGTTCGCCGACCGGGTGGAGGCGCAGGTCGAGAGCCTGCAGGCGGTCGTCACGAGCGTCGCGCGCTCGCTGGCCGCACCCCTGCGCGCGGTCCGCCCGGACGAGGTCAGCGTCGAGTTCGGGATCGAGCTGACGGCAAAGGCGGGCAAGGTCGTCGGTCTGCTCGCAGACGGGGAGACCAAGGCGGGCATCAAGGTCACGCTGACCTGGAACGGCGGGCCGCCCGGCCCGGGCTCGCCCGGTTCGGATCTACCCGGTCCGGACTCGCATGGTTCGGATTCGCCCGATCCGGGCTCGCGTGGTCCGGGCTCGCGTGCTCCGGACTCGCCTGGTCCGGACTCGCCTGGTCTGTCTCCTCGTGATCCAGCCCTTCCCCGCTCCGGCCAGGGCGACCGGCCCGGTGGTGGTGCGCACGCGGGCGCGTCTCCCGGCGCTTCGGTGCATGGAGGCGCGGACGGCCCCGTCACCAGGAGCGGGGCATGACGGGCGGGCACGCCCCGGGCGCATCGGACGGGTTCGGCGACGCCCATCGTGCGCTCCGTGAACTCGTCATGGCCGCGACAGTGCGCATCCATCGGGCGGGCGTCGGGTATGCCCTCGACGAGCCCGGGACGTTCCTCGGAAGCGGCTTCTTCGTCGCACCGAACTGGGTTCTGACCTGCGCGCACGTGCCGAGGAGCGGGAAGGGGGGTGAGGTCACCGTGGTTTACGAGACCGGTTCGGGCCGCGGTGCCACCGCTGTCGCCGGAGAAGTGGCGGCCACCCTCCCGGAGTGCGCCGATCTTCCCGCACAGGGCACCTGGCCGGCTCCGGACCTCGCCCTCGTACGGCTCCGCGAGCCCGTCGACCACGAGTGCGTGTACGTCTCCGAGCGGCCCGCCGCGTATTACAGCGAGAGCAAGGTGCTCTATGCCGGCTGGACCGTGCTGGGCGGGCAGCTGGTGCTAATGGACGGCCCGCTCTCGGTGCACGGCGGCGTGCGCGGAGCGTCGGCGGGGGTGCAGATGCGGCTGGGCGACAACGACCTGCCGCCGGGCGTCTCCGGAGGACCGGTGGTCGACCCCGAGCGCGGCGAGGTCGTCGGCATCCTGAAGTCCCGGTCGGACCGCGGCAGCGGGGGCACCTCCATGGGGATCGAGCAGTTACGGACGCTGCCGGTGCCGCGGGAGGAGAAGCGCGCCGAGCACGACGACCTGTACCAGGCGGTCCTGCACGCCCATGACCGCTACCACCGGGACAGGCAGCGGCACGCCGACTCCGTCCGCCCCACCTGGGCCGACGCGCAGAGCCAGCTCCGCGCACGCCCCGGGCGCACCCTCAGCCCGGACGAGCGCGTCGAGCTGCTCGGCCGGCTCGCGGATCTCCCGCCTCCGGTCAGCACCCGCAGCCTGCTCGACCTCCTCGACTCCCTTCCGGACCACGAGGCCGCGGTTCCGCCGCCGGCGCCGCGCGGCTGGCGTGACGGTCTCGGCGCTTTGTACGCGAGTGCCCGCCAGGACGGCGCGTTGAAGCTCCTCCTCGACTATGTGGTGGGAGTCCTGTTCGCCGAGCGTCCGTTCTCCACTCCCGGCACCCAGGATGCCGAGCACGCCCTGTGGGAATGGGTGCGGCAGGCCGCGCTGCGCCTCTCCCCGAAGCACCGGCGCAGGTTCGCGCAACTGCGGACGGAATGGATGCGGCAACGGTCGCAGGCTCCGGGGACGCCGTCCGCAGGACAGCGTCTCGGCAGGCCGGACCCCGGACGAACCGTACCCACCGCGCTGCTCGAACTCCTGGAGCGCGGCTGGCAGCGCGACCACTGCGACTGGAGGGTCTCCGTGGTGCATCCCGGCGGGGAGATCGAGCGCCTGGACGAGGCCGAACAGGCTCCCCTGGACAGACTCCCCGAGCACCTCGCCGGAGCTCTGGCCGAGGCGTTCCGCCGGTGCGACGAGGACGAACGGCCCGCCGTCCTCCAGGTGGCGCTGCCTCATGCGCTGCTCGGACTCGCCGTGGACGCCTGGCAGCTGGCACCCGGAGAGCCCCCGCTGGGCGCGTACCGTCCCGTCGTGGTCCGCAGCGCCGACCGCGAGCAGCCGTTCGATGAGGGAGAGTTCTGGCCCTCCGAGCGTGACCGGCCCTACGGCGCAGACGACGCGCATGACCCACGCCCGGCACATGCGGCACATGGCGCACAAGGTGCACCTGGCGCGTACGACGCGCATACCGCGCATGACCCGCATGCCGCGCACGACCCGCATGCCGCGCACGACCCGCATGCCGCGCACGACCCGCATACCGCGCATGACCCGCATGGCGCGCTCGCCCCTCACGACCCGCCTCGCACCCCGCACACCCACGACGAGCGCGAGTCCCGCTGGCACTGGGTGCACGCGCATGCCGCCAAGGCGGAAGTCCTGGACTGTGACGACGGATTACGGATACCCGTACCGACCGTGAACCGGCTCCGTGGTCTGCATCCCGGCGCCGTGCCGGTGCTGTGCCGCTACGGCGACCAGCGCTTCGAGGGCGACGCGATGGCGCTTGCCCGCATCGTGCACGGCGGCTTCGGCGTGGCCCTGTGGCGGCGCTGGAGTGGGGGAACGGATGCCGTGTGCGGTGAGTTCCACCGGAGGGCGGGCGACACGGTCGCGGTCGCGGGCGGCGCCGACCGGCTCCCGGAGCTGGTGCGCACGCTGCGCGCAGGAGTGCGCGCGGGGCGCACGGAGACGTTCTGGGCGGACGGCATCGCGCTGTTCTACGACGATCCGCACCAGCCCCTGCCCGGTGCCGGTGGTGACCTGCTGGAGGCCCCATGAACCGGCCAAGTCCCGGAGCCCGCCGGGCACTTACCAGGCTTCCGGCGGATCGATACGGTGATGCACGTTCTACCGACCGCAACGCGTGTTCGACGGCTGCCAGGGGCGGACGAGTGACGACGAGGACCGGACCATGACCGAAGCCAGGACCGAATCCAGCGAGTGGCTCATCTACCGAGGCGCCGGGGAACCCCACGACGGCATGGACCGGCTGCCCCCGCCCCCGCCGTGGCGCGACTTCGCGAGCCGGGAGACCGCCGGACCCGGTGCGGACGGCTCCCAGAACCGCCGACTCGGCGCGCACCGGCACCTCGCCGAACTGCACCGGCCCGGCGCCGAGGAACTGGAGATGATCAACGCGGCGCTCTATCTGCGCCGTCCCCTCCTGGTCACCGGCAGCCCCGGAGCCGGCAAGAGCACGCTGGCCCACTCCGTCGCGTACGAACTCGGGCTGGGCAATGTCCTCAAGTGGTCCGTCGTCAGCCGCTCCACGCTCCAGGACGGCCTCTACCACTACGACGCCATCGCGCGGCTCCAGGACGTGCAGATCGCCGCGCAGGGAGGGTTCACAAGCGCGGCCGGCGGCGGGGCCGGCAGCCCGGGAGCCGTCGAGGGAATCGGCAGCTACATCCGCCTCGGACCGCTCGGTACCGCCCTGCTGCCCTCCGACATGCCCCGCGTACTGCTCATCGACGAGCTCGACAAGAGTGACATCGACCTGCCGAACGACCTGCTCAACGTGCTGGAGGAAGGCGAGTTCGCCATCCCCGAACTGGAGCGCGTCGCCGACCGGCTGCCGGACGGGGAGGCCGAGGTGCTCACCGCCGACGGCGCCAAGGTGCGGGTGCGCGACGGCCGGGTGCGCTGCCGCGCCTTCCCCTTCGTGGTCCTCACCAGCAACGGGGAGCGCGACTTCCCGGCTCCCCTGATGCGCCGCTGCATCCACCTGGAGCTCGGCCGGCCGGACCACAAACGGCTCGCCACCTTCGTACGCGCCCACCTGGGCGACGAGGCCGCGCGCCGTGGCGACGATCTGATCACCCACTTCCTGGAGCGTTCCCGCAGCGAGCTCCTCGCCTCCGACCAACTGCTGAACGCGATCTACCTCACCGACGCGGCCGCCCCGGCCAGCCGCGACCGACTCGCCGACCTGCTCATCCAGCGACTCGACCGCCCGAGGTGAGGCGCTGATGCCCGACGCTGCGGCGGGCCACGGTCCGGGCTCCCCCGGCGGGACACCGGGCGGGACACCCGGCGATGGCCCCGACGCCGGACACTCCGTCATGCCCGCGGGCGAGGGAGCATCCGTCATGCCCGGGGGCGACGGAGCGTCCGACGTGCCCGGGCACGACCCGATCGCCGAACTGATCGCCCGGCTCAGGGAGATCGGCCTCGACCCCGACGCCGAGGCGCTGTGCGACGCCCTGTGGCTCGCCCGCTGGACGCGGCCCGCGAACGGCGACGAGCAGACCGAGCCGCCCGCTCACCCGGGCGTGGGGCCCGTGTCGCCCCGTACGCCGACCCCCGGCCCCGTCACGGGCCCCGGTGAACCGGACACCCCGCCGCCTCCCGCGCCTGTGCGGCCCCAGCCGTACGACGGCGAGGGTGACCGGCGCGTGGCCCTGTACCCGGTGCCGCAGCACGGTGCGCCCCGCACCGGCGGGCCGGGCCGGGCGACGGCGCTGCCGGTGGGGGTACCGGCGGCCCCCGCCCTCCCCGCCCCACTCGAACTCCAGCGCGCACTAAGGCCGTTGCAGGGCTACCGGAGTGCCGCGCCGCCCCTGCGCAAAGTGCTCGACGAGACCGCCACGGCCGAGCTGAGCGCGCGGGCCGGAGGGCTGATCCTGCCGGTGCACCGGGCGGTGACCCGCGCCGACGCACGGCTGCAACTGGTCATGGACGCCTCGTCGTCGATGCGCGTGTGGGGCCGGATGTTCGCCGAACTGGAGCAGGTTTTCGGCCAGTTGGGGGCGTTCTGGGACATCCAGGTCAGTCATCTCCACCAGGGCCCGGACGGCGCGCCGGCCGTCAGTCGCAGCCCGGACGCGTACGCGGCGCCCCTGCACTCCACGGATCGGCTGAGCGACCCCACCGGACGCCGGATCACCCTCCTCGTCAGCGACTGCGCGGGCCCGCTCTGGCACAGCGGCCAGGCCCACCGGCTGCTGCACCAGCTGTCCCGGCAGGCCCCCGCCGCCGTACTCCAGCCGCTGCCGCAACGCATGTGGAACCGCACCCGGCTGCCCGTCACCTACGGCGAGCTGACCCGGGGCGAGGCGCTCGGCGGCGCCGCCGCACTGCGCGTGCGCACCGCCGCCGGACGGACTCCGGAGAACCGCAAGGGCGCGCTCCCCGTGCCCGTGCTGCCGCCCGAGCCGGTGGCGCTCGGCGCCTGGGCGCGGCTGCTGTCCGGGGCCGGCGCGGGCCCGGTGGCCGGTGCCGTCGGCTGGGTGCGCGCGGACCAGCCGCCCGCCCCGGCCGCGCGCCCCGGGCGCCGCCTCTCCCCGCTCGAACTGGTCAGCCGGTTCCGCGCCACCGCGTCCCCGGCCGCGGGCCGCCTCGCCGTCTATCTGGCGGCGGCTCCGCTCTGCCTGCCGGTGATGCAGCTCGTGCAGCGGACGATGCTGCCCGACTCGGGCCCGTCCGAACTCGCCGAGGTCCTGCTCAGCGGCCTGCTCACCCGCGCCAGGCAGGTGTACGGCACGGACGGCGCCCAGTGGTACGAGTTCGCGCCGGGCGTGCAGGAGTCGCTGCTGTCGCCGTTGGGCCGGGACGAGGCCATGCTGGTCCTCAAACACTGCTCGGAGTACATCGAACAGCGCTTCGGCAAGGGTGGGCCCAACTTCCCGGCCCTCGCCCTCGCCCAGCTCGGCGGCGGCGATGGCGGCGGCCACGGCGGCGATCGGAACGAGGCGGCACAGGCCGCCGGACGCCCGTACGCGCCCGGCACCGGCTACCCCGGCGGAACCGGCGGGACCGGCGAGAACGACGAGAACGGCGAGACCGGGTTCAACGGCGCGGCGAACCTGGTCCCCCAGCCCTTCGCGGAAGTGGCCGCACGGGTCCTGGAGCGGTTCATGCCGCTGCCCCGCCAACTGGCCCTGTACGGCAGCCGGGAGCGCACCGGACCGGCCGAGGAGCGGCCCACACACCAGGCGGTGCACCGGGCCCGCGACCTGCTCGCCCGCTTCGACCGCGAGAGCATGGTGCAGGACCTGATCGACGCGGTGCAGTTCCTGCGCGGCGCCACCGAGCATGAGCAGTCCACGGACCGGGACCCCGAACTGTGGGCCGAGTACGCCCACTGCCTGCTGCGGCTGTGGGAGGTGCAGGGCGGCGCCGACCTGCTGCGCGAGGCGGAGACGGCGGCCGAACGGGCCGTGGCGCACCCCGGCGCCGTACGCGAACGAGCCGTGCTGGCCCGGGTGCTGCGCTCGGCCGCCACCGACCGCAGGCGCCACGGTGACCGGCGGGGCGCGCTCGACCTGCTGCGGCGCGCCGACCGGGAGTACGCGGTGGCCTGCGCCGACCCTCATCTGGACGACGACAAGGAGGCGCTGCGGCTCACCCTGGAACGGGTCGGCGCCCTGGAGACCCAGTGGTCCCTCGGCGGGGACAGCGCGCTGCTCCAGGGCGCGGTCGGCATGCTGGAGGCGTTCGCCGACGCCTGGCCCGAGCGCAGCGAGCGCCCGCCCGAACTCCCGCTCGCCCACGGCCGGGTCCTGCTCCGCCTGTCCGGTGCCACGACCGACCCCGAGCAGGCCCGCGGGTACGCGGAACAGGGCGCCCAGTCGCTGCGCGCGGCGCTGGAGGCCGTCCCGGAGGACGGAACGGCCACCCCCGGGGCGTCGCGCGAACGCGTCCGTATCCTCCTCGACCTGGTCGACGCGCTCCTCAGGGCGGGCGGCGACCTGGACGACGCCGGGTCCCGCGTCGACGAGGCGCTCGCCGTCACCCGCGAACAGGGCCTGCGCGCCGCGCTCCTGGTGCGCGCCGGGCGCATCCACGTCGCCCGGTACGCCGACTCGGGCGACCCGCTCGAACTCCAGGACGCGGCCGCCCGTTTCGGCGAGGCCGCCCACCGCATGCCACGGGACGCCCCCGCCCACGCCGACGTGCTCGCAGAATGGGGCGAGGTGCTGCTGCGCCGGGCGCAGCTGGAGAGCGGCGCCCGCTCCCAGGAACACCTGTCCCGAGCGATCCGCGTCCTGCGCGACTGCCGTACGGAGACCCCGGCGGGCAGCGGCCGGCTGGCCCACCGCATCCTCCAGCTCGGCCGCGCCTTGATGCTCCGGTACCGGGGCCGGGGCGACCGTGTGGACCTGCGCGAGGCCGAGTACCTCTTCGGGCTCGCGGCGGCCGACGCGGACGACGCCCTTCTGGCGGCCCACTGCTGGCTCGAACTGGGCCAGGCCCAGTTCGAGGCGTACCAGAGCCTGGACCGCCCGGCCCGCCTCGACGAGGCGGTGGACGCGTTCCGCAGCGCCGCGGAGTCGGCCCGTGAGGCGGAGGAGGGGGCCGAGACCGAGCGGCGGCGCCAGGAAGCCGTGGAGCTGGGTGCGCAGGCGTACCACTGGCGGGGTATGTCCTACGAGGCGGCCGCCCGCCCACGCGCGGCCAGGGAGGCCTATCGGTCCGCCCGCGCGGAGTGGGCGCGGCTGCCGGACGACATGGTGAGCACCAGCGAGCCGACGGCACGGCAGACGGCACAGCGGCTGGCGGAGCTGGAGTGACGGGGGAGAGGGAAGAGGGGCTGAGGATGGACGTACGGGACGAGCCCGCGCGCGAGCCGGAGAACCAGCTGTCCGCCGGGGCCATGGGCTCGGGCCGGCCGCAGCCTCCGCTCCCGGACCTGCTGGAGCTGGACCTGGCGGAGCTGAGGACGATCCAGCATCCGGTGCTGCGTGAGGTGCTGGAGGATCTGCGGGAGCGGGCGGCGCGGCCGAGCGAGATGCTGTGGGGGTTCAACAACGCCTTCTGAGGGCGGCAGGGACCGAGGCGCGCAGCTCACAAGGGGTGAGTTCAGGTCGAAATATCCGCGCAACCGGCGGTGGGGAGCCGACTGGCGTTTGTCGGTTCTCCGTCAGGGAATAGGCCCGGGCACGGGTAGGGGGCCGTGGCGCGCAGGTGCGGGCCGTACAGCATGGGGGTGCCGGAGTGTCTGCACAGGTCGCTCCCCACCCGACATCCCAGAACCCCGTCCCGTTGGCCCAGAACCCCACCCCCTTCCGGCAGTTCATCGTCAAGATGCACGGCCGCTGCAACCTCGCCTGCCGCTACTGCTACCTCTACGAGGGCCCCGACCACTCCTGGCGCGCCCGCCCCGCGGCCGCACCGCCGGCCGTCCTGGACCGCACGGCGACCCGTATCGCCGAGCACGCGCGGGCCCACTCCCTGAGGGCGCTGTCGCTCGTGCTGCACGGCGGCGAACCCCTGCTGGCGGGCGCGGACACACTCGCCCGCTTCACCGCTCTCGTACGCGAACGGGTCCCGCCCGACTGCGCGGTGCACGCCACCGTCCAGACCAATGCCACCCTCCTCACCGAGGAGCGGCTGGCGGTCCTGGCCCGCCACGAAATCCGCGTCGGCATCAGCCTCGACGGCGGCCTGCCCACCCACAACGCACGGCGCGTCGACCACGCCGGGCGCCCGTCCTGGCCGGCGGCCGTGCGCGGGGCACGCCTGCTCGCGGACCGCTTCCCGTCGTCGTACGCCGGAATCCTCACGGTCGTGGACCCGACCCTGGACCCGCTCGACACCTACGACTCGCTCCTCGCCCTGCGCCCACCCGCCCTGGACCTCCTGCTGCCCCACGGCAACTGGTCGGCCCCGCCACCCCACCTGGCGGACGCCGCCCACGGAGCGTGGCTGTGCACCGTCTTCGACCGCTGGTGGCGGGCCGGGCGGCGGGAGACCCGGGTACGGCTCTTCGAGGAGTGCGTGGCGCTGCTGCTGGGCCTTCCGGCGGCCACGGAGTCACTGGGCCTCGCGCCCTTCGACGCGCTCGTCGTGGAGACGGACGGCTCCATCGAGCAGGTCGACTCCCTGAAGTCCTGCTACGAGGGGGCGGCGGAGACGGGCCTGGACGTCTTCCGTCACGGCTTCGACGCGGCGCTCCACCACCCGGGCGTGGCGGCGCGCCAGGCGGGCGTGTCCGCGCTGGCGGAGGAGTGCCGGTCGTGCCCGCTGCTCTCCGTCTGCGGCGGCGGGCACTACGCCCACCGCTACCGGGCCGGACACGGCTTCGCCAACCCCTCGGTCTACTGCGCGGACCTCCAGCGCTTCATCCGCCACGTGGCGCGGCGACTGGCCGAGGACACGGCCCCGGCGGCCGTGGCCCCCGGCTCGTCACCCGCGCTGACGTCCGCACCGTCGTCCGCACCGTCGTCCGCCTCGTGCGAAGGGGGCACCCCGTGATACTCCCGCCGGTCCCGGACCGTGCCCTCCTCGAACTCGGCCGCACCGAGGGCGGCCCCGACACTCTCGCCCTTCTGGTCCGCGACCAGGACACACGGCGCCTGCTGATGCTGCGGGCGGTACTGGACGCGGTGGAGGGGGCCGATCCGGCGGTCTGCTCCGCGGGGGCGCGGAGGCGGGTGCGGGAGGACTGGGGGCTGCTGGAGGAGGCGGACGGGGTCCGCACGGCCCCTCCTGCCGGAACGGCCGACGCAATGCCGTCCGCGGAGCCGCTGTCACCCGCCCGCGCACTGCTCCTGTCCCCGTTGGCCGGCCCTTGGGCCCGGCGCTGTCTGCGCGCCCTGGACCCGGGGTCCGGCGGGTGTACGGAGCAACGGATACGCGACCTCAGACACGACCTGTCCCACTTCAGCGCCCTGGCGGCCGTGGCCGCCGCCCGTGCGGGAATCTCCTTCACGGTACGGCTCACCGCCTGGGACGGGGTGCTCACGCTGCCCTCGCTGGGGGCGCTGAGCACGGCCGGGAGCGGGGATGCCGAAGTCGAGGCGGTGCACCGGCAGGGTCGCTTGACGCTGCGCCGGCGGGAGGCCGACGACGTCACCGTGCACCTGGAGAGCGGCTTCGGTGCCTGGTCCTCCGCTCCCACGTGGTCACCCGCGCACGCTCTCCCCGGCCTGCTGCCCGCTTCCGCGCCGATGCCGCTGGACGACCTCGACCCGTACCGCACCGTCCGCGGCGCCCCCCGGTACCACGGCCTGAGCGGCCCCGTCACCCTCGACGACGCCGAGCGCAAGCGGTGGCTCCAGGCATGGTCGGGGACAGCGGCCGCGCTGCGGCTCGGCGGGGAGCACCGGGTCGCGGAGGCCACGGCTCTGCTGCGTTGCCTGGTCCCGCTGGCGACGCCGCCCGGGGCGGGCGCGGACGAGCACGGCAGCGGCAGTTGCAGCGGGACCCGGCGTGAGGCGTTCGGGGCGTTGCTGAGCAGTACACCGCCCACGTCGGCGGTGTTCGCGGCGACGCTGGTCCACGAATTGCAGCACACCAAGCTGTCGGCGCTCAGTGAGGCAGTGACGCTCCACCAGGCCGACGCACGCGCACGGTACTTCGCGCCATGGCGGCCCGACCCACGGCCGTACGACGGGTTGCTGCAGGGTGCCTACTCCCACTTGGCACTCGCGGACTTCTTCCAGCGCTGTGCGCTCGTCACCACACACCCGGCCCAGCGGGAGTCCGCGTGGGCGCAGCACGCGCGCTGTCGCGAGCAGGTGGGGGCGGTGCTGCCGGTCCTGGTCGGTTCGCCCGACCTCACCGCGCGGGGGCGCCGGTTCGTTGATCAGATGGTCACCGTGTACGAGCGGATGGCGGAGCAACCCCCGCCCCGGGGCCATGTCGCGCGGGCGCGGGCCTATGTGGAGGCCACCCGAGCCCTGTGGACGCAGCGTCATGCTCCCGCTCGTCCATGATGCTCTCCCCGCCTCCGTGATCGAGTGTGACCACATCAGATCGTTTAAGCGATAGTGCGATTGGAGTAGATCGAAATCGACTGAATGAGTTCAAGTGAGAGGGCGGTCCTGGTGGTCGGCGGTGCCGTACGCGAAGATCGTCGCCCCGGGAGGCGATCCGAAGTGCCGCCTTGGCTGCCGTCAGCGGCTGTCCCGTCGCGGCGTCGCAGTTCTAGAATCAGGGATTTACGAACGGGGAGGCCGCCTGCATGTCTGAAGCTCGCACGCCTGTCAGGCCAACCGGGAGGGCGGCCGCGAAGCAGACCGTCACCATCAGCTTCGCAGGGTTCAACCGAGCTTGGGCGGTCTGGATCGGAGACCGGCTGGAGCGGCGCGGTCTGCGCGTCGTGTACCTGCGGTACGACTCCCCGGCGGAGATTCCCCTGGTGGACCTGCTGCGTGATCTGAAACTCGCCGAGGGCCGGATCCTCATCGTCGTCAGCGAGCGGTACTTCCAGCTGGGTCCCCGTACCCATGAGGAGTGGAACGCGGCCCTGCGCGAGGTCGTGGCCCCCGACCCCTCGCGCTTCGCGGCCGTCTCGGTCACCACGGCCCCGGTCCCCACGGCCACCGCGGTGCTGGCACCGACGGACCTGACCAACATGGGCGCCGACGAGGCCGAGCGGCGCCTGCTGGACCGGCTCGACCTGCCGGGCGATCCGCTGCCGGACTCCGCGGACGGTGAGCGGCACGGGCCGCGCTTCCCCGCGGCCATGCCCGAGGTGTGGGGCGGCGTGCCACGCCGCAACACCCGCTTCACGGGCCGCGAGAGGCTGCTCAACGACGTCTACCACCTGTTGCAGGGCGCCGAACGGGGCGCCGGCGTGGCGGCGCTGCACGGCATGTCGGGCGTGGGCAAGACACAGGTCGCCGCAGAGTACGTGTACCGGTTCGGATCCGAGTACGACGTCGTGTGGTGGGTCAACGCCGAGAGCCGTGTCACCTACCGGCGCTTCCTCGCCGAACTCGCCCCGAGACTGGACCTGTCCACGGGTCCGGAGTACGGCGAGCGACTGCGGGCCGTACGCGACTCGCTGCGCCGGGGCGATCCGTACGCGCGCTGGCTGCTGATCCTGGACGGCGCCGACGAACCGGAGCAGATCTGGGACCTGGTGCCCACGGGACCCGGGCATGTACTGATCACCACCCGCAATCCGGAGTGGAGTGAGCACAACAGCCAACTCCTGGAGGTGCCGGTGTACGACCGGGACGAGTCGGTGGCGTTCATCCGGCGCCGAGCGCCGCGGCTGACGGAGACGGAGGCCGACCAGCTGGCCGAGGCGCTGGAGGACCTGCCGCTCCTGCTGGACCAGACGGCGGGCTGGCTCAACGACTCCGACCTGTCCGTCGAGGAGTACCTCCAGCTGCTGGACGGCGGCATCGACCAGGACGTGGTCAAGGTCTCCGCGGACTTCCCGCTCGCGTTCCAGACGGCCTGGTCGATACTGCTGAACAAGCTCCGCGAGACCGTCCCGGAATCCGTCGCCCTGCTCAGGCTGTGCACCTTCTTCGCCCCGGGCTCCGTCCCCGTCCGACTCCTGAAGGAGATGCCGCCCGACGAGGTGCCCGAGCAGATCGCCGGGCTGCTCAACGACCCGCTGCTGTGGAACAAGGCCATCAACCAGCTGCGCCAGTACTCCGTGGTCCGCCTGGAGTCCCACGAGGTGGCCACCGACGAGGTCGCGTCCTCCGGGGAATCCCTGTACCTGCACCGGATGGTCCACCAGATCGTGCGCAAGGACATGCCGGACGAGGACCGGCGCGAGTTCATCGACGTGGTGCGGCGGGCGCTCGCGGCGGCGGATCCCGGACGGCCCACCGACACCCGCCTGTGGGACCGGTACGCGGAGATCGTCCCGCACCTGGAGTACGCGGACGCCTTGCAGAGCAAGGACCCGGGCGTGCAGCGACTGGTCCTCAACTGCCTGCGGTACATGTGGTTCACCGGCGAGTACACGTCGGGCATCAGGCTCGGCGAGCGTGCTCTGGCGGCCTGGCGGTCCCTGCTCGGCGAGACCGATCCCCGGATCTGGGAGCTGACCTACCACTACGCCAACTCACTGCGCTCGGCGGGTGACTTCCAGAGCACGGAGACCATCGACCGGGCTGCCGCGGAACACCTGCGGGACGAGCGCGGCGAGCGGGACCTGGACTACCTGCGCACGGCCAGCGGTCTCGCCGCGGACCTGCGCGGCCTCGGCCGCTACGAGGAGGCGCTGGAGCTGTCCCAGCGGGTGTACGACACCTACCGGGACCTGCTCGGCGAACAGGACTCGCGGACACTCAACGCGCTGAACAACCTGGGGCACTCGGTGCGGTTGCTCGGCCGTTACGCGGAGACTCTGGACATCGACCGTCGCACGATGGAAGCGCGTCGGTCGCTGCTGAGGGGCCGGCATCCATGGACCCTCTGGTCAGAGACCTCCTATGCGATCGATCTGCGCCTGTTGGGTCGCTACGCCGAGGCGGAGTCGGTGCAGGGGAAGAGCGTGCGGGAGCACCGCCTCGTGATGGGTGTCGACAATCCGCAGACCCTGCGTGCCGAGCACAATCTCGCGCTGTGCCAGTACCGCGGCGGTGATCGGGACAAAGCGGGGGCGCTGTTCTCCCGCGTGCTGGAGCGTGGCGAGCGTGTGATGGGCGAAACACACCCGTCGACGCTGGCGTTCGCCGTCAGCCAGAGCTGTTTCGCACGCGAGCACGGCGACATCGACCAGGCGCGTGAGGCCAGTGAATCCATCGTCGCCCGCTACGAAGTGATGCTCGCCGAAGACCACCCGTTTGTCGCCGGAATCCGCGCCAACCACGCCCTGGTCCTACGGAGCGTGGGCGAGCGGGAGCAAGGGCACGTAGTGATCGAGCAGGCGCTGGCCGACATGACAGCGGCCCTCGGCGAGAACCACCCCTGGAGCCTCGGCTGCGCCATCAACGCCGCCGCCCTGCGCAACCTCGTCGGCGATCCCGAGTCGGCGGCAGTGCTCAGCAGGGACACGGTCACCAGGGCCACCGAGTCACTCGGGCGCACCCACCCCCTGACCCTGTCCGCCCGTGTCGCCCTCGCCGCAGACCTCCGTGGACTGAGGGAGCGTCAGCAGGCGGAGAAGGTCGAACAGGAGGCGTTGTCCGACCTCGCCGAGACGTTGGGCAAGCAGCACGTCCACACCATCTCGGCTCGCGCCCGCAACCGGCCCTACTGGGACTTCGAACCCCAGGCGACCTGACGGGCCGGGTGCCTGGGGGCGCATAACTCCCTGCGTAACTGGGAATGACCCAGACCTCGCAACTTGCCTGAAACACAAGGGAGTTGGCTCAGGGGGGCGTGTGTGGTGATCTTGGTTGGGCCTGTCCCGGCGGGAGCGGACGGGCCCATTCCCATCGAAGTCGAGACCGACCTCCGCCCGGCCGCCGCGGACGGCCTCGACCTCGTCTACGGCGACGAGGACACCCGGGACGGAGCCGCGCAGCGCGTCGTGCGGGTCGCCCGCGACGCCTACACCGACGGGCTGGACCTGGCCCGCCGGTGCGCGGCACAGGCGGTGCGGCGGTTCGCGGAACTCAATGAGGGCGTCCGGCCCGACGAGATCGAGATGCAGCTCTCCATCAAGGTCGACGCCGGCGTGGCGGCCCTGGTCAAGAGCGGGGCGGAAGCGCAGCTCCAGATCACGTTCCGCTGGCAGACGGCCACCACGCGGGGCGAGCCGGCCGAGTCCGCGGAGGGAGCCGCCTCGTGAACCGGACAACGGGGGACGTGCGCATCCTGCCCTACAGCCGAGTCGTGGAGCAGGACGAACTGAAACTGGCGCTGGAGCTCAACCACGTGGTCCCCCGCATCGGCGGGGTGCTGATGGCAGGGGCACGGGGGACCGCCAAGTCCACTCTCGTGCGGGCCTTCGCGCTCATGGCCCACGCCGAGCTGCCCGTCACCCTCCCCATCAACGCCACCGACGACCGGGTCCTCGGCGGCTGGGAACTCGACGCGCTGATCCGCGGTGAGGCCCGACCGCAGCCCGGGCTCCTTCAGGAGGCGGACGAGAAGGGACTGCTCTACATCGACGAGGTCAACCTCCTGGACGACCACCTCGTCAACATCATCCTCGACGTCGTCTCGACCGGCGTACTGTCCGTGCAGCGGGAGGGCCTCGCCACCGCCCAGCACCTCTCCTTCGGGCTCGTCGGCACCATGAACCCCGAAGAGGGCGGACTGCGGCCGCAGTTGCTCGACCGGTTCGGGCTGATGGTCACCACGGCACAGCTGGACGTCGGAGCCCGTCACCGTATGATCCGCACGGTTCTGGACTTCGAGGAGGAACTCGGCAGGGAACACTCCGACTGGCTGGCCGCAGCCGACCGCGACGACGCGGCGAACCGCAGCCGACTGGACACCGCCCGCAGACGGGTGCCGCAGACCCAGGTCCCCGACGGGATCGTCCGGTTGTGCGCCGAGGCGGCCGAGCGGGTGGACGCCGTCGGACAGCGCGGCGAGATCGTCGCCACCCTGGCGGCTCGGGCACTGGCCGCTCTTGAGGGGGCGGAACAGGTTCAGCCCGAGCACCTGCTGCGGGTGCTGCCCATGGCCCTGCGGCACCGTCGACCGGAGACGGCCCACGGCGGCATGTTCGACTGGGGGCCGGACGAC
Organism: Streptomyces bluensis; assembly: GCF_014650715.1. GTDB lineage: Bacteria > Actinomycetota > Actinomycetes > Streptomycetales > Streptomycetaceae > Streptomyces > Streptomyces bluensis. The sequence continues at coordinate 69,690 of NZ_BMVM01000018.1, read as the reverse complement.
GAGGCCCGGGTCAAGGACCTCTTCGACACGGTATGAGTGGCACAGTGCCCACCGACCCGGAGAGCGGCTCCCGTACGTCCGCCGTGGGTGCCGTACCCGAGGAGCCGGACGACCTCGCGACGCGACTGGTCCGCGCCCTGGTCTGCGCGGCCGTCGATCCCGCCCTGGGCGGCGTCCTGCTCTTCGACCTGGAACCCCGGCTGATCGATCCGGTGGCGCGTCTGTTCGCCGGCATCCTGACCGGCGCGGGGCAGCCGGCCGACCACCCGCTCGTGCTGGGAGCCACCAGCCGCGACGAGGACCTGTGGACCCGCCCCCGCCTCCGGCAGGGGCCGGACGGCATGGCGTTCCGGATCGAGCCCGGCCCGCTCATCCGGGCCGACGGCCGCCCCGGAGCGCCGCCCCTGGCCGTTGTGCCGGACCTGACCCGGCTGAGCGTTGCCGGGATGCGCGCGGCCGTCCAACTGGTGGGCGCCGACCTCGTCGTGGTCGAGCACACCGGGCTGAGCCATGCCGCCCGGCCGCGGACACGCTGGCTGGCCGCCTGCCGCTCGTCCGACGCGGGCAGGCTCAGCCCGCACCTGCTGGACCGGTTCGCCGTACGGCTGTCGGCCGCCGGTCTGCGCCTGCCGCCGGACGGCCGGCTGCTCGGCGCGCTGCCACCCGCCTGGCTCACGGCCGCCACCCAGGGCGTCCCCGTCGCGACCGTCACCGACGACGCCCTGGAGCGCGTGCGGGAACTTCTCGGCCGCGACACGAGCGCCCCGGGCATCCGCAGGGAACTCGCACTGGCACGGCTCGCCCGCACCCTCGCCGCGCTGGACGGCGAGAGGACGGCCACGGCCCGCCACTGCGACGCGGCGGCCCGGCTCATCGGCCTGGCCGTGGCCGAGCCGGCGCAGCCCGCCGAGACAGCCGTCGGCCCGGCGACCGCACTGCCGTCGCCGCCGCGCCGCGGCCCGCTCCAGGGCGACGCCCACAGGGACCGAGGCGGCCGCGCGGGCGGCGACCCGCAGCCCCGCCGTGAACCGGGCGAGCGGTTGCTGGAGACCGAGCCCGCGGAGGGAATCGGGACCTCCCCCGGCGGAGCCCCCGAAACCCTCGCCGGCCCGTTCCCCGAGGACGAGGCGGACGTACTGCGCGACTTCGCGCCCCTGCGCAGCCCCTGGCAGCACACGGCGGGCCCCGCCGCGGCACGTGGCGTCGTGATCGGCACCCGGCGGGCACGCGACCTCCGCGACCTCGCCTACGTGCGCACCGTACGAGAGGCGGCCGTGCACCAACGCCTCCGCCGCACCGAGCGGTTCACGATCTCGCCCGTCGATCTGCACAGTCATGTCCGGGCCAGTGCCCCCGAGCGCCTCCTCGTGCTGGTCCTGGACCACACGTGCCGGGGCGGCGACTGGGACTGGCAGGACGCCCTCACCCCGTTCCTGCAGTGGGCGTACACCGGCCGGGCCGCGACGCAGGTGGTCGAGGTCGGTGTCGCGGAGCCGGCGGACGAGCTGCGGGCGGAGTCGTTCGCCGCTCGCAGTGTCCTCGACCCGCGTGTTCTCGCCGCGCTGTACCGCCCGGCGGGGCGCGCCACCCCCCTCGCCCACGGCATCGAACAAGCGGCACAGGCCTTGCGCCGTGCCTTCCGGCAGCAGGGGAACGCCTTGGCGGAGGCGTGGCTGGTCGTCGTCACCGACGGCCGCGGCAACGTACCCCTGCGCGTCAGCCACACCGGCCGTGTGAGCGGCCCGGTGGCCGCGGAGGGCGTCGAGGACGCGTTCAAGGCAGCCGCCCGCATCAGCGCCATGGACCGGACGCGGCTGCATGTCACCGTCGTCGACGCGGCCCGGGAGCCGTACGGGGACCTGCCGTTCGCGCTCGCCGACCGGCTCGGCGGCTCCGTGGTCGAGGGGCGCGCCGCGCGCGGCCGGGGACCGAACGGGGAAGGAGGAACCGTTGAGCGGTGAGCCGCAGCGCGGCGCCCGCTGGCTGACGGGGGCCGGCACCATGATGCGCCGCGCGACGGTGCCCGGACTGAAGGCCGCGATCCGCCGGGAACCCGCCTCCGTACGGCACCTGCGCCCCGCGCACGGACGGCCCTTCGGACTGGGCGGATCGGCTGCCCTGCCCTACGCACGCCTGGACGAGGGAGTCGCCGTGCTCCGGGTCGTCCGGGCCGGCGGGCACGGCAGCCAGGACGCCTATCGGCTGTACGGCTGGTGCGGCGAGCTCACCGTGACCTGTTCGGCCGGACCGACCCGGCTCGCCGCACCCGCCGTCAGTCTGGGAAACGCCAGCGGTGAGGGGGAGTACCCGTCCGAGATCCTCCGCGGCACTCGTCTCTGGTCCGTCAACCAGGCCGAACTCGCCGACTGGATCAACAGGATCCGCGCCCGGCACGGCAGCGCACTGCGTCTCATCGTGTGGGACGACACCGGATTCGAGCTCCCCTGGGAACTCTTCTGGGTACCCCCGGACCATCAAAGCGGCCTGGAAGGCGGCCTGTTGGGCGCCCTCATCGTCACGACCCGCTGGACGACCGTGCACGACATCGGCCAGGACCTGCCGCGCGAGACCGGGGACTGCCGGGGCCGGATCCTCGGCTACCTCCACAAGGACATGGCCGACGACAGCCGGGTGTTCGCACCGTACGCGCACCAACTGCACCTGGAGATGACGCCCTTCCTCCAGGCGCTGGACAACCCGGCCGACCGCACCGGCCTGGTCTACATGGGCTGCCACGGCACCTACGGCGACACCGTCCCCCGCCTTTCGCTGGGCGACCGCACCTGGGCCGAGTTCAACGGAGAGACCATGCACGGCCTGCGCACGGACCGGGCCCTGGTCTGCCTCAACGCCTGTCACTCGGGCCGTTTCGTCGACAACAGAGCGCAGGGGGAGCACGTGCTGCGGGGCTTCGCCGAACTCTTCCTGCGCAAGGGCGCGGGCGGCTGCATCGTCACCGCCGGGAAGGTCGGGGACCAGGAGGCCCGCGCACTGGTACGGCGCCTCGTCGGCGAGGTCGCAGCCCATCCGGAGCGCCCCGTCACCGAGACCCTGCGGGCCTTCCGCGCCCGCGCGGTCGAGGAGTTCGGCTCCCTGGCGGTCATCCCGACCACGCGCAACGATGACGGGCAGGTCGACCGGGTCGGCCAGAAACGGGTCCTGCGGCTCCTGTACGCCTTCATGTTCCACTATTACGGACATCCGCTCACCACCCTGCGCCTCGCCGCGGGCGACGAGCGGAGCGACGGAGGAGGGGGTGGGTGGTGAGCGGTGACGAGCACCCCCTAGTGGACGAGCACCCCCTTGTGATCGAACCCGTCGTCGCCTGGCCGCGACAGGCCGAGACGGAGTGCGACTACCTCGTCACCGTCGACCTGCGGGGCCCGCTTCCGGCCCAGGACGGCACCCTGGCACCCTGGCCCTACCCGGACGAGGAGTTCACCTTCACCGTCGCACTCGACGGCTCCCCCTTCTTCGTCTGTACGGCCCTCGACGAACCGAGCGTCGTCCTCCACCGCTTCGGCGGAACGTACGGGGCGGCGCGCTTTCGCGTGTCGACCGGGAGGGAGACAGGGGACGCCTCCCTCTGGCTGACGGTCAGCAACCAGTGGGGCGTGCCCGTCCGCAAGGCGGAGCTCCGGTCGGAGATCCGGCACCTGGAGCCGGGACGGACACCGGCGGCGAAGCTGGCGGAGGTCGTGCGGGAGCGGGCGTCCGCGTCGGCGGTGCCGCCCCCATCACGGGTGCCGGAGCGCCCCGCAGGCGTACCGAGGCCCTGGGAGCGGCCTGCGGACCGCGCCCCGGGCACCCGGCGGACCGGCAGCCCGGAACCGGCGGCGGACAGCCTTCCGGTCCGGACCGGAAGACAGACCGTCACGATCAGCTTCGCCGGATTCAACCGGGCCTGGGCGGCATGGATCGCGGGCCGGCTGGAGCAGCACGGCCACCGGGTCGTGTACCAGCGATGGAACCCGCTGCCCGGTGCCCGTCTGGACGAGTCGCTGCGCGATCTCCTGCTGGCGCCGGGCCCGGTCCTGCTCGTCATCAGCGACTCGTACCTCCAGCTGGGACCGCGGACGCGCGACGAGTGGGACAGCGCGCTGCGCGAGGTCGTCGCCCCCCACCAGGACCGCTTCGCCGCCGTTTCCGTCACGACGTCCACCCCGCCCACCACGATGGCGGTCCTCGCCCCGGCCGACCTGACCGGCGTGGACGCCACAGAGGCCGAGCGCCTTCTCCTGGCCCGGCTCGGCCTGCCCGCCACCCCCGTGGAGGAGTCCGAGGAGCGCATGCGGAGCGCCTCGCGGTTCCCGAGCGACGCGCCTCGCGTGTGGGGCGGAATACCACGGCGGAACTCCCGCTTCACGGGCCGAGAGCACCTCCTCAGCACTGTCTACGAACAATTGCTGGACGCAGGCGTGGTCACCCTGTACGGCATGCCGGGTGTGGGCAAGACGCAGCTCGCGGCCGAATACGCGCACCGGTTCGGGTCCGAGTACGACGTGGTGTGGTGGGTCAACGCCGGCAAACGGACGACGTTCCGGCAGGGCCTGGCCGAACTCGCCCCGCGGCTGGAGCTGTCCACGGGCGCCGAGTACGGAGAACGGCTGCGCGCGGTACGGGACTCGCTGCGTCACGGCACACCGTATGCGCGCTGGCTGCTGATCCTGGACGGCGCCGACGAACCGGACCAGATCGCCGACCTCCTGCCCACGGGGCCGGGCCACCTCCTGATCACCTCGCGCAACTCCGCACGGGCCGCGCACACCAGCATGCTGCTGGAGGTGCCGGTCTACGACCGCCACGAGTCGGTGGCGCTCATCCGGCGCCGCGCACCGCGGCTGACGGAGGCGGAGGCGGACCGCCTGGCGGAGGTGCTGGAGGACCTGCCGCTGCTGCTGGACCAGATGGCGGGCTGGCTCAACGATTCCGGCACCTCCGTCAACGAGTACCTGGAACTCCTGCGCGGGGACCAGAGCTCCGTCACGGTGCCGTCCGAATTCCCGCTCGCGTTCCGCACCGCCTGGTCGGTCCTGCTCAACAAGCTGCGCGAGAGCTCCCCGGAATCCGTCGCCCTGCTGAGGCTGTGCACCTTCTTCGCGCCCGGCTTCGTCCCCGTGCACATCCTCAGGGAGACCACCGCCGAAGAGCTGCCGGAGCCCGTGGCCCGGCTGCTGAACGACCCGCAGGTGTGGCACAGGGCGATCGACCAACTGCGCCAGTACTCCGTGGTCCGTCCGGAGCCCGGCGGGGACAACGCGTCGGGGGGATACGTCTACCTGCACCGCATGGTGCACCAGATCGTCCGCAACGACATGTCCGACGAGGACCGCCAGGAGTTCGCGGGCATGGTCCGCCGGGCGCTGATCGCCGCCGACCCCGGACGCCCCGCCGACACGGACGCGTGGCCCCACTACGCCGAGATCGTCCCGCACCTGGAGTACGCGGACACCCTGCGCGACACCGATCCGGCCGTCCACGCGCTGGTCCTCCACTGCCTGCGCTTCCTCTATCTCTCCGGCGAGTACGGCGCCGGCGTACGCCTGGCCGAACAGGTGCTGCCCGCATGGCAGGACCGTCCGGGCAGACCTGACGACCTGCTGTGGGAACTCGGCCACCACTACGCGAACCTGCTCCGGGCGTGCGGCGAGTACCGACACAGCGAGGCCGTGAGCCGTGCGGCTGTCGAGCAGTACCGTGCCGCGGGCGGGAGCCGCAGTACCGGGTATCTGCGTGCCGTCGGCGGCCTCGCGGCGGATCTGCGGGCGCTGGCCCGCTACGACGAGGCCCTGTCCCTGTCCAGGGAGGCCTACGACGGCTATCGGCAACAGCTGGGAGAGGCGAGCCCTCGCTCCCTGGCGGCGCGCAACAACCTGGGCGTGTCGCTGCGGCTGCTCGGCCGCTACCAGGACGCCTTGGAGGTCGACCGGCGGACGCTCGACGACCGGCGGCGTTTCCTGGGGGCCGGCGACGTGTGGACCCTGTACTCGGAGATCTTCCGCGCCACCGACCTCCGCCTCCTGGGCCGCTACGCCGAAGCGGCCTCCCTCCAGGAACGCAGTGTGCGCGAGCACCGCAAGGTGGTGGGCGCCCACCATCCGCAGACGCTGCGCGCCGAACACAATCTCGCCCTGTGCCTCTACCGCTCGGGCAGCCGTGACAGGGCCGCCCCCCTCTTCGGCCGCGCCCTGGAACGCTGCGAGCGCGTTCTCGGCGAGACGGACCCGCTCACGCTGATACTCGCCGCGAGCAGGAGCTGCTTCGCCCGGGCGTACGGCGACATCGACGAGGCACGCGAGCTCAGTGAGTCCGTCATCACGCGCTACGAACAGTTGCTCGGGCCGACGCACCCCTACACCGCCGGGGCCCGTACCAACCACGCCCTCATCCTGCGCGGCGTCGGCGAGCGACAGCAGGCGTACGCCCTCGCGGAGCAGTCCCTCACCGACATGTCCCGAGCGGTCGGTCCGGACCACCCCTGGACCCTCGGCTGCGCCATCAACGCCTCGGCCCTGCGCGACCTCGTCGGCGACCCCGAGTCCGCCGTCGCCCTCAGCCGGGACACGGCGGCCCGTGCCACCGTGTCGGTCGGCGCCACCCATCCGCTGACCCTGTCCGCCCGCGTCGCCCTGGCCGCCGACCTGCGTGTGCTGAGGGAACGCCGAGAGGCGGACGCGGTGGAGGCGGAGGCCGTGCAGGCTCTTGCCATGACCCTGGGGCCACGGCACTTCCACACCGTCTCGGCCCGTTCCCGCGCCCGGCCCTCCTGGGACTTCGAACCACAGACGACGTGAGAGAGCCCCCGTCGACTCCGAACGCGGTGGGAAACGCCGAAGGGCCCGGCCCCGGAAACGCTCCGGGACCGGGCCCTCTCGTCAGGCAGGGCCGCTCAGCGGCTCACGCCTCGAACACCTCGCGCACCAGCTGCTCCTGCTCGGCCTGGTGGCGCTTGGCGGAGCCCACCGCCGGGGACGAGCTGTGCGGGCGGGAGATACGGCGCAGGCGCTCGCCGTGCGGGACGTCCGCGCCGACCGCCAGGTCCAGGTGGTCGATCAGGTTCAGGGCGATGAACGGCCAGGCGCCCTGGTTGGCCGGCTCCTCCTGGGCCCACAGGTACTTCTCGGCGTTCGGGTACTTGGCGATCTCCGCCTGGACCTCGGCACCGGGGAGCGGGTACAGCCGCTCAAGGCGGATGATCGCGGTGTCCGTGACGCCGCGCTTCTTCCGCTCGGCGTCGAGGTCGTAGAAGACCTTGCCCGCGGTGAAGACGACCTTCTTGACCGCCGCCGGGTCCACCGAGCTGTCGCCGATGACCGGGCGGAACTGGCCGGAGGTGAACTCGTCCGCCTTCGACGCCGCCGCCTTCAGACGCAGCATCGACTTCGGGGTGAAGACGACGAGCGGCTTGTGGTGCGGGTTGTGCACCTGCCAGCGCAGGAGGTGGAAGTAGTTCGACGGCATCGTCGGCATGGCGACCGTCATGTTGTTCTGGGCGCAGAGCTGGAGGAACCGCTCCGGGCGGGCCGAGGAGTGGTCCGGGCCCTGGCCCTCGTAGCCGTGGGGGAGCAGCAGGGTGACGCCGGACGTCTGGCCCCACTTCTGCTCCGCCGACGAGATGAACTCGTCCACGACTGTCTGGGCGCCGTTGACGAAGTCGCCGAACTGGGCCTCCCACATGACCAGGGACTCCGGCCGGGCGAGGGAGTAGCCGTACTCGAAGCCCATCGCCGCGTACTCGGACAGGAGCGAGTCGTAGACGTTGTAGCGGGCCTGGTCGTCCGACAGGTACAGCAGCGGGGTGAAGTCCTCGCCCGTCTCGCGGTCGATCAGGACGGCGTGGCGCTGGCCGAACGTGCCACGGCGGGAGTCCTGGCCCGAGAGGCGCACCGGGGTGCCCTCCAGGAGCAGGGAGCCGATCGCCAGCGTCTCGCCCATGCCCCAGTCGATCGCGTCGTCCTCGATCATCGCCGCCCGGCGCTGGAGCTGCGGCAGCAGACGCGGGTGGACGGTGATGTGGTCGGGGATGTTGACCTGGGACTCGGCGATGCGCTTGACGACCTCGGCGGAGACGGCCGTGTTCACCGCGACCGGGAAGCCGTCCTGCGGGTCGTGGGACTCCGTCGACACCGCCTGCGAGGTGGCCTCGCGGACCTCCGTGAAGACCTTCTCCAGCTGGCCCTGGTAGTCCTGGAGGGCCTGCTCGGCCTCTTCCAGGGTGATGTCGCCGCGACCGATCAGGGACTCGGTGTAGAGCTTGCGCACCGAGCGCTTCTTGTCGATCAGGTCGTACATCAGCGGCTGGGTGAAGGCCGGGTTGTCCGACTCGTTGTGACCGCGGCGGCGGTAGCAGATGAGGTCGATCACCACGTCCTTGTTGAACGCCTGGCGGAACTCGAAGGCCAGCCGGGCGACGCGGACGACGGCCTCCGGGTCGTCGCCGTTCACGTGGAAGATCGGGGCCTCGATCATGCGGGCCACGTCGGTGGCGTACATGGACGAGCGCGAGGACTCCGGGGCGGCGGTGAAGCCGACCTGGTTGTTGATGACGACGTGGACCGTGCCGCCGGTGCGGTAGCCGCGCAGCTGCGACATGTTCAGGGTCTCGGCCACCACGCCCTGGCCCGCGAAGGCCGCGTCGCCGTGCAGGGCCACCGGCAGGACGGTGAAGTCCGTGCCGCCCTTGCCGATGATGTCCTGCTTGGCGCGTGCGACGCCCTCCAGGACCGGGTCCACGGCTTCCAGGTGCGAGGGGTTGGCGGTGAGCGAGACCTTGATCTGCTCGCCGTCCAGGCCGGTGAAGGTGCCCTCGGCGCCCAGGTGGTACTTCACGTCGCCGGAGCCGTGCATCGACTTCGGGTCGAGGTTGCCCTCGAACTCGCGGAAGATCTGCGCGTACGACTTGCCGACGATGTTGGCGAGGACGTTCAGGCGGCCGCGGTGGGCCATGCCGATGACGACCTCGTCCAGGCGGGACTCGGCGGCCGAGTCCAGTACGGCGTCGAGCAGCGGGATGACGGACTCGCCGCCCTCCAGCGAGAAGCGCTTCTGGCCGACGTACTTCGTCTGGAGGAAGGTCTCGAAGGCTTCCGCGGCGTTCAGGCGGCGCAGGATGCGCAGCTGCTCCTCGCGCTCCGGCTTGGAGTGCGGGCGCTCGATGCGGTCCTGGATCCACTTGCGCTGCTTCGGGTCCTGGATGTGCATGAACTCGATGCCGGTGGTGCGGCAGTACGAGTCGCGCAGCACACCGAGGATGTCGCGCAGCTTCATCAGGGACTTGCCCGAGAAGCCGCCGACCGCGAACTCGCGCTCCAGGTCCCAGAGGGTGAGCCCGTGCTCGGTGATGTCCAGGTCGGGGTGCTTGCGCTGGCGGTACTCCAGCGGGTCGGTGTCGGCCATGACATGGCCGCGGACCCGGTAGGAGTGGATCAGCTCGAAGACGCGGGCGGCCTTGGTGACGTCGTCGTCGTGCGAGGCGTCGATGTCCTTGAGCCAGCGGACCGGCTCGTAGGGGATGCGCAGCGCCTCGAAGATGTCGTCGTAGAAGCCGCTCTCGCCGAGGAGCAGGTTCGCGACGGCGCGCAGGAACTCGCCGGAGGCCGCGCCCTGGATCACCCGGTGGTCATACGTCGACGTGAGCGTCATGACCTTGGAGATGCCGAGCTTGTTGAGGGTGTCCTGGCTGGTCCCCTGGAACTCCGCCGGGTAGTCCATGGAGCCGACGCCCATGATCACCGACTGGCCGGGCATCAGACGCGGCACGGAGTGGACGGTGCCGAGGCCGCCGGGGTTGGTCAGCGAGACGGTGACACCCGTGAAGTCGTCCATCGTCAGCTTGTTGTCGCGGGCGCGACGGACGATGTCCTCGTAGGCCTGCCAGAACTCGAAGAAGTTCAGCGTCTCGGCCTTCTTGATCGCCGCGACGACGAGCTGGCGGTCGCCGTTCGGCTTGACCAGGTCGATGGCGAGGCCCAGGTTGACGTGCGCCGGCTTGATCAGTGTCGGCTTGCCGTCCTTCTCGCCGAACGACCAGTTCATCGACGGCATGGCCTTGATGGCCTGCACCATCGCGTACCCGATGAGGTGCGTGAAGGAGATCTTCCCGCCCCGGGCGCGCTTGAGGTGGTTGTTGATGACGATGCGGTTGTCGAACAGCAACTTCACCGGGACCGCGCGCACGGACGTGGCCGTGGGCAGCTCCAGGGAGGCGTTCATGTTCTTCGCGACGGCGGCGGACGGGCCGCGCAGCGTCACCAGCTCGGGGCCCTCGGCGGGCGCGGCGGCGGGCTCGGCCTTCTTCGCAGGCTTCGCGGGGGCGGCAGCGGCGGGCTTGGGAGCGGCCGGGGCGGCGGCGGGCTTCGGCGCCGCGGGCGCCGACGCGGCCGGTGCGGGCGCGGCGGCGGGGGCCGGAGCCGCGGGCGTGGCCGGGGCGGCGGGAGCGGCCGGAGCCTCAGGGGTGGTGGTACCCGCCGGAGCCGGGGCGGCGGCCGCCCCTGGCTTGTAGTCGGCGAAGAAGTCCCACCAGGCGCGGTCTACCGAATTCGGGTCCTGGAGGTACTGCTGATAGATCTCGTCGACGAGCCACTCGTTGGCCCCGAAGGCCGCGGCGGGGTTCTCGCCCGCCCGGTCGGCGTCGGTCGAGATGCTGGAGTTACTGGGGGACTGTGGCGACACGGCGGCAACCGCCCTCTTCCGCTTCACAAGGTGATGGACAGCGGGAATAAAGGCTACGCCTCCGTGGCCGGGAAGGTCAGGCCGGGCTGGTCCATCGTCGTGTAAGTCACATCGGAAAGCGTGTTTCGGGGCTGGAAATGGCGGGAAACAAGCGTGGTTCCGGTGTGGAGTGCATGCCGCGGCGGGGGCCTGCGGCGGTGTGCGCGCGGCCCTGTGCCGGACGGCGGCCTGATCACACGTGTCCGCCAGCGCGGACACACACGGATCTTGTGGCCCCACGTCGAACTTTACGTCAACTTGGGGAAGATGGAAGTCCCGGACGGGTGACTCGGTTCCAGCCGGGTGCCTCCGGCGGTTGGGGGTGCGTCTCGTCTGCCGGGTTCTCTGTGTGGGCGGCTGCGGGTTTCGTTGTGGCTGGTCGCGCCCACGCGGCGGAGCCGCATATTGAACACAGCCCCGCGCCCCTTAAGGGCCTGAGGCGCACCCGGCGCCGTCGAGCTACTGGGCCGTGCGCTGGCCGGGGAGGCCCGGGAGGGCTACCTGGATGCGGCAGCCGCGCTGGGACTCGGCCACGCCGATGCGGCCGCCGTGGAGGTCGACGGCCCAGCGGGCGATGGCGAGGCCCAGACCGGTGCCGCCGTCGCTGCCGGGGCCGTGGGGGGAGCTGACGGCGCCCCGGTTGAAGCGTTCGAAGACACGGTGCCGCTCGGATTCGGGGATGCCCGGCCCCTCGTCCAGGACCTCCAGGTCCAGGGACTCGGGCGTGCTGCCGCGCCGCGCCTTCACTGTCACGCGGCCGTGCGGCGGGCTGTGCTTGACCGCGTTGTCGATCAGGTTGGCGACGACCTGGTGGATGCGCTCGGGGTCGGCGTGGGCCGTGAGCTCCGGAGGATGCACGTCCAGGTGCAGGTGGACGTCCTTGCGCGTGTGCTTTCCGGAGTCCGAGGCGATGCCGCCGCGTGCGGAGGCGACCATGTTGGCCTCCTTGAGGACACCCGACAGGTACGGCCACACCTCGAAGCGGCGCGTGCGGAGGGGGACGACACCGTTGTCCAGACGGGAGAGATCCAGGAGGGTCTCGACCAGGCGGCCGAGGCGTTCCGTCTGCTTCAGGGCCGTACGCATCGTTTCGGTGTCGGCGGCGGAGACGCCGTCCACCACGTTCTCCAGGACCGCGCGCAGGCCCGCGATGGGCGTGCGCAGCTCGTGCGAGACGTTCGCCACGAGCTCCTTGCGCTGGCGGTCCTGGGCCTCCAGCTCGTCGGCCATGAGGTTGATCGTGTGGGCCAGGTCACCCAGCTCGTCCCGGCGGCCGTCGTTCACCCGGCGCGTGTAGTCGCCGAGCGAGATGTGCCGTGCCACCGCGTTCATCTCGTCCAGCGGTGAGGTGAGGGAGTGCGCCACGAACTGGGTGATGAGAAGCGTGGCGATCATCGAGAACACCGTGATGAACCGGATCTCGGTCTTGGTGTGCACCGCGATCATCGACAGACCCGTGGTGATCAGGACCGAGACGACGACGAGCGTCCCCAGCTTCGTCTTGATCGAGAACGGGCGAACCCTGCCCCAGGGCTCCTCATCATCCTTGCGTGACTCACCGAGACCGCTCATACCGCCATCAGCCCCCTATGCGACCACCGGATCACCGGATCACCGGCTCAGGGTGTCGGGGTCTCCAGCGCGTACCCCACACCGTGCACGGTGCGGATCCGCTCCGCCCCGATCTTCCGCCGCAGCGCCTTGATGTGGCTGTCCACGGTCCGCGTCCCGGACGCGTCCGCCCAGTCCCACACCTCGGCGAGCAGCTGCTCGCGCGAGAGTACGGCACGCGGGGTGTTCGCGAGGCACACCAGCAGATCGAACTCGGTCGGCGTGAGGTGCACATCCTCGCTGCGCACCCGCACCCGCCGCTGCGCGTGGTCGATCTCCAGTTCGCCGAGGCGCAGGATGCCCGAGCGCGGGGTCGAGGCGGCCAGCGCGGCGCGCTCCACCCGGCGCAGCAGGACGTGCACGCGCGCGGCCAGCTCCCGCATGGAGAACGGCTTCGTCATGTAGTCGTCGGCGCCCACGCCGAGCCCGACCAGCATGTCCGTCTCGTCGTCGCGCGCGGTGAGCATCAGCACCGGGACCGGCCGCTGCGCCTGCACCCGGCGGCACACCTCCAGGCCGTCGAAGCCCGGCAGCATGATGTCGAGGATCAGCAGGTCGGGCTGCCACGCCTCGGCCGTGTCGACGGCGGCCGGACCGTCGCTCGCGGTCTGCACGAGGAACCCCTCGGCGCGCAGTCGGGTCGCGATGGCGTCGACGATCGTCGGGTCGTCCTCGACCACCAGCACCCGGCGCTGCGCGCCCGGGGTCGCCGCCGTGCCGTTGTGGGAGGTGTGTGTCTGCTCCATCGCCCGCCCCTGTGTTGCTTTCCGGAATCAGTGGGGTGATCCCTTGATTGCGCATGACTGCGGTTGCCGTATGAATGATCGGCGTCAGAGGAGCAGCGTACGGGCAGTCACCGTGCCTCGGCTATCCAGGGCGGATGCCGAGGTGTACGACGTCCGGAACGCCTCGGGCAACCGGGATCTCTTCGGTACGCACCTGTCGGAAACCGGCATTCGCCAAGGTTTCCTCGAATTCCGCGGACGGCTGGGCCGACCACACGGCGAGTACCCCACCCGGCCTCAACGCCCTTGCGCAGCTTGCGAGTCCGGCCGGTGAATACAGGCTGTCGTTGTCCTCGGTGACAGTCCAGCCGGGTCCGTTGTCGATGTCCAGGCACAGGGCGTCATACGTGGCGGAGATCTCATTGACGAATTCGACGAGATCGGCTTCCACGATCCGTGTACGGGGGTCCGCGAGCGCATCGGAGGACGTTTCGGCGAGCGGTCCGCGCCGGTGCCATTCGATGACGGCCGGCTCGCGTTCCACCACGGTGATGCGCCCCCACCGGGGGTTGGCCGCCGCGTGTGCGAGCGAGAACCCGACGCCCAGGCCGCCGATCAGCACGCTCGGCTCCGGCCGTTCGTCCAGGGCGCCGAGGGCCGCGTCGACGAGCAGCCGCTCCGAGCGCCCGTCGGACGTGTCCATCAGGAAGCACCCGTTCGCGATGATCTGGAGCAACTCTCCGTGACGCCGTAGCACGACCTCGCCGTACGGGCCCTCGCGACGATCGATGACTTCCGGGATGTCGTACGAGGTGCTCATGGGCCCATCCTGGCAGCTCTCGCTGGACGGTACGCGGGAATTTCCGGGCCGCGGAACCGTTCACGGAGAAGGGGGCCCGCCGTGCCCGCGTGGCGGTCGTCATAGACAGTGCCGCCCGATATGTCCAGGCTGGAGGGGACGGGGAGACGGAAGGAGCGCCTCACCATGGACACGACCGTGGACCGGGCCGCGCCGGCGCGCGACCAGGCGGGCGACCCGGCGGACACCGGCGCGTGCGGTGGGGCGAGTGCCGGGGCACTCCTGGACGGCATCCCGCAGCAGCGGGGAGCGACGACGGAACCGGCCGCGGCACGGCCGAGCACCAGCGGGCTGCCCTGGCAGTCCTGGCGGTCCTGGGCCCCGTGGCGGCTGCTCCCCACCCCCACGGGCACCCCTTTCACGTTCTTCTACGCGATCGTCCTGCTGGCCACGTCGTTGATCGCCGATCACGCCGACCCGTCCCTCGTCCATGCCCTCCACCAGGGCTCCAGCACGGACGTGGCACACCTCGTGCAGAACCCGGTGCTGGCGCTCGTCGCGAGTGCGCTCTGGGTCGTGGGCGGTGTCATGTCGCCGTACGGGATCGGTTTCCTGGTGGCCCTGACCGCGCTGGAACGCCGTGTCGGCGGTATGCGTACGGCGGGCCTGTTCCTGCTGGGCCATGTGCTCGCCACCCTGGCCACCGAGATCCCGGTCGGCCTCGCCGTCCTGGCCGGACGCCTCCCCGAGAGCTCGCTCCACCGCCTCGACTACGGCATCAGCTTCGGCGTGGCGGCATGCGTGGGCGCGCTGGCGGGGCTGCTGTCGCCGTGGCTCCGGTGGCCGATCCTGATCACCTTCGGCGGGATACTGATCGGGGAGCTGTTCGCTTTCCAGGACCCCGTGACCAACTGGGGGCATCTGATCGCCCTCGCGATCGGGGTCGCGATGTGGCCGGTGGTACGGAGACGGTGCCGCGCCCGGCCCGGAGGCTCACGCCTGGCGGCTGCCCGCCGTGGCCGTGATGTGCCTTAGGAGGGCGGCGAGTTGGGGGCCGTGGGTGTGGAGTATGACGGTGGGGGCGTCGCTTTCTCGGAGGGCGAGGGTGGTGGCTTCTTGCGCGGCGATTTCGACGCAGTTGTTGTCCCCCGACCCCGAGTAGGACGACTTCTGCCAGCCGATCTCGACGCAGTTCGTGTCGCCCGATCCTGAGTAGGACGATTTCTGCCAGACGATCTCGGACATGTCCCCGCCTTCAGTTGCGCTCCGCGACGGAGCGGATGAACTCCCGTGATTCCTTCAAGGGGAGCGCGGCCTTGGTGATGCGCTCCAACAGCACACGGTAGTTCGACAACTGGGTGTGTGCATCGAGGAACTCGGTCGAGTTCGCGGTGTCCATCTGTACGGTGTCGAGCTGCGGCACGGGCCCGGAGGCGTATTCAACGGTGAGCCCCGGCAGGGGGAACCCGCCCGCGCTGAAGGGGATGACGCGCACCGTGATGTTCCGTCTGCGTGAAGATTCGGCCAGCCTCTTGAGCTGTGCGCGCATGACGTCCGGCCCGCCGAACTCCAGCCGCAGGGCCGCCTCGTGAATGATGAATGTGCATGAGGGTGGGTCGTCCCGGTCCAGGATGTCCCGGCGCTTCATGCGGAGCGAGAGTCGGCGTCGCAGCTCGGTATCGGGCCACGACGGCACTGTTTCTCCGAGCACGGCGCGGGCGTACTCCTCCGTCTGAAGCAGTCCGGGGACATGCATGGCGCAGAACACTCGCAGACTGGTCGCGTGGTACTCCAGCTCGGCGAGGTCAAGGCTCGCGGTGGGCAGAAGGCCCCGGTACTCCTCCCACCACCCGGACCGGCGCTCCTGTGCCATGGCCACGAGAGCGTCGACGTACGTCAAGTCCGGGGTGCGGTAGATGGCCGCGAGGGTCCGCATCCGCTGTTCGCTCACTCCGAAACGGGCCAACTCCACGTTGGTGATGTGTGTCCGGCTCACGCCAAGCGCGGAGGCCGCCTCGTTGATGCTGAGGCCCGACTGCTCGCGCATCCGGCGGAGTTCGGTACCCAAGCGCAACTGGCGCACGGTCGGTGCGGTTCTCGGTGGCACGGCTTGCCTCCTCGGGATCGGCAAATGTTTCGCCACTCCACACGATCGGGTGCACGTGTATGAGAAGTAGCGCGAATTGGTAGCAGATGTTTCCACGCTTCCCTACGGTGAGTAGTGGCTCGATCACACCCTATCGGCCAACTTCGTCGCACCCTGGGAGAGTTGCCATGGACCAACGCCTGCCTGAACCGCCCTCGGAGTGGGAGTACACCCTCCACGTCCCCCACGACCCGCTCGCCCCTTCCATCGCCCGGGCCACCGTCCGCCTCGTGCTCGACCGCCACGGCCTCCCCGAACTCGTCGACACCGCCGTGTTGCTGACCTCGGAGTTGCTCTCCAACTCCTGCCGCTACGCGCCCGGTCCGGCCTCCGTACGCCTCAGGTGGGCGGACAAGCGGCTGAGGGGCAGCGTCTGGGACACGGGTCCTCACCTTCCGCGCCCCGAGGCGTGCCCCGGGCCGGACGCGGACGGCGGTCGAGGGCTCGCCCTCGTCGACCTGTGCGCCGACGCGTGGGGGAGCTTCGCGCTGGGGGTGGCGCTCGGCAAGGTGGTGTGGTTCGAGCTGCTGCCGGACGCGGCAGTCGGCGTCGCCGCCTGACGGCGGCGTTGGCCGGGCCCGGCGCCGGCCAGGTCGGCCACCTGATCGCTCACAGCGAACGTCCCCTGGGGAACATTTGCACGCTCATATGCATTGAGTCGGCATAGCTCAACTTGACTGCCTAGGGAGAGATCATGGCTGCTGAGTCCTCGACGTCCACACCGCTCACCCTGCCCGTGCTGCCGCTCGACGACGAGGTCGTGCTGCCGGGAATGGTGGTGCCCCTGGATCTGAACGACGCCGATGTACGGGCCGCGGTGGAGGCCGCGCAGGCCGCCGCGCGCTCGGAGCCGGGCAAGCCGAGGGTGCTGCTCGTGCCGAGGATCGACGGGACGTACGCCCGTACGGGGGTGCTCGGGACCGTCGAGCAGGTGGGGCGGCTGGCCGACGGAGACCCGGGGGCGCTCATCCGGGGGCGGGGGCGCGTGAGGATCGGCGCCGGGACCACCGGGCCGGGTGCCGCGCTGTGGGTCGAGGGGACCCGCGTGGACGAGACCGTGCCCGAGCCGCTGCCCGGCCAGGTCGCCGAACTCGTGAAGGAGTACAAGGCCCTCGCCACCAGCTGGCTGCGGAAGCGGGGGGCCTGGCAGGTCGTCGACCGGGTGCAGGCCATCGACGACGTCTCCGCGCTCGCCGACAACTCCGGGTACTCACCCTTCCTCACCACCGATCAGAAGGTGGAGCTGCTGGAGACGGCCGACCCCGTCGCCCGGCTGAAGCTCGCCACCGAGCAGCTGCGCGAGCACCTCGCCGAGCAGGACGTCGCCGAGTCCATCGCCAAGGACGTCCAGGAGGGTGTGGACAAGCAGCAGCGTGAGTTCCTGCTGCGGCGCCAGCTGGAAGCCGTCCGCAAGGAACTGCGCGAGCTGAACGGCGAGAAGGACGGCGAGGAGTCCGACGACTACCGTGCGCGCGTCGAGGCCGCCGACCTCCCCGAGAAGGTGCGGGAGGCCGCCCTCAAGGAGGTCGACAAGCTGGAGCGGGCGAGTGACCAGTCACCGGAAGGGTCCTGGATCCGGACCTGGCTCGACACCGTGCTGGAGCTGCCCTGGAACGAGCGGACCGAGGACGAGTACGACATCCGGGGCGCCCGGGCCGTGCTGGACGCCGAGCACGCCGGGCTCGACGACGTGAAGGAGCGCATCACCGAGTACCTCGCGGTGCGCAAGCGGCGCTCCGACCGGGGACTGGGTGTCGTCGGCGGACGGCGCGGCGGTGCCGTGCTCGCGCTCGTGGGACCGCCCGGTGTCGGCAAGACCAGCCTCGGCGAGTCCGTGGCGCACGCCATGGGGCGCAAGTTCGTGCGCGTCGCGCTCGGCGGTGTACGGGACGAGGCCGAGATCCGCGGGCACCGGAGGACCTACGTGGGCGCCCTGCCCGGCCGTATCGTCCGCGCCATCAAGGAAGCCGGGTCCATGAACCCGGTCGTGCTGCTCGACGAGATCGACAAGGTCGGCTCCGACTTCCGCGGCGACCCCGCCGCCGCCCTGCTCGAAGTCCTCGACCCGGCACAGAACCACACCTTCCGGGACCACTACCTGGAGGTCGAGCTGGACCTGAGCGACGTCGTCTTCCTGGCCACCGCGAACGTGCTGGAGGCCATCCCGGAGGCGCTGCTCGACCGTATGGAGCTGGTCCGGCTCGACGGGTACACCGAGGACGAGAAGGTCGTCATCGCCCGGGACCACCTGCTGCCTCGGCAGCTGGAGCGGGCCGGGCTGGCGAGTGACGAGGTCACCCTGGACGAGGGCGCGTTGCGCAGGCTCGCCGGTGAGTACACGCGCGAGGCCGGCGTACGGAACCTGGAGCGGTCCATCGCCCGGCTGCTGCGCAAGGTCGCGGCCCAGCACGAACTCGGCGACCGGGAGCTGCCGTTCACGGTCACCCAGGAGGACCTCCGCGGGCTCATCGGGCGGCCGCACCACGTGCCCGAGTCGGCCCAGGACCCGGCGGAGCGGCGCACGGCCGTGCCCGGGGTCGCGACCGGTCTCGCGGTGACCGGCGCGGGCGGCGACGTGCTGTACGTGGAGGCGTCACTGGCCGACCCGGAGACGGGCGCGGCCGGACTCACCCTCACCGGTCAGCTCGGGGACGTCATGAAGGAGTCCGCGCAGATCGCCCTCAGCTTCCTCCGCTCGCACGGCGCCGAACTGGAACTGCCCGTGGGCGACCTCAAGGACCGGGGCGTGCACATCCACTTCCCGGCGGGGGCCGTGCCCAAGGACGGTCCGAGCGCGGGCGTCACCATGACGACGGCGCTCGCCTCGCTGCTGTCCGGCAGGCTGGTGCGTACGGATGTGGCGATGACCGGTGAGGTCTCGCTGACCGGCCGGGTCCTGCCCATCGGCGGCGTCAAGCAGAAGCTGCTCGCCGCGCACCGCGCCGGGGTCACCACGGTGATCATCCCGAAGCGCAACGAGCCCGACCTGGACGATGTGCCCGCCGAGGTCCTGGACAAGCTCGACGTCCACACCGTCACGGACGTCCGCCAGGTCCTCGAACTGGCCCTCTCCGAGGCGGAGGTGAAGCTCCCGGCCGCCGTGTGAGGGACGCGACCGGTGAAGGAGGCCCGGGTTCCCGGAAGGGACCCGGGCCTCCCGCGGGTCAGGCAGGCCAGGAGGCCGCGTACGGAGAACACCGTGAGGGAAGAGGAGTCGGACGCCGTCGTCGATCCACCCCTGCGAAATACTGACGGAGCTGCGGCAAGGGCGGCCTGTGGCGGAGACCTTCACGCCACGCGGAACGGGATCAGGAGCGCTGACGTGCACGAGGGCGGAAACGGTGAGGGGCATCGGGTCGAATCCGGCGTGCCCCAGGCAGGCATGGACCACGCCTTCCTGGAGCTGGAGCGCGAGCTGACGGTCTTCCTGCGGCGCGCCCGCGCCAAGTCCGGCGAGATGGCCCGCGCCGTCCATCCCGATCTGGAGTCCTCCGCGTACGGGCTGCTGGCCCGCCTGGACGAGACGGGTCCGCTGCGTGCCACGGACCTCGCCGCCTACATCGGCGTCGGCAAGGCGACGATGTCCCGCCAGCTCCGCGCCCTGGAGCACCTCGGTCTCGTGGCCCGTGAACCCGACCCCGCCGACGGCCGCGCCTGGCTCGTCCACCTCACGGGCGAGGGCCGCTCCCGGTTCCGTCAGGTACGCGACGCGCGGCGGGAGCGGTATGTACGGCAGATGACCGGCTGGGACCGCGAGGAGGTCGCCGAGCTCGCCCGCCTGCTCCATCACCTGAACCAGACCAGCGAGGGCTGATCCCTCCGGTGCCGTCCGCCGGAGGACCGGTCACAGCTCGGCGTACGCCACCGTCGCGTCGTCGTGCCGTTTGCTCCGCCCCAGGTGCGTCCGCTCGGTGTCGGCCGACTCCAGGGTCCGCACCCGCTCCACCAGCGCCGCCGCCCCCTCCTTCCGTACGACGGAGAGCAGGTCGGTCCAGTCGCCCTCGTGGAACTTCTCCACCCAGCGGGTGGCGCCGTCCGTCAGGGCGGCCAGGCTGTGCACCGAGGAGCGGGGGAGTGTCCCGGTCACGGCGCGGGACGCGACCGACGGGTCGGCCGCGGCGGTGAAGAAGCCGCCCTCCCTGTTCCGCAGCGTGGAGTCGGTGAGCGCGACCGAGGAGAGAGCGGTGCGCGGGACGCGGGACAGACGGTCGTCGAGGACCGGCGTCACCGTGCCGTCCGGGGCCGCGAGCAGGAGCGCCGAGTCCGACAGCACCAGGTACTCGACTGTCTCGGCGGACCAGCGGGCGAGGATCACGGTGGCCTGCGGGGTGCGCGGGTGAGAAAGGTCACAGGTTTGATCGTGGGACGCGGCGGTACGAGCAATGGCCCGTGAGAGAACCTCGGCGAGTGGCATATGCCGTTCGGAAACGGACAGTTCGGTCAGGGCGCCGCCGAGGCGGGAGCAGAACCAGGCGACCGAATGTCGACAGCCGTATTCACCCCGCGGCGGCGTCACGCCGTCCAGGACGACCAGCGAACCGCCCTGTCCCGAAGCGGGCAGCGCGACCGCGGCGAAGTCCTCGTTGGGGTGGTCCCGGTCGCCGGGCTCCGAGACGATGTCCGTACGCATTCAGCCAGTCTGCACGAGCCCTTCACGAGGGCCGCGAAAGGCTGGCATTGGTTGCCGGACTCCCTTGACCCGGCAGGTCGGGCGCCGGGTTTGGCATGGAATGATCGGGTCCGGTGAAGCGTGGTGGCGAATACTGTCAAAGGCCGTCGTCCACGTCCAATGGGCCCGCCGTGCAGGTCCCCGGCCTACGCCAGGGGAACTTGCCCGCCAACTCCCGTCCAGGGTTCACTCCTTCGGGTGGTGGGTCTGATGATGCGGGATCACCGTCCACCGGCACTGGGAGGGTCGGGAGCCGTACCGGGACGACGCACAGGTTGACGGAACGTCACCCGGGCCCATGGGGATTACGAGTCAGGAATGCGAGCACCGGTGCAGAAGAAGCGGCCTCGGCGCACAGGCAAGCAGACGGCCTCCAAGGCCGCTCCGAACCCGGGCGGGCAGACGGGTGACGAGCCCGCGGTCGGCACCGGACGCCCCGCGCACGTCCGCAACCGGCTCATCGGCGCCGTCGCCGTGGTCGCCGCCGCCATCGCCGGCGCCGGCACGCCCTCGGTCCTCGCCGCGTCCGGTCAGCTGAACGACGCGCAGAACCTGGTGACGCTCGCCGAGCAGACCCAGCACGCGCTCACCCTCGCCCACGCCCTGGCCGACGAACGCGACGAGGTCACCGCGTACGTCGCCGCCGGGCGCCCCGAGTCCCGGGCCCCCAGCGAGGAGCGCAGCGCCCGTGTCGACCGGCGGGTCGAGGAACTCAAGGCGGACGCGCCCGCGGGGCTCGGCGGGGACCTGAACGAGATCGCCTCCGTCCGGCGAGCGGCGCTCACCGGCAAGAGCACCGCTCTCGAAACCCACGAGGCCTACTCCGCCACCATCGCCGAGCTGCACGCCCTCGCCGAGGAGCTCGCCGAGAAGCTGCCGCCCCGCGCGGCCGGCGGCTCCCACGCGCTCGCCGAGCTCGACACGGCCGTCCAGCAGTCCGCCGCCGCCCGCGGACTGCTCCTCGCCGCCCTGAGCGTGCCGCGGTCCACGCAGACGATCACCGACCCGGTGACCGGCCTGCCGACCACGATCACCGGCTCGGCCGCGGACAAGAAGAAGCGCGACGAGCTCACCGCCGCCGCCCAGCTGGCCCGCGTCCGCTCCGACGCGGCGCTCGCCGACTTCCGGGAGACGGCACCCGCGAGCGCCCGCGCCTCCTACGACTCCACGGTCACCGGCCCCGAGGTCACCTCCGCCGACGGCTACCTCGACCGGCTCACCGACCAGCCGACGCTGTCCGGCTCCGAGCTGAACACCGGCACCACGAAGCTGAACGCGGCGCTGTCCGCCCGCGTCGAGCTGATGCGCGGCGTCGAGGCCTCCCTCAACGACCGGCGCACCAAGGACCTCGCCCAGCTCCGCGACGACGACGTCACCGCGCTGGAGATCCGTATCGCGGTCCTCGGCGCCCTCTGCCTCGTCGCCATCGGTATCGCCACCGCCATGGCCCGCACCCTCACCCGCCCGCTGGCCGTGCTGCGGATCGGCTCGGCCCGCGTCGCCGCCGACCCGGCGAACGAGGAACCGGTCAAGTTCACCGGACGCAACGACGAGTTCGCCCAGGTCGTCCGCTCCGTCAACGCGCTCCACGCGCACGCCCTCGCGCTCCACGAGCGGCTCTCGCCCCTGGAAGGCGACCGCAAGCACCTCATCGGCCAGCGCCAGACGATGGCCGACGAACGCGACCGGCTGCGCGCCGAACTCGCCGACGCGTCCGCCCACCTGGAGCAGGTCCGGCACAGCATCCACGGCACCTTCGTCAACCTCGCGCTGCGCACCCTCGGCCTCGTCGAGCGGCAGCTCGCCGTCATCGAGGGCATGGAGGAGCGTGAGCAGGACCCCGACCGGCTCGCCACGCTCTTCAAGCTCGACCACTTCGCGACCGTCATGCGCCGCCACAGCGAGAACCTCCTCGTCCTCGCCGGCGCCGAACACGGGCAGCAGCACGCGAGCCCGGTCCCGCTCGTCGACGTCGTCCGGGCCGCCGTCAGCGAGATCGAGCGCTACGACCGCGTCCGCATCGCCGCTCTGCCGCCGCACGAGCACATCGCCGGGTTCGCCGCCGACGACCTCAGCCACCTGATCGCCGAACTCCTGGAGAACGCCACCGCGGCCACGCCGCCCGAGCAGCCGATCGAGATCTCCGGCTGGCTGCTGGAGAGCGGCGAGGTCATGCTCTCCGTGCAGGACGACGGCCTTGGCATCCCCTCCGACCGGCTGGAGCGGCTCAACGCCCGCCTCAAGCAGTTCGACCCGGAAGAGCCGTACGACCAGGAGGGCGGCGACGGACTCGGGCTCGGCCTGTACGTGGTGGCCCGTCTCGCACACCGGCACGGCGTCCGCGTTCGGCTGCGCGAGCAGAAGGACGGCGGCATCGCGGCCGT
Organism: Streptomyces bluensis; assembly: GCF_014650715.1. Taxonomy (GTDB): domain Bacteria; phylum Actinomycetota; class Actinomycetes; order Streptomycetales; family Streptomycetaceae; genus Streptomyces; species Streptomyces bluensis. The sequence continues at coordinate 46,646 of NZ_BMVM01000018.1, read as the reverse complement.
CGTGGTCGTACCGAAGCCGGTGCTGGCCGCCACGCCCACGGCTGCCGCTCCCGCGCCGACGGCCGGCACGACGTCCCTGCCCGGCGCCGACGCCGAGGCCAACTCCAACGTCCTGCCCGCCCGTTCGGCCGCCGTCGTCCGCGAGCCGGACGGCGACGGGGACCCGCTGATCGAAGCGGCCGAGCGCGTACTGAGGGACCGCGAGACCGCCGAGGGCACCGGCCGGGACGAGGCCGTACGGGGCGACGAGCCCGTACGGCCGGACGAACCCGCCGAGGCCGAACCGGCGTCCGAGACCGTCTCGGAGACCGTTTCCGAGACCGTCTCCGAGTCGGTCTCCGAGACCACGATGGAGCTGTTCGCCCCGATACCGCCGGCGGACCCGGACCCGGACCCGGACCCGGACCCGGACCCGGACCCGGACCCGGACCCGGACCCGGACGCGGAGCCGGACGTGGACCCGCACCCGGGCCCGGCCCCCGTGCCCACCGCCGACCCGTACGCCATCGGCCCCGACGCGCACGAGCGCGCCGCCGACGAGGGGGGAGCGGCGCACCCGGAGGGGGACCCCCACACCACCGGCACCCCGCAGAGCGAGACACCGAGGCTCACCGACAAGGGCCTTCCCAAGCGCACGCCCAGGATCACCGCGCCCACGGCGGCCCCCAGGCCCCGCGTGGGGGGCGTGAACGCCGAGGAACTGCGCCGCCGGCTCGGCGGGTTCCACCAGGGGGCCAAGGACGGCCACCGCGACGTCGCGGCGGAGATCGCCGAGAAGACCGGGGAGACCAGGGCGCCCGCGGGGCGACGGCACGACGAGCACGACGAGCACGACGCAGTGGACACATCGGGGGGCACATCCGAGGAGGCAAGCAGTTGACCGGCCCCAGTACCTTCGGACTGAGCAACGAAGCCCGCAACCTGCACTGGCTGCTCACCAACCTCGTCGAGGAGGTGCCGGGCCTGCTGTCGGTCGCGGTGGTCTCCTCCGACGGACTGCTCCTGCTCTCCTCCGACCCCGGGAGGAACACCGAGGCACGGGAGGCGGACACCGGTGCATCCGCCGGCCCCCGCGGGTCCTCCGCCGACCTGGCCACCATCATCTCCGGCATCGGCAGCCTCACCATCGGTGCCGCGAAGCTGATGGACTACGGCGGGGTCAAGCAGACGATGGTCGCGATGGCCGAGGGCAGCCTCTTCGTCATGTCGATCAGCGACGGCTCGCTGCTCGGTGTGCACGGCTCCCCGGACTGCGACATGAGCGTGGTCGCGTACCACATGGCGCTCTTCGTCGGCCGCGCCGGACACGTCCTGACCCCCGAACTCCGCAGTGAGCTACGGAAGTCACTGGAGACGGCCGGGAGCGCGCGGTGAACGCGCCCGAGCCGAGCGCCCGGACGAAGCTCCCGGTCCGCGGCGGGGACCGCAAACCCGCCCGGGTCCGGCCGTACTTCCTCACCGGCGGCCGCACCCGCTTCGGTCATGTCCTGCTCGTCGAGACGTTCGTGGCGAGCAGTCCGGCCGCTCTCGAAGCCCCCGATGAACGACCGGAATTGACGAATGGTTCACTCAGCACCAAGCTGATGCCCGAGCTGCGGGCCATCGTCGAGCTCTGCCGCCGCATGCGCACGGTGGCGGAGATCGCCGCGCTGCTGAGAATGCCGCTCGGCGTGGTCCGTGTCCTCCTCAGCGATCTCGCGGACCAGGGAAAGATCCGTGTGTACGGAACAGGGCACGGACCGGGCCAGCCGGACCGCGCCCTGCTGGAAAGGGTGCTGAGTGGACTTCGCCGCCTCTGACGCCTCCTCCCCGGGCGTCACCCCCGCCGCCCCGGTCGGTGTCACCCGAGACCCCGCCGTGCGGGGTCTCCCGCAAGATCCTGTCTCCTCTCGCGTCTCCCGAGGGCTCGTGCCTGCCGCCGAGCCCGAGGAAGAGCTGAAACCCTGGCAGAAGGACGTCACCCGCGCCCCCATCGCGACGAAGATCGTGATCGCGGGCGGATTCGGCGTCGGCAAGACCACGCTCGTCGGCGCCGTCTCGGAGATCACGCCCCTCCAGACGGAGGCGCTGATGACCGAGGCCAGCGTGGGCACCGACGACCTGACGTCCACCCCGGAGAAGACCACCACCACGGTGGCCATGGACTACGGCCGCATCACGCTCGACGACGACCTGGTGCTCTACCTGTTCGGCACGCCCGGCCAGCAGCGGTTCTGGTTCATGTGGGACGACCTGGTGCGCGGCGCGATCGGCGCGGTCGTCCTCGCCGACACCCGCCGCCTGACCGACTGCTTCGCCGCCCTCGACTACTTCGAGAGCTGCGAACTGCCGTACATCGTCGCGGTCAACCACTTCGACGGCAGCGAGCAGTTCGAACCCGAGGACGTGCGTGAGGCCCTCACCGTCCCCGCCCACGTACCTGTCATGATCATGGACGCGCGGCAGCGGAGCTCGGTGACCGAGACCCTGCTGGCGCTGTGCGCCCACGCGATATCCGTCCTGCCCGACTAGGGCGACCACGACCAGCACGACCAGGAGAAACAGCCCCCGTATGCGGAAGATACTCGTCGTCGGAGCCGGCCAGTCCGGACTCCAGCTCGCCCTCGGGCTCCAGTCCCACGGGTACGAGGTCACCCTGATGTCCAACCGGACGGCGGACGAGATCCGCACCGGCCGGGTCATGTCGACGCAGTGCATGTTCCACACGGCTCTGCAGCACGAGCGCGATCTCAAGCTGAACTTCTGGGAGTCCCAGGCCCCGAAGATCGAAGGGCTCGGCATCTCCGTCGCCGGACCCGAGTCGCAGCGCGTCATCGACTGGGTGGGGAAGCTCGACGGGTACGCCCAGTCCGTGGACCAGCGGGTGAAGATGGCCGGCTGGATGGACACCTTCGCGCAGCGCGGCGGCCAGCTGGTCATCCACGGAGCCGCGGTCTCCGACCTCGACTACTTCTCCCGCCTCTACGACCTCGTCCTCGTCTCGGCCGGCAAGGGCGAGCTGGTGTCGATGTTCGGCCGCGACGCCTCCCGCTCCGTCTTCACCGAGCCGCAGCGCGCCCTCGCCGTCGCCTACGTCCACGGCCTGGCCCCGCGGCCCGAGCACCCGGACACGTACGCGGTCCGCTGCAACCTCGTCCCCGGCGTCGGCGAGCTCTTCATGATGCCGACCCTCACCACCTCCGGCCCCGCCGACATCCTGTTCTGGGAGGGCATACCCGGCGGCCCGCTCGACGTCTTCGACGGCGTCAAGGACCCGGCGAAGCACCTCTCCCTGACCCTGGACCTCATGGAGCGGTTCACGCCCTGGGAGCACGCGCGGACCGCCGAGGTCGAACTGACCGACGCGGGCGGCGTGCTGAGCGGCCGCTACACCCCCACCGTGCGCAACCCCGTCGCCCACCTCCCCGGCGGCGGCCTGGCCCTGGGCGTGGCCGACGTGGTCGTCGCGAACGACCCGATCACGGGCCAGGGCTCCAACTCGGCGTCGAAGTGCGCGGCCGCCTACCTGGACGCGATCCTGGAGCACGGTGAGAAGGAGTTCGACGAGACCTGGATGCGGTCGGCCTTCGACCGCTACTGGGACACGGCCCAGCACGTCACCAAGTTCACGAACGCCATGCTCGGCGTGCCCCCGGAGCATGTCCTGAACCTGATCGGCGCCGCCGGAGCCCTGCCCCCGGTGGCGAACCGTATCGCCAACGGCTTCAACGACCCGGCCGACTTCGAGCACTTCTTCTACGACCCGGCGAACGCCGAGTCCTACCTCGCCTCCGTCACGGGCGCCTCCGTCGCGGGCGCGTCCGTCTCCGGAGCCGACGTCGACGCGTAACCCTCGTCGGACCCGTCCGACGCCCCGGCGGGGAGCTCCGGCGGCGTGTACCGCGCCAGGGGCTCCCCGAGGGGGTCGGGCCGCACGGCCCCCAGCACCGGGTTCGCGGCGATCGGCGACACCTTGACCCGCGCCCCGGGCCGCGGCGCCTGCACGACCAGGCCGTTCCCCAGGTAGAGGGCGACATGCGTGGCCTCCGGGAAGTACACGACGAGATCCCCGGGCCGCAGCCGCTCCATGGGCACCCGTTCGAGCTCGGCCCACTGCTCCTGACTGGTCCGGGGGATCGGCAGCCCCGCGTGCGCCCAGGCCTGCGAGGTGAGCCCCGAGCAGTCGTACGCCTCGGGCCCCTCGGCACCCCACTCGTAGGGTTTGCCGATCTGCTCGACGGCATACCGCAGGGCCCGCGCGCCCTCCTCGGTCGGCGGCCGTACGCTGCTCACCGCCCCCGAGGCCACGAACTCCCGCTGCGCCCCGGCCTCCTTCTCCCGCTCCAATGCGGTGATGTCGCCGAGCTGTTCGGCCGTGAGGGAGGCGAGCAGTTCCTCGACCTTCTTGAGGCGCCCCTGGACGTCGTCCCGCTCCTTCTTCCGGCGCTCGGCGAGCGAGAGCCGCGCGTCGAGCGCCGCCCGCGCCTTCCGCGCCAGGGCGTCGGCCTGCAACTCGTTGCCCGCCAGCCGCTCCACCGTCTCCGCGCGCTCCAGCGCCACCTGCCGGATCACATGGCTCTGGTCCAGGGCACGCTGCGGATCGCGGGCCAGCAGCAGCCGCACGTACGGGGAGATGTCGGTACGGCTCTGGTACTCCTGCCGCGCGAGCCGGCCGACGGCACCCCGGCTGTCGTTCAGGGACAGCCGTGCCCGCGCCAGCCGCCACTCGATTCGCTCGGTCTCGGTCCGCTGCTTCCTCAGCTTCTCCTCGGTGGCGTTGTAGGCCTCGGTGGCCTTCTCGGCCTCGCGGTACAGGCGCTGGAGATCCGTGAGCAGTTCGGCGACGGAGCGGCCTGCGGCGGCGGGCGGCGCCACCGGCTCGGGCGCGGCGAGTGCCGGCGCGGGCCCGAGGGCCGCACCGGCCGCGACCGCCGCCGTACAGACCAGGCGCAGCAGCCTTCCTGACACCTCATCACCTCCGGTGCGGGGGTGGACCCTCCACCCGCGCACCGGCAGGTTGAGACGAGTACAGCGGGCCCGCATCCGGAGAGGTCGCATCGGCCCAACCAGGTCACCCGTCCGTGGGCTCCGCCTTCCCGCCCGGCGCGGCGTCTGGCTTCCGGGCCGGCCTGGACCACGGCCACCGGGGCCCGCCGGTACGGCCCTCGGGGTCGAACTCGTACTGCCACTTGTGGCCGAGGGCGAACCGCCCGCCGTGCGGCCGGGGCGCACGCCGGTAGACCAGCACGGTCGGGGGCCCGCCGGCGGCGTCCGGCACCGGGACCCGGTACGTCTTGGGCGGATGTCCGGTGATCCCCAGCAGCACGGGCAGGACACGCCCGTCCAGAGGGCCGCCCACGAAGGGGGTGTCTTCGCTCTTCACGGCACCAGTGTCACCCCGGCAACCGTGACCGTGACCGTGACCGCCGCCGTCACCGTCGCCTGCCTGCGGCCGCCGTCTTCAGCACCGCCTCCATCACCGCGCGGGCGATCGGGGCCGCGTCGCCACCACCGCTGATGTCGCTGCGGTCGGCGTTCGCGTCCTCGACGACGACGGCGACCGCGACGGCCGGTTCGATCGCGTCGTGCGCGTGGGCCCAGGAGATGAACCAGGCATACGGGGTTCCCGAGTTGCCGATGCCGTGCTGGGCGGTGCCGGTCTTGCCGCCGACCGTCGCGCCGCGGATCGCGGCGTTCGCGCCGGTGCCCTCCTTCACCACGCCGGTCATCAGCTCACGCAGCTCCGCGGCCGTCGCCGGGTTCATCGCCAGACGCCGCGTGTGCGGGCCCCGCGCCCTGAGCGTGGCGCCGAACCTCGTGGTCGTGCGCTCCACCAGATGCGGCGCCATGACCGAGCCGCCGTTCGCCACGGCCGCCGTGACCATGGCCATCTGTAGCGGGGTGGCCCGCGTGTTGTACTGCCCGATGGAGGACAGCGCGAGCTGGGCGGAGTCCATCGTGGTGTCGAAGCTGCTGCGCGCGACCCCGAACGGAATCCGCAGCCCGGAGTCGTTGAAACCGAAGTTCCGCGCCGTGCTCCTCATCCGGCTGAGCCCGACGTCCGCGCCCAGCTTGGCGAAGACCGTGTTGCACGACCACTCGAAGGCATGGCGCAGGGAGGCGTCCTCGCAGCCCTCGACCTCGTTGGACAGCGAGGTCCGCGTGCCGGGCAGGGTGTACGGGTCCGGGGAGTCCGTCGGCGCGTCCAGGTCCCTGATCACTCCCGAGTCCAGCGCCGCCGCGGCCGTCACCACCTTGAACGTCGAACCCGGCGGATAGGTCTGCCGGATCGCCCGGTTGAGCATCGGCCTGGCCGGGTCCCCGTTCAGCCGCGCCCACGCCCTCGCCACGGCCGGGCCGTTCCCGGACAGCTCTCCCGGGTCGTACGACGGTGTGGACACCAGCGCCAGAACGCGTCCGGTGGCCGGTTCGAGCGCCGCGACCGCGCCCCGGCGGTTTCTCAGCCCGTCGAAGGCCGCCCGCTGGGCCGCCGGGTCGATGGTCGTGACGACCCGGCCGCCCGGGGTGCGGGACCGCGTCACGTCGTTCCAGACCGGCAGCAGGGACAGCATCGGATCGGTGCCCGCCAGCACGTCGTCCTCCGCGTCCTCCAGGAGAGCCGAGCCGTACAACTGCGAGGCGAAGCCGGTGACGTGCGCGTACAGCGGGCCGTCGCGGTACGTCCGCTCGTGGCGGAGCTGCTCGCCGGTGTCGCGGGAGCCGGTGACCGGGCGGTCACCGACGACGATGTCCCCGCGCGGCTGGCTCCAGCGGGCGATCGCCGCCCGGCGGTTGGCGGGGTTGCCGTCGTACGTGCCGGCCTGGAAGACCTGGACGCGGGCGGCGTTCACCAGGAGGGCGAGAAAGAGGAGCGCGGAGAGGAGGGCGGCCCGGCGGATGTACGTCGTCATGTGGGGGCCTCCTGTGCGGCGTCGTCCGCCCGTGGCGGGCCGGGCGCTCACGGCGCCCGTCTCCCGTCGTACTGACCGCGGGCCGAGTCGCTGATCCGGATCAGCAGCGCCACGATGATCCAGTTGGTGATGACCGAGGAGCCGCCCTGCGCGAGGAACGGCATCGCCATGCCGGTCAGCGGGATCAGTCCGGTCACCCCGCCCGCGATGACGAACACCTGGAGGGCGAGGATCGAGGCGAGGCCGATCGCCAGGAGCCTGCCGAAGGGGTCCCGCAGGGCGAGGCCCGCCCGGTAGCCGCGCTCCACCAGCAGCGCGTACAGCAGGAAGATCGCCGACAGGCCCGCAAGACCGAGCTCCTCGCCCGCCGTCGCCAGGATGAAGTCCGACTTGGCCGCGAAGCCGATCAGGATCGAGTGGCCGAGACCGAGTCCGGTGCCGAGCACACCGCCCGCGGCGAACGAGAAGAGGGCCTGGGCGAGCTGGTTGGGCCCCTGGCCCGCCTCGATCGACGCGAAGGGGTGCAGCCAGTCCGCGACCCTGCTGTGCACGTGCGGCTCCAGCCGGCCCACCGCCACGGCGCCCACGACCGCCAGCAGCAGCCCCACCGCGATCCAGCCGGTCCGGCCGGTGGCGACGTACAGCAGGATCACGAACAGCCCGAAGAACAGCAGCGACGTCCCCAGATCCCGCTCCAGGACCAGGACGCCCACGCTGAGCAGCCAGATGGTGACGATCGGGCCGAGGATCCGCCCGGTGGGCAGCTGGAGCCGGTGGAACCGCCAGACACGGCGGCCGCTGTACGCGAGCGCGTTCCTGTTCGCCGCCAGGTAGCTGGCGAAGAAGACGGCCAGCAGCACCTTCGCGAACTCGCCCGGCTGAAGGGAGAATCCGGCGAGCCGGATCCAGATGCGGGAGCCGTTCACCGCGGGGAACAGGATCGGCAGGGCCAGCAGGACGAGCGCGCCGGCGACGGACACGTACGCGTAGCGCTGGAGCACCCGGTGGTCCCGCAACCGCACCACGGCCGCGATGAACAGCGCCACACCCAGCGTCGACCAGTTGAGCTGCGCGGGGGCCGCCTGGTCGTGCGGGGTCTCCAGGTCGAGGCGGTAGATCAGCACCAGGCCCAGGCCGTTGAGCAGAACGGCGATGGGCAGCAGCAGCGGATCGGCATACGGCGCCCGGAACCGCACCGCGCAGTGCGCGAGCAGGGCCAGCACACCGAGCCCGGCGCCGTAACGGGCGGCGCCGGGCGGGACGGTGCCGCTGTGCGCGAGCCCGACAGCGCAGTAGCCGTACACGGAGAGCAGGACGGCGACGACGATGAGGGCGAGTTCCACGCCACGGCGCCGGGGCAGGCGCAGTGCCGGAGGGGACGGGTCCGCCGCCACGGTCGTTCCGGCCTTGGTCATGTCCGGAACGTAGCAAGCGAGATGCCTGATGTCCCGTTATGTCGTGATACTCAGGCCATTATTGTGCGCTGGGTGCCCCGCGGCGGTGTCACGAGCACGGGCCACCGCAGGCCCCGTACCGCCGGCTACTCGGCGACCTCCTCCGCCAGCTCCTCCAGGAGGCGTGCCGTGGCCAGGCCCGTGCGCAGGTAGTCCACGAACAGGTCGTTGTGCAGGGCCCACCGTGAGCGCCGTGAGCGGATGAGGCGGATCGCGTCGTCGGGGGAGCGCCCCTCGCGGATCAGGGACTGGGCCACGACGAGCCCGGAGCGGTTGTACCCGTGGTAACAGCGCACGAGCACGCTGCGCCCCTCCTGCAACGCCTCGGACGCCGTCTGCGCGAGCCGCATCACGCCCGCGAGCTGGGTCCCGTCGAGGGGCCCGTCGGGGATGGGCCACACATGGTGCTCGACGCCGTCGTCCGGCCCGTGTCCCGGGAGCCGCAGCAGGGTCAGGACCAGATCGAACTCGTCGTGCACGACGGCGAACTCCCGCTCGCCGGAACGCCCGGCGAACTCGTGACCGCCCATCCACAGGCCGGGCACGATCTCGCTCCACGGGCGGTCCGGGGCCGGCACATCGGGTTGCATCCTGCTGCTGGGCAACGGCACCTCCCCCACTCATCCCCAAGGTAACCGCGTCCTTGCCCCCGGAGCACCCCTCCTGTTCCCATGGTCGGGGGTGATGGTGCATGAACGGACTGCGCGTCATACCGAGCCGGCGGCACGGACAGGACCGGCTGTACGTCTGCCTCAGGGACGGGCGGAACATCGCCTGGTACGACAGGGAGACCGGCCGGGTCAACCTGCTCAGCGAGGACCGGCGGGAGGCCGTGCTCGACGTGCTCGGCCCCTTCCTGACCGGCACGGTCACGGTGGGCCCGCCCCCGGTGCCGACCCCCGCGGAGCTCGCCCGGCTCACCCTGCCACCGGACGACGACCTGGCCCCGAACCGCCCCGGTGAGGCGCTCCTGATCGCTTTCGACCGCGATCCGGGCCCGTCCCGGCGCCTGCGCCCGGACCCGCGTCGCCGGGCCCTGACCGCGGAGCAGACGGTCGGCGAGGCCCTGGACCGCCTGGAGGGCGCGGGCTGGCGCACCCTGCACTCGATCCCGCTGCCGGGCGGGGACCGCATCCACCACCTGGTGATCGGGCCGGGCGGCCTGTTCTGCGTCCGCGCCCTGTACGCCCGTAAGCAGCGTGTGCTGGTCGCCGACCCGATGGTCACGGTCGGCCGCCGCGGGCCGAGCCCACTGCTCCGGCAGTCCCGTGCGGACGCGGCCCGCGCCTCGTACGCGCTCACCGCGGAGGTGCACCCGGTGCTGGCCCTCGTCGGTCCGTCCGACGTCGACGTGATGGCGCCCCTGCGAGAGGCCCGAGTCCTGCGGGACACGGACCTCGCGGAACTCGCCCACTCGGGCGGGCTCCTCAAACCGGCGGACGTGGAGGCACTCCACACGATGGCGCGTGACCGGCATACGTGGTTGAGGGTGTGAGCGGGGGCCGTATTCCGGCCCCTCCGGCGGATTCCAGCCCCTCCGGCGTTTGAGGAGCGGGGGTTCGGGGGCTGGCCCCCGAGACGAGGGCCGGGGCGGAGCCCCGGAGTCGGGGGTTCAGGGGGCGGAGCCCCCTTGGCGGGGTCGAAGGGGCGGAGCCCCTGGGGAGGGGACGGGTAGGGGCGGCGGGGGCGAGACAATCCGGCGCGCACCCCAGGCCGGCCGTCGCCGCTCAAGGCAGGGCCCCGGCCCCCGCACGATCCAGCAAGGGCGCCAGCAGATCCCCGTACGCCCGCACCCGGGACTCAAGATCGGGCGCACGGAAGACAAGCTGCCCGGGATCCGTACAGGACGCGACTTCCTCCCAGGTCACCGGCGTGGACACGGTCGGCTCGGAACGCGCCCGCAGGGTGTACGGAGCGGCCGTGGTCTTGCGCGCGGCGTTCTGGCTCCAGTCGACGAACACCTTCCTGGGCCGCAGGCTCCGCGTCATCCGGTGCACGACAAGCCGCGGCATCGCCTTCTCCGCCCCCACGGCCAGTTCCTTGGCGTACTCCGTCACCCGCCGGGAGGGCGTCGGCCGCACCGCCGCCAGCAGGTGCAGCCCCTTCGCCCCGGACGTCTTCGCGTACGCCTCGATCCCGTCCGCCGCGAGCCGGTCCCGTAGCCACAGGGCGACCCGGCAGCACTCGACGATCGTCGCGGGCGGGCCGGGGTCGAGATCGAAGACGAGACGGTCGGCCTCGCCCGGCGCGCCGATGAGCCACTGGGGCGTATGGAACTCGGTCACCAGGTTCGCCGCCCACATCAGGCTCGCCAGGTCCTGCACCAGCACCATCCGGGCCGGGCCCTCGGAGCGCGGCACCTCGGCGGTCGTGACCCAGTCGGGCGTGCCCGGCGGCACGTTCTTGGCGAAGAAGAGCTGGCCGTCGGGCCCGTCCGGGTAGCGCAGGAACGACAGCGGCCGGTCCCGGAGGTGCGGCAGCAGCGGCTCCGCGGTCGTCGCGTAGTAGTGCAGCACCTCGGCCTTGGTGAAACCGGTCGCGGGATACAGGACCTTCTCCAGGTTGGAGAGGGCCACCCTCCGGCCCTCCACCTCCGTGATCGGCGTCATATGACGAGAATCCCATGAAAATACCAAGAAAAGCGGGCAAACATCGCCCGCGCTCTCAGTGGACGTTCCCGACAGGCGTTCTCGGCAGGCGTTCTCGGCAGACATTCTCGGCAGTCGCTCTCAGCAGGCGCTCCCCGCCGCTCGGGGATAGCGTGAGTTTCGTGCGATCCATTTGGAACGGGGCCATCTCCTTCGGCCTGGTCAGCATCCCGATCAAGCTGGTGAACGCCACCGAGAGCCACTCGATCTCCTTCCGCCAGATCCATCTGGAGGACGGCGGCCGTGTGCGCTACCGCAAGGTCTGCGAGCTGGAGGACCGCGAGCTGACGCAGGACGAGATCAGCAAGGGGTACGAGGCCGCGGACGGCTCGATCATCCCCATCACGGACGAGGACCTGGCCTCGCTGCCGATCCCCACCGCCAAGACCATCGAGATCGAGGCGTTCGTCCCGGCCGACCGCATCGACCCGCTCCAGCTGGACGCGGCGTACTACCTCTCCGCGAACGGAGTGCCCGCCGCGAAACCGTACGCGCTGCTCAGAGAGGCCCTCAGACGCAGCAACAAGGTCGCCATCTGCAAGTTCGCGCTGCGCGGGCGGGAACGGCTCGGCATGCTCCGCGTCGTGGACGACGTGATCGCCATGCACGGACTGCTGTGGCCCGACGAGATCCGCGCGACCGACGAGGTCGCCCCCGACACGAACGTCACCGTGCACGACAAGGAACTCGATCTCGCCGACGCCCTCATGGACACCCTCGGCGAGGTCGACCTCGCCGACCTCCACGACGACTACCGCGAGGCCGTCGAGGAACTCATCGCCGCGAAGGCCTCCGGCGAGGCGCCACCGGCCGCCCCGGCCGAGCCACGGGGCGGCAAGGTCCTCGACCTGATGTCCGCCCTGGAGAGCAGCGTCCGGGCGGCCAAGGAGTCCCGCGGCGAGGAGGTCGCCAAGGGGAGGGCCGGGAAGAAGTCGACGGCGGGCGCGAAGAAGACGGCGGCGGCGAGGAAGGCCACCCGGTCCACGACAGGGACAGGGGCGAGGAAGTCGACGTCAACGGCGAAGAAGTCCACCTCCACATCCGCGTCCACGTCGGCAGCGACGACGAAGAAGACCGCCGCCAAGTCCACGACGGCTGCGAAGAAGACGCCGGCGAAGAAGACGACGAAGAAGCGCGCGTCGGCCTGAGCCGCCACTGCGGTTCGGCGCGGGCGCCCGGTGTGGCGCCGAGAGCGACGGCGCCGAGAGCGACGGCGCCGAGCGCACTGGTGTCAAGCGCACTGGTACCGAGCCCACCGGCGCCGAGCCCACCGGTGCTGAACTCACCGGCGCCCTCCACCTCCTTACCCCCTTACCCCCTCACCCGCCGCAGCGCGAGCACCGCATTGTGGCCGCCGAACCCGAACGAGTTGCTCAGCGCCACGTCCCCCCGCGCGGGCAGCGGCCGCGGAGCCTTGGTCACCACGTCCAGTTCGATCGCGGGGTCCTGCTCGGCGCAGCCGATCGTGGGCGGGACGATCCCGTGATGGAGCGTGAGGACCGTGGCGACGGCCTCGACTCCGCCCGCCGCGCCCTGGAGATGCCCGAGGTGCCCCTTGAGCGCGGTGACCGGCACCCGGCAGCCGCCCAGTACGGACGTCAGCGCCCTCGCCTCGGCGAGGTCACCGTCGACGGTGGCCGTGGCGTGGGCGTTGACGTGGACGACGTCCGCGGCCTCGGCCCCCGCGTCGGCCAGCGCACGCCGCAGCGCGAGCGCGATCCCCGTGCCGGACGGGTCGGGCGCGGCCATGTGGTGGGCGTCGGCGGAGAGTCCCCAGCCCGCGGCCTCGCAGTAGATCCGCGCGCCACGGGCCCGTGCGTGCTCCTCCGCCTCCAGCACCAGGAACCCGGCGCCCTCCCCGTTCACGAACCCGTCGCGGTCCCTGGCGAAGGGGCGCGAGGGGCTCTCACCGTCCCCGAGCCCGTGGCCCGACAGCGCCCGCATGGCGGCGAAGGACGCCATGATCGCCGGGGTGACGACGGCCTCGGCCCCGCCGGCGAGGGCCACGTCGATCCGCCCGTACCGTATGCGGTCGACGGCCTCCCCGACGGCCTCGGTGCCGGAGGCGCACGCGCTGGTCACCGTGCGGGCCTCGCCGGTGATCCGCAGGGCCAGCGACACCTGGGACGCGGCCTGCGAGGGCACGGTCATCGGGGTGGTCAGAGGCGACACGCCCCTGGGGCCCTTCTCGCGCAGCCGCCGGTCACCGTCGACGAGGACGGAGGCGTCGCCGAGGATGGCCCCCGCCGAGACCCCGACCCGCTCGGGCGCCGGCCCGCTCTCGGTCGTGCCCGCGGGGTCGAACCCGGCGTCCTGCCACGCCTCCCGTGCGGCCAGCACCGCGAACTGGGCGGCCCGGTTCATCCGCCGGGCCTGCGGCCGGGGCAGCAGCGCGGCCGGATCCACCGGTACGGTCCCCGCGACGCGTACGGGCAGGCCGGCGAACTCCTCCCCGTCGAGTTCCCGTATTCCGCAGCGCCCTTCGAGCAGCCCCGCCCACAGCTCGCCGACGCCGACACCGAGGGGGGTCACGGCGCCCAGCCCGGTGACCACCACCCGTCGCGGTCCGCCGATCCGGCTCGTCGCCGGCCGGGCGGGGCGGGGGCGATGCCGTACGACGTGGTCGATGGCCTCGGCGGCCCGCTTCCTCAACTCCGCGTCCGAGAGCGGTGGTTCGGGACGGCTGTCCGCAGGGCCGTCCGCACGGCCGTCCGCACGGTTGTCCGCGCGGTCGCCCGGGGCGTCGTGGTTCCAGCCGCCCCAACGCCGTACGTACGTGTCCTCGACCGCGTGCGGATCGACCGTCCGCAGGAAGCCGACGCGGTCGCCGTCCCGGAAATCCACGGCTCTGAGGTTGGCGGAGGTGAGGAGGGGGACACCGGCGGTGTCCACGCGGTGGTCGCCGACGGTCACGGTCCGGTTCCGGCCGAGTTCCTCGTCGCGGTCGGCGCCGCCGAGCGGTGGCCGCAGCGTCACCCGGATCGACTCGGGACACACCGGGAGGGTGTGCATCACGACGTACCAGCGGTCCGCGTCGGCGTCCCGCGCCGAGAGGGCGAGCAGATCCCCGGGGACGAGTTCGGCGACGGTGACGGTGTGCGGCGTACGACGCATCTCGTGCCCCAATCCGGCGACTCCCGTGGGTCGGCCCAGTCCCCTGTGGCGTGACGGGTCCCTCGTTCAAGCTCCCCTCTCCGCGCGGGTGCGGAACGTCAAGGCGCCGCGCGTTTCCGGCCACTTCCAGGAACCGGGGGGTTTGGTCGGCCGTTTGGTTGACTGTTCAAGTGATCAAGTGGAGCTGTTCGGCATCCCGTACTGGCGCGCGATGCGCACGAGTACGAGGTTGAGTAGGACCACGGGCACGAGGACCACGAAGGCCAGCAGGACGACCGTGACTGTGACGGCTTGAAACGCCTACCGTTTGGGAGACACTCATGAGCGAACGCGCCGACCGGATCATCGCCGCCCTGCGCAGCGGACACGACCATCTCGCCGCACTGGCGGGCGGCCTGGGCGCCGACGACCTCACCCGGGCGTCCGGGGCGGCGGAGTGGGACGTGTCGCAGGTGCTCAGCCATCTGGGCAGCGGCGCGGAGATCGGCCTGGCCGTTCTCGAAGGCGCACTGGAGGGCACCGGGCCCAAGGACGCGGACTTCAACAGGTCGGTGTGGGCGCGCTGGGACGCGATGTCCCCCGGCGACCGGACCGAGCGATTCGTCCCCGCCAACGAGGCGCTGGTCGCACGCTACGAGGGCCTGGACGCGCGGGCGCGCGAGGAGTTGAGGATCGACCTCGGTTTCCTGCCGACGCCCGTGGACGTGGCCACGGCGGCGGGCCTGCGGCTCAGCGAGTTCACCTTCCACACCTGGGACGTCGAGGTCGCCTTCGATCCGGCCGCCGTCCTGGCGGCCGAGGCGACCGGACCGCTCCTCGACCAGACCGGGATGCTCATCGGCTTCCTCGGCAAGCCCGACGCCCTGGAGGGCCGCCCGGTCCACCTCGCGGTACGGACCATCGCGCCCGAGCGGTCCTTCGGCCTCAACCTCGGCGAGACGGTCGGCCTCGGCGACGAACCGGCCGAGCCCGACGCGGTCCTGAGCGCACCCGCCGAGTGGTGGCTGCGCCTCACGACCGGCCGCCACGCGCCCGCGTACACGCCGGCCGGCGTGACCCTCACCGGGGACGCCCTGACGCTGGACGATCTGCGGAGGGTCTTCCCCGGGTTCTGAGGCGGGGGCCTTTCCTGCTCCGGTCACACAGGCGTTTTGGGATCTCAGGATCTCGGGATCTCGGGATCAGTGATCTGGGGAGCTGGGGAGCTGGGGATCTGAGGATCTCGGGATCCCGGGAGGCCTACGTGTCGTTCGGCCTACGTGTCGTTCTCGGTGTCCGCAGGCTTGGGCAGCAGGGCGTGCATCACCGTGCAGTCGTGCTGCCCCTCCAGGCCCTCGACGGCCCGGGTGACGGCGCCGGCCAGTGAGCCGGAGGCCTCGCGCAGGAGCAGGCGCGCCTTGTCGGTGAGCGCCACCTGGATGCCGCGCCGGTCGCCGCACGCGGTGTTGCGGGTGATCAGTCCGGCGTGCTGGAGGCAGGCGACCTGATAGGTGAGCCGGGTCTTGGGGCGGCCCAGGCGCTCGGCGATCTGCGTCATGCGCAGGCCGGTGACGGGGCCGTCGGCGAGCAGGCACAGCACCAGGAACTCGTCGTGGGAGACGCCGAGCGTCTCCTTCACCAGGGAGCGCAGTTGCTGCTCGATCGCGCCCGCGGCGGCCAGCAGCCCCATCCAGGCCCGCAGTTCGGGGGGCAGCAGGGCGGCCTCGCCGGTCGGGTCGTGTCCGGGCAGGTCGGCGGGGGCGGGGGAGTCGGCCATGAGGTCCCAGTCTACCTGTTGTCCAAATTTGGAGCATCGACTAGCCTGAGGTCATCCAAATTTGGACGACCGGCGGGTTATTCGTCGCCGAGTCGTCGTGTCACCCATCCCGCCCCTCTCAGGAGAACCTCATGTCCGTCGCAGTCGAAACCGGGACCTGGCAGCTCGACCCCGCCCGTTCCACCGTCGGTGTCCAGCACAAGACCATGTGGGGGCTGGTCACCGTGAAGGGCACCTTCACCGGACTCTCGGGTGAGGGCGAGGTGGGGGCCGACGGGTCCGCCACCGGTTCGATCGCCCTGGACGCCGCCTCCCTGGACACCAAGAACGCCAAGCGTGACGCGCACCTGCGGGCCGCCGACTTCTTCGACACGGACCGGCACCCCGAGCTCACCTTCGTCGTGCGCAGCGCGACGCCCGGGAGTGACGGGACCGTTCAGGTCGCCGGTCAGCTGAGCGTCCGCGGGATCAGCCGTCCGCAGTCCTTCACCGCACGTCTCGCGGAGGTGAGCGCCGACGCGGTCACGCTGACGGCGGAGTTCACCGTGGACCGCGAGCAGTTCGGCATGGGCTGGAACCAGCTCGGCATGATGAGCGGCCGCACCGCGGTCACGGCGTCCCTCCGCTTCGCCCGGACGACGTCCTGAGGGGACGGTGAATCGGGCGCCCGCCGCGTAGGACTCCGGCCCTGTCCTATTCGATCTCGCGCATCATCTTCTCCATCGAGCCGACCGCGAGCCGCGTCTGCGTCAGCTCGTCCAGGGTCTGCCGTTGCTCCTCGGCCGTGCGGCGCTGCAACTCCACGGTGTCCTCCAGGAGTTGCGCGTACCTCGCCGCCAGCTCCTGGTACTGCTGCTCGCGTGCGGCCAGCATCCGGGCCCGCCAGGTGGCGGCGACCTGCCAGACGATCACGATCAGCAGGCTGAAGAAGCCGGCCGCGCCGACGGCGCCGACCAGAACTCCCAGCTCGTCGGCTCCGGCGGCGAGCGTCACCTGTTCCTGATTCACTTCGCCTCTTCTTTCGCGGTCCGGTCGGCTCTCTCGGCGGGATCAGCCTTCTCGGTGATCGTCGCGGCCGCCCGGGTGATGGTGTGGGGCGTCAACTCGTAGAAGAAGGGGGTGACTTCGAAGTACTTCATCGCCTTGCCGTCCTCCGCGAGCTCAAGCGTGCCGACGACGAGTCCGGCCGCCTCCAGCCGCTGCAGGTGCATGTGCAGCAGCGGACGGCCCATGCCGATCTCGCGAGCCAGCGCGCTGACGTAGTTCCGGTTCTCCGTGAGCGCCGCGATGATCCGCATGCGGTGCGGATTGCCGAGAGCGGAGAGCACCTTCAGCAACGCGTCACCAGTCGGTGCCGGAGGCGGGACCTCGGGCATCGCGGGCCCCTTTCGTCGTACCTGTCAGAAAAGGCTGACGGCCGCCTCGCGCACCTGTCAAAGATTTCTGACACATCTCGGGGATAGCTCCGGGATGACTCAGGGACAGCTCGGGGACAGCTCGGGGACATCTGGGGGGCGGCCCGGACAGAGAGCGGCGGGCAGCTGCTGTGGTGTGGATCACGCATGCCGGATTGAGCGGAGAACCTGGTGGATTTCCGTACCAAGCTGTGACAGCCGAGCTGCCGGTGCAAGGATGAACCGCCATGACTGCTGGACGGTGTTCTCGCGCGCTGAGGGCTGCGGTGTTCGCGGCCGTCTGCGTGCTGTTCGCCGTGCAGGGACACGTCATGACATCCGGTGTCGAGGTGCCCTGGTGGGCACTGGCCGCCGGAGCACTGGCGACGGGCGGGACGGTGTGGTGTCTCGCCCACCGCGAACGCGGACGTCTCGCGGTCGGTTCCGTCGCGGTCGCCACCCAGGTCGTCCTCCACTCGTTGTTCTCGCTCGCGCAGGCGGTCGAGCGGCCGGAACCGGCCGGCGGGGCGTCCCTCGCCCAGCGGTGGGTGCGTTACGTGCTGTGCTCACCGTCGGGGACCGGCACCGATCCCGGCGGCGCGGCGACGACCGCACGTTCCACGGGCCATGACATGGCGGGCGGGTCTCCCGCGGGCCTGCCTCCCGCGGATGCCTCCATGGACGTCTCGGGGCCGATGGTCCCGACGACTCCGATGAGCGGCATGGACGGCGCGGGCGGCATGGACGTGGTGGGCCACGCGGGCCATGCCATGGGCGGCATGTCCTCGACGGGCATGCTCACGGCCCACCTGATCGCCGCCCTGCTGGGCGGCCTGTGGCTCGCCCACGGCGAGCGCGCCGCCTTCCGTATCCTGCGGGCTCTCGCCGGATGGCTCGTCGCCCCCCTGCGCCTGCTGCTCCGGCCGCCCGCGCCGCCGCACCGCCCACGCGTCCGCGCCCGTCGCGGTCGCTCGGACCGCACCCCGCGCCGGCTTCCCCTCGTCGACGCCATCACCTCTCGGGGTCCGCCCGCCGGGACCGCTGTCCTCTGACGACAGCCGGTTCCCCGGGGCCGTACCCGGAGGCGTCGCCGACTCCTTCCTCGCTCGTTTCCCTCTTCGCCGACGCTCCGCTCCTGCCTCGGGCATCGGTCGCGCACGTCCGCGCGGCCGTACGCCATCGACCACCGGAACCGCCGCGCCGTTGCGCCGGTCCGGTTCCCGGACTCCCGAGAAGGACACCAGGTGTTCACTCCTGCCCTGCCCGCTGCCCTGCCGACCGCTCGGCCGACCGCCCTGCCCACGCCGCACGACGAGTCGATAACCGCTTGGGCGCTCGCGGCGCGCGGTGGCGACGCCGACGCCGTCGAGAAGTTCGTCCGCGCCCTGCACCGGGACGTCAGCCGCTACGTCACCTACCTCGGCGCCGACCCGCAGTCTGCCGACGACCTGACCCAGGACACGTTCCTGCGGGCACTCGGCAGCCTGCACCGCTTCGAAGGGCGCTCCTCGGCGCGCAGTTGGCTGCTGTCCATAGCGCGCCGCGCGGTGAGCGACAGCATCCGGTACGCCGCCGCCCGGCCCCGCCTGTACGACACCGACGACTGGCAGTCGGCGGCCGAACGCGCCCAGCCGCGCGGCCTGCCGGGCTTCGACGACGGCATCGCGCTCGCGGAACTGCTGGCCGCGCTGCCCGACGACCGCCGTGAGGCGTTCGTGCTGACCCAGCTGCTGGGCCTGCCCTATGCGGAGGCGGCGCGCGTCAGCGGCTGCCCGGTGGGCACGGTCCGTTCCCGTGTGGCCCGCGCCCGCCGCTCACTGATCGAGTCGCTGTACGAGACGGAAGCACCCCGGCCGGCGGCCGGGGCCACAGCCGTAACCGTGACCGCCGCCTGACGAGCGGTGCGGGACCCGCCGCCCGGCTCACCGGGCCGTGCGGCGGCGACCCGGGTCGGTCCCGCGCGGACAGGCGGTCCTGGCACGGGGCGCTGGGGTTGCTGGCGGCGGCGCTGATGTTCGGCTCCGCCACCCTCACCCCGATGGTCATCGCCGAGGAGGGCCCCTTGGGACTCCTCGGCCTCGTCGGCTGGCTGGCCTGGGTCGTCTGGACCGTCACGTACGGCATCACCCTGATCCGCCTGAGCCCGTCCGGCTCGGCCGTAGGCGGGAGTTGAAGGACGTGAACGGGGCGGTGCCCCGCATGACGAGGTAGGGCGGGGTTTGACGAGGTATGGCGGGGTGGGTCAGTCCGCGTCGGTCGTGCCGGTGAGCACGGTGAAGGCCTCGCGGCGGTGTGCGGCGAAGAGGTCCAGGGCGGCCTCCGCGTCGCGGGCCCGCAGGGCGGCGGCGAGTTCGCGGTGTTCGGCGGGGATGCGGGAGAGGTAGCCGTCCGTGCTGCGGCCGATCCGGGTGAGCAGGAAGAGATGCACCTGGCAGCGGATGGCCTGCCACGCCTCTTCGAGGCGACGGTGCCGGGCGGCCGCGTAGACGGCGTCGTGGAAGGCGATGTCGCAGCGCACCATCTCGTGCGCGTCCGCCGCACGGTCCATGGTGTCGGCCACCTTCGCGACGGCCGCGATGTCCTCGTCCGAGGCGCGGGCGACGACCTCCCGTACGGCGAGTTGGTCCAGCGCGCCGCGCAGGCTGTCCAACTCCGCCACGTCGTCGGGGGACAGCGTCGTCACCGTGGCGCCGCGGTGCCATGCGCTGCGTACCAGACCCTCGCGCTCCAGCTTCAGCAGCGCCTCCCGCACCGGGCCGCGGCTGACGTCCAGGGCGCCGGAGAGCTCGACCTCGCGCAACTGTGCGCCGGGGGCGTAGGCCCCGCTGAAGATGGCCTCCCGGATGCTGTCGGCCACCTCGTCGGCCAGTCCCCGACGGCGCGCGGGGGCCACCTTGCCCTGGTCGCTCATGACTCCTGCCCTGCCGCCCCGGCTGCCCTGTCTTCGTCTCTTCGTCTGTTGTCGCAATGTTAACCATCTGCCTGGCGGCGAAATGTCAGCATCGTGGCTCAGGGCACGGCGGGCCCGGTGATGAGCTGCCCGTCCTCGTCGTACGGCCAGACGTTCGGAGCGCAGCCGTTCATGCCCTTGATCTGCTGCATCATCGCCGGCGCCGGTTTGCCCCGGCCCGGGCAGCCGACATGGCCGTGCCCGAGGAAGTGGCCGACCTCGTGGTTGATGATGAGTGCGCGATAGGCCGTGACGTCCTCGGCGTACACCGGTGTCGCCAGTTCCCAGCGCTTGAGGTTGACCATGACGTCGGCGCCGACGCGGCAGTTGACCTCACCCCTGGTGTTCAGCCCGGACTTGCCGCAGATGGCGTCGACGGTGCCGGGAGTCGCGACCCGGACGACGAAGTCGGTGGCGCCCCCGGAGACCCGCTGGAACGCCGACTGTCCGTCCGAGGTCCAGCCGCGGGAGTCGCCAAGTATGCGTTCCACCTCTTCGGCCACGTCCTCCGCGGACAGCGCTATGCCTTTCTCCACGTCGACCTGGTAACGCAGGGTCCTGCCCCTGCCCACCTTGTCGCTTCCACCGGAGGCCGTGGTGAACGTCCCCGGCCCGGTGGAGGGGATGTCGATCGGGGAGGGGCTGGACGAGGTGTCCGGTGACGTGCTGGGGGACGTGGTCGCCGTGGCTGAGGGGCTGCTGGTGCCGGTGGGGCCGGGGGCGGGCCGGGACGGGGCGGACGTGGGCCTGGCCTGCGCGGTGGACCCGGCGTCGTCCGGTGACTCTCCCGCGTCCCCCGATGCCCACCCCACAGCGGCGAATCCGGCGGCCCCGAGCACGGCCACCGCTGCCAGGCCGCCCCACCAGAGACCCTTCCTCGGGTCGTACACGCGCTCGCTCCGGCGGCGGGTGCGGGTGCGTGTGCGGGAAGGCTTGGCTTTCTGCGCGCTCATGTTCTTTCAGAGTGTGATGGGGACGTGATCGGATCAGACCGAACCGATCACGAAACGATAACGGATCACTGGCGGGGGTGTGGCGCGGTTCCGTTCATACGAAGGCGTCGCCCCGCCCGGAATCCAGAACCCGCAGCCGGGAACCCGGAACCCAGAGCCAGGAGCCCGCAACCCGCACCCCGCAACCCGCAAGCCAGAACCCGGGGCTCGGAACACGGGCTTTGCATGATCATGCGAAAGCATGCATACTCTTCCTATGTCCAAGGTCCTCACCTCCCTGCCCACCGGCGAGCGCGTCGGCATCGCCTTCTCGGGCGGCCTCGACACCTCGGTCGCGGTCGCGTGGATGCGCGACAAGGGCGCCGTCCCGTGCACCTACACCGCCGACATCGGCCAGTACGACGAGCCCGACATCGCCTCGGTGCCCGGCCGTGCGAAGACCTACGGCGCCGAGATCGCGCGCCTGGTCGACTGCCGCGCGGCGCTGGTCGAGGAGGGACTGGCCGCGCTCACCTGCGGGGCGTTCCACATCCGCTCGGGCGGGCGTGCCTACTTCAACACCACGCCGCTCGGCCGCGCCGTCACGGGCACGCTCCTGGTCAGGGCGATGCTTGAGGACAACGTGCAGATCTGGGGCGACGGCTCGACCTTCAAGGGCAACGACATCGAGCGGTTCTACCGGTACGGCCTGCTCGCCAACCCGCACCTGCGGATCTACAAGCCCTGGCTGGACGCGGACTTCGTGACCGAGCTCGGCGGCCGCAAGGAAATGTCGGAGTGGCTGCTCGCCCACGACCTGCCCTACCGGGACAGCACGGAGAAGGCGTACTCCACCGACGCCAACATCTGGGGCGCCACCCACGAGGCCAAGACCCTGGAGCACCTGGACACCGGCGTGGAGACCGTGGAGCCCATCATGGGCGTGCGGTTCTGGGACCCCGAGGTCGAGATCCTCACCGAGGACGTGACGATCGGCTTCGACCAGGGCCGCCCGGTGAAGATCAACGGCAAGGAGTTCGCCTCCCCGGTCGACCTGGTCATGGAGGCCAACGCCATCGGCGGCCGCCACGGCCTCGGCATGTCGGACCAGATCGAGAACCGGATCATCGAGGCCAAGAGCCGCGGCATCTACGAGGCCCCCGGCATGGCCCTGCTGCACGCGGCGTACGAGCGCCTGGTCAACGCGATCCACAACGAGGACACCCTCGCCCAGTACCACACCGAGGGGCGGCGCCTCGGCCGGCTGATGTACGAGGGCCGCTGGCTCGACCCGCAGTCGCTGATGATCCGCGAGTCGTTGCAGCGCTGGGTCGGCTCGGCGGTCACCGGCGAGGTCACGCTGCGGCTGCGGCGCGGTGAGGACTACTCGATCCTCGACACCACGGGCCCGGCGTTCAGCTACCACCCGGACAAGCTGTCCATGGAGCGCACCGAGGACTCGGCGTTCGGCCCGGTGGACCGGATCGGCCAGCTCACCATGCGCAACCTCGACATCGCCGACTCGCGCGCCAAGCTGGAGCAGTACGCCGGGCTCGGCCTGATCGGCACCACGGGCCCCGCCATCGGCGCCGCCCAGGCGGCCGCGACCGGCCTGATCGGCACGCTCCCGGAGGGCGGCGCCGAGGCCATCGCCTCCCGCGGCGAGGTCTCCGGTGACGACGAACTCCTCGACCGCGCCGCGATGGAACTCGGCACGGACTGACCAGTCGTCCGCACAACGGCAAAGGCCGGCTCGGCGCCCACGGCACCGAGCCGGCCTTCCGTCATCCGCAATATGCCCTCCCGCGTATGCATGTGGGCAAGTGCCGGAATAGGAAGTCATATGTGGGTCATAGCGGACGGGGTGTAACACGGTCGCGCACGCAGGACGCTGAGGCAGAAAGAAGTGGGTTGCTCACGGGGCTGAATCTCGGCACCGGGCGACCTTTCCACAGGACAACGCCTCGGATTGGATTTCTTGTGAGCAACATCGACCCGGCTTCTGGATACCAGGCGTACGGCAACTCCCCGGGGCCCGAACGGTCCCTGCGCAACCAGGCCGCCGCACGGCGGACAGCTCTGGCGATCTGCACGATCGCCGACGTCGCGGCCGGCCTTCTGGGTCTGTGGATCGTGCTCTACCTGCTGGACGCCAACCAGGGGAACGCATTCGTCGATTTCGTGCGCGGAGCGGCGGACTGGCTGTCGGGATGGGCGCGGGACATTTTCACGATGGACACGGAAGGTCTACGTGTTGCCCTTAATTATGGCCTTCCGGCCGGTGTGTATTTGCTGATCGGCCACGGAATCGCCGCCCGGCTCAACCGGGTCTGACGGCATTACAGGAACGAGTCGCGGAAACCACTCACGCATGCACAATGAAAGCGATGACCTGCCGATCTATGAAAATCTGGTACGCGAACGTGGAGATGCCGTAGCGGAAGCACGGATCGCGGCGGAACGCACCCAGCACCAGGCGGCGGAACTGCTGACAGGGCAGGAGGCCGGCCGGCCGGACCGGCCGGCGCGATAACAGCCGTGATTACAGCCGTGGTTACAGCCGCGACGACAGCCGCGACGACAGCCGCGACGACAGCCGCGACGACAGCCGCGACGACGGCCGCGGCCTGGGGCCTGTGCCCGAGACCCTCCGCCTCGGGGGTTCAACTCCCGGTCGGGGTGAGCACCACGAAGTCCGCGTTCGCCGGGTCCAGGCAGACGGCGAGACGGCCGACGCCCTCCGCGTCCTCCGGCCCCATCTGCACGCTGCCGCCGTTCCCGGTGACCTTGGCGACCGCGGCGTCGCAGTCGGTGACGGCGAAGACCGGGTGCCAGTACGGCCGCCCGTGCGCCAGGGCGAGGTGCTCCTTGGGCAGCTCCATGAGGCCGCCGTGCATGCGTTCCGGAGGGAGCCCGGCGGGGGCGATGAGGGAGTACGTGCCCCCGCCACCGGGCAACTGCATGTCGCTGAACTGCCAGCCGAGGACACCGCCGTAGAACTCCTTCGCGGCTGCGGCGTCGGTGGTGTACAACTCGGTCCAGCACAGCGAGCCGGGCCGGTCCACCAGCTCGACGCCCTTGTCCGTGCCCGGCTGCCAGACGGCGAACTGGCCGTGCAGCGGATCGCTGTACTGCGCCATCCGGCCCCAGTCGCCGAGGTCCGTCGGGGTCACCCGTACGGTGCCGCCGGCGCGCTCCACGGCCTGGGTCGTGGCGTCCACGTCGGTGACGCTGTAGTAGATCATCCAGGCCGGGCGGGCGCCTTCCTCGGTGAGCTTGCCGAGCCCGGCGACGACCTTGCCGTCCTTCCGGAACACACCGCCTTCCATGTCCTCGCCCTCACCCATGGATGCGTAGTCCCACCCGAACACGGCGCTGTAGAAGGCCGCTGCGGCGCGGACGTCGGGAGCGCCGAGGTCGAGCCAACAGGGCGAGCCGGGGACGAAGTCCGTGGTGATCATGCTGATCACGCCCTTCCGTAGATCCTCAGATCCTCTGTCTGCCCAGCGTGGCACCCGCCACGGACAACCGCCCGCCGACCACCGGCAGCGCCGCGGGCGACCAGGAGCGGCTCCAGTGGGCCATCGCCCGGCGCCGGAGTCTCGGCACGGACGGGGACGTACGCCGACTTCGAAACGGCCCTCACCATCGCTTGAGCGGCTCGCGTGGCCGCCCGCCGATAAAATGGGGGAGGTCACACGCCTGTTGCGCGGCGGACCGCCCTCAACGGGCTCCGGGTGACCGATCGATCTGGAGGGTGCCGTCATGGCCGAACAGATCACGTGCCGGCGGGTCTACGAGGAGACCTCGCCGAAGGACGGAATGCGGGTGCTCGTCGACCGCGTCTGGCCGCGGGGCATGCGCAAGGAGGACGCGCACCTGGACGAGTGGCTGCGTGATGTGGCCCCCTCGACCGAACTGCGCAAGTGGTACGGCCACGAACCCGGCCGTTTCGCCGAGTTCCGCAGCCGCTACCTGGCCGAGTTGCGCGACGCCGGGCACCGGGAGGCGGCCGGGCGTCTGCGCGACCTCGCCGCCCACGACAAGCTGACGTTGCTGACCGCGACCAAGGATGTGGACCACAGCCAGGCCGCCGTACTCGCCGAGTGGCTGAGGAAGCGGTGACGGGCCGCGCGCTGGTCGGTGACGACGACGTGCGGCGTGTGTGCCGGGCCGTCCCGGTGAGGCGGAGGTGAGGCTGTGACGAACGCCGCGATGCCCGGTGGGCCGCCCAGCATGCGGCGGCGTGCGGTGGCCGGTGTGGTGGAGGGCCTCGCCCCGGGGGCGTTCGCGTTCGTCATGGCCACGGGCGCGGTGTCCACCCTTCTGGCCCAGGACGGCGCGACGACTTCCTCGGCGGTCCTGCTCTGGATCGCGATCGTGGGATACGTGCTGCTGTGCGCGGCCTACCTGTGGCGCCTGGCGTACCGGTGGCGGCGTTTCCGCGCCGAACTCGCGGGCCCGCGCGCCTTCGCCTTCCTCACCTTCGTCGCCGCGTCCGAGGTGCTGGCCGCCCGGCTGGCCGTCGACCAGCACTACGGTGCCGTCGCCACGCTGACCGTCATCGGCGGAGCCGGGTGGGTGGTGCTCGGTTACGGTGTGCCGCTCTTCCTGATCTGCTCAGGTCACGGTCACAGTCTGTCACTGCGCCAGGTCAACGGTATGTGGCTCATCTGGGCGGTGGCCACGCAGTCCGTCGCCATCGCCCTCGCCGCCCTCGCCCAGCACACCGGCAGCCCGGCCCTGGGCTATCTGGCCTCGGGGTGCTGGGCCGTCGGACTGTTGCAGTTCCTGCTGGTGGCAGCGCTGGTACTGGCCCGGCTCCTGCTGGAGCCCGTGGAGCCGGGGGAGTTGGACCCGCCCTACTGGGTGTTCATGGGTGCCCCCGCGATCAGCGTGCTGGCCGGTGTGAGGCTCCTTCGCCTCCCGCTCGGAGACACGCTGGTGCCCGGGACGTTCGTGGCAGGCACGTCGGTCGTGCTGTGGGCGTTCTCCACCTGGCTGATCCCGCTCCTGCTCGCGCTGGGCGTGTGGCGGCACGTGCTGCGCCGCGTTCCCCTGCGGTACGAGACGAGCCTGTGGAGCTTCGTCTTCCCCGTGGCCATGTACGGAGTGGCGTCCCGGGCACTGGGAGAGGCGGCGGGGTGGGGCTGGATGACCACGGTCGGCGCCGACGTGACGTGGGTGGCGCTGGCGGTGTGGGCGGTGGTCTTCATCGGGATGCTCGCCGCACAGGCCACCGCGCTGCGGCGCTCCGGACAGCCGCCGGGAGAGACGTGACGGGGCCGACGTGACGGGGGGGCCGTCGCGACGGGGCCGTCGTTGTCGAGGTGTCAGTGTGCCGTGGTGTGTCCTGGTGTGTCGTGGTGTCAGCCGTCGTTGTCGTGCCATCGGCCGCCGGTCGGGGCCGTGTCGAAGCGGGTGGCGGCCGAGGCGTTGCCGCTGAAGTCGTTGCTGGTGACCCGGCCGCCCGTCCAGCGGGCGCCGTGGGTGATCCAGAGGGCGTGGGTCTGGGTCCTGGGCTGCTGGTCGTCCCGGACGCGGTTGCCGTGCAGGTGGGGGTGGGTGACGGTGGCGTCGGCCGTGAGACCTGCCCGCGGTGTGGGTGCGTCCGGGAGGTGGTAGGCGGAGCCCGGCGCGGGAGTGCCGTTGTCCCAGGCCGTGTCCGCACCGGGGCGGGCTGGGGCAAGGGCCAGTACCGTCCCGGTGTTGCCCGTGACCATGGCCGTCTGGCCGCCCACCGTGAGCTGCTTGCCGCGGTGGGCGTCCGGGGCCCAGTCGGCGTGCTCGTCGGTCATGGAGCGCGGCGCGAACCGTACGCCCGGGCCTTCCCCCTTCGCCGCCGGTGCGGCGCGGCGGCCGTTGTCGTGGACGCGGTTGCCCAGGATCGCCACCTCCCGCAGGGCGGCGTCGAAGCGGACACCGTCGAGGGCGTTGTCGCGGATGTCGTTGGACTCCAGCACGATGTCGGTCGCCGGTTCCTGGTCGCCGCCGGCCAGGTTGTGCTGCCAGTACCCGTACCGGCCGTTGTTGCTGATGCGGGTACCGCGCAGGGCGTACGGGCCTGGGGTGTTTCCGAGCCCGACGCCGTCGCGGACGTTGCCGTCGATGACGCAGCCGGTGACGATCCCACCCCGCCCGCCCACGCCCGCGGTGCCCTGGGAGGAGACGTCGAACCCGGCCTCGTGGTTGCCGATCATCGTCGAGGAGGTGACCAGCAGGCCGTCCGCGCCCCAGTCGGAGATCCCGAACCGGTTGTCCTCGGCGTGACAGGCGGTGATGCGGATACCGCGCGGTGGCGGCCAGTTCTCCTGCTGGAGTTCCACGAAGATGCCGTTGGTGCCGTTACCGGTCGCGGTACAGGCGGTCACCGTGAGGCGTTCGACACCGCCCCAGCCGCCGATGCCGATCCCGATCCCGGCGCCCCCCATCTTCTCGCCGGGGTCCTGCGCCCCGCACCGCTCGGCCAGCACGCCCTCGACGACCGTGTCCTGGAGGAAGTCGCAGCCGAAGCCGGTCGCGGCGGTGTCATGGATGTACAGGTCGGTGAAACGGCCCCGCAGCACGTACTGCAACCCGAGTCCCTTGGCCAGGGGGTCGTACTCCTCGGTCCGCGCCCCCGAGCCGTCGACCTCCAGGTGGGCGAAGGCGATGTCGGCCAGACAATTACCCCGTCCGGCTCCGTGCTTCGCGGCGGTGAACCAGGCCAGCGGTACGGGGCTCGCCGGGCGGCCGGGGTTGCGCAGCTCGAAGCAGGTGGCGCCCCGCCCGGCGCCGAGCAGGGATACACCACTCCGCCAGAGGGTGGGCTCGTCCTGGATCACGTAGCGGCCGGCGGGAACGTGAATGATCCGGGGACGGCCGTCCGCGGCACAGGCCTCGCCGAGGGTGTCCACCAGCTTCTGGAGCGCCGGCTGGTCGTTGGTGGTGCCGTCCCCGACCAGACCGTGCTCGCGGGCATCCACCGTCAGTGGCATGGACATATGGCTCCCCTGTTCGGCCGCGCGTGGCGGTCACCGCACCAGTCGGGTCGCCCCCGTCGCCCCCTCAGACGCCGGCGGACCAGTCGTTCACCGGTGCGTCGCGTGCCGGGCGAGGTCGCGGAGACGGTCGACCGGCCCGAGGAACGGCGCCGCCAGCTTGTTGGCCGCCTCGTTGTTCACCAAGGGGTGCGGTCGGGTGGGCGCGTACGCCTGCGTGAGCTTGATCTCCGCGCCGAGCATCCGCAGTCGCCTCGCGCCGACCACACGACGCAGGGCGGCGAACTCCTCACGTTCCTCCCGGGCGGCGTGTTCCAGCACGGCCTTGCGTGCCGCGTTCAGCTGCCGAAGGTAGCCCTTGCCCTGCGGTCCGGTACGCCGCAGAGCGGCCAGAAGCTTCTTGGCCTGTTTCTCCTCCTCGCGGCGCCGTGCGGTGAGGGCACGGCCGGCCTGCAACGCACGGCGTGCCACGGGGTGGACATGAGCTTCCTCCGCGGCCTCGTGAACGGCGAGCAGGCGCATCAGCTGGTCGAACGCCCGGCGGCGCGTCGGCCCGGGCAGAGCGGCCTTGTAGAAGCCGCGGCGGATCTGTGCGTGCTGCCGCGTGAGGATGTCGACTGCGTCATCGCGCATCAGGGGCAGGGCCATGATCGTATCTCCCACTTCTCCCGCTCTTCCGGGAAGGCGCCGGGTACCCGTGATCCGCCGCCGGGTAACGGCGACGCAGCGCGTCGTAGGAGAAGGGGTACGTCGTAGAAGTCGCGCCGCGAGCACCGCTTCGCCGCGGGCGGCGGCAGGTGCAGCCGCCTGACGCCCAGAGCCGCCGTCCCCGGCGGTAGCCGTGGCACAGTGGCGGTATGTGCGGCCGCTACGCCTCCACCCGCAGTCCGCAGGAGCTGACCCGGCTCTTCCACGTCGCCGAGTGGCGGCCCGACGAAGCCCTGGTGGCGAACTGGAACGTCGCGCCCACCGACGACGTCTACGCCGTCCTGGAACGGGCGCCGCGCGACAAAGGCGACGGCGACGGCGCCGCGGTGCGCCGCGAGCTGTGCCGGCTGCGCTGGGGCCTGGTGCCGTCCTGGGCCAAGGACCCGAAGATCGGTTCCCGGATGATCAACGCGAGGGTGGAGACGGTGCACGAGAAGCCCGCCTACCGCCGCGCCTTCGCCCGGCATCGCTGCCTGCTCCCGGCCGACGGCTTCTACGAGTGGGAGCAGCTCAAGGACCGGGCCACGGGCAGGACCCGCAAGCAGCCGTACTTCATCCACCCGGCCGACGGACAGGTCATGGCGCTCGCGGGCCTGTACGAGTACTGGCGCGTACCGGAGACCAAGGCCGACGACCCGGAAGCCTGGCTGATGACCTGCACCATCATCACCACAGAGGCCACCGACGCGGCAGGCCGGGTCCACCCCCGCATGCCGCTCGCCCTCACTCCGGACCACTACGACGCCTGGCTCGACCCCCACCAGGACGACCCGGACGACCTGCGCGCCCTACTGACCCAGCCCGCAGACGGTCACCTCAACGCCCGCCCCGTCTCCACGGCGGTGAACAGCACCGCCAACAACGGCCCTGACCTCGTGGAAGAGGTCAGCCCGTAGCAGTCCTCGACTGCTCGTCGAGCGATGCCGGGCAGCGCCTTCTGCCTGGATACGCGGCGAGCTCGATCAACAGATCCAGCCTCCGCCCCGCCTCCTGAAGCTCGGCGACACTCGCGGTGATACGAGCACGTTCGGCACGCAGGCGCTCGACCATCTCGGGCTCCGCGTGCTTGGCGTCAACGCAGGGCAGGAAGGACGCGATCATGCGGCTGCCGAGCCCGGCGGCGTAGAGCTGCTGGATGAGCCGTACCCGGTCGACCGCCGACTCCGGGTAGTGCCGCTGCCCACTCGGCGTGCGCTCGGAGCTGAGGATGCCCTGCTCCTCGTAGTAGCGCAGCGCACGCGTGCTCACCTTGGCCCTGCGGGCCAGCTCACCGATGCGCATGGTGCGCCTCCACACGATTTGCCTTTGACGTCAACGTCAAGTTTTACCGTAGCCACGGAGCGCGGTTGCGCCCGCTTATGTCATAAAACGATCGGAATCACCCATGGACATCAACGGCTCGATCGCCCTCGTCACCGGAGCGAACCGCGGTATAGGCCGCCGCTTCGTCGACGAACTGCTCGCGCGCGGCGCCGCGAAGGTCTACGCCACGGCCCGCCGCCCCGAGCTGATCGAGGTCTCGGACCCACGGGTCGAGGCGCTGCGCCTCGACCTCCTCGACGCGCAGTCGGTAACGGACGCGGCCGCCGCGGCCACCGATGTCAGCCTGCTCATCAACAACGCCGGCATCGCGACGCGCACGAACCTCCTGACCGGCGACCTCGACACGATCCGCCTGGAGCTGGACACGCACTTCTTCGGAACCCTCGGCGTGATCCGCGCGTTCGCACCCGTTCTCGCCTCGAACGGCGGGGGCGGCATCGTGAACATCCTGTCGGTCCTCTCCTGGTTCGCCTCCGACGAAGCGGGCGCCTACTCCGTGGCCAAGGCCGCCGAGTGGAACATGACGAACGGCCTCCGCCTCGAACTCGCCGACCAGAAGACCCTGGTCCAGGGTGTGCACCTCGGAGCCGCCGACACCGACATCATGGCCGGCTACGACGTCCCGAAGATCGACCCGGCGGACGTCGCCCGAGCCAGCCTCGACGGCGTGCAGTCCGGCGCGATCGAGGTCCTGGTCGATGACGCGAGCCGCTACGTGAAGGCTTCACTCGCGCAGGACCCCGCGGAGTTCTACGCCCATTCGACAGGAAAGTGACCCACGTCCTGCGTGTGTGACCCACACGAATACGAGATCCCGTCCAGTTCGTCGAACTGGGCGGGATCTCGTCGTCTTGAGGCTTGGTTCGGCCGATGTGGTGCCGACCCGTAGGCCACCGGCAGTGAGTCGCCGTGACTCGCGGCGAGTCGCCCGTGAGTCGCCGTGAGTCGCAGCGAGTCGTCGTACCGCGGTACGACGTCCGCCCGGCGGATCCGCCCGCGGTGCGACCGGATCGGGGTCATCCGGTTCCTAACGTTGAGGTGGGGCGTCCGACGGGCGCACGGAGTCGAGGAGAGCCGAGGAAGGGCGCGCACCCATGATCGAGGCACAGCTGCTGACCAAGAGGTACGGGGAGAAGACCGCGGTGGACCGATTGGACTTCACCGTGAAGCCGGGCACCGTGACCGGCTTCCTCGGGCCCAACGGCGCGGGGAAGTCCACCACGATGCGCATGATCGTCGGACTGGACGCCCCGACGAGCGGCTCCGTGACGGTGAACGGCCGCCGCTACGGGCAGCACCGGGCGCCGCTTCAGGAGGTCGGTGCGCTCCTGGAGGCGAAGTCGATCCATCCGGGCCGCTCGGCGTACCAGCACCTCAACGCGCTCGCGCTGACGCACGGGATCCCTCGCCGCCGCGTCGACGAGGTCATCGACCTCGCCGGTCTCGGCAGCGTGGCGAAGAAGCGGGCCGGCGCCTTCTCCCTCGGCATGGGGCAGCGGCTCGGCATCGCGGCCGCACTGCTCGGCGATCCGCAGACGGTGATGCTGGACGAGCCGGTCAACGGTCTCGATCCGGAGGGCGTGCTGTGGATCCGCAATCTGCTGACGGGACTCGGGGCGGAAGGGCGGACGGTGTTCATCTCGTCCCATCTGATGAGCGAGATGGCCCTGGTCGCGGACCACCTGATCATCGTGGGACGCGGACGCCTGCTCGCCGACACGACCGTGCGGGACCTGGTCCGCGAGGCGGGCGGCAACACGGTGAAGGTGGCGACGCAGGATCCGGCGATGTTGCGGGACGTACTGGCGGGGCCGGGCGTCGACATCACCGGCCAGGTCGGCTCCGAGGAACTGCACGTCACCGGGCTCTCCGCCCGCGAGATCGGGCTGAAGGCCGCCCAACACGCGATCCCGCTGTTCGAACTGAGCGCGCGGACGGTCTCGCTGGAAGAGGCGTTCATGGACCTGACCAGGGACGCCGTGGAGTACCACGGCACCACGACCGGCATCGACACCCCCGGGAGGGCGGCATGAGTTTCCTTACCGCGACCACCGAGCCCCAAGCGGCGCCGACCGCTCCCACTCGCCCCCACTACAGGGTGACCGGACGGCGGGTGCTGCGCTCGGAGTGGGCCAAACTGTGGTCCCTGCGCTCGACGTGGATCACGCTGGCCCTCGGCCTGCTGTTCCTGCTGGTGTTCGGACTGATCGTTTCCTGGCAGTTCGCGGCCGGCAATCTCGACAGCGACTTCGACCGTTCCACGGCCGTGGACCTGTCCCTGTTCGGTGTGCCCTTCGCACAACTGGCCCTCGGTGTCCTCGGCGTGCTGGTGACGGCGGGCGAGTACTCGACCGGCATGATCCGCTCGACGCTGGCGGCCGTGCCGCGCCGACTCCCGGTGCTGTGGTCCAAAGCGGCGTTGTACGGGCTGGTGGCGCTGGCGGTCGGCACGGTCGGCGCGTTCGTCACCTTCCTGGTCGGTGGCCGGCTCGTCTCCGGCACCTCGGCGGCCCAGAGCCTGTCGGACGCGGGTGTCGCACGGAGCTTGCTGGGGGCGGGGCTCTACCTCGGCCTGGTCGGGGTGATCGGTACGGGCCTGGGCGCGCTGCTGCGGTCGGTGGCGGGCGGCATTTCGGTGCTGGTCGGTACGTTGATCCTGGTGCCCGGACTGACCTCGCTCCTGCCCAGCTCCTGGCAGGAGAATGTCAGCCCCTACCTGCCGAGCAACGCGGGCGAGTCCATGTTCGCCCTGACACACGACTCCTCCACCCTGTCCCCCGGGGCAGGCCTGGCGGTGTTCGTCGGCTGGACGGTCCTCGTACTGGCGGGCGCGGCGTACCGACTCCAGCGCAACGACGTCTGACCGACCGGACCACAGACAACCGACTGGGCCCCGGACGAGGGACTGGGCCCCGGACAACCAACCGACTGGGCCCAGCGACGGACTGGGCCCCGGACAACCAACCGACTGGGCCTCAGCGATGGACTGGGCCCCAGACAACCGACCGGACCACAGACAACCATCCGACTGAACCACAGACAGGTGACATCCGTGAGCATCGACGACACCGGCGGCATGGGGCCCTTGGTCACCCGGCTGAGCCGCGGCGGCCGGCGGTTCCGGCTCGCTGACCGCGCCCATCCGTGGGCGCTGGACACCCTGGTGGTCGTGGTGGTCGTCGTGATGTTCTGCCTGCCGGACCTGCTGAACAAGGGCGCGGCGGACGGCCCGCCCAAGCTGCGCATCCTGCTCACCGAGCAGCCACTGGGGCCGACGCTGGCGCTGCAGGCGGGGCTGGTGCTGCCCCTGCTGTGGCGGCGGCGGAGACCGATGGCGGCCTTCGGCGTCATCGCGGCCGTCTTCATTCTCCAGTGGTCACTGGGCGCCGTACTGCGCGCGGACATCGCCCTCTTCATCGCCCTGTACAGCCTGGCCCTCCACGGAAGGCTTCCGCAGCTGCCGTGGGCCTGCGCTGTCATGGTGGGCGCGATGGTTCTGGTCGCGTTCCGCGTATCCCGGGCCGTGTCCATGTGGGACGCGCTGTTCTTCCTCCTGAGCACGGTGACCGCAGCCCTCGCGCTCGGCCTGGTGATCAGGTTCCGCAGGGCCCAGCTCGCGGGGCTGCGGGAGCGGGCGGCTCGGCTGGAGATCGAGCGCGACCAGCGCAGCAGGCTGGCGACCGCCACCGAACGAGCGCGGGTGGCTCGCGAGATGCACGACATCGTCGGACACAATCTGGCCGTCATCGTCAGCCTCGCCGACGCGGGCGCGTACGCCACTGATACCGCTCCGGAACGCGGCAAGGAAGCCCTGACCCTGATCGGCGACACCGGCCGCCAGGCTCTCGGCGAGCTGCGGAGGGTGCTCGGTGTGCTGCGCGAGGCGGCGGACACCCCGTCGTCCGGACCCATGCTCAGCCCGCAGCCCCGCATCGTGGACATCGGGACGTTGTGTGCCGGTGTGCGGGCTGCCGGCCCGGAGGTCGCCTACCGGACCGGCGGTGACATGGACACTCTGGACCACGGTGTGCAGCTGACGGCGTACCGCATCGTCCAGGAGGCCCTCACCAACACGCTCAAGCATGCTGGTACCGACACCCGGGTGAGCCTGTCGATCGTCGTCCAGGACACCCGGCTGGAGATCCGGGTACAGGACACCGGCCCGACGGGCCCGGCCAAACCGCCCGGCGAGGAAGGACACGGCCTGGTGGGCATGCGGGAACGAGCGGCGCTCTACGGTGGAACCGTCAGCGCGGGACCCACGGCCGACGGAGGCTGGAACGTGGAAGCCACCCTTGTCCTCACTCCCCGGGGCGGTGACCTGTGACCACCGTGCTCATCGTCGACGACCAGTCGCTCCAGCGCTATGCCTTCCGCATCCTGCTGGAGTCCGCACCCGAGGTGACCATGGTCGGTGAGGCCGCGCACGGCGCCCAAGCCGTCCGCCTGACGGCGGAACTGCGCCCCGACGTCGTTCTCATGGACATCCGTATGCCGGGCATGGACGGGATCGAGGCCACGCACCGTATCGTCGCCGCCGGCGACCGCTCCCGGATTCTCGTGCTGACCACCTTCGACCTCGACGAATACGTCCACGCCGCCCTGCGGGCAGGAGCCAGCGGGTTCCTCCTGAAGGACGTGCGTCCCGAGGAACTCCTCGCCGGCATCCGGGCCGTCGCGGCCGGCGACGCCGTGATCGCTCCGGCACTCACCCGCCGCCTCCTGGACGAATACGCCCAGCATGTCCCGCAGCCCGTTGACACCGCGGCCCAGGAGACGAGGCTGAAGGGTCTCACCGAACGGGAGCGCGAGATTCTCGTCGCCATCGGCAAGGGCTGGACCAACGGCGAGATCGCCGCCCACTTCGTCGTGGCCGAGTCCACCGTCAAGAGCCACGTCCGAAGCATCCTGGCCAAGATCGGCGCTCGCGATCGCATCCAGGCCGTGATCTTCGCCTACGACCTCGGACTCGCCCGCCCCAAGACCGGCTGAGCCGGCGAACGAGCCGAACCGGCCGCAGCGCCTGAGATACGCGAGGCGAACCGGGGGCGGGGCATCGAGGACGTGCCCCCTACTCCCCTGGGGTCACCAGCCCCGATTCGTACGCGAAGACCACCGCCTGGGCACGGTCGCGCAGGTCGAGCTTGGTGAGGACGCGGCTCACGTGTGTCTTCACCGTCTGTTCGGCCAGCACCAGGGTCTCCGCGATCTCCGCGTTGGACCGGCCGCGGGCCACCAGGGTGAGGACCTCGTTTTCACGATCCGTGAGTGCCTTGAGCCGCAGCGCGGGCTTGCCCCGGGCGGCCGGACGTTGCCGGGCGAAGTCCGCGATGAGGCGGCGCGTCACGGAGGGCGCGAGCAGAGCGTCGCCCGAGGCCACGACACGTACCGCCGCGATGAGATCGGCCGGCGGCGCGTCCTTCAGCAGGAAGCCGCTCGCGCCCGCCCGCAGCGCCTCGTAGACGTAGTCGTCCACGTCGAACGTGGTGAGCATCAGCACGCGCGGCCGGTGAGTCACGCCCGGCGGGGGCGCGAGGAGGCGGCGCGCGGCCTCCAGACCGTCCATCTCGGGCATACGGACGTCCATCAGCACCACGTCGGGATGGGTGCGCCGGCTCAGCGCGACGCCCTGTACGCCGTCGGGGGCCTCGCCCACCACGTCGATGTCGCTCTGAGCGGCCAGCAGCGCTGCGAAGCCGGCCCGCACCATGGCCTGGTCGTCGACGATGATGACGCGCGTCGTCACGTGAGGTCCTCTCCGGTCAGTAGGAGTTGGGCGGCCACCCGGAAGCCGCCGTCCGGCAGCGGCCCCGCGTCGAGAGTGCCGCCGATGATCCGGACCCGCTCGCGCATGCCGACGAGGCCGTGCCCCGTGCCCCCCTGTTCGAGCGGCGCGGCGGGCGGTTCGGGCGGCGGCCCGTTGACGACGAGGACGGTGAGCCGCTGCCCGTCCTCCGACACAGACACCGATACCTCAGTAGGAGCGCCCGGTGCGTGGCGCACGACGTTCGCGAGGGCCTCCTGGACGATGCGGTACGCGGAAAGGCCCACTGCCTCGGGCACATCGGCGTCGCAGGGGGTGAACTCCACCGGTATGCCGGCCCTTGCCGTCGCCTCCACCAGCTGCCCGATCCGCGTCAGGCCCGGCTGGGGCGCGAGCTCGCCGTTCGCCTCCTCGTTCCGCAGTACGCCGAGGAGCCGTCGCATCTCGCCGAGCGACTCGCGTGCGGTCGCCGCGATGGACGTGAACTCCTCCTGCACCTCCGGCGGCAGCTTTTCGAGGCGGTACGCCGCGGTGTCCGACTGCACCGTGATGACGGACATGTGGTGCGCCACCACGTCGTGCAGCTCGCGCGCGATGCGGGCGCGTTCCTCCAGCAGCGTCCGCCGGCCGCGCTCGGCCTCGCTGATCGTCTCCTGCTCGTCCAGCCTGCGCTGCGCCTCGTACCGCTCGCGGAGCGCACCGGCGAGCACGAGTGCGACGCCACTGAGAATGGTGAGCAGTGCGTTCCCGGCGCTGGTGCCGTCGGGCGTGACGAACATCAGGCCGACGTTCGCGCCCGCCGTCGCCAGCCACACCATCAGCAGCGTACGGCGGGACTCGCGCAGGCCCAGGGCGATGCAGAGACCGACGTACCCGACGATCTCCATGGCGGGGAACGGCCACACGTGCCCCTCTTGGAGATCGACGGTGAGCAGGGCGAGCGCCCCGGCCACGTCCGCGGCGAAGATCACGTACCAGGCCCGCAGCGGGCGGACGACGGCGAGCAGCAGCGGTGCCGTCTGCGCAATGGCCAGCGTGCTCGCGATGCCGCCGTTCAGGCCGTAGTCGACGGTGAGCACGTGGATGGTGACGGGAAGCAGGACGACGCACAGCACGAACGCCACGCCCCACGGCAGCGGACGCACCCACCGACGCGAAGCCCCCGCGAACAGCGCACGCGGCCGTTCCTTCTCCACGGACGTCATGCCCCCCACCTTATGTGCGGTGCATCGCAGCACGGCCGGCTCATATGTCGGCCCGCAGTGGTTCTCCCACTTCGTGCATGTGCCGCAGAGCCTGGCGGTAGGAGTCGATGAGCCCGGTCTCCGTGTAGGGGATACCGAGGTCACGGCAGTGGGCCTTCACCATGGGCTGGGCGAGCCTCAGGTGGGGGCGGGGCATGCTGGGGAACAGGTGGTGCTCGACCTGGTAGTTGAGGCCGCCGAGAAACCAGTCAGTGAGAAAACTTCCCCTGATATTGCGGGACGTGAGGACCTGGCGTCGGAGGTGCCCCCACTTCTCGCCGTCAGGGTCGGGCATGTCCATCCCCTTGTGATTGGGCGCGAAGGCCATGCCCAGGTGCAGCCCGAACAGGGCTTGATGGAGCGCGGCGAAGACGAGCGCGTGCGTGAGCGGCATGGTCGTCAGGAGCAGGGCGACGTACCCGGCGACGTGGGCGACGAGGAGCGCGCCTTCCACCAGACGCTCGCGACCGCTCTGCCGGCGCAGGTCCTGAAAGCCGTAAAGCTTCAGGGCAAGGCCTTCGAGGAGGGTGAGGGGAAAGAAGAGCCACGCCTGGTGGCGAGTGAGCCAGCCGCGGAAGCCCGTACGGGTGGCGGCCTGCTTACTGGTGAAGACAAGAACGTCGGCGGCGACGTCGGGGTCCTTGTCGATGTGATTGGGGTTGGCGTGGTGACGGCTGTGCTTGTCGTTCCACCACGCGTAGCTCATGCCGAGCAGCAGGTTGCCGTGGATGAGCCCGATGCGACGGTTCGTGACGCGGTTGCCGCTGATCTGGGCATGGCCCGCGTCGTGGCCTATGAACGCCGTGCGGGCACACAGGACGGCGAGGACGGGGGCGAGAGCGAGCACCCACCACGAATCGCCGATGAGCACCATGCCGGTGACCACGGCGGCCAGGCCGAGCGCGTTGGTCACGATGGTGCGTACGTACCAGCCGGGACGCCGATCGAGCAGCTCCTGTCCCTTGACGGCACGCAACAGGGGCGTGAACTCGCTGCTCGTGTCGTCCGGCGGGGATTGCCTCGCGGTGGCCTTCTCAGGGTGCGGCAGAGCGCTTTCGCGGGCCAAGGACATGGGTGTACTCCGGTGTTGGGTGTTGGGTGTTGGGTGGTTGGTGATTGGTGTTGATACGGCGTGGGGCTCGCCCTCACGCTGAACGGGGGCTGTCGGCTGTCCGCACGCGGCGCAGCGCACGGTGTGTGTCGCTCACACCGCCAACGCGAAGTAGGCGAAGCCCACCGCCAGCACGCCCGCCGCAGCACGGCGGGTCGTGCCGGTGCGGTCCCACGGGGTCTCCAGCGGCTGGGCGAACTTCGCGATCGCCACGAGCAGCCCCGCGAAGAGCGGCATCCACGCCAGCCGCGCCAGGACCCAGCCGACCGTGTCCGGCGCGGTGGTCAGCCCGGGGATCTCGCCGAAGTACGAAGCGGGAACCGCGGCTGCGAGCATCGCCGTCTGGTGCCAGCACAGGACCGTCATCGCCGACAGGTTGATGATCACCACAGGGGCCCACAGCCCCGGTCGCCGGAGCAGCCGCGCCAGCTTGTCACGCAGCAGGATCGCGGCGCCGGACTGGGCCGCGGCGAGCGCGAGGACCAGCAAGGACGGCGGGTGGGAGTTGGTACGTGACGCGCCGGGCACCCCCACCAT
Source organism: Streptomyces bluensis (assembly GCF_014650715.1). Taxonomy (GTDB): domain Bacteria; phylum Actinomycetota; class Actinomycetes; order Streptomycetales; family Streptomycetaceae; genus Streptomyces; species Streptomyces bluensis. The sequence goes on along the minus strand of NZ_BMVM01000018.1, from coordinate 7,841 downwards.
CGACGCCGGGTAATGGAAGGCGAGCAGCAGGACGGCGAACAGGGCTGCACCGCCCGCGAGCAGCAGCCACGCCTCGCGGCGGCCCAGCCGCTTGTCCGCCCAGGACACGCCCAGTTGGTAAGCGAACATCCAGCCCGGAAGCAGGTTGAGCAGGCTGAGCCAGGACGGCATGGTGTCCGCGTAGGGCCCGTAACGCAGGAAGTCGACCACCGCGACCGAGCCGAGCAGCGGGACCGCGGCCCAGAAGCCGAGACGCTGTGAGCCGCGGACACAGTACGGGGTGAGGGCCGTGATCACGGCGTAGACGCCGACGAACCACAGGGGCTGGACGACGAGCGTCGACGCGGTGTGCAAAGTGGCGTTCGGGACGCCGAAGCCGTAATGCAGGGTCGGCAGCAGCAGAGCCCAGACAGCGGTGACACCGATGACCGGGCGGCCCAGACGGCTGAGCCGGCCGCTGATCCACTCGCGGGCAGAGCCCTTACGGCGCTGGTAGGAGAGGTACGAAGAGTAGCCGCCGACCAGAAAGAAGATGCCCAGCATCTGGAGGACCCAGCTGGCCGGTGCCAGCACGCCGAACGTGGACAGCGGACTGGCGTTGTGCAGCCCGCCGCCGCTGTCGAGCGTAAAGCCACCGACCAGCCAGTGACCGGTCGGGACGGCCAGCAGGGCAAGCGCGCGCAGGCCGTCGATTGCGCGATCGCGGTGGGCGGGGGTCCGGCCGTCGATCTCGGCGGTGAGCTTCGCGAGCGCGGTGGGGGTCTTCATCACAGGCCCCCGGCGGCGATCGCCGCGAAGGCGCCCAGGGTCTTCCTGAAGCGGCGCATCCATCGGTCTCCCTCTGTCTCGTCCGTGGCGACGGGGGGAAAGTAGGAAGACGGTGCGGAGCGGGTCGTCACGCTGGGGAGCCAAGTCGGGAGTGATACTCCGGTAGGGGGTGGGCCAGGCGTGCTGACACGTCGGGACCGCCTGAAAGCCTCGGGCCGTGGCGCGGACGACGTCACCCACCCCCGCTGAAGTGATCCCCGGTCGGCGGCGGATGCTGGTGGGTGGGGGCGGTACGGACCGGGGCGCCGAGGGAGACGGGGCGCACCCGGTTGTCCACCTCGACCGCACTCGCCCTGTCGTCATACGCGTATTACGATGCGTTCATGGCGAAGGCGCGCATCAGTATCAGCCTTGAGCAGGAGCAGGCCGAACGCATCAGGCAGCACGCGGAACGGGCGGGCATGGACGTCTCGGCATACCTGGTGCATGCCGCGACGCGCCAGATGGCCGAGAGCGATGCCATAGAGGAACAGTTCGCGGAGGTGGACGCACTCATCGCCCGCGCGGAGCGGGCAGCGGACGGGCTGCCCGCCGAACCCGCCCCCGAACCGGCCGTGGAACTGACGGAGCACGAACGCCGCGAGGTCGAGGAGGCCCTGGCTCTCGTCCACGGCCGGGACCGGCAAGGCCGCCGTCCGGGACACGCCGCGTGAGCGCACGGGTACCGGTCTACGACACCGGCATGCTCATCGCACTCGCCGACCGCAAGGCGAAGGCGGTGGCTCTCCACGAGGGACTGCGCACGGTCCCGCACCGGGCGCTGGTGCTCGGACCGGTCCTCGCCCAGGTGTGGCGCCCCCAGCCGGCGCTGGTGCACGCCCTGTCCGGCATCCTGAAGGACTGCACGGTCCCTCAGGCCCGTACGTCCGAGCCGCCCATGCGTGAGACGAAGGCGGGCCGTTCGGAGTGTCTGGCCTGTGCGACGGGCCCGGACCTCGCGGACTGGCGGCGCATCGGCACCGCTCTGGGGCGGGCGGCCCTGCCGGCGAAGAAGCGGCCGGACGCGGTGGACGCCTGGGTGGCCCTGGCGGCGGCCCGTCACGGCAGCGCGGTGATCTTCACCACCGACCCGGGGGACATCCACGCCTACCTGACGGTCCTCGCGCCGACGGATGTGCACGTGGTTGCCGTCTGACGGCCTGAAGTCACGCTCTGCCCCGTCCACGTGGCCGCGGTGAGGACATCCGCACCGGGATAGAGGGCTCTCGTTCACCTGCATGCCCGCCGTCCCAGCATGTATGGGGCCAACCGCCGCCGAATGACGCCCTGTTGTCGTCCAGTCACCCGCGATAGCCTGCACATGTCCTGTGCGGCACCACCACCCGCCCAACCAGCAACACGCGAGAGGCACGAGGGGACCGTGGAGCGGGGCGATGTGCGGGGGCAGTAGGACGAGCTGGCAGTCGGCGTCTACCGGAAGCACGGCGGGAGCAACGCGGTCGGTTTCCGATGTGTGCAGGACATTGACAGCGACACCAGCGGCACAGAGGAGACGACAGCATGAGCGGTGGCGGGCCGCGCCACGGAACCATCGTCGACATCCGGCCGACCGGCGGAGGACCACGAGGTGCGCTCAGCACCTACATCGTCCAGGACGACGAGGACGAGCGGTACTACGGCTTCGACTACCGGCAGATCCTGACTGAGGGATTCCGGACCATCCACCCCGGCGAACGCGTCCGCTTCCACATCAGTGCCGAGAGCTCCGATCGGGCCGAGTTCGTCATCCGTCTCGACCAGCCCGACCGGGCCGAGTACTACCGGTGACCGCCGAAGTGCCGCTACTCGACGAGGTCACGGGGACGCGCCAAGAGCTGACTGTCGTCCTTCCCGTCCGGCTACAGCACGCCCCGGACTGGCCCGAAGGTCCTTTCCCGTTCGAGCTGGGCAGCCGCCGCACCGACGCCGCGACCCGGTCCACGTACTTCGCTCCTGCCTCCGCGCGTGCCCTGTACGGAACCCCCGGACGGCCCTGCCGCTGGCACCTTCCGCAGGACGCCAAGCACAACGGGCTCCACCTGATCGGCATGGAACTGCTCCGCGCGGCCACCGCTCGCAACCTCGAACACGCCTTGGCGGTAATGCACTTCAGCGTGGAGAGACCACTCCTGCCAATACTCCGTGCCCTCGCCGGCCGAAGGTCGAGCACAGCCGACGAACCGCTCACCGGCCCCTTCGACCCGGCCGCGCTCCTCGCCGGGGTCGCCGACGTCCGTGCCACGGGCGCACCGTTCGCCAACGCCCGGCCTTACACCGTCGCCTTCATGACCCCCTCGGAGCAGCACACCCCCGTGCTCCGCGACGGCCCTCAGGGAGCCCTGCCTGGCAACGCAGACCGCTGGCTGTGGCAGCTCGCTTCACGCTCCACACCGGAGGACTTCCCGCTCCCGCCCGAGACAGCAGACGAGCAGCTCAAGGACGTCATCAGGATCTCGGCGGACTGGAGCGCCCTGGTGCTTCGGCAGGGCACCGCCTTCGTGGGCCACCGGCCCGACACAGGTGCTGGTGATTTCTTCGAGTTCGGGGCTCTGCACTCCCGTACCGTCTATCTCGACGCCCTGCTCCTCGGCTCCCTCCAGCGCGACCACATCGACGAGCTCACGGACGAACTCTCCGCGGTCTTCGACTCCTCACGGCTGGCACGCCGCGTCGCCGCCTTGGAGCGGAACATCGCCGTCTTCCGCAGCACCTACTGGCGACAGCACCTCACCGCCCACGGCCCAGCGAACGACCTGCTGCTCGCCTTCCAGAACCAGCACCGACTTTCCGCCCGCTTCAACGAGATCCTCGCCGAGGCTGCTGACTACAGCAGACTCGTACAGACTCAGGAGAGCCAGCAGATCAGCGGGGCCCTCGGCGTCCTCACTATTCTCGGCCTGCCACTCGGCACCGCCCTCAGCATCCTGCAAGTGCTGGGTGACGATTCGGTGGCCCATCTGCTGATCGCACTCGGCCTGTCGATCGCAGCCACGGCGGCGGCCTTGACGACTCGGTACGGACGCCTGGTCCTGTCGTCGCTGCGCGGCGGCGACGGTGAGGCGCGTAACCCACCGCCTTGAGCACTACGTCGGCAGGTAAGGCCTGCTGGCGGTCCTACAGAAGGTGGTCGGCTTTGCCGGCCTTGATGTCGGTGATGAGGGTGCGCAGGGCTTCGAGGGAGTCGGTGACGTAGTGGTCCTCTTGGCCGCTGACGGCTATGTAGCCGTTGCCGTCGGCGTCGGTGCCGAGACGGAAGCAGTTGCTCGCATCCTGGCAGAAGGGGGCTTCCCAGTTGATGTCCGGCATGATCAACTCTCCTAAAGGCTCTGCGAAATGGTGTGCATGAGATCAAGAGTCGCGCTGGGTGAAAGTGCGATTCGCTGCATCTCGTCGAGTTGCAGCCGGTACTTGCACAAGTGGGCTGCGGAATAGAGGAACTCTCCCGCCGTGGCGCGATCCAGTTGCACGGTGTCCAACGGGGGCACCTGCCCGAGGGCGTAAAGCGTCGCCTGGCCCGAACCGGGGAACACCCCGGCCGAGAACGGGATGGCCTGGATCGTGACGTTGTCGCGGTCTGCCGCTGTCATGAGGTGGCCGAGCTGGCCTCGTAGCACCCGTCGTCCGCCGACTTCGATCCGTAGGGCGGCTTCGTGGATGATCAGCTCGTAGGCCGGAGCCCCCGGTCGGTCGATGGCCTGGTGCCTCTTCACACGGTGGGCCACCCTGGCCTCGAACTCCTCCGCAGGCAGGGGCGGGATGGCAGCCTGGAAGAGAGTGCGCGCGTACGCCTCGGTCTGGAACTGCCCCGGCATGTGCGTCATCGTGCTCACACGCAAGCCCCGGGCGTGCCACTCCAACTCGGCGATGTCCAAAAATGTCGCGGGCAGGATGTCGCGGTATTCCTCCCACCAGCCGCTCGTGCGGTCACCGCACATGGCGACCAGCGCATCCACCAGAGCTTGGTCCGTGCACTCATACCGGAAGGCAATGCGCCGGACGCGCTCCGCGCTCACACCGTGGCGTCCCGCTTCGGTGCTGGTGGGTTGACGACCCCGATCTATTCGAACCGTCGATTGAGATTCATGAAGGTGATCTTCTTATCACCTGACCGAGACCACCTTCGGGGAGTTCATCGACAAATACCGGATCGTGGACGCCGAGGAGGACGGCGCGATCGTCCCGATCTATTACGAGGGGCACATCGCCAGGGGTGCGGTCGAGGACGGTGCCGTGCTGGACGAGGCAATGGAGGAGGAGTTCGAAGAACTCACCGACGAGGAATACGAGAAGCTCCAGAAGCGCTATGCGACCTCCAGCGCCGTTCTCAACGCGGACGACATGATTCAGCGTAAGGCCCGTCACATGCTGCGCCACTACGTGCAGAGCGTGCTGCCTGAAGGGTTTAAGGCGCAGGTCGTCGCTCACTCACGGGGCATCGCTGTGGGCTATCGCAAAGCGCTCCAGAAGGCACGGCGCGAGCTCGTGGCCGAGGTTGAGGCATTGCCCGCAGAGCGGCTCCAGTGGCTGTTGGAGAAGAGACCCGAGGAACTCAAGCCGAAGCAGAAGACTTTGGTGGCCGCGTACGAGAACCTGCGCCTGCTGAAGGCGATCGACTTCGTGCCCATCATCTCCGAGGGGCAAAACGACCCGGACAGCTGGAACGAGTGGACCAAGGAGTCGACGCAGAAGAAGGCGGAAAAGTCCTTCCTCAGCCCCTTCCCCGACCCCGATCAACTGGACGGCACGCGCCGTCCCGTCGCATTCCTCATCGTGCGGACCATGCTTCTGACCGGCTTCGACGCCCCGATCGAGCAGGTCATGTACTTGGACCGGCGGATGAAGGAGGCCGAGCTTCTCCAGGCAGTCGCCCGCGTCAACCGCACTGCCGACGGCAAAAGCGCCGGGCTGGTTGTGGACTACGCCGGAGTCGCCACTGCCCTCAAAGAGGCGATGGACCAGTACGCCGCCGACGAACGCGAGGGTAAGCCCATCGACTTCGAGGTCGAGGAGCACAAGCTGGAGACCCAGTGCACGGCCCTACGCCAGCACTTCGACCTCCCCCGCGACCTGACCGACCCCGACGACATTGAGGCCGTCAACCGGCTGGTGGACTCTCTGGAGGACGACCAGCGCCGGATCGCCTTCCGCGCCCTGTTGCGTGACTTCCTGGAGACCTACACCGTCGTTAGCCCTCGAGAGTCGGCCCGCTCCTATGCGGAGGCCGTACGGCTGTTCACCTTCATCGCCCAGCTGGCTCGGCAGCGCTTCAGCGAGGAAGACGCCTTCGACCCGGCGGCCTACGGCAAGAAAGTTCAACAGCTCATCAACCAGCACGTCCGTTCCCTCGGAGTGGACAAGATGATCGAGCCCACCCGGCTCACCTCCGAGGACTTCAAGACCAAGGTCCAGCAGCTTCCCGGCAGCCGGGCGAAGGCGTCCATGATGCGGCACGCCCTCCGCAACCACATCGACCTGAACTTCGGCAAGAACCCCGCAGCCTATGCCGCGCTGCGCAAGCGAGTGGAAGAGATCCTCAAGAAGCACGCCGATGACTGGGACGCCCAACTGGCGGCATTCCAGCGCCTCGCTCAGGAAGTCAAGGACATGGAAGCCGGCGTCGGCTCGGATCTGCCCGAGGATGTGCGCAGCCTCACCCCCCTGGAGCAGGCCCTGTACCAGCAGCTCACTAGTGTGCTGACCGACGGAGTGATCGGGGACGAGATACGCGGGGACTTCGTTGTCCTCGCCCAGAAGGTGCATGACTTGGCGGTGCACCACAGCGCCAAACCTGATTTCTGGACCAACCCCGCGGCTCAGCACGACTTCCGTACAGATATCTGGATGGAGGCCGTGGCCTGCATCCACACCCGCGAGAAAGCCGACCCCCTTGCCGACGCACTCCGCGACATCGTCCAGCACAACCGCAAGGACGTCGGCCGCCACCGTGCCTGACCTGCGCGAACAGGTGGCCGACAACGACGGCCCGCTGCACGTCGGTGGACTGACCATCCACCTGGTCCCCACCCCGGGGCGAACCGGCGTCCGTGTCACCGTCGAACGAGACGCCCGCATCGTCGCCAAGGTGCCCCCAGACGCCGACCGCGACGCGCTTGCCGCCCTCATCCGCACGCGACTGGCCTGGCTCTATGCCAAGGTCCACCCCCGCCGCGCCGAAGCAGCCGAACGCCCCAGACGGCGTTTCATCGATGGCGAAGGCTTCTGGTATCTCGGCCGCAGCTACCGCCTCAAACTCACCGACGACCTCGCAGCCTCCTTTGTCGCGCTGAAGAACGGCCGTCTCCACTTGCGCCGCGACCACCGCGACACTGCCGCCCAAGCCCTCGTCTCCTGGTACGTCGCCCGAGGCCGCGCCTGGCTACCCAACCGCGTCCATCCCTGGGCCTGGCGCATGGACGTTCCGGACGCCGGGCTGAACGTTCGCCCCCTCGGCTACCGCTGGGGTTCCTGTTCCCACCTCGGCGCGGTCAATATCCATTGGGCCATCATGCAACTGCCCGCCCGGCTGATCGACTACGTCCTAGTCCACGAACTCGCCCACCTTTACCATCCCCACCACACTCCCGGATTCTGGCGCACCGTCGGCCGGGCTATGACCGACTACGAATGCCTCCGCCTCGAACTTGACGAGTGGGGCGCAGGCATCTGGCTGCCGGAGGAAGAGGGGCGGTGATCGGGTGATCGGGCTGTTCCCAAGGGGGATCACGCCGTCAAGGTTGGCACTGATCACGGAAGCCAGACGGGTCTATGACATTGCAGGCGGACATGCCCTCAAGCACGAAACGCCAGCGACCTTCGACAGTGGCCCGGCGTGCGGGGAACTCCCCAGAAATGATCCACCGCCGCTACGCGGGGGGGGTGCCTCTATGTCTTTCGTCAAGCGAGGCGTGGGGTTCTGGGTTCGTAGAAGGTGCCGTCGCGGAGCATTGCGAACAGCACGTTGATCCGTTGTCGGGCGAGGCGGAGAAGGGCCTGAGTGTGGGTCTTTCCTCTGGCCCGGCATTTGTCGTAGTAGG
>NZ_BMVM01000017.1 GCF_014650715.1 Streptomyces bluensis | reverse complement strand
CGCCCGCGAACTGCAGTTACTCCTCGCGGTCTGGACCGGCGCCTGCCCCACCTGTCACCGCAACACGCCACAACCCATACCGACCTGACCAAGCACTACTAGCGCTCATGGGAGGGGGCCCGGTGGATTCACCGGGCCCCCTCCCATGAGCGGTGACGGGATCAGCCCGGTCAGGAGGCCGGGTTGCCCGTCGAGACGTCCAGGATGATCGTCGGCATGTCATCGGGGTCGACGTTGTCGTTGGTCGAGGGGTACTGCTGCATGACCGTGCCCTCGCCGTAGGTGTTCTCGTCGACCTTCTTGGTCTCGTACCGCCAGCCGGCCGCCTGGAGACACTTCTTCACCGAGTCGATGTTCTTGAACTCGAAGCTCGGGAGCTTGATCTTGTCGGGCTCGGTGTACGACTTCAGAGGCTCCGTGCACCTCTCCGTCTCGATGGTCTTCGAGGGGTCCGGACCCTTGTGCCCGGCCGCATCCGGGGTCGAGTCGGGGGCACCGGTGCTCGTACCACCGCTCGCACCGCCCCCCTCCTCCTCGCCGCCGCCGTTCATGAGCATGGCCCCGAGCAGAGCCGTGATCGCCACGAGCGCGACGACGACCGCGCCGGCGATGACACCCGTGTTGCTCTTGCCACCCCCTGAGGATCCCGAGGCGGATGTCGGTTGCTGCGGGGTGATGTTGTACGGAGGCGGGGTCGCCGGCCCCGGCTGCGGCGAGTACGCGGCGTTCTGCGGCGCCATCTGATAGCCGCTCTGCCCGCTCTGCTGCGGATAGCCGTACGCCGGGGAGGGCGGCTGCGGAGCCGGGGTGGGGGTCGGCGGACTGTACGGGCCGGGCTGGTACGGCGTCTGTACGTTCCCCTGCGGTGCCGGGGCCGACTGGTCGACCGGCGGGAAGACGGCGGAGCCCACACCGGCGCCGCTCGACGTCTGCGCGCCCGGGACGATGCTCGGCGGCGGGGCGGCCTGGAGCGAGGCGGCCACCCGCAGACACTCGCCGCGCATGGCCTCGGCGCTCGGGAAACGCTCGTTCGGGTTCTTCCTCAGGGCGCGGGCGACCAGCGCGTCCACCGCCGGGGGAAGGGAGCGGTTGATCGAGGAGGGGGCGACCGGCTCCTCCTGGACGTGCGCGTACGCGATCGCCAGCGGAGAGTCCGCCTCGAACGGCAGCCGCCCGGTGGCCAGCTGGAACAGCATGATGCCGACCGAGTACAGGTCACTGCGCGCGTCCACGCCCCGGCCCAGCGCCTGCTCCGGCGAGAGGTACTGCGGGGTGCCGACGACCATGCCGGTCTGCGTCATGGACGTGACGCCGGACTGCATGGCGCGGGCGATGCCGAAGTCCATCACCTTGACCACGCCGCGCTTCGTCATCATCACGTTGCCCGGCTTGATGTCGCGGTGGACCAGGCCCATCTCGTGGCTGATCTCCAGCGCCGCCAGCACATCCGCGGTGATCTTCAGCGCCTTGTCGGCCGGCATCGCGCCGTACTGGCGGACGTCCGCGTCGAGCACCGAGCCGAGCGGCCTGCCCTCGACGTACTCCATGACGATGTACGGAGTCGGCGCGCCGCCCCCAGGGGCGGAGCCGTCGTCGAAGAGGACGTCCTCGCCGGTGTCGAAGACCGAGACGATGTTCGTGTGCGTGAGTTTCGCCACGGCCTGGGCCTCGCGGCGGAACCGCTCGCGGAAGGCCTGCTCGCGCCCGAGCTCGGTGTGCAGTGTCTTGATCGCCACCTGCCGGTCGAGCACCGAGTCGTAGGCGAGGTGCACCGAGGCCATGCCGCCCTCACCGAGCAGGTCGCGCAGCTGGTAGCGGCCACCGGCGAACGACCGCCCCGCATACCGGCCCTGTGCGCCGTCGTGGCTCATGTTTCTGCGTCCCCCATCGGCGCGGGCGAATGTGCCGGCGTGGCTCCCGCGTTCGGCGATCCTCGTGCTGTTGTGAGTGATTCCCGGCCAAGTCTGCCCGAGGGCACTGACACGTCAAGCGCGGTGCCCGATCCGTGACCGTACGCGAAGGAAGCGTCGCGGAAGCGTTACCGGGGTCGTACCAGCGCTCCACACAATGTGCACGAGGGGTGGTGTGGAAGGTTTCATGGCCGGTCCCTCCTGAATCTTCCCCTCGCCAAGACGGACCGGGGCCTTGCGCGGAGGCTGTAGCGTGGCCCGACGGAAGACCGTGACAACGAGGCCGCGCGGACCGCGGGCAGAAACGACGGCGAGGACTGATGGCACAGCAGCGCGCTCAGGGCCCGTCCGACCCCGAGGCGGCTGGCGGCGGTATGTCAGACGCGCCGGAGATGTGGGGCAACAGAGGGCTTGTCGGGGACGGCCGGTACCGGCTGACCGGCAGACTCGGCCGTGGCGGCATGGCCGAGGTGTTCGCGGCCGAGGATGTGCGCCTCGGCCGTACGGTCGCGGTCAAGCTGCTGCGTTCCGATCTCGCCGAGGACCCCGTCTCCAAGGCGCGCTTCACGCGTGAGGCGCAGTCGGTGGCCGGGCTCAACCACCATGCGATCGTCGCGGTGTACGACTCCGGTGAGGACGTCGTGAACGGCACCCCCGTGCCGTACATCGTGATGGAGCTGGTCGAGGGCCGGACGATCCGTGACCTGCTGCTCAACGCCGAGGCCCCGGGCCCCGAGCAGGCGCTGATCATCGTCTCCGGGGTGCTGGAGGCGCTCGCCTACTCGCACCAGCACGGCATCGTGCACCGCGACATCAAGCCGGCGAACGTCATCATCACCCACTCCGGCGCCGTGAAGGTCATGGACTTCGGCATCGCGCGCGCCCTGCACGGGGCGTCCACGACGATGACGCAGACCGGCATGGTCATGGGCACCCCCCAGTACCTGTCCCCGGAGCAGGCGCTCGGCAAGGCCGTCGACCACCGCTCCGACCTGTACGCGACGGGCTGTCTGCTGTACGAGCTCCTCGCGCTCAGGCCGCCGTTCGTCGGCGAGACCCCGCTGTCGGTGGTCTACCAGCACGTCCAGGACCTCCCGGTGCCGCCCTCCGAGGTCTCCGACGGGGCGCCGCCGGAGCTCGACGGGCTGGTGACGCGCTCGCTGGCCAAGGAACCGGACGACCGGTTCCAGACGGCGGAGGAGATGCGCGGACTGGTCCAGTACGCCCTGCAGATGCTGTACGACCAGGGCGGCCACACCGGCACCTGGAACACCGGGCCCGTGACCGCGCACGACGGCAGGCAGACCCCGGCCGCGGGCTTCGCGGGCACGGCCGCGATGCCGCACCCCGGGGATTCCGGTACCGCGCAGATCCAGCAGCCGATCCTGCCGAACGGTGGCGGCCGGGACGACGGGGGCTTCGAGGGGCACGGCAACCGGGGCAGCGGCCGCGGCAAGCTGTGGATCCTCGCGGTGCTCGCGGTCGTCGCCATCGCGGCGGGCGTCGCGCTGGCGCTGCAGAACACGGGCGGCGGGGGAGACGGTGGCGGGACCCGCGAGTCGCCGACCGCCACGCAGTCCAAAGAGCAGAAGGACCCCACCGCGTCGCCCAGCGACGAGGCGACGGGCGAGGCCACGCACGAGGACACCGGAACGGGTTCCGGCTCTGACTTCACGCCCTCCGACGCACCGTCCCCGAGCTTCACCCCGTCCTTCACGCCGAGCGAGCCGTCGGGCGGTGAGCCCTCGAACACCGCCAGCCAGAGCCAGGAGGAGCCGCCCACGGACGAGCCGACGACTCCGCCGGACGAGGGAGACGACACCCCGAGCCTGCCGACGGACGGCGGCATCACGGGTGGCGCAGGCAACGAGGGGGGCGGGACCTGACGAGGGTTCCGGACGCCCCGGACCGGCCGGACTGAGATACCACCGGCCGGACTGACACCACCGCGGACTGATACCACCAGCCGGACTGGTACCACCGCTGAACACAACCCCACGCGCGCGTGTGGCCCGAAAACGGGCTTCACGCGCGCGTGGCGTTTCTTCCCGGCGCGGCGGAGGAGGGCGCCCAGAGGGGCGTGTGGAGCACAAGGGGTGGTACAGAGGAGCGCGGCAGGCGCTTCCCGCTCCGCCGTGCGGCATGAGGGACGCGGGAGGAGAACTCTTCCCGAGGCCGGGGTGACCGGGATAACGTGCCGGTGTTCCGGCCCCCTGCGAGGCTGTAACCAGTGCTGTGGCCAGCAGCTGTTCCCGATGATGCGAGTTACTTGGAAATCCGACAAAAAGTACTTGGAAATCCAAGAAAAAACGCAGGTCAGGAGGGGTTTCACAGGAATGTGCGGCACTGGGTAACGTGCTTTCTGCAGGGCGCTCGCCGGGGCACCTGTCACGCCTGTTCCCGGCCGAGGGCACCCACCCCGTGCACGGGTATCGGGACCAGGCGAGCCGCACTGGTTACCCGGCAATCCCGGGGGCCGGACCGACGGAGGAGCACACGTGACCGTGGAGAGCACTGCCGCGCGTAAGCCGCGACGCAGCGCCGGAGGCAAGGCCGGCACCACCGGCACCAAGAGCAGCACCACCGGCACCAAGCGCACCACCAGCCGTACCGCCGCGAAGAAGGCGCCCGGCACCGAGCCCGAGCTCATCCAACTGCTGACGCCCGAGGGCAAGCGGATCAAGAACGCCGAGTACGACCCGTACATCGCCGGCATCACCCCCGAAGAGCTCCGCGGCCTGTACCGCGACATGGTGCTCACCCGGCGCTTCGACGCCGAGGCCACCGTGCTGCAGCGTCAGGGCGAGCTGGGCCTGTGGGCCTCGCTGCTCGGCCAGGAGGCCGCCCAGATCGGTTCGGGCCGGGCCGTGACCGACGACGACTACATCTTCCCGACCTACCGCGAGCACGGCGTCGCCTGGTGCCGCGGAGTCGACCCGACCAACCTGCTCGGCATGTTCCGCGGCGTGAACAACGGCGGCTGGGATCCGAACAGCAACAACTTCCACCTCTACACGATCGTCATCGGCTCCCAGACGCTGCACGCGACGGGGTACGCGATGGGCGTCGCCAAGGACGGCGCGAACTCGGCGGTCATCGCGTACTTCGGTGACGGCGCCTCCAGCCAGGGCGACGTGGCCGAGGCGTTCACCTTCTCCGCGGTCTACAACGCCCCCGTCGTGTTCTTCTGCCAGAACAACCAGTGGGCGATCTCCGAGCCCACCGAGAAGCAGACCCGCGTGCCGCTCTACCAGCGCGCCCAGGGCTTCGGCTTCCCCGGCGTGCGCGTCGACGGCAACGACGTCCTGGCCTGCCTCGCGGTCACCAAGTGGGCCCTGGAGCGCGCCCGCAACGGCGAGGGCCCCACCCTCGTCGAGGCGTACACGTACCGCATGGGTGCCCACACCACCAACGACGACCCCACCCGCTACCGCCACGACGACGAGCGGGCGGCCTGGGAGGCGAAGGACCCGATCGCCCGCCTGCGCAGCTACCTCCAGTCCCAAACTGACACGGACGAGGGATTCTTCGCGGAACTCGAAACCGAGAGCGAGGCGTTGGGAAGGCGAGTGCGCGAAGTGGTGCGTTCCATGCCGGACCCGGACCACTTCGCCATCTTCGAGAACGTGTACGCGGACGGGCACGCCCTCGTCGACGAGGAGCGCGCCCAGTTCGCCGCGTACCAGGAGTCGTTCGCCGATGTGGAGGAGGGGACGCAGCGATGACCGCACAGGCTGTGGCAGGAAAGAACATGGCGCTGGCCAAGGCGATCAACGAATCGCTGCGCAGGGCCCTTGAATCCGACCCCAAGGTCCTGATCATGGGCGAGGACGTCGGCAAGCTCGGCGGCGTCTTCCGGGTGACGGACGGACTGCAGAAGGACTTCGGCGAGGACCGGGTCATCGACACCCCGCTCGCCGAGTCGGGCATCGTCGGCACGGCGATCGGCCTCGCTTTGCGCGGCTACCGCCCGGTGGTGGAGATCCAGTTCGACGGCTTCGTGTTCCCGGCGTACGACCAGATCGTCACCCAGCTCGCGAAGATGCACGCCCGCTCGCTGGGCAAGGTGAAGCTGCCGGTCGTGGTCCGCATCCCGTACGGCGGCGGCATCGGCGCCGTCGAGCACCACTCCGAGTCCCCGGAGTCGCTGTTCGCGCATGTGGCGGGCCTGAAGATCGTCTCGCCGTCGAACGCGTCCGACGCCTACTGGATGATGCAGCAGGCCATCCAGAGCGACGACCCGGTGATCTTCTTCGAGCCGAAGCGACGCTACTGGGACAAGGCCGAGGTCACCCCCGAGGCCATCCCGGCCCCGCTGCACAAGGCGCAGGTCGTCCGCGCGGGCACCGACCTCACGCTCGTCGCGTACGGCCCGATGGTGAAGCTCTGCCAGGAGGTCGCGGACGCGGCCGCCGAGGAGGGCAGGTCCCTGGAGGTGCTGGACCTGCGCTCGGTCTCCCCCCTGGACTTCGACTCGATCCAGGCATCGGTGGAGAAGACCGGCCGCCTGGTCGTGGTGCACGAGGCCCCGGTGTTCTTCGGCTCCGGCGCGGAGATCGCCGCCCGCATCACCGAGCGGTGCTTCTACCACCTGGAGGCACCCGTGCTGCGGGTCGGCGGCTACCACGCCCCGTATCCGCCGGCGCGGCTGGAGGAGGAGTACCTGCCGAACCTGGACCGGGTACTGGACGCCGTCGACCGCTCGCTGGCGTACTGAGGAGAGGGTCGTGACGACGATGACTGAAGCGTCCGTGCGGGAGTTCAGGATGCCCGACGTGGGCGAGGGACTCACCGAGGCCGAGATCCTCAAGTGGTACGTCCAGCCCGGTGACACGGTCACCGACGGACAGGTCGTGTGCGAGGTCGAGACGGCGAAGGCGGCCGTCGAGCTCCCCATCCCGTACGACGGTGTCGTGCGTGATCTGCACTTCCCCGAGGGCACCACCGTGGACGTGGGCACGTCCATCATCGCGGTGGACGTGACGGGCGGCGCTCCCGCCGAGGTCCCGGCGACTCCCGCGCCGGCCAAGGAGGAGACGGCCAAGGGAGAGACGACCAACGGAGAGACGGCCAAGGAGGAACCGGCCGAGCCCGAGGGCCGTAAGGCGGTCCTCGTCGGCTACGGAGTCGCCGAGTCGTCCACCAGGCGCCGCCCCCGCAAGGGAATCCGGCCCGTGGAGCCCCCGCCCGCCGAGGGCAAGCTGTACACGGCCTCCGCCCTCCCGGGCGTCCAGGGCGAGCTGAACGGACACGGGACCGGTGCGCCGCCCCGCCCGCTCGCGAAGCCCCCGGTGCGCAAGCTGGCCAAGGACCTCGGGGTCGACCTGGCGACGGTCACCCCGTCCGGCCCGGACGGCATCATCACGCGCGAGGACGTGTACGCGGCGGTGGCCCCTCCTCCGGCCGCCGAGCCGGTCGCCGGGACGCCCACGGCCGCCCCGGCCGCGCCCACCGCCCCCGCGGCACCGGTCTCGGCACCGGCGGTGCCGTACGCCGGCGCCCGTGAGACCCGCGTCCCGGTCAAGGGCGTCCGCAAGGCGACCGCGCAGGCCATGGTCGGCTCGGCGTTCACGGCGCCGCACGTCACGGAGTTCGTGACCGTCGACGTGACCCGCACGATGAAGCTGGTCGAGGAGCTGAAGCAGGACAAGGAGTTCGAGGGCCTGCGGGTGAACCCGCTCCTGCTGATCGCCAAGGCCCTGCTGGTGGCGATCCGGCGGAACCCGGAGATCAACGCGTCCTGGGACGAAACCAACCAGGAGATCGTGCTCAAGCACTATGTGAACCTGGGCATCGCGGCCGCGACCCCCCGCGGTCTGATCGTGCCCAACATCAAGGACGCCCACGACAAGACGCTCCCGCAGCTGGCCGAGGCCCTGCGCGAGCTGGTGGGGACGGCGAGGGAGGGCAGGACCTCCCCGGCGGCCATGCAGGGCGGCACCGTCACCATCACGAACGTCGGCGTCTTCGGCGTCGACACGGGCACGCCGATCCTTCCCCCCGGCGAGTCCGCGATCCTCGCCGTCGGCGCCATCAAGCTCCAGCCCTGGGTCCACAAGGGCAAGGTGAAGCCCCGCCAGGTCACGACCCTGGCGCTGAGCTTCGACCATCGCCTGGTGGACGGGGAACTGGGCTCGAAGGTACTGGCCGACGTGGCGGCCATCCTGGAGCAGCCGAAGAGGCTGATCACCTGGGCGTGACGAAGGGGGCCACCGACGAGCGGTGGCCCCCTTCGGGTAGTCCTGCGACTTCGGGCCGTCCTGCGACCTCGGGCAGCCCTGTGACGGCCTGAGCCTCAGACGGCGAAGCCGTAGGTCATGATCTTCTTCGCGTCCGACTCACGCGCCGCGATGGAGGTCGAGGCGAGGACGGTGCCGATGACGGTCTTGCCGTTGCGGGTGGCGGCGAAGACGAGGCAGTACTTGGCCTCGGGGCCGGAGCCCGTCTTCACGCCGATGGTTCCGCTGTAGCTGCCGAGCAGCCCGTTCGTGTTCGTCCACGGGCTCATCGTGCGGGTACTGCCCGTCTTGGTGATGGTCTTCGCCGTGTACGACTTCGTCTTCACGATCGTGCGGAACGTGGAGTTCTTCATCGCGCTGCTGGCGATTTTCGTCAGGTCGCGCGGCGTCGAGTAGTTGGACCCGTTGCCGATGCCGTCGAACGAATCGAAGTGCGTGTTGGTCAGACCGAGGTCCTTGGCCGACTTGTTCATCTTCGAGATGAACGACTTCACGCGGTCCGCACGCGTCGTGCCCGAACCGAACTTGTCGGCGAGGGCGTACGCCGCGTCACAGCCGGACGGCAGCATCAGGCCGTACAGCAGCTGACGGACCGTGACCTTGTCGCCCACGATCAGGCGGGCGGACGAGGCGTTGTTGCGGACGATGTAGTCGCTGTAGGCCATCTGGATCGTGACCTTGGCGTCGAGGTTGAGGTTCGGCTGCGCCAGCACGACCTTCGCCGTCATGATCTTCGTGGTGGAGCCCGTGGACAGCCTGGTGTCGGCTGCCTTGGTGTAGAGCGACTTGCCGGTCCCGTTGTTCATCGCGTAGCCGCCCTTGGCGGCGATCGTGGGCTTGGTCGCGGCCTGCGCCGGGGCCATGCCGAGGGCGCCGGTGGTGAGCAGCGCGCCGGTGGTGACGACTACGGCGGCGGCTCTGCGGACACGCCTGTCCCGAATGACGGTATTCAAGTTAAGTACCCCGATTGCGTCAAATGTCTGAGGAGAGCGGCCGGTTGGTGGTCGAGCGCCAAAAGGGCCGCTCTCGTGTGACACGTAAGTAGCACAAAAGGTTGTGCTGTTGCCGAGGGGGGTGCCTGTTGCGCGTCGGCGGTCCCGTGCTGGTGGGCCGTCATCCCGGATCGTGGACGGGAAAAGCCATGCGTACGTGTTGTATCTATGCTGTGGGCATGCCTTCAGCCCCGCCCGTGACCGAGAACCTGACCAGCCAGAAGCAGCCCCCCGCCGCCGACCGTGTCTACGCACACGTCAAGCAGGGCGTCCTGGAGCGCCGTTACGAGGGTGGGACGCTGCTCACCGAGGGCGAGCTGGCCGAGGCGGTCGGGGTGTCCCGCACCCCCGTGCGGGAGGCGCTGCTGCGGCTGGAGGTCGAGGGGCTGATCAGGCTCTACCCGAAGAAGGGCGCCCTCGTGCTGCCCGTCTCCGCACAGGAGATCGCGGACGTGGTCGAGACCCGCCAGCTCGTGGAGGAGCACTCGGTTCGCAAGTCGGTGCCCGCCTCGCCGCAGCTCATCGCCCGCCTGGAGGAGCTCCTGGAGCAGCAGCGGGCGCAGGCGGCCGCGGGGGACCTGGCCGCGGCGGCCGTGACGGACCGCTGCTTCCACGCCGAGATCGTCCGCAGCGGCGGCAACGAGATCCTCTCCCGGCTCTACGACCAGCTCCGCGACCGGCAGTTGCGCATGGGGGTGGCCGTGATGCACGCCCACCCGGACCGCATCACCAAGACGCTGGCCGAGCACCAGGAGATCCTGGAGGCGCTGCGCTCGGGCGACGCGCAGGCGGCGGTGGACATCGTCCACCGGCACGTCAGCTGGTTCTCCAACCTGGCGCGGGGCGAGGTGCGATGAGTACGCGTTCGAGCGCGGGTTCCGTCTCCCTGCCCGGAGATCCGCCCGGTGGCCGCCGCGCGGTCGCCGTCTGGGGCATAGGTGTCGCCGTCTACTTCGTCGCGGTCATCTTCCGTACGTCGCTGGGGGTCGCCGGTCTCGACGCCGCCGACCGTTTCGACGTGGGCGCCTCCGCCCTGTCCACCTTCTCGATACTCCAACTGCTCGTGTACGCGGGCATGCAGATACCCGTGGGCCTGCTGGTCGACCGGCTCGGCACCAAGAGGGTGCTGACGATCGGTGTGCTGCTCTTCACGGCGGGCCAGTTGGGGTTCGCCTTCTCCCCCTCCTACGGCATGGCGCTGGCCTCGCGCGCGCTGCTGGGCTGCGGTGACGCGATGACGTTCATCAGCGTGCTGCGGCTCGGCTCACGCTGGTTCCCGGCCCGGCGCGGGCCACTGGTCGCGCAGCTCGCGGGGCTCGCGGGCATGGCGGGCAACCTGGTCTCGACGCTGGTGATCGCGCGGCTGCTGCACGGCGTGGGCTGGACGGCCGCGTTCGCGGGCAGCTCGGCGGCGGGCGTCCTGGTCCTCGTACTGATGCTCCTGTTCCTGAAGGACCACCCGGAGGGGCACGAGCCGGAGCCGTTCCCGCACCACGGGGCGGCGTATGTGCGGCGGCAGATCGCGGCGTCCTGGCGCGAGCCCGGTACGCGGCTCGGGCTGTGGGTGCACTTCACGACGCAGTTCCCGGCGATGGTGTTCCTGCTGCTGTGGGGCCTGCCGTTCCTGGTCGAGGCGCAGGGGCTCACCCCGGCGTCGGCCGGTGACCTGCTCACCCTGATCGTGCTGTCCAACATGTTCGTCGGTCTGGTGTACGGGCAGGTCGTCGCCCGGCACCACGCGGCCCGGCTGCCGCTGGCGCTGGGCACGGTGGGGACGACCGCGGTGGTGTGGGCGACCACCCTCGCGTACGACCGGGCGCCGATGTGGCTGCTGGTCGTCCTGTGTGTGGTCCTCGGCGCGTGCGGCCCCGCCTCGATGATCGGCTTCGACTTCGCCCGGCCGGCGAACCCGCCCGAGCGTCAGGGCACGGCCTCCGGCATCACGAACATGGGTGGTTTCGTCGCCTCGATGACGACGCTGTTCGCGGTCGGCCTCCTCCTGGACGCGACCGGCGGCGCGTACCGCATCGCCTTCTCGGTCGTGTTCGTCCTCCAGGCCCTGGGCCTCGTCCAGATCCTGCGCCTGAGCCGCCGCGCGGCCCGCCGGGAGCGCGAGCGCCTGGTGGCGAGCCGGGTGGAGACGGTGCATGTGCCCGCGTGACGCGGGTGCCTGGTCGTAAGGGCTGTTCGCAGCCGAGGTGTTGCGTCTCCCCTTCCGACCGGACCTTCGCCGAGGCCCGCTACACCGGCACCCGCACTACGCCGGCACCCGCACTACCCGCCACCCGCGCTGCACCACCAACCGCACTACACCGTCACCGCGAACGACCGCAGGATGGCCTTGACCAGCTCGGGGTCACCCTCGCCCTTGACGCGGTCGGCGACTCCTTCGGCGGTGACGCGGCCGCAGGCCAGGCGGACGTAGGTCTCCCAGTCGAGGCTGAGGGTGGCGGCGGGCCCGAGGGAGGGGGCGGTCTCCAGGGTGCCGCGGCCCTGGATGTCCACACGGACGGTACGGATGAACTCCACCGGGCCGTGCACGTCGAAGACGATCGCCGAACTGCGGGGTGCCTGGGCGTCCTCGGCGACGACCTTCGGCAGGACGGAGAGCAGCTCGTCACGGGCCACGTAGGCGCCGGGCGAGTCGAGGTTCCCCGGCTGGCCGAGGGCCGCACGCAGGTCCTGCTCGTGCACCCAGACATCGAACGCCCGGTTCCGCATGGCCTGCTCAAGGGTGAGCTCGACGCCGAGGGGGCCGCGCACCTTGGCGTCCGGCTGCCGCGACTCGTTCCGCAGCTGGCGGTTGCGGCGGATGATCGTGTACTCCAGCTCGGAGGTCATCTCCGGCGCCGTGTGGTGGCGGCGGACGTCGACCTGCATCTCCATGTACCGCTGGTGGTCGTTCGTCACGTGGTACAGGTCACGCGGCAGCGTGTGGATCGGGCGCGGGTCGCCGAGCATTTCGCATTCCATGCCGATGACGTGGGAGACGATGTCGCGGACGGACCAGGCGGGGCATGGGGTCCTCCGGTTCCACTCGCCCTCCACGAGCGGCTGCACCAGCTCGGATATCGCGTCCACGGAGTGGGTCCAGGCGTCGGCGTAGGGCTGAAGAGTGGGATGCAGACTCACGGAACGGGACCCCTCGGGCGGTCGGTACGGGAACTGTGTGGGCGGTGGTGTGGATGGGGGGTGGGGGGTGGGTTGCGGGTGTCGGCGGCTGTCGGTGGGCGTCGTGGAACGTTAAGTTACGCTGCTACGAGGCAGCCCGGCAGTGCTTTCGTGTGACGATCGTAGGCCCGTATGGACGGCTCCCCATGCCAGGACGGTGGTAGTGTGCGCGCCTCGCTCATCCAGATCGGCGTAGACGAGGGCGAATCGGTCGACTCGCGTCGACGGCGGGCCGCCTCCCTGGTCCGCGAACAGTCCGGTGCCGATCTCGTCGTCCTTCCCGAGCTGTGGACGACCGGCGCCTTCGCGTACGAGGAGTTCGCGACCGAGGCCGAGCCGCTTCAGGGGCTCACGTACGAGGTGATGGCCGAGGCCGCCCGGGACGCGGGCGTGTGGCTGCACGCGGGCTCGATTCCCGAGAAGACGGCATCCGACAGCGGCTCCGCCGCGGGTGCGGGCCCCCACGGTTCTCTCTACAACACGTCTCTCATCTTCTCCCCCTCCGGTGAACTCGCCGCCGCCTACCGTAAGATCCACCGCTTCGGCTTCGACAAGGGCGAGGCCGTGCTGATGGGCGCGGGCGCCGAACTCGTGACGGTCCGGCTGCCCGGCCCCGCCACCACCCCCGGCCTCGCCACCACCCTCGGCCTCGCGACCTGCTACGACCTCCGCTTCCCCGAACTCTTCCGCGGTCTCGTCGACGCCGGCGCCGAGATCCTCGTCATCCCGGCGGGCTGGCCGGAGCGCCGCCGCTCCCACTGGACGCTGCTGGCTCAGGCGCGGGCGGTGGAGAACCAGGCGTACGTCCTCGCGTGTGGAACGGCCGGTAGCCATGCGGGGGTTCCTCAGGCGGGTCACTCGATCGTGGTGGATCCGTGGGGCGAGGTGCTGGGCGAGGCGGGCTCCGGTGAGGAGGTTCTCACGGTGGAGTTCGACCCGGGGAAGGTGGCCGCCACCCGGGAGCAGTTCCCGGCCCTGAAGGACCGGATGCTGGGGCTTCGGCCTCCCGCGCGCTGAGCAGCCGCCGCGTCGCTCTGATTGCCCTGATTGCTCCATGCGGGTGTGTCCGTCACGCGATCGGCCGAGTGTCGACCGCTCGGGGCGTCGGCCCCGACCGCGGTGACCGCGAGGATGACGGGCGACTGACGCGGGGGAACCGCCAGCATGGGGAGACGCACGGCTTGTGAGCATTCTCAACGATTCCGAGGGGTCGATCGCCGCCTACGACAGCGAGTTGCCCGTCCGACGCAGGCAGCCCGGCAACGTCGTGGTGAAGTGGCTGACGACCACCGATCACAAGACGATCGGAACGCTGTATCTGACGACATCCTTCGGCTTCTTCTGCCTGGGTGGCGTCCTGGCGCTGCTCATGCGGGCCGAACTGGCCCAGCCCGGCACGCAGGTCATGTCGAACGAGCAGTACAACCAGGCGTTCACGATGCACGGCGCCGTGATGCTGCTGATGTTCGCGACACCGCTGTTCGCGGGCTTCACGAACTGGATCATGCCGCTGCAGATCGGCGCACCGGACGTGGCCTTCCCACGGCTGAACATGATCGCCTACTGGTTCTACCTGTTCGGCTCGCTGATCGCCGTCGGCGGCTTCCTCACGCCGCAGGGCGCCGCCGACTTCGGCTGGTTCGCCTACTCGCCGTTGACGGACATCGTCCACTCCCCGAACATCGGCGCCGACATGTGGATCATGGGTCTGGCCTTCTCCGGCTTCGGCACCATCCTCGGCGCGGTCAACTTCATCACCACCATCATCTGCATGCGCGCACCCGGTATGACGATGTTCCGCATGCCGATCTTCACCTGGAACGTGCTGCTGACCTCGGTCCTGGTCCTCTTCGCCTTCCCGGTCCTGGCGGCGGCGCTGTTCGCGCTGGAGGCGGACCGCAAGTTCGGCGCGCACATCTTCGAGGCGGCCAACGGCGGTGCGCTGCTGTGGCAGCACCTGTTCTGGTTCTTCGGCCATCCCGAGGTGTACATCATCGCGCTGCCGTTCTTCGGCATCGTCTCCGAGGTGATCCCGGTCTTCTCCCGCAAGCCGATGTTCGGCTATCTGGGCCTGATCGGCGCGACGATCGCCATCGCGGGACTTTCGATCACCGTGTGGGCGCATCACATGTTCGTCACCGGCGGTGTGCTGCTGCCGTTCTTCTCCCTCCTGTCCTTCCTGATCGCCGTGCCCACCGGGGTGAAGTTCTTCAACTGGATCGGCACGATGTGGAAGGGCAGTGTGTCCTTCGAGACGCCGATGCTCTGGGCGACCGGCTTTCTCGTCACGTTCCTCTTCGGTGGCCTGAGCGGTGTCGTCCTGGCCTCGCCGCCGATGGACTTCCACGTGTCCGACTCGTACTTCGTCGTGGCGCACTTCCACTACGTGGTGTTCGGCACCGTCGTCTTCGCGATGTTCTCCGGCTTCCACTTCTGGTGGCCCAAGTGGACGGGCAAGATGCTCGACGAGCGCCTCGGCAAGGTCACCTTCTGGACGCTGTTCGTCGGATTCCACGGCACGTTCCTCGTCCAGCACTGGCTGGGTGCCGAGGGCATGCCGCGCCGTTACGCCGACTACCTGGCCGCCGACGGCTTCACCACCCTGAACCTGGTCTCGACGATCAGCTCCTTCGTGCTGGGCCTGTCGATCCTGCCGTTCCTCTACAACGTCTGGAAGACCACCAAGTACGGCAGGAAGGTCGAGGTCGACGACCCGTGGGGCTACGGCCGTTCGCTGGAGTGGGCGACCTCCTGCCCGCCGCCGCGGCACAACTTCCTCACCATGCCGCGGATCCGCAGCGAATCCCCGGCGTTCGACCTGCACCACCCCGAGATCGGAAGGGCCGAGGCCGAGGCGTACGGAGTTCCGGCGATGACCGACCGAGGACAAGGGTGAGCGATCTGCCCGGGCCGGGCCGCGGGGCTGACAGCGGGCTCAGCAACGAGGTGGAGGGATACCTGCTGTGGCAGTCCCGCATCGCGGAGGCGACGAGGCGCGCGCAGGCGTTCGTCCGGCCCATGGAATGGCTGACCACGGCGCAGCGCACGGAAATCGAGCAGCACTACATCGCCGACAGTCTCGTGCAGGCGCGAAAGGACCTCGAACGTATCGCGGCCCGGTGCGTGTCGCTGCGTGCCGAGTACGAGAGCCGCTATCGAAGCCTGCGGCGCCGCTGTGTGGGCTGGACGCTCGCCGCCTGCGCCTGCTTCACCACGGTGGCCACGCTGTTGCTGATCCTTTGAGGCCTCACGGAGCGCCGTTCGCACCACTTTCCCGCTCCCGTTCCGCCAGGTGGATCACGCACACCGTCACGGCGATCAGCAGCGCGGGGTCCGCGTCCTCCCGGACGACGTCCACCCCGTACGTCTCCCGGATGTGCAGCCATCTGCGGGAGATCACCGCCAGGAGTTCGCCGTCGTACTCGACGGCGAACTCACGGTCGAGGATCTTGCCGCTGACGTCGAGTTCGGTGTCGTCCACGAGGGACACCCGGTAGTGGTTGCGCAGCAGGGAGAGGCGTTTGCGGCGGACGGTCGCCAGGGGCTGCCCGTCCCGCTCGATCACCATCGTGTCCCGGAGCGCGAACATCTTCTGGCGGATGTCGATCAGGACGCGCCCCTGGGTGTCCTTCAACTCGAAGGTGTCCCGCAGCCGCAGCGCCTTGCCGTCGACGAGGAACGCCTTGCGGCCGTGGTCGTCCTCGATCCAGTAGTCCTCGCCGATGCCGAGGAGCCGGTCCCGTACCAGGTATCTCATGCCTCCACCGGTTCCCCGGGGGGCGGTCCGAAACGCCGCCGGTAGGCCGACGGGCTGAGTCCCGTCTCCCGCCGCAGCCGCGCACAGCGTGAGCTCGTACAGCGGCCGCGCGAGCCCGAGTTCGGGTCGTGGCAGACCGGACAACTCGGTGGCGACGCCCACCTCGAACGGGTTCGTGGCCTCGTCGACGATCACCACGACACGGTGCGGGGGCGATGTGTGTGCGTGCGAGGATCCTTGCGGAATATGCGATTTCTAGCACTCGTACGCGCGGGCGGCAGCCCCGACGATGGCCCTATGGAACCCACGGAACCGATCTCTCTCGCCAAGGCGCTCGCGTCCTTCGACGCCCTGTGGAGCCCCCGTGTCGTCACGACCGTCAACGACTACGACGTACGCCTCGCCAAGGTGGCCGGCGAACACGTCTGGCACGCGCACGACCACACCGACGAGTTCTTCCTGGTGCTGGACGGCGAACTGCACATCGCGCTGCGCGAACCGGCCGGTGAACGGACCGTCGTGCTGCCCAAGGGGGCGGTCTTCACCGTCCCGCGCGGGACCGAGCACAAGCCGATCGCGCCGGAGGGTGCCACGATCCTGATGTTCGAGCCGTCGGGGACACTCAGTGTGGGTGACCGCCATGACGAGGTCCCGGACCATGTGGACGCGACGACGGGACACGCGCTCGGCTGAGCCGGTGCCGCTGCCGGCGTCCGCAGGGGCGGTGTGCGCGGGGGCGGTGTGCGCGGCGGCGGTGTGCGCGGGGGCGCCGGAGCGGTCCGGGCGCCCCCGCGCTGGGTCAGGACCCGCCGGTTACCGGTAACCCTCCCGTATGTCCAGGTCCCGCTCGTCGTGGCAGGGGTCGTAGGAGCGGCGCGGCTCCTCCTGGGTGCCGTGGCGCTCGGGCATCTCCCTGGGGTCGTGCCGGTGCGCGCCGCGGTCCTGTCTGTCGTCCTGGTGCGCGGCGCGGTCGCGGGTGCCGGGGCCGCCGGTCTCGTCTGCCATGGAACTGCTCCTCGGAGTCGGCCCCCCTGCTTGCGTCGAATATCCCTCCAACGCCCCCCGTACGCATCCGGTGCGGCATCGGCTACGGAACGTGACAGTAGGGGGTGGTGCGGGGAGGGCTGCCCGGCCGTGGACGGAACATCAAAGAACCGTCGACGGAGGATCAACGACACGACCCTGACTGTCCTGACAGCCTCGAAGGACAGCAATCAGGGGAGGTTGAATGTCACATCCTGTGCATGCAAACGCCGACAGCGGCAGCGGGTACCGAAGGGCGGGTCTGCTCGGCAAGCGTGGCTCTTCGGTGGCCGTGGCCGCCCTCGCGACAGTCATGATCGGCGCGAGCGGCGTCGCAGCGGCGGGCCCGGCGGCGGCAGCGCCTGTCAAAACCGCTTCGTGCACCACATATGTGGCGACGCAGACACTGAACGTCCGCAGCCAGCCGTCGACGTTCGGCGACATCACCGGCAGCCTCACCCAAGGCGACTCGGTATGCGGCAGCCGAGTCGTCAGCACGCTGAAGGGCGGGACCTACACGGCGTGCGGGGCGACCTCGTCCACCTGGGTCACGTTCGGCAAGGCCGCCCGCTACGTCGCCGCCACCTGTATGAGAGCGCTCAAGGGATAAGCCTTCCGAAGGGCCGCAGCATCCGACTCGCTCGGCCATCCGTGACTCGGGCTGGTTCCCGGGCGGCCCGGGAACCAGCCCGAGTCACGGATGGCACTCTTGACGCATGAACGCTGCCTCTCCCGTCCCGCGCCGTGCCCGTGTCCGTGCCCCTGAGCTGATCGGCAAGGGCGGCTGGCTGAACACGGGAGGCAAAGAGCTGACCCTCGCCGACCTGCGAGGTAAGTGCGTTGTTGTAGATTTCTGGACGTTTTGTTGCGTGAACTGCCTCCACGTCCTGGATGAGCTCCGGGAGCTGGAGGAGAAGCACCGGGACACGGTGGTGGTCATCGGCGTCCACTCGCCGAAGTTCGTGCACGAGGCCGACCACCGGGCGGTCGTGGACGCGGTCGAGCGGTACGGCGTCGAGCACCCCGTCCTCGACGACCCCGAGCTCGCCACCTGGAAGCAGTACGCGGTACGGGCATGGCCGACGCTGGTGGTGATCGACCCCGAGGGGTACGTGGTCGCGCAGCACGCCGGCGAGGGGCACGCGCACGCGATCGCGCGGCTGGTCGAGGAGCTGGAGGCGGAGCACGAGGCGAAGGGCACGCTGCGCCGCGGCGACGGCCCGTACGTGCCCCCGGAGCCCGAGCCCACGGTGCTGCGCTTCCCCGGCAAGGCGCTGCCGCTGCCCTCCGGCACCTTCCTGGTCAGCGACACCACCCGGCACCAGCTGGTGGAGCTCGCGGCGGACGGCGAGACCGTCGTCCGGCGCATCGGCTCGGGCGCCCGCGGCTTCGCGGACGGTACGGGGGAGACGGCGAGCTTCAGCGAACCGCAGGGTCTGGCGCTGCTGGACGACGGCTCCGTGGTCGTCGCCGACACCGTCAACCACGCCCTGCGGCGCCTGGACCCGGCCACCGGTGAGGTCACCACCCTCGCGGGCACGGGCCGCCAGTGGTGGCAGGGCTCGCCGACGTCCGGTCCTGCGCGCGAGGTGGACCTGTCGTCCCCGTGGGACGTCGCGGTCTTCGGGGGGCGGGTGTGGATCGCCATGGCCGGCGTCCATCAGCTGTGGACGTACGACCCGGCGCAGCGCACGGTCGCGGTGGCGGCGGGCACGACCAACGAGGGGCTGGTCGACGGGCCCGGCCCCGAGGCCTGGTTCGCGCAGCCCTCGGGTCTCGCGGTGTCGGCGGACGGGGACCGGCTGTGGCTGGCCGACTCCGAGACGAGCGCCCTGCGCTGGGTGGACCGGGACGGAGCGGTCCACACGGCCGTCGGCACCGGACTGTTCGACTTCGGGCACCGTGACGGCGCCGCCGAACAGGCCCTGTTCCAGCACCCGCTGGGTGTGACGGCCCTGCCGGACGGCTCGGTCGCGGTCAGCGACACGTACAACCACGCCCTGCGCCGCTACGACCCGGCGACGGGTGAGGTGACCACGCTGGCCACGGATCTGCGGGAGCCGTCGGACGCGGTGCTGGCCGGCGACGACATCGTGGTCGTCGAATCGGCCCGCCACCGGCTGACCCGGCTGCGGCTGCCGGAGGAGGCCGTGCAGGTCGCCTCGGTGGCCCACCGCACCCAGCGCGCCGCCACGGACGTCGCGCCCGGCACGCTCCGGCTGGACGTCGTCTTCCAGGCCCCGAAGGGCCAGAAGCTCGACACGCGCTACGGCCCGTCGACCCGCCTCCTCGTCTCCTCCACCCCGCCCGAGCTGATCCTCAAGGGCGAGGGCGCGGACACGGATCTCTCCCGCACGATCGAACTCGACCCCGCCGTGCCGGAGGGCGTGCTGCACGTCTCGGCGATGGCGGCGTCCTGCGACGACGACCCGGCGAACGAGTACCCGGCGTGCCACGTCCACCAGCAGGACTGGGGCGTGCCGGTCCGTGTCACGGAGGGCGGGGCGGACCGGCTGCCGCTGGTGCTGGCGGGGATGGACGAGGACGCCTGACCGGGCTCGCTCGCGGTCACACGCCGCCGTACCCGTCGCGGTGATGGTGGTGCCCGTCCTCGTCGATCACTGGCGTCGCGGGCGGCACCACCACGCGCCGCCGCTTGGCGATGCTGCTGAACGTCGCGACCCCGATCAGCCCGACGATCATGAAGATGACGCCGACCAGGTCGAGGTTGACCCCCTGCATGTCCCAGTCGGTGGCGAAGGTGAGGTGGCGATCAGAATGATGCATCCGCCCAGGCCCATGAGTCACTGCCTCCCTGTGTGGTCCGGTCGTTCCGGTCGACTCCGGGTACCCGGGAGGCCCATGCCCATGCCGGGGCATCCCTTGCGAAGGGTGCCGGGGAAACGACCCTGCGTAACAACGGGCCGGATGATCTGAGGACCTGGGGCTGCGCCGCTATGAGCCGCCGGCCGCGAGCGGAAGGCTGCGCAGCGACAGTGCGCTCGGCGGGGGCAGCGCCCTAGGGGGCGCGTCGGCGCGGAACGACTGGAGCAGGTACGCCAACAGGCGCCGGGACGCCGCACGGTCATGCGGCAGCGCGTTGACCAGAGCGCAGTGGGACAACAGGGCCACGGCGATGTCGGAAGGGTGGAAGTCGGCGCGCAGCGCGCCCGCGGCCTGGGCCCTGCGGACCAGGGTCATGAGGTCCCGCTCGGCCCGTTCCCGGGCCCGCGCGTGGTCCACCGTGCTGTCCGGGAAAGCCGCGACGAACGCGGCCGGGAATCCCCTTTCCTCCCGCTGAAGTTCGCAGGCCGTCTCGATCAGCCGCTGGAAGCCCCGCCACGGGTCGGGGTCGGCCAGCGCCTCGGCGAGCGCCCGAACGCAGGTCTCCATCTGCTGCGCGAACGCGGCCCGCACCAGGGCGTCCCGGGTCGGGAACCGCCGGTACAGCGTCGCCACGCCGACCCCCGCTCGGCGGGCCACGGTCGCCATGGGCGCGTCGATCCCGTGCTCGGCGAAGACCGCGCGGGCGGCGACGAGGATGCGCTCCCGGTTGCGCCGGGCGTCCGCCCGAAGCCCGTCCGGGTCCGCGATCCGAGAGGATTCCCCCACCACTGTCTCTCACCTCCGTCCAACCGGACGATGTCGTCCGATTCACAGCCTACGCTCGCGCCCAGATGCCCCGACGGCCGCTGGTGCCCCAGGTGAGAACGATGGGTGAGAACGATGGACGACCGCACGATGAAAGCCGTGCTGTTCGACCGCTTCGGCGGTCCTGAGGTGCTGTACGTGGGCCGGGTGCCACGCCCCGAACCGGCACCCGGCGAGGTCTTGGTCCGGGTGCGGGCGTTCAGCGTCAACGGCGGCGAACTGGCCGCTCGTTCCGGCCGCGTCCGCCTCATCACCGGCCGGAAGTTCCCGCAGCGCGTCGGGTTGGACTTCACCGGCGAGGTCGCCGCACTCGGCACCGGCGTGACGGGCGTCGCGGTCGGCGACCGGGTGTGGGGCTGCGTGGGTCGCACCTCCGGATTCGGCACCGCCGCCGAGTACGTGGCCGTGCGGGCCGAGTGGCTCGGCCGGGTCCCGGACGGACTGGACCTGGTGGCCGCCGCCGCGCTGCCCGTGGCCACCACGGCCGTCACCGCGCTCCGCGACAAGGTCGCGCTGCGTCCCGGCGAACGACTGCTCGTACGGGGCGCGGCGGGCGGCGTCGGCAACGCCGCCGTCCAGCTCGGACACGCCTACGGCGCCGAGGTCACGGCCCTGGCCCGCGCCGCCAACCTCGACTTCGTCCGCACGCTCGGCGCCCGCCACGCCGTCGACCACCGGACCGTCGACCACCGGACTGTTCCGCCGGCGGGACTGGAACCGTTCGACGTGGTCCTCGACACGGCGGGCACCGACCTGCGGGCCTTCCGACGCCTGCTGAAGCCCGGCGGACGCATGGTCACCATCGCCTTCGACCTGACGCGCCCCGCCGCCTCGCTCGGCTACATCGCGGCCAGCGCCGTACACGGACCCCGCCGGGTGCGCTTCTTCAGCGGCAACCCCAAGCGGGCGCTCTTCGACGACCTCGCCCGCCAGGTGGCCGAGGGCAAGCTGCGCCCGGCGGTGGACACGGTCTTCCCGCTGGAGGAGACAGCGGCGGCACACCGGGCGCTGGAGGCGGGTGGGGTGCGGGGCAAGTACGTGGTCAGGGTCGACTAGGCGTGCTGTTGCCTGGTCGGAACGTGCTGTCACAGACCGCACAGGCTGGTGACAGCCACTCTTCGAGACGGAGGCCGCCGCCTCAGCCCTGCCTCACCCTTGCCTCACCCTTCCAGGAACGCCGCCAGCGAGTTCGCCAGCAGATACGGGTCATCCGCGGCGCACAGCTCCCGCGCGCTGTGCATCGACAGGATGGCCACGCCGATGTCGACGGTCTTGATGCCGTGGCGGGCCGCCGTGATGGGGCCGATGGTGGTGCCGCAGGGCATGGAGTTGTTGGAGACGAAGGACTGGAAGGGGACGCCGGCCTTGTCGCAGGCGGCGGCGAACACCGCGCGGCCCGCACCGTCCGTGGCGTAGCGGTTGTTGACGTTCACCTTGAGGATGGGCCCGCCGCCCGCGCGCGGGTGGTGCGTCGGGTCGTGCCGCTCGGCGTAGTTGGGGTGGACGGCGTGGCCCGTGTCGGAGGACAGGCAGACGCTGCCCGCGAAGGCCCGCGCCCGGTCCTCGTACGCGCCGCCGCGGGCGAACACCGAGCGCTCCAGCACCGAACCGAGCAGCGGGCCGTCCGCGCCCGTGTCGGACTGCGAGCCGTTCTCCTCGTGGTCGAAGGCCGCGAGGACGGGGATGCAGGGCAGCGTCACATCACCGGCGGCCTCGGCGGTGGCGATCGCGACGAGTGCCGCCGCGGCCGCGTGCACGGACAGCAGGTTGTCCATGCGCGGGCCCGCCACGAGTTCCTTGTCGCGGCCCAGGTAGGCGGGCGCCTCGACGGAGTGCGTCATCAGGTCCCAGCCGGTGACGTCGCCCGAGTCCAGGCCCGACTCCCGCTCCAGGAAGGAGATGAGGTCGCCGTCTCGGACGTCGTTGCCGAGGCCCCAGATCGGCTGCAGATGGCGCTGTTTGTCGAGCTTGAGGCCCTCGGACGACACCGAACGGTCCAGGTGGATGGCGAGCTGGGGGACCCGGAGCAGCGGGCGGTCGATGTTCACGAGGCGGGTCGAGCCGTCGCGGAGGGAGAGGCGGCCGGCGAGGCCCAGGTCGCGGTCCAGCCAGGAGTTGAGCAGCGGGCCGCCGTAGATCTCGACGGCGACCTGACGCCAGCCGTGCGCGCCGCTGTCGGGCAGCGGCTTCACTCTCAGGTTGGGGGAGTCGGTGTGCGCGCCCACGATACGGAAGGGGGTGTGCGGCTCGGCGCCCTCGGGGACGTACCAGGCGACGATGGCGCCGCCGCGCAGCACATACCGGCCGCCGGCCGTACCGTCCCACGCGTCCGTCTCCGCGACCTGGCGGAAGCCGGCCTTCTCCAGCCGCTCGGCGGCGTTCGCCACGGCGTGGTACGGCGACGGACTGGCCGCCAGGAAGGTCATGAGGTCGTCGGTGTGGCCGCGGTCGAAGCGGGCGACTGTGCTGCTCATGGGTTCACCTTAACGACGTACGAGGGCCCGCTCCCGGGGATGGGGAGCGGGCCCTCGTAAGGGGGCTGTGGAAGAGTCGGACCCCTTACCGGACGGACAGGCTCCGCTTAGTCGCCCAACTCGGCCGGAAGCGGCATCAACCACCCCGCGGGGCAGTCACCCCAAGGGGTACGGGGCCTAGAACGCCGCCTCGTCCAGCTCCATCAGATCCAGGTCGACGCCCTCGGCGACCTTGCGGGCCAGGGTCACCCCCGGCAGGACGTTGGCCGCGAAGAACCTCGCCGCCGCGATCTTGCCGGTGTAGAAGGCCTTGTCCTTGGCCGAGGCGCCGGACTGAAGCTTTTCCGCCGCGACCGCCGCGCCCCTGAGGAGCAGGTAGCCGACGATCACGTCACCGGAGGCCATCAGCAGGCGGGTGGTGTTGAGCCCCACCTTGTAGATGTTCTTGACGTCCTGCTCGGTGGCCGCGAGGTCCGTCAGCATCAGGCCGACGATCGCCTCCAGCTCCACCGCGGCCTTGGCGAGGTGGTCGCGGGCGCCCGCCAGTTCCTCGCCGCCCTCGCCGAGTGCCAGGAACTTCTTGATCTCCTCGGCGAGCGAGTTCAGCGCGGCACCCTGGTTGCGGACGATCTTCCGGAAGAAGAAGTCCTGGCCCTGGATCGCGGTCGTGCCCTCGTACAGGGTGTCGATCTTGGCGTCGCGGATGTACTGCTCGATCGGGTACTCCTGCAGGAAGCCGGAGCCGCCGAACGTCTGCAGCGACTGGGCGAGCTGCTCGTAGCCCTTCTCGGAGCCGTAGCCCTTGACGATCGGCAGGAGCAGGTCGTTCAGCGCGTGCTCCGCCGAGGCGTCCTCGCCGTTCGCCTCCTTCACGGCGATGGCGTCCTGCACCGACGCCGTGTGGAGCACGAGGGCGCGCATGCCCTCCGCGTACGCCTTCTGCGTCATCAGCGAGCGGCGCACGTCCGGGTGGTGCGTGATGGTGACCTTGGGGGCGGCCTTGTCCATGAAGTTCGCCAGGTCCGGGCCCTGGACGCGCTCCTTGGCGTACTCCAGCGCGTTCAGGTAGCCCGTCGACAGCGTGGAGATCGCCTTCGTGCCGACCATCATCCGCGCGAACTCGATGATGCGGAACATCTGGCGGATGCCGTCGTGCTTGTCACCGATCAGCCAGCCCTTGGCGGGGTGACGGTCGCCGAAGGTCATCTCGCAGGTGTTGGAGGCCTTCAGGCCCATCTTGTGCTCGACGTTCGTGGCGTACACGCCGTTGCGCTCGCCCAGCTCGCCGGTCTCGAAGTCGAAGAGGTACTTGGGCACGAGGAAGAGGGAGAGCCCCTTGGTGCCGGGCCCGGCACCCTCGGGCCGGGCCAGCACGTAGTGGAGGATGTTCTCCTCCATGTCGTGCTCACCGGACGTGATGAAGCGCTTCACGCCCTCGATGTGCCAGGAGCCGTCCTC
The DNA here is from genome assembly GCF_014650715.1 of Streptomyces bluensis. Taxonomy (GTDB): domain Bacteria; phylum Actinomycetota; class Actinomycetes; order Streptomycetales; family Streptomycetaceae; genus Streptomyces; species Streptomyces bluensis. The sequence continues at coordinate 134,833 of NZ_BMVM01000017.1, read as the reverse complement.
CTGCTGGACGGCCTTGGTGCGCCCGGCGCCCACGTCCGAACCGGCGTCCGGCTCGGTGAGCACCATGGTGGAGCCCCAGGTCCTCTCGACCGCGATCTCGGCGATCTTCCGCTGCTCCTCGGTGCCCTCGTCGAACAGGATGCGGGCGAAGGCCGGACCGGACGCGTACATCCAGATCGCCGGGTTGGCGCCGAGGATCAGTTCCGCGTACGCCCAGATCAGGGACGGCGGAGCGGTCGTGCCGCCGACCTCCTCGGGCAGGCCCAGACGCCAGTACTCCGCGTCCATGAAGGCCTTGTAGCTCTTCTTGAAGGACGCCGGGACCGGAGCGGTGCCGGTCTCCGGGTCGAAGACCGGCGGGTTGCGGTCGGCGTCCGCGAAGGACTCGGCCAGCTCGTTCTCCGCGAGGCGGGTGAGCTCTTCCAGGATGCTCCTGGCGGTGTCCGCGTCCATCTCCGCGAACGGGCCGGTGCCGTACAGCTTGTCGCGCCCGAGTACTTCGAAGAGGTTGAACTCGATGTCGCGGAGATTCGACTTGTAGTGCCCCATGGCGACAGCTCCGTGGAGAGATCGGCGAGGCACTGTCTCCTCGCGGCTGGTTCATCTACTAACAAGTAGCTACGGCTACCGATGATGCTACCCATGGGTAATAAGAAGCAAGCCTGATCGGGGCAACTGTGACTGGTTACTCTTTGCGGCATGTACGGATACGGCCAGCCGATGGGCGGTACAGACCCGCAGCAGCAGTACGCCCCGCCGCCGCAGCAGCCGATGGGCGGCGGGTACGGGCAGCAGACGCCGCTGTACCCCGAGCCGTCCCCGCCGTCGCTCGCGGACGCGGTGCGGGCCTTCACCACGGGTCAGACGTCCGCCGAGGACTTCCAGCAGGTCTTCGCGACGTCCAAGGTCTACTGCCCACGCGGTGACAACCCCGGCTTCCTCGCGCTGCACAACACGCAGCAGCCCGTGATCCCGATGTTCACCTCGCTCAAGGAGCTGCGCCGGTACGCCGGCAAGGAGTCCAAGTACTTCGTGATCACCGGCGCCGAGGTCATCGACCTGCTGCCCACCGGCTACGGCTTCGTGCTCGACATGGAGGGCGAGCACCGCATGGTCTTCGACGCGAAGGCGGTCGAGCAGATGGTCGAGTTCGCGATGCGGCGCATGTACGGCTGACGCGTACGGCTGGACATGTACGGCCAGGTATCGGACGCCCGGAGGGAATGCCCTCCGGGCGTCCTGCGTTTGGGGTGGCAGAAAGTTCAACAATCAACTAACCTGAGCGCACAAGGAGGTACCGACATGCCTGCAGTAATCGACGGGATCTTCGACCACCAGGACAGCCAGGGCGGTGGCGGCACCATCACCAACGGCGACACCCAGTGGATGACGGCCGGCTCCGGCCTCCTCCACATCGAGGCGCCGCCGGAGCAGCTCGTCCTGTCGGGCGGCCTCTTCCACGGCCTCCAGCTGTGGGTGAACCTCCCGGCCAAGGACAAGATGATGGCCCCGAGATACCAGGACATCCGGGGCGGCCAGGTCCAGCTGCTCACCTCCCCCGACGGCGGCGCGCTCCTGCGCGTCATCGCCGGTGAGCTGGACGGTCACCAGGGCCCCGGTATCACGCACACCCCGATCACGATGATCCACGCGACGCTGGCACCCGGCGCGGAGATCACGCTGCCGTGGCGCGAGGACTTCAACGGCCTCGCGTACGTGCTGGCGGGCAAGGGCTCGGTGGGCGCGGAGCGCCGTCCGATCCACCTGGGCCAGACGGCGGTCTTCGGCGCGGGCGGCTCCCTGACGGTCCGCGCGGACGAGAAGCAGGACGCCCACACGCCGGACCTGGAGGTCGTCCTGCTGGGCGGACAGCCGATCCGTGAGCCGATGGCCCACTACGGCCCGTTCGTGATGAACACCAGGGACGAGCTCCAGCAGGCGTTCGACGACTTCCAGAAGGGGCGGCTGGGGACGATTCCGGCCGTGCACGGGATGTCGGAGGGCGGGCTGTAGGGCTTGCTGGGGCTACATGCGGACGAGCCCGTCTGGACAGGGCCGGGGCTCGTCCGCGCCTGCCCGGTTCAGGACGATGACGGCGGCAACCAGCAGGGTCATGGATTCGAGGGCGGGCGGGAGTGCTTTGGGCTGGTCGTCAGTCTGCGGCTGAGCCACTGTCCCGTCCCTTCGTTGGCCGGTTGGTGGGCCGCTTCGGCCTACTGATCAGCGGTACGTACGATTTCGATCGCGAGCGCGCCAAGGGCTTCCTTCTCGGGTGGGTAGATGGCTCGGATGTTGTTGAGCTGCTGGTCTCGGGTGGCGGTGGGGTTGACGTTGGCCGGGCCTTCGCCGTCAAGCAGGGCCGCGAAGCCGGGGTACTCGGTGACCCGCTTGACCTTCACGTCGCAGGTTTCGTCGGTGCCCTTGATCCGGAAGCGGATGATGTCGCCGACGGTGAGGTCTGCGAGGTGCGGGTATTTCACCCGCACCTCGATGGTCTTGGTGCCCGCGGCGACGAGGTCGAAGTACTGGCGGTAGAGGTTGAGCTCGCGGACGCGGGCACTGGTGTCGGTCATGGGGCGGAAACGCTCCTGGGGGCCGGCGCGGTCATCATGCGGCTGATTTCGGCGGCCAAGTACGAGCGGAAGAAGTGGCGGGGGTCGGACAGCAAGGTATCGGTCATGGTCAGCAGCTGCTCGGCGTACTTCGCGATGGTGCCGGGCCACTGACGGGTGTCGAGCATCCAGTCGGTGGCGCCCTCGGGCAGGGGAGCGCGGCCCTCGCGGATCAACGACTTGGACAGCTTGGCGCCGGTGTCGGTGAGGACTTGGGGGCAGAACAGCCGAGCCGGGAGCTGTCCGCGGGTGAGGCCGACTGCTTGGAGGGCTTCGTCGACGAGGTGGGAGCCGAAGACCCAGTCGCCGCCCTTGACCATGACATGCAGGGTGCCGTGCGGGCTGGACAGGGCCAACTCCTTGACCATGTTGCGGTACAGAGTGGCCAAGTCGAGGTAGGCGCCTCCGGTTGGGGTGATGGTGGCCTGGTGGCAGACGGCGGCCACGTGCGCGGTCTCGCGGTCGGTGAGGTGCACGTGGGTGCGTTCAGCGTGTTTCTCGGCCCAGCCGCAGCCGGGCTGCGGGCAGGGGATGCGCAGGTGTGGGATGCCGGTGGAAGGGGCGAGCCACCAGCGTGCGGCGTCGAGGCGGGGCAGGAGCCGTAGCCACGTGCAGCGGAAGTACGCGTCGGCCTGCTGCTGGCTGTAGGTCTCGACTCGGTGTGGGATGCCCAGTCGTCGCGAGAGGGCTGTGAACAGGGGCTGATAGAGGGCGGCGACAAGGTCGCTGAGCTTGTCGTTCAACCCCGCTGGTTCACCCGACCTGCTGCGTCCGCCGACGCTCGACCACCCTGGTGATCACTGGTCAGCCCGTTCCGGCCTGAGTTGACATACGTCGAGACTTCCGCCATGACGGACAACTCCAACCTCCGTGTCACACCCCGTGGTTAGCATGCCGCGCATGACTGACACCCGGTTGATCAAGAGCAGTGTGAATCCATCCGAGACGAACATCCAGGACTTCGTCGTGGCTCATGTGAAGGGTCGGCCACTGGTGGTGTGCGCCACCCACGTCCACGAGGTATGGACATGGGACATGGCGAGCGACGAGTGGGTGGAGCGCCCGCTGGCGGATTTCGACAACGGGGCTTACGGGATTCCGGTGTATCCGGACTTCCTGCATGTCGCCGTGGCGGTCGTCGATGGGCGGGTGCTGTTCGCTGCCGGCGGGGCACGTCAGGGGCCGGGCCTATGGGACCTGATGAGCGGCGATCTGCTGAACGCCCCGCCGGAGTTCCGCACTTGGGTTCACGGTGGGCTGGCTATGTTCCAGGACGGCCAGCGTACGGTCCTGGTGGCCGGTGGTTCAGGTCCCGCGGTGTGGGTCTGGGACCCGTCCGATGACGAGGTGGAGCCGTGGGGTCCCTCGGATGACGAGTACGCCGAGGAACAGGAGCCGCGAGAGCTTCCCGGGCATGGTGACGATGTGCGCGGTCTCGCGGTGGGGCTGCTGCGCGGGAGGCCGGTCGTGGTGTCGAGCAGCGACAATATTCTGCTGTCGGACCTTGAGTCCGGGGAACTGCTGCACGAGTGGTCTGCCGACGGGTTGGTCCACGCTGTCGCGCTTTCCGAGATCGGTGGCCGCCCCGTTGTGCTGGCAGTGATGGAATCCGACGAGACTGCTGGAGAGATACGGGTCTGGGACGCGGTCGACGGCGACCTGATCGAAGATTTCTCCACGGGCCATACCGACCGTGTTTCCGCAGTGGACGTCGCGGTGATCGGAGATCGGACCCTCGCGGTCACAGGCAGCGACGACGGGACGGTCCGGGTCTTCGACCTCTCCGACGGTCAGCAGATCGGGGCACCACTCGCCCACGAGGGCGAAGTCTGGACCGTGGCGGTAACACCGCTGGAGGGACGTCAGGTCGTACTCACGGCAGGACGAGGCGGTGCCGTACGCGTCTGGGACCCGTTGCCCTGACGACGCATGGGGCCTGCCTCTGCCCGTGGTCGGCCTGCGGCTGACCACGGGTTTGGCGTTCTCCACACGGCAGAACGGCCTTGGGGTGATCATGTGTGCTGTCGAGGCGCTGTGATCCAAACCCAAGACCGTGAAGGTGAGTCTGCCGAGCTTGTCTTTTACCTCGGGAGTCGAACGGCGTCCCGAACGGTGTCACTCACCAGGGAGTTTTCGGGGCAGGCGGATGGCCTTTGTATGAGCATGCGTTCCGCCACGGAATCACGTTCATACAAGGGCCGCGCAGAGGTGAGTGTGCTGCACGACGATGCCCGGCGGGACGCGTTCGACTTCGCGTCACACTTCCGGGAGGACCTGTACGCGTGCTTCACCGCACGCGGTGACACCCTGTTCGAGCTGTGCGACGCGATGCTCTGCGAGAACGGGCCGGTGACCTCGCCGGTCGACCTGACGCTGCTGGCCGAACACCGGCGTGGGCACGGCGCGTTGTACGACGCGCTCAACCAGGGCCGCATCGACGTGGGCGGGCTGCGCAAGGCGCTGGGCCGGAGTTCCGCTTCGCCAAGCCGGACACCTGGGCTGAGCCGGACGCCGAGACCGTGCAGGTCACCGACCGCTACGGTACCGCGCAGGCGATGGCCCGGGACCGCATCCACCCGCGGCTCACCACCCGCTCCGCGTGGATCGACCACGTCGGCGAACTTCCCGTCATCGAGGGGACCCTGATCCGCCTGCAGGTGGACCACCTGCCCGGCGGAGGCGACCCGCTGCCCGTCTGACTGTGGTCCTCCAGGACTGGCATGACCAGCGAGGACGTCGACCTGCGGTGGCAAGCGTTCCTCCGCAGGTTCGATCTTGAACATACTTGGCGTTTTGTAAAGCAGACGCTCGGCTGGACGCGTCCCAAGCTGCGTACTCCCGATGCCGCGGACCGCTGGACATGGCTTGTGATCGCGGCGCACACCCTGGGCAAAACGACCAGACGCCCCGAGACCATCGCCGAACGTAATCAACCCAAAGCCCGCAAACCATAAAAGACAAGCTTAAGGGCGTGGATGGTATCCCCAGCCCACCCTCCGGAGTTGCCGACGTGACCGAACTGTCCGCCGCACATGCAGCCGCTGTCACCGACCGGGGGCGGCTCGCTGGAAGCGCCTACAGCAGCGACCGGGATCTGGCTGCCCGCCAGTCGCTTTATCAGTGGCAGGCGCCTCGTTACGACCTGCCGGGCATCGTCGTCGAGCAGCTGAGGGGCGTGCGCGGGCGCGTGGTCGATGTCGGCTGCGGCAACGGCAAGTTCATCCAGCGGCTCCGCGACGACCGGCCCGACCTTGCCCTGCTGGGCCTGGACATCGCTCCTGGCATTCTCGCCGGTGTCCCCCGTCCGGTGGCCGTTGCGGACGCCACCCGCTTGCCACTGGCCACGGGGAGCGCCGATGCCGCCTTGGCGTTGCACATGCTCTACCACGTCCCGGACATCCCTCGGGCGGTGGGGGAGCTGTCCCGCGTGGTCGGCCGTGATGGGCTGGTGATCGCCTCCACCAACAGCGATCGGGACAAGGCCGAACTCGACGACCTGTGGCAGCGGGCTGCAGGCGACGTTCTCGGCACCGGACGCGGCCCAGCCCGCATCTCGCTCAGCGCCCGCTTCTCCCTGGAGAAGGCCCCGGCCTTCCTGGGGGAGGAGTTCGGCCGCTTGGAGACGATTGAACTGCCCGGCATCATCACGGTCCACGATCCCGAACCGGTCATTGCGCACATGGCCTCCTACCGGGCCTGGGCGGACCAGCACGATGTGCCCTTCGACGCCACGATCGAACGGGCACGCACGATCCTTCTCGATCACATCGCCCAGCGCGGGGTCTTCGAGGTCACGTGCTTGGGCGGCATCCTCGTCTGTCGCCGCTGAGGGCCGACTCCACTATCGGGGTCGGCCGGTTCCGTAGGCCGTTCGAAACTCATGGGTTCGTGGGCGGTAGCCTCTCCCTCACCCATGTGCCTCTGCTGGTGGGAGTTGCAGGCGTGAGCGAGCAGGTGCGAGGACACGGTGCCGCATCGGAGAGCGTGAAGCCTCCGGAGATCGGTGACGTTCGGACCGACGATGAGGGCCGGGTCGAGTACTACGACGGCAGCGCGTGGCTTCCGTATGGGGAGTTGCCCGACAACAGCGACCATGGGCTGCACGACATCAAATTCCGGGGCAACGACGGCGTAGGTCCCACGCCCTCGTGAGCGCCCTGTCCCCCGAGGCGTCGCAGCCCCAGGACCCCGTGGCGGTCGGGGAACAGGCGGTCGTCGGCACGCATGCGGACGCCGCTGTCGCTGACATGCGGGCTGTGGCGCGCTGGACGATCATGGCCACTGCGGCCGTCGGCGGACTGTTGCTCGGGGGCTTCCCGCTGGCCGCCATCGGTAAGATCCATGGCCGCGGCGACGTCGCGCTGGCCGCGGGCGGGCTCGGTCTGGCACTGGTGGGGGTGTTCTGGGCGATCTGGTGGACCGGCGAGGTACTGACCCCACGGTTCACCACCCTCCGGTCACTCGATGACCCTTCCCTCGCCGACCTCCGCGCCGAGATCGAGGCTGCCCCCGAGCTGTTCTTCGGCCCGTTCGGCACGACCGTCGACGAACTCGTCCGGTCCTGCCGTCTGCACGCCACCGTGGCCGTGAACCTGACGGAACGTCTCGCCCGGGAGCGGGACGGGGATCGGCACGCCGAACTGAACCGCGCTCTCACCGCGGCTCGCGTCAACGTCGCGCACTCCGCCGCCCGCCGCCGGGCTCTGCTGGAGCTCGTCCATGCCTGGCAGGTGCGCGGAGCCCTGCGCCGGGCCCGGGTGCAGACGATGCTGGGGTCGCTCCTCGTGGTCGTCGGGGCGGTGCTGTTCCTGCTGGCCACCGACGGCGGCTGACCGGCCCGGAGAAGAGGACCGGAGAAGAGTCGGAGAAGAGAGCCGGAGAAGAGAGGGCGAGACGTCTTGGGTAGGTCAGGAGACGACGACGCCATCCGCATGGGTGCCCAGGCCCTGGAGCTGTACGCGCGTTGGGGCGCCGTACGCGATCCTCAGGCGCTCGACGGGGCGATCGCGCTCCTGCGGCGCTGCCGTGACCTCCTGCCCGAGGGGCACCCCGGCCGTCCCATGGCGGTGTCCAACCTGTGCGCGGCGTTACGGGACCGCTATGCGCTGCGCCGGGACGAGGCGGACCTGGACGAGGCGGTGGACTCGGGGCGGCGCGCGGTGGCCTCCGCGTACCCCGGTGATCCGAACCGGTGGATGTACCACGGCAACCTCGCGGGCGCCCTCAACCTGCTGGCCCAGACCCGGCAGTCGAGCGCGGACGCTGTGCTGGACGAGGCCGTCGGATGCGCCCGCGAGGCGGTGCGGTCGGCGCCGCAACCCGTCGCCGTGTTCCACTCCCATCTGGGCGTGGCGCTCACCGCCCGTGCCGCCCGGGGCGGGGACGGCGCCGCCGGGGATGTGCGGGCAGCCGTGGACGCCTTACGCGAAGCCGTACGCGTCACGGATCCGCGTGACCCTCAACTCGCGATGTACCTGACCCACCTCGGGGTGGCGCTACACCAGCGCGCCCGGGGCACGAGGAACCCGCGCGAGCGGGCCGACGATCTCGGGGAGGCGCTGGACCATACCCGACGGGCGGCACGGCTCTGCTCCCCCGACGATCCGGAACACGTCCTGTACCTGGCCAATCTCGCCGCCGTCATGTCGACGAAGGCCGAACACTGCGAGGAGACCGCCGAGTTCGACGCTCTGGTGGACCTGGAGCGCCGCGAACTGGCGGCCGTCCCCGCCGAGTGGCGGGTGCGGCGGATGTGGCTGCTCGTGGTGATGCTGCGGCTGAGGTACGACCGTACGCGCCAGCCGCGCGACATCGACGAAGCCGTCGAGCTCTGCCGGGAGGCGCTCCGGGTGGGTGAGGGCGCTGTCGTCGCGCCGTACCTCTACGAGCTGGGCAGCGCGTACCTCGCGCGCTTCCGGCAGTCGCGGGACCCCGCGGACGGCGACGCCGCGGTCGATTTTGCCCAGCGGGCCGTGTCGGCTGCCGCCGGGCCCGAACGGGAGCGCGCCGAAGGGCTGTTGGCGGAGGCGCTGGCAGTGCGGTACCAGCTCACGCCGGGCGGCGCGGACAGCGGCGGCGGGGACTCGGACAAGGGCGGTGGGGCGCTGGCCGCCGACGGGGACGACGACGGCGACGAAGCCATCGCGGCTCTGGAAGCCGTCCGCCGCCGGCTGCCCCCTGGCAGTGCGGAACTCGCCCTGTGCCTCTCCGAGCTGGGGCTCACCTATATGACACGGGCCATCCGTCTCTGGCATACCGGGGCCGCCGACCCGTCCGAAGCGCTGGACCGGTCCGCCGCCGTCCTCCGGGAGGCGGCGGACCTGCGGGTCCTCGCGGGAGCGCAGGCGCTGCCGGTGCTGTTCAACCTCGGCCGCGTCCTCGGTCTGCTGTACGAGCGCCGCGGCGACGCCGCGCTGCTGGACGAGGCGGTCCGGCGTCTGGAGGAGGCCGTGGCGATCGCGGCCGAGGCCGGGGGCCCGGAGTCGGCGAAGGCGCTCTCCGCGCTCGGTATGGCGCTGCGGCAGCGGGCCGAACACCTCGACAGCGTGTCCGATCTGCACCGGGCGGTGGACCTGACCGGGCAGGCCGTGGAAGCCCTGCCGCCCGGTCATCCGGAGCGCGCGCTGTGGCGTGCGCATCTCTGCACCGCCCTGACCTCCCGGTACCTCCGGCTGAACACGGTGGCGGACCTGGAGGAGGCGGTGCGGGTGGGCCGGGAGGCCGTCGCCGCCGTACCGCCGGGGACACCGCCGTACGACCGGGCTGTCCTGCTGACGAGCCTGGGCGTGGTGCTGCGCAGGAGGTACGAGCGGGCGGGCGCGTTCGCCGACCTGGACGAGGCCGTCGAGGTGCTGCGGGAGGCCGTGGGGGCGGTGGCCCCCGGCAGCGAGGGCGCGGGTGAGGCGGCTGTCAGCCTCTGTCTGGCGCTCGCCGACCGGTACGAACGCACGCAGGCGATCGAGGAGTTGGACGAGGCGGTCGACGCCGGTCGGGTGGCCGTGCACGCGTACCCGCAGGGGCATGCGCGGCGGTTCGTGGCGCTGTCGAATCTGGCCCTGGTCCTCCTGGACCGCTGTGGGCGGCTGGAGCGGCGGGGTGACGCGGACGAGGCCGTCCGCTGCTGCCAGGAGGCCGCCGACACCACCCCGGACGGTCATCCGGTCCGGGGCAGAGCCCTGCTCGTACTCTCCTGGGCCTTCCTCACCCGGTACGACCTGACGCTGTCCGCAACCGATCTGGACGGGGCGATCGAAGCGGCGGAAGCGGCGCTGCGGGTGATCCCCGACGACGACGTGCGTCGCGTGTCCTTCCTCATCACCCTGGCAACGGCGCACTCCTTCGCGGCCGTACAGGGGAGCAGTCACCGTGACCTGGAGAAGGCGTGCGCCTTGTTCCGGGAGGCGGCGGGTGTCGAGGGCGTGCCGGCCAAGGTGCGGTTCTCCGCCGCCGCGCACTGGGGACTGCGGGCCGCCCTGCTGGAGGACTGGGCGCAGGCCGTCGACGCCTACCAGGTGGCGGTCGCCCAGCTTCCGCTGATGGCCTGGCACGGCCTGGAGCTGGAGGACCGCATCAGCGGGCTGGCCGTCTCGGACAGCATCGCCTGCGACGCGGCGGCCGCCGCCCTCTCCGCGGGCCGGCCGGATACGGCGCTGCACCTGCTGGAGCAGGGCCGCGGGGTGCTCCTGGCCCAGGCGGTGGACTCCCGCTTCGACCTGACGGCGCTGGAGGAGCAGGAACCGCGACTGGCCCACCGCATCGCGGAGATCCGCTCCGTCCTCCACTCGGCGGACTCCTCCCTCACCGACCCGACGGCACCCGTCCGCGAGCAGCGGGCCGAGGCCCACCGGCACCGCGAACTGGCCGCCGAGCTGGACGAGCTGACCCGCGACGCGTACCGCCTGCTCGGGCTCGACGACCTCCTGCGGCCGCCCTCTCCCGAGGAACTGCGCGAGGCGGCCGGTGACGGGACCGTGGTCGTCGTCAACACGAGCTTTCTGCGCTGTGACGCGCTCGTCGTCACCCGGGGCGCACTGCGGACCGTACCGCTGCCCGGTCTGAGCCTTGAGGGGCCCGGCGGACTCAAGGAGCGGACGGAGGCGCTGCTCGCCGCGCTCTCCTCGGCGAGCCGGTCCCCGGACGAGGCCGGCCGCGCGCTCCGGGACACCCTGGAGTGGCTGCGGGAGACGGTCGTAGAACCGGTCCTGGCCGGACTGGGACCCGCCAAGCGCCTGGAACCAGGCCGGCTGTGGTGGTGCCCCACCGGCCTGCTCGCACTCCTCCCGCTGCACGCCGCCGGAGAGCTTCCGGAGCGGTACGTCTGCTCGTACACCACGACGCTGCGGTCCCTGGCACAGGCGCGGCGACGGCAGGACGAACGGGATGACCGGGACGACCGGGACGACCGGGACGACCGGGACGCCGGGGAGCGTACGGCCGGTGGTGTCCTGATCGTCGACCAGGCGAGCGTGCCGGGCCTCCAGCCGCTGCCGTTCGCCCGCAAGGAGGCCCTGCGGCTGGTCACGCAGGTGAAGGAGCGGAAGCTGCTGGCCGGGCCCACGGCCGACCGGCGTGCCGTCCGCAGGGCCCTGCCGAACCACTCCTGTCTGCATTTCGCGGGCCACGCCCGCCACGATCCGGCCCGCCCGGCCAGGAGCGGGCTGTTCTGCCACGGAGACCAGCAGCCCGCCCTCCTCACCGTCGAGGACATCGCCCGCCTCCGGCTCGACGCCGCCGACCTGGCCTTCCTGTCGGCCTGCGAGACGGCCCGCGGCACGGCTGGGCTGCCCGATGAGGCCCTGCACCTCGCGGGAGCCCTGCAACTGGCCGGCTTCACCCATGTCGTGGCCGCCCAGTGGATGGCCGAGGACATGACGGCCCAGGAACTGGCCGCGCGCTTCTACAGCGAACTCCGCCGCCCCGACGCCCCCGACCGTCTCGACCCCGCCCGTTCCGCGTTCGCCCTGCATACGGCCGTCCGCCGTATCCGGCAGCAGAACGACGACCCCCTGCTCTGGGCGGCCTACGTGCACACCGGTCCGTGAGTCGCCGCACCGTTGAACGCAGACCGTTGAACGCAGACCGTTCTTCGGGGAGGGGAGCGGTCCGTGTGTCACCCGGGTGGGCCGGTCGCGCACGACAGGTCCGGTCGGTCGTGTTCGGCTGGAGGCGTGCAGGACACCAAGCCGCTGGGCCCGGGCCCCGGGCCCCTGCTCCCCGACCCCGTCCGCCGCCTTGCCGCATGGTGTGCCGTCGTCCTGCTCGTCGCCGGGGTCGTCTATGTCGGGATCCGGCTCTGCGTCGAGTTCCGTACGGCCGTGGTGCCGGTGCTGCTGGCGCTGCTCGGGACCGCGTTGCTGCGGCCGATGCACCGGCGCCTCGTCGGCGCGGGGGTCCACCGGTCGATCGCGGCGGCGGTCACCTGTGTCGCCGTCGTGGCCGTGGTCGGCGGGGCCGTCTACATCGTCGTCGCCGCGATCGTCGACTCCGGTGACCAGATCGTCCACTCGCTCAGGGAGGCGGCACGCTCCCTGAGCGCGCGCTTCGGGCCGGCCGGTAGCTCGTTGGAGGACGTGGCCACCAACGCCCCGAAGCTGCTGGGCAGGTTCGGGGGGACGGCCGCCTCCGGGGTGCTCAGCGGAGTCAGCGTCGTCGGCGAGGCGATCGCCATGGCGGTGCTGGCGCTGCTGCTCGTCTTCTTCTTCCTCCGGGATTTCCACCGGGCCGGGGACGCCCTGCGCGCCGTGGCCCCCGCCGGCACCGCCGACACCCTGGAGGCCATGGCGCGGCGGGCCTTCCACGCCGTCGAGGGTTTCATGCGCGGGACCACCTTCATCGCCCTGATCGACTCCGTCTGCGTCACCGCGGGGCTGCTCATCCTCAGGGTCCCGGGTGCCGTCGGGCTGGGCGCGCTGGTCTTCGTGGGCGCGTACATCCCGTATCTCGGCGCCTTCCTCTCCGGTGCCGTGGCCGTGCTCGTCGCGCTCGCCGACCGCGGGTTCGTCATCGCGCTCTGGGCGCTCGGGGTCATCGTCGCCGTGCAGGCCCTGGAGGGGCACGTCCTCCAGCCGATGGTCCAGAGCCGTACGGTCCAGATGCACCCGGCCGTCGTCATGGTCACCCTCACCGCGGGCGCGTCCGTCGCCGGGATCGTCGGCCTGCTGCTCGCCGTACCGCTGACCGCGGCCGCCTCCGGGGTCGTCCACGAACTGAGGACGCGGTACGAGGCGGGCGAGGCCGAGGACGAGGCGGGCGATGCTGGGGCGGGTGAGACCGGGGCGGAGGAGGCGTGAGCGCATCCGCACGGGGCCTGTTCGCGTACGGCGCTACCGCGCGTCCACAGGGGCCTCGTACAGCTCGAACCAGATGGTCTTGCCCTTGCCCCGCGGGTCCACGCCCCACGCGTCCGCCAGCAGCTCGATCAGCATCAGCCCGCGCCCGAAGGAGGCGAGTTCGCCGGGATGGCGCCTGTGCGGGAGGTCGTCGCCGGCGTCCGTGACCTCGACCCGTATCCGGCGCCGCTCCTGCCCGTCGGTGGCCTCGGTGACCTCGGCGATCAGGAGGGCGTCCGCGTCCGTGTGGACCAGCACGTTGGTGACCACCTCGGAGACCAGCAGGACGGCCGAGTCGACCTGGTCCTCGCGGGCCCAGTCCTGGAGGAAGTCGCGCACGTGCCGGCGGGCACCGGCGACCTGGTCGGGCCCGTCCTGGGCGACCGTCAGGGCCGTACGGCGCACGGAAGGCCGTACGGGGGCGGTGTCGCCGTGGCCCTCGCCCTGCCGGCCCAGCAGCAGGACCGCGATGTCGTCCTCGCGGCGGTCGGCCAGCGGGCCGGGGGTGTGGTGGGAGGACGGGCCGTGCACGCCTTGGACCAGGGCGTCCGCCAGCGCCTCCAGGTCGCCCTCGTGCGACTCCAGGATGCGGCGGATGCGGTGCCAGCCGGTGTCCAGGTCGTGGCCGCCGGTCTCGATCAGGCCGTCCGTGCAGATCAGCATGGTCTCGCCGGGCTCCAGGGCGATCCGGGTCGTCGGGTAGTCGGCGTCCGGGTCGATGCCGAGGGGGAGCCCGCCCGCCGTGTGCCGCGTCAGGACCGTGCCGTCGGACATCCGCACCGCCGGTTCGGGGTGCCCGGCGCGAGCGATCTCCAGCGTGCCGGTCGCCGGATCGACCTCGATGTAGAGGCAGGTCGCGAAGCGCAGGTCGGTGCTGTCCTCGTCGGACGTGATCCCGTACAGGAAGCGGGAGACGCGGGCGAGGACCGCGTCCGGGCGGTGGCCCTCCGAGGCGTACGCGCGCAGCGCGATGCGGAGCTGGCCCATGAGGCCGGCCGCGCGCACGTCATGGCCCTGGACGTCGCCGATGACGAGGGCGAAGCGGCCGCCCGGCAGCGGGATCAGGTCGTACCAGTCGCCGCCGACCTGGAGGCCGCCGCCGGTCGGTACGTAGCGGGCGGCGACGCTCATGCCGGGGATCTCCGGGCCCAGGGTCGGCATCATCGAGCGCTGCAACCCGTCGGTGAGCTCGCGCTCGGTCTCGGCGGTGCCCGCGCGGGAGAGGGCCTGGGCGAGCATGCGGGCCACGGTGGTGAGGACCGAGCGCTCGTCGGGCGTGAAGGAGACCGGATACGTGAAGGCCGCCATCCACGCGCCCATCGTGCGGCCGGCGACGGTGAGCGGCAGGAAGGCCCAGGAGTGGCGGCCGAACGGCTCGGCGAGGGGCCAGGAGGCGGGGTGGCGGGACCTGTAGTCCTCGGGGGAGGAGATGTAGACGGCACGGCCCGTCCGCACCACCTCGGCGGCCGGGTAGTCCATCTCCAGCGATATCTGGGTGAAGGGGCGCTCGTCGCCCGGCTTCTGCCCGTGGTGCCCGATGACGGTGAGCCGGTCGGCCTCCACGCCGAAGACGGCGAGGCCGTCGGGCGAGAAGCCCGGCATGGACAGCCCGGCCGCGACCCGCAGCACCTCCTCCGTGGAGCGCGCCTCGGCCAGCGCACGGCCGGCGTCCAGCAGGAACGCCTCGCGTGAGCGGCGCCAGTCGCCGGTGACGGGGGTGCGGGCGGCGGTGCCGGGAGGGGGTTCGGAGACCTCCTGGAGGGTGCCGATCAGCTGGTACTTCCCGGTGACGGGGTCGACGATCGGCTTGGAGCGGCTGCGCACGAGGCGCACCACTCGTCCTCGCTCGTCCATGACCCGCATCCGGACCTCGGCGATGGTCCCCTCGGTGACGGCGAGCCGGACGACGCCGTCGACCTCGATCCAGTCCTCCGGGTGGAAGCGGGCGCGGATACCGCCCTCGGTGATCGTCGTCGGCTCCGGCGGCAGCCCGAGGAGCCGCGCGGCCTCGGCGTCCAGAGTGACGACCCCGGCCTCGATGTCCGAGCGCCACAGGCCGGTCGCGAGAGCGGACAGGACGTCCCCTACGGCGGGCAGGGGCTCACCAGTGAGCATTGACCCACTTTAGGAACAGCTGATCGGACACTGCCACCGAAGCCGTGGATCAGGCCCGGCCACCGTGGCCGGGAGCCGACGGTGTCCCGGGAGCCACGGCGAAAGGAGAAAGCGCTGTCCCCGAACGGGCGCCAGTAGCCCGAGGCCACTACCTCGCTGGTGGCAGGTGCACGCGGCGGGGTGTTCATTGGCGGGGAACCACCGTCGCACGTCCGCGGGCGCGCGCCGCTGGGTGGGGCGGGCGCCTGGGGTCTGTTCGTGGGTCGGGCACGGTGGATACCGGTGCGGTGGGGTGCGGTGCGGGGTGCCGGGCGGTGCGGGATGCTGTGCGGGGCGGTGCGGGGTGCCGGGCGGTGCGGGATGCTGTGCGGGGCGGTGCGGAGTGTTGGGCGTTGCGGTGCGGTGCGGTGCGGGATGCGGGTGCTGTGCGCGGTGCGGGATGTGGTGCGGTGCGGGATGCGGGATGTGGTGCGGTGCGTTGCGATGCCGGGTGCGCCCGAGCTGTTAGGGGCGCGGGGAACTGCGCGACAAGCCACAACGAACCCGCAGCCACCCACCATCAGAACCCGGCAGACGAACCCCACCCCCCACCGGCACAGGAAACGCACCCCCAAACCGCCGGAGGCGCCCGGTACCCTGGCAGTTCCGGGCTCAACCCCGCCCGGTGCCCCGGGGTGCGACCCCGGCGAAACCCGATCCGCGAAGACTGGATGAACGACGATGCATCGGTACAGGTCCCACACCTGCGGCGAGCTCCGCGCCTCTGACGTCGGCACCGACGTCCGGCTGAGCGGCTGGCTGCACAATCGGCGCGACCTGGGCGGCATCCTCTTCATCGATCTCCGCGACCACTACGGCATCACGCAGCTGGTGGCCCGCCCGGGCACGCCCGCGTACGAGGCGCTGGACCGGCTCTCCAAGGAGTCGACCGTCCGCGTCGACGGCAAGGTCGTTTCACGTGGAACCGAGAACGTGAACCCGGACCTGCCCACCGGCGAGGTCGAGGTCGAGGTCGGCGAGGTCGAGCTGCTCGGCGCGGCCGCCCCCCTCCCGTTCACGATCAACACCGAGGACGGGGTGAACGAGGAGCGCCGCCTGGAGTACCGCTTCCTGGACCTGCGCCGCGAGCGCATGCACCGCAACATCATGCTGCGTACGGCGGTCATCTCGGCCATCCGTCACAAGATGACGGCGCTGGGCTTCAACGAGATGGCGACGCCCATCCTCAGCGCCACCTCCCCGGAGGGCGCCCGCGACTTCGTCGTGCCGTCGCGCCTGAACCCGGGCAAGTTCTACGCGCTGCCGCAGGCCCCGCAGCAGTTCAAGCAGCTGCTGATGATCTCTGGCTTCGACCGCTACTTCCAGATCGCGCCCTGCTTCCGTGACGAGGACGCCCGCGCGGACCGTTCGCCGGGCGAGTTCTACCAGCTCGACGTGGAGATGTCCTTCGTCGAGCAGGAGGACGTGTTCCAGCCCATCGAGAAGCTCATGACGGAGCTGTTCGAGGAGTTCGGCAACGGCCGGCACGTCACCTCCCCCTTCCCGCGCATCCCCTTCCGCGAGGCGATGCTGAAGTACGGCTCCGACAAGCCCGACCTGCGGGCCCAGCTGGAGCTCGTCGACATCACCGACATCTTCGAGGGGTCGGAGTTCAAGGCCTTCGCGGGCAAGCACGTACGTGCCCTGCCGGTGCCGGACGTGTCCGCGCAGCCCCGGAAGTTCTTCGACCAGCTGGGTGACTTCGCGGTCTCGCAGGGTGCGAAGGGCCTGGCCTGGGTGCGGGTGAACGAGGACGGTTCGCTGACGGGCCCCATCGCGAAGTTCCTGACCGAGGAGAACGTCGCCGAGCTGACCAAGCGCCTGTCGCTGGCCTCCGGCCACGCGGTGTTCTTCGGCGCGGGCGACTTCGACGAGGTCTCGAAGATCATGGGCGCGGTGCGGGTGGAGGCCGCGAAGCGCGCCGGGCACTTCGAGGAGGACGTCTTCCGGTTCTGCTGGATCGTCGACTTCCCGATGTACGAGAGGGACGAGGAGACCGGGAAGATCGACTTCTCGCACAACCCGTTCTCGATGCCGCAGGGGGGCCTGGAGGCCCTGGAGACCCAGGACCCGCTGGACATCCTCGGCTGGCAGTACGACATCGTCTGCAATGGCGTCGAGCTGTCGTCCGGCGCCATCCGGAACCACGAGCCGGAGATCATGCTCAAGGCCTTCGAGATCGCGGGCTACGACCGTGAGACCGTCGAGGAGCAGTTCGCGGGCATGCTCCGCGCCTTCCGCTTCGGTGCCCCGCCGCACGGCGGCATCGCCCCCGGTGTCGACCGCATCGTCATGCTGCTGGCCGACGAGCCGAACATCCGCGAGACGATCGCCTTCCCGCTCAACGGCAACGCCCAGGACCTGATGATGGGTGCGCCGACGGAGCTGGACGAGACGCGACTGCGGGAGCTGCACCTCTCGGTGCGCAAGCCCCAGCCGAAGTAAACCCCGGGCTCTGCGGAAAGGGTCCTGAAGTCGCTCGTCGACTTCAGGACCCTTTTCCGTGTGCCGGGCCCATGGTGCGAGCACGGGTTCGCGGGGTTCGGTTCGCGGGGTTCACGGTGTTCGCGGAATTCATGGCGTTCACATACATGATTACCGAACCAACCCATTGACCTGGAAGTTCGGCCTCCGTTAGGTTCCCCAAGTTCTTGCGTACGTGATTGCGGTTCACGTATGTGCACGACCCTGAGGGGAGACAACGATGTCACAAGTCGTGATACCCGATGTGGAACGCCGCGCAGTCGGCAAGTTCCTGCGCCGTATGCTGCCGATCCTGGTCCTGATGCTGCTGATCAACCAGATGGACCGGACGAACGTGGGCTTCGTCCAGGACGAGCTCAGGGCCGACGTCGGGGTGAGCGCCACCGCGTACGGTCTGGGCGCCGGGCTGTTCTTCATCGGGTACGCCCTGTTCGAGGTGCCCAGCAACATGCTGCTGGAGCGGTTCGGCGCACGCGTGTGGCTGACCCGGATCATGATCACCTGGGGTGCGGTGATCGTGGCGATGTGCTTCATCCACAACGTGTGGATGTTCTACGCGCTGCGCTTCCTGCTCGGCGTCGCGGAGGCCGGCTTCTTCCCCGGTGTGCTCCTCTACTTCACCCAGTGGCTGCCCGACTCCAGCCGGGGCCGGGCGAGCGCGATCTTCCTCGGCGGCTCGGCCACCGCGTACATCGTGACCGGCCCGATCACGGGCGCGTTGCTGGAGCTGGACGGGATCGGCGGATTCGCCGGCTGGCGCTGGATGTTCGCCCTCGAAGGGCTCCTCTCGATCGTCGTCGGGTTCATCGCGGGCTTCTTCCTCGTCTCCCGCATCCAGGACGCCCGCTGGCTGACCCAGGAGGAGAAGGACGCGCTGAGCTCGGCGGTCGCCCGGGACGAGGAGGCCCGCAGCCGCGCACCCAAGGTGTCCCGGCTCAAGCTCCTGATCCACCCCCAGGTCGCCCTTCTGACCACCGTGTTCTTCGCGATGGCGCTCACCGGGTACGCGATCACCTTCTGGCTGCCGAGCCTGGTCGACGAGATCGGCGGGCTGTCGCCGTTCCAGGTCGGCCTCCTCTCGGCCATCCCCTGGATCTGCGCCGTGATCGCGATGTATACGGTGAGCCACTTCACCGACGGCGCCCCGGACCGCCGCCCGTACCTGGCGATCGCCCTCGTCCTGTCGGCCATCGGCACCTTCCTCGCCACCCTGGGCTCGCCCTGGTTCGGTCTGGCCGCCATCACGCTGGCCGCGGTCGGCGGGAAGGTCGCGGCCACCCTGTTCTGGCCGATGGCCCAGTCGGGGCTCGACCTGAAGATCGCCGCGCCCGGTCTGGCGGTCGTCAACTCCATCGGAAACCTGGGCGGTTTCGTCTCCCCCACCCTCTTCGGCTACCTCAAGGACACGACCGGCTCCACGAACGGCGGCCTCTACACCCTGTCCACGGCGTCCATCCTGGCGGTCATCGGCGTCGCCCTCATCCGCCGGAGCGGCGGCTCGGCGACCGGATCGGGCACCCCGGCCGCAGCGAAGGGGCAGGTGGCGACCGGCGGCTGAGCCGAACGACGGCGCCCGGGACTGTGAAGCTCTGGGCGCCTTCCGACGTTCCCTCGATCAGCACCCAGCACCACCCGCGCACCGCGCAGGGGGCCCATTCCAGCGGGCGGTCCGTCAGGAACCCCAGGCGGACACCACGTCCTGCGCACCCCACACCAGCCCGACTCCGCGCTGTGTCATGCGGGGGCATCCTCGGGGGTTTCCGGGTCCTCGTCGAACAGTTCCTCCGCGTGTGTGACCGTGACGGCCCTGCGGAGCCAGGTGTTGACACGGTCGAGGTCAGTGCAGGTGGTCACGCGATCGCGGATGTCGTCGGAGACAGGGATCTGGCGTACCTCCAGGACGGCCAGGACTCCCTTGGCCTCGCCCCTGGCCTCGCCCTTGGCCTCGCCTTCGAGGTAAGCCTTCTCCAGGATCGTGCCTTGGCCGGGGAAGTAGTTGACGAACGTCATGATGTCCCTCCATTTGTGTCCGGCTGGGGTCTTCCCCAGGGTTCTGTCCAGGAATTGGTAGAAGTAGTTGCCGGCGTTCCAGTCCATCTCCGCGAGGGCACGGCCCAGTGCGTCCAGTATGGCGTCGATGTCGGGGCTCTTGGCGTGTGCCAGGGCGGAGAACGCGGCCATTGCGGGTTTCTCCGCCGCGGTTCTCGTATCGGTGATCACCGGGAGGTTGTCCGGTCCGACGACCAAGGGGTAAGTCCGCTGGGCGGTCCAGCCTCGGGCCTCGCAGACGAAGGGACCGGTCGCCCACTTGGTCGTGGCCCTGTCGCGGCAGACCACGAGCAGGAGTACTGGCAGGCCGTATTTCGCCTGGAGGTAGGCGACATAGTACGGCCAGCTCGACTCCTTCTTCGGGTCCCGCCTCTCCTGTGCTTCGACGGCGAGCAGGAAGTCGTCACCGTCGGAGGGGCCGATGCGCAGCACTGTGTCTACGTGGCGCGCCAGTGGCTTGGTCTCCGTCGCGTCGGTGGCGATCACGTCCACGGTCGCCTTCTCCGGTAACGCGATGCCCAGCACCCCGAAGACGGGCGCGAGAATCTCGGGCCGCTCCTGGAAGATGCGGTGCATGCCCTCGTGAGCTGATGTGACCATGTGTGCAACCTAGGTGGCTCAAGGTGTGGGATGTCCGGATGATCGGGATGCGTTCACTCTTTCGGGGGCCGAAGAAACGTTCACGCCGCCCTCGCCAGCTCGCACCACACGAACTTGCCGTTTCCGTCCGGGGGTTGGGTGGCCGTTCCCAGGGCGTACCACCCCCAGTTGTCGGAGCACCCTTCGACGAGGGTGAGGCCGCGGCCCGATTCGAGGGCGGGGTTCAGGGTGGTGTCGATGCGCGGTGCCGGGATCGGCGGCTTGGGGTCCGTGTCCCATACGCCGATCCGGAGAGTCGGGTCCGACCAGCGGAGCCTTATGGCCGCCGGGCCCTTCGTGTGCCGTACGGCGTTGGCGACCAGTTCCGTTGCGGCGAGTTCGGCGGCTTCGGTGAGTTGGGGCAACTCGTGGAGGGCGAGGATCAGTCGGAGGGCGCGGCGGCAGATCGTGACGGCGCGGGGGTCGGTGGGGATGGAGAGGGTGTAGGTCCAGGGCTCGTCGGGTGCGGTGGGTTCCCCGGGTTCGGGCATAGGTAGCTCCTGGTCTGGGAGTGGGGGGTTGGAGAGTCGGGCTGCGCTGCGGTCGCGGGCGGTGGCTCTGCCGCGGCCGCCGTGGCAGGGCGGGGCGGTGCGCTTCCGGGGTCCCGGCGTTCCGCAGTGTGTGCGTCGCGTCACTGAACGTAGGGCCAAATGTTTCGCCGAAGCAAGTCGTTCGCGTAACCTGACACCCGATCGGGGTCGTTCAACCTCCGGTATCGCCAGTGCTCTTGGGGAATGAGAAGGCATATGCCCGCAAGGATCCAGCCGACTGCCCGTCAGGTGCGCGTGGGCACCGAACTGCGCAAACTGAGAGAGGCTGCGGGGCTGACTTCCCGGGAGGCGGCTCGGTTGCTCGGCACGAACCCGGCCCAGATGAGCCAGATCGAAGCAGGTAACGCCGGGGTCAGCAAGGAGCGTGTGCGGAGACTCGCAGTGCAGTACGCCTGCGCCGACAAGGAGTTGGTCGACGCCCTTGTGGAGATGGCGGCGGACCGAACACGCGGCTGGTGGGAGGAGTACCGGGATGTCCTCCCACCCGAGTTCCTGGATTTGGCCGAGCTGGAGTACCACGCGAGGTTCATGCAGGTGATTGCGACCGCTCATGTGCCGGGCCTGCTCCAGACCGAAGAGTATGCGCGCGCCGTGTTCGGATACTGGGTGCCGCCGCTCCCGAGCAGTGAGCTGGAACTGTGGGTTGCGTACCGGATGCGGCGCCAGGAGGTGCTCTCGCGAGAGCCCGCAGTTCCCTACGAGGCTGTCCTGCACGAGTCCGTACTGCGTACTCGCGTCGCCGACCGACGGGTAGCACGTGCTCAACTTGACGCGTTGCTGTGTCAGTCGGAGCGCCCCAACGTCTCGGTGCGAATCGTTCCCTTCGATGTCGATGGGTTCGCCGGCGCCAGTTCGTCGTTGGTTTACGCGGGCGGTCGGGTGCCAACCCTGGACACCGTGCAGCGGGACACCCCGTACGGCTCCGCATTCCTGGACGCCTCCGCTCAACTCCTCGTCATGCGAACGCTCTTCCGTAAGGTGGAGTCAGCGTCCCTTGACCCCAGTCGGTCGCGGGAGTTCATCCACCGTCTGTTGAAGGAGATGTAGGCGTGATCCAGTGGCAGAAGTCCACGTACTCCGGTGGCGCGGCGGGAAACGAATGCGTAGAACTCGGCTGGGATGAAGGCGAGTTGATCCTCCTTCGCGAAAGCGACTCCGGCACCCGAATACTCTCCGTCACCCCCACCGCGCTCGCCGCACTCCTCCGGGGCATCCAGGGCGCCCGCATGCCGACCCGCCTGTGAGCGACCCGGAGTTCGCCGTCCACCGTTTGGCGAAGGAGCTGTGACGTGACTCCGTGGCAGAAGTCATCGTTCTCCGGTGGTGCCGACGGCAACGAGTGCGTCGAACTTGGCCACGGCGAAGTCACGTTGCTTCTCCGCGAAAGCGACGACCCCGCCCGAATACTCCCCGTACCCCCCACCGCCCTCGCCGCACTCCTCCGGGACATCCAGGGCACCCGAACGTCGACGCGCCCGTGAGCGACCGGTAGCCGCACGGGGCACTCCGGGCGGGGGCGGGGTCATTCGTCGGGTGGGGGCTCCAGCGCTTCCTCCTCCAGGAGGCGTTCCGCGATGTCGTCGGCCCAGGACTGGGCCCACCGGCGGAGGGCCGTGATGGCCTGTTCGTCGAGGCCGGAGTGGGTGAAGTTCCTGTCGGCGACCCACTCGATGCCCTCCAGTCGGGACTGGAGGTCGGTGAGGTCGAAGGCGTCGAGGGCGTGGCGGCGGCCCAGTTCCTCCAGTTCGGTGAAGCTCCAGCGGTCCGCGGCGGCGTGGACGGCGACGAGGTCGCGGGCGAGGCCGCGGTCGGTCAGGGCCCGGACTTTCGTGCCGATGACGTCTTCGAGGGAGAGGGCCGGGCCGAGGGCGGTCGGGACGGGTGGGCGCCAGAGGGTTTCCTTGAGGATGTCGAGCGTGTGGTCCTCGTCCGTGGCGGGGTCGGTGACGATCAGACGGCTGGCGAGGGGGTCCGTTTCCCGGGGGCGTACGCGCCAGCCCCGTTCCTCCAGGCCGGCCCGCACCGCGGCCGCGATCGACTCCATGGGCTCGGGGCTCTCGGTCGCCACCTCCAGGGCGCCCGGCGCGGGCCCCGCGACCAGGCCGTGCGCCTGCACCGCATGGTCGCCGGAGAGGGCCAGGGCGTAGGGGGCGCCGATCGCGAGTACGTCGAGCGGGAGGCGCCGCCCGGTGTCAGTTTCGTTCACGTGGCGGCTCGGGTGGGGGAGTGGCCATGCCCTGATTATCGCGGGGTGGTGCGGCGACGCGGTGGCGTCACGCGGCACGTCGGAGGATCACCGTCCGCATGCCGCCTCCGGCACCGTTCTCCTCCCGTACCACCCGCAGCCCGGCCGTACGACACTGCTCCAGCACCCAGGCGTGGGCGAGCCGCAGCTTGCGGTAGCTGCGGGCGTGCAGGGTCCAGGCGCCCTCGGGGGCGGAACGGGTGTGGATCAGGTCGTGCACGACGACCGTGTAGTCGTCGTAGTCCTCCGGGTACTCCAGGAAGCAGGTCATGATCCGGTCCTGCGCGGAGCGGACCGGCAGGAAGCGGTCGGTGCCGGTGAGCGGGACGGTCAGGTCGCGGTAGGAGAGGACGGCCGTTCCGTCGGGGGCGAGCGCGCCGGCGATGTCGTTCAGCAGGGCGGCCACATCCCCCCTGGTCGGGAGGTGGGTGAGCGTGTCGCCCAGGCAGACGACCGCGTCCGCCGAGCCGGGGCGGACCAGTTCCCGCAGGGCGGTGCGCAGATCGGACCGTACGGGCCGGATCGCCGGTACGTCGGCGGCGTGCGCCGACAGTTCGTCCAGCAGCGACTGGCTCAGGTCGACCGCGAGGACCAGGTCGACGCCCGACTCGGCCAGGGCCAGGCTCGTATGGCCGGGGCCGCAGCCCAGGTCCACCGCCAGCGAACCGTCGGCCGGGCCCGGGACCACGGGCACCACACCCCAGTCCGCCAACTGCGCGCGCTGGGCGGCGGCCAGCGCACCGAGGTCGCCGCCCAGCATCCAGGTGTAGTGCTCCGCGAGGAAGCCGTCGTAGTGCTCGGCGGCGGCGGGTGTGGTGGGTGCCGTGGGCGTGGTGGGCGTCATCGAGGTGGGGGTCCCTTCGCATCCAGTGGATGGCAGGAAATCTAGGGTCGGATACGGGAGTATGGGGGAAGAGCCGAACCAAATTCGGTTCACCGCCGAGAATGACGGCCATGGACGACATTGATTCGGCGATCCTCAGCCATCTCCAGCGCGATGGACGGCTCACCAACCGGGAGTTGGCCCGCCTGGTCGGTATCGCGCCCTCCACCTGCCTGGAACGGGTCCGGGCGCTGCGGGCTCGCGGTGTGATCACCGGGTACCACGCGGCCGTGCAGCCGCGCATGCTGGGCCTGTCCCTCCAGGCACTGGTGTTCGCGCGCCTGCGTCCGCTGAGCCGGGAGGTGATCTCCGGCTTCGAGGCGTATCTGGCCCAACTGCCCGAGGTCGTCTCCGTCTTCGTGGTCTCCGGCGACGACGACGTGGTCGTCCACGTGGCCGTGCCGGACATCGAGCAACTGCACGCGTTCCTCATGGACCGGGTCAGCGCGCGTCGGGAGGTGGTGAGTTTCCGCAGCTCGGTGATCTATCAGCAGACGAGTACGCGGGTGCTGACGCCTGTGAACGGACGCCAGGGAGACGAATGAGCTGGTGCTTCAGGCAGGCGATCGCACTGCGCCCGACGGCGGCACAGAATGCGCTAGCGTCCGTGCAGTCCGCGGGAGCCGGGACCGTTGGTTGTTCCCACCCTCGGTGCGTGGGGAAGGTTTGATCACCACGGAGTCGCAGGAGGGGGCCCTTGAGCTGGCAGGACGAGTACACGCCGCCGTATGTCGGGGAGTACCGCATCGAACGTCGCATCGGAGCAGGCGGCATGGGGGTCGTCCATCTGGCCGTGTCGCCGTCGGGCCGAAAGGTCGCCCTGAAGATCATCCGAGGGGAGTTCGCGGACGACACCGACTATCGCGCTCGCTTTCGGCTTGAGATCGATGCCGCGCGACAGGTCAGCGGGGCATTCACCGCCTCGGTCGTCGGCGCCGATCCCGATGGCGAGCCCCCGTGGATGGCGACGCAGTACTTTGACGCCCCGACGCTTTCGGAACGCGTCCGCGAGACCGGCGCGTTCGACGAGGACGCCGTGTGGCAGCTCGGTCGCGGACTTGCCGAGGCTCTGCGCGACATCCACCGGGCCGGCCTGGTGCACCGCGACCTGAAGCCGAGCAATGTGCTGCTGACCGAGGACGGCCCCCGGGTCATCGACTTCGGCATTGCCCGGGTGCTGAAGGCCGAACCCCTGACGCGGACCGGCAAAGTCCTCGGCACCGTCTCCTTCATGGCCCCGGAACAGCTGAACACGCCGCGTGAAGTCGGGCCGGCGGCCGACGTGTTCGCGCTGGGTGGAGTCCTTGTGCATGCGGCGACGGGCCGGGGGCCCTTCGACGGTGACCCGGACGCCCCGCCCATCGCGGTCGCGATGAAGATCGTGCACGACGATCCAGACCTCGCCGGAGTCCCATCGGCCCTGCGTTCCGTCGTCGAGAAGTGCCTGCTCAAGGATCCCACCGGTCGCCCCTCCCCCGCCGAACTGCTTGCTCTGCTCCGGGAGAAAGGCGCAGTGGAGGCAGGACCGGAGAAATCGACGGGGACGACGGCACCCGAAGGTGTCACGAACGGTCCCCGGCTGCGGCCCCGGACGCTCGCCTACGTGCTGACCGCCGTGACCACGGTCGTGGTTGCAGTGGCGGTGCCGATGATGCAGGCGGACGACGCGGGAGGAGACCGTGGCGACGCCAAGGGCTCCTCCTCACCCTCGGCCGGCGCCTCGCCGACACGGACTGCACCCGCCATCGAAAAGGTGGCGGCCATGCGGCCGCAGGGGTGGGCATTGTGGGAAAAGAAGCCGGCCACCACCACCGTGGGGCGTAGCTGGGATGACCTTCCCGGCTGCGCCGGTACCGGAGACATTCTTGTGTGCACGGAAGACGGTGGTGTGGTCGAGCGGATCGACGCGGCCTCTGGACGGGTCATATGGAGCGAGCGGTACGACGAGAACTTGCGGCGTGGGTCACTCGTGGGGTTCGCAGGAGAGACTGCCCTGGTCGAGGACCCGGACCGGGAGCAGCTCGTGGGCTTCGACGTGAAGACCGGTGACCGGCTGTGGTCGGCCGAGTCGTCGGGGACTCCGTCTTCCCTCGTGCAGAAGTCCGCGGTCACCATGGTTCACCCGCATGTGGACGGGACCCGGATCGACCGCAGGGACGCACGGACGGGAAAGCTGGTCGCGTCCAGGACGTTTCCCGCCGGCGAGTATGTCGAGGTCTTTGACGGCGGAAACGGCGTGCTGCACCTGTTGAAGTACGGGGCGGACGGGGGCTTCATCACGTCCGTCGCCGTCCTCGACGCCGACACGTTGCGGACGGCGAAGGCTCTCGCCACCTTCGATGAGGACCCTGGCTCGCCGATCGCGGCCGACGGCGACACGGTGTCCTTCCTCCTGGACGGCAAGAGCATCACCCGCGTCACCCGCAAGGACGGAAGCGTGAAACGTCTCCCCCTCCGGGGTGCGCCTGTCGGCACTGCCCGCGCGCAGGGCAGCGCGGTCTATCTCAGCCGGCCGGATGGCACGCTCGCGTCGTACGACCTGCGGACGGGCCGCCGGAACTGGATCCTGGAGACGGAGGCAGAGTCCCCCGCCCGGCCCGTGCTCGCCGGTGGTCGTCTGTACAGCCTGGCCGGCGATGGACGGATCATCTGTGTCGACGCCACAACGGGCAAGACGGTGTGGTTGAGCGCGGCGCGGCGCGATCCGAACACGAGCATCGCGAGCCTCACCAACGAACGCCCTGAACCCGTGGTACTGAACGGCGTGGCGTATGCGGGCTCCAGCACGGGGTCCATTTTCGCGGTCGCCCCGCCCTCGGCTTGAGGAGACCGGGCCGCGCCTGACGGTGCGGCCCATGGTCGACCGGGTGGGGGCTACCTCGCCACGAACTGGGTGAGGATCGCCTGGACCTCGTAGATGTCCACGCCCTTGGTGAAGGTCTTCTCGATCGGCTCGTGGGTGCCGGAGAGCCAGATCTTGAGCTCGGCGTCGAGGTCGAAGTGGCCGGCCGTCTCGACCGAGAAGTGCGTGATGCTGCGGTAGGGGACCGAGTGGTACTCCACCTTCTTGCCGGTGAGCCCCTGCTTGTCGACCAGGATCAGGCGCCGGTCGGTGAACAGGATGGTGTCGCGGATGAGCAGGTACGCGGCGTGGATCTGCTCCCCGTGACCCAGCAGACGCTCGTAGTCCTGCTGGGCCTTGCCGGGGTTGACGGTGTGCGCGTTTCCGAACAGTGCCATGTATCGGGGGACGCGCGCGGGGGCGTGCGAGGTTGCGAGCAGAGGGCCTGGAACATATCGTCCCAGGCCCTCTGCTCATGGTGCGTGTACTACGCGTTCGGCTTCTCCTCCAGGCGCGGGAAGAGGATCGCGCCCTTCGTGACCGTCGTACCGGCCGGGAGCCTGCCCCACGCGCCGGCTTCCTGGACCTGCTGGTCCGCGAGGGCACCGAGGGAGGCCTCGGCGCCGAGGGAGTCCCAGAGCTTCTGGGAGGTCTCCGGCATGATCGGGTTGAGCAGGACCGCCACCGCACGGAGGGACTCCGCGGCGGTGTAGAGGATGGTCGCCAGGCGGGCCTTGCCCACCTCGGAGTCCGCTGCGTCAGCAGCCTGATCAAATGCGGTCTTGGCGACCTTCCAGGGCTCCTGTTCCGTGATGTAGCCGTTGACCTGCTTGATGAACTCGAAGACGGCCAGGATGCCGCCCTGGAAGTGCAGCTCGTCACCGATCTTGCGGTCGGCCTCCGCAGCGGCCCTGGCGAGGCCGTCGTGGATGGCTTTCTCTGCTGCGCCGTCATCCGTCGACGCCGGGAGCGTGCCGCCGAAGTACTTGCCGACCATCGCCGCCACACGCGAGGCGAGGTTGCCGTAGTCGTTGGCGAGTTCGCTCGTGTAGCGGGCCGAGAAGTCCTCCCAGGAGAAGGAGCCGTCCTGACCGAAGGCGATCGCGCGCAGGAAGTACCAGCGGTACGCGTCCACGCCGAAGTGCGAGGTCAGGTCCTGCGGCTTGATGCCCGTCAGGTTCGACTTGCTCATCTTCTCACCGCCGACCATCAGCCAGCCGTTGGCGGCGATCTTGCCGGGCAGTGGCAGGCCGTTCGCCATCAGCATCGCGGGCCAGATGACCGCGTGGAAGCGGAGGATGTCCTTGCCGACCAGATGGACGTCGGCCGGGAAGGTCGACTCGAACTTCGCCGGGTTCTCGTTGTAGCCGACCGCCGTGGCGTAATTGAGCAGCGCGTCGACCCAGACGTAGATCACGTGCTTGCGGTCCCACGGGATCGGGATGCCCCAGTCGAATGTCGAGCGGG
The DNA here is from genome assembly GCF_014650715.1 of Streptomyces bluensis. Taxonomy (GTDB): domain Bacteria; phylum Actinomycetota; class Actinomycetes; order Streptomycetales; family Streptomycetaceae; genus Streptomyces; species Streptomyces bluensis. The sequence continues at coordinate 106,579 of NZ_BMVM01000017.1, read as the reverse complement.
AGATCGACAGGTCCTGCAGGCCCTGGCGCACGAAGTTCACGACCTCGTTGCGCGCGGACTCGGGCTGGATGAAGTCCGGGTTGGCCTCGTAGTGAGCGAGCAGCTTGTCGCCGTACTCGCTCAGCTTGAAGAAGTAGTTCTCCTCCTTGAGGATCTCCACCGGCTTCTTGTGGACAGGGCAGACCTTCTGGCCCGCGTACTCGCCCTCGCCGTCGAGCAACTCGCCGGGGAGCTTGTACTCCTCGCAGCCGACGCAGTAAGGGCCCTCGTAGCCGCCTTGGTAGATCTCGCCCTTGTCGTACAGGTCCTGGACGAACTCCTGCACACGGTCCGTGTGCCGCTTCTGGGTGGTGCGGATGAAGTCGTCGTTCGCGATCTCCAGGTGCTCCCAGAGGGGCTTCCAGGCCTCCTCCACGAGCTTGTCGCACCAGTCCTGCGGGGAGACCCCATTCGCTTGCGCGGTGCGCATGATCTTCTGACCGTGCTCGTCCGTGCCGGTGAGGTACCACACCTTCTCGCCGCGCTGGCGGTGCCAGCGTGAGAGCACGTCGCCTGCGACGGTCGTGTAGGCGTGGCCCAGGTGAGGAGCGTCGTTGACGTAATAAATGGGGGTGGTGACGTAGAACGCCTTTCCACCCTGCTTCTCGGATCCAGTGGCCGCCATGGACGAAATCCTACTGGTCCCGTGAAGATCGACTCACACGCGTTTCGGGGGGCGGACACTGTCCCGTCCGCCCCCCGATGGCTGCTGCGTGGTGTCTTGGGCTACGGGCGCCAGTTCGCCAGTACGCCTTCGTAGAGTTCCTTGTCGGTCAGCTCGCGCGGGGTCTCGCCGGCCAGGAAGTGGGCCGTGTTGTCCGTCTTGAGCTTGCGGAGGTAGTCGAAGGCCTTGTTCTCCGGGTCACCGAAGGCGACGAAGGAGAAGAAGACGGCGGGGTGGTTCTTCGCCGCGTTGGTGAGGGCCTGGGTGGCGGGGGTCTTCGCGTCCGGGGCGCCGTCCGTCTGGAAGATCACGAGCGCGGGGTTCTCGGTGCCGGACCTCTCGTAGTGGGCGACGATCTCCTCGACGGCCACGTGGTAGCTGGTACGGCCCATGCGGCCGAGGCCCGCGTGGAGGTCGTCGATCTTGTTCTCGTGCTCGTCGAGGGTGAGCTCGCCGGTGCCGTCGAGTTCCGTGGAGAAGAAGACGACGTGGACCGTGGCGTCGGGGTCGAGGTTGGCGGCGAGGGCGAGGGCCTGCTCGCCGAGGGCCTGGGCGGAGCCGTCCTTGTAGTACGGGCGCATGGAGGCGGAGCGGTCGAGGACGAGGTAGACCTTGGCGCGGGTGCCGGTGAGGTTCTGCTTCTTGAGGGTGGCCGCGGCGGCCTTGTAGGCGGTGGTGAGGGTGGGGGCCTTGGTGCGGATGCGCGCTGCGGGGTTCGCTGCGGCGGGCTCGGGGGTGTTCTCGGCCTCGGCTTCGCCTTCGGCCGGGTTGTCGTTCCCACCCGCACCACCCGTGCTGCCTTCGTCGTCGGCTGCGGGTGGCCCCTGTGGGGCCTGGTCGCCGTCGGCGGCTGCGGGTTCGGTCGGCTGTTCGGTGGGCTGGGTCGGCTCCGTTGATTCGGCCGACTCGGTTGATTCGGTGGACTCGGTTGATTCGGTCGGCGTGGTCTGCTCTGTCGGCTCTACGGCGACTGTGGCCGGCTCCGGGGTCTCGGTGGCCACGGGCTCGGGCTCCGGCTCCGGCTTGGCCTCGGCCTTCTCCTCCGGCTTCGGCTCCGGCTCAACGGCGGGTTCCGGGGTTGCGGCGGCCACGGGGGCCGGCTCAGCGGTGGGCTCGGGCTCCGTCACGGCGGTGGGCTCGGGCTCGGGCGCCGGTGTCGTGGGCTCCGGCTCGGCGGCAGGCGCCTCGGGCTTCGGCTCCGCGGCCACCTCCGCCTCCGGCTCCGGCTCGGGCTCAGGCTCCCGCTCGGGGGCCTTCTCCGGCTTCGGGGCGGGCTCCGTCACGGCGACGGGCTCGGGCTCGGGCGCGGCGGTGGCCTCGGGCTCGGCCGTCGGCGCCGCGGGCTTCGGCTCCTCCGGCCTCGGCTTCGGCACCGTCACGTTGTCGAAGGCCGCCGAGACCAGGTCGTCCGCCGCAGACGGGCTCTGCTCGGACTTGGGAGACGGGGCCGGGACCTTCGGCTCCCGGTCCTGCGAAACGGCTTCCGTGGCAGTGGAGACAGCCTTCGGAGAGGTGGAGACAGCCTCCGTGGAAGCGGTGGATGCAGCCGATGGAGAAGGCGTCGGTGCAGGAGCAGCTGCCGTGGAAGGAGCCTGCGTGGTCTCGGGCGAGGGCTCCCGCGAAGAGGCTGTCGCGTCGGCGTCGCGCCCCTTGCGTGAGCGGCCGAACGCGTTCCGCAGGAGAGAAAGAATGCCCATGTTGCGCAACCCTTCGCGTGTGTTGAAGCCCGTCGATCCCTGGCCAGGACGGACACGTAAGGTTAGCGGCCGACGGGGGCGATCTTGGGCTGGGGCAAGAAGAGTCGGTAGACCGTTCCGCGCGCCCGTGTCAACATGGCCTCGACCTCCCCAGCTTCACCACTTGTTCACCCGCTGTCCGCGTACTCGAACGCATTCGCCCCTACCGTCCCAATCACATCAAGGGCACGCATCGGGAGAGTAAAGTGCGCAAACTGTTGCCAGTGGTTGGAGTAAACGGGGCGAGCGCGTCGCACCCCGGGGGGCGGTCCGCCATGACCTGCCGGTTCCGGTGTGGTGACGCCTGCTTCCACGAGGTGCCGAACACCAGCACCAATGAATACGTCGGTGACGTCATCGCCACCGCGCTGAGCCGGCGGACGATGATGCGCGCCGCCGCCGTCGTGACCGTGGCCACCGGTGCCGGTGCCGCCGTCGTCACCCCCGCCGCCGCGGGCACGACCGACACGGGTACCGCCGCCGACGCCCCCGCCGCCACGGCCGCCAAGCAGGGCAAGGCCGCCCGCGGTCTGCGTTTCGCCCCCGTCGCCCCCAACACCACCGACGCCGTGGTGATCCCCGACGGGTACCAGCAGAACGTCGTCATCCGCTGGGGCGACCCCATCCTGCGCGGCGCCCCCGCCTTCGACCCCGAGAACCAGACGGCCAAGGCCCAGGCCGGGCAGTTCGGTTACAACAACGACTTCCTCGCCCTCCTCCCGGTGCCGGGTGAGCGCGGACGGCAGATCCTCGTCGCCAACCACGAGTACACCGACGAGGTGCTGATGTTCCGCGGGTACGACCCCGCGAACCCCACCCGCGAGCAGGTCGAGATCGCCTGGGCCGCGCACGGTCTGGCCGCGGTCGTCGTCGAGGAGGACAAGCGCACCGGCAAGCTCACCGCCGTGCCCCGGCACCACCTCAACCGCCGTGTCACCGCCACCACCGAGTTCCGGATCACCGGCCCCGCCGCCGGGTCCGACCTGCTGAAGACCTCCGCCGACCCGACCGGCACGAAGGTCCTGGGCACCCTCAACAACTGCGCGGGCGGCACCACGCCCTGGGGGACCACCCTCCACGGCGAGGAGAACTTCAACCAGTACTTCGCCAACAGCAGCCGCGCGACCGACAAGCGGTACGGCATCGGCACCGGGGCCTCCGAGCGCAAGTGGGAGAGGTTCGACAAGCGGTTCGACGTCGCCCAGGAGCCGAACGAGGTCCACCGCTTCGGCTACATCGTCGAGTTCGACCCGTACGACCCGACGTCGACGCCCCGCAAGCACACCGCGCTCGGCCGCTTCAAGCACGAGGGTGCGACCATCCGGCTGACGGCCGACGGCCGTCCCGTCGCGTACTCCGGTGACGACGAGCGCTTCGACTACCTCTACAAGTTCGTCGGCAGCAAGCGGATGAAGCAGGGGACGTCGCGTGCCGTGCGCGAGCACAACCTCTCCCTGCTCGACGAGGGCACCCTCTACGTCGCCAAGTTCACCGGCAACTCCCCCGCCATCGAGATCGACGGCACGGGCAAGCTGCCGAGCGACGGCGAGTTCGACGGCAGCGGCGAGTGGATCCCGCTGGCCACCGCCACCGCCGACGGCGCCGTCTCGCACGTGGACGGGATGACGGCGGAGGAGGTCTTCGTCTTCACGCGGCTCGCCGGTGACAAGGTGGGCGCCACGAAGATGGACCGCCCCGAGGACGTCGAGCCCAACCCCGTCAGCGGCAAGGTCTACGTCGCCCTGACGAACAACAGCAACCGCGGTGTCGGCTCCAACGCCAAGGCGGACGAGGCCAACCCCCGCAACGCCAACAAGCACGGCCACATCCTCGAACTCACCGAGCGCTGGAACCGGCCCGAGAGCACGACGTTCGCCTGGCAGCTGTTCCTCGTCGCGGGTGACCCGAACGACCCGGCCACCTACTTCGCGGGCTTCCCGAAGGACCAGGTCAGCCCGATCTCCTGCCCGGACAACGTCGCCTTCGACCCGCACGGCAACCTGTGGATCTCCACCGACGGCAACGCGCTCGGCTCGCACGACGGCCTGTTCGGCGTGGCGACCAAGGGCGAGCGGCGCGGTGAGCTCAAGCAGTTCCTGACCGTGCCGAACGGCGCCGAGACCTGCGGCCCGATCGTCCAGGACCGCCGCGTCCTCGTCGCCGTCCAGCACCCGGGCGAGATCGACGGCGCCTCCGTGGAGAACCCGAAGAGCGCCTGGCCGGACGGAGAGGGCAAGATCGTTCGCCCGTCCGTGGTCTCGGTGTGGGCCGTGGACGGCAGCGACATCGGCGTCTGACGGTCCGTGACGCGGACGTAGCGGGGTACCGGAATGGCGCGGTACCGGCGTAGCGAAGGAGAGCCGTAGCTGCGACGTGCCGCGTATCTACGCGGGTTTCCTCTCGCGGTACGTGTGCTCGTACGGCTCGTAGGGCTCGTACGGTTCACACGGCTCGGACGACAAAGGGGGCGCTCCCAGGCCCGGGGGCGCCCCCTTCGCCATGAGCCACTCCCGGTACGCCGGTGCCTGGCGGACCGTGTCCCAGTACGCCTCGACCAGCACCGGGTACACGGAGTCCAGCATCTCCTCGGTGCGGGCCGCGAGGATGAGGCGTACACCGAGGGGGTCGCCGTGCAGGCGGCGTACGGCCATACCGGGGCGGGACTGGCAGGTCGGCTGGCAGACGGTGACGACCTCGCCGGTCGCGACGAGGGACGCGGTGGTGTGGTAGTCGCCGTGCAGGATGCGGGGGTTGAGACCCGCGGTGCGCAGCATGCGGTGCACCGCGTCCCACTCGCCGTCCACCGTCGGGTCGACCATCCAGCGGTCCTCGGCCAGGTCTGTCAGGCGTACGACGGGCCGGGCGGCGGCCGGGTGGTCCATGGGCAGCGACACGAACTGCGGCTCGCGCTCGACGAGGACGCGGATGCCGAGTTCGGGCGGGATGCGCAGCGGGCACCCCTCCACCTCGTGCACGAACGCGACGTCGAGCTGGCCGTCGGCGACCATGCGCAGCAGGGCGTTCGCGGAGACGTCCATCTGGAGGAGGGGTTCGCGCGGGCCGTCCCGCAGGCGGCGCAGCCAGCCCGCGAGGGCGGGGCTCGCGGTGGAGCCGACGCGGAGCTGAGGGCCCGTCACGGCGGCTGCGCGGGCCTCGGCCACCAGGGCCTGCAACTCGGCCACGAGGGGGCGGGCCCGGCCCAGCACCACACGGCCCAGCGCGGTGGGGCGGCAGCCGGTGCGCTCGCGGAGGAACAGGGTGCCGCCCAGCGCCTGCTCGATACGGCGCAACTGGGTGCTCAACGAGGGCTGTGCCACGCCGAGTTGGCGTGCGGCGCGGTGCAGGCTGCCGGTGTCGGCGATGGCGCACAACGCGCGTAGATGTCTCACCTCAAGCTCCATGGTGCAAGCTCTCTGCTTGTCCCAGCTCCATGTCAGTGGAGACTAGAGCGCGAGCATGGGTTGCACCAGACGCACAAACCCCATGCAACACAGGCGAGTTGGACGGCCGACGGGCGGACGACGGGGCGCCCGACGGGCGAACGACGGACGGACGGTCGGCGCCGGCTGATAGCCGCGTGCTATCGCCTGTTGGCGTCATCACAGCCATCGCACAGGCGCCCAGACTCGATGACGACTTCACCCCCCACCCAAGGAGTCATCGATGCGTCTGCGCACACGCATGCCCAAGTCCGCCCGTGTGGCGGCGATCGCCCTCGCTCTCGCGGGCGCCGGCCTGAGCACGGCGGTCCCCGCGTCCGCCGCGCCCGCCCCCGAGTCGTCCGTGTCGTATGTGAAGTACGAGGGTTCGTCGGAAGAGGCCAAGGCCAACCGGGCGTTCTTCGAGGCGGTGATCCGGTCGGTCGCCGAGAAGCGCGCCGCCAACCCGCAGGCCGCGGCCGTCACCGTCGTCTACGACGCCTCCCGCGCGCCCACGTTCGCCGGCCAGATAGCCCGCTCCACCTCGATCTGGAACGGCGCGGTGGCGAACGTGAAACTCCAGTCGGGCTCGGCGTCGAGCGCCGACTTCAGCTACCGGGAGGGCAACGACCCGCGGGGCTCCTACGCCTCCACGAACGGCCACGGCAGCGGCTACATCTTCCTCGACTACGCGCAGAACCAGCAGTACGACTCCACGCGCGTGACCGCCCACGAGACCGGGCACGTGCTCGGCCTGCCGGACCACTACTCCGGCCCGTGCAGCGAGCTGATGTCGGGCGGCGGCCCCGGTACGTCCTGCACGAACGCCAACCCGAACGCGGCGGAGCGGGCCCGCGTGGACCAGCTGTGGGCCAACGGCTTCGCCGAGGCCCTGGACAAGGCGCTCGGCAAGGCCCGCTAGCGGGGCCCGATCAGGCGCCACCCCCCACGGGTGCGGGCCGCCCTCCTGCACAGGGCGGCCCGCACTCATCCGTCGGTTGTCCGGCTCACGGAGTCAGGCAGGTCGCGCCCGGGATCTCGGTGGGCACGGCCGGCGCGGCGGGGTCGACCAAGGCGGTCACGTCACCGGGGGTCTGGAGTGCGCAGTTGAGGGTCCCCACGGGGTCCGGCACCGCGACGGCGGGCGCGGACGTGGCGCCGAGGGCGCCGAGTGCGGCAAGGGTTCCGAGCAGGACGGCAGCCGTACGCTTCATGAACATCACCTTTTCGGTAGGAAGTCGGTAAGAAGGCTGACAAGGTGGAGCATTGCCCTCATCGGCCGTGCGTACGTGCCGCGTCACCCCTGCGGGAGTGACGTAACGATCCGCCACGGGCGCGGTGTTGACCGGCGACCGGGAACGCCCTGCTGACGCCGTGCCGCGGGTCAGGACCGCGACACGGTGTGGAACTCCCGTACGACCTCGATGCGGCCCACGATGTGCGCGTTGAACTCCGTCAGCTCCTCCGCCGGGACCCAGAGCTCCAGGATGGTCCGGCCGCCGGCCTGCCGGACCGGGTACCGGGAGACGAACTCCGTGTCGATCTCGAAGCGGGTCACGTAACCCGAGCCGGAGGCGGGCACGTTCCAGTCGCGGGCGATGCGCACGGCGTAGTCCTCGTTGAGGACCGGGTAGAAGATGGGCTGCTCGGGCAGTCGCGGGGGCCAGGCGGTCCAGCCGGAGGCCTCCACGAGCGCGAGCTCCTCCGGGCCGGTCGGGCGCCACAGGGTGGTCGTGGGCCGGGTGGTCGTGGTCGTGGGCTGGGTGGGCATGAGGGGCGACCGTAGTCCGGCGGGTGCCGTCGCGCCATGGAATTACGGCGGTCCGCCGGCGGGGCGGTGGCGTCAGGTCTGGGGCTGTGGCTGCTCCTGCGGGGTGGGCACCGGCGGGGCAGGCTCGGGCGGGGGCTGCCGGTGGTGGCCGTGGTAACCCGTGACCCAGGCCGCCAGTGCCACCGACACGCCCAGCACCACCAGCAGCCACGTCACCGTGCGCAGGGTGGCCGTCAGGGCGTCGTAGACGGCGGCCCCCGCCGCGCGGGACACGTCGGGCGGCAGGTCGGTGAGCGTCATATGGCGGCCCACGGCCACGGCGATCCCCAGCAGGACACCGCCCAGTGCCGTACCGACCCCCGTCGCGAACACCGCGCCGCGGCGGCAGGCGGACACGAGGACGCCGGCCACGGCCAGTGCCAGGGCGAGTGACGGCAGCCAGAACGCGGTGAGTTCGAGCACGCGGTATCCCTTCCGGAGCCGGTCCAGGTCATCGGACGCCAGCACGACGACCTCGGTGTGTTCGACCGGGATGCGGTGGGCGAACGGCACGCGGTCGCGTACGAGCCGCTCCTTCACCCGCTCGGTGACGGGCGCCACGTCGAGCGTCACGGGCGCCGTACCGTCGTCGCGCACCGCCCGCAGCACCGTGTCGTGCGCGGCCCGGTTCGCCGCGGTCCACGCCGCGCGGTACGCGGCGGTCTGCGTGAAGGACCGCACGGCGTCGTGCGTGAACGCCCGCACCGGCCCCTTCAGCGGCGGCCTCACATGGACCTCCCGCATGATCCCGGCCGTGACCGCGTCCGCGATCGCGTTCCGCACGTGCGGGTCGGCGGCCAGCGGTGCCGTCGCCGCCTCGTACCGTGCCGCGTCGCCGATCTCGTACGTCGCCCACGCCGACAGCGCGCCGAGCGGCGCGAGCAGGGAGGCGAGCGCGATCAGCACGGCCGACAGGGCGCTCCGGACACGTCGAGGCACCCTCTCAGGCAAGGCTCCTCAGCCACCGCGCGCGAGCGGTCGGACCGCCGATGACTGCATATGGGCGCACAGGACAAGCCGTACGGGGACAGCGGGGCGGGGCCGTCACCTGTCCCGGTGACCCTCGGCGTCCTCGTGCGTGTAGTACCGGTAGAAGGCCATCGCGCCCACGACCACCGCGACCGCCAGGGACAGGAGGGAGGACTGCAGGACGCTCGCGTCGCTCTGGCTGTAGATGAAGCCGAAGGCGATGCCCGCGAAGGCGGCCCACGTCGCGGCGTGCAGCTCGCGCCGCAGCCGGGGCGCCAGCGCGCGGACACCCGTGAGGGCCCCCATGAACACGAAGGCGCTCACGAATCCCAGGAGGATGTTCCAGCCCGTGATCGGACCGCCCGCGCGGTTGACGGACGCGGTCCAGTAGCCGTAGACCAGCCCCACTGTCACGGTCAGCGCCCATCGGACCACGTTGTGTGTGCGCTCGCTGAGGACGTCGGGGAGGTCCGGCGCGTGCGGGACCCAGACCTCGGGCCTTCCGGTTGTCTTCGGCGCCGGTGTGGGATGAGCCATGGGAGCGCTCCTCTCTCCGCTGGTCCCGCTGGGCCCGCTGGATCTCTCTTCTCTGTTCTCTCCTCCGCCCGCCTTCCAGCGCACACCCCGGGTGGGCGCCTGGCAAGTCGGGATGCGAGTTCTGTGACAGCGTGTTTCGCTGGGCCCCATGAGGCGGTACGCGGCGGCGCGGGGCCGACGGCGGCCCCGGCACTGGTCGAGGCGGTCGCCGCTCGACCGCCTCGACAAACTGTGGCGGCCGGAACACCAACCGGATTTCGCGGGGCAGCAGAAACCGAAACCGCTACAGGTGCGCGGGCGCAGTATCGCCTGGGTGCCGCCGCTGGTGCTGCTGGTCGCCGTTCCGGTGCTGGACCTGTCGACGGCGGGCAACTTCCGGGTCATCTCGTGGGTCGTGCTCGTGCCGGCCGTCGCGGCGGCCGTGTGCCGGGTGTGGACGACGGTCACGTTCGCGGTGCTGGCGGTCATCGCGTATCTCCTGTTCTACGCCTCGCCGGGCCAGTACCGGACCGGGCTGGCCGACTTCGTCCTCGTCGTCGTCGGCGGGGTGCTGTCGGTGCTGGCCTGCGCGGTGCGCGTCCGCGGGGAGGAGCGCATGCTGCACATGCGGAACGTCGTCGAGACCACCCGGCGCACCGTGCTGCGCCCGCTGCCGCCGGGCTGGGGCGGCCTGGACCACGCGGCCGTGTACCTCTCCGCCGACACCGAGGCCCGCGTCGGCGGCGACTTCTACGACATCCAGCCCGGCCTGCACGGCACCCGCGTGCTGCTCGGCGACGTCCAGGGCAAGGGGCTCGGGGCGGTGGAGGCGGCGTCCGCGCTGCTGGGGACGTTCCGTGAGGCCGCCTACCACGAGGCCCGGCTGAGTGCGGTGGCCGAGCGGCTGGAGGTGCGGATGCGGCGGCACGTCCGGTACAGCGCGTCGATCGGGCGGGAGGACGGGGACCGGTTCGCCACGGCGGTGCTCGTGGGCTTCCCCACGGCCGAGCGGGACCACGGGCTGGTCGAGGTCGTCAACTTCGGCCACGAACCGCCGCTGCTGGTCGCTCCCGGTGGTGTGCGTGTCCTGCCGCCGGGGGACGGGGTCCCGCTGGGACTGGGTGAGTTGACGGACGAGTCGCTGCCGCCGGTGCGGATGTTGCGGCTCGCGCCGGACGAGACGCTGCTGCTGGTGACGGACGGGGTGACCGAGGCACGGGGCGCGAACGGGGAGTTCTTCCCGTTGCAGGAGCGGCTCGCCCGTGTGCTCCTCGTCGCGCCCGACATGGCGACGGACCCGAACCGTCTCGTCCGGCTCGTCCGGGACGGGACGCTGGAGTACTGCGGGGGGCGCCTCGCGGACGACACGACGATCTTCGCTGTGCGGCGGCATGGGCGTACGTGAGTGCGGGGTCGGGGCAGGCGACGGAACCCCGGAGAGCCGACAGCGTCGTCCCTTTGCAGCCGCACCGGTTACCGTGCTGCTGTACGTGATCGATGGGGGAGGAACCGATGCCCGGAACCGTCCTGCTGCTCGCCGCCTCGCCCACAGGCAAGGCGTGCCTGGTGGACGCGGCCTCCGTGCTGCCCATACTCGCCGCCGTCGCCCCACCCGTCCTGGCCGGCACCGACACGGCCAACGTCGTCGAACTGGCCGACCCGCTGGAGCCCCAGGCCGTACTGACCCGGCTGCGCGCCGCCGCCGGCGCACCCGGCCCGCTCACCATCTTCCTCACCGGCCAGCTCCAGCTCGACCGCCGCCAGCACCTGCCCCACCTGGCGCTCGCCCGCACCACTCCGGCGACCGTCCGCTACACCGCCTTCCCCTGGCACTGGATCCGCGAGGAACTCCGCCTGCGCCCACCGGGCTCGACCGCCCTCATCGCCGATCTCCACGCCGACGCGGAGACCTGGCAGCACCTGCGCACCCTCTCCCTCGACGTGGGCCCCGGCGTCACGCTCCACGGTCGCGTCGCCCCGCCCCCACCGCGCCGTGCGGTGGCGCAGCCGTCGTACATGAGGGCGATCGCGACGATCCTCCGCAGCGGTCAGCGGCCCCCGTTGCCCCAGCTCCACCACCAGGCGCTGTCCCGGATCGCGAGTGACGGACAGGGCGCGTACGGCGATGTCGTGCTGTCGTGGGAACCCGCGCCCGGAGTCGGGGGCCCCGTTCCCGGCGGCTCCGCCCCCGGCGCCCCGTACCGTTCGGCACCGCCGCGTCCCCCTGCGCCGCCCGCACAGACCGCGACGACCGCGCCGGTCGCGACGACCGCGCCGGTCGCGACCACCACGCCAGCCGCGACCACCGCGCCGGCTGCGGTCATCGAGTCGGCCACGCCCACCGAGTCGGCCGCGGTCACCGACCCCCACTCGGCCATCACCACCGCCGTCCAGGCCGAGCGCCACGACGAGGCCGACGCGCTCGCCGCACGGCACGAGCAGGACGCCCAGCGCGCCTACGGGGCCGCCTCCGAGCAGGCGCTGCACTGGACGGAGGTGCGGGCCGACCTGGCGATGTTCGCGGGGGACGCCGCGCGCAGCTGCCGTACGTGGATGGCGGTCGCCACCGCCCGGCTGGCCGCCGGACAGGCCCCGGACGCGCCCGCCGTCGAGACCGCCGTGGACCGGGCCCACCACCAGTGGGGACGTGTCGACGACGTGGCGCGGGCCCGCGAACTGGGGCCCGCGCTCGCCGAGTTGCGCCGCCGGGTGCCGGGCCGCCGCGAGGGCGCGCTCCAGCACGTCCAGCGGCACCTGGAGGAACTCCGGCGGGACCCGCCGAAACAGAGGCCGGCCCAGCATGTGCCGGGATAGGTCGCCCGTCGGCGGTCGGTGTTTCCCCTCGGGCGGGGCTTGGTAGGAAGCGGTTGTCCGGTGGGCGTGTGAGGGGCAGGCGTGAGGGGGAGCGGCATGGCGCACGGGGGCGGAAGTGAAGGCGGCACGGGCAGCGGGCGGGGCGGGGCGGGAGGGCGGTTGGGGGCGGAGTTCTTCACGCCCGGGACCTCGTCCTTCACCGAGTTCCTCGCGGCCCATCGCCCGGAACTGCTGAGCACGCGGCGGCGGGTGCCGGACGGTGTCCGGGTCGCGCCCGACCGGGTACCGCACGGCACCACGGTCCTCGCCCTGACCTACCGCGACGGCGTACTGATCGCCGGTGACCGCAGAGCCACCATGGGCAACCTCATCTCCCAGCGCGATCTGGAGAAGGTGGTCCCCGCGGACGACCACACGGCCGTCGCCTTCGCGGGCACCGTGGGGCTGGCGCTGGACATGGTGAAGCTCTACCAGGTCGAGCTGACGCACTTCGAGAAGATCGAGGGCACCCCCATGTCGCTCCGGGCCAAGGCGGCCCGGCTGGCCGGTATGACCCGGCAGAACCTCGGCCAGGCGATGCAGGGCCTCGCCGTGGTGCCGTTGCTCGCCGGCTACGACCTCACCGCGCCCGGCGGGGGAACGGGGCGCATCTTCGCCTTCGACGTCGCCGGCGGCCCCTTCGAGAAGTACGGCTTCCACACCGAGGGCTCCGGCTCCCCGTACGCCCGGGGCGCGTTGAAGAAGCTGTACCGCCCGGACATGTCCCGCCGGGAGGCCACCCTCGCCGCCCTCCAGGCGCTCTACGACGCGGCCGACGACGACTCGGCCACCGGCGGCCCCGACATCGGCCGCCGTATCTTCCCCGTCGTCTCCGTCATCACGGAGGCGGGCTTCGAGCGACTGCCCGAGCCGGAGACGGAGGAGCTGAGCCGCGAGATGATCGAACAGCGGCAGAACCGCCCGGACGGACCGACGGCGACGCCGTGAACAGGGCGGCAGGGGCGGAAACGTAACAGCACACTCGTTCGAGTGAACGTCTCCGGATTCCCCGCGTGGGTCGTCGGTCTACGCTGAGAAGGTCGCGCTGAGCGAAGGAGGTCTGTCATGGCGACGGCGGAGCCGATCATCATGCCGGGGTACCAGGGCGAGGCCATTCACGGTCCTTACGACGACCCTGACGGCGACAGCGACGCGGACACCGACGTGCCAGACCACACGGGCGCGAGCGTGCAGCAGGTCTTCGAGCTCTTCAGTGCGACGGCCCCGAAGGGCTGGCGCGTGGAGTTGATCGAAGGGGAGATCTGCGTGACGCCACCGGCCAATGGGGAGCATGAGGAGTTCGTGTCGGAGCTCAGCGACCAGGTCACTGAGCGACGCAAGGACCGGTCCCTGCGCAACTACACAGGCATCGGCCTGGACGTCCCCGGCGCTTCCAGGACAGGCCACGTCGTCCCCGACCTCGTCATCGCCCCCAAGGGCAGTTTCGACGACGACGAGGAGTGGCACGAGCCCTCGGGTGTCCTCCTGGTCGCCGAGGTCACCTCGGACAGCACGGCCGACCGCGACCGTGGCAAGAAGATCCACGGCTACGCCCGCGCGGGCATCCCGGTCCATCTGCTGATCGACCCGGAGCAGGGCGAGGTGACGGTGTACTCCGAGCCTTCCGGCGACGACTACGCCCAGGGGCCGAAGTACAAGCTGGGTCTCGCCGTGCCGCTTCCCGCCCCCCTGGGATTCGAGCTCGACACGGCGGAATTCTGAGTGGCGCCCGCGGCGCCCGTCATGTTGGCCGTGTCGCGTTCGCCGCGGTGATCAGGGCCGTCGTCGCGAGCAGCGCGGCGGCGAGGGGACGGGCATGGCGGATGAGCAGGTGTCGGAGCACAGCAACCTCGCAGCGGTGTGGTCAGCAGCGCATTAAGCGGGTTTAAGGCGCTGCTTAACGTAGAGGGTTGAAGCCTCAACAGCAAGGGCTTCCCGGGTAGTTGGCGATAAGCACGAGCACAAGTGCGATTACTGGCATGCTTACTCCATGGCAGCCACGGCCGACCGCGACGATCCCGAGACCATCGGGCGCAGAGTGCAGCACCTGCGTACGGAACGCGGAATGACGCAGAAACAGCTGGCCGATCAGGCCTACACGCCCGCCTACATCTCCACCGTGGAGTCCGGGCGGGTGCGCGCCTCCGATGACGCGCTGAAGCACATCGCGCAGCGGCTCGGCGTCGCCTACGAGGAACTGGCGACCGGGCGCCCCGCCCACCTCGCCGTCGACCTGCGGCTCCGGCTGACCGACGCGCAGCGCACGCTCGCGACCGGCGAGGCCACGGTGGCGGCGGAACAGTACGCGGCGCTCCTCGCGGAGGCCGAGGCGCACGAACTCGTCGCCGAACAGGCCACCGCGCTGCTGGGGCTCGGCGAATGCGGTCTGGACACCGGCGACCTGACCGCGGCCCTGCGGTACTTCGAGCGGGCGGAGAACGTCCTGCACGACGCTCCGCTGACCGCACGGGCACCCGCCCTGCGTGGCCGCGCGGTCGCCCACTACCTGGCCGGTGAACTCCGCTACGCCTGCTACCTGCTGGAGTCCACGCTCGACGAGCTGAACCGCGGCGGCCTGCACGACCCCGACGCCCTGCTCCTGCTCTACGCGAGCGCCATCTCCCCGTACATGGACATGGGCGCGCACGCGCGGGCGGCCAAGGCGGCCGAGCTGGCCCTCGCGCTCGCCCCCCAGGTGGCGGACCCGGCGCTGGTGGCCCGTATGCACCGCCAGGTCGCGCGCACCCTGATCGCCGAGGGCCGCGTCGCCGAGGCCGACGCCTCCCTGGCCAAGGCCGCCGAGCTCTACCGCCAGCTCCAGATCCGTACCGAACTCGCCAACTGCCACTGGATGCGCGGCTACCTCTACACACAGAACGGTGAACTGGAGCGTGCGGAGGGCGAACTGCGCGAGGCGCTCGCCATGCACGCCGGCCGCAAGGCCGCCCTCTACAGCAGTCAGGTGACGGTGGAACTGGCCGACGTCCTGCACCGGCTCGGCAAGTCGGAGGAGGCCGCGGCGCTGCTCCGCGACGTCCTCGGGCACCTGTCGCCGGAGCGCGGCGCCGTGCACTCCGCGGCCGCGCACCGTCTGCTCGGCATCATCGCGGAGGCCAAGCGGGACTCCGAGACGGCGGAGGAACACTACGTCCGGGCGCTGAGCCTGCTGGAGCGCGCGGGCGCGGCGGGCGACCTGGCCGACCTGTGCCGGCTCCTCGGGGACCTGCTGCGCCGTACCGGCCGGGTGGAGGCGGCGCTGGACGCGTACCGGACGGGACTCGGGCACCGTACGGCGCCCGGGACGACGACCCTGGGACCGGCGCCCGCACAGCCGCCTCTGTGACGGACCGGAGGTGCGGGCTCACCGGGCCGGACGACGAGCGGCTCGATCGGCTCCGCCGGCCCCAGCCGCTCCGCCGGCATTCGGTTCCATCGGGGGCGCCTCGACGGAGTACACCTCGATGCCGTACGCGGCCCTCCCCTGCGCGACGGCATACGACACGGAGTACGTCCCGGTCAGCACGGCGAGGAGCGCGGCGGCGGTGACGTACTTCTCTCTCCGGGGCATGAACGGACAACTCCAGGTGATAGATGGACCGACGTACGGGACCTGTACGCACCACGGGGGCCACCGGGTTGCACGGGAATCCGGGGAACTTGAACGAACCTCTGGGGACTCGGAGAGGACTCAGGCACACGCGCGGCGAGGGGCATGACCGAGGAAGAGTTCGACGCGTTCTACTCCGCCGCCTTCCCCCGGCTGACCGGGCAGCTCTACGCGTTCACGGGGGACCACGGCGAGGCGCAGGACGTGGTGCAGGAGGCGTTCGTCCGCGCCTGGGACCGGCGGCGGGACTTCCTCGTCGACGAGGCGCCCGAGGCGTGGATCCGGACCGTGGCGATGCGGCTCGCGGTGAGCCGCTGGCGGCGGGCGAGGCGCTGGCTGGAACTGGTCCGCCGTACGCCGCCGCCCCAGCACGTGCCCGGCCCCGACCCAGAACGGGCCGTCCTGGTCGCCGCGTTGCGCACACTGCCCGATGCCCAGCGCATGGCGCTCGTCCTCCACCATCTGTGCGACCTCAGTGTCGAGCAGGTAGCCTCCGAGACCGGGGCCCCCGTGGGGACGGTCAAGGCCCGTCTGTCCCGTGGCCGGGCGGCGTTGGCACGGGAACTGGCCACGGCCGAGGGGGAGGGGGAGGACCACCGTGTCCGATGATCTCACCCGTGGACTACGGCAGTTGGCCAAGAACGCCGAGGTACCGCCGCCCGTCCCGGGTGCCGAGGTCCGCCGTGTCGCCGTACGCCGTCGACGCCGCCGCCGTACGACCGCGGTCGCCGCGGGGGGAACCCTCGCGGCCGCCCTGGCCGCGCTGCTGACGGTGAGCCTCGGCAACCTCAGCCGCGGCACCGACGACCGTCCCGCCCCGGCCGCCAGCCCCGTCGGCACGCCCGCGACACCGGCGACCGCCGACGCGACGGTGGACCTGTCCCGCGAGGTGCTCGTCATCGACAGCCGGGAGTTCCCCGTCCTCTCCGGCTCGGCGGACGCGCCCACACCCCTGCCCACGGGCCGTATGACGGTCACCGGCAAGAAGTCCGCCAAGCTGGCGTCAGGTCGGACATGGGTGATCTCGCTCAGGGCGCCGGACGGGAGCACGACGTTCCTCGGCTCCAGGGCGGACGTCGAGGAGGCGCCGGGCGACTACACCGGAACGCCCGGCTGGATCGGTCTGCGGAGAGACGAGGCGCGGTGGGTCTATGAGCGGCTGTCCGAGGGATCGGTGGTGGAGGTGACGGGGACCGCGCCGACACGCGATCCGGCCCCGCCGTCGGCAGCGCCTCCGGCGCCGTCCGTGACACCGGCACCGACAGCGACACCGGGACGGTCCGTGAGACCCGAACAGGCACCGGCCGGGACAGCGACGCCTTCGGCGATGGTGGACGCGGGACCCTCCGGATCTTCGTGACGCGGACCGCGGGCCCTGACGTGGGTACGCCACCCGTGGGGACTCGCTCACCCGGACGCACCCCTGCGCTGGTGGGCGCCCTCCGGCGGTGTTGGCCTGGGACGAAACGTCATGTTCCCGGGAGGCCGGCGCCATGCGACATCCGTATCGACTTCCCGTCCTGGCGTTCGCCGCCGGGTTGTTCGTGCTGGCGGCGGCCTGGCTGTGGCAGGAGAGATGGGTCGGCCCCCGGTCCGCCGCACCGGTGACCGGGAAGACCTCCGCCGCCGCACCCTCGGCGCCGGCCGCCCCCACCCTCACCGGCACCCGGCTCAGGAGCGCCCTCCTCGGCAAGGGTGACCTCGGCGGCGACTGGGCCCCGACGGACGGCGCGGCCACCTGGCGGGACGGGCTGCTCAAGGGCAGGGCGGACCGTCCCGAGTGTCAGGAACTGCTCGACGCCGTGTACGCCGAGGACCTGCTGGGCGAGCCGAGCGGCGCGACGGCGGTCGAGAGCTTCGACGACACCGAGTACGGCGCCCAGGTGCGGTACCAGGTGGGCGCGTACCGGAGGAAGGAAGTGGACGCGAAGCTCAGGCACATCGGCCAACTCGCCCGCGTGTGCCGTAAGTTCACCTCCACCGGAGCTTCCGGCGAGACGTACGGCGTCCGGGTGGCCCCCGTCCGGCTCCCGGGTGTCGGCGACGCCCGCCAGGCGCTCCGCATGACCGTCAGTGGCGAGGTCGACGGCGAGCAGGGCGAGTTGACGCTGGACGTCGCCGCCCTGCGCGTCGGCGACGGTGCCGCACTCCTCACGCACGGCGGCCTCTACGGCATCGACACCGACACCACCCGGCACGCCGCCCAACTCGCCGCCCAGCGCCTCCGGGACACCCTCGCGGGCAAGCCACCGCGCTCCGCCGGTCCCTCCGAGCAGGCCGCGGAGGAGGGGCAGCAGGAGCGCCACGAGGAACCGGCGTACGAGGCGAACCCGGCGTAGGTGCGGGAGGAAAGGGGTCAGGTCTGCTCCGGGCCGCTCTCCGGGATCTCGCGGTCCTCGGCGAACAGGTCCTCGGCCGTGGTGGCGGTCAGGGACCGGTCGAACCAGTGGATGAGGGTGTCGAGGTCGGTGCAGGAGGTGATGCGTTCCCGAGTGTTCTCAGGGACGGGGATGCCGCGCTTCTCCAGCACGCGCAGGATCAGCGAGGCGCGGTCCTCGGCCTTGCCTTCAGCCTTGCCCTTGGCTTCGCCTTCGAGGTACGTCTCCTCGAAGAGGGTTCCCCGGCCCGGGAAGTAAGTGGCGACCATCTTCTCCAGCTCTCTCCACGTCACTTTGGCCGGAGTGTTCTCCAGGCCGACTTCCAGAAACTCGCACCAGTACTTCGCTGTTGCCCTGTCGAACGCCCGCATCCCGCGGGCCACGATGTCCAGTATGGCGGTGATGTTCTTGCTTTCGCTATGCACGATGGCGGAGACCGTCGCCAGCGCCGGTTGCCGTGCCACCTCCGACTCGTCGGTGATCTCGGGAACGTTGTCCGGCCCCAACACGAACGGACGCGTGACCTGGGTCGCCCAGGGGCCGACGCGGCACTCGAAGGGTCCGGTCGCCCAGGTGGCGGTGGGCCGGTTCCTGCAGACCGCCACGAGCAGCACCGGCAGGTCGAACTTCGCGTGCAGGTACGCGACGTAGTACGCCCAGTTGGCCCCCTTGTCCGGGGCCCGCTGGGTCTGGGCCTCGACGGCGACCAGGAATCCGTCCATGTCGGAGGGTTCGACCTTCAGTACCGTGTCGACACGGCGCTCCATCGGTCTGATCTCCGTCGCGTCGGGTGTGAGCGCCTCGACGATCGCCTTCGTGGGCGGCGGAAGCCCCAACGCGTCGAAGACGGGGGCGAGTGCCTCCGGATGCTCCTGGAAGATCCGGTGCGAGGCCTCGTGGGTGGATGTGACCATGTGCGCAACGTAGGTGGATCACGCGGCGCGATGAGTGGCTAAGACGGTGCGTTCACCCTTTCGAGGGTCGAAGAAACGTCACAGTGCTCGCCGACGTCCGCGCCGGCGGCCCGTCGTGGGTCAGCTCCCGGGCGCGAGGTCACCGGAAAACCGGTTGCACGGGGTGAGGTGACGCCTTGTAGCGTGGCCCCCATGTGTGCGATCGCAGTAGTGATCAGGACCCGCCGCTTCTAGCGGTGGGCCTTCCGCGACCTTCGGCCTGAGTGGCCGCGCCCCTGGCGCCGCCGCTCGATCCCGCCGAACCGATGCGCGAAGTGATCCGCCGCTCCCGAGAGACCTCGCCGGGCGGCCGTTCCGCGCTGCCCGGCTTCCCCTCGAAGCCGCGGAGATCCTGTGCGCACCCAGCGTCCCCATTCCCAGCGTTCCGATTCCCAGCGTTCCCAGCGTCCAGGCCGGCACGAGCTCGGCCAGAACTTCCTCGTCGACCCGGCCGCCATCGAACTCGTCATCGACACGGTCGCCGGCCTCGCGTCCCGCAGTGACGCGCCCCTCATCGAGATCGGCGCGGGTGACGGCGCGCTGACCCTGCCGTTGCAGCGGCTCGGGCGGCCGCTGACGGGTGTGGAGATCGACGGCCGGTGTGCCGCCCGGCTGGCCCGCTGTACCGGCCCGGCGACCCGGATCGTCCACGGCGACTTCCTGGACTTCCATGTCCCGGCGACGCCGCACGTCCTGGTCGGCAACCTGCCCTTCCACCAGACCACCGCGATGCTGCGCCGTATCCTGCGGGCGCCCGGCTGGACCGAGGCCGTGCTGCTCGTGCAGTGGGAGGTGGCGCGGCGGCGTGCCGGTGTGGGTGGGGCGACCATGATGACGGCGCAGTGGTGGCCGTGGTTCGAGTTCCGGCTCGTGTCCCGGGTGCCCGCCTCGGCGTTCCGTCCGCGCCCCGGTGTCGACGGCGGACTGATGACCATGGCCCGCCGGTCACGTCCCCTCGTACCGGTCCGGGACCGGCGGCCCTACCAGGACTTCGTGCACCGGGTGTTCACGGGCCGCGGCCACGGCCTCGACCGGATCCTCGCCACCGCCGCCCCGGACATCCCCCGCCGCGAGGTCCGCCACTGGCTGCGGCAGAACCGGATCGCCCCCACCGCCCTGCCCCGTGCTCTCGGCGCCCACGAGTGGGCGGAGCTGTTCGGGCTCCGGGGCCGTTCAGCCCGGCGGGCCGGTCAGTGACTGTTCTGCCCAGATCACCTTGCCCTCCGGCAGGAAGCGGGTTCCCCAGCGCTGGGTGAACTGGGAGATGAGGAACAGTCCGCGGCCGCCCTCGTCGGTGGCGCGCGGGTGGCGCAGGTGGGGAGCGGTGGCGCCGCCGTCGAAGACCTCGCAGATCAGGGTGCGTTCGAGGATGAGGCGCAGTCGGATCGGGCCGGTGGCGTGACGGATGGCGTTGGTGATCAGTTCGCTGACGATGAGCTCGGCGGTGAACGCCAGCTCCTCCAGGCCCCAGGCGCCGAGCTGGCGCATCGTGATCCTGCGGGCCTGGGCGACCAGCGCCGGGTCGGACGGCAGGTCCCAGTACGCCACCCGGTCCGCGTCCAGCCGCCGGGTGCGGGCCAGCAGCAGCACCACGTCGTCGCACGGGCGCTCGGGCACCAGCGCGTCGACCACGGTCTGCGCCCGCCGGTCGAGGGAGGCCGGGGCGACATCCGGCGGGGGGCTCGCCACGACGCGTTCCCCCTCGGTGCGTCCCCCCTCCGTGCGTCCTCTCTCCGTGCGGCGCCCCTCCGTGCGGCGCCCCTCCGTATGTCCCTCTCCCGTACGTCCCTCCCCCATACGTCCCGCGACCGTCGGTGGGCGGGCGCCCGCCGTCGCCGATCCCGCCAGCGCGCGGCACAGCATGTCGGGGGTGGCCTCGGCGAGCAGGCCGTCGGTGTGGAGGGCGATCAGCGTGCCCGGCGGCAGGGCCAGGGTGAGGGACTCGAAGGGGGGACCGTCCACGCCCAGGGCCGGCCCGATCGGGAGGTCGTCCGCGAACGTCACCGTGCCGTCCGGCGTGATCAGCGCCGGCGCCGGGAGGCCGGCCGAGGCCATCACGCACTCGCCCGCCACCGGGTCGTGGACCACGTACAGACAGCCCGTCCCGACCGTGTGCCCGCTGCCCACGCCCGGGCCGTCGCCCTCCTGCCGGGCGGACTTGGCGACCAGGTCGTCGAGGTGGGCGAGCACCTCCTCGGGCGGCAGGTCGAGGGCGGCGAGGGTGCGTACGGCGGTGCGCAGGCGGCCCATGGCGGCGGCGCCGTCGATGCCGTGTCCCGGTACCTCGCCGACGACGAGGGCGACGCGGGCGCCGGAGAGCGGAATGACGTCATACCAGTCGCCGCCCAGGCCGGTGAGTTCGTCGGCGGGGCGGTAGCACGCGGCCGAGTCCACCGCGTCCTGCTCGGGCAGACGGCGGGGGAGGAGGCTGCGTTGCAGGACCAGGGCCGCGCTGCGTTCGCGCGTGTAGCGGCGGGCGTTGTCGATACACACGGCGGCGCGGGACACCAGTTCCTCGGCGAGGCCCAGGTCGACCTCGTCGAAGGGGTCCTTGCGGCGCTCGCCGCGGAAGAACTTGGTGATGCCGAGCGTGATGCCCCGCGCCCGGACCGGCACGATCATCGCGGTGTGCAGGCCGGCGTCCCGGAAGGTGGCCTCACGGCCTCCGGGCAGGGTGTCCGTCCACAGCTTGGTCAGCGGGTCGAGCCGTGCCCGGTACCAGGACGTACCGTCGGTCAGGGCGAGCACAGGGGGCGTGCCGGGCAGGTACGAGGCCAGGTCGCCGACCTCGGGAACGGCCCCCGGCATCCCCACGAGCACCGACTGCCGCCCGGCGCGCCGCAGCGGGACCGCGTCGGCACCGCTCACGGGCTCGGGGTCGGCCCCCTTCAGGACGGAGTCCAGCAGGTCCACGGCGACGAAGTCGGCGAGCGCGGGCACGGCCACCTCGGCGAGTTCCTGCGCGGTGCGCGCCACGTCGAGGGTGCGGCCGATCTGCTCTCCGGCACGGTCGAGGAGGGCGAGCCGCTGCCGGGCGCGGTGGCGTTCGGAGACATCGACGACCGTGTAGTAGACGCCGAGCGGGTTGCCCTGGTCGTCGTCGAGCCGGGTGAACGTCAGCAGGTGCGCCGTCTCGCGGTGCGGGGCCGAGCGGAACCGGCCCACGTGCTCGTAGTCGACGACGGTCTCGCCGGTCCTCAGCACCTGCCGCATCACGGCCTCTATGCGCTGGGAGTCCAGGCCGGGCTGTACGTCGGCGAGCCGGAGCCCGATCCGCTCGTGCGCGGGGCCGCCGCCGAACGTCTCCAGCGCGGTGTTCGACCATACGAACCGCAGGTCGGTGTCCACCATCGCTATGCCGACGGGCGACTGCACGACCATGCTCTCCAGTACGACTCGGCTCATGTCCCACCCGGGAGCGTCGTCCATGTCGGAGAGCAGCAGAATCCACTGGGCGGCACGGCCGCTGTCCGGTGCGAGCCCTGCCGGCGTCGGCGTGTGCGGCGTCGGCGTGTGTGGCGTCGGGGTGTTCCCGGTCGTGGGGGTTCCCCGCATCGGCACGGCCCGCACCATGAGCCGGACCCGTCGCCCGTCGCGGTGACAGGCGGTGAGGACACCCGACCAGCCGCCCCTGCCGCTGTACGCCTCGGCCAGGGTGCCCAGCCGGGCCGCGTCCTCGGGGACCAGGAGTTCGGCGAGCCTCCGGCCCACCACCTCGGCGGCCGGGTACCCGAGCAGGCGCTGGGCGTCCCGGGTCCAGCTCGTCACCGTCCCGCGTGCGTCGAGCAGCAGCGGCGCGGCATCGGCCACGTCGAACCGCTGTCGGGTGACACCACTGTCCCTGTCGGTCCCCACGGCGACCCTCTCTGCTCGGAGACGCCCCTCTCTCCCCATTATTCACCTTGTGTGATCGCCGGACAGCGCTCGTGTGACCGGCAGTGCGTTCCTGGCTTCCTGGTGGGGCGGGGCCGCGGTTCAGGCGGAGGCCGCGAGTGCCTCGGGGCCGTGCCGGAAGTCGGGGTCGACCTGGGTGGCGAGGTTCAGGCCGGTGGCCTCGTCGGCCCAGGCGGAGGCGTTACGGAGGTGGAACTCGACGGCGTGCCGCTGGAAGGCGGCCCAGTCCTTCGCACGGGAGTCGACGGCCGTACGGAGGCGGCGCAGCGTCTCGGTGTTGTGCGCTTCCAGCTCCCCCTCCTCGCGCCCCTGCTCCCGCGCGCGGACGAAGGAGGACTGGACGCAGTGCGCCAGCAGGTCGTCGCCGACCTGCTCCTTCAGGAACAGCAGGTCGTCCTCGCCGGTGACCTTGTTGGCCACGACGGCGATCGGGATCCCGAACTCGGCGGCGTGGTCGCGGTACTGGCGGTAGACGGAGACGCTCTTGCGTGTCGGCTCGACCACCAGGAAGGTCATGTCGAACCGGGTGAACAGCCCGGAGGCGAAGGCGTCGGCGCCCGCGGTCATGTCGACGACGACGTACTCCCCGGCCCCGTCCACGAGGTGGTTGAGGTACAGCTCGACGGCGCCGAGCTTGGAGTGATAGCAGGCCACGCCGAGGTCGCTCTCGTCGAAGGCCCCGGTCACCATGAGCGGCACCCCGGCCACGTGCCGCACGTGACGGCCATGGATCTCGTCGTCCCCCAGCAGCCGCAGCAGGCGTGAACCACGGCCGGGCGGGGTGGTCTTCACCATGGCGTCGCGGGAGGTGATCCGCGGATTACTGCCCCGCAGGAAGTCCTTGATCTCCCCGGTCCGCGCGCTCAGCGGCGGCGCGCCGAACGCGTCGTCCTCGTCGAGCCCCAGCGCGTACGCCAGGTGCTGGTTGATGTCACCGTCGATCGCGACGACCGGCACACCGGAGTCGGCCAGATGCCGCGAGAACAGGGCGGACAGGGTCGTCTTGCCACTGCCGCCCTTACCGACGAAGGCCACGCGCATGGCTGGGCACCTCCTTGGGACCTCGGTTCAAGGCCCTATTGAAAATGGATGTCATGAGCATAGCCTCGGAGCGTCCGAGGCCCTTGTCAAACCACAACGAGGCAACTCACCTGATGGGACGGTGTAATCAAATTTGAATAGTGGTCGGGAGGGGTGTACTGTCGCCGTCGTTCATCGCTGGTCAAATTTGATGAGTAAGGGAAGGGAGAACGCGTGATCCAGCTGCCCGAGACCGGATACGCCCCCACCGACGAGGACCGCGCGAGCCTGGACGCCTGGTTCGCCGAGTACGACGCGGCGAGCGCGAGGCGCGATGTCGAGCGCATGGCCGACATGGCCGTGTTCCCGCTCAACCTGGTGAGCGACGACACGGCGGGCGACGGCCGTTCGGCTCAGTGGGACCGCGAGCGGTTCGTCGCCGTGATGACGCGGGTCATGGGAGACGGCGGCGAGGACATCACGTTCGAGTCCACGCGCACGCCCGTGTTCCTGTCCCCCGCCATGGCCGTGGTCTTCACGGACTCGGCCATGACCACGGCCGGGCACACCCAGCACCTCCGGTACGCCGACATCCTCGTCAGGCGGGGCGGGACGTGGGCGTTCCAGACGATGCTGCAGAGCGGCTGGGGCGACAACCTTTAGGGCGACAGCGTGAGCAACTCCGCGCCGCCGTACGTATCTCCTGGAAGGCAGTTCTGACATCTGTAGGGACAAGAGATGTACGAGCGACACGGAGACGCGGCGTGCTGACGAAGCAACGGCTGGTGCGCGGGACCGCGGCCGTGGTGGGACTGGTGGTCCTGCCGCTGGCCGCGGGCTGTAGCGGTGGAGGCGACGCGGAGCCGAAGGGCAAGGCGCCGATGCCGTCGGATGCCGCGGCGGTCGCCGTGGTGGCCCCGGCGAAGGTCGAGGTGATCGCGGACCTCACCGGCTGCAAGGTGAAGATCCGTACCGAGGCGGACGAGCTCCGCGAGGGCGTGTGCCACACCCCCGAGGGCGACTACCTCATCACGACCTTCCCCGAGGAGAAGTTCAAGCTGACCTGGCTGGAGACGGCATCCATCTACGGCGGCAAGTACCTCGTCGGGCCACGCTGGGCCGTCAGCGCCAAGCCGAAGACGCTGGAGCCGCTGCGGAAGAAGATCGGCGGGACGATCCAGGATCTGGGCGCCGGGTTCGGGAGCGCGTCGAGCGGGTCCCCGAGCACTTCACCGAGCACTTCACCGAGCGAGAGGTAGACGTGAGCGTGGTCAGGGTGCCGTCGGCTCGTAGTCGCTGATCACGTACAGCGCCTCGTCGTCGATCGCGTTCTCCTCCTGGTCCAGCGAGATCCGCACCGGGTGCCCGTCGTCCGCGTACTCCACCTCCGCCGCGTGGGCACCCTCGGCGCGGGCCCGCTTCCACTGCTCCAGCAGCCCGCCGATCGTGGGCACGTCGACGAGGGAGCGCCGCACCCCCCGCTTACCGCTCTCGTCCAGGCCCACCGCCTCCACCACCTCGCCGTCCCGCACGGTCACCCGGAACCTCCCGATCAGCGCCCGCTCCCCCTCGCTCGACTCCAACGTGTAGCTGTACGAGGACGGCTCCGCCCAGGGGGCCGTGCTCACCGCCCGTTCGGCGGACTCGGTCCCGCACGCGGCCGCCGCCCCCGTCAGCAGAACCGCGAGGGCGGCGACACGCAGGGGGTGGGGGCGGGTTCGTACGGCGGTGGCGGTGCCGGTTGCGGTGGTGCGTGCGGCGTGCATGGAGGCCCCCTTCGGTGACGGTCACTTCTGTGACGCGGTGGGGGCGGGGAACGTTCGGCGACGGCGTTCGAGAGGCAACTTCTTGCGTGGCGGCGGCGACCTGAAGGCGAAACCGTTCCCCCACACGAGGAGTTCGCCATGCGCAAGCACCTCGCACGCCTGTTCACGGTCTTATCGGTCTTCGCCGCACTCGTCATGCTGGCCGGCACGATGTCGCCCAGCGCGCAGGCCGCCGAGCCCCGCGCGAAGGCCGCGGACGTATGGAACCCGCCCGCGAACCTGGTGCAGCCGCTGGACGAGGTGTGGCGGCACGTCGAGTCGACGTACCCCGACCTCAACGGCTTCCGCAACTACGGCTGGGACCAGGTCATGGCCAACCGGGGCAGCATCAACTACTGCGTCCGCTGGGAGTCCGACGCCCCCGTCAGCGCGGCCCTGCGCGACAGCATCCACGCCGCGCTGAAGAAGCAGTTCGGGAAATGGATGTCGGCGATGGTGGACAACGGCACCGGGCACAACGCGTGGCCGTACACCAACGTCCCCGTCAACATCGTCGGCTGGGCGGTGAAGAACCGCTCGACGCTCCAGTGGACCGACAACTCCGTCGACATCTACACCAACATCCTCGACAGCGGCGGCTCCCCGCAGTGCCTCCCCGACTGCGGCCGCTTCTTCCACCAGGACGGCAACTACTCCCGCTGCCCCGGCGGCGTGGCCCGCCACTACGACCAGTCCCTCTGGCTGACCAAGGGGTTCCAGGGCGGCGCCGGCGGCGACTGGGGCCAGCGCATGGGCCAGGAGTACTTCACCGGCGCCCTGGGCCAGGAGAACATCCATATCTATCTGCACGAGGTGGGCCATACGTTCGGTCTGGACGACTTCTACGACTGGAGCCCCACCGGCCAGTGCTGCTTCCTCATGAAGGCCGGCTCCGCCGCCCAGATCACCGACTTCGACAAGTGGATGTTCCGCGACTTCTGGCGCCACATGAAGCATCGCTACGGTCTCTGAGCCCCACGTCGTCGTCGGGTGGGGGCTGCGGGGTGCGGGCCACCCCGCGGCTCCTGCACCGAGGTGGTCAGGGCGGTGCGGAGCCAGTCGTGGGCGGCGCCGAGGGTGGGGGTGTGCGGAGTGGCCAGTTCGGCGGCGAGTCGCCAGTAGCGGTCCATCACGGGGTGGGCGGACCCGTCGAGTCTCAGGCTCAGGCGGCGGCGGAAGCCGGGGGTGTCCCGGGCGCCGTGGGCGTGGGCGTAGGCGGAGACGAAGCAGTCGAGTGCCTCGCCCTCATGAGGTGCCCGCCCTGAGCGCAGGGCCGGCGCGGCCAGGTCGTACGCCTCGCCGAGGCCGTCGTAGAGCACGACCGGGCGGTACTCCGGATCGCGCTCCGGAGGCGGGGGCCGCCAGTCCTGGCCCGGAGGGCAGGGCATCGTGACGAGGGCGTGCAGCCGGGCGAAGGCCAGCACCTGCGCCGGGGTCGGATCGGCCGGCGGCTGCGGTACGGCGGCGTCAATGATCCACGAGACCTGCCGGGCCGGAAGCCGTACGGGCAGCACGCGCCGCCAGAAGCGGGCCGGTGCGGCCGTGTCCGGCGGGAGGGCGCCGTCGAGGAACGCACCGATCAGCCGCACCCGGTCGGCGCGCTCCTCCCCGGTGCCCTCACCCAGCAGGTGCAGCGCGGCCCGGCGCCAGCGCAGGGCGGCCAGTTGCGAGCCGAGCTCCTCCAACTGCCCGGCGATGACGTCCTCCCACGCGTCCTCCCGGTCGAGGACCCGGTCGATGTCGCCCACCGGCAGGTCGAGCGTCCGCAGCGAGCGGATCAGCCGGAGCCGGTCGAGCGCCTCGGGGCGGTACCGGCGGTGGCCCCCGGCGCTGCGGGCGGCCTCGGGCAGCAGACCGCGATCGGAGTAGAAGCGGACGGTCTTCACGGTGACGCCCGCCCGCTCGGCGAGCTCCCCGATGCTCAACATGTCGTCCGGCGTCACGGCTTGAACCTCCCTCAGGGGGAGTTCCTACCGTACCGGCGAGCACGGCGAGCACGGCGAGCACGTCGAGCACGGCGAGGAGAAGACGAAGGAGGCGAGGCGATCGTGACGGCGTTCGTACTGGTGGCGGGCTGCTTCACCGGGGACTGGATCTGGCAGGAGGTGGCCGAGCGGCTGCGGGAGTCGGGTGCCGAGGTGCACCCGGTGACCCTCACCGGCATGGGGGACCGCCGCGACGAGGCGGTCCCCGGCACGGACCTGGAGACGCACATCGAGGACGTGGTGCGGGTGATCGACGGTGTCGACGCCCAGGACGCCCCGGAGGTGGTGATCGTCGGCCACGACTACGGCATCCACCCGGTGCTGGGCGCCGCCGACCGCCGCCCGGAGCGGATCACCCGCGTCGTGCACCTGGACACGGGCATGCCCCGGGACGGCGACACGGCGGGGCAACTGGTGCCGGACGAGGAGATCCGCCGGCAACTCAGCGACGGCCGGACCCCCTGGCGGATCCCCGCGCCCTCGTCCGAGCAGTGGCAGCGCTGGGGCAGCACCGACGGGCTGACGGACGAGGCGCTGGCCCGGCTGACCCGGTACGCCGCACCGCAGCCGACGGGCACGCTCACCCGGCCGCTCAGGCTCTCGGGCGCGGTCACCGCCCTGCCCGCCACCGGCGTCCTGTGCACCGGGAACGGCCTGAACATCGCCCTGATCGAGGACCTGGTCGCAGGCGGACTGCCGCAGTTCCAGCACCTCGCGAAGCCCGAGACGAGCTTCTTCGAACTCGCCACCGGACACTGGCCGATGCTCTCCCGCCCCGAGGAACTGGCGGAGGTGCTGCTCAGGGCCGCGGAGGGGGAGGGACACCGGATCACCCCGACAGGGGCGGTGCCCCCGTACCTCCGGCCCTTCGTCCTGGACGTACCGGAGCGGCCCCGCGAGCGGGTGGGACGGATCGACCTCTACCTCCCGGACGTCCCCGACGAAGTATCGGAGGCGGCCTCCGACAGGCCCCGCCCGGCGGTGGTGTTCGTCCACGGCGGCCCCCTCCCCGCCGACGTCCGGCCCACACCGCGCGACTGGCCGGCCTTCGTCGGCTACGGCCGGTACGCCGCGAGCCTCGGCGTGGTCGGCGTGACCGTGGACCACCGGCTGCACGGCTTTGACGACTACGGGCGTGCCGCCGCGGACATCACCGAAGCCGTCGAACGGGTCAGGGCCGACCCGCGCGTCGACCCGGAGCGCATCGCGCTGTGGTTCTTCTCCGGCGCCGGGCTGCTGCTCGCCCACTGGCTGGCCGGGCCCCCGTCATGGCTGCGGTGCGCGGCGGCGACGTACCCCATCCTCGCGCCGCTGTCCTCCTGGGGAGCCGTGGACCCCCGCTTCCGCCCGGCCGACGCGGTGAACGGCGCGGGACGCCTGCCGGTCGTGCTGACCCGGGTGGGCCTGGAGAACGCGGAGATCGCCGCCACGGTCGAGGACTTCCTGGCCGCGGCCAAGGAGTGCGGGACCGGCGTCGAGGTGATCGACGTGCCGGACGCGCACCACGGCTTCGAGTCGATCGACCACATCGAGCAGTCCCGCCAGGCCGTGGCACAGGCGATGCGGGCCGTGCTGGCTCACCTGGGGCCCTGCTGATTCCCGGGCGTGGCGTCAGCCGGAATACGGGCGCCCCTCAGACCTCCGGCAGTTCCTCCCCCTGCACCGCCTGGATGTTCAGCTCCACCCGCAGCGTCGCTCCGATCGCCGCGATGCCCGCCTGGAGGATCTGGTTGTAGCTGATGGCGAAGTCGTCGCGGTGGAGTTCCGTGGTGGCGCGGAACGCCGCCCGGATACCGCCCCAGGGGTCCGGGCCCGTGCCGAGGTAGGCGAGGTCGAGGTCGACGGGGCGGACGACGCCGTGGAGGCCGAGCCGGCCGTGGACGGTCCAGCGGTCGCGGCCGCCGGGGGTGAGGCCGGTCGAGCGGTACGTGATGGTGGGGTACTGCTCGGTGTCGAGGAAGTCGGGGGAGCGGAGGTGGTCGTCGCGCATGCGGTTGCCGGTGTCTATGGACGCCGCCTGGATCACCGCTTCCACGCGGGAGCGCACGGTGTCCCGGGCCACCTCGAAGCGCCCGCCGAACTCGGTGAACCGGCCCTGGACACTGGACAGTCCCAGGTGCTGGGCGACGGCCACGACCGAGGAGTGCACCGGGTCGATGGTCCACGGTCCGGGCGGGGGAAGTTCCACGCCGCCCTGGCGGGCGAGGACGACCTGACCGAGCTCCGCCCGGCCGCTCGCCGTGACGAGTGCCGTCGACGCGGTGGGGGCGTATCCGAGGGCGGTGACGATCGCGGTGTAGGGGCCGGGTTCGAGGGGAGTGGTGTCCTTCACCCTGCCCTCGGCGTCGGCCTCGGCGCGCAGGACCTGGATGCCGGACATGTCAGTCACCGTGACCACTGCGTGGGGTACGGCCCAGCCGTCCCGGGTGCGGACGCGTGCGCTGAGGGCCATGGCGCTTCTCTTTTCTGTTCGGTGCGTGCCGTCCGTCCGTGCGCTGAGGCGCGCTGAGGGGGGTCCGTACGGTCACGCGGTGCGGTGCACCCCCAGAGGGGGAGGCCGGGGGTGCACCGCACCCTAGTACCCCGACAGACGGGTCTCCGGCGACGGGGACACGGCCGTCCCGTGCCGCTCCTGCCGTGGCCGGAGCCCTTTCCCCGGGCCGGCCCGCGGGCGGTGCCCTCCGCTCAAGGTGCCGCCCGCGGACCGGGGTTCTGGAGGGGGTCGCCCAGAGGCCACCCAGGGGGTCGCCCACGGGCCGCCCCCGGGGTCGCCCAACTACCCCTCGCCGTGGACCAGTTCTATGTCGTGGTCCTCGACATCGGTGCCGGACAGCGTGATCCCGGCCGCCTGGGGCGGGTAGCCCGTCGCGATGACCGTGTACGCGCCGCTGTCGAGGTCGGAGAAGGCGTACGCGCCGTCGTCGCCGGTCGTCGCCGAGGCGACCACGTTGCCCGCCGCGTCCACGAGCGTCACCCGCGCGTCGCCCAGCGGGGCTCCGCTGCCGCCGCGCACCGTGCCACGCACCTGCACACCCGGGTGGAGCTCCACCTCCAGCCGCGTGGTTCCGCTGCCGATCTCCACCGGCTGGGCCAGCGGGCGGTGCTTGGGCGAGTTGACCGCGAGGGTCACGGTTCCCGGTACGAGGTCGGTGAGGGTGAACTCGCCCAGGGTGTCGGTCCCTCCGGTGGCGAGTACGTCGCCCCGGACGTCCGTCACGATGACCACGGCACCGGAGACCGGGGCGCCGCTGTCCGCGGACCGGACCACACCCGCCAGCCTGCTCGTGCCGCTCAGCAGGACGTCGTACGTGACCGCGGCGTCGCCCACGACGATGTTCGTGGCCTGGGGCTGGTAGCCGTCCGCGGAGGCGATGAGGACGTACGGCCCCGCGCCGGGCGCGGCCACACCGTACGAACCGTCCTCCCGCGTGACCGAGCGGCTCAACTGCCGTCCTTCGAGCGAGATCAGCGTCACCGCCGCCGCGCCCACCGGGGTCTTCTCCGCGCCGAGGACGTGTCCGTTCACCGGGATGCCGCCGCTCGCGTCGTCAAAGGCGGGAGTCGCGGCGCCGGCCGGCGCGGGGGTCGGTGACTTCTCCGCCGAGGGCGCCACTGTGGTGTCCGGGGACGCGGGCTCGGCGGCCGCCTGTGCCGCCTGTGCCGTCTGCGCCGCGTCGGCGGCCGGCTGCTGGCGCGGGATGAACAGGGCGATGGCGAAGGCGAGGAGGGCGGCACCGGCGCCGACCGCGAGGACCACCTTGAAGCCGTTCTCGGAGGGCAGGGCGTGGCCGCCGAAGTCGGTGGTCATCTGGGCGAGGATCACACCGGCGATGGCACTCGCCGTCGAGGTGCCGATGGACCGCATCAGGGTGTTGAGGCTGTTGGCGGCGGCCGTCTCGGACGCGGGCACGGCGCCCATGATGAGCGCGGGCATCGAGCCGTAGGTGAAGCCGATACCGGCGCCGATGACGCAGGAGACCAGGACGAAGTGCCAGACCTCCGACATCAGGACGATGTTCAGGCAGTAGCCGGCCGCCACGATCAGCGAGCCGATCAGCAGGGTCACCTTCGGGCCCTTGGCCTTGGTGACGGCGGCGGAGACCGGCGCGAGGGCCATCATCACCAGACCGGAGGGCGCCATGACCAGACCGGCCGCGAGCATCGACCTGCCCAGGCCGTAGCCGGTCGCCTCAGGCAACTGGAGGAGCTGAGGAAGCACCAGGGACATCGCGAACATGGCGAAGCCGACGGCGATCGAGGCGAGGTTGGTGAAGAGGACCTGGCTGCGGGCGGTGGTGCGCAGGTCGACCAGCGGCTGCGAGGTGCGCAGCTCGAACAGGCCCCAGAGCAGCAGTACGACGACCGCGGCGCAGAACAGACCGAGGGTGGTGCCGCTGGTCCAGCCCCAATCGGCGCCCTTGGAGATGCCCAGCAGCAGGCAGACCAGACCGGCCGCCATGCCGAGTGCGCCGAGCAGGTCGAAGCGCCCGCCGGTGCGGACCCTGGACTCCGGTACGAAGACGGGGACGAGGACGAGGGCGAGGACGCCGAGGCCGGCCGAGGTCCAGAACAGGACGTGCCAGTCGTAGTTGTCGGCTATCAGGGCGGCGGCGGGCAGGCCGAGGGCGCCGCCGACGCCGAGGGAGGCGCTCATCAGGGCGGTGGCGGAACCGAGCCGTTCGGCGGGCAGTTCGTCGCGCATGATGCTGATGCCGAGGGGGATGACGCCGGACGCCAGACCCTGGAGCACCCGGCCGACGATCATCGGGGTCAGGGAGTCGCTGAGCGCGGCCGTGACCGAACCGGCGATCAGCATCACCAGGCTGACCAGGAGCATGCGGCGCTTGCCGTACATGTCCCCCAGCCGTCCCATGACCGGGGTGGCGACCGCGGCCGCGAGCAGGGTGGCGGTGACGGCCCAGGCGGTGTCGGAGGCCGGGGCGTTCAGCAGCTGGGGCAGTTCCGGGACGATCGGGATGACGAGGGTCTGCATGAGCGAGACCACGATGCCGCCGAAGGCCAGCGCCACCACGACGAGGCCGGCCCGCGGTGCGGCGGGCCCCACGTCGGGGGCGGGTCGGGCAAGGGCATGGGACATGGCCGGGCCTCCGTAGGGGCGAATCGGGGTGTGCACGGGGTACGCGGTGTGCACGGCGTGCGCGACAGGGTAAATCTAAGTCAGTTGATTGACTTAAGCAAGATAGCCTGATGGGCGCCTTGTGAGGATGCGCGGCGCGGAAGCCGTGGCGGGGAACCCGGAGTGGAAGCCGTGGGTGCCGCCATACTTCGGAGCGCCGTGCCGCCCCGAAGTATGGCGGCACCCACTGCCTGATGGCCACCGCGACAGCCCCTGACTCCCGGCCTCCGGCTCCCGGCTCCCGGCCTCCGGCTCCCGGCCTCCGGCTCCCGGCTCCCGGCCTCCGGCTCCCGGCTCCCGGCCTCCGGC
Organism: Streptomyces bluensis; assembly: GCF_014650715.1. Lineage (GTDB taxonomy): Bacteria > Actinomycetota > Actinomycetes > Streptomycetales > Streptomycetaceae > Streptomyces > Streptomyces bluensis. Next base: position 73,485 of record NZ_BMVM01000017.1, on the reverse strand, counting down.
CTCCGGCTCCCGGTCTTCGGCTCCGGGAGCCGGAAACGACCGGCCCTAGCCGACCGGTACCGGCGTCACCGCCACGGCCAGCGGGTACGCGCCCGTCTTCAGGGCGGTGCCCACCGCACCGGTCGCCGTCGTGACCGGTACGAGCGTGCCGGCGTCCGCGGTCGTGACGTACGCCGTCGTGCCGTTCCAGTCGAGGGCGACGTCGAACGCGGACCGGCCGACGGTGACCGGTGTGCCCGGCGCGCCCGTGACCGTGTCGACAGGTGTGACCGTGTCACCCGTGCTCGCGCTGACCCACAGCGTGCGGCCGTCGGGGGAGAGCGCGAGGCCGTACGCCTGGCCGGTGACCAGGAGGGTCGGGCGGGTGTCGTTCGTGGCGGTGTCGATCGGAGTGACCGTCGACGAGGCGGAGCCGCCAGAGTTCGACACGTAGACCGTCCGCCCGTCGGGTGACGCCACCACGTCGAACGGGTTCGGGCCCACCCGGATCGCCCTGCCCGCCGTGGCCGAGGCGCCGGACAGGTCGACCGGAGTCACCGTGCTGTCATGGATGTTGGCCACGTAGAGGGTGGAGCCGTCCGGGGTGATCGCCATGTTCTCCGGGCCGTCGCCGACCGCGATCCTCGCGCCCGCCGTGCCCGTCGTGAGGTCGATGGGCTGGACCGCGTCGTCGGCGTAGTCGGCGACCCAGAGGGTCCTGCCGTCGGGGGTGAGGGCGAGACCCGCCGGTACGTCGCCGACGGCCACCGTCCGCGTGACCTCGCCCGAGACCACATCGATGACGCTCACCGTGTCGGAGCCCTGGTTGGCCGCGTACGCGGTCCGCCCGTCCGCGCTGACGACGACCTCGCCGGGGTTCTTCCCGACCGGGATCTCCGTCGCCGTACCGGACTCCAGGTCCACCGAACTGACCGACGCGCCGCTGAAGTTGGCGGTGAGCGCGCGGTCGCTGCCCTTGCCGTCCGTGACGCGGACCGGGATCGCGCGACTGACGAGCCCGTCACCCGCCACGACGACGGACCGGACTCCGTCGTCCGCTCCGGGGCCCGCCGTGAAGGTCACCGTCGCCGTGGCCTTGCCGCCCGCCGGGACGGTGAGCGTGCCGGAGGACGGGGAGACGGTCAGGCCCTGGGGGACGTCGAGCGTCCAGTGCACTGTCTTCTCCGCCGTGGAGCGGTTGTCCGCCACCGTGAGCGTGACCTTGTCGCTCGCTCCCGGCGCCAGCGTCAGCGACGACGGCGCGAACGAGGCGTCCGGGCCGGGATCGGGCGCGGCCCGCAGCGTGGCGTCGAACAGGAAGCGGTCCATGACACCGGGGGCGATCTGCTGCGGTACGGCGTCCAACTCCTTCCTCTGCTCCTGGAGTTGGTCGTAGTACGTCGATACGGCCGTGTCGTCGCCGTTGGCCTGGGCGAGCATCAGCTTGACGGCTGTGCCGCCGGCGTCGCCGTACGCGCCGAGCTTGTCCAGCCACGCCGAGGTCTCCGTCAGGAACCCCGGGTTGTCGAGGCGGGCGCGCAGGTCGGCGGGGACGTCGGCCATGGAGGCGAAGTAGGCGGAGAGCCTGCGGGCCGCGCCCTTCGTCGCCTGCCCGCTTCCGTTCTCGTACGCCGTCGTGAAGGCGGCGATGAGCGGTCTGAGGGTGGGGGACTCGGTGGTGTCGAGAAGCGAGGAGTAGCTGTTCTCGGCGAAGATCCGCAGGGGTGCCGCGGCGGCCGGGCCGCCGAGGTCCCTGACCGAGGCGAGGAAGGCGGCCCTCGGGTCGTACGCCTCCGGGTTCCAGGCGTAGTCGGCCGAGGTGAACAGGGCGAGCTTGCTGGCCTCGGCCTGGACCATCGGGTTGGCGGTGATGCCGGTGACCTCGGCCGTCACGCCCGGCTCACGGCCCGTGTAGGGGCCGAGGAGGAGACGGCTGGTGGTGTAGTCGTTGACCGGGTAGTTGTCCCAGATGAGGATCGGGTGCCCGAAGACCTCGCGGGCCTGCCGGGCCTCTTCGGTACTGATCGTCGGGGCGATGACTCCTACGCCGGTCCACTCCACGACCACCGAGCGGTCGAGCTTCTCGCGCAGGGCCGTCTTGTACGGGGAGTCGGCGAGGTCGGAGTACTCGGTCGGCACCATCTCCAGCGGCTGGACGTCGCCGTGCGCGTCGACGAAGTCCTTCACCACGGAGTTCAGCAGCGCCGCCTGGGCCGTGCCCGCCGCTCCGCCTCCGGTGCCGTACTCCACCTGGTCCTGCGGGCAGTTCCAGGTGGTGTAGCTGATGTCGTCCAGCGGGACGGCGAAGGAGCGCACGCCGATCGCGTACAGCGACTCGAACTTGGCGACCAGGGCCGCGCGGTCGCTCGCCGAGGAGTAGCAGACCGACAGGCCGGGCGAGAGGGCGTACGTGAACCGGACGTGGTTCTCCGCCGCGCGGTCCACGAGCTGCTTCAGGCGGGCGAGTTGGTCGGCGGGGTACTCGTCGCGCCAGTTCGCGCGCAGGTACGGGTCGTCCTTGGGGGAGTAGACGTACACGTTCTGCTTGGTACGGCCGTAGAAGTCGAGCTGGGACAGGCGGTCCTGGTGGGACCAGGGGGCGCCGTAGAAGCCCTCGATCACGCCGCGGAGCGGGGTCTCGGGCCAGTCGCGGACCGTGGTGGCGGGGACGGAGCGGCGGCCGGTGACCAGCTGCCGCAGGGTCTGGGCCGCGTAGTACGTGCCCGTGGTGTCGACGCCGGACAGGGCGACCCGGCCCCGGCCGGCGGCGAGGGCGTAGCCGCCGGAGGGGAGCCCGTTGGGCGACGTCGCCCCCAGCCGGGACAGCACCTTGGCGGTTGCCGGGTTCTCGCCCGGACCGCCGACGTAGACGGTGAGGGCGGCGGGGGGTACGGGGTCGCCCGCCGTGACGGTGGTGATGGTGCGGGCGCCGGCGGCGCGGAGGGTCTTCTCGACGAGCCTGCGCGCGGACGGGTCGGTGTCGCGGCCGACGACCTCGACGACACGCCGGGGGACGGGAAGGAAACCGTGACCCGGCCGCACCTGCTGGGGAGTGGGCCACACTTCGGGGACGGGTTCCGTGGCGCTGACGGGTTCCGTGGCGCTGACGGGTGCGGTGGCGCTGCGGTCGTCCGCCGCCACGGCGGGGGCCGGGGCGAAGCCCGGCGCACAGAGAGCCAGGGCGGCCAGGAGGCCGACCAGTACCGGCTTGAGTGCCGGTCTCCGGTTCAATGTTTTATCCATCGGGGGGGAATGCTGGTTGAAGCATTCACCGCACGCAAGACCGCGAGCGGCGGGTAACCGCAGTGCGGCAAAGGGTTGTTGGAGCGTGGGGCCTACGGTCAGGCGACCGGCGCCGTCGTGCCGCGTACCACCAGCTGGGGCGGGAGGACGATCTCGCGGGGTTCCGTGCGGCCCTCGTCGAGGCGTTCCAGTGCGGCCGTGACCGCGTGGTGGGCCTGTTCCTCGGCGCTCTGGCTGACCGTCGTCAGGTTGAAGCAGCTGAGGCGGGAGAGCGCGTCGTCGTCGTACCCGGCGACGGACACCGCGCCGGGGACGGGGACCCCCGCCCGGCCGAGGGCGGTGAGGACGCCGATGGCGCACTGGTCGTTGAACGCGACGACGGCGGTGGGCAGTCCGCTGCCGCTCAGGAGCCGGCCGGCGGCCCGCTCGCCCGCCTCCTCCGTGTGGTCGCCGTGCAGGACGCGGATGTGGTCGTCCAGGCCGTGGCGGCGCATGGCCTCGCGGTAGCCGCGGCGCCGGTCGGTGGCGATGACGCCCTTGCCGCCGTCGACGTACGCGATCGAGCGGTGGCCGAGCCCGGTCAGGTGGTCGACGATCTGGCCGACCCCGTCGTCGTCGGCCGTGCGTACGACGTCCAGCTCCGCGTCGGGGATGCGGCGGCCGACCGAGACGACCGGCGCCTTCTGGTGGAGGGCCGTGAGCGTGGCGGCCGGGGCGACCGGGCCGAGCAGGATCAGCGCCTCGCTGCGGAAGGCGAGGAGGGTTTCTACGGCGGTGGTCTCGTCGCGGGTACGGGTCTGGGTGCTCAGGACGAGGTCGTAGCCGACCTGCTCGGCGGCCGTGTGGAGGTGTTCGACCAGCTCGGCGTGGAACGGGCTGTGGATGTCGACCATCACGCCGAGCAGACGGCTGCGTCGGCGGGCCAGCATGCTGGCGTTGCGGTCGGGCTGGTAGCCGAGCTCCGCGGCCGCCTTCAGCACCCGCTGCCGGGTGCGCTCGCTGGGGCCGGGCACGCCGCGCAGAACGAGGGAGACGGACGCGGTGGACAGGCCCACGCGGGCGGCGACGTCTTCCAGGCGGGGGCGGGCTGCTTTCTCGGACACTGGTCCTCCGGCTCTCTCCCCCGGACTTTTCCTGCGTGAGCCTTGACACGCTCGTGAAACCGGGTCGATGGTATCAGCACTTAAATCGCTTCAAGCCTGCGTCTTGGCCACAGACCCCCGGGGAAAGGGGACCGGCTCCGGCGGCGGAGTGCGACCCGCCGCCGGAGCCGTTGGCGCTGGGCGGGCGCGCTGTGATCGGCAGGTTTTGGCCATGGGGCACGGTCGCGTGACCCTTGGAGTCGGGCTGCGCGGAGTGGCCGGGTGGCCGAAACCTGCCAATTGCTCGTTTCCTCAGCGGACGCCTTCCGGTGGGGGTGTCTTCAGGGTGCGTATGAGGGCGTGGAGGGGGGCCGTGGTCGTGGTGAGGATGGTGTCGGGTTCGTCGCTCTCGCGGAGGTGGATGGCGCCTCCGGCGCTGGTGGCCAGGTGGACGCAGTTCGATCCGTCGCCGCTGTAGGTGGACTTCTGCCAGTGGAGGCTGTGCACGATTCGGCTCTCTCAGATGTCTTGGGTGAGTCGGTGGATGAAGTCGCGTGACTTTGCGGGGCTGAGCGCGCTCGACTCCATGCGGTCGAGCACCGAACGGTACTTACTCAACTGTGCTTCTGCGTCGAGAAATTCGCAGGCCCTGTGATGCGTGTCCAACTGGACGGTGTCGAGCTCCGGTACGGGGCCCTGGATGTAGTCGATGGACTGACCCGTGGTGGGGAAGTGTTCCGCGCCGAAGGGGATCACTCTGACTGTGACGTGGGCCAGTTCGCTCATCTCAAGGAGGTGCTGGAGCTGGGCACGGGCCACGGACGGGCCGCCGAATCCCATGCGAAGCGCGGCCTCGTGGATGGTGGCCGTGTACGAGGGTGGGTTCTCCCGGTGCAGCACGCCCTGCCGTTTGATGCGGTGCGTGAGGCGGTGCTCGATCTCGTACTGCCGCATGGGCGGTGCGACTTGCCTGAAGAGTGCTCGTGCGTGGTCTGTCGTCTGCAACAGGGCCGGGACGTGGACGATGAGCGCTGCGCGCAGCCCGGTGGCGTGGTGTTCGAGTTCGGCGAGATCGACCAGGGCTGCGGGCAGGTGCTCGCGGTACTCCTCCCACCAGCCCCGCGTGCGTCGTCCTGTCATCGCGGCCAGTGCGTCGATGAGTGACTCGTCGGAGCACTCGTAGGCGGATGCGATCGCGCGCACCCGGTCGGCGCTGAGAGGCGTGCGTCCTGTTTCGATCATGCTGACGCGACCCTGGTTGACGCCCAGGTGAGCGGCGGCCTGGGTGACGTTGAACCCGGTTCGCTCGCGAAGTTTGCGCAGCTCAGCGCCCAGCCGTCGCTGGCGCAGGTTGGGATTGTTATTCGACGGCAAGACGTCTCCTTTCGGGCCGCAGCGCGGCTCTCGTGTCCCTCACACGAGGTAATTGCTGATGCATCTCCTGGCATAGAGAGATGTATCTCAACTGCTGCGCTACGGTGAGGTTACAAGCTCAACTCGCGCCGCTTGTAAGCCGGAAGCGCACCAAGCCAGGCATTGCCACCGCTCGGCGCCATCGTTGAGCGTCCCCAAGTCCCGTTCCTCCCCAGAGGTGTTCATGGTCACCGTATCGCCGCCCGACTGCTCGTTGCCCGAAATCTCCACTTCCGAGAAGTGGTGCTACGTCCTCCGCCTGCCTCACGACCCCCATTCCGCCCGCGTCGCCCGCATGACCGTACGCGCCGCACTCACGAGCCACGGCATGGAGCAACTACTCGACGTCGCCGAGCTGTTGACGTCGGAGCTGGTCACCAACGCGTACCGGCACGCCAAAGGTCCCGCGTCCCTGTGCCTCCGCGCGCTCGGGGAAGGGCGGCTCAGGGTGTTCGTGTGGGACACCAACCCGTACATCCCGCCACCCTTCGACGGGCCCCCGGCCATGGGTGCGCCGCCACCCGCACCACCCCCGAACGACGCCACTCGCGGGCGCGGGCTGCTGCTCGTGCGGCAGTGCGCGGACGCCTGGGGCGGGTGGCCGCTCGGAGGGGACCGGATCGGGCGGAGCGCGGGCAAGCTGATGTGGTTCGAGGTGGGTGGGGTGGGAGCCCGGTGTCAGTAGGAGGTCGCGTGGTGCCCGCCCTCGGTGAAGGTCGGGCGGTGGGCCCGGCGCCGTTGTCTGCCGTCGCCGCTACGGTGGTCGGCAAGGAGTGCAGACCGAAGGAGCCTCGCGTGACCACTCAGCCTGATCACGGACAGGAGCTGATCCCCCAGCCGGAGCGAACCCCCGACGCCGTCCGTGTCGCCCTCGCGCGCATCGCTCCCCATCGGCTGGGCGAGATGGAGCGACACAAGGAGCAGGCGCTCGCAGCCGCTATCGCAGACGGCAAGATCGGTCACCTCCAGCACTGGCTCACATACTGGCATGCACAGGTCGAGATCGAACGCCGCCCCGACCTGTCCGCTCGCTACCGCACCGCGCTTGCTGCGGTAAACGGCACGGGCAGCAAGGACGACCCCGCATTCCGGTCGGGCATGGACGAACTGACCGCCGTCGAAGCGGAGGCCCAGCGGGCGGTGACTCTGTGACGTGGCAGTGGGAGTACGACCCGGACGAACAGCACGTCGCAGGTGGCGCCCCTCCGGCATTCCTCGCCGAGGTCGAGAAGAAGGCCGACGAACTGGTCCGCGCCGCCGAAGCCTTCTACCTCGACGGCACCACTACCAGGGAGAAGGCCCGAAAGGAGGCTTCGCCCATGTGCCCGGCGGCTTCTTCAACTACCTGATCGTTCCCCGGCACGAACGGCTCTACATCATGCAGGTGAACCTTCCTGTGACTGGCACATCCCTCCCGAGTCGACTGCCTCGCCTGCCGCTGAGGGGCGAGGATTCGGTGAGCAACGCTCGTCTGTCTCGAACAGCGCGACCGGGTCCGAGACAGACGAGCGAGGAAGCAGGGAGTACGTCATGACCGACAACCTCACCGTGGCAGTCCTGGGCACCGGCATCATGGGTGCCCCGATGGCCCGTAACCTCGCGCGTGCTGGACTCGGGGTGCGCGCGTGGAACCGTAGTCGCGACAAGGCCGAGCCGCTGGCGGCCGAGGGTGTGTACGTCGCGGGTACGCCCGCCGAGGCGGTGCGGGGCGCCGATGTCGTGCTGACCATGCTGTACGACGGCCCGGCCGCCCTGGATGTGATGGAGCAGGCGGGGGACGCGCTGCGGCCGGGTGCCGCCTGGGTGCAGTGCACCACCGCGGGCCTTGAGGCGATCGGCGAGCTGGCCGGGTTCGCCGGCGAGCACCGGCTGGTCTTCTACGACGCGCCCGTTCTCGGGACCAAGCAGCCCGCGGAGGCCGGACAGCTGACCGTGCTCGCGGCCGGGCCCGTCGAGGGCCGGGACGTGGTGACGCCGGTCTTCGACGCGGTCGGCGCCCGTACGGTGTGGACCGGGGAGGACGGCGCGGCGGGCAGCGCCACCCGGCTGAAACTGGTGGCCAACAGCTGGGTGCTCGCGGCCACCAGTGCGACCGGCGAGGTCCTGGCCCTGGCGCAGGCCCTCGGGGTGGACCCGCAGGGCTTCTTCGACGCCATCGCCGGTGGCCCGCTCGACATGGGGTACCTGCGGGCCAAGGCCGGGCTGATCCTGGAGGGCCGGCTCTCACCCGCCTCCTTCGCCGTGACGACCGCCGTCAAGGACGCCCGGCTGATCGTCGCCGCGGGCGAGCAGCACGGCGTACGCCTCGACGTGGCCGCCGCGACCGCCGAACGCCTGGCCCGCGCCGCCGAACACGGCCACGGCGACGAGGACATGGCCGCCGCGTACTTCGCGAGCTTCGACGAGGGGGCGTCAACCGCTCGGTGAAGGAGGGGGGTTGGTGTGGTGTCAGTACACCGGTGGGGGGCCTGATCCTCCGTGGGGAGGATGTAAGGCGCATCGATGCGCCATGACAATTACCCCTGGCATGCCCGCAACCACGGACAACCAGGGAAGGATCGGCCTTGCGTATCACCCGGATCATCGGAACCGTCCTGGGCACCACGCTCCTGCTGACCACCGCGTTACCGGCGGCCTCCGCCTCCGCCTCCGCCTCCGCCGACACCGGAACGCTGGATCGTGCCGCCCTGCGCAGCACGTTGCGCGCCGTCCACGAGGCCGGTATGTACGGCGCCTACTCGTCCGTCCGTGAGGACCGTGACCGGTGGACCGGCGCGGCCGGACTCGCCGACGTGGACACGGGGCGGCCGGTCGCCCCCGGTATGCGGCACCGCGTGGGCAGCATCAGCAAGACGTTCACCGCCGTGGCCCTGCTCCAGCAGGTGGAGCGCGGCAAGGTCCGGCTCGACGCGCCGATCGGTGCGTACGTCCCGGACCTGGTTCCGGGGGAGCGGGGCCAGGACGTCACCGTACGGATGCTCCTCAACCACACCAGCGGGATCGGCGACTACATCCTCGGCGCCTTCCCCTCCCTCGCCCAGAACTCCACGGCGAGCCTCGACGAGGAGCGCTTCCGCTCCATCGCCCCGGAGGAACTGGTGCGCCTCGGCCTGGCGGCGCCGGCTACCGGACGGCCCGGCGAGCGGTGGTCGTACTCCAACACCAACTACGTGATAGCCGGGCTGATCCTGGAGAAGGTCACGGGCCAGGACGCCGGGACGTACATCACCCGCAACGTCATCGACCGCGCCGGGCTCCGCGACACCACGTACCCGCGCAGCCCGTACATCAAGGGCCCGCACGCCAGGATGTACGAGTCGTTCTACGGCCTGATCGACCCGCCCCGCGACTACAGCGTCTACGACATGTCCTGGGCGAACACGGCGGGCGCGATCGTGTCGACCACCGACGACCTGAACCGCTTCTACCGCACCCTGCTGGGCGGCGGACTGATCGGCCGTGCGGCCCTCGACGAGATGCTCACCACGGTCCCCGCGGGCGGTATCGACTACGGCCTGGGCATCTACGCCCAGGACCTGCCCGGCTGCGGCCGCTTCTGGGGTCACGACGGCGCGGTCTTCGGCGCCGGCACGATCGCGCTGTCCAGCCCCGACGGCACGCGTCAGATCGCCCTCGGCTTCAACCTCATGAAGTACCAGCGCCTCAACGAGGACGGCACCGGGCTGGAGCCGAGTCCGATCGACGAAGCCCTCAGCGAGCACATCATCCGTGCGCTCTGCCCGAGCACCGAGCCCGCGTCGGAGCCGCAGACGGCGGATGCCCGGATGCTTCCGGAAGGGCTGCCCGGCGTGGACTTCTCCCCCGGGAACTGGGTGAACCGGGTCGCCCGCCGCTGAGCGGCAGCCACGGGCGCGGAAGGTCCGTCAGCCGCCGAGGCAGATCACGAGCAGGCAGAGCTTCGCGGGTGACGTCGCCTCCGGTGCGGGGCTCGTCGGTGTGGTGCCCGTGTTCGAGCCGGAGCCCGAGTCCGACCCGGACCCCGAGCCCGAGCCCGAGTTCGCGTCCTCGGAGGGGGCGGGCGTGGGTGTCTGCGTGTCCGTGCCCGTACCGCCCTGGCTGCTCTGACCGCTCTGGCCGGAGCCCGATCCGTCGGAGGACGGCGAGCTGGGCTTCGGCTTCGGGACCAGCGGGAGCGTCGTGCGGGGGGCGGTGGCGGTGTCCGGCTGAACCCTCTGCGGGGCGGAGTGGGCCGGGGTGGCGGACTGCTCCTTCGGGGCGTTGGTCGCCGCGGACTGCGAGGGGGTGGACGAGGAGCGGGGCTTGTCGCTGCCCTGGGACTTCGGGTCGGTGCGCTCCGCCGTCGGTTCCTCCCCGCCGATGTTCGTGCGCGGGAGTTCCGGCGCGGTGGCCGCCTGGGCCCGGTCGCCCGAGTTCCGCTCCATCGACGAGAGGGTCAGGCCGCCTCCGATGAGCGCGACGGTGGTCGCGACCACGGCGCGGCGCTTGTTCTTCTTCCAGGCGGCCCGCTCGCGCCGCCGTGCCGCCCGCCCCTGCGGTGCGGGAGGTGCCCCTTCGCCGGTGCTCTCGAAGTCGCCGTACGGGTCGGTCGCCGGGGCATCGGCCAGGCCGGCGCCGAGCGCTGCCCCGCCCTGCGGGTGGGTGTCCTGCCACGTGTCCGATGCCGTGCGCTCCCACGACGGCACCGCGTTCGCCGCGTCGTCAGCCGCCGCCGCGGCGGGCAGGGCGGACACGGTACGACCGCCGTCGGTGACCGGGGCGATGTCCGGTGCGTAGGCACCGCACCCGGGGCACACCAGGGCGCTGTTGAGGTGTCGACGACACGAGGAGCAGTAGTCCATCTGTGGTCTTCCCGGGTTGACAGGCCGTCGACCCAGCCGGGCTGTGGCCTGGTCTGGTCACGGTCGCACGTGGTATCGAGCGGCCAACCACACTAACGAGCCATTCGAAAGTGTGTGTGCAGGCGGTGTGACACTCCTGCACGGATTCTCCGGCCCGTCGCGTGGCTTTCGGCCATGTGCCGTTCGTCGAAGGGCGGATGAAGGGGACGTTCCGGGGCGTCCCGCCTGTGGGTGCGGGCCTGCCTACCCCTGTTTTTTCGTCTCACCAGGCAACCCCGTCCCTCTTTTCACCCCTCTCACAGGTCGCTCACAGCTCGTGGGCTGTCCAGTCCGATGCCACTGACCATGGCACTCGCAGACGAGGAACCGATGACCAGACAGGAACAGCACAGCGGCGGCAGCAGCGGTAACGGCAGCGGCAACCGCGGCCGCGGTCGCTTACGGCGGACGGCGTTCGCCACCGGAGCCGCGCTCACCGTCGTCGTCGCCGGCGCCGGGGCCGCTCCCGGAGCCGGGGCGGATCCGGCGGGCGCGCCCGGGGAGCCCAGGCTCAAGCTGATAGCCGCGTCGAACTCCGTGACCCTCGACCGGTACGAGTGGGATGGCGGGGTCTACCTGGACCTCGGCACGTATCTCACGGTCGACGACGCGCCGTTCGAGTTCAGGGTGACCCGGGAGTCGTACAAGGACCCCGTCGTCGCCCGGCAGATCCTCCGCGACGGCACCACCACGAGGACACGGGAGCTGCCCGAGGGGATGGTGACGGACTTCTCCGGTCTGTCCGGCTTCCTCGACGTGACGATCGAGAACGCGGCCGGCGAGGTGGTGGCGAAGACCGACGGCACCTACTGCCCGAACAACGCCGCCGGGCGGATACGTCCGGACGCCCCGGCGACCGCGCACTACCCGGAGAGCTGCTCCACCAACCCGTGGACGCTGGGCTCGGTGTGGGGCGTCGAGCAGGGCTGGGCGTCGAACACCAGCACGGTCGACTACGACAAGCCGGTGGACCTGCCGGCGGGCGAGTACACGGCCAAGGTCTCGGTGGCCGAGAAGTACCGCGAGCTGTTCGGCATCCCCGACGACCGGCCGACCATCAAGGTGACGGTGCGGGAGTACGACGAGGACGGCGGCGGTGGCGCGGGCCGGGCCTCCTCCTCGCGGTCCTCCGCCCACGGAGCCGGCCACGGCGGCGGCCAGGGCAGCGGCCACGGAGCCGCTCAGGGCGCGCCCTCCGCCAAGGCCGCCGCCGGCGGCGCCCACCACTACGGCCCGCGCGGCGCCGACGCCCCCACCCCGGGTGCCCTGTCGCACGCGCTGGAGGACCGCGGCACGGCGACCCACCTGGGCGACGGGCGCGGCCACACCGACGGCTCGCGCATCGCGCCCGCGCTCCAGCCCAACGCCAAGCGGCCCACCGGCCGGGCGGGCGTCCCGGCGGACGTGCCCAAGCCGGACCTGCGTTCCCTGCCCGCCTGGGACATCGCCATCACGGACGGCGAGGACGGCGACGTACCGGGCAAGGACTACCTCGCCTTCAGCGCCAACGTCTGGAACGCGGGCCCCGCGCCCCTCGTCGTGGACGGCTTCCGCAGCCCCGGCAAGGACCTGATGGACTCGTACCAGTACTTCTACGACGCCGACGGCAAGCAGGTCGGGTACACGCCCAGCGGCACCATGGAGTGGGACGCGCGCAAGGGGCACGAGCACTGGCACTTCACGGACTTCGCCAGTTACCGGCTGCTGAGCGAGGACCAGACGAAGGAGGTGCGCAGCGGCAAGGAGGCGTTCTGCCTGGCCAACACCGACGCCATCGACTACACGGTGGAGAACGCCAACTGGCACCCGTACAACACCGACCTGTCGACCGCCTGCGGTCAGCAGAACTCGATCTCCGTGCGCGAGGTCCTCGACGTCGGCTCCGGCGACACGTACACCCAGTACCGTCCCGGTCAGTCCTTCGACATCACCGACCTGCCGAACGGCACCTACTACATCCAGGTGATCGCCAACCCGGAGAAGCGGCTCCAGGAGACCAACCTGGACAACAACGTCGCGCTCCGCAAGGTCGTCCTGGGCGGTGAGCCGGGCGCCCGCACGGTGCAGGTCCCGCCGCACGATCTGATCGACGCGCCGTAGTCCTCACCGTCGGTCCAGCGTCGTACAGCAGGAAGGCAGGAACCCCCAGGTCGGCGACCTGGGGGTTTCCTCTTGAGCGGGCGCTGTCAGGACGCGGTCACGGTGCGCGGAGGGCGTCCGCCGGTGGTGTGCGCAGGGCCTGGCGGGTGGGCAGGTCGATGGTGAGGAAGGCCGTCACGGCGACCGTGGCCGCGAGGGCGGGCAGGAGCCAGACGGGGCCCTCGGGCCAGGGGCGGCCGAGGAAGCCCTGTCCGAGCAGCGCGAGCGGGACGGCGGACAGCAGCAGGCCCGTGGTGAGCGCGGCGGCGGCGATCACGGCGGCCTCCCGCCGCATCATGACCCGGATCGCCGGTCGGCTCGTCCGCGAACACGACGGCCGGCTTCGCCGCCAACGCCCGTACCAAGGCGGCCCGTTGCTGCTGGCCGCCGGAGAGTTCCGCCGGGCGGTGGGCGAGCCGGCCGGCCAGCCCGACCCGCTCGACCAGTGTGCGCACCCAGTCCCGGTCGGGGCGGCGGCCGGCCAGGCGCAACGGCAGGGTGATGTTGTCCTCGATGGAGAGGGAGGGGATCAGGTTGTACGCCTGGAACACGAACCCGACGCGTTCCCGGCGCAGTTCGGTACGGCGGGTCTCGTTCAGGCCGGCGACCTCGTGGCCGTCGATACGGATGCTGCCGGAGGTCGGGGAGTCGAGTCCGGCGGCGCAGTGCATCAGCGTGCTCTTGCCGGAGCCCGAGGGGCCCATCACGGCGAGGAACGTGCCGGGCTCCACGGTCAGCGACACGTCGTCGAGGGCGCGGACGTCGCCCGGATACGTCTTGCTCAGGTGCGCCAGCGCGATGGCGGGCGCCTTGCGGGCGGTGGCTGTCGCGACGGGCGTGCTCATCGGCGTCCCCGCAGCTTGCGCGCGACGAGGGTGCCGGCGCTGAGCAGGGTGACCAGGCCGCTGGCCAGGTTCAGCCAGATGCCGGCGGCGGCGTACGAGGCCATCAGGTTGACGGCCGCGCTGATCACCAGCACGGTCCAGAGCAGCGTACGGACGACGTCGCCGCGGGAGACGGCGGGCGACTGTGTGCCCGGCGACTGTGTGCCGGGCGACTGCGTGCCGGGCGAGTCGTCGGTGGCGGTGAGGCGGTAGGGGTCCGTGTGGGCGCTCGTCATGGCGGGCTTCCTCTGCTCCGTGCGTTCCTTGTCGGCTGTCGTCACCGACGCTATGGATCGGGGCCCCTTCCGGCCGATCCCGCAGTCCGCCCGGTTCGGGGTACAGCAGGCTGTACTTCGCGGCTCTCGGGCTCACGTTGAACTCGTGTGCTGCGTAAGGTCGTTCGCCAACAAGGGAGGGAGGCCGCATGGCCATGCAGGACAACGCGGCCGACGAGTGGGGTGCGGGCCTCAAGGACATGGCCGTACGGGCCATGAGTGCCGCGGGCAGCGCGATCGGGCAGCTCGCCTCCGGACTCGGCACGGCCCTGCTCGCGCTGCTCGTGCTGGTCTGGCTGGGCGTCACCGCCGTGACGAGCCTCGTCGGGGTGGGGCTGCTGATGGTGCCTGCCGCGCTGAGCGCGCTGCACGCCCTGGCCGGCCGGGAACGCGCCCGGCTCGCCCGCCACGGCTCCGAGGTCTTCGCCCCGGACCCTCCGCCCACACGGCTGCGGCTCGCCCTCGCCGACTCCACCACCCGGCGGGAACTGCGCTGGGTGGTCCGGCACGCCACGCTGGGGCTGCTGCTCGGACTGCTCGGTGTCCTGCTGCCGGTGGTCGCCGTGCGCGACACGGCCTTCCCGCTGTTCTGGATGCTCCTGCCCGAGGACCCGACCGCCACGTCCATCGGCCTGGGCACCGCGACCTCCTGGCCGGACGCCTTCGCTGCGACCCTCCTCGGCGTGGGCTGGATCGCCATCATCCTCGGCCTCACCCCCGGCATGGCGCGGCTCCAGGCGCAGCCGGGACGGCTGTTCCTCGCGGCCGGGCCCGACACCGATCTCTCCCTGCGCGTCGCGGAGTTGACCGCCACCCGCGCCGCCGCCCTGGACGCCCACGCCACCGAGCTGCGCCGTATCGAGCGCTCGCTGCACGACGGCACCCAGAACCGGCTCGTCACGGTCACCGTGCTGCTCGGCGCCGCCCGCCGCCAGGTGGCCCGCGACCCGGCCGGAGCGGACGAGCTCCTCGAACGCGCCCAGTCCGCCGCCGAACAGGCGCTGGCCGAACTGCGCACCGTCTCACGGAGCATCCTGCCCCCGGTCCTCGCCGACCGGGGACTGGCCGGCGCGCTGTCCGGGCTGGCCGCCGAGTGTGCGGTGCCCTGCCGTACCGATGTCGAGGCACCCGAGCGGTGCGCCGCCTCCGTCGAGGCCACCGCCTACTTCGTCGTCGCCGAGGCCCTGACGAACATCGCCAAGCACAGCGGTGCCGGACAGGCCGCGGTGACGGTCCGCGCCCGCGGCGGCCGGCTGCACCTCCGTATCGAGGACGACGGCCGGGGCGGGGCTGGGGGCACCTCCCAGGCTATGGGCACTGGGGGAGAGGACGGCGGCTCCGGGCTCACCGGGATCCGCCGTCGTGTGGCGGCACACGACGGTACGCTCCGCGTGACCAGCCCGCCCGGCGGCCCGACAACCCTTGAAGTGGACCTTCCCTGTGGATCGTGACCTGCGCATCGTGATAGCCGAGGACGATCCGTTGCTGCGCGAGGGGCTCGCCCTGTTGCTGCGCGCCGAGGGCCTCGACGTGGTGGCCACGGCGGGCACCCCCGACGGGATCCTCGACGCCATCGACGCGCACAAGCCGGACGTCGCCATCCTCGACGTCCGCATGCCGCCCACGCACACCGACGAAGGCGTCCGCGCGGCGGTCGAGGCCCGGCGCCGCCGCCCCGACCTGGCCGTCCTCGTGCTGTCCGCGTACGTCGAACAGTCCTTCGCCACCGACCTGCTCACCGGCGGTGTGAACGGCCTGGGTTATCTGCTCAAGGAACGGGTCGGGCGGGTCGAGGAGTTCCTCGACGCACTGCACCGGGTGGCGTCCGGCGGCACCGCCATCGACCCCGAGGTCGTCGCCCAGCTCTTCACCCGCTCCCACCAGGACATCCGGCTGGAACGGCTCAGCCCCCGCGAACGGGACGTCCTCGCGCTGATGGCCGAGGGTCTGGGCAACGGCGCGATCGCGCAGCGGCTCGTCGTGACGGACGGCGCGGTGCACAAGCACATCCGCAGCATCTTCGCCAAGCTCGACCTGTCGCCGGCCGACCAGGTGGACCGGCGGGTGGCCGCCGTCCTGCGGTACCTGGAGGACGCCCGCCGCCGGGCCTGACGACGCCGGGGGCCCCGGGGTACAGCCTGCTGTACCGCCACCTGGGGCGCGCACGGCAATGACCCCCGGACCTGGGGCTGATGTGCTGAACACGTCACGTCAGCCCCCTCGAAGGGACATCACGGTGAGCCCCCAAGCACCCGTCAGCGTCAAGAACGGACCGGCCACCGAGGCCGGACCGGCCGTCGAGGCCGCCAAGGCCCGCGGGAACCGCCCCACCACCGGCCTGCGGGGCAGCATGCACCGCAGCCCCGTGATCTGGTTCTTCTCGCTGGCCTTCGTGCTGAGCTGGGCGGCCTGGACACCGTACGTGATGTCCGAGAACGGCCTGGGCGTCTGGCAGTTCGCCTTCCCCGCGACCGGTGGCAGCACCCAGCTCTTCGGCGTCCTGCCCGGCGCCTACCTCGGCCCGATCGTGTCGGCCCTGCTGGTAACGGGGGCCACCGAGGGGCGCGCCGGACTGCGGGCCTGGCGCGGGCGGATGACCAAGTTCCGCGTCAACTGGCGCTGGTACGCCGTGGTCCTGCTCTCGGTGCCCGCGGCGCTGATCATCGCCTCGTCCGCGCTGGGCGACCGCGGGCCCGCGATGCCGCCCGCCGTGGTGCTGGCCGCGTTCCTGCCCGGCCTGCTGCTTCAGATGGTCACCACCGGTCTCGCCGAGGAGCCCGGCTGGCGCGAGTTCGCCATGCCCCGGTTGCAGCACCGCTACGGGCCGCTGGCCGCCACCGTCGTCGTCGGCCCGCTGTGGGGTGTCTGGCACCTGCCGCTGTTCCTGACCGAGTGGGGCGGCTACCCGGACGTGACCGGGCTCCACGTGCTGAAGTTCGTCGTCACCGCGATCGCCTTCAGCTTCGTGATGACCTGGGTGTTCAACCGCTCCGGCGGGAGCATGCCGCTGGTCATGCTGCTGCACTGCGGCATCAACAACTACTTCTCCGTGCTCTCGCTGGACATGTTCCCCTGGCTGTCCAAGGAGGCCACGTCCAACGCCTTCCTCCTCAGCGCCGTCACGGCGGCCCTCGTCCTGCTCGTCGCCACCCGGGGGCGGCTCGGATGCCCGCCGGCGTCCGGCGACGGCGCGCTCGACGCACCCGTGGATGTGCGGATGTCCTGAACGCCGCATCCGGAGGAAGCGGATTCCCCGTCTACAGGGGCATGGACATGAAACAAGGAGGGCAGGGCCCGGTGAGCGATCGCACGACACCACCGCCCCCGCGCCCGGTCCGCGGCACCGCCCGCTTCGCCGTCGCCGCGCTCGCCCTGGCGGCCGTCGCCTGGGTGGCCCGAGCCGTATGGCACATACGACTCGCCGTGGCGGGCATGCCGGCGTCCGGGCCGCTGGACCAGGGCGACGGCCGGCACCGCCCGCCGACCGCGCTGGAGGACGGGTACCACATCGTCAGTTCCCTGGGGGACGCCGTCACGGTGCTCTGCGCGGCCATGTTCCTGAACTGGCTGTGGCGCGTCCGGGACAACGCACGCGCCTTCTCCGGAGAACGCCCGCGCTACATATGGCCCTGGATGTACCTGGGCTGGATCGTGCCCGTCATGAACCTGTGGGTGCCCCGCGGCATCGTCGTGGACATCCACCGGGCGAGCGCCCCCGGCGAGCGGCTGCCGAGCGTCGTGAACTGGTGGTGGGGACTGTGGCTGGCCGGGATGCTCGGCGGGGCGGGCCTGATCTACGCCGACGACACGGACGACGTCATCGGGCGCGCCTACTCGGACGTGGGGCTGCTGCTGGCGGCCGACGCGGCCGTCATCGGCGCGGCCGTGACCTGCGCGCTCGTCGTCCGCACCGTCACGAAGGCGCAGCAGAACCGCCTGGGCGAGGACGTGCGACCGGGCGGCAGGGCATGAGCATGAGCGGGCCCCGGCCTCCGGAGCCGGCGGGCGTACCGACGCTCGGCCAGTCGGGCGAATTGTCCGTATAGTCATAATTTTCACCGGACTTGAGGGGTAGGTGTGCGGTAAGGAAAAACCCACCGAGGAGTTGGTGTTGATGTCGGTCGCCACGCTGCAACGGGATGTCCTGTCGGTGAACGCCGAGCTGCTGGAAGGGCTGATGGCGGCCCCCGAGACGGCGGTGAGCGGCGCTCCGCTGCCCTGCCCGAACGGGGCTGCCATCATCATCCTCGGGGCGAAGGAGCCGAAGGAGCCGAAGGAGCCGAAGGGCCGGTGATCGCCGAACGGCTGCGCGCCGCTTACGAGGCTTCGGCCGCGGATTTGGCGCGGGGTGCTCTCGGTGTCCTGCGGGGCGCCGGGGGCACCGCTGTTGTGGCGGATCATCTGGAGGCCGCGCAGGCCGGCCCGCCGATGGCCGCGGATGCCGGTGGGGTGGATGCCGGTGGCGTGGCTGCCGCGGTGAGCGCTGTGCGTGTGCTGGGGGCGGATGTGCTGGCTCCGTATGTGCTGGTCGACCAGAGGCTCCCGCCGGAGGAGTCGGCCGCCGTGTGCCTGTGCGTGTCGGCGTTGCCGCCGGTGCGGCAGTCACCGGCCGCGCCGCCCGGCGGGCCGGAAGCGCCGTGGATCAGGGCCTGGATCGACTGGGGGCTGGTCACTGTCCTGGCGGGCCTCGATCCCGCTGCGCGCCCGGCCGCCGCAGTGGTCCCGCAGCAACCGCCCCGCTGTGACGACAGCGCGCCGCGACACCGCACGGGCGGCGGGTCCGACGGCGATGGCGGGGAGGGGTGGGTGCCGTGGTCGTTGCGGATGGGGCAGCTGGCATCGCTGGCCCTGCCCGGTCTGGACAGCCCGGTCCACCACCTCGCACGGTGCGGTGTCCTGGCTTTGGCGCGGGGGGCGACCCGGGCGGTGTTGCGGGGTGACTTCGCCACGGCGGCCCGTATCACCCGCTGGCTGGCCTGGCTGGCCGCCGACGGTGTCCCGCTCCCGGTGAACGTGTCCTTGCTGGTGCGGGAAATCGCGCTGCGCGGCCATGACGGCGGCCGCTGCACCCTGGATCTGGCGATCGCCCGTCGCCTGCTGGGTGAGGAGGGCCCATGAGTACGGTCCTGGCGCCGCTCGCCCACGGCATCCGCTCACGCGCTCTGCACTGGCTGCACGCCCACCGCCGGCTGGGGGCGTTGGGGGAGGCGGGCATCGAGAAGGACCTGGACGCCTACAAAGCCCTGACGGAGACGGCCCTTGCCGCGGGTCTGGTCCTGCGGGACGGCACCGCCGGCAGCCGCGAGCGTGTCCTGGCCGGTGAGCTGCTGGAATTCAGCTGGGCTCAGCTGGGGCAGGGCACGCGTCTGTACGAGCGGCTGGTGCACCACCCCATGAAAACCGATCCGGTGGAGTGCTACTCCCACTTCGTCGACGCGGGTTACCGCCATACCGGCCTGGACCAGTTGATCTCCCACCTCGCGGCGGCGGGCGCCGCGCAGGCCGCCGAGCTTCTGCCCAACCGGCGGCTCGCCGTCGCCAACGCCCTGCGCGCCACTGGTTGTGGCCACACGGCCGCGGTCCCCGACTGGGAGACGCTGACCCGGGCCACCTGGCTCGGCCGCGTCCTGGAGCCCTGGCACATCGACTGGGAAACCGGCTACGACCTGACCCACACCGTCTTCCACCTCACCGATTGGGGACGCCGCCCGCACGCCCTGCCCGCCGACCTGGCCGCCTACCTCACACACTGGCTGCCGGTGTGGACCGACCTCTGGACAGAAGTCGGCGAGTGGGACCTGGTGGGCGAACTGCTGACGGTCGCCGGCTGTCTGCCCGACCCGCACACCGAGATCGACGACTGGCAGCGGCTGGCACGACTACAGCACCCCGACGGCCTGGTGCCCCGCGACAGCGACCCGGTCGACGACGATCCCGCCACCCGCTTCCAGGACCACCAGCACACCACCGTCGTGGCCGTCATCGCCGCATCCATCGCCCTCACCCGCGACCTGGAAACGCCCGCCGCCACCGGACCGGACAGCGGCCCGTGACGGCCCTCACCGAGACCGGCAGCCTGGCCGACGACGCCGAACGCCGACTCGCACCCGCCCTCGTGCGGCAGGCGACGCACCACCTGCTGTCCGCGGCACCGGGAGCCAGCACCATCGCCGTCGGGCTGCACCGAGAAGGCCGCCGTGCCACCGTCGTCCGGGGCGCCACCGCCCACCACGGCGGCGTGCCCGCGACCGCGGCGACCCGTTTCGAGATCGGCTCGGCCACCAAGACCTTCACCGCCCTGCTGCTCGCCGAACAGGCGGCGCGAGGCGAACTGAACCTCGACGACTCGCTGGCCCGCCACCTGCCCGCCGTCGCCACCGGGCCCGCGGCCAGGCACACCATCACCCTCACTCACCTGGCCACCCACACCTCCGCGCTGCCCGGCACCCCGCCCGGACTGCCCCGCCTCCTGCCCGCCCTGTGCGGGCCCCTGCTGCAAGCCCCTCTGCCTTCGCGAATGGCCGCCGCGTACGCCGCCTACACCCCCGACCACGCCCTGCGCGCACTGGGACGCACCCGCCTGCGAGCCCGGCCGGGCACGCGCGTGCGCTACTCCAACTACGCCGTCGGTCTGCTGGGACAGGCCCTGCCCGCGGCAGCCGGAGGCATCCCCTACCCCGACCTGCTCGACACCCGGGTACTGCGGCCCCTGGGCCTGCGGGAGACCGACTGCACCCCCACCGCGCCCTCAGGCACCACACAGGCCACCGGCTACTGGCACCACCGCGCCCAGCCCCCGCTGCGCATGCCCGCCCTCACGGCCTCCGGGGAACTCAGAAGCAGCACACGCGATCTGCTCACCGTCACCGAGGCCCTCATCGACCCCGCCTCAGCCACCGGCGTTCCCCCGAGCCTCCACACCGCCCTGCGGGACGTCCTGCGTCCCCGACTGCGCATCCCGCGCGGCACCACCCTGCTGGCACTGGTGTGGAACATCCGTCCCCGGCCCGACGGCTCACACCTGTACTTCCACACCGGCGGCACCTTCGGGTTCAGCACGTTCATCGGCTTCAATCCCCAACACCGCACAGCCCTCGTGGCGCTGGCCAACACCTCCGCCCACCGCCGCAACAACCTCGTGCAGCAGGCTTACAACACACTGATCGACCTGCACCGTTGAGCGCGGACTCCGCGCACACCACCCGAGTTCGGCCACGGAGCCGAGGGGGGCGGCCCACTGGGATGGACCGCCCCCTGGCACCGCGACGTGGCCTCTACGGGCCTACGAGCCGTCGTGGAGCGTGATGGCGGACGCCGGGCACACCGCGGCCGCCTCCCGGACGTCGGAGTGCTGGTCCGGGGAGGGCTCGGGGGTGAGGAGGACGACGATGCCGTCTTCGTCCCGCTGGTCGAACACCTCCGGTGCGAGCAGCACGCACTGCCCGGCACCGCAGCACTTGGCCTCGTCCACGCTGACCTTCATGGTCTTCCCTGTCCTTCCTTTCGTCACCACCGCACGGGCACCGTACGCAGACCGCCGACGAGGAGCCCCTCGACACGCTGCAACTCCTCGACGGGCACGGCCAGTCGGAGCGTCGGCAGCCTGCGCAGCAGCACTTCGAGGACGACCTGGAGTTCGGTGCGGGCCAGGGACTGGCCGAGACAGGCGTGCGGTCCGGCACCGAAGGTCATGTGGGGGTTCGGGGCGCGGGTGAGGTCCATCTCCGCCGCGTCGGCGAAGACCTGCTCGTCGCGGTTGGCGGCGGACAGAGCGCAGACGACGGTGGTGCCGCCCGGCAGCAGCTCGCCACCCACCTCCACGTCCTCCCCGAGGTAACGGCGCACCCCGAAGCCGAAGTTGGCGTCGAAACGCAGTACCTCGTCCACCGCGGTGCGCACCAGGGAGGGATCGTCCAGCAGCCGCTCCCAGCGGGTACGGTCGGCCAGCAGCATCGAGACCATCTTGCCGATCATGTTCGCGGTGGTCTCGTGCCCCGCGACCAGCAGTCCCATCCCGGTGCTCAGCAGCAGCTCGTCGGACAGGCCCTCGCCGCCCTCCGTGCCGTCCTTGATCAGGTTGCTGATCAGGTCGTCGCCGGGTTCGGCGCGCTTGGCCGCGATGAGCTCGGACATGTAGCGCGCGAACTCGCCGTACGACGCCTGCGCCTCCTCGGTCGAGTACCGGCTGACGTTCAGGAACGCGTCGGACCAGTAGGAGAAGCGGTCCCGGTCCTCGGCGGGCGCGCCCAGGAGGTCGCAGATGACGTACACCGGCAGTGGGAAGCCGACGGTCGCCTTGAGGTCGCCGGGCTGCCCCTGCTCCACCAGGTCGTCGACGAGGGACTCCACGATGGCCACCATGCCGGGGCGCAGCGCGGTCACGCGTTTGGCGGTGAGGTACTTGCCGACGTGCCGCCGCCACCGCAGGTGCTCCTCGCCCTGGGTGGCGATGGCGATCGAGGAGTCCCCGTTGGCGACCGGGCCGCCCGCGCCTTCGGGGGCGATCCTGGCGGCGCCCTCGTCCCTGTCGGTCGGGCGGGCGAAGCGGGGGTCGGACAGGAGGGCCTTGATGTCGTCGTAGCGGGTCAGGTACGCCGCCTTGTCCCCGCTGGGGAGTTCGACGGTGGCCACCGGGCACTTCCGGCGTAACTCCTGCCATTCGGCCGGTGCCTCCAGTGGCCCGTCGGTGGGCAGGGGCAGGCGCATGGCCGGTTCGTTCGGGCTCATCTGTCATCTCCTTGTGGGGGATCACTGGTCCGAGGACAGCGAATTGCACACTACACGCGCTGTGCATGATGCAACACTGGTGCATTCTGCACTCCTCAGGCATCGTGCAATCCCACGTAGGGTGTGGCCGTGCGGACCAGGCGGCGAAGGAGATGAAGGAGAACGGCGTGGAGGCCAGGGAGGCGGGGGAGCACATCGAGCGGGAGCTGATGATCCTGATGCGGCACCGGGAACTGTCGGTGCCCCGAGGCGCCCGCGACGGCGGCGCCCTGGACCGCAGCGCCTACGTCCTGCTCAGCAGACTCGAAGTCCAGGGGCCCATGTCCATCCCCGACTTCGTCGAGGCGTTCGGGCTCGCCCCGTCCACCTTCACCCGCCAGACCGCGCCCCTCCTGCGCGACGGCCTCGTGGAACGGATGCTCGACCCGGACGGCGGCGTGGCCCGCAAGTTCCGTATAACCGAGGAGGGCACGAAGCGCCTCTCCGCCCAACGCGAGGAAACCGTCACCAGACTGGCCGAGGTCCTGACGGACTGGCCCACCGAACGCCTGCGCCGCTTCGTCTCCGACCTGGAGCAGTTCAACACGGACATCGAACGCCTCGCGGGCCGCCCGTGGCCGCGCTCGGCGCGCTGAGCCCTCACGGCCGGCGTGGTGGAGGCAAGGCGTCGAGGGCGCTCCTGGGGACGACGTGGTCGAGGAGGTGCAGAGGGGCGGGGCGGACTCCGGTGAGGTCGGCGGCGTTCCAGTAGGCGAGGGCGCGGGGGAGGTCCACCAGGCCGTGGACCAGTGGTGGTGCGGTGTGGTTCCCGTGGGTCGGCGACGGGCGGGCCGGGTCGGTCATGTGGGCGTGGAGCAGGGACTCCAGGCGGCATGAGGCGAGGGTGCCGGGCAGGTGGTGGCGCCCGACGGGTTCCGGGCCCGCGCCGGTTGTGCGGGCGAGGGAGCGGAGATCCTCCGGCACGTGCGTCTCGGTGGTGTCGAGCGCGAGCAGCCCGCCTCCGACCACGAGGACGTCCTGCTCGTTGCGCATACGGGCGAGGGCGCGCCCGGTGTCGAAACAGTGCGGGAAGGAGTCGTCGACGACGATCGTGCCGGGCCGCAGCCGGTCGGGGTCCAGCAGGGTCGTCGGGCCGCTGACCGCGGTGACGAGGACGTCCGCCTGGTACACCTCGGCGGGCAGGTCCTGGTCCTGGCCGGATTCGACGACCTGTATGCGCATCGTGGGGTACTCGGCGGACAGGTCCGCGGCCAGGCGGTTGAGCCGTGGGGCGCTGCCCGGCAGGTCGCACAGGAGCAGCCGGGCCGGCGGGCGGGGGCCGCGGGCCAGCAGCAGGCGGAGGGACGAGGTGCCGATCGACCCGCAGCCGACGACGGCGAGGGTGAGTTCGGACAGGTCCCGGCCGGTCGCGTCGAGTGCGGCGTGCACGGTCTTGACCACGGCGACGGTGGTCGTCGCGTGCCCGGTGGTGAGCGCCGTCGTCGTCGCGGCGGTTTCCCGCAGGACGTCGTAGCCGTAGCCGGTCAGGGACGGGATCAGGCCGGCGAGCGACACGCACCGGGCTCCGAGCGACGCGGCGAGTTCGACGCCGCAAGCGGTGCGGGCGGCCAGGCCGCCGCCGGGGGTCAGTTCGTCGGCGAACACCGGGAGCGAGACGAAACCCGACCTGCCGAGGGGCGTGGTGACCGCTTCCAGGAGCCTGGCCCGCCCGTCCGGGAAGAGCAGGGCGCGCAGGTGTTCCCGCCCGGGTGCCGCCTGCGGGGGCAGGCCGGCGAAGGCGGCCAGCTGGTGGGGGGTGGGCAGGTAGCCGACCAGGGCTGCGTCGAGGTGGGGAACGGCTTGGGTGGTGTGGGTGGTCCTGGGGCTTTGCGCGGTGTGCAGTTGGTGGCGTATCTCCCCTGCGAACGCGATGAGTTCGGTGTCGGTGAGGGCCGCCGCCGACGCCCGGACGGTGACGCGCATGCCCTGGCCGTCCGCCGTCGGCCGCACGGCCAGGAACACGTCCGTGCCCATCGGGGGCGGGGCCAGCGCGGTGTCGGTGTCGGTGTCGTCGGTGTGCAGGGTCAGGGTGGTGTCCGGTGGCGTGCCGAGGGAGGTGAAGTCGAGGAAGGTGAAGAAGAACTGGGCGGTACGTGGCAACCCCCGGTCCGTACGCAGGTCCAGGGGCCCGGCGGTACGGGCCGCGACCGCCTCGGCGGCGATCCTCCGCAGGTCCTCGCCGAACGAGGGGGGAGTGGGCGGAGCGGGCGGTGTGGGCGGTGTGAGTGGCTCGCCTGGTCCGGACGGGCGCACCGCCACCGCCTCCGCGAATGGGCCGAAGACGCGGTGTGCGTCCCGCGTGCTCTCCTCGCGGCCGGTGACTGCCAGGCCGAGCACCAGGTCGCGGCGGGCGGTGAGTGCGGCGAGGGCGCGGTAGTACGCGGTGAGGAAGGGGGCGTGCGGCGTGGTGCCGGCGTTCCGCGCGAGGTGGCGCAGTGCCTGTGTGCGGGTGCTGTCGAGGGTGAAGCCCGTGGTGTGGAAGCCGGGGGTGGTGGTGCTGTCGGGGTGGGCCGCGCGGAGCGCGGGTGGGGTGTAGGGGGCGTGGTGGCGGGTGGCGTAGTCCACAGCCTGTGGATGGGTGGGCGTCTGCGGGGCTGGTGTCTGCGGGTCTGGGGCCTGCGGGTCTGGTGCCTGTGCGCGGGCCGTGAGGTGGGCGACGTGGTCGCGGAAGGTGGAGCGCAGTGGTTCGAGGCCGTGGGGCAGGCCTCGCTCGAACCGGTCGTACACGGTGAGGAGTTCGCGGGCGAGCAGGGCGGCGCTGTAGCCGTCGCCGATGAGGTGGTGGGCGTGGACGAGGAGGACGTGCTCCTCGGCGGAGACAGTGAACAGGCGCAGGCGCAGCAGTGGCCACGCCCACGGTTCGAAGCGGCGTCGTGCCTCCTCGGCGACCCGCTCCTCCAGCGCGTCCGGGTGGGCCAGGGTCTCCGTCTCGACGGGCAGGCGCAGCGAGGCGGGCAGTTCCTGTTGTACGGGTGGGCGGTTACCGGCGGGGAAGACGGTGCGGAGCATGGGGTGCCGGGCCACCAGGACGTCGACGGAGCGCTGGAAGAGGCCGTGGTCCAAGGGGCCGGTGAGGCGGAAGCGGGCCAGCCAGGCGGAGCCCCCGCCGGGCGCGAGGGGGTCGGCGAGGTTGTCGGAGAGGGCGTCGGCGAGGAGGAAGCCCCGTTGGGACGGGGTGAGGGGGTAGGGGGGTGGGACGGTGTCGGTGGCCGGGGGGACCGTTTCCGGTTGTTGGGTGGTCTCGCCCTCGGTGCCGGTGCCGGTGCCGGTGCTGGTGCCGGTGGCGGTGGCGGCGTCGACGGCCGCTGCCAGGGTGGTCAGGGTGCGGTGCGTGTAGACGGTGGTCGGACGCGGCAGGGCGGGGCGGGCGGTGCGCAGGCGGGCGAACAGCTCCAGCACCGTCATGGAGTCGCCGCCGAGCGTGAAGAAGTCGTCCTCCCGGAAGACCTCCGGCACCTCCAGCACCTCGCACCACACGCCCGCGACCAGGCGTTCGGTGGGGGTCGCGGGCGGGGTCCCGCGCCGGGGTGCGGGGCCCGGGCAGGCCGTCCCGGTCGTGTCGTCCGGCCGCGCCAGCCGGTTGCGGTCGATCTTGCCCGTGCCGGTCAGCGGGAGCGCCGGGACGGAGTGGACGCGGGCGGGCACCATGTACGGGGGCAGGGTGCGGGACAGGAAGGTGCGTACCTCGCGGGCGTCGGGCTCGTGCGCGCCGGTCCGGGGCTCGACGTACGCCACGAGACGCCCGTCCCGCAGCAGTACGGCCGTGCGGGCCACGCCCGGGTGGGTGAGCAGGGCGGCCTCGATCTCGCCGAGCTCCACCCGGTGGCCGCGGACCTTGACCTGGTCGTCCAGTCGCCCCAGGAACTCCAGCACGCCGTCGGTCCCGCGACGGACGCGGTCGCCGCTGCGGTACCAACGGCGGCCGTCCCGCTCGGTGAAGGCCGCCGCGGTGAGTTCGGGGTCGCCCAGGTAGCCGGGGGTCAGGCCGGTTCCGGTGATGAGGAGTTCACCGGCCTCCCCCGGGCCGCAGGGGCGGCCGTCCTCGTCGACGACGGCCAGTTCGGTTCCGGTGATCGGCCGGCCGATGGGCAGATGCCGTACGTCGTCGGTGGGGCGGGTGGTGATGATGTGGCAGGTGGCGTTGATGGTGGCTTCGGTGGGGCCGTAGAGGTTGGAGATCCGGTGACCGGAGCCAGGGCTGGCAGTGCTCTCCAACAGGTCGAACCAGCGGCGTACGTGGGCGGCGGGCAGTGCCTCGCCGCCCACGTGGACCCAGCGCAGCGCGGACAGGTCCGGGTCCGGGCCGCCTTCCCTGACACGGTTCTCGGCCGCGGTCAGCAGCCCCTCCCACAGTGTCGGCACCGAACTCCACACCGTGATCCGGTTCTCCACGACACGGTCGAGGAGTGCCTCGGGGTCGCGGAGAATGTCGCGGCTGAGGGTGTGCACCGTCGCGCCCGCGAGCAGCGGGGCCAGCACCTGGCGTACGGAGGCGTCGAAGCAGACCGACGCCGTCTGCACCAGCCGGTCGTCCGGGCCGTAGCCGAAGGTGGAGAGCGCCCAGTCGAGGTAGGCGGTCATGGACCGGTGTGTGACCGGGACGGCCTTGGGGCGGCCCGTCGAGCCGGACGTGAAGATCACGTACGCGACGGAGTCGGGATGGGCGGTGGGTTGCTCATACGGCACGGGCACGGGCACAGGGGCAGGTGTGGGCGGGGCCGGTGACGAGGCGTCGGTGACGACCAGCGTGACGTCGCCCGGCAGGGCGGCCGCAGCGGCACGGGTCGTCGCGTCGCACACCAGCACACGGACCCCCGTACGGCTCACCTGGTCCCGGTGCCGGGCGGCGGGATGGGTGGCGTCCAGCGGCACCCAGCCGGCGCCCGACCGCAGGATGCCGACGACGCCGGTGACGGTGTCCGCGCCCGGTTCGGTGAGCAGTCCGACCAGGTCGCCGGGCCGTACGCCGTGGGCGCGCAGCCGGGCCGCGAGGGCGGCGGAGGCCTCGTCGAGGGCCGCGTAGGTGAGGGTGGCGCGTCCGGTGTCGACGGCGACGGCCTCGGGCGTGGCACGCAGCCGTGCGCACAGCCGGTCCACGATGCCGCCGTCGCCGCCTTCCTCCGCCGTCACCTCCGCCGTCACCTCCACCGTCCCTGCCGAATCCCGTGCCGCTGCCGGGGGTTCCGCGACGGCGGCGCGCAGTTCGTCGACGTACGCGTCCGCGAGGCGGCGCACGGTCTCGGGGCGGAACAGGCGGGCGGGGTGGTTCCACGACAGGCGCAGGCTCGCGTCGGCCTCCCAGCACAGCAGTCCGAGCCGGGTGGCGGCGGTGGCGGTGGCCGCGGCCGTCGGCGTCACGGTGACCGGCCAGTCGGCGCCGTGGACCACGGGGAAGCGGGCGAAGCTGAACCCCGCCTCGGCGGCCGTGCGCGGCGCCGGGCCGGGGCCTCGGCGGGCGGCGGGCAGCAGCCGCGCGATGTCCGTACTGCTCACGGTGGCGTGGGCCTCGGCCTCGCGCCAGATCCGCCGCAGCCGTTCGGCCAGTACGGTCACGGGTTCGTCGGGGTCGACGGTCACGAACACCGGCAGGGTGTCGGCCAGCGGACCCACCAGACGGTCGATGCCGGGCAGCGGCAGTTCGCGGCGGGACCGCGCCACATTGACGGCGACGGCCCGCTGTCCGCTCCACCGCGCAAGGCAACGCCCGTACACCGCCAGCAGCAGATGGAACAGGGACACACCGTGCCGGGCGGCGACCTCGCGGAGCGCGGCCGTCAGGGTCTCGTCGACGACGGTGCGGTGGTGGGTGAGCGGCGGGGCGGGAGGCGCCTCGGGATCACCGTCGTACGGCAGCGCGGGGAACCCCGAAGCGGCCGTGTGTGCGGCGAGCCGGTCGCGCCAGTACTCCTGGTCCCGTGCGTGCGCGGGGGACTGCCGCTCGGCGGCGACGGCCGCCGCGTAGTCGGCGAACCGCGCGTGCGGGGGCGGGAGTCGGGGTGCGCTGTCGTCGTCCCGGGCGAGCGCGGTGTAGAGCGCCCAGAGTTCCTCGCCGAGCACTTTGAGGCTGAAGCCGTCAGCGGCGGCGTGGTGGACGACCAGGAGCAGATGGGAGAGGTGCGGGTGCTCGCGTACGAGGACGGCTCGTACGGGGTCCTCGGAGGTCAGGTCGAACGGGCGGTTGCACAGGGCCTGTTCGAGCTCGTCCAGCTGATGCGTGGCCGGTTCCCTCACCTCGTACCAGTGAGGGGCGACGTCGGCGGGCGCGGCGGGTACCGCGTACTGGCCTGGCCGGGTGTCGCCGTCCTGGGTGATCCGCAGGCGCAGCATGGGGTGGCGGGCGGCGAGGCGGGCCAGGGCCCGGCCGAGGAGCGCGCTGTCGAGGGGACCGCTGACGCTCTGGCGGACATAGCCGTAGGCGGTGACGCCCTCGTGGAGCGTCTCGGTGGTGTGGAAGGCGCGTTGCAGCGGGGTGAGGGGGCCGGGGAGGCCGTCGTCCGCCGGGGGCTCGTACGGGGGCTCGTATCCGGAGGCGGCCGGGGTCGGCTGGGGCCGGGTGGCCAGGTGGGCGGCCAGTTCGCCGAGCGTGCGGTACTCGAACAGCAGCGTGGCCGGCAGCGTCCGGCCGAGCTTCCTCTCCAGACGGCGCGCGAGGTCCACGGCGGTGAGGGAGTCCAGCCCGAGCGCGAGGAACTGCTCGTCGTCGCCGATGTCCTCCGGGGCGCGGTGCAGCGCCTCGGCCAGCAGGTGGCGTACGAGGTCGGCTACGGGCGTCGCGTCCTGGCCGGGCCCGGGGGTGCGGCGGATGCGGTCGCGCTCAAGGGCTCCGACGGGCCCTGCGGCTGGTACGGGTCCGGCCGCCGTGCCCGTCGGGTCCGCCGTGCCCGTCACCAGTACGTGGGCCGCGTCCACGTCGATCGCCGCGTACAGACCCGCCAGCGCGGCGCGCGCGGTCATGGGCGCGAGCCCCCGGACCCGCACACCGCTCGCCAGTCCCGTGTCGGCGACGGGGCCGAAACCGATCGCCTGCCACGGCCGGCCCGCCGCCCGCTCGGCGGCGGCGAAGGCGTCGAGGAAGGCGCCCGCGGCCGCGTAGTCGCCGAGTGCGCCGGCCATGCCGGGCAGGACGGACGAGACGGAGGAGAAGGCGACGCACACGGCGTCGTCGTGGCCGTGGCGGCGCAGCGCCCCGGCGAGCAGCGCGGTGCCGCGTACCTTCGCGGCGAGAACGTCCTCGATCTCCGCGTCCGGCTTGCCGCGCAGGCTGCCGGGGCGGGCCGTACCCGCGGCATGGAAGACCCCGTCCAGGGGCGGCAGACCGGCGACGAGTGCGTCGACGGCGACCTCGTCGCAGACGTCGACCGCGTGGTAGCGGGCCCGTGCGCCCCGCGCCCGCAGCTCGGCGAGAAGGTCCCGGGGCGGTGTGGCGGTGCGCCCGGTGAGGACGAGGTCCGGCGTGCCCCGCTCCGCGAGATCGCGGGCGAGCGCGGACCCGAGCCCTCCGGCGCCCCCGGTGATCAGGTACGTGCCGTCCGGAGGCAACGCCCTCGCGGTCGTGCCGCCCGCGCCGGCGCTCACGGCGACGGGTGTACGGGTCAGCCGGCGGCCCGCCCGCCAGGCGACCGTACCCCCGGCACCGGGTACGTCCTGGGCGTACAGCTCGCGTTCGAGTGCGTCGAGCCGGGAGTCGAGCGTGTCCCGTGCGGAGAGGTCGATGCTCCGGGAGGACAGGCCCGGGTGTTCGGCGGGCAGGGCGAGGGTGAAGCCGTGCAGCAGTGCGTGTCCGGGGCGGGACCGTTCCGGTGTCGGCGGGACGCCGGTGGTGTGGACGTCCTCGGTGACCAGCAGCAGCCGGGCGGTACCCGTGCCGAGCAGGGGCAGCACCTCGCGCAGCCCGGCGATGGCCGAGCGTGTCACGGGGTCCGTGGCGGCACCGGCGAGCCACACCACGGTGTCCGGGGCGGTCGGGCCGGACGCGTCGTGCTGCCCCAGCACGGTCACTCCGCGCCGGGCGAGCCGGTCGGCGAGGGCCTGCCCGAGTTCGCGCTCGCTGTCGGCACCGGCCAGCCGTACGGCACGGGGGCCGGGGGCGGCGGTGAGCGGGGCGTCGCTCCAGACGAGGCGTTGCGGTATCGGCGGTACCAGCGGTATCGGGGTGCGGTTGGCAGCCGGTACCGCGCCGGGCTGCCGCCCCGGCCAGTGGCGGTCGCGCTGGAACGGGTACGTGGGCACGGGCACCCGCCGCCGCCCCGCACCCACGGTGGTCGGAGCCATCGGGGACAGGGCCGTCCCCCTCGTCCACAGCCGCCCCACCGTCTCCAGCAACGCCTCCGCACCGGACCCCTGTCCGCCGCCCAGCGCGGGCAGGACCGCCACCTCGGAGGCGGCCGTGGCGTGCCGTGAGGCGGCGGCGACCGCGCGGACAGGGCCGCGGAGGGAGTCACCGGAGCCGAGTTCGACGAACGTGTCGTAGCCCTCGTCGAGCAGTCGGGCGACGGCGGCGCCGAACCGCACCGGCCGGATCGCGTGCTCGTGCCAGTACCGCGGTGTCAGCCCGGGGCCCCACTGGCCGGTGACGGTGCTCAGCATCGGTGTGCCCGCCGGGTGGAGCGTCAGGGCCTTGGCCGCGTTCCGCAGGGGGTCGAGGACGGGTTCCAGCATCGGCGAGTGGAAGGCGTGCGAGACGTGGAGGCGGCGCGCGGCCACACCACGGGCCGTCAGTTCGGCCACGGCCCGGTCGACGGCGTCCTCCTCGCCCGCCAGCACCACCTGCGCGGGTGAGTTGACGGCGGCCAGGCACAGCGTCCCGTCGGACGCGGCGATCACGGCGGCGACGGTGTCCTCGTCACCCCGGACGGCCGCCATGGCCCCCGGCGCGGCGAGGTCGCCCACCAGGCGCCCTCGTTCGGCGGCGAACCCCACCGCCTCGGCCAGGGTCAGCGTGCCGGAGACGCACGCGGCGGTGATCTCGCCGACGCTGTGCCCCAGAACCGCGTCGGCCCGCACCCCCCATGCGGCCAGTTGCCGGGCCAGGCCCACGCCGAACGCGACCAGCAGCGGCTGGGTCACCTCCGTCCTGGCCTGCACGGCGGGGTCGGCGTCCTCGTCCAGGCACCAGGCGGCCAGGGAGCGGCCGAGCACCGGCCCGGTCAGCGAGGACGCCTCGTCCAGCACCTCGCGGAACACCGGAGCCGACCGGTAGAGGGCACGGCCCTGGCCGGGGCGGAGCGCGCCCTGGCCCGGCAGCAGAAAGACGGTACGCGGCCGGGGACGTGCGACGGCGCCCTCGTCACGGGCGGCGTCGAGGCGGTCCGCGAGGTCCGCGAGGTCCGCGAGGCCCGCCATGCCGCCGTCGGCGACCAGGGCGAGACGGTACGGGCCCTCGTCGCGGGCGGTGTTGACGGTGGCGCAGACGTCGCCCTCGTCCAGTTCGGGGTGGGCCCGCAGATGGGCGGCCAGGTCCGTGGCGGCGGCGCGCAGGGCGGCGGGGGTGCGGGCCGACAGCGTCAGCAGGTGCGGGCCGAGGGCGGTGACGGAGGACGGCTCGTGCGGAGGCGGCGAACTGGGGCGGCTGGGTGCCTCCTCCAGGACGGCGTGCGCGTTGGTGCCGCCGAAGCCGAAGGCGTTCACGCCCGCCACCAGCGGGCGGCCCTCGTCGTGCCACTCCTGGTGCTCGGTGACGAGCGCGAACCCGGGCGCGAGGCGTTCGAGGAACGGTGCGGGCGGGGTGCCGTGCGGGGAGGGCGGCAGCTGCCGGTGGGTCAGCGCGAGGACGACCTTGAGCAGGGCGGGCATACCGGCGGCGTTGAGCAGATGCCCCAGGTTCGCCTTGACCGAGCCCAGCCCCCGCACCGTCCCGTCGGCACGCGGCGGGAAGGCGTGCCCGAGTGACTGCGCCTCCACGGGGTCGCCGACGGGGGTGCCGGTGCCGTGCGCCTCGACGTAGGAGACGGCGGCCGGGTCGACGCCGCACTCGCGGTAGGCGCGGGTCAGGACCTCGCGCTGGCCGTGCGGGTTGGGGGCGAGCAGGCTCAGCGAGCGCCCGTCATTGTTCACCGCCGTACCGCGCACGAGCGCGAGCACCGGATCGCCGGAGTCCAGGGCGTCGTCGAGGCGGGCGAGGACGAGGGCGGCGCCGCCCTCTCCGGGGACGAACCCGTCGGCGTCGGCGCCGAACGCACGGCACCGGCCGGTCGGGGACAGCGCACCCGTCGCTTCGAGCAGCCGGTGGCCGGTCGGCGTCAGGCCCAGGTTGACGCCGCCGACCACGGCGAGGTCGCACTCGCCGGACAGCAGGCTCTGGCGGGCCAGGTGCAGGGCGACCAGGGCCGAGGAGCACGCCGTGTCGACGGCGAGAGCCGGACCGTTCAGGTCCAGTACCTGCGAGAGGCGGGCGGCGAGCAGACTGGGCAGGTTGCCGGTGAGCGCGGCGGGGTGGCGGGCGAGGTCGCCGTCCGCGGCCTCGGCCAGGACCTCGCGGTAGCCGCTCTCACCGGCGGCCGCGAACACACCGATCCTGCGGCCGGTGCGCCGGGGGCCGGCGTACCCGGCGCGTTCCAGCGCCTCGTGGGCCAGTTCGAGGAAGATCCGCGCCTGTGGGTCGGTCGCGCGTGCCTCCGTGTCGTCCATGCCGAAGAAGGCGGCGTCGAAGGCGGCCGGGCCCGGGTCCGCGTCGGCGAGGAAGGAGCCGAAGCGGGCGGACGGCGAGGGGGCTCCTGTCCAGCGGTCCTCGGGTATGTCACCGACGGTGTCGCCTCCGGAGACGAGGAGTTCCCAGAACGCCTCGGGCGTCCCGGCACCGGGGAAACGGCAGGCGGTCGCGAGCACGGCGACCGCGCCGCCGGGTGCGCTGTCACCGGCGCCGCCCGCATCCGCATCCGCATCCGCATCCGCATCCGCATCCGCATCCGTATGCGTATCCGTCGTATCCGCTGTGTCCGCAAGCAGACCGACCACATGCCCGGCCAGCGCCGCCACGGTGTCGTGGTCCCGCAGGACACGAGGCTCCACGGTGACGGAGAAGGTGTCCTCCAGCCCGGCCAGCACGGCCATCGCCCTGAGCGAGGAACCGCCCAGGTCGAAGAACCGATCGTGCAACCCGACTTCCGCCTCGGGCCGCTCCAGGACACGCGCCCAGACCCTCCGTACCGACTCCCGCACCTCACGCAGCGACCGAGGCGAGGGCGCCGCTCCCGGAGCCGTTGCCGTTGCCGGAGCCGGAGCCGGAGTCGGAGCGTCGGCCCAGCGGGCCTCGACGGCGGCGTACGCACCGGACTCCAAGCGCGTACGCATGACGGCCCGGCGCAGCTTCCCGCTGGTGGTACGGGGAAACGCCCCCGGCGGCAGCGGCAGCACCCGCACGTCGTCGTGCCCGAGTGCCTCCCGCAGCCGGGCCGCGGCGGCCCGCAGGACCGGCCCGGCCGTGCCCAGCGGCGGCCGCGCCCACTGCACGAACGCGACGACCCGTTCGCTCCCGCTGTCCGGGTCGGTGGACCCCACCACGGCCACCGCACCCGGGGGCAGCCCCGGCGTCGCGGTGACGGCCTCCTCCAGGTCCGGTGCGTGGAACGTACGGCCGTTGACGAAGACCACGTCCTTGTGGCGCCCGGTCACGCACAGCCGTCCGGCCCGCAGGAACCCGAGATCCCCGGTGCGCAGCCAGCCGTCCCCGGTGAACGTGGCGGCGCTCGCCTCGGGCGCCCGGTGGTAGCCGCGCCCCACCTGAGGCCCGCGTACCTCCACGTGCCCCACACGCAGGTCGCCCAGCGCAGCGCCGGAACCACCGGAACCATCGGTGATGCGGACCTCGCAGCCCGCCACGGGACGGCCGACGTCCATCAACTCCACGGCGTGCGGCCCTGGTCCGGTCTCGACGGCACGGCCCTTGCTGAGCGCGGCGCGGTCCAGTACGAGCGGTTCGGCGATCTCCCCCAGGGGCGGGACGGTCACGGCGAGTGTGGCCTCGGCCAGTCCGTACACCGGCAGCGGGGCGCGGGCGTCCAGGCCCGCCGGGGCCGTACGGGCCGTGAACTCCCGCCAGACGCGCGGCGCGATGGGCTCGGCGCCGACGAGCATCAGCCGTACGCAGCTCAGGTCGAGACCGGCCAGGGCGGCGGGCGGCACCCGTCGCACGGCGAGGGCGAGGGCGAAGTTGGCCGCCGAGAGGACGGTCGCGCGGTGCCGTGCCACGGCCTCGAACCACAGGGCGGGACGCTTGGCGAAGGACAGCGGCTCCAGCCGCACCTGCTTCAGACGGGCCGCCATGGGCACCAGATGCGTGCCGATCAGGCCCATGTCGTGGAAGTACGGCATCCAGGTCGCGGTCACGTCGTCGCCGGTCAGCGCGGTCGCGGTCCGTATCTGGCGGAGGTTGGCGAGGACGCCCGCGTGGGTCAGCTCCACGCCTTTGGGGGCGCCGGTGCTTCCCGAGGAGAACTGGAGGAACGCGACGTCCCGGGGCGCGGGCCGCGGCAGTCGCCGGGGCGGACGGCCCTCGCGGAGTTCGTCCAGGGGCAACGCCCGTACCGTGCCCTGGATTTCTCCGGCCAGGGGCGCGGTCGCCCCGTCCACGACCACGGGCGGCCTGCCGAGGAGGTCCCACACCGGTGTTACCCGGTGCGCCTCGGGGGCGAGCGGCACGGGGACGGCGCCCGCCGCCAGCGCGCCCCAGAACATCGGCTGGAAGTCCTCTCCCCGGTCGGCGACCAGGGGCAGCGGGGTTCCCGGCGCCACACCCGCGGCGACCAGCCCGCCCGCGACGCGCAGTGCCTCGTCCCGGAGCCCGGCGAAGGTGACG
This sequence comes from Streptomyces bluensis, assembly GCF_014650715.1. GTDB lineage: Bacteria > Actinomycetota > Actinomycetes > Streptomycetales > Streptomycetaceae > Streptomyces > Streptomyces bluensis. The sequence continues at coordinate 38,052 of NZ_BMVM01000017.1, read as the reverse complement.
GTGCGCTCGCTGCCGTCCCCCCGGACGTGGACGACGGTCTGACCTGGGGCTTCGCGCGCCGCGTCGAGCAGCACCTCCAGCAGTGCCGTCGCGCCGTTCGAACCCTCGCTTGTGCTGATCACTGTTCGAACCTACAAGTTCGCCCGGTGTCAGCAGGTGCCAACGGTGTCAGCGGTCTCGCGGGAATGGGCTGATCCCGGCGGGCGTCGAGTCTCTGTTCTCTGTTGGTAACGTGAAATGGTGAAATATAGCCCATATGGTGCAACTCCGACAGTGTCCGGAGGGTGATGCCATGGCTTCTCACCGCCGCACCACATCGTCCAGTGGCACCGGAGAGCTGCTGCACACGCTCGGGGATCTCACCGGACGGATACTGGAGCGGATCAAGTTCCAGCAGGCCCGCGTCGAGCTCGCCGCCGCGCTGCAGCGCCAGGTCCTCGCAGCCGAGCTGCCGGTGCTGGCCGGCCTCCAGGTGGCGGGGCGGTACGCGCCCGCGCGGGCCGGGCTGGACATCGGCGGTGACTGGTACGACGGGTTCCTCATGCCGGACGGCTCCGTGGGGTTCGCGATCGGGGACGTACAGGGCCACGACGTGGAGGCCGCCGCTCTCATGGGGCAGGTGCGCACCTGTCTGCGCGCCGTCGCGACCGCTACCACGGACCCGGCGGAAGTGCTCGGGCGCACCAACGACCTGCTCGTCGCCATGAACTCCGGGCTGTTCGTGACCTGCTCGTTCCTGCGCTTCGACCCGGTCACCCGCGAGCTCGCCGACGCCCGCGCCGGGCACGTACCCGCCGTCTGGGCCACGGCCGACGGCCACTGTGACATCGTCCTGAACGACGGCGGTCTGCCCCTGGGCATCGTCGCCGGCGAGCGGTACCCGTCGACCCGGCGGCTGCTGACCGACGTGGGCGCGTACGTGCTGTTCACCGACGGTGTGGTGGAGGGCCCCGGCTACCCCATCGAGGAAGGGCTCGCGCAGGTGGCGGAGCTGGCCCTCGGCGCCTGTGCCAGCGACCCGGAGGCGCTGGCCGCACGGGTGATCAAGGTGGCGGACCTCACCGGCCACAGCGACGACGCGGCGGTCCTCGTCCTGCGGTACGGAGGGCTCCGGCAGCAGCGGGAGGGCGCGGTGTGAGCGGCGACCGGGCGCGCCCACAGAGGCCGCGGCAGGACCGGGCACGCCGGGAGCGGCTGCGGCGGTACGGCGCCGTGGGCCTGCGGATGGCTGCCGTGCTGGCCGCCTACTACGTCTGCGCCAGGATCGGGCTCCGGCAGGAACTGGTGCGGGGGCAGGTCACGCCGTTCTGGCCGCCCACCGGGATCGCGCTCGTCGCCCTGATGCTGTGGGGCCTGCGCATGTGGCCGGCCATCGCTCTCGGGGCGTTCCTGGTGAACGTGGCGCTCGGGCCGTGGATCGTCCCCGTGCTCCTCATCGCGGCCGGCAACACGATCGGCCCCGTCTGCGCCTACCTCCTCCTGCGGCGGGTGGGCTTCCGGACCGAACTCGACCGGCTGCGGGACGCCCTGGCGCTGGTCTTCCTCGGTGCCCTGGGCGGGATGGTGATCAGCGCGACGATCGGTGCCGGCGTTCTGGTGGCCTTCGGGGCGCTGTCGTCCGGCGCGTTCTGGCCCACCTGGTCGGTGTGGTGGACGGGCGACGCCATGGGGGTCCTGGTCATCGCCCCGCTGCTGCTGGTCGCACGCCACGCCAGATGGCCACGCGGCGTCCCCGTGCTCCGCTGGGCCGAGGCCGTGGCCCTGCTGGGCGGCACGGCGGCGGTCACCGTGGTGGCCACCCGTACCTCGGACAACCTTCTCTTCATCGTCATCCCCTTCGTGATCTGGGCGGCGTTCCGCTTCCAGCTGGCCGGCGCCGCGCCCTGTGTGCTGATCTCCTCCGCGATCGCCATCTACGCGGGGTCCGTCGGGTCGGGACCGTTCGCCGGTCACGACCTCCTCGCGAAGATGGTCATCCTCCAGGCCTTCAACGGCACCGTGTCCCTGACGGCCCTGCTGCTCTCGGCGATCGTCGCCGAACGGAACAACACCTCCCGGGAGATCGAGCAGGTCTGCGAGCGCCTGAGGGAAGCGTTGTCCCGGCTGGCACCGGACGAGAGGTTCGATCTGCCGTACGGGCCGCCGGAGCAGTGGCCGACGCCCCGGCCGGACGGACGCGATCAGCGCGGGCAGCGCCGCCGCTGAGGTGCGCCGGAGGTGCTCAGTGGGGGCGCCCCAGCGCCAGTCGTGCCACGCGGGGCCAGTCCGCCGGCTCTCCGCCCGCCCGTGGTGTGCGGCGGCGGTGGCGCGGGACGCGGACCCGGAGGGCACCGGGTGCGCTGCGGCAGAGCACGGGGGCGGGCAGTACGGCGTGTTCGCCGTCGATCCCGACCGGGAGGGTGGCCGTGTCCGACTCCACGACGACCTCGGGGGCGCCGACCCGGAGAAGTCCCGCGGCGCGCGGGCCGCGCACCATGCCGGCCGCCTGGGCGGTGTCGGTGACGCGCACGCCCACCACGCCGAGCAGACCCGAGTCCAGCCGTTCCCGGCGCCCCGGACGGGCCGCGTCGACCGCGCGCCCGTAGGGGTTGTTGCTGACGAGCAGCGCCTGGAGCCCCTCGGCCCGCGTCTGTCCGGCCCGCATCCGCAGCGTGGGCGCGTCCTCGCCGCTGAGGAGGCCGGGAAGGGTCCGCAGGGCCGTGTGGCGCTTGGCGTCGCGGTACGCGGGGTCGGCGACCACGGACGCGTACGTGCCGAACGAGGCGTTGTTGACGAAGACCCGGTCCCCGGCGTACCCGAGGTCGACGCGGAGTTCGACGCCGCCGGTCAGGGCCTCCAGGGCGGCCACCGGGTCGTCGCGGTCGAGCCCGAGATCGAGGGCGAAGTGGTTGCGGGTGCCGACGGGGATCACCGCGAAGGGCAGGTCGTGGCGTGCCGCGACCTCGGCCACCAGCGCCTGGGTGCCGTCACCGCCCGCCACGGCCAGGAGGTCGGCTCCCCCGGCGACGGCCTGCCGGGCCAGTCCGGCGACGTCCTGGTGCCGGGGCCCCTCCAGCAGGACCACCTGGGCGCCCGCCGCCCGCGCCTCGTCCACCAGGTGGAAGCGCCCCACCTTGCCGCCGCCGGAGCGCGGGTTCATCAGGACCCAGGGGTGACGGGGCGCCTCGTCCACGGCTCGTTCCGTGGTGGCGTGGGCGGGTGCCAGGGCCGTACGCGCGCAGGCCACGGCCAGTACCCACAGGGCCAGGGCCAGGCAGGCCGGCCACAGCATGCCGTACGCGGCGTACACGGCGAGGACCGCGAGCGGTGCGGCCACCGACAGGGCCAGCCCGAGGGCCCGGACCACACCGGTGTGCGCGAGGGTCCACCACACCCCGGCGGCGGCGAGCGCCAGTCCGGCGATGCCGGCCAGCGCCCAGAGCACGCTCCGCAGCCCGGCGACGACGAGCGGCACCAGCACGCTGCCCGTCAGGGCGAGCACGGCGAGGCGAGCCAGGCCGACGCCGGTCCCGACGCCGGTCCCGTGTGCTGCCGCGCGGGACTGCCTCACACGTGGTGCGGTGTGCGCTCGTGCCGCTCGGCCTCGTACTGCGCGGCGGCCTCCCCGCGTCCGCTCACGCACAGGGCCCAGATGACCCAGCCGGTGAGCGCCATCATCACGACCGACCAGATCGGGTAGTACGGCAGCGACAGGAAGTCGGTGATGAAGATGAACGAGGCGATGATCACGCCGGTGACGCGTGCCCACATCGCGTTCGCGAGCAGTCCGAAGCTGACGAGCACGGCGACGATGCCCAGCGAGAGGTGGAGCCAGCCCCAGCCGGTCAGGTCGAACTTGAAGACGTAGCTGTTCGTCGTGACGAAGATCGTGTCGTGGGCGATCCCCATGATGCCGCGGAAGATGGACAGCACGCCGCCGATCATGAGCATCACGGCTGCGAAGACCGTCCCGCCGCTGGCCCAGTTCTGCCTCGATGTGCGCGGTTGCCGGGTGTGTGTCGCTGTCATCTCGGTTCCTCGTTTCGTGTCGTCCGGCATGCTCGGCGATCAGCGACCGGAGGTAGGGGTGGAGGTGGAAGTGGGGGTGGTAGTGGAAGTGGGGGTGGAGCCGCCGGTGCCGGGGTGCTCCGCCCGGCCGTGGCCTGCCAGTACCAGCTGCTTCGCCTTGCGGAACTCCTCGTCCGTGATGTCACCGCGGGCGCGGATCTCGGACAGCTTGGTGAGTTCGTCGACGCTGCTGGGCGCGCCCTTGCCGCCCGCGGTCTCCCTGATGTAGCTCTCGAAGGCCTCCTGCTGCGCACGCGCCTGCTCCATCTCCCGGCGGCCCATGTTCTTGCCGCGGGCGATCACGTAGACGAAGACGCCCAGGAAGGGCAGTACGACGACGAACACCATCCACCCGGCCTTCGCCCAGCCGCTCAGTCCGTCGTCACGGATGATGTCGAGGACGATGCGGAAGAGCAGGACGAACCAGAGGATCCACAGGAAGAACCAGAGCATGGTCCAGAAGGCGCTCAGCAGCGGAAAGTCATACGCCAGATAGGTCTGCGCGGTCATGTCCGTCCTCCGTCCCGGTTGCTCGGGTGCTCGCCCGGCAGCCGATGTGTGCCGACTTCAGCGTGCCCGCGGCAAGGACGGGCGGCCTCACCCGATGCGGGTGATCGTGCGGGGTCCTTCCGGCGCTCCGGAAGGACCCGCCCCGGCGTGCGCGGCCGGCCCCGCCGGGGATTCACGCGGTCGCCTGGTTCTCCTGCCCGGCGGCAGGGCCCGGCCCCGGGCCTGCGGCGGCGGGGCCCGCCGCGGCCGCGAGGATCGCCAGGAGGAGCAGCACGGCCAGAACGATGCCGATGACGAGCGCCACCGCGCCGATCGTGGGCTCGTTCCAGAGCAGCAGCGCCAGGACTCCCGCCGCGATGACGACACCGGTGGTCCCCTTCCGGTGGCGCCCCAGCCAGCGGCCCACCGGCCCCGTCCGTGCTCCGGTGCGGGCCAGCGCCCGGCCGGTGGCGGTCGTGCCCCGGTCCGCCGTCCGCCGGATGGCGGAGGCGACCCGGCCGGGACCGAACATGTACGCGGACAGCGCCGTGATCACGGAGGCGACGAGGACGGTGCGCGTGGTCTCGCGCAGGAAGCGGACGAACGTGTCGTAGATCGACGCGGCCGCGTCGGGGGGCAGCTCGGAGGACGGGACCGAGCCCAGGTAGACCTGTCTGGCGACGGCCAGCGCGACGAGCAGCACCACCATCATCACGGCGAACCCCGTGGCCGTGACCACGAGCATCGCCCGGTGTCCCGGAGCGGTCCATAGGGCGAGGCCCGCGAACACGACGGTCACGACGGGCAGCCAGACGCCGACGACGTTCAGCACGCGGAACGCGTCCTGCGCCTTGCTCAGCTCCTTGGTGTGGAACAGCGTGATCGTCCGGTCGGGGGTCGGGATGTGGGCGGCCTTCTCGAAGCCCGCGTCGACGAGGCGCTGCTTCACCTGGTCCACGACCTGGCCCACGTTCAGCTGGATGGTGTTGCCCTGGGCCTGTACGGCACCCTTGTGCTCACCGGTGAGCACGTTCACCACGGCGGGTTGCGCCCGCCGGTTGGCGCCCACCCACACCTTCTTGAAGGTGTCGCTGGTGACCACGCGGGTCACGACGCGGTCGACGGCGCCCTTGACCGCGTCGTGCAGCGGGCCCGCGAGGGCATCGGCCGCCGCCACCACGCGGGGCGGTGCCCCGGCGTCCTTGAGGTTGTTGCTGAGCGCGTTCGTCACCGCCTTGACGTCGATGTTGTCCATGACGCGGCTGGTGAGCCGGTTGATCAGGACGTTCTGCACCGCCGGATCGGAGGCCAGCGGCGCGACGGTCTCCACGTACCGGTCGGTGTTGGTGACCGTCTCCTGGAGCCAGGACGTGACGACGGCCAGGGGAGCGAGCAGCAGCGACAGCAGCAGCAGGAGCGAGGCACCGGCCCGGCGCAGCCGCCGGTGGCGCAGCGACGCGGTGCGGCGCAGCCGCTCGTACTCCGCGTGCTCCGCGGGGGTCAGGGCGTGGCTGTGGGGCGTGGCTCCGCCGGAGCCCGGTTCCGGCGAGGACGGGGACGACGCGGCCGGGTTCATCGCGGGTCAGACCGTCGGTTCGGGGCCGTGGGGGGCCGTGGCGCGCTCCCCCTTGTGGAGCGCGGCCCGCCATGCGAAGGCGACGGCCGCCTCGGCGACGCCGAGCAGGATGAGCCACACACCGACCAGCCGGGTCAGGGCGAGGGCCGACTGAAGGGGCAGGGCGAGCACCACGATGCCCGCGATGATGCCGAGGATCGCCACGCCCATGACGATGCCGCGGTGCGGCAGTTCTTTGGCGGCGATGGCCGTGTAGAGGGTGAGGATGCCGGACACGAGCCAGACGACCCCGACGATCACGGACAGCGCGGCGACGGTCTGCAACGGGTTCCGCAGGCACAGCACCCCCGCCAGGACGAACAGCAGGGCCAGCAGCAGCGCCGGCAGCCGTTCGCCGGCCCCCTCCCGGGCGAACGCGGCCACGAACCGGAACACCCCGATCACCAGCAGGTACAGGCCGACGACGACCGCCAGGACGTGCAGGGTCCCCTGCGGCCAGACCAGCACCACGATGCCGGGCACCAGCGTCGCGACGGCCGAGCCCAGGATCCACGTCCAGGACCGGCCGAGTCGCGCCAGCGCGTCCTCGGGGTCGCCGAAGGGACCCGCGGCCGCCCCGCCGGGTGGGTGTTCCGGTCCGGTCGGCGGTACCGGACCACGCGACACGGTCATGGCTCCTCCTCGCGTGATCGAGCAGGTCGCTTCCGGACCGTCGGCGGGGCGGTGCGCGGGGACCTGACAGGTCCACCGTCCCGCGCGCCGGGGGCTCGCCGGGTCACCCACTGCGGGTGATCCGTCCGTACCGTCGCGGCGGTGAGGTGAGACGGGAGGCGCGTAGGACGAGTGGGTGAAGAACGATGGAAGCCGATGGAGATGAGCGATCCCCCGACCTCCCGGACGGACCCCACCCGGTCCGGGCCCGCCGCGCACCGGTGGGACCGGTGGGACCGGTGGCTCCGCGCCCGCCGGTGGGCGGGGGCCGCCTGCGTCGCCCGTACGGTGTTCATCGCCGCCGGTCTCGTCACCGCCTACTACTGCCTGCTGCCGCTGGGCGGGCGTGGCACGGCCGGAGCCCTGGCCCTGTTCGCGTGCGGCCTGCTGGCGGTCCTGCTGCTGTTCTCGTGGGAGGTGCGGGTCATCGTGCGCTCGCCCCACCCGCAGCTGAGGGCCGTCGAGGCGCTGGCCGCCACAGTGGCGCTGTTCCTGGTCGTCTTCGCAAGCGCCTACCACCTGCTGTCCAGCTCCGCCCCGGGCTCCTTCAACGAGCCGCTGACCAGGACGGACGCCCTGTACTTCACGCTGACCGTGTTCAGCACCGTCGGCCTGGGGGACATCACCCCGCGCTCCCAGACGGGGCGCGTGGTGGTGATGCTTCAGATGGCGGGCGGGCTGCTGCTCGTGGGGGTCGCCGCGCGGGTGCTGACGGGCGCGGTCCAGGCGGGACTGCGCCGCCGGGCCGGTGAGCCGTCGGCGGAGCCGGGTGCCGCGACCTCCACCACGACACCGGACCAGCCGGACCGGGAGGCCGGGCGATGACCGTACCGAGTGATTCGATGTCTGCCCCGTCGTACGCCCCGTCGTACGCCCCGTTGTCTGCCCCCTCGTCCGCCCTGTCGCCGTCGGAGCGGGCGGCGTACGGACGGCACGCGCGCACGCGTGCGTCACGTTCGGCCCACGGCTGGTTCGAACCGGACCAGCGGCGACCCGACCCCGTCGAGGTGCTGGAACGTCAGTCGGCCACGCGCATACCGGAGTTGGTGCCGGTCCGCTACGGACGCATGCTGGAGTCGCCGTTCCGCTTCTGCCGCGGCGCGGCCGCGATCATGGCGACGGACCTGGGTCCGGTCCCGAACACCGGCTTGCGGGTGCAGCTCTGCGGCGACGCGCACCTGCTGAACTTCCGGCTGCTCGCCTCGCCGGAGCGCCGTCTGGTCTTCGACATCAACGACTTCGACGAGACCCTGCCCGGACCGTTCGAATGGGACGTCAAACGCCTGGCGGCCAGCTTCGTGATCGCCGCCCGCGCGAACGGTTTCCCGCTCAAGGACCAGAACAGCGCCGTGCGGGCGTGCGTGCAGGCGTACCGCAAGCGCATGCGCGACTTCGCCGGCATGCGCACTCTGGACATCTGGTACGCCCAGGACGACGCCGCGCACGTGCGGGAACTGCTGGCCTCCTCGGCGGACGCGGCGGCCAGGCGCCGCGCCGCCAGGGCCTCGGAGCGGGCCCGCACGCGTACCCACCTCCAGGCCTTCGCGAAGCTCACCCGCGTCACGGCCGAGGGCCGGCGCATCGCCCCGGACCCGCCGCTGGTCGTTCCGCTCGCGGACCTGCTGGACCCGGCCGAGGACGGGCAGGAGAAGGAGCTGCGGACGGTCCTGGAGGGCTATGTACGGACCCTGCCGTCCGAACGCCGGTTCCTGCTGCGCCACTTCCGGCTCGTGGACATGGCCCGGAAGGTGGTCGGCGTCGGCAGTGTCGGCACGCGCTGCTGGATCATCCTCATGCTCGGCAGGGACGACGACGATCCGCTGCTCCTCCAGGCCAAGGAGGCCCAGGAGTCGGTGCTGTCCGCCCCCACGGGCGGCGAGCCCTGGGACAACGAGGGCCGCCGGGTGGTGACCGGGCAGCGGCTGATCCAGACGACCAGCGACATCTTCCTGGGCTGGACGCACATCTCGGGCCGCGACAGGCAGGGCCACGACTTCTACGTGCGCCAGCTGCGGGACTGGAAGGGCATCGCACGGCCGGAGACCATGGGGCCGGGCCTGCTCGCCCTCTTCGGCCGGCTGTGCGGGGCGTCCCTGGCACGGGCCCACGCCCGCTCCGGCGACCCCGTCGCCATCGCCTCCTACCTGGGCGGCAGCGACCGCTTCGACCGTGCGCTCACCGAGTTCGCCCAGTCCTACGCCGACCAGAACGAGCGGGACTTCGCGACGCTGGGGGCCGCGGTCGGGTCCGGCCGGATCAGGGCGGAGCGCCTCTGAGAGCCCCATCGGAAGGGCCCTGGCGAGAGTCGTCAATCCGGGAGCTGCCGCATCTCCACCACGCGCAGCCCCAGGGACTGGCAGCGCGCCAGCAGCCCGTACAGCTGCGCCTCGTCGACGACCGGGCCGAACAGGACGGTCTGCCCGGCCATCACCACGTGACCGAGCTCCGGGAAAGCCTCGGCCAGGGTTTCCGACAGTTGTCCGTCGACGCGGATCTCGTAGCGCATGAGCTGCTCCCGCGGGCGGCGTGAGACACGTGGACGGCGCCCCTTCCTGCGATCGCCCTTTCCTGCGATCGTCCGCCGTGGCGCGTCGTCGGGCCTCACCCGGTACAGGTGACCTCCCGGCTCAGCGCGCCGCTCCGGCCGGTCCGGCTGCTCCGGGCGGTCCGGGCGGGACATCGGTGTCCGGCTGCCGCGGCGGGCGACCGGTCCGGCCGCTCGGCAGCCGCGGTGTGACCAGGAAACTGGCGAGGGCGACGCCACCGGTGGCGAGGATCGCCGCCCTGAGGCCGTCGAGCTGCGCCGAGGCGTACGACTCCGTGACGGCGTCGACCTCGTGCGGCGGCAGCCCGGCCCGCTCGGCCGCCGAGCGCACCTGATCGGTGGTGACGAAGGAGATACCGGATTCGAGCGCGACACCGACGGTGCGGCGGGTCTCCTCGGACAGCCGCGGGTGGCCTTCCACCTGTGTGGTGAAGGCATGGGCCAGCGCACCGACGAGGAGCGACCCGATGAGCGCGGTGCCCAGCGCCGAGCCCAGGTTCTGTGCCGTGAACTGGAGCCCGCCGACCTCGCTGCGTTCCTTCTCGGCGGCGCTGGACTGGACGACGTTGCCGAGCTGGGAGGCCAGCAGGCCGACGCCCACGCCCAGCACGGCCATGGCGCCCGCGAACTGCGCGTCGTCGATGACCGGGTCGATGGCGGCCAGCAGCCACGCGATGGCCGCCGTGAGGATCAGCAGGGCCAGCCGGATCACCCGGCGCGGCCCCATCACGCGCCCCAGTGCGGACCCGCCCATCGAGGTCACGAGCATGGTGACGGACACGGGGAGCAGGCGCAGCCCCGTCTGGAAGGCGTCGAAGCCCTGCACCACCTGCAGATACAGCGGGATGGCGAAGAACAGTCCCAGCAGGATGAGGTTCTGGCTCAGCAGCGTCAGCAGACCGGAGCGCAGCGGGGGCCGGCCCAGCAGGGACAGGGTGACGAGGGGGTCGGCGCCCCGGCGTTCGCGGCGCCGCTCCCAGTGGCCGAAGCCGGCCAGGACGGCCACCCCGGCGCCGACGACGAACAGGGTCGGGGCGAACCCGAAGACGGTGAAGGGAGCGTTGCGCGGCTGTACCCATCCCCAGGTGCTGCTCTGGAGCACCCCGAGAACCCCGAGCCCGAGTCCGGCCGCCGAGAGTGCGGCACCGACGCCGTCGAGCCGTGGGCGCGGGCCGGTCAGGGGGGTCTGCGGGATCACCCGGCGGCAGAGCAGGACGGCCGCGACGACCACGACCTCACCGGCGAACACCAGCCGCCAGGTGAGGTAGGTCGTCACCCAGCCGCCCAGCAGCGGGCCGACCGCGATCCCCGCGCCGGCGAGCCCCCCGATGACGCCGTAGGCGACGGCCCGGTCCCGCCCGCGGTACGACTCGGCGACGAGCGCGGCCATGGCCGGCAGCACCAGGGCGGCGCCGAGCCCCTCGATGACGGACCAGCCCAGCGCGAGGACCCACACGGTGGGGGCCGCCGCGGTCAGGGCCGAGCCGGTGCCGTAGACGATCAGCCCGAGGAGGAACACGCGGCGGCGTCCCAGGATGTCCCCGAACTTGCCGCCGATCAGCATGAACGCGGCCATGACCAGCGCGTACAGCGTGATGACGGCCTGGATGGCGGTGACCTCGGTGTCGAAGTCGTGGACCAGCTGCGTGATGGACACGTTCATGACGGAGGTGTCCAGGACCATCAGGAACTGAGCCGTGCCCAGGACGATCAGAGCCCACCAGTGCTTCACGGTGTCCACCTCGCCGAGTCGGCCCGGCCGCCGTCACCCCCCATCGCAGCCGAGGCCCCTGTCCGGCGCCTCACCCGCCGCGGGGGAAGGACGCGGCGGAAAGAACGGCTGCGGGGCGGCTGCGGGGCGGCCGGGCCGCCGGGGTACGCCCGTCACGGCGCTCACCGTCCCGCGCTCACAGCAGACCGAGGTCCCGGGCGCGGCGTACCGCGTCGCCCCGGCGGTTCACCGCGAGTTTTCGGTAGACGCTCTTGAGGTGGGTCTTCACCGTGTTCACCGACACATAGAGGTCGGCGGCGATCTCCTCCGTCGACATCAGGCGCGCCAGCCGCTCCAGCACGTCGCGTTCCCGTCCGCTCAGCTCCGCCGCGACGAGCGGCGAGGGCCGCGCCTCGGGCCGGGGCGGGGCGTCGCGTGGCGCGGGACCGGAGGTGAGCCAGCCCGCGGCCAGGTCGTGGAGCGGTGCCGTGGCCAGGAGCGGCCGGATCCACGGCAGCGCGTCGAGGAACGGGCGGCGCAGCCGCTCGCGCCGCGCGTCGAGGAGCGCGTGCCCGACGAGCCTTCGCGCGGTGGCGGTGTCCCCCGCCTGCTGGGCGGCCCGAGCCCGCACCAGCGCCGCCCGCACGGTCACCGCCGGACCGGTACGGCCCCCGGCGTGGACGCCGTCCAGCAGGTCCATCGCCGCCCCGGGACGGCCCGCGGCGAGCTGTATCCGCGCCGCCTCCACGGCACACGCCGGCTGGTCCACGGACACGTCCCGGAGCGCCTCGGCCGCCTTCTCGGGCCGTCCTTCGGCCAGATGGGCGGCGGAGGCGACCAGCGCCTCGTGACTCGCGGCCCAGGGTGAGGTCATCGCGGCGGAGACGGCCGGGTCCGCCGCCTCGACCGCGGCGCCCGCGTGGCCCCGGAGCAGCTGAAGCCGGGCCGCGACGATGGCCCGTCCCGCCGCGGTCACCGGGTCCTGCGTCGCGCGGCGCAGCCGGTCCGTCTCGTCCAGGAGGGCCTGGGCCCGGCCCAGTTCGTCGCGGTCGACGGCCACAGCCGCCAGGACCAGCCGTACGACGCCGGAGCCGCACGGCGGGGGCAGGCTGAACCGCTCCGCCTCGGACACCGCCGCCAGGGCCTTGCGCTCCGCCCGGCCGGGCCAGCCGTTCAGGTAGTCGATCAGCGCCAGGTGCCCCATCGCCTCCTCCCGGGGGAGCACGGTGGACGCGTCACCGGGAGTGCCGGCCACCGTGGTCAGGGCGGCGCGGGCGTCCTCGAAGCGCCCGGCCCACAGACGGGTGGAGCCCAGATGGGTCAGCAGGAGCGCGGTGAGTTCGGGATGCCTGGCGAGGAGATGCGCGGGCACCTCCTCCCGCAGTTCGCCCGCGGCCCTGGCGGCCCTCTCGGCCCGTACGGGAGAACCGGTCAGTCGCGCGGCCAGCGCCTCCAGCAGCGCACAGCTCAGCAGGGCGGCCGCCACCTCGGACGCGTCGGGCACGTCGGCGTTCAGGCCCTCCTCGGCGTGGTGCAGATGGGCGAGGCCGTGGTCGAGGTCGCACCTGGCCAGGTCGCGGGCGGCCCGCACGAGGTGCGCCGCGGGGCTCGCGGCCTCGGGCCCCATCCGGGAGAACAACTGGTCCAGGTCCTCGGAGCGCAGACCGGTGAAGAGCTGTCCGATCGCCAGGTCGTCGACGAGGGCGCCGGCGGTGAAACCCCAGTCGCCCGCGGCGGCACCGTGCGCGAGGGACTCCGGCAGGAACCCGGAGGAACGCAGCCACCGCGCCGCCCGCCGGTGGAGCTCCGGCTCCAGGCCCGGCAGGCGTACGCGCAGATGGGCCCGGAGTATCTCCCCGAACAGCGGATGGAGCCGGTACCACGAGTGCCCGAGATCCTCGACGAACGCGTTCGCGCGGTGCAGTCCGACGAGCAGGCGCTCGGCGTCGGTGCGCCCCGTCAGCGCGTTCGCCAGATCGGGGCAGAAGCGCTCCAGGACGCTGACGCGCAGCAGGAGGTCCTGGGTCTCCTCCGGCTGCCGCAGGAGCACCTCGGCCAGCAGGAAGTCCGCGACCGCGCTGCGGTCCGCCTCGAACTCCTTCAGATAGATCTCCGGGTCGGCGCTCTCCCGCGCGGCCAGGGCGCACAGCCGCAGGCCGGCGGCCCAGCCCCGTGTGCGGTCCACCAGGGCGCGACCAGCGGGGACCGGAAGGGCCAGACCGTGCAGTTCCAGCAGGGCGACGGCCTCTTCGGGGGTGAAGGCCAGCTCCGCCGCGCGGATCTCCGTCAGCCGGCCGGCCGCCCGGTAGCGGTGCAAGGGCAGCAGGGGTTCGGTGCGGGTGACGAGGACCAGGCGCATGCCCTGCCCGGCGTGGTGCAGGACGAACTCCAGTTGTTCCGCGATCTCGGGTGCGGTCACGCGGTCGTACTCGTCGAGGACGACGACCACCGGCTCGTCCCGGCCGCTCAGTTCGGCCGCGAGCGCCGCCAGCAGCCTGCCGTCCACCCGGCTGGGGTCCGCCGGGAACCCGACCGTGCCGGACGCCGGTACGCCGCGGGAGCGCAGGGCCTGTAGGACGTACGCCCAGAACACCCCGGGACGGCGGTCCCCCGGCTCGACGGTGAGCCAGGCGACCGGCTCCTCCCGGCCGGCCGCCCAGTCGGCGACCAGCAGGGTCTTTCCGGCACCGGCCGCTCCGTTGACCAGCGTCAGGGGCGTCCGGAGAGCCTGGTCGAGATGCCGGACGAGCCGCTGCCGCCGCAGGAACGTGGCGGGCCTCGCCGGCAGGACGAACCGGGTACGCAGAAACGGATCACCCAGCGGATCGGCGTACGGTACAGCCGGAAGGCCCGGTACAGCCGGAAGACCCGGTACAGCCGGAACGGTCGGTCCCGGAACCCACTTGTCGGACTCGGCCACGGCGCTCACCACCACTGTCCACCGCTGTCCACTCAAGGTCGGACCATGGGCGCGCTCTCCCCCCTCAGCATCCCAGCCTTCCGGCACATCCGCGCGGCACAGCGCCCCGCACCGCCGCTCACCAGCCTGTTCGGCGCTCCCGGGTCCTGAGGACGGCGTACACGACGAGTGCGAGCACGCCCGTCACGCCCGTCATCCGTGCCCACAGGCCCCCGGTGCCGTAGGGCATCTGCTGCACCCAGCCGACCGGGACGAACGCGAGCACCGACCCGGCGATCAACAGGGCCGCGAGGGCGGGCCCGAAGCGGGCGCGGGCCACCGCCAGCGCGGCCGGCACGGCGAGGACCAGCGGGGTGAAGAAGAAGAGCAGGCGCAGCGGATCGGGCCGCGCGTCGGCCGTGGAGAACGGCCCGGAGACGGCCTGGAAGACGGTCACCGACCCCGCCAGCAGCGGCACCCCCAGGGCCAGGGCGACCAGCGCCATGGTGCGGCGGGCGCCGCCGGAGGCGGGCGGCAGGTCGGGCGGGGCGGCGAGTACGAGGAGGGCGGCCAGGGCGAGCCCGGCGAGCGTCGCCTGGTTCTGTGCGAGCCCTTCGGCGCCGTCCGTCCAGCGGACCAGCGGCAGGGACGCCGCCGCGCCGAGGAGCGCGGCCCCGGCGGCGATCCGGGCGGCGGTCCAGCGGCCCGCGAGCGCGCAGCCGAGGACGGCGAGCCAGGGGACGTAGGCGAGCGGGGTGTAGGCGCGCTCTCCGTCCCAGGGCAGCGAGGGGAGTTGCTGGACGACCAGCAGGGTCAGGCAGAGGGAGGCGGCGACGGGCACGGCGAGGGGCAGCAGCCCCGCCAGGAAGCGGCCGCCGGGGCGGGCCGAGTCCATGCCGGTGCGCAGACGCAGGGCGTGACCGAGGACGGCGGCCTGTTCGAGGACACCGGCCAGCCGGCCCCGGTCGGCCGTGACCTGGGAGAGGAGGTCGCTGACCTCATCGGCGTACTCGCGCCGGTAGGCCGTCGGGTAGGCGCGGGTCGTCCAGTGCGGCGCGGGGGTGCTCATGCGGTGGCTCCGTCCGGTCGGATCGGTCCCACTCCCAGGCGTCGTGCCGCCTCGTCGGCGGTGGCGCGCAGCCGCTCGGCCTCGGCGGCGAGGAGGGTGGAACCCGCGTCGGTGAGGGCGTAGGTGCGACGCATCCGGCTGTCGACGATCTCCTCGCGCTCGATCCGGACGAGCCCCTGCTTGAGCAGGCGGTCCAGTGCGCCGTACAGCGTGCCCGCGCGCAGGCGCACCCGGCCCCGGGAGATCGTGTCGACCTCCTTGATCAGGGCGTAGCCATGGCGTGGGGCGTCCGCGAGCGCGGTCAGAAGCAGGAGCGTCGGCTCCCGCAGTGGTTGCTCGGTCATGGACCGACTATATATCGGCTGCCGATATATAGTCGGTCCGAAGTCGCCGAAGTCGCCGAAGTCGCCGAAGTCGCCGAAGTCGCCGAAGTCGCCGAAGTCGCAGGAGTTGCTGTTCCTGTTACGCCGTCACTTCCCGTACCTACGCGGAGCGGCTGCTCGTCCAGCTGTGGGCCACGTCGACCACCAGTCGGTCGGGCAGCTGGATCACCCGGAACGGCAGCCGGGCGCGGACGCCGAGACCGATCTGTGTCTCGCCCTCCAGGCTGCCCGCGAACCGGGTGTCCCTGAAGGTGCTGTATCCGTCGACGTCCACACCGGGCAGGGGGCGGCCCACGTTCCCCGGGTAGGTGGGGGTGCCGCTGTCCGGTGCGTAACTCGGCGCGGAGACACGGATTTCGAGTACGGCCCCGCCGCCGACCGGGATGTAGTCGCCCGAACCGTCCTGGTGGAGCCGGTCGACGTACTGGACGTGGTAGCCGACGTCCCCGCCGCCGGGCACGTCCACCACCATGCGGTCGTAGCAGTCGTGCCGTGCGGTCCTGATGTTCTTCAGCGGCACGGTGCCGGTGGCGGCACCGCTCTTGGTGCCGCTGCCCCAGCCCGTCGGGCAGGCCGCGGCCCGAGCCGCGGTCGCCGGGGCGGCGCCCGCGCTGGTCGCCGCGGCTCCCACCCCGGCGCCCGCGAGGACAAGTGCCGCCAGTGCCGCTCCGATTCGTCGCATCGTTCCCCCTTGGTCGTATGAAGCTGACGCGCTGTGAGACACGCTTTTGCGTCGGAAGGTTGCATAGCGGGTCCCCGGGGGCGGGTCGGGCAAACAGGGGCAGTCGTGCACCTGGTACGCGCGGGCGCCGGTGAACTCGCGGATACCCGCGGCGAGTCCGGACGCGACGCGGGGCATCGCACGGGGCGCCGCGTGCGCGGCGTCCCCCGGCGCGCAGGGGGCCCCCGTCCGGTGAGCAGCAGGGCTACCGCCGAGCCCCGGAGCGGGAGCCCCGGGACTCGGCGCCCGCCCCTGAAGCTCCGGCCCACGGCGGTCCGACGGCGGCGGTGCGGGCCGGGCGGAGGAGCACGACGGCGTCAAGTCCCCCGCCCGGCGCGGCTTCCAGCGTGATGCGGCCGCCGCTCGCGCGGGTGAGCTGTTCCACGATGGGCAGACCGAGTCCGGTGCCGTCGTGGTGGCTGTCGGAGGCGCGCCAGAACCGGTCGAAGGCACGTCGGCGTTCGGTCTCGGTCATGCCGGGGCCCTGGTCGATGACATGCAGTTCGACGCCCCGGGGCACAGGGCGGGTGGCCACGGTGATGGTGGTGCCGGGCGGGGACACGCGCAGCGCGTTGGCGAGCAGGTTGTCGATGATCTGTTCCAGCGCGCCGGGAATGGCCCAGACGTGACCGGCCCGGTGGCCGGCGGTGCTGACGCCGACATGGTGTTCGGCGGCGAACGGCGCCCACATGGCGGCACGTTCGGCCACCACGGCGTCCAGGTCGGCGGCTTCCGGCGTGGTGGCGGCGGCCTCCAGACGGGCCAGGGAGAGCAGCCCCTGGATCATGCGGCCGAGGCGTTCGGTCTCGCCGATGGCCTCTTCCAGGCTGTCGTGGACGGCGGGGTCGAGGTGCGGTTCGAAGTTCTCCAGCCGGATCCGCAGGGCGGTCAGGGGAGTTTTCAGCTGGTGGGAGGCTTCGGCGGCGAAGGCGCGCTGCGCGGTGAGGAGATGTTGCAGACGGCCGGCGGTGTGGGTGAAGGAGGCGGCCAGGCGCCGCAGTTCGGGCGGGCCGAGGTCGGTGGCCGGAGGGTGGGTGAGGGTGCCGTCGGCGAGTTGGGTGGTGGCGCGTTCCA
The DNA here is from genome assembly GCF_014650715.1 of Streptomyces bluensis. Classification (GTDB taxonomy): domain Bacteria; phylum Actinomycetota; class Actinomycetes; order Streptomycetales; family Streptomycetaceae; genus Streptomyces; species Streptomyces bluensis. The sequence continues at coordinate 20,827 of NZ_BMVM01000017.1, read as the reverse complement.
GGGCGTGGACGGGCCGGACGATCCAGCGGGCCAGGGCGAGGGCGATCAGTGTCACCACCGCCAGCACGCCCAGGCCGGTCAGGGCGAGGGTGAGCCAGATGTCGTGGACCCGGCCGTTGAGGACGTCGGTGGGGTAACTGAGCCGCAGGGCGCCGCGGATGGTGCTGCCGGAGGAGCCGGGGACGGTGGCGTAGCGGATCTCGGCGCCGCTGTCCGGGTCGCGGGCGGTGCCGACGGTGGGCCGGTTGCGCAGGGCGGTGGCGATGTCCGGCTGGGCGGACAGATCGGTGCCGACGGGTGTGAGGGAGGCGGAGTCGGTCAGGACGGCGCCGGTGCGGTCCACGATGACGATCCGTGCTCCGGTCCCGCTCGCGTAGCCGGTGGCCAGCTCGGGCAGCTCGTCGGTGTTGTTCTCCTCGATGCGTTCCTCGGCGAGCTCGGCGAGCATTCCGGCGTCCCGTTCGACGCTGTTGGACAGGCGGGAGGTTTCGGCGCGGGCGTACAGCAGTCCGAAGGGGATCTCCAGGCCGAGCAGCACCAGCAGGACCAGGCCGAGAAAGCCGGCCAGCAGACGCCGGGTCATGCACCGGCTGCCGGGTGCGCGCCGCCGGAGGGTCGTACGGCATCGGGGGGCCGTACGGCATCGGACGGTCGTACGGCATCGGACGGTCGTACGGCATCGGGGACGTGGAGGCGGAAGCCCACCCGGCGGACGGTCTCGATCCAGGCGGGATCGCCGAGTTTGCGGCGCAGGGCGGCCACGTGCACGTCCAGGGTCTTGGTGGGCCCGAAGAAGTGCGGGTCCCACACCTGGTCGACGATCTCCCGGCGCGAACAGACGGCCCCGGGGTCCGCGGCGAGGTGGACGAGCAGGTCGAACTCCTTGGGCGCCAGGGCGATGGGCGTTCCATGGAGGTGCACTTGGCGGGTGCGGCGGTCGATGACCAGCGGCCCCACCGCCTGCGGCGCCTCCACGGGCGGCGGGCCGCCGGCGCCGGGCGCCCGAGCGGGCAGGCCCGGCACGGCCGCGCCCTCGGCCATACCGGCGGGGGCGCCGTCGGGGGCGTCGGCACCCGCCGTGGCCCCGGGGCGGGCGCGGCGGCTGACCGCGCGGATACGGGCGACCAGTTCGCGGACGCCGAACGGCTTGGCCATGTAGTCGTCGGCGCCCAGTTCGAGGCCCAGGACCCGGTCGATCTCCTCGCCCCGGGCCGTGATCATGATGATCGGTACGTCGGAGCGCCGCCGCAGGGCCCGGCAGACGTCGATGCCGTCCATGTCCGGCAGGCCCAGGTCGAGCAGCACCATGTCCGGTTCGTCCGCGGCCAGCGCCGCCGAGCCGGTGCGCGCCCGCTCCACGGCGTACCCGTAGCGGGCCAGGCCCTCGGCCAGTGGGCCGGCGATCCGTTCGTCGTCTTCGATGAGCAGCACCTGCATGGCGTCAGGCTCACACAACCGCACCGTTCCATGTGCCATGATCACGCCAATCCATCGCAGTTCGAACGGTCGGGCCCGTCGACGGCAGGCGGGGAGGGTGCCTGCCGTCGGCCGGCCCGACTCCGTGGCTCCGGCGGCCGGATCAGCCCTCGTCGCCGGCCTCGTCCTTGGTCTTGACGACCTTGTAGGTCTTCGGGTCGAGGTAGACCTCCACCTCGCCCCCGTCGGACTTCTTGATCTCCACCGCGTACATGCCGGGATTCTCGGCGTCCTCTTCGGACTTGATCACCGTGCCGGGAAACTCGGCCAGGGCCGCGGCCTCGGCCTTCTGCTTGGCCTCGCCGGTCAGCGGGGTCTCCACCGCGTCACCGCCGCCGTCGCCCTCGGCCTCGGCCTGCGCACCGCCTTCCGCGGCCTGGGTGTCGCCGCCGGCCTGGCCGGAGGCGGCGCTGTTCGAGGACGAGCCGGAGTCACCGGAGCCGGAGTCCGAGCTGCCGCAGGCGACCAGCCCGACCAGCAGGGCGGCGGTGGACACAGCGGCGGCCAGGGCGCGCTTGGAAGCGTTCATGTCGAGATCTCCAAGGGTGTCGGGAACGTCAACGACCCTAGGAACAGGCACTCAAGCAGGAGACTAGAGAGCGGCCAGGAAACCGATAAGAAACGCCCAACCTTCTACGGGTGTGCCGCGCCCGGTGGTGGTGAGCCGCGGAGCGTGGCCAGGCGCCGCTCGTATTCCTCCTCGTCGATCTCGCCGCGTGCGTACCGCTCGGCGAGGATCTGCTCAGGACCGGGGCGGGGGCCCGGGGCGCCGGGGGAAGGCGGGGTGCCCCAGCCGGCGTGCCCGCCGCCGTGTGGTCCCGGACGCTGCGAGAGAGCGCGGAAGAACAGGACGACGATCACGACGATGACGACGATCACCGCCAGGAACAGGAGGTTGCCGAGCACCATCCACGGCCACATCCATCCGCCGCCGTGTCCGTACCAGTACATCATCGCGGTTCACTTCCCCAAGGTCCCCAGATCAGCGGCGCTCGGGGCGGGCACACGCTGCGACCTTCCTCCCTCCATGGTCACTCCGCGACGGTCGCTCCGCGACGCAGCCGTGCGAGAACAGCGGGCAGCGGGCTCAGGCCGACGCGGCCCGCTCGATCAGATCCGCGGCCGTGCGCAGCCCGTCGCGTGCCCGGATGGTCTCCGAGGCCTTGGCCAGGGCGGCCCGTCGGCCGGTGTCGCCGAGCAGCTCGTCGAGGGCGCCGTGGAGCTGGGCGTCGGTGAAGCGGTAGGGGTCGAGCCGGATGCCGTGGCCCAGTTCGGCCATCCGCTGGGCGTTGTCGTACTGGTCCCAGAAGAGCGGCAGCAGGATCATGGGCTTGCCGAAGTGGAGGCACTCGGTGGTCGTGTTGTTGCCGCCGTGAGTGATGACCAGGTCGACCAGCGGCAGGATCCGGGTCTGAGGAAGGAACTCGGCGCCCCACATGTTCGGCGGGAGGTCGATCTCGTCGTGCAGGGGGCCCTTGGAGACGATGTACCGGTGCCGGGTGCGGGCGAGTGAGGCGATGACCCGGCGCATGAGGCCGACGTCGGCGGAGCCGAGCGAGCCCAGGCTGAAGTAGATCAGCGCCCCGTCGTCCGTACCGCCCGCCGGGTCGGCCGGCTCTGGCGGCAGGGTGAACTCCTCGTCGGTCTCCCGGACCGAGGAGTCCAGCCGGTGCCAGGTGGGGCCCAGTGGGCGGGCGTCGGTGTAGTCGGCGAGCTCGGGGTAGAGGTAGAGGTTCAGGTCGCCCTCGTGGATGAACTCCAGGTCGGGCAGCGGCCGTGCGCCCTGTTCGGTCACCCAGGTGTTGAAGTCGGCCCATAAGGCGCGGTGGGTGCGGTCGTACTCGGTGCGGAAGGCGTCCCAGCCGGTGCGGTCGCCCGCCGGGTATCCGGAGAAGGGCGGGGGCACGTGGTCGCCCTTCATCTCCAGGGGGTTGCACGAGACGATCCGTACGAAGGGCACTCCGGCCGTGGTCAGCGCGGGGAAGCAGACGACGTTGTCCTCGACGATCACGTCCGGGCGGACCCGGTCGATGATCGCCTTCAGCCGCGGCTCGCAGTAGCGGGCTCCGGAGACCAGTTCCTCCCAGACAGGCTTGACCCAGGTGCCCAGCTGCTCGATGGTCGGCTTACGGAACTCGGGTGCGGTGTCCCATATGAAGTCCTTCCAGAACTGGCCCGCGTCCTGGGGCTGTTCGGGCGGGGGTGCGAGATCGACCAGGTCCTCCTCGAAGCCGAGCGGGCTGAGCCTGCCCTTCCAGGATGCCTCGGCCGCGAACACCACACGGTGGCCCCGGCGGCGCAGGACGTCTCCGATGCCGACGCAGTTGTTCGTCGGGCCGTAGGCGCTCTCCGGTGCGAAGAGGATGGTCAGGGGTCTGCTCAAGGGTCCGCTCAAGGGCCTTCTCCCGTCGTCTCAACCGTCGTCTGAACCGTGCGTCGTCTCAACCGTGCGTCGTCTCGACCGTCTCCTCGATCAGTACGGCGCTCTCCGGGTGCCAGGACAGTGCGACGCGGGCGCCGGGGGCCACGGGGGCCGGGCCCGGGGCGGTGAGCAGGACCGGCCGGTCCAGGCCGGGAACCGTGACCGCGATCCGTGAGGAGCCGCCGAAGAAGCTGATGTCCAGCACCGTGCCGTGCAGCGGAGCGTCAGCGTCGCCGTCCGGGTCGGTGAACCGGATGTTCTCGGGACGTACGGCGACGAGCCCGGTGATGTCGCCGCTCGCCGCGTCCCCGGCTGCCGCCGGCAGCACGCCGACACCGGGCACGTCGAGTCCGCCGGAGGCCAGCAGCCGTCCGGCGAAGATGTTGTTGGCGCCGACGAAGCCCGCGACGAATCTGCCCCGTGGGCGCCGGTACAGCTCGACGGGCGTGTCGACCTGCTGGACGCGCCCCGCGTCCAGGACGGCGATCCGGTCGGCGAGCGACATCGCCTCCTCCTGGTCGTGCGTGACGACGAGGAAGGTGATGCCGGCCTCGTGCTGCAGCCGCTTCAGCTCCAACTGCATCTCCGCGCGGACCTGTTTGTCGAGCGCCGACAGCGGCTCGTCGAGCAGCAGCAGGCGGGGCCGCTTGACGATGGCGCGGGCCAGGGCGACGCGCTGCCGCTGCCCGCCGGACAACTGCTGCGGCCGTCGCCGGGCCAGGGCGGTCAGTCCGACCGTGTCGAGCACCTCGGTGACCCGTTCCCGGATCTCCGCCCGGGGCAGCCCTTCGCGCGCCAGCCCGTACGCGATGTTCCTCTCCACGGACATGTGCGGGAACAGGGCATAGGACTGGAACATCAGATTGACCGGCCGTCGGTGCGGGGCCAGGGCGAGCAGGTCCCGGCCGTCCAGGGTGACCGTGCCGCTGTCCGGGGTCTCGAACCCGGCGAGGACGCGCAGCAGGGTCGTCTTGCCGCAGCCGCTCGGGCCGAGCAGCGCGAAGAACTCGCCCTCCGCGATGTCCAGGCTCACCGCGTCCAGGGCGGTGGTGTCGCCGAACCGCCGGGTGACCTCATGGATACGGATCACGGTGCCTCCGCGAGCCGGCTGATCCGCTGGGCCGCGATCACCACGGTGAAACTCACCGTCAGCAGGACGGTGGCGAGCGCGTTGATCTCCGGGGTCACCCCGAACCTGATCATCGAGTAGATGACGATCGGCAGGGTGGGGTCCTGGGGTCCCGCGGTGAAGAAGGCGATGACGAACTCGTCGAGCGAGAGCGTGAACACCAGCAGCGCGCCCGCCACGATCCCCGGGGCGAGGCCCGGCAGGGTCACCCGCAGGAACGTACTGACCTCTCCCGCGCCGAGGTCGCGTGAGGCCTCCTCCAGCGAGGGGTCGCCATGGGCGATCCGGGTGCGGACGACGGCCGTGACGAAGGCCAGGCCGAACACGGAGTGCGCGAGCAGGACCGAGTACAGGCCGAGGGTCGCCGAGATCAGCGAGTAGAAGGCCAGCAGACCGATCGCGAGCACGAGGTCCGGCAGGACGGCGGGCATCACCGACAGGGCGTACAGCAGCCGTGACCGGCTCGCGTGCCGGGCCAGCCCCACGGCGAGGAGCGTGCCGAGGACCGTGGACAGGACGGTCGCGCCGACCGCCACGATCACCGTGTTGGCCAGACCTCTCAGCACCTCGTCGTCGCGGGCCAGCGTCCCGTACCAGCCGGTGCCGAACCCGCCCCACTCGTAGGGGCTTTCGGACCGGTTGAAGGACATCGCGACGAGCACGCCGACGGGCGTGTAGAGGAACAGGTACGTCAGCCACAGCGGAAGTCGCGCTGCCGGCCGGCGCATCAGGGACGACTCCCCGTCCGGTGCCCGGCCCAGGCCTGCGCCATCAGCAGCAGGACCAGGAACGCCATGAGCGCGAGGGCCAGCACCGAGCCGAACGGCCAGTCCCGCGCGGTCAGGAACTGGTCCCTGAGCAGATTGCCGACCATGACCGTACGCCCGCCGCCCAGCAGCTCGGGGACCACGAAGTTGCCGAGGCTGGGCACGAAGACGAAGACGCAGCCGGTCAGCACGCCGGGCAGGGTGAGCGGAAGCGTCACCCGGCAGAACGTACGGACCGGGCGCGCGCCCAGGTCGGCCGAGGCTTCGAGGAGCCGTCGATCGACCCGCTCGATCGCCGCGTACAGCGGCAGCACCATCAGCGGCAGGTAGGCGTAGAGCAGCCCGACGACGACGGCCCCCTCCGTATACAGCAGCCGCAGCGGCCGGTCGGTCACCCCGACGCCGGTGAGGGCCCTGTTGACCACGCCCTCGCCGGACAGCAGCACGATCCAGGCGTACGTACGGACCAGGAAGTTGGTCCAGAACGGCAGCACGACCAGGACCAGCGCGACCGTACGCCACCGTGCGGTCAGCCGGGTGATGGCGTACGCCGTCGGGTAGCCGAGGGCGAGCGCGAGCACCGTGGTGATGCCCGCGATCCGCAGCGAGTCCGTGAGGACGCCGGCGTACAGGGGGTCGGCGATCCTCGCGAAGTTGTCACCCGTCACCCCGTCCTCGTACGCGATCCCGCCGAACCGGCCCCGCCGGAAGGCGGTGTAGCCGATCACCAGGGCCAGCGGCAGCACCAGCAGGACGACCAGGTACGAGAAGCCGGGGCCGATCAGGACGAGGCGGGCTCGTGCGCGCGCTCCGGAGCCGGTTCGTGTGCGCGCTCCGGAGGCCGCTGAGCCCGTTTTCAGCCGACGCGTCACCGGGCCCGCCCCCGCACGGCCTCCGGCCATCACCCCGCGGTGACTTCCGTGACGATCCGCGCGTAGTCCGCCGTGGCGTCCCCGAGGTCGACGGCCGACTCACCCTCCAGCAGCTTCTCGGGCGTCATGGCGAGGGCCGGATACTTCTTCACCAGGCCGGGGTCGACCTCCGCCATGGCCGCCGCGTTGGGCACCTTGTAGAAGATGTTCGAGGCGACCCAGGAGTGCGTCTTCGCGTCGAGGACGTAGTTGATGAAGGCGTGCGCCGCCTCCTTGTTCTTCGACGACTTGAGGACGACCATCGTGTCGGCCCAGAGGTCGCTGCCCTCCTTGGGGACCACGAACCCGATCCGCTTGTCGTCGGTCGGGCACCAGCCGTCCCACGCCTCCACCAGCGCGGCCTCCCCGGACTTCAGCCGGTCGCCGAACGTGGTGTCGTCGTACGCGAGGAGCCCCTGCTTGGCGTCGAGCAGCAACTCCTTGACGCGCGCGAGCTGTTGTCCGTCCGTCGTGTTCACCGAGTAGCCGAGCACCTTCTGCGCGGGGAGGAAGAGCCAGCGCTCGGTCTTCAGCATGGTGATCTTCTTCTTCAGCGCGGCGCGCGGCTTCAGCAGATCGTTCCAGCTGTCGGGCGTGTAGCCGGTGAGGTCCTTGCGGTAGCAGAGCCCTGTGGTGCCCCAGGTGTAGGGGACGGAGTAGGTGTTGCCCTTGTCGTGGGCGAGACGGGACGCCAGCGGGTCCAGGTTCGTCAGGTTGGGGACCAGTTCGTGGTGGATGGGTTCGAGCAGCCCCTGCGCCGCGAGCGCCTGCGCGTACTGGCCCGACACGAACGCCACGTCGATGCCGCTGCCGGAGGCGGCGGTCAGCTTGGCGACGATCTCTTCGTTGGTCGTGTGCTTCGCGACCGTGACGGGGGTGCCGACGGCGGACTTGAACCGGGCGGGCAGGTCCTCCGGCATATAGCCGTCCCAGTTCGACACGGTGAGCCGCTGCTTGCTCAGGTCCGCCTCGGGGTCGAGCTTCGCGGGGGCGGCGGAGCCGCTTCCGGCCGGCTCGTTGCCGCCGCCGCAGGCGGAGAGCACGAGCGCGAGCACGGCTGCCGCCGCGGCCATGGGAACCTGCCTGGGTCTTCTGACACCTGACGGTCTACGCGTACGCGACACACCCACTCCCTCGCTGTCGAGATCAGCCGGTCGTGCGGGGCAGCGCCTGATGCACCGACAGGTTCGCGGGCAGGCAGCGGTTCCGAAGTGTCGCAGCATGAGCGAATATCGGGCAAGATGCCGGAACGGGACCGTGTGCGCGATCTTTCGCCGCTCGGGCGGCTCCCCGTCCCAGCACCCCGTTCCAGGCGGTCAGCGTCCGTGCTGGTCAGCGCCCGTTCCACCGTTCCGGTGTCCCGGAGTGGCCGCCTTTTGTGGCGGGCGGGACGGATCGCGGAACAAGCTGCGGTCGTCCAAGCAGCCCGCTGGACGAACCCACTTCCGCACCATGGAGATCTCGATGCGTTCGCGCCTTGCCACCCGCCCCGCCCGCCTCGCCCGCTTCGCCCTGGCCGCCGTCGCGTCGGTGGCCCTCACCGCCACCGCCACCGCCACTGCCACCGCCGACAGCCGGAGCGAGAACGTACGGGCCTGCGCAACCAACGACCTGACCTTCACGGTCAGCGAGCAGACCCAGGCGGGCGGCTACCTCCTCGTCACCGCCAAGGCCAAGTCCGGCGTCACCTGCTCCCTGGAGGGCGTCTTCCCCTCCGCGTCCTTCGGCTCCTCCGCCGACACCGAGGTGTCGCCGGCCGAGCACGGCGTCAGCGAGAGCGTCACTCTCTCCGGCTCCGCCGCCGCCTACGCCGGCATCAACCCCAAGACGACCAGCGACAACAACGGCAGGCAGTTCGACCGGCTCCACCTGTCCGTCGCGGGCGACGAGGTCAACGCCATCACCCTCGGCCTCCCCCGCACCGTCACGGTCGACAGGCCCATCGCCACCAACTGGCACGCCGACCCCGCCGACGCCGTCCCGTTCTCCAGCTGACCTCCTTCTCCAGCTGACTTCCTTCTCCAGCTGACCTCCGCGCCGTGTCACATCGCGCCGGGCCGATCCGTCAGTGAGGTGTAACCGGCGACAACGACACAGGAGCCCAGCATGGAAGCTCGACTGAACCTCTTCGGCAACCCGCTCGCGGGGAAGTTCCTGCGGTACATCAACTCGGCGGGCAAGGTCCTCTCGGACTCGACCCTGCCGGCCGCGACGCAGGAGTTGGTGAAGCTCCGCGCCAGCCAGATCAACGGCTGCGGTTTCTGCACCGACATGCACACCAAGGACGCCGCGGCCGCGGGGGAGACCGCGCAGCGTCTCCACCTGGTCGCGGCCTGGCGGGAGGCGAAGGTGTTCACCGATGCCGAGCGCGCCGCCCTGGAGCTGACGGAGCAGGGCACCCGCCTCGCGGACGCGGCCGGTGGTGTCTCGGACGAGGTCTGGGCGAACGCCGCCAAGCACTACGACGAGGAGCAACTCGCCGCCCTGGTGGCCGTGATCGCCCTCATCAACGCCTACAACCGCCTGAACTGCATCATCCAGCAGCCCGCCGGCGACTACCAGCCCGGCCAGTTCGCATAACGGGAGTGGCGGCACACGCCCCGGGCACCCTCAGCGGAGGCCCGGGGCGTGGTGCGCGTTCCGCTGCGTGTGCGGATCGCGCCGGGCTCGGACAGCGTCACCCGGCGGGCGCGCCCCGGGCAGGAACAGGGCGGTGAGCAGGCCGATCACCATCGCGCCCGTCGCGATGAGGAAGGAGACACGGAAGCCGTGCAGGCTCGGGACCGCGACCCCGTTCACGTCGTTCGCGGTGTTGGCGAGGACCATGCCGATGACGGCGCTGGAGACCGAGGCGCCGATCGAGCGCATCAGGGTGTTGAGTCCGCCCGCCGCGCCTGTCTCCGAGGCGGGGACCGCGCCGACGATCAGGGCGGGGAGTGAGGCGTAGGCGAGGCCGATGCCCGGGCCCAGGATCACGGTGACGACGAGGCTCTGCCAGGGGGCGCTCATCAGGCCCAGGCCGGCGCCGTAGCCGATCGCGATGATCAGCATGCCGAGGATCAGCGTGACCTTGGGGCCGTACCTCGCGGACAGCCGGGCGTAGAGGGGGGTCGCGAGCATCATGGTCAGGCCGAGCGGCGCCACGAGCACGCCCGCGACCACCATCGACTGCCCGAGACCGTAGCCGGTGGACTCGGGGAGCTGGAGCAACTGGGGGAGGACGAGGGAGACGACCAGGAAGGAAAAGCCGACCATGATCGAGGCGAGGTTCGTGAAGAGCACCGCCGGGTAGGCCGTGCTCCGAAGATCCACCAGCGGTGCCTTCAGCCGCAGTTCCATCACGCCCCACAGGACGAGCACGACCGCCGACGCGGCGAACAGGCCGAGCGTGGTGCCCGAGGTCCAGCCCCAGTCACTGCCCTTGGTGATCGGCAGCAGCAAGAGGACGAGACCGCAGGACAGCCCGATCGCGCCGAGGACGTCGAAGGTGCCCTGCGCGCGGGTCGGGGACTCGGGGACGACGAGGAGGGTGAGGGCGATGCAGAGGACGCCGAGGCCGGCGGCGCCGTAGAAGAGGGCGTGCCAGTCGGTGTGCTGGGCGACCAGGGCCGCGGCGGGCAGGGCGAGGCTGCCGCCGACGCCCATGGAGGTGCTCATCAGGGCCATCGCCGAGTCGAGCTTTTCGCGGGGGAGCAGGTCGCGCATCAGGCCGATGCCGAGGGGGATCGCGCTCATCGCGAAGCCCTGGAGGGTGCGGCCCACGACCATCGTGAGCAGGTCGCTGGTCAGCGCGCTGACGAGCGCGCCGACGACCATCACCGCGAGACTGAGGACCAGCATGCGGCGCTTGCCGTAGAGGTCGCCGAGGCGGCCCGCGACCGGCGTGGTGACGGCGCCGGAGAGCAGGGTGGAGGTGATGACCCAGGTGGCGTTGCTCGGCTCGGTGCCCAGCAGGTGCGGCAGGTCTTTGACGACCGGGACGAGCAGGGTCTGCATCACCGCGACCACGATGCCCGTGAAGGCGAGCACCGGGACGAGGGCCGAGCCGGCGTCGGCGCCGACATCAGCGTCGGCGCCGGCTCCGGTGGCGGGCCGCCCGGTGGACGTGTGCGTCACGACGTTGCCGCCCAGGCGCCGAGGGCGAACCCGCTACCGTCCCGTCGGACTTCCACGGCACCCGCGCCACCGAAGTGCGCGGGGACGAGCAGCTCCCGTTCGTCGACTGCCCGCCCGAGAATCCGACGGCGACTGGCCACCGCCTGTTCCGGGGCCAGACAGGCGTTGCTGTTGCAGCAGGGCTGGAGGATCTGCACCGGGCTGTGCAGCAGATCTCCGACGAAGACCGCTCGGTCGCTCCCCGATGCGAGGCGCAGCACGGACGAACCGGGAGTGTGGCCGGGCGCGGACTCCAGGGTGAGGTGCTCGTCGATGCGGTGGAGGCCGTCCCACAGCACGGCCTGTCCGGCGTGGTGGACGGGCGCGACACTGTCCTCGTAGATCAGCCGGTCGACCTCTTGCAGACCGTTCCCGTATCCATTGTCGGGGCCGTAGTGGAAGTCGTCGGCGGCCGGAATGAGGTACTGGGCGTTGGGGAACGTCGGTACCCACTCCCCGTCCGCGTCGACGGTGTTCCAGCCGACGTGATCGACGTGGAGGTGGGTGTTGACGACGACGTCGACGTCCTCCGGGCGAACGCCGGCCCTCGCCAGAAGGCCGAGGAAATCACCCTGGCACTGGTGGAACGGCGGCATGCCCGGCCGTTCGCGCCCGTTGCCCGCTCCCGTGTCGACCAGGACGGTCCGCCCGCCGCTGCGCAGCACCCACGTCTGCAGAGCGAGGACCGCCAGATCGCTGTCCGGCTCCCAGTGGTCCGGTGCCAGCCAGCCCTCGTTGTCCTTCCAGACGTCGGCAGTGGCTCCTGAGAACATGCCGGAGGTGGGCGCGAACGGTCTGTGCCACTCAACGACCCGGATGACCTCGACATCCCCCAGCACCAAGCTCCGCACGCTCTCGTTCTCGTTCTCGTCCTCGTTCGTCATGTGCTCGACCTTAGGAAGGCGGAACGAGCCCCTCAATGCGCATCCGGCTCAATGAAATAAGAATCCGTCTCACGCTCTATACGGCAGATACGCTGGGCGGATGGATGTGGTGAGCGACGCGATCTCGGTCGTGCACCTCGGGCACCCGTGGTCCCACCGGGTGCGGACGAGGGGGAGTTGGTGCGCGCGGCTGGACCCGTACGACGGCGCGGGCTTCTACGTCGTCCTGAAGGGCAGGTGCTGGCTCCTGCCCGACGGCGGCGCCCCGGTGCGTCTCGGCGTGGGCGACGCGGTGCTGCTGCCTCATGGCGCAGGTCATGTGATCGCCGACTCCCCGGTCGACGCGGCGGTCGCGCAGGAGAAGGCGGTGCCGTTCGAGCAATGGCTTGAGGAGACGGGGCCGCGAGCCCTGCCTGATCGTGACGACACGGAGATGCTCTGCGGCAAGTACTGGCTCGACTGCAGCCGCATCCACCCGCTCATGGCGGAGCTGCCCGAGGTCGTCCACCTCCCCAACCGCGTGGGCAGCCACCTCGAACTCCGTGCCGCGATCGACCTGCTCGCCGGTGAGCTGGACGAGAGGCAGCCCGGCTCCTGCATCGCGCTGCCGAGCCTGCTCGATCTCCTCCTCGTCTACATGATCCGCTCCTGGATGACCGAGGCCACCAGCGGAGCCTGGCCCAGCGCACTGGGCGACCCGGTGACGGCTGCCGCGCTGCGGGCGCTGCACTCGAACCCGGCCGCGCCGTGGAGCAACGACAGCCTGGCCGCGGAGGCGGGCGTCTCCCGTCCCACCCTGGCGCGCCGGTTCACCACCCTGGTCGGCCGCCCTCCGATGGCGTACCTCACGTGGTGGCGCCTGATCCTCGCCGCCACCCTGCTCCGGGACACCCCGGACACCCTGGCCGCCATCGCCGGCCGAGTCGGCTACGGCAGCCCGTACGCGCTCTCCCATGCCTTCCAGAGGGAGTTCGGCACCACACCGGGGCGATACCGGGCGCAGGCCGCAGACCGATCCGCAGACCGATCCGCAGACCGATCCGCCGGATGAGTACCCGGTGCCCGCCCGGCGGTGTGGCCGCCCGGCGGGCACCCGAGGTGCGGTGACGAGGGGTCATCCCGCGGCGCGCAGGGTTCCGAGCAGTCCGTGTGCCTCGTCTTCGATCCCCGCGGCGAACCAGACGGTGCGCCTGCCACCGGACTGGTCGGTGCCGCGTTGCAGCCCCCACAGGCCGGGGATCACGATCGGGTTCCCGGCGGGGTTCGTCACGGTGCCCTCGAACCGGCCCGTCTTCAGGTCGAAGGCGTGGATGCGGCCGTCTCCGAAGTTGCCGACGAGCAGGTCACCGGCGAACTGCCCGAATCCCTTGGGCGCCGTTTCGAGGCCCCAGGGCGAGTTGAGCACACCACGGCTCGCGAAGCGCTTGAGCAGCTTGCCCTCGGTGCTGAACACGTTGATGAAGCCGTTGCCCGGACCGGCGACGTCGTCGTGCTTGGCGGCGTCCTGGAGGGCGTATGTCACGAAGACCTTGTCGCCGATCGTCTTGATGCCGAACGGTGCGAATCCGGCGGGCAGGCTCGGGTCCTGGAACCGGCCGTCGGGCGGCAGCAGCTTGAAGTTCGTGTCGAAGCTGTCGACGCGGGCGTCACGGAAGTTCGCGACGAGGATGCGCGGCTTCTCGTGCTTCTTGTCCTGCTTCTTGTTGTCCTCCTTGCCCTTCTTCTTGCCGGGCACCAGCGCCAGGCCCTTGAAGACGGCGTTCGTGCCGTCGCTGGGCTCGAAAGCGACCTGGATGGCGTTCGGGCTCACGTCCGGGTTGAACGCGAACAGGGAGCCGCTCTCCGAGGAGAAGAGGAACCGTGCGGGACCGGACTTGCCGCCGGCGCTGAAGCGGAAGGTGTCGGTGTCGTTGCGTACCACCCCGTCCGGAGCGGCGCCCGCGGGGAACTTCACGACCAGCCCGGTGTTGTTGACCGGCTGGTTGTCCAGGGCGCCCGAGTACGCCGTGGCCGTGTCGGAGCCGTTGTTCGACACGAGGATCGCGCCGTTGTTCTTGCGGACCAGCCCCCAGGGGTTGACCAGGTTCGGGTCGGTCGTCTCCGCCCTGCCCGGGATGTCGGAGACGAGGTCGCGCTCCACGAAGCCGTGACGGGTCGTGCGCTGCGTGTGCTCCGCCCCGGGCGACGCGCCGGCGAGCGCGCCGACCGTGCCGAGGGTCAGCACGACCGCCGTCATCCGTCGCATGCCGCGGCGGGATCGACGGGCCGTTGCCTGTGATGCCATGCAGGTGCTCCTGTCCAGTACGGGTCCCGACGGGACGAACTGGTAGAAGTCATCTCATGTGCCCGCAACCCTGACCGTCATCGACACGCGAAGTACCACCCTCGACGGGCCCTGCCTTCGTCCATGCGCCGCGCCGCTCCTCACCGGGGGACTCGCCTGGTGACTCACCCGGGGGACTCACCAGGTGACGGGGAGACGGGTGACGCCGTGGATCGTGGTGCCGACGCGCAGCGGTACCTGTTCCGGAGGGACGGCGAGGCGCAGGGCGGGGAACCGTCGCAGCAGTGCCGGGTAGGCCAGGCGCATTTCCGTCCGGGCGAGTTGCTGTCCCAGGCACTGGTGGACGCCGTGGCCGAAGGCGAGGTGTCCCATGCGGCCGCCCGCGACGTCGAGCCGGTCGGCGGCCGGGAAGTGCCGCGGATCGCGGTTGGCCGCCGCCAGCGAGACCGTCACGGACTCGCCCGCCCTGATCGGCCGGCCCTCGACCTCGACGTCCTCGCGTGCGGTGCGTACGACGACGAAGACGATGCTGAGGTGGCGCAGCAGTTCCTCGACCGCCGCGCCGACCGTCGCGGGCTCGCGCACCGCTTCCAGTTGGGCGGGGTTCCGCAGGAGCGCGTAGGTGCCCAGGGCGAGCATGTTCGCGGTGGTCTCGTGTCCGGCGAGGAGCAGGAGCGAGGCCATCCCGGCGATCTCGGTGTCGGTCAGTTCCGGGTGGGTGGCGAGGCCGCTGAGCAGGTCGTCGGCCGAGTGCGTGCGCTTGTGTGCCGTGAGGTCGCCGAGGTACGCCGTCATCCGGCGCATGGCGGCCTCCCGGTCCTTCTCCGGCAGGTCGAAGCTGATCAGCAGGACGGAGTCGCGCTGGAAGCCGGCCCGGTCGGCGTAGGGCACCCCGAGCAGCTCGCAGATGACCAGGGAGGGGATGGGCAGCGCGAACTCCTGGACCAGATCGGCCGGAGGCCCGGCCGCGGCCATGGCGTCCAGGTGGTCGGCGACGATGGCGGCGATCCGCGGTTCCAGGGCCTTCATCCGGCGCACGGTGAACTGGCCGGTCAGCAGCCTGCGGTACCGGGTGTGATCGGGAGGGTCCATCAGGAGGAAGAAGCCCGGCGGTGCCGGTGAGCTCTGCTGGTCGTCGGGCGGCCCCATGGGTCGACTACCACGAAACGGGACTGCTGCGCTCGTACCGCGAGGCACTCCGGGAACTGCACCGCGTCGGCGCCCCCCTCCGCACGCCCCGGTCCCCCGTCTGACGCGCTCATCCCACCTCCGCGGGGGAAGCCGGTCGCACGGCAGCCCCCGTGTCATCCCCCGTGGCCGCCTCCCAGATCCCGATCGCCGTCGTCTCCGCGAACTCCTTCGGTGACGGCTCGTTCGGCAGCTGCGCGGGCACCGTCGTCCCCTTCTTGTCGCCCGGCCGGTCGGCGAACAGCGCGACCGTCACGGCGAGCCGGCTGTCGTACCCGGTCGTCCACACGGTCCGCCGTGTGGTCCCGCCCCCCGCCCCGCCAGTGAAGAACCTCTGCGGCGCGGCGGAGCCGATGGCGACGGGCGCCGGCCCGGTTCCGGCCCGGTCGGCCGCGAGGAACGCCTCCTTCTGGTTCAGGGCGCGCCGTACGTCGGGCTTCGCCTGGTAGACGGTGCGCCCCTCCTGTGTGATGCGGGCGACGGTGTACGGGGCCGCATGCATCCCGTTCGCCGCCACCGTCGCGTACGCCGACGCCAGGCCCAGCGGGGTCGGCGCCGCCGTCCTCAGCAGCCGGCGCAGCGGCTCGCCGGGCCGCATCTCGCTGAACGGCTCCAGTGCCGTGCCCGCCTCCACCGCACCGCTCACCGCGTCGTTGAACGGCTGCCGCGCGTAGTCCGAGCCCCCGTACAGCAGCCGCACCGCCCCGTCGCCGGGCACCATCCCCACGACGGCGGTGTGCACCCGGACGCCTTTGCCGCCGGACGGGGCGTCGACCTGTTGGGTGGTGGTGTCCTGCAGCGTCAGGTCGAAGGTGGTCGACACGGTGTAGCCGCCGCTCGCCAGCTGGTCGTCGGTGATGCCGAGCCGGTCTGCGGCCTCTTTCGCGGCGATGTCGATCAGATACTGCCGCTGCCCCTCGGTCTCACCCGGCGGATAGAACCGGAACGCCGGGAAACGCGCCGCGGCCCGCTGCTTCGCCGTGATGCTCCCGCTCGCGGCCATCGCGTCGAGTACCCACTCCCAGCGGTCCTCCAGCTTCGCGGTCACCTTCGGGTCGGAGCCCGCCTTCTCGTAGTACGAGGGGATGTTGACGATGGACGCCAGCGCCGCGCCCTGCGAGACCGTCAGGTCATCGGCGTCCACGCCGAAGTAGTTGCGTGCGGCGGACTGGATTCCGGCGGCGCCACGGCCGAAGTACACGGTGTTCAGATATCCCCTGAGGATCTCGTCCTTGCTCCTGGTGCGGTCCAGCTTGATCGCGATGAGCGCCTCGCGCGCCTTGCGTGACAGTGACCGCTCCGGGCTCAGCAGCGCGTTCTTCACATACTGCTGGGTGATGGTGGAGCCGCCCTGCTGCTCGCCGCCGGTGACCGCCGCCAGCGCGGCCCGCGTGATCGCCCGGGGTGAGATCCCGCTGTCCGTACGGAAGGAGCGGTTCTCCGCGGCGATCACCGCCTCCTGGACGTGGAGGGGGACGTCGGACAACGGAACGTCCTGCCGGTCGACCGGTCCGCGCCGGCCCAGGTAGGCGCCCTTCGAGTCGAGGAACACGGTGCTCTGGGTGATGGTCTCGGGGTGCGGCTCGGGAATGGCCGTCAGTTCGTACGCCACGACGGCCGCCGCACACAGCGTCCCGATCAGCGCGAGGACGGCGAGGAACAGCCGCCGCAGACGCCGCCCCCGGGTACGCCGGAAGCGGACCCGGAGCGGAGTGCGCCCGCCGTGCCGGGACACAGGCCGCATCCGCTTCCCCAGGCGCCGCGCCACACGCGCCAGTCGGAACTCGTCCGTCCCGCTGGTACCGGCCCCGCCCGTACCAGCCCCACTCATACCAGCCCCACCTCGATCCCCGACCGCGCGGCGACCTTGCCCGAGGCGTCGTACGCCGTCACGTTCTGCTCGCTCCGGCCGCCGGCGAGCAGCGTCTTCACGTCCTTCCCGGACAGCGGAGTGTTCGCGTACCAGATGCCCCAGCCCGGACTGCCCGCCAAGGTGAGGACGGACGCGGTGATCGTGCCGGTGGGGGTTCTCACCTCGACGCGGCCCGGATCGCCGCGCAGGCCGCGGTAAAGGCCCGACAGGAAGAACCTGTCCCGCACGTATCCCACCCGCGCGGAGACGCCCGGTTCGTCGAGCGGGAGACCGCTGTCGGTCAGTCGCTGGACGTGGTGACGCCCTTTCGAAGCCGACCAGTGCCCGCCGTCGGCCGTCAGCCACATCCGCACCCCCGGCACGGCGGACACCCGCTCGCCCAGCGCCACGACCCGTACCGGACTCTCCGCCCGGCGCGCGGCACCTCCCGCACCACCTCCGGACGTCCCGTCCGTCCCGCCGCCTCCGATACCGCCCGCGGTGAGGAGGGCGGCCGGGGTGAGCAGCGCCGCGCAGGCGGCCGAGGCCGCGGCGAGGCGGCGCCGCCGCAGGGCGCGGCCCGACGCCTCGATGCCGGCCAGCGGAACCTCGGACGGGACGATGTCCTCGACGGCACGGGCGTACCTCTCCCGCAGTCGCCCGGCGTCGGCGCCGGCCTCCCTCACACCGCGTTTGGCGTGAGCGCGCACCGCGCCCACCGAGCAGCCCAGCAACTGGGCGATCTCCACGTCGGCCATGCCCTCCCACAGCCGCAGCACCAGTACGGCCCGCCGTCGCGCGGCCTGCCGTCCGCGCAGCCCGCGCAGGTGGCCCTTCACCAGGGCGCGCCGCACATGGAAGTCCGCGTCGTCGCGCGGAACACGGCGCCACCGCGCATACGTCAGCACCAGCGTTCGCCGAGCCAGTTCCTCCGTCTCACCGGGATCATCGGTGAGGAGCCGCGCCGTCATGACCAGCCGGGGCCAGTTCGTCCGGGCGTACGCGGCGAAGTCGTGCGGGGCGGGCAGCACGTCGTGTGCGGGGAGCACGTGAGCGGTCCTTCCGTTCGGGAACTCGGTTGCGCGGAACGCGGCACCAGCGGTCGCGGTAGCACAACTGCCTTACTGAGTACGTAGGTTGATCACTCGGTGAGCGGTGAGCGGATGCGACCTACGGGACCTGTACGCACGGCCGGGGCGGCCGGGTTGCAGGGCGACGGCACGGATTCCGGCGGGGCATGACCGAGGACGAGTTCGGACGCGGGCGAGCCATCGGCGGGAAGGCGATCGTGCTGCACCCGGTCGGAGCGTACGAGGCCCTTGTCCGCGTACGTCAGGCCCTCGTCGGGATCACCGAGCCGGATCGCCTGGCGGGCGAGGAAGGAAAACCCGTTCGGGCACGCAGCACCAGTCGCTGGCCTCCGCCGGGCACATGGCTGAGGAGTTCGGGCCGGAGCTGCTGTAGGTAGTCGACGAAGAGCAGCCGCACGGCCCACTCCATCGAGCGGCTCGCGAAGTCGCCCAGCAGGCGGCCCCCGCCACCGTCGACGTTGTCTGCGCGGTGGATGTAGTCGGCGACCAGCCGCAGCTCATCGAACTCCGTCGGGAGAATCCGCTTCGGAAGCTCGGGTGAAGCGGTCGGGCTACAAGTCGGGCACGGTCTACCGGGGCGTGGTCAAGGAGGGGCTGGTATGCAGTGCCCCGCCCGGCTCCCTCACCCGCCGGACGGGGCACACCGCTGGTCTCCGCGACGGGGGGAGCGCGGACCAGCGGGTCTAGGGGCGGGTTCTTCGAGCGAAGTTGATCACTGCGTATGTATCCGAGTTACCGACTTCGCCGTGCAGTCCCCACGTAGTGGGGCAAAGAGGCCTACGGTGCCGAGCGCGTTGTGCTGTCGGCCAGGCGCCGCGGGCCTGGGCCTCGGCAGTCATAGAGTCGGCTGTCGTTCTCGCGCTGAGCGTCGCCTGGGTATCGGTCAGGGTGACGGCCACCGCAACGTAGGGACTGTCCGGGATGCCGGACGCGAGCTCGGCGGCCAGGTCGCCGAGGAGATCGGCGACGGACGTGCTAAGGCCCCACGCCATGAAGCATTCCGTCACGGTGTGCATGACCTGCTCCGTCAGATGGGCTGAGGCAGGCCAGGTCCAGCACATCGACTGGCCAGGGTCCCGCGTCGGGGCCGGAGCCTGCACGGCGGAGATCGCGAGTGTGTCGTCCGGGGCGGATCGGGGCGACATCGGTGGTGTCCTCGTCGGTGTGATGGTGCGGTATTTGTGGGCACTCATCGGGTGCTCTCCACGCGCAGCTCAGCCCAGCAGCGTTTGCCCCACGGGCCGCGCGTCGAGTGGGAGCCCAGTACGTCGTAGCCCCAGCGATTGGCAATGGCGTCCACCAGTCGCAGGCCTCGGCCTGACTCCGACTCGGCCTCCACGGATCGCAGTTGGGGCACATGGCCAGGCGCTCTGTCGACGACTGCCAGCCACACCCGGGTGGGTGCGGGCCGGGCGACGATGAGGCGGATGCTGTTGCTGGCGGTGTGGGTGATGGCGTTCGTGACGAGTTCGGAGATCAGCAATGCGGCGGTCTCCGTCTGCTCTTCCAGATCCCAGAGGCACATGGCCTGTCGCGTGAGCCGTCGCGCTTCCTCCACGGTCTCGGGCACGGCTGGCTTGGTGACGTTGTAGCCGGGGTGGCCGGTCGCGGCCGGGCGAACGACAGGCATCGTCACTCCGCACCCCCGAGCTCGACGTTTGTCCGCAGCTTTTCGGCGTCCCCGTGGGCCGGGTCGTCGTTGCGCTTGGCGAAGGGACGGGCCCGCACGTCTATCGGCCGTGCACAGGCGATGGCGGCTGAGCTTGTGTTCCGAGCAGTGCTCGTCGTGCTGAGCTGCTTCTGGGGAGACGGTGGGGTCATCGCGGCGCCTCTGTTCGCGGGCGGTGGTCTTGAGGGGGCGCATCCGGGACGCGCCCGCACGAACCGTGCGTGATCAACAGACCGTGATCTGACGAGCACTCACGGGCCTTGCTTCTACCTTGCTCTAATCTGCGGTTAGTTCGCAACATTGTGAGAGGAAGCCGCAGGGGTGTACGTACGTTCTCGTCGTAACTCCCCTCCTTGAACCGCAACGTTGTGCCAGAATCCGCACATGGTCGCTGCGCATACGCCACCGCCGGTCATCAGACGGCGACTTGGGGGCTTGCTTCGCCAGTACCGGAAGACATCCGGGCGGACGCTCGCCCAAGCTGCTGGCATTCTCGGATGGGAGAACACACGTCTCAGCCGTGTTGAAACCGGCCAATATCAGATCAGGACAGAGGAGGTCTCAACACTGCTGCACGAGTACGGCATCACCGATGCCGAGACCATCGGCGAGGTAACCCGCATCATCAACTCCGGGTACCGCGCTTGGTGGGCCGCCTACGCTGATGTCCTGCCACAGGCCTATGCGGACATCATCGCCCTGGAGTCGGAAGCCGTAATGATCCGCGCCTACTTCCCGCAGCTCATCCCGGCCTTGCTACAGACCCCGGCCTACGCACACGCGATCATCTCCAGCTCTCCCCGTGCCGCAACCCAGAAGACCGCAACGGCGCTGGTGCAGGTGCGGCAAGCCCGCAAGGAGATCCTCACCAGGCCGGCGGGCCCCACCGAACTGCGCACAGTGATCGACGAATCCGCCTTGTACCCCCGGGCCGGCTCTACCCCCCGACTTGTTGCGCGACCAACTCCTCAGCCTCCTGGACATGTCGGAACGCGAGAA
>NZ_BMVM01000016.1 GCF_014650715.1 Streptomyces bluensis | reverse complement strand
GCCGGGCCCGGAGGCCAGCGGCCCTCTTGCAGGACCGCGAAGAACATAACGGGGGAGGTGCACGGTGAGTCGCCGGAAGCGGCCGTCGTCGGTCGCGCCTACCGGTGCGGTATACCCGAAGCGGACGCGGGTCTCCACCGTGATCCCGCCGGTGGTGGCGGCCTGGCGCTGTCGGCGCTTGCGTACCTGCGGCTGCCACCGCTGCCGTACGGCGTCGTCGATCTTCGCAGCGACGTCGGCGCGGGCGTGCTTGCGGGCGCCGCGCCGGTAGCGGTTGACGGAGTCGGCGGTGACACCGATCTCCTGAGCGACGGCCTTCGCGCTGCCCAGCTGCTTGAGCAGGTAGCCGATCTGGCCCTTCAGGGTCTTCGGCGGCTCCCGGGTGAGGCCCTCCCGGTCGGCCTGCTCGATCGCGTCATGGATCTCCACGGCGGTGCTCAACTCCCTTCAGGGGCGGGGTCCTGGCCGTCGGGGTCGACCAGCCGGAACCAGGTCTCGTGCAGGTCGTGCCGCCAGAGTTCGAACCGAAGCGATCCGCGGCGGGCGCGCATGGAGAACTGCAGGGCCTCCATGCGCGCCTCCAAGCGGTCCAGCGTCCGCTCCCGCTCCGCGTCGGCCTCCAGCGATGGCGCGGAGCTTGGGGCGGATCCGTCCGAAGCGGCGGGCCTGATGGTGTCGGTGGCGAGCGAATGGGCCGACGCTCCCGGCCGCCCCCTCGAAGAGCAGCTCGCCGAGATCGCACAGGAGGTCATTCTTCGCGGCGAAGCAGCCGAACGCAGACGCCAGGACGAGGCCGAAGCGGCACGCCAGAAGCGCATCCGCTGGGAAGCCGCCATGGAACAAGCCCGCATCCGGTATGCGGAGGCGTACCGCGTCAGGCACCTTGAAGCCCAGGAAGAGGCATGGCGCCACGCCACTCAGCTGACCGAGTACGTGAGGGCGGTACGCACACGAGTCGAGGCCATGCCACCGGGGCAGACCAGGACCGGTGAACGCCCGCTCCACAGAAGCGTCCGGCCCTCCGAAGTACGGGGGCAGCGCGACAGCCGCCGCCATCAGCGGCGCCGGAACCCGGCTGCTTTTCCTTCAGCTACCGCACGGCGACACACTCCACATGATGCGTCATCGGGAAGGCGTGCAGTCTGACCCTGGCCAGGAAACATGCAGGTCAGTAGAGGTTTCGAGGCTAAATGCAAGCCCTCGGGGAGCTTCGTGCGTCATACGTGCGTCGCTCGCGGGCCTGATTCCTTGAGGTAGCGGAACGGGGCATCACGGTCCGGGGCCGGCTGCCCTCGATGGTCGGAACACCTGCCCGCACGGCGAAACGCTGCGGCCTCACGGCCGGAGAACCGTAAGGCCCACAGCGGCTACGTCCGTTACTGGGCGGGAGTATCGCGTCCGTGGACGTCTGGGAATCGGGTCGCAGTACCACGGCAACGGGGCAGCCCAGGTGGCGCCCCGCCGCGGTGTCCCCCGCCGCCGGTCAGTCGACCGGGGTCAGTGCGACCTCGGCGCTGCCCGAGAGGGACGGCAAGCCGTCCGGGGGTGAGTCCTGGTAGGTGGCGTTGAAGACGGCCTTCAGGTTGTCCGCACCGGCGTGACCGCCGTCTACGAACGTCTCGAACGATCCGGAGCAGCCGTTGCTCGTCGACAGCGGGTGGCCGTGCGAGTCGTGGCCGAGGATGAACGAGACGCTGACCTTCGAGCAGTCCACCGGCTGGTCATCGGTGACGGTGACCTTCCAGGTGACCGTGTCACCCCAGTGGAACGCCGTGCCGCCGTGCGGAGCCGGGTCGGTGGTGAGGGAGACGACCGGTGCCTTGTTGCCGACGACGACGGGAACGGACGCGGAGGCCGAGCGCCCGGTGCTGTCGGTGACCTTCAGCGTGGCGTCGTAGACGCCGTTCTTGGTGAACGTGTGCTTCGGGTTCGCCTCCCTGGAGTCCACGGTGCCGTCGGCGTCGAAGTCCCAGGCGTAGCGGAGGGCGTCACCGTCGGCGTCCTTCGTGCCGGCGCTGGAGAGCTGGACCGTCAGCGGGCTGGTGCCGTTGACCACGTCCGCGGCGACCTTGGGCTCCGGGGTGCGGTTGCCCCGAGTGAAGTCGATGCGGGAGAGCTGGGCCTCGGGCAGTTCCGCGAAGTACCCGGTGCCGTACTCAAGGACGTACAGCGCGCCGTCCGGGCCGAATTCGGCGTCGATCGGGCCGTCCGTTGTGATCGAGGGGATCGCGTCCTCGATCTTCTGGACCTCGTTCTTCTTGCCGAGGGTGATGGCCTTCATCTGGTCGCGGGTCCACTCGTAGAAGAGCGGCTTGCCGTCGAAGTACTGGGGCCAGCGATTCTGGGCCTGGTTCCGCTGGTCGTAGCGGTACGCCGGGCCGCCCATGGGGCCGATGCCGCCCGTGCCGAGTTCGGGGAACGTCGGGGAGGCGTCGTAGCCGTAGACGATCTCCGCGTCCGTGACCGGGGGCAGCACGCTCCGGCCGGTGTTGTGGCGCGAGTCGTTGACCGGCTTGGCGCAGTTGAACGCGCCGCTGGAGGTCTTGGTGGCGAAGTCGTAGTCCTGGTACGGCATGTCCTGAGTCACGCAGAACGGCCAGCCGTAGTTGGCGGGGCGGTCGATGACCATCCAGCGCCCCTGGCCGGCGGGGCCGCGGTCGGGGTTGGCGTTTTTGGCGTCGGGTGAGTAGTCGCCGACGTAGACCTCGCCCGTCTTGTCGTCCACCCCGAAGCGGAACGGGTTGCGCAGACCCATGGCGTAGATCTCCGGGCGGGTCTTCGGGGTGCCCGGCGCGAAGAGGTTGCCGTCCGGTATCGCGTAGCCGCCGTCGCGCTTTACCTTGATGCGCAGGACCTTGCCGCGCAGGTCGTTGGTGTTGCCCGAGGTGCGCCGCGCGTCGTAGGCCGGGTTGCGGTCGGGTCGGTCGTCGAGCGGGGCGTAGCCGTCGGAGGAGAACGGATTGGTGTCGTCGCCGGTCGACAGGAACAGGTTGCCCTTGTGGTCGAAGTCGATCTTGCCGCCGACGTGGCAGCAGAGGCCGCGGTCGGCCGGCACGTCGATGATCTTCTGCTCGGTGGCGTAGTCGAGCTTGTCGCCCACGAGCTTGAACCGCGACAGCCGTGTGACGCCCTTGTACTTGGCGAAGTCCTCGGCCGTGCCGGACTGCGGTGCGTCCCCTTCGTTGACGCCCGGGGTGGCCGGGTCGTCCATGGGGGTGTCCAGGCGGGGCGAGTAGTAGAGGTAGACCCAGTGGTTCTTGGCGAAGCCGGGGTCGACGGCGATGCCCTGCACGCCTTCTTCGTCGTGCTGGTAGAGCCCGGCGGGGCTCTTCTTCATGTCGGCGGCGAGGAAGTTCACGCCGCTCTTGGGGTCGTGGATGCGGACCTCTCCCGTACGCGCCGTGTGCAGCACCCGCCGGTCGGGCAGGACCGCCAGGGCCATGGGCTCGCCCGGGCGGTCGTTGAGAGTGACCTTCTGGAAGTCCGACGAAGCCGGCGGCACGGGGTCTGATGGGCCGGCTTGGGCTACGGAGAGGGGCAGGAGCCCGACGGCTCCGGCCAACGCAGCCGCCCCCAAGAGTGTGACGATCCGTCTGTTGCGCACTCAGAACTCCTTTGGTCCGGGCCAGAGGGTGAAAAGCCAGGCGAAATGCGTGAGTTGGACGCTAGAGCGCCCACTTTCAACTCGTCAAGGACAAAGTTTCAATCTTTTCCAGGAAAGTTCGCCCTTGGATTTCATGTCTTTTCGGGCACATCGGGGACCCGCCCCGCGCCAAGACGCGGGGCGGGCATGGCGCATGGCGCTGCGTCAGCTACGGGCGCGCAGGGCCGCGAGGTTGTTGTAGCCGACCCGCGCATACTCCAGGGACTGCCCGGGAACGCTCGCGCTCGGTGCGTTGTCCTGCTCGACCATCGGGTTGTGGTAGTTCTTCGCACCCACCCGGGTGAAGAACGCCCTGTAGTCGATGTCCCCCGTGCCGAAGGGCACCATGTCGTAGCCCAGGCCACTCTGCGGATTGACCACGCCGTCCTTCGCGTGGAAGAGCGGGAAGCGGTTGGTGTTGCGGACCACGAGTCCGGCCGGGTCGAAGACACTCTCACGCTGCGAGCCGTCGTGGGCGATGTACGTGTGGAACTTGTACTGGGCCACGTGCGCCCAGAAGACGTCCAGCTCCAGATAGACGCTCTTGCGGTCCGTCACCTTCAGGAAGTACTCCAGCTTCCGGATACCGGAGCTGCGGGTCGGCCGGCCCTGGGCGTCGAGCGGGCCGCCGTCGAGCAGGAAGTCGTAGGCGCTGTCGTGGTTGTGGGTGTAGAGCTTGATGCCTTCACGGCGGGCGATGGCGCCCAAGGTGTTCCACTTCTGGGCGGCGAGGTCCCAGTCGGCCCGGTAGGGGGTGCCGGTGGGGTCGCCGCCGGTCCCCATGTGCTCCATGCCAAGGATGTTGGCGATGTCCAGGTAGCGCTTGAAGGTGTCCAGGTCGGACGGGGTCAGCGGCCAGGACGGGGGGATGAATCCGTGGCTGCCCTGCGCCCGCAGGCCGTACTCGTCGAGCCAGGAGCGCAGCAGCTTCGCGCCCTGGACGGTGCCCAGATCGGCGCCGCCGGGCGCGTTGGCGTGCTGGCCGTAGCCGGCGAACTCCACCTGGCGGTAGCCGAAGCGCGACAGCTGCTTGAACACCTCACGGAAACCGGAGGGCAGATCGGAGGCCAACGGGTCGCGGCCGATCGCGTCACGCACGGTGTAGAGGATGATGCCGCGCTTGTGCGGCGGGACCAGAGCGGAACGCCCACCGTCATGGCTTTCGGCTTCCGCTCCGTCCTGCGCCAGGGCGGGCGCGGCGCCGAAGACCGGGGCGGCCACCGCCGCGGCGGTGGCGGCTGTGCAGGTGCTGAGGAAACGGCGGCGGCTGACGCCGAGTGCGCGGCGCAGTGCGTCGCCGGTGACGGCTTCGTCGTTGAACGCGGTCACAGTGGTTCTCTCTTTCGTTGTCGCAGTGCTGCGAGTGCCCGACGGCTACCGCCTCAGAAGAGGCCGGTGAGCCGCAGGAGCAGGGACTTCACCTCGGTGGCCGCTACGCGGCCGGATACTGCGCGGGGGGGGTGGAGACCAGGACGAGCGGACCTTCTTCGTCGCTCGTGGGGAGGCGGCCGTGGCTGCCGCGTACGGGTGAGGCGTCAAGGGGTACGACGGCGAGCCGGTAGCGCATGCCGAGCTTCTTGCGGGCCACCGGCTTGGCTGCCTTGAGCCGCACGTAAGGATCTTCGGGATCATGAACAGCTCGACGGGTCGTAGCGGGTTTGCGGTGGATCTCGACGAGCTGGGCGACGTCGGGGGCGCGGGCGCCGTCGAGCCAGTAGTAGTACGTGAACCAGGCGTCCGATGCGGCGACCGCGTCCGGTTCCCCGGAACACGGGTGATCGAGCCCGTTTGCCTTCTTGCCGTCGTCGTCGAGTATCTCGTCGATGCCCGGCGGGTCCTTCAGCGCCTCGCGGGTGGCTGCCAGGTCCTCGGGTCGGCGGACGTAGACGTGTGCCGGTTGGTGGTCGGCGACCGCGACGGCGCGGGACGGCATCGGGTCGAGATCTTCCATGCCGTCCTGGGTGTGGACCTCGGGAAGTCCGGCATGCCGCAGGGCGCGGTTGATGTCGACGGGGCGGCCGACGCGGGTGATGCCCTACTCGGACAGGGCGACGCCCGTGCGGCCCTCGGCGCGGGCGTCGTCGAGCAACGGGCCGATGACGGCGTCGGGTTCGCCGGGCCGCGCGGTGCGAGCGCGGGTCGTCGGGGTCGAACCGCTGAAGGCCGTAGTCCAGATGTGGCAGGTAGCACAGGGGCAGGTCGGGCCGGCGGGTGCGCATGACCTGGCGGGTCGCGTCGGCGATCCACTGGCTGGAGACGATGGCCGCGCCGGGGCCCCAGAAGTGGAAGTGCGGGAAGGTACCGAGCTTCTCGGTGCGTTCGTCGTGCGGGGCCGGGGGCGAGCCCGTGTGGCAGGACGCCCGCGTCAGTGAGGTGTTCGGCCCGCTTGGGCAGCGGGCAGTAGGCGGTGTCATGGCCACCGAAGACGAGTGAGGGCAGGGGCGGCAGGCCTGTGCCGTCGAGCGGAGGAGTCTTGGTGACCATGCCGGTCGGCGGCTGCAGTCCGGCGGTGATCGCCGCGCATCCGGCGACGGCAGTGGTGACCACCGATCCACGGGCTCCGACGAACCAGACACCGGTGTGTGCGGTCCGCCCGCCGATGTGGGGCTCCGATGCGTTCCCGTCGTTGTTCACGGGCTGCCTCCCTGCCATGTCGATGTTCCGATGTGGTTGGAGGACGGTGAGTGGGGGCTCGGGGGTCTCCCGCCCACCGCCGGCATTTGGGCGGCTTTGGCCGCGACCGAGGAAGGCTGCTCTGTGGTTGGCGCGGTTACGGCGTGCGAGGGGGCGGCAAGGGCCGCCGGTGAGAAATGCGGGGTACCTGAGATTTCTTGGCCCTGCGCTGTGTCGGGCCGTCCTCCGTAGGCCGGTCAAACGCGCGGCGCGCCGCGCGACCTGAACGCGCCATCTTGTCTCAAACCACTGTGTGGTGCCTGTGCACGAAGGGACCGTAGCCTCGTTCGTTCTTGACCGGAACCCCTTGCGCAACAAAGACGCAAACTTCTTCCCGAGTCAGGACAAAGCCGTGTCCGGGCAGCCCGGACCAGCCCGGCGGCTCTCCGCCACCGGGCACTGACCTGGTCCGCTCTCAGTAGGTCGGGGGAAGGCAGCTACGGTTCGTCAGCGCCCCAACTGGGCAGGCTGTGCCGATTTACGGCTCCGTCGCGAGGGCGCGACCTGCCACGACGGCCCTGCGGCGACGGCGCCGCTCAAACCGGCGGCATATCGCACCTCTTACTGGGGAGCGTCTAGTTGTCGCCACCTCCGAAGGCGGCGTCGAAGGATGCCGAAGGCGGGTCGAAGTCGAATCGCTTCAGATGGGCGAGTGCCTGCGCCGCACCGACGAGGCGGTCCATGCCGGCGTCCTCCCACTCCACGGAGATCGGCCCGTCGTAGCGGATCGAGCGCAGCATCCGGAACACGTCCTCCCAGGGGACGTCGCCGTGCCCGGCGGAGACGAAGTCCCAACCGCGCCGCGGGTCACCCCAGGGCAGATGGGAGCCGAGCCGCCCGTTGCGCCCGTCCAGACGCTTGCGGGCCTCCTTGCAGTCGACGTGGTAGATCCGGTCCCGGAAGTCGTAGAGGAAGCCGACCGGGTCCAGGTCCTGCCAGACGAAGTGGCTGGGGTCGAAGTTGAGCCCGAAGGCCGGGCGGTTGTCCACCACCTCCAAGGCGCGCTTGGTAGTCCAGTAGTCGTAGGCGATCTCGCTCGGGTGGACCTCGTGGGCGAAGCGGACGCCCTCGGCGTCGAACACGTCCAGGATCGGATTCCAGCGCTCCGCGAAGTCCTCGTAACCGCGCTCGATCATCCGCTCCGGTACCGGCGGGAACATCGCCACCAGATGCCAGATCGACGATCCGGTGAAACCGACGACCGTGTCGACGCCGAAGGCGGCCGCGGCCCGCGCCGTGTTCTTGATCTCGGCCGCGGCCCGTCGGCGTACGCCTTCTGGCTCCCCGTCGCCCCAGATCCGGGCGGGCAGGATGCCCTGGTGCCGTTCGTCGATGGGGTTGTCACAGACGGCCTGGCCGACAAGGTGGTTGGAGATCGCCCAGCACTTCAGGCCGTACTTCTCCAGCAGAGCGTGCCGACCGGCCAGGTAGGACGGATCGGTCAGGGCTTTGTCGATCTCGAAGTGGTTGCCCCAGCAGGCGAGTTCGAGGCCGTCGTAGCCGAAGTCGGCGGCCAGTCGGCAGACCTCCTCCAACGGCAGATCGGCCCACTGACCGGTGAACAGGGTGAACGGGCGTGACATGGTGCCTCCGAGCGGGGTTCCTCGCCGGATCTCTACCGGACTTCAGCCTCGACGGCCTGGACAGGGGTGTAGACGGAGTTCTTCTGCGCGCTCTCCTCCACCGCGGCGAGCACCCGCTGCACCTGCAGACCGTCGGCGAACGACGGCCTCGGGTCGGTGCCGGACGCGATGGCCTCGACCAGGTCGCGGGCCTGGTGGGCGAAGGTGTGCTCGTAGCCGAGCGCGTGACCCGGCGGCCACCAGCCCTCCAGGTACGGGTGCTCGGCCTCGGTGACGACGATCCTGCGGAACCCCGCCGTCGCGGCGGGCTCCCGATGGTCGTGGAAGGACAGTTCGTTGAGCCTCTCCAGGTCGAAGGCGAGCGAACCGAACTCGCCGTTCACCTCCAGCCTCAGGGCGTTCTTGCGCCCCGACGCCATACGGGTCGCCTCGAACGTGGCGAGCGCCCCCGACGCGAGCCGGCCGGTGAAGACGGCCGCGTCGTCGACCGTCACCGGCCCGCGCCGGGTTGCGCCGGACGCGGTCAGGCCGGAGGAGGCACCGTCGAGGCGGGGGCGTTCCTTGACGAAGGTCTCCATCTGGGCGGAGACCCCGACCACCACCTCCCCCACCAGGTACTGGGCGAGGTCGACGATGTGCGCGCCGAGATCGCCGAGCGCCCCCGACCCCGCGTGCTCCCGCTGCAGCCGCCACGTCAGCGGGAAGTCGGGGTCGACCAGCCAGTCCTGGAGGTAGCTGACGCGTACGTGGCGCAACGTGCCGAGCCTGCCGTCGGCGATGAGCCGGCGGGCGTAGGTGAGGGCGGGCACGCGCCGGTAGTTGAAGCCCACCATGGCCAACTGGCCGCGCGAGCGGGCCGCTTCGGCGGCCGTGACCATGGCCTCCGCCTCGGCGACCGAATTGGCCAGCGGCTTCTCGCACAGTACGTGCTTGCCCGCCTCCAGCGCCGCGATCGCGATCTCCGCATGGCTGTCGCCCGGGGTGCAGATGTCGACGAGTTGCACGTCGTCGCGGGCGATGAGGGCGCGCCAGTCGGTCTCCGCCGCGGCCCAGCCGTGCTTGTCGGCCGCCGCCCGCACGGCGTGCGCGTCGCGGCCGGCGATCGCGGCCAGGACCGGCCGCAGCGGCAGGTCGAACACGTGCCCTACGGTGCGCCATCCTTGTGAGTGCGCGGCCCCCATGAACGAGTAGCCGACCATGCCCACGCCGAGTGCCGGCGGTGCGGTCCGACTGTCGCTCTGTTCCATACGGATTTCTCCTCGTCGGAGTTCACTGACTCATCGCTGTGTTCGTGGGGCACACGGCCCGGACCGGTCAGATGAAGCCGGTCGGCAGGTACTGGTCGACGTTGTCCTTGGTGACCACGGCCGAGTAGAGGGTCAGCGAGGTCGGGATCTCGAATTCGGCGAGGCCGCCGACGCCCTTCCCCTGCCCGAGCGCCCGGGCGAGATCGATGGCGGAAGCGGCCATCGTCGGCGGGTACAGGACGGTCGCCTTGAGCACGCTGTTGCCGGCCTTGATGGCGTCCATCGCGGACTTGGCTCCCGCGCCGCCGACCATAAGGAAGTCGTCGCGACCGGCCTGGTCGATGGCGCGCAGCGCGCCCACGCCCTGATCGTCGTCGTGGTTCCACAGCGCGTCGAAGCTCGACTGGGCCTGCAGCAGTTGCGCCATCTTGGCCTGGCCTGACTCGACCGTGAAGTCGGCCGCCTGCCGGGCCACCTTCTTGATGTTCGGGTAGTTCTTCAGGGCGTCGTTGAAGCCTTTGGTGCGCTGCTGGGTCAGTTCGAGGTTGTCGAGGCCGGCGAGTTCGACGACCTTGGCGTTCTTCTTGTCCTTGAGCTGTTCGCCGATGTAGTGGCCGGCGTTGAGTCCCATGCCGTAGTTGTCGCCGCCGATCCAGCAGCGGTACGCCTGCGGGGAGGCGAACACACGGTCCAGGTTGACGACGGGGATACCCGCCCTCATGGCCTGCAGGCCGACCTGGGTGAGCGCCTTGCCGTCGGCCGGCAGGATCACCAGGACGTCGACCTTCTTGTTGATCAGCGTCTGGATCTGGCCGATCTGCTGGGCGGTGTCGTTGGAGCCCTCGGTGATCTCCAGCGTGACGTCGGAGTATTTCTTCGCTCGCGTCTTGGCGTTGTCGTTGATGGCGTTGAGCCAGCCGTGGTCGGCCTGGGGGCCGGCGAAGCCGATGGTGACAGGCTTGCCCGGCTTGTCGTCCGCGGCCGGGGCGGCGTTGTCCGCGGCCTTTTCCTGGTTCGTGGGCTCATTGCTGGTGCAGGCCGTCAGCAGCGCGCCGGCGGAAACGGCTGCGGTGCCGAACAGGAGTGATCTGCGGCTGGTGGCGGGGGTTCGTGCCATGGCGGGTGGACCCTTCGATGGGGCGGTGGGCGTCGGATGGAGGACGTGGCGGGGGTGCCGGACGGCGGTGTCAGGGGCCGCCGTCCGGCGGCGATGCACGGCGGTCAGGCGTCGCCGCCGCGCATCGAGCGGCGCTGGACCAGGACGGCGGCGACGATGATGGCGCCCTTCGCGATCTGCTGGACAGCGGTCTCAAGGTTGTTCAGGGCGAAGATGTTGGTGATCGTGGTGAAGACCAGGACACCGAGGACGGAGCCGATGATGGTGCCGCGACCGCCGCTGAGCAGGGTGCCGCCGATGATCGCCGCGGCGATGGCGTCCAGCTCGTAGAGGTTGCCGTTGGTGTTCTGACCGGAACCGGAGAGGACGATCAGCATGAACGCGGCGATACCGCAGCACAGTCCGGACAGCAGGTACAGGTACAGGCGCTGGCGCCGGACGTCGATGCCGGCGAGGCGTGCCGCTTCCGCGTTGCCGCCGACCGCGACGGTGCGCCGACCGAAGGTGGTGCGGTTGAGCAGCAGCCAGCCGATGACGGTGACAGCGGCGAAGATCAGAACAAGGGGCGGGATGCCGAGAATGTAGGCGTCCCTGGCACCGAGATCGAGCACCGATCCGACGGTCACGACCTGGGTGCTGCCGTCCGTGATCTGCAACGCCAGGCCACGAGCGGAGGCGAGCATGGCCAGCGTCGCGATGAACGGCACCATCCTGCCGTAGGCGATCAGCAGACCGTTGACGAGACCACAGCCCACACCGACGATCACCGCGGTGAAGAGGATGCCCGCGAAGCCGAACTCCTGCGTGGCCACGGTCGTCGCCCACACCGAGGCGAGCGCCACCATCGCGCCGACCGACAGGTCGATCCCTCCGCTGGTGATGACGAACGTCATACCGACGGTGACGACGCCGATCACGGACGCCTGGGTGAGAACGAGCTGCAGATTGCTCCACGCCAGGAACTGGTCCGGTGCGGTGATCCCACCGACCGCGACGAGGACGGCGAGGACTCCGAGCAAGGACAGACTGCGCACGTCCCACCGCAGTCCGGGTCGGCGCGAACTCTCCTGGTCCCCCGCGGACTTGGCGGCGGACGTCGGCGCTTGCTTCTGCGCCGCAGTGGCCGGCTGCGTCATGGCGTCAGGCTCCCTTCCATCACAAGATCAAGTACACGGTGCTCGTCGAGCTCCCGGGCGTCCGCCGTGTGCACGACGCTGCCTTCACGGAGCACCAGCACCCGGTCGGCGAGACCCAGCACTTCGGGCACCTCACTGGACACGAGAAGTACGGCCAGGCCCTCGTCGGCCAGCCGGCGAATCACCGCGTAAAGCTCCGCCCGGGCGCCGATGTCGACACCCCTGGTCGGCTCGTCCAGCAACAGCACCTTGCAGCCTCGCAACAGCCACCGTGCGAGCACCGCCTTCTGCTGGTTGCCACCGGACAGGGTCCTGATCGCGGCATCGGGATTGTCCGGCCGGAGGGACAGTTCCCGAACCGCCTGGTGCGCCGCAGCTCGTTCGTTACGCCGGTCGAGCCAGCCCGCGCGGGCGAACCGGGACAGGGTGGAGATCGAGACGTTGCTGCTGACGGACTCCAGCATCAGCAGGCCCTGCGCCTTGCGTTCCTCGGGCGCGAGGCCGATGCCGGCGCGGACGGCGGCACGGACACTTCCGGGGCGCAGGGGTGCGCCGTCGATGAGGACACGGCCGCCGTCGGGCTTGCGAGCCCCGTAGATCGTCTCCAGGATCTCGCTGCGCCCGGACCCGACGAGCCCGGCCAGACCGACGATCTCACCGGGCCGCAGCTCCAGATCGACGGGGGCGAACTCCCCTCGCCGGGTCAGCCCTTCGACCGTCAGCACGGGGTCTCTCCCTGCGGCGAACCCGGCCTTGGGGCGCTCGGGGAAGACGTACTCCACATTCCGCCCGGTCATCAGGGCCACGACCTCATCGGTCGGCGTCGTCTCGGCAGGCAGCCCGCCCGCGACCGACCGGCCCTCCTTCAGGACCGTGACCCGGTCACCGATGCGCCGGATCTCCTCAAGACGGTGGGAGATGTAGATGACGGAGACACCGTCCGCCGTCAGATCGCCCACGATCCTGAAAAGGTTGTCGACCTCTTCGGGGTCGAGCGCCGCCGACGGCTCGTCCATCACGATCAACCGCACCTCGTGGGACAGCGCGCGGGCCATCGAGACGATCTGCTGCTGCGCCGCGGACAGGTCGCCGACGAGCGTCGTCGGATCGATCTCCGAGTGCCCCAGACGTTTCAGCAACTCCGCGGTCGCCGTGCGGGCGGCAGAGCCGCGCACGACGAACCCGGCGGAGGTGGGTTCGTGCCCGAGGAAGACGTTCTCCGCGACGGACAGCCCCTCGATCAGGTCGAGTTCCTGGTAGATGGTGGCGATACCGAGACGCATGGCGGCGATCGGTGACCCCAGGGTCACGTGCTTATCGCGCCAGGTGATCTCACCACTGTCCGGCTGGTGAGCTCCGGCGAGCACTTTGATCAAAGTGGACTTGCCGGCCCCGTTCTGGCCGAGCAGGCAGTGGACCTCACCGGCCTGGACCTCAAGATCCACGCCGTCAAGGGCGCGAACGCCCGGGAACGACTTGGTGATACCGGACATGGTGAGCAGGGGTGGTTGTGGTGCCATGAGGATTCCCCTCGGCGGATGCGGGCCGTGAGCGGGCAGGGCTGGGCAGGGTTGGTCAGGTACGTGGACGGCTCTGGAATGCCCCTGGCGTCGTGTGCGCTGGAACGTAGGGACTGAGGAGGGCAGGGCAGGGCAGGCCTGATGGCCGGCAACCATGCAGTGGTGGCGGCCGCCGCTTCATGCGGGGGTTAAGGCGATGATGTGGGTGCGCGGTGGCTCTACGGGTGTTGCGAGGGCGCCGTGGGGTTGCCGAGGCGCGATGGGTCCGCAGAATCGCCAATGGGATGGCAGTGACGCTCGGTTCCAGTGGCGCCACGGGGTTGTAGTGGCGCCAGTGGTGGTCCGTTGCCGGCGGGTGCGGGCAGCGGTCAGGCCGGTGAGAAGACGTGGTCGCTGATGAGCCGGGCGGCGCCGATGGCTCCGGCGGCCGGCCCCAACTCCCCCAACACGATCGGCAGGTTGCCCGTGGCCAGCGGCAACGACTGCCGGTACACCTGGGTCCGGACACTGGCCAGCAACGTGTGCCCGAGCCCGGTCACACCGCCGCCGATCACCACCAGCCCCGGATTGAAGAAACTGACAAGGCCGGCGATGACCTGCCCCAGACGCTTCCCACCCTCCCGGATCAGCTCCAGAGCCACCGTGTCCCCTGCCGCCGCGGCAGCCGACACGTCCTCGGCCGTCAGACGCCCGGCCGTCTTGAGCCGGGCAGCGAGCTGTACCGACCGGCCCTCACGCGCGGCCTGCTCCGCGTCATCGGCCAGCGCGGCACCGCTGAAGTGCGCTTCCAGACAGCCCCGGTTGCCGCACGCACACGCGCGACCTCCCGGTTCCACCTGAATATGACCGATGTCGCCGGCACTGCCGGTCGTCCCCCGGTAGACCTCACCGCCGACGACGATGCCGCAGCCGATGCCGGTGCCGATCTTGACGCACAGGAAGTCGCCCACGGAGCGTGCGACGCCCGCGTGCTGCTCCCCCATCGCCATCAGGTTCACGTCGTTGTCGACCATGACCGGGCAGCCGAGTTCCTGGCTGAGCGCCTCCCGTATGGGAAAGCCGTCCCAGCCGGGCATGATCGGCGGCGCGACCGGTACGCCCTCGGGGAAGCGGACCGGTCCCGGGACGCCGATACCGGCGCCGTCTAAACCCTCCGCGACACCGGAGGCCTTCAGCTTGGCAGCCACCGACAGCACCTGCTCGAAGACCGCCACCGGCCCCTCCCGGACATCCATCGGTTGATTCAGATGCCCCAGGACCTCCAACTCGGCGTTCGTCACGGCGACATCGATCGATGTGGCACCGATATCGACACCGAGGAAACGCAGTGTCGGCGCGAGCCGGATGTTGTGCGACCGCCGGCCGCCCCGGGACGGGGCCAGCCCGTCCGCGACAACCAGCCCCGTCTCCAGCAGCCGGTCCACTTCGACTGCCAGCTTCGAACGGGACAGGTCCACCAGATCACCCATCTGGGCACGAGAGTTGGACCCGTTGTCACGCAGTAGACGAAGCAGCCGCGCCTGATGCACGTTCTCGGGTCGAGCAGTCATCCGTCTCACGATCCCTCCTCTCCCCTCACCCACGGCTGGGGCCCGGACGCCTGTCTCCGCCGACTGCGCCGTCAGGCTGTCGGCAAGGAACGTAACAACGATTTTCCAGAGTGGGAAGTACTTACGCTCGAATCAGGCGCTTCTTTTTCCACACACAGGACAAAGTCTGGACGGGTGGTCTCCGAGAGCACTGCTCCAGAACGGCCGCCGGGCCGAGCGCGGCCGTCATCACCCCTGGAGAGCCCTGATGTGCCCGCTTGTCGCCCCGGTCAGCGCGTCGGTGTTTGCGTGCGCTCCCGCCACCGTGACGTTCCAGGCAGGGGAACGGGAGGGACCGCATCGGCTGTTTGATCACTCGTCGCTGTCGCGACCACCGTGACGTGGCTGCCCGCCTGAAGGCCGGGGCGACCCGGCACGTCCTGTCCGCCGGTTCGGTTGTCCACCGGCGCAACGAGGCGACGGGCGTTCAGCCCTCGTCCGACTCCCCCTGGGCCGCCGCCCCGGGAACCAGAAACCAGCAGGTCAAACGCCCTTTGCTACGGGCTCCAGGATCACTACGCACTCCACAGGCGAGGTCATAGGAAACACCTCTAACCTGGGGGCAGTCGATCGAACTGCCAGCTCGGTGAACTCCGCAGGCGCCTCCTAACGACCTCGTGCACGGTAGGCGGTGAGGCGTCGGGTTCCTGATCGTTGACGACGAGTGTGTGGTGGGAACACGACCCGGGCAGCGATCACCAGCGACCGAAGGATCAGTGGCCTGTCGGCCGGCGCGATCGCTGAACTCATCGCGGAGATAGGCGCTTTGTGGCATCGCTGGCCTGCTGGTTCGACATGGACCGGTCCACCATCACCCGGGCCATCGGCGAGGTGCGGCCCCTGCTTGCCGAGCGGGGATGCTCCGTCAGCCCGGGGCTTCGACTCCAGACCCTGGCCCAGGTGGTGGACCATCTCAGCACCAGCGGGAAGGCAGGCATCATCGACGGCACCGAGATCCCTGTCCGGCGGCCGGCCGCCGGACGCAAGGACCGGGACATGTTCATCTCCGGCAAGAACAAGCAGAACGCCGTCAAGGCCATGGTGCTCACGGACGAGGACGGCCACGTGCTGTTCTGTAGCCCCAACAAGCCCGGTAGCTGCGCGGACATCACGCACGCCCGACAGTTAGGGCTGGTCAAGATCCTGGCCGACGGTCCGGCGGTGGAGATCCTCGCCGATGCCGACTACCAGGGCTTGGGAGCACAGACCGGCGGCCGGGTAGTGACGCCACCGCACCGCACGTTCAAGAAGAATGCCCCGGACTGGTCCGAGCAGATGTACGAGCGCCAGCGCAACGCGCACTCCTCGCGACCGCAATGCGCACTCCTCGCGACGCATCCGGGTCGAGCACGGCATCGCCCACGTGAAGAACTGGCGGGCGCTGTCCCGCCACCTTGGCCGCCGCGAGCACATGAGCGACATCGTCCAGGCCGTCGCCAGCCTGCTCTCCCATCAGCGGACCGCGGACCTGATCCCGGCACAGCAGATGTGAACACCGAGCCCCACCGAAACTCTCGACGCCGCACCGCCTACCGTGCACGAGGTCGTTAGGCCAGCCTCGACGAAGGTGCGGCGGAAGGAACGACCCGGTGTCACAGATGTGCGCCGAAGGTGCATATCGAGGTCACTCGCAGTCGGCCTCAGCATCGTTATAGTTCCGCCACCCTGCCCTGTCGTAACTACCGGGAACGGTACGGCCGCGGCTGTCTATGAGACGGATCTGGACGGTAATGCCGGCATTCTCACGCAGGTTGGTATGAGGGCCACTCGACGCGTCGCATTCCCGGCAATCTCCCCCGCTGCCATAGGGTGGTTTCTTGTCAAACTCGTCTGTAAACATCCAGTAGTGCGGTTGCTGGCTGCCTGCGCGGGGCTCGATGCGAGGGTCCATGAAACGAGACAGGCCAATACGGCTGTTGCTGTTCCCAACAATCGCTGCCCAGTCAATTTCTCCTCCTGCGATCGGATTCATTACGGTACGACTCGGCGTCACGGCAGGAGCGGCCGAGAGTCCGTATCGGAGTCACCTACAGGATGCCGGGCGATCAGCGGGGCGGTCGTTAGCGCTGGGTCCTTGATTGACTTGGCAATGCGTCAACTCGATCTGAAGCGTCTGCTTGGTTCCGGCAGTCGCTAGGCGGCATGCCGTAGGCGGCGCGGAAGGCTCGGGTGAAGTCGGCGGCCCGAGGGAAGCCCCAGCGGGCGGCGATGGCGTTGATGGGGGTGGTGCGCAAAGCCGGGTCGACAAGGTCGCGGCGGGCGTGCTCCAGCCGCTGATGACGTATCCAGGCTGCGATCGTCTCCTCTTCGTGCTGGAAGAGGCGGTGCAGGTAGCTGGCGGAGATGTTGTGGGCGGTGGCAATGCTGCGCGGCGTCAGTTGCGGGTCGTGCAGGTGGCTCCGGACGAAGGCACGGATGCGAAGGACGAGGGTCCGGCGGTGAGATTCCGGCGTGAGTAAGTTCTCGGCTTCCAGAGCGTGGGCGAATAGCCCGGTCAACAGGTCGGCCACCACTGCTCCGAGCCGTGGTCCGTCGGCAGGCTGGTAGGAGCCGACGCCTTGAGCCAATTGGGTGAGCAACTGTGCCAGCAGGGCGCCGAATCCTTCTTGCACGGACAGGTTGAACCGGGCCGCATGGTCAACTTTGTTTCGGGGCAGGGCCACCCCCGCCTTGGGGATCTCCAGCCCAATCCCTGTGTGCGATCGCCCCCGTAAACGTCGACGGAACGTGAGGTGTCGACGACACAACAGGCTGTTGGGATTGTGCACGGTCACCTCCTCACTCAGGACAGTGCGGAGCGCCCCGCTCAATGGGAGGGAAAGATGCAGTCCTTCGGGGTCGGACTGCCTGATCAGCTTCGGCGTACGCCGAAAGCACACCGGCTGAAAAGTTGTCGGCCACACCAATACGGCACCAAGGTTCAATACGCGCTGAGAAGCACGGAAATCTGCCCGGTGGTCACTGTGCAGCTCCAGCGGCGCATGCGTCTGGCCGATCAGTTCTCGCCAGCAGTCGAACCGATCTGCTGACGGCAGATCCTCACTGCGAAACACGGTCTCGATCAACATGGCCGCCCCCTTCGCCGCTTCACGCAGCCCTACACGGCTTACCTCACGCTCTCCTCATAAGAGCAGATCTCAGCGGCTTCATAACAGAGGGAGAGGAGGCGGTTCCCAACGTGAGGGCGGTGGGCATAGGTTGGAGCCCGCAGGTGATCATCATTGGAGAGGAAACAAGCAGATCAAACGGGCTTTCTTCCTCTCCGCGATCGCCGCTCTGGGTGACCCGGCATCGCGGGCCTACTACGACAAGGAGATCGCCCAGGGCAAGCACCACATTCAGGCCCTGCTCTGCCTCGCCAGACGCCGGGCCGACGTCCTCTTCGCGATGCTCCGCGACGGAACCTTCTATGAACCCCAACCCGCCGCAGTCAGGTGAGGAGTTCAGACCGCTCGATCAGTCCTCCGGCCGAAGCCTCTGACGAGTCGCCTCAAGCCGCTCGTCATAGTCGGATGCGAACCGCTCAGGAAGCGTCTTGTTGAGCGTTCCGGCGGTGCCATGGATCGGCGCCCAGACCGCCGGATCGTCGACAACCCGGTTGAGGTCCGTCATCTGGAGCTTCTCCAGCCAGTGCGACAGCACCAGTGCTTGGTCACTTGTCTGCCGTCGGCGCCCCCATGACAGCCATCCGCGGGGACGCCCTCTCCGCGGATGGCGTCAAAGAGACAGACCGCCTACTCAAGTCCACAACCTTGGCCGAACAGCCGGCGGCGCTCCCGGCTCCGGTCTCCGGCCGAACCACCCGGTCACTTCGTGGCACTCCCTGTGACAGCGCAGGCGGTGCCGTTGAGGGTGTAGGACGTCGGCGGGGCGGTGTGGCCGGTGTGGGCTGCCTGGAAGCCGAATTCGACCGACGTGCCTGGAGCGATGGTGGCGTTGTGGGAGACGTTCCGGGCCGTGACCCGGCCGGAGGCGGCCGAATAGTCCGCGTTCCAGGCGCTGGTGATGGTCTGGCCGTCGGGCAGGGTGAAGACCAGTGACCAGCCGTCGATCGCGATGGTGCCTGTGTTGGCGATGGTGATGTTCGACGTCAGACCGGTGTTCCAGGCGCTGACGGTGCTGGTGACCCGGCAGGTCGCCGCCCCCGGGGGCGGGTTGGAGGTCTGGAACTGTGTGAAGAACTTCCAGACCTCTTGTGGAACCCAGGTCCTGGAGCCGCTGTCACCGGGGGCCCCGTCCTGCGGAGCAGCGATGTGTCCTTCGTCGAACGCGGCCCAGGCGACCGGATGCCCGGCCGAGCAGCCCGCGTAGGTGGTGACCCGGTGCGTCAGGCTGCCCTGCGTCGGCTCCGGCGGGTTCTGAGGCGTGCAGCCGTTGTTCCTGACGAACCTGTCCCGCAGCGCCCGTCCGCCGGAGATGCCGAGGACACTGTCCCTGAGGCCGTGCACTCCGAGGTAGGCGATGGGCTGGGTGCCGCCGCTGCATCCGCTGAGTTGCCCGCCGCTTTGGACCGCGACCGCGCGGAATACCGTCGCGCGGGAACATGCGAGAGCGTACGACATGGCGGCGCCGTAGCTGAATCCCAGAGCGAAGCGCTGTGTCGTGTCGACGCACAGGTCCGCCTCGATCCGCCTGATCATGTCGTCGACAAAGGTGACGTCCTCCCCGCCGGCATTGGCCCAGCCATTGTTGAGGCCTTGGGGTGCGACGAAGAGGGCACTGTTGTTCGCCAGTCGCTGGAGCCCGTAGTAGGCCCAGGTGCCCGTCTCCACGGTGCGGCCCGTGGCGACGTCGGTGGAGGTGCCGCCCAGCCAGTGGAACCCGAAGACCAGCCGGTAGGCGCGGTTGCGGTCGTAGCCGTCGGGGATCCGCACGATGAAGCTCCGGTTCTTGCCGCCGCTCTGGATCGTGTGCGTACCGCTCGTCAGGCTGGGGGCCTTGCCACAACCGGAGCTCGGGGCGGCGGTGCCGACGGATGCGGCAGCCGTGCCGGAGGCCGTGAGCGGGGCGTTCCCGCCCCGGCCGTGGCCCAGCGCCGTGCCTCCCATGCTCAGGACGACCAGCACCGCGACCACGGCGGTCCATAAGAGGGATCTTGTCCTCGTCATCGTGAAACTCCCCTTCTGAAGCCGCGGTTGTTCACGCGCGGGTCCACTTCTGGTTGGCCTGGCCGTTGCGGGGCCAGGTGATGACCCGGGTGCCGTTGATGGTGCCCCGGTTGTAGGCGTCCAGGCACTTGTCGCCGAAGACGCGGATCTCGCCGCCGGCCCACGTGGTCCGCAGCTGGTTGGCGGCCATGTGGCAGTCCCAGATCAGTGCGGTGGCCCCGGCTGCGGTGGAGGCGTTGTCCACCTCCAGGCAGCGGCCGGATGCGCTGCCGCGCAGACGCGAGGTGGTGGCCATCTGCGGGCTGCCCGCGCTCACCCGGAACACAGCCACGCCGTGCGCGGGGACGCTCGCCGAAATCTGCCCGGACGAGCTCGACGTGCCTCCAGTCCACAGGTCGGTGAAGGCGAACGACCCGGGCGCGCTGGGCGGGCGCCGCGCGCCGGACAGGCCGACTTGCGCGGTCGTAGTGGTGACCGTCGCGGCACCCTCGCCCCAGTTGAACAGACCCACCGCGACCGAGCCGTCGGACAAGGGCTTGGCGAACACCTCGGTGCCGCCGTCGTCGCGCACCCTGCGCCCGCCCGTCCCCAGCGAGTCCTGGTTCACCGTCGGCAGACGCGGGTTGCGCAGGATCGCGCTCACGTCGGCGGACATGGTGCGGATGTCATTGCCGGCCATGCGAGGGGCCCAGAACAGCGACCGCAGGGCGAAGTGGGAGCAGGACTCGGTCAGTGACAGTCCAGGACGACCGACGACCAGCATGTCGGGGTCGTTCCAGTGACCCGGACCCGACTGCGCCGCTAGCGGCGCGGTGACGTCCAGGACGTTGCCCACGCCCATCGGACAGCTGTTGGTGTTGTTGTTCTGCCAGATGTCGAGCACGTCCTCGGTGGTCCGCCACAGGTCGGCGACCTCGCCCCAGTTGTACGTGGCGCCGGTGATGGCGTGGAAGCTGTTGGGGTTGATGCTGTGGACGATCGGCCGTCCGGTGGCGCGCGGGGCGTCGCGCATCAGCGTGAACCGCGCGCCCCGCTCGTCGCGGGTTCCACTGGAGGAGCACCAGTCGTACTTGAGGTGATCGACGCCCCACGAGGCGAACGTGGCAGCGTCCTGGGACTCGTGCCCCTTGCCGCACGTCGACCCGGGATAGGCGCCGCTGGTCTGCGCGCAGGTGCGCTCCCCCGGCACCTGGCAGATCCCGAACTTCAGGCCCTTGCCGTGGATGTAGTCCCCGAGCGCCTTCATACCGCTGGGGAACTTGGCCGGATTGGCCCGGAGATGGCCCGCCGCGTGACGCTGCGGGTCGAACCAGCAGTCGTCGACGACGACGTACTGGTAGCCCGCGTCCTTCATGCCCGAGGACACCATCGCGTCGGCGGCCTCCCTGACCTGCGCCTCAGTGATCCCGCGCCCGAAGCTGTTCCAGCTGTTCCTGCCGAGCGGCGGGGTGAGCGCTGGGCTGCCCGGCACGGCCGCGGCGGTGGAGTGCGCGGAGGCCGTCACGGACGAGGTGACCGTCAGCACGGTGGCTGCGAGGAGGCGAAGCAGCAGTCCGCCTGATCGTCTGGGCACCAAGGGCTCCTTTGCCGGATGGGCGCCATGGACGGGTGCACGGAACTGTCACGTCCATGACATCGAGGAGGGGAAGCCGGTTCGAAATTTCGCATGCTATTCGGAAACTCGCGCTGCCACGGATGGTAGACGGACGCCCGAACGTGTCAACCGCAGGCGCATCCATATCACCGACGCCATTGGGACCTGCGACGACTCATCTCCGACGCACCGAAATGTTTCGAGGCTGCGATCGAACATGCGAAAGGTATTGACGGGGTCCCCCGGCCTCCTATCATCCAGAATGCCCGGCACATCGACCCACGTTCGACATCCCGAACCGGGATGCAGTCACTCCGCGCGAACGAAGCAAGGCATCTCCGGGTAACGCCACCACGCAACGGCCGAGCCGCACAGGGAGAACGCCCCCATGGACCTGTCATGAGCGCATCAATATCCCGCCGCCGCGCCCTGACGGCCGCCGCCGGCCTGATCGGCGTCAAGCGTGACGGCGACGTGCCGCCGGGTGGTGATGGTCAACGGGCTGACGATGGACGGCAGTTGGAACACCACCGGCACCGGCACGGAGGTCGCGAGCGCGGCCGTGTCGGGCGCTGTGGTTGCGCGCGAGCGCGAGCATCCGCCCCGGCGCGGCTCGCCCCGGCGCCTTCTCCTACAGCACCGACGGCACCACCTTCACCCGCCTCGACCCCGCCTTCTCCTGGGCAACGACTGGCGGTTCTTCATGGGCTACCGATTCGTCCTCTTCCATCACGCCACGCAGGCGCTCGGCAACGCGGTCCGCTCCACGCGGTTCGAGCCGGCCACGCCCTGAAGTGGCCCACCGATCGCACCACGCCCTGAGGAGGTCCACCGACCGCACCACGCAAGCCCCCACCCACCCTACGAGGAGAACCATGAACCCGCTGAAACGGCTCGGCTGTCGCCGAGCCTCGGTCCTCGGCCTGCTGGCCGCGACCGTCCTGATGACACCCGGGACCGCGACCGGCGCGCCCGACACCGTGAAGGCCTCCACCCTGGGCGCCCAGGCGGCCCAGTCCGGACGGTACTTCGGAACCGCCGTGGCCGCGGGCCGCCTCGGCGACGGCACGTACACCGGCATCCTGGACCGTGAGTTCAACTCGGTCACGCCCGAGAACGAGATGAAGTGGGACACGACCGAGCCGTCCCGCGGCTCGTTCAACTTCGGCCCCGCCGACCAGATCGCGAGCCGCGCGCAGGCCCGCGGTCAGCGCCTGCGCGGACACACCCTGGTCTGGCACTCCCAACTGCCCGGCTGGGTCAGCTCCATCAGGGACGCGAACACACTGAGCGGCGTGATGAACAACCACATCACCACCGTGATGAACCGCTACAAGGGCCGGATCCATTCCTGGGACGTGGTCAACGAGGCCTTCGCCGACGGCACCAGCGGTCAGCTCCGCAGCTCGGTCTTCCGGGACGTGCTGGGCACCGGCTTCATCGAGCAGGCGTTCCGCACGGCCCGGACGGCCGATCCGGCGGCCAAGCTCTGCTACAACGACTACAACATCGAGGACTGGAACGCGGCCAAGACCCAGGGCGTCTACCGACTGGTCCGCGACTTCAAGGCGCGCGGCGTGCCCATCGACTGCGTCGGCCTCCAGGCCCACTTCGGCACCGGCGGCCCGCCCGCCAGCTTCCAGACCACGCTGTCGAACTTCGCCGCCCTCGGCGTGGACGTCCAGATCACCGAACTGGACATCGCGCAGGCCTCGCCGACCGCGTACGCGAACACGGTCAGGGCCTGCATGAACGTCGCGCGCTGCACCGGCATCACGGTCTGGGGCATCCGCGACAGCGACTCCTGGCGGGCCAGCGAGAACCCGTTGCTGTTCGACCGCAACGGCGCCAAGAAGCCGGCGTACAACGCGGTGCTGACGACGCTGGGCGGCACGCCCACCGCTACCCGCAGCACGCCCACAGCCACGCGCAGCACGCCCACCGCCACCAGCGGCACACCCTCCGGCCCGCGCAGCGCTACCAACGCCGCTGCGCTGCCCAGCCGTTACTCGTGGAGCTCCAGCGGCCCGCTGATCGCGCCGAAGCCGGACGCGACGCACAACATCGCCGGCATCAAGGACCCGACGGTCGTCCAGTACAACGGCAAGTACCACGTCTTCGCGAGCGTCGCCAGCTCCTCCGGCTACAACCTGGTCTATCTGAACTTCAGCGACTGGTCCCAGGCCAACTCGGCCACGCACCACTACCTGGACCGCACGGCCATCGGGTCCGGCTACCGGGCCGCGCCGCAGGTCTTCTACTACGCGCCACAACGCCTGTG
The DNA here is from genome assembly GCF_014650715.1 of Streptomyces bluensis. GTDB lineage: Bacteria > Actinomycetota > Actinomycetes > Streptomycetales > Streptomycetaceae > Streptomyces > Streptomyces bluensis. Next base: position 159,004 of record NZ_BMVM01000016.1, on the reverse strand, counting down.
GTACCTCGTGTACCAGACCGGCAACGCCTCGTACTCCACGAACCCCGACATCAGCAACCCGAACGGGTGGAGCGCGCCCCGCAACTTCTACGCGTCGATGCCCGACATCATCCGGCAGAACATCGGCAACGGCTACTGGGTCGACATGTGGGTGATCTGCGACAGCACCAACTGCTACCTGTTCTCCTCCGACGACAACGGGCACCTCTACCGCTCGCAGACGACCGTCGGCCAGTTCCCGAACGGCTTCACCAACACCGTCATCGCGGCCCAGGACTCCAACAAGTACGCCCTGTTCGAGGCGAGCAACGTGTACAAAGTGCAGGGCAGTAACGAGTACCTGCTGCTCGTCGAGGCCATCGGCTCCGACGGCCGACGCTACTTCCGGTCCTGGACCTCGGGCAGCCTCGCCGGCTCCTGGACACCCCTGGCCGCATCCGAGAGCAACCCGTTCGCACGGGCGAGCAACGTCTCCTTCCCCTCGGGCGCCTGGACCCGGGACATCAGTCACGGCGAGATGATCCGAGCCGGCTACGACCAGACACTGACCATTCCCGCCTGCCGGCTCCAGTACCTGTACCAGGGCATGAACCCCAACGCGGGCGGCGACTACAACCTCCTCCCGTGGCGGCTCGGCCTCCTGACCCAGACCAACTCGACCTGCTGACCGACCGTGCCGTGGGGAGCGCTTCCGATGGGAGCGCCCCCACGGCCCTCACCGCCATCCTTCGGACGCACCCCTGCCGGAAAGCCGAGGTACCCGTCATGCGCCGCAGACTCCTCGCCCTGGTGGCAGCGCTCTCCTCACTGCCGCTGGCGCTCGCCGCCGCCCCGTCCGCCCACGCGGCCGACCCGACGACCATGACCAACGGGTTCTACGTGGACCCCGACTCCAGCGCGAAGCGGTGGGTCGCCGCCAACCCCGGTGACGGCCGGGCGCCCGCGATCAACGCCTCCATCGCCAATACTCCGACGGCCCGCTGGTTCGGCTCCTGGAGCGGCACCATCGGCACCGCCACCGGCGCGTACGTGGGTGCCGCGGACGCCCGGGACAAGTTGCCCATCCTGGTCGCCTACAACGTCTACAACCGCGACTACTGCGGCGGGCATTCCGCGGGCGGAGCCTCCTCGCCGTCCGCCTACGCGAACTGGATCGCCCAGTTCGCGGGCGGGATCGCCAGCCGCCCGGCCCTCGTCGTGCTCGAACCGGACTCGCTCGGGGACTACGGCTGCATGAACCAAGCGCAGATCGACGAACGCGAGAGCATGCTGACCGGAGCGCTCGCCGAGTTCAACCGTCAGGCTCCCAACACCTGGGTCTACCTCGACGCAGGCAACCCGGCCTGGACGAGCGCGCCGACCATGGCCCGGCGCCTTCACGAAGCCGGCCTCCCGCAGGCCCACGGTTTCTCGCTCAACGTCTCCAACTACCTGACCACAGCTGAGAACACGGCGTACGGCGACGCCGTCAATCGGGAACTCAGCGCCCGGTACGGCTACACCAAGCCGTTCGTCGTGGACACCAGCCGCAACGGCAACGGCTCCAACGGCCAGTGGTGCAACCCTTCAGGCCGCCGTATCGGCACCCCCACCCAGCTGGGCGGAGGCGCCGAGATGCTCTTGTGGATCAAGGTCCCGGGCGAGTCCGACGGCAACTGCGGCGTGGGAACCGGCTCCTCGGCCGGACAGTTCCTCCCCGAGGTGGCCTACAAGATGATCTACGGCTACTGATCCGGCCACTCGGACGCGGTCCCGGCACCGGGTCGGAGACGAGAGCCTTCCTCCAACTCCTCGAAGGAGAATCGTGCTTGAGGAAGGAGACGTCGTACTCGTGGCCGGGCCGCGGTGGCAGGAGTTGGGACGCAGGAAACGGGCGCCACCCGTTCGTGTGGCGCGGCGAGCCCGGCGGAGTAGGGCTCTACTTCCACGGCTGCTACTCGATCGGGGACGACCGCCTGTGGGGCGTCAACCGCCGCAGGAAGGGTGCAGCGAACACGCCGGCCGCGCTGAAGTCGATCCGCGCCGCATGGCCCGACGGCGCCCCGATCTACGTGATCCTCGACAACCTGTCCGCCCACAAGGGCAGCGGCATCCGCCGCTGGGCGAAAAAGAACAAGGTCGACGAAAAAGAACAAGGTCGAACTGTGCTTCACACCGACCTAAGCCTCGTGGGCGAACCCGATCGAGGCGCACGCCAACTCCGACCACCCCAATCACCACCGGGCTACTTGACCAGCCGGAAGGCGGGGTGCCCGACCCAGGCCCGCAGGAACTCCGCCGTTCCCAGCGCCATCCAGTCGTCGTCCGCGATCCCCAACACCCCTGGAAGGCCAGCGACGATCGACACCTGTCCGTCCAGCAGCTCGGCTTTGGCCACGCCCCCGATGACGTCCATGACAGCGGCGGTCAGCAGGGCCGTGGCCACGTGGTCGATCTCGCGATTGCAGCAGGCGCTGACATTGACGGCATGGGTCGGCCTGAAGCCGAGGATGGCCTCCACCTCGGGCTCGTCCGCGTGCTCAGCCTCGAAGAGGCTCTCATCGCCGACACCCGGCCCCATCAAGTAGACCAGGAAGGGCCGACGCCAGTCCTCGCGCTGCGGATTGAACCCCACCAAGGCCGCGAGCTCCTCGTCCGCGGAGGTGTTGCCGAGGAGTGGAAGCGGGAACGGCTTTCGCCAGTCCTCCTCCCGCCTGTCCTCGACGCCCAGTCGCTCTGCGGGCACGTTGACGTCGAAGAACCCGGGCCGCTTCTCGGCGAACCGGGAGGAGAGCCCCACCATCAACGCGCGGAACTCCCGCAGTGCAGCCGGGGGGAGCGCCTCCGCCAACTCGATCACCAACGTCGGACCAGACATGCTGGGAGCCTAATTTGATCGGCTCCGTCACCGCGCAATTTGTTCCCACGCCGAGCCCAGCCGGCCCGAGCACCGGCGCCGCGAACCCGGCGAACCTATCCGTATTCAAGGGTGTCCCGATGGAGCGGAAGCTTCTGGGATGTTCGAGTAGAGGGCTGCGATGCCTACGGTGAACCGGGTCTGCTGAGACCTCCGCATAGAGCGGCGCGTGGTCCTCGTACTCATGGTGGTGGCAGTTGCGCGGGGCGCCGGACGTATGCCTTTGAGCACGCTGGCCTGACGTACGCCTAGTCAGAGAGAGGCAGTGTCCGGTGCCTCCGCGGCGGTCACCACCGCTTCAGCGGTGACAAGCGTGTGTGCGTCGGACGGACGCCTATTGGTTTCCCGGCCTCGACGCCCATAGATCGGCGGCGTCGGCGCCCATGCACCTGTCGCCGTCCAGCCGGTGTTGGCGCCCGTTGGTGCTGGACGGACGTTTGACGTCCCTCCCGGCACGCGATGACTCCCGAAAGATCGGCGCCGTTCGGTGCCGCCGGGCGTCAACACCCACCGAAAGATCACTAGTTGGTGTTGGTGGTGCGAGCCCGCTCCATGGTGACCTCTTGTGAAGTCCGAGCCGTCCGAGCTCCCGCACCGAGGCCCGTGGGACGAGCTGGTGCCACGAACGGCTACTGAGGTGGCGGACCGGCCATAGGGCTGAGTCCTGGGATTAGGTCGCTGCGTGGCCCGCATGAGCTCGTGACCAGCAAGAACAGCACGATGGAGGGGAAAGACTTGATTTACTGCGGCATCGACTGGGCCGAACGCACGCATGACGTCGCCCTGGTCGACGACAGCGGTCAGTTACTGGCCAAGCGGCACATCACCGACGACGCGGTCGGCTACAAGGTCCTGCTGGATCTGCTTGCCGAATACGGCGACACCGAGGAGAACCCGGTCCCAGTCGCGATCGAGACCTCCCGCGGCCTGGTCGTTGCCGTGCTACGGACGGGCAAGAGGCAGGTGTTCGCGATCAACCCGATGGCCGCCGCCCGCTACCGCGATCGGCACTCCGTCTCCCGCAAGAAGTCCGACCCCGGAGACGCTCTGGTCCTGGCCAACATCCTGCGCACCGACATGCATGCCCACCGGCCGCTGCCTCAGGACAGCGACTTGGCCCGCGCGGTCGCCGTCCTTGCCAGGGCTCAGCAGGACGCGACGTGGAACCGGCAGCAGATCTCCAACCAGCTCCGGTCGCTGCTGCGGGAGCACTACCCGTCCGCGGCGGCCGCCTTCGAGTCCTGGAAGAACGGTCTGTGCCGCCGGGAGGCGCACGAACTCCTCAGGGCGGCTCCGACACCGACGCGGGCCTCGCGGCTGACGCGCACGCAGCTACAGGCCGCGCTCAAGCGCGCCGGCCGCCAACGCGGCATCGAAGCCGAGGCCGACCGGCTCCGGGAGATCTTCCGCGCCGACTGGCGCACCAGCCATCGCTGGTGTAGGACGCGCTCGGCAAACAGCTTTCCTTCCCCACGCCATCCCCCGGGGTCGCGCAAGTGGCCTGAACGCGGAAAACTCACAGGAGTCCGGCGACCTGCCGAAGCATCGCTCGATCGTCGGGGCTGATCAGTTCCTCCGCCAGCATCGCCACCACACTCGCGTGTTCCACAAACACGGCCCGGCACTGCTCACGCTCGGGATGATCGCTGTCGCTGCCGAACCAGCGCACCATGGCCTCGTTGCTGGCGTCGATCGGCTCAGAGAACCCAGCGACCGCGACCAGAAGATTCAGCAGGCCGGACCGCGCAGGAACCCTCGGGTCACTTGCAAGGCGAAAGAGGAACGGCAGCACCGTCGGCATGGCGGCGTTCATCTCGGCGACGCTGTCGAGAAGGGAGTTGGTGAGCACTCGCTCCGCCTCGGACGCGGCGGTCTGATCGAGAAGACCGTGCAGCAGCACCGGGATCGCGGCGGGGCACTCCGGGAACTCGGACCAGCGGACATCCTCACACCCGTGGAGAGCAGGATGGCCGCGGCCGGCATCAACTGCCCGCGGGTACTGGTCGAGGAACCGAGCGATCGCCGCCTCCTTGGCGGCCACATCCATCCTGCACACCTGTCTGTCCCCCGTACTGCCGTCATAGGCCCCAAGCTCCGCGTCAGCCGCACTCTTGCGCGACCGGAGATCCGCGCGCAAGCCAAGACAGCGAACCGACGGTGTTCGACTCCCCAGGCGCCCACAGCAGCCCGGCTTGACGAGTTGGACGCCTGAGGTGTCTATGCGGTCAGAGCACGAGATATCGGATGGACAGGGTGGTCGGTTGTCCGATGCCCACTTTGATGTGCCGGGCGCATCAACCAGGGGCGAGCCGGGTTTAACTCAGCGCTCCGTATGGTGGCGCCGACTCGGACGGAAGTACCAAAGGTGAGGCTGTGAGACTTGCCCGCTTCGCAGGGTCAGGGACTGCCACTCTGCTCGGGGTGATCGGATCAGCGCATTGAGCTGCGCTGTCGGCAGGGGTTACACCGAGCAGCTGGCAGTCCGAAGACGGTGGCGGGTGGGCCGCCGGGCGGCGCCTCACGCGAGGTGTCGGAGAGTCACAGCGCATGCTGAGGGGGAAGCGTGACAGTTGAGCAGGCCATCGGCGGTTCTGGCAGTTCGGCCTCTTCCTCCGGCCCTGCTCCTCGTTGGCCCGATGGCCAGGGGGCGCGCAGAGTGCCACGTCACGTCGCATGCGTGATGGACGGAAATGGCCGGTGGGCAGCGCAGCGGTCGCTTCCGCGCACCTCGGGTCACCGTGCCGCGGAGACGACGGTGATCGACGTTATCGAGGCGGCGAGGGCGGCGGGAGTCGAGTGGTTGAGCCTGTATGCGTTCTCCACCGAGAACTGGAGCCGGCCGAGCGCCGAGGTTGATTTCCTCATGCGGCTGGTGCGCCGTGTAGTGCGCAAGCACAGTGTGCTCCTGCATACGCGCGGGATCCGCTGCCGCTTCCTCGGCGTGACGGACCCACGGATTCCCCCGGCACTGGCCCGGGACTTCGCCGACCTGATGACGCTGACCAGCGGCAACCGGGGCATGACGCTGACAGTCGCGTTCGATCACGGCGGGCGCAGGGACATAGTCGAGGCCGCGCGGTCACTGATCCGCAGTGGCGTACCGGCCGACGCCGTGACCGAGCAGAGTTTCGCCGCTCACCTGCCGTATCCCGACACGCCCGATGTGGACCTGGTCATCCGTACCTCCGGTGAACAGCGCATCTCCAACTTCATGCTCTGGCAGGTCGCCTATGCCGAATGGGTCTTCCCGCCGGTGCTGTGGCCCGACTTCCGGGGGCCGCATTTCCTTGAGTGCCTTCACGCCTATCAGCAACGCGACCGCCGCTTCGGCGGCGTGCTGCCGACCCAGAACGGAGAACCCCGATCGTGAACATCGCAGACGGCGGCCACCCCAGCAGCGCCGGGGCCGGCGCCACTGACAGCGAGGGCGGCCCCGAACGGCCTGAGCCCGGCGGAGAGCCGGGGCCCCTGTTCGGTCCCGGCTCGCAGTTCAACGCGTTCTTCAACGATCCGCGCTGGGCCCTGGCCGTAGTCCGGGCGACCGTGCTGGAGGCGGCCCACCCGCAGATCGGCGCCGCGCTGATCGAGAACTCCACCTTCGTGACCCATCCCTGGCGGAGGCTGCGCAACACCTTACTGAGCCTGCAGCGCATGTTCGGCGCGGACGATGACGTGCGGCGCAGGGAGGCGGCACGGCTCAACCGCCTGCACGCACGGCTGAAAGGAAGCGACGCACACAACCGGCCGTACGACGCGATGGACCCCGATGTGCGGGCCTGGGTGGTCGCGACGCTGTTCGAGAGCACCGTCACCATGTGCCGGCTCAGTGGCCAGCCCCTCGAACAAGGCGTCATGGAGCGGCTGTACAGAGAATTCCAGGCGTACCTCGCCGCCATGGGAGACGAACCCGGCCATCTGCCGCACACCCTCCATGAGTTCTGGCAGTACTACGACCGCGTGGTCGAGGAGGAGCTGGAGAACACGGAGGCGATGCGCATCATCCTCTACAAGCTCTTCGACCACCTCCCGGCTCCGCCTCTGCTGAACGGCCTGCCCACCCTGTGGGCAACAGGTCGCGCCGTCGCCGGCCCGGTCATCGGCGCGATCACCGCGGCTTCCCTTCCGGAGTCCTTCCGCCGACGGGCAGGACTGCCGGAAATGCCCGGCGCTCAGACCCTGATGCAAAGCGCCTACCTGGCCGTCGGCCTGGCCCGCTTCCTCCCCGACGGCTGGATTCAGGCAGAAGGCATCGCCGACCTGCTGGCCTTCTCCCCTGACAACGACGACCCCCGAGCAAAGACGATCACTGCCCTGCGCGACACGATGAAGCGAGCCGGCGCCCTGCTCAGGCTCATCACACCCCTCCCCTCGCCACCGGTGCCCACGGCGAGTACCGGGACGCAGCGCAGCGCGGAGGAGTTCTTCCATGAGGTCCTGGACCAGACCGGCGACGGCTACCTGGACTGGCCCGACCTCGCCGCCATGGCCCGCGAAGTGTCCAGCCGCCTCGACCTGGACGAGCCCGAGGAGAACAGGCTCTACGACGCCTACGCCGCCTGGTGGCACGAACTCCAGGCAGCACTCGACATCGACGGCGACGGCCGGATCAGCGTTCAGGAGTACGTCACGTCTGTTCCGTCCCTGGCCGGCCCCGCACTGATCAAAGTCGCCGAGGTCCTCTTCGACGTCACCGACAAAGACAGCAACCAGCGCATCGACGCGGGCGAATACCGGGCACTTTTCCAGACCGCGTTCCTCCGCGACACCACCGGCACCGACGGAACCTACACCCGCAGCGCATTCGTAAGAGACTTCCTGTCCTTCATGTCCGGCCGCCAGCGTTCGACTCCATACGACCCACTGCTGGCCGAAGCCTGACCACCGTCCAGTCCCACGACGCTACAGCGTATGGACAACCCAACAGCGCATAACAGAAGGTCGACGGCCACCGGACCGTGCTGTGGCACACCGAGGACGGCGTCCGGCTTCAGTCGCGGACCGGCCGCGACGTCACCGCGCTCTGGATGGACCTGGCCGTGGCCGCCATGAGCCTGCCGCCCGGTGTGATCCTGGACGGCGAGGCCGTGGTGTACGTCGTCGCCGACGACGGCACCGTGCACATCAGCTTCACCGCGGCGGGCTCCCGCCCCCGCCGGGCCCGGGAGCCCGCCGCCCAGACCCGGCGACGTACGTCGCGTTCGACGCCCTCCCCCACCCTGCGGCGGGCATCGGCTTGAGAGAGACGACGTCAGGGTTGCCGAATGCGCCGGGGCTCACACCAACACAAGGCGTGAGCCCCGGCGCATTCGGACACGGCGGGATGTTGAGCTCATGCACTACTGCGCATGCCGTTCCAGGTAGATGGAGGTGAAGACGGCGACCTTGGCGCGCAGGGCCCACGGGTCGAAAGGCTTGCTGATGTAGTCGACGGCGCCGGCCGCGTATCCGCGGGCCGAGTGTTCAGAGTCCACGCCCATGGCGGTCAGGAAGATGATCGGGACGTCGCGGGTGCGGGGGCGGCGTTTGATGTGGGCGCAGGTCTCGTAGCCGTCCATCTCCGGCATCTGCACGTCCATGATGATGACCGCGAAGTCGTCGTGGTCGAGCAGGGCCTTGAGGGCTTCCCGCCCTGAGGAAACGGTGACGAGTTCCTGGTCGAGTGTGGACAGAACCGCGGTCATCGCGAGCAGATTGTCCGGTTGGTCGTCGACGACGAGAATCTTGGGCATGCCCTGCGGTGTCACGGGCAGTGCAACCGCCGGGGCGGCCTGCTCGACGGCGTCCAGTTGGCGTTCGAGCAGATCGCAGCGGTCCTCCGCGGCGGCACGCTGAGCCTGCGCCTTCTTGAGGTCCGTCTGGAGCCGCTCGACTTCCAGCTGGAGCTCGTTGCGCTCGGCGATGAGGCCGGAGATATCAGGGTGCGCCGCCGCGAGCTCGTCCGCCCGCTTCTGCTCCGCGATACGGTCGGCCTCGAGCTGGTTGAGCCGCGTCTCAAGGTCGGCGATGCGCTGCGTCCGGTCCAGCAGTGCATCGCCCAGGACGTCGCCGCGGACGCTTGACCGCCGGGAGACCCGGTCGGCGTCGGCGAGCTGCTGCTCAAGAATCTCCACCGCGTGCTTAGGCGAGGACGCGGCGTCCACGGCCAGTCCGTAGAGGCCGCGTACGAGCTCGATGGCCTCGGTAGTGACTGCGGTTCCCCGGTGCTCGGCAACGTCCGCGAAGAGGTCGTTGATCATCTGCCACGGCGGTAACCGGGTGCCGTTCAGGTAACGCGAGACCGTGCCCGGGTCGAGCCGGCGGCGCGCGGCGTACCGTCGAACGGACACCTGCAGACCTTCGAATAGCTCCCGCAGAGCCTGGGCGAGCGCGCGTGAGGCGTCGTTGAGGTCGTCTCCCAAAGGCCGCAGCTCAGCCATTGCTCTCCCCTTCACGGGCGCCTGTGCCCGCAGGGGCCAACGGCTGGAGCGTGGGCCTGTCGGAGTCGATCAGGCGGTTGAAGAAGGGGACGGCGATCCGCGCGGCGGCGAGGCCCGCGAGCACGCTGCGCGGCGTCCGTTCCCCGGACAACGCCGTCAGTCCGCCCGCTGCCGCGCCAGCGAGCAGGGCTAGCGGGAACACAAGCGTCGATCTCAACGACAGCAAAGAGCGGTCCACCAGGTGCTCCGATCACTCAACCCGCCGCAGCGGAATGGGACTTGTTACCCGCCCAGCGGATTGCGGGAGGGGGAATCCAGGATGAGGGAACCGCAAGGTGTTGCAGACCGTGATCGGCAGACAGACGCGACAGAGTGTTCGGCTGCAACACCCCACGGGCCCGCCCGCGGAGCATAGCTGCTGGTCATGAGACTGGAGCTACCGAACGTTGCCTCGTGTTGCTGTGCAACAGTGCCGGCTCCGGCAACACCGGTGCACAGCCGTGGAGTGATCACTCAAGCGCATGCGGTGATCACATTCGGAGTTCTCCAAGCGCTCTATTCGCACCACTGATAAAGCGAGTTCGGTCTCGAAAAAGGAGCACGGAAGCCCTGAAGCTGTTCACACCCATCGGGTCGAAGATCACCGCAACGAGTGGCTGCGCGCCGCCAGCAGCTGGACCCGCCGGACCAGCCGGCAGAGTGAGCCCCACATGCTGCGGCCACGACTGGAGTGCCGGGGCGATAGCTGCAGCAGCGTGCTCTTGCTGCGTCTCCGGATGCCGGACGACCTACCGCAGCAGCTTTTCCACCTCGTGCCGGTTGACACCTTTCGACCTTGCGTACAGGGTCACGGCAGCTTGGACAATTCTACCGCCGGTAGAACGCTCTCCATGCCTGCGCTGTCGATCCAGCTTCCTCTCAGGCAGCACGCCCTTGACCATGCGATTCAAGGTTTTTTGCAGGTTTCCCCAAGGTCCCCAGGGCAAGGTGCTGCTGTTGCACCTGCGGGACGTACAAGATCTGCACTGAGTGCGGCCAGTGATGGCAACGCCCCTGATTGAACCGACCAAAGGAGGATTCATGCGAATTCGCCATGCCCTAGCGACAGCAACCCTCAGTACGACGCTCACACTCGGTGCCGCATTCCTCCTTCCTGCCTCAGCGCAGGCGGCAACAACCGCTCCCTCGACCGCCTCAGGGTGGGTAACTCACAGCGGCCCGTACCCGTCCCAGTCGCAATGCGAAACGATGGCCGAGTACTGGTACGGCTTCACTCCCGACGAGTACTACTGCAATCAGCTCGGAGTTGTTGGCCGCTGGTACATAATTCATTGGGAGTAGCCAATCCTCTCGATGAATAAACCCGCCTAGTCTCGATGGTTCATGGCGGCCCGTCGTACTCTGAATTGCACGCCGATAAAAGCGGTCGGGGACTGGCGCGGTGGCTGACGCTCCGTTTCCAGTCCCCGACCCTGCTGAGGGTCGCTGTGGGAGTGTGCAGGGCAGATAAGGCGGTTGGAGTGGGATGGCGGTGGTCCGGGTGACCGTCAGTGTCTGTCGTTCTCGCGAGATGCCGGTTGATTGGTGCGGCGGGATTTCCTGCGGGCGGTGCCCGAGCGGAAGCGAAATGTGCAATCGTCCCAGACGGCACTGCCGAAGCACTGCCGATGCGTCGCGGCCGTGATCGCACGCTTCCCGTTCGATGCAGAGAGCGACGAGGAGAGTTGCGAGGAGGTGGCTCAGGAGCTGCGCGATCTCGTCTCCAGCATCGACGAGACCGCTCTTGGGCACAACGGGTTCTGGGAGACGTTCTGCGACGCGGTGGCGATCGGGGACTATGCGGACTGGGATGCGTGATTTCTGGGACCGGTCACCGACTTCGGTCAGCCTTCCAGGCTCAGGCCGGTGGCAGCGATGCAGCCGTCTACGAGGTCAAGGCGGTACTGGATCTTCTTGAGTCGGCGGTTCACGGCTCGGGCGATCTCGCTGAGGTCCGCTGCGGCCAGGTCGCCCAGGTCGTGCTTGACCAGCGCCCAGATGCCGTCGGTCGGATTGAGGTCTGGAGGCGGTGTTCTAACCCTGCACTATTCAGTCGGGCCGGCAGGTGCCACTCGATGTCGCGCACTTGGACTGCAGGCGCGCGTCCTGTTGGTACGTTACGCCCGATGCTCCGGGCTGCCTGAGCCTGACGCGCCCACGCGCTCGGCACGCTCCGGGGGGCGAGGGCCAGGGCGACGGCGGACTGAGGGCTGCGGCCTGGGACGCAGGTCGCGGTCGACGAGGTTACGAACCCTCCGTGAACGCGATGGCGTGATCAACGGCCCACTGGCGAAACGTTCGCGGCGCCCTCCCGAGGATGTCGGCCACCGTAGTGGTGATGTACGCGGGCTGTCCGACCGCCGCACTCCACGCGGCGAGCAGCATGTCGACGGCCGAGCTGGGCACCGTACCCTCCCACAGACTTCGGAACTCGTCTGGTGTTATCTCCTCGAATGCGATCCGGCGCCCCAGGGCGTCACCGATGACGTCCGCCTGCGCGACTTGGGTCAGCGATTCGGGGCCCGTAAGGACGTAGTCGCCTCCGACGTATCCGCCCTGATAGAGCGTCCGCGCCGCGACGGCTGCGATGTCGCGGTCGTCGACCGGTGCCGACTCGGCAGCGCTGTAAGGCCACCGGACGACTTCGCCGGCCCGGATCGCGGGCGCCCACCAGGCCAGCGAGTTCGACGCGAACATCCCCGGCCGGATGATCGTCGACTCCAGTCCGGCGGCCGCGATGAGCCGCTCGATGTCGGCGTGCAACACCGCCATGGGATTGGGCTGCTGGAAGAGGGGGTGCGGCGTCTGATGCGGGGAGGAGAGGAAGACGACCCGCCGCACGTGGGCTGCCAGCCGCTCGACGACTGCCTCCGCGGTCTGATGTGGGGCGGTCCAGACGAGGAAGACCGCACTGGCGCCGTTCAACGCCGGGTCGAGCGACTCGGGCACAGTGAGGTCGCCGGCGAAGACCTCGACTTTCGCCGGCAGCGTCGCCGCCGCCTCAGCGCGACGGGTGAGGGCACGGACCGGCACGCCCGCGTCGAGGAGTTGGTCGATGACGACGCGACCGACCCGGCCCGTCGCCCCGGTTACCAGCACGGGAGCAATGTCTATCTGATGCATGCCGCTCATGAAAACGTTACTCGGTTAAAAAAGCAACTCAGTCATGAATGTTACGGTGGTGAGATGAGCGAGTCGACGGGACTGCGGGCCCGCAAGAAGGAGCGGACGCGCGACGCCATTGGAGACGCGGCCGTCTCGCTGTTCCTGCAGCGCGGCTTCGACCGCGTCTCGGTCAACGACATCGCCGCGGCAGCCGAAATCTCCAAGCCGACTCTCTTCCGGTACTTCCCCACCAAGGAAGACCTGGTGCTGTACCGGTTTGTGGACCATCAGGGCGAGGCAGCACGCGTCGTACGTGACCGTCAGTCCGGCATCAAGCCGGTGACGGCGCTGCACCGGCACTTCCGGGCCGGCCTCGACCGGTACGACCCCGTCACCGGCCTCAGCGATCATCCCGAGGTGGTGGCGTTCCATCGGCTGGTGTTCACCACACCGAGCCTGGCAGGGCGGCTCACGCGGTACCAGCTCGATGACGAGGAGGCACTGGCGGACGCCCTCGGCGAAGGCATCCAGGCACGCCTGCTGGCCGCCCAGGTACTCGCGGTCCAACGGGTGCTCGCCCGAACCAACTGGCAGAAGATCGCCGACGGTCGCACCGCCCACGACGTCCACCCCGAAGCCGTAGCCGATGCCGACCAGGCATTCAACCAACTGCCGTGACAGGCGACGCTCCCAGGCGAAGAAGGCTCTGCGGCCCGGTGCAGGCACCCGCCAGATAGCTCCCTGTGGCCGTCGGTGGGGGAATCTGAACTGACCACTGACATCAAGGTCCCTCCGACGATCCCGCTTCGTCGTTGGAGTGGTCGGCGACGGCTTCGAGCACGGCGATGTTGCGGGCGCCGTGGCGCCACTGCTCCAGCGCGTCGACGCACCAGGGACGCGCCGCACCGAGTCCGGCCACAGCTCAACGTAGAGCCCTCCAGTCGCCGGCTGAAGCGCTCGGTCACAATGAGCCAAAGCTCAGTAGTTGTCACCGGCAGAGCCGGATGACGTGGCGAATGAGACCGAACGAACCAGCGTGGTTGTCACCAACAAGGCACGCAACTTGTCACAGCTGCTCACTCAGCAGCCTTTCTGTCACCAGTCGCGCGAGCAGCGGCTGGTGGGGTGCGCGGCCGTTGGCGCTCGCCCTGCGGTCCGAACATGATCAGGTACTCGACCGGACCGCTGGGGCTGGAGTTCGCCACCCCGTGCGGGGTGCGGGTGTCGAACTCGGCGACGTCCCCGGGGGTCATGATGAGGTCTTGGCCGCCGAGCGCGAGCCACAGTCGTCCGTACAGGACGCACAGCCACTCGTAGCCGTCGTGGGAGACCTGCCGGGGCCGCGCGGGCGGGTCCTTGAGGGCGGGCAGGACGTGCTTGTGGGCGTGCAGGCCGCCGACGTACCGAGTCAATGGCAGCACCGCCTTGTCGTCGCCGAAGCTCAGTGGCCCCGTAGCGCGCGGCTTGGCCGCGGGGGCCGGTGCCGTGCCGGCCAGCTCGTCCAGGGAGACGCCGTACTCCTTCGACAGTTGCAGCAGCACCTCCAGGGTGGGCTTGCGTCGGCCGGTCTCGATCCGGGACAGCGTGCTGGGCGAGATGCCGGTCGCGCAGCTGACACCGGCGAGCGTCGCGCCGTGGTGCTCGCGCGCGGCCCGCAACCGGGGCCCCATCGCGGCCAGCGTGCCGTCCACGTCGTCGACTGCCACCTTTCACGCTCCTTCTTGCCGTGCCGCTCCACCGCTCTGTCCTGCAAGGTTGCCAGACTGGCAAGGCTGATCGCGTCGGGCGGGTGCTGCGCCGCATGATCGATGGGTAGTCGCGTCGCCGCGAACCGAGGAGAAGCCCATGCAGCCCGAGCCGACCGCCGAGATCCGCCACCGCACCGTCGAGGCCCCGGCCGGGCGCCTGCACCTGGTCGAGCAGGGCACCGGCCCGCTGGCCCTGCTCGTGCACGGCTTCCCCGAGTCCTGGTACTCCTGGCGCCGCCAGCTCCCGGCCCTCGCCACGGCCGGCTACCGGGCGGTGGCGATCGACGTACGCGGTTACGGCCGCTCCTCCAAGCCGGAGGCGACCGACGCCTACCGAATGCTCGATCTGGTGGAGGACAACGTCGCCGTCGTGCGTGCCCTCGGAGAGGAAAGCGCGGTGGTCGTCGGCCACGACTGGGGCTCCAACATCGCCGCCGCCTCCGCCCTGCTCCACCCCGAGGTCTTCCGCGCCGTCGGCCTGCTGAGCGTCCCCTACGCGCCGCCCGGCGGCCCCCGCCCCACCGACATCTTCCGCCAGATCGGCGGCCCCGAGCAGGAATTCTACGTCTCCTACTTCCAGGAGCCCGGCCGCGCCGAGGCGGAGATCGAGCCCGACGTCCGGGGCTGGCTCGCGGGCTTCTACGCGGCCCTGTCCGCCGACACCATGCCCGCCCAGGGCGAGCCCGACCCGCACTTCGTCGCCCGCGGCGGCGGCCGGCTGCGCGACCGCTTCCCCACGGGAGGCCTCCCGGCCTGGCTGAGCGAGGACGACCTCGACGTCTACGCCGGGGAGTTCGAGCGCACAGGGATCTCCGGCGCACTCAACCGCTACCGCAACATGGACCGAGACTGGGATGACCTTGCCCCGCACCGCGGAGCCCCGATCAAGCAGCCGTCCCTGTTCATCGGCGGCGCTCTGGACGCCTCCACCACCTGGATGTCCGACGCCATCGACGCCTACCCCAGCACCCTCCCCGGATTGTCGGCCTCCCACCTCCTGGGCGGCTGCGGCCACTGGATCCAGCAGGAGCGCCCCGACGAGGTGAACCGCCTGCTGACCGGCTGGCTCGCCACCCTCCAGGCATGAACCAGGCAATGCAGGCGTAGCAGTCCGCGCACTGGCGCGGTGCCCGAGGCGGCAGCGGCGCCGGAGCTGTGTTGCGGGGAGTGCGGGTCGGCTGGTCGGAGATGGAGAACCGCATGGGCTTGTCGGCCTCGTCAAGGAGCCCGGCCCGCAGCAGGGCCAGGCGGGTGGTCAGCGCGCTGTTGGAGGCGCGGGCAGCGAATCGCTCGGCGGCCTCCAGCCGGATCCACTCGCAAAACGGCTGTCGTTCGGCTGTCAGCCCACCACCTTGCGGATATTTCACACAACCGGCATACCGTGCCGATCACACATCGTCGGCCCCTGCCGACATCACGCTTGAAAGGTCAGTAGCGCCAAATTGTCTTGCCTTCTAGCGAGTTCGGTCCTGCCACTGCCCGCCCATGAGCTCGTTAGGGTGGCCCGGTGACCGACGTGAGCATGGACAGAGTGAACCGCTTCCGGGACGAGGCGGCATCCCGGGGTCTGCCGGTGAAGGAGGTGGAGGAATGGATACGTGTCGCCCGTCCGGCGGTGTACTTGGCGGAGGGCGGTAACGGTCCCCTCGTGGCCCGGGTCGGCGGCGACCCCCTGCTGCCGCACGGCGCGCCGAGGCCGTCCGATCCCTTCGTGGCCTCCGTCGACCTCGCGGCTCTCCCGCCGGACGTCACCGGGCTCCCCCTCCCCGCCGACGGCCACCTGCTCCTCTTCTCCGGCACCGAGGTGCACGGCATTGGTGGACAGGTGTCCGACGCGGTGCTGTACGTCCCCGCCGGGACCCCGACAACCCTGAGCCCCCTCGCACACAGCTGGCGCGAGCCGTACCGGCCGCGTGAGCTCCGCACGGTCTGGCACCAGTCGAGCGCGCAGATGCCGGAGAGCTTCGCCCTCGACAGATGGGGCGGCTTCCCCGAGGACGAGCAGTTCGAACTCGCCGACGAACTCGGCGACGCCTGGGCAGATGTGGGCGGCTACCGCCCGTCCTGGGTCTTGCAGATCGGCGGCCATCCGGTCTCGCCCCAGAACGACCCCGTCCACTACGCCCGTGATCCCGAGGAAGCCGGTCCCTCCGAGCAGGGCGGTGCGGCCCACGCAGAGGGCGCCGACGACTGGGCTCTCTTGGCCACCTGGAGGTGTGGCGACGACGTCACGGAACTGGACTCCGGCGTGGCCCACTGGGTGGTCCGCCGCCGGGACGTGGCGGCCCGGCGCTTCGACCGGGTCCACCGCTACGTCGAAATGGCCTGACAGCGCGGGGCGGGGACGGCCGGCTCCCCGGCGCTCATCGGCCGTCCTCCCCGCCCACGCCCTCCCCGCCCACGCCCACCCGGTCCGTGTCATCACTGTGACGATCGCTCTGCCCGGAACGGGTGCCGCCCCCTCGCTGCCCCGGCCTACCCCGCCCGCGGAAGCGGGAAGGGATGGGGTCGTACCCCCGTGGGGCGCTGCCGCGCCCTGTTGAGGGTCGCTTGGTGTTCTCCGGGCCGCGGCAGCGGCCTTAGGAAGGCGGGCGGATCAGCGGTCGCCGGATCGCGGGTCGATCCGGCGCCGGGAACGCGGGGCTCGCCCGCCGCCGCCCGTGGCCCGAGTGGCGGGCTCAGCGGAGCAGCAGGTCACGGATCGCCTCCGTGATCTCGTCGGGCGCCTCCTCGGCCGTGAGCCGTTCCGATCGATGACTGGCTGAGGTCGGCGCCTCGGTACGCCGACTCGGCGTCCTGGCGTCAATTGCCGCTGCCGTCCTCAAGCACGTGCTGGACGTGCGTCTTTGCCAGGCCGCGGTAGCGGCAGTGGCGCAGGCCATGAGCGCGGACCGTTTCTGAGACCGTGGCCCCGCAGCCTGCGCGGATGGCATAGCGCCACTGCCAGCTGCCGGTCTTCTGGTCTTTCCTGACCGGTGACTGGATCTTCTGTTGGGGCTCGGGCAGCAGGAAGATGTGGCGCCCTTTGCCATCGGCATTGCCGGTGCACTTCAGGCGGTCCTCGCATTCCCGGCATGCCTTGCGGGGGAAGAGGACGAACAGGCGGGGATGTCCGTCGCCCAGGTACCCCTACGGCGGGCTGCGTTGTCCTGGTGGCTGCTCCTTGACGGGGACGTTGACCGCAGGAACGCTGAGGAACTGTCGGGCTTATGGCGAACGTGAGGCCCGGTGCCCGGCCTGGAGGCGAGACGGCCCGGATGCGCAACCCGCCGGACGGATCCACGGGAACGGTCGTAGGAGGCGAGAAAACTCGTGGTGCGAGAGTGCTGGTTCTGCGGGAATGTCACACCGCCGTCGTGGCACGACCGCGTCCTGGGGCTGCACCAGGGCGCCGACACCACCATGACCCCATGGATCATCGTCCTGCGCACCACGTGGCGCCGGGAAGTCGTGCATGTGCCACGCTGCCCCCGCTGCCACACCGGACATCAGATCGAGCAGACCGCGGCGGTGATCTCCATCATCGCGTTGATCGCCTACGCCGCCAGTGGCCAGCTGGACCGCCTCCTCGGCATCCTCCCGGCTTCGACCGGAGAGCGGACAGTCGCAGCGATCTGGGCGGCCGTGGCCTGTCTGCCAGGGCTCACCTGGATCGCCATCAGGCATGGTTGGCTGTCGTGGCGGCGCCTGGCGCCCCGCCGTCTGGGATACGCCCGTCACCACCCGGAGTTCCTCCGGCTCCAAGACGAGGACTGGAAACCCAGGCCGGGTCCCTTCCCCTACTGGGGAAACCCGTCGAACCCTCATCACCCTCCACCGCCGAGCAGATTCCGGCGACTGGTCGGACGCGTCATCGACCTGGTCGGAACGGCCTGCATCATTGCCGTCCCCATCGCCTACTTCCAGGGCTACGAAGAACTGGCCGGAGGCCTCATCGCGGCGACGGCAGGGCTGTTCTTCCTGTCCTCGAAGATCAAATTCGAGGACTGAACGCCGCCTTCGAAGCAGACGCACCGAGAGGTAGCTATCCGTGTTCGATGAGTGCTGGTATTGCGGGAACGAACAGGCGAGGAATAGGTACGCGCACCCCTCGTCTTCATGTCCATTCGCAACACATTTCTCAGCCGACAGCATACTATGACAAAATATAAGTTCCCCGCTGTCGCGGCTCGCGGCTGCTGGCTACTCACGTGGAAGCTAATCCTCGCTATGAAATTTTTCCTTGGCCTCAGGAGAGCAACGGGGATTGCAGGAGCATGCGGCGTCCCTCCATGTAATAGCAAGGAGAAGCTGACCATAGCAAAGAGAAAAAAGACCTTCCGAAGAAATGCGACAGACTAATACTCCAGCCGTAGATCGTTATGTGCCCCGGTCCTGGGGCTGTCTGCCGCCGGCGGAAACTCAGGTGGCCTCAGCGCACGATCCGGGTAGAGTCGGGCAATGCCCGAGCTGAAGCGGTTGCATTCCGGCCACGCCCCAGCGGTCCTGGCCTTCGAGCTGGCGAACCGCACCTACTTCGCTGCCTCGATCCCCGACCGCGGCGACGACTTCTTCGACCAGTTCACCGTCCGGCACAACGCCTTGCTGACCGAGCAGGAGGCCGGCAGCTGCGCCTTCTACGTGCTCGTCGCCGAGGACGGCTCGGTACTCGGCAGGTTCAACCTGTACGACCTGGAGGACGGCACTGCCAGACTCGGCTACCGGGTCGCGGAGCAGGCCGCCGGCCGCGGCGTGGCGACCGCGACCGTCCGGGAGCTGTGCCGGATTGCGACCGCGCGGCACGGCCTGCGCACACTGCGGGCGGCCACCTCCCACGACAACGCGGCGTCCCAGAAGGTCTTGACCAAGGCCGGCTTCGTCCCCGTTGGCCCTGCCACCCCGGCCGATCTCGGCGGCAAGTCAGGCACCTGGTACCAGCGTGACCTCCAGCCATAGACCTTGATCTTGCTCGTGGGTCGGCTGCGGGAAGGCTGCGGCCACCGCTGATCATCGGTGTGTGAAGACTAACGATCTTGCGGTGGCCGTAGGTCACGGCCCAGACCCTGCCCGCTGGCAGTAGGCGTTCGAGGTCCTGATGAGCCGGATAGCCGACGAGTTCGGCCAGGTCGAACCCCGGGCGTCGGGTACGGGATCTGGTGCTGGGGCTGCTGTCGGACCTGCCACGCAAAACTGCTGGAGCATCGCCGAGTGGGTCGGAGAGGCCACCCCGGAGGGCATGCACCACCGCACCTGGGCTGCCGGGCGGGCTCCGCCGCCACCGGCAGGCGACGGGCGCGGCGCTGACAGCGGCTAGCATGGTCAACTACCCCACTCAGTGCCGGCGCCGCCCGTACACCGCCGTCCACAGGCCCATGAACAGAGGGAGTGCGGTCATGACGGGCAGCAGTTCTGTGATCAACTCGGACGACCGCCGGGCCGGCACCCTCGTTGTGGCCGAGGCTCTGCGGATCACCGGCCGCAATCGGCGCCCCGTGTTCGGCTCCGCCGTCCTGGTCGGCGCGACGGCGCTGCTTGTCGGAGGGGGCATCGTGGCAGGCGCGTTCGCCGCGTCGTGGGGCCTCTTTCTGGAAGCCAGAAGAGCCGCCGAGCTCGCCATCGAATACGAGGACTCCTACGTCGCGTACGCCGACCAGTGGGACAGCCTGGTCAAGGTCGCGTTCTGCGTGTACGCGCTGCTGCTCCTCGTCGCCATGGTCTCGATCGCCTGGCTGTTCACTGCCCAGGCCGTCACCGTCGCGTACGCGCGGGAACGCGCGACGGCGGGCACGGGCGCTGCCACGGCCCTCGATACTCTCACCCTCCGTGCGCTGTGGCGCCGCTCCCGTCCGCACCTCGGGGCCGCCCTCCGCGTCCAGTTGCTGACCCTGGTGTGCGCCCTCGTCCCGGGACTGGCGGGCCTGCTCGTCCTGGTTGTCATCGAGTCGGAGGTGGTGCCCGGGGTCGTGTGGCCCACGTACCACGATCCCGCGACCGTGCAGTTCATCCTGGTGGGCCGGATCCTGCCCGTCGTGATCTGGGCGCTCGGGTTTGTGCTCATGACCCGCTTCTCACTGGCCACCACCGTACGGGTGGCGGACAACTCCTCGGCGACGGCAGCGATGCGCCGTTCCTGGACGCTGACCCGTACGGCACGTCTTCGCACCACCGCGATCTGTCTGCTGAGCACGGTCGCAGTCGCCGCCGCCTTCATGGTGCTGAAGTGGCTCGGGACGTACGTGGCGCACTGGGCGGGGCTGCTCATGATGGCCACCACCGACGACAACGTGTGGGTTACCGGCGTCCTCGTCATCATCACCCCGGTTGCGGTAGCGCTCGTGCTCCTGCCCTTGGCACTGGCACCGATGGGCGTCCTGCTCGCGTGCCTGTGCGAGCGGCTCGACGGCGGCAAGGGAGGGGCCCGACAGCCTCCGGTTCGGGGAGCGCACGTCGGCTGAGCTCGCGCATCGCGCGGGGTCTGCCGCTGTACTGCCTGAGCGATGTCCGGGTCCGCCCTGCGGGGCGGGGCGGCCTGCCGGTGTGCAGCGAGGACATGGCGGCAGCCGTCGCCGGCCAACTCCCGTTTTTTCGCCTGGTCCTTGGGCACGGCCGCAGCCTGCCCGGCGACGTCGCCCAGGTCAGGCGCGGGCCCAGGGCCGGGCGCGAGGATCCGCAAGTGACGTACTGCCGTGCGGCCTGCGGAAGCGTCGGCGGCCGGCCGCGATGACGCCGGCCTGCTCCAGGCGGACCTTCGTCGCCCAGGCCGCCGGCTCCGGACACACTGTGAGCCGGCCGGAGTCGGCGTCGCAGCCGACCGCGACGACGTGCCCGGCGGGGTCGGGAGCGATGGCCGCCCACTCTGGGCCGCACCGGCATCTTCGCTCGCCCCCGCGGCGTGCTGGAGCCGGTCGAGATCGACGGCGCCACCAATCGACATCGAGGCCCTGGGCCACACCCGCGTCGTCCAACTCGTCGAGGCCGGTCAGGTCACGGACCTCGCCGACCTGTTCACCCTCACCCGCGACCAACTGGCTGGCCTGGAGCGGATGGGCGAGACCAGCACCGACAACCTCCTCGCCGCGATCAGCGCCGCCAAGGGCCAGCCACTGTCACGGGTACTGTGCGGGCTCGGGATCCGCGGCACCGGCCGCTCCATGTCCCGCCGGATCGCCCGGCACTTCGCCCCCATGGACGCCATCCGCGCCGCCGACGCCGAAACGCTGCAGCAGGTCGAGGGCATCGGCACCGAGAAGGCCCCCGCTGGTCGTCGCCGGAGAGGGCGCCGGATCCAAGAGGGCCAAGGCCCCACACCCACGTGGCGGCGGTGAGGGGCCGTCATCACCACGGATGGTGGCCGCGACCGAGCCCCGCACATGATCGCCGCCGTACTCGCTGATGTTGCGGCAGGCGCCGGGCCGTCACTGAGCCGGTTCCTGCGGCAGGCGCCCGGGCTTCCTCGGCGTGTCAGTGCCGACGGTCATAGTGGGCGGCATGAACTCCACCGCGCACTATGACCGCCTCCTCGCCGACCTCGGCCTGTCCATCGCCGCGACCTTCACGGCCATCTGCCCGGCCGACGAAGATGACGTGATCCGCTGCTTCGGCGGCGACCCGCCCCGGCCCGGCCGTGAGTGGAAGAGCGGGCACTGGGCCAGAGCTTCAAGGTTGTCTCATGCGTCTTGATCAGACGCTCCAGCGTGCCGGCCAGGTCAACTCTCAGCCGTCGGGACCACATTGCGCCACTCTGGTTTCTCGCTGCCATGTGCCTGGGCATCACAGACCTGCTGTGGCCTGAAGCCCATGCTGACGGACGCGCCACACTTCGTATTGTTCAACGGGAAGGGGTACCGATGGCGACCTGGGGACTGATCCGCGAGACAACAAACGTGAAGCACTGGGACAGCTACATCACAGAGACACACGTGTTGGCATATGTGGAAGGTACGTACGAAGAAGCTCTGGCGGAGTTGGAGCGGCATGCTCGGCGCTCAATGGCCAATCATCCCAAGAAGCGAAAGCGCCGCCGGCTCTTCCGCAGCGGCGACGACTTCCTGATGGTCGTCGATGACGCCGCCTGGCGGTCCTCGGGCACTCGGTACACGGTCGCGGAGTTGCTGGAGGACACCGCCGCACCGGCAAAGCCAACGAATACATGCGGGGCCACGATGAAGCCGATCGATAGACGCGAGGCCACCAAGCCTGAGCCTGTGGACACGATGCCACCTGCCTCGCCACCCGAAGAGCAATACCCCGACGGGGTGCCAGTCAAGCCGAAGTGGCTAGGCCGCGCTGATCTGCCGTAAGAAGCCGTTGCCCTTCTGGACTTGAGGACTCCAGCAAGGTGGCCGTCAGCAGGGGAAGCTGCATACGGCGCGATCAGCGTGCTCTCCCCCGGGTACTCAAGGACCAGGAGGGGCGTCCGGATCGATCCGGACGGCCCTCTTCTGTTCGACTACGTGCAGCGCTGTCGGATCCATGGGAAAGACCGTCATCGAGGATATGCGGATGGTCTGGCCCTGTCCGGTGATGTCGGTGAGTTCCAGCCGCCATGCGGAAGTTGTGGCCGGTGTGCCCACTCGCCCTCCAGCGGTGTAGCGGTGGAGCGGAGGTTCCGCTCGACGGTCAGGGCGGTGAGCCATCCGGAACTCTACGACGCGTTCGCCCGGCACGTCGCTGAGCACGACCCCGCCGCTCGCCGTCGGTGTTGATCACAGTGACCTACGGCATGGGTCCGGCGTATTCCGGTTGGCCCCCAACAAGCTTGAGACCCGTCCACAAAGTGTGCGGACGGGCCTCGTGATCGAGCGCCGGGCAGGCCTTGCACCTGCATTTCCCCGCAGGAAGCGGGGCGTCTTTCCTTGGACCACCAACGCAGCGCCAGCCGACCGGAGTTGCGGTGACCAGCTCAAGATCCACTATAGCTCAGGCCAAAGCCCGGGGCGCGCACGACCATACGGCCCGCCGACCGGCCGGCGGCCTTGACGACGCAGGCCTGCTCCAGGCGCAATTTCGCCGCCCGACGACTCCAGGCATGCGGTGAGCCGGCCAGAGCCGGCGTCGTAGCCGACGGCGCGGCCGCAAGAGGGCCTGCGACCGCCTTCACCGCGGCTCCAGAACAGCCGACTGGGGATTCTCGCCTGAGCCAACATCGGCGGTCAGCCTGTCAACGCCTTCGTACTCCAGGCACCTGCACGCCTGAACCCCAACTCTTGTCGCACCCGGAATGATGCGACGGCCTCAAGGAAGGCATCGACGTTTCGTGCTCTGCGGCGAAGCGGGGATCCGGGTCGGTGAGGGCGATGACCAGGTCGGTGCCTTGGTCGATCATGCCCCGGTGGAGTCGGCGCGCGGCGCGCGTATGAGATCTACTGGGATGGATGCCAGCCATGAGGTGTACTACTCGCGGCAACTCGTAGGTCCCCGCCGGATCGTCGTCCCAATGTGGCGGGACGGCCGCGCGGCCGAGGTGCGGGGTCACGGACGGTCTGGCCGCCGTGTGTGGTCGGGGAGTCGCTGGTGCGCGGTGGACAGCAGGGGGTCCGAGTATCGGCTGCGCTGTTCTTACGGCTTGGGCGCGGTGGTGAGGAAATCCAGGACGAGGGGGCTGGCGTGGGTGCGGCACTCCTCGAAGTAGGCGTGCCTGGCCTGGGGCACCAGGTGCAGTCGGGCGTCGGGGATGCGGTCGGCGAGCAGGGGTGCGTTGGCGGTGGGGTTGAGCAGGTCGTCGCTTCCGTGGACGACCAGGGTGGGGGCGCTGATGTCCGGCAGGAGGTCCCAGGCGTTGTGCTGGTTGCTGGCCGCGAGGTGGTGGCGCCGGGCGTGGGCAGGCATGCGAGGGTCGCCGAGGGTGTGGTGCGGGCCGGGATGGGAGGCGAGCCATCGAGGGGTGTACATCAGCTCCAGCAGGGCCTGTCGCGCGGCTCCAGGCTGAGGTTGCGTCAGGGCTTGGCGGACGTCGTTGCCGCGTTCGACGCTGTGCGGGCCGCCGGGTGAGGTGCAGCCGAGAACCAGGGCGCCTACCCGGTGGGGGTGGCGGGCCGCGATCTGCTGGGCCACTCGTCCGCCCATGGACGTGCCGTAGACGTCGGCCCGGTCGATGCCGAGTTCGTCGAGGACGGCGATGACGTCCTGGGCGAACAGTTCAGTGCTGTAGGGGGTGTCTGGCTTGTCGCTGTCGCCGGTGCCGCGGTAGTCGAGCGTGAGGGTGCTGCGAGCGGGATGGAAGTCGGCACGAACCGCATCCCACCAGTGGTGGTTGTTGGCCTGGCCCGCCAGCAGGACCAGCGGCGCCCCCTGGCCCTGGACCTGGTAGGCGATGCGGGTTCCGTCCGGTGTCATGGCGTACGTCATCGGCTTCCTCGCTCCCGTGCCGTCGGGCAGAGTACCCGCGTGGCCCCGGGCCTGAGCGTACGGCGAAGCCGGGGCGGTCGTTTCGGGGTGCTTCGTCGCCACCGGTCATACAAGGCAACCTCATGGCGGCCAGTACACAAGGCGGCAGATGCCTCTGGCGGTCGGGCGCTGGAGGAAGTACCGGCCCGGCCCTCAGACACCTGCTGCCACCGCGGCGCCCAGCCCCAGCAGGACGACGCCGGTGGTCACGCTGAGTCCCCGCAGGACGGTCGGCTGGGACACCAGGGCGCGCCCTCGGCTGACGGCCCAGGTGAGCAACATGTACCAGGAGGCGCTGACGAGCGCCCACAGGGCTCCCAGGGCGACGGTTGACAGGAACACCGGGCCTTTCGCGGTCACGAACTGGGGCAGCACCGAGACGGCGAACACGCCCGCCTTGGGGTTGCCGAGGTTGGTGATCAGGCCGGTGAGATATCCGCCCGCGAAGCCAGTGCGGCGCCCGCCCTCGCAGGGCGGGCGGGTGGAAACGGTGGTGAGCGCGGTCCGTAGCGTCTTCACCCCGAGGATCATCAGCACGATGCCGCCTGCGATCCGGAGCACCGCGTACGCGGTGGGGCTGGCCAGCAGGACGGCGGACAGCCCGGCCGCGGCGGCCGTGGACCACAGCAGGAAGCCGCTGGCATTGCCCGCGAGCGTGCCTTGGAGCGCACGTTGGCCGCCTTCCAGAACCTGCCGGATCATCAGGGCTTGACTCGCGCCTGGCAGCATCGCCAGCAGCAAGGTGGTGGCGATGAAAACAGGCACATGTGTGGGCATGGGAAAAAACCCCTTCCGGGGGTTGCGGCCGTTGGGTGTGCCACCAGGCTTCCCGTCTCGCGCCCCTAAGAGAAGTTAAAAGAGAAGGGTGCAGCGTTAGGATCAGTGAATGCTGGTGGATCCGGGACAGCTGCGGCTTCTCGCGCTGATCGAGCGGCACGGCTCCCTGACGGCGGCGGCTCACGCACTCCAACTCACGCCCGCGGCGGTCACCCAGCAGGTGGCCAAGGCCGAGCGCGACTGGCAGGTGCCCCTGGTCATCCGTGGTCCTCGCGGAGCAACGCTCACCGAGGCTGGTGCGCTGCTCGCCTCCCACGGTCGAACTGTGGAGGAGGCATCGGACAGGGCCGAGGCGGAACTGGCCGCACTGCTCGGCCACCTCTTGCTCCGTCTGCGGATCGGGACGTTCCAGGCGGCTGCCCTGCACCTGCTGCCACCGGCCCTGACGGCTCTGCGACACCGCCATCCGAACGCCGACGTCTCCGTCATCGACGTGGTGTCCGGACGCGGAGCGGACGAGATCAGCGCGGGGCGCCTGGACGTGGCCATCGTCGCGTCCTGGGGCACGCCGCTCACGCCGCCCCCACACGTACGGGCCCACTCGCTCCTGTTGGACCCGATGGTCGTGGTTCTTCCCGATGACCATCCGCTGGCCACCGGGCAGCCCGCGGACACCGCACTTCACCTGGAACAACTGCGCGACGAATCGTGGGTTTCCATCCTGGCCGGCCATGCCGCCCGCGAACAGTTCCACGACGCTGCCCGCGAGGCCGGCTTCACTCCCACCGTGCGGTTCGAGACCGAGTCCTACGACGTCGCCCAGGCCCTCGTCGGCACAGGCATCGCAGTGGCCCTGGTCTCGCGCCTGGCCCTGACCCACGCGCCTGGCACCACCCATCGCGAACTGGCCCACCCCAGGCCCTACCGCCAGCTCTACGCCGTGACCAGAACCGACGCCGGCCTCACTCCACTCGCAGACATGCTCATCGACCTCCTACGTGATGTCGCCCGCGACATCACCGCCACCTGGGAGGCTCCCCTGCAAGAAAAACAACGCTCATCGAAGCTCACCGCACGGAGCCTGAAAAGCCCCCGGTTCTGAATCGACACCACCTGGTCCGGAGCGGCTGGCCCCGCTCCGTCCGACCATCGACGCCGACAGCCGGCCAGGCGTCGGCACCCCCGCCTTCGTCGGCCCCATCTCACGTGTCACCAGCCCTGTTCGCTTTCCAGAGCGCCCGACGAAGCGGTCGACGGCAGCATCTGACGACCTCTTACGGAGTTCGGGACCGGCGAGCGACGACCTGCCGGACCAGACGCTGCCCACGGTGATCGACGCCCTGTGTGCGCCGTCCCGCAGCCGGTACGGGGTGCCCAACAAGGGGGAAGACTGGCGCAAGGACGCCCTCAAAGAAGCGCTGCCTGTCCTGCTTCGCCGTACCGCCGATCGGGCACTGCGTCAGAAGCTGGTGGGGCAGGCCGATGACCGGCAGCTGGCTGCCCCCACTGCTCCGGCATGATGCGCACGGCGGCTGCGACACGGTCCATCAGGCCAGTCCTAGTTCGATCCGGTGCAGCGGAGGTTCGCGGAACTCCGATGTCTTGACGGGACCCTGTCAAGATCCGGACAATCGAAACCCACTTCACGCCATCTGGAGGACCGTTGACTCACGGCCCATCTCGCCGCGCTGCGCTGCTGGCGGCAGCCAGCGGTGCGCTCGCGCTACCCGTCATATGTGCCGGACCCGTGCGTGCCGCCACTCCCCTCCCGGCGGGGAGCCGCGAGCTTCCCATCGTCACGCACCCCCGCCACGCCGCCGCTGTCTATGGCCCCGAGGCAGCGCGCAACGCCCACGCCGAGCCGTTGAACGCCACCGTCGGTTGTGCCCTGGGCCGAGGAGGGCGGAGCTGATGGCCACGTTCGTCACCCGCTCCCAGTGGGGCGCCCGGGCGCCGCAGAGCGTCAGCAGCAACATCACCCCGGAACAGGGTGGCGTGGTCGTCCATCATGTCGACGCCGTGAAGGTGGCCCAGGCCAACCACGCCGACTGCGCCGGCCAGGTTCGGGGCATCCAGAATTTCCACATGGACTCCAACGGCTGGTCGGACATCGCCTACAGCCACCTCGCCTGCGTCCACGGCTATCTTTTCCAGGGCCGCGGCGAGTACGTCCGTACCGCCGCCCAGGGCACTACGCAGGGCAATGACGACTGGTACGCGGTCTGCGCGCTGACCGGCGGCACCAGCAGCAACTACGACACCATCACGGCCGGGCTGATCGACGCCATCCGCTACGGGATCAACCGCCTGCGGGTGTCGGGCGGCGCCGCGCAGGCCATCACCGGCCACCGCGACCACCACGCGACTGACTGCCCGGGCAACCTGTACACCCGGGTACTCAGCGGAGAGGTCAACCCCGGTGGCGGGCCCTTGCCTTACCCCGGGGTGAGTTTCCGCCAGCCGCCGACCTTCGTGCACGCCAGCGTGGCGACGTGGCAGTACCGGATGAACAGCGCGCACGGCTTCTCCCTCACCGTGGACGGCCAGTACGGGCCGGGCTCCGACTCCGCCTGCCGCAGCTTCCAGTCACGCAAGGGCCTGAGCGTCGACGGCATCGTCGGGCCGGCCACCTGGGGCGCCACGTTTGCCTAGGGCTTCGTTATGCGGCCCGCGCAGCCACGGCGCTACGCCCAGGTGTCAGGGAAGGTTCCGATGATCCGGCGTCTTCACCCGACCGAGTAGCTTGCCCAGGTCCCGTGCGACGATCAGCCGGGCAGCTGAACTGCCCGGCTGACGCGCATGAACTCCAGGCAGGCAAGCTTCATCTCCTGCCGTGCTCAGCCTGCGTCTCCAGCCAAACCGTGTGCAGTCCATCTGCCCGCTGCTCAGCTGGCTGTTCGGCCAGTTCTTCGTTCACGAACCCGAACTTGTTCTTCAGCTTCTGACGTCGGAGTGTGCCTTCGGACCAGGCCGCTCGCCTGGACGTTCGGCGGACGCTGAGGCGGCGTTCGTCCGGTCATGTGCTCCGGCCACGGTGCACTGATCACGTGGAAGGCCGGGAGGGTGAGTCTGCTGCCTGAAGCCAGGGTGGGGGCAGGGAAGCGCCGGCGTTGCCGGCAGGCGGGAGCGCGTACAACGTACAACTGCGGCAGGGCCTCCTGAAGTTCGCTCTTCAACAGCCCACGAACTGCTCAGGAGGCCCTTCCTTCACGCGCCGGCGGCCGTCAGCCCACCCGGTCCGGATCCCCTGCGCGTCCAGAGTGATCGCATGCCCCGAACAACAGCGGCTTCACCGCTCACCCGCCGGTGCGCCCTGCTTGTTGCGCGGGCGGAGGGGCCCCCGGCCGGCGTCAGCAGTTGTTGGACCAGCGGTGGCTGGCAATGTTGTTGTTCATCGTCTGCCCCTGGCCCGCCTTGCCGTCCCACAGGAAATAGATGCCTGTGAGGTTGTCGAGGTAGTAGCCGTTGGGCAGGCAGTTCCTGGAACCCTGCCAGGAGGGGCTGTAGTACAGGTCGACGTCCTCGTAGGCGCCGGCGTAGCCACGGTTCTCCAGGGAACTCGCCCGGTTTCTCATGCTGATGCCGGAGCAGGTGTCCCAGTTGTCGTCGTTGCCCTGCCAGCGGCACTGGGCTCCGCTGCGTGCGAACCCGTCCCACGCGTACAGGTAGCCGTCCGCGGCTGCGGCCGCGGCCACGGAGTTGTTCGGAGCCGGCGACGGCTGGGCGGGCTGTGCGGAGGCAGACGGGGCGGCCGCGGCCAGGGCCGTGAGAGTGAGAGCGGTCAGGGCGATACTGATCTTCTTCATGGTGTCCTGTTCCGTAATCGGTTGCTGTGATGGATGGCCCGTCACGACGAACGGACGGCAGCTCGGGCGTGCGGAAGTGCTTCGTTCTCCATCCGGAGCCTGGTGCGCACCTCGTCCTGGTACTGCTGGCGCAGCCGCTTGCCGTGCTGCTCGTCGAGGCGGTGAATGGTGCGGGACAGTCCGGAACTTTCCGCGCAGCGTGCCTCGGTGACCGCCGCGCGTATTTCCCGTTCCCGGCTGATCCGGCGATGGGAGTTCAAGAATGCGGCACGGGCCTCCTGTGGGGTCTTGTAGGGGAGTCCACGTGCGTGCATGCACGCGGACCAGTCCTTGACCGACTTTGCGAACTCGGCGTCGCCGGCGGTCATGCTGCTGCGCAGCGTTTCGAGAGCATCCGTGACGGTCAGAACCCGGAACCACGTTTCGAGGTCCCCGTAGAGCGCTTTCTGGGCATCTGCGGTGCACCCGCCGTCCACACGGCTGAATGTCATCCCGTTCGGGGACTTGACCGAGATACGCTTCCCGGATTTCTCGCCATGAAGTGCGTCCAGCGCACGCTGCCGCTCCGGCGATGTCAGACCAGCGAAGTACTGCCGGTTCGGGTCGGATACGCGCACCTTGGCGCGTTGTGCGAGGATGCCGCTTCCATATCCATGCCTGGATGCCCACGCCACGTCATCGATGACGTAGGGGAATTCGCGGTCGTCGGGCACGGGCCGCCGGGGCACCACCCAGGTTTTGAAGCCCTTGCCCGCCATGCAGGAACGAGTCAGCGTCTCTTCGGCTTCGTGCAGCAGGTCTTTCTCTCCCTCGCTGAGCGCGTCAGGGCGCTGCGGGGATATCTGAGGCTGTGCGTGGGTGAGGCCCGCCACCGCTGCGCATATCGTCGCGATGCCCGCCACTGCGACAGCGGCTTTGTGGTGACGACGCACCAGGTTCCTCCCCTGCAGTTCACGGCGCAACGAGTCGATCCGGTGCGGCCACTGGCCATGCGAATTGCGTGCCACCACCCTGCGCCGGTCAGAGCTGCCACCGCGACATTTCGTGCCATGATTCGATCACGTTCGAAGGGACGGGCCGCTGAATCAGCAGGACCACACAGCGAGAGGGTCATGATCGAACTCACCGTGGACGCCGTCGGGCTCGCCCGCTCCCGCTTCGCCGTCTCGCCATTGCACGAGGTCGTCGCGACGCTGCTGTCCTGGGGCCTGCAGCCGGCCCCCGACGCCGACCCGTGGGTCGCTCGTGCACGCCATGTACTGCGCCGGGCGCGGCTGCCGCTGCTGTCCGAACTGAGCCTGGACGGAACCGGATACGTCCCCGACTTCCTCAGCCCCCATCCCTGCGGGCCCTCCCCCACCGTCGAGGAGGAACTGGAACGGGTCCGGTGCACCCCGCCCGAGCGTGTCCTGAGCGAGCTGGACG
This sequence comes from Streptomyces bluensis, assembly GCF_014650715.1. Classification (GTDB taxonomy): domain Bacteria; phylum Actinomycetota; class Actinomycetes; order Streptomycetales; family Streptomycetaceae; genus Streptomyces; species Streptomyces bluensis. The sequence goes on along the minus strand of NZ_BMVM01000016.1, from coordinate 128,427 downwards.
CCTTGCGCAACGGGCGGCCCTGCAGCGGCCTCGCCGGCTCCCCGCTGCCGGCAGGCGTACAGCGGGCCATGGCACGCGGTGGTGCACACGTGGCCCGGCAGGCGGCCAATGAGCTGCGGCGCTACTGGGAGCTGGCCTTCGCCCCGCACTGGGAGGCCGCCAAGACCGCTCTCGACACGGAAATCGACCGCTGCGCCGGAGTCCTGGCCGGGCACGGCGCAGCAAGACTTTTCAACTCCCTGCACCCGCAAATCCGTTGGGCCGACGGCACCCTACGTATCGAAAGCCGCTTCAGGATCGCGCTGCCCGTGCCCCTGGTGATCGTCGTACCGTCACTCATCGCACCACGGCCGGCCGTGGCCGTGGACCCCACACGCGATGGAGACCGGCCCCCGATGCTCGTCTATCCCGTCCGTGACAGGACCACAGCCGGCGCCATCGCCCCCACAGACCCCTCCGCCGAGATAGCCCAGCTACTCGGCCCCACCCGCGCGGCACTGCTCGCCGCACTGACACAACCCGCCTCCACCGCTCAGCTGGCCGCACGTCACTTCCTCAGCCCCGCCACGGTTTCCTACCACCTCGGCGTACTGCACCGAGCCGGCCTCGTCATCCGCGCCCGGTCCGGCCGGTCAGTGCTCTACCGCCGTACACCCGAAGGATCCCGACTGACCAGAAACCGGTAAACAGGACGGAACACACCCCCCGGACCACCCGCCTGCGCGGCTGACGTCCCGGCTCCTCCTCCCCCCCCTGACCACCCCTTGAGTCCCCCCCCGGGTGTCCTCACCGCCCCGGCCGGGCGGGCAACAGGACAACCCAGGCCTGCCCGAACCCAAGATGGCGGCTCTCTCCCCGCCCACAGCGACCTCCCGCGCCCTGTGCAAGCAGCCCCCGCACCCCACTTACACGCCCCCCAACGCGCTTCCCGCCCGTTTCCTCACCAGCACAGATTGGGCGGCCACCCAGTTGGCGCCGTAACGCGAAAAAGCAGTGGCCGCGCGGGCTGGGGGCCGCATACGTTCGCCTCCATGGTTGACGCATGTTTCGGGCATCCGCGCCTCGCCGCCCTCTACGACCCACTCAATCCCGACCGTAGCGATCTCGACGCGTATCTCGCGATGGCGGAGGAGTTCGGGGCGCGGTCCGTGCTGGACATCGGGTGCGGTACAGGGGTGTTCGCGCTGTTGCTCGCCGAGCGCGGGATCACCGTCACCGGGATCGATCCCGCGCGGGCGTCCGTCGACGTCGCGCGTGGCAAGCCGGGCGCGGAGCGGGTGCGCTGGCTCGACGGCGACGCGGGGGACCTGCCACCCATGCAGATCGACCTGGTGACGATGACCGGGAACGTCGCCCAGGCGATCGCCGATCCGCAGGCGTGGGGTACGACGCTGCGCGGCGCGTACGAGGCGCTGCGGCCCGGCGGGCGGCTTGTCTTCGAGACGCGCGATCCGGCGCAGCGCGTGTGGGAGGAATGGGCGGAGTGGACGCGCGAGACCACGTACCGCATGACGGACATCCCGGGCGTCGGCCACGTCGAGACCTGGGCCGAGCTGACGGACGTGAGCCTGCCGCTGGTGAGCTTCCGGGGTACGCACGTGTTCTCTGCGGACGGGGACGTACTGATCTCGGAATCGACACTTCGCTTCCGTGAACGTACGGAGATCGAGGGGGACTTGCACGAGCACGGCTTCGTCGTCGAGGACGTACGCGACGCACCCGACCGGCCGGGCAGGGAGTTCGTGTTCGTGGCGCGACGCGGTACCGCCGGGCCTGTCCCTCCCGGAATGTTTTAGGGAGCGTGCGCACTACACGGCGCCGGGCAGACAGGACTTTGAAGACACTCCCCAGGGCCTGCACCCATGGGAGCGCGCCCTCGGGCGGGATGCAGGGCTGCCCACTCAGCCGCTTCGACGGGCCGGGCACTCGCCAGATCTTTACCGGCCCTGTGGGACGACGCGTGTACGACGGTCTCGGAGCGCTCCACGACCCCACGCACTGGCGTCTGCTCCTGCCCGCTCGGCAACCGAAACTCTTGAGACGCCTCACGACTACGGCCTGATGTCACCTGTGCCGGACAGTCGACATATCGCACACTGTTCGACAAGCGAGATTTTGTCATGTTCGCGCCTCGATGGGGAGGGTGCCCGGTGGAAAGATGTACGTTCACGCGGCGCGCGGTGTTGGCTGCGGCGGCAGGGGGGATCGCAACGCTCGGTTCCGGGGCGCTCACCGGCACCGCCCAGGCGGCGACGGGATCGGCAGAGCGGAGGGCCGCTGACCCGCCGACCGGGACGGTCCGAGTGTTCTGGCTCAAGCCGTCGGACGTGGCGAACGACTCGCGGTACCCCAACGGCATCACCGGGGTGATGCAGGAGTCAGAGCGCTTCTACCGCCAGGAACTCGGCGTGACGTTCAAACTGAACAACCCGGCGGTGGAGGTGGTCGAGGGCAACCACCCGCGGTCCTGGTACGAGAACACGCCGAACGGCGGCGAAGAGTACTGGTGGGTGGTCTTCAACATGCAGCAGGAGCTGATGGCCAGGTTCGGTCTCAGATCCCCGGACTCGCGCTGGCTGTGCGTCGGCGAAGTCAGCGCAGAGAAGGCGGGTGTCTCCGGCGGTGGTGGAGGTGGCGGCTGGGTGATCCTCAGCGGCCATGACGCCGACGGTGCCGCCGGGATCAACGGCGCGATGAACCGGTGGTACGGCGGCATGGTGCACGAGTTGGGCCATGCCTTCGGTCTGCCCGACTCCTCGCGCACCGACGGCACACCGATGTCCGCCTCGTTCTACGACTACCCGAACTGCCACTTCAATCAGCAACAGAAGGACGGCATACGGAACGGCCCGTACGGCCGCTTCCTGTCCTGAGCTGCCGGGTGCACGCTCCACGAACCGGCGACGCCCCCGGGCAACGGCGAGTTGCCCTCGACGTGCATCACCAGTTGGTCCACGGCCGCGTCGTACACGCCGACAAGGTGGGTCCGTTGCCGGCCACGGCCGGGACCCCCCGAACGCCGCCATCCGAACGACCAGTGCCACCACTCTGTTGGGTAGTGGTAGTTGACGAACCCAGCAGCAGTCAACGCGGCTGCCGGCGCCTGCCGATGCCCGCGGGCCGCCTCGGTGATGTTGTCCGCATGGGTGCAGCAGGCACCCGCGCTCTCGTCCGGGCCCGCATCCACGACCAGCAGGAGGAGCAGCCCGCCGCACAGTCGTCTGAGGACGAAGCTGATGATGCTCATGCGGGACGAACCAGTCCTTCCACGGGCGGCCTCGTCCTGTGCCCAGGAGCGGCTGCTCGGCTTACGCCCGACACACAGTCCCGGATGTGGGGAGAGAGGCGACCGGCGCCTCACATCTCGGTCGACCGGAACTCTGGTCCCCGCCCGGGCAGGAGAACATCTTGAACAGGCAATCACCAGACGCTGACGAGCCGAAGGAGGGGGATGACAGGGCCGGTACAGCGCTAGCCTGAGCCGTCGGCATCGGCCCGAACCGGCCTGGCTGGGCCCCCCGCCCGGCTGGGGAGCCGCGCGTTGTCCCCCTCAGTCGATCGGAAGCCCCATGCTCAGCCACCCCCTCGCAGAAGCGGCCGAGCTCCGTGCCCTCGAACCCTGGCGGGCGGAGGAGTTCTACGCGTTCGTCGTTCGCTCCGGCGTCCACCTCACCCCCTGGATGCCGTGGGCGACGGACATCGACGAACCGGCCAAGGCCGAACGCTGGCTGCAGGGCTATGCCGATGCCCAGGCCAGGGGCGGCAGGCGGGTGTACGGCATCTGGCTCGACGGACTGCTTGTTGGAGGAGCGGGGTTCGCCACCTTCGACGCCCGGACCGGGGTCTGCTCGTTGGGAGCCTGGCTCGCACCGGAGGCGCGGCGCCGTGGACTGGTGACCCGCGCCGCCCGCCACATGACCGAGTGGGCCTTCGAAACCCGGGGCATGTCCCGTGTGGAGTGGGCGGCGGCAACCGGGAACGAGCCCCGTATCGCGGTGGCGAAACGACTCGGCATGGAGCGCGAGGGCGTGCTGCGCTCGGCACTGACGCTGGGCGGCGTCCGGCACGATGTGGAGGTCTGGTCACTCATCGCCGACCGGCGCTGACGGGCCGACGCACCCCGCTCGCCCCGCGACCTGTTACGACTGCTACGTGTACTCCGAGCTCTGGGAGGGCGGCGCCGTACGTGCAGAGACGCAGACCCCGGGGATGTGGACGGGTGGGACTCCTGGCTGGTGTTGCCCCTGTACTTCTCCACCCTCCACTTCAGCGAGGACGGAACCGAGTACCGCGACTGTTTGGTCGGCTCCGACCACGTCGTTCGCTTCCCCTACGGCGCCAATCCGCCTGGCCGGATCAGGGCTCCTCACCCAGCTTCCCGGCCGCCGGCCAGGCGTCGACGCCACCACGAGTCGGAACGCGACTGCCGCTGAACGGCGAACGGATCCGGCAACGTACGCTCCATGTACCTGGCGTCCAAAGCACGTACTCGCTGCTGCAACTCGGCGTGGGGCCGGGAAGGCAACTGCCGCACAACCTCCTCAAGCACGTCGCGGGCGTGCCGCACGTCGTCGAAGGAACAACCGCGGCACGAACACTCCGCGTCCTGCGGATAGAGGGGCCGACGTCCCGGTGCCTGGAGAAAGGCCCGGTACCGGCGCAGTGCACGGTCGGTGGCGCCCGGGTAGAGGTAGTAGTCGCCCGAGAGCCGCTCCACCTGGTCTATCGCGACGCTGGTTCGGGTCGACAGGCCGTGGATGCGGTCTGGAGGCAGGCTCCATGCGATACGGGGAGACTGTTCGGCGCGCAGCGCGCCGGGCCGTCTACGCGGCATCGGCCTTTCGGTACATGGTCATGAACATCATCATGCCAGCAACCACAGTCGGATGACGGCCAGGAAGCTGCCAGCGTCCGGCACGCTGCCCGGGGTCGAGTCCTTACCCGGCCTGCGCCTTGTCCGTGAGGTCGTAGCCGCCCTTGATCACCTTGTAGTCGGCCGCCGGCGCCATGCACTTGCTCAGCAGCGGCTCGCCTTCCTCGGTGCCTCCGGAGAGCCCGATGCGGCTGGGACCGCTGTCCTTGCCCGCTCCCACGTAGAAGCTGATCCCCATGCGGATGTGCCGTTTCAGATAGCCGTCCCAGGCACCGGTGTTGCCCCCAGTTCGCATGATGCGCCCGGTCACGGTGGCGGTGGGGCCGCCGCTGGTCAAGCAGTCGACCTTGAAGTCGCCCCAATTGACCATCTCGGGCTCGCCGTTGGTCGCCGGCATCCGGTGGTAGACCCGGAAGGTGCCCCAGGCTTTGTCGGGCTTGGACCAACCCACGCCCTTGAAAGTGGCGTGGGCGTCGACGGTGACCTGGATGTCCTGACCGGCGTCGGGGTAGTCCATACGGCCCCAGCCCTTGAGACTGGAGGTGACGGTCCCGGAAGGGGCGGAGGCCCGCGCGGTCCTGTCGGGCTCGGACGCGGGTGCTGTTGACGCGAAGGCGATCCCCGCGGTGGTCGCCACCATGGCGGTCGCCGCGAGGAACGTGACGGCGCGGTGGGGCAGCTTGAATCTGGACATGGTGGAACTCCATTCGGGGTCGTGGAACCGATGCGCGGAGTGCAAGGACCTCCGCTCCGCCACGACCGATCCTGCTCAACTCCCGTTCCTTGCACGTCAGTCAGCGGTCGCTACCTCTCTCCGCCGTACGGACGAGCCCGCCGGTGAAGCGATCCCCCTAACGATGTAGGCGCTCCAACGTGCTGTTCGTCGGGCCGCCCGGTGTCGGCAAGGCCGTGCTGTCCGTCGCGCTCGGCCGGGCCGCGGTCGACGCCGGTCACCACGTCTACTTCACCACCGCCGCCGAACTCGCGGCCAAGTGCAAACAAGGAGGCCCTCGAAGGCCGATGGAAGACCTGCATGCGTCCAAGCGGGGGTCCAACGGATGCTGGCGCGCCTCGGGGAATTCCCCGTGGGCGTGTTCGGTGCCGACTGGACCTTGCTGTCCTGGACTCCCGCGTGGGCAGTGTTGCTGGGCGACCCCAGCGCACGGACACCCGTCGAGCGGAACCTGGCGCGGGCGGTCTTCGCCGCAGGCCCCTCAGGGCTCGCGGCCTGGCCTGTGCTCCAGGACGGCGACGCCATGACCCCCGCCCTCGTCGCCGACCTGCGCACGGCTCTCGTCAACTACCCCGGGGCCATCGTGCAGGTCGGCGCGGTGACGTGCGACTGCGAGGTGCTCACCGTCCCAGGCTGCGACGTCCGCCTCGTCGTCTACACGGTGGCCGCGGGTTCCGCCGATGCGGAAAAGCTGGAGTTCCCGCGGGGCACGAACGGCGTCCGCGCCGACGGCCCCTCGCCTCCGGGGCCCGCTCACGGCTCTCATCATGGGCGTGCGCCGAGGCGACCGACGCGGTTGATCGGCGGTGGCTGGCCTGACACGGGCGAGGCGCCTGCGGTGGTCTCGCGCTCTGGCGAGTGCAGGCACCTCTGCCGCACTCATCAGGTCCCTCCGCCGCAGTCACCGTCGCGGGCACGCGATCAACCGGACAGCCCCTCGATCCGCAACTGCCCGCACTCCTACCAGCCGGCCCCATCACCGCCCTGTCGGCCACCCCGGAAGCCCCCGATCGGCCATGCCCAGCAGCCCTGCTGTCGTCCCCCTCCGCAGAACACCGTGGGCGGACCGGCGACGATCCCGGCTGACGTCACTGATCCCAAGGGGCTGCCCACCTCACGGCCGGCAGCCCCTCGCCAGGCCATATCCAGCAGAGGAACTTCTCAACGTGAGCGGCGCGCTCCGCGCTTGAGCCCTCGAAGGCCGTCACGGAGGTTCACATACTCCAGCACGGCGGCCATCCCGGAGCCGACCCAGCGCAGCACGCGAAGAGCAACGCCCCCCAAGTCGTGCACGATCTTCCCCTCCCCGAGGATCAGTGTCCTGTCCAAAAGCTACACAACACCCACAGCTGTTCAGTGACCGGGCCAACTGCGGTGTCGGCGAGAATCGGGGCATCCCGTGAGCGTGGCGTCACTCACGGAATGCGCTCACCTGGTGAACTGGGCGGCGAGATGCCGTTGTGTGATCCGGGTGCCGGTCATGGTGTTGTGATCAGACGCCAGAGGGACGTGGTCTCGGCGCTTCGTGCCGTGTGGAGTGGGTCGGTGGTGTCCTTGGAGCGTGGGTGCCGGGGCTTGGTGTCGATCTTCTCCACAACGCTGAGATGCGCCGCCTGGATGGCATCGAGCAGTTGCTGACGTGTCCTGAGGCCGAGGTGCTCTGCCAGGTCGGACAGGATGAGCCAGCCCTCGCCGCCCGGACGGAGGTGGGCGGAGAGTCCAGCGAGGCAGCCGCGGAGCATGGTGCTGTCCGGGTCGTAGACGCCTTGTTCGACGGAGCCGGTCGGACGGGCGGGGAGCCAGGGCGGGTTGCACACGATGAGGTCGGCGCGGCCTTCGGGGAACAGGTCGGGGCCCGATACGTCGATACGGTCGGTCAGTGCGAGCCGGTGGACGTTCTCCCTGGCGCAGGCCAGGGCGCGTGGGCTGCTGTCGGTGGCCACGACGCGGTTGATACCGCGGTGGGCCAGGACGGCAGCGAGCACGCCGGTTCCCGTGCCGAGATCGAATGCGGTACTGGTGGCGGGACTGTGCCGGGTCGCCGGTGGCAGCGGGGTGTGGGCGACCAGGTTGACGTACTCGCCTCTGACGGGTGAGAACACGCCGTAGTGGGGGTGGATGCGGGTGCCGAGCGCGGGCACGTCGACCCCTTTCAGGCGCCACTGGTGAGCGCCGATCACTCCCAGCAGTTCCCGGAGAGAGACCGCTATGGGTCCCTTTGGCGGGCCGTAGGCTTCCAGACACGCCTGGCGGACGTCGGGAGCCCGGCGCAACCCCAGGGTGTAATCCTCGTCCAACAGCACCAGGAGCCTTCCGAGGACACGGGCGCGGTGACTGCTGCTGCGTCGGTGCAGGTGAAAGGACTCACTCGGGGAAGTGCTGGGCCTTGGCTGCTTGCGGTCGATGCGGCGGCCCATTGCCTGTAGAAGTCGCCGGGCGTTGTGGAAGTCACCCTGCCAGAGCAGGGCTGTTCCTTCGCACGCCTGTCGGTAGGCGTCATTGGCCTTCATGCGGTCGTCGGCGACGACGGTTCGCTGTGGGAGAGGGGCGGCGTTCTCGGAATGCCAGCGGGCGGACTGGTGGGTGTGGCCTTCGGTCCAGTGGATGGTGGACACCAGGTACTCCTCGTGGTCGAACGTGCAGGGGCACGAAGAGCACTTCGACGAGGAGCAGACTGAACCCACGCCTGGCCATCGGACAGGCGGGTGCGTTGAGGCAGGTGGTCGTTACCGCTCTCGCGTCGAAGTACGAGAGCGGACGTCCCAGACAACCATGCCGAGCATCAGGGGCAGCCCTTTCGGAGGAGCGGCAGCAGGCTCGCACAGGTGTTGCTCGGATTCCAAACACACCAGCCCGGCCAGGTCAGCGGGCGGGCTTCTCGTAGTCGCGTGGGTTGCGGCGGGCGTCCATGCAGCAGCCGATCGTCCCGCTCGGGGACGGGGCCAGGCTCTCGGCTCCCAACCCCGCCGTGACCTGTGCATCCCGAGCTGTCTAGGACCCGTTGTCCGGCAGCGTGGCGGTCAGGGCGTACAGGCGGGTGACCTGCTTCACGTTCGCGTTGTCGTCGCTGACCAGCAAGAGCTTGAGCTTCCCATCGGAGGTGTGGTCGGTGACGGCCATGCCCTCGATGTTGTCGAGCAGCTTGTTGGGCTGAGTCTGGGGGTTGGTCGCACCGAGGTCGGGGCACTTGGCGATGTCGACAAGCAGGGTCTTCTTCACGAGCTTTACGCCGGTGGGTGGGCCGGTCAGCTTCCCGACGCCGGTGACGTCGCTCGCCTGGCTCAGGTCTGCGAGGTAGATGCGGACGATGTTGCCGATGTTGCGGATGTGGCCCCGTTCGAGGACGAGGAGGCGGCCGTCGCCGGCCGCGGCGATCTCGGAGACGTATCTGGTGTCCCTGTCGGCTGGGTAGCCGTACTGCTTGGCGACCGTGAACTTCTCCACCCCCTGTCCTACACCCCGCGTCCAGGTCTGCAGCCGCAGTAGCGGTCGACCGTCGGCGTCCGCGCCGTCGTCCTTCAGCTGCCCCTCGACGGAGGCGATGAGGGTCTTGCCGTCGGGCTGGAGGGTCAGCCCCTCAAGGGTCCGGTTCTCACGGGCCCGGTACGCGGGGTGCGCGGGATCCTCGACGCGCAGCGCGTCGGGCACGGGCAACTGGCCGCGGAGTGCGCCGGACTTGTCGTACAACCGGATGGACGGCTCGATCTCCGAGGTGATCACGCGGGTCCCGTCGTGGTCGATCGCCAGGGCCTCGGAGTCGAGTGAGGGGTATCCCTTCTCGTCGACGACGTCGTTCATCTCGATCGGCTTCGCCTCGGGCTTTCCGCCCGTACCCTTCTTCGCCTCCAGGCGGAACAGGGTGGACCGGTCGGAGAGCGCGGCGAGGGAGCCGTCACTGTCGACAGCGAGGCCGGAGAGGTCCCCGACATACCTCTTCTTGAAAAGGGTCCCGTCGAGGGAGTCGGAGAAGCCGTCGATGTTCACGTAGTCGGAGCACTTGTGCTCGTCGTTCTGGTCGCGGGCGACGGCGCTGCCGTCCGCGAAGCCCAGTGCGCTGCTGCAGAGGGCGAGGGCGGCGGTGACAGTGGCGATGGCGATACGGGCATGGCGGCGCATAAGCTTCCTCCTGCATGGAAAGCGGCCTGAACAGGGCGATTGAGCGGGCCGACACGGCCCGAGACGTACATTCGCCTCATCGGCACCAGCTAATTACCCTGCGCACTTACCTGAAAACTAAAAGCGATATCCGCTGGTGGTGAGCACACACAGGCGCTTGTATGATCGCCTCTTCACGCCCTCAAACGAGTAAGTGCATCCAGTGATCGTCTGACCGTGTGCAACCTCACGCGAGACGTCGCACGTCGCCCAGCGACCAGGGCCCATTGAAAAGACACGGCCCCGAGTGTCCCAGCCCGGCAGCGGGTGTCGGGCGAGTTCCCACTCCAGGTACTTGTTGTAGGGGCGGGGGCGACGGTCGAGAGCGAAGAGCAGTTTCAGAAGAAACCGAATACTGTCGGCGGCGTCTAGGCGAGCGGCGAGGGCCTGGCCGTCCCGGTGGTTCTTGATGGAGCGGTAGAGGGCGTTGGCATAGGCGTCGAGCCAGCGGCCGGAGTCCTGGAATGCCTCATCGGAGCCCAGACGGGCCTTGTCGGCAAGGATGTGGGCGATGCCTCCGTCGAGTCGGTCGAGCACGATTTGAGCACGGGCAAGGGCGTAGCGTTCCAAGCCGGGCATCCCGGCTGCGCGGAATTCAGCGAGAGAGACGATGACGAGGTCGAACTCGGGGGTGCGGTGGCCCGTGAACCTGGTGAGTTCGGTCGTAGCGTTATCGGCGACAACCACGTACAGGTCGTGGTCGGAGTGCTGGGTGATCATGCCGTCGTGGGCTCGGGAGCCTTTGAGGACAAGGCCGACGACGGCTGGATCAGCGGCGGCGAGTTCGACGAACGCGTTGTAGGTGAGAGGCTGCTGAGCGGTCACTGTGCGGATCTCCGGTGGAGTGGTGGCGGGTATGCCTAGTGGGGCACCCTGTCGCGGGGGCGCCTTGCACCATCTGCGGCTGCACATGGCCGCCGCCCGGAAGATCAACGCACATCTGGACTCTACCGCCCGGCTGGTCGTGGGCGGAGCAGTCGGACGACATCAGGGTGCCGGTTCGCAGTCGGTCACAGCCGCTCGTTGTCGGATTTCTTCGGGTGGCGTCTTCCGTGCCTGCATGACCAGCAGCAGTGAGACGCCGTCGGCGGAGGGCTCTTCCGGCTGCCGCAGCGGGACGTGTGACGCCAGCCGGGCGCCCTTCAGCCAGCGGCTGTCTGCGGGCACGTCCGAAACGTTCAAGCCGAACGCCTGCGCCGGTGCCAGGGTGAGGGCATGAATGTAGACCTCTCTGCGGCGGCTTCGTTCATGGCCACGCATGCCCGAGTGCTCGATCGTCGACGGTTCGAGCTGCTCTTCGGCGAAACCGACGCCAGCCCCGTGCTCACCGCCCTTGACGGCTACCGCAATCCGGACGGCGGATACGGATGGGGACTTGAGCCGGACCTGCGTGCCCCCGAAAGCCAGCCCGCGGGCGCCCTGCACGCCTTCGAGGTGTTGGAGGACATCGCTCCTGCCACCACACCCCACGCGGCGCAACTGTGCGACTGGTTGGCGTCGGTCTCCCTGCCCGACGGCGGCCTGCCCTTTGCGCTGCCCGTCACGGACGCCAGTGGCTGCGCACCGTTTTGGGCGCAGGCCGACCCACAGGTCTCCACCCTGCACAGCACCGCGTTCGCAGTCGGCGCCGCTCTGCGCGTGGCCGCATGCGACCCCGCCGTCGCCGCCCATCCCTGGCTCGACCAGGCGACGCAGTACTGCCTGTCCGCCATCGAAGCGATCAGCGACAGACCCCACGCGATCGCGTTGTCCTTCGCGATCCGCTTCCTCGACGCCGCGTCCGAGACCCGCCCGGAAGCGGGCGCCCTGCTCGACCTCCTCCGGCGGTTCATCCCCGACAACGGCCTGCTACCCGTCGAAGGTGGCGCCGCGGACGAGGTGATCCGCCCACTCGACGTCGCCCCCGTTCCAGGCCGTCCGGCACGCACGCTGTACGACTCGGACGTCGTCGACACCGAGCTGAGCCGATTGGCTGCCGGGCAGCAGGACGACGGCGGCTGGCTGGTCGATTTCACGAGCTACTCACCGGCCGCCGCCCTCGAATGGCGCGGGTACCGGACCGTGTCCGCCGTGTCGATCCTGAGACGCAACTCCGTACTCTGACCGGTCACCGTTCAACATCTGTGGCATGACCAGCACTTATCACCAGGAGCATCCCGAGGCTGCCCTGGCACGAGACCTGGTGCCCCCCCAAACCCATCGACAAGTGACGTCACTACTGCTCGATAAAGCCACCCAGCTGATCGCTGAGGGTACGGCGGGAACCGCCGGATGTTCTGCCGACCTTGGGCGCCCGGCGAGTGGGCCAGGCGTTCAGGCGGGTGAAGAGAATCAGACAAGTTCACAGGGCAGCCGGATCAACACCCTGACTCCTGCACCACCACTTCGAACCCGCCACCCTCTGCGGCGACCGCACCACCCTCCCGGTTCAGGCCGAGGACCGCGCCGGCTATTGAACGCACCAAGTTCCTCCCCTGGATCGATGCCGACAAGGACCGCTGCAACACCCGAGCAGAGGTCCGCCTGGAGGAAGCCGTCACCACCCGAATCTGAGCTGACTTGAGGCCCGTCCACAAAGTGCGCGGACGGGCCCCGTGATCGAGCGCCGGGCAGGCCTTGCACCTGCATTTCCCCGCAGGAAGCGGGGCGTCTTTCCTTGGACCACCAACGCAGCGCCAGCCGACTGGAGTTGTGGCGACCAGCTCAAGATCCACTATAGCTCAGGCCAAAGCCCGGGGCGCGCAGCACAGTACGGCTCGCTGACCGGTTGGCGGCCTCGATCGCGAAGGGCAATCCGTCCAGACGGCGTACGCGCTCGGCGGCGGCGTCGGACTCGGTCACGGTCACGGTCACGGTCACGGCGAAGCCAGGCAGCATGGCGGCGACCCGGTCGGTGAACAGTGCGATGGCCGGATTGCCGCTCAGTGCGCGAACGCCGTTCCCTACCTCCGGGTCCGACACCGGCAACGGCACCGGCAACGGCGCCGGCACCGGCTCTACGAGGAAGACGTCGCATCGGCGCCGGGCGCCCCGGGTTCGCCATGTCGAGGGTGCCGGGGACCTTCGGTGCGAGCAGCTCGGGGTCTTGCAGGTCGGCGAGTTCGGCGACGTACACGCCGTCGGGGAAGTCGGAGCGCGCCGGAGAGCATCCGTGCGATGGAGCCGTCTCCGCCCGCCGCCCGATCAGCGGCGCCAGTTCGCCGGCGAGGCCGACGAGCGCGCCCGTGGCTGCCCCCCGTTTCCGTGAGCGGCCATCTCACCGACGCACGGCAACGGCACCGCAGGCGCACAGGAATTGAGTAGTTCTCCCGTTGCCCCGCGCACGCACCCGCCCGAGACTCGACGGCGCGGTATCGGACGATCATGCGAGGTGTGCGTTGTCGGCAGGCGCGGCGGCAGGGCGGGAGCGTGCCGGGCGGCTGGGGAAGCGGGTGTGGACCTATCAGGGGACCCTGCCGCGCAGGCCCCTGACCGTGCTGGTTCCGCTCGTGATCTCGTTCATCGTGCTGTGCACCCTCTTCAGCGACCACTACGACGAGGAGTCCTCGTTCCGCCTCGCGTTCTGGGCGGTGCTCGGGGCGGGCGCCGTGTGCGTCGCCCTCTGCGTGCGGCACACCCGGATCCGGATCCGTGAGTACGAGCACGGCTTCGAGCTGCGCCGACCCGGACGCCCCACGCTGCGCTACGCGTGGCAGGAGATCGCGTCCGTCGAGTCGACCCGCGTGTCCGTCCACATCAACCTGGGGCACTCGCACGACGTGCTCAAGACCGTGATCCGTCCCTATCTCGGCGGCCGGATCCGTCTGAGGGGCCTGGACTACGTCAAGGTCCGCGAGGAGTCCGGCTTCTGGCGGCTGTTTTCGCGGGCGACCCCCGACACCGGCGAACGCTTCGTCTCGACCGCGACGCAAGCCGTCGCCGAGGCCCTCGCGCAGCGCCATCTGGACGAGCTCGGCGCGGGCGGCGAACTCCGCTGGGGCGCATTGACCTTTACCGGGGAGGGGCTGACGCTCGACCCCTTCCCCGGGCAAGTGCCCTGGTCCCGGATCGCCCTCGTCTCCGCGGGCCCGGGCAGCGGCGTCCGGCTCGACGTACGGGGACTGGCCGGGCACGTCGGCAGCCGGGCCCTTTCGGCGCGCTCGACGAAGGCGGGCTACCGCACCGAAGGGGATCGGCTGGAGGTGTTCATGCCCGCCCGCCGCCCCGGATCGGACTACGTGGCGCTGAGCATCCTGCTCGCCCGCGGCCCCGCCCTGCCCGGCGAGCGACACGAAGGACGCGAGCGATGACCGGAACGCGATCGGCTCGGTCGACTCCAGGGTGAGCGGGCGCTGCTCCCAGGCCCTGGCGACTTCCGGGTAGTCCGCGCCGGTCATCCGGTCGGCGCGGTACAGCATGCCCCTGGGGCAGGCAGCTCACCAGGCCTGCCATCCGCCCCGACGACCCATGCCAGCGGCGCCTGGGCTCCCCCACTCCTCCCCTCCTCCCCGGCTCCGGACACGACGCCGGGGGGAAGGAGTGGGGGCCACGCAACCCGCGCAACCGGCGCAACCCGTGCACGCGTCACCGTCACCGTCACCGTCACCGTCACCGTCACCGTCACCGTCACCGTCACCGTCACCAACGCGCTTTGGCGCCGGGAGGAGAGGGGATGCCTATGCGGCTGGGGTGAGTTCGGCGCGGCCGAACAGCAGCGCGTAGCCGGAGGGGAGCTGGTGCAGGATGCGGGTGAGGAGGTCGGGTCCGGCCAGGGCTGCGACGGCGCAGAGGACGGATCCTGTGTCCCAGCGGGTGGTGGCCAGGGGGGCGCCGGTGCGGGCGGCGAGGTCTTGGACGAAGGCCCAGCCGGTCAGCGGCTGGGTGTCGGGGATCTGTGCGGTGAGGATGCGTGCGGCATCGGCAGGGAGGCGGGCGGCGAGTTCAACGCGTTCGTCCCCGGTCAGCTGACGTCCGAGTCCCGCGAGGACCAGGCGGACGGCTTCCTCGGCCCTCTCCCGCGTGGGGTAGGCGGCTTCGTAGCGGACCCTCTCCAGAAGTTGCTCGTACGGTATCGCCGGCGTGTGCTGGAGCGGGTGACGCTGGCCGGTCATCACTGTGGTGGCTGCCTTTCTGTCGCGGAAGGTCGTGGTGCCGGTGCCCGGCAGGGTGTGCGGACACCGGCTGGGTCGTCAGGTGGGCTGGGGTCGGCCGAAGAGCAGGTCGTAGCCCGCGGGGAGCTGGAGCAGGATCTGCTTGAGCAGGTCGTCTTCGGCCGCGTCGGCGACCGTGCTGAGGACGGCGCTGACGTCCCAAGCCGCGGTCTGGTGGGTGGCGCCCTCGATCCAGGCCGCCGTCGCCCGCACGAAGCGCTCCGGGGTCAGGGGTTCGGCGCTCTGCAGCGGGTTGAGGAGGATCAGGGCGAAGTCCTCCGGCAGGCGCGCCGCCAGCCGGGCGCGCACCTCGCCGACCAGGTGCGCGCCGAGCAGCGCAAGCACCACGCGGGCCGCGCGCTCTGCTTCCTGCAGGCTGTTGTACTCACCGCGTTCCTTCACCTGTTCGAGGAACGCTTCGTGTCGCAGGGTCACGTGGGCCGCCACCCTTCTTCGGTCCGTCCGTAGGGGCGGAGGACGTAGGTGAGGGGGAGATCAGATGCCCGTCCTCCGCTGCTGTTCGGGCCGCATCGTCCGGCTCAGCCGGAGATCTCCTTGCGGTCGGATCCCCCGCCGATGGCGATCTTGCGGGGCTTGGCGCGCTCGGCGATCGGGATGCGCAGGGTGAGCACCCCTGCCTCGTAGTCGGCCTTGATGTGCTCGGTGTCCAGGGTGTCGGCGAGCACGATCTGGCGGGAGAAGACACCCAGCGGCCGCTCGGACAGTTCCATCTGCACGTCGTCGGACTTCGCCATGGGCCGGCGCTCGGCCTTGACGGTCAGCATGTTGCGTTCGACGTCGATATCGATCGCCTCCGCGCTGACGCCGGGGAGATCGAAAGCCACCACGTACTCGTCCCCCTCGCGGTAGGCGTCCATCGCCATCGCCGCCGGCCGCGACCAGGTGCCCGGTCCCATCAGCTGCTGAGCCAGCCGGTCGAGCTCACGGAAGGGGTCGGTGCGCATCAACATCGCGAAACACCTCCAGCAGGTTCGGGCAGTTGCTGCCAATGCGCCTCACTGAAACCGTTGTAACATGTCATCCAATGGATGACAAATGAAAGCGTCGTCCAAGCGATGACCACCCTGAGGGAGGTGCCCGTGACAGCAGCCGACCAGCCGGCCTCTTCCAGCGCAGACGCCTACAGTCCAGCTTCGTTTCTCGCCGCCGTGGCAGCCCTTGAAGCCATAGACGAGACCCTGCGCGCCGCCCGGGACAAGACCCCCGACGCCCCCGACTCCAGCCCCGGCCCCGGCCCCGGCCCGGAGCAGGCGCTGGCCTCCCTCCTGCTGCTGCGGCAGGTGCGCGAGCAGCTAGCCGGATGGGAGACCGGCCTGATCGAAACAGCCCGCCACGCAGGAGCCAGCTGGTCCGACCTCGCTCACCCGCTCGGCGTCGCCAGCCGCCAGGCCGCCGAACGCCGCTACCTGCGCAACCGGCCCGGCCCAGCCGGAACCACCGGCGAACAACGCGTCCAGGCCACCCGCGAACGCCGCGCCGCGAACCGCACCGCCGCCGCCTGGGCCCGGCGCAACGCCGCTGACCTACGCCGCATCGCCGGCCGGATCACCGCCCTCACCGACCTGCCCACCACGGCCCGTCTCCCGCTCAGCCAACTCCACGAGGCCCTCGCCCACGACGACCCGGCCGCACTCATCCACCCCCTCAACGCCACCCTGCCCTACCTGACCACCACCCACCCCGACCTCGCCGCCCAACTCGATACCCTCACGAACCCACCCCCTCACCACTAACCAACGCACAGCTGCAGGTACCCAGTCAGACCTCACACCGCAGGCCCGGCCAGTCGGCCGGGGCCCGCCACCCCCCAAGATCAGTCTCAGCGCCAACGGCTAGGGCTCTTCCGCGATCTTTGAGGCAACGGCGTCCAACACCATGAATCTCGTTATTGAAGGTCTCGCCGGGTAAGGCAGAAGGACGGCATGGACACCGCCGTACCTGAGTTGATGTTGGACGAGACCTTACGGTGCGGGAAAACCGAAAGTCAGGCCGCCCGGCTCCGCAGAGGCTCACACGGCGGCCGACTGCCCGGCTTCGACGAAGAGCGGTACAAGAAGCGCAACACCATCGAACGGGCCATCAACCGGCTCAAGCAGCACCGAGCAGTGGCCACCCGCTACGACAAGCGCCGGTACGTCTACCTCGGGCACCGCAACCGCTGCAGTCCTCACCATCTGGCTCCGCAACGTGATCGCCCGGGCAAGTCCTAGTCGTTCTGCTCCGCGATGATGTCGCCTCTCGCCTTGGCGTTGCGAAGGATCTGCTCACCTTCCCCATTCATCGTCAGCCGCACGGAGCCGCCGCTCTTCACGCCCCGGACGTCCTGGAGGCGCTGGGGCGGCGAACCGGGCCCGGGGGGCGTCTCCTCCGACCGTGCATGCCATATGGCGAGGGCCGCCGAGATCATCAGGAGCACTGCCGCGCAAGCGCCCCACGCGACGGACCAGTTCTGCGTCAACATGCCGGTGGCGACATTCACCGCTCCCGCAAGAACGACCGACCCTCCCACCGCCCAAGCCCGCATCGTGGTCATGGCCACAGCCTCCCCGTACGCTCCCTGTGGAGCCGCCAAGTCACTACCATTGTCCATCAGTTGAGCCTCGGGGGGAATCGCATGCGGCGAATGCTCCAGCAGGTGAAGTGGAGCCTGGTCCGGGGTGACATAAACCTCTCCATGGGCGGGCTCGACGGCCCTGATGAGCAGAGAGTTTTGGAACGGGCGGCGGCCCAACTACGCAAGGACGTGCTGGTCAAGGTCCGGCTGACGGTGGCCCGGATGCGCCTGGAGCAGCCGGCCACCATCGAGGTGCCGTGGCGGGGCTGTTCACGGCCTCTGCAGCCGGCACAGCAGGTGCTGGGCGTCGATCCGCTGCAACTTGTGGGCACGGTGAGTGAGATCGCGAAGGCCTGCAGAGGTCTGCCCCGTCATCAGATGGTGGCTCTCGGGAACCCAGGCACGGGCAAAACCATCCTGGCTGTCCGGCTCGTGCATGACATGGCCGACCATCCGGAGCCCGGAGATCCGGTCCCGGTACTCATGTCCTTGTCGTCGTGGCGGCCGGCCGTCCCGATGCGCGAATGGATACTCCGGCAGATACGTCAGGCCAGTCCTCACCTCACGGACCACCAGAGATTCGGCACGGACGCGGCGGCGGACCTCTTCGACGCCTGCCGGGTGATGCCCGTACTGGACGGCCTCGACGAGCTCCCCGACCAGCTGCACTCCGACGCCGTCCGTGCCATCGACGCAGCCATTCACCGTGGCTGTTGGCTTCTGGTCACCTGTCGGGCCACCGAGTACGAGACTGCGCACGAGACCGGGGCACACCTCACCCGTGCCGCGGTGGTGGAGCTCGACGAAGTGAAGGCCGAGTTGGCGATCGGCTACCTGGAGCAGGCGAAAGTGGCCAGTGACAGCCGTTGGGCCCCTGTCTTCGAGGCGATGCGCCGTGACCCGGACTGCGCCCTGTCCCGCACACTGACGTCACCCCTGATGCTGTACCTCGCGCAGACCGCGTACGACGCGAACTCCACGGACCCCGGTGAACTGTTGTCCCAAGAGGCGTATCCCTCTCGGGAAGCCATCGAGGACGGGCTGCTGAAGCGCTACCTGCCCGCCGTCTACACCAAGGACCCACCCAGCCGCTATCCGGCGGAACTGGCGATGCGTTACCTGGGACTCATAGCACGCCAGATGCGCCGGGATCGCACGGTCGACTTCGCCTGGTGGCAGATCAACGCCCGGATCACCGGTCCCCTCGTAGGCCTGATGTATGGGGCGGTGTGGGGCGCTCTTCTGTATGCCCTGTTCGGTCCGGCCATCGGAGTCGTCACCGGACTCTTCACGGCAGCCATGAGCTTCGCCGCTCACCAGTTCGTCAGAGCCGACCTCAAGCAGGTGTTCGTACCCAAGGAAGGGGTGCACGGGCCGGGGCATCTGGCACGCCATTACGCGCGCGTGGGCGCCGCCTCGGCTCTGCTGGCGGGCGCTGTCACGGGGGTCAGCGTCGGGCTGTGGCTGTCGGACGCGCTGGGAGCGGACCTCCCGTTGTCGGCGTTCTACGGGGCAGTCGTTGGGGTGCTATCGGGTTGTGCCGTCATGCTCGGTTCGGCATCGGGATCGTACGAGATCAGCCGGTGCTGGTTCTGGCTGACCGGCAGACTCCCCCGAAAGCCGTTGTTGTTCCTCGACGAGGCCCGCGAACTCGGCGTACTGCGGCAGACCGGCGCGGTGCACCAGTTCCGCCACGAACGCCTTCTCAGCCAACTGGGGGGCGACACGGCTCAGGACCCAGGCCGTTCGGTGTACGGCAAGTGGGCCGCCAAGTGGCTGCGCTGGAGACCGGTGCTGCCCGCCTTCGCCAGTCTGGCCCAAGTCGGAGCCTCTTTGTTCGCGCTGCTGTTCATCGCAGCGGCACTCTCCAACGGCATGCGGCTGGAGTTGACCTACCGCTCCGGGGACAGACCGGCCCCTGTCTTGGCCTCGCCCGGCTGCCCGGCCGGCGTTGGGTGCAGACCGCCAACAATCTGGATGTGGAAGGTGCCCCTGGGGTCGACCCGACACACGGACTGGATGCCGACGCTGTCGCGTCAATCCCCCTTCACCGGTTGGGGAGGCTTCTTCAAGGCCTCCGGCTGTGAGGGGGGCCGGGTACAGGTGACTTTGACACTGGCTGGCGAGCCGCCCGCCCGGTTCACGCTCGGCAACGACAGCGAGGTCGGCCCCGGCATCGACCTCGACCGGCCCGCCTCGCCTGGAAGCCGGCCGTCCTCGCTCACCCTGCGCAGGCTGGACGACCGGCCGTGCTCCCTCCGCGTCGAGTGGGAGAGCCCGAGCCTCGTGGTGGACGGCCTTCAGATTGCCCGGGATCGCCTCGGCATCGCCCTCTCGCCGACCGGCGAAGGGAACTCGTCGGCGCCAAGCACAGCGGGCACGACGGCCACCGCCGACTCCGACAGCACCCCTGTTCGTGTCGTTCTCCCTACCGCGGGCAGTGAGGGACCTCCGAGCTGCCCTGAAGACCGTTTCCCTCCTCCTTGTCGGCCCGGACCATCAGCGCGGTGAACACACGCTCCCAGGCGTCGCGGCCGCCCATATCCGCAGCCGGTTGTCGCGTGACGCCCGACGGAAGGGGCCCGCCCCGCCCCGCCCCGGGACCAAAGGGGCCCTAGCGATGGAGCACCAGGACGAGACACCGTGGCAGAGTCTCGTCGCCCGCCTGGTGGAGGTGGTGCTGGAGGCGAGGGCCTGGGCCGCTCGCGCGGAGGGTTCGCCACCAAGCTCCACCTGAGCGCGGACGGCCGCTGCCGCCCACTCTCCCTGATCGTTACGCCAGGTCAGCGGGCGGACTGCACCCAGTTCAAGCCGGTCCTGGAGAAGATCCGAGTGGCCAGGCCTGGCCAGGGACGACCACGCAAGAAGCCCGACAGCCTCGCAGCCGACAAGGCCTACGGCAACGGCCCCATCCGCGAGTGCCTACGACGGCGGGTAATCCACCACACCATCCCGGAGCGGACCGACAGCCAGGCCGCCCGGCTGTGCAAAGGCTCACGAGGCGGACGGCTGCCCGGCTTCGACGAGGACCGCTACAAGAAGCGCAACACCGTCGAGCGGGTGATCAACCGCCTCAAACAGTCCCGGGCCGCCGTCGCCACCCGCTACGACAAGCGCGGCAACGTCTACCTCGGCACCGCAGCCCCCGCAGCCCCCACTGCGGGCGTCGAGCTCGGTCGTGGGTTGCTTTGCGCAGGAAGACGACTGACGGAAGGCGCCCGCCCTGCGCGGTGATGGCACCCCGGGGGTTTCACTGAAGAGCACGCGCGAATACGGTGGCCCAGTGATGTCGATCAAGAAGTTCCAAGTCACCTTCGACTGCGCAGAACCTGAGCGCCTCGCCCGTTTCTGGTGCGAGGTGCTGGGGTACGTCGTACCGCCGCCACCCGAGGGGTTTGCCACGTGGGACGAATTCAAGCGCTCGCAGCCACCTGAGCAGCAGGACGCATGGTTTGCCTGCGTCGACCCCTCAGGCGTCGGTCCGCGACTGTACTTCCAGCGTGTCCCCGAAGGAAAGGCCGCCAAGAACCGGCTGCATCTTGACGTACGGGTCGGCACCGGACTCGTGGGGGAAGAACGCCTCGCCGCACTGGAGGCCGAGTGCGCACGGCTGGTCCCGCTCGGGGCGGTACACGTGCGAACGCTGTATGACGGCAATGATGCGTGCATCCCGATGCTGGACATCGAGGGCAACGAGTTCTGCATCGACTGAGGGGCCGCGAACGTCCCCTCCTTCGGTCGTGTCCCGCAGAGCGGCGTCGTGGCGCGGCACCGCCTGATGCCCCGCTGTTCAGCGGCTTGGTGCCCGCGGGCCGTGAGAGGGATCGCTGCCACACCATTCGGCGGGACACCATCACCAGACGAGCCACGATGCGGCGAGTCGGCCCTCCGCCGTTCTCTGCTTGCTTTACAGCTCCTGCCTTGCATCACGCAGTCGAAGCAGTGCCCTGTCCATACATTCGGTGACCGAGGCCCCGTCAGCCCTCAGGCCACTGGGCAACGGACCACCGCTGGCGGCAAAGGTCCACGCCGGCCTCCTTCCCGCAGGCGCTCCGCGTCGACCCGGATCATGGCCCCCACACCCTGCTCGCCGAGCCATTCCAGGATGAGCAGCGTCGCATCCTCAATGCCGGTGTCGAGATCGAGCGAGGCGGGCTTCGAAGCCGTCGAGGATGGACTGGAGGCCGAACTCGAAGGTGTTGTCGGGCGCTGCGGTGTACTGCGAGGCGGCAGGGGTGTCGAGGCGTTCGCGCAGTCGCGGGAATTGCTGGGCGGTCTCGGTGGCGCGCGCCATGGCGTCGGTCATCAATTGCTCGGCGTCTGCGCCGTCTTTGCTCAGCCGGCGCTTCAGGGAGACCTCCGCGGCGGGTCCGAGCGCGCTGCCGAGCGCGAAGATGAACACGGTGGCGGCTGCCCGGTCCGCGTCGGCGGCGGTGAAGCCTGCCTTTTCGTAGATGGCGAGGCTGAGGTCGTCGTGGCGGGCCTGGCCGGGCCCGTGCATGAGATGGCTGCCGAATGCCTGGCCGAGCCAGGGGTGCCGGGTGAGCATCGCGTGCATGCCGGTGGCCTGGATGGTGGCGGCCGTGCGCCAGTCCGTGGCGTCGACATCGGGCTGCTCGATTTCGTACCAGATCGCATCGCTGGCGAGCCGCACCAGGTCGTCCTTGGTCTTGATGTGCCAATAGACGGCTGTGGCGGCCGAGCCGAGCCGTTTGGCCAGGCTGCGCATGTTGAGGCCGTCCAGCCCCTCGTCGTCGAGGAGCCCGATGGCCGCCTGGACGATCCGGTCTGCGGTCAGCGTGTCTCGCGGCATGTCCACCACCTTAGTTGAACTTAGTTCACGCGAGGTCTTGCACTTTGTTCAAGTAGCGGCCTACGCTCCTCCTCGCACTTAGTTCAAGTCTCTGGAGGGGGAGCAATGCCGCAGAAGACACTGTCGGATTTCGTCGAGGCACAGGCCAAGGAGTTCGGCATTCCCGGCGTCGCCGTCGGGGTGCTGCTGGACGGTCAGGAGATCTACGCGTCGCACGGGGTGACGAGCATCGGCAACCCGTTGCCGGTCGATGAGAAGACGCTGTTCCATCTGGCATCGGTGTCCAAGACCTTCACGGCGACCGCGCTGATGCGCCTGGTCGCGGAGGGGAGAGTGGATCTGGACGCGCCGGTGCGGCGCTACGTCCCCGAGCTGAAGCTGGCCGACGAGCGGGCCGCGGCGCAGATCACCGTCCAGAGCCTGCTCAACCACACCGCGGGCCTGGACTGGAACCTGATCGACGACGGCAAGGGCGACCGCTCCTTGGCCGGGCTCGTGGCGAAGCTGCCCCAGCTGCCGCTGATCGCACCGCCCGGCGCCCGCCCCTCCTACAGTCAGGCGGGTTACAACCTGGTCGGCCGGGTCATCGAGAAGGTCACGGACCTGCCGTTCGAGCAGGCCATGGCCTCGCTCGTCCTGGAGCCGGTGGGTCTTTCGGACACCGTTTACGGACTGACCGAGGTGATGGTCCGTAAGTTCGCGGTGGGCTACAACCGCGGCGAGGACGGCGACATGCACCCCGCCCGGCCGTGGGGGGCGTTCAAGGAGGGCGCACGCGCCGACAACCCCGGCGGCGGCCTCGCCTCCTCAGTGAGCGATCTGCTGCGCTGGGCGCGGTTCCAACTCGGCGACGGCGAAGGCGTGGTGCCCGCCTCGGTGCTGCACCGCATGCGGGAGCAGACCGTCGGGCTGCGCGCCAGCTCGCTCGGGGACGGCCTGGGCGTCTGCTGGTTCCTGCACGACCTGGACGGCGTCCACGGGATCGGACACGGCGGCTCGGGCAACGGCCAGTTCGCCGAGCTCCTCATCGTGCCCGAACGAAACTTCGCGGTCGTCTCCCTCGCCAACCTGGGCCCGGACGGCTACTCCTTCAACCAGTCCGTCGTGAGGTGGGCGCTCGATCACTACCTCGGCGTCGTCGAGCAGGAGGCAGAGCCGGTCCCCTACGACGAGGAGCAGGCCCGGCAGATCGTCGGCCGCTACGAGATCGACGCCATGTGCCTCGACTTCGCCACCGACGGCACCCGCGTCACCCTGGCGGTCGATATCAAGCCGGAAGTCCGTGAGGCATCGGACGAGGAGATGCCGCCCGGCTACCCGGCCGCAGCCATCGGCTTCCTTCCCGGAGACGGCGACGGCGACGGTGACGGTGACGGTGACGAGTACATCGTCACGGAAGGCGGACTCAAGGGGCAGCGCGGCTACTTCTCCCGCGACGACAACGGCGCGGTCATAGGCGTCGATCTCGCCGGCCGACTCTTCAACCGGGTCGTGGAAGCACCCTGATCCAGCGGAGTCGGGGCGGCCCCGAGCGGCCGCCCCTCCTGTCCCCGTCTCCGCGTCCGCAGGCTGGGAAAACGCCCTCGACACCGCACACGTCAACACGGTCCCGCACACCCGCGCACCGTGAGGAGAGGCGAAAGCGCCGAACAACCTCGGCTACGCCCACAGCGGTGACGGGTGTCGACGGCTGCCGGTGCCGGGGGCCGCACTGGACACCCGCCGTTCACCGTGATGCCGGGCATCGGCGGTACCGTCCAGCGAGGGGAGGTCCCCGTCGTGGCGGTACGATGCGGCCCGGCCGACAGCGCGATGGGGGGCGTTGATGATCTGCCCGCACTGCAACGCGAATCTGCTGTACAAGGAGCGGTCCGGCCGTACCTGCTCCAAGTGCACGCGGAAGTTCGCCTTCGAGCCCAAGACCAACGAGCTGGGACTGCATGATCTGCGGATCCGCAAGCTGGCCGGAAAGCTCACCGACAGCGGGCGACTGACCGTCACCGTCGGCCAGCTGGAGGCCGCCGCCTCCCGTAGGAAAGCACGTTCCGGCAGCGGCCTGCCGGAGGCGATCGGCTGTGCGGTGGTCGGGGGGCCCGTCGGTATCGGCCTGGTGGTCGGCGGAGTGTACGCGGACGACGCGGGAATCCTCTCGTTCTTCGGTGCGGTTCTTCTCTTCGCCGTTGTCGTGACGGTGGTCTCGGCCGTCAGCCGCAGCCGTCACCACAAGCACGGAACCCGGATCAGTGCCTCCCGTAACTACCTGCTGCACGAGTGGATGGACGTGTACGGTTCGCTCCCGGACGGCGTCGTCGACGAGAAACGTGTCCGGGACATCCACCGGCCCGAGCATCCGAACGCCGTCCTGCTCTGCCCGGACCCGTCCGTCATCGCCTTCCTGGCCCTGAACGGAATACCGGAGCGGTACGGCGTCAGTCTCGTCTCCAAGGCGTACGGGGTGCCGGACAAGGTGCCCGTCGTCGTGCTCCACGACGCGAGTCCCAAGGGCTGTCTGCTCGCCCGGCGCACCCGTGAGGCACTGCCCGGCCGGAGAGTCCTCGACGCCGGACTGCCGCTGAGCGCCGTGATGAAAGCGCCGGGTGCGCTGTCGCTGCGCGGGGTGCGGCCGTCCACGGAGGAGATGGGGCGGCTGCGCGCGGAGTCCACGCTGACCGGCCCCGAACTGGAGTGGCTCGCCAAGGGCTGGATCAGCCCGCTCGTGGCGGTGCCGCCCGCGAAGCTGCTCGCCACCGTCAGCGGTGTTCTGGAGCGGGTGCTCGTCACCGATCCCGAGGGGCGCAAGGCGGAGGCCATCGGCTTCCTCACCTGGCCCGGCGAGAGCGGTTCCGGCTGAGCCACGCCGACAGGTACGCCCACCGTTCACCGTGGCGTCGGGTGCCGGTTGAAACTTCCGCTCTGTGATTTCCCGTCACGGCTATACGATCTGATGGTGTTCGACAGCGCGATGGGGGGCGTTGATGTCCGACGTGGGGTCCGGTTCCGGCAGACCCGGGCTGCGGGGTATGGAGCGCCTGTCGCGTGAACTGCCCTACGGAGTGGAGCTGTTCCATCTGCGCCCCGACGGCGATGTGCTGTTCGCGGACCGTGAGGGCGCGCGCGTACTCGGCCCGCGTGAGGACTTCCTCCGCTTCATCGACGACGGCAAGTTCGCGCACTACTTCATCGGGGACGCTCAGACGTCGCCGGACCGCCCTTCCAACGCCACCGTCAAGCTGGGAGTCGTCGGCCCTCGGAGCGCGTTCACCCCGCATGCCCATGGCGGCGAGCACTTCGTCCTCAGCCTCGGTCACGCCTCCTGCGGTGTGTACGACGCCCAGCACGGCCGGGTCACCGAAATCCGTCTCTTCCCAGGCGCGTTGATCCGAATCCCCGAGATGATGCCGCACTCCTTCGCCAACCGAGGTCGCAAGCCCCTGCACATCCTCGCCGCCAACACCGGTTTCGGTGTCGACCACGAGGACTACGCCATCACCGCCGAGGAGGCCGAGCGCCGCGGCGCGGAAGAAGTCGTACCGGTCAGCCGCCGCCCTCGCGGCGCTGGCACCGACTTCGGACTGCTCGCCGCCGCGCTGCGCGACATCGAACGCGTTCAGCGGGTGCGGGGTATCGGCGCCCTCACCGTTCGGGAGCGCCTCGCGGTCGGCCTGCGCCGTGCCGCGTCCGCGCTGGAGCGCCCCTGATGAGCCCATGGCGGTGGGCGGCAGTGCGTCGCACGGTGAGGAGGAGAAGGGGGCCTGGGGTCCTCCCGTCGGCTCCGGGCACGGTCCGGACCGCGCCGCACGGCGCAACGCCACAGCAGCGGCCGGAGTACGCGCTGCTCTGCCCGCACCGCTACACCGCCGACCTCCTCATCAGCCGTGGAATACCGGACCGCTGTGGGGTGATCGTCGTCAGCGACATCCAGCGGGTGCCGGCGGATGTTCCCGTGATCGTGCTGCATGACGCCGACACCGAGGGCTGTCTGCTGGCCGGACGCACCCGGGAGGCCCTGCCGGGCCGTCTGGTCGTCGACGCCGGCCTGTCGCCGCGCACCGTCATGAAGGCGGTGGGCGTGAAGGCGGTGCCGCGCGCTGAGCCCCCGTCGGCGGGTGTCCTGCGTCTGCTGCGCGACGGCGGCACGCTGACCGAGCCCGAGTTGGACTGGCTGGCCCGGGGCGATCGCTTCCCCCTCGCCGCCATGCCGCCCGCCAAACTACCCGCCGCGGTCACCAGGGTCGTCGGGCGCATCACGGTGGAGGTCGAGCGGGAGCGGAAGCGCAGGGACGAGGCCGTCGGATTCCTCACCTGGCCCGGGACGAACGGAGCCGCCCCATGACCGCGGACTGGACGCCGCGGCCCGGCGTCACCGGCGGCTCCATCCGGGCCCGGCTGCTCGACCGGGCGCTGACCACCGCGATCGCCCGCGCCGGGGCGCCCGGCAGGATCCGGTTCACCGAACGGCAGCTCTACTACGAGATGTGCCGTGTCCTGCGCCCGGTGCACACTGTCCCGCGCAGGGTTCCGCTGACACCTGCGCCGCCCGTACGGTACGAGCGGTTCGAGGAGGCTCTGTGCCGGCGCGACGGGGAGACACCCGGGCTGCTGGCTCCGCTTCCGGCCTCCGCGTCCACGCCGTACCGGCCCGGGGAACCCGATCTCTACGACTACGGGCTGCCCAGGCTGCTGGTCTGTCAGAGCCGTTCCGTGGCCCGGATGCTCCTCGCGAACGATCTGCATCTGGAGGCGGCCTGCCCGGTGTTCGCCGCCGACGATTCTCCGCTCGATCCCCGGCTGGTGGCAGGGCTCGGCCGGGTGGACGGCGCCACCGTCCATGTGCTGCACGACGCGAGCACCGCCGGCATCGCCCTCACCGCCCGGGTGCGCGCGGAGGTTCCCGGGATACGGGTCGCCTCGATGGGGCTCGTGCCGCGCCATGCGACGGCGCTGCATCTGATCTCCCAGCGTGGCCCCGCGCCCACGCCCCTGCCCGCGACCGCGCCCGGCCTGGCTGGTGCGCCGTCCGGCCTGGAACCGCGAGAACTGGAGTGGCTGGCGGGCGGGCGGACGGCCGAGGTGGAATCCGTCCCCCCGGCGCGGCTGCTCCGTACGGTGCTGCGCATGGTGCGCGGACCAAGGACGAGCGGCTCTTCCGTCTGGACCGGACTGCGTGAGCTGCGCACGGCCGGGTTCATGACATGGCCGTCGAACTGACCAGGGGCACGAGGACTTGAGGCGATGATCCGGCCACGCGAAATCCCGTACAGCGACGAACTGCTCGCCGATGGCAGCGTCCACCGCAGATACCAGGACGGCCGCGAGGAGTGGCGGCGGCGCGAGGGCACCCACATGGTGCGCTGGCATGACAACGAGGGCGGTTCCGGCACCGATGAGCTGCTCGGGCGGCGGATCATCAAGCGGCAGTACGCGGACGGACGGGTGGTCTACGGACGGGACCTCGGTTACGGCCGTACGGTCTGGGGTCAGGGCGAGAGCGTGATGGTCAACCGGACCTCGTTCGGTGGACGGATGGGCGCGGTGCTCGGCAGTCTGGGCCTGGTCACCCTGACCGTCACCGCGGCCCAGTTTCCGCCGGAGGCCCTGAGCGTGGAAGAGGAGGAGGAACTGCGGCGGCAGCAGGCCGCAGCACAGAACTCCTCCGGCGGTGACGGCGGCGGCAGCTCCGACGGGGGCGGCGAGGACGGCGGCGACCTCTCGGACCTGGATGACGCGTGGCGCTCCGGCGATGACGGCGGCTGGAGCGACGACGACTTCGGATGAGCCGTACGGCATGCGGTATACGGCATGTGGCATACGGCTTAGCGGACTG
This sequence comes from Streptomyces bluensis, assembly GCF_014650715.1. Lineage (GTDB taxonomy): Bacteria > Actinomycetota > Actinomycetes > Streptomycetales > Streptomycetaceae > Streptomyces > Streptomyces bluensis. The sequence continues at coordinate 100,325 of NZ_BMVM01000016.1, read as the reverse complement.
GCTGGACGGCCCGGCTGGACGGGCCGGAGCAGTGAGAGAAAAGGTGGGTGACCATGGCGCGGTTCTGTGCCTGCCTGGCGGCGGAGCCCGAGCAGGCCAGGGAGCAACTGGCCGCGATGGGCTCCACCGTGCGGCCCGACGGCCCGGCCGTCGGGCTGATCGAGGACGAACCCGGCCACGCCACCGGGCCGTTCCACGCGTACGGGCACACCGCGGTGGGCGAGGTCACCCTCCACAACCGGCCCGCACTCCTCGCCGCGCTGGCCGCCTCAGGCGTCCCGGCACCGCCCGACTGCCCTGACGGTGAGCTGCTGCTGCGCTGCTGGGTACGGCTCGGCGCGGCCGGAATCCGTGACGCCGAGGGCATGTTCGCGCTCGCCGTGCACGAGAGTGAAGGCGACCTCGTACTGATCCGCGACCCTGTCGGCGCCCGCACCCTCTTCTACGCCCGTGCCGGCGGCTGCTGGGCCGCGTCGACCTCGCTGCGGGCCCTGCGCCGCTGGCCCGCGCTCGGGACCGGCCTCGAACTTTCCGCCGTACGCTCCTTCCTGACCTTCGCCTACCTCCCCGGCGAGGAGACCCTGCTGCGCGGAGTACGCGAACTGCTGCCCGGCCGCTGTCTGCGGCTCTCGGCGGACGGCACGACGACGGAGGAGCACTACTGGGAGCCGCGGGAGCTGATCGAGGACGACGGAGCGCCACCCGAAACCTATGCGCTGAGGCTGCGCGAACTGCTGGAGGAGGCGACCGCGCGCCGGCTGCCGGAGGCCGAGGCCGTGGGTGTTCTGCTCTCCGGCGGCGTCGACAGCTCGCTGGTGACCGCCCTCGCCGCCAAACTGCACTCCCACCCGGTGCACACGTACTCCATCAGCTTCGGTGACGAACTCCCCAATGAGCTGGGCTACTCGGGCCTGGTCGCCGCCCACTGCCACACCCGGCACCGTATTCTCACCGTCACCGGTGCGGCCGTGGCCGCGCGCCTCGGGGAAGCGGCTGCGCTGCTCGACAGCCCCGTGGGTGATCCGCTGACCGTACCGAATCTGATGCTCGCCGAGGCCGTGGCGGGCGACGGGCTACGGGTTGTCCTGAACGGGGAGGGCGGCGACCCGGTCTTCGGCGGCCCGAAGAACCTGCCGATGCTGGTGTACGAGATGCACCGCGGCGACGTGGCCGGTGGAGACGCGGAGGACGCGCGGGAACTCGCCTATCTGCGCTCGTACCGCAAGTGCTACACCGATCTGCCCGACCTCCTGACCGCCGAGGTGCTGGGCGCCCTCACCGAGGCGCCCGCACCCCAGCGTTTCGTCGCCCCGTATCTGCGGCCGGGATCCGAGGACGGGCGGATGGACCATCTGCTCAACCGGCTGCTGCACTGCAATCTGCGCACCAAGGGCGCCCATCACATCCTCACCAAGGTCGAACGTCTCACCGCCTCCCAGGGCATCGAGGGCCGGGCCCCGCTCTTCGACCGCCGGGTGGTGGACCACGCCTTCGCCACCCCGCCGCGATGGAAGCTGAACGGCGCCGTCGAGAAGTGGGTGCTGAAGGAGGCCGTACGCGATCTGCTGCCCGGCACGGTCGTGGACCGGCCGAAGAGCGGTATGCGGGTGCCGGTGCAGCAGTGGCTCGGCGGTCCGCTGAAGGAGTTGGCGGAGGATCTGCTGCTGGGCCGGGAGGCCCGCGCCCGTGGCCTGTTCCGGCAGGACACGGTGCGCGGCTGGCTGCGCGGTGAGGGGGCGTTGCTGCCCAGACAGGGCGGCAAACTGTGGCTCGTGCTCACCCTGGAGCTGTGGCTGCGTGCGTACGACATCCACTGACACCCGCTCACATTGCCGGTCGCGCCTGTCACAAGAAACTACGGCCTTTGGGGCTTCGCCGGCACGCACAGCCACGCGAGGCCTGCTGCGGTCAGGTAGGCGAGCGCGCCGATGGCCATGCTGGTGCGGAGCCCGGCGCTGTAGTCGGTGGCTGTGGCGAGCAGGCTGCCGCCGAGCGCCACGCCAGTGGCGCTGCCGATCTGGCGGGTGGTGTTGAACAGGGCGGAGGCGGCCCCTGAGTACCCCGGGGGTGCGGCGCCCATCACGGTGGCGGCTCCGCCGGTGAGGGCGAAGGAGGTACCGAATCCCGCGGCCATCATCGGGGCCACCAGCAGCGGGTACGCGGGGTCGGTTCCCGCCGCGGCCCAGCCGGCCAGCCCCAGGGCGGCGAGGAGCATGCCGGAGATCACCAGCGGACGATCGCCGGTGCGGTGGGACAGCCGCCCGGACACCGCGGAGGCGAACATGGTCATCGCCACCGCCGGGAACAGCGCCAGCCCGGTGCCGAGGGCGCTGAAGCCGCGCTGGTGCTGGAATTCCAGACTGGCGGTGAACACCATGCCGTAGAAGCCGAAGTTGAACAGCAGGCCGATGACGGATCCGCCGCTCATCGCACGAGAGCGCAGCAGGCTCAGCGGAAGGACAGGAGACCGGGCCAGCCGCTCGCGCACCGCGAACGCCACGGCGGCCAGCACGGCCAGGCCCACGCCGGCGAGAACAGCCGGATCGGACCAGCCCCGCCGTCCGGCCTCGTTGAGCGCCGCGGTCAGCAGTGCCACCGCCGCCACGACCGCGCACTGCGCCGGCCAGTCCAGGGCTCGGGCGGCGCGTCGGGGCGAGCGCGCCACATACCGCGGCGTCAGCACCAGGGACGCCACACCGACGGGCAGGTTGATGAGGAACACCCAGCGCCACCCCACCGTGGAGACCAGCAGCCCGCCCAGCAGCGGACCGGCAGAAGCCGCGATGCCGGCCATCGAACCCCACAGTCCGAAGGCCCGCGAGCGTGCGGCCGGTGCCGGGTAGGACTGCTGGAGCAGGGCCAGGGAACCGGGCACGATCAAGGCCGCGCCGAGTCCCTCCACCAGCCGGGCCACCACCAGGAAGGGAGCGTTCGGCGCGAGCGCGCAAGCGGCCGAGGACGCGGTGAACACCACCACGCCCCAGCAGAAGACCCGACGGTTGCCCAGCCGGTCACCCAGCGCGCCGCCGGTCAGCAGGAACCCGGCGAACACCAGGGTGTACCCGTCGGTGATCCACTGGATACCGGTGAGCGAGGCCGACAGTTCCCGGCCGATCACCGGCACGGCGACGTTGATGACCGTCACATCGAGGATCACCATGAAGTACCCGGCGCACACTACGAGCAGCGGGGCCCAGGAGCGTCGCTCGGACGTGCGGCTTCTCCGCCCCGGCCGCGCGGTGGTCACGGGTCAGAAGTGTCGGCGATGTGGATGACCGAGTTGGGGCACAGGCTCGCGGCGAGGCGGGCGCGGGCCTGGAGTTCGGGTGGGGGCTGCTCGTTGAGCAGGACGACGGTGCCGTCGTCGTCGGACTGGTCGAAGAGTTCGGGTGCGGTCAGGGTGCACTGGCCGGCGCCCCGGCAGCGATCGTGGTCGATCCTGATCTTCATGGTGTGGTCACCTGTCCCAGCTGAGTGGGAGCGCGTGGACGCCGTAGACGAACATGTCGTCACGCATCGGGACCTGCTCGGGCGGGACGGCCAGGCGGAGCGTGGGGAAGCGCCGGAGAAGGGCGGGAAAGGCGATCTGCATCTCGACACGGGCCAGTTGCTGTCCCAGGCACTGGTGGATGCCGTGTCCGAAGGAGACGTGCTGGGAGGGTTCGCGGGTGAGGTCGAGCCGGTCCGGCTCGGTGAACTGGCCGGGGTCGCGGTTGGCGGCCGGCAGTGAGGCCACGACGGTCTGCCCGGCGCGGATGCGCACGCCGTGGATCTGGACGTCCTCGCGGGCGACCCTGACGGTGCCGAACTGCACGATGGTCAGGTAGCGCAGGAGTTCCTCGACCGCTCGGCCGACGCCTTCCGGGTGCTCGCGCAGGGAGCGCAACTGGTCGGGGTGGGACAGCAGAGCGTAGGTGCCGAGGGCGAGCATGTTGGCGGTGGTCTCGTGCCCGGCGATCAGCAGCAGCCGGCCCATGCCGGTCAGTTCCTGGTCCGTCAGCGCGGGGTCCGGGTCTTGTGCCCGGATCAGGGTGCTGAGCAGGGCGTCGTCGGGGTGTTCGCGTTTGTCGGCCACCAGGTCGCGCATGTACGTGCGCAGTGCCTCACGGGCCCGCCATGCCTCGTCCTCGGAGACGTCCAGCCTGAGCATCGTGGCGGTCCACCGCTGGAACTTCTCCCGGTCGGCGTAGGGCACGCCGAGCAACTCGCAGATGACCAGGGAGGGAATGGGCCGGGCGAAGGCGGGAACGAGGTCCGTCGGAGGACCGGCCGCTTCCATGGCGTCGAGGTGGTCCGCGACGATCCGCTCGATCCTCGGTGCCAGGGCGCGCATCCGGCGCACTGTGAAGTAACGGGTGAGCATCCCCCGGTAGCGGGTGTGTTCCGGTGGATCCATGTTCAGCAGCATTCCGGGCCGGTCTTCCGGACGGAACAGGTTGCGGCGCACCGGAGAGGAAGCGTTCTCGCGGGCCGAACTGAACCGGTCGTCGGCCAGCACCGCGCGGACGTCCTCGTGCCGGGTCAGCAGCCAGCCCACCGTGCCGTCGGGAAAGGCCAGCGGGGCCACCGGCTGCTCCTCCCGCAGCCGCTGGTACTCCGGTGGCGGATCGAGCGGGCAGGTACGGTGCGTGGGCAGTGGCGCCGCGGGCGCCAAGGGCGCGCTCATGGGAACCGCTCCCTTCATCCGGCCGTTCAGCCTCACACCCCAGAGTAGTACGAATCCGTACTATGTGCGCGATACAGACATCACGGCCCGGCGCCTTCGGGCGGCGCTGTGCCGAGCAGCGGAGCCAGCACCCGGTCCATGATCCTGTCGACGAGCGCGACGTCGGGCGCCTCTCCCTCGATCAGCACATGCGTCAGCAGTACCGAGAACGGCATCTCCACCAGGAGTTCCGGATCCACCCCGGCGGGGATCTCACCCCGCCGAAGCGCCCGCTCCACCAATGACTCGACGGCCTGCCGCAGCGGGCGGCGCAGCCGCTCGTGACGCAGGCGGGTCAGCTCCGCGTCCGTTCTGCTGCCTTCCAGCAGGGCGATGACCAGGCCCCGGTCGAGTTCCGTCCAGCCCGCCAGCCACGAGGCGAGCAGGTGCCGCAGATCCCCGAGGAAGGAACCCGTGTCGTGGTCGGTGATCTGCGGCCGGCGCTGTTCCAGGGCCGCCACCGCCAGCCGGGCCTTGGTCGGCCACCGCTGGTAGAGCGTGGCCTTGCTGGCCCTGGCACGCTGGGCGACGAGGTCCATCGTCAACCGCTCGTACCCGACCTCGGCCAGCAGTGCGAGCACGGCGTCGAGCACCTCCCGGCGTCGACCGGGATCGCTCAGCGGAACCTTGCGCAGTCCCCGCGGCGCCTCGTCCGCGCCCTCAGCAGAACCGCCCACCACCGCGAGGCTCACCTCCCCACTGACCCACGGGAGAGCGACTCCCGGCGTGGCCCTTGCCGCTCTCATGGCCCCTTTTATCTCTTATGGTCTCCTATGGTCCTTTTGACCGTCGACACTCAGTGAAGGACGCTGGGCATATAGGTGGCGCCTACATGCGCTTTCTGTTGCCGGTCGGTTTGCTCCCCCGTCGTCCTTCGGCGGCACTGCCGGCCGGCGGCACCGGCGACCGGAACGGAGGACGACCGTGTGCGGTATCACGGGATGGATCTCGTACCAGCGGGACCTGGGCACCGAGCAGGCCACCGTGGACGCGATGACCGAGACGATGGCCTGCCGTGGCCCGGACGACCGCGGCACCTGGGTCCAGGGCCCGGCCGCGCTCGGCCACAGAAGGCTGGCCATCATCGACCTGCCGGGCGGCCGGCAGCCGATGAGCGTCCGGGAGGCCGGGACGGCGGTGGCCCTGGTGTACTCCGGTGAGGTCTACAACTTCACCGAGCTGCGCAAGGAGCTCATCTCTCGGAGACACCGCTTCACCACCGACTCCGACACCGAGGTGGTGCTGCACGGATATCTGGAGTGGGGCGAGGCCGTCGCCGAGCACCTCAACGGCATGTACGCCTTCGCCGTCTGGGACCAGCGCGAGCAGAAGCTGGTCATGGTCCGTGACCGCATGGGCATCAAGCCCTTCTACTTCTCCCCCACCGCCGACGGCGTGCTGTTCGGCTCGGAGCCCAAGGCGATCCTCGCCAACCCGCTCGCCACACGCGCCGTGACCCTCGACGGACTGCGGGAGGCATTCGCCTTCGTGAAGTCACCCGGTCACGCGATCTGGCAGGGGATGCGTGAGGTCGAGCCCGGGACGGTGGTGACCGTGCGCCCGGAGGGGATCCGGACCCGCGTCTACTGGTCGTTGGAGACACGGCCGCACTCCGATGACCGTGACGGCTCCATCGCCCGGGTCCGGGAGCTGCTCGAAGGCATCGTGCGCCGCCAGCTCGTGGCCGACGTGCCGCGCTGCACCCTGCTCTCAGGCGGCCTGGACTCCTCCGCCATGACCGCTCTCGCCTCCCGCGAACTCGCCGCGGCAGGCGGGAAGGTCCGCAGTTTCGCCGTCGACTTCGTGGGGCACAGCGAGAACTTCGTCCCCGACGCCCTGCGCGCGACCCCGGACAGCCCCTACGTGCACGACGTGGCGAACAGTTCCGGAACCGAACACCAGGACATCGTCCTGGACCCCGGCCAGTTGGCCGACCCCGAGGTGCGGGCCCGCGTCATCCGGGCCAGGGACCTCCCCATCGCTATGGGCGACATGGACGCCTCCCTCTACCTGCTGTTCAAGGCCATCCGGCAGCACTCGACGGTCGCCCTGTCCGGAGAATCCGCCGACGAGGTGTTCGGGGGCTACCAGCAGTTCTTCGACCCCGCGGCGCGGGCAGCCGACACCTTTCCCTGGCTGGTGCACTTCCGGCAGCACTTCGGCGACGAGGACGGCATCCTCAGCCAGGACTTCGCCACAGCCCTGGATCTCGCCTCCTACGTGCAGGACAGCTACCGCCAGGCGGTGGCCGGGATCCAGCGGCTCGACGGCGAGAGCGACTTCGAGTACCGGATGCGACAGATCTGCCACCTCCACCTCACCCGATTCGTCCGCGTCCTGCTGGACCGCAAGGACCGTATGAGCATGGCGGTCGGACTGGAGGTCCGCGTGCCGTACTGCGACCACCGGCTGGTGGAGTACGTGTACAACACCCCCTGGCGGCTGAAGTCGTTCGACGGCCGGGAGAAGAGCCTGCTGCGCGAGGCCACCGCCGATCTGCTGCCCCCTTCCGTCTACGACAGGGTGAAGAGCCCCTACCCCTCCACTCAGGACCCGGCCTACGCCGTGGCGCTGCAGAACCAGGTCAAGGAACTCCTGGACAACCCCGCACACCGGGTCTTCGACATGGTCAGCCGCGAGCGGCTGACCCGCGCCGCCGCATCCCACGCGCCCCGCATCGACCAGGCGTCCCGGCGCGGCCTGGAGACGGCACTCAACCTCGCCACCTGGATCGACCTGTACTCCCCTCACCTCACACTCGGCTGACCCCGGGCGAACTCCGCGCTGAGCGTGGCTCCGTTGGCCCGTAGCCCGTTGCAGGACGTGTCGCTGCCCGCCGGCCGGACAGCGAGGTCAGTCCGGCAGCCCCCAAGGCCTGGCATCGCCGACGGCCGGTACGTCACGCGGACCCGGGTCCGGGTGGGTGCCGCGCGGGACGATGACGGCCGTTTCCTCCCGGCCGAGCGGAATCTCGATACGGCCGGGTCCTGTCTCCCGGTGTCGCAGCCGCCGGCCCCGCTCGTCCCGTACGTCGACGGCGCCGTCGATGCCGTGGTGCAGCACCAGTGGTGCGCCGGCCTCGCTGTGGACGCGTACCCATCGGGTCCGGCCGCCTGCTCGGTCCGCGTCGACGAGGAACGCGCCCTGGGTACGGAGAGCTTGGACCGAGAGGTCGGGCCAGCGGCGTGACACGGAGGGGAAGACCCGTACGGTGCCGCCGTGGCTCTGCACGGCCATGTCGAGGACCGACTGGGCCGCCGTCAAGGGGCTCTCGATGCCGAGGTTGGTGTCCTCGACGTACATGGTGTTCGGCGTCATCCTCGCGCCCCAGGTCCGGTGGACGACATTGCCGTCGGTGAAGAAGGTCAGGAAGTCCAGGGCCTCCTCGGGTCGTTCCATCACGGACGCCATCGAGGAGGCGACGGCGTAGCTGTAACCCGCCCACAGGCCACGGTCCTTGACCCAGTGGTCGAAGGTCGTTCGCATGATCTCCCGGTCGGCCGGCCGGTCCCAGCTCAGCTCGTGCAGCGGGTACAGCCACAGCATGTGCGAGAAGTGCCGGTGGGACTCGGTGAGCGGCTTGTCGGCGCCGATGACGATGCCGGTCGCGTCCCGCGGGTAGTCCACCAGGCGCTTGAGGATCTCGCGCCAGCGGCCGGCGCGGGGATGGTCCGTACGGAGAATGCGCAGGCAGTCGAGGAGGGTGGCGCAGCCCCAGCGGAGCAGGGAGAGGTCGTAGGTGCAGTCCGTGGCGTCGGCCCACTCGGGCGACCGGGTGAGCGGCAGGTGCAGCTTTCCGTCGCTGCCCTCGTACAGGAAGTGGTCGTAGAAGTTCACCGCCTTGACGAGGATCGGGTAGAGGACGTCGCGCACGATCGACGCGTCCATGGTGTGGCGGTGGCTGAGCCAGATGTTGTGCATGGCCCAGATGAGATTGCCGTTGTTGTCGGTCTTGGTGGAGGTACCGGGGATGCCGACGGTCTTGGCGCCGGGGCGGAGCTTCCAGTCGGACGGGTGGGCCAGGGCGTAGGTCTCGCCGTCCTGGTACTGCGGCGGGACGGACAGGGGCAGGTACTCCTCGAAGTTCTTGAAGGTGGAGGTGACGGAGTCGAGTTCGAGGTGGTTGGACCCCTGGATCAGCCAGGTGGCGATCTGGACATTGAGGTTCCACCAGACCGCGGTCCAGCTTCCGCCGGTCTCCGGGTACCACGGCCCCCATTCGGACATCGAGGGCCCGCCGGCGCGGGTGGCGCAGGCGGCCTTGTAGAGCTGGATCCAGTAGAAGTGCTGAATGCGCTTGTCGGGGACCGACAACAGGCTGCGCCGGTAGAAGCGGTGCAACCATGCGCGGTGCTCGCGCACCAGGTCGTCCGGGTCCACGGACAGTGTGCGGGCGACTTCCGCGACGGCCAGTTCCGTCGTGCGCGACAAGTCGTCCGGGAAACGGTAGACGATGTGCGCGGCCAGCAGCCTGCCGCTGCCGACGCGCCGTTCGCGCCAGGCGGTGGTCCACCCTCCGCCCGCGATCAGCGGCTGCTCGACGTACCTGGTGGCCCCGGCGTCTCCGGCGGAGCCGACCCGGGGGTCGGGGTTGCCGGTGTAGTCGGCGGGTTTGTCCTTGGTACGCGGCGAGGTCGCGGACATCCATGTGAACGACCAGGCCGCGTCGTCCTCGCCCGCACTGGGCCGGGTGGAGATCAGCAGCGCGGTACGGGTGTTGTGCACCAGCATCGAGAAGCGGACGCTGCCCCGGGTGGTGGTGACGGTGCCGCGCAGCTCGGCGTCCCAGAGGTCGAGTGTCCAGTCGACACCGGTCACCTCACCGGCGAGCGTGAGGTCGAAGTGCCCTATGGGTAACCGGGAGAAGCCGTACGGAGCACGCCACTGGGGGCGCTGGTCCTGCACCTGGCTGTGGCTGACCATGACCTTCACGGAGTTGGCCGTGGCTCCTCGGTAGACCTGCACCCCGAGCAGGCCGTTGCCCAGGAAGGGGCCGTCCTTCCAGTCGCCGGGCATCCGCCGCCAGCGCAGAGCGGCGGCCCTGGCCATCCGTTCGTGCGGTCCCTCCGCTCCGCCGGGCTCACGGGGCGCCGCCCAAGCGGTGCCGGACCCGGCTGACCAGCCCCCTGCGGCGACCGCGGCCGCCGTGCCGATCACACCTCTTCGAGAGATCCCATTACCTGCCGTGGTGGTCATGTACGTGCCTCTCATATCTGGTTGTGAATCTCCCGGCATGGTGCAGGCCTTGGGGGTGTTAGGGGAAGACCTCGGACGTATCCAAGCCGGAGGGAAGCGCGGTCGTCACGTGGCGCGCGGGTGCAAGGCTCCGGATACACAGTGGTCGGGGCGGCGTGAGCCGCGGCAGCAGCGGAAAGGGTACGGGCCTGGTGAGAGCCGAGGGCCAGTGTTCGTACCCAGCGCGAGCCGGAGACACATCGGATGTGAGTACCAGCGTGGGAACGACGTCCGCTGCCGGCTGCCGAGGACTTCGCCCGATCGTGCGCCGAGTTGAGGGGGGTTACGGACGAACCTAGGCTGGTACGCGTGGGCGAGTTGATGCACGCTCGGCCGGGCACATAGTCGCGGCTCCACTCCACATGGATGCGATCGATCGGCCCTTCGGCGCCGAACCGGAGCCCGCGCACCACCCCAGGGCCCTGTCCCCCAGGAGAGCAGCCATGGCCACCGACACTCCCCTGCAACTCGGCATGATCGGGCTCGGCCGGATGGGCGCGAACCTCGTGCGCCGGCTCATGCGCGACGGCCACCGCTGTGTGGTCTACGACCTCGACGAAAGCGCGGTGAGGGAGTTGGAGGCCGAGGGCGCCGTCGCCTCCGGCTCGCTCGGCGACCTGGTGGCGAAGCTGGAGCGGCCGCGTGTCGTCTGGCTCATGCTGCCCGCCGCCGTCGTGCAGCCCACGCTCGACCAGCTGACCGATCTCCTCGCTCCGGACGACGCGATCATCGACGGGGGCAATTCCTACTACCGCGACGACATCACCCGTGCGGCGCAGCTTGCTCCTCGCCGCATTCACTATCTGGACTGCGGAACATCGGGCGGGGTGTGGGGACTTGAGCGCGGCTACTGCCTCATGATCGGCGGCGAGCCCGCGCCCGTCGCCCGGCTCGATCCCCTCTTCCGGAGCATCGCGCCCGGCGCCGGCGCCGCCGAGCCGACACCGAGCAGACACGCCGACGGGACCGCACCGGACGGCTATCTGCACTGCGGTCCGAGTGGGGCCGGGCACTTCGTGAAGATGGTCCACAACGGGGTCGAGTACGGAATGATGGCCGCGATCGCCGAGGGGCTCAGCATCATCGAGCACGCGGACGCCGGACTTCGCAAGCACACCGCCGACGCGGAGACCGCCCCGCTGCGCGAGCCGGAGGCCTACCAGTACGAGATCGACGTGGGCGAGGTCGCCGAAGTATGGCGTCGCGGCTCCGTTGTGGGCTCCTGGCTCGTCGACCTCACCGCCGACGCGCTGGCCCGGTCGCCGCAGCTGGAGGAATTCACCGGGCGCGTCTCTGACTCCGGCGAAGGCCGCTGGACGGTACTGGCGGCGGTCGACGAAGGCGTACCCGCCGCTGTGATCAGCACGGCGCTCACCGACCGGTTCCAGTCCCGGGGCCTCGGGGAGTTCGCCGACAGGGTGCTGTCCGCCATGCGCAGTGAGTTCGGCGGACACGCGGAGAAGAGGAGTCAGCCGTGAACCGCCCGGACAACCATGTGATCGTGCTCTTCGGCGCCACCGGTGACCTCGCCAAACGCAAACTGCTCCCCGGCCTGTTCCACCTCGCCAGGGCAGGCCTCCTCCCGGACAGCTACCGCATCGTCGGCTCGTCCCGCGGTCGGTCCGCGCTGAGCGACGACGCGTTCCGTAAACACGCACACGACGCGATCGCCACCTTCGGGCGGTCCGAGCCGTCCGGGCCGGCGTGGCGGACCTTCGAGGAATCCCTGTCCTTCGGCGCGGCCGACTCCCAGGATCCCGGCCCGTTGGTCGCGGCCGTACGGGCAGCCGAGGACGCCCTCGGCGGGCAGCCACGCAAACTGTTCCATCTGGCCATTCCACCCTCCGCGTTCGCGTCCTTCATCGGCATGCTCGGCGACACGGGCCTGGCGGAGAACTCGAAAGTGATCGTGGAGAAACCCTTCGGCACCGATCTCGCTTCAGCACGAGCGCTCAACGAGACGATCCACACCGTCTTCGACGAATCCCGGATCTTCCGCATCGATCACTTCCTCGGCAAGGAGTCGGTGGACAACATCCTCGCCCTCCGCTTCGCCAACGGCTTGCTCGAACCCATCTGGAACCGGGACCACATCAGTCATGTGCAGATCGATGTGCCCGAGACACTCGGTCTCGAAGGCCGGGCCCGCTTCTACGAAGTGACCGGAGCCTTCCGGGACATGATCGTCACACATCTGATCCAGGTGCTCGGCATCGTGGCGATGGAACCGCCGGTCTCGCTCGCCGCCCAGCCGCTGCGCGACGAGAAGGCCAAGGTCTTCGCGGCGCTGCGCCCCATCGAACCCGGGCAGGTGGTACGCGGCCAGTACGAGGGTTACCGCGGCGAACCGGGGGTCGCCCCGGATTCACCGACCGAGACGTTCATCGCGCTGCGGCTTGAGGTGGACAACTGGCGGTGGGCGGGAGTGCCGTTCTACCTGCGCTCCGGCAAGAACCTCGCACAGCACCGCGAGGTCATCACCGTCGGCCTGCGCGAGCCGCCGCTGCGGATGTTCCGTACCGATCTCCCCCGGCAGGAGATGGACCGAGGCAACAAGCTTGTGATCGACTTCGGCGATCCCGGTTGGATCGCCGCCCGTTTCCTCGCGAAAGAGCCCGGCCCCGCGATGCGACTCGCACCGGCATCGATGACCTTCCGCTACGCCGGATCCTTCTGCCAGGAAAACGGACTCGAAGGCTACGAACGACTGATTCTCGACGCCTTGCTGGGCAACCAGTCGCTGTTCACCGGGGCGGACGGCATCGAGCACATCTGGGAGGCGTCGGCCCCTCTGCTCGACAGTCCACCGCCGCTGCATCCGTACGCACCCGGCTCGTGGGGGCCCGAACCGGCCGTCAGCGAACTCATCGCGCCACACCAGTGGTATCTGCCGGGCGCCGGCGAAGACGCCATCGCGGTGGGCCGGGGCCGCCTCTGACTGTGGGCGACCCCCGCTGCGATGGCTCGGTGGTGCGCCGGCGATGGCTCAGTGACGTGGTGCGGGTTGTCTGCCCGGCGGCTGTGCGGGCTCGGGGAGGGTGGTCGGCTGCTCGACGGGACGGGTCTGCGGCACTCCTTGGGACAGGTTGATCACTTCGCCGCAGTGGCTGATCTGTACGGGTTCGCCCTCTGCCAGCGCGTAGGTGACGTGTGAGCCGGTGATGTCGATCCGCAGACAGCGTTGCCGGTACCGCAGGGAGAACGCCAGCCGGCTGAGCTGTGCGGGAAGCCTGGGGGCGAAGTGCGGCATGTCCCCGTAGTCGCGCATGCCACCGAAGCCGGCGACCAGCCCGAACCAGGTCCCCGCGAGGGAGGCGATGTGCAGGCCGTCGCGGGTGTTCCTCTCCAGGTCCTCCAGGTCCATCAGCGCGGCCTCACCCAGGTAGTCGTAGGCCAGACGCAAGTGACCCACTTCGGCGGCCAGAACACACTGGACGCAGGCCGACAGCGAGGAGTCCCGGACGGTCAGCGGTTCGTAATAGGCGAAGTTCCTTGCCTTCTGGTCCTCGTCGAAGGCGTCACCGCACAGGAGCATCGCCAGGACCAGGTCCGCTTGCTTGACCACCTGCTTCCGGTACAGGTCGAAATAGGGGAAGTGCAGCATCAGGGGGTACCCCTCGGGCGGTGTGCCCTCGAAGTCCCACACGTCGAGACGGGTGTAGCCCGCCGACTGCTCGTGGACTCCCAGAGCCCGGTTGTAGGGCACGGACATCGCCTTGGCCGCGTCACGCCAGGCTGCGGTCTCCGCCTCGTCGACGCCCAGCGCCGCGGCCTGCGCCGTGTGGCGCCCGGCGGCGTCGGCGGCGGCCTGCAGATTCGCCTGGGCCATGAGGTTGGTGTAGGCGTTGTCGTTGGCGAGCGCGCTGTACTCGTCGGGACCGGTGACGCCGTCGATGTGGAAGCGGCCCCCGGAGTCGTGGTGGCCGAGGGAGCGCCACAGCCGGGCGGTCTCCACCAGGAGTTCCAGACCGGTCCGCCGTTCGAAGTCCGTGTCGCCGGTGACCCGGACGTAGCGCACGACGGCGGCGGCGATGTCGGCGTTGATGTGGAACGCCGCGGTGCCGGCCGGCCAGTACCCGGAGCATTCCGCTCCCTCGATCGTCCGCCATGGGAAGGCCGCGCCCCGCAGTCCGAGCTGGCGGGCGCGGTCGCGTGCCGCCGGCAGGGTGGCCTGCCGCCAGCCGAGGGCCTCGGCGACGCAGTTCGGCGAGGTGTACGTGAGCAGCGGCAGGACGAACGTCTCGGTGTCCCAGAAGGAGTGTCCGTCGTATCCGGAGCCGGTGAGGCCCTTGGCCGGGATCGCCCGGTGCTCGGCGCGGGCACCGGCCTGCAGGACGTGGAAGACGGCGAAGCGGACGGCCTGCTGGATCTCGGCGTCGCCGTCGACCTCGATGTCGGCGTACCGCCAGAAGCCGTCGAGGAACTCTCGCTGCTGGTCGACCAGGCCCTGCCAGCCGGTGCTGCGGGCACCGGCGAGCGCGGCCTCGACCTGGTCCCGGACCGCCGGCAGCGACCGCGCCGCCGACCAGCCGTAGGAGACGAACTTCTCGATGCGCAGTGTCTCACCGGGGTCCAGGACAGCGGTGACGGTGACGCGCCCCACGTCATGCGCGCTCTCACCGGACGTCCGGGTGGATCCGGGGCCACGCACCACATGGTCGGCCGCGGCCGCGACCCGCTGATTACTGCGTTCGGTGCGGTGCACCAGGCGCAACCGCGTGTCGAGCGCGTAGTGCTCCTCGGGCCGCAGGCACGGCTCCGGGGCGGCGGCCGCCCGGGGGTCGCCGGTGAGTGCGGGCAGTTGCTCGTTGGCGACGAGTTCCGACTGGACCACCACGTTCGTCCGGGCGTCCAGTGGCTCCACTTCGTAGGCGATCGCCGCGATGGCGCGCTGGGTGAAGGAGATCAGCCGGGTGGAGCGTACGCGTACCGTCCTGCCGACCGGCGATGTCCACTCGCAGACGCGGTGCAGCAGTCCGCTGCGCAGGTCGAGTACGCGCTCATGGGAACGCAACTGTCCGTAGCGCAGGTCGAACGGTTCGTCGTCGACCAGCAGCCGGATGATCTTGCCGTTGGTCACGTTGATCACCGTCTGGTCGGATTCCGGGAATCCGTAGCCCCCTTCCGCGTACGGCATCGGATGCTGCTCGTGCACGCCGTTGAGGTAGCTGCCGGGCAGGCCGTGCGGTTCTCCCTCGTCGAGGTTGCCGCGCCAGCCGATGTGCCCGTTGGACAGGGCAAAGACGGATTCGCTCTGGGCCAGCACGTCCAGGTTCAGTTCGGTCTCGCGCAGGCACCACGGCTCGACGGCGTAGGCGGGGTGGCTGATCACGTCCCGCTCCCCAACAGCTCGGAGAGGTCCGACACCACGATGTCGGCGCCGTGCCGGCGCAGTGCGTCCGCCTGGCCGAGGCGGTCGACGCCCACCACGGCCCCGAAGCCACCGGCCCGTCCGGCGTCCATACCGGCCAGGGCGTCCTCGAACACGGCCGCGGCCCGGGGTTCGGCCCCGAGGTCGTGTGCGGCTTCCAGAAAGGTGTCCGGGTGCGGCTTGCCGGGGAGCCCGCGCTCGGCGGCGACCCGGCCGTCGATCCGTACGTCGAAACGGTCTTCCATGCCGGCGGAGATCAGGATTTCACGGCAGTTGGCGCTGGAGGAGACGACGGCCGTGCCCAGCCCGGCCGCCCGTACGGCATCGACATAGCGGACCGACCCCGGATACGGTTCGACACCTTGCGTGTGGATCTTCTCCAGAAACAAGGCGTTCTTGCGGTTGCCGAGCCCGCGCACCGTGTCCTGCTCCGGTGGATCGTCGTCCTTTCCCTCCGGCAGCTCGATGCCGCGGGAGGCCAGGAAGACGCGTACTCCGTCGACGCGGGGACGCCCGTCGACGTACCGCTCGTAGTCGGCCGTCGCGTCGAAGGGACGGAAGGCGGGCCCCTCCCGCCGCCGCAGGAAGTCATCGAAGGCTTCCTTCCACGCGGCGGCATGCACGACCGCGGTCTCGGTCAGTACGCCATCGAGATCGAACAGACATGCTCGCACCCTGTCCGGAAGACCCAGATTTGCCATGTTTAACGTCTACCCGCGCCGGTCTGCCCCATTCCCGCCGACGCGGGGGCAGGCGGCAGGCGGCAGGCGGCGTCTCGGAGCGTCCTGCGACGGCCACAGGCTGCCGGGCCGTACGGTCACGGCGACGGGCGACGGCGACGGCGACGGCGACGGCAGGCTGGGCAGCGGCCATGGCCTTGTTGTTCGTCAGCCTTTGTTGTTCGTCGTTACTCCGCTCTGCGTTCATGCCGCATTCGATTCCTCCTTCGAAGCTCAACATCCTGTAGTCGCTTCTCAGTTGAATGAAAGGCCTGACGGTGATGGACAAGGGCTTCGAAGGTTCCGAGGGCGCGGCGATCTCGCGCCGACGGTTGGTCAAGTTCGCAGGCGTCGGAGCGACGCTGGCGGCCGCGAGCCCGTTGGTGGGCGGGGGCCCGGCAGCGGCGGCCGACGATACCGAGCGCACGAACGGCGGTTCCAGCTCTCTCGGCCGGGTGTGGCGCGCCGGAGATCACCATGTCCACTCGGAGTACAGCGGCACCTTCGACACGACGACGAATCCGCCGACGTTCCAGAAGGGCGGGGACGCCGTCTACCCGATCGTCACCAACGCGATCATGGCCAAGCACTTCGGTCTGAGTTGGGTGATGTGTACCGACCACGGCGGGCCGACACACTCCAAGGTGAACGTCGAGCAGGCGTACCCCGACCTCCTGCGCTCACGCGTCCTGGTGCCGGAGGTCCTTCAGTTCTGGGGCATGGAGTTCGACGCGCCTGCCCTGGACCACCACACGCTGATGATCCCTCATCACCGTGACGAGGCCCAGCAGCTCTTCGAACTGGAGAGCCGCTTCGCCAAGCGCGACGCCTTTCCCAACGATCCGGGCCGTGACACCGAGGCCAAGATGATCGAGTTCCTGAAGGCCGCCAAGGACATGCGCCGCAAGCCGCTGGTCATAGCCCACCACGCCTCGCGCTCCGCGACCGGGCTGGGCGTCTACGGGCAGGACACCCCCCGGGAGTTCCGCAACGGCAACGACGTCGCACCGGACATCTACGTCGGTTTCGAGGGTGCTCCGGGCCACCAGGCGGGCCCGCTCATCGGGGAGGCACGCGGGGGTTACGGCAGCTACCCCACCCACGGTGGCTTCGACCAGATGACGGCTCGCGTCGGCGGCCTGTGGGACGCGCTGCTCGGCGAGGGCCGGCGCTGGTGGATCACCGCGACCTCGGATTCGCACGTGCACTGGACGCGCGGCGGCTCCGACTTCTGGCCCGGTGAGTACAGCAAGACCCACGTGCTGGCCCGGCAGGACTACGCCGACATCATGGACGGGCTCCGCAACGGGCGGGTGTGGGTCGGCACTGGGGATCTGATCACCAGCCTCGACCTCACGGCGAGCAACCAGGGCCGGGAAGCGGCCATGGGCGAGACGCTCACCGTCAGCGCCCGCAACCGCACCGACGTCGACATAGAGATCAAGTTCCGGCCGCTGGACGGCAAGAACGCCAACGGGGACCGTCCGGAAGTCACGCGCGTCGACCTGATCGTCGGCGGCATCACCGGCCCGAGCGCCGACCTCGACGCGGACACCAACCCCACTACGAAGGTGGTGGCGAGGTTCGGCCCGCGCGACTGGCGCAAGCAGGGCAAGGACTACGTGATCCGCTACACGCTGCGCGATGTGGAAGGCGACCTCTACGCGCGCGTGCGTGGCACGAGCACCGACGAGATCGAGCCGCTCGCCGACGGGCTGGAAAGCCCCTGGGACGACCTGTGGTTCTACTCCAACCCTGTCTTCGTGCACGTCCGCTAGACAGGCCCGGGAACCGGACATCGGGGACTGGACGGACGAACCCACCCGGTCATTGAAGGCATCGAAGGTCATCGAAGGCGTCGATCAGCCATGCCTCCTGGTCGTCACCGAAGGCCGCCGCCCGTTTGCGGGCGGCGGCCGTGACGTCAGGGTGTGCTGTCGATGACGTACGTCTCCTGGGAAAGCAGCGCAACCAGGTCGTCGCCCCGCCTCACGCCTGAAGGTGCTGACGGCAAGGGTTGTGGCTCACCACCGACGTCCGACAGCTCGATATGGCGGCAGTCGAGGGGAGTTGACGTCGGCCTCGCCTACTGCGGGGGTGTGTGGATGTCGATGTCGGTGATGAGGCTTCCGCCGTCCGCGTCGAGGATGCCGCACAGACGGTTGACCGGCGTGTACAGGGGCCTGGCGTCGGATTCGATGCCGTCTTCGTCTTCGAAGTCGAAAAGCCGGTCGAACGGCACGGTGACGAACGGCGACATGGCCCGGTCGGCGGTGGCGGAGTCGGGGTGGTACTGCCACTGGGTACCGCAGGTGCGGTGGTGGACCTCGCCGACATACCAGGCAGCCGTCTGGAGGAAGTCACTGCCACGTTCCTCCCATGCCTCGTCGCTGCTGGTGTAGCGGGAGCGAACGAAGTCCTCCAGGCGCTCAAGGGAGTCAGGGCTGAAGTCCCAGTCTCCGTCGTGCTGCTGGGCCCATGCGGGGAACGCCTGCTCCTGGTTCTGGAGCCAGGCGTCCAGGACGGGGTTGCTGGAGCGGATCCGGTCCAGTTCGGCCAGTTCCTGGTACTCGTCGTCGGTCATCTCCACGTCGGCGGACCTTACCTTGAAGGGTGGTGCTGGTCGGTGAGCATGCGTCGGGACCCTCGGTGAGTCAGACGCATGGGTGGCGCGCCCAGAGCCTGGACGACGTTGACGCCGCCCGCGCCGCCGCCGTGAGACGGATCTTGGAACAGGGCCGCGACCGCGGTAATCGCGGTCGGCGACCCACTTGTCCTGGGCTGCTCTTACGCCCTGCGCGAGCGCGGCGGTCCAGATCAGCAATGAGCGGCGATTCCCTCGGCCGAGAGCTCGAAGCAGCTGCGGGTTTCAGACGTTCTTCTGGGCTGCGGCGCGGCGCTGCCGTTTGCCCAGAGGCGCCTGGGAGAGGTCCTCGGCCTGGGACCTGAGGTTCTTGTAGCCGTAGCCGCGCTCGGTCAGCCACGTCTTCGCCGCCTCTTCAGCGCGTTCGGAGGCTTCCAGGATGTCCTCCTCTTCCTCCCCGGAATCCAGGAAACGGAAGGTGAAGGCGGATCGCGCTGTCAGGTCGTAGCTGAGGTGCCCCTCGGGCGTGAAGGCCGCGCGCAGGACGTCGTGGTCTGCGGCGCGGGCCAGCAGTTCGGCCCGCTGATCGGCACTGAGTCCGTCGAAGACGCCGCGGACAGTGATACGGAAGGTGCGAGTACTCACCCCACGACAGTAACCAGCAAGATCGGTAGCGCTCCACCGCGTTTTCCGGTGACGGACGAGAGGGGAGCACGCACGAGCAGGGCTACTCGCTGCGCGGCGATCGTCGAGCTCACGAGGACGTTCACCGCGTCCCGATGTCGTAAGCGGTGCCGTCGGCGACGGCCTGGAGTTTGTCCGGGTTGGCCACGTTGTGGATGGCGGTGACACGGCCGTCGGCGTCGAAGTCGAAGGTGACGGTGGCCATCACGCGTCCCGGCCCGCTGAACACGATGCCCGGCCCGCCGTTGATCTCGACGAGTTCGGCTTTCATGTCGGCAGGCTCGACGCCCTGGTAGGTAACGGTGCCGATGGCCGCGAACCAGGCAGCCACCGTGGCCGCACCCACCACCGGGCGCAGAGCCTGGCGAACCTTGCCGCCGCCGTCGGTCCACAGGGTGACGTCCGGGGACAGGAGTTCCATCAGGGCGTTGACGTCGCCGCCGGTCGTTGCGGCGAAGAACCGCTCGGTGGCCTCGCGCTGCCGCGACGGGTCGGCGGCGAAGCGCGGCCGCCGGGCCCGTACGTGCTCCCGGGCCCGGTGCACGGCCTGACGCACTGCGGCTTCGGACCGTTCCACCGCCTCCGCGATCTCGGCGTGGCTGAAGTCGAAGACCTCCTTCAGCACGAACACCGCGCGCTCCAACGGGCTGAGCGTCTCCAGCACCACCAGCATCGCCATCGAGACCGACTCGGCGTCCGTGACGACGTCGGCGGTGTCCCCGCTGGTGAGTATCGGCTCGGGAAGCCACGGCCCCACATAGGTCTCCCGTTTGTGCCGGGTGGAGCGCAGCCGTTCCAGCGCCAGGTTCGAGACGATCCGCGTCAGGTACGCCTTGGGGTCGGCCACTTGCGAGCGGTCCGCGGCGGACCACTTGATCCAGGCGTCCTGGACCACGTCCTCGGCATCCGCCGCGCTGCCGAGGAGGCGGTAGGCCACGGAGAACAGCAGGTTGCGGTGCTCGTGGAAGACCTGTTGGCCGAGGTGAGCGGACAGGTTGGTCACTGGGCCTCCCGGAGACGGGTGAAGCGGCCCCCGCGGGGCCAGAACGCGCCGGAGGCGGGCATCTTCTTCATACGGGCGTAGGTCGGCCAGGGCGAGGCGGTCACCGTCTCCTTGTACCGGACGGCCATGCCCCCGGTCAGGCAGATCCGGCGCGGGCTGTCATCGGGGCGGGTGAACTGCACCACGGCGTCACCGCGTCCCAGGCTCACCGGCGTGTGGTAGTAGCCGAAGCGGAACGGCTTGGGCTGCTTGCCCCTGAGTACCCGGTCGATCGACAGCGCGGCATGCACCCCGGTCGGCATGCCGCCCTGGCAGGTACCGTGCATGACGCCGTAGCCCTGGCGAATCGCGGCCGCGTCGCCGGTCGCGTACACCTCGGGGTGGGACACCGACCGCAGCGCGGCGTCGGTGAGGATGCGTCCGTGCTCGTCTACGGCCAGCCCGGCGGCGGCCGCGAGCGGCGACACCCGTGTACCGCTCGCCCACAGAACCGCGTCGGCGGCGACGCTCTCCCCGCCTGCCAGTTCGACCGCGTCGGGCCGCACCTTCACCACCTCGACCCCGGCGCGCACCTGGACGCCCAGCCGGTCGAGCGCGGCCTGCACGTACGCCTTGGCCCTGTGGTTCATGGCCGCACCGGGCTCGGCCCGGCCCAGCAGCACGACGTTCAACTCCGGGTGCCGCTCGGCGATCTCCGCGGCCGACTCGATGCCGGTCAGCCCGCTGCCGCAGACCACCACCGTGCCGCTGCCGAGCCGCCCCAGCCTGTCGGCCAGCAGTTCGGCGTCCTGGGCACTGCTCAGGGTGTACGCGTGGTCCTCGGCGCCCGGCACCGCCGATGTGCCGGCCACGCTGCCCAAGCCGTACACCAATGTGTCGTAGGGCAGCACCCGGTCGTCGTCGATCCGCACGGTCTTGGCGTCCGTGTCCACCGACGTCACCCAGCCGCGCACGAACTGCGCGCCCGTGCCCTCCAGCAGCTCCGGGATGCTCAGCTCGGCGAGCCGCTGCCCCGTCGCCGTCATGTGCAGCCGCATGCGCTCGGTGAACCGCTCCCGCGCATTCACCACGATCACCTGCACGGCCTCGCGCCGCTTGACCCGGGCCGCGAGCTGGACGGCCGCGGACATGCCCGCGTATCCAGCCCCCAGAACCACCACACGGTGCCCGGTCGCCCTGCCGGTCTCCCGCTGTGCGCTCATCGTTCCGTCCTCCTCGGCTCGCTTGCTGACACCCACCGGATGGGAGCAGGCGGCCTGGACGTGACATCGGCGGAATGTGATGTGCGGCACAGTCCGCGGCGCGGATGGGGAGTCGGCGTCCCGGTGCCGGATCGCCCGGGGGCGGGAGCACGACGACCGGACTGTCTGGGATAGCGTCCCTCTCACTCCAGACACGTGAGGGGGACGTCGTGAAGGTTCAGGCGCGTGGGCAGGGCGCCCGCCGGTGGATCATGGTCGGCACGATCGCGTTCGGTGCGCTGTTCTTGGTCGTCGCGCTGATCCTCGCCGGGGTGTCGGTCTCGTTCCTGGTGGATGCGGAGCGCGCCCGGGGCACGGTGGTGGCCCTGGAGTGGCGGAACGACGACCACAACGGCGCATCTCGCAAGACGCGGGGGAACAACAGGCCCGCGGCGTACCCGGTGGTCGAGTTCACGTCGGCGGAGGGCACGCCGAGGAAGTTCCGGGACTCCACGGGTTCCAATCCGCCGTCGTACGAGGTGGGTGAGGAGGTCGAGGTGCTCTATCGCGCAGACTCCCCCGAGGACGCGCGGATCAAGGGGTTCGCCTCGCTGTGGTTGCTGCCGCTGGTCTTCGGGGGGATCGGGCTGTTGATCGGGGGGATCGGGACCGTTGTGGCGTTGGCGACGCGAGGACGCTCCCAGGCCGCGCGTTCCCCGCAAGTGATGTCCCCATCTGTGGCACCGCGAGGGTGATCGAGGCGGCGAACGCGCGGGCGGTCTTGCCGCATTCGCCTCCAACGGGGACCTGGTCGCACTTTCGCGGCCTGCTTGTTCCGGCTGCCTAAGGGCCGTCCCGTAACTGTTGGTGCCCGGTCTCAGTGAAGTTCGGTAGATGTCGTTGGGGCGAGCGAGCGCTGAGCGACAAAACCAGGTCGACGGTGGTCACTGCGGTACCCGATCATGCGTTCATGCCGCTGAGAGACACCCTTGCCCGAGTTGATTCCGAACGATCTGATGCTTCGCCGGCGCCTGGCCGAGGTGTACCGCCTGTACGAAGAGCCTGCAGAGGCGGGCCGCTGGATGTACCTCGAACAGGACCGGGACGCAGCTGAGACCTCCGCCTTCGAGGCGAGATACCAGACAGCTTCTCAGCGCATGCGGGCACTTGCCTGGCAGGGTCCGGAGTCGCTTGCCCAAACGGCGTTTGCCAGAGAGCAACTGGCAGCAGTACGAGCAGCCTGCTCCGATGCCATGGGACGCCCCATCGACTGGGACACGGCGCCATCTGGCGAGAAGGCAGCCAGCAGGGGAAGCGCCTTCGCTGATTTCCTGGCAGGGGCCGGATGCCTGGTGACGGTCCTTGTGTTCCTCGCCATCTGGGTAAACGGACTCGTCGCCCTCTTCGACTGACTCAGGTCGTCGGGCTTGTGCGGGCGCCGATCGAGGTTCGGTGAGACTGCCCAGAACTGCAGTGAACAGGACACCCGGCGACGAATGAAATGATCTCGCTGTGTCTGGTGTGATCACGGCGTCGGAGTCGTCCTGGATAGCCCCGTTCACCGGGCTGAGCCCGAGGCAGTTCGGAAAGCTCGTGACCGCGCTGCGGCGCGAGGGCGCCGACCCGACTCGCAAGGGCCGACCCTGGAGCCTGCCGCTGGAGGACCGGGTCCTGCTGGTCGCCGCATACTGGCGCACGAACCTCACCCTGCGGCAACTGGCACCGCTGTTCGGGGTGTCGAAGTCGGCCGCCGACCGCATCATCAACCACCTCGCACCGTCGCTCGCGCTCCAGCAGCGCAAGCGGTTCCGCAAGGACACCGTGCTGATCGTGGACGGAACCCTCGTGCCGACCCGGGACCACACGGTCGCCGAGCAGTCGAAGAACTACCGGTACTCCACCAACCACCAGGTCATCATCGACGCCGACACCCGGCTCGTCGTCTCCGTCGGCCGGCCACTGCCCGGCAACCGCAACGACTGCAAAGCATGGGAGCTGTCCGGCGCCAAGGACGCCGTCGGCAGGACGACCGTGATCGCCGACGGTGGCTACCGGGGCACCGGCCTGGTAACCCCGCACCGCCGCGAGCGCGGCCAAGCCGAACTACCGGCCTGGAAAGAGGAACACAACGCCTCCCACCGCAAGGTCCGCGCCCGCGTCGAACACGCATTCGCCCGCATGAAGAGCTGGAAGATCCTCCGTGACTGCCGCCTCAAGGGCGACGGCGTCCACCACGCCATGCTCGGCATCGCCCGCCTGCACAACCTCACCCTCGCCGGGTAACAAAGAAACCGACAGGCCAGCCCGCACGCCATAGATCATTTACGGGACAACCCTTAACCGGGGACGATGATGTCGATGCCGAACGCCGCCACCGCCAGGCAGGCCGCAAAGCAGAGCACCGCGGCCACCCGCGCCGTTCCGCCAGCCGCCGCCGAGTCGCCGCTCAGGCCGTCGGCGCGGCTCCAGGCCGCGATGCCGAGCGAGAACAGCACCACCACCGCGATCGTGACGCCGAAGCTGGCCAGGGACACATCCACGAGGCTGTCCCACTTGATGCCCATCTCGCGCTCCTTCTGTGACTGCGCTGATCACACGGTGGACGAGCCGGTGAGCTGGCGCTCCCGGGGCGGCACCTCGTTGACGTTGTCCGCATTGACCGGCCGGCGCCGGGACAGGACGTAGAAGCCGGCCGCAGCGGCCACGGCCACGCCCGCCACCAGGGCCACCCCCAGGTCGCCCTGGTCGGCCACCCAGGCCGAGACCCCGCCGGTCGCGGCGGCGGCCGGCAGTGTCAGGACCCAGGACACCGCGATCCGCCCCGCGATGCCCCACCTCACCCTGGCCAGCTTGCGGCCGAGCCCCGATCCCAGGATGCCGCCGGTGCAGACCTGCGTGGTGGACAGTGCGAACCCCAGGTGCGACGAGGACAGGATGACCGCCGTCGACGTCGTCTCGGCCGCGAATCCCTGCGGGGCCTGGATATCGGTCAGGCCCTTGCCCATGGTCCGGATGATCCGCCAGCCGCCGACATAGGTCCCCAGGGAGATCGCCAGCCCGGCGGTGAGCACCACCCACCACGGCGGTTCCGAGCCGTGGGCGAGGAAGCCGGTGGAGATCAGCGCGAGGGTGATGACGCCCATGGTCTTCTGCGCGTCGTTGGTGCCGTGGGCCAGGGCCACCAGAGAGGCCGAACCGATTTGGCCTGCACGGAAACCTCTGTTGACCTTGCGCTTGGCGGTGCGCTGGGTGATCTTGTAGGCGAGGTACGTCGCGGCCACGGCCACCGCACACGCCAGAATCGGTGAGGCGACCGCCGGGATCACGATCTTCTCCATCACCTGGGTGAAATGGATCGCCGATCCGCCCGCTCCCACCCACACCGCACCGATCAGTCCCCCGAACAGTGCGTGCGACGAACTGGACGGCATTCCGAAGAGCCAGGTCGCCAGGTTCCACAGGATCGCGCCGACCAGCCCGGCGAAAATCATCACCAGGGAGACCTTGGAGTCGTTGACGAGCCCGTTCGAGATCGTCGAGGCCACTTTTGTGGAGAGAAAGGCGCCGGCGAGGTTGAGTGCGCCGGCGACCGCGACGGCCACTCGGGGTTTGAGTGCCCCGGTCGCGATGGAGGTCGCCATGGAATTGGCGGTGTCGTGGAAACCATTGGTGAAGTCGAAGGCCAATGCGGTCAGAATGACCGCTATCAGGAGAAAGGAGATACTTTCCACCGCCGACGCCCTCCCGCTCGACGCGTCCTGCGAAGCGTGCGGGTCATGCGAGTCGTGCGAGTCGCTCTTCGCTTTCCATCCTGACGGGGCCACCGCGATACGCAACCCGAGGGGCCGGGCCCCGCGTGAACAGGCCCCGCTGCGGCGGGACATGACTCCAGATGTGCGGGCCCTGTCATGGACGGGCTTGTGCTGAAGGAATCCCGCGCCGGCGGCGGCACCGCCGTGAGCCCTGGGCGTTGACCGCCGTGAACCCCTCGGCCGGGTGCCTCTGGTGTTGTTGAGGCACGAGTGGCGCCGCTGTGGCAGAGCAGTATCGTGGAGGTCTCTTCGGCGCGCGTCTCCGACGACCCGGTGCGGAAACCGGAGCCCCGATGCCCACCCCATGACAGGGCTTCCCCGGGGCTTCCACAACAACGCTGCTGCGGGTGCCCGCCCAGCCCGCCCCGAGGTGAAGGGCACCGGGCGGTGGTGGGAGGGATACGCATGGCCGCGACTGTGGATCCGGACCGCTCAACGTGGGATGTGATCGTTCTGGGCGGTGCCGCTGCCGGTGAGAACGCCGCTCAGTACGCCAGCCAGTTCTCCGGCCTGTCTTCGGTGATGGTTGAGAACAGCCTGCTTGGCGGCGAGTGCTCCTACTGGGCCTGCATGCCCAGCAAGGCGCTGCTTCGGCCGGTCGAGGTCGTGGACGCGGCGGCGCATCTGCCGGGATTGTCGGCCCGCATGGAAGCCACCGAGGTTCTCGCACGACGTGACCGTGTGATCAATCAACTGGACGACGGCTCGCAGATCTCCTGGGCTCTTTCCACCGGTATCGACGTCGTCCGCGGTTACGGACGGCTGGCGGGCGAGCGCACGGTGGTTGTGGTCCACCCGGACGGTTCCGCCACCACACTGACAGCCGACCATGCCGTGGTCATCGACACGGGCTCCCGCCCGGCCGTGCCGGACGTTCCCGGGTTGCGTGCGGCTCTGCCATGGACGTCGCGCGATGTGACCACGATGCGTGAGGTGCCGCGTCGGGTGCTCATCCAGGGCGGCGGAGTGGTCGCCTGTGAGGCAGCCACCTGGCTGCGCGGGCTGGGAGCGAGCGAGGTGTCGATCGTGTATCGCGACGACCGGCTGCTGGCCCGGCAGGAACCCTTCGCAGGCACGCTCGTCGGCCAGGCCCTGCTGGACAGTGGCGTGCAGGTGTACCCGAGGCGCAACCTGACTCTGGTCAAGCGGGCCGACCCCCGTGACACCGGGCACGGTCGCATCCATGGCGGGGAAGTCAGCGTGACGCTCGACGACGGCACGATCATGGTCGCCGACGAGGTCGTCGTGGCCACCGGGCGCATCCCGAACACGGAGGACATCGGTCTCGACACGGTGGGCCTCCACCCGGGCGGATACCTCCGTGTCGACGACCATCAGTGCGTGCAGCAGATGAACGGCAACTGGCTGTACGCCATCGGCGACGTGTGCGGCCGCGCGCTGCTGACGCACATGGGCAAGTACCAGGCCCGTATCGCGGGAGAGGTGATCGCCGCACGCGCCCAGGGCTCCGCCGAACTGCCCTCTTCCGCCGTCGGACACGTCGGGCTGCCCCAGGTCGTCTTCACCAACCCGGAGGTCGGCAGCGCCGGAATGACGGAGCGGCAGGCACGGGACGCCGGTTTGGACGTGGAAGTCGTCGAGTACGACCTCGCCGCACTCGCCGGAACCTACGTCATGCGCGCGGACTACCGAGGCCTTGCCAAGCTTGTCGTCGACCGCACCGACGACGTGGTGGTGGGAGCCACGTTCGTCGGTGCGGGCATCGCCGAACTCGTGCACTCGGCGACCACGGCAATCGTGGGCCGCGTTCCTGTTTCCACCCTGTGGCACGTCGTCCCCAGTTATCCGACGGCCAGCGAGATCTGGCTCCGGCTTCTGGAGACCCTCCGCTCGAAGCGACGCAGGGGCGGCGAGAGATGAGACGCCCCCGGGCACAGAAAGGGCCGTGGACCGCCTCTGTGCCAACCGCAACGGAATCGGAC
Organism: Streptomyces bluensis; assembly: GCF_014650715.1. Taxonomy (GTDB): domain Bacteria; phylum Actinomycetota; class Actinomycetes; order Streptomycetales; family Streptomycetaceae; genus Streptomyces; species Streptomyces bluensis. The sequence goes on along the minus strand of NZ_BMVM01000016.1, from coordinate 73,088 downwards.
AAGGAGGCGGTTGCCCGATGGCGAAGCTACTCTTCGTGATGACCGGAGCGTCGTACTGGACACTCAAGGACGGCACCAGGCATGCGACCGGTTACTGGGCGGAGGAGTTCGCGGCCCCGTACAGGGCTCTCACCGAGGCCGGCCACCAGGTCGTGGTCGCCACCCCCAACGGGGTCGTACCGACCGTGGACATGATGAGCATGCGCCCCGAGATGGCCGGTAGCGCCCAGATCGCTCTCGACCTGGAGGCGATCATCCGCTCCGCGGAGGCGATGCGGCGGCCGATCAAGCTGGCGGACGCCCGCCTGGAGGACTACGACGCCGTCTACTTCCCGGGCGGCCACGGCCCCATGGAGGATCTCTGCGTCGACGCGGACGCCGGCCGGTTGCTGACCGCGGCCCTCCCCTCGGGAAAGCCCCTCGCCATCGTCTGCCACGCACCGGCCGCGATGCTGGCGACCAGAATCCACGGCGTATCGCCCTTCACCGGCTACCGGGTCACCGGCTTCACCAACGAGGAGGAGAACGCGGTCGGGCTGGGCCCGAAGGCCCGCTGGCTGTTGGAGGACGAACTCAGCGATCTGGGCGTCGACTTCGCCAAGGGCGAGATGTGGAAGCCGTACACGGTGGTCGACCGGAACCTCTTCACTGGACAGAACCCCGCCTCGGCTGCTGTTTTGGCCGAACGACTGCTCAGCGTCCTCTGACCTGATGCGCTGTCGGCGGGACGCCGAACCTCCTGTCCTCACACCGGACCTGCCAGGATGGCCGCATGGAAAGGAATATGGCGGTGCGCCGGCTCGATCTGGGATATTTCATCCGGCCGGCGTCGGAGACGGGCGGGCCGCAACCGCGAGTTGAACCTGTCCTTGCCTATCTGGTGCACCACGACAAGGGGTTGATCCTCTTCGACACCGGCATCGGCAGCGCGGATCCCGAGACCGAAGCACACTACCGACCCCGGCGCCGTGCGCTGCAGCACGCCCTGTCGGAGTCTGGAATCTCCCTCGCCGACATCTCCCTGGTCGTCAACTGCCACCTTCACTTCGACCATTGCGGCGGGAATCCCCTCCTGGGCGGCAAGCCCATCCTGGTCCAGGACATCGAACTGGCCACCGCCCGCCGAGGCGACTACACCTTCGAGGAACTGATCGACTTCCCCGGCGCGACGTATGAGGAACTCGGCGGCGAAACCGAAGTCTGGCCCGGGGTCTGGATCATTCCGACGCCCGGGCACACTCAAGGGCATCAGTCACTGGTCCTCCGGAGACGGGACGGCACCGTCATCCTCGCGGGCCAGGCACACGATTTTGCTTCCCATTTCGCGTCCGACCAGTTGGCCCGTCACGCGGCACTCCACGGCGAGGAACCGCCGCTTCCTCCCTACCAGCACTGGCTGGAGCGACTCGCCGACTTCGACCCACGACGTGTGCTCTTCGCCCACGACTGCTCGGTCTGGGAACCACCGCAGACCGCCTACCCAGGGGCTGCCCCGCGATGATCGTGGAGCACGGTGGCGCAGGCGGTTGCCGACGAGTTGAAACCCGGGAGAGGTATGACGCAGAAAGCGGATCCTCAGTCCTTCGACCGTTTCGCCCTCGACTACGACCGCTTTGTGAGCCTGCTTCCGGGGCAGAACACCGGATGGCTGCTCGGGCTGGGGCTGAAGGGTCACCGTGCTCTGGACGCGGGCTGTGGTTCGGGACACGCGGTTGAGGCCCTGGCGGACAGCTTCGACGAAGTCGTCGGCCTGGACCTGAGCGCTCCCCTGATCGAGATCGCCAAGGCCAGGAGGTCACGGCCCAACGTGCGTTATGTGGTGAAGGACTTGTTCGACCTGGAAGACCAGGACGGCTTCGACACGGTCTACAGCCACACGATGTTGCACCACCTGGGGGACTACCGCGCGGGTTTGGAGCACTTGAAGGGACTCGTGAGGCCCGGCGGCACCGTCGCGCTGATCGACAACGTGTGCGATCTGTACCCGACTCCGCCGCGCAAGGCGTACACGTGGCCCGCGCTGTGGAGCTTCCCTGGTGAGATCCGACGTGTGGGGCTTCGCGACGCGTGGTTCCAGCTGCGCTTCTGGCACAGCCGACCGTGGCTGTCACATCTGCTCAGCGACCGCTACCTGTCGCGCAAGCAGTTCCGCGAGCTCTGCGGGAGCGTCTTCCCCGGGGCCCGGTTCGATGACCTGGGCTTCGCCTTGGCCATGGCCTGGACGGCTCCACCGAGCGGGAGTCAGGTCCACTGATCCGGAGCTGGAGCGGTTCTTCTTCCTCGACGATGACGACCGCGATCTGATCGCGCTGCGGCGTACGGATGCGCACCGCCTGGGTACGGCCTTGCAGATCTGTACGGTCCGCTCTATCGGCGGTTCCTGGCGGATGATCCGCCGGCGGTGCCGTGGGAGGTCGTGGAGTATCTGGCCGCCCGGCTCGGCATCGAGGGCACCTCGTGCGTGAAGCGGTACCTCGAGCGGCGCAGGACGCCGTACAAGCACGCGGAGGAGAGTCAAGAGCGGTTCAAGAACCGGGTGCCGCTGCCCGGCGTCTCGGTGCCGGACCGGCAGGTGTCGGAGGCCCGCACGGCGGCCGAGCGGCGCCTGTTCGACGCGGTGGCCCGGGCCGCGCACCGGAGCGATCCCCCGCTCGCGTCGGCGCTGGCCCAGCTGCTGGTGGTGCCGGAGGGCAAGCGGGTCTCGGAGCTGGAGCGGCTGCGGACGCCGCCGGTGAAGACGACGGGCACTCGCGATGGTGCTGGCGATGGAACGGGTGGAGGAGGTCTCGGCGTGCGCGCTGCGGCGGGTGAACTTGTCGCGGGTGCCGGTGAACCGGCTGTACACGCCGGCCCGGTACGGGCAGTTGAGCAAGGCGCAGACGATCGTGCGGGCGTCGGAGCCGCGGCGGACCGCGCTGCTGACGGCGGTGGTGCGGCAGCTGGAGGCGCAGGCGGTCGACGACGCGCTCGACCTGTTCGCGGTGCTGATGGCGAACCGGCTCCTCAGCCCAGGGCTGCGGGCCTCGGATCGCGAATGGCCGGCGATGCCACATCAACTTCCTGGGCCGCTACCTGTTCAACATCAAGGCCAGCGGCCCCGGTCAGGGCCTGCGCCCCTTCCGTGACCCGGACGCCGCGGGGGACGATGCGGACAAGGGCTGATCGGTGGCCCCGGCCAAGGGGGCATCAGGCGGGTTCGGCGTTGAGGGTGTGCCCGGCCGGGCTGCGAGTGTGGGCCCACGCGGGCAGCGCGGTCAGCACGGCGACGGCGAGCAGGACGGCGAGTGCCGTGGCGAGCAGCGAGAATCCCGGGGGTGTGACCTGGGTGCCGAAGAGCCAGTACAGGCCGAGACCGGCCGGGATGCCCACCGCGATCCCGGGTACGGCGGGCAGGAGCCCGGCGACACACAGCGCGGATACGACCTGGCCGGGTGTGGCGCCGAGGGTGCGGGCGACGGACAGGGTGCGCCGGGCCTGTACGGCCGTGCCCAGGCCGAGGAGCACGGTGTTGAGCGTGGACATCGCCATGAGCGCGAGCGTGACGGCGAGCAGTACCCGGCCGGTCTGGTCGGCCCGTACTTCGATGGGGCCGAAGTGGGTGACGTCGGGCCGCGCGGCGAGTTCGGTGTGCCAGGTGAGCAGGGCGGTGACCATGAGCGTGGTGGCCGCCGTGCCGGCAGCGGCCAGGACGGCGCGGCCGGGCCGGCGTGCGAGCAGCCGGATTCCGAGCAGCAGTGACGTGGGCAGATACGCCGTTGCGGCGTTGAGGCACGGGCGTCGCGTGGGCAGCTGCGCCGGGCCGGTCAGGGCGTTGACGGTACTGGTGCGGGCCGTGTGCAGGGCGGGGCGGAGCGCTCCCGTCACCGCGACGACGATGGCGAGGAGGACTGCGGCGAAGGCAGCGCTGAAGTCCAGGGTGCCGACGGTGTTGAGCAGCCCGGCGCTGGGGTCGACCAGGAGGGGCGCGGAAAGCGTCCCCGAGGTCAGGCCGATCGCGGTGGCCAGGAGGGTGAGCAGGAGGTGCTGGGTGAGCAGGGCGGCGGTGATGGTGGCGGGTCCGGCGCCGACGGCCTTGAGCAGGGCGGCACGCCGGTTGTCCCGGGCGGCGCGTGCTGTCGCGAGTGCGACGAGGGTGACGATCGCGGCGACGGCGAGCAGCCAGCCGCCGACGACCAGGGCGGGCTGGATGTCCCTGATCATGGCTTTGTCGGTCTGGAGGACGTCCTGCCAGGCATGGGCGTTGACCCAGCCGTCGGATTCGTTCCAGTTGGCGAACGCGGTGTCCATCCAGTGTTGCGTCGCGGTGGGATCGTCCAGCTTCAGATGGATCAACTGGACTGAGGGGGCGTCGCCCGCCGCCTTGCGGGTGTCTGCGGCCGTGAGCCACATCCTGCCGCCGAAGTCGGACGTGCCGGGCCCCTGCGCGTTGTCGCTCCACGGATACACCGAGGTGGCCACGCTGATCGCGGTTCCGACCACCGGGTAGTCGCGTCCGCTGACGGTGACGTGGTCACCGATGCTCACGCCGAGGGCTTTCGCGAAGCCGCGTTCGAGCACTGCGCCGCCGGGCCGTACCCAGGTGCCGGAGGTCACCAACGGCTGGTCCACCACGGCGTCCTGAGAGGGGTCGCGCCCTTCGACCGCGGTGTGCGCGCTCTTGCCGTGGGCCTTGATGTACGTGTCGAACGCGAAGACGGGGGCGGCCTGTTCGGCCACGCCGGGAGTGTCCGCGAGGCGTTTGGCCACGCCGGACGGATCGGCGGCCGTCGTGGTGGCGATGATGTCGGGCCCCGCAGTGGCCGCGCGCGTCTTCTCGTATCCGTGGTCGACGGCGTTGCCGGTCGCGAGGCCGAGGGTCAGGCTCGTGCTCGCGATGGTGACCGCGAGCAGGAAGACGAAGGCCTCGCCGGGGCGGCGGCGCAGGTCGCGCAGCACCAGGCGCCCTATCAACAGCAGGTGTCCCACGGTCAGTTCTCCCAGTTCAACAGAGTGCCGAGCCGTGCGGTGCCGGTGTCGCTGTCCAGGGCCGTGTCGTCGGCCGGAACGCCGTCGCGCAGGGAGACGACGCGGTCGGCGGTGGCGGCGACGCGTTCGTCGTGGGTGACCATGACCAGGGTCTGGCCCGCGGCGCGCAGCTCGCCGAAGAGCCGGAGGATGTCCAGGGTCGCTGCGCTGTCGAGGTTTCCGGTGGGCTCGTCGGCGAGGACGACCAGCGGTTTGTTGACCAGGGCGCGGGCGATGGCGATCCGCTGCCGCTGCCCGCCGGACAGCTGTGAGGGCAGGTGCCGGGCCCGGTCGGCGAGTCCGACCCGGTCGAGGAGTTCGGCGGTACGGTGGCGGGCGGTGCGGGGCGAGGCGCCGGCAAGCAGCGCGGGCAGTTCGACGTTCTCCGCCGCGGTCAGCTCGTCGATCAGGTGGTAGGCCTGGAAGACGAACCCGAGACAGCGGCGCCGCATCCTGGCGAGTGCCCGCTCGCCGAGGTCGTCGATGCGCTGTCCGCCGAGCCACACCTCGCCCTCGGTGGGCCGGTCGAGGCCGCCGAGCAGCTGGAGCAGCGTGGACTTACCGCAGCCGCTGGGCCCCATCACGGCGAGCATCTGCCCGGCGGGGACATCGAGGTCGATCCCGTCGACGGCCCATATCGCGCTCTCGTCCTCGCCGTACACGCGCGCCAGGCCGACCGCGCGCAGCACCGGCCCGGCCGCCGCACCGGGCCGGACCGCTCCCGCGCCGTCGTCCATGCCGCGCCGTCGCGGCCAGCCCCGCCGACCGTTTCTCGTCATCCGTTTCCTCTGCCTTTCCCACCCGGCGTACGCCCGGACCAGACCCGTTCGCACGCTTCCAACCAGCGCAGATCGGCCCGCAACCGGAGGGCGACGCCCTCCAGAAGCAACCCGGCCTCCGCACCCGCGTCGGGAGCGAGGGCGGCACGCTGCGCCTCGGCGAGGCTGCTCATCAGCTCCCGCCGACGCGCATCGACGAGTGCGAGCGGATCGGCGGTGCCGGATTCCCGGGCGGCCACCAGCTTCAGATGGAACTCCGTCACATCCGCCCGGGGCCCGACGCTCTCGGCCATCCACGCGGCCACCCGCTCGTACCCGGCCGCGGTCGGAGCGAACACCTTGCGCTTCGGACCGCGCACCGCCGCTTCCTCGCGCACCTGGACGACCAGGCCCGCCTTTTCGAGCCGGGTGAGCGTGACATAGACCTGCCCCGCGTTCAGCGTCTCCCCGAGTGGCCCGAGTGCCACCGTGAGGCGCTTGCGCAGGTCGTAACCGTGCAACGGCTCCTTGACCAGCAGCGCCAGCACGACGTCCTGCACCGATCCCCCTCCTCAACACCCCTCAATAGATAGCGGTTAGCCAAAAGAGGCGTCAAACCGCGTACCGGCCACGACCCGACCGCACTCCCACCTTCACGACGCAGTCCTCCGCACCTTCAGCCAGACCGACCTGGACGCTGTCGCCAACGAGCTCCATCACCGTCCGCGCAAGACCCACGGCTACCGGACTCCGGCAGAGGTCTACGCTGACCTCCTGAACAGCGGTGATGCGCGGATCCCTTGACTGTGGATCAGCGCGCGGATACCGAGGAAAGCCAGGTAAGTGGCTCCGGCCAGCTTGATGACGGTGTAGGCGGTGGCCGAGGCGGCCGGGACCGCTGAGAGGCCCGCGACCGAGAACACCCCGAGCGCCCGCTGCGCTCCGGCGCGGTCGTCGGGCACCGAACTTCTGCCCGATGCATTGAAACGCCAACCAGCTGCCCCTAGGCTCGCGCGGTCTTTCTCATGAACTCCGTTCACATAGATGATTGGAGAGCTCGATGAGTGCAAGACCTCGCTTGGTCGCCCTGCTGGTGGCGGTGGCCACCTTCACAGCGGTCCTCCTCCCCACCGCCTCGGCCCACCCGGTGCCGAGGGTTCCGAAGACGACGGTCCTCGACGGAGTGCGGCTCCAGCAGACGAAGCTCCGGCTCGACCGCGGCGATCACCGACTACGACGTACGCTCCAGCAGTTGACCACACGCGCCGACACCTGGCTCGACAAGGGCCCCTGGACCGTCGTGGACAAGCCGCGGCCCGCGCCCAGCGGTGACGTCCACGACTACCTCAGCCAGGCGCCGTACTGGTGGCCTTCGCAGCCCGGGACCACCGACAACCCCTGGGGCTGCCCGTACGTCCAGCGCGACGGCGAGCGCAACCCGGAGGTCGACACGGGAACCGACCGTCAGGACGTGGAGAAGGTCTTCGACTCCACGTACGACCTGTCCCTCGCCTGGTACTACACGGGCGAGCGGAAGTACGCGGAGAAAGCCGCGTCGGTGTTGCGCACCTGGTTCCTCGACCCGGCCACCCGGATGAACCCCCACCTGAACCACGCCCAGTTCATCCCCTGCAAGTACGACGGCCGGGCGATCGGCATCATCGACTTCTCGCAGTCCTTCACCAGCGTCCTCGACGCGATCGCGATCCTCAACACGGGGGCACCGGGCTGGACCCGTCAGGACCGTTCAGCGATGCACTCATGGAACGTCGACTTCCGCGACTGGCTGGCGAACAGCGCCTTCGGCAAGGAGGAAGGCGCAGCGAAGAACAACCACGGCACCTTCTACGACATGCAGCTCGCCGCCCTCGCCCATGCGACCGGTGACAGGGCCCTGACGCGCCGGATCGTCCTCGACGCCCGCGCCCGACGCATCGACGCGCAGATCGCCGCGGACGGCAGCCAGCCGGAGGAGCTCGCCCGGACGCGGAGCTGGCACTACTCGACGTTCGCCCTGGTGGCGTACGCACGCCTGGCCGCCGTCGGACGGCATGTGGGAGTGAACCTGTGGTCGTACCAGGGGCCCGGCGGGCAGAGCCTGTTCAAGGCGGTCGACTACCTGCTGCCCGCCGCGTCCGGAGCCGCTCCATGGCCGCATCCGGACCTGGAGTTCCGCCGGTACGCGGCCACCGACGTGGTGCACGCGGCGGCGGACGCCGGGAACAGCGAAGCGCGGGCAGTCGTGGCCCGATTGGAGCCACCGCCCGGCGGTGACCTCTGGGAGCTGAGGCCCGCGGCGGAGCAGTTGGACTCGATCGCGGGCTGAGCGACCGAGCCGAGGGCGCTGCGGGTGCGGGCCGGCCTTCCCCGTGATCCGTGCGGGGCAGGATTCGGACAACACGCCGAGCAGGCCGGACAAGCAAGGGGGGCCGGGACAGCCGACTTGGATGGATGTCCGTGGTCCACGTCTCCACGCTCTGTGCACCCGCGCCCCTGGGCCCAGCTCGCTCCGTGCTGGGCCCAGCTCGCTCCATGCCGGTGGTTCCTGGCCTGGCCGTCGCCGACCTGTTCAGGATCTCGGTCGGCCGGAAGGCGAGACCGGCGCGCATCGCACGATCCAGACCACAGAGCGGTGTCCGCCTCAGCATGAAAGGCCTCCACTGTCATGGCTATCTCAAGAAGATCACTCCTGGGCGCGGGAGTCTCCGCACCGCTGGCGGCCGCTGCGGGTGGGCCTGCCTTACCGGCTCCGGCCGTCGCCCAGGTTCCTGAGGACTACCACCTCACGAAGCGGCTCACCGCCGACGTCCGCGGCAGCCACGCCCCGTACGCGGCCACGGTCAACGCCCTCACTTCCGTACTGGGGACGGTCCCCATCGACACCGTTCTGGCCGACGCGGACCGCCGCGGGAGCAGGGTCGAGACCGCCGAGGGCCGGAACATCGCCGAGCAGTACGCTTTCGGCTTCCACTGGGACGTGTCCCGGGACCAACTGGTCCGCGACTGGCGCCCGCAGGGAGTCAGCACCACCTACGACTCGCTCGGTGCGCACGTCAGCACCGTCCTGGTGAGCTGGTACGTACCGCCGGAGGCCCCGCGTCAACCAAGGGACGCGCCTGTCCCTGGTGAACTGGAGCTCCCAGCGCCCGAAGTACCGGCACGTCCTGATGGTGGAGCCGTACCGCACCGGCGGCGGCTTCCCCACCTTCGCCCCGATCCGCCGGCATGCGGGCGGTATCGCGTGGTACGGCAACACGCTCTACGTCGCCGACACCTACGCGGGCCTGCGCGTCTTCGACCTCACTCGCATCCTTCGAGTGCGCGACGACCGCCCGGACGTGATCGGTCTCATCGAGAACGGCACCGGCGACGCAGGCGACTACTACGGCTACGACTACAAGTACGTACTGCCGCAGATCGCTGCCTACGACAACACGGGCAAACGGTTTCGCTACTCGGCCGTCTCCGTCGACCGGACCACTTCCCCGCACACCATGCTGGCCGGCGAGTACACCGCGAGCGAGCGCAGCCGCCCCAAGGTGCTGCGCCTGCCCCTTGCCGGTCTGGGCCACGCCCCGAACCGGCTGGTCGGCGCGGACGTCAGGACGATCACCAGCCGTCGCGGCGGCAGGACCGTGGGCCGGCGGAGCATTCAGGGGGCGGTCAGCGTCAACGACACGTACTACCTCTCGGTCAGCGCGGGCAGAGCCCGCGGAACGCTGTACTCCTGGACACCGGGCGCCTCCCGCCCGACTCCGCGAAGCACCCTGTCCGTCGGGCCCGAGGACCTCAGCTACGACGGGACCGAGGACGTCCTGTGGACCTGCGGTGAGTACGCGTCCTTCCGCTATGTCTACGCGGTGGACCCGGCGCGGGCACGCTGAGACGACGGCCCGTCGGCACAGGCCGCCGGCTTCCGGTCACCAGAGGCGTTCGGCCCACAGGAAGGCGAGTCCGATCACGCCGGTGCCGATGGCGTAGCAGGCGCCGTGCAGGATCTGGATGAGGGCGGTGCTCCTACGGCGGGCGCCCTTCGTGCGGCAGTGGGCAAGGCGGTTCGGGCCCCTGCGCGATGGTCGACGGCTGGGGTGCATGGAGGACGTCTCCTTCCGATGGCGTCGTGTTGGGGAGCCTGTCCGGCCCGTGGCCTTGGAACCGGTGGCTGGACACGGCTCCCCTGTGTGTGACCGCGTGTGGTGGGTGCGGTCTCAGCGGCCTGCGGCGAACTCCTGTAGGCGGGCGACCAGTTGGCTGTCGGGCCGGGCGACTATCACGGAAGAGCCCGGTGTGCGCGCGGCGAGCCGGTCGACCTCGCACTCCAGCAGGCCGGTCGGGGCTATCGCGCGGGAGCCGTTGGTCCGCACGTACCGGGCGAAGATCTCCAGGCCCTCAAGGAACGCGGCGTCCGGCGGGGCGGTGTCGGCCATGGAGTGGGTGAGCTGGTGGAACCAGTGCCACGCCCCCCGCGATTCGCCGATGGAGAGGTGGTGCAGGTGCAGGCAGTAGGCGGCGGCGCGGCTGCCCGCGCCGGCGGCGAGCTGCCACCAGAACTGCGCGGACTCCGGGTGCCCCGTCAGATACAGCAGGCAGGCGAAGACCAGGGCCCCTTCGACATCCATTTCCTCTCCGGTCAGCGGCCCGCGGTCCGGTCCTTCGGCGATCCTGTCCACGTGTTCGGCGGCGTCGGGCTCGTTCAGCACCCACCGGCACACCACGCCCAGGCGCTGCCCTGCCTGCGCCGCGCGGGCGATCTCCACGGTGGGCGTACGACGGGAAGCGTCCGCGGCAAGACGGCGCAGCGCGGCGGCGACGTCGAAGCGCCGTGGAGCGGAGACGGGGATCTGCGCGTCGGCCAGCAGGGCCTCGATGGTGGCGGTCACGTTCCTTCTCCCTTCTTCTTCGGCTTCTTTCGGTCGTCGGGCAGGCCCAGCTTGATCCGCAGACGTTCCTTGCCGCGCCGCAGATGGTGGCCGACGGTGCGCTCGTCGATGCCCACGAACCAGGCGACCTTGGCGGTGGGGTAGCCCAGCAGATAGCGCAGCACGATCACCTCGAACTGGCGGTTCGGCAGCTCCGCGATCGCCTCGTACAGGCCGCTGGTGGACTCCATCTTCTGCAGCTTGTCCCGGGTGGCGGCCAGGGCCTGGGCGATGGGGCCGTTGATGACGAACGCCGGTGCCCGCCCCTCCAGCTCCAGCCGGTCGTGCACGGCCCGCCGCACGATCGCCCACGCGCCCTGTTCGAGGTTGCCCGCGCTCAGCAACTCCGTCCAGCCGGCGTGGATCTCCAGGAACACCTCGTGTATGACCTCTTCAGCGGCTGCGCGGGTACCGAAGTGGACCTCCGCGTACGCGTGGAAGGCCGTCTGGTGGCCGAGGTAGAAGGCCTCGAAGTCCAGCGGCAGATCCAGCGGCACGAACATCGACTGGGACAGCCCCAGGCCGTACTCCGCAGGCGGCTCGCCCTCCAGGGCGTCGTGGTGGTTCACGCCGGCCTCCCGTCGACAGGGGACATGGCAGAGATCCTCTCCATTGAGGGTCAGCAGGGAACCGGCGCCAACTCGCGTGCGCCGATGGCCCGTTGGGTCTGTCCACTACCTAAGTGAATCGCGAGGCCGATCACTCATCCCTCCCCCAGAAAACTCACCCAGCGTCCCCAGTCGACCGCACTGTGCAACCTTCAACAAGCGCCGCTAGTGACCCTCCGTATCCCTCTGGCCAGGCGTAATCCGGCCGAGGGAAGCGCCGAACAGTTCTCCGCCACCCCGACGTGTTCTGCGTCACACCCCCTGTACCCCCGGCGCACATCCACCACATACCGGCGCGCACACCACCCAACGCGCCCCTCAGTACGCCAAGGCGCCTGCCCGGGACGATCCTCGAACGTGCGGCGCGGGGCACGCCCCTGGGCGCGGCGCGCGTTCCACCGCCGCCGCGACGCGGCTCGTCATCGCGTACAACCCTTCGGCCGCCCGGCGGGTCTCACCACATGTCCGAAGCGTTCCCGGCCATCCGGTAACCACCGCTTCGTGCAGCTTGGACCTGTGCCGACCCCGCACGACGTCTTTGGGCGTTTCCCGCTGCGGACGTCGCGCCTGACCACCTTCAGGGGGATCTGACCATGCGTTACCCGAAGACCGTCGTCGCAGCCTTGAGCTGTGCCTTCGCCCTCATCCCAGCCGGAATCGCCTCCGCCGGGACCGGCCCCGCGCCCGCGCCCGCGCCCACCACCACAGCGGCCACGTCCACCGCACCGTCCCCGTCCGGGAACCCGGCGAGCACGCGGGCGCAGGCCGCCGGGGTGTGCGCGGACGCCTACCAGATCGGCACCACCGGCTACATCACCCGCAGTGGCAAAACCATCGCTTCCGTCAAGCAGTTCTACTCGCCGTCCTGTGCCGAGAACTACGGCTACGTCTGGGTCTGGCAGAGCTTCCGCGACATCGCCGGGGACTACGACGTCACCGCCGCGGTCTACAGCTACGCGCAGGACGAAATCCTGGGCAAGCGCTCCTGGACCAACACCACCGCCCAGGAGTTCTGGTCCAACGGCACCAGCACAGTCACCGAGTGCACGGCCGCGACGGGCTCCGTACGGGCCGCCGGCGATCCCGCACCCGTTACGGGCCACTCCAGCAAGCGCTGCTGAGCCCACCCGGTGACGGCGGCGGCACGGCAGCCATACGGGCTTCCGTGAATGACGCCGTCGTGCGGTAGCCCTTCTCCGGGAGTGACTTGACCGCGAGCACCGCGGGCTGTCACGAGATGTGACTACTCCCGTACAGTCCGTGGTGCCAGCGGCTCCGTTACGGCCGAGCCCAGCGGTTGACCAGGAGAAGGAACATGAACCCCGAAGCCAGTCCCGGCTCCCTTCGTGACGTTCCCACAACAGGGCGGCCGGTCCCGGAAGCCGAACCGGGACTCGTGGAGCGGTGGCGTTCGCAGGGAGGCGAACTGGTCGAGTTGCTGTCCCGGGTGCGCGAGCGGTGCGGGGGCGTCGCCGCGTTCCGTCTCGGGCCGGCTCCCACCGTTCTCGTCACCGACCCGCAGGCCGTCCAGCACGTACTCGCCCGTCACCCGGAGCGGTACGTCAAGCGTTCCCACCGTGCCCGTGTGCTGATCGGCGACGGCGTCCTCGCCGCCACCGGTGCGGCGTGGAAGCGGCAACGCCGCCTGCTTCAGTCCCAGTTCACCGGTACCGGGATGCGCCGCTACGAACAGCGGATCACCGAGGCCGCCCGGACCACCGCCGGGCGCTGGGGCGAGTACGCCCGTACCGGGCAGACGCTCGATGTCGGGCGGGAGATGCGCCGCTTCGCCCTGGACGCCATCTGGCGCTCTCTGACCGGGCACCCTCTCGACGACGGGACGGAGCGCGAAGTGGGCGCCGTGGCAGCCGTGGCGGCGGCCCTTCCCACTCTGCCCGCTGATGTCACCGGCGCCCAGGACGCCGTCGCCGCCGATCTCGCCCGGATCGACGCGGTCGCCCGCCACGCCATCGAGGCCGCTCGCAGCGGGGCGCCCGGCCCCGACGGGCCGGGACTGCTGCGCGTCCTCATTGACGCCGCCACTGAACGCCCGGAGTACACCGACCAGTTGATCCGCGATGAGCTGGTCACCCTGCTCGTGGCCGGGCACGAGACCACCGCCACCACCCTGACCTGGCTCTACCTGCTCCTCCACCGGTACCCCGCCGCCCGCGAACACGCTCTCACCGCCGGCGGCGAGAGCCCGGCGCAACGCCGCCAGGCGCTCCAGGCCCTGATCCACGAGACGCTCAGGCTCTACCCGTCCGCCTGGATCCTGCCCCGCCACGTCACCGAGGACGACATCCTCGCCGGCGGCTACGCGGTCAGGGCGGGCACCGACATCCTGATCAGCCCGTACCTCACGCACCGCGATCCCGAACTGTGGCCCGAGCCGGAGCACTTCGACCCCCGGCGCTTCCTCACCCCGGACGGCCGGCCCACTCACCCGGGCGCGTACTACCCCTTCGGCCTCGGTCCCCGCGCCTGCCTCGGTCTGCAATTCGCGCTCCGCGAATCGACCGTCCTGCTCGAACACCTACTGCCGGTGCACACCGTGGCCTTCCACTCCGCCCCCACGAAGGCGGTGTACGGCATCACGGTCCGCCCCGACGGCCCCACCCCCGCAACCCTGCAACCCCCACACTGCCCCTGACGCTGCGTCAGCCCCCCAGTACAACCTCTCAGCTGTGTCACTCGTCTTCATCATCAAGGGAACAATCCGACCTTCCACCCCAACTCACCCCAACGGGGGACCACATGAGCTTGACCCGCACACACGCCCGCCGTGGCGTCGCCGCAGTGCTCACCGTCCTGATGGCAGCCGTCCTCGGAGGCACCGGTGCCGGCGCCTCGAACGCGGAGGCGGCTGCGCAGCAGACACGACAGATCGCCTCTTCCGTCCTCGGAACCGACTACAAGATCACGCTGACCGCGCAGCGTTCGACGGAGGACGAGTACGCCGCCTCTGTGCTCCTGCAGGTCTACACACGGGCCGGTGGCGCCTGGAAGGAGTCGGACCGCGTGACCGTGGGTGACGTGGACGGCTGGTTCTGGTATCCCCTCACGGGCACCGGTGCCGTCTGCCAGTTCTCGACCGCCGGCACCGAACCCGCCCCGCTCACCGTGAGCCTGCTGCTCACACCGTCCCTCGGCTGCTCACAGCCGACGGACTTCGTCCTGAAGCAGGGCAGGGTGTACGCCGCCTGAGTCCGTCGCCGGGCAGCCGGTCGGAGTGCGGTGATCAGCGGAAGAGGCGCAGCGGCACCGCCCGGGCCATCGCGGCCATGCCCGCGTCGTTCGGGTGGAGGTGGTCGCCGCTGTCGTACGCCGGGAGCAGTCGGCCAGGGTGCTCGGGGTCGCGTACCGCCGCGTCGAAGTCGACGACACCGTCGTAGGCGCCGCTGGTGCGGATCCACTGGTTCACGGCCTGCCGGGCCGCCTCCCGCTCGGGCGTGTAGAAGTTCAGGGTGTCGCCCTCGAAGGGCAGGATCGTGGCGCCGAAGATCTTCAGCCCGTGGGCGTGGGCGCGCTGGATGAGCTTCCGGTACCCGGCGATGAGGTCCGCGGCCGTGACCTCCTCGTCGGCGGGGGCGATGTTCCCCGGGTGGCCGAGGTCGTTGACGCCGATCAGGACGATCGCGTAGCGGGCGCCCGGCTGGGAGGTGACATCGCGGTCGAAGCGCTTGAGAGCGGCCTCACCGAAGTACGCGGCGAACGTTTCGGCCGGATTGCCCGCGGGCGGGTTCGGGTCGCGCAGCAGGCGGTTGCCCCCGATGCCGGTGTTCAGGACGCCGATCCGGGCCAGTGCGGGGTCCTGGCGAAGGCGCTCGGCCAGCAGGTCCGGCCAGCGGTGGTTGGCGCCGGTCTCCGTGACCGCGCCGTCGGTGATCGAGTCCCCGAAGGCGATCAGTGAGGAGCGCGCGGCGCCGCCGGCCACGCTCACCCCGGACAGGAAGTACCAACTCGCCGTGGTGGTGATCGGCTCCACGCTCGGCTTGCCCGTGACGTTGCCCGCGGCGATGTACGTCCGCTCGAAGGCGCTGGAGTGGACGGTCGTGGCGCGCGTCCGGTGCGGGAGGTGGAAGCTGACGACCAGGTCCGCGGCGGCTGGGGTACGCAGGGCGACCGGGTCGCTCCAGCGCCGCTCGCCCGGTGCGAGGGTGACGGACGGGCGCCCGCCGAAGCGCAGGACGCGGTCGCTGTCCGGCACGATCTCGGTGCCCGTCGGGCCGTCGGCGCCGAGCGCGAGGCGCGCCTCGCCGACGACCAGAGGCTCCGTGCCGTACTCGTTGGTCAGCCGCACCCGGACCCTGTTCCCGGGGACGCTGGTGTGCACGATCTGACGGACGGTCTGGTCCGTGAAGACGGTGTCGGCGCTGGCCGGGACTCCGCTCACGCCGGACGCCCAGGTGCCGGTCCAGGTCTGGGCCGAGCCCGGCGGCGCGGCGGTCGAGGGCTGCGTGGCCAACAGGGCGAGCAGTCCGGTGAGCAGGGCGGCGGTGAGGGCGAACAGAGTGCCTGGAGCGCGGCGGGGCATGCGTGCGAGCACGGGCCGTCGTTCCTTCCGTGTGCGGGACGGGACTCGGAAACCAGGGACCAGGTGTGAGCATGTCAGATCCGGTCTGCGCACGGTGCCCGAACGTGCGGCAAAGGTGGGTGGCTTCGGTTCGTGATTCAGGCTGACCGCGGTCGCTGTAGTCCCTGAAGGAGCAGGTCGACCAGTCGGCGGGGGTCGTAGCGGGGGTCGCTGTCACGTCCGATGCAGAGGTTGCCGATACCCCGCATCAGTTCGTAGGCGTGCGTACCGGGCCTGATCTCGCCGGCGTCGACCGCGGCGTCGAGCAGCTGCGCGCAGACGGGCACCAGGCGGTCGAGGAAGTAGGTGTGCAGCGCGTCGAAGCCACTGCTGTCCGATTGGAGCGCATTGGCGAGTCCGTGCTTCGTGACCAGGAAATCCACGAAGAGGTCGACCCACTGACGGAGTGCTGCGAGCGGGGAGCCGGCACTGCCCAGCAGGCTCGGGCCGGCCTCGGCGCACGCCTCGACCTGGTGGCGATAGACGGCGACGACGAGATCAGCCCGAGTCGGGAAGTGGCGGTAGATCGTCCCCATCCCGACGCCCGCCTTGGCCGCGATCTCACGGATCGGCGCATCGACGCCCGAGGTGACGAACACCGCGGCGGCGGCGGCAAGCAGCGTCTGCTGGTTGCGCACCGCGTCGGCCCGCTTGCTTCGGGCCGGTACCTCCCCGGACTGGTTTGCAGGGGACACAGCGCTCTCCTTCTGACGACGACCATTGACGAAACGGAACACCGCTCCGTATATTAATCGGAACAACGCTCCGCTTCAGCCTAGCTGAAGCCGGACGCTTCTGACCGCCTCCATACGGCCGGCCGAACGGACCGGCAGCAGAGGCCCTTGAAAAGGACACGCACCATGAGTGAACCGGCTTACACGGCCGCCCCCTTCAGCTCGCCCACTCCCGTCCTCTCGGTCAGTCCGGTGGTGCTGCCTGCTCCCGGCCGAGCCGTGGACCTGGAGCTACGAGTCTCCGCGCCCGTGACCGGGAGCGATCTGCCGGTCATCCTCCTCTCGCACGGCCAGGGCTACTCGAACCACCTCTCCTCACTGAACGGCTACGCTCCCCTCGCCAACTTCTGGGCAGCGCACGGCTTCGTCGTGATCCAGCCCACCCATCTGAGCTCCAGGACCCTGAGCCTGGCTCCCGACACCCCCGGGGCGCCTCTGTACTGGCGATCACGGGCCGAGGACATGAAGCACATCCTCGACCGGCTCGACGTGATCGAGGCCGCGGTCCCGCAGTTGCTCGGGCGCCTGGACTCCAGCAGGGTCGCCGTGGCCGGGCACTCGATGGGCGGCCACACCGCGAGCCTGCTGCTGGGCGCCCGGCTCACCGATCCCGACGACGGAGCGGAAGTGAACCTGGCCGATCCCCGGGTCAAGGCGGGTGTCCTGCTTGCGGCGCCCGGCCGGGGCGGCGATGCCGTCACCGAGTTCGTAGCCGAGAACTACCCGTTCTTCCTCACCACGGACTTCTCCGAGATGAGGACACCCACGCTCGTCGTCGCCGGCGACAAGGACAGCTCTGCCCACCTGACGGTCCGTGGCCCGGACTGGCACACCGACCCGTACTTCCTCTCCCCCGGCCCCAAGTCGCTGCTCACCCTGTTCGACGCGGAGCACGGGCTCGGCGGAGTCTCCGGATACGACGTCGCCGAGACCACCGACGAGAACCCGGCACGAGTGGCCACGGTCCAGCGGCTCACCTGGGCCTACCTCCGCACCGAGCTCTATCCCGGGGATTCCGCTTGGCAGGCGGCGTGTGACGCGCTGGCGGCCGCCCCCGACCCGCTCGGACGAGCCGAATCCAAGTAAGCCGCGGCACCGTGCCGTGATCGCGGCTGCCCCCGGAGGGTGAGGCGCCGTCCGGCTCACCGGCGGTGCTCGTCCATCAGAGTCATCAGGTTCTGCTTGCGTTTCTGGGCGGTGCGCAGGACGGTGACGTACTCGGTGAAATCCCCCCGTGTGCCCAGGGCGCCGGTGTCGGTGGTGGACGGCGCTCCCCACCACCGCGCGGGCTCCTGAGGGCACCGCCGCCGGGGCCGGCCGGGCGGTGCCATCGTCCGGCCGACGCCTGGACGGGGGCGACTGTGGTGAGTACCAAGGGTGCTGAAGCTCGATTCACCCACATGGGCAGTCATCGCGGCCTGCTGGAGATTCGAGGCCCTCTCTCCGCGAGGCTGAAGCACCGAACCGCACGCCGAGACCGAGCAAGGAGGCCGATGATGGGCAGCACGCACCCGACGCGTCGCCGCGTCGCGGCGATGACCTGCGCCGTCGCGCTCGCGCTGCCGCTCACCGCCTGCGACGCCCTGACCCCCGGCAGCGCGGCCGTGGTGCCGGGGCCCCGTAGCGTGCCGTCCTCGACCGCCGTGCCGGACGAGGACATCACCTTACGTCTGGAGTTCGCCGACGCTCCGCTGATGGTCGACGCGCTGATCGCCGCCTTCGAGAAGGACCATCCCACCATCAGTGTCCAGCCGCACTACAAGACGTTCCCGGACTACGTCCAGAACCTGAAGCTCACCATGACCTCGGACACCGCGCCCGACATCGCGCAGTACGCGGTCGGGATGAACGACCTCGCGGCGGACGGCCAGATCCTCGATCTCGCGCCCTATCGGGAGGCGTACGGCTGGGACGACGCCATTCCCCCGGTCAGTCTCGACCAGCTCACCGCCGGGCGGAGGAGTGAGGCCACCGGCGGGCGTGCCCTGTTCGGGGTCCCGGCCGGCCTGTCCATGACCGGCATCTACTACAACAAGAAGCTGGCCGAGCGGGCCGGGATCGGCTCTGCGCCCAGGACTCTGGCGGAGTTCGAGGACCAACTCACGGCGGCCAAGGAGGCGGGCCTGACACCGCTCGGCGTCGGCGCGCTCGATTCCGGCGGCATCCACCTGTGGGCCGCGCTCCTCAACCAGACCATGCCCACGGACGACTACTGGGACTGGGTGAACGGCGCCAAGGGCGCCACCATCGAGACGCCCGCCGGGATCACCGCCGGCGAGCTCGTCGTCGAGTGGGGCCGCAAGGGCTACTACAACGAGTCCGCCAACGGCACGGCACAGATCGACTCCACCGCCCGGTTCACCCAGGGCGACAGCGTCTTCCTGATCAACGGCAACTGGGCGGCGGGGCAGCTGGCGGCCGTCATGGGCGACAACGTCGGCTTCTTCCCGATGCCGGGCGTACAGGCTTCCTCCCCCACGGTGGCCTCGGGCTTCAGCGTCTCCTACGCCGTCTCGTCCCGGACGGAACACCCCGAGGCGGCAGGCGTGTTCCTCGATTTCCTGACCTCGCCCGAGGCCGGCCAGATCATCAGCGACCACGGCTTCCTGCCGCCCAACCCCGAGGCCGTGGCGAAGCCGGAAGGCGTTCTCGCCGACATCGCCGAGGGCCACCGGCGGGCCGTCGCCGACGACGGGATCACGACGTTCCCCGACTTCGCCGCCCCCGCCATGCTCGACCGGCTGCGCTCCGGCGTCCAGAAGCTCATCGCGGACCGCGTGAAGCCGGCGGACTACCTCGACTCGCTTCAGGACCAGTGGGAGGAACACCATGCGCGGTAGGCCACAGGTCCAGCCCGTGAGCTCCCGCAGGCGCAGTCCGTATCGCGGCTACGTCTACGTGCTGCCCGCCCTCGCCGTCTACCTCACGTTCGCGGTGCTGCCCGCCCTGCACACGGCGTACCTCTCGCTGTTCGAGTGGGACGGCGTCACGCTGGGCGACTGGGTCGGCCTCGGCAACTACCAGGAGATTCTCCAGCACCCCGTCCTGCGCCGGTCCGTGTTCAACGCCCTGGTGCTGGTGGTGTTCTTCTCCTTCGTGCCCATCGTGCTCGGGCTGGCGATGACCGGCCTGCTGGGCCGTCACCGGCGGCCCGGCATGGGGGCGTACCGGTTCCTGTTCATGCTGCCGCAGGTCGTTCCGCTCGTCGCGGTGGGCGTGACCTGGCGCTGGCTGTACGGGGACGACGGACTGGTGAACCAGGCGTTCCGCGTGGTCGGCCTGGACGGCGTGACGCGGGCCTGGCTGGGCGACTTCGGCGCGGCGCTGATCGCCGTGGGCCTCGTCGGTACCTGGGTGCTCAGTGGGCTGTGCATGATGCTCTTCCTGAGCGGTGTCCACAAGGTCGATCCCAGTCTGTACGAGGCGGCCCGCATCGACGGGGCGGGCCCCGCCCGGGAGTTCGTCTCCGTCACCCTGCCCCACCTGCGCGGCGAACTCGCCGTCGCCCTGACCGTGACCACGGTGGCCGCGCTCGCCAGCTTCGACCTCGTGTACGTGACGACGAACGGCGGGCCCGGCGAGCAGACCACGGTGCCCGGCCTGCTCGTGTACCGACTGGCGTTCTCCGAGGGCGAGGTCGGGTTGGCCGCGGCCCTTGCGGTCGTCCTCGGCTGTGTGATGCTCGCGATCGTCTACCTCGTCAACCGTCTGTCGAGGTCACAGTCATGAACACCGCGACGCGAGCGGAACGCTGGTCGGGTTACGCGCTCCTGACGGTCATGGCGATCGCCGTCGTGATCCCGTTCCTCAGCGTCTTCCTCGCCTCCCTCCAGCCCGCGGGCACGCCGGTCGTGGGTCTGACCTGGCCGCAGCGGTGGAGCTGGGACAACTACGCGCAGGCATGGTCGGTGGCCGGATTCTCCGACCTCATCCGCCACAGCCTCACCATCGCGGCCGGTGTCGTCCCCGCCTCCCTGGTCCTCTCCGCACTGGCCGGCTACGCGCTGGGGACCATGAGACTCCCGGGCGGCAACGCGGTCGCGGCGTTCTTCATCGCCGGTCTCACCATCCCGGTCGAACTGATCGTGGTCCCCCTCTACTTCGACCTGCGGGGTCTCGGTCTGACCAACTCGTACCTGGGCGTGATCCTGGTGGAGATCGCGCTGTTCATGCCGTTCAGCGTGTTCTGGATGCGCACCCACTTCCGGTCCACCCCCGTGTCGCTGGTGGAGGCGGCTCGTATCGACGGCGCCTCGTCGGCCACGATCCTGCTGAGGATCCTGCTCCCGCTGGCCCGCCCGTCCCTGATGACGCTCGGTCTGCTGGTGTTCATGTGGTCGTGGAACCAGTTCCTGCTGGTGCTGGTCCTCATCCAGGACACGACCAAGCACACGGCACCCGCCGGGCTTGGCTTCTTCGTCGGTCAGAACAGCACGGACGTCCCCACACTGGCGGCGGGGACGATCATCGTGATGCTGCCCATCCTGATCCTCTTCGTGATCTTCCAGCGCAGTTTCATCGCGGGACTGCTCCAGGGCGCGATGAAGGGGTGACCTCAGCGCTCAGGGGCGAGTTCGGCAAGTTCGGCGAGGGCACGGTTCAGGATCTCCGGGCGTCCGGAGGTGTGGGCCAGCTCGCGGAGGCCGTCGACGAGGCCGACGGGTGGTGTGAATCCCAGGTCCCGTCTGGCGGCCGTGATGTCGAACCAGTGCGGGTGCGTGAGTTCGTTCACCAGGAAGCGGCTGAGCGTGTGCGTGCGGGGGGAACCGGTGAGGCGGGCGGCCGCCTCCTGGACGGTGGCCGCGCCGTGCACGAGCGCCGGCGGGACGGAGCGCCATGCGACGCGGATTCCGGTCGCCGCCAGGTAGAGGGTGGCCATGGCGGCGAGCGGGCAGGGCTCACCTTGGGTGATGAAGTAGGCGCGCCCGTTGACGGGCTCTCCCCGGTGGAGGCGGTCGAGGGCGAGCAGGTGGGCGTGGGCGGCCGTGCGCAGGTGGGTGGTGTCGACGAGGTTGGTTCCCCTCCCCGGCATGATCAGGTGGCGGCCACGGGCCGCGCGGGTCAGGGCGGGGAGGAAGTGGGGGTCGTCAGGCCCCCAGATGAGGTGGGGGCGAAGGGAGACGGTGGCCAGGTCGGAGCCGTCCGACCGCAGCACGAGCGCCTCGGCGCGTGCCTTGCTCAGCGGATAGGCGGCCAGGTGCCGCTCGGGGCAGGGAGTGTGTTCATCGGCGTTCTCCAGGCCGCCGGTGCGGAAGACGACGCTGGCGGTCGAGGTGTACACGAGGGTGCGGACACCGTGGGCGCGGCACTGGTCGAGGACGTTGCGTGTGCCCTCCACATTGGTGGTCCAGTACGGTCGCAGTGGGCCGCTGACTCCGGCCAGGGCCGCGTTGTGGATGACGGCGTCACATCCGGTGACCGCCTTGCCGACCGCGTCCGTGTCGGCGAGGTCGCCCAGGTGCTGGCGGACACCGAGCCGGTCCAGGGCGGTGCTGGGGCGGCGGCTGAGGGAGGCGGTCTCGGTACCGCGCCCGACGAGTTGACGGCAGATCTCCGCACCGAGGAACCCGCTGCCACCTGTGACGAGAACCCTTCGCGGGCCGGCTTCTTGTAGTGGAGCTTCTTGTAGCCGAGCTTCTTGTGGTCCGGTCATCGCACCCGCTTCAGTTGTCGGGAGGCCCACGCGGCCAGCCGTTCCCGGTCGATCTTGGAGTTGTGCCGGATGTCGGTGGGGAAGCCCGGGTGGACGAGCACGGCTGAGACGTGGTGTCCGTCCGGATGCCGTCGCAGTGTCAGGTGCAGTTCGCGCAGGGCGTCCTGTGGGTCGCCGCTGCCGCGTTCCAGTTCTACGCACAGCACGGCCCGTTGGTGCCCGGGATTTCCGACGCCCACCAGTGCCGTGCGCCGGACGCCCTGCGTGGTGTCGGCCGTCGTCTCGACGCCCTCGGTCGGCAAGGCGAATCCGGCACCGGTCACCTGCTGGGACCGGCGGCCGTGGAACCACAGCCGGCCGTCCTCGTCGAGCCGGCCCAGATCGCCGGTGCGGTGCAGCAGACCCCCGGGTGCCAGGACCTTGGCGGCGGCGGTCGCCTCGGGGCGGGCGTGGTACGCGGCACTGACGTTGGGTCCGGCGACGGCGATCTCGCCCACACCGGAGCGATCCTCGTCCAGGATCCGCACCTGAACCACGGGCAGGGGGCGGCCGAGGCAGGTCCCTGCTCGTCCGGGCCGGCCGTCTGCGCCTGCCGCGCACCGCAGTTCGAGGGTGCTGATGGCGCTGACCGGCAGGCACTCGGTGGCCCCGTACACGCTGAGCACCTCGGCGTCCGGCCGCAGTACCGCGTGCAGGGCGTCGGCGAGCCCGGCGCGCAGCGGCGCTCCGAAGGAGACCACGCGGTCGACCGAGGTCAGGGTCAGCCGGCGACGGACACAGTGGTCGGCGAGCAGCCGCAGTACGGCGGGCGACGCCGCGACCACCGAGGCCTGGTGCTCCAGCAGAGGTCTCAGCAGGCGTTCGGGCGGTGTGCGCGCCGGGCAGCGGTGACTGACGGCGGGCGCGAGTGTCGTCAGGCCCAGCGCCGGGCCGAGGAGGACGAAGGGCAGGAAGCCGGCGAGCAGGACGTCACCCGGTCGTGGTGCGAGGACCGGGCCGAGGGCGTCGAGTTGCCCGGTCAGGGTGCTGTAGCGGTATTCCGCGCCCTTGGGCACCCCGGTGGAGCCGGAAGTGAAGGCGATCATCGCCAGGTCTTCCGGGGGCAGTTCCTCCAGTTCCCAGGCCGGTCCGTCCGTGTCCGGCACCGTCACGGGCAGCCGGCGTCCGAGTCCGGGCACGGCCCGGCCGGTGACCAGGGGAAGGCGTACGTGCCCTCGGGCCCAGCCCAGCGCGCGGCGTGCCAGGTGGGCCAGGGGCTCGCCGACGAACACCTGAGGTGCCACTTCGTCTAGGCACGCGCGCAGCTGGGGCCGCGGAAGCCCCGGGTCCAGCAGGACCGGTACGGCGCCGACGGCGAACAGCCCGTAGACGACGGTGAGCAACTCGTACGGGTCGCGCGTCATCGTCACGGCCTTGTGCCCGCGGCGCAGCCCGGCGTCATGGAACGCCTCGGCCGTGCGGCGGCAGCCTTCGTGGAGCTGAGCGAAGCTGATGACGTGGCCGGATCCGTCGCGACGGCCCCGCACCAGCGCCGTGGCTCGCGGCTGTTGCTCGACCAGGCGCGCCAGGCGCGCGGAGAGGCCAGGAGCGTTCACGCTGTCACGTCCGAAGCAGGAAGTCGCGGACGTGCCGGTCGAGTTCCCCGGCGGCGTCCTCCATCACGAAGTGGCCGGCGTTCCGGTAGCGGTGTACGCGGGCCTGTGGGAACCGGCGGGTCCACTCGTCCAGCACGAGGGGGGTGAACACCGGGTCCCGCATGCCCCAGCCGATGAACACCGGCAGACCGGCGAGGCCACCGGCGGCTCCGGCGGGTTCCGCTTCGGCGGGCCCGGCATCGGCGGGTTCGAGCAGTCGCCATGCCGGGTCGTCGTCGCCCCGGGGAATGCACCGGATGAACTCCACGACGGTGCGGCGGTTCGGTGCGTCGGCGAAGGGCAGCAGGTACGCCAGCCGTTCGGCCGCGCCGAGTCGGCGTACGACTCCGAACCGTACGGCGGCGCGGGGAAAGGCGTTGGTGGCCCGCGCGAAGGCGGCGACCGGGGCACTGTCCCTGATCCACCTCAGATACAGCGGCAACCGGTAGCCGGCGGGCCAGGGGAAGGCCACGCTGTTGAGGACGACAAGCCGTGCCACCACGCCGGGGTGGCGCAGCGCCCACGCGATGCCGATCGGGCCGCCCCAGTCGTGCACCACCAGGGTCCATCCGCGGGCGGGCGCCCCCTGGCTGCCGGTGAGGTGGTGGAACAGGTGGTCCAGACACGCGATGTGCCGTTCAAGGCGGTCCACGGGTCCGTTCGCGCGGGGAGAGCCCGTCCCCCGCGATACCCCGGAGCGGGGGGACAGGCCGAGTCCCGCGAGGTCGGGGGCGATGCAGCGGAAGTCCGGTGACAGGGTGTCCAGCAGGCCCCGCCAGATGTAGCTCCAGGACGGGTTGCCGTGCAGGAACAGCACCGGGTCGCCGGTGCCGGCATCGACGTAGTGCTGGTCCGTGACGGGAACCTGTCGCCAGTGGCGGGGGTCCGGGTAACCGGGAAGGGTTTGTGCCGGCGGCCGCATCGGCGGGTGCGCACCGGGGCGGCGCGTTCCCCCGTCCCGCGTGCTCACAGCCGGATCACCGCCAGCCCCACGCTGAACCCGCTGGCCATGCCGATCAGCGCGACGGTGTCACCCGGCTCGACGCGATCGCTCTCCAGGGCGGTGACCAGCTGCAACGGCAGCGACGCGGACGCCGCGTTGCCGTGCTCGGCCACGGTCGGCAGACAGCGATCGGGAGACAGACCGAGTTGCAGAATCGTCTCGTGGAACTGCGGCATGGAGATCTGGTGGAAGGCGACGAACGCACTTCGGCGTACCAACTCCAGCTCCGCCGCCGTGCGTTCGAGCGCCAGGGGCAGGATGCCGATGGCGGCGTCGCGCAACCGGTCATCGTTGAGGCGCACATAGGTGGGTTCCGGGCTGCTGGGGCGGTAGTGCATGGTGCCGCCCGCCTCCACGACACAGCGGTCCCAGGCGGTGGAATCGGCGGTGAAGGCCGTGGTGAGGACGCCGGGCCCGTCGTCGGTGGCGGGGACCGCCGTCAGCAGCACGGCGGCGCCCGCGTCGGAGAGCGTGTATCCCGGCAGGGCCCGCAG
This sequence comes from Streptomyces bluensis, assembly GCF_014650715.1. Classification (GTDB taxonomy): domain Bacteria; phylum Actinomycetota; class Actinomycetes; order Streptomycetales; family Streptomycetaceae; genus Streptomyces; species Streptomyces bluensis. Next base: position 47,705 of record NZ_BMVM01000016.1, on the reverse strand, counting down.
GAAGGCATCGTGATCGGGCACGGTCCAGCGGGTGGTCAGGGTGGGCGCTTCACCGGAGGTGATCAGTACGGTTCGGTAGCGGCCGGATTCGATGAACGCGGCGGCGACCTCCAAGCCGTTGAGCACGCTGTTGCAGGCGTTCTTCACATCGAACACCGGGCAGCCGGCGCCCAGTTTGGCGGCGACGATGTGCGCGGTGGCCGGTTCGATGAGGTCCTGGGTGCAGGACGTGAACAGCAGGAGATCGATGTCGTCGATTCCCAGCCCCGCGGCGGCCAGGGCTTTCGCGGCCGCCGCGACGGCGAGGTCGGACGCCTGTTCGCGGTCAGCTCTTTCGTGGACCCCGCGCACTCCGGTGAGGTCCTCCAGCAGACCGGACGGTGGCACATAAGGACTGCCCAGGGCGGCGATGCGCGCCCGGGTGTCCTCCATGGTGCGGTACGCGGGGGGTAGATGGACGGCGGTGGTCACCAACTGGGCACGCACGGCGGAAAGCACGCGGATCACGGTAGGGCCGAGGGGGCCAACTCGCCCCTCTCACCCGGCTTTTCACCTCATCGACGGAAGAGGTGATCAAAGAGGCGAATAGCTGCTTGCCTCCTGCTTGGGCACGCTTTGGGAGACCGGTACGTGATCGAGCAAGAGGGGGAGTTTTCATGGGGCACGGTGACCAGGCCGTCGCCATTGTCGGTGTGGGGTGTCGGCTGCCGGGCGGGCTGACGGATCTGGCCGGGCTGTGGGAGGTGTTGTCGCGCGGTGAGGACGTGATCGGCGAGATGCCGGAGGACCGCATGCAGCGGGCGCGCGTCGTGGACCCGGGGCCCGCGCGCGCCAACCGGAGTTACACGGCGGCCGGAGGGTTCCTCCCGGACGTCGCGGGCTTCGACGCGGGGTACTTCGGCATCGCGCCGGCGGAGGCCATCCGCATGGACCCGCAGCAGCGGCTGCTGCTGGAGATGGCCGTCGAGGCGCTGGACGACGCCGGTGTTCCCGCACAGGCGCTGGCCGGTTCGTCGGCCTCGGTGTTCGTCGGTGTCTCCGAGGCGTCCTATCTGCGGCTCCAGGCCCAGGCGGCGGCCGAGTTGAGCCCGTACGTGGTGAGCGGCGGCACCCTGTCGGTCATCGCCAACCGTCTGTCGTACTGTCTGGACCTGCGCGGCCCGAGCATGGTGGTCGACACCGCCTGCTCGTCCGCGCTGGTGGCGCTGGACCGTGCCTGCCGGTCCCTGCTGGACGGCACCAGCCGTCTCGCGTTCGCGGGCGGTGTGCATGTGCTCACCGGGCCGGAGGGCTATTACGGGTTCTCGGCCGCGTCGATGCTGTCGCGGCGCGGCCGGTGCGCGGCCTTCTCCGCCGACGCGGACGGTTTCGTGCGGGCCGAGGGCGGGGGCGTCGTGGTCCTCAAGCGGCTGACGGACGCGGTGGCCGACGGTGACCGTGTCCACGCGGTGATCGCCGGCAGCGGCACCAACAGCGACGGCCGCACCATGGGCCTGGCGCTGCCCAACTCCCAGGCGCAGGAGGCGCTGCTGCGCGACGTGTACGAGCGCGCCGGGGTGGCCCCCGACGATCTGGTGTACTTCGAGGCGCACGGCACCGGCACCCCCGCCGGGGACCCGGCCGAGGCCCGGTCCGTGGGCCGGGCGCTGGGGCAGCGCCGTACCACCGGGCCGCTGCCGATCGGCTCGGTGAAGTCGAACCTCGGGCATCTGGAGCCGGCCTCCGGGATGGCGGGACTGTTCAAGGCACTGCTCGTGCTGCGGCACGGCACGGCCCCGTCGACCCTGCACGCACTCCCCCTGAATCCGCAGATCGACTTCGCCGGACTGGGGCTGGCCCCGACGGTCGAGCCCGTCAAGCTCCCCCTGCGGCCCGGCGCCGCCGTCGGCATCAACTCCTTCGGCTTCGGCGGCGCGAACGCCCATGTCGTGCTGACCGCGCCGCCCACCCCTCCGCTCGCCGGTCCGGCACCCACCGGCAGGCTGCCCGTGCTGCTCTCCGCGCGTTCGGCGGACGCGCTCAGGGAACTGGCCACGCGGATGTCCGCACGTCTCAGGGAAGCAGCCCCCGACGAGTTCTACGACCTGGCGCACACCTCCACCCGGCGCCGCAGCGCCCATCCGCACCGCGCCGCCGTCCTGGCCGACAGCCCGGACCGGGCGGCCGACGAACTGGACGCGCTGTTCACCGGTACACCGGCCGCCGGAGCGAGCGGCTCGGCAGCGGAACACGGCGCCGTGGTGTGCGCGTTCACCGGCAACGGCTCCCAGTGGCCCGGCATGGCCGCCGATCTGCTCGCTGCCGAGCCCGTTTTCCGCGCCGCCGTCGACGAGGTGGACGCCGCGCTCGCCCCGCACCTGGGCTGGTCGGTGGCCGGGGAACTCGCCCACCCCGATCCGGCTCGCTTCAGCCGTACGGAGGTCGCCCAGCCCGCCCTCTTCGCCGTCCAGGTGGGACTTGCGGCCCTGCTCCGTGCGAACGGGGTGCGTCCGGCGGCGGTGCTCGGGCACAGCGTCGGCGAGGTCGCGGCCGCGTACGTCGCCGGAGCTCTCACTCTCGCGCAGGCCGCGCACGTGATCGCCGAGCGCAGTTCGGCCCAGGCCGCCACCGCGGGAAGTGGCCGGATGGCGGCCGTCGGGCTGTCCGAGGAGGCGGCCCGTGACGTACTGGCTCCCTACGACGGCGCTCTGGAGCTGGCGGCCGTCAACAGCGACCGGGACGTCACCGTCGCCGGGGACCCACAGGTGCTCGCCGCTCTCGGAGCCGAACTGAGCGCCCGGGATGTCTTCTTCCGCGAGCTGGACCTCGACCACGCCTTCCACAGCCGTGCGATGGATCCCCTCGCCGGGCCCCTGCGCACGGCCCTGGCCGGCCTCACGCCCTCGGCCGCCCGTATCCCGTTCGTCTCGACCGTCACGGGCGAGCCACTGCCCGGGGAGGAGCTGACGGCCGACTACTGGTGGCGCAACGTGCGCGAGCCGGTCCGCTTCGCCGAAGCGGCGGCCCAGGCCCTCGGCCGGACACCCGGCGTGGTCGTGGAGGTCGGCCCCCACCCGGTGCTCCGCCCATACCTGCGCCGTACCGGCGCCGTCCATGTGCCCACCCTGCGGCGGGACTCCACCGGTCCCCGGGACATGGCCGCGGCCGTGGCGGCGGTGGTCTCGGCGGGCGCCGACGTCGACTGGACCGCGCACTTCCCGCATCCCGCCCGGGTGGCCGACCTGCCCTCGTATCCCTGGCAGCGCCGACGGTACTGGCACGGCGAGGCCTGCGACTGGGAGCGGACCAGCGGCACCGGCCGGACGGAACACCCGCTGCTCGGCGAGCGGTTGCCCGGCCCGCACCCGACGTGGGAGAACACGGTCGAACCCCAGATGGTGTCCTGGCTCGGTGACCACCGCGTCGAGGAGGCGGTGGTGATGCCCGCGGCGGGTTACGTCGAGATGGCCCTGGCCGCCGGGCGGCGGGCCCTGCACTCGGCCGTGGAGGTGCGCCATCTGGAGATCATCCGGCCGCTGCCCCTGCCCTGGCCCGATCCCGGCGACATGCGACTGCAGACCGGCGTCCAGCCGGACAGCGGCGCTGTGGCCATCGCTACCAGTGAGCGGCGCGGCGAGGAGTGTCACCCGGTGGCCCGCGCCCAGGTGCGTACGCTGCTCGGCCGTCCTCCGGCACCGGTCGACCTGGAGGCGGCACGCCGCCGCTGTCCCCACCCGGTCGACGGCTCGGCCCACTACGAGGAGTGCCGGCGCGCCGGACTCGCCTACGGTCCGGCCTTCCGGCTCCTGCGGAATCTCCACGTCGGCGATGGCGAGGTGCTCGCCACGTACACGTACGACAGCCCGGACGCGGCGTACGAGGTGTGGCCGGCGGTGCTGGACGCCGCCTTCCAGGCAGGCGCTCCCCTGCTGCGGGACCGGACCGCCACAGGCGATGTCCACCTGCCCTGCGGCCTGGGAAGCGTGCGCGTCTGGCGGGCGCCCGGCCCCTCGGGAGTCATTCGGGTGCGCCAGGGTGCCGTGATCGATCCCGAGGTGTGCTGGGACATCGTGATCACCGACGAGGACGGCACCGTCGTCATCGAGATCGACCGCCTCCGCATGCGGCGGATGCCCGGCGGCCGTACACCGCTGTACGTGCAGCGGACCGTCCTGCGCGCCGCCCCGGGCCCCGGTGACCACGGCGACGCCGTCGCCGTTCCCGTGCCCGCCGATCTCGTCGAAGCCGCGCGTGGACGGATCACACAGCTGCGACAGGCGTGGCAGGAATCCGGCTGCGACCGCTTCGCCGCGGCTGCCGACCGCACGATCGCGCACCGCTGGGCGACGGTACTGGCCGGCCTCCTGGGGGAGCCGGCCCGGCCGTTCACCGCCGGGGACCTCGTCGCGGCGGGACTGCTGCACCGGCACCGGCGCCTGCTCAAGGTCATGCTTCCCCTGCTTGAAGAGCAGGGTCTGGTCAGCGGCCGTCCCGACGGAGGGTGGGAGCTGACCGGGACGCCGCGACGCGACGTGGAACTGTCGGCCGGTCTGATCAACGATCATCCGGCCTTCGCGGCCGACGCGAGCCTCCTCACCCGCCAGTTGCACCACCTGCCCGGCCTGCTGACCGGCGCCACCGGCCCTCTCCCGCTGCCGCCTGCCGACCCGACACGCCATCAGCAGTTCTACGACCTCAGCGCCCGGAGCCGCTTCGGGAACCTGCTGGTCCGGTGCGTACTGGAGGAGATCGTCCGGCTCTGGCCGGCCGACCGGCCGCTGCGCGTACTGGAGATCGGCGCGGGCACGGGAGGCCTCACCGCCGCCGTCCTCCCGGTGCTGCCGGCCGACCGCACCCGTTACACCTTCACCGACGTCTCGGCCAACCTCCTCGGCCCCGCCGAACACCGGTTCAGCGCCTACGACTTCGTCGACTACCGCACGTTCAGCCTGGACACCGGGTCCGACGGGAAGGAGCTGCCCGAGGCGGGGTTCGACGTCGTCCTGGCCGCGGGCGCCCTGCACACCGCCACCGATCTGACGCAGGGCCTCGGCCGTGTCAGGCGGCTGCTGGCTCCCGGTGGCCGGCTGCTCGCCGTCGAACCCCACGATCTGGCCCGCCTCGCCGCGGTCTTCGGGGGCCTCGACAGCTTCTGGCGCCGCAGCGACCACGCACTGCGCCCCGACGGTCTCCTGCTGCGGCCCGATCAGTGGCCGCCCCTACTGGAACGGTGCGGCTTCACCGGTGTGGTCCGCACCGGGCCCGGCACCGACGCCGGGACGGCCGACCTGTCCGTCCTGGTGGCCGGCGTGGACGACCGTACGGCGCCGCCGCCCCCGGCCCTCGCGGTACCGGCCCCCGGAACCGTGTGGAGGGTCGCGGCCGAGGCCCCGTCCGAAGAGCCGCTGGCCCGGGCCCTGGCCGAACTGCTGGGTGGCGCCACGGTCACCGATCTGGACGGGCTCAACGATCCGGCCGACCCCGGAGCGGAGGAAGTGGCCACCGTGCTGGTGCTCGGGGAACCCGAGGAGCACCCCGGCCGCATCGTCGGGCAGTCCACCCGCAGAGCCGCCGCACTGCGTGCTCTCGCCGCGAGGAGCGCACGCCTGCCGGGCGGCACACGCGCCTCCGTCTGGCTGGTCACCCGTCCCAGTGGGCTGCTGCCCGCCCCCGAGCGCCCGACCCACCCCGGCGACGCTCCCGTGTGGGGCGCCGCCCGCACCCTGGCGAACGAATGGCCCGACCTGACGGTGCGGCGGATCAGCCTCGACCGCTGTGACGATCCGCCCGCCGACGCCCGGCGTCTCGCGCGGGAGCTGCTCAGCCCCTGCGACGAGGACGAGATCGTGCTCACCCGCGGCGGCCGTTTCGTCGCCCGCGAAACCACCCGCCCCGCGCACCAACCGTCGGTCACGGCCGAGGCGGCCACCGCCCCGGCCCGCTGCTTCACGTTGACGGTCCGCGACCCCGGACTGTCCTACCGGCTCCTCTGGCAGGAACGCCCCGTTCCCCGCCCCGGTCCGGGCCGGCTCGTCATCGAGGTCAGGGCCGCGGCCCTGAACTACCGCGACACCATGCGGGCCAACGGCCTGCTGCCCGCCGAGGCCGTCGAGGGCACCCCGACCGAGCAGGGGCTGGGCATGGAGTGCGCGGGCGTCGTCACCGACATCGGGCCGGGGACCACCGGTTGGGCGCCCGGAGACCGGGTCTTCGGCCTGGCGGCCGCGGCGCTGGCCTCGCACGCCGTCGCCGACGCGGAGGCGGTCGGCCGCGTCCCGGACGGCATGAGTTTCACGGAGGCGGCCACCCTGCCCGTCGTCCTCGCCACCGTCCACCACACCCTCGGCCACCTCGCGCGGCTCGCCCCGGGAGAGACCCTCCTGGTGCACGGCGGTGCCGGTGGTGTCGGTCTGGCCGCCCTGCAGTACGCCCGCCGGCACGGAGCGCACGTGATCGCCACGGCGGGCAGTGACGCCAAGCGTGACCTGCTGACCGCGCTCGGCGTCGAACACGTCCTGGACTCCCGCTCGCTGGACTTCGTGCCCCGCGTACGCGAACTGACCGGCGGCCGGGGCGTCCATGTCGTGGTGAACTCGCTCAGTGGTGAAGCGGGCGACCGCAGCCTGGAACTGCTGCGCCCCGGCGGACGCTTCATCGAGCTCGGCAAGCGGGACATGTTCGAGAACCGGCCCCTGCCCCGGCGTCCCTTCCTGGACCACATCGCCTACTTCGGCGTCGACATCACCAGGCCCCTGGCCGACCCCGACACCGCGAAGGAACTCCTGAGGGAGATCGTCGGCCTCGTACACGCCGGGGACTACCGGCCGTTGCCGCACGTCGTCCATCCCGCGGCCCGCGTGGAGGAGGCGTTCCGGCTGCTTCAGCACTCCCATCACACCGGCAAGGTCGTCGTCGCCTTCGATCCGATGGACGAACCCGTCCCCGTGTGCCACACACCGTCATCCGCGGCCCTGGACTCTGACGGCACCTACCTGGTCACCGGTGGCCTGGGCGGCTTCGGAGCGGCCACCGCCGACTGGCTCGCCGACCTGGGCGCCCGCCACCTGGCTCTGGTCGGCCGCCGCGGGGCCGGTTCTCCCGAAGCGGCCGCCGTCCTCGACCGGCTCGCACGGCGCGGCATCACCGCCACTCCCTACGCCGCCGACGTCACCGACGAGACCGCCATGCGCCGGGTGATCGCCGCCGTGGACGCCACCGGGCACGCCCTGCGCGGGGTGGTCCACGGCGCCATGCACCTCGACGACGCCCCTCTCAGCGACCTGACCGACGACCGTTTCGCGGCCGTACTCGCCCCGAAGGCGGCCGGCGCCGCCGTCCTGCACCGCCTCACCGCCGACCGCGATCTGGACCTCTTCCTGCTCCACTCCTCCGTCACGGCGTGCGTCGGGAACGTGCACCAAGCCCCCTACGTCGCGGGCAACAGCTACCTGGAGGCCCTGGCCCGCGCCCGCCGGCACGCGGACCGCCCCGGCACGGCCATCGCCTGGGGCGCCATCGCGGGAACCGGCTACCTCGCCCGCAACGATCTGGGCGATGCCGTGTCGACCCGCGGAATCCACCCCGTGGCCCCCGATGTGCTGCTTCCCGCCGCTGCCGGCGTCCTGGCCGACGGTGCCGCCGTCGCCGCGATCGGCCGCTTCCGCTGGAGCCGGGCCCGCCATCTGCTCCCCGCGATGGCCGCGCCGCGCTTCACGCATCTCGTCCCCGCCCGTGCCGACGCCTCGGACGCCACCCCGGGCGATGTGCTGCGTGCGCTGAGCGCCCTGCCTCCTGACGAGGCCGCACACGCCGTCACCGGCATCCTCGCCCAGCTGCTCGCCACCGTCCTGCGCGCCGAAGCCGCCGACCTCAGCCCCGACCGCCCGCTGGCCGAGTTCGGCATCGACTCCCTCATGGGCGCCGAGTTCCTGGTGCGCGCCCGCGAGTACTTCGACGTCCGCCTCTCGCCGACCGAACTCCTCGGCAACTCCGGCAACCTCACCCAGCTCGCCCACCTCATCCGGCAGCGTCTGGAGCAGTCCGTTCCGGCGCCACGGGCGCACACCGAGCAGGTCGGTCAGCCGGCGGCCGGCCGCACGGCATCAGCCTCCGCGTAACCCGACGAGGCGGAAGCCGAACACGGTCCTCCGCGGCCCTGGGCGGGACATCCACCCGCTCAGGGCCGGCAGACCCGCTCCCGTTCGCTCGGGGCTCATCCCGCCAGGACGACCGACAGGGCAGCGGCGACGATCGTGACGGCGGTCAGAGCGACCATCACCGTCCGCACCGCCCTCACCTGTCGGCCCGTGCGGGACGCCGGAACAGTCCCCGTGGCGCCATCCGGGGCGCGGGCGGACGTTTCCCGGCCGCCGGCATCTGTCCGGCCAGGGCGTCGGCGTCCCGTAGCTGCGCGCACCACGCGCAGGGGTCCTCCTCCAGGCCGGCAAGCCACTGATCGGGGCCCGTGTAGGGGCTGTCGCCGAAGACGTCCATGACCGTTCAACGACCGGGCCGCGCCCAGGCTGTCACAGGTCACCCGTTCGCCACACCGCTCGGACGTCACCGCCCTCCGGCGCGGGGTCGCTGCCCACCCGAACGGCCCGCCCGTGGATGCCGCTCCCGGCCGTGCCGGTGACGATGGCCGGTACGTGATCGCGCGGGGCCGGGCCGGTCGGACGGGAGGTGGGAACATGCCGGCATCCACGTCGAGGGCACGTCTCCTGGGTGAACTCTCGGCCGAGTTCGCCGGCACCATGATCCTCATTCTCTTCGGATGCGGTGCCGTCGCGCAGGTCGTCGCCGGTGGGACGTTGACCCACGGCGCACTGGGCGCCCACGACAGCATCGCCTGGGGCTGGGGGCTCGGCGTCGTCATGGGCGTCTACGTGGCAGCCCGCATCAGCGGCGCCCACATCAACCCCGCGGTCACCCTCGCGCTCGCCGCCTTCAAGGACTTCCCCTGGCCCAAGGTCCTGCCGTACTCCCTGGCCCAGACAGCGGGCGCTTTCGTGGGCGCCCTGCTGGTGCGCTGGAACTACACCGAGGTTCTGGCGAAGGCCGACCCCGACCACACCCACAAGACGCAGATCGTGTTCTCCACACTGCCGGGCAACGGCGTCCTCCCGGTCAGCCAGCTGGGTGCCCTGCGGGACCAGATCATCGGCACCGCCCTGCTGTTGCTGCTGATCTTCGCGGTCACCGATCTGCTGAACACGCCGCCGCAGGCGAATCTCGCCCCGTTCGTCATCGGCCTGATCGTCGTCGTCATCGGCATGGGGTGGGGGGCCGACGCCGGTTACGCGATCAACCCGGCCCGTGACCTCGGACCCCGGCTGGCGTCGTTCCTGACGGGCTATGGAGGCGCTTGGCGTGACCAGTACGGAGACCTCTACTTCTGGGTGCCGATCGTCGGCCCCCTCATCGGCGGCCTGGTCGGAGCGCTGCTCTACCGCCTGCTGATCAGCCGTTACCTGCCGGTCGCCGAGCCGGAACCCGGCCGGGTGCCCGCGCCGGACGAGTGAAGCGAAAGGGGCCGCCATGCCCGAGTTCGTCGGTGCGGTGGACCAAGGCACCACCAGCACCCGTTTCATGATCTTCGACCACGACGGCCGGGAGGTCGCACGCCACCAACTCGAACACAAGCAGTTCTTCCCGCGCTCCGGCTGGGTCGAGCACGACCCCGTGGAGATCTGGGAACGCACGAACTCCACGATGCAGAACGCCGTCCGCCAGGGCGGCCCGACCGCCGCCGACCTGGCGGCCGTAGGCATCACCAACCAGCGGGAGACCACGGTCATCTGGGATCCCAGAACCGGTCAGCCGTACTACAACGCGATCGTCTGGCAGGACACCCGCACCGACTCCATGGCGGCCGCGCTGGAGCGCGAGCACGGCGACCTCATCCGGCGCAAGACGGGGCTGCCCCCGGCGACGTACTTCTCCGGCGGCAAGATCAAGTGGATCCTGGAGAACATCGACGGTGTCCGGGAGGCCGCCGAGAGGGGGCGGGCCGTCTTCGGGAACACCGACGCCTGGGTCCTGTGGAACCTCACCGGCGGCCCGAACGGCGGCATCCACGCCACGGACGTCACCAACGCCAGCCGCACCATGCTGATGAATCTTGAAACCCTCGACTGGGACGACGAACTCCTCGACGTCTTCGGCATTCCGCGCGCCATGCTCCCGGCCATCAACCCGTCCTCGCACCCGGAGGCGTTCGGGGCCACCCGCACCAGCCGTCCCCTGCGCACCGCGGTACCCATCACCGGGGTCCTCGGGGACCAGCAGGCGGCCACAGTCGGCCAGGTCTGCTTCCGCCCGGGCGAGGCCAAGAACACCTACGGCACCGGCAACTTCCTGGTCCTCAACACGGGCACGGAGATCGTCCGGTCCAGCAGCGGACTGCTGACCACACTGGCGTACCAGTTCGGGGACGCCCCCGCGGTGTACGCGCTGGAGGGGTCCATGGCGGTCACCGGGTCCGCCGTGCAGTGGCTCCGTGACCAGTTGCGGATCATCTCCTCCGCCTCCGAGGTGGAGACTCTGGCGCGGCAGGTGGAGGACAGTGGGGGCATCTACTTCGTACCCGCCTTCTCGGGTCTGTTCGCGCCGTACTGGCGCTCCGACGCCCGGGGCGCGATCGTCGGCCTTGCCCGGTACCACACCCATGCGCACCTCGCCCGGGCGACCCTGGAGGCCATCTGCTACCAGAGCCGCGACGTCGCCGAAGCGATGGAGCGGGACGCCGGGGTGGCCCTCGACGTGCTGCACGTCGACGGCGGTGTCACCGCCAACGACCTGTGCATGCAGATCCAGGCCGACATCCTCGGCGTACCGGTCAGCCGCCCGGTCGTCGCCGAGACCACCGCGCTCGGCGCCGCGTACGCGGCGGGACTCGCCACCGGCTTCTGGGAGGACACCGACGAACTCCGCTCGCACTGGCACGAGTCGAAACGGTGGGAACCCCAGTGGAACGACGACGAGCGGGAGAAGGGCTACGCGGGCTGGAAGAAGGCCGTGGAGCGCAGCCTCAACTGGGTGGACGTCGAGTAGAAACCCGAATCCCACAGCGCACCGCAGTCGTTCAGCGGTGCGCTGTGGGGTGGGTGAAGCGAGGTCTCCTCAGCCCGCTGCGAGGTCTCCTCAGCCCGTGGTGTCCCGTTCCCAGCGGTAGAAGCAGCGTGCCATCGCGTCCTTGGGGCTCCGCCACGTCTGAGGGTCGTAGGCGGAGACGTACGGGGAGAGCCGCTCGCTGACGCCGCGGAACTCCGGATGGCCGGCCAGCTTGGCGATGGTGGGTGCGGGGTCGCGCTCGCTCTCGATGAGGTGCAGGTACACATCACCGAACTCGAAGAGGCTGCGCCGGGTGACGCCCACGAGATGGGGCAGTTCGCCGCTGTCGGACTCGGAGAAGACCTGGGCGATGTCCGGTGCCGCTCCGGGTGCCATGCGGGCGACGATCAGGGTGTGGTGCATCGGGGGCCCCTTCAGTCGGTGAGAACCGCGGCGCTGCGGCGTTCGCCCGCGGCCCGTTCGATCCGGTCGCGGATGAGGGCCATCTGTTCGCGGGAGTTGCGGTTGATGATCTCTGTCATCCCGGCGTCGTCGACGGGTGCGTCCGGCTTCATCGTGAAGTCCTGGATCCAGTCCATCCGGGTGCCGTGCGGTGTCTCGGTGTACTCCCAGCGGATCTTCATGTACTCGAAGGGACCGGTCTCGACGCGATGGGCCCAGACGGTCCGCGTCATACGGTCCGCGACGCGTTCGGAGACCCAGCTCCACACCCGGCCCTGGTCGTCGGGGTACATGGTGAGCCGGAAGGTGGTGCGGTGGCCGTCGCGGTGGAGCACCTCGACGGAGGCGTACTCGCTGAACAGCCGCGGCCAGTTCTGGATGTCGTTGGTCATGTCCCAGACCAGGTCCAGGGGTGCCGCGATGGTGATCTCGTTCTCGGTGTGGGCGGCCATATCATGCTCCCTTCATCAGGACGCCGTTCACGACGGCGAGGAAGTCGGCGGGCGTCTTGCAGCGCTCCATCTGCTCGGGCAGGCCCATGCCGTGGCGCTTCTCCAGCTCGGCCACGATGCCCAGCAGGCCGAGGGAGTCCAGGCCGAAGGTGTCCCAGCCGGAGCCGGACTCCTCTTCGAGGATGAGGGGGTCGACGCTCACTCCGGCGGTGCGCTTCATCAGCTCCGCCAGATCGTCGATGGTCACCTGGTGGTCCACTTGGTCGGTCATACGGATGCACTCCTTCGTTCGGGGGGCGGAACGGAGCCCTGGCGCAGGACGAGCGCCGAGTTGAAGCCCATGAGTCCGCGGCTGAGAACCAGTGCCGTGCGCAGCTCGGCAGCGCGTGCACGGCCGACCACGAGGTCCACGTGGTGGCAGATGTCGAAGACGTTGGGTGTGGGCGGGATCGTCCCGTGTTCCATGGCGAGCACCGCGGTCGCCACGTCGAGCACCGGTGCCGCGCAGTAGGCGCGCCCCATTCCCGTCTTGGGGGCGGTGACCGGCACGCGGCGTGCGTGCGGGCCGAGCGCGTCGGTGAGGGCGAGCGCCTCGGCCTCGTCGGCCTCGGGCACGCCGAGGGCGTCCGCGAACACGATGTCCACGTCCTCCGGGCGGCAGTCGGCCTCCGTCAGCGCGGTGCTGATCGCCCGGGCCAGACCGGACCGGGAGTCCGCCCAGCGGGAGGCGCCCGTGAACGTCGCCGCATGGCCGGCCAGTGTCGCTCGCGGGTCGGCCCCGCGTTCGCGCGCGGCCCGCTCTTCCTCCACCACGAGCATCGCTCCGCCCTCGGCGGGCACGAACCCGCAGGCGGCAGTGGTGAAGGGCCGGTAGGCGCGTTGCGGGTCGTCGTTCCGGCTCAGCTCGGGGTAACCCAGCTGGCAGACGATCGAGTACGGGGCCAGCGGGGCCTCGGTCGCGCCGACGACGACCGCGTCGGTGCCGCGCCGTACCGCGTGGGCGGCGTGTGCCAGGGCGTCCAGGCCGCCGGCTTCGTCGCCGGCCACGACACCGCAGGGGCCCTTGAAGCCGTTGCGGATCGAGATCTGACCGGTGCTGGCCGCGTAGAACCAGGCGATCGACTGGTAGGGGCCGACGTGGCGCGGGCCCTGCCCCCACAGTTTCTGGAGTTCGCGCTGGCCGAACTCGCCGCCGCCGGAGCCGGCGGCCGTGAACACGCCCACGGAGTAGGGCGAGTCGATGTCGGCGCGCCCGAAACCGGCGTCGTCCAGTGCCAGTTGGGTGGCGGCCATGGCGAAGTGCGTGAACCGGTCGGTCTGGACGAGGAACGTCCCCTCGATCAGGGCGTCCGCGTCGAAGTCGCGTACTTCGCCCGCGATCCGCAACGGGAGATGGTCGCACCCCTCCTTGCCGACGGGCGCGAGGCTGCTGCCGCCTTCCTTCACGGTCTTCCAGAAGACGTCGGTACCGATTCCGTGCGGTGTCACCACACCGAGGCCGGTGACGACCGCACGTCTGGGGCGTTGCCTGCTCACTGCCGCCTCCCCTCAGGGCCCCTGAGCACGACCGCGGACTGGAAGCCGCCGAAGCCGCTGCCCACCGACAGCACATGGCGCAGCTTCCGCTCGCGTGCCACACGGGGCACGTAGTCCAGGTCGCATTCGGGGTCCGGGGTCTCGTAGTTGGCCGTGGGTGGTACCACCTGGTGGGACAGGGCGAGTACGCAGGCCGCGACCTCGATGGAGCCGATCGCTCCGAGCGAGTGACCCACCATGGACTTGATCGAGCTCATGGGAATCGCGTAGGCGTGGTCGCCCAGTGACCGCTTGACCGCCGCGGTCTCGTGGCGGTCGTTCTGCTTGGTGCCCGAGCCGTGCGCGTTGACGTAGTCGATGTCGGTGCCGTTGAGGCGGGCTTGGCCGAGGGCGCCGTCGATCGCCTGTGACATCTCCAGGCCCTCCTTGGTGAGCCCGGTCATGTGGTAGGCGTTGCCGAACGTCGCGTAGCCGGCGATCTCGCAGTAGACCTCCGCGCCTCGGGCACGCGCGTGCCCGAGTTCCTCCAGGACGAGTACTGCGGCGCCCTCCCCCATGACGAACCCGTCGCGGCGGGCGTCGAAGGGGCGGGAGGCGTGTGCGGCGTCGTCGTTGTTCGGAGAGGTCGCCTTGATGGCGTCGAAACACGCCATCGTGATCGGCGAGATCGGGGAGTCCGAGGCGCCCGCGAGGCATACGTCGGCTCGGCCCTCGGCGATGGCGTGGTAGGCGTATCCCACCGCGTCGAGTCCGGAGGTACACCCGGTGGAGACGGTCTGCACGGGGCCGTGGACGCCGAACTCCTCGGCGACGGCGGAGGCGAGGGTGCTCGGGGTGAAGGCCCGGTGCAGCGACGGCTCCGCCCGCTGGTGGTCGACGTCCCATCGTGCGCCGTTCGCGCTGACGAGGACGTAGTCGTGTTCCAGTCGCGTGGTGCCCCCTACCGCGCTCCCCAGGCTGGCTCCCATCCGCCAGGGGTCCGTCCGCTGCAGGTCGAGGCCCGCGTCGCGGACCGCCTCGGTGGCGGCGACCAGCGCGAACTGTATGTATCTGTCGCACCGCTCGGTGGTCTCGTGGTCCAGGCCGTGTGCCGCGGGGTCGAAATCGCACTCGGCCGCTATCTGTGAGCGCAGGCCCACCGGGTCGAAGAGGGAGATCCGGCGCGTCGCCGTACGCCCGTTGGACAGCAGGTCCCAGAACTGGGATATGCCGATTCCGCCCGGGGCGACGACACCTACGCCGGTGACGGCGACCCGCCGGTTCATGACACCACCTCGGCCTGCGCGGTCCCTTCCGTCTCCTCCGTGTCGACATGACCGAGTTCCGGCCGAGGAGCCAGCGGACCCAGGTGGAAGACCATGCGCGCCTCGCTGTCGCCGACGTTGCGGAAGCGGTGCCGCGTGTTCAGCGGGATCAGCAGCCCTTGGCCCGGCCGGAGGGCGTGGGGCTCTCCTTCCAGGTCCACTTCGAAGGTGCCGTGGGTGACGTACACGAACTCCTCGGAGTACGGGTGGTAGTGCTCGCTGATGCGGTCGCTGGGCTGCACGATGGCCACGCCCATGAATCCGCTGGTCGACCCCGCTGTGGTGGGCGTGAGGAGGGCGCGGATGTCGCCGCCGCGCCGGCGGTTGGGCGCGATGGAGCTGAGGTCGACGATGCGTGCGTGCTGTTCTGCCATGTCGGTCTCCGGAGCGGGATGCGAAGGTGGGGGACGGAATGCGGCGTGCGGACGGCAGCCGGGTCAGGAGGCCGACGCCTGGCGGTCGGTGACGTGCTTCATCCGGGCGTGGGTGAGGAGGAGCGGCAGCATCCGGTCGTCCACCGGTGTCTCGTCCATACCGAGTGCTTCCACATCCAGCATTCGCCCTGCCTCGGCGATGACGGCGGACGTGCGAAGAGCCAGCGCGGCCCCGGGTGCGTCGTCCGGTTCGCCTTCCATGTCGACGAGCCGGACGACGAGGTCGTCGCGGTGGAAGACGGTGCAGGCGCGGACGGGGCCGGCCGGGTCGCCCGTGGCGGCCACGTCCTGCTGCGACAGGAGCAGGGCCAGTGCCTGGCCGGTGCCGGGCCTCGCCGGGTAGTAGAACGCGCACCGCTGTACCTGCGGGCCCTCCCGGCGACCGGACTCCACATGGTGGACGGCGGGGACCGCGGCCCGGGTGAAGAACAGCCGGGCGGACTGCGGATCGCGCAGGTCCCGTTCCTGTTCCAGATACGGGTCGAGAGCCTCCTCGACGGCGCGTACTTCGGGCTGCCGGGCGACGTGCCGCAGCGCGGCCTGCAACTCGCCCTGTACCTCGACCGCTCTGACGACACGGTTGCCGTGCATGAACAGTGAGGTACGGAGCAGCCTGGTGGTGTCGTCCACCCGGGCCTCGGGGGACGCATACCCGGAGAGGATCTCCGCGACCTTGGACTCGCTGCCGGGTTTGACGGTGAAGGTCAGCGCCTGCCGGACCGTGTTGGCACCCACGCGCGGTGCGGACTGCAGCCGTTCCCGGGCCGCGGCACGCGACGTGTGGTTCTTGCCGGAGGTCTCGCGCAGCACGGTGTAACGCATCGACCGGGTGTCACGGACGCAGCCCTGCAGGGGCTTGACCATCTCCAGATGGTCCTCACTGTTGACCCATGCGAGGAAGGGCGGTGCGCTCTCCCATTCGCTGGTGATGAGCCATTGGGTGGGGTTCTCCAGGGACTGGCAGAGCTGGTCGCTGATGTGCCCGGGCACCGAGGCGACCTGGTCGCACATGTGCTCGTAGGCGTCGAGGAACTCCTGCTGTGTTCCGTCATGGATGTCCAGCATCAGCACGACCCGCACTCGGGACCCGTCGAACGCGGTGGTGGACACGCCGTCCGGGATCATCGATACGGCTGGGGAGACTGCCATCCGGGGCACCTCTTCCTGTGGAACGGGGCGGACCGTCACACCACGTGGGGGTCCGTATCGGTCGCATGGCAACGATCGTGTGTCGTGCCGTGCGGCACCGCGAACCAGGCGGGCCAAGCGGGTGAACCTCCAGCCGCCCTGCGCCTGATGAGGCGTGGGGTGGAGGGCAGTCAGCCCGACGGCCATGGGCGAAGCCGACGGGAGGGGATACTGGCCGGGAAGACCGGCGCGGAACAGGAGTACGACCAGTGAGCAGCGACCATCGCACAGGGCCGCCCCGTTGTGGAAACGAACGGGAGACGCTGCGGGCGTTCCTCGACTACCACCGGGCGACCCTCGCCATGAAGTGCGAAGGGCTGACCGACGAGGAACTGCGGCAGCAGTCGATGCCGCCGTCCACGCTGTCGCTGCTCGGGCTCGTGCGGCACATGGCGGAGGTGGAACGTGCCTGGTTCCGACGGGTGTTCGAGGACAACGACGCGCCCATGGTCTGGTCCGACGAGATCGACTTCCAGGCGGCGTACGACGCGAGCGCGTCGACCAGGGCCGAGGCGTTCACGGCCTGGGAGGCCGAGGTGGCGCACTCGCGCCGTATCGAGCGGGCGGCCCATTCTCTGGACCTGGTCGGGTATCAGCCGAGATGGGACGAGGAGGTGTCGCTGCGGATGGTCATGGTGCACGTGCTTCTGGAGTACGGCCGCCACAACGGGCACGCGGACTTTCTGCGTGAGGGCGTCGACGGAGCCGTGGGCGCCTGATCCACGGCGTTCACTGTCCGCCGTCAGGTCACGAAACGACGCGCGAGGGTCGCCGTTCCGGCCGGGGCACGGGCCCCGCGCCCCGGCTCATTCCGGTTCGTCCGCCGTCAGGTCGCGTTGCAGCAGCAGCGTGTCGATCCACCGTCCCTGCTTGCGGCCGACGCCGGTCAGGCGGCCGGCCTCAGTGAAGCCGCAGCGACGGTGCAGTGCGGCTGAGGCGTCGCTGCCCGTGTCGGCGATGACGGCGATCATCTGCCGCACTCCGGCGTGGGCGGCCCCGGCGATCACCTCGCGCAGCAGAGCCGTGCCCAGGCCCCGGCCGATGGCACTCGGCGCGAGATAGATCGTGTCCTCCACCGTGTGGCAGTAGGCGGGTTTGGGCCGCCAGGGAGCCGCGTACGCGAAACCGGCCACCTGCCCGGAGAGCTCGGCGACGACGAACGGCAGACCGCGGCCGGTGAGGTCGTCCAGCCGGCGCTCCCAGTCGGCGACACTCGGGACGGTTGTCTCGAATGTGGCGACGGTGTGGAGCACGTAGTGCGCGTAGATGTCGGCCACCGCCCCCGGGTCCCGAGAGGTCGCCGGGCGGATGATCGCCTCGGAATCTGCCACCGTCAGCTCTTTTCTCTAGAAACCGGATGCCATACGGCCCGGCTACAGCTCGAACTCCACGTGTTCCAGGTCGCTGAACTCCACCTCCAGGCCGTGGGCGCGGCGGCCGCTGTCGCGGAAGTACACCTCGCCGAGCGCCTCGGCGGCGATGTCGCGCAGCTCCTGCTCGCCGACCCCGGATTCCTGGGCCTCGAAGAGGCGGGCGGCGTGCTGCGGGGGCAGTGCCACGGTGAGGTGGCGGAGCCGGGGGTCGTCGGCGGTGCCCGGGGCGGCGGTGTAGCCGAAACGGGCGCGGGTGTCGATGACGATGCCGCCGGTCGTGGCAGCGGTCTGCTTGGCTTTCGCGCGGATCTGCGGCTGCCATCGCTTGTGGACCTCGCGCTCCAGGCGCTCGGCGAGGTCCCGGCGCGGCTTTTTGATCTGGTCCTTCACATACCGCTCCACGGTCCGCTGGGAGACGCGCAACAACTGGGCGACCTGCCGGGTGCCCTTGAGCTGTCTGACCAGGTACCGCATGCGGGCACCCGCCGACTTCGGTACGGGGCGTGTGAATGCCGCCCGCACCGCCTTGTCGAGTCCTTCCCCGACCGTGACCATCGGCGTTTCTCCCCTACTCCCCGTCGTCCTTGGCGGCGACCTCGCCCGTCTTGACGTAACGGGCGAGGTTCAGGGCCCGACCGTACTTCTCCCGTACTTCCTCGGCCCACAGGGTGGTCCGGGTGCCCTCGTGCTTGACCATCCCCGGCGACACCCCCAGGCGGAAGCTTCCGGGTACGGTCTTGCCGTCGGCGTCGTAGGGGAGGACGTCCAGCGGGGAGGGCCCGTCGGCGGCGTACACGGCGCAGTCCGACAGGACCGCCACCGGATACCGGCCGGTGGCCGCGGCCAGGTTGAGCATCTTGCGGTGCATGTTGACGCGGGCCCGGGCGATGACGGCCGCGCGGATGTCGGGACGCCACGTCGGTCTGGAGAGGGCCGGCCACGCCTGCCCGGGCTTCCAGCCGCCGCGCGCCCGCTCCCGCAGTTTGCCGATGCCGCCTTTTACGGTCGCCTTGATCGCGTCCAGGACGATCGCCATCTCCGGGTCGCGCTGCTTGTGGCCGTCCATCGCCCGCAGGAACTCCGCCGGGGGCAGCTTCTCGCCGACGCCCAGGTCACCCATGGTGTCGACGTAGGCGTTGCGGAGCCGCTTGTACCAGCCGTCCAGGAACTTGCCCTTCTCCTGGCGCACCCACGCCTCGATCGGGGCGATGTCGTAGCCGAGCTCCACCGCGTACGCCACGGTCGGCGTCGCGTACCAGGCCGGCCCCTCCGGCCGCTCGCCGGTCGGTGTGAACGGGCTGGGCAAGAGGTTCCCTTCGAGCTGCCGCCACTCCTTGCCGACCAGCACCCGGGAGAGGTCGACGTGGGAAAGGTCTACCAGCCACGCCCCGGGCAGCGTCGGATCGAACTGCGGGCCGGTCACGTGGACCGGCGGCTGCGCAAGGCCTACGACAGCGCCGTTCGCCGCCGCGCCGAAGGCGAGGTTGACGTCGATGCCGACCACGAAGCGCATCATGCACTCGGCGTCGGTGAGCTCCCGCGCCCAGTCGTACGCCTCCTCGAACAGCATCTCCGCCGGGCCACGCTGGTGGAAGCGCGGCAGATCGCTCAGCAGCGGGTGCCCGTCCGGGGCCTCGCACGGCGCGCAGTCCATCGCCCGCTCGCCCAGCGAGCCGGGACGGTGTTCCTTGTACCGCCTGCCGTCCTCGTCGGGCCGGCTCGCCCGGGTGGGCGGGTTCAGCGCGGTCATCAGCTCCAGGCCGGTCACGGCGGTGGAGCCGCGCGGCGTCATCACCCGCGTCGCGTAGGTGCCGAGGAGCCGGGCGAGCTCCGCCGGCGCACGCTTCGCCGCGTCGCCCCAGGTCCGGGTGTCCAGCGCGGACCACGACGGGACGCACAGCTGCACGCACTGCCGCTCGCGTCCCTGCGCGGGCCGGTAGATCCGCGCCCACGGCCCCAGCCCCCGCTTCGTCAGCATCCAGCCCGCACGGTCGAGTTGCTTGAGGACCTTGTGGCCGTCCGGGAGGCGTCCGGCGAGCCGCTCGGACTCCGACAGCGTGACCGGCAGCCCGTAGCGCTCCAACGCGGCCTCGGTGAGCACCAGGAGCGGGTCGCCGTCCTTCCCCGAACCGTGCAGCCGCTCCGCCCCCAGCTGCGCCTCCGACAGCGTCCACTCCACCAGCGCGGGAAGGGACTTGGCGGGCACGTCGAGTACCAGGCCGCCGACGCAGTACGCCGTCACCTGGCGGTCGGTGTCGGCGTCGATGACGGCGAGCGGACCGTTGGCGAACCGCGGGTCGGGGGCGGCCGCCGTGGTGGTCTGCCGAGGGGCGGCGCTCTTCACTCCGGGACGACGCGACGTCGATGACGGCCTCGGATGCCGGGGAGTGTTCCCTGCATCGGCATCGGCATCGGCCTTGGCCGCGGCCCCCGCCTGAGGCACCGGCTCCGTGTCCTGCGCGGGTGGGGTGGTCTCGGTGTCCGCGGGGTAGAGCGCCGCGAGTCGCTTCAACAGGCGCGCGTACGCGTCCCGCTCCGGGGGCCTCGGCTCGGTCCTGCCCGCCTCCCAGCCGCTGACGGTCGCTCGCCGTACCCTCAGGGCGGTGGCCACCTCGTCCAGCGTCAGCCCGTGTGCCTGACGCAGCCGTTTGCGCTCGGCCGGCGGCGGCAGCGGCGACCGGGACGCGACCAACGCGTCGACCGCGTCGAACAACTCGGACATGGAGCACCTCCTGGCGCAGCAGCCTACTCCATGAACCGTACGGAATCCGTACGGCGGAACGTTCGTTCTGCGTACGGAACGCGCCCTGAGTTGTCGGGCGATGGCAGTGCGGCAGGATGGGTTCATGAGCGTCGTCAAGATCAACGTACTCACCGTCCCCACCGAGCAGCGGGAGACGCTGGAGAAGCGGTTCGCGTCCCGTGCCCACGCCGTGGAGGGCTCCGACGGGTTCGAGTGGTTCGAGCTCCTCCGTCCCGTCGAGGGCACCGACAACTACCTCGTCTACACACGGTGGCGTGACGAGGCGTCCTTCCAGGCCTGGCTGGAGGGGCCCATGAAGGCGGCCCACCAGGGCGGCTCCGAGAGCGGCGAGCGGCCCAGGCCGGCGGCGAGCGGGTCCACCCTGTGGTCCTTCGAGGTCGTGCAGCAGGCGGCTCCGACCAGCGCGTAGAGAGGCCGCCAGGGCAAGGCGGTGGTCATGAGGTCGGGTCGGTGAGCTCCGGCCGGTGCTCGCCGAGCATCGGCCGGCAGCTTCCGGCATGCCTTCAGGGATCAGTCGATCACCGCGGTGGCTTCGACCTCGACCAGGTGGTCGGGTATGTCCAGTGCAGCGACGCCCAGCAGCGTGACCGGCGGGACCGGGGTGACCCCCAGCTTCTCCGACGCCCGGGAGATCCCCTCCAAGAGGGCGGGCATCTTGTCGGGGGTCCAGTCGACGACGTAGGCGGTCAGTTTCGCCACGTCGTCGAAGGAGCCGCCGACGCCTGCCAGGGCGGTGCCGATGTTGAGGTAGCACTGCTCGACCTGAGCGGTGAGGTCACCTTCGCCGACCGTGACCCCTTCGGCGTCCCAGGCGACCTGCCCTGCGATGAAGACCAGCTTCGAACCGGTCGCGACCGACACCTGCCGGTACACGTCGATCTTCGGCAGTCCGTCGGGGTTGACGAGGGTGATGGCCATGTTGCTCGCCTTCTTGCTTCAGGAAAGTCCATGGCCCGCTTCCAGCGAGCCAGGACTCACGTGCTCTCTTGTGGTTACTGGGGAACCGTAGGAGAGTGAGCGCTGACATGGAAGAACGCACTTTTCAGTGACTGGGGAACCTTATGGTGACCAAGCAGTTCAGCGGCTCGCCCGAGGACGCGGACCTGAGGCGCGCGGACTCTTTGGCGCGGGAGATCTTCTCGGACGTCGCCAACAAGTGGGCGCTGCTGATCATCGAAGCCGTGGGGGAACGCACCCTGCGTTTCAGCGAGTTGCGCAACGAGATCGAGGGCATCAGCCACAAGATGCTCACCCAGAACCTGCGCATGCTGGAGCGCAACGGCCTGATCGACCGGAGCGTGCACCCCACCGTGCCGCCGCGGGTCGAGTACACCCTCACCGAGGCGGGCCAGGGCCTGCGCGGGACGGTCGACGGAATGTGTGACTGGACCCACCGGTACCTCGGTGACATCGAGGACGCCCGCCGCCGCTTCGGCGCCTGAAGGGTCGCACCACGGGCGGGTGGCAGGGTACGCCGCCGCCCACCGGCTCGCCGCACACCACACGAGGGCCCGCCCCGCGCACAGCCTCCGCGCAATGCGGGAGCGTGCCCTAGCCCCCCCTTTTGATCGATTGATCGGTACCATGAGCGCATCGCGCGCAACCGATCGCGCGCGAACCGCCGCAGTGGGCGCGGCAGGGCGGACGAGAGCGGTGGGGACATGCGGGAGTCGGCGCAGAAGCGGCAGGCCCGGATCGCGGAGGCGGTGCGGGACAGGGGCGTCGCACGCATCACCGATCTCGCCGATGAACTCGGCGTCTCCGTCGTGACCGTGCGCCGGGACGTCGAGGACCTGGCCCGGCGCGGGGAGGTGCGCCGCGGGCACGGGGTGGCCCGTTCGCTGCGGCCGGTGCCCGAGGAGGTCGCCGCCGGGGGTGACGCCGTCGCCATGGTCGTTCGCGAGACCAACACCTACCTCACCGAGGCCGTGCAGGGTGCGCGGGAGGCCGCACAGAAGGCGGGCCTACGGCTGGCGCTGCACATCGCCGCGGGTGACGGCGGGTCGGAGCGCGAGGCGGTGCGCCAGGCGCTGGACGCCGGGGCGCGGGGACTGCTGCTGTCGCCGCACTGGCGCACCCGGGCCGAGGCCGAGGCGGACCACGCCTGGCTGGCCGCCCTGGACGTCCCCACGGTGCTGGTGGAGCGGCGCCCCGCACGGAGCAGCGGGATCTACTCGCTGGACTGTGTGCGCTCGGACCACGCGTACGGCGTGCATCTGGCGCTCGGGCACCTGGCCGGGCTCGGGCACCGGCGCATCGTTCTGGCGGCGCGCGACGACAGCCCCACCGCCCGGGTCATCCGGGCCGAGTTCGCCGAGCAGACCGCCGCCCGGGGGCTCTCCGACGGGTGCCGCACGATCCTCAGCTCGCGCACCGCGGGCCCGGACCCGCACGCCGCCGACCCACGGGCGGTCGACCCGGCAGAGGTCGTCGAGGAAAGCGGCGCCACGGCCGTGCTGATCCACAGCGACGTGGACGCACTGGTACTCGTGCAACGGCTGCAGGCAGCGGGCATCGACGTGCCGGGACGCTGTTCGGTGGTCGCGTACAACGACGTGGTCGCCGACATGGGGCCGGTCCCCCTGACGGCCGTAGCACCACCCAAGGCGGAACTGGGCCGGAGCGGGGTCGAGTTGCTGCTGCGCCGGCTCGACATGGGGCGCGGCGGGTTGCGGCCCGGCGCCACCCGGCACATGGAACTGCTGCCCGACCTCGTGATCAGGGAGTCCACGGCCCCGGCGGCGGTCTGATCCGTCCAGGCACGGGTTCCAGGGCTCAAGGGTCCCGAGGGCGCAGCCCCCCCTCGGAGATCTGATCGTTTGACCGTTTAAGTTTCTTCTGTTCGGTCTCTTGACCCTTTTTTCTTCGCCGCTCAGGATGCCCGTAACCCAGCAATGACGCGGGAGGGGCTCATGCGAAGTACCCGCACGGCCGGAGCGGCCCTGTTCACGATTCTCGCCGTCCTGATGACGGGCTGCTCGGCCTCGGACAGCAGCACCAGCGCCGGGAACGGCCCGGTCCGTCTCACGTTCTGGTCGGCGCTGCGCGGCACCCAGGAGGTCGTCGACGAGTACAACCGCATCCAGGACAAGGTCAGGGTCGACTACCAGCAGGTCCCCTCGGGTCCGCAGGGCGGCTGGGCCAAGCTGAGCAACGCCGCTCGCGCGGGCAACGCGCCCGACGTCGCGACCATGGAGTACCCCCAGCTGCCCGGCTACGCCATCGACGGCGTGCCCCGCGACATCACCGATCTCCTGCCCGACTCGGCACGCCGGAAGATCCTCCCGCAGGCGCTGGACCTCACCACCCTCGCCGGACGCACCTACGCGGTGCCGGTGGACATCGAGCCGATGATGTTCTTCTACCGCAAGGACGTGTTCACGAAGTACGACATCCCCGTCCCGAAGACCTGGACCGAGTTCGAGAGCGCGGCGCGCAAGCTCAAGGAGGCCCAGCCCCGTTCCCGTATCGCCAGCTTCTTCACCAACGGCTCGCAGCACATGGCCGGGTTCGCCTGGCAGGCCGGCGGCCAGTGGTTCAGGACCTCCGGCGACGCCTGGCGGATCTCCCTGGCCGACGCTCCGACCCGCAAGGTCGCCGCGTACTGGCAGGGCCTGGTGGACCAGGACCTGGTGCGTGTCGAGCCGGTGGACAGTCAGCAGTGGCGGGCGCATCTGCAGAGCGGAGAGACCGTCGGCTACATGGCGGGCGCCTGGGCGGCGGGCTCGCTGATGAACTCCACCCCCAGCGGCAAGGGCAAGTGGGCCATCGCGCCCCTCCCCCAGTGGGACCCGGCCAAGCCGTCCCTCGGTACCCAGGGCGGATCCACCTTCGCCGTCACCAAGGACAGCAACCATCCCAAGGAGGCGCTGGAGTTCATCACCTGGATGGTCACCAGCCCGGACGCCCTGCGCGCCAAACTCTCCAGCGGCATCAGCAGCGCGTTCCCCGTGGTGCCGGAGCTGGTTCCCGTCGCCCGAAAGGAGATGGACACCAGCTACTACTCGGGCCAGGACATCTTCGGCCTCTTCCAGGAGTCCGCCCGGCTGATCTCCCCCCGGTGGAAGTGGGGGCCGCGCATGACCTCCACCATCACCTCCGTCGAGGACGGCTTCGCGAAGGCCGGAGCCGGCAGCGGCAGCATCATCGGCGCGCTTCGTGAAGGGGAACGCAGGACGCTGCCCGATCTGAAGAGCCTCGGCTTGTCGGTCACTACCCACTGAGGTGCACCCGTGAGCACAGTGATCTCCCCAGGCAAACCAGGAAAGAGGACGGCCGCGACAGCGCAGGCCGCGAGCCCGGCCCGGCTCCGTAAAGCCGGACGCCGACAGCAGATACTCGCCTGCGTCACGCTTCTGGCCCCGTTCACGGCGCTGCTCATCGCCGTGTTCCTCGTCCCCGTCGGCTACGCCATCGGACTCAGCCTCTTCGGCGAGGACCACAAGGGGCTGGGCTTCGGCGGCGGCACCACCGTCTTCACCGGGCTGCGCAGCTACCTCGCCGTGCTGGACGACCCGAGCTTCCTGTCCGGGTTCGGCGTCATCGCCCTCTACGTCGTGATCTTCGTACCGGTCGTGGTGGCCGGCGCGCTCGCGCTCGCCCTGTTCCTCGACTCCGGGCTGGTCCGGCTGCGGCGCACCGCGCAGATGCTGCTGTACCTGCCGCACGCCGTGCCCGGCATCATCGCCGCCGTCATCTGGCTGTACCTCTACACCCCCGGCCTCAGCCCGGTCATCAAGCTCCTGGGCCAGGCCGACGTCACCGTCGACTTCCTGGGCATGCACACCGTGCTGCCGTCGATCGTCAACATCGCCCTGTGGAGCGGCCTCGGCTACAACATGGTGATCTTCTACGCGGCGCTCCAGGCACTGCCGCGCGAGGTGATCGAGGCGGCGCGCATCGACGGCGCCGGCGGCTTGCGCACCGCGCTCATGGTCAAGGTGCCCATCATCAAGGGATCCGTCGTGATGGTGTGCATGTTCGCGCTGATCGGCGCGCTCCAGCTGTTCACCGAGCCCATGCTGATGAACCAGGCCACGCCGATGGTCAACTCCCGCTTCACCCCGAACATGTACATCTACGACGCGGCCTTCCGCCGCAACAACTACGGCCTGGCCTCCGCGGCTTCCGTCATCCTCCTCATCGTCACCTGCGCTCTGTCGTACGCCGTGACGCGGTGGACCGGCCGCAGGGAACGGAGCGCGCGATGACCACACAGCAACTGGTGCCAACGAAACGGCCGACGGCCGCCAACAGACCGTCGATCACGAGCAGCCTCACGAGCCGTGCCGTCGCCAACACCGTCGTCCTCGTCGCGGCCCTCTACACCCTGCTGCCCGGTCTGTGGCTGCTGCTGGCCGCCACCAAGAACTCCGACGCCCTCTTCAGCAGCGACATCCTCTCCTTCGGGGACTTCTCTCTCTGGCGCAACCTCACCGACCTGTTCTCCATGGAGGAGGGCGTCTACGGGCGGTGGTACGTCAACAGCCTGCTGTACGCGGTCGTCGGCGCCCTCGTCGGCTCACTGATCAGCGTCTCCGCCGGGTACGCCTTCGACAAGTACGAGTTCCGGCACAAGGAGAAGCTGTTCGGTCTCGTCCTCACCGGGGTCATGGTCCCGCAGACCGTGCTGGCTCTCCCGCTCTACCTGGTGGCCTCCGGGATCGGCGTGGTCAACACGTTCTGGGCGGTCTTCGTCCCGGTCCTGTTCAACCCCTTCGGCGTCTACCTCGCCCGCCTGCTCAGCAGCGGCTTCGTACCCGACGAGGTGCTGGAGGCGTCCCGGGTGGACGGCGCTGGCGAACTGCAGACCTACCTCCGCGTCAGCCTGCGCATGCTCGGCCCCGGATTCGTCACCGTCTTCCTCTTCCAGCTCACCGCCATCTGGAACAACTTCTTCCTCCCCATGGTGATGCTCTCCGACCAGCACCTGTATCCGCTCAGCCTCGGGCTCTACACCTGGAACAGCTCCGCCACCGTCTCACCCGAGTACTACCCGCTCGTCGTCATCGGCTCGCTGCTCGCCGTGGTGCCGCTGATCGTCGCGTTCATCACTCTGCAGCGCTACTGGAAGTCCGGTCTGACCGCAGGGAGCGTCAAGTGACCCACCCCGACCTCCGGTCCCACAACCGCCCGCGCGCCGTGCTCGCCATGGCGCGGAAGACCGCGCAACAGGTCCTCGACACGGACGTACGGGCCCGGCTGGCCGCCCTCACCGACATCGACCCGAACCTCGTCCTGGACGATCTCACCACCCCCGCCGCACACCGGGCGCTCGCCGACGCCGAACTGCTCATCACCGGCTGGGGCTGCCCGCCCCTCGACGCGGCGGCACTGGACGCCGCGCCCCGGCTGCGCGCGGTCGTGCACACCGCCGGAACGGTACGCCACCACATCACCGCCGTGTGCTGGGAGCGCGGCCTCGCGGTGTCCTCCGCGGCCGTGGCCAACGCCGTACCGGTCGCCGAGTACACGCTCGCCATGATCCTGCTCGCCAACAAACGGGTCCTCGACACCGCCCGTCTCTACCGCCTCGAACGCCGCCGCGTCGACTGGAACGAACGGCACCCGGACGCGGGCAACTACCGCAGGACCGTGGGCATTCTGAGCGCCTCGCTCATCGGACGCCGCGTCATCGACCTGCTCCGCCCGCACGACCTGACCGTGCTGCTCCACGACCCGTACGTCTCGGACACCGAGGCACGTGACCTCGGGGCGCAGCCGGTTTCCCTTCCGGAACTGTTCACGGCCGGCGATGTCGTGAGCGTCCACACACCGTTGCTTCCCGAAACGCGGGGCCTGGTCAGCCGCCAGCTGCTGGCCAGGATGCGTACGGGCAGCACGCTGATCAACACCGCGCGCGGGGCCGTCGTCGACCAGGCCGCCCTCACCGACGAGGTGGTGTCCGGGCGGCTCCATGCGGTCCTGGACGTCACCGAGCCGGAGGTGCTGCCCGCCGACTCACCGCTGTGGGACTGCCCGGGCGTCCTCATCACCCCGCACATCGCGGGCTCGAAGGGCGGGGAGCTGCGCCGCCTCGCCGACCTGGCGCTGACCGAGGTCGAGTCGTACACCCTCGGCCGCCCCTTCGCCCATCCCGTCCGGCCCGAACACCTGGCCCGCCTCGCCTGAGCCCCGACGAAACGAACAGGAGACGTGGCCCCTCCCATGCTCGAACACCCCTTCCCCATGGCCCCCGAGGAAGACCGCGCCCTCAGCCCGCACACCGGATACACCCGCGCCCACTGGGAAGCCACCGCCGACCAGTTGCTGACCGCGGCCCTGCGCTACGCCACTCCCGGCCACGCCCTGATCGACCTGCCCGGACCGCCCTCGAAGTCGGGGGTGCGCTCCGACGGCCTGGAAGGGTTCGCGCGTACGTTCCTGCTCGCCGCGTTCCGCACGGCCGGGGCGTCCGGCAAGGACCCGCGCGGCTTCCTGGAGCGCTACACCGCCGGCCTGGTGCGCGGCACCCGCTCCCCCGGCCGTGACGACGCCGAGTCCTGGCCGGAGATCGGGCACCACGGCGTCCAGGGCCAGCCGATGGTGGAGTCCGCGTCCGTGGCGCTGGCGCTGCGGCTGACCGCGCCCTGGACCTGGGACACCCTGCCCGCCGCCGACCAGGACCGTGTCGAGCGGTGGCTGCGCGGCGCGCTGCGGCACACGCCCGCCCCCAACAACTGGTACCTCTTCCCGCTCACCGTCGCGGGTTTCCTGGAATCCGCCGGGCGCGGCGACGCCGAGACCCGGCACGCGATCGAGCGCGGGCTCACCCTGCTGGACGGCTGGTACCAGGGGCAGGGCTGGTACTCCGACGGCGACGGCCGGTCCTTCGACCACTACAACGGCTGGGCCCTCCACTTCTACCCGCTGCTCCACGCCCACCTCGCGGGGGACCAGGCGCTGCTCGACCGGCTCGGCCCGCGGCTGCGGGAGTTCCTGGACGGCTTCGCGCTGCTCTTCGACACGAACGGCGCCCCCGTCCACCACGGGCGCTCGCTGACGTACCGCTTCGCCGCCGTCACCGCCGTGGCCCTCGGCGCCCTCACCGGCCGGACCCCGCTGGCCCCCGGCGTCACCCGGCGCGTCCTCAGCGGGGCGCTGCGCCACTTCCTCGACCGTGGCGCGCTGACCCCGGACGGCGTGCTCGGCCTCGGCTGGTACGGACCGCACGAGGCAACCCTCCAGCGCTACTCCGGGCCCGGCTCCCCGTACTGGGCCTCCAAGGGTTTCCTCGCGCTGCTCCTCCCGCCCGAGGACCCGGTGTGGACGGCCACCGAGGAGGACGCGCCCGTCGAGGGGCCCGACCGTGCGCTCGCCCTTCCGGCCCCGGGGCTGCTGATCCAGACCACGGGCGCCGACGGCCTGGCCCGCCTGCACAACCACGGCAGCTACAAGCTCGACTCGCGCGAGCCCGAGCGGGCCCCCGGCAACCCGCTCTATGCCCGTCTCGCGTACTCCACGCGCACCGGCCCGACCAGCGCCGCCAACACGCCCGACAACCACATCGCGCTCCAGGCGCGCGGCACCCGTAGTGCCCGCGTGCGCATCACTCCCCTCGCCGCCGGCCCCGACTGGCTCGCCTCATGGCACCGGCCGGTGTTTCCCGAGGGCGGTCCCGTCCTCCCCTCGGCCCGGATCGAAAGCCTCACACTGGCCCGCGGCCGTCTCGAACTGCGCGTGCACCGCACCGTGGGCGTACCGGCCGGAACGCCGATCCACCACAGCGGTTGGGCCGTCGCCCGCGCGCCCGGCGCCGCCGCCGAAACGGAACAGGCCGCGGAGGTACGGCTCGACGGACCGGAGGTGACAAGTCAGTTGCTCGGCCTGTACGGCTGGCAGACGCGGCGCGCGGTGCGCGCACCGCAGGGCACGGCCTACGGCCTCTGGGCCCTGGTTCCCGAACTCACCGGAACCGTGGGGGCGGAACCGGCGGGCACGGTGTTCGCCGCGCTGGCCTCCCTCACGGGCGAACCCGGCGCGTCCCCGCTCACCGGGCAGGCCACCGCCGAGGTGAGCGGCCTCACCGTGGTCGTCCGCTGGGCCGACGGGGCCCGTACGGTCGTCGACTTCGGCACCGGCGTGCCCTCGGTCACCGAGGAGGCGGCATGACCGGGGTGACCGGCGTGATGCCGCGCCTGGGCCTGTGCTCGGTCACGCTCCGCCACCTGGACGTGGCCGGGGTCCTCGCGGCGGCGGTCGAGGCGGGCCTGGAGTGTGTCGAGTGGGGCGCCGACATCCACGTACCGGCGGGGGACGAGGCCGCCGCCGCGCGGGTCCGCGCCGCCACCGAGGAGGCGGGCCTCGCGGTCGCCTCGTACGGTTCGTACTACCGCGCCGGGAGCACGGACCCGGCGGCGTTCGACGGCGTGCTGCGCTCGGCCGTGCTGCTGGGGGCGCCCCGCATCCGGATCTGGGCGGGAGTGACGGGTACCGACGAGACGTCACCCGAGGGGCGGACGGCGGTCGTCGAGGACACTCGTCGTGCGGCGAAGCTCGCGGCCGAGGCCGGCGTGCAACTCGCCTACGAGTTCCACCGCAACACCCTGACCGACGGAGCCGACCGCACCCTCCGGCTGCTCAACGCGGTGGACCACCCCGACGTCCGCACCTACTGGCAGCCACCGCTCGACCTTCCCGACGCGGAGGCCGTCGCCGGTCTCGACACCGTGATCGACCGGGTCGCCGCCGTGCACGCCTTCTCCTGGTGGCCCGGCACCACCCGCCATCCGCTCTCCACCCGCGCCGAACTGTGGCGTACGGTCCTGGCCCGCCTGCGTGCGCGGCGCCGGCCGCTGGACGTCCTTCTGGAGTTCGTCCCCGAGAACGACGAGAAGGTCCTCGCCCGCGAGGCCCGGACCCTGAGATCCCTGGCGGCCGGACCCGGCGGGGGCCCGGGGTGAACGGGGACGGGTGACGGAGGCTTGCCCGCTGCAGCGCCGGTACCGGCTACTCTCCGGTGCGCGGCATGTCCCAGCGGGCGAGGTCTCTCAGCCAG
The DNA here is from genome assembly GCF_014650715.1 of Streptomyces bluensis. GTDB lineage: Bacteria > Actinomycetota > Actinomycetes > Streptomycetales > Streptomycetaceae > Streptomyces > Streptomyces bluensis. The sequence continues at coordinate 17,164 of NZ_BMVM01000016.1, read as the reverse complement.
GCCTTCGCCGTACTGTCCGATGGTGCGCGCCAGTCGCCGCGGGGTGAAAGAGAACCTCCGGCGAGGACCTTCGGCCCGTTCGGCATGGCCGAGCGCTTGAACTGGGCGAACGCGAAGAAGCGGCGGCAGAAGTACTCCAGCCAGTGCCAGATCTCCGGCAGGTCGTACGCCACCCGTTCGGCGTCGGGGAACCCGGGCGGCCAGGCACCGGCGTCCCGGTCGTGCCAGGCGTGCCAGGCCAGGAAGGCGATCTTCGACGGCCGCAGTCCGTGGCGCAGTACGTGGAAGAGCGTGAAGTCGTGCAGCGCGTACGGGCCGATCTTGGACTCGGTGGACTGCAGTTCCTCCCCCGGCACGAGCTCCGGGCTGATCTCGGTGTCGAGGATCGCGGCCAGCGTCGCATTGGTCTCCGCGTCGAACTGGCCACTGCTGATGACCCATCGGATCAGGTGCTGGATGAGCGTCTTCGGCACGCCGGAGTTGACGTTGTAGTGGCTCATCTGGTCGCCGACGCCGTAGGTGCTCCAGCCGAGCGCCAGTTCGGACAGGTCACCCGTGCCGAGCACGATGCCTCCGCGCTGGTTGGCCAGCCGGAACAGGTAGTCGGTACGCAGCCCGGCCTGCACGTTCTCGAAGGTGACGTCGTACACCGGCTCACCGGAGGAGAACGGGTGACCGATCTCCTGGAGCATGAGCCGGGCGGTCGGTGTGATGTCCAGTTCGGCCGCGGTGACACCGAGCGCGCGCATCAGCTTGTGGGCGTTGCCCTTGGTGTGCTCGCCGGTGGCGAAACCGGGCAGTGTGAAGGCCAGGATGTCGCTGCGGGGGCGGCCCGCACGGTCCATGGCACGGGCGGCGACGATCAGCGCGTGGGTGGAGTCGAGGCCGCCCGACACTCCGATGACGATCTTCGGGCCGCCGATCGCCGCCAGTCGCTGCTGCAGACCCGCGACCTGGATGTTGTAGGCCTCGTAGCAGTCCTGGGCGAGGCGGGCGGGGTCGGCCGGCACGAACGGGAACCGTTCGATGCGGCGACGCAGTCCGAGGTCGGTCGCGGGCGGGTCGAGCCGGAACGGCACATGCCGGAATCCGCTGGTGCGGGCGGCGTGGGCACGGCGGTTGTCGTCGAAGGTCCCCATGCGCTGGCGGGCCTGGCGCAGCAGGTCGAGGTCGATGTCGGCCACGGCGTACTGGTCGCCCTGCGGGAACCTGTCGGTCTCGGCCAGCAGGACGCCGTTCTCGTAGATCATGGTCTGGCCGTCCCAGGACAGGTCGGTGGTCGACTCGCCCAGACCGGCCGCCGCGTACACGTAGGCGCCGAGGCAGCGTGCGGACGCCGAGCGGCACAGCAGCCGCCGGTCCTCGGCCCGCCCGACCGTGATGGGGCTGCCCGAGAGGTTGACGAGTACGGTCGCTCCGGCGAGCGCCGCCTCCGCGCTCGGGGGCACCGGCACCCACATGTCCTCGCAGATCTCCGCGTGCAGCACCAGGCCGGGGACGTCCTCGGCCGCGAAGAGCAGGTCCGTGCCGAACGGCACGGTCGCGCCGCCGACGCGGATCGTCCCGCCGCGCTCGTCGTCGCCCGCGGCGATCTGCCGCCGCTCGTAGAACTCGCGGTAGTTCGGCAGGTAGGACTTGGGCGCGACGCCGAGGATCCGCCCGCGGTGCACGATCACCGCGCAGTTGTAGATCCGGCCTCGGTGGCGCAGCGGGGCGCCGACGACGAGTACCGGCAGCAGCTCCGCCGATCCGGCCACCACGGTCTGGAGCGCCGCCTCGACCTCGTCGAGCAACGCGTCCTGCAGCAGCAGGTCCTCGATCGAGTAGCCGGACAGGCAGAGTTCGGGGAACACCGCGACGGCGACCCCCTCCTGTGCGCATTGGCGCCCCTGCCGCAGGACCGCCTCCGCGTTGGCGGGCGCGTCGGCGATGGCCGCATGGCCTGTGCACGCGGCGACCCGTGCGAAGCCGTGCTGATAGATCGACCAGAAGTTCACGATGCGAAGTGCCCCTTCCCGGCAGCTCCCTATGGCTGAGCATGTCACCCAGCACTGTCAGTCGGCGCGGACCGGTCTTTCGAAGAAGGTCTCCAGTACGACCGTCGCCTGCGTCCCGCTCACGCCCTCGATCGTGTAGAGCCGCCGCAGGACGTCCTGCAACTGGTCCGTGGTGGCCGTGCGCACCTTCACGAGGACGGAGGCGGTGCCCGCGATGATGTGGGCTTCCTGGATTTCGGGGACGGCGGCGAAGGATTCGGTCGCGTCCCCCATCCAGGCCGACGAGTCGACCATGACGAAGGCGAGTACTCCGCGCCCGAGGGCGGTCGGGTCGACGTCCACGGTCGTGCGGCGGATGACGCCGCGTTCGCGGAGCTTGCGTACGCGGTCATGAGCGGCGCCGGCTGACAGGCCGACCGCCTTTCCGAGCGTCGCGTAGGCCTGTGTGGCGTCACGCTGGAGCTCTGCGATCAGTGCTCTGTCGACGTCGTCCACGATCCCGTTGCCCGTCCCCATGCCTTCACGATATCTGGTTCGGACGCGCTGAGATCACAACGAATGACGTTCAGCCGTTCTGGGAGGGCGGTAGTCCATGTCCGGCGATCCGCTCAAGGATCTGTACGAGGTTCGCCGTCAGTGGGGGATGGAGTCGATCAACTCACGGGCGCCCTGGCGGAGGAGGGTGACGGCGACCGCGGTGCCCAGGGTGGCCGGGTCGAGGCGGCCGGCCCATTCGTGGGCGTTGAGGACGGTCTTGCCGTCGGGGGTGAACACGCAGCCGCGCAGGGACAGTTCACCGTTGCGCCCGACCCTGGCACAGCCGGCGATGGGCGAATTGCAGTGCCCCTGGAGGACGTGCAGGAACATGCGTTCGGCGGTGGCCTCGCGGTGGGTGTCGGGGTGACCGAGGGAGCTGACGGTGTCGATGAGGCCGGTGTCGTCCTCGCGGCACTGGAGGGCGAGGATCCCGGCACCGATCGGGGGCATCATCACGTCGACCGGCAGGACCTCGCTGATGACGTCCGGGCGGTTGATGCGTTCGAGGCCGGAGACGGCCAGCAGGAGGGCGTCGGCGTCACCGGCGGCGAGTTTGTCGAGGCGCCGGTTGGCGTTGCCGCGCATGGGGACGCAGCTCAAGTGGGGGTGGGAAGCGGCCAGCTGGGCGACGCGGCGCACGGAGGAGGTGCCGATGCGCGTGCCGTCCGGCAGCTCGTCGAGGGTGAGGCCGCCGGGGTGGACGAGGGCGTCGCGGATGTCGTCGCGTTTGAGGAAGGCGGCGAAGACGGTTCCGGCGGGGAGCGGGCGGTCGGCGGGGATGTCCTTGACACAGTGCACCGCGAGGTCCGCCTGCCCGGCGAGGAGGGCGGCGTCGACCTCCTTGGTGAACGCCCCCTTGCCCTCGACCTTCGCGAGGTCGCCCATCCACTTGTCGCCGGTCGTCTTCACCGGCACGACCTCGGTGCGGATGTCCGGGTGAAGCGCGGCCAGTTCGGCGCGGACGCGCTCCACCTGGGCGAGTGCCATGGGCGAGTCGCGGGAGACGATGCGGATCAGCTCGGAGGCGGTCATGCCGTCCACGTTAGGCCCTCGGACGTGGGCCCCGTGACCAATCCGGTGGCCCGGCCCGCGCGGGCACTCTTCTACGCCGCACCCTCCGTGTCGGTGGTGGCACGGGCGGCCAGTCGTTCGTACCGCTGCCTTGCGGCTTGCGGCGTACCGAGCCCGAGTCCGAACGCGATCTCCTGCCAGGTCATGCCGCGGCCTCGCGCCATCTGGAGGAGTCCGGCTTCCAGTTCGTCCATCTCTCCACGAACCAGCGGTACGAGACTCAACGCAGCGGTGATGTCGGCCTGATCCACCTCCGGTTCGCCGTCGTCCGGCTGTGCGGCCCCGCTGAGCAGGAACGAGACGAGCCGGACGGCTTCATGCGGTCCGAGGACCGAGGGATGGACCTGGCGACGGCGTTGCTCGTCGGTGACCGCGTGCCGTTCGGCGATACGGAAGAGGGAGGCGTACACGCGTTGCGCGCGCGCCTGCTCCGGCTGCTGGGGCGTGAAGGGGTCGGTGGGCGGTTCAGGAGTGGCGGACATGCCATCAAGGATGCGACACGACACACATCGACGTCAACCAAATGTTGTGAACAATTTGTTCACAAGGAAGTGGATCCACAGGGGTGGGGCCTTGGTCAGGGGCATGCCTCTGACCAAGGCCCCACCTCGGCTAACCGGCCATGGAGGGGCTGTAGGGGGACAGGGCAGGAGCGAGTTGCACTCCCGGGGCCAGTCCGAGGGCGACGAGGGCGTCGGGCAGGCCACGTCCCACGCGGGCCGCCTCCAGGGTTCCCGGGGTGGCCAGCCTGCGGCAGCTGGCGGCGATGAGTTCGAACAGGTGGTTGACCCGGCCGGGTCCACGGGGGAGCAACTGCCCGTGGAGGTCCTCGTGGTGGGCGAGCACGAGGGCAGCGAGACCGGCGACATGGGCCGAGGCCGTGCCGGTGCCGTCGAGGGCCGCGTAGCCGCCCTGCGGGGAACACGACAGGACCGCCACGCCGGGGGCGGCCGCGTCGACTCCGGGGCCGTAACAGCTGAACGGCGCGGCGAACAGTCCCTCCGGCGTCAGCTGGGAGCCCGAATGGGTGGCCTGGGACGTGTCCGGCGGGTAGGAGCCGAAGACTCCGAGCGCGCCCACGGCGAACACGGTGGGCAGCGAGCCGGGGAAGGCGACCGGCCCGCCCGTGTCGCCCGCCGGGGCGACGCAGGCGATACCCGCGGCATTGGCGTCGGCGAGCTTGCGCGAGACCAGGGCCGACGAGTACGAGGTGGCCACCGCGATATGGGCGATGTCGATCTCCCGCTCGATGCAGTGGTCCAGGGCGGCGATCAGATCACTGAAACAGCCGTCCGGCAGCAGCTGGCACACTTCGATCTCGGCGTCGACCGCGATGCCGACGAGACCGGTGGCGGTGTCCGCTCCGGCGATGATGCCCGCCGCGTGCGTACCCGTACCCACCCGGTCGCGGGCCCAGCCCGGCTCCTTGCCCGGACCGAGACCGATCCCGGAGCGCACCCGTTCCTTCAGATCGGGGTGGTCGGCGGCGACACCCGAACCGATGAGCGCGATCTTGACTCCGAAGGCGCGGAAGGTGGGAGGCAGCCGGTCCAGCCGCATGGCCTTCTGGCCCCAGCCGTACTGCTGCCTCTCCTCCAGCCCCGGGGCCACCTTGCCCAGCGGCGTGAGGGTGACCAGGTTCTCCTGGCTCACCGACAGTTCCGGGCGATGGATCCAGCGGTCCAGGTAACCGCCCGTGGGCCGGACGTACAGGGACTGGATGGATTCCGGGGTCTCCGTGGCGAGTGTGACGGTGACCTTCCCGTCGGCGCCGGTGATCCCCTGGCCCGGCCATGTCGCACCGATCAGGAACACTCCTGCTCCGGCAAGCGGTTCGCCCTCCGGTCCGCACACCCGCAGCGAGATCTCCACGGGTTCGTCCATCGGCATGACCAGCCCCGGATCGCGGAGCGGCAGGATGCCCGCGGTCGCCGCGGCCGTGGGTCCGGTCCCGGACAGCGGCAGGTCCGGTTCGATGTGTACGTGCAGCGACCGCATCGCCGGCACCTGGGACTCGGCCGCCTCCACCACCGCGATGTGCGGGCAGGAGGGGTGCAGCCCGGCCGCCCGGAGCTTCTCCGACGGCTGGAGCTTGCGGATCACCTTGACCTCGGGCATCCGGCCCAGCCGGTCACACACCTCGTCCATGCTGAGCTCGGACACTCCTGGCGGGAGCAGGTGCTGGGGCAGCGGTGTCACCATGTACCGCTCCCGGCGCGGTTGCACGGAGACCGGTGACCGCACGCCCTTCTCCCTCGGTTCCGCTTGTCTGCCCTCGGGTTCGCGCCCTCCCCCGACGCCCCCCTCGGACCCGCTTGCACGGCTGTTTCCGGGCCTTTCCTTGACCATCACGTCCACCTTCACCACGCTTACGTCGTACCTGCGGGTAACTGACCTTCTGATGGGGCGACGGGCGGCTCGCGCTCACACGCTGATGCGGTGTGCCCGGTAACCACTCCGGGCACACCGCATCGCGCCGCCCCCAGGTCAGCCGATACCGAACGGCTGGCCCATCTGGCCGATGCCGAAGCCCGGCTGTTGGTACTGCCCGAACGGCTGCTGGTGCTGCTGGTACTGCTGGCCGAACCCACCGCCGAACTGCTGCTGGCCCTGCTGCCCTTGCTGGCTGTGCTGGAGCAACGCCACGATCGCGGTCGGCAGCGCCTGCTGTACGGACTGCTCCACCGCGTGCCGCACACCCGAGGCCAACGAGCGGTGCAGCGCCAGGGCCAGGTACGGGTGCGCCTGCTGGGACATGCCCTGCTGCTGGAGCTGCTGCTGAACCTGCTGGATCTGCTGGAACGTCTGCTGCACCTGCTGCGCCACGTGCTGGGCCGTCTGCTGGCACGCCTGCTGGATGGTCTGCTGGACCAGCTGGGCGATCTGCTGGCCCCCGGCCTGCTGCATGGGCTGGATACCGGTCATCACCGACATGAATGCTCCGTTCAATGCCACCAAGCGGAAAGCCGACATCGGACATATCGGCTTTGTCGTATACGACGACTTTCATGAAGCTAAGTCGGCGTCATCTCCGCCGCAATCCGAGGACTGCGAGGACTGCGTCGGCAGTGTGATCCTCATGGCGCTCCTACGTACGCCCGGCGAACCGCGTGCGCCGTACCCTGGTGGCCGTGCGCGGTGAGAACCCGGGGTCAGTGGCGGAACGGCTCACCGGGCGGCCGGTGAGCGGTGAGCGCCGGCTGTCGGCGACGCTCACCGAGGTCACCCTCGACGGCGGCCAGGTCGTGATGGTCAAGCGCGGGGACCGGCCCGGTGCGGTGCGGGCCGAGGCCGCGGGGTTGCGCTGGCTGGGCGACGCCGGGACGGTCCGTGTCCCGGCTGTGTACGGCGACGACGCCCACTGGCTGGTGACCGAGCGCGTCCCGCACGGCCGGCCCGACCGGCGGACGGCGGTCCGGTTCGGCGCCGGCCTGGCCGCCCTGCACTCCGCCGGCGCCGCGGCGTTCGGTGCCGCGCCGCCGGGCGGCCCCGGCGAGGCGTACATCGGGCTCGCTCCGATGCGGAACACTCCCGGTGACGACTGGCCCCGCTGGTACGCCGAGCAGCGGGTGCTGCCCTACCTGCTGCGCGCGGTCGACGACGGCGTCATGCGTGCCACCGAGGCCGCCGTGGTGGAGCGTGTCTGCGAGCGGCTGCCGGAGTTGGCCGGTCCCGCCGAGCCGCCCGCCCGGCTGCACGGCGACCTGTGGAACGGCAATCTGCTGTGGGGCGCCGACGGACAGGCCTGGCTGATCGACCCGGCTGCCCACGGCGGACACCGTGAGACCGACCTGGCGATGCTCCACCTCTTCGGCTGCCCCCACCTGGACCTGATCCTTGAGGGCTACCAGCACACCGCGCCGCTCGCCGACGGCTGGAGCGACCGCATCCCACTGCACCAGCTGTTCCCCTTGCTGGTCCACACCGTGCTGTTCGGCCGCGGCTACGCCGAGCAGTCCCTGGCGGCGGCCCGGACGACCCTGACCCGCTGACGTCGTCACGGCGGATGACAGACTGCTCGCATGGATCAGCGTGTAATCGGCAGGTTGGGTCAGCGGGTGTCGGTCGTGGGGCTCGGCACCTGGCAGTTGGGGGCCGACTGGGGGGACATCGACGACAAGGACGCCCTGGCGGTACTGGAGGCGGCGGCCGAGGCGGGGGTGACCTTCTTCGACACGGCCGACGTGTACGGGGACGGGCGCAGCGAGCAGACCATCGCCGCGTTCCTGCGCGGCCGGCCCGATCTGCGCGTGCTGGTCGCCACGAAGATGGGCCGTCGCGTGGAGCAGATCCCGCAGAACTACGTCCTGGACAACTTCCGTGCCTGGAACGACCGGTCCCGGCGCAATCTCGGCGTCGACCGCATCGATCTGGTGCAGTTGCACTGCCCTCCGACACCCGTCTACTCGTCGGACGAGGTGTTCGACGCCCTGGACACGCTTGTCGACGAGGGGCGCGTCGCCGCGTACGGCGTCAGCGTGGAGACCACCGCCGAGGCGCTCACGGCGATCGCGCGACCGAACGTGGCGAGCGTGCAGATCATCCTCAACCCGTTCCGTATGAAGCCGCTGCGGGAGGTTCTCCCGGCGGCCGAGAAGGCGGGGGTGGGCATCATCGCCCGGGTGCCGCTCGCCTCCGGCCTGCTGTCGGGCACGTACACGAAGGACACGGTCTTCGCCGCCAACGACCACCGGACGTTCAACCGGCACGGGGAGTCCTTCGACCAGGGCGAGACCTTCTCCGGCGTCGACTTCGAGACGGGCGTCGAGGCGGCGGCCGAGTTCTCCGCTCTCGCGCCGGAGGGGTACACCCCGGCCCAGTTGGCGCTGCGCTGGATCATCCAGCAGCCGGGCGTCAGCACCGTCATACCCGGGGCCCGTTCGCCCGAGCAGGTCCGGGCCAACGCGGCCGCCGCCGAGCCGGCGCCGCTCTCCGACGCGACACTCACCGCGATCCAGGACCTGTACGACCGCAGGATCAAGGATCAGGTGGAAGGCCGCTGGTAGACCGCGAGGGCGGTCTCCGTCCGCCCGTGGGAACGGCTTCGTCGGCCACTTCCGCGGGCGGACGGCGCGTCTTCCGGGTTTCCCCCGCGGCAACACCGCCGCCACAGCGACGGGATGACGTCTCGTCCTCTACTCCGAGGCCAGTACGCGCGGTTACTCCCGCCGTCGGACGTCCTCGGCGCTCCCGCCCGGCACCGTGAGCCGGGTGAAACTGAACCGACCCGCACGCCGGGCTCTCCTCGTTGTCCATGTGGCCGCCTCCGCGGGCTGGCTCGGGCTCACGCTCGGGCTGCTCGCGCTCGGAGTCGCCGCGGCCACCACCGGGTCCGCGGTGACCGTGGAGGCCTCCGTCCGGGCCATGAAGCTCTTCGCCGACTGGCTCCTGCTCCCCATCGCGTTCCTGACCCTCCTCAGCGGTCTGGTGCTGTCCCTGGGCACCGCGTGGGGGCTGCTCAGGTACCGGTGGGTCTGCACGAAGTTCTGGCTGACCCTGGCCACGACCACCGCAACGGCCTTCGCGCCGCGCCCCGGGGTGAACGCCGCGGTCGCCGCGGTCGCCACGGGCGGACCGCTGCCCGACGCCGGCGACGTCCTGTTCGGGCCGATCGTGTCTCTGTCCGCGTACGTCTTCATGACGGTGATCTCGGTCCTCAAGCCCTGGGGGCTGACGCGGCGGGGCCGCAGGCTGCGTGCGTCCGCCCGCGGACAGAAGAACGTAACAGCACTTATATAAGCACTGTTACGCTCTCTCCATGACCGAACCCCAGGCACCCGACCCCACCCAGCAGAGCCTCTGGCGGCCGCTGTTCCGCCTCCAGGCGTCGATGGACGCGGACATCGCCCGGATCTACTCCGAAGCGCGGATCGAAGGGCTCAAGCCGAGCTTCGTGATGGAGCTGCTCCGGCTCCACGCCCGCGGGCCGATGTCCATCAGGGAACTGGCCGAGTCGGTCGGCCGGACGCACTCGGCGCTCAGCCAGAAGGTGGCCGCCATGCGGGCGGCCGGCTGGGTTCAGACCGTCGCCGGTGACGACGCGCGCAGCAAGAAGGTGACACTCACGGACAAGGCCCGCGGGGTCATCGACCGCCTGGCGGCGGAGTGGCAGGCCACCGAGGCCGCCCTCGCCGAGATCGAGGCGGAGATCCCTTATCCGCTCAGCCGGGTGGTCACCGACATCGAGCAGGCCCTGGAGCGCAAGAGCTTTCAGGACCGGATCGCCGAGAAGCTGGCCCAGGACCCCTCGTGGCGCTGAGGCACATATGGCTCGATGTGACCCCGCTGCGGTCGTCGCAACCGTTCCGGCGGCTGTGGATCGGTCAGACCCTCTCCGGGCTGGGCAGCCAGATGACGGCCGTCGCCGTGATGTTCCAGATCTGGCAGACGACGGGGAGCACCGCGTGGACCGGCGCGGTGGGCCTGGCACAGGCCATCCCGCTCGTCACGCTCGGCCTCTTCGCCGGATCGGCCGTCGACCGGGTCGACCGGCGGAGGTTCTACCTGTTCACGACCAGTGGACAAGCCGTGTGCTCGCTTCTGCTCGCGCTTCAGGGCTTCCTGGGAAACGTGCCCGTCGGCGGAGTGCTGTTGCTGGTAGCTGCCCAGTCCTGCTTCACCGCGGGTGGCGGCCCGGCATCCCGTACCTTCATCCCGCACCTGCTGCCCGAGCACCAGCTGGCTGCCGGACTGGCCCTGCGGCGGATCGCCTTCCAGGGGGCCATGCTGACGGGGCCCGCCCTGGGCGGGCTGATCACGGGCGGGCTGGGAGTCGGTACCTGTTATGTGATCGACGCGGTCACGTTCGCCGCAGCGCTCTACGGTGCGTTCGGTCTGCCGCGGATGAAGCCGGGAGGCGAGCCCGCCCGGCCGGGCCTCCGCGGAGTCCTGGACGGCCTGGCCTTCCTGACCAGGACTCCCGTCATCCGCGGAGCCCTGGTCACCGACCTGGCCACCACCGTGCTGTCCATGCCGATCAGCCTGTTCCCCCTGGTCAACTCCGAACGGTTCGGCGGCGATCCGCGGACTCTCGGGCTCTACCTCACAGCCATTGCCGTCGGCGGCACCGCGGCTTCCCTCCTCTCCGGGAGCTTCACCCGGCTCCCCCGCCCCGGCCTGGTCATGCTCGGCGGCTCGGCCGCGTGGGGCGCGGCGCTCACGTTGTTCGGCATGTCGCCGGATCCATGGACCGGGTTGGCCTTCCTCGTCCTGGCGGGCGCCGCCGACACCGTGTCCGTGGTGTCTCGCAGCACGATCGTCCAGCTGCACACGCCGAACGAACTGCTCGGGCGTGTCAGCGCCGCTGAGCAGGTCGTCGGGCAGGCCGGCCCCGACATCGGCAACCTGCGCGGCGGCCTCGTCGCGGACGCCACGACGGGAACAACAGCCCTCATCAGCGGCGGCCTGCTCTGCCTCGGCGCTGTCGCCCTCGTGGGAGCCACCACCCCGGGGCTGCGCCGGACGTCCGCGACGTCAGCGGCCCGGTGATCCTCCGCCGGGCGTCCGACACGCCGTCTTGGGCAACGGTCACCGGTCCGGGACTATCCTGAGGCATCCTCCGGTTGGCACGACTGGATCAGTCGGATGAGCTGGATCAGTTGGATCAGTTGGATCAGTTGGTACGACGCTACGACGCAGTATCGAGCGCGGAGGGATCGGAATCGATGTCGGAATCGATCGGGAACGTCACCGCTGGGCATCACGGCAGCGCGGCGAAGGAGGCCGTCGGGCGGTACGGCATCTGGAGCATGGGACTGCGGGCGGAGGACCCGGCACGGCGTGGTGAACTCACGGAGGCGGTGGCCGAGATCGAGGAGCTCGGCTTCGGGGCCGTGTGGCTGGGCGGCAGCCCCGGGGTGCGGCACGCCGTGCCGCTCGTCGAGGCGACCGAGCGGGTGACCGTCGCCACCGGCATCCAGAGCATCTGGCAGTACGAGGCGGCCGACTCCGCCCGGCAGTTCGCCGACCTGGAGGCCGCCCACCCCGGCCGTTTCCTGCTCGGCCTCGGGGTGAGTCACGCCAAGCTGACCGACCAGTACCGTCGCCCGTACTCCGCCATGGTCGGTTATCTGGACGCGCTGGACGCCGCGGGGGTGCCGGCCGGGCGGCGGGTGCTGGCGGCGCTCGGGCCGAAGATGCTGGAGCTGTCGCGCGACCGGGCCGCCGGTTCGCACCCGTACCTGGTCACGGCCGAGCACACCGCGCAGGCCCGCGAGACCCTGGGGGACGGCCCGCTGCTGGCGCCGGAACTGAAGGTGGTCCTGGAGACCGACCCGGGCCGCGCCCGCGCCATCGCCCGCGACTACCTCGCCCTCTACCTGGAACTGCCGAACTACACCAACAGCTTCCTGCGGCTCGGATTCACCGAGGACGACTTCACGGGCGGCGGCAGCGACCGGCTTATCGACGCCGTGTACGCCTGGGGCGACGAGGAGCGTGTGAAGGCGACCATCGACGCCTTCCACGCGGCGGGAGCCGACCACGTGGCCCTCCAGGTCGTCGACGACCAGCCACGCGACGCCCTCCCGCGCACCGCGTGGCGGCGCCTGGCGGATCTCCTGCTCTAGGTCCATACATCCAGGGCCTGTGTCCACCACGGAAGAGACCACCGATTCGGCGACCGCGGACGAAGCAGCCGGGGCATGGACGTGACGCTCGCGCTCCGGGTCGCCGGTCACCCGTTCGGAGGCCCGCACCGGCTGCCTGTCACCCGTACGGCCAGAGGTCACCCGGATGAGCGAACGGTCCGGACCGGTTGACGCCGGGCCCGCTCCGGCGTCCGTTTCGTTGGCATTCCCGGGGTACTCGGCAGGCGCCGGTACCCAGTCAGACCGGACACTGGTGTCCTGCCGGTGTAGGCCGGTCCACGAGACCAGGACGCTACTGCCATGAATCACGACACGACATGTACCAGCGGGGCGACGGACGTCGTCTCTTCCCATTCCGTGTTCGGAGCCCCGTGCTGGGTGAGCCTGACCAGCCGGGACATGCGGGCCACGGAGGACTTCTACCACGCCGTACTGGGCTGGGAGTGGCGGACGGCGAAGCTGGGCGACCGGTTCCGCATCGCGCTGCAGGACGGGGCGCCGGTCGCGGGGATCGCCGGGGTGGCGACGATGTGGCAGGTGGCTGTCGCCTGGACGCCGTACTTCGCGGTGCCCAGTGCGGACGAGGCCGTGTCCCGGGCGCGGGAGCGCGGGGGCACCGTGGCGGTCGGGCCGCTCTCCTTCCCGCCGGGCCGGGCGGCTCTGCTGGCCGATCGCCACGGGGCCACCTTCGGGATCTGGGAGGGCGACCTCTTCACCGACTGGGACGCCTGGCGCCGGGTCGCTCCCGCCTTCATCAAGCTCCACACCCGGGACGCCTTCGACGCCGCGATCTTCTACGGCGAGGTGCTGGGCTGGGCCACGGAACGGCCGGGCTGCTGCGAGGTCCACTACGAGGGCAACGAGGTCGTGCTGCGCAGCTGGGGCACGGTCGTGGCCCGGATCAGCTCCGGGGCGCTGGAGGCGGCGCCCGACCCCACGATCCGGCCCCACTGGCAGATCCACTTCGCGGTCTCCGACGTGGCGGCCTGCGCGAAGGCGGTGGAGAACAACGGCGGCACCGTGCTCCGGCAGAGCGAGCACGAGGCCGTCCTGCGTGACCCGGACGGCGCCCAGTTCACGGTGACGGGGCAGCCGGATCAGGACGACTGACGCCCGTGTCCGGTCCTGGACGGCCGGGACAGCAGGACCAGGCCGCGGGCCTCGACGAGGATCTCCGTGTCCGCCTTGCGTTCCGTCTCGTCCGGGGTGCCCCGCGGGGCGGCGGTGTCGATCCGGGTCGTCCAGCGTTCGCCGTACGTGACGTCCGGCAGGCGGAAGGTCATGGGCTCCCAGTAGGCGTTCAGCAGGAGCAGGAAGGAGTCGTCCACCACACGCCTGCCGTACGGGTCGCGTTCCGCGATGGCGTCGCCGTTGAGGAAGACGGCGACGGAGTGGGCGTCGGAGCGCTGCCAGTCGGCGTCCGTCATCTCGCGGGAGTCCGGCAGCAGCCACACCATGTCGGGCAGCGGCTGGCCGACGTGCGTGGCGGTGTCGCCGCGGAAGAAGCGGCGGCGGCGCAGGACGGGGTGGGCGGCGCGCAGGGCGATGAGTCCGCGGGTGAAGTCGACCAGCTCGCGCTGCTCGCCGGTCAGCCGCCAGTCGATCCAGGAGACCTCGTTGTCCTGGCAGTAGGCGTTGTTGTTGCCGCGCTGGGTGCGGCCCAGTTCGTCGCCGTGGGAGAGCATCGGGATGCCCTGGGACAGGAACAGGGTGGCGAGGAAGTTGCGTTGCTGACGGGCGCGCAGAGTGAGGACACGGGGGTTGTTCGTGGGGCCTTCGGCTCCGCAGTTCCAGGAGCGGTTGGTGCTCTCGCCGTCCCGGTTGTTCTCGCCGTTGGCCTCGTTGTGCTTGTCGTTGTACGAGACGAGGTCGCACAGGGTGAACCCGTCGTGCGCCGTCACGAAGTTGACGCTGGCGCGCGGGCAGCGCCGGCTGGGCTCGTACAGGTCCGCGGAGCCGGTCAGACGGGAGGCGAACTCACCGAGCGTGTGCTCCTCGCCGCGCCAGAAGTCCCGTACGGCGTCACGGTACTTGCCGTTCCACTCCGACCACAGGGGCGGGAAGTTCCCCACCTGATAGCCGCCCTCGCCGACGTCCCAGGGCTCGGCGATGAGCTTGACCCTGCTGATCACCGGGTCCTGCTGGATCAGGTCGAAGAACGCCGACAGCCGGTCCACCTCGTGGAACTGACGGGCCAGGGTCGCCGCCAGGTCGAAGCGGAAGCCGTCGACGTGCATCTCGGTGACCCAGTACCGCAGCGAGTCCATGATCAGCTGGAGGACGTACGGATGGCGCATGAGCAGGCTGTTGCCGGTGCCGGTGGTGTCGTAGTAGTGGGCCCAGTCGCCGTCCACCAGGCGGTAGTACGAGGCGTTGTCGATGCCGCGGAAGGAGAGGGTGGGGCCTCTCTCGTTGCCCTCGGCGGTGTGGTTGTAGACCACGTCGAGGATCACTTCGAGGCCGGCCGCGTGCAGGGCCCTGATCATGGACTTGAACTCGGTGACCTGTTCACCGCGGGTGCCGTGGGCCGCGTAGGCGTTGTGCGGGGCGAAGAAGCCGATCGTGTTGTAACCCCAGTAGTTCGACAGGCCGCGGCCCTGCAGGACACCGTCCTGGACGTACTGGTGCACCGGCATCAGCTCGATCGCGGTGACGCCCAGTGAGGTCAGGTGGTCGAGGATCGCGGGGTGCGCGAGGCCCGCGTAGGTCCCGCGGAGTTCGGCGGGGACCTCCGGATGGGTGCGGGTGAGGCCCCGGACGTGGGCCTCGTAGATCACCGTTTCGGCGTAACTGCGGCAGGGAGGCCGGTCGGCGCCCCAGTCGAAGGCCGGGTCGGTCACCACACCCAGCATGGTGTGCCCGGCGCTGTCGCCGGGGGCGGGTCCGGCGGGGGCGCGCTCATAGAGCGAGGGGTGGTTGTCGACCTCCCCGTCCACCGCCGTGGCGTACGGGTCGAGGAGCAGTTTCGCCGGATTGCAGCGGTGGCCCGCGGACGGGTGCCAGGGTCCGTGCACCCGGTAGCCGTAACGCTGCCCCGGTCCGACACCGGGCAGGTAACAGTGCCACACGAAGCCGTCGACCTCGGTGACCGGGACCGAACGGGAGGTGCCGTCGTCGCCGACGAGGACGAGATCGACCCCTTCGGCGACCTCACTGAACAGGGCGAAGTTGGTGCCCGCACCATCGAAGACGGCGCCCAGCGGGTAGGGGTGCCCGCTCCAGACGGGCACCCCTTTCCGACCTGGTCGCGCGGTCACCGCGCCTCTTCCCGCTCGTCGGGCACGGCGCCCACGTGGCCGGTCAGGGCCGCAACCGGCATGTCGCGGGGCACCCGCAGGGCCTCCCGCTCCGTCGGGGCGGGTGCCGTCGGGACCAGCGGCGCGCGTTCACCCGCACGGGCCCGCTGCGAGAACCAGATGACCTTGCTGCCGCCGGCTGTGGCACAGCAGCCCCAGCCGTCGCTCAGCGCGGCGATGCCCACCAGGCACGCACGCAGGTCCTGGTCGGGCCACGGATCCCGGCCGTTCTGGCCGAAGGCGGTGATGACGTACTGATGGTTCCACCACATCTCGATCGACGTGCTCTTGTCCGTGGCGTGCTCGTCGATGGCGCGCAGCAGCAGCTCCGCGCCTTGGCAGACGGGCTCGACGAGGGTTTCCAGATCCCAGTGCCGGAGGTGGGCGGCCAGAATGCGCCTCACCTGTCCGACCCGTTCCGGGCTCACTTCCACGTCGAGGTGGTAATAGCAGGGCACTGCGGCCTTCATCGTCGTTGGCTCCTCACCTGCGCAGCTCCCGCCCGTCCTCGTCCCTGCGGACCGAGCCTCGATACGGTGCGTGAGCGCTGATCGCTTCTGAGTCACTCCAGAGTGAGAGTGCTACGCCATTCGTGCAACACGAGCGACCGGCGAGGTAGTTGAAGCTCCAACAAGACGCTGAGTCGTCAACCATGCACCATGAGTGAAGGTTTCGGCCCCTGTGACAGGCCGGCACCCCTCCCTGCACGGCCTCGGCCCGGTCATCCGGGAGACCGTGCCCCGTCGAGAGCGTGGAAAGGTGACCAGCGCCATGCTGCTGCCCGCCAAAGCCGAGGTCGCCCGGCATCTGGAGCGGTACCGGGCGTGGGAACGCGTGATGCTCGCGGCTCCGGCCGACCGGACGGCGCGGGGGAATTTCGAGGACGCGGGCTACACCTTGTGCGTTCTGATGGGCAAGCGCTGCGCCCGGGAGGCCGTTGATGCCGCCGAGCTGTATCTGCGGTCCAACCTGGTCGCGTATCTGCGCGAGGACGGCCGGTCGCAGCAGCGGCACGTGGGCAGACGCGGCCCTCCGCCCGGCCGCGGTTCCCGGCCAGGAGGCAGCACGTCAGGGAGGTAGGAACCGTCGGGCACAGCGTTCGGATCAGAGCCCGGCTCGAACACGGCGGAGGTGAAACGCATGAGGTCGACTCCGGCCATCGGCCGTATCCCGGTACGGGAGGTCCGGCCGGCCGTCGAATGCGGCAGACGCCCGGCGAAGGCCGTCGTGGGCGAGACCTTCCAGGTCTCGGCGACGGTGTTCCGCGAGGGCCATGACGCCGTCGCCGCCAACGTCGTCCTGAAGGACCCGAACGGCCGTACGGGCCCGTGGACGCCGATGCGTGAGCTGGCGCCCGGCACCGACCGCTGGGGCGCCGATGTCACACCGGGCGAGGCGGGTCTGTGGACGTACCGGGTGGAGGCTTGGAGCGACCCGGTGACCACCTGGCGCCGAACCGCGGAGATCAAGATTCCGGCCGGCGTCGACACCGGCCTGGTGCTCGAAGAAGGGGCCGAGCTGTACGAGCGGGCCGCCGCCCGCGTACCGAAGGGCGCGGCGCGTGACACGGTCCTGACCGCCGTGGACGTCTTGCGGGACGAGTCGCGTCAGGCGGCTGTGCGTCTCGCGGGCGCGCTGACGCCCGAGGTCGACGAGGTTCTCGCGCGTCATCCGC
>NZ_BMVM01000015.1 GCF_014650715.1 Streptomyces bluensis | reverse complement strand
AGACTCTCTCGCGGCTTTCCTCCGGGCGCTTCCCTTCGGTGTTTCCGACTCTATCAGAGCCTTTCGGGCCTGATTCCCAGTCGGCGGGAGTTTGTCTTCGCGGCCGCTGGGCCGTTCCGACGTCTCAAACCTTAGCCGATTCTCTCGGCGATTCCCAATCGGGCTGCCGAGCCCCGAATCGAATTGAATTCGGGCACGCCGAAATCAACCCGGTTGGGAGATCGTGCTGATGATGTGAGATGCCGCTTTCGCGGCGGGAGGTGCTGCCGCAGAACCGTTACGGCTCCGTGGCAACCCGAAGAACCTTACGGAGCTGCGGGGGGACTGTCAAGCCTCCCCCGCATGGCCCCGCGTCAAACCTCGCAGGGCCCGGCGCTGCGGCCTCAGTCCAGGTCGGTGAGGCGGCCGCCCGCGTCCGGTTGGGCGTCCTCCACCCGCCGCAGGAGACGGGTCAGGACCTCTCCCAGGACCCCGCGCTCCACCGGGGACAGGTCCTGGAGGAGCTCCTCCTCGAAGACCGAGGCGAGGCGCATGGCCTTCAGCCACTTCTCGCGACCCTCGGGGGTGAGTTCAACAATGACGCGGACACGGTTGGACTCGTCGCGCTCACGGGTGACCAGCCGCTCCGTCACCATCCGGTCGATCCGGTGGGTCATGGCGGCAGGGGTGAGGCCGAGTCGCTTGGCGAGGTCGCTCGGGCCCATGCGATACGGGGGGCCGGAGAGGACGAGGGCCTTGAGGACCTCCCACTCGGCGTTGCTGATACCGAGCTCTGCGGTCTGGCGGCCGTAGGCGACGTTCATACGGCGGTTGAGCCGGGACAGCGCCGAGACGATCTTCTCGACTTGGGGGTCGAGGTCCTGGAACTCGCGCTGGTAGGCGGCGACCTGCTCTTCGAGAGTCGGTTCGCCGGCGCCGGGGGTGTCGCCCATGGCTGAAGTATTGCATGCCTTCACTTGGCATCGAAGTCCTTCACCATGTACTCTTTAGCTTCTAACTTTAGGTTCGAAGTCTTTGGGATTGAGTCCCGGAGATCGAAGGCAGGTGAACGTGACCAGGGCGATGGGCGCAGCGATGCGCCGGGTTCATGTGGGCAACGCACTCAGCGCGTTCGGCCTCGGCTTCACCGTCCCGTACCTGTACGTCTATGTGGCGCAGGTGCGGGATCTCGGTGCTGTGACGGCGGGCCTCGTGCTCGCCGTCTTCGCCGTGGCCGCTCTCGTGGTGCTGCCATTCGCCGGGCGGGCGATCGTCCGGAGGGGCCCGCTGCCTGTGCTGCTCGCCGCCCTCGTCACCGCGGCCATCGGGGCGCTGAGCCTCGGGTTGGCGGGAAGTGCGACGGCGGTGCTGCTGTCGGCGGCGGCGCTGGGGGCCGGGCAGGCGGTGATGCAGCCGGCGCTCGCGACGGTGATCGTCGACTGCTCGACGGCCGAGACGCGGTCGCGGGCGTTCGCCACGCAGTTCTTCCTGCAGAACCTCGGGCTGGGGGTCGGCGGTCTCATAGGTGGTCATCTCGTCGACACCACGCACGCGAGTTCCTTCACCCTGTTGTTCTCGATCGAGGCGGCGATGTTCCTGCTGCTCGTCGTGATCATGGCGACGCTACGGATGCCGTGGGCGACGAGCGGCGACGGCGCTCCGGCGCGGTCAGCCGGGGGCAGCTGGCGGCAGTTGCTGCGGAATCGGGCGATGGTGCAGTTGTGTGTGCTGGGTTTCGTGCTGTTCTTCGCCTGCTACGGGCAGTTCGAGTCAGGGCTCAGTGCGTATGGGGTCGAGGCCGCCGGGATATCCCCGTCCGCCTTGGGGACCGCTCTGGCCGCGAACACCGCGGTGATCGTGGTCGCGCAGTTCGTCGTGCTGCGGTTCGTGGAGCGGCGGAGGCGGTCCCGGGTGATCGCCGCTGTCGGGCTCATCTGGGCCGTTGCCTGGGGTGTGGCCGGGTACGCGGGGCTGGGGGACGGGAGCCAGGCCATGGCGACGGCCGCGTTCGTGTCGACGTACGCGTTGTTCGGGCTCGGGGAGGCGATGCTGTCGCCGACTGTGGCGCCGTTGGTGGCGGATCTGGCGCCTGCGGGGATGGCGGGGCAGTACAACTCGGCGTTCGCCCTGGTGAAGCAGCTTGCCTTGGCGGTCGGTCCGGTGGTGGGCGGGCCGATGGGGGCCTCGCTGCACTTGCCGTATGTCGTGACGTTCCTGTTGTTCTCGCTCGGTATATCCGTGTTGGCGGTCGGGTTGGGGCGGCGGCTCACGCCCGTGCAGGACCAGCCGTCGTTGGAGGGGAGTCGGGTGGTGGCGCGGGGTGGGGTGCCTGCGGAGTCGTTGGCGGCGTGAGTGGGGGTGCGTGCTGTTGGTGTTCGGTGGCCTGTGAGGATGTCGCCCCCGCCGCCCCTACCCGTCCCGTCCCAGGGGCTCCGCCCCTTCGACCCCGCCAAGGGGGCTCCGCCACGGGCCCCGTTTGGGGGGGCCTGCACCCAGGCCCTGACGGTTCCGGGGCGGACCAGCGGCGAACACCGTCTCCGAAAACCCCGGACGTCTCCAGGACACGACTCGGAGGCCGGTCCCGGGCCGCTCTCAGAGGCCGCTTCTCAAGTCGGCGGCAGGGGTGGGCCGGGGGAGGGCGAATTCGCACCAGACTGCCTTGCCGCCGTCCGGGGCGCGGCGGGCGCCCCAGTTGGAGGCGATCGTGGCGACGATGGCGATTCCGCGGCCGGACTCGTCGGCCGGCGCGGCGTGGCGGCGGAGTGGGAGGTGGTCGTCGCCGTCGGTGACCTCGACGATCAGGCGTCGGTCGGTGCGGCGCAGGCGCAGGCGCATGGGTGGAGTGCCGTGCTGGAGGGAGTTGGCCACCAGTTCGCTGGCGGCGAGGACGCCGAGGTCGTGCAGGTCGGGCGGGAAGCGCCAGCTCGTGAGGACGCCGGAGGCGAAGGCGCGGGCTCGGGGGGCCGCTTCCACGCCGCCCAGCAGTTCCAGGGCGGCGTTGCGGAAGAGTTCGCTGTCGGCGCCGGTGCGGGCCGGGTGCTGGAGGACCAGGACGGCCACGTCGTCGTCGTGGTCGGCCCTGACGCCGGCCGAGCGGACCAGGCGGTCGCAGATCACCTGGGGGGTGCCCGTGGCGCCGGCGAGGGCGCGCTCCAGGGAGGCGATGCCCTCGTCCAGGTCCTCGTTACGGCGTTCCACCAGGCCGTCCGTGTAGAGCGCGGCGGTCGATCCGGGGCCGAGGGGGACGGAGCCCGAGGCGTGCATCCAGCCGCCCGTGCCGAGCGGGGGGCCGGTGGGTTCGTCAGCGCGCAGGACCATTCCGTTCTCGTCGCGGACCAGGATGGGCAGGTGGCCCGCCGACGCGTACACCAGGCGGCCCTCGTTGGGGTCGTGGACGGCGTACACGCAGGTGGCGATCTGGTTGGGGTCGATCTCCGCGGCGAGGCCGTCGAGGAGCTGGAGGACCTCGTGAGGGGGGAGGTCCAGGCGGGCGTATGCGCGGACAGCGGTGCGGAGTTGGCCCATCACCGCTGCCGCCCGTACGCCTCTGCCCATGACGTCGCCGATGACCAGGGCCGTGCGGCCGCCGCCGAGGGTGATGACGTCGTACCAGTCGCCGCCGACCGCGGCATCCGTGCCGCCGGGGTGGTAGACGGCGGCGATGCGGAGGTCGTCGGGCTGCTCCAGCTCCTGGGGGAGCAGGGAGCGCTGGAGGGTGACGGCTGTTTCGCGCTGGCGGCGTTCGCTGGCGCGCAGCCGCTCGGCGGCCTCGGCGTGGTCGGTGACGTCGGCGGCGAAGATGAGCACCCCGCCGCCGGCCCTGCCGTCGGAACCGCCGGATGTGCGACTCCCTTCGGGAGTGGCCGAGATGTCGACCGGCGTGCAGGTGATCGTGTACGAGCGTCCGCCGGGGGCCTTGCGGGACTTGACCGTGCGGGGCCTGGAGCTGCGCAGCACCTGGTCCAGGAGCGGCAGCAGACCGAGTTCCTCCAGTTCGGGCAGGGCCTTGCGGGCGGGCTCGCCGACCGGGCGGGTGCCGAAGGCCGCCACATAGGCGTCGTTGACATAGGCGATGCGGTGTTCGGGGCCCTGTACGAGGGCGACGAGGGCCGGGATGCGGTCGAGGACCTCACGGGTCGCCAGTTCGTTGACGGCGGGCGCGCACAACGTGCCGTCGGTCGGCCGCTCGGTGCGCGCCGCGGGTACGGAGCCGTCACCCCTTCGGTCGGGGGCGTCCGCGAGTTCGGTCCGCGCTGGGGGGCGGCGCTGCATTCCGGGGAGCCGTGGGCTCCAGCGGGTGAAGTTCACCGAATCCTTGCCTCGTCTTGTCGTCTGGGGCCGGCCCCGGATCGGCCGGGGTCCGGGGGTGTCCCCCGGGAGATGCAGTACCGAATCCTCGTTTTGTGTTGTGGGTGGCGGTCGGCTCCGGATCGGGCCGGGTCCGCCCGCGTCGCAGACGCTATCCAGAACTGTGTCCCCGGGGGACGCGGCGCTGGTAACGCCTGGTGGGACGCGCGGGGTCTGTCGGCCCGCAGGGTCGTGAACCCGATCATGAACCAGTCTGGCAGCCCGGCCGACCGGGTCGACATCCGTCAGACGCCGGCCCGGTCGGTGGAGTTCCTGGATCCGGTCAGGACGACCCCTTCGGGTCCTGAGAAGGCTTTCCACCGGCAGCGAGTTCGAACTCCGCACGGGGATGTTCGAGTGAACCCAGTGAGACGATCTCCCTCTTGAAGAGCCCCGACAGGGTCCATTCGGCGAGCACCCGGGCCTTGCGGTTGAAGGTGGGGACCCTGCTCAGGTGGTAGACGCGGTGCATGAACCAGGCGGGGTAGCCCTTCACCTTGCGGCCGTAGACGTGGGCGACGCCCTTGTGCAGGCCCAGGGAGGCGACCGAGCCGGCGTACTTGTGGCCGTACGTCTCCAGGGGCTCGCCCCGCAGCGAGTGGACGATGTTGTCGCCGAGGGCCTTGGCCTGGCGCACGGCGTGCTGCGCGTTCGGAGCGCACTCCTTGCCGGGTTCGTCCGCGGTGACGTCGGGGATGGCGGCGGCGTCGCCGGCGGACCACGCGTGCTCGGTGCCCTCGACGGTGAGCTCGGCGGTGCACTTCAGGCGGCCGCGCTCGTTCAGCCGCAGGTCGGTCGCCGCGAGGACGGGGTGCGGTTTCACTCCGGCGGTCCACACGACCGTACGCGTCGGGAAGCGCGCCCCGTCGCTGAGGACGGCCACCCGGTCGGCGCACGACTCAAGGCGGGTCTCCAGGCGTACGTCGATGTTGCGGCGGCGCAGCTCGGTGACGGTGTAGCGGCCCATCTCCTCGCCGACCTCGGGCAGGATGCGGCCCGCGGCCTCGACGAGGACCCACTTCATGTCCTCCGGTTTGACGTTGTGGTAGTAGCGCGCGGCGTAGCGGGCCATGTCCTCCAGTTCGGCCAGCGCTTCCACGCCGGCGTAACCACCGCCCACGAAGACGAAGGTCAGGGCCGCGTCACGGATCGCGGGGTCGCGGGTGGAGGAGGCGATGTCCATCTGTTCGATGACGTGGTTGCGCAGGCCGATGGCCTCCTCGACGGTCTTGAACCCGATGCCGTGTTCGGCGAGTCCGGGGATCGGGAGGGTGCGCGCGATCGAGCCCGGAGCGAGGACGAGCTCGTCGTACGTGATCTGCTCCGCGCCCGCGCCCTCCTCCTCGGTGGCGAGAGTGGTGAGGGTCGCGGTCCGCTTGGCGTGGTCGATGGCTGTGGCCTCACCGATGACGACCTTGCACAGATCGAGCACGCGGCGCAGCGGCACCACGACGTGGCGCGGCGAGATGGAGCCCGCGGCGGCCTCGGGAAGGAAGGGCTGATAGGTCATATAAGGGTCGGGCGACACGACGACGATCTCGATCGCGCCACTCTTCAGCTCCTTTTTCAGCCTCCGCTGGAGGCGCAGAGCGGTGTACAGCCCGACGTAGCCGCCGCCGACGATGAGGATGCGCACACGTTCCTTCACCATCCCATGACGCACCCGACGCAGGAGTTTGTCCACAGCCCCGGCAATTTGTGTGACCGGAAGTCGTGGGTACGCAGAGTTGGCCGAAATGCCGGAGCGCGGAGAAGAACAGCAGGTCAGATGGCATGGGTCCGACTACGACGGGGGGATGAATCGGGGTGTATCGGGCCCGTGCTCCGATCGGGGGGCGCTCCGTGCGGAACCTGCCCCTTCTGAATTGACTCCGACTCAACTATGTTCGTGTCTTGACGGGGTGTAGGGGGTGCGCCGCTCGACGGTTCCGCGACGGGCGGGCATGTCGGGTTCGGGACGGTCCGCGACGGGCGGGCCGGCTCGGGGACCAAGCTCGTTCCTCACGCTCCGGCTTTCAATGGCGGGGAGAGTCTCCGGGGGGAGACGTCATTTCCGGGGGAACACATATGCACATTCAGGACTCTCAATGGTCTTCCGCGTCGGCCGTCGCACCGGCCGGCACGATGAGCGCGGCGGGAGGCAACGGACGTGTGGACCATGCGCGTACGACCCCGCTGCGTGTGGACGCGCAGCGCAATCTGGAGCACGTTCTGCGTGCGGCGCGTGAGGTATTCGGCGAGTCGGGGTACGGCGCGCCGATGGAGGACGTGGCCCGGCGTGCGCGGGTGGGCGTCGGCACGGTGTACCGGCGGTTCCCGAGCAAGGACGTGCTGGTCCGGCGGATAGCCGAGGAGGAGACCTCCCGGCTGACCGACCAGGCGCGCGCGGCCCTGGGGCAGGAGGACGAACCGTGGTCGGCGCTCTCGCGCTTCCTGCGGACGTCGGTGGCCTCGGGTGCCGGGCGGTTGCTCCCGCCGCAGGTGCTGCGGGTCGAGGTCGCCGAGGACGGGCCCGACGGCATCGCCGTGGACGAGGTGCGGGTGCCGCAGCAGCGGGCCCAGCCGACGGCCGAGCTACGGCTCGTGTCCGGGTCCCAGGACACCTCCGTGGACGACGACCCGGGTGCCGCGGCGCTCCTCGACGTCGTGGGGCAGCTCGTGGAGCGGGCCCGTGCGGCGGGTGAGCTGCGGACCGACGTGACCGTGTCGGACGTCCTGCTGGTGATCGCCACGGCGGCGCCGTCGCTGCCGGATGCCGCGCAGCAGGCGGCCGCGTCGGCGCGGCTGCTGGACATCCTGCTGGAGGGGTTGCGGTCGCGTCCCTCGTGACCTGCTGAGTTCTTGCCTGTACGGGTTCCGGGTCGGGGTTGCGGGTCCGGTCGGTCAGTCCGGTCGGCCGGTCCAAGCCGGGTGCCACCCTGAGCCGGCGAGGGTGTTCCGCGTTGAGCCTCGACGGGCGGGACGAGCCACTTGACGAGGGTGGCGAGGAGGGCACGGAGCCCAGGGCGCTGACGTCGCGGCAGGTGCCGAGCCAGGGCGGGCGGTCCCGGGGCGCTTCGGGCGTCTCCCGTGCCGGTGGCGTGCCCGGCCTCTCCGGTGACGGGTCCGGCCATCACGGTGACATGTCCGGCCGTCGCGGTGACATGTCGGGGACCCGACCTGCCGCCGTCCGACTCCGAACTGATCGGGCGGATGCGTGGGGGCGACGACACGGCGTACGACGAGCTGTACCGGCGCCATATGTCAGCCGTGCGCCGGTGCGCGCACCTGCTGCGGGGGCGGCCCCGAGCACGCGGTCCGTGCCTATCTGCTGACCAGGGTCCGCCGCGTCACCGCGAGCTGGACCAGTCGGCCAGGCAGGACCACTTGGTCGACGACTTCGCGCTGTTCGCCTCGCAGGCGGTCGCGGACTGGGCGGGGCCAGGTTCAGGTGCGGGTAGCGGACGGCGAGAATCCGCTACCCGGCTCTACTCGGGCGACTCCGGTGTCTGTTCGGCCGCGTGGTCCTTCATGGCCTCGGCCAGTTCCTGGACGGCGTCCTTCGCGGTGAAGCGCGAACCGGTGGCGCGCTCGGCCTCGAAGCGAGTGCGGCCCAGGGCGGTGAGCGCGGTGGCCTCGGCCCGCTCGGCCGCGTAACGCTCCGGGACGGGGCGCGGGAGTTCGCCGCGCCAGCGGGTCCCGGCGGCCAGCAGACGCACCGCGCGCGGGTGATCACCGAGCTGGGACAGGACGCCTCCGGCGGCGTCGGCCAGGGTGGACGTCACCGCTTCCGGGCACCGGCCGCTCACCGCCGTCCGCAGGGCGCCGGCCATTTTCGGCAGACCGTGCACCGGACCGGACTCGGCGGTCGTCACCATGGCGTCGATCAGGGCGAGCAACGCCATGAACTGCGGGGGCGGGGTGCCCCGGCGGGTCTCCGCGCGAGCCACTTCGGACAGGTCGCGCGCGTGGGCGGTGTCCCCCTCGTCCAGCGCCATGTACGCGCGCAGGAGGAGGACGAACGCCCGGGAGTCCGCCGCCGCGAAGCGGTCGGCCGCGGCGCTCGCCTCGTCCAGCGCGGCCAGCGCCGCGGGCCGGTCGCCCGAGCGGTAGGCGATCTCGGCCAGGCGAGCGATGAGGAACGACGACTCGGCGTACGCGCCGACCTCCTGGGCGAGGCGCAGGGCCTCCTCGTACTCGCCCTTCGCCTCCGTCAGGCGCCCCCGGGCCATCGCCGCCTCGCCCGCCGCGCTGCACACCTGGGCGCGCATCCAGCGGTCGCCGACGCGGAGGCTGAGTGCGCGCAGTTCGGCGAGATCGTCGTCCACTCCGCCCAGGTTGCCGGGTGAGTCGACGACCATGTGCGTGCGGAACATCAGGATGACGCCGACCTCCCAGTCACCGCCGTACGCCCGGCAGTTGGCGAGCGCCAGGTCCATCAGGTCCCGGACGTCCGCCGCCGCGCCGTCCAGCGCGAACGCCGTGAGCGGCCACACCAGCCCGGGGAAGCGCGCCGCGTCCGGCCCGGTGCGCTCGAACTCCGCCCGCAGCCGGATGAGGTACTCCCGCACGCGTGCGTCCTCCGGCACGCCGACGGGTCCCGACTCCGCCACCAGGAACAGGTGCAGCATCCGAAGCCGCATACGGGACCGGTAGCAGGGGTGGTCGTCGGGCTCCGGGGCATCGAGGTACGCGTCGATCGGGTCGACGGCGTCCAGGAGGGCGGCCGTGACGGGGGCGTTCGCCTGCTGGTGGGTGTCCAGGAGTGCCCCCAGCCGCAGGAGGCGGTCCACCCAGTCCGTGCCCTCGCGGCGGTAGTTGCGGAGCCACCAGAACCAGCTCATGGCGAGCGCGAGGTGCGCGGCCTGCTCCTCGTCGCCGGCGGTGATCGTGCGGTGCAGGGCGGCGCGGATGTTGTCGAGCTCGGTCTCCATGCGCTGGATCCAGGGCAGTTGGTCGGCGGAGCGGAGGCGGGGCTCTGCCTCCTCGACCAGGGCACGGACCCACGCGCTGTGCCGGTGCCCGGCGGCGGCGGTCAGCTCGGGGACCTCGGCGGCACGCTCTGTGGCGTACTCGTGGATCGTCTCCAGCATGCGGTACCGCATGCCGCTGACGCCGCGCTCACTCGGGGTGGCCACGATCAGGGACTTGTCGACGAGCGCCCCCATGACATCGGGCACGGGCCCGCTGCACACCGTCTCCGCGGCCTGAAGGTCCCAGCCGCCCGCGAAGACGGAGACCTCGCGCAGGACGGTGCGCTCGGCCTCGTCCAGCAGGTCCCAGGACCAGTCGACCACGGCACGGAGGGTCTGCTGGCGCGGCAGTACCGTCCGGCTGCCGGAGGTGAGCAGCCGGAAGCGGTCGTCGAGGCGGTCCGCGATCTGCCGGGGCGTGAGCAGCCGCAGGCGGGCGGCGGCGAGCTCGATGGCCAGCGGGAGGCCGTCGAGCCTGCGGCAGATCTCGTCCACGGCCTCGGTGTCCTTCAGGACGGTGTCCGCGTCGGGGCGTACGGCCGCCGCGCGCTCCCTGAAGAGGCGGTGCGCGGGGTCGGGAGGGAGGGGCTCGACCGGGCGCACGGACTCGCCGGGCACGCCCAGGGGCTCACGGCTGGTGGCGAGGATCGTGAGCCGCGGGCAGTGCGTCAGCAGGGTCTCCGCGAGGTCGGCCGCGGCGCCGATGACATGCTCGCAGTTGTCAAGGATCAGGAGCCGGCTGCGCGGGGCGCAGTGCTCGACGAGCAGGGCGACCGGATCGTCCTGCGGGACCGCCATCTCGTTGGTGATCAGCACGGTCTCGCGCAGACCGAGGGCGCTGACCACCGCGCCCGCCACCGCCTCCGGCCGGTCGAGCGGGGCGAGCTCGGCCAGCCATGCCTGCGGATGCCCGGCGGCGGCTTCCTCGGCGAGACGGGTCTTGCCGGACCCGCCCGGTCCGGTGAGCGTGACCAGGCGGGCCCTGTGCAAGTCGGAACGGATGGCGTCGAGTTCGAGTTCCCGTCCGACGAAAGAGGTCAAACGGGGGCGGATGTTGCCGTTCCGGCTCTGCGGGTACGCGTGCGCGTGGTCGCGCTCGTGTTCGCGCTCGCGCTCGCGTTCGCGCTCGCGTTCGCGCTCGTGCTCGTACTCGTGCGACGGCTGTGGGCGCGGATGAGGCGGCTGCGAGTACGCGTGCGCGTGCACGTGCGACTGCTGTGGGCGCGTGTGCGCGTACGGGTGCAGCAACTCCGTGTGCAGTGCCTGTAGTGCCGGGCCGGGGTCCGTGCCCAGGCCGTTCACGAGGGCTCGGCGGGCGGACTCGTACGCCGCCAGCGCGTCCGCGCCGCGTCCGGTGTCGCGGAGGGCGCGGATGTGGAGGGCGTGCAGGGTTTCGTCGTACGGGTGGGCCTCGGTGAGTTCCTTCAGCTCGGGTACGACGTCGGGGGCGCGGCCCAGTCGCAGGTCCGCCTCGATGCGGGCGCGCGTCGCCTCCAGGCGCTGGGCCTCCGGACGGGTGGCCGCGGTGCGGTCGGAGAGGTCGGCGAGGGCGGGGCCGCGCCAGAGCGCCAGGGCGGCGTGGAGGGCACGGGACGCGGATGCCGGGTCCTGGCGGGTGAGGGCGCCCTTGCCCTCCCCCACGAGCCGCTCGAACTCGAACAGGTCGATGTCCGACGGGGCGGCCGCGAGGCGGTAGCCGCCGTCGTCGGAGGCGATCGCGTCCCGGCCGAGGGCGCGGCGGAGGCGGCCGACGAGGGCCTGGAGGGCGGCGGGGGCGTCGGCGGGCGGGGCGGCGGCCCACACCTCGTCGATCAAGGTGTCCGGGCCGACCGTCCGGCCGGGGCGGAGGGCGAGCGCCGTGAGCAGCGCGCGCAGGCGGGGGCCGCCCACGGGTATGCGGGCCCCTTGGTCGTCCTCCGCCTGGGCGACCCCCAGGATTCCGTACCGCACCGGGTCATTCTCGCCGGGGTGGGGTGCGCGGGGCACGGGGTTTCTCCGGTGAGGCGCTGCCTTTCCCGCGCACCCGTCCTCCGAGCCGTGCCCAGGCCCTACGCGGGGGTCATGAGCAGCGGCCGGGCCCGCTCCCGCAACTCCACCACCTGCGGCTCGTCCCCGTACGGCTCCAGCCTGTGCAGGAGATCCTTCACGTACTCGGTGGTCCGCGCCGACGAGATGCGCCCGGCGACCTCGACCGCCCGTACGCCCTGCTCGCAGGCCGCGTCCAGGTTCCCCGACTCCAGTTCGGCGACCGCGGAGACGACGAGGCGCAGGCCGTGCGAGCGCACGAACTCCTCCGTCGGCTTCGACAGCGCCTGCTCGGTGAAGCGGCGCACCTGGCGGGGCGCCTTGAGGTCGCGGTAGCACTCGGCGGCGTCGGCCGCGAAACGGTCGTACCCGTAGAAGCCGAGCCAGGACGGGTCGTTGTCGCCGTCGCGGGCCCGCTCCAGCCAGCCCTCGGACGCCTTCAGGGCCGCGCCGGCCGCCTGGGCGTCACTCGCGCGCGCGTGGGCCCGCGCTTCGACGAGCCGGAAGAAGCTCATGGTGCGGGCGGTCGCCAGCCCCCGGTTGCGCTCCAGGGCGGCCTGGGCGAGGTCCACGCCCTCGTCGCCGAAGCCGCGGTAGGTCGCCTGCAGCGACATCGACGCCAGGACGTAGCCCCCGAGGGGCACGTCGGCGGCCGCGCGCGCGAGCCGTAAGGCCTGGATGTAGTAGCGCTGGGCGGCCTCCTGCTGACCCGTGTCGAAGGCCATCCAGCCGGCGAGGCGGGTGAGTTCCGCGGAGGCTCCGAACAGGGCCCGGCCGACCTCGTCCGAGTACGAGCCGAGCAGCAGCGGCGCCGCCTCCACCCGCAGACACTCGGGCACCATGGACGAACGCCAGTCGCCGCCTCCGTACTTGGAGTCCCAGCGCCTGGCGTCCTCAGCTGCCTCACGCAGCTTCTGCACATCGCTGTGGCCGACCTTCAGTGGTGCTCCCGCGCCCTCCGAGGGGACCGCGTCGCGTGCCACCGAACTGTCGGCCGGGGTTATCAACCAGCGTGAGGCGGGCGTGGCGTACGCGCTCACCGCGAACGATCCGGCGAGCGACTGCCAGATGCCGCCGGAGCCGGCCCGGCGCCCGGCGAGGTCCAGCCGGTACAGCTCCGTCGCCGACTTCACCGCCTGGCCGACGTCCCGGGGGAAGGCGAGGCCCACTTCGGGCGCGGGATCCGCGTCCGCCAGACCGATCTCGTGGAGCGGCACCGGGCGGCCGAGTTTCTGGCCGATGGCGGCCGCGATGAGGTGCGGCGCGGCACCCTGCGGCACCATGCCCTTCGACACCCAGCGCGCCACCGACGTCTTGTCGTAGCGAAGAGTCAGTCCCCGCTGGGCGCCAAGGTCGTTGACGCGCCGCGCGAGTCCCGCGTTGCTGATTCCCGCGAGGGCGAGAACGGCGCCGAGTTTTTCGTTCGGCCCGCGTTGCTCCCTGGACATGCGCCACCCCTCGACACAGACGGCTGCCGCGGCGGCATACGCACGCGGCATTCGTAAACCCAGCGTAGTTCGCCACATCCCAAGCGTTAAGGGGCGAAAATCCGGATGGCGGGATTGTGGTCCGTACGAGAGTACGGACTGTTGCGACGTGCTCCCGCTGTGTGGCCGTGCGCCCGTCCGTGCGCTCTTCTCCGGCCACGAGTGGAGCGCTTCGATGGGCCGTGCGTGGGTCGGCCCGCTGTACTGGATCCAGTGGGCTGGGGGACACCGCCGCCTTCATCCCCGCGGGCGGCGGACGGTCCGGGAGGCGAACTCCGCCTCCCGGACCACGCGTTGACTGTGCGTTGCGCAGAGCCTGCACGGAGCGTGGCGTCAGCTTTTCCTCCCGAGGCCGATTTGGCCGAAAATCGACGGTGTCTCGCGCGGACAAATACCGCTCCGACCACCTCTCTTGAGGGCGCGTTGGGGGTTTTCGGGGAGCGTTTTGGGGCGCATTCACGTCGCAGACGCACACGCGCGGGGGCGGCATTGAACGGGGCGCTGATCCTCTGTGGAGCGCGCGTGGATCGCGCGTGGACCGGGCGGGCGAGCGCGCGGGATCCGCGCGCGTCTCTTCGCGGAAGCGCATTCCCGGCTCACACGGGGAGTGCTCCGGGGCGCATTGTGAGGTGTGCAAGCCTTCGCACAGGCCCCTCCGCGCGCTTCCTTCGTGGCAGCATGGTGACCGGTTCGTGCGGTGCACTGGTTGTCCACAGCCTGTGGAGGCGGCGATGCGGTGGTTGGTGGGATGGAGCAGTACCGCCGCTGCGGCACGCGAAATCGGCGCCGCGGGCGCCACCGGGTACGACGGCGAGACCGTGCACCCCGTGGGCTCCCAACTCCTGTGGGGCGACCCCGATCCGCTGTGGGCGGTCGGCGACTGGCGCCCCGACGAGGTGCGCGTCGTGAAGGCCGACGCCCAGAACCGGATCGCGGTCCTGGGCACCTGCGGGGCGAGCGACGAGGAGCTGAGGCTCGGCCTCTTCGCCGCGCGCGGCGGGGCACTTCGCCATCTGACCGCCTGGTCCGGCAGCTACACGGCCGTCGTCCAGGTCGGCCGCCGGGTGACGGTGTGCGGCGATCTGGCGGGCGCCCGCCCGGTGTTCCACACCCCCTGGGCGGGCGGCACGGCGTACGCGACCGCCGCGCTGCCGCTGGCCGACCTCGTCGAGGCCAACCTGGACTTCGGACACCTGGCCGCGCTGCTCGCCGCGCCCGACGTACCGGCCGCACTGCACGACTCGACCCCGTACGACGGCGTTCGGCGCATTCCGCCGGGGCACGCGCTGATCCTGCGGGCGGGGGCGCACGAGATCGCCGGCTACGAGCCCGTCGCGTCCCTTGCCGTCGCCGCGCCGTCCGCCGACCCGGCGAGCGCGGTGGACGCGGTCCGGGACGCCCTCGTGGACGCCGTACGCACACGCCTGGCCGCCCCTCGGCACGTACCCGGAGCGGACATCGACCCCGGCCCGGTCCCCGGCATGGGCCCGGCGGAGCGGCGCGCGGCGCGCGGCATGCCCGTACCCGGCATCGGGGCCGACCTCTCCGGCGGCCCGGCGTCGGGCACCCTGGCCCTGCTCGCGGCGGGCCTCCCGGGCGCTCCCGGAACGGTGCTGGGTCATGGCACGGGCGCGGGCGAACGCCTCCTGGCGGTGACCTTCAACGACCTCGCCGTACCGGGCCGTGAGGACGAACTGGAACGAGCCGGCACCCTCGCGGCCAACCCCCGCCTCCACCACGTAGTGGTGGCAGGCGGAGAGGACGTGCTCCCGTACGCGGACCTGGAGGGCCCCCTGACGGACGAGCCGGGCCCGTCCCTGATCACGGCCGCCAGGCACCGCGCACGCCTGGCCTCCGGCAGCGCGGACCACTTCACGGGCTACGGCGCCCGGCAGGTCCTGGACGCCCACCCCGCCCGTCTGGCAGACCTCCTGATGGACCGCAAGAGACGCCATCTCGTCCGGCCGGTCGCGGCGCTCGCGAAGGCGGACGGCTCCGTCATGGTCCCCGCGCGCGTGTACGCCGCGGCGCGCAAGCTGGCCCGCAGCCCGTACCGCTCGGGCGTGGAGACCCTCGCCGACCGGCTCCTCCACAAGCGCTTCGAGGAACCCGGCGGCGCGGTCGGGGCGTCGCTCGCCGCGCTCACCTGGGCGAGACCGGGCCCGGCGGCGCGCTGGCTCACGGGCGAGGCACTGGCCGAAGTATCGATTCGCCTCCAGGCCGCCACGAGCCGGCCGATCGTCAGCCCGGGCCAGCGCCCGGGAGACTTCCGCGCGCGTGCGGCCCTCGCACGCCAGGCCGCCGACATCCGCGTCCTGGAACAGGCCGCGGAGATCCGCTTCCAGCGCCTGCACACGCCCTTCATGGACAACCAGGTCGTACGGGCATGCCGGGCCCTTCCCGAGGCGCTGCGCGTCCGACCGGGAGCAAGGGCGGCGATCCTCCGCACGGTCCTGGAGGGCGCCGGCGTCGCCGATCTCCCGCCCGGCTGGGGCGCCCCCTCCCACGCGACCTCGGCTGCCGCCGCCCGCACCGGCCTCCGGGTGGCGGCCGACTCCCTGGTGACCCTCTTCGACACCCCGCTGCTCGCCCAGGCGGGCCTGGTCGAGGCGAGGGTGGTCCGCAAGGCGGTCCGCGCGGCCGCGGACGGCGAGCCGCTGCCCCTGGACGGCCTCGCCGACCTGGTCTCCCTGGAACTGTGGCTCCGCCGCCTGCTGGCCCGCCGGGGCACATGCTGGACAGGCACCCCCGCCCGCCAACGGGCGGTACCGGCCGGCATCACCCCGCAGCGGGGGGTTCTGGGCGCGGGGGCGACGGTTCGCCGGGGGTAGGCGAGGTAGGCGAGGTAGGCGAGGGCAGGGCACTGCCCGCCTCCCGGCGGTGGAGAGCCATAGAGCCCGCACAGCCGCGTAGCCGCGTAGCCGCGTAGCCGCGTTAGCCGCGTAGCCGCATCAGGGTCAGTCCCAGAACGGTTCAGGGAACGGTTTGAAGGCGCTGTCAGTGGCGCAGTGCACTATCGAGTCGGGAGGGAGTCGAGAGGTGGAGCGACGTGCGGCAGCGGAGCGTGAACGGGATCGCGTACGACTGTGACGTGCTGGTGATCGGCGGCGGGATCGTCGGCCTGTCGACGGCGTACGCCATCACGCGGGCCGCGCCGGACACGCGCGTCATGGTGCTGGAGAAGGAGTGGGGCCCAGCCCGGCACCAGACCGGGCGGAACAGCGGGGTCATCCACAGCGGGATCTACTACCGTCCGGGCTCCCTGAAGGCGCGGTACGCGGTCCGGGGCGCCGCCGAGATGGTCAAGTTCTGCGCCGAGTACGGCATCGCCCACGCCGTCACCGGCAAGCTGATCGTCGCGACCGAGCGCGGTGAGCTGCCCCGGCTGCACGCGCTCGTGCAGAGGGGGCGGGAGAACGGGATTCCGGTCCGGGAGCTGGGGCCCGCCCAGATCGCCGAGTACGAGCCGGAGGTGCGGGGGCTCGCCGCCATCCATGTCGGAACCACGGGGATCTGCGACTTCGTGGGCGTCGCGCGGCAGCTCGCCGAGGCGTCGGGGGCGGAGATCCGGTACGGGGCGGAGGTCGTCCGGATCGACCGGCGAGCCGCGCTCGGGGTCGCCGTGCGGCTGGGGGACGGTGATGTCGTCCGCGCGCGCATGCTCGTGAACTGTGCTGGGCTGCACTGTGACGAGATCGCCCGGCTCGCCGGGGACGAGCCCGGGATGCGGATCGTGCCGTTCCGGGGTGAGTACTACTCGCTGGCGCGGCCGGAGTTGGTGCACGGGCTGGTGTATCCGGTGCCCGATCCGGCGTTCCCGTTCCTCGGGGTGCATCTGACCCGGGGGACCGACGGGGATGTGCACATCGGGCCGAACGCGGTGCCGGCGCTGGCGCGGGAAGGGTACGGGTGGGGTGTCGTGCGGCCTCGTGAGCTGGGGGCCACCCTGGCCTGGCCCGGTACCTGGAGGATCGCTCGGCGGCACTGGCGGTACGGGGCGGGGGAGCTGCGGCGGTCCGTGTCCAAGGCGGCGTTCGCGGTGGCGGTGCGGCGGCTGTTGCCGGCGGTCTCGGAGGACGACCTGGTGCCTGCGGCTGCGGGCGTGCGGGCGCAGGCCGTGCTGCGGGACGGGACGCTGGTGGATGACTTTCTGATTCGGGAGGGGACGCGGACCGTGCATGTGCTGAACGCGCCGTCGCCTGCGGCTACCGCTTCGCTGCCGATTGGGCGGGAGGTGGCGCGTCGGGCGTTGGGGGCGCTTGGTGGGGGGTGAGGGGGGTGGCGTGTGGGGGTGTGTGGACCCCCGCTCCTCAAACGCCGGAGGGGCTGATTTTGCCCGGCCGGGCTGAACGTCAGCCCGGCCGGCGTTTGAGGACGAGGCCGTAAAATCGGTTCCACTGTGTCTGACTCCACCCACACCCCCGAAGCCCCACGGCGCACCGCCTCCGGCGCGTCCCTCCGTCCTACCCGGGCCAAGGGTGAACCCCGGTTCCCCGACGGGCCGAAGGCCGATCCCGCTGGATCGCACTTCGAGCGGCGGATCCGGAGTTTTCAGCCGCGACGGAGCCGGGTGACGGCAGGCCAGGCGGACGCGTTGCAGCGGCTGTGGCCCAAGTGGGGGCTGGACATCGACGGGCAGCGGACGATCGATCTCGCCGAGCTGTTCGGGAACGCGGGCCCCGTGGTGCTGGAGATCGGGTTCGGGATGGGGGAAGCCACCGCGCAGATGGCCGCCGAGGCCCCCGAGATCAATGTTCTCGCCGTGGACGTGCACACGCCGGGCCAGGGCAATCTGCTCAATCTCGCCGATGGGAACGGGCTGTCCAACATCCGGGTGGGGAACGGGGACGCCATCATCCTGTTGCGCGAGATGCTCGCCCCCGACTCCCTCGACGGGCTGCGCGTCTACTTCCCCGACCCGTGGCCCAAGAAGCGGCACCACAAGCGGCGGCTGATCCAGCCGGAGTTCCTCACGCTCGCCGCATCCCGGCTCAAGCCGGGCGCCGTACTCCACTGCGCGACCGACTGGGAGCCGTACGCCGAGTGGATGCTCGACGTGCTCACCGCGCACCCCGACTTCGAGAACACACAGGCCGACGGCGGATTCGCGCCGCGTCCGGCGTTCCGGCCGTTGACCCGTTTCGAGGGCCAGGGACTGGACAAGGGTCATGTGGTGAACGACCTGCTCTTCCGACGCGTACAGCACAGGGACGTACCGTCCAAGGAGCAATAGGAGTCCCGGAAGTCCCAGGAGCCCGAGGAGTCCCAGGAGTCCCAGGAGTTCAGGAATCCCAGGAGTTCAGGAATTCAAGTAGTCCTCCAAGGAGGAGCAGCGCGGAGGGCAGCCAGACCACACAGTCCACGTCCACCCCGACCAGCCATAACCCACCGGCGCCTGACCAGTCCCGCCGAACGCCCGCGAGGCACCACCGAGCAGCACCTGCACCTCACGCGGCAGCGTCGCGGGGAGCGCCCCTCCCTCGTTAGGGTCGATGCCGTGGCCACCTTTCCCCCGTATCCGACGCACCCCAGCGAACCGCCCGGCCCCGGCGGCCCAGTCGGCGGGATGCGGCGCCCAGCGCACTGGTGGCGCAAGAAGTGGGTGCGGTACGGGGCGCTCATCACACTGCTCGCGCTCTCCGGGCTGGTCATCCTCGCCCTGGTCCGCGAGCAGACCGGTACGCAGGGGTTCCTGGTCGGGCTGGGACTGGCGGTGCTTCCTGTGCCGTTGCTCATCGCCACGTTCCGCTGGCTGGACCGGGTCGAGCCCGGGCCCTGGCGCAACCTGGTCTTCTCGTTCGCCTGGGGCGCGTGTGCCGCCGCGCTGATAGCCATCATCGCGAACAGCTTCGCGACCAGATGGATAGCGACCGCCACCGCCGATCCGTCCAGCGCGGACACCCTCGGCGCCACCGTGATAGCGCCCGTCGTGGAGGAGACCGCCAAGGCCGCCGCGGTCCTGCTGATCTTCCTGTTCCGCAGAAGGGACTTCACCGGAATCGTGGACGGAGTGGTGATCGCCGGGGTCACCGCCACCGGGTTCGCCTTCACCGAGAACATCCTCTACCTCGGCACCGCCTTCGGAACCGACCAGCTCAGCGGCGACAGCGGACTCGCCTCCGTGACGGCCGCGACCTTCTTCGTCCGCGTGATCATGTCGCCCTTCGCGCACCCCCTGTTCACCGTGTTCACGGGGATCGGCTTCGGGATCGCGGCGCTCTCCGCGGACCGGCACCATGTGCGCCGCGTGCTCCTCCCCCTCTCCGGTCTGCTCCTCGCGATGGGCATGCACGCCCTGTGGAACGGCTCGTCGACCTTCGGGGAGTTCGGTTTCTTCGCGGTCTACGCGGTGTTCATGGTTCCCGCGTTCGGGCTGCTGACCTGGCTGGTCATCTGGACCCGGCAGCGGGAACTGCGCACCGTGCGGGACGAGTTGCCCGCGTACACGGCCGCCGGGTGGCTGACGCCGCCCGAGCCGTACGCCCTCGGGAACATGAAGGCGCGGCGGCTGGCCCGCGAGTACGCCGGGCACCAGTTCGGGCGGGAGGCGGCGCGGTCGGTCGCCGAGTACGAGGCGTACGCGACCTCGCTCGCCTTCCTGCGGCATCGGGGGCGGCGAGGCCGGGCGAACGCGGATTTCGTCGTACGGGAGCGGGAGTTGCTCTTCGAGCTGTGGCGCCGACGGAAGATCGCCCGTCCCTCCCTGGCCTACGCGGCCCGGACGACCGCACCGATGCCCGTGTACGGGAGCGGGTATGGGTATGGGCACACGCTCGGGTACGGGTACGGGGGCCCGTACGAGCATGGGCACGAGTACGAGTACGGGTACGGACGCGGGTACGAGTACGGGCACGGGCACGAGTACGGGCACGAGTACGCGTCGGCGCACGGGTACGGTCCAGCGGCGCCGTATCCCTCGTACAACCCGTATCAGACGTAGTCCGGCACCGGCGGTCGGTGTGAGCGCCGGTGCCGGGAGGGGACCGCGGGGAGCGGGCCGCGTCCGCGTCAGCTCCCCTGCGAGGCCTCCGTCAGCTTGGCCAGTTCCTCCTCCGTGAGGGTCAGCTCCCCCACCGCCACCAGGGCCGGCAACTGTTCCACCGTCCGTGCCGAGGCGATCGGTGCGACGACCGTCGGCTGGGCCGCGAGCCAGGCGAGGGCCACCGTGGCGATCTCCGCCCCACGCGCGCCGGAGATCTCGTCCAGGGCCGCGAGGACCCGTACGCCCTGCTCCGTCTCCAGGTAGGCGCCGGCGCCCTGGGCGCGGGGGCTGTCCACGGTCGTGTCGGGGCGGTACTTGCCGGTGAGGAAGCCCTTGGCGAGGGAGAAGTACGGGACGGCGGCGAGTCCGGAGCGGGCGGCGACGTCCTGTAGGGCGCCCTCGTACGTGGAGCGGGAGACCAGGTTGTAGTGCGGCTGGAGCGCCACGTACGGGGCGAGGCCCTCGCGGGCGGAGAAGTCGAGGGAGGCCTGGAGGCGCTCGGGCGAGATGTTGGAGGCGGCGACGGCCCGGACCTTGCCCGCCTTCACCAGGTCGTCGAGCGCCCCGACGATCTCCTCCACCGGGACTTCCGGCTTGTCGAAGTGGGTGTAGTAGAGGTCGATGTAGTCGGTGTCCAGACGGCGCAGCGAGGCGTCGGCGGCGGCCTTGATGTTGGCGGCCGACAGACCCTGGTAGTCGGGGTGCTGGCTGACCTTGGTGGCGATCACGACGTCTGACCGGTTGCCGCGCGCCTTGACCCACTTGCCGATGAGGGTTTCGGACTCGCCGCCCTGGTTACCCTCGACCCAGGCCGAGTAGGAGTCGGCGGTGTCGATGAAGTTGCCGCCCGCGGCCGTGTACGCGTCGAGTACGGCGAAGGACTGTGCCTCGTCGGCGGTCCAGCCGAAGACGTTGCCGCCGAGGGAGAGAGGAAAGACCTCGATGTCGGATGAGCCGAGCTTGCGAAGTGAAGTCATGTTGCACAACAACGCCCTCGCCGGACGCACGCATTCCGCGCGTCCGGACGAGGGTTTGTGAATCCGGGAGCGATCACCTCACCTGCTCCCGGAGGACCTCAGGGGTTGAGCCCCTTGCTCTGGAGCCACGCCATCGGGTCGATGCCCGAGCCGCTGCCGCCGGGGTGGACCTCCATGTGGAGGTGGGCGCCCGTGACGTTGCCGGTGGCGCCGACGCGGCCGATGACGTCGCCGGTCGCGACCTTCTGGCCGACGCTGACGCCGATGGAGGACTGGTGGGCGTACCAGATCTCCGTGCCGTCGTTGAGGGTGAGCACGGTCTTGTAGCCGTACGAACCGTCCCAGCCGGCCTGGGTGATGGTGCCGGTGCCCACGGCCTTGAGCAGGGTGCCCGTGGGGGCGGCGAAGTCGAGGCCGGTGTGCTGGCCGGAGGACCAGTAGGCGCCGGACTGACCGAAGCTGGAGCTGATGGTGTACGAGGAGGTCGGCAGCGTGAACTGCTTGGCGAGCTCCGCGAGGCGCTCGGCCTCGGCCTTCTTCCTCGCCTCCTCCTCCGCCTTCGCCTTGGCGGCGGCGGCCTTGGCCTCGGCCTCCTCCCGCTCCTTGGCGGCGGCGTCGGCGGCCTTCTTCGCGGCGGCGGACTCGGCGGCGGCCACGGCGGCCCTGTCGACCGCGTCCTGCTGCGACTCGGCCTGCTGCATGATGCGGGCGCGCAGCGCCTCACCGGCGTCGTCGGCGCCCTGCTCGGCGTCGGCGAGGCTCAGGCCCGCGTTGCTGAGCGGGGTGGGGGAGCCCGTGGGCTCGTCCTCGGAGTCGAAGACCGAGCCGACGTTCGGCATGTCGGGCATCGATATGGACACCGGAGGCTTGCCGGTCTGCGCGGAGGCCATGCCGCCCGCGCCGACGGCGGCTATGACACCGACGCCCAGAACGGTGGAGCTGCGGGCGAGTCCGCCACGCTGCTTGGCGACGCGGTGCCGGCCGCGAAGGGGACGAATGGACTCCGCGGTGGGGTTCCACTCCTGCCAGGGGCCTTCGTCCTGGCTGTTGTAGCCGCCATACCCGAAGGTGTCGCTGTCGCCGTGCCGGTTCGGCACGGACGGAGCTTCGGTCGCAGACCGGTTCGACGCCACGTGGGCGTACTCCTTTCCTTCCTTCTCGCCTACCGGGTTAGCTGACGGGTTCGGAGCAGGAAGGTCTCCTACGCGCGTAAACCAGCCGTGCTTCCACGGTGGTTTCCGCGCGATTCACCCCAGGGTTGGTGGTTCCCCGGTTCCCTTGCGGGATTCGGCGCGTGCGCACGGAGCCGCCTCTTGTGACGGCTGGGACGACCGCGCTGCGTTATCGAACGTTAATAGACGTGCGGGTCGTATTCCAAGCGGTTCCGGGTGATCGTTCACGCCCGTGCGCGGGATTTAGGGGTCATGAGGGGCGGAATAAGGGCGAGTTACCCCTGCCTCAGCCCGTCTCGGTCGTCACAAGAATTCTGACCGTGTGTCAGATGTTATGCGGAGTGGTGCCGTTCGAACACGCACGGTGACACTGAATATGGGGAAGTCGTGAACGATCAAGGGCCCGCGTCGACCGCTGGGCCGTCAGCCCGCGGAGAGCTCCGCCAGAGGCAGTGTGTGCTGGGTCTGGAGGACCTTCGCCCTCAGGTAGCGGACATTGTGGGCGGTGGTGAAGACGCCTGTGGGGACCCGGGTGTGGACCTTGATCCCGAGGTCGCGGAGCTGCTGCGCCTTGTCGGGGTTGTTGGACAGCAGGTCCAGGGCGTCGATACCGAGGGCCTGGAGCATCTGCGCCGCGGCCGTGTAGTCGCGGGCGTCCTCGGGGAGGCCGAGGGCGGCGTTGGCGGCGTACGTGTCGAGGCCCTCGTCCTGGAGGGCGTACG
Organism: Streptomyces bluensis; assembly: GCF_014650715.1. Lineage (GTDB taxonomy): Bacteria > Actinomycetota > Actinomycetes > Streptomycetales > Streptomycetaceae > Streptomyces > Streptomyces bluensis. The sequence continues at coordinate 170,091 of NZ_BMVM01000015.1, read as the reverse complement.
CGTCGAGCTTGTTGTAGAGGCCGATGCCCCGGCCCTCCTGACGGAGATAGAGGAGGACCCCACCGCGTTCGGCGATCCGCTCCACCGCCTCGCGCAGCTGCGGGCCGCAGTCGCAGCGGGCCGAGCCGAAGACGTCGCCGGTCAGGCACTCGGAGTGCAGGCGGACCAGCGGGACCGCGCCGGGGGCGGGCTCGCCGAGGACGACGGCCACGTGCTCCTGCCCGTCGGCCAGGCCGTGGAAGGTGACCAGCTCGGCGTCGACGCCGTATCCGTCGTGGAAACGCAGCGGGACCCGGACACGGGAGCGGGGGGTGGCGGTGACCGTGACGGTGGCGGTGTCGGTGACAGCGGGCTGGTCGGACATGCGGGACCTCCGGGCCAGGTGCGGGTGCAAGGTCGGACATCTGCTTCAGTTTTGAATCAGATGCCTCACGACGGGACTCTAACCCTGCTTCAAACTTCAAGCAAGCCTGGCGGAGGGGCGCACTCCCCAGGCGGGTGAGACTGCGGAGCCGGCCCGATGAGATGCGAAGCCGGCCCGATGAGATGCGGTGGGCTAACTCGAAGGGCAGGAGCGGCGGCGCCACGGGAGGTCGTCAGCGGTGACCGCCTCCGCGCCGTCGCCCTGGAGCGCCTTCGTGATCCCCGTACAGATCCGCTCCAACTGCTCCACCTGCTCCCGGTCGAGGTGGTCGAACACCGCCCTGCGGACCGTCTCGACGTGCCCCGGTGCCGTACGCTCCAGGAGGGCCATGCCGTCGTCCGTCAGCACCGCGATACTCCCTCGTTTGTCCCACGTGCAGTCCTCGCGCCGCACCGCACCGTCCTTCTCCAGCCGGGCCACGGCGTACGTCAGCCGACTGCGCGTGATCTTCAGCACCTCGGCGAGATCGGTCATCCGCAGACGCCGGTCCGGCGCCTCGGAGAGCGTGGCCAGCACGGAGTAGTACAGATGCGGCAGACCCGCCTCCTGCTGGAGCTGGCGGTCGAGCGTGTCCTCCAGAAGCGCCGACGCGGCAATGTACGCGCGCCAGGCGCGCTGTTCCTCGGGGCTGAGCCAGCGGGTCGTCATGCGGACAGTGTAGTTATTGTTTAAAAGTTGAACCAGGTGTCCGTGGCAGCCGGCCGAGGCTCCCACCGGTCACGACACACCCCGCCGACCGATCGGTCACGACCACGGGAGCGACCCCCATGCCCCAGCCCTACGTCCTGTTGTCCGCCGCCGTCTCCCTCGACGGCTACCTGGACGACACCGGGCCCGAGCGGCTGCTGCTGTCGGGGCCGGACGACTTCGACCGGGTCGACGAGGTACGGGCGGCCAGTGACGCGATCCTCGTCGGCGCCGGCACCCTGCGCACCGACAACCCCCGGCTGCTGGTGAACTCCCCCGAGCGACGCGCGGCCCGCCTCGCCGCCGGGCTCCCGGAGTACCCGCTGAAGGTCACCGTCACCGCGTCCGGGGACCTCGACCCGACGGCCCGCTTCTGGCACACCGGCGGCGAGAAGGTGGTGTACACGACGGACGAGGGCGCCGAACGCCTGCGCGCCCTCGCCCTCCCGGCCGACGTGGTCTCCGTCGGCCCGGACCTTCGGTGGCGGTCCGTGCTCGACCACCTCGGGAACGTACGCGGCGTCCGGCGCCTCATGGTCGAGGGCGGCGGCCAGGTCCACACCCAGCTGCTCCGGGAGGGCCTCGCGGACGAGCTCCAACTGGCCGTCGCACCCCTGTTCGTGGGCCAGCCGGACGCCCCGCGGATGTTCGGCACCGGGGCGTACCCGGGCGGCCCGACCAGCCGCCTGCGCCTGCTGGAGACCCGGCCCGTCGGCGACGTCGTCCTCATCCGGTACGCGCCCACGGTCCCCGGCACGGGCGGTCACCCCTCGGCGGCCGACCGGCACTGGCTGGACCTGGCGTGCGACCTGGCGGCCCAGTGCCCGCCCTCACGGACGGCCTTCAGCGTGGGCGCCGTGATCGTGGCCGCCGACGGTACGGAACTGGCTCGCGCCCACTCCCGCGAGGGCGACGACCCGGTGGTCCACGCCGAGGAGGCGGCCCTGGCCAAACTGGACCCCGCCGACCCGCGCCTCGCCACCGCCACCGTCTACAGCAGCCTGGAGCCCTGCGCCCGCCGCTCCTCCCGCCCGTCGTCCCCGTGCGCCCGGCTGATCCTCGACGCGGGGGTACGGCGGGTCGTCACCGCGTGGCGGGAGCCGGACACGTTCGTCGTGGGCGCCGCCGGCAACGCCCTCCTCGCGGCGGAAGGGGCCGAGGTCGTCGTACTCCCCGAGTACGAGCCGCGGGCGACCGCGCCGAACAGCCACTTGCTCGCTCCCTGAGGCCCTGGGTACTCCGTACGGGTGCAGCCCGCCGGTCGCGAGCGGGTCGCGAGCCGGAAGGAGCCCGCGCATGAGCCGTACCCGCGAGGTCCCCACGGCCACGGACCGACCGGAGGAGCACGGAGTGACGCTCGTCTACAGCTGGGAGGTGGACCCCGGCCGGCAGGCGGAGTTCGAGGAACTCATCCATGAGCTCACCGGCGTCGCCGAGGGCTTCTGCGGCCACGAGGGCGTCACCTGGCTGCGCCCGCGCCGCGGCCAGCGCCTCTACTACGGCGTCCTGCGCTTCTCCAGCCCGGATCGCCTGGAGGCGTGGCTGCGGCTGCCCGAGCGCAACGCCTGGCTGGAACGTATGCGTGCCGTCGGCCACCAGGTCTCCCACGTCCAGCGGCAGCCCACCGGCATGGAGACGTGGTTCAGCCTCCCGCAGCGCCCGGTCAACGCCCCGCCGCGCTGGAAGATGACGCTGATGACGATGCTCGGCGCCTATCCGATGTCCTTCGTCATCAACTGGCTGATCAGCCCGCACACCACCGCCCTGTCCGTCCCCCTGAAGGCCCTGCTCTTCCCGCTCCTCATCTCACCACTGCTCACCTACTTGATCATGCCCGGACTCAGCCGCCTGTTCCGCCGGTGGCTGTACGGGGAGCCGCGGAGCGAGGTGAAGTGAACGGGCCGGATTGCGGCCGGTCCGTGGCCACCGCGAACCTGTGCGCGGGCTGTCCCGCGCATGACGTACACTGGTTTCACCGACGCGGGGTGGAGCAGCTCGGTAGCTCGCTGGGCTCATAACCCAGAGGTCGCAGGTTCAAATCCTGTCCCCGCTACTGAAAGCCTGGGGGCCGGAATCCGAAAGGGTTCCGGCCCCCAGGTGTTTGATGTCCACCATCAGTGTTTGACGTCCACCATGAGTGTTTGGCGTCCCCGATCTGATGCCTATGCCTCGTGCGCCCCCGGCCCGGGATGCCGTACGGCCTTCTTCACATCCGCCTCGATCTCACTGCGCGGCTGCCCCTCGGCCTTCGCGTACTCGGTCACCGCCGCCTGAACGTCCCGGGCGAGGTCACGCCAGGCCCGCCACGCGGTCTCGTACGTGTCGGTCTGCGTTTCGGTCCACTTGTGGGCGGTCGGGGAACCGTACAGGTCGCGCAACTCCTCCACCCGCGCGTGGGCCTGGTCCGCCGCGCGCTGCATCCCCACGAGCTCCTCGAAAGTCTGCGCCACGCGCACGAATCCTTGAACAGACGGCGCCCCCGACCGAGACGCCACGCCGCGCCCGACCGGCACCGCCGCCGAGCGCCACAGCGATTCACTCACTCGGGGTCACCTGCCGGGGTTCTGGCTCGTCGATGTCCGGCGCGGGCAGGCGCATGCCCCACCGCTGTGCGACGCGCTCCCCTCCCTGCGGTGTGCGCGAGGTTGCGTCGCCGTGGGAGATGACCGAGCTTCCGCCGACGACGCACCCGAAGAAAGCGAACCCACCGCCTGACCCGGCTCAGGCCGATGCCGTCCGAATGCCCAGCTCGGCCAGCAGGCCGCGTACGCGTCGCTCGATCTCGTCCCGGATGGGCCGCACGGCGTCCACGCCCTGACCGGCCGGGTCTTCGAGCTGCCAGTCCAGGTAGCGCTTGCCCGGGAAGACGGGGCACGTGTCCCCGCAGCCCATCGTGATCACCACGTCCGAGGACTGAACGGCCTCGGTGGTGAGGATCTTCGGTGTCTCGGCGGAGATGTCGATGCCCACCTCCGCCAGTGCCGCGACCACGGCCGGGTTGACCGATTCGGCGGGGGCGGAGCCGGCCGAGCGGACCTCGACCCGGTCACCGCCGAGGTGGGTGAGGAAGGCGGCGCCCATCTGGGAACGGCCGGCGTTGTGGACGCAGACGAACAGCACGGAGGGACGCGGGGCGACGGAGCTCATGGCAGGGGTCCTTGCGGGGCGGAGGGGCAGTCAGGAGCGGGCGAGTTCGGGCTCGCCGTGCGGGACGACGAGGTCGTCCGCCGTGCGAGCGGGGCGTCCGTACACGACGGCCACGGCAGCCAGCCCGAGCGCGGCGCCGAGCAGTTGTGCCCCGATGAACGGGGCCACGGAGGCGGGGGCGATCCCGGCGAAGGTGTCGGTGAAGGCGCGGCCGATGGTGACGGCGGGGTTCGCGAAGGAGGTGGAGGAGGTGAACCAGTAGGCGGCCCCGATGTAGGAGGCCACGGCTGTCGGGGCCAGGGAGGCGCGGCCAACGCGTTCCAGGCCGAAGACGAGCAGGATCAGCCCACCCGTGGCAACGACCTCACCCAGCCACAGATGGCCGGCGAACCGGTCGTGGGTCGAGAACCTCACGAGCGGCTCGGCGAACATGGCGTCGGCCAGCACCGCGCCGCCGATCGCTCCGGCAACCTGCGCGGGAACGTACGCGGCGACCTCTCGCAGGCTCGGCCCGGCGCCGGTACGGCGGCCGGTGAACCAGGCGGCCAGAGTGACGGCGGGGTTGAAGTGCGCACCGGAGACCGGCCCGAGCAACGTGATCAGCACGCCCAGGCCGAACACGGTGGCCAGAGAGTTGGCCAGCAACTGCACGCCGACGTCGCGGGACAGCTCGGTCGCCTGGATACCGGAACCCACGACCACGGTCACCAGCAACCCGGTCCCCACCGCCTCGGCGGCCACGCGGCGGCCGAGGGACGCGCTCACGCCGTCGCCTCGGGGGTCTGCGGCGTCTCCCCCACTGTCTGCGGCGTCGTCAGGAACCCGGCGAGTCGGTCCAGGGCGCCGGGCAGTACCCAGTAGTACACCCACGTCCCACGGCGCTCGCAGTCAATCAGGCCGGCCTGTCTCAGCAGCTTGAGGTGGTGGGAGATCGTCGGCTGGGACAGGTCGAAGGCCGGCGTCATCTCGCACACGCAGACCTCGCCGCCGTCCCGCGAGGCGATCATCGACAGCAGGCGCAGGCGCACCGGGTCGCCCAGCGCCTTGAAGACTCTCGCCAGTTCCGTGGCGCGTTCGTCGTCCAACGGCGCGGCAGCCAGACCCGGGCAGCACGTGGCGTCCTGGTCGATCACCTCAAGCTCTTGTTTCGACATTTCTCTATGTTGACGTTTGTCGATCCAAGGCGCAAGAAGCGCAAGAGGTGGAAGAGGCGGAAGAGGTGCAAGGTCGAGCCCGCCCGGTCACCAGGGAGGCCATCAACCCCGTCAGGGTGCGCAGGGTGGCGCGACCAGGTCGGCGGAGCGCCTCGGCCTCCGGCGTACGACTCGGTTCGCCGCGGTCTTCTGCAGCAGCCCATAGGCGAGGACCGGCAGGAGAAGGTGCGGTTTGTCGGGCAGCGTGGTGGTGATCAGCACCGCACCCGCGCTGCTGTTGTTCATGCCGCAGGCGAGAGTGAGAGACGACGCCACGGGGGCGTCCAGCCTCAGCAGGCGCGCGGCGACGCGGCCGACCGCGAAGGACAGCAGGCAGACCAGCGACGCCACAACCAGCGCGGCGGCCAGCAGCAGCGGGCGCGGACGGGCCAGGAAGGAGTTCAGGGCGCCGCTGGCGTTGACGTAGGTCAGGAGGAGCGAGCCGGCCAGGGCGACCGGCACGACGACGCGGAGTACTCGGCTCAGCCACGGCGCAGGCAGTACCAGGCGGCACAGAATGCCCGCCGCACACGGCAGGACCACGCCGACCAGTGTGAACGCTCCGCGGATGGTGTGCTCGGCCCTGCTGAGGGTGTCCGCGTAGTCGCCGCTGAGCAACGGCACCAGGGCGCCGATGACCAGAGGAACGGTGAGCGGGCTGAGGAGGGTGGAGGCGAGGACAAGCCCCACCATGGTCGGCTGGTCACCGTCGCCCTTGCCGGTCCATACGGTGGCTCCGGCGGCGACGGGCATCGCCACGATCAGAATCATCGCGGTGACCAGGCCGCTGCCGCCGTCGCTGTCGGGCGTCCGACGCAGCAGTAACGCCACGGCGGGGATGGCCAGCAGCGGGATCGCCAGATGCAGAACGAGCCCGGCCAACAGGGCGAGCGGGCGTCGCAGCAGGGTGCCCAGCGCGTGTAAGGACACCTGGAGTCCGGCCGAGAAGAGCACCAGGGAGAGCAGGACGGGTGCGGTGGACCAGGACAGGGCGCCCGCCGCGCCGAGGGGCAGAGAACCGAGGGGCAGAGAGTGGGATCGGCTCAGCCACAGCCCGGGGCCCGGCAGGAGCAGGGCGGCGGCATAGGACAGGACGACCGCGCGGCCGAGCCGTCGTCGCAGCCAGCTCTCAGTTGCCTCAGTTGTCTTCGTTGTCTTCGTTGTCTTCGTTGTCTTCGTTGTCTCGGTCGGCGGTTGAGCGCAAGCTCGGGGGTTCAAGGCGGCCTTCTTCCGTACCGGTAGCAAGAGCAAGAGCAGGAACAGGGGCAGGAGCGGGAAGGGGCGCCGGTATGCGACGGAGCATGTAGCTGTTCATGGTGGCCATGTTGCTCGTACGCGACGAGCGGTACGCACGGTGCCGCGCGGCAGTCAGGATGCGTTCAGGTGCCGGGTGACACGGTCGCTTGCCATGACCAATGAGTCGCTTTCCACGACCAACGAAACGTCTGAGATATCCGCGGGCCCCGCGGCCGAAGAGCACGGACCCGCCGCTTCGGTGCGGCATCGGCTGCGCCGGAACAAGGTGCCCGAGGTCACGGTCTACTTCTGGATCATCAAGGTGCTGTGCACGACGGTCCGGGGAGACCGCGGCCGATCTGCTGAACGAGAAGGCGGGACTCGGCCTGACCGGTGTGTCGGTGCTGATGAGCGCGCTGCTGGCCGTGGTGCTGGTGGTGCAGTTCCGGACCCGTGCGTACCGGCCGGGCGTGTACTGGCTCGCCGTGGCCCTGATCAGCGTCGTCGGCACCCTGATCAGCGACAACCTCACCGACAACATGGGCGTGCCGCTGGGGACGAGCACCACGGTGTTCGCGATCGTCCTGGCGGTCGTGTTCGTGGTCTGGTACCGCCGGGAGCGGACCCTGTCCATCCACCACATCGACAGCACCGGCCGCGAATCCTTCTACTGGCTCGCCGTCCTGTTCACCTTCGCCCTGGGCACCGCTGCCGGTGACCTGGTCTCCGAGCGCATGAACCTCGGCTACTGGCTGTCCGCCGTCCTGTTCGCCCTCGCCATCGCCGCGGTCGCCGTCGCCCACTTCGCACTCGGTCTGGACGCGGTGTGGAGCTTCTGGATCGCGTACGTCCTCACCCGGCCGCTCGGCGCCTCGATCGGCGACTACCTGTCCCAGCCGACCGGCGACGGCGGTCTGGGCCTGGGCACCGTGATCACCAGCGCGCTGTTCCTGGCGGTCATCCTCGGTCTGGTCGTGTACCTGGGCGTGACCCGTAAGGACGTGACCGAAAAGGACGTCATCGAACCGGGGAGGGCCGCCCGGCATACGGCCTGACCTGCGGGCTTACCGTCGGCCGGCCTGCCGCCGGCCCCGTCGGCCGACCCGCGTTCAGGATGCGGTCAGGCTCTCTGTGTCACGGTCGATGCATCGGCCGCCGTCAGTGGTCGGCTCATTTTCACAGGGCGCTCGTCGCGATTCCGGGGACGAGCGCCCTGTTGTACGACCGGACGACCGAACAGGAGAAGTTGAGGTGGAGAAATCACAGATGCTCACCGACCTCGACGTGGCGAGCACGCCAAGAAGGTCAAGTGCGTCGAGCACGTCGAGCACGGCCAAGTCCGTGATGAAGAAGCTGCCCGAGGTCACGCTGGCCTTCTGGATCATGAAGATCGCAGCGACGACGCTGGGTGAGACGGCAGGCGACCTCTTCGCCCAGACCCTCAAGCTGGGCTACTTCCTCACCACGGTCGCGCTCTTCCTGATCTTCGTGGTGACGCTGGTGGTCCAGCTGCGGTCCAGCCGCTACAACCCGTTCTTCTACTGGACCGTGATCCTGTCGACCAGCATGGCCGGCACCACGATGTCCGACTTCATGAACCGCGACGCCAGTGCCAAGTACCTCGCCGCCGGCGCGACCAAGCTGGGCTGGGGCCCGCAGGGCCTCGGACTGGGCTACCCGGCCGGAGCGGCGATCCTGATCTCGATCCTCCTGGCGATCTTCCTCGCCTGGAAGCTGAGCGGGATGACCTTCCAGATCCGCGACATCGTCACCTTCAAGGGCGAGGCCCTGTTCTGGTCGGCGATCCTCGTGTCCAACACCCTCGGCACCTCGATGGGCGACTTCCTCTCCGACAGCTCCGGCCTCGGCTACGCCCTTGGTGCGCTGCTCGTGATCGGCCTGCTCGCCGTGCTCGTGGCGCTGATGAAGGTGCCCACGGTGCCGAACGTGCTGCTGTTCTGGATCGCCTTCGTCCTCACCCGCCCGCTGGGCGCCACCGCGGGCGACTTCCTCACCAAGCCGGTCGCCAAAGGCGGTCTGGATCTCGGTACCGTCGGCTCGTCCGCCGTCCTGCTGGCTGTTCTGTTCGGCCTGATGGCCTACGCCCATGTGCGGGAGCGCGGCAACCGGACCGTCGTACCGGTAGAGGTGGAGCGGGAGCCGGTCACCCGCCAGGCAGGGTGACCGTGAACCTGGCTCCGGGCGAGTGTCCGGGGTCGTGGACCACTTCACCGCCGACGGTGCGGGCCAGGCGTCGCGCGAGCGGCAGCCCCAGGCCCGCGCCGTCGTGCCCGTCGCCCGAGTCGGCACGCCGGCCGGGCTGGAACAGTTCGCCCACGAACGCCTCCGGCACACCCGGGCCGTCGTCGACGACGTCGATGCGCACCGCGCCGGGGATGCGCCCCGCGGACACGGTCACGCGGGAGCGGGCATAGCGGACGGCGTTGGCGAGCAGAGGGCTGAGGATGCGTTCGAGGAGGGCGGGCGCGACCCCGGCCTCCAGCACCAGCACCGGAGCCGCCGTCCCTACGGCCTCTCTAACCTCTACGGCCCCTCTCACCTCTACGGCCCCTCTCACCTCTACGGCCTCTACGGCCTCTACGGCCTCTACGGAGGTCTTCACCTGATCCGGTGTGTCGAGGCGCTGGAGCAGGCGGTTCAGGACGGGCAGGACGTCGGTCGTTCCGGGGGCCGTCTCCCGGTTCAGCGCGTTCTCACGGGCGTCGTTCAGGAGCGTGTCGCAGATGGTGCGCATGGACTGGGCGGCCTCGGCGATCACCTCTTGGGTGGCGCGGGTCTCGGCGTCCGTGCGAGGGCGGGCCCGCCACCAGTCGAGCTCCATGATGATCCGGGTGAGCGGCGTGCGCAGTTCGTGGGACAGCTCTCCCGTCAGCTGCTGCTCGTGGCGCAGTACGGTGCGTATGCGGTCCAGGAGCTCGTCCATCGAGGCACCCAGACGGGCGAGTTCGACCGGATGGTCCTCCGCGCCGAAGCGCTCGTCGGAGCCCACGGCGCTCCACTGGGTGGCCTGGTCGGTCATCGTCCGCACCGGGCGCAGTGCCCGGCCGACGGACAGACGGGTGAGCAGGTAGGTGCAGCCGAGCATCACGCCGTCCAGGATGAGCGACCCCACCAGCAGAGTGTCCGCCGAACTGCGGTACGGAGCGAGGTCCAGGGCGGTGACCACGGTGGCGGTGGCACGACCGCCGGTGACGGTGTGGGAGCACAGCCGGACGGGCTGGTGACCGTGGGCGTGGACGGTCGTGCAGGCAGGGTTCCCCTGCGCGGTCAGCCGGTCGGCGGCCTGGGTCAGCGTGCTGTCGGACGTGGCGCCCGGCGGCTTCTCCAGCAGGCGGTTTCCGGCGTAGATCCACACGTTCGCGTCGAGGAGCCGGTCGTTGGCGGTTTCCAGGACGCGTACCCGGGGGCCGCTGGTGTCGATGGTCGTGGCGACGGCTGCCGCCCGGCTGCGCAGTTCGCCGTCCGCCTGGTGCTGCAAATGCCGGTCCATCACGGCGTTGAACACCACGGTCAGGACCGTCATCAGCAGGGCGGCGGTGGTGAGCGCCACCAGAGCGAGGCGGCCGCGCAGGGTACGCGGCGCAAGGCGACGGAAGGCACGGGAACCGCGGGAATCACGGGAGACGTGGGAATCACGGGAGACGTGGGAAGCACGGGAGACGTGGGAAGCACGGGAGACGTGGGAAGCACGGGAAGCGCGGTTCATGACAGACGGTGCCCGATCCCCCGCGCCGTACCGATCGTCAGGCCGCTGCCCGCCTCACGCAGCTTGCGGCGCAGCCGGCTCAGGTACTGGTCCAGGGTGTTGTCGCTGACCTGGGCGCCCTCCGGCCAGCCGGCCCGCACCAGGTCCCGGCGGCGCACGAGCGTCCCGTCCGCGGTGACGAGCTTGGCCAGCAGCCGGAACTCCGTCGGGGACAGGGCCACCCGTCCATCGCCCACGGTCATGCTGTAATCCACCGCGTCCAGGACCAGATCACCGGCTGTGGCGGTGGAGCGGGGGGCGGCCCGTCTGAGCGCGGCGCGCAGCCTGGCGGCGAGTTCGGCGAGGTGGAAGGGCTTGGGCAGGTAGTCGTCGCCGCCTGCGGAGAAGCCGGACAGGCGGTCGGTGAGCTGGTGCCGGGCGGTCAGGAAGAGCACGGGGGCGAAGAAGCCGTTGGCACGCATCGCCTGGCACACGTCCCGTCCGTCCGCGTCGGGCAGGCCGACGTCCAGAACGGCCGCCGCGATGTCGGCGTTGGCCAGCCGCAGGGCGGACGCGCCGTCGGCGGCCAGGACGGGTTCGAAGTCCTCGTCGCACAGGCCCCGGCGCAGCACGTCCCGCAGCGCGGGATCGTCCTCAACAACCAGGATTTTGGGGCGCATGATCCTCCAGCGGCCCACCGGCCGTGGTCGTACCTGGGATGGCCGTAGCCGGGACGGTCGTACCTGAGATGGCCGTACCTGGGATGAACGATGCGGGAGTGCCCGGCCTTCGACCCGGGCCGCGGATCACTCGTCCCCTCCCTTCGCCTCGGCGCTCCGGCGGGCACGCAGCACCTCGGAGAGCAGGGGCACCAGGGACACGACGATGATCAACGCGACCAGCGGCAGAAGGTAGCGATCGACGTTCGGGATCGAAGAACCCAGCGCGTACCCGGCGAGGGTGAGGCCGACACTCCATACCAGGCCGCCGACCACCTGCCACAGCGTGAACGTCCGCAGGGGAACGTCCAGCGCGCCCGCCATCGGGTTCAGCACCGTCCGCACCACCGGCACGAACCGGGCCAGGACCACGGCCTTGGCGTAGCCGTACCGCTCCAGCAGCTCCTCGGCGCGCTTGACCCCGTCGTGCAACCGCTGAGAACGACTGCGGGCGAGCAGCGCTCCACCCGCCTTCCGGCCGATCAGATATCCGCACTGTGCCCCGGCCAGCGCACCGACGGCCGCCGCGACCAGCAGCGGCGCCAGCGACAGTTTCACCGCCCGGTCCGCGGCACCCGTGCACAGCAGACCCGCCGTGAACAACAGGGAGTCACCCGGCAGGAAGAAGCCGATGAGCAGTCCGGTCTCGGCGAACATCACCACGCCGACACCCAGCACGCCGAATGCGGCCAGCAGTGACTGGGCGTCGAGCACGTTGACTGCCTCGTACAGCGGTGGGGTCATGCTGCGGGACACCTTCCCCTCCGGCGATCCGACGTGAAGGGACACGCAGGAACGGACAGAAGCGGCTAACCAGAGAAATGCAGACAGTCTACGGAATCAGCGACCAACGTCGGCAGCCGATCCACAGGCACGGGCATGTCCGCCACAGGCGGTGGAAACGGCGGAGCCCAGGCCAGATGTCCTACCCACCCCGTTCCATGACGTCCGATGGAGCACGAGTGATTTTATTTCGCGAGCAACCAACAATTTATGTCCATCGCCGTATACAGATTGTGGTGCATCCGGTACGTTAATCCGCACCGACAGGCCACACCACAACGGGGAGGGACCCATGGCTGAGGACGCGGGACACGAAGAGATCGAGGACATCGACGATGACCAGGCCGATGCTCAGCTGGCAACGTTCGTCCGCGAGCAGGGCGGACTCTTGGAAACGACGCTCGGTGACCTGCGTATGGAGCTGGGGTACAGCAGGCTCGGCCGGTGGGTGCTGGAAGAGATCGCGGATTACCTGAAGAACCAGGACCTCGGCTACTTCCCCGTGTGGAAGTTGGAGCCGGAGGCGAACAAGGAGCCTCGCAAGGAGCAACGGCTCTGGCTCTACAGCCTCGACGGGAGCGCCCGCGCCCAGCTGCTCGCCGCGGTCCTCCACCCTGAGGACAACGACGTCTTCGCCGCGCTCGACGGCCTCGCCGCCGGCCGCCACGCGGCACTGAGCCCTGAACAGAAACTCGACCTGGTCAAGGAGATCGTCAGCTCCTGAGCCAGACACTGCGAACCGTCGACGCTTGCCGTCCTCACCGGACGGGAGCGCTCCTGGATCACCGGAACTTCCCGTGGTTCCGTTTCTCCAACTGCGGGCAGCTACCCGCCAGCCTCCGCCCGTTCTGGTCGCGGCACTCACACCGCTTACTGATTCCGCCGGGGCGGCGTGATGCGGGCATGGCGCCCCCCTTTCTCTTACACCAGCCGAAGAGCGGCGGCACCTCCAGGCCGCGCCGGGTCATCTCGTCCCGGAGGTCCTGGAGTTGGTCGGTCAGCTCGCGTGCCATCGCCCCATCTGGACCGATGGGGAAGTCCGGCCGGAGAATTGGGATGCAGCCGAATTCACGGCGCGACACCTTCCGGCGTACGCCGCGCGGGGTGCGCGGATCGGTCCGAGACCGGCCGCAGGGCTGCCAAAGGGCGAGTAGCCGGCCCCAAGTCCCTGTGGTGGGGGTAGGTCAGGCGTTGTAGCCCTTCTGCTTCACTCCGGGCCCCCAAGCGCTCGCGACGACGGCGAAGCAGTCACGGCACAGCGGGTTCGCCCGATCCCCGTACCGCTTGCACTTTGCCGAGCAACGAGCACAAGCCCCTCACCGTGCGACGTCCAGACGGGGGCCGGGTAGTCGCTGAGCTCAATTCCGGTAGGGGTGGCCATCAGGGGTCCGTTCTGATCAGGCCAGGGCAGCCGCTCGAACAGAACGGGCCGTGTCAGTGGCGCGCCGTACGGTAGGTCTCATGCCCTCCTCCGTCTGGTCCACCGGCCCTTACAGCCCCGCTCAGGAAGAGGTCAACGCCCTTATCCGCCGCCTCATGGACCAGCCGCCCACCCAAGAGCGCGCCGAGGCCTACGAGCAGCTCCTCCGCCGGTGGGCGGACGTCTGCCGGCCGTGCCAGCCGCACGCCTTCACCACCGCCGCCTGACGCACGTGCGCCCCGCCGGTGGGTTCCGTCCGGCGGGGCGCACGCTCAAGGTCCGTCCGCGCTGAGCAGCATTCAGCAATGGACGCCAACGACCACAAGCCAACTCGTTGATCAGTCGCGGTAGACGTCCGCGCCGAGGAGGGGACCTGCGCGCGGCCGGCGGGGCCTGACTGGCCCATCCGGCGGTTTCGTTGAGTGGGCAACCAACCCAAGTCTTTGAGCGGGCAACCACCCCGGGGCGTTGTACGCCCAGATGCGAGCCCACCAAAGCGGGACCAAAATGGCCGTAAGGGCTCCCGCCGCAGGGGAGTTACTGAGTGTCAATTCGGGCCGCGCCGGACGACGCGGAGCCTTCACCTCCGGTGACCAATGGCAGCAAGCAGCGCCTTCGATATGTGGAGAGCAGCGCCATGAATCGTCCTCTGAGAAGACATTCCGTCCCGCCTCGGTGGCCGAGCTACCGCGGTGTTTCCCACCTTGTGGGAGCCAGCCCCAGCGGGGCGGTGACCGTTTACGTCGACCCCAGCCTCGGGCCGCAGGGCATGCAGAACGCGACCGACCTCCTGAACGACGCCGACCGCGTGTTCAGACTGAACAACACCATCTTCAACACCACCGGCGCGCCGGTCAGCGCCATCGTCTTCGCCCTCGGCGGCGTCGCCGACGGCTCCGGCGGCGCGGACCACGACGGCTGCACCTTCCAAAGCGGCGGCGCCATCGAGGTGGACGCCTCCCTCGGCAACCCCGCCCGGGTATCCGGGCTGTTCGAGGCCGAGCTGAGCGAGTGCGCGATGAACGGCCAGCTGTGCGGGCTGAACACCGGCGAAGCCCTCTCCCGCTGGTGCGCCGCCGTCGCAAGCAACAACGCCCTGGTCGATTTCGCCACCGCCCCGGACTGGGCCGAGCACGGGGCGCGCAACTTCGTCGACCGGACCGACCCGACCGACCGCAACCCGCTGAGCACCGGCTGCGGGATGGCCTTCATCTCCTGGCTCATCAGCCAGGGCCACAAGCTCCCGCAGATCGCGCAGGAGATGGTCACCCTCGGGGACGCGGGCACCCTCGCGGAGCTCTACGCCAGGCTGACCGGAGAACGCCAAAGTCAGGCATGGCCCGACTTCGAACAGGCCATCAAAGGACTACCCGACGGCGTCACCAGCGACGACCCCTTCGGAGCCTTCCCGAGCGCCATGTGATGAAGGCCCGAGAGCTCCCGGCCTCCGTGCCCTGGCCTGACGGCGGCGCAGCATGATCGTGCAAAGGGCGGAGAAGTGGAGCTAACGATCTTGAAACGCCGAAGCCCCCGGCCAGACTGCGTCTGACCAGGGGCTTATCGGTAGGCCGTGTGGGACTCGAACCCACAACCAATGGATTAAAAGTCCACTGCTCTGCCAATTGAGCTAACGGCCCAGGCGGTGTCGCGCGATGGGTTGCGCGATGTCGCCTCCCCGAGCATAGCCCGACGCAGCCGGGACTCCGATCGGGTATCGGCGACCCGGCCGCGTCGAAAGGCCCGCAAAAAGGCCCGCCGGAGAACAGAACGGACGGAAGAAGCAGGCGAGAGGGAGCGGATACTGCCGGAAACGGCCCCCGGACGGGCGCGCCGGCCAACCGACGCGCCCCCTACGGATCTACGGATCCGGACCTACGGATCTGGGCCTACGGATCTACGGATCTACAGACCTACGGATCCACCGGCTCCGGTGCCTCCCTCCGTGCTGCCTCACGGGTGATCGTGCGTTCGTGGTGCGGGTTCAGGAACCAGTGGCGGGCCGAGGCCTGCCACCAGGTCGCCGCGAAACCGAGCACCACCAGTACGGCGACCGGCGCGTAGTTGAACGTCTCCCAGGTCACCGGCGAGACCTGGGGCAGCATGAAGAGAACCGTGATGATCCCCACCCACGTCACCGACACCACACCGATCACACGTGACCACCGGCCCAGGTGCCACGGCCCCCGCTCGAAACCGTCCCCCTTGCGCAGCCGCAGCAGGGTCGGGATGACGTAGGCGATGTAGAGCCCGATGACGGCGATGGACGTCACCGCCGCGTACGCCGTGACATTGATCAGGTACGGCAGGCCCAGGGCCAGCGCCCCGATCGCCGCCAGCCACACCGCCGCCACCGGAGTGCGCGTGCGCGGGCTGACCGTGTGCCACACATGCGAGAAGGGCAGCGCACCGTCGCGCGAGAAGGCGTAGATCATCCGGCTGTTGGCCGTCACCGACGCCATCCCGCAGAACAGCTGCGCCCCGATCACGACCAGCAACAGCAGCTTGCCCGCCGTCGCCCCCAGCGCGTCGAGCAGGATCTGCGCGGGCGGCGCACCCGTGGGAGAGTTCAGCGCTCCCTCGTACGACTGGATCGCGAAGGTGAAGCCCAGGAGCAGCACGAAGCCCGCGACCCACGAGGTCCAGATCGACCGCACGATCCCCTTCGGGCCCGCCGTCGACGCGTCGTGCGTCTCCTCGGTCATGTGGGCGGAGGCGTCGTACCCGGTGAAGGTGTACTGGGCCATCAGCAGCCCCAGCAACACCACGTACACCCCGCTCCCCCAGCCCGTGTTGTTCACGAACTCGCCGAACACGAAGGACGCGGACTGGTGCTCGTCCGGTACGAAGGTCAGCGCACCGACGATCACCGCCACACCCAGCACGTGCCACCACACGCTCACGCTGTTGAGGAGAGCGACGATCCGGACCCCGAAGGTGTTCAGCAGGCCGTGGAGCAGCAGGATGCCGGCGAAGAGCAGGATGGTCCGGCCGGGCGTCACCTCGAAGCCGAACTGAAGGTTCAGGTACGCGCCCAGGAAGGACGCGGCCCCGAAGTCGATACCGGCCGTCACGGCCACCTGCCCCAGGACGTTGAACCAGCCCGTGAACCACGCCCAGGCCGCGGCGCCCCTCTCCGGCGCCAGCCGGTGCGCCCAGAAGTAGAGGCCCGCCGACGTCGGGTACGCCGAGCAGATCTCGGCCATCGACAGGCCCACGAAGAGCGTCATCAGGCCGACCACGACCCAGCCCCAGGTGATCACCGCCGGACCGCCCGTGTTCATGCCGAACAGGTACAGCGTCAGACAGCCCGACAGGACCGAGATGATCGTGAAGGAGACCGCGTAGTTGGAGAACGCCGACATGCGGCGGGCGAGAACCTGCGTGTAACCGAGCTGGGCCAGCCGCTCTTCGTCAGACAGCCCATGCGCCATGGCGTCATCTGTCATGACCCCAGCGATTCCCCCGCCGAGGCCGTGACATGCGTCACAGCACACTGAAAGCCGCGGCCTCACTCCGAACGACAGAGCGCCGTGCCCCCTCCGGAAGGGGGGCACGGCGCTCTGTCCACTACTGATCGATGTCAGCCGTTGCGCTTCCAGCGCGGCTTGTCCTCGCGGCGGTTGAAGGAGCCGGAGCCGCGGTGGTCGTCACGGCGGCCGTACGGGCGGTCGTGGCTGCCGGAGCGGTAGCCGCCGGAGGGGCGGTCGCCGGAGGGGCGGTCGCCCTGGCGGTCGCGGTTGAACGGACGGTCGCTGCCGCGGTGGCCGCCGCGGTCGTCACGCCGGTCGAAGGAACGCCCACCACGGTCGAACCCACGGTCACCGTCCCGACGGAACCCGCCCCGCTCGCCGTCCCGGCGCTCGAAGCCACGGCCGCCGCTGCCGCGCTCGTCGCGACGGTCGTCCCGGCGGAAGCCACGGTCGCGGTCACGGTCCCGATCCCGGCTGTCCCGGTGGAAGCCGCCCCGGTCGTCGCGCCGCTCGAAGGAACGCCCACCACGGTCGCGGTCCCGGTCCCGGTCCCTGTCTCGCTGGAACCCGCCCCGGTCGTCGCGACGGTCGTCCCGGCGGAACCCGCCCCGCTCGCCGTCCCGACGCTCGAAGGAACGCCCACCGCGCTCAAAGCCACGATCCCGATCCCGGTCGCGGTCACGGTCACGGCCGAAACCGCCACGCTCGCCGCGCTCGCCGCGCTCAGAACGCTCACCCCGGTCGTCCCGGCGGTCGTCCCGGCGCTCACGCCGCTCGTACGAGGAACGCTCGTACGAGGCAGAAGTCCGCTCGCCCCGCTCGGAACGCTGGGTCCCCTCGGAACGCTCGGTCCTCTCGATCCGCTCCACGTCCTGGGCCGCGGGCTGCGCCGGCAGGGAGAGCTCGCCCTTCTCCGGGGTCTCGGCAACCTCGGCCACGCCAGGAGCCGCCGCTGCTTCCGCCCCCTCGGCCGCCGCCTCCGCGAGTGCCTGGGCCGGGTCCTCGCCCCGCTCGCGGGCGACCCGGGCGACCAGTCGGTCGGCCTCCTCGCGCAGCTCGGTGGCGCGGCGCGTGGCGCGGTCCAACTGCTTGGTGAGGTGGGCCACTTCACGCTCGGCCTGCTGGGCGGCGTTGCCGGCGGACTCGGCCTGGACCTCGGTCATCGACCGGGCACCGGTGATCTCGGCAACCTCCGGGTCGAAGGCCGCACCGCCCTGGATGAGGTGGCGCGAGGCGTCGACGCCCGCGTCCTCCATCAGCCGGAAGATCTGGCGACGCTGGTGCGGAAGGGAGAGGGACACCACGGTGCCCGTGCGCCCGGCACGCGCCGTGCGCCCGGCCCGGTGGAGGTAGTCCTTGTGGTCACCCGCGGGGTCGACGTTCAGCACCAGGTCGATGCCGTCCACGTGAATACCGCGCGCCGCGACATCGGTGGCGACCAGCACGTTCACATAGCCGTCCTTGAAGTCGGCCAGCGTCCGCGTCCGCGCGCCCTGGGTCATGCCGCCGTGCAGGGCGTCGGCCTTCACCCCGGCGTCCCGCAGCTGCTCGGCGACACGGTCGGCGCCCAGCTGGGTCCGCACGAAGATGATCGTCCGGCCCTTGCGGGAGGCGATCGCCGCGGTGACCGGAGCCTTGTCCTTGGGCTTCACGATCAGGATGTGGTGCGACATGGTCGTCACCGCGCCCTGCGCCGCGTCGACCTCGTGGCTGACCGGCTTGTTGAGGTAGCGCTGGACGAGCGTGGCGATCTCGTTCTCCATGGTCGCGGAGAAGAGCATGCGCTGGCCGCCGGCCGGGACCTGGTCGAGCAGTTCGGTGACCTCGGGCAGGAAGCCCAGGTCGGACATCTGGTCGGCCTCGTCGAGCACGGCGATCTGCACGTTCTCCAGGGAGCAGGCGCCGCGGTTGATGATGTCGCGCAGACGCCCGGGGGTGGCGACGAGGATGTCGACCCCGCGCTCCAGCGCGTAGATCTGGTTCCCCATCGACGTACCGCCGCAGACGACCTTCATCTTCAGGCCCAGCACGTCGCCGTACGGCTGCAGCGCGTCCGCGACCTGCATGGCGAGCTCACGGGTGGGGGTGAGGATGACGGCCCGGGGCTTCTTCTTCTCGGTGTGGCCGCCGGCCAGCGTGGCCAGCGTCGGCAGACCGAAGGAGAGGGTCTTGCCGGAGCCGGTGCGTCCACGGCCCAGGATGTCCTTGCCCGCCAGCGCGTCCGGGATGGTCGCGGCCTGGATCGGGAACGGGACGGTCACCCCGTTCTGCGCGAGCTTGCGGACGACGGCCTCGGGCAGCCCCAGGTCGGCGAAGGTGGCCTCGGGTGCGGCGGTCTCGTCCGTACCCTCGGGCAGGACGACGTGATCAGTACTGGCAACGGACATGCGAAATGCAAACCTTCCGGAGTTCTCGGCACGCGCCCAAACTCCGTGAAAGTCGCAATCAACCGCCTCAATGCGGTCCGGCCACGGCAAGGGAGAGTACGCGCCACACGCGGCGCGTCATTTTGGCGCCGGGCAAATGGGATCAAACGATCTGCCACCCTACGCACCCTCCACCCCTCAAAGCAAACCGACCCTGAACCCGCAGGTCAGAGCTGGGATGCTCCAGAGCACATGAAGAGCACAGCGAAGGCCCCGTCCATGTGAACGGGACCTTCGGGCGGTGGCTGGGGCCGGGGTCGAACCGGCGACCTTCCGCTTTTCAGGCGGACGCTCGTACCAACTGAGCTACCCAGCCATGAGGTTTCACGTGAAACCTCAGCGGTCCTGACGGGATTTGAACCCGCGGCCTCCACCTTGACAGGGTGGCGAGCACTCCAAACTGCTCCACAGGACCTTGCTGTTGTGTGCGAACCAGCTGACTCAGTGTCGCACACGGTGTTGCGTGCCCCCAACGGGATTCGAACCCGTGCTACCGCCTTGAAAGGGCGGCGTCCTAGGCCGCTAGACGATGAGGGCTATCGGCCCACCTGGGCGCTTTGCAGCGCGTCGGGGACGTGAGAAGCATAGGCGATGCGAGGAGGGTTCGCCAAAACCGTTTGGGGTCCGGTACACGACCGGCTCTCATCGCCCCGTGGGCGAGGGGCTGCCGGACGGACTCGCAGACGAACCCGGGGACCGGGTCGAGGACAGGCTGGGGGACGGTGTGGGGGACGGAGTCGCCCCGGGCTGGTTCTCCTTCGGCAGGTGGCGGCTGACCTCGGCCGTCGTCAGGCCCAGGCCGCCCAGCCTGATCTCGTCCCAGGCCTGGAGGCGGCGGGTGTCCCGGTCGAGGTAGAGGACCGAGGCCTCGATGGGGTCGGGGTGGTCCCCCTCCACCGCCCGCAGCCCGCTGCCGCCCGTCGAACCCTCAAGGCGCAGCCGTGTGCCGTACTTCATGACCTCCATCTCCTGGTGGTGGAGATGCCCGCCCAGCACCAGCGGTACCTCGCCGTCCGTCTGGCGGGCCGCGTCCGGGTTGTGGGCGATCGCCACGTCCACCGGCGTGCCCGCCCTCTCCTGGTCCCGGAGCGCGGACGCCAGCCGGGCGCCGGCCAGCTCCTCCGACCGGGCGCCCCCTGGCTTCGCCGAGCGGTCCGGGGTGAACTGGGGATCTCCCATACCCGCGAAGCGCAGCCCGGCCACCGAGACCGCCCGGCCACCGTCCAGGACGTGCACGTTCTTCATGCCCTCCAGATAGCGCTGGGTGGCCGTCGAGTCGTGGTTGCCGCGCACCCACACGTACGGCGCCCCGAGGTTCGCGATCGGGTCCAGGAAGCCGTTCTCGGCCGTGCTCCCGTGGTCCATGGTGTCGCCGGAGTCGACGATGACGTTGATGTCGTACTGCTCGACCAGCGAGGCGATGATCTTCCAGCTCGCCGGGTTGAGGTGGATGTCCGACACGTGCAGGACCCGGATCGTGCTCGGGTCGGGGGTGTACGCGGGGAGGGTGGACGTGACGTCGTACAGCTTGGTCACGTTCGTCACCAGGCGCGCCAGCTCCTTCTGGTAGACGTCGAACTCGGTGACGATGCTGCGCGCGTTGCCGACGAGGGAGGGCGCCGAGGACAGCAGTCCGGAGAACTTGGGCTCCAGGACGGAGTTCGGGTTCCAGGTGGCGAAGGCCGTGCCGCCGGACACGGTGAGCAGGGCCAGGGCGAGGCCGCCGGCGGCGAGGGCGCGGCGCGGACGGCGGTAGACGGCGAGCCCGAGCGCGGTGGCCCCCGACACCACGGCCACGCAGGAACGCAGGGCCAGGTCGGCCGTACCGTGCCGGACGTCACTCGCGATCTCGTCCTGGAGGCCGGAGATCCGCTCCGGGTGGTCGACCAGGGCCTGGGCGCGGACCGGGTCGAGCTGGTCCACGTTCACGTCCAGACGGACCGGCGCGACATGGCTGCGCAGCTCCAGCGCGCCGAGCGGGGAGACGTTGATCTTCGTGCCGCCGTCGAGTGAGGGACGCAGCGTCATCGTGGTGTTCATGGGGCCGACCGGCGCGCGGACGTTCCCCACGATCAGCAGGCCCAGCCAGGCGCCGAGCAGCACCACGGCGACGAGGCCGAGGGCGCGGGTCCAGGGGTGGGGCTGGTGGACGAGCTGGACGGTCGGGTGCGAACGGCGCGCCCGGTACTGACCGACCAGGGCGCCGGGCGACTGCCGTACGCGGCGCACGGCGGCGACAGCGAGAGCGGGGACGCGGGCCATTGGTCCCGTATGCCCGGGTACGCGGATGGCTATGCGGGGAGGGACGCGGATACTGAGGTGACCAATATCTCCTCCGCCTCCTCTGTCTCTCTGTCTCTCTGTCAGCCCCAGCCCAGCTCGTGGAGGCGCTCGTCGTCGATGCCGAAGTGGTGCGCCACCTCGTGGACGACCGTGACGGCCACCTCGTCCACCACGTCCTGTGCCGTCTCGCAGTAGCGCAGGGTCGGGCCCATGTAGATCGTGATGCGGTCCGGGAGCACTCCGGCGTACCACTCCCCGCGCTCGGTCAGCGGTGTCCCCTCGTACAGGCCCAGCAGCTCGGGATCGTCGGCGGAAGGCTCGTCCTCGACGAACACGGCCACGTTGTCCATGACCCGTGTCAGCTCCGGCGGGATCTGGTCCAGGGCCTCACTCACCAGCTCTTCGAACGCCTCGCGCGTCATCTCCAGCACACCGCCATTGTCACGGACAGCCCCTCGGGCCGGGCGGGACGGGGTGCTCGCCGGTCCACGAGTCGTTCGCTGGGACGCTCACCCAGGGCGCGTGTCTTCTTGTGGGCGGCGGGAGTTGGGCAGGTTGACTTCTCCCGCCCGCCCTCGGAGGTGGCTGCCCGTGCGCGCCTTGTACGTACCCGTCCGTCTGGCCGTCACGGTCATGACCGTCGCCGCGGCCACCGGCTGTGTGAGCGTGGACGACGACGGGGCCAGGCCGGGACCCTCGCACTCGGCCCGGCAGCGGGGCGGCGAGGCTCCGGACGGCGCGGCGGCGGGGTCCGACGGTTCCGGCGCCGAGCACCAGGGCGGGCGCGGGAGGAAGGGCGCGGCGGCCGAGCCCCACCCGTCCGACGAGTCCGACTCGGCGTCCCCCTCGGCCTCCGCTTCCAGGACCAGGAAGCCGTCCCCCGGGGCGACCGCGAAGGACGGCAAGGGCGGTGGCAACGGGGACGAGCCGCAGAAGCCCGAGCCGCCGCAGCAGGAGCCGACCCCGACGCGCACGCCGGAGCAGCCCCCGCCCACGAAGGAACCGGAGTCCCCGGCCCCCGAACCCTCCACGCCGGAGCCGTCGTCCTCGGCCCACGAGCAGAACACCCAGCTGATGGAACGCGAGCCGGCACCGCGGGCGGGGGAAGCGGCGGCGTAGGACGTACGGAGACCGAGGCGTACGAGAACCCGTCCCACGAGACCGGGGCGTACGAGAACCCGTCCCGCTAGACCGGAGCGCACGGAGACCGGGCGCACGGACTCCTGGGCGCCCGGAAAGCGAGCGGCACCCGAATCGCCTTCGTGGCCCTGCCTCCCGCCCCGCGCGGAGCGCAAAAGCGTTCGCCAGCAATTTCGGCGAGGTGAGATCCTGGTCCCCGTATGTCTACGCACCCTGCCCCCGCCCTCGGCGCCCTCGCCCCCCGCCTGGCCGAGCTGTCCCTGCGCGACGCGCACCGGCTCGGGCGCAGGCTCGAAGGCGCGCGAAAGATCCGCAATCCGGAGGCCCGCGCCGCCGTCGTCGCCGAGATCGAGGCGGAGGTCGCGAAGGCCGAGGACCGGATGGCCGAGCGGCGCGCCCGCGTGCCCGCCGTCACCTACCCCGAGCAACTGCCCGTCAGCCAGAAGAAGGACACGATCGCGGAGGCCATCCGCGACCACCAGGTCGTGATCGTCGCCGGTGAGACGGGCTCCGGCAAGACCACGCAGATCCCGAAGATCTGCATGGAGCTGGGCCGTGGCGTCCGCGGCATGATCGGGCACACCCAGCCCCGCCGTATCGCGGCCCGGACGGTCGCCGAGCGCGTGGCGGAGGAGCTGGACACACCCCTGGGTGAGTCCGTCGGCTGGAAGGTGCGCTTCACCGATCAGGTGAACCCGGACGCCACCTTCGTCAAGCTGATGACGGACGGCATCCTGCTCGCCGAGATCCAGACGGACCGCGAGCTGCGCGCCTACGACACGATCATCATCGACGAGGCCCACGAGCGGTCCCTCAACATCGACTTCCTGCTGGGGTACCTGTCCCAGCTGCTGCCGAAGCGGCCGGACCTGAAGGTCGTCATCACCTCGGCGACCATCGACCCCGAGCGCTTCTCGCGCCACTTCGGCGACGCGCCGATCATCGAGGTCAGCGGCCGGACGTACCCCGTGGAGGTGCGCTACCGCCCGCTCCTCGAAGAGGCTGTGTCTGATTCCGGGGGCGACGACGCCGACCGCGACCAGATCACCGCGATCACGGACGCGGTCGAGGAGCTGATGGCCGAGGGCAAGGGCGACATCCTCGTCTTCCTCTCCGGCGAGCGGGAGATCCGCGACACGGCGGACGCGCTGGTGAAGAAGCAGTACCGCTTCACGGAAGTGCTCCCCCTGTACGCCCGGCTCTCGCACGCCGAGCAGCACCGCGTCTTCCAGCCGCACACCGGCCGCAGGATCGTCCTCGCCACGAACGTCGCCGAGACCTCCCTGACCGTCCCCGGCATCAAGTACGTCATCGACCCGGGCTTCGCCCGCATCTCGCGCTACAGCCACCGCACCAAGGTCCAGCGGCTCCCGATCGAGCCGGTCTCCCAGGCCAGCGCCAACCAGCGCAAGGGCCGCTGCGGCCGTACGTCGGACGGCATCTGCATCCGCCTGTACTCCGAGGACGACTTCACCGCCCGCCCGGAGTTCACCGACGCCGAGATCCTGCGGACGAACCTCGCGTCCGTCATCCTCCAGATGACCGCGGCGGGCCTCGGCGACATCGAGAAGTTCCCCTTCATCGACCCGCCGGACCACCGCAACATCCGCGACGGCGTCCAACTCCTCCAGGAACTGGGCGCGCTCGACCCGGCCCAGAAGGACCCGCGCAAACGCCTCACGCAGACCGGCCGCAAGCTCGCCCAGCTCCCCGTCGACCCGCGCCTGGCCCGCATGGTCCTGGAAGCCGACCGGAACGGCTGCGTCCACGAGGTCATGGTCATCGCCGCCGCGCTCTCCATCCAGGACCCGCGCGAGCGCCCCGCCGACAAGCAGGCGCAGGCCGACCAGCAGCACGCCCGCTTCAAGGACGAGACGAGCGACTTCCTCGCGTACCTGAACCTGTGGCGGTACATCCGCGAGCAGCAGAAGGAGCGGGGGTCGTCGTCCTTCCGCCGTATGTGCAAGCAGGAGTACCTGAACTTCCTGCGCATCCGCGAGTGGCAGGACATCTACAGCCAGCTCCGCACGGTCGCCAAACAGATGGGCATCCACCTCAACGAGGAGGACGCGGCCGACCAGAGCATCCATGTCTCCCTCCTCGCCGGCCTGCTCTCGCACATCGGCATGAAGGACGTGAGGGAGTCCAAGGACTCCGGCCAGGGCGCACGCAAGGAGAGCGGGCGGAACGAATACCTGGGCGCCCGCAACGCCAAGTTCGCGATCTTCCCGGGCTCGGCCCTCTTCAAGAAACCCCCGCGCTTCGTGATGTCGGCGGAGCTGGTGGAGACCTCCCGCCTCTGGGCCCGCGTCAACGCGCGCATCGAGCCCGAGTGGATCGAGCCCCTCGCCGAGCACCTCCTCAAGCGCACCTACAGCGAGCCGCACTGGGAGAAGGACCAGGCCGCGGTCATGGCGTACGAGAAGGTCACGCTGTACGGCGTCCCGATCGTCGCCCAGCGGAAGGTCAACTACGGCCGTATCGACCCCGAGACGAGCCGCGAACTTTTCATTCGCAACGCCCTCGTCGAGGGTGACTGGCGCACGCACCACAAGTTCTTCGCCGACAACCGCAAGCTCCTGACCGAGGTCGAGGAGCTGGAGCACCGCGCCCGCCGCCGCGACATCCTCGTCGACGACGAAACCCTCTTCGACTTCTACGACGAGCGCGTACCCGCACACGTGGTCTCCGGCGCCCACTTCGACTCCTGGTGGAAGCGCAAGCGGCACGAGCAGCCGGACTACCTCGACTTCGAGCGGGAGATGCTGATCCGCGAGTCGGCGGAGGCGGTCACCAAGGCCGACTACCCGGACTCGTGGCGGCAGGGGCAGCTGAAGTTCCGCGTCACCTACCAGTTCGAGCCGGGCGCGGACGCCGACGGTGTGACCGTCCACATCCCGCTCCAGGTCCTCAACCAGGTCACCGACGAGGGCTTCGACTGGCAGATCCCGGGCCTCAGGGAGGAACTCGTCACGGAGCTCATCCGCTCCCTCCCGAAGCCGATCCGCCGCAACTACGTACCGGCGCCGAACTTCGCGAAGAGGTTCCTGGACACGTCCGTCCCCTTGCAGGAGCCGCTGACCACGACCATGGCGCGCGAGCTGAAGCGCATGGTCGGAGTCCCCTTCGATGCCGACGACTTCGACTGGGAGAGGGTGCCGGACCACCTGCGCATCACGTTCCGTATCGTCGACGAGCGTCGCCGCAAGCTCGCCGAGGACAAGGACTTGGAGGCCCTGAAGCTCAGGCTGAAACCGAAGGCGAGGAAGGCCATCTCGCAGGCCGCCGCGGCCACGGCGGAGCGTCAGGGCGGCGAGTCGCTGGAGCGCTCCGGCCTGACCGACTGGACGATCGGCTCCCTCACCCGCGTCTTCGAGACCCGCCGCGCCGGCCAGCCGGTCAAGGCGTACCCGGCACTGGTCGACGACGGCGCCACGGTCTCGGTCCGCCTCTTCGACACGGAGGCGGAGCAGGCGGAGGCCATGTGGAAGGGCACCCGCCGTCTGATCCTGCTGAGCATCCCGGTGAACCCGGCGAAGTTCGCCTCGGAGAAACTGACGAACCCCCAGAAGCTCGCCCTGTCCGCGAACCCCCACGGCTCGATCCAGGCCCTCTTCGACGACTGCGCGACGGCCGCGGCCGACCGGCTGATAGGGGACCTCGGGGGACCGGCCTGGGACGAGTCGTCGTACCGGAAGCTGTACGACAAGGTGCGCGCCGAGATCGTCGACACCACGGTCCGTACGGTCGGCCAGGTGCAGCAGGTGCTGGCCGCCTGGCAGTCCTGTGAGCGCCGTCTGAAGGCCGTACGGAGCCCCGCGCTCCTGCCGAACCTCCAGGACGTACGGGCGCAGCTGGACGCCCTCGTGAAGCCCGGCTTCGTGACGGAGACGGGTCTGCGCCGACTGCCCGACCTGATGCGCTACTTGGTGGCCGCGGACCGTCGCCTCCAGCAGATGCCGACGAACGTCCAACGGGACACCACCCGCATGGAGAAGATCCACGAGATGCGGGACGAGTACGCCTGGCTCCTGGAACAGATGCCGCAGGGCCGCCCGGTCCCCGCCTCCGTCCTGGACATCCGCTGGATGATCGAGGAGCTCCGCGTCAGCTACTTCGCCCACGCACTCGGCACGGCGTACCCCGTCTCCGACAAGCGCATCGTGAAGGCCATCGACGCGGCGGTACCGTAACCACCCCGGTACGCTGGGTGAGTTCGACCGGAGGGCTCGCCCTCCTGTAATGTCTCGTCTCGCAGCGCAACGCACGGCAGAGTCACCATCCGGCTCCGCCAGGAGGCGCCGCGAAATCTGGTCCTGTGGAGCAGTTTGGAGTGCTCGCCACCCTGTCAAGGTGGAGGCCGCGGGTTCAAATCCCGTCAGGACCGCAATCGATCGAAGGGCCCGCGCCTACCAAGGCAGCGGGCCCTTCGCCATTCCCCCCTCGCCTGACAGGCACCCGCTCCTGGCGCCGTTCGTTGGACAGGGAAAGACCCGCGCAGAGACGGCTCACCCAGGCTCACCCAGGCTCACCCAGGCTCACCCAGGCTCATCCAGGATCGTCCACGAGGGCCCAAGAAAAATTCGGACGGCGATGTCGAGAACCCGTGACCGGCTCCGTCCCCGCGATGAACGCGACCGAGAAGGGGTCGCACCAGCACCGAGGAGAACCACGATGGCCAAGTACCTGCTGCTCAAGCACTACCGCGGTGCCCCGGCCGCGGTCAACGACGTGCCGATGGACCAGTGGACGCCGGAGGAGATCTCGGCGCACGTGCAGTACATGAACGACTTCGCGGCCCGGCTGGAGAAGACCGGCGAGTTCGTCGACGGTCAGGCGCTCGCGCCCGAGGGGGCGTGGGTCCGGTACGACGGTGAGGGGCGCCCGCCGGTCACCGACGGCCCGTTCGCCGAGACCAAGGACCTCATCGCCGGCTGGATGGTGATCGACGTCGACAGCTACGAGCGCGCCGTCGAACTGGCCGGGGAACTGTCGGCCGCGCCCGGCGCGGGCGGCAAGCCGATCCACGAGTGGCTTGAGGTGCGCCCGTTCCTGACCGCGCCGCCCACCATCACGCAGTGCCCTCACACGTGACCTCATCCATGGACGAGACCCTGCTCCGCAGCCTCACGCCGAGCGTGCTCGCCATCCTCGTCCGCCGCGGAGCCGACTTCGCGGCGGCCGAGGACGCCGTACAGGACGCCCTCGTCGAGGCGATCCGCGTCTGGCCCGCCGACCCGCCGCGCGATGCGAAGGGCTGGCTGGTCACCGTGGCCTGGCGCAAGTTCCTCGACCGGACTCGGGCGGACGCCGCCCGCCGCCGGCGTGAGGAGCTCGTCGACGAGGAGCCGACGCCCGGGCCCGGGCCCGCGGTGGACGACACGCTCCAGCTCTACTTCCTGTGCGCCCACCCGTCGCTGACGCCGTCGTCCGCGATCGCGCTCACGCTGCGCGCCGTGGGCGGGCTGACGACCCGCCAGATCGCCCAGGCCTACCTGGTGCCCGAGACGACCATGGCGCAGCGCATCAGCCGGGCCAAGCGGACCGTGGCCGGCGTCCGGTTCGACCAGCCCGGCGACGTCGCCACCGTGCTGCGCGTCCTCTACCTGGTCTTCAACGAGGGCTACTCAGGCGACGTCGACCTCGCCGCCGAGGCCATCCGGCTCACCCGGCAGCTCGCGGCCCGGGTCGACCACCCCGAGGTGGCGGGGCTGCTCGCCCTCATGCTGCTGCACCACGCCCGGCGCGCCGCCCGGACCGCGCCCGACGGCAGCCTCGTACCGCTCGCCGAGCAGGACCGCGGCCGGTGGGACACCGACGCGATCGCCGAGGGCATCGCGATCCTCCAGGCGGCCCTCGCCCGCGACCGGCTGGGCGAGTTCCAGGCCCAGGCCGCCATCGCAGCCCTCCACGCCGACGCGCCCACCGCCGAGGAGACCGACTGGGTGCAGATCGTCGAGTGGTACGACGAACTCACGCGCCTGACCGACAACCCCATCGTCCGGCTCAACCGCGCGGTGGCCGTCGGCGAGGCCGACGGACCGCGCGCCGGCCTGGCGGCACTCGCGGCGCTGGACGCCTCACTGCCCCGCCACGCCGCGGTGGCGGCATACCTCCACGAGCGCGACGGCGACCTGCCGACAGCGGCACGGCTGTACGCCGAGGCGGCCCACAAGGCACCCAACCTCGCCGAGCGCGACCATCTGACACGCCAGGCCGCCCGGCTCAACGCCCGCCCATGACCGGGTAGGGGCGGCGGGGGCGAGGAACCGTCGGCTCCCACCCCGGCATGGCCCCGGGTGTCTTGACGCCGTCACATTCCGTGGGTACCCAGAAAGCAGGGCTTCCCGACCCGGAGGTGGCGTATGACGGCGACCACTCGGCACGAGACGCGCGCACTGCTCCGTGCTCACCTGTCGGCCGCCTCCTCGTACCGCCATCTGACGCGGCACTGCCCGATCTGCCACCAACTCCTGCGGCTGGCCATGGAGCCAGGACAGTACGGCGAGGACGACCCGCAGACCGCCGACGAGGAAGAGACCCAGACCCCCCAGAGCCCGTCGAAGGCGTGAAGGACCCGATCCGGGATACACAGCGTGCACGAGCCGGAGGCACCCGAGCCGCGCGAGGCCTCAAGAGGCCTCAACTCCCGCCTCCAGTAGCGCAGATGCACTACCGGCAACAAGCGCCGCGACACGTGACGGGTGTCACACACTGAGTTCGCGGAGTCAGGGAACTTACCGACCTCCTACAACAGGTCAATTTAATATGTGCAATTGCACCGCCCCCGAGCTACCCCACAGAAGATCCGACACCCCTCCCCGGAGTCCGGCAAGCCCGCTCACGGAGCAGCGGCCCGGACCCCCACAAGCCCCGCACAGCACCGCCACACCCACCTGCGTCCGCGCACAAAAAAATCGCGCTGGACCCGGCGGAGTCCAGCGCGATCGACGACGCACCCTATGTTGCTTGTCTTGAGAACACGACCCGCCTAGAACGTCCTGGGCGGAGCCGGAGAGCTTGGGCATGGGCCCTGTTGGGGCAGGAACCCGCGTCGCTTGGAGCTGTGGGCCGGACGGTTCGACATGTTGGGGGACCTGCCGATTCGCCCGGTTGTGCGATGGTTCAGGCCTCGCTGCGCTGCTGCGGAATACCCGCGAGCAGTGCGCGGACCTCAGCCTCGCGGTAGCGGCGGTGCCCGCCGAGCGTACGGATGGACGTGAGCTTGCCGGCTTTCGCCCACCGCGTGACCGTCTTCGGGTCCACGCGGAACATGGTGGCGACCTCAGCCGGGGTCAGCAGCGGCTCGGCATCAGGGGTGCGAGCGGTCATGAGCGGCCTCCTCGGGAGAACCGAACCTTCTCGGTTCTTTCCTCTAAATTCTGCACCTTGACCCGCGTTGCCCGAAATGGCGGACGCGAGTCGAGTCGGTTATAGGACGAACGGCTTGTCCTCGGCACTACAACTACACCATCTGTCCAGCCGCGTCGGCCAAACCGATGGAATTGCCCTCCCAGGTGTTCATCAGCGACGGAAGCCGATGGACCATGCCATAGCGGACAGTCACGCCACTGTGACGATCAGTCACACCAGCGATCAGGAGTCACCAGACCCCCCATAGCGTGCAATGCTGAGATTCCACCCATACTTGGGCAGAAGAAGTCTCCCCCGGACTCCTTGTCCTATTTTGGCACGAGGAGGGGCGTAAGAGGCAAGACCCTTGTTAGTGCAGTCCGTCACCCTTAACGGCTACTTGACACATAAGACCGGATCAGGGCCCATACGCCCCCCGTCACCCCCCAACGCACACTTCGGTACGTCAAGCCTGGGCCAAGGGTCGATAGTTCACCATGACATCACAGTTCGCGGAAAGCTTGTTCCATCGCAGACCGCCAACTGGGTTTCACGAGCAGCAAGTTCACGGCCGTGCCACCCGCCGCGCCCGCCCGACCGGCCCCTCGGCACCCGCGGGGAGCGGGGCCTCAGTTCGACGACCGGCGGTCCCGTACGGCCCGCCAGCGCTCCACCAGACGCCCGTACGCCGCCCCGGCGGCATCCTCGTCCCCCGTGCGCAGCGCCTCGATGCCCTCGGCGACGTCCGCCGCCGAGTGGTCCCCGTCGAGCTGGTCGGCGGGCAGGACGTGCACCAGGCCGCCGTAGTCCAGTTCGACCAGCGAGCGAGGGTGGAACTCCTCCAGCCAGCGCCCCACGTCCACCAGGCCGTCGATCAGCGGCCCCTCGTCGATCATGTCCCGCATCGCCCGCAGCCCCCGGGCCACCCGCCGCCGCGCCTGCACCATCGGCGTGCGGTACCGCAGCGCCGGCGGGACCTCGTCCGACCCCTTGTCGTAGCGCCGCTCCTCGTCCCCCACGAGCACGAACCAGTTCAGCGGCACATGCCAGGTCGAGCTGCGGATCCACGGCCGGGCGTCGGGATGGCGGGCCATCCAGCGCTCGTAGTCCTGGGCGGCCTGGCGGCGCACGACCGGCGGCAGCACGGCGTCCAGGACCGGTGCGGGCAGCTCCTCGGCAAGATCGCCGAGCGCCTGCCAGCCGCGCAGCCTGGTGCGCCACGGGCAGACGCAGAGCACGCCGTCGGCCTCCAGCACGAACGCGTCGCCGCTCTCGTGCACCGGCACCGGGATCGGCGGGGTGGGCAGCAGATCGGTCAGCGAGCGGCGCAGTTCGTCCTGGTAGGAGGGGCGGTCCGGACGACGCGCGTAGCGCGCCCAGTGGCTGCGCTCGGGCTCCGGGAAGGCGGCCAGCGGCTCGTACACGCGCAGGTACGACGCGTACGGAACGACCAGCGAGGACACCTTGGGCACGCCTGCTCCCTCCCCATGGGACCCGACACGAAACCCTGCCGCTTCCCGCGCGCGGGAAGCGGGGAACCACTGCAAATCGTCCCACGCACATGTGCGAACGTACTCCTGGGGAGGGTGATCCTGGACACTGATGAGCACGGCGCGGATGACTGGCGGGAACAGGCTCTACCCTCATGCCACGGGCCCCGCCACCCGTACGGGAGTCCGTCCCGACACCGCCGCACTCAGCCTGGAGTCACCACCGTGACCGACGTAACCGGCGCGCCTGCTGATGTACTGCACACCCTGTTCCACTCGGACCAGGGCGGCCATGAGCAGGTCGTGCTCTGCCAGGACCGCGCGAGCGGCCTCAAGGCCGTCATCGCCATCCACTCCACCGCCCTGGGCCCCGCCCTCGGCGGCACCCGCTTCTACCCGTACAGGACCGAGGCCGAGGCCGTCGCCGACGCGCTGAACCTCGCCCGTGGGATGTCGTACAAGAACGCCATGGCCGGCCTCGACCACGGCGGTGGCAAGGCCGTGATCATCGGCGACCCCGAGAAGATCAAGACGGAAGAGCTGCTGCTGGCGTACGGGCGGTTCGTGGCCTCGCTCGGCGGGCGGTACGTGACGGCCTGCGACGTCGGGACGTATGTGGCCGACATGGACGTCGTGGCACGCGAGTGCCGCTGGACGACCGGCCGCTCCCCCGAGCAGGGCGGCGCCGGCGACTCGTCCGTGCTGACCGCCTTCGGCGTCTACCAGGGGATGCGGGCCTCGGCCCACCACCTGTGGGGCGACCCCTCACTGCGGGATCGCACGGTCGGTATCGCGGGCGTGGGCAAGGTCGGGCACCACCTGGTGGAGCACCTGCTGAACGAGGGCGCCGAGGTCGTGATCACCGACGTGCGCGAAGAGGCCGTGCGCCGGATCACCGAGCGCCACCCCGACGTCCGTGCCGTCGCCGACACGGAGACGCTGATCCGCGTCGAGGGCCTGGACATCTACGCCCCCTGCGCGCTGGGCGGCGCCCTGAACGACGACTCCGTGCCCGTCCTCACCGCCAAGATCGTCTGCGGCGCCGCGAACAACCAGCTCGCGCACCCGGGCGTCGAGAAGGACCTCGCCGACCGCGGGATCCTCTACGCGCCGGACTACGTGGTGAACGCCGGCGGGGTCATCCAGGTGGCCGACGAGCTCCACGGATTCGACTTCGAGCGGTGCAAGGCGAAGGCCACGAAGATCTACGACACCACGCTGGCAATCTTCGCACGTGCGAATCAGGATGGGATTCCACCGGCCGCCGCGGCCGACCGGATCGCCGAGCAGCGGATGCAGGAGGCGTCGTCGGCGCGCGGTCGCGGACGCTGAGGTTCCGTGGGGCGCCCGCGAGGGTGCCCCACGGGTTCGGCCGGTACCTGCCTGGGGGCAGTGGGAGAGAACTCTCACGTTCGTCGGCGGGTCGTCCTGCAAGAAGTGGTTAAAATCGCCACTGACCAGCAAGGACGGGACTCCCCGAAGGCCTTGTGCACACGCGCGCAGTGCGGGCGACGTACCGTATGGGCGCGGGCTCAGGTACGGTGGAAGCCCTAGGGGCGGTCTCTCTGCGGAGAGCCCGTTCTAGATCATGAACGCGTCAAGACTCTGGGGCCGTCGAGCCCCGTCACCGAGGGGGTCGAGCCATGGGGCGCGGCCGGGCCAAGGCCAAGCAGACGAAGGTCGCCCGCCAGCTGAAGTACAACAGCGGCGGGACTGACCTGTCGCGTCTGGCCAGCGAGCTGGGCGCATCGACTTCGAGCCAGCCTCCGAACGGCAAGCCGTTCGAGGACGACGAAGACGACGACGACCCGTACGCCCAGTACGCGGATATGTACAACGACGACGAGGACGATGAGGACGAGGAGTCCGGTCCCGCGTCGCAACGCCGCGGCGCTTGACGATCTGGCTGCGCTTGCCCCGGTCCGGAGCGGTCCACCACCGCCGGACCGGGTTTTGCGCTGCCGCCGCGATACTCAGGCGCCGGCGCTTTTGGATTGAAGCTTCTAGCTTGAATACGTGCCGGTCAGAGCCGCCCCCGTCGTGTGCTCACCGCGGTCGGTGATCTCACCCGCGATCCAGGCGTCGACCCCACGGTCGGCGAGGGTCGCCAGCGCGACGTCCGCCGATTCCTGGGGCACGATCGCGATCATGCCGACGCCCATGTTCAGGGTCTTCTCCAACTCCAGCCGCTCGACGTCGCCGGTGCGGCCGACGAGGTCGAACACCGGGGCCGGCGTCCAGGTGGAGCGGTCGACGACCGCGTGCAGGTCGTCGGGGACGACACGGGCGAGGTTCGCCGCGAGTCCGCCGCCGGTGACATGGCTGAAGGCGTGCACCTCGGTGGTGCGGATCAGCGCCAGGCAGTCCAGCGAGTAGATCCTGGTCGGCTCCAGCAGCTCCTCGCCGAGCGTGCGGCCGAGCTCGTCGATCGTCGCGTCCAGGGACAGGCCCGCCTGGTTCAGCAGGACGTGCCGGACCAGCGAGTACCCGTTGGAGTGAAGCCCGGAGGACGCCATCGCGACGACCGCGTCACCCTTACGGATGCGATCCGCGCCGAGCAGCCGGTCGGCCTCCACGACACCGGTGCCGGCGCCGGCGACGTCGAAGTCGTCGGGTCCCAGCAGGCCGGGGTGCTCAGCCGTCTCGCCGCCCACGAGGGCGCACCCGGCGAGCACACAGCCCTCCGCGATGCCCTTGACGATGGCCGCCACCCGCTCGGGGTGGACCTTGCCGACACAGATGTAGTCGGTCATGAACAGCGGCTCGGCCCCGCACACCACGATGTCGTCCATGACCATGGCGACCAGGTCGTGGCCGATCGTGTCGTACACACCGAGCTGCCGGGCGATGTCCACCTTCGTGCCGACGCCGTCCGTGGCGGAGGCGAGCAGGGGGCGCTCGTAGTTCTTGAGGGCGGAGGCGTCGAAGAGCCCGGCGAAGCCGCCGAGGCCGCCCAGGACCTCGGGGCGCCGGGTCTTCTTCACCCACTCCTTCATCAGCTCGACGGCGCGGTCGCCCGCCTCGATGTCGACGCCCGCGGCTGCGTAGCTGGCACCGTTCTCAGACATGGCAAAGGGCACTTTCGTGTCGTACGGCAGGGATCACGGGCTCTTACGGACGGCGGATCGCGTCGGCGGCGGCCGTGGCGGCGGGCCCGGCGGCCAGCTCCGTCTCCAGGAGCTGCTTACCGAGCAGCTCGGGGTCCGGGAGCTCCATCGGGTACTCGCCGTCGAAGCAGGCGCGGCACAGGTTCGGCTTGGCGATGGTGGTCGCCTCGATCATGCCGTCGATGGAGATGTACGACAGCGAGTCGGCGCCCAGCGAGGTGCCGATCTCCTCGATCGTCATGCCGTTGGCGATGAGTTCGGCGCGGGTGGCGAAGTCGATGCCGAAGAAGCAGGGCCACTTCACGGGCGGGGACGAGATCCGGATGTGGACCTCGGCGGCGCCGGCCTCGCGGAGCATGCGCACCAGGGCGCGCTGGGTGTTGCCGCGCACGATCGAGTCGTCGACGACGACCAGGCGCTTGCCCTTGATGACTTCCTTCAGGGGGTTCAGCTTCAGCCGGATGCCGAGCTGACGGATCGTCTGGGAGGGCTGGATGAACGTACGCCCGACGTACGCGTTCTTGACCAGACCGGCGCCGAACGGGATGCCGGAGGCCTCGGCGTAACCGATCGCGGCCGGGGTGCCGGACTCCGGGGTCGCGATCACCAGATCGGCCTCGGCGGGGGCCTCGTGGGCGAGGCGGCGGCCCATCTCGACGCGGCTGAGGTAGACGTTCCGCCCGGCGATGTCCGTGTCCGGGCGGGCCAGGTACACATACTCGAAGACGCAGCCCTTGGGCTTCGCTTCCGCGAATCGGGAGGTGCGCAGACCGTTCTCGTCGATGGCGACGAACTCGCCCGGCTCGATCTCGCGGACGAAGCTGGCGCCGCAGATGTCGAGGGCGGCGGACTCGGAGGCGACCACCCAGCCGCGCTCCAGACGGCCGAGGACCAGCGGGCGGATGCCCTGCGGGTCGCGGGCCGCGTAGAGGGTGTGCTCATCCATGAAGACGAGCGAGAAGGCGCCCTTGACCTGCGGGAGGACCGTGGCGGCGGCCTCCTCGACGGTCAGCGGCTCACCGTCCTCGCCGGTCTGGCCGGCGAGGAGCGCCGTGATGAGGTCGGTGTCGTTGGTGGCCGCCACCCGGGTGGACCGGCCTTCCTGCTTGGGCAGGTCGGCGGCCATCTCGGCGAGCTGCGCCGTGTTGACCAGGTTGCCGTTGTGTCCGAGCGCGATGGAGCCGTGCGCGGTCGCCCGGAACGTCGGCTGGGCGTTCTCCCACACGGAGGCGCCAGTCGTCGAGTAGCGGGCGTGACCGACCGCGATGTGCCCCTGGAGCGCACCGAGCGAGGTCTCGTCGAAGACCTGCGAGACGAGGCCCATGTCCTTGAAGACGAGGATCTGGCGGCCGTTGCTGACCGCGATTCCCGCGGATTCCTGGCCCCGATGCTGGAGGGCGTAGAGCCCGAAGTACGTGAGCTTTGCGACCTCTTCGCCCGGAGCCCAGACACCGAAGACGCCACACGCGTCCTGGGGGCCTTTCTCACCGGGGAGCAGATCGTGATTGAGTCGACCGTCACCACGTGGCACGGCACCGAGTGTAGGCGAGATCGCGCACTGGTCCGAATCCCGTGATCTCGGTGCATGCCGGTGAGGCGACCCTGGCCCGCGTACGTCACTTACTGGCGACCGCGCTGATGCCCTCGCCGTTTTCGCTGGTCAACGTGATGGTTCGGTCGTCGATCCGGTAGCTGACCTCGCTCTTGAAGAGGTCCAGGAGCGTCCGCTCGGTGTCCATGAGTGAGCCGTCGCACATCCTGCGGGTAGTGCCGGGGGTGCCGACGGTGAGCTGACCGTCGCGTACGGTCGCGTCGGCCGTGACACGGTTGCAGCCCAGGTTGCCGGCGAGCCTGCCCTCCTTCTTGTCGAAGGTGAACCAGGCCTTGTCGACCGAGTCGGACGGCAGGGAACGGGCCGTGCCGTCCTTCACGAGCGAGGTGACCTTCCACGTGGTGCCGTACAACGGGGCGGGCTCCTCCTCGCTGAGGACGACCTTGTCGCCGGAGCCCGAGGTGAGCGTGAGTTTTCCGTCGCTCGTCTCGGCCTTCAGCGGCCCGTCGCCGAGGGTGCGGCGCAGGGACTCCTCGAAGGACATCGGGACGTCCTCGCACGCCATGTCGGTGGACTGGGCGTTGCCGAACCTGACGCTGTCGCCCTCGACGGTCGCGGTCGTACCGAAGCCGTTGCAGCCGTAGTTGCCGTCGACCTTGCCATCCTTGGCGATCTTCACATACGCGCTGTCGGGGGCCTGCTCGCGCTTCCCGTCGAGGGTGAGGCTGTCGACGCTCCAGCGGACGCCGGCGACGGGGGCCTGGGAGCCGGGCTTCGAGCCGACGGAACTGCTGCCCGACTCGCTGCCGCAGGCCGCGACGAGCGGAAGCAGGATCAGGGCGCTGAGGGTCAGTCGCTGCATGTTCATGACGCTGGGACGGGTGGGGTGGGCGAGCGGTTCCCGTCTTTTCCGGACAGGATTCAGGCTCTTTCCGGACAGGGTTCGGGTTCTTCAGGACAGAGTGCGGGTTCTTCTCCGGACAGAGTGCGGGTTCTTTGCCGGACGGGTCTCAGCGCATGAGGGGCAGCAGGCCGCCGAGATCGGCGCGCTCTCCGCTCGCCCGGACGCGCGCCTGCCGTACGGCCTCCTGCCACTCCTCACGTCCCGTGGCGAGCCGGACCCAGGTCAGCGGGTCGGTCTCGACGACGTTGGGCGGGGTGCCACGCGTGTGCCGCGGGCCCTCGACGCACTGCACGACGGCGTACGGCGGCACGCGCACCTCGGTAGAACCGCCGGGCGCCTTCACGGCGAGCGCGTCGACGAGCAGCCGGGTGCAGGCGGCGAGCGCCTGACGGTCGTACGGGACGTCCAGGCCCGGCACGGCCGCGTTCAGGTCGTCGGTGTGGACGACGAGTTCGACGGTGCGGGTGACCAGGTAGTCCGCCAGGTTCATGGCACCGGGTCGGGTGGCGAGCAGCCGTTCGCCCGGAGTGGCGGCCAACCGCTCGGCCAAACGCTGCTCGGTGCGGGCGTACAGCACGTCGAGGTCCGGGTTCTCGCGGGTGAAGGCGCGAGTGCGGTCGATGTTGGCGTCGGCGAACGCGGCGGTCGCGGGCGGCCACTCCAGCAAGGAGAGCTCCACCTTCGCGGGCGGCTCCTGGTCGATGGCCCGGCTCAGGGCCTCGGTGGCCATCGCGATGTGCGCGACGAGCTCCCGTACCGTCCAGTCCCCGAGGCGGGTGGGACCGGCCAGCTGGTCGGGGGTGAGGGTGCGCACGGCATCCCGTACGTTTCCGAAGTGGGCGAGCACCGCCGTGCGGATCTTGGCGGGGTCGTAGGTGCGGGGGCGTTTCCTGGCCGGAGGCATGAGCGTCAGCCTATGTGGGGGACGGGGCCTGTGACGTCTCTTGGGTCGCCTCCGCGGGGACGTCGAACACCTCGCCGTTGCGCGGCACACCGATCCCGTACCACTCGAAGGGGATGCCGCGCGCCGTATCCGGGTCAGGGCCGTCCATCAGCTGGAAGTGCAGGTGCGGCTCGGTCGAGTTGCCCGAGTTCCCGCAGCGGGCGAGCAGTTGTCCGGCGCGGACCCGGTCGCCTTCGCGGACGGCGAGCGAGCCGCGCTGGAGGTGGGCGTACGCCGCGTAGGAGCCGTCGCCCAGGTCCAGCACCAGGTAGTTGCCCAGGATCCGGCCGACGCCTGAGATCTCGCGCACCGACGCCTCGGCGAGCATCAGGTACAGCAGCGCGGGCAGCGACGTACGGCTGAGGTGGTCGCGGTGGCGGTCGGTGGCCCGTACGACCGTGCCGTCCGCCACCGCGAGGAGCGGGGCACCGAAGGCCGGGAAGTCCCGGTTGGGACGGGCGAGCGGCCACAGCCGGCGGAAGCGTGGGCGGGCGCCCGGCTCGGGCTCGGCGACGATGTCGATGGCGAACGTCTGGCCGTAGGCGTGCGTGCCGTGGCTGGGGGTGCGGTCTGCGGGGCTGTTCAGCGCGGTCCAGCGGCCGGTCACCGGCGGGGCGACAGCGACGGGCGCGTGAGCCGCCGGCCTGCGGTCGGGGGTGCCGCCCCACCGGTTCATGACGATGACGACGGCAATGGCCAGGACCAGGGGCACCACGTACCACCACCAGCGGTGGCCTAAGCGTTCGCCGACGTCGAACGAGATGTCGGCTGCGATCAGCACGAGGGGAGCCAGCAGCAGAAAACGGCAGGTCAACATGGCGATTTTACGAACTGACATTGGTTTCCTCTGCCCCCGTTTGATGTCTTGCCTCGGTCAGGTCCTGGCCGTGGACAGCGCCACCAGCAGCGGTACCACCCGGCCCGCCGGCACCTCGTAGCGGCCGCGTGCGGTCGTGTGCAGCCAGCCGGCGCCGGAGAGCTGGCGCAGATGGTGGTAGATCTGGCCGGTCGTGCCCACCTCGTCCAGCTCGGCGAGTTCGGCCGCAGTGCGTCGGCCACCGAGGATCTCGCGGAGCAGGCGCAGCCGGACCGGGTGGCCGAGGGCCGCGAGCGGCTCCGCGGCCCGGGTCCAGTCCTCGTCCACCAAGTCTTCGGTCAAGGTGCCGTGCTGCCACTCGTACCGCTCCCCCGTCGGCAGTCGTACGGCCCCGGTGAACAGGACGCCTCCGTCGGTCGCGCCCAGCTCGGCCAGCTGCTCCTTCAGCCCGTTCAGGGCCCAGAAGTCGCTCGCGTCGGGCTGTGGTGCGGTGCGCTGCGCGTTCTCCAGTGCCGCCAGGCGGCGTTCGAGATCGGCGACGCGTTGTTCGAGTTCCTCTTGCACTCCCCGGGTATTACGTAACTACGTAATTACGTTCAAGGGTACCGGCGTGCAACCACCCGCAAGTGTGATCGTCGGCCAAAACCGCCCCGCACCGCCGGGCGCGGAGAACACTGGCCTTCACCTGGAAGGAGGTGCAACATGACGGTTATGGCCGAGCGCACGTCTCAGATGACGGTGGAGGAGTTCGAAACGATCGCCTCCGCCGCTCCCGAGACCGTCACGTTGGAGTTCATCAACGGACGGATCGGGGTCAAGAAGGTGACGGACGGAGACCACAACACCATCGTGGCCTGGCTGGCCCGGCGCTGTATGCAGAGCAGGCCCGACCTGGACCTGTATCACGGCCAAGGGCTACGGGTGGAGGCGTACCGACAGGGCAGGGCGAAACCGGATGCGGTGCTCGCGCCCGAGGCCCACTTCGCGGGCCACGGTGAGTGGGCCGACCCGGACGGCGCGCTCATGGTCGTCGAGGTCACCTCGTACGACTCGGACACCGACCGGCGGGACCGGCACGAGAAGCCCGCCGCGTACGGCCAGTCCGGAATCCCCTTGTATCTCTTGATCGACCGGGATGCCTGCACGGTCACCGTGCACAGCGCCCCGGACCGTCAAGTCGGTGGCTACCGCGACATCCACACCGCGAAGTTCGGTGAGACGGTCTTCCTCCCCGACCCGATCGGCATGGAACTCGACACGGAGATCCTCAAGAACTACGTCCGTTGAGCCGAGAGCCCCCACCCGGAAACGCGACTCACAGCGCGGCTCCGGACGGGGGCTTCGGACGTCAAGGAACGGTGGCTCAGGCCAGCAGCGCCGGAATCGTCTCCTCGTGGGCCTTCCGCAGCTCCTCCAGGGACAGCTGGAACTCGCCCTGGACCTCCACCGAGTCGCCGTCGACGACACCGATGCGGGTGGCGGGCAGGCCGCGTGCGCCGCACATGTCGTTGAAGCGGACCTCCTCGGAGCGCGGTACGGCGACGACCGCGCGCCCCGCCGACTCGGAGAGGAGGAACGTGAAGGCGTCGAGCCCGTCCGGTACGACCAGCCGCGCGCCCTTGCCTCCGAGCAGGGCCGACTCGACCACGGCCTGGATCAGACCGCCGTCGGACAGGTCGTGCGCGGAGTCGATCATGCCGTCGCGGGAGGCGGAGA
This sequence comes from Streptomyces bluensis, assembly GCF_014650715.1. Taxonomy (GTDB): domain Bacteria; phylum Actinomycetota; class Actinomycetes; order Streptomycetales; family Streptomycetaceae; genus Streptomyces; species Streptomyces bluensis. Next base: position 129,575 of record NZ_BMVM01000015.1, on the reverse strand, counting down.
TCAGGATCTCGGCGAGCAGGCGCTCACGCTCCAGGTCCACCTGCGGCGGGAGCCCGCCCAGGTGGTCGTGGATGACCTGCGACCAGGCCGAGCCGCCGAACTCCTCACGGGTGTCGCCGAGGAGGTAGAGCAGCTGCCCCTCCTCCTGGAAGGCGACCGGCGTGCGGCGGGCGACGTCGTCGATGACACCCAGGACGGCCACGACCGGGGTCGGGTGGATGGCGGTCTCGCCCGTCTGGTTGTACAGGGACACGTTGCCGCCGGTCACCGGGGTGCCCAGCTGCCGGCAGGCGTCGGCGAGGCCGCGCACGGCTTCCGCGAACTGCCACATCACCGCCGGGTCCTCGGGCGAGCCGAAGTTCAGGCAGTCGGAGACGGCGAGCGGCTTGGCGCCGGTGGTGGCGACGTTGCGGTACGCCTCCGCCAGCGCGAGCTGCGCGCCCGTGTACGGGTCGAGCTTCGCGTACCGGCCGTTGCCGTCGGTCGCGATGGCGACACCGAGTCCGGACTCCTCGTCGACGCGGATCATCCCGGAGTCCTCGGGCTGGGCGAGGACGGTGTTGCCCTGCACGAAGTGGTCGTACTGGGAGGTGATCCAGGACTTGGAGGCCTGGTTGGGGGACGCCACCAGCTTCAGGACCTGGTCCTTCAGCTCCTCGGACGTCTCGGGGCGCGGGAGCTTGTTCGCGTCGTCGGCCTGGAGCTCGTCCTGCCAGGACGGGCGGGCGTACGGGCGCTCGTAGACGGGGCCGTCGTGCGCGACCGTGCGCGGGTCCACGTCGACGATCTTGCCGCCGTGCCAGTAGATCTCCAGGCGGTCGCCGTCCGTCACCTCACCGATGACGGTGGCGATGACGTCCCACTTCTCGCAGATCTCCAGGAAGCGGTCGACCTTCTCGGGCTCGACGACCGCGCACATCCGCTCCTGCGACTCGCTCATGAGGATCTCCTCGGGGGAGAGCGTGGAGTCGCGGAGCGGTACGTCGTCCAGGGTCACGCGCATACCGCCCGAGCCGTTCGACGCCAGTTCGGACGTGGCGCAGGACAGGCCCGCCGCACCCAGGTCCTGGATGCCGACGACCAGCTTCTCCTGGAAGGCCTCCAGGGTGCACTCGATGAGGAGCTTCTCCTGGAAGGGGTCGCCCACCTGGACGGCGGGACGCTTGGAGGGCTTGGCGTCGTCGAAGGTCTCGGAGGCGAGGATGGACGCGCCGCCGATGCCGTCGCCGCCGGTCCGGGCGCCGTACAGGATGACCTTGTTGCCCGCGCCGGAGGCCTTCGCGAGGTGGATGTCCTCGTGCCGCATCACACCGATGGCACCGGCGTTGACCAGCGGGTTGCCCTGGTAGCAGGAGTCGAAGACGACCTCGCCGCCGATGTTCGGCAGGCCCAGGCAGTTGCCGTAGCCGCCGATGCCGGCGACGACACCGGGCAGGACGCGCTTGGTGTCGGGGTGGTCGGCCGCGCCGAAGCGCAGGGGATCGACGACGGCGACCGGCCGGGCACCCATCGCGATGATGTCGCGGACGATGCCGCCGACACCCGTGGCCGCGCCCTGGTAGGGCTCCACGTACGAGGGGTGGTTGTGCGACTCGACCTTGAAGGTGACCGCGTAGCCGTGACCGACGTCGACCACACCGGCGTTCTCGCCGATGCCGACGAGCAGGGCGTCGGACTCGGGGGCCTTCTCGCCGAACTGGCGGAGGTGGACCTTGGAGGACTTGTACGAGCAGTGCTCGGACCACATGACCGAGTACATGGCGAGCTCGGCACCGGTGGGCCGGCGGCCGAGGATCTCGACGATCCGCTCGTACTCGTCCTTCTTCAGACCGAGTTCGGCCCAGGGCAGCTCGACGTCGGGGGTCGCGGTCGCGTGCTCGACCGTGTCCAGAGGCGTCCGGCTCATGCGCCCACCAGCTTCTTGAGGATCGAGGTGAAGAAGGGGAGGCCGTCGGTGCGGCCGGTGCCGACCAGCGGCTCGACGGCGTGCTCGGGGTGCGGCATCAGGCCGACGACGTTGCCGGCCTCGTTCGTGATGCCGGCGATGTCACGGAGGCTGCCGTTGGGGTTGAAGTCCAGGTAACGGAACGCGACCCGGCCCTCCGCCTCCAGCTGGTCGAGCGTGTACTCGTCGGCGACGTACCGGCCGTCCATGTTCTTGAGCGGGATGTGGATCTCCTGGCCCGCCTCGTAGTCGCTGGTCCAGGAGGTCGTGGCGTTCTCCACCCGCAGCTTCTGGTCGCGGCAGATGAAGTGCAGGTGGTCGTTGCCGAGCATCGCGCCGGGCAGCAGATGGGCCTCGGTGAGCACCTGGAAGCCGTTGCAGATGCCGAGCACCGGGAGCCCGGCCTTCGCCTGCTCGACGACGGTCTCCATCACCGGCGAGAAGCGGGAGATCGCTCCGGCGCGCAGATAGTCGCCGTACGAGAAACCGCCGGGCAGGACCACGGCGTCGACCTGCTTCAGGTCCTTGTCCTTGTGCCAGAGAGCGACCGGCTCGGCACCGGCCAGCCTGATCGCGCGCTGCGTGTCACGGTCGTCGAGACTGCCGGGGAAAGTGACGACGCCAATACGGGCGGTCACTTTCCTGCCTCCGCCTTCTCTTCCTCCACCTTCACGGTGAAGTCCTCGATCACCGTGTTGGCGAGGAAGGATTCCGCCAGTTCATGGATGCGGGCGAGCGCGGCGTCATCCACCGGTCCGTCAACTTCCAGTTCGAAACGCTTTCCCTGACGTACGTCGGAGACGCCCTCGAATCCGAGGCGCGGCAGCGCGCGCTGCACCGCCTGGCCCTGGGGGTCGAGGATCTCCGGCTTGAGCATGACGTCGACTACGACGCGTGCCACTGGCACTCCCGGTGTGTGGTGCTGAGCAGGTTCCTTCAGACTACCCGCACAGAATTTCTACGCGAGTAGATTCGTAGGAATCTACGTGATCGCCGTCACGATCAGGTATCGGGCGGCTCACTTGGTGGAAAGCTTCGGGAAAGATCGGGGACACCTATTGCGCAGAGGACACGCTGAGAGTTTTAGTCGGGCTTCACATTCCAATGCCGGGCCCTGTACAAAGTAATTGGCAATAGTCGATACTTTGCCCAATACCCCAATTACAGTCGGACAGCCGACATCTCGTCCGACACCTCGATGGCGTAGCAGCACGTCATGGAGGTGATCGCATCAGCGAGGTGTCGCACGAAGGGACCGATATTCGTGGCGCAGCGTGTCGTAGTCACTCTCTTCGACGACATCGACGGCTCGGAAGCGGCGGAGACGATCGCCTTCGGACTCGACGGCAAGTCGTACGAGATCGACCTCAATCAAGCCAATGCCAAGAAACTGCGCAAGGCACTGGCGCCCTACGTGGAGGCCGGCCGCAAGCGGTCGAGGTCCGGCAAGACGTACAAGCAGACCGACGTGGCCCCCGACCCGTCCGCGGTCCGCGCGTGGGCCCAGTCCCACAAGATGGACGTCCCCGCCCGCGGGAGGATCCCCAAGAAGGTCTACGAGGCCTTCGCGGCGGCGCACTGAACCCTACGGCGTCCGGGTCTCGGGGGTGCGCCGACAGCCGGTCATCCGTCCGCTGAGACAACCGACTTGCGCAGCACCCCTGTTGATCAGCTAGAGTCTGGAGCACGCCGAGGGGCGAGGCCGAAGGGCCCGGCTCACGGAGTCACGCGGGTGTAGTTCAGTAGTAGAACATCCCCCTTCCAGGGGGAAGGCGCAGTGTGCAATTCCTGTCACCCGCTCTGCATCGCCGGTCCGACCACACATGTGGATCAGGTAGGCTGGTGCTCGCGCCGATCGGTGAGAGCCGGTCGGAAGCAATGCGGACGTAGCTCAGTTGGTAGAGCGCAACCTTGCCAAGGTTGAGGTCGCGAGTTCGAGCCTCGTCGTCCGCTCCAGGAAGCGCAGGAAGTAAGACCTCGGTCAGTCGACCGGGGTCTTTCTCGTTTTCCGGGAGTCTCCGGCTTGTTTCGAGGAGTCTCCGGTCCGTTCGGCGGTCCGTTCGGCACTGACATTTGTCATGGGGAGTGATGACAGGCCGCACTGCCGTCGGCGTCGAACCGCGCGGACGCTGAAGGCATGAACACGAACGGGCACAAGGACGTGATTGAGGTCACTGACCTGCGGCGCGTGTACGGGGGCGGGTTCGAGGCCGTACGGGGGATCACCTTCTCCGTGGGCCGGGGAGAACTCTTCGCGCTCCTGGGCACGAACGGCGCGGGCAAGACGTCGACGGTCGAGCTGTTGGAGGGCCTGGCACCGCCGGCCGCGGGTCGGGTGCGGGTCCTCGGGCACGATCCGTACAGGGAGCGGGTGGCCGTACGGCCGCACATCGGCGTGATGTTGCAGGAGGGCGGCTTTCCGTCCGAACTGACCGTCGGGGAGACGGTACGGCTGTGGGCCGGCTGCACGAGCGGGGCACGGCCCGCGGCGGAGGCCCTGGAGCTCGTCGGCCTCGGGCGGCGGTCCGGGGTGCGGGTCAAGCAGCTGTCCGGGGGCGAGAAGCGGCGCCTCGACCTGGCACTCGCGCTCCTCGGCCGCCCCGAGGTCCTCTTCCTCGACGAGCCGACGACCGGGCTCGACGCGGAAGGACGCCAGGCCACCTGGGAGTTGGTGCGCGAACTGCGCGACGAGGGAACGACGGTCCTGCTCACCACGCACTATCTGGAGGAGGCGGAAGACCTGGCCGACCGCCTGGCCATCCTCCACGAGGGCCGTATCGCGGCAACCGGCACCCCGGCGGAGGTCACCGCGTCCCAGCCGTCCCGCATCGCCTTCGACCTGCCCGACGGCTACTTCCTGGGCGACCTGCCCCCACTGGCCGAACTGGGCGTGACCGACCACGAGGCGGCGGGCCGCAGAGTCCGGCTCCGTACGCACGAACTCCAGCGCACCGCCACCCGGCTGCTGCTGTGGGCCGAGCGCGCCCGCGTGGAGCTGGGCGGCCTCGACATCCGGTCGGCGTCCCTGGAGGAGGCGTTCCTGCGGATAGCGCGTGAGGCCGCGGGTGCCACAGAAGCCGCCTTGGAAGGAAGTCGGGGTGGCGCGACGGCCCGGAAGGGGGCGGCGGTATGAGTGCCGTGACCAGTGTGCGGGTGGGTGATGCCGCGGGGACGACCACTCCCGCCGGGCGCATGGCGGCCCTGGCGCGGGCCGAGTTGGCCCTGCTGGGCCGTGCGAAGGCGACGCTGCTGGTGGCGGTGTTCGTGCCGTTGGTGATGCCGTTCAGTCTGCGGGCTTCCATCGACCAGATGGACCTGGACGGCACCGGACTCTCCGTGGGCTCCGTCCTGTTGCCGGCCACCATCGGCTTCTCGCTGCTCTTCGCGGTCTACAGCTCCCTGGTGAGCGTGTACGCGGCGCGGCGCGAGGAGCTCGTGCTCAAGCGGTTGCGCACCGGAGAGCTGAGGGACAGGGAGATCCTCGCCGGCGCCGCGCTGCCGTCGGTGGCGATAGGCCTCGTCCAGTGCGTGGCTCTGGCCGTCGCCTGTGCCGCGCTCCTGGACGTCGGCGCGCCCCGGGCAGCCCATCTCGCCCTCCTGGGACTGCTGTTGGGGCTCATCATGTGGCCCGCGCTCGCGGCCGTCGTGGCGAGCTTCAGCAAGAGCGTGGAGGGCGCCCAGGTCGCGGCCATGCCGCTGCTGCTGGTCTCGATGCTGGGCTCGGGCACGTTCGTTCCGCTCGAAGTCATGCCCGACCGCCTGGCCTCGCTGTGCGAACTGCTGCCGCTGACACCGGTGATCACCCTGCTGCGCGGCGGCTGGACCGGGGATCTGTCCGCCTACGACACCCTCGGTGCCGTCGCCCCGGCGGTGGCCTGGACCGTGCTCGCGGTGTTTGCTGTACGACGGTGGTTCCGGTGGGAACCGCGGCGCTGACGTACGGGGAGCAGGGGGGCGAGCAGGGGATGCGCATGCCCGGGGGATGGTGGCGGAGCAAGAGCACGCCGGCGAAGGTCGAGACATACACACGGTGGACGTACCACTTCTTCGCGGTGTTCGAGGTCGTGGTGTTCGGCCTCCCGGTGCTCGCGCAGGTGCCCCTGCGGTTCTCGGGATGGCTGTTCGCGGCACTCTGCGGGCACGCACTGCTCAGCACGGCAACCGCCTCGCGGGCGGTCGACTGGACCCGGGGCAGACGCGAGCAGCCCCTACGGCTCATGGGGACGCTCGGTGCGGTGACGGCGCTGTTCGCGGCGGCCACGTTGCTCGTCACCGATGCCCTGCCCGCCGACTCGGAGTCCTTGGGCGCGCTGGGCTCGTTGGCAACGGGCGCGATGGGAGTCGGCGTCGGCACGATCACTCTGGGCATGCGCAGAAGGAGGTGGATGGCCGCTCTGGTGGCGGGCTTCGCCGTGGGCTGCCTCGCCCTGGCGCTCCTCCTGCACGCTGCCCCGGACGACGCCGTGGTGGCGGCGCTCGCGCTGATGCTCTTTCCCGGGTTCATGGCCTTCGCCGCCGCCTTCTCCGTCTGGCTCCTCAACGCCGTCTACGAACTCGACGAGGCCCGCGAGACCCGCGCCCGGCTCGCCGTCGCCGAGGAGAGGCTGCGCTTCGGGCGCGACCTGCACGACGTGATCGGCCGGAACCTGGCCGTGATCGCGCTCAAGAGCGAACTGGCCGTGCAACTGGCGCGCCGGGAACGCCCCGAGGCCGTGGAGCAGATGATCGAGGTGCAGCGGATCGCACAGGAGTCGCAGCGCGAGGTCCGGGACGTCGTACGCGGATACCGGGAGGCCGACCTGGGGGTCGAACTCACCGGCGCGCGAGGCGTGTTGAACGCGGCGGGGATCGCATGCGAGGTGCGCGGCGAGACGGCCGGGCTGCCCGCCGAGGTGCAGTCGGCGCTGGGCTGGGTCGTCCGCGAGGCGACCACGAACGTACTGAGGCACGGGGATGCCGCACGGTGCGATGTGGGGATACGGGTGCTGGAGGGGCGCGTGGTGCTGACCGTAGAGAACGACGGGGCGGAGAGCGGTGGGGTGGAGGACGAAGGGGTGGAAAACGAAGGGCCGGCGAACCGCGGGGCGGCTGGCGCACCGCTGGAGGGCCGTGGGTCGGGGCTGGCCGGGCTGCGGGAGCGGCTCGCCGCGGTGGACGGGACGCTGGAGGCCGGTCGGGTCCGCAAGGGCGTGTTCCGGGTGGTGGCCGAGGTGCCGTTGGCAGTGAACGAGGCCACGGCATGAGTGTGCGGCTCCTCCTCGCCGACGACGAGCATCTGATCCGGGGCGCGCTGGCGGCACTGCTCGCGCTGGAGGACGACCTCGTGATCGTCGCCGAGGCGGCCACCGGGCCCGAAGCACTGGCGATGGCCCGGGCGCACGCCCCCGATGTCGCCGTACTGGATCTTCAGATGCCCGGCGCGGACGGTGTGAAGGTCGCCACATCCCTGCGCTCCGATCTGCCGGACTGCCAGGTACTGATCGTGACCAGTCACGGCAGGCCGGGCCATCTGAAGCGTGCGCTGGAGGCGGGAGTGCGCGGGTTCGTCCCGAAGACCGTCAGCGCACAGCGGCTCGCGGAGATCATCCGCACGGTGCACGCCGGGAACCGTTATGTGGACCCGGAGTTGGCAGCCGACGCGATCTCCGCCGGTGACTCGCCGCTGACCGCGCGGGAGGCCGAGGTACTGGAGCTCGCCGCCGACGGGGCGCCCGTCGCGGAGATCGCCGAGCGGGCCGCGTTGTCACCGGGGACCGTACGGAACTATCTGTCGTCGGCCGTCACCAAGCTCGGGGCCGAGAACCGTCATGCCGCGGTCCGTCTCGCGCGTGAGCGAGGTTGGGTATAGTTGCTCTCGCGCCACGGCGCAGTGCGGACGTAGCTCAGTTGGTAGAGCGCAACCTTGCCAAGGTTGAGGTCGCGAGTTCGAGCCTCGTCGTCCGCTCCAGGAAGTCTCCAGAGCGTAAGGCCCCGGTCATCTCGACCGGGGCCTTCGTCGTGCGGGTGCGGGTGTGCGGGTGCGGGTGCCGGTGCGGTCAGCTCCAGCTCGTGCCCGTCAGTCGCTCGTACGCCTCCACGTACTTCGCGCGGCTCGCGGCGACGATCTCCTCCGGCAGGGGCGGCGGGGGCTGCTCGCCCTTGCGGTCCCAGCCGGAGGCCGGTGAGGTGAGCCAGTCCCGTACGAACTGCTTGTCGAAGGACGCCTGCGCGCGGCCCGGCTGCCACTGGTCGGCGGGCCAGAAACGGGAGGAGTCGGGGGTGAGGACCTCGTCGGCGATGACGAGGGTGTCTCCCTCGAAGCCGAACTCGAACTTCGTGTCCGCGAGGATGATGCCGCGTTCGCGGGCGATGTCGCGGGCGCGGGAGTAGACGGCGAGGGTCGCCTGGCGCAACTGGGCGGCGGTGTCGGCGCCCACCTGGCGGGCGACCTCCTCGTACGAGACGTTCTCGTCGTGCTCGCCGACCGCGGCCTTGGTGGCGGGGGTGAAGATCGGAGCGGGGAGTTCCGAACCGTCGACGAGGCCTTCGGGGAGGGCGAGGCCGCAGACGGTGCGGGTCTCGTTGTACTCGGCGAGGCCCGAGCCCGTGAGGTAGCCGCGGGCCACGCACTCCACCGGCACCATCCGCAGGGATTTGCAGACCAGGGTGCGGCCCTCCCAGTCGGCGGGGGCGCCCGGCGGGAGATCGCTGCTCAGGACGTGGTGGGGGACCAGGTCCGCGATCTGGTCGAACCACCACAGCGAGAGCTGGGTGAGGATGCGGCCCTTGTCCGGGATCTCGGTCGGCAGCACCCAGTCGAAGGTGGACGTACGGTCGCTGGCGACCATCACGAGGTCGCCGGCCGCGTTCTGGTACAGCTCGCGCACCTTGCCGGTGTGCAGATGCACCAGGCCCGGCACCTGGATGGGTTCGGGCTTTTCTACGAATCCGGGCACGGTTCCTCCGCGTGGTGATGTCCAAGTGGCTCGATTCTCCCGTATGCGGAGGATCGGTCCGGCTCTGGGTCCGCACGAGGAGTCCGAGACCGACCGGGGGTCCGACCGGGCGTCCGACCGGGAGTCCGCCCCGGGGTGGTCATTCTCGTTTGCAGATGCGGTCCAGGAGGTTGGCCGTGGCCCGCTGGATACGGGTGTCGACATGGCCGGGGCGGTCGAGTGCCGGGGACCAGGCGAACGTCCCCGACGCGAAGACCCAAGCGCCGGAGGGGGCCCGGTAGAGAGAGGTCTCCTGGTGACGGATGACGCGCTCGCTGTCCCGGTACGGGGAGTGCGCGAGAAGGATGCGGCCCTGGTGCTCGGGGAGCGGGGCGCGTGGGAAGTAACGGTCGGCCTCTCCCGCGACCATGCCCTCCAGCTCGTCGCCCTCCTGCGTACCGGTCGCCTCCCACAGCCAGTGGTCCGCGTTGCGAACGACCAGCGGCTGGGCGTCGGGAACCCTGCCCGCGTACTGGATACCGACCACTTCCTGCTCGGGACGGTCGATCTCGCGCCACAGCACGGGCCTGCCCGGTCCTTTTCGTTTGCGGCAGGTCAGCAACCGGTCGGGGACGCCGGACGGGGAGGGGGCCAGCTCCACCTGCCAGTACATGGTGTTGGCGGAGAGGAAGACCAGGGAGGTGCCCTGGTCGCGGGCGAGTTCCACCGTGCGGCGCATGGCCTGCGACCAGTACTCGTCATGTCCGGGGAAGACCAGGCCGCGGTACCGGGTGGGGTCGATGCGGCCGGCGTGCAGGTCGCGGGCGTCCGCGTAGGCGAGGTCGTAGCCGTAGCGCTCGGCCCAGCGGATGAAATCGTAGGCGTGGCCGACGTGGAGCGGGAGGCCCGCGCCCGCGTACGGGCGGTCGAAGGAGACCGTGGTCGCGGCGTCCGCCTCGCCGAGAAGACGGCCGCCCCCGTCCCAGGCGTGGTACAGGCTGGCGCCGGTGCGGCCGTCCTCCGGGTAGAGGTTGTAGGCCTGCCAGGTGACGTCCGGGAGGACGAGGAGCAGGTCGGCCGGGTGGCTGTCGCGGATGGTGAACGGGACGTGGGAGCGGTAGCCGTCGACGGTGGTGAGGACGGCCACGTACGCGCCGATCTTCCAGTAGCTCGGGATCTGCAGACGCCAGGAGAGCCACCAGTGGTGGCAGGAGACCGTGCGGTCGGCCGTGAGCGGCGGCGGCTGGACGATGCCGGAGAGGCGGGGGCTGGTGGTGATCTTGCTGGCACCGTCGCCTCCGTAGTGCCCGATCCGGTAGATGTCGACGCTGAACTCCTGGGGCGGGTCCACGGTGATGTGGAAGTCGATCGACTCACCGGGGACCGCGGCGCCGGTCTTCGTGAAGCCCTTGATCTGGAGGTTCACGTCGTCGGCGGCGCGGGGGCCGTTGATGTGCTCGGGTTCGCTTCGGGGGCCGGGGATCCGAGGGCGGCCCCTGCGGGGTGAGGTGCCGGGCGGTGTGTCGTTCTGGTCGACGTACCAGGGGACGATCTGGCCGCTGTCGTCGAAGTACGTCTCGGTACCCCGGAGCCAGGGGACGGGGCCCTGGCCGAAGGGGTCCGTCACGGCGTGCGCGAGTGCGCCCGACTCCCAGCGGCGGATCTTCTCGGACCCCATACGTGCTCCCCTCCCTCGTGCCCCCGTCGTCCTGCGGTGATCGTTCGGGTGGGCGGGTGGTTGTGGTGCCGTGCGAGTGGTGACTCTCGTGCTTGGCGAGCACCGATCCATCCGTCTGCCCGCCCGTCTTTCCGTCCGCCCGCCGTCCGACCACCGTCTATGCCCTTGCCATGTGCTCGAACGATCCCAGCACATCACATCAGGCACGCACTCCGTCACTGTTTGTCGTGAATTGACGTGAACGGAACGTGGGGTTCCGCCCAAAGGTGGGGTTCCGCTTGCCGGTGGGTGTGGTGGGGCGCATTGTGCTCGCGCTCAGACGAGGCGGACCGGCTTCTCGGGACGGACGCCCAAGTGCCGCAGCCAGTCCCGGAGGGGTTCCGGGTCGCCGTCCTCGACGAGGGTCAGAACTCGGGGGGCGAGGCCGACGGCTCGTTTTCCGTTGATCAGGAGGGACGGGCCGTCCAGCCAGTCGAGCCCCGGTGCCGCACCGGCCGTGTCCATCGCGGCGCAGCACACCATCGCCGTGACGTGGTCGGTGAGGAGCTCGCGGCCCGTGCGCGGGGGCTGCAGAGGGAAGAACGGCGGCATGTCGTCCCACAGGGCCAGGTCCGGTCCCTGCGGTTCCGCCGTACCGCCAGGCACCGTCGTCGTGCCCGCCGACGCCTCCTCACGGGCCACCTCGGCGCTCAGTCCGGCCGCCAGCGCGGCCGCCCGCTCGCTGCCAAGGCCCAGTTCCTCACCGAGATCCGCGTCCGCCGACTCCGCGCCGTGGGGCACGACCGGGCGTGCATCGTCCGACGCCGACTCCGCCGCCGACTCCGCGCCCGGGTTCTCCGCCACCCACTCCGCGCCCGGGTTCCCGGGCTTGGCGGTGGCGGCCCTCACCGTAGTGGCCTCCCAGGTGGTGGCCTCCCAGGTGGTGGCCTCCGGGGTGGTGGCCTCCGAGGTGGTGGCCTCCGGGGTGGCGGACGGCTCGGCGCCTGCGGTCCCCGGATCGCCGGCTGACTCGCGGCCTGCGGTCTCCCGCTCACCGCCTGCGCCTCTCACTGGTCGGTCTCCGTCCGCCCTCCCATGACCGGCCAGTGTCTCGCCCTCGCCCTCGTCCCCAAGCCTCGGCCGCGGCCCCGGCTCGGCGCCCCACACCGTCTCTCCGCGCACCGTCGGCCCCCGGACCGTCAGGTGGTCCAGCACCCGGGCCAGGGTCGGCCCGCCGGGCTCGGGCTCCCCCGTGTTCGCCGTGTCCCCCGTGTTCTCCGTGTCCGCCATGTGCCGGACTCCTAGGGAGTCCAGGACTCGGTGGAGCCGGGCCGCGTCCGTGCGCCACTTCCGGTCGACGACCTCGTCCGGGTACTCGCGCCAGTCCACAGGAGCCCAGTCGGGCCCGGACTCGGCGGGGCCGCCGTGGAAGAGGCGGGCGGCGAGCAGGGACGCGGCCTCGTCGACGGCGCCGGGTTCCTCCAGGAGGTCACAGGCCGGCCGCTCACCCAGCCGGGAGGCGAAGCCCTCGGCCAGGCGGTCGCGACGGGACAGCTCCGTGAGGGCCGCGACCACGCCCGCGTCGAGGCGGGACGGCCAGCGGCCCATCCGCCAGGCCGGCAGCGCCACCCGGGTGAGCAGCCGGTCCCAGCCCGCGTACGCGAGACCGACCTGCTCCTGGGCGACGATCCGCAGACCGTAATCCACAGCCTGTGCACGCTCGGCCGCCGCGGCCGCCACGCCCCGTTCCATCTCGGCCGCGTGGCCCCGGCAACCGCGCAGCAGCAGCCGGGCCACCCAGCCCACACCGGCCAGCGTCGTCCGGGCCAGAGGTCCATGTGTGGGTGCCGTCGTCACGGCCACGGCCGCGTCCAGCCCTCGTACGAAACGGCGAGCGGCGGCTATGTCCGGGTGGGCCGACGGCCCCGTACCGGCGATGACCGGGGCGAGGACCGCGCGCAGCTCCCCGACCCGCATCCACCACAGGAAGGGGGAACCGATCACGAGCACGGGGGCGGTGGGCTCGCCGCGTCGTCCGGGCGTCGTCGCACCGCTCACACCGCTCCGTATGCCGCCGCTGATGCCCGACAGACCTTCTGCTCTGCCCATGCCCTCCGGGGACGGCGGCGGGCCGTGCGAGCGGTGGGTGCGGTCCTCCAGCCAGCTGTCGCAGTCCGGGGTGAGCGCTATGGCGGAGGGGGCCGGGACATCGAGCCGGTCGGCCAGGTCCCGCACCATGCGGTACAGATCGGGGGCCGACTCCTCGGCGATCGGGACCGTGGGGCTCGTGGCGGGCCGGGCGCGGGCGACGACGAGTGCGATGCCCACGGCGCAGAAGAGCACAACGGCGGCCACCACCGCCACGACCCAGCGCGTCACGGGCCAGACACCGCCTGTGATGTGGCCGGTGGCCCCGCCGGCGAACAGCACCACGGCGACCGCCGCGGGCAACAGGGCCACGGCCATCGCCCGGCTGCGGATGCGCAGCACGGCGAGGGCCCGGGAACGCGCTGCCTGCGCGCCCAGCTCCACACCCATACCGGTCACGACCGGCCGTCACCCCCTCCCGTCCCGACTGTCCCGTACCCCGCACGACGCGCGCCGTGACGATGTCCGTCACCGCCGCCGCCGGATGGCCTGGTGTTGCTCACTCCCCCACTGTGGCACCCGCCACTGACATCGCAATGCCGGTGGGCCAAGTGCCGGACCGCTTGCGCCGCACCCTAGTTGGGGCTGTCCGCCCCGTCAGCCGGATGGGGCATCGGTCACTCGATGGAATGGCTCTGGGGAGAGGTGGATGACACTGAGCAAGCATGAGGCCCCGAATTCCCGAGGTGACACTGGAGGTGGCACCAGGGGAAATCGAGGCCCACAAGCAGGGGAGACTTTGCTACGCAGACTACGCGGACTACGCCGACTACGCAGGGTTACGAAGCCGCGTGGGCTCCGGCCGCAGCCTTCTCCGCGATGTCCGTCCGGTGTTGCGAACCGTCCAGCCGGATGCGCCCGACCGCCGCGTACGCCCGCTCGCGCGCCTCGGCCAGATCCGCGCCGAGCGCGGTGACGGACAGCACCCGGCCGCCCGCGCTCACCACCTCGTCACCGTCGCGCTTGGTGCCGGCGTGCAGGACGTACGCCTGCGGAGCGTCCTCGGCCGCCACCTCGGCGAGCCCGGTGATCGGGTCGCCCGTGCGCGGGGTGCCGGGGTAGTTGTGCGAGGCCACGACCACGGTGACGGCCGCGTCGTCGCTCCAGCGGAGGGGTTCGAGGTCGGCGAGGGTGCCGTCCGCGGCCGCGAGCAGGACGCCGGCCAACGGGGTCTCCAGGCGGGCCAGGACCACCTGGGTCTCGGGGTCGCCGAAGCGCGCGTTGAACTCGATGACCCGTACACCGCGCGACGTGATCGCCAGACCGGCGTAGAGCAGGCCGGAGAACGGAGTCCCACGGCGCCGCATCTCGTCGACGGTCGGCTGGAGGACGGTCCGCAGTACCTCGTCGACCAGCTTCGGTTCGGCCCAGGGGAGCGGGGAGTACGCGCCCATGCCGCCGGTGTTCGGTCCCTCGTCGCCGTCCAGGGCGCGCTTGAAGTCCTGGGCGGGCTGAAGCGGGAGAACGGTCTCGCCGTCGGTGATCGCGAAGAGCGAGACCTCGGGGCCGTCGAGGTACTCCTCGATGACGACACGTTCGCAGGCGTTCGCGTGTGCCCTGGCCTGCTCGATGTCGCTGGTGACGACGACGCCCTTGCCCGCGGCGAGACCGTCGTCCTTCACGACGTACGGCGCCCCGAACGCGTCGAGGGCATGGTCGACCTGAGCCGGCGTCGTACACACGTACGAGCGGGCCGTGGGTACACCCGCTTCCGCCATCACGTCCTTGGCGAAGGCCTTGGAACCCTCCAGCTCAGCGGCCTCTCCGGAGGGGCCGAAACAGGGGATGCCGACCTCGCGCACGGCGTCGGCGACGCCGGCGACGAGCGGAGCCTCCGGCCCCACGACGACCAGGCCGGCACCGAGGTCCGAGGCCAGCGCGGCCACGGCCTTGCCGTCGAGGGCGTCGACCTGGTGCAACTGGGCCACCTCCGCGATGCCCGCGTTACCGGGGGCACAGTGCAGGGCGGTGACATCGGGGTCGAGGGACAGGGAACGGCACAGGGCGTGTTCGCGGGCGCCGCTACCGATGACGAGGACCTTCACGGGGTCAGCCTAACCGGCGCGCGAGCGGGCCCTTGTGGGGGCGCCGGTGCTCGGCGCCACACGGACGCGCCCCACATGTCATTGGTTACTCGTTGGTTTACTCGTTGGTGAACTCCTCCACCACCGTCGCCCCCAACTCCCGCACGATCAGGTCGTGCCCGGAGAGGGCCGACTCGTCGAGGTCGGGATCGTCCTCCTCGGGGATGTCGTCCTCGGGCGAGATGGGCGGAGGCTCCGGAGCCGAGGGCGGTGGCGTGGGCGCCGAAGCATTGGCCGGAGCCGGTCTCCCCTGGCCTGCGGCTGGCCCCGGCCCTCCCGGGGACGAGGAA
Organism: Streptomyces bluensis; assembly: GCF_014650715.1. Classification (GTDB taxonomy): domain Bacteria; phylum Actinomycetota; class Actinomycetes; order Streptomycetales; family Streptomycetaceae; genus Streptomyces; species Streptomyces bluensis. The sequence continues at coordinate 114,537 of NZ_BMVM01000015.1, read as the reverse complement.
CGCGATGCCGATGCCGGTGCCGGTGCCGACGCCGAGGACTGGGGCGCGGAGGGACGCGGCGACGAGGCGGGAGCCCCGCCGTATCCACCACCGGCACCACCGGCGCCCGTTCCGCCGTGAGCGCCGTAACCACCGGGGCCGCTCGCTCCGCCGTAACCGCCCGGACCGGCCGAACCACCCCCGGCACCCGGCGCCGCCCCCGAGCCTCCCGACGGATCGACGACCGCCTCGATCTTCCAGTGCACGTTGAACTGCTCGGACAGCGCCTGCCGCAGTACGTCCTCGCTGCCGCTGCTGGCAAAGTTGTCCCGGGCCCCGGCGTTGACGAATCCGATCTGCAGGGTGGTGCCGTCGAAACCGGCCACATGAGCGTTCTGACTGAGCAGGATCCAGGTGAACCGGCGACGGTTCTTCACCGCCTCCAGGATGTTCGGCCAGAGCATGCGCGGGTCGAGCCCTCCGGCACCGGGAGCGGCACCGGGGGGCGCGGACACGGCCGGAGCGGGCGCGGACGCGGCCCCGGAAGGGGCCCCGGAAGCGGCCGGTGGCCGTCCCCCCGGACCGCCAGGCACTCCTTGTCCCGCTTGCCCCCCTTGCCCTTGTCCTCCCTGTCCTCCCTGTCCCCCACCCGCAGGGGCCGCTGTCGGCCAGCCGCCGGGCCGCCGGCCACCGCCCGCGGTGGCCGCGGTGGGCCAGGCACCGGGGCCGGAGGAAGCGGCGGGAGCGGCAGGAGCGGACGGTTGCTCGGCGACCGGTGCGGGTCCCGACGCCGCAGCAGGCGCCCCCGCGCCCGCCCCCGTACCGGCATCGACCCCAGCAGGCGCAGTAGACGCACCAGGGGCAACAGGCGCAACAGGCTCCACGACAGCGGGCGCAGCCCCGGTTGAAGCAGGCCCACCCTGCTGCTGCCCCTGCCCCTGCCCCTGCCCCGCCCCGGGACCGGCCCCGGCACCCCCGGGCCCGCCTGCCGACCGCACCGCGGCCCGAGCCGCCGCGGGCCCGCCACCGGGCGGAACCACGGGCTGGACTCCGGCAGCCGCCCCCGCGTACCCATGAGCCTCAGGCCCTGGCACGTACCCCATGGCGGGCCCGGCACCGCCCCCGGAGAAGTTCACACCGCGTTCGAGCCGGTCCAGCCGGGCCATGACGGAACGCTCGTCGCCGTACGCCGCCGGCAGCATCACACGCGCGCAGATCAACTCCAGCTGCAAGCGGGGCGAATTGGCTCCCCGCATCTCCGTCAACCCCTCATTGACGAGATCGGCGGCCCGGCTCAGCTCGGCGGCACCGAAGACCCCGGCCTGGGCCTGCATCCGCTCCAGTACGTCGGCAGGCGCGTCGATCAGCCCCTTCTCGGCCGCGTCCGGGACAGCTGCAAGGATCACCAGGTCCCGCAACCGCTCCAGCAAATCCGCGACGAACCGCCGCGGGTCGTTCCCGCCCTCGATGACCCGGTCCACGACCTCGAAAGCGGCGGCCCCGTCCCCCGCCGCGAACGCCTCGACGACGGAGTCGAGCAAGGACCCGTCCGTATACCCCAGCAGCGAGGTGGCCATGGCATACGTGACGCCGTCCTCCGTCGCCCCCGCCAGCAACTGGTCCATGACGGACATGGAGTCACGCACGGACCCGGCCCCCGCCCTCACAACAAGGGGCAGCACCCCGTCCTCAACGGGGATCTTCTCCCTGCCGCACACATCGGCGAGGTAGTCCCGCAGGGTCCCCGGCGGCACGAGCCGGAACGGATAGTGATGCGTACGCGACCGAATGGTCCCGATGACCTTCTCGGGCTCGGTCGTCGCAAAGATGAACTTGAGGTGCTCCGGCGGCTCCTCGACCACCTTCAGCAGCGCGTTGAACCCCGCCGACGTGACCATGTGGGCCTCGTCAATGATGTAGATCTTGTACCGACTGCCGGCCGGTCCGAAGAACGCCTTCTCCCGCAGCTCACGAGCGTCGTCCACACCTCCGTGCGAGGCGGCGTCGATCTCGATCACGTCGATCGACCCCGGCCCGTTCCGCGCGAGGTCCTGACACGACTGGCACTCACCGCAGGGCGTCGGCGTCGGCCCGTGTTCGCAGTTCAGACAGCGGGCGAGAATCCGCGCGCTGGTGGTCTTCCCGCACCCACGCGGACCGCTGAACAGGTACGCGTGATTGACCCGGTTGTTCCGCAGGGCCTGCTGCAGCGGGTCAGTAACATGCTCCTGCCCGATGACCTCGGCGAACGACTCCGGGCGATAGCGGCGGTACAGCGCGAGAGACGACACGCTTACGAGGTTATAGCCGCCCACTGACATCCCAGCCCGACCGGGGCCAGGGAGCGGGCAACACAGAAGACCCCCCACGCACCCGCCAGAGCCAACCTACCCTTGCTGCCTTCCGGCCCTGGGGGAGTTCAGTCAGATAGCGCCGCGTGAGGGGCTGCCCCCAGCCTACCCGATCCACCGACCCCCACCGTCCCCCCTCCCGGGGCCTCGAACGAGTTCGCAAGCACTCCCCGCCGTCATGTAATGTTTCCGGCGGAGGATTCGCCTAGAGGCCTAGGGCGCACGCTTGGAAAGCGTGTTGGGGGCAACCCCTCACGAGTTCGAATCTCGTATCCTCCGCCAGTGCCTCACCGGGCACGATGTCGAAGGGCCCCACCGTTCGCGGTGGGGCCCTTCGACGTTGTCCGTCTCAGTTTCCGTCTCAGTTCGTTTTCGGGAGCTCCCACAGCGCGTCGCCGACTTGCTGCGCGACTTTGCGGAGCATGGTCCCCGTCACATGCATGTAGCGGGCGCGCATCCGGGCCGCTCCCCCGGGCTCCCAGCCCATGATCGAGTCGATCACGACATCCGGGACCCCGAGGATCAGAAGCACGGTCGCAGCGGTGTGTCGAGCGTCATGGAGACGACCGTCTCGTACGCCCGCGTCCCGGAGAAGCCGCTTCCAGACGTGGAAGTCGGTGTTCGGGCTCAGCGGTCCGCCGACCGGCGAGGCGAAGACATACCCCTTGCCCTCCCAGTCGGCACCGGCCGCGATCCGCTCCCGCTCCTGGGCTTCCTGGTGCTGGCGGAGAATCTTGATCAGAGGATCGGGCAGGCCGATGGTGCGCCGTCCAGCTCGGGACTTGGTGGACTTGTGCTCGCGGCGGATCTGCTCCCGCTTTGGGCAGTAGCCCGCCTTCCGGCCGCACGGGTCGGCACCGCAACCGTGCGCGTACTTGGGGCGGAGCCGGTTCTTACGGATGCGGACGTACCCCGCGTCCAGGTCGACGTCCTCCCAGTGCAGGCCGAGCGCCTCCCCTTGGCGGAGCCCGAGCGCCAGGGCGACGACCCAGCGCGCGCTGTTGCGCAGCTTGGATGCCTCGACGAGCAGACTCTGAACCTCCTCGATCGTGTACGGCTCGATGTCCTCTTCTTCGAGTCGCGGAGCCTTGGCGATCTCGGCCGCGTTCGTCGGGACGTGCCCGCGCCGTACTGCCTCGCCGAGGGCGACCCGGATGGTGCGGTGGGCATGGTGAGCGGTGCCGGCCGAACTGCCGGAGCTCTGCATCTTCCGGTAGAAGCGCTCCAGGTGCTCGGGCTCCAGCCGCTCAAGCCGGTGGGCGCCCAGGCCCGGCACGAGGTGAACACGCACGTCCACCTCGTAGCCGTCGTACGTGTTCTCGGAGACGTACGGCTTGGCGATGTTCTCGACCCAGTGTTCAAGCCAGCTCTGTACGGTCCAGCTCTTGCCCGGCTTCCTGAGCTTCTTGGTGTCCCGGGCCCGCTCCATCTCGCGGACGGCCTTGGTGACCTCGGCCCGGGTCTTCCGCTCGATGTGACGACGGTCGGGCTTGCCGTCGTCGCGGACGCCAACGGTGACTCGGCCGTGCCATTTCCCGTCCTTGCCGAGGTAGATGGAGGAGGCCCCGTTGGGCTGACGGGTGCGCTTCCCTTCTGGCTTCTTCTCTGCCATGTCCGCCCCTCCCTCAGGCTGCTTCGGCGGGACGGCGGCGGAGCCTCGTGACGTACGCGCGCAGCGCCTCGGGCGGGACCCGGCGGAGTCGGCCGACCATCACCGACTCGATCTCGCCCGCCAGCACGAGCTTGAAGCACGTCGTACGGCCGATGCGGAGCCGTCGGGCGGCTTCTTCGACGGTCAGCAGGACCGCCGAGGAGTCGGCAGGCTCCAGGACGGTGACCGTGGCGTGCGGCTCAGGCATGGGTGGACTCTCCTTCCGTTCCGGGGGCGGGTTCGAGGGATGCGGCAAGCCAGGCTTCGGCGTCGGACAGGCCGGTTCCGGCGAAGACCCAGTGGGCGAGGACGTACGTCGTATCGGTCTCGCGCTCGCTGCTAGCTGCGGCAGCCGCTTGGGCGCGGCGCCATTCGGCTCGGGCGTCTCGGAGTGCGCCGAGGGTGGTGGAGTAGCGGCGGGATTTGGTGGAGAAGTGGCCTCGGAAGCCGAGCATGTGAGCCCAGGCCCGCAGGCGGAGGTGTTCGAGGTCCTTGCGTGCGCCGAGGGTCCAGGCGGTACGGATCAGGCGGCGGGCGTGTTCGCTGATGTCGAGCTGGGCGAGCTCGGCGGCGAACTTGAGCGGTCGGTCGAGAGCTCCCGTGGCGGTCTCGGCGCCCTTGGTGGCGTACTTGGCGATGTAGGCGGCGACGGCGCGTTCGGTCAGTTCCTGGCCGTCGTTGAAGTCGGCCGAGCGGATGGTGCGGACGTCGAGTTGTCGGCCGAAGGTGAAGGTGTGGGCGCGTCCGTCGATGACCGGTCCGTCCACACGGACCTTGGCAGCGGCGGTGCCGATGGCATCGGTGAGCAGCTCGGCGGTTGCCCAGGCCGGGGGTTGGGTGTCGCCGCCGTTGGGGCCGTCGAGGCGGATGACGGCGTGGAAGTGGACGGCTCCGCGCTTCTGGTACTCGGCGACCTTGGCGAAGGACACGCGGGCGTGCTCACGGAACCGTCGTTGTGACAGGCCCGCGCGCTTGGCGACCTCGCGGCGCAGGTAGGTCGAGAAACGCCGCCAGAGCGGACCGGCGTGCGCGTTCCAGAGCACGGCCGCTTCGTAGTCGTACGTGTCGGGGTCGAGCGGGGTCCCGAGTGCAGGGTCGTCCTGGTCGTGGCGGATGCCGCAGCGGCAGGGGCGTCCGCTGGAAGGGCGGTTGTGGACCGGACCGAAGCTCGGCGCGGTGAAAGTGGCGAACACGCGCGGATGTGAGCCGACCTCTTCCGGGACGCCCTTGCCTCCGCGCAGGCCAGAGGTGATCAGGTGGAAGGTGTCGCGGCGGTAGACCTCGGCGCAGGCCGCACAGCGCGTTGTACGGCGGTTGTTGCAGCGGACGAGGAGCTGTCCGGCCGGGAGGTCGGTGGAGTCGAGGTGCTGGAGGACGCGGCCGATCTCGCCGGTACGGGTGTCGACGTCGTACTCGGTGCGGTGGCCGTCGAGCCGGATCGGGTTGGTGCAGCCGCCGAGCCCGGAGAGCTGGCGGAGGATACCCGGCAGGGTGCCGTGCTGGGCCAACTTGGCGAGTTCCGGGAGCGGGGGCGGGGTGGTGCCGGTGAAGATGGCTGTCTCCTTCTGGCGTGCTTGGTCGGGAGGAATGGGCCCCGGGGCGGCGGATGCTTGGCGGTATCGGGCCGCCCCGGGAGTCAGGCGCCGTTCAGCGCCGCTGGTCGCGCATGAGGGAGCGCAGGACTACGGCAGCGATGGCCACGGAGATGGCCGAGACGGCGACGGCGGCCAGGAGCGCGGTGAGGACGACACCGCCTACGACGACGGCCGCGACCGCTCCGCTGCTGACGGAGACCTGGGGCAGCGAGCTGCGCACGGGCGTCGGATCGGCCGGGGTGTGGGTGTGCGCGTGCGGCGGGGTGGGGTTGTCGGGGTACTTGGGCAGGAACACGGCAGCATCCTCCTTATCTACTCGTCTAGTCATGTGAGCCGTTTATGACATCCACGCCGGAACGCGTGCCGGACTCGATGGCCGGGGCCATGAAGGTGTGCGAGAGCCAGAAGCCGAACAGGGCGATCAGGACGACGATCCAGGTACGGACGCCGAGGAACTTGACCGCTCCCCAGGCGAAGAAGCCGAGGACGACGACGAGCGGCAGGCTGACGGTCACGGTGTGAGGGTCCCTTTCAGCGGACGGGGCAGCGGTGCGTACGGGCGGCCAGCTCGGCGGCGGCCCGGCTGTCGTAGTCGGCGGAGAAGCCACAGCGCGGAGCCGTGCAGGCGGCGGTGTGCTTCTCACGGCCCCGGCCGTCGTACGACGTGCCGACCTGGACCGGGCCGATGCGGACGACGGAGCGGAAGCGGCGGTTGGCGGTCACGGTCAGTCCTCCCGTCGCAGGCTCGGGCCGGGGAAGTCGCTCAGGATGCGAGCGGCTTCCGAGGGGTCCGGGGTTCGGTCGGCGGCCTCTTCGGCGAGGAGCCGGGCGAGTGCCGTACGGCCGGTGATGGCCATCTGTCGGGCCGCTTCGAGGTAGTCAGCGGCTGTGTTGAAGCAGAAGAGGGGCACGGTTCAGCTCCCTGTTGGGGTGAGGTGGGCGGCGATGGCTTCGGCCATGGGGGCGGGAACGCCGAGGCGGGCGCGCAAGGTGGGGGTGTCGATGGGTGTTCCGGTGCGGGTGTGGTGCTCGGCGGCGACCTTGCGGGCGTGCTCGACCAGGGCGGCCGGAACGGGCATGGCGGGTGGCTCGGGCGGTGGCTCAAGGGCGGCCGGTCGCGTGGGTGACTCCTCGGGAGGTGAGGGTTCGGGCTCGTCCTCCTGGTCCTCGATGTCCTCACCGCGCTCAGCGGCGTTGTGGGCCGTCGTTGGCGTGGAGTGGGCGAGGAGTGTTCCGCCGAGGAAGGCAACCGCGGGCCATCCGGCGACGAGGATGCGCAGCCAGGCCGGTACGTCGCCCAGGTCGAGCAGGCCGGCGGTGGCGACGTTCGCCCCGAGGGAGGCGGCGAGGGCGATGACGAACCAGCACCACCCGGCCGCTTTCGCCTCCCCGGACCGGAGTCGACGCCAGGCGGCGACCAGCAGCAGGTCGACCGAGACGGGGTAGGCCCAGGCTTTCCACCCGTCCTGTCCGGCCGCCAAGGCGATGTCGTGGAGGTGGGCGAAGGACAGCGCGGCGGCGATGACCGCTTGGATGAGCACCGCGTCCACGCGGGCCAGTTGGGCGCGCATGATGCGGCTCCTTCCGGGTTCAGGCATGGCAGGGGTAGGGAGTTGGCGCGAGGCGGTCACGCCGACCGGAGTTGGGCGCGAGCGAGGATCAGTCGGCGACTGGGCGCGGCTCGACGACCGGGGCCGGAGTCTCGACCGGCCGTACGGGCGCGTCGGGCCGGAACGGCTTGAGCGCGGGCAGGTCAGGCGTCAGGTGTGCGGACTCGTGGCAGAGCTCTGCGGCGTCGCCGAGGGAGAGGTACGGCGTCCGGATGCGCGACCAGCCACCGGAGGTGTCACCCGCGACGGCGAGACCGGGCCGTTCGGGGGCGACGGAGCAGGCAGCCAGGACCGCTTCGGAAGCGATATCGCCGAGTGCCATCTTGGCGGAGGCTTCGTCGTTGACGCGGTGGCAGACCCGTCCGGTGAGCTGAGCCCGGAGCATGGTGGCGCCCTTGCCGAGCTCGGCGCCGAACCGCTGCCCGCAGACCTCCAGGTAGATCCCGGCCGCGCGGCCGAGTTGGGCGAGCCGGATGAGCTGGGTGACCATCTCGTCCCGCCGCTCCTCCTCCTTCCTCGTGGCGACAAGGAAGAGTTCGGCCGCCTCGTCCACGAACAGCACAACAGGGGTGGGCCGTTCGGTCTCGGGCAGTCCCCAGATGTCCGAGGTGATCTCCTCGTCTGGGGTGTCCGGGGCGATGCCCTGTCGGGCCTTGATCAGGTCGTATCGGTCCTCCATTTCCTTCACGAGCGCGGGCAGCAGCTCGGCCGCCTGCTCCGGATCGGTCGCCAGCGCCGACAACCGGGACGCGAACGGCGCCAGCTCCACACCCCGCTTGCAGTCGATACCGACCAGGGCGACGGGCTGACGGGCGAGTCCGGCGATCAGGTGGCGCAGGTACATGGACTTGCCGGACAGCGTTGCGCCGAGGGTGAGTTGGTGCGGGATGGTGCGGTAGTCGCGCACGAAGGGCGTGGCGTCCTCCCTCAGCGCCACCGGCACTTTGAGGAACCCTGCGTCGATCTTGCGTGGCATGCGTACCTGCCGCAGTACGTCGAAACCGACCAATCGCAGCTCAACCACACCGGGCTTGACGGTCGAGACGTACACGGCGTGAACGCCCCACGCGTGCCGCAGCCGTTCCGCCGAGGCGGCGACATCGGCGGGTTCCTGCCCCGGAGCGAGCCGCAGTCGGAGCCGGAGCCCGGTCGAGGTGGGCCGGATGATGCCCCGACGAGGGGGAACGGGCCGGACCTCCCTGCGAGTGGTGGCCTTGACCGCCAGGACCCGCAGCCGGGATGGAGCCACGGTCAGGCCGCAGGCTTCCATGACCGAGCCGTAGGAGCTGAGCAGCCGGGCCGTGGATATCGGCAGGCCGACCGTGGACCAGTACACGCCGGGGTGTTTGGCCCGGGCGTAGGCGGCCCCGCCGCCGAGCGCGGCGAGGGGGCCACCCACCTCCAGGAGTGTCGTCAGGTCGGTCATCAGGCAGCAGCCCCGGTAGCGGCCGGGAAGGCAGTCGGGGTCACGGCGGCGGCGCGGTAGGCGATGCCGTGGCGCTGCTGCCCGTTGAACACGCTCTCCCACGGCCGGGCAACCAGACCCGGCAGCGAGACCGGGGCCCCGAGGGTCAGCCCCTCGGAGACACCGCTCTCCGGGACGGTGACCTTGATCAGCGAGGACTCGCCGTCCTCGATGTAGACGACGCCGATCGTCATCAGCGCCTCGCCGCTGACGGCGTCCTTGGCGATCTCGCCGGTCTGCCGGTCGCGGACCTTCGGCTCAGGTGCCTCGGTCAGCAGGATCGTTGCGGCGGAGGTCTCCACACGGATGGTGCGCAAGATTCTTCCCATCTACTCGTCTATACAAGATGCGGCGTTCGAACCCGATCTCCGGGAACGACCACCACCTTGCCACACAACTTGCCCACTCGTCTATACGAGTATGCCTGTTGGGGTGTACGAGTTCGGAGAAGCGTCCCCGCGCACCACCGCCGATCACGCCATCACGTCGCCGGGAGCTGGTACGACAACACGTACGCGTCCGCCGCCATCACCGTGTCGCAGACCTCCACCGCCCGCCCCTCCGTGTCGTACGCCGTCCGGATCAGATGGATCACGGGCACACCGGAAGCCAGCCGCAGCGTCCTGACCTCATCGGGCGAGGGCATCCGCGCCCGAATCTCCTCTTCGAAGTGGTCCAGGCGGTGACCCAGCTCTTCAAGCCGGGCGTAGATGCCACCAGGGCCGGGGTTGGGCTCGGCGATCTGCGTGCCGCGCGCGATGTCGAGCGGCAGATACGAGGTGGCGAACTCCACCGGCCGCCCATCCAGCAGATACCGGCGCCGACGAGCCAGCACCCGCCGCACGGACCCGAGCCGCGCGGAGACATCCTGACTGGCCTTCTCCTCCTTGACCTCCAGGCCGTCGACCTGCGGGTGACTGCCAGCCGCCTCGGCCTCGACAGTGAAGGCGGACTTGCCCTGCTCCCGGTGCCGCCGGGCGAACCGGTCGGAGGCGAGCCGCCGCACAGGCGGCCGAGGCCGCACGAACACGCCCTTGCCGTGCTCGGCGTGCACGAGCCCTTCCCCCTGGAGGACGGAGAAGGAGTTCCGGACCGTCATACGGGAAACCCCGTAATGATCGACAAGCTCAGCTTCCGAGGGCAGCTTTTCGCCCTCCTTGAACCGCCCACGGTCGATCGCCTCACGCAGTTGATCAGCGATCTGCCTGAAGACGGCACGATCACTCGTGGGGTCGAGATCGCCGAGGAGGCCGGAAGGAAGAGAGGGCACGTGTACTCCTTTAGATATCTAGACGAGTGGGCGTTTGTTGTTGCTACGGTGGAGAGCCTAGCCAGCCGAGAGGGCCGAGGAACGTGAGCATGGACCGTCCGCACTCCGTGAGCGTCGCCGGAGTCATCGTCGACGACCAGGACCGCGCCCTCTTGATCAAACGCCGTGACAACGGCCACTGGGAACCCCCGGGCGGAGTCCTCGAACGCGAGGAAACCATCCCCGAGGCCCTCCAGCGCGAAGTTCTCGAAGAGACCGGAATCAAGATCACGCTTCCCGCGACCCTGACCGGCGTCTACAAGAACATGAAGGGCTTGATTGTCTCCCTGGTCTTCCGTTGCCAGGCCGCCGACGGCACCCCCACCACCGGGGACGAGACCCGCGCACTGCGCTGGGCCACCCGTGAAGAGGTCATCGAACTCGCCGACGAGGCATACGCGATCCGCGTTCTGGACGCATTGGACGCGGCATCCCCGCCGGCCATCCGCGCCCACGACGGCGTGAAACTCGTCTAGCCCGAACCCGCTGCACATGGCGGCCTACCAGCACGAAGGAACTTGTATGCACGAGTATACGAGCACCGCCCGGGTCTGGGGAATGTCTTGCCCGGGATTCCCCGAAGAGGTCAGCCGGGCCCGCCGCTGGACGAGAGACATCCTGCGCGGATCGCCCCTGGCGGAGAACGCCGAACTGATCGTGAGCGAGCTGAGCACAAACGCGATCCTCCACACAGCAAGCGGCATGGAGTCGGGCGGCTTCCACCTAGCCCTGGCGGTCTCCCCGCAGGTAATCGCGCTGTCCGTCACGGACGACGGAGGCACCGGCACGGCCCCGAAGGTCGAGCACCAGGACCAGGACGCCGAACACGGCCGGGGACTGGACATGGTCAGCGCGCTCGCTCACCGCGTCGTGATCCACAACAGCCAGACAGGAGGCTTCACGGTCACGGCGGAGCTCTTCACAGGTACTCGTCCCGGCGGCGCCCCATGGTGAAACCCGCTGGCACCGAGTCCTTGCCCACAAGCGGACGCACCACGACCTACACCTGCCGGGCAGCCGCATACCCCTTGTACGAGACCAGCTCCGTCAACCTGGGCTCACACCAAACGACAAGCCCGCGCCTGGCACTTCGCTGGCTCCGCGAACGAACGGGCCACGTCGTTGACCAACTCGACACGGCGTATGCCCAGCCAGCCCGCCACTGGCTGACAGACGAACCCGAGCACGAACGCGTCCTCGCCTACCTGACAACCGGCACGGGCTACCAACTCACCCTGCACGACGAGAGCACCCGCTATGTGCTCGTGGCCTACCCACCTGGAGCGCACACGTGACCGGACTGTCCCGCGGCTACTGGTGCGAGTGCTGGACCGAAGACCTCACCGATGCGACGGAGCAGCCGCCGACGCTTCACGGGTCGTTCGACGCGTACTCGGCACCACAGGCCGACAGATGGGTGGCCGTCGCGCTCAGGACCATCACACCGGCACTGGACCCCGACGCCTGCGACGAGGCATGGGACTGGCTCTACGAAGGCCGCGCCGATACACGACGAGCCCTCCTACGCTCCGAACCATGCACCGTGACGATCAGCCACGGCAGCACCCGCATCACATGGACCATCCGCCCAGCTCTCTTCTTGCCTCTCGCACACCGTGAGGCAGCCGAACTCCCAGCCTGCGCACACGACTTCAAGCCCCACACCACCGACTGAGTTACAACTTTCTTTACGGGTTCAAGGCGGCTCGCTCCGCTCACCGCGCGCGGCCCGGCCCCCGGCCGGGCCTGCGCTCCTGTCTCCGCCCCGCTCCAGCCCGGCCGGCGCCCGTGCCGCGCGCACAGCAATCAGCCGCCTGACGTCAGAGAATGGGTACGCCGTGGTTGGGGCGGTCGGCTCCGCGATTTTAGCCAGCCACTTTGGCGCGAGCCTCGAAGATCATGGCCCCAACGTCGTGCTTTACCGGGCAGGTCCACAGACTGCCCGACGCGCCGGAAGCTTACGGGGCCATGATCACTCGCGCCAAAGCAGCTCCAGGCCAAAATCGCTCCGCCGACCTATCGTCGCTGTTAGGGCTGTGCGCCCGCGCAGAGAGCTGAACAGCGCACCGTGCGACCAAGTTTGCTGTAGCGTGCTTGGCTGACAGCTGTAGCACGAGCGAACGGAAAGCAGCCAAGAGGGCCTCGGGGGACTTTGATGAAAGACTGGATACCGCTACTACAAAGCCTTGTCTGGCCAGCATTCATAGCATTGATGGCGTGCATATTCCGCACCCCACTCGGCCGGTTCCTCAAAACCGTCAACAAGCGCGTTGAAGACGGAGGTCCAGTCGAAGGAGAAATCGCAGGGCTTGCGGTCAGGCTCCCCGAGTGGTCACCGCAGAGCCCATCGGGCCCCGAACCACAACCCGGCGCGCAACCCTTGGTCGACACAGAGCTTGTGCCAGCCGAGTCCCAGCCGAATTCCACCAGAGCCGCAGCCGCTCCCCAGATCTACGTGGCCCACACGTCGCGTCGTGACAGGTCGCTGGACAAGGGAAACTACAGATACCACCGCATTCGCGTTTTCCTTGAAGGGGACAATAGAGACCTCGATCGCGTCACCAAAGTCGTTTATCACCTTCACCCGACATTCTATGAACCGGAACGCACCGTCACAGGCCGGGCCAAAAATTTTGAACTGGAAACATCGGCATGGGGAATGTTCAACCTCACAGCCGACGTCCACTTGGAGGATCGGCAGGAACCTTTGAGGCTTGGGCGGTACCTCAACTTCTGACCTGCGTGGCAAGCTGACTGCCCACCAGTCCTCAATGACCACCCGGTCGGCAGTTCGGCGCGTATAGGACCGTGCCAGATCGCACGGGGAACACCGGGGGACCAAGTCGCTGGACAACCAGACGCCTACACCACTTCGACGCAGGTCAGCCCGGCAACCGCCCCCATATGACCCAAACTTCCCAAGCTGAGGGCACCGCAGTGCAGGGACACGGTGTGCTGTACAGCAGCCTCCCATGCACCCGACCATGGCCGAGGGCAACTCCAGAGCCCGGGGAGGAGAGCGCATGGCGGACAGGGAGGCGGCAATCCGCGCTGTGGCGCGCCGCGCTGACCACGTGTACTGGGTACGGGAGTGGCCCGACAAGCCGACCTGGCGGCAATGGCTTCGCCGATGGATGGACCCCGCGTCGTACCACTTCGACCGGACCGCCACCCCACCGGAACCCTGGGTCGACCGGCCCGCCGGCTACTACGAGCGCACAGGCTGGCGCATCCGTGCGGCCTACGTCAGATCCGACCTGGCTTTCGAGGTCGAGTACGTGGTCTGCAATCCGTGCAAGATCGGCTGGGTGGAAGCGCCTCACTCCTACGAGGGCTATAAGCGCTGCGGCCTCGCCTCAGCCGCTCTCCGGTCCCTGCGCCATGTCTACCCAGGAGTCCAGTGGCACACGGGCGGCGGCCATTTCCGCGAGGCCGAGCCCTTCTGGAATTCCGTCAGTGTCGACGTGCCCGGCGGCTACACCCAGCGAGGAAGATGCCATCATGTGGAACCGCGGCGAGCGCGGTGAGCGTGAAGCCACTCCCAGGTCCGTGACCAGGGAACCTGTGATGACCGCCCGTCTCAGTTTCCGTCTCATTCAGCCCCGTTCACAGCCGTTCAGACGAGACCGCTAGCCATCACCACGCCGTCAGCCAGCCGCCCATGAACCCAGGTGAACGCCCCTGTCCACACCCCAGCGCCCCACCACCACAGTTGGAAAGCGTGTTGGGGGCAACCCCTCACGAGTTCGAATCTCGTATCCTCCGCAGCCGCTGACCAGCGGAAACGAAGGCTCCGACCGGATCTCGGTCGGAGCCTTCGTCGTGCCGTGGTTGCAGTTTTGGTTGCAGTTCCCGGTTACCGCCCGTTGAGGACGGCCCGGCACACGCGGCAGTACATCGCCGCGTACCGCCCGTACCTGCGCATCAGCTGGCCGCACCCGGCGCACGGCCCCAGCTCCCACGTCGGGCATCCCAGCGCGGCGGAGGCGGCGGCCCGCTCGACTGGAGTGATCCGCATCGGATCACGAGAGCCCTGTACGGGCATGCGGGGAAGGGTGATGCCGCCAGTCGGCTGGCCGAGGTCGCGGATGGGCCGGGCGTCGCTGACGAACCAGCCTTCTTCTCCTGCCCGGCAAGTGCGGTCGATCTCCTGCTCGGCGAAGGTGATCACGTCGTCGTCCTCTTCGGCCGAGTCTGGGGGAAGAGGCGTCCGTTCACCGACGATCTCCTCCCACAGCGTGCGGTCGTACACCGACACCCACATATGCCGACCGGCCCGCCCGTTGCCGCGGCTGGGCACGTAGACCGGAACGCTCTCCCCCGATGCGCTCTGCAAGACCAAATCTTCGATGTAGACCGGCTTCTTCTCGGGCACGCACAGCGCGGGCACGAACCAGTCGGCGTGAATCGCGCCACAGTGACCGGCACCCTCGCTGACGAGGCAATGGCGGTCGCTGCTCGGTACGCACTTCCAGACCTCCAGGTGGCGGTACCCGCCGCGGATCACCATCTCCTTGCCGCCGGCGATGTCCTTCCACGGCATGTCGTCCACGCGTGCCCACGGGGCTCGGTCGATCAGTGAGGCCGTCCGGTCCTTCGCCACCCAGAGGGGTGTGATGCCGTGCTCCACAGCGTTGGCCGAGCGGCGGTGCACGCTGCTGGGGCTGAGGTGGTGGTACTGGATCTCCCAGCCGATCCGTAGGCCGCTGGGCCCGGTGACGACCGCGTCGGTGACGCTCCGCCGGTTGGCCACGGGAACCTCGGCCTCGGAGTCCAGCCCGTACTTCGCGGCGGTCTCGACAACCCGTTCCTTCGTGGCCTTGTGCTGTGCACTCTCCGCCGGGGTCGGTTTGTGTGTGACCGGCAGGTGAGAGGCAACCAGGGGCCTTCGGCCACCCACCCTGCCTCGACGGATGAACATCCACGGAGACTTCCCGCCTGTCTCCGACTGGCACTCCCGCCCCTTGTGGTGTGCCAGGCACTCAAGCAGTTGCGGGTCTCGGTCGGTGACGCGCGCGGTGATCTCGCCGAGGAGCTCCGGACGGCCCGGATGCCCGAGATCGGGTAACGACAGATTGATCTCTATGCCATATCCGGTGTGCCACACCCCATTCGCCATTCCTCCACGATAGGAACGGCCACTGACACTCAACAGGGTGCGCACCAGGGCAACATGGTGCGGGCGGCAGCCCTTTTGTACGGTCCTGCAGCGCGGTGTGAGGGCCGCATCGGTAACGGGCCCTCGCATGGAGATCAGTCGGCGTTCTCCTCATCGTTAAGGAGCCGCATCGCGTAAACCTGTTCCTCGGGGTGCCGTGCCAGCCGGGCCATCACCCAGGCAGTGCGAGCGTCCATTCCCGGCCCGAACTCGGCGGCCAGGCGGCGGGCCTGCCACGTCGTCCGAGGTGCAAGCACCCAGCGCACGAGTGAGAACCACCGTACGCGGCCGGTGCGGACCGCGCTCCTCCGCGCCGGCGTGGGTCCATTCTCCGGGGTGGGGTCGGGTCCGCCTGGTGCGTGCGATGTCGAGTCGGCCACCCGGCGAGTGTCACGGCGCAATCGGCCTCTACGGGGTCGATCAGCCCGGTGACCACCGGAAAGAGCGGCGGACGTCGCTGTCGTTGACGTCCGAGGTGGTCGTGTCGTTCACCGGTACGGGGCCCATGCGGCCCTGTCAGGTAATCGGGATCCGGACATGGCCAACTTGCGCCCTTCTCGTGCTGCTGCGGGCTGCTCAGACTGCCGTACACGGACCTGTGGGGGAGGGCTTCGATCGTGGCTGGGCGTAGACGGGGTGCGGCTGCTCGCAGGCGGCGGGCGGCGCGGCTGAAGGCGGGGGCGGCGGGTGGTGGCCTGGTGTTGGTCCTGCTGGTGGTGTTCTGGTCGGCCGTGTGGCCGTACGTCACGGGCGCGTTGGTCCTTGGCGGCGTCGGCTCGGTGGGCTGGTGGTTGTGGCGTACGGACCGGGGTGTGCGTGGGCGGGACCATCTGTGGCGTCAGGAGGAGGCGGTGAAGGCCGGGCACCGGACACTCGCCGAGGTGGACGCGATGACCGGCACCGAGTTCGAGGACCTGGTCGCAAGCCTGTGCCGACGGGACGGGTGCACCGACGTCCGGCGGGTGGGCGGTGCCAACGACAACGGCGCCGACGTCGTCGGCCGTCTCCCGGACGGCCGAACCATGGTGATCCAGTGCAAGCGCTATGCGCCGAGCAGCACGATCGCGAGTCGCGAGTTACGCGATCTGCTGGGTGCCAAGGTGCACTTCGCGGCTGACCTGGCGGTGTTCGTGACGACCACACGCTTCAGCCGACCCTCCGAGAGGTTTGCGGTGCAGCACGGCATCCTCGCGGTGCATCGCGATCATCTCGGCTTGTGGAACAACGGGGCCTCCCTGTTGTCTCTGACCGAGGTGAACGGTCGCGGCCAGGGAGACTCCCGGCACCGGGCTCGCTGGAAGCGGGCGTACGGGAGATGACCGGCCTCGCGGGTGCGCGAGGCCGGATCTTGCAGGATGCTCGCCGCGTGGTGTCAGGTTGTGCTGACATCGCTTGTCGCCGGCGGCGCGGTTACACGCGGGCGGGTACGCCGGCCAGGCCGTCGTCACCGTCATCGCCGTCTTCGTCGCGTTTCTTGCGATCGCGTGCTCCGTCGAGGCTGTCCAGGCTTCCTCGCAGGAAATCCGCGAGGGTGCTGGCGGTCTCCGCACCAGCCGAGGCACCGGGTAGGCCCTCGATACGCAGACCGGAAGTGGTGTGGGCTACCGAGTAGCCCAGTTCCTGGAGGATGCCGGTGAGTGCGTGGTGCACGTAGGCACGTGTGCTGCGATGCAGGAGGCCGGCGCGTCCGTCGGCCAGTCCTTCGGTCTGTTCGCGTGCCGCGGGTGCGGTGGTGGAGACGAACCATTCCAGTGATGCGGCTCTCGTGCCGGATGGCGAGATCAGCACGCCGACGGCTTGGGTGCGGTCGTCGGTTTCTGCGACGGGGAGCCCCATGCCTTTGCAGAGAGTTTCCAGTTCGGTCGCGATGTGGTTGCCGTCGTGACGGTGGGTGCCCATGAGACGGGAGGAGGCTTGTCGGGAATCGCTACGCAGCGGCTCCGGCGAGTGGCCTTTGTCCCATGTAGTACTCCAAGGTGACCTGCATCCCGTGGAGTGTCTCCACCATCCGCTCAAGTTGTGTTCTGGTGTCCGCCAGCTCGCCTCGAAGGGACTCCACAAGCCTTTCGGCCGCAACCCGCCCCTCCTTCTCCTTGGCAACGCGACGAAGAGCTGCCGGTGGGAGGGTGCGGTCTCCCCCATGAGGAGATCCGGGAATACCAAGATCCCGCTTACGCTTCTGCACCCAACCGTTCACGGTCTTGCGTGAGACCTCGTATTCGATGCTCAGCTCCAGCACGGTCTTGGTCCCGGCGATCACGAGATCCGCCAGTTCAGCACGCTTCTCCGGTGACAGCTTGGACTGGAACGTCACTGCGTACTCTGCCTTTCGATCAAGGACTGTTCACGCGAAGTAACTGGGCCTCGGCTGGAGGGATGCGAGCGTAGATGGAAGCCCATCCGACTGTGCGACTAATGCTGCTAAAGGTGACGCAGCGTCAACTGGATGAGTACCCAGATCTTCACTTGCCGCTCGCGGCAAACTCCGGCCAGTACTTGGCCACCGGCGCGTCCAGGTCCAGCGCCGCGCTGGGTGCACTCGGCTGTGGGCAGGAGCGGATGGACTTGGTCTGGGCTTCGACCTCTCACTTGATCGGGCGGTCTCGGGCTTCTATCGCCGTGGAGTACAAGGCCGCACCCTTAGCGTCAGCAATATGACTAACGAGTACGAAAGCCACGGCACGCCACTGGCTGAGTATCGGCTCACACGAGCTGATCACCGACACCAGGAGGAGACAGAACGGATCACGGAGTACGTTCGCCGCGTGTGGACAGTGCGCCACCATTGTCCGCTGAGGCCGCCAGCAAGATCCGGGAGCTCCTGGGTCCCTTTCCGCGTCGGTCTCCGTCGGACTACATGCGCTGGCGCGTACGCCTTTACTGCGGTCATATCCAGGAGGTCGCGTGTCTCCTGAGCGAGACCCGTCCGTCAAGCGAGGCTCGCTGCCAAGAGTGCGGGAAGGATCCCTCGGTGATCGTGGCGTTCGAGCCCGTTGGCCCGTTCGAGGAGTGACAGCGGTTCAGAGGGACGGTGCTGGCGCTTAGCCGGACGTCATTTGCCGTGGCACGCGCTGCTCAGCCAGTCGGGGCCCTGCCGGGCAACCAGTGCAGACTCCGGGGGCGAGATCACCGGACCGAGCACTGCAGCTCACGTGGCCTTGCGCATTAGGGTGCGGGATGTGCACCGCCTCCTGGTTCTCTTCGACCTCGACAACACACTCGTGGACCGGCGGGGCACGCTCGCCGACTGGGCCGCTGAGTTCACCGCCCGGCACGACCTGGGCGACGAGGAGAGGGCGTACGTCCTGAGCATGGTGGCCGAACGGGCGTATCCGTCCACCTTTGACGCAATCCGTACCCGGTATCGGCTACCCATGTCGGCTGCGGAGTTGTGGCAGGTGTACTGCGCCGACATCGCGGCCTTGGTGTCGTGTCCGGCAGAGACTCTCGAGGGCTTGGACGAACTGCGTGCGGCCGGCTGGCGGGTCGGGGTTGCGACCAACGGTGCGTCGGACATCCAGCGCGCCAAGCTGCGGGCAACTGGTATCTCCGAACGTGTAGACGGCGTCCTCGTCTCTAAGGAGGCCGACGCCCGCAAACCGCAGCGCCAGCACTTCGCCCTGGCTGCGGCCCGCTGCGGCGCTGTGCTGGGCGACGGCGGCTGGATGGTCGGTGACAATCCGGTCAACGACATCGGCGGCGGACGCTCCGCGGGGCTCCACACCATCTGGGTCAGCAACGGCCGCTCCTGGCCACCGCCCGACCCTGGGCCCGACCACACCGTGCCGCACGCACGCGCCGCCATCGACCACCTGCTTCTACACGCCGCAGACCACGCGAGGACCACGGCATGACGTACACCGTCGGGCTGCTGCACCCCGGCAGCATGGGATCCGCCTTCGGCATCCAGCTACGCGCCCGTGGCCACACCGTGCTGTGGTGCCCCGATGGACGCAGCGACACAACTCGCCGTCGGGCCGAGCACGCCGGCCTCGAACCTGCAGTACTGCCGGAGCTCATCTCCCGCTGCGACGTGGTGCTCTCCCTATGCCCGCCGACTGCTGCGGAGAAGGTTGCCGCCCAGGTGGCCGATCTCGGCATGCTCGACGCGAGCAGGATCTATGTCGAAGCGAACGCCGCCGCGCCGCCGCGCGTCCACCGCATCGCCGACAGCCTGGCCCCAATGCCGGTCATCGATGCCGCAGTGGTCGGCTCGCCCTCGGTGGGCGGCAAGACCCCGACGCTCTACCTGTCCGGCCCAAGCAAGCAGGCTGACCGAATCGTCGAACTCTTCGCCGGAACCGGTGTGCGGACCCACGTCCTGGGCGCCAGCATTGGCCAAGCCTCCGCCCTAAAGCTCTCGTACTCCAGCTACCAGAAGGTCTCCCGCGTCCTCGCCGCCGTGGCGTACGGGGCAGCCGAATCGTACGGAGTCGCGGACGAGCTGCTGGTGATCGCGGCCAAGCGCAGCCGCAGCTACCTCGTGGAGACCGACTACATCCCCAAGACCGCTGCCCGCGCTTGGCGTTGGGGACCTGAGCTTGAGGATGCGGCGGCTCTGCTCGCCGACGTCGGCCTGCCGGATTCCCTGATGCACGCCGCTGCCGCGACGCTGGCCCGGTGGGACGGCAACAGGGACGAGCCGCTGGACATCGCCCAGGCATTGGAAACCCTGCGTGGTGAGCGGGACCTGGACGACCAGAGTTGAGGAGATCGCACCGGTAGGTCGCTGACGTCCTGGCTGTCAGGAGAAGGGAGACGTGGTGCGGACGATGCCGTCGATCCTCTTCGCTGCTTCACGGGGTGCCGTCGTATCCGTGTCCACGCGCAGCTCCCACTGAGCCTGCGGATACGCCGCAAGATCGGCCTGGGTGGCGTCCCACGCGGTCAGCCGAACCGCCGTGTCGGTGTCGCCCCGCTGTGGCGAGCGGAGGGCGGTGGTCTCCTTGGAGCACCACAGCAGAACCCTTATCCCAGTGTGCGGGGAAGAGGGTGCTCACCTGCTCCATCCCCGCCATCTGACCGAGGTGGACTACGGGCATCCTGCCGCCCTGCATGGCCTGGTCGAGGCCGGGCCGGTCGACGACGTAGATGTTGCCGTACCGGTCGTTGCGGTAGATGACGTCGCCCCGTGCCTCAAGGTCGGCCAGCTGCTCCGGCGTGCCCATCCGGTAGCCCCTGGTCTTACCGCTCCCGATCTTCAGACGGGTGAACGGCACGTACCGCGCGTTGAGTTCCGTGAGTGCCGCCGTGACAGTGTCCTTGCCTGCCGCCGGCGGCCCGTACAGCAGGATGCCCTGCCTCACTGGAACACCGTCCCGAAAACCTGGCGCACCTGGTCGGTGAGCGAAATCGCGGCGCCCAGCCGGTTGTCGACAACCAGGTGCGGTACGACGGGTCGTAGTTCCAGATCGATCCCGGCGGCGTACGTATCCCAGTTCTGGAGTTTCCAGCTGTCCCGGGCCGCGGACCGGAAGCTGATGTACTCGTGCATCGTGTCGAGGTCGCACTGGATCCAGACGACAACGACGGTGACGCCACGCGCTTCGCAGCGGTTGATCAGGCGTCGCATCCACCGAGGATCGGTGGCCTCGGCGATGAACGGGGCGGAGAGGACGGTGCTGATCGCGCAGTCGACGTTCGCGTACGCGGTCTCCAGCAGGCACTGGTACTCCAGCGGGCGAACCTTCTCCCGGTAGAGGTCGGTGTGCCGGTTCGTTCGGCTCGCTGCCCATCTCCACAAGGAGGCGCTCGACGAGGGGGCGCGTGATGGGGTCCTTGTCGAGGACGGGCCAGCCGGTGAGCTGGGATATGAAGCGGGCGAACTCCGATTTCCCGCTGCCCGCGTAGCCGCCGACCATCATCAGCGTCGGCTTGTTCGGGTCGCCACCGGTGTGGCGGCGCTTCCAGGCGTCGAGGATGCGCTGCTGTACGCCCTGCCCGTCCGTGTCTTCCGTACCCGGCGCGAGCTGGAGCAGGGCGCGCTCCACGGCCAGCACGTGGGCTCCGTTGTGTGGTTCGCTCGACGAAGTGAACTCCAGCTTCCTGGCCTCGTCGGGCAGAGCGTTGCGAAAGCCGAGCTCAGGCTCGGTGGCGCGGTACAGCAGGCAATACGCGCGACGGTAGTGCGGTCCGGGGTAGACCTCACCCTGCTCGTGCTGCCACAGGGTCTGGAAGTTGGCGGCCGGCACCGCGAATCCTGCAGCCCGGGCCACCTCGCGCAGCTGCTCGCCGGCGCCCTCCAGCGTGAGGCCGTGGGCTTCTCGCTGTTGTCTCAACTTGTCCGGGCGCCACCCCGGGCGACTCTTGCCCACTGCGCCTACCGCCTGCCCATCCCTGGTCATGATCCGGAGCCTAAGTCTGCCTCTCATGAACCCGTGTGTAAGCGGATGTTGAAAAGTCAGACCTACCGGCCATGAGCTGCTGATGAGCAGCTTCGGCAACAGCTTGTGATACTCCGCACACCTCCGAGCCGCTGTCATGGTGGCACCGACGCGGTGATCGCCTTCCCGCTTCGGTCTCCAGTATCCGTACGAGATCAGAGGGGGCTCCGCGGTGGCTGTCGATGTTGCTGTCCTGCTGATCCTCGGCATCACGATCGTCTTCCTGTGCCGCGGAGGCGGGCTCAAAGCGGGTCACGCCGTGGTGTGCGCGGTCTTTGGCCTCTACCTCGCCGGGACCCAGAACATCGGCCCGTTCGCGAAGGACGTCACGACGTCGGTCGCGAACCTGCTGTCGGGGCTGAGGCTGTGAGCGCGCCGGCAGCGTCACCGGGCCTGGTAGCCCAGCACGGCCCCCTGCGCTCGGAGGCAGCCGCGCCGTTCTCCCTCGTCTTTCGGACACCCGCCAGCGATGCCACCGGGCCGTAGATACCCAGCCGGCCGGAACGTTCGGTTCTGCACGAGATCACCGATCTACTGATGGAGCCTCACCATGCGCTATCCGCCGACGGGCACCCCCTTCTCGACGAGTCTGACCGCGACGGCCGCACACCCGGTAGGCGACGTACTGCTGGGCACTCCACCGCAGCGGAGTTCTGCTGCTTCGGCTTCACGCCCGATGGCCGTGATACTCGATCTTTTCGGCACGCTCGTCACCGCGCCGAGCGTGGTCGAACGGAAGGCTGCCGCTGCACAGTTCGCCGAGGTCCTGCGTGTGTCCCCGGTGGTCGCCGAGTCCGCGTTGTCCGACAGTTGGCGGGCAAGGCACGACGGGCAACTGACGTCCACCACCGAGGTCGCAGCTCACCTCGTCACCTGCTGCAACACCTCTCCGGCCTGCGTGGGTGAGCTGGAAATGCTCCTGGCGCAGCTTGCCCACGTCCGTCTCCAGGCCGACGCCACTCTCCTGAAGGCTCTGGAGAGGCTTCGGCGCTGTGGCGCCAGGCTGGCTGTCCTCAGCGACGCGTCCCCCGACATCGCCGAGGCGTGGAGCCGTAGCGACCTTGCGCCGCACTTCGACGCTGTTGTGTTCAGCTGCCGGGCGGGTGCGGTGAAGCCCAACCGTCTGCTCTTCCGGGCGGTCCTCGGAGAACTCGGGGTTGCCCCACGTCAGGCCCTCTACTGCGGCGATGGCGGCGGTGACGAGTTGGCCGGCGCGGAACAGGCCGGGATACGCGCGGTGCGCGTAGAACGCAGGGGCGGGCCGAGCGGCCTCGTGTTCGGCGAGACCGCTTGGTCGGGCAGCGCGATCCCCGACGTAGAGGCCCTTCCCTCCCTGCTGAACAGATGGGGGAAGCGATGAGCGGCCCGTACGCGTGGGCGGTTGAGAACGGTGCCCTCCGCCGACTCCCTGCGCCGGTCGGCACGTCCCCGGCGAGCGATACGACGATCATCGAGACGCGCTACACGGGATTGTGCGGAAGCGATGTCGCGAAGCTCAATCACCCATGGCAAGGGCGCTTGCCGGAACCGTGGTACCCCGGTCACGAGATCGTCGGCGTTGACACGGAGACGGGCAGCTGGGTCGCAATCGACCCGTTGGTCTCCTGCCGCTCGTGCCACTACTGCGACCGCGGGCATGTGCACCTCTGCCCACGACTCCGCCGCATCGGGTGGGATCTTCCCGGAGGGCTCGCCGACTCCGTGAGGGTCCCCCGCGACAGCATCATTCCGCTTCCCCACCTGCGCGATCCTGCGCACGGAGTCCTCGCTGATCCGATGGCGGTGGCCTTGCACGGAATCCGGTGCGGGCTCCAGGCGCCCCTGGGGCGGCTCGGCATCATCGGGGGCGGCGTCATCGGGGCGTGCACGGCCATCTGCGCAGCAGGCGCAGGGTGGGAAGTCCACATGATGGTCAGGGAACCTTCGCGGTCGCACCAGCTGCGGTACGTCCTCGACCGGCATATCACCCTCCACTCTGCCGAGCTGCCGCCGTGCGACGTCGTCGTGGACGCCGCGTCCGGTGATAGCGACGTCCCCATACGCCAAGCACTGAAGGCCGTTCGCGACGGCGGAACGGTTCTCGTCCAGAACGCCTATGCGCCCCGCGTCACTCTCTCGGTCCCGCTGCGAGACGTCTTCCGTCGCTCGATCACCCTGCGCGGCTCCTTCTCGTACTGCCGCGCGGACGGCCACGACGACTTCCGAGACGCCATCGACCTCATTGCCAAGGGCGGCGAGTGGGCTGCCCTGATGACCCGAGACCGATTCCCCCTCAGCGAATTGCCACAGGGGCTGGCGGCCCTGAACAGCGGTGCTCGCCATCGCCCCTTCAAGGTCCTGCTCACATCCAACACGTGAAGAAAGGAGCCCACCCCGTGGCAGCAACAGCGCCAATGCTGGCCCAGAGAATCAACTCACCGGCCGACATCCCACCCCAAGACGTCCACGACGGAATCACGCGCATCCTGGCCTTACCGGAAGGCCACACGCGCGACGTGATGTTGGGAAGCGTCCTGACAGGACTGCTCCTGCGAGGGCCACGACTGCCCGAAGTCGAGGCCGCGATCCAGGCCGCGACGGCTCTGGACCGAGACAGCTGGGACTTCCACCATCCCCCGGAGGGGTTGCGGTTCGTCGGCTACACGGGCAGCGGAAAGAAGGCATTCAAGACGATCAACCTCAGTACTGCCGCCGCGTTGGTGGCGGCCACCGGGGGAGCACACGTCGCGAAACTCGGCTCGCGTAGCGCGTCGTCGAAGACCGGATCCCGCGACTTCATCGACCAGGTGGGAGCGGCGAGCGACACGGTCCCGCACCAGGAGATGGTCGACATCACGGCGGAGATCGGCTTCGGGTTCTTCTCCATCGAGAACCGCGTACCCGAGTTCGACCGCCGCTACGGAGGCAGGTTCCAGGCCGTACACGCCCTCAGCCTGGCGTTCCCCGCCCTCCTCAGCCCGGTCGTCTGCCCTGCCTACGTGTACGGCCTCTCGCACCCTGCGGTCGGTGCTTCCGCCCGGCTGCTGTCCAGCCTCGGCCTGCCGGACGTGGCAGTAATCAACTCCAGCCTTGGCAAGGCGGTCCAAGTCGACGAACTGATCCCTGGAAGCACGGTGCGGGCCTGCCGCATCAACGCCGGCGACGAGGACCTGGTGTTCAACGACGAGCTGCGTAGGGGCGCGGCCTCGATGCCGCAGGACCTGCTGTCGGTCACCCAGCACGACGACCCGCGGGAGAACGTCGCCGCCGCCGTACGCGTGCTAGCCGGCCAGGACACCAGCCAGGCGCGGAACGCGGTCGCCCTCAACGCAGCCCTGCTCGCTCGTATCGACGTCTGAGATCACGAACGGGGCCGGCTCACCTGGGTGAGCCGGCCCCGTTCCGTTTGCCCTCTCCGGCGATCTAGGGATCAGTACGTGGCGTAGTTGGAAGCCGCGAGAGTGCCAACTGACCGTTGTCAGTGAAGTCAGTTCGCTGTGTCAGCAGCTGACCGGGCGCCTACCTACCCCAGCAGCTCTGATTGGACCCGGTCCCAGCTCGGTCGCGGACTGCCGACCGGGTGCACGATGGTGAGCAGGCGGCCTTCGAGGAACACATCGAGCCGGTCGGCCGTCCGAGAGGCTAGCCGTCGGCGCTGAGCCCGGTGGTCCACCGGCACGCGCTCTTCCAGGACGCCGAGCAGCACCTCGTGGCGTGCTTGGCCGACAGCATCGCCGCGGATCCAACGGCCGCGGACCTCCACGCCGGAGAACGTGCCGAGTGTGTCCTCGCGGCTGAAGGACCGGTTCATCGCCGCCTCGACCACCGGCTCGGCCAGGCTGATCGCTGTCCTGACGTGGGCCCCGGTTACGTCGGCTGAGCCCTCCACATCGGACGGCGCGGAATCAGCCCGAACCCCGAGGGTTCCCTCCGGCTCCAGGTCCTCGCGCCGACGGGGATCAGGCCGGGGAACGCGGAATCGCCAGGGCTGTCCGCTGCCCGGCATGTCGATCCACCCGGTCTTGAGTCCAGCCGTGGCTGGGGCGTCGTCGGGCAGGAAGATGTCGACGTAGATGCCGCCCGTGCCGAGCCAGACCCAGCTCATGAAGTAGGCGTGATCACCGTGGTCGACGGACCACTGCGCGAGCTTCTCCAAGCGCGCCTTCTGCGCCTGGGTACCTTTGCCAGCCGGGAACATCTGCTTGTGATCGCGACGCCGACCCCGCGCCTCCCCAGCAAGCGGACCGGTCGCCAGGTCATACAGCAGGTCGGGCCGCACACCCTTCTTCGCGTAGGTCCCGACAAGTTTCCCGGGCATGACGTCGAAGCTGCTGAGCCCGTTAGCCCCGGGCTTCCAGTCGAAGAGGGCCTCGCTGGCGGCGGTCATCACCCCGAGCCCGGTGCACTCACTGACGAAGCGTCGGATGTGGCCGGAGCTGGAGTCGAGGGCGGGGCAGTCGACCCCGAGTGAACCGGCGCCCGGGCTGCCGGCGATGTAGCTGAGGAGGAGGCTGATTTCGTGGTCGCGTACACGCTGGTCGACCGTCTTGCGCAAGTCGCAGGCAAGGGCGTTGATGTTGACCACTGCGGCCAAGGACACCGGCAGAGGGCCTTGGCCGATCTCGACAGCCTGGACGGCCTCAGCGCCAGCCTTTCCCTTCTCGACCGTGAAGCGCCACACCCGGGCGCGCACCGAACTCATGCGGGAAGCCTACGGCCGCTATCCGACAGCACGGATCGCTCCGCCTCTGCGGGGCCCCTTCGACATGAGTTCTTCAACGAATTACCAGCCCGGCACACGAGAAGTGGTACACCGCGAAGTCGGTAACCGGGCGGTAGCCGATCCGCTGGTAGAGGCCGTTGCTGGTGGGGTTGGCCAGGTCCGCGAACAGGAGGACCTCCTCCGCGCCTGCGGCCAGCGCGGCCCTGCTCACCTCGACGGTCACGGCGCCCGCGTAACCGCGGCCGCGTAGGTGGGCCGGGGTGTAGACGGGGGCCACCCGGACCTGGTCGGCGACCATCGGGGTCACGCCCGCCATGGAGACGGGAGTGCCGTCCGGCGTCCCCCAGAGCGTGACGCGTCCTTGGGCGATGCGTGTATCCGCCCATGAGCTGTTGTCCGTAGCGGGGGTTCCTCCGATGGCGGTGATGAACTCGCGGTGCCAGAGCATGAGTTGCTCGCGGTCCTGCTCGCCCGCGACTCGGCTTCGGCCCTCCGGGAGTGGCTCCGGTGGTGTGAGCGTGCCGAGGCGGTACAGGCGCTCCCGCTCGTGCAGCGTCGGCGTCGCGCCCGTATGCCGCGCCCAGGCGTCGGCGAAGGCGGTGGCGGTGTCGTGGTCCGCGTTGACGCCGGGGAGGCGGTGGCCGAGGCGAGCTAGGTGGGCGGCGAGGGTGTCGGCCTCGTCGGGGGTGAGCGGGGTGAGGTACGGGCGGCGAGGCGGGGTGTGGAAGAAGGCCGCGCGGATCTCGCCCGCCCGCTCAAGGCTGCCGAAGATGGGGGCTTCGGCGCCGTACGCGTCCGCCCCGCGCGTACGCAGTGCCTCGGCCACCGTCAGCGGGACAGTGTGCAGGGCAGGGCGCGAGCGCAGGAAGTCTCCCGCTCGAGCAAGAAACCCGTCGAGGTCTTCGGTGAGGTGCCAGCCATACGGGCGCATGCCTCATGATCCCTCGTGCCTGTCGGCGTGCGCCCGCAGTTTTCCGCTGGGACGAGGCGGCAGGACCTGGCAGATCAGACACCGCCCGCAGCACGGGGAGGTCGGGAGCAGTCCGCCGTCGCCCGAGTGTCCCTTGACATCGAACCCAGTCGTTTTGCCATCGAACCGAGTCGTGCCGCATCCGGCGTGGCTAGAACCATGAAACGAACGAGGGCCGACGGCAAGCTGTCGGCCCTCTGGTCAGCTATCCCACAGCACAGCGCGCCCTGCAGCTCATCAGCCGCCGAGAGTCCCCATGCACGTCATGCACCGGCTCGTCGCCCGCAGCTGCGCGTTTCCTCCAGTGGCGATGGCTGGGCTGCTTTCGCTGATGCGGTCCCAATCTCCGGGGGACGGATCGAGGATCCAACCCCACTTCGGAGGCCGCACCTCGTCTTCTGTCATGTGATCGCAGGCGCCTGGAACGTGCGCCTTACCATTCTGTTTGATCAAGATGGCGCTGCCGGGGAACCGCCGCCACTCCTGTCGAACACGCCTTTCCTCCGGGTGTGCCTTGGGGACGCTGCCATCAGGAGGGCAGGCGCACCCCATGCCGATGATGTTGTCGCATCGCTCGCAGCGCACCTCTTTCATGTGTACAAGTGTCCCATCCGCGAGTGCGCAGCTCTCACGGGTAACGGCATGGCCGCGGTGTCCGTTGCGGCGACACCGAGAGATCACCGCTATTCGACTGGGTTGGATGGCAAAGCGGTTGGCTTCGCTGACAACAGACAAGTTCGCCGGGGGCAGACAGGAAAGACCCCCTGAAAGGATGGTGCACGGGCGGCAAGCCATGTCAACGTACAACGCCCTGCTGGACACCACCCCCGAGCCCACGGAGGCGCCCCTGCATCCGCACCACCCCAGCGAACCCTCCCGCCTTGACTCGCCTGACCCGGTGTACTGGGTCACCCCGCGCCACTTGGCCGGAGACGACCACGCGCTCGCCGAGCGGATCGGCGACACCTTGGCGGATCTGGGCTGGCGCATGTGGCCCACCGCCCGCCACACCCTGCTGTACGTGAGCCCCAACGGGTTGTGCGGCGCTGAATGGGTCCTCGCGGCCTACCCGTTCGAGCTGGGTGGGCTGCCGGTGGCCTGGCAGTTGAGCGCCCGCGCGCATGCCGCGTCCGTGATGGCGGAGTGGAACGCGTACTTCACCGCCGGCGTTCCGTACGAGGCGCTCGCCGATCTCCTCGTGGAGATCGACAGCCGTAAGACGCCCGACGTCGGCTTCGCGGGGCCCGAGACCGTCCTCAACGCGCTCTGTGCCCGCGGCTGGATCCGCGACCTGGACTGCCCCCGCACAACCGCCACGGACCCCGGGTTCTCCGCCTGCATCTCCCTGGAGATGCTGCCGCCGCTCATCGAGGATGCCGACCCGCGCCCCGACCTGGTGGGCTGGCAGGCGTGGGCGGATCCCGTTCCCGGCGCCCCGTACCTGTGGTGCGCCAGCTTCAGCGCCAGCGTCCCCCATGACCTGGTCGCCGCGTTCGCCTCCTCTCTCGCCTCGCCGGTCCCGGTGCCCCGCCGCACCGTGCCCGAGAGCGCCGAGGGCCGGCTCACCGTCGTCCGCCGCAGCTGACGGCCCCTGCCCCGTTGGAGCCGCTGGTGTGCGGCTCGTCGCCAGTCTCACCGAGCAGAGGCACGTTTCCCGTGCCCGCCAGATGACAGAGAGGAAGAGATCTTGTTCTTTCGACGCGCTCGCGAGGACCGCGCATTCCGTGAGGCCCAGCGTGCGGGCTTCGCGCTGCTACGGCAACTACAGGCCACGCAGCCGTGGCCCGCTGCATCCGAGTCGACTGCATCGGCTCCGGCTGCAGGGGAAGCGGTGGTGCCCGACTTCCTGCCGCCGGACCTGCGGGTGCCGTCCCGGCAGGAGGTGGCCGGGGTGATGATGCGCTGGCAGCAGCCGCTCGTCATCGGTGGCGAGGTCCGTACATGCCCCGGATGCGGCATGTACCGGGACTGGATCATCTTCTGCCTGCGCGACGACTCGATATGGCTGCGTTGCAGGGCTGGCCACGAGACGAAGGAGCCCGGCCTGGATGCGGCCTGGTTCAACCGCCACTCCGGTCCCGTTGACCGGTTCCACCCCACCCTCGAAGAGGGCCTGCGCCACCTCGGCCACTGAACCCCCGAAACCCTCGATCCCTTCGCATTGCCGGCGCCCGGAGGACCGGCCTGGTCAACCTGTCCGCTTCGCAGACCACCAAGGGGTTCGCATGCGCCTTCGCACCACGACCGTCCTCAGCCTCAGCGTCCTCATCGTCCTTGCCCTGACGGGCTGTTCGACGGACAGTGCAGATTCCATCGACCCGACACCCTCGACCGTCTCGGTGCGCCCGGACGGCAAGAGTCCGGCGTCCGCTCCGCTGTCTTCCGCCGCGCTGGCCAAGCGGCTCCTGGACGAGAGTGATCTGGGCGAGGGCTACACCCGCACGCCGCAGCGCCCCGCGCAGCACGATGACGTCACGGTCCTCGGCTGTCCGGCGTTGGAGAAGCTCGGCAGCGAGACCGCGATCGGCGGCAGCTTCGACTTCCCGAACAAGGCGAAGGCGTCCTTCACCTATGCCGACGGCAGCGACTCCGAGGTGGGCGAGGAGTTGTGCAGCGACACCGAGGACAAGCTCTCCCGGAGCGTGGATCGGGTCTTCGAGGCGATGACCTCCTGCCCCACCTACCAGGTCCTCACCGGCAGTACGGCCGTCACGGTCACGACTCAGAAAGTGCTCGTCGCCCGGCTGGGAGACGAGCAGTGGAGCCAACTGCTGACCTTCGAGGCTGGCGGGCGGAGCAGCATCGTCAAGCAGACGGCCGTCCGCACGGGGACGGTGGTCGTCGTGGTCTCCGGCAGCCCCGGCCTTGTCGATGCCCACGTGCGCGAGGCGGTCGCCAAGGCCACGGTGGTCAGGTCTGCGGGGTGAACAGGAAGCCGCTTCAGTCCTGCCGCAACGGCGGCCCACTGGGTGGGCCGCCGTTGGTGTGTGTCCAGTCAGTTGTCTTCGTGCTCGGCGAGGTATTCGAGGCCGGTTCGTGCGGCGACGATCTTGACTAGGCGCTCGTATTCCCCGTAGTCCTCGTCGGTCATGGTGGCGTAGATGTTGCTGCAGGAGCCGTCGGGGAGTTGGTCGACGTACTTCATGAATAGATCGACGAGGGCCTTCTGCATCGCGTGGGTTTCCCGCGCCCACTCGTTCTCAAGCCGTCGCTGCGCGTTCGCGGCGGTTATCTCTGCCGGGGTAGCGGTGCAGATCAGGTCGTGCTCGGCGGTGGTGAACGCGGTCCCATTGCGCCGATACAGGAGCGATGGGTCATCGGGGCGCGTGCTGTCCACTTCGGTGAGGAGGACGACAACGTTGGGGCGGACGGAGAGCTGGGGCATGGGCGGTTCCTTGTGTGGTGTCGTGTGATCGGCGTCGGTGAGGGTGGCGCCGGCGTAGGGGTGTTCAGCGCCGCCGCGTCTGGGGTTCCTGCGGGCGCGGAGCGGCGGGGTGTCCTGCGGCGTGGCTGATGTTGGCTGCCTGGGCTCGTGGGCCGGGTGCGTGGCGTTCGCCGAGGCGGCGGATGCGCCAGGTCAGTGCGCGGGCGGGGCTGTGGGCGTCGTCGAGCGTGCGCTGGTTGAGGGCCCGGTCGAGGACCGTGGTCGCGTTGTGGCCGGCTGCTTCCGCCTCGGCGAGCACGGCGGCGAGGGCCTCCCAGGCGGGGTCGGCCAGGATGCGTTCGGCGTGTTCGGGGACCGTCTGCTGGAGGTGGTGGGCGTAGCGGCGCTGGGTCTGCGGGCTGGGCGTCCGGCTGGCGAGGCCGGCCAGGACCGGTCCGGTGATCTGGACGTACGCGGCCTGCAGGTGGATGAGGGTCTGCTCGGCTGCTGCCTGCTGTTGGGCGTGCTGGCGGGTGCGGTGCCAGTGCATCGCGTAGGCGACCGCGGTGAGCGCGACGTCCAGCAGCATCGCCAGCCCGGCACCGTCCCCTTGCCGTGCGGGGTCCTTCCAGATCGCCTTGACGCTGCGGCGCAGGACGCGGGCGCTGGCGTGGTCGGCGGCGATGCGGGAGCGGGTGGCGCGCTCGAAGGCGACGGCGGCGTGTTCGAGTTCGGCCCTCGCTGCGGCCGGGGCGGTGAGCGGGAGCAGGTCGAGGGCTCCGCCGAGCGCAGCCAGCTGGCCCTGGGCCACTTGGTCGTTGCTGCGGGCCAGGTGGTGGGGGATGCGTTCGGTGGCGGCGGTGGCCTGGTGCCAAGGGTTGCCCGGCCGGACGGCCACGGGCTCGGGGCTGGTGGTGGCGAGGCGTTGGCGGATCTTGGGCAGGGAGAGGTCGGCGGCGAGGGTGGAGCCTGCGTAGAAGACGGGCTCGCCCTTGTCGTTGGTGTCGCCGGGCAGGGCGAAGTTGCAGCCGAGGGCGTCGCCGGACGGGCCGCACTTCAGGCGCACGGTCACGCCGGTCGCCTCCAGTAGGGCGAAGAACTCTGCCTCGGTGGAGGCGGCGGCCATCGCGCGGCGCACGCGCAGGCGAAGGATCTCGCGGGACGTGGCGTCCTGGCCCAGGCGCTTGGCCTTGAAGTGCTCCTTGCTGGTGGGGCGTTTGGCGGCGGTGCCGTCGCCCGGCTTCAACCGCCTGAGCCCGTAGTCGATTTCGATCTGGCGGGCTTCCCTCTGCACGGCGCGGATGTCGTAGTCGCGTCGGGGGCGGCGGCCGTCCTGGCGGACGAGGGTGGCGGCGATGTGGATGTGGTCGTCGGCGTGGCGGACGGCCACCCAGCGGCAGGCTTCATCGGCGCCTTCGGGGGCGATGCCGGCGGCGGCCACGATCCGGCGGGCGATGTCGGCCCATTGGGCGTCGGTGAGGATCGGGTCTTCGGGTGCGGCACGGACGGGGCAGTGCCAGACGGTGTACTTGGGTGCCTTGTCGCCCAGCATCTTCACGGGCTGGTCGAGCTGCGCGGCGAGCTGGGCCTCCACTTCCTTCGGGTCGCGGTGCGGGCTGCGGCCCGGGTCGGGGGCGAAGCCGTTCCAGGACGCCACCAGGTGCGGGTCGATGTGCTCGTTGGCCCGGCCCTTGCCGAAGAGGTAGCCGATCGTGCGGCGCGTGGCCTGTGGCCCCTTGCCGAGGATGATCTTCGGTATCAAGAGCTCACCGCGCCTCTGTGATCTGGGCTACGGCGGTGTCCAGGCCGGCGATGGACGCCTCGACGCTCTCCAGGAGCCGTTGGACGGTGTCGGGGTGGGGCCAGGCGCCGTCCTGGTTGAGGTGGCGAGCGAGCTGGTTGAGGTTGCTGCCGATCTTGCCTAGCTGCCCGTTGGCGGCCATCAGCGCCTTCACCATGGCGCGGTAGTCGGCGACGGCCGCGGTGAGGTCGTCGGCGCGGGCGGCGGCGAGCGCGCACTCGGCGACGTAGCCGCCGGGCTTCATGCGGCTCAGGGCAGCGGCTTTCTGGACGAGGTCGAACTCGTCGTCGTTGTAGCGGGGATGGACGCGGTGCTCGCGCAGCCGCTTGTCACGCAGACGGCGACGTGACGCAGACTGGAGCGGCACGTTCGGAGACGACTCGGTACCCCCTGTCCCGGTCGGCCCCCCTGGGCCGGCCGACTCCGGCGCCCCTGCGCCGGTTGCCTCCGCCTCCCCCGGGGCGGGGGCCGGGTAAGGAGTCCTTACCGGACAACTTGCTGCGCTGTTCAGGCCCGTGGCTATCTCCTTCTGCGGGGTGGAGGGTTCGTGGTTCGGGTCGTGCATGGGTCGGTTCTCCGTGGGGTGTTGGTTCCGGGGGCTTCGCTGTGGGCGGCACCCATGTCCGCGTTTGTCTGCCCGGGACACGGCGTGAGCCGGAGGGGGTGCGGCGATCGGTGCGCTTGCGGGGGTCAGGCGGAGCCGACGGGGGCTGCGTCGAGGTTCGTCTGCCGCTGGGAGGCGACTTCGTCGAGTCCCTCGAGAGACTCGGCCTCGAAGCCGTCGTACGCCATGGGCTCGGCCTGGCCGGTGCGCTCGGCCTGCAGCTGGTCGCGCAGGGCGCGGGCGCGCTGCTGGCCGATCCGTAGTTCGCTGCGCAGACGCTCGGCGGTCAGCCGGTCGTCGCTCCAGTCGGCGGTCAGGAGTCGGGCTTCGTCGAGGATTTCGGCGTCGGTGCGGGTACTTCCGGCGGTCGACTTGGCGGTGGCGCGCACCCGACCGGTCGACCGACGCGGGGCGGATCCGGTCGACTCCACTGCGGCGGCCGGGCGGGGCGGTCGGGTAGCGGGGGCCGACTCGTCGGCCTCGGTCGGCCTCGTTATGGGTGCCTCGGCGGCCTTCACAGGGGTCGACTCGGTCGGCTGTTGGGGGGCCGATTCCTCCTGGTCATACCTCGACCGTCCGGCCTGCTCGTCAGCTACCTGAGTAGCCGACTCGGCAGGGGCTACGTCGGCAGAGTCAGCCGACTCGGGGTTGTGGTGCAGCACCTTCGCTACGAGGTCCGACCCGAAGTAGATCGACCCGACCGGGAGCGAGGTCGCCAGCAGTACGAGGGCCCAGTTCGCAGGTTCCCAGTCGGCCAGTCGGCCCCACTGCGACGTGGTGTGCAGGGCCGGAATGAGGCCGTGGACGTAGTTCAGCAGGAGGCTGGCGATCGTGTAGGTGGCCAAGACCCGCAGTGCGAACTTCCGGTCGTTACCTGTCAGCGTGAGCGT
The DNA here is from genome assembly GCF_014650715.1 of Streptomyces bluensis. Classification (GTDB taxonomy): domain Bacteria; phylum Actinomycetota; class Actinomycetes; order Streptomycetales; family Streptomycetaceae; genus Streptomyces; species Streptomyces bluensis. Next base: position 80,705 of record NZ_BMVM01000015.1, on the reverse strand, counting down.
GGCGACCAGCGCGAGGGCCATCAGCCCGTCGACGACGATTGGGTAGAGCAGAGCGGCGGTGGGGTCGGCGCCGATGGCGCGGGCTATGTCGGACAGCGCGTTCCACGAGACCCGGAAGGCCATGAGGACGACGGCCACCAGGCCGATGACGAGGGTGATGCGTCCGTTGCGGCGCAGGCGACGACCCCCGGCAGGTGCGAGTGCTCGGCGGCCGGGGCGAGCGGGAGCAGGGCGATGCCGGCGCGGCTGCCGGGTACGTCGGCCAGGGTTATCGGGGGTGGGGGAGTGCAAGGCGGAGGGCTCCAGGGCGGTGCGGTGGGGCTTGCGGTGCCGGGGTGAGGAGGCGTTCACGGAGGGGGCGTTCACGCGGGCCCCCTTCTAAAGGGGGCCCCGCGCGTGATCGCTTGGGCGCGTGTACGGCGTGGACGCTCGCGTGATCGCTTGACCTGCGGTTTTGCGGTGAGCGTGGACGCTGTGAGCGGTTCACGGCGAGGCGTTCGCGCCAGGGCCGCGTGTACGGTCGCGTGATCGCTTTCCGCGGGTACCGGTGCGGGTCAGCCGACGGCGGTGAGGTGGCGTGCGGAGGCGTAGTAGCGGGTCTGCTGTCCGCCTCCGGCTCCTCCGGCGATGCCGTCGGCCTTGGTGGCCAGGCCGCTGTCGACGAGGCGGGCGAGGTGGCGCCGCGCCTTCTCCACATCGGCGCGTTCCGGGTCGCCGCCGCGGATCAGGATGGCCGCCAGGTCGCGGGCGGTCAGCCCGCTGGGGGCGTTGCGCAGCAGGACGGCGGGGTCCTTGCTGGGGTCGACGGTGGTGGTGCCGCGCACGTGGTCATGGGTGACGTCGAGCGGGCCGATCTCCCCGGTGGGGGTCTTAGGTGGTGCAGGGTGACGGCGGGGTCGCCTGCCCGTCCGGTGATGAACAGGACGCTGCCCGCGCCGGCGGTGATCCAGGTGGAGCCGTAGACCTGGTCCAGGGCGGGGCGTTGGCCGCGTGGGGCGTCGGCGGTGGCCTTGCGCTGGTGGTGCAGTTCCATGATCTCCACGCCGCCTCGCAGGGCGCGCATGCGGGCGTTGTGGAAGGCGACCGCGAGGCTGTCGTCGACCATCGTGCTGACCGCGTCCTTGAGGCTGTCGATCACGATGGTGTCGGCCCGGTGGGCGGCGGCGAGGTCGGCGAGGAGGTCGGGCTCCTTGTCGAGGGTGGCGGGCAGCGGGCCCTCCCAGACCACGAGCCGCTCGCGCAGGATCTTCTCGTCGGTGGAGAAGACGCGGCGGTTCATGGCCCTGGCGATCTGCCGGGGCCGGTCCATGGCCAGGTAGAGCACCCGCCTGCTGGGGGCGACCGGCATCTCCAGGACCGTCTCCGACAGGCCGAGGCGGGCGAAGACCACCTGGTGGGCCAGGGTGGTCTTGCCGACGCCCGGAGCGCCGACGATCATCAGGCTCTCGCCCGGCGCCCAGACGGCCTTCTCGCGGGTGCCCCACAAGGGCTCGGCGTCCGCGCCGGTCTCCTTGACGAAGGACCACCCATCGGTGGCGAAGCGGTTCAGCCGCCCCTGGCCCGAGGCGAGGGCCCGCTCGCGCTCGGCCCGCATCTCCGCTTCGACCTCGCTGCGTATGCCTCGGGGTCGGCGCCCGGCTCCTGGGCGCGCTGGACGGTGCGTATCGCGGAGGCCAGCAGGCGGCGGAGGTTGGCCTTCTCGCGGATGATCTCCGCGTGATGCTCCGCGCTGCCGGTGCCGTAGTGCACGTCGGCGAGCTGGTGCAGGTAGGGGCGGCCACCGACGCGCTGCAGGTCCCCTTGCTGCTGGAGCAGCTCGGTCAGGACGATCGGGTCGGTCGGCTTGTCCTCGCGGTGCTGGGCAAGCAGCGCACGCCAGATCGTCTCGTGCGCGGGCCGGTAGAAGGCGCCCTCGCCCAGAATCGGCCGGACCTCGTCGATGATGTCGCCGTTGTGCATGCAGGCGCCGAGCACCGCACGCTCGGCGTCCACGTTGTACGGAGGCTCCGCGACGCCCAGCCCCGGCTCGGGGCCTTCAGCGAAGCGGGATGGCGTATTCGGTTGGGGATCGGTCATACTGGCTACCAGCTCCTCTGCTCGCGGGCCATATGGGACGGCAATCCCGGACTCCGCGGGTCGATCGCTAGGGATGGCGGTTGAGAGGTTTGCGCTTGAGCCCCCGGCATCGCCGGGGGCTTCTTTCATGTGACGTGCGGTTGCGCGGACTCCTTCGGGTTGGCGGGGTGGGACCACCAGTATGCCACACGAATTGCAGATAGCAAAAGTGCTCTGCATCTCGCAGAACGCATGCTACTGTTATGGGGTCACTGCGATTGGCAGGAGACTGCTACGAACGGAAGGAGGTGGTTATGTCTGATGAAGGGCAGCAGAAGGGCGTCCTGCTCAGCGGCGAGGGCAACGTCGCGGTGCGCATCAAGCTGGAGCGCGAGGCACGCGGCTGGAGCACCAACGCCCTGTCCGACCGCCTGAACGAGGCCGGCTTCGAGATGAACCCGTCCGCGGTCTGGCGCATCGAGAACGGCAAACGCCGCATCAACCTCGACGAGGCCATCGGCTTCGCCGAGGTCTTCGGCATCGACCTGCGCAACCTGGTAGGACCCCCGCAGCTCGCCGCCCAGGCCCGTGCCATGGAACTCATCGACGCAGTCGTGGACTCGTTCCGCGAGACCCAGCGGGCCAACGCCGCCTACACCAAGGCGCGCGACCACCTCGACGCGTACCTCGCTGATCACCCGGATATCCGTGAGGAGGCAGACGTGATGGTCTCCAATGCCATGGCCGAGGCGTCCACCAAGCATCTGCTGGAGACGTACGGACCGCCGCCCGGCGAGCATCGCGATGCCGATGCCGATGACGAGGTGTAGGCGCCGGCTCTTATTCCCGTCCTGGACCCGCAAACCCCCAGTACGGGCATCTCACCCTCATCCCCAGCGATCGACCGGCAGGCCGGTGTTGCCGCACCCACGCCTGCCAGAAGAGGACTCACCCCTTGCCCCAACCCGCAATACCCCCTGCCGCCGCACCGACTCCGCACGCCGAGGCCGCCTTCCCGCGCCTCTACCTCGCCGAGGAAGTCGCCACCGTCCTCGGTTGCTCCGCCTGGTGGGTGAAGGATCGCGCCCGCCGACGGCTCATCCCGTTCACCCGCGTCGGACGCGCCTACCGCTTCTCGGACGATCACCTCGCCGAGATCATCCGCATGCACGAAGAGCGCCCGGCCCGGAACCCGCAGCGCCCCAGCGGCATGGCCGCGTCCGCGGCCGACTGATCCGCTGGCTCGGCGACTACTTTCCGGCGGCCAAAGACCCCAACACGGCTGACGAATAGCCGCCTGCCGCTGGCGCCTCGGTGCTGCGAACACCGAGGCCCTCCCCTGCGGCACATCCTCACGCGCGTCTGCGCAGCCACCCAACCACCCACCACCACGACCGATCCGCTCGGAGTTGGCGCTCCGTCCGCGACCGGTGTGAGGAGCCCTCTTGCCTCAGTTCCCCCTGCCCGTCACCCAGATCGCTCAGCTGCTCGGCGTCCCCGAGGACGCCCTGCGCGCCCTGATGGCCGAGAGAGGTGACGAACCCGGCGACCCCACCCTCGTCGGGCTCACCGTCGAGGAGGCCGCCCGCCGGCTCGGCATCGGCCGGACGAAGATGTACGAGTACGTCTCCTCCGGGGAGATACGTTCCGCCAAGATCGGCAGCCTGCGCCGCATACCCGCTGAGGCACTCGGCGACTTCCTAGCCCGCCGCTACCGGGCCACGGACTTCGACGCTGCGGCCTGAGGCAGGCACGCATGGCAAAGCCCAAGAAGCCCAGCACATCCCGCCAGCCCAACGGCGCCTCCTCGATCTTCCTCGGGAAGGACGGCCGCTGGCACGGCTATGTCACCGTCGGCGTCAAGGACGACGGCACCCCTGACCGCCGCCACGTCAGCCGCAAGACTCGTCCCGAGGTCACCAAACTCGTGCGCGAGTTGGAGAAGCAGCGCGACTCCACTGGCGTCCGCAAGGCCGGTCAGACCTGGACGGTTGCGACTTGGCTGACCCACTGGGTCGAGAACATCGCCGCGCCCAGCGTCAGCGAGAACACCATCGACGGGTACCGTGTGGCGGTCTACCACCACCTCATCCCCGGTCTGGGCGCCCACCGCCTGGAGAAACTGGAGCCCGAGCACCTGGAGCGCTTCTACCGGAAGATGCAGGCCAACGGCAGCGCCGCCGGCACCGCCCACCAGTCGCACCGCACGATCCGCACCGCGCTCAACGAGGCCGTGCGCCGACGCCACCTCACCATCAACCCGGCCTCCATCGCCAAGGCCCCCAAGGTCGAAGAGGAGGAGGTCGAGCCGTACACGGTCGAGGAGGTCCAGCGCCTCCTTCTCGAGGCAGGCAAGCACCGCAACACCGCCCGCTGGGTCATCGCACTCGCGCTCGGCCTGCGCCAGGGCGAGGTTCTTGGCCTGAAGTGGGAGGACGTCGACTTCGAGAACGGAGTAATCCTCGTGCGCCGAGGGCGCCTGCGGCCCCGCTACAAGCACGGCTGCGGCGACAAGTGCGGACGGAGCAAGCCCGGCTACTGCCCGCAGAAGATCAATATCCGGCGTGAAACGAAGGACACCAAGACCCGCGCCGGCAAGCGTCCGATCGGCATGCCCGAGGAGCTGCTGAAGCTGCTGCGTCGGCACAAGGAGGAACAGGACCGCGAGCGGATGCTCGCCCGTGACCTGTGGGAGGAGAAGGGGTACGTGTTCACCTCGCCGATCGGCGAGCCGCTCAATCCCAACACGGACTTCCACAGGTGGAAGGACCTGTTGAAGGCGGCGAACGTCCGCGACGGGCGCCTCCACGACGCCCGTCACACCGCCGCCACGGTGCTTCTCATCCTCGGCGTCCCCGAAGCGGTCGTCGACAGGATCATGGGCTGGGAGCCCGGCAAGTCCGCCCGGATGCATCGCCGCTACCAGCACCTCACCGGCCAGGTGCTCCAGCAGACGGCAGCAAAGGTCGGCGCCCTGATCTGGGGCTCAACACCGCACCAGTTCCCGTCGACACCTGGAGGTCCCGTGCCGGGTTTGAGTCAGGGCCCCGTACCAGCAGAGCCGGATGTGTACGTGGCCTGTCTCGGCGAGCGGTATGTTCCGTTCCTGCACAACGAGCATGCCCAGGCCGTGGCCTCCCAGTGGGGCGCCGATCACCCTGACAAGCCTGCGCATGTAGAGAAGTGGGACCGGCCGCAGTGGGAGCACGAGGGCCCTGGCGGCGTGCAAGCCATCCGCGACCGCATGCCGGACCGACGGATTGTCCACCACGCCCACGCCATGTTCCTGCCCGGCGGCGAACGGCTCAACATAGGCAGTGAGGAGCAATGGTCCACGCCAGCCTGGGAGTTCGAAACCGATCTCTACACGGATCTACCAGTGCGCTGGCACACCACCCGCCGGCCTGGCCAGGAGGTCGAGGCTCAGGTCCGTGGCACGGACCGCGAGGCTGTGACCGCGGCGTTCGCCGATGCTTGTGCACAGGCTGTGGATAGGGCCAGGAACCCCGAGAAGTACGGGGACACCCACGTGCAGTAACGAACTGCGACGTTGCGGAGCCGGGCGAGAAGTATCCGTCGCCCGGCTCTGCGCACTCCGCCATTCCTCTATGCTCATCCCTCGGGAGCGTCGAGCGCGGCTATTTCTGCTGTCGTCTGCTCCGGCATGTCGGCCAGTTCCCACTCAACAGCAGTTAGGTCGACCCCAAATCGACTATTTTCCTCCAGGAACACATCCTCCCGGAAGACAAGGAGGGACTTAGCGCCCTTCCCAGGACCTTTCGCTTCCTGCCAAATGGTTTTCGCAGGGCGGTTGCGAAATTCCTTCAACTCCTTGTCACGCCGCTCGCTCGTCGGCATCAGTGAAATGTCGATCCCTTCCGAGATGAGCTTCTCCATTTCAGCACCGCTGTAACTGCGATTGCAGAGAAGTCCTGCCGCTCGTTTCCGCCCCGGATGGATCGAATCCCAGACCGAGCGAGCGTTCCTCCGCCCTTTACCCGGCGGGTTTCCTCCAAAACCAGTCATCACGGTGTTCCAGAGAACAGGGCTGTAGGTGCGCAGAAGGGCTCGCTCCCCCAGGACAATCCAGATGTCATCGAGCGTCAGATATCTGACATCGAAATGCGAGGCGTCGAGATTGACTGCTTCGTTGATACTTCTTCTGTGGTCGGCTATTCGTCCGAACAGTTTGGGTTCGGCTAGATTTGGCGAATCTCCGTAGCTGCTATCGCCAGCCGAAGCCTTCCCCACGTAAATGGGAACATCGGCACCCTTTAGACCCTTGTAGATTTCAAGATCGCCCTTATAGTAAAGCGCATACAGCCCTGCACCGGGGAATAGCTTAACCTGATCCAGGGGTACGCGTGGGCGCCCGTTCATCTCCTCTCGGAGATTACGGCTGAGCAAGTCAATACCCAAAGGGTTGAAGTGCGGAGATGTCGCGCCATCGGGGCTGGGAGCCATGCGCGGGATCCTACCCACCGCCACAGACGCCCCACCCCCGGCCCCCGACGTGCTGTCGGATTTGGACATGTCGACGAGCTTAGTGTTGAGCTCTTCCGGCGCGTACTTGCAGGCGATCGCCCAGCGAGGAGCGCGGAGCGTGGAGCCGAGCCGGCCCTGGAGCGGGATCTCGTCGAGCTTGACCACCACCCCGTCGATCTCGTGCTCCACCGCGTGGCGGTTCTCGCCGTAGTACGCGATGAACTCCCGTACGCCGTCGAGGCCGTCGACCACCTTGTTGTACCGGGAGGTGGGCAGCCCCCAGGACTTGAGCAGGTCGTACGCTTGGGAGAGGCGGGTCAGGACGGTGAAGCCCTCCAGGGCACCGATGCCGTGGACGACCATGTGCAGCGGGCGGGTGGCCGTGACACGCGGGTCCTTCTGGCGCAGCGAACCGGCTGCCGCGTTGCGCGGGTTGGCGAAGGGCTTCTCGCCGGCCGCGACCAGGCGGGCGTTGAGCTCCTCGAACTTCTCCATCGGGAAGTAGACCTCGCCGCGGATCTCCACGAGCGTGGGCACGCCGTCGCCGGACAGCCGCTCCGGGATCTCCGCGATGGTGCGCACGTTAGGCGTGACGTCCTCGCCCGTACGGCCGTCGCCGCGGGTCGCAGCGCGCGTGAGCCGGCCGTTTTCGTACGTGAGGTTGACGGCGAGGCCGTCGACCTTCAGCTCGCACAGGAAGTGGTACGCGGAGGCGCCCACGTCCTTGTGCACGCGCTCCGCCCAGGCGGCCAGCTCCAGCTCGTCGAAGGCGTTGTCCAGCGAGAGCATCCACTCGCGGTGCTGGACCGCCGTGAACTCCGTGGCGTACGCGCCCTCGACCTTCTGGGTCGGCGAGTCGGGCGTCCGCAGCTCCGGACACCGCTCCTCCAGTGCCTCCAGGGAGCGCAGGAGCCGGTCGAACTCCGCGTCGCTGATGACGGGGGCGTCCCTCACGTAGTACCGGAAGCGGTGCTCCTCAATCTGCTCAGCGAGCTGCGCGTGCTGCTCCCGTGCCTCCGTGGGCCCCATCGTCTCCGCTTGCCTGTCGTCGGCCACCGTGTTGTCCTCCCGTCACTCTGGGTTGTCCCCGAGGGACCTCGCCGCCCAGACGCAGTGCGCGAGTGCCTGTCGCGCGTACGCACGGGGAAGGCCCTGCGAGGCCGCGCACCGGGGTGACCGTGACGGCTTCCGCGAGGAGCCCCGGTTGCCTCAGCCTGCGCCACAGCGTCCTGACACCCATGACGCTACGGCAGGGTCTGACAACTTAATCCGAGAACCGATGATCTGCTCTATCTAGTCACACCGGGCACGGTGTGTTCCGATTCATGCTGATCTGTTGACTGGCCTCGCACAGTGCTTATCACCCGCGCGGCTGCCGCGTCAGGATCCTCGTGCTCCCAGACGCGCACAACTGTCCAGCCAGCCTCTCGCAGGAGACGATCCGTCTCCGCGTCCCTGGCCTGGTTGCCCTCGATTTTACTGCGCCAGAACTCGGCGTTCTTGCGTGACTCCCGAAGGTGCTCGGGGCACCCGTGCCAGTAGCAGCCATCGACGAAGACTGCGACCTTCGGCTTGGGGAAGAGTACGTCGGCGGTTCGTCGCAGTTCGGGCAGTGGCCGCGCCGCCACGCGATAGCGAAGGCCCTGCTTGTGCAGCAAGGACCGGAGCCGCAGCTCGGGCCGGGTGTCCTTGCTGCGATTGGCTCGCATCGCGGCGCGTACTGCTGGCGAGGAAGCCCACGAGCCCTCCGTCGGTGGCTCCTCAGTGAGAAGGCCCTTCTCCCAAGCCATCTTCCAGCCCTCGGCGAGATTCGCGGCCCGGGTTGGATGCTCGACCTGTCCGAGGTAGCGGGCAGGAGACTTACCGCCGTCGGACCAGCGTAGGTACGCGCGAATGCGTCGTGTGTCAGGTAGTACCTTCAGCTCCACCGAGGCTCGGGCGAACCGCCCCCCGCCAAGATCCACGGAACGCTTGTGACGACCGCCAGCGGCCCGGTCCTGTTCCGCCGCGATGGCGTCCCGAGTCCTGCCAGGTCGCCCCTTCCATGCCCGATCCGGCGGCGATTCGTGCTTCCATCCGCTCTGAGCCTTACCAGACTGCCGGGTCACCTCTGACGCTCCTCCGCGTCATCCAGGACGGTCGCGACCGCCTTGGCGAAGACCTCACCAAGAGCGACGGGTACGGCGTTACCGAGCTGGCGCATCTTCTCCCCTCGCGGGCCCTTGAGTTCCCACGTGTCAGGGAAGGTCATGACGCGGGCGGTTTCGCGGACCGTCATGTACCTGTGCTTGTACCGGACGCCACCCGGGGCGGCCTTATCGGCTACCAACTCGTCGAGGAGCATGACCGACTCTCCGCCGGGCACGCCGTGCACGCCGGCCTTGACGGTCTTCGCCGGGCGGTCAAGTTCATTAGGGGTGTGCCCGTCGTAAATGCGGGCCCCAGGCCAGCCGATGTGTTCTGTGAACCCGCCAAGGAAGTGCTCTGTGCGATCCAGCCACTCGTCTGGAACGTCCGGCAGGGGCTTGTTGTCGCCGATACCGGCGATCGCGTCGCGCAGGGTGTACCAGGGGAGCAGCCCGTCGTCTATCGGCATGGTCTTCGGGAGACGGGCGATGACGCGCTCCTTCACATGGTCTGGGACGTTGGGGTGGCGCTTCCAGTAGTCCCCGTCCTCCTCCATGGAACGGAGGAGGGCTGTCTCAGAGTGCGTCGGTTTCACGAGCTCCTTGAACAGCTCGCGGTCGACATCCAGGTCGCGCCGGAACGCGACGATGATCACGCGGTGACGGATCTGAGGCACCCCATAGTCGGCGGCATTTACCGGCATCATGACGATGTCGTACCGCTTCTTGGGGTCGTCCGGCTCTGTCTCGCGCCGCTCCAGCAGGTATTGGTAGTGCTGCTCCCAGTCGGTGCCTTCGGCTCTCTCCTCGAAGGGCAACTCCAGCTCACGCTGGATGTAGTCGAAGTAGCGCTTGAAGGAGGGCCTGAGCAAACCGCGCACGTTCTCGCAGATCACGGCCTTCGGCTGGATCTGACGGACGGCCTTGAACATCTGCGGAAACATGTTCCGCTTGTCCTCGTCGCCCTTGGCGACACCGCCGAGGCTGAAGGGCTGACAGGGTGGACCGCCGGCGAGCACGTCGACCTTGCCCGCCAGGTAGTCCATGTCGAGTTCTTGGACATCGCCAGCGACGAGCGGCACCTTTTCACCGGGCCCGGGGACACGGGTCGGCTTCTGCCCGTCGGGCAGTCGCTGGGCCACGTTGGCCTCCAGGGTCTCGCAGGCCCGCTTGGCGAACTCGTTGAAGAGCAGGGGACGGAACCCGGCGCGGTGGACGGCCATGGCCAGACCACCAGCGCCAGCGAAGAGCTCGACACCCGTGCGGTCCTTCTCTGGTCCTTCTTGCAGTTCAGCCATTCCGAAAGCATACCGCGGAGTTGTGGATCTTCAAGCGGTTCCGAGCTGAAAGTTCGTCCACGTGTACAGGTCACCGATAGGGTTTCCGAGATCATGTCGACCAAGAAGGGGGACGGATGACGCCGGTGGTGGGCTCCGACGACGGGACGCAGTACCACAAGGACTTCACCCTGAGCATCACCAAGGCGCTCGGTGACCAGTTGGCCGCAGCACTCGAGGGGCTGGACAGGGCTCCACTCGCCGAGGAGAACATCGCACGGCTCAAGGAGAAGCCCGGGGTCTACCAGCTCTACCTGAACGGCGAGTTCGTCTACGTCGGCAAGGCCGACAAGTCGCTGCCCGCCCGCCTTCGCAACCACCTCCGCAAGATCTCTGGGCGTCGCAACATCTCCCTGGCTGAGATGGCCTTCTCGTGCCTGTACGTGGCGGAGGACTTTTCCGCGCTCGCCCCCGAACAACTGCTCATCAGCCACCACAAGGGCATGGGCAACATCCCCTGGAACAACAACGGCTTCGGCAATAAGGACCCCGGCCGCCAGCGGGACAGTACCGTCCTGAAGCGGAATCACTTCGACGTCGTGTACCCCATCGATCTGGACCGTCCGATCGAGGGTCTTCAGGCTGGCGAGACGACGCTGCACGCACTCCTGGAGACGATCAAGGCCGGCCTTCCGTACAACTTTCGATATGGGAAGGCGGCGGAGTTCAAGACCCGACGTGTCCACGTGCCAGCGGCTGGAATGACGGCCGACGAGGTCTTTCAGCTGGTCTCTGCGGAGATACCGGCCAAGTGGCAGGTCACCGCCCTTATGGGCTACGTGATCATGTACGACGACAGCCCCAATACATATCGAAGCGCGTGGCGGTATTACCGCGACGGCCAGCCCGTTAGCACCGTGCCTGAGTCAGAGCCAGCAGGGAACATCGAAGTCGACCCACCGACGCTGGACGCCTGAACAGATGGGATAGAGCACAGCCCCCTCTCGGAAAGGGGAGCCCATCATTCTCGCCTGTAGGCAGCGCACGTCGCGGAACACCTGATGACACACTGAACGAATGATCAGGGAACCAGCCGAGACCACCGTCTCCGAAGCCGGCACCGTCCAAATCCCCTTGGGGGTACTCGCGGAGGCTGGGCTGTCACCAGGGGCCGCCGTCGTGGTGTACAGCGACGGGGACGGGCGAATCGTTGTCCGTCGGAAGGACGACGCGATCCGCGACCTTTTGGAGAACGGCACGCTGTGACCTGCCTGCCCCCGCGTGGTCGCAGTTTTGGTTGGATACACCCCGTCCGGCGCCATCCACCGTCTGTCCAGCGAACCGCCCCGCCGCGTCGCCCCCCTGTACCCGGTGCTGGGGCCGGGTACAGGAGGCTTTGGCAGACGACGGGAGGGATAGCGGCCAGCGGGCCTGGACTCAGGCGGACCGTATCTCTGGCTGTCGGGCGGCGTTCCCTCCTCATCACGCAGCCAGCGGCGGTGCCTCCTCTGTCTGAGCGGGGGGCGCGAGGAGGGGGAAGGAGCAGTCCTCAGGGCGTCGGCCCATCCGCTGAACAGTGACCGCCGCGAGCAGCGCCACACCCGGGCTGGTCACCGGCGAGCGTTCCATTCCCACGTAAAAGATGCCGTTCTCGTCGGGCTCGGCATCCACGCGGTCGAGGCTGGCGGACAGCGCGGCGCAGTACCCCCATAGGTCCGCTCGCAGCCCGCTGGGGATATCCGTGCGGACCCAGACCAGGGGGTGCAGTGCTCCCTGGTCGTCGTAGCCGATCGCGACCGTGGCACCTACTCCGTCGGGAAGCGGGTATGCCTCCTCCGGCATGTCCTCGGCCGTGCCGGCGAGTGCATCGGTGATCAGCGTGCGCAGTGCCGCGATCACCTCCTCGTCGCTGCGCCAGCCGTGCAGTGGCGCGTAGGCGGATCCTTCGTAGAGGTCGCGCACGTCCTTGCTCTGCTTCGAGCGCACGTCGGGTGGATCGTCTGCCGGACCGTCCTCCGGGTCGACCTCCTCCAGCAAAGTCTCGGCGAAGGTCACCCCTTCCGCCGAGTTCACTGTGATGGCGGCCCATCCGTGACTGATGTGCTCGGAGAAGAGCCGCCGGATGTGGCGGTTCTTCGCTTCCTCCGGCAGTCCGGGGAGAGTGACGACAACGGTCTGGCCGCGGAGGGCGATGAGCCATGCCTGGTGGTCGTCGATCAGTTCCTCCTCGGAGAACGTCGCACCCAGGGCATCCCCCAGGACCTCGACCGGCAGAGCCCATGCGTCATGCGCCCGCAGCAGGGACGCGGCCCGCTCTGACGCCTGGGGCAAAGGGTGCGGCGCACCGGTATCGGGCTGTTTCTCGCAGACTTGGGCGCTGTTTGAGACCACGCGATCCGAATTGATTACCACGATGCTTCCTTTCGCCGGGAAACCGAACAAAGCCAGTCTTCGGCGGTAAGGCCCACGGTGGCACATATAGTTGGAAAAGCTCTTCTCGTTTGCTCTGCACCTGTCAGGCTGGGACCCCCGCACGCCGGAGGGGGGCGTGGGCAATCTAGGCGCCCCTCGTGACGAGGTGCTGGCCGACATGGCCCGCGTCGTCGGCTATCTGGCCAGCGCCATCACGTTCTCCAGCAGCGCGTACAGGAGTTTCGGCTCTCCCCTGGCGGTACGGGCGGCCTCGGCGTACGTCGGAGCATGCTTACAGTCGGCGACATAGCCATCGCCCTGTTTGGCCAGTTCCTTACGACGCTCAGTCCACGCCGGCCAGTGCTCGGCGAGATACGCCTCCAAGTCATCCTCGAAGACGGTATGAGTCGCTTCGCACGCGGTGGCTGGCCGAGCGTTCGCCGAAGCACCCAGGTAGCCAAGGATATTGATGTTCTTCTCGCCTGCCACACGGACTGCCTCTGCCTTCCCGGCCAGCGCTTTGGGCCCCGTGTCGCCGTCGAAGACCACGTAGCACCTCACACCGAATCCACTCAGGATGGCGTGGGCGAGGATGAGGTTGTCCTTGCCTTCCACATTGATCACGCTGATGCCGTTCGCGCCGAGACTCAGGCCCTGCTGCTCGGCGAAACCGAGGATGACCGCCTCGTCTGCCTCTCCTTCAACGAGCACAGCGGCCGAGACGAACAGCCCCTCTGCCAGGTCCTTCACGTAGCGCGTTGTCGCATGACGCCGGATGGACTTCTCCGACACTCGACCGTTGAGAGACTGAACGAGATCCAGTTCGGAGAGCTGCCGCACCCTGACATCGGGATGTTCCCCGCTGCCCACCCTGGCCAGCCGACGGATCTGCTCGTAGTTGCGAGGGTCGATGAACACCGGGCTGTGAGTTGCATACATCACCTGAGTTCGGTCCGCCGCCGAGGCGACAAGGCCGCGCAGAACCTGTGCGAAGACCCTTGTCTGCGCAGGGTGCTGGAAGAGCTCCGGCTCCTCGATCGCCAGACACAGCGACCGGGTCCCGTCCTCGGGTCGCCGAGTTTCCGCGAGGTACTTCAGTGCAGCGATGATCAGCGCTCGCTGGAAGCCGTGGCCCTGGCGACGCACCAAGGTCATGGCTGCCCCGTCCTTGATGCTGACCGCGAACGTTGTCTTGGCCGGCTTCGGGACCTGCGCCACAGGTTTCACGACGATGTGCCGCCCCGTGCTGAATTTGGCGACCTCGTCGGATAGCGAGCCGGACAGCTTCTTGAGCACCGGCCCGTAGACCTCCTTGTGCACCTTCTCACGAGCTGTCTGCGCGTCGTCCTCGATCGCGGTGAACCGCGCATCGGCCTCAGAACGGTCGACCGCGTGCTCAAGAATCCTGCCCACCGCCGTGGCCTTGCCGTCGTCCGCCTCCTCATACGCGCGCAGGTCGGCGGAGATGAACACGAAGTCGATCAGCTTGGCGAGCAGCCCTTGGCCAGCGAACCCAAAGAACTGAGTGCCCTCGACATCCGTTTCGGCGAGCCGATCGCGGTTCTGCGACTCCCAGACACGCATGGCGGCCTCTGCATCGTCCGATCCCTTAGCAGCAGGCAGATCCAGCCCAGGGTCGCTTGCCCTCAGCGCCTTGTACGCGTTGTGCTTCTCGCGTTTTCCCTCAAGCCGCCTGATCTCGTCGAACGGCGGGTATGCCAAAGCCTTTCCGGTGATCCGGTCGTCCCCGTCCTCCCATGTGCGCCAGATCCGTACGGAGTCAACTCCGTCGGGCGCGTAGTACCCCAACGCGGCGCGGTCGAACGCCGTCAGTCCGTCGAACTCCACTTCCACACGGATTCGCTTGCCTTCCGCCGCCGAGTGAACGTCCTCTTCCCCGAGCACTCCTCCCTTGTCTCCGTTGAAGAACCAGTCAAGGGCACGCAGCACGGTGGACTTACCGACGCCCGTGGGGCCGATGAGGGAAGTGATGGCGTCGAAGGAGACATCCAGCGAGCGCAGGCAACAGAAGTTCTCGATACATACGCGCTTGATCTTCACGAGCGTCCTGGGGATGCAAAGGTACGGGCCTGCGGGGCCCACAGGGACAACTGTGACGCTAGCGTCAGAGGTGATGTGAGGTCAGTTTCTTTTCATAATTGGGTACACGAGACATCCGCCACAGGTCTTGGTCCCGCCCAGGGACAGTCGTCGGCAGTGGGTGGGGCCTCTCTCAGGAAGAGAGCCACCGCCTTCCGCATCGCCCGCACTTTCCGGGATCCTTTGCACGGACGTGATCGCCTCGCCGAGGACCCGGCTGCGCGGATGGTGTTGCCGGAGCTGACCACCGGAGCAGAGACAGCTGGGGCGCTCAGCACTCCATGTCCTGCCGCATCTCGGCGTAGTACTCGGCCTCGCATTCGGCGTAGTACTCGGCTTGGTTCTCCGCGTGTGCGTCAAGGACACCGGACAAGCCTGCGAACAGCATCCAGGCGGCAGCGTGGAGACGCCGGACGTCCGCGTCGAAGTCGACCCTCTGCTGGTTCGGCCGCGCCCGCACCAACCCCTGCCCCTTGCCGCCCTTCACCGTGCTGTACCGAAAGGTCTGCCCGTTCTCGTCGAGCTGGTGGAGCCAGTCCAGGGTGTCTTGAGTGGGCGGATCGATCCGGTCGTTCGGGGCCGGCATCAGCCGGCCGAGGTACTGGTTCAATCGGTCCGCCAGGTGCGCGATCACGTGGGACCTCGTCAGGAAGTTGTCGAGCTCGTCGGGCGGCACCGACACTCCGTCGCGGCGCAGACAAGTCGCGGCCGACCGGATGTTCCACTTCAAGGCGAGTTCGATGGCATGCCGGTACTGGTAGTAGATCGGCACGGGCAGAGCGTCGTTCGTGCCCGTCCGGATCCAGTGGCTCGCCAGGATGGCACCCGCCTCCAGGTAACCGAGAGCCAGGTCGAGATCGTCCTCGTGGGCACCTCCGAGAACAGCGATGCTGTTCCACTCCGACCGGCGCGGAGGCAGACGGGTCAGATCAAACGGGTCATCCCCGGCGGCGTCCACGTCGTCCACAAGCGCATCATCCACGGAGCCATAGTGATGGCCCGACCACCCGGCGCGCTCCGCATTTTCGACCTCTGCGAACGCCCTGCAGCTTGCCTGAATGACTGCCCGCAACGTAAATGAGCGAGACCCTGCCTGCGGTGCTGGCCAATGCCGACCTGGTCGATGGCGACCACCCGAACCCGCGCCGTCCTCGTCGACGCATGGTTGCAGTTCTGGTTGCATTCACCCCCGTCCAGCGCCGTCCACCGCCCATCCAGCGAACCGCTCCGCCGCAGGTCAGAACGCCCCCGGCCCACCCCGAACCCCCAGACGAACATTTGGAAAGCGTGTTGGGGGCAACCCCTCACGAGTTCGAATCTCGTATCCTCCGCAGCCGCCTGAACAGGCGAAACGAAGCGGCCCCGCTGATCACAGCGGGGCCGCTTCGTTGTCCACTCAGCCGTCGTTGTCCTGGTTTTTGTCCCCAGGCGACGTTTCCGGGGGTCCCCAGATGGCATCCGCGATCTTCCGGGCCACCTCCTTGAGCATGGCGTCCGGCACATGCAGGTACCTCGCCCGCATGCTCGCGGAGGTCCCCGGCTCCCACCCCATGATCTGATCGATGACACGGTCTGGGACTCCGAGCAGCATGAGCACGGTGGCGGCCGTGTGCCGGGCGTCGTGCAGCCGAGCGTTCCGGACCCCCGCGTCTTCCAGTAGCCGCTTCCAGTCGTGGTAGTCCGTGTTCGGACTGAGGGGGCCACCCAACGGCTTGGTGAACACATAATCCGACTCGACCCACAGGTCGCCGGCTGCCTTGCGCTCCCGCTCTTGTGTCTCGGCATGGGCCCGGAGCATGGCGACCAGCGGACCGGGCAGGGGCACGGCGCGGCGGCCGGCGCGGGACTTGGTGTTCTTGGTCTCACGCCGGACCTGCACCCTGTCCGGGCAGTACCCCGCCTTCGCCCGGCCGCACGGTGCGGCTTCCGGGCACCCGTGCTTGTACCTGGGGCGCAGACGGTTCCGGCGCAGTTTCAGGTACTCGTTGTCCAGGTCGACGTCAGACCAGCGCAGTCCGAGCGTCTCGCCCTGCCGCAGTCCGAGCGCCAACGCCAGCATCCAACGCGCGCTGTTCCGGCGCCTGTTGGCTTCGAGCAACAGGCACTGAACCTCTTTCACGGAGTAGGGCTCTACCTCGGATTCGTCCTCTTCCATCCGTGGCGGCTTCGCCAATGCGGCGGCATTCTTCGCCGCGTAGCCGCGCCGTACGGCCTCCCCCAGCGCGGTTCGGGCGGTGCGGTGGGCCTGGTGAGCCGTACCGGCCTTGCGCTCCCCGTTCGCCTGCATGCGGCGGTACAGGCTTTCCAGGTGTTCGGGCTGCAAGCGGTCAAGGCGGTGCTTGCCGACACCAGGAACGAGGTGCACGCGAACGGCGACCTCGTAGCCGTCGTATGTGTTCTCGCTGACGGTCGGCTTGGCGATGTTCTCAACCCAGTGCCACAGCCACTTCTCAACCGTCCATGCTTTGCCCGGCTGTTGTGCCGAACCCGCGTCGCGCTGCTTCTCCAGCTTTTTGACTTCTTCAACCAGGTCGTCGCGCGTCTTACGCGTCAGGTGTCGGCGGTACGGCTCCCCGTTGTCCTTGTAGCCCATCGGGACGCGCGCGTGCCAACGACCGTCCGCCCCGAAGTAGATGGCCGATTCGCCGTTGGCGCGGCGGGTGCCCTTCTTTTTCTCTGCCACAGGCAGCGCTCCTGTTTCTTGGTGTCGGGATGGAGACCGGGGCGGCGGGCTGTCCTGTCCGGGAGTGCCGCCGCCCCGGGCGGCGTCAAGCGGCTCGTCGGGCCGCGCGTCGACGGGCGAGGTACGCGGCCGGCGCGTCGGCGGGGACGCGGCGGAGACGGCCGATGTCGATGGACTCCAGCTCTCCTGAGCGGATGAGCCCGTAGCACGTGGTGCGGCCGACGCGGAGTCGGCGGGCGGCTTCCTCGACGGTGAGGAGAACCAGGGTCGGGTCTTCGGCGGGGGCGAGGGGGAAGGTGGTGGGTTCGTCCACGGCTCACTCCTGTGGGGCTGAGTTCATGGGCAGTTGCCGCCGCACAAACCGCAATATCCGCAGAAACCCCGGGGAGGGCCACTGACCTGCGGTGTTGTGATGTGCGGGTGTCGGCGGGTGGTGCTCCGCAGAAACCCGCGATATTCCGCAAAAATCACGGGCGGCCGTCGGCCGGTCCCGGCAGGTGGGGTGGTGCTCGGTTTTTGCGGAATATCGCGGGATTGTGCGACGGGCCCCCCGGCCGGGTGGGACCGGTGGTCCCGTCGCAGGTCAGCGGGGGTGTCCGGAGTTTTCTGCGATTTTGCGGTTTGTGCGGGAGGGGTTGTGTGCGCGGGCAGGTCTCACCGGCCGCCGTGGCGCAGGGTGGGGTGGACCTGTAGGCGGGGTGCCGGTGGGCGTCCGCGCTTGCCGGTGCGCTCGGGCTGGTAGGACCGCAGGTATCCGTGGTCTTCCAGCAGGGCGAGCGCGGGTTCGAGGTCGGCGACCGTGGGGACCTCGCTGCGGGACAGGACGCTGAAGACATCCCGCCGGCTGACGTCCTCCCATCCGTTGTCCCGCAGCGCTTCCAGCACGCTGCGGGCGCGGGACAGGACCGGGTCGGCGCCCATGACGTCGAACACGGCGAGGGCGTGGGCGGTGTAGTACTCCCCCAGCTCAATCGCCGCGCGCATGGTGTCGACGGTGACAGGGTGGGCGTAGCCATTGCCGCCGTGTTCGGCGAGGTGCAACAGCGCGGCCATGCGGGCCGTCGCCCCGGCAAGCTTTCCCGCCCAGTTGGAGATGTGGCCCAGCTTGCCGCCGCGTGCCTTGAGCTGCGGTTCGATGCGCTTCTGATAGGCGATCAGCGCCGCGTCCGCTTCCGGGGTGAGCTGGATGACGGCCGGGTCAGTCCACTCAGCCAGGGACAGGGCGAGGTCGATGACCCGGGCGGTGTAGGTGGCGGCCGTCTGTTCGGGGACCGGGGCGGTGATGATCTCGCGTTCACCGACCGTGGACACCGGCAGGGAGTACAGGAAGCGGGCCAGTAGTCCGCGTCCCTCGAACCCCTTCACCTTCCCGATGTCCCTCAGCACGTCCGGCTGTACGGCGAGGCCGATGGTCAGCGCGGGGGCGTCGATGTACTCGCGGCGGGTCTGCCGGTTGACCCTCAGCCGGTCCCCGGCGTGCCCCTTGAGGAAGACTTCCATGTTGGGGGCGCCGGAGTAGCGGCCGGCGATGATGTCGAAGATGCCGCCCTCCGCGCTCATCACCGACAGCCGGCCGCCCTGTTCGGCCATGAGCGAGGTGACCGTCTCGGGTGTCGAGTCGTCCGCCAACAGCACCGGTTCGGCCGGGACGGTGAGCGTGTCGGCGGTCTGCGCGAGGCCGACGGCGGTGGCCACCATCTCATCGCGCTTGTCGCCGTCGGCGGACGCGGCTTTGGCGGCGGCTTTGTCGGCCGCTTCCTTGGCCAACCGCGCCGTCAGTTCCGCTTCCACGATCACGGGCTTCATCGCGGTCTTGAGCTGTTTCTCCGCCTCATACAGAGGGTTGGTCAGCAGCGCGAACACGGCGGACTTGCGGTTGGCGGGCGGGAGCGCCACGACGGTATAGAGGTTGGTGGGCTCGCGCCAGTTGCCGCGTACGTGGACCACGGACCGGCCGCCGGCCGCCGTGGCGAGCACGGCGAGGGCGATCGATCCGGCGAGGTCCACGGGGGTCTGCGTCTCCTCGGCGACGGCCGTCACGAACTCCCCCAACCAGGTGGGGAGAACGTGGGCAGGGAACGGTGGACGCTCACGGCGGCCGGTGAGGGGAATGGGGTCCTCCCACACGTCCGGTGCCGTGTCGTCCTCGCCGGGCGGTGGTTCCAGGGTGGGCAGTCCGGCCCACAGGTCGGGGCTGTCCACAGGCTGTGGAGTCATGAGGCGGCCCTCCCTTCGGCGGTGGTGGTGTGGGGGCAGACGCCGACGCGAACGCGGGCGGTGAGCTTGATGACGGCGGCGCGGCCCCGGGCGCGTTCATGGTGCCCGCAGGCACAGAGCCAGTCCGCGACGGGTACGCCCTCACACTGGATCTGAAGGCCCGGGGTGATGCCGGTGACCGTGACCGTCTGCGGGTCAGAACCAACGGCAGAAAGGACGCCCTTGCGGGCGGCGACCTTCGGTTCGCCCACGGTCCGCCGCGGCGGGCGCTGTACGGCGCCCTGAGGGCCGTTCGCGGGGGTTCGGGATGATTTGTTCATGCCGCGCGCTCCACAGCCGTCTCAAGGCCGTTGGCGACCGCGCGGCGCGCGTAAGCCTCCGGGACGCCCACGGAGACGGCGGCGGACACGATCTCCTCGCCGATCGACGCGAGGCCGCACGGTCCCGGGCACGCGGTGTGCTGTGCGGCGAGGAACCGGGCGACGCCGAACGCCTGTGATCCGGCGCCGGATTCAGTGCGGGCGCGTACCTGGGCGAGGCCGCGTTCCAGGCCGGTGCGGACATAGCGCTCGGTGTGACGGCACCCGGTGGCCACCGTCCGGTCCCATGTGGCGCGCGGGGGGAGAGAAGAGGCCACCCCGCCCCGCCGGGGGGTGGTGTCTTCCTTCACCACCAAGGCGCGGACGGCCGCCGGAAGAAGAGCCATGCGGCCGGTCCCGGGCCCGAGCCAACGGGCGTACTGGGTAAGCGACTTGATGTCGACACCAGGGCGAACCGAGTTCGACGACGTCATGGCGCCCTGGTAGATCCAGTGCTCGCCCCGCGTCGTCGGCACGGTTCGCGTCGGGGGCAGCGTCTCGCGGGCCCATGCAACGGCCGCCGCGTTGTCCAGGTCGACCACCGTCAGTCCGGCCCCGCCGGGGTGGTAGGCGACTGCCACCGCCTCACGCCACACCGGCGCCCACACGGGCGAGGTGAGGACGTGTGGGTCGGTGCTCGCGGCGGCCCACGCGTGGCACGGCGCGAGGCACCGGCAGGGGCCTGCGCTCTTCATGTTGGGCCGGCCGCCGCAGGCACCGTCCTTGCAGGCACGGCAGTTACCGAACGGAACCTTCCCCGCCCGCAGGGGCAGGACCGGGACGCCGGCCGCCGCGAGGGCGAGCGCGGCATCCAGGGGGGTGGGTGTGGTGGTCATGCGGCGGCCCTCCCTTGCAGGACGAGGTACTGGGTGGCGATCCACTCGGTGTAGGCGGGCGGTACGGCCTGCCGGGCTTCGAGGTTGGACATCCAGGTGCAGCCCATGGCGTCCGCGTAGGCGCGCTCGTTCTTGTGCTCGAACGCCAGCAGTCCCTTGTGGTGCCAGCAGGGCGGGACCAGGTCACCGCCGCCGCCCCACGACGTCTCGAACGCGCGGTGACGGCGGACGCTGAGCCCGAACTGGGTGCCGCACAGCAGGTAGTCCGGCCTCAGGGGCGCTTCGGGGACGTTCTCGATGACCCACGGCAGCCCGGAGGCTTCCAGGCGTGCACGGCCGGGCGTGAGGAGGTTGGGGTGGTCCGCCCGGCTTCCGCGCCATGCGGTGACCTTGGCGAAGTGCTGGCACGGCCACGACGCGTGGACCAGGTCGAACCCGTCCAGCGGGAAGGTGAGGGCGTCGGCTTGGTGGAAGGTGAAGGGGTAGTTGGGCTGCGGGCGGTTGTCGACGCCCACGACGTCGAACCCGGCGAGGTAGTAGCCCATGGACAGGCCGCCGGCGCCGCAGCAGAGATCCAGCACACGCAGCCCGTTCGGTCGCCGCAGCGGCAGCACGCGCGCGCTCACGCAGCCACCCCCAGCGTGGGGACCTGGTCGGCGAGGTAGGCGCGACCGATCCACTCGGTGTAGGCGGGCGGGATCGCCTCCGTCAGTTCCTCCCGCACGTCCGTCCACGTCATGCCCATGGCTGTCTGGAGTTCCGGGACGGACGGCTTGCCGCCTCCGTTGCCGTACACGGCCACGTAGGGGCCGTCGTAGAAGCGGCCGTGGCGGTAGCCGCGGACGCGGCCCCGGTGCGGGACGTGCGCCGGCCCTGCGGTGTTCCAGCCGCCCAACTCGAAGTTGCGGTGACGGATGACCCCGAGACCGAACATCTCACCGCACAGCGTCAGGTCCTTGCGGATCGCGGCGCGGCCGTTGGGTTGCTCGATGACGTACGGCAGACCGGTCGCGTCCAAGAGGTCGCGGACGGGCGCCACCAGGTCCACGTGGGTACGGCCCCATCCCTGTGAGGCGTTGGTGCCCACGGTCAGCGCGCATCCGTGCTGGCACGGCGGAGAGGCGTGGACGAACGCGTACCGGTGGATCTCGCCCGACGCGATCAGGAGGGCGAGGTAGGTGAGGGCGTCGCCCCGGTGGTACGGGAAGGGATAGTTCGGGCGGTCGGCGATGTCGCAGCCGTCCACGGCGAACCCGGCTCGGTGGTAGCCCATGCCGGCACCACCGGCACACGAGAACAGATCCAGCAGACGCGGCCGGGACACTCGCCCCGATCGGGTGGCAGGGGCCAAGGGGCCCTCGCCGAATACGCGCGGTTGGGTCATGCTGTAGGTCTCCTGTTCTGCAACGTCGGGGTTGGAGACCGTGGGCGGCGGGCTGTCCTTGTCCGGGAGTGCCGCCGCCCACGGGCAGAGCTAGAAGGGCGGTTCGTTGCTGTAGCCGCCGGGCCCCCACGGGTCACGGCCGCTGTCGCGGCGACGCAGCCACCGGGGCCGACGCGGCAGGGGCAGCAGGAACCAGCGGCGGGTCTCGTTCCAGCAGCCGCAGGGCTCCCACTCGTCTCCGGCGTACTCGCCGTTCTCGTCGCCGTAGGGGTGCTCGAAGCCGCCAACGCCCTCGCAGTCGCGACAGTCGGGACGGGGTGTGTCGGTCAGGATCAGGGACCGGCGGGGCCAGTGGGCGACCTGAATGCGCAGTCGGGACACGGTGGTTGGCCTCCTGTCAGCCGTTGAAGGTGCTGCGCTTGATCACGGCCTTGCGGATGTTGACCGTGCTGCCGCGCCCGCCGCTGATGGCGCGCACGGGCATACGCCAGGCGAGGACGGCGAGGGCGATCCACATCGCGGCGCCGGAGGTGAACCCGGCGGCGGCGTTGATGACCTCGCCCACGCCCCAACCGACGCCCGCCGCGAGGGCGCCGCCGCCGATCCCGGCGCCGACGAAGCGCTGTGCGATGGGGTCAAGCAGCGGCAGCGGGGTCAGGTCGCGCGGCTCCGGCATGGGCATCGGAGGCGGGGCGAGGTGCTTGGGCATGGGGACCATGCGGCCGTAGGCGTCGGGCACCCAGACGACCGGGCCGCGTTCGGCGGCCAGTTCGACGGCCGCCGCGTCGGGCGCGTACAACTCCAGCGATGCCGGGTCGTACCCGGAGACGGCCGACGCGTGCGACCGCAGGGCGGGGACGTGTTCGTTCATGACGGGGTCTCCTGTCAGTTGCCGAGGGAGTTGGCCGCGTCGGCGAACGCCTTGACCAGGTCGCGGATGGGCTCGTACGCGCCGGTTCCGGCGGCGAAGAACCCGAACAGGAACAGCACGATGGCGGCCCCGGCACCGGCGGACTTGGTCTTGACGGCGAGGGCGGAGGCGGCGCCGAACAGCAGCACGGCGGAGATGTCGAAGATCATCGGAATCCTTCCGGGCGGGGGGTGTCGGTGCCGGCGCGGTAGATGCGCGCCCAGCGGTTGTAGAGCCAGCGGCCGACGCGTATGCGCTTGCCGGTCGCCTTGCAGCGGCGGCAGTCCTTGCCACGCTTGAGGCGTCCCTTGCGGTCGGTCTTCATCGCGTGGCCCATGCCGTGGCACTTGCGGCAGTCGCCGAACGGCGAGGCCGCACACAGTCCGACGTAACCGAGCGTGACGATGAGTAGGCAGGCGATAGCAAGGAGGATGAGGGTCATGAAGGGCCCTTCCAGGCGGGTTTCAGGGGTTTCCGCAGGTGGGCCGCTATCCGCTAGCGGCCTGATCAGGGCGGGTTTGGAGCGCTAGCGGGGCCGCTAACGTTAGCGGGGTGTGCCGCTAGCGCTAGCGGCCCCGGACACTCAGCCCGCGTCCCGGTTTCCGTCACGCTCCGCAATCGCAGCGATGATGTGGGAGCGGTCGATGCCGCGCCGGTTGACGACCTTGCCGTTGACCCGGCGGCCCACTTGGATGGTGGAGATGCCATGCGGCTTCAGCGCGGCGGCGAGTCCTTCGGGGTCCCAGCCGTCGTAGACCTCCGGCCGCAGTTCGGCGAGCCGGGCGACGACGGTTTCTGACCACACCTTGGGCTCGTCGGCCGGGACGACGGCGAGGATGTCACGCAGCAGGTCATACGCTGCGCTCTCGTCCGGCTCCGGCTCTTCCCCGAGCGCGTAGCCGGACAGCGTGCCGGCCAGTTCGCGGGCCTTGCGGGCGCGGGCGCCGATGGCTTCGGCGGCCGGGGCGTCCACGTACACCGAGCCGACGATCCGGGCATCCGCGCCCTCGCCGACGAAGTAGTGAATGCCCTTGTCAGCCCAACTGAACATGGTGGCCCGCACACCCCGCTTGTAGGCGGACGTGCCGAGCACCATGTCGTTTTCGAGCTGGCCCATGACCTTCAGGCAGAACCGAGCCGACGCGTTCGCGCTGATGCCCGTGGGCAGCGCCTTCGCGTCCGGGCGCTGCGTGGCCAGAAGCAGCACGATCCCGGTCGCCGGACCGCGTTTGACCAGGTCAGTGCAGATCTCTTCGAGTTCCTTGCCGTACTTGTCGTGCTCGAACCAGACCTGGCACTCATCCACCCCGACCACGATCGGGTGCAGTCCCAGCGACTTCTTGCTCGCCAGTTCCGACGTCACCTTGGACTCGGGGCAGATGTCCCGGGGCAGCGAGCGGATCATCTTCGCGCGGCGCCGCAGTTCCTCGCGCAGCGCGCGCAGGTCCCGCACCGCGTACTCGATGTCCTCCTCTTCGTCCCCGGCGCGGTGCCGGTAGCTCACGGCGTTACCGACCGGGTCAAGGTCGCCGGTGCCCTTGAGGTCGTAGGTGTGCAGCTCAGCGCGCGGGTCCAACGCCGCGATGAGCAGCAGCAGACGCAGAAGGAAGGTCTTGCCCATGCGGGGGATCGCGCCGATGACGGCCGCGATGTACATGAGCGTGATCTCCACCCAGCGTCCCCGCTGGTCGGTGCCGAACGCGACCGGCTTGAACAGGTCCACCGAACCGGACTTGAGCAGCGGCCACGCGGGCTTCTTGGCCTTGGACATGTCCTGATCGCCGACCCACAGCACCAGGTGCCCGGTGTGCTCGTTCGGCACGGCCTCCGGCCACACGCAGCCCAGCGGGCGGCGCAAGCCGGACGCGAGGCGTTCGCGCCGCTCGATGATGTCCGTGACCGTCACGCCGAAGGGTAGATTGCCCTCCGCGCGCCAGCCGGGGCCGTCGCGGGTGATCGGGGCGGTGAACTCGAACCCGTCCCGCCCCTTGCCCTGCGCCTGATTGATCGCGGGAATGCCGAGCGAACCGAGCGCCCGCAGCACGATGTCTGACGTGAGCTTGGACGCCGTGGGCAGTTCCACCGCCCGGTGGATGACCGGGTCATCGGCCTTGCGGCCGGCGTAGCCGAGCGCCAGCACGACCGCGCTCACCGACAGCGCCTGAAGCCATCCGGGGGCGAGGACGTAGATGGCGAGCGCGGCACCCAGTCCGACGAACATCGCGAGCACGCTGACCAGGACCCGCAGCCGGACCCGGCCGTCACGCTGCCGCGACAGTTTCAGGTACTCGGCCGCGTCCTCGCGCCGCACGGCGGCGAGGCGGACCGGTTCGCCCTCGCGGTCGGCCGCCCACCGCATCGTGCCGCCCACGAACTTCGCGGCTCCCGCCGGGGCTTGCAGGGTCGGGCGGGCGGCGTAGACCGGGGAGCGCAGCGCGTGATACCCGACCGAGTGGGCGTAGTGGCGGGCCACCCATGCGGCGGCCGTGCGCAGTTCAGAGGTCGACCGCAGCCAGACCGGGACGACGTCCCGGCGCTTCGCTGCCGCCAGTCGACCCAGGTAGCCCGGACCGGTCGCGGTCGGGGCGGGCCGGTCGACCATGACGGCGGTGGTCGGGTCGTCCGATGCCGGGTCGGTCGGGGTCGACTCACGGGCGGCGCGAGCCTTGTCGAGGTCGACCACGTCGGCCCCGGGGTCGGCCGTCATCTCCGCTTCCAACCGGTTGAACAGTTCGCCGTCGTCGGGATGCTTCACTGAGAGTCCTTCCACTTTCGGGTGTGAGGAGGGCGGGCCCGGTCGACGCTGTAGGAGGTGGGCGGCCGGGCCCGTGAGAAGAGAGTCAGCCCAGATAGGCCAGGAGAGGCCACGCAAAGTGCGTGGGTTGTGAGATTCAGGCGGCGCGCTGTTCCTCGGGGTAGGCGCACGTCACGCACATGCCGAGCGTGGGCGGGATGACGTATCCGGCGTCCCGGCCGCACTCGGGGCAGCGGCGGCGGGCGGCATTGGCCTTGGCGAGCGCCGCCCACCTCGCCGGGGTCATCGGCCGCACCGGACGGGCGAGGTCGACCCGGTACAGGTACGCGGTCAGCGGTTCGCGTCGCCGACGCGGCCGAAGGATCTGTGCCGCGATGTCCTGACCTCCCGGCCGCAGTCCACGGATGCGGAGTTGGCGGCGGGTGGCCAAGTCTTCGGGGGCGTAGCGCCACGGGTAGGTGGGGATGCCGAAGCGCTCGCCGGCGGGGTCGAAGCAATCGGCGAGGGTCAGCCGGCTCACGCGGCTTCAGCGCCGGCGGCGCGCTCGGCAAGGATCGTGTCCCGCAGCATCCGCGCGTTCGCCGGCGAGGTGTGGACCTCGCGGCGGATGCCCTCTGCCGTGATCCGACTGTCGGGCCAATCGGCGGTCGCGGTGCGCGCCTCAGCGAGCAACTGATCCGCCGTGCGCTTCGGCCGGGGCGACCGGGCCACGTCGGGGACCCTTCCGGTCGCCCGACGGGATCGGGGGGAGTCGGCCGCCACCGCCCGCCGATCGGCTGGGGCGGAGTCGATGCTCACCGGGTCGACCGGCGAGGCGATCGCCCGGACGGGCTTGAAGGGAAGCGTCGGCTTCATGAAGTCGACCACCACCGGATCGAGCGCGGGGAATCGGGTCAGCACCACCGAGGGCGCGGGGGTCGATTCCCGCAGGTCAGCCGTAGACCGATTCCTCATGGTCTTGGTGGATTCCTCCGCATTCGCGTCCGCGTCGGGACGTGGGGCGAGGGCGGGGGTCGTGCCGCCGAACATCGACGCGAGCGCGGCATTCGCACCGGCGGTGATCCGGTCACGCTGGACATCCAGCAGCCTCGATCCGAGCGTCGCGTCCCCGATCCCGACCTTGCGGGCCAGACGCCACGACGTCCGCTCGGACCGCTTCCTGACCCGGTCGACCGGGTGCTGAGCGGCGCGGGCGCGGTGGTAGGCGAGGGCCTGCACGATGTCGGCGGTGCGCCGCTCGTTCTCCGCGTCGCGGCCGTCGGTGTGGACGACGATGCGCCGAGCGAGGAACGCCATGCCCTCAGCCGAGACGGACATGCCCATCGGGGTCAGGGCGTAGATGACGGTCCGGCCAGCGTCCGGCGCGGCCATGGCGCCCATGACGGCGGCGGCGGCCGGAAGCGCCCACAGTCCGATCCGCACGACGCGTGGGGAGGACTGTCCCAGCATGGTCAGTCCCAGCAGGACCAGGGCGAGGACGGCGGTTGCGCCCTCGCCGGCGGCGAGGGCACCGAGCGCGGTTCCCCTGCCGTAGGCGTGTCCGATGTTGCTGTAGGTGCCAATACCGCCGATCACGCCCGTGGCGAGCATGGGCACGAACGCGGCCGTCAAGACGCCGATCTGAACCTTCGTCAGAGGCCTGTGGGTCGCGTTCATGCCGCTTCCCCCGTCCCCGGCCGGTAGCCGCGAGCGGCGCGCAAGAACGGCACCGTACGGGTCAGCGCGTCGGCGTACAGGGCGTCCCAACCGGCGATCTCGTCACCGGCCTCCGCCTCCGCCCGCAGGTCGGCGAGGACGCCACGGGCCGCGTCCTCACGGGCGGCACGCTCGCCGTCTGTCTCGAACTCCAGCGGCCCCCGGAACAGGTCGACGTCGATGCCGAGCGCCAGTTCCGCGAACTCGATGTCGCCGTGCGCTTCCTGGCCGGCGACGAAGGTGCGCATACGCATGGTGGATCTCTCCTTGGATACGTCGGGAAGGGCGCGGGGCGGTCGGCTGTCCTTGTCCGGGAGTGCGACCGCCCCGCCAAGAACGGGGGTCAGACGGTGGTGATGATGAGCGCGGCGACCAGCAGCCACAGGTGGTGGAAGGACTGATCAAGCGCGTAGGCACCGGTACCGATGTGCGGGTTGTCGTCATGACCGGCGCGCGGGGCACCGAGCCGGTAGAACTCGCCCTTGCCGGTCACCTTGGCCAGCCACGCGAGCGTGGTGCGCCGGTCGGCCCACCAGTGCGAGGCCGCGTCGATGGCGAGGCCGGCCACGGTGCCGAGCGCGGACAGGTGCAGGTCCAGCAGCAAGGCGACCGGCAGCAGGACGGCGACCTTGGTAGCGGTCAGGGTGGCGACGTGCCGGGCGTCCGCGAGGCGGCCGACCCAGCCGGGACGGCCCTTGTGCGCGGACTGGTGCGAGGTCTGCACCCAGTGGTCACCCACGCTGTGGGCGACGTACAGGGCGATGAACACGGCGGCGAAGACGGCAGCCATCGAGGCGACTCCTAGTCAGAGGCGGGAAGGCCGGGCGATTGTTCAGCCGTTGCGGACGCGGCCGGAGACGGTGTTGGCGGACACGCTCAGGTGCCGGGCGCCGGAGAGACGAACGTCGCCGGAGACGCTGTTGGCGCTGACGTGCCCGGACGCGCCGTTGGTGGCCTGCACCTCGATGTCCCCGGACGTGGTGCCCAGGGTGGCGGCCTGTCCGTCGTACAGGTCGATGTCGATGTCCCCGGAGACCGACTGTGCGGTGATCTGCCCGGTAACGCGGCCGGCGTGGATGTCGCCGGAGGTGGTGTTGGCGCGGAGCTCCCGGACGCCGTCGGCGTCCAGGTCGCCGGAGACGGAACGGAACTCCATCCGGTCGACGTAGCCGAAGACTTCGGCGTCGGCGGACTGCGTGACGACCGCGAGGGAGGAATGCGGGGGCAGGCACACCGTGGCCTCGATCGGGCTGACGGTCTGCATGCCGCTCATGCCGCCGGAGACGACGCGGCCGTTGATGATGGTCACGCCAGTCACCGAGCCGTAGACCGTGCCCACGTTCTGCACGATGCGGTTGCCGCGTCGGCTCTGCACCATCACGTTGCCGGGCATCTCCGGCACCTCGATGCCGAACGCCTGGCCGTTCTGCGTGGCGCGGGCGCGGTTGACGGCGTCGGCCGCCGGCCCGCTGGTGTCGTCGGTGCGCAGTACCACACGGGCGGTGGTCAGGCTGTCGATCACCTGAACGCGGACGCTACCGACCGGCAGCGAGACGCCCAGCACGATGGGGTCGGACGTCTCGGAAACGAAAACGCGCTCGGTCATGGAAGAACTCCTTGACTGTGTCGGGAGGAAGACCGGAAGCGGCGGGCTGTCCTTGTCCGGGAGTGCCGCCGCACCGGTGCTGGTGGCCGCCGCGATAGCGGCAGGCCAAGTGCCCCGGGCCGGATTCGATCCGGCGCCCTCACGGCGTGATGCCGGGGCGGTGAAGATGTCTCCTTCGGGGGTGCCGCGCCCGTATCAGGTAGCTCGGCATGGCCCCGTTGTAGGCGTATGGAGACGTGACCTTTCGGTCTAAGCCCTCCCGAATGACCAGGGTCGGGTGCGCCCTCGGCCCGCTCTGTCCCGGGCCCCTTGAGACCGCGTCCGGTGGACATGGCCCCCATTGGTCGTGCTTCGGTGCCACACACCTCAATGCGTGGTGTGTATTACCTACCACTCACGTTGGCAGAAGGATTCCGCGCCGTCAACCCGTGGCTTTCAACTCGGAACCGTCGGCCTGTCCCGTGCGGTGGTGATTCAACTGTCGCCATCCGGGGCCCGGTTCGGGAGCGAGTACTTGGGGGTGCACTCGTGCACGCCTAGGTGCGAACCCTCTGCACCCCGGGGCTGACCTGCGTAGAGTGACGATGAGTCAAGCTGGTACTACGGCCGCACTCTGGGGGTCCCATGGCAGACCGGAACGCCAGACTGGCCGCGCTCATGCAGGAAGGCGACTTCTCGCACAAGTCCCTTGCTCGCGCGGTGGTCGCCGCTGCCGCTCGGTCAGGCGAAGACATCACCTGCGATCACGCGTACGTCTCGCGGTGGCTCAAGGGGGCGATCCCGCGCGGCAACATGCCGCAGTTCATCG
Source organism: Streptomyces bluensis (assembly GCF_014650715.1). Lineage (GTDB taxonomy): Bacteria > Actinomycetota > Actinomycetes > Streptomycetales > Streptomycetaceae > Streptomyces > Streptomyces bluensis. The sequence goes on along the minus strand of NZ_BMVM01000015.1, from coordinate 50,997 downwards.
CGGATGCCGTCGGGCAGAAGTTGGGGCGCCGGCTCACCCTGGACGACATCGGCATGGGCGACGCGGCAGTGTCCTCCGTACAGCCTGACCTCGGGCTTGAGTTCGCGGACAGGCCCGAGGCGACGGCCAAGACCGTCGCGGACCTCTGGCGTGCCGACCTTGCTGAGGCTGAGGTACTGGTCAGGGCACAGCCGGACTCAGCCGCCTGGAACACGGCTTCCCTGCGCTGGATCGTCGCCCCGCCGGACGGAGAGCTGACACGCGCGGGCAACCGAGCGATCGGCACGGTGGACGTGGAGATGATCCGTTCCACCGCCGAAGCGTTCAGCATGCTCGACGGCAAGTTCGGCGGTGGCCACGCCCGGCGCGCGCTGATCCAGTATCTTCATACGGACGTCCGGCCGATGCTGGACGGGAAGTACTCCGACGCCGTGGGGAAACAGCTCTACTCGGCTGTGGCGGAAGCGCTCTTGCTCGCCGGGTGGATGTCGTACGACAGCGGCCTTCACGGCATCGGTCAGCGGTACTTCATCCAGGCACTGCGCATGACGCAAGCGGCAGGGGACCGGCTCCTTGGCGGCAGCATTCTTTCCGCGATGAGCCACCAGGCCACGTTCCTCGGGCGCTATCAGGATGCGGCCACCCTCGCTCGGGCGGCCTACACAGGACCGGCCGGCGTGCTGGGTCCCACGATGTCCGCGCAGTTCCACGCTATGGAGGCCCGGGCCTTGGCCCGTCTCGGCGACGAACGAGGATGCGACCTCGCCTTGGTAGAGGCAGAGCGCAAGCTCAGTCAGCGGACCCCGGACAGCGATCCGCCGTACATCGCGTATTTCGATGAAGTGGAACTTGCAGCCGAGATCGGCCATTGCTTCCGAGATTTGGGCCGGTCCGCAGAAGCGGCAGAACGGGGCGCGGGATCGATCTTCGGCGATGGCCTGAACAATCGAAGCGACTTCTTCGCGACGATGGTGCAGGCCGAAGCATATATCAACCAAGGCGAGATCCGGCACGGCTGCGAAATCGCCAAGACTGCGCTACAACTCGGCGAGGGGCTGAAGTCGGCGCGCTGCGTTCAGTACGTTCGAGAATTCCGCGAGCGCATTTCGCCCATGATGCGAGGTGCTGTGGAATTCCGTACCTTCACAGAAGAAGCACGCACCTTCCGCCTGTGGCAGCAATGCGACTTGACGCCCTAAATGTCTTCGATGAAGGAAGGGAAAGTTGGAATCAGTAAGTGAGGCAGCGAAGCAGTTCTGGATCCGAGACGGCGGCTCGGGCTATCCATACGACCAAGCCGGGCAACGTCTCGAGGAAGCCCTGGTTACCGAACTCGTCGCTCGCGGTGTGGACCCGGCTTGGATTGAACGGGGGCGCAACGCAACCCTTCCGATGGCGCAAGGTGTTGATCGAAGCTGGGATCTTGTGATCAGCAAGGACAGTGTTCCGCTCGCGGCAATAATTTGGAAGGCGAGTTCCGCAGCCTCCTTCAGGAAGAATATGCGGAACCATATGCAGGAATTGAGCGCCATTGCCGCCGACGTAAGAATGCGTTATGGGCATCCGGACCTGTACCGCATCCGGCCGCACCTTGGCTTCATATTCATCGAGGAAGAACGTCAGGAGCGTATTGCGCTTTCCGGCAGGGACAGGCGACATGCGCGCGTCGAGTTGCGTTCAAGTGCCCTCAGTCGCGTTTCAGATCGCTTCTACGAACGGCTCGTAGAAACTCGCCTCTACGATAATGCTTGCTACATCGTCTCGAATGGAGACCCTAAGTCCGCGCCGAGTCAACCGCATCAATCGATGGAGTTGGGCAGTTTTATCGAGCGGTTGGCGGAAGATGTACTCGTTCTAGCTGCGCGCCATGAACGAAACGGAATAACTTTCGACGCATACTTCAAGCTGCTATCCAAAAAGGATGACATCAGTCACCTGCGCGCTCAGGGGGAGGAAGCCGCTTTTGAGGAGATGTTGTCGAGTAAGCTGACGGAGGACGCTCTTTTCGAGCTCAAGCAGGGATTCTGTACTGTCAACGACCCGACGAAGTTCGATGATAGAAATTTCGACAAGATTCTAAAAATCGCATCAGCGATGGCCAATACGGGAACAGGCGCGGAGGGGGTGATCCTTATAGGCGTTGCAGATGATGCTCAAGACGCGGCTGCAATCAGGAGATTTTCTTCTGTGAATAGCATTGAGGTTGGGGGGTTCTATATCACCGGGACGAGGCACGAGATAGATCGCCTAGGCAGAAGTATTGATGAGCACTTCCGCTGGCTCGTTAGCAAGATAAGGAGCGCTAAGCTGACGCCTCGGTTCGCTGAAGAAGTGGCCTCGTCGTTGACCCCCTTCACCTATAAAGGGTATCTGCTCTGGAGAATCGACATCAGGGCTATGAACGCTCCTGTTACCTATGACGGAAAATTCTATGTACGTAGTGGCCCAGGTGTGCGTGAGGTAAGCGGGGACGCCATCGTCGATTTGGTCCGCAAATTCGACACGCCTGAAGCTTAGAAGGGAGCCCAGTCTCGGCGTGATCCTCCTGACCGGAGAGTCGCCACCCGCTTCTCAACCTCGTCAGCGGCCCGAGGGTTCGCGCCCGCGTTCTGCGAGAGCCATGTGACCATCAGGAGTTCTCGCACACTCCGCAGAACGGCGTATCCGGACCACTCACGCACGTCGAAACCGTAGCCGGCCACGAAATCCGCATACTCCACTTCCGTGTGCCAACCAAAGCTGTCGTAGTACATGGCCGTTTGCATCAGGTCCCACTCGCGGGGACCCGTGGCGAATCCATCCAGGTCAATGACGCGCGGATGGCCTGCCGCGTCGTGCAGGACGTTACCCACGTTGAAGTCACCGTGCAGATGCCCCGATGGAAGCGAGAATTTGAGGCGCCCATACTCTGCCTCCAAATCTCTCGCCATCGAGCGGAGGAATGCGCGGGCGCTCTCCGGAATGGCGGCACGCTCCAAGCGGCTCGCAACCTTATCGAACGGCTGGAGTCGCGGCAGTGAAAAAGGCGGCGGCTCCAGTTCGTGGAGTTGCCGCAATAGCACACCCATCTCCGCCGTACTCGCGTACCTGTCGCCGTCGGCGAGCCCTTCCCAGAAGGTGACGGGGTGATCTTGGATCACGATCGGCTGTTCGGCGTCCGTGACGAGACGAGCGGCCGGGTACCCCTGGTCCGCGAGCCACCGGGCCACGGCCACTTCTCGCCGTACCGAGGCAAGGCGGTCGGCGCCCCGCCCTACCCGCGAGATGATCCGGCCACCGTCGATGCGGAACACGGCATGGTCGCCTAGCCGAAGGATCTCGATGCCGTCTGGGTCCAGGTCGGCGACCGCGCATGCCCGGCGCAGGATGGCCTCTGCCGCGTCCGCGTCAAACTCCGTGCGTTCCGTCGTCGTCATGCCGTCTGCGTCTCCTGCCCGGTCGGCAGGGTGAGGACTTCCCGCCCTCGCCCTGCCCCCTTGCCGATCAGCCCTTGACCTTCCATCTGCGCGATGGCGGAGCGCACGGCGGTCCGGGACGCGCCGAACCGCTCGCACAGCTCCTTCTCGGTAGGGAAGCGGTCGCCCACCTTCACCCCCTCGCCGCGCAGCAGGTCAGTTACCCGCTCGACCAACGGTCGGCGGTCGCCGGTCCCTGCCACGAACCATCCGGCGCCCTGTACCGACTCGACCACACCATCGGCCTTGAGCGCGGCAAGCGCCCGCTCGATGGTGCTGCGGCTCACGCCGTACTCGCTCACGAGGGCCGACTGAGACGGCAGTCCTTCAGTTATCTCGCCGCCTCTGATCTTCTCGCGGAGGGATTCCGAGACCTCCAGGTACGTACCTCGCGGACTGCCCTGCGGCACGTGGCCTCCTCTTCCTCTGCCTCGCCGGCGTCCTGGTGGGCGCCTCGCGGTCAAGTTTTCCACGTACGCCGCGACTGGCCGACGGTCTCATATCCGGTGAAGCCCCTCGATGCGCGGTTAACGGTGCGGACGACCAGCATCGGCGCGGTTGCTGTCATTCCAGATGTAGACAGCGAAAGTTCCTGAGCCGTACCAACTCTCGGGTCCCACCTCGGCCGTGAGAGACGGGTACTCGCTGATGAGCTTCCAAATCTCAGCCGGGTCGACCTGCCTGTACGGCTGGTTAAGGACCAGAGCGGGCCTGCCGGTGGTCCGGGAAAGCCACGTGGTCGTGTGGTCGTAGAAACCCGGCCTGTCGTGGCAGTCCCTCTTGGCGCAGCGGCCCTTGTCAAGCCAGTGCAGTCCAGACGAACACCCCGTGCTGCCACTCCTGAGGTCGTATCGGTCCGCCCAGTCCAGCAGGTCCGCGCGCATATGGACGTAAACGTTCGGGCCGTAGGGCCAGTCCACACCTTCGGCATCACGGGTGAGGACGTCCCGGGAGCGGTCATCGAGAGAGCTGATCAGCTTCTTCTGGCTGGCACTCTGGCACCGCGAGCACCACCACTTCGCTTCATTCCCGGAGCCGAAGAACAGCCCCTCCCGGCGGCGACTCCCGCATCCCACGCAGTCATACATAGGCTTACTCCTTCGCTTTTCTCGGGACCGTTCGGCGCTGTGAGGGACGGTCGTGACCGCCCGCAATCACCGGGTACGCACACGCTAAAACACAATTGGCTCACATATCGGGTTTGAGCTGCTTTTTCTTGCGGTCGCGAGCGAACCCGACGAAACTAATAATCAGGAATTTGAGACCGAACGACGGCACGAGCCATCCTGCATAAATCCAAAATGTGCCCCACCACCCATCATCTCCGTCAGGGTCCATTATCGGAATCCAAAGAAAGTTGCCCGCAATGATAGAGAGCCACCTCCCCGTCTCCTTAGGGACTCGCCCCGCTCTGAACTCAAAGAATATGGTAAGCGCCATGAACAGCATGAAGTGGTAAAGGGTGAGCACCCATACGACTGGGTTCACCCAGTCTGCGGACCCTTCAACGAAGCGAATTTGGCGAGGCCACTCCCACAGCATGATGAGAACTAGAACTTGGATGGGGAGGGATCGAATCAGATCCTTGCGAAAAACACGGAGACGTTCTTCATGCCGAAGCGCAAAGTCAGCAAGTTCCTCAAATAGCGGGTTGGGTGCCGTCTCGGGATCTAGCCCATGCCTGGCTCGGACGGCTTCGGTTAGCGCATCCTCCTGGCTCGCCGCGCGAATCCGCATCCTGGCATCACCAGCATAAGCCGCGACTTCTGCATAGAAGGTGTCAATCGTGTCAGAGTTGAGCCGCGAGGTGTTGGCTACTTGAACCCATCCGGGGCTCTCATCTACGGACCGTAACTGTTCAGCAAGGTTTACCCAGAACAGTTCTTTCTTTTTCATGTCGTAGACGACGCCGATGATGGGGATGCGACTCTGCCGCCAGTCGTCGAAATGGTCATCTATGGGGATCGCGTACCCGTTGACCCTTTTGTACTTCTTGCCACTCTTCACCTGAATGGCAATCCAGTAAGGCGTCCTCTTGCTGCCGCGCGTGAAGTTAACGATCATGTCCTCGCCGTGATCGTTCCCTCCGTCGATCTCCTGAACGAGGTGATCGTGTTCCTCAAGAAGGGTGCGAAGGGCGTTGACGCCCGCCCTCTCGATCTTGCGACTGCCACGGACAGTTGACACTGGCCCCCCTGAAGTCAGCGACCGCCAGGATATCGGCAGGCACCGACAACCCGGGCTGGTCACGTCCGTCTAACCACGCGCTGACCTGGCCTTCCCAAAGGTCGTTCGTTGTCCTGGTCTTTGTCCAGTGCGCTGACGGCCGCCATCGTTCACTGCCGTCCACTTACCGTCTCTGACCTGCTATTTGACCCCCTGCGAACGCCCCCGAACAGTCACGCGGACAGTTGGAAAGCGTGTTGGGGGCAACCCCTCACGAGTTCGAATCTCGTATCCTCCGCACTCGCCTGAACAGGCGAAACGAAGAGTCGGACCGCTCATTGCAGTCCGACTCTTCGTCATGCCCTGGCTGCAGTTTCGGTTGCCTTTATAGGCGGCATTCGGGACATACCCGTCAGGCAGGAAAGGTGCATGCTCGCATCCGTGGGGCGACCGACGCAGACTCCGCGACGGAGTCACGGCAGCGGTCAGAGCCCGATCATCCGGACCTTGCTGCCGCACAGCCGGGTCATGTCATCGACATCCGACGTGAGGATGGCGGCCGGGCCAGGCTGACGCAAGGCCGCTTCGGCGACGGTGGCGTCGATCGCGTACTTGTGTCCGTGCAGAGCGGCGCCCTTGAGCAGTTGTGCCGCCGCCTTGGCCGCTGCCTCCGTGACCGGCTCCACCTTGACCCGGGAGAGCGCCCATTGCAGTCGGGGCAGGTTCACCCTGGTGTGGCTCACCTCCACGATGGTGTTGGCGCTGACGACAAGGTCCGCTCCCATGTCGTGGAACACCTGGAACATCGCCAGAACCTTCCGGTCCTGCGCCACCCAGGCCGACAGCCCCTCGCTGTCCAGGACGACAGTCTCAATGTGCCCGCTCACGCGGCGCTCGCGCCGCCGGCGGCCTGCGTCGTACCGAAGATCCGCGCCCGCGCCTCGGCCAGCTCTTGCTCACTGAAGGCCCCGTGCTCGTCTGTGTGGCTGCGCAGGTCGGCCCCCAGAAGCTGATGCCGGATCTGTCTGGCGACCGCTTCGGCCACGTAGCCGGAGATGTTGTCCGTGATCTTCTTCAGCTCCGCCACCTGCTCGGTGGGGAGTGTCACCGTGATGCGTGTGGTGTCAGCCATAGCCATAAGCATACTGCGGTATGCGCGCTGCGTGCTCTCTGTTTGCCGCAGTCGGTCAAGTCAGCGGCAGTCGGGGCGACTGTCCGTTCGAGCAGGAGCTCAGCTGTGCAGTTGTGCGACGCGCCAGTTCAGCGAGCCCAGTAGCGGTATGCCTCGATCCATTGCGAGCCCTCGGGGGGGCGGGTTCCGGCAGCGGCAGGTCCAGAATTCCGATGTCCTGTCGGACCGGCCCCCGGGCGCAGCGTGCGACCACGCGCCCGTCCTCGGCCAGATCGACACCGACCACGCTCACCTCGACGCCCAGAACAGTCGTGGTGAACGGCATGGCAAGGCTTTCCTCGATCATCGTGAAGAAGCCGGTGAGCTGCTCATCCTGGCCGTAGGCGTCGACGGTGGCCTCTTCGGTCAACGCCTCCAGCGCGGCTGGTTCCCAGGTGCTCATGGCCTCACCGTAGCGCTGCACCGTACGGTTGAGGACCGCTGTGTTCAGCAGCGGCATATCCGCCGTTGCGTCGTCGCCAGCAGTCAAGCAAAGGCCCGCGGTTGCCAGCGTGTGACGTCGCCTGATGGGGTTCGGTGGTGAGCGGGCCGGGGGAGGGTCCGGCAAGCGACAGGGCGGAAGAGAGTGGCACGAGCCGTCGTACGAGAGCCGAGTACGGGCATGAGGAGCGCACCGCCGCTGGCCCGGCAGGAAACATCCGCCTTCGTGAGGGAGCTGCTCGGCGACGGCTGGGCGGCGGTGTTCCTGCCCGGTGAGCCCGCCCGCCTTGGGCGGCTGCTGCTGTGGAAGCCGACCGGGGCAGCAGCCGGAGACTGTATGGCGCCCACCGGCCTGGAGACCGAGACGGTGGAGCTGGTCCTGCCGCACGGCCGCTCGGTCAGGCGGCGCAGGGTCGAGGGTTACGCGCTGCCTGTCGCCGTCGCTGTCTCCGCCCTGGCCAATGCGGAGCCGACGCATCCCTCCGGCGCCGCCTGGCAGGCCGCCACTCGCTTGGCGCTGCGGCTGCTCGCCGACGGCCGCTTCCACCCGGCCCTCACCCCCGCCGGTTACGACACCTGGCAGGTGGGTCCCTGCACCGCCGCCCAGCGCCAGTCGCTGGACGCCCTGGCCGCCGCTTTCCCGCCGCACGCCCACTGCCTGCCCGAGCCTGGCCCTGCACCGGTACGGATCGCCGAACCGGCTGCGCTGGTACGCCAGTTCTGCGACGCGGTCGCCGATGATCTGGTCCGTACGCCGGCCGCGCCGCTCGCCATGGGAGCGCTGCCGTACGCCTGGCGCGAGGCCCGTGCCGTGCCCACCTTGCGTGAATGGGCCGAGGAAACCCAGGCGGCGCTCACCGCCGAGGTCAGTGTCTCCCTGCGCGTCGACGTACCCGACGGACGCCGACGGCAGTTCCGGGCCGTCCTGCAACTGCACACCGCGGCGGACCCGGCGCTCGTCATCGAGGCCGCACGGCTGTGGAGCGAGCCGACCGAAGTGGAGCGGCTGCTCGGCCCGCGCGCCGAGACCGAGACCCTGCTCGCCCTGCGTCGCGGCGCCCGCGCCTGGCCTCCGCTGCAAAGACTGCTCAACGAAGCCGCTCCCGATCAGCTCCGGTTGACCGACGACGAAGCCTTCGAACTCCTTGGGGACGCCACGGACGCGCTGCGCGCGGCCGGTGTCGACGTGCACTGGCCGCGCGAACTGGTCAAGGCACTCACCACGACCGCGGAGATCGGGCAGCGCGCCGCCCCCGGTTCCACCGCGGGCGGCCTGCTGGACACCGAGGCCCTCCTCGACTTCCGCTGGCAGGTCTCCCTTGGTGGCGAGCCGCTCACCGAGGCCGAGATGGATGCCCTCGCAGAGTCACGCCGCCCCCTCGTCCGACTTCGCGACCAGTGGGTGGTCGCCGACCGGAAGCTGGTGGCCCGCGCCAAGCGCCGCCGGATGGAACCGCTCACCCCCATGGAGGCGTTGAGCGCCGCGCTGACCGGCGAGGCCGAGCGGGACGGCGACCGGGTCCCCTGTGCGGCGGTCGGTGCGCTCGGCGACTTGGTCGCTCGTATCCGCGACCCCGAGTCCCGCACCCCCGTGCCCCAGCCCGCCGCTCTCAAGGCCACGTTGCGCGAGTACCAGAAGCGGGGCCTGGCCTGGCTGGCCGAGATGTGCGCACTCGGCCTCGGCGGCTGTCTCGCCGACGACATGGGCCTGGGCAAGACCATCACCTTGCTCGCTCTGCACCTGCACCGCCAGAGCGAGCCCACCACCGCCGGCCCCACCCTTGTCGTCTGCCCGGCCTCCCTGCTCGGCAACTGGCAGCGCGAGGCCGCCAGATTCGCACCGTCCGCACCCGTACGCCGTTACCACGGCGGTGACCGCCACCTCAAGGACCTGACCAGCGACGAGATCGTCCTGGTCACCTACGGGGTGCTGCGCCGCGACCGCGAAGTGCTTGCCGAGACAACTTGGTCGCTGGTGGCCGCCGACGAGGCCCAGCACGTCAAGAACCCCTACGCCGTCACCGCCCGCGAACTGCGCGCCCTGCCCGCCCACGCCCGCGTCGCTCTCACCGGCACCCCCGTGGAGAACAACCTCTCCGAGCTGTGGGCCCTGCTCGACTGGACCACCCCCGGGCTCCTCGGCACACTCACCGCCTTCCGTGACCGGCATGCCCGCGCCATCGAGGCGGGCAAGGATCCCGAGGCAGCCGAGCGCCTGACCCGTCTCGTACGTCCCTTCCTGTTGCGCCGCAAGAAGTCCGACCCCGGCATCGCGCCCGAACTGCCGCCCAAGACCGAGACCGACCGCGTCGTCCCGCTGACGGCCGAGCAGACCAGCCTGTACGAGGCACAGGTCCGCGAGACCATGGCGAAGATCGAGAAATCCGAGGGCATTGCCCGGCGCGGCCTCGTGCTGAAACTGCTCACCGCGCTGAAGCAAATCTGCAACCATCCCGCCCAGTACCTGCGCCAGTCCACTCCGCTGCGGGGCCGCTCCGGCAAGCTCGATCTGCTCGACGAACTTCTTGACACCATCACCGCCGAAGGCGAATCCGTGCTGGTCTTCACGCAGTACAAACAGATGGCGGCTCTGCTGGAGAAGCACCTCGCAGAGCGCGGCGTCCCCGCTCTCTTCCTGCACGGTGCCACCCCCGTCGCGCAGCGCGAGGAGATGGTGGACCGCTTCCAGCGCGGTGAAGTGCCGGTTTTCCTGCTGTCGTTGAAGGCGGCGGGCACCGGACTCAACCTCACCCGCGCCACTCACGTCGTGCACTACGACCGCTGGTGGAACCCGGCCGTCGAGGACCAGGCCACCGACCGCGCCTACCGCATCGGACAGGACAAACCCGTCCAGGTACACAAGCTCCTCGCGGAGGGAACCGTGGAGGACAAGGTAGCGAAGCTGCTCGAAGCCAAGCGCACCCTCGCCGACGCCGTCGTCGGCTCCGGCGAGGCAGCCCTGACCGAACTGTCCGACGCCGACCTCGCCGAACTCGTCGCCCTGGGGAGGCAGTCATGAGCCCCGCTGTCCCCGGCCCGCGCCGTGCGCCCGCCCGCGGCAAGCGAGCCTTCGCCGCGACCTGGTGGGGCCAGGCATGGGTGGCCGCCCTGGAGGATTCCACCCTGGACGCCGGACGGCTCTCGCGCGGACGCACCTACGCCCGCAAAGGCATGGTCGGCCCGGTCACCGTCGCTCCGGGCCAGGTCAATGCCGCTGTCCAGGGCAGCCGCCCGCGCCCGTACCGCTCCTCAGTCCACCTGCCCGTCCTCACCGACCTTCAGTGGGACACCCTGCTCGACACGATCGCGGGCCGCGCCGGGCACCTCGCAGCACTTCTCGACGACGAGATGCCCGCCGAACTCGTAGACGACGCCCGGCACGCAGGCGTCCCACTGCTCCCACTGCCCACCGAGCTCGATCCGGAGTGTTCCTGCCCCGACTGGGGATACCCCTGCAAGCACGCCGCCGCGCTCTGCTACGCCATCGCCGCCACCATCGACGCCGACCCGTTCGTGCTCTTCGCACTGCGCGGCCGCGGTCGCGAGGAGGTGTTCGCCCAGCTGCGCGCACTCCGTACGGCAGCACAGGAGACCCCCTCCCCACCGGCGCCGGCCGACATCCCGGCCGCCGCCGCGTACGCCCGCTGGGCCGAAGAGCCGCCCGAACTGCCCGAACTCCCGGAACCCGCCGCCCACACCACAGCACTGCCCGTCGTCCCGCCACCCGGCACCGGCCTGGCCTCCGCGGACCTGGAACGCCTCATGGCCGACACCACCGCGCGCGCCGCCCGGCTCCTCGCGGGCGACACCGCCGACCTGCACCTGACCCAGCACCAGGACGCCGTGCGCATCGCCGCGAGCAACCCCGGACCCGAGTGGTTCCACCACCTGATCCAGAACACCGGCGCCAACCCCACTGCCTTCGCACGCCTCACCCGCGCCTGGCGCCACGGCGGCCCCACCGGCATCACCGTCGCCGAACACCCCCACACCCCCGACCCGAAGGTGATGAAGGCCACCCGCGCCGCCCTGGACGCGGCCCTCGCCGAGATGACCGACTCCCTCACACACCTCAGAACCTGGCGCAACCGCCTCACCCTCACCCACCTCGGCATCCAGCTGCGTCTGGGTCCCGACGCCCGCTGGTACCCCTACCTCCAGGACGACGACGGCGAATGGTGGCCCGCAGCACCAGCCGACAGTGACCCGGTCACCGCGCTCACCGCGGCCTGGTCGCAGAACGGGGAGTAAGGAGGCGATTCCCCGCCGACCAGGAGCCACGAGCAGAAGCTGGACACTCACGCCGCTCCGCTTCCGTGGTTGCAGTTCTGGTTGCACTCACCGGCGTACAGCACCGTTCAGAAGCTCCGCCCGCACCCGCTGCACCGCAGGTCAGGACGTCCCCGAGCGTCCCCGAACCCCCGGACGAACACCCCCGGACGAACATTTGGAAAGCGTGTTGGGGGCAACCCCTCACGAGTTCGAATCTCGTATCCTCCGCAGCCGCCTGAAGAGGCGAAACGAAGAGCCGAGCCACAGTCGTGGCTCGGCTCTTCGGTGTGGACCGGTTGCATCTTTGGTTGCGTTTACAGCCGATACGTCGCGACAGCGGGGAACCGGACGGTGCGCACCCTCAGCCGCCTCATGCTCGTCCCGCCCCACCTCGAAGCCTGGTGCCACCTGCGAGACGACGAGCGGGTTTTCAACCTCTCCGGCATCCACAGCGTCATGAGCCTCATGGCCGAATGCGAGGGCAATGGTATCAATGGAGATACTATCTCCATCGATACCATCTCCGCGCGGGGAGCGTACATGCGTCGTTTCATCGGGCGGGACCGCGAACTGAGCGTGCTGGGCAACGCCTTGCAGGCGGTTCACGATGCCGTCGGGTCGGCGAAACCGGGGCAGTGCATCCTCATGCGGGGAAGGCGGCGGGTCGGCAAGTCCAGCCTCGTCGAGGAATTCCTCCGGCGTACCGAGACGCCGTACCTCTTCTTCACCGCGGCGGGCGGCACGGCGGAGGACGAACTGACCGAACTGCTCGACGCCGTCGCCAGATCCACCCTTCCCGAGCGGGGACTGTTCTCGGAGGAAACACCGACGCAGTGGAATGCGGCATTCAGGCTGCTTGCGGAGGTCCTGCCCGACGACACCCCCAGCGTCTTCGTCATCGACGAGGTCCCGTATCTCATGGACCGCATCGACGCCTTCGAGGGCATGCTGCAGCGGGCGTGGGACCGGCTGCTCAGCCGCAAGCCGGTGCTTCTCCTCCTGGTCGGGTCCGATCTGTCGATGATGGAGGCGTTGAACAGCTACGACCGTCCCTTTCACCAGCGTGGCCGGGAGATGGTCGTGGGGCCCCTGAACCCGGCCGACATCGGCGAGATGCTCGACCTGTCTCCTGCGGCCGCGTTCGACGCCGCTCTGATCACGGGCGGTCTCCCACTGATCTGCGCCGAGTGGCGGGCCGGAGCCGATGTGTGGGAGTTCCTCCGCGACTCGCTGGACAACCCGATCTCGGCGCTGCTCGTCTCCGCCGAACGCTCACTGGCCGCGGAATTTCCACCGCGGGCAATGAGCAGGGAGGTCCTGCGGGCCATCGGATCCGGGGAACGAACCTTCACCAACATCGCTCGCGCGGCGGGCGGTATCGCCCACACCACTCTCACCCGAGCCACCGACGTCCTGACCGAGAAAAGGGTCGTGGCCGCGGAGCTGCCGCTCTCGCTGAGGCCGTCGAAGGAACGCCGCTACCGGGTGGCAGACCCCTACCTGCGCTTCTGGCTCGCGTTTCTGGATCCACACATGGCGGAGATCGAGCGGATGCGGGGAGATCTCACGCTGAGCCGGATCAAGGAGCAGTGGACGAGCTGGCGGGGCCGCGCGATCGAGCCCCTGGTCCGGGAATCCCTCGCCCGTCTCCTGCCGGACGGGCTCCTTCCCGCCGCTCCGGCCATCGGTGGGTACTGGACCCGCAGCAACGACGTCGAAATCGACGTGGTGGGGGCCGACCGGCAGCCGGTGGCACAGCAGTTGCTTTTCCTCGGCTCGATCAAGTGGCTGGAGAACTCCGCGTTCGACAGCCACGACCTGGCCGCACTGCAGAAGCACCGGGCGGCGATCACCGACGAGCCGGTACCGCTCGTGGCGGTCTCCCGCAGCGGGGCCGGTTGTTCCGGCCTTCAGGCTGTGTACGGCCCCGAGGAACTGCTCGGTGCCTGGCTCAGGGCGTGAGCAGGAACTGAACCCCTGGTTGCAGTTCTGATTGCATTCGCTGCCGTTCAGCACCGTCCACCACCTTCGACCGTTCGCCGGTCGGGGCCTTCGTCGGGCCCCGTCTCGCTTTCCGTCTCAGTTGCGGTGCGAGGACGCGGCGGTGTCCCCGGCCGTAGAGGTGGAGGTCGAGTTTCTGAAGGATGTTGCTGACGTTCTTGTTGACTGCTGCTTCGGTGACGTACAGAGGCGTCGCAGGGGATCGCGGCGGAGGTTGAGGAGTTGGCCGACCACTTCGGGGTCCACCACCGTCGCGCCCGCGGCGACCTGGGCAACCGCGTCGACGAACTCACCGACGGCGCTGACGCGGTCCTTGAGGAGGTAGCCGACCGCGCCGTGGCGCTGCCCGCCTCGGCCATCGCGGAGGCCATTGCCTACACCGTTGCCCAGCCTGCGCAGGTCGACGTCAACGAGATCGTCGTCCGTCCCGCCGCAAGCGCCCAATGAGGAGCTGTTACTCCCGCTGTTACTCCCTCCGTGCGGTCAGGCATCGGTTGGCGGATCACACGATCGGGTCGAATTGACCGCGCGAGGACTGTCAGCCTTCCTCCCCGTGTTTGCTCCGCCCACAGTGTGATCATGAAGACTCCGCGATCGCGCTCTGCGCACCGATCCTTCGCACGCTCCGCTGCCGCTGCCGTCATCGGCCTCGTGGCAGCCATGACCTTCGCCTCGTCTGCCGCGGCCCAAACCGCCCCAGCGCTTGTTCAGGACACATGCGCGGTGACCGTCAAGAGGAAGCAGGGCCTTGAGGACGTTCTCTGGACTGTGGTATTCGGGCCCGCGAACACCACAAGAGCGCGGGAGCAGTGCAAAACCCAGGGCGGGGGCTCGCAGAATGGGGACTCTCAGAATGGGGACTCCCAGGGATCTCCGAATGGAGGATCTCAGAGCGCGGAGTCTCCGAGTGAGGGGTCTTCGAGTGAGGGCGCTCAGCGTGAGGGGTCCCCGAGTGGGGTGTCCCAGACCGAGGGCGACGCCTGACGGTCGACGCACCGCCCGCGACGTACGCCGCCTCGCCCCCGCCGTGGTCGTCCGGCTGGAGCGAGGTCGGCCTCCGACGACGTAGAGCCAACCCGGTACGCCGTTGGTCCTACAGGGCGGGTTCGTACGTCACGGTCGTGCCGGGGCACGCGTCCGCGAGTCGGGTGAGCGCTTCACGTTCGACGGTGTCGGCGGTGAGTTCCCAGCGAAGCTTGGTCGCGATCCACTCCGAGGTGTACCGGCACGCGACGTCGGTGGCCGGCGGCAGCCACTCGGCCGGGTCCTGGTCGGCCTTGCTGCGGTTGGAGGCCGCGGAGACGGCGACCAGGGACGTCGGGGCGCCGAGGTCGTTGGCGTAAGCCTCGCGACGCTTCGCGGTCCACTGCGAGGCCCCGGAGTCCCAGGCCTCGGCGAGCGGCACCATATGGTCGATGTCCAGGGCGGAGGCGGCGGTCAGCCACTTGGAGTCGTAGTACGACCACCAGCGGCCTCCGGACAGCTTGCAGCCCGGCAGGACCGCGGGTGGGTCGACGGCCTCGGAGAGCAGGACCTCCGCTCGGGTGTTGCAGCCGTCGGTGGGGTTCTTGCCCGCGTTCCAGTGTCGGAAGCTCGTGCGCTGGTAGCCGTCCCGCGCCTCCGCCGCGAGGGGGAGGGCATGGACCGCGGCCGTCACCGGGAGGGTCACTGCCACGGAGAAACGTTCCTGCGCATGGGCTGGAGCGGGTGCCGCGAAGGGCATGGCGAGGAGTGCGGCCGCAAGAGCGGCGCGTTTGAGGTTCTTGATCACGCACAGTGCCTACCTCGTTCGAGAACCTCAACTCGAACGAATGAGCCATATGGATGCGTGGGTTCACCGGACAGGTGTGCCATGGGGCACCCTCGCGGAGGCGCATGCGCTTCGTGGCCGAGGACGCGTGTTCATCCGGCGGTGACACGTGAGACGAAAGACGCCCTGTCGGATTTCCTCGGAGATCGCGGAATTGTCGCGGGCGCGGGCGCCCTCCCCATAACACCCAAGATCACATCAGTGGTGCTGCGCCATGCGGCATCGGACTTTACTCCTCGCGAAACCCCTGTATGGCCCAACCCCATCACCTGATTGCCACGCATCTGCGTCATTGCGTCCGGCGTTGGAGGGGTATGACTG
The DNA here is from genome assembly GCF_014650715.1 of Streptomyces bluensis. GTDB lineage: Bacteria > Actinomycetota > Actinomycetes > Streptomycetales > Streptomycetaceae > Streptomyces > Streptomyces bluensis. Next base: position 35,360 of record NZ_BMVM01000015.1, on the reverse strand, counting down.
GAGCAACGTCTACCGCGCCATGGGGCCCTTCAAACAGCCCGGATTTCCGCGTTGATGCGCGTGTGCTGTCGAAGGGAGGGTGGACCTTCACGCCGCGACCCGCGTCCACCCCGGACGCGAACGCCTTTCTCTGCTATCGCGGTAATCACATTGAATTGCTGCACTCGTCCACGGTCTTTGAGGGTTTCCTGGCGGAGATGAGCGAGATCCAGGACGAGTTCGAGCGTCTGTGGTCCGGAGAATCGGTCGTCGCCCGCCCCGGGGGCTGGATGGGACAGAGCCGCCATGTCTGAGACGTACAGCAGCTATGGAATGAGCGGCACCCACCTCGACCCGGGCGCGAGGGCGCGGCCGTACCCGGATTACGAGTATGCGTCCCCGGCCTCCGTACAGCAGTCTTTCACCGCCTTCCCTCCCTTGGACGCATCGTGGGACCCCGCAGAAGAGCTGGCGTATCTGCTGAGGGATCAGGCCGCGGCCGAGAGCGGCGCGGGGGGCTCATTTCCCTCTGATCCGACTGTGGGCGAATCCGGCGAGGACATGCCCGCGACCGATCGTCTCGCCGGTTTGGCGCAGGTCACCGACGAACTGACGCGCGTGCGTCCCGTGCCCGGGCATCGCCGTGTCGGACCACGGAGGCCCGCACTCAGTCCGCTGCAGAAGGTCAGTTACCTGATCGTCGCGGTTGCGTCTGTCGTCGTCGCGATGGTCAGCGTGCTCGGCGGCGTGATCACGTACGACCCTCTGCGTCGTCTGCCCGGTCTCCACGCCGCTTATGGGGCTGCTGGTTTGTGTCCCCTGCTCGTCTACGGCCCGTGGATGGTGGCTACCTTGTCCATTCTGCGTGCCGCTCTGCACCGGCGTCGCGCGGCGCACTCCTGGTCCGTTGTGCTGTTCTTCTCGGGCGTTGCCATGCTCCTGTGTATTGCCCAGGCGCCCAAGAGCATCACCGGTGTGGCGACCGCGGCGCTTCCCACTCTCGCCGCCCTCGCCTGCTTCCAGCAGCTCGTCCGCCAGATCACCCTCACGCGCCCCCCGCGCAAGGCCGTCCGTCGGCACCGCACGTCCACGCTGCCCTTCACCGCCTACCGTCCTCCGCAGGAGAAGACCGGCGCCTGACCCACAAGGGCCGGCCTTGTGGGCTGGCCCTCTGGGCCGGCCCTGTCAGCGAGCGGGGGCGCGGGCGCAGCAGGTCAAGGCACATTGTCAGTGGCAGCGCCTAGTCTCGTGAGGGATGACACAGGCGTGGAGATGTACGGGGCTGCGGTGGGTCGACGCGGAGCCCGTGCTGGTGTGGGAAGGCGGGCGCGGGAGTGCTCTGCCACGGGGGAAGAAGGTGGCCTTTGGGGTGGTGACAGGGGGTGTAAGGACATGCGTGGGAGCACGGGGGCACGGGTGTCCCACGCGGGCCGGAGTGTCGGGGCGGAGCAGGGGTGCCCGGTGTGAGGAGTGTGCGCGGCTGGATCGGGCGCACTCCGTCGCCGCCGACACCATCGCGGACGATCCGCGGCCGTATCACGTGTATCTCGCGTGGTTCGGGCCCGGCATGGTGAAGGTGGGGATCACCGCGGTCGAGCGGGGGCACGCACGGCTGTGGGAGCAGGGGGCGGTCTGCTTCAGCTGGCTGGGGCGTGGACCGTTGATGGCAGCCCGGCGGGCGGAGGAGGTCCTGCGGGCCGCACTCAGGGTGCCGGACCGGATTCCGTACGCCGACAAGCGGGTCGTACGGTCCGCGTTGCCCGAGGCCGGGGAGCGGGCGGCCGAGGTGGCGGAGCTGCACGCGCGAGCGGTGGCGCTCGACGGCTGGCCGGAGTCGTTGGAGCGGATGCCGTGCCGGACGGTGGACCACGCCGAGGTGTTCGGGCTCGACGGCCTGCCGGGCGCGGACGGGGTGGTGACCGAGCTGGTCGCGGGCGGGACCGTGGGCGGCACGGTACTCGCCGCTGCCGGGCCCGATCTCCATCTGGCCACCGGGCGCGGGGTCGTCGTCCTCGATACGCGGCTGATGACGGGGTGGGAGTTGGTCGCGGTGGAGGCGGTGACGGGGACGGGGACGGGGACGGGGCATCAGGACGTACTCGGTGTTCCGGTGAGGGAGTTGAGGAGCAGTGGGGGTGGGGTTCAGGACGGGCTCTTCTGACGGACTCTGAGGATTCCCAGGATCCGCGGGCTTTCCTGAGAGGCGCCTGTGTGTTTCTCAGGGAAATCACAGGTTGTGGAAAGAGCACTCTCAGAGGGGGGCGCCATGGTTCCAGCATGACCACGACCACGCCCCAGGGGCGCACCGAACTGCTGAGGCCGGACGGGAGCCCCGTCCGGGTGCTCGTGGTGGACGACGAGCTGTCGATCACCGAGCTGCTGTCCATGGCCCTCCGTTACGAGGGCTGGCAGATCCGCAGCGCGGGTGACGGGCAGGGGGCCGTGCAGACCGCCCGCGAGTTCCGGCCCGACGCGGTCGTCCTCGACATGATGCTGCCGGACATGGACGGGCTGGCCGTTCTCGGACGGCTGCGGCGGGAGCTGCCCGACGTGCCGGTTCTCTTCCTGACCGCCAAGGACGCGGTCGAGGACCGTATCGCCGGGCTCACCGCGGGCGGGGACGACTATGTCACCAAGCCGTTCAGCCTCGAAGAGGTCGTCGCGCGGCTGCGCGGGCTCATCCGGCGTTCCGGCGCCGCCGACCGGCGCTCCGACTCCATGCTCGTCGTCGGGGACCTCACCCTCGACGAGGACAGCCACGAGGTGTCGCGGGCCGGGCAGGACATCCACCTCACCGCCACCGAGTTCGAGCTGCTGCGCTTCCTGATGCGCAACCCGCGGCGCGTGCTCAGCAAGGCGCAGATCCTGGACCGCGTGTGGTCGTACGACTTCGGCGGCCAGGCCAACGTCGTCGAGCTCTACATCTCCTACCTGCGCCGGAAGATCGACGCCGGGCGCGAGCCGATGATCCACACCCGGCGCGGCGCGGGCTATCTGATCAAGCCCGCGGCGTCATGAGTGGACGACAACAGCCGCACCAGCAGAGGCAGAGGCAAGGACAAGGGCAGGGGCAGAGGCAGAGGCAGAGGCAGAGGCTGAGGCTGAGGCTGAGGCGGCGGCAGAGGCGGGAACGTCGGCCGCGCACGCTGCGAACGCGGCTGGTCGTCTCCGCGGTCGCGCTCATCGCGGTGGTGTGCGCCGTCATCGGGACGGTGACGGCCATCGCGCTGCGCTCGCATCTGTACGAGCAACTGGACACCAAGATCGAGGACGTGGCCGAGCGCGCCGACGGGCCCAAACCGCCCGCGGGCCTCCCCGTACCCGTCCCGAGCGGCACCCGCACCCTGACGACGGACGAGAAACTCATGTTCGTCACCAGGGGCGGCTCGCCGGAGAAAACGATCGGCGCCGTGGTGCGGAACGGCACCATCGTCAAGGGAGTCGTGGCCGAGCTGGCGAGCTCCAGCACCGGCCGGCAGCAGGACATGGAGGCCGTCACGCTGAGCAAGGCGGACCTCGCCGCGCTCGCCCAGGTCCCGCGCGACGGCACGGCACACTCGGTCACCCTCCCCGACCTGGGTGAATACCGAGTCACCTCCCACACCAACCGCTACGACGACACCTTCTACGTGGGCCTGCCCACCGAGTCCGTCACCAGCACCGTCAACACCCTGATCCTCGTCGAGGTCAGCGTCACCGCCGCCGGTCTCCTGGCCGCGGGCGTCGCCGGCTCCGTGCTCGTCGGAGTCGCCCTGCGCCCCCTGCGCAAGGTGGCCGCCACCGCGACCCGGGTCTCCGAACTCCCCCTGCACACCGGCGAGGTGACCCTCGACGAGCGGGTCCCCGAGTCCGAGACCGACGCGCACACGGAGGTCGGCCAGGTCGGCACGGCCCTCAACCGCATGCTCGACCACGTCCACAGCGCCCTGCACGCACGTCAGCAGAGCGAGACGCGGGTACGGCAGTTCGTCGCGGACGCCAGCCATGAACTGCGGACGCCGCTCGCGTCCATCCGCGGATACGCCGAACTGACCCGACGCGGCGGGGAGGAGATCGGGCCCGACACGCGGCACGCGCTCGGGCGGATCGAGTCCGAGTCGGGGCGTATGACGCTCCTCGTGGAGGATCTGCTGCTGCTCGCGCGGCTCGACGCGGGGCGGCCGCTTCAGGTCGAGCAGACCGATCTCGTCCCGCTCGTCGTGGACACCATCAGCGACGCACGGGCCGCCGGACGCGACCACAACTGGCGGCTGGACCTGCCCGACGAACCCGCGCTCGTGTCGGCCGACACCGCACGGCTCCAGCAGGTCCTCGTCAACCTGCTCGCGAACGCCCGCACGCACACACCACCCGGGACGACCGTCACCGCGCGCGTGCAGCGGCGCGGGCCGTGGATGTGCGTGGACGTCGAGGACGACGGGCAGGGCATCCCGGCGGAGCTGCTCCCGCGCGTCTTCGAACGGTTCGCGCGCGGCGACTCCTCGCGCTCCCGTACCTCCGGATCGACCGGTCTGGGCCTCGCCATCGTGCGGGCCGTGGCGACCGCGCACGGCGGTGACGTGACCGTCGACAGCGTTCCCGGGCGGACCGTGTTCACGGTTCACCTGCCCGCCCATGCCGGACCGTTGTCCTCGCTTGCCGGGCAGTTGTCCTCGCTCGCCAGGCCGTTGCCCTCGCTCGACCGGGCGTTGCCCTCGCTCGACCGGGCGTTGCCGTCGCTCGACCGGGCGTTGCCGTCGCTCGACCGGGCAACAAACCGGGCGACGGACCGGCCATTGGACTCACAGGCACAGCACAGCGCCACCACACGGGTACAACAGGGGGCCTGACGAGAGTCGGCTCCATGCGAACCGACTCTTCTCCCGGCACCCTGCCGGCGCGGGAGCACCTCCCGGCCACAGACGCCGGTACACCTGTCCTGGACGTAGTGATCCCCGTCTACAACGAGGAGAAGGACCTCCAGCCGTGCGTACGGCGACTGCACGAGCACCTGACCCGCACGTTCCCGTACGCGTTCCGCATCACGATCGCGGACAACGCGTCGACGGACACCACCCCGCGGGTGGCCGCGCGGCTGGCGGAGGAGCTCCCCGAGGTCACGTCCTTCCGGTTGGAGCAGAAGGGGCGCGGGCGGGCCCTGCGGACGGTGTGGTCCGCGTCCGACGCGCCGGTCCTCGCCTACATGGACGTGGACCTGTCCACCGACCTCAACGCGCTGCTGCCGCTGGTGGCGCCGCTGATCTCGGGGCACTCCGACCTCGCGATCGGTTCCCGGCTCGCCCGCGCCTCGCGGGTGGTGCGCGGCCCCAAGCGGGAGTTGATCAGCCGCGCGTACAACCTCATCCTCCGCGGCTCGCTGCAGGCCCGCTTCTCGGACGCCCAGTGCGGCTTCAAGGCCATACGCCGTGACGTCGCCCAGGTGCTGCTCCCGCTGGTGGAGGACACCGGCTGGTTCTTCGACACCGAGATGCTGGTCCTCGCCGAGCGCGCGGGCCTGCGGATCCACGAGGTGCCGGTCGACTGGGTCGACGACCCGGACTCGACGGTGCACATCGTGAAGACCGCCACCGACGACCTCAAGGGGGTGTGGCGGGTGGGCAGGGCCCTGGCGAGCGGCTCCCTGCCGCTGGACCGGCTCGCCCGGCCCTTCGGGGACGACCCCCGCGACCGCGACCTCCAGGGCGTGCCGCGCGGCCTCGCCCGCCAGCTCGTCGGCTTCTGCGTCGTGGGCGGCCTGTCGACCCTCTTCTACCTGCTGCTCTACACCGGCTTCCGGCCGTTCATGGGCTCGCAGTTCGCCAACGCGCTCGCCCTGCTCGTCTCGGCGATCGCCAACACCGCGGCCAACCGGCGGCTGACCTTCGGCGTCCGCGGCCGGGACCGCGCCGTGCGGCACCAGGCCCAGGGCCTGGTGGTGTTCGGCATCGGGCTCGCCCTCACCAGCGGCTCGCTCGCCGCCCTGAACGCGGCGACGAGCAGCCCCTCGCACTCCACGGAACTGGCGGTCCTCATCGCCGCCAACCTCGCGGCGACGGTGCTGCGGTTCCTGCTCTTCAGGGCGTGGGTGTTCCCCGAGCGGCGCGACGGGGCCGCGGCCGTCGTCGCGTCCCACGACCCGGTGTCCGCGGCGTCGCCGGCGTACGCGACGACTCCCTCGTCTCCCTCGTCTCCCTCGTCTCCCTCGTCTCCCTCGTCTCCCTCGGCGTACGTCACCACCCCGTACGCCACCACGCCCCACGCCCCCACTCCCCACGTCACCGCGCCGTACGAGGCCCGTGGCGATCACGATTCGAGGGACGCATGATGACCACGCAGTACAACACCGCACCCCAGCAGCCGGTCAGTCCCGCCGCGCAGGGCTGGGGCCCGCCGACCGGAACAGGCGAGCCCAAGGAGCCCTGGGCGCGCCGCCTCTGGAGAGGGCACCCCGAGGACCACCGCTGGGTGCGCCCCGCGTTCCTCCTCACCCTGCTGGTCATCGGCGGCCTCTACACCTGGAACCTCACGGCCTCCGGGTACGCCAACTCCTTCTACTCGGCGGCCGTGCAGGCGGGCAGCCAGTCCTGGAAGGCCTTTTTCTTCGGCTCGCTCGACTCGGCGGGCGCCATCACCGTCGACAAGCCGCCGGCCTCGCTGTGGCCGATGGCGCTGTCCGTCAGGGTCTTCGGCCTCAACTCCTTCGCGATCCTGTTCCCGCAGGTCCTGATGGCCGTCGCCACGGCGGCCGTGCTCTACGCGTCCGTGCGCCGCCGGTTCAGCGCCGCGGCCGGGTTCCTCACCATGGCGGTCTTCGCGCTCACGCCCGTCGCGGCTCTGATGTTCCGCTTCAACAACCCGGACGCGGCCCTCGCGCTGCTGATGGCCACCGCGGTCCACTGCACCCTGCGCGCTCTGGAGAAGGCGCGGACGACGTGGCTGATGTGGGCCGGTGCCGCGATCGGCCTCGCCTTCCTGGTGAAGACCCTCCAGGCCTTCCTGATCCTGCCGGTCCTCGCGCTGGTGTACGTGGTCCTCGCACCGGCCCCCTGGAAGAAGCGCGTCGGCCAGGTGCTGCTCGCCGGGCTCACGATGGTCGTCGCGGGCGGCTGGTGGGTCGCGATCGTCGAGCTGTGGCCGGCGTCCTCACGCCCGTACATCGGTGGCTCGCAGAACAACTCCTTCCTGGAGCTGACCTTCGGCTACAACGGCCTCGGCCGCATCAACGGCGACGAGACCGGCAGCGTCGGAGGAGGCCGCGGTGGCCTCGGCGGCGGCATGTGGGGCGAGACCGGCTGGGACCGGATGTTCGGCTCCACCAACGGCGGCCAGATCTCCTGGCTGATCCCGGCCGCGCTGATCATGCTCGTGGCCGCCCTGTGGATGACGCGGAAGGCCCCTCGGACCGACACCGCCCGCTCCGCCTTCCTCCTCTGGGGCGGCTCGCTGCTGATCACCGTGGTGATCTTCAGCTTCATGCAGGGCATCTTCCACGAGTACTACACCGTGGCCCTCGCTCCCTACGTCGCGCCGCTGATCGGTATGGGCGCGGCCGTCCTGTGGGAGGAGCGCGGCAGGTCCTGGGCGTCGCTGGCACTGGCGGGCGCGATGACGGCGACCGCGGTGTGGGGGTACGTCCTCCTCAACCGCTCCTCGGACTACCTGCCCTGGCTGAAGTGGGTCGTGCTCGTCGGCGGACTCGTCGCCGCGCTGGGCCTGGTCTTCGTCGGCAAACTCGGTCGTCGACTGACCCTGGGCGTCCTCGGGCTGAGCGTCGTCGCGGCGCTGGCCGGTCCGACGGCCTACACGCTCACCACGCTGAACGAGGGTCACAGCGGCTCGATCGTCACGGCCGGTCCCGCGGTCGCGGGTGGTCGCGGCGGCCCTGGCGGGGGCGGCTTCCCGGGCGGCGGTCCCGGTGGCGACGGTTTCCCGGGAGGCGGCCAGAACGGTCAGACGGGCCGGCCCCCGACCGGCGGCAACGGCGGCGGACTCCCAGGTGGCGGATTCCCCGGTGGCGGCTTCCCTGGCGGCGGCTTCCCTGGCGGCGGCTTCCCCGGCGGCAGCCAGAACCAGCCGGGCCGGCAGAACCAGCAAGGGCAGCAGGGCGGCCGGGCAGAGGGCGGCGGTGGCGGCATGGGCGGGCTGCTCAACGGCGCGTCCGTCAGCTCCGAGGCGAAGGAACTGCTGGAGAAGAACGCGAGTGACTACACCTGGGTCGCCGCGGCCATCGGCGCCCAGAACGCCGCGAGCTACCAGCTCACCACCGGTGAGCCGGTGATGGCGATCGGCGGCTTCAACGGCACCGACCCGTCCCCGACACCGGCCCAGTTCAAGAAGTACGTGGAGGAAGGCAGGATCCACTACTTCATCTCCGGCGGCTCCGGCGGCGGCATGGGGCCCGGACGCGGAACGGGCGGCAGCGGCAGCGGCAGCGGCAGCAGCACGGCCTCGCAGATCAGCTCCTGGGTCGAGAAGAACTTCAAGGAGGTCACGGTGGGCAACTCCACCTTCTACGACCTGACGCAGCCGACGAGCGGCGCCTGACCGTTCGGTTTCCTCTCAAGGCGGTGGCTTCCTCAAGGCGGTGGCCCGGGGCTTCGTGCCTCGGGCCACTGTCCTTCCTGCGCCGCCGATATTGGCTTGTACGGTGTATGGGAGGGTTCTACGGTGTAAGACGTACGGTTCCCATACACCGCAGAAGGGCCACCTCCCATGACGGCGCCGACGACCGCCGACACCTCGATGCCCGCCCCGCAGGGGCACCCCCAACGCTGGCTGATCCTGGGCGTCCTCAGCCTCGCGCTGCTCACCGTGGTACTCGACAACACGGTGCTCAACGTGGCGATCCCGTCCCTCACCGAGGAACTCGGCGCCGCCACCTCCGACATCCAGTGGATGATCAACGCGTACTCGCTCGTGCAGTCCGGCCTGCTGCTCACCGCGGGCAGTGCCGCCGATCGCTACGGCCGCAAGAAGATGCTGATCGCGGGCCTCTCCCTGTTCGGTGTCGGCTCGCTGGTGGCCGGACTCGCCGACTCCACCGGCCAGCTGATCGCCGCCCGCGCGGGCATGGGCATCGGCGGTGCGCTGCTGATGACCACCACGCTGGCGGTCGCCATGCAGATCTTCACGCCCGAGGAGCAGCCCAGGGCGATCGGCATCTGGGCAGCGGTCAACGCGCTCGGCTTCGCGACCGGCCCCCTCGTCGGCGGCTTTGTGCTCGACCACTTCTGGTGGGGTGCGATCTTCATGATCAACCTGCCGGTCGCGGCACTCGGCGTGGTGGCCGTGGCGGCCCTCGTGCCCGAGTCCAAGGACCCGCGTGGGGACCGTCCGGACCTGCTGGGCGCGCTGCTGTCCACGATCGGTATGGGCTCGCTCGTCTTCGCGATCATCTCCGGGCCGGAGCACGGCTGGACCTCCGGCCGGGTCCTGGCGACCGCGGGGGTGGCCGTGGTGGTCCTGGCCGGCTTCGCGTACTGGGAGAGCCGCATCCCGTATCCCATGCTCGACATGCACTTCTTCCGCGACCGCCGGTTCACGGGCGCCGTCGCGGGCGCGGTGCTCATCGCCTTCGGCATGGCCGGCTCACTGTTCCTGCTCACCCAGTACCTGCAGTTCGTCCTCGGCTACGACCCCATGGAGGCCGGTGTGCGCATGGCCCCGCTCGCCGTCACGATCGTGGTGCTGAACTTCTCGGGTCTGGCGGCGAAGTGGGCGACGCGGCTCGGCATCCCGATCGCCATCCTCATCGGCATGATCCTGACGTCCGGCGGACTGGTGTCGATCGCCACGCTGACCGCGTACGGCTACTCGGGCACGCTCCTCGGTCTGGTGCTCATCGGCGCCGGTGCCGCGATCGCCAGCCCGGCCATGGCGCTCGCCATCATGAGCGCGATCCCGCCGGAGAAGGCGGGCGTGGGCGCGGGCGTCAACGGCACGCTGGCGGAGTTCGGCAACGGGCTGGGCGTGGCCGTGCTGGGGGCCGTACTCAACTCGCGTTTCGCGGCGTTGATCCCGGTCGCTGCGTCCTCTTTGCCGGCGGCGCTGGCCGCGGCGGGGTCGCAGGACGAACGGGACCGGATCACCGAGGCGTTCTCCTCAGGTCTGGAGTCCAGTCAGTTGGTGGGCGCGGTGGCGGTGCTGCTCGGTGGGGTGGTCGCGGCGGTGCTGCTGCGCAGGGCTGAGCGGGCGGGGGCCCCATAAGCGCCTAGCATCGTGACCAGCTGTTGGAGTGTCGAGGAAGGTGCGCCATGGTGGCAGCCGAGAGGGCGAAGCGTCGTCCGGCGCGGGCCAGTGTCTGGCTGGCGGACAAGGCGCGACGCGGCGGGGCGGCGCGCGGCGGGCAGCCCTCCGGCCTCGACCGGGACCGGATCGTCGCGACGACGGTGGCGCTTCTGGACGCCGAGGGTCTGGCCAGGTTCTCGATGCGACGGCTGGCCGCGGAGCTGAACGTCACCGCGATGTCCGTCTACTGGTACGTGGACACGAAGGACGATCTGCTGGAGCTGGCGCTCGACGCGGTGTTCGGTGAGACGGGGGTGCCCGCCGCCATCCCGGGCGACGACGAGGAGTCCACGGCGGACTGGCGCGACCAGTTGCGGGAGCTCGCCGTGGACTACCGGGCGGTACTGGTCCGCCATCCGTGGGTGTCGCCGCTCGCCGGGACCTTCCTCAACATCGGGCCGAACTACCTGGAGTTCTCCTTCGCCGTTCAGCGCGTGATCCGCCGGACGGGACTGCCGCTGTCCGAACAGACGGCGGCGATCTCGGCGGTCTTCCAGTTCGTGTACGGGTTCGGCACGATCGAGGGGCACTTCATCGAGCGTTGCGCGGCGGCCGGCGTGAGTCACGACGAGTACCTCAGCGATGCCATGGCCGTGGTGATGCAGGTGCCGGAGATCAGCCACGTCATGGAGGCGTCCAAGGCGATCATGGAGGCCCGTGGGGGTGACACGGTGGCCGAGATGTTCGAGCGGGACTTCTCCACCGCGCTGGAGATCGTGATCGGCGGGATCGAGGCGCGGGTGACCGCCGTCGGCTGAGCGGGCTGTGGGGCTGCGCGTTCGGTAGGTGCGCGGACAGGTGCGGGCATGGCTGCCGGTGCGTGGGCGGTGCGCCGGCCCCTTTTTTTGAGGGGCGCGGGGCTGTATCGATATGCGGCTCCGCCGCGTGGGCGCGACCAGCCACAACGAACCCGCAGCCGAATCACCGGCCCCAGCGGGGCAGCTGCTCCCCCGCTACTCCTGCGGAGCAACCCGCGCCGGAAAGCCCCCCGTGGCCACCGGACCCCACCGGGTGGGGGTGACCCGGATGATCGACTTGCCCTGCTTGAGCATGGCCGCCCGGTACTCGTCCCAGTCCGGGTGCTCGCCCGCGATGTTCCGGTAGTACTCGACGAGCGGCTCGACGGAGTCGGGGGAGTCGATGACCTCGGCCGTGCCGTCGATCTGGACCCAGGGGCCGTTCCACTCGTCGCTGAGGACGATCAGGCTGACCTGGGAGTCCCGCTTGGCGTTGCGGGTCTTGGCGCGCTCCGGGTACGTCGAGACGACGATGCGGCCCGAGTCGTCGACGCCGCAGGTCAGTGGCGAACCCTGGGGGCCGCCGTCGGCGCGGCGGGTGAGCAGGATCGCGCGGTGGCGCGGACGTACGAAGTCCAGCAGCTCGTCGAGGGTGACGGAGGTGTTCGTCGCGATGTTCGGTGCCATGGCCGCAGCCTAGGGCCTCGCGCGCCTGCCGAGCGTGACCTTGTCGTTGGTGCCTGCGGCAGTCCTACGCCTGCGGCGGTGTCTCGCCCTGGACCGCCTGGATGTCCAGTTCCACCTTCAGCGTGGTGCCGATCGCGGCGATGCCTGCCTGGAGTACCTGGTTGTAGTTCATGGCGAAGTCGTCGCGGTGGAGTTGGGCGGTGGCGTGGAAGGCGGCCCGGATGCCGCCCCAGGGGTCCGTGCCGGTGCCCAGGTAGGTGAGGGCGAGGTCGACCGGGCGTGCGACGCCGTGCATCGTGAGGTCGCCGTGGAGCGTCCAGCGGTCGGGGCCGGGGCCGGCGGTGAGGCCGGTCGAGCGGTAGGTGATCTCCGGGTGGACCGAGACGTCCAGGAAGTCCGGGGAGCGGAGGTGGTCGTCCCGCATGCCGTTCCCCGTGTCGATGGAGGCGGCGGTGATGACGGCCTCCACCCGGGACTTGGCCGCGTCGTCGGGGGCCACCTCGATCTGGCCGGAGAAGTCCGTGAAGCGGCCGTGGATGGTGGAGATGCCCAGGTGACGGGTGGTGGCGGTGATCGAGGAGTGGGCCGGGTCGATGGTCCAGGGGCCGGGCGGGGGGAGTTCGGTGCCGCCCTGGCGGGTGAGGGTGACGGTGCCGATCTCGGCCCGGCCTCCCCCGTCCGTGACGATGACGGTGGACGCGGTGGGTGTATAGCCGACGGCCGTGACGATCGCGGTGTACACCCCGGGGGCGAGGGCGGTGGTGTCGCGCACCGTGCCCTCGTCGTCGGCCTCGGCACGCGCCATCTGCCTGCCCGTCATGTCGGTCAGCGTGACGACCGCGTGTGACACGGCCCAACCGTCACGGGTACGGATCTTCGCGGTCAGTCCCATGCTGGGTGACTCCTTGGATGGGCTTGGAGAGCTTGGACGAGCTTGGATGAGGCCGGCCCGTGGAGCGCGCGTCCGCTCTGCGCGTGCTCCGCGGGCCGGGGTTGTGGTGAGCGGGATGAACTACTCGACGGGATGGGCCAGTTCGATGTCGTGGCCGTCGACGCCGGGGCCGGTGACCGTGAGGGCGGTCGCCACCGGCGGGTAGCCCGTGGCGATGACGGTGTACTCGCCGCCGTCCAGGTCGGTGAAGGCGTACGCCCCGTCGGTGCCGGTCGTGGCCGTGCCGACGACGTTGCCCGCGGCGTCGACCAGGGTGACGCGGGCGTCGCCGAGGGGGCCGCCGGGGGCCCGTACGACACCCTGGAGGCGGGCCCCGGCGTGGAGGTCGAGCTCGATCCGGGTGACGCCGGTGCCGCCGATGTCGACGGGGAGCGCGCGGGGGCGGTGCCCCGTCGCGTTCACGGCGACCGTCACGGTGCCGGGCACGAGGTCGGCGAAGGTGAACTCGCCCTGCTGACTCGTCGTTCCGGTGGCCAGCACGTCTCCGCGCACATCGGTGACGACGACCATCGCGTCCTTGACCGGGCGCGCCGTTCCGGCGTCGCGGACCGTGCCGCTCAGACCGCTGGTCCCGCTGAGCAGGATGTCGTACGGGACCGGCCCGCCGTCCACCACGATCGTGGACGCCTGGGGCTGGAAGCCGTCGGCGGCGGCGATCAGGACGTACGAGCCCGAGCCGGGCGCGTCCACCTTGTAGGCGCCGTCGGCGTGGGCGACCGCGCGGCCCAGCTGCCGCCCCCCGAGGGAGATCAGCGTGACGGAGGCCCCCGGCACGGGGGCGCTCTCGGCGCCCCGGACGTGGCCGTGGATCGGGGTGCCGCCGGTGGAGGGGGACGGGTCGGCGCCCGGAGCCACCGTGGCGACGGCCGCCAGCTTCAGGGTGCCCGCGGGCTCGGTCTCCGGGGCGGCGGAGGCGGTGGTGGCCCAGCTGGGGACCCTGGGCTCGGCCGCGGCGACCGCCCCGGGAACCGCGGCGGCCTGAGCCGCAGCGGCGGCCGGTGCCTGCTCCTCGGCGGCCTGGGCCAGCGCGTTCTTCGTCCGCAGCGGGACCTCCTTGATGAAGAGGGCGACGAGGAAGGCGATGAGCGCGATGGGGGTCGCGTAGAGGAAGACGTCCGCCACACCGTGGCCGTAGGCGCTCTCGACCACCGTGCGCAGCGGCGCGGGCAGGGCGTCGACGTCCGGGATGCTGTTGGAGGAGTCCGAACCGGCGAGCGCGGACGCGTACTTGGGGCCGAGGCCCGCCACGCCCTCCTCGACATAGCTGGTGATCCGGTGGGCCAGGACCGCGCCCAGCGCGGAGACGCCCACGGCACCGCCGAGCGAGCGGAAGAAGTTCACGACCGAGCTGGCGGCACCCAGGTCGGTGGGGGCCACCTGGTTCTGCGTGCACAGCACCAGGTTCTGCATCATCATGCCGACGCCGAGACCCAGCAGCGCCATGAAGGACGCCACGTGCCAGTACGGGGTGTCGTACCGGATCGTGCCCAGCAGGCCGAGGCCCGCGGTCAGCAGCGCCCCGCCGGCCAGCAGCCAGCCCTTCCAGCGGCCGGTGCGGGTGATGATCTGGCCGGAGACGGTGGAGGCGACGAACAGGCCGCCGATCATCGGGATGGTCATGATGCCGGACATGGTCGGCGACTTGTCCCGGGCCAGCTGGAAGTACTGGCTGAAGAAGATGGTGCCCGCGAACATCGCGATGCCGACGAAGAGGGAGGCCAGCGAGGCCAGCGTGATCGTGCGGTTGCGGAACAGCCGCAGCGGGATGATCGGCTCGCTCGCCTTCGTCTCGACGAGGAGGAACACCAGCAGCAGCGCGAGCGTGCCGCCGACCATCGCGTACGTCTGCCAGGACAGCCAGTCGTACTTGTCACCGGCGAACGTCACCCAGACCAGCAGCAGGCAGACCGCCACGGTGATGAAGAAGGCGCCCGCCCAGTCGACCTTGACCTGCCGCTTGACGACGGGGAGGTGCAGGGTCTTCTGCAGCACGATCAGGGCGAGCACGGCGAAGGGCACGCCGACGTAGAAGCACCAGCGCCAGCCCAGCCAGCTGGTGTCGGTGATGACACCGCCGATCAGCGGACCACCGACCATCGCGGTGGCGAAGGTGGCGCCGAGGTAGCCGTTGTAGCGGCCGCGCTCACGCGGGGAGATCATCGCGGCCAGGATGATCTGGGCCAGCGAGGACAGACCGCCCATGCCGATGCCCTGGACCGCGCGGAACGCGATGAGCATGCCCGGGTTCTGCGACAGACCGGCCGCCGCCGAACCGGCCACGAAGATGACGAGGGATATCTGGATGAGCAGCTTCTTGGAGACGAGGTCGGCGAGCTTGCCCCACAGCGGGGTGGACGCCGTCATCGTCAGCAGCGAGGCGGTGACGACCCAGGTGTAGGCGTTCTGGCCGCCGCCGAGGTCCTTGATGATGTCGGGCAGGGCGTTGGACACGATCGTCGACGACAGGATCGCGACGAACATGCCGAGCAGCAGCCCGGTCAGCGCTTCCATGATCTGCCGGTGCGTCATCGCGGCGCCGCCCGGGGCGCCGCCCGCGTGCTTGGCATGGGCCCGCACACCGGCTGGTGTGGTCGTTGCCATGGACTTCCTTCTCTTCGTTGCTGCTTATGCGGGTGTACGGGTGGTGTGTTCGGTGGTGTTCTCTTCCGCGACGGGTTCCGCGACGGGTGCGAGGGCTTCCGCTACGGGCGGGATGGCTTCCGCGACGGGTGTGGCGGGCGTGATCCGTGGCCCGGCCCGGCAGTCGCCGAAGCTCTCGCGCAGCCGGGCCAGGAGTCCGATGAGCAGCCCGACCTCGTCCTCGGACCAGTCGCCCAGCCGGTCGGCGAGCAGGTGGGTGATGCGCTCGTACAGGTCGTCGAGCCGGTCCCGGCCCTCGGGGGTCAGGCGCAGGATGCGCGAGCGTCTGTCCGCCGGGTCGGGGAGCCGTTCGATCCAGCCGCGTTCGGCGACGTGGGCGACATGGCGGCTGGTCACCGACATGTCCACGGAGAGCAGCTCCGCGAGCCGGCTCATCCGCATGTCGCCGTGCCGTCCGAGCAGCGTCAGCACTCCGGCCGAGCCGCCCGGGCAGTCCGGCGGCAGCATCCGGCCCAGGTCCCGCTTCACCACCCCGATGGCACTGAACGAACGGGCAAGCTCCTCGTACTGCGCTTTCTCGGCCATCGCCGGTCGACCTCCCTCCCGATCTTGTTGCTTAGAGCAACCATAAGTTTGATTGGTTGCTACAGGCAAATAGGAACGGGTGCGTCCGCACTAAAACCTTGGCAAAGGCAAGGATTGGCGAACGTAAACGTGCAGACCGCTACGGGTCCGGCGGCGATGCCCCCTAGGGGCGCCCCCGAGTAACCAGCTTCACAAGACGAGGGCACCCCACTGGGGCGGCCCCCTCCCCATTCGCTAGGGTCCTGGGCCATGGCTAACACCCAGGGCCCCCAGGGCACCCCAGACCCCGCCGGCAGCACCCAGATGTTCCGCGCCTTCGTCGACGAGCCCGAGGGCCGTCAGCAGGCGGCCGCGTCCTCCGGCCCCCGTATCGGCGTGATCGTCGGCGTCATCGCGGCCCTGGCGGTCGTCGCGGCCGTCACCTGGCTCGCGCTGATGTAGCTGACGCGGCGGATGCAGCGGATGCAGCGGATGCAGCCGGTGTAGTCGCCTTCAGCGGTCACTTCCACTTCACCGAGACGTCCTGGGTCTCGATGTGCATTCCCAGTGGCACCCGCCACTCCTCCACGCACACCGTCCAGGTCTTCTCGCGGCTCGACCCGCCGGCGATGGGGGCGGGAAGCCTCCTCGTGGACTCCACGGTCGCCCAGTCGATGCCGAGCGGGCCGATGACATGCGTACCGAAGGTCACCCTGCCCGAACGCACCGCGGCGCCACCGGTGTTGCGGAACTCCACGGTCACCTTCTCGCACCACCGCTTGTCGGTGGGTTCCCGCTCGGGCTCGCTCACGCTCAGCCCGGCCGGACCGGTGGGGGACGGGGCCGGCGTACCGCCGCCGGTCGGCGGGCCGGAGGAGGGCGGCGGCGAGGCGGAGGGCGCGTCCGTCGTCGTACGACCGGGATCGGTGCCGGTGCCGGTGCCGGAGCCGGAGTCGGCGCCGTCCGCGGCCCGGCCGTCCGGCGTGCCGGGGAGGTCGGGCCCGGTATCCGGGCTGTCCGGCGTACCTGGCGGGTTCTCCGCGCCCGAACCGCCCTGCCCTTCGGGCGGATCGGCCGTACCGGGGCGCCCGGAGTCCGCCGGCGGTCGCCCGTCGTCCAGCGGTACGAAGGTCACGTCCCCCGTGGGGGCCACGGCCGGCCGGGACGAGCCGGCGCCCGAGCCCACGGCGACGTAGCCGTCACCGCCGGTGCTTCCGCAGGACGCCAGCACACCGCCCAGACATACGAGAACCGCCGAGGCGCCGATGACGGCGCCCCGACGGTCACGTGTCCACGTCGTGTGAGGCATCGCGCCAGTGTGACTGACGGGTCGTCAATGAGGAACCCGTAGGCACCGCCCGACCCGAGCAACTCCGGGGAACGCGCCCGAACTTCCTCGGAGCCGCTCAGCCGGAGCCGCTGTACCCCTGGCCCTCGGTCAGTCGGAGATCAGCCCGTCCCGCAGTTGGGCCAGCGTGCGGGTGAGGAGGCGGGAGACATGCATCTGGGAGATGCCGACCTCCTCGCCGATCTGCGACTGCGTCATGTTCGCGAAGAAGCGGAGCATGATGATGCGGCGCTCGCGGGGCGGCAGCTTGGCGAGCAGGGGCTTCAGGGACTCGCGGTACTCCACGCCCTCCAGGGCGGTGTCCTCGTAGCCGAGGCGGTCTGCCAGGGAGCCCTCGCCGCCGTCGTCCTCGGGGGCCGGGGAGTCCAGGGAGGACGCCGTGTACGCGTTCCCGACGGCGAGGCCGTCGACCACGTCCTCCTCGGACACGCCCAGTACGGCCGCGAGTTCGGTGACCGTCGGGGAGCGGTCGAGCTTCTGGGAGAGCTCGTCGCTCGCCTTGGTCAGCGCCAGGCGCAACTCCTGGAGGCGGCGCGGGACCCGGACCGACCACGAGGTGTCGCGGAAGAACCGCTTGATCTCGCCCACGACCGTCGGCATGGCGAACGTCGGGAACTCCACGCCCCGTTCGCAGTCGAAGCGGTCGATCGCCTTGATCAGGCCGATCGTGCCGACCTGGACGATGTCCTCCATCGGCTCGTTGCGCGACCGGAAACGGGCGGCGGCGTAACGCACCAGTGGGAGGTTGAGCTCGATGAGGGTGTCCCGGACGTAGGCACGCTCGGGGCTGTTCTCGTCCAGTGCGGCCAGCCGCAGGAACAGGGAGCGGGACAGGGTGCGGGTGTCGATGTCCGCCGAGGCCGACACGGCAGGGACATCAGAAGCCGGGAGGACCGGGGGACCGGGAAGGTCCTGCGGGCCCTGAAGGTCCTGAGGGGCCTGGAGAGCGTCGGGCGCGGACTCGCTCTTGTCGAGCGTGAGCACCTTCGAGCTGCCCTGGTCTGCGGACATGCCACCCCCTTTGGGTCGCGGACGGACGCGGCGGACGCTCCCGTCGTAGGGAACGCAGCCTCCACCTGAATACCGGCGGCGCGGCTGCGGCAAACGCGCTTCCCGCAGAATGTCACATGTCGGCAACACGCTGTAGTGACATGTCGACAATGCCAGGGTGCATCAGCCCTGGTAACTGGGGGTCTGAGGGCGTTTCAGGGCAGAGATGCCGGAAAGTGGCCCGATGAGCAATTCGCTCGCGCAGGTGATGACCCGGCCTTACTTTCGGTTACCCGTCATGGCCTGGGCCCATGTCGGACCCGGCTTCCCTGTGCGCCCCGTCTGCCCTTGTGCGCCCCGCGTGCCCCGCCTGCCACCTCCGCTTTCGCAGGTCATCCCGGATGCTGGACACCGTCACGACGCGGGTGCGCGGCCGCCCCGACGGCCGCGGTTCCGTGCCCCGCCGGCGGCCTTCAGGCCCCGATCCTGACCTCGATCCGACCTCGATCAGGCCTTGATCAGGCTTCGATCAGGCCTCGATCCGGTTCGCCGACCGCAGCCGGGCGAAGCTACGGGCGAGCAACCGTGAGACATGCATCTGGGAGACGCCGAGTTCCGCGCTGATCTGTGACTGGGTCAGATTGCTGTAGTAGCGCAGCAGAAGGATGCGCTGTTCCCGTTCGGGGAGCTGGACGAGGAGGTGGCGTACGAGGTCGCGGTGTTCGACACCGTCGAGCGCCGGGTCCTCGTAGCCGAGCCGGTCGAGCAGGCCCGGCAGCCCGTCGCCCTCCTGGGCCGCCTCCAGCGAGGTCGCGTGGTACGAGCGTCCGGCCTCGATGCAGGACAGGACGTCCTCCTCGGTGATGCGCAGCCGCTCGGCGATCTCGGCGGTCGTGGGGGTGCGCCCGAAGGAGGTGGTGAGGTCCTCGGTCGCGCTGTTGACCTGCACCCACAGCTCGTGCAGGCGGCGCGGGACATGGACCGTGCGGACGTTGTCGCGGAAGTAGCGCTTGATCTCGCCGATCACGGTGGGCATCGCGAAGGTGGGGAACTGGACGCCCCGCTCCGGGTCGAACCGGTCGATGGCGTTGATCAGCCCGATCGTGCCGACCTGGACCACGTCCTCCATGGGTTCGTTGCGGCTGCGGAAGCGGGTGGCGGCGTAGCGGACGAGAGGGAGGTTGGCCTCGATGAGCGCGCCGCGCACGCGGTCGTGGTCGGGAGTGCCGGGCTCCAGGTGCTTGAGCTCGGCGAAGAGCACCTGGGTGAGGGCGCGGGTGTCGGCGCCCCTTCTGCGCTGGGGCGCGGGTTCCGGTGGTGGTGGGGCCGGCGGCTCGGACGGCTCGACCCGGACGCGGGACGGATCGCCCGTCGACTGGTGCGGCGTTTGAGGCGCAGTACTGGCCGGCACGGTCAACTCCACCTCGTGATCCGTCAACGCATCCGTCAAAACCGGTCATAGCATCACAAGTAATGCGCGTTGCGATCAAGCACCGCATATCGCCGTGTTGAGGAGATACGCGGGGACGAGGGACCGCGGGTTGGCCCGTACGACGCAGCATGACGCATGGATGAAGCGGGAGAATCGTCCACCACGTCGGCGGACGGCTCCTGCGAGGTGGAGCGGCTGCTTCGGAACGCGTCAGGACGCGTAGAGGTGGCGGATCATGGGCGCTCCCAGGAGTACGGGGCGGTCACTCGCCCCCGTTGGCGATCCACGTCATGAAGTCGCCGATGGCCTGGGCGGCGGTCGAGATGCCCTCGAAACCTATCAGGACGTAGTCGGAGGCCTTCTCCGGGTCGGTGATGATCACGTAGAGCACGAAGACCACGATCACGTACACCGCGATCTTCTTCCCCTGCACTGCCACGAGGCCTCCCCCGTCTCCTGCGCCCCATGGGCCCTGATTGCCGGCGGCGAGTGTATCTCGGGCATGCGTTCGCGGGAATTGTGGTGATCGCGATGCTCACCATGTCCACGCACGAAGGGCCCCGTCTCTCGACGGGGCCCTTCTTCAGCGGTAGCGGAGGGATTTGAACCCTCGGTGACTTGCGCCACACTCGCTTTCGAGGCGAGCTCCTTCGGCCGCTCGGACACGCTACCGAGGGAGACCCTACCCCAAGGTGGGTCCTGGTTTGAAATCGGTATTCGGGGGCTGAGGTCCCCGTTGAGCGCCGGAGCCCGAGCGGGTACCGGCGGGTGCCGACGGGCCCCGACGGATCTCAGCGGGTGCGGAAGAAGTCGGTGAGGAGTCGGGCGCACTCGGCCGCGAGTACGCCCTCGATCACCTCGGGGCGGTGGTTGAGGCGCCGGTCGCGTACGACGTCCCAGAGGGAGCCCGTCGCGCCGGCCTTCTCGTCGCGGGCGCCGTAGACGAT
The DNA here is from genome assembly GCF_014650715.1 of Streptomyces bluensis. Lineage (GTDB taxonomy): Bacteria > Actinomycetota > Actinomycetes > Streptomycetales > Streptomycetaceae > Streptomyces > Streptomyces bluensis. The sequence continues at coordinate 14,857 of NZ_BMVM01000015.1, read as the reverse complement.
CCGGTCGACCCGGGACTGCACCAGGGCGCCCGCGCACATCGTGCACGGTTCGAGGGTGACGACCAGCGTGCAGCCGGTGAGCCGCCACCCTCCTAGCTTCGCGGCGGCCCGGCGGATCGCCAGCACCTCGGCGTGTGCCGTCGGATCGCCGGTCGCCTCGCGCTCGTTGTGCCCGGCGGCCAGCACGGTCGTGCCGTCCGGGGCCAGCACGACGGCGCCGACCGGGACGTCTCCGCCCGCGGTTGCGCGTCCCGCCTCGTCCAGGGCGAGCCGCATCGCGGCCCGCCAGCGGTCGCGTACCGGGTCCGGGCCGGCCGGTGCCCGGCCGGCTTCCGGGGTCTGGTGTGCCGGGCAGGGGCTCAGCGGACCGTCTCCAGGACCTCCGAGGCACCCAGTGCCTCGGCGATCGCGCTCAACGCGTCGTCCGCGTCGAGGGCGTGCAGTTCCTTCTCGCTGACGCCCAGGTCGTCGAGGACCTCACTGTCCCCGACGGGACCGTGCGGCACGGCGGCCTCGGCGGCCGCGCCGTCGTCATCGTCGTCGGACTCGGGCTCACCGTCCTCGGTGCCGTCGAGGTCGAGGGAGTCCAGGTCGGCGTCGTCGTCGCCGGGTTCCCTCCCGAGCAGTTCGTCCGTGAGCAGGATCTCCCCGTACGAGCTGCGGGCAGCGGCGGCGGCGTCCGAGACATAGATACGAGGGTCGTCCTCGCCATCGACGCGGACGACGCCGAACCACGCGTCCTCCTGCTCGATGAGCACCAGCACCGTGTCGTCCTCGGGAGAGGCTTCACGGGCCAGATCGGCGAGATCCGACAGGGTTTCCACATCGTCGAGCTCTGTGTCGCTCGCTTCCCACCCGTCTTCGGTGCGCGCGAGCAGTGCGGCGAAGTACACCGTGACTCTCCCACTGGTCATAGGCGTGCCGGTTGGGGGTCCCCCCGGCGGAGGTTGCGGGCGGGGAGTGCGTGCTCCGAGTCCCACCCAATCGGAATCGTGGCAGAAACAGAGCGCTCAGGGGACGTCTTCGGCCCGCTGTGTCCCTCACTCTTGATCACACGTCGCTGATTCGCCCGATCGCCCACGGGACGCAGGAGCCCGTGCTCACCGGCTCGGCGAGGGTGCACTGGACGCTTGTTGCTGCCGTGGCGATCGTACGCGGCCGCGGGCGCCGTGGCCGCACGCGGTCACCACATGAACGGCCATGTGGTCGGGCGTCAACGGCGTGTTGCCACCCGTTGCTACCAGCGGAACGTGCGCATACGCAGAGCGTGTCGCAGGCGGGCCGTCCTGGCGCGGCGGGGCTGCACACGGTCACGCAGTTCCCGGGCCTCCGTCAGCTCGCGCAGGAACCGGGCCCGGCGCCTCCTGCGCTCGGCCTCGGTCTCCTGCTGTTCGTCCCGCCGGTCCTCCCGCTGTTCCGGGAACCCCTCGTCCACGTCCGGCATAGACCCACCACCCCCAGCCAGTTCTTGCCACCTTCCCCTGGGCGGGCGGTTTGATGCGGACGCGGGGACGGTCGAGCGCGTCGGTGGCCCGGATACCCTGATGGGCATGCGTCTCCACGTCGTCGACCATCCGCTGGTCGCCCACAAGCTCACCACGCTGCGCGACCAGCGCACCGACTCCGCGACCTTCCGCCGGCTGGCCGACGAGCTGGTCACCCTGCTCGCCTACGAGGCCACTCGCGACGTGCGCACCGAGGCGGTCGACACAGTGACCCCGGTCGCCCCCACCACCGGCGTCAAACTCTCCCACCCGCGCCCGCTGGTCGTGCCGATCCTGCGCGCCGGTCTCGGCATGCTGGACGGCATGGTCCGCCTGCTGCCGACCGCCGAGGTCGGCTTCCTGGGGATGATCCGCAACGAGGAGACGCTCCAGGCCTCCACGTACGCCACGCGCATGCCCGAGGACCTCTCCGGGCGCCAGGTGTACGTGCTCGACCCGATGCTCGCCACGGGCGGCACCCTGGTCGCGGCGATCCAGGAACTGATCAAGCGCGGCGCCGACGACGTGACCGCGGTGGTGCTCCTCGCCGCCCCCGAGGGCGTCGAGGTCATGGAGCGCGACCTGGCGGGCACTCCGGTCACGGTCGTGACGGCGTCCGTCGACGAGCGGCTCAACGACAACGGGTACATCGTGCCGGGGCTCGGTGACGCCGGGGACCGGATGTACGGGGCGGCCGAGTAGGGCTGCTCCCCTGTTCCCTGTGCCCTGGGCGCACTGTGCCCCGGGTGCAGGGCCGGTGCAGGACCGCGTCCGGGTCCCTCAGCAGCTCTTCCGGGCCGTCGGGGTGGGCGTCGGGGTCGGCTCGGTGAGGGCGGTCAGTGCCTTGTCGGCGTCCGCCTCGCGGGCGAGCGACGTGAAGCCGGTGCCGATGACGAGGTCCACCTCGGTGGCCTTCGTGCGGGCGTCGGTCCTCAGCTCGGCGCCCGGAAGCTGGGTGCGCACGACCGACAGTGCCGCGCCGGTGGCGGCCTTCGCGCCGAGCAGTACGGCGGGGCCGTCGACCTTCTTGTCGTACTCCTTGGTCGCGTTGCCCACGTCGCCGATGCGGAAGCCGCGCTTCTTCAGCTCGTCGGCGGTCTCCTTGGCGAGGCCGGTACGGGTGGTGGCGTTCAGGACGTTCACGGTGATCCGGGTGGGCTCGGGCAGGGCCTTCGCGGTGGCCGTGGGGGACGGGCTCGCCTTGCTTCCCGCCTGTGTCCTGGGCTCGGTCGAGCAGTCCGCCTTCGCCCCGCTCGCCGCGGCCTGGTCGCCGCCGCCCGTGAAGATGTCGATGAGCTGCAGGGTTCCCCAGCCGGTCAGCCCGACCAGCGCCATGGACGCGACGACCGTGAGAACGAGCCTGCGGCGCCTCCGGGGGCGGCGCATCCGTGGGTACTTGGCCCCCGTGATCCGGTACTGGCCGCCCATGCCGGGAGGAGTCAGCATGCTCATGGGCGCAGCGTAGTGCGCCGGGGCGGAGATGCCTACTAGATGATCATTACCCGGGGGACGGTCCAACCGAAAGGGCCAACCGGCCGAGCCCGGCTCAGTTGCGGCTGGGGCTCTTGGAGCTCCTGGGGCGCTGGGCTCAGTCGAGTTCGAGTACGCGGGCGTGCAGCACCTGGCGCTGCTGGAGTGCCGCGCGGACGGCGCGGTGGAGGCCGTCCTCCAGGTACAGATCGCCCTGCCACTTCACGACGTGCGCGAAGAGGTCGCCGTAGAACGTCGAGTCCTCGGCGAGCAGCGTTTCCAGGTCGAGCTGGCCCTTGGTCGTCACGAGCTGATCGAGGCGGACCGGGCGCGGCGCGACATCCGCCCACTGCCGGGTGCTTTCCCGGCCGTGGTCGGGGTACGGCCGGCCGTTTCCGATGCGCTTGAAGATCACACGGAAAGCCTACCGGCCCAGACGTTCCGGGCGCAGCCATGGCGGCGGAGTGCGACGCCGGAAAAGACGTGATGAACCTGGGCGAAGTGTGTGAATTCTCCGAGACCGTCCAGCGTTTCCGGGCTCGGCGGCACCGTTAACGGAGGACTGACCCGAGGGGCAGGGAGGGTGACGTGGGGTGGTCGGGGGAGGGCACCGTCACACCGTGTGCGGAACCCGGTGAACCCGGTTGCGGATCTGGACGGCCGTGATGATCTCGGCGGCACCGACCACGATGAGCCAGCAACCGGTGACGAGGGCGAGGACGGTGAGCGACTCGAAGGGGGAGGTGATCAGGACGATCCCGGCCAGGAAGCTCACGAAGCCGAGGAGGATCTGCCAGCCGCGGGCCGGCATCGTCCCGTCGGACGCGGCGGCCAGCGCCTGGGTCAGGCCGCGGAAGAGCAGGCTGATGCCGATCCACAGAGCGAGCAACAGGACCGACTGCATCGCGCCCCGGAAGCAGAACAGGCCCAGCAGGATCGACAGCGCCCCGCTGACGAAGGCCAGGACGCGCAGCGAGGTCGCCCTGTGGGTGCCGAAGGCGGACGCCAGGTGGAGGACGCCGCTGAGGAGGAGGTAGAGGCCGAAGAGCACCCCGGCGGCCAGCAGTGAGGCCCCCGGCAGGACCAGGATCAGGACGCCCAGGAGGAGGGAGACGAAACCCGCGAGCAGCACCGCCTGCCAGGCCGTGCGCGAGAGCAGGTGCAGGGGGCCTTCGAGCGGGGCCTCGGGCGGTCTGCCGGGGGTGTCGTACGGCGTTGAGGGGGCGTGCGGGGGGCGGGCGGCGTGGACCCGGCGGTCGTCGTACGCCGGGCCCCAGCGGGAATTGCTCGGTGGCTCGGTCATGGTCCATGGTCGGGCCGGGGGAGAGCACGGTGCCATCCGGGGCGGGCCATGCAGGTGGAGGTGCTGGGGCCGGTGGCGGAAGTGGCGCCTGCCGGACGACGCCGCTTTCGCCACGCGCCCTGGGCCCTGGGCCTAGGTGCCGGAGGCTTTCGTCGCCTTGGCCGCCGCCTTCAGTTGCTGCTTGTGCGCCCGGACCTTCGCCAGGGACTCCGGGCCGGTGATGTCGGCGACCGAGGGGAAGGAGTCCGGTTCGCCGTACGCGCCCGCGGCCTCGCGCCAGCCCTCCGGGCGCACGCCCAGCTGCTTGCCCAGCAGGGCCAGGAAGATCTGGGCCTTCTGAGCGCCGAAGCCGGGGAGTTCGCGAAGGCGCCCCAGGAGCTCCTGCCCCGTGCCGGCCCCGTGCCACACGGCGCTCGCGTCCCCGTCGTAATGCTCCACCAGGTACTGGCACAACTGCTGTATCCGCTTCGCCATCGACCCCGGATAGCGGTGCACCGCCGGCTTCCGCGCGAGCAGGGCGGTGAAGGCCTCCGGGTCGTACGCGGCGATCTCCTCCGCGTCGAGGTCGTCCGTGCCGAGCCGCTGGGCGATGGTGGCCGGGCCCTGGAACGCCCACTCCATCGGAATCTGCTGGTCGAGCAGCAGGCCGACGAGCGCGGCGAGCGGACTGCGCCCGAGCAGTTCGTCGGCCTCGGGGTCCTGGGCCAGGTGCAGGGTGACGTTCATGGCTCAAGGATCGCCCGGCGCGCCGATGATCGCCCGGCGGAGCCACGCCGGGTCGGGCAGCGGGGACATGACCGCCGGTCAGTAACCTGGTCCGGTGACTCCCGACGAGCTCGTCGACCACTACGGGCTGGAGCCCATCCCGCGCGAAGGCGGCCGGTTCCGCCGTACGTGGGCGGGGCCCGAGCGCTCCGACGGCCGGCCGGAGGGCTCGGCCATCGTCGCCCTGCTCACCGCCGAGCCGGACGACTTCTCGGCGCTGCACCGGCTGCCCTCGGACGAGGTGTGGCACTTCTACCTCGGTGACCCGCTGGAGCTCCTGCTGCTCGCACCGGACGGCTCGTCCCGTACGGTCCTGCTCGGCCCGGACGTTCTCGGCGGCCAGTGGGTGCAGTACACCGTGCCCGCCGGGACCTGGATGGGGGCGCGGGTCCGCGCGGGCGGCGCCTGGTCGTTCTTCGGGTGCACGATGGCGCCGGGGTTCACGTACGAGGGGTACGAGCACGGCGACGCGGCCGAGTTGGCGGCGCGTTATCCGGCGGAGGCCGCCCGGATCGCGGAGCTGGGCCGGTCATGAGCGACGACGGGCTGCTGGCCGGGCAGGTCGCGCTGGTCACGGGTGCCGGGGGCGGGATCGGCCGGGGGATCGCGCTGCGGTTCGCGGCCTCGGGGGCCGCGGTCGCCCTGCACCACCGGGCGCGGGGCGTGGACGACCTGGTCGAGCGCGTACGGGAGTCCGGCGGGCGCGCGATCGCCCTGCGGGCCGATCTGACGGACGAGGACGCGTGTGCCCGTCTGGTGCGCGACGCGGCCGAGTGGGGAGGCGGGCGGCTGACGGCCCTGGTCAACAACGCCGGGGTGCAGCCCGTCCAGGCGCTGCCCGGCATGACCCTCGCGGACTGGCGCTCGGTGGTGGACACGAACCTCGCCGGCGTGTTCGCCTGCACACAGGCGGCCGCCGAGGTGATGCGGACCGGAGGCGGCGGCTCGGTGACGCACATCGCCTCCATCGAGGCCGGCCGGCCCGCCCCGTTGCACGCCCACTACTGCGCCGCCAAGGCCGCCGTCGTCATGCACGCCCGCTCGGCGGCGCTGGAGTACGGGCCGTACGGGATCCGCGTCAACACCGTCTCTCCGGGGCTGATCGCCCGGGACGGGCTGGAGGAGGACTGGCCGGAGGGCGTCCGCCGCTGGCAACGGGCCGTCCCCACGGGCCGGTTGGGCCGTCCCGAGGACGTCGGCGACGCCTGCGTCTTCCTCGCCTCACCGATGGCGTCGTGGATCACCGGGCACGACCTCGTGGTGGACGGCGGGGTGTCGGCGCGGCCGACCTGGTGACGCGGGGGCCTGCCGGGCCGGCCTGCCGGGCTCCTTCACCCGGCCACCGGAACACGCGACCTCCTGAGCACTCGACCTCCTGAGCACGCGGCCTCCTGAGCACGCGGCCGTCCCCATCCGTATGTATACGACAGCCATGTACGACGGATCCGGAGACATGACGTGGGCCGACCGAGCGGTGAGGGGCGAGATGGCGGACGACGAGGCGACGGAGCACTCCCCGGACGGCAGGGGCGGCACGGACGGCGCGGGCTTCAGCGCCTGGTGCTGCTGGGCACCGTGCTGGTCCTGTTCCTCCTCGGCGGCGCGGGAACGGCGTCCGCGCACGCCGCGTTCCGCGACAGCGACCCCAAGGACGGAGTAGTCCTCAAGTCCGCGCCCCGGCAGGTCACCCTCACCTTCACCGAGTCCGTGAGCCTCCTCGACGACTCCATCCGCGTTCTCGACCCGGAGAACCGCGCCGTGGAGACGGGCGAACCGAGCCGCGTGGGCAAACGCTCCGACACCGTCCGTGCGACGCTTCCGGCCGGCCTGGACGACGGCACGTACACCATCGCCTGGCGGGTCGTCTCGGCCGACAGCCACCCGGTCTCCGGGGCCCTGATCTTCTCGATCGGCGAGCCGTCCGCGACCAGGGCCGTCGCCACCACGCCGACGGAGGACCCGATCGTCGCCTCCCTCTACAACATCGCCCGGTACGTCGCGTACGGCGGCCTCGCGCTCCTCATCGGCGTGACCGTCTTCACGGCCCTGCTCGGCGGTGTCGAAGCGGCGCTGCGCACGCTGCTCCTGGCCGGCTGGTCCGCCCTGCTCGCCTCCACGGCGGCCCTGCTCCTCCTGCGCGGCTCCTACGAACGGGGCACCGGCGTCACGGAGGTCCTCGACCCCTCCGTCCTGGCGGACACGGCCACGACCAGGCCGGGCCTGGCGCTGCTGGCCCGCCTGGTTCTGCTGGCGGGGGCCTTCTTCTGCATACGGTTCATACGGGGAGCGGGCGTCGTACAGGGCGTCGGGGCCGTACGGGAAACCGGGCCCCGTCAGAAGGCGGTGCTCGGCGCCGGGGTCGCCCTCTCCGTCGGCCTGGCGCTGACCTGGGCCGCCGCCGAGCACGCCTCCGCCGGTATCCAGGTCCCGGCCGCGATGACGTCCTCCGTTCTGCACCTGCTGGCCATGGCGGCCTGGCTGGGCGGTCTGACGGCGCTGCTCACCGTCCTGTACCGCGCCCCCGAGAGCCTCTCGGCCACCGTGGTCGCCCGGTTCTCCCGGCTCGCCTTCCTCTCGGTGACCGTGCTGGTCCTCACGGGCGTGTACCAGTCCTGGCGCGGCCTCGGCTCCTGGGCGGCACTCACGGAGACCACGTACGGCAAACTCCTGATCGCCAAGCTGTGCGCGGTGCTCCTGCTGCTGACGGCCGCGGGCCTCTCACGGCGCTGGACGGCCCGGTGGGTGACGGCGGGCGTACGGGACCGGGAGCCCGAGAGGGAAACAGTGCAGGTGGAGGCGCGGGTGCCCGAGCGGGTGGGCGGCGGCCCGACGGAGACAAAGACAGACACCGGCAGCGACACCCACACCGACACCGGCACGCACACCGACACCGACACCGGCACGCACACCGACACCGACACCGGCACCGGCACGGACCTCGACAACGACACCGGCACCAGCACCAGCACCAGCACGGACCCCGACCCCGGCCCCCACACCGACGCCCATCGCCTCGCCCTCCGTCGGTCGGTCCTCGCGGAGTTCGCCGTCGCCGTCGTGGTCATGCTGATCACCACGGTGCTCACCGTGACGCTCCCCGGCCGGGCAGCGGCCGAGTCGGCGGAATCGGGGGGCTCGGCCGGTACGACGGCGCCCGGCGCACCCACCGCCTCCAGCAGCCTCATCCCCTTCGACGTCGGTACGCCGAACGGCCACGGCAAGGTCCAGCTCGACCTCGGTCCCGGCACGGTGGGCAAGAACTCGATCCAGGCGGTGATCTTCGGCCCCGACGGCGGTATCGCGACCGTTCCCGAGATGCGCGTGACCTTCACCCTGCGGGCCCAGGACGTCGGCCCCATCGACGCCAAGCTCACCAACAGGGGCGGCTACTGGGCGACCGACACCCTCCGCCTCCCCCTCCCCGGCACCTGGACGATGAAGATCACCATCCGTACGACCGACATCGACCAGGTCACCGTGGAGAAGAACGTGCGCGTTTCCTAGCGGGCAGTGCTCTGGTCGGCGAACTCCCCCGCCGTGGGCCGACGCGAGGCCCTCATCGCCTCGTCGACGTCGGTCAGGGGGCGGAGCCGGTAGGTGTACGCGTAGTCGCGGTTGGCGAAGAGCTTGTACTCGTCGTGGGTGTGCGCGCCCCAGCTGTTGTCTCCGCCGACGCCCATCTGCCGGTGGTTGAGGCGCAGGACGACCTCGCTGCGCGGGGTGAGCTGGTAGTCGTGGCGCGCCCCGGACGACAGGTCCTCCGGGGTGAAGTGCGAGGCGTTGACCTCCAGCAGCGGCTCACCGGAGACGAGCAGCCCGGCGCCGCTCCGGTCGGTCAGCGCGATCCAGCGGACGTCGGTCTTGTTGCCGTTCTCCTGGGGGCGGATGTACGGGGTCCACTGCCCGGAGACGGTCCCGGAGTACACGCCGACATCGGTGCCGTTGTTGCGGTCCCAGTGGTTCTCCTCGGGCCCGCGGCCGTAGTAGCGCAACTGCTCCAGGCGCCCCGGCAGAAACAGCAGCGTGCCGACCTCCGGGATGTACGGCAGGGAGGCGGCGCCCGGGTGCAGGGTGTTGTCGACCTTGATCTCGCCGTTTCCGAACACCGTGTACGTGGTGCTGTACGTGGACTCCACGGTGGTGGGCAGCGTGCCGCTGACCTTGATCTCGACGGCCTTGATCTCGGCGGCCTCGTCGCGGAGGGCTCGCACGCTCACGTCCGTCACCTGGCGCCGGGCGCCGGCGTCGCGCCAGGTCCGGTTGCGGGTGTGCTGGCCGTTGCCGTGGTCGTTGTCGGTGGGCGCACGCCAGAAGTTGGGAGCGGGCCCGGAGGTGATGAGCCGGGTGCCCCCGGCCTCGTACGAGGTGATGACGCCGCTGCCCCTGTCGACGGTCACGGAGAAGCCCTTGCCCTTCACCGTGATGTCCCCGTCCCCGCCCGCGTCCTCGTACCGCAGTGCGGGCACGCTCCGGAGCGGTACGGGCGTCACGGACGGGCTGTCGGCGTCGACGGGGAGCTGCTGCTTGGCCACCTCGAAGCCGGCCTTCGCCCACTTGGTGGCTTCCTTGGTGGTGAAGGACAGCTGGAGGAAGTACTCGGTGCCCGGCGTCGGGTTGTCCGGCAGCCGGACCGGCACCGTGATGTCCTTGCTGCTCAGCGGCGCCACGTCCAGCTGGGAGCGGCTCAGCTTCCCGTGCCGCACCACCTCGCCGTCGGCGACGAGCTCCCAACGGCCGTCGAACTCGCGGAGGTTGGTGAACAGGTTCTCGTTGGTGAGGGTGACCGCCGCTCCGGAGGCTGCCACGACAAGGGAGTCACCGGAGGCCGGTGCCGCGCCCACGGTCTGGTAGATCTGCTTGACCTCGGTCGCCTTGCCGGTGTGGGCGCGGTCGGCGGTGACGATGCCGTCCGCGACGAAGGCCCCGTCGTTGGGGTTGTCGCCCCAGTCGCCGCCGTACGCGAAGAAGGTGCGCTCACGGGGCCGCTCCTCCTTGACCTCGACGGTGGCCGCGTCGAACCAGAACCGCACGCCGTCGTCACCCGGGCCACGGCTCTCGGAGGCCAGCTCAGCGGCGCTCAGCGCACGGGCGTACACCCGCGCCCGCCGGATCGTGCCGCTGAACTCGCGGGTCGGGTTGTCCACGTCGAAGGCGAGCGCGAGGGGCGCGGCGTTGCTGCCGGGTCGCTGCGTGGTGGTCCGCGTGGCCTTGACCGCACCGTCGACGTAGAGGGTCAGCGTGCCCGCGTCCGCGTCGAAGACACCGGCGATGTGGTGCTCGCGGCCGGTCCAGCCGTCCGGGAGGGCCCAGCTCGCGGTGATCCACTGGCCGCCGCCGTGGATGAAGAACTCCACGTTCCTGTCCGACTGCTTCAGGGCGTACTGGGTGTCGCCCTTGGCGAGGATCGGCTGGTGGCCGCCGGTCACCTGCGGGGTGACCCACGCCTCCAGCGTGAGCGAGCCGGTGAGGTCGAGGCGCTCGTCGCGGGCGAAGACGGTGTCGCCGGAGACACCCTTGTCCCGGGTGAAGCCGGCGCTCGCGGGGAGGACCTCACCGCGCAGTGAGCCGGGCCCGGACTCGGTGAGGATCGTGCGCGCCGGAGTGGGCCAGCTCAGGGACTGGTCGACGAAGTCCCAGATCCAGCCGCCCTGGAGGACGTCGTGGCGGCGGATGATGTCCCAGTACTTCTTGAAGTTGCCGTTCGAGTTCCCCATCGCGTGGGAGTACTCGATCATGACGTACGGCCGGGTGTCGGAAGTGTCCTTCGCGCGCTGCTCGACGCGGGCCGGACTCTCGTACATCTCCGACCGGATGTCGCTGATCGTCGGCCGGTCGTCGCCCTCGTACTGGATGACGCGTGTCGGGTCGTACGAGCGGATCCAGTCGTGCATGGCGACGAAGGTGCTGCCGCCCCCGGCCTCGTTGCCGAGGGACCAGATGACCACCGAGGCGTGGTTCTTGTCGCGGTGGACCATGTTCTGGGCCCGCGCCACGCACGCCTTGGTCCAGTCGGCGTGGTTGCCGGGGTACTCGCCGCGGATGCCGTGGGTTTCGAGGTTGGTCTCGTCCACGAGATAGAGGCCGTACTCGTCGGCGAGTTCGTACCAGAGCGGGTTGTTGGGGTAGTGCGAGGTGCGGACGCTGTTGATGTTCATCCGCTTGATGACCTCGATGTCCTGGACCAGGTCCGCGCGGGTGAGGGCCGTGCCGCGCTCGGGGTGCATCTCGTGCCGGTTCGTGCCGCGGAAGGACACGGGCTTGCCGTTGATCCGCATCAGCCCGTCCCTGAGCGCGAACTCGCGGAGCCCGACCCGGTGCGAGAGGGTCTCGATCACCTTGCCGGCCGGGTCGCGCAGGCGCAGCACGGCGGTGTAGAGGTTCGGGTGCTCGGCGGACCAGAGCTTCGGGGAGGGCACGGCTCTGGCGGCCCGCACGGTGACGTCGTCACCTGCGGGGGCCGACCCGAGGTCGACGGTCTGCTGCAAGGGCCGTGACCAGACGGCGTGCCCGCGGGAGTCGTAGAGCTGGGTCTCGACGGAGTACGTTCCGGAGTCCCGGGTGGAGTCGCCGTAGGCGCGCACGCTCGCGGTGACGGACAGCTCGGCGGCGGTGTAGTCGTCGCTCAGCGGGGTGTCCAGCTTGAAGTCGCGCAGATGGACGACCGGAGTGGAGTAGAGATACACCGAGCGGAAGATCCCGCTCAGCCGGATCATGTCCTGGTCCTCCAGCCAGTCCCCGTCGGAGTAGCGGTACACCTCCACGGCGATCTGGTTGGTGCCGGACCTGAGGTACGGGGTGATGTCGTACTCGGCGGGGACGTACGAGTCCTCGGAGTACCCCACCAACTCCCCGTTGATCCACACGTAGTGCGCGGACTTGACCCCTTCGAAGTGCAGGAACGTCCGCCGCCCCGCCCAGTTCCGGGGAACCGTGAAGGTGCGCCGGTACTGCCCCACGGGGTTGTAGCGGGTGGGCGCGGCCGGCGGCTGGGCCTCCTCGCCCAGCCCGTTCGGCCCCCACCACGGGTAGGTGATGTTGACGTAGATCGGGAAGTCGTAGCCGTGCAGCTGCCAGACGGAGGGGACGGGGATGCTGTCCCAGTCGCTGTCGTCGACGTCGGTGCGGTAGAAGCCGGTGTCCCGGTCGTCGGGCCGGTCCGCGTAGGCGAACCTCCACGTCCCGTCGAGGGTCATCCGGTACGGGGAGCGCGTGCGGTCGCCGTCGAGGGCCTGTCTGACGTCCGCGTACGGCATGAGTGTGGTGTGTGGCGGCTGGGTCCCGACCTGGAAGAGGTCCATGTGGCCGTTCCACTCCGGGGTGCCGTCGGCCGCCGCGCGGGGGCTCGGGAGGGCCACGGCGGACGACTGGGCCAGGGCGAGCGCACCGAGAACGGCGGCTCCGCCCTCCAGGAGGCGCCGACGGCTGACGACGGGTCGTTGGAGGGGAGAGACGGGTGAGCCGAGCCGGCTGTGCGAGCTGGACTGGCTGTGCGAGGTGTGCGCGTCGTGCGGGTGCGGCATGACCGTGGCCTTCCTCGGTATGACAGCGCCCCGCACGAACTGAGGGGGCATCGGATCTGAGCCGGTCAGGGCGGTGAACGGCTCGACTCTCCGTGCAGGGCGGGAGTTGATGTCGAGTCAGATCTCAACTGCTGATGTCGGAGGCGACTGCTGAGCCCGCCTCACCCTAGAACCCGAACAGAACCCGAGCAATGTCTCCGTCGAGGTTTGTGTGTTTCTGATGGGTGGGCGAGGCCGACAGCGGTCGCCGGACGACATGAGGACAGTCCTGCCGCCGCACTCGACGTGTCGTTCTCAAAAGCAAAGCCCAGGTAAACACAGGAAGATCCGCGGCGACGCGACCTTGATCGCGGAGTATTGAGCCCCGTGGCGTGCGGTGCGGCACTGAGGGCGAGATTCCCGTGACGCGCTGCATCAGTACATACGACAACGTTAAAATTTGCTGCATGAACGCACGGCTGGCCCTGCTCAGCGCGGTGGATCAAGGTCTCGCGGAAAGTGAGGTCTTCCGGCTGGCGCTCCAGCATGCGGTGGGCGAGCTGGGCGCCCTCGGAGGAACGATTCATCTGCGCGGCCCCATGTCCGCGCTGCGCCTGGTGTCGGTGACCGGCCTCCCTCCCGTTCTCACACGCACATGGGAGATCGTCGACCAGGAGGGCCCGCTGGCCCCGGCCCGCGCCCTGCTCCAGGGCAGTGGCGTGTGGGTGCCGCTCACGTCCCCCGGGCACGCGGTGCCGGAAACCACGGGCGACGGTGACATTGCGTGGCCCGGCTCCGGCCTGGTCTCCCTCCCGCTGTTCAGCGGGGAACGCGGCATCGGCGCGCTCACCGTCCTGACGGGCGACCGGGGCGAGCCCAGCCCGGAGCAGTGGGACTTCCTCCGGGCCCTCGTCGCCTGGACCGAGGAGCGCATGGCTCAGGCGCCGCCACCGTCCGGACCCGCACAGGCCGATCGGGAGGACGGCGAGCGCCTGCGGCAGGCGCTGAAGGAGGTCAGCGTCGGCTCCTGGGACTGGAACATCCAGACCGGAGACCTGATCTGGGACGAGGCCGCCCTGGAGCTCTACGGCACCAGGCCGGCCGACTTCACCGGCAAGATCGAGAACTGGATGAGGATCGTCCACCCCGACGACCTGGCGCCGACGCTGGCGGCGGCGCAGCAGGCGATCAGGGACCACGGCGTGTACGAGGCCGAGTACCGGGTGCGCAAACTGGACGGCTCCTGGGGCTGGACCCGGGCCCGTGGCAGGGCCACGTACCACGAGAACGGCGAACCGTTCCGGATGATCGGCGTGGGATGGGACAGCAACGAGCCCCGTACCACCGTTGACGCGCTCAGCAGGGCCCTGCGCCACATGAGCGACGGCTTCCTGGCGGTGGACGCCGACTGGCGGATCACGTTCGCCAACGTGGAGGCGGAGCGCGCGCTGGGCTTCTCCGAGGAGGAGCTGTTCGGGCGCGTCCTGTGGGAGCTGCCCGCCGCACGGCAGGTCCCGGGCCTGGAGAGCCGCTGCCGGAAGGCCGCGGCCGAGGACAAGCCCACCAGCTTCGACGTGTGCGGGCCGGACGACGGACGCCGCTACCATCTGCGGCTGGTCCCTGGCCCCGCGGGCCTCACCCTCTACGCCACCGACGTCACCGAGAGGCGGCGCCTGGAGGACGAGCGCCGGGCGGCCGACCGGGCGGCGGCCGAGCGTGCGGCCCGGATCGCGGAGCTGACGGCGGCACTCGCCAAGGCGACGACCTCACAGGACGTGGTGGACGCGGTCGCGCAGCGGGTGCTGCCACCGTTCGACGCCGTCGGACTCATGGTGCAGGCCATAGAAGGGGACCGGCTCCTCGGTGTCGGTGCCGTCGGCTACGCGGAGGGCTTCCTCGACCGCGTGAACAGCCGCGCCACAGCGCACACCAGCCCGTCCTGGAGTGTGGTCGCGTCCGGAGAACCGGCGTTCCTGTCCTCGCCCGAGGAGTACGCCGCGTACGCGCCCGACCACGCCGACCTCCCCGGGATCGCCCACAAGCAGGCCTGGGCGTTCATGCCGCTGACAGCGTCCGACCACACGTTCGGGGTGTGCGTCGTGTCCTGGGACCGTCCGCGCCTGCTCACCGCCGACGAGCGCTCGCTGCTGACCACGATCAGCGCCCTCGTCGCACAGGCCCTGGAGCGGGCCCGGCTCTACGACGCCGAGCACTCCCGGTCCCGTGAACTCCAGCGCAGCCTGCTCCCCCGGGACCTGCCCGACCTGCCCGCCTGCGTGGCCGCCGCCCGCTACCTCCCCGCCGGGCAGGGCATGGACGTGGGCGGCGACTGGTAC
>NZ_BMVM01000014.1 GCF_014650715.1 Streptomyces bluensis | reverse complement strand
CCTCGAACTGCCGCCCGACGAAATCATGGGACACCTCAACGACATCGTCGGCGACATGGACGAGGGCTCGTACGTCACCTGCCTGTACGCGCTCTACGACTCCACCACCCAGGTCTGCTCCCTCGCCCGCGCCGGGCACCCGCCCCCGGCCCTGGTGCACCCCGACGGCACCGTGCACTTCCCGGAGCCGGCCACCGATCCGCCGCTGGGCGCGGCGGAGCCGCCGTTCGAGACGGTGGAGTTGGCGGTGCCCGAGGGAAGCCTGCTCGTGCTCTACACCGACGGCCTCGTCGAGTCGGCGAACCGTGAGATCGACGAGGGCATGGCGGAGCTGGCCCGGCTCCTGCGCACCGCCCACGGGGACGGCACCGGCGCGGATCTGGAGCGCCTGTGCGACACCCTCACCGCCGGGCTGCTTCCCGCCGAGCACCAGGCGGCCGACGACGCGGCGCTCCTCGTCGCCCGCCTCCACGCCCTGACCGAGGACAGGATGGCCTCCTGGCCGCTCGCCGATGACCCGAAGGCGGCCGGCCTGGCCCGCCGCCACGTCCGCGAGCAGCTCTCCGTCTGGGGCCTGGACGACCTGACCCCCACCACGGAACTGCTGGCCAGCGAAATGGTCGGCAACGTCGTACGCCACGCCAAGGGCCCGGTCAGGCTGCGTCTGCTGCACGGTGCCGAGCTGATCTGCGAGGTCTTCGACGGCAGCCTCACGATGCCCCGTATGCGCCGCGCCACGGACACCGACGAGGGCGGGCGCGGGCTACAGCTGATCACGGCACTCTCGGAACGCTGGGGCACCCGCTACACGGCGAACGGAAAGTGCATCTGGACCGAGCAGGCACTCCACGGCCCGAACACCCGTGGGGACCAGTCGTCCGATGCCCTGGGACTGCTGTTCATGAGCACCGGCGGATTCGACGTGGACCTGGACGCGCTCTCCTTCGGGGACGAGGAGCAGTAGAGGAGCAGTAGGGGCGGGCCGGGGCCGCAAAGGAGGTCCTCCATGCCTGAGCTGCCAGACGTAGAGGGGTTCCGGAAGGTGCTCACGTCCTGCGCGAAGGGCAGGGTCATCCAACGCGTCGACGTACGCGACACGGGCGTACTGCACGGCGTCAGCACGCGGCGGCTGCGCGACACCCTGGTGGGCCGCCGCTTCACCGAGCCGGAGCGGCACGGAAAGTGGCTGCTCGCCCACACCGGCGGGCCCACCCTCCTGCTGCACTTCGGGATGACCGGCCGCCTGGTCTGCGCCCGTCCCGGCGACGCGGTGGAGGCCCACGACCGCGTCCTGTTCACCCTGGGCGGCGGGCGTCAGCTCCGCTACCGCGACCAGCGCAAGCTCCAGGGCCTGTGGCTGGCCGGCGACGACTCCGAGGCCGCACGGCTGCTGGCGGGCCAGGGTCCCGACGCGATGGCGGTGGACCGTGCGGAGTTCGAGGCCGCGCTGTCCTCACACCGTGGCAGGGTCAAGACCGTCCTCACCGACCAGAGCGTCCTGGCCGGGCTCGGCAATCTGCTCGCCGACGAAATCCTGTGGCGCGCGAGGCTGCGGCCCACCGTACGGGCGAGTGATCTCACCGAGGCCGACCGCCGCCGCCTGTACGCGGGAATGCGCCGCACCCTGCGCTCGGCGGTCACCGCCGGCTGCGTCCCGCCGCGGGACTCCTGGCTCACCGGTCACCGCGACGACACCGACCCGGCCTGCCCACGCTGCGGCACGCTCCTGCGCCGGTCCCGTGTGGCGGGCCGCGGCACGGTGTGGTGCCCGCGGTGCCAGCCGGACGGGTCCTGAGCGCCGGGCAGCTCGCCTGACCGGCCCTTGCGGTTGCGGCACCCGACCTCACGCCCAAGCATGGGCGGAGGAGTTCCGCACCACCGTCCTGGGAGCGACATGGAGTTGCGCGCGGACCGGCCTCGCGACCTGCACCGGACACGGTGCCCGGAGCGGGCATGACCGGGGCCGACATGACCGGGGCCGACATGACCGGGGCCGACATGACCGGGGCCGACATGACCGGAGCCGACCGGCCGCTGCGCTGCCTGGTCACCGGCGCCACCGGATACCTGGGCGGCAGGCTGGTGCCGGAACTGCTGGCCGCCGGCCATTCCGTACGCTGCCTGGCCCGCTCGCCGGGCAGGCTGCGCGACCATCCGTGGGCCGGGCGGGCGGAGGCCGTGCGCGGGGACGTGACGGACGCGGCGTCCGTGCGCGCGGCGATGGAGGGGATGGACGTCGCGTACTACCTGGTGCACGCCCTGGGCACCGGGCGGGGTTTCGAGGAGACCGACCGGCGCGCGGCCAGGATCTTCGGTGAGCAGGCACGCGCCGCCGGAATCCAGCGGATCGTCTACCTCGGCGGACTGACCCCCTCCGGAGTGCCCGAGCGCGCCCTGTCGCCCCATCTGCGTTCGCGCGCCGAAGTGGGCCGCATCCTCCTGGCCTCGGGGGTGCCCACCGCCGTACTGCGGGCAGCCGTGATCATCGGGTCGGGTTCGGCCTCGTTCGAGATGCTGCGCCACCTGACCGAGCGGCTCCCCGTGATGGTGACCCCGAGCTGGGTGCGCACCCGCATCCAGCCGATCGCCGTCCACGACGTGCTCCGTCTGCTCGTGGGGTGCGCACGACTGCCGTACGACGTGAACCGCACCTTCGACATCGGCGGGCCGGACATCCTCACGTACCAGGACATGATGCGGCGGTACGCGGCCGTCGCCGGCCTGCCGAAACGTCTCATCCTCCCCGTGCCGCTGCTCACCCCCCGGCTGTCCAGCCTCTGGGTCGGTCTGGTCACCCCGGTGCCGGGCGCCCTGGCACGCCCGCTGGTCGAGTCACTGAAGTACGAGGTGGTCTGCGCCGAGCGGGACATCCTCCGGTATGTGCCGGACCCGCCGGAGGGACCCGTCACCCTCGACCGGGCGATCCGGCTGGCTCTCCGACGCGTCCAGGACGCGGACGTCGCCACCAGATGGTCCTCGGCCTCGACTCCCCGCGCCCCCAGCGATCCGCTGCCGACCGACCCCGACTGGGCCGGCGGAACCCTCTACACCGATCACCGTGAGCGCACCGTCGCGGCGTCCCCGGCGGCTCTGTGGCGGGTGGTGGAGGGGATCGGCGGCGAGAACGGCTGGTACTCCTCGCCGCTGGCCTGGTCCCTGAGGGGATGGCTGGACACGCTGGCGGGCGGCGTGGGCCTGCGCAGGGGCCGCCGGGACGCGAACCGGCTGCGGATCGGCGACAGCCTGGACTTCTGGCGCGTCGAGGAGATCGAGCCGGGCCGGCTGCTCCGGCTGCGCGCGGAGATGCGGCTCCCCGGCCTGGCCTGGCTGGAGATGGCCGTCGACTCGGACCGGCAGGGGCGCACGGTGTACCGGCAGCGGGCCCTGTTCCATCCGCACGGGCTGGCCGGTCACGCCTACTGGTGGGGCGTGGCCCCCTTCCACGCCGCGGTGTTCAGCGGCATGGCCCGCAACATCGCCGTCGCGGCGGAGTCGGCACCCCCTGAACCGGCCGCCACACCGGGTGCCCGTTGAGGGGCGAGGAAGCGTGCGCGTCTCGGTAGCCCTGGCCCTGTTCACCGCGGACCTGCGGGTCCACGACAACCCTGTCCTGTGGGCCGCGGTGCGGGACGCCGAACGCGTGGTCCCGCTCTTCGTCGTCGACACCGGCATCCGCCGCACCGGCTTCGTCGTACCCAACCGGGCGGCGTTCCTCGCCGACAGCCTGGCCGACCTCGACGCGGCCCTGCGTGCCCGGGGCGGCCGGCTGGTGGTACGCGTGGGCGACGTGATCGAGGAGACCTGCCGGGTGGCGGCCCAGACCGGGGCCGCGGCGGTGCACATCGCGAGCGGGGTGAGCCGTTACGCGACGCGGCGCGAGAACCGGCTGCGTGCCGAACTGTCGGGCGACGGACGCGAACTGCGCGTCCACGACGCTTCGATCACCGCCGTCCCACCCGGGGCGCTCACGCCTGCGGACAAGGACCACTTCGCGGTCTTCACCCCGTACTTCCGCCGCTGGGAGACCTTCCCCGTACGCCGCGTCCTGCCGGCACCGGACGCGGTACGGGTACCGGACGTACGGTCGGCCGACCTGCCCCGGGCACAGTCCCTCGCACCGGGCCCCACGTCGCCGGGCCTGCCCGCCGGCGGCGAATCCGAGGCCCGCCGCATACTGCGGTCCTGGCTGGCGGGCCCACTCGCCGCGTACGAGGAACGGCACGACGACCTGGCCGCCGACGCGACCTCCCGGCTCTCCCCGTACCTGCACTTCGGCTGTCTCTCACCGACCGAACTGCTGCACCGGGCCCGCGCGCAGGACAGCCCCGGGGCGCACGCCTTCGTCCGCCAACTGGCCTGGCGGGACTTCCACCACCAGGTCCTGGCAGCCCGCCCCGACGCGGCCGACCACGACTACCGCCCCCGCCACGACCGCTGGCGCCACGCCACAAAGGACATCAAAGCCTGGCAGGAGGGCCGCACGGGCTACCCCGTCGTCGACGCCGCCATGCGGCAACTGCGCCACGAGGGCTGGATGCCGGGCCGCGCCCGCCTGCTCGCGGCGAGCTTCCTCACCAAGACGCTGTACGTGGACTGGCGGGTGGGAGCCCGCCACTTCCTGGACCTCCTCGTGGACGGCGACATCGCGAACAACCAGCTCAACTGGCAATGGGTGGCCGGCACCGGCACGGACACCCGCCCCAACCGCGTCCTCAACCCACTCGCCCAGGCACGCCGTTTCGACCCCCACGGCGAGTACGTACGCCGCTGGCTACCCGAACTCCGCCACCGCAACGCCGCTCCCGACCCCGCCGGGCCCTACCCCGCCCCGATCGTGGACCTGGCGTCGGCCACCGCCCGCTTCACCTCAGCCAGGCGAACGGCAGCCTCCGGCACCCGCAGACCCCCATGACGATGAAGGTCTACGTGGCGCCGACTCCGGCTGACATCAACCACTGACCTCAGCCATTGCCGTACTTCGCCGCTGTACGGCCGCAAAAACCCAAGGGCCCCGGATCTCTCCGGGGCCCTTGACCTTGCTCCGCAGCGGCGCCTCTCACGTGGTCTGGGACGGCGCCACGTCCGCCGAGTCTGTCGCCCGTATCTACGGACGCCGCCTCAGGCACACCCTCCGGAACTCCATGGAGACCACAGGACTGGAACGCGCGGTGCGACTCCTCGCGCGGCACGACCAACCGGTACGTCTGGGACAGATCAAGGCTGCCGACGGATCCTGGGTCTTCATGCTGTTCCTCACCGAAGACAGCAGCACGCTGGTGGCATGCACCGGCGTACGACAGGAGCGTGATTGATCACGTCAGGGGGCCGTTGTCAGTGCCCGCGGCTAGGGTCGCAGACGCGCGGTCGGCTTCCGAGGTGTCCAGCTCTGCAGAGCAGTTGCATCCCCGGCTTTGCCAGGGGGCGGCCCGTGAGCACCCCGGGACCTATCCGGCGGTCGGGCTTCGTTGATGGCCAAGACAAAACCTGTCAGCGCCGACCGCGCACTACCCGTCGCGCCCGTCGGCAACTGAGGATGGCGTGCACGCTTTAGCGGTCTTCTGGTCTCGGCTGAACGTCAGCAAACGGTGGTGGATGAGACGGAACCTGAGACGGGGCGGAAGCTCCAGCCCCGAGGCGGTGTCCGTCCCTCGTGCCATCATCCTCACGTGCTGAAGATCCCCGGATACGAAGACGGCCCTTTGGTCCAGGGCACTGCTTACCTGGACGATCCGTTCTTCTGGCCCGTGCACCTCGGTACCTGTTTGCGTGGTGAGGACGCGCGGCGAGCCGCGTTTGGTGCGGACTGGGACGCGGCCATGGAGCTGTATCGGGTACTGTCCGCCGAGCGTGAGTGGCCTGTGTTCAGCGTGCCTCTGTCCTCTGGGCACACCATCCACGTCATCCTGCAGCCTGAGCGCCCCCGCCGGAGGCATCAATCTCTGGCGGTCTGGCGGTCTGGTGGCTGATTCGCTGCGAGCGCGGGGCGGGCGCCGGCCAGGCTGAGCGGGGCGGAGACAGGAGCGGCGGCCCGGCCGGGGGCCGGGCCGCGCGCGGCGAGCGTGAGCGAGCCGCACTTGAACCCGTGAAGAAGGCTGTTACTCAGGAGTGGATGTGATGCGCCACAAGGGTGCGCCGTACTGCTCCGGGCGGCTGTTGATAAGTAGTTGGCGCAGGTCCTCGCGTAGGGAACCGTTGAGGTTCAGCGCCTCGGTGATGCGGCGGAACGTCGTGTGGGTTATTCCGCGGTTCCGGGCCTCGGCCTCGAACTGGAACTGGTCGAGCTGGGACAGCACGGCCTCAGGGTCGGGCTTCACCGGTGGCTGCTCTTTGAGCCATGCGGCCTTGTTGCGTTCGTAGTCGATCTCCGAATACCCGCAGATCTCGCGGCTGAGTGCCCCTACCTCGTCCAGAGTGGTGGTTGCCGTGATGACGCGGGCCAACTCGTTGCGGCTCAGCGCTTCGTCCAGATCGACCTCGTGGACGGTCGGCCCTTCGTCGGTGAGGGGAACGGGCAGTCCGGCGTCCTGCATCTCACAGGTGCCGCGTACGCCTCGGGCTGTTGCTGCGAGCATCCCGGTTGCCTCGGAGGGGTGCCATTCCAGGACCGAGCTGACCGACTCAACGTCCTTCACCGTGAAGGTGTGAACGAGGGGGCCGAGTACGCCGCGTAGTTCATCGAGGGGCAGTTCGCCGTCCAGTCCGGGGCCTGCCACCAGGAGACTGATCGGCGCGTTCACCTGGCAGCACGCAGCAAGCGTGACGGCGTCGGCGAGCGGGCATTGCAGTGTCGGCTCGCCGCCTCGGGCGAGGACGTCTCCACCAACGTCCAGGAGATCGATCGACTCTGGTGACAAGTGGTCCACCAGCTCTTCGGGTTGGCGGGTGATTCCCTCAACTCCGGCCGGTGAAGTTCTCCGGTCCCCTGGGGCCCGGTACTGGGTCGATCAGGAGGCGGTCCCACGCGTAGGTGAGGATCACCGCCTGGTCCTCGTCGCCGTAGAGGGCGGCATGAATGGCCCGGCAGCTGTCCGGCCTGGGCGGCTGCACCCACCCCGTACGCCTCGACGGCCACCGCACCGAGTACGAGGTCAACCAGACAACCGGCGAGATCGGCCGCGCCCTCAACCACCTGGACTCGACCGCCCTGCCCGCCGGAAACCTCCTCGTCCGCTGCAACAACCGTCGCTCCACCCGATGCACGGCCTGCGCCGAGACCTACCGCCGCGACACCTACCACCTGATCACCGCCGGACTACGCGGCGGCAAGGACACCCCCGAACAGGTCGCCACGCACCCGCGCGTCTTCGCCACCTTCACAGCCCCGAACTTCGGCCCGGTCCACAACCGCCCCTCCAGCGGCCGGGCCTGCCGCTGCGGCACCCGCCACGACGTCACGGACTCCGCCCTGGGCACACCACTCGCTCCTGAGACGCACGACTACGAAGCGGCCGTGCTCTGGAACGCACACGCCGGGGCCCTGTGGCGCCGGCTCTCCATCTACCTGCGTCGTGAGGTCGCCAAGCGCGGCGGACTCACCCAACGCGCCTTCCGCGACCACGCGCGCATCTCCTTCGCCAAGGTCGCCGAGTACCAAAAGCGTGGCGCCGTCCACTTCCACGCGGTCATCCGCCTCGACGGCCCGGAAGGCGGCGACACGTCCCCTCCGCCCTGGGCCGCGGCCGAACTGCTCACCCACGCCATCCGCGCCGCCACCACCGCAGCACGCGTCAACGGCCCGCAGATCGACGGCCGGGCCCACACCTTCACCTTCGGCCGCCAGCTCGACGTCCGCCGATCCGCTCCGCCGACTTCGACGGCGGCCAGGAGCTGACCGAGCGGGCCGTGGCCGCGTACATCGCCAAGTACGCCACCAAGGGCGCCGAGACCGCGACCGGCACCCTCGACCGGCCGATCCGCTTCCTCGCCGAACTGGCCCAGGCCCGGATCACCGACCACGCCCGCCGCATGATCCGCACCGCCTGGACCCTCGGCGCACGCCCCGAACTGGCAGACCTCCGCCTACGCGCCTGGGCCCACATGCTCGGCTTCCGCGGCCACTTCTCCACCAAATCCCGCCGCTACTCCACCACCCTCGGCGCACTCCGAGACGCCCGCGCCGAACGGCACCGCGCCCAAGCGGCCCCGGCCACCCCACCGGACGGCGAAACCACCCTCGTCCTCGCGCACAACATGACCTCGGTGACGATCCACCGGAAGTGGCACACGACCGCTGAGGTCGCCGAAATGCTCGGCTTCAGCCTCACCAAGACGAAAGTCCTGGTGCTCTCCGGCGAAATCCGCTCCGTCAAGGTCGGCCGGAACCGCCGCGTCCTTCCGTCCTGGGTGGACGAAACCGGAAAGCGGCCGGTGACCTCTGGCAGGACACGCACGGCCTGGTCTTCACCACGAAGTACGGAACACCCATCGAGCCGGGCAACCTGACCCGCATGTTCGCCCTGCGCGCTCGCCGTGCCGGATTGCGAGTGATCCCGCTCAGGAACACCCGGCACACGTGCAGCTCGCTCCTGGTGGCTTTGAAGGTGCACCCGAAGGTGGCACAGGGCATTCTCCGGCACTCGCAGATCGCCCTGACGACGGAGGTCTACGCGGAGGCAAGCAAGGAGGAGGTGCGCGCCGCACTGGGCAAGCTGTCCGAAGCCATGGGCCGCCCCAGCTGAGCACCTCGCAACCATGACCTGCTCACCAGGAGACCCCGACCTCGGGGTCTCCTGCGTGTCGTTCTCCTACCCGGCATCCACCGTCAGGGAGTAATCCACACCAAGCGAGAAATCCGCAGACTGACCGCGAATCGTCAGCGTGTGCTGTCCAGGTTGCAAGGGGGGCAACTGGACCCAAAGGCCGCATCCGGTAGCGCTAAAGCGCCCGTCCGTGCCTGTGACGGGATTGCCGGCGACACCCCGCGCAGTGATTGTCACTCCTGCGATGGTTTCCGAGTCGACCCTCTTACCGTCCAGAACTGCGGATCCCCTGGCTGGCTTCATGAACGCCGCGCAGTCCGCCGGGCTGGCGATCAGGTTCACGAGGGGGAAGGCGAGAGGTACCCCGTTAGGAACACTGCAGGTCCGCTTGGCCTGAGTGCCGAACGTGCCCGCCAGGAACCACACATCCTGCGGCTGGTTACGCCCGCACTCGCTTCCGTCCTCGTCAGCGACCGGGTTTGTACGTCCAGGCTCGGACATGGCCCATGTCCACCACTGGCTCTGCAGAGCCTGAGGAGAGAGGCGGGCTTGCGCTGGCGACGGCACCTCTGAAGGAGAAGCTGTCGATGCCTGCTCCGTCTTCGTCGAGTCTTCTGATCCCTCGGATGCGCGAGCTCCACATCCCACCAGTGCAGCCAGCACCACGGTGGTGAGTCCCACTCTGCCGGGTTTGATCTTCATGAGTGCCCCTCCCGCGCCGCACCAATACCTCGACCCCCCGGTCGCCCTGCGGCATGCGCGGACACCCTACTCGCGGGCTTGCCAACCGCTCCGGCCACGGTTGCTGTACTTCGCTGCTGTACAGCCGGAAAAACTCAGAGGCCCCGGATCACTCCGGGGCCTCTGACCTGTGTGCACTCGGCAGGATTCGAACCTGCAACCTTCTGATCCGTAGAATCGGGCAGGCTGTTGGGCAGGGGTTCCGCCTTCCTCCCGGCTGATCGCTGATGATCGCGACCAACGGTCTCTGTGTGCCGTCGTTGCCGTCAGGGTTGCCGTCAGCGCACTGGCCTCCAGCCTCTAGCGGACGGCGTCCACAAGATCCACTAAGGATTGTCCCGCAAATGAGGTTCGAGTTGATGCGGGTCCGGTTGATCCCGATCTAGCGGCTATGGCGTTGCTGTGGGTCCTGGCATGCTGTCTTCGGCCGGGCCCAGGGGAAGCGTGCGGGGCCCATTGAGGCGGCGTTGGTCACGCGCTCGGCGGGACTGCCGTCGGAACGCTCATGCGCTCAGCCCATCAGCGGCATCGCGCAGTAGTTGCCGGACTCCGCGAACAGGGCGATATCCGAAGGCGTTCGAGGCGGCGGTCGAGTCGTACACCCGGTCTAGGCGATCGGGCACTGGCCACCCCCGGTCGCGGAATGCCTCGAAGACGTCCGGAGCCCGCCTGGCGAGGACCGCGCCCGCATCACGGTGCAGGGCAAGGCAGTCCTCTCGGTGAAACGGGTGCGGCCCGGAGATGTTGAACCTGCCGGTCACGGTGGAGTGCGTCACGGCCAGGACCCCCGCCGTCGCGACGTCGGCCAGGTCGACCGCCCGGTGCAGCAGGTGGCGGGCCAGCACAGGCAGTGGCTCCGGAAAGCATCGCGCTATGCGCAGCGTGACCGAGGAAACGCTGCCGGCGTCCACGAGATCCTCGGCGGCCAGTTTGGTCTCGTCGTAGATGTCCCGGGGAAGCGGCGTGAGCTGCTCGTCCACCCAGACCGCGCGGTCGGTGGGTACCAGGGCGTGTCCGTAGACACTCGTGCTGCTGATGTAGAGAACGCGCCGGACGTCGAGGCGGGCAGCGTCGTTGAGCAGTTCCGCAGTCACGCCGACGTTCACGGCACGGAACTCTTCATCGGTCAGGCGCCCGACGTGCGGGGCGTGCAGCGCGGCGGCATGGACCAGAACATCAGCCGACTGTAATGCGGTCCGCCGCACACGCCGATCTCGCAGGTCTGCGATGGCACTCGTCCAACAGCCGGGCACACGGTCCACGCCGCGGACCACCCAGCCAGCCGCGTCGAAAGCCGCCGCCAGGGCCGATCCGACCCGGCCCGAACTTCCCGTAACCACAACCACCCCAGCAGGGGCCCCTTTTCCCCGCTCCGCGCGCATCTTCTGATTCTTTCATCCCCGCGCGGAAGCGAACGGAGGAAGCCGTGCACCGCCGGACCGGGCAATTCCTCACACACCTCGGTTCCCACGTGGGAGGAGTCGCTTAGCGTGAACTGTGCTGGTCGCCCTGGGCATTCGAACCGCAACGGCGAGCGAGAACCTCATGCCTCACCTCGCAAAGCTGCCTGGCACGGTGAAACGATCTTGACATGACTGGAGTGATCACGGCGTCGGAGACGTCCTGGATAACCCCCACTCACCGGGTTGAGCTCGTCAGTTCGGCGAGTTGATCACGGCGCTGCGCCGCATTTCATCGTGACCGGCCGCTGCGGGACGGCTAAGACGTGCAGGTTCAACTTGCCGTCGCTGCTCGAACCCCAAAGGCGACCAGCACGGCTCCTGCAAGCCGACTCATCCAACGCCGGAATGGTGGTGTGTCAAATGCCGTGCGCGCGACAGCGATCACGGATGCCCAGAAGAGCAGCCACACCAGCACGACGGCTATATGCGCGATCGCAAGCGTCGCGATCTGTGGCGCGATGGGGCGGCTGGAGGTCAGGAACTGCGGCACCAGGGTGAGATAGACCGATGCAGCCTTCGGATTGAGGACGTTGGACCACAGCCCCTGACCAAAGCCTCCGAGTCGAGCCCACAGCAGGCGCCATCGCCTGCGTGTCGTTGGTTCTTCGCCTCGACATGCTGAACGCCACGTGGTCACACCCAACCAGATGAGATAGACGCCGCCCAGCAGCTTCACCATCGTCAGCGCCTGAGTAGACGACATGACGAGGGCAGACAGGCCAACCGCAGCAAACGTCGCGTGGACCAAGAGCCCGCACGCCGAGCCCAACGCGGCGCGCATACCGTCGGACCGCGAACCCGCGATCACCTGCTGCGTGACCAGCGTGAAGCTCGTGCCGGGAATCAGTGTCAGGGGTGTGACCGCGGCCACGAAGCCGAGTACCAGATGCCACTGCACGTAACGAGCTTACGCAACGGCCGTGTGCCAAACCTCTCGGTTCCCCGGCCCGGTTTAAGACAAGCCGGATCGGGGCCAACCGCGCCCCACATCAACCCGGAGAATGTGTCACCTGGGAGCGTTCCACCCTCGCCGGTGCCACTGGCATGAGCCGGGCAGCAGTGTCCAACCGGCCTTTCTGCGCCCATGCGGCTGAGTACCCGTTATCCCGATCGGCGAGGTCAGCCGAGATAAGGCCGCTCACGGTGCTCCAGGAAGTGACGAATCCGGAGTCGCTGCGTGTGGTGCATCGGCAGTTGATCAATCTCCTC
The DNA here is from genome assembly GCF_014650715.1 of Streptomyces bluensis. GTDB lineage: Bacteria > Actinomycetota > Actinomycetes > Streptomycetales > Streptomycetaceae > Streptomyces > Streptomyces bluensis. Next base: position 183,170 of record NZ_BMVM01000014.1, on the reverse strand, counting down.
TGATTGGACGAACCGCAGCTCCGTGGACTCGTCTGAGATCGCGAGCCGACCACCGACTACGCGGGCGGTGAAGCAGACGTTGAACTGTCTCCGCACCTCACCGTCCGAGTAGGCGATGATGTGGCGAGGGTCGGTGTACGTGCCCACAAGTCCGGTGATCTCCACGTCCAGACCCGTTTCCTCCTTCACCTCGCGGACGGCCGTTCCCGGAAGTGAATCGGTCATCTCCATGCCACCGCCAGGGAGCGCCCAGAGATCGTTGTCCCGTCGGCGCTGAAGGAGAACGCGCCCCTCGTTGTCGGTAACCACGGCGGACGCGGCGACCACCAAGCTGTTCGGCTCAGGCGCCGCTGGGTCGTCGTAGTACTCGGTCCGTGCCATGGTCACCCTTCCCTTACCGGCGTCGCGGTCTCCCACACCGCGTCAAAGCTGCTGGCGTAGGTGTCGAACATGCCACCCTCTCCGCTGCGCCGAAGATGCCACACGGGGGCACCGTAGGCGTTCACGCCCCAGACATGAGCGTTGACCAATGCCTGATCATCGGCTCGGTAAATGGAGTTGTAGAGCGTAGTGGCATGGGTCCGCACCTCGATGCCAGGTACCCCGACAAGGGGGCGATAGTGCATCAGCGCGAGGCGGCAACGGGACTGGATCCCGTGGCCGAACTTCTCTTCGTCGCCACGCTGCTGGACGTTTGAACTGTCCGCGTCGCCGAGTGCAATACGGACTGCGCAGCCCTCAGCCGCTCGCTCCTTCAAGAGCTCGTTGAGTCTCGGGTACGCCTCGTGCAAGAAGACGGCGGCGTACACCAGCACGTCGATCTGCTCGCGGGCCTGGGTCAGCATGTCCACGAAGGTGGACACAGGGATGTCCGCCCGCTGGTCGTAGAGAGCCACAAGTTCCGGACTGACAGCGCGGGCAGGGCGTGCCTGCCGGAGCGCGGGCCATAGAGCGTGCACGTCTTCTCCTAGCGTTTCCGCTGCCAACATGGCCGTGGCACGGCGCGGCGTACGCCCCAGATTGACCCAGCGTTCGACGGACTTGGGATCGACTTCGACCTTGTCCGCGAGGGCGTTGTACGTCCAGCCGCCAGCCGCCATCGCAGCACGTAACCTCTCGTTCGGCATCCCAATCTCTCCTAACACCGGAGGACGGCACTAGGGACGTTTCACACCACGCGGGACGTCCCGAAGAGAGGTTTGTCGGCGGTTCCAACGTCCTGATGGGCGGCAGCATGCTCGTGTGCATGGCGAGCAACCAGCAGACCAGACCAGGCATCGGTGAACTGGCAAAAGACAGCGCCAGTGGACGTATCGGCGTTGTCATGGGTGAGGTCGGCGGCCGCGTACAGATAAGGCCCGTCGATGGCGGCAGGGAGTGGGATGCCATGCCGGACAACGTCGTGGCGCCGCGTGCGCGGGAGGAACTGAGCGCACGCCTGGCCATCCGGAACGGCAACAGCCGGAACGGGCTGTGATGCGCGCCATCGGCCGGTATGCGGGAGTCCTGTTCATCATCATGATCAGCGGGTCGTGCGGCCTGGTGATCGGAATGGCTCTCAGCTTCGGCCAGTAGACCGGCCGCCCCGAGCGGGTGCCAGTTCCCCGGCTCCCCGTCCCCGTTCGGGGCGGCCATCCAAGCCCGCGACCCGGTCGCCCATGCCAACAACCAAAAGACCGGACCACCCCTCAGCCTGGACAGCATTCCGGGTGGTCCGGTCGTGGAAGCCCTGATCAGGACCCCGGTGCCGATGGTACCGGGGCAGTTGGCGTGCTCGGATGCGGGTGCTGCTTCAACCCCGGCCTCAGGTTGTCGAGTTGGAGAGGGGTCCTGACCTGAGCCACCGAAAGTCAGCCACGACGACGGGTGCGCCGACCGAGCACCCGCCACGTGTGCTTCCAGCAACCACCCGCCAACCTCAGCCACGCTTCTTTCATGCGTCACGGACCGCACCTCGATCCGGCCTGGGCGTTTCCTACGTCGCGCATGGCACATGGGCCCGGACTGCGGCTCCGTGGGTCATGCGGCCTGAAGCGGTGGGCGGTTGAGTGACGTGGTCCCGCTTGGTGGGCGTCGGCCTGGTCCTGGTGCTGGGCGTGGTCAGGTTGCTTCCTGGTCTGACTGTCCGCCTTGGCGGTGCTGCGCGCTGAGCGGGTGGGGCCGCTGGAGCGGTGGCGGAGACAAGGAGCGGCGGCGGCCCTTGGCCGCCAGCGCGCGCGGGCCGCCGTAGGCGGGCCGCCTTGATCCAGTAAAGAAACTCTGAACAGCTCCGCTGCGCTGGACCCTTGGCCGGTCGTGCGGCCATGCGCTGTCCCCGCCTTCCCGCCAAGTCCTCGGCGGTTGGCTGAACGCAATAGCAGCAACGGCACAACAACGAACGGGTGGACATGAACAAGCAAGAGGCAGCACACATAGCGGCGCGGCTCAAGGAGGTGGAGGAAAAGCTGACGCGACTGGAGGTTCTGTTGCGTCGGGTCGCCGAAAAGCGGTCCGCTACTTCTTCGACCCCTTCGCCTCGGTGACGCCGCCCAGTTGCTGGAAGACCTGCAACAGACCGTCCAGCCTGGCGTTTATGGCATCCAGCCGTTCAGACAGTTCGATGTACTCCGGCGTGGGCATCCGCCCGCCGCTTGCCGCCTCCGCAGCGCCGGCCTTCGGGTCGGCCTCGGAAGGCAGGGGATCGGCGACGAAGTTGCCCCGACCCGGCATGGTGTGGATCAGCCCTTCGTCGCGCAGCATGCGCAGCGCGGAACGCGCGGTCATGTTCGCGATCTCGTAGGTGGCTTCGAGGTCACGGGACGAAGGGACCCGCTCGCCCGGCTTGAGGCGGCCGGACCGAATCTGTCGCCGTAGCTCCTCGGCGACCAAGCGGTACGGCGGAGTGTCGGAATCCTTGGGCAGCTTCATAGCCCGAGGGTAGCGGGCCTAGCCCGTCTACCGCAGTAAGACCCTGGTGCACCCCCATTTTTCGGCATGCGCTAGCTCCACCCTAGGTGCGATGTGCGCTAAGCGCTTGACGCACTAGACGGAGGTGATGCACAGTTGATCTCGCTTCGCCACCCCGGCGGAGCATCTACCGAAAGGACGTAACACCCATGGCTCGTATCCGAGTTGGCCTGCTCCCGATCGCGTCGTTCATGGTCGGCACCCTGCCGGTGCCGAAGTACGCGGACGCCGAGAAGACCCAGTTCGCGACTGACCGCGAGACCGGCGCGAAGCTCTACACGATCACCCTCTTCTTCATGGAGGAGGACCGCGCCGAGGCACTGAAGATCACCGTTCCGGAGACCGGTCTTCCCAACGGCCTCAAGCCGGGTCTGCCGGTGATGCCGGTAGAGCTGTTCGCCACCCCGTGGGCCCGGATCTTCAACGGCCAGCTCTCGGACGGCATCGCCTACCGCGCAGACCGCCTCGACCTGCTCACCCCGGCTCCGGCCGCTGACGCGGCGTGAGCGGCACCGCTTTCCGGTTCGGCGCTGAGCGTGGCTACCCGCTGCCTCACGCCGGACCGGATTCCCGGTTCAGCCAATCCCTCGTGAACTCGGTGGCGGCCGTGCTCGTCGGCTACGGCTACCCCCGCCTCGTCGCCTGGGAGGACTGGGCAGCCCTCGAATCGGCCCTCGCGGCCTTCCTCTACAACCCACAGGAGAACGACGGATGAAAGAGCTGAACGACATAGTGGAAGAGGCATACGGCTTCGGCGCCCTGATCGTCTGCCTGGGGCTGACCGCCCTGGTCGCGTGGACGGTGTGGTGGGTGGTCCGCTACCTGCGTGCCGATGCCATGACCCGGCAGTCCATCCGGCAGGCGGTGCGCGTGCGGCGGACCTGGAAGCGGTTGGCGCCGATGCTGAAGCTGTCGGTCACGGACAAGACCCCGACCGCGCTGGCGTCGCTGGCGAACACGGACGGCAAGCCCATCAAGCCCCGCGTCCTGATCCCTGCTCTGAAGGTCACGCACGACCCGTACGGGGTGATCGCACGGGCGACCTGTCTGCCCCGCGTGGGCCTGGAACAGTTCCAGAAGGCGGCCCCGCATCTGGCGGATGCCTGGCGGTGCACGAGGGTCGCGGTCACGCAGGACAGTCCAGGACACGTCGTCATACGTGGCGTGCGGCTCGATCCTCTGAAGTTCAAGACCGAGCACCGTCCCACGGGTGAGGTGCCGGAGGAGATCGCCCGGTGGGACCTGGGTCTCGACGAGTACGCACAGCCGGTGTCCGTCGACCTCACGCAAGTGCCCGGCGTGACCGTGGCCGGTCTTCCGGGCTTCGGCAAGACATCGCTCATCAACCGGCTGATCTGCGACTGGTCGCCCTCGCCAGCGATTCAGTTCGTCTGTGCCGATGGCAAGGTGTCCACCGCCAGAGAGGGCGACTACGCCCATCTCGTGAAGCGGATGTTCGCCTTCGTCGGTGACGACCTCGAAAAGGCCAACGCCCTGTTCCGGCGGTTGGTGGAGCTGCGGCGCGCCCGCGTCTCGGCGGCTGAGCACGTCCTCGGGGTGCAGAGCATGTGGGAGATCGGGCCGTCCCGAGCGTGGCCACTCGTCGTCGTGATCATCGATGAGGCGCACACCTACTTCCGCGACCACAAGGGCAGCGACCCGAAGACGAAGAAGCTCGCCGCGCTCGCCGCCGAGAACGCCCGGCTGGTGGAGGACCTGGTGAAGAAGGGCCGCAGCATGGGCATCCTCGTCATCCTCGCCACCCAGAAGTCCACCGGTGACGCGATCCCCACGTTCATCCGTGATGTGTGCCCCATCGGCCTGTCCTTCGCGCAGAAGACCGCCGAGGCTGCCGTCGCCGCGCTCGGTGAGGACATCCGGGAATGGCCCGACGCCAACCCCATCAACCTCCAGGACCGCGCCTACGTCGGCGTCGCCTCCATGAACCACCAGTCCCAGCCCGGATTCACCCGTATCCGCACGCCCTTCGTGTCCGGCAGGGACAGCGCGGCCATCGCCCAGCAGACCGCCCACCTCACCGCAGACCCGGCCGCCCTGCTCACCGCCCGACTCCCCGGCGTCGACTTCACCAAGTCCGACCCGGACGACGCCACCCCGCCCATGGCGGCCTGACTCATCAGGCCAACCACTCGCGGCTTCCTCTCAGAAAGGAGGTGAACACCCATGACTGAGGACCGGATCACTCAGCGCACCGTCACCGCCGTGATGATCGTCATCGCCCTGCTGGCGTTCGTCTTCTCCTTCGGCAACGTCTGGGCCCTGGCCCTGCGCCTGGGCGTCCCCGCCCCGATCGCGCCGCTGATCGCCCCGATGGTGGACCTGTCGGTGGTCGGCCTCCTGGTGGCCCTGCGCTACCTCTCCCTGCGCGGCGTCCCGCCCGAGCAGATGACGGCAGCCACCCGTCTCATGCACGTCTCCGGACTGCTGACCCTGGCCCTGAACATCGCCGAACCCGTCGTCGCCGGGCACTACGGCCGTGCTGCCGTCGACGCCGTGGCCCCGCTGCTGCTCCTCGGCTGGGGAGCCGTCGGCCCGCAGCTCCTCCGCTCCTTCCACGCAGTCGCCTCCGGCGCCACCGCCCCGGCCTCCGCCGTGCAGGAACCCGCCTCGACGTCCGTACCTCCGGTCACCGCTGCGGAACCGGCTCCTGTCCCGGCGCCTGCTCCCTCGCAGCCCCGCCCGGCCGCATCCGCTATGGCTCCCGCCCCGGCCGCGCCTTCGGCCAAGGTGCCTGAGCCGCTGCTGGTTGAAGCGCGCTCCATCGCCGCATCGCACGAGGCCGAGCACGGCGAACCCATCACAGTGGCCGAGCTCAAGAGGCGGCTCGGCATCGGCCTGCCCATGGCCACCGCCCTCCACGCCGCGCTGTAGCGCCGCGCTCTCCTCGCCGGCCTTCCGGCACCTCCCACCCTCGCCCGCCCCTGGGCCGGACCTGTCATGCCTGCGGGCAGCAGCCCGAGCGCACTGAATCGCTGCTGCCCGCAGGTCCCACCCTCGCGTCAGAACGGAGACCCCGCCACCCATGCGCCGCCCCCTCGACCTGCGCCATGTGATCAGCCCCAGCCTGCGGGACCTGATCGAACTGGCCAACACTCACGACTTCGACCGCGTCACCGAACAGGTCCGCAACCTGCGCGGCTGCACCAGCCCCGTCAATCTCCACGGCTGGACGGTCACCACCGACGAGGCCACCAAGGAAGTGGTCCGCTCCTACCGCTCCGAGGACGAGCCCTCCGGACGCCTGCTGACCACCTGCGGCAACCGCCGCGCCTCCCGCTGCCCCGCCTGCTCACGCGTGTACGCGACCGACACCTACCACCTGATCAAGGCCGGACTGTCCGGCGGCAAGAACGTCGCCGAAACCGTCCGCGACCACCCCCGCGCCTTCGTCACCCTCACCGCCCCCTCCTTCGGCCCAGTCCACAACATCAAGACCGACAGCGCGGGCAAGCCCCGCCCTTGCGCCTGCGGTACCCACCACGCTGAGGACGACCCGGCGTTGGGCACCCCGCTCGCCCCGGCCACGTACGACTACACGGGCGCCGTGCTGTGGAACGCCCACGCCGGACAGCTCTGGGCACGCTTCACCACCTACCTGCGCCGGGCCCTGGCCGAACACCTCGGCATGACGCAGAAGGCGCTGACCACCGCCCTGCGCATCTCGTTCGCCAAGGTCGCCGAGTACCAAAAGCGCGGCCTGGTCCACTTCCACGCCGTGTTCCGCTTCGACGGGCCCGACGGCCACACCACCCCGCCCCCGCCCTGGGCCACCTTCGATGCCCTGCGCGCCGCCGTGGGCCTGGCGGTCAAGCGTGCCCGGCTCACCGTCGAGTCCGACTCCATCGGCGAACGCGTCATCGCCTGGGGCGGCCGGTTCAAGGTGGACCCCATCTCGGCCCTGGGCGACGGCGAACTCACCGACGCCAGGGTTGCCGAGTACACAGACGCCAAGGTCGCCGGATACGTCGCCAAGTACGCCACCAAGAACGCCGAAGGTGCGGGCGCCGTAGACCGCACCCTGATGTGCCGCCCCTGCTCCGGACGCGGCTACGTACGCGGCCCGGACGGCTTCCACGACCGGTACGACGACTGCGACGGCACCGGACAGGCCGAACCCATCAAGGCCCTGCCCATCCAGCAACACGTACGGCAGATGATCCGCACCGCATGGGACCTCGGCCACCTGCCGGAATTCGCCCACCTCAAGCTCTGGAAGTGGGCCCACATGCTCGGCTTCCGCGGCCACTTCTCCACCAAGTCCCGCGCCTGCTCGACCACCCTCGGCGCCCTCCGCGACGTACGCCGCGCCTGGCGCCTCGCCCAAGCCGGAGCCGCCCGCACCCGTGCCGACCTCCCCAGCACCGAGGAGAACACCACCCTCGTCACCACCTCCTCCTGGACCTACCTCAGCAGCGGCTACCGCCCCGGCGAGGAACTCCTCGCCGCCCAGGTCCGCCACGACATCGCCTACACGCAACGCCTCAAGCAGGAAGGACTGGTGCCCGCATGACGACGGCCGTGCTCACCGTGGACCAGGTCGCCCAACGGCTCGGCATCAGCCGCTGGAAGGTCCACGACCTGATCCGCTCCCGCGAACTCGCCTCCTTCAAGATCGGCCGCTGTCGCCGCATCAGCGAAGCAGCCGTGGACGCCTACGTATCCCTCCGCACCGAACAGGAAGCCGCCTGATGGCCAAGCCGAGGAAGAACGCCAACAACGAGGGCACCATCTATCAGCGCAAGGACGGCCGTTGGGAGGGCAGTGCGTTCGTGCTGACGACCGACGGCACGTACAAGCGGCGCAGCGTCTACGGCAAGACCTGGGACGACGCGCACGAGAAGCTGACCAGGCTCAAGGCTGACTCCCTCAATGGCCTGCCGGTCGCCACCAGCAAGATGACGCTCGCCGAGTACCTGACGTACTGGCTGGTGAACGTCGCAAAGGGCAAGGTCCGCAGGACGACGTACGTCAACTACGAGTCCCTCGTCCGCAACTACGTCACCCCGAACTTCGGCAAGAAGAAGCTGGTCCGGCTCACCGCTCGCGACATACGCGCCTTCCTCGCGAAGACGGCGGCCACCTGCCAGTGCTGCGCACAGGGGAAGGACAAGAAGCGACCGGAGCACAAGCGGCGCTGCTGCGCCCTCGGCAGGTGCTGCAAGAAGCTCCCCTCAGACCGGACCGTGCGCTTCCTGCTGGTGATCCTCCGTGCCGCCCTCCAGCACGCCGTACGTGAGGACGAGTTGCCCCGGAACGTGGCCCGGAACGTGGAGCTGAGCATGGGCACGAAACGCGAGATCGAACCGCTCACGGCCAAGGAGGGGCGTCAGCTCCTGGCGGCGGCCCGAGACAACCGCCTGTGGGCCGCGTACGAACTGGCCGTCCGCATCGGCCTGCGGCGTGGTGAGCTGCTGGGGCTGCGCTGGTCGGACGTGGACCTTTACGAAGGCGTCCTCACCGTCCGGCAGGCTCTACAGCGGGTCGGCGGCGAACTGCTGATCGTCGCGCCGAAGACGCAGCGCTCGGCTCGCCGCGTGGCCCTGCCGCCGGAGTGCGTGACCGCACTCCGTGCTCAGCGTGCCCAGCAGATCGCCGACCGTAAGGCCGCTGGCGCGAACTGGAAGGGGACGGGCCACGGCCTCGTCTTCACCACGAAGAACGGGACCCCCATCGAGCCGCGCAACCTGAACCGGTCCTTTGAGGCGCTCTGCGTCCGCGCTGGCGTCCGCAAGGTTCGTTTCCACGACCTGCGCCACACCTGCGCGTCCCTGCTTCACGAACAGGGCGCCGACGCCCGCATGATCATGGAAGTCCTCGGCCACAGCTCGATCCGAGTGACCATGGACATCTACACCTTCGTCCGGCTCGACTCCCAGCACTCCGCCTTCGATCGTGTCGGCGACGCGCTGAGGGGTGACGGCACCGATCCCGACGATGACGACGGCGCGGGCGGTGTCCTCGTAGCCGTCTGATCCGCACCCGAATGCGGTTGCCGTCAAACACTGCCGTCAAGGCATAAGCCAGAGGCCCCGTGGATCTCTCCACGGGGCCTCTGGACTGCTGTGCACTCGGCAGGATTCGAACCTGCAACCTTCTGATCCGTAGTCAGATGCTCTATCCGTTAAGCTACGAGTGCTTGTGTGTTCTGTTGTGTTGGCTCTTCCTTCCGGGCTTTTCGGCCCGGTCGGCGTTGCGGGAACAACATTACATGACTGGCGGCGTGAGGCGAAATCCGTTTGCCGCACCCGACCTGACCTGCGAAAACAGCCCAGGGAGGGTCTCGTACGAGCCCCGGATTCAATCCCCGGAACAGCCGAAGCCCCAGTCATCGGAGACCGGGGCTTCGAGAGCAGGCGCGGAGGCGGAGGGATTTGAACCCTCGATGGGCTTTAAGGCCCAAACCGCATTAGCAGTGCGGCGCCATAGACCGGACTAGGCGACGCCTCCAGCACAGCCGCCCGCGCGAGCGCGAGTGGTGTGTGCAGATGATGACACAGCCCAGCGGGGTGTCACCAATCGCCCCCCACGGTACTAGGCGGAGAGGCCGCAGGGCAAAGCCGTATGGCGGTCCGTGGCTCGTGGTTTTTTGTCGCGGGCGATCTCCCGGGCCCTGAGCGCCTGAGGGCCCTGAAGAGCCCCGGCCTCGAAGAGCTCGGGCCCCGAAGAGCTCAGGCCCGAAGACAGGAAGCCGGGGGTCGGGGACCGGGGGTCGGGAAGCCGGAAGCCAGGGAGGCGGAAGCCAGGGAGGCGGTGGCGCAACCGCGCGCGCCCGGAGGCGTTAGGCAGGTCATGGTGCGCCCCTCTTTCTTTCCTTCGCGTCGTCCCGCCGCCCTCCGCCGGTTTCTCGTCGGAGCCGCCGTCCTGGGAGCGGTCACCGGTCTGACCACCGTGCCCCCGGCGGCCTACGCCGAGAGCGGTGGACCCCGGCCGCTGCCCGCACCGGTGCCCGTGCCCGTACCCCCACCGGCTCCCGAAGATCGGCTGACCGTCACGGTCGAGGGCGCCGGCCGTGCCGCCGACGGGGCGTACAGACTGGAGTGCCACCCGGACGGCGGGAGTCATCCGGACGCCCGAGGCGCCTGCGAGAAGCTCGACCACAGCACGACCTGGGGACGGGACCCCTTCGCTCCCGTGGCCCCCGGCACCGTGTGCACGATGCAGTACGGCGGTCCGGCCACCGCCCACGTCACCGGCACCTGGGCCGGTCGCACCGTCGACTCCCGCTTCAACCGCGGGAACGGCTGCGAGATCGCCCGATGGGACGCCCTCGTCCCCGTGCTTCCCGACCTCACCCGCAGCAAGTAGCGGAGAGGCAGTACGGCAAGGGTGGAGCACGGAAGGGGCGGAGCACGGGAAAGGGCGGAGTACGGGAAGGTCGCCACCGAGCCGTCTTGCGCCGTACATATGACCCCGTATACGGCCGTACATAGGTGCGGTCGACCACCCGGTGCTCCCCCTTCGCGAAACGGATCACCGCTCTCGGCAGAGCGAAACGCACGGTCACAGGTCCGCCGCAGATCCCCATAAAGATCCACATGCGACCTCCCTCTCATCCGGGGTCGCGAGCGCAACCACTGCCCGTAGACTCCCTCGCGTGACACGCTGCGAGCGGGTTGGCAAGATGGCCCGGGCGGTCGGCAAGGTGCGGTAACAGGGAGGAAGCGTCTCGTGAGCAGCAGGCCATCCCGAGGCGCTGCTCGCCTCGCAGCCATACTCGACGCGCTTCCTGATGCGTTGGTACTGGTCAACGCCAACGGGACCGTCGTCAACGCGAACACCATCGCCCTGGAGGCCTTCGAAACCCCGGGGACCGCTTTGGTGGGGCGCGGGCTGCTCGATCTGCTGCCCGAATTCGACTCCCGGCTCATCCCCGGGTCCATGCGGCGCCCCGACTCCATCGACCCGCACGGACGCACCAAGCCGACCCGGATGATCGCGCGGAGGACCGACGGGAGCGAGTTCCCGGTCGAGGTCACCAGCGCGAACCTGGAGAACGGCCAGCAGGCGTACGACGGTTACGGCTACACCGGTGACGAGCTGCTCATGCTCGTCGTGCGCGACCTGTCCGGCACGGTCGACACCGAGGCCGAACTCGCCCGTGCGCAGCGGCAGACCGAGATGATCCTGCGGGCCGCCTCCGAGGGTGTGGTGGGGACGGACACGGACGGGCGCATCGTGCTCGTCAATCCGGCGGCCGCTCAGATACTGGGCTACAGGGCCAGTGATCTCGGCGGGCGGGAGCTGCACACCCTCGTCCTGCACTCCCGGGAGGACGGCTCCCCCTTCCCGTATGCGGAGTCGCCTCTCGCCGACACCCTGCGCTCGGGGCGCAAGCACCGGGTGCGCGGGCAGGTGCTGTGGTCGAAGAGCGGCAACAAGGTGCCCGTCGACCTGACCACCGCGCCCGTGCGCGACGGTGACCAGCTCGTCGGCGCCGTCATGACCTTCACCGACCGGCGGCCGTACGACGCGCTCGCCGAGGAGAAGCAGACCGAGACCGCGAAGCACGCGGAGGAGATCGAGAAGCTCGCCGCCGAGCACGCCGAAGAGCTCGGGAAGCTGCGTGAGGAGCACGCCGGCGAGCTCGACGAACTGCGCGAGCGGCACGCCGAGGAACTCGCCGCCGGGGACGAGCGGTACGCGGCGCTCGGCGAGCGCGCGAAGGACCGGTACGAGGCGCTCGCCGCGCGGCACGAGCAGCTCCTCGCCGTGCTCGGGCACTCCCTGCGCGGCCCGCTCGAACAGCTCCGCGGCGAACTCGGCAAGCTCGCCGCCGACGACGCCGGCCAGCTCTGGCCCGAGGCCAACCAGGTCCTCCACCATCTGGCGGCCGGGTACTCGCGCATCACCACGCTCGTCGACAACGTCCTCGGCTACCAGCATCTCGACTCGGGCGACGACGATCTCGTACGGACCGCGGTGATGCTCGACGCCGTCGTCGCGGCCGGGGTCGACGGGGCCGTCGAGCTGATCGGCCCCGGGCGGGTGCAGTTCGCCGTGCACGCGCCGCCCATCGAGGCCGAGGTGGACCAGCGGCGGCTCGCGATCGCGCTCGCGCACCTCATCGCGGACGTCGCCGGGGTCGACGCGACGGGCAACTCGCCCGTCACGACCGGCGGCTACATGGACAACACGGTGGTCGTGGCCGCCGCGCAGCGCGGCGAGGTCGTCCGCATCGAGGTGCGTGGGCCGTATGCCGGGGGAGACCCGGTGCACCAGCCGATCGTCGGCGGGATCGTGCGGGCGCACGGCGGTGTGCTGCAGACGCACGAGGTGCCGGGCATGAGCGGCAGCGCATATGTGCTTGAGGTGCCAATCGGCGGCGGTGCCGGGGCGGTTCCGGCTCAGCAGCAGCCCGCGGTCGACGCCGCCGCAGCCGCGGTGGCCGCGGTGGCCGAGGGCGCCGGTACCGATGGTGTCGGTGCTGACGGTGCCGGCGGGGTCGGTGCCGAGGTCGCGCTGCCGGAGGAGGCAGCGGGAAGTGCTTCGGGAAACGCCTCCAGGCGTGGGCGGCGGCGGGCGCATCGGTCGTCGGTGGACGCGTTCCTGGACGGCGAGGAGTCCGAGGCGGAGGCCGCCGCGCCCACCGGGCGGCGCAGGCGGCGGGCGGAGGCCGCGGACGGTGAGCCCGCGCCGGTGCCGGCGCCGGGCGAGGGCAGCGAGGAGGCGTCCGCCGACTCCGGTGCCGGGTCCGGTGGTACGGGACGGCGGCGTGGGCGGCCCAGTCCCGCGGAGAACAGCGCGCAGGGGGTCGCCGAGGGCGCGGTCGTCACGGCCGCCGAGCATGCGGCGGGCGCCGCGGCCACGGGGCTGGGGGAGACGGTGCCGCCACAGGGCGTGCCCGCACCCGCCGGGCGGCGGGCTCGCCGGAACACCGAGCAGCACGCCCTGCCGCCGGCCCTGCCCGCGGCACCGAGTGCGCCGGGCCCCTCCGGTGCGGACGCTGCCGGTGCGGGCGCGGGCGCTGCCGGTGGACAACCCCAGCCGACCGGGCGCCGTCGCCGGGCCCTCGCCAACGCGGAGGAGCGCGCCGCCGCCCCCCAGGGGACCCCGGGCCGCGCCGTTTTCGCGCTGCCGCCCGCCGCGGCCGACCGGACACCGGAGTACGAGGCCGCGCACGGCGCTGCCGCCGCCGGGCTGGTGAGCGGGGCCGGGGGCCCAGCGGCTCCCATGCCCCCTGGAGCTCCCGTGGTTCCTGCCCAGGCTGCGGGGCAGGTTCCCGCCCTGGGGCCCGCAGTGGATGCCGGAGTGGGTGCCGGAGTGGGAGCCGGTCAGGTGGCCGCCGAAGTGCCGGGCGTGCCCGGTGCCGGAGTGCCGCCCGCTGGTGCGGGAGCTGTCGCTGTGCCTGGTGGTACGTCGGGTGCCGGTATGCCCGGTGGGCCTCAGGCCGGTCACGGGCGTCATGACACGGCGCCGCATGATCCGTCCGACGACCACACCCCGCCGCAGCCGCACCCGTTGCCCGCGCCGACAGGCCGCCGCCGGGCCCGCCGCGCTCCGGAGCAGGGCGAGGCGGCGCTCGCGCCCGCACAGGGCATCCCGGCGCAGATGCCCTCCGCGCAGGGCGCCGTGCCGGGACAGGCAACTGCCGCTGCCGCCCAGGGCATTCAGGCTTCAGGAGGAGGCGGACAGGCCGTCCCGGCGCAGGGAGTTCCGGGACAGCAGCCTGTGCCCCCTCAGGGAGTTGCTCGGCAGCAGCCCGTGCCCCCGCAAGGCGTGCCGACTCCGGCCGCGCAGCCCGTGCCCGCACGCGGAGTGACCGCACCCGCCCAACAGCCCGTGCCCGGGCAGGGAGTTCCGGGGCCTGCACAGCCTGTCCCCGCCCAGGGAACCCCGGGCGGATCCCCCCAGCCCGTGCCCGCGCAGGGTGTTCAGGGTGTTCAGGGTGTGACCGTCCCCGCCCAGCTCCCGATCCAGATCGCCCCCAACCCGGCTGCCCCCGTGCAGGGAGCCCCCGGCGCACCCGCTCCGGGGCAGTCCGTACCAGCGCAGCACGTCCCAGCGCAGCCCGCTCGGGGGCAGCAGCCCGCGCAGGCGGCACCCGCGGGCGCCGGGTCCGTGCCGCCGAACGTGCAGCCCCAGCCCCCCGTCGGCCCTGCCCCGCAGTCGTGGCCGGGCGTACAGGACACCCCGCCCCCGGGCACACCCGTGCAGGCCGGTCCCCAGCCCTGGCCCGGGGCAGACGACACCTCCGGTGCCGGTATGCCCGCCCCAGCCGCCCGTCCCGTACAACCCGGCGCTCCCGCACAACCCGGAGTTCCGGCACAAGCCTCGTCTCCCGCTCCGGCGGAGCAGATCACGCCGTCCGCATCGGCGCCCGGCACCCCGCTCCCGCCCGAGCGGCCGCAACAACCCGCACAGGCACAAGCCCAAGCGCAGGCCCAGGCACAATCCCAGGCGCGGGTCGCGCAGCCGCTGCCCGCCGAGGCCGCCGCACCGGTCGACCCCAACTCGACCCAGGGGCGGGCGATCAGCGTGCGCACGCTCGGCCAAGGCGTACCGTTCGCCCGCCAGCCCCAGCCAGGCGCCGCCCCCACGCCTGCCCCGCACCAGAGCAACGGTTCCGGCACCAACGTCTCCGGCCGCCGCCGCAAACTGGGCACACCCCCCGAGCCCGCCGCGCGCCCGGAGGCAGCGGGACGCCCGCACCCGCAGGGGCCAGGGCAGGCCCAGGCAGCGGCCCCGGCCCCTGCCGCGCAGGCACCCGCGCAGGCACCCGTACCGTCGCAGCCGTCTCTGGCCGGCCAGGCCCCGCTCCCCGCGCAGCCCTCACTCGCCGGCCAGTCCCGCCTTGACGGGGTCACCGACGGCGCCGGGCGCTCGTATGCCATAGGGGCGCCCGACGAGAACGCCGACGAAGGTCCCGAGCCGCTCGACGGCCCCGGTGGCGCGGTGGAGGTCTCCGATCAGCCGCAACCGCGGCCGATGGACGACGAGCTCCCCCCGGAGCCGCTCGACAACCCGCGCCGCCTCCTCGTGTGGCCCGCCCCCGACGTCACCACCCAGCAGGCGCTGAGCGACCGCGGCTACCGGCCCGTCATCGTGAACTCGCGCGAGGAGGTCGACGCACAGATCGCCGCCTTCCCGGCCGCCCTGTTCGTCGACCCGCTCACCGGCCCGATCACACGTACGGCGCTGCAGTCGCTGCGCCAGGCCGCCGTAGCCGCCGAGGTGCCGGTGCTGGTGACGGCGGGCCTCGGGCAGGCGTCGCGGGACGCGGCGTACGGCGCCGACCCCGCCGTACTCCTGAAGGCCCTCGCGCCACGCGAC
This sequence comes from Streptomyces bluensis, assembly GCF_014650715.1. Classification (GTDB taxonomy): domain Bacteria; phylum Actinomycetota; class Actinomycetes; order Streptomycetales; family Streptomycetaceae; genus Streptomyces; species Streptomyces bluensis. The sequence continues at coordinate 167,933 of NZ_BMVM01000014.1, read as the reverse complement.
TCCGAGCAGCATCCCCCGCGCGTCCTGCTCATCGAGCAGCACGCGGAGATCGCCCTGGCGCTGACCGCGACACTGGAGCGGCGTGGCATGCAGGTCGCACGGGCCGCGTCCGACGCGGACGCGGTCACACTCGCCGCGCAGATGCGGCCGAACCTCGTGGTGATGGACCTGTTGCAGGTACGCCGCCGCCATGCCGGAATCGTCGACTGGCTGCGCGCCAACGGCCAGTTGAACCGCACTCCGCTCGTCGTCTATACCGCCGCCGTCGACCAGGCCGAACTCCCGCGTCTGGCCTCGGGGGAGACAGTGCTGTTCCTCGCGGAACGCTCGACGAGCCCCGAGGTGCAGGACCGGATCGTGGACCTGCTGGCCCGTATCGGCACGAACTGATCACGAACCTGGCCCGACCGTATGTGGCGGGGGCGCTGTTTCACGTGAAACAGCGCCCCCGCCACATACTCGCCAAAGGCTGTCCGACGTGTCAGATCCGCGTGACGTCCAGCTCCCCCGCGGCGTACCGCCGGCGCAGCACCTTCTTGTCGAACTTGCCCACACTGGTCTTCGGCACCGACTCGATGATCGTCCAGCGCTCGGGGAGCTGCCACTTGGCGATCTTGCCCTCATCGGCGAGGAAGGACCGGAGGACCGTGAAGTCGGCGGTGGCGCCGTCCTTCAACACGACCGTAGCGAGGGGTCGTTCGCCCCATTTATCGTCCGGTACGGCGACGACGGCGGCTTCGGCGACATCCGGGTGGGCCATCAGGGCGTTCTCCAGCTCGACGGACGAGATCCACTCGCCGCCCGACTTGATGACGTCCTTGGCCCGGTCGGTGAGGGTCAGGTAGCCGTCCGGGGTGATGGTGCCGACGTCACCGGTCTTGAGCCAGCCGTCCTCGCTGAACTTGTCGGCGGGCCGCAGGGGTTCGGCTCCCTCACCGCCGTAGTACGCGCCCGCGATCCATGGCCCGCGCACCTCCAGCTCACCCGCCGACTCCCCGTCCCAGGGCAGTCGCTCGCCGCCGGGTCCGGTGAGCCGGGCCTCGACACCGGCGGGGAAACGGCCCTGAGTGAGCCGGTACTCGAATTCCTGGGCAGTGCCGATGACATGGGCGGGCGGACGCGCCACCGTGCCCAGCGGCGAGGTCTCCGTCATCCCCCACGCGTGGCAGACACGCATACCCAACTTGTCGAACGCCTCCATCAACGCGGACGGACAGGCCGAGCCGCCGATGGTGACCTGAGTGAGTGAACCGACGTCACGGGGGCGCTCGCCGAGCTCGGCGAGCAGTCCCTGCCAGATGGTCGGGACGGCCGCCGCATGCGTCGGCTGCTCCTTCTCGATCATCTCGGCGAGCGGTCCGGGCTGCAGGAACCGGTCCGGCATCAGCATGTTCACGCCGGTCATAAAGGTGGCGTGGGGCAGCCCCCAGGCGTTCACGTGGAACTGGGGGACGACGATGAGGGACGTGTCCTGATCGGTCAGCCCCATGGACTGGGCCATGTTGACCTGCATGGAGTGCAGGTAGATCGACCTGTGGGAGTAGACGACGCCCTTGGGGTCGCCGGTCGTGCCGGAGGTGTAGCACATGGAGGCGGCACTGCGCTCATCCAGCTCCGGCCAGTCGTACGTCGTCGGCTTACCGGCCAGGAGCTCCTCGTACTCGTGCACCTGCGGGGTCACCCCCGCCAGCAGCGAACGGTCACCCGGCCCGGAGACGACCACGTGCTCGACCGACGTGAGGTGCGGCAGGAGCGGTGCGAGGAGGGGGAGCAGCGAACCGTTCGCGATGACCACGCGGTCGGCGGCGTGGTTGACGATCCACGCGAGCTGCTCCGCCGGAAGGCGGAGGTTGAGCGTGTGCAGCACGGCGCCCATGGAGGGGATCGCGAAGTACGCCTCGACGTGCTCGGCGTTGTTCCACATCAGTGTCCCCAAAACACTTCCGGGGGTCACTCCGAGATCATCGCGTAGTGCGTGGGCGAGTTGGGCGGCACGGTCGCCGATCTCGGCGAAGGTGCGGCGGTGCGGTTCGCCCTCCCCGGCCCATGTGGTCACCTGCGATGTCCCGTGCAGGGCCGATCCATGACTCAGGATCCTGGAGATCAGCAGCGGTACGTCCTGCATCGTGCTCAGCACCGGGGGCCTCCTCATTGAAGCGGCTACCGCGAGGGTAGGTGTCCCGCGATTGTGCTGGCGTACCACGCAGTATGTCACTAGGCGACGGCGGATTGGTCCGCCGGTGTCGGGGCTTGGCATGGGCGGTGAGCATGTGGCTGCCGACGCTCTACACGAAGGGCACGTTCACGCAGGCTAGGCGCGCACCGGCCGTGCCCGCGTGACCTTCGTGCGTGGCGGTGGCCATCTCGTGCAGCACCACGGAACGGGCTCCTCGCTCCCGGAAGCGCCAGTCCACGGTGGCCAGGGAGCGGGCCGAGCCGTGCCTGTCGGCGGTCAGGTCCAGCCACGCCTCGTTGTCCGGGTTGGCGTACTCGGGGTTGACCGAGGGCTGCGTCGGGTCCACCCGGTCCTGGTAGTGCGGCCCGGCGTCGGCGGGCAGCTTGCCGCACGGTTTGGTGTGGACGTGGGCACCGTAGACACGGTGCGCGACGAGGTCCCTCACGCGGAGCTCGATCCGCGTCCCGCCATCGCGGCGCAGCGTCTCCTTGACCTGGACGCTGCCGCCCACCGGCACCAGCTCGGAGTCGTAGGTCACCGCCTGTGCGTAGGGCGCCGCGCTGACCGGAGCGAAGACCGTCCCGACGACCAGTCTCGGCAGCGGACCCTTCGTGGCTCTTGGCTCGGCGGCGTCGGCCGTCGCCGTCAGACCGGCACCGGCGGCGACCGCGAGGACACCGGCGACTGCCACCAGGGCGCCCCTGTTCAGGGCGGTGAGACTGTGCCTGGGCATGGTTCTTCTCTCCAGTACGCACTGAGCGGGGGTCCGCGCTGTCGTTCCCGTGCGCGACGACAGCGCCCAAGTCCAGTCCCTTCAGGGAGACTTGATGCCGTCTGGTGCTTGGGATCAGCACAGTACAACAGCGGACAAGCCATACCGAATCCCCTACTGATGGGTACTGGGGGAGATCCCGTGGAAGTTCACGGCGCTACCGCACGGGCACCAGCTCGGGGTCCTCCCGCAGCTTGCCGAGGGCCCGCGACACCGCCGACTTGACCGTGCCCACCGACACTCCGAGCACCTCGGCGGTCTGCACCTCGCTCAGATCCTCGTAATACCTGAGGACGACCATCGCCCGCTGCCGGGCCGGCAGCTTCATGATCGCCCGCCACATCGCGTCGTGCAGCGCCTGCTGCTCGGCGGGATCCCCGGCAGGCGCCAGCTCCGGCTCCGGCAGTTCGTCGCACGCGAACTCGTCCACCTTGCGCTTGCGCCACTGCGACGTCCGCGTGTTGACCAGAGCACGCCGTACGTAGCCGTCGAGGGCCCGGTGGTCCTCGATCCGGTCCCAGGCGACATACGTCTTGGTGAGCGCGGTCTGCAGCAGGTCCTCCGCGTCGCTCGGGTTCGCGGTCAGCGACCGGGCGGTTCGCAGCAGCACCGGCTGGCGGTCCTTCATGTACGACGAGAACGACGGATACGGAAGGGTCTGCCTCGCTGAGGTAGCGGCGTCCGAAGCGCTGGTGCAGACGGGTGTGGTCATGGCTCCACGCTAAGAGCGACCCCCGATCGGGCGGATCGGCCGGAAGTCCCGAAGGCGAATCACCCTCAGGTTGTAGGAGTAGGGAAACCCCCACCTCCTGAAGGTGGACGAGCGGCCCTCAGGTACTGAGGGTGTACCCCTGAGAGGTGCATCCCCTCGTCGTAGGCACCGCACCCCTCACCCCTCCGCTCCCAGAACCATCCCGGACGTCGGGACCCCCGTCCCGGCGGTGACCAGCACCCTCCGGGCTTGCGGTATCTGGTTCACCGCCGTGCCCCGCACCTGTCTCACCCCCTCCGCAATGCCGTTCATCCCATGGAGGTACGCCTCTCCGAGCTGTCCCCCATGCGTGTTGACCGGCAGCCGTTCCTCGGCCACGAAGTCCGCTGCCTCCCCCGCCCCGCAGAACCCGAACTCCTCCAGCTGCATCAGCACGAACGGCGTGAAGTGGTCGTACAGGATCCCCACGTCGATGTCCGCCGGCCCCAGCCCCGACGTCCGCCACAGCTGCCGCGCCACCACCCCCATCTCGGGCAGCCCGGTGAGGTCGTCCCGGTAGAAGCTGGTCATCTGTTCCTGCGCCCGCCCCGCGCCCTGGGCGGCCGCCAGGATCACGGCGGGTGGGTTGGGCAGGTCACGGGCCCGCTCCACCGAGGTGACGACGATCGCCTGACCGCCGTCCGTCTCCTGACAGCAGTCCAGCAGCCGGAGTGGCTCGACGATCCACCGCGAGGCCGCGTGCTCGGCCAGCGAGATGGGCCTGCCGTGGAAGTACGCCGCCGGGTTCGTCGCCGCGTACTTCCGGTCCACCACCGCCACGTGCCCGAACGCCTCGGGTGACAGCCCGTACGCGTGCAGGTACCGCTGAGCCGCCATCGCCACCCACGACGCCGGCGTCAGCAGCCCGAACGGCAGGGACCAACCCAGCGCGGCGCCCTCCGCCGAGGGTTCGCGGTGCTGCACTCCGGAGCCGAACCGCCGCCCCGAGCGCTCGTTGAACGCCCGGTAGCAGACCACGACCTCGGCCACCCCGGTCGCCACCGCGAGCGCCGCCTGCTGGACCGTGGCGCACGCGGCCCCGCCGCCGTAGTGGATCCGTGAGAAGAAGGACAGCTCCCCGATCCCGGCGGCCTGCGCCACGGTGATCTCCGGGCTGGTGTCCATCGTGAACGTGACCATCCCGTCGACATCGCCCGGTGTCAGCCCCGCGTCGTCGAGCGCGGCCCGCACCGCCTCCACCGCCAGCCGCAGTTCGCTGCGCCCCGAGTCCTTGGAGAACTCGGTCGCCCCGATCCCCACGACCGCCGCCCGCCCTCCGAGGGCGTCCCTCGTCCGGACGCTCATCAGACGCCCCCGGAGGGGAGGGTGACCGTTACGGTGCCCGTCACATGTCTGCCTATGCCGTTCTCCCCGACGACCCGCACCGTCGCCGTGCCATCCTCAATCGTGTCCACCGACGCGGTCAGCACCATCGTGTCGCCGGGGTAGTTGGGCGCCCCGAGCCGTATGGCCACCTTGCGGAGGACCGCTCCGGGGCCGAAGTGGTCCGTGACGTACCTGCCGACCAGGCCGTTGGTCGTCAGGATGTTCATGAAGATGTCCGGCGAGCCCTTCTGCCGCGCCAGCTCCGCATCATGGTGCACGTCCTGGTAGTCGCGCGAGGCGATGGCCCCAGCAACGATCAGCGTGCGGGTGATCGGGATCTCCAGCGGTGGAAGCTCCTCACCCGTCCTCATGCCGCATCACCTCCTCCTGTCCCTCCGGTCCCTCAACCACTTTGGTCCTCTTGGCCCCTGGTGGCCCCTCTTGATCTACTGAGCCCCTCCAGCCCGTTCCAGCCCTCCAGTCCCTTCCACCCCTCCGGCACCTTCTTGCCTTCCAGCCCCTCTTCCGGCCGCTGTTGCCCCTCTGGCCCCTCGGCGCGTCTGAAACCTTCGGCTCGGTCGGTTGCCCGGATTCCTTGGGCTTCCGGGGTTCTTCGCGCTTCCTCGGCATCACGCACGATCAGCTCCCCCAACTCCTCCAGCACTTCGCTCCCGCACCCCAGGTATGCGTCCAGTTGCCGCCCCCACAGGAAGTGCCGGTGGACGGGATGCTCCAGGTCGGCTCCGGTGCCGCCGTGCAGATGCTGCCCGGCGTGCACCACCCGCTGTCCCGCTTCGGACGCCCACCAAGCGGCGGTCAGCGCCTCCATGGCGTAGGGCAGGCCCTGATCACGGCGCCAGGCCGCCTCGTACACCGTCACGCGTATCGCCTCGGTGTCCATGTAGGCGTCGGCCACCCGGAGTTGAACGCCCTGCTTGACGGCCAGGGGCCGTCCGAACTGCTCCCGGCTGTTCGTATGCGCCACGGCGCGCGCCAGCGATCCGGCGCACACCCCGGCCTGCAGGCCCGCGAAGGCGGTGCGAGCGGTGAGGAGCACGTCCTCGTAGGCGTCCGGTGCCCCCAGCGGCTCCCCCGGCGCACCGTCCAGCGTCAGCCGCCCCGCCGCCCAGGGCGCCGTCGACTCGACGGGCTCGCAGCCCGCGTCGGCGGCCGGCACCAGCCACAGTCGCCGCCGCTCGTCGGGCACGAGCACATGTGTGGCGTCCCTCAGCCAGGGCACGAGGGGCACGGTGCCGGTCAACTCCCCCCGCTCGGACGCCCGTACACCCCCCACGGCCGGAAACGCCCCGCACACCACCACTGAGCCGTCGCGGATCCCCGGCAGGAGGCGTCCGCGCTGCTCCGGCGAGCCGTACGCCCCCACCGTCAGCAGCCCGTACACGCAGCTCGCCGCGAAGGGGGCCTGAGCGGTGGTGCGCCCCTGCTCCTCCAGGAGGAGAACCAGGCCGAGGAGGCCGATGTCCTCCACGGCACTCACGAGTCCGGCGGCGCACAGCGCCTTCCACAGCTCCATGTCGCTGCCCGTTCCGAGGGTGGCGAGTCGCTCATGCGTGGCGAGGTCGCCGAAGATCCGCGCGGCCAGCTCGCGAGCGGCGGTCTGCTCCTCCGTGGGCGTGAAGTCCATGTCAGTCCTCGCCACCCTCCAGGACCCGGAAGACCGGCAGCACCAGCTCTCCGTCCTCGTCGTCGAACCGCGCGAACTCCAGCCGCACCGGCAGACCGATCCTCACCTCGTCGTACGGCACCCCCACCACATTGCTGACAATCCGAACGCCCTCCGCCAGCTCGATGAGTCCGACCGCGTAGGGAGGGTCGAACGCCTCGAAACGTGGGTGGTGCATGACGACGTACGAATAGACCGAGCCCTCGCCGCTCGCCTCGACCGTCTCCCACTCCAGCGAGCCGCAGGCGCTGCACCCCGGCAGCCAGGGAAAGCGGAGCGTCCCGCAGTCGCCACAGCGCTGGATGAGCAGTTGGTGGCGGGCCACTCCCTGCCAGAACCCGGCGTTGTCCCGGTTGACCACCGGGTGTGGGCGCCGGCTCCGAGGGCCCTTCGGCTCGCGCCGGGCGGGCGCGTACTTGAGGATCCGGAACCGGTGCGTGCCCGCCGGTTCGCCGCCCGCCCTCACCTCCGTCCGCGTCGTGACGAAGTACCCCGTCCCCAGCTTGGTCGTCTTGCGCTCCGAGACCGACTCGATCACCGAGTCGAAGGTGATCTCGTCCCCGGGCCGCAGCGGACGCAGGTATTCCTGCTCGCAGTCGGTGGCGACCACGGAGGTGTACCCGGCTTCGTCCAGCACTGCGAACAGTTCGTCGTACGCCTTCGAGCGGCCGCTGTGCCCGGACAGGCCGCCCATCGTCCACGCCTGGAGCATGGTGGGGGGCGCGACGGCGTCCGGCCCCGCGTACGCCGGGTTGGTGTCGCCCATCGCCTCGCACCAGTGGCGGATCATCGGCTCGTTCACCCGATCCTTGCCCACTCCGCCGACCGCCGCCGCACACCCCTCGTACGCCTTCAGCCGCACGGACAGATCGTCGGCCCCTTCCGCCTCCTTGAGCCCCTGTTCCTTGAGCTGCTGTTCCTTGAGCTGCTGCTCCTTGAGCTGTTGCACGTCCCGCTCCGGATGCCCCGCCCCGGCGCTCACCGTCGGCCCCTCGTCATTCCGAGCCGCATCGTCGCGACGATCTCCCGCTGCACCTCGCTCACCCCGCCCCCGAACGTGTTGATCTGCGCCGCCCTGTTCATCCGCTCCAGCTCACCGTCCCCGAACGCCCCTGGCGAACCGGAGCGGATCAGCGCGTCCGCTCCGACGATTTCCTGACACATTCGGTACACCGCGACCGCCGATTCGGTTCCCACGACTTTCACGCCGCTCGCGTCGCCCGGCGCCAGTCGGCCGGCTCCCACGTCCCCCACCAAACGCCAGTTGAGCAGGCGCGTTGCGGCCAGGCGGGCATGCACCTCGGCCAGCCGGGAACGCACCCACGGCTCGTCAACCCGACGTTTCCCCGTCACCGGATCAGGTGCGAGCGCCGCCTCCAGCGCGGCCGTGCAGAAGTCCTCCGCCTGCATGCCGATCGCGGCGAGGGCGACCCGCTCGTGGTTGAGCTGGTTGGTGATGAGCCCCCAGCCGCCGTTCTCCTCGCCGACGAGGTTCGCTGCCGGCACGCGGATCCCGTCGTAGTACGTCGCCGTCGTGGTCAGCCCGCCCACGGTCTCGATGGGGGTCCACGAGAAACCGGGTGCGTCCGTGGGGACGAGGAGGATGGAGATGCCGCGGTGCCTGGGCACGTCGGGGTCGGTCCGGCAGGCGAGCCAGATCCAGTCGGCGTTCTGGGCGCCCGAGGTGAAGATCTTCTGCCCGTCGATCAGCCAGCCCTCGTCGTCCCGGACGGCCCGGGTCCGCAGCGCCGCGAGGTCCGTGCCCGCCGACGGCTCGCTGTACCCGATCGCGAAGACGAGGTCGCCGCTGAGGATGCGGGGCAGGAAGAACGTCCTCTGTTCCTCGCTCCCGTACCTCATGAGAGTGGGCCCGACCGTGTTCAGCGTGACCATCGACACGGGAGCACCGGCACGGTAGGCCTCGTCGAAGAACACGAACTGCTCGTCCGCGCCCCGCCCCTGACCGCCGTACGCCTCGGGCCAGCCGAGCCCAAGCCAGCCGTCGGCGCCGATACGGCGCAGCAGGGCACGCTGCCCGCGTTGATCGTCCTGGCCCGGCGGGCCCTGCGGCATCAGGTCCCGTAAGTACGTACGGAGTTCGGTGCGCAGTCGGCGCTGACGCTCGGTGGGGGCGAGGTGCACGGCTCCGGCCCTCCAGGACCTCGTACGAGCAAGAGTTTCTGACTGTCCGTCAGGTACGAGGAGGCTGTCAAGACCGCCGGGCACGCACGCGCGTAGACCGTCGCCGGGTGTCGTCGGCCACGCACGCGTAGACAGCCGTCGGACACGCGCACGCGTGAACCACGGAAAACAACTGCGGGGGAACCACTGGAGGGAAACAACTGCGGGGAAACAACCGCGCGGGAAAGCAGCCGCGCGGCGGTGCCGAAGCACCACCGCGCAGACACGCAGTCACCCCACGAAGCACACCAACACCCAAGACGGGCCTTTCAGGACCGATGGGAGAGCATCGGCCCCGCGGCTCACCACAGGGGGGCGAAGTTGACGGCGACGTTCTCGTTCGACTGGTCGATGGCCGTGAACGCGGAGCCGTTGACCTGAGCCGTGCTGCTCCGGTTCGAGGCGCCGGAACCGACCGCCTGCTGCTGCGTGGTGGACGAGTTGCCGTAGTTGTCGCGCCCCACCCCGCTGTTGGCCGATGCCGCGGCCGCGTTCGATCCGAGATCCGCCAAGGCGCCGTTGTCCGCCGCCGCCACGCCCGAGAAGAGGGCGGCCGCGAGGGGCAGGGCCGCGACGGCGGCGAGGACGCGTGCGGTACGGATGCTTGCCATGTGTTTCCTCCAGGCCCGGGTACGCGCCGGCTCCGCTGCCGGACGTACGTGAAGTACGGCTGATTTCAAGGCGGTTGGCCGACCGCCCCAAGGCTGTGCTCGACGTCGCGCATCCAGAGTTGCCCACCGATTCCACGGCGAACCACCCCGGAAGCCCTGATTCGCACGTAAGCGTGATGACATGTCGATAAACCCCCTGAGGCCCCATAATCGCCAGCGCAAGGCGATGATCAGCCCAGGCAGCGACAACCCCAGTGATCGCAAGGAACGAAACGTTCCAGCACACCTCCGGCCACGCCAATTCGCTTCACCCGGACGGCCCGCACCCCCGCCTCCCCCTCTTCCCTTTTTCGAACACAAGTACGAACATGGAGGTATGGCCACCCCGGACCGGCAGGCCACCACCCTGGCCCTGGCGCACGCCCTGTCCGCCGCCGAACGCGGACTGGCGGTGATCCCTCTGTCCCGGACGAAACTCCCAGCCCTCCGTTCCCCCCATCGCGACGACCCAACGCCGACCCCCTGCCACGGTGAGTGCGGCCGCTTCGGACACGGCGTGTACGACGCCTCGACCGACCCGCGCCGCATCCGTGAACTCTTCGCCGCGGCCCCCTGGGCGACCGGCTACGGCATCGCCTGCGGACTGCACCCCCACCATCTGATCGGCCTCGACCTCGACAGGAAAAACGGCACGGATTCGTCCGCGGCCCTGCGCGAACTGGCCCTCCGGCACCTCTTCACCATCCCCGAGACGGTCGTCGTCCTGACCCCCAGCGGCGGCCGCCACCTGTGGCTGACCGGGCCACCGGACGTGGTTGTCCCCAACTCCGCGAGCCGTCTGGCCCCCGGCATCGACATCAGGGGCGCCGGTGGCTACCTGGTCGGCCCCGGCTCACGCACCGACCACGGCGTCTACGGCACGGCCCCGGGAACCGCCCACCTGGCCCCCGCCCCCTGCCCACCGCCCCTCCTGCGCCTTCTGCTCCCCCCACCGCGCACCCACCACCCGAGCGCCCCCGCATCCACCGCCCAGCAGGGCCAGGGCCTGGTCCAGTTCGTCCTCGCCGCGCATGAGGGCCAGCGCAATACCCGCCTCTTCTGGGCCGCCTGTCGCGCCTACGAGAACGGCATCGGGCCAAACCTCGCGATCGCCCTGGTCGACGCGGCGGTACGCACGGGACTCACGGAACGGGAGGCCCGCTCGACGATCGCCTCGGCGGCACGGATGACAGGGCACCGGCCTTGAGCGCATGGCCAATGTGAGACAGGGCCCATACGGGAGGGTGCCCCTCAGAGAGAAATCAAGCCCCGGCAGGCCGACTGAGTCACAAGCCCGGCGGCGCGCTGCGGGCAGGTCCACAGACACCGCCCGACGCGCCGGAAGCTTACGGTGCCGGCGCCGTGATCACTCGCGCCAAGCAGCTCCCGGCCAAAGTCGCGACGCAGACCGCGTGACCAGCTGACAGGCCCCACGTGGAGCGCTGGCCGAGAGCAGCGGCGAGGCCGACCTCAGAAGATCCTCAGGACTTCCACCTCTGGGTGCCCCTGAGTACCGAAGGGATGCCATGGTCATCTCAAGCGAGAAACGCCAGCGCGTATCCGCAGGCCACTAGTGCCGATCAATTAGGGGGATGCACATGTTCGGATCAATGGACCTTGGCGCCAAGATCGCCATAGCGGTCACGATCACCGCTGTCCTCGGACTCGTCATCGCTGCGGTCCGCTGGTTTGGAGCACAGAACCGGTAGACCGGAGTCGCCTCCGGGAGAGCTCCCACTCTCCGAGAGGTCGGAGGAAGCCCGTCGGGCCGCGGCGCAGTGCCTCACCGGGAGCACGCGGGCAGTGTCGAGGACCTGTCGGTGGACTACCAGACGTTGATGGCCGCCGCCCTGGAGGCGGGAGTTGACGGGCTGGGGCCCAGCGGGCAGCGGTGGTGCTGGGCTGGGACAGTGCGTCCGTCTCCCGGGTCGAGGGAGCACGGGCTCGGCCAGCACACCGCATCGATCATCTGCCGGTGGCAGTAGCCCTCGCCCGCCCCGGCCCGCCAGCCCCCGGCACCGGCAGAAGGCCCCGCACCCATGCCCACTCCGCATCGCTCATGTCCGAGCCGTACCGCGGCCGACGCTCCGGCCGGTCGGCAGCATCCCCGAACCTGTGGGTGAGACAGTCACACCCACGAGTGGCCGGATTGGATAAAGAACAGCCAGTTGCCAGCACGGTCTTGTCATCGCAGATTGCTCTGAAGGATGCAACGGGCAGCGTGGCCGGTGGGTGGGGGGCCAGCGAGACCCGCGCGCATGGTCGGTCGGCGTACCCCGCCGTCGTGGTGAGCAAAGGTGACTCGGCGGACAATGGCGGCGTGACGTTGAAAATTTGGGTTGATGACTGGCAGATCCAGTGCTGCGGGCAGAGCTTCGCGCCGGGGGATGTTGTCTCGTGGAATCTGCTGGAGGTTGATCCGGAGGACTACGCCGCTGTCGTGGGGAGCGAGCATGCGCCGGCGATCGACTTCCGAGAAGAGCATCACGGCCACGAAGAGGAGCAGGCACTCACCTCATTGGAAGTGCTGGCAGTAGCAGAAGTGCACTGCCGTTATGCAGTTCCGCCAGGCAGCACGGCCGATGTTCTGTACCCGGTCCCGGGCACCACCGTAATGGTGCCTGCCAGCGAAGCGGACGGATGGGCAGAGGCCCAACCAGACGTTCGCTTCGCGGGCTACTTGGTGACTGCCCGGCGCACCAAGGACGAGGGGTGACGGACGTGACGGGGGCCCGCACCACAACCGCACCACACCGAGCGGAGAACAGCGGGGAACCACGGTGACAGCAGCCGAGCCCGACGGGGCCACGATCCGACCTGTACTCGCATGCTCAGCCCGCTCCATGCCTCCCAGCAACATCGGCACCCTTGCGATGCCGTTCGTGATCGCAGCATTGGCCGATCGCTGGGGCGTTCTCCCATGGCGGCAGCGCGCGCCACTATGGCCTTGGGAGCGCGCTCGATCGTGTCTGGCTCACCCAACCGACACTTGGCCGATCCGCCGCCGCCATGGTCAGGCCGGGTGAAAGTATGGGCGGGTTGGAGGGGAACGGGGGCCAAATGGAAGACCACGGACGCATAGCCCTGCTCATCGGCGTGGGCGAGAACCCGGGGGCGGACCACATCCTTCCCTCCCTGGCGGCCACGGTCGACGCCGATCTGCGGGTCCTGGGCGACGCCCTCCGAGGCAGCGACTACGCGGTGGAGATCCTGCTGAATCCGACCCGGAACAAGATCACCGAGCGCCTCTCCGACCTCTCCGCGAGCGCGCCGCCCGACAGCACACTGCTTCTCTACTTCACCGGGCACGGTGTCCGGATCGGCACGACCGACTACTTGGTGCCTTCTGACGCCCTCGCCCCTGCCAACAACGGCGACAACGCGGCCGGGTGGGAGCAACCCCACATACGGGAGTCGCTCCTGCCAGCCGACATCAGCCCGTATCTGGCCGATTGCTCGGCCGGCACCGTGCTGTGGCTGATCGACGCATGCCGCTGGGCAGAGGGCGAGCACACCCCTGCTTTCGGCAGCAACGTCGTCAAGGGACCGCCGCACAGTGGCTTCGCCATGATCACCAGCTGCGGCCCTGGTGAGCTGAGTGGCTTCGCGGAGACCGGTAGCTTCTTCACTTCGTCGCTCGCCCTGGCCTTCGACCCGCTGACCGAGGCCACGACGGTGGAGCAGGTCTATGAGAAGACCAGACGCGACACGCAGGCACTCGCGTTACGGGCGCAGGCCGGGTCACAGGCGGTACTGATCCACTACGGGAACGACCTGGCCGAGAAGACCAGATGCCTGGAGGTCGCCACGGGCAGACGGCTGCTGCAGGCCTGGCAGGACGCCGTGCGCACACCAGCCCTTTGGGAAAGAGTCCCGGACTGCGACCCCGAAACCGTGGCTCACCTACAGGACTGCCTGTCCACCTTGGCCACGCAGACCGCCCGCCAGGTCCACCGGGCTCAGAAACGTCTGCCCGATCCGTGGGCCGACGACGAGTATCCAGTACGGCTGCTGGCCGACCGCCTCCCGCTGCTCCTGCCCAAGGACACAGAGCTGTCCGCCCTGGAGGTCACCGCGCTGATCGCCGGCGTCCTGCTGCACGAGACTGCCTGGGCCGAGCGGCTGAGCCAGGCCGCCGAGTTCCGTCCGCAACTCGTGGGGCGCAGGAACAAGGCCGACGACCAACGGCGGCATTACGAGCAGATCACCGAGCACTACCCCCAGATCACCGAGAAGCTTTCAGACGCGTACCTGTGGCTGCTGGACCCCGAGGACGACCGGCACGCCGTCGCGCTGTGGCTGGTCCACCGCTGGATCGAGGAGCGGTTCGCGACCGACGAGGAGGCCGTGCCCACGGTGCTGGCCGACGGCTTCGTTGCCCAGCTCCTCGACGTGCCACTGCCGGCGGCGGGCGAGCGGCTCGGCAGCCGGGCGGGGGCACTGTCCACCGCGCTGCGTACGATTGCCGCGGGCATCGTCCTCGGTGCCCCGCCGGACGACCAGCGGCTGCCGCCGGACCGTCATGTCGTACGCAGAACACCGTCGCGCCTGCGCGTACGACCACTTGCGGCGCTGCTGCGGCTCGCGGGACTGCTCGCCTTCGACACCCGGTGTCTGCCGGAGGTTCTCGCGGAGCACCTCGCCGTCTCCGATCCGGTGGTACCCCGCGAGGTGATCACGGTGCTCCGGGACGCCCTCTGGGACCTCGACCAGGAAGGGAACGCTCCCTCGTATCTGCATCTGGACGCGGTCTGCCCGCATCCCTCGATCCACGCGGCACTCGCCTCCGTGGTCGAGGACGCCGACGACCTCGGGTACCAGCTGCGGGAGTCCGCACGTCGCCTCCCGCAGGACGAGGCCGCGCTGCTACTGGGGCTCCCCGCACGGCTGTCCGACCACCGGCTCCGGCCGGACCGCGAGCACGGCGCGGACGCTTACGACGTACCACTCGCACGTTTCTCGCTGGCACAGACGGAGATCCGCCGCCTGCTGATGGGCGAGAAGCTGTACGACGGTGAGCCCGAACTCGCCCTGCGGGAGCTGTACCAGAACGCCATGGACGCCTGCCGCTACCGGAAGATGCGCGTCCGGTATCTGCGGCGTCTCGGCCGAGAGCCGGCGGAGTGGGCGGGCCGGATCCGCATCGAAGTCGGCGAGGACAGCCGCGGACCGTACGTCGAGTGTGTGGACAACGGGGTGGGTATGACTGTCGACCAGCTGAAGAGCACCTTCACCCGGGCCGGCCGCCGCTTCGACCAGTCGCACTCCTTCCGCAGGGAGCAGGCGGAGTGGCTGCGCCACGACAGTTCGCTGCGGCTCTATCCCAACAGCCGTTTCGGCATCGGCGTCTTCAGCTACTTCATGCTCGCCGACGAGATGACGATCGTGACCCGGCCGGTCGGCCCGGACGGTCGCCCGGCCGAGAAGGCGTTGCGCGTCGAGATCCCGGTCAGCGGCAGTCTCTTCCGGGTCCGGGAGGACGACGAGCGCGGCGGCACTGCGTTGCCCGGCGGCGGCACCCGCGTCCGACTGCACCTGCGTCGGGCGGGGGCGCTGCCCGGGAACTCCGCCGTGTCGGTGCTGCGCTCTCTGGTCCTGTTCAGCGAGTTCCGACTGGAGGTGCGCGACCAGGACGGCACCGAGGAGACCTGGCTGCCCGGGCGGCTCAACTCCGGTGAGGAGCCGGGCTCGTTCTCCACCCGGTTCGCCGTCGAAGCGGTGCCCGGCACGCTGTGGTGGGTCTCGGGTGACGGAGCGATCGTGTGCGATGGAATCGCCACGGACAAGCAGACGTTCGGGTACGTGCTCAATCTGTCGGGCGCGCACGCCGGCGAACTCAGTGTCAACCGCAAGAAGCTTGAGCGATACGACGTCCGCTGGGCCGAGGAGCAGTTCCAGAGGGGTGCCCAAGCGCTCCCCTCAGGTGCGGGGTTGAGCCTGGAGTGGCTGTGGAGCATGGAGTCACGCGAGCCCTCGATCGCCCGTACGCTGTGGGAGACGCTGCGGGGACGCGGGGTGCTCGCCTCGGACGGCCTCGGCCGACAGGTGAACCTCGACGAGGTCGGCTACTTCAGACTGGACGCCTCCTTGGACAGTCCGCCCATGCGGAGCGAAGAGGAGAAGCTCTCCGAGGCGGTCCGGCCTTGGCGGCTGGCCGCCCTCCGGCCCGGCTTCCGGAGCCGGAAGGAAGCGATGCCCTTGTCCCTCTCGGGCCACCCCGTGCCGCAGGCGGGATGGTCGGCCATCGCGGAGAAGGCCGAAAGCGACTGGCGTACGGCAGTCCTGGTGGCCCACGAGCAGGAGACGACGGTGGCGGAGGTAGTCCGCGCGATGCGGGGCATGCGCATCGCCCATCCACGGCTGGCAGGGCCGGCCGTCGTCGGTGACGGCGACCTGGACTGGCAACCGGACTTCACCGACTGGTCCGTCATGAGAGGGCTCTTGGGCAGCGAACCCGATCTACTGGGCGACCGCTTCACCATCAGCGTCTGGGGACGCCGCCTGCCGCGCAAGAAGCGCGCCGCCGACGAAATCTACTTCCGACACCCGCCCGAGGATCTCTCGGGCATCGCCCGCGCCTCCGCCACGTTCCACGAGCCGCTGGGCAAGCTGGCCGAGGCATGCTCCCGGTACGCGCCGTTCGTCGGCGAGCCACTGCGCGCCGTTCCGGACCACCACCGCGACCATGTCTGCACGGACGCCGAGCTGAAGCTTCTCTACCTGCAGGAGGACAAGCATCGGTGGCGGCCCGCCGTCCACCCCTGGGACGTACCGGTGGTGGCCGCCGCGACCGGCGTCGACGCGGGCGAAGTGAACCGGCGCATGGCCGAGTTCACCTGGCTGGGCCGCCCCGTGCCCGACCCGGACCTGGCCGCCCGGTGGGGCAAAGTGTCGTCCGAGGTCCTTCCCGTTCTGCACCGCTACATCGGGCACGGTGCCGACGGCCGCCCCGTACTGCCCTGGGCCGCCACGATCGAGCTGGCCGCGGAGTACGAGATCTCCGTATGGGAGGCCGAACGCATCGTCGCTCGCGAGGCGGAAGCACTCGGTGTCCTCCACCGCCGGCGCTACACCAAGCGCTCGTCCGGACGGGACGCGGTCCCCTCCCTCGGTACAAGCAACCTGGTCCGATGGCTGCACGAGACGGACATCCGATTGGAGGACGGCATCTCTCTCAGGGATCTCGCGTTCGTCCGCTCCCACGAGACGTCGTGCGAAGAACTGTCCTGGTCTGTGGATGAGCTGAGAGAGGCCGGAGTGTCTCTCCCGGACGCGGCGAGGCTGCTGTGTGCCTGGGACGAACTGCCCACGCCCAGCAGGTACGCGTTCTCCGGTGAGGACCCCAGCTGGGACGGTGCCGACTATCCCGTGCCGGCGACCTCAGCAGTGCTGTTCACCGGCAGCCAACGGCTCCGGCAGCAGTTGTCGGTCCTGTGGGACACCGCGCACCGGGAAGCCCAGCGCCTGGGGCTGGGTGCCGGCCTCGTGGCCCCGCCCCTGCCCAGCGAGCTGAGAACGTTCGTCCCGACATGGGAAGAGACATCGGCACTGATCGCCGACGGGATGCACGAGGATGTGGACTACGTGTGGTTCGAGACGCCTCGCTGGGTCCCGCTCACCGCGCAGCATCTCGTCACCTACGCCCGTAACCGCGACGTCAGTGCGCGTACGGCGTACCAGGCCCTGGCTCCTCTGCGGGCCATCGGTGCGCTGGTACCGGAGCTGTCCGCCGAGGCGGAGTCCGCTCTGCCCGCCGAAGTGCCCACAGCCCACGACGCCGTGGCGGTCGACCCGGCGTACCGCCTCTCCGCACCCGGGTCCCCGCTGCAGCCGCTCGATCTGGTCAGCGTCGCCGGCCGGCTCGGCGAGTCGGTGCGGCAGACCTGGCAGCGGCGCATCACGCCGTACCTCGCGCTGGAGGGAACACCGCCGTCGATCACCGACGTACCAGACGTCGTGCCCGGTTGGCAGGACCTGGTGATCCTCTCTGAGCACCTCGACGGGAAACTTCCAGCTCTGACCGGCCCGGTCCGGCAGGACCGGATAGAGCACCGCGCCCGGGCGGTGGGTGAGACGCCCGCGTGGGTGCAACAGCGCCTGGAGACATACGCGGGACTGCTCGGACTCCGGTTGGAGCACGCCGCCGAGCCGGGCGAGGAACCCAACGAGCTGGGGGAGAAACCATGACAGGGACCGACCGGCACGATCATTCCATGCCGTACGCCGACGAGGATGTCGGCGAGATCAGCGCCTCGCTGTTCACCCAACAACCCGCTCCGGACGGACGGGGAATGATCGTCGCGGGGGCATGTCCACGCTGTCACGGCAAGACCAGCACACTCTTCCCGTGGGCCCGGCCGGGAACAGGGACGAAGGGCGGACTCAGCCTGCTCTTCGGGAGAGGGGAGACGCGAAGAACGGAGGGAGGACCGGAGCCGCTGCTGGCGGAGGTACACCTGTGCGAGTGCGGTCACGCCCATCCTCAGTGTCCTCCGGACACGTCATACATCGGGTGCGGCGCGAGCTGGCGAATCCGTCGATGAGTACCCGTTCCGACCGCCGCTGGGCCGAACTCGCCCGGGAATTGGAGTTCACCAGGCTTCCCGAACTGCGCAGGCAAGCAGAGGGCTGGCGCACCGGCCTCACCGGGCTGACCGCCCTGCTCGCCGTTCTCGTACTGCTCAAGGGCCGGGACAACCTCGCCGACCTGCCTGACACCGCCCGCGCGATCGCCACCGGCCTGCTGGTCACCGCCTTTGTGCTCCTGACCACAGGCTCGCTCCTGGCCGTACGAGCGGCGCACGGGGCCCCGGAACGCGAGATCCTCATGGGCGGGCAGGCCCTGCGGCGCTGGACCGAGCAAGAAGCGGCACGAGTGACACGAGCACTCGCCTGGGCCTCCCTGTGTTGCGTCCTGGGGGTGATCCTTGTGGTCGGGGCACTTGTCGTCGCGTGGGTGACGACACGGGCTCCCGGCACCCATGAGGTCATGGTGAGGACCGACACGGGTGTGGTGTGCGGAGAGTTGGTCCTTGCTGACCGGCACTACGTAGAGATCAGCTCCCGGACAAGCGGCAAGGTCTCGTTGCCTTGGACGTCCATCGTGAGCATGGCACCGGCCAAGATGTGCAGCTGAGTGCTGTATCCGATTCCCGTCCTGACGACGCTGCATTCCGACGCGTTGCGCGTTGCCGAGACCCATATACCGAGCAGGCCACTCAACGCGACAACCTCCCCCCTCTCAGCGTCGTCCCCGTAGCGTGCCCTTCAGAGCGGAGAAACAGGGTCAACAGCCGTACCACCCAGGTCTCAGCACCTTCCGCAGCAAATAGCAACTACGCTGGTCAGAGCCGTTCGCATCTGAAGTTCGGGACGCGGAGGTCGTGCCCGATCCGTGCCAGATCCTGCGGGAATCACGGGGAACGCCGGGGAACCAGGCGGGCGCCCACAAGGCACTGACACCGCCCCGCCACAGGTCAGGGAGGCGCCGGGTCCTGAATCACCTAAGCTCCCCAAGCTCAGGGCGCAGCGCCGTCTTCACTGACGCGTAGGTCTTCTCGTATGCGTGCCCGAAGCTGGCATGGGTGGAACGCAACGCACCGGCAGTCGTCGACCTGGACAACGCCAAGCGCGTGCGCACGGTGCTGGAGCACCTGGCCAAGAGGCAAGACGGCAAGTCGGCCGCCGCGAACACGTTCCGGCGGCGCCGCGCCGTGCTCAGCAACTGCCTGCGCCTTGCCGTGGAACATGAGTTGTTGCCCGGCAACCCCTTGCACCGCGTGCACTGGGAGACCCCCAAGGCAGTGGAGGAGCTGGACATCCGCAGCGTCGCCACACCAGCGCAAGCGCGGGCTCTGCTGGACGCGGTACGTGCGCAGAGGCCCCGCGGCTCCCACCTGGTCGCCTTCTTCGCGTGCATCTACTACGCCGCGATGCGACCGGAAGAGGTGTCCATGTTGAGCGCTGAACAGTGCGAGCTCGCCGAAGAGGGGTGGGGACGGCTCATGCCGGCTGGCGCCCGTCCGCAGGTGGTTCCGCATGGACCGACGACGGCAAGCCATACGAGGAACGGCAGTTGAAGCACCGGGCCCACCGCGCAGTTCGGCCGGTGCCCATCCCGCCCGTCCTGGTCGCCATCCTGCGAGATCACATCGAAGCGTTCGGGACCACGGCCGAGGGCCGAATGTTCAGCGCCGTACGGGGCGGACCGGTCCGCTCGCAGGAGTACGGCGCGGTGTGGAAGGGAGCTCGCAAAAAGGCGCTCACTCCCGCACAGGTGGCCTCTCCACTGGCCGCCATCCCGTACGACCTCCGCCATGCGTGCGTGTCGTTCTGGCTCCGCTCCGGGGTCAGCCTCGCCAAGACAGCCCGGCGCGCGGGTCAGAGCGTCGCCGTCCTCCAGCGCTACTACGCCAAGGTTCTCGATGGCGAGGAAGCGAGGATGAACGCGCTGATCGAGCAGGGATTGGCGGAGCATGACGGCGAGGCCGAGGGGTCCTGATTCCTGGCCGCAGGTTGGCCGCACGCGCTGGAGGTGGGAAACCGGCGAGTCAGGGTGAGACAAGGTCATGCCAAAGGGGTGCCTCTCCGGAGAGTGGCACCCCTTCTGACCTGCAACGTCTATGACCTGCGCGGAGGCGGTGGGATTTGAACCCACGGTGACATCGCTGCCACGACGGTTTTCAAGACCGTTCCCTTCGGCCGCTCGGGCACGCCTCCCCGCGCGCCCCACGATCGTCGGGCGCGCGGGGACAAGAGTAACTGTTAGCTGTCGCCCTCGCGCTGGCCCAGGGTGACCTCGGTCGTGCGGGTCTTGCCGTCACGTTGGTAGGTGAGGGTCACCTTGTCGCCCGGCTGGTGCGTCCAGATCTGACCGATCAGGGTGGGGCCGCTGTCGATCGGGTGGTCGTCGAGCTTGGTGATCACGTCACCGGGCTTGAGCCCGGCCTTGGCCGCGGGGCCGCCCGGGGTGACCGAGTTGGCACCGCCCTCGCCCTGGTCGGTGATCGTCGCCCCGCCTGTGCCGTCCTGCAGGGAGACCGATGCGCCGATCACCGGGTAGACCGGCTTGCCCGTCCTGATCAGCTGCTGGGCGACGTTCTCCGCCTGGTTGATCGGGATCGCGAAGCCCAGGCCGATCGACCCGGACTGGCCGGTGCCGCCGAGGCCGCCGTTGCTTGAGGACTGGATCGCCGAGTTGATGCCGATGACGTTGCCCTGCGCGTCCAGGAGCGGACCGCCGGAGTTGCCGGGGTTGATCGACGCGTCCGTCTGCAGGGCGCTCATGTACGACGCCTTGCTGCTGGAGCTGCCGTCGCTGGAGGCGACGGGGCGGTTCTTGGCACTGATGATGCCCGTGGTCACCGTGTTGGAGAGGCCGAAGGGCGCACCGATGGCGATGGTCGAGTCGCCGACGGCCACCCTGTCGGAGTCGCCGAGGGTCAGGGGCTTCAGGTCCGAAGGAGCGCTCCTCAGCTTGATGACCGCGACGTCGTAGCCCTGGGCGTGCCCGACGACCTCGGCGTCGTACTTCTTGCCGGAGGGGAAGGTCGCGGTGAGCTTGCCGCCGTCGACGGCGCCCGCCACCACGTGGTTGTTGGTGACGATGTGGCCCTGCTTGTCGAAGACGAAGCCGGTGCCGGTGCCGCCCTCTCCGTTGCTGCTCTCGGCCTCGATGGTGACCGTGCTGGGCAGCGCCTTGGCGGCGACGGCGGCGACGGTGCCCGGGTCACGCTTGAGGTCGCCGCCGCTCTGCGAGGCGGACACCGTGGTCGAGCCCGTGGAGCCCTCGTTGCGGTCGGCCAGCGTGTAGCCGATGCCGCCGCCCACACCGCCCGCCACGAGGGCGGCCACGAGGACCGCGGCGAGCAGTCCGCCGCGCCTGCCGGCGGGCTTCGGCGCGGGCTGCTGGTACGAGGTGCCCCAGCCAGGGCCCGAACCGCCACCGTCCGCGTACGACGGCATGGCCGGAGGCGGAGGCGGGGGCCAGCCGGCGGCCGGGGGCGAAGTCGCCCCGCCGGGGGGCACTTCGGGGGCGCCCTGAGGCTGCGCGTGGCCGTCGGTGCCCTGACCGTCGGCGGACGCGTACGGCGGCGCCCCCGTGGGCGCTGCCGGGATCGGAGTCGTCGGCGCCTCCTGTGCGGCGGTGTCACCGGCAGGCGCGCTCGGCTCGGGCGCCTTGGCCGGTGCGGAAGCAGCGGGAGATTCCACCGGCACAGGAGGTGCGGACGGGGCGGGGGGTACTGCGGTGCCCTCGTTCTCGGTGCTCACAGCTCTTCTCCTCGATCCACGGCTGTTGTTTCTCGGTCGCACTCGGTCGCACTCGGTCACGCGCGTTCACGCTTCGGTGGTCCGGCGCGATGAAGCTGTGCATCTGTGCATCTGTGCATGTGCTTGTCATGTGATTGTGTCTGCCGTCAGCTTTTCCCATGGACCGTCAGAGCACCATAAGCGGTGCCTGTGGGTCTGCGACCATCCTTTATATCGGACCTGTCATACCTATCGGACTAAACAGACAGATTTGTGACGCGACCACCCTCACGCATACCCCCTCGCGGTGGCACCATGACGCCGTGACCCACGCACGACAGCACCCGATTCAGGTCGTCGCCCACCGTGGAGCCTCCGAAGAGGCCCCCGAGCACACGCTGGCCGCGTACAAGAAGGCGATCGAGGACGGTGCGGACGCCCTCGAATGCGATGTACGGCTGACTGCGGACGGCCATCTCGTCTGCGTGCACGACCGCCGCGTCAACCGCACGTCCAACGGCCGCGGCGCGGTCTCGGCCCTGGAGCTCGCCGACCTGGCCACCCTGGACTTCGGCTCCTGGAAGAGTCGTGACGAGGAGCCCGACTGGGAGCACCGCCCCGAGGATCGGGAGGCCACCTCCGTCCTCACCCTGGAGCGCCTTCTGGAGCTGGTCGCCGACGCGGGCCGCCAGGTGGAACTGGCCATCGAGACCAAGCATCCGACGCGCTGGGCGGGCCAGGTGGAGGAGCGGCTGCTGCTCCTGCTGAAGCGGTTCGGCCTGGACGCCCCGGAGTCCGCCGCCGAGTCGCCGGTTCGGGTCATGAGCTTCTCCGCGCGCTCCCTGCACCGCGTCCGGGCCGCGTCACCGACGCTGCCCACGGTCTACCTGATGCAGTTCGTCTCGCCCCGGCTGCGGGACGGACGCCTGCCGGCGGGCGTCCGGATCGCCGGACCCTCGATCCGGGTCGTGCGCAATCACCCCGCGTACATCGAGCGCCTGAAGCGGGCCGGCCACCAGGTGCACGTGTGGACCGTGAACGAGCCCCAGGACGTCGACCTCTGCGCCGGCCTGGGCGTCGACGCCATCATCACCAACCGCCCACGCGCGGTGCTGCGGCAGTTGGACCGCTGAGGCCACCGGAGCAGCGGCGTGCACGGGAACGCCCCGGGGAGCCACCGAGCAGCATCGAATTCCAGCCACACGATTACAGGGAGTGCACCGGCGCGTTCGATCCGTACTTGATCGTTACAAGTGCGTCAGTGGACGTGGATTGGCCGGTTTCCAGTCCAGCCCAATGGGGCATTCACACCGTGGCGTGGGGCAAAGGAGGTCTCGGGGGTGGCGTTGGTGGTGGCACAGGAGGTGCCCACGTCGTCGAGCATGGCCGTACCCCATGGCCCTGCGGGCGTGGGGGAAGCAAGACACAGGATGCGTGACCAGTTGCGCACCGGGGGTGTGGCGGAAACGGTCATCGACGATGCCGTACTGATCCTTTCCGAACTACTCAGTAACGCCTGCAAGCACGGCAGACCACTGGGCGACGAAGCCCTCGCCGGGGACGGCGACGTGCGCGCGGCGTGGTGCGTCGACCCGTCGGGCCGGCTCACCGTGGAGGTGACGGACGGCGGTGGCCCGACCAGCCCGGTTCCGGCCACCCCCTCGGTCACCGCCCATGGCGGCCGTGGCCTGAACATCATCACCGCGCTGGCCGACGACTGGGGCGTCCGGAACGACGCGCGCGGAGAGGTCACCGTGTGGGTCGTCGTCCAGGAGAACGTGGACCGCGCCCGCCGTCGCGACGACTTCGTCAGCCGCGTCACGGCTCCGCCGGTCTCCGCGATACCCGGCCTGGAACTGGCGGAAGCCTTCGAGGACATGGACTAGCGCGGGGCGCACCGCTCGGGGACAGACGGCCCGGATCCGTGATCCGTGATGCGTGATGCACGGTCCGTGATGTGTGATGTCTGATTTGTGACGGGTGCGGGCGCGTGGCCCGAGCGGTGGCACCATCTCTGGGTCCTCGGTGCGGGCGCACTGGTCTGCAGCCCTGATGCGCGGGGCCCTTCGGCAGGGTACGAGGGACGGGTGACTCGGCCACGAGTGGCCTGGAGCACTGGCACGAGAGATCTGGAACCCGGCCACGAGGGATCTGCGATCCGCAACCCGACGCTTGCCCGGACCGACGGACATCCGACCGACAGACTTCCGGCCGACAGACATCCGGCCGACAGGCCCCCCGAGCGGCAGGCGTTGTCCACAGGTTCCCGCCGGTCGCCGTGCGAGCGGCTAGGCTCCCGACTGTACGAAACGAGCCGTAACCGGGAGACACCCACGATGGCCAAGAAGCGACCCCAGACGAAGGCCAAGCGCCCGCAGAGCACGGGCGGAGCCGGCGCCGCAGGCGCTGACGGCCACGTTCCGGTTGTCGGCGCGCGCGAGCCCTGCCCCTGTGGCAGCGGCCGCCGCTACAAGGCCTGCCACGGCCGGGCCGCCGCGCACGCGGTGACCGAGTTGGTGCAGCGCCCCTTCGGGGGCCTCCCGGGGGAGTGCGACTGGATCGCGCTGCGCGAGCTGGTGCCCGCCGCCACCGTGGAGCTGACTCTGAAAGAGGGCCTCCCGGAGGGCGTCCCGTCGGTCACGCTCGCCACCGTCCTGCCGATGGCCTGGCCGGCCCTGCGCCGCGACGACGGCTCGGTGCTGCTCGGACTGCAGAACGACACGGCGTCGGGCGACATCAGCCGCGACCTGGCCGACACTCTCCAGCGCGCGCTCGTCGCGGAGCCCGGCACTCCGGTCCAGGGTCGCCGCGCCCCGGCCGACGCTCCGCGACTGCAGGATCTGCTCGACCCCGAAGGCGCGTTCGAGCCAGTTGTGCACACGGGCTTCGAATTCTGGGTTCCGGACGCGGAGAACGCGACGGCGGAAGTGGCCGCGTCCCTGGAGCGGGCCAACGCCGCCGCCATCCCGACCGTGAAACTCCAGGGTGTGGACGCCGCGTACTGGTGCGAGACCCCCGACAAGAACCACCTGCGCTGGGTCATGCCCCACGCCGAGGAGCAGCTTCTGGACGCCCTCGCGCGGCTGCACGCGGCCGGGCAGTCGGCACTCGGCGAGGGCACCCGCCTGGTGGGCTCCTTCCGGGCGCACGGTCTCACGGTGCCGGTCTGGGACCTGCCAAGCAGCGTCGGCGCGGAGGACATCGAGAAGCCCGCCGCCGAGTTCGCCGAGCGCCTCGCCACCGCGCTGGCCTCGGACGCGCCGCTCACCCCGGACGAGCGGCGGGCACGCGGCGGGCTGACCAACCGACAGGTCACGCTCAGCTGAGAGACGAGGCCGGCCGGCCGACCGGTCAACCGACCCGCCGTTCAATCAGCAGGTGACTCCTGTCACAACTCCCCTCTGTGACAAGGAAATCGGTGTCTGAATAGCCGAGATCGAATTTGCTAACAGCCGATCTCTTGTTACCGTTCCAGTAGCCCGGTTGCTGGTGCATCCCCCGTCGCCAGCAACCGGGTCTTTGCATGCCCGGGTTCGGACGCGGTCAGTTGTACGGAACCGGAGGGGTGTCAACCGCCGGTCGTCTGGGGCGAGTTGCTCCCGGAGCGCAGCAACAGCGGCCCGCGTCCGGCGCTCCCCGCGAACTCCGCGACGGCTGTGTACGCCCCCAGATCGCCTCGCGTACGCTCCCGCGGCGTCTCACACACGCCGGGCTCGTCCTGCGCGCCCACGATGCAGCGCATCCACACGGAACGTCCGTCGGGTGCCATGAGGCTGAGGGAGGAACTCAGTTCCTCGCCCGTCGCGTTGCGGTAATAGGTGCGCGCCCAGGTCTCCTCGTCCCGGGTCAGCACACAGGTCTGCGCCTTGATGCCGCCAGGGGACGAGAGGTCGGGGCCGCAGCGGGTGACGGTGGCGAGGTCGAAGCCGAGCGACAAGGCCGACCGCGAGAGGGCCGACACCCCCTCGCCGCGCGCCTCACCGATGTGGGACTCACCAGTGCGCGCGTCGTCACCGTACGTTCGCCCGTCACCCTGCGCTCCCGCGTCGCCCTGCGCTCGCTCGCCCTCGCGCGCTCCGCCGTCGGTGGTTCGCGTCTTGTCGTCGGTGAGTCCGGACACCCGGGCGACCATCCGACCCGCGTCGCCGACAGTGCCCGCGGACGCCACAGCCAGCGGGAAGGCGACAGCGGCCACCGCGACCCCGATCAGCGCCCCCACGCGGACCCTTCGGGCCCCCGGCCCGCGACGCCGCAGCCATGAGGCTCTGTGCCGACCGGAACGAAGCCAGCCGGAACGAAGCCGACCGGAATGAAACTGCATGAACGGAAGATAACGCCCCACAGCGGGCGCCCGGTTTCCCGCGCGCCCAACACCCTCACAACTCGGGTGCGCTCACACCCGTACGAGTGAGGGCCTCCACCACCGCGTCCACCACGGCCTCCACATCGGGCACCCAGGGCACGGCCGAGCCGGGCAACGGAGCCCGTTCCCAGCGGACCTGGCCGATGCCGGTCTCGGACGGGGGCAGCGCCAGATAGCCGCCCTCGCCGTGGAAGCGCAGGGAACCCGGCACGAAGTCCTTGGCGTACAGCAACTCGC
The DNA here is from genome assembly GCF_014650715.1 of Streptomyces bluensis. Classification (GTDB taxonomy): domain Bacteria; phylum Actinomycetota; class Actinomycetes; order Streptomycetales; family Streptomycetaceae; genus Streptomyces; species Streptomyces bluensis. Next base: position 141,544 of record NZ_BMVM01000014.1, on the reverse strand, counting down.
CCAGTTGCTCCATGGAATAGGGCGCCACGAGAATCGCCCATCGCGCGGGGGTCGCCACGACCGGGCCGAGGCGCATCCCCGTGCGGTCGAGTGCTTCGAGGGCGCGGGCCGCCGCGAGGGCCGGCAGGCTCACCGCACAGGGCGCCTTGCCTCCTGTGGCCAGCACGATCGGCGCCGCGGGCCGGTTGCTCCACCACCAGCGCACCATGCGCTCGTCGGTGGTGGCCGCGAGGAGACCGGGGTCGAAGGGATGGGCGCCGGGCACTACGCACTCCGCGTCGGGGCATCCGCAGCGGGCCCGGCCCTGCGGGTCCGGAGCCACGCCCGGGAGTACGGGCCACTGCCATTCGGTCGCGAACGTCAGGGCCTGCTGAAGCATCTCAGACCTCCCGCCGTTCCGCTTGGACAGGAGCCTGCGTCGCTTTCCGGGGATCTCGCGCATGAGCGCTCGCTCCTTTCCGTTGCACGCCTGGCAACACCGCGGTCCACATCACAACATGTGTCGATCACTTCACTGTGCGTACCTGCTGGCGCATCACACCCCTGTCCAGGACAAGGGGAACCCCTAGGGGCCGAGCACTGGCTGCTTCCGTGTCCATACTGCGTCTGCCTAAAGCACGGGCATGGCGTACGGGTGGCGACGTCCGGCGATCTGCCGTACCACTCTTGCTCGCCGCCTCCGCCACGGGAGGATGGGGCACGGTCGTCGGTGGATAGGACGCTCAGCTCCGGCGCCAGGTTCCGGGTGGCCCCCACCACCCCTGGCTTTCACCGAGTACGTACCCATCACGACCGCTGTGACGCTCTGTCGAACAAGGCCAGTCGACCGCAATACGCCGTTCCCTGAGGCACTTTTAAGCCAACTTTACTATTTCACAAGAGACTCACTGCACCCCACGGACACCAGATATCCCCGCAGGACAATGCTGGACATCTCCTCACGAGTGCGTGTACATGTGGAGACACTGCTGGCGGCGCAAAATGACATGGGGGTTTGCGATGCTATGGAGCAATGCGCGCCGGTCCGAAAGCCGGACACCATGAACGCCCCTCACCTTCCGAAAGTGGCTGGAATCGATTCAACCGTTCCGTCGCCCGCACACACTGTCGTGCCCACACCCGCCGCCACGGGCGCTCCGCCGGCCACGCCGCCCGTCGCCCCCGGAGCCGTTCTCCAGGACCGACTCGCAGGCCGGGTCTCCGACCTCACGACCCTCCACGAACTCACCGAGCGCCTGGCACGCACGGACTCACTCGGCGACGCGCTGCAGGAACTGCTGCGCGCCGGAGCCGCCCTCGTAGGCGCCCGGCGCGGTCTCGTCGTACTTGAACCGGGCGACGGGCTCGGCCCGGACACGACCGTCGGCCTCGGCCTCGGCCGGGCCGATCTCGGCCACATCGAGACGGTGCCGCGCGCCTCCATGTCGTACGGACGGCTCCTCGACACACCGGCCGGACTCCCGGGCGGCGACGGCGAGATCGCACAGCCCGACCTCTTCGCCGAGGACGGGCTGGACCCCCGCCACCGTGAGGTGGCCGCGCGCCTCGGCTACGCCGCCAGCTACGCGCTGCCGCTCACCACGGAGGCGGCGGGCCGCATCGGTGCCGCCGTCTGGCTCTACGACGAACCCGCCGAACCTGTCGAGCGGCAGCGGCACCTGGTCGGCCTCTACGCCCGCTACGCGACCGAACACCTGGCCCGGACCGTCGAAACAGAGCGCACGCGCGCGTGCATGAGGACGATCGCCGAGGAACTACTCCCCTCCCGGCTGCCCCGGCTCGCCGGCATCCAGCTCGCCGCCCGGCACCGCACCGGCTCCCGCGGTGGCGGCGACTGGTACGACGCGCTGCCGCTGCCCGACGGCGCGCTCGGCCTCGCGGTCGGGTCCGTCACCGGGTCCGGGCCCAGCGCGATCGCCGCGATGGGGCGGCTGCGGGCGTCCCTGAGGGCGTACGCCGTGATGGAGGGCGAGGACCCCGTCGCCGTCCTGTCCGATCTCGAACTGCTCCTGAGGCTCACGGAACCCGCCCGCGCGGCCACCGCCCTCTTCGCCTACTGCGAACCCGCCCTGCGCAAGATCACTCTGGCCGGGGCCGGGCACAACCCGCCGCTGGTGATCGGTGAGCGGCGCACCGAGTTCGTGGAGACGTCCCTGTCGGCCCCCTTGGGGATGCTCGCCTGCTGGGAGGCGCCCAGCACCGAGCTGTGCGTTGAGCCGGGCGAGACGGTGCTGCTCTACACCGACGGTCTGCTGCGGCGCATGGGCGACGCCATGGACCGCGCCTTCGCCCGGCTGCACGCCGCCGCGGCGGGCCTGCCCAGACCGGTGCGCGCCGACCCCGGTGCGGTCGCCGACCACATCCTGCGCAGCGTGCTGCCCGACGGGCCGGCCGTGCGGGCGCCCCGCAACCGGGCGGAGCCGGGACGGGCGGACGGCAGCGAGGAGGACGTGGTGCTGCTGGCGGCCCGCTTCGAGTGACCGGGCGACCGGGCTCCCGCACGGGGTTCGGCACCCTGGCCCCTCTTCGGTACGACCGTACGATGGAGGAGGTCCAGTGCCGTATCGAGGAGGATGACCGTGGCGGACGAGCTCGAACCGGAGACCCCGGAGACCGAGGCGACCGAAGCCGAAGAAGAGCCGATCAAGCAGCGCAAGAACGGCCTGTACCTGGGCGTGTCCGACGAGCTGGCCGAGAACATGAAGTCCGGCTGGGCCGACACCGAGCTGCGCGACCTGCGGCCGATCGCCCAGGCCGCCGAGACCGCCGCCCGCCGCGCCGCGCTCTCCGCGCGTTTCCCGGGCGAGCGCATCGTCGTCCCCGCGGGCAACCTCAAGACCCGCTCGAACGACACGGAATACCCCTTCCGCGCCTCCGTCGAGTACGCCTACCTCACCGGCAACCAGGCGGAGGACGGCGTCCTGGTCCTCGAACCGAGGGGCGAGGGCCACGAGGCGACCATCCACCTCCTGCCGCGCTCCAACCGCGAGGACGGCGAGTTCTGGCTCTCCGGGCAGGGCGAGCTGTGGGTCGGCCGCCGCCACTCGCTCGCCGAGGCGGAGCAGTTGTACGGCATCCCGGCCTCGGACGTGCGCGAGCTGGCGGCCAGGCTGAAAGAGGCCACGGGCCCGGTCCGGGTCGTGCGCGGTTACGACGCGGGCATCGAGGCGGCCCTCACCGACAAGGTGACCGCCGAGCGCGACGAGGAGCTGCGCGTCTTCCTCTCGGAAGCCCGCCTGGTCAAGGACGACTTCGAGATCGGCGAGCTGCAGAAGGCCGTCGACTCGACCGTGCGCGGCTTCGAGGACGTGGTGAAGGTCCTCGACAAGGCGGAGGCCACGTCCGAGCGCTACATCGAAGGAACGTTCTTCCTCCGCGCGCGCGTGGAGGGCAACGACGTCGGCTACGGATCCATCTGCGCGGCCGGCCCGCACGCCTGCACGCTGCACTGGGTGCGCAACGACGGCCCCGTCCGCTCCGGGGACCTGCTCCTGCTGGACGCGGGCGTGGAGACGCACACGTACTACACCGCGGACGTCACGCGCACGCTGCCCGTGAACGGCACGTACAGCGAGATCCAGAAGAAGATCTACGACGCCGTGTACGACGCCCAGGAGGCCGGTATCGCGGCCGTGAAGCCGGGAGCCAAGTACCGCGACTTCCACGACGCCGCGCAGCGCGTGCTCGCCGAGAGGCTCGTCGAGTGGGGCCTGGCCGAGGGCCCGGTCGAACGCGTCCTGGAGCTGGGCCTGCAACGCCGCTGGACCCTGCACGGCACCGGTCACATGCTCGGCATGGACGTCCACGACTGCGCGGCCGCGCGCGTGGAGTCGTACGTGGACGGCACGCTGGAGCCCGGCATGGTCCTCACCGTCGAGCCGGGCCTGTACTTCCAGGCCGACGACCTGACCGTGCCCGCCGAGTACCGCGGCATCGGCGTCCGCATCGAGGACGACATCCTGGTGACCGAGGACGGCAACCGGAACCTGTCGGCGGGACTGCCGCGCCGCTCCGACGAGGTCGAGTCGTGGATGGCGGCCCTGAAGGGCTGATCAACGGCTGATCAAGGCCTCGGGACCGGCCCTGGGATGCCGCCCGGAGGCTGATACGACACTGACGGCCGGGTGGCCTCCTGGGTGCCCGGCCGTTGGTGTGCCCAGGGCGCTCTTCTGGCCGGCAGGGCGTCGGCACGCCCGACCGGCGCAGGGCGCAGTGGTCCTGCCGGCAGGGAAGCTAGACCGCCATCAGCGGAGAGTCCTCGCGCCACTTGAGGATCTTGTCGAAGCTCACCACGGCGCCACCCCGGCCCGGCTTGTTGCCGATGTGGACGTGGTCCGCGAGCTCCTGGATGAGACCGAGGCCACGGCCGTTCTCAGCCTCGGCGCGGGCACGGCGGATCGGCGGACGCTCTCTCGTGGCGGGAAAGCCGGGCCCGGAGTCGGCGACCTCGATACGGCACTTCTCGCCGTCCAGGTACGCGGTCACCCGATACGCCTCGGGTGAGCCGGGCGTGGCCCCACCGTGTTCGACGGCGTTGGCGCAGGCCTCGCTGAGGGCGACGGAGAGGTCGTACGAGACGTCCGGGTCGACGCCCGCGGTCTCCATGGTGCCGAGCAGAAGCCGTCGGGCGAGCGGCACGCTGGCGGCGTCGCGCCGCAGATGCAGTGACCACCAGATGCTCATGCTCCAGCCTCCTGGCCGCGGCTCGACATACCGTTACGTATTGCCCTCAGCGCGGGTGTATAAGCGCATGGATCGTGTGATGCCGCCCGAACGGCGGATGCGCGGACGGCGGACCTGGGTGTATGCGGGGTTGTCCGGCGGCGGGATGTGCCGTCCGTCCGCAGGAGGCGGCCAAGGAGCCGTATGACGTCCGAGGATGCGAACGGCCCCGCCCCGGAGCACGGGCTCTCCTTCGCCCGTTCGTCGTGCGCCGGAGCTACCGAACACACCCCCTTCCGGTGAACAGACACCGCCTTCCGGCCGTACGTCAGGTCGTGGACCTGCCGAACGGGGCGCGCGAAGCCGGTGCGATGATGGGCGCGCCATGACTGCCCCCCAGTCGCGCACGGCGCGCGCCGGAGGTGATCTCCGGGTTCTGCGGGCCGCGGTGTTCGCCGCGGTCTGCGTCGTGCTGGCCGCGGCCGGTCATGCGCTCGCCTCCTGCGCCACAGTCCCGCTGTGGACGCTGGGCGCGGGGTTCGCCGCCGTCTTCGCGGTCGCGGTGCCGCTCGCCGGGCGCGAGCGCTCGCTGCCGGGCATCGCGACGCTGCTGGCGCTGGGCCAGACCGTGCTGCACACGTTGTTCGGACTCGGCCAGCACAGCACGTCCACGCCGGCCGGCGCCCCCGGCGCCATGGACACCGCCTTGGTGGAGCGCGCCGCACGCCTCGTGTGCGGGGCGACCGCGGCCGCGATCAGCCCGGCCCAGGCCCAGCGCATCCTCACCGACGCGGGACTGGACGCGCACGCCACGCACAGTCGCGCGGACGCGGCGATGACAACGGGCTCCTCGGCGTCCGCCCTGCCGACCCTGCCGATGCTGCTCGGCCACGTTCTCGCGGCCGTCGCCACCGCGTGGGTGCTGCGGCACGGGGACCTGGCGCTGCTGCGGATCGTACGGCTGTCCGCGGACGCGACGCTCGTACGGTCCCTGCGCGCGGCCCTCGCGCTGGTGGGTGCCCTGCGCTCCGGGCTCCCGGCAGCGCCGGACGTGGCACCCCACGCCGCGTGCTCCGCTCATGAGGAGCCACCGGCACCGCGTACGGCCGCGCTGCAGCACACGGTGATCCGGCGCGGCCCGCCCTCCTCGGCCGCCGTACTCGTGCTCGCCGCCTGACGCGGCGCTCCACTCCACCGGAGGGGACGCCGTCGTCGGCACGCGCGCGTGCCCGCCGTTTTCGCCGCCCCAGGGCTTCGGCCGTTGTCCGATGCCCCGGGGGCCTCGTTCTCGACGGCTCTCCCTGTGAAGGCGGTTTTCCGGAAGGCACCTCCCCAAGAGGGCGCTTTTCGCGGGCCGTCTCCCCAGGAGAGCGATTTTCGGGGATGCTCGGAGCCGCTTTTCGCGGTCCCGTCGGCACCGGCACGCACGCGCACCCCTCTTTCTCTCCGGACCATCCGTCACTGTGGAGTGTCATCCGCCATGAAGGCTTCCCGTATCGCCGCCGCCGGTGCCGTCGCCGCCTCGGCCGTCGTCGTCCTGTCCTCCCCCGCGTTCGCCCACGTCAGCGTCTCGCCTGAGGGCACCGCCCCCAAGGGCGGCTACGCGACGGTCAACTTCAAGGTTCCGAACGAGCGCGACGACGCCTCGACCACCAAGGTGGAGGTGACCCTCCCGACGGACCACCCGCTGGCCTCGGTGCAGCCGGAGGCCGTCGCCGGCTGGAAGGTCGAGGTCACCCGGTCCAAGCTCGACAAGCCGGTCGACCTGCACGGCGAGAAGATCGACGAGGCCGTCTCCAAGGTCACCTGGACGGCCACCGGCAAGGGCATCGAGTCCGGCTTCTTCCAGCAGTTCCCGGTCTCCCTCGGCCAGCTTCCCGAGGACAGCGACGAGCTCGTCTTCAAGGCCCTCCAGACGTACTCCGACAAGGAAGTCGTGCGCTGGATCGAGGTGCCGGAGAAGGGCCAGGAGGAGCCCGAGAGCCCGGCGCCGGTGCTCGCTCTGTCCGCCGCCACCGAGGACCACCACGGGGCGTCCGGCGCCGGCGCCGACTCCGGCGCCGACCAGGCCTCGGCATCGGGATCGGACACCGGCGACGCCGAGGCCGCCTCCGCCAAGACGTCCGCCGCCGAACCCGCCGACAGCACCGACACCACCGCCCGTGTTCTCGGCGTCGTGGGCATCGTCGTGGGCGCCGCGGGCGTGGCCTACGGCGTGCTGGCCGGTCGCCGGCGTACGAGCGCCTGACCTCTCCGCCCCCGACGCGCGCCCCGGGGTCGTACAGCCGTCCGTCGTCGTACGACCCCGGTGCGGGCCGGGCATCAAACATCTGGGACATTTTTCTATGCGCACGAAGAGCATGAACAGCACGAACAGCATGAACTCCACGAAGAAGACGTACGCGGCGGCCGCCCTGCTCGCCCTCGCCGCCCTCACCCTCTCCGCCTGCGGCAGCAGCGGTGACGACGCGAACGCGCCGGTCGCCGACGTGTCCGCGGAGTCCGGTACGGACAAGGCGGCGACGGTCCTCGACAAACCGTTCGAGAAGCCGGACCTCGTCCTCACGGACACGCAGGGCAAGTCCTACGACTTCCGCAAGGAGACCGACGGCAAGCCGACACTGGTCTACTTCGGCTACACCAACTGCCCCGACGTCTGCCCGCTGACGATGAGCAACATCGCCGTCGCCGAGAAGGAGGTGTCCAAGAAGCTGCCGAAGTCGGAACTGGCGGACCTGCGCGTCGTCTTCGTCACCACCGACCCGGAGCGGGACACCCCGAAAGCCCTCGGCGAGTGGCTCAAGGGCATCGACCCCGACGTCGTCGGCCTGACCGGCGACTTCGACACGATCCAGGCCGGCGCCCGTACCCTCGGCATCTCGATCGATCCGCCGACGAAGGACAAGAACGGCAAGGTCACCTCCATGCACGGCACCCAGGTGATCGCGTTCTCGCCGAAGACCGACGGCGGCTACGTGCTGTACGGGGAGGATGCGACCGTCGAGGACTACGCCAAGGACCTGCCGAAGCTCCTCAAGGGTGAGAACCCGTGAGGCTCCTCACCGGGGCGGCCGTGGCCATGGCCGCCGTACTCACGCTCGCCGGCTGCGGCGGAGAGGACACCGGCGGAAGCCGAGAGGGTGGCCTGAAGGTGCAGTCCGCCTACATGCCCCAACCGGTCACCGCCGCCATGGCGGCCGGTTACCTGGTCATCGAGAACGACAGCGACGCCGCCGACACCCTCCGGTCCGTCACCAGCGACATCGCCCAGGACGTCACCATCCACAAGACGTCCGGGCAGGCCATGGAGAGCGCCGGCAGCGACGACCGCGCCATCCCCGCCCACGGCAGGCTCGTCCTGGAGAGCGGCGGCATGCACCTGATGTTCGAGAAGCTGAAGCGCAAACCGAAGGAGGGCGAGACGGTGTCCGTACAACTGCACTTCGCGAAGACCGACCCGGTCGAGGTCGAGATGCCGGTGAAGTCGGCCACGTATCAGCCGGCTTCGGCCAGGTCGAACAAGTCGCCGGCGTCGTCGTCATTCGTCTCGTCGTCATTCGTCTCTTCGTCTTCGTCTTCGTCTTCGTCGCACCACTGAGGGAGGGACCACCGTTGAGCCCCCTGAGGCAGGCCATCGCTCCCCGTGTCCGGGCGCTGTTGCTGCTGTTCGCCGCCGTGACCGGCGCCCTGCTCGCCGGCGCCGTGCCGGTTTCCGCGCACGCCGCGCTGACCGGGAGCGACCCGCAGCAGGGCGCGGTGGTCAAGGAGGCGCCGGCCCAGGTGTCGCTCACCTTCTCCGAGAAGATCGCGATGTCCGACGGCTCGGTGCGGGTGTACGACCCCAAGGGCAAGCAGGTCGACACGGGCAAGACGTCCGACCTGGGCGGCAACGTCTACGGGGTGAAGCTGCACTCGGGGCTGCCCGAGGGCACGTTCACCGTCACCTACCAGGCGGTCTCGGCGGACAGTCACCCCATCTCCGGCGCGTTCACGTTCTCCGTGGGCGCGCCCTCGAAGACCACCGCCGCGGTACCCGAGCAGACGGCGGGCGGCGGGATCGTCGGCGGACTCTACGGGTTCGCACGCTATGCCGCGTACGCCGGTTTCATCCTCCTGGTCGGCGGCGCCGCCTTCGTGCTCGCCTGCTGGCAGCGAGGGGCGAGCGTGCGGCCCGTACAACGACTGGTGGTGTCCGGATGGCTCGCACTGACCGCGGCCACCCTCGCGATGCTGCTGCTGCGCGGCTCGTACACCGGGTCCGGGGAGGTCGGTGACGTCTTCGACCTGTCCCTGCTCGGAACCGTGCTGCAGACCAAGGCGGGCGCGGCCCTGGTGTCCCGGCTGCTGCTGCTCGCGGCGGCGGCGCTGTTCATCGCGGTGCTCTTCGGGGCGTACGCGCGGCGGGACGAGGCCGAGGAGAGCGCGGCCGACGACGGTCAGGGCAGCGAGACCGATGCGGACGGTCAGGCTGACACCGACGATCACGCCCATGCGGACGGCGAAGCCGAAGCGTACGCCGACAAGAAGGACCTCACCTTCGGGCTGGCGATCGGCGGGAGTGTGGTGGCCGCGGGTCTGGCCGCGAGCTGGGCCATGGCCGAGCATGCCTCGGCCGGCATCCAGACGGGGATCGCGATGCCCGTCGACGTGGTGCACCTGCTGGCGGTCGCCACCTGGCTGGGCGGGCTCGCGGCGTTGCTCGTCGCGCTGTTCCGGGCGCCCGCCGAGGCCCCGATCGAGGCGGTCGCCGTACACCGCTTCTCACGTGTCGCGTTCGGCAGCGTGCTCGTCCTGACGGCCACCGGCGTCTATCAGTCGTGGCGCCAGGTCGGCTCCTGGTCGGCACTGACCGGGACCTCGTACGGACAACTGCTGCTCGTGAAGATCGGGCTCGTCGTGGTGCTCGTGGGCATCGCATGGATCTCCCGGCGGTGGACGGCCCGGTTGGCGGACTCCCCGGCGGAGAGCGTGGCTTCGTCGGCGTCGGCGGCGTCCGGGGCAGTGCAGCGTGCGGACGGGGCTCGTACGGCTGTGGTCTCCGGTGGGGGCGCGAAGGGGGCGAGTACGGCCCTGGAGGATGCTGCTCCGGCCACGGAGGACGAGGTCAGGGGCTCCGAGGACTCGTCGGACTCCGGGCGGGACTCCGAGGATCCCGAGCGCGCCGCCCAACTCGCCCGGCAGCGGGCCGCCATGGCCACCGCCCGCGAGAAGCGCATCCGGGACGCCGATCCGGGCCGCAGAGGACTACGCCGGTCCGTGCTCGCCGAGGCGGGCGTGGCCGTCGTGCTGCTGGCCGTGACGACCGCGCTGACGGTGGCCGAGCCCGGGCGCACCGTGGAGGAGGCCGAGGCGGCCACGTCCACGGCACAGCAGTCGGACGTGGCCGGGGACTCCGGGGCGCTGGCCCTGGACATCCCGTTCGACACGGGGAGTCAGGACGGCAAGGGGGTCGTACGGGTCGACATCGACCCCGCGCGCGTGGGCGGCAACGAGATGCACGTCTACGTACAGCGGGCCAACGGCAGGGTCTTCGACATCCCCGAGGTGAAGGTCGCCTTCACGCTCAAGGCGAAGGACATCGGTCCGCTGCCCGTCGTCCCCGACCGCATCGCCACCGGACACTGGACGGCCGTCGGGGTGCAGATCCCGATGGCGGGCAAGTGGGAGGTCGCGGTCACGGTGCGGACGTCCGACATCGACCAGGTGACCGTCACGAAGAACGCGCAGATCGGCTGAACCACATCATGGCTGACCAGTCCACACCCGAGGCTCCCGCACCGGGAGCGGATTCCCCGGGCTCCGCGGATTCCGTGCGTGCCCTGGGCTCCGAGGATTCCGTGCGTGCCCCGGGCTCTGCGGGCTCCGCAAGTGCTTCAGGCTCCGCCGGTGCCTTGGGGAGCACTTCTTCGGAGCGCACCGCGCCGTTGGCGTCCCCTTCGGGAGGGCCCATTTCGCGGCGGCGTCTGCTGGGCACCGCCGGCGCGACCGGGCTCGCACTGGGCGCCGTGGGCGGAGCCGCCGGATACGCGGCCGCGCCCTCGGCCGAGGCCGACAGGACCACGCCGCTCAGCTCCGTCGGGGCCGACCAGGTGATGTTTCACGGGAAACATCAGCCCGGGATCACCACCGCCCTCCAGGCCCGTGGGCATCTCGTCACGTTCGACCTGGCCGCGGGCGCGGGCCGCAAGGAGGCTGCCGCGCTGCTGCGACGCTGGTCGGAGACCGCCCGGCGACTGATGGCGGGCGAAGCGTCCGCACAGGACGACACGGACGTGGCCCGCGACGCGGGGCCCTCGTCCCTGACGGTCACGTTCGGGTTCGGGTACAGCTTCTTCGCCCGTACAGGGCTGGAGGAGCAGCGCCCGGACGCGCTGGACCCGCTGCCCGACTTCTCCTCCGACCACCTCGACAAGGCACGCAGCAACGGCGACCTGTGGGTACAGATCGGTGCCAACGACGCGCTCGTCGCCTTCCACGCCCTGCGCGCGATCCAGAAGGACGCGGGCAGCGCGGCACGCGTCCGCTGGCAGATGAACGGCTTCAACCGCTCACCGGGAGCCACCACCCAGCCCATGACGGCCCGCAACCTCATGGGCCAGATCGACGGCACCCGCAACCCGAAACCGACCGACACCGACTTCGACCAGCGCATCTTCGTACCGGAGTCCGGCTCCGGCGACCCGGCATGGATGAGATACGGCTCCTACGCGGTCGTCCGCCGTATCCGCATGCTCCTCGACGACTGGGAGAAGCTCTCGCTCAAGGACCAGGAGGACGTCATCGGGCGGAAGAAGTCCACCGGCGCACCCCTGACCGGCGGCAGCGAGACCACGGAGCCGGACCTGGAGAAGACCGACTCCGGCGGCAGGCTGATCATCCCGATCAACGCCCACGCCCGGATCACCCGCCCCGACCAGAACGGCGGCGCGGCCATGCTCCGCCGCCCCTTCTCCTTCCACGACGGCATCGACAGGGACGGGGTGCCCGACGCGGGCCTGCTCTTCGTCTGCTGGCAGGCCGACCCGCTGCGTGGCTTCGTCCCGGTGCAGCGCAAGCTCGACCGGGGTGACGCCCTGTCGAAGTACATCCGTCACGAGGCGAGCGGCCTGTTCGCGGTTCCGGGTGGGGCCGCGGAGGGCGAGTACGTGGGACAGCGGCTGCTGGAGGGGTGAGGAACACTCTGTGGGGCCCCTGTGGGGCCCTGTGGAGCGCTGTGGAGCGCGCTGCCATGGGGTATGCACGGGTGGTGCAGTTCTGTGGGACCCCACCCAGGCGTGGGAGCGCTCTCGTGCCGGGCATCGCCCTCAGGGGTGGTCGGGGTGGTGAGCGTGCGCCGGGATCCGCAAGGCCCATTAGGGTGAGGCCATGCCAGCCAGTTACGCGTACCTCGGCCCCGAGGGCACCTTCACCGAGGTCGCCCTGCGCACTCTGCCGGAGGCGGCGACCCGTGAGCTCGTCCCCATGGTGTCCGTGCCCGCCGCGCTCGACGCCGTCCGCAACGGCGAGGCGGAGGCCGCGTTCGTACCGATCGAGAACTCCGTCGAGGGCGGCATCACGACCACGCTCGACGAGCTGGTCGCCGGCGCCCCGCTGATGATCTACCGCGAGGTGCTTCTCTCCATCGCCTTCGCCCTGCTGGTCAGGCCCGGCACGAAGCTGTCGGAGATCAAGACGGTCACCGCGCACCCGGCCGCCCAGCCGCAGGTTCGCAACTGGATGAAGGCCAACCTGCCGCCCGACGTCGTCTGGGAGTCGGCGGCATCGAACGCGGACGGCGCCCGGCTCGTCCAGGACGGCCGGTACGACGCGGCCTTCGCGGGCGAGTTCGCGGCCGCCCGGTACGGCCTGGAGCCCCTGGAGACCGGGATCCACGACGCGGAGAACGCCCAGACCCGCTTCGTGCTCGTCGGCCGCCCCGCCCGTCCCGCGGCACGCACGGGCGCGGACAAGACCTCGGTGGTCATCTGGCAGCGCGACGACCACCCGGGCGGACTGCGCGACCTGCTGGGCGAGTTCGCCGTGCGGGGCGTCAACCTGATGCTGCTGCAGTCCCGCCCCACCGGCCAGGGCATCGGCAACTACTGCTTCGCCATCGACGCGGAAGGACACATCTCCGACCGGCGTGTGGCGGAGGCCCTGATGGGACTCAAGCGGATCTGCCTGGAGGTGCGGTATCTCGGGTCGTACCCGCGCGCGGACGCGACCGTGAAGGACATCCGCACCCCGCTGCCGGGGACGTCCGACGCCGAGTTCGTGACGGCCGCGGACTGGGTGGCGCGCTGCCAGGACGGCAGGTTCTAGGCAGGTCGCCTCGGGGCCGATCGAACCACGCTTTCCGGCCACCTCCGGGACGCCTCCAGGACGCCCCCAGGACGCCTTCTGGAGGCCTCCGAGACGCTTCCCAGAGGGAGCGATTCCGGTTGTGCACAGGTCCTCACAACCAGTCCTACCTGCTGATTTTCTCCATCCGCAGAAGTTATCCACAGGTTTGCTTCTCGACCTGGGGACAAGTCGACAGGGCAGCACTACTTCATCGACAAATCCCCCTATGGGGACCAACCCCTCCCGACACCCCACGGATCACCCTTCGTCCACCCATTTCCCTCGGACAATCCTTTGAGGCGACCCATTTCCACTCGAAAGTGGGTATGGAGATGGTTTGAGCCGGGAATTCTCCACTTCGCGCACCAGCCTCGAAATGATCACGCCCGAAGTCCACAGATCTTTCGCACAGCCTGTGGATAACTTTCCCCGGGTGTGGATTCCTGTGGACAGCCGGTCGCCAAGTCCCGTACGCCACAAGGAAATAGAGTCAACGAGGCACTTCAACTCCACCCCTTTTCGGGGAGTCGATCTCCTTTCGCTTGACGCCCCACAGCCGCTCCCGCAGCGACTCCCGCAACAACTCTCACAGGGATCGACATTTCAGGCTAAAGCGCACAAAGGTCGCGTATTGCAATTTCAAGTCGTGGGCCGGAACCGTGCACCGGTAGCCTTGAGGCGTGATTGACCTTCGCCTTCTCCGTGAGGACCCCGACCGTGTGCGCGCGTCGCAGCGTGCCCGTGGAGAGGACGTCGCGCTCGTCGACGCCCTCCTGTCTGCCGACGAGCGGCGCAGGTCGTCCGGCGTCCGCTTCGACGAGCTCCGCGCCGAGCAGAAGACGCTCGGCAAGCTGATCCCCAAGGCCTCGGGCGACGAGAAGGCCGAGCTGCTGAAGAAGGCGAGCCAACTGGCCGCCGACGTCAAGACGGCAGACGCCGAGCGTGACACGGCCGCGACGGAGACCCAGGAACTGCTCCTCCGGCTCGGCAACCTCGTGCACCCCGACGTGCCCGTCGGCGGCGAGGAGGACTTCGTCACCCTGGAGACGCACGGCGAGATCCGCGACTTCGCAGCCGAGGGCTTCGAGCCCAAGGACCACCTGGAGCTCGGCCAGATCCTCGGCGCGATCGACGTCGAGCGCGGCGCGAAGGTCTCGGGTTCGCGCTTCTACTTCCTCACCGGTGTCGGCGCCCTCCTGGAGCTGGCCCTCGTGAACGCGGCGATGGCGCAGGCCACGGCCGCCGGCTTCACCCCGATGCTGACCCCGGCGCTGGTCCGCCCGCAGTCGATGGCGGGCACGGGTTTCCTGGGCCAGGCGGCCCAGGACGTCTACCACTTCGACAAGGACGACCTCTACCTCGTCGGCACCTCCGAGGTCCCGCTGGCCGCGTACCACATGGACGAGATCCTCGACGCCGACCGCCTCCCGCTGCGCTACGCCGGCTTCTCCCCGTGCTTCCGCCGCGAGGCCGGCTCGCATGGCAAGGACACCCGCGGCATCTTCCGCGTCCACCAGTTCGACAAGGTCGAGATGTTCTCGTACGTCGCTCCGGAGGACTCGCAGGCCGAGCACCAGCGCCTGCTGGAGTGGGAGAAGCAGTGGCTGACCTCGCTGGGGCTGCCGTTCCGCGTGATCGACGTGGCCAGCGCCGACCTGGGCGCCTCCGCCTCCCGCAAGTTCGACTGCGAGGCATGGATCCCGACCCAGGGTAAGTACCGCGAGCTGACCTCGACCTCGGACTGCACCGAGTTCCAGTCCCGTCGTCTGTCGATCCGCGTCCGTGACGGCAAGACGGTCCGCCCGCTGGCGACGCTGAACGGCACGCTGTGCGCCGTCCCGCGCACGATCGTCGCGATCCTGGAGAACCACCAGCAGGCCGACGGCACCGTGCGGGTGCCCGAGGTGCTGCGCCCCTACCTGGGTGGCCGCGAGGTGCTGGAACCGGTAGCCAGGTGAGCGAGGCCGCCGCCCAGGACATCCCGTACAAGCTGATCGCGACCGATCTCGACGGGACACTGCTGCGCTCCGACGACACGGTCTCGGAGCGCACGCGCGCGGCACTCGCCGTCGCCACGGCGGCGGGCGCCGCGCACATCGTCGTCACAGGACGTTCAGTGCCCTGGACCAAGCACATCCTGGACGATCTCGGCTACCGCGGCCTCGCGGTCTGCGGCCAGGGCGCGCAGGTGTACGACGCGGGGGAGCACCGGCTGCTCACCTCGGTGACCCTTGACCGGCAGCTCGCGACACTTGCCCTGGCCAAGATCGAGGCGGAGGTCGGACGCCTGCTGCTGGCCGCGAGCCGTGACGGCCTGGACGGCGAGGTACTCGTCGGCCCCGGCTACCGCGTCCACGACGGACCGCTGCCCTACCAGCCGATCCGGGACGCGGCGGACCTCTGGGCCGCTCCCCTGAACAAGGTGTACGTCCAGCACCCGACCCTCTCCGACGACGAACTCGCCGACGCGGCCCGCCGGATCGCGGGTGGCCTGGTGGGGGTCGTCATGGCGGGCGAGGGCATAGTGGAGATCCTCCCCCTGGGCCTGACCAAGGCCACCGGTCTCTCCCTGGCCGCCCGCCGCCTCGGCTTCCGCGCCACCGACACCCTCGCCTTCGGCGACATGCCCAACGACATCCCCATGTTCGCCTGGGCAGCCCACGGCGTCGCCATGGCCAACGCCCACGAGGAACTCAAGGCCGTCGCCGACGAAGTGACGTCCTCCAACGAGGAGGACGGCATCGCACTGGTCCTGGAGCGGTTGCTGGGCTGATAGGTCTCTGATCGGGGCGCGCACCCAGAGGCCGGTGGCCGGGTGAGCGCAGGTGGTCAGCTGACGGGTCGGGCCGTAGAGGACCGGGGAGTGCCGGCCCGACGGATGTGGACCGGCGGGTGCCTCACGCTCCGCAGGCCGAACTCGGCAATGGGTCGGTGTGCCGGGGCGCCTCGGGCGTGCCGGGGCGCCTCGGGCGTGCCGGGGCGCCTCGGGTGCGCTGAGGAGGCGGGGTGTGACGAGGAGGCGGGGGTGTGCTGAGGAGGCGGGGTGCGCTGAGGAAGCGCGGTCCAGCCGAGGAGGCCATGGACGGGGCGGCGCGCTGGTCACGGCAGGGCGGATGCCGTGGGCTTGCCCGCTCTCGTTCCCCAGCCCACGTGCTCCTTCCCATCCACCCCTCCGCGCGCCTGAGAAGGCACACTCGGCCGTGGAGAGGTGACAGGAAAGCGCCTCTGTGGCTCGGCGGACCTGAACCCGCCGAGCCACAGGGGCAGATGCCGGGTGGGGCGGCCCGCGCAGGATCGCGCGCTCGAAGCGGCCGCCCCGGGCAACTCCCCGTGCGGACGGGCTCGGCGGAGAGGTGTCTCTCCGGAGCCCGCCGCGGGCTGCCCTGTCGGGAGCCTGACGCATGGATGCACGTTGGTGACGCCGGCTCACACCTGGCTCGGGGACAGGTCCACTGTGCCGGTAGGACCAAGTCGGACGCCACCGAATAAACCAGCACCCAGCAGTCCAAAGCTCCCGCCGAAGCGCGGCCCCGCCGACACGCCACCCGGCCGACCACGCCCCAGCCAATCAGCCACCGGTGGCCTGACCGAGCCAAGCTTCTACCGGCGACGCCACTTCCGTCGCCGCGCCTTGCTGAAGAACCAGCCCGCGGGCGGCTCGTCGGACCGCCAGGGCTGAGGATCAGGTGCCTGCCTGCGCCAGCGGGCGGCGAGCATCCGGGCCCGAGCGGACGGCTCGGACGTCTCCGCGGACCGTATGAAGTCCTCGTCCAGCAGCACGTCGTCCCAGACGTCACCGGACCCGGCGCGGGCTCCGGCGTCGGCTCCGGCGTCGGCTCCCGAGGCCTTCCCGGCCTCGCCTATCGGCTTCTCCGCTGCCATCCCCGTCCTCCTGGTCGTCCATCCCCTTTGCCCAGTGTGCCCGGACACGTGTGAAGCCACCGTCAAGACCCGGAGCACCCCGGGCGTGGACCCTCACACGAAGGGAGTCCCACGCACGGGGAGTCCGCCCACACTCGCGCGGCGCCCGGTCACTCCTCCCCGCTCACTCCTCCCCGCTCACTCCTCCCGGTTCACTCTTCCCCGGCCAGCTTCAGCGTCCGGAGTTTCTGGCCCGCGTACCAGGTCGCGCCCGCAGTGACCGCCGCCAGCAGGATCACCGCGGTCGGCAGTCCGACGTCCGAGGTGACGAGATCCCCGCCCGCGACCTTCTGGGCGACCGCGAGGGCCCACTGCTGGACGCTGAGCGTGCGTGCACCGGACACCAGGGAGCCGAAAAGGGCCTCCCAGACGAGCGCGTAGACGAGGCCGAAGACGACCGCGTGCCGTGTCACCGTGCCCAACAGGAGGAAGAGCGCCGCGTACGCGATCGACGCGACCAGGGCAGCCACCGTGTACGCGACCGCTATCTGCTGGCCGTTGCCGTTGAGGATCAGGCCCGCGACGAAGGTCGGGGCCGCCGAGAACACCATCGTCACGGCGATCGCCACGATCAGCTTGGTGAAGATGATCGTCGGCCGCTTCACGGGCTTGGACAGCAGGTACACCACCGAACCGTCGTCAATCTCGGGTCCGATCGCACCCGTTCCCGCGATGACGCCGATGATCGGCACCATCGTGGCGAGTGCGAACCCGCCGAGTACGTCGGCGGCCACCTGGTCGTCGGCACCGCTGAAGCCGCGCACGGCCGCCGAGATCACGATCAACAGCACGGGCAGCGCGCCGAGGATGAGAGCCCGACGGCGGCCTAGCAGAGCCCGGTAGGTGAGCCGGGCGACTGTGGGGTCGTACATCTTCGGCCTCCTACGCCGCGACCAGATACGAGAAGACGGACTCAAGGGACTCGTCCGACGGCGAGACCGTCAGCAGGCGGATGCCGTGTTCCCTGGCCACCCGGGGCAGCAGCGCTGTGAAGCGGCCGAAGTCGACGGCCTGGATCAGCAGTGCGCCCTCGGCCCGATCCACTTCGATGCCCGCGGTCGACGGGTCCGCGATCAGCGCGGCCGCCAGAGCACGGTCGTCGCTGGAGCGCACCAGGTAGCGGTGCGGGCGATCGGTCATCAGGCGGCGAATGCGGCGGAAGTCACCGCTCGCCGCGTGCCGCCCGGCGACGATCACCTCGATGTGGGCGGCGAGTTGCTCGACCTCTTCGAGGATGTGGGACGAGAACAGCACCGTGCGGCCCTCGTCACCCATGCGCCGCAGCAGGTCCATGAGCTGCATGCGCTGGCGCGGGTCCATGCCGTTGAACGGCTCGTCGAGCAGGAGCAGCGACGGGTCGTGGACGAGGGCGCTCGCCATCTTCACGCGCTGCCGCATGCCCTTGGAGTACGTCGAGATCCTGCGGTCCTGCGCGTACTCCATCTCGACCGTGGCGAGTGCCCGCGCGGCGGCCTTCTCACCGAGACCGTGCAACTCGGCGTTGGCGACGACGAATTCGCGGCCCGTGAGGAAGTCGTACATCGCCTCGCGCTCGGGGACGATGCCGATGTGCCGGTAGATCTGCTCGTTGCGCCAGACGGGCTTGCCGTCGAGCGTGATGGAGCCCGTGGACGGGGCGAGGAAGCCGCCCATCATGTTGATGAGGGTGGACTTTCCGGCGCCGTTCGGACCGAGCAGGCCGGTGACTCCGGGGCCGACCGTCATGGTGATGTCGTTGACGGCGACCACGTTGCCGAACCAGCGGGAGACGTGGTCGATGCTGAGCGTGGTCACCCGAACCTCCGGATATTCCGGCTCTGGGCGCCGTGCGGCCCGGAACTGCGGTACGCCCGCGGCGTGCTGAGCGGGAACCAAGCCGGCACAACGCCCTCCATTCCATTGGGGAACCGGGCTGGTCCCAACCCGGCTGGTGTTGATCGTGTACGACTCGCTCGCTCGCTGAGCGGCCGAGCGGCGTGGGCCAGGAAAACTTCTTCTTCGCCGGGCGGACGGTTCACAGGCCCACCTTTCGGTAGCGGCGCATCAGGAGGCCGTAGCTGCCGGCGATGAGGCCCAGGACGACGAGGACGTAGACGACGCCTTCCCCGTTGCCGGGGCCGGCCCCGCCCGGGAATGCCGAGTTCGCGCCCAGGAAGGCGGACTGCACTCCGTCGATGAGCGTGATGGGCGAGAACAGGCCTATCCAGGGGACGGCTCCGGTGTTGGTCTGCGCGTCCGCGATGGCCTGGAGCGTGGACACAGCGCCGTAGGAGATGGTCAGTACGGCGATCACGGCCGCGATGCCGAAGCCGCGACGCGGGGTGACCGAGGCGATGACCAGGCCGAGGCCGGCGAAGAGGAGCGAGAGCAGTGCCACGGAAACGAGTCCCTGTGCGAATCCCTTGGTCTGGTCGGTGAAGTCGAGCTTGGCCAGCAACGCGCCCACGTAGAGCACCAGCAGTGGCGCGGCCGTCAGGATGAACAGTGCCGAGGCCAGCGCCGCGAACTTCGCGCGCACGTAGTCGGCGGTCTCGATGGGGCGTGAGAAGTACAGCGGTACGGTCTTGAAACGCAGGTCGCGCGAGACGGCCTGGGGCGCCTGGGACGCCACATACAGGCCGATCATGGCCTGCATGATGATGGCGTAGCGCGTGTAGTGGACAGGGAGGTCGTTCGCCTTCGTGGTGACCGCTACCGCCACCATGATCAGTGCGGGGACGCACATCACCACGAACAGCAGCATCGGCAGGACTTTGGACTTGGCCGAACGGCCCAGCCCGTACGCGCCACGCAGGGACTGCGAGTAGAGGGAGCGGCGGGCGTATGCGCGGCCCAGTCGGGGGCCGTCGTAGCTGCGGTAGCCGATGTCGTGGATGCGGGTCTGCTCACCCGCGCGCGCCATGGCCGGTGCCTGTGGCTGCTCAACCGCCATGGCCGACCGCCTCCTTCCGTGCGTCCGGTGCGGAGACCTGGGCGTCCGCCCGCTCGTCGTCCTTGAAGACCTCAGCGATGTGGTGCCTTCGCTGCTCCATGCGGACCAGGCCGAGGCCGAGGTCGGCGACCACGTCGCGCACGAGGTCGTAGGTCTCGTCCCCCTGCGCGGTGAGCAGGAGGATGTGTCCCGCCCCGGGGAGGCCGTCGCCCTGGTGGGTCTCCACCCCGCGTGCGTGGAGCGCCTCGCGCATCGCCCGCGTGCCGTCCGGGTGCTCGTCGGTGTCGGTGACCTCGATCGCGAGCGTGGTCGTGGTCTGTGTGAAGTCCGTGGTGGAGCTGGAGCGCAGAAGCTTGCCGCCGTCGATGACGACCACGTGGTCGCAGGTGCGCTCCAGCTCGCCCAGCAGGTGGGACGTGACCAGGACCGAGATGCCGAAGTCGGTGTGGATGCGGCGGATCAGGCCGAGCATCTCGTCGCGGCCGACCGGGTCGAGGCCGTTGGTCGGCTCGTCCAGGAAGACCAGCTGCGGGTCGTGCACCAGGGCCTGGGCGAGCTTGACGCGCTGCTTCATGCCCGTCGAGTAGCCGCCTATGGGGCGGTACCGCTCCTCGTACAGGCCGACGTGGCGCAGCGTGTCCGCGGTGCGCTCGCGCGCGGCGGTGGGAGGGAGGCCGGACATGCGAGCCATGTGCACGACGAACTCGGTGGCCGACACGTCGGGGGGCAGGCAATCGTGCTCCGGCATGTATCCGACCCGCTCACGGATGGCACCGCCTTTGGTGGCGACGTCAAGTCCGAGCACTTCGGCACGGCCCTCGGTGGCGGGGGACAGACCCAGAAGGATCTTGATCAGTGTGGACTTGCCGGCCCCGTTGGCACCGACGAGTCCCGTCACACCGGGTCCGACGTCCACGGAGAGCCGGTCAAGCGCGGTCACCCTCGGGAACCGCTTGCTCAGGCTTTCGGTCGCGATCACAGTCACGCCTTCGACGCTAGTGGCACGGGCCACAGCCGGTCGTCACCCCGCAGAGCTGTCTGCGAGTCACTCTGGAGTATTACGGGCCCGTAAGGGTCACCCTGAGGTCGAACAACCGGGCAGGGCCGGCGGGCATCGGCGGGCGGGTCCTCGACCGACGTCACCTCGGCCGACGGACCGGAGAGACCGCCCAGTCCCGCCCAGTCCTGCGAGGGCCGGCCATGCCTGCGGGGCCGACCAGGCCCCCGCAGGGTCCGTCAGGTCCGTGACGTCGAAGGCGTCGCCGCGAGTTAGGTGAGTGCGGCCACGGATGGTTGTCCACAGGCCGCCCGGACGGCTATTGACGCAGCCGCCGACCATTGTCACATTCGGCAGTGTCACGTTACGGACACGTTCCGCAGTCAGCGAAGAGGGGACCGTGTACATGGCTGTGGCCGCGCGCCCCTGGGGCGCGGCCGAGAAGGGATGCTCATGAGCGACAGGGAACAGAAGCCAGGCGGCGGCCTCACCGGCGCGCGGGAGCGCCGCGTGCGGTCGGGCGGCGTCGAGCTGTGCGTCGCCGAGCTGGGCGACCCGCACCAGCCCACCGTCGTCCTCGTTCACGGCTACCCGGACTCCAAGGAGGTGTGGTCAGAACTCGCACCGCGCCTGGCCGGCCGCTTCCACGTCGTGCTGTACGACGTCCGCGGGCACGGCAGGTCGACGGCTCCGCAACCGCTGCGCGGCGGGTTCACGCTGGAGAGACTGACGGACGACTTCCTGGCGGTCGCGGACGCGGTCAGCCCGGGGCGGCCCGTGCACCTGGTGGGGCACGACTGGGGGTCGGTGCAGGGCTGGGAGTTTGTGACGGTCGGGCGCACCGAGGGCCGGATCGCGTCCTTCACATCGATGTCCGGGCCCTCCCTCGACCACTTCGGGCACTGGCTCAGGCAGCGCGTGAAGCGTCCGACGCCGCGCAGAGTGGGCCAGCTCCTCGGCCAGGGCGCCAGGTCCTGGTACGTCTACCTGCTGCACACTCCGCTTCTGCCCGAGCTCGCCTGGCGCGGCCCCCTCGGCAAGCGGTGGCCCCGGATGCTCCAGCGGACCGAGAGGCTCACCGCGGGTGACTACCCGACCCCTTCGCTGAGCACAGACGCGGCGCACGGCGCGTGGCTGTACCGGGACAACGTCCGGGCCCGGTTCTCACGCCCCCGTGATGACGCGTACGCACACGCGCCCGTACAGCTCATCACGCCCTTGCGGGACGCGTTCCTGTCGGAGCGGCTCTACGACGAGCTGGAGCTGTGGGTCCCGCAGTTGACCCGTCACACGCTCCCGGCCAAACACTGGATCCCCCGGACGCGCCCCGATCAGCTGGCCGCCTGGATCACCGAGTTCGTCACAGCCACCGAGGACGGCAGACCCACTCCGACGCCCACCGGGAAGTACGCCGACCGGTTCAGCGGGCAGTTGGTGCTGGTCACCGGCGCGGGCAGCGGCATAGGGCGGGCCACGGCCTTGGCGTTCGCCGAGTCCGGCGCGCGCGTGGTGGCGGTCGACCGGGACGCGGAGGGCGCTGCCCGTACGGCGGAGTTGTCCCGCCTGACCGGCGCTCCCGAGGCATGGGCCGAACCGGTCGACGTCTCCGACGAGCAGGCCATGGAACAGCTCGCCCAAAGGGTCGCCGCGCAGTACGGCGTGGTGGACGTGCTGGTGAACAACGCCGGGATCGGCCTGTCGGGATCCTTTCTCGACACCACCCCCGAGGACTGGAAGAAGGTCCTCGACGTCAACCTGTGGGGCGTTGTCCACGGCTGTCGGCTCTTCGGCCGGCAGATGGCCGAGCGCGGCCAGGGCGGCCATATCGTCAACACCGCGTCCGCGGCGGCGTACCTGCCGTCGAAGACGTTGCCCGCCTACAGCACCTCCAAGGCCGCCGTCCTGATGCTCAGCGAGTGCCTGCGCGCGGAGCTGGCCGACCAGGGCATCGGGGTGTCGGCGATCTGCCCGGGGTTCGTGAACACCAACATTCCCTCGACCGCCCGCTTCGCGGGCGTCGACGCCGACGAGGAGAAGCGGCGCCAGAAGAAAGCCGCGCGACTGTACGCTCTGCGCAACTACCCGCCGGAGAAGGTCGCGGACGCGATCCTGCGCGCCGTCGTGCGCAACGAGGCCGTTGTCCCAGTCACCCCCGAGGCCCGCGGCGGCCGTCTTCTGTCCCGCTTTGCGCCGAGGGCTCTGCACGCGATCGCACGACTGGAGCCGCCGTTGTGAGCGGTCTTCAGGGAACCGCGCACCGCACGAGCGGATGCAAGGGCCCGCTCGCATGGGTGCGCGACGGGGACCGCACGCACCCGAGGAACGACTTCGCACAGCCCGCGGAAGGACATCGCGCGGGCGCACGGAATGGCAGCGCGCGGGAAGAGAGAAAGGCAGGGGCGGTGAACAACGAGTCCGTCGGCGTCGCGTACCGCATAGAGGACCTGGCGCACCACAGCGGCACAACCGTCCGGACCATCCGCGCCTACCAGGACCGCGGGCTGCTCCCCCGCCCCGAGCGTCGAGGCCGGGCCAATGTGTATTCGGACGTCCATCTGGCCCGCCTCCACCAGATCGCCGACCTCCTGGACCGCGGCTACACGCTGGCCTCGATCAAGGAGCTCCTGGAGGCCTGGGACGCGGGACGCGGCCTCGGCGGCATACTCGGCCTGGTCGCCGAGGCCGACGGTCCGTGGACCGACCCGGCGGCTGTGCGGATCTCGCGGACCGAGCTGGACGAACGGTTCGGCGGCCGTCCGGACGACGCGGCGGTGGCGGACGCGATCGAGCTGGGCGCAGTGGAGCCCGTGCCCGGCCAGAACGACGTGTTCCTCGTGCCGAGCCCCCAAGAACTGGCCGTGGCAGCCGCATTGCACGCAGCCGGGGTTCCGCTGTCCGCGCTCAGGCACCACCCTTCGACCGAGGCGGAGACAGCCGAGGCGGAGACAGCCGAGGCGGAGACAGCCGAGGTGGAGACAGCCGAGGTGGAGACAGCCGGGGAGACGCGGTCCGTGCCGATACCGGCGGCCACAATGCGCGCCGTGGAGGAGCTGGTTGGCCCGGAGCGGGCAGCCGAGTTCGTCGCGATCGCTGCCGAACGGGAGGTCCGGGCAAGAGCCTTGGACTCACTCGCGATAAGTCATGCCAAAGGGGATGAATGTGGCGAAGTAGTGTGAATGGCCGGTCGAGTTGTCCACAGTCTCGCCAATTCCCCTGTGGATAACCGTACTTGGCTGTGGATCAAACATCCCGATCAAAATCGCGTGCGTGATACGCGTCTCTCCAGGCACGCTGGTGGGATGGGCGGGATGAAGGAACGAACGGACGAACCCGATGGATGATCGCCGCACCGCCAAGGTGTCGAAGTACCTGTCGAAGCACCTGCGCCACCAGCCCGAGCGGATCGGGCTCACGCTCGGCGACGGCGGCTGGGTCGAGATCGACACCTTGATCGCGGCGGCCACCGTGCACGGCTTCCGGATCACCAGAGCCGAGCTCGACCACGTGGTCGCCACCAACGACAAACAGCGCTTCGCCGTCGAGGGCACCCGGATCCGCGCCAACCAGGGCCACACCGTCGAGGTGGACCTCGGGCTGCCCACGGCCGCACCGCCGCCGTACCTCTACCACGGGACCGTGGCCCGCAATCTGGACGCCATCCGGGCAGAGGGGCTGCGTGCCATGAACCGCCACGACGTGCACCTCTCGCCCGACCGCGAGACCGCCACCCGCGTCGGTGCCCGCCGCGGCCGTCCCGTCGTGCTCTCCGTGGACGCCGACGCCATGCACCGCGACGGCCACGTGTTCCGCGTCAGCGACAACGGTGTGTGGCTCACCGAGGCAGTACCGCCGCAGTACCTGCGCTTTCCCGAGTCGCACTGATCACGCTGTCACCGCTCATGCCCGGCCGTCGAGTCTCGGCGGATCGTGAAGACATCAGCCGAGTTGGGCGACCGCCTCCGTGGCGATGCGTTCGAAAACGGCCTCGTCCGCGGCGAAGTCGGAGTCGGGGATGGGCCAGTGGATCACGATCTCGGTGAAGCCCAGTTCCCTGTGCTTTCCGGCGAAGTCGACGAAGGCGCCGAGGGACTCCAACGGACGGCCACGGTCCGGGGTGAACCCGGTGAGAAGGATCTTGTCCATGGCGCTGATGTCGCGGCCGATGTCCGCACACGCCTTGCCCAGATTCTCGACCTGGTCGCGCAGTGCCCGCCGGGACTGCTCGGGAGTGCCCGTCTCGTACAGCTTCGGGTCACCCGTCGTCACCCACGCCTGCCCGTGGCGCGCGGCGAGCCGCAGCCCTCGGGGGCCGGTGGCGGCCACCGCGAAGGGCATCCGGGGGCGCTGCACGCAGCCGGGGATGTTGCGCGCCTCATGCGCCGAGTAGAAGTCGCCGGCGTACGAGACACCGTTCGCCCCGTCGTCGGTCAGCAGCCGGTCGAGCAGCGAAACGCACTCGGCGAAACGGTCGGCGCGTTCCCTCGGCGTCCAGGGTTCCTGCCCGAGCACGGTGGCGTCGAAGCCGTTGCCGCCCGCGCCGATGCCCAGCGTGATCCGGCCGCCGGAGATGTCATCGAGCGAGATCAGCTCTTTAGCGAGGGTCACCGGGTGCCTGAAATTGGGCGACGTGACGAGAGTGCCCAGACGCATCCGTTCCGTGACGCCCGCGGCGGCCGTCAGCGTCGGCATCGCCCCGAACCACGGGCCGTCGCGGAACGAACGCCAGGAGAGGTGGTCATAGGTGTACGCGGTGTGGAACCCGAGCTGCTCGGCCCGCTGCCACGCGCCGCGCCCGCCTTCGTGCCAGCGGCGGTACGGGAGGATCACGGTGCTCAGGCGCAGACTCATGGTGCAGAGCCTACGGTGCTGCTCGACGCTTCTGAGAAAGACCCGGCGTACAGCACGCCTGCCTACGCGTGCCGGCGCGGGCTGGGCCACGGCGGCCGGTTCCGGGTCCGTCGACGGATGTCGTCCCTGGTCACAGCGGTGGCGAACTCAACAAGATCATGGTCGTCGGCCTCACGGTCACGCCCATGAGGGGGCAGTAATCACTCACCCGTGCGGGCCCTCGCACTGGCGTGCAGGCATATGCGCGAGAATGAGCCCGTGACCTCAGCGACGAGACAGCCCGCGACCCCGGCCCCGACCGTCCCGCCCCGACTGATCGCCACGGATCTCGACGGCACACTCCTGCGCGACGACAAGTCGGTGTCCGCGCGCACGGTCGCCGCTCTCGCGGCCGCCGAGGAGGCGGGCATCGAGGTCTTCTTCGTCACCGGCCGTCCGGCCCGCTGGATGGACGTCGTCAGCGACCACGTCCACGGACACGGCCTGGCGATCTGCGGCAACGGTGCCGCCGTGGTCGACCTGCACGGCGGTCCCGGCACCCACCGCTTCGTCAAGATCCGCGAGCTCGTACGGGAGAACGCGCTCGACGCGGTACAACTGCTGCGCGCGGCTGCGCCGGGAACCGTGTACGCCGTCGAGCAGACCTACGGCTTCCATCAGGAGCCGGAGTATCCGAAGCTGCACATGGAGGTCCCCGACACCCTCGCGCCCGCGGAGAAGTTGCTGGCGCCGGACGGAGTCGCCGCCGACGAGCCGGTACTCAAGATCCTGGCGTACCACCCCGTTATCGACCCCGACGACTTCCTCACCACCGCTCGCATCGCCGTCGGTGACCGGGCCACCATCACCCGCTCCAGTCCCAGCGCGCTGCTGGAGATCAGCGGTCCCGGCGTCTCCAAGGCCAGCACGCTCGCGCTGTGCTGCGCCGAGCGCGGCATCTCCCACGAGGAGGTCGTCGCCTTCGGGGACATGCCGAACGACGTCGAGATGCTGACGTGGGCGGGCCGGTCGTACGCCATGGGGAACGCGCACCCCGATGTGGTCGCGGCGGCCTCGGGGCAGACCGTCGCCAACAACGAGGACGGGGTCGCTGTCGTGATCGAGCAGATAGTGGCGGAGCGGTTGCGGGCGTAGCGGGCGCCCGGGGTCCGCCTACAGCTTCACACCGTGCTTCAGCAGCCACGGCACCGGATCGATCCCTGACCCCAGCTCCGGTGTGTTCCGTACCTCGAAGTGCAGGTGCGGACCGGTGGAGTTGCCGGTCGTGCCCGCCTGTCCGATCCACTGCCCGGGGGCCACCTGCTCGCCCGGGTTGACCGCGACGGCGGCGAGGTGGGCGTACTGCGTGTAGGAGCGGTCGGTGTGCCGGACGACGATCTGGATGCCGAAGGCGCCCCCGCAGGACACCTGCACGACCCGCCCCTCCCCGGCTGCCCGTACCGGTGTTCCGATGGGCACCGCGAAGTCCTGCCCGGTGTGCCCGTTCGCCCAGTGCGCGCCGCCTCCGCCGAATCTCGCGGAGAGTACGTACCGTTCCACAGGCGCGACCCATCCGCGCTTGGAACCCGTGTCCGGCTGGTCCAGCCGGGTGGCTTTCCGGCAGGCGCCCGCTGCCGCCGACGCGTCGGCCTGTCTCTGGAGGCTCCATCGCGCCTCTTCGAGTTTCTTCTCGATCGCCCGCTTCGTCCTGGCGAGTTCGGCGTTCCGCCGTTGAAGCTTTCGCCACTCGGTAGCCGCCCGCTTCTCGTCGGCCGCGAGCCGCGCCTCCGCACGGAGGTTCCTGGACACCTTTTGGTCGACCGCCAGGTCTCTCTGCCACACCACTCGGTGGCCGCGCATCAGCTCGTCGGGACTGTCCGCGAGCAGCAGACGCATGGTGGACGGCAGTCCGCCGCCCTCGCGGTACCGGGCACGTGCGACCCGTCCGAGGTCCTGGTGCAGCGTCTTCATCTGCTTCCGCTCGCGCGCCAGGAGCTTCTCCAGCCGCTGTGCCTCAGCACGGCGTGCCTTGCCTTCGCGCCGGACCAGTTCATACTGCTGCGCCACCGCGGCCGCCTCCTGGTGCAGCCGCGCCACCCTGGGGCCGGGCTCGGAGGCATCGGAGGCCTCCGTGCTCCGGCTGTCGCCCTCGGCAGCCGTCGGCTGCGGGACGAGGACCAGACAGGCGCACAACAGCACCGGGACGAGCAATGAGTGACGTCGCCAAGATGAACGCATGCCAGCGATCGTGGCGCCCTCCGAGGGGCGAGGTCCTGTTCGAGTCGTACGGCTGGGGGATCGGGTGCCACCAATGGACCAGACGCGCTGAGCCGAACAGGGGGCCGGTACGGGGGAGTCCCGCACGGCGGCTTGCCAGCACACGTGTGCGCGTCCTCAGCGTCCCGACACCCAGCGCGACCGCAAGGCCCTCGCCCGCCGGCCCGTCGCCCGCCGGCCCGTCGCGAACCATCAGCTTCCCTGCGCGCCGGCCAGCAGTGCCCCCGCGGTCTCTCGCTCCACCATCGCCCGCAACGCCCCGTCCACAGCGGCCAGTGCGGAGAAGGGACCACGCTGCACGACGCGTCCCTCCCTGAGAACGACGACCTCGTCCACGGCCTCCAGCCCGGCCAGTCGATGGGTGATCAACAGAGTCGTACGGCCCTCCGTCGCGGCCAGCAGGTCCGCGGTGAGCGCGTCGGCGGTCGCCAGGTCGAGGTGTTCCGAGGGCTCGTCAAGGACGAGCACGGGGAAATCGGCGAGCAGGGCACGAGCCAGGGCAAGCCTCTGGCGCTGGCCGCCGGACAGCCGCGCCCCGTGCTCGCCGATGAGGGTGTCCAGCCCGTCGGGCAGTCCGTCGACCCAGTCCAGGAGCCGCGCCCGTGCGAGGGCGTCCCGTACCTCCGCCTCCGTGGCGTCCTTCCGGGCCAGCAGCAGGTTCTCACGCACCGAGCTGTCGAAAAGGTGCGCGTCCTGGGCACACAGGCCGACGAGTCGCCGTACGGCATCCCCTTCGAGCGCGTAGGCGTCCACTCCTCCGAGTGTGTACGTCCCCTCATGCGCGTCCAGGAACCGCAACAGCACCTGCGCGAGCGTCGTCTTGCCCGATCCCGAGGGGCCGACCACGGCGATCCTGCGGCCCTGGTCAAGGGTGAGGTCGATCCCGGCGAGCGCGTCCCGGTTCTGCTCGGCATGCCGGGCGGCGAGCCCAGTGAGAACGAGGGGGAACGGCGACTGCGGATCGGGCACCGGCTGTTCGGGCTCGCGTACGGGATCGGGGGCGTCCACCACCTCGTACACGCGCTCCGCGCTCTTGCGTACCCGCTGCCGGAACTGCACGGCGAGCGGCAGGCCCATGACGGCCTCGAAGGCGGCGAGCGGAGTGAGGACGACTACGGCCATCACGACTCCGCCGAGCCGGCCGTCGGCAACCGCCTGCGCCCCCACGAGCGCGGTGGCGGCCACGGTGAGCCCGGTGACGAGTGCGGTGAGCCCGTCGCCCAGCGCGGTGGCGGTAGCGGCACGGGACGCGATCCGGGTCAGCGCGGTGTCGGCCCGGCGCGCCTCGGTGGTACGTGTGCGCAGGGCGCCCGCCACCGTCAGTTCGGCTGTCCCGGTGAGCAGATCGGCCACACGGGTGGCCAGCGTGCCGCGGGCGGGGGCGAGCCGGCGTTCGGCGCGCTGCGCCACGGCTCCGGTGACCAGCGGAACCCCGGCCCCGGCCGCGAGCAGTCCCAGGGCGAGTACGGCACCGGCCTCGGGCAGCAGCCACGCGGTGAACCCGACAGAGGCGACCGACACGACGATCGCGGCTCCGGCCGGCAGCAGCCAGCGCACCCAGTAGTCCTGGAGCGCATCCACATCCGCGACGAGCCGCGAGAGCAGGTCCCCACGCCGGGTGCGCCGCAGCCCTGCGGGCGCCAGCCGCTCCAGCCGCCGGTAAACGGCGACCCGGGTGTCGGCCAGCATCCGCAGTACGGCGTCGTGCGACACGAGCCGCTCCGCGTACCGGAACACGGCCCGCCCGATCCCGAAGGCCCGCGTGGCCGTCACGGCGACCATCAGATACAGCACCGGCGGCTGTTGTGACGCCCGCGAGATGAGCCACCCAGAGGTCGCCATGAGGCCGACGGCACTGCCGAGAGCGAGACTGCCGAGCAGCAGGGCAAGCGCGAGGCGACCTCGACGAGGGCCGGCCATGGCACGGACGCGGGTCAGCACGGAGTGATGCCGTTCCAGCGGCATCTCCTCCTCGCTGGTGGGGAGCGCGGTCGCGTCCTCGTCTCGCGTGTCTGTCCGCGTCCCTCCGGTCCGCGGTACAGACGGAACCATGGCGGTCGTCTCGGCCTCCAGCCGGACCACCCGATCAGCCACCTTCAGCAACGCCGGCCGGTGGACCACCAGCAGCACGGTCCGGCCGACCGCGAGCCGCCGTACGGCGTCCACGACCTCCGCCTCGGTCTCCCCGTCGAGGGAAGCCGTCGGCTCGTCGAGCAGCAGCACGGGCCGGTCCGCGAGGAATGCCCGCGCCAGGGCCAGACGTTGGCGCTGCCCGGCGGAGAGACCGGCACCGTCCTCGCCCAGGACCGTGTCGAGCCCGGCGGGCAGTGCGTCGACGAAGTCCAGCGCTCCCGCATCGGTCAGGGCCCGCCGCACGTCCGCGTCGTCCGCGTCCGGCCGAGCAAGTCGTACGTTCTCGGCGATGGTCCCGGCGAAGATATGGGGCCGCTGCGGCACCCAGGCCACCCGCGAGTGCCACTTCTCCAGATCGAGTCCGGCCAGGTCGGCGCCCCCGATCCGTACCCGCCCCCCAGCCGGCTCCACGAAGCCCAGCAGAACGTTCAGCAGGGTGGACTTGCCCACACCGCTCGGCCCGACCAGAGCCACCGTTTCCCCGGGCGCGACCTCGAAGGTCACGTCCGCGACCGCGTCGTACGACCGACCCGGGTAGCGGACGGTCACGCTCTCGAAGCGAACCCCGCCATCCGGCACGGGCAGGGAGCCGGAGGCCCGCACGGGCGTCTGCAGCACTTCGAAGATCTCCTCGGCCGCCGCGAGTCCCTCGGCGGCCGCGTGGAACTGTGCCCCCACCTGCCGCAGCGGTAGATATGCCTCAGGCGCGAGGACGAGGATGACCAATCCGATGTACAGGTCCATCTCGCCGTGCACGAGTCGCATCCCGATGGTCACCGCGACCAGCGCGACGGAGATCGTGGCAAGCAACTCCAGCGCGAAGGAGGAGAGGAACGCGATCCGCAGCGTCCGCATGGTCGCTCGCCGGTACTCGCCGGTGATCCGCTTGATCGACTCGGCCTGCGCTTTGGCCCGCCCGAACACCTTGAGCGTCGGCAGCCCGGCGACCACATCCAGGAAGTGCCCGGACAGCCGAGACAGGAGCCGCCACTGGCGGTCCATCTGCGAGCGCGTGGCCCAACCGATCAGCACCATGAAAACGGGGATCAGCGGCAGCGTGCCGACGATGATGGCCGCCGACACCCAGTCTTCGGTGACGACGCGCGCGAGCACCGCCACGGGCACGACCACCGCGAGCCCCAACTGCGGCAGATAACGCGCGAAGTAGTCATCGAGGGCGTCCACGCCCCTTGTGGCGAGGTTGATCAACGAACCCGTGCGCTGCCCGCTCAACCAGCCGGGCCCCAGCGCGGCAGCCCGCTCCAGCAACCGCCCCCGCAACTCCGACTTCACCGCCGCACTCGCACGGTGCGCGGCGAGCTCGGTGAGCCAGGAGACCAGCGCCCGGCCACATGCGACGACGATCAACAGCAGCAGGGGAGTGCGCAGTGCGGCGACGTCCATCCCGTGCTGGAAAGCACCGACCACCACTTCGGCAAGGAGCATCGCCTGGGCGATGACGAGGACAGCCCCGGCAACGCCCAGACCGACCACCGCTCCCAGAAAGAGGCGGGTGGCGCGGGCATACCGGAGCAGTCGCGGGTCGATCGGTTTCACGTGAAACACACCCTCTTCTCAACAGGCATGTTTCACGTGAAACATGCCCTTCGACTCGGGGAGGTGTGTTTCACGTGAAACCGCACACCACACCTCCCGGCCGGACTCAGTGCGAGGCGTCGGCGATGTGATGCGTACCGATCCGCTTGCGGAACACCCAGTACGTCCAGCCCTGATAGAGCAGCACGATCGGTGTGGCGATCCCCGCGCACCAGGTCATGATCTTCAGGGTGTACGGGCTCGACGAGGCGTTGGTGACTGTGAGGCTCCAGTCCGCGTTCAGCGAGGACGGCATGACGTTCGGGAACAGCACCAGGAAGAGCATCGTGACGGCCGCCACGATGGTGAGCCCCGACAGTGCGAATGCCCAGCCTTCACGGCGTACGTGAGCCGCTCCCAGCGCGACAGCAAGCGAGGCCACCGCCACGATCAGCGCGACCAGCGACGTGGTGTCGCCCTTGTCGGCCTGCGTCCAGAGCAGGAAGACGAGTGCCAGCACGGCTGTGGCCAGGCCGACGCGCAGCGCGAGCTTGCGCGCCCTTTCGCGGATGTCCCCCACGGTCTTGAGTCCGACGAACACCGTGCCGTGGAAGGTGAAGAGCGACAGCGTGACCAGACCGCCGAGGAGGGCGTACGGGTTGAACAGGTCCGCGACGTTGCCCACGTACTCCAGGTCGGGGCCGATCTTCACCCCGCGCACGATGTTGGCGAAGGCCACACCCCAGAGGAACGCGGGGAGCAGCGAGGTCCAGAAGATCGCGGTCTCCCAGTTGCGCTGCCAGCTCTCCTCCGGCCTCTTCGCCCGGTACTCGAAGGCGACTCCGCGGACGATCAGGCAGACCAGGATGAGCAGCAACGGCAGGTAGAAACCGGAGAACAGCGTGGCGTACCACTCGGGGAAGGCGGCGAAGGTGGCACCGCCCGCCGAGAGCAGCCAGACTTCGTTACCGTCCCAGACGGGTCCGATGGTGTTGATGAGGACCCGCTTCTCCGGGCGGTTCCGGGCCAGCAGCTTGGTGAGGACACCGACCCCGAAGTCGAACCCCTCCAGGAAGAAGTAGCCGATCCACAGGACCGCGATGAGGACGAACCAGACGTCGTGAAGTTCCATGACTGTGCAGCTCCCTCGGCCTAGTAGGAGAAGGCCATCGGCTTGTCGGCGTCACGGGAGTCGCCGCCGATCTTCGTGGGCGGGTTCAGATCGGCCTCGGTGAGCTCGGGCGGCCCGGCCTTGACGTACTTCGCGAGGAGCTTGACCTCGACGACGGCGAGGATCGCGTACAGCGTGGTGAACACGATCATCGAGGTGAGGACCTCGCCCTGCGAGACTCCGGGGGAGACCGCGTCGCGAGTGCGCAACACGCCATAGACGACCCAGGGCTGGCGGCCCATCTCGGTGAAGATCCAGCCCCAGGAGCTGGCAATCAGCGGGAAGCCCAGGGTGAGGACCGCGATGCGCCAGTACCACCTGGTGAGGGTCGGGCCGAGGGCCTTCCCGGGCAGCAGCGTGAGATGCGGCACCTCGTCGTCGCCCACCCTCAGGTGCTGGGGCAGGAGGAACTTCTTGCGGGTCAGCCACAGTCCGACCAGTCCCAGAGCGAAGGACGTCATTCCGAAGCCGATCATCCAGCGGAAGCCCCAGTAGGCGACGGGGATGTTGGGCCGGTAGTCGCCGGGCCCGTACTTCTGCTGCTCGGACTTGTTGACGTCGTTGATGCCGGGGACGTACGAGTCGAAGTCGTCGTTGGCGAGGAAGGACAGCAGGCCCGGGATCTCGATGGCGACCTTGTTGTGGCCCTTGTCCACGTCACCGTAGGCGAAGACCGAGAAGGGCGCGGGCGCCTGGCCGTCCCAGAGGGCTTCGGCGGCGGCCATCTTCATCGGCTGCTGCTTGAACATGACCTTGCCGAGCAGGTCACCGCTGATCGCGGTGAGCATGCCGGCGATGACCACGGTGACCAGGCCGAGCCGCAGCGAGGTCTTCATCACCGGGATGTGCTTCTTGCGGGCCAGGTGGTAGGCGGCGATGCCGACCATGAACGCGCCGCCGGTGAGAAAGGCCGCGGTGAGGGTGTGGAAGACCTGGGTCAGCGTGGTGTTCTGAGTCAGGACGAGCCAGAAGTCGGTCAGCTCGGCGCGGCCCTTCTGCTCGTTGATCCGGTAGCCGACCGGATGCTGCATCCACGAGTTGGCCGCGAGGATGAAGTACGCCGACAGGATCGTGCCGATCGACACCATCCACATGCAGGCGAGGTGGATCTTCGGCGGTAGCTTGTCCCAGCCGAAGATCCACAGGCCTATGAAGGTCGACTCGAAGAAGAAGGCGATCAGGGCCTCGAAGGCCAGCGGGGCGCCGAAGACGTCACCGACGAAGCGCGAGTAGTCGGACCAGTTCATGCCGAACTGGAACTCCTGCACGATGCCGGTGACGACGCCCATCGCGATGTTGATCAGGAAGAGCTTGCCCCAGAACTTGGTGGCCCTGAGGTACTTCTCCTTCTGCGTACGGACCCATGCGGTCTGCAGTCCCGCGGTGAGCGCGGCGAGCGAGATCGTCAGGGGGACGAAGAGGAAGTGGTAGACGGTGGTGATGCCGAACTGCCATCGCGCCAGAGTCTCCGGCGCCAAAGCGATGTCCACGTCTTCTCCTTACATGCCGTGGTCATGGCGGCAGTTTCGCCCGTTGTGTCACCCACACCTCGGGAGCAACCGGGCAGCTTGTGAACGCGTTCACATTCACAAGCTATTATGACCCACGGGACTGGGACGCCCCAAGGGGGGTCCCCTCTTTCAAGTCAACCCCCCGGCGGCAGCTTCAACAGATCGCCCCTCCGCAGCCCCTGCGCGGCCCGGAACGAAGCTGCCGCCGACAGCGGCCCGCTCGCCCTCCCCACCCGGCCCGCGCCGGGCTCGCGGGGCAACAACCGTGTCCTCACCGGCCCGTGCGGTCTGCTGTGGCTCGCCGACGCGACCCGCATCTCCATGCGCCGTACAGGACGACGGCCCGATCCGTGTGGAACTCGTCACACCTTGACGGGCCTGACCATCCCGTGCCCAGCGGCACACCCCACGCCACCAGCGGACGCCGTCGCCCCGGCGACCCGACGCCCGTTGGAAGCACCCTCGCAACCGCCGCGGTTACAGGTCCTTGCGGAACGAGTCCGCCGCCTTCAGGAAGATGTCGTTCGCCTCGGGCTCGCCGATCGTCACGCGGACGCCCTCACCGGGGAACGGCCGGACGACGGCGCCGGCCTGCTCGCACGCCGCGGCGAACTCGACCGTGCGATCTCCCAGGCGCAGCCATACGAAGTTCGCCTGGGTCTCGGGCACCGTCCAGCCCTGCCCCCGCAGGCCCTCGGCGACACGCGTGCGCTCGCAGACCAGCGCACCGACGCGGCCGAGCAGTTCGTCCTCCGCGCGGAGCGAGGCGATGGCCGCCTCCTGGGCGAGCTGACTCACTCCGAACGGCACCGCCGTCTTGCGCAGGGCGGCCGCCACCGGCTCGTGGGCGATCGCGAAGCCCACCCGGAGCCCGGCGAGGCCGTACGCCTTGGAGAAGGTACGCAGCACGCAGACGTTCGGCCGCTCGCGGTAGAGCTCGACCCCGTCCGGAACGCCGGTGTCGCGGATGAACTCCCGGTACGCCTCGTCCAGCACGACAAGCACATCGCCCGGCACCCGGTCGAGGAAGCGCTCAAGCTCGGCCCGGCGGACCACCGTGCCCGTCGGGTTGTTGGGGTTGCACACGAAGATCAGCCGCGTCCGGTCGGTGATCGCGTCCGCCATCGCGTCCAGGTCGTGCACCTCGCCCGGCGTCAGCGGCACCTGCACGGACGTGGCCCCGCTGATCTGCGTGATGATCGGATACGCCTCGAAGGACCGCCAGGCGTAGATCACCTCGTCGCCGGGACCGGAGGTCGCCTGGAGCAGTTGCTGGGCCACACCGACCGAGCCCGTGCCCGTGGACAGGTGGGATACCGGCACTCCGAAACGGTCCGCCAGCTCGTTCATCAGGGCCGTGCACATCATGTCCGGGTACCGGTTGAAGGAACCGGCCGCCGCCGTCACGCTCTCCAGCACGCCGGGCAGCGGCGGGTAGGGGTTCTCGTTGGAGGACAGCTTGTACGCCACGGGGCCACCCGCCGCGGCAGGCTTGCCGGGCTTGTAGGTGGGGATTCCCTCCAGCTGGGCTCGCAGCTTGGGGCTCGTCTCGCTCACCGCAGTCCTCCTCGTCGACACCTAATGCTCCTCACTTTATGAGGATTCGGCGCCACTGCGAACGGCCTGTGGACCACCCCCTTTCCTCTCCGTCGCCCTCGTCTCCACCGGTCACGGACGTTCCGCAGTGATCACTGCACGAAGGCGTACAAAACGGGGGGCGCGCCGCTCTCAACCGCACGCGCCGGTGGCTCGCGCCGTAGCGCGCATCCCTCGTGAAGGTGAGTTGAGACCGCTTCAAAGGATGAGCTATTAGCCAGGCCCTTGCACGCCGACAAGTCACCTACTGATATTGGTTGAGTCAAGTCCCTTGTGTTCCAAGGTAATTGATGGAGATTGACCTTGCAGAAACGTACCTGTCAACGAGCGCATATGCGTCCGCACTACCCCACCGCATGAGCCCTACTATCGGCTCGCCATGACAGCAGCAGGTAAGCATCAGGTGAGCCGGGCAGACACTCCCCGCCGAGGCAGTCGGCCGGGCCGGGCGGGCATCAGAGACGTGGCCGCCGCGGCCGGGGTCTCCATCACGACCGTGTCCGACGCCCTCAACGGCAAGGGCCGGCTCCCGGACGCCACCCGACGCCATGTCCGTGAGGTCGCCGACCGGCTGGGCTACCGCCCGTCGGCCGCGGCCCGAACACTTCGTACGGGGAAGTCCGGGCTGATCGGCCTGACCGTGACCACGTACGGGGATGAACCTTTCACCTTCACCGAGTTCGCGTACTTCGCGGAAATGGCGCGGGCCGCCACCTCGGCCGCGCTCGCCCGGGGCTACGCCCTGGTCATCCTCCCCGCGACCTCGCGCCACGACGTGTGGTCGAACGTGGCCCTGGACGGCACCGTGGTCATCGACCCGTCCGACGAGGATCACGTGGTCGGCGAGCTGGTCCGCCAGGGATTACCGGTTGTCTCCGACGGCCGCCCGGCCGGCTCACTGCCGGTCACCGCGTGGGTCGACAACGACCACGAGGCCGCAGTCCTGGGCATCCTCGACCACCTGGCGGACGCCGGCGCCCGCCGGATCGGCCTCCTGACGGGCACCACGACGGACACGTACACCCGTCTGTCCACGACCGCGTACCTGCGCTGGTGCGAGCGAGTCGGCCAGGATCCGGTGTACGAGGCCTACCCGGCGCACGATCCGTGCGCCGGAGCGGTGGCCGCCGACCGGCTGCTGGCCCGGCCCGACCGCCCGGACGCCGTCTACGGTCTCTTCGACCCGAACGGCACCGATCTGCTGGCCGCGGCCCGGCGATACGGCCTGCGCGTCCCCGAGGACCTGCTGCTGGTCTGCTGCAGCGAGTCCACCGTGTACGCCAGCACCGAGCCACCCATCACCACGCTGTCCCTGAAACCGCGCCGGATCGGCACGGCGGTGGTCCAGCTGCTCATCGACGCCATCGAAGGAGTGAAGTCGGACCAGCCGGTCGAGCAGGTGATACCCACGGAGCTGATCGTGCGGACCTCTTCCGAGCGACGTTCGCCGCGCACGACGATCAGCCCGCCCCGGTCACCCGAGGAGAGGTGACCACCGAACGAGGATCCAGTGAGGGCCCTTCGGGGATCCGATGAGGAACTGGGCAGGGAGAGCCCCGCCCAATTCGGGAGAAAACCGTGGTGAACCGGGGTCCTGCGCCATTTCACCACCCCTGGGTCATCACATGGCGCGATCCGCGTTCCTATGATGGGCGCACGACACCGCGGGCCGCCACGACCAGGCAGTCCGATCAGGTGCAGATGCGGGCGATGGTGGTGGAGGGGTCGATGACTCAGGGGGCCGGTCAGGGACCCGAGGTGCGGACGCCGACGGTGCGCGATTTCCGCGTACCCGCGTACGTCCACGAGGCCGGTCCCTACGCGCACGGCACACACCCGGGCGAGGTGGTCCCACCCCGCGACGAGTCCGAGGACTACCCGGAGGGGTACACGCCCACCCAGCGCGATCTGCCCGTGATCAACCGGGGAGACACCGTTCTGGTCTCCGTCGTCCCCGAGGCCGCGGGGGCCGCCCAGCCCGAGACCGGGCAGGGTCCCCTCTACGTCGTCGGAGATGTGCACGGCTACCTCGACCAGCTCGTCGCCGCGCTCCAGGAGAAGGGTCTCCTCGACGCCGCGGGCAACTGGTCGGCGGGCACCGCACGGCTGTGGTTCCTGGGCGACTTCACCGACCGGGGCCCGGACGGCATCGGCGTCATCGATCTCGTGATGCGGCTGTCCGCCGAGGCGGCCGCGGCCGGCGGCTACTGCAAGGCCCTCATGGGCAACCACGAACTGCTGCTGCTCGGCGCGAAACGGTTCGGCGACACCCCCGTCAACTCCGGCGCGGGCACCGCCACCTTCCACGCCGCCTGGCTGCTCAACGGCGGCCAGAAGACCGACATGGACCGCCTCCAGGACCACCATCTGCAGTGGATGGCCCGGCTGGACGCCATGGAGCAGGTCGACGGCCACCTGCTGGTGCACTCCGACACCACCGCCTATCTCGACTACGGCGACTCCATCGAGGCGGTCAACGACACCGTCCGCGAGACCATCGCCCGCAACGACGCGGACGAGGTCTGGGACCTCTTCCGCAAGTTCACCAAGCGCTTCTCCTTCCGCGACGAGGGCGGTGCCGACGCCGTCCGGTCGCTCCTCGACGTCTACGGCGGCACCCGCATCGTCCACGGCCACAGCCCCATCCCGTACCTCCTGGGCGAGGTCGGCTCGGAGGACGGCGAGGACGAGTCGGGGCCCGTGGTCGATGGACCGCACATCTATGCGGACGGACTGGCCATCGCCATGGACGGCGGAGTGACCATGGCCGGAAAGCTGCTGGTCCAGCAACTGCCGCTGGATAGCTGAACGTTCTCTGGGCAGGCGTCCCCCCACGGAGCACCGTCGAAGAACTGTGCTGGCCAGGGGCCATTTTCTGGAAACCCCCTGTCACCGCGTACCTTCATCGCTCTACCATCGGCTTATCCGTAGCAGGCTCCCCTCCGTTTCTGCCCGACGGCTCGTCAGCATGCCGAGCCCCAAGCCCTACGGAGCATCGGGGGATGCACATGAACAGCGTTCCGCAGCACCTGCCGAGCGAGGACCGCCAGGATTTCGAGCGGCTCCTCGGCAAGGCGCTGCGCTCCGCACCACACCGCCCGGAACTCGCCGCCGTCGGTCGGCGGCTCAACCCGGAACAACTGCGCACCATGGCGCTCAACGCCACCGGGCTCATCACAGCTGCCGCGGCGACCGAATACGAGTACTACGTGAAGGTCCGCGAGGAACTGCGCCACCCGGCGCCGTCCACCCCGTCCTCCCGCGAAGGCACCTCCGGCTCGGCCGAGCCGGGCGGCGCCGCGGTGGGGCTCGCGACCACCAGGGGAGAGACCACCGAGACGGCCGGGGCGGGCGCCGGAGCAGTCGTCGCCGTCCTCGCTCCCGTCCTTGCCGGTACCGCCGCGGCGATCTTCCTGCTCGTGGGGTACGTCCTGAAGATGCTCGACCCCGAGCCGGGCATCGCCCAGACCCTCACCACGACCGGGTGGGTCTTCGGGGCGATCACGGCGGCCGCCATCCTCGTGGCCGCCGTCGGCCTCCTTCTCACCGCCCTGCGCAACGGCGCCACCTCGTTGGACGCCGGAGCCCAGCGTGAGTTGGACGACGAGGTGGCCCGGGCGAGGGAAGCCTGGCTGGAGGCCCTGCTGGAGCGCGGCATCCTGCCGTTCTTCCGCGAGGCCCTCACCGCCCCGGGCGCCGGCGCCATGAGCCCGACGGTCCCGTCCACCCCGCCCAGCCGCATCCCGACCCTCGGCTACAACCGCCCGGGCTTCAGCAGCCCCGAGGGCGGCCCCGGAGCGGGCCACCGCCCCCGCTTCTCCAGCCCGGACTTCACAAGCCCGGACTTCGGAGGTCCGGAGAACCAGCCGGAGTGACGCACCGGAGACCGCCCTGCCGGAGCCGCCTTACTCCGGCCTCGGCGGCCGCCCGGGAGCATCGCTCCGGCCGTGGGCGTCCTGCTGCGGTGCGGACAGCCGGGAGCGCGCACAGGAGCCGGTCGTACCTCCCTGATTCCGAACAGCCTGCCGCTGGCAAGCGGCCCGTGCTCTCGGACGGCCGTGAAGCCACCCGGAAGCACGGACCGTTCCCAGGCAGGGCTTCAGTCCGCGACCGGCAGATACACCCGGTTCCCACTCGCCGCGAACTCCTTCGACTTCTGAGCCATACCCGCCTCGACCTCGGCCTGGGATCCGCCGTGTTCGCGGCGGATGTCCTGGGAGATCTTCATCGAACAGAATTTCGGACCGCACATGGAGCAGAAGTGGGCCGTCTTGGCGGGCTCAGCGGGCAGCGTCTCGTCGTGGAACTCGCGGGCCGTGTCGGGGTCGAGGGCCAGGTTGAACTGGTCCTCCCAGCGGAACTCGAAGCGGGCGTCCGACAGCGCGTCGTCCCACTCCTGTGCGCCGGGGTGTCCCTTGGCGAGGTCCGCCGCATGGGCCGCGATCTTGTAGGTGATGACGCCCGTCTTGACGTCGTCACGATGGGGCAGGCCCAAGTGCTCCTTGGGCGTGACGTAGCAGAGCATCGCTGTGCCCCACCACGCGATCATCGCGGCACCTATGCCTGAGGTGATGTGGTCGTACGCCGGCGCGACGTCGGTGGTCAGCGGGCCGAGCGTATAGAACGGCGCTTCATCGCAGATCTCCTGCTGAAGGTCGATGTTCTCCTTGATCTTGTGCATCGGGACGTGCCCCGGGCCCTCGATCATGGTCTGTACGTGGAAACGCTTCGCGATCCGGTTGAGTTCCCCGAGCGTGCCGAGCTCCGCGAACTGCGCCTCGTCGTTGGCGTCCGCGATCGAACCGGGCCTCAGGCCGTCACCGAGCGAGTATGTGACGTCGTATGCGGCGAGGATCTCGCACAGTTCCTCGAAGTTCTCGTACAGGAACGATTCCTTGTGGTGCGCCAGGCACCACGCCGCCATGATCGAGCCGCCGCGCGAGACGATGCCGGTCTTGCGGTTGGCCGTCAGCGGTACATAGGGCAGGCGCACGCCCGCGTGGACCGTCATGTAGTCCACGCCCTGTTCGGCCTGCTCGATGACCGTGTCCTTGTAGATCTCCCAGGTCAGTTCCTCGGCCCTGCCGTCGACCTTCTCCAGCGCCTGGTAGAGCGGCACCGTGCCGATGGGGACAGGGGAGTTGCGCAGCACCCACTCACGCGTGGTGTGGATGTTGCGTCCCGTGGACAGGTCCATGACCGTGTCGGCGCCCCAACGGGTCGCCCAGGTCATCTTCTCGACCTCCTCCTCGATGGAGGAGGTGACCGCCGAGTTGCCGATGTTGGCATTGACCTTGACCAGGAACCGCTTACCGATGATCATCGGCTCGGTTTCGGGGTGGTTCACGTTCGCGGGCAGCACGGCCCGGCCCGCCGCGATCTCTTCGCGGACGACCTCGGGCAGGACGTTCTCCCGGACGGCCACGAACTCCATCTCGGGGGTGATCTCTCCGCGCCGCGCGTATGCGAGCTGCGTCACAGCCTTGCCCTCACGGCTCCGGCGCGGCTGCCTGGGCCGCCCCGGGAACACCGCGTCGAGGTTGCGCAGCCCACCACGCGGTGACGTGTGCTTGATCCCGTCGTCTTCGGGCCGGACGGGGCGGCCCGCGTACTCCTCGGTGTCTCCGCGAGCGAGGATCCAGTTCTCCCGGAGAGCGGGGAGCCCCCTGCGAACGTCGGTGTCGATGCCCGGATCGGTGTACGGACCTGATGTGTCGTACAGCGTGACCGACTGCCCGTTGGTGAGGTGCACCTGCCGGACCGGCACCCGCAAGTCGGGGCGTGATCCCTCGACGTACGCCTTGTGCCAGCCGATGGGCTTCCCCTCCCCCTGCGGCTTTTCGCCCTGAGATGCAGTGAACGCCCCGTTCATCTGGCTGGAGGCAGGTGTGTGTGCGTCCTTGTTGGTCATGAGACCGAACTCCCTACGCCGGCATTACCCGGTAACAGGTTCAGCGGTCGACGCAGCGATTTCCGCCCGGCGATGTTCCACGTGAAACATCGCTTGTGCGGAGGTCAGCGCCCTCTCAGCCCGGTGCTCCGAGCTCCCGCGTGTGCAAAGGTGCGTCTACGCTAACGTCAGATGTGGCGCGGTGAACAGTGGGCCTCCGCCGTTCTTGCGATGATCGGTCGGTGACCACGATGCGACAGCCCCCGCTCCCACCTTCGGAGCCCCCGCGCGGATCCAGCCCTGAACGCGGCCATGGACACGGCGCTGCGGGCGACCACGGTCCTGGTGGCGGGCAGGGGCAAGGCCACGGCCCGGGTTCCAGCGGGAGCCATGGGCACTCCCACAGTCACAGCCACGGCCCCGCCACCCCCGTCTCCCGGCACCTGCGCAAGGTCATCGCCGCCGTGCTGATCCCCTTCGCGACAGCGGTCGTCGTGGGCCTCGTGGTGCTCTGGCCCGGCGGCGCCCCACCGCACGAGCGCACCGGCGTGGGCTTCGACCGCCAGACCCACCAGGCCACGGTCACCAAGGTCGAGAAGGTGGACTGCAAGTCCGTGAACGCCTCAGGGACACCCCCGACCGGCGACACCTCGACCGCCGAGGGCTCATCCGCTCAGCAGCAGGCAAACGGCACCTGTACGAAGGCGACGATCACGGTCGACACCGGCAAGGACAAGGGCCGCACCTTCACAGAGATCGTCCAGCCCGACCAGTCACGGCAGTTGGAGCAGGGCCAGGAAGTCGTGGTCGCGTACGAGCCCTCGGCGCCCAAGGACCTGCAGTACTCGGTCACCGACGTGAACCGGAAGTTCCCGATGACGCTGCTCGCCGGGATCTTCGCGCTCGCCGTCGTGGCGGTGGGCCGCATGCGCGGCGTCATGGCGCTGGTCGCGCTCACCATCAGCTTCCTGGTGCTGACGTTCTTCATCCTTCCCGCCATCCTGCAGGGCTCGAATCCGCTGGTCGTGGCGGTGGTCGGAGCAAGCGCCATCATGCTGATCGCGCTCTACATGTGTCACGGTCTGTCCGCCCGCACCTCGGTGGCCGTGCTCGGCACCCTGGTCTCGCTGCTGCTGATCGGTGTGCTCGGTTCGCAGTTCATCGGCTGGGCCTCGCTGACCGGCAACACGGACGACAACACAGGCCTGATCCACGGCCTCTACCCGTCGATCGACATGAGCGGTCTGCTGCTCGCGGGCGTCATCATCGGTTCACTCGGTGTGCTCGACGACGTGACGGTGACCCAGACCTCGGCGGTCTGGGAGCTGCACGAGGCCAATCCGTCGATGGGCTGGCGCGGCCTGTACCGCGCCGGCATCCGCATTGGCCGCGACCACATCGCTTCGGTCGTCAACACGCTCGTCCTCGCCTACGCGGGGGCCGCGCTGCCCCTGCTGCTGCTCTTCTCGATCGCGCAGAGCAGCGTCGGCACGGTGGCCAACAGCGAACTGGTCGCCGAGGAGATCGTCCGTACGCTCGTCGGCTCGATCGGCCTCGTGGCCTCGGTCCCGGTGACCACTGCCCTGGCCGCGCTGGTGGTCTCGGCCGATCGCCCGAGTCCTCAGTCGGCGGCGGCCGCGGCACCGGCACGCGCGGGCAGGGGGCGCCGCCGTAAGCAGTGAGACCGGTGTACGGAGTCCTGGCAGCTGCACGCAGAAGCGTTACGGCACCCCCAAGGCACGCGGCTCAGCCCGCGCTCTGCTCCTCCGCGAGGATGCGGTCCAGAGCCTCATCGAGGTGTGTCTCGAAGTCGGCGAGGGAACGCTCCTGCCCCAGCGGCACCAGTTTGTCCGTACGGTCAAGGAAGGCCACGAGCGGCGCTGCTCCGGACCGGAACAACGCCTGGTCACAGCCCACCTGAAGCCGGATCAGTACCTCGCCGAGCGCCTCCGGATCGGCGGGCGCGATGTGCACGTCACCGTCGCCGCTCGGCCGCCCCACTCCGTCGACCAGCAGTTCCCGCCCGAAGGCCCAGGTAACCGGGGCGTCTCCGGGGAGATGAAAGGTCAGCCGCACGGCATAGGGATCACACGTCTCGTACCGCAGCTCCACCGGGATCCGGAAGGAGAGCTCATCCGAGACGAGAAAGCTCATCATGACCTCTGCCTGTACTGACTCGCGCATTCGCCTACCTCGTCAGTTGCCGTCGACGGGCCGGGAATCAGCCCTGACACTGCCCGCAGTTTGCTGAAAGTACACG
Source organism: Streptomyces bluensis (assembly GCF_014650715.1). Taxonomy (GTDB): domain Bacteria; phylum Actinomycetota; class Actinomycetes; order Streptomycetales; family Streptomycetaceae; genus Streptomyces; species Streptomyces bluensis. The sequence goes on along the minus strand of NZ_BMVM01000014.1, from coordinate 97,509 downwards.
GGAGATCACAAGGAGTGATTTTTCAGATGCTGATAGAGAGCGCGAGTGTCCCCAGCAGCCTTCCGATCTCGTCCTGCAACTGCCGTGCTGCGGGCAGCAGTCGATCGGACTGGTGGGAGGGCAGCGAAATGGCCATGGTCGCTGCGGTCGTTCCCAGCGTGAGGGGGAGGGCGGCACAGACCGTGCCCAGCGCGTACTCCTGTCGCTCGACGACCGGTTCCATCCGTCCGATCCGGTTGAGGCGCCATGACAGGGCCTGCTCGTCACGCACCGTGTACGGAGTGATCGCCTGCACGGGATAGCGGTCGAGGTGATCGCTCCGCGCCTCCTCACCGAGCTGCGACAGCAGGCACTGTCCGACGGCGTGCGCGTGCCCGGTCTCACGGAAGTCGGCCCACTCCTCGACCGCTGGATTTCCCGGGCTGTCGGCGACGCACATGACCTCGATCTCGCCCTCGCGGTAGACCGCGTAGTACACGGGAGCTCCGATGATGTCCCTCCAGTGCGCGAGGACGTCGCTCACCGTGCTGCGACGTTTCTGCTGTGCCCCGCTGCTGCTCAGCCGTTCGGCCGCCTCACCGAGGAAGAACAGCCCCTTGTCCCGGTGCAGATAGCCCTCGTGCGTCAACGTGCGCAGCAGGTGGTACGCCGTGGGCAGCGCGAGTCCGGCGTCCCGGGCGAGTTGCTTGGCAGGCGCCCCGTGCTGGCGTGCGGCCACGGCCTCCAGCAGCCGCATCGCGCGCTGCACCGAGCCGATGAGGGTGGTGGGATGTGCCTCCGCGGCCGGCGCCGGAGGCCGCTTCGGGGAGGGAACGCGCACCGCCGGGGCTGTCTCGATGCGGGACGAACGGGGCTCCGGCGATCGGACGGGCGGCTCCCCGGGTGATGTACGGGGCTGCACAGGGGGAGCCGGGGCCCTGGTGGGCGTCGCGGGCCGGATCTGCGGATCGGCGGGTACGGTGTCAGCCGTGGCCAAGGGTCACTCCCGAAGCACGAGGAGGGCCGCCCGTGCGAGGGAACACGGGAGGGATGTGCGCCGCCCGCGGGGTCGCCCCCGCAGCGAGCTCCGGACTTTAACGGTCCGTCATCCCCCGCGGACGGCCCCGCAGGGAAACTTCCCTCCCCCGAGCGAACCTCGGGTTCCTGTTGGTACCTCGACCGTTACCGGCGGCTCACCCGGTTCCGTGTCACTGCACGCCGCACGCTGACGACTCACCAGTCACTGCGCGACGACGAGCTCGCCATGAACTTCCGGACGACATAGATGAGCCCGCCCACCAGCGCGACGAAGACCAGCACCTTGAAGAGCAGGGCCACGACGAACTGCAGCACGCTCAGTATCAGGCCGCCGAACACGACCAGGGCGATGATCGGCACTGCGACCCACTTCACCCACCACGGCAATCCCGCCAAGATCTCCCGCATCGCCCTTGTCCTTACTTTGTCGCCCCCCGGTGCCCCGTGTTCGGGGCCTGCGTCGGGGTCCTGTGTTGTCCCGCCTTCGATGCTAGGGCGGAACCGGGTGGGTCCGGGGGCTTCGCGCCCCTTGTCCGTCCCTGATCGTTCCCCTAGGGAATCCCGGGGCCGCCTCAGCTCTCGGGCGGAGAGAACACCACCAGGACCCGAAGATCCTCGGTGATGTGATGGAACTTGTGGGCCACCCCGGCGGGCACGTACACCACGCTGCCACGCGCCACCTGCGTCGTCTCCGTACCGACCGTGAGCGAGGCCCGGCCGCTCACGACGAAGTAGACCTCGTCCTGCTTGTGCGGATTCTGTGGGTCCTGTTCGCCGGCATCAAGCGCGTACAGACCGACCGACATGTTCCGCTCACGCAGAAACTGCAGGTAGGCACCGTCGTTGGCGGCGCGCTCCGCCTCCAGTTCGTCCAGCCGGAATGCCTTCATCGCCCTTGTCCGCCCCTTGCCCCAGTGCTGCTGCCCGATCTCGTCTGCCACGATCAGACACATGAAGAATTTCGTAGTCAAGACGATCGCCAACGCAGGTGCCCTGGCGGTCGCCGTATGGGTCCTCGACAAGATCATTCTGACCGGTGACAGCACGGGCCAGAAAGTCGGGACACTCCTGCTCGTCGCACTTGTGTTCGGCTTGGTGAATGCCGTGGTCAAGCCCATAGTCAAGCTGCTGACCTTCCCCCTGTTCATCCTGACCCTCGGCTTGTTCACCCTGGTGATCAACGCACTGATGCTGTTGCTCACCTCATGGCTGGCCGACAAACTCGACCTGAGTTTCCATGTCGAGGGCTTCTGGACCGCGGTCCTGGGCGGCCTGATCATCTCGATCGTCTCCTGGGCCCTCCACGTCGTCCTGCCCGACAACGACTGAGAACCCCGTTATGACCTACTGTGTCTGTTTCGTCTGTACCGGCAACATCTGTCGTTCCCCGATGGCCGAGTCCGTCTTTCGCGCGCGCGTGGAGGATGCCGGGCTCGGCAGCGAGATCGAGGTCGACAGCGCGGGCACGGGCAGCTGGCACGAGGGCGACGGCGCCGATCCGCGCACCGTCTCCGTTCTTGAGGCGAACGGCTACGGGAGCGAGCACGTTGCCCGGCAGTTCCAGGTCTCCTGGTTCGCGCGCCTCGATCTCGTGATCGCCCTCGACTCCGGCCACTTGAGGGCCCTGCGCCGTCTCGCGCCCACTCCGGAGGACGCCGCGAAAGTCCGGCTGCTGCGCTCCTACGACCCCGCCGCGGGCGATGACCTCGACGTACCGGACCCGTACTACGGGGGCATGGACGGCTTCGAGGAGTGCCTTGAGATGCTGGAGGCGGCGAGCCCCGGCCTGCTCGCCGTCGTACGGGAGCATGTGGAAGGACAGGCGGCATGAGCGACTCGGCGGTCTTCGGCGACGGCACGCGTGCGGTACGGGCAGGGCTGCCCGAGCCCGTCAAGCACGAGCCCACCCTCCCGGGCCCGGTCTTCGCCGCCCACTACCACCTGCCGGGCGACCCCACGGGCCCCTACACCTACGGCCGCGACGAGAACCCCACCTGGACCCTCCTGGAGCGTGCCATAGGCGAGCTGGAGGCTCCGGGCCAGGACGACGCCGGGACGCTCGTCTTCTCCTCCGGCATGGCCGCCATCTCGGCCGTCCTCTTCTCCCAGCTCCGCGCCGGTGATGTCGCGGTACTGCCGAACGACGGCTATCAGGCACTGCCGCTGGTACGCGAGCAACTGGAGGCGTACGGCATCGAGGTACGTACCGCACCGACGGCCGGCGACGCGCAACTCGACGTTCTCGACGGCGCGAAGCTGCTGTGGATCGAGACGCCGTCGAACCCGGGCCTCGACGTGTGCGACATCCGGCGGCTCACCGAGGCAGCACACGCGCGTGGGTGCGTCGTCGCCGTCGACAACACCCTGGCGACCCCGCTCGGGCAGCGGCCGCTGGAACTGGGTGCCGACTTCGCCGTGGCCAGCGGCACCAAGCAACTCACCGGACACGGCGACCTCCTGCTGGGGTACGTGGTGAGCGGCGACGCGGGGCTGATGACGGCGGTACGACGCTGGCGCAAGATCGCCGGAGCGATCCCGGGGCCCATGGAGGCATGGCTCGCCCACCGCTCGCTGGCCACGCTGCATCTGCGCGCCGACCGACAGAGCGCCAACGCGTTGGCCGTCGCCGAAGCACTGAAAGGACGACCCGAGGTGTCCGGGCTGCGCCATCCGGGACTGCCCGACGATCCGGCCCACAAGGTCGCCTCGCAGCAGATGCGGCGCTACGGGTGTGTGGTGTCGTTCTCGCTGCCCACGCGCGCGCGTGCAGATCGTTTTCTCGACGCACTGTGCCTGGTGGACGACGCGACGAGCTTCGGCGGGGTACGGTCCACCGCCGAGCGGCGCGGCCGGTGGGGCGGGGACGCGGTTGCCGAGGGCTTCATCCGCTTCTCGGCGGGCGTGGAGGACAGCGACGACCTGGTGGCCGATGTGCTGCGCGCTCTTGACGAGTCAGCGCGCTGACGAGGCCGGCGCGCTGACGAGCCGGCGGTTACCGACTGGTACCCCGCTACGTGTGTCGGGCGGTCCGAACCTCCCCCCCTCGTGGCTCGGACCGCCCCCGGTTCTGCGCGCGAAGAACCGTGCCAACAAGGCTAGTTGACTCTGTGTCAGTGTCCAATCACAGTAGCGACAGGGGCCTATCGACTTATTTATAGTTGGGCGCTCCGGGGAGGGGAGGAGAGGGGAGCACCATGGACTTGGCCCTGCTGCGCACGTTCGTCGCCGTGCACCGGGCCGGCTCCTTCACCCGCGCCGCCGCGCTGCTCGGTCTCTCGCAGCCGGCCGTGACCTCGCAGATACGCACGCTGGAGCAGCAGCTGGGCCGCCCCCTGTTCCTGCGCCAGGCGCGCGGGGTGACCCCCACGACGATCGGCGACGAACTCGCCCACAAAGCGGCCCCCCATCTCGATGCCCTGGTCGAAATCGCCGAGACCGGGCTGGACGAGGACTCCTCCTTACGCACCCTGCACCTCGCCGGGCCACCGGAATTCACCGCCGAGCGCGCCCTGCCCGCCCTCACCGAGCTGACCGGGGAGCACGGGCAGGGCTTTGCGTTGCGGGCGTCGTTCGGAAATGCCGAGGAGACGCTGGAGGGGCTTGCCGCCGGACACCACGATCTGGCCATCACAACGGCGCGGCCGCGTGGCGCTCTGCTCACCGCGACTGCGCTCTGCGACGAGGAACACGTGCTGATCGCGGATCCGGGCTGGGCTTCCCATGTCAGTGCGGCCAAGCTGCGTCGCAAGGACGCTCACGCACTGGAGAACCTCCCGGTGGTCGAGGTGCACGAGTCGCTGCCCTTCGTCGCCCGCTACTGGGCCTCCGTCTTCGACTCCCGGCCCGCCGCTTCGGGCACCGTCATCGTGCCCGACCTCCGTGCGGTCCTCGCCTGCGCCGTCACCGGCGCGGGCCTGGCCGTACTGCCCCGCTATCTGTGCGCGTCCGCCCTGGAGCGCGGTGCCGTCGTGGCGCTCCTCGAACCGGCGGTGCCCCCGCTGCGCACGTACTTCCTGGCGGTGCGGACCGGCACACTGGCCATGCCGCACATCGCGCGGGCGCACGAGCGGCTGCTGCGGGCGGCCTCGGACTGGTCATAGCACCGGAGGCTGCTTGTGCGTACGGCACACGTGTCGGGGGCGATGACGACGTCTTTCCGGGGCTGCGCGATGTTTCACGTGGAACCAACCGGGCCACATTTCTCCCATGACCGTCCGACCCGTGGTCAAGCGCACCGCCCGCGCCATCCTGCTCGATGGCGACGACCTGATCCTGATCAAGCGGACCAAGCCAGGCGTCGATCCCTACTGGCTCACACCGGGTGGCGGGGTCGAGCCCGATGACACGACCGTCGTCGACGCGCTCCATCGTGAGGTACACGAGGAACTCGGTGCCAAGATCACCGATGTGGTGCCCTGCTTCGTGGACACCGTCGAGCACATCGGCGAGGACGGCGGCGCGACCGGCGTGAAGGTGCAGCACTTCTTTGTCTGCCGACTGGAATCCATGGACACCTCCCAGCGGCACGGACCCGAGGTCGACGAACCTCAGGGCGAGTACGAGATCGTGCGCGTGCCGTTCACACGGGTCGGTATCGCATCCGTCCACCTCGTACCCCTGTCCCTGCGGCACTACCTCGACGGGAACATCGAGGGCGTCCGGGCGATGCACGCGCCCGACCTGGGCTGAATCCGACGAGCCTCAGTCCGCTGCCGCGACCAGTTCCTCCACCGAGTCGTGCCGTATGCGGTTCCAGGGGATGCCGATGCCCCTGAGCGTGTCCACCCCGCTGCGGATCATGCCGGGCGGACCCGAGAGATACGCGTCGTACTCGTTCCACGGTCCGAACTCGCGCACGGCGTCGGGGAGCTGCAGGAGCCCGTGGCGGTCCACAACCGTGCGGACCTCCAGCCATGAGTGGCTCTGCTTCATCCGCAGCAACGTGTCGATGTCGTACAGGTCGTGATCGGCGCGTGCGCCGTAGAACACCTCGACGGGACGCCGCTCGCCGTGCTCTGCGACGTCCTCGACCAACGCCTTGATGGGCGCTATGCCAGTGCCGCCGCCGACGCACAGCAGTCCGTTGTCGGTGGTGTGGTCGACGGTCATCGAACCCGCCGGCGGCCCGAGTCGTACGACGTCGCCGGGGCGAGCCCGGTGCACGAGGGCAGAGGACACCCAGCCTGCCGGGATCGCCTTCACATGGAACGACAGCAAGCCGTCGGAGCGGGGCGCCGAGGCGAACGAGTAGTGCCGCCATATCCGCGGCCACCAGGGGGTCTCCAGGCTCGTGTACTGCCCGGCGAGGAAGGGATACGGCTGGTCGGGCCTGAGGGTGATGACCGCGACGTCCGGCGTCCTGAGTTCGTGCGAGACGACCTCGGCCATCCACCAGGGCGGGGAGCGCAGCTCGTCCTCGGCCGCCGCGTCGATCATCACCTGGGAGATGGTGGTGTACGCCCGTACCCAGGCCGCCTCGGTCCTTTCGTCCCAGATGGCGCCGGCGAACCGGCTCAGCGCCCCGATGAGGCACTCACCGACGGCCGGGTAGTGCTCGGGCCGGGTGCCGTACTTGCGGTGTCCCCGTCCGAGATTCTGCAGGTAATCGGCCAGCACCGGGGCGTTGTCGATGTGTTCGGCCGCGATCAGCAGAGCTTTGAGGAGGCGATCGCGCTGGGTGTCCATCGCCGGCGGGAAAAGCGGACGCAGCTCGGGATGCCGCACGAAGAGCAGGGCGTAGAAGTAGGACGTGACCTTGTCGGCGACCGGGGTGATCTCGGCCATGGTGTGCCGGATGAGCACGGCGTCCGGGGAGGCGGAGGCCTGGGGAGCGGGGGCGGAGCGTTGGGCGGGTACACGTTCCTGCTGGAGAAGCGCCTGGGGCGCCGGGGCCTCGGCGGATGCCGGCTCGCCCTCGTCCGGTAGTCGTTCCTCGATACCGGCGCTTCCGCCCGCCGCAGGGAGGTCGCCGCCAGATGCGGGCTCACCCTCTGTAGACCGGCCCAGCGGGCGCAGCGCGGCCAGACGGCTGCCCTCGGTCTCCTGCTCTCCGTCAGTGGGTGGGGACTTTTTGCGCGGGGTGAACCAGCCGCCCACGCCGTCGCCGCCGGACGTGCCGCTATCGGCCGACGTGGTGGTCGGAGCGTCCATGGTGTGCCTCGCCTCGAACTTCTTTCGGTCGTTCTGCGTACCCCCCTGGTGGGAGGTTGCCTGCTGTCCCCCGCAGACGGCCTTGCATTGCCCGTTCGGACCCATCGGCCAAGCGGCCACATTCAACCCGGATTCCCGCTGGATACGGACGAGTAGGCGAGTGAGATGGACCGCAGTTCTCGCACCGCAGCGTCCCACCGTGCACCGGCGGCCCGATCACTTAACGCAGAATGCGGGTCTTCGATCTCTCCGTCCCATTACGCTGCATTGGCCTGCGTTCATGCCTTCGTGAGATGACCGCACCTCGCCCCGGACAAGAACCGGACTCGACCATACCGGCAGACGTCCCACACACAAGTCCCCCCTTCCTTCACCACGATCTGCACAGGGTGCGAAAGTCAAGGTTTCTTCAACTGCTGGGCGCGGCATCTCAATTCATGGGTGGCCCAGACAGCGAAGCGCCGCACTACCGGCCGGACCATAAGGGCCAAGGCTGGCGCTGTGCCCAGTGCGGGAGACCAAGTGCCGTCGGCACGACGAGCCTGCTCGTTGTTTCACGTGAAACACCTGTCCTCTCGCCGTCGTCTTGAACACCTGGCCAAAAGCCCGTGCACATCCCCGCAAACGGGTGGACGGCAGGGGCGCAGGTCAGACAGCCTGACCTGCGTGCCGACACCTTCCCTCGCCGCTCTGCCCATCCGCCGCCTGACACCTCGCGATCTCACCGCCTGCGCCGACCTGTCCGAGGATCGGGGGTGGCCCCGCGAGGAGCACAAATGGGGGCTGCTTCTCACGGCAGGCAAGGGGTACGGAATCGATGACCCCGACGGCGGCCTCGTCAGTGCCTGCGTCGTGACCGAGTACGGCACAACGGGCCGCCCGGCCCTCGGCGCGATCGGCATGGTTCTGGTGGCCGAGCGTCATGCACGCCAGGGTGTCGGCCGCCGACTGATGCAGTACGTCCTCACGGAGGCGGACACGACCCCGCTGACGCTTCACGCGACGCCGTACGGTCAGCCTCTGTATGAGGAGCTGGGCTTCAAAGTCACCGGCCGGGCGGAGATGGTCCTCGGGCACTTCACGCCTGGCGGGAGGCCCCCTGTGATCGCCACCCGGCCGGCCACAGCCGAGGACGTCGCCACGATACTCCGGCTCGACGAGGAGGTCTTCGGCGTCGACCGCACCCATGTGCTCACGCGCCTTCCGGCGTTCGCCGACCACCTTCACGTCGCCGTGGACAACGGTCGGATCATCGGGTACGGAGCTGCCTGGCCCAACGTGGACACCCAGGTCGTCGGCCCCCTCATCGCACGGGACACGGAGACGGCGAAGGCGCTCATCACCTCCCTGGCCGCTCGCACCGACCGCGCCGTGCGTACCGACATCGACGTGCGCCACGCCGAGCTGCTGACGTGGGTGAAAGACCGCGGGCTGGCCTCCGTGGCCTTCAATGCGGTGATGACCTATGGGGTCGCCGAACTGCCGGGCGACTGGACCCGGCGGTTCGCTCCTGTGACGGTGGCGGCGGGCTGAGGGCCTCGCCGTGCGCCTGCTCGTGCTATCTGTGCCCCACCGACCGCCCTCGTCCTGGTCGTCCAGTCACTGAGCACACCCGCATAGGCTGCATCCATGGGAGATCTTGAAATACGCCCGGCGGTCGCCGACGACGTCTCCGCCATCGTCACCATGCTCGCCGACGACCCCCTGGGCGCCCAGCGGGAGTCACCGAACGACCTGACGCCCTACCTCACAGCCCTGGAGCGCATCAGCGGCGACCCGAATCAGCACGTGGTCGTCGCCGTACGCGAGGGCCGCGTCGTCGGCACCCTCCAGCTCACGATCATTCCCGGACTGTCCCGCAAGGGTGCCACCCGATCGGTCATCGAAGGTGTCCGCATCCACGCCGACGAGCGCGGCAGCGGCCTCGGCACGAGGCTCATCCAGTGGGCGATCGACACATCCCGGCGCCAGGACTGCCGACTGGTCCAGCTCACCTCCGACGCCACCCGCACCGACGCCCACCGGTTTTACGAGCGACTGGGCTTCGAGGCCTCTCACGTGGGCTTCAAATTGCCCCTCTGAGGGTCTACGAGATCCCGCGCCATCCCTCAGGGTCCACCCCACCCGGCACCGAGGCCCCCTCGTCGTACGGCTGCCGCGTGAACACGAACGAGCCGAGGTCCAGATGGTCCACGGACCCGTCGGGCCTCCTTACGGCCCGCAGAGACTCACCCGCGAAATAGCCGTCGAGTCCGGTCCACATGCCGCCACCGTTCGCCCTGAAACGCGCACCGAGGCGGCCGTTGCCCGACAGAGAATCCAGCGAGAGACCCCCGCCGGCCACGAGCCGCAGCGCGAAGGCTTGCGTGCCCCAGTACCACTGCCCCACCAACTCCAGCACGGACCGGTCGACCTCGGGCAGCGGCCGCCACGGCTCGGGAATCCGCGGCTCGGCCTCCGCCACGATGTGGACAAGGTCGGCGGCGACGTTCGACGCGACGGGGCCTGACGTGCAGTTGACCAGTACGACGGCCGCCACATCATCCTCCACACTGATCGTGAGGCTCGCGAGGAAGCCCGGCACGGACCCGTTGTGCCCCACGAGGAAGCGGCCGTCGCGCTGCTGGAGTTGCATGCCCAGTCCGTACGCCACGCCTGCCGCCACATCCGCCGCCTCGGCCGGCGCGGCGGGCGTCCGCATCTCCAGCAGGGACTTGGCGCTCAGCACTCGGTCGTCGCCGCCCGCGAGGAACGCCGCAAAGCGGGAGAGGTCCCCGGTGGTGGACCAGAGCTGTCCGGCCGGCGCCATGCGTCCGAGGTGCTCGATGGGCTCCGGCAGCATCACGTCCGCCCAGGGATGTACGGCCCAGCCGCCCGCATGCGGCGCCTGCGGGTCGCCGCTCGTGCGGTGCAGGCTCAGCGGTTCGAGTACCTCGCGCCGCAGCACCTCCTCCCAGGGGGCACCTCGCAGCTCTTCGACGAGGGCACCCAGGAGCGTGTAGCCGGTGTTGGAGTAGTGGAAGCGGCGGCCCACGGGATGCCGGTGCGGCTGCTCGCCCAGGACATCGGCGAGTTCCGGACGCAGCGAGCCGGGGGTGCGCTCCCACCAGGGCGCAGGCGACTCCGCCGCCAACCCGCCGGTGTGCGCGAGCAGTTCGGCGATCGTGGCCTCCCCCGCGCCGGTGCCCGGCAGGTGCTTCTCCAGCGGGTCACCGAGGTCCAGTACGCCCTCGTCGCGCAGCCGCAGCACCAGGACAGCAGTGAACGTCTTGGTGATCGAACCAACCCTGTACTGCGTGTTCTCGTCCGGAGCATGGCCCTCAACGGAGGCCCGTGCCCCGGTCCACACCGTCCGACCACCGCGGACGACCGCAGCGACCATGGACGGCGCCCGCCCCTCGGCCTGAGCCACGGCGATGCGGTGCAGCAGGGCGCGACGCGTGGCAGGCAGCAACTCTTCCTGAGGTGTTGTCATGCGGACCAGTCCACCCGGCCCGGAACCGGGAGTCGAGCGAATTGCAGGGTCTCGCCGCCGACGACCTGTCGATCTTCTGTGACCTGCTGGTTCTCTGTTGTCTCACCGCGCTGTCACCCAAGATCAGTTGCAGATCGATGCCATTTCCCCGGCGAAACGATGAGTCTGCGACTGAGCCACCGAGCACGAGGACTACATGCGAAGCTCAGATCGCGCACCGATGAGTTTCCCGCGCCGCGCCGGTCTGTACGCGTGAGACCGACTCACGGAAGGCTGCCACCATGCGGAAATTGATCTACGGCATGAACCTGAGCCTGGACGGCTACATCGCCGCGCCCGGCGACGACATCGGCTGGAGCGTGCCGAGCGACGAGCTGTTCCAGTTCTGGTCCGACCAGTTGCAGGCGACCGACCTGACGCTGTACGGGCGCAAGCTGTGGCAGACGATGAGCTCCTACTGGCCGACCGGCGACCAGCAGCCCAACGCCACTCCGGCGGAGATCGAGTTCGCGCGCCGCTGGCGGGACATGTCGAAGGTGGTGTTCTCCTCGACGATCGACAAGGTCGACTGGAACACCCGCCTGGTCACCGGCGACGCGGTCGCCGAGATCACCCGGCTCAAGGCCGAGGACGGCGGCCCGATGGACATCGGCGGCGCGACGCTGGCCGGGGCGGCCATGCGGGCCGGGCTGATTGACGAGTACGTGCTGGCCACCGCGCCGGTCCTGGTGGGCGGCGGCACGCCGTTCTTCACCGCGCTGGACAACTGGGTGAACCTGAACCTGGTGGAGACGCGGACGTTGCCCGGCGGCACGATCCTGACCAGGTACGAGACGAGGCGCTGAGCGCCCGTCACGCGACTCGACCGCCTGCCGGGTCCACGCGAACGTGAACGCCACCACCGGGTCGGGCAGCCGTCGATGCGGCTTGCCATCCACCACCACCGGGCCGTTCTCGGTGAGCAGCAAGGCGATCTCACGTTCATGGCTATTCGGCCACCACTTGGCCACCGGCCATGGGATTCGGCCACGACATTTGAGGCCCTACACCCGGAACCGGAAGTCGAGCGGATTTATCAGGTCTGCGCCATGTCCACGAAGCGTGAGTAATGCCCCTGGAAGGCAACCGTGATCGTGGCCGTCGGGCCGTTGCGGTGCTTGCCCACGATGATGTCCGCCTCGCCCGCACGCGGGGACTCCTTCTCATAGGCGTCCTCGCGGTGCAGCAGGATCACCATGTCCGCGTCCTGCTCGATCGATCCGGACTCACGCAGGTCGGAGACCATGGGCTTTTTGTCCGTGCGCTGCTCGGGGCCACGGTTGAGCTGGGACAGCGCGATCACCGGCAGTTCCAGCTCCTTGGCCAGCAGCTTGAGGTTTCGCGACATGTCGGAGACCTCCTGCTGGCGGCTCTCGGACCGTTTACCGCCGGACTGCATCAGCTGCAGGTAGTCGATGACGACCAGCTTGAGGTCGTTGCGCTGTTTCAGACGGCGGCACTTGGCACGGATCTCCATCATCGACAGGTTCGGGGAGTCGTCGATGTAGAGGGGAGCGGCCGAGACGTCCGGCATCCGGCGCGCGAGGCGGGTCCAGTCCTCGTCGGTCATCGTCCCGGACCTCATGTGGTGCAGGGCCACGCGCGCCTCGGCGGACAGCAGACGCATCGCGATCTCGTTGCGGCCCATTTCGAGCGAGAAGATCACACTCGGCATGTTGTGCTTGATCGAGCAGGCCCGCGCGAAATCCAAAGCCAGCGTGGAGTTGTGCGTGGGCACCATCGACCGCGTGGCCAGGTACATGTGGGCTTCGTTGTCCACCTGGACACAGCGCACCGGGACGCTCTCGACCAGCTCGACGTCCTTGATGAACCGCTCTGTCAGCTTCGGCGTGGCCTTCCGGCACCGCTCGGCATGCACTTGCTGCTTCCGCTCCAGGCCGAAGACAACGTCCGAGGTCGTGAAGTTGACGTTGTAGGCCGTGGAGGACGCTTCAGAACTCTCCTTGACCTTCTTGGTGGCGATACCGCAGCGGTAGCCGAGGCTTACTACCAGCTCATGAACGCCCTCAGCGAGAGCCCTGCTGGTGGAGGTGAACTGGACGCTGCCGGCGTCCGTGACGGTCGCGTCGGTGTCCAACAGGCCGGCAAGGAGCGCGCGCCGCTGGGCAACGGAGCCCCTCAGGTAGCTCTGCGGGATGTGCTTGTTCCCCAGAAGGCCCATCTCCCGCAGCACCACGGGGAGACTGCCGTGGTTCTTCCCGTGCCCGCCGCCCAGCCATGCGCCCAGTGTGTACGGCGGCACAGGGAGATCTCGGGCAGGCAACTCGACAGGGGCTGCGTTCTTCACCGAGTGATTCATCCGCCCGTCGGTCGGACAACGGACCGTCTCCGCGATCTCCTTCGTCGTCCTCACCGCAGGGTCGGCGTGCCGACCGGGGCCGCTCTCACCGGCCGCACGACGTGAAGCGCGGGTGTCAGTGAGCCACTGGTGCTCTGCATCGGCGATGACGGTGGTGTCGTCATCGAAAGTGATGCGGTAGCAGGGGCGGCCGACCATGACCTCCGTCGCGGCGACGACCTGAGTGGGCCTGCCCGCGGCGTCGATCAGCTGGTCGCCGACCGCGACCTCGCCCATCGTCGTCCATCCCGTGGGCGTGGGCAGCGGGGTGTCCAGGGCGAGCGCCTTGCCCATCGCCGGACGCGCGGCGATGATGATCATCTGGCCCGGGTGCAGGCCGTTCGTGAGCTGGTCGAGGTCGGTGAAGCCGGTCGGCACACCGGTCATCTCCCCCGACCGGGAGCCGATCGCCTCGATCTCGTCGAGCGCGCCCTCCATGATGTCGCCGAGCGGCAGATAGTCCTCGGTGGTGCGCTGCTCGGTGACGGCGTAGATCTCGGCCTGTGCCCTGTTGACGATCTCGTCGACGTCGTCATCGGCCGCGTATCCCATCTGCGTGATCCGCGTGCCGGCCTCGACCAGGCGGCGGAGGACCGCGCGCTCGTGGACGATCTCGGCGTAGTACTCGGCGTTCGCCGCCGTCGGGACCGTCTGGACGAGGGCGTGCAGATACGCGGGGCCGCCCACCTTGGTGATCTCGCCGCGCTTGGTGAGCTCGGCGGCGATCGTAATGGGGTCGGCCGGCTCACCCTTGGCGTAGACGTCGAGGATGGCCTGGAAGATGGTCTCGTGTGCGGGCTTGTAGAAGTCATGGCCCTTGAGTACCTCGACCACGTCCGCGATGGCGTCTTTGGACAGGAGCATGCCACCGAGGACGGACTGCTCGGCATCGAGGTCCTGTGGCGGCACCCGCTCGAACGACGGCGCCGCACCGTCCCATGCACTGTCCTCGCGGCCCCGGTCGTGCTGTTCGTCACGGCCGCGGCCACCAGTGCCGCCGCGACGGGAGGCGGGCAGACGATCGCTGGGTCCGCTGTCGGCCCACGGCTCGTCCAAGGGCTCGGAAATGCTCACCGGGCCACCTCCTCCCGTCCGCCCACGCGGACCTCGCCGTGCCCCTCTTTCCTACGGCACGACACTGACAAATGAGAGGCCCAACTCCGCATCGGGCACGTCGGTTTTGCGTGCATTCCGAGACCTGAAGACAGGGCGGGCGCCGGACCACGGTAGGCCGCTCGGCACCGTCAGCCAATCTGGTTATCCACAGGCCATGTGGACGACGGCCCCGATGCTGTGGAGAACTCCGCAAAACCTGTGCACGACACGGTGGACAGGCCTGTGAACAAGCCTCGGGACATCCGGACCCAACAGCTCTGACCTGCTACTTTGCCATCCACCGGCTGTGCAGAAGAAAAACTTTCACAGCCAGACCAAGATCCTCTCGAACGAGCTGCCACGACACGCCCGGGCGAGCCGCTCGTAAGGGGTGGCACGGCGTTGCATCTCTTACCTGTGGACGATTAGATTGATGTCCATGACACAGGCTTCCGCGGCAACCAGGGCCGCCCGGCGGCAGCACGACCGAGAGATCGTCACGCTGGCCGTTCCGGCCTTCGGCGCACTCGTCGCCGAGCCCCTCTTTCTGTTGGCCGACACCGCCATCGTCGGCCACCTCGGCACCGCACAGCTGGCCGGTCTCGGCGTCGCCTCCGCCCTCCTCACCACCGCGGTGAGCATCTTCGTCTTCCTCGCGTACGCCACCACGGCCGGGGTCGCCCGCCGTGTCGGGGCCGGTGATCCGCGGGCCGCCATCCGCCAGGGCATGGACGGCATCTGGCTCGCTCTCCTTCTCGGCGCCGCCGTCGTGGTCGTCGTCCTGCCCGGAGCGCCTGCACTGGTGAACCTGTTCGGCGCCTCGGACACCGCTGCCCCGTTCGCCACCACATACCTCCGCATTTCCGCGCTCGGTATTCCGGCGATGCTGGTAGTGCTCGCCGCCACAGGTGTTCTGCGTGGACTCCAGGACACGAAGACTCCGCTGTACGTCGCCATAGCTGGCTTCGTCGCCAACGCCGCCCTCAACGTGGGCCTCGTCTACGGCGCCGGTCTGGGCATCGCCGGCTCCGCTTGGGGCACGGTCATCGCCCAGTGCGGCATGGCCGCCGTGTACCTCTGGGTCGTGGTCCGCGGGGCACGCAGGCACGGTGCCTCGCTGCGACCGGACGTCGCCGGGATACGGGCCAGTGCCCAGGCCGGTGCACCGCTGCTGGTGCGTACGCTCTCACTCCGGGCCATCCTGATGATCGCCACCGGGGTCGCAGCGCGCCTCGGAGACGCCGATATCGCAGCGCATCAGATCATCCTTTCCCTATGGAGCCTGCTCGCCTTCGCGCTCGACGCGATAGCCATCGCGGGGCAGGCCATCATCGGCCGTTATCTCGGCGCGGGCGACGCCCAGGGAGCCAGGGAGGCATGTCGCCGTATGGTGCAGTGGGGCATCGCCACCGGCGTCGTGCTGGGACTGCTGGTGCTCATCAGCCGCCCCGTGTTCATCCCGCTCTTCACGGGCGATCCGGTGGTCCAGGACGCCGCATTGCCCGCCCTCATGGTGGTGGCGCTCTCCCAGCCGATCTCGGGCATCGTGTTCGTTCTCGATGGCGTGCTGATGGGCGCGGGAGACGGCCCGTATCTGGCGTGGGCGATGCTGCTGACCCTCGCGATCTTCACGCCCGCGGCGCTACTCGTTCCGGCCTTCGATGGCGGACTGACCGCACTCTGGGGAGCCATGACGCT
This sequence comes from Streptomyces bluensis, assembly GCF_014650715.1. GTDB lineage: Bacteria > Actinomycetota > Actinomycetes > Streptomycetales > Streptomycetaceae > Streptomyces > Streptomyces bluensis. Next base: position 81,676 of record NZ_BMVM01000014.1, on the reverse strand, counting down.
GATGATGACGATGCGCATGCTGACACTGTGGCTGCGCTCCCGCTCCGGTCGCTGGGTCGTCACGGGGGCGACGCGCTGAGCAAGTCGACGCCCGAGTCACGCGGTGTCGGCGCCGTCGTCCGAGTCGAGCCACCCGCGTGTGATGAGAAACGTCGCCCTGGTCCCTGCCTGTTTCACGTGAAACAGGCAGGCGTCCCACCCGCCCCGAGACTGGTTCGTCGTCCTCCGAGGGGCCAAGCAAGTAGCAGGGGCCGCACCCGAAGGGTGCGGCCCCTGCTACCGCTTCAGCGAGCGCGGCACTCAGGCCGCAACGACCTCGATGCTGACCTTGGCGGCCACCTCGGGGTGCAGACGCACGGACGTCTCGTGGGCGCCCAGCGTCTTGATGGGCGCGCCCAGCTCGATGCGGCGCTTGTCGACCTCGGGGCCACCGGAGGCCTTGATCGCCGAGGCGATGTCGGCCGGGGTGACGGAACCGAAGAGACGACCGGCGTCGCCGGAGCGAACGGCCAGACGGACCTTGACACCCTCGATCTGGGCCTTGACCTGGTTGGCCTGCTCGATGGTCTGAATCTCGTGGATCTTGCGAGCGCGACGGATCTGCTCGACGTCCTTCTCGCCGCCCTTGGTCCAGCGGATCGCGAACTTCCGCGGGATCAGGTAGTTGCGAGCGTAACCGTCCTTGACGTCGACGACGTCGCCCGCGGCACCGAGGCCGGAGACCTCGTGGGTGAGGATGATCTTCATGAGTAGGTCACCCTTCCCTTAGCGCGCGGTGGACGTGTAGGGCAGCAGCGCCATCTCACGGCTGTTCTTCACGGCCGTAGCGACGTCACGCTGGTGCTGCGTGCAGTTGCCGGTCACGCGGCGGGCACGGATCTTGCCGCGGTCGGAAATGAACTTCCGCAGCATGTTCGTGTCCTTGTAGTCCACGTACGTGACCTTGTCCTTGCAGAAAGCGCAGACCTTCTTCTTCGGCTTGCGCACAGGCGGCTTCGCCATGGTGTTTCTCCTGTGTGATCAAGAAGTTTGGGGTGCGGCCCCGCCCCTCGCCCCGAAGGACCGGTGTCCCGGTCCGAAGGCTTAGAAGGGGGGCTCGTCCGAGTAGCCGCCACCGCCGCCGGAGCCTCCGCCCCAGCCGCCGCCACCCTGCTGGCCGCCGGCGGGAGCGCCGGTGGCCCACGGGTCGTCGGCAGGAGCGCCGCCGCCCTGCTGGCCGCCGCCGGGGCCTCCGCCCCAGCCGCCGCCACCCTGGCCGCCCCCGCCGCCGTAACCGCCCTGGCCACCGCGGCCGGCGGTCTTGGTGACCTTGGCCGTGGCGTTGCGCAGGCTCGCGCCGACCTCGTCGACGTCGAGCTCGTAGACCGTGCGCTTGACGCCCTCACGGTCCTCGTAGGACCGCTGCTTCAGCCGACCCTGCACGATGACGCGCATGCCTCGCTGAAGCGACTCGGCGACGTTTTCCGCCGCCTGACGCCAGACCGAGCAGGTCAGGAAGAGGCTCTCGCCGTCCTTCCACTCGTTCGTCTGGCGGTCGAAGGTGCGGGGGGTGGACGCGACACGGAACTTCGCGACCGCCGCACCGGAAGGGGTGAAGCGCAGCTCGGGGTCGTCGACAAGATTGCCGACGACCGTGATGACGGTCTCGCCTGCCATGGGGGAACCTCTCGGCGGGTTTGCTGCTGGCTGCTTGTGCTGCTACTCGATTCCCGAGATCAGCTGAGCGGGAGTGCTCAGTGGGTCTCGGGGCGGAGGACCTTGGTCCGGAGGACCGACTCGTTCAGGTTCATCTGGCGGTCGAGCTCCTTGACGACCGCAGGCTCGGCCTGCAGGTCGATGACCGAGTAGATCCCCTCGGGCTTCTTCTTGATCTCGTACGCGAGACGACGACGGCCCCAGGTGTCGACCTTCTCCACCTTGCCGTTGCCCTCGCGGACCACGGAGAGGAAGTTCTCGATCAGGGGGGCGACAGAGCGCTCCTCCAGATCGGGGTCGAGGATGACCATCACCTCGTAGTGACGCATGTGGAACCCACCTCCTTTGGACTCAGCGGCCACGGTCGTTCCGTGGCAGGAGGGTTGTGATGCGTACGCAACGGTATCGGCCGCCACTGACAATCGGGGGTCCCGGTTGAGATTCCCCGTCGTGGCCTGGGCAGACACCGGTGCAGACGGTCCAGAGTACCCGCACCCCCGCTTCCGGTTGAAATCAGGCGGCGGGGACCGTCAATCTGTACGGATCGGGTGAGTAAGGCGCTACGATGCGCCGCCTTCCGCAGGAGGTGCCCCATGGCACAGACAATGCGACCCAACATCGCCGGATCCCTGTTCGCCACCGATCACAAGCCCCACCCCGTGCAGGACACCCTGGTCGCCGTGACGCTCGTGCTCGGGGTGGTCTCCCTCGTCACGGCGATGTTCGACCACCTGCACCTGCTCAGTTCCTGGACAGGTCTGGTGGGGATCCTGACCGGAGCGTACGGACAGTTCATCTCGGAGACGACCCGTGAGCGCTTCGGCCTGATCCTCGGTCTCGGTGCCTCGGCGGTCGGTTTCTTCCTCGGCATGGCACATGGCGGCCTCTTCGGCGGGCTCATCGGCTGAACTCGTCGCGGCGGCTGACGGGTCGTCGGGGGACTCCCCCGACGACCCGTCAGCCGGCCGAACCACACCTCGCGGCGCCCCGGCCACGCACCGGTCGGAGCCCGGGTTGCATACGGCCAGACGGCGCGCTCGCAGGGCGCAGTAGGCTTCGGCGCGAGAGCCGGAGCCCCTGTACCCATGGGGACACACCAGCCCGAGGAGCGCCCCGAATGAGCCTGACCCTGAGGACGATCAGCCGAGAGCAGCATCTGGCATACATCCAGAGCCTGCCGGCGGCGAGCCACATGCAGGTCCCGGCCTGGGCCGACGTCAAGGCGGAGTGGCGCTCCGAGAGCCTCGGCTGGTTCGACAAGACGGGCGAGATGGTCGGGGCCGGCCTCGTCCTGTACCGGCAGCTGCCCAAGATCAAGCGCTATCTCGCCTATCTGCCCGAGGGCCCGGTGATCAACTGGTTCGCGCCGAACCTGGTCGACTGGCTGGAACCGATGCTCGCGCACCTCAAGCAGCAGGGCGCCTTCTCCGTGAAGATGGGCCCGCCGGTGATCATTCGGCGCTGGGAGGCCGCGTCCATCAAGAAGGGCATCCAGGACCCGGACGTGAAGCGCCTGCGCGACATCGAGGCCGACTTCATCGAGCCGCGTGCCTTCGAGGTCGCCGACAAGCTGCGCCGTATGGGCTGGCAGCAGGGCGAGGACGGAGGGGCCGGCTTCGGTGACGTCCAGCCCCGCTATGTCTACCAGGTGCCGCTCGCGAACCGCTCTCTGGAAGAGGTCCACAAGAACTTCAACCAGCTGTGGCGGCGCAACATCAAGAAGGCGGAGAAGGCGGGGGTCGAGGTCGTCCAGGGCGGCTACCACGACCTGGAGGAGTGGCAGCGGCTGTACGAGATCACGGCCGTGCGCGACCGCTTCCGGCCCCGCCCGCTGTCGTACTTCCAGCGCATGTGGACGGCACTCAACACGGAGGACCCCAACCGCATGCGGCTGTACTTCGCCCGGCACAACGGCGTGAACCTGTCGGCGGCGACGATGCTGGTCGTCGGTGGACACGTCTGGTACTCGTACGGCGCCTCGGACAACATCGGGCGGGAGGTCCGGCCCTCGAACGCGATGCAGTGGCGGATGCTGCGTGACGCCTACGCCCTCGGTGCGACCGTCTACGACCTGCGCGGCATCTCCGACTCGCTGGACGAGACGGACCACCTTTTCGGCCTGATCCAGTTCAAGGTGGGGACGGGCGGGCAGGCCGCCGAATACCTGGGTGAGTGGGACTTCCCGCTCAACAAGCTGCTCCACAAGGCGCTCGACATCTACATGTCGCGCCGGTGACGCGGTCCGGTATCGCCCCGCCGGTCCGGCGGATGCATCACAATTGCGCTTCATACCTCTGATACACCGCAGCCACGAGAAAGGTTCCGGGACCGGCCATGGCGCTCACGCTCTACGTCGACACCGCGCGCTGGCGGGCACACCACAAGCACGTGCAGGAGCAGTTCCCGGGGCTCGTCCCCGTCTGCAAGGGCAACGGCTACGGCTTCGGCCACGAGCGGCTGGCCGAGGAGGCCACACGCCTCGGATCGGACATCCTCGCCATCGGCACCACATACGAGGCCGCCCGGATCAAGGACTGGTTCAGCGGCGACCTGCTGGTGCTCACGCCGTTCCGGCGGGGCGAGGAGCCGGTGCCGCTGCCCGACCGCGTCATCCGCTCCGTGTCATCCGTGGACGGCGTGTACGGCCTCGTGGGCGCCCGCGTGGTCATCGAGGTCATGTCCTCGATGAAGCGGCACGGCGTGAGCGAGCAGGACCTGCCCCAGCTCCACGCCGCCATAGAGAACGTTCGCCTGGAGGGGTTCGCCCTCCACCTGCCGCTGGACCGCACCGACGGATCCGACGCCGTCGAGGAGGTCATCGGCTGGATGGATCGCCTGCGCGCGGCCCGCCTGCCGCTCCACACCATGTTCGTCAGCCACCTCAAGGCCGCGGAACTCGTCCGTCTGCAGCAGCAGTTCCCGCAGACCCGCTTCCGCGCCCGCATCGGCACGCGGCTGTGGCTGGGGGACCACGAGGCGACCGAGTACCGGGGCGCCGTCCTGGACGTCACCCGGGTCTCCAAGGGCGACCGCTTCGGCTACCGCCAGCAGAAGGCGGCCTCCGACGGCTTCCTGGTGGTCGTGGCGGGCGGTACGTCGCACGGGGTGGGTCTGGAGGCCCCGAAGGCGCTGCACGGCGTCATGCCGCGCGCCAAGGGCGTCGCCCGCGCCGGCCTCGCCACGGTCAACCGGAACCTTTCTCCGTTCGTCTGGGGCGGCAAGCAGCGCTGGTTCGCGGAGCCGCCGCACATGCAGGTGTCGATCCTTTTCGTGCCCGCGGACGCCCCGGAGCCGAAGGTCGGCGAGGAGTTGGTGGCCCACCTGCGGCACACCACCACGCAGTTCGACCGGATCGTCGACCGCTGACCGGCGGTCACCGGGCCGAGCGGAGCCTCGCCCGCCGGATCGCCCCTCAGCACTCAGAAGGCCGTACACGGATCCCGTGTACGGCCTTCTGAGTACCTTCCCTCCGCCCTGTTCGCTCAGGGCGAACTCCCACCGGTGCCGTGGCTGCCCCACTCGACATGCGGCCCTTCGAGGTGCGCCGCAGGCCTTGGGGGACGGGCCGCCACACCGAGGACGAAGACATCCTCCGCGCCGTCCAGTACGCCGCCCGCCGGATCGTCGTCGCCGGCCCGGCGCACCACGTCACGCTCCGGCAGGTAGACGTCCCGTACGACGACGGCGCACAGGTACAGCGTTCCCAGCAGGTGGACGACGATGGCGAGTTGGTAGCCCTCGGTGGGGAGCCCCTTGTGGGCGTCCCCACTGGTCGTGTACGCGAGGTACATCCAGATCCCGAGGAAGTACGCGACCTCGCACGCCTGCCAGATCAAGAAGTCCCGCCAGCGCGGCCTGGCCAGCACGGCGAGGGGGATCAGCCAGAGCACGTACTGCGGCGAGTAGACCTTGTTGGTGAGGATGAACGCCGCGACGATCAGGAAGGCGAGCTGGGCGAGGCGCGGCCGGCGCGGAGCGGTGAACGTGAGCGCGGCGATGCCCCCACAGGCGAGCACCATCATGATCATTGCTGAGGTGTTCGCCGCCTCCGCGGTGATCTGGATGTCGAACCGCTGCGAAAGGATCAGGAAGATCGAGCCGAAGTCGACTCCGCGCTCACGGCTGAAGCTGTAGAACTTGGCCCACCCCTCCGGAGCGAGGAACATCACCGGAAGATTCACGACGAGCCAGGCGCCGACGGCGCCGAGCAGCGCCGTACCGAACTCCCGCCACTTGCCCGCACGCCAGCACAGGACGAAGAGCGGTCCGAGAACCAGGAACGGATAGAACTTCGCGGCCGTGGCGAGCCCCACCAGCACGCCGAAGGCGAGGGGGCGCCGACGCGACCACATCAGCAGCGCGGCGGCCAGCAGGGCGACAGCGAGCAGGTCCCAGTTGATGGTGGCCGTCAATGCGAACGCGGGCGCGAGGGCGACCAGGAGGCCGTCCCAGGGGCGTCGACGCTGAGTGCGTACGGTGCAGACGGCGATGACGGCCGTGCACACCATGAGCATCCCGGCATTGACCATCCAGTACCACTGCTCCTGGTGCTGGATGCTGCCGCTGCCAGGAGTGAGCCAGGAGGCGACCTCCATGAACACACCGGTCAGCACCGGGTACTCCAGGTACTGCATGTCGCCGGGGAGCTTGTCGAAGTACGGCACAAGCCCGTCCGCAAAGCCCCGTCCCTGGTAGAGGTGGGGGATGTCCGAGTAGCACGCGTGCGTGTACTGGGAGCTGACCCCGAAGAACCAGGCACCGTCGTAGCAGGGCAGCTTCTGCACCATGCCGAGGGCGAACATGCCGATCGCCACCAGCGCGACCACCCGCACGGGAGTCCACCAGGACGTCCCGAGCAGTGCGCGCCGCCCGATGGGTCCGCCGATCAGCTCGCTGCCGCTGGCGGCGACCCCGTCCTCCTTGGTCGGCTGCACCGGCTCCGGCTCGTCCACGCTCACTCGCGTCGTGTCTGCACTGGGCATGTCGCACATCCTGCCGTACGTACCCAGGAACATGCCGAGGGCCGCCGTACCCGGTGGGGTGCGGCGGCCCTCGTTTCACGTGAAACACCTCACGACGGGTGTTTCACGTGAAACACCCTCGATAGTGATCATCGCGGCGACTAGCCGTTCGGGCCTGCGAAGATGCCTCCGTTGTTGCCATTGCCTCTCGTGCTGCCCTCGGATTGGCTGGGTGAGGCGCTTGAACCGCCGTCCGTCCCTCCGCTGTCTGTCCCACCCGTGTCGTTGCCACCCGTGTCGTTGCAGGTCGGGTCGAACGGGTTGTTGCAGGTCTCGGACTGCGAGGGCGACGGCTCGGCCTCGCTCTCACTCGGCGTCGGGCTGGGCTCGGGGCTCTCCTCTTCCGTCTCGGTCGGCGTCGGGGACGGCGTCGGGTCCGGATCATCGTTGACGATCACGCCGATGGGCTCGGGCTCCGGGAAGCCCTTTGCCGGCTCACCCTTGAGTGCCTGCTCCATATAGTCGTGCCAGATTTCGGACGGGAACGAAGCGCCGTGGATCGACTCCTGATCGCCGGTCCCGTACATCTCCAGGAACTGGCGCTCCTTGCCGGAGGCGTTGTCGTCCATGCGGTACATGCCAATCGCCGTCGACAGCTGTGGTGTGTACCCGACGAACCAGGCGGACTTGTTACCGTCGGTGGTACCGGTCTTGCCCGCCACCTCACGACCGGGCAGCTGGGCATTGGTGCCTGTTCCGTCCTCTACCACGGTTTTGAGGACGTCGGTGACGTTGTCGGCGACCGGTGCCGTGAAGGCCTGCTTGGTCTCAGCGACGTCATCGTGATTGAAGACCGTGCCGTCCTGGTTCGTGACCTCTGTGACCGAGTACAGATCGCGCTGCTTGCCCCTGGCCGCGAAGGTGGCGTACGACCCGGCCATGCGGATCGCGCTCGGGTCGGAGATGCCGATCGAGAAGGACGGGAAGCTTGTGCCGGCCAGACTGCTTTCGAGGAGACCCGCGTCCACAGCGGCCTCCTTCACCTTGTCCAGGCCGACGTCCATGCCGAGCTGGACGAACGCGGAGTTGGCCGAGACCCTCATCGCTTCACGAAGGTCAATCTTGTAGTCGGGCGGCGATCCGTATGACTCGTCCCCGTCGTTGACCTGCAGCCACTCCTGGTCCTTCTCGTTTCGCCAGATCTCCCCGTCGTAAGTCCTGATCTTCAGCTTGTTCTTACCGCTGTACAGGCTTTTCGGAGAGGCGATCGTGCGTTCGTCCTGCGCCTGGGTCGGGTCGCCGTCCTTGTCGCGCACGCCCCACTTCATGGCGGCCGCCAAGACGAACGGCTTGAACGTCGATCCGACTTGGGCGCCGGTCACGTCGCAGTTGTTGGTGAAGTGCTTGGTCGCGTTCTCACCGCCGTAGCAGGCTTTGATCGCGCCGGTGGCCGGGTCCACGGACGCCCCGCCGAACTGGACGTGGGTGTCCGTCTCCGGGCGCTCCTTGGGCTTGATGTTCGCCTTCTGGACCTTCTTGACCGCGGCTTCGAGTTGGTCGACCTTCTTCTTCTCAAAGGTCGTGTAGATCGAGTACCCACCCTGCTGAAGCTTGTCGGCACTGACGATGTCGTTGTTGATCAGGTAGGCCTTGGCAAGGTCGACCAGGTAGCCGACCTGGCCGCTCAACTTGTTGTTGGCGCGCGGGTTCTTCCACTTCGGGAGCTTGGTGTACTTGGCCCGCTCCGTGGCGCTCAGATGGCGGTACTCGACCATCTTGTCGAGGGTGTCCTGCATCTGCCGCAGGGCTCGCCTGCTGTTGTCCTGGGGGGTCGCTGCCGGGTCGATGGACGTCGCGCCCGCGGGGTCGTAGTACGTGGCGCCCTTGAGCGTCGCCGCCAGGAAGGCACACTCGCCTGCGTTCAGGTCGGCAGCGTCCTTGTCGAAGTACGCGCGCGCGGCAGCCTGGATGCCGTAGGCGTTGCGGCCGTAGTAGGCGGAGTTCAGGTAGCCGGCCATGATTTCGTCTTTGTCCATGTCGGTGCCGACCTTGATGGAGACGAACAGCTCCTTGAACTTGCGGGAGATCGTCTGTGACTGATCGTCCAGCATCGCGTTCTTCACGTACTGCTGGGTGATCGTGGAGCCGCCCTGGGTCTCACCACCCTTGGCCATGTTGAGTACGGCACGCGCGATGCCCATCGGGTCGATGCCGTTGTCCTCGTAGAAGGTCTTGTTCTCCTGCGAGATGACCGCGAACTGCATGTTCTTGGGGATCTGCGAGAGGTTGATGATCTGCCGGTTCGTCTCACCACCTGTCGCGACCATCTCAGAGCGGTCCGCCCAGTAGAAGACGTTGTTCTGTGCCTTCGCCGTCTGCTGGACGTTCGGCACACTCACCCAGGCGTACCCCACACCCGCTAGAGCCAGCAGACCGCCGAAGATGCCGATGAAGGCTCCGGTCACCAGCTTCCACGACGGCACCCAGCGAGCAGCGCCGTACTTCCCGGCGCGCGGGTAGTCGATGATCCGCTTCCTGTCCGGTGGCGCGGCACGCCCTCTGCCACGCCCGGGACCGCGTCCCGCGCCGTCGGGTGCCGCTCTGCGGCGGCCACCCGCTCCGCCTCTCTGGGCTGCCCGCCGGGCCTCGGCACGACCGCCGTAAGGACGGTCCTCACCTCCCAAGCCATGGGAGCCTGAAGGAGACCCGGTGGCGCCTCGCGGTGCCGCGCGGCGACCGGAGGACGCCGACTGGCCGCGTCGGGCCGCGGCACGTCCGCCTCCCTGCGGCTGCGTCGGTTTGCGACGGTGCTCACTCATCGAACGACTACTCCTCGGGCAGGCGCACCCGTGCGCGCCTGGAAACGGCGGCTGGTTTCCTGTCCCCCCGAAGTACGGATGCGGTCGTGTTGGCATTCATCCGTACTGCACCGAGGACAACGACGTGCTCGGAAGTCACTCGGTTCCCGGTGGTGTGCATGGCGCACAGACTACGCACCACCAAAACCCTCCGAGCACCGAACTTCACCCCAAACCAGGCAACTTGCCTGCAACGAATCGGTGATGTGATCCCGTTCACCGATTCTCCTCTTGTCGCAGCCGGAGGGGCGCCCTATCGTCGAGATGTATCGAGTCGATACATCAGCACGGCATAAAGACGTGCCGGCGAGGCCGCGGCAGAGGGGAGGCGACGATGAGCCGGCGTTCCGGGATCCTTGAGTTCGCCGTACTCGGGCTGCTCCGCGAATCTCCGATGCACGGCTATGAGCTGCGCAAACGACTCAATACATCACTGGGTGTGTTCCGAGCCTTCAGCTACGGGTCGCTCTACCCCTGCCTCAAGACGCTGGTCGCCAACGGCTGGTTGATCGAGGAATCAGGGGGCGCGCAGGAGGACGCTTCCGCCGCTCCGCTCACGGGGCGCCGGGCCAAGATCGTCTACCGGTTGACGGCAGAAGGTAAGGAGCACTTCGAGGAGTTGCTCTCGCAGACGGGTCCGGACGCATACGAGGACGAGACCTTCGCGGCTCGCTTCGCCTTCTTCGGACAGACCTCCCGTGATGTGCGCATGCGCGTCCTGGAAGGCCGTCGCAGCCGTTTGGAGGAACGGCTGGAGAAGATGCGCGCCTCGCTGGCGCGCACCCGGGAGCGCCTCGACGACTACACGCTTGAGCTCCAGCGCCACGGGATGGAGTCCGTGGAGCGCGAAGTGCGCTGGCTGAACGAGCTCATCGAAAGCGAGCGGGCGGGCCGGGACCTGAAGGGTCCCGCCCACGGAGAACCCCCTCGCGACACCACAGAGGGAGCGCCGGGCGTCCTGCCCCGGCCCGGGGGCGACCCCGGACCGGATACGCCCGGCGACACTGCCACGTGAGACCCCTGCCAGGGCCTCACTCGTACACACAGGGAGCAACCGGAATGGGTTCGGTTCGCGTAGCCATCGTCGGTGTGGGCAACTGCGCCGCATCGCTGGTGCAGGGAGTCGAGTACTACAAGGACGCCGATCCGGCGTCCAAGGTCCCCGGCCTGATGCACGTCCAGTTCGGCGAGTACCACGTCCGTGACATCGAGTTCGTCGCCGCCTTCGATGTCGACGCCAAGAAGGTCGGTCTCGATCTCGCCGACGCCATCGGCGCCTCCGAGAACAACACCATCAAGATCTGCGACGTCCCCAGCACCGGTGTGACCGTGCAGCGAGGCCACACCCTCGACGGCCTCGGGAAGTACTACCAGGCCACCATCGAGGAGTCCGAGGAGGAGCCGGTCGACATCGTCCAGGTCCTCAACGACAAGCAGGTCGACGTGCTCGTCTGCTACCTGCCGGTGGGTTCCGAGGACGCGGCCAAGTTCTACGCCCAGTGCGCCATCGACTCCGGGGTCGCGTTCGTCAACGCCCTTCCGGTCTTCATCGCCGGCACCAAGGAGTGGGCGGACAAGTTCACCGAGGCGGGCGTCCCGATCGTCGGCGACGACATCAAGTCGCAGGTGGGCGCCACCATCACGCACCGCGTCATGGCGAAGCTCTTCGAGGACCGGGGCGTCATCCTGGACCGCACGATGCAGCTGAACGTCGGCGGCAACATGGACTTCAAGAACATGCTGGAGCGTGAGCGCCTGGAGTCCAAGAAGATCTCCAAGACGCAGGCCGTCACCTCGCAGATCCCCGACCGGGACCTCGGCGAGAAGAACGTCCACATCGGCCCGTCCGACTACGTGGCCTGGCTCGACGACCGCAAGTGGGCGTACGTCCGCCTTGAGGGCCGTGCTTTCGGTGACGTCCCGTTGAACCTGGAGTACAAGCTTGAGGTGTGGGACTCCCCGAACTCCGCGGGCGTCATCATCGACGCCCTGCGTGCCGCGAAGATCGCCAAGGACCGCGGCATCGGCGGCCCCATCCTCTCCGCGTCCAGCTACTTCATGAAGTCCCCGCCGGTCCAGTACTTCGACGACGAGGCCCGCGAGAACGTGGAGAAGTTCATCAAGGGCGAGGTCGAGCGCTAGCAGCGCACAGGGCGCCGTGCTCCGGCACAACGGGGCGTCGAGGCGCTTGGCTTCGATCACTGCTGAGGGTCCCCGGGTCGCATGGCTCCGGGGGCCCTTCCCGTATGTGAGGCTGTGCTTCATGTCCGTCGTGCGTGACCTGCGCGTCCTGCTCCGCTTCCGGAACTTCCGGCGCCTGCTCGCCGTACGGTTGCTGTCCCAGGGCGCCGACGGTGTCTATCAGGTCGCGCTCGCCGCGTACGTCGTCTTCTCACCGGAGAGGCAGACATCGGCAGCCTCGATCGCCTCGGCAATGGCCGTTCTGCTCCTCCCGTATTCGCTCATCGGCCCTTTCGCCGGTGTCCTGCTGGACCGCTGGCGACGCCGCCAGGTCCTTCTGTACGGCAACCTGCTGCGTGCCGTCCTGGCCTGTGTGACGGCCGTCCTGATCCTGAGCGATGTGCCGAGCTGGCTCTTCTACGTCTCCGCGCTCTGTGTCACCGCGGTCAACCGGTTCGTCCTGGCCGGGCTCTCGGCGGCCCTGCCGCGCGTGGTGGACGCCGATCGCCTGGTGATGGCCAACTCCCTCTCCCCGACGGCCGGCACCCTCGCCGCGACCGCGGGCGGCGGACTTGCCTTCGTCGTACGGCTGGTGGTGGCGAACTCCGACGCCGCGGTGGTCCTCCTCGGCGCGGCCCTGTACCTGTGTTCCGCTCTCGCCTCTCTGCGTATGACGCGGGAGTTGCTCGGGCCCGAGCCGGACCTGGTGCAACCACGGCTGCGAGCGGCGCTCAGCGGCACCGCGCGGGACCTCGTGGCGGGCATACGGCATCTCGCGGAGCCCCAACGACGCGAAGCCACCTGGGCGCTGGCCTCGATGACGCTGATGCGGTTCTGCTACGGCGCCCTGACGGTCATGGTGCTGATGCTGTGCCGGTACGCCTTCTCGTCCGACGCCAACGGAGGGCTGGCCCTGCTGGGCCTCGCTGTGGGGATCTCGGGAGCGGGCTTCTTCGCAGCTGCCGTGGTGACGCCGGGGGCGGTCTCGCGGATGGGACCGGGCTTATGGATCGTCACCTGTGCCGCTGCCGCGGCCGTCCTGGTGCCCGCTCTGGGCCTGCCGTTCGCCGAAGTCCCCATACTGATCGCGGCCTTCGTCCTTGGCCTTGTCACTCAGGGCGCAAAGATCGCCACGGACACGATCGTCCAGTCCACGGTCGACGACGGCTTCCGTGGCCGGATCTTCTCTGTTTACGACGTGCTGTTCAACGTCGCTTTCGTCGGTGCCGCAGGCGTGGCCGCTCTGATGCTCCCTCCTGACGGCCGCTCAGCCGCGTTGGTGATAACAATTGCCGTTATCTACGCGGCGATTGCGGCGGCTATGGCCCGCTTTGAACGGCAGTAAGTGTCACATCAACGCCACAGAGTGTTCCTGAAGTTCCGTGTTGTCAGTGGGGCCCGGTAGCTTACGCACGTCTTATTTCGCGCCATGCGCACCCATATCCAAGGGGGACCCCAAGTGAGCACTCCGCCGCCTCAGGGCCAGAATCCGTTCGCCACACAGCCCACTCAGCCGGGGGTCCCCCAGCAGCCGTATCCGCCGCAGCAGGGCGCACCGTTTCAAGGGGCTCCTGTTCCACCGCCCGCGCCCAAGAAGCGCGTCAGCAAGACGCTTCTTCGGATCGGCGGCTTCATCGTCATCGCGATCATCGTCGCCATCGGCAAGTGGTACCTGGGCCAGAGCGACGCCGAGACCACAGCCGTGGGCAGCTGCATGCAGAACGAGGGCACGCAGTCCTCGCCGGAACTGAAGACGGTTGACTGCTCCTCCGGCGACGCCGAGTACAAGGTCGTCGAGAAGTTCGACGGCACGAGCGACAGCAGCAAGTGCGAGTCGGTCAAGGAAGCCGAGATCTCGTACTACCAGGTGGGCAACAACCACAACGTCGTGCTCTGCCTGAAGTCCCTGTAAGGCTGACGCCAGAACGTCCGGGGGGCGATGTTTCACGTGAAACATCGCCCCCCGGTATGTGCGCGACCGCTCCTCCGGGGTCATGTTTCACGTGAAACATGACCCCGTTTCACGGCTCGGCCCCCGTTGTCCGCGGGTTCAGCCTTGCTCGGCCCACCACTCCTTGAGCGCCGACACCGCCGCGTCGTGCTCCATCGGACCGTTCTCCAGCCGCAGCTCCAGCATGAACTTATAGGCCTGCCCGACGGCCGGGCCGGGCCCGACACCCAAAACCTCCATGATCTGGTTTCCGTCGAGGTCCGGACGGATGGCGTCCAGCTGCTCCTGCTCCTGGAGTTGAGCGATGCGCTCCTCCAGGCCGTCGTACGCGCGAGACAGGGCGTTCGCCTTGCGCTTGTTCCGCGTGGTGCAGTCGGAGCGGGTCAGTTTGTGGAGACGGTCCAAGAGGGGGCCGGCGTCACGCACATACCGGCGGACCGCCGAGTCCGTCCACTCTCCGGTCCCGTAGCCATGGAAGCGCAAGTGGAGTTCGACCAGGCGCGCGACGTCCTTGATCAGTTCGTTGGAGTACTTGAGGGCGGTCATCCTCTTCTTGGTCATCTTGGCGCCCACCACCTCGTGGTGATGGAAGGAGACCCGACCGTCCTTCTCGAAGCGACGCGTCTTCGGCTTACCGATGTCGTGCAGCAGCGCGGCGAGCCGGAGCGTGAGGTCCGGACCGTTCTCCTCCAGCGCCATCGCCTGCTCCAGCACGATCAAGGTGTGGTCGTAGACGTCCTTGTGCCGGTGGTGCTCGTCGCGCTCCAGCCGCAGCGCCGAAAGCTCGGGCAGCACGTGGTCCCCGAGCCCGGTCCCGACCAGCAGCGTCAGGCCCTTGCGCGGGTGCGCGGAAAGAATCAGTTTGTTCAGCTCGTCCCGGACCCGCTCCGCGGAGACGATCTCGATCCGCCGGGCCATCTCGGTCATCGCGGAGACGACGTCCGGAGCCACCTCGAAATCGAGCTGGGCGGCGAAACGGGCAGCCCGCATCATCCGCAGGGGATCGTCGGAGAAGGACTCCTCCGGGGTACCGGGGGTGCGCAGCACACGCTCCGCGAGATCTTCCAGACCACCGTGAGGATCGATGAACTCCTTCTCGGGGAGAGCCACGGCCATCGCGTTCACCGTGAAGTCACGCCGTACGAGATCCTCCTCGATGGAGTCTCCGTAGGACACCTCTGGCTTGCGCGAGGTCCGGTCGTACGCCTCCGACCGGTACGTGGTGACCTCGATCTGAAAGCGTTGAACAGCGTCTCCGACGCGGGCGTCCTTCTGAGCTCCCACCGTGCCGAAAGCGATGCCGACCTCCCACACTGCGTCCGCCCAGGGTCGCACGATCTTCAGTACGTCCTCGGGGCGTGCGTCCGTTGTGAAGTCCAGGTCGTTGCCAAGCCGGCCCAGGAGTGCGTCGCGGACCGAACCGCCGACAAGGGCGAGCGAGAACCCGGCCTCCTGGAAGCGGCGGGCGAGGTCATCGGCGACAGGGGACACCCGCAGCAGTTCACTCACCGCACGGTGCTGCACCTGGCTCAGGGCACTGGGCTTGTCTTCGTTGGCGTTCGGCACAACAGAAAAGGGTACGTGCCCCCGGCGACCCGGAGCGCCTCCATGGAACGTGCACAGTCGTCCCCCACAGTCGCTCCCTTTAATACGTACACATACGGGACACTCATGGTCCCGTCGTCGATCTTGTGAGGCAGACCGCGGCACTTCCCCTCGGCGCACATCGTTACCATGCGTGGACGCACATTCCGACGACCACTGACACGACGAGGGACGGGCGAGCGCGTGGCCGAGGCGGCAGACACCCAGGGGACGAGTCCCTCACCTGCCCGCCGGTGGCTCCGGCGTACCGGGGCACTGGTCGCCGGGGCACCCCTGCTGGCCGGGCTGCTCCAGCTGCCCGCCGCCCCGGAGGCGCACTCTGCGGGAAGGCCCTCACAGGCGAAGGCCGGCGGGTCGAACACGGTCGCCGTAGCCTTGGACTCGCTCACGCCCAGCGTCCCCACCGACGGCGACACCCTCACCATCTCCGGCACGGTCAAAAACAACGGCACGCAGCCGGTCACGGATGCCCACGTGGGCATCCGGGTGGGCGGGACCGTGTCCAGCCGCGCGGCGATCGACACCGCAGCCAGGCGCGGCGGCTTCAACCAGTACGCGGACGGACCCGAGGTCGGCGGGAAGTACGTCGAGAAGTTCTCCCGCCTCACCCCGGGCGTCGCCCAGTCCTTCCGCATCTCGGTCCCCGTCAAGGAGCTGGACCTCAGTGCGGACGGCGTCTACCAGCTCGGGGTCTCCCTCGCGGGCCGTACCGCGGCCGCGCCTTACGAGCGGGTGCTCGGCATCCAGCGGACCTTCCTGCCCTGGCAACCGGACACCGCGGCCACGAAGACAAAGACGACATACCTCTGGCCCCTCATCTCCACCCCCCATCTGACGGCGGAGACGGGTCCGGGCGAGCAGCAGACGCCCGTCTTCCAGAACGAGGACCTGGCCCACGAGATCTCCCCCGGCGGCCGGCTGGACCAGCTGCTGAGCCTGGGCAGGGAACTCGACATCACCTGGGTGATCGACCCGGATCTCCTGGCTTCCGTCGACGCGATGACGCGCAGCTACCGGGTCACGAACGGCAACGAGACCACGACCGGCAAGAACCAGGCGGTCGCCAAACGATGGCTCGCCGAACTGGAGGAGGCCGTCCAGGGCAAGGAAGTCGTCGCCCTCCCCTTCGCCGACCCCGACATCGCCTCTCTGGCGCACAACGGCAAGAACGTCACCGGATCCCTGAGCCACCTCAAGGACGCCACGGACGTGGCCGCCGACACCGTCGAGACCGTGCTCCACGTGAAACCGGAGACGGACTTCTCCTGGCCTGTGGACGGAGCCGTCGACCCGTCGATCGTCAAGGTCGCCACCTCTGCGGGCGCCGACAAGGTGATCGCTCGTAGTGACAGCCTCCAGGACACCAGAAACCTGACCTACACGCCGAACGCTGCCCGCCCCATCGGTGGCGGCACCACGGCGGTCGTCGCCGACGCACGGCTGTCGACGGCGTTCCAGGGCGACATGACGAAGGCCGACAACGCGACTCTGGCCGTGCAGAAGTTCCTCGCGCAGAGCCTGATGACCGACCTGCAGGCCCCGGACAAGCAGCGCAGCGTGGTGATCGCCCCGCAGCGCATGCCGACCCCGAGTCAGGCCCAGACGATGGCGCAGGCCCTGACAGCCCTCCAGAGCGGAAACTGGTCGCAGTCCCAGGACCTGTCGGCGGCCGCGGACGCCAAGCCCGACCCGAATGCCACCACGAAGGTCCCGTCGGCAGCCGCGTACCCTGCGTCCCTGCGCAAGCAGCAGCTGCCGACATCGGCCTTCGAGACGATCCTGGACACGCAGACCGATCTGGACCGCTTCAAGGTGGTCCTCACCGACAAGTCCCGCGTCGTCACGCCCTTCGGACGGGCCATGAACCGGGAAATGTCCACCTCCTGGCGCGGCCGCGCCGCCGAGGCCCGCGTCTACCGCGACAGCGTGCAGTCCTACCTGGACACCCTCACCGACCAGGTCAGGCTGATCGAGAAGTCGGAGACGAAGCTCTCGGGCCGTAGCGCCACGATCCCGGTCACGGTGCAGAACAATCTCGTGCAGGGCGTCGACAAGCTGGTGCTGCGCCTCACGTCGTTGCAGCCGAAGCGCCTGGAGATCGACGGCCAGGACTACGCGGAGCAGACCATCCGGGTCTCGGGCGGACACAGTCAGTCGGTGAAGTTCGACACCAACGCCAACGCCAACGGCGAGGTCGCCGTGGAGGCGCAGCTCTACACGGAGGACGGCCAGAAGTATGGTCCCTCCGTCACCTTCGACGTGAACGTCACCGAGTTCACACCCACGGTGATGCTGGTCATCGCCGGCGGAGTCCTCCTGCTCGTACTCGCCGGCTTCCGGATGTACACGCAGCGCAAGCGCGCGGCGGCCCAGCAGGCCGAGGAGGAGGGCACCGAGGAAGAAACCGCGGCCGAGGAGACGAGCGACACCGGAGTCCTCGCGGCGGACGGACTCAAGGAGAAGTCCCGCGCGCGGTCCGGAGAAGACGAGCCGGGGCACCCGAGTGACCCGTCGGCGGACACCGCACTGGAAAGCGCCGACCCGTCCGGCACGGGTGAGAGAGTGGACCGTTGAGCGATGTCGTGGCCAGTGGGCCAGGGACGATGAGGTGGGGTAAGGATGAACGCGCCGTACGACGGTGACCGCGGTCAGGGCGCGGCCGACTCGGGCTATCCCGAGCGCCCGCAGCCCGGGCCGGGCCATGTCCCGCCGCAGCCCCACACCGACCTGTACCCGCAGGATGCCCAAGGACCGGACGCCTACGGCCAGGACCCCTACCGGGCACAGGACCTCTCCGCCCAGGACCCGGTCACCGAGGCGTTCTACGACCGCGCCGCCCACCCCCCGCCGCCTCCGGGCACGTACCCCCCGCAGCAGCCGCTCTACGCCCAGCCGCCGTCCTCCCCGTACGCCCCCGACCCGCGGGTGTGGGCACAGACGCCGCCACCCGAGCCCGAGGGGCCGTCACAACATCTGCCGTACGGCGACGACCCCCGTACGACGCAGTTCGTAGGTGTGGACGATCTCGTCACGCGGGCCGGGCAGCAGCGTCACGAGCCGGATGCCTTCGCCCATCTCTTCCGCGACCAGCAGCAGGGCGGCACGCACGCACCCATGGGTCAGCAAACCGAGTCGGCGGCGTCCGTACCGGGTCCCGCCCAGCCGTCGATGCCGATCCAGGGCTCCGAACCGCAGCAGACCGCCCCCGAGCCCGCTCCCGCGCCTCCGGCGAAGAAGGGCGGCCGCGCCTCGGGGCTGCTGAAGTCCAGCGCGGTGATGGCGGCCGGCACCATGGTGTCCCGCCTCACCGGGTTCATCCGCTCCGCGATGATCGTCTCCGCGCTGGGCCTCGGCCTCCTGGGCGAGTCATTCCAGGTGGCGTACCAGCTGCCGACGATGATCTACATCCTGACGGTCGGCGGCGGCCTCAACTCCGTCTTCGTGCCGCAGCTCGTCCGCGCCATGAAGGAGGACGACGACGGCGGAGAGGCGTACGCCAACCGGCTGCTGACCCTGGTCATGGTGGTCCTTGGCCTGCTCACCGCGGCCGCCATGTTCGCCGCTCCGTTTCTGGTCCGCGCCCTGTCGAACGACCTCGCCACAAATTCCGCGGCCAACGGGGTCGCCGTCACCTTCACCCAGTACTTCCTGCCCTCGATCTTCTTCATGGGCATCCACGTGGTGATGGGGCAGATCCTCAACGCCCGCGGCCGGTTCGGCGCGATGATGTGGACCCCGGTCCTGAACAACATCGTCATCATCGTGACCCTGGGAGCGTTCCTCTGGGTCTACGGCAGCGCCGCCAACTCTCACATGACCGTCGAGAACATCCCGCCGGAGGGGGAGCGGCTCCTCGGTTTCGGTGTCCTTCTCGGTCTCGTCGTCCAGGCACTCGCGATGATCCCGTACCTGCGGGAGACGGGCTTCAAGCTGCGTCTGCGCTTCGACTGGAGGGGCCACGGCCTGGGCAAGGCCGCGATGCTCGCCAAGTGGACGATCCTGTTCGTCCTCGCCAACCAGGCGGGCGCCCTCGTCGTCATCCAGCTCGCCACCGCCGCGCTCACGGAGACGAAGATCCCCGGCACCGGATTCAGTGCCTACGCCAACGCCCAGCTCATCTGGGGCCTGCCACAGGCGATCATCACGGTCTCCCTGATGGCGGCCCTGCTGCCGCGGATCTCGCGCTCCGCCGCCGAGAACGACGCGGGTGCCGTCCGCGACGACATCTCCCAGGGCCTGCGCACGACCGCCGTCGCCATCGTGCCCATCGCCTTCGGGTTCCTCTCTCTCGGCATCCCGATGTGCACCCTGATCTTCGGCTCCTCCGGCACCAGCTCGGCCACGAACATGGGCTACATGCTGATGGCGTTCGGCCTCGGCCTGATCCCTTACTCCGTGCAGTACGTCGTGCTGCGTGCCTTCTACGCGTACGAGGACACCCGGACGCCCTTCTACAACACGGTCATCGTGGCGGCCGTCAACGCCGGGGCGTCCGCGGTCTGCTTCCTCGTGCTGCCGGCCCGGTGGGCCGTGGTGGGCATGGCTGCCGCGTACGGACTGGCGTACGCGACCGGTGTCGGCGTGGCCTGGCGTCGGCTGCGCAAGCGGCTGGGCGGTGATCTGGACGGGGCCAGGGTGCTGCGGACGTACGCCAGGCTGTGCATCGCCTCGGTGCCTGCGGCCCTGCTCAGCGGCGCCGCCTGCTACGGCATCAGCCGCACCCTGGGACAGGGCGTCGGCGGCTCGATGCTCGCGCTCGCCGGCGGCGGAATCGTTCTGCTCGGTGTCTTCTTCGTCGCGGCGCGACGGATGCGCATCGAGGAGCTCAACTCAATGGTCGGTATGGTCCGCGGGCGCCTGGGACGCTGAGGCGGGGGTAAGCGCACAACCATCGTCCGCCGTCGTGTGTCGCTCATAGCGGCGGACTGTGGGCACAATTGGCTTTGGCGTCGGACAACGCGCACACGGATGGGGAGGCAGGAACGACGGTGGCGGAACGGAGCACGGCTGCCGTCGACGTGGCAGACAACAGCGGCGAGAAGCCGCTGACCGCACAGGCGGACCAGTCCACGGCCGACGGGGTGGCCCAGAACCGGGAGCGGGACACGGACAGCGCGGCGAGCGAAGAGGCACAGGGGAGCGGCGGCACCGAGGTCGGGAAGACCACGCCGCCCGAACTGCACAGCGGCCACAAGCTCGCCAGACGCTACCGGCTGGAAGAGTGCGTCACCCGTCTGGACGGTTTCAGTAGTTGGCGCGCGGTGGACGAGAAACTCCGCCGGGCCGTCGGCGTACACATCCTGCCGGCCGACCACGCTCGGGCACGCTCCGTGCTGGCGGCGGCACGCTCGTCCGCTCTGCTGGGCGACCCACGCTTCGTCCAGGTCCTGGACGCGGTCGAGGAGAACGACCTCGTGTACGTGGTGCACGAGTGGCTACCGGACGCGACGGAGCTGACGACGCTGCTCGCCTCCGGCCCGCTGGAGCCGCATGACGCCTACCAGATGGTCACCCAAGTCGCCCACGCCATGGCCGCCGCGCACCGTGAGGGCCTCTCCCATCTGCGGCTCAACCCCAGCGCCGTGCTCCGCTCCGGCTCGGGTCAGTGGCGCATCCGCGGCCTCGCGGTGAACGCCGCGCTGCGCGGGATCAGCTCCGAGACTCCGCAGCGCACGGACACGGAAGCGATCGGCGCCCTGCTCTACGCCGCGCTCACCCAGCGCTGGCCGTACGAGGAGGACGCGTACGGCCTCTCCGGCCTGCCGAAGGACGTCGGGCTCATCGCCCCGGACCAGGTGCGGGCCGGCGTCCACCGCGGCCTGTCGGAGCTCGCCATGCGCGCGCTGGTCAACGACGGCGCGACCGCCTCCCGCCACGAGTCCGCCTGCACCACGCCGGAGGACCTGGTGAAGGCGATCGGCGAGATGCCCCGCATCCGCCCCCCGGAGCCCGCGTTCACCGCGCCGCCCGAGTACCAGCGCACCAACTACCACCAGGGGTCCTACGGCCGCCCGACGCCCCACCCGGGCGTCACGCAGCCGATCCCACCGCCGCCTCCGCTGCAGAGCCGTACCGGCAAGGCCCTCAAGTGGGCCGTGTCAGCACTCCTCATCGCGGCCCTCGGCCTCGGCAGCTGGCAGCTCGCCGACGCCCTCATGGACCAGGGCGGCAAGTCGTCCGACGACACGAACACGAACCAGACGACGGACGGGAACGACAAGGACGGCGGCAAGACCAGGCCGACCAAGCCCATAGCGATCAAGGGCGCCGAAGAGTACGTGGTGGAAGGCTCCGCCCAGGCACCCGAGGACGTGGGCAACACGTACGACGGCAAAACCTCCACGTACTGGCGCACCAAGAGCTACAACGAAGGCCCTCGTCTCGCGCCGTACAAGCCCGGCGTCGGCATCGTCTACGACCTCGGCTCGGCCAAGGACGTCTCCGCGGCGTCGATAGGGCTCCGCTACAGCGGCAACCACACGACGATTCATCTGTACGCCGCTGATTCGCTGGCCCCCTCGACGTCCGTGGACGGAATGAAGAAAATCGGCACCGTGACGACGAGCGGCACCACCGCGACCATGAAGGCCTCCACATCGGTGAAGACGCAGTATGTACTCCTGTGGATCACTGATGTGCCCCACGCACCCGGCGACGACTACAGCGGTTCCGGTTACAAGCAGGCGATCACCGACGTGACGTTCAAGGGCTGACAGCGCGCTGAGGGGAGGGGGGCGGATGGCAGACGGCGTCGGTCACGACGGGGTGAGCGATCAGGAACTCCTCGCCCGCCATGTCGAGGGCGATCCGGAGGCCTTCGGTGAGCTTGTGCGGCGGCACCGGGACCGGCTGTGGGCGGTGGCGCTGCGCACACTGGGGGACCGGGAGGAGGCAGCCGACGCGGTCCAGGACGCGCTTGTCTCCGCGTACCGGGCCGCTCACACCTTCCGTGGGCAGTCGGCCGTCACGACCTGGCTGCACCGCATCACGGTGAACGCCTGTCTCGACCGTGCCCGCAAGGCAGCCTCGCGGAAGACCTCGCCTGTCGACGACACCGAGCGCCTGGAGCAGCTCTTGGAGCCGCACGAGTCTGCGTCCGCTCCGGCGGAGCGCAACGACCTGCACCGCCAGCTCCTGGAGGCGCTGGGAACCTTGCCCGCCGACCAGCGCGCAGCCCTGGTCCTGGTGGACATGCAGGGCTACCCCGTGGCGGAGGCGGCCAGGATCCTCGATGTGCCGACCGGCACCGTGAAGAGCCGTTGCTCCCGTGGCAGAGCCAGACTCCTCCCCTTGCTCGCCCATCTGCGTGCGGATGTCGGCGGAGGCGCGGACGGCGAGAAGTCTGCGGGCAGACGGAACCGGACGCAGGGGACATCCGTCCCACCCGCAGCAGGACCACATGATGCAGGGCCAAGCGATTCAGCTGCTGTGAAGGGCGGAGGTGGGCGAGCGTGACATCCACGACCGAGACGGCCGAGCACCCGGAGATCACGGAGCTCTCCGACCTCACCGAAGGTCTGCTCCCTCCTTCTCGTACCGCGAGCGTGCGACAGCACCTGGACGAGTGTCCGCTGTGCGCCGACGTGTACGCCTCGCTGGAGGAGATCCGCGGCATGCTCGGCACGCTGCCAGGGCCGCCCCGCATGCCTGCCGACATCGCGGGCCGCATCGACGCGGCCCTGGCCGCCGAAGCGCTGCTGAACTCCACGGCACCCGAGGCCCAGGCCACCCCCGCCACGACGGCTCTGCGACCCGCCGATGTGTCGCGTCCAGAGCTCGACGAGAACAACGACGCGCATGTTTCACGTGAAACATCGCCCCCTGCGGACCGACCCACGGACCGACCCTCGGGCCACTCGCGTGGGGCCACGGGCCCTGGTCGACCGAGCCGCAAGCGCAGCGCCCGCCGGAGGATCGTCGTAGTGAGCGCCGTCTTCACGGTTGCCGCCCTGGGGCTCGGAACACTGCTCGCTCAGTCCATGGGGGGAACCGACTCCGGAGACAACCCCGGGACAGACCACAGCCAGGACGCCTCCGTCAGCGTCTTCTCCGGCGACACGGTGAAGAACCAGGTGGAGACCCTCCTTGCCAAGAATCACTCCGCGGGGAAGGACTCCGGCAGCGGCGACGACGACTTCCGCACCAGCACCAAGCCACCGGGCTCCAAGACCGGCGGGCCGAACATCTTCAACACGGTCGACGTGCCCAGTTGCATCACCGAGGGCATCGGCCGCAGCGAGCGCCCGCTGGCGGCCAAGGAAGGCGAGTACAAGAAGGCTCCCGCGTATCTCGTGGTCATGCCCGATGTCTCCCGCACCGACCGCGTCACCGCGTACGTCGTCGACGCCGCCTGTGTGGGCAAGACCCCGGCATCCCCCGGTGACATCCTGCTGAAGCACTCCTATCCGCGCCCCTCAGCAGCACCTTCCAGCGGTCGCTGAGCTGCCGCGTCCCGACACCGGTTTCCCCTTGGCATCCCTGCGCGATGCCGGGACTCCGTGTGCCCGGACACACCGGGAATGCACGCCCCGTAGGATCCGTTGGGTGGGATGAGAGTTGTCAGAGAAGCTCCCACCGGCAGCAGTAGGCAGCAGTCTCCAGAGACGAGGAATCAAGCCGTGAGCGACGTCCGAAACGTGATCATCATCGGGTCCGGGCCCGCCGGCTACACAGCGGCGCTCTACACCGCGCGCGCGTCGCTGAAGCCGCTGGTATTCGAGGGCGCCGTCACCGCGGGTGGCGCGCTCATGAACACGACCGACGTGGAGAACTTCCCCGGCTTCCAGGACGGCATCATGGGCCCCGAGCTCATGGACAACATGCGTGCCCAGGCCGAGCGCTTCGGTGCCGAGCTTGTTCCCGACGACGTCGTTGCCGTCGACCTCAGCGGTGAGATCAAGACCGTCACGGACACCGCGGGCACCGTGCACCACGCCAAGGCGGTCATCGTCGCCACCGGCTCCCAGCACCGCAAGCTCGGGCTGCCCAACGAGGACGCTCTCTCCGGTCGAGGCGTCTCCTGGTGCGCCACCTGCGACGGCTTCTTCTTCAAGGACCAGGACATCGCGGTGATCGGTGGCGGTGACACCGCCATGGAGGAGGCCACCTTCCTCTCCCGGTTCGCCAAGTCCGTGACGGTTGTCCACCGCCGGAGCACCCTGCGGGCCTCCAAGGCCATGCAGGAGCGCGCCTTCGCCGACCCGAAGATCAAGTTCGTCTGGGACAGCGAGGTCGCCGAGATCAAGGGCGACCAGAAGCTGGCCGGCCTGACGCTGCGCAATGTGAAGACGGGCGAGACGTCGGAGCTACCGGTGACGGGCCTGTTCATCGCGATCGGCCACGACCCCCGTACGGAACTCTTCAAGGGCCAACTCGACCTGGACGAGGAGGGCTACCTGAAGGTGGACGCCCCCTCCACCCGGACGAACCTGACCGGTGTCTTCGCCGCCGGTGATGTCGTCGACCACACGTACCGCCAGGCGATCACCGCAGCCGGCACCGGCTGCTCCGCGGCCCTCGACGCCGAGCGTTTCCTCGCTGCCCTCGCGGACAGCGGGCAGGCCGCCGAGCCCGAGAAGACCGCCGTCTGACCCCCATCCGTCTCACCGCATCAACCATTTAAGGAGCCCCGCCGTGGCCGGCACCCTGAAGAATGTGACCGACGATTCCTTTGAGCAGGACGTCCTCAAGAGCGACAAGCCCGTCCTGGTGGACTTCTGGGCCGCCTGGTGCGGTCCGTGCCGCCAGATCGCGCCGTCTCTTGAGGCGATCGCCGCCGAGTACGGCGACAAGATCGAGGTCGTCAAGCTCAACATCGACGAGAACCCGGGAACGGCCGCCAAGTACGGCGTCATGTCCATCCCGACCCTGAACGTGTACCAGGGTGGCGAGGTCGCCAAGACCATCGTCGGTGCCAAGCCGAAGGCCGCGATCGTTCGCGACCTTGAGGACTTCATCGCTGAGTGAGCCGAGTCGTCGGCACCGCCGTTTCACGACAGCGGCGATGTTTCACGTGAAACACGAATGGGCCAGCCTCAAGGGCTGGCCCATTCGTGTGAGGTGAGCGCGCACAGCACACAGAGAGCCCATCCATCAGAGCGGTCGCAGTGCCGGCTCCTTCTGTACGGCGCCGAGCAAACGGTCCAGCGCCAGCTCGACGTCCTCCTTCCAGGAAAGCGTCGTCCGCAGCTCCAGCCGAAGCCGGGGATACGTGGGATGGGGACGGACCGTCTTGAAGCCCACCGCCGTCAAATGGTCAGCAGGCAGTACACACGCTGGTGCCTGCCAACGCGCGTCCCCGAAGGCCTCAATGGCCTTGAAACCCCTACGCAGCAGATCCTTGGCGACTGTCTGGACCATCACACGGCCCAGGCCCTGCCCCTGATAGCCCGGCATGATGAAGGCCGTCATCAGCTGGACGGCGTCGGGAGACACCGGGCTCGTGGGGAATGCCGTCGAGCGGGGGACATAGGCGGGTGGCGCGTACAGCACGAAGCCCACCGGTACCTCGTCCACATAGACGACCCGGCCACAGGATCCCCAGTCCAGCAGGACCGCGGAAATCCAGGCCTCTTTCTCCAGTGCAGGGGTGCCCGCCTTGACTGCGGCCTCACCGCTGACTGGGTCCAACTCCCAGAAGACACACGAGCGACAGCGCCTGGGAAGGTCCTTAACGTTGTCCAGGGTGAGCGGTACGAGCCGACGCCCCATGAAGGCTGTTCCTCGCTTCCTTCGCCCGCTGCGTCGCGGGCTGCTGTCAGGGCACTCCGCTCCCTCGGCAGGCTGCCGACGAAACCGCCAACCGCCCTCAGTCCAAAGCCGACGATCACCAGCTCGGAACGGCTCACGGTTCGTATGACGCCCGCCTCCCCGATCAAGGTGCCGCCAGGTGGATGCGCCATACCCCAACGCATCGTATCCACGATGTGATTCCATCGATACCGCCTGAAAGCAAAGAGCAGGCCGTGTTCCGGTACACACCGGACACGGCCCGCTCTGCTGGTCGACCGGTCGAAAGTCGTCCTACAGTCTGAAGGCTCAGGAATCAGTCTCGTCGGATTCGTGATCCAGGAGACTCTTCTGAAGAACCGGGCCCTCGCCTGGAGCCAGGCTGCCAAGGATGCGCTCAAGGTCCTCCATCGAGGCGAACTCGACGGTGATCTTGCCCTTGTTCTTGCCGAGGTCGACCTTCACTCGCGTCTCGAAGCGATCCGAGAGCCTGGTCGCAAGGTCGCTCAGCGCCGGGGAGATCCGGGTGCCGGCACGCGGCCCCTTGGAAGTCGGGGCGCTCTTCGGGTGCGAACCCATGAGGTGGACGATCTCCTCGACCGCCCGCACCGAGAGCCCCTCGGCGACGATCCGATGAGCCAGCCGGTCCTGCTCGTCCGAGTCCTCCACGGAGAGCAGCGCCCGGGCATGCCCTGCGGAGAGAACGCCGGCAGCCACTCGACGCTGCACCGCAGGAGAGAGCTTCAGCAGACGCAGGGTGTTGGAGACCTGTGGACGGGATCGACCAATCCGGTCTGCCAGCTGGTCATGCGTGCAGTTGAAGTCCCTGAGCAGCTGGTCATAGGCGGCCGCCTCTTCCAGGGGGTTCAGCTGGGCTCGGTGCAGGTTCTCCAGGAGCGCGTCCAGGAGCAGCTTCTCGTCGTCCGTGGCGCGCACGATCGCAGGGATCGCCTCCAGGCCGGCCTCACGGCAGGCCCGCCAACGCCGCTCACCCATGATGAGCTCGTATCGCGCGGGACCCAGCTGCCGTACGACGACAGGCTGGAGGAGACCGACCTCCTTGATGGAGGTGACCAGTTCCTGCAGGAGGTCCTCGTCGAATACCTCGCGCGGCTGGCGAGGATTCGGCGTGATGGAGTCCAGGGGCAGCTCGGCGAAGTGGGCACCGAGAGGCGCTGCCTGTGTCTCCACGGCACCGTTCGGCGACGGGTCCTCTGTTTCACGTGAAACATGCGGCAGCGTTGTCACCTTCGCGGCCGCCACTCCTCGCTCGGTGGTGAGGACGGGCACAGCCGCAGGGGACGTGGACCCTCCACTCCCCGCCGGTGGCGACACCGGCTCCCCTGTTGGGGCGGCAGGAATCAGTGCGCCGAGACCACGGCCCAACCCCCTCCGTCGCTCGCTCACTGGATCCCCTCCACCATGCTCGGGTTACTCTGTGCGCCGATATGGGCGGGCGTCGGGTCGTACCCAACACCGACGCCCTTCAGCGCGATTTCTCGTGCCGCCTCAAGATAGGAGAGGGCACCGCTCGATCCTGGATCGTACGTCAGCACCGTCTGCCCATAGCTCGGTGCCTCGGAGATACGGACGGAGCGCGGAATGCTCGTCCTCAGTACCTCGTCACCGAAGTGGTTGCGCACCTCGTCGGCGACCTGGGAGGCGAGGCGCGTCCGGCCGTCATACATGGTGAGCAGGATGGTCGACACAT
This sequence comes from Streptomyces bluensis, assembly GCF_014650715.1. Lineage (GTDB taxonomy): Bacteria > Actinomycetota > Actinomycetes > Streptomycetales > Streptomycetaceae > Streptomyces > Streptomyces bluensis. The sequence goes on along the minus strand of NZ_BMVM01000014.1, from coordinate 53,986 downwards.
GGAGGGCGCGGTTGAGGTGCCCCCGCACCAGGTCGACATTGCGGAGCAGCTGCCCGAGGCCCTCCAGTGCGTAGTACTCACACTGAATCGGGATCAGGACCTCCTGGCCGGCCACCAGCGCATTGACCGTCAGGAGACCGAGCGAGGGCGGGCAGTCGATGAGGATGTAGTCCAGGGGCTGCTCATAGGCCTGGATCGCCCGCTGTAGCCGGCTCTCCCGCGCCACCAGAGAGACCAGCTCGATCTCCGCACCGGCGAGATCGATCGTGGCGGGGGCACAGAAGAGTCCCTCGACGTCGGGCACGGGCTGGACGATTTCGGACAGCGGCTTGCTGTCGATCAACACGTCGTAGATCGAAGGAACTTCGGCGTGATGATCGATGCCCAACGCAGTGGACGCATTGCCTTGCGGGTCGAGGTCGATCACCAGGACACGTCCGCCATGCAGGGCCAGTGAAGCGGCAAGGTTGACCGTCGTCGTGGTCTTTCCGACCCCGCCCTTCTGGTTGGCGACCACGATGACGCGCGTCTGCTCGGGCCGAGGCAGGCCCTCACCGGCGCGTCCCAAAGCCTCCACCGCCAGTTGGGCAGCACGACCGATGGGAGTGTCGTCCATCGGGGGCGGTGTTTCACGTGAAACATCCTCCCCCATCGACTCGGTACGGGGACCGGGGACCGGATCGGTCATCGGTCCCGCGATGTTGGCGTCGGACCGCAAGGATTCACTCTCCTCGACTTCAGGCTCGCAATGAACAGAGCCTCCCATGTCTTTGGGGTCGCGAACCAGTGAGGCCTGGTGTTCTGTGGAGAAATCCACCTCTGTGGACAACTCCGGTACCTCTCCGAGTGACCCGAGAGGCTTACGGGTGCGGGGGTCGGCCGCGGCGCGGCCGCGGCTGATGATGCCGTGCAGCAGTGAGCGACGTTTCACGTGAAACACGATGCACAGCCGCGGCAACCGGAGTGTCGCGACACTCCGGCATGCGTAGGTTTGGCAGCTTGTGTGGAGTACGTCTCGTCGTCAGGACGGATCAACAGCGCCCACACGCTCGCCGGAGGGACTCAACGAGGCCGTCGGGCCCGCCCCGTCCTGGCCGCCTTGGCGCGCTTGGCTGCAAACCGCACACCGCCCGGGCTCTCCCCGACTTCGACCCGCACCACGGTGGACAGTGGATCCACTACCCCCTCACCAACATGGAGGATCGAGGTCTCCACGGCACCCAGCTTGCTCAAGGCAGTGGCGGCGCTCTTCAGCTCCTCGACGGCGGTATCCCCCTTGAGCGCGAGCATCTCTCCGTACGGGCGCAGCAAGGGGATTCCCCAGGTCGCCAACCTGTCCAGCGGGGCCACCGCGCGTGCCGTGACAACGTGGACCGCAGGCATCTTCCCCATGACCTCCTCGGCACGGCCACGCACGACCGTGACATGGTCGAGGCCGAGGAGCTCGACGACCTCGGTGAGGAAGTTGGTCCGCCGCAGCAGAGGTTCGAGCAGCGTGATCTTCAGGTCGTCCCGGACCAGAGCCAGCGGGATGCCCGGCAGCCCCGCCCCCGAGCCGACATCGCACACGGTCACGCCCTCAGGCACGACCTCCGAGAGCACCGCACAGTTCAGCAGGTGCCGCTCCCACAACCTGGGCACCTCGCGAGGGCCGATCAGACCACGCTGCACTCCTGCCTCGGCAAGCAGCTCCGCGTACCGGACCGCGTCCGCGAAGCGTTCGCCGAATACCGCCCGGGCCTGCTCGGGAGCCGGGGGGAGCTCCGCTGCCTCCGTCACGAGGGACCGTCCTTCCGTACCGCACAGGCGCACTGGGCGCAGACCACCAAGACCATCAGGAACCTACGGGCCGCCACGCGCCGCGGCGACCGACAGGATTGATCGAGCTGACAAAGTTCGGCCCCGCCTGGGCAACAGACGGGGCCGGAGGAACGTGCTGAATCAGGCGGGAAGCACGACGACGAAGCGCTGCGGCTCCTCGCCCTCGGACTCGCTGCGCAGACCCGCGGCCTTGACCGCGTCGTGTACGACCTTGCGCTCGAAGGGTGTCATCGGCTTCAGCTTCACCGGCTCGCCGGAGCTCTTGGCCTCGGCTGCGGCCTTGGCACCCAGCTCGGACAGCTCGGCACGCTTCTTGGCGCGGTAGCCGGCGACATCCAGCATCAGACGGCTGCGGTCGCCGGTCTCCCGGTGCACGGCCAGGCGCGTGAGCTCCTGAAGCGCCTCCAGCACCTCGCCGTCCCGGCCGACCAGCTTCTGCAGGTCGCGGCTGCCCGAGTCGCTGATGATCGAGACAGCGGCGCGGTCGGCCTCCACGTCCATGTCGATGTCGCCGTCGAGATCGGCGATGTCCAGCAGACCCTCAAGGTAGTCCGCCGCGATCTCGCCCTCCTGCTCCAGGCGGGTCAGGGTGTCGCCACCCTCGGTGGCGGCGGAGGTGGTGCCTTCCGTCACGGGATGGACTCCTTCTTACTTCTTGGACGGGGACTTGGGACGCTGCTGGCCCTTGCGCTGACCGGACTGGGCCTTGCTGCGGGTGCCGGAGCCGGGCTTCGAGGCCGTCTTCTTGCCGTTGGCAGCGCCCGCCGGCTTGGCGTCCGCGGCGTCGGACGGCTCGTCGGACTTGCTCAGCGACGTGGTGGTCTTCGGCTCGCTGTCGCCTGCAGGCTTGGCCCCACCGGACTGGCGCTGGGACTTGCTCTGCCGCTTGGGCTGCTGACGCTTCGGTGCGCCGGTGGTCGGCGTACCGTCCTCGGCCGCGGCGACGGCCGCGACCTCGCTCTTGGCCACGGTGCCGTCAGCCTGGGCCGCGAGGCCCGCCTTGGTCAGAGTGTTGATGAACTTGCGCTCGAACTCGTTGCGGTCGCGGCCCTTGGCGACGATCGCCTTCACGATGGCGCGCTCACGGCGGTTGCGGGTCTTGCCGTGGTGCGTGACGTGCTTCTGCAGGCGCTCCAGGTAGGAGGCCTGGGCCTTGGAACCCGGGGTCGGGTTGTTGTGGATCACGTACATCTGCTGGCCCATGGTCCACACGTTGGTGGTCAGCCAGTAGACGAGGACACCGACAGGGAAGTTGATACCGAACACGGCGAACATGACCGGGAAGATGTACATCAGCATCTTCTGCTGCTGCATGAACGGCGTCTTCACCGTGGTGTCGACGTTCTTCGTCATCAGCTGGCGCTGCGTGTAGAACTGCGACGCCGACATGAGGATGATCATGACCGCGGTGATGATGCGGACGTTGGTCAGCGAGGCGTCGAGCGCCGCGACCTTGTCCGCGCTGTCGGTGAACTTCGCGGCCAGCGGGGCCCCGAAGATGTGCGCCTTCTGCGCGCTCTGCAGCAGGCTCTGGTTGATCACGCCGATGGTGTCGTTCGACGCGATGCTGTTGAGCACGTGGTACAGGGCGAAGAAGAACGGCGACTGCGCCAGGATGGGAAGGCACGAGGAGAGCGGGTTGGTGCCCGTCTCCTTGTACAGCTTCATCATCTCTTCGGACTGACGCTGCTTGTCGTTCTTGTAGCGCTCCTGGATCTTCTTCATCTCGGGCTGGAGCGTCTGCATGGCCCGGGTCGCCTTGATCTGCTTCACGAAGAGCGGGATCAGGCAGATGCGGATCAGGATCACCAAGGACACGATGGACAGGCCCCAGGCCCACCCGGTGTCAGGACCGAAGATCGCGCCATACACCGTGTGGAACTGGACGATGACCCAGGAGACGGGTGTCGTGATGAAGCTGAAGAGACTGGCAATCGTGTCCACTAATCATGCTCCTTGGGCATGGGACGGGCTCTCGGCGGCCGGGCTAGAGGAGAGGTCGGGCACCCCGTGCCCCTCAGTGGCCGGTTCGGCGGCGGAGGTCCCGCCCTTGCGTGCGCGCCAAGCGTTGCGCAGCATCTCGTGCCATCGCGGGCGCTTGCGCGGCGGGACATGGTCCACACCGCCCAGTGACCACGGATTGCACCGAAGGATGCGCCAGGCGGTGAGTGCCGTGCCCTTGATCGCACCATGCCGGTCGATGGCCTGGTAGCCGTAGTGGGAGCACGACGGGTAGTACTTGCAGACCGGCCCGAGCAACGGGCTGATCGTCCACTGGTACAGCTTGATCAGCGCCAGCAGCGGGTACTTCATCGCGCGCCCCCTCCCAGCAGCCGCTGAAGGGCGGCATCCAGGTCTCGGGCCAGCAGTGCGTGGTCGGCGTCGCCCGCACCGGGCAGCGCTCGTACGACTACCAGGCTACCGGGGGGCAGCAGGCCCACTCGCTCGCGCATCAGGTGACGAAGTCTGCGCTTGACCTTGTTACGTATGACCGCGCCTCCGACGGCCTTGCTCACGACGAAACCCGCACGCGTCGGGGGAGCGCTCTCCCCAGGCGCGTGCGGGTCCGTGGCACCGCTTCGAAGGTGGACGACGAGGAGCGGGCGCCCGGCCCGGCGACCTCGTCGTACCGCGGTCGCGAAGTCCTCGCGCCGCCTCAGCCGGTTCTCGGTGGGCAGCACGACGTCATGACCTGACCGGGATCAGGCGGACAGACGGGCGCGACCCTTGCTGCGGCGGGACGCGAGAATCGCGCGGCCGGCACGGGTGCGCATACGCAGCCGGAAGCCGTGGGTCTTGGCGCGACGACGATTGTTCGGCTGGAAGGTGCGCTTGCTCACTCGGGGGCTCCAGAAAGAAATCGGTGGTTGCGGGGTGCCGTCCTGGCTGTCACCGTGCGCCCACGAGTAGCTCGCTCAACGCCCGAGTGCACCGCTTACCGATCACCCAAAGCGATCTGTGCCCATCGGAGGCAGGCGGCAGCAGCCATCGACAACTCGACCTGGTTACGGTACGCGGGGCCGCGCCATCCGGTCAAACCAAGGGTCACGGAGAGACACTGTCCACAGCCTGGGGACAACAACTTGAACCGCACCGGTCGCCCTGACTACCGTGACTGGACTCCGATTCGTTCCCTTCTCCCTGACCCAACGGCTTTGCGCCGACCCGACCGCCGGGACCTGAAGTCCCCAGCGATTCGAACCCCAACCCGTCCCAGAACCACACGTTCGTGGGACCTGTGAGAGAGCGTGCCCTGTGGCTGACCTGCCTGCCGATCTTGCCGCAGTGTGGCCACGAGTACTGGAGCACCTCCTCGGTGAAGGCCGAGGGCAGGGCGTCGAGGTCAAGGACGAGCACTGGATCAGGCGCTGCCAGCCCCTGGCGCTGGTCGCGGACACCGCACTGCTCGCGGTCCCGAACGAGTTCGCCAAGGGCGTACTGGAAGGCCGGCTCGCGCCCATCGTCAGCGAGACCCTCAGCCGGGAATGCGGCCGGCCGATCCGTATCGCGATCACCGTCGACAGTTCGGTCGGCGAACCGCCCGCCCCCGCGCCCCCGGCTCCGTCCCGTTACGAGGAGCTCGAGCGCCCCTCCGTACCGGCGCAGAACCGTGACGGCTACGACGCCCAGATCCCGGACACGTACGACAGCCGGGCCCGGGACCCCTACGAGGACTACGGCCGCCACCGCGCCGACGACCGCGCATCCGGCCGCTCCGAACACCTGTCCGACGGCCCGGGTGCCCAGCTGCCGCCCCCGCGCGCGGACCAGCTCCCGACCGCCCGCCCCGCCTACCCAGGGGACTACCAGCGCCCCGAGCCCGGCGCCTGGCCACGCCCGTCCCAGGACGACTACGGCTGGCAGCAGCAGCGGCTCGGCTTCCCGGAGCGCGACCCGTACGCATCGCCTTCGCAGGACTACCGCGCGCAGTCGAGGGAACGGCCGCTGTACGAGCAGCGGCGACCGGAGTACGACGCCCGCCCCGACTACGAGCAGGCCCGCGCGGACTTCGACTCGGGTCCGGGCGACTACGACCAGCGCCCCGACCGCCATGAGCTGCCCGATCCTCCGGCGGGCTCGGGCCATGTGCACCGCGGCGGACCGGTCGGCTCGGCGCTGCCCGCTTCCAGCGGTGCCCCCGGCCCCCTGGCCGCCCAGCCCGCCCCCGCGGCGGGTCCGGGCGAGCCCACCGCACGGCTGAACCCGAAGTACCTCTTCGACACGTTCGTCATCGGTGCCTCGAACCGTTTCGCACACGCCGCCGCGGTCGCGGTCGCCGAGGCGCCGGCCAAGGCGTACAACCCCCTCTTCATCTACGGGGAGTCGGGGCTCGGCAAGACACACCTGCTGCACGCGATCGGGCACTACGCGCGCAGTCTCTATCCGGGCACGCGCGTGCGGTACGTGAGCTCGGAGGAGTTCACCAACGAGTTCATCAACTCGATCCGCGACGGCAAGGGCGACAGCTTCCGCAAGCGGTACCGCGAAATGGACATCCTGCTCGTCGACGACATCCAGTTCCTGGCGGACAAGGAGTCGACGCAGGAGGAGTTCTTCCACACCTTCAACACGCTCCACAACGCGAACAAGCAGATCGTGCTCTCCTCCGACCGGCCGCCCAAGCAGCTGGTGACCCTGGAGGACCGGCTGCGGAACCGGTTCGAATGGGGCCTGATCACCGATGTCCAGCCGCCCGAACTGGAGACGCGTATCGCGATCCTCCGCAAGAAGGCGGTGCAGGAACAGCTCAACGCCCCACCGGAGGTGCTGGAGTTCATCGCCTCCCGCATCTCGCGCAACATCCGCGAGCTGGAGGGCGCGCTGATCCGGGTGACCGCGTTCGCGTCGCTCAACCGGCAGCCGGTCGACCTCGGCCTGACCGAGATCGTCCTCAAGGACCTGATCCCGGGCGGCGAGAACGCGGCCCCCGAGATCACCGCGACCGCCATCATGGCGGCGACCGCCGACTACTTCGGTCTGACCGTCGAGGACCTGTGCGGCACCTCGCGCGGCCGCGCCCTGGTGACCGCCCGGCAGATCGCCATGTACCTGTGCCGCGAGCTCACCGACCTGTCACTGCCCAAGATCGGCGCGCAGTTCGGCAACCGCGACCACACCACGGTCATGCACGCCGACCGCAAGATCCGCGCGCTGATGGCCGAGCGGCGCTCCATCTACAACCAGGTCACCGAGCTCACGAACCGCATCAAGAACGGCTGACGGCCACCGCCGTACGCCCCTGAAGGCGCCCCGGGACAAGAGGTTCCGCGGGCGCCTTCGTCGTGGGCGGCGCAGCTGCCCGGGACGGCGCCCTGAGGGCCTTCGCCACCCGCCTTCGCCACCCGCCTTCCAGCCCGTCCACCGCCGCACCCGGACGATCCACCACCGTTCCCGGACGCACGCGGTGGGGTGCCTGTGGCGTTCCCCGTCCCCGCGCGCGACACGCGCTGTTCGAATCCACGTGGCGTTACGGCCGCCCTCCACAGATTCGGGGACTTTCTCCCGTCCACACCCTGGGGACTGGGAAGTTATACAGATCATGTCCACAGGCGGCGCTGGTGAACAGCCATCGGGCAAGGTCAGCTGCTTGTGGATCGGTGGACGGACGATCTCCACAGACTGTGGACGATCAGAAGATCCACAGGCTGTGCACGAAGTTGTCCACCGGCAACCCACAGGCTGTGGCTCGTTGTCCCCAGCGTGATCCGGCTTCTCCACAGGACTGTCCACTGTTCGGCAACGCAACGCGCCATCTCACCGCGTCGAGTGAAAGGCGTCACACCAAGGTGCCGGGTTGGGCTGTGGGAAAGATGGGTAAACCTGGGGACGCCGCTGGGGAGAAGTGCCCCGAGGCTGTGCACGGGGTGTGCAGAACTTTCTGTTCTCCACAGAGACACCTGGTTGTCCACTGCCCGCACCCACAGGACCAGTGGACAAAATCTCGGCGCTGAGCTGCGAAAACGCGGTTATCCACGGTTTCCACAGGCCCTACTACTACTCCCAACCAGAGAGAGTGGGGAATCCGTTTCGAAGCGGGTCCTGTGCACAACTCGCTGTCCGGCTCCCGGCTGCCCCTCGTCACGACTTGACCCCGAGAGGCACCTACTGTCAGTGGGGTGCGTCAGACTGTTCCCCGATGTCCTTCCCCTCACCGGGGCCGGGGACACCGAGTCAGACGACGAAGCCAGGCAGGCCGAGAAGCGCCGGCAACAGCAGGAGGCGGCAACAGTGAAGATCCGGGTGGAACGCGACGTACTCGCGGAGGCAGTGGCCTGGGCGGCGCGCAGCCTCCCGGCCCGTCCGCCGGCGCCTGTCCTCGCCGGCCTCCTTCTGAAGGCCGAGGACGGTCAGCTGAGCCTGTCCAGCTTCGACTACGAGGTCTCCGCGCGCGTGTCGGTGGAGGCCGAGGTCGAGGAGGAGGGCACCGTCCTCGTCTCCGGCCGCCTCCTCGCGGACATCTCCCGCGCTCTCCCCAACCGCCCGGTGGAGATTTCCACAGACGGTGTACGGGCGACGGTCGTCTGCGGCTCCTCGCGGTTCACCCTCCACACACTGCCTGTGGAGGAGTACCCGTCGCTGCCGCAGATGCCGAACGCCACGGGCACGGTCCCCGGCGAGGTCTTCGCTGCCGCTGCCGCCCAGGTCGCCATCGCCGCCGGACGCGATGACACGCTGCCCGTGCTCACCGGTGTGCGCATCGAGATCGAGGGCGACACGGTGACGCTGGCGTCCACCGACCGCTACCGCTTCGCCGTCCGCGAGTTCCTGTGGAAGCCGGAGAACCCGGAGGCGTCCGCGGTCGCGCTGGTCCCCGCCAAGACACTCCTGGACACCGCCAAGGCGCTCACCAGCGGCGACAGCGTGACGCTGGCGCTGTCCGGTTCGGGCGCGGGCGAGGGCCTGATCGGCTTCGAAGGCGCGGGCCGCCGTACGACCACCCGCCTGCTGGAGGGCGACCTCCCGAAGTACCGCACGCTGTTCCCGACGGAGTTCAACACCGTGGCCGTCATCGAGACCGCCCCCTTCGTCGAGGCCGTCAAGCGTGTGGCTCTGGTCGCCGAGCGGAACACCCCGGTGCGGCTCAGCTTCGAGCAGGGCGTGCTGATCCTGGAGGCCGGCTCCAGCGACGACGCACAGGCTGTGGAAAGGGTCGACGCCCAGCTGGAGGGCGACGACATCTCGATCGCCTTCAACCCGACGTTCCTGCTGGACGGCCTGAGCGCGATCGACTCCCCGGTCGCCCAGCTCTCCTTCACGACGTCCACGAAGCCGGCGCTGCTCAGCGGCAAGCCCGCGGTGGACGCCGAGGCGGACGAGGCCTACAAGTACCTGATCATGCCGGTGCGGCTCAGCGGCTGACGCCTGTCCACAGCACGGGACGGACCTGGTGGATCGGCGGGCCCCGCGCACGGCCTGAGGACACGATCCGGTGAAGCCGCAGGCCGGGCGTACGTTTGAGCGCGTACGCCCACGGATGTGCGTGAGCGTCCGGGTTTAGGCTCGGACACGGGTACGAAGGTGCCCTCATGCCACGTCGCAACCTAAGGAACAACTGATGGAGCTCGGTCTCGTCGGCCTCGGCAAGATGGGCGGCAACATGCGCGAGCGGATACGCCGCGCAGGCCACACCGTGATCGGATACGACCGCAACCCGGACCTCGCCGATGTCCACAGCCTCGAAGAGCTTGTGGGCAAACTCCAGGGCCCGCGTGTGGTGTGGGTGATGGTCCCGGCCGGCGCCCCGACCCAGTCGACCGTCGACGAACTCGCCGAGCTCCTTCAGCCCGGTGACGTCGTCGTGGACGGCGGCAACTCGCGCTGGACGGACGACGAGAGGCACGCGGAGCAGCTGGCCGCCAAGGGCATCGGCTTCGTCGACTGCGGAGTCTCCGGCGGTGTCTGGGGTCTGCAGAACGGCTACGCGCTGATGTACGGCGGCGACGCCGAGCACGTTGCCAAGGTGCAGCCGGTCTTCGACGCGCTCAAGCCGGAGGGCGACTTCGGCGCGGTGCACGCGGGCAAGGTGGGCGCCGGGCACTTCGCGAAGATGGTCCACAACGGCATCGAGTACGCGATGATGCAGGCGTACGCCGAGGGCTGGGAGCTGCTGGAGAAGGCCGACTCCGTGACGGACGTCCGCGAGGTCTTCCGCTCCTGGCAGGAGGGCACGGTCATCCGTTCCTGGCTGCTGGACCTGGCGGTCAACGCCCTCGACGAGGACGAGCACTTGGAGAAGCTGCGCGGCTACGCACAGGATTCCGGCGAGGGCCGGTGGACCGTGGAGGCAGCCATCGACCACGCCGTCCCGCTGCCGGCGATCACCGCGTCGCTGTTCGCGCGGTTCGCCTCCCGGCAGGAGGACTCTCCACAGATGAAGATGATCGCGGCGCTGCGGAACCAGTTCGGCGGCCACGCGGTCGAGAAGAAGTAGTCCACAGCACGATGCAGTCCACAGCCTGAGGATGACACCTTCGTGACACCCTCAGGAGTGACCCGGTTGTCCACAAGCCGTGGACAACCGGGGGAAAACCGCAGGCCACGGGCGGCCCGGCAGCACGGGACGCCCGAAGCACCACGTTGGGGGAGGTCGGCACCCGACCATGCACGTCACGCACCTGTCGCTGGCCGACTTCCGCTCGTACGCCCGGGTCGAGGTCCCACTCGACCGTGGTGTCACCGCGTTCGTGGGCCCCAACGGGCAGGGCAAGACGAACCTGGTCGAGGCGGTCGGCTACCTCGCGACCCTCGGCAGCCACCGGGTGGCGTCGGACGCGCCCCTGGTCCGTATGGGAGCCGAGCGGGCGGTCATCCGGGCCCAGGTGAGGCAGGGCGAGCGCCAGCAGCTCGTCGAGCTGGAGCTGAACCCGGGCCGGGCCAACCGCGCCCGCATCAACAGATCCTCGCAGGTCAGGCCGCGTGACGTGCTCGGCATCGTACGAACCGTCCTGTTCGCGCCCGAGGACCTCGCCCTGGTCAAGGGTGACCCGGGGGAGCGGCGTCGCTTCCTCGACGAGATGGTCACCGCCCGCTCGCCGCGCATGGCGGGCGTGCGCTCCGACTACGAGCGGGTCCTCAAGCAGCGCAACACCCTCCTCAAGACGGCCGCGCTGGCCCGTCGCCATGGCGGCCGCGCCATGGACCTGTCCACGCTCGACGTGTGGGACCAGCACCTCGCGCGCGCGGGCGCCGAACTGCTCGCGCAGCGCCTCGATCTGGTCGCCGCGCTCCAGCCGCTCACCGACAAGGCGTACGAGCAGCTCGCGCCCGGCGGCGGGCCGGTGGCCCTGGAGTACAAGCCCTCCGCCCCCGGCATCGTCGGCCAGACACGCGAGGAGCTCTACGAGCAGTTGGCGACAGCCCTCACCGAGGCTCGCAAACAGGAGATCGAGCGGGGCGTCACCCTTGTGGGACCGCATCGGGACGATGTGGTTCTCAAACTCGGTCAGCTGCCCGCGAAGGGGTACGCGTCACACGGCGAGTCCTGGTCGTACGCCCTGTCGCTGCGGCTCGCGTCGTACGACCTGCTGCGGGCGGAGGGGAACGAGCCCGTCCTCGTGCTCGACGACGTGTTCGCCGAGCTGGACGCCCGCAGGAGAGAGCGCCTCGCCGAATTCGTGGCGCCCGGGGAGCAGGTCCTGGTGACCGCGGCGGTCGACGCCGACGTACCGGATGTACTGACGGGGGCGCGGTACACCGTGTCCAACGGCACTGTGGAGCGCGCATGAGCACCGACGGATCCGCACCGCAAGCCTCCGGGCCCGTGCCCCGGAAGGCCCCCGAGCCGTCCGGCGTGGACCTGGCGCGCGTGGCGCTGCGGGCCGCGAAAGAGGCGGCACGCGCGCGTGGGGATGCCGCTCAGCAGAAGAGGCAGGCCCGGCGCGGTGGCGGTCTGCGCTCCGGAGCGCGCGCCGACGGCCGCGACCCGATGGCGCTCGGCTCCGCCATCAACCGTCTGATCACCGAGCGCGGCTGGGAGACGCCGGCCGCCGTCGGCGGTGTCATGGGCCGCTGGCCCGAGCTCGTCGGCGAGGACGTGGCCAAGCACTGCGTTCCGGAGAAGTACGACGAGGACGAGCGGGTCCTGACCGTGCGCTGCGATTCCACGGCCTGGGCGACGAACCTGCGCCTGCTGGCTCCCCAGATCGTCGCGCGCCTCAACGAGGACCTCGGCCACGGCGCGGTGCGGCGGCTCCTGGTGCACGGTCCCTCGGGCCCTGCCCGGCGTTTCGGCCCGCTGCGCGCGCCCGGGAGCACCGGTCACGGGGACACCTACGGCTGAGCCCCGTTGAGAAGCAGGACCGCGCCGTGACCGGATTCACACGGACGAATCCGTCACGGGATGGTTGAGGGCGATTTGATAGCTCTTCGGCCGTCTGTTCGCCACAGCTCTCGTGATCGCACGCGGTTGCGAACGCCGCCCCCACAAGGGAGTAGCGATGGGTTGACGCCCGGAAGCGCTGAGTGCCTCTGTGAGCCTCTTGGAGCCCCGTTCCGCATATGGGGAGTCGGCCGAGACCGGTTCAGGGCGGCACATGCGGACTCAGGTACCGGCAAACCCCCATCACTGTCAGCGCTACCGGTAGACTGGACGCTAATCCCGCCCCACTTGTGGGGACCGCTTCGGAAACACCGTGCAACGCTGACAAAGGCTTCCACCGCAACATGCCGCAGCCATTCCGGCACACCCGCCGGGAGCCTGGCTTGTGCTGTGCCAGAAAGGGCGCTTCGTGGCCGATTCCGGCAACCCCAACGAGAACATCCCGTCCACCGACACCGGCGAGAACGGCGAGGGCAATGCCTCGTACGACGCCAGTGCCATCACCGTCCTCGAAGGGCTGGACGCGGTCCGCAAGCGACCCGGCATGTACATCGGCTCGACCGGTGAGCGCGGACTCCACCACCTCGTGTACGAGGTCGTGGACAACTCCGTCGACGAGGCCCTGGCCGGCCACGCGGACACGATCGATGTCACGATCCTGGCCGACGGCGGCGTGCGCGTCGTGGACAACGGCCGTGGCATCCCGGTGGGCATCGTGCCGTCCGAGGGCAAGCCGGCCGTCGAGGTCGTACTGACCGTGCTGCACGCGGGGGGCAAGTTCGGCGGCGGCGGCTACGCGGTCTCCGGCGGTCTGCACGGCGTCGGCGTCTCCGTGGTGAACGCCCTGTCGACGAAGGTCGCCGTCGAGGTCAAGACCGACGGCCACCGCTGGACGCAGGACTACAAGCTGGGTGTCCCGACCGCTCCGCTCGCCCAGCACGAGGCCACCGAGGAGCACGGCACCTCGGTCACCTTCTGGGCCGACAGCGACATCTTCGAGACCACCGACTACTCCTTCGAGACGCTCTCGCGGCGCTTCCAGGAGATGGCGTTCCTCAACAAGGGTTTGACGATCAAACTCACTGATGAGCGCGAGTCGGCCAAGGCCACCGCAGGCGCGGACGAGGCGGGCGCCGACGAGAAGGACGAGGCCAAGACCGTCACGTACCACTACGAGGGCGGCATCGTTGACTTCGTCAAGTACCTCAACTCCCGTAAGGGAGACGTGGTGCACCCCTCCGTCATCTCGATCGACTCCGAGGACAAGGAGAAGCTCCTTTCCGTCGAGGTCGCGATGCAGTGGAACAACGGCTACAGCGAGGGCGTGTACTCCTTCGCCAACACCATCCACACGCACGAGGGCGGTACGCACGAGGAGGGCTTCCGGGCCGCGTTGACGGGTCTGATCAACCGCTACGCGCGCGACAAGAAGCTGCTGCGCGAGAAGGACGACAACCTCACGGGTGACGACATCCGCGAGGGTCTGACCGCGATCATCTCGGTCAAGCTCGGCGAGCCGCAGTTCGAGGGCCAGACCAAGACCAAGCTGGGCAACACGGAGGCCAAGACCTTCGTGCAGAAGGTCGTGCACGAGCACCTCACGGACTGGCTCGACCGCAACCCGAACGAGGCCGCGGACATCATCCGCAAATCCATCCAGGCGGCCACCGCGCGCGTGGCGGCCCGCAAGGCGCGCGACCTGACCCGCCGCAAGGGCCTGCTGGAGACGGCGTCCCTCCCGGGCAAGCTGAGCGACTGCCAGTCGAACGACCCCATCAAGTGCGAGATCTTCATCGTCGAGGGTGACTCCGCCGGCGGCTCGGCCAAGTCCGGCCGCAACCCGGAGTACCAGGCGATCCTCCCGATCCGGGGCAAGATCCTCAACGTCGAGAAGGCGCGGATCGACAAGATCCTGCAGAACCAGGAGATCCAGGCGCTGATCTCCGCCTTCGGCACCGGGGTCCACGAGGACTTCGACATCGAGAAGCTGCGCTACCACAAGATCATCCTGATGGCCGACGCCGACGTCGACGGCCAGCACATCAACACCCTGCTGCTGACCTTCCTGTTCCGCTTCATGCGGCCGCTGGTCGAGGCCGGGCACGTGTTCCTGTCGCGTCCCCCGCTCTACAAGATCAAGTGGGGCCGTGACGACTTCGAGTACGCGTACTCGGACCGCGAGCGCGACGCGCTGATCGAGCTGGGTCGCCAGAACGGCAAGCGCATCAAGGACGACTCGGTCCAGCGCTTCAAGGGCCTCGGCGAGATGAACGCCGAGGAGCTGCGCGTGACGACCATGGACGTCGACCACCGCGTCCTCGGCCAGGTCACGCTCGACGACGCCGCCCAGGCCGACGAACTGTTCTCGGTCCTGATGGGCGAGGACGTCGAGGCCAGGCGCCAGTTCATCCAGCGCAACGCCAAGGACGTCCGCTTCCTCGACATCTGAGTCGGTCTCCGCTGACCGCACCAGGAAGGATCTTCACCAGCAATGGCCGACGAGAACACTCCAGTCACGCCTGAGCCTTCTGAGGGCGAGACCATCCTTCGCATCGAGCCCGTCGGGCTCGAAACGGAGATGCAGCGCTCGTACCTCGACTACGCGATGTCCGTCATCGTCTCGCGCGCGCTGCCGGACGTACGGGACGGCCTCAAGCCCGTCCACCGCCGCGTCCTGTACGCCATGTACGACGGCGGCTACCGCCCCGAGCGCGGCTTCTACAAGTGCGCCCGCGTCGTCGGCGACGTCATGGGTAACTACCACCCGCACGGCGACTCCTCGATCTACGACGCACTGGTCCGCCTCGCGCAGCCGTGGTCGATGCGCATGCCGCTGGTGGACTCGAACGGCAACTTCGGCTCTCCGGGCAACGACCCGGCGGCGGCCATGCGCTACACCGAGTGCAAGATGGCGCCGCTGTCGATGGAGATGGTCCGTGACATCGACGAGGAGACCGTCGACTTCACGGACAACTACGACGGCCGCTCCCAGGAGCCGACGGTCCTGCCCGCCCGGTTCCCGAACCTGCTGATCAACGGCTCGGCCGGTATCGCGGTCGGCATGGCGACCAACATCCCGCCGCACAACCTCCGTGAGGTCGCGGCCGGCGCCCAGTGGTACCTGGAGAACCCGGAGGCCTCCCACGAGGAGCTCCTGGACGCCCTGATCGAGCGCATCAAGGGCCCCGACTTCCCGACCGGCGCCCTGGTGGTGGGCCGCAAGGGCATCGAGGAGGCCTACCGGACCGGCCGCGGCTCGATCACCATGCGCGCGGTCGTCGAGGTCGAGGAGATCCAGAACCGCCAGTGCCTGGTGGTCACGGAGCTGCCGTACCAGGTCAACCCGGACAACCTCGCGCAGAAGATCGCCGACCTCGTGAAGGACGGCAGGATCGGCGGCATCGCGGACGTCCGCGACGAGACGTCGTCCCGGACGGGCCAGCGTCTGGTCATCGTGCTGAAGCGCGACGCGGTCGCCAAGGTCGTCCTGAACAACCTGTACAAGCACACCGACCTGCAGACGAACTTCGGCGCCAACATGCTGGCGCTGGTCGACGGTGTGCCGCGCACCCTGTCGCTCGACGCGTTCATCCGGCACTGGGTGACGCACCAGATCGAGGTCATCGTCCGCCGTACGCGCTTCAGGCTGCGCAAGGCCGAGGAGCGGGCCCACATCCTGCGCGGTCTGCTGAAGGCACTGGACGCCATCGACGAGGTCATCGCGCTGATCCGGGCCAGTGACACGGTCGAGATCGCGCGTACGGGCCTGATGGACCTCCTGGAGATCGACGAGATCCAGGCCAACGCCATCCTTGAGATGCAGCTGCGCCGCCTGGCCGCCCTGGAGCGCCAGAAGATCGTCCAGGAGCACGACGAACTCCAGGCGAAGATCCGCGAGTACAACGCGATCCTGGCCTCTCCGATCCGCCAGCGCGGCATCGTCAGCGAGGAACTGGCCGCGATCGTCGAGAAGTACGGCGACGACCGCCAGACCAAGCTCGTCCCCTACGACGGTGACATGTCCATCGAGGACCTGATCGCCGAGGAGGACATCGTCGTCACGGTCACGCGCGGCGGCTACGTCAAGCGCACCAAGACCGACGACTACCGCGCCCAGAAGCGCGGCGGCAAGGGCGTACGCGGCACGAAGCTCAAGGAAGACGACATCGTCGACCACTTCTTCGTGTCCACGACACACCACTGGCTGCTGTTCTTCACCAACAAGGGCCGCGTGTACCGGGCCAAGGCGTACGAGCTGCCGGACGCCGGCCGGGACGCGCGTGGCCAGCACGTCGCGAACCTCCTCGCCTTCCAGCCGGACGAGGCGATCGCCGAGATCCTCGCCATCCGCGACTACGAGGCGGCGCCGTACCTGGTGCTCGCCACGAAGGGCGGTCTGGTGAAGAAGACGCCTCTGAAGGATTACGATTCGCCACGCTCGGGCGGCGTGATCGCGATCAACCTCCGTGAAAAGGAGGATGGTTCCGACGATGAACTGATCGGAGCCGAACTTGTTTCGGCCGAGGACGACATCCTTCTGATCAGCAAGAAGGCGCAGTCGATCCGCTTCACGGCCACCGACGAGGCGCTGCGGCCCATGGGCCGTGCCACCTCGGGCGTCAAGGGCATGAGCTTCCGTGAGGGCGACGAACTGCTCTCGATGAATGTTGTCCGACCCGGTACGTTCGTGTTCACTGCCACCGACGGCGGGTACGCGAAGCGGACCCCCGTCGACGAGTACCGCGTCCAGGGACGCGGCGGCCTCGGCATCAAGGCCGCCAAGATCGTGGAGGACCGCGGTTCTCTCGTCGGTGCGCTGGTGGTCGAGGAGACCGACGAGATCCTCGCCATCACGCTGGGCGGCGGTGTGATTCGTACGCGAGTCAACGAGGTCAGGGAAACCGGCCGTGACACCATGGGCGTCCAACTGATCAACCTGGGCAAGCGCGATGCCGTCGTCGGTATCGCACGTAACGCCGAGGCGGGACGCGAGGCCGAAGAGGTCGACGGCGAGGTCGCCGTGGGCGAGCCGGAGGCCGAGGGTGCCGCGACCACTGACACGGGCGAGGGCGAGCCGTCCTCGGCTGAGTAGCGCGAGGAGTGAGTCATCGTGAGCGGAGCCACTGGCCCCGGATCGACCGGTACAGGTACCTCCACCGGTACCGAAACGGACGGCGGCGGCCGTGGCTCCGCCGAGCGTGCGATGGATTCGCACACGACCCAGCTGAAGGCGATCAAGCCGAGCGCGACAGACTCGCACTCGGCTGACGCTCATGGATCCCAGGGGGGAACTGTGCCGGATACCCGAGGCGCACAGAACCAGCAGTACGAGGCTGCTGGTGCGGGCCCGGCCGCTCCTGGCGCCCAGCCGCAACCGCAACCGCAACCGCAGGCCCAGCCGGTGCCGCAGCCGGCCGCCGTGCCGTCGAACGCCGGCGCGTCCGCCGCCGTGCCGTCGAACGCCGGTCCCGTGGCGTCGGCCTCGCCGCTCCCCGGGGAGCGGCAGTCGCAGCAGGCGGCAGCCCCCTACCACCCGCCGCAGGCCTACCCGGCGGAGGCTCCGAACGGTGCCGTACGCCGACCGCGTACGGGTGCACGCACCATGCCCCGCACCCGTAAGGCGCGTCTGCGCGTGGCCAAGGCCGACCCGTGGTCCGTGATGAAGGTCAGCTTCCTGCTCTCCATCGCGCTCGGCGTCTGCACGATCGTCGCGTCGGCGGTGCTGTGGATGGTCATGGACGCGATGGGCGTCTTCTCGACGGTGGGTGGCACCATCTCCGAGGCGACGGGCTCGAACGAGTCGAACGGCTTCGATCTGCAGGCGTTCCTGTCCCTGCCGAACGTGCTGATCTTCACGTCGGTGATCGCCGTCATCGACGTCGTCCTCGCGACGGCACTCGCGACGCTCGGCGCGTTCATCTACAACCTCTCCGCGGGCTTCGTGGGCGGCGTGGAGCTGACCCTGGCCGAGGACGAGTAACCGCGCGGGAGGCTGCCGCAGTGAGTGTTGCCCGACGACTGCGTTGGGCGCCTTCCCCGCTGGTCGGCCCTCCCCGGGTATCGATTTTGGGACTGCCCTGGTCGTGCGCTAATCTTCAGGAGTCAGCGCGCGGGACACACCGCAGAGCGCGGCGGGGCTATAGCTCAGTTGGTTAGAGCGCATCCCTGATAAGGATGAGGCCACAGGTTCAAATCCTGTTAGCCCCACCAGTGAAAAGACCAGCTACTCACGTAAGTAGCTGGTCTTTTCGTGTCCCGCAGTCTGTCTCTCGCAGCCCGGCCCGCATGACGAAGACCCCCACCAGAACTGGTGGGGGTCTTCGTGTGTGGCGGTGTACGCAGGTTCGCCCGTTCGTCCTGTTCGCCCGTTCACTCGTGGGTCAGGTGGGACTAGGGAACAGACCCTGTCGGAAGGGCGGGTGTGGCGGCGGCCGTGGGGGTGGTCGCGAGGAGCCGTGTGGACGGGCGTTGGCGACAGGACGGGGCGGCGCCGTGGGCCTCGGCTTGGATGCGCTGCTTCATCGTGGGGGGTAGGAAGCGGCCGTGGGACAGGGCCCAGGTGGACAGTGCCGGCGCCTTCACGGTCGGCGCGCTCTTGCAGGTCCGCTCGGTCTGCGGTACGGCCGCCGAGGCGGTGGTGGTGATGAGTCCGAGCGCCGTGCACAGCGCGAGGAAGGCGGTGACGACGGCGGTCCACAGCGTCCTGACCTTGTTGCGGGCCATGACCCCTCACATTCGGGTTGGGCGATTTGCGTACTTTCCTCATGATGTGTATGTGGGGTGCGAAGTGGTGGATCGACGCTCGTGGTGCGTAGCTCTTCTGATGAACACCACCCGGATGGGTGCAGGGAAGTGGCAAAGTTGGTAATGAGTGTGGTTTGCCAGTGAATATCACGCTTCGCACGGCGTGATGCGGCCTGCCATCGGAACAGCGACGTCCGGTTCTACTGCTCTGTGCCGGGCCGGAGTTGAGGGCCGATGCAGGTCACCGATCGATATCGACCGGTGTGTATAGTCGGGCGCCAGAGGTCCCCTACGTCAAGGAAAGACGAGGTAGCGCGGTGAAGAAGCTTCTCCTGGTCGCACTGGCCGCCATCGGCGGGCTCCTCGTGTACCGCCAGATCCAGGCGGATCGCGCCGAGCAGGATCTGTGGACGGAGGCGACTGACTCCGTGCCCACGGGTTCGTGAGTGTCGACAGCCATCGACATCAGTCTCAGAGCAGACCCCGGCCGCCTCGCGGTCGGGGTTTTGTGTTCTCGGCTGTCCTGAACGCCTGTTCTCGGCTGCCCTGGCTGCCCTGGCTGCCTGGCCTGTTCGCTCCTGTGACTGATTCGGTTGCAGCGGCAAAATAGGGGTCTTCGTAGAGGGCGCTTCGGGCCTACGTCCGCAGAGTGCGGGTGGCATGTCCTCCGGCGGGGCAGGATGGGCGGCGTCCGGGGGCTACGACGAGGGGGTGGCGCGTAATGGGACGGCGCACGGTCTGGTGGCGAGCGTTGGCAGCCGTGGGAGCGGCCCTGTGCGCGACGGCAGGGCTGCCCGCACAGGCCGCGGCGGCCGGTACACCCGCCCCGTACGCCTTTGCCGAGGACGCCACCAGGGTCGAGGGCATGCCGAGCACCACCGGCGCCGTACGACTCGCTCCCGGGAAGACGTACCGCAGCTCCATCCGTGAGGGCGGCAAGCTCTACTACCGCCTCGAACTCGGCAATGGGGCCAACGCGTACGTCTCCGCCACCGCCGTCCCCCGCATGGGGACGGCGGTCGCCTCGGCGGAGGGCGTCAAGGTGACCGTGCAGGACGTCAACGGCCACCGGTGCTCCTCCGAGACAGCGCGCTTCGGGCCCACCGGCAGCCCTCGCCCCGTCACCGCCTGGGCGTCGCGCCAGATCGGCCGTGATCCGTACATGTGCCAGGAGGCCGGAACGTACTACGTGCTCGTCGAGCGCGTCGGGACGGTCGCCTCCTCCCAGGGCACACAGGACACACGGAGTTCTCAGGGGCTACAGGGATCTCAGCAATCTCAGGAATCTCGGGAATCTCAGGAATCTTCGGGCGAAGCCTGGGGACTGGAGCTCGGTTATGTGCTGGAGCCGCTCCTGAAACAGACCGGTTCCACGAGCGCACCCGAGGTGGGGAACTCCACGTCGCCCGCGGCCGTCACCGGCGATGCCAAGCGCCGCAGGGGCGGTACGAGCTTCACGACGGCGAGCGCAGTGGCTCAGGGGGTCTGGGAGGAGACGGACGGCATCCGGGCCGGGCAGACGCTCTACTACAGGGTGCCCGTTCACTGGGGACAGCAGCTGTACGCCACCGCCGAGCTGGGCGGTTCAGGCAGCGGCGACGACGGCTATGTGGGCAACGCGCTGGTTATGTCCCTCTACAACCCCGTACGCGGATTCGTGGACGACGCGACGGCCGGCTACGACGGCCGTCAGAGGTCCGCGGACCTGGACCGGATACCTCCCGTCCGCTACGACAACCGCTTCGCCCGCGACGACCGGATGAGCGGCATGCGGTTCGCGGGCTGGTACTACCTCGCCGTGCATCTCGGGGCGCCGGTCGCCGAGCGGTTCGGCGAAGGGCCGTTCGGGCTGACGCTGCGGGTAGGAGTCGCCGGTTCGGCGGCCGAAGGCCCGGGGTATCTCGGGACCTCCGAGCCGGCGGGGGTGTTCGAGATCACAGCCGCGGACCAGGAGGCTGCCGAGAGCGGGTCGGTGGGTGGTGCGACCGGTGCCGGCGAGGAATCCGGAGGATCCGCGGGATCCGGGACGGCGGAGGCCTCGGACGGCGCTCGGGGCATCGGAGACGACCACACCGTGATGAAGCTGGTCGCCGTGGCTGGAATCGGTACCGGGAGCCTGCTGGTCCTGGGGCTCGGGGTCTGGACGGTCGCGGCCCGGCGGCGGACGGGAGTGGGCGCCGCCGGGCAGGGGGTGGCGGTGAAGGGGCCGGGACACGGGGCGCCACGGGGGTAGGCGGAAAGAGCGAGCTCAGCAGTCGAGCTCGCAGGCGGGGGATGCGCTGGTCAGAGCTGGGCCAGGGCCCAGAAACCCACCGCGAAGCAGGCCAGCGCGAGCAGGAGGACCGGGACGGCCACCTTGGCGGGTGGGCCCGGACGACGTCGCGAGATTCTTCTCGACCGACGTGGAACCTGCGGGGATCGAGCGGTGTATGAACCAGTAGAGACGTAAGCGTGCTGCTGCACCGCGGTCGTCGGCGCCTGCGAGGGGTTCTCGGGGGCCAGGTGACTCAAGGGCGGGTGCGGCTGGGGGGAGAGCACATGCGTGGGTTCGGAATGGTGCGGAGCGTAGAAAGGTCCTTGAGGGGCTTGGCTCGGCAGCGCGGTCGGCGAGGGAGGAGTGGGCGGCTGCTCGGGCTGCTCGGGCTGCTGATTCGGGTGGTGCGGTGCCTGGTGCTCCTCGTCACGCGTCGGCGTCTGGGCAGGAACAGTGCTCACCTGGCCCTGCGGGGGCGGGAGATGAAAGCTGCCGGTGTCCGACATCGTGAACGGTTGCGTGGGCTCCGGGTCGCGCTCGGGGCGCGGCGGTACGGCGGGGGCGGACCCTGGCTGTACGGCACCCGGGGCGCTCTCCGAATATTCCGGGTATCCGGGTCCGAACGGGCGCCCGTCAGACCCGGTGCCCGCCGCGTACTCCCACTGCTCACCGCCTGATCCGGCTGGAGACGGTGCGCTCCTGGGCATGGGCGGTGGTGTGGACGGACGACGGGGTATGGAGCCCGGGGAGGGAGGCGGCGGCGCGGCTCCCATGTCATTGCCCGGCGTGACCGGCGGTGGCTCAGGAGGTGGCATCGGCGTGACAACCGAGCCGCCCGACGGTATGCCACCGGGCCCCGGCGGCGAAGGTGGCGCGTCAGCGCCCGCCCCCGGCTCGGGAGTTGGCGAGAACAGGTTGCTGCTGCCGGACCCGGCCACGGGCCAGGATGGCGTCCCGGTGCCACTGTCCGTGCCAGTGCCAGTGCCAGTGCCAGTGCCCGTAGCCGGGCCGGCGCCCGTGTCCAGCCCCGATGCCCTCCTCAGGGGGCCGCTCGGTTCGAACCCCGCGGGAAGCGGACCGAGTTGGTCGAAGACCTCCACCAGCTCGTCGTCGGGGCCGGGCTCCGGAAGGAGCTCGGTGGCGGAGGCGAGAGCCTTGCGGGCGCCCGTGGCCGTGCGGAAGCGGGCGTTCGGGTCGGGCTGCAGAAGCGTGGCCACGACCTGCCAGAGGGGCTCCGGAACACCCTTCGGAGGCCCTGGCGTCCCCCTGTCGGTGAAGTACTCGACGATTGCTTTGGCGTCCGGTTTGGCGCCCTCAAGGAGGTAGAGAGCCACCAGGCCCACGGCGAACAGGTCGGCAGGGAAGTCGGGCTCAGCGCCCAGCATCTGCTCGGGCGCGAAGTAACCGGGCGTCCCCACCACGTAGTCGGTCTCGGTCAGCCGGGGCTCGCCCAGGCGCATGGCGATGCCGAAGTCGGAGAGGCGCAGGTGCGGCCGGGCCGTGCCGGTGGCCTCCAGCAGAACGTTGGCGGGCTTGATGTCGCGGTGCACGACGTCCTCCGCGTGCACTGCGGCGAGCCCGGAGAGGAGCTGGTCGAGGAGGGCGCAGACGAAGGCGGGCGGCAGTGGGCCGTAGTCGTTGACGAGGTTGACCAGTGAGCCTCCGGTGACCAGTTCCATGGTGAACAGGACCTGGTCGTCGTCGGCGGCCCAGCTGGTGGGCGCGAGCACATGGGGGTGATCGATCCGCAGGGCCTGTTCCCGGACGAAGCGCAGCAGGGAGTGCGCGTCGCGCTGCTGCAGGACCTTGGCCGCCACATAGCGGCGCCGGCGGTGGTCCCAGGCGCGCCAGACGGCGCCGACCCCTCCGCGCCCGATCGGGTCGACCAGTTCGTAGCGGCCGGCGAAGACCTCACCCATGGCTGTGCGTCGCTCCCCCTTCGGCTCCCCCCTCGGCTGGTTCCCAGGCGAGCTCTACGGCTCCCTTCGGCCCGCTCGGGTGCTCGCGCCTATTCGGCTTCCCTGCCGTAGCGCGGCTTATTCGGCTTCCCGGATTCCGGGCCGCATGGGAACCCGCTGTCTTCTCTTGCTACCTGCTACCTGCTACCTGCTACCAGGCACCTGCTAGGTGCTACCGGGCACCTGCTACGTGCTACCTGGCACCCAGCACCTGCTACGTGCTTCCGCTCCCGCTGCTTGCTCGTGTGCGGGATCCCGCTCCGCCCGACAGTGTCCACTGTTTCTGCCCTCGACTTTCCGCCGGTCGTCCTCCCGGTCGCCGACCACCCTTCGACGACCGGGAGTTGGGCTCAGTTCTGGTGAGTCTGGTAGTGGGTGACCGCGTCGGAGGTGCGGCCGGCGCCGTACACCCGGAGGAACTCTGCCAGTTCCGGGTGGGTCGGGGCGAGGGTGTCCGCCGCCTCGATGATGTCTCCCGCGGCCGCCACCGAGCGCAGCAGCGACTGGATCTCGCGGACCACCCGCTTGACCGTGGGCGCCCCCGAACTCGTCGTCGACTGCGCGGTGTTACTGAGCACAGAGCCCCCCTGCGACTTCTTGATCTCGTCCATGCGCTCGGTCGCCTCGGCGGCGCTCACGCTGCCGTCAGCGACCTGCCCCGCAAGATCCTGCAGCAGCTGAACCCGCTGGACCACCGCAGGGTTGCCGATCTTGGCGCGCTGACCGCTCATCAGCTGCGACAGCATCGGCGCGGACAGCCCCAGAACCCCCGCCAGACGCGCCTGGTTGAGCCCCAGGTCGTCGATGAGCCTACGGAAGAGCGCCCCCAACGGCTCTCCGTACCAGTTCCGCTGCAGCTCCCGGGCTCTTGCGGTCGCTTCCTGCTGTGCGGCGTCCATTGCGTCTCCCCATCGCTTCCCCAAATACCGCGGTTCGCTCTAGCGAACCATGACGTGCATCTTACGGAGAGTGGTCGTTCACGGGGACCCCCAATCTTTTTGCGAGATCCCGGGGGTGACCCGGTACTCTGGTCTGCGGCGCCTTCCGGTGGTGGAATCTTCCGGGTGGGTGCTGCCCTCCCGGGGCCTTAGCTCAGTTGGTAGAGCGCTGTCTTTGCATGGCAGATGTCAGGGGTTCGACTCCCCTAGGCTCCACACCACATGACCGGCCTGGTCGTCACTGCTTGACGACCAGGCCGGTTTTTTCTGCGCCTGCCCCGCGTCCGGTGGATGCCAGGGGATGCGCGGTCGTCCAGGTGGCCCGTCGCGAGCGCGAGTCGTGCCGGCGGA
The DNA here is from genome assembly GCF_014650715.1 of Streptomyces bluensis. Classification (GTDB taxonomy): domain Bacteria; phylum Actinomycetota; class Actinomycetes; order Streptomycetales; family Streptomycetaceae; genus Streptomyces; species Streptomyces bluensis. The sequence goes on along the minus strand of NZ_BMVM01000014.1, from coordinate 29,602 downwards.
GGGGAGACGGGATGGGTGCCGAGGTGAGGTGGGGTCGGCTGTCCTGACGTGCGCATTCGCGAAAACTGTGTTCTGCGCCACGACGTCGGCGGAAATGCGGCAACGCCACTCTCCGCAATCGGATCGATGCATTCCGCTGAGGGGGCGTTCCACGTGAAACAGCGCCATGGGACAGGAACTTCTCGGGTCCTGCCCCACGGCGCTGTTGAGGGTTCAGTGTTGAGGTCGAGGTGCACAGGAGGGCGGGCTCCATGGCCCGCCCTCCCCGCGATCGCAATCGCTGCGAAAGAGCCGAGGCGCGCAGCAACCGGATCCGGCCGCTGCCGCCAGCGGGCGGCAGCGGCCGGATCCGGTCTCGGTGGGCTCAGCGGCCCGCCCCGCTCGGTGGGCTCAGCGGCGGTCGTCCCTGTCGGCCGGCTTCTCCTCGGCGTCCTTGGCCTGTACCTCGGGGTCAAGGGGCGACTGTCCGCTGCCGTCGACGGAGGCCAGGTGACTGCTGTCAGGGACTTCCGTGGCGGCGGGGGGCTCGACCAGCCAGTCAGGGTTGGCCTGCCTGTCCCACCACTTCCACGCGACGAGGGCGCCGCCCACGAGAGCACCCAGCGTGGCCATACCCTTGGCGATCCGGCTGGCCCGGGCCCGCCGTTGCTGCCGGCGGACCAGCTTCTGGATCTGGCGGGGCGAGACCTGTCCGCGCAGCGCGGCCAGCGCCGCGACACTGCCGGACGCGGCCGCCTCCCGGACGGGCCGGGCCGTGGTCACGGCCCGCTCCACGGCCGGCACGGTGTATCCGGCCGCCTGCCGGACTGCCTTGCGAGTCAGGACAGCGGCCTCGTGGGCCGCGTAGTCGACCTTCGGCGGCACATGCGAACGGGCCTGCCCCAGGCGCGGGGCCACATGGGCGCCGTACTGGTGGCGGGCCTGTTCGGCGGCTAGCGACACCCTGGGCGCGAGCCGTACACGGGCCTCGTGCGAGTAGTACGCGGCCCTGTCCTTGGCCGTGTCGGCGTAGGGCGCCACCACTTCCGCGGCGTGCCGCACGCTGTCCTTCGCCGACTCGGCCGCTGCGCGCACGCTGTCTTTGCGGGTCACGGGATCCTCCTCCTCGGTGGCGTACGGTAATTCGACTTTCCACCCTTTTACGGATCATGCCTTCCCAACCGCTCCCGAGCATGTGCGGACGGGCATCCGGGTCACATCCGGGCGTGGGGGCGGAGTCCAAACGGGACCGTGCGGGGCGGGCACCAGGCCGGTACAGGGGCGGTGCCGAAGCCGATACGGGTTCTGTGAGACGTCCATGGGGGTTCCGTGCGGGTTCGGTACGAGTGCGGGACACACGGGTCACGGGGCACGCGAAACGAACACATGCAAGAGCGGATGAACACCTGGAAACAACCGCTTATAGACGACAATGCCACGGATCACCGCGACGCGCGCCCGCCCAGGGTGACTCGACCGGTTTTCCGTGAGCACCACCAGGGGTTCCGGGCGTACCACCTCCCGGAACCGCAAGCGCCACCCCTTGATATTCGCTCGGATGTGGCGGCCGGGCGACGCGCGGCGCCGTCCGTGCGAGGATCAGGGGAGTCACAGAGGACAACGGAAGGCAGATCGTGGCCGAGCAGCTTTACGCCACCCTGAAGACCAACCAAGGCGACATCGAGGTGCGGCTGCTGCCGAACCACGCGCCCAAGACGGTCCGGAACTTCGTCGAGCTCGCCCAGGGCGAGCGTGAGTGGACCAACCCGGCAACCGGCCAGAAGTCCACGGACAAGCTCTACGACGGCACGGTCTTCCACCGGGTGATCAGCGGATTCATGATCCAGGGCGGTGACCCGCTGGGCAACGGTACCGGCGGTCCCGGCTACCAGTTCGAGGACGAGTTCCACCCGGACCTCGCCTTCGACAAGCCCTACCTGCTGGCCATGGCCAACGCCGGACCGGGCACCAACGGCTCGCAGTTCTTCATCACCGTTTCCCCGACGGCCTGGCTGAACCGCAAGCACACCATCTTCGGCGAGGTCGTCGACACCGCCAGCCAGAAGGTCGTCGACGCCATCGCGACCACCCAGACCAACCCCCGCACCGACCGCCCGGTCAACGACGTCGTCATCGAGTCGGTCGTCGTCGAGACCCGGCAGGGCTGACCCCGGACGGACCCGGCAGGGCTGGCCCGGGCAGACCCGGTGACAGGGCTCACCCCGGACGCCCGGCGGAGCCGAACCCAAAACGCTCGCAGCACCCCGAAAGGGCCCGCACGGCCCGAAGGGAACCAATCGCCCCGCTCAACCGTAAGGATGAGCGGGGCGCGACGTTGCGTGTACGGACTCATGCGCGCCCGCCGCGTGCCGACGTACGGAGATTGAGGGGACCCCATGGTGGACCAGGCACCGGGCGGCCCGCAGGGCCCCAAGGACCCGGGCCCGCAGGACACCTACAGCCTGCCCGGCTGCTACCGGCACCCGGACCGCGGCACCGGCGTGCGCTGCACCCGCTGCGACCGTCCCATCTGCCCGGAGTGCATGGTCAGCGCCTCCGTGGGTTTCCAGTGCCCCGAATGCGTCCGCGGCGGCTCCGGCACGGGCCACGCCCCGAGCGCCTCCCGGCCGCGCACCCTGGCAGGCGGTCCCGTCACCGCCGACCCCCGGCTCCTCACCAAAGTCCTCCTCGGCATCAATCTCCTGATCTTCCTGGTCCAGCTCTCCCTCGGGGCCCGCTTCACCGACCGCTTCGACCTCATCGGCCTGGCCTACGTCCCACAACTCGGCTCGGTCGAGGGAGTCGCCGACGGACAGTGGTACCGCCTGCTGACGTCGATGTTCCTGCACAGCGGCTACGTCCACATCCTGTTCAACATGCTCAGCCTGTGGTGGATCGGCGGCCCCCTGGAGGCGGCCCTCGGCCGCGCCCGCTATCTCGCCCTCTACCTGGTCTCCGGCCTCGCGGGCAGCGCACTCACCTATCTGATCGCCGACGCCAACCAGCCCTCGCTCGGTGCCTCGGGCGCCATCTTCGGACTCTTCGGCGCGACCGCGGTCCTCATGCGCCGGCTCCGGTACGACATGCGGCCGATCATCGCCCTGCTGGTGATCAATCTGATCTTCACCTTCAACCCGGCGTTCAACATCTCCTGGGAGGCCCACGTCGGCGGCCTCGTCGCCGGTGTCGGGATCGGCTACGCGATGGTCCACGCGCCGCGTGAACGCCGCACCCTGATCCAGTACGGCGTCTGCGGCCTGGTGCTGGCCGCCGTGGTGGTCGCGACGCTGGTCAGGACGGCTCAGCTCACCTGAGGGGGGCCGCCCGGCCCGCCTTCGGCGCTGTTGTCCACAGACCGTCGCGGATCTTGTGCATACCGTGCGGGAACAGCTGTGCCCCCTGTCGCTCACCCGTGTTTTCGCAGGTGGGACAGGGGGCGAACATGCTTACGAGTGGCGGTGTGTCTGTCGTATCGGCGTCCATGCCCGGTGGGTTATCCACAGATCGTCTTTTCTTTTCCCCATGTGCTTCCCCATGTGGATAACGTCTGTGGATAACTCATCGGACATCCTGGGGTGGAGCTGGGTTCAGCGAGCGGCGACCTCTACGTCACCTGTGCCCCGAGCCCTACTTCCACTGGGTGGAGACGCCGAATCCCGCCGCGATGAAGCCGAAGCCGACCACGATGTTCCAGTTGCCCAGTGAGTCGATGGGCAGTGAGCCGTCGGTGACGTAGAAGACGACGATCCAGGCGAGGCCGATGAGGAACATGGCCAGCATGACGGGGGCGACCCAGCCGCGGTTGTTCAGCTTGATGGTCGCTGCCTGCTTGGTGGGCGGCGGGGTGTAGTCGGCCTTCTTGCGGATACGTGACTTCGGCACGAGGGTCTCTCCTGTCGATGCGCTGCGTGGCCGCGCAGGGAACTGGGGCGGGCTCCGGGGCAGCGTACAAGGGGACACTGAATGCTCCCCCGGGCGTCCGTTAGCGTAGTGCTTCCGCGGCGCCGAAGGAGATAAGGGTACGTTGAGCAATTCCGCCGACACACCCCGATCGGGTCAGGGCGACTCGCCCGCGACGGGTTCCGTCCCGGCTGATCCGTCCGGTTCGCTCCGCTTTCCCCCGGTGCGGGTGCTGACCGTCGCCGTGTTCGCCCTGGCCGGGCTGATCTTCTTCACGAGCTTCGACACGGCCAAGGGCACCAACATCCGTACGGACAGCTCCCTGCTGAAGCTGTCCGACCTCATCCATGAACGCAGCCGTAAGAACGGCCAGCTCGACGAGTCGAACGGGGCCCTGCGTGACGAGATCGAGGCCCTGGCCGAGCGTGACGACGGCCGCACGGATGCGGAAGACGCCCGGCTGAAGGCGCTGGAGAAGAACGCGGGCACCCAGAAGCTCAAGGGTGAGGCCATCACGGTCACCCTCAACGACGCCCCGCCGGACGCCACCGCCAAGCTGCCTGGTTACCCCGAGCCGCAGCCCGACTTCCTGGTCATCCACCAGCAGGACCTCCAGGCCGTGGTGAACGCCCTGTGGGAAGGCGGCGCCGAGGGCGTCAAGGTCATGGACCAGCGGCTGATCTCCACCAGCGCCGTGCGCTGCGTCGGGAACACCCTGATCCTCCAGGGGCGCGTCTACTCGCCTCCGTACACGATCCAGGCGGTCGGAGACCCGCAGAAACTGCAGAAGGCCCTCAGCGTCTCCCCCGCGATCCAGAACTACATGGTGTACGTCAACGTCTACGGGCTCGGCTGGAAAGTCACCGAGGACGGGGCGGTGACTCTTCCCCCTTACTCGGGCACAGTGGATCTGCAGTACGCGAAGCCCGTGGAGTAGCTGCCGCTGGGGGACTCTGTGCCGGTGCGCGTGATCGTCAGGAGCGTCAGCGAGCTGTGCATCACCGTGGGCACTCTGATCGTGCTGTTCGTGGCCTATGTGCTGTTCTGGACGGGTGTGAAGGCCGACAGTGCGATGGACCGTCAGATCGACGAGCTTCAGGAGCAGTGGGCGAAGGGGGATGTGAAGTCCCCGACGGCGCCTGCGGGCTCTGACGGCTCTGAGGGCTCTGAGGGCTCGACGAGGCCCGGCAACTCGGCTGCTCCGGCCGCACCCGCGCCGTACCAGGACGGCGAACCCTTCGCGGTGATGTACATCCCGCGTCTTGGTTTCACGTGGAACAAGCCCGTGCTGGAGGGCACCGAGGTGAACACCCTCAAGGAGGGACTCGGTCACTACGCGAACACGGCGCGGCTCGGACAGAAGGGGAACTTCGCCGTGGCCGGCCATCGCCGCACCTACGGTGATCCCTTCAAGGACTTCCCCAGGCTGCGCGTGGGTGATGCGGTGGTCCTGACGGACGGGACGACCTGGTTCACGTATCGGATCGACAAAGGGCCCTACAAAACCCTGCCCACGGACGTTGAGGTGATCGATCCTGTCCCCCGTAAGTCCGGGTACATCCGCTCGGGCCGCTATCTGACGCTGACCACCTGTGAACCGGAGTGGGGGCACAGTCATCGGCTGATTGTGTGGGCGCATCTGGATTCCACACAGCCTGTGGAGGCTGGGAAACCGGAGGCGTTGCGCCGTTAGTCTGGTGGCGTAAACGGCGTGAGTCTGTGCCGTGGTGTGACGGAAGGGACGGCATGTACGGCTGGATCTGGCGGCATCTGCCGGGGAACGCATGGGTCAGGGCGTTGATTTCCGTCGTACTGATCTTGGTCGTGGTTTATGTCCTTTTCCAGTACGTCTTTCCCTGGGCCGAGCCCCTGTTGCCCTTCAACGATGTGACGGTGAACGACCAGTGAGCGCCCGGATTCTCGTCGTCGACAACTACGACAGCTTCGTCTTCAACCTGGTCCAGTACCTGTACCAGTTGGGCGCCGAGTGCGAGGTGCTGCGCAACGACGAGGTGGCGACCTCGCACGCGCAGGACGGGTTCGACGGTGTGCTGCTGTCGCCCGGGCCGGGCACGCCCGAGGAAGCGGGCGTCTGCGTCGACATGGTCCGGCACTGCGCGGCGACCGGGGTGCCCGTGTTCGGGGTCTGTCTCGGGATGCAGTCGATGCAGGTGGCGTACGGCGGTGTCGTGGACCGCGCGCCCGAGTTGCTGCACGGTAAGACGTCGTTGGTGGAGCACGAGGGCAGGGGTGTCTTCGCCGGTCTGCCGTCCCCTTTCACCGCCACGCGGTACCACTCGCTGGCCGCGGAGCCGGCGACGGTGCCGGCCGAGCTGGAGGTCACCGCGCGCACGCACGACGGCATCATCATGGGGCTGAGGCACCGTGAACTCCCGGTCGAGGGCGTGCAGTTCCATCCCGAGTCGGTGCTGACGGAGCATGGGCACCGGATGCTCGCCAACTGGCTGGCGGAATGCGGAGACCGGGAGGCCGTGGCGCGGTCGTCCGGGCTCGCGCCGGTCGTGGGCAGGGCCACGGCGTGACGGCGCTGCGCCCCGAGCGCGAGAGTTCCCCCTACGGCGGCGAGGCCGCGTACGGGGGAGCCGACGCGTTCGAGGCGGAGGCCTTGCAAGCGGAGACGTTGCAAGCGGAGGCCTTCCAGGCGGCGGTCGAGGGACTCTCGGACCCGCTGACCGATCCCCTGCCGGGCGCTCCCGCTTCGCGTTCCCAGTACAGCGAGGACTGGCCCGGACAGCGTCACAGGCAGCCCCAGCATCAGCCCCAGCCCCAGCCGCAGGCGCAGACGTCGTACGAGCCGGGCGGCGTGGGGACGTCCTACGGGCACGAGCATCCGGTGGTCGACGAGGGGACGGCCGGGTACCGGCCGCTGCCGGTCGACGAGGAGACGGTGGCGCTGCGCGTGGACGAGGCGCGGCGCATGGCCCGTGCGGCCGACGAGGCGATATCCGCAGCGGGCTCGGCGTCTGCGGCGGGCTCGGTGTCCGGTGCGGCGGGCACGGCCGGTGCGTCCCCCGTCTCTCCCGCCTCCGCTCCCGGTGGCCGTGCGGCCCGTAGGAAGGCCGCGAAGCGGCAGGGGCGTCATGGGGGCTCGGGAGGCGCGCACGGCGCCCACAAGGGCGCTGGAGCGGCTCAGAGCGGCTCGGGCGCCCGTGGGGGGCGGCATGGCGCCCGGCGCGGTGCCCCGGACGGCGAGAAGGCCGACGGGACGCCCTTAGCGGCACCCCGGTCGCGGGTGGAGGCACGCCGGGCGGCGCGGGCGAACAAGCCCAGCGCGGGCGTTGTCGCGAGCCGGGCGATCGGTGAGGTGTTCATCACCACCGGTGTGCTGATGCTGCTGTTCGTGACGTACCAGCTGTGGTACTCAAACATCCTGGCGAACGCGCAGGCGGGCCAGGAGGCGAACAGCCTTCAGCAGGAGTGGGCCAGCGGAAAGCGCGCGCCGGGGGCCTTCGAGCCCGGGCAGGGCTTCGCCATGCTGCACATCCCGAAGCTGGACGTGGTCGTGCCGATCGCGGAGGGCATCAGCAAGTCGAAGGTGCTGGACCGCGGCATGGTCGGGCACTACGACGAGGACAGCATCAAGACGGCGATGCCCGAGGACAAGAAGGGCAACTTCGGCGTCGCGGGACACCGCAACACGCACGGCGAGCCGTTCCGGTACATCAACCGTCTCAAGCCGGGCGATCCGATCGTGGTCGAGACGCGGGACACGTACTACGTCTACGACATGGCCTCGATCCTGCCGGTGACCTCCCCCTCGAACATCAGTGTTCTCGATCCGATCCCCAAGGGGTCCGGTTTCACAACGGCGGGCCGGTATATCACCCTCACCACGTGTACGCCGGAGTTCACCAGTAAGTACCGGATGATCGTGTGGGGCAAGATGGTCGAGGAACGGCCGCGCAGCAAGGGCAAACCGGACGCGCTCGTCCAATGAGAGCGGACACGCTCGTCCAGCAGGAGCATGCGGTACCTGGAATAGACGGGGCAGATGGAAGTGGCAGCGACCACGAAGCACGGTGACCAGCACGACGAGCAGGGCGAACAGGACGAGCAGGCCGAACAGGGCCAGCAGGACGAGCGGACCGCCGGAGCGCCGGAGCCCGCGCCCGCATCCTCGTCCTCGACCGCCGCGCCGCCGCGCCGCCGCCGCATGGGCCGGATCGCGATGGCGGTCAGTGTCCTCGGCGAACTCCTCATCACGGCGGGTCTGGTGCTGGGCCTGTTCGTCGTCTACTCGCTGTGGTGGACGAACGTCGTCGCGGACCGTGCGGCGGACAAGCAGGGCGACAAGGTCCGTGACAACTGGGCGGAGCAGCCGAACACCGGTCCCGGAGGTCCCGGGGCGTTGGACACCAAGAACGGCATCGGTTTCCTGCACGTCCCGTCGATGACGAAGGGCGAGATCCTGGTCCGCAAGGGCACCTCGTCGAAGCTGCTGAACGACGGCGTGGCCGGCTACTACACCGACCCCGTCAAGGCGACCCTCCCGACCAGCGACAAGAACGGCAACTTCTCCCTCGCCGCCCACCGTGACGGACACGGCGCCAAGTTCCACAACATCCACAAGATCAAGAAGGGCGACCCGATCGTCTTCGAGACCAAGGACGACTGGTACGTCTACAAGGTCTACGCGATCCTCCCGGAGACTTCGAAGTACAACGTCAAGGTCCTCGCCCCGGTCCCGAAGGAGTCGGGGAAGAAGAAGCCGGGCCGCTACATCACGCTGACGACGTGCACGCCCGTGTTCACCTCGACGTACCGGTACATCGTGTGGGGGGAGTTGGAGCGGGTGGAGAAGGTGGATGCGGATCGTACGTTGCCCGAGGAACTGCGTTAGCGTGACAGCCCGTCACGCCTAGGATGAACTGGGCCCGAAGCCGCAAGCAGCCTTTGCGGCTTCGGGCTCATCTGTGTTCCGTCGTGATTAACCCAGGACGTTCAGTGCTGCCCCGGCACTCCACTCCTCAAGCAGCCCACGGTGCACGGCTGTGATGCCGCCCGCCAAAGCGACGTTCAAGGCATCTCGGGTGAAGGGGCACGTTGCCACAAAGAGGGCCACCTCCGAGTCGTGCAGAACCTTTGCCGCCCCGACAAACTTCTGGACCTCTGGGCTAGTGATCGAGATGTGGGGCGCGAATCGCTTGCACTGGACGGCGAGGCGTCGCCCGCTGGCCGTACGACCGGTGATGTCGATGCCGCGGTCTCTGCTGCCGCCTTTGACCACGACGTTGGTACAGCCGTCGCGGCGCAGCAGACTGGCGACTTGCTCCTCGAACTCCCTGCCGTTCATGGCGTCCATGGAAGCCATGATCCCGGCGAGGGGCCGGTCCTGTCGTGGTGCTTCCAGCCTCTGCAACCGGATGTGGTGTTGCTGGAGCCTTCGTTCGATGCGCTGAACCCCTGTCCGCAGAGCGATGAGTTCGCGGCGGTGCTCGCCAGATGTCTCGATCAGGGCATTGAACATGGGCACGACGGTACGGCCGAGTACGTGGGCGATGCGCTGGTCGATGTGGTCGTCGAGGGATGCCTCCGGTTCGTCTGTAGGGGCTCCCTCTCCCGCGAGGAGGTTGTCCACAGGGAGGCTGCCTACCAGGTACTCCATGTCGAGCAGGTACGTACGCACCTGACGGGCGACACCGCTGTCGCGGAGAAGCATGGCGACGTTGAGGACGGCCCTGCGCGGCCAGAGGGCCAGGCTGGAGCGGGGCTGTGGATAACCACTGGGATAGGAACTCAAGTTGAGTTCCTTAAATTCTCGCAGCTCAGGGCCGCGAAGGACGCGCAGTCCGTTCGCTGCAAGCTCCTGTCTGTGGCGGCTGAGCAGGTTGTTGATGACTGTCTCGGCTACCTCGAAGTAGGTCGCGACCATCGCTGTCGTGACATGCATCCCGTCCGGCAACAGCGACAGCGCCTTCACTCTGTCGAGCACGTCGGTGCGGTCCAGCACGCTGTCGCGCAGTGCTTTCGACTCCAGTAGAGCCACTTCGTTGAACATACTCTGTCCCTTCGTTCACCTGCTCGAGGACGGTCATTCGCCTCTGGGCGGAGGCTCGATGCTCCACCCCAGCAGTTCAACGAGTAGATCAATACGAAGATGCGGTCGAATTTCATACGTAAGCTTGGAATAGATGGATTGAGCATTAGAGATGACAGCTGGCTGAAGCAGAAGGGTGGGACTTGAATTGCTCGCTGTCGGGCCACCGTGGCCAACTGCTGTGTGGCGTTCGGAGCTCTGTGGCACTGGATCGAGAAGGGCGACTCGATCGTCTTCGAGACCAAGGATGACTGGTGCGTCTACAAGGTCTACGCGATTCTCCTCGGGACCTCGGAGTACAACGTCAAGGTCCTGGCTCCGGTCCCGAATGAGTCGCGCCGGAAGAAGCCGGGCCGCTACATCACACTGACGAGCTGCACGCCCCGTAAACGTCGGCGTACCGGTACTTCGTGTGGAGGCAACTGGAGCGGGTGGAGAAGGTGGACGGCTCAGCACTCCTCCATGCGCTCCACTCTTCCAGGAGCCCACGGCGCACGGCGGTGATGCTGCTCTCGGAAGCGAGTTCAAGAGCGCGCTTGAAGGGCACGTTGTCACCAAGAAGCCACATCCGAGTCGTGGAGAATCTTTGCGGTCCCGACGAACTTCTGGATCTCAGAGCTGGTGATCGAGCGATGGGGCGTGAATCGCTTTCACTGGACGACGATGCTAGTGCAGCCGTCGCGACCCAGCAGTTCGGCGATTTGCTCCTCAAACTCGCGGCCGTTCATGGCGGCAGCGGACGAGATGACCCCGCCGAGAGGCTGGTCCCGGCGTGGGGCCTCTAGCCTTTGCAGCCGGATGTCGTGCTGATGGAGCCTCCGATCGATGCGTTGAACCGCTGTCCGGAGAGCGATGAGTTCGCGGAGTGCTCGCCTGATGTCTCGATCAGGGCTTTAGTTTCGGCACGACAGTGCGGTCGAGTAGGGCGATGTGCTGGTGACGAGGTCGTCGAGGGAGGTGGCGTCTCTGTGGACAGAGTTGTCCACAAGCTCTGTGCGCGCCAGGTACTCCGTGTCCAGGAGGCACAAACGCATCGCACTGAAGGTTAAGCTCGTATTCGACATGTTAATTCAATGAAGCATGAAGAAGGAAACCGAGATGGGCCTCCGATTCCACCTTGAGGAACGCGGACGCCCATCTGCTTTATGGGTAGGATTTAGGGCTAGTCTGCCTGGGTCGTGTCCACGGTAACCTTCTCAACGCTCACCCATGAACTGCTGATATCCGAGTTGTTGATCATCTTGATATAGAACTGGTAGTCACCGGCTGGCAAGCCCGTCCAAACCCCCGTGCTGGTCTCGTCGCCATCGCCCAGCGTGAAGCATTCTGTGAAACGCTTTGTGTCGTAGTAAGTATCCGGGAAAGTGTCCACTCGAACCAATTGAACGTCGACACTCTTTGTGCCTGGAAAGTCACCGGTGTGGCACCTATTGAAATGAATTTGTGTGTAGCTCTGGTCCCCCCATTCCCGGGAGGCGAAGCCCGGCCTGGCTCCGGCGATACTGCTGGACCAGGTTGCGAACGCATTCGTGGCTGTCAGCAGTGTTGCCGCAGCGGCGGTGCCTCCGACAAGCGCAAACCTCTTTAGGTGCTTCACTCGTTATCCCCTCCATGTCTCACTGTTTCCGAACTTGCCACTGTGCACGCGACTCGGCGCGGTCACTCAATTACGAGCAATATTGGCGCGCGCATGACATTGCGTCACAACTCTGCCACACCTGATCACCTAATGCTAGGTGTTCTTCACGTAATATTCGGACCTGCGTCAGGTGATGCCTTGGTGGACAGCTGTAGGCCTTGGTCTTCAGTAGTCAGCTCGTGTCCGCGGCGGTGACGTTGTTCCAGTGGCGGTGGGCTTGGGCGGCGTCGTGCCAGTGGTGGTGCCAGACCGACCATGCAGGAGCTGAACAAGGTCGTGGCAGGGCCGGCGCAGCACCGTGGGCGCGCAGCAGGCGCGGGAGCTGGCGGGCGCGGTGCTGGCCTACCGCAAGGATCAGCTGTCGCGCCCCGACGCCATCACCAATTCAACCTCAGTGAAGCCACTCGCGGCCTACCAGCAGCTCAACACCCCGCTCGTGTGGTGCTGGGGCAACCTGAACGTGCGCCTGTGCCCAAAGATGAAGGAGTTCGCCGACGAACACAAGGCGTGGCCGCGCGTCTTCCAGATGCCCCATGTACGCCACCGATTCGAACCCCGCCGACGGCATCTGCCCGCTTCTGAGACGTTCCTCACCAACTTTGTCGCCGCGCCGCGACTTGGACGGCCGCGCCCGCATCATCAAACGCAAGGTCAAGATCCAGTTCATCCGCACCTGATCGATGGCTGCCGCGCGGAGACTGGCCTGGTGATCGACCCTAATTGATCCACTAGTGCCCCGACAGGCAACGTTTGCCCGTTAAGGAGCGGCGTCCGGTGCGTGCTCTCGGCGTGCCGGCCGGAAGTCCTCGTACTGGATGTACTTGGGCTTCCGGCCGGTGCGGCGAGAGGGCGCACCCGGCGTCGCGACGGGGCGAACGTTGCCTGTTGGGGCACTAGCCAACCTGAGCAACGCGATCAGAAGCACGAGACACTAGCGGTGGTCGGCACCGAAAGAGCCTGGCGTCGTTGTACGACTCTTGACGCCAGGCTCTGTCGGGTTGTGTGGTGGGTCAGTCCTCCTGGCGGAAGCTTGCTCCGTTGATGCCTCCGAAGACGCCGCCGCCTCCGTTGCCTCCGTTGTTGCCGCCCTGGTCAAAGGCCTGGAGGTTCACCGGGGTGCCCGCGGGCACCTGGCTGCCCGGTTGCGGGTCCTGGACAAGGACGATGGCGTCCTCGTTTTGCGAGCCCCCGACGTTGCCCACAGTCAGACCCTCGCGCTCCAACGCCTTCCTGGCGTCCTTCACGCGCTGACGGGTCACGTCCGGAACCGTCACCACCTGCTGCTCGGCCTTCTTGCCGATCTGGATGGTCACCGTAGAGTTCTTATCGGCCGGGGCGCCCGCCGGGGGCGATGTGGTGATGACCTTGCCGACCAGATTGTCGTCTTCGGTATCGACCTCGGTGCAGGTGCCGGTCAGGTCGTTGGCCTGCATCTGCTGCTGCGCCGCTTCACAGGACTGGCCGGAGACGTCCGGGACCGTGGACTTCGACTCTTTCTTGGCGACGGTGAGGGTGATCGTGGAGCCCTTCTCGATCTCCTCGCCCGCGATGGGGTCCGTCTTCAGGACGGTGCCCGGGTCCTCGCTGGACTCCTTGGTCTCCGTCTCGACATTGAACTGGTACTTGTCGCCCTTCAGCTCCTGCGTGGCCTCGGCGACCTTGTCACCGATGACGTTCGGCACCGCCACCTTCGGCGCCCCCGTGGACACCACCAGATTGATGGTTTCGCCCTTCTTGACCTCGGTCTTGGGGTCCGGGTTCTGCTCGCAGACGTTGCCCTTCTTCTCTTTCTCACAGGGCTTCTTGGTGAAGTCCACCTCCAGGTCGACGTTGTTCGCCATCCGCTCGGCCTCGGGCTGGGTGACGCCGATGAAGTTGGGGGTGGCGACGGTGTCGTTGGGGTTGCCGTTGCCGCTGAAGGCCCACTTGCCGATGAGGATCGCGCCGATGAGGACCAGGACACCCGCGACGACCAGCAGGATCGTCGAGGTGTTGTTCTTCTTCTGGTTCTGGCGGCGCCGGCCGGCCCGGTCGTCGTAGCCGAAGCCACCGTCGTCCGGGTTCATCGGCGGCATCATGGTGGTGGCCCCCGCGTCCGCGGAGCGCAGGGCCGTCGTCGGCTGGTCGTCCGGGTAGGCGCCGTAGCCGACGGAACCCATGGCCGCGGTGGCCGCGACGGGCTGGCCGTCGAGGCAGGCCTCGATGTCGGCGCGCATCTCGTCGGCGGACTGGTAGCGGTAGTCCGGGTCCTTGACCAGGGCCTTCAGTACGATCGCGTCCATCTCGGGCGTGATCTCGGGGTCGAAGACCGACGGGGGCTGTGCTTCTTCCCGTACGTGCTGGTATGCCACCGCCACCGGGGAGTCGCCCACGAAGGGCGGGCGGACCGTCAGCAGTTCGTAGAGCAGGCAGCCGGTCGAGTAGAGGTCGGACCGGGCGTCCACCTGCTCGCCCTTCGCCTGCTCCGGCGACAGGTACTGGGCGGTGCCGATGACCGCCGCGGTCTGCGTCATCGTCATGCCGGAGTCGCCCATGGCGCGGGCGATGCCGAAGTCCATCACCTTGACCTGGCCGGTGCGCGTCAGCATGACGTTGGCCGGCTTGATGTCGCGGTGGACGATGCCGTTGCGGTGCGCGTACTCCAGGCCCTGGAGGATGCCGATGGTCATCTCCATGGAGCGCTCCGGCAGCAGTTTGCGGCCGGAGTGCAGGAGTTCACGCAGCGTGGAGCCGTCGACGTACTCCATGACGATGTACGGGATCGAGACCCCGTCGATGTAGTCCTCGCCCGTGTCGTAGACCGCGACGATCGCGGGATGGTTGAGCGAGGCGGCCGACTGGGCCTCCCGGCGGAACCGGGCCTGGAAGGTGGGGTCGCGTGCGAGGTCTGCTCGCAGCGTCTTCACCGCCACGGTGCGGCCGAGGCGGGTGTCGTGCGCGAGGTAGACCTCTGCCATGCCACCACGGCCGAGCACCTGGCCCAGCTCGTACCGGCCGCCGAGGCGACGCGGCTCTTCCATAGCTTCCTACCAGCCCTCTCCGTCGGTCCCGACCGCACCCACGTGTGGTCCGGCGGTGTGCTGTCCGGGCATACGGTACCCGGCTCGCCTTGCGTGACCTGGTCGGTCGCGTCACCTGATACAGGACCGGTATCGCAACGTGCACCGTTGTGAAGGCGACGTGACAGGGGTCACTTCTTGCTGTCGATGACTGCCTTCATCACGTTCCTCGCGATGGGGGCGGCGAGACCACCACCTGAGATGTCGTCACGGTTGGCGCTGCCGTCCTCGACGACGACGGCCACAGCGACCGGCGAGCTGCCGTCGCTGAGCTTGGCGTACGAGATGAACCAGGCGTACGGCTTCTCGCTGTTCTTGAGGCCGTGCTGGGCGGTACCGGTCTTGCCGCCGACGGTGACGCCGGGGATCTGCGCCTTGGCGCCGGTACCGGTCTTGACGACGGTCTCCATCATGGCCTGCAGCTTTTGGGCGGTGTCCCCGGAGACGGCCTGGGAGAGCTCCTCGGGCTCGTGCGTCTCGATGGTGTCGAGGTTCGAGGCCCGCAGCTGGTCCACCATGTACGGCTTCATCAGCTTGCCGTCGTTGGCGACTGCGGCGCTGACCATGGCCATCTGGAGCGGGGTGGCGCGGGTGGAGGCCTGGCCGATGCCGCTCAGGGCGTTCTGCGGCCGGTTGTCCTTCGGGTAGACGCTCTCGGCGGCGCGGACGGGGATGTCGAGCTTCGAATCGTTGAAACCGAACTTGTCGGCCTGCTCGATCATCTTCTCGTTGCCGACCTGGTCGCTGAGGTTGGCGAAGACGGTGTTGCAGGAGACCTCCAGCGCGTCGCGCAGCGTGGCGTTCTTGCACGCGCCGTGCTCGTTGGTGAGGTCGTACGTGGACTGTGGCAGCCGGTACGGGTCAGGGGTGTCGGTGGGCTCGTCGATGCCGTTCGCCTTGCCGTTCTCCAGCGCCGCAGCGGCGGTGACCACCTTGAAGGTCGAGCCGGGCGGGTACGTCTCGCGCAGCGCCCGGTTGAGCATCGGCTTGTCCTTGTCCTTCTCCAGCTTCGTGAAGGTCTCGCCGTCCTTGCTGCTGATGCCGGCGAAGGTGCTGGGGTCGTACGACGGTGTGGAGGCCAGCGCGAGGATGCCGCCCGTGGCCGGGTCGATCGCGGCGACGGCGCCCTTCTTGTTGCCGAGTCCCTCGAAGGCCGCCTTCTGCGCGGCGGCGTTGAGGGTGGTGACGACGCTGCCGCCCTCCTTCTTCTTGCCCGTGATCATGTCGAGGGTGTTGCGGAAGAACAGCCGGTCGTCGTTGCCGGTGAGTATGCCGTCCTCAAGGTTCTCCAGCTGCGTGGCGCCCACGATCTGGGAGGAGTAGCCGGTGACGGGGGCCCACATCTCGCCGTTCTTCCAGGTGCGCTTGTACTTGTAGTCGGTGCCCTTGGTGGCGACGGACCCGGTGATCGCCTTGCCGTCCACGATGATGTCGCCTCGCGGTGTGGCGTAGCGCTCGATGGAGACGCGGCGGTTCTTGGTGTCCGTCCTCAGGGCGTCGGCCTTGACGTACTGGAGCCAGTTGTCGCGAATGAGCAGTGCGAGCACGAGGATCCCGCAGAAGAGCGCGATCCGGCGCAGGGGCTTGTTCACGGGCGAACCACCTGGGTCATCTCGGCGTCGGGGTTGGCGGCCGGCATCGGGGCCGGGCGGCGGGCGGTGTCGCTGATTCTGAGCAGGATGCCGATCAGCGCCCAGTTGGCGATGACGGAGGAACCGCCATACGCCACGAAGGGCAGTGTCATCCCGGTCAGTGGGATCAGGCCCAGGACGCCGCCGGCGACCACGAAGACCTGGAGAGCGAAAGCGCCTGACAGGCCGACCGAGAGCAGCTTGCCGAAGGGGTCGCGGGCCGCGAGGGCGGTACGGATGCCGCGCTCCACGATCAGGCCGTAGAGCAGCAGGATCGCCATGACGCCGGCCAGGCCCAGCTCCTCGCCGAAGGTGGCGAGGATGAAGTCGGAGTTGGCGGCGAAGCCGATGAGGTCGGAGTTGCCCTGGCCGAGTCCGGTGCCGAGGGTGCCGCCGGAGCCGAAGGCCCACAGGGCCTCCATGGACTGCTCGGAGTGGCCGATGATGCCCTGCTTGCTGAGCTCGTACTCCTTCATCGGGTCGAGCCAGGCCTGGACGCGCTGCTGGACGTGCGGCTCGAAGGAGGCCACGCCGACGGCGCCCACGGCGGACATCAGCAGACCGAACACGATCCAGCTGGTGCGTTCGGTGGCGACGTACAGCATGATCACGAACATGCCGAAGAACAGCAGTGACGAACCGAGGTCGGTCTCGAAGACCAGGATCAGGATGGACATCGCCCAGACGACCAGGATGGGACCGAGGTCGCGGCCGCGTGGCAGGTAGAGGCCCATGAAGCGACGGCTGGCCAGGGCGAGGGCGTCTCTTTTCACCATGAGGTAGCCGGCGAAGAAGACCGCGATGATGATCTTCGCGAACTCACCGGGCTGGATGGTGCCGAGGCCGGGAATCGAGATCCAGATCTTGGCGCCGAAGGTTTCGTCGGCCCCGAGTCCCGGCACCAGGGGCAACAGAAGCAGCACCATGGCCGCTGCCATGGAGATGTACGTGTAGCGCTGCAGGACGCGGTGGTCCTTGAGGAAGACCAGGACGGCGATGAACAGGGCGACGCCAAGTGCGGAGTTCAGCAGCTGCCGGGGTGAGGCCTCGATGTACGTGGAGCTCAGCTGGAGCCGCTGGGACTGGTCGAGGCGCCAGATGACGACGAGCCCGAGCCCGTTGAGCAGCGTGGCGAGCGGCAGCATCAGCGGGTCGGCGTACGGCGCGAATTTGCGCACCACTAGGTGGCCGACACCCGCCAGGAGACCGAGCCCGAGCCCGTAGCCGAGCAGGCCGGTCGGGACCTCGTCGTTGATGGCGAGGCCCACGTTGGCGTACGCGAACACCGGGATCACCACGGCGAACACCAGCAGCGCGAGCTCGGTGTTGCGTCTGCTCGGTGCGCCGATGGCGCCGATCGTGGACGTGTGGTGCGTCGGCGAGTTGGTAGTACTGCTCATCGTATGACGAGGCCCCTCACGGCTTGCCTACTGCTTCCCGCACAGCGAGACCAGCTTCTGCTCTTCCTCGGACAGGCTGGGGCCGGTGGGTGTGGGTGTCGGTGTGGACGACGGCGCCGACGTCGATGGCGACGAAGTCGGCGACGGTGATGCCTTGGACGTGAGCGAGGACCGAGTGGTTCCCGTGACCCCTCCGGCCTCTCCCTCGCCCGTCTTCGCGTTATTACGGCTCTCGGCCTCGCGGCGCTCAGCGTCCTTCTTGCACGCGGACGCCTGGGTGGACAGCTCGTCGATTTTCGCCTGGGCGTCCGTCAGGCCGCCCTCGGCGATGGTGGCCTTGAGCTGGTTCTGCTGGTACGGCGGCAGGTACTTGAGTTCGATCTCGGGGTGGTCCTTCTCGACCTTCGAGAGCGAGACCCACGCCAGGTCCTGGCTGATGCCCTGGTAGAGCGCGACATGGTCCTCGTTGACGCCGACGTAGTACTGCGTCTGCGTCCACCGGTAGCCCGCATACGTGCCGCCGCCGATCACGGCGACGGCGAGCAGGGAGTAGAACGATCTCTTCAGCCACGCGCCCTTCTTGCGGGGCTTGACGAAGTCGCCGTCCGCGTACTGGCCGAAGCTGTCCGACGGTGCGTAGCCGCCTGTGTCGCCGGAACCGGGCGGGCCGAACTCGCCGCCGCCCTGTCCGGGCACCGGCCGGCCGAGGCCGGCCGCACGGCCGGCCGGGGTCTGCATGGCGCCGTTGTCGTGCAGCTGGTGCTGGTTCTCGGCGACCGCGCCCACCACGACCGGGGTGTCGGAGAGCTGGGCGGCGAGGGTGTCCCCGGCGTCGATGTCGAGGACGTCGGCCACGATGACCGTGATGTTGTCCGGGCCGCCGCCGCGCAACGCGAGCTGGATCAGCTCCTGCACGGTGTCCTGCGGGCCCTGGTAGCTGGCGAGGGTCTCCTCCATCGTCTGGTGGGAGACGACGCCGCTGAGGCCGTCGGAGCAGATCAGGTAGCGGTCGCCGGCGCGGACCTCACGGATCGACAGGTCGGGCTCGACATGGTCGCCGCTGCCCAGCGCGCGCATGAGGAGGGAGCGCTGCGGGTGGGTGGTGGCTTCCTCTTCCGTGATGCGTCCCTCGTCGACGAGACGCTGCACCCAGGTGTGGTCCTGGGTGATCTGGGTGAGGACGCCGTCCCTCAGGAGGTACGCGCGGGAGTCGCCGACATGGACGAGGCCGAGCCGCTGCCCGGTCCACAGCAGGGCGGTCAGGGTGGTCCCCATGCCCTCCAGCTGGGGGTCCTCCTCGACCATCATGCGCAACTGGTCGTTGGCGCGCTGCACGGCGGTGCCGAGCGAGGTGAGGATGTCGGAGCCGGGTACGTCGTCGTCGAGGGCGACGATGGTGGAGATCACCTCGGAGGAGGCCACCTCACCGGCGGCCTGGCCGCCCATGCCGTCGGCGATCGCGAGCAGGCGCGGGCCCGCGTAGCCCGAGTCCTCGTTGCCCTCGCGGATCATGCCTTTGTGCGATCCGGCGGCGAAGCGCAGTGACAGACTCATGCGCACCTCGCCCGTCGGCTCCGGGTACATCCGCACGGTGCCCACCCTCCGGTCGGGAGCGCGCCGGGGCCCGTCGTGGGGGCCACCGCGTGCTCGCTCCGCTCGCGCTCATTCATGACGTGGCACTACTTCCGCAGCTCGATGACGGTCTTGCCGATGCGGATCGGCGCGCCCAGCGGAATCGGTGTGGGGGTCGTCAGTCGGTTCCGGTCGAGGTACGTGCCGTTGGTGGATCCGAGGTCCTCGACGATCCACTGGCCGTCACGGTCCGGGTAGATCCTGGCATGCCTGCTGGAGGCGTAGTCGTCGTCCAGCACGATGGTGCTGTCGTGCGCGCGGCCCAGCGTGATGGTCTGCCCCTGCAACGCGACCGTCGTACCCGTGAGGGTGCCCTCGGAGACGACGAGTTTGGTGGGTGCACCGCGGCGCTGGCGGCCACCGCCGCCGCCGGACTGCTGGCCGCGCTGCTGCGGGGGTGCCTGCCGGGCGGCCTGCTGCGGCCGGGCGCTCTCACGCCGGGAACCGCGCTGGGTGACGCGCGTACCGAACAGGTCGCTCCGGATGACCTGCACGGCCACGATCACGAACAGCCACAGTACGGCCAGGAAACCCAGCCGCATGACCGTGAGGGTCAGCTCTGACATTGCCCCCGCTTCACCCTTCGGCTTGCCGGTAAATGATGGTGGTGCTGCCCACGACGATCCGCGAGCCGTCGCGGAGCGTAGCGCGGGTGGTGTGCTGCCCGTCCACCACGATGCCGTTGGTGGACCCGAGATCCTGGATCGTCGAGGGCGTTCCGGTCCGGATCTCGCAGTGCCGGCGGGAGACGCCGGGGTCGTCGATCCGCACGTCGGCTTCGGTGCTGCGGCCCAGCACCAGCGTCGGGCGGGAGATCTGATGGCGCGTGCCGTTGATCTCGATCCAGTGGCGTGTGCGCCCGCCCGCCGCGGAGGCGGGCCCGCCCGAGGGCCGCTGGCCGTAGGGCGCGGCGCCGGGGCGGGCGCCGGGCGGCGGCGCGGACGGCATGGGCGGAGCACCCGCGGGCGCGGAAGCCGGCGGGTAGCCGTAGCCACCGCCGGCTCCGGGACGGCCGCCGGCCGGGGCGGACGCGGGAGCCTGCTGGCTGCTGGAGGAGGCGAGCGTACGACTGCGCACCCGGTACAGACCGGTGTCGAGGTCGTCGGCCTTCTCCAGGTTGACCTTGATGGGGCCCATGAAGGTGTAGCGCTGCTGCTTGGCGTAGTCGCGCACCATGCCGGCCAGCTCGTCGCCGAGCTGGCCGGAGTAGGGGCTGAGGCGCTCGTAGTCGGGCGTGCTCAGCTCCACGATGAAGTCGTTGGGGACGACGGTCCTGTCGCGGTTCCAGATCGTCGCGTTGTTGTCGCACTCCCGCTGGAGCGCGCCGGCGATCTCGACCGGCTGGACCTCGGACTTGAACACCTTGGCGAAGGTGCCGTTGACCAGGCCTTCGAGGCGCTGCTCGAACTTCTTCAGGACTCCCATGGGGCACCTCCTCCGTCGTTGCCGTGCTGCATCCTGCGTCCGTACTGCTTACTGATCGTATCCACGCGCCGTGAAATCGGGTGGTTCCCCCTGTCAACCCGGTCGACGGGTGTCGACACCGACTGAAGTCCCCTCCCGGATTCCCTGCGCAGCACCCCTTCGAACTCCTCCTGCCGTACTCCCGCCGAACTCACGTCGAACTCCCACCGAGGTTTCTGCCAAGGATCGTAGAGGGGGTGCGTGACCAGTGTCCCGCACCTGACTGTGGACCCTGCCCGCCTCCTGGGGAGATGGCCGGTACCGGTACGAGGTTGATACGTGAACCGGCACATGTCGATACAGGCGGAAACGAGCTGGAGACGTGTGGCTGCCGCACACGGACGCAGGGCCGGCGGACAGAGCGGCACGGAGGTACGGGGGTACGGGGGGACGGGGGCAGGAGTACGGGGCACGGGCGGTCGGCCCGGTGGGCCGTGCAGGCGGCGGGCGCAAGGGCGCGGCTCGCCCCGGGGCGCGGACGTCC
Source organism: Streptomyces bluensis (assembly GCF_014650715.1). Classification (GTDB taxonomy): domain Bacteria; phylum Actinomycetota; class Actinomycetes; order Streptomycetales; family Streptomycetaceae; genus Streptomyces; species Streptomyces bluensis. Next base: position 8,356 of record NZ_BMVM01000014.1, on the reverse strand, counting down.
GTGCTGGCGGAGGGCCTGGATAAGGGATGTGAACCCACCGTCCCCACCGTGCTAATCTTCTGCGTGTCGGAAGGCGCCGGGCCGCAAGGAGCGGGGCCAGAGGACACACCCAATGCGCGGGTGGCGGAATAGGCAGACGCGCTGGATTCAGGTTCCAGTGCCCGCAAGGGCGTGGGGGTTCAACTCCCCCCTCGCGCACAGCGAAGAACCGACGGAACGGGTCTTCACCAGTGACGAAAGTCACCGGTGGGGGCCCGTTCCTCGTTGTCGAGCCGGAACCGGCCCGGACAGGGACGTGACAGGGCCCCGGCGGTGAGGTATCTCACGGCCGGGGCCCTGCTATTTGAGCTGCTGGTCGTTCTCCGGGTGGTGCTGTGGTGACCTCGGCCGGTTCACGCGGCCGACGACATATGTCCGGTAGGTGTCCAGGTCCCGGGTTCCTTGGTCTTCCGCCTGTGGTGGGTGCGGCGCCGGGGGCGTTCGCCGCCGAGTGCGAGCGTCTCCAGCCATTTCTTGATCTTGCGGCGGTTGGCGTGGGCGAGTTGGAGGGCCAGGAGGATCGTCTGGGCCGCGATGCCGCGGATGCGGCGGGAGCCGGCGGCTTCGATGCCCTCGGCGAGGGGGTTCTTGGCGTAGCCGTTGTAGCCCTCGACGCTGTTGCGCAGCCGGAAGTAGATCTTCTGCCATTCCGGGCCGCCGTACTCCAGGGCCTGCCACTGCTTGGCGCCGGCTTCCGGGCCGACGGTGATGGCGCGCTGGCGGCAGACCTTGACCGGGCCCACCGGGCTGGGTTCCGGGTCGACCAGGGGTAGATGGATGCCGCGTCCCATCGTGTGGGGCTTGAGAGAGCACTGGGCCTTGCCTGCTTCGGCGGGGCACATCATCCGCTGGTAGCCGTCGGCGTCGGCGTTCTGCTTCGGCATGAGGCGGTAGCCGCGGCGGGCGGCGATCAGCCGGACCCACGTCTCCCGGTCGATGCGCTCGGCGTGCAGGTCGATGGTGGCGTTGATGAGGGGCTTCGGCATGGACGGGCAGTACCAGCGGCCCTCGACGAGGATGGCGCCCTGCGTTCCGTCCTGCTTGCCGAGCTGGTCCGCCCGGTAGTCGTAGACGGGCTTGTAGCCCATGGCTCGGACGGGGATCTGCCATTCCGCGGGCTCGGAGTTGTTGTAGGCGCGGTCGCCGGCAAGGTAGCCGGGTTTGTAGCCCCGTTCCTGGAGTCGGTCCAGGACCTTCACGCCGTTGTACGCGGGGCGCTGGCCGGGCTTGTCGAGGGCGACGCCGAGTACGACGACGGGCAGGACGTCGGGGTTCGGGGTGCCGTCGTCGAGGAGTACGGCGTCGTGTTCGGTGTCCCGGGCCACGATGAGGTGGGCGTCGTAGCCGTAGAGGTACTTCTTCTTGAGCGAGGTCTTCTTCTTGCCCGGAGGCGGCTTGGCTTTGCCCTTCTTGGCGGGCGGCGGAGGCGGGCGCATGGCATCGGACACCGGCACGTCCGGGTCGCGGTGGTCGCCCTCGCGTACGTACCAGCCGGCGTCCGGATCGGTCGCGAGCTCGGGTCCGTTCGTGCGACGGCCGCGGGAGAACGTGCGGACGGGGGTGGCGTCGATGCCCAGGGAGACCTCTGCCAGTTCTGCCAGCAGATCGTGGAGGGGGCGTACGGAGGCATCCAGCACGAACTCGGTGAACAGCGCCAGCCGTCGCTCCCGCTCCACCAGCTCGTCGACGTCGGCTGCCGCCGTCAGTGTGTGCGCCTCCTTGCGTGAGAGGTGCCCGTTGGGCGGCAGCGGGGAGGGGTTCATCGCATCCTTCATGGCGTGGAAGATCCGCCTGACCACGGCGTAGGCCGCCTCGAATCCCTGGTCGTGGTCGTCGTACTCGGCTATGCCGAGGCGGGCGCGCAGCTGCGGACTGATGCGGAAGTACAGGATGTCCGTGACCCGTTCCAGGACGATCTTGCCGCCGGTGTCCTGGGTGCAGAGATGGAGACCGACCAGGAGGCTTCGGAGGTGCAGGGAGCGGTGTCGGCCTCGCGGGAGGTGGACGAACTCCTCCAGCAGAGGGACGAGTTGGCTGTTGTCGACTTCCTCGATCGCGGCATCGACGTCGGCGTCGTCGATGAATCTGCGCGTGGCGCGCATCGCCAGAAGGCGCTCGTGGCGATCACTGGGCAGGCTGCGGGGCGTGGTCATTGGCTGCCCCGCAACAGGCGGGCGGCTTCTTCGGCGGGGACGGCGCTCAGAAACGGCAGGATGCGGGAGAGGCCGTGGAGGGTGTCGACGCCGGCCGCCGCGACGATGACGGTGATGGGAAGCCGCGCTTCGAAGAGCTCCACCAACCACGTGGATCTGAGGCGGCCCATGACCAGGCGAGGGACCTTCGGGCTCGGCTGGGCGCGGGCCAGGAAGTTCGTGACGGTGTTGGTGCCGCGGCTGTAGGAGTTGGGGCGGAACAGGTACTGCGCGGCGCCGGAGTTGTCGAGACGGTCGGCAGCGGCGGCCAGAACTCCTTCCCAGGGACGGCGGCAGAGGATCTCCCGTTTCCGGGATCCGCGAGTGACCACGACGACTGGGCCACCACCTCCTGATGATCGGCGGACGTCATGGACGCGGACTCGGATGACCTCCGGTGAGTCGAGGCCGACACCGAGCCCGAGTGCCATGAGCGTCTTGCAGTCCCAGCGCAGCTCGTCGGTGGGCAGCCCACCCACCCAGCCCCACAGGTCCGCGAGCTCGGTCCGGGTGTAGGGGCTGTTGGGAACCGAGGCCGACAGTTTGGCGGGTTTCCCGGTCCGGCATTCGCCGCCCAGCACGATCTCGCTGAGCCGCAGGAGCCGGGTCCGGTAGTTGCCGCGGGTGCTCTCCCGCACGTTGGGACAGCCGACCGCGATGAACCTCTCGATGACCTCCCGGGAGAGCCACACCTCGGCCTTCCCGGGAAGGCCCTCACCGTTGCAGAAGAGGGCCAACTGGGAGAGCGCGGAGAGCAGTTCACGTGCTTTGTACGACGTCAGGGGGTCGGCGAGGCGGACAACACGGCGCACTTCGTCGCCGACGCGGTTCCACCCCGCGGGGGAGCCGGACGGGCCGTAGGAATCAATCCGCTGACTCATCACATGTCGCCAAACCAACACCCCAGCCGGTGGGGTGTTATTCGAATAACATGTAGCTGTGGCAGCAGCCGCGCGCGACCGGGGAGGACCGGATGGGTCAGACTTCACCTCATGCCCCAAGGAGATGCCCGCCGACTGCCGCCGCGCGCGTACTGCGCCAGCGGCGCGTGGCCTGAGGCCGTCATGGAGGAGCACCACGGGGCGCGGGTCGCCCAGGCCATGGCTGCTCGGCTCAGGGCTGCGCTCGACGGGCGGGGTTGGTCCGTCGCTCAGCTGTCGCGCGAAAGTGGCGTGGCCCGCTTCACGATCGCCAAGGCGCTCGCCGGTGAGGCGTGGCCCGACCTGCTGACCATTGCCAATCTCGAAAAGGCGCTGGACTGCGATCTCTGGCCCGGCCGGGATGTGTAAAGCGGGCCGCTGCGGGGAGCCGCCGGTATATGGACGTGGGGCACGGAATGGCTGTTCGAAACCGAACATGCGGGCGGTCATCCCTTCGGGCGAAGGGCGGGACCATATTTCGTCGTGCGCTACCGGCGGCCCTCGACCGCTCGTAAAATGCAACGTGACGAACTGATCCGGCGCTGTGGAAGGTACTAGGTGGGTTCGTCGCCGTTGGCCGTCACCTTGGACTGGACTCCTTGGTGGCGGCCTTCTTTTGTTTAAGGCTGCTGGGGTGGTGCGTACTGGTAGAAGGCATTCGGCAGCTTGATCAAAGATCCGGCTTTGGCGAGTTCATCCGCTGCCACGCGAACGCTCTTGATCTTGTCGGCTTCGTTGAGTGCGTTGGCCACTTCGAGGGCTTTCCACTGCCGCAACGGATCCTGGGCCATCAGCCGCAAGATTCGCGTCTTGCGGGGCGCGACCTGGAAGCCGCCGGTTGCCGTTGCCGGCTCGGCGTCGTCGGAGTCTGTGTCGGACTGTCGCTGCTCAGGGATGCCTGATGTCCGCCACTCGTCTGCGATCTGCATCTGCTTCTTTACCTGACGCACGAGGCGAAGCTCCTGGCGGACCTTGAACATATCGCGCTGCAGTTCGACCTCCTTCTCCTCCAAGAGCTGGATGTACTTGTCGGGATTACCGGCTACTTCTTCCCATGGAAGGGTTTCGATCATTGCAGAACCCTATCTATGAGAATGCATAAGTTACCCCTCTCGCAAGGGGTGCTTCACTCGAAGTGGCGACAAGGTCAATTACCTGTCGGGTTACCTGGCCGAACGGTATCGAAAATTCCCGTTTTGTTATCCAGGGCCTGTCTGGGGTGGAGGAACGTTTCGCTGTCTCGCTTGAAAGGAAGGGCTGTTCAATCGGGCTTGTATTCCCCGCCCTGCGGTGGGGAGGTAATTTCTGGAAGAGAGAGGGGTAGCCCTGTCGTGGGGGCTTGTGCCTTGAGCTACACGGCCAGGGGAGAAATTGCTCTGTCAGGAGATAGGGGCGTCGGATAGGGGCCTCTGCGCTTGTCTTGGCAATGGGTTAGCTGATCAGGAGTCCTGGGGTACGGAGGATTGGCGCCTGGGAACAGGTACGGGCGCTTCAGGGCAGGACCCGCTGGCGGGGCAGAGGTTCTGTCCTGAACCACACATGTAGTCCTGGGTCGGAGGGGGCAGGGCGTCCGAGGCGGCCACGGAACCGGGAGGGTCGGAGGGTCGCCGTAAGTTACGGCCTGGGGCCAGGGGACCGCCCCTTGGCGCGCAGTAAGTGGAGGACGACCGAGACAGGGCTGTGCAAGGAAGGCTGGTACAGATGGCGACGATTCTGAGGGGCGTCCTTGCCTGCAGGGCGGGGGAAAGAGCAGGGCTCAGCAGCACAGGGATGGGTGTCGGTTGTGGTGCCGTCAAGTCCTCCGCGGTACCTCGTGGCGAGCGGGTTCTGCCCGTCTGTGGCGCCGCGACAGGCACAGGGACAGTCGGCAGGGAGGCATACCGTGACACGAGGCTGGCATCCCCCTATTACCCCTGCTCGGGTTTGATGGCGGGGTAGGCGGACAGAGCGCCCAGCGATGGCAGCCGCCCGGGAACGTGGCACGCGAAAATGAGAGTGAATGCCTCAAACGGAGGTCGCGGACCTGACGGGGCTGCGTCTTCGAGGCGTTTCTGCGGATGTCCGGTCCCCGGTGACCGGGGTGCGGTGCGACGAGGCGGCCCGGCGGGACCGTGTCCGCGGCGACAGGTGTCCCGGGCAGATGGTGGATGCGTTGGCACCCGTCGGTCTTGGCTCGATCCGTTCCCACAGCCCGTCCTCGACCTCCCACGGCTTGCGCGCACTCTTCGTCTCGGCCGCCTCACACCCCCATTGATCTGTCGCAGTGAAGGTTGAGCGATTCTCATCGCAGGTTGAGTGACGCGAAGAGTTCCTGCAGCACTTCGTCACCTGGGCAAGGGAGAACACGTCGTCGCATGGCTGCATAGTCTTGCTCCGCGATGAGGCGATCATCGGCATGGCCTGGCCGGCAGTCCTCCCGCGGGTTCTCGCCGGTGTTGGCCCGAGCGTCGAGCGCGGTCGAGCAGTCGTGGGTATGACGTGAACCGCAGGGGGGTGTCAGTCGTCCACCGCGCGGACGTCTTCCTCTCGTACGGGTCGCGTTTCTGCGGCCCAAGACGCGAGCAGCGTGAACCGGTCCGCGCTTTCCGGGTGCGTGTCGGTGGGGTGGTAGATGACGAGCATCTGGTCGCCGGTGTCGTCGACGGCGAGCTTGGAGAGGTTTAGCTCCATCGGACCGACCTGCGGGTGATCGATGCTGACGGGACCGCCCCGGGCCGGCCGCACATCGTGGCGGGCCCACGCCTGCCGAAACGCTTCGCTTGCCAGTGACAGTTCTCCGATGAGCTGCACGGCCCGTGGATCGTCGAGATCGGCTCCGACGCGTTTGCGGAACATCGCGACCATGTCGTTTCGATCGAGGTGTATTCGGTCATCCGCGTCGAGGAATGCAGCACGCAGCAGGTTCTCACCGGGTCGGAGCTCCGGCGAGAGGACGTGCGCCAGCGGATTGCTCGCGAGCACGTCCATGTAGCGCCCCGCGACAAACGCGGGCATCTCTATCGAGCGGACGAGCTCCATGATGCGGGGGATGACTGTCTCGCGGCGGGGTGCGCGACGCCGACGTGGCGCCGTGGCGCTCAGTTTGAGGAGATGCTCGGTGGAGGGTTCGTCGAGTTGCAGCACGCGTGCGATGGCTTCGAGCACCTGCACCGAGGGATTCCGGTTGCGCCCCTGCTCGAGCCGGAGGTAGTAGTCCGAGCTGATGCCGGCTAGCAGGGCGACTTCTTCGCGGCGCAGCCCCGGCACTCGACGTCGTTCATCCTCAGGCAGACCGACAGTCTCCGGAGCCACCAGTTCCCGCCGAGCGCGCAAGTAGTCGCCGAGCCTGTTCTCGCGCCCCGAGCCTGCCGCGTTCGTCACACTCGTTGACGATAGTTCCCGCGGACTGACGTTGCCTGGTCCTGCCACTCCCAGGATCGAGGTGGCCTTCTCCGTCGGCCGGGAGGGCCGCACGGTTGTCACAGAGCGCGACGCGCACTGGCACGAGCGCTCGTTCGTCATCGCCACGTCAGCGAAGGAGGGGCCTCGTGCCTACGAACCGTATTGCTCTGATCACCGGAGCCAACCAAGGCATGGGCAAGCAGGTCGCGAAGGAGCTGGTCTTCGATGGGGTGACCGTGTTTGTCGGGTCCCGCGACCTCGCCCGCGGCGAGAAGGCAGCCGCAGAGATCGGTGAGGGCGCCATCGCGCTCCAGCTCGACGTGACCGACACGACGTCGATCGCCTCGGCCGCCGAACGGATCCGCGACGAGACCGGCCGACTCGACCTCCTCATCAACAACGCCGCCATCTCCACTACCCGCACCGATGTGCGTGATCTGTCCGAGCTCCGGGCAATGTCGAAAGCGAGCACCGTCCCCCTCGATGAGGTGCGGGCTGTGTGGGAGGTGAACGTCTTCGGTCCCCTGGCGGTATTCCAGGCCATGCTGCCGCTGCTTCGCGAATCGCCTGATGCGCGCGTCGTGAACGTCACGAGCGCACTCGGCTCGTTGACAACCATGGCTGGCCCGGACTTCCCGTACCGCTCCACATTCGAACCCGTCTATGCCGCGTCGAAGACGGCGCTCAACGCCGTGACGCTGGCGATGATGATCGAACTGGAGGACACCGACGTCAAAGTCAACCTCGTCTCGCCGGGGTTCGCCAACACCGCGCTGGTCAACTTCGAGGGCATAGAGTCGGCCGAGGAGGCCGCCCGCGAGATCGTGCGCGTCGCCCGGCTCAGAGCCGACGGACCCACCGGCACCTTCACGCTCTGGGAAGGCGTGGACCTCCCGTGGTGACCCACGTCGGACTGAGCAGCCAGCGTCGGACGACTCACAAACGACGCCATCGCCGGCGATCCGGAGCCTCCCCCCGACGCGCTGATCGATCACCGCTCAGTCGAGGTCCGCGAGCTTGGCGATGTCGACGTCAGTGCGGTTGCCATGGACCTTGACGGTGGCGGGTTCGGCCTCGATGCGGCTGAACCCGTCCTCGGTGAGGTCGACGTCCGCGGCGCCGAGGTTTTCTTCGATGCGGCTGGGCTTGTGTGATCCGGGGATCGGTACGAGGCAGTCGTACTTGTGCAGCATCCAGACCTAAACGATCACTCAACCTTCGGTGAGAAAATCTAGCGGTCACCAACCTTCGATGACAACGCTCAGCCTTCGTGCGAGAGATCACCCATCCGGGCAGCATCAACGAGAACTGACACGCCGTCATTCCCATCCGGCTACAAACTCACCTTGTTACCAGTCCTTTAGACGGCGGGTCACTGAACGTGGGGGGCAGTGCTCTCCACGGGGCAAGGCGCAATCGCCCTCGGTCTGGGAGTGGGTGGAGGTGTACGGCAGCCGGGCGTCCCCGCGCCGCCTACTGACATCGCGGGGACTATGGCAGTTGTCGTGTGCCGCGAGCGCCGGGTGACGCTGCTGGATGCGGGCGCCGTTCCTCGCCGGCCGCCCAGATGACTGCCCGGCGGTGCGTGAACCTGCGGGCCGTGCTTCGGCAGCGTCGAAGTGGGCCGGCCGCATCAGATGCCAGTGCGACGAGGCCGGCTGTGTCCTTGTCAGTGGTGGCGCGGGCGGGGCAGGAGTGCGAACGCGCTTTCGGCTATCGAGGTCAGGCGGGCGGGGCTGTGGCCGTATGCGCCGACGACATCGGTCCCGCGGATGAGGGTCAGCAGGAGGTAGGCGAGGTCGTCGGGGTCCGCGTCGGGGTCGA
>NZ_BMVM01000013.1 GCF_014650715.1 Streptomyces bluensis | reverse complement strand
GATGGTACTGCAGGGGGGACCCTGTGGGAGAGTAGGACACCGCCGAACAAATATTGAGAGAGTTGGTCCCCGAACTTCGGTTCGGGGACCAACTCTTTTTTGTTTCGCGTCACTTCCTGTTCACGTTGCGCCACCAGCATCCGAAGTATGAGTGCAGCCGCAATGCTCAGAGCCGCAGGCATCGGCGTAGGTGACGAGGTCATCGTGCCGGCGTTCGGGAACGTAGAGGTCGCCGAGGCCGTGCAACTGGCCGGTGCGGTGCCGGTGTTCGCCGACATAGATCCGGGGACGTACTGCCTGGACGCCACCGCCGTCGATGCCGCCGTCAGCGAGCGCACCGCGGCCGTGATCGTCGTGCACCGCTTCGGCAGGACCGCGGACATCGCACGACTGCGTGAAGTCGGGCAACGGCGCGGGCTGTTGGTGCTGGAGCAGGGCGAGACAGAGAAGCCGTACGACGAGGTCGCGCAGCGCAGGGCGCATGCTGCCCATCTCAGCGGTCGGCTGCGCGGGGTGCGCACCCCGGACGGTGGTGGTGAGCACACCTACCAGCAGTACGTCGTGCGGGTGCCCGGCAACGGGCGGCCGGACCGCGACGCCTTCGCGCGTGCCTTGCGGGCCCGGGGGATTGAGTGCCGGGTGCCGGTCAAGACACCCGTGCACCGCATGCCGGAGTTCCGGCGGGACGTCTGCCTCCCGGAGACCGAGCTCGCCTCGGACGAGACGCTGGCACTGCCCGTGGACGGCTCGCTCACCAGGCGGCAGGTGCAGCGTGTCGTCTCCGCCTGCAACGCGCTGGGCGGACTGCTGCAACCCGCCTTCCGGTGAGTCCGATCCCGCGTCCACAGGGCGTGGGACGGCCCAGAGGGCTGCTGGTGCGGAGCACTCATCAGTTCGGGGTATGATCTATTCCGTTGCCGCGAGGGAAACCCCGAAAAGGCGACAGGCCCCTATAGCTCAGTCGGCAGAGCGTCTCCATGGTAAGGAGAAGGTCAACGGTTCGATTCCGTTTGGGGGCTCTGACAAAAGGCCTCGCCCTGATGGGCGAGGCCTTTTCTGTGTGCGCGTGTCAGTCCTTGTGGAGGCCCGGCACGCGCATGGCGAGGATCGCCATGTCGTCGGACGGGGCGTCGGACGCGAAGCGTTCGACCGCGCGCATGATGCGGGCCGCGACCGCGCCCGCCGTCAGGCCCGTGCACGTGGTCAGGACGTCCGTGAGGCCGTCGTCGCCCAGCATGCGGGTGCCCTCGCGGCGTTCGGTGACGCCGTCCGTCACACACAGGAGGACGTCACCGGGATCGAGGGTGACCGTCTGCTCGTACAGCTCCAGGTCCTCCATGACGCCGAGCAGCGGCTGGGGTTCCGCGGCCGGTTCGACCGAGCCGTCCTGGCGTAGGCGGAGCGGGAGCGGATGGCCGGCGCAAACCACCTTCAGGATGGCGCTGCCGTCCTCCTGGGGCCACAACTCGCCGTACAGAAGCGTCAGGAAGCGGCTGCGGGCGCCCTCGTCGATGATGGCGGAGTTCAGGCGCTCCAGGACCGCGGGGCCGCCGAAGCCCTCCCGGGCCAGCAGGCGCAGGGCGTGGCGGGCGAGGCCGGTGACCGCGGCCGCCTCCGGGCCCGTACCGCAGACGTCGCCGATGGCGAAGCCGTACGCCCCGTCGCGGATCGGGAACAGGTCGTAGAAGTCACCGCCGACCTCGTTGCCCTCTCCGGCCGCGCGGTAAATGACCTCGACCTCGACGCCCTCGACTTCCGGCAGTTCGGGCGGCAGGAGGCTGCGCTGGAGGGACTGGCTGATCGCCGTGCGCTCCGAGTACAGGCGGGCGTTGTCCAGCGCCAGGGCCGCCCGGCGTGACAGGTCCTCGGCCAGTTCCAGGCTCTCCTGGCGGAAGTGTTCGTCCGTCGGCCTGCCCAGCGCCAGCATGCCGATCACGCGGTTGCGGGCCACCAGGGGCAGGACCACGGTCTCGCCGCCCACCGCCGCGGCCGTCGCGAGCGTGGTGCCGATGCCCGAGCTCACCGTCGCGGGCTCGCCCAGGCCCAGGCTGCGCATGGACGTGCGCAGCGCCGCCTGGTGGGCCGCCTCGGCGGGGGCCGACCAGACGCGGGCGCCCGGAGTGGGGATCGGGTCCGGCGGGGGAACCTTGGACAGCAGGGCCTTGATGCCGTCGATGCGCTCCTCGTCCTCGTGGAGGACGTACGACAGGTAGGGCTCCGAGGCCTGGTCGGCGATCGTGTAGACCGCGCACCAGGTGGCGAGGGTCGGGATCGTCATCTGGGCCATGAGCGCGAGGGTCTGGTCGCGGTCCAGGGTGCCCGCGAGGAGGTCGGAGGCCTCGACGAGGAAGCTGAGCGAGCCGCGGCGCAGGCGCTCCAGTTCGCCGAGGCGGGCCGACTCGACGGCGAGGGCGATGCGGTCGGCGGCGAACTGCAGGCGCAGTGCCTCCTCGTTGGAGTAGCGTCCCGGTGCCTCGGCCGCCACGCCGAGGGAGCCGGTGAGGCGGCCTTCGACCTTGAGCGGGACCGTGACGACCGAGCGCATGCCCGTGCCGCTGAGCAGCGGTACGGCGCCGGGGACCGCCGTGAGGTCGTCGTGGACCGCCGGCATGCGGGCCGAGCCGTAGCGGCCGGGCCCCGCCTCGACCGGGACGCGGGCGAAGCGCTGGCGGGCGGAGGGGAGGCCCGTGGAGGCGCGAACCTCCAACTCCGTTTCGTCGTCCGTCGCGAGGAGCAGGAACGCCGAGTCGCCGTCGAGCATGTCGCGTGCGCGTTCGACCGTGCGCTGGAGGAGGCCGTCCAGGTCGTCGGGGGCCGGGGAGCCGATGAACACCTCGAAGGGGTCCGTCGGTTGGCCGTCAGATGCCGCCGTTGTGTCCGAGGCCGGGACGCGCACCGGCGTCTGGAGGACGGCGCGTTCGTGGTCCCGTACGAGAAGGCAGACGGTCGACGGGTCGCCGTGCGTGTCGCGGACGCGGAGATGTGAGGCGTACACAGGGGTCACGCGGCCGTTGGCGCCGCGGATGCCGTAACTGCCCTCCCAGCGGGACAGTTGGAGGGCCTCGGCGATGCCGGTGCTGGTGCCCGGGGTGTGCGGCCAGGCCGCGAGGTCGGTGAGGGGCTTGCCGGTGACCTGCTCGGCCGCGTACCCGAACAGTTCCTCGGCGTCCTCGTTCCAGGCACCGATCGAGCCCGTGCGGTCGATCTGGACCACGGCGACGCGGACCCGGCCGTCGGCGAGCGGGAGGAGGTCGGCGGGGAGGGAGGGGCCGGCCGTGCGCGTGCCCACCGGCCGTTCGGGCAGGTCGAGATGGAACCACACCTGCTTGTGTGTGGGCGTGTAGTCGACGCCCCAGCGCGCCGCGAGCGCCGCGCACAACTGGAGGCCGCGGCCGCCCTCGCGGTCGGGGCTGCCCATGTTGACGGATGTGGTCTGGAGGGGGATCTCGCGCTCGGGGTATCTGTCGGCGACCTCGATGCGTACGCCGTCGTCGGCGCGCAGGCAGAGGACGTCGGCCGCTGTGCCCGCGTGGACCACCGCGTTGGTGACCAGTTCGCTGGTGAGCACCACGGCGTCGTCGACGATGTCGGCGAAGCCCCAGCCCTGGAGGGTGTCACGAACGAAGGACCGGGCGGTCGCGACCGATCGCCCGACGGGCTCGAAACTGGCGGCCGCGCGCGCGGTGATCACAGAACTCCTTGTCCGGTTCTCGACGTGCGGGAGGACGTGCGGGGAGGCGTGCGAGGATCCCCGGCCGTCCCGCTCCTGCCCTTGCAGAGGCTGGGTCTCCGTCGGCCGAGGATCCTGGGGTGGGCCCCCGGGATGCAGTCCGGTGGTCATGGTGCGGCCGCCCCTCCGATGCCTGCCCGGTCGTCTTCGTGCCACCGCCCAGGCCGGTCGTGCCGGCACGGCTGGACAGCCGCATGCAAGGTTACTTACCTTCGCCGTCCATGCGGATGCCGGTCGGCTGTGTTTCCGCCTGGAGGGTGTGCGGGCCGTGTGCGAAGCTGCCGAACTGTTATGGCCTGGTTCAGTGATGGTGAAACACTGGGCAAGCTTCCAAGGAGGGTCCGGGCAGGTGGGGTGCCTTACGTGCAGGCGGGGCAGCAGCATCCAGCCGACCCTGGTATATCGGGCAGGCAGTGTTAACCGGTACGCCGAGTGGTAGCCGAGTACGCAGTGCAGTAGAGGTCAACCCCTGCGGGAGGGACACAGTGGAGTCTGGCGCAGCGACGCGGGGCACTAAGACGCGCGCGAAAGGCGGACAGTCCCTGAGCAAGCAGCGCACATCGCGCAACGGCACCACCACGGTGGACACCGCGGCTCTGAACAAGCTGCTGGCGGCGCTGGAAGCGATGCGTGACGGCAACTTCCGCAAGCGGCTGACGGTCACCGGTGACGGCGTGCTGTCGGAGATCGCGGCCGTCTTCAACGAGGTGGCCGACCGGAACCTGCACCTGACGGGTGAGATGTCGCGCGTGCGGCGCGTGGTGGGGCGCGAGGGCAAGCTCACCGAGCGGCTGGAGACGGGGGCCTGCGAGGGCTCGTGGGCGACCGCGATCGACAACTCGAACGCGCTGGTCGACGACCTCGTACGGCCCGTTTCCGAGGTCGGCCGGGTGCTGTCCGCGGTGGCCGACGGCGATCTGTCGCCGCGTATGGAACTGCGCGCCCAGGGCGCCGACGGGAACGGGCATCCCCTCCGGGGGGAGTTCCTCAAGGTGGGGCGCACGGTCAACAACCTGGTGGATCAGCTGTCGACCTTCACGGACGAGGTCACCCGTGTGGCCAGCGAGGTCGGCACCGAGGGCAAGCTGGGCGGCCAGGCACGCGTGCGTGGTATGTCCGGTTCGTGGAAGGACCTCACGGATTCCGTCAACACGATGGCGTACCGGCTGACCGCGCAGGTGCGCGACATCGCGCTGGTGACGACGGCCGTCGCCAAGGGTGACCTGTCACGGAAGGTCACGGTTCATGTGGCCGGCGAGATGCTGGAGCTCAAGAACACCGTCAACACGATGGTGGACCAGCTTGCCTCGTTCTCCTCCGAGGTGACCCGGGTCGCGCGCGAGGTGGGTACCGAGGGTGAGCTCGGCGGCCAGGCGCAGGTGCCCGGGGTGTCGGGAGTGTGGAAGGACCTCACCGATTCGGTGAATCTTATGGCCGGCAATCTGACGGCCCAGGTGCGCGGAATCGCACAGGTGACCACCGCCGTCGCCAACGGTGATCTGTCGCAGAAGGTGACGGTGAGCGCACGCGGCGAGGTCGCGCAGCTCGCCGAGACCATCAACCAGATGACGGAGACACTGCGGACGTTCGCGGACGAGGTCACCCGTGTCGCCAACGAGGTCGGTGGCGAGGGCCGCCTCGGTGGTCAGGCGAACGTGCCGGGGGCCGCGGGCACCTGGAAGGACCTGACGGACTCCGTCAACACGGTGTTCCGCAACCTCACCACTCAGGTGCGCGACATCGCCGCCGTGACGACCGCCGTGGCGAACGGCGACCTGTCCCAGAAGGTCACCGTCGATGTCGCCGGCGAGATGCTGGAGCTGAAGAACACCGTCAACACGATGGTCGACCAGCTCTCCGCGTTCGGTGCCGAGGTGACCCGTGTGGCCCGTGAGATCGGCGTCGAGGGTGAACTGGGCGGCCAGGCTCAGGTGCCCGGTGCGGCCGGTACCTGGAAGGACCTGACGGACTCCGTCAACACGGCGTTCCGTAACCTCACCGGACAGGTGAGGAACATCGCCCAGGTGACGACCGCGGTGGCCAACGGCGACCTCTCGCAGAAGGTCACGGTCGATGTGTCCGGCGAGATGCTTCAGCTGAAGAACACCGTGAACACGATGGTCGACCAGCTGTCCGCGTTCGGTGCGGAGGTCACCCGGGTGGCCCGGGACGTGGGCACCGAGGGCCGGCTGGGCGGTCAGGCCCGCGTGGACGGCGTCTCCGGCACGTGGAAGGAGCTCACCGACTCCGTCAACTTCATGGCGGGCAACCTCACCTCGCAGGTGCGGCAGATCGCCCAGGTGACGACGGCGGTGGCGCGGGGTGACCTGTCGCAGAAGATCGACGTGGACGCGCGCGGGGAGATCCTGGAGCTGAAGAACACCCTCAACACGATGGTGGACCAGCTCTCCGCGTTCGCCGACCAGGTGACGCGGGTGGCCCGCGAGGTGGGTACGGAGGGCCGGCTGGGCGGTCAGGCGCAGGTGCCCGGGGTCGCCGGTGTGTGGAGGGACCTCACCGAGTCCGTGAACGGTATGGCGGGCAACCTGACCGGCCAGGTGCGCAACATCGCTCAGGTCGCGACGGCGGTGGCGCGGGGTGATCTGTCGCAGAAGATCGACGTGGACGCGCGCGGGGAGATCCTGGAGCTGAAGAACACCCTCAACACGATGGTGGACCAGCTCTCGAACTTCGCCGAGCAGGTCACGCGGGTGTCCCGCGAGGTGGGTACGGAGGGCATCCTCGGCGGGCAGGCCGAGGTCCAGGGCGTCTCCGGCACCTGGAAGGATCTCACGCAGTCCGTGAACGGCATGGCCAACAACCTGACCATGCAGGTGCGCAACATCGCCGAGGTCACGACGGCCGTGGCCAACGGAGACCTGTCGAAGAAGATCACGGTCGACGCGAAGGGCGAGATCCTCGAACTGGTCACGACCGTCAACACGATGGTCGACCAGCTGTCCAACTTCGCCGAGCAGGTGACCCGTGTGGCCCGTGAGGTGGGCACGGAGGGCCAGCTGGGCGGCCAGGCCCGGGTGCCCGGGGTCACCGGTATCTGGAAGGACCTGAGCGACAACGTCAACGTGATGGCGGCCAACCTCACCAGCCAGGTGCGGCAGATCGCCCAGGTGACGACCGCGGTCGCCAACGGTGACCTCACCAAGAAGGTCACCGTGGAGGCGAGTGGCGAGGTCGCCCAGCTCGCCGACACCGTCAACACGATGGTGAAGACCCTGAGCTCGTTCGCCGACCAGGTGACCCGGGTGGCCCGCGAGGTGGGCACGGACGGCATCCTCGGCGGTCAGGCGCACGTGCCGGGTGTCGCCGGTACCTGGAAGGACCTCACCGAGTCCGTGAACGGCATGGCGTCCAACCTGACCGGCCAGGTGCGCAACATCGCCATGGTCACGACGGCCATCGCCAAGGGTGACCTCACCAAGAAGATCGACATCGACGCGCGTGGCGAGATCCTGGAGCTCAAGACCACGATCAACACGATGGTCGACCAGCTCTCGTCCTTCGCCGAGGAGGTCACCCGCGTCGCCCGCGAGGTGGGCACGGAGGGCGCCCTGGGCGGCCAGGCACGCGTACGGGACGTCGACGGCACCTGGCGCGACCTCACCGAGTCGGTGAACGAGATGGCCGGAAACCTGACCCGGCAGGTGCGCGCCATCGCGCGCGTGGCCACCGCCGTCACCCGCGGCGACCTCAACCTGAAGATCGACGTGGACGCCTCGGGCGAGATCCAGGAGCTTCAGGACTACATCAACAAGATGATCGCCAACCTGCGCGACACCACGATCGCCAACAAGGAGCAGGACTGGCTGAAGGGCAACCTCGCCCGTATCTCCGCCCTGATGCAGGGCCGCCGCGATCTGGCGGACGTGGCCTCGCTGATCATGAGCGAGCTCACCCCCGTCGTCTCCGCGCAGCACGGCGCGTTCTTCCTCGCCATGCCGCTCGTCGACGGCAAGGACCTGAAGGACCTCGGCAGCGGCAACGACGACGCGTACGAGCTGCGCATGCTCGGGTCGTACGGCTACTCCATGGGCTCCATGCCGACGTCGTTCCGGCCCGGTGAGGCGCTCATCGGGACGGCCGCCATGGAGAAACGCACGATCCTCGTGGAGAACGCGCCGAGCGGCTATCTGAAGATCTCCTCCGGGCTCGGCGAGGCACCCCCGGCCCAGGTCATCGTGCTTCCGGTGCTCTTCGAGGGGACCGTGCTCGGCGTCATCGAGCTGGCCTCGTTCACGCCGTTCACGCAGATCCAGAAGGACTTCCTCAACCAGATCGCCGAGATGATCGCGACGAGCGTCAACACGATCTCGGTCAACACCAAGACCGAGGTGCTGCTGAAGCAGTCGCAGGAGCTGACCGAGCAGCTGCGGCTGCGCTCGGAGGAGCTGGAGCAGCGGCAGAAGGCCCTCCAGGCGTCCAACGCGGAACTGGAGGAGAAGGCCGCGCTGCTGGCCCGGCAGAACCGCGACATCGAGGTCAAGAACACCGAGATCGAGGAGGCGCGGCAGGTTCTGGAGGAGCGCGCCGAGCAGCTCGCCGTGTCCATGCGGTACAAGAGCGAGTTCCTGGCGAACATGTCGCACGAGCTGCGCACCCCGCTCAACTCGCTGCTGATCCTCGCCAAGCTGCTCGCGGACAACGCGGAGTCGAACCTCACGCCGAAGCAGGTCGAGTTCGCCGAGACGATCCACGGGGCGGGCTCCGACCTGCTCCAGCTGATCAACGACATCCTCGACCTGTCGAAGGTCGAGGCGGGCAAGATGGACGTCTCCCCGACTCGTATCGCGCTCGTCCAGCTCGTCGACTACGTGGAGGCCACCTTCCGGCCGCTCACCGCGGAGAAGGGCATCGACTTCTCCGTACGGGTGTCGCCGGAGCTGCCCGCCACGCTGCACACCGACGAACAGCGGCTCCTGCAGGTGCTGCGCAACCTGCTGTCCAACGCGGTCAAGTTCACCGACACGGGCGCGGTCGAACTGGTCATCCGGCCCGCGAGCGCGGACGTCCCGGTGGCCATCCGGGAGCAGTTGCTGGAGGCCGGCTCGCTGCGGGACGCGGACGCCGACCTGATCGCGTTCTCCGTGACCGACACCGGCATCGGCATCGCGGCCAGCAAGATGCGGGTGATCTTCGACGCCTTCAAACAGGCCGACGGGACCACCAGCCGCAAGTACGGCGGTACGGGTCTGGGGCTGTCCATCTCGCGGGAGATCGCGCGCCTGCTCGGCGGTGAGATCTACGCGCAGAGCGAGCCCGGACGCGGCTCCACGTTCACCCTGTATTTGCCGCTGCACCCGAGTGAACTGCCGCCGCAGGGATACACGCAGCCCGCGGCGGCGATGATCGAGCCCGGCGAGCTGCTGGCGTCCGCGGTGGGGGAGCTGCCCCCGCCGGACATCGAGACCCCGGCCGAGGTGAGGTCGTACCACGCGACCCAGAACGGGCCCGCGGCGCTCTTCAGGCGGCGCCGCAGGGCGCTGCCGACGGTCGAGCAGCGCCCCCAGCCCACCGCGGCCTCCGGGCCCTCGGGGCAGGAGCAGCGGTCGGCGGGCGGCCAGGAGGCCGCGGCTCACCCGCGCAGGGGCATCCGGTTCGCCAGCGAGAAGGTGCTGATCGTCGACGACGACATCCGTAACGTGTTCGCGCTGACCAGTGTCCTGGAGCAGCACGGTCTGTCGGTGCTGTACGCCGAGAACGGCCGCGAGGGCATCGAGGTCCTGGAGCAGCACGACGATGTGGCGGTGGTCCTGATGGACATCATGATGCCCGAGATGGACGGCTACGCGACGACGACGGCGATCCGGCGGATGCCGCAGTTCGCCGGGCTGCCGATCATCGCGCTGACCGCCAAGGCGATGAAGGGCGACCGGGAGAAGGCCATCGAGTCGGGTGCCTCGGACTATGTCACGAAGCCCGTCGACCCCGATCACCTGCTCACGGTCATGGACCAGTGGATGCGCGCCGAGTGAGTGTCCGGATGCTCCGTGTACGATCCGGCGACTGGCACGCCAGGGGCAGCGAGTCGCCGCCGCGGCGCGCGGGACATCGCACAACTGGCCATGGCCGCAGCCGTGTAGAGGGACCCGATTCGGGGAACCTTCTGGTCTCCCGCTACGTTTCCGCTACGTGCACAGTGACATCACGGTGACAGGGTGTGGCGACGGGCGGGGTGCGGCTACCATGACCGGCACAAGGACGGGCGACGCAAGGGAGTCGTCCCCTGGGGCGACGCCCGGCGGTGTCGTCCCAAGTCCTGAGGACAGGGGAGGCCCCACGCCGGGGCGAGGAGGGCGGGCCATGGTGCAGAAGGCCAAGATCCTCCTGGTCGATGACCGGCCGGAGAATCTGCTGGCGCTGGAGGCCATTCTCTCTGCGCTCGATCAGACGCTGGTGCGGGCATCGTCCGGGGAGGAAGCGCTCAAAGCGCTACTGACGGACGACTTCGCGGTCATTCTGCTGGACGTCCAGATGCCGGGTATGGACGGATTCGAAACCGCTGCGCACATCAAGCGGCGGGAACGGACGCGGGACATCCCGATCATCTTCCTCACCGCCATCAACCACGGCCCGCACCACACGTTCCGCGGGTACGCGGCGGGCGCGGTGGACTACATCTCCAAGCCGTTCGACCCGTGGGTGCTGCGGGCGAAGGTCTCGGTGTTCGTCGAGCTGTACATGAAGAACTGTCAGCTCCGCGAGCAGGCCGCCCTGTTGCGGCTCCAGTTGGAGGGCGGTGGCAAATCCGCGGTCGGTGACAGCAAGGAGCCGGTCGGACTCCTCGCGGAACTGTCCGCGCGGCTCGCGGCGGTCGAGGAGCAGGCCGAGGCGCTGTCCAAGCAACTTGACGACGAGTCGGCGGACGCGGCGGCGGTGGCCACCGCGGCGCACCTCGAACGCAAACTGACGGGCCTGCGCAGGGCGCTGGACGCGTTGGAGCCCGGGACGGGGAGCGGGGCGCCTTCTGTGCCGTCGCAGAACTGAGCGGTGTCTGTGCCGTGCGGTGACATCTTGTACGGGCCGAGTGTCGTGGCTGGGGCCTGAGGTTCTCGCCCCCGCCGCCCCTACCCGTCCCATCCGTGGGGGCTGCCGGCCCCCAGACCCCGCACCGGCCTGAACGGCCTTGTCCTCAAACGCCGGACGGGCTGGTTGCCCGTCACGTCAGTTTGCGGGCCTCGCCATCGCGACACGAACGGGTGAAGCAGAAACCACGCGTGTCCCCTGTAGGCTCCACCGGTAACCTCACACTCATGGCCTCACGTCAGTCCGCAGCCAAGAAGCCCGTGAAGAAGGCGGCCGCTCCGTCGAAGGCTGCGGCGAAGAAGGCCCCTGCGAAGAAGACCGCGGCCAAGAAGGCGCCCGCCAAGAAGGCCCCGGCGAAGAAAGCAGCCCCGCCGAAGCCGGCGCCCAGCCCGACCGGAGGCGTGTACAGGCTCGTGCGCGCCGTCTGGCTCGGTGCCGCGCACGCGGTCGGCGCCGTGTTCCGGGGCATAGGGCAGGGCGCGCGGAGTCTCGACCCGGCGCACCGGAAGGACGGCATCGCGCTGCTGCTGCTCGCGCTGGCCCTGATCGTCGCCGCCGGCACCTGGTCCAATCTGCGGGGTCCGGTAGGCGACCTCGTCGAAATGCTCGTCACCGGCACCTTCGGGCGGCTCGACCTGTTGGTGCCGATACTGCTCGCGGTCATCGCCGTCCGGTTCATCCGGCACCCCGAGAAGCCCGAGGCCAACGGCCGCATCGTCATCGGTCTGTCCGCGCTCCTCATCGGTGTGCTCGGTCAGGTCCACATCGCGTGCGGGGCGCCCGCGCGCAGCGACGGCATGCAGGCGATAAGGGATGCCGGCGGGCTCATCGGCTGGGGCGCCGCCACACCCCTCACGTACACCATGGGGGAGGTTCTCGCCGTACCGCTCCTCGTGCTGCTCACCGTCTTCGGGCTGCTCGTCGTCACGGCGACCCCGGTCAACGCCATCCCGCAGCGGCTGCGGCTGCTCGGCCGGAAGCTGGGCATCGTCCAGGACGACACCGACGAGGAACTCACCGAGGACGACCAGCGCTACGACGACCAGTGGCGCGAGTCGCTGCCCCCGCGTTCCCGGCAGCGCAGGACCACCTCCGAGGCGTACGACCCGGACAGCGCCGAGCGGGAGGCCCTCTCACGGCGCCGTGGGCGTCCCCGGAGGGCCGCCGCCCCGCAGCCCGATCCGGACCGGCCCAGGGACGCCGTGGACGTCGCCGCAGCCGCCGCCGCAGCCCTCGACGGCGCGGTCCTGCACGGCATGCCGCCCTCACCCCTCGTCGCCGGCCTCACCCAGGGCGTCACCGCCGAACGCGACGGCTACGAGGAGACGACACCCGTACCGGCCGCGCGCTCCAAGGCGTCCCAGCAGGCCGCCAAGCAGCCCCGGCAGGAGGAGCTGAACGCGGAGGTCCCCGACCTCACCAAGACGCCGCCCGCCACGACCCGCGATCTCCCGCCGCGTGCCGAACAACTCCAGCTCGCCGGCGACATCACCTACTCCCTGCCCTCGCTGGACCTCCTCACGCGCGGGGGCCCCGGAAAGGCCCGCAGCGCGGCCAACGACGCCATAGTCGACGCCCTGACGACCGTTTTCACCGAGTTCAAGGTCGACGCCCGTGTCACGGGCTTCACGCGCGGGCCGACGGTCACGCGCTACGAGGTCGAGCTCGGTCCCGCGGTGAAGGTCGAGCGGATCACCGCGCTGACGAAGAACATCGCGTACGCCGTCGCCAGCCCCGACGTGCGGATCATCTCGCCGATCCCCGGCAAGTCCGCGGTCGGTATCGAGATCCCCAACACCGACCGCGAGATGGTGAACCTCGGCGACGTCCTGCGCCTCGCCGACGCCGCGGAGGACGACCATCCCATGCTGGTCGCGCTCGGCAAGGACGTCGAGGGCGGCTATGTGATGGCCAATCTGGCGAAGATGCCGCATGTGCTCGTCGCCGGTGCGACCGGCTCCGGCAAGTCGTCGTGCATCAACTGCCTCATCACCTCCGTCATGGTGCGCGCCACTCCCGAGGACGTCCGCATGGTCCTCGTCGACCCCAAGCGTGTCGAACTGACCGCCTACGAGGGCATCCCGCACCTGATCACGCCGATCATCACCAACCCCAAGCGGGCCGCCGAGGCGCTCCAGTGGGTCGTACGGGAGATGGACCTCAGGTACGACGACCTCGCGGCGTACGGCTACCGGCACATCGACGACTTCAACGCGGCCGTGCGCAGCGGCAAGGTGAAGTCGCCGGAGGGCAGCGAGCGCGAACTCCAGCCGTACCCCTATCTGTTGGTGATCGTCGACGAGCTGGCCGACCTGATGATGGTGGCGCCCCGGGACGTCGAGGACGCCATCGTGCGCATCACGCAGCTCGCGCGCGCGGCCGGCATCCACCTGGTGCTCGCCACACAGCGGCCGTCGGTCGACGTCGTCACGGGCCTCATCAAGGCGAATGTGCCCTCGCGGCTCGCCTTCGCCACCTCCTCGCTCGCCGACTCGCGCGTCATCCTCGACCAGCCGGGCGCCGAGAAGCTGATCGGCAAGGGCGACGGGCTCTTCCTGCCGATGGGGGCCAGCAAGCCGACCCGGATGCAGGGCGCGTTCGTGACCGAGGACGAGGTCGCGGCGGTCGTCCAGCACTGCAAGGACCAGATGACGCCCGTCTTCCGGGACGACGTCGTCGTCGGCAGCAAGCAGAAGAAGGAGATCGACGAGGACATCGGCGACGACCTGGACCTGCTGTGCCAGGCGGCCGAGCTGGTCGTCTCCACGCAGTTCGGGTCCACCTCGATGCTCCAGCGCAAGCTGCGCGTGGGCTTCGCCAAGGCCGGGCGGTTGATGGACCTCATGGAATCGCGCAACATCGTGGGCCCGAGCGAGGGTTCGAAGGCGCGCGACGTCCTGGTGAAGCCCGACGAGTTGGACGGGGTGCTCGCGGTGATCCGTGGCGAGACCGACGGGTAGACAGCCGGTTGCCGGGAAGAAGGCTGTCAACGGGTGGCGCACAGCCAAACGGAGTAATCGAACATGCCTCGCCCGTAAGGAAATGGTGGGCAACCGTTTCCCGTCGTCGTACGTCAAATTGAGGGAGGCGAAAGACGTCTGCCTCACCCTCAGGATGTCCGGCCGTTCTGATGGCGTAAAACTCCGACCGCCCGGTTGCCCCACCCTTTCGTACCCCCCCTAGACTGACCTACCAGCACAGGTGGCTACACGCTCGAAAGGCGCCCCGTGTCCATCGGCAACTCCCCTGACGGCAACTCCCCCGAAGACGAGCGTCCGTTCGAAGAAGACCGCGACGAACGTGAGGCGGAACGCCCCTCGATCGGCCGTGCCCTCCAGCAGGCGCGCATCGATCTCGGGCTGACCGTCGACGACGTCAGTAGCGCCACCCGGGTCCGCATCGCCATCGTGCACGCGATCGAACAGGACGACTTCGCCCCCTGTGGCGGGGACGTCTACGCGCGCGGGCACATTCGCACGCTCGCGCGCGCGGTGCGCGTCGATCCCGCGCCGCTGCTCGCGCAGTACGAAGCCGGCCACGGCGGGCGCCCCGCCCCCACCCTGGCGGCACCGCTGTTCGAAGCGGAGCGCATCCGTCCCGACCGGCACGGGCCGAACTGGACCGCCGCCATGGTCGCCGCGATCGTCGTGGTGATCGGCTTCGTCGGCTTCACGCTGTTCAGCGGCGGTGACGACGACGGCGGCACGCCGGCGGTCGCCGAAGGAGCCACGCCCACGACGGGCAAGCCCGACTCCTCGCCCACGCCCAAGAACGACAGGGCGGACGGCGCCCCGAAGCCCGACGCGTCCGAAAGCGCCATCGCGGCCGCACCCCAGAACAAGGTGACCGTCCGGGTCAGTGCCGACGACGGACGCAGCTGGATCTCGGCCAAGGACCACAACGGCCGGCTGCTCTTCGACGGGCTCCTGGAGCAGGGCGACTCCAAGACCTTCCAGGACAAGGAGAAGATCGACCTCGTCCTCGGTGACGCGGGCGCGATCCAGCTCTATGTGAACGGCACGAAGATCGACGACAAGTGGCAGCCCGGCGCAGTCGAACGCCTGACGTACACGAAGGGCGACCCCGAGGCCGGATAGGCGATGCGGTTCGGTTCGCACGGACGAGCCAAACGGGGGTGCGGGCACGGGGTTGGCCAGGAACGGCCAACCCCGTCGACGTGGGCTGTCAGTAGGACGAAGTAGTCTTGAGCCCATGCCTGAACGCCGTACCGTCGCACTCGTCACACTCGGCTGCGCCCGTAACGAGGTGGACTCGGAGGAGCTCGCAGGCCGCTTGGAGGCGGACGGCTGGGAGCTCGTCGAGCACGCCGAGGACGCCGACGTCGCCGTGGTCAACACCTGCGGCTTCGTCGAGGCCGCGAAGAAGGACTCGGTCGACGCCCTCCTGGAGGCGAACGACCTCAAGGACCACGGGAGAACGCAGGCCGTCGTGGCGGTGGGCTGCATGGCCGAGCGATACGGCAAGGAACTGGCCCAGGCCCTGCCCGAGGCCGATGGCGTACTCGGCTTCGACGACTACGCGGACATCTCCGACCGCCTCCAGACCATCCTCTCCGGTGGCATCCACGCCTCGCACACCCCGCGCGACCGGCGCAAGCTGCTGCCCATCAGCCCCGCCGAGCGGCAGAGCGCCGGCGCCGACATCGCGCTCCCCGGGCACGCACCCGTCGATCTCCCGGACGGCCTCGCTCCGGCCTCGGGGCCCCGTGCGCCCCTGCGCCGCCGCCTCGACGGCTCGCCCGTCGCCTCGGTGAAGCTCGCCTCCGGCTGCGACCGGCGCTGCTCCTTCTGCGCCATCCCGTCGTTCCGCGGATCCTTCATCTCGCGGCGGCCCAGCGACGTCCTGGGTGAGACCCGCTGGCTCGCCGAGCAGGGGGTGAAGGAGATCATGCTGGTCTCCGAGAACAACACCTCGTACGGCAAGGACCTGGGCGACATCCGTCTCCTGGAGACCCTGCTGCCCGAGCTCGCCGCGGTCGACGGCATCGAGCGCGTGCGCGTCAGCTACCTCCAGCCCGCCGAGATGCGGCCCGGGCTCATCGACGTGCTGACGTCCACACCGAAGGTGGCGCCCTACTTCGACCTGTCCTTCCAGCACTCCGCCCCCGGTGTACTGCGCGCGATGCGGCGCTTCGGGAGCACCGACCAGTTCCTGGAGCTGCTCGACACGATCCGCGCCAAGGCCCCGGGGGCCGGTGTGCGGTCCAACTTCATCGTGGGCTTCCCCGGCGAGAGCGCGGACGACCTGGCGGAGCTGGAGCGGTTCCTGAACGGCGCGCGGCTGGACGCGATCGGCGTCTTCGGCTACTCCGACGAGGAGGGCACCGAGGCCGCGACGTACGAGAACAAGCTGGACGAGGACGTGGTCGCCGAGCGGCTCGCGCGCGTGTCCCGGCTGGCCGAGGAACTCGTCTCGCAGCGCGCCGAGGACCGGGTCGGCGAGACGGTGCAGGTGCTGGTCGAGTCGGTCGACGGCGAAGAGGGCGCGTATGGCCGCGGTGCGCACCAGGCGCCCGAGACGGACGGCCAGGTGCTGTTCACGACCGGCGAGGGCCTGAGCGTCGGCCTCATGGTCGAGGCGAAGGTGGTCGGCACCGAGGGCGTCGACCTGGTGGCGGAGCCGCTGCAGGGCTCGCTCGCCTGTCCTGAGGAGGGGGTCAGATGACGGGAGTCCCGGCATCCGCGGCGGGTGGTTCCGCCGGCGCCTCGGGCGCCCAGAGCGGAGCCAAGCCGGTGCGCGCCGGGAAGCTGGGCGCCGCTGCCGTCAACCAGGCCAGTCTCTGGAACATCGCGAACCTCCTGACCATGCTCCGCCTGGTCCTCGTGCCCGGCTTCGTCGCGTTGATGCTCATGGACGGCGGGTACGACCCGGTGTGGCGCGCCTGGGCCTGGGCCGCGTTCGCCGTCGCCATGATCACCGACGTCTTCGACGGTCACCTGGCGCGCACCTACAATCTCGTCACCGACTTCGGGAAGATCGCCGATCCCATCGCCGACAAGGCGATCATGGGAGCGGCGCTGATCTGCCTGTCCGGCCTGGGCGATCTGCCGTGGTGGGTGACGGGCGTCATCCTCGGCCGGGAACTCGGGATCACCCTGATGCGTTTCCTGGTCATTCGGTACGGGGTCATCCCCGCGAGCCGCGGCGGCAAGCTGAAGACGCTCGTGCAGGGCACCGCCGTCGGGATGTACGTCCTGGCACTGACGGGGCCCCTGGCGACGCTGCGGTTCTGGGTGATGGCCGCGGCGGTCGTTCTGACCGTCGTGACCGGGCTCGACTATGTAAGACAGGCCATTGTGCTGCGCAAGCGCGGAGCCGCCACGCAAGTGACGGTGGCAGAGGAGGCGGAGCGGTGAGTTCCATGGCCGCCGACGTGCTGCGACTACTCATGGTGAGGGGCGAGACGCTCGCCGTCGCCGAGTCGCTGACCGGTGGTCTGGTGGCGGCGGAGATCACAGCGGCGCCCGGAGCCTCCAAGGCCTTCCGCGGCTCGGTGACCGCCTACGCCACCGAGCTCAAGCACGAGGTGCTCGGCGTCGACGCCACCCTGCTGGCGGCCAACGGAGCGGTGGATCCGCAGGTCGCGGCACAGATGGCGGCCGGAGTGCGGAAGTTCCTCGGTGCGGACTGGGGCGTCGCGACCACTGGCGTCGCGGGCCCCGAAGCCCAGGACGGACAGCCGGTGGGCACGGTTTTCGTTGCCGTCGACGGCCCGTTCGGCGCGGCTTCCGGCGGTTCAGGTGGCGGGAAAGTGTCTGCGCTGCGGTTGAACGGCGACCGGGCGGAAATCCGTATGGAGAGTGTACGGAGCGTACTCGCACTGCTCCTGAAGGAGCTTGCGGGCGAACAGACCGGGAATGAGCGGGCACAGGATACGGAACAGAACGGGGGGACTTGATGTTTGCAGCCCTGAGTGAACACGACAGCGCTCCCCGCACGGCCGCAGCGCAAGGCGGTACGGTGGGGCGTGAAGGATGCGGCTACGCGGTCCGAGGAGGGAGCCACCGATGATTCTGCTCCGTCGCCTGCTGGGTGACGTGCTGCGTCGGCAGCGCCAGCGCCAGGGCCGTACTCTGCGCGAAGTCTCCTCGTCCGCCCGAGTCTCACTCGGCTATCTCTCCGAGGTGGAGCGGGGGCAGAAGGAGGCTTCCTCCGAGCTGCTCTCCGCCATTTGCGACGCGCTGGACGTACGGATGTCCGAGCTCATGCGGGAAGTGAGCGACGAACTCGCACTCGCCGAGCTGGCCCAGTCGGCAGCGGCCGCCGAGCCGGTGCCCGCACCAGTGCGCCGACCCATGCTCAACTCCGTATCGGTGACCGGTGTGCCACCGGAACGGGTCACGATCAAGGCGCCCGCCGAGGCGGTGGACGTCGTCGCCGCGTGAGCGTTCGACGCGGTGTGATGTGTGACTCACGAACCGGGCCGAGGCCCGTCGTGAGGTGATGTGGGACGAAGCCCCGGCCGGGGCTCGTCCGGGGAAACCCGGAGGAGCGTCGGCCGGGGCTTTCGTGTTTCCCCGTTTGCCGCTCCTGGGCGGGGCGGTCATCTTGGAGTGAGTGGGGGGCTCGGGGCCGTACGAAAGATTCTCCGCGCGAGGGTTCGCGGCGGAGGGATTCGGAGCCTGCCCATGTACGTCGTGAAGAGCCCGTTGCCCGAGGCCGACCTCAAGACCGTGTCCGAGGCGCTGCAGGGCGCCCTGGTCGACCTGGTGGACCTCTCCCTGGTGGCGAAGCAGATCCACTGGAACATCGTCGGGCCACGTTTCCGCTCCATCCACCTACAGCTCGACGAGGTCGTGGCCACCGCCCGGACGCATTCCGACACGGTGGCGGAACGTGCCGCGACACTGGGTGTCTCGCCCGACGGACGGGCCGGCACGGTCTCGGCCACCAGCGGCATCGGCAAGGTCCCTGACGGCTGGGTCAAGGACACGGACGCGGTGGGAACGCTGGTGGACGCGCTGGGCGCCGTCATCACGCGGATGCGGCAACGGGTGAGGTCCACCGCCGACCCCGACCCGGTGAGCCAGGACATCTTCATCGCGATCACGGCGGACCTCGAAAAGCACCACTGGATGTTCCAGGCGGAGCACGGGTGACGGGGAGGGGCGGAGCCTGTGTCGGCGGGCGGGGCGCCCGCGTGGGGGGAGTGCGCCGGGCGCAGGGGGCGGGCGGTGTCCGTGCGGGTGCGGTGCGCCCCTGTGCCGGGGGTGCGCCCTGCCGAGCGGCGCGGGCGGCGGCCTAGCGTCGGGCCGAGGGCGTGGAACGGCCCCTGGAGGCCGGGGCGGCCTGGAGGTGGCGACATGGGGACAGTGCGCTGGGGGCGCTGGGGGGCGGCGCTGGGGCTCGGCGTGCTGTGGTGGTGGGGGGTGCTGCGGCTCGCCCTGGCGCCGGATGCGGGTCCGGTGGAGGCGGCGGTCGCGGCCGGGGGGTGGGGGCTGAGTCTGCTGCCGGTGCACTGTGTGCCGAAGGGGACGAGATCACCGAGAGGGCCGAGAGCGCCGCGCGGCCCGAGGGGGAGGGGGAAGGAGGCGGTTGGGGCGGAGCAGCGGTGACCCGGTGGCCGGGTGCCAGGTCGCCCGCGATCGGCTGTCGGGCTCGGACTGGGCCGTTGCGGCCGATGCCGAGGAACCGGCGCCGTGTGCGTCCGCCCCAGCCGTCGCCTGTGTCGTGTCAGCCGCAGCTGTCACCAAGGCATCGCCACTCCGCCGTTCGGGCGGAGGATCTGGCCCGTGGTGAACGACGACGCGTCGGACGCCAGGTGGAGGACGGCGTGGGCGATCTCGTCCGGCTCGCCGACCCGGTCCAGGGGTGAGAGCCGTGCCATGAAGGCTTCCGTGCGTGCCTGTGCCCCGTCGTCGTGGCGGTCCGTCATGGGAGTCCGGATCCAGCCCGGCGCCACCGCGTTGACGCGGATGCCGTGCGGGCCCACCTCGGTCGCCAGGGTCTTCGTCAGCTGGACGACCGCCGCCTTCGCCACGCCGTAACAGAGCAGGCCGGGGCCGCCGGTGTCGACGGCGCCCGAGGCCATGGTCACGATGCTGCCCCGGGTCCCGTCGGCGATCATCAGGCGGGCCGCTTCCTGGCAGGCGTACAGCACGCCCTTGAAATTGACGCCCCACACCCGGTCGAGGTCCTCGTCGCGGGTCTCCAGCACCGGGCTGCTGTGCATGATCCCGGCGACCGCGGCCATGATGTCGAGGCGGTCGCAGTCGGCCACTGCCCGGCGGAGTTGTTCCCGGTCGGTGACATCGAGGTGGTGGGTGTGCGCGGTGCCGCCGCTGCCCTTGATGCGGGTCGCGGTCTCGTGCAGCCCCTGGGCGTCGCGGTCCGCGCAGTGGACGCTCGCGCCCGCCTCCGCGAGCAGGACGGCCGAGGCGCGCCCGATACCGCTGGCGGCGCCTGTGACGAATGCGGTGCGTCCGGTGAGGTCGTACGCCGTGACGGGCATGAAGGGACCGTACGAGACTTTCTGACGGCCCGTCAATTACCTTGCTGGTGCTGGTGCTGGTGCTGGTGCGGGCGGCGACTCGCCCCACGCGTCACCGGGTGCCCGGAGGCGGGGCCGGGCCGCTCTGGCAGGTCGGGCACCAGTAGGTGGGGCGCTCGCGGGAGCCGTCGCCCTGGTTCGCCGAGCGGATGGGGGTGCGGCAGCGCAGACAGGGGCGGGGTGCCCGGCCGTACACGAAGTGGCTCTGGTCGCGGCGGCCCGTGGTGATGCGGACCGGGCGGTCACGGTTGACCTCCAGGAGCCGTTTGGCGAGGGCGGGGAGCTGTGCCGCGCGGTCCTCGGGGAGCTCTCCGAGGGGGAGCCATGGTGTGGCCCCGAGCAGGAAGCAGAGCTCGCTCTTGTACACGTTGCCGATGCCCGCGAGATTGCGCTGGTCGAGGAGGGCCTCGCCGAGGGGGCGGGCCGGGTCGCCGAGGAGGTTGGCGAGAGCACGGTCGGGGTCCCAGTCCGGGCCGAGGAGGTCGGGGCCGAGGTGGCCGACGGCCCGGTGCTCCTCCGAGGTGCGGAGCAGTTCCAGTACGGGGAGGCGATAGCCGACCGCCGCGCGGTCGGCGGTGCCGAGGACGGCCCGGATCTGGTGCGTGGGGCCGCCGGTCCAGCGCCGGCCGTTCGCGTACACCTTCCACGAGCCGTCCATCCGCAGATGCGAGTGCAGGGTCAGGTCGCCCTCGATGCGGGTGAGGAGGTGCTTGCCGCGCGGGGTGACGTCCAGGACGGTACGGCCCGTGAGATCGGCGGTCGCGTACCTCGGCACACGGAGGTCGAAGCGGGTCAGCACCTTGCCCGCGAGGGCGTTGTGCAGCCGTCTCGCGGCCTGCCAGACGGTGTCTCCTTCGGGCATGCGTCCAGGGTGGCACGCGGGTGGACGCTGCGGTGGATCCCCCTGGGGTGCCCGGCCGGTTCAGGCGCGGAGCCGCAGCCCCCGCGGGGTCGCGATGAAGCCTGCTCCTTCCAGGAGGGTGCCGAAGGGGGAGGTGAGAGCCGAGGCTCCGTTGACGCGCTCCACCGTGACGGTGCCCAGGGAGCCCGCGCGGGCGGACGCGGAGAGGGCCTCGGCGGCGGCCAGGAGGCGTGGGTCCCCGGTGAGCGTGCCGTCCGGGTCGGAGGGCCAGGCGAGCAGGGTCTTGCCGCCGCGTTCCATATAGAGGGTCAGCTCGCCGTCGACCAGTACGACCAGGGAGCCCGCTTTGCGGCCCGGCTTGTGGCCGGCACCGGTGGGGGGCTCGGGCCAGGGCAGGGCGGCGCCGTACGCGTTCGCGGGGTCGGCGGCGGCCAGGACCACGGATCGGGTGGTGCCGTCGCGGCGCGCCCGGCTGCCGGGACGGTGAGGACGGTGCGGAGCGGGGGAATAGCCGTCGCTGTCGGGGAGGGCGGTACGGCCGTCGGCGCCCGAGCGGAAGCCGGGCCCGGCATCGCGGCCCGCAGGGAAGTCGGCCCCGGCATCGCGGCCCGAGGGGAAGTCGGCCCAGTCATCACGGCCTGCGGGGAAGTCGGGTGGCCCGAACGAGGACTCGGGCAGGGACTCGCCCCGGTCCCTGGCGTTCGCCGTGGCGCGCAGCCGGTCCACCGCGCCGTCCATCGCGAACTGGGCCGCGCCGAGCCCCTCCACCACGTACCCCCGCCGGGCCTGCCCGCTCTCCTCGAACGCGGACAGCACGCGGTACGTCGCCGAGAAGCCGCCCTCGACCCCCTCGGCGGCCACGGCGCCCCGGGTCACCACGCCGTGCCGGTCGAGGAGGGTGCGGGCGAGCGCGTGGGCGCGCACGGTGGCGTCGGGCTCATGGGCGGGGAGCAGCGACCAGCGGCCCGCGACCGTGGGAGGTCCCGTACGGGACTGGGGGCGCGCGGCCGCCGTCAGCGAGCCGTACCGGCCGCGCGGGATCGTGCGCTTGGCGCGGTGGGCCGTGGAGCCGGCGGTGCGGCCCGATCCCAGGAGCGAGCGCATCGGGGCCAGCGTGTCGTTCGTGAGCCGGCCGGACCAGGCCAGGTCCCAGATGGCGTCGGCCAGTTGGGGGTCGGTGGCGTCGGGGTGGGTGGTGGCGCGGACCTGGTCGGCGATCTGGCGGAAGAACAGGCCGTAGCCCCCGGAGAGCGTGTCCAGGACCGACTGGTGGAGCGCGGTCAGCTCCAGGGGGTGCGGGGAGGGCAGGAGCAGCGGGGCCGCGTCCGCCACATAGAGGGAGATCCAGCCGTCCTTGCCGGGGAGGGCACCCGCGCCGGCCCACACGATCTCCCCGGACGCCGTGAGCTCGTCGAGCATCGAGGGGGTGTAGCCCGCGACCCGGGACGGCAGGACCAGCTTCTCCAGGGCCGACGCGGGCACGGAGGCGCCCTGGAGCTGCTCGATGGCGCGCACCAGTCCGTCGACGCCCCGCAGACCGTGTCCGTTGCCCACGTGCTGCCACTGCGGCAGGAACTGAGCGAGCGCGGCGGGCGACACGGGCTCCAGCTCGTGCCGCAGCGCGGCGAGGGAGCGGCGGCGCAGGCGGCGCAGCACGGCCGCGTCGCACCACTCCTGGCCGATGCCCGCCGGATGGAACTCCCCCTGAACGATGCGGCCGCCCGCGGCCAGCCGTTGCAGCGCGCCCTCCGTGACGGCCACGCCGAGACCGAAGCGGGCCGCCGCCGTGGCGGACGTGAACGGGCCGTGGGTGCGCGCGTAACGGGCGAGGAGGTCGCCGAGCGGGTCCTTGACCGGTTCGGTGAAGGCCTCCGGGACGCCGACCGGCAGTGCAGTGCCCAGCGCGTCACGCAGCCGGCCCGCGTCCTCGATGCCCGCCCAGTGGTCGGCGCCGGCGATACGGACCCGGATGACGCGGCGGGCCCCGGCCAGCTCCCGGGCCCACTGCGGCTCGGCGCCGCGCTCCACCAGCTCGGCGTCCGTGAGCGGGCCCAGCAGCCGCAGCACGTCCGCGACGCCCTCGGGGTCCTTCACACGGCGGTCCTCCGTGAGCCACTGCAGCTCCCGCTCCAGCTCGGTCAGGACCTCGGCGTCCAGCAGCTCCCGCAGCTCCGCCTGGCCCAGCAGCTCCGCCAGCAACCGCGAGTCCAGCGACAGGGCGGCGGCCCGGCGCTCGGCGAGCGGGGAGTCGCCCTCGTACAGGAACTGGGCGACATACCCGAAGAGGAGGGAGCGGGCGAAGGGCGAGGGCTCCGGTGTGGTGACCTCGACGAGCCGCACCCTGCGTGACTCGATGTCGCCCATCAGCTCGGCGAGGCCCGGAACGTCGAAGACGTCCTGGAGGCATTCGCGGACCGCCTCCAGCACGATCGGGAACGAGCCGAACTCGCTCGCCACCTCCAGCAGCTGGGCCGCCCGCTGGCGCTGCTGCCACAGCGGGGTGCGCCTGCCCGGGTTGCGGCGGGGCAGCAGCAGCGCGCGGGCGGCGCACTCGCGGAAGCGGGACGCGAACAGCGCCGAGCCGCCCACCTGGTCGGTGACGATCTGGTCGACCTCGCCCTTGTCGAAGGCGACGTCCGCGGCGCCCACGGGGGCCTGCTCGGCGTCGTATTCCGTGCCCAGGGGGGCGCCCGCCTTCAGGGGCTCCTGGTCGAGCAGGTCCAGGCCCATCAGGTCGGCGTCCGGGAGGCGCAGCACGATGCCGTCGTCGGCGTGCATCACCTGGGCGTCCATGCCGTACCGCTCGGACAGCCGGGCGCCCAGCGCGAGGGCCCAGGGGGCGTGGACCTGGGCGCCGAACGGGGAGTGCACGACGACCCGCCAGTCGCCCAGCTCGTCACGGAAGCGCTCGACGACGATCGTGCGGTCGTCGGGGACGTGACCGCAGGCCTCGCGCTGCTCCCCGAGATACGACAGAACGTTGTCCGCGGCCCAGGCGTCGAGGCCGGCGGCGAGCAGCCGCAGCCGGGCGTCGTCCTGGGGCAGGGAGCCGACCTCACGCAGGAACGCGCCCACCGCCCGCCCCAGCTCCAGCGGTCGGCCGAGCTGGTCACCCTTCCAGAAGGGGAGCCGTCCGGGCACCCCGGGAGCGGGGGAGACCAGGACGCGGTCGCGCGTGATGTCCTCGATGCGCCAGGAACTGGTGCCCAGCGTGAAGACATCGCCGACACGGGACTCGTACACCATCTCCTCGTCGAGCTCGCCGACCCGGCCGCCGCCCTTCTTCGGGTCGGCGCCCGCGAGGAACACCCCGAAAAGGCCGCGATCCGGAATCGTGCCCCCGGAGGTGACGGCCAGGCGCTGTGCCCCCGGGCGGCCGGTGACCGTGCCGGCGACGCGGTCCCACACCACGCGCGGACGCAACTCGGCGAAGGCGTCGGACGGATAGCGGCCCGCCAGCATGTCGAGCACGGCGGTGAACGCCGACTCCGGGAGCGAGGCGAAGGGAGCCGCGCGGCGGACCGTGGCCAGCAGGTCGTCCACCTGCCAGGTGTCCAGCGCGGTCATCGCGACGAGCTGCTGCGCCAGCACGTCCAAGGGATTGGCGGGGATCTTCAGCGACTCGATGGAGCCGGTGCGCATCCGCTCGGTGACCACCGCGGACTGGACCAGGTCGCCGCGGTACTTGGGGAACACCACGCCCCGGGACACCGCGCCCACCTGGTGGCCCGCGCGGCCCACGCGCTGCAGGCCGGAGGCGACGGAGGGCGGCGACTCCACCTGGACGACGAGGTCCACGGAACCCATGTCGATGCCGAGCTCCAGGCTGGAGGTGGCGACCACGGCCGGGAGGCGTCCCGCCTTGAGGTCCTCCTCGACCAGGGCACGCTGTTCCTTGGAGACCGAGCCGTGATGGGCGCGGGCGATCACCGGGGGAGCGCCCTGGGCCGCGCCCGAGCCGCCCATGAGCTCGGCGGGGGCGTGGTGCTCGTCGAGGGGCTCGCCCGTCGCGCGCTCGTAGGCGATTTCGTTCAGCCGGTTGCAGAGGCGCTCCGCGAGCCGGCGGGAATTGGCGAACACGATCGTCGAGCGGTGGGACTGGACGAGGTCGGTGATCCGCTCCTCGACGTGCGGCCAGATCGACGGGCGCTCGGCGCCCTCGGAGCCGTCGGCGACCGGGGAGCCGCCCAGCTCGCCGAGGTCCTCGACGGGGACGACCACGGAGAGGTCGAACTCCTTGCCGGACTTCGGCTGGACGATCTCCACCTTGCGGTGGGGCGAGAGGTAGCGGGCGACCTCGTCGACCGGCCGGACCGTCGCGGAGAGGCCGATGCGGCGGGCCGGCTTCGGCAGGAGGTCGTCCAGGCGCTCCAGGGAGAGCGCCAGGTGCGCGCCCCGCTTGGTGCCCGCCACCGCGTGCACCTCGTCGAGGATCACTGTCTCGATGCCGGTCAGCGCGTCGCGCGTGGCCGACGTGAGCATCAGGAACAGTGACTCCGGGGTGGTGATCAGGATGTCCGGAGGGCGGGTGGACAGGGCGCGGCGCTCGGCGGCGGGGGTGTCGCCGGAGCGGATGCCGACCTTGACCTCCGGCTCGGGCAGGCCCAGGCGGACGGCTTCCTGGCGGATGCCGGTCAGCGGGCTGCGGAGGTTGCGCTCCACGTCGACGGCGAGGGCCTTGAGGGGGGAGACGTAGAGGACGCGGCAGCGCTTCTTCGGGTCGGCGGGGGGTGGAGTGGAGGCCAGCTGGTCGAGGGCGGCGAGGAAGGCGGCGAGGGTCTTGCCGGAGCCGGTGGGGGCGACGACCAGGACGTCCGCGCCCTCGGCGATCGCCCGCCAGGCTCCGGACTGGGCTGCCGTGGGCGCGGGAAAGGCCCCCGTGAACCAGCCGCGGGTCGCGGGGGAGAAGGCGTCGAGCGCGGAACGGACCATGTGACCATGGTGCACCTCGGGACTGACAGTCGGGCTGACCTGGACGGATGCCAGTGCCTCCGGCGGTTTGGGCGGTGGGGTCGGGTGGGGTGGGTGGTGGCTGAGGTGCGGGGTGTGTCCGGGGCCGGTGGGTGGTTGAGGCCGGTGGGTGGTTGAGGTCGGTGGCTGGTCGAGGTCGGTGGGCGGTTGGGGTTCGGGGTGGCTTCCCCGCCGTCGTGGCTCGGGCGCCTACGCGGTTGTTCGTGGGTCGGGGGCGCGCCGGGAGGTCTCCGTCCTCGGTCCGGCGGGTCTGTGGAGCTGTGAGGTGCTCGGTGGTGGACGCCGGCCGCTGCGGGCGGACACCTCCCGGCACACCCCCTGCCGTGCGTACGCGGCCGCGGGTGCTTCGTGGTGCGGGGGTGCGCCTCGTGTCGGGTGGGTTACAGCCGCCCGAACGCGTCTAGCGTGCGCAACGCCTCGATCGTGACGATCGGGCGGCTCTCCAGGGCGGTTCCGGGAGCCCACTGGCGCCGGGCGATCGGCCAGCCGCCGTCCTCCTGCTGCTCGCTCGCCAGGAAGTCCAGCGAGCGGGTCATCTCCTCGTCGGTGAACCACGCGCGCGCGCGGGAGTCCGGGGTGCGCGCGAAGTCATGCGGGAAATGGTGCTCGCCCGGCGCGTATCCGGGCGGCACCGGGCACGCTTCCAGGCGGTCGGGGTCCAGCGCGGCGAGGCGGTGTTCGCGGACCAGACGGCCGAGTCGGTCGGCGGCCGCCTCCGCGCGAGAGCGGTCGGGCACCGAGTCCAGGAAGGTCACGGCCGCCTCGATCTCGTACGGATGTGACCTCTCCAGGGAGTCGACCGCCTGCCAGCAGAAGTCGGTGGCCCGGAACAGCCACGCGTGCCACACCTCGTTGCGGTGCAGCAGACCCACCACGGGGGCGGTGGCGAGGAGGTCGCCCGGCGGGTCGTCGACGACGGTGATGAAGGGGGCCGCCGGATAGCCTCGCTGGCTGGGATGGGTCGCCGGGAGGGCACCGTCACGGGTCGACACGGACGTCAGATAGCGGCACACGCGTTCCGCCCGCTGTCCGCCGCAGCGCCCGATCGAGTCCAGGACGCGCAGCGCGTGCCCGGTGTGCAGCGGTTGGCTCACCGGCCCGCGCAGATCGGGTTCGAGCGCGTGGCCGTACCCCTCGTCCTCGTTGCGGTAGGCGGTCAGCGCGGTCTCCACCGCGTCGGCGCTCCCGCCGAGGAAGTGGTACGCGAAACGGCGTTGTTCCAGCACGCGCGCGGTGAGCCAGACGAACTGCTCGGCGCGGGCACGTGGGGAGAGCGTCGGAGGGAGTGGGGGTGCTCCTGATGCGGACATGCGTCAGACCGTAGGGCGGAAAGCGGTCTCAGCAGGCCGTCCCGGCACGGCCCACCCCCTGGGGCGGGATACTGGGGGCATGCGGTTGACGGTCTTCTGGCAGCGGATGGCGGATCACTTCGGCGAGGGCTACGCCGACACGTTCGCGCGCGACCACGTGATGTCCGAACTCGGCGGACGGACCGTGCACGAGGCGCTCGACGCCGGCTGGGAGGCCAAGGACGTGTGGCGCGTGGTGTGCACCACGATGGATGTTCCTGACGAACGGCGCTGACCTGCCCGAAAGCGTCGGGCTGGACGCCGATCACGGCGCGAGGACGCGGGGGTGGGGACCGATTGTCGTCGGCGTGGGTGAGACTTGGGTCCGTGGCTCCCACAGACGAGACCGCAGAGGTCGACCAGCAGGCATCCCCGCTCGGCACCACACCGCCCGCGCGGCCCCCGTCCGGTGCCGACGCGGGGCAGGCGCGCATGCCGCGCTGGCTGCCGCGCGCCATGGTGCTGGCGCTCTCGCTCGTCGCCGTGTTCCAGCTGGGCAACTGGGCGTTCCACCAGCTCATCGGGCTGCTGCTCAACGTCCTCATCGCGTTCTTCCTCGCGCTCGCCATCGAGCCCGCGGTCAGCTGGATGGCCTCGAAGGGCCTGCGCAGGGGCTTTGCCACCTTCCTCGTCTTCTTCGGCGTGCTGGTCGTGGCCGCCGGATTCGTCACGCTGCTCGGCTCGATGCTCGCGGGCCAGATCATCCGGATGATCGAGGGCTTCCCCGAGTACCTCGATTCCGTCATCAGCTGGATCAACACGACGTTCCACACCGAACTGAAGCGGGTGGACATCCAGGAGGGCCTGCTCCGCTCCGACTGGCTGCAGAGGTACGTGCAGAACAGCGCCACCGGAGTCCTGGACGTCTCCACGCAGGTCCTCGGCGGTCTCTTCCGGCTGCTGACGATCGCACTGTTCTCGTTCTACTTCGCCGCCGACGGGCCCCGGCTGCGGCGTGCCCTGTGCTCCGTGCTGCCACCCGCGAGGCAGGCCGAGGTGCTGCGCGCGTGGGAGATCGCCGTCGACAAGACCGGTGGCTATCTGTACTCGCGCGGCCTGATGGCGCTGATCTCCGGGATAGCCCACTACATCCTGCTGGAGTACCTCGGGGTGAACTACGCCCCCGTGCTCGCCGTCTGGGTCGGCCTGGTCTCCCAGTTCATCCCCACCATCGGCACCTACCTCGCGGGTGCCCTGCCGATGCTGATCGCCTTCACGGTCAACCCGTGGTACGCGCTGTGGGTGCTGATCTTCGTCGTGATCTACCAGCAGTTCGAGAACTACGTGCTGCAGCCCAAGCTGACCGCCAAGACCGTGGACGTCCACCCGGCGGTTGCCTTTGGGTCGGTCATCGCGGGCACCGCGCTCCTCGGCGCGGTCGGCGCGCTGATCGCCATTCCCGCGGTCGCCACGCTGCAGGCGTTCCTCGGGGCGTATGTGAGGCGGTACGACGTCACGGACGACCCCCGGGTGCACGGCCACCGCAAGCGGACTCCGGGGAACATCCTCGCCCGCGTGCGCCGACTGCTCGAACCGAAGCGGGAGCCGGAGCGGAAGCTGGAACCGGGGCGGAAGCTGGAACCGGAGCCGGAGAACGGCTCCTGACGGGGGTCCGTCGGACCCGTGCTACTGGACAGTGAACGCGCCCTGGCGCTCGTGTGGGTGCGCTTGACACCAAAATCGAACATCTATTCTTATAGGGGTCCGGCGGGACCGAGTTATCCACAGGCAGGACGGGCGTCGGGGCGCATTGTCAGTGGCAGGCGTTAGCGTCTTTGACGTGAAGCGATCGAATCAAGCAAACCGGGTGGAACCCATGGCAGGAACCGACCGCGAGAAGGCGCTCGACGCCGCGCTCGCACAGATTGAACGGCAATTCGGCAAGGGCGCGGTCATGCGCATGGGCGAGCGGTCGAAGGAGCCCATCGAGGTCATCTCGACCGGGTCGACCGCCCTCGACGTGGCCCTCGGCGTGGGCGGTCTGCCGCGCGGCCGTGTCGTGGAGATCTACGGCCCGGAGTCCTCCGGTAAGACGACCCTGACCCTGCACGCGGTGGCGAACGCGCAGAAGGCCGGAGGTCAGGTCGCCTTCGTGGACGCGGAGCACGCCCTCGACCCCGAGTACGCGAAGAAGCTCGGCGTCGACATCGACAACCTGATCCTGTCCCAGCCGGACAACGGCGAGCAGGCGCTGGAGATCGTGGACATGCTGGTCCGCTCCGGAGCCCTCGACCTGATCGTCATCGACTCCGTCGCCGCGCTCGTCCCCCGCGCGGAGATCGAGGGCGAGATGGGCGACTCGCACGTGGGTCTGCAGGCCCGTCTGATGAGCCAGGCCCTGCGGAAGATCACCAGCGCGCTCAACCAGTCCAAGACCACCGCGATCTTCATCAACCAGCTCCGCGAGAAGATCGGCGTCATGTTCGGCTCCCCGGAAACCACGACCGGTGGCCGGGCACTGAAGTTCTACGCCTCGGTGCGCATCGACATCCGCCGCATCGAGACCCTGAAGGACGGCACGGAGGCGGTCGGCAACCGCACCCGCTGCAAGGTCGTCAAGAACAAGGTCGCGCCGCCCTTCAAGCAGGCCGAGTTCGACATCCTCTACGGCCAGGGCATCAGCCGCGAGGGCGGTCTGATCGACATGGGCGTGGAGCACGGCTTCGTCCGCAAGGCAGGCGCCTGGTACACGTACGAGGGCGACCAGCTCGGCCAGGGCAAGGAGAACGCGCGCAACTTCCTGAAGGACAACCCCGACCTCGCCAACGAGATCGAGAAGAAGATCAAGGAGAAGCTGGGCGTCGGGGTCCGGCCGGAGGAGCCCGCCGCTGAGCCGGGCACGGACGCGGCGATCTCCGCCACGGCCGCGGACGAGACCGCGAAGACGGCGCCCGCACCGACGGCCAAGGCCACCAAGTCCAAGGCCGCGACCTCCAAGAGCTGACCGGCACCGTGCCTGACTCAAAAGCGTGGCGAACGGACGGGGCGGAGTACACCTACCCGATCACCCCTGAGGACGAGGGGCTCAGGGGTGGGGCAGGCGCCGCCGAAGGCGGGTTGTACGGCGAGGATCCGTATGGTGCGGACCCGTACGGTGAGGGCCGGCCGGACGGGCACGACAGCTGGTTGGACGGCGGTGCTGCCCACGGCGGCGATCGTCCCCACGGCGCCGATCGTCCCCCTGGCGGGGGCCGTCCTCGTGGTGGCGACGGTCCGCGCGGCATGCGTGGCCGTGGGCGCCGCGGACAGGGCACCGGTGAGTCGTCCGGTGATCCACAGGACGGAGGCTCCCCTCGCTTGTCGAGGGCCGGGAAGGGGGAGTCCCGAGGGGACCCGGCTGAGCAGGCGCGAGCGATCTGTCTGCGCCTGCTCACCGGGACCCCGCGCACGCGGAAGCAGCTCGCGGACGCGCTGCGCAAACGGGAGATCCCCGAGGATGTGGCGGACGAGGTGCTGTCGCGGTTCGAGGAGGTCGGCCTGATCAACGACAGCGCGTTCGCGGACGCCTGGGTGGAGTCCCGGCACCACGGCCGAGGGCTGGCCCGGCGGGCCCTCGCCCGGGAGTTGAGGACCAAGGGGGTGGACTCGGCGCTCATCGACGATGCCGTCGCCCAGCTCGACTCCGAGCAGGAGGAGGCCACGGCGCGCGAGCTCGTCGCCCGCAAGCTGCGCGCCACGCGTGGTCTCGACCGCGAGAAACGCCTTCGGCGCCTCGCGGGCATGCTCGCCCGCAAGGGGTATCCGGAGGGTATGGCCCTCCGGGTGGTCCGCCAGGCACTGGAGGAAGAGGGGGAGGACACGGAGGGGTTGGGGGACGACGGGTTCTGACCGGGGGCGGACGTCACCGGAAGCCGGGGCCTCAGGACTCCGGCTCTCGGGGCGTCACCGGCAACCCCGCCGCTCTCCACGCCTGGAAGCCGCCCGCCAGGTCGGTCGCCCGGTGCAGCCCCAGCTGGCGCAGGGACGCGGCGGCGAGGCTGGAGGCGTAGCCCTCGTTGCAGATGACCACGATGCGGAGGTCGTGGCTCGTGGCTTCGGGGGCGCGGTGGCTGCCCTGCGGGTCGAGCCGCCACTCCAGTTCGTTGCGTTCGACGACCAGGGCGCCGGGTATGAGGCCGTCGCGGTCGCGCAGGGCGGCGTAGCGGATGTCGACCAGAAGAGCCTCGCCGGCCTGGGCGGCGTCGTACGCGTCCTTCGGTCCGACCCGGTCGAGCTCCTGGCGGACGCGCTCCAGCAACTCGTCGATCCCTACGGGACGTTCGACGGGTTGTTCGGCTGGGCGTTTGGCGGCCAGGTCGCCCTCGGTGGGGTTCACTGCCAGTCCTCCGGGCGCTCGACCTGCTCCAGGCGCAGGACCGGACCCGTACGGCTGTAGCGGCGGATCCGGGGCAGGGGAGGGTAGTAGGCGTGGACGGAGATCGCGTGCTGCTCGGTGGACTCGTTGAGCACCTCGTGCACGTGGTGGCGGCCG
Organism: Streptomyces bluensis; assembly: GCF_014650715.1. Classification (GTDB taxonomy): domain Bacteria; phylum Actinomycetota; class Actinomycetes; order Streptomycetales; family Streptomycetaceae; genus Streptomyces; species Streptomyces bluensis. Next base: position 225,278 of record NZ_BMVM01000013.1, on the reverse strand, counting down.
AACGACCTGCCCTTGCCGGCAGGCAACTGCCGTACGCGGTCGACGTCTTCGGTGAGTTCCAGGGTCTTCCAGCCGTCCGTGGGCAGGCGGGCGGTGAGTGAGTTCTCCGTCAGCTCACCGGCGGCGGTGACGAAGGCGCCCACGGAGTCGGCGTGGTCGTGCCAGCCGGTTCCGGTGCCGGGCGGCCAGCCGATCAGCCAGGCCTCGCTGCCGCCGGGACCGTTGAGACGGACCCAGGTGCGCCCTTCGGGGTCGAGGGGGAGGGTGGCGATCAGCTCCACGTCGGCGGCCGTACGGCGAGCGAAGTCGAGCAGTTCAGCCTGGGTCGGTGCGGGGACGGCGGAAGCGGGGGCAGGGGAGGGCGCGGTGCGGGATGCGGACACGAGTACCGTCCTAGGAGCTGATGAGCGTTCGCGTGAAAGCGCGTAGCCGAGGGGGCGCGCGGAGGAAAAACAGAGAGGCGAATCAGCAGGACGGATGACACACGCAGCCCGCATAGCGGACGAGGTCCATATGGACTCTCCGCCACAGGCGCACACAGGTGTCGGTCACGATCGGGAGTACACCATGGTCGCGGAGACGGGTCAACTCACCGTCATCATGTGGACCTCACGGTGACCGTGAGGTCGGCCCGACGGCTCAGCCGGCCTCCGCCCCCGCTCCTCCTCCTCCAGTTCCTGCTCCAGTTCCTGCTCCCGTTCCTGCTCCCGTTCCCGCTCCGGCTTCTGCGGCCGCCTCCGGCCCGGTCGGGCCGCCCAGTGCCGCCTCCGCCGCCGCGTACAGGTCCGCCGGGCGCACCCCGCTCAGCGCGGTGACCAGGTGGCCGTCCGGTCGGATCAGCAGGACCGTGTGCGCGGCCGCGCCCGGGTAGCTCTCGGCGACCAGCAGTTCGGCGGGGCGCGGCAGCGCGGTCACGGCGGCAGCGAGCCGCGGCATGATCCCGGCGCTCACCCAGTGCCTGCGCTCCCACACCCCCGTGCCCGGCGCGATCAGCAGCACCAGCAGCGCCCCGCGCCCGAGCCGGTCCCGCAGCCGGACGAAGGTGCCGTCCTCGGCGGTCACCCGCACGTCGACGACCTGGGAACCCGGGGGCGTCTCGACGGCGGTCTCCGACTCGGTGGGTGGAGGCGCGAGCGGTGAACCGGCGTACCCTCCGGGCGAGCCCAGCGTGCCGCGCCCCAGGTGGCCGTCCGCGAGCAGCGCGTCATGGCCGCGGGACGAGCCGGGAACGTACGACCGCAGGCCCTTGCCGCCGCGCAGCAGCGGCAGAGCCTGGTCGGCGGCGCGCAGCCGGGCGGCGACGAGCCCGCGCCGCTCCGCCTGGTAGCTGTCGAGCAGCGCCTCGTGGGGGCCGTGGTGCCAGGCCAGCGCCAGCTTCCAGGCGAGGTTGTCGGCGTCCCGCAGGCCCTCGTCGAGGCCATGGGTGCCGAGTGCGCCCAGCAGATGCGCGGCGTCTCCGGCGAGGAAGACCCGGCCGGCCCGCCAGCGGCGGGCGAGTCGGTGGTGAATGGTGTGGACTCCGGTGTCCAGCAGGTCGTACGGAGGGGTCGAGCCGGAGTTCCAGCCCGCGAGGGTCTCCCGGATGCGCGCCACCAGTAGGTCGGGGGTGACCAGGTCCTTGCCCGGGGGCAGCAGCCAGTCCAGACGCCACACGGCGTCGGGGAGGGGGCGGGCGGTGATCTCCCCGGCCCAGGGCCCGGACGTCCGCCACGGCGGTGCCCTGTGCAGCAACGCTTCTGCGGACCACGGGAGTTCCGTCCGCAGCGCCGCCACCGCGTGCCGCTCCACGGCGGTACGCCCGGGGAAACGGATGTCCTGGAGCTTGCGCACCGTCGAGCGCGGACCGTCGCAGCCGATGAGGTAGCTGCCCCGCCACCAGGTGCCCTTGGGGCCGCGGGTGTGGGCCGTGACGCCCGACGCCTCCTGCTCGATCGCGTCGAGGCGGTTCTCCACGGCCACCTTGACCAGCCGCTCGTTCGCGAGGGCGGCGCGCAGCGCGCCCGTCAGCACGTGCTGGGCGATATGCAGCGGGGCCGGTCCGCCGGAGGCATCGGGAACGTCCTCGGTGGCACCGGCGGTACCGGCGGCGGTACCCGCGGACGCGGCCTTGCCGGGCACGTCGTCGAAGCGGACGTTCCGCGTCACCTGCCGACGGCGCATGGAACGCCATCCGGACCAGACGAGTCCCGCGTCGGTGGGCGGGAACCCGGTCAGCCGTGTCAGGAGCGCGGCCGTGTCCTCGCGCAGGACGACCGTGCGCGCGAGCCGCTGTTCGTCCTTGCCGGGGCCCTCGTCGAGGACCACGGACGGGACCTCCTGGCGCGCGAGGGCGAGGGCGAGCGTGAGGCCGACGGGCCCCGCTCCGACGATGATCACCGGATCCACGGCGCGGTGCCCCCTGCCCGGAGAGGTGTCCTGAGAGATGTTGGGGAACAGCCAGATGGAGCGGCGTGCACGATCACAGAACGTATGCAACCCACTGCCGGTGTTTGCGTCAAGTGACGGAGGCAGTGGCGCGCGCGCCACTGCCTCCGATTGCTCACATGCCGTCAGTTGTTCGAGGTGCCGACGCCGTTCAGGTTTCCCTTCCGACGTCGCCGCCGACCCCGATGACGCCGCCGCCTGCACCGCCCGCGCCGGTCGCCGCCGTGCCCGCGACCGCCGCCGTCGGAAGGACCGCTCCGGTCGACTTCTTGCCGCGCCGCAGCCTGTCCTCCAGCCAGCTGGCCAAGCTGGTCAGGATGAAGTTCAGGACGATGAAGATGACCGCCACGACGATGAAGCTGGGGATGACGTTCGCGTAGTTCGCCGCCAGCGTCTTGCGGGCGTTGAGCAGCTCGGTGAAGTTCAGCATCGCGCCGCCGAGCGCCGTGTCCTTCACGATCACGACGAGCTGGCTGACGATCGCCGGCAGCATCACGGTGACGGCCTGGGGCAGCAGGATCGACGACATGACCTGCGTCTTGCGCAGGCCGATCGCCTGGGCGGCTTCCGTCTGGCCCTTGGGCAGCGACAGGATGCCGGCGCGGACGATTTCGGCGAGGACCGAGGCGTTGTAGAGGACGAGACCCGTGACCACCGCGTACAGCGGCCGCTCGTCGCTGCTGATCTGGGTGGACTCCGAGTAGAACTGGTTGGCGAAGACCATCAGCAGCAGGACCGGGATGGCGCGGAAGAACTCGACGATCACACCGGCCGGGACGCGCACCCACCGGTGGTCCGACAGCCGGGCTATGCCGAGGACCGCGCCAAGCGGCAGCGCGATCACCATCGCCAGGGCCGCCGCCTTGAGCGTGTTGCCGAGGCCGGGCAGCAGATACGTCGTCCACGCCTGCGACTCCGTGAACGGGCTCCACTTGGCCCAGTCGAGCTGGCCCTTGTCGGACATGGTCTGCCAGACCCACCAGAGCAGCAGCACCAGCAGGACGGCGAAGACCACCGTGTAGAGGATGTTGCGCTGTTTCGCGCGAGGGCCCGGAGTGTCGTAGAGAACGGAGCTCATCGCTTCACCGCCAGTCGCTTGCTCAGCCAGCCGAGGAGGAGACCGGTCGGCAGCGTCAGCACCACGAAGCCCAGGGCGAAGATCGTGGCGATGAGCAGCAGCTGTGCCTCGTTCTCGATCATTGTCTTCATCAGGGCCGCGGCCTCCGCCACACCGATGGCGGCCGCGACCGTGGTGTTCTTGGTCAACGCGATCAGGACGTTGGCCAGCGGACCGATCACCGTACGGAACGCCTGCGGGAGCACGATGAGGGTGAGCACCTGGGTGAAGCTGAGCCCGATGGCGCGGGCCGCCTCCGCCTGGCCGACGGGCACCGTGTTGATGCCGGAGCGCAGCGCCTCGCACACGAAGGTCGCGGTGTAGGCGCTCAGCCCCAGCACGGCGAGCCGGAAAAACATCGTGGCGAAGTCGCCGGACGCGCCCAGGGTGACCCCGAAGACATTGGCGAGGCCCAGCGAGGTGAACACGATGATGACGGTGAGCGGGATGTTCCGCACGATGTTGACGTAGGCCGTGCCGAAGCCGCGCATCAGCGGCACGGGGCTGACCCGCATACCGGCCAGGATCGTGCCCCAGACCAGGGAGCCGACGGCCGAGAGCAGTGTCAGCTGCACTGTCGTCCAGAACGCCCCTAGGACGTCGTAGCCTTCAAGAAAGTCGAACACGATCTCCCGCGCTTCCGCGTGTGCCGAGGGCGGCGGTGGGCCGGTCCGCCGAGCGGCCCACCGCCGATTCCTGCCTTACTTGACGATCTCGCCGATCTTCGGGGCGGGCTCGTTCTTGTAGTTCGCCGGGCCGAAGTTGGCCTCGACCGCCTTCTCCCAGGAGCCGTCGCTCTCCATCTTCTCCAGGGCCTTGTTGATCTTGTCGACCATCGCGGTGTCGCCCTTCTTGACACCGATGCCGTAGTTCTCGTTGCTCAGCTTGAGGCCGGCCAGCTTGAACTTGCCCTTGTACTGGTCCTGGGCCGCGTAGCCCGCGAGGATCGAGTCGTCCGTGGTCAGCGCGTCGACCGCGCCGCTCGCGAGCCCGTCGAGGCACTCGGAGTACGTGCTGACGTTCTGCAGCTGGGCCTTCGGAGCGATCTCCTTCTGGACGTTCTGCGCGGAGGTCGAGCCGGTGACCGAACACAGCTTCTTGCCGTTGAGGTCGGCGCCCTCGCTGATGCCCTTCTCGTCGGCACGGACCAGCAGGTCCTGGTGGGCCAGCAGGTACGGGCCGGCGAAGTCGACCTTCGCCTTGCGCTCGTCGGTGATCGAGTAGGAGGCCGCGATGAAGTCGACATCACCGCGCTGCAGCGCGTTCTCGCGGTCGGCGCTCGGCGTTTCCTTGAACTCGATGTCCTTCGCGGCGTAACCGAGTTCCTTGGCCACGTAGGTGGCGACATCGACGTCGAAGCCCGAGAACGAGCCGTCGGGCTTCTTCAGGCCGATGCCCGGCTGGTCGTACTTGATGCCGACGGTGATCTTCTTGCCGCCGCCGTCGCCGCTGTCGCCGCTGTCGGAGGAGCCACACGCGGTGGCGGTCAGGGCGAGGGCGAAGACGGTGGCCGAGGCGGCGGTGACCTTGCGGAGCTTCATGATGGACGTCCTTTGCGTGGTGAAGAGATGCGGGCCGTCGGTGCGGTGGGGCGCAGGCCGTCGGATGCGGGTGACGCGGGCCGCCGGGGGCCTGGGTTCAGGTCCTCGGTCAGGTCCCTCAAAGGGTCTTCGAAGGCCCTCAACGGGCTTTCAAGGACCCTCATTGGCCCTCGTTGGGCCTCACTGGGCCCTCACTGGGTCCTCAGTGGTGAAGGATCTTCGACAGGAAGTCCTTGGCCCGGTCGCTGCGGGGGTTGCTGAAGAACTGGTCCGGCACGGCCTCTTCGACGATGCGGCCGTCGGCCATGAAGACCACCCGGTTGGCGGCCGAACGGGCAAAGCCCATCTCGTGGGTGACGACCACCATGGTCATGCCGTCGCGGGCGAGCTGCTGCATGACTTCCAGGACCTCGTTGATCATCTCGGGGTCGAGGGCCGAGGTCGGCTCGTCGAAGAGCATGACCTTCGGGTCCATCGCCAGTGCCCGGGCGATCGCGACGCGCTGCTGCTGGCCGCCCGAGAGCTGCGCCGGGTACTTGTCCGCCTGCGTGCCCACACCGACCCGGTCGAGCAGGGCGCGTGCCTTCTCCTCGGCCTTCTGCTTGTCGGTCTTGCGGACCTTGAGCTGTCCCAGCATCACGTTTTCGAGCACCGTCTTGTGCGCGAAGAGGTTGAAGGACTGGAACACCATGCCGACGTCGGCACGGAGCCGGGCGAGCTCCTTGCCCTCCGCGGGCAGCGGCTTGCCGTCGATCAGGATCTCGCCGGAGTCGACGCCCTCCAGGCGGTTGATGGTGCGGCACAGGGTGGACTTGCCGGACCCGGAGGGCCCGATCACCACGACGACCTCACCCGTGGCGATGGTCAGATCGATGTCCTGGAGCACGTGCAACGCGCCGAAGTGCTTGTTGACGCTCTTCAGGACGACCAAGTCGCTCGTCCCGGCCACAACGTCCTTGGCCACCGATACTTCGGTCATCGCTTTCTGGCTCCGTCCTCCTCGGTTGCGGAGACAGTAGTGACCGGTGCCGATCAGCGTCATTACATCTGAGCGAGAATTGAGCATAACGATCGGGTCGCAGACCGGTACTCCCCGTAGTGGCCGGGCGGGGGAGCGTACCGGCTGGGTAACGCCGCGCGGAACACACTTGACGCGGTCCTCCGTCATCGGCATGACTGCCATGGGCACGTAACGACCGAACGAACCGCAGGGGGCCGGAGTGAGACTGCTCCTCGTCGAGGACGACAACCACGTCGCGGCCGCCCTGTCCGCGGTGCTGGCGCGGCACGGCTTCGACGTCACCCACGCCCGCAGCGGCGAGGAGGCGCTCCAGGCACTGGTCCCCGAGGCCGATGGGTTCGGCGTCGTCCTGCTGGACCTCGGCCTGCCCGACCAGGACGGATACGAGGTCTGCGGCAAGATCCGCAAGCGCACCAGCACCCCTGTGATCATGGTCACCGCCCGTTCCGACGTACGGTCCCGGATCCACGGCCTGAACCTCGGCGCCGACGACTACGTGGTCAAGCCGTACGACACCGGGGAGCTGCTCGCCCGCATCCACGCCGTGAGCCGGCGCAGCGTCCAGGACGACACCGCCGTGAGCGGGGAGGGCGTGCTGCGGCTCGGGTCCGTGCGCATCGAGTTGCCGACCCGGCAGGTCAGTGTGGACGGTGCCGTCGTACAGCTGACGCGCAAGGAGTTCGACCTGCTCGCGCTGCTCGCCCAGCGGCCCGGGGTGGTCTTCCGCCGGGAGCAGATCATCAGCGAGGTGTGGCGGACCAGTTGGGAGGGGACCGGGCGCACCCTGGAGGTGCACGTGGCGTCCCTGCGGTCCAAACTGCGCATGCCCGCACTGATCGAGACCGTGCGCGGAGTCGGGTACCGGCTCGTCACCTCCACGTCATAGCGTGCCCGCGTGCGCACTCGTCTTCTTCCGCTGCTCATCGTCCTCATGGCTGCCGTGCTGCTCGCACTCGGTATCCCGCTGGCGGTGAGCCTGGCGGCCGCGGAGCAGCAGAAGGTGGTCGTCGACCGTATCGACGACACCGCGCGGTTCGCGGCGCTCGCGCAGTACGTCACCGAGCGTCCCAGCGGTTCGCGGGTGGACATCCCGGACGAGCGTCGCGACACCCTGCAGAAGGAGCTGGAGCGCTACCACGACGTGTACGGCATCCGGGCGGGCGTCTACGACCGCAATGAGAACCCCATGGCGAACGCGCCGCAGACCTGGCTGGTGCCCGAGGAGGGCGAGGGCCGTGACGCCTTCGTCGAGGCCCGCCTCGGGCGCCGCAGCCACGACCCGGAGCAGGTGTGGCCCTGGCAGCGGAACCGTCTCGTCGTGGCGTCCCCGGTCATCCGGGACGGTGACGTCGTCGCCGTCGTCGTCACCGACTCGCCCACGGGACAGATGCGGTCGGAGATCCAGCACGGCTGGCTGGTCATCGCCGCGGGTCTCCTCGCCGCGATGCTCCTCGCCGTCGGGGCCGCGCTGCGGCTGACCGGCTGGGTCCTCAGGCCCGTACGCGTCCTCGACACCACCACGCACGCCATCGCCTCGGGCCGTCTGAAGTCGAGGGTCGCGGTCGCCGGCGGGCCGCCGGAACTGCGGCGCCTGGCCCGCTCCTTCAACGAGATGGCCGACAACGTCCAGGACGTCCTGGAGCAGCAGCGCGCCTTCGTGGCCGACGCCTCGCACCAGTTGCGCAACCCGCTCGCCGCGCTGCTGCTGCGCATCGACCTGCTCGCACTCGAACTCCCGGAGGGAAACAAGGAGATCGCTTCCGTCCGCACCGAGGGCAAGCGTCTCGGCCAGGTCCTCGACGACCTGCTGGACCTGGCGCTGGCCGAGCACGCCGAGGCCGACCTCAGGCTCACCGACATCGGCGAGCTGGCCGCCGAGCGGGTGGCCGCGTGGGGACCGGTCGCCGACAGCAAGGGCGTCCGGCTGCTGGGGACCTGTCCGCCCACCACCGCCTGGGCCGACCCGGTCGCGCTGTCCAGCGCGCTGGACGCGGTGATCGACAACGCGGTGAAGTTCACGCCCGAGGGCCAGGCGGTGGGGGTGGAGGTCGCCTCCAACGGCGAGGTCTCCACGGTCGTCGTCACCGATGGCGGGCCCGGCCTCAGCGACGAGGAGCTCGGGCGCATCGGTGACCGTTTCTGGCGCAGCCCGGGGCACCAGAACATCAAGGGGTCCGGCCTCGGGCTGTCCATCTCCCGTGCCCTCCTCGCCGCGGGCGGCGGCTCGATCGCGTACGCCCACCACGAGCCGCACGGCCTGAAGGTGACCGTCACGGTGCCCCGGACGGGGCCGACGTCCTGAGGTCCGTTTCCGGCGGTGCGCCGGGCTCCTACGGCTTGACCGAGCGGTAGTACCGCCGGGCGCCCTTGTGGAGGGGCAGAGGGTCCGTGTAGATCGCCGTGCGCAGGTCCATGAGCTGGGCGGCGTGGACGTGGGAGCCGATGTTGTCGCGGCTCTTGATGACCACGCGGGTGAGCCATTCGGTGAGACGGGGGTCGAGGTCCGAGCGTGTGATCAGCAGGTTCGCCACGGTCAGCGTCTGCACGGGAGCGCCCTGCTGGACGGTCCAGTAGGCGTCGCCGGGCATCACCGAGGACCGGTAGTGGCGGGAGGTCTGGCCCTGGGCGTGCAGGTCGGTGACGAGGTCGCCGCTGATCGGGATGAACCGGTAGTCGTACACCCGGGCGAGGTCGACCAGACCGCCTGTGGGCAGGCCGCCCGACCAGAAGAAGGCGTCGATCTCGCCCTTCCGCAGCCGGTCCGGGGCCGTCCCTATGCTGTCTTTCTGCGGAATGATGTCTGTTGTGGGGTTCAGCCCCGCTGCCCTGAGCACCCGGGTCGCGATCAGGCGCACCCCGGATTCCTCTCCTCCCACGCCCACCCGCTTGCCCTTGAGGTCCGAGATCTTCTCGATGTCCGACGAGTGTGGGACGACGACCTGTACGTAGTCGTCGTACAGACGGGCCAGTCCGCGCAGCCTGCCGCGCCCGGGTGCCTGGTACGACTCGACCGCGTCGGCCGCGGCGATGGAGAGGTCGGCCTCTCCGGTGGCCACCCGTGAGACGTTCTGCTGGGAGCCGTCGCTCGTCAGCAACTCCACCTTCAGACCCGGCATGTCCTTGGCGATGGCCGTGCGCAACCGCTGACCGTAGTCGTGGTAGACGCCGCTCTGCGGTCCCGTGCTGATCGTGATCGTCCCGGTCGGCGGTGCCTCGCTCGGCCACAGCCACCATGTCAGCAGCCCGATGACCACGAGCGCGGCCGTCGAGGCCGACAGCACGCGGTGGGCGCCGCCGCGGTGGAGTGCCTGAAACATGCGCGCGATCCTGCCAGGTCAGCGGGCGTCGGCCAAGGGCCGGGCCCGCCGTGGAACGCGGACCCGGCATCCTCCGGGCAGTGAGGGGCCGTGCGGGGTCAGCCGCGGGCCGCCTCGTCGCGGAGCCGGTCGAGCTCGTCGTACATCGTCTGGCCCGGGCACTCCGTGTCGAACCAGTCCCGGTGGCCGGTGATCTGCGGGACCTCCTTCACGTTGCCGTTGACCGGGTTGGTGTACGTGACCGTGGCCTTCGGGTCGACGCCGTGGAGCCGCGTCAGCGCGCGGACCAGCCGGGTCAGCGACGCGCGGGCGGCGTCCGTCGGGCCCTGCTCCGTCAGGGTGCCGATCAGGGCGATGCCGAGGTTGCCGATGTTGTAGCCGACGGAGTGGAATCCGGTGACCAGCTTGCCGTCCCCGTCGTGCGCGGGCATGCCGTCGTCACCCGAGTAGCGGCCCTCGTAGACGTTGCCCGCCTCGTCGATGAGGAAGTGGTAGCCGATGTCGCCCCAGTCGTTGGTGATGGCGTGGAGCTGGTAGATCGCGCGCACGGTGGCCGCGGGGTCCGGGTCGTCGTTGACCGTGGCGGTGTGGTGGACCGCGATGGTCTGGAACGGGTAGTACGCGGGCGGTGTGTTCTCCGTGCCGTCCGGCTTGAAGCGCAGGCTCTCGTCCGCGCCCCAGGCCGCCCGCGACAGATAGGCGACACCCCGGACGCGGGTCGTGTCCGAGGGCACGGCGACCTTGCGTCCCGGCCCCTGCTGGGTGTCGAGGGCCAGCGAGCGCAGCTTGGTGGACCCGTCGGGCGCCTTCAGTTCGTAGCCGGAGGCCTTGTCGGTGGAGATCAGCAGGGCGCCGCCGTTGGTCTCCGAGCAGCCGCTGGCGCTGAAGTCCTGCCAGGTGCCCTGGCCGCCGTCCGCGTCGCGCAGCCGGATGCCGCCGCCGGACACGGCGGAGGTGCCCTCCCAGCGCACGCCGACGTAGCCGATGGGGAACGCCGCCTCGACGGGGGCCTCGCCCGTGGCCGCCTTGGCGCGGGTCCTGGGGAACGTCTCCGAGGTCGTGCCGGCCTTGGTGTCGCCGGTGTCGGTGGTGGCGTCGTCGGAGTCGTCCGTCGCGGCCATCACGGTCGGTGTGATCACGGCTGCGGCCGTGATCGCGCTCGCGGCACCGATCACGGTGCGCCGGGTCACCCGGGACTTCGCCCGGTGGGCAGGGGAGGAGGAAGGTGTGGGGGGAACTGTCACGGTGGGGTCCTCGACGTTTCTTGGCTGAGATGGTGCGCGCCGACCATCCTTGAAGACCCAAGGGAGAGTAGGGGGTTGGGCCGACGCGTCGCACACCGCCCCCCTGCTACCGGCGAGTTGCGAATTCCGCGGAGGGTGGTCGGCTGTGGCGCATGCGCGCTTGACTGGGCGGCTGATGGCGGTTGAATGATTCATCTTGTCGGCTTGAGCTGGTGACTCTTATCATCGAGGATTGTGGCCCACCCCGAGCATGCGCACGACCGTCCGGACCTGCCGGCCGACCTGGACGAGGCCGCCCATCGCTGCCTCGTCGCCGGGTTCGAGGGCACCACGGCGGTCCCCGACGCCCTGAAGCGGCTCATCGAGCGAGGACTCGGCGGGGTCATCCTCTTCACCCGCAACGTGCGCGACGCCGACCAGCTCCGCGGCCTCACCGAGCGGCTGCGGGAACTGCGCCCCGACCTGCTCGTGGCCATCGACAACGAGGGCGGCGGCATCGGACACCTGGTGAGGGCGGGCGCACCCGAGGTCCCCGGCAACCTCGCACTCGGCGTGGTCGACGACACCGAGCTGACCGCGCGCTGCGCCGACGCGCTCGCCGGGCACCTGTCCTCGCTCGGCATGACCGCCTCGTACGCCCCCGTCGCCGACCTTCAGCACCAGCCGCGCAACCCGATCGTGCGCACCCGCTCCTTCGGAGCCGATCCCGCGCTCGTCTCCCGCCAGCTGCGCGCCTGGATCACCGCCACCGAGGCGCGCGGTGTCGCCTCCTGCGCCAAGCACTTCCCCGGGCACGGCGGCACCGACACCGACAGCCACCACGGCATGGCCGTCGACCCCCGCCCGTACGACGAACTCGCCGCCGACATCGAGCCGTTCCGGGCGGCCGTCGCCGCGGGTGTGCCGATGCTCATGAGCGCGCACGTGGTCTACCCGGCGCTGGACCCCGGCCGGCCCGCCACCCTCAGCCCGCGCGTCCTGGGCGAACTGCTCCGCGGCGACCTCGGGTTCGACGGTGTCCTCGTCAGCGACGCCCTGGAGATGAAGGCGATCTCCGACCGCTACGGAGAGGCCGCCGGAGCGCGGCTCGCCCTCGCCGCCGGTGCCGACCAGGTCATCGTCGCGGTGGCGGACCTGGACGTCACCCTCGCCTGCCGGGACGCGGTGCTCCAGGCGCTCCGGGCCGGTGACCTCCCGGCGGAGCGTGTCCTGGAGGCCGCGGGACGGGTCCGGCGGCTGGCCCGCCGGTACGCCACCCCGAGGGTGAGCGGCCCGTGGGACGCGGGCGCCGGGCTGGAGGCGGCGCGTCGCGCCGTACGCGGCCGGGTGCTGCCGGGGCCCGTGCGGGGCGCCCATGTCGTCGACCTGTTCCCGCCCCCGCATCCCGCGCTCAACTGGGGCGGCGAGGACCTGCTGACCGAGGTGCGCGCGCTCGACCCCACGGCCACGGGGACGGCGGTCACCGGGGAGCCCGCGGACCCGGCGGGGCTCGTCGCCGAGGTGCTGCGGCGCGCCGAGGCGTCGCCGCTGGTGGTCGCCACCTACGACGCGGGGCTGCACCCCTGGCAGCATCGGCTCCGTGACGCGCTGCTGGCGGGGCGGCCGGACGCGGTGCGGGTGGCGACGGGACTGCCGGAGCCGGAGGACGAGGAGAGTCACGTCTGCTCGTACGGGCGGGGACGCGTGAACCTGCGGGCGGTCGCGGAGGTACTCACGGGCGGGTGAGCGTCCTCCGGTTGAGCGCCTCTCCCGCTGAGCGTCGTCCGGCTACGGGGCACTGAGCGTCAGCCGGCCATGGGTGACTGAGCGTCATCCGGACTCCACGAACTCCGTGATCCCCCGGGTCGCGAGGTACCCGGCGTCGTCCGCGCGCTCGGCGAGGACCACGGCGGGGCGGGCGCCCTCGGCGCGCAGACGCATCCACGTCTCGAAGTACGCGCCGCCCGGACCGGAGACGGACCGCGTGCCCGGTGCGCAGTCCAGGACCAGGGCGGCGGCGCGGGGCTCGGGAGAAGGAGGCTCGGCGCGCAGTCCGGCGATCGTGTCGGCGAGGGCCGCGGCGATCGGCTTGGCCCGGCCGGAGGAGTCGAACAGGCCCAGGGTGTACTCCAGTTCCGGGTAGTCGGCCAGGGAGCGGTCCACGTCGTGGGAGCACCACCACGTCACGCCCCACAGCCCGGCGCACCCGGCCGCGTTCAGCACGGTCGCCCGCGCGAACTGCGGGGCGTCCGCCGCGGGGATGTGCGGCTCGGGCGCCCCCGTCTCCTGGACCCAGACCGGCCGGTCCACGTCCACCGCGTACGCCTTGGCGAGCTCCACGCCGTACTCGGCGAGGTGCAGCACCTGTGGGGAGAGCGGACCGTAGCGGCGGGCGCAGTCGCCGGAGAAGACCCAGGGGTGGACGGTGGTCAGGTCGCCCTTGCGGGCGGAGGCCTCCGGGGTGAACGGGTGGTCGTCGCCGTACCAGACCGCGTCGAACGCGGAGTGCGTGACCAGGTGGCCGGGTGCGGCGCCGCGCAGGCCGTCGCGGGCGGCGGCGAGGAGGGTGTCCAGATAGTGGTCCACCTGCCCGGGCGTCACCGGGTTGTGCTCGACCAGGTTGTTGAGCTCGTTGCCGAGCTGGAGGCCGATGAGGTGGGGGCGGTCGGCGAGGGCCCGGCCGAGGGTCCGGAGCAGCCGTGCCTGGGCCTCTATGGCGTCGAGGTCGGTGAACACGTTGCGGTGGTGCCAGCTGCGGGTCCACTCCGGGTAGAAGTCGAAGCTCGACAGGTGGCCCTGCACGCCGTCCACCAGGACGTCGAGGCCCGCCTCACCCGCCAGGTCGACGAGCCGTACCAGCTGGTCGACGGCCGCGCCGCGGATCAACGTGCGGTTGGGTTGCAGGAGCGGCCAGAGGTGGAACACCCGGACGTGGTCCAGGCCCAGCGCGGCCAACTGCGCCAGGTCCTCGCGGGCGTGTCCCTCGTCGAAGTCGTGCCAGGAGTGGAACCAGCCGCGGCGCGGGGTGTAGTTGACGCCGAACCGCAGGGGCGGTGCCGGGGACGGTGCGGGCGCGGGGGGAGTACGGATGGGGTCCTCCTCGCCGACGGTGCGTCGGTCTTGTCCTCGACGAATGTATGAACCACCATAGTCGGCGATGAGCAATGAATTGAACCAGGATCTCGTGGTCGGTCTGGACGCGGGCGGCACGCGCACCCGCGCCGTCCTGGCGACCGCCGGGGACGGGCGCCCGCTGGGCGAGGGTGTCGCGGGTCCCGGCAACGCCCTGACCGTCCCCGTGCCGCAGCTCACCGAGCAGCTCGCCGAGTCCGTCGGCCGGGCGGTGCCGGAGCGGGCGCGCGGCAGGGTCGTGGCCGTGGCCGGCGGCTTCGCGGGCGCCACGGGAGCCTCCCCGGACGAGCCCGGGCGCCTCAACGCGCTGGCCGCGCTGACCGCCGCGCTCGGCGGACTGGGCATCGCCACCGAAACGGTCGGGATCCACAGCGACATCGAGGCCGCGTTCGCCTCCGCGCCCGGCGCCCCCGCCGACGGCCTCGCCCTCGTGGCGGGCACGGGCGCGGTCGCGGCCCGGATCGCGGAACGCCGCTGCGCCGCCACCGTGGACGGCGACGGCTGGCTCCTCGGCGACGACGGCAGCGGCTTCTGGATCGGCCGCAGCGCGGTGCGGGCCGCGCTGCGCATGGCGGACGGGCGCGGCCGGCCCACGGCACTGGCCGCGGCGGTCGGGCGTGCGCTGGGGCTGCCGGAGGAGGCTCTGCCCTACGAGGCCGACGTCCTGCCGTACGGGACCAACGCCCCGCGCCACGAAAAGGACGGCGCCGCCTCGGGGAAATGGTCCCGAGCCCAGCGCGAGGCCTTCCGCATGCACCTGCTGCCGGCCGTGATGGCGCAGCCGCCGGTCCGGCTCGCCCGGCTCGCGCCCCTGGTGGCCGAGGCCGCACGGCGCGACGACGCCGTCGCCGGGGCGATCCTCGACGAGGCGGCCGGCCAACTGACCGACACCGTCCGCGCGTTGGAACCCCGGCCCGGCGAGCGGATCGTCGCCACCGGCGGACTGCTCGGCCCCGAAGGCCCGCTGACCGCCCCCCTGACCAGCCGCCTCCGGGCCCTCGGCCTGACCCTCGACCAGGTGCCGGACGGCTGCCCGGGTGCCGTGGCCCTCGCCCGGCTCGCACACGAGGGCCACGGCTGATGGGCGGCACCCAGCAGAAAGCCCGCCCTCTCTACCGCGACCCCACGGCGCCGGTCGACACCCGCGTCCGTGACCTCCTGCCCCGCATGACGCTGCGCGAGAAGGCCGGCCAGCTCAACCAGCGCATGTACGGCTGGGACGCCTACCGCCGCACGCCCGACGGCGAGTTCGAGCTCACCGAGGCGCTGCACGCCGAGACCGAGCGCTTCGCCGGGCTCGGCGCCCTGTACGGACTCTTCCGCGCCGACGCCTGGTCCGGCGTCGACCACACCACCGGAGCGGACGCGGCGCACGGCGCGGCCCTCGCCGACCTGGTGCAGCGTCACGTCGTGGCGTCCAGCCGCCTCGGCATCCCGGCCCTGTTCGTCGAGGAGGTCCCGCACGGCCATATGGCCCTGGACGGCACCGCCCTGCCCGTCAACCTGACCGTCGGCGCGACCTGGGACCCCGAGCTGTACGAACACGCCGCCGCCCACGCCGCCGCCGAACTGCGCGCCCGCGGCGGCCATGTGGCCCTGGTCTCCGCGCTGGACATCGCCCGCGACCCGCGCTGGGGCCGTACCGAGGAGTGCTTCGCGGAGGACCCGTACCTGGCCGCCCGGCTCACGGAAGCACTGGTGCGGGGCATGCAAGGGGAGACAGGGGCGGAGACAGGTCACACGCGGGACGGTCTCTTCGCCGACGACAAGGCCCCCGTCGTGCTCAAGCACTTCGCCGGGCAGGGCGCCACGGTCGGTGGCCGCAACTCCGCCGAGTCGGAGCTCGGGCTCCGGGAACTGCACGAGATACACCTCCCGGCCGCCCGCGCCGGAGTCCGGGCCGGCGCCGCCGCCGTCATGGCCGCGTACAACGAGGTCGACGGCATGCCCTGCTCCGGCAACCGCGCCCTGCTGCACGGGCTGCTCCGCGAGCGCTGGGGTTTCCGGGGGATCGTCATGGCCGACGGGCTCGCCGTGGACCGGCTGGCCCGGATCACCGGTGACAAGGTGTCCGCCGGAGCCCTCGCCCTGAGCGCGGGCGTCGACCTGAGCCTGTGGGACGAGGGCTTCACCCACCTTCAGGAGGCGGTCGAGCGCGGACTCGTCGGTGAGGACGCCCTGGACGCCGCCGTCGCCCGGGTGCTGCGCCTGAAGTTCCGCCTCGGGCTCTTCGACCGCCCGTACTGCGCCGACCGGCCGGTCCCCGCGCCCGCCGCCGACCGTGGGCGCGCCCTGAGCACCGCCCTGGCGCGCGGCGCGGTCACCCTCCTCCACGACGACGGCCGCGTGCTGCCGGTCCGGCCCACGGTCGCCCGCATCGCGGTCCTCGGCCCGCACGCCGCCACGACCGCCCACCAACTCGGCGACTACTCCGCCCCGCAGCGCCCCGGCACCGGCAGCAGCGTCCTCGACGGACTGCGCCGCCTCGCCCCGCCGGACATCGCGATCCGTCACGCCCGCGGCTGCGCCCTCACCGGCGACGACGCCTCGGGCGTCCCCGAGGCCGTCGCCGCGGCGAGCGCCGCCGACCTGGCCGTCCTCGTCCTGGGCGGCAGCAGCGCCCGTACCCCGGACACGGACTTCGCCGCCAACGGAGCCGCGCGCACCCCCGTCCCGGAGATGACCTCCGGCGAGGGCATGGACCTCGCCGGACTACGACTCGGCCGGGCCCAGCACGCGCTGCTGGACGCCGTCACGGCCACCGGCACCCCCACCGTGGTCGTCCTGGTCCAGGGCCGCCCGCACGCCGTTCCCGAGGCGGCGGACCGGGCGGCGGCCCTGCTCACCGCCTGGTACCCCGGCCCGTGGGGCGGCGACGCGATCGCCGAGGTACTGCTCGGGCACGCCGAACCCGGCGGACGGCTCCCCGTCTCCGTGCCGCGCTCGGTGGGCCAGCTGCCCGTCCACTACAACCACAAGGACACCGAGTACGGGTCGTACGTCGACGAGAGTGCCGAGCCGCTCTACTCCTTCGGGCACGGGCTGACGTACACGGCCTTCGCGTACGGCCCGCCGCGTCTCGCCGAGGACGCCGCCGAGGACACCGTCGAGGTCGACATCACCAACACCGGGCGGCGCCGCGGCCGTACCGTCGCCCAGCTCTACATCCGCCGTCTGCTGACCCCGGTGTGGCCGCGCACCCTCGAACTGCGGGACTTCCGCAGCGTCGGCCTGGAGCCGGGGGAGCGCCGCACGGTCACCTTCCCCCTCGGCGCCGGCCGGCTGGCCCAGGTCGGCGCCGACCTGGAGACGGCCGTGCTGCCCGGCACCCTGGAGATCCGGGTCGCCGCGTCGTCGCGGGCCGCGCTGAGGGCCGTACCCGTCGTGCTGCGGACCGACGGTCAGAGCTTCACGGCGCCCGCCGAGACACCCTTGTAGAACCACCGCTGCGTGAGGAAGAACAGCACCAGCACCGGAACGATGGAGATCACCGACCCGGCCATGACCACCCGCTGGTCGTAACCGAACGACGAGCTCTGCAGCCGGGAAAGACCCAGCGTCAGCGTCATGTTGGCCTCGGAGCGCAGCACGATCAGCGGCCAGAGGAAGTCGTCCCAGGCGGCGATGAACGTGTTGATGACGACCACCAGGATCGCGCCCCACGCGGACGGCAGATACAGGTGCCTGAACCGCTGCCACTCGCCCGCACCGTCGATCATCGCCGAGTCCTCGATCTCGCGCGGCACCGCCAGGAACGCACCGCGCATCAGCAGGACGTTGATGGCACCGACGAACACGGGCAGCCACACGCCCACCAGGCTGTCGACCAGGCCGAGGTCACGGATGCTCAGGAACAGCGACACCATGATCGACTCGAAGGGGAACATCATGGAGGCGGCCAGCAGGACCCACACCGCCCTGCGGCCCTTCCACGCCGGCTTGGAGAGCATGTAGCCGGCCGTGGTGGAGAACAGCAGCTGGCTGGTGACCGACAGGACGACCACGAACAGGCTGTTCCAGATGTACGTGGCCACCGGCACCTGCTCGAAGACCTCCCGGTAGGCCCGCAGGGTCGGGTCGTGCGGCAGCAGTGAGGCGTTCTCCCCGAAGACGTCCTCGCCGGTGCCCTTCAGCGACGCCAGGAACTGCCAGAGCAGCGGCCCCACGGTGATGCCGAGCACGAAGAGCAGCAGCAGATAGCGCAGGACGAGTTCACGGGGGCGGCCGTAGTCCCGCCAGCGGGGCATGAGACGCCGGGGCATCGGGCGCCGGGGCGGCAGGCGCAGGCGCAGGCGCCGGGGCTTGGGCACGGCCGTCGTCATGACTCGTCCTCCTTCGTCAGGCGCTGCGCCAGCAGGGTCAGCCCCAGCGTCAGCAGGAACAGGGCCACACTGACCGCCGATCCGTAACCGGCGTTGCCGGTGAGGGGGTCGAGGCCGACGTCGCGGATGTAGAAGGGCAGGGTGCGGTCCGCGCCGCCGGGGCCACCGGTGGGGCTGCCGAGCATGTAGATCTCGGTGAACACCCGCAGCGAGCCGATGCCGGTGAGCGTGCCGACCAGCATCATGGCCTGCCGGACGCCCGGCACCGTGATGTGCCAGAAGCGCCGGGCCGCGCCGGCTCCGTCCATGGCCGCCGCCTCGTGCAGTTCCCTGGGCACGTTCCCCAGCGCGGCCAGGTAGAAGATCATGTACCAGCCGAGTCCCTTCCACAGGGTCAGGCCCATCGCGGAGAACAGGATCAGCCACGAGTCGGACAGGAACGGGATGGCGTCCTCGATCAGACGGGCCTTCTCCAGCGAGGTGTTGATCAGCCCCTCGTCGGCGAGCAGCCACTGCCAGCTCAGCCCCACCACCACGCTGGAGGCGAGGACCGGGGTGTAGAAGGCCGACCGGAAGAACCCGATGCCGGGCAGCTGCTTCTCCACCAGGACGGCGAGCAGCAGCGGCAGCAGCACCATCAGCGGCACCACGATCAGCGCGTACAGCAGGCTGTTGCGGGTCGCCAGCCAGAAGTCGGGGTCGTCCAGCATCCGTGTGTAGTTGGACCAGCCGACAAAGCCCGCGGCGCCGCCGAGCGGCTTGGCATCGGTGAACGACAGCACCAGCGTGTTGAGGAACGGGAACACACCGAAGACCGCCGCGCAGACGATGGCGGGGGCGGTCCACAGCCAGGGCTGCCACCAGCGGCGGTACAGCGCCGCGCCGTTGGCGCCGGGAGCGGGACCGGGCCTGAGGGCGCGGCCCGCTCGGCGTAGACGGGACGGGGCCGTGCCCGATCCGGGGCGCGCGGCCTGCGCACCGGGCACGGCCACCGGCTTCGCGGTGTCGGCCACCACGGTCAGCTGCCCTGCTTCAGCAGGTCGTTCGCCTTGTCCTGGGCGTCCTTCACCGCCTGCTCGGGGCTCTTCTTGCCCTGCATGGCCAGCTGCACCTGCGACACGATGGCCTTCTGCACCGCCGGGGAGAGGTTGGTCTGGTAGGCGGTGGCGGTCTTGAGCTGCTCGGCGACGAGCTTGCGCGCCTGGGAGAAGGGGTCGTCGCCGGTCGCGTTCTGGAAGAACGGGTCGTCCAGGGAGGAGGTGGTCGTCGGGAAGATCACGACGTTCGGGTTCTTGCACCAGGCCGTCTGGTTCTCGGCGTTGGTGAGGAACTTGGCGAACGCGAGCGCCGTGGCGGCGTTCTTGCTCGTCGAGCTGACCCCGATGTACTGCGGGGCACCGGTGGTGTGGCCGAGCTTGTCGAGGGGCTGCCGGCCGACGCCGGTCCTGGCGTAGACCGACGGGCTGTTCTGCTTCACGAAGCGCACGAAACTCGGGTTCGTCGAACCGTAGGCGACCTGGCCCTGGCTGTACGGCGTGGAGGGGTCGTTGCTGGAGGACAGCGAGTCCTTCGGCATGGCGCCCCCTTGGTACAGCTTCGCCATCCAGGCGACCCACTCGGTGGTCCTCGGGTCCTCGGCGAAGGTGGCGGACCTGCCGTCGGCGGACAGCGTCCTGATGTCCATCTGGTCCCAGTCGGCCGGTATCCGCCAGATCGGGTTGGCCATCGTCGCGTAGTACTCGCCCTTGGCCGACTTGGCGATCTTCTCGTAGTCGGCGAACAGCCCGAACATGGTCGTCGGCGGCTTGTCCGGGTCGATTCCGGCCTTCTTCAGCAGGTCGGTGTTGTACGTCAGCAGGACGCCGCCGGTGTACCAGGGGAACACCGTGTGCACGGACGCGCCCGTGGAGTCCTTCATGGTGCTGGACTTCCAGAACGCCGGGACGAACGGCTCGGCGGAGGAGGGGTCCTTGACGCCCAGGTTGAGCAGGTAGTCGTGCTTGGTGAGGGCGGTCGCGGTCTCGGAGTTGAGATTGAGCACGTCGGGCAGGGTGCAGGCCTGGGCGTCGGCGACGTTGCGCTGGGTGAACGTCGCGGCGTCGCCGGGGTCGTCGATCCATTTGACCGAGGTGCCGGGGTTGGCCTTCTCGAAGTCCTGGATCACTCCGTTGAAGAACTCCCCGAAGTCTTTCTTCAAGTTCGTCGTCTGGAAGGTGATGCTGCCCTTGATGTCGCCGGAGAGCTTGCCGGAGCCGACGTTGCCCTGGTCGACCGTGCAGTTGCCCACGGTGGCTTCCCCGTCTCCGGCGTCGCCGCCCGAGAGGCCGCAGCCCGCGGCCGTCAAGGACAGGACGACGAGACAGGTCAGGGATCCGGTGAGTCTTCTTGTGCGCATGGTCGTTGCCCTCCTGCGGCCAGGTCGTGCACTCGCTGCTGGTTCACGTCACTGCTGGTTCAATTCACCAACTTCGGCTTCAGTTGATGAAAAGGTGGACCAGAATTCATCGGAGGTCAATGGGGTTCCGTGTTGCGTTTCGGTTCCGGCCGCGTGGCGGCCAACTCCGGGCAACTCCCGGTCAGTGCCGGTGCTCGTGGTCCGGGTGCGCGGGGTCGCCGGGGTGTTCGTGCCCGGGGGTGTACACCACGCCGATGCGAGCCTGATCGAGCCAGGCGAAAAAGGCCCGATGTCCCGCCGCCCGTCGCAGCTCCCGCTCGATGCCCTCACGGGCCCGCTCGTACGGCAGCAGGTCGGCCGGCGCCGGCTCGTCGAAGGGGTCGACACCCCGCCGCAGGGCCTGAGAGGTGAGGAAGCGGTCGCGGTTGCGGTCGTAGTAGTCCCGTGCCGCGGCCTCGGGGATCTCCTGCTCCTCCTCGAATCCGTCCAGCAGGGCGCGTGCGGCGGGGGAGTGGGCGAGCACCGCCGCGACGATGCTGCCCAGGTCGGCGACGTCCGCCTCCGCCACGGCGAGCACCTGGGACGGCGACACCTCCTCCGCTGCCTCCAACCCCCGGGCGACGCAGGCGCGTCGGGCCAGCTCGTCCGCGACCACCACCTGCGTCGCCCAGCGCCGCCGCTGCCGCTCGGCCCGGGCGAGGGCCTCGGGGCGCGTCTCACGGTCGCGTGCGGGGACGGCCTTCAGGAAGGCGTCCACCCGGGTACGGGGGATGGCCTCGCCGTGGACGAGGGCGGCGGCGCCTTCGGGAGGGTCCGTTCGCGGGTGGGCGTGTGGGGGGACGTGCGCCGCGGTGGGCCCCTTCACGGCGTCACCTCCAGCACGACGGTCTCCGTGTAGGCGACGTTGCCGTGCCACGCCACCTTCGCCATCAGCCAGTACGAGCCCTCAGGCACCGCGCCGCCGTCCACCTCGATCACGCACTCGGCCCGCTCCCCGGCGGCCACCGTGAACCCCTGGCAGCCGGGAGTCACACCCGCCCACGTGCCCCACGACGACACGGCCCACAGCGTGCCGTTGACGGGCCCCCGGGTGGTGTTCCGTACGGTCACCGGGACCCGGACGCGCTCACCCCGCCGCACGGTGACGCGCCCGGTGCCGAGCCGGGTCACGAGGGTGGGCCCGGTACGCCCGTCCGGTTCGCCCTCCGGTACGGCACCCGGAACGTCGAGCGCGACGACGTCCTCGTACGTCTGACCGCCGTACTCCAGGTGAGCGGCGAGCCAGTGCCGGCCGGGCGCGGCCCCGGGCGGGGGCGTGACGGTCACCTCGGCGAGGGTGAACCCGCCGGGGCCCAGCGCGTACGGCACCTCGGCCGGCTCGACGGACCAGCCGGGAGGTACCGCGAGGGCCACCGTGCCGGACACCGGCGCGTCGGTGAGCTCCGAGCTCACCCGGACCGTCGCGGTGACCGGGTGGCCGTCGGACGCGGTGAGCGCCGTCGGCGACACGTACACGGCCACCGGCAGGTTGCCGCGCGGGGCGGGACCGGAGTTGTGCAGCCAGTAGCGGGTGTGGACCGGCTGGGCGGGTTCACGGGCGGCGACTCCGGGCCCGGTGGAGAGCTGTGGACGGTCGGGCCCGGTGGGCTGTGGACGGTCGGGCCCGGTGGAGGGCTGCGCGTGGTCGGGCGTGGCGGGGGGCTGCGCGCGGTCGGGCGTGGCCAGGACGGTGGCGACCTCGAAGCCGGCCAGGTCCGTTTCGAGGCCGCCCCCCTCGCCCGGGACGAGGGGCTCCCCGGGCCTTTCCAGGACATCGGCGCGGGCACCCTCCGTCCACGCGTACGGCCCGGTCACGCGCGCCCGCACCCGCCGCCCGTTCACCTCGTGCATCCGTACGACGATCCCGCGCGCCGGGTCGGCGGGCGCCACGCTGCCCCGGGCGAGCGGGGAGCCGACGGGTTTGAGGGCGTCGAGGAGGACCTCACCGGCGGGTTCCAGGCCCAGCAGGGTGGTCGTCCTCGGCACCCGCGCGGGCGTCCGGGGCCCCTCACCGTCCGTCCGCAGCCGTGCGGTCAGCGGATGGTTGAACTCGTGTCCGCGCGCGGGCAGTCCGAGCTCCCGCCAGTCGCCCCCGCCCGCGACGACGGCGTACTCGAAGGTGTGCGACCAGCGCTGGAGCTGGAAGCCCGAGCCGTCCGGGGCGGTGCGGCGCGGCGGGTCGACCCAGATGCCCGACGGCCAGCCGGTGCAGGAGCGCATCAGGGACATGCAGAGGTCGCCGGCGGTCGTGACCACGCAGCCGGGCGTGCCCCGGTTGAGGACGGCGAAGCTGCGCCCGTCCCAGGCGTCGCCCGGCGGCAGCGCCTCGCCGCCGCCCGCCGCCGTGGCCGTCACGGTCGCGTCGTCGAGGTCGGCGATCAGCGCCTCGACCGCCTTCGCGTCGTCCTCGGGGCGGGCGCCCGCCACCACGAGCAGCGGCAACCGCTCCAGGTCGCGCAGATCGGCGCCCGGCACCCACTCCTCCCGCAAACCGGCCCGTGGCGCGACCCACACCGCCGCCACACCCCGCTCGGCCAGTTGCCGCTTCAGCTCCCGCCCCGCCGCCGGGTGCCGGCCGAGGGCCTCGGCGACCAGGGGGTTGCGTTCGGGTGCGCCGACGGCGATGCGGAGGTCGGGGAGGTTGGAGTCGACTTCGAGGTCGCCGTAGCGCTGCCCCCCGGCGATGGTCGACGTCGCCGTGACCCCGGCGCGCACGAGAGCGGCCGCGAGCGGGGTGCCGAGTTCCCCGGCGTCGTCCCAGTTCGCGTACACCAGCTCGGCGACACCGATGGACCGGTGTCCGAGGAACGCGCCGGACTCGTCGTGCACCGCCACCCGCGCGGTGGAGCCGAGACCGAACCACGTGTGGGCCGGGTTGTCGAGCGTCCACGGGAACCGCTCGCTGTCGACCTCCACGAACCCGAACCCGCGCCCGATGACCGCGTCGGCCACCTCGTGCACCGGCAGCCCGCCCCGGACGGAGGACGGCCACCGCACCCGGATGAGCCGGTCGGCGCCGTCGTACCCGTCGATGGTGGTCGTCACGTCCAGCCGGTCGACGCCCTGCCACAGGCACAGCCGCTGGGTGTACCGGAACAGCCCGAGGTCGCCGGTGACGGTGATGCGGGACCCGGCCGGGGAATGTTCCACTGTCACGGAAGCCGTCACATCGCGGCTGCGAGCCACGGTGGTGCCGGTCGGCGTCAGGTGCCAGGGCCCCTCGCCGAAGCGCGGATGCCTCGGATACTCCTCCTGGACGACGAGCTCGTTGCCGACGTCCCCGGGGTGCAGCAGTTCGCGCCCGCCGTCGCGGAGCGCGCGCAGGCCGCTGACGGCGCCGCCGCGCGCGGGGTCGACGGTCACCTCGTAGAACGCGTTGCGGATCGTCGTACCGTCGCGCGGCGTCCACCCGGACACCGAACTCTCGGCCAGGGGAAGGGCTTTGAGGCCGAGGCCGGGCACGTCCGGCACGACGACACGGAGCCGGCCGTCCTCGTCGCGCACGGCGGGCAGGGGGCGGCCGGAGTCCTCGTCGAGCGGGACCAGGCCCCGGTCCTCGACGGTGACCACGTCCCGCCGCGGCCAGGTCGAGGAGTTGAGGACGACGAGGTCGGGGGTGCCGCCGGGCGGCGGGGCGACATGGTCGGCGAGGGCCTGGGTGGCGTCGGCGTGCACGGTCTCGGCCAGGTCGTACAACTCCCGCCAGCCGGTGAGCAGATCGATGTAGACCTGATCGGACTCCGAGCCGGTGATGGCGTCGTGGTGGGCGCCGTAGATCAGCTGCCGCCACGCCTTGTCGAGCGCGGCGTCCGGATACGGGTGACCTGTGACGAGGGACGCGAGCGTCGCCCAGGCCTCGGCGTCGGCGAGCAGCGCCTCGCCGTGGCGCTGGGCCTGCTTGGTGTCGATGTACGAGACGTCCTTGCCCGTGTAGACGGGGTTCATGTCCCGCGTCTGGGGCGAGGCCCTGCGCCCCTCGGCCTCCAGCTCGGCCCGCACGGCGGCGAAGAAGTCGCGCGGTACGGCACTGATGAAGCGAGGCCAGACGTAGCGGGCGTTCCAGTCGCGGTGGATGTCCATCACCCAGCGGCACGGCGGCGCGTAGTCCCCGCCGACCGGGAGCAGCACGTTGCGGGTGAGCGCGACCTGCTTGAGGCCCTGGAACAGCTTGTACGCGGCCGCCTCGGCCTCGGGCAGGGTCGGCGCGTTGTCGATGGCCCAGCCCGCGCCGTAGTGGTTGACCATGTACGCGGTCAGCAGGCCCCGCCCGGACGGGGCGATCCAGCTGAACTCGGCGGGGAACTGCATCCTGTTCGGATCGCGCGGCTCCTCGCCGAACACGGAGAGGGTGGGCCCCCACTGGTGGAACGGCCCCCGCGCCCACGAGCTGGAGGAAAGCCCCGCGTCCGCCATGAGCCCCGGGAACTGCGGGTCGTGCCCGAACGCGTCCAGCTGCCAGGCGGTTTCGGGCGAGGCCCCGAGGATCGCCCGCTGGAAGCCGTCCCCGTACACGGCGTTGCGTACGGTCGCCTCGGCACCGGTCAGGTTGGTGTTGGGCTCGTTGTAGGTGCCGCCCATGATCTCGACGCGGCCGGTGCGCAGCAACTGGCGCAGGAAGGCCCGCTCCTCGGGGAAGGCGTCCCAGTACGGCTTGAGGTAGTCGACCTCCGCGAGCACGAACGTGTACGCCGGGTCGCGCCGCGCCAGATCGCAGTGGGCGCGGACCAGGCTCATGCCGGACTGGCCGCGCGAGTCGAAGGTGCGGGCCGGGAGCCCGCTGGTGGCCGGGTCGTCGGCGACGTCCCAGGTCTCGGTGTAGGCGGCCTGGGTGTTCCACCAGACGGGGTCGTAGTGGAAGTGGCTGACCATGAACATGGTCCAGCCGGGTTCGGCGACCGTGAACTCGCCGGTGTGCCGGTCCCGTTCGTCTCCGTCCGCGGCCGTCACCGTGATCGGGCAACGGCCGCCGACGGGGAGGCCGGTGGTCACGGGTATCTCGGCGCGTACCGTGCCGCCCTCGCCCACGGTGGTCTCCGAGGTACCGGTGAGACCCGGGCCGTCCACGGTGAGCCGGACGGTCCGGCCCGGGGTGTGACTCAGCTCGACGGCCACCACCTGACGCGGCTGCTCGATGGTTCCGGCGAAGAGCTCGGTCGACTCGACAGCGGTGACACGCATGAGGCTCCTACGAGGATGCTCGGCGGAGCCTCATCGTGGCACCGAGAGATGGTTCAAACAACCATCTTCGCGTTCATTCGGTGGTTCACCCATGCAGCTTCATGGTCACCGTGCACGGCGGGATTTCACGGCGTGCTGTCCGGCGATGTGGTCCGTCAGGGCCAGCGAGGTGCTCGTCCGCTGGTAGGAGAGCTGGGCGATCCGGACGTAGAGGCAGTCGATCAGCACCAGCACGGAGTGCCGGGCGCCGATGATGCCGGTGGGGAAACGGGTCTCCGAGGAGGTGGAGATGAGCCGGATGTCGGCGGCCTTGGCGAGCGGTGAACGCGGGTCGGCGGTGATCGCCACCGTGGTGGCGCCCCGCTCCTTCGCCAGCTCGAACGGCTCGATGGTTTCCCGGGTGGCCCCCGAGTGCGAGATGCCGAGGGCGACGTCGGCCGGGGTGAGCAGCGCGGCGGAGGTGGCCGCGGCGTGCACCTCGGTCCAGGCGCGCACCGTGCAGCCGATCCGGAACAGCCGGGTCTCGGTCTCCTGAGCCACGGCCCCGCTGCCGCCGACGCCGTAGACGTCGATGCGGCGGGCCCGGGCGATCGCCTGCGCCGCGCGCTCCACGGCGTCGAGGTCGATGCGGTCGATCGTCTGCTGGATTGCGCGCAGATCCGCGCTGCCGACGACCTGGACGACCCGTTCGAGGTCGTCGTCGGGGGAGATGTCGGGGCCGATCTCGGCCGTACCCCAGTCGGAGACCTCGCCGCGGCCGCGCTCCTGGGCCAGCTCGATCAGCAGGTGCTGGTAGGAGTCGAGCCCCACGGCGCGACAGAAACGGGTGACCGTGGCCTGCGAGGTGCCGGTGCGGCGGCCCAGTTCCGCGGCCGATACATGGGTGACGGCGGCCGGATCCTCCAGGATCAGCTCGCCCACCTTCCGCAGGGAGCCGGCCAGGCGGGGCAGCTCGGTACGGATCAGAGTGGTGACGTCCGTCGAGGGCATGCGGAACCCGGTCTCCTTGGTGCTGAGTGGTGCGTGGTGATGTGTGTGCTGATGGTGAGGAATGTACCAGCCACCAGCTGCATGGCAGTTTGAAATTCAGGACCGTAATCGAGGGAGGGGCTTCGAAGCTGGTATCGCTCCGTTGCTCAAGCTGCGACACGTATGATTCAGTGATTCACCGAGTGTAGTTGAGGTGGTTCAATCCACCGGTGGGGAGTGTCCCGTGCCCGTCGACTCCGTGGACTCCGTCAGCGCCGAGGGTTTCGCGCGTGCGAGCCTGGCCGTTCTCGACCGCATCGCCGTGTCCGCCCGGGACGAGGTGCGGCAGGCCGCGGAGCTGATCGCCGACTGTGTGCGCTCGGGGGGAGTCGTCCAGGCCTTCGGCACCGGACATTCCCAGGCCGTCGTCCTGGAGGTCGCGGGTCGTGCCGGCGGGCTCGTCCCCACCAACCGGCTGTCCATCGCCGACCTCGTCCTCTACGGCGGGGACGACCCGACCGTGCTGGACGACCCCCTGCTGGAGCGCCGGTCCGGAGTGGCCGCCCGGCTCTACGACCTCGCCGCGCCGCAGGCCGGCGACCTGTTCGTCATCGTGTCGAACTCGGGCGTCAACAACGTGATCGTCGACATGGCGCTGCACGCCAAGGACCAGGGGCACCGCGTCCTGGCCGTCACCTCGCTGGCCCACACCCGCGCTGTCCCCGCCTCCCACCCCAGTGGCCGCAAGCTCGCCGACATCGCCGACGTCGTCCTGGACAACGCCGCCCCGCGCGGCGACGCCCTCCTCGGACTCCCGGGCGGCGGCGCCGTCTGCGCGCTGTCCACCCTGACCGGCGTGATGCTGGTCCAGATGGCCGTCGCCGAGGCCGCCGCGCGGCTGCTCGCCACCGGTGAGCGCCCGCCGGTGTACGTCTCGGCCAACGTGCCCGGCGGCTTCGAGGGCAACCTGGAACTGGAGAAGCGCTACAGCGGGCGCATCCGCCGCACGGCGAGCTGAGGGCTGCTGGGGCGTACGAGGGCTGCTTCACCACCTTGACGCCGGGTTCCTTCGCGTCTACTTCTGTCATGGCTATGCCAGTTCAGTATTCCGTTTGATGTTCGGTATACCGAATCCCGAATGCTCGTGAGAGGGCGGAAGAGATGGCGATGCGGGAGCAGCGACCGTCAGGCGGCGTGACGCGGCGTCAGGCACTGCAACTGGGCGCGGTGGGCGCGGTGGGCGCGGGTTCGCCGGCGCTCGACGCCGGCCCCGCGACCGCCGCGGACGGCACCGAGTCGCCCTCCGCGGGCGGGACGCCCAGGGAACGGTCGTTCGACGAGGGATGGCGCTTCTTCCGCGGCGAAGCGACCGGTGCGCAGGACCCGGCGTTCGACGACGGCTCGTGGCGGTCGCTCGACCTTCCCCATGACTGGAGCATCGAGGACCTGCCCCACGCCCCCGCTCCCGACGGAGGAGCCACCAGCGACCCGTCGCTGCTCGTCCCCAAGGAGCCGCCGGCCGAGCCCGGCCCGCCTCCGGTGATCGGCCCGTTCGACCCGGAGAACAGCGAGGGCGGGGGCTCGACCGGCTACACGGTCGGCGGGATCGGCTGGTACCGCAAGCACTTCACCCTGCCGGACACGGACGGTGAAGGCGACCTCCACCACGAGCTGCGGTTCGACGGCGTGTACCAGAACGCGGACATCTGGCTCAATGGCGTCCCCGTGGGCTTCCACCCCTACGGCTACACGTCCTTCGCGTACGACCTGACCCCGCACGTGAAGCGCGGGGGGACCAACGTCCTCGCCGTGCGGGTCGACAACACCGGCCGCAACAGCCGCTGGTACTCGGGTTCGGGCATCTACCGGCACACCTGGCTGACGACGACGGGGCCGGTGCGGATCCCGCTGTGGGGCGTCCAGGTGAGCACCCCCGTGGTGGGCGAGCGACGGTCGGTGGCGCGCGTGGAGGTGTCCCTCGCCAACCTGGGCGAGCACCCCTCGTCGGCGTCCGTGCGCGTCAGCGTGCGCGACCCGCGTGGCCGTGTCGTGGCGACGGCCCGGAAGCCCGCGCAGGACCTCGCGCCCGGCACGACGGCAACCGCACGGCTCGACCTCCCGATCAGACGGCCCGAGCTGTGGTCCATGGACGCGCCGAACCTCTACTCCGCCCACACGGAGGTGCTGGTCGGCGGCAGGGCGGTGGACACGCTCACCACCACCTTCGGGATCCGCTCACTGGTGTGGAACGGCGAGGCCGGCTTCCTGCTCAACGGAGAGCCGGTCGAGATCATGGGCGGCAACGTCCACCACGACCACGGCCCGCTGGGCGCCGTCGCGCTCGACCGCTCCGAGGAACGCCGGGTCGAGATCCTCAAGGAGGCCGGCTTCAACTCGATCCGTACCGCCCACAACCCGCCGACACCCGCACTGCTCGATGCCTGCGACCGGCTGGGCATGCTGGTGATGGACGAGATCTTCGACGTCTGGGACACCGGCAAGAACCCCCAGGACTACTCCGTGCACTTCGCCGAGTGGTGGGAACGGGACCTGAGAGGCACGGTGCTCCGGGACCGCAACCACCCGAGCGTGGTGATGTGGTCGCTGGGCAACGAGATCACCGACCACACGAACGGCCACCGGGGAGCCGAGATGGCCCAGGCGCTCCGCTCCCTCGACAGGACCCGGCCGATCACCCTCGGCGGCGGCTCGACCCACTCGGCGAACGACCCGTCCTGGGACTACGTCGACGTCGGCGACGTGCACTACAACGCCAACGGCAAGACCTACGGCCCGATGCACGAAGCCCACCCCGACAAGGCGATGACGCACAACGAGACGTTCCCGGCGACGATCCACCAGGACATCACGTTCGCCGCCGAGCACACCTGGGCCACCGGCACATGGATCTGGGCCGCCTGGGACTACCTCGGCGAAGCCGGCATCGGCAAGACGGCGATCCCGCCCGTCGGAACGGCTGAGACCATCGGCGACCAGAGCGTCATGCCGGGCTGGTCGATCTCCCGCGAACTGCACCACACCTGGGGCGGCTTCGGCTACCCGTACCCGTACTTCCAGGCGAACTGCGGGGACTTCGACCTGATCGGGCAGCGCAAGCCGCAGAGCCACTGGCGGGCGGCGGTGACCGGCCGCAGCCCCGTGGAACTGCTGGTGGAGCGCCCGACCCCGCCGGGCACCGAGCAGGTGGCGCTCTGGTGGGGCTACTACGACGAACTGGAGAGCTGGACCTGGGACGTGGAGCCCGGCACGCCGATGACCGTGCACGTCTGCACACCGGGAGACAGCGCGCGGCTGCTGCTGGGCGGCAAGGCGGTCCCGGGCGGCGCCGCGAGGGCTCCCGAGCGGTCCGTGGCCACCTTCACCGTGCCGTACGAACCCGGCGAGCTGACGGCCGTCGCCAGCCGGAACGGCAGGGAGATCGGCCGGAAGACCCTCACCACGGTGGGTGCCCCTGCCGCGCTGCGGCTCGTCCCCGACGTCACGGACCTCACCACCGGCCGGGACGACCTCGCGCACGTACTCGTCGAGGTCATCGACCGGCACGGCCGCCCGGTCCCCGACGCGACGCTTGAGGTGACGTTCGAGGTCACCGGCGCGGGGGAGCTCGCCGGAGTCGGCAACGGCAACCCCCACAACGTCGACAGCTTCCGGCAGCCGCGCCGTCACACCTGGCACGGCAAGGCGCTCGCCATCCTGCGACCCGCGAAGCGACCTGGCCGCCTCACCCTCACCGCCAAGGCCTCCGGCCTGAGGCCGGCGACCGTCACGCTGCCGGTCGGACGGCCACGCTGACAGCCGGGCCTGCGGCCGGGAGGCCGCGGGCCGGGTGTACTCCGGGCAGCGCCTACCCTTAGGGCATGAGCAGCAGCGACCGGAGCCGGGCAGTGGGCGTCAAGGCATACGAAGTACGCACCTATGGGTGCTGACCTTCACAAACGGCTTGTGCCCGGTCGGGTACCTCGCCCGGCGGTCCCGTGATCCTCACCGTGCTCATCGAGCCCCGGACAGCCGCCGGATCAACTCCGGCCAGACGACCGGGTCGTGGCCCGGGACCAGCTCGTACCCCTTCTCCTCAGCCAGCCGCTTGAGGCGCCGGATGGGCCCCGCGGTCGCCTCCGGGGTCACCCCGATCGCGGTGCCGGCGGACCGCTCTCCGGTGATGTTCTCCGTCAGGTCGGCAGCGTCGCAGGCGAACACGAAACCGCGGCCCCCGGCGAGGTCCACCACGAAGCTCTGGTGGCCCGGGGTGTGCCCGGCGGTCAGTACGGCCGTGACCCCCGGCGCGATCTCATGGTCGCCGTCCGCGAGCCGCCAGTCGATGCGAGGATCGTCGAAGTCCGTCCGGAAGATCGTGTTGCGCTCCACCTCGGGCCGCCCTGACAGCCCGTACTCCAGCTCGGCCCGCTGGATGTGCACGGGCACCCGTCCGGCGAAGTGCTTCAGCCCGCCGGCGTGGTCGGCGTGCAGATGGCTGATGGCGACCGCCGAGACATCGTCCAGAGTGACGCCGACCGCGGCCAGCGCCTCCTCCAGGGGCTCACCGGGACCGGGCAGTTCCGGCTGGTAGGAGGGGGATGGGTAGTAGCGCCGACGCAGGGCGGGGTCCCGCAGCAGGGCGGTGTTGAACCCGGTGTCCAGCAGCAGCCACCCGTCCTCGCACTCCAGCAGGACCGCCGGTACGGGTTCGCGCACGCGTTCACCGTGCGGGGCGCCGTGCACCGACACCGCCTTGGGCAGTTCCTCCCAGCCGAGCAGAAGCGGCAGGACGCGCCGTACACCGTGCCGGGTCATGGTTCTCCTCCCTGAGGGCCGTCCCTGAGGGCCGGCCAGAGGCATGGTCACAGGTCGAGTTCGAGGACCGGCGAGGCGGAGCGGCTGACACAGATCATCATCGTCGTGGCGGCTGCGCGCTCGTCCGGTCCGATCACCGAGTCGCGGTGGTCGGGTGCCCCGGCCAGCACCGGCGTCTCGCAACTGCCGCAGTAGCCTTCCTCGCACGAGTAGGGCACGTCCGGCACGCGTTCCCGTACGACGTCCAGCAACGACCTGTCCGGGGGCACCGTCAGACGCAGCCCCGACCGGCACAGGACCACATCGAACCGGCCCTGCGGCGCCCCGGCCGCGGCCCCCGCCCCGGCTTCGGCCCCGGACGCGGGGCCGAACCTCTCGATGTGCAGCGGGCGCGGCGGCACGGAGGCGCGGCACAGTCCAGTCACCGACTCCAGCATCGCCGCCGGACCGCAGGCGTACACCACGTGGTCGGGCGGGGTGGCGGCGAGTTCGGCGGCGAGGTCGGGCAGGCCCGCCTCGTCCTGCGGCACCAGCCGGACCCGGTCCCCACCGAGGGTGGTCAGCTCCTGGGCGTAGGCGAGCCGCGAACGTTCCCGGGCGCCCAGGACGAGCCGCCACGGCAGGCCGCCGGCCGCCAGCGCCCGGGCCATGGGCAGCAGCGGGGTGACCCCGATGCCGCCGGCCAACAGCAGATACCCGGGGGCCGGGACCAGCGGGAACCGGTTGACCGGCCCGTCGACCGTCAACTCCTTTCCCACGAGCGCCGTTTCGTGTATCTCCCGGGAGCCGCCCCGGCCGTCCGGCGCGAGGTGCACCGCGACGGTCCACGCCGCCCGGTCGCCCGGATCGCCGCACAGGGAGTACGACCGGCGCAGCCCGGACGGCAGGGTCAGGTCCACATGGGCGCCGGGCTGCCACGGCGGCAGCGGCCCGTCGGTCCGACGGGTCAGCCGCAGCTCCACGACGTCCTCGGCGATCCAGCGGGCCTGCCGGACCAGAAGCCGCACGGAAGCCGGTGCACGCAGGTCAGAAGACACGGAAGTACTCCCGTTGTTCCCAGTCGGTGACCTCCTGGGCGAAGCGGGCGATCTCGGCGCGCTTGACGCTCGTGTAGTAGGCCACGAAGTCCTTGCCCAGGCGGTCCCCGAGCACCTGGTCGGCCTCCAGCGCGTCGAGGGCCTCGCCCAGCGAGCGCGGCAGCGGCTCCGCCCGGGTCGCGTACGGTTCGTCGGCGGCCGGGCCCGGGTCCAGGCCGCCCGCCACGCCGTCCAGCCCGGCCGCGAGCTGGGACGCGAGATAGAGGTAGGGGTTCGCGGCCGGCTCACCGATCCGGTTCTCCAGCCGGGTGGCCGAGGGGTCGTCGCCCAGGACGCGCACCATCGCGCCCCGGTTGTCGCGCCCCCACACCGCGCGGTCGGGCGCCAGCGACAGCGAACGGAAACGCTTGAAACCGTTGAGTGTGGGTGTGGAGAACGCGCTCGTGGCCCGGGCGTGGCGCAGCAGGCCGCCCAGGAACGCGGAGCCGTACGGCGACAGCCCCGTCCCGTCCGCCGCGGCGGCCCCGGGCTCCGGGGCGAAGACGCCGACGCCGTCCCGCAGCACGCTCTGGTGCAGATGCCAGCCGCTGGAGAACACCCCGGGCAGATGGGGACGGCACATGAAGGTCGCGTGGTGGCCGTGCCGGGCGGCGACCTGCTTGACGGTGCTGCGCAGCAGCACCATCGCGTCCGCGGTGTCCAGCCCGTCGGCGGGCCGCAGCGTGATCTCCACCTGGCTCGGCCCGAACTCGACCTCCAGGCTGCGCAGCGGCAGGCCCAGCTCCTCGATGTGGGCGCGCAGCACGTCGAGCACCGGGTCGAGCTCGTCGTAGCGCAGCTCGCTCAGGTACTGGTAGCCGTGGTTGAGCATGCCCACCTCGGGCGCCGCGCCGGGCTGGCCGAGGTCGGCGGCGCCCAGCCTCGGGTCGTCGAGCCGGAACAGGTGGAACTCCACCTCCAGTCCGGTGCGGTAGGTGAGGCCGCCGGTCTGGTCGAGGACCGAGCGCAGCAGCCCGCGCGTGCACAGGGGAACCGGGGCGCCGGAGGTGAAGCGCAGGTCGCACAGCAGCCAGCCGGTACCCGGCGACCACGGCAGCATCCGGAAGGTGAGCGGGTCGGGGACCATCACCATGTCCGCGGCGCCGCGCAGTTCGGGCAGCCCGAGCGGCGTCTCCTTGGTGAACAGCGGGAACACGGTACGGCCCGAGGTGTCCTTGGCCAGCAGCGAGGAGGCGATGCCGGTGCCGTCCCGCAGCACGGTCGCCACCTCGGACGCGGTGACGGTCTTCCCGCGCAGCAGCCCGTGCTGGTCGGCGAAGACCAGCCGCACCACCTTCAGCCCGCCGCTCCCGGCGCGGTCGCGGATCTCCTCGGCGGCGGCCGACTGGCCGGCCGTCCACCCCGCGTGGCGTTCGATGAATCCCACGCCGCTCAGCCGTCCGTTCCGACGGGCTGTGCCCAGCCGCTGTCCGCGCGCTGTTTCGCGGTCACGGCCGCCCAGTGCTCCGCCCAGCCCTCGGTGGGGCCGATGCCGTCCAAGGCGACCGGTCCGCGCAGTTCGGCCGCCTGTTCGGCGGGCAGCACCAGCGGCGGGTCCTCGCCGCGCTCGACGGCGGCCATCGCCTCGCCCAGCATCCGCCGGTACATCACGATCGCCTTGTCGGAGCGGCCCAGGTGCTCGCGGGTGCGGTCCTGGATCGCGCCCTGGCCCTCCACCGCCCACTGGTCGTGCACGTTGATGTCGGTGCCGAGCCCGGTGTACGTGGTCGTGAGCTGTTCTACGGGGTCGTAGCCGTAGTTGTTGGAGCGGCCGAAGCGGGGCCGGTAGTCGGGCAGCGTGACCGCGCCGATCCGCTGGCGGCGCATCTCCTCCCGGTCGACCGGGCCGCCGACACTGGTGAACTGCGCGTACCAGTAGCAGGACGTGTCGTCGATCGGCACATGCCACTGGGTGATCGCGGTCTCGGCGTCGAGCGGGATGTGGAAGCCGTGCGGGAAGACCTGATGGGTGACGCGGACATGGGTGCGGCTACCGTCCATCGGGCGGCCCGAGGCGTCGGTGCCGTCCAGGGTGCGCAGGGCGGTGATGCGGATGCCGTACGGCGTGCGGACGGCATCGATGCCGGGGCGGCCGTATTCGCGCAGGATCTTCGTCATCGGCAGGTCGGTGCCCCGGGATGCGGCCCGGAACTGTTTGCCGTAGCTCTCCGAGGGGTCCTCGTCCTGGAAGAAGCGGTGCAGGTAGGAGGCGTGGGCCGGGTCGATGCCGACCTCCAGGGCCTGGAGCCAGTTGCACTCCAGCAGGCCCTTCCAGGCGAACGAGTGGCCGGCGGGCGCCTGGAAGCAGTCCAGTGCGGGCAGTTCGGGCGGCTCGCCCGGGCCGAGGTAGCCCCAGATCACGCCGTTGATCTCGCGGACCGGGTAGCTGCCGAGGCGGACCCGGGCGGCGAGGCCGCTGCCGGCCGGCTCGGCCGGGGTGTCCAGACAGGCGCCGTCCCGGCCGAAGAGCCAGCCGTGGAAGCAGCAGCGCAGACCGCCGTCCTCCAGCCGGCCCAGCGCCAGATCGGCCCCCCGGTGCGGGCAGCCCCGGTCGACCAGGCCGAGTTCACCTTGCTCGTCCCGGAACAGGACCAGGTCCTGCCCCAGCACCTTCGGGGCCACCAGGGGCCGTACGCCGTCGAGTTCCTCGCTCAGGGCGACGGGCTGCCAGTAGCGGCGCATCCAGTCCCCGCCGGGCGTGCCCGGGCCGGTCCTGGTGAGCCGTACGTTCTCTTCCTCGCGCATGGGACGCCTCTCTGTCTCGGTCACGGTAGCGGGCGGAGGATCCATAACCCAATGGATTGGATCCAATATTTACGTGGGTGTAACGGCGGCCGCTCAGCAGGCAGACCGCCATGGCCGCGTCCGCGCTCGCCATCAGCGCGCCCGCCGCGCCCTGCCCCGTCGCCGCCATCAGGACCGTCAGTGGCAGCACGGCGAGATGCGCCACGAGGAACGGCCCCCGGCGGGAGGCTGCCGGGACCCACAGCAGCAGGCCCGCCGTCACCCAGGCGAACGACCGCGCGGCCTCGGCCGCCGGCCCGCCCGGCGCGTGCAGCGGCGGCAGGTGCCAGGCGTACGCGGACACCGTCCATACGACGGCCCCCACGCACGCGTCGCGACGGCCGCACACCGCGGTCGCGCCGGTCGCGCGGACGACGTACGCGAGCAGCCCCGGCCCCACAGCCGCCAGCAACTCGAAGCGGATCATCGCCCATACATGGGCGTCCACCGCGCCCGGCGCCCGCGCCAGCAGGAGCGGGATGCCCAGTGCGCACGCGGCGGCCCCGGCGGCGAGCACCGAAGGGCCGGTCAGCCGCCGCGCCCCGGGCGCCAGCGTGACCCGCAGCGCGGGCCAGGCGAACGCCACCGTGACGGCGACAGCCGCGCCGAGCGTGCCGAGGGCCGCCGTCGCGTCCGCGGCATGCGCCGCGTGGCCACCGTGTCCGCCGCCCGCCACCGCGACGGCGGCCGTCGCGGCCAGGACCGCGACGCCCCCGAGCGACGGACCCGCCGGGAGCGGTTCCCGCGCGGCCGTCATCCGCAGCAGTGCCCGCCGTCGGCGTCCGCCCTGGGCGCCGGTGAGTGGCAGGACACCGGAGCGGGCACGTCCAGCGCGGGGTTGCGGTCGAAGAAGCCGTCCGGCTCCAGCCGCAGCCGGGCCCGGGCCACCGGCATCACGGGCCACTCCTCGGGACGCGGGAAGTGGTGCGAGCCGACCGTCGCCCACAGCACCAGCTCCGTGCCGTCCAGCGACCGGTCCTCCTCCTGCCAGCGGTGCACGCCGTCCGCGCCCGGCTCCGCCTGGTTCGGGTACTCGCCCGCCACGAACCGCCGCGCCGGGTCGTACTCGGTCGCCCACAGTTGCTTCGCGACGAAGGGGGCCCGTCGCGCGCACACGCTGTCCGGGCGCACCGGCAGCACCGCCGTGTTCTCCACATGCACCCGGTACGCCGTCGGCTCGCCCATCCGGTTACGGGCCTCGGTGCTCTCCACCCGCCAGTGCAGGGCCCGGGAGGCGTCCGTGCACCGCCCGCCCTCCACCTCGCTGAGGATCGGCCGCAGTACGGTCCGCGCCGCGTTGCCGTACGGGTCGAGTGCGGGGTCGGGCTCGTGCTCCGCGGTGACCTCGACCAGCCGGTTCGCCGTCCCGTCCACCGCCATGTCCAGCCGTACGGCGAAGAAGTGCTGGTGGTTGGTGACCGCGACGTTGGGGGCGACCCGGCGCGCGTACGGCGTCTCCTCGTCCTCCGTGACGCCGGTGGCGGAGAGGATGCCGGTCATCTTGATCTCCAGCATGATCGAGCCGTCCTGGTACAGAGACCAGTAGAAGCCGTAGTCGTAGTTGGCGACCGTGGCGAACGCCGAGATGATCAGCCGGCGGGAGCGCCGAACCTCCGTGCGGCCGGTGCGGCCGTCGTGGTGCTTCCAGAGGATCCCGTCGTCCTCCTCGTGCATGCAGATCGCGTTCGGGATGACCCGGGGCACGCCGTCGCCGCCGAGGACGGCCGCGTCGAAGTAGTGGATGACACCCAGGCAGTCACAGCCCAGGGCGAGGGAGTTGGTGAGCGGGCCGGCGCCGTACTCGCCCCAGTCGAAGAAGTTCTTGCGGTACTGCGTGGAGGCGGTGTCGAAGTACGGCACGTACATCTCGTTGACCGAGGCCCGGCGGATCACCTGGCGCGGTCCCCGCCCGCCCGCGTCGAAGGTCAGGTCGTGCAGCACCAGCCCCTCGCGGTGGGTGAAGCCGACCCGTACCGACCAGCCCTGCCATTCGACGCGCTGACCGGTGACCGTGAAGCTCGGCCCCTCGGGCTGGACCACCTCCAGAGGCCGCAGCCCCGCCCGCTCGGGCACGGTTCCCGCCGCGAACACCCCGGACTCCTGCGACAGCGGCACGATCCCGTGGTCCTCGACGTACAGCACCTCCATCGACTCCATGTCGATGATCGGCACGACACCCTGCACGGGCCGCGCATAGCCGTTGTCGTCCTCGGAGGTGCGGTGCCACACGCTGCCCCAGGTCAGCCGCCGTCCCGGGTACTCGGGCGGCTCGAAGCCGCCGATCGACTCCGGGTCGACCATCACCAGCGACACGTCGTGGATGCCGCGCAGCGCCAGCGCCTCCCGGAACCGCGGGTCCGCCCGGCACGCGGCGGCGGCCTGCCGGGCCTCCTCCGAGGAGCAGCCGGGGCTGCGCACGTCCAGTTCGCGCCAGGCCGTCGACCGCGGCTTCTCGCCGAGTTCGAGATCGACCTCGTACGCGAGGTGTGCCGAGGGACAGATCACCACGGCGCGCGCACGCCGCGCGTCATCGGGCCCGGCCGTGCGCGCGTGGTGCTCGTCGAGGGACAGGCCCCAGAACCGGGCGTCCTCGGTGATCCGGGGGTCGGTCCGCAGGACCTTGACGGCGAGGGCGAGTTCGGCGGCCGTCAGCGGATCCAGGGGGTGCGGTGCCGGGGCGGCGGCCGACCGGGGGGCGAGGGTGCTCACGGGCGGTGTCCTTCCAGGGTGGTGCGGGTGGGAGCGGGTGCGTGGTCGGCGGGGTCGTGGTGGGGCGCTTCCGGGGCGTCTCCGGGCGCGCCCGTACGGCGGTCCGCGCCGCCCGGCGAAGTGCCGGGTGTGTGGCGTACGGTGCCGCCGTCGGCGCGCGGGTCGGAGGCGCCGTCCAGGCGCCCGTCCCGGAGCAGACGCACCACCTGGGTGTGGCCCGCCAGATCGGTGGGCCCGGCCGTGACCACGACCGGAAGTCCCAGGGGCGGCGCGTCCGTCGCCGTGGTGAGGGAGCCCGGCTCGGCGAGCAGGGTCTGCTCCTCGAAACCGATGTCACGGGCGCCGATCACCCAGCGCGGGTGCTCCAGTTCGGCCACGGGATCGGCGGCCGGGTCGGCGAGCCGGGGCAGGGTCTGGGCGAGGATCTGCGGCTGGGCCCGGCCTCCCTGGCAGCCCGCCGCCAGCAGCAGGGCGTCGGACCGGCCGATCACCGGGCACAGGGTGTGCGGCGGACGCGCGCCCGGCCGCAGGACGCCGGGGTGGCCGGGCAGCAGGCTGAACGCCGAGCCCCGGTTGTGCAGGACGATCCCGGTCTCGGGGTCGCACAATCCGGAGCCGAAGGTCTGGTACACGCTCTGGATCAGCGACACCGCCAGGCCCGAGGAGTCCACGGCGGTCACCGCGACGGTGTCCCCGGAGGGCCGGAACGCCGGCTTCGGAGGCTCCGCGCCCGCCAGGGGAGCCGGGTTCAGCAGCCCCTCCAGGTCGAGCCGCTGCCCGCGCGGGTCGCCGAGCAGCCGGTCCCGGGCGGCCGAGGCGTCCCGGCAGCGGTCGGTGAGCAGCCGGGTGCGCTCCGGTCCGGGCAGGCCCGCCGCGTCGACCGCCGCCGACAACAGCGTGGGCAGGACGGCGCCCTGGCTGGGCGGGGGAGCGACCCACCAGCGGGTGCCCGCCGGCTCGACGCTCAACGGCTCGGCGGACTCCGCCCGGTGGGCGGCCAGGTCGGCGGCGCCGAGCGGACTGCCGAGGCGGCGCAGCCCGGCGGCGAGTGCCTCGGAGACCGCGCCGCGGTAGAACGACCAGGGGTCGTCGGCGAGTTCGTCGAGCACATGCGCCAGTCGCGGCTGCGGGAGCGGGTCACCCTCGCCCAGCGGGCGGTCGTCGGGACCGGTCAGCAGCGCGGACAGGCCCGGGTCGGCCGTGATCCGCTCGGCATGGTCCCCCATGGCGCGCGCCAGCCCGGCGGACACCGTCGCCCCCTCCCGGGCGAGGGCGGCGGCGTCCCTCAGTGCGGCGGGCAGCGCGCCCGGCGTGCCGTACGCCTCCGCCAGCGCCGCCCAGCCCGCCACCACACCGGGCACGGTCACGGTCTGCGGGCCCTGCGCGGGCATGCGCGGGTCCGCGGCGCGCAGCGCCTCTACATCGACGTCGCGGGACGCCGCACCCACCGAGAGCACGGCCCGCACGGTGCCGTCGGGCGTGTGCACCAGGGCGATCAGGTCGCCGCCCAGAGAGCACTGGTGGGGGTAGACGACGGTCAGCGCGGCGGCAGCGGCAAGCGCCGCGTCGACGGCGTTGCCGCCGCGCCGGGCCGCACGTCCGGCCGCGTCGAGCGCCGCCCGGTGCGGAGCGGCGAGGACCAGCCCGTGGCCGGGGCTCACGCCTCGTCCCGGGGCACCAACAGGGTGCGCGAGGGGGCCGCCTCGGCGCCCTGGAGCGGCACGGGCAGCGACAGCATGTCGTAGACGCCCGCCGGGGTGTGCAGCAGGTCGACCACTTCGAGGATCAGCACGTCCGCCCCGCACAGCAGCTGATGTGTCTCCCAGTGCGTGGTGTAGTCGACCGCCTCGATGCTCAGGTAGTCGATGCCGGC
This sequence comes from Streptomyces bluensis, assembly GCF_014650715.1. Classification (GTDB taxonomy): domain Bacteria; phylum Actinomycetota; class Actinomycetes; order Streptomycetales; family Streptomycetaceae; genus Streptomyces; species Streptomyces bluensis. Next base: position 185,346 of record NZ_BMVM01000013.1, on the reverse strand, counting down.
CGTGCGCACCCCGGCCTCGATCAGCCGCTCCGCGCCGTCCGGGGCCAGACCGACCCACTGCCGTGCCTTCCACGGGCTGCGCAGCACGCCCTGAGAGTTGCTGGTACGCAGCAGCACCCGCTCCTCGGTGCCGAGCCCGGCGGCGTCCAGGTCGGCGGCGGTGATCTGCTCCTTGACGTGGGTGAGGTCGAGCACCCGGGCGGTTCCGTTCAGGGCCGACAGGTCCAGCCGGTCGACGGTTTTACCGCCGTCGACGAAGTGGGCCGGGGCGTCGATGTGGGTCCCGGTGTGGGCGCCGATGCGCCAGCGGCTGACGTTGGACGGGTCGCCGGCCGTGCGCGACTCGACGACCTCCACTTCGGGCCTGCGGCCCCAGTGCAGCATGCCGGGGTGGATGGGTACGGAGACATCGATCGCCTTGGTGACGTCCAGGTTCATGACACACTCCCATTGGATACGGGTATCTTTTGAATGGATCCAATTCCGCCGGACGGTGGACGGCGGCCGCGTGGCGGACTGCTCCACCCGTGCGCGGCCCTCGTCAGCCCCCGAGAAGGGTGAGACCCACTCCGATGACGCCCCAGACCGACCAAGGCGCCCTCGTCGACGGCATCGCTGCCCGCATCCGCAGCCGGATCATGAACGGGGAGCTGCCCATCGGCCAACCGCTGCGCCAGGCGGCGCTGGCCGCCGAGTACGGCGTCAGCCGCACCCCGGTGCGCGAGGCGCTGCGCCAGCTCCAGAACGGCGGACTGATCGAGATGCAGCCGCACCGCGGCGCGGTGGTCCGGGTGCCGGCGCCGTGGGAGGTACGGCACGCGTACGAGGTCCGCGCGGAGCTGGAGGGCCTGGCCGCCCGGCGCGCCGCCGACCGGATCACCGAGAGGCAACTCGCCGAACTGCGCCGCCACAACGACGTGCTGCGCGCGGCGGCCGAGGGGGCGGCCACCCGGACCGGCGGCCCGTTCGCCACGACGGAGGCCAACGACTGCTTCCACACGGTGGTCTGCCGGGCGGCCGACAACCCCTGGCTCAGCCGCATGATCGACCGGATCAACGAGAGTTTCCCGCGCAACGTGTCCTCGCTGGCCCTGACGGACGACGAACGCCACCGGCAGCTGAATATCCGTCAGCACGACGCCATCGTGGCCGCGTTGACCGACCGGGACGGGGACCGGGCGCAGGAGGCGATGCGCGAGCACGTCGTCAGCGCGGGCGAACACCTGACGGCCTGGTACGAAAGGCGCTCCCAGACCGTGTTCCGCGGCTGAACCGCCCCCGGGCGCCCCGGTGGCGGCTCTCACCGGGCACCACCGGGGGCCGGCCGGGCCGGGGACAGGAAGCCCAGATCCGGACGGGGGAGTCCGCACACCAGGTCGGCCAGGGCCGCGCCGATCGCCGGACCGAACTTGAAGCCGTGCCCCGAGCAGGCGGAGGCCACCAGGGCCTGCGGCACACCGGGCACCTCACCGACGAGGAAACGCCGGTCCGCGGTCATCGTGTACAGGCACGTCAGGCTCTCGGTCACCGGGCCCGCGCCGGGCAGCACCCGCGCCACCGCGCTCGCCAGCAGGGCGAGTTCGTCGTCAGTGGCGGGGGGCCTGGCGGCCTGTGGGTCCCATGCCGGGCCCGAGTCGAGCCCTGCCTTGAGACCACGGCCGTCGGCAGCCGGAAAGCCGTACAGCAGCCCCTCCGGCAGGTCGACCGAGAAACTCCCCAGTCCGCCCGGCCCCAGCGGCCCCCGCGAGTCGGCGGCGAAGTAGGCGTTCACGATCCGGGTGACCGTCAGATGAGATGCCAGCGACGGCACTTGGTACGACGTCCAGGGCCCGGCGCACAGGACCAGCCGACGGGCGCGCACCTCCGAGTCCGCCGTGCGGATGACGACCCCGTCGCCGTCCGGCCGCCAGCCGGTGACCGGCGTCCGGTCGGCGATCCGGGCCCCGGCCCGTTCGGCGAGGGCGAGTTGGGCGCGCAGAGTCGCGCGGGCGTCGATGATCCCGGCGGCCGGGTCGTGGACCGCCGTGAACCCCTCGGGCAGCCGCAGCCCGGGGAAGATCCGGGCCGCCTCCTCAGGACCCACTTCACGGCAACCGGGGCCCCGCAGCGGATCGGAGCGTATGTCCGGCGCGGCGTACAAGCCGCCGGTCACCTCGACCAGCCGCGTCCTCGACGCCTCCTCCAGCTCGGCCCAGGCACGGTAGGCGGTGTCGACCAGCCCGTCCCAGTCGGGGTGCGGATAGGCGCGGCGGATCATCCGGGTGGCGCCGTGCGAGGAACCGAGGTCGTGGCCCACCGCGAACTGATCGAGACCCAGCACATCGAGCCCGCGCTCGGCCAGCTGCCGCAGCGCCGCGCTGCCGTGCACACCGAGCCCGACGACCACCGCGTCATGACGGCGTACGGCGGGGCGCCCTGCCGGGCCGGGGGCCGGGGAGCCCGCCGGAGCCGCCGCCGACACGGGCGCCGGTGCCGATGCCGCCTGCCCCGTGCCGTGTGCGCCGGACGCGATCTCCGCCACGGCCTCGACCAGGGCTTCCAGGTCGGCGTCGTTGGTGTAGACGTGCACCGAGGCCCGCACCACCTGCGTCAGGCCGCGCGGGTCCATGTCCCAGCGGCCGTGATCGGCCGGTACGGCGACCAAATGGACCCGCCGCTTGGCCAGTTGCCGTTGCACCTCGCTCGCGTCGAGGCCGTCCACCACGAAGGTGACGATGGCGCCGCCCGCCGCCGGAGGATCGGTGACCCGTACGCCGGGGAGCGCGCCGAGACGCTCACGCAATGCCGCCGCGAGCGCGGCCAGGTGCGTGTAGACGGTCCCGGGGCCGAGCGCGTGCAGGTCGTCCAGCGCCGAGCCCAGTCCGAGCCGCAGCGCGTGGGCGGCCTCCCACAGCTCGAACCGTCGGGCGTCCGGGTGCAGTTCCCAGCTCCGCTCGGCCGTCCAGCGGGCCCCGCGCACGTCCGGCGCCTGCGGGGCCAGAGTCTCCAGCAGGGGGCGGCGCACGGCCAGCAGGCCGGTGCCGCGCGGGGCGCGCAGGAACTTGCGCCCGGTGCCGATCAGCAGATCGCAGCCCAGGGCGGCCATGTCGACGGGCAGCTGGCCCAGCGACTGGGTGGCGTCGAGCAGGAACGGCACCCCGTGGGCGCCGGCCAGCGCGCCGATGCCGGCGGCCGGCTCGACCAGTCCGGAGGAGGTCGGCACGTGTGCCGCGGTGACCAGGGCGGCCGGTCCGGCGCGCAGTGCCTGCTCCAGGGCCTCCAGCTCCGTGGCTCCGTCGGGACCGTTGGGCAGCACCTCGACCCGGACGCCGGTCTCGCGCTCGGCGGCCAGCAGGTGCAGGGCGCTGCTCACGTAGCTGGAGCGGGCGGCGAGCACCCGGTCGCCGGGCCGCAGCCGCAGCGCCGCGACGGCGCGTTGCCAGCCCGCGGTCGCGCTCTCGACCAGGGCGACCTCGTCCGCCTGGACGCCGAGCAGGGCGGCGGTGCGCGCATAAACGGCCGTCAGGTCGTCGGCGGCGAGCTTGGCCGCCTCGTAGCCGCCGTGCAGACTCTCGGCGCGCAGATGGCCGATGACCGCCTCCACCGTGTCGGTGGCGAGCAGGGCGGCGCCGGCGGCGTTGAAGTGGTGGCCGGTGGCGCAGCCCGGGGTACGGGCCCGCTCGGCGGCCACGTCCAGGGCGGTGGGGGGCGGCGAGGTGGCCGTCACGGGGGCGCTCACAGCGCGATCGTGATGCTCTTGAGCTCGGTGAACCCGTCGACGGCCGCGTCGCCGAGATCCCTGCCCAGACCTGACTGCTTGATACCGCCGAATGCCACGGCGGGGTCGAACTCGTTGTAGGTGTTGACCCACACGGTGCCCGCCTGGAGCGCCGACGCCGCGCGGTGCGCACGGCCGAGATCGGTGGTCCACACGCCTGCCGCGAGCCCGTAGTCGCTGTCGTTGGCCAGCGCGATCGCCTCCTCCTCGGTGTCGAAGGGCATGACGGCGGCGACCGGGCCGAAGATCTCCTCCCGGGCGATCCGCATGTCCGGGGCGACCTCTGTGAACACCGTGGGCCGCACGAACCAACCCGGTCCGGGCAGGGGATCGCCGCCGACGGCCACCCGCGCGCCTTCGGCACGGCCGAGTTCCACGTAACCGGTGACGCGGTCGAACTGCTCCTGCGAAACGAGTGGACCGATGTTGATCCCGCCCGACAGACCGGGGCCGATCCGCAGGGCCTCCACGGCCGGCAGCATCCGGTCGAGGAAGTCCTTGAGTACCGAGCGTTGTACCAGCAGCCTGCTGCCCGCCGTGCACATCTGCCCGGAGTGCCCGAACACCGCCCGCACGGCGGCCGGTGCGGCCGCGTCCAGGTCGGCGTCCGCGAACACGATGTTGGCGGACTTGCCGCCCAGTTCGAGGGTGAGCCGCTTCACCGACGGAGCCGCCGCGGCCATGATCAGCCGGCCGACGTCGGTGGACCCCGTGAACGAGACCTTGGCGACCCCGGGATGCGCGACCAGCTCCGCCCCGGTGCTCCCGTCGCCCGTCAGCACGTTGACGACGCCCTCCGGTACACCTGCCTCCAGGCACAGCGCGGCCAGCCGCAGCGCGGTCAGCGGGGTCTGCTCGGCGGGCTTGACCACGACGGTGCAGCCCGCCGCCAGGGCCGGGGCGAGCTTCCAGGCGGCGATCATGAAGGGGAAGTTCCAGGGCAGTACGGCGGCCACCACGCCGACCGGCTCCCGCACGCTGTACACGTGCCGGCCGGGCCCGGCCGGGTGCACCGTGCCGGTCAGCCGGGTGGGCGTGCCCGCGAAGTGCCGGATCGCCTGGAGGCCCAGCTCCACGTCACCGCGGGCCCGCTCGATCGCCTTGCCGTTGTCCACGGTGTCCAGCACCGCCAGCGCCTCGGCGTCCCGCTCCACCAGGTCCGCGAGCCGCAGCAGCACGTCCCGGCGCTGCCGCGGCGGCAGGTTCCGCCAGCGGCCGTCGCGGTGCGCGGCTGCCGCGGCGGACACCGCGGCGTCCACGTCCGCGGCGCCGGCCTGGGCGACGGTGGTCAGCCGCTTGCCGGTGGCGGGGTCGAGGACCGGGATCCGCGGGGTCGAGGCGCCCGTGGTCCAGTCGCCGCCGATGAGCATGGGCTCGCACTCCGGCAGGTGGGGGAGGGTGATGCTGGGGTCCAAGGTGTTCTCCTTGTCGTTCGTTCCGCCACCAGGCCGCAACCGGCGTGGTGCCGGGCCGGAACGAGGGCGGCGGCGGCAGCGCGGCGGTCGCCCCGACCGGGCGGGATCCTGGGCCGGGTGGACCGTGCTGGGCGAGGGGACCGGCGGCTGTGCCGGACCGGTGGGCCGCGCCGGGTCAGGGGTCAGGCGGGTGCGTCGGGCCGGTGTGCCGTGTTGGGTCAGGGGTCAGGCGGGCGTGCCGGGCCGGTGGGCCGCGCTGGGCCAGGGCTCGCGCACGGCCGCCGAGACCGCGCGGGCGGTGGTGAGGACACAGCGGTCGAACTCCGCCCGGCCGTGCGCGGCGTTCGCCTCGGTCACGTCCCTGCCCCACACACCGGTCTCGCTGACCTGGTCCATGCGGTAGTCCCAGAAGGAGTCGACGTCGACGTGGGAGGTGGCCCGTTCCATCCGCACCAGTTCGGGCGCCAGGTGCAGCATCACCGAGGTCTCGAAGTAGTTGGCGTGCATCAGCGCGCGGCCGTAGGTGACATGGCCGTCGACCTCCGGACCCGGGTACATGGTCACGTACCCCAACGCCCTTACTCGGGCGTCCCGGTGACGCACCCTCAGCTTCTCGGCCGACACGTCGAGAGCGCCGTTGTTCCAGATGTGGCCGTTGAGCAGGACGAACTGCCGTACTCCGCTGTCGTACAGAGAGTCGATCACGTCCTCGACGACGGCGATCAGCGTCTCGGGGCGCAGCGCCACCGTCCCGGCGAAGCCGCCGTGCGAGGCGGACACCCCGAAGCTCAGCGGCGGCAGGACCGGCACACCGGTGAGGGCGGAGACGCCCAGGGCGACCGCCTCACAGATCCGGGTGTCCACGGCGAGCGGCAGGTGCGGGCCGTGCTGTTCGGTGGCGCCCACCGGGATGATGACCGCGTCCCGTCCGGTGACTGTGGCCTCGGCCTCCTGCCAGGTCAGCTCCTCCCACGGCAACGGCGCACCGGTGCCGCCGAACTGCGCCGCGAGCGCGGGCACATCGAGTCCGGTGGGCACGCGCAGGCCGTTCGGCCCGGTGATGACGGATGACATGTCTCTCCTCTCCTCGGGGGGATCTGTGGGGCTCGGGCCGGTCACCAGCGGCGCCGGCTCTTCTCCGGCAGCAGGTCCAGGGCACGTGCCGCCACGGGCCGGTCGCCGTCGACGGTCGTGATCCACACGGTGGCGTCCGGGCAGTAGTCGCTGATGAGTTCGCGGCACACCCCGCACGGGGCGATGATCCGGAACTGTCCGGCGGGCTTGATCTGCACGGACACCACCGACGTCACCTCCAGCGGCGCACCGGGCGCGAGCGCGCCCCGCGCGGTGCCCAGGGCGACGCCTTCGGCGCAGACCGAACTGCGCCGGCAGGAGCCCTCGACATGGACGCCGGTGTGGATCCGGCCGTCGGCGGTGCGCAGCGCGGTGGCGACCTCGTGCCGCTCGGCCTGCCCGACCCGGTCCAGCAACGCCTGTGCCACCGACAGCAGTTCGGCGTCGCCGTCGCTCATCTCCGGCGGAACGGCCACGGATGCCGGGGTCATGCGCTCAGCCCCAGCAGCCGGGCCATGTTGCCGCCCTCGATCAGTGCCCGGTCCTTCTCGTCCTCGACCGCCTTGGCGATCTTCATGCGCTCCAGATCGAAGTCCGACCCCGGCCACTCGCTGCCCATGAGGATCTGCCGGGGCCCGAGCCGCGCGTACGCCCGTTTCACATCGCTCATCAGCGTCGCGGACGTCTCCAGGTAGACGTGCGGCTGCCGTTCGGCCACGATGATCGCCTCGGGCACGTTCCACACGGCGCCCATGTGCGCGATGATCGTCGGCACTCCCGGGTGGTCGCGGGCGATCTCCTCGATGGCCAGCGGCGCGCAGAACGCGTCGTCGAGCGCGTTGACGAGCACCATCAGCCCGCGCCTGGCGCAGGCCTCGAACACCGGGTCCAGCAGCCCGTGATCGGCCACGTGATAACCGTGCAGGCTCGGGTGCAGCTTCAGCCCCACCAGGCCAGCGTCCGCGATCCGGTCGATCTCCTCAATCGCGTCGTCGGCCTGCGGCAGCACCTGACCGAAGCCGAAGAACCGGTCGGGGTGCGCGGCCACCAGGGAGGCGATGAAGTCGTTCTCGATGCGCTGGGCGAGCGAACACACCATCGCCATGTCCACCCCGGCGGCGTCCATCCGGTCGAGGATGCGGCGCGGCTCGAAGGGCTTGTACGGCGGCGGCGCCTCGCCCTTGCGCGCCCCGGTCAGGTAGTCGGAGCGCCCGCGCACGTCCTGCGTGGTGTTGTAGGCGTCGATGATCAATGCGGGTCCTCACTCACGGTGTCGAGGGGCAGATGGCAGCGCACGCTCCGGCCCGGGGCGGTCTCGCGCAGTTCGGGGTGCCGGGTGCGGCACAGGTCGGTGGCGAACGCGCAGCGGGTGCGGAACAGACACCCCTCCGGCGGGTTCGCCGGATCGGGCAACTCGCCCTGCGGCGGCTGCCGTTCGTTCGGCGGGCCGGGGCGCAGCGCCGGCACGCTGGCCAGCAGGGCGCTGCTGTACGGATGTGCGGGTCCGGCGAAGAAGTCGTCCCGGGAGGCGATCTCGATGATCTCCCCGAGGTACATCACGGCGACCCGGTCCGCGATGTGCCGTACGACGCCCAGGTCGTGCGAGATGAACAGCATCGTCAGCCCCCGGTCGCGCACCAGGTCCGACAGCAGGTTCAGCACCTGCGCCTGGATCGACACGTCCAGCGCCGAGACCGCCTCGTCCGCCACCACGAACCGCGGCGAGGACGCCAGGGCCCGTGCGATGCCGATGCGCTGGCGCTGCCCGCCGGAGAACTCGTGCGGCTTGCGCCCGCCCGCCTCCGCCCCGAGCCCGACCAGGTCGAGCAGCCCGGCCACGGCACGGTCCGCCTCGGCCCGGCTCGCGCCCCGGGCGCGCAGCAGGGGCTCGGCGACGATGTCGGCGACCCGGCGGCGCGGGTTGAGCGAGCCGAACGGGTCCTGGAACACCATCTGCAGCTCGGCCCTGGTCCGCCGCAGCCGCCGGCCGCGCAGCCGGGTCAGGTCGGCGCCGAGGAAGTCGATCCGGCCCGCCGACGGCTCCACGACCCGCAGCAGTGCCCTCCCCAACGTCGACTTGCCACATCCCGACTCGCCGACCAGGCCCAGCGTCTCGCCCTGCGCGATGTCGAGGTCGACATCGCGCAGCGCCCGGACCCGCCCGCCGGCCCGGCCGCTGTACTCGACCCGCAGTCCGCGCGTGCTCAGCAGTACGTCGCTCATACGGCGGCTCCCGCCGCGCGGGCCCGCGTCCTGGCCTTCTCCGGCAGCACACAGGCGTCCAGGTGGGCCGTGCCGCCGTACCGCCGCCGCAGCGCGGGGCGTTCCCCGCAGCCGTCGTGCGCGAACGAGCACCGCGGCTGGAAACCACAGCCGGACGGACGTTCGACGCCGCTCGGCGGGCTGCCCGGGATGGCCGGCAGCCGCTCGGGAACCGGCCCGTCCAGCGGGGGCACCGAGCCCAGCAGGCCCATGGTGTAGGGGTGCTGAGGGTCGAACAGCACCTCGTCGCGCGTGCCCTGCTCCACGATCCGGCCCGCGTACATCACCGCCACCCGGTCCGCGACCTCGGCCACCACCCCCAGGTCGTGGGTGATCAGCAGCACCGACGTGCCGTGCTCGCGCTGCACCTGCTTCAGCAGCGTCAGCACCTGTGCCTGGATGGTCACGTCGAGCGCCGTGGTCGGCTCGTCGGCGATCAGCACGGCCGGGTCGTTGGCCAGCCCCATCGCGATCATCACCCGCTGGCGCATACCGCCGGAGAGCTGGTGCGGATAGGCGCGCGCAGCCCGCGCCGGGCCCGCGATCCCGACCTCGCCGAGCAGCTCCACCGCCCGGCTCGCGGCCGTGGCGCGCGGCACGTCGGCGTGGGCGCGGATCGTCTCCGCGACCTGCGCACCCGCCCGGTGCAGCGGATTGAGCGCGGCCAGCGCGTCCTGGAAGACGACCGCCACGTCCTTGCCGCGCACCTCGCGCAGCTCGCGCTCCGGCGCGCCCACCAACTCCCGGCCCCGGAACGACACCGATCCGCCGACATGGGTACGCGGCCCGCGGTTGAGGCCGACCAGGCTCATCGACAGCGCCGACTTGCCCGACCCCGACTCGCCGACCAGGGCGAGGATCTCGCCCGTGCGCAGCGTCAGGTCCACCCCGTCCACGGCCGGCAGCCGCCCCGCGGGCACGTCGAACTGCACTGTCAGGTCGCGGACTTCGAGCACCGCCTCCGCCGCGGTCATACGGCACCGCCCACCGCCAGCGCGGCCCGGTGGATCAGGTCGGCGACCCGCTCCGGCCACACCAGCGTGGTGTAGTGGCTGCCCGGCACATGCTCGACGGTGGCCTTCATCCGCTCCGCCATGAAGTTCTGGACCTCCGGGCGCAGGGTGCGGTCGTCGTCGGCGACCAGGTACCAGCTGGGCAGGGACCGCCACGCCGGGACACCGGTCGCCTGGGTGAAGATCAGGTTCTCGGCGCGCCGGCCCTCGGCCTCGACGACCGCCCGCTGCTCGGCCGACAGGTCCGGGCCGATCTCCGCCCAGAACTCCGGGCTCGGCTCGGACTTCCAGTCGCCGTTCGGGCCGCGCCGCATGTACTTGGAGATCTCCGCGGGCTCGTAGCGCTCGACGATCTCGTTGACGGTCTCGCCCTCGTCGGGACCGAACGCGGCGATGTACACCAGCCCCTTGACCCGCGGGTCGCGCCCCACGTTGCTGATGACCGCGCCGCCGTACGAGTGACCGGCGAGTAGCACAGGACCGCTCGTCTCCTGAAGCGCGGCGGCGGTCTGGGCGATGTCGTCCGCGAGGGAGGTCATCGGGTTGGTGACCGTGAACAGCCGGTGGCCGCGGGCGGCGAGCAGCGGCTGCACCGCCGACCACGTCGTGGGCCGTCCGCCGGCACCGTGGACCAGCACGATGTCCATCCGGATCATCCTTTGCGTAGGCGCGGGTCGAGGACCGTGCACAGCAGGTCGACCGCGTGGTTGACGAGGGTGAACAGCAGGGCGATGGCGAGTGCCGCGCCCTGCACGACGGGGTAGTCGCGCTGGAGCACGGCCTGCACGAGCAGGCGTCCCACGCCCGGGTAGGAGAAGACCGTCTCGGAGACCACCGAGCCGCCCAGCAGGGAGCCGAACTGGAGGCCCAGGACGGTGACGATCGGCAGCCACGCGTTGCGCAGCACGTGCCGGCGCACCACGGCGCCCTCGCCGAGGCCCTTCATCCGGGCGGTCCGCACGAAGTCGTCGCCGAGAACCTCCAGCACGGAGGCGCGCACGATCCGGGTGATGAAGCCGGCCATCGACAGCGCGAGCGTGACGGTGGGCAGGATCAGGTGCTGGATCCACGGCCAGACCAGCTCGGGCCGGTCCTGAAGGATCGCGTCCAGCAGGACGAAGCCGGTCGTGGGCCGGTAGTCCAGGGCACTGGGCAGCCGGCCCAGCACGGGCAGCCAGCGCAGCCACACGCCGAACACGACGATGGCCAGTACCCCGAGCGCGAACCAGGGCAGCGAGAAGCTGACGGTGGCCACGGCCCGCGTGGAGGTGTCGACCCAACTGCCCCTGCGTAGCGCGGCGACCACGCCGGTGACGACGCCGAGCAGCACGGCGACCGTCATGGCCGCGAGGGTGAGTTCCACGGTCGCGGGCAGCGCGTCGCCCAGCAGGCCGAGGACGCTGTTGGAGCCGTAGAACGAGGTGCCGAGCCGCAGATGCACCAGGTCGTTCAGGAAGTCCCCGTACTGGGTGAGCAGCGGCTCGTCGAGCCCGAGCGCCTTGGCGACCCGCTCCTCGTTGGCGCTGAACTCCTCGGCCGAGGCGGTGTTGCCGCCTCCCGCGAGGGAGGTCGCGGGGGAGCCCGGCAGCAGCCGTATCGCCACGAACACCAGGGAGGCCAGCGCGAACAGCACCACGGGGATCACGGCCAGCCGGCGCAGGAACACCCCGGCCGCACCCGGCGGCCGGGGCAGCCGCAACCGGGTCAGGACGCCGGTGACCGCACTCATGCCGTCCCCCTGGGATCGAGGGCGTCGCGCAGGTCGTCGCCGACGAAGTTGCACGCCACGACGAACAGCAGGGTGAGCGTGGCCGGCAGCACCACCAGCCGAGGAGCCGAGAACAGGAACTCCTGCCCGGCCTGCACCATGTACCCCCAGTCCGGTTGCGGCGGCTGGATGCCCAGACCGAGGTAGGACAGGCCCGCCGCGAAGCCGGCCGCGATCGACAGCGTCATGACGACCTGGGCGAGCAGCGGACCGCCGATGTTGGGCAGCACCTCGCGGACCAGGATGCGCGGCGCGCCCGTGCCGCCGAGCCGGCAGGCGACGACGTAGTCCTTGGCGGCCTCCCGCGCGGTGAGGGTGCGGGCCAGCCGGGCGAGCCCCGGCGCGAGGGAGATCCCGATGCCCAGGATCAGACTGACCGTGCCCGGCCCGGCCGCCGCCACCAGGAGGATCACCAGCAGGACGGAGGGGAAGGCCAGCGCCAGGTCGACCAGCCGCATCAGCACCTGCTCCACGACGCCGCCCGCGTACCCGGCGACCAGCCCTACCAGCGCGCCGACGCAGGCCGCGAGCGCGGTGGCCGTGAAGGACACCAGCAGCAGCGGCCGGGCACCGTGCACCAGCCTGGCCAGCTCGTCCCGGCCAAGGTCGTCGGTACCCAGAGGATGTCCCGGCGAGCCGGGCGCCAGCAGCTCTGAGGAGGTCTGCCGCAGCGGATCGGCCTGGACGAGCAGCGGCCCGAGCAGAGCGACCAGCAGCAGCCCCGCCAGCAGCAGCCAGGCCAGCAGCGCGGGCCAGGACCGGGCCACCCTGCGCCCGCGCAGCGCCCCGAGGATTCGTCGGCGGGACGCGCCGGGCGGCGGGCCCGACGCGCGGGCCGCGGGCGCGGGTGCCGCAGCCCGTGCCGGTGCGGCGTCCACCGCGGCCCCCGTCTCAGACACCGGCCTTCTCCAGGTAACAGCGGTGGTTGGCCAGGGCGTCGGTGTTCATACCCTTCACGTTCGAGCCGCTGACCACCAGGTTGCTGAAGCAGGCCAGCATCGACAGGACCATGTACTCCTCGGCCCATCTGCGCTGGATCCTCGTGTAGGCGGCGGCGCGCTTCTTGGCGTCGGTGAGGTTCTTCGCCGCGAAGAGGTCGTCGGCCAGAGAGGCGGAGCCCTTCAGGGTGTCCATGCCGGAGAGCTTGGAGCCGTAGATGCTGGTGGGGTTGGCCATCGCGCCGACCATGTCGTCGGGGTCCGGCACGTAGGTGTTGCGCTCCCAGATCATCAGGTCGTGGTAGTCGTCGTTCGCGTCGAGGAGCCGGCTGAAGTACGTCGCCGGGTCCACCGAGGTGGTCTCGACCTTGAAGCCGACGTCGCTGAGGTTCTGGGCGATGATCTGGGCCGCCTTGGGGTGCCAGGAGTCGCTGGCCGCCATGAGCCGGAGGGTGCGCCCCTTCGCCCCGGCCTCCTCGACGAGCCGCTTCGCCTTCGCGGTGTCCTGGGTGCTGAGGTCGGCGAGGGCGGTGTCGTAGCCGGTCTGGGCGGGCGGGATGGCGTAGCCCTTGGGCTCGGCGCCGATGCCGTAGAACGCCTGCTGGAGGATCGCCTTGCGGTTGACGGCCAGGTTGATGGCCTTGCGGACCTTCAGCTCGGGGACCCGGCGGGCGTCGATCATCATGATCGCGTCGGCGTTGTGCGGGGTGTCGTACACCTTCACCGAGCTGTCCTTGCGCAGCTGCGAGACCGCCGAGTAGGGGGCGAACTGGGTTGCCGAGACATCGCCGCTGAGCAGGGAGCTGACGATGGTGGAGGGGTCCTGGACCTGGCGGAGCACCAGCCGGTCGATGGGCGGCTTGCCGAGCCGGAAGCCGTCGAACGCCTTCAGCGTGATGGACTGCCCGGAGGTGGCGGCCGAGAACGCGAACGGCCCGGTGCCCACCAGATGCTTGCCGATGTCGGCGCCGTACTTGTCCAGCGCGGCCTTGGAGATGATCCGGCCGCCGATGTCGGAGAGCTTGCCGAGCACGGTCCGGTCGGGCTTCTTCAGGACCATCTTCACGGTCATGTCATCGGGCGCGGTGAGCGAGGCCACGTTGGCGCCCATGCGCGCGAGCGGCCGGGTCGCGCCCTTGGGCAGGGTCTTGTCCTCGGGGTCGAACTGGCGGCCGAGGCTGGCGAGCACGTCAGCGGAGGAGAGCGTGGTCCCGTCGTGGAACTTCACGCCCTCGCGCAGGGTGAAGGTGTAGGTGAGTCTGTCGTCGGATATCGTCCAGCTCTTCGCCAGATCCGGTGTGGGCTCGTTCGTCTCGAAGGAGATGAACGTCAGACCGCGGCAGATGCAGTCGACGGCCATCCAGTCGCCCAGGGACGTGTAGAAGGCGGGGTCGTTGACGGCGCTGGTGGCGTCGATGGCCAGCGTGAGCGTGCCGCCCTTGCCGCTGCCGGCCGCGTCGTCGGCCGCAGCGCCGCAGGCGCTGAGCAGGGCGGGCAGCCCGAATCCCACGCCCACCCCGAGCAGGCCCGCACCCCGGAGCATCGTCCGGCGCGAGACGTTCTGCGAGGCGTACACGGTCGCCGTCGATGGCGCGGAGGTGGTCGAGGGCGATCCAGGTGTGTGGTCCGGCATGGGGCCTCCTCGGGCACCGATCCTGGGAATGGATTACATATGCACTGGATTGGATCCAATAACATGCTCAGTGGCTCCCGATTCCCTCTCGTGTCCCATGAGTTAAAGGCGTGTGAACCGGGCCCGGGTCCCTGCCGCACGCGTCGCGGACCCCACGCGGCAGGGCGTGAACGGCGAACAGGCCGCTGCCCGCTGCGGCTCGTGCTGCCGAGGCCAGGTGCGCAGCCGTCCACCACCGCACCCCACCCCGAGGCGCGCCACACCTGGAACCGGTGCGCGGCCGTGTACGCGGAGACCATCGGCCTGGACTGCGTTCTGTCGATGGCACCTGGCGCGACTTCGGCGGCGAGAGCGACTACGGGGGCCGCTCGCTGGAGTCCATGACGATGATGGCGGCGCTCGCCGAGGTCACCAGCCGGGTCAGGATGTGGGTCGGCGATCTCCCTGGACGGCGAGCCGGTCCGGCCGGAAGGCGCCGTCGAGCACACCTACCCGGCCGACGACCACGACATCGTCGTACTGCGGGCGGGTGCTCGCCACGCTGACGGACGAGGACCGCTCCCCCTCGTCGATCTGCTGCTCGCGCAGGGCATGCCGGCCGACCGGATCGTGCTCAGCCACATGGACGAGGTCCTCGACCGCGCCTACCACCGGGACGCCGCCCAGACCGGCGCGGTGCTGGAGTACGACACGTTCGGCACCGACTTCTGCTACGGCAGCCCCGACCTGCGCTCGCCCGCCGACCACGAACGCATCGACGTGGCCGAGTGGCTGCTCTCGGAAGGACACGGCCACCAGTTGGTGATCGGCTGCGACGTGTGGACCCAGTCGAACCTCCTGCACAACGGCGGCTTCGGCTACGAACACCTCTTCCGCCGCATCGCCCCCGCCCTGGAGCGCCGGGTCGGCGCCGAAGCCGTGCACCGCATCCTGGTCGAGACACCGCGTCGGCTGCTGGACCGCCCGTGAGCGGCGCCGGGAGCGCCGAAGAGCGCGCCTCACTACTGGGCCTGGCGATCCCCGACTACGCCGACCCTCCGTACGGCGGCCGGTACGGCACCATCAACGCGTTCCACCACAGCGGACGCCTCGTCTTCCTGAGCGGGTTCAACCCCGGAGGACCGGGCCGGCGCGATCCTGCACCCCGGCAGGCTCGGTGCCGACGTCACCCTCGACCAGGGGCGCGAGGCCGCCCGCGCCGCCGCGGTCAACGCGCTGGGCGGCATCCGGCTCGCCCTGGGGTCCCTGGACCGGGTCACCTCCGTCGTCCGGGCACTCTGCTGCGTCGTGTGCACCCCGGACTTCGAGGAGGTGCACCGGGTCGCGTCCGGCGCCACCGACCTGCTGGGCGAGGTCTTCGGCCCGCAAGCGGGCAGGGGCGGGCGTGCCGCGGTCGGGGTGATGCAACTCGCCCGCCGCAACTGCTTCGAACTCTGGCTCACGGTGGAGGCGGACACGGAACCCGCGCCGGACCGGCACGGCGAGGAGGACGGCGCACAACCCCGGCACTCCCACTCGTGACGCCCACCGCAAGCCCGGTGTGTCCGCCGCCGCTTCCCTCACCGCTCGCCGGTCCGTCACGGTGTCCGTCCCGGTCCGGCGGCCATCCGCAGCAACGGTCGGTGCCCCCGCCGGCGGCGTCCGCATCAAGGAAAAGGCACGGCTCAGCAGCGTGAGCAGCGGGGCCGGCATACACCGTGATGAGAACGTCGTGCCGCTTCTGACTCTGTTCAACCTGGAACAGGAACGACGCCTCGGGACGCTTGCCTCTGGATGCGTGGGGGCAGGGCTTCCGGGACAGCGCCTACCCTTGGCCCATGACCAGCAGCAGCGACCGGAGCCCGGCAGTGGACGTTCAAGGATCCAAGAGTTACGAAATCCGAACCTACGGGTGCCAGATGAACGTCCACGACTCCGAGCGTTTGTCCGGCCTCCTGGAGGACGCCGGCTACGTACGCGCACCCGAGGGCTCGGACGGCGACGCGGACGTCGTCGTCTTCAACACCTGCGCCGTCCGCGAGAACGCCGACAACAGGCTGTACGGCAACCTCGGCCGCCTCGCCCCGAAGAAGGCCGGCCGCCCCGGCATGCAGATCGCCGTCGGCGGCTGTCTGGCGCAGAAGGACCGCGACACCATCGTGAAGAAGGCGCCCTGGGTGGACGTCGTCTTCGGCACGCACAACATCGGCAAGCTGCCCGTCCTGCTGGAGCGCGCCCGCGTCCAGGAGGAGGCGCAGGTCGAGATCGCCGAGTCGCTGGAGGCGTTCCCCTCCACGCTGCCGACCCGCCGCGAGAGCGCCTACGCGGCCTGGGTCTCCATCTCCGTCGGCTGCAACAACACCTGCACCTTCTGCATCGTCCCGGCCCTGCGCGGCAAGGAGAAGGACCGCCGGACCGGCGACATCCTCGCCGAGATCGAGGCCCTGGTCGCCGAGGGCGTTTCCGAGATCACGCTGCTCGGGCAGAACGTCAACGCGTACGGCTCCGACATCGGTGACCGCGAGGCCTTCAGCAAGCTGCTGCGGGCGTGCGGCGGCATCGAGGGCCTGGAGCGCGTCCGCTTCACCTCCCCGCACCCGCGTGACTTCACCGACGACGTGATCGCTGCCATGGCAGAGACGCCGAACGTGATGCCGCAGCTGCACATGCCGCTCCAGTCCGGCTCGGACCCGGTCCTCAAGGCGATGCGCCGCTCCTACCGCCAGGAGCGCTACCTGGGCATCATCCGCAAGGTGCGGGAGGCCATCCCGCACGCGGCGATCACCACCGACATCATCGTCGGCTTCCCCGGAGAGACCGAGGAGGACTTCGAGCAGACCCTCCACGTGGTGCGGGAGGCGCGCTTCGCACAGGCCTTCACCTTCCAGTACTCCAAGCGCCCCGGCACCCCCGCGGCCACCATGGACGACCAGATCCCCAAGGAGGTCGTCCAGGCGCGCTACGAGCGTCTCGTCGCCCTCCAGGAGGAGATCTCCTGGGAGGAGAACAAGAAGCAGGTCGGCCGCACCCTGGAGCTGATGGTCGCCGAGGGCGAGGGGCGCAAGGACGGCGCCACCCAGCGCCTCTCCGGCCGTGCCCCCGACAACCGTCTGGTGCACTTCACCAAGCCCGGCCAGGAGGTCCGCCCCGGAGACGTGGTCACGGTCGAGATCACGTACGCGGCCCCGCACCACCTCCTCGCCGAGGGCGCCGTCCTGGACGTGCGCCGTACGCGTGCGGGCGACGCCTGGGAGAAGCGCAACGTCGAAAGGGCGGCTGAGGCGGCCGGGCCGGCGGGCGTGATGCTGGGGCTGCCGAAGGTCGGGGCGCCGGAGCCGCTGCCGGTGGCGACGGGCGGCTGCGGCCGCGACTGAGGGCCTGGCACACTACGGGCGGAAAGGAGCACCCCATGTTGCCGTACCGAGTCGCGTTCACCGAAGAAGCCGCCGAAGTGCGCGACAGCCTGCCCGCCGACCGGCGTGACGTGCTGGAGCGTGGCCTGGCCATCCTGGTGACCGACCCGCGGCACAAGCTCTCCCACCCCGTCCGCGGCGACGAGACCACGCGAGAGATCGCCCTCTCGCGCAACCTGTTCATCGAGTACGTGATCAGTGACGGCAAACTCGTGGTGCTCGTCCTCACGGTCATCGACCTCACTGACGTGCTGATCGAGGACTGACACGCCGCCGTTCTGCCGGGTTACCCTGCCGGTCATGCTTGTCGCCGCCGCCGTCTGCCCCTGTCCGCCGCTGCTCGTGCCCGAGGTCGCCGCGGGTGCGGCGCCAGAACTGGACGCCGCGCGGGCCGCGTGCGCGGACGCGCTCGGGGTCCTCGCCGCGGCACGCCCCGACCGGCTGGTGGTCGTCGGCCCGGCCGACGAGACCGGGCAGGGACGGTACGCGGAGGGTACGCCGGGCTCGTTCCGCGGCTTCGGCGTGGACGTCGACGTACGCCTGGGACGCGGCAGACCGGACCCCACGGCCCCGGACCTGGATCCCACGGCTCCGGGGCGCGGGCTTCCGCCCTCACTGGCCGTGGCCGCCTGGCTGCTGGGGCACACGGACCGGCCCGACGTGCCCGTGGAGGGCCTCGGCGTGGGGGACCTACTGGAGGCCGAGCACTGCGTCCGCGCCGGGCAGGAGCTCGTGGCGCCCGACCAGCGGGTGGCCCTGCTCGTCATGGGCGACGCCAGCGCGTGCCGCACCCTCAAGGCACCCGGTTACCTCGACGAGCGCGCCGCCGGCTTCGACGCCGAGGTCGCCCGCGCGCTCGGCTCGGCGGACGTCCCGGCCCTCAAGGCCCTGGACAGCGCCCTGGCCCACGAACTCAAGGCCTCCGGCCGCGCCCCCTGGCAGATCCTCGCCGGAGCGGCCGAGCACACGGCCCTGTCGGGCTCGCTCCTCTACGACGAGGCACCGTACGGGGTGGGCTACCTGGTGGCGGCCTGGTCGTAGGCACAGCGCCCGACACGGCACAACAGCCGCGGAGCCTCCGCGGCTGTTGTGCCGTGTCGTGTCGCTCAGGAAGCCGGTGGCGGTGGCGGTGGCGGCGCGTCCGGCGGGGGCGCGGAGATGCCGCTGTCCTTGTGCGCGAGTCGGTCCATGGCGTCCTTCGCCTTGCCCGTGCCCGAGTGGATCCGGTCGCTGTACTTGCCCTTGGTCTTCTTGTCGACCGCGTTCGCGAGCTTGTCGAGACCGCGCTCGAACTTGTCGATCTTGTCCTCGTGCTTCTGCGCGAGGTGCGAGACCTTTTCCTTGGCCGGGGCGAGTTTGGACTTCACGTTATGCAGAAGACTCATGGTTCACCTTCCCGCGGGACAACAGTCATGTGCGGCGCTCTCGCCGGCCCCGTTGTCGGCGGCCTGCTCGGCGGTCTGCTGCTTCGGGATCTCCACGTCGTCGCCCGCACCGGGCCCCTCCGGCGCGATCTTCCTCTTCGGCCGCTTCCCCTCGTCCGTCCCTTGTGCCTCGGACTCGGCCGCTGGCGCATCGGCCTGCGCCTCGGCGGTTGACGCCTCCTCCGTTGCCTTCGCCTTCCGAAAAAGTCGCGCAAAAACGCCCATATCCACTCCAACGTTACTCGTGCGGGCGAAATCCCGCGTCGCCCGGTGCGTCCTGTTGCGTCGCCCGGGTCACCGGTACTCACATCCGGCGGTCCGAACCTCGCAACAGGGAACGACCCCGCCCCGGCGCCGTCACGTAACTCGTTCGAGGGCGGCCCCGGGGGTTTGCGAGACTGGGGCGGTGAGCACCACACCCGCCGCCCCCCGTGTCATCGCCGTCGTCGGACCCACCGCTGCCGGAAAGTCCGATCTCGGCGTCTTCCTCGCCCAGCGCCTCGGCGGCGAGATCGTCAACGCCGACTCGATGCAGCTCTACCGGGGGATGGACATCGGCACCGCCAAACTGACACGCGAGGAGCGCGGCGGGGTCCCCCACCACCTCCTGGACATCTGGGACGTGACGGTCACGGCCAGCGTCGCCGAGTACCAGCGGCTCGCCCGCGCGCGCATCGACGCCCTGCTCGCCGAGGGCCGCTGGCCCATCCTGGTGGGCGGCTCCGGGCTGTACGTCCGTGGCGCCGTCGACAACCTGGAGTTCCCCGGCACCGACCCCGAGGTCCGCGCCCGCCTGGAGGAGGAACTCACCCTGCGCGGCTCCGGCGCCCTGCACGCCCGCCTGGCGGCCGCCGACCCCGAGGCGGCCCAGGCGATCCTGCCCAGCAACGGTCGCCGCATCGTCCGCGCCCTTGAGGTCATCGAGATCACCGGCAAGCCCTTCACCGCCAACCTCCCGGGCCACGACTCCGTCTACGACACGGTCCAGATCGGTGTCGACGTGCCCCGCCCCGAACTCGACGAGCGCATCGCCCGCCGGGTCGACCGCATGTGGGACGCCGGACTCGTCGACGAAGTGCGCTCGCTCACGGCGCAAGGGCTGCGCGAGGGGCGCACGGCCTCGCGCGCGCTCGGCTACCAGCAGGTTCTCGCGGCGCTCGCCGGTGAGTGCTCCGAGGAGGAGGCGCGCGCCGAGACCGTGCGTGCCACGAAACGCTTCGCGCGCCGCCAGGATTCATGGTTCAGGCGGGACCCCCGTGTGCATTGGCTTAACGGGGGCGTCGCCGATCACGCGGAACTTCCGGAGCTCGCCCTGTCGTTCGTCGAACGACCGGTTACAGCCTGATCACGTCATGGCATCGGGACGCACCGGCCGTCATCCGGGCCTTCGGGACCGTGCCATCATCGACCTTCGATCGACCAAGTGAAGTCCTAGTTGGGAGGGCGCGTGGCGATGGAGGCCGGCCCTCGCAACACCGCACAAGACGCAGAGACCGCGAAGCACCAGCCCGCGGAGAACGGGGAGCAGCAGGCCCTTGAGGGGTACCGCTTGAGCCCGGACGGGGACTCCCTGAGCCCGGACGGCCCGGACGAGCAGTCGCCGGGCGGAGTGACCGACGACGGACCGGAGGCGGACGACCTGTCCGCCGGACCCGAGGTCGAGGTCGAGCTCCGGCCCCAGCGCCGGCTGCGGATCTGGCAGCTCGCCCCCATCGTCGCCCTGGCCGCCCTGGGCTCCCTGATGTTCGCCTTCCCGCTCGCCTTCGAGTTCGGCGACGGCGGTGCCGTGGTCGCCATGCTCGGCCTGCTGATCTGCTCCTGCGCGGCCGGCTGGGGCATGATGGCGGCCCGCCGCGTCGGGTCCACCTGGCCCGGACTGCCGCAGCGCGGATCCGGACGCCGCCCCGACTGGCGGGTGGTCCTCGGGTACGCGGTGATCGTGCTCGCGGTGGTGGCCCTGGCCGTGTGGCGCGTCGCCCGGCTGCGCTGACACCCGCGCGGGGACCTCACTGTCGTACGCACACCGTACGATCGAGGAATGAGCACGCCGATCGCCTTCCTCAAAGGCCACGGGACCGAGAACGACTTCGTGATCATCCCGGACCCGGACAACGCCATCGACCTGCCCCCGGCCGCCGTGGCCGCCCTGTGCGACCGGCGCGCGGGGCTGGGCGGGGACGGTCTGTTGCACGTCGTACGGTCCGCCGCGCACCCCGAGGCGACGGCGATGGCGGCCGAGGCGGAATGGTTCATGGACTACCGCAACGGCGACGGCTCGATCGCGGAGATGTGCGGCAACGGCGTACGGGTCTTCGCCCGCTACCTCCAGCGCGCCGGACACGTCACCGAGGGGGACCTCGCGGTCGCCACGCGCGGAGGCGTGAAGACCGTGCACATCGACAAGGACGGTGACGTCACGGTCGGCATGGGCAAGGCGCGCCTCCCCGAAGGGGACGTCACCGTGAGCGTCGGCGACCACAGCTGGCCCGCGCGCAACGTGAACATGGGCAACCCGCACGCCGTGGCCTTCGTCGACGACCTCGCGCACGCCGGCGACCTGTACTCCGCGCCGCCGTTCAGCCCGGCCTCCGTCTACCCGGACGGAGTCAACGTCGAGTTCGTGGTCGACCGCGGCCCGGCCCACGTCGCGATGCGCGTACACGAGCGCGGCTCCGGCGAGACCCGCTCGTGCGGCACGGGCGCGTGCGCCGTCGCCGTGGCGACCGCCCGCCGCGACGGCACCGACCCGGCCGTGACGGGCACTCCGGCGACCTACACCGTTGACGTTCCCGGCGGAACCCTCGTCATCACCGAACGCCCGGACGGCGAGATCGAGATGACGGGACCCGCGGTGATCGTCGCCGAGGGAGTGATCGACGCCGACTGGCTGGAAAACGTGGCGAGTTGAGGCGAGGCCAGGCTGGGTGTCACGGCACTCGGGCATCTCGGGGCTTCGATGCCGCCCCTTCGCGGCGTGCGCGGGTTCGATTCCATGGCCAACTGCCCGCTGGGTGGCTCAAAACCGTAAACCTCTGAAACGTCGCTCGAATGGGTGATCCGTTTCACGCTCGGGGGGAGGCGGTCCATCGCACCTGGTGGGCTCGATAGCATCAAGCACCGGCACGGACGGGGGAACCACGCCATACCCCGAGCCGCCGTACGCCAAGGGGTATCCGTCCGCCGGTCCACGCAGCCGGAGGTGCCCATGAGTGCGGAGGCCACGAACCCTCTCACGCCCGCCCCTGTGACGCCCCCTTCCCCACACTCAAGTTCGCACGAACGGGGCAGCACGCACGAGCAGACCGTGCCACCGGCACACCGCAGGAAGGGCCGCCCCCGCATCGACCTGCGCCGCCTCGGCCGCGCCGCGCTCCTCGGGCCCACGGCCCGGGACCGAGTGCCCGACGCCATCAGCCATGTGGCCGAGGCGCACCGCGCCCACCACCCCGACGCCGACCTCGAACCCCTGCGCCGCGCCTATGTGTTGGCCGAGTCCTCGCACCGGGGCCAGATGCGCAAGAGCGGCGAGCCCTACATCACGCACCCGCTCGCCGTGACCCTGATCCTCGCCGAACTCGGCGCCGAAACCACGACTTTGACGGCCTCGCTGCTTCACGACACCGTCGAGGACACCGAGGTGACGCTGGATCAGGTAGGCGAGGAGTTCGGCGAGGAGGTCCGCTACCTCGTCGACGGCGTCACCAAGCTGGAGAAGGTCGACTACGGTGCCGCCGCCGAACCCGAGACCTTCCGCAAGATGCTCGTCGCCACCGGCAACGACGTCCGCGTGATGTCGATCAAACTCGCCGACCGACTGCACAACATGCGCACCCTGGGCGTGATGCGCCCCGAGAAACAGGAGCGCATCGCCAAGGTCACCCGGGACGTGCTGATCCCGCTCGCCGAACGGCTGGGCGTCCAGGTACTCAAGACCGAACTGGAGGACCTGGCCTTCGCGATCCTCCACCCCGAGGAGTACGAGCACACCCGCGAGCTGATCGCCGACAACGCGGCGCACGGCGGCGACCCGCTCGCCGAGATCGCCGACGAGGTGCGCGGAGTGCTGCGCGAGGCCGGAATCCAGGCCGAAGTCGTCATCCGGCCACGGCACTTCGTCTCCGTGCACCGCATCTCGCGCAAGCGCGGGCCGCTGCGCGGCGCCGACTTCGGACGCCTCCTCGTCCTCGTCAACGAGGACGCCGACTGCTACGCGGTCCTCGGCGAACTGCACACCTGCCTCACGCCCGTCGTCTCGGAGTTCAAGGACTTCATCGCCGTACCGAAGTTCAACCTCTACCAGTCGTTGCACACGGCTGTCGCACGCGCGGACGGCGAGGTCGCCGAAGTCCTCATCCGCACGCACCAGATGCACAAGGTCGCCGAGGCCGGAGTCATCGCGCTCGGCAATCCCTACGCTCCTCCTACGGAGGAGCAGACAGACGGGGAGCAGACAGACGGGGAACAGACCGGAGGGGAACAGTCCGGCGGGGTACAGACGGACGCCGGGCCGGCCGGCGGTGACGGCGAGCGCGTCGACCCCACACGCCCCGGCTGGCTCTCCCGGCTCCTCGACTGGCAGGAGGCGGCCCCGGACACCGACATCTTCTGGTCCACGCTGCGCGAGGACCTCGCCCAGGACCGCGAGATCACCGTCTTCCGGCCTGACGGGGGCACATTGGGGCTTCCCGAGGGCGCGAGTTGCGTGGACGCCGCGTACGCC
Organism: Streptomyces bluensis; assembly: GCF_014650715.1. Classification (GTDB taxonomy): domain Bacteria; phylum Actinomycetota; class Actinomycetes; order Streptomycetales; family Streptomycetaceae; genus Streptomyces; species Streptomyces bluensis. The sequence continues at coordinate 161,950 of NZ_BMVM01000013.1, read as the reverse complement.
CAGTACGGCGAGGACGCGCACGCCTGTATCGGCGCCCGTGTCAACGGCCGTCTGGCGACGCTGAGTACGGTCCTGAAGGACGGCGACACCGTCCAGCTCCTCATGGGCCAGGACCCTGCCTCCGAGCCCTCCCGAGAGTGGCTGGAGCACGCCCGCACTCCCGGCGCACGCATCGCCATCCAGCGGTGGCTGGCGGCCCATCCGGCGCCCGCCGACGCGGGTGCGTCCGCCTTCCACGACCTCTCTGCCCGATCGAACACCGACGCACCGTCCGCCCGCCCCGACGCCGACGCCTCCGCCGCACGCTCGGCCTCCTCCAGCGTCGCCGTGGACCAGCCCGGCGCGAGCGTACGGCTCGCGGGCTGCTGTACGCCCGTACCACCCGACGAGGTCACCGGCTTCGCCGTCCGCGGGGGAGTGGTCACCGTCCACCGCGTGGAGTGCGCCGGAGTGGAGCGGATGAAGAGCGCGGGGCGCGCGGAGGTCGGTGTGCGCTGGGGTGACACCACCGAGTGCCGTGTCACGCTGGTCGCCGAGTCGTTCCAGCGGCCCCACCTCCTGGCCGACCTCACCGAGGCCATCGCCCTGGAGGGCGTCGCGATCGTCTCCGCCATCGTCGAACCTCCGGCACAGCAGCGCGTCCGCCACACCTACACCCTCCAACTCACGGACGCCGCCCACCTCCCCGCCCTGATGCGCGCGATGCGGAACGTCGCCGGGGTGTACGACGTGGGCCGCGCCCAGCACCAGGCTCCGGCCACGCAGTAGCGCGGGCTCCGAGGGACCCGCCGTTCGAGTGCGCCCGCCGCGCGTCGTCGCCGTGGGGGCGCAGCGGCGCTGGTAGCGGTGGTGCATGCTGCTCACCGCCCGCCCCAGGGCCCGTCGCGCCAAGGCGGCGCTGCTCACCTCCGCCGTCTCCGTCTGCCTGATCGCCGCAGGCGTCCCCTCGCCGGCCGTGCCCCTCGGCGTGGGCGACCGCCTGTTCCCGTACCTCGGCAACCCGGGGTACGACGTCCGGTCGTACGACCTCGACTTCACCTACTCCGGCACGAATCGCGAACCGCTCTCGGCCGTCACCACCATCGACGCCCGGACGACCGCACCCCTGAAGCGTGTCAACCTCGACTTCGCGCACGGGACGGTGCGGTCCGTGGAGGTCAACGGCGCGCCCGCCGCCTTCACCAGCGCGGGTGAGGACCTGGTCCTCACCCCGCGGGCGCCGCTCCCCGGGGGCAGTCCGCTGCGGATCACCGTGCGCCACACCAGTGACCCCGTGTACCCCGAGGGCAAGGACGGCGGCTGGGTGCGCACCGCGGACGGCCTTGCGATGGCCAACCAGGCCGACGCCGCGCACCTGGTGTTCCCGTGCAACGACCACCCCTCCGACAAGGCCCTGTTCACCATCCGGGTCACCGCGCCCCGCGGTCACACGGCCGTGGCCGGCGGTGTGCCGGTGGGCGTGCACCGCGGCCCCAAGGCCACGACCTGGACGTACCGCACCCAGCACCCCATGGCGACCGAACTCGCCCAGGTCTCCATCGGCCGGTCCACGGTCCTGCGCCGCACCGGACCGCACGGCCTGCCCCTGCGTGACGTGGTGCCCACGAAGGACCGCACAACGCTGGAACCATGGCTCGGGAAGACACCCGCCCAGATCGCCTGGATGGAGCGGAAGGCCGGTGCGTACCCCTTCGAGACGTACGGCGTGCTGATCGCGGACGTGCGGACCGGCTACGAGCTGGAGACACAAACCCTCTCTCTCTTCGAGAAAGAGCTCTTCACCCGCTCCGAGTACCCGCAGTGGTACGTCGAGTCCATCATGGTGCACGAACTGGCCCACCAGTGGTTCGGCAACAGCGTCAGCCCGCGCACCTGGTCCGACCTGTGGCTCAACGAGGGACACGCCACCTGGTACGAGGCCCTGTACGCGCAGGAGAAGGCCGGCAAGTCCCTGGAGGCCCGGATGAAGGCGGCCTACGCCGCCTCCGACCGCTGGCGCGCCGACGGAGGCCCGCCGGCGGTACCGAGAGCACCCAGGCCGGGCCAGAAGATCAGCATCTTCCGCCCCATCGTCTACGACGGTGCCGCGCTCTTCCTCTACGCCCTCCGCCAGGAGATCGGCCGCCCCGCCTTCGACAGCCTGGAACGCTCCTGGGCGCGGCTCCACCGTGACGGGGTCGCCGGCACGCGTGACTTCGAGGACCTCGCGTCCCGTGTCGCCGGGCGCGATCTGAGCGGGTTCATCCGTCCCTGGCTCTACGGGAAGAAGACCCCGCCGATGCCGGGCCACCCGGACTGGAAGCCCGAGCCCGCACAGAAATGACCACAGACGCGAGCGGACGGCGGAACGGGAATAACCCGGGTGACGAGACGAGCCGTGTCGTGCGACCATCTTCTCCGTCGGCGGCGCGGCCCGGCCCCTGGGGGCGGGTCCCGCTCGGGACGGGTCCGGGAATCTCCGGGGGTACTCGGACGTTGTCCACAGTGACGAAACGGGTACGTCGCAAGTGACGAAAGATCCGTGCCAGTGACGGAGGGACTGCCGTCAGTAACGGATCGCCGTCATCGCCGCCATTGGTGGACAGCCCGTCGCCGCAATCGTTTCCCATCGACGTAAGGATCCAATGACCTCCTCTTCTTCCCCTTCCCAGGCCGCGCAGCGCGCCCTCGCGCAGAACTACACCGAAGGTCTTCGGGCCGATGCCCTGATGGAAGAGGACGTCGCCTGGAGCCACGAGATCGACGGAGACCGGGACGGCGACCAGTTCGACCGCTCCGAGCGCGCGGCCCTGCGCCGAGTCGTGGGCCTCTCCACCGAACTCGAAGACGTCACCGAGGTCGAGTACCGCCAGCTCCGTCTGGAGCGCGTCGTCCTCGTCGGCGTCTGGACCTCGGGAACGGTACAGGACGCGGAGAACTCGCTGGCCGAGCTGGCAGCCCTCGCGGAGACCGCGGGCGCGCTGGTACTCGACGGTGTGATCCAGCGCCGCGACAAGCCCGACGCGGCCACGTACATCGGCTCCGGCAAGGCCGACGAGCTGCGGGACATCGTCCTGGAGTCGGGAGCCGACACCGTCATCTGCGACGGTGAGCTCAGTCCGGGCCAGCTCATCCACCTCGAAGACGTCGTCAAGGTCAAGGTCATCGACCGCACGGCCCTGATCCTCGACATCTTCGCCCAGCACGCCAAGTCCCGAGAGGGCAAGGCGCAGGTCGCGCTCGCGCAGATGCAGTACATGCTGCCCAGGCTCCGAGGCTGGGGTCAGTCGCTGTCGCGGCAGATGGGCGGCGGCAAGGGCGGCGGCCTCGCCACCCGTGGCCCCGGTGAGACCAAGATCGAGACGGACCGGCGCCGTATCCGCGAGAAGATGGCGAAGATGCGCCGGGAGATCGCGGACATGAAGACCGGCCGCGAGATCAAGCGCAAGGAGCGCAAGCGCCACAAGGTGCCGTCGGTCGCCATCGCCGGCTACACCAACGCGGGCAAGTCCTCGCTGCTCAACCGACTCACAGGCGCGGGCGTCCTGGTCGAGAACGCACTGTTCGCGACCCTCGACCCGACCGTGCGCCGGGCCGAGACCCCGGGCGGGCGGCTGTACACCCTGGCGGACACCGTCGGTTTTGTGCGCCACCTGCCGCATCACCTGGTCGAGGCGTTCCGTTCCACAATGGAGGAGGTCGGCGACTCCGACCTGATCCTGCACGTGGTGGACGGTTCGCACCCGGCACCGGAGGAGCAGCTGGCCGCCGTGCGCGAGGTGATCAGGGACGTCGGCGCCACCGACGTGCCCGAGATCGTCGTGGTCAACAAGGCGGACGCGGCCGACCCGCTGACGCTTCAGAGGCTGCTGCGGATCGAGAAGCGCGCCATCGCGGTGTCGGCCCGCACCGGCCAGGGCATCGACGAACTCCTCGCGCTGATCGACAACGAGCTGCCCCGTCCCTCGGTCGAGATCGAGGCACTCGTGCCGTACACGCTGGGCAAGCTGGTCGCCCGCGCCCACACCGAGGGCGAGGTGATCTCCGAGGAGCACACCCCGGAGGGCACCCTGCTCAAGGCGCGGGTCCACGAGGAACTGGCGGCGGAGCTGACACCGTACGCACCGGCACCGCTGGCCTGACACCGCTCCGCACACCGCCTGACGCGCGGTACGTACGACGCGCGAAGGCCCGCCCCCCCCGCGTGGGAGGGGCGGGCCTTGCGTTCGTCCGTGGTCGACGGCTGTTGGTCGGGGCGGCCCGGCGCCGGCCCCGACGAACAGCACGCGGTCACCGGTCACCGAGTCGTCACTGACCGGCGAACTTCCGGCTCACCTCTTCGTACACGTCCTTGGCCACCCCGCCCAGCCGCGGGCCCGCCAGCCAGCCGGCGTTCACCGGGCCGATCGAGGTGTTGGAGACGAGCGCGGGCTTGCCGTCCGCACCGGCCGCCACCCAGCCGCCGCCGGACGAACCGCCCGTCATCGTGCAGCCGATGCGGTACATCGTGGGGTCGGACTTCAGCAGCGAGAGCCGGCCCGGCTTGTCCGTGCACTGGTACATCGTCTCGCCGTCGAACGGCGCCGCCGCCGGGTAACCCGTCGCCGTAATGCTCTTCACCTGCGGAACCGCGGGCGCGTTGAAGTCCACCGGGAGCGCCGAACCGACTGTCTCCTCCAGCGACTTGCCGTTTCCGCCCTCCTCCGGTGTCACATGGATGACCGCGAAGTCGTACGACGCGCCGTCACCGCCCGTCCTGCCGCCCTGCTCGATCCACTGGTCCGAGGTCCGCGCCCCGTCGCCCCACCAGACACCGTACGGAGCGACCTCCTCCTTGGTGGCGCCCGCGAGCTCCGTCGCCGTCATCCCGCTGTCGTTGTAGGACGGCACGAAGGCGATGTTGCGGTACCAGCCGCCCGACTTGCCGGCGTGCACGCAGTGGCCCGCGGTCCACACGAGGTTCGACTTGCCAGGGTTGGCCGGGTCCTCGACCACCGTCGCCGAGCAGACCATCGTGCCCTGGGGACCGTCGAAGAACACCTTGCCCGCCTCGGGCACGTTGTCGTGGTAGCCCGTCGGCACGGCCCGCGCCCTCACGGCCGCCGGCGTCGGGTCGGTGACGCCCTGGTCACCGGAGAGGTCGCTCTCGTCGACCTCCTTCTCCGGCTCCTGGGCCTCCCGCATCCGGTCCGGGTCCCACAGGTCCTTGATGATCGGGTTGACGAAGTCCTCGGCCTCGCGCAGCCAGTCGTCCTTGTCCCAGTTCTTCCAGGCGCCCTTCTTCCACTTGTCGATGTCGATTCCGTGCTCTTTGAGCTTGTCCCGGATGTCGTCCTGGATGTCGTCCGGGATCCGGATCTTGCCGTCGCCGTCCGAGGATCCCTGGGACGCGGACGCGTCGGCGTTCGCCCCGTCGTCGCCCGGGCCGCAGGCGGTGACGGTCAGCGCGAGAGCCGTGGCGAGACCGACGGCAGCCAGCGTGGGGAAGGATGTGCGGCGCCCACCCCTGACTCGGCGAGCGGTGAGGAACGGGCGTATGGATGGCATGGTCTGAACTCCCCCTGGGGCGCTTGACAACTCTGTGCCGCCGGAGCGGTCGCGTACGTTCGCGTACGACATTCTCTCCGCACGCCGCCCGGCAGCTTGGTGGGGGATCCGCCGATGGTCGCCCTCTCGGTACGGAACCGCCGACGCCGACCGGCCGCGTTCGTCGCGGCGTTCACTGAACGGCACCACACACTATGTGGTCGCTGTAGGGGACATCCGACAGAACCACAACGGTTCCGTCACGGCGTGGATCTTCGACTCCTTTCACACGGCGGCTCGGATCTCCCTGCGCGCCGATCCGGACCGCACCCGCTTCCCCGCGCGGGTCGCGTCGTTGGTACGTGCGGGGGCCTGTCGTTGCACGGAGCCCTCGGCCAACTCGCCTCTGGGAGCGGAGGAACCGTCGTGGCTGTGACCGAGTCCGTGGGGCGTGCGACCGAGGCGGCACGCGCGGCCCACGAGGGGATCCTGCGGCGGCAATCGGCGCACGAGTCCGCGGCGCGCACCTGTGCACTCCTTGACGTGGCCACCCGCATGCTCACGCAACTCCCCACTCCGGCCGGCGGGTTCACCTGTGCCGGAGGGGCCAACGCCGTGCTCGGCCGACTCACGGACGCGGTGCCGACGGACCCGCCCGCGTGACGACGCGAGTTCGGCGGCCCGCCTTCGGATGAACACATCGCGTACGCACCTGAAAAACACCACGAGGATCCCTTGACCGCGACCCCCCTGCCTGCCGGGCGCACCCGCCCCCACACCCGAGGCACCGAATCGATCCCCGAGCAGATGGACGGAACGCACGAAGTCGAACGCTTGCGCGCCCCCACCTCCGACCTTCTGAACCACCCCGACGCACACACCGCAGCCCAAGCCGCAGCCATCGAGAACCTACTGCGCTGTTGGGCACGGGAACACGACGTCCCCGCCCCCGACGACGGCACGCTCCGCATCCCCCTCCCCGCCACCGGCACAGCTCTCCTCGCACCGGTCCACTACTGGTCCCCCACGGGCTGGCACCGGTTCGGCCCCGCCCGTCTGGCAGACGCCCCCGACACCGCGCCCCCCGCCGACGCGATGACAGTGGCAGCCCTCCTGGCCAGGGAAGCCGCCGCCGAGTGCACCGATGACGCGGCACCAGATGCCTCTCTGCCTTCTGGCCGGGAGAGCGCAGACCTCGTGGGCCGGGTCGCCGACTCACTCCGCCGTACTGCCGCGTTCCTCAGCGACCGGCGCAGCAACCCCGCCGACGCAGCCGATCTCTTCCTCACCGCCGAACAGTCACTCGTACTCGGCCACCCCCTGCACCCCACTCCGAAGAGTCGTGAAGGGTTCTCCGAAGCGGAAGCACGGCTCTACTCACCGGAGTCGCGCGGCTCCTTCCCCTTGCACTGGATCGCGGTCGCGCCATCCGCCCTGGCGGCCGACTCGGCGTGGACGGAACGCGGCCGACTCGTCCCTGCCGAGCAGCTGACCGCGCGGCTGGCCGGCTCGGGGCTGCCCCTGCCCACGGGCCATACCGCCCTGCCCGTGCACCCCTGGCAGCTCCACGCGATCCTGCACCGCCCGGAGATCGCGGCCCTGCTGGATACCGGGCTCCTCCAGTACCTCGGCCGGTTCGGCTCTCCTTGGCACCCCACCTCCTCCGTGCGCACCGTCTACCGTTCCGGCGCCCCCGCCATGCTCAAGCTGTCGCTGGGGCTGAGCATCACCAACTCCCGTCGCGAGAATCTCCGCAAGGAACTCCACCGCGGAGTGGAGGTCCACCGTCTCCTCCGCACCGGCCTGGCGAGGGAGTGGCAGAACGCCCACCCCGGCTTCGACATCGTCCGCGACCCGGCCTGGCTCGCGGTCACCGGACCGGACGGCCACCCCGTACCCGGTCTGGACGTGGTGATCCGGCACAACCCGTTCGACCCAGCGGACGACATCACCTGCATCGCCGGCCTCGTCTCCCCTCGGCCGTGTGCGATGAGCCAACGCCCCTCGACTGACGGACTCCTCCTATCCGACGATCCGTACCCGGCCGACCGCCCACATCTGACGCCACATCTGACTGACCGGCCACACCCGGCCACCCAGCCGGACCGGCCGACCGACTGGTCCCACACGATCGTCAGGGCCCACGCAACGGGTCCCCAACCGCACGCGTCCGTCCAGCCGTATGGGACCGATCACCAGCAGCGCGGTCGGCCCGTCGACACGCCCGACTTCGTCATGCGATCCAGGCTCACCGACATCGTCACTCGCCTCGCCGGCCGCACCGGACGTCCTCGCCAAGCCGTCGCCACCGAGTGGTTCCTGCGCTACCTGGAACACGTCGTGCGCCCCGTGCTGTGGCTCGACAGTGAGGCCGGTATCGCCCTTGAGGCCCACCAGCAGAACACCCTGCTCCTGCTGGACCCCGAGGGCTGGCCCAGAGGCGGCCGCTACCGTGACAACCAGGGCTACTACTTCCGTGAGTCCCGCCGAGCGGAACTCGACGCCCGGTTGCCCGGCATCGGAGAGCAGAGCGACACGTTCGTCTCCGACGAGGTCACCGACGAACGCTTCGCGTACTACCTCGCCATCAACAACGTGTTCGGGCTCATCGGCGCCTTCGGCTCCCAACACCTCGCCGATGAGGGGCTGTTGCTCTCCGCCTTCCGCCGCTTCCTGGCTGCTGCGGCCACCGGCCCCGCCCGACTGCGCACCTCACTGCCCGCTTTGCTCCTCGACTCACCGGTCCTGCGCTGCAAGGCGAACCTGCTGACCCGGCTGCACGGCCTCGATGAACTCGTCGGCCCCGTGGACACCCAGTCCGTCTACGTCACCATCGCCAATCCCCTCCGCTCATGAAGGCCGGGCAGACCCGGACCATCCGACTTCCCTGAGACCCCCGTATCCCTTCCCCGCACATCTCTGATCCCTGATCCCTGAGGAACATGACCCACCCCGTCTCCTGAGAGGAGCGTCGCCGTGCCTCCCACCGATGCGAGCACCGACACCGACACCACCGACCAGCCCGTCACCGGTACTGCCGCCACCGCTGTGCGGACGGACAGTGGCGACGACACTGGTCCGGCCCCCGCAGAGGACGCCCGCGCCGAGACCACCACCGGCACCGGTACCCGTCCCCGTGCCGGCATCGGTTCGGGCGAGGCATCCGCCCTGGCGCAAGACAGCGAGGACACGCTGGACCTACGCCTGCCCGACGAGTTCCTGGAGTTCCTGGCCGAGGAAGTCGAGAAGCACGGCGGGAGACTGGGCGAGGGGGACGACGCGGAGGCGTGCCCTGCGGATGGCGTCCCACCCGACGGAGACCTGCTCGACCGCCTCGCCGACTGGGGGCCGGTCACCACCCCGGTAGGCGTCCTGCACCTCCTTCCCGTACGCGTCGAGCGGGACCTTCCGCTGATCAGCCTCTGGATGAACGACCCCGCCGTGGCCGTCTTCTGGAGACTCGCCGGACCGCAGTCCGTGACCGAGGGACACCTGCGCCGCCAGCTCGCCGGAGACGGACGCAGCATTCCGTGCCTCGGTCTGCTGGACGGCACCCCGATGAGCTACTGGGAGGTCTACCGGGCGGATCTCGACCCCCTGGCCCGCCACTACCCCGCCCGCCCGCACGACACCGGCGTTCACCTCGTCATCGGCGGTGTCGCAGACCGCGGCCGCGGTATCGGCTCCGCCCTGCTCCGAGGCTTCGCCGACCTGGTCCTGGACAACCGGCCCTCGTGCGCACGCGTCATCGCGGAACCCGACCTTCGCAACACCCCCTCCGTCTCCGCGTTCCTGAGCGCCGGCTTCCGGTTCTCCGCCGAGGTCGACCTGCCCGACAAGCGAGCCGCCCTCATGGTCCGAGACCGGGCCCTGCGCGATCTGCTGTAGCGCCATCACTCTTGGTACACCGCTCACCACGCAGCGGTTCCCACCCGAGAAGAACTTCGAAGGACTCCGTGCTGCATCCACCCGCCAACCCACCCCTGGCCCGCGTCCTGATCACCCCCCTCAGCCCCGCCTTGACCGCCCGCGTGTCAGCGCCGGGCCGTAGGGTGGTCGCGCTATGACGAAGCCCTCACTCCCCGAACTCCTGCATGCTGCCGTCACCGCCGTCGGCGGTGCGGAGCGCCCCGGCCAGGTGACCATGGCCCAAGCCGTCGAGCAGGCCATCGACGACGGCTCACACCTGCTGGTCCAGGCCGGCACCGGCACCGGAAAGTCGCTGGGCTACCTGGTGCCCGCACTCGCGCACGGGGAGCGGGTCATCGTGGCGACGGCCACCCTGGCTCTGCAACGCCAGCTCGTGGAGCGGGATCTGCCGCGCACGGTCGAGGCGCTGCACCCCCTGCTGCGCCGCCGCCCCGAGTTCGCGATGCTCAAGGGCCGGTCGAACTACTTGTGCCTGCACCGCCTGCACGAGGGCGTGCCCCAGGACGAGGAGGAGGGCCTCTTCGACCAGTTCGAGGCGGCCGCGCCCACCAGCAAGCTGGGCCAGGACCTGCTCCGGCTGCGGGACTGGTCGCAGGAGACCGAGACCGGCGACCGTGACGACCTCACTCCGGGCGTCTCCGACCGGGCCTGGTCCCAGGTGTCCGTGTCCTCCCGTGAGTGCCTGGGTGCCTCCAAGTGCGCGTACGGCGCCGAGTGCTTCGCCGGGATGGCGCGCGAACGCGCCAAGCTCTCCGAGGTCGTCGTCACCAACCACGCGCTGCTCGCGATCGACGCGATCGAGGGCGCTCCGGTCCTCCCGCAGCACGAGGTGCTGATCGTCGACGAAGCGCACGAGTTGGTCTCGCGCGTGACGGGCGTGGCCACGGGCGAGCTCACGCCTGGCCAGGTCAACCGCGCCGTGCGCCGCGCCGCGAAGCTCGTGAACGAGAAGGCCGCCGACCAGCTCCAGACCGCCGCCGAGGGCTTCGAGCGGCTCATGGAGCTGGCCCTGCCCGGCCGTCTGGACGAGATCCCCGAGGACCTCGGTTACGCCTTGATGGCGCTGCGTGACGCCGCCCGTACGGTGATCTCGGCCATCGGCAGCACGCGCGACAGGTCCGTCCAGGACGAGGACGCGGTCCGCAAGCAGGCGCTGGCCTCCGTGGAGACCGTGCACGACGTGGCCGAGCGCATCAGCAACGGCTCCGAGTGGGACGTGGTCTGGTACGAGCGCCACGAGCCCCGCGGCGGAGCCGCGTATCGACCCAGCGGAGCTTCCCTGCGTGTCGCCCCCATGTCCGTCTCGGGCCTCCTCAGGGAGAAGCTCTTCGCGGACCGCTCGGTGGTTCTCACATCGGCGACCCTGAAGCTCGGCGGCGACTTCAACGGCGTGGGAGCTTCGCTGGGCCTGGCTCCCGAGGGCACAGAGGGTGAGGACCTGCCGCAGTGGAAGGGCGTCGACGTCGGCTCGCCGTTCGACTACCCGAAGCAGGGCATCCTGTACGTCGCCAAGCACCTGGCACGCCCCGCGCGTGACGGCGACCGCGCCGACATGCTGGACGAGCTGACCGAGCTGATCCGGGCCGCGGGCGGGCGGACGCTGGGCCTGTTCTCGTCGTTCCGAGCGGCCCAGCTGGCGGCGGAGGAGCTGCGCGTCCGCATTCCCGAGTTCCCGATCCTGCTGCAGGGGGAGGAGACACTCGGCGAGCTGATCAAGAACTTCGCGGCCGACCCGAAGACCTGCCTCTTCGGCACGCTGTCCCTCTGGCAGGGCGTCGATGTCCCGGGCCCCAGCTGTCAGCTGGTCGTTATGGACAAGATCCCCTTCCCACGGCCCGACGATCCTGTGATGAGTGCCCGGCAGAAGGCCGTCGAGGACGCGGGAGGCAATGGCTTCATGGCCGTCGCCGCCACCCACGCGGCCCTGCTCATGGCCCAGGGCGCCGGCCGCCTCGTACGCGCGTCCGGGGACCGCGGTGTGGTGGCCGTCCTGGACCAGCGACTGGCCACGGCCCGCTATGGCAGCTATCTGAAGGCATCACTGCCCGACTTCTGGTACACGACGGACCCTCATCAGGTGCGTAAGTCGCTGGCGGCCATCGACAAGGCGGCCCAGCAGACGGAAGAGGCATCAGCCTGAGGGTGGGCGGAGCCGGACAGTGCAGGGCCCCGGAACCGGCGCAGGGGTTCCGGGGCCCGGATCAAGGGCGGCGCACCGCCGCTACGGGGTCACACCCGCCGCAGCACCGCCACCACCTTGCCCAGGATGGTCGCATCGTCGCCGGGAATCGGCTCGTACGCCGCGTTGTGCGGGAGGAGCCAGACGTGGCCGTCCTCGCGCTTGAAGCGCTTGACCGTGGCCTCGCCGTCCAGCATGGCTGCCACGATGTCGCCGTTCTCGGCGACCGGCTGGCGGCGGACCGTCACCCAGTCTCCGTCGCAGATGGCAGCCTCGATCATCGAATCGCCGACGACCTTCAGGACGAACAGTTCGCCGTCGCCGACGAGCTGCCTCGGGAGCGGGAACACGTCCTCCACCGACTCCTCGGCGAGGATCGGACCACCGGCGGCGATCCGGCCGACGAGCGGGACGTACGACGCGGCCGGCTTGCCCGCCGTGTCCGTGGGCTGTGCCGACGCCTGGTCGGAGCCCCGTACCTCGTACGCGCGCGGGCGGTGCGGGTCGCGGCGGAGGAAGCCCTTGCGCTCCAAGGCCATCAGCTGGTGCGCCACCGAGGATGTGCTGGACAGGCCGACTGCCTGGCCGATCTCCCGCATCGACGGCGGGTAGCCACGCCGTTGCACGGAGTCCCTGATGACCTCGATGACCCGGCGCTGCCGGTCCGTGAGCCCCGAGCTGTCGGCCCGGATGCCTGGAGGTCGGCCAGGCAGGGACCGCTTGGGCCCCTCATGGTTCGTGGCTTCGTTCATCGCATGCACCGGCTCGAATCGGTCCTGGGAGCGGTCCTGGGCAGTGATGGCGGCACTGTCTGCGGTGGTGGTCACGTCGGCCCCTCTCGATGGTCTCCCGTGCTGGACAACGGTAGTTGCTTTCGAAAGGTTGCGCCAAACACACGTTCGAGTGAAAAATCGCGGATTGGTCGACGCGATCAGATCTCCGGGTGTATGGCTAACGACGCTCCTGGCGGACAAAAGTGCTCATTGCTGTACTGTTCACCGCCGGGTGATGGCCTTGTGGGCCGGGTGTCGCTTCGTCGTCCAGTCTGCCACCAGGCGCCTCGACGGCCCGGTACCGGCCCCTCCTGAGCGTCGCCCCACCGTATCCCCGGCCACCCCGTGGCCCAAGGACCCTGTGGTGCGTGCCGATACATGCGCGACACGCGCGTGGTGGGCGGATTTACGTGCCAAGCCCTACATGTAGTGCTTGGATTGCAGTGACGGCCCAGAAGTTGTGGTCCCCCGGGTCTCGGGGCCCTCGGGTATCGCCTATGCTTGGGGCTGCTTCGCGGGGCCAGAGGGGCCTGTGAGGCTATTGAGTCTGCTGTGAAAGGGGGTTGGACGTTCTATGCATTGCCCTTTCTGCAGGCACCCCGACAGCCGCGTCGTCGACTCTCGGACGACCGATGACGGTACGTCGATCCGCCGGCGCCGTCAGTGTCCGGACTGCTCCCGCCGTTTCACGACGGTGGAGACCTGTTCGCTGATGGTGGTCAAGCGGTCCGGGGTCACCGAGCCCTTCAGCCGTACGAAGATCATCAATGGTGTGCGCAAGGCATGCCAGGGACGGCCCGTCACCGAGGACGCGCTCGCCCAGCTGGGCCAGCGGGTCGAGGAGGCGGTGCGGGCCACGGGGAGCGCCGAGCTGACCACCCACGACGTGGGGCTGGCCATACTCGGCCCGTTGCAGGAGCTCGACCTCGTCGCCTATCTGCGATTCGCCTCGGTGTACCGGGCGTTCGACTCGCTGGAGGACTTCGAGGCGGCCATCGCGGAACTCAGGGAAGAGCAGGGGAAGCGCCCCGCCGGGGACGGCGAGGACTGCGAGGGAGCAGTCGAGGAGCGCGGGGAACCCGACTGCGGGCCCGGGGAGACCGGAGAGGTCCCCGTGCCTGCCCGCGCCGCCGACTGACAGGCGGAAGTCGCCCGGACGGATCACCCGGACCGGACGACCGGCGGCGACCAGGACCTGTCGCGGAGAGCCGTGTGCGCGGCGCCGCGACACATGACAGAACACGTGCTACGGGAACAAAGTGGCACTTCAGGGCGTTTTCGCCCGTACAGGGAGGCGGCATGACAGAGACGGCGAGCGGTCCGGCACGGAGTTCCCGCGCCAAGGGCACCAAGGCGAGCAAGGGACTGCGTATCGAGCGCATCCACACCACCCCCGGCGTGCACCCGTACGACGAGGTCGAGTGGGCGCGCCGTGACGTCGTCATGACCAACTGGCGCGACGGCTCGGTCAACTTCGAGCAGCGCGGCGTCGAGTTCCCCGAGTTCTGGTCGGTGAACGCGGTCAACATCGTCACCAGCAAGTACTTCCGTGGTGCCGTCGGCACCCCGCAGCGCGAGGTGAGCCTGAAGCAGCTCATCGACCGCATCGTGAAGACGTACCGGAAGGCCGGTGAAGACTACAAGTACTTCGCCTCGCCCGCCGACGCCGAGATCTTCGAGCACGAGCTGGCGTACGCCCTCCTGCACCAGATCTTCAGCTTCAACAGCCCGGTCTGGTTCAACGTCGGCACGCCCCAGCCCCAGCAGGTCTCCGCCTGCTTCATCCTGGCCGTCGACGACTCCATGGAGTCGATCCTCGACTGGTACAAGGAAGAGGGCATGATCTTCAAGGGCGGCTCCGGCGCCGGCCTGAACCTCTCCCGGATCCGCTCCTCCAAGGAGCTCCTCTCCTCCGGTGGCAACGCCTCCGGTCCGGTCTCCTTCATGCGCGGTGCCGACGCCTCCGCAGGAACGATCAAGTCCGGTGGCGCCACCCGCCGCGCCGCCAAGATGGTCATCCTCGACGTCGACCACCCCGACATCGAGGACTTCATCGAGACCAAGGTGAAGGAGGAGGAGAAGATCCGCGCCCTGCGTGACGCGGGCTTCGACATGGACCTCGGCGGAGAGGACATCACCTCCGTCCAGTACCAGAACGCCAACAACTCGGTCCGTGTGAACGACGAGTTCATGACGGCCGTCGAGTCCGGCGGGAAGTTCGGTCTGCGCGCGCGGATGACCGGCGACGTCATCGAAGAGGTCGACGCCAAGACCCTGTTCCGCAAGATGGCCGAGGCCGCATGGGCCTGCGCCGACCCCGGCATCCAGTACGACGACACCATCAACCACTGGCACACGTGCCCGGAGTCCGGCCGCATCAACGGCTCGAACCCCTGCAGCGAGTACATGCACCTGGACAACACGTCCTGCAACCTCGCCTCGCTGAACCTGATGAAGTTCCTGAAGGACGACGGCAAGGGCAACCAGTCCTTCGACGTCGAGCGCTTCACGAAGGTCGTCGAGCTCGTCATCACCGCGATGGACATCTCCATCTGCTTCGCGGACTTCCCGACCCAGAAGATCGGCGAGAACACCCGCGCCTTCCGCCAACTCGGCATCGGCTACGCCAACCTCGGCGCCCTCCTCATGGCGACCGGCCACGCGTACGACTCCGACGGCGGTCGCGCGCTGGCCGGAGCCATCACCTCGCTGATGACCGGTACGTCGTACCGCCGCTCCGCCGAACTCGCCGCGGTCGTCGGCCCGTACGAGGGCTACGCCCGCAACGCCAAGCCGCACCTGCGCGTGATGAAGCAGCACGCCGACGCCAACACCCAGGCCGTCCGCATGGACGACCTGGACACCCCGGTCTGGGCCGCCGCCACGGAGGCCTGGCAGGACGTGCTCCGCCTCGGTGAGAAGAACGGCTTCCGCAACTCGCAGGCGTCCGTCATCGCCCCGACCGGCACCATCGGTCTCGCGATGTCCTGCGACACCACCGGCCTGGAGCCCGACCTCGCGCTGGTCAAGTTCAAGAAGCTGGTCGGCGGCGGCTCGATGCAGATCGTCAACGGCACCGTCCCGCAGGCCCTGCGCCGCCTGGGCTACCAGGAGGAGCAGATCGAGGCGATCGTCGCCCACATCGCCGAGCACGGCAACGTGATCGACGCACCGGGCCTCAAGCCCGAGCACTACGAGGTCTTCGACTGCGCCATGGGCGAGCGTGCCATCTCCCCGATGGGCCACGTCCGCATGATGGCCGCGATCCAGCCGTGGATCTCCGGCGCCCTGTCCAAGACGGTCAACATGCCGGAGTCGGCGACCGTCGAGGAGGTCGAGGAGATCTACTTCGAGGCCTGGAAGATGGGCGTCAAGGCGCTCGCCATCTACCGCGACAACTGCAAGGTCGGCCAGCCGCTCTCCGCGAAGACCAAGGAGAAGGAGAAGGCCGAGATCACGGAGAAGGCCGAGGCGACCATCCGCGAGACGGTCGAGAAGGTCGTCGAGTACCGCCCGGTCCGCAAGCGCCTCCCGAAGGGTCGTCCCGGCATCACCACGTCCTTCACCGTCGGCGGCGCCGAGGGTTACATGACGGCCAACTCCTACCCGGACGACGGCCTGGGCGAGGTCTTCCTGAAGATGTCCAAGCAGGGTTCGACCCTCGCGGGCATGATGGACGCCTTCTCCATCGCGGTGTCCGTCGGCCTCCAGTACGGCGTGCCGCTGGAGACGTACGTCTCCAAGTTCACCAACATGCGTTTCGAGCCGGCCGGGATGACGGACGACCCGGACGTGCGGATGGCGCAGTCGATCGTCGACTACATCTTCCGTCGGCTGGCGCTCGACTTCCTGCCGTTCGAGACGCGCTCCGCGCTCGGCATCCACTCCGCCGAGGAGCGCCAGCGCCACCTGGAGACGGGCTCCTACGAGCCGACCGAGGAAGAGGTCGATGTCGAGGGCCTGGCCCAGTCCGCGCCCCGCGCACAGGAGCTGAAGGCCGTCGCCACGCCCAGGGCGGGCATCGAGGCGGCCAAGCCCGCCCCGCAGCAGGCCCACACCAGCGCCGAACTCGTGGAGATGCAACTGGGCATCCAGGCGGACGCCCCGCTCTGCTTCTCCTGCGGCACCAAGATGCAGCGGGCCGGTTCCTGCTACATCTGCGAGGGCTGCGGCTCGACCAGCGGGTGCAGCTGAGCCCGGACGCCTCCTGAGGCGTGAATGAGCTCGTCAGGGCGGTGGAGCCGGAAGCCCGGCTCCACCGCCCTCGGTGCGGGCGACGCCCGGCTCTTGACGGGTGCCGTGAACGGGTCAGGACTCGCTCAGGCTGCCCATGACGCGGGCGAAGGACGCCGGGTCCTCCTCGTAGCCGTGGACGCCTGGTCGGAACGACCACTCTCCCGAGTCGTCGCGCACGAACTCCGCGACGGTCGCCGCCGTGGACCTCAGGACGCCGCCGAAGTCGTCCTCGGCCAGGACGGTGTAGCCCTCACGGACGCGCAGGGCGCAGTTGTGGACGTTGACGAAGGTCTTCCGGCCGGTCCGCTGCTGTATGACCACACCCACCACCACGCGCGCGTAGCGGCCGGCGAGCCGGCTCAGCTCGATGGTCATGACCTCGTCCCAGCCGAAGCCCTGACCGGTCGTGCTCTCGCGGTTGAGGGTGATGGTGCCGTCGGGGGAGCGGCTGTCGAAATGCACCACATAGTCGGGGTTTCCGTACGGCTCGGCGGCCAGGTAGGTCGCCGCGACGAGGTCCAGGTCCGTGGGCGCCTGTCCCGAGGGACTGGGATCCCACTTCACCGCCACCTCGACCTTGTCGATGCCCTTGTTGAGGCCGTCCACCAGATCTCCTCCCCGATTCCTGGGCCTGCCGCCCGAACTGCCGTACAGTCCAGGCCCGTTATTCATCCTCCCACGCGCGCGGGGGCGCTCGCTCGGGTGCACTCCGCCGGAGCGTGACCGGCGCCACGCTGCGTGGCCTTACGATGGCGCGGTGCTGGTCAAGTGGATTCGCTGCACCGTGGTGGACCGCCGCGGTTTCGAACGGGGGCAGCGAAAGTGGGCGGGGCTTCTGGGGGAGCCGGGTTTCCGTGGGCAGGGTGGCGGCTGGAGCCGTGCGCGGCCTGGCGTGGCCCATATCTTCTCCTTCTGGGAGAGCCGTGCCTTTTACGACTCCTTCATGGCGCGCTCCCACGACCGGCTCGCCGCCTCACAGTCCGGTACCTTCAAGGACCCGCAGGTCAAGCTCTTCGACTACCGCTTCGATGTGAAGACCGGTTTCGAACCGCGTTTCACGGACGCCGATCTGGTGCGGGTGGCGCACTGTCGCGTCCATGAGGAGCGCGCCGAGCACTTCACGCTGATGCAGGAGAAGGTCTGGAACCCCGCGATGGCCGGCTCCCCCGGCATGGTGCGGGGCCTCTTCGGTGAGGCTCCGGGCCACGAGTTCATGATCCTCTCCATGTGGCAGTCGGCCGCCGAGCACGGAAAGTACCGCACCGAACGCGTGGAGCGGCTCGCCCTGCGCGCCCAGATCGAGGCCGATGTCGCGGCGCTCGCGGGTGACATCGTGGACCTGGAGTCCGCCTGGACGGTCTGAGCGGGTGCGGGGGAACAGGATGCGTCAAATGGGTGCCGGAGGGTACAAAATGCGACCCTGGGTGTGCAGGACCTGTGTGACCTACGCCGTAAGGAGCCTGTACGGGTGCTCGATCCGGCGCGACCCGATCTAGGGTTTTGGCATGGCACGACCACGGCGCATCGTCCTTGTCCGGCACGGCGAGTCAACGGGCAACGCCGACGACACCGTGTACGAACGCGAGCCCGACCATGCCCTGGGGCTCACCGAGCTCGGCTGGCGGCAGGCGGAAGGGACCGGCAAGCGGCTCCGGGAGGTGTTCGGCCGGGAGCGCGTCAGTGTGTACGTCTCCCCGTACCGCCGCACCCACGAGACGTTCCGGGCCTTCCACCTCGACCCCGAGTTGGTACGCGTCCGTGAGGAGCCACGGCTGCGCGAGCAGGACTGGGGCAACTGGCAGGACCGGGAGGACGTACAGCTTCAGAAGTCCTACCGGGACGCGTACGGGCACTTCTTCTACCGCTTCGCGCAGGGCGAGTCCGGGGCCGACGTGTACGACCGGGTCGGGGGCTTCCTGGAGAGCCTGTTCCGCAGCTTCGAGGACCCCGACCACCCGCCGAACGTGCTCCTGGTGACCCACGGCCTGGCCATGCGGCTGTTCTGCATGCGCTGGTTCCACTGGTCGGTCGCCGAGTTCGAGTCGTTGTCCAATCCCGGGAACGCGGAGATGCGGATGCTCGTTCTCGGAGACGACGGCAAGTACACCCTTGACCGCCCCTTCGAACGCTGGCGTGACCCGGAGTCGTACGGAGTCACCGGTTAGAGTGGCAGGGCGATGACCGCTGACTCCTCTCCTGGCGAACGCCTGGACCGCGCCCTGAGCAGCCTGCGCGGACTCTCGGTGGGGGACGCGCTGGGCTCGCAGTACTTCGTCCCCGCGAACCATCCGCTGCTCAAGCGCCGTGAGACGCCGACCGGTCCCTGGTCGTGGACGGACGACACGGAGATGGCCTGCTCCGTCGTGGCGATCCTCGCCGCCCACCAAAGGATCGACCAGGACGAGCTGGCCCGGTCCTTCGCCGAGCACCACGACTTCGACCGCGGTTACGGGCCGGCGGTCAACCGGTTGCTGCGGCTGATCAGGGAGGGCGGCGACTGGCGTGAGCTGGCCTCCGCGCTCTTCAACGGACAAGGCTCCTGGGGCAACGGCGCGGCCATGCGGATCGCCCCCTTGGGGGCCTGGTACGCGGACGACCCCGAGCAGGCGACCCACCAGGCGGAGATCTCGGCGTACCCCACGCACCAGCACCGCGAGGCCGTCGCCGGTGCCATGGCCGTCGCCGCGGCCGCCGCCCTCGCGGCCGACCCGGCAGGGCCGCCGAGCGCCGAAGCGTTGCTCGACGGCGTCATCTCACTCGTCCCCACAAGTGCCGTCGGCGCGGGACTGCGACGCGCCCGCGACATGCTCGACTACGGCGACGCGAGCACCGTCGCCGCCGTACTCGGCTGCGGCCGGCGCACGTCGGCGCACGACACGGTGCCTTTCGCGATCTGGTCGGCCGCGAGGGCCCTCAGCGACTACGGGCAGGCGTTCTGGGTGACGGCCCAGGTGGGCGGCGATGTGGACACGACCTGTGCCATCGTCGGGGGAGTCGTCGCCTCCGGTAAGGCGGGGACACCTCCCGAGGAGTGGTTGCGGCAGACGGAAGTGCTGCCGGACTGGGCTCTGGTTCGCGACAGGCCCTAGGGCGTGTTTCGAAAGTCCCGCCTGCCCCGCGACGCCTGGCACGCACGCTCGCGGCGTTGCCGAAACGCCCGAATAGCTCCGCTATTAGGGCGCTCCGGCGCCTTGCGATCGCACGCACCAGACGCCGCGGGGCCCGCCCTTCGGGCGGACGACGGGACTTTCGAAACACGCCCTAGCGGCGGTCACCTGCCCCGTCTCTCCGGGCGGTCAAGCAACGGGCGGTCAAGCCACGGGCGGGTATTGCCCTGGCCCCAAGCGTCACGAACATCCCAACTGTCACAGGCGTGCCACAGAAGGCCTTCACCCCGCTGCGATGCCCGACCCGCGGCATACCCTTGCGCAACGCCGCCTGTCGATCATGACGGTGTGCGCCGATGAGACACCGGTCACGGGCCAACTGCCGCAGCGGCGCGCTGCGTACGGCGGGCGCACGGGGCCGGTCGGGAGGGGGGCCCGTGCCCGACACATCATCCGCGTCCGAGCCGAGGGCCGGGGCGCCGGAAGGGCGTGCCCTGGCCGCCGACACACCCGAGGACATGGCCACGTCCCGGACGGGCTCCCCGGAGGGGGCTCCCGTCGCGGGGCCCCCGGGGGTCGGCCCTGGTACGTGGCTGGCCGACCTCCAGGTCAAGGAACCCGCGCCCGTCCGCACCGCGACCCTGTGGGCCGCCCTGGCCGCGGGCGTGCTCAGCATGCTGCTGCTCGGCGAGGGAGTGGCCGTCAACCTGCTGATCGTCGCGATTCCCGCGGTGCTCGCCGTGTACTTCGCCGCCCGGCGGGCCGGCCGTCGCCCGCGCGCGTGGACGCTCGTCTGGGGAGCCCTGGGGCTGGCGCTGCTGATCGTGCCGGCGCTGCGTGACGCCGAGTGGCCGTCGTTCCTCGCGGTCGTCACCGCGGTCGCGGCGGGCTCCCTCGCACTGCACGGAGGCCGCAGCTGGCCGGCTGTCCTGCTCGGCCCGATCGGCGTGCTCAACGCGGTGGTCACCGGCCCCGCCTGGGCCTGGCAAGGGCTGCGCAGCCTGTCGGGTGGCGCCCGCGAGCGGCTGGGCCCGGTCCTGCGGGCGCTCGCCGTCGCCGCGGTGCTGTTGCTGGTGTTCGGGGCGCTGTTCGCCGGGGCGGACGCCGCCTTCGCGGACCTGCTCGGCGTCCTGGTGCCGGACACCTCGGTGGCCGACGGCCCCTGGCGTGTGCTGCTCTTCGCCCTCGGTCTCGT
Organism: Streptomyces bluensis; assembly: GCF_014650715.1. GTDB lineage: Bacteria > Actinomycetota > Actinomycetes > Streptomycetales > Streptomycetaceae > Streptomyces > Streptomyces bluensis. The sequence goes on along the minus strand of NZ_BMVM01000013.1, from coordinate 141,025 downwards.
CGGGGCGCTCGCGGCGGCACGCACGGCTGCCGCACCTGTTCACTGGGACCAGGCCCACGTGCCCGAGGGACGTGCCCGTGGCCGCGTCGAGTGGGCGCTGCCGCTGATCGTGCTCATCGTGCTGTTCGCGGTGTTCAACGCCGTTCAGTTGGCCGTCCTCTTCGGTGGGTACGACGCCGTACTCCAGAAGACCGGACAGACGTATGCCGAGTACGCGAGGCAGGGTTTCTGGCAGCTGCTCCTGGCGACGCTTCTCACGCTGCTGGTCATCGTCCTGGCTCTGCGCTGGGCGCCCCGCACTCGATCGGGTGATCGCACGCTGGTGCGCTCCGTGCTGGGAACTCTGTGTGTGCTGACCCTCGTTGTGGTGGCATCCGCTGTGCGGCGGATGGACATGTACGTGGAGGCGTATGGACTGACGCGACTGAGGATCTCGGTGCTGGCCGTGGAGCTGTGGCTCGGCCTGGTCATCGTGTTCATCCTGGCGGCCGGGGCGTGGGGAGCCCGCTGGCTGCCGCGTGCCGTGGCCGCCAGCGCGGCGGCCGGGGTGCTGGTGTTCGGGCTCGTGTCGCCGGACGAGCTGGTCGCTGAGCGCAACGTCCAACGGTACGAGGACACGGGCCGGTTCGACCTCGACTACGCACGCGGGCTGTCCGCGGACGCCGTGCCGGCCCTCGACAAGCTGGCCGAGCCCCTGCGGTCCTGTGTGCTGCGGGATGTCGCGGCCGGCCTCGACGAGGGGGAGGCGCCCTGGTACGCGACGAGCCGGGGCGAGGCAGAAGCGCGACGCATCCTCGACGAGCGGCCGCTGTCGGCACAGGCGGACACGACCGAGTGCGCACGGTTCAGGGATGAGGTCATGTACCGCTGACAGCGGTTCGACAAGGGGGCCGGTAAGGGGGCGGCAAGGTGAGCTCGCCGCGGTTTGTGGAAGCGGCGTAGGACCGGTCGGGAGGCCGCAGTACGGGTGCGACGGTGCTCGCCCCTCGCTGCCGTACTGCCGCGGGGCCGTGAGTACGGAGCACGGCCGGGGGCCCAGCCCTCCGCGCTCGTACCGCGCAGGAGCCCCCGTGACCACCCGCGAAACCACCGCTGTGAGGGCGGCCGGACCGGGGCGCGCGGGCGGGCCTCGGGTGTCTTCCGGCAGCACGGTGAGGATGGCCGGACCGATGCCCTCGCCGTCGGTTCCCCCGGGGCGCGGTCCGGCCATCCGCGGCCGTCAGCCCCCGGCGGGTCCCGCCGTGCCGGACAGGGCCTCCAGGTCGCTCTTGCGGACCTTGATGACCAGCACGGCGGTGGCCAGGGCGAGTACGGCCATCGCGACGGCCGGGATGAACGCCGTCGAGATGCCCTGGGCGAGAACCTCGTGGCCCCAGGGAGCCGGCAACTGGTGGGTCTTGGCGAACTCGGCCTTCTGCTCGGCCGTCCCGTCCGCCAGGAAGCTCGGCATCTGCTTCTCCGCCTCATCCCGGCTGGCGGTGCCGAAGACCGTGGTCAGGATGGACAGGCCGAGGGAACCGCCCACCTGCTGCATGGCGTTGAGCAGACCGGACGCCGCGCCCGCCTCGTGCTGGGCGACCCCGGAGACCGCCGTCAGGGTCAGCGTCACGAAGTTCAGACCCATGCCGAAGGCGAACACCAGCATGGGGCCGAGTACCCCGCCCGCGTACGAGCTGTCCGGGTTGATGAAGGTCTGCCAGGTGAGCCCGATCACGACCAGCGTCGAGCCGACCGCCATGAACGGCTTGGGCCCGAGGACCGGCAGGAACCGCTGCGACAGACCGGCCCCCACGACGATCGCTCCCGTCACGGGCAGGAAGGCGAGGCCGGCCTCGATCGGCGAGTACTGCAGCACGTTCTGCACGAAGAGGACGATGAAGAAGAACATGCCGAACATCGCCGCGGCCAGACTCAGCATGATCACGTATGTGCCCGACCGGTTGCGGTCGGCGAACATCCTCAGCGGAGTGATCGGTTCCTTGGCCCGCGCCTCGATGAACCCGAAGGCCAGCAGCAGAACCGCCGCCGCACCGAAGGAGCCGACGGTCAGGCCGTCGCGCCACCCCTCCTCCGAGGCGCGGATGAAGCCGTACACCAGCGACGCCATACCGGCCGTCGACGTGAGCGCGCCCGCGATGTCGAACCGTCCCGGATGCCGCTCGGACTCGCGGATGTACCTCGGTGCGAGCACGGCTATCAGGATGCCGATCGGTACGTTGACGAACAGCACCCAGCGCCAGTCGAGCCACTCCGTGAGCATTCCGCCCGCGAGGAGACCGACGGCGCCGCCGCCTGCCGAGACGGCGGCGAAGACACCGAAGGCCCGGTTCCGTTCCGGGCCTTCGGCGAACGTCGTGGTGATGAGCGCCAGTGAGGTGGGTGACGCGATCGCGCCACCGGCGCCCTGGAGGGCGCGTGCCGCCAGCAGTTGCCATGGTTCCTGGGCGAATCCGCCCAGCAGCGAGGCGAGTGTGAAGAGCAGGATGCCCGTGATGAAGACCCGGCGCCGGCCCAGGATGTCACCGGCTCGGCCGCCGAGGAGCAGCAGGCCGCCGAAGGTCAGCGTGTACGCGCTGACCACCCACGTCAGATCGGTTGTGCTGAAAGCGAGCGCGTCTTGAATGTGCGGGAGCGCGATGTTCACAATCGTCGCATCGAGTACCACCATCAGTTGGCAGGCCGCGATGACCGTGAGCGCGATGCCGGGGCGCCCCTCCCGGCGGGCTGCTCCCGGCTTCTGATGCTGAATCAACGGAGAGGTTGTCACTATGGGTCCCCCACAAGTGCGTTAGTGAACGCTTGCGTTCACTGTCGCGTCAAACGGTAGTGAGTCCCCCTTAGTGAACGCAAGCGTTCACTGAAGTCGCCGCCGAATGACCTCACCCGGCCGCTCGCCCTGCCCGGGAAAAACCCCCTTCCCCTCTGCTCAACGGAGATACTCAGATGGCTACTTCGCGCTGGACGGCGGCCCCCGCTCAGACGCCCTCCCCGCGCCGGCGCGGGGCGGTGCTTGAGCGCGCGATCCTCGATGCCGCACTGGAGCAGCTCAGTACGGTCGGCTGGAGCGGCCTCACGATGGAGGGTGTCGCCGCGGGTGCCCAGACCGGCAAGGCCGCGGTCTACCGCCGTTGGCCGTCCAAGGAGGACCTCGTCGCGGACGCCCTCCAGGCCGGGCTGCCGCGGTTCGAGGAGGCGCCCGACCTCGGCAGTGTGCGCGAGGACCTCCTGGAGCTGTGCCGGCAGGCGCGCGAGGCGATGTTCTCGCGCCCCGGGTTCGCGCTGCGGTCGGTGATTCACGAATGCGACACGGCCCAGGTCGAGCGCTTCAATGGCGTGATCGTCGAGGGGGTCGTGGAGCCGACCGTCAAGCTGCTCCGTGACGTCATCAGCCGCGGGATCGAGCGGGGCGAGGTGCGTCCGGGCGCGGCCAACGGGTACGTCTTCGACGCCATTCCGGCCATGATGATGTACCGATCCAAGATGTGCGCGTGTGAATGGAGCGAGCGTGACATCGAAGAGATGGTCGACCAGTTGATGGTTCCGCTGCTGCGTTCCGCAGGCGCGTGATCACGCTCCGCAGGTCACCGGAGCCAGGTCCGCGCGGGCCCTGAGGCCGCCGGGGAACCTGGGTGTCGCGGGGGGTTCCCGGCGGCGTACGCTAAGAGCGCCATGCCGTACGAACCGCCTACTCACACCGTCGAGCGCTCCCTCCGCGCCACGACCGGAGCGAAGATCATCGCCGGTGTCGACGAGGTGGGGCGCGGCGCGTGGGCCGGTCCCGTCACCGTCTGCGCGGCGGTCACGGGCCTGCGTCGACCGCCCGAGGGCCTCACCGACTCCAAGCTCCTCACGGTCAAGAGGCGCACGGAGCTCGCCGAGGAACTGCGGAGGTGGGTGACGTCGTACGCCCTCGGGCACTCCTCGCCGGAGGAGATCGACGACCTGGGCATGACAGCCGCCCTGCGCCTCGCCGCCGTACGGGCCCTGGAGGCCCTGCCGGTCCGGCCTGACGCGGTCATCCTCGACGGGAAGCACGACTACCTGGGTGCCCCCTGGCGGGTGCGTACGGTGATCAAGGGCGACCAGTCGTGCGTGGCCGTCGCGGCGGCCTCGGTGATAGCCAAGGTTCAGCGCGACAAAATGATGGCCGAACTGGGTATCGACCATGCAGACTTCGGTTTTGCGGCCAACGCGGGGTATCCATCACCCGTGCACAAGGCCGCGCTGGAGGAGCGGGGCCCCACCCCGTACCACCGGCTGTCATGGGCGTATCTTGATGCGCTGCCCCAGTGGCGGCACCTCAAGAAGGTCCGCAGCTGGGCGGACGGAAGCGTTCCGGAGATCGAGGGTCAGCTCGGCTTCGATTTCTGACGGTTTCGTTCGCACTCATGTGCCACCCGCCGACGCGAGTCGCAGCGGCGTTTGATAAACATCAGCTCATGCCTCTCATTCCCGAGGAGCCTCAGATTCACGAGAGTGCCCAGGGTCCGCGCGCCACTCCGGCCAGCGGCCGCGTCGCGCCGACCCCCCGTCCCGTACCCGGTCCCCGTCCCGCGGCTCCGGCGCGTCCCGGTCGTCCAGGGCCCACCAGGCCCATGCCGGCCGGGCGCGCACCGCGCGACGCTGCCGCGGCCAAGCCGGGGCCACCCGCTCCGGCCGCTGCCGCGACCCCTGCCGGCCCACAGGTCCAGCTCATCCCGGCCTCGGTGGAAGGTGCCCTGGACGCCGCCGAGGAAGCCGTCGATCTGCTCCTGGAGTCGGGTCGGTCCCCTGGTGAGGTGCTGGTGATCACCACCGGCGAGCCGCATCCGTGGGCCGCCCATGAGCTGTCCTTCGGCGAGGCCTCCTACTGGGCCCAGCACGACGCGGGCGACGACGTCTTCTATGCGGACGCCGCCGTTGCCCAGCGGGCCGGGGCCCGACCCGTGGTCGTCGTCGCCGTCAACGGCGGTCCCGACACGGCCGCTGCCCAGGCGCTCCCGCTGGCGCTTGCCCGTGCCGGTGCCCTGCTGATCGTCTGCGGCGACCCGCAGCGCATCAACTCGGTGCTGGGCACGGCGGTCTGAGCGGTCTCGCAGTCGCGAGGGACTGACCGGACTCCCGCCCGCGGGGAGCCTGGTCGGTTTCGCGTGCCCGGAATCAGGTGGAGTGGCCGGGCTGCCGCCCGGGGCGTGTGGGTAGTGCGGTGCTCGCGCCGACGTCGCTGTGGGGCGCCCGGACAACGAGAGTTGCGCGGACGCCCGCGCGCCCCTGCACATGCGGGTGTGCGCGACCGATCACGCCCCCGGAGAGCGATCCTGTGCGCGTGACGGGCGGCGGAGTGCGGGCGGGCGGCGGAGTGCGTGCGGGTGGCGAAGGGATGCCTCAGTGCGTGTCGTCGCCGGGGCGGACGCCCCGCCCTGCCTCGCCCGGTTCAGCGGGCCGCTGCCCGCCGCAGCACCTCTGACGCGACGCCTCCGGTGCGCGGCAGCGGGGGTGGCGCCTCGGCCATGGCGAAAGGCTCCGCGGGTGAGTTCGCATGGGGGCGGCGTCCTCCCCGGCCCTCGCCGAGGACCTGCCAGCCGTCACGCGTCAGCGTGATGTACGCCCCGCAGCGCAACCCGTGCAGCGTGCAGGCGTCCCGCAGCCCCCACATCCACGCGCCGTCCTCCTCCGTCCAACCCGCGTCCCCGTCACGGCAGTAGAGCAGCACGGCCGTGCGCGCGGGAGTGCGGCGCCGCAGATCGTGCGGGATGACCCGGCGCAACTGCGCGAGCAGCGCGTTGCGGAACATCCAGCCGTCGGCCGGGGCCGAACGCCGGGTGAACGAGGCGCTCGCCCGCAGCCGCTCGTCCGGGTCGAGGACGGCCACGACCGCGGTGGCGGGCCGGGGCTGGTGCCGGGCGTGCAGCCCGCTGACGACGTCCCGGGGGTTGCGGAGCAGCGGGATGCCCGCGGCGGCCCACTCCGCGGGTTCGAGCAAGCGGGTCGGGGGATTGGCGGAAGCGGCGGACAGATGGGCAGCCGTCGACATGTTCGCCGCCGAGGACGGTGCGAATCCGAAGGTCACGGTCCTCCCTTCGGCTACGCGCCCACACTGCGGGCGGGGTCGGACTTGGGGGAGCGCACCCCGCGGCAGAGCTCTTCCGGACCACGGGGAGAGCCGTGCGGGGAGCGGACTTCAATTCTTCCTGTCGAACTTGGTTGCGGCAACGAGCAATTGGGGCCACCGTCCGTTTTCCAGTGATGCGTCGCCTATATCCCCGCCCGGCCGGGTCGTGTGTGACGGTCAGCTCTGGGCGGCGAGTACGAGCGGGAGTACGGGGCCGGCTCCGGCCCGGCGCAGCAGCCGGGCGGCCACGGCCAGTGTCCAGCCGGTCTCGGTGAGGTCGTCGATGAGCAGTACGGGGCCGCCCGCGGCGCGCAGGGCCTCGCTGAGGGACGGGGGCACGACGAGCGCTCCGCCCAGCGCGCGGAGGCGCTGGGCACTGTTGGAGCGGGGCAGGGACAGACCGTCGGCGTGGTCCGTGTAGGTGAGGGAGCCCAGCAGGGGGATACGGCCGATGGCGGAGATCCTGGTGCCGAGCGACTGGATGAGCTGTGGTCGGGTGCGTGAGGGCAGGGTGACCACCGCGGCCGGGCGGGGTGGTGCGTCAGGGGCGCCCGAGGCCCAGCCGCCCGGCCCTTTGGCCCAGTCGGTCAGTACGGTCACGACGGCGTCCGCCACATCGTCGGGCACGGGCGCGTCGGGGCTGTGGGGGGACAGCAGGGGGCGGAGCCGGTTGCCCCAGCCGATGTCGGAGAGCCGTCCGAGTGCCCGGCCGGGGGCGGCCTGTTCGCCGGGCGGGATGCGGCCTTTGAGATCGACGCCGATGGCCGGCAGCCCGGTCGGCCACATCCTGCGGGGCTCCACCACGACCCCGGCGCGGCCGAGTTCGCCGCGAGCGGCGTCCAGGGCGGCCGGGGAGACCTCGGCGGTGAAGCGGGCTCCGGTGCAGTTGTCGCAGCGACCGCAGGGGGCTGCCTGCCCGTCGTCCAGCTGGTGGCGCAGGAATTCCATGCGGCAGCCCGTGGTGGTGGCGTAGTCGCGCATGGCCTGCTGCTCGGCGGCGCGCTGCTTGGCGACCCAGGCGTACCGCTCGGTGTCGTACGTCCAGGGCCGGCCGGTGGCGATCCAGCCGCCCTTGACTCGTCGGACGGCACCGTCGACGTCGAGAACCTTGAGCATGGTCTCCAGGCGGGTGCGGTTCAGCTCCACCAGGGGTTCGAGTGCGGGCAGCGACAGGGGCCGGTCCACCTGGGCGAGGGCGTCGAGGGTGCGGTGGACGATCTCTGCCGGCGGGAAGGCGATGGAGGCGAAGTACGCCCAGATCGCCTCGTCCTCGCGGCCGGGCAGCAGGAGTACCTCGGCGTGCTCGACGCCGCGGCCGGCACGTCCGACCTGCTGGTAGTAGGCGATGGGGGAGGAGGGGGAGCCGAGGTGGACGACGAAGCCGAGATCGGGTTTGTCGAAGCCCATGCCGAGCGCGGAGGTGGCCACCAGCGCCTTGACCCGATTGGCGAGGAGTGCCTCTTCGGCCTGCTGGCGTTCGGCGTTCTCGGTCTTTCCGGTGTAGGCGGCGACGGTATACCCGCACTGGCGCAGAAAGGCGGTGACCTCTTCGGCGGCCGCGACGGTGAGGGTGTAGATGATGCCGGAGCCCGGCAGGTCGCCCAGGTGGTCGGCGAGCCAGGCCAGCCGGTGGGCGGCGTCGGGCAGCTGGAGCACGCCCAGGCTCAGGCTCTCGCGGTCCAGCGGACCGCGCAGGACCAGTGTGTCCGAGCTGGTTCCGGTGCCGAGCTGCTCGGCCACGTCCGCGGTGACCCGCGTGTTCGCGGTGGCGGTGGTGGCGAGCACCGGCACGCCGGGCGGCAGCTCGGTGAGTACGGTGCGCAGTCGCCGGTAGTCGGGTCGGAAGTCGTGGCCCCAGTCGGAGATGCAGTGGGCCTCGTCCACGACGAGGAGCCCGGTGGCGGCGGCGAGTTCGGGCAGTACGTTGTCGCGGAAATCTGGGTTGTTGAGCCGCTCCGGGCTCACGAGGAGCACATCCACGGTGCCCGCGGCGATCTCGGCCTGGATGGTCTGCCACTCCTCGGGGTTGGACGAGTTGATCGTCCGGGCGTGGATGCCGGCCCGGGCCGCGGCCTCGACCTGGTTGCGCATCAGCGCCAGCAGCGGAGAGACGATGACCGTCGGCCCCGCGCCCCGTTCGCGCAGCAGGGCGGTGGCCACGAAGTAGACGGCGGACTTGCCCCAGCCCGTGCGCTGTACGACCAGGGCACGGCACCGGTCGGCGACGAGTGCCTCGATGGCCCGCCACTGGTCCTCCCGCAGCCTGGCCGCCCCCGAGCCGTCCCCGATGAGGCGAGCCAGGACCGCATCGGCGGCCACCCGCAGATCCGAGCTACTGCTGTGCGTCATGCATCCATACAACAGGACACCACGGACAGCCGGGGACACAGGTACGCCCTGAACCCGCCCACGCCCGTCTCGGAAGCGCCCTCGCCCGGCCCGCGTCCAAGCGTGCCTGAGCTTCACCGATGTGGGTGCCCGTGGCAGACCGATTGACGTTTCTTGAGAGCTACGCGCGTCGACCGTTCAGGAGCTGGGCATAGAGACTTCCATGCGCATGCAGAGCCCGCCCCGGGCGGATCGTGGCCGACGGCCCCGGCTCGACCTCACCGTGCCGAGTTTGGTGGCCTTTTAGTGGTCCCGGGCACTGTGGGGGCCGTGTGGCCGGGACCACTCCACCTCCCGCGGACCCGGCCGGCCGGCTCACCCTGGACGGAACCGAGACGGAGCACCATGACGCGAGACCTGTCCCGGAAGCGTACGGACGACGAGCCCGACCCTCCGGCAGGGCTGGTCCGGTACGTCATGGAGCGGGTCACGGTGCACCACGCCCGCACCGCGACCGCGGCGGCCGGTCGTGAGAATGGTCACGTGCCGACGCTCCACCTGTCATGCCGGGGCCATGACAGCATCCCTGGCGTCGGATGCCGGTCCGCCGACCCCGTCGAGCGGGGAACCAAATGGCCTTTCGAGCCTTCCACCACCACCGCCGCGCGGTCGCCTGCGCCGCCCCGAACTCGTACGGATCCCACCTGAAAGGAACATGTCCCGTGTCACACGACGCCGCGGAAGGCGCTACCAGGAGCTCGGCCTCACCGCAGGTCCGCGTCGCCTGGGGGCTGTTGTCCGCCGTGCTGCTGGTCTTTGCGGTGTTCGAGGCGACGAAGTACGGCGGTTGGGTGGTCGTCGCGGCGCTCGCCGGTGCCGTCGCACCGGACCTGTCGTTCCTCCTCGGTCTCTCCGGCCCGCACCAGCACGGCCAACTGCCCCGCAGGGCCGTTCCCGTCTACAACCTGCTGCACCGGCCTGTCGTCGCCATCGTCGTCATGCTGACCTGCCTGATTCCCGAGTCTCCGTCCGTCGCCGTCCCCCTGTTCAACTTCGGTCTGACCTGGCTGCTGCACATCACCGTCGACCGGGCCCTCGGTTTCGGCCTGCGTACCGCCGACGGCTGGTACCGCTGACACCCCCCGGGTACCCCAGCCGGTACCCCCGTGGGGCGCTTGGTTCCCCGCAAGTCCTCGCTGCGAGGCCTCCCTTCGGCCGTCGAAGTGCGCCTCGTCCATGAGGACTTGCGGGCCGGGCGCGCTCCGTCGCCCCCACCCACAACGCCCCTGAGGCGGACTCGTCCGCGCGCCGACCGTAGGCGGCCCGGCCCCCCGCCCGCAGTGGCTGCGCGGCATCGCCTGGCGCGGCTCGGCAGTCCTGCGGCACGCGCGTAAAGAGCGGTGCCACGTCCCGGCCGGCCACGATGCCGAGTGGTGTCCTCCCGAGTTCCGGAGCGATCCCGCGCCGCATGAGGCCGCGGCGCCGGGAGCACCTTGTCCCGTGGTTCCGCGCATGGTTGCGCGCGGGTGCCGCGGTTGATTCCGCCGATGCTTTCGCGCCATGCCGCGGGCCACCGCCGCGCCCGCACCACCCCGCGACAAGACCAGAAGACCTGTCCGGCGCCCGGACCGTCTGCGGGGCCATGGCCCGGCCGCCTTGCACAAGCGGCTCTTTAGAACCCACTCGCACGATTCCATCGAACAGCACGCCGTCGGCGTCGGGCCGGCAGTCTCCGAGAGGTCAGCGATGCGCGTTCTATTCACCGTCTTTCCGACATCGGCACATCTGTATCCCGCCATCCCGCTGGCATGGGCGCTGCAGGCTGCCGGCCATGAGGTCGTGGTGGCGAGCCCCGAAGGCGTGGTCGACCCGAAGGTGATCGCGAACATCACCTCGGCCGGCCTCACCGCGGTGTCGCTGGGCGGCAAGGAGGAACTCACCGCCTCGCTGGCCCCTCTCATCGCCGGCGCCGGCCCCAACCGGCCCACCCTGGCGCTCGACCCCGAGGACGAGAACGCCTGGCGTACGGCCAGGGCCGTCCTCGGGGGCATGTTCAACGCCTACTACCCGCCGGAGTCGGCGGAGGGCGGGCGACGGCCGATCCTGGACAACCTGGTCGAGTTCGCCCGTGAGTGGCGCCCGGACCTGGTGCTGTGGGACCCGCTGGCGCCGACCGGCGCGGTGGCCGCACGCGCCTGCGGCGCCGCCCACGCCCGGCTTCTGTTCGGCATGGACAACATCGGTCTGATCCGCGCCAAGACGCGACAGGAGCTGGCCGATCCGTCCTCGGGCCTGACCGAGGACCCGTGGATGGCGTGGCTGGGCCCCGTGCTGGAGCGGTACGGCCTCGACTTCACCGAGGAGACGCTGGTCGGCCAGTGGACCCTGGACCTCACCCAGTCCCGGATGCGCAACCCGCTCGACCTGACGTACATCCCGGTCCGCCGGGTCCCGTACAACGGGGCCGCCACGCTTCCGCAGTGGCTGTACTCCCGGCCCGAGCGGCCCCGCGCGGTGCTCACCCTCGGGGTGAGCCGGCGACTGCTCGCGGGTCAGCACAGCGGCTTCCCGATGCGGGAGTTCTTCGACTCCGTGTCCGGCCTGGACCTGGAACTGGTCGCCACGCTCAACAGCGAGCAGCTCGCCGCCGTGGGCACGCTCCCCGACAACGTCCGCGCCATCGAGTACGTACCGCTCAACCAGGTGCTGCCCACCAGCTCGGCGATCATCCACCACGGTGGCGGCGGGACGTTCGCCGCGGCCGTCGCCTGCAAGGTGCCGCAGCTCGTCGTGCCGCTCCCCATGTGGGACGAGATGGTCACGGCGCGCTACGTCGCCCGGCGCGGCGCGGGCCTGGTCGCCGACCCGGCGGCGATCGACGTCGACAGCCTGCAGAAGGACCTCGTCCGGCTGGTGGAGGAGCCCTCCTTCCAGCTCGGGGCCCGCGCTCTGTACGAGGACATGCTGGCCGCCCCGGCGCCGAAGGACGTGATCCCGGTGCTGGAGCGGCTGACCGCCGAGCACCGCGGCTGACCGGCCGGCACCCGCCACCGCACGGCTCCCCCGTTCCCGCGCCGCGCCACCGGCCCCGGGAGCGGGGCCCCCGGACCCGCAGGGCCCCGGCCCGCACAGCACGAGTCGAGTTCAGGACGAAAGGGCGAGCGAGCCGTGCGCATCGAAGAGACCACCATCCCCGGCACGTACCTGATCGAGCCGGACCACATCTCCGACGACCGGGGCGTGTTCTACGAGTCGATGCGGGCCGACGAACTGGAGCGGTCCGCGGGGATCGTCTTCCAGCCCCGTCAGATCAACTACTCGGTGTCCCGGCGCCACACCCTGCGCGGCATCCACAGCGTCAGCATCCCGCCGGGGCAGGCCAAGTTCGTCACCTGCGTCCGGGGCGTGCTGCGCGACATCGTCGTCGACCTGCGGATCGGTTCGCCCACCTTCGGCCGACACCAGGTGAACGAACTGGACGCCGCATCGGGCCGGTCCGTGTACGTCCCGGAGGGCGTCGGGCACGGCTTCCTGGCGCTCACCGACGACGCCTGCATCTGCTACGTCGTCTCCAGCACCTATGTCCCCGGAACACAGATCGACATCAACCCCCTCGACCCCGACCTAGACCTTCCCTGGGACTGCGTCGGCACCCCGCTGATCTCGGACAAGGACGCGAAGGCACCCACGCTGGCCGAGGCCCTGGCAGCAGGCATGCTGTCCGACTTCGACGCCGCCTGACACGGCGTCACCCCCGCCCTGCCGGCCGCCGGCGCACCCGGAACGCGTGCACGGCCGAGCGGCTGCGAACCGCGCACCAGACCGAAGAGGCACCAACCCATGAGAAATCGAGAGGACCTGCCATGAAGGCTCTGGTGTTGGCGGGCGGGTCGGGCACCCGCCTGCGACCCTTCAGCTATTCCATGCCCAAACAGCTCATCCCCATCGCGAACACGCCGGTCCTGGAATACGTCCTGAGGAACATCCTGGACCTCGGCGTGACCGACATCGGGGTCATCGTCGGCGACCGCGGCCCCGAGATCCGCGAGGCCATCGGCGACGGATCCCGGTTGGGCGCACGGCTGACCTACATCCAGCAGGAGGCCCCGCTCGGCCTCGCCCATACCGTCGCCATCGCCCGGGACTTCCTCGGCGACGACGACTTCGTGATGTACCTCGGCGACAACATGCTGCCCGACGGGATCGCCGGCATCGCCGAGGAGTTCGCCGCGCACCGCCCGGCCGCCCATGTCGTGGTCTACAAGGTCCCGGACCCGCGCGCCTTCGGCGTGGCCGAACTGGGCCCCGGCGGCGAGGTGCTGCGCCTGGTGGAGAAGCCGCAGCAGCCGCGCAGCGACCTGGCCCTGATGGGCGTGTACTTCTTCACCGCCGCCATCCACGAGGCGGTCCAGGCCATTGAGCCCAGCGCCCGCGGCGAACTGGAGATCACCGACGCGATCCAGTGGCTGGTGTCGTCGGGCGCGGACGTACGGGCCGGCCAGTACGAGGGCTACTGGAAGGACACCGGGAACGTCGAGGACGTCCTGGAGTGCAACCGGCACATCCTGGAGAGCCTCAGGCCCGCGGTCCACGGCGAGGTCGACGACGCCAGCGTGCTGGCGGGACCGGTCGTCGTGGAAGAAGGGGCGCGCATCGTGCGCTCCCGCATCGAGGGGCCGGCGATCATCGGCGCCGGCACCGTCGTGGAGGACAGCCACATCGGCGCGCACACGTCCATCGGGCGCGGCTGCGCGGTCACCGGAAGCCGGCTGGAGTACTCCATAGCCCTGGACGGCGCCTCGGTCACGGGCGTCCAGGGCCTGCGCAGTTCCGTCATCGGTCGCTCCGCCTCCGTCGGCACCAGCGGGCAGAGCACGGACCACTACCGCCTGGTCGTCGGAGACCACACCCGAGTGGAAGTCGCGGCATGAGAATCCTCATCACCGGCGCCGCCGGTTTCATCGGCTCCAACTTCGTCCGCAACCTCCTCGCGGACACCTACGCGGGGTGGAAGGGAGCCCAGGTCACCGCCCTGGACAAGCTGACCTACGCGGGCAACCGCGACAACCTGCCGGCCTCGCACCCGCGCCTGGAGTTCGTCCAGGGCGACGTCTGCGACGCGGCCCTGCTGCGCGAACTGCTGCCCGGACACGACGCCGTGGTGCACTTCGCCGCCGAGTCCCACGTGGACCGCTCGCTGGAGGGCGCCGGAGAGTTCTTCCGCACCAACGTCCTGGGCACCCAGACGCTCCTCGACGCCGTGCTGGGCAGCGGGGTCGAGCGGGTCGTGCACGTCTCCACCGACGAGGTGTACGGCTCGATCGACGAGGGCTCCTGGACCGAGGAGTGGCCGCTGCTGCCCAACACCCCCTACGCGGCCTCCAAGGCCTGTTCCGACCTGGTCGCCCGCACCTACTGGCGCACCCACGGAGTGGACCTCTCCATCACGCGCTGCTCCAACAACTACGGGCCGTACCAGCACCCCGAGAAGCTCATCCCGCTGTTCGTCACCAACCTGCTGGAAGGCCGGCAGGTGCCGCTGTACGGCGACGGCGGCAACATCCGCGAATGGCTGCACGTGGACGACCACTGCCGGGGCATCCACCTCGTGCTCGACGGCGGCCGGCCCGGCGAGATCTACAACATCGGCGGCGGCAACGAACGGACCAACCGCGCCATCACCGAGCGTCTGCTCGAACTGACCGGCTCGGGGCCGGAGATGATCCGCCGTGTCGCCGACCGCAAGGCGCACGACCTGCGGTACTCCATCGACGAAACCAAGATCCGCGAAGAGCTCGGCTACGCGCCGCTGACCGGATTCGAGGAGGGCCTGGCCGCCACGGTGGCCTGGTACCGCGACAACCCCGACTGGTGGAAGACCGTCAAGCACGGGGTCGAACGTGCGGACGGCTGACCACGGCACCGCGGCCGGACTCCGTGTCGTCGTGCTCGGAGGCACGGGCTACCTGGGCCGCCACATCGGCGAGGCGTTCCACGCCGACGGCGCCCAGGTGCACCTGGTGTCCCGGAACCCCGCGGAGGACGGCTCGGCGGACCCGCGTCCCGTCCGCATGGACCTGCTGGCGGCCGGTCCACGGGAACTCACCGCGTTCTTCGGCTCGCTGCGGCCCGATGTGGTGGTCAACGCCGCCGGCCGGGCCTGGCGGGCCGACGAGGCCGAGATGACCGCGGGCAACGCGGACCTGGTCCTGCGCGTGACGGAGTCACTCGTCGGCCTGCCCCGCCCGCCGCGCCTGATCCAGCTCGGCACCGTCCACGAGTACGGCGCGGGTACGCCGGGCGCCGGCACCCCCGAGGAGCAGGAGCCCGCTCCCGTCACCCCGTACGGGCGCACCAAACTCCTCGGCACCCAGGCCGTCCTGCGGGCCGCGGCGGACCACGGCCTGGACGGCGTGGTCCTGCGCCTCGCCAACGTGATCGGTGCCGGGGCGCCGGCCGGCAGCCTCTTCGGCATGGTCGCCGCGCACCTCGGCGCGGCCGCCCGCGCCCAGTCCCTGGGCGAGAAACCGGACGAGCTGAGGCTCCCGCCGCTGCGCGCCCACCGCGACGTCGTGGACGTGCACGACGCCGTCGACGCCGTACGGGCCGCCGCCACCGCCCCGGCGGCGGACCTCGGCGGCCAGGTGGTCAACATCGGCCGCGGAGAGGCGGTCCCGATGGACGCGACCATCCACCGCATGGTCGAACTCAGCGGTGTGGACCTCCCGGTCGTCGAGACCGTTCCCGACCAGCCCTCACGCACGGATGCGCAGTGGCAGCAACTGGACGTCTCACGAGCGCTGCGGCTCCTGGGATGGCAGCCGCGGCGCACCCTCGACGCCTCGCTGCGCGACCTGCTGGCGGCCGCGGTGCCGGCGCCAGTCAACGGAAGGAAATGACGATGAGCGACAACCCCGACATCAAGGAACTGGTGCTGGACGAGGTCCGCAGGTACCACCGGGAGACAGCGCCCGACCGGGAGTTCGTGCCCGGGGTGACCGAGATCTGGCCGTCCGGCGCGGTCCTGGACGAGGAGGACCGGGTCGCCATCGTCGAGGCCGCACTGACCATGCGCATCGCCGCCGGGCCCAGCTCCAAGAAGTTCGAGTCCGCCTTCGCCAAGCGCCTGAAGCGACGCAAGGCCCATCTGACCAACTCCGGTTCGTCGGCGAACCTCCTCGCCGTCTCCTCGCTCACCTCGCACCAGCTCGGTGACCGGGCGCTGAAGCCGGGCGACGAGGTGATCACCGTCGCCGCCGGATTCCCCACCACCGTGAACCCCATCCTGCAGAACGGGCTCATTCCGGTCTTCGTGGACGTGGACCTGGCCACGTACAACACCACGGCCGACCGGGTGGCGCGTGCCATCGGCCCCAAGACCCGGGCGATCATCATCGCGCACGCGCTCGGCAACCCCTTCGAGGTCGCCGAGGTGGCCCAGCTCGCCAAGGAACACGACCTGTTCCTCATCGAGGACAACTGCGACGCGGTCGGCTCCACCTACGACGGTCAGATCACCGGCACCTTCGGCGACCTGACGACGGTCAGCTTCTACCCGGCGCACCACCTCACCATGGGCGAGGGCGGCTGCGTCCTCACCTCGAACCTGGGTCTGGCCCGTGTCGTGGAGTCACTGCGCGACTGGGGGCGGGACTGCTGGTGCGAACCCGGCAAGAACAACACCTGCTTCAAGCGGTTCGAGTACCAGATGGGCAACCTGCCCGCCGGATACGACCACAAGTACATCTTCTCCCACGTCGGTTACAACCTGAAGGGGACCGACATCCAGGCCGCGCTGGGCCTGACGCAGCTCGACAAGCTCGACGGCTTCATCGAGGCGCGGCGCCGCAACTGGCGCCGGCTGCGCGAGGGGCTGGACGGGGTACCGGGCCTGCTGCTCCCCGAGCCGACCCCCCGGTCCGAGCCGAGCTGGTTCGGATTCGTCATCACCGTCGACCCCGAGGCCCGCTTCACCCGCGCCGAACTGGTCGCCCACCTGGAGGAGCGGAAGATCGGCACCCGGCGGCTGTTCGCCGGCAACCTCACCCGCCAGCCGGCCTACATCGGCCAGCCCCACCGCATCGTCGGCGAGCTCACCAACAGCGACATCATCACCGAGCACACCTTCTGGATCGGCATCTACCCGGGGCTCACCGACGAAATGCTCGACTACATGACCGCCACGATCAAGGAGTTCGTGGCCCAGCGTGGCTAAGAGCTCCGAACCGCACGGGAGCCCGGCGCGCGACGCCTGGCACGCACGCTCGCGGCGTTGCCGAAACGCCCTGGTAGCTCCGCTACGAGGGCATTCCGGGCGCCTTGTGATCGCACGCACCAGACGCCGCGCGCTGATCGGACTCCCATGCGGTGCGAAGCTCTGGCCCGACGGACCGCCTCCCACTCAGAGATCAGGACGACGACGATGGAGATAGTGGGAACCGGATTCCTGGCGCGGAGTCTGCGTCCACTGGCCGGCCGGCATCCGGGCACCGTTGCCCTCGCGGCGGGGGAGTCCAGGACGAGCGGCGCCTCCGACGCGGACTTCGCGCGGGAGGTCGCACTGCTGCGCGATGTCGCCAAGCAGTGCGCGGCCACCGGACGGAGACTGCTGTTCTTCTCGACAGCCGCGACCGGAATGTACGGATTCGCCGAAGGGCCCGGCAGGGAGGACACCCCGGTGACCCCCTACACCCCCTACGGCGCACACAAACTCGCCCTGGAGGAGCAGCTGCGCGAGACCGGGGTCGACCACCTCATCCTCCGGCTGGCGCACCTGGTCGGACCGCACGGCCGGTACCACCAGCTGATCCCGACGCTGCTGCGTCAGGTACGCGAGGGGTCGGTGACCATGCACCGGGGCGCCTCCCGTGACCTGATCCGGGTCAGTGACGCGGTGACGATCATCGACCGGCTGCTCGCCGCGGGTCTGCGGGCCGACACGGTCAACGTGGCCTCCGGATACGCCGTCCCGGTGGAGGCCATCGCCGACCATCTCGCCGGCGCGCTGGGACTCCAGCCGCGCAAGGAGTACGTGGACACCGGCGTCCAGTACGACATCTCCACGGAGAAGCTGCGCGCCCTGGTCCCTGAAGTGGCGGACATGGGCTTCGGCCCCGACTACTACCGCCTCGTCCTCAACGACTTCCTCGCGGCCGAAGATGCCTGACGAGGCCGCGAACGCATCACGAGAAAGGCGGGGAGTCTCTCCGATGCCGTCCCACATCATCCAGACGCGTGAGAACACGAGCCTGCCCGCCCGCATCGCTCTGTCGGCCGCCACCGCCCAGGGTGCGCATCTGAGCACCGAGGACTTCGGCGACTGGCTGGCCGGACGGGGCAGGGCCAATACCTTCCGGGTGGAGCGGATACCGTTCGCCGAGCTGGACGGCTGGTCGTTCCAGGAGTCCACCGGGAACCTGGTGCACCGCAGCGGCCGGTTCTTCACCGTCGAGGGACTGCACGTCACCGAGGAGGGCGAACCGTACGGCGACGGTCCGTACGCCGAGTGGTACCAGCCCATCATCAAGCAGCCCGAGGTGGGGATCCTCGGCATCCTCGTCAAGGAGTTCGACGGGGTGCTGCACTTCCTGATGCAGGCGAAGATGGAACCCGGCAACCCGAACCTGCTCCAGCTCTCGCCCACGGTGCAGGCGACCCGCAGCAACTACACCAAGGCCCACAAGGGCGCGGACGTCAAGTACATCGAGTACTTCGTCGGGCCGAACCGCGGCCGGATCATCGCGGACGTGCTCCAGTCCGAGCACGGCTCGTGGTTCTACCGCAAGTCCAACCGCAACATGGTCGTCGAGGCCGTCGGCGACGTGCCGCTGCTGGACGACTTCTGTTGGCTCACCCTCGGCCAGATCCACGAACTGCTGCGCCGGGACAACGTGGTCAACATGGACTCCCGTACGGTGCTGTCCTGCCTGCCCTTCGCGGACGCCGCGGACGGCGCGCTGCTCTCCGACATCGAACTGCACTCGTGGATCACCGGCGAGCGCACCCGGCACTCCGTGCGCGCCGAGCGCGTCCCGCTGGAGTCCATCCCCGGCTGGAAACGCGGCGACAGCACCATCGAGCACGAGGAGGGCCGCTACTTCAACGTCGTGGCCGTGTCCGTGCAGGCGGGAAACCGGGAGGTGACGGGCTGGACCCAGCCCCTGTTCGAGCCGGTGGGCCTCGGGGTCACCGCCTTCCTCACCCGCGAGTTCGGCGGCGTCCCGCACGTGCTGGTGCACGCCCGGGTCGAGGGCGGCTTCCTCGACACCGTCGAGCTGGGACCGACCGTGCAGTGCACCCCGGACAACTACGCCCACCTGCCCGAGAAGGAACGCCCCAGGTTCCTCGACACGGTGCTGCGCGCCGGCCCGGACCGCATCCGCTACGAGGTCGTGCACTCCGAGGAGGGCGGCCGTTTCCTCAACGCCGAGAGCCGCTTCCTCGTCGTCGAGGCGGACCAGGCCGACGCCCCCCTGGACCCGCCGCCCGGCTACGCCTGGGTCACCCCCGGGCAGCTGACCTCCCTCGTCCGGCATGGCCACTATCTCAACGTCCAGGCCCGCACCATGCTGGCCTGCCTCAACGCGACGGCGGTGCGGACCCGGTGACCGGACCCCTGCGGGTGGGCGTGATCGGATGCGCGGGCATCGCGGTGCGCCGTATGCTTCCCGCCTTCGCGGCCTGCCCCGACATCGAGATCGCGGCCGTGGCCAGCCGTGACGAGGCCAAGGCACGCGAGGTCGCGGAACGTTTCGGCGGCCGTTCCGTCCACGGATACGCCGAGCTCCTGGAACAGGACGACATCCAGGCCGTGTACGTGCCGCTGCCCGCGGCCCTGCACGCCGAGTGGACCGAGGCCGCACTGACCGCGGGCCGGCACGTCCTCGCCGAGAAGCCCCTGACCACCGACCGCCACCGCACCGGCGAACTGCTCGACCTCGCCCGCACCCGGGGCCTGGTGCTCATGGAGAACGTCATGTTCGTCCATCACCACCGGCACGAGGAGGTACGGCGCCTGGTGGCCGAGGGCGCGATCGGTGAACCGCGCGCGTTCCACGCGGCGTTCACCATCCCCCCGCTCCCGGACGGTGACATCCGATACGACCCCGAACTCGGCGGCGGGGCGCTGGCGGACGTGGGGGTCTACCCGCTACGGGCGGCACTGCACTTCCTGGGCCACGATCTCGACCTCGTCGGCGCCCGTCTCGTCAAGGGGCCGGGACGGCGGGTGGAGACCTCCGGTGCCGCCCTGCTGAGCACCCCCGGCACCGTCACGGCCCAGATCACCTTCGGCATGGAGCACGCCTACCGCTCGTCGTACGAACTGTGGGGCAGCGAGGGCAGCATCACCGTCGACCGGGCGTTCACCCCACCCGCCGACCACGTCCCCGTGATCGGCCTGCACCGGGGCGGGACGGTCGAGGAGATCAAGCTCGAACCGCACGACCAGGTGGCGGCCACCGTCGTGGCCTTCGCCGCCGCGGTGCGCGACCGAACCCTCCTGGACACCGGAGCCACCCTGCGGCAGGCCGAACTCCTCGACGAGATACACCGGTCCGCCTCGCGCGGAGAACCCAACGGAACCGAATGAGCGGCCGCTGCCCCGGGCCCCTCGGCGACGACCGGCCGAAGGCCCGGCACCGGCAGCGCATGGAAGGAGACACACGTGCAACGCCATATCGCTTTCTTCAACTTTCCGGCCGTAGGCCATGTCAACCCCACCGTCGGTGTGGTCGAGGAACTGGTGCGACGGGGCCATCGCGTCACCTGCACCGTGACGGACCACTTCGCCCCCATCGTGAAGGCCGCCGGCGCCGAACCGGTCCGGTACGACTCGGTGTTCGGCGACTTCTACCGCGCCCCCCTGACCGCCGAGGAGAACGCGGGGGAGGGACTGCGGTGCCTGAACGAGAGCACGTCCCTTGTGGAACAGGTCGCACCGTTCTACGAGGAGAACCGTCCGGACGTGATCGTCCATGACTTCATGGCGTGGGGAGCGCGTTTCTTCGCCGCGAAGAACGACATTCCACTGATCCGGACGTTTCCGGTGTTCGGAGCGAACGAACACTTCTCCCTCCGGGAGAAGTTCCCGGTGGCGGAGCTGAACGACCCGCAGATCATGGAAGCGGTGCAGAAGCTCGCCGGTGTGCTGCCCCAGTTCGGCCTGCCCGCCGACCCGATGGGCTTCCTTTCGCACATCGAGAAGCTCGGCATCGTCTTCCTCCCGCGCGAATTCCAGTACGCGGGCGAGACCTTCGACGAACGGTTCGTCTTCACTGGGCCCTGCATCGCCGAACGCCCCTACCAGGGCACCTGGCAGCCGGCCTCGGAGGACCGGCCCGTGCTGCTGATCTCGCTCGGCACCTCGGCCAGGGGCTGGTCGGAGTTCTTCACGATGGCCATCGAGGCCTTCGGCGACTCCGAGTGGGATGTCCTCATCACCGTCGGTGAGCACACCGACCCCGCCGGCCTCGGGCCGCTGCCCGCGAACGTCGACGTACGGCGCTACGCGCCCCAGCTCGATGTGCTGCGCCACGCACGGCTGTTCATCACCCACGGCGGCATGAACAGCACCATGGAGTCGCTCTACAACGGCGTCCCCATGGTGGTCGTGCCGCAGACGAGCGAGCAGCGGGCGAACGCCCAGCGCGTGGACGAGTTGGGCCTCGGCCGCCGTCTGGCCAAGGAGGACGTCACGGTGCAGAGCCTGCGCGAGGCCGTGGCCCAGGTGACGGGCGAGGCGTCCGTGGCCGACCGCGTGCGGGCCATGCGGGAGCGCATGCGCTCCGTCGACGGTCCGGCCGTCGCGGCCGACGCCGTCGAGGCGTACCTGAACAGCCAGGACTGAGGCGGCATATCGGCCCACGGTGGCCGTGCAGAACTGAGCGCGGGGCCCTCGTTCGAACGAGGGCCCCGCGCTTCTTTCATGGTCAGTCGACCTTCATGGTCAGTCGACGGGCCGCGTGCCGCCCGCCTTCTCACTGACGCCGAAGATGCTGACGGCCTGGTAGTACGTCCACGCCGTGCCGTCGCAGGACGTCTTGGTGGCGCCGGAGTAGTTCGCGCAGACCCGCTTCAGGTCCGCGTAGAAGGCCGAGTCGAGCCGGGACTTGTTGGCGCTGAACGTACCGGCCGCCTTGTAGTTGCGGTAGCCGAAGTCATGGCGCGCGCAGGCGGTTGCGAACGGGAAGCCGAAGGGGTTGTCGGGTGAGGAGGAGCAGTAGTCCGTGGACCAGTCGAAACCGTAGGCCGACCAGGCGCCCTGGTTGTTCCGGGCCGACAGCCACGCGTTGTAGCTGCTCGCGGACTCCTGGGTCCAACTGCTGAGGACCTGCGGCTTGTCGGCCGGAGCCGCGGAGGCGGACGTGGCGGTCAGCAGGGACGCGGCGACGGCGAGCACGGCCGAGGCGAGCGGAAGGGCCAGACGTCTGCGCATGACGGAATTACCTCCGGAGTGGGTGTGGGAGGAAGACGCTCCGTACCCGGTGGCAGGGAGCGCACAACAGCGTCAACTGAGCGGTTGTCACGCGGGTCTACGCGCGGTGATCGCTGCGGAAATAGTCCCCCACAACTCGATGGAGGCAAACCCCTCTCGCACTGAACTCTGTGATTTCAGAGACCAGTTGAGGGCATCCGTCCCGGATGACCGGTCTGTGCGAACGTGCTGCGGGCGCGAGGGGCGCGCATGGCGGGCGCGGTGCGCTGGGTGGCAAGTGCAGAACTGGTCGCGTACTTCGAACTGTGGGCAACCTCTGACGTGGCCATGGTCGGACTTATCCACAGGGCAAACCGGAACTCTGGAATCCGCGAGATGGTCACGGCATGACGAACCACAGCGAAGCAGCCGGAACCTCGGACAACGGCGACATCAGCGGCGACGTCAGCAGCGACGTCAACGGTGGCATCGGCGGACAGCAGGGGAGCGGCGGACGCGAAGGCCGCGACCTGTCCCCGCACATGGGGCCTGAGCAGGGATCGGAGCAGCCGCGGAGCCCGGCGGGCAAGCAGGGCGCGACGGCCATGAGCCACGAGCAGCCTTCCCCGCACGCGGGGCACGAGGACTCCTCCATCGCGCCAGGACATGACGAAGCCAGGGTGTACGCGGGGCACCGGCCGGCCACCGGTCCGTGCGGGGAACACCAGGTCACGCTCCGCACACCGGCGGAGTTGGCCGATGCCCTGCCCTACCTGCTCGGCTACCGGCCCGAGGACAGCATCGTGCTCGTCGCGCTGCACGACCGTGACGGCAGGGGACGGTTCGGCGGACGGGCGCGCCTGGGCATCCCGGCCGAGGCCGACGACTGGCCCGCCGTGGCCGAGCAGTTGGCGCACGGGCTGGTGACCGGCAGCGAACGTCGAGGTGCCAGGCCCGAGAGCATGGTCGCGTTCCTCTGCCAGGACCCCTCGGGCGGAGAGTCGGCGCGGGAGGTGATGGAGCGGCTGCGGCCGCTGTCACAACTGCTGCGCAGGGCCTGCGGCCGGCTCGATGTGCCTGTTGTCGAGGCTCTGTGCATCTCCGGCGGCCGTTTCTGGTCGTACTGCTGCCCCGGCAACGGCTGCTGTTCCTCCGAGGGCGAGGCGATGGGGCTGCCCGGTACCTCGGTCCTGGCCGCCGCGGCGACGTACGCGGGCCTTCAAGTGCGCGGCACCCTGCGGGAGCTGAGGGCCAGGCTCATCCCCTGGGAGACGGCGGCCGCCCTGCGGCAGGAGGCGGCGCTCGACGCCGCGAACGGGACGGTCGTCCCCCGCATCCTGGATGAGGAGGGCCGCGTGGCGATGGCCGAGGAGACCCTGGAACTGGCACACCGCCTCATGAGCCGTCTGGCAGCCGCCCCGCACGTGTCCGGCACACTCCAGGCGGACCTCCGGGACGACGAGCTCCTCGGGCACGAGGAGGTGGCGACCCTCGTTCTCGGCCTCCAGGACCGCTCGACCCGTGACCGCGCGGCCGAGTGGATGGAGGGCGACGAGGCAGGGCCTGCCCTACGGCTCTGGCGAGCGCTCGCCCGCCGCTGCGTCGGTGCCTACGGCGAGCATGCCGCGGCCCCGCTCACCCTCGCGGGCTGGGTCGCCTGGTCCTCCGGTGACGAACTGGAGGCGCGGGAAGCCCTGGCCATGGCACTCGCCGCCGACCGGGACTACCTCTTCGCCCGCCTCCTCCACCAGGCCTGCAACGAAGGCCTCGACCCGGAGTCCATCCGCCGCTGCCTCCGCACGGAACGCAGGAACCGGGCCGAGGCCATGCGGGCCCCCGCAGACGACTTCCCCGAGCGGAAGAGTCAGAGCAGCGCCCAGGAACGGGCCCAGCACGCCGCGTGCGCCCCGGGGGCGTCCGGGACCGGCCCGCGGCGCCGACGCCGGGCGCGGTCCGAGGGCAGCTCCGGTGTCCGCGCCGCCCGGCGATCTTCGTGGGCCCTTGGTGACCGCCGCCCGCGGTCGGCCGACGGCACCTCACCCGCAGGCGACGGCCCGGGCCGGGAGACGGACGACACCCGCGGTCGCACACGAGCCCGCCGGGGGACGGGTGGCTGCGGCAAGGCAGCCAAGACGTGATTCATGTCGGGTTCATGTCAAGTCGCGGTGACTGCGGGGCACAGGAGAGCGGAGACCGGCCTGGTCGGCAGCCCCTGCCAACCTCCCCCTTGCGCAATTCGGTCGTCTTCCCAGCCCTGGGCCGTGACCCAGCGGAGGTCCGCCCCGTTCACCTGAGTGGCGGAACCCCAGGCCGGGCCGCGCCGCCGCACCGTCACCGCCCCTCCGGAGCCCGCGCCTGGCGGCGAGAACACCGCAGGCGCGCCGAGCACAGAGGAAGCCGCCGCATGCCCCTGCTCACCCCGTCCTCCGCCCCCCTGGGCCTGCCGCCCGCCCATGCCACGCTCGTCTGCGTCGCTCTGCCGGGCCTGGCGATCTCCACGGAGCAGGGGCAGCTGACCGGCCAAGGGCTGGAGGGCTTCTACCGGTCCGGTCGGCGCACGCTCTCCCGGTGCCAGGTGAGGGTGGCCGGGCAGGAACCGCTCGCCGTGCAGGCGCGGATGGTCGGGGCGGACCGGGCCCGGTTCATGGCAACGCTGCGGGTGTCCGCGGACGTTGGGCCGGACCCCGACGTCGTGGTGGAACGCATCCGGCACGCGGACGGCACGGAGCGGATCACCCTGCTCAACACGGTTCCCCGCCCGCTGCGGCTGCTCGTGGAGGTGGCCCTCGGCACCGACCTCGCCGAACTGGGCGCGGTGGCCTCCGGCAGGGCGGGACCCGAACTGCCCGCCAGCGTCCATGACTCCGGCCTGCGCTGGTCCTGCGCCGGCGGGCACGCGGCCGTCACCGCGCAACCTCCGCCCACGGACGCGCTGGCCTCAGCGGGACTGCTGCGCTGGAGGATGGAGCTCCCGCCGGGCGGTACCCGCAGTGTGGAGCTGCGCGTACGACCGGACGGTGCCGGACCCGTCAGAGCGGTGGGGCGCGGCGCGCAGACCCCCCTCGCCCGGGCCACGGCCGCGGGCGACGACCCCC
This sequence comes from Streptomyces bluensis, assembly GCF_014650715.1. GTDB lineage: Bacteria > Actinomycetota > Actinomycetes > Streptomycetales > Streptomycetaceae > Streptomyces > Streptomyces bluensis. The sequence goes on along the minus strand of NZ_BMVM01000013.1, from coordinate 116,097 downwards.
GGGTCCAGCCATTCCTGCACACGTGCGTCGAGGACCTCCAGGCCCTGCTGCTGCGCGACCCCGTGAACCCCGCCGACACGTACCTCGCGGCAGGGGTGCCCTGGCGCTGCGGCATGGCTCCGGCCGACGCCCTCGCCGCCGCCCGGATGACGCTGCCCCTGGGCACCCGTCTTGCCACGGGCACGCTCCGCGCCCTGGCCCGCACCCAACTCCCCGGTCCGGGAACGCGGTCCGGCATGATCCCCGGACCACGACGGAACGCCGGTCCACACCTGCCGCCGGGCTGTACCGGCATCGAGGCCACCCTGCTGTTCCCGGCCCTCCTCGCGGAGGCACGACGCTGGGGCCTCCCGGAGCAGGAGACGGAGACGCTGCTCCCCGCCGCCGAACGCTGTCTGCGCTGGCTGCGCACCACCGTCGGGGACGACCCCTACGTGCCCGACCCGCACCACGGCGGGCCGCTGCTCTGCGAGACACAGGCACACGCTCATCGGGCCGCGGTACTGGGGGCCGACCTCCTGGACGCGTACGGCAGACCCGGCGGTGCGGGACTGAGGGACTGGGCCCAGCAACTGCGGGCCGCGTTCCGGGAGGACTTCTGGGTCGAGGACCGGGGCGGCGGCAGACCGGCGGCCGCCCGCACCAGGGACGGACGAGCCCTGCCCCACCTCGGCTCCGGAGCCGCCCACCTCCTCGACACCGGTCTCCTCGGCTCCGGAGCGGCGGCCCCGGGCCTGCTCGACAAGGTGCGGACCGAGCAACTCGCGCGGCTGCTGGGCGGCCCGGCCATGGACTCAGGGTGGGGGCTGCGGAGCCTGGGCGCGAAAGAGCCGGCGTACAACCCCTTTGGACATCGGAGCGGAGCCGTCCGGGTCCAGGACACGGCGGTCGCGGTCGCGGGACTGGCTGCCGCGGGCCATGAGAAGGAGGCGGGTTCGCTGCTGCGGGGTGTGCTGGCGGCCGCGGAGGAGTTCGGCGGGCGGCTGCCCGAGATGTACGCGGGGCAGCAGCGTACGGCCGGGAGCGCACCCCTGCCCCACCCCGCGGCCTGCAGACCGGCCGCGACCGCCGCGGCCTCCGGAGTGCTGCTCCTCACCGCCCTCGCAGGGATCCGCCCCGACGCGCCGGCCGGGACGGTCACATTGCGACCGATGCGCAGCGCACCCCTGGGCGAGATCAGCCTGACGGGGCTGCGGGTCGCGGGCGCGCCGTTCTCCGTGCGTGTCAGCAGGCTCGGCCTCGCCATGGTCGAGGAGGCGGCCGACGGGCTGCAGCTGGGACTGTGACCTCGGACGACGTGTGATCGGACAGCCCGACGGCGGCGGCTCACAGGGGCCGCACGGACAGAAGTGGATCAGCTGTGGAGGTGGCGGCGAAGGACGTGTTTATCGTCAGGGAGACGACTATGATCGCGGCATGCCCTACGACCCGTCAGCGTTTCCGCCCTTCGCCGTCACCGTGGACCTGGTCGTGCTGACCGTGCGCCGCCATGCCCTGTGTGCGCTGGCGGTGCGGCGGGGCGAGCAGCCCTTCCAAGGGCGGTGGGCGCTTCCCGGCGGGTTCGTGCGGCCCGACGAGGACCTGGCCCAGGCCGCCGCGCGCGAGCTGGCCGAGGAGACCGGGCTGCGCGCGCACGACCCGGGCGCACCGGCCCAGGACAACGGCGCGCATCTGGAGCAGCTCGCGACGTACGGCGACCCCAAGCGTGACCCGAGGATGAGGGTCGTCAGCGTCGCCCACCTCGCACTCGCTCCCGACCTGCCCGCACCCAGGGCGGGAGGCGACGCCAACATCGCGCGATGGGCACCCGTCGAGGAGCTGCTGCAGCAGGGCGGTTACGCCCGTGACGGCGAGCCGGTGGCGCCACTCGCCTTCGATCACGCGCAGATCCTCGCGGACGGCGTCGAGCGGGCACGCTCCAAGATCGAGTACTCCTCGCTGGCCACCGCCTTCTGCCCACCCGAGTTCACCGTGGGCGAGCTGCGCCGCGTCTACGAGGCCGTGTGGGGAGTGGCTCTCGACCCGCGCAACTTCCATCGCAAGGTGACCGGCACCCCCGGCTTCCTGGTGCCCACCGGGGGCACGACCACGCGCCAGGGAGGCCGCCCGGCTCAGCTGTTCCGTGCGGGTGGTGCCACGCTCCTCAACCCGCCGATGCTGCGCCCCGAGGTCTGACACCACAGAAAACCGGACATAACGCGCTATCTTGCTGTGGGTGATCCAGGCCATCGGACTGACCAGCACCCCTCGCAAGGAGCTTCCCCTCGCCGTCGACAACGTCTCCTTCGAGGCTCTCTCCGGCTGTGTCACCGTGCTCCTCGGCCCACCGGGCGCGGGCAAGACGACGGCGGTGCGGCTCATGCTCGCACTGCAACAGGGCCGCGGCATCACCTACTTCAGGGGCCGTCCCCTGCACCGCATCCCCCACCCCTCGCGCGAGGTGGGTGCCCTCCTCGGCGACGTGCCCGGCCACCCGTCGCGCACGGTCCGCGGTCACCTGCGCATGCTGTGTGCCGCCGCCGGCGTGCCCGTGCAGCGTGCCGACGACATCCTCGACGTCGTGGGCCTCGTCAGTCTGCGCGACGAACGCCTGGGGACCCTCTCGCGCGGCATGGACCGCCGTCTGGGACTGGCCTGTGCGCTGCTGGCCGACCCGCACACCCTCGTGCTCGACGATCCCGCCGCCGGGCTGTCCGTCCGTGAAAGCCGCTGGCTGCACGGGATCCTGCGTGCCCACGCGCTCCAGGGCGGCACCGTGCTGTTCACGACGCGCGACCCCAAGGAGGCGGCACAGACCGCCGACCGGGTCGTCACGCTGGAGGAGGGACGGCTCGTCGCCGACCAGGAGGCGGCCCACTTCGCCCGCACCCGGCTCCGTCCCCGCGTCGTCGTCCGCAGCCCGCACGCCGTCCGCCTGGGCGCCCTGCTCACCAAGGAAGCCCGGACCACGCGGCGTTCCGTCGAGGTCGTGCGCGAGGACGGCAACCGGCTCTCCGTGTACGGCAGTACCTGCGCCGACGTCGGGGAGACCGCGTTCCGGCACGGCATCCTCGTACATCAACTCGCCGATGAGATCGGGGACATGGGGCCGCCACACGCCGCCGACGGGGCCGGTGCGGCGGTCACGGGCGAGGCCGGCACGACCGCTGACGACGAGCACGGCGAGGCCGCGCCCTCGCACACGGCCAGGCCGCTGGAACCGGACGGCCTCCCGGCGCTCCCTCCCCCCGTCGACGTCCGCCCGGCCCCGAGCCCCCTGCGCCCGCTCCTCTACGAACTGCGCAGGGCCACCGGAGTCGACACCGGCTTCTTCACCGTGGCCGCCGTACTGATCACCTCCGCCGTCGTCTCCGTGATCCTCGCGGGCCTCGGCCATGCCCCGCAGTCGCGCCTGCTGGCCGCGTGGCCGCAGGAGCTGCCGCTGCCGCCCGCCGCGCTGGGAGCGGGCTTTCTCGGCGCGATCGCCTTCGGTGACGAGTTCCGCCATCCCGCCCTGGCCGCGGACCGCGGCACCGTCCCCCGCCGACTGGGGCTGCTCGCCGCGAAACTCCTCGTCGCCGCGGGCACCGCGCTGATGCTCGCCTTCCTCACGGTGGGCTGCGACCTCGAAGTGCTCTACCTCGTCTACGGACCCGAGCTCGCCGACGTGCCCGCCGACTGGCTTCCGCTGAGCGCCAGTTGGACCGGCCTCGTCGTGGGGTGCTCCTGGGCCGGGGTACTGGCTGCCGGCATCTTCCGGTCCACCACCGCGGGACTGGCCGCGGTGCTCGCCGTGCCGGTCCTCGTCGTGCCCCTCGTGCACAAGGTCCTGGAGGGGATGACCGTGCGGGCGGCGGCCGGTTTCTCGGCGCGACTGCACGAGCTGCCGCTGATGCGGTGGCCCTTCGGCGGGGAGCGCTGGCTGACCCTGGTGGCCCGGATGATCGCCCAACCCGTGGGCGGCGCACTGCTGTTGTCGCTGACCGCGCTGCTCGGCGCGTATCTGCTCACGACCCTGCGGAGCAGGGTCCGATGAGGCAGAAGGGCCTCTCCTGATCAGGGTCCGCATCCGCCCGATCCCGCTGTGCGCGCAACTCCTCGAAGGCCGCCCGTTTCTTTCCGATAAGGCGTCAATTGCGACGGGGTGAGCGATCACCCTTTCGTGTGCTTTTCACCAAAGACCTCAAGGGAGTTGAGGAGGGCGCCGACAAAGGATGCGTGAGTACCCTTGCGCACACCATGATGACCGCCGCCCGCTCCGCAGACTCCGGCCTGGCCGGACCGGGTGGACTCGACCGCTACTCCTACGCCGAGACTCCCGGTGCCGAGCGCGTCGGCGCCCCCACCTGGGAGAGCGCCGATCCCGAACTGGGGCGTGTGGGCCGACGTGCCGCGGGCAGCCGCGGACGCGGCCTGCACGGCCAACTCGTCCAGCAGCTGGGTCAGATGATCGTCTCCGGTGACCTCGGCGCGGACCGGCCGCTCGTGCCCGAGGAGATCGGCCAGCGATTCGAGGTCTCCCGCACCGTCGTCCGTGAGTCGCTCCGCGTCCTGGAGGCGAAGGGGCTGGTCAGTGCCCGCCCCAACGTCGGCACGCGGGTGCGTCCCGTCAGCGACTGGAACCTGCTCGACCCGGACATCATCGAGTGGCGGGCCTTCGGGCCGCAGCGCGACGACCAGCGGCGCGAGCTGAGCGAGCTGCGCTGGACGATCGAACCGCTCGCCGCCCGTCTGGCCGCCGGGCACGGACGCGAGGAGGTCCAGCAGCGGCTCGGCGACATGGTCGAGATCATGGGGCATGCCATGGGGCAAGGCGACTCGCTGACCTTCGCGCGCGCCGACGCCGAGTTCCACTCGATGCTCATCCAGCTCGCCGGCAATCGGATGCTGGAGCACCTGTCCGGCATCGTCTCCGCCGCCCTCCAGGTCTCCGGAGGCCCGGCCACCGGCTGCGACCGCCCCAACGAGGCCTCGCTCGGCCATCACGTCCGGATCGTCGAAGCCCTCGCGGCCGGCGACGGCGCGGCGGCCGAGGTGGCCATGCGCCAACTGCTCACCGTCCACCCGGAGGTGGAACGCGTCGTGCCCTCCCCGCGCGAGCACTGATCGGCCACCGACAGCGGCGCGGTCGCGGGAGCATGCCCTGTCCGGGTACCGCCCGGCCGGTGAACCCGTCTCTCCGCCGGACCCCGCCGGCTCCCCTGAGGACCGGCGGGGTCCGGCGGAGAGAGGTGAGGGACCACCGGGTCGGAGTCGGTCACTGTCAGCCATGACTGACTCTGGCCGCATCTGGATGCATTTGCATGCTTACGAGGTGTGACTCGGGCCACGCGGATTGGGCGTAACGCTCTTCGGAGCAGCGCGATGACCTAAGAGGTGACAGCCGAGGAGGGAATACGGACGCCGCTCATGGCGCTGTGCAACTTCCCGGCCCCCGCCTGCGCCGTCGGCCCATCCCCAAGTCGGCGGTCGTCGGTTCCTGTCCGTAGTGGACGGGGCCGGAAGCCGTTTTCCAACGTTCCGAGAGGTTGTTCGTGTCGGCCAGCACATCCCGTACGCTCCCGCCGGAGATCGCCGAGTCCGTCTCTGTCATGGCGCTCATTGAGCGGGGAAAGGCTGAGGGGCAGATCGCCGGCGACGACGTGCGTCGAGCCTTCGAAGCTGACCAGATTCCGGCCACTCAGTGGAAGAACGTACTGCGCAGCCTCAACCAGATCCTTGAGGAAGAGGGTGTGACGCTGATGGTCAGTGCCGCAGAGCCCAAGCGCACCCGAAAGAGCGTCGCAGCGAAGAGTCCGGCCAAGCGCACCGCCACCAAGACCGTGGCGGCGAAGACGGTGACCACGAAGAAGGCCACCGCCCCCGCCGCTCCGGCCGTGCCGTCCGCCGACGATCCCACCGAGGGCGCCGCGCCCGCGAAGAAGGCCGCCGCCAAGAAGGCGACCGCCAAGAAAACCGTCGCCAAGAAGACCGCCGTCAAGAAGACGGTGGCCAAGAAGACCAGCGCCAAGAAGGACGACGCCGAGCTTCTCGACGACGAGGCGCTTGAGGAGACCCCGGCACCCGGCAAGGGCGGCGACGAGCCCGAGGGCACCGAGAGCGCCGGTTTCGTGCTCTCCGACGAGGACGAGGACGACGCGCCCGCGCAGCAGGTCGCCGCGGCCGGCGCCACCGCCGACCCGGTCAAGGACTACCTCAAGCAGATCGGCAAGGTCCCGCTGCTCAACGCCGAGCAGGAGGTCGAGCTCGCCAAGCGCATCGAGGCCGGTCTGTTCGCCGAGGACAAGCTGGCAGGCGCCGACAAGCTCGCCCCCAAGCTCAAGCGCGAGCTGGAGATCATCGCCGAGGACGGCCGCCGCGCCAAGAACCACCTCCTGGAGGCCAACCTCCGTCTGGTGGTCTCCCTGGCCAAGCGGTACACCGGCCGCGGCATGCTCTTCCTGGACCTCATCCAGGAGGGCAACCTCGGTCTGATCCGTGCGGTCGAGAAGTTCGACTACACCAAGGGCTACAAGTTCTCCACGTACGCCACCTGGTGGATCCGTCAGGCGATCACCCGCGCCATGGCCGACCAGGCCCGCACCATCCGTATCCCGGTGCACATGGTCGAGGTCATCAACAAGCTCGCGCGCGTTCAGCGCCAGATGCTCCAGGACCTGGGCCGCGAGCCCACCCCGGAGGAGCTGGCCAAGGAGCTCGACATGACCCCGGAGAAGGTCATCGAGGTCCAGAAGTACGGCCGCGAGCCGATCTCGCTGCACACCCCGCTCGGTGAGGACGGCGACAGCGAGTTCGGTGACCTCATCGAGGACTCCGAGGCCGTCGTCCCGGCCGACGCGGTCAGCTTCACACTCCTGCAGGAGCAGCTGCACTCTGTCCTCGACACTCTGTCCGAGCGCGAGGCGGGCGTCGTCTCCATGCGCTTCGGTCTCACCGACGGTCAGCCGAAGACCCTCGACGAGATCGGCAAGGTGTACGGCGTCACGCGCGAGCGGATCCGCCAGATCGAGTCCAAGACGATGTCGAAGCTGCGTCACCCGTCGCGCTCGCAGGTGCTGCGCGACTACCTGGACTAGAGCCTCGCTCGTACGCCTGTGAAGGCCCGGTCTCCACTGTGGAGGCCGGGCCTTCGGCTTGTGCGCGCATGCGGGCAGCCGCCCGGTGAATCACCCTGGGTGTGCAGTGAATGTCCCAGAGTGAGGAGTTCGCATGCGACGATCCGTTGCCCGGGTATCGGCCCTCGCCGCCGCAGTGGGCGCGATACCCCTGGCATCACCAGCAACTCCGGCGGCAGCCGACGTCGTCATCGGCGGCTATCCGGTCGAGATATCGGAGAGCCCCTGGACGGTGGCGCTGTCCAGCCGTGACCGGTTCGGGGGTACGCGTGCAGGGCAGTTTTGCGGCGGTGTGGCGGTGGGCCGCTCGACTGTGCTGACCGCGGCCCACTGTCTGAGCGGGGCGGTGCTGGGGGCGCCGCCGGAAAAGGTGCGTGACCTCAAGGTGATCGAGGGCCGGGGTGACCTTCTCTCGGCCGAGGGCAAGGAGATCCCCGTACGAGCGGCTTGGGTCAACCCGAACTATGACAGCAATACGAACGCCGGGGACTTCGCCGTTCTCTCCCTCGCCTCGCCGCTCCCCGAGAGCGCGGTCATCCGGATGGCGGCGGCGGGCGACTCCGCATACCGGCCGGACACGGGCGCCGTGGTCTACGGCTGGGGGGACACCACAGGCGCCGGCGACTACGCCCGCAGCCTGCGTGCCGCACGCGTGAAAGTGCTGCCCGACGCGGTCTGCGAGGAGGCGTACTCAGGGAGCAGGGACGGAACGTACAGGGCCGGCTCCATGGTGTGTGCCGGGGAACTCGCGGGCGGACGCGACGCCTGCCAGGGCGACAGCGGCGGCCCGCTGGTCGCCCAGGGCAAGCTCATCGGGCTGGTGTCATGGGGGACCGGGTGCGGTCTGCGGGGGAATCCCGGGGTCTACACCCGGGTCTCGGAGATCCTCCGGACGCTGGGCTGGGGGCGCTGAGGGTACGCGTAGGGGCGGCCACCCCTTGTGAGCGGGGTGGCCGCCCGTGTCGCCGGCCTGCCGCCGGCGCTGGCTCGTCGTGGATGCGAGGTGTCAGCGTTCCTCATCGCCGGCGCTTGCCGGAGCGGACGTCAGCCGCTCCGTCTCGTCCTGTATCTCAGCGGCGATCTTCTTGAGCTCCGGCTCGAACTTGCGACCGTGGTGAGCGCAGAAGAGTAGTTCGCCACCGCTCAGCAGAACGACGCGCAGGTAGGCCTGTGCGCCGCAACGGTCGCATCGGTCAGCGGCCGTCAGCGGGCTCGCGGGGGTCAGAACAGTAGTCACGTCGCCTCTTCTCTAGCTCGACGAGCTGTCGTACCAGGGTCAACATCCAACCAGGCCGAAAACGTTCCCGCTCGCGGCTTTTCCTCGAAAAATCTTTCCGGGCCGGCTGTCTGCTGCCGGTTGGCGGCGAATGAGCCGTAGTGCGTGTCTTCGTGTCGTACGGATTTCGCGCTGTCTGTCGGTTGTCCTGTCCTCCCGGCTGGGTTGCCGGTTGTTCATGAGGACGTGCCCGGAGCCTAAATGGTTCATGCCTCGAAGGGAACGTGATATGTACTTCACTCCATCGAGGGATCGAACGCTCGTACGAGTCTGGACTAGTCTGAGTTCAGACGAGGGTGGCGTTACATCGGCTCTACCAGGCCTCGGTACCCTCTGAACGGCGACCGAAGCCGCGTCCTTACCCCAAAGGACCCCATCTGAAATTCAGCGAGGAGCGAACCGCGTGACCGCCGAGACGTCCGTGCCGTCCACAGCGCTGCTGACCGGAGCAGACCGGGATGGTTCCAACTACACCGCGCGGCACCTGCTCGTCCTCGAAGGGCTTGAAGCCGTACGCAAGCGCCCGGGCATGTACATCGGGTCGACCGACAGCCGCGGTCTGATGCACTGCCTGTGGGAGATCATCGACAACTCGGTGGACGAGGCCCTCGGGGGCTACTGCGACCACATCGAGGTGATCCTCCACGACGACGCCTCCGTGGAGGTGCGGGACAACGGCCGCGGCATCCCCGTGGACGTGGAGCCCAAGACGGGCCTCTCCGGAGTCGAGGTCGTCATGACCAAGCTGCACGCGGGAGGCAAGTTCGGCGGCGGCTCCTACGCGGCCTCGGGCGGCCTGCACGGCGTGGGCGCCTCCGTGGTGAACGCGCTCTCGTCGCGACTGGACGTCGAGGTCGACCGCAGTGGCCACACCCATGCCATCAGCTTCCGGCGCGGCGTGGCCGGCGGCTTCGCGGCGACGGGACCGGACGCCAAGTTCGAGGCCAAGGGGGGCCTGCGCAAGGCGAAGAAGATCCCCAAGACGCGGACCGGCACACGTGTGCGGTACTGGGCCGACCGCCAGATCTTCCTCAAGGACGCCAAGCTCTCCCTGGAGACGCTGCACCAGCGTGCCCGCCAGACCGCGTTCCTGGTGCCCGGCCTGACCATCGTCGTTCGCGACGAGTACGGCCTGGGCGAGGGCGGCAGCAAGGGCGAGGAGTCCTTCCGCTTCGACGGAGGCATCAGCGAGTTCTGCGAGTACCTGGCCACCGACAAGCCGGTCTGCGACGTCCTCCGTTTCTCCGGACAGGGCACCTTCAAGGAGACGGTTCCCGTCCTCGACGACCACGGCCAGATGACACCCACCGAGGTCACCCGCGAACTCGGCGTCGATGTCGCGCTGCGCTGGGGGACCGGTTACGACGCGACCCTCAGGTCGTTCGTCAACATCATCGCCACCCCCAAGGGCGGCACCCACGTGGCCGGTTTCGAGCAGGCCGTCAAAGAGACGATGAACGAGGTGCTGCGCGCCAAGAAGCTGCTGCGCGTCGCCGAGGACGACATCGTCAAGGACGACGCCCTGGAGGGCCTCACCGCGGTCGTCACCGTCCGACTCGCCGAGCCGCAGTTCGAGGGCCAGACCAAGGAGGTCCTCGGCACGTCGGCGGCCCGCCGGATCGTGAACAACGTGGTCTCCAAGGAACTCAAGGCGTTCCTGACCTCCACCAAGCGCGACGCGGCCGCCCAGGCCCGGGTGGTCATGGAGAAGGCGGTCGCCGCCGCCCGGACGCGTATCGCGGCCCGCCAGCACAAGGACGCGCAGCGCCGGAAGACCGCTCTGGAGTCCTCCTCGCTGCCCGCCAAGCTCGCCGACTGCCGCAGTGACGACGTGGAGCGCAGCGAACTCTTCATCGTCGAGGGCGACTCGGCGCTGGGCACCGCCAAGCTCGCCCGGAACTCCGAGTTCCAGGCGCTGCTGCCGATCCGCGGCAAGATCCTCAACGTCCAGAAGTCGTCCGTGACGGACATGCTCAAGAACGCCGAGTGCGGTGCGATCATCCAGGTCATAGGAGCCGGCTCCGGCCGGACCTTCGACATCGACACGGCGCGCTACGGCAAGATCATCATGATGACCGACGCCGACGTGGACGGCTCCCACATCCGGACCCTGCTCCTGACGCTGTTCCACCGCTACATGCGGCCCATGGTCGAGGCGGGCCGGGTCTTCGCCGCGGTGCCGCCGCTGCACCGCATCGAGCTGGTCCAGCCCAAGAGGGGCCAGGACAAGTACGTGTACACGTACTCGGACCGCGAACTGCGCGACAAGCTCATGGAGTTCCAGAGCAAGGGTCAGCGCTACAAGGACTCGATCCAGCGCTACAAGGGCCTCGGTGAGATGGACGCCGACCAGCTGGCCGAGACCACGATGGACCCGCGTCACCGCACCCTGCGCCGGATCAACCTCTCCGACCTGGAGGCCGCCGAGCAGGTCTTCGATCTCCTGATGGGCAACGACGTCGCCCCGCGCAAGGAGTTCATCTCCAGTTCGGCGGCGACGTTGGACCGGTCACGCATCGACGCGTAGCGCCGCGCCGGAGCGTGCGGGGAAGCCCCGCCTTCCCCGCACCCTCCGCCAGCCGCGTACGCGGAGACCGAGGGATGCTCAGGCGCGGGTCGCCCATACGTAACGGTGCTCCGGGCGGCCCGCCTCGCCGTACTTGAGGCTCAGCGTGGCCCGTCCCGTACGCTCCAGGAGCTTCAGGTAACGCTGGGCGGTCTGGCGGCTCAGGCCGGTCTGTTCGGCGATCTCCTGGGCCGACAGCGGGCCGTCGGCGGACATCAGGGCGCGGCGTACGAGTTCCGTGGTCGTGGCGGAGTGCCCCTTGGGGAGGTCGGGCGCCCCGCTCGCGGAGAGGGCGCCGAAGATCCGGTCCACCTCGGCCTGTTCGGCCTCGCCGCCGCCGTCGAGGGTGCGGCGGAGCTCCGCGTACGCCTCCAGCTTGGTGCGCAGGCCCCCGAACGCGAACGGCTTGACCAGGTACTGCAGGGCCCCCTGCCGCATCGCCGCCTGGACGGTCGAGACGTCGCGGGCCGCCGTCACCATGATCACATCGGCCTGGAGGCCGCGCCGCCGCATCTCCTGGACGACCTCCAGGCCCGTTCGGTCCGGCAGATAGTGGTCCATGAGGACGAGGTCCACCCGGGGCAGTGTCTCCAGCTGCCGCAGCGCCTCCACCGCGCTGTGCGCCTCACCCGTGACATGGAAGCCGGGCACCTTCTCCACGTAGGCGGCGTTGACCTTCGCGACCCGGATGTCGTCGTCCACGACCAGGACCTCGATCATGACGACTCCTCCTCGGTGGCTGCGGCGGCCTCGGGCTCCAGCACGGCATCCCGTTCCCCGGTGCGGCCCGACGTTAGCGGGTCGCCCGAGTCGGTCCGACTGCCGGGCACCAGGAGCGGGTGCGCGGGCGTCTGAGCCGCCAGTCCCGGATCCGCCAGGGCCTCCGGCAGGACGACGACGAACTCCGCGCCCCCGCCGTCCGCCTCCGTGACGCGGGCGCTGCCGCCCTGCCGCTCGGCGAGCCGGCGCACCAGGGAGAGCCCGATGCCCCGCTTGCCGTGGGCGGGCGGCTTCTTGGTGGACCACCCGTCCGCGAAGACCAGCTCCCGCTGTTCCACCGGAACGCCCGGTCCGGTGTCGCGCACCCTGAGGACCGCCGTGCGCCCCTCGGCACGCAGTTCGACCTCCACGCGCGCGTGTGGAGTGCCGGCCACGGCGTCGAGGGCGTTGTCGACCAGGTTCCCCACCATCGTGACCAGCCCCCTGGGGTCGATCAGCCGGTCCGGCAGCAGGGTCCGCTCGGCCAGCGAGAGGGTCACGCCACGCTCGGCGGCCACGGCGGCCTTGCCGACGAGCACCGCGGCGAGCAGCGGATCGTGGATCTTCTCCGTGACCTGCTCGGCGGTCGCCCTGTGGTCGCCGACCACCTCGCCGACGAACTCCACGGCGTCGTCGTACATCTCCAGTTCGAGCAGCCCGAGCAGGGTGTGCATGCGGTTGGCGTGCTCGTGGTCCTGCGCGCGCAGGGCGTCGATCAGGCCGCGTGTGGAGTCGAGTTCGCGGCCGAGCTGCTCCACCTCGGTACGGTCCCGCAGAGTGGCGACGGCGCCCCCGTCGTCGGTGGGCATCCGGTTGGCGACCAGGACGCGCTGGCCCCGGACGGTGAGCAGGTCGGTGCCGGTCACCCGGCCGGCCAGGACGTCGGTCGTACGGCCCTCACCGAGCGCCTCGTCGAGGGAGCGGCCGACGGCCTCCTCACCGATGCCGAGCAGGCGCTGAGCCTCGTCGTTGAGCAGGCGGACGCGGCCGCTCCGGTCCAGGGCGACGACGCCCTCCCGGATGCCGTGCAGCATCGCCTCGCGCTCCACGAGCAGCGAGGAGATGTCCGAGAAGGCCAGGTCCCGGGTCTGCCGCTGCACCCTCCGGGAGATCAGGTACGCGACCAGCGACCCGATGGCGAGGGCGGCGCCGGCGTAGGCGAGGAGCCCCGGGATGGCGTGGATCAGCCGGGCCCGCACGCTGTTGTACTCGATGCCGACCGAGACCGCGCCGACGATCTTCCCGGCGGAGTCGCGCAGCGGCACCTTTCCACGGGCCGAGCGGCCCAGCGTGCCGTTGTCGATCTGCATGATCTCCTGACCGGCCAGGGCCTGCCGTGGATCCGTCGAGACGACACTGCCGATCTGTTTCGGGTCCGGGTGGGACCAGCGGATGCCGTCCATGTTCATCACGACCACGTACTCGGCTCCGCTGGCCTTGCGGATCCGCTCGGCCTCCGCCTGCACGGGGCCGTCGACGGACGCCCTGGTCGACGTCAGGTCCTCGGCGAGCTGCGGCAGGGCGGCGGTGGTCTGCGCGATCGCGAGGGCGCGGCGCATCGCCTGGTCGTCCAGTTGCTGGCTGAGCGGCGCGAGGAACAGCCCGGTCACGAGCACGGCGACGCCGGCGGCGATCGCCACCTGCATCAGCAGCACCTGTGAGAACACCCGCCGCGGCAGACCGAGACGCAGGCGGCGGGCGGGGGGAGTGGGGCTCATACCCATGAAGGTACGTGGCGCGGTGAGCCGGGCCGAAGAGGTGTGGTGTGGATCTCCTGGCACGGTACGGAAGGAGCGGAGGGGCCCCCACCTCGGCTCGACGCAGGTTCAGCTCGCCAGCGGTGTGGCCGACAGTTCCCGGACGGAGACCACGTCCATCCGGGCGGGAGAGCCCAGGGGTGAGCCGCAGCTCTCCGGGCGGGGCGGCAGCGAGGCGCTCTGGGCGACGGTCACCTGCCACTGGCGGCCGTCGGCGTGGGCGACCGTCACCTCCCAGTGCGGTGCCGCGCCGTTCGTGGTGACGACGGTGAGGGTGCCCGCCCTGTCCTCGCCCGTCGTCGTGCGCACGGCCAGCTCCGCCGCCTGCCCGGGCCGCTCCCAGGCGGAGCTTCCGCGGCACCCCTCGGTGACGACGCGGCCCTCCCGCGCGGCCTGGAGGACGCCCTTGACGTGGTGGGCCTCGGCGCGGCCGTATGCGTAGCCGGACGGCAGGACCAGCAGTGTGGGTGAGAAGCGGTGACCGCCCAGGTGCGTGACCTCCCAGACACCGTCCACACCGGAGGAGGCCAGTTCGGCGGCGAGCGGCCGGCCGAGGAGGGCGCAGCAGCGGTCGCGCTTGCCGTTGGTGCAGACGAGTGCCAGCGGGTCGCCTGTGTGGGGGCGACCCTGAAGGACGGCGTCGAACGTGTGATGGTCCCCCATGCCGAGAGCGGTGAAGTCGAGGTCGAGTACCTGCTCCGGGTCGGTGGTCGTGGTGCTGTGCAGCCACATGTTTCCGGGGACGGTGTGGGCCGCGTACACATGGCGTTCGCGGGAATCGTGGCAGTCCGCGTGGCGGCCGGGGCGGCGGATGAGCGCGACGCGCACACCGGTGTTCTCCGTGGCGGCTTCCAGGGCGCGGCCGACGGCCGGGTCCAGGTGGCTCGTGGTGAGCGCCTTGGCACCCCAGGGGCCGGGCTGTTCCAGCAGCAGCCAGGTCCTCGCGGTGGTCGAGGTCCCCGCGAGGGGCTCGTCGAGGTTCCGCGACGCGGTCGTGCACGTACTCACAGAGGTGAGCCTAACCTGACTTGGCCCTCGGTGGCTTCCGGAGGGCGGACGGGGGGCGACGGGGGCGACGGGGGGCACAAGGAGGGACGCGGCCGCGCGCCTTCACGCTCGTATCCTGGGGCGACATTCATGTGGCAGGAGAAGGGGCGTGCGTTGAGGCAGTCGAGCGGGGCCGGCCAGTCGGACATGTCGTCGAGTTCGGATCCCCGGCAGATGCTGGTGCCGGGGCGGTCACAGATCCCGGTCGTCGTCCTCGCCGGGTTCCTCGGCTCGGGCAAGACCACGTTGCTCAATCACCTGCTCCACCGGAGCGGGGGCAGCCGTATCGGGGCCATCGTGAACGACTTCGGTGCCATCGAGATCGACGCGATGGCCGTGGCCGGGGCGCTCGGAGACTCCACCGTCTCCCTCGGCAACGGCTGCCTGTGCTGTGCCGTCGACGTCAGCGAGCTCGATCTGTACCTTGAGCGGCTCTCCCGCCCCTCCGCCCGGATCGACGTCATCGTCATCGAGGCCAGCGGGCTCGCGGAACCGCAGGAGCTCGTGCGCATGGTGCTCGCCAGCGAGAACCCCCGGGTCGTGTACGGCGGGCTCGTCGAGGTCGTCGACGCCGCCGAGTTCGACGCGACCCGAAAGAAGCACCCCGAGATCGACCGGCACCTCTCGCTCGCCGACCTCGTCGTCGTCAACAAGCTCGACCGGGCCGCGGACGGCGAGCGTGAGCGGGTTCTGGGGCTCGTTCGTTCCCTCAGCGACCGTGCCGCCGTCGTGCCCGCCACGTACGGCCGCATCGACCCGGAGTTCCTCTTCGACCGCAGGCCGAGCGAGGAGCGGGTCGGGCAACTGTCCTTCGACGACCTCCACCGGCAGGAGGAGGGGGAGTCAGACGGAAGCGGTGCGGGCCAGGGGGACGGCGAGCACAGGCACGGTGAGCACTGCGGGCATCTGCACACCGCCTATGAGTCGCTCGCCTTCGCCTCCGAAGTACCCCTCGGCCCGCGCCGGTTGATGGAGTTCCTCGACAGCCGGCCCGACGGGCTCTACCGCATCAAGGGGTACGTCGACTTCGGTCCCCACGACCGGGACAACCGGTACGCGGTGCACGCCGTGGGACGGTTCCTGCGGTTCTATCCCGAGCCCTGGGCGCCCGGCGAGCCCCGCCGCACACAGCTCGTCCTCATCGGTTCCGGCATCGACACCACGACCCTCGGCAAGGAGCTTCAGGGCTGCGAGGACGGCGCCCCACACGCCGACGAGCAGAGCATGTGGGGCGTCCTGCGGTACGTACAGGACCCCGATGAGGTTCAGGATCCTGATGAGGTCCAGGGCCTTGACGAGGTCCAGGACCCCGACGAGCCGGGCTCCGACGCCGACGCTTAGCGCGGTCCGTCCGGCGGGTCAGACCGGTCCCGCGACGACCGCCACCGTCTTCTGGAGCGACACACCCGAACCGTCGCGGCGCGGGTCGGTCTCGGGCAGCTCGACCGGGGTGCCGTTCTTCTGGGCGGCACGTGCCGGGGTCGGGCCCGCCCAGGCCAGGGACAGACAGTCCTCGCCCTTCAGGAACCGCTGGCAGCGCACACCGCCGGTGGCGCGGCCCTTGCGCGGATACTGGTCGAACGGGGTCAGCTTGGCGGTCGTCTGGACCGAGTCGTCCAGGGTGCCCCGCGAGCCCGCCACGGTGAAGACGATCGCGTCCGCCGCCGGGTCCACGGCCGTGAACGAGATGACCTTCGCGCCCTCGGCGAGCTTGATGCCCGCCATACCGCCCGCCGGACGGCCCTGCGGTCGGACCTGCGCGGCCTGATAGCGCAGCAACTGGGCGTCGTCCGTGATGAAGACCAGGTCCTCCTCGCCCGTGCGCAGCTCGACGGCGCCCACGATCCGGTCGCCCTCCTTGAGCGTGATGACCTCCAACTCCTCCTTGTTGGCCGGGTAGTCGGGGACCACACGCTTGACGACGCCCTGCTCGGTGCCGAGTGCCAGGCCCGGCGAGGACTCGTCGAGCGTCGTCAGGCACACCACCGTCTCGTCGTCCTCCAGGGAGAGGAACTCCGACAGCGGTGCGCCGCCCGAGAGGTTCGGCGCCGACGCCGTCTCCGGGAGCTGGGGGAGGTCGATGACGTTCAGCCGCAGCAGGCGGCCCGACGACGTCACGACGCCCACCTCGCCCCGGGCCGTCCCCGGGACGGCGGAGACGATCACATCGTGCTTGGTCCGCCGCCCGTCCTCGTCCGCCGCGAAGGGCTCGCTGTTCACCGTACGCGCCAGCAGGCCCGTCGAGGAGAGCAGGACGCGGCACGGGGCGTCCTCCACCTGGAGCGGGACCGTGGGCGCGGGGGTGCCGGAGGACTCAAGGAGCACCGTGCGACGGGAGGTGCCGAACTTCTTGGCCACCGCGGCCAGTTCGCCCGACACCAGCTTGCGCAGCTCCGCGTCCGACTCCAGGATGCGGGTCAGCTCCGCGATCTCCGCATTCAGCCTGTCCCGCTCCGACTCCAGCTCGATACGGTCGAACTTGGTCAGCCGGCGCAGCGGCGTGTCCAGGATGTACTGGGTCTGCACGTCGCTCAGCGAGAAGCGCTCCATCAGACGCTGCTTCGCCTCCGCCGAGTTCTCGCTGGAGCGGATCAGACGGATCACCTCGTCGATGTCCACCAGCGCCGTGAGCAGGCCCTCGACCAGATGGAGCCGGTCGCGCCTCTTGCCGCGGCGGAACTCGGAGCGCCGCCGTACCACGTTGAAGCGGTGGTCGAGGTAGACCTCCAGGAGCTCCTTCAGGCCCAGCGTGAGCGGCTGGCCGTCGACCAGCGCCACGTTGTTGATGCCGAAGCTCTCCTCCATCGGCGTCAGCTTGTAGAGCTGCTCCAGGACCGCCTCCGGCACGAAGCCGTTCTTGATCTCGATGACCAGGCGCAGCCCGTGCTGGCGGTCGGTGAGGTCCTTGACGTCGGCGATGCCCTGCAGCTTCTTCGAGCCGACCAGGTCCTTGATCTTGGCGATCACCTTCTCGGGACCGACGCTGAAGGGCAGCTCGGTGACGACCAGGCCCTTGCGCCGTGCGGTCACGCTCTCCACGGACACCGTGGCGCGGATCCTGAAGGTGCCGCGGCCCGTCTCGTACGCGTCCCTGATCCCGGAGAGGCCGACGATCCGGCCGCCCGTGGGCAGGTCGGGGCCCGGCACGTGCTTCATCAGCGTGTCGAGGTCCGCGTTCGGGTGGCGGATCAGGTGTCGGGCCGCCGCGATGACCTCGCCCAGGTTGTGCGGGGGCATGTTCGTGGCCATGCCGACGGCGATGCCCGACGCGCCGTTCACCAGCAGGTTCGGGAACGCGGCGGGCAGCGCCACCGGCTCCTGCTCCTGGCCGTCGTAATTGGGCGCGAAATCCACCGTGTTCTCGTCGATGGACTCGGTCATCAGGCTGGTCGCGTCGGCCATCCGGCACTCCGTGTACCGCATGGCGGCCGGCGGGTCGTCATTGCCCAGGGAGCCGAAGTTGCCGTGGCCGTCGACCAGCGGCACGCGCATGGAGAAGGGCTGGGCCAGGCGCACCAGGGCGTCGTAGATCGACGCGTCGCCGTGCGGGTGCAACTTGCCCATGACCTCGCCCACGACGCGGGCGCACTTCACGTAGCCGCGGTCGGGACGCAGGCCCATCTCGCTCATCTGGTAGACGATCCGGCGGTGCACCGGCTTGAGGCCGTCGCGGGCGTCCGGCAGGGCTCGGGAGTAGATGACCGAGTACGCGTACTCCAGGAAGGAGCCCTGCATCTCGTCGACGACGTCGATGTCGAGGATCTTCTCCTCGTACGCGTCGTCGGGCGGAGTCTTCGTGCTGCGGCGGGCCATCGCTGCTGCGGCTCCTTCACAGTCTTGCCGGGGCATGAACGGGATCTGACGCGGTCCATTGTGGCCCGACGCACTGACAACCCGGACCACGCCCCTTCCACAGGGGCGCCTCTCCGTCCCTCTCAACACGGCGCCGGAACGCCCGGAGTGCACGTCGGGGCGGATGAAAGGGACGTACGTCGGGACGGCGGGGAGGCGTCGCCAGGCGCTCACGTCAACATGGCGCCGTTCCAGCTCCCCCGGGCCCGTACACGGCCATGGTGCCGCACCAGGTGGCCCGCCGCGGCGCGCCGGTCCGTACTCTTCCCCGGCTTCGAGTGCGCCCGAAGGAGGGCGCCCCGCCCAGGCGCGAGAGGATCTTCCCGCTGTTCCCGGCGTCGGCGGCGCCCGTCACGGGCCCGAGCCCGCCCGCGGTGCGGCGGTCCCGGAGCCGTCCTGGGAGCGGACGGGCGGCGGCCACGGACCCGATTTCTCCCCGGCGTGCGGCGGGCCGGACCCCGGCCTGCGCCAGTCCCCGCTCTCCTGTCCGGGAGTCTCGCTCTGGGCGTACGGGAACCGGGAACTTCGCCAGCCGTCCGCACGCTTGCATACAGTGGCAGGACCGGCAGAAAGACGCGGTTTTCCGCGACAACTTCCGCGACAGCTTCCGCGATGAAGGGACGTACATGCCCATGGGTCACACGGCCACAGCCGAGGCAGGCACCGGGGGCCTGACAGCGACCGAGCACCGCCTGGCCAATGGGCTGCGCGTGGTGCTCTCCGAGGACCACCTGACCCCGGTCGCGGCGGTGTGCCTCTGGTACGACGTCGGCTCCCGTCACGAGGTCAAGGGCCGCACCGGTCTCGCCCACCTCTTCGAGCACCTGATGTTCCAGGGCTCGGCCCAGGTGCAGGGCAACGGCCACTTCGAGCTGGTCCAGGGCGCGGGCGGCTCGCTGAACGGTACGACGAGCTTCGAGCGCACCAACTACTTCGAGACCATGCCCGCCCACCAGCTGGAGCTCGCCCTCTGGCTGGAGGCCGACCGCATGGGTTCGCTGCTGACGGCGCTGGACGACGAGTCCATGGAGAACCAGCGGGACGTCGTCAAGAACGAGCGCCGCCAGCGCTACGACAACGTGCCCTACGGCACCGCCTTCGAGAAGCTGACCGCCCTCGCCTACCCGGACGGCCACCCCTACCACCACACCCCGATCGGTTCGATGGCCGACCTGGACGCGGCCACGCTGGAGGACGCGCGCGCGTTCTTCCGCACCTACTACGCGCCCAACAACGCGGTGCTCTCCGTGGTCGGCGACATCGACCCGGAGCAGACGCTCGCCTGGATCGAGAAGTACTTCGGCTCCATCCCCGGCCACGACGGCAAGCCCGCCCCGCGGGACGGTTCGCTGCCGGAGACCATCGGCGAGCAGCTGCGGGAGGTCGTGGAGGAAGAGGTCCCCGCGCGCGCGTTGATGGCCGCCTACCGGCTCCCGGAGGACGGCACGCGCGAGGCCGACGCGGCCGACCTGGCGCTGACGGTCCTCGGCGGCGGTGAGTCGTCCCGCCTCTACAACCGGCTCGTACGGCGCGACCGTACGGCGGTGGCAGCCGGGTTCGGCCTGCTGCGGCTGGCCGGAGCGCCCTCCCTGGGGTGGCTCGACGTGAAGACCTCCGGCGATGTCGAGGTCCCGGTGATCGAGGCCGCCGTCGACGAGGAGCTCGCCCGGTTCGCCGCCGAGGGCCCCACGGCGGAGGAAATGGAGCGCGCCCAGGCCCAGTTGGAGCGCGAATGGCTGGACCGGCTCGGCACGGTCGCCGGCCGCGCCGACGAACTGTGCCGGTACGCCGTGCTGTTCGGCGACCCGCAGCTCGCCCTGACGGCCGTCCAGCGCGTGCTCGACGTGACCGCCGAGGAGGTGCAGGCCGTCGCGCAGGCCCGGCTGCGGCCCGACAACCGCGCGGTGCTCGTCTACGAGCCGATCGCGGCCGGCAGCGGGGACGCCGAGGACGCCGACGAGACCGCCGAAGCCGCGGTGACCGACGAGAACGAGGAGTCGGCCAAGTGACCGAGCTCGCGACCATGGACTTCCACCCGCAGCCCCAGGCCGGCGAGGCCAGGCCCTGGGCGTTCCCGGCGCCCGAGCGCGCGACCCTCGACAACGGGCTGACCGTGCTGCGCTGCCACCGCCCCGGCCAGCGCGTCGTCGCCGTCGAGGTGCTTCTCGACGCCCCCCTGGACGCCGAGCCCGTGGGCCTCGACGGCGTCGCCACGATCATGGCCCGTGCCTTCTCCGAGGGCACCGACAAGCACTCCGCGGAGGAGTTCGCCGCCGAGCTGGAGCGCTGCGGAGCCACCCTCGACTCGCACGCCGACCACCCCGGCGTACGCCTCAGCCTCGAAGTCCCCGTCTCACGGCTCCCCAAGGCGCTCGGTCTGCTCGCCGACGCCCTGAGGGCCCCCGCGTTCGAGGACAGCGAGGTCGAGCGGCTGGTGCGCAACCGGCTCGACGAGATCCCGCACGAGACCGCCAACCCGGCCCGCCGTGCCGCGAAGGAGCTCTCCAAGGAGCTGTTCCCGGCGACCTCGCGCATGTCGCGCCCGCGCCAGGGCACCGAGGAGACGGTCGAGAGCATCGACGCGGCGGCCGTGCGCGCCTTCTACGAGAAGCACGTCCGCCCCGCCACGGCCACCGCGGTCGTCGTCGGCGACCTCACCGGAGTCGACCTGGACGCGCTGCTCGGCGACACCCTGGGCGCCTGGACCGGCTCCCCGGCCCAGCCGCGCCCCGTGCCGGCGGTGACCGCCGACGACACCGGCCGTGTCGTCATCGTGGACCGCCCCGGAGCCGTCCAGACGCAGCTGCTCATCGGCCGCGTCGGCGCCGACCGCCACGACCGTGTGTGGCCGGCCCAGGTGCTCGGCACGTACTGCCTCGGCGGCACCCTCACCTCCCGCCTGGACCGCGTCCTGCGCGAGGAGAAGGGCTACACCTACGGTGTGCGGGCGTTCGCCCAGGTGCTGCGCTCCGCGGCACCTGCTGTCCCCGGAGGGGCTTCGGGCGCCGCGATGCTCGCCATCAGCGGCTCCGTCGACACGCCGAACACGGGCCCGGCCCTCGACGACCTGTGGACCGTGCTGCGCACCCTCGCCGCCGAGGGCCTCGACGACGCCGAGCGTGATGTCGCCGTGCAGAACCTCGTCGGGGTCGCCCCGCTCAAGTACGAGACGGCCGCCGCCGTCGCGAGCACCCTCGCCGACCAGGTCGAGCAGCACCTGCCGGACGACTACCAGGCGACGCTGTACCGGCAGCTCGCCGCGACCGGCACCGTCGAGGCCACCGCGGCCGTGGTGAACGCCTTCCCGGTGGACCGCCTCGTGACCGTCCTCGTCGGTGACGCCGCGCAGATCGAGGAGCCCGTCAGGGCCCTCGGCATCGGCGCAGTCTCCGTCGTACGCGCCGAGTAGACCGCCCGCGGCGGCCCGTCCGGGCCCGCCCGCATCCGGGGCCCCGGTGACTCTTTCGTCACCGGGGCCCCGGATGTCCGTATTTGCGGGAGAGGTTTCCTGTCTGCCCTGTGGTGTGCGCTACAAAACCCCGGCTTCGTTTGTGATTTCAAAGAGGGCCCGCTTAGCGTCTGTTCGGCTGTTCGTCAGCAGTGCGCCGCGCCCGCGGCACCGGACAGTCATCGCCGAGTCCCCGAACGGCGCGAGCCAGGGGAGCCGGGGACCCAACCGCAGTCCCTGGGGTGAATCGGACGCCCTTCACCTGGTGAAGGGGGACCGTAGGAGACCTTCCTGCTCCGAACCCGTCAGCTAACCCGGTAGGCGAGAGGGAAGGAAAGGACCAGCCACTTCATGGCGTTCACCTGCGCCACCGGGAAGCACCGCCGCGCCGGCCGGATGAAGCGCGCGACCACGAAGGCCGTGGGCGCCGCCGCGCTCACCACCTCGGGCGTCATCGGCACGCTGGCCGCCCCCGCCTTCGCCGCGGACACCTCCGCCGGGCAGACCGGGCTCACCCAGGCCATCGAGATCGGCGACGCGGTGGCCGAACAGATCGACGCCCAGGCCGCCGCCCAGCAGCAGGCCGCCGCGCAGAAGAAGGCCGAGGCCCTCGCGAAGCAGCGCGCCAAGGAGGCGGCCGAGAAGGCGGCCAAGAAGGAGCGCGCGGCCAAGGAGCGCGCCGCCCGTGAGGCCGAACGCAAGCGCCTCAACACCTTCGTCGCCCCGGTCAGCGGCTCCTACGTCTCGACCGGCTACCAGTCCGGCGGCGCCGCCTGGTCCTCCGGCAGCCACACCGGCATCGACTTCCACGCCTCCTCCGGCACGGCCGTCCACGCCGTCGGCTCCGGCACCGTCGTCGAGGCGGGCTGGGGCGGCGCCTACGGCAACAACATCGTCATCAAGATGCACGACGGCACGTACACGCAGTACGGGCACCTGTCGTCCATCGGGGTCTCCGTCGGCCAGACGGTCACTCCCGGCCAGCGGATCGGCCTGTCCGGGGCGACCGGCAACGTCACGGGCCCGCACCTGCACTTCGAGGCCCGCACGACGGCCGAGTACGGCTCGGACATCGACCCCGTCGCGTACCTGCGCTCGCACGGCGTGAACGTCTGACCCACCAGGCCACCGCGCGAGACCCGGCCCACAGCGCGCGAGGCCCCGGCTCACCGAGCCGGGGCCTTCGCCGTTTGTGACGTACCTCCTGTCCAAAAAATATCCCTGGATTCCGGCCCGGCATCGGAAATTCCGGCCGACTGCAATAGAGTCGCTTGAACACACGTCAATCAAAGGCGTTTCACGGGGATTAAGGCGGAGGTCGGGTCATGCGTATTCCGGCACACTCGGTATGCACGGCGATTCGTGATGACATCGTCGCGGGTGTCTACGAGCGCGGCAGCCGGCTCACCGAGGAACTCCTCGCCCGCCGGTACGGCGTCAGCCGCGTCCCCGTCCGTGAGGCGCTGCGCACGCTGGAGGCCGAGGGCTTCGTGGTCACCCGCCGGCACGCGGGCGCGTGTGTCGCGGAGCCCACCGAGCAGGAGGCCGCCGACCTGCTGGAGATGCGCATGCTGCTGGAGCCGCTGGGCGCAGCGCGCGCCGCCCAGCGCCGTACCGAGGCGCACCTCAAGGTGCTGCGGGGCCTGGTCAGGCTGGGGCAGGAGCGGGCCAGGCGGGGCAACAGCGATGACCTGCGCTCACTCGGCGGCTGGTTCCACGAGACGCTCGCCCAGGCCTCCGGCAGCCCCGCGCTGACCTCGACCCTCGCCCAGCTGCGCCACAAGATCGCCTGGATGTACGCGGTGGAGGCGCCCGCCGGTCCCGTCGAGTCCTGGGCCGAGCACGGCGGCATCGTCGACGCCGTCGCGCGCGGCGACAGCGAGCGGGCCCGCACGATCACGGCGCTGCACACCGAACGCGCGACGGCCGCGCACCGGCTGCGTTTTCCCGGACGGGCCGACCGCACCGAGCGTGTGAGGACTTCGCAACATCCCGTAAACATCACGAGCCTGCGGGATTAACACAATGGCCGTATACAAAGAAGGTCGAATTCGCAGGGGATTATTTCTGCTGCCCGCGAAGAGGAAATGCGAAGGGCCCGCCCGGTAATTCGGGCGAGCCCTTCAATGTGTGCGCGGGTGGCCTTTCGGGCCTATCGCCGCGTCACTCAGACGGTCTCGGGAAGCTCTTCGAGCCCCTCGGCGACCAGCCTCGCCAGGCGGTCGAGCGCGGCGTCCGCGCCCTCGGCCTCGGAAGCGAGCACGATCTCCTCGCCGCCCTTGGCGCCCAGACCCAGCACCGCCAGCATGGAGGCCGCGTTGACGGGGGTGCCGTCGGCCTTGGCGATCGTCACGGGGATACCGGAGGCCGTGGCGGCCCGGACGAAGAGGGAGGCGGGGCGGGCGTGGAGGCCCTCGGCCCAGCCGATGTTGACGCGGCGCTCAGCCATGTGTTGCTGCCCTTCAGGTGTCTCGTCAGGTGTCTCGATCGGTCCGGACCGGATGGCCCGGACCGCTCTCCCGCTTCGTGAAGCGGGTCCGGATCGGGCCCACGGCCTGACCACGATCCGGGTGGTGTGTGTCCCCAGACTGCCCCGCGCCGCGTTCGTGCGCGAGACCGCCTCACGTCGCTGTCGTACGCGCGTCTTACTCTGGGGCTCATGCAGACCTCGTCGGACCGGCGCGAGTACCCCGCCCACTGGGAGGCCGACGTGGTGCTGCGCGACGGCGGCACCGCGCGCATCAGGCCCATCACCGTTGATGACGCCGAGCGCCTGGTCAGCTTCTACGAGCAGGTCTCCGACGAGTCGAAGTACTACCGCTTCTTCGCGCCGTACCCTCGCCTGTCCGCCAAGGACGTCCACCGCTTCACGCACCACGACTTTGTGGACCGGGTGGGACTCGCGGCCACGGTCGGCGGCGAGTTCATCGCCACCGTACGCTATGACCGCATCAACACCGACGGCATGCCCGCGTCCGCGCCGGCCGACGAGGCCGAGGTCGCCTTCCTCGTGCAGGACGCCCACCAGGGCCGGGGCGTCGCGTCCGCCCTCCTCGAACACATCGCGGCCGTCGCCCGCGAGCGCGGCATCCGCCGCTTCGCCGCCGAGGTGCTCCCCGCCAACACCAAGATGATCAAGGTGTTCACGGACGCCGGGTACCAGCAGCAGCGCAGCTTCGAGGACGGCGTCGTCCGCCTGGAGCTCGACCTGGAGCCCACCGACCGCTCCCTCGCCGTGCAGCGCGCGCGGGAGCAGCGCGCCGAGGCCCGGTCCGTGCAGCGGCTGCTCGCGCCCGGCTCGGTCGCCGTCATCGGCGCGGGACGCACACCCGGCGGCGTGGGCCGGGGCGTGCTCGCGGGCCTGAGGGACGCGGGCTTCACCGGGCGCCTGTACGCCGTGAACAGGGCCGTTCAGGACAAGGAGCTGGACGGAGTCCCGGCGTACCGCTCCATCCGTGAGATCGCCGAGCCCGTCGACCTCGCGGTCGTCGCCGTCCCGGCCGAGCACGTCCCCGAGGTCGTCGCCGAGTGCGGCGAGCACGGTGTGCAGGGCCTCGTGGTCCTCTCCGCCGGGTACGCCGAGAGCGGACCGCAAGGGCGCGAGCGCCAGCGCGCACTGGTGCGCCAGGCCCGGACGTACGGCATGCGCATCATCGGGCCCAACGCCTTCGGGATCATCAACACCTCGCCCGGCGTCAGGCTCAACGCCTCCCTCGCCCCCGAGATGCCACGCCCCGGACGGATCGGCCTCTTCGCCCAGTCCGGTGCCATCGGCATCGCCCTGCTGTCCCGGCTCCACCGGCGCGGCGGAGGAGTCACCGGCGTCACGGGCGTGTCCACCTTCGTGTCCTCGGGCAACCGCGCGGACGTCTCCGGCAACGACGTGCTCCAGTACTGGTACGACGACCCGGACACCGACGTCGCCCTCATGTACCTGGAGTCCATCGGCAACCCGCGCAAGTTCACGCGCCTCGCGCGCCGCACGGCCACGGTCAAGCCGCTGGTCGTGGTGCAGGGCGCGCGCCACGGCGGGGTCTCACCCCAGGGACATGCCGTACGCGCCACCCGGCTGCCGCACGCCACCGTCTCCGACCTGCTGCGACAGGCCGGCGTGATCCGCGTGGACACGATCACCGAGCTCGTCGACACGGGCCTGCTGCTGGCCCGCCAGCCCCTGCCCGCCGGCCCGCGCGTGGCGATCCTCGGCAACTCGGAGTCGCTCGGCCTGCTGACGTACGACGCGTGCCTCACCGAGGGGCTCAGCCCGCTGGCGCCGCTGGACCTCACGACCGGGGCCTCGGCGGAGGACTTCCACACGGCCCTGGCGCGGGCCCTGGCGGACGACACGTGCGACGCCGTGGTCGTGACGGCCATACCGGCGGTGGGCGAGACATCCGCCGCGGACGAGGCGCTCGCCGAGGCGCTCCGCTCGGCGGCGGCCGCCGCCCCGGCCAAGCCGGTCCTCGTGGTCCACGTGGAGCTCGGCGGACTCGCGGACGCCCTCTCCCGGGCCGCCGGCACGGCACCCCACGCCGTACCGCTGCCCGACCAGCGGCCGGCACGCACGCGCGTGGAGGACTCCCCGCCCCCGGAGGGCGCCCGGCTCATCCCCGCCTACCCGGCCGCCGAGCGCGCCGTACGGGCCCTCGCCGAAACCGTGCGGTACGCCCAGTGGCGCCGCGACGCCGCGGACCCCGGGAAGGTGCCCGAGTACGAGGACATCGACGAGAAGGGCGCCGCCGAGCAGATCGACACGCTCCTCGCGCGCGGGGAGGGGCTCACGCTCGGCACCGGCCAGACGTGCGCGCTCCTCGCCCGGTACGGCATCCCGGTGCGCGAGGCCCGGCCCGCGCCCACACCGGACGAGGCCGCCGCGGCGGCGCGCGACCTCGGCTACCCCGTGGCCCTGAAGGCCACCGCCCCGCACCTGCGGCACCGCGCCGACCTGGGAGGCGTACGGCTCGACCTGACGGACGAGGAGCAACTTCGCCGGGCGTACGCGGAGTTGACCGGCCTCTTCGGGACCCCCGAGGAGCTGCGGCCCGTCGTGCAGGGCATGGCCCCACGCGGCGTCGACACGGTCGTACGGGCCGTGATCGACCCGGCGGCCGGAGCGGTGGTCTCCTTCGGGCTCGCGGGGGCCGCCTCACAACTGCTCAGCGACACCGCGCACCGACTGATTCCGGTCACCGACCGGGACGCGGCCTCCCTGGTCCGGTCGATCCGGACGGCGCCGCTCCTCTTCGGCTGGCGCGGCTCGGCACCGGTCGATGTCGCCGCCCTCGAAGAGCTGCTCCTGCGGGTGTCCCGACTGGTCGACGACCATCCGGAGGTCGTCGCGGTCTCCCTGGAGCCGGTCGTCGTCGCTCCGTACGGCCTGAGCGTCCTCGGCGCCACCGTACGGCTCGCGCGCCCGCCCGCCCGCGACGACCTCGGCCCCCGTACGCTTCCGGTGTACTGATCCGTTCCGTGCGCTGATCGGTCCACGGCAGTCGTGGCCGAGCGGTCCCCCGCAGTCAGTGGGCCCCCGTAGGATGGACGTCATGGCCAAGACCAGTACGACGACTCAGGGGCTGCGGGCGGCGATCGAGCGCAGCGGCTACTACCCGGCCCTCGTGGCCGAGGCGGTGGAGGCCGCTGTCGGCGGCGACGCCGTACGGTCGTACCTGGTCCATCAGGAGACGACGTTCGACGCCAACGAGGTGCGGCGGCATGTCACGGTGCTCGTCCTCACCGGCAACCGCTTCATCGTGAGCCACACCGACGAGCAGGCCTCGGACAGCACGTCCCCGACGCCGTACGCCACGACGTCCACCGAGTCCGTGAAGCTCGGCCGGATCTCGTCGGTCGTCGTCAGCCGGGTGGTCGCCAACCCGGAGTCGTACACGCCGGGCACACTGCCCCGCGAGGTCGTCCTGACCATCGGCTGGGGCGCCGTCTCCCGTATCGACCTGGAGCCCGCGGCCTGCGGCGACCCCAACTGCGAGGCGGACCACGGCTACACGGGCAACTCGACGGCGGACGACCTCAGCCTGCGGGTCAGCGAGGCCGGGGACGGCCCGGAGACGGTGCGCCAGGCCCTCGCCTTCGCGCAGTCCCTCTCCGAGGCGACCGCGGACACCGCCCGCTGATGTCCCACGCGTCCCCGCCCACCGCCCCTGACCCAGGGCGCTCGGTGCCCGCCCCGCACGCCCCTCACTGGGACGAGCGGGAATCCCTCGATGTGGGCTCGGCTCCCGTGCCCGAGTACGGCACCGGCTCGCTGGCCGATCTCCTGCCGACCCTCGCGGCGGGCATGGAGGTCCCCGGCACGACCGCCGCCATGACGGAACTGACCGCGGCCGACCGGAACTGCGTCTTCCTGATCGACGGGCTGGGCTGGCAGCAGCTGAGGGAGCACCCGGACGAGGCCCCCTTCATGACCTCGCTGCTCGCGTCGTCGCGGGGCGGCACCGGCCGCCCGATCACCGCGGGCTATCCGGCGACCACCGCGACCTCCCTCGCGTCCGTCGGTACGGGCCTGCCGCCGGGCGCGCACGGGCTGCCCGGTTACACGGTCCGCGATCCCGAGACCGACGAGCTGATGAACCAGCTCCGCTGGACCCCCTGGACCGCACCGCGGGCGTGGCAGCCGTATCCCACGGTGTTCCAGCTGGCCGCCGAGGCGGGCGTCCACACCGCCCAGGTCTCCTCGCCGGCCTTCGAGACCACCCCGCTCACCCAGGTCGCGCTCAGCGGCGGCACCTTCCACGGACGGCTCTCCGGCGAGGAGCGCATGGACCTGGCGGCCGAGCAACTGGCCGCCGGGGATCGCTCGCTGGTGTACACCTACTACGCCGAGGTCGACGGCAAGGGCCACCGCTTCGGCATCGACTCCGACGCCTGGCGCGGGCAGTTGATGTACGTCGACCGGCTGGTCCAGCGCCTCGCGGAGCAACTCCCGCCGCGTACCGCCCTGTACGTCACCGCCGACCACGGCATGATCGACATCCCGTTCGACGAGCAGCACCGCATCGACTTCGACGAGGACTGGGAACTGCGCGCCGGGGTCGCCCTGTTGGGCGGCGAGGGGCGGGCCCGCCATGTGTACGCGGTGCCGGGGGCCGAGGCGGACGTCCTGACCTGCTGGCGCGAGGTGCTGGGCGAGCAGTTCTGGGTGGCGTCCCGCGACGAGGCCATCGCGGCGGGCTGGTTCGGCCCCACGGTGGACGAACGCGTGTACGCGCGCATCGGTGACGTCGTGGCGGCGGCCCGCGACGACGTCCTGATCATCGCGTCCGAACGGGAACCGAAGGAGTCGGAGATGGTCGGCAACCACGGCTCGATGACGCCCGTGGAACAACTGGTCCCGCTCCTGGAAGTACGCACCTGAAGTCTGCTGTCGGAAGTACGCACCTGAAGCCTGCCGTCCGCAGCGCGGCGTCCGTGCCGGGCGCCCCGTCCTGCCCCGAACCCTTCTGAAAGGTCCTCGCCTTCCCATGCCCGAGCTGGTGTTCTTCTCCGGAACGATGGACTGTGGGAAGTCGACTCTGGCGCTTCAGATCGCGCACAACCGTTCGGCTCGTGGTCTGCAGAGCGTGATCTTCACGCGGGACGACCGCGCGGGGGAGGGCAAGCTGTCCTCGCGCCTCGGGCTGGTGACCGAGGCGGTGGAGGCCACACCCGAGCTGGATCTCTACGGGTTCGTGGTGGAGCGCCTGTCGCGGGGCGGCAAGGTCGACTACATCGTCGTGGACGAGGCCCAGTTCCTGGTGACGGAGCAGATCGACCAACTGGCCCGGATCGTGGACGATCTGGACCTCGACGTGTTCGCCTTCGGCATCACCACGGACTTCCGGACCAGGCTCTTCCCTGGTTCGCAGCGGCTGATCGAGCTGGCGGACCGGGTGGAGACGCTCCAGGTCGAGGCGATGTGCTGGTGCGGGGCACGGGCCACCCACAACGCACGCACGGTGGGCGGCGAGATGGTCGTCGAGGGCGAGCAGGTCGTGGTGGGGGACGTGGGTGCGGGGATCGTCGGGTACGAGGTGCTGTGCCGTCGCCATCACCGCAAACGGATGACGAGCGCGACGGCGCGCGCGGCCGCGCTGTCCCCCGACGTGCTGCCGGTCACGTCGGGCTGACCTGTGCGGGGCCTCGGGCAGGTCGGCCCCGCCGATGGTGCATCCCTTCTCACCGACCGACGACCGCCCTCACCGACCGACGACCGCCCTCACCCACCGACGACCGCCCTCACCCACCGACGATCGCCCGTAGCGTCACATACAGCAGCGACGGGCCGAGCAGGCAGCCGACGCCCGTGTAGAAGGTGGCCGTCATGGCGCCATAGGGCACCAGACGCTTGTCGGTGGCCGCCAGCCCGCCGGCCACACCCGAGGTCGTGCCCATCAGGCCGCCGAAGGCCATCGCGGACTTCGGATTGTTCAGGCCGATGAGCGGGGCGATCAGCGGCGTCCCCACCATCACCACCACGGCTTTGACCAGGCCGGCGGCCACGGACAGCGCGATCACATCCGAGCTTGCGCCCACCGCTGTGCCGGTCACCGGCCCGACGATGTAGGTGGCCGCGCCGGCGCCGATGGTCGCCATCGACGCGGCATCGGTATAGCCGAAGGCCGCTGCGACGCAGGACCCGATCACGAACGACACCACCACGCCCAATATGATCGACAGCCCGCCCATCAGCCCGGCGCGCTTGATCTCCTGAAGGTCGACGCCGTAGGCGGTGGAGACGATCGCGAAGTCCCGCAGCATCGCACCTCCCATCAGGCCCAGGCCGGAGAGGACGGCGAAGTCGGCCAGTCCGGCGTCGCCGCCGGTCGCCAGACCGCCGCAGTAGGCCAGTACCAGGCCGAGGATGATGGCAATGGCGGAGCCCTGTAGCCGGCCGCGGGTCAGCGTCCTGGACAGCCACCCGGAGACCAGCATCAGTCCGCCGATCACGGCGAAGGCGACGAGCAGGCCGTTGCTCTCGAAGACGGAGACGATCAGATCCATCTCAGACCTCCTGCTTCTCTTCGTGGTTTCCGGTCAGTGGGGGCAGCGGCTCCGCCGGTGTGCCGATGCGCGTCAGCACGGGAACCAGGGCACCCCCCGCGGCGAGTGCGCCGAGGCCCGCGAGGATCGCCATGGGGCCGCCGGAAATCGCCTTGACCACGTTCTGGGTGGAAGCCATGGCGATGACGATCGGGATGTACATCGCGCTCCAGAAGAGCACGCCCTGTTCCGTGGGCTCGGGGAACTTTCCCTTCCGGCGGAGCCGGTCGGTGATGAGCACGAGCATGATCATGGCGAAACCGACTCCGCCGACATTGGCGTCGACGCCCATGGCTTCGCCGAGCAGTTCGCCGACGAGCGTGCCCGTGAGCAGGCACAGCGCCAGCGCTGCCACTCCGTAGAGGATCATCGTCTTCTCCTGGCTGAGAGGGGGTGAGGCCGACCGGTCCCGTTGGGGGCGGCCTGGTCCTGGATCAGGCGTCCACGTCGGTGAACAGATCGGCGTAGCGCTTGCGGAGTTCGGCCTTCTGCACCTTCCCCATGACGTTGCGGGGCAGGGTCTCGACGACGCGCACCGCGCGCGGGTGCTTGAACCGGGCGAGGTCGTCGGCGATGAAGTCCAGCACCTCCCCGCCTTCGGGCTGCCGGCCCGGCGCCGGGACGACGACGGCCATCACCGTCTCCCCGAAGTCCGGGTGGGGGACGCCGATCACCGCGGATTCCAGCACCTGGGGGTGGGCGTTGAGCAGGTCCTCGATCTCCTTGGGGTAGATGTTGTAGCCCCCGGAGATCACGAGGTCCTTGTCCCGGCCGACGATGCTCAGGTAGCCGTCCTCGTCGATGCGGCCGAGGTCGCCGGTGACGAAGAAGCCGTCCTCACGGAACTCGGAAGCGGTCTTCTCGGGCATCTGCCAGTAGCCCGCGAAGACGTTGGGGCCGCGGACCTCGATGATGCCGACCTCGCCGTCGGGCAGCGCCTCACCGGTCTCACGGTCCACCACCCGGATCTCGATGCCGGGGAGCGGTGTGCCGACGGTGCCGGGTTTGCGCGGGCCGCCGTCGTAGGGGTTGGTGGTGTTCATGCCGGTTTCCGTCATCCCGTAGCGCTCCAGGATGGCGTGGCCGGTACGGGCTTCGAAGGCCTCGTGGTCGCTCGCGAGCAACGGCGCCGAGCCGGAGACGAACAGCCTCATCGAGGCGCAGGACTCCGGGGTGAGCCGGTCGTTCTTGAGCAGCCGGGTGTAGAAGGTGGGCACGCCCATGAGCACCGTGGCCCGGGGCAGCAGATCGATGATCGTCTCGGCGTCGAACCTGGGCAGGAAGTGCAGGGAGGCGCCTGCCGTCAGGGTCATGTTGACCGCGACGAAGAGGCCGTGGATGTGGAAGATCGGCAGGGCGTGGATCAGCCGGTCGTCGGCGGTGTACTGCCAGGCTTCCAGCAGCGTACGGCAGTTGGAGGCGAGGTTGCCGTGGGTGAGTACCGCGCCCTTGGAACGCCCGGTGGTGCCGGAGGTGTAGAGGATCGACGCCGGGTCATCGGCGGAGGCGTCGTACACCTCCTTGTGGTGGTCGTCGCCGTCGAGGAGGGTGCCGTCGCCCAGGACGCCGAGGGTCTCGACGACCAGTCCGTCCCCTTCGCGGTGGGCGTGGTCGGCCCGGCGATCAGGAGAGCAGACGAGCACGCGAGGCTGGGCGTCGCCGATGAAGTACTCCATCTCCGCACCCGTATAAGCGGTGTTGAGCGGCAGCAGGACGCCGCCGATCTGCAGGGTCGCCAGATACAGCGCCACGGCCTCGGGAGACTTCTCCACCTGCATCGCGACCCGGTCACCGGGGGTGACGCCGTCGGCGACGAGACGGGCGGCGATCCGCCGCGCGGTCTGCGCCGTCTCGCGGTAGGTGATGCTCTGCCCGTTGGGCAGTTCGAACAGTGCCTTGTCCGGCTGCCGCTCCGCCTGCTCGGCGAAGGACCGGTAGATGGTCGTGAAGGGCGCCATCGGGGGTGTTCCTCTCTCGTGGTCCGGGGTGGTGGACGCGTCGTGGGGGTAGGACGCCGGGGCGTTCGGGAAGGCGTCCCGCAGTGGCCCGCCGAGCGCGACGGTGCGGCGGCGCACGAAGTCCTCGTGCTGGCGCTCCAGCTTCTCCGGCTCGTAGCGGTAGTTGATCATCGCGCCGTAGGACTGCCGCCAGGCCTCCGGTGAGCTGTTCGCCGGCCAGTTCAGCCGCCATGCGGTGGCCCCGTTGCCCAGGTGGAAGCGGGCGACCGGGTCGAGGGGACGCCCGTCGTCGCGCCGCTCGACCGCGATGTACCGGGTCAGCGCGGGCAAGAGCCGGGAACGGATCCGCTCGACGTCCTCCGCGCCGAGGTCCGCCGGCCCTTCCACGGTGTTCAGCTCCCGGGCGAGGAGCCGCAGATCGGCAGCCTGTTCGTCCTGCGCCTCCCGTTCGGCCTGCTCGGTGAGCCAGCGCCGGAATCCGGGGATGGGCGAAAGAGTGACGAACTGCTCCAGGTGCGGCAGTTGCTCCCCGACCTGCTCGATGACCTGCTTGATGAGGAAGCTGCCGAAGGAGACTCCGGCCAGCCCGTCCAGGGCGTTGTTGATCGAGTACAGCGCCGCCGTGTCCGCGTCCGACGGGCTCAGCGCCGGGCCGCGCTCCAGCAGCGGCGCGATGCTGCTCGGCATGGAGCGCACCAGGGCGACCTCCACGAAGATCAGCGGCACGTCCCCGGTGGCCGGGTGGAAGAAGGCGTAGACACGCCGGTCCTCGGGCTGCAGTCGGCGGCGCAGCTCGGCCCTGCCCGCCATCGGGTGGACCTTCTCGTAATGCAGCAGATGGTGGTGAAGCTCCTCCGGCGCATCCCAAGTGACCTCCTCCATGCGGAGGAAGCCGCGGTTGAACCAGGAGGTGAGCAGGTGGTGGAAGTCGTGGTCGAGGGGCCGCAGCTGCGGGTGGTGGCGCATCAGTCGACGCAGGTCCGCGCGCATCCCGACCAGGGCGAGCGTGGCGTCGGGTGCGTGGTTCATCCGGCGGAGCAGCTGCTGGCGGGTCGGCTCCACCACGTCGAAGAGCCGGACCAGCTCCTCCTCGCCCTGGAACCCGGCGTTCCTGGCGTGCTCCCACTGGTGGAAGGCGGCGCGGACCTGATCGGCGTCGACGCCGTAGGTCGTGGTGATGTGGGTGAAGAAGGCGAGCTTGCCGGCGTTGTCGAGCTCGTCGTAGGCGCTGAGGGCCCGAGCCGCGACCGCGCGCATCGAGGCTTCGCCCACGTCGCTCATCAGGACTTCGCAGGCGGCGAGCAGCTGGTCCAGCGGGGAGCCCTGCGGTTCTTCGGCGTCGGCCACCGGATCGCGGCCACGCTGTCGTCCGAGAGCCCGGAACAGGTCGGTCAGCAGCCAGCCGTCATGAGGTCCCATCTCCGCTCCTTCCCATGCCCTGTGTTTCAGACTCGTTTCGTATGCATCAAGCGTTCTGATGTATATAACAGCGCGGCTGTGAGATGCGCCACCTCCTTGCACGGTCGGATATCCTCAAACGCGGAGGTGTACATGACTCGGCGAGTCCCGGAATCCCAGCGCGTACGGGACGCACTTGAGAACGCCGTCGTCGACGGCCGCTACCGGCCCGGTGAACGCCTGGACCCGGCGCGGCTGGAGAAGGAGTTCGGGTGCTCTCGCACACCGATCCGTGAAGCTCTCCAGGCACTGGAACGCTCCGGGCTGGTGCAGATCCGCCCCAAACGGGGCACATTCGTCACCGAGCTGAGCATCTCCGAGCTCGCCGAACGCTTTGAGGTCATGGCCGAGCTCGAAGGGATGGCAGCACGGCTCTCCGCCCGCCGTATCGAGCGGGAGCCGCTGGACGACCTCCAACGCGCCCTGCTGGAATGCGAGAAACACGCGATGGCCGGCGACGCCGACCGCTACTACTACGCCAACGCGTGTTTCCACGGCATCGTCTACGACTCCTGCGGCAACGCATACCTGCGGCAGCAGGCCCATGCCCTCAAGCGAGCCCTGCAGCCCTACCGGCGGCTGCAACTGCGCGTCCCGGACCGCATGCGGCGCTCCCTGGCCGAGCACCGTGAGATCGCCGACGCCATCGCGGGCGGCGACGCCGAGACCGCGGAGAACGCAGCCCGCGACCACGTGCTCGTCCAGGTCAAGGAGTTCAGCCAACTGGTGCGGACGTGGAGGCACCTGACGGAGCACACATCAGGGTGAGCCGCATGTGCCTGCGCACATGACCGGGGTCGCAGGGGGAGGACATGGAGACCAGGCGCCGCGTTCTCATCGTGGCCTACGACGACGCGCAGATCCTCGACATCGCCTGTCCCAGCGGCGCACTGGACATCGCCAACCGGTACGGCGCGAAGCCGTCCTACTCCATCGAGCTGGGCACGCTGGGCCGTCGGGCCGCCCGTAGTTCCGCGGGGATTCCGGTGGGAGCGGGGCAGCGGCTGGAGGCGGTCACGGGGCGTCTGGACACGCTGATCGTCGTGGGCGGCATCGGCTGCGTGACCGCGGCGGCGGATGAGCGCCTGCTCGGCCATGTCCGCCGCCTGGCCGGGTGCAGCCGACGCGTGGCCTCCGTCTGCACCGGCGCCCATGTGCTGGCCGCCGCCGGTCTGCTGGACCACAGGCGGGTCACGACCCACTGGGGGTGGGGGGAACGACTGGCCGAGCGTCACCCCGCCGTCGCCGTCGACGTGAGTCCGCTCTACATCCGCGACGGCCATGTGTACACCTCGGCCGGTGTCACCAGCGCGCTCGACCTGACGCTGGCCCTGATAGAGGACGACCACGGCCCGACGCTGGCCCGCGCCGTGGCCCGGGAACTCGTCACCCATCTGCACCGCCCGGCCGACCAGGCCCAGATCTCCCTGTTCCTGGCCGCCCCGCCGCCGGAGGACCGGTTGGTCCGGGACCTGATGGGCCACATCGCCGGCCATCTGGCCGAGGACCTCACGCCCGCGGCCCTGGCGGCCCGCGCCGGCATCAGCACCCGGCACCTGACCCGCCTCTTCACCGCGCACCTGGGCACGACCCCGGCACGGGCCGTGCGCCGGGCCCGTACTGAGGCGGCGGCGCACCTGGTGCGGTCCAGCGGACTGTCCATGGTCGCCGTCGCCCGTCGCTGCGGGTTCGGGTCGGCGGAGACGCTGCGGCAGGCGTTCCTGGACCACTACGGGGTCACGGGGGACAGGATGCGCAGGATGCCGGACACACCGGCCCCGCGCGTCGCGCCGAAGCAGCAGACTCCCGGCCCATGAGCCATTCGACGACACGCAGAAACGTACTGCGCGGCACCGCGGCCACCGCCGCGCTCGCCGCCACGACCGCGGCCCGGACCGAAGCCGCGCATGCCGTCCCCACGGGCGGTGGCAAGGGCCCTGCCATCGGCATCCTGCTGTACGACGGCTACAGCCTGCTGGACCCCACCGGCCCGGCGGAGGTTCTGTCCCGCCTGCCGGACGCGACCGTGACGATGATCGCCGAGAGACGCGGTGCCGTCCGCACGGACACCGGAGACGTGGCCGTGGTCGCTGAACGGTCGATCAGCGAGGTCGACCGCCTCGACGTCCTGCTCGTGCCCGGTGGGGGCAACCGCGGCACCATCGGGGCGATGAACAACGAGGCCCTCCTGAGCTGGATCCGCCATGTCCACCGGCACAGCCGCTGGACGACCTCGGTGTGCACCGGGAGCATCATCCTTGCCGCGGCAGGGCTGCTGGACGGACGGCAGGCGACCACTTACTGGGCTTCCGCCGAGTACCTCCGGTCCACGTTCGACGTGACGTACCTGCCGCAGCGCTACGTACGCTCAGGGAAGATCATCACCGCGGCCGGGGTGTCGGCCGGTGTGGACATGGCCCTGTACCTCGCGTCCCTGATCGCGGGGGAGGACACGGCCAAGGCCATCCAACTCGCCGTCGAGTACGATCCTCAGCCTCCCTTCGACTCCGGTGACGCCGCGCAGGCCAGTGCCCAACTGAAGGAACACGCACTGCGATTGCTCGCGGAGTCGCAGGTATAGGGGACCATCCGGGCCGACCCGGGCAGGTGCGCTACACAGATCGGCGGCGGATCGTCGAAAGGAGGCGCCGCATGCCGACCACGTGCCCGCCCGTTCCCACGACGAGCCGTCGGTAGAGGCCGCCGGCCAGGCCGGGAAAGGCGGCCCGGCTTTCGGCACGCAGCCGTGACCGCCCCGGACCGAGGTGTTCGATGCGGAAGATCAGGGCGTAGGACGAGAAACGATGGCACCCCTGGAGGACAAGTTCTCGTCCCGGGACCGCGGAGACCACCCGCCACCCGGGAAACGTCGAGCCTTCGGCAAGGGGCCGCGGGCCGGACGCCGCGCAGTCGGCGCATCCCACCAGCCTCGTGTAGACGGCGACGCCAGGGCGCGAGAAAGAACGGTCCAGTGTCTCGGAAAGACCGCGCCAGACGTCGTCGGTCTCCGAGGGGATGACCGTCGCGTGCTCGTCGAGGTACGGCAACGAGGCGATCTGCATCAAAGCCTCCACGAGGTTCGAACGCGCCGGGTCACTGGGCACCGTACGCGCCGAGGAAGTACAGCACGAGACCGGCGGCGGAGTCCGCACACCGATGTGTCGATCCCCTCCTGGCCGACGTGCGGGTACGGCGAGCCGGGGCCGGTACCCAGCCAGGAGGGACCGGCGGCACAGCCATTGAGCCGAGCCCCGGCTCAGCGATGCGAGCGGCCCTCCGTGTGAACCACGGAGAACACCGCGCCCTCCGGGTCCACGACCGTGGCCACGCGGCCGTGGGGCGTGTCCCGGGCGGGCTTGAGGAGGTGGCCCCCGAGTCCGGTGACGCGGGTGACCGCCTCGTCGGTGTCGGCGACCTCGAAGGAGGTCAGCCAGTGGGCGCCCCGGTCACGGGGGAGGCCCCTGCCGACGCCGCGGATGCCGGCGACCGGCCGGCCCTCGACGCGGAGGGTCACGTAGTCGACGTCGGCGGAGGCGAGCGGCTCCTCCTGGTAGCCGAAGACGGTCTCGTAGAACTTGGCGGCGCCAGCCGTGTCGCGGGTGAAGAGCTCGTTCCAGGCGGGCGTGCCGGGGACGCCCGTGACGGCGGTGCCGAGGTGGGCCGCGGCCTGCCAGATCCCGAAGACGGCCCCCGAGGAGTCCGAGGCGATGGCCATGCGGCCCGCGTCGGCGGCGTCCAGGGGGCCCACGCCCACCGTGCCGCCGCAGTGCCGCACCCTCTCGGCGGTCAGGTCGGCGTCGGCCGAGGCGAGATAGGGCGTCCACGCGATGGGCAGATGACGGTCGGACGGCAGCTGACCGATCCCGGCCACCTCGTGTCCGTCGAGCAGGGCCCTGACGTACGGGCCCAGTTGCTGCGGTCCCGGCCGGAACTCCCAGCCGAACAGTGCCCCGTAGAAGTCCTGGGTGGCGGCCATCCCGTGCACCATCAGACTCACCCAGCATGGTGTGCCGGGCGGGTACGCCTCACCGTCCAGGCCGGCCGAACCCCGTGCCTCGGTCATTCGTCACTCTCTCCTCGGCCCCTCGCGGCGGCCGTGTCGCCGCCGCTCACCGTACGCGCCTACCGCCCTCACGCGCGTGCACGTCCCGTTGGCGCGCCCGTGCCACGTGGGTCCTGCGGATGCACAGCATGTGCCCGATCCCGTACGCCTTGTGATCGGGCCTGTCCGGCGGAGCAGAGTAGCCCGACCTGGACGACAGGGCCACCCCGTGCGCAAGGATGGGACGTATGAAAGCCATCATCTCCGCAGCCGAACTCGCCAGTGAGCTCGCGGGCGCGACTCCGCCGGTCCTCCTCGACGTCCGCTGGCAGCTGGGCGGTCCGAACCTGCGACCCGAGTACGACAAGGCGCACATCCCGGGCGCCGTCTTCGTCGACCTGGATGCCGAACTCGCGGGTCCCGCGGGCGCCCGCGGCCGGCATCCGCTGCCGGACACGGAGGCCTTCGGTGCCGCGATGCGGGCGGCCGGGGTCTCGGCGGACCGCGACGTCGTGGTGTACGACGGCGGGCTCGGCTGGGCCGCCGCGCGCGCGTGGTGGCTGTTGCGCTTCACCGGACACCCGTCGGTACGCGTCCTCGACGGCGGCCTTGAGGCCTGGGACGGTCCGTTGACATCGGAGGTCCCCGCACCGGTTCAGGGGACCTTCGCCCCGGCTCCGGGTGCCCTGCCGCTGCTGGACGCCGATGGTGCCGCCGCGCTCGCCCGCACCGGGCTGCTCCTCGACGCGCGGGCGCCCGAGCGGTACCGCGGTGACGTCGAGCCCATCGATCCCGTAGCCGGGCACATTCCGGGCGCGGTCTCGGCACCCACCACGGAGAATGTGGCCGAATCCGGTCGCTTCCTGCCCGCAGCCGAACTCGCCGACCGCTTCAGGGCTCTGGGCGCGTCCGGCACCTCGGAGGTCGGTGTCTACTGCGGGTCGGGTGTCTCGGGCGCCCACGAGGTCCTCGCGCTGGCCGTCGCCGGCATCCCGGCCGCCCTGTACGTCGGCTCGTGGTCGGAGTGGAGCCAGGACGGCAACCGCCCGGTGGCGACGGGCCCGGACCCCCAGTGACCTGCGCGGGAGCCCGGTGACATCCGCCGGATCCCGCTGCGGCCCGGCACGACATGGGGCCCGCGTCTGAACGATGCGGGCCCCACGGACGTACCTGTGACCAGTCGACTGATCCTGCTTCTCCTGGCCCTGGTTCTTCTGGCCCTGGTTCTTCTGGCCCTGGTTCTTCTGGCCCTGGTTCTTCTGGTCCGTCCCTCTGGTCCTGCTTCTGGTCCCGTTCCTAGTCCTGCTTCTTCCGCCGTGTACCGAACACGATCTCGTCCCAGCTCGGCACCGCCGCGCGTCGGCCCGGACGGACGCCGTCCGCCTCGGCCTGGCGATCGGTGGCACCGACGAGGCGCTCGCGATGGCTGGCAACCGAGCGCGGCATGAGTACGTCCGCGTAAGCGGAACCGGCCGAGGCCGCGGGAGCCGGTGGCTCCTCCGCCTCGGGCTCCGACACGGGCTCCTCCTGCGTCTCCGCGGGCCGTTCGGGCACCACCAGGTCGCCCCGGTAGCTGGGCACGGCCTCCAGGATGCTGGTGAGCGAGTCGCGTTCGTCCGTGCTCTCCTCGGGCGGTTCGGACGCCTGGGAGGGCAGGAGGGGGCGTTCCGCCGGGCGGTCCAGGGGACGGTCCCGTGGCAGCCGGGCGATCCGCGGCACGAACGGGAAGCTCGGCTCGGCCGCCCCGAGGTCGTCGGACTCACCGATCAGCGAGCGCGCCTCGTCGTCGACGGCCTGGACGAGCCGCCGGGGCGGGTCGTACGTCCAGCTCGCCGAGTGCGGCTCACCCGCGACCCGGTAGACGAGCAGCACCTCCCAGGTGCCGTCGTCGCGGCGCCAGGAGTCCCACTGGACCGTGTCCTTCTCGGCGCCGCGCAGGAGCAGCCGCTCCTGGACGGCCTCGCCGAGTTGGGGGCCGGCCGCGTTCTCACCGGGGCGCCGGACCGGAGTCTTGCGGGCCCGCTCGGCCA
Organism: Streptomyces bluensis; assembly: GCF_014650715.1. Taxonomy (GTDB): domain Bacteria; phylum Actinomycetota; class Actinomycetes; order Streptomycetales; family Streptomycetaceae; genus Streptomyces; species Streptomyces bluensis. The sequence goes on along the minus strand of NZ_BMVM01000013.1, from coordinate 75,774 downwards.
TGAAGGCGCGCTCGGCGAGCACGGGACCCTCGAAGCGGCGTACGCGGTCGACGGGGATGCCGGCGAGCTGCGCGACCTCCTCGGCCGACGCGCCGGCGCGTATACGGGCCTGGATGTCACGGGGGCGGAGATGGCTCTCCACCTCGATCTCGATCTGGCCGAGGCGTGGTCGGTCGCCGCGCACGGCGGCGCGGAGCCGTTCGTCGATCGGGAGTGTGTACTCCGTTGCGTCGGCAGCCTTCAGCACCAGCCGTGTGCCGTCATTGGAGACGGCCACGACACGCAGTTCGGGCATGGGGACCTCCCGGGTGGTGCCTGCCGACGTCACGTGCGTCGCTGCTTCCGCTAGTCGAGTGTGGCCTGCCCGGGTGCAGCCTGCCACAACCTTGCCGAGTTGCCCGGCGTGTCGCGCGTTGGCCCTGGGCCGCCGTTATGGCACGGTTACCATTTCGCAACGCTAAGTGACGAATCTCATCACCCTGTGCAACGATCCCCCTCCCGGCGGTCCTCGAAGGCCCCGGACACCCTGGCGGGAGTCCGGACCCAGGGCTCGCAACAGTACTCCATTCGGGCCACTTGCGTGGATCGGCGCGCCGCCCAACTTCTCGCAAGGGGTGGGAGTTGGTCGACCGAAGTGCCGTTTTCGTGGCGATGGAGCACGGATGCACCGTATGAAACCGATGGAAACGGGGTAAATCCCCTCGCTCATGCGTTCCGCTCTCGCGCGGCCGCACGGCGAGGGGCGGCTACGAGCCCAACACCCTCCGCAGGTAGTCGTTCTGGAAGCGGCGATCGGGGTCCAGCCGGTCACGGAGCGCGGTGAACTCGCCGAAGCGGGGATAGACACGGGAGAAGTACTCGGCGTCGCGCGTGTGCACCTTGCCCCAGTGCGGGCGCCCCTCGTGCGCCGTGAAGATCCGCTCTGCCGCGGTGAAGTACGCCCGGTAGGGCGTGCCCCTGAACATGTGGACGGCGACGTACGCGCTGTCGCGGCCGGACGCCGTGGAGAGCGTGATGTCGTCGGCCGGGGCCGTGCGGACCTCCACGGGGAAGCTGACGCGCAGGGGAGAGCGGTCGACCATCGCCTTCAACTCCCGCAGGGTGTCCACCAGTGCCGCACGCGGCACGGCGTACTCCATCTCCACGAAGCGCACCCGGCGCGGAGACGTGAAGACCTTGTAGGGAATGTCGGTGTACGTGCGTGCGGACAGGGCACGGCTGGAGATCCGGGCGATCGTGGGGACCGTGGCGGGGACGGCGCGGCCGACCCAGTTGGCCACCTGGAAGACGCCGTTGGAGAGGAACTCGTCCTCGAACCAGCCGCTCAGCGGGGGGACGGGCTTCTCGGGGCCCGCGCTGCGGTTGTTCCGCTTGGTGTTGGTGTTGCCGGTGTGCGGGAACCAGTAGAACTCGAAGTGCTCGTTCTCGGCCCAGAGTTCGTCGAACTCGGCGAGGACCCTGTCGAAGGCCATCGGCTCCTCGCGCGCCGTGAGCAGGAAGAGGGGCTCCACGGCCAACGTGACCGCGGTGACGATCCCCAGGGCGCCGATGCCTATGCGGGCCGCCGCGAAGACCTCCGGATTGTCCTTCTCGGAGCAGGTGAGGACCGAGCCGTCGGCGGTCACCAGCTCAATTCCCCTGATCTGCGCGGCGATCGAGCCCGACTCACGGCCCGTGCCGTGGGTGCCGGTACTGGTCGCGCCCGACACCGTCTGCTCCATGATGTCGCCCATGTTCGTGAGCGACAGTCCCTCGCGCGCGAGAGCCACATTGAGACGCTTCAGCGGGGTGCCCGCCTCGACGGTGACCGTCATGGCCTCGCGATCGATCCCGCGTATCCCGGTCAGCAGTTGAGGGCGGATCAGCACACCGTCGGTCGCGGCGGCCGCCGTGAAGGAGTGCCCGGTGCCGACGGCCTTCACCCTCAGACCGTCCTCGGCGGCCTTCCGTACGGCCGCGGACAGTTCCTCCACGGAGGCGGGTGTGACCTCACATACCGGTCGGGCGGTGACGTTCCCGGCCCAGTTACGCCATGTTCCGCTGCTCGTGCTCGTCGTGCCGCTCGCTGTGCTGCTCATGGGCTCCTCCCCGCTGCGCAGCCGGCCTGCGCAGCCGGCGGTACCCGAGGAAACCGACCGTGACCGCGACGGCACCGGACACCGCCGGAACCCCGTACCCGGCGTCCGCACCGGCGGCGTCGATCACCCAGCCGGACACGGAGGAGCCGAGCGCGACCCCGACCGCCAGCCCGGTGCTCACCCAGGTCATGCCCTCGGTCAGTTGCGCGCGTGGTACGTGCTCTTCGATGAGGGACATCGTCGTGATCATCGTCGGTGCGATGGACAGGCCCGCGACGAAGAGCGCCACGGCCAGAAACGGCAGGTTCCCGACCAGTAGGAGGGGGATCATACTCACGGCCATGCCGCACACGCCCAGCAGCCACCGGCGTTCCGGGGCTCCCGCGAAGCGCAGCAGGCCGAAGACGATCCCCGCGAGGCAGGATCCGGCCGCGTACACGGCGAGGACGACACTCGCGGCGGCCTTGTGGCCCCGCTCGTCGGCGAAGGCCACGGTGACCACGTCGACGGCCCCGAAGATCGCCCCGGTCGCCACGAAGGTGCCCACCAGGACCTGAAGGCCGGGCGAGCGCAGCGCCGACCGTCCACCGCCGCCGTGGCGCTCGCGCGGGTGCGGCGCCGGCTCGGTGGCACGCTGGGCCGTCAGCCAGAAGACGCCGACCGCGAGGAAACAGGCGGCGAGCAGCGGCCCGGCCTCCGGGAACCAGGCCGTGGACAGCCCGATGGAGATGATCGGCCCGAAGACGAAGCAGACCTCGTCCACCACGGACTCGAAGGAGTACGCGGTGTGCAGGTGCGGGGTGCCCCGGTAGAGGGCCGCCCAGCGCGCGCGGGTCATCGCGCCGATGCTGGGGGTGCAGCCGACGCCCGCCGAGCAGACGTACAGCACCCAGTCCGGCCAGCCGTGGTGCGCGGCGAACAGCAGCCCGGCCGCCGCGGCCAGCGTGAGGAGGGTCGCCGGGCGCAGCACCCGGCGCTGCCCGTACTGGTCCACCAGGCGGGAGACCTGCGGGCCGGCCACGGCGGCAGACAGGGCGATGGTCGCCGACAGGGCGCCCGCGAGCCCGTACCGGCCGGTGAGCTGGGAGACCATCGTCACCACGCCGATGCCCATCATCGCCAGCGGCATACGGCCGAGCAGACCCGCGGCGGTGAAGCCCTTGGTGCCTGGGGCGGCGAACAGGGCGCGGTAGGGGCTGGGCACGTGGGTCTCCGGGGATTCTGCCGTGGGGCCGGGTCGGGGGAACCTGACGATCCGGTAAGGCGCGAAAACAGCTGACACAGCTTACGGGTAGGGCGGGTCCCTCACGCACCCGGACAGTGCGGCCCGAACATGGGCCGGGAACTCCGCTGTCACTGCTGGATGGCAGGATCGTAGACATGCCCGACCCACGCGACGCCACCCCCTACGACGCCCTGCTGCTCCTCTCGTTCGGAGGGCCCGAGGGCCCGGACGACGTGGTCCCCTTCCTGGAGAACGTGACACGGGGACGCGGCATCCCCAGGGAGCGGCTCAAGGAGGTGGGGCAGCACTACTTCCTGTTCGGCGGGGTCAGTCCCATCAACGACCAGAACAGAGCGCTGCTCGACGCCCTCCGCAAGGACTTCGCCGAGCACGGCCTGGACCTGCCGGTCTACTGGGGCAACCGCAACTGGGCGCCGTACCTGACGGACACCCTGCGCGAGATGGCCGCCGACGGCCGCCGCCGCGTCCTCGTCCTCACCACGAGCGCGTACGCGTCGTACTCGGGCTGCCGCCAGTACCGCGAGAACCTCGCGGACGCGCTCGCCGCCCTGGAGGCGGAGGGCCTGGAGCCGCCGAAGGTCGACAAGCTGCGGCACTACTTCAACCACCCGGGCTTCCTCGAACCCATGATCGACGGCCTCGTGGAATCCCTCGCCGACCTCCCGGAGGACGTACGGGACGGCGCCCACATCGCCTTCACCACGCACTCCATCCCGACCGCGGCCGCCGACACCTCAGGACCGGTCGAGGAGCACGGGGACGGCGGCGCGTACGTCGCGGAGCACCTGGACACCGCCCGGCTGATCGCCGACGCCGTGCGCGAGCGGACCGGTGCCGACCACCCCTGGCAGCTCGTCTACCAGTCCCGTTCCGGGGCACCGCACATCCCGTGGCTTGAGCCCGACATCTGCGACCACCTGGAGGAGCTGCACGGCGCCGGGGTGCCGGCCGTCGTGATGGCACCCATCGGGTTCGTCTCGGACCACATGGAGGTCCTGTACGACCTCGACACGGAGGCCACGGCCAAGGCCGAGGAACTGGGCCTGCCCGTGCGCCGCTCGGCCACCGTGGGCGCGGACCCGAGGTTCGCCGCCGGGGTCCGGGACCTGGTCCTGGAGCGCGCCGCGACCGAACGGGGCGAGAACGTGACCCCGTGTGCTCTCGGGGCGCTCGGCCCGAGCCACCACCTGTGCCCCGTGGGCTGCTGCCCGGCCCGCGCCGCCCGTCCCGCCGCGGCGGGCGCCGACAGCCCGTACGCGTGAGGAGCGTCGTGACCGACACATCAGAGCAGCAGGGACCCCTCCGGGCCGAACTTCTCCAGATCGCGCTCGACGCGGCCACCCGCGCGGGTGCCTTTCTCCGTGACGGCCGGCCCGAGGACCTCGGCGTGGCCGCCACCAAGTCCAGCGCCGTCGACGTCGTCACCGAGATGGACATCGCCTCCGAGAAGCTGATCACCGGCCTGCTCGCCGAGCGCAGGCCGGACGACGGCGTGCTCGGCGAGGAGGGCGCCAGCGTCGAGGGCAGCAGCGGCGTCCAGTGGGTGATCGACCCGCTCGACGGCACCGTCAACTACCTGTACGGCCTGCCCAGCTGGGCGGTGTCCATCGCGGCCCGGCTGCACGGCGAGACGGTTGTCGGCGTGGTCCACGCCCCGCTGCGCGGCGAGACCTTCCGGGCGGTCCTGGGGGAGGGGGCGTACGTGAACGACCGCCCCGCGCGCGTGCGGCCCCCCGCCGCCCTGGAGCTGGCCCTCGTGGGCACCGGGTTCGGCTATCTGGCCGACCGCCGGGCCAGGCAGGCCGAGGTGCTCCGCGAGCTGCTCCCCCAGGTGCGCGACATCCGGCGCGGGGGCTCGGCCGCGATCGACTTGTGCGACGTGGCGGTGGGCCGCCTGGACGGCTTCTATGAGCGCGGTCTGAACCCCTGGGACTACGCGGCGGGCGACCTCATCGCCCGGGAGGCGGGCGCCCTGACCGGCGGCCGCCCCGGAGAGCCCCTCTCGACCGGCCTGACCGTCGTGGCTCCACCCGGTCTGTTCGAGCCCCTTCAGGCCCGCCTGGAGGCGCTGGGGGCGTGGCACGACTGACGGCGCACGCGGCACGGCCGGCGACGCCGGCCGGCACCCCGTACAACGCCGAACGGGGCCCCGGCACTGGATCGATGCCGGGGCCCCGCTCGGACGAGGCGGTCAGACGCGTGACGCGCTGACCTCCACACCGTGTTCGGCGGCGAGACGGTGCAGGTCGTCGAGCTCGCCCTGCTCGACCTCCACGAGGAAGTCGTCGCCCGTCTCGCGAGCCCGCGTCAGGTCGGACTCGGTTGCCCTTATGCGCTGCAAAAGTCCTGCGGTGAATGCGTCCATGCTGCGCCCCCTCGTCCTGGGTCGTGGGTCGGTGGCACGGGGGTGTGCCGTTCGGAAGGGGCGATCACGTCTCCTGTGGATGCCCAGCGCTGCCCGTGCTGGGCGGCGACGGTGCCGGACACCCACGCCCGCCCTGCGGAAAGCGGATCGCGACGTACCGCATGGTGGTGCGGCACAAGCAGAGTGTGATCGCGGGGTGTAAAGCCGTCCTCCCCCCACACCGTTCCGGGGAAACCTCAACCGGAGAGAATTTCTCGTTTGCCGGACTCCCGGCCCCTCCCGCGCGGCCCCCCGCACTCTGACTTACCGCCGACTTATGGCCGAAAAGGGCAGGATGGAGGTCACACACCCACGAAGACCCTGCCCACGTGCGCCGAGGATGCGCCACGCGGGTGGACAGAGGAAGGACAAGCGACGTGCGCGTACTCGTCGTCGAGGACGAGCAGCTGCTCGCCGATGCGGTGGCCACCGGACTGCGCCGGGAGGCCATGGCCGTCGACGTCGTGTACGACGGTGCGGCCGCCCTGGAGCGCATCGGCGTCAACGACTACGACGTGGTCGTCCTCGACCGCGACCTTCCCCTCGTGCACGGCGACGACGTATGCCGCAAGATCGTCGAGCTCGGCATGCCCACGCGCGTGCTGATGCTCACCGCGTCCGGCGACGTCAGCGACCGCGTCGAGGGCCTGGAGATAGGCGCCGACGACTATCTCCCCAAGCCGTTCGCCTTCAGCGAGCTCACCGCACGCGTGCGCGCCCTGGGGCGCCGCACGAGCGTGCCGCTGCCACCCGTGCTGGAGCGCGCCGGCATCAAGCTCGACCCCAACCGCCGCGAGGTCTTCCGCGACGGCAGGGAGATCCAGCTCGCCCCCAAGGAGTTCGCCGTCCTGGAGGTGCTGATGCGCAGTGAGGGCGCCGTCGTCTCCGCCGAGCAGCTCCTGGAGAAGGCCTGGGACGAGAACACGGACCCCTTCACCAACGTCGTGCGCGTCACCGTGATGACCCTGCGCCGCAAACTCGGCGAGCCCCCGGTGATCGTCACCGTGCCCGGCTCCGGTTACCGGATCTGATCCCGATGGCCGCGACACCCGCACCGCCCAAGGCGCCCCCGAAGCCCACCTGGGACCCGAGGAAGCCCGAGCCGCCGTTCCCCTGGCTGCGCCCGACCATCCGGATAAGGCTCACGCTGCTGTACGGCGGCATGTTCCTGATCGCCGGGATCCTGCTGCTGTCGATCATCTACCTGCTGGCGGCCCAGGCCATCCACGAGGGCAGCGGCCAGTCGTTCAAGATCTACGGCAGCGGCGTCCAAATCCGCAGCGACACCTGCCCGGAACTGAACAACGCGACCACCGACGACGCCCGCAACGCCGCTCTCAAGGCGTGCAACGACGCCCTGAAGCAGCACGCCCTGGACGGCCTGCTCAGCCGCTCCCTGCTGGCCCTGCTGGGACTCGCCGTGATCGCGTTCGCCTTCGGCTACGCGATGGCGGGCCGGGTGCTCACACCGCTCGGCCGGATCACCCGCACCGCCCGCGCGGTGGCCGGTTCGGACCTGTCCCGGCGGATCGAGCTGGACGGCCCGGACGATGAACTGAAGGAGCTGGCGGACACCCTCGACGACATGCTGGAGCGCCTGGAACGGGCCTTCACGGCCCAGCAACGGTTCGTCGGGAACGCCTCGCACGAGCTGAGAACCCCGCTCGCGATCAACCGCACTCTCCTAGAGGTGCACCTGTCCGATCCGAACGCCCCAGTGGAACTGCAACAGCTCGGCAAGACCCTGCTGGCCACCAACGAACGCAGCGAGCAACTCGTCGAGGGCCTGCTGCTGCTCGCCCGCAGTGACAACCAGATCATCGAGCGCAAGCCCGTGGACCTGGCGGAGGTCGCCTCGCAGGCCGTCGACCAGGTGCACGCCGAGGCGGAGGCCAAGGGCGTGGAGATCCGCGGCGAGCGCGCCCCGGCGGTGGTCCAGGGCAACGGCGTCCTGCTGGAGCGGATCGCCCTGAACCTCGTCCAGAACGCCGTCCGGTACAACGTGCCGGACCATGGGTGGGTCGAGGTGACGACCGAGCTCCAGCACGGCCAGGCGGTTCTGGTCGTCACGAACACCGGGCCGATGGTTCCCGCGTACGAGATCGACAACCTCTTCGAGCCGTTCCGGCGGCTGCGCACCGAGCGCACGGGGAGCGACAAGGGCGTGGGCCTCGGCCTGTCGATCGCCCGGTCCGTGGCTCGTGCGCACGGCGGCCACATCGCCGCCCGTCCGCGCGAGGGAGGGGGGCTCGTGATGCGGGTCACTCTGCCGACCTGAAAGGCAGTCGGCCGCGGGGTCCAGAAGGGCGCGAGATCCGGCCGACCTGAGATGCGGGAGACCGTGGTGATCTGACATCATGCCGCCGACACAACGACCGTGTTCGCTTTGGGCGGAATTTTCCCCGTGCACAAGAGTGAAGATCGTGTGTGATCGATCACAGGGGCGAATTTCCGGCCATCCACTCTCCGTGATCATGTGGTTGACGGAAAGCCGGGAAAATCCGGGTTTTCGACCATCTTGATCACGGGAAGTACACGGTGAGACGCCTTTGAAGTGCGGCCCATGGACCGTGTACGGTCCCGTTCGCCATCCAAGCCGATCACTCTTGAGGGGTCCGGTTGGGTGTCGATTGAGTAACAGACCTTGATGTGAGGCAAAATCTCCGCCTCGGGTCGGGCACAAGTCCGGCCTCTCACGCGTTACGTGCGCTGGAGACACCGTAGACACCCAGAGGGGGAGAGCGACATGGCAACGGATTACGACACCCCACGCAAGACCGATGACGACGTCGATTCGGACAGCCTGGAAGAACTCAAGGCGCGGCGGAACGACAAGTCGACCTCGTCGGTGGACGTCGACGAGTTCGAGGCCGCCGAAGGCCTGGAACTGCCCGGCGCCGACCTCTCGAACGAGGAGCTGGCCGTCCGGGTGCTGCCCAAGCAGCAGGACGAGTTCACCTGCATGAGCTGCTTCCTGGTGCATCACCGCAGTCAGCTGGCCCGCGAGAAGAACGGCCAGCCGATCTGCCGCGACTGCGACTGAGGCGGGGTCGGCCGTGACTGGCTCGACCCCTCCCTGGAAGCGCCGCTTCCGCAAGGAGGCGGACGAAGAGCCGTACGACGGCTCTCACGGCGTGCGTGACGATGGGCGGGGCTCCACCGAACCAGGAGCCTCGCTCGAACGTACGTCTGGCGCGGCGCCGGGGGGCGCCCAGGACGCGAACACCACGGACGCGCGGCCGGGCCTTCCGGTCCCCGTGGACTCTTCGGCGCCGGTCGCCCGGCGTCGCGCGGAGGTCGTCAGGGACGCACTCTGGCAAGGCATCGAAGGCGCCCGCAAGGGCGGCAACCGCGCCAGAGCCGCCCTGGCGCACCTCGCCGACCGCATCGTCGACATGGCTCCGCGGATTCCCGTGCGGGACCTCGCGACCCTGCGCAGGCAGTTCCCGGGCCTGGGGCCCGAGGAGATCGCGGACAGACTCGTGGCCGGCGCGGCCAACGCCTCGTCGACGGTGGGCGCCGGAATCGGGGCCGCCGCGATGCTGCCGGTGCCGCCCGCGATGCCCACGGAACTGGCCGCCGAGATCACCGGAGTCGCCGCGATCGAGCTGAAACTGATCGCCGAGCTGTACGAGGTGTACGGGGTACGGCCGCCGGGGAACCTGAAGCAGCGCAGTACCGCCTACCTGAGTTCCTGGACCGGGGAGCGGGGGATCGACGTGGTCAAGCCGTCGACGTTCAACGCCGCGCTGGGCAGCCAGATGAAGCGGGAGCTGCGCCAGCAGATCATGAAGCGCATGGTGCGCAATCTGCCGAACCTGATGCCGTTCATGGTGGGGGCGGCTGTCGGAGCGGTCATGAACCGCCGCGACACCAAGCATCTCGCCGAGCGCATCCGCAAGGACCTCCGCAGACTCCAGGTCCCCTGGGACGCGCTGCCCGAGCTGCCGCCGCTGGAGAAGCCGGCGGATCCGCTGCGGGTGGGAGAGATCCCGACGGAGCTGGGCCGCTGACGCCGGCTGCCGTGCCGGGCAGCCGGGCCGCTACGGCGGGCGTACGGATCCAGGCGTACTCGGGACCTACACCGTGGTCCGAGCCGTTTCCAGGGCCGCTGACAGGCGTTCGGGCTCCCGTGTCGAGAGGTACACGTAGGGCGTGGGGTCCGCCGGGTCGGTGACCGGGATGCGCAGGGCCGTGGGGATGTAGGCGCGCAGGAGCATGAAGGCGCGCGGGTCGGCCTTGTGCGTGCGCCAGGAACGGGCCTCCTCCGGGTCCAGGACCTCGGCGTCGCCGAGTGCGCTCACCGGGATCTTCGCCTCGCCCGCGATCAGCGCGCCGCCGACGACGCGGATGCGGACCGAGCCGTACGAGCTGGCCACGACCGCCGAGACCGCCGTGCCCCCGACCAGCCCGCCCAGCAGCGGGAGCGTGCCGAAGGGCAGCAGGACCAGGGCCATGGCCACGCCGACCAGCGCGCACATCAGCCACCAGGAGCGGGGCGCGGTGAGACGTTCTTCGTACGGCGACGAGGAAGGCTGCATGGCGACAAGCTTGGCACGGTGCCTGACTTGTGCAGGAATCGGGGCGGGCCGCGCGGAGGACCGTCCGGTAGGGCCGTGGCGCTGTGTGGAGCGCTGTCCGGTAGGGCGGTGGTGGGAGACGGGCGGGCGGGTAAGGTCTGCGGCTGTGAGTGGTAGTTCCTCAACCCTGAAGCCGCCGGCCGACGCCCTGGCGCCCGTGCGGCACCCCGCGGCGCCCGCCCCCGGCGAGCTGCTCGGGGCGCACTACGGCCAGTGCTTCGGATGCGGGGACGAGCAGCCGCACGGGCTGCTCCTGGAGGCCAGGGCCGGTGAGGGCGTTTCGCTGACGGCCGAGTTCACCGTGCAGCCCGCCCATCAGGGTGCCCCGGGCCTCGCCCACGGCGGTGTCCTGGCGACCGCGCTCGACGAGACCCTGGGCTCGCTCAACTGGCTGCTGCGCACCATCGCCGTGACCGGGCGGCTTGAGACGGACTTCGTGCGGCCCGTGCCCGTCGGCACCGTGCTGCATCTGGAGGCCCGGGTGACCGCCGTGGCCGGACGGAAGATCTACTCGACCGCCACCGGACGTATCGGGGGCCCCGACGGCCCCGTCGCCGTCCGCGCCGACGCGCTCTTCGTCGAGGTGAAGGTCGACCACTTCATCGACAACGGCCGCCCGGAGGAGATCCGGGCCGCCATGGACGACCCGGACCAGGTCCGGCGTGCCCGCGCCTTCGAGGTGAACCCGTGAGCCGGGCGCCCGTGAACGTGCTGATCCGTCGCGTCGACCCGGAGGTTCCCCTTCCGGAATACGCGCACCCGGGGGACGCGGGCGCGGATCTGCGCACCACCGAGGCCCGTGAACTGGCGCCGGGGGAGCGAGTGGTTCTGCCCACCGGGGTGTCGATCGCCCTCCCGGAGGGGTACGCGGCCTTCGTGCACCCGCGTTCCGGTCTCGCAGCCCGCTGTGGTGTCGCCCTCGTGAATGCCCCGGGGACGGTTGATGCCGGGTACCGTGGGGAGATCAAGGTGATCGTGGTGAATCTCGACCCGCACGAGCCGGTGCGGTTCGAGCGCTTCGACCGGATTGCCCAACTGGTCGTCCAGCAGGTCGAGAAGGTGCGCTTCCAGGAGGTGGCGGAGCTTCCCGACTCGGCGCGGGCCGACGGGGGCTTCGGGTCCACTGGCGGTCATGCCGCCGTGGGCGGCAGAACGGGTGGGAATCGATACGCTTCGGTCGTATCCGACCGGGAAGGACAGTGACGTGTTCGGACGTCGCAAGAAGAAGGGTGCCGCCGAGGACGCGGCCGGCGAGGCCGAGCAGGTCGTCGACAGCGTCGACACCGAGGCGGACGAAGAAGGCGAGCGTGAGCGCGTACGGCTGGAGCCCGCGCCGCGCCCCGAGGGACCCTGGGACAGCGCCGAGGTGCGTGAGCCCGGCGAGGGCCGCGTCGACCTGGGCGGACTCTTCGTGCCCGGGGTCGACGGCATGGAGCTGCGGGTCGAGGTCGCGGGTGACGCGATCGTCGCGGCGACCGTCGTGCTGCGCGACAGCGCCGTGCAGTTGCAGGCCTTCGCCGCGCCCAAGCGCGAGGGCATCTGGGGCGAGGTGCGCGAGGAGATCGCCACCGGCATCACACAGCAGGGCGGCGTCATCGACGAGGTCGAGGGGCCGCTGGGCTGGGAGCTGCGGGCCCAGGTGCCGGTGCAGCTGCCGGACGGGACGGGCGGCTTCCAGGTCGTACGGTTCATCGGTGTGGACGGGCCGCGCTGGTTCCTGCGGGGTGTGATCTCCGGCCGCGGCGCGGTGGAGCCGGGGACCGCGGGGCTGCTGGAGCAGATCTTCCGGGACACGGTCGTCGTCCGCGGTGAGGGCCCGATGGCCCCCCGCGACCCGATCGTCCTGAAGCTGCCGAACGACGCGCAGATGGTCCCCGAAGGCGTCCAGCAGGAGGAGCAGGGCTCCCGCTTCGCCGGCGGCATGGGGCAGCTGCAGCGCGGACCGGAGATCACCGAGGTCCGCTAGCCGTACGCACGCACGGCACCGCATGGGCCGTACCCAGACGGGTGCGGCCCATGGTCATGTCCGGACTTCTTGGCACCTCATGAGGCCCTCGGCACTCGGGGCGGCTCGCAAGCGGGGCCTCGGGGCGCGTCGAACCATTGATCAGCCGGGCACCCGGTGACCATACTGGGCGTCCGGCCGACGGGGGAGGACGAGGGGCCATGGGGGACACGATGGTGCGTGTCGAGAACGTGCACCGCTCGTACGGCAGAGGCGCGGCCGCCGTGCACGCGCTGCGCGGCGTCTCCTTCGATGTGCCGCGCGGTGAGCTCGTGGCCCTCAAGGGCCGTTCCGGGTCGGGGAAGACCACCCTGCTGAATCTCGTCGGCGGGCTCGACGAGCCGGACGAGGGGCGGATCACCGTCGACGGGCTCGATCTGTCCGGGCTGGGTGAGGAGGGGCTGCTGGAGCTGCGCCGGGACCGCGTCGGCTTCGTGTTCCAGTCCTTCGGGTTGATCCCCATCCTCACGGCCGCCGAGAACGTGGGCGTGCCCCTGCGGCTGCGCCGGACGGAGCCCGGCGAGCGCGAGGAACGCGTCCAGCTGCTGCTCTCGCTCGTGGGCCTCGCCGACCACGCCGACCAGCGGCCCGGCGAGCTCTCCGGCGGCCAGCAGCAGCGCGTGGCCATCGCCCGCGCGCTCGCCAACAACCCCTCGCTCCTCATCGCCGACGAACCCACCGGTCAGCTCGACGCCGAGACCGGCCATGCCGTCATGGAGCTGCTGCGCGCCGTCGTCCGCGGTGAGCGGGTCACCGCGCTGGTCGCCACGCATGACGCGACGCTTCTCGATCTCGCCGACCGCGTCCTGGAACTGCGGGACGGGGAGATCGTGGAGCACTGACCGCTCGCCGGGCCCCTGCTCGATTGGTCGGTCCTCGCCGCGTCAGAGTTCCGTCAAAGACCGATCACGGCCCACCCCCCTCGCCCCCTTTGTCGTGATTGTTGGCCGTAAGGTCGACGCTGCGTGCACAGCTGTGACGGGAAGACAATGAGGCCATGGGACGAGGCAAGCTTCGGATCTATCTCGGTGCGGCACCGGGCGTCGGCAAGACGTACGCCATGCTCTCGGAGGCGCACCGCCGCGTGGAGCGGGGCACCGACTGCGTGGTGGGCTTCGTGGAGCACCACGACCGGCCGCGCACCGAGGTGATGCTCCACGGCCTGGAACAGGTCCCCCGCCGGGAGCTGGCCTACCGCGACGCCGTGTTCACCGAGATGGACGTGGACGCCGTGCTCCGGCGCGCCCCGGCCGTCGCCCTGGTGGACGAGCTCGCCCACACCAACGTGCCGGGCTCCCGCAACGACAAGCGCTGGCAGGACGTCGAGGAACTGCTCGCCGCGGGCATCGATGTGATATCGACCGTGAACATCCAGCATCTGGAGTCGCTCGGTGACGTCGTCGAGTCGATAACGGGGGTACGGCAACGGGAGACCCTCCCCGACGAGGTGGTGCGGCGTGCGGACCAGATCGAGCTGGTCGACATGTCGCCGCAGGCACTGCGCCGCCGTATGGCGCACGGCAACATCTACAAGCCCGACAAGGTCGACGCGGCCCTCTCCAACTACTTCCGGCCGGGCAACCTCACCGCCCTGCGGGAACTGGCGCTGCTGTGGGTGGCCGACCGGGTCGACGAGTACCTGACCGAGTACCGCAGCGAACACCGGGTGTCGGCGATCTGGGGCTCGCGGGAACGGATCCTGGTCGGCCTGACCGGAGGGCCGGAGGGGCGGACGCTGATCCGCCGGGCCGCGCGGCTGGCGGAGAAGGGGGCCGGGGGTGAGGTGATGGCCGTCTACATCGCCCGCAGCGACGGGCTGACCTCCGCCTCGCCCAAGGAACTCGCCGTGCAGCGCACGCTGGTGGAGGACCTGGGCGGCACCTTCCACCACGTGGTCGGCGACGACATCCCGGCGGCGCTGCTGGACTTCGCACGCGGGGTGAACGCCACCCAGATCGTGCTGGGCGTGTCGCGGCGCAAGAGCTGGCAGTACGTCTTCGGGCCGGGGGTCGGCGCGACGGTCGCCCGGGACTCCGGACCGGACCTGGACGTCCACCTGATCACGCACGCCGAGGCCGGCAAGGGACGCGGGCTGCCCGTCGCCCGGGGCGCGCGCCTGGGCCGGGCCCGGGTCATCACGGGCTGGCTGACCGGAGTCATCGGCCCGGTCGTCCTCGCGCTGCTGCTCAACACCGTCGACCTCGGCCTCGCCAACGACATGCTGCTGTTCCTGGCGGTGACCGTGGCCGCCGCGCTCGTCGGCGGCCTGTACCCGGCCCTCGCCGCGGCGGCGTTCGGCTCGCTGCTGCTGAACTACTACTACACGCCGCCGCTGCACCGGCTGACCATCGCCGACCCCAGGAACATCGTCGCCCTCGCGATCTTCGTCGGCGTCGCCGTGTCGGTCGCCTCCGTGGTCGACCTCGCGGCCCGACGCACCCATCAGGCGGCCCGGCTGCGCGCCGAGTCCGAGATCCTCTCGTTCCTCGCGGGCAGCGTGCTGCGCGGCGAGACCAGGCTGGAGGAACTCCTGGAACGGGTCCGGGAGACCTTCGGCATGGAGTCGGTGGCCCTCCTGGAACGGGAGAGCGACGTGGCGCCGTGGACCTGTGCGGGCCGTGTGGGCGGTGGGCGGCCGGTCGGGCGCCCGGACGAGGCGGATGTGGACATGCCGGTCGGCGACCATATGGCGCTCGCGCTGTCCGGGCGCGTCCTGCCCGCCTCCGACCGCCGGGTGCTCGCCGCCTTCGCCGCGCAGGCCGCCGTCGTACTGGACCGTCAGCGGCTCCGGCACGAGGCCGAGCAGGCCCGCGCGCTCGCCGAGGGCAACCGCATCCGCACCGCGCTGCTGGCCGCCGTCAGCCACGACCTGCGCACGCCGCTCGCCGCCATCAAGGCCGCCGTGTCCTCCCTGCGCTCCGACGACGTCGCCTGGTCGGAGGAGGATCAGGCCGAGTTGCTCGAAGGCATCGAGGAGGGCGCCGACCGGCTCGACCACCTCGTGGGCAACCTCCTGGACATGTCACGCCTGCAGACCGGCACCGTCACCCCGCTGATCCGGGAGATCGACCTCGACGAGGTGGTGCCGTGGGCACTCGGCGGGGTGCCCGAGGACAGCGTGGAGCTGGACGTGCCCGAGACCCTGCCCATGGTCGCCGTGGACGCGGGACTGCTGGAGCGGGCGGTCGCCAACATCGTCGAGAACGCCGTCAAGTACAGCCCGCCCGGAGCACGCGTCCTGGTGGCCGCGAGCGCGCTCGCGGACCGCGTGGAGCTCCGCGTCGTCGACCGCGGCCCAGGTGTCCCCGACGACGCCAAGGACCGCATCTTCGAGCCCTTCCAGCGCCATGGCGACGCCCCGCGCGGCGCGGGCGTGGGCCTGGGCCTCGCCGTGGCCCGCGGCTTCGCCGAGGCGATGGAGGGCACACTGAACGCCGAGGACACCCCCGGCGGCGGACTCACCATGGTGCTCACCCTCCGGGCTGTGGAAGCCCCTCAGGCCCCCGCCCGACTCGCAGAACCGGAAAGGCAGGTCTCATGAGCCCCGAGGGGACCCCCCAGACCGCCACGAGGGTGCTCGTGGTCGACGACGAGCCGCAGATCGTGCGTGCCCTCGTGATCAACCTGAAGGCACGCAGGTACGAGGTCGACGCGGCCCACGACGGTGCCACCGCGCTGCGGCTCGCCGCCGCACGCCACCCCGACGTCGTCGTCCTGGACCTCGGTCTGCCCGACATGGACGGCGTCGAGGTGATCAAGGGGCTGCGCGGCTGGACCCGTGTGCCGATCCTGGTCCTGTCCGCCCGCCACTCCTCCGACGAGAAGGTCGAGGCGCTCGACGCGGGCGCCGACGACTACGTGACCAAGCCCTTCGGCATGGACGAGCTCCTCGCCCGCCTCCGCGCCGCCGTCCGCCGCGCCGAACCCGTCGGCGGCGGCGGGGACGACGTGATCGTGGACACCGGCGAGTTCACCGTCGACCTGGTCGCGAAGAAGGTCAACAAGGGCGGCAGGGACGTCCGCCTCACCCCCACGGAATGGCATCTGCTGGAGGTCCTCGTCCGCAACACCGGCCGCCTGGTCAGCCAGAAGCAGCTCCTCCAGGAGGTGTGGGGCCCGTCGTACGGCACGGAGACGAACTACCTCCGGGTCTACATGGCCCAGCTCCGGCGGAAACTGGAGGCGGACCCGTCGCATCCGAAGCACTTCGTCACGGAGCCGGGCATGGGGTACCGGTTCGAGAGGTAGGCGTACGGGCCGTACAGGGGCTCATGCCGTGTCGGTGGCCCCCGGTAGGCTTTCCGTTATGAGTGCTGCCCCTCGTTCCGACAAGCCGGCGGGCCGTTTCCGGCGCATGCTCGACCGGCTGTCCTCGTCCCAGGAGGACCTGGAGTCCGAGGAGCTGCGCGAGGACGCCGACACGGCGGGCTGTACGCGCATCTGCGACTGTCACGACCGGCAGATAGTGACGGTTACTGGTACCTTGCGCACGGTCACGCTGCGCCCGCGGGCCGGAGTCCCGGCGCTGGAGGCCGAGCTGTTCGACGGTTCGGCAGCCCTGGACGTGGTGTGGCTCGGCAGGCGCTCCATCGTCGGGATAGAACCGGGGCGCAAGCTGATCGCATCCGGCCGGATCTCGATGAGCCGGGGCCGTAGAGTGCTGTTCAATCCGAAGTACGAACTGAGACCGCTCGGACGGGAGTAGCCGGTGACGTCGCTCGACAAGCCGACCGAAGACGCCCAGGATGATTCGAGGGCGGTGACGGAGGCCGCGCTGTTCGAGGCGTTCGGTGGCGTCCGGGGCATGGTCGAGACGGTCCTGCCCGGCCTTCTCTTCGTCACGATCTACACGATCAACAAGGACCTGCACTCGTCCGCCATCGCGGCCCTCGTCGTCTCGCTGCTGCTCGTCGTGGTCCGTCTGGTGATGAGGGACACCATGAAGCACGCCTTCAGCGGTGTCTTCGGTGTCGCCTTCGGTGTGGTCTTCGCGATGATGACCGGCAACGCGAAGGACTTCTACCTGCCGGGCATGCTCTACACGCTGGGCCTCGCCCTCGCGTACATCATCACGACGCTCGCGGGCGTACCGCTGCTCGGTCTGATCCTCGGCCCGGTCTTCAAGGAGAACCTCTCCTGGCGCACCCGCAACCCCGGCCGCAAGAAGGCGTACACGAAGGCGAGTTACGCCTGGGGGCTGATCCTGCTCGGCAAGTGCGCGATTCTGTTCCCGCTCTACTGGTGGGCGGACACGACCCAGCTCGGCTGGGTGCTGGTCGCGTTGAAGATCCCGCCGTTCCTGCTGGCGGTATGGCTGACGTGGATCTTCCTGGCGAAGGCCCCGGCCCCCATCGACGTCTTCGCCGAGATGGAGGCGGAGGAACGCGCGGAGGAGGAGCGCCGGGCCGCGGAACGCGAGCAGGACGAAGCGGGCGCGGGCCGTCACCGCCGGGAGATGTGACACCTCCGCCTGCATGTGGAGTCCGTCTGTATGTGGATGGGGGCGCCCGGAGATCTCCGGGCGCCCCCATCCACATACAGACGACGTACGAGCGGCAGTCAGCCCGTGGCGTCCTGGCGCCGTACCGACAGCAGGTCCTCCAGCTGTTCCTCCCGCGCCTGGGCGGCCACGAACAGCAGTTCGTCGCCCGCCTCCAGGGAGTCGTCCGGAGTCGGGGTGAGGACGCGGGTGCCGCGGATGATGGTCACCAGGGAGGTGTCCTCGGGCCACGCGACCTCGCCGACCTGCGTGCCGGCCAGGGCCGACTCCGGGGGGAGGGTGAGCTCGACGAGGTTGGCGTCGCCGTGGCTGAAGCGGAGCAGGCGGACCAGGTCGCCGACGCTGACCGCCTCCTCCACGAGGGCCGACATCAGGCGGGGGGTCGAGACGGCCACGTCCACGCCCCAGGCCTCGTTGAACAGCCACTCGTTCTTGGGGTTGTTGACGCGGGCCACGACGCGCGGGACGCCGTACTCGGTCTTGGCCAGCAGCGAGACGACGAGGTTCACCTTGTCGTCGCCGGTCGCCGCGATGACCACGTTGCACCGCTGGAGCGCGGCCTCGTCCAGCGACGTGATCTCGCAGGCGTCGGCCAGCAACCACTCCGCCTGGGGGACGCGCTCGACCGAGATGGCGGTCGGCGCCTTGTCGACGAGAAGGACCTCGTGGCCGTTCTCCAGCAGTTCGCCCGCGATCGAGCGGCCGACCGCGCCGGCTCCGGCAATGGCGACCCTCATCAGTGACCGCCCTCCTCATCGGGGCCCTCGGCGAAGGACGCCTCGACCTTCTCGACATCGTCCGTGCGCATCATGACGTGCACCAGGTCGCCCTCCTGGAGCACCGTCTGCGAGGTGGGCAGGATCGCCTCGCCCAGCCGGGTGAGGAAGGCGACGCGGACGCCGGTCTCCTCCTGCAACTTGCTGATCTTGTGGCCCACCCAGGCCGTCGAGGCGTGCACCTCGGCGAGCTGTACCCCACCGGTGGGATCGCGCCACAGCGGCTCGGCCCCGGAGGGCAGCAGCCGGCGCAGCATCTGGTCGGCGGTCCAGCGGACCGTGGCAACCGTCGGAATGCCCAGCCGCTGGTAGACCTCGGCGCGGCGCGGGTCGTAGATACGGGCCGCCACGTTCTCGATGCCGAACATCTCCCGGGCCACGCGCGCGGCGATGATGTTCGAGTTGTCACCGCTGGAGACGGCGGCGAAGGCGCCCGCCTCCTCGATGCCCGCCTCGCGCAGGGTGTCCTGGTCGAAGCCGACGCCGGTGACACGACGGCCGCCGAACCCGGAGCCCAGCCGGCGGAAGGCGGTGGGGTCCTGGTCGACCACCGCGACCGTGTGCCCCTGTTGCTCCAGGGTCTGGGCGAGAGCGGAGCCCACTCGTCCGCAGCCCATGATGACAATGTGCACGGCCTACACCACGCTTTCCACAGGCCGTCTGGCCCGTGTCCATGTCTTGCTCATGTCCTTCTCTCGGCTCGGCGGGCGACACATGCGGCCGGCTTGCGGGCCGCCAGGCAACATGATGCCGGTCATTTCCGGCCGTTGCCCCGGCCGGGGCCCGGGGCGCCGCCTGCGGGATGCCTGTGTCCAACGTATCTGCCCGACCGCACGGGCCGATGACGGGCCCGGGGTCCCCGTGGCGATCCGGCCAACGTCGCTCCCGCAAGCCGAACACACAAGCCGAACACACAAGCGGATACAGAAGCCGAACCCCCGAGCCGAACCCCCGAGCCGAACCCACGAGCCGAACGCAAGAGCTCTATTGTCCGCCCGTCGTGAGGCAAGGCGCCTCATGGACCACATACGACGCGGCCGGGCCTCACAGAGCACTCGCTCGGCGCGCCTCAGCGGCGGCTGATGCTGCGGACGCTGACGAGGGTCAGGACACCGAGACCGACGAGTGCGGCGGCGGCGCCGATGAGTTCGGCGACGGCGCCGATGAGGTCCGCGGCATGCGTCATGAAGGCTCCAGGGCGGGTGGGAGGCGGAGTGGTCATATAGCCAGGGGGACGACGTCCGTAACGGAATCCGCAGCCCGCCTCACCCCGCCTCACCCCGATTCACCCGGAGAGCAGACGGCGGGACGCACCGCCGCCCGATGGCCGGTCGTGGGTGGGGGAGACTGGGCTCCCCGTACCCGGACCGCTTACGATCCTCTGCGTGTCCAAACTGACCGACGTGCCCAAACGGATCCTGATCGGGCGCGCACTGCGCAGTGACCGGCTGGGGGAAACCCTCCTGCCCAAGCGCATCGCACTCCCCGTCTTCGCTTCCGACCCGCTCTCCTCCGTGGCGTACGCGCCGGGCGAGGTGCTGCTGGTCCTCTCCATCGCGGGCGTGTCGGCGTACCACTTCAGCCCCTGGATCGCCGCCGCGGTCGTCGTACTGATGTTCACCGTGGTGGCGTCGTACCGGCAGAACGTGCACGCGTACCCCAGCGGCGGCGGCGACTACGAGGTGGCGAACACCAACCTCGGCCCGAAGGCCGGGCTCACCGTCGCCAGCGCACTGCTCGTCGACTACGTCCTCACCGTCGCCGTCTCCATCTCCTCCGGCGTCGAGAACCTCGGCTCCGCGATCCCCTTCGTCGTCGAGCACAAGGTGCTGTCCGCCGTCGGCATCATCGTGCTGCTGACGCTGATGAACCTGCGCGGGGTGAAGGAGTCCGGGAAGCTCTTCGCGATCCCGACGTACGTGTTCGTCGCGGGCGTCTTCCTCATGATCGGCTGGGGCGCCTTCCGCGCTCTGGTCCTCGGCGAGACGATGGAGGCGCCCACCGCCGGCTTCGAGATCAAGGCCGAGCACCAGGGGCTCGCCGGCTTCGCGCTGGTCTTCCTGCTGCTGCGCGCGTTCTCCTCCGGCTGTGCCGCGCTCACCGGCGTCGAGGCGATCTCCAACGGCGTGCCCGCCTTCCGCAAGCCCAAGTCCAAGAACGCGGCCACCACCCTGGCGATGATGGGCCTGCTCGCCGTCACCATGTTCTGCGGCATCATCGGCCTGGCCATGGCGACCAACGTCCGCATGGCCGAGAACCCCGCGCACGACCTGCTGGAGAACGGCGTCCCGGTCGGTGACGGCTACGTCCAGAACCCGGTGATCTCCCAGGTCGCGGCCGCCGTCTTCGGCGACGGCACGTTCTTCTTCGTCCTGCTCGCCGCCGCCACCGCCCTCGTGCTGTTCCTGGCCGCCAACACCGCGTACAACGGCTTCCCGCTGCTCGGCTCGATCCTCGCCCAGGACCGCTACCTGCCGCGCCAGCTCCACACCCGCGGCGACCGGCTCGCGTTCTCCAACGGCATCGTGCTGCTCGCGGGCGCGGCCGGACTGCTCGTGTGGATCTACGGAGCCGACTCCACGCGCCTCATCCAGCTGTACATCGTGGGCGTGTTCGTCTCCTTCACACTCAGCCAGACCGGCATGGTCCGCCACTGGAACCGTCACCTGAGGACGGAGAGGGACCCGGCCAGGCGTCGGCACATGATCCGCTCCCGCGCCATCAACACCTTCGGCGCGTTCTTCACGGGCCTGGTGCTGGTCGTCGTCCTGGTCACCAAGTTCACGCACGGCGCGTGGGTGGCACTGGTCGGCATGGTGATCTTCTACGCGACGATGACGGCGATCCGTAAGCACTACGACCGGGTCGCCGACGAGATCGCGGCACCGGAGGGCCCGAGCGACGACGCCGTACGCCCGTCCCGCGTCCACTCGGTGGTGCTGATATCGAAGATCCACCGTCCGACGCTGCGTGCCCTCGCCTACGCCAAGCTGCTGCGCTCGCACACCCTGGAGGCGCTCAGCGTCAATGTCGACGCGGCCGAGACCAAGGCGCTCCAGGAGGAGTGGCACCGGCGCGGTATCGACGTACCGCTGAAGATTCTGGACTCGCCGTACCGCGAGATCACGCGCCCGGTCATCGAGTACGTGAAGGGGTTGCGCAAGGAGTCCCCGCGCGACGTGGTGTCCGTGATCATCCCCGAGTACGTGGTCGGCCACTGGTACGAGCACCTGCTGCACAACCAGAGCGCCCTGCGGCTGAAGGGCAGACTGCTGTTCACCCCGGGCGTGATGGTCACCTCGGTGCCGTACCAGCTGGAGTCCTCCGAGGCGGCGCGGAAGCGGGCGCGCAAGCGGCAGGAGTGGCACGCGCCGGGTGCGGTGCGCCGGGGCGTCGCGGAACGGCCCAGGGAGCCCAAGGCACCCAGCGCGAAGAGCTGACCCGCACGAGCTGACCGACGGGCTTGTGGTGAACGGCCGGGTGACACCCACGTAGACTGGTGGGCTGTTGTCCGGCCGCTCGCCCTTTTATGTCTTGGAGTCACCCCGCCATGCAGGCAGAAGAGAAGAAATCGCTGGTGGGGGAGGAGTACGAGGTCGAGATCGGCCCCGTCGCCCACGGCGGCCACTGCATCGCCCGTACGTCCACGGGCCAGGTCCTCTTCGTCCGGCACGCACTGCCCGGTGAGCGGGTCGTCGCGCGGGTGACGGAGGGCGAGGAAGGGGCGCGTTTCCTGCGTGCCGACGCGGTGGAGGTGCTGTCGGCGTCCAAGGACCGCATCGAGGCCCCCTGCCCCTACGCCGGGCCGGGCCGCTGCGGGGGCTGCGACTGGCAGCACGCCAAGCCGGGCGCCCAGCGGCGACTCAAGGGCGAGGTCGTCGCCGAGCAGCTGCGGCGTCTCGCGGGCCTCACACCGGAGGAGGCGGGCTGGGACGGCACGGTGGTGCCGGCTGAGGGCGACAAGCTTCCGGCGGGCGAGGTCCCGGCGTGGCGCACACGGGTGCAGTACGCGGTGGATCCCGACGGCCGGGCCGGTCTGCGCCGCCACCGCTCGCACGAGGTCGAGCCGATCGACCACTGCATGATCGCGGCCCCCGGAGTGACCGAGCTGGGCATCGAGAAGCGCGACTGGACGGGCATGGCGTCCATCGAGGCGATCACGGCGACGGGTTCGCAGGACCGCCAGGTGATCCTCACGCCGCGGCCGGGAGCGCGGTTGCCCCTCGTGGAGCTGGACAAGCCGGTGTCGGTGATGCGAGTCGAGGACAAAGACGGTGGCGTCCACCGCGTCCACGGCCGCCCCTTCGTACGCGAACGCGCGGACGGCCGTACGTACCGGGTCGGCAGCGGCGGCTTCTGGCAGGTCCACCCGAAGGCGGCCGACACCCTGGTCACCGCGGTGATGCAGGGACTTCTCCCCCGCAAGGGCGAGATGGCGCTGGACCTGTACTGCGGGGCCGGCCTCTTCGCGGGCGCCCTCGCGGACCGGCTCGGCGACACGGGCGCGGTCCTCGGCATCGAGTCCGGCAAGCGCGCGGTGGAGGACGCCCGGCACAACCTCGCCGCGTTCGACCGCGTCCGCATCGAACAGGGCAAGGTCGAGTCGGTCCTCCCGCGCACGGGCATCACCGAGGTCGACCTCATCGTCCTGGACCCGCCGCGGGCCGGTGCGGGCCGGAAGACGGTCGAGCACCTGTCGTCGCTGGGGGCGCGGCGGATCGCCTACGTGGCCTGCGACCCGGCCGCGCTGGCACGGGATCTGGCGTACTTCCGGGAGGGCGGGTACCGGGTGCGGACGTTGCGGGCGTTCGATTTGTTTCCCATGACGCATCATGTGGAGTGCGTGGCGATTCTGGAGCCCACTTCAAAGCAGCCTTGACCTGCGTTTCCTTCGAGCTGTCCCGGTTCCGGCGGAGGTGCTCGACCAGTTTCCTGCAGTGCACCGCGTGGAACCTTCAGCATGCTTCCGTTGCGCGTCTCACCTGCGGATTCGCGCAGCAGTGCGCGGATGAGGAGTGCTGTTCGGCAACCTTGTGAGGGAGGGTTGTCACAAGGTGGTTGCCACTGCGCGGTTGCGGCGCACGGAGCATCAGAAGGCCAGACGATCAGGAGACGCCCCTGAGTCCGGTCATGACTTCGTTGCTCTCGCGAGAGCGGACGGTACATCGCGCCGATATGGCCCACGCGCAGCCAGCGCCACGGGATGACGGCCAGCACGACACTCCCACGGCCATTTCGCTATCCGCCCTCGCGTCCATCGCGGAACAGCCGGGCGGCGACGGCCCGGTCATCGAACTGCTCGGCGCACAGCGGACGGCCCCGAGACAGGCCGCTGAGTGCCGCTCAGTTGCCCATGTGAGCCGTCCCCCTGGCGCGTCCGACCGCCGAGCACCACGAAGAGTGCAACGTGCGTCACACCGCCACCAGGTCCTTGCATACTTCGGCCATTCGGGCCTAAAAGGCTCTCTTTTCACCTGCCCTGATGTCCGCGGACCCTGACGGGAAGGGAAAGCGCGCGGGCACTGCCGAGGGGGAGCCGCGATGTCCGAACCGCTCTACGTTCCCGTTCTGCCCGTCCGGCAGCATGCCCGAATGGCCTATGAACGTCTCCGGCCCGACATCCAGGCGGCGATCGCGCCCCTCTGGAACCTCCCGCCCTCTCCCGGGATGGCTCCGGCGGAGCTGGAGAAGGCCCACTGGCAGAAGGAACTGCGCCGGGTGAGGGGCGCGCACCGGCGTCATCCGGGCTGGATGGACGCCCCGTTCGCCGAGACCGCGCAGATGTCGGCGCTCGCCAAGATTCTGGGCGAGTACACCACGCTCTCCCGTTTGCTGCGCCCGGTGACCGGGCCGGAGCGGAGCGAGGCCCAGCAGACGGCCGCGGTGGAGGCTGCCCGCCGCTGCGGCTGTGGAGTCGGTGTCCGCGTCCGCATGCCGGGGGAGTGGGACGGCGACACCGCCGAGGCCGTTGCCGGACTGCTGGCCCGAGTCGATCGGGACGTGCCCGTTGATCTGCTGCTGGACCTGGGCAGCGTCCTGCCCGGCCGCCCCGATGCGGGAAAGGAGGCGCTGCGTGCCCTGGACGCGCTGGTAGCCCTGACCGACAACTGGCGGACTGTCGCCGTACTCGGTGGGGCGTTCCCCCAAGTCACGGATGACATGCTGCAGTTGGGGGACCCGCACGACGAGCCCCGCGCCGACTGGGACATGTGGCACGAGATTCGCGCGGCCCGCAGGGGACCCCTTTCACGGCTCGGATACGGCGACTACGGGGTGCAGGCTCCTGGGGCCCTAGCCACGGAGCCGGGTGGCGGAGGGCCGCCCTGGGGCGTACTCCGCTACACCACCGACCGCTCGTTCGTGCTGTGCAAGATGCTGAACGCGGGACCCGACCGTACGGCGAGCATCCGGGTCGCCGCGCGCCGGATCCGTGATCTGCCCGACTTCCGGGGAGCGACCGCGAGCGCCGGAGAGACCTGGCTGCGCGACTGCGCCGACGGACCAATGACGGACGGCGAAGGCTCCGGCAACCACACCCAGTGGCTCTGGGCAGGCAGCGCGCAGCACATGACGTATGTGGTCCGGTCCCTGCCCAGTACCTGAACCGGCCCGGCCCCGGCCCACATGGCGGAGCCCTGCCCCTGCCCGGCTCAGTCGAACAGCGGCGCCAGCACCTCCTCGCCCGCCATGATTCGCCACGCCGGAACGCGCACCGTCCGGCCCACCGGGCACGCCTTCGCGCCGTAGCCCCCGGACGGCAGCCCGGTCAGCAAGTCGCCCCGCGCGTGGGTCAGCCGCAGGTGCCGTGCCGGGTCGCCGTGGGGTGGCGGGCCGGGGTCGATCAACACCGCCGTGTTCTCCCCGGCCTCGGTGAACAGCAGGTCCACCGGGTGTCCGCCGATCACCGCCGCCCGTTCCAGGTCGGTGATCCCGCGCTCGGCGAGGTACTGCTGGAGCCGGTCGGCGAGCTCCTCGCGGAACCCGGTCACCGAGGCGGCCGTCGCCATCGGCCCGCCGTCCTCACCCGTCTCCGCCCCCAGCGGCACCGAGCGTCCCGCCAGCAGGGTCGGCAGACCGCTCTGCCCTTGCCAGAACGCGTGACCGCCCACGGTGATCAGCTGCGACTTGGCCCGGGTCACCGCCACGTTCCACAGGTTGACCTGGCTCGCGACCCAGTGGGTCGTCCTCGGCGGGGTGTTGTGCGTGGCCACCGGGCTCAGCACCATCACGTCGCGCTGACCGCCCTGGAAGGCGTGCACCGTGCCGACCCGGACACGGTCGTCGTCGCGCCACAACCGCGCCAGTGCCTCCTTCTGCGCCCGGAATGGCGTGACCACCCCCACGGTCGCTTCCTGCGGCAGCCGCTCCAGCAGTTCGTCCACCACTCGCCGTACGGCCTCCGCCTCCGCCGCGTTCCGCCAGGACCTTCCGTCGCCGCCCCGTGCCGAGTCGCCGTGCTGTACATCGACCCAGCCCAGCACGGGCGCAGGATCGGTCGCCCCCATAGGGTCGACCGCCGGCATCTGCCGCCGTACGTCGGTGAGTACCTGCAACTGGCCCGCATAGCAATAGCCGTTGACGACGTCGGCGATCCGCGGGTGGCAGCGGTAGTGCTCGTCGAGGAGCAGTGCGGAATCGCCATGCTGCTCGGCGGCGTGGTACGAGGAGTACACGTGGTACGTGAGCCGGTGGTCCTCCAGTTGTGCCGCGCTCAGCCCGGCCCTGACCCGCGCCTGCTGTTCCTGCTGCGGTGACACGCCGGGGATGTGCCCCAGCTGCATCGGGTCGCCGATGATCAGCGCCCGGCGCGCCCGGAACAGCAGCGGCAGGACCGAGGGGATGGAACACTGGCTCGCCTCGTCGATGACGACGAGGTCGAACAGTTTCGGGGTGAGTTCCAGCTGCCGCACCGAGTGGGTGCTGATGGCCCACCCCTTGATGTGCGCCATTAGGTTCTTCTGGCTCCGCTGGTAGCCCGAGCGGCCGCGCAGCGCCTGGAGCCGCTGCCCCATGAGGCCGCGTGCCCTTGTCAGCGCCTCGGCGGACACTGCCCGGGACAGCTCTGCCGACAGTTCGGACAGCGAGCCGGCGGTCGCAAGCCGCGACTGCTTCAGCTCTTCCTCGTCCCAGCCCACGTGCCGGGGCACGAGCTCCCGCACCTCCCGCTCCACGGCCACCGCGTCCGCCAGCGACTCCAGCAGCCCGGGTGGCACCGGCCGAGAGGTCGCCCACTTCGGCCACGACGGCCGGTCCGGCCGGTCGTCCCTGTACGGGGCATCGGCCCCAGCCGAGACCAGCTCGGCCAGCGCCCGCCCCCGACGCCACCGGCTGAGCAGCCACCACCGGGCGTCGGCCACCTTTCGAGCCCTGTCCTCCCAGCGCTCCAGAGCGGCCACGCCGTCCTCGTCGGCCGCCCAGACCCCTTCCAGGAGCGGCAGCGGCAGCTCCAGCGCCGCCGCCCGCTCCTCCCGTTCCCGGAGCAGCTCCAGCAGCCGCCCTTCCTCACCGACCCAGCGCGCGGCCTCAGCGCGCTGACCGTCGGCTGTCTCGCGGGTACTGCGCAACTGCCCGCCCACAGTGGCCGACCCGCGCCGCGGAGCCTCGGCGGGCTCGCCGAGCAGCCGCTCCAGCTTCGCCGCCTCCCGTTCCAGCGCCTCGGCGTTGCCCGTGCGCATCAGCAGGCCCGGCGCGATGTCGTCGCAGCGTTCGGCGACGACGTTCACGGCCTCGTTGTTCGTCGAGGCGACCAGCACGGACTGCCCGGCGGCGACACAGGTGGTGACGACGGCCGTGACGACCTCGCTCTTGCCCGTCCCGGGCGGCCCGGTCGCCACCGTCAGGGGCCGCGTCATCGCCGAGGAGATCACCAGTTCCTGGCTCTCGTTGCACGGCCCTGGAGCCACCATGGCGGCGGACGCGCCTCGTGCACGGCCCTCACCGCCGCTCAGCAGCGCGTCCAGGGCGGTGCCAGGGATCTGCCCGGTCCATGTCGACATCTGGAGCAGGTTGTCCACGAGGGCCTGGGTGGCGATGGCCTCCACACCCGAAGGCACCAGCAGCACGGCCGCGTTGTGCGCGCCGGGTCGCAGCGCCTGCATCACCGTCCGCTCGCTGAGCGCGGACGGGTCGAGCGGCTCCAGCTCCGGCAGCCCCAGCTCCTCCAGCAACTCCCGTACGGCGAGCAGCATCTGCGCGTCGTTGCCCTCCTGCCAGGACGGCTGCCAGCGTGCGACGAGGTCAGCCGCGTCGCCCGCGTCCAGCAGTTCCGAGACGACACCGGTGTGCAGCGACGGCACACCACTGGGCCGGAGCACGTCGCGGCCCTCCTCGTCCGGAGCCAGTTCCATCTGCTGGATGAGCAGCGGCGCCACCTCCACCGCCGTACGACGCCCCCGGGCCCCGCCGTCCCGCACGGGCAGCGTGATCGCCGGATAGCCGTACCAGTACTCCTGCTGCGCCCCCGCGTCACCTCCGTCCGCACCGGCTGACCTGCCCTGCGACCTCGGCAGCTTCCCGGGAGCGGGAAAGGTGGAGCCCCGGCCCGACTGGATGGTCTCCTCGCCCTGGCCCAGCAGGAAGTACTTCGTGTCGCGCCCGCTGTCACGGTCGGGCCGCATGCCGGCCGCCGCCTGCGCGGTGAGGCAGTGCGCGTAGTACCGCAACAGCCGCTGCCAGTCGACGCCGTCCCGCGCGTCCAGCGCGGCCAGTTCCCGGGCCTTCAACAGGGCGGGGGAGCGCCGGGCGGCCTCGGCCGCATCGCGGGGCAGCGCCGGGATGTGCACCGGGCGCGCCACCGACCGGGCGAAGGGAAGGCTCCTGGTAGCCCTGATCGTTGACTTGGTGGGACGCTGCTCCTCCGGCACACCGTCGCGTGTCATCTGCGCGGTCAGGTAGTCGAAGAGGTCGTCCGGTGTGATCCAGCCGCCGCCCTTGATCCGCCCGTTGCGCAGCCCCTCCACGATCTCCCCGGTGAACCGGGACGTGCCGAGGCCCGACCCGGGTGGCGCCATCGCGGAGGCGGACTGGAGGGCGTCGGAGGCGGTGATGAAGTACACGCCGGTCGGCCGCAGCAGGGTGCTCGGCGCGGGCCGTGCGGGTTCCTCCGCGGGGCCCTTCGCGGTCCATCCCTGTACGACGGAACCGCTGGAGCAGCAGTCAAGCAGCACCAGCTTCGAGGACGCCCGGCACGACTGGAGCATCCGCTCCAGGAACTCCGCCGGGACCGCCGTCCCCGGCAGATCGTCGGGGGTGGAGTCGCGCGTCAGGAAGTACAGCTGGTTGTCGTCTTCGCAGAACTCCCCGTGCCCGCTGAAGTACAGCAGGGCGGTCTCGCTGGGCTGCCGCGCCTCAAGGAACGTCTCGATGGCATGCAGCATCTCCGCGCGCGTCGGTTCGGGGACCATCGCGCAGTCGTTGTACATGCCGATCTCGGTGTTCTGCAGCACCGCCCGCATGTAGTGCAGGTCGGCGCGCACGGGCGGCAGGTCGTGGTACGCGTCGCTGTCGTACGTGGACACGCCGACGAGCATGGCGAACCGGTCGTTGTCGGTCATGCGCGCTCAGCCCGCCGTGGGTGTTTCGCCGTGGCCGTCGTCGTCCGTGTGGCGAGGCGCCTCACCGCCGCCCGCGAGGAACCGTCCGATCCGGTCGTCGTCCTCGCGGGCTTGCTTCCCGGTGATGTGCAGGGTGGCGCCGTCCGGTCGCTTCACGATGATCGTCCGCTGCGGTATGCGTGCCAGCCATAGCTGCACCCCGGCGGCGACCAGTGAACCGGCGCTGATCACCACCCCGATGGTGTCGGCTGACAGCCCGCCCTTGTCCGTGGCGCCGACCGCCACGCCCCGCCGGGGAACGTCCAACGCGGCCCCCGGGTCGACAGCGGCGACCTCGGCGAGCAGCTCGCGCGCTTCCTTACGTGCGCGCAACGGGTCCTCGTCGACGATCGAGATCCGGTACCCGGTCCGGTGCTCGGGCATGGTGGTCACAACGCTTCCCCTTGGTCTGCCGTGCTTCTGACAGAGGCATGAGCGGCTGAGGTTAGCGGGCGCCACTGACAACAGGTGGGCGCGTTTCCGAAAACCCGTCAGGCGTTGGCGGGAAAGCGGCCGATCGGAGGCGGTACGCGTGTCTCTCCGGGCAGCCACAGCTCTGCCACGTTCTTGCCGGGCCCGTTGACGCGAGGCGCCACCGCCCCACGCGACGCCAGCCGCGCCACGATGAGCAGGTCTCGGCCCGACTCCTCGTCCCAGGGTGGCTCGTGGGACGTGAGTAGCGGTACGCGTTCGGTGCGGTGTCGGTGACCTCGACGCGCAACGATGAACGCCGAGAAGTCCACCGCTGCTGTGCCTGCGTCGGCTTGGTTCAAGAGCAGTTACAGCACAGGTTCGGGTGGGGAGTGCATCGAGGTCGCCGTCCGACCTCACCTCGTCCACGTACGCGACTCCAAGGACCTGTCCCGCCGTGGCGTTGCGATCGATGCCGCGGCCTGGACCGCGTTTGTCGGCTTCGCCGTCGGTCAGGGCTCGCCTGGCGAGTCGTTGAGTCTGCCCCTGGCCATGTGTCAGGGGCAGACTCGCGTCTGGTAGGGCTTGCCAACAGCGTCTTCAGCCGCCGGCACGGGGGTTCCTCCGCCTGGAGGTCGGCCAGCACCTCGTCCCGCTGCACCGCGACTTCCGGCCGCCTTCGCCTTCTGGAACTCGACGGCGTACTGCTCGGCCGTGCGGGTCATCCATGGGCCGCCAAGCGTGGCCGCGGCCCTGCCGCTCTCACTCCAGGGGTGCCCTTCTCGTGCAGCCGGAAAGATCGTGGTCACGGTCGTCCGGGTGAATCTGGGCCCGGGTGAGCGGTGTACCGGCAGCCCGCAGCGCGGCCAGCCGTAGACCGTGTACAGGGTTGTAGTCGGCCAGGTGCCGTGTAGCCGGCCATCCGCAAGGAAGGGACTCACGCCGATGACCACACTCGTGGCCCCATCGTCGCCTCGGGCGATGAACCCGCTCGGTGCCCGGTGGAAGGAGGCCCGCGGATGATCCTCGCGTTCGACGGGGCGTCGATCGACGGTTCCGTCTACCGGGACGTGCTGGACCTGGCGCGGCGTTCGCCCGGCTGGCTGGATGCCGCCGTGGCGGCGTGGTCCTCGTACGGGCTTGTGGTGTTCGCCCTGCTCATGGTGCTGGGGTGGTGGCGGGCCCGGCGTGCGGGTGCCGTGGCGGCGGTGACGGCGCTGGCGGTTCCGTTGGCCGTGGTCGCGGCGTACGGCGTGGACGCCCTGCTGAAGCTGGTGGTGCGCGAGGACCGGCCCTGCCGGAGCCTGCGGGTGCGGACGCTGGAGGCGTGTCCGGCACCCGGCGACTGGTCGTTCCCCAGCAACCACGCGGCGATCGCCGTGGCGGCGGCCGTGGCGCTGCTGTTCGTCTCGCGCCAACTGGGCGCCATGGCGGTCGTGGCCGCGGTCGCGATGGCGGCCTCCAGGGTGTGGGTCGGCGTGCACTATCCGCACGATGTGGCGACCGGGATGGCCGTGGGCGGATGCGTTGCCCTCGGTCTGATGGTCCTGGTGCGCAGACGGGCGCGGACGCTGGTCCGCCTCATGACCGCCACCCCGCTGCGTCCGCTCCTGCCGGCCTCGTGAACCGCAGGGACGTCGCCGAGTTGGCCGGCAGCACCGGCCTTGGCGCATGGACGGCGTTCGCGGTGCTGGCCATGACCGTCGTGGCCGGCGCCGGCCAGCCCCTCTGGCCCGACCCCGGCCTGCTCACCTGGGCCGTCGGCCACCGTCCCGAGACGATGCTGGCCCTGGCACGTGGCGTGACCGCCACCGGCACGGGCGCCGTTCCGTACGTCCTCGTCGCGCTGGCCGGTGCCCTGGCCGGGCGCACCGTGCGGCAACGGCTGATCGCCGTGGCGTTCTGCCTCGCCTGCCTGGGCGCCGGGCAGGCCCTGCGGTACGGAGTGATGGAGCTCGTGCACCGGCCGCGCCCGCCGCAGGAGGCCTGGACGGCGCACGCGAGCGGCTGGGCGTTCCCCTCGGGGCACAGCACCACGGCGGCGCTGACGGCCGGTCTGCTCATCGTCGCGCTCACCCTGCGCGCGCCGCGTGGCGGCACGGCCCTGCGCGTCGCCGTCGGCTGCTGGGGCGTGATGGTCGGGCTGACCCGTGTCTACCTCGGTGTGCACTGGTTCACCGATGTCATCGGCGGCTGGTTGTTCGCCGCCGGCTGGCTCGGGGTGTGCGTGTGCGCCGCGGCCCACTGGCTGCCTGGGGCCTTCCTGACCGAACCGGCCGACGCGGAACCGGAGGACCATGTGCCCCAGGATCCCGGTCGCGAAGGACGATCACGCCCGGCGTGACACCGCTCCACGCGGGATCGGACACCGCCTGTCATGACCCGCCGTGAAGGGGGGTCAGGCCTGTGGCCGTGAGTGCTCGGTGCCCTGCGCAGGGGTGCGGGGCGCGGCGGACTGGCCGGTGTCGGTGGTGGCGCTGCTTCCCGGCGGGATGATCTCGCCCTGGAGGACGCGGGGCGCTGTCCGGTCCGCCTGATCCGCGTGCGTGGTCTGCTCGTGCGCGGCCTGCTCCTCCTTCATCGCCCGCGCCTCGGCCTTGAGGATGCGCGCCGACTTCCCGGCTGAACGGGCCAGGTCGGGGAGCTTCTTGGCGCCGAGGACGAGTATGACGACGATGAGGATGATGGCGAGTTCGCTCAGTCCGAACATGCTGGTCCTGTCTTCTCCTTGGCCCGGGCCGGGCATGGCGCGAGCGTATCGGGTGTCCGGGGCGGCGGTAACGCCGTCTCGGTCTGTGAACCGTGGTGGAGGGCGCCGCCTCTGCTGCTCGGCGCGGCGCTCGCGGCGCTTACAGGTGGGGTGCGATGGCCGGGAGCAGGTCCTGGAAGGTGCGGCCGGTGGCGGGTTCGCCGATGGCCTTCATCTGCCAGCCGCCGCCGGTGCGGTGGACCTTGGCCATGATCTGGGCGGTGTGGCTGCCGCCTCCGGTGAGGGTGTAGCGGGCGAGCTCCGTTCCGGTGGTCTCGTCGACCAGGCGGCAGAAGGCGTTCTGCACCTCGGCGAAGGTCTGGCCGGTGAAGGAGTTGACGGTGAAGACGATCTGGTCGACGTGTGCGGGGACGCGGGCCAGGTCGACGAGGATCGACTCGTCGTCGCCTCCGGCGCCGGCCCCGCCGGTGAGGTTGTCGCCGGTGTGCCGGACCGAACCGTCGTCGCTGACCAGGTGCTGGAAGAAGACGACATCGGTCGGCTGTCCGCCTGCGATGAGCACGGCGGAGGCGTCCAGGTCGATGTCGCCGCCTCCGGTGAGCTTGGCGAGGAAGCCCTTGCGGGGGGCGGCCTTCCATCCCAGGCCCATGCGGACGGAGGTCAGGGCGGTGCCGTCGGACTTGCTCAGGCTGATCTGCTGGCCCTTGTTCAGGTTGACCGACATGGGGGGTGTCTCCTTGCGTGTGTGCAGCGGGTGCGGTGAGGCGATGGGTGTGGGGGTGCGTGGTCGTTCGTGGCCTGCGTGCCGTCGGGGTCCGTGGGCCGGCTGACCGGTGTGGTTGACCAGTGTGGCTGACCAGGGGCGGCTATGCCGGTGGCGCGGCGTGGAGGAACGGGTCCTCTTTGACGCAGCGGCGCAGATGGGGCAGCAGCCCTTGGCCGAGCAGCGCCTGGTGCCAGGCCAGACGGGCCTGCTCCAGGCGCGCGTCGGACGGCGGGCCCCCACGTCGGCGTATGCCCGTGCTCACCAGCGCGGCGAGGGCGACGAGGGCGCTCACGGCCGCGACGAGCGCCAGCACCCAGCCCGCGGTGACGAGCGAGCCGGGCAACGGACCGGAGACGTGCGCGAGCCGGAAGACATGCCCGAGGAGCAGCAGCACCGCGGCGGAGGTGGCCGCCACGAGCGGCGTGAGCACGGCGAGGGCGGGCAGCAGGGTGCCGTGGGGCGTCGGGCGGGGCGTGGTGTCCCGGGCTGCCGCGCGTACGGCGAGATAGGCGCCGTACGCCTCTCCGGCCGCCGCCGTGATCTCGTCGGCCGCGTCGAGCGCCTGGGCACGCAGGCGCCCGGATGCCTGGCCGCTGGGGTCGGCGAGCAGGGCGCTGCGGATGTCCTGGGTGCTGAGCGCCAGGTGCAGCAGGGCTTCGAAGTCCGCTCGGTCCTCGGGGCGGAGGCGGTGCGGGCCTCGTGCCGGGCGTCGGGCGGCAGGCGGGACTTTCGAAACACGCCCTGGGGCCACGAGGTCTCCTGGTTGGTCGGTCGGCGGTCGCACCGGTCGGGCTTCGGTGGGGGCGGGTCGTGCCGGGTGCACGCCGCCGGGCCGCCGTCGGCGTGACGGCCCGGCGGCGTGAGCGGTCCGGCGTCAGACGTTGACGCCGAAGTCGGCGGCGATGCCGGCCAGTCCGGAGGCGTAGCCCTGTCCGACGGCGCGGAACTTCCAGTCGGCGCCGTTCCGGTAGAGCTCGCCGAAGACCATCGCGGTCTCGGTGGAGGCGTCCTCGGACAGGTCGTAGCGGGCGATCTCGGTGCCGCCGGCCTGGTTGACGACGCGGATGAAGGCGTTGCGGACCTGGCCGAAGCTCTGGCCGCGGTTCTCGGCGTCGTGGATGGAGACCGGGAAGACGATCCGGTCGACCTCGGCGGGCACGGCGGCGAGGTTCACCTTGACGGACTCGTCGTCGCCCTCGCCCTCGCCGGTGAGGTTGTCGCCGGTGTGCTCGACCGAACCGTCCGGGCTCCTGAGGTTGTTGTAGAAGATGAAGTGCTGGTCGGAGAGCACCTTGCCGGAGGCGTCGAGCAGCAGCGCGGAGGCGTCGAGGTCGTAGTCGGTGCCGGTGGTGGTGCGCACGTCCCAGCCGAGGCCGACCAGGACGGCGGTCAGGCCGGGCGCCTCCTTGCTGAGCGAGACGTTGCCGCCCTTGGACAGGGAAACTCCCACGGCGTACTCCTTCGTGTTCTGTGCAGTCGGGGCCCGCGCCCCGGACCCTGATTTAGAATCTACAGCACTGTAGAGGAAGCGGTAGAGGGCACGGTCGCGCGGGGGTCGGCGTGCCGCACGTGGGTCGGTGGTCGGGTGGCGGCTGACGGGGTCTTCGTCGGGTGGCGTTGAATGGTTCCGGGCGTCTATACGATGTCCGGTCGGGAAACCGGCGGCGGCGGAAGGGAGACAGGGCGTGACGGAGCACCGGCAGCGTTCCCGGCGGGGACAGGGTGAGCTGGAGGCGCTGGTCCTGTCGGCGCTGCGTGAGGCGGAGGGGCCGGCGACGGCGGGCTGGGTGCAGGAGCGTCTGGGCGGCGATCTGGCCTATACGACGGTGATCACGATCCTGACCCGGCTGCTGGCCAAGGGGGCGGTCACCCGGGAACGCGTCGGCCGGTCCTTCGTATGGACCCCGGCCTCCGACCAGGCCGGACTCGCCGCACACAAGATGCGCAAGGTGCTCGACGGCGAGAGCGACCGCGAGGCGGTGCTGGCGAGCTTCGTGACGGGACTGGGGCCGGACGACGAACGGCTGCTGCGCGGACTGCTGGGTCATTCGCGTGGCCAGGGGGAAGACTGACGCCTCATGGGGGTCTTCGTCTTTCTGCCGCTGGTACTGCCGTTGACGGCGTGGCCGATCGCGCGGCTGGCCGAGCAGCATCTGCATCCGAGGACCGCGACGCGTCTGCTGACCGCGGTGGCCGGAGTGATGGCGACGTGCAGCACGGTGTGCCTGGGGCTCGTGATGGTGGTCGGCACCGCCCAGTTGCCCGGCAACCCGCTGCCGGACGGCTGGTCTGACCCCGAGGTGCGCGCGGCGGTGCCGTACGACGAGGTGGTCGGCAAGGCGGCGATCCCCGCGTTGTGCGCGGTGCTCGTGGCCTCTGCGCGGGCGCTGTGGCGGCACGGCCGGGTCCGTCGCCGTGCTCACCGGGCGCTGGCCGGGCTGCCGGGCACGGAGGTGGCCGTGCTCCCGGACGACGTGCCCTACGCGTACGCCCTGCCCGGAGGCCGCCGGGGCCGTGTGGTGGTGACCACCGCCCTGCTGGACTGCCTGGAACCGGCTGAGCGGCGGGCGCTGTTCTCCCACGAACGGGCGCACCTGGCCGCCCGGCACCACCGCTTCCTACTCGCCGTCCAGCTCGCCGCCCGCGCCAACCCGTTCCTGCGTCCGCTGCGGACGGCCGTGTCGTACACGGCGGAGCGGTGGGCGGACGAGATCGCGGCCCAGGCCGTCGGCAGCCGCCGGACCGTGGCCCAGGCGATCGGCAAGGCGGCCCTGGTCTCCCGCGGCACTCCGGTGTCCTCGCTCGCGGGCTTCGCCATGCCGGGGCCGGTGCCGCGCCGGGTGGCGGCCCTCCTCGGACCGGCTCCCGCGGTGCGGAGCTGGCCCTCGGTGTTCACCTCGGTGGGGCTGGCGGCGTGGGGTGCGGCGGCGGGTACGGCCGTGTCCGCGATGTCGTCCGCGAACTCCGCCGTGACCATGTTCTTCATCCTCTACGCCGCCACGCCGCTGTGAGCCGGGGACAGCCGGACCCAGGCCGGCTCATACGGCCCCGGAGTCCGGATCAGCCGTCGACCTGAGGAGCGCGGAGGCGCCGACCGCGGTCGCGTAGGCGTCGGCCGAGGGTTCCCTCAGGTGCGGCGAGAGGCGTAGCAGGATCCGCCCCCTGGATGGCGCCCCCGTCGATACGGCGGTTCTCGAAGGTCACCTTGCCGCGATAGCCGTCATGCCGCCCGAGCAGCCCGTCTGGATCTTGGTCGCGGCGGGTGTGGAGGACGGCGTCGCGCCCCCGCGACGGGCGTTCCGGTCCTGGGCGCACCGCACGGCGCTCGGTGTGTGTCGCCGCCCCTCCGCACCCCTCCGCGGAAGGATTTCTACATGAGTGTAGAATCACGGGGAGGTTGCGCCGGGGTGAGGTGTGCCCACCCTCCGTCGCCGGCTCCCCGGCCTGGCCCGGCGCCGGCCGCCACGTGCCGGCCGGACCGCTCCGAGCGCGCCCCCGCGACGGGCGGTCCGGTCCTGGGCGCACCGCACGGCGCTCGCACAGGACTGCCGTGGGAACGTGCATGACGACACGCGCGTTGTCCTGAAACAGACCGACGGCAAGGAGCGCACCTTTGTCCGCCAGAACGACGGACCCCTCGGGGCACAGTCCCCGACCACCCCGCCGGGCTTTTCCTGACCATGGCACGTGGCGGGGTGGTGTTCGATGAGTGCCGCTCTGGGCCTGCTGGCCGTGCTCGTCCTGACGGCCGGCACCGGATACTTCGTCGCCCAGGAATTCGCCTATGTCTCCGCCGACCGCCTCGCCCTCGCGCGGGAGGCCGAAGCGGGCGACAAGAGGGCCGCCCGCGCCCTGAAGGTGCTGGAGCGGCTGTCGTTCATGCTGTCCGGCGCCCAGCTCGGCATCACCGTCACCGGTCTGGTCGTCGGTTTCATCGCCGAGCCCTCGGTGTCGGCGCTGCTCAACCCGGTCCTCACCGGGATCGGGGTCCCTGCCGGTGCCGTCTCCGGCATCTCCGTCGTGCTGGCCTTCGTACTGGCCACCTTCGTGCAGATGGTGCTCGGCGAGCTGGCCCCGAAGAACCTCGCCCTCGCGGTACCGGAGCGGCTGGCCAAGTCACTGGCCGCCTCGACGCTGGCGTATCTGAAGGTCGTCGGCGCGGTCGTCCACGTCTTCGACGGCGCGGCCAACAAACTGCTGCGCAGGATCGGCATCGAGCCGGTCGAGGAACTGCATCACGGCGCCTCCCTGGAGGAGCTCGGACACCTGATCGGCGAGTCCCGCCAGCAGGGCCAGCTGCCCCAGGACACCGCCGAGCTGCTCGACCACGCGCTGGAGTTCTCCGACCGCACGCTGGACGAGGTGATGGTGCCGCGCGCCGACGCCGTCTTCGTCCGCAAGGACGCCTCCGCCGCCGAGGCGGTCGACCTGATCGCCCGGCACGGCCACTCCAACTACCCCGTGCTCGGCGACCATCCGGACGACGTCAGCGGCGTACTGGGCGTCCGCGAGCTGATGCGCCTGCCCGCCGACGGTTTCGCCGGCACCACGGCGGGTGCGATCGCCCGCCGCCCACTGCTGCTCCCCGACACGCTGCCGCTGCCGGACGCGGTGGACCGGATGCGGGAGCGGGACG
This sequence comes from Streptomyces bluensis, assembly GCF_014650715.1. GTDB lineage: Bacteria > Actinomycetota > Actinomycetes > Streptomycetales > Streptomycetaceae > Streptomyces > Streptomyces bluensis. The sequence goes on along the minus strand of NZ_BMVM01000013.1, from coordinate 38,070 downwards.
ACGAGTTCGCCGTCGTCCTCGACGAGCACGGCGGCGTCGCGGGCATCGTCACGTACGAGGACATCGCGGAGGAACTGGTCGGCGACATCGCCGACGAGAGCGACACCGTCACCGAGATCGCCGTCCCGGACGGCAGCGCCAGCGGCAGCGACTGTGGCAGTGGCAAGGGCAGTGGCTGGCTGGTGGACGCCGGACGCCGCCTGGACGAGGTGGCCGAGGTCACCGGCATCGCACTGCCCGAGGAGGAGGACTACGACACCGTGGCCGGCCTGATCGTGGACCGGCTCGGCCGTTTCCCGGCCGTCGGCGACCGGCTCACCGTGGAGCTGCCCGACGGAGCAAGTGCCGTGATCGACGTGCGCACCCTCGACCGGCACGTGCCCGAGCGGGTGCGTCTGGAGCGGGTGGCCGTGAGGGAACGTGAGGAGGAGCAGGCATGAGTTTCCCGATGGCGCTCTTCGTCACCGTGCTGCTGCTGATCGGCAGCGGGTTCTTCGTCGCGGCCGAGTTCGCGCTGGTCGCGGCCAAGCGGCACCGTATGGAGAAGGCCGCGGCCGAGGGGCAGCGCGGCGCCAGGGCGGCCCTGGCCGGCATGCGCGAGCTGTCGCTGATGCTGGCCGGTGCCCAGCTCGGCATCACGGTCTGCACCCTTGGCCTGGGTTCGGTGTCCAAGCCCGCGATCTCCCACGAACTCGACCCGCTGCTGCACCAGCTGGGACTGCCGAGCGCGCTCAGCTACGGTGTCGCGTTCGCCCTGGCCATGATCGTGGTGGTGTTCCTGCACATGGTGGTCGGGGAGATGGCGCCGAAGTCATGGGCCATCGCGCACCCCGAGCGGTCCGCGATGCTGCTCTCCCCGCCTTTCCGTGGGGTGGTCGCGGCCGTCCGCCCACTGATCTGGGTCCTCAACAAGGTGAGCAACGGCCTGGTCCGGCTGTGCCGGGTCACCCCACGCGACGAGCTCACCTCCGTCCACAACCGCGAGCAGCTCACCCATCTCGTCGAGGAGTCCGAACGTCTGGGCCTGATCAGCAAGGACGACTCCGAACTGATCACCAACTCACTCACCGAGCCCCAGACCCCGGTGGGTGACCTCCAGATCCCGGCCGCCGAGATCATCTCGGTACCGGCGGAGGCCGGACTCGACACCATCCTCGCCACGGCGGCCGAGTACGACCGCAGCCGCCTGCTGGTACGCGATGGCCCACTGGTCGTGGGCTCGGTCCACGCCCGTGACGTCCTGATCGCCCGGAGCCGGGGCCGAGGCCGCGCCGCGACCGCGCGGGACATCGCCCGGCCGGTGCCGGAGCTGGCCGCGCGGGACACCGTCGGCCATGCCATCGAGCAACTGCGCCAGCGCCGTGCGTCCCTCGCCGTGGTGCGCGACGACGGTGGCCGGCTCACCGGCATGGTCACCCTGGACGACCTGCTGGCCCGCCTCCTGCACCCGCAGGCGGCGTAACGGAACAGCGAGCATCACAGCGAGCACGCCTGATCCGTCCCCGTCCGGCGACTGCCACCCGAGGCGCTGGGCGGATCGGGCGTGCCTGTGTTCCCTTCGGGAAAACCGCCCTCATGCGGCGAAGACCTGGGAGTCGTCGACGAACGCCTTGAACTCCAGGGCGTTGCCGGCCGGGTCGAGGAGGAACATCGTCCACTGCTCGCCCTTCTGACCCTCGAAGCGCACATAGGGCTCGATGACGAACTCGACTCCGGCCGCGCGCAGTCGCTCGGCGAGTTCGTGGAACGCGGGGATCGTCAGGATCAGCCCGAAGTGCGGCACAGGGACGTCGTGGCCGTCGACGGGGTTGTGAACGCGGTGGGCGCGCTCGGGCGCGAGGTGGGTGACGAACTGGTGGCCGTGCAGGTTCCAGTCGACCCAGGTGTCCGCGCTGCGGCCCTGCTCCAGGCCCAGCACCTCGCCGTAGAAACGGCGGGCGGCGGCCAGGTCGTCGACCGGCATGGCCAGGTGGAACCGGGGGATCGGGGAGCCGAGAACGGTCATGGCACTGCCTTCCTGGGGGACTCGTGTGGTGCGGCCGGACGCTGCCGGGCGGTGCGGATGAGCGGTTGTCTCAATGTTTACATTGAGGCATTCGGCTAAGTGCAAGTCAATGGCTCGCCGACCGGCGGCGGCACCTCAGCGTCTCAGCGGGACGCACGTCCAGGGACTAGGGTCCGCCCATGGACCCCGACCAGTCCAAGGGAAGAGAGGGCAAGCACCCATGACCACCGTGCGCGGAACCTCCGTTGACATCCCCACCCCGGACGGCACGGCCGACGCCTACCTGGCCTTCCCCGACGACAACTCCCCGCACCCGGCGGTGCTGTTCTACATGGACGCCTTCGGACTGCGGCCCCACCTGAAGAAGATGGCCGACCGCCTCGCCGGAGCCGGCTACACCGTCCTCGTGCCCAACGTGTTCTACCGTCACCGCCCGGCACCCGTGTTCGACCTGCCCGACTTCATCGACCCCCGGGAACGCCCGAACCTCTGGGAGCAGATCACCCCGGTCCTGCGCTCGCTCACACCGGAGTTGGCCACGCGTGACGCCGGTGCCTACCTCGACTGGCTGGCGGACCGCCCGGAGGCCACCGACGGCCCGGTCGGTATCACCGGATACTGCATGGGCGCCCGCCTGGCCCTGCGCACCGCCGGGGCCTACCCGGAGAGGGTGGCCGCCGCGGCCTGCTTCCACGGGGGAGGCCTGGCGACCGACGCACCCGACAGCCCGCACCTGCTGGCCGACCGCATCACCGCCGAGCTCTACTTCGGCCACGCCGACCAGGACCACTCCCTGCCACCCGAGCAGATCGACCGGCTCGACAAGGCGCTCACCGAGGCGGGCGTCCGCCACCGCACCGAGGTCTACACCGGCGCCGCGCACGGTTACACCCAGGCCGACACCGCCGTGCACGACGCCGAGGCGACCGAACGCCATTGGACGGCGCTGCTGTCGCTCCTGAGCCGTTCCCTGTGACCACCCTGCCTCCGCGGCGGGCTACCGCAGGAACACCAACTCCACGGCGACCAGTACGTCCACGACGGCGCACCACTCGGCGAACGTACGGGCCACGACGCCGCCCAGCCGGGCGAGCAGCAGATGGGCGAGGTCCCAGACACCGTGGAGGAACCAGCCCGCCGCCACCAGATGGCGGCCCAGCTCCGGATCCACCGCCAGGCCGGCCAGGGCGAAGGCGCCGAAGGCGAGCGTTCCCGCGGCCTGGATGCCCAGGGTCGCCCGCCCGTGCGGGGCCCCGCGCACCGTGCCCCAGAGCAACACGGCCAGCGCCACGCCCACCAGGACGTGCGACGGCGAGAGCACGTCCTGTGCCTGGAGAGCGAGCACGGCGACCGTCCCCGCGCCCAGCGCCGGCCAGGTCACCCCGGGTCTTCCGGTCTGGCCGACGACCACGTACAGCAGTGGCAGCAGGGGCAGAAGCTCCCCGTAGCCGGTGACCGTGTCGTTCAGGTCCCCCGAGCCGCTCCCGAAGAGGGCGATCATGAGCGCGAGGGCCAGCGCCGTGGGCCAGCGGTGCAGCAGGGCGCGGGACCAGTGGTCGGGTGCGGCAGCGGAGCGGGACGCGGTGGACGACTGCGTCGCGGGCGTCGCGCGGCAGGCGGGAGTTCGACGACTGGGCCCAGGGTCCTTCCGGACCCTAGGGGTTTCCTCGGGCATGGCGGGTCTCCTGTCCCGGTCAGACGCCGTACTCGCCACGGCGGCGGAGCATCACGAGCAGCATCAGCGGAAGCATCGCGAGGTGCTCCAGGACGATCATGGAGTCCGGGGCGACGACGCCCAGCCGGAGCAACGGCAGGAGGGCGAGCGTGGGAACGAACATCGCGCCGCACATCTCAAGGACGCTCGGCCAGCCGTGTCCGCGTCGCCGCATCCAGACGGCCATGCCGGCCGACATGGCGAACGCCATCTCCAGGGAGGCCGGTACGGGGTGGCGCGACGCGGAGAACTCCACGTCCGCGAGCGCCAGCACGCCGCGTATCGCGGCGCCCACGACCAGCATTCCCACGGCCATCGCGACGACCATCTCCACGTAGTGGCGGGCGAAGCGCCACCAGCCGTGCCGGGTGCCGTTCCGCGTCCGCATGGCCGCGCTCCTCGGTGCCTGCATGACGCTCTCCTCTCGCTTACGGGGATCTCTGGGGGATGTGTGGGGTGTCTCCGTCAGGAATCTCCGTGCGGTGGCCCCCACGCCTTCAGGCTCGGGGGGATGAGTCGGCGTCAGTAGTGCCGAATCCCCATGTCCCCGTGTGGCGTTGTCACGTCCTCACATGACATCTGTCATGCGGGGCAGTGCTCGCACGGCACTCCGCCGGGCCGCCCGGCCGCTGCCACAATGGCCAGGTGCATGACGGGGCGAGGGAACGCGCGGCGGGACTGACGAGTTTCCGGCGCTACACGTGGTGGGCCGTCCCGGGCACCGCGGGGGCCGTACTGGTGTCGCTGGTCGGCTCCTGGATCGTGGACGGCGACCTGCCCGCCTGGGCCCGCGTCCTGGCCGTCGCGGCACTGGCGACCGAGACGGCGGCGTGCCTGGTACTGCTCAGCGGACGGCTCGCGCACGGGGCCGCGGACGACGGCCGCCCTGAACTCCCGCCCCTCGGCTGGCTGTTGGCCGCGGGCGCGGCCACGGTCGTACTCGCCGTGCTCCCGCTGGCCTGGCGCACCCACGGCGTGTGGGCGGTCGCGCCCGCGGTGACGGTGGCGATCGGCGCGACATATCTCCCGGTGCGCCCCAGACGGTGGCTGATCGGCGGCGCCACGCTCCTCGCGCTCCTGCCGGGCGGTGCCGTGAGCCTGGCCGAGGGAGACGGCGAACTGGCGTACGCCGCGCTGTTCCCCGCCGGACTGGTCGCGTTCACCGTGTGGACGGTGCTCGGTCCTCTGTGGGCGTGGGATGTCGCGGGGCGGCTGGACCGGGCGCGGCGACTGGAGGCGGAGCTGGCGGTCAAGGACGAACGGCTGCGGTTCGCCGCGGACCTGCACGACATCCAGGGGCACCACCTCCAGGTCATCGCCCTCAAGAGCGAGTTGGCGGCCCGGCTCGCCGAGGTGGCCCCGGCACGGGCCGCCGCGGAGATGCGCGAGGTGCGGCGGCTGTCCGCGGACGCCCTGCGCGACACACGGGCCGTGGTGCACGGATACCGGCGTACGACGCTGGACGACGAGATCGCGGGCGCGGTCCGGGTGCTGGCGGCGGCCGGCATCGACGCCCGGATGGTCCTCGACCCCACGGCCGCCACCGCCGGCCTCCCCGACCCCGCCCGCCATCTGCTGGGCCTGGTGATGCGCGAGGCCGTCACCAACGTGCTCCGGCACAGCCACGCCCGGCACGCCGAGGTCGACCACCGCGTCACCGGGGGTCTCGCACGGCTGCGGGTGAGCAACGACGGAGCCGACGCGTATCCCGCAGGCGCCGAGGGCACCGGGCTGACCGCCCTGCGAGAGCGACTGCGCGCGGCCGGCGGCGAGTTGACGTGGGACCGGGACGGCGACCGTTTCGTGGTGGTGGCGACGCTGCCGGCCGACTCGGTACTGCCGTCGTCGACCCCCTCGGCGAACGGAGCGGCCCGGTGATCCGGCTGCTGATCGCCGACGACGAGGATCTCCTGCGCAGCGCCCTGGCCGCACTGCTGGCGCTGGAGGACGACCTCACGGTGGTGGCCGAGGCGTCCACCTCCACCGACGCGGTACGGCTCGCCCGCGAGCACAGCCCCGACATCGCCGTGCTCGACCTGGAGATGCCGCCCACGGACGGGCTGCGCGCCGCCGAGGAGATCCGGGCCGCGCAACTGCCCACCCTGATCGTCATGGTCACCCGGCACGCCCGCCCCGCCGTCCTGCGCCGCGCCCTGTCCGCGGGCGTACGCGGCTTCGTCCCCAAGACGACGCCCGCCGCGAGGCTGGCCGACATCATTCGCGACATCGCCGCCGGGCGCCGTTACGTCGACCCCGACATCGCCGCCGCCGCGCTCACCGAGGACGACTGCCCCCTGAGCGACCGCGAACTGGAGGTCCTGCGCGCGGCCCGTACGGGGGCGTCGGTCGCCGAGATCGCCACCCGGGTCCACCTGGCACCGGGCACGGTCCGCAACTACCTCTCCGCCGCGATGTCCAAGCTGGGCGCCCCCACCCGCCACGCCGCCGCCCACCACGCATGGCAGCAGGGGTGGATCTGAGCGGCGGCGACGGCATGAGGGCTGAGGAGTGACGTATTCCGGCCGTTGTGCGCTTGGCGACGTAGCGGTCCGTGTCACTGTTGGGCCGAACGGGTGACCATGCGTAAGAATTGACTGGTGCAGACATTGAGTGCGAGCCAGGGGGAGGTCCGGTGAACAGTCACGATGTCACCGACGAGCAGTGGGAGGGGCTCGCCCAGGTCGTGCCGTTGCGGGGCCGGGACGCATGGCCGTCGGCGGTCGGCCACCGCTCGCTACCCGACGCCGACACGGAGGCACGGCGCCGCTTCGTGGTGCTGCGGGTCAACGTGTTCGCGGACGCCCGCGACGTCGCGGAGACGCTGATGGCGGGCATTCCGGTGCTGCTCGACCTCTCGGGCGCCGAGACCGAGGTCGCCAAGCGGGTGCTGGACTTCAGCACGGGTGTCGTCTTCGGCCTGGCGAGCGGGATGCACCGGGTCGACCGGAACGTGTTCCTTCTCACGCCGCCGGGGACCGAGGTGCGGGGGCTCATGGAGGGGGCCGGGGTCCCCGGGGTGTGACGCGGCGTCGGCGGATCGCGCGCGGTCCCTCGATCGTAGGAAGGTCACCATGGCGGAACGGTTCCTCCGCCCGGCGGGTGACTACGGTCCGTGCGTGATCACGCAGCCTCAGCCATCGCCCGCGCAGCCGTCATCCGCCCAGCCGACGGGGGAGGGGACGCGCTCGGAGCGGCCCGGTGTCACCGAGCTACGGCTCTCCGCCTTCGCCGGGCACCGGAGCGCCGCGTTCCCGCTGGGGCCGGTGACCCTCCTCGCCGGGAGCAGCGGCAGCGGCAAGTCCACCGCTCTGCGGGCGTACGAGGCGCTGGCCCGGCTGGGTGGCGGGGCCGCGCTGGGGGAGGTGTTCCCCGACCCGGTCGCGTGCGTGCCCGAGCGGGCCCGGCCCGACGCCCAGCGCCGGCGCGGCTTCCGCATCGGCTGCACGGCCGACGGCCCCGAGGGACCCGTACGGCTCGATATCGCGGTCCAGGCCGAGCCCGAACTGCGCATCGTGGGCGAGCGGTTGACGTCCGACGGGCGGATCCTGCTGGAGACGGCCCTGCGTGACCCGAGCCGCCCCGTCGTCCAGGGGGCCTGGCACACGGCGGGTTCGGCGCCGGTCACCCGGGGCCCGCTCCCCGACGATCGGCTCGGCACCGCTCTGCTGCCCCTGCGCGTCGCCGGCAGGACCGAGGGCCAGCGCCGGGTGCTCGCCGCCGCCGAGCAGACGGTCGTCGCCCTGCGGTCCGTGTTCGTCTGCGATCCCCGGCCGGAACCCATGCGGGCCGCGGTACGGCTCGGCGCGGGACGGCTGCTGCGCGACTGCGGCAACCTCGCCGAGGTGCTGTGGCGTACGCGCACGGAGTGCGGGCGGCGGCACGCGCAGCTCGTCGCGGCGGCCCACGCCGGGTGCGCGGGGCCGGTCGCGGACGTGCTGGCGCAGCGGCTGGACGGCGGGAGGCTACGGGCGCTGCTGGACCGGGGCGACGGGGTGCGGACACCGCTCGGGATGCTGGGCGACGGGGAGTTGAGGTACCTGGGGCTGGCCCTGGTGCTGATGACGGGACCCGGGGTCCTGGAAGTCGACCCGGTGGGCGAGGTTCCCGCGGCGCTCCAGTCGCTGACCGTTCTCGCGGACGGTTTCGACCACGCTCTCGACGCGCGGCAGGCGGGAGAGCTGGCCCGGCTCGCGGTGCGCATGGGGGCGCGCGGACACATCCGGCTGGTGGGGGCGGTGAGCGACGCGTCGTGGGCCGCGGGGGTGGCCGGGCTGACCGTGGTGGACCTGGACGCGTGCAGGAGGTGATCCGAACGACAGGCCCTGGGGGGCCGGGTGATAGACCTGCACCCGTGAACGAACTGGATGTGGCGGGCCTCCAGCGACGGCTCGCCGACTTCGCGGCCGCCCGCGACTGGCAGCAGTACCACACCCCGAAGAACCTCGTCGCCGCGCTCAGTGTCGAGGCGTCCGAGCTCGTGGAGATCTTCCAGTGGCTGACTCCCGAGGAGTCGGCGCGCGTGATGGACGACGCCGACACCGCCCACCGTGTCACCGACGAAGTCGCCGACGTGCTGGCGTACTTGCTCCAGCTCTGCGAGGTGCTCGGCATCGACGCGCTGGCCGCGCTGGACGCGAAGATCGACCGCAACGAGCGGAGGTTCCCGCCGCCGGGAGAGACCGGGGCCCGGGGAGACGGGGCCCGAGAGTGAGGGGAGGAACCGGTCCCCATAGGACTCCATCCATCCGTTTGTCACTCTCCGGAGTTGCCGAGTTGTCCACGGCCAATTGATTGTCCACAGATTTCGGGCTTCCTCTGGCTTTTCGTCCCACATACCTTCACTCTGGGTAGTGGACAACGGAGTTCGGGCGGACGTGCGAAAAGCGCGTCAAGACAGACGGGGACGGTTCGCATGGACGCGATGCGGCTCATCCTGGCGAGCAGGCGTGCCCTGGTGGGGAGCGAGGAGGAGCGGGAGATCATGACGGAGGCGTGGCAGGCACAGGCCCTGGCCCAGGCGGTCGGCAGCCGACTGGCGGTGGCGGGCCCACCCGAACTGCGGGGTGAGGCACTGGGGCTGACCGAACTGGCCGGCAGAGGCTGCGGGGTCCTCGGCGCACCGCAGCTGTCCGTGGGGGCCTTACGCGCCTCCCAGCTCACCGAGTTGGGCGACGCCCACCAGGCCCTCGTCACCCTGGGCGGCCTCCTCGGCGAGGTCGGCATAGCGCTCGTCGGTATAGCCTCCGCGGCCGACGACGAGACGACGTACTGGCAGTGCATGGAGGCGATCGACGCGGCCGAGGAGTCCCGCGACCGGGTTCGGGAGATGCTGCGCCGCCTCGCGGTCAGAGAGCAGACGGTCCAGGCGGTCCAGGCGGTCCCGGACCGCGAGGCGAGCTGATTCGCCCCACGGCAAACGCCCGGCCGTCGTGAGCCGGGCGTCGCAGGCGGGAAGGGTCGGGCGCGGGAGGAGGAGTCAGGCGGCGTCGGGGCCGTCCGAGCGGGTGGGGCGAGGGCCGGAGAGGTCCGCGTCGAGTTGGGACAGGTCGGCGTTGAGGGCCGCCATCAGCTCCTCCATCTGCTGGAGCAGCCCTTTGGGCTGTGCGGGCACGGCCTGTTCCGGTACGGCCTGTTCCGGCACGGCTTCCTGGGACATCAAGGCCTCCTCGGGCCCTCAACCCCCGGCGCGGGGGTGCGTTGAGCAGGCGTCCCGGCAGCGGCCGCCGGCGACGGGTGCCGGGCGGGTCCGGCTCCGCCCACGCCAACGATCACCGCTCGGGCGGGTCACTGAGCGGTCTCGCGCGCCGGTGCCCGGTTGACGGGATTTCACTCGACCGGGACGGCGGGGTACGGAGGGGACCGGTGGGGTTGACCCGTGTTCGAGCGTGCAGGATGGGGAACATGGATCTCCGAATCTTCACCGAGCCCCAGCAGGGGGCGACCTACGACACCCTTCTCAGCGTCGCCAAGGCCACCGAGGATCTGGGTTTCGACGCGTTCTTCCGCTCCGACCATTACCTCCGCATGGGCTCCGTGGACGGCCTGCCCGGGCCCACCGACGCCTGGATCACCCTTGCCGGACTCGCCCGCGAGACCAAGCGCATCCGGCTCGGCACCCTGATGACCGCAGGGACCTTCCGCCTGCCCGGTGTCCTCGCCATCCAGGTCGCCCAGGTCGACCAGATGTCGGGCGGACGCGTCGAACTCGGCCTGGGCGCGGGCTGGTTCGAGGAGGAACACAAGGCGTACGGCATCCCGTTCCCGAAGGAGAAGTTCGCCCGTCTTGAGGAGCAGCTCGCCATCGTCACCGGGCTGTGGGCGACGGAGGTCGGCAAGACCTTCAGCTACGAGGGCACCTACTACCAGTTGACCGACTCGCCCGCGCTGCCCAAGCCCGCACAGGCCAAGGTGCCGGTGCTCATCGGCGGGCACGGTGCGAGCCGTACGCCCCGCCTCGCCGGGCAGTACGCCGACGAGTTCAACATGCCGTTCGCGTCGATCGAGGACAGCGAGCGGCAGTTCGGGCGGGTGCGCGCGGCGGCCGAGGAGGCCGGACGCAGGGGCGACGACCTGGTGTACTCGAACGCGCTGGTCGTCTGCGTCGGCAAGGACGACGCCGAAGTCGCCCGCCGCGCCGCCGCGATCGGCCGCCAGGTCGACGAGCTCAAGGCCAACGGGCTCGCCGGTTCCCCGGCCGAGGTCGTCGACAGGATCGGCCGCTACCAGGCCGCCGGCTCCCAGCGGATCTACCTCCAGGTCCTCGACCTCGACGACCTCGACCACCTGGAGCTGATCTCCGCGCAGGTGCGATCGCAGTTGTCGTAACCAGGCCCCGCCCACCGCGCCCCCGCACCCTCTAGGCCCTGTCGTCAAACTCCCGTCGTCCGCCCGGAGGGCGGGCCCCGCGGCGTCTGGTGCGTGCGATCGCAAGGCGCCGGAAAGTCCTCGATGGGGGTGCCCCCGCGCGAGCGAAGCCGAGCGTGGGGGAGGAGCTACTAGGGCTTTCCGGCAACGCGGCGTGGGGGTGCCCCCACGCCCTTAAGGCAGTGGGGGAGTGCGTGCCAGACGTCGCGGGGCAGGCGGGAGTTTGACGACAGGGCCTAGAGGCCGAAGGCCCTGCCTCGGGGGCGCGGGGCTGTGACGACGGGCGGGACGTGGGTACGCGGTGGGGAGGACCCGGACACATCGATCCGCGGGCTCGGCCGACCTGGGAAGAAGGGATCCCGATGATCTCCGAGATGGTTCTGGTGCCCACCGACGGAGGGACGCTCCCGGGCGACCTGATCGTGCCGGAGCGGGCCCGGGCGGTGGTGCTGTTCGCGCACGGCAGCGGCAGCTCCCGGCACAGCCCGCGCAACCGGATGGTGGCCGCGGAGCTGCGGGCCACCGGACTGGGCACCCTGCTGATGGATCTGCTCAACGAGCGGGAGGAACGCGTCGACGCCATGACGGGTGAGCACCGCTTCGACATCCCGTTCCTGGGCCGCCGTCTGGTGGCCGCGATCGACTGGCTGGACAGGCAGCACGACACCCAGGGGCTCCCGGTCGTCCTCTTCGGTGCCAGCACCGGCGCGGCCGCGGCCCTGGTCGCCGCCGCCGAGCGCCCGGACCGCGTGCTGACCGTGGTGTCGCGGGGCGGCCGGCCCGATCTGGCCGAGGACGCCCTGGAGGCCGTACGGGCACCGGTGCTGCTGATCGTCGGCGGCGACGACGAGGTGGTGCTGCGGCTCAACGAGGAGGCGGCCGGGCGGCTGCGCAGCCCCCACTCGCTGCACATCGTGCCCGGGGCCACCCACCTGTTCGAAGAACCCGGTGCGCTGGAAGAGGTCGCCGTCGCCGCCCGGCAGTGGTGTGTCGAGCGGCTGAAGTCCCTGCAAGGCGGAGCCCCTTAGCCGGAAGTGAGAGCGTGAGTCGCACCCTCAGTCGGGCACCGGCATCCCGGTGTGCAGCTGGGCGCCCTGCCGCAGCAGTTCCTGCTGGACGAGAAAGGCGGGCACGTCCCGCGGCGCGCGTCCCTCGTGGACGGACAGCGCCGCGCACGCTCCGGCCGCCTGGCCGGTCGCCATGGCGATGGGCATCACCCGGTACGAGGAGTGCGCCACGTGCGTACCGGAGATGCAGCGGCCGGCCACCAGCAGGCGGTCGGCTCCCCGGGGCAGCAGGCAGCGCAACGGGATGTCGTAGAAACGGCCGGCCGGCACGCGCCTGAGGAGGGTGCCGGTGCCCTCCGGGTTGTGGATGTCGACCGGGTAGGCGCCGTGGGCGATCACGTCCGGGAAGGACCGGGCGGCCAGGACGTCGTGACCGGTCAGCTGGTAGTCGCCGACGATACGGCGGCTCTCGCGGACACCGATGTGGGTGCCGCTCTGCACGACGTAGGAGTCCTCGAAGCCGGGCACATGCGTGCGCAGGAAGTGGTCGATCTGTTCCATTTGCCGGCGGGCGGTGTACTCGGCCCGGGTGAGGTCCCACACGTTGATGCCGAGCACCTTGGTCATACGGGTGCTGTTGACGCTGACCTCGGCCCGATGCGGTGTGGCGAAGAACAGGATGTCCTCGCGCGGGAGTTGCAGCTCGCCGTCCGCCGTGGCCTCCTTCACGAGGTCCCACAGCCCGTGCACGCCGCGCCACTGGTCGGGGTGCTCGCGCACGTACTCGGCGAACCGCTCCGGCAGGAACTGCGCGACGCGGAACATCAGCGTCATCGGCTGCACCAGCCCGTCCTCCGGGCGGCCGATCTCGTACCGGGCCCCGCAGGCGGCCGCGACATCACCGTCTCCCGTGCCGTCCACCACCACCCCGGCGTCGATCACCACCGGCCCGGACTTGGTCTCGAAGACGACCCGCCAGCCGTCGTCCAGGGGCAGCGCGGACGAGGCGAAGGAGTGGAACAGCATCCGCACACCCGCCTCGTCCATCAGGTCGAGCAGGACCAGCTTGAAGATCTCCGGGTCGAAGGGCACGGTGTACCCGGTCTTCAGGGACGGCGGGACGCAGCCGCCGCGCGCCGTGAGCCGGTCGAGGAGCCGCCACAGGACGCCCGCGACGACCGGTTCGCCCTCGCCGTGGTCGGTGGGCAGCAGCCGGGTGACGTCCCCGGACTCGGTGAACGCGGCCTGCTTGTGCTCGTTGTGGAACGACATCAGCGGCATGACCAGCGCCGCGGTCGCGTTGCCGCCGAGGAACCCGTGGCGTTCGACGAGCACGACGTCGGCCCCCGCGTCGGCCGCGGCGATCGCGGCGGCGCACCCGGCGGGCCCGCCGCCCACCACCAGGACGCCGGTACGGCCCCCGTGCCGGGCGGGCCGCGGCGGCAGCGTGACAGTACGGGGGTCTCGGGGCTCTTCCAGGATCGGCATCGGGGTCCTCCGCGGGCTGGGCCCTGGTGGGTCCGGTCCACATCCGGGCAGGTCAGGCGCTCAGCGGGCGTACCTCTGACGCTTGGGGCGGCGACTGTCGCGCTTCCGTGTACTCGGCCGCCTCGATGTCGTCGAGCAGGTTCCCGCACCGGATGCAGGTCTCCTCGGCGAGCGTGCGCAGCTCCCGCACCCGGGACTGCAGTACCGCACGGCGCTGCGGATACTCGTCCCAGAGCCGGTCCACCTCCGCCAGCAGCAGCCCGGCCTGCTCCCGCGCCACCCCCACCAGGGCCGGCGCCCCGATCCGGCGCGCGAAGTCGAAGACCTTGCCGGAGTACGGCAGCGGCAGCACCGGCAGCCCGGACAGCGCGGCGAAGATCACGAAGTGCAGGCGCATGCCGACGGCCAGGTCCAGGTGGCGCATGAAACCGAGGAGCTGTCCCGGACTGTAGGTCCCGTGCAGGATGCGCCCCTTGTCGGGGGCCGTCATATGGGACAGCACGGCGTGGGCGTGCCGCACGTCGTGGCGCTCCATCGGCAGGAACACCACGTGTGCGTCCAGGCGCCGCACGAGGAAGTCGGCGACGTCGGCGAGCAGCGCGTGGTAGCCGCCCTCGTCCAGGTTCTCCGCCGCCCGGCCCGGCTCCCGCACGGACATCCCCACCAGCCGGACGCCGGCGGGCATGCCCTCGTCGCTCATCATCTGGTCGGTGAACGTCTCCGATGCCAGCAGCAGCGCGGGATCCGCGGTGACGACGATCTCCCGCTCGACGCCGACCTCCTCCAGGACGAGCCGGGACTCCTCGTCCCGCACCACGACGTCGTCCATCTCCGCGAGGACGGTGCGCACCGCCTCCCGGTCGTCGGGCTCCCGCAGCGGGCCGGCACCGACGGCGTAGGCGAACGTGCGCACGCCGTGTTCCTGCGCCGCCCGCACCAGCCGCAGATAGCGGCGGGCCTCGCCGTCGAAGAGGATGCCGCCGCCGCCCAGCACCAGCAGGTCCAGTCCGGTCAGCGCGTCCAGCACGTGGTTGCGGCTGACGCCCTCCCAGTCGACCACCTCGTCGGCATCGTGGTGGTGGGCGCGTGTGTGGGCGGCGTTCCGGCTGAAGACGACGAGCCGGGCCTGTGGGCGCTGGGTGCGCAGACAGCCCAGCAAGCAGGTCAGGATGGACTCGTCGCCCATGTTGAAGCCGCCGTACGAGCCGAGCAGGCCGATGCGCGGCCGGGCGTGCGTGCCCGGGGCGCCGGGGGGTGGCTCCGGTGGGGCAGTGTTCATCCGGTGGGCTCCCGTCGCATCGGAGTCAAGTCGGCGAAGTCGAGTCGGCGCAGTCGGGTCGAGTCGGTCGAGTCGAGTCGGTGGGGTCGGGTCGGTGGAGTCGAGGCCGTCGGGGGAGGCTGCCCGCTCCTCCGTCCGTGTCTCCGTCCGCATCTCAGCGTGGCCCAACTCGCCCCGACGAGCGAGCGGGAACGCCCGCCTCGCCCCGCCCGCGTACCGCTCCGCCGGCCGGTCCGCCCGGCTCCCACCTGCGGAAACGCACCGCGTTCGACGGCGACGCCGGGCGCCCCGGCCGTGGCGATCCGGTGACCCGGGGGCGGGGCTCAGGAATCAGGTGCGGTGAAGCCCAGGGAGTAGGTGCGGCCCTCGACACCCCACTCACCGAACGGCGGCCGTGCCCCGGCGTCGATCGCCCGCAGCGTGGGCCGTCCGATATGGGCCAGCACCAGCCGCCGCACCCCGAGCCGTACGGCGCGGTCGGCGACGTCGTGCACGCTCGCGTGGCCCCCGACGCCGCCCCGGAACCGTATCGGCCGGTTCCAGGCGGCGGCCTCGGCGAACATGAGGTCCGCGCCCGCGGCCCATTCGGGGAACTCCCAGAACTCCGGCGCCCACACCACGACCTGCCCGCCCGCCTCGATGCGGTAGCCGTACGCGGGATGCGACGTGTGCTCCACCGGCAGACAGCGCACCCGCACGGTGCGGCGCACCCGGACGGTGCCCAGATCCAGGTCACCGGCCCGGATCCGGACACCCCGGGCGCTCGCGCTCCGGCGCAGCGCGGACCGCAGTTCCGCCTGCTCGTCGGTGACCAGCCAGCCGGCCAGCCGCCCCGGCGGCGGTTCCGCCCCCGGCCCGCCGTCGAAGGCGACGCGCTGCCGGGCGCAGCGCAGCAGCAGCCCCGCGGGCGCGAACCGCGGCGAGTTCATCGCGCCCACGCCGAGCAGGGTCAGCCGCAACCGGAGGTTCATCCGCCGCCCGCCTGTCCGGGGCCTTCTCCTGTGCCGGACGTGGTCGTGGGATGCGCCAGCGCGAGCGTGCCGTCCGACGCCAGGGTGATCCGGACGCCGTCGCTGATGCGGTCGAGGGTCGCCCGCAGCCAGGCGCGGTCCTCGTCCGGCGCGGGCTCCAGCCGCATCCGCCGGGCCCGAAGGGGCACCATGCGCAGGCCGGTGAGCCGCCCCGTGTCCGCGGCCACCGAGACCAGGTGGACGAGCCGGAGATCGTCGCGGTACTCCTCGTACCCGCCGATGCCCTCGTAGTCGTCGATGAAGTCGCCGCAGCCGTGCAGGATCAGCCGGTCGTGGTACACCTCCAGGCGCCGCGGGTGGTGCGAGGAGTGACCGTGGACGACGTCGACGCCGCCGTCCACCAGGGCGTGCGCGAAGCGGAGCTGTTCCCGGGAGATCCGGTATCCCCAGTTGGAGCCCCAGTGCACGGACACCACCGCGATGTCACCCGGACGTTTCGCCTGCCGTACGTGCCGGGCCACCGCGTCGGCCGTGGTCACCGACAGATCGGGGACGTACGCGACGCCGGACGTCTCCGCGGTCGCCGCCCAGTCCGGTGGGATGCCGCTGCACCGCGCCCCCAGGGCGAACACCAGCACCCGGCCCCCGCCCGCGACCGGCACCGCCGCGGGCGCGTACGCCTCGTCGGCGTCCCGGCCGGCGCCCACCACGCGCAGGCCCGCGCGGGCCAGCGAGTCGAGCGTCTCGGTCAGGCCCGGGCGGCCGAAGTCCAGCACGTGGTTGTTGGCCAGGACGCACACGTCGGGCCGGGCCACCGTCAGCGCGGCCAGGTTCGCCGGGTGCATCCGGTAGTGGACCGCCTTGCCGTGCGCGAACGCGTCACGCCGTGTCACGGACGTCTCCAGGTTCACGATCCGGGCGTCCGGGGCGGCCTCCTCCAGGACCCGCAGTGCCTCGCCCCACGGCCAGGAGGGGTCGACCGGGGCGGGGATCGGGCCGCTCGCCGACTCCGCGAGCCGGACGTAGCCCCGGGCGTCCGCGACGTAGTCCTCCCGCAGTGCCGGATCACCGGGGTGCGCGAGGATCTGGTCGACGCCGCGCCCGAGCATCACATCGCCGCACAGGAACAGCGTCACCACGTCGCCGCCCATGTCCCCACAGTAAGGCGCCCCCGGGACGATTCACCCATGCCCGCCCCAGATCCGGTAGGGCGGCACCCGGCACGGGTACCGCGGACAGGAACAGCGGAAAGGAACAGCGGACAGGAACAGAGGCAACGCGAGCGACGGTGCGGTGGGAGGTCGCGATGGAACTGGTCGAGGAGCGGCCCTGGCGCTTCCGTATCGAACGCCGGGGGCCGATGCGGGTGCCCGGCGTGGTGTTCGCCTCCCGGGACCTGCTCGGCGACGCCGAACAATCGCTGAAGCAGGTCGTCAACGTGGCCACCCTGCCGGGCATCGTCGGTGCCTCGTACGCCATGCCGGACATCCACTGGGGCTACGGCTTCCCCATCGGCGGTGTGGCCGCGACCGACGTGGAGGAGGGCGGTGTCGTCTCGCCCGGCGGGGTCGGATTCGACATCTCCTGCGGGGTGCGGCTGCTGGTCGCCGACACCGACCGGCGGGCGCTGCGGTCCGCACTGCCCGCGGTCATGGACGGCCTGGACCGGGCGATCCCGCGCGGCGCGGGACCCGGCGGCGTGTGGCGGCCGACGGGCCAAGGGCAGCTGGAGCGCCTCCTTGAGGGCGGCTCCCGGTACGCCGTCGCCGAGGGATACGGCGAGGACCGTGACCTGGCCCGCTGCGAGGACGGCGGCGCGGTCGCCGACGCCGATGTGACCCGGGTCGGCGAGCGGGCCCGGGAGCGGGGCATACGGCAGGTCGGCAGTCTCGGCTCCGCCAACCACTTCCTGGAAGTGCAGCGGGTCGCCGAGGTGTACGACGAGACGGCCGCCGCCGCGTTCGGACTGGCCCCGGACCAGGTGTGCGTGATGATCCACTGCGGCTCGCGCGGCCTCGGCCACCAGATCTGCACCGACCACGTCAGGGCGATGGACCGTGCCATGGCCCGGTACGGCATCACCGTGCCCGACCGGCAGCTGGCCTGCACCCCCGTGGACTCGCCGGAGGGGCGCGCGTACCTGGGCGCGATGGCCGCGGCCGCGAACTACGGGCGCGCGAACCGCCAGTTCCTGTCCGACGCGGCCCGCCGGGTCTTCCAACGCGCCGCGGGCGCCCGGCTGACGCTGGTGTACGACGTGTCCCACAACCTCGCCAAGATCGAGACCCATGCGGTGGGCGGGACACGGCGCCGGCTGTGCGTGCACCGCAAGGGCGCCACCCGCGCCTTCCCGCCCGGACATCCCGACCTGCCCGAGGACGTGCGGGCGGTCGGCCAGCCCGTCCTGATCCCCGGCACCATGGGCACGGCCTCGTACGTGCTCGCGGGCGTGCCCGGCGGGGACGCCTTCTTCTCCACCTGCCACGGCGCGGGCCGCGTGTGGAGCCGCCACCGGGCCGCGCGCACCGTCGTCGGCCGGGAACTGGGGGCCCGTCTGGAACGGGACGGCATCGCCGTACGGCCACGGTCCTGGCGAGGACTGTCCGAGGAGGCCCCGGAGGCGTACAAGGACGTGAGCGCGGTGGTGGCGGCCAGCGAACGGGCCGGGCTGTGCCGCACGGTGGCGCGGCTGGTCCCGCTGGGCGTGGTCAAGGGCTGAAGAGCCGCACTCACCCGGTGTCCCTGTGTCGCCCGCGCGCCCGCGCGCACGCGCCTCAGGCGTCGATGGTCACCGCGCACGACCAGCCGTACGGGCCCGGCCCGATACGCAGTTCGTGCCACGAGACGGCCTTCGGCGCGGCGCCGGTGATCTCCACCGCCGCCAGGTCGGCGACGGCCAGCCGTACGTCGAGACCGCCGTCGGCGTCGTCGGCCGTGTCCACCTCGACATCCACGGGCACCCTGCCGCGCACCTCCAGCCGGAAGAGGACCTCGTCCAGGAGTGCGGCCAGCAGCTCGTCGTCGCTGTCCTCGGCCAGCCGGACGCGCTCCACGGCTGTGGGCCGCACCGCGGAGACGTCGGCGAAGCACTCGACCATGCCCAGCACAGCCTCCGCCAGACAGCGTTCCCGGCTCGCTCCCCAGGCCTCGACGCGGATGTCGGCGGTGTGCGGCACCGCGCGGTGACCGGCGACGCCCTGCCGCCGTGCCTGCACATCGTCGTCCGGATCACCGACCATGGTCGTCGCCGGTTCCCTCCCCGTGGAGGGGGGTGGTGTCGTACGACCCGTTGGACGCCCGCGGTCTGCGGTGCCGGGCGTGTGCCGCCCCGCTCCCTGCCAGCACCAGGGCGAGGCCCAGACAGAAGATGAGGGCCAGGGCCAGACCCGAGCAGAAGATCGCGAGGGGGTTCATGGTGGTGATGTGCTGGCCGAACAACGACACGGTGTACTCGGGGCCGCCGGACAGGTTGTAGGCGATCAGCAGGCCGGTGAAGGCGCCCGTGGCCGCGAGGAGGATCACTCCGATGATCAGCATCCTGGTCATCTCCTCAGAAGGGTCCGTGAGCGGCGAGTACCCAGAAAACCGTGCCTGTGTCCGGAGCCTTCGCCGCACGTTCCCCGGGCCTGCGTGTCGCAGCACGCCCCGCTCAGGTGGGAGGCCGGGCCCACCGCTTCAGCGGCGCCGGTACCTGGCCGCCATCGTGTGGAACACCTTCTTCGGTTCCCAGCGGGTCTCGTCGAGCATGCGGACCACGCCGTAGGAGCCGAGATCGTGGGGGCCGGGCCTGCTGTAACCGGCGAAGGTGAACCAGAGCGCGGTGTCCACTCCCTCCTCCTCGAAGATGTCCAGCAGCTCGGTGAAGTAGCCCACCTGCTCCTCCTCGTCCGGTATCGCGCCGTTCGGCACCTGCCAGGCCATGCCGCCGAGTGCGCCGGCGCCCCGGTACGCGCAGGTGCCGTACTCGGTCACCGCGACGGGCTTGCCGTGGGCGAAGTGCCCGCGCAGTTCGTCCCGGAAGACGTCGGCGTTGTAGACGGCCCGGTAGGCGTCGATGCCGACGACGTCGAAAGGACGCCAGTCGACGAACTCCCAGGGAGCGGAGGCGTAGGTGACCCGCCCGCCGAAACGCGTGCGGACGGTGGTGGCGACGTGAGCGAGGAAGTCGTTGAAGCGCTCCTGCACCGGGCCGAGAGAGGACCACCATTCCATGTCGGCCGTGGCCATGGCCCGCAGACGGTCGCCGTAGGTGTCGCCCGGGATGAAGCCGCCGCAGAAGGCGGTGATCTCGCACCCGGCGACGTACACCACGTCGGCGCCGGACTGTCGTACGGCTTCGGCCCGGCGGGCGCAGTCGGCGAAGAACGGCGGCAACCGGTCGGGGGGAAGGTCCACGGGGAAAGGGGCGAACCAGACTTCCAGTCCGGCGTCCGCGGCGTGCCGGGCGGCAATGCCCAGCCGTTCGGGGTCGCGCCCGGACACACGGACGGCATCACAGTGGAGATCTCCGGAGATCACCGCCATGTCCCGCCGCACCGTCTCAGCGCTGAAGGCCTTGCGGGAGAGGTCCTGACCGGGGAGGAACCCGGTGTCGTAGTTGATGCCCCGTGCTCGCACGTCACTGTCCCTTCGTATGGCCGACTGGTCTGGCCGACTCGTTTGGCCGACGCGATGGCCTCAGGCGTGCTCCTTCCCGGGCCGCGCAGTCCGGACCCGCTCGCGTCGGGGTGTCAGTCGTCGGCCCAGGCCGTCGCTTGGGGGAGGAAGCCGTGCTGGGCCGCGTAGGCCGCCATGCGGGCGTTCCGCGCCAGGGCCTCGGGCCCGTCCGGCAGGTGGTAGTCGTGGCCCGCCCGCGCGGAACTGGCCTGGATGCTCGTGGCGGTCGCGAGCCGCCGGCGTACGTACCGGTCGAGCGCGTCGGGCACCCCGGCCGGCGTCGCACCGGTGAGGACGTCGCCGAGCACGGCCGCGTCCAGCATCGCCTGCGCCGCGCCCTGGGCCTGGAACGGCACCATCGCGTGGGCGCTGTCGCCGAGGAGCGTCACCCGTCCGATGTTCCACCGTGCGAGCGGGGCGCGCGTGTAGATGCCGTAGCGGAACACGCGGCCCGCGCGTTCCAGGAGTCTGAGCACCCGCGAGTCCCACCCGCCGAACTCGCGCACCTGCTCTCCCGGCTCCGCCTGAGCGGTCCACGACTCCTGCGCGGCCTCCGCGCCGACCACGGCCACGATGTTGAGCAGTTCCCCGCGACGCACCCAGTAGTGGACGAAGTGCCGGCCCGGTCCGAGCCAGATGGCGAAGTCCGGCAGGTCCAGATCGGCCACCTCGTCGGCCGGGAGCAGGGCCCGATAGGCGACGGTCTTCGAGAAGACCGCCTCCTCCGCACCGAAGAGCCACTGGCGGGCCGCGGACCGCACCCCGTCCGCGGCCACGACGAGGTCCGCGCCCAGGCGCTCGCCGCGCGCCGTCGTCACGCAGACGGACTCGTCGTCCTGGTCGATGCCCACGACAGTGGTGTCCAGACGCACCGACCGGGGCGGCACCGCGGAGGCCAGGGCATGGTGCAGATCGGCCCGGTGGACCTGTAGGTAGGGCGCCCCGAACGCGTCCTCGGCCGCGTGGCCCAGCGTGTAGCGGCAGATCTCGGCCCCGTTGGACCAGGTGCGGAAGCCCCAGTGAGAGGGACGGGTGGCCTGTGCGGCGACCGCGTCGAGCACGTCCAGCCGGCGCAGTACGCGCGTGGCGTTGGGCGCGAGCTGGATCCCGGCCCCGATCTCGGTGAACCGCGGAGCCTGCTCGACCAGGGTGACCTCATGGCCGGCGCGGCGCAGGCACAGTGTCGCCGACAGCCCCCCGATGCCCGCCCCCACGACGATCGCCCTCATGCCGCGGCCCACTCCCCCTGACGCACATACGCACGCATACGACACACCACACAGGCATTGCATACCGCCCACATGGGCTGATGTCACCCCCGACATCACGCCGAATGGGTGCCGGGCCGTTGTGGTGGGCGGCCCGGCACGAGTGTCGTGGGGAGGTCAGAGAACGGATGTGTGAGGTGGTCAGAGGTCGAATTCGTGGGGCGGCAGGTCGAGGGTGAAGCAGGCCTCGCGGACGATGGCTTGTTCGGTCTTGTCGAAGTCGCCGTCGGCGCCGCCGATGACGATGCCGATCTGGATGACCGCGCGGGCTTCGGCGGGCTTCTTCTTGGCCTTGGCGATTTCCTGCAGGACGCTGACCTTGCCGAAGTCGAAGTCGGCGGTGAGCTTGTCGAGGTTGTCCTCGAAGCGGCGCCGCAGGTCCATGGCGTCGAAGTTCTGGAGGACTTCGTTGGTGGCGATGAGCTGGGCGACGCGTTGGCGTTCGGCGGGGTCGATGGTGCCGTCGGCGGCTGCGACGAGGGCGCACATGGCCATGCTGGCGTCGCGGAAGGCGCCGCTCTTGAGGTCGTTCTTCTTCGCCATGAGCTGCGTCTGCATTGTCGACGCGGATTCCTTGATGCGGTCCCACAGGGCCATGCCGGCTCCGTTACGTGTCTCGGGGTGAGTGCAGACCGGGGCCGGGCCGGTGCAGACCCGGCCCCGATCTTCTACATTGATGTAGAAGTTACCAGCAGGGGGCGGAGAACCGGGTCTCTCCGCCCCCTGCGTGCGAGTCCTTCACCGATGTGCCGGTGGTCCCGCGGTCAGCTGTCCTCGTCGTCACCTTCGAAGAAGTCGCCGACCTCGTCGACGACTTCGGCGGCGACCATGCCGCCGACGACACCGACGGCCAGTCCGGCGGCACCGGCGGCGACGACGGTGCCCATGCCGGGGCCGGAGCGGTGGCCGTCGTGGTGGTGCTCGTCGTGCCCGTGGCCTTGGCCGTGCCCGTGCCCGTAGGGGTCCTGGTGCCCGTACGGGGCGTGGGAGGCGTACGACGCCCGGTGGTCGACGAGCCGGCGGATCCAGCCGTCGACCAGGGTGTTCCAGTCCTGGTGGGCGACCGTGTCGTGGGAGACGGTGAAACGGGTGAGCGCGTCGTGGCCCTGGCTGAACAGGCCGCCTCGTTTGTCGGCCTCCAGGACGATGTCCATCCCGGCCGGGTGGGCGAGGAAGGTCACCTCGATCTCGTTGATCTGGTGGGCGTACTGCGGGGAGGGGGTGAGCTCGATCTCCTGGTAGAAGGGCAGTTGCTGGCCGGTGCCGCCGATGTGCCCGTACTCCAGGTCGGCGGACCTGAAGCCGAAGCCGAGCTGGCCGAGCGCTTCGAGGACGGCTTCCTGGGCGGGCAGCGGGCCCACGGCCAGCTGGTCGAGGTCCCCCTTGTCCTTGGCGCCGGCCACGGCCAGTTCGGTGCGGACGCCGAGCACGATGCCCAGGGGCTGGCCGTACAGCTCGGTGATCGGGGTCTCCCACGGCAGCGTCACCGTGAACGGGAGGCTGTGGTGCTGTCCCGCGGCGAGGCGGAAGCCACCCGCGACGGTGAAGCGCTCGAAGGTGACGACGCCCTCGCTCTCGCCGTCCTCGTGCTCGGCCTCGACCCGCGCCACCAGCTCCAGGGTGATGTGCTCGATGTCGAAGTCGGCGTCACCGCCCTTGAGGTGGACCTGGCCGGTCAGCCCGCCGCCGGGCCGGGCCGCGCCGGGGTTGAGGACCGTGTCGACCGTGGGGCCGCCCACGCCGAGCGAGCCGAGCAGCCGTTTGAACACCATCGCGGCGTCCACTCCTTACGTGCGTCTGTCCTGTCGGGGTGTGCCGTGGTCCGGACGGGTGGTGCGGAAAGGTCATGCGGAAAGACGGTCCGGAAAGGTCGCGGCACAGGGAACAACCGGAAGCGTCCGGCCGTTCGCTACAAGCGTGTAGAAGCATAGGCGTGGGCGGGCTCGCCGACGGGTAGGTCCCGGACCTCGACTTGGAAAAGTCCGAAAACTGCCGCATTGCAGGGGCAGCCACGGGCTTGCCCACAGTGCTTTGCTCTCCCTTTACCATGTGGGGAGAGTGCCGACACTCTCCCCATCCCAGGGTCGACCCGACCCGCCGAATCGCGAAGGAGCCACGGTCCCACCATGGGTGAGCCTCCCAGTACCAGCTGTGCCATGCCCCGCATGCCCCGCCCGCAGCCCACGCTGCCTGTGAGTGAGGGAACGGGGGTGGCGCGGTGACCGAGGTCCTGCTGCTCCTGGTGGCCCTTCTCCTCACACTGGCCTGCGCCGTGTTCGTCGCCGCGGAGTTCTCCCTGACCACCGTCGAGCGCGGTGAGCTGGAACGCGCCGCGGAGGCCGGTGAGCGCGGCGCCGAGGGCGCGCTGAAGGCCGTACGCCGTCTGACGGTCCAGCTGTCCGGCGCCCAACTCGGCATCACGGTCACCTCGCTGGTGATCGGTATGCTCGCCGAGCCGTCGCTCGCGGTGCTGCTGCGCGGCCCGCTCCAGGCGGCCGGCCTCGGTGGTGCCGCCTCCTCCGTGGCCACCGTGCTGGGCGTGGCCCTCTCCACCGTCGTCCTGATGGTGGTGGGTGAGCTGGTGCCCAAGAACTGGGCGATCTCCCGGCCGCTGGCCGTCGCCAAGGTGGTCGCGGCCCCGCAGCGCGGTTTCACGGCGACCTTCGGGCCGTTCATCCGGCACCTGAACAACACCGCGAACCGTTTCGTACGCCGCTTCGGCCTGGAACCCGCCGAGGAACTGGCCTCCGCCCGCGGCCCCGAGGAACTGGTCGCGCTGGCCCGGCACTCGGCCGCCGAGGGCGCGCTGGAAGCGGACTCCGCCGAGCTCTTCGTACGCACCCTGCACCTCAGTGAGCTCACGGCCGAGAACGTGATGACGCCGCGGGTCGACGTCCGGGCGCTGGAAGCCCACGCCACGGCGGCTGACGCGGCGAACCTGGCGTACGCCACCGGCCTGTCCCGCTTCCCGGTCTACCGCGACAGCCTGGACGAGGTCATCGGCTCCGTCCACATCCGCGACGTCCTCGCCCTGCCGCCCGGGAAACGGCAGCTCACACCCGTGACCGAGCTGGCCACGGAGCCGCTGCGGGTCCCGGACAGCCTGACCGCCGACCGGCTCCTGGAGCGGCTGCGGGCGACCCGCACGATGGCCGTGGTCATCGACGAGTACGGCGGCACGGCGGGCGTGGCCACCGTGGAGGACATCGTCGAGGAGGTCGTCGGCGAGGTGCGCGACGAGCACGACCCCGTCGAGGTGCCCGACCTGCTGCCCGCCCCCACGACGGGCGACGGCCGAGGCGTCTGGGAGGCCGACGGCTCCGTCCGTATCGACCAGCTCACCGAGATAGGGCTCACGGCACCGGAGGGTCCGTACGAGACCGTGGCCGGCCTGATCGCCACCCGTCTGGCACGCATCCCCGTCAAGGGCGACGTCCTCGAACTCGACGGCTGGCAGCTGGACGTCCTCGACGTCGACCACCACCGGGCCGACCGCGTCCGGATCACCGCACCCGCTTCCCCGCAGAGCCGGGAGCGGCAGCCGGAGGTGGCCCGATGACCGTTCTGCAGCTTGCCATCGGTGCCCTGACCCTGCTCACGAACGCGTTCTTCGTGGGCGGCGAGTTCGCCCTGATCTCCGTGCGGCGCAGCCAGATCGAGCCGCGGGCGAAGGAGGGCGACAAACGGGCCCGCATGACCCTGTGGGGCCTGGAACACCTCTCCGCGGTCATGGCCACCGCCCAGCTCGGCATCACCGTCTCCTCGCTGGTGCTCGGCGCGGTCGCCGAACCGGCCATCGCGCACCTGCTGGAGCCCGCCTTCGAGGCGGCCCGTGTCCCGGACGGGCTGGTGCACCCGATCGCGTTCGTCATCGCGCTCACCGCGGCGACGTACCTGCACATGCTGATCGGCGAGATGATCCCGAAGAACATCGCCCTCGCCGCCCCCGTGCCCACCGCACTGCTGCTCGGCCCGCCCCTGATCGCCCTCACCCAGGCGCTCAGGCCGGTCGTGTTCGGCATCAACGCCTTCGCCAACGCGCTGCTGAGGCTGCTGCGGGTGGAGCCGAAGGACGAGGTCGAGGCGGTCTTCACCGACGACCAGCTGGCGCGCATGGTCGTGGACTCCAGCGAGGCCGGACTGCTGTCACCCGCCGACGGCGAACGGCTGCGGGACGCGCTGGAACTGGGCACACGCCCGGTCGGCGAGATCCTCGTCCCCGCCGGCACGATGCGCACCGTCGGGCACACGGTCACCCCGGCCGAACTGGAACGGATCGCGGCCGAGGCGGGCTACTCCCGCTTCCCCGTCACCGGCCCCGACGGAACCCTGATGGGCTACCTGCACATCAAGGACACCCTCGGCGTCACCGAACGCGACCAGCCGTTCCCGCGCGGCGCGTTCCACCCGGTCACCCGGGTCCGCATCGACACCCCGCTGGACGACACCCTCACCACCCTGCGCGCCGACGGCAGCCATCTCGCCGCGGTCACCGGCCAGACCGGCGCGGTCCTCGGCTTCGTGACGATGGAGGACGTCCTGACGGAACTGGTCGGCCCGGCACCCGCCACCACGTGACCACGCCGGCCGTCCCGCGCACCCGCGCGGGACGGCCGGCGGAGGCGCCGCCGAGTGAGCGCGGGTGAGTAAAAAATCTTGAGAGCATCGGTGGTCGCTCGCTGTACGTTGTCCGGGCGCGCCGAAGAAGCGGCGCTCCCGTGGCCAGATCTGTCAACCCTCCGTAGATGTGCACCCGTTGTGCATGGCGTCGCAGGGCACGATGACGATTCGCGGCTCAGAAGGTATTTCGAGGTGTCACCACAGTGTTCCTGACGATCAGCACCACCGGCACACCGGAGCGCCCGGCGACCGATCTCGGTTTCCTGCTGCACAAGCACCCCGACAACGCGCAGGCGTTCTCCACCTCCTACGGCACGGCCCACGTCCTCTACCCCGAGGCGAGCGCCGAGCGCTGCACGGTCGCACTGCTGCTGGAGGTCGATGCCGTGGCACTGGTCCGGCGCGGCAAGGGCAAGGGCCGGGGCGGCGCCCCCGACGCGGCGCTGGCCCAGTACGTGAACGACCGCCCCTACGCGGCCTCCTCCCTGCTCGCCGTCGCGCTGAGTAGCGTGTTCTCCAGCGCGATGAAGGGCACCTGCCGCGCCCGGCCCGAACTCCCGGGCGCCGTCCGCCCGTTGCGTATCGAGATACCGGCGCTGCCCGCCCGGGGCGGACCCGACCTGGTCCGTGGGCTCTTCGAGCCGCTCGGCTGGACGGTGACCGTGGACGCGGTGCCGCTGGACACCGGGTTCCCCGAGTGGGGCGACTCCCGCTACGTACGCCTCGTGCTGGAGTCGGAGGAGCGGACCCTGGCCGAGGCCCTCCGTCACCTGTACGTCCTCCTCCCCGTCCTCGACGACGCCAAGCACTACTGGGTGGCGCCCGACGAGGTGGACAAGCTGCTGCGGGCCGGTGAGGGCTGGCTGCCCGGCCACCCGGAGCACAAGCTGATCACCAGCCGCTACCTCTCGCGCCGCTGGTCGCTGACGCGCCAGGCGATGGAGCGGCTGGAGCTCGTACGCCTGGCCGAGACGGACGACAGCGAGGTCGAGGAGATCGACAACGCGGTCGAGGCGGAGCACGAGACGGAGGAGAAACCGACTCCGCTCGCCGTGCAGCGCAGGGACGCGATCATCGCGGCGCTGCGGTCCGCCGGGGCCGCGCGCGTGCTCGATCTCGGCTGTGGACAGGGCCAGTTGGTACAGGCGCTGCTCAAGGACCCGCGGTTCACCGAGATCGTCGGCGTCGACGTGTCCGTGCGCGCCCTCACCATCGCCTCGCGCCGGCTGAAGCTGGACCGCATGGGGGAGCGGCAGGCCTCGCGCGTCAGGCTCTTCCAGGGCTCGCTCGCGTACACCGACAAGCGGCTGCGGGGATACGACGCCGCCGTGCTCAGCGAGGTCGTCGAGCACCTCGACCCCCCGCGGCTGCCTGCCCTGGAATACGCGGTGTTCGGCTCCGCACGACCCCGCACCGTGCTCGTGACCACGCCGAACGTCGAGTACAACGTCCGCTGGGAGAGCCTCCCGGCCGGGCACGTCCGCCACGGCGATCACCGCTTCGAGTGGACGCGCGCCGAGTTCCGGGGGTGGGCGGACGCGGTGGCCGAACGGCACGGGTACGCCGTGGAGTTCGTACCCGTCGGCCCCGACGACCCCGAGGTGGGCCCACCCACCCAGATGGCCGTGTTCTCCCTGAACACAGCCACGGACACGGCCACGGACACAGCCACGACGAGGACCACGAACGAGAAGGAGGCGAAAGCGGCATGACACAGACCCAGGAGCGGACCGAAGACGTGCAGGGGCGCACCCTGCCCGTCACCGACCTCTCTCTCGTGGTGCTGATCGGCGCGTCCGGGTCCGGCAAGTCGACCTTCGCCCGCAGGCACTTCCAGCCGACCGAGGTGATCTCGTCGGACTTCTGCCGCGGCCTCGTCGCCGACGACGAGAACGACCAGAGCGCCAGCCGGGACGCGTTCGACGTACTCCACTACATCGCCGGCAAGCGGCTCGCGGCCGGCCGGCGCACGGTCGTCGACGCGACGAGCGTGCAGCAGGAGAGCCGCCGTCAGCTCGTCGACCTCGCCAAGAAGTACGACGTCCTGCCCATCGCGATCGTCCTCGACGTCCCCGAGGAGGTGTGCGCCGAGCGCAACGCGGGCCGCACCGACCGGGCGGACATGCCACGCCGGGTGATCCAGCGCCACACCCGCGAACTCCGCCGCTCCCTGCGGCATCTGGAGCGCGAGGGCTTCCGCAAGGTGCACGTCCTGCGGGGCGTGGAGGCGGTGGAGAACGCGACCGTCGTCACGGAGAAGCGCTTCAACGACCTCACCCACCTCACCGGCCCGTTCGACATCATCGGCGACATCCACGGCTGCTCGTCCGAACTGGAGGCGCTGCTGGGAAAGCTGGGCTACGTCGACGGCGCGCATCCGGACGGCCGTACCGCGGTCTTCGTCGGCGACCTCGTCGACCGCGGCCCGGACACCCCGGGTGTCCTGCGGCGCGTGATGTCCATGGTCGCGTCGGGCGACGCGCTCTGCGTACCCGGCAACCACGAGAACAAGCTGGGCCGCTGGCTGAAGGGCCGCAAGGTCCAGCACACCCACGGACTCGCCGAGACCGTCGAGCAGCTGGAGAGGGAGGACGACGCGTTCCGCACACAGGTACGGGAGTTCGTCGACGGCCTGGTCAGCCACTACGTCCTCGACGGCGGCCGGCTCGTCGTCTGCCACGCGGGCCTGCCCGAGAAGTACCACGGCCGCACCTCGGGCCGGGTGCGCTCGCACGCCCTGTACGGCGACACGACCGGTGAGACCGACGAGTTCGGCCTGCCGGTGCGCTACCCGTGGGCGGAGGACTACCGGGGCCGCGCCGCGGTCGTGTACGGCCACACACCGGTTCCGCAGGCCACCTGGCTCAACAACACCATCTGCCTCGACACGGGCGCCGTCTTCGGTGGCAAACTCACCGCACTGCGCTGGCCGGAGCGGGAACTCGTCGACGTACCGGCCGAACGCGTCTGGTACGAGCCCACGAAGCCGCTCGCCAGCGAGGCGCCCGGCGGGCACGAGGGACGACCGCTGGACCTGGCGGACGTGCACGGCCGCAGGACCGTGGAGACCCGTCACGCGGGACGGATCACGGTCCGCGAGGAGAACGCGGCGGCGGCCCTGGAGGTCATGAGCCGTTTCGCCGTGGACCCGCGCCTGCTCCCATACCTGCCCCCGACGATGGCCCCCACGGCCACCTCCCGCATCGAGGGCTACTTGGAGCACCCGGCCGAGGCCTTCGCGCAGTACGCGGCGGACGGGGTCGCGCGGGTCGTGTGCGAGGAGAAGCACATGGGTTCGCGGGCGGTGGCGCTGGTGTGCCGGGACGCGGCGGCCGCGGATGAGCGCTTCGGTGTGACCGGCGGCCCCACGGGCTCGCTGTACACGCGCACCGGGCGCCCCTTCTTCGACGACGAGGCGATGACGGAGGAGGTCCTCGCCCGGGTGCGGCGGTCCGCGGACGAGGCCGGCCTCTGGGACGAACTGGAGACGGACTGGCTCCTGCTCGACGCCGAACTGATGCCGTGGTCGCTGAAGGCGTCCGGGTTGCTGCGGACGCAGTACGCCGCGGTCGGCGCCGCCTCCGGGGCGGCGTTCCCGGGTGCCCTGGCCGCGCTGGAGGGTGCGGCGGCGCGGGGTGTGGACGTGGGCGACCTGCTGTCGAGGCAGCGGGACCGGGCCGCGGACGCGGCGGCGTTCACCGAGGCATACCGGCGCTACTGCTGGCCGACCGAGGGCCTGGAGGGCGTGCGCCTGGCGCCCTTCCAGATCCTCGCGGTCCGGGGCCGCAGCCTCACGGCCCTGCCCCACGACGAGCAGCTGTCCCTGATCGACCGTCTCGTCGAGCACGACGGCAGCGGCCTGCTGCAGACGACCCGGCGTCTCTTCGTGGACACGGGTGACGCGGAGTCGGTACGGGCCGGGATCGACTGGTGGCTGGAGATGACCGGGCGCGGGGGCGAGGGCATGGTGGTCAAGCCCGCCGGGGCGGTGGTGCGCGACGCGCGGGGCCGTCTCGTCCAGCCGGGCATCAAGTGCCGTGGCCGCGAGTACCTGCGGATCATCTACGGCCCCGAGTACACCCGCCCCGACAACCTGGCCCGTCTCCGCCACCGCTTCCTGGGCCACAAGCGGTCCCTGGCCGTCCGTGAGTACGCGCTGGGCCTGGAGGCCCTGGACCGGCTGGCGGAGGGCGAGCCGCTGTGGCGTGTGCACGAGGCGGTGTTCGGGGTGCTGGCGCTGGAGTCGGAGCCGGTGGACCCACGGCTGTGAGGGGTGCCCCCGTGGTCGTTGAGAGCCGTAACGGCGCGATCCGGCCATTCGGGCGGGTGAACACTCGCCCGAATGGTCAGGATGGAGACATGGGATTCCATGTCGACTCCGAGGCCGGGCGGCTGCGCCGCGTCATCCTGCACCGGCCGGACCTAGAGCTCAAAAGGCTCACCCCGAGCAACAAGGACGCCCTCCTCTTCGACGACGTCCTGTGGGTGCGCCGGGCGCGTGCCGAGCACGACGGGTTCGCGGACGTGCTCCGTGACCGTGGGGTCATCGTCCACCTCTTCGGCGACCTGCTCACCGACGCCCTGGGGATCCCGGAGGCGCGGGCGCTCGTCCTGGACCGGGTCTTCGACGAGAAGGAGTACGGGCCGCTCGCCACGGACCACCTGCGGGCCGCGTTCGACTCCCTGCCCACGCCCGAGCTGGCCGAGGCCCTGGTCGGCGGGATGACCAAGCGGGAGTTCCTGGAGGCGCACGCGGAGCCGGCCTCCGTGCGCTTCCACGTCATGGACCTCGACGACTTCCTGCTCGGCCCGCTCCCCAACCACCTCTTCACGCGCGACACCTCCGCCTGGATCTACGACGGGGTCTCCATCAACGCCATGCGCTGGCCCGCGCGCCAGCGCGAGACCGTGCACTTCGAGGCGATCTACCGGCACCACCCCCTCTTCCGTGACGAGACGTTCCACCTCTGGTCGGAGGGACAGGCCGACTACCCGTCCACCATCGAGGGCGGGGACGTCCTTGTCATCGGCAACGGTGCCGTGCTCATCGGTATGAGCGAGCGGACGACGCCCCAGGCCGTCGAGATGCTCGCGCACAAGCTGTTCGCCGCGGGCTCGGCGGAGACGATCGTGGCGCTCGACATGCCCAAGCGGCGCGCCCTCATGCACCTCGACACCGTGATGACCATGGTCGACGGTGACGTCTTCACGCAGTACGCGGGGCTCGGCATGCTCCGCTCGTACACCATCGAACCGGGCGTCGGTGACAAGGAACTCAAGGTCACGGACCATCCTCCGGAGCACATGCACCGTGCGATCGCCGCGGCGCTCGGGCTGAGCGAGATCCGGGTGCTGACCGCGACGCAGGATGTGCACGCGGCTGAGCGGGAACAGTGGGACGACGGGTGCAATGTCCTCGCGGTGGAGCCGGGGGTGGTCGTGGCGTACGAACGGAACGCGACGACGAACACACATCTGCGGAAGCAGGGGATCGAGGTGATCGAGATTCCCGGGAGCGAGCTGGGGCGGGGGCGGGGCGGGCCTCGGTGTATGAGCTGTCCTGTGGAGAGAGGGGCGGTGTGAGCAGGGCGCACTCTGGTTCTGTATAGAAATGTGGGTTGTCGTATAGACTTCCAGATCCGTCCGCTGTCCAGCAGCAAGTCCCCGTACCCAGGAGCCCTCATGGCGACCGTCCCGACCGCCCTCGCCGGGCGGCACTTCCTCAAGGAGCTCGACTTCACCGAGGTGGAGTTCCGTGGGCTGATCGAGCTGGCCGCCGAGCTCAAGGCGGCCAAGAAGGCCGGGACCGAGGTGCAGTACCTGAGGGGACGGAACATCGCGCTGATCTTTGAGAAGACGTCGACGCGTACGCGGTGCGCGTTCGAGGTCGCGGCCGCGGACCAGGGTGCGTCGACGACGTACCTCGACCCGTCCGGCTCGCAGATCGGCCACAAGGAGTCCGTGCGCGACACCGCCCGGGTGCTCGGCCGGATGTTCGACGCCATCGAGTTCCGCGGCGACAGCCAGGCCGCCGTGGAGGAGCTGGCCGCATACGCGGGCGTGCCCGTCTACAACGGCCTCACCGACGACTGGCACCCCACCCAGATGCTCGCCGACGTGCTGACCATGGTCGAGCACTGCGACAAGCCGCTGACGGAGATCGCGTTCGCCTACCTCGGCGACGCCCGCTTCAACATGGGCAACTCCTACCTGGTCACCGGGGCGCTCCTCGGCATGGACGTCCGGATCGTCGCGCCCGAGGCCTACTGGCCCGCCGAGGACGTCGTCCGCGACGCCCGCAAGCTCGCCGAGGCGAGCGGCGCCCGCATCACGCTCACCGAGGACATCGCCGAGGGCGTGCTGGGGGCGGACTTCGTGGCGACCGACGTGTGGGTGTCCATGGGGGAGCCCAAGGAGGTGTGGAGCGAGCGGATCGGCGCGCTCGCCCCGTACGCCGTGACCATGGACGTGCTCCGCGCGACCGGCAACCCCGACGTCAGGTTCCTCCACTGCCTGCCCGCCTTCCACGACCTCGGCACCAAGGTCGGCCGCGAGATCCATGAGGCGTACGGCCTGGAGTCCCTGGAGGTCACGGACGAGGTCTTCGAGTCGTCCCACTCCGTCGTCTTCGACGAGGCGGAGAACCGCCTCCACACGATCAAGGCGGTCCTCGTGGCGACACTCGCCCGCTAGGTCCTGTCGTCACACTCCCGTCGTCCGCCCGAAGGGCGGGCCTCGCGGCGGCAGGCGGGAGTTTGCCGACAGGGCCTAGCGCGGTCCCCATGCCTGCCGGGGTACTAGACCAGCCGCCGGTGGGGTGTCAGCGGCAGGCGGAACCACACCGCCTTGCCCGACTCGGTGGGGCGGTGGCCGCAGGACGAGCTGAGGGTGCGGATGAGGAGCAGTCCGCGCCCGTGCTCCTGCCAGGGGTCGGGCACGGCGCGGTGCGGGTGGGTGAGATCGCCCGGCGGTGCCGGGTCCGGGTCGTGGACCTCGACCCGGCAGCCGGTCGGCAACAGCTCCACGACCAGCTCTATCGGCCCGTTCCCCGCCGCGTGCTCCACGGCGTTCGCGACCAGCTCCGCGGTGAGCAGCTCCGCGGTGTCGCTGTCGGCCGTGTGTTCTAGCCCGGCCAGCGCCGTGCGGACGAGCGCCCGGGCGACGGGCACGGCCGCGACGGTGTGCGGCAGCGCGACGCGCCACGAGGCGGGAGCAGGGCGTTCGTACAAGGCGGGTCCGTTCATGGAGCAGGAAGTCCTGCTTTCAACTTGCTGCATGCTACGGCGCGCTCCGGCAGCGTCCCCCGGCGGGCGCCGTACGGGGCCGCCGGCCCCGTTGCCGGGCGGCCTACCCCCGTCAACGCCCCGGCGCGCCCGAGTACGCCCGCCGTTACCGGCCTGTCGAGGAATCGTGACCGAGTTACGGAGGATCTGTACCCGTTCGTGACCGCCCGGGTGTCCCGTGTGTATCGCGCTATCGTGACGACAGTCACGCAACGGTGATAACTTCGAGGCGTAGGCCCGTTCCCGTCGGAGGAGGCCGCCCCTCATGAGTCCCTTCACCGGCTCCGTCGCCCGCACCTCCGACTGGCACCATCTGCGGTGCACGGTCGCCGACGGCGTCGCCACGATCACCCTCGCCCGCCCCGAGAAACTCAACGCGCTCACCTTCGGCGCCTACGCCGACCTGCGCGACCTGCTCGCCGAACTGTCCCGCGAGAGGTCGGTACGCGCCCTGGTACTGGCCGGGCAGGGCCGCGGATTCTGCTCCGGCGGCGACGTCGACGAGATCATCGGCGCGACCCTCTCCATGGACACGGCCCGGCTCCTCGACTTCAACCGGATGACCGGGCAGGTCGTACGCGCCCTACGGGAGTGCCCCTTCCCGGTGATCGCCGCCGTGCACGGGGTGGCCGCGGGCGCCGGAGCCGTGCTGGCGCTGGCCGCCGACTTCCGGGTGGCGGATCCCACGGCCCGGTTCGCCTTCCTGTTCACGCGCGTGGGGCTGTCCGGCGGTGACATGGGCGCCGCGTATCTGCTGCCCCGCGTCGTCGGGCTCGGGCACGCGACCCGGCTGCTGATGCTCGGCGAGCCGGTACGGGCGCCCGAGGCCGAGCGGATCGGGCTGATCAGCGAGCTGACCGAAGAGGGCCGCGCCGACGAGGCCGCCCACGCGCTGGCCCGCCGCCTGGCCGAGGGCCCGGCCCTCGCCTACGCCCAGACGAAGGCGCTGCTCACCGCCGAACTCGACATGCCGCTCGCCGCCTCCGTCGAACTGGACGCCTCGACCCAGGCCCTGCTGATGCACGGCGAGGACTACGCGGAGTTCCACGCCGCGTTCACCGAGAAGCGCCCGCCGAAGTGGCGGGGGCGGTGACGGCATGAGGGTCGCGGTCACCGGAGGCGGTCCCGGAGGTCTGTACGCGGCGGCACTGCTGAAACGCCTCGACCCGTCCCGCGAGATCACCGTCTGGGAGCGCAACGCGCCCGACGACACCTTCGGCTTCGGCGTGGTCCTCTCCGACGAGACGCTCGGCGGGATCGAGCACGCCGACCCGGCCGTCCACGAGGCGATGCGGGCCGAGTTCGTACGCTGGGACGACATCGACATCGTTCACCGGGGCATACGGCACACCTCCGGCGGCCACGGCTTCGCCGCCCTCGGCCGGAAGCGGCTCCTGGAGATCCTGCACGAACGCTGCCACTCGCTCGGCGTCGACCTGCGCTTCACCACCGAGGCGCCCTGTCCGGCCAGGCTCGCGGAGACGTACGACCTGGTCATCGCCGCCGACGGCGTCCACAGCGCCACCCGCGAGGCGTACGCGGAAGCCTTCCGGCCCGCCGTCACCGAACACCGCTGCCGCTACATCTGGCTCGCCGCCGACTTCGCCTTCGACTCCTTCCGCTTCGAGATCGCCGAGACCGAGCACGGCGTGATGCAGCTCCACGCCTACCCGTACGAGGCCGACGCCTCCACCGTCATCGTCGAGATGCGCGAGGAGGTGTGGCGCGCGGCCGGGTTCGCGGACGCGGACGAGCGGGAGTCGGTCGAGCGCTGCGCGAAGATCTTCGCGGACGCGCTCGGCGGACGGCCGCTCAGGTCCAACAAGTCCACGTGGACCACCTTCCGCACCGTCGTCAACGAGCACTGGTCGCACGGCAACCTGGTCCTGCTGGGCGACGCCGCGCACACCGCGCACTTCTCCATCGGCTCCGGCACCAAGCTCGCCGTCGAGGACGCCCTCGCCCTCGCCGCCTGCCTGGAGGAACAGCCCTCCCTGGCCGACGCCCTCACCGCCTACGAGGCCGAACGGCGCCCCGTCGTCGCCTCCACCCAGCGCGCGGCGCGGGCCAGCCTGGAGTGGTTCGAGAACCTCGGGCTCTACCTCGACCAGCCCTCCCGCCAGTTCGCCTTCAACCTCCTCACCCGCAGCCGCCGCGTCACCCACGACAACCTCCGGCTGCGCGACCCCCGCTTCACCGGGAACGTGGAGCGCGCGTTCGGCTGCCCGCCCGGCACACCCCCCATGTTCACCCCGTTCCGGCTGCGCGGCCTCACCCTGCGCAACCGCGTCGTCGTCTCGCCCATGGACATGTACTCGGCGGTGGACGGCGTCCCCGGTGACTTCCACCTCGTCCACCTCGGCGCGCGGGCCCTCGGCGGGGCGGGCCTGCTGATGACGGAGATGGTGTGCGTGAGTCCGCGGGGGCGGATCACTCCGGGCTGCGCCGGGCTGTGGACGCCCCGGCAGGCCGAGGCATGGCGCCGCGTCGTACGGTTCGTGCACGCCCAGGCACCGGGCACCGCCATCGGCGTCCAGCTCGGCCACTCCGGCCGCAAGGGCTCGACCAAACTGATGTGGGAGGGCATCGACGAGCCCCTGGAGGCGGGCAACTGGCCCCTCGTGGCCGCCTCCCCGCTCCCGTACACACCGCGGAACCAGACCCCGCGCGAGCTGACGCGCGCCCAACTCACCGACATCCGTGAGGAGTTCTCATCGGCTGCCGGGCGCGCCGCCCGCTGCGGATTCGATCTGCTCGAACTCCACTGCGCCCACGGCTACCTGCTGTCGGGCTTCCTCTCGCCCCTGACCAACCGCCGCACCGACCGCTACGGCGGCTCCCTCGACCGCAGGCTCCGCTTCCCGCTGGAGGTGTTCGACGCGGTGCGGTCGGTGTGGCCGGAGGAACGGCCGATGACCGTCCGTATCTCCGCGACGGACTGGGCCGACGGCGGCACGACCGCCGAGGACGCCGTGGAGATCGCGCGGGCCTTCGCCGCGCACGGCGCCGACGCCGTCGATGTGTCCACCGGGCAGGTGGTCGCGGACGAACACCCCGAGTACGGCCGCTCGTACCAGACGCCGTTCGCCGACCGCATCCGCCACGAGGTGGGCGTCCCGGTGATCGCCGTGGGCGCGATCTCCTCCTGGGACGACGTCAACTCCCTGATCCTCGCCGGGCGTACGGACCTGTGCGCCCTGGCACGCCCCCACCTCTACGACCCGAACTGGACCCTCCACGCCGCCGCCGAGCAGGGTTACCAGGGGCCGGGGGTGAGCTGGCCCGCGCCCTACCGCGCCGGCAGCAGGCCACCTCGGACGGGACGTACGGATGCCCCCAAACCCCGGCTGCAACTAGGGAGTTGAGGGCACCCAAGGTGCGAGGTGAGGCCTACGACAGGTCGGCCATCCCCGCCGTCAGCGTCGCGCCGTCCGCCGGGTCGACGAGGATGAACGCGCCCGTGCGGCGTACGTCCGCGTAGTCGTCCAGCGCCAGCGGCTCGGCCGTGCGCAGGGTGATCCGGCCCAGGTCGTTCGCGGACAGCTCCGTCGCGCCACCCAGGTCCTTCACGATCGCCTTCACGGTCCGTGTGGTGTGCCGGACCAGCACCCGGTCGCCGACCCGCAGCGGCCGTTCGGCCAGGTGGCAGGCGGCGGCCCGCACATCCTGCGTCAGCGTGGGCGCGTCCGCGCCGGCTGTGATCATGTCGCCGCGCGAGACGTCCCGCTGGTCGGCCAGGCGCACGGTGATGGACTGCGGCGCGTACGCCGTCTCCACCTCGGTGCCGAGCACGTCGATGCCGGTGATCTCCGAGGTCTCGCCCGACGGCTGGACCGTCACCCGGTCGCCCACCCGCAGCGAGCCGGACACCAACTGGCCCGCGTAGTACCTGACGTCGTCGTGCCGGATCACAT
Source organism: Streptomyces bluensis (assembly GCF_014650715.1). GTDB lineage: Bacteria > Actinomycetota > Actinomycetes > Streptomycetales > Streptomycetaceae > Streptomyces > Streptomyces bluensis. The sequence continues at coordinate 1,001 of NZ_BMVM01000013.1, read as the reverse complement.
ACTGGACGGGGAAGCGCGCCGGGGCGTCGGCGCTCTCCGCGCCCACCGGGACGCTCTCCAGGAACTCCAGCAGCGCCGGACCCGCGTACCAGTCCATGTGCGCCGACGGTTCCACCACGTTGTCACCCACGAGCGCCGACACCGGGATCGGAGTGAAGCCGGGCAGGCCCAGCTCCTCCGCGTAACCCGCGAAGTCCTGGACGATACGGTCGAACTCCCGCTCCTCGTACCCGACGAGGTCCATCTTGTTGACGGCCAGGACCACGTGGGGGACGCGCAGGAGTGCGGCGATGGCGGCGTGGCGGCGGGTCTGCTCGACGACGCCGTTGCGGGCGTCGACGAGGATGACTGTGAGTTCGGCGGTGGAGGCGCCGGTGACCATGTTGCGGGTGTACTGCACGTGGCCGGGGGTGTCGGCGAGGATGAACCGGCGGCGGGGCGTGGCGAAGTAGCGGTACGCCACGTCGATGGTGATGCCCTGCTCCCGCTCGGCCCGCAGACCGTCGGTGAGGAGGGCCAGGTCCGGGGCGTCCTGGCCGCGGTTGCGGGAGGCGTGCTCGACGGCCTCCAACTGGTCGGCGAGGACCGACTTGGAGTCGTACAGCAGCCGCCCGACGAGGGTGGACTTGCCGTCGTCGACCGACCCGGCGGTGGCGAACCGCAGCGTGTCGATGGTGGCACCGACCGGGCCGGTCGGGTCGATCGCGCTGATCGTGCTGGTCATGACTAGAAGTACCCCTCGCGCTTGCGGTCTTCCATCGCGGCCTCGGACAGCTTGTCGTCGGCGCGGGTCGCGCCCCGCTCGGTGAGCCGGGAGGCGGCGATCTCGGCGATCACGGCGTCCAGCGTGGTCGCGTCGGAGTCGACGGCGCCCGTGCAGGACATGTCGCCCACGGTCCGGTAGCGGATGAGGCGCTTCTGGACGGTCTCGCCGTCCTTGGGTCCGCCCCACTCGCCGGCGGTGAGCCACATGCCGGCCCGCTGGAAGACCTCGCGCTGGT
>NZ_BMVM01000012.1 GCF_014650715.1 Streptomyces bluensis | reverse complement strand
TGGGACGGGTAGGGGCGGCGGGGGCGAAAACCGTTCGGTGGCGCCCGACCCGCAGGCGCACTCCGCCGACCCGACCCGCACCCCCACATGGGCCAGACTGGACCCATGACCATTCACGAGAACCTCCTCGGGGGCCCGCCCCCGACGCACCTCCCCGACGACCCGGAGCCCCGCGAACTGCTCGCGACCGGCACGGCACCCGCGGACGTCGCCGCCCGTTACCCGACGTCGTCCCTCGCCTGGGCGCAACTCGCGGACGACGCGTTCGAGCGGGGCTCGGTCGTCGAGTCGTACGCGTACGCCCGTACCGGCTACCACCGCGGCCTGGACGCCCTGCGCCGCAGCGGCTGGAAGGGCCACGGCCCGGTCCCCTGGGAGCACGAGGCCAACCGCGGCTTCCTGCGCGCCCTGCACGGCCTCGCCCGCGCCGCCGGGGCGATCGGCGAGCAGGAGGAGTACGAGCGCTGCACACAGTTCCTGAAGGACTCCTCCCCGACGGCGGCCCAGACCCTCGGCTGAGCGTCCCCGACGTGGGGCCCGCCCGGTGTGACCAGGCGGGCCTTGCGTTTTCGGGGGACGATTGCGCAGGATGCCCGTGGGGACCGGGGCCCCCGTGTCGATAACGGCAGGGGCGGACCGCTACCCGGATCATTTCGCAGGAGACAGCGATGTCCCAACAGGCTCAGCAGACCCCTCCCCCTCCGGCCGAGGCGCACGAGCCCGAGACCCCGCATCTCGACTTCCAGGGCACGACCCCCTACGAGGACTACGTCAGGGCCGACGTCCTCACCCACCTCCAGCACACCCTCTCCGACGACCCCGGAGAAATGGTCTTCCTGGTGACCACCCAGGTCATGGAGCTGTGGTTCACCGTCATCGTCCACGAGTGGGAGACCGCCGCGGGCGCGCTCCGCGAGAACGACGTACCGACCGCCGTGGCCGCGCTCAAGCGGTCCGTACGGGAGCTGGAGGCGCTCAACGCCTCCTGGCGGCCCCTCTCGGGGCTCACCCCCGCCCAGTTCAACTCCTACCGTGCCGCCCTCGGCGAGGGCTCCGGCTTCCAGTCGGCGATGTACCGCCGCATGGAGTTCCTGCTCGGCGAGAAGTCCGCCTCCATGCTCGTACCGCACCGCGGGGCGCCGCGCGTGCACGCCGAGCTGGAGAAGGCCCTGCACGAACCGAGCCTCTACGACGAGGTGCTGCGGCTGCTCGCGCGACGCGGCCACGCGGTGCCGGACGCGGTCGTACGCCGTGACGTGTCCCGGCGCTACGAGCCCTCCCCGGAGGTCGAGGCGGTGTGGGCCGCCCTGTACGCGGGCGACGAGACCGACGAACTCGCCCGGCTGGGTGAGGCGTTGACCGATGTCGCCGAACTGGTGTGGCGCTGGCGCAACGACCATCTCGTCGCCACCCGCAGGGCGATGGGCGCCAAGCCCGGCACGGGCGGCTCCGCCGGGGTGGCCTGGCTGGAGAAGCGCGCCCAGAAGAACGTCTTTCCGGAGCTGTGGACGGCGAGGTCCCATGTCTGAGGTCCGTGAACTCGCCTTCAAGGCAGGTGAGTTGGACGCCGCTGACGAGCTGGGCGAGCTGCGCGGCAAGTTCGTGCTCGACGAGGTGGTGTACCTCGACGGCAACTCCCTCGGCGCGCTGCCGGTAGGCGTGCCCGGCCACGTCGACGACGTCGTACGCCGCCAGTGGGGCTCGCTGCGCATCCGTTCCTGGGGCGAGAGCGGCTGGTGGACGGCGCCGGAGCGGATCGGTGACCGGATCGCCCCGCTGGTGGGCGCGGCGGCCGGGCAGATCGTGGTGGGCGACTCCACGAGTGTCAATGTCTTCAAGGCGCTCGTGGCCGCCGTACGCATGGCGGGTGCGGGTGCGGGTGCGGGTGCAGGTGTAGGTGTAGGTGCGGGCCGGGACGAGATCCTGGTCGACGCGACGACGTTCCCCACGGACGGGTACATCGCCGGGTCGGCGGCGCGGATGACGGGCTGTTCGCTGCGCCCGGTGACACCGGCGGAGGTGCCGGGGGCGCTGAGCGACCGCACCGCCGCGGTGCTCCTCAACCACGTCGACTACCGCACCGGACGCCTGCACGACCTGCCGGGGCTGACGGCGGCGGTGCACGAGGCGGGCGCGTACGCCGTGTGGGACCTGTGCCACAGTGCCGGTGCCCTGCCCGTCGGGCTGGACGAGCACGGGGTGGACCTGGCGGTCGGCTGCACGTACAAGTACCTGAACGGAGGCCCCGGTTCGCCCGCGTACCTGTATGTGCGCCGGGATCTCCAGCCCCGCTTCGACTCGCCCCTGCCCGGCTGGAACTCCCACGCGGAGCCGTTCGGCATGCGACCCGAGTACACCCCGGCCCCGGGGGCGCTGCGGGGTCGCGTCGGCACGCCGGACATCCTGTCGATGCTGGCCCTGGAGGCGGCCCTGGAGGTCTGGGACGGGGTGACGATCGAGTCGGTCCGCGCCAAGTCCCTCGCCCTGACGGACTTCTTCCTGGAGTGCGTCGCGGCCTACGTCCCCGAGGGCCGGGTCGAGTCCCTGACCCCGGGCGCCCACACGGAACGGGGCAGCCAGGTCGCGCTGCGGTGCCCGCGCGCCGGGGACGTGATGAAACGGCTGATCGAGAACGGCGTGGTCGGCGACTTCCGCCACCCCGACGTCCTCCGCTTCGGTTTCACGCCCCTGTACGTGGGGTTCGGGGACGTGGAGCGGGCGGGGCGGGTGCTGGGGGAGGTCCTGACCTGACCGAGCGTCCTGAGGCCGTGCGGTACCTCAGGAACTTCACCGAGCGTGACATCCCTGTGAATGGTCATGTCACGGGGCCTGGTACCGTCCCGGCCAACGGCGGTTGCCCCATCCGGTCCGTCCGTACCCCAGGAAGCCAATTCCGTTTCGTCGCTGAGAGGTTGGAGCATGCCGGACAACGTCACAGCACCGGATGAGGCAGCAGCAGCGGAGGGTGCGCGGGCCCGGGACGCCGCCGAGGAGGCGTCCGCCTTCTCGCACCCTCCGGTCGACCCCGATGCCGGCGCCGCGTACGGAGACCACCCCGACCAGGTGATCGACTTCTACGCGCCGCGCGGGCCCGGTGCCGGACACGACCTCGTACCGCTTGTGGTCGTGCTGCACGGTGGCGCCTGGCGCGCCCCGTACGACCGCCGCCACACCACCCCGTTCGCCGCCTTCCTGGCCCGCCGTGGTTTCGCCGTGGCGAACGTGGAGTACCGGCGCGGTACGGAGAGCGGCGCGGGGAGTAGCGGTACGGAGAGTGGTGCGGGGAGTGGCGGTGCGGAGGGCGTGCCGGTGGCGGGTCGTTGGCCGGAGACGTTCGACGACGTGGCAGCGGCGCTGGACGCGCTGCCCGCCCTCGTACGGGACGCCCTGCCGCAGGCGGATCCGCGCCGCATGGTGATCACCGGCCACTCGGCGGGCGGCCACCTCGCGCTGTGGGCCGCCGCCCGCCACGTCCTCCCGGCCGACGCGCCATGGCGTGCGGACCGTGCGGCGCCGTTGCGCGGTGTCGTCGCCCTCGCCCCCATCGCCGACTTCGGGGTCGCCGAGAAGCTGGAGGTGTGCGGGGGAGCGGCCACGGAACTCCTGGGCGGGAAGGACGCGTTCGCCGAACGCCGCCCGTACGCAGACCCCGCCCTCCTGCTGCCGACGGGCATCGCCACCACGCTGGTGCAGGGCCGTACCGACATCGTCGTCCCCCAGGCGGTCGCCGAGTCGTACGCCGACGCGGCGGCCAAGGCGGGCGAGATGGTCGGCCTCACGCTGCTGGAGGACGTCGGTCACTTCCCCTTGATCGACCCGGCGGCGGACGCGTGCGCGGTGGTGGCGGAGGAGGTCGCGCAGTTGGCGTGGTGAGACGCCCTGCCCGGTCATACCCGTAGTACCTGAGAGCTACGTTCCAGGTGAGCTCCCTGGAGTGACGCGGACGACGAGTCCGCGTTCCTAACTTTCCTTCCATGCAAGCCCGATGAGCGGGCTGATCGGGAGGGAAGACGCCATGGGGGTCGAGGAGAGCGGGGTCGGCGAGCCGGGCAGGGCGAGGGCGAGGACGTGGGGAGCCGGGAGGGCCCGGCGCGTGCTGCTCGCCCTGGTTGTCGCCGTCGCGGTCGTCGCGCCCCTGGCCGCCTTCGCACGTCCCCAGATCCCCGCCCCGGCACCCGCGGTGCTCCCACCGGTGACGGCGGCCACGCTGGACGAGGCGTACACGGCGAACCGGGCGAACGCCGCGAAGGCGGCCCGCATGGCCGCGGCCAACGGCGACCGGAAGCGGGCCGCGGCGGACCGGTCCATGGCCGCGAGCACCCGGCGGTTCCTCTCCTTCGACGGGCGCGGCACCGGACAGGCCGTCGAGGTCTTCGGCGACCTGGCGCACGCCGACCGCGTGGCCGTCCTGGTCCCCGGCTCCGACACGACCCTGGACACGTACGACCGCTTCCGCGCGGGTGCGACGGCCCTCATGGACGAGGTCGCGACCCGGTCTCCCGGGTCCCCCGGAGGCGGGCACGGTGCCCGCACCGCTGTCGTCTCCTGGCTCGGCTACGAAACGCCGCGCACCATCAGCACGACCGTGCTCACCACCGGCCGGGCCGAGTCCGCGGCGCCCCGCCTGGAGGCGTTCGTACGGGAGCTGCGGGGGCTGGTCGGCCAGGACGCCCGTGTCTCCTTGCTCTGCCACTCGTACGGCTCGGTCGTGTGCGCCCGCGCGGCGGAGCGAGCGGATCGCCGGAGTGCCGGACTCCAGGGCGCCGGACTCCAGAGTGCCGGACTCCAGGGGGAGGCCCGCGTGGACGACATCGTCCTCATCGGTAGCCCGGGCACCGGCGCGGACAGCGCCGCCGCGCTGCACACCTCCGCACGCGTGTGGGCGGCGCGGGGCTCCGGCGACTGGATCGCGGACGTCCCGCACGCCGGCGCCGACCTCTTCGGCACCACCGTCGGCTTCGGTACCGACCCCGTCTCCCCGGCCTTCGGCGCCCGCGTCTTCGCGGCGGGCGACGGCGGCCACAGCGACTACTTCCGCCCGGGCTCCGTCTCCCTGGACAACCTCGCCCGGATCGTCCTCGGCGACACCTCGGAGGTGACCCGTGCGTAAGTCAGCCACACCGCTTCGGTCGGGCCGTGTCCGCACCCTGGCCGGCCGACTCGACGCGGCCACCCCCTCGGAGAGGGACCGGGCGGTCGACGCGCTGCGGGCCTTGGCGGTCCTCGGGGTCGTCCTGGGGCACTGGCTGGTGACCGCACTGGTCGCGGACGGTGGCGCGCTGCGCGCCGCGAGCCCCCTGAGGGACATGCCCTGGCTCGCGCCGATCTCGTGGGTCTTCCAGACGCTGGCCGTTTTCTTCCTGGTGGGCGGCCATGTGGCGACGAAGGGCTACGCGGCGGCAGATGCGCGCGGGACGGCATACGGGGAGTGGCTGCGCACCCGGCTGAGCCGCCTGTTCAAACCGGTCGTGGCCCTCCTCGTCCTGTGGGCGGTGACGGCGGCAGGCCTGCTCGCGACGGGCGTGGACATGGACACGGTGCACACGCTGCTGAAGCTGGCGCTGTCCCCGCTGTGGTTCCTGCTGGTCTTCGCCGCGCTGACGGCGGCGACCCCGCTGCTGACCCGGCTCAACCCGCTGTGGCCGCTGGCCGTCGTCCTCCACGTGGACCTCATACGCTTCGGGCTCGGCGGTCCGTCCTGGCTCGGCTGGGTGAACCTGGCGGCGGGCTGGCTGGTCCCGTACACGCTGGGCGCGGCCTGGACACGCGGCGAGCTGGACCGCCGCCGCGCCGGCTGGCTGCTGCTTATTGGCGGCGGCGTGGCGACGGCGGTCCTGGTCACCTGGGCCGGTTACCCGGCGTCGATGGTCGGCGTCCCCGGCGCCGCGGTGTCCAACCTCAACCTGCCCACCCTGGCCGCCGTCACCTTCGGTCTGGCCCAGTGCGGTCTCGCGCTGCTGCTGCGCGCACCCCTGCGCCGGGCGATGCGGCGCCCCCTGGCCTGGGCGGCGGTGGCCCTCGTCAACCTGTCCGCGATGACCGTCTTCCTCTGGCACCAGACGGCCCTGATGGCGACCACGGCCACCGGTCTGGCGGTGGGCCGCTTCCCTGGCCTGCACACCGCTCCGGAGAGCCTGGCGTGGCTGGCGGTCCGCGTGGCCTGGCTCCCGGTGTTCGCCCTCGTGCTCATGGTTTGCTGGGCGGCGTTCCACGGCTATGAGAAGGGCGGCCGCCCGCGCGCCGGTCGGGGCTCGCGCGTGGTGCGAGTCCAGCGGCGGCCGGAAACGGCGCGGGACGGGGCGGCACGCCATGCCTAGGGGGGCGCGGTGAGGGGGCGGAGGAGGAAGGGGCGGACGAGGTGGAGAAGCGGCTGACCCGGTGGTTGCGGGTGCTGCGCGAGGACCTGTGGACCGCCGACGCGAACCCGCTGCCGCCCTCGGTGTGGCTGCGGTGGCTGCCGCACGGCCTGGTGATCCTGGTCGCGATCGGCACGGCCATCGCCGACATGGACCAACTGGGCGACGGCTACAACCTGGGCACGGAGACCGGACTGCTCATCGCGGTGGCCCAGGGCACGGCGGTGGGGCTGGCCCCGTGGCGGCCCGTTCCGGCGTGGTGGCTGTCGACGGTGGCCGTGGTCGTGTCGGCCATGGGCGCCCGGACCCAGCTGATCGCCGGTCACGCCGAGTTCAACAGCCCGTGGCCGTGGAGCCCGCCCGCGATGGTCGCACAGTGCGTGGTGCTGTACCTGCTGGCGTTGCGGGTCCCCACGCGTGCGGCGGCCGAGACCCTGGCCCTGACCGCGCTGGCCACGTACATCCTGCAGGGGCTCATCGGCTCTGCGAACTACTCGTCGACGGGCATGCTGGCCGTGGCCCTGTTCGGCGGCGTGGTGCTCCTCGGCAGCACCCAGCGCGGTCGCCGTGAGGCCCGCACCCAGCTCGTCGAGCAGGCCGGCATCACCGCTGAGGAGCGCGCCCGGCGCACCCTCCTGGAGGAGCGCAGTCGTATCGCACGCGAACTGCACGACGTGGTCGCCCACCACATGTCGGTGATCTCCATCCAGGCACAGGTCGCCCCGCACCTGACCGAGAACCCGTCCGAGGAGCTGAAGGAGAACCTCGCGGGCATCCGCCAGAACGCCGTGGAGGCACTCACGGAGCTGCGCCGCGTCCTGGGCGTCCTGCGCTCCGAGCACCCCGAGGACCAGTACGGCATAGCGGGGGCCGCGGACGGTACGGCCCCGCACGCCCCGCAGCCCACCCTCGACCGTCTTGGAGCGCTCGTGGAGAACACCCGTGCCGCGGGGCTGGCGGTGACGGTAGAGATCAGCGGCGAGGTGCACCCGTTCCCGCCCGGAGTGGAGCTGTCGGCGTACCGGATCATCCAGGAGGCGCTCAGCAACGCCCTGCGGCACGCGCCCGGTTCGAATGTCCGGGTGGAGCTGGACCACTACCCGCGGGGTCTACAGGTACGGGTCATCAACTCCCGCCCTGCGAGGCCCGCTCCGCCGTCCCCCGGCGCGGGGCACGGCCTGCTCGGCATGCGGGAGCGCGCCACGATGCTCGGTGGCACCCTGATGGCCACCGAGACATCGCACGGCGGCTTCGTGGTGGCGGCGTTCCTGCCCCGTTCCGACGACCCGTCCGGCTCCCACATCTCCACAGGCACGACAGGTAAGACGGCGACAGGTAAGACGGCGACAGGCAAGACAGCGACAGGTACGACAGGTACGCCAGCGACAGGTACGACAGGTACGACAGGTACGACGGGTACGACAGGAGAAAAGGCCCGATGACGAGCAGCGCCATCCGCGTACTGATCGCCGACGACCAGCAGATGGTCCGGCAGGGCTTCTCGGTGCTGCTCAACACCCAGCCCGACATCGACGTGGTGGGCCAGGCGGTGCACGGTCTGGACGCGGTGGCCAAGGTCGCCGAACTCGGCCCGGACATCGTCCTGATGGACATCCGCATGCCCGAACTCGGCGGCATCGAGGCCACCCGTCGCATCATCACCGAGCACCCGCACATCAAGGTGCTGGTGCTCACCACCTTCGACCTCGACGAGTACGTGTACGACGCCCTGCACGCCGGCGCGTCGGGCTTCCTGCTCAAGGACGCCTCCGCGGACCAACTCGCCGAAGCGGTACGGGTGGTGGCCGCGGGTGACGCGCTGCTGGCGCCCGGGGTCATGCGCCGCCTCATCACCGAGTTCTCCCGCCTGCGCGGATCGGCGCCCCGCGCCCCCCTGAAGGAACGGGTGGCCGACCTCACCGAGCGGGAGACCGAGGTCCTCGCGCACATCGCTCAGGGCCTGTCCAACGCGGAGATCGCCGAGCGCCTCATCGTCGCCGAACAGACCGTGAAGACCCACGTGGGCCGCATCCTGGTGAAGTTGGGCCTGCGCGACCGTACGCAGGCGGCGGTGTTCGCGTACGAGTCGGGACTGGTGCGGCCGTCGGGGTACTGACGGGGTACGGACGGGTACGGACGGGTACTGACGGGCGGCGGCAGGGACTTGGCGATGCCCGTAGCCACGGGGATACGCGTAGACCGGGAAGACCCGTAGTACCTGAGATGGACCCGGAAGGACCCCTCTCACTGGTGACGACCGCGAACCGGTCCGGCGCCTACCGTTTGGAACGTGACCGAGACGACCCATACGCAGCCGAGGCCCCCGAAGGGCACAGCCACGTCGCGCAGCCCGGAGTTCCGCCTGGCGGAGGACGCCCTGCGAGGGCTGCGGCAGGACCTGATCCATGACGCGTTCGCCTACCGCCCGCTGCCGCGCATGAGCGTGGACGGCCGGTTCACCCGGCGCCTGAGTCCCCGCCTGCGGGAGTACGCGGTCTGGGCCCCGCATGCCGCTGTGCTCATGGGTGCCCTGTGGGTGATGCTCATCTCCGCGTCCGGCAATGACAGCGGCGGCGGTTTCAGCTCACTGCTGATGGCCCTGCTCGCCGTCTGCCCGGTCCTGCTGACGCTGTTCCGGCCCGTGGGCGCCTTCTGGTGCTCCATGGCGGCGGCTCCGGTCACCGCCACGTTCGGCGACAGCTGGAGCGACTGGCCGTGGCAGACGGGCAGCTTCGCCGGCCACCTGGTGGTGCTGACGGTCGTGGCGCTGCGCACACGACCGCGCACGGCGGCGTGGATGTGGGCGTTGACGGGGATGTACGGATTCTTGGTCGAGTCGGTCCTCGGCGCGGGCCACTACGCGTCGAACACGGGACCGATGATGACCATCTCCGCGTTCCTCCTGCTCGGCGCCACGGTCTTCCACATACGCCGTGCCGCCCAGCGGGAGGTGACCGCCCAGCAGACGGTGACCGCGCACGAGCGCTCCAAGCGCACCCTGCTGGAGGAGCGCACGACGATCGCCCGGGAGCTGCACGACGTGGTGGCGCACCACATGTCGGTGGTCGCGATCCAGGCGGAGGCGGCCCCGTACCGCGTGGAGAACCCGCCGCCGGAGCTGGAGCAGGCCTTCGCCACGATCCGGGAGAACGCGGTCGCGGCGCTCACCGAGCTCCGCCGCGTCCTCGGTGTCGTCCGCGCGGAGGACTACGAGGCACCGGACACCCCCCAACCCACCCTCGCCGACATCGACGGCCTGCTCGCCAACGTGCGGGACACCGGCCTGACCGTCGAGAAGGTGGTCACGGGAGCCGCCCGTGAACTCCCGCAGGGCATCGAGCTGTCCGCGTACCGAATAGTCCAGGAGGCGCTCAGCAACACGCTGCGGCACGCACCGGGCGCCACGGCCCGCGTTGAGATCGGTTACGTCCTCGGTGGTCTCGGAGTGCGTATCGTCAACGGCCCGCCGACCGGCCTCGTGAAGCCGTCCCCGGGCGCGGGACACGGCATCACGGGTATGCGTGAGCGCGTCACGATGCTGAACGGTGAGATGACGACGGCCGAGACGGACGACGGAGGCTACGAAGTGACGGTGTTCCTGCCGGTCCCCCTGACGGACGCCCCCGCATGACGGCCGGCATGAGTGGCACCGAGGGCATGAGCGGTGCCGGTACTGGCACCGGCACCGGTACTGGCACCGGGGGTGGGACCGGTTCCCGTGCCGATGACGGTCCCATCCGTGTGCTGATCGCCGACGACCAGATGATGGTGCGCGAGGGCTTCTCGGTGCTGCTGGGCGCGATGCCGGACATAGAGGTGGTCGGTGAGGCGGTCAACGGCCGGGAGGCGATCGACCGGGTCCGCGAACTCTCCCCGGACGTCGTCCTGATGGACATACGCATGCCCGAGCTGAACGGCATCGAGGCGACCCGGGAGATCGTGGCGGCGAACAGCGTGGCGAAGGTGCTGGTGCTGACGACGTTCGACCTCGACGAGTACGTGTACCAGGCGCTGCGGGCCGGAGCCTCGGGCTTCCTCCTCAAGGACGCCTCGGCGCGCCAACTCGCCGAGGGCGTAAGGGTGGTGGCGTCCGGTGAGGCCCTGCTGGCGCCGTCGGTGACGAAGCGGCTGATCACGGAGTTCTCCCGGCTCGTCCAGGCGCCCCGCCTCCCGCCCTCCGTCCAGGCGGCCTACGGGGACCTGACGGAACGCGAGACGGAGGTTCTGGTCCTCATCGCCCAGGGTCTGTCCAACGCCGAGATCGCCGAGCGCCTGGTGGTCGCCGAGTCCACCATCAAGACACACGTCAGCCGCATCCTCGTGAAGCTGGGCCTGCGCGACCGCACGCAGGCGGCGGTGTTCGCATACGAGGCGAAACTGGTGACGCCGGGCTGACGGGCAGGATTCAGGACAGGGTTACGCTCGCAGCCGATGTCAGTCGACGACAACGGGGGTCGCTCATGAGCGGTACAGGTACGGTCACGGCGGTCAGCAGCAACGGCGAGTACTCGTTCACGAAGCCCAACCGGCCGAGCATCCGGCTGCTGGCCGGGCTCGGGGTGGAGGGGGACGTGCACGCCGGTGTCACGGTGAAGCACCGCTCGCGGGTCGCGCAGGATCCCACCCAGCCGAACCTGCGGCAGGTCCACCTCATCCACGAGGAGCTCTTCACCGAGGTGGGCGGCGCGGGGTTCGCGGTGAACCCCGGTGACCTGGGCGAGAACATCACAACCAGCGGCATCGACCTGCTCGGTCTGCCCACCGGGGCGCTGCTGCTCATCGGGGACGAGGCGGTCGTGGAGGTCACGGGCCTGCGCAATCCGTGTGTGCAGATCGACGGCTTCCAGGACGGACTGCTGAAGCAGGTCGTCTTCCGCGACGAGGCGGGGAACCTCATACGCAAGGCGGGCATCATGAGCGTCGTCCGCGTGGGCGGCGTGGTGCGCCCCGGGGACACGATCACGGTGGAGCTCCCGGACGGTCCGCACCGTCCCCTGGACCGGGTGTGATCCGTCAACCGGATCCGTCAACCGGATTCGGCGATGTGATCCGTCAATGCGATCCGTCAGTGAGGGAGGCGGCAGGGCCGTCGGCCGGAACCCCCTGTTCAGGCGGGGGCGTGGCGGGTTAGCGTCCCTGCATGACAGCCCGTTCCGACAGCGTTCTCGCCTTCGACCCGTGGGACCCCGGGTTCGTCGCCGACCCGTATCCCGTGTACGCGGAGCTGCGGGCGCAGGGCCGGGTCCACTACTACGAGCCGACCAACCAGTGGCTGGTGCCGCGCCACGCGGACGTGTCGGCGCTGTTGCGGGACCGGCGGCTGGGGCGGACGTACCAGCACCGGTTCTCGCACGAGGACTTCGGGCGGACCGCGCCGCCGGCGGAGCACGAGCCGTTCCACACGCTGAACGACCACGGGATGCTCGACCTGGAGCCGCCGGACCACACGCGGATCAGGCGGCTGGTGTCGAAGGCGTTCACCCCGCGGACCGTGGAGCAGCTGGGGCCGTATGTGCGGAGGCTGGCGGAGGACCTCGTGGACGGGCTGGTCGCGTCCGGCGGCGGGGATCTGCTGACCGATGTGGCCGAGCCGCTGCCGGTCGCCGTGATCGCCGAGATGCTGGGCATCCCGGAGTCGGACCGGGCGCAGCTGCGGCCCTGGTCGGCGGACATCTGCGGGATGTACGAGCTGAACCCGTCTCAGGAGACGGCGCGGAAGGCGGTGCGGGCGTCGGTCGAGTTCTCGGAGTATCTGCGGGAGCTGATCGGGGCGCGGCGCCAGGAGCCGGGGGAGGACCTGATCTCCGGGCTGATCGCGGCGTACGACGAGGGCGACCGGCTGACCGAGCAGGAGATGATCTCCACCTGTGTGCTGCTGCTGAACGCGGGGCACGAGGCGACGGTCAACGCGACGGTGAACGGCTGGTGGGCGCTGTTCCGCCACCCGGAGCAGCTGGCGGCCCTGCGCGCGGACCGTTCGCTGGTGCCCACGGCGGTGGAGGAGCTGATGCGGTACGACACTCCACTGCAACTGTTCGAGCGGTGGGTGCTGGACGAGATCGAGATCGACGGGACGACCGTGCCGCGTGGTGCGGAGATCGCCATGCTCTTCGGTTCCGCCAACCACGACCCGGCCGTCTTCGCCGACCCCGGGACGCTGGATCTGAGCCGCAAGGACAACCCGCACATCTCCTTCAGCGCGGGCATCCACTACTGCATCGGCGCGCCCCTGGCCCGGATGGAACTGGCCGCGTCCCTGACCGCGTTGCTCGACCGCGCCCCGACGCTCCGCCTCGCGCAGGAGCCGCAGCGGAAGCCGAACTTCGTGATCCGAGGGCTCGAAGGGCTCAGCGTCGAGATCTGACGCGGCGCAGGAGGACGCGGTGTGCGAGGGCCCACAGGCCCAGGGCCGCGGCGGTCCCACCGAGCACCATCAGCGGCAGCTCGGCGTAGAGGACGCTCCAGTCGGGGCTCTGTTCGAAGCGCCGGAGCCGTCCCTCGACGCCGACGGACCACAGCGCGAGTCCCGCGCCCGCACCGACGGCCGCGGTCAGGCATCCGCCGGCGGCCTGCATGCGTTCTCCCATACTGATCATGGACGCATCCGGGCCGCCGGAGGTTCCGGACGAGCGGGGCAGGTCAGGTCGTGAGGTCCCGGCGCCTCAGTGCCCCCAGGCCACCCGCCACCAGAGCGGCTGCGATGGCCGTGAGGACCAGCACCGGCCCCCACTCCATCTCTCGGCCCGGCAGCTTCGGCAGGTGTCCGAAGGGCGACACGTCCAGCACCGTCTGCGGGACGTCCAGCACGGGCCCGATCCAGCCGATCAGCAGCACCGCCCCGGCCACCGCCCATGCGGCCACGGCCGCCCGCGGCAGCAGCCCGTGCAGCAGTACCGCCACTCCGCCGATGACCCACACCGCGGGCAGCTGCACCAGGCAGGCCCCCAGGATCGGCCCGAACTCCTTGCCGTAGCCGATCGCGAAGCCCAGCCCGGCCAGCAGCATGATCAGCGCGGTTCCCCCGAAGGCGACGACCAGGTGACCCGCTGCCCAGCGCAGCCGCCCCACCGCGTTCGCGAGGACCGGTTCCGCCCGCCCCGACGTCTCCTCGCCGTTCAGGCGCAGCACGGAGGCGACGATGTACAGCGCGGCGACCAGCCCCAGCATGCCGATCATGGCCGCCAGGAACGCGTTCGTCAGCCCGGACTGGCCGCCCATCCGCTGGAACATCTCGCGGGCGCTCGCGTTGTCGCCGACCACGTCGGCCGCGCCCTCGGTCAGACCGCCGTAGACCACGCCGGCGAGGAGGAACCCGATGCTCCAGCCCAGCACACTGCCGCGCTGCAGCCGCCAGGCGAGGGCGCCCGCCGTGTTCAGGCGGCCGTTCGCCGGTCCGGGCCGGGTGGGCAGGAAACTCATGCCCACGTCACGGCGTCCGGCCAGCTCGTACGCCACCGCGCCCTGGAGCAGTACGGCGGCGGCGAGCAGCCCCAGTACCCACCAGCGTTCGTCCGCGAAGGAGCGGACGTTCTCCAGCCAGCCGAGCGGGGACAGCCAGGTGAGGACCGAGGAGCCGTCGTCCTTCGCCGAGTCGCCGGCCGCCCGCAGCACGAACGCCGCGCCCAGCACGGCCGCCGTCAGTCCGCGAGCGAGCCGCGCGCTCTCCGTCAGCTGGGCGATGATCGCCGCCATCGTGGCGAAGACCATGCCGACGCCCGCGATACCGAGGCCGAGCGCCAGGGCACCGGCCCCGCCCTGGCCCGCGAGGCCCCCGACGATCAGCAGGGCGAGGACGCCGTTCGCCACGGCCGCCGCCAGCAGCGCCGCCGTCAGCGGGGCCCGTCGGCCCACCGCCCCCGACGAGACCATCTCCTGGCGGCCGCTCTCCTCCTCGTCCCGGGTGTGCCGGACGACGACGAGCAGGCTCATGACGGCCGCGAGCGCTGCGGCGTAGATGCCGACGCGCCAGGCGGTGAGCGCGCCGAGGGAGTCGTCGAACACCGGGCCGATCAGCGCGCGCAGTGAGGCGTTGGTCTCCATCTGCCGGATCAGGTCGGCGCGTTGGGCAGCGGTGCCGTACAGGCTCTTGAGCGTGTTCGGCATGGACAGCACCATCAGCGCGTTGACGCCGATCCACACCGGGAGCGTCACGCGGTCGCGGCGCAGCGCGAACCGCAGCAGGGTGCCCGATCCCGCGAGCTGACGCGACCCCCCGGTCCGGGGCGTGTACGCGGACGCGGCCGATGCGGCGGTCATCGGACCATCGCCCCTTCCGCGCCCTCGGGCCCCTGAGCACCCTCCGTGCCCCCGGACGCCTGTGCCTCGTCCTGGTAGTGCCGCAGGAACAGTTCCTCCAGCGTCGGCGGGGTCGAGGTCAGCGACCGTACGCCGGACTCGCTGAGCGAGCGCAGCACGGCGTCCAGCTTGTCCGTGTCGACCTGGAGGCGCACCCGCAGTCCCTGTACGTCGAGGTCGTGCACGCCGGGAAGGTGGGACAACCCGTTGGGCGGGCCCGCGAGTTCGGCCGTGACGCTCGTCCGGGTCAGATGGCGCAGGTCGGCCAGCGAGCCGCTCTCCACCGTCCGGCCCTTGCGGATGATGCTGACGCGGTCGCACAGTTCCTCGACCTCGCTGAGGATGTGCGAGGAGAGCAGGATGGTCCGCCCGCGGTCGCGTTCCTCCTCGACGCAGCGCTGGAAGACCTCCTCCATCAGCGGGTCCAGGCCCGATGTCGGCTCGTCCAGGATCAGCAGGTCGACGTCCGAGGCGAAGGCGGCGACGAGGGCGACCTTCTGGCGGTTGCCCTTCGAGTACGTCCGTCCCTTCTTCGTCGGATCCAGCTCGAACCGCTCGATCAGCTCCGCGCGCCGTTCCCGGTCGAGGCCCCCGCGCAGCCGTCCGTAGAGGTCGATGACCTCGCCGCCGGACAGGTTGCGCCACAGGGTGACGTCCCCGGGAACGTACGCGACCCGGCGGTGCAGGTCCACCGCGTCGGCCCAGGGGTCGCGGCCCAGCACCTGCGTGGCGCCCGAGTCGGCGCGCAGCAGGCCCAGCAGGACCCGGATCGTGGTGGACTTCCCGGCACCGTTCGGGCCGAGGAAGCCGTGCACCTCACCGGCCTCGACGTCCAGGTCGAGGCCGTCCAGCGCGTGCGTTCGCCCGAACGACTTGTGCAGTCCGGAGACGGTGATTGCCTTCGTCATGATTCTGAACGTACGGTACTTTCACAAACTTGTGAAGTTAAGGAAGCGTATAAATCGCGGATAGACTCGATGGTGTTAACACAGGCCAACAGAGGTCAGAGGTCAGAGGCCAACAGGGGCCAGGGGAGACGATCGGGCGATGGCGGACGGGATGGAAGTGACGGGGGCGACGGGGGCGCGGGCAGGGCAAGCCGAGGGCGCGAGCGCGGACGCGCGGGCCGAGGCGGGCGCGTCACCGAACGCGGGTCCCGGTCCGGCCCGGAACCCGACCGTCACCCCGGGCCACGGCCCCGACGGCGTCCCGGAGCCGAACCGTGACCCCGAGGCCGTCTCCCGGTTCGTCGAGCGGTTCGCCTCGTATCTCACCGAGGCGGGGATGCCGCGGATGCCCGCGCGGGTGTTCGCGGCGCTGCTCGCCTCGGACACCGGAGGGCTGTCCTCCGCCGAGCTCGGCGAGCAGCTCCAGATCAGCCCGGCCGCTGTCTCCGGCGCGGTCCGCTACCTCGCGCAGCAGCACATGGTCTCGCGCGAGCGTGAGCCCGGCTCGCGCCGCGACCTCTACCGCATGCACAGCAACCAGTGGTACGAGGTGCTCGCGAGTCGCGACGGAGTCATCAAGCGATGGGAGGAAGCCCTGCGCGAAGGCGTCGACAACCTCGGCCCCACCACCCCGGCCGGCCGACGCATCGCGGAAACGCTCGCCTTCTTCGAGTTCGTCGAAACGGAGTACGCCGGGCTGATGGAGCGCTGGCGCGTCCACCGCGCTGAACTCTTCGGCGACAGCTGAGACGCGACGGCTGCGTCGCGAGAGCTGGGACGCGAGAGCTGGGACGCGAGAGCTGGGACGCGACGGCTGAGACGGGAGGGCTGGGACGCGGCGCTGACCCGCGAGAGCCGAGCCCCCGAACGGCTCACCGACGAGGAGCGGCACCCGTCCGGCCCGCCGCGTACACCCCGGCGAGATGCTTCTGGAGGCGGGCGTGGCGGAACTGGTACACGGCGCCCGTCTGGCGCAGTACGTCGCGCTTGCAGGCGTCGTCCAGGAAGGCGACCAGCCGCCACGGCAGCCGTCCCGTCAAGGGGAGCCAGACGCGGGCCAGGGCCACCCACTGCCCCCACGCGGTCAGACAGAACCCGTAGCCGAACCCGGCACCGAACGCGCCCTCGATGCCGAAGACGAGACCGAGCTGGAGGCTGCGGAGGGGAGTCTCGGTGAAGGTGGACCCCAGCCCCGCGACGAGTCCGAGCACCAGGGCCCAGACGAGGAGATGGGAGACCACGTTCGCCCGGTTCTGTCGCAACAGGTCGGCGCAGCTGACGGACTCCTTGACATCGATCGGGGTTTCCGCCCAGGCCGTGAGCGCCAGCGCGATCCCCGCCGAGAGCCCGATGGTCAGCGGGAACTGGGCCGCGGCCACGAGCCCGCCCCCGAGCCCGTCGTCGAGCCCGAGCGGCGGCAGGAGAAGCCTGTCGGCGAGCACGAAGGCGAGCGCGATCCCGGCGCCGACCAGGGTCCCCAGCACCGTTTTGTGGAGGAACCGCTCGCCCAGGTCCCTGCCACCGCCGAACAGACGGATCCGTACCGGACGCGGCTTCAGCATCTCGGTGCCGGCGGCGCGCCGGTAGACGAAGCCGAGCGCCAGGCCGAACACGAGTCCGTGCAGAAGCCCCACGACCAGTCCGCGCCGGATCGCGAACCCGAGTCCGTGTGAGGTGGCGATCAGGTCCACGGGAATGTTCCCGATCGCCGTGGTGAGCCCGAAGGACAGCCCCGCCAGCAGCGAGATCACCGCCGTACGCGCCGTAAGGCTCATGGACGTGCCGAGCTTCCACCACTCCAGGTCGGGTCCGCCGCCGCGGTCCAGATGGTCGGCGAGATACCCGAGCCAGCGCTGGGCCCGCTGCGGGGTCCAGTTCCGGGGAGGCGCGGTGTCGGGAGCGCGGGGGTTTCGCCGGTAGGCCGACGGGACGAAGCTGCTCAGCAGGTGCTCCTCGATGGCTGTCCGGGTGCCGAAGCGGCGGGTGTCCAGCAGATCCAAGGGGGTGCGCCTCGGATCGTCGTGCCGCCCGTCCCCTGTGCTCGCCCTCTCGCCGTAGACGTCACGGACGAGGGAGACCATGAGGGGCGTGCCCAGTACCTCGCGGAGGTTCCGGCCGGCCGGGGCATCGGGCCGGTCGTGCAGCTCGGCCAGCACGTGCTGCCACTCGGGTTTGACGGCCGTGGCGCTGCCGAGGATCAGGTACTCCTTCGACTCCTCCGGGGTGAGAGCGGTCAGTACGATCGCGGCGGCGCGCTTCAGCGCTCTGGTTCCCCGGGCCACGTCGGCGTACGTGGCGGTACGACTCGTCAGGACCAACGGCATGGTCGTTTCGGAGAGTTGTTCCAGCGCCTTGGCCTGGAGACCTTCGGCGATCTCGTCGAATCCGTCCAGGACGGGCAGGATGAGCTCTCTGTCGACGATCGCGGCGGCGATCGTCCTCCCGTCGGTGGTGACCGCGTCCATGCCCGATGTGTCACGGCTCAGCCGGTTGCCCAGCCAGGCCTCCAGCGTGTCGGCCTCGGGGTCCCACGAGCCCAGGCTGAAGATCTCCGGGACGGGCTCGCCGGGTGTGCGGGTGTCCAGCAGATCCAGTACGAGCCGCAGGCCCAGACTGGTCTTCCCCGAGCCGGCCTCGCCCGCCACCACGAGGCGGCGGGTGGGGATCTTCCGGTACACCCGGGCGATGTGTGTCAGTTCCCCGTCCAGATCCAGGCGACCGCTCCGCTGGAGTGGGCGGCCGTGGATGAGCTCCCAGTGGTCCATCGGAATCTTGTCGCGGTGGCCCTCCGGGATTCTGTCCGCCGTCGTCCAGCGCACGGGCAGCAGCTTCGGGTCCTTGAGCCGTCGCCGCCTCTCCTCGCGCTCCCAGCGTTTGTGGACCTCGGCGGCGAGCTTCTCGGCGGCCTCGGCGACTTCGTCCGGGTCGTCATGCGGTGCCTGCTCGGTCCCGGGCGGCTGAGCCGCCGGGTTGTTGATGATCAGCGTGCCGATGCGGTCGGCCTGGACCATCGACCCGTGAACGGTGCCGCCGCTCATCTCGTTGCGCCCGCAGTGCTGCTCGGAAGACTCGCCGCCCTCGCCGCCCTCGCCGCCCTCGCGGTCCTCCCCGTCCCTCCCGTCGGGCTCGGGAGTCTCGCCGTCGTCGGACACGTCAGCCATCCCGGTCCTCCGCCCGCCGGCGCCTGCTCCACCAGACGCCCCCGAACACGGCGGCACCCACGCCCACGACGGCGGCGACCGCGGCGACCGCACGCGGAGGGGCCGCGAAGCCCGTACCACCGGACTCGGAGGCGGCGGGAGAGGTGGCGGCGGGGGAAGCGGTGCCGGGGGCGCCGGGCTGGGCCGGCGGCGCACCGCTCGGGGTGCCCGGGGCTGCCGGGGCGGCCGGGCCCGACGCGTCACGCTCGACTGTGAAGGGCGCCAGAAATCCGTCCTGCCCGGAGTCCAGGTCGCACGGCGCATCGACCTTGCCCGCCCGCGTCTCGTCGCCGTCCGTGCCCCGTGGGACGAGATGCAGGTGGATCTCGCCGACGAAGATCTTCGCGGATCCCGGTTCGCTGAAGACGAGCGACGGCAGCGTCCCGATCGCCGGAACGGTCAGCGGGCCGGACCCCGGGACCTCGGACCTCGGCACCTTGAGCCGCATGTCCACGGGGATGTCGCCCTGCGGCGCGGCGACAACGGCGCTCACATCCGCGGTGCCCTCGACGGTGGCCGCACCCGCGAACCGGAGGATTCTGGTGACGTTGGAGCCCACCGTGGCCGAGGCCCTGACGGGCGACCGGGACGTGGCCTGGCCGACCACGTGCGTGTCGGGGGCGGTCCACACGACCGACGCCGTCATCCGCTCGCCACCGATCAGCGGGAACGAGCACGTGTACTTCAGCGTGCGCGGAGCCGGGTCCGCCACCGCGGAACCGGCTCCGAGGAAACCGCCGCTTCCCACGAGGGTCGCTGCGGTGACCACGCGGAGCACGCGGATCGCCGTGCGCCTGCGTAAGCCAGAGGCTGGGGATCCAGTGACCATAATTCACACCTTAAGAAGATGTGTCGCAACTCACAGTCAAAACCTGGGAGCCCTTACGGCTCCTCCGTATCCTCTACCGCTCCTTCGTCTCCTCAAGGATGGTTCCGCTCACCCCGGCAACGTAAGCCCCCAGGCCCCCTCCCGCACGGTCCACGTCCGCGTCCGTACCGGCCCGGTCACCACCGAGTCCGCCCGGTACCGGAACGTCGGCCCGGACACCGTCACCCGGCGACCCACAGCCCGCAGCGGCTCGGCCTCCGTGCCCGCCGGCACCGGCCGCACCTCCACCGCCGCTCCGCCCCCGTTCGGCGCCACCGACACCGCCTCCACCGGCTGGTCGAGGTCGACGAGCGTCGCCCCGTCGACCTCCACCCGCAGCCGGGACGGTTCGGGCGCCGCCGGGGAAGCGAGCCGTGGCGGGCGCGTCGCCAGCGTCCGTACGAAGGACTGGCAGGTCCGCAGCCACGAGGAGGGGGTCATCACCGTCGGTTCGATCACCGTCGGCGCGACCGGTACGGGCGGTATGCCCACCGCCCCCAGCACCACCCCGTCGCTGTCGTCCACCAGCAGGTCGAGCCACCGCTCGGCCCCGTCCAGTGCGGCGCGGGCCGCGGCCACGGTGCCCGTGGGCACCCCGAGCGACCGGGCCAGCACCCCGGCGTCCCCCACCGGCACCAGCGACAGCGCACACGCGTCCAGCTCCCGCTGCCGGTGCAGCAAGGACACGGCCCGCAGCAGGGCGCGGTCGTCGCCGACCACCACCGGACGCCGCGAACCGCGCCGCTCCAGCGCCCGTGCGAACTCCTCCGGCCCCTGAGGGAGACAGACCTTCGCACTCGCCGCACCCGCGCTGAGCACGTCTTTCGCGATCCGTACCGACTCACTGTCCGTGTGACGGGCCAGGGGGTCGATGACCACCAGGAGCTGGTCGGAAGTCGCCACCT
The DNA here is from genome assembly GCF_014650715.1 of Streptomyces bluensis. Classification (GTDB taxonomy): domain Bacteria; phylum Actinomycetota; class Actinomycetes; order Streptomycetales; family Streptomycetaceae; genus Streptomyces; species Streptomyces bluensis. The sequence continues at coordinate 257,051 of NZ_BMVM01000012.1, read as the reverse complement.
CGGTCATGCCTCGCTTCCTCGGGTAGCATCTTTGTGCAAGAGCCCCTTGCGCCATATCGCCAGGGGCTTCGTCTATTCCGGGGCATCCGGGTCCGACAGGGAGCGGCCAGGTCCGGCCGCCGGCGTACGCGGCACGCGCGGTGTCCCGTACGCCCCTGACCTTGGACATGCCCCGCCCGGAAGGGGTGTACGCGCGTGCCCGCACTTGTGCTGCTCGGTGCTCAGTGGGGTGACGAAGGCAAGGGAAAGGCCACCGACCTGCTCGGCGGCTCGGTGGACTACGTGGTGCGCTACCAGGGCGGCAACAACGCCGGCCACACGGTGGTCGTGGGTGACCAGAAGTACGCGCTCCACCTCCTCCCTTCCGGAATCCTGTCGCCCGGCTGCACGCCGGTCATCGGTAACGGCGTCGTCGTCGACCCGTCGGTCCTGCTCTCCGAGCTGAGCGGACTGAACGAGCGCGGCGTCGACACGTCCAAGCTTCTGATCAGCGGCAACGCCCATATCATCACGCCCTACAACGTCACCGTCGACAAGGTGACGGAACGCTTCCTCGGCAAGCGCAAGATCGGTACGACCGGGCGCGGCATCGGCCCGACCTACGCCGACAAGATCAACCGCGTGGGCATCCGCGTCCAGGACCTGTACGACGAGTCGATCCTGACGCAGAAGGTCGAGGCGGCCCTCGACGTCAAGAACCAGGTCCTCACCAAGCTCTACAACCGCCGCGCGATCGCCGTCGGCCAGGTCGTCGAGGAACTGCTGGGCTACGCGGCGCAGATCGAGCCGTACGTCGCCGACACGGTCCTGGTCCTCAACCAGGCGCTCGACAACGACAAGGTCGTGCTCTTCGAGGGCGGCCAGGGCACGCTCCTGGACATCGACCACGGCACGTACCCGTTCGTCACCTCGTCGAACCCGACCGCGGGCGGCGCCTGCACGGGCGCGGGCGTCGGCCCGACCAAGATCAGCCGCGTCATCGGCATCCTCAAGGCGTACACGACCCGCGTCGGCGCCGGCCCCTTCCCCACCGAGCTCTTCGACGAGGACGGCGAGGCGCTGCGCCGCATCGGCGGCGAGCGGGGTGTGACGACCGGCCGTGACCGCCGCTGCGGCTGGTTCGACGCGGTGATCGCCCGCTACGCGACCCGCGTCAACGGCCTGACGGACTTCTTCCTCACCAAGCTCGACGTGCTGACGGGCTGGGAGGAGATCCCGGTCTGCGTGGCGTACGAGATCGACGGCAAGCGCGTCGAGGAACTCCCGTACTCCCAGTCGGACTTCCACCACGCCAAGCCGGTCTACGAGACCCTGCCGGGCTGGTCCGAGGACATCACGAAGGCCAAGTCGTTCTCCGACCTCCCGAAGAACGCCCAGAACTACGTCAAGGCCCTGGAGGACATGTCCGGCGCCCCGATCTCCGCGATCGGCGTGGGCCCCGGCCGGGACGAGACGATCGAGATCAACTCGTTCCTGTAGAACGCGCGCGACGCCGCACCCACCCGCCCGCACCCGCCCCCGTCCGGCTCCCGTCGGCCGGGGGCGGGGTCCGTGAGCGGGCGGGAGTCGCGGAGCATGTCGGCGCCCTGTCGTCCGTCAACATCGAAGGGCTCGACTTCGCGGCGTCGACCGCTGTGGGCAAGCGCCTGCGGACGGCAGCCGTCGCGGACGAGGAGCAGAGGGTGGCAAGGAGGAGAGTGACTGGAGCGGCGCCCACGTGTTGCACCTCGCCCTGCCCACCGTCGACTGGCCTCGTGGTCGCCCCGTCCTGACCAGAACGCCCACGCGGTATCGCGGTACCGGTATCCGTACGATCCGCATCGTCGAGCAGTACTGACAGCAACTCCAAGACGAAGGGCGCCCCCCGAGCGGGCGCCCTTCGCGCGTGAGTGGGGCCCTGGGCTAACAGCGCACTGTCCATGTGTGGGAACCGCCCTGGTCGTTCGCACCCGCGTTGTAGCCGATCTCCTGGCCGGGGGCGAGGCAGAGGGTGACGCGGCCCGTGAGCTCGCGGCCCGAGTAGATCCTGACGTGGTCGGGGACACCGGGGCCGGAGACGCCGTGGTTGGCCCACGAGGAGTCGTAGTGGTACATGTCGCCCTCCCACCAGCGGTCGTCGCCGCTGTGCTCGATCTTCAGGCCGTTGAAGTTGGCGTCGGTCCAGACGCAGAAGTAGCCGCTGCGGCAGGGCGCCGCCTGCGCGGTGGCCGACGTGGCCAGGACGGCGCCCGTGGAGATCAGGGCGGCGGCGAGGAGGGCGGTGAAGCGGTTCATGGGTGCGCGGTTCCCTTCGAGGAGGAGTGCGTACTGGCTGCGAGAACGGTCTTCGCGGACTTCAGGGCGTGGGCGCGCAGACGGCGCCAGTCGGCCAGTTCGGCGCGGTGCCGGTGGCGGACCTCGGCGAGGGAGCTGTGGGTGTGCGCGGCCTCGGGCCGGAGGTTGTTGACGATCGCCGAGGTGCGGAACCAGCGGCGCTGGTCGCCGTACAGCCGCTGCTGCGCGGCGGCCAGGCAGCCGTCGGTGTGGGCGCGGACGACGTAGCCCGTGGGCAGGCGCACGGACAGTTCCGTCCTGCCCGCGCCGAACAGGGCGTCGGAAACGCGCTGTTGGTCGGCGGCCGGGGGCGGTCTGCGGCCCGGCCGCGGAGGGGCGAGGCCCCGGCGGGTGAGACAGGCGTCGGTGAGGTGCCGGGTCGCGGCCTTGATGAGGTCGTCAGCGGACGGGCGTGAGGCAGGCGGGGCGCTCGTGCAGGCGGTCAGGCCGACAGTGAGGAGCAGGGTGCCCGCGGCGAACGCTGCGGTGAGGGTGCCGAGTTGGCGCATGAGGAGACCCCGGAGTTACGGACGGTGACGGCCTGGTGACCGAGATCTCCCCTGCGTTTTCCCCGGATATGCGGCATGTCGCCCGTTCAGGTGACCAAGGGGCTGGCCGCGGCCTCTCCGACGCTCAGCTGAACACGATCATCGACCCCTGGGCCAGGCTCCGCGTCACCGCGGCGTGGAGCCCCAGCCACACGTGCCGTTCCCGGGCGAAGGGGCTGGGGTCGTACGGGGCGGGGACGGCCGGTTCCTCCAGCTCCGTGGGGGTGAGGGGCGGGTCGGGGGCGGCCGGCGGGTTCGCCGGGTCGATGCCGATCGAGGGGGCGACGAGTTCCAGCTCCCGGAGCAGCGCGTGGGAGGAGCCCAGGGGGCCGCCGCCGGCCAGCAGCTCGTCGCTGGCGAGCGGATGCGGGAAGTCCACGGGCACGTACGCGCCCGCGTGGTCGTAGTGCCAGACCAGGTGCGACTGCTGGGCCGTCGTCTCGAACATCTCCAGGAGCTGTTCGTAGTCGCCGCCCAGTTCGTCGACCGGGGTCACCGCCAGGCCGCACACCTGGAGCAGGTACGCCCGCCGCAGGAAGTGCAGCGCGTCGTAGTCGAAGCCCGCGACCGGGGCCACGTCACCCGACAGGCCCGGCATGTACTGGTACACCGGCACCGGCGGCAGGCCGGCCTCGCCGAGCACCTTGTTGTAGAGCGCGAGCTCCTCGGCGAAGGGGTTGTCGGGGGTGTGGCACAACACGTCGACGAGCGGGACCAGCCACAGGTCACAGGCCAACAGAAAGCTCCTCGCGTAAGGACGAGTGGACGAGTACGGGACGAGTAAGGGACGAGTAAGGGACGTACGGGATGAGTAAGGGCGAGTAATGGTCGAGTGACACAGCGTGTGCGCGGTGGTCAGGGAAGCGTAATGGGTGGGGGCTGCTTCGGCCCCCCTTGAGTCAGCCCTCTTCGTGCAGGTCCCATACCCACACTCCGCCGACCCACTTACCCGGCCGGCCCACCAGCTTCTCCACGGTCTCCCGCAGCTGTGCGTCGTATCCCTGCGGGGCGAGCACGAGCGCGCCCGCCTTCCAGTGGGCGAAGTCCCTGCGTGCCTGGGCCCGCCAGTTGTCGCCGATCTCGGGTACGACACCCGAGTACCGCACCTCGCGCAGCAGGTTCGAGGTGTAGCGGGGTGAGGCTCCGTAGATGCCGATGCGCTCCTCGCCGTACGGGCCGTTGAAGTAGCCGCCGGGCATACGGAACTGAAGGTGTGCCGTGGTCTGCCAGTGCAGGGCCTCCGCGTTGCCGGGGTCGGGCAGCGGCACCGGTACGAGGGTCTCGCCCTTTCCGGTGTCGACGTACGACTTCCACGTCCCGTCGGCGATGAAGGCCGGCACCTCGGGCCGCTCCACCGACTTCAGCGGGGCGGGGACGATCGGGATCAGGGCGGCCGCGACCGCCGTCAGGCCCACGAACTGGATGCCGAGGTGCGGGGACCTGACCAGGGCGTCGATCGCGAGCGCCAGCAGTATGCCCAGCACGGGCGCGCAGATCATGGCCACGCGGCCCTCGATGACCGACTCGAAGAGGGGTTTGTCCGAGAGCAGCGCCCACGGGCCCGGCACCACCGTGTCGGTCAGCGGGATGGGGATCCTCGGGCCCAGGGACAGCAGCGCGGCGGCGACGCCCGTGAACGCCAGCGCCTTGACGACGGTCCGCTCCCAGAGGCCGATGACGATCGCGAAGGCCAGCGCGGCCAGCGGCCAGCCGTAGAAGGCGTTCTGCTCGGTGGGGTTGAGGGACAGCGCGTTCGCGGTCTCCTCGTTGCCCGCGACGAGGGAGCGTTCCGCGAACGAGAACAGCGCCAGGGGGCTGTTGCCCGCGTTGTCGCCGTGCAGGACGCTCTTGTAGCTCTGCGGGCCGAAGAACTGCCAGGCCAGCGGGAAGGCGACCAGCGGGAGGCAGACCAGCAGGGCCAGCCCGAGGCCCTTGAACAGGGGCCGCCAGGACTCCTTCGCCACATCCCGCCGGGCCACCGCGTACGCGACCGCGAACAGCAGCATGCCCATCGCCGCGAGCAGCAGCGGCTCCTCGCCCAGGAAGATCTGGTACGTCGCCATCAGGCCGAGCACGATGCCGTCCCGGCGGACGCGGGCGCCCTCGCACAGCCGCAGCGCCCGGTCGATGATCAGCGGCATCATGAACAGGACGATGAAGTTCGGGTGCGCGTTGGCGTGGCTGACCATCGGCGGGGCGAAGGTCGCGAGGGCGGCGCCGGTGAAGGCCGCGCCCCGGTGGCGCCCGACGCGGCGGACGATCAGCCAGTACCAGGCCGCCGCCGTCGCGGTCAGGCCCAGCGTCATCGCCAGGCCCAGGGAGACGGCCGGGCCGAGGGCGAGGGTGATCGGGGTGAAGGGGACGGACACGCCCAGCATGACCGTGTTGGCCATGAGGTTCACGCCGTCGGGGAAGCCCTGGAGGGTGGTGAAGAGCGGGTTGCGGAGATGGACGACGTGGTCGGCCGTCACCGCGAAGAACCACTCCCACTGGTTCTGGTCCTGGAGGGAGTCCGGCAGATAGCGGTGGTTGGGGTCGATCCAGCGGCCGGCGTACAGGAGCACCGACATCAGCAGGAACGCCAGGACCGCGAGGAGGTCGGCGCGGCGGACCGAGCGGGCCTTGAGGGCGGTGAGTTCGCCCAGGACCCGGGCGTAGTCCCAGGGGCGGATCTTCGAGCCCGACTGGTGGGCCCAGCGGACCGGGACCTCGGCGACCGGCCAGCCGGAGCGGCGGAAGTACTGGAGTATCTCGATGTCTATGCCGAAGCCGTCGAGCCGGGACGCGGCGAAGGCCTCACGGGCCCGCTCGCCGTCGAACAGCTTGAAGCCGCACTGCGTGTCGCGGATCCCCGGCACCGCGAGGCCGCGGATGAGGAAGTTGCCGGCGCGGCCGAGGGCCTCGCGCACGGGGTGCTGGTGGCGCTCGATGGTGGCGCCCGGTGTGGCGCGCGAGCCGATCGCGGCCGTCCGCCCGTCGGCGAGCGCCTTGTCGAGATGCTCCAACTCCTCGATGGGGGCGGCCAGATCGGCGTCCGTGACAAGCACACGGCGCCCGTACGAGGCGCAGACGCCGAGACGCAGGGCGTGGCCCTTGCCACGGTTGCGGGGGCTGGTGACCAGCTGCACGCGGGGCTCGGCCTCGGTGGCGGCGGTGACGACGTCACGGGTGCCGTCGGTGGAGCCGTCGTCGACGACGATGACCTCCCACGTGGTGCCGTCGCCGGCGTCACGGAGGTGGCCGGTGATCGCGTCGAGGGTGCGGCCGAGCCTGTTCTCCTCGTTGTAGGCGGGTATGACGACCGAGAGGTCCACCTCGTGCGCGCCGGGCGTGCGCTCGTACGCGCCGGGCCCGCGTGTCACGGCGCTCATCCGGCGGCCAGGCGTTCGACGAGGGCGAGGCAGTGGGCGTTGTGCCCGGCGACGATCTCGTGCGCGGCCTTCGCGTCGCCGCGGGCCAGGGCGTCGACGAGTTCGGTGTGCCGCGCCCACAGCAGACCGCGCAGATCGGGCAGCCGCCGCAGGTGCTGGACCGCGCACACCCAGGACTGCACCAGCAGCCGGTGCAGGAAGTCCGCCAGGTAGGGGTTGCCGAACAGGTCGCTCAACTCCCGCCAGAAACGCAGGTCGTAGCCGATGAGGACGGTCAGGTCGCCTGCGGTGGCGGCGCGCCGGGCCTCCTCGCCGCGACGGCGCACACCGGCCAGTACGGCGGTGGTGCGGGAACCGGTGTCGTACTCCTTGTCCGCGCGGAAGACACCGCCGATGACCATGCTGCGGGCCTCGATCATCTCCCGGTAGTCGTCCAGGGAGTACTCGTGGACCTGGAAGCCGCGGTGCTGCACCGCGTCCAGCAGACCCTGGGCCGACAGGTCGACCAGCGCCTCGCGAACGGGCGTCGCGGAGACGCCGTACTGGTCGGCGATCTCCTTCACGGTGAACTCCTGCCCCGGCTGGAGCCGGCCGGCCAGCACCTCGTCGCGGAGCGCGTCCGCGAGCTGCTGCCGCAGGGTGCTGCGGGTCACGGTGCTGTTGCCGTTGCGGCTCGGCGTGGTGCCACCGGTGCCGGGCATGGTCGGGCCCTCCCCTTTCGTGTACGGGTACGTGGTCGTGTACGGGTACGTGGTCGTGCGCGGGTTCGTGGTCGTGCGCGGGTTCGTGTTCGTGTGCGGTTACGTGGTCGTGTGGCGGTACGTACTTTTCTACGAGCACGCCACCTTACGCGTTCGGGATTGCTCCCAGGATGAATGGTGTGCCCGGCCGGGGTGGCCGTGTCATGGGCGTCAGGGAACGCAGCCTTCCACGCGTCACAGATCTGCAACGCGGGTCAGGAAGGCTTGTTGGGGTGGGGTCGCCGCGTGACCATGAGTGGCGGGCGGCGACAGCGCGGCCTGTGGGGGGACGGGGCGGCGGAGGAGAGCGGGGCGTGGCCCAGCGACCGGTCGACGGGGTGCACGGGAAGAACGAGATCTCAGGCGGGCGCATAGGCACCGCGGTGCAGGCCGGCAAGGTGGACCAGGTGGTGATCCACGAGCGCCGCTCGCCCGCCACCGGCTATCTCGTCGCCGCGGTGAGCGGCGCGGCCATGGCGGTGCTGGTGTACTTCGTCCTCGCCGCGTCCCCACGCCTCTCGTGGCCGTGGCCGGGCCTCAACCGCTACGGGACCGCCGCCGTCGTCGCCGGGGTCGCCGCGCCACTCGCCGCCCTCGGTTTCGAGGTCCGCCGCCGTGTCCGGCGCCGCCGCAGTGCACGCCGCCTCACGGACGACGAGTTGCGGCGCACCGCCGACAAGCTGGCACACGTCCTGGCCACGCAGTACGCGCGGGAGGCGGAGCTGGGCCGGATCCACGACCCGCTGGCGCTTCCGGTGCGCTGGGTACCCGCGGATCCCGGCCTGGGCGACCATGTCGAGAACCTCGCCGACGGTCCGGACGGCGGCGGCAGCCTGCTGCGCGAAGGAGAGTTCAGCGCCGTCGCGGAACAGTACGCTCGGCTGCCGCGTGGCCGCCTCGTCGTACTCGGCGCGGCCGGAGCCGGAAAGTCCGTGCTGGTCCTGGAGCTGGCCAGGGAGCTGTTGAGGCAGCGCGGTGGGTCCGGCCGGGTCCCGGTCGTGCTGCCGCTGTCCCCCTGGAACCCTCGTGAGCACGCCGACGTGTGGAAGTGGGCCGCAGGGGCATTGGCGGAGGCGTGGCCCGAGGCACTGGCCGACACCGGCCTGCCGCCCCGCGACGTGGCCCGGCAACTCATCGGTGCCGACCTGGTCCTGCCCATCCTCGACGGCTTCGACGAGCTCCCGCCCGCCTTGCGCGTCGACGCGCTGCGCAGCCTGCACGCTCTGCTGAGCGGCGACCAGCACTTCGTGATGACGAGTCGTACGCGCGCCTACCGCGAGGCCGTCGAACAGACCGACCTGCGGCTGCCGGGCACTGCCGCGATCACCCTGCGGACGCTGAGCCTCGCGGATGTGGCGGGCCTGCTGCGCCGCTCCAGCCGGACGAGAGCCGGCGGGCGGACGAAGTGGGACCCGGTGCTGGACCGGCTGGCCGACCCGGGAGCGGCAGGCACGAGGGAGGTCCGCCGGCTGCGCACGGTGCTCGGCAATCCGCTGATGGTCTCCCTCGCCCGCACCGTGTACAGCGACACCGTCGCCGATCCGGCCGTCCTGCTCGACGCCGGCCGCTTCGACAGCGTACGGGCGTTGGAACGCCATCTGCTGAGCGCGTATGTCGATGCCGTGTACGGCGCCGAGTCGCTCCGCGGTGACCGGACGCCGTGGCCGACCGCCGATGCCCGGCGCTGGCTGGCGTATCTCGCCCACCGACAGCGACAGCAGGGACGGCAGGACATCGCCTGGTGGCGGATGGGTCACCTGGCGCCCCGCTGGGCCCGGCTGGTGCTCTCCCTGCCCCTGGCCGTGTGTGTGGCGGCGGCGGTGGCCGCGGTGCAACTGGCGTGGGAGAAGCGGCTGCCGCTATGGGCGGTGGCGGCCGGCGGTGTGCTGGCGGCCGCCACCGCCGAGTGGCTCGTGGTCGACGACGACAAGGACGCGCCGGCGCCACAGCGGCTTCAGCGCCCGGGGCGCGCCGTGTTCCGCGAGGTCCTGGGCGGGCGGTGGGGGCGGTACGCCACGGCCCTGGCGCTGCTCCTGCCGCTCGGGCTGTGGGCAGCGGCCCTGGTCGGGGCGGTCGCGGAGGGGACGGCTGTCTCGTGGACGCTGGTGTCGGCGGCGCTCGGCCTGTTCGCGCTGCGCAGCGCCGTGCGCCGCCCCGCCGACCCGGAGAGCCGTACGCCGCGGGCACTGCTCCGCGACGACCGGAGAGCGGCCCTGCTGCTGGGACCCGTCGCGCTGCCCAACGCGGACGGAGTGCTGTCGGGGCACAAGGCGGTGCTCGGTGTGACCGCCCTCGTCGTGGGGAGCTGGAGCCTTGGCCGCGGCGCGGAGCTCATGAGCTCCTGGCACTGGCTCCTCCTCCTGGCCCTGGGCATGGCCGCGGCCACGGTGTGGAGCGTCGCGGCCTCGGCCTGGGCGCGCTATGGCGTCGTCCGCTGCTGGCTCGCGTGGCGCGGGCTGCTGCCGTGGCGGCTGACGCACTTCCTGGAGTACGCGCTGGAGCACGGCGTCCTGCGCAGCAGCGGCGGCTACTACCGCTTCCGACACTTGGAGCTGCAGAACGAACTGGCCGACTCGGTCGACGTGGCCTCCGACGTGGCCTCTTCGGCTTCGTCGGACCTTTTGGCCTCGTCGGCCGCTTCGATTCCCCCGGCCCTTTCGGCTTCCTTGGCCGCTTCGGTTCCTTCGGCCCTTTCGGCTTCCTTGGCCGGTTCGCCTGCCGGGCCACGGCTGTCGGTCCGACTGGCGGTCCGGGCGACATCGGTTCTCCTGGCGCTGCTCGCGCTGTCCGCGTCCGCGGTGCTGTACGAGACCAGTCGTACCGCCATGATCCCGCCCGTTCCGATCCGTACCCTGCCCTCCGCCTGTGATCTGCTGCGCCCGCAGGACCTGCGCCCGTTGGTGCGCAAGCCGGTGGTGCTGCGGGACGTGCCTGCCGCCATGACGGAGAACACTGGGCGTGGGGGTTTCGCGCAGGGCTTCAAGGCGGCTCTGCGGCAGCCCGTCGACAGTTGCACAGTGGCCGAGCAGGATCCCTTCCGGCCGGATGTGGTGGTCACCGCCTTCACCGGCCTGGGGCGGGGCGAGGACATGTGGAGGACGGGGGTGGAGGCGGCACAGCAGACGGCCAGGTCGCCGGCCCCCAGCTTGTACTACACCGGCTCCGAGCAGCCCGTCGCCGACCCGATGGCGCAGCAACTGGCCAACGCCTACCACTCGGCCGTGGGTTACGCGACCGCCCGGGCGGACAACGCCGTGGTCGGGGTCGTGGTCAACAGCCAGTTCGGCAGCACCAAGCAGGTACAGCAGGCCGCCGGGATCATCGCCCGCGGCGTGCTGCACCGCGCCGGACTCGTTGCTCGGAACGACGGCCCCGGGCTCGCCGACGTACCGGAGACCGAACTGCCCAAGCAGTCGCGGCTGACCGCCTACGTGCGCGGCCGGACGGCTCGGCTCACCCCCGACACATGGTCGGGCGGGGAGGCGTCGGGCCTGACCGTGGCCGACTTCCGGGCCCGGGGCGTGTGGTTCGTGCTGCGTACGCCGCGCTTCGTGGGGTGTACGCAGTCCGAGGCGGGCGAGGGCGAGACCGCTTGGCGCTGCACTGTGGGGCACGGGAAGGACCGGTTCACGCTGGACATGGTCGTGAGCACGTGCCGTGGTTCGTGCTCCGACAAACGCGTCGAGGAGTTCTTCCGCGCCCGGCCCGGGTCGTGGGTAGGGGAGTGGCCCCGACACGACAAGTGGACCAGCTACCGCACCCCGGAACCGTATCGCGCCCAACTGGGCCGGATGTTCACCTCCGGCAAGGGGGACGACCTCGACACCCACCTGATGTGGCTGGACGTCACCGCTCCGAAGGGCAGTCCCGAGCTCGCCGAGAAGGTGCTCAACGACGCGTTCGCCCAGACCGGCGGGCGGTCCTAGCCGGGAGTGCGTTCGCGATCACGGGACGCCCGCGTATCCGCACCGCATCCGCATCCGCACCTGTATCCGCATCCGCATCCGTAAGCCTGTTGCACATGAGGCAGTGGTGGACACGTAGGGGCAGACGCTACGGAAGGAAACCATGCCCATCGATACGGAAGCCCAGTTCACGGAGGTGTACCGGGCCCACTACGAGGACGTGCTGCGGTTCGTGCGCCGTCGTGCCCACCCCATGAACGTCGACGACATCGTCGGAGAGACCTTCCTCACCGCATGGCGCCGACGGCGCGAGCTCCCCGAGGACCCGCGGCCCTGGCTGTTCGGCACGGCGCGCAAGGTGATGCTCAACGCGGGCCGAGGCATGCGCCGGCAGACCGCGCTCGTGGTGCACATCCAGCAGTCCGCCGAGACCGGCTCCCACGACCGGACGCTCGACACCACGGCCCAGGTGGACAGCCGGATGGACCTCGTCGCCGCCTGGAAGTCACTGCCTCCGGCCGACCAGGAGGTCCTCGCGCTGCACGTCTGGGAGGGGCTCGCGGCCAAGGACGCGGCGAAGGTCCTCGGCTGCACCCGCGCCGCCTACGCCATGCGCCTCACCCGCGCCAAGCGGCGCCTCGCCGGACGGCTGACCCCCGCGCATTCCCTCTCGCCCGCCCCCGCCCCGACGCACTGATCAGGAGTCCTCATGAACAACGACCTTCTCTCCCGCCTCGCCGAGCTCGACGCCGCGCCGCGCACCGAACCGTCCGCCGCCGACATCGACCGCGAGGAGCGGCTGCTGCGGACCGTCCTGAGCGACACCGGGCGGCCCGAGCGGTCGGCCGGTGCCGCGTTCCGCCGCCCGCTCGTACGGCGTTTGGCGTTCACGGCGGTCGGCGGCGCGCTCGCCGCGGGCGCGGCCGTGGTGGCGGTGGCGGTGACGGGCGGCGGGCTGTTCGGCAACGGCTCCGGACCGCTGTCCTCCGCGGAACTGGCCACCTGGACCAGCACCCCCCACAGCCTGAACACCGCCGACGGCAAGGGCTCCGGCGCCGAGAAGCGGTGCGTGGACCTGACGAAGGGCACCTCCGGTGCCGGGGCCTCTCCCCGGATCAGCAACGCGGACATCCGTGGCAGCGTCGCCTCCATGATCGTCACGCGGGGCGGCGATGCCGCGTGGTGCCTGACCGGTTCGGACGGCTCCGGCGCCATGATGGCCGTCTCCCCGGTGGTGGAGCTCCCCGCCGACCGGATCGACCTCGACACGCTGGGCGCCTGGGGCAGCGGCTCGGGTCAGGTCAACTACGCGCTCGGCTCGGTGGGTTCCGACGTCCAGGAGATCACCGTGCGCGATCACGGACAGACCGTCCACGCCATGGTGGAGGAGGGCCGCTGGACCGCCTGGTGGCCGAAGGGCGACCCCGACGGCATGATCACCGGCACGCTCACCCTCACCCTCAAGGACGGGTCGACCCGGACGGTCGACGGGGACGCGTTGATGAACCAGTGACGGAACCCGCCCTGGGCGGCCGGGGTTTCAGCGAGCCGCGGAGCGGCGCAGGCAGCGGAGCAGGACCACGAGGTGAGCGACATCCTCGTCGGCCAGCCGGCAGCGCGGGCAGTCGCCCGGGTCCGGCGCCCGGTGCTCGCAGGGCGCGGCGTCCCCGGCCCGGGACGCCTCCTGCGGCGTGCGGCGCACGCGCTTGTCGCGTTCGGGCAGGGGCGGAACGGTCCGCTCTCCGTCCTCCTGCGACGGCTGCGGTGGAGTGCCCTGGCCAGGGATCCGGTGCGGCTTTTCCTTGATCATCGGTGCCTCCCGTCGTCTGGGTGCCTCCTGGCGGGTATCGGCTCGCCGGGAGGCGGACCTGAGACGCAGGAGCCCTGTGCGAATGGTGCGTTCGACCAGGCCGGGCCGCCACGGCCGCGCCGGTCCCCGCTGTTACGGAACCGTCGAAACCGCCCGCCTCACCTCCCCGGAACGCCGCACTATCCTCGGGCTGTTGCCCATGCATGGGGGAAGGTGGCACGGGGATGGACAAGCTGGGCGCCGGGGATCCGCAGCGGATCGGGGCGTATCGGCTGCTGGCGCGGCTGGGTGCGGGCGGGATGGGGCACGTGTACCTGGCCCGGTCGGACCGGGGCCGTACCGTCGCCGTGAAGCTGGTCCTGCGGGAACTCGCCGAACAGGAGGAGTTCCGGGCGCGGTTCCGGCAGGAGGTGCAGGCCGCGCGACGGGTGGGAGGGTACTGGACCGCCCCCGTCCTCGACGCGGACACCGAGGCCGACATCCCCTGGGTGGCCACCGGGTACGTCGCCGGGCCCAGTCTCCAGAGCATCGTCGGACGCGACCACGGGGCCCTGCCCGAGCGTTCCGTACGGATCCTCGCGGCCGGGCTCGCCCACGCGCTCAAGGACGTCCACGCCGCCGGGATCGTCCACCGCGATCTCAAGCCGTCCAACGTGCTGGTGACCATCGACGGCCCCCGGGTCATCGACTTCGGGATAGCCCGTGCGATGGAGACGGTCACCGACGGCGGGCTGACGCGCACGGGCGGGCTCGTCGGATCGCCCGGGTTCATGGCGCCCGAGCAGGTGCGCGGCGACCGCATCACGCCCGCGTGCGACGTCTTCTGCCTGGGCTCCGTCCTCTCGTACGCCGCGACCGGGGCCCTGCCCTTCGGGAACGCCAACTCCGGTGTGCACGCGCTGATGTTCCGCATCGCGCAGGAGGAACCCGACCTGGAGGGTCTGCCCGAGGGGCTCGCCGACCTCGTACGGGACTGTCTCCGCAAGGACCCCGCGGCCCGGCCCACACTCGATCAGATCCTGGACCGCACGGGCGCCGAGGACACGGTCCTGGACGGGCGCTCCCGGGACCCCTGGCTGCCGAGCGCCCTGGTCGCCCAACTGGGGCGGCACGCGGTGCGGTTGCTGGACACGGAGAACCCGGAGGAGACGGGTGGACGGGAGGCGGGCGGACCGGAGACGGGTCCGTGGGCTGCGGCCGCGTCGGCCCCCGCTGCCCCCGCCCCCACACCAGCCGCCCCCGCCCCGGAGGCGCCTCCCGAACACGCCCAGGCCCCGCCCCCGCCGCCGATTCCGGCCGCCCGCCATCCGCAGCAACACCCGCAACCCGCCGCCGGATACGGTCCACCGGGTGCGGAACCGTACGGACCGCATGGCCCGTACGGCCCGCACGGACCGGCCACGGCGCCGAGCCCGCCCTACGGCCCCCACGCAGGCCCAGGCTCCCTCGGGCCGACTCTCCTGTACGGTCCGGGTGGTGCCGGCCCACAGCCCGAGCCGCCGCACAGAAACGGCCGTTCCACGGCGGCGCTGGTCGCGGTCGCATTGGTCGTCGCGCTCGCGGCGGGCGGTTCGGTGTACGCGCTGATGCGGGACGGCGCCGGCCAGGACGGCCACGGCAAGGTGGCCCCGACGACGAGCGCCCCCACGGCCCCGCCGACCACCGAGGCCCCCACCACCCAGAACCCGACCACGCGGGCCCCCGAGGACGGCGCGATCCCGGCCGGGTACCTCGGCACCTGGAGCACGGGCATCGACAACGCCGCCGGACGCAGCACACGCCGCCTGGTGATCCGGCAGGGCGAGGTCGGTGACACGGTCCTCACGCTCACGGCGGACGGACCGGCGGGGAGCGGCACGTACCACTGCGTGTTCAAGGCCGAGCTGGCGGCGGCCCCGAGCGGCGGCGGCCCGTTGAGGTTCGGCCCCTCCACCGTCACGACCGGCCCGGCGGCCTCCTGTACTCCGGGCGCCGCCTCGGAGGTCACGATCCTGCCCGACGGCCGTCTGCGCCGCGTGAGCACGGACTCGGGGAAGTCGCTGACGTTCACGAAGGCGGACTGAAGCCGATTCCCCTCACGGCCCGTCAGACCCGTGAGGCACCCTTGCCCCTGCTTGACGCGTCCACAACGATGTCCCCGTTGGCATCCCAAGCCCCGGCTGCTCGCGGAGGACCCATGCGCCCCAGCAGGAGAACGGTTCTGACGGCCACCGCCGCCGCGGGGGTGGCGAGCGCGACGGCCCCCGCCACGGCCGTGGCCGCCGCGGACGGAACCACCGACCGGCCGCCCGCGACCGCGCAACGGCCCTCCCGTGAACTCCGCGCCCTGCTCGGGGAGATCGACCCCGACCGCATCGAGGCGACCGTCCGCAAGCTGGTCTCCTTCGGCACCCGCCACACCCTCTCCACCCAGGACGACCCCGCCCGCGGCATCGGCGCGGCACGCGACTGGATCGCGGCGGAGATGCGGTCGTACGCGGCGGCCTCCGGCGGCCGGATGACGGTGGAGCTCCAGTCGTACGTCCAGGAACCGGCCAGCCGTATCCCTGTGGCGACCCGCATCACGAACGTCGTCGCCACGCTCCGTGGCTCGGTCACACCGGAGCGGGTGTACGTCGTGTCGGGGCACTACGACTCGCGGGCCTCGGACGTCATGGACGCCACGTCCGACGCGCCCGGCGCGGACGACGACGCCTCCGGGGTGGCCGTGGCCATGGAGCTGGCCCGGGTGATGGCGCGGCGCCGGCCGGCCTCGACGATCGTGTTCGCGGCGGTGGCGGGGGAGGAACAGGGGCTGTACGGCGCGGCGTACATGGCGCAGCAGTACAAGGACGCCGGTACGGACGTCCAGGGCATGTTCACCAACGACATCGTCGGCAGTTCGACGGCGGACGACGGGACGCGTGACCCGTACACGATCCGCCTGTTCGCGGAGGGTGTGCCGTCCTCGGAGACGTCCGAGCAGGCGGCGGTCCGCCGTTCGGTGGGCGGGGAGAACGACTCGCCGTCTCGTCAACTCGCCCGCTTCGTCCGGGACGTGGCGGACAACGACGCGACGGGCATGCGGGTGCGGGTGATCTACCGCCGTGACCGCTACCGCCGGGGCGGCGACCACATCCCCTTCCTCGAACGCGCCTACCCCGCGGCCCGCTTCACGGAACCCGCCGAGGACTTCGCCCATCAGCACCAGGACGTGCGGGTGGAGGACGGCAAGCGGTACGGCGACCTCCCGGAGTTCTGCGACTTCGCGTTCACCGCCCGCGTGGCCAAGGTGAACGCGGCGGCCCTCTGGACCCTGGCCCAGGCCCCCGGAACCCCGCGTGGCGCGAAGATCGTCACGTCCACCCTCACCAACGCCACGGAGCTGACGTGGACCCGGGGTGGCGAGCCCGATCTCGCGGGCTACGAGATCGTCTGGCGGGAGACGACGGACGCCGAGTGGACCCATGTGATCCTGGCGGGCGACGTCACGTCGTACGAGGTGGATCTGTCCAAGGACAACGTCTTCTTCGGCGTACGGGCGGTGAACCGGGCGGGCCTGCGGGGCCCGGTGGCTTTCCCGGCCCCACAGACCTGACCTGACCGGCCCGGCCGGGGCTGGGGGCTTGGGGCTGGGGGCTTGGGGCCTTGGGGCGTTGAGGCTTTCAGCCGAGACCAGGCACCCCAGCCCGTCCGGCGCTTGAGGAGAAGGCCGACTCCCAGCCTGTCCGGCGCTTGAGGACGAGGCCGTTCAGGCCGACGCACCCCGCCCACCCGCACAAACCACCCGCTCCAGCCCCCACCCCAGCCCGTCCGGCGTTTGAGGACGAGGCCGTTCAGGCCGAAAGCGGGGGTCTGGGGGCGGCAGCCCCCAGGGAAGGGATGGGACGGGTAGGGGCGGCGGGGGCGAAAACCGCTACCGCGCCTCCGGCGGCCGCTGGCGAGGCATGTTCGGGCGGGCAGCCCCCGGCGGCATGGGAAGGCGCCCGTTCGCAGACGTCTCCGAACGCCCCGCACCCACCCCCGCCGTCTGGATGCCCAGGGGCGCGGCCCCCGTCCGGAACTCCACCATCCAGCCCGCGGTCTCGGCCCGCACGAGTTCCGTGACGTCCTCGGAGAACCTCCGCAGCACCCCCAGACACCGCTCCGCCGCCTCGGCGGCCGTCCCCTCCGTCGGCCCGAGCACCTCCCGCACACTCTCGGAGGCCCAGTCGAACTGCAGCATCTGAAGCCGGCGCTGCACGGCCTGAGCCGTGGCGACATCCCGTATCCAGCCGGACGTGACCCCGAAGAACCGGTCCCCGGCCACACAGGCGGCGCTCAGCAACAGCGAGAGATAGCCCCAGGGAGCCACCCCGCCCATCACTCCTGTCAGGTCGAGCAGCGGCAGCGCCGCCCCGGCGACGGCCCCACACGCGGCACCCACGCGCAGCACCCGCGCCCCCCGCCGCTTCCAGACGCGGTCCGCCAGGTACCACGTCACCGTCTCCAGCGCACTCCGCTCCACCCACCGGTACAGCTCCTCCAGCCGTTCCGCGGGCTCTCCCCAGTCACCCGTCGGGAACGGCCGCCCGGTCAGATCGCGGCCCCCCGCCCACAGCCCCGCGCCGTCGACCCGCCCGTCGCCTCGCCCGTCGCTCCGCCCTTCCTGGGACGCTCCCTCGGGCTGCATCTCCGGCTGGCTCACCCCGGCCTCCCTCCTGCTGCTGACGACACTGCTGCTGCTGACGACGCCGACACAACAGCCGACGGGACGTAACGCTCCGCGACACGACGGAGTACCGCACCGTGCGGAAACGCCACACCTTCCTGCCCTGCACCCGGCCGCCCCTTTCCTAGCGCCCAACGGGTGGCGACGGTGCCGCTTTCACCGTTTTTCCGCCCGGACGAGGCCCTTGATCAGGTAGGGGATCCCCGGCGACCTCACCCGAAAGAGTGCTTGGGCGACGGCCACACCGACCACGTAGGCTCGTGCCAGGCGAGAAACATCCCGCAAGAGAACCCGCAAGAGATCGCGCAAGAGAACGCGCAAAGACCCGCAAAGGGAGCTGATCGTGATCCCCGGTGGTGGCCAGCCCAACATGCAGCAGCTGCTCCAGCAGGCCCAGAAGATGCAGCAGGACCTCGCGAACGCGCAGGCGGAGCTCGGCAGGACCGAGGTGGAGGGCCAGGCGGGCGGCGGCCTGGTGAAGGCCACCGTCAACGGCTCCGGCGAACTGCGCGGCCTGGTCATCGACCCGAAGGCCGTCGACCCCGAGGACACCGAGACCCTCGCCGACCTGATCGTCGCCGCGGTCCAGGCGGCCAACGACAACGCCCAGAAGCTCCAGCAGCAGAAGCTGGGCCCCCTCGCCCAGGGCCTGGGCGGCAGCGGCATCCCGGGCCTGCCGTTCTGACGACGGCGCCCGGGGGAGCCGTCGCCCCCGAACCCCGTCCGCCCGACCCCCGGCCTGCCTTCCTCAGACGGGTGGGAGCCAACTACCGTACGAACTGAAAGACTCCACGAAGGGCAGGCAGTCCGTTGTACGAAGGCGTGGTCCAGGACCTCATCGACGAACTGGGGAGGCTCCCCGGCGTCGGTCCCAAGAGCGCGCAGCGGATCGCCTTCCACATCCTCCAGGCCGAACCGACCGACGTCCGCCGTCTCGCGCAGGCCCTCATGGAGGTCAAGGCCAAGGTCCGTTTCTGCGCGACGTGCGGCAACGTGGCGCAGGAGGAGCTGTGCGGCATCTGCCGCGACACGCGCCGCGACCCCGCGGTGATCTGTGTCGTGGAGGAGCCCAAGGACGTGGTCGCGATCGAGCGCACCCGTGAGTTCCGCGGCCGCTACCACGTGCTCGGCGGAGCGATCAGCCCCATCGAGGGAGTCGGCCCCGACGACCTGCGGATCAGGGAGCTGCTGGCCCGGCTGGCCGACGGTACGGTCACGGAGCTCATCCTGGCCACGGACCCGAATCTGGAGGGCGAGGCCACCGCCACGTACCTCGCCCGCATGATCAAACCCATGGGCCTCAAGGTCACCCGCCTGGCCAGCGGCCTCCCGGTGGGCGGCGACCTGGAATACGCGGACGAGGTGACCCTCGGCCGCGCCTTCGAGGGGAGACGACTCCTAGATGTCTGACGCCACGCTGCACGCGACCAACCAGGACCCGGACGACTTCGCGGTCCAGATCGCCGACCAGGTAGAAAGCTTCCTCGTCGCCGTGATGGAGGTGGCGAAGGGCGACGAGCCGGAATCGGCGATCCCCTTCCTCCTGCTGGAGGTCTCCCAGCTCATGCTGGCCGGCGGTCGTCTCGGCGCGCACGAGGACATCGTGCCGGAGGAGCGGTACGAGCCGGACCTGGGCCCGGAGCCGGACGTGGACGAGCTCCGCGAGAACCTGGCCCGTCTGCTGGACCCGGTCGACGTCTACTCCGAGGTCTTCGACCCGTACGAGCCCAGGAAGGCGCCGGTCCCGGCCCGTATCTCCGACGACATCGCCGATGTCATCACCGACCTCCGCCACGGCATGGCCCACTACCGCTCGGGCCGTACGACGGAGGCCCTGTGGTGGTGGCAGTTCTCGTACTTCTCCAACTGGGGCTCGACGGCGTCGGCGACACTCCGCGCCCTCCAGTCCCTGGTGGCCCACGTCAGGCTCAACCAGCCGCTGGCGGAACTGGACGGCCTGGACACCGACCACGACATCGGCGACGAGACGCTTGAGTTCGAGGCCGGCAGGGTGATGGCGGAGGAGATCGCGGGCCCGCTGGGACTGCGCAAGGTCAAGTAGCTCACGGTCAGGGCTGGAGCGCACTGGGGGCTTCGCCGCCCAGGCGGCTCAGCGCCTGCATGGCCTCGCGCTCTGTGCGGGAAAGATCGCAGAGGACGGTTCCCGCGCGTACGAGGCACTGCGCGTCGCCCGATTCACCGGCCTCCGTGATCAACGCTGCGGCTTCCGTCCACAGGGTGGCTGCCTCGGCGTACAACCTGTGCCCGGTGCGCAGATGGCTGCTGTCGAGCAGTTGGGTGCATTCGGCGAGGAAGTCGCGGTAGAGGTTGCGGAACAGGGCGCCGCCGGTGCCGGCCTTCTCCATCAAGAGGGCGGCCTGCGGCAGGTCCCGCTGCGGGTCGTCCGTGCGCTGGAGCCAGGTGCGCACCAGTCTGCCCGCCTTCTCGATGCCCCGGTGGCCGAGATTGGCGATGGGTGGGTTGAGGAAGGCGTCGGCGCAGGCGGTGATGGCGGGGATGATCCGGCTCTGCGGGGAGGGCCGGTTCCTCGGAGCGGTGAGGGTGAAGGACCGGTGCCTGGCGGTCATCGGGCCGCGCGCGGCCCTGGCCCGAGCGAGGCTGGTCAGGCTGGTGGACACCGCTCCACCCTGCTGTTCGGTGTCCACCAGGTGGGCGTCGTGGTCGTCATAGCCGTACAGGGCGACGACATGACCGCCGAAGTGCACCTTCGAGGTGAAGTAGTCCAGGTGGTAGCTGTCGAGCTGGAGTCCTACGGGGTGGCCGGCGTCGATGGGGGCCACCACGTTCTCCCATGCCCGGCGGGGCGAGGTGGTCTCCTGGACCACCAGGTCCAGCCCGAGTCCGGTGGCCAGGTTTCTGGTGAGGTCGAACGGCTTGACCCGTCCCCCGAGGAAGGGGAAGCCCATGTTCTTGCTGTCCCAGTAGACGAAGGACAGACCGGAGCCGAGCCCGAAGATCATGGGCTCGGACAGATCGAGTCCCTGGTGCCGCAGCAGCACCCCCAGAGCTGTCGTCTCGCAGTGCTGCGCACCGCTGGCATCGATGTCTCTCACCGTGGTCATGCCATGCTCTCCCTGCCTGGACGGACGGGTCACCCCAGCCCGGCAACCCCTTTCCCCAGCGTGCTCAATCCTCCGCCCAGCGCGAGCAGCAGTACGAGGAGCCGTGCCCGCTCCTCCGGTACGCGCCCGGCGAGCGCCCTCCCCATCAGGGCGCCCACGGCCATGGCACCGGCGGCGAGGCCCCAGACGGGTGCGGCGAGCCGGGGCAGCCCGTTCGACGCGACGGACACGGCGTTGACGAGGACCCCGTAGAACTGGGCGTTCGGCACGAACTCCCGCATGGTCCACCCGGCGTTGAGGCCGTAGAGGGAGACGGGCGGCCCGCCGACTCCGGCCGCGGAGTTCATGAACCCGCCCACGCCTCCGGCGACGAGGGCTCCTCCGCCGCCGCGCAGGGCGGTTATGCGTGCGCCCCGCATCACGAACACGACGGCAACGGTGACGAGCACCCCCATGGCCGTCATCAGCGCGGGCTCGGACAACCGCCGCGCCACCCACGTCCCGGCCGGCACCGTGCACACCGCCGCGACGCACAGCGGCACCATGGCGGCGAGCCGTACCCGGCGCCACCCGTCGGCAAGCCCGACGGCACTGATGATCCCGGCGGCGCAGTTCGCGAGGACGACCCCCTCGGCGGGGCCCAGCACGAGCACGAGAGCGGGCACGGCGACGAGCGCGAAGCCCATGCCGGTGAGCCACTGCACCGAGGAACCGAGCAACACGATCCCGGCCAGCACCAGTTGGCCCACCCACCCGTCCGTCACAGCCCGGGATCCTGCCCGGCCGGGTGGGCGTGATCAATACCTCCGCCCGCACTCCGCCCGCACTCGGCTCCCCGTCACTCCGAGCAGCGCCGTCGACGTGCGGGACGAACACCGAGCCACGCCGGATGTGACTCAGGGCACTTTTTTGAGTGGGGTGCACGGTCCTGGGCAGGTACCGGACCGGAGCGGCCGGAGCTCTCCGAGTGAAATCCGGCGGACGCGACTGCGGACGCCGGGAGAAATCCGGGATGATCACAGCGTGAGCGGGACATCTCACCATGCGATACCCAGGAAGGGATATTCGGCCGCTCGATAGACTGAGCCGACCGCAGTACGTGTGTATGTGCGGACCGAGACGGATGAGCGAGGAGCGCACGTGGGCCTTGTCGTGCAGAAGTACGGAGGCTCCTCCGTAGCCGATGCCGAGGGCATCAAGCGCGTCGCCAAGCGGATCGTGGAAGCGAAGAAGAACGGCCACCAGGTGGTCGTGGTCGTTTCCGCGATGGGCGACACGACGGACGAGCTGATCGATCTCGCCGAACAGGTATCGCCGATGCCTACCGGCCGTGAGTTCGACATGCTGCTGACCGCCGGAGAGCGGATCTCGATGGCCCTGCTGGCCATGGCGATCAAGAACCTGGGCCACGAGGCCCAGTCCTTCACCGGCAGCCAGGCAGGCGTCATCACCGACTCGGTCCACAACAAAGCCCGGATCATCGACGTCACACCGGGCCGTATCCGGACCGCGCTGGACGAGGGCAACATCGCGATCGTCGCCGGGTTCCAGGGCGTCAGCCAGGACAAGAAGGACATCACGACCCTCGGCCGTGGTGGCTCCGACACGACGGCCGTCGCGCTGGCCGCGGCCCTCGACGCCGAGGTCTGTGAGATCTACACGGACGTCGACGGTGTCTTCACCGCCGACCCGCGGGTCGTGAAGAAGGCCCGTAAGATCGACTGGATCTCCTTCGAGGACATGCTGGAGCTGGCGGCGTCCGGCTCCAAGGTGCTGCTCCACCGCTGCGTGGAGTACGCCCGCCGCTACAACATCCCGATCCACGTCCGCTCGTCCTTCAGCGGGCTGCAGGGCACGTGGGTCAGCAGTGAGCCACTCGTACGAAAGCAGCAGCAAGGGGAACAGAAGGTGGAGCAGGCCATCATCTCCGGTGTCGCTCACGACACCTCCGAGGCCAAGGTGACGGTCGTCGGCGTGCCGGACAAGCCGGGCGAGGCCGCCGCGATCTTCCGCGCCATCGCCGACGCCCAACTCAACATCGACATGGTCGTGCAGAACGTGTCGGCCGCGTCGACGGGCCTCACGGACATCTCGTTCACGCTGCCGAAGACCGACGGCCACAAGGCGATCGGCTCCCTGGAGAAGGCGAAGGCCGCGATCGGCTTCGACTCGCTGCGCTACGACGACCAGATCGGCAAGATCTCGCTGGTCGGCGCCGGCATGAAGACCAACCCGGGCGTCACGGCCTCCTTCTTCGAGGCGCTGTCCGACGCCGGCGTGAACATCGAGCTGATCTCGACCTCCGAGATCCGTATCTCGGTGGTCACCCGCGCCGACGACGTCCCCGAGGCAGTGCGCGCCGTGCACTCCGCCTTCGGGCTCGACTCGGAGAGCGACGAAGCCGTCGTGTACGGAGGCACCGGCCGCTGATGACCGAGGATGCCGGGCGAACCGGCAGGCCGACACTCGCGGTCGTCGGAGCGACCGGGGCCGTCGGCACGGTCATGCTCCAGATCCTGTCCCAGCATGCGGACATCTGGGGCGAGATCCGTCTGATCGCCTCGCCGCGCTCCGCCGGCCGCAAGCTGGCCGTGCGCGGTGAGGAGGTCGAGGTGGTGGCCCTGACGGAGGAGGCCTTCGACGGGGTCGACGTCGCCATGTTCGACGTACCGGACGAGGTCTCCGCGCGGTGGGCGCCCATCGCCGCGGCCAAGGGCACGGTCGTCGTGGACAACTCGGGCGCCTTCCGGATGGACCCCGAGGTGCCGCTGGTGGTGCCGGAGGTCAATCCGCACGCCGTCCGGCTGCGGCGCCGCGGGATCATCGCCAACCCCAACTGCACGACACTCTCCATGATCGTGGCGCTGGGCGCGCTGCACGCCGAGTTCGGGCTGCGCGAACTCGTGGTCTCGTCGTACCAGGCGGTCAGCGGCGCGGGGCGGGAGGGCGTCGAGACGCTGCGGAGGCAGGTGTCGCTGGTCGCCGGTACGGAGCTGGGGACGCACCCCGGTGACGTACGGCGGGCCGTGGGTGACGACACGGGTCCGTTCCCGGAGCCGGTCGCCCTGAACGTCGTCCCCTGGGCCGGTTCGCTCCGCGAGGACGGCTGGTCCTCGGAGGAGATGAAGGTACGGGACGAGTCCCGCAAGATCCTCGGGCTGCCCGAGCTGCCGGTCGCCGTGACGTGTGTGCGGGTGCCGGTGGTGACGACGCACTCGCTGACCGTCCACGCCCGCTTCGAGGGCGAGGTCACCGTCGACAAGGCGCGTGAGATCCTCGCCACCGCCCCCGGCGTCGTCCTCTTCGACAACCCGGAGGCCGGCGAGTTCCCGACCCCCGCCGACGCGGTGGGCACCGACCCCACCTGGGTGGGCCGCGTCCGCCGGGCCCTGGACGACCCCACGGCCCTCGAACTGTTCGTCTGCGGCGACAACCTGCGCAAGGGCTCCGCCCTGAACACGGCCCAGATCGCGGAGCTGGTGGCGGGCGAGCTCGGCGCCTCGTAAGCCACTTGCTTCAGGCGCTCAGGCGTTCGAAGATTTTCTCCCCGTTCTCCGCAACCGCGCGGAGGGCGGGGAGCGTCTTTGCGGACGCCCTTCGGGGGGACGCCATGACACATGGGCACAGGGGATGGGAAGAGCTGG
Organism: Streptomyces bluensis; assembly: GCF_014650715.1. GTDB lineage: Bacteria > Actinomycetota > Actinomycetes > Streptomycetales > Streptomycetaceae > Streptomyces > Streptomyces bluensis. The sequence goes on along the minus strand of NZ_BMVM01000012.1, from coordinate 232,947 downwards.
TACGCATGCGGGGATGTGACACGCGGTCCGACGCGCCGTCGGACAGACCGTCGGACGCGTCGGCGGAGGTGCGGCTGCGGCCTGACACAAACGTGACGGCCGTCGCGTACAACCCTCATGGGGGGACACGTGTCCAACAGGCGTGGCAGAGGTACTCGACTTCACCGCGGTACAGGCGAGGGGCGCGGCTCTGCGGCCCCCTCGTAAGGCCGCCCGTCCCCGCATGTCCGGCGCGCCCGGCGGCATGCCGGTGATCGCCCCCATGCCCGCAGCGCGGCCCGCCCGCATACCGAACCAGCGCGACGGCGCCGAGGACACCACGGCGACCGCGGCGGCGGGTACCACCGTCGACCATCTCACCGAGACCTACCGCGCCCACTACCGGTCGCTGCTCGGTCTCGCGGCGCTCCTCCTCGACGACACCGCGTCCTGCGAGGACGTCGTCCAGGAGGCCTTCATCCGCGTGCACTCCGCGCGCAAGCGGGTGCGCGATCCGGAGAAGACGCTGGCGTACCTGCGCCAGACCGTCGTCAACCTGTCGCGCTCGGCCCTGCGCCGCCGCATCCTCGGTCTGAAGCTGCTGACCAAGCCGATGCCGGACATGGCGAGCGCGGAGGAGGGCGCGTACGACCAGCTGGAGCGCGACTCGCTGATCAAGGCGATGAAGGGGCTCCAGCGGCGGCAGCGCGAGGTTCTCGTCCTGCGCTACTTCGCGGACATGACCGAGGCGCAGGTCGCCGAGACGCTCGGCATCTCGCTGGGCTCGGTCAAGGCGTACGGTTCGCGCGGCATAGCGGCCCTCCGGGTCGCCATGGGGGCACCGGCATGAGTGGGTACGACGGGCGCGCACCGCGGGACAGGCGTGAGGCGCACGAAGAGAACGAACTGAACGAACTGCACGAACCGTACGATCTGCATGAGCTTCATGAAGAGCGCGAAGGCCGTGACGACCGTGAAGACCGTGAAGAGCACACATCGCACGCTGGGAACGGAACTGTGAATCACGGCCCGGACGCACAAGGTCAGGGTCCCAGGGGCCGGGGCGGCGAGGGAGCCGGCCCGGGTGACGAGGGCGGTCCCGACGGGTTCGGGTCCGACGAGCTGGCGCTGCGCAGGATGCTGCAACAGGCCGTCCAGGAGATCGAGCCGCGGGACGGCACCCTGGAGCACCTGCGGCGCGCGGTGCCGGCCCGCCGGGCCCGCAAGCGGCACGCCGTCGTCGGCATGGCCGCCGCCGCGCTCTTCATCTGCACGGCGATCCCGGCCTTCGTGCACGTCTCGAACTCCGCGGGCTCCGCCGCCGACCCGTCCACCGTGGGCAACGCCTCGCAGGCGCAGGGCGGCGCCGCCCAGGACAAGGGCCACAGCAGCGGCTTCGACGCGCCGGACGGCTCCGGAGGTTCCGCCAAGGAGAACGGCAAGAGTGGCGGCAAGGGCAAGAGCGAGCAGGACGAGGGTGCGACCGGCGGCGGTGCCACCGGGCCCGCGCCCAGCGCCTCGGTCGCGAGCACACGGGCCTGTACGTCGGCCGAGCTCGGCGGTACCTCGGCGAGCGTGGCCTCCCCCGACTCCAGCGGCACGGTGTACGGCAGCTTCCGCGTGACCAACGTCTCCGGCACGAGCTGTGCGGTCACCGGCGCGGGCACCGTGGGCGTGACCGCCCAGGGTGCGGCCGACTCGTCCAAGGTCTTCGTCGCGGACCATGTGGCGGGTGACGGGGTCACCGGGCTGCCCGACCCGTCCCTGTCGGTCACGCAGATGGTGCTGCAACCGGGCGCGGCGTACGTGGTGAAGTTCGCCTGGGTGCCTTCGGAGACGTGTCCCACCGTCAGCGATCCCAGTCCGTCGCCCGATCCGTCGCCCACCGACAACACCGCCTCCGCCGGCGGCACCACCACCGAGGGCAGCGGCACGGCGCCCCAGCTCGTGACCGCGGACGGCGTCGCCGACGGCAGCGTCGTGGTGTCCCACACCACCGCGGTCGGCGCACCGTCGATCCCCACCACGGTGACCGACGCCTGCGCGGGAACGGTCTACCGTACGGGGCTGCTGGAGGGCTCCTGAACCGGATCAGCGGGCTCCTGAACCGGGTCAGGTGAGCTGGACGCCGCCGTCGACGTCGACCACGGAACCGGTGGCGTAGCCGTTGGTCATCAGGAACAGGGCGGTCGAGGCGATGTCCTCGGGCAGGCCGACGCGGGCGACGGGCACGCTGGCGATGTACTGGGTGAGCAGCCGTGTCCGCACGTCCTCCGGGACGTCGTCGAAGGCGGGGGTCTCGACCAGTCCGGGGGCGATGACGTTGACCCGCACCGGGGCCAGATCGACGGCGTTGGCCTTGCCGAAGGCCTCCAAGGCGGCGTTGATCGCGGCCATCATCGGGCGTCCCGGACCGTGCTTGCGGCTCGCGATGCCTCCGATCAGCACGATGGAGCCGTCCTTCGCGATGCGGTCGGCCGCGGCTCGCACCCCCTCGTAGGCGCCCCAGAACTTGGTGTCCATGAACTTTCGCGCGGCACCGGAGTCCAGCTCCCGCACGGTGCCGAGGGCCGTGGTGCCCGCCGACATGGCCAGGTGGTCGAAGGGGCCGACACGATCCAGGAGGGACTCGATCGAGGCGGCGGAGGTGATGTCTGCCTGCTCGGTCGCTATGCCGGGGGGCACGGTGCCCGCGGCACGCTGAGGGTTGCGGCTGGCCGCGGTGACCCGGGCCCCGGCCGCCAGGGCGCGCTCGGCGATGGCGAGGCCGATGCCGGAGGTGCCGCCGATGACGACTACATGCTTGCCGGCCAGGGGGCTGGCGATGCTCATGAGCGATGTCCTGTTCTCGGGTGGTCGATCGTCGGCGCGGACCGTACTTCCCGGCGCCTGCGGATCGGTTTAGCGCGCTCATGCCAACAAGTCGGGCCAGCACACCAGTCCAACAAGCCAGGCCAACAGGTGTACGCGTGCGCGTACCGCGCCTCAACCGGCCAGGCTTTCGCCGGCGTACTCGCCCGCTGGAGCTCCGCTCAACTCCGCTCAGGAGGCCGCGGTTTCCCGAGCGCGCCCGGCCTCCCGCGCCGGCTCCTCGCCGTCGACCAGACCCAGCTGCGCGTCCCGGACGAACTCCACCTCGCGGCGCAGCAGGCGGAACCACATGAAGACCACGAAGCCCGCGAAGACGAACCACTCGCCGGTGTAGCCGAGGTTCTGGAACGCCTTCAGGTCCAGGCCCGTGTCCTGGGGCGCGGCCGCGGGGACGGCCTTCATCCCCGAGTCGCCCTTGGTGAGGGTGATCCACGCGTCGTACACGTCGTACGGCACGAGGTTCACCAGTGAGGCCGCGCTGATCGCCCCGGTCTGGCCCTCGGGCAGCCCGCCGGTCGCGCTCACCCCGTTCGAGCCCGGGGTCTCGGAAGCCTGCAGCGCGCCCGTGACCGTGACCTCGCCCTTGGGGGCGGCGGGTGCCTTGGCCGCGTCCGCCTCACCGGGCAGCCAGCCCCGTACGACGGGCAGTGCCCTGCCGTCGTCAGTGCGCAGCAGCGTCATCACGTAGTACCCGCGCCGGTCGTCCAGCTCGCGGCCCGGCACCAGCAACTGCTTGCCGTACTGTCCCGTCGCGGTGGCCTGTCGGCCGGACGTCTCCTTGTCGACGGGGAGCAACTCGTCCAGCGGCCGGGCGGCCTCGTGCTTCGCCGACTCGGCCTGCTCACCCGCCGACCGGTGGTTGTCCATGCGCTCCTCGAACCGCCCCAGCTGCCATGACCCCATGAACAAGCAGAAGGGGATGGCCAGCAGCACGAAGACGTTGATTCCCCACCATCGGGGCGTCAGCAGGAACCGGTACACCCCGTCAACGGTACGGGGCGGGCGCGGAACTCCGGATCGCGGGGTCGGTACCGACGGTTCGGTGTCGCCTGGTCAGTACCGCCCGGTCAGGACCGCCCGTGCGTCCACAATCGACCCTGACCTGCGAGGACGAAAAGTTATCCACAGGCTGGGGACCCTCGGCAGCAGAAGTCCGGGCGGCCGGGCACTATGGGGCCATGACCGAGACCAACGGATCCACCCCGCAGGCGCAGACCCGGTCGATGCCCGACTGGGAGAAGCGCTTCCGCGCGCCCAGGGTGTCGCTGCCGGACTGGGCGGAGGACGCACCCCACCGTTCGCTGTTCGTCTCCAACGCCACGGGGACGTACGAGTTGTACGCGTGGGACCGCGCGACGGCCGAGCAGCGCCAGGTCACCGACCGGGCGAACGGCACGACGGACGGCGTGCTCGCACCGGACGGCGAGTGGATCTGGTGGTTCGACGACAAGGACGGCGACGAGTACGGCGTGTGGCGCCGCCAGCCGTTCCACGGCGGGCCCGACGAGGAGGCGGTGCCGGGCCTCGCGCCCTCCTATCCGGCGGGGCTGGCCATCGGCCGTGACGGCCGTACGGCGGTCGTCGGGCGGTCGACGGACGAGGACGGCTCCACCATCCACCTGTCCCGGTCCGGCACGGACCCGGTGGTGATCTACCGGCACCGTGAGTCCGCCGGTGTCGGCGACCTCTCGCACGACGGCTCGCTGATCGCGATCGAGCACACCGAGCACGGCGACGCGATGCACTCGGCGCTGCGCGTGCTCCGGCCGGACGGCACGACGGTCGCGGAGCTCGACGACACCAAGGGCGGCACGGTCGAGCTGGGCCTGGAGGTGCTGGGATTCGCGCCGGTCGAGGGGGACACGCGGCTGCTCATCGGCCATCAGCGGGGCGGTCGCTGGGAGCCGCTGGTGTGGGACGTGGTCTCCGGCGAGGAGACCGACCTGGGGCTCGCGGCCCAGCTCGACGGCGACCTGAGCGCCGAGTGGTACCCGGACGGTTCGGCGCTGCTGGTGGCGCACAGCTTCGAGGCCCGCAGCGAGCTGTACCGCTACGAGCTGGGGACCCGGGAACTGGAGCGGCTCCGGACGCCCAGGGGCACGGTGTCGGGGGCGACGGCCCGCCCGGACGGCAGCGTGGAGTACCTGTGGTCGTCGGCCGCCGAGGCACCGGTCGTGCGCTCGACGGCGGGCGGGGCGGTCCTCGACCCGCCCGGACTGAGGTCCCCGGGCTCGCTGCCGGTGGAGGACGTGTGGGTGGAGGGGCCCGGTGGCCGCGTCCACGCGCTCGTCCAGCGCCCGGCCGGCGTGCGGGGTCCCTGTCCCACCGTCTTCGACATCCACGGCGGCCCGACCTGGCACGACAGTGACGCGTTCGCGGCGGGCCCGGCCGCGTGGCTGGACCACGGGTACGCGGTCATCCGGATCAACTACCGCGGCTCCACGGGCTACGGCCGCGCCTGGACGGACGCCCTGAAGCACCGGGTCGGCCTCATCGAGCTGGAGGACATCGCCGCGGTACGGGAGTGGGCGGTCACCTCCGGCTTCGCGGACCCCGCCCGGCTGATCCTCACGGGTGGCTCCTGGGGCGGCTACCTCACGCTGCTCGGGCTCGGTACGCAGCCGGACGCGTGGGCCCTGGGCATCGCCGCGGTCCCGGTCGCCGACTACGTCACGGCCTACCACGACGAGATGGAGGCCCTGAAGGCCATGGACCGCACGCTGCTGGGCGGCACCCCCGAGGAGGTACCGGAACGCTTCGAGGCGTCCTCCCCGCTGACATACGTGGACGCGGTCAAGGCCCCGGTCTACATCTCGGCCGGCGTGAACGACCCGCGCTGCCCGATCCGCCAGATCGACAACTACGTCAAGCGTCTCCAGGCCCGGGGTGCGGTGCACGAGGTGTACCGGTACGACGCGGGACACGGCTCCCTGGTGGTCGACGAACGGATCAAGCAGGTGCGACTGGAACTGGACTTCGCGGAGCGGCACCTGCCGAGGTAGCCGGCGGACCCCAGGCAGCCCCAGTAGCCCCAGTAGCCCCAGGCAGCCCAGGCAGCCCAGGTAGCCCAGGCAGCCCCAGGCCGGCTGTCACCGGCCTGGGGCGGAGAGCGCTGGCCAGGAAACCCTCTGCCCAGGGCAAAGACTCCGTAAGGGCGGCTCCGGCCTGTGATGTTTGCGGGGGCGGACGCGCTGGGTATAGAGGGTCACCCATGTGACGGGTGTGCCCCGAGAGACTTCTCCACAGGGGGGACCTTTGAGCCGCCGTACGTCGCATGCGTACCAACCGCTGAGCCTGAAACGAAGAGCCTGGCTGACCCTCGGTGCCGTGGTCCTGGGGGGTGCGGGCGCCGTCACCTACGCCATCGCCGGCCCCTCGGACGACCCGGGCGCGCAGGGCAGGGCCAAGCGGCCGGTGAAGGTCCACGAGATCGCCCTCAAGGGCACGGGCGGCAAGCGCGAACTGGCGCGCACCGACACCGAGGCGTTCTCCCTGCTCGGCGTCTCGTGGACCGGTGCCTCGAAGCGGGTCGACGGGACCGCGCAGGTACGCGTCCGCAGCAGCGAGACCGGTGAGTGGGGCGGCTGGCGGAACCTGGAGGTCGACACGGATCCGCCGGAGGGCGTCGAGCCCGGCATGCGCGGGGCCTCGGAGCCGCTGTGGGTGGGGCCGTCCGACGGTGTCGAGGTGCAGGTCGTCCGGAAGAACGGCAACACCGGCGCCGCACTCCCCAAGGGTCTCAGGGTCGACCTCGTCGACCCGGGCGTGGTGACGAACGCCGAGACCAGGTCGGTGGGCACGGAGATCGAACCGGCCGCGTACGTGGCCGAGGACACCCCGTCGCCGACGGACCCGGCCACCGCGACGCCCACCGACACGGCCACCGCGCCCGACCCCGCGGCGAGCGAGTCCGGCAGCACCGCTCCCGCGCCCACGGACCCCGCGTCGCCCAGCGACTCGGCCCCGGCGTCGCCCTCGGAGTCCGCGTCCCCCTCGCCGAGCCCGACCAAGCCGGTCGCTCCGCCGTCCACGGTCACCGAGCCCCCGGTCATCAGCCGGGCGGCCTGGGGCGCGGACGAGTCGAAGGTCAAGGACCCGGCCGAGTACATCGACAAGATCAGCGCGGTCTTCGTGCACCACACGGTCGGCTCGAACAGCTACAGCTGTGCCCAGTCCGCCGCGCTGGTGCGGGGCATCATGGCGTACCACATCGACGCCAACGGCTGGAACGACCTCGGCTACAACTTCCTGGTCGACAAGTGCGGCCAGATCTTCGAGGGCCGCGCGGGCGGTGTCGACCTGCCGGTGCTCGGCGCGCACACGTACGGCTTCAACAGCTACTCCACCGGTATCGCCGTCCTCGGTGACTTCGAGGGCGACCCGGCCAAGGGCATCCCGGCGGGCAAGCCGAGCCGGGCCGCCCAGGAGTCGGTGGCCCGCCTCGCGGCCTGGAAGCTGGGCCAGTACGGCGGCAACCCGCAGGGCAAGGTCACGCTGACCGCCAAGGGTGACACCGGGGTGTGGAAGAACGGCCAGGAGGCCACCCTCAACACCATCTCCGGCCACCGCGACGCGTACGCCACCGAGTGCCCCGGCGCGAACCTGTACTCCCGGCTCGGCGAGATCCGCCGCTTCGCCGCGAGCCCCGGCGCCAGTTCGGCCGTCCCGACCGCCGACTTCAACCGCGACGGCATCACCGACCTGGTCGCCGGTGTGCCGAGGGCGTCCGGCAACGTCGGCAACGTCGTGGTCATACCGGGCGCCACGGACGGTCCGGTCGCGGGCGCCAGGACGAGGCTCACCCAGTCCAGCCCGGGTGTGCCCGGCACGTCCGAGACCGGTGACGAGTTCGGCGCCACCACCGCCTGGGGCGACATCAACGGCGACGGTTACGCCGACCTCGCCATCGGCGCACCCGGCGAGGACGACACGTCCGGTAACGCCGACCGCGGCGCGATCACGATCCTGTACGGCCCCGGTCTGAACTCCGGCACCTCGTGGACCACCACCGGTGTGACGAGCAAGGGCGCCCGGCTCGGCTCGGCCGTCACCGTCGGCGACTTCAACGCCGACGGCAAGGCCGACGTCTTCTCGGCCGGCACCGGCAACGGCGGCTCCTGGAACGTCAAGCTGACCGGCGGTGCCACCCAGTACGGCAAGCTGACCACGGCCACCGGGTCCGTCGCCTACACCGATGCCGCGACCGGCGACTTCAACCGCGACGGCTACGCGGACGTGGCCCTCAACTACCGCGACCAGTCCGGCGTCGGCCGGGTCACCTGGTTCAAGGGCTCCGCCACCGGCCTCGTGAAGGTCAGCGTCCTGTCGGTCAAGGGCGGCCGCTCCATCGCCGCGGGCGACGTCAACGGCAACGGCTACGACGACCTCGTGATCGGCCAGGCGTACACGTCGGAGTCCGGCGCGTACCGGGGCGGCCAGGTCACCGTGGTGCCGGGCACCTCGACGGGCTTCACCACGACCGGTATGACGACCGTCCACCAGGACACCACCGGTGTACCGGGCACCGCCCAGGACGGCGACGCGCTCGGCTGGTCGGTCTCGGCGGGCGACTACAACGGCGACGGCTACGCGGACGTCCTCGCGGGCGCCCCCAACAAGGACATCACCCGCAGCGGCGCGAACCAGGCGAACGCCGGTACGACCCTGCTGTTCAAGGGCACCTCCTCCGGCCTGACCGGCTCCGGTGCCCTGGCGTTCCACCAGGACACCTCCGGTATCACCGGCTGGACGGAGCCGAACGACAAGCTCGGGTCCTCCGTCGTCCTTCAGGACCTGTCCGGCTGGGGCCGCGCCGACCTCGCCATCGGAGCGGAGGGCGAGAACGACTACGACGGCACGATCCTCCAGCTCGACAGCGGCAGTTCGGGCGTCAACACCAGCGGCGGCGTCTACTACGGCCGCGACACCCTGGGCACCCCCGCGGGCGCCCGCCTGGGCCAGGCCCTGACGCCGTAGCGCGTCATCGGGGAGCCACAGCGACCGGCCAGGGCGTTCACGCCCTGGCCGGTCGTCGTGTACGCCCCTTGCGATCCGGGTGAGTCGCCCCTAACTTGAAACTGACGAACCGTCAGATAAGGCGGCGGCAGGCACAGGGAGGGGTACGGGAATGGCCGGCAAGGACGGTGGTACCAAGGACCTGCCCAGGGTGATCAGCGTGGACGACCACGTGATAGAGCCCGCGCACCTCTTCGAGACCTGGCTGCCGGCCAAGTACCGGGACAAGGGGCCGAAGCCCCTCACCGCCGGGATCGGCGAACTCCGGTACATCGGCGGGAAGTACCGGTTCACCACCGACCCGGACGGCCAGATCACCGACTGGTGGGAGTACGAGGGCACCCTCTTCCCGTACAAGCGCATCATCGCGGCCGTCGGTTTCTCCCGGGACGAGATGACCCTCGACGGGATCACCCGCGAGCAGATGCGGCGTGGCTGCTGGGACCCGAAGGCCCGGCTGGAGGACATGGACATCAACCATGTCGAGGCCTCCCTGTGCTTCCCGACGTTCCCGAGGTTCTGCGGGCAGACCTTCGCGGAGGCCAAGGACAAGGAGGTCGGCCTCGCGTGCGTCCGCGCCTACAACGACTGGATGGTCGAGGAGTGGTGCGGTGACAGCGGCGGGCGGCTGATCCCGCTGTGCCTCATCCCTCTGTGGGACGTCGGCCTGGCCGTCGAGGAGATCCGGCGCAACGCGGCCCGGGGCGTACGGGCGGTGACGTTCAGCGAGATCCCCACCTACCTCGGGCTGCCGTCGATCCACTCCGGCTACTGGGACCCGTTCTTCGCGGCGTGCGAGGAGACCGGGACGGTCGTCAACATGCACATCGGCAGCAGCTCACAGATGCCCGCTGCCTCCCCCGACGCACCACCCGCCGTCCAGGCCTCGCTGAGCTTCAACAACGCGATGGCCTCGATGATGGACTTCCTCTTCTCCGGTGTCCTCGTGAAGTTCCCGCGCCTCAAACTGGCGTACAGCGAGGGGCAGATGGGCTGGATTCCGTACGCCCTGGAGCGCGCGGACGACGTCTGGGAGGAGCACCGCGCCTGGGGCGGCGTCAGGGACCTGATCCCGGAGCCGCCGTCGACGTACTACTACCGGCAGATCTTCTGCTGCTTCTTCCGCGACCGGCACGGCATCGAGGCGATCGAGACCGTGGGTGTGGACAACGCGACCTTCGAGACGGACTACCCCCACGTCGACTCGACCTGGCCGGAGACGAAGAAGGTGGCGGCGGAGCACGTGGCCGGCCTCCCCGACGACGTGACGTACAAGCTGCTGCGGGGGAACGCCATCCGGATGCTGGATCTGGCGTTTGACCAGGGCAAATAGGCCAGGGCAAGTAGGCCAGGACAGGTAGGCCAGGGCAAGTAGGCCAGGACAGGTAGGCCAGGGCAAGTAGGCCAGGGCAAGTAGGCCAGGGGAAAGGGACCAGGGGGCCCGCTCACCACCTTTCCAGGGCCGTGGTGAAGACCAGTTCCGTGCGGTCGCCGGGCAGGGTGATGTGGGTGATGTCCACCGCGCGGTCCTGGATGTCGTACGACGTCTTGCGGACGACGAGCACCGACGTCCCCGGCGGCAGCTCCAGTACCCGTGCCTCCTGCGGTGTCGGCGGGCGGGCCGTGACGCGCTCCTCGATGCGGTCCACCTCGATGCCGACCGTGAAGAGCTGGTTCTGGGTGCCGCCGGGCCACGGCTCCTTGCCGTCGTCCAGGAGGTCGGGGTTCCCCGCGAGCATGTCGCGGACGAGATAGGACGTCACGAGGCTGAAGGGGGCGCTCTCGGCGGCGCATCGCGTCCGGTAGGTGCGCTCGACGAGTGCCGTGCCCTCCGGGACGCCGAACAACTCCGCCAGTTCCCCGCTCGCCCCGGTCTCGCGGTACTTCGCGTAGAAGACGAGGTCGCCGGTGCGGAGGCCGGTGTCGCGCTCGGTGACTCCGCTCTCGGCCCGCTCCGGCCTCGGCCGGCGCGCCCGGTTCTTCTCCCACTGGTGACGGCTGTTGTCGCGGACGGCCGGTGTGCGGGGGCGGCCAAGGCCCTCCCCGACCACTTCGTACGGCTTCGGCACGGGTGCTCACCGATCCCTCGCGGGGCCTGTCCTGCTCCTCTGCGTCTACCAGCATCAGCGTACGACTCCTGCCGAGGTCCTGCCGTTCGAGTGGGAGCCCGTGGCGATATGAGCCCGTGGCGATACTGGCGGGGACGGTGACCCCGGAAAGGCCCTCATGAAAAAGATCATTTCGATCGTCACGCCGGTCCACGGACAGGGAGCGCGGTTCCTCTCGGAGGCGTACACATCTCTGCGCTCCCAGAACCTCCCTGACGGCTGGTCATGGGAGTGGTGTGTGCAGGAGGACGGAAGCGACGTCCAGGCCTCGGCGTATCTTCCGGACCCGGCGAACGATCCGCGTATCCGGATCTCGGCGTCGCGGCGCGGCGGCCCGCACGTGGCGCGGACCATGGCGTTCGCCCGGTCAACTGGTGTGTATGTGAAGAACCTGGACGCCGACGACCAGCTCGCCGCCGGAACTCTCGCACGCGACATCGCGGTACTGGAGGAGCACCCCGCGGTGGGCTGGACCACGTCCCGGGCGGTCGACCTCCTGGAAGACGGCAGCACCGTCTCCTTCGAGGGCGATCCGGAACCCGGCCGGCTCCCGCGGGGAACCGCGTACGGATTCTGGGTCGAGCACCGTCGACCCCGGATTCATCCCGCCACGCTCTGTGTGCGGCGCCCCCTCCTGGCGCTGCTGGGCGGTTGGATGGCCCTGCCGGCGTCCGGTGACACGGGCCTTCTGCTGGGACTCGACGCTCTGGCGGACGGATGGTTCATCGGCGACACCGGTCTCGTGTACCGCAAGCACCCGGGGCAGATCACCACGCACCCGCATCACCGGGCGGGGGCGGAATGGGAAGCCCGGATGTCGTTGATCCAGGAGCATGCCGACGCCCTTCGCGCCTGGTCCGGCCTGACGACCGATGCCAACTGCCCACCCGGCGCGGCAGGTTGGGAGGAGCCGGACACGAAAGGGCCCGATCGCTGGCGACGGGGGATGCACCAGCGATCGGGCTATGAACAAGCGTAACAAGCCTGCTGGTCCGGCGGGAGCCCACAGCTCGACTGCACCGAGAACTTGTGATCGGGATCACTTGACGCGGTCCGCCGTGATGGCAACAGAAGGCTCACGCTCCGTTACCGGCCGCAGGGTGGCTCGTACGACAACCGGGGCAGGTACTCGTGCCATTTCTCCGGTGTCAGAACACCCCGCGTGGTCGCACAGATACGGCGAATGGCCTTGTCGGCGTCCAGATCCCACAGCCGGACGGTATCGGTACCGCTGGAAATGCCGAGCATGTGGCTTTTGGGGCTGAAGGACAGGAAATTTCCTGTCCTGGCGTTCGGGCTCATCGACCGGCCTATGGGAGCCGCCTCGGCGGGGACGGAGACGTTCCAGAGCCGGACCGTGTTGTCGTTGCCGCCGCTCGCCAGTGTGTGCCCGTCCGGGCTGTACGTCAGCGACACGACCGCTTCGGTGTGGCCGGTGAGGGGGGAGCCCAGCCGGGTCGCCTCGGCGGGATCGGTGACGTTCCAGAGCCGGACCGTGTCGTCGTCGCCTCCGCTGGCCAGCGTATGGCCGTCCGGGCTGTAGGCCAGCGCGTTGACGGGGCCGGCGTGCCATCTGAGCGGGGGGCCGACCGGCGTCGTGTGCGACGGGTCGGTGACGTTCCACAGCCGGACGGTGCCGTCCGCGCTGCCGCTGGCGAGCGTGTGCCCGTCCGGACTGAAGGCGAGGGAGTTGATGTAGCCCTTGTGCCCGGTGAGCGGTGCGCCGCGCGGCACGACGCGGGACGGGTCGCCGACGTTCCACAACTGGAACGTGCGGTCGGAGTAGGCGGTGGCGAGCGTGCGTCCGTCCGGGCTGAACGCCAGCGAGTCGGGGCCCATGAACCGTGTCCGCAGGGTGATGGGCGGACCGTGGGCGACCGGCCGGGCCGGGTCGGTGACGTTCCACAGGTACACCGTCCGGTCTCCCGTGAGCACCGCGAGGGTGCGGCCGTCGGGGGAGAACACCATCTCCTGGCCGCCTTCCGCGCGCATGAACGGTCTGCTCAGCGGCACCGGCCGGCCGGGAGTCTCCACGTTCCACAGCCGGACCCCGCCGTCGCGCGCGACCGTGGCGAGCACCCGCCCGTCCGGGCGGAACTCCCCACTGCGGCCGTTCATGTCCGATCCCGGTATCGACCACAGACGGACCTTGCTGTCGCCGCTCCCCGTGGCGAGGGTGCGGCCGTCGGGGCTGAAGCCCAGGGCGTACATCTCGCCGCTGCTGCCCGCGAGAGGCTCGCCGACCTGCGACGGGTACTCCGGATCGCTCACGTTCCACAGGCTCGCCGTGCTGTCCGCGCTGGCGGCGGCGAGCTGTTCCCCGTCCGGGCTGAAGGCCACGGACCAGATGGGGCCGGTGTGGCCGGTGAGGGGTGAGCCGATCGGTGAGGCGTGGGCCGGGTCGGTCACGTCCCACAGCCGGATGGTGTGGTCCGCGCTGCCGCTGGCGAGGGTGCGGCCGTCGGGCCGGAAGGCCACGGAGTGGACCAGGTCCGTGTGGCCGGTGAGGGGGGAGCCGATGCGAGTGGCGCGTGCCGGGTCGGTCACGTTCCACAGTCGCACGGTGTCGTCGTCGCCGCCCGTCGCCAGCGTGCGCCCGTCCGGGCTGAACGCGACGGACCGTACGGCGGCGGTGTGGCCGGTCAACGTGTCGAGCGGCTTCGGCCGGTCCGGGTCGGCCACGTTCCACAGGCGCACGGTGCGGTCCTCGCCGACCGAGGCCAGGGTGCGTCCGTCCGGGCTGAAGGCGACCAGGTAGATCGTGCCCTCGTGGCCGGTGAGGGGCCCACCGCGCCGGGCCGGTCGGCGGGGGTCCCGCACGTTCCACAACCGGATCGTGCCGTCGTCGCCCGCGCTGGCGAGGGTGTGGCCGTCCGGGCTGAACACCGCGCTGCTCACCCAACTCGTGTGGTCGGTGAGCGGCTTGCCGAGCTTCCTGGGGCGGCCCGGGTCGCTCACGTCCCACAGGCGTACGGTCCGGTCGTAGCTGGCGGTGGCGAGGGTGCGGCCGTTCGGGCTGAACGAGGTGAGGTAGACGGCGCCGGTGTGCCCGAGCAGGGGCGTGGCCAGCGGCGCGTTCACGATCGAGATCAGCCGGTTGCCGGCGTCCGCGTCGTCCGGGCGCAGGCGGTGTGCCACCAGGGAGAGTTGGGCGGACAGCGACGGATCATTGGACTGGGCGCGGTCGGCCTCGGCCATCACCTGCTCGAACACCGCTTCGTTGCGCTGCTGCCACGCGACGACCGCCGCGCCGACGGCCAGGACCGCCAGCGCGACCAGCGCCGACACCGCGCTCCGCCCGAGCCACACCGTGCGTCTGCGCAGCCTGACCGAGGCGGCCAGGAACTCCACCGCGCTACGGGTCAGAAAGGTGTCCCCCGCGTCCCGGGCGGAGGTCGCCCAGGTGTGGGCCTGCTCCAGCCGCGAACCCCGGTAGAGCAGCGACGAGTCGCGGTTCGAGCCCTCCCAGGCCCTGCCGTCCTCCTCCAGCCGCTGCCGCAGCAGATTGCCGCCCCGGTCCTCGTCGATCCAGTCACGCAGCCGCGGCCAGGCGTGGAGCAGCGCTTCGTGGGTGATCTCCACGGTCTCCGCGTCGAGCGTCACCAACCGGGCGCGCACCAGCGCTTCGAGCGACTCCTCCGTCTTGCCCGGGTTCGCCGACTCCTGGGCCAACTGGCGCCGTGTGCCCCGCCTGCGGGTGGCCGGGGTGTCCTCGCCCAGCCGTACCAGCCTGAGCAGGAGCAGCCTCGTGGCCGTACGGGCCGCCGGGTCGAGCCCGGACCAGGCCCGCTCGGCGGTCGCCGCCACGGCTCCCTGGATGCCGCCCGCCGCGCGGTAGCCGGTCAGCGTCAGCCGTCCCGCCTTCCGCCGCTGCCAGGTGGCGAGCAGGGCGTGGGAGAGCAGCGGCAGCACCCCCGCGTCGTGCGCCCCGCGCGGACCGTCGGCGCTCACCTCCCGGACGATCAGCTCCGCGAGGCCCGGTTCGAGCTCCAGCCCCACCGACTTGGCCGGCCCGGTCACCGCCTCACGCAACTCGGCGGTGGTGAGCGGCCCGAGCACCATGTGCCGGTGCTGCAACGCGTCGGCCAGTTCGGGGTATCCGAGGCACTGCTCGTAGAAGTCGGCGCGTATGCCGAGGACTACGAGGACGGGGGCCGGGACTTCCGGTTCGCTCGGTTTGCTTGGTTCAACCGGTTCGGCGGGGGTGCAGGCGGCGTGGAGGATCTCGATGAAGGCGCGTCGACTCGCCTCGTCCGGGCAGAGGGTGAACGTCTCCTCGAACTGGTCCACGATGACGACCGGACGCGCCGCGGTCCGGGCTTCGCGGTGCGCCCAGGCGGTGACGGCTTCCCGGACGGCGCGGGCGAAGGAGGGCGTACCGGGCTGCGGCGTACCGGGCTGTGGTGTCGCGGACGGCCCTGACGCACAGACCAAGTGGGCGAGTTCGGGGATCCGGCGGGTCAGCTCCCCAAGAGGGTCGGCTCCCGGCACGAGTTGGAGAACGTGCCGTTCCCGGCCGTCGTCCTCCGCGTCCGCTTCCAGCGCGCCGTTGCGCAACGCGGTGACCAGACCGGCGTTCAGCAGGGACGACTTGCCCGCCCCCGAGGCGCCGACGAGCATGACCAGGCCGCCGGGCTCCTCCGCCGCGCGCAGCTGGGCCACGAGGGCGTCCGTGCTCCGCTCCCGGCCGAAGAACCACCGGGCGTCCTGCTGACGGTACGAGGCCAGCCCCCGGTACGGGCAGACCACCCCCGGAACAACGGGAGTTGCGCGCGATGCCGGTTCCTTGCCGCTGTCGCCCTTCTCGCCCTTCTCTCCCTTGTCCCTCTTCTCGCCCGTTTTCCTCTCTTCCGCTTCCCCTTCTTCCGTGGAGGTCGCGGAGGGGTCGCCCACCGGGTCGGCGAGCGCGTGCTCCCACAGGCGCTGCCACTGGGTCAGGTCGTACAGGCCGGGGGAGACGGGGGTGGGCTGCTGGCGCCGTGCCTGGGGGATCAGGATGTGCAGTACCGCCGCGAGGGCGGTGAACTGGGCGGGCACGTTCTTGGCCCGTCGCCAGTCGCTGATCCGCTGAGCGGACACCCGTACGGGACGCCCTCGTTCGTCGACCCGCTGAAGCCGGACGACCGCCTCGGACACGCTCTTGAGGGGAGGGTTACCGGCCTCCTTGTACAGCAGGGCGAGACGTTCCGCGAAGGCCGTGCGCGCCCCCGAGCCGGAACCCAAGGTCTCCACTCCTCACTTCCCCTCATTGCCCCGCGCCTGGACATCCGGACCGGAAAACTCACTTTATACGGATGACCTGCGATTAAGTCATCGCACCGGTACCGGAACCTCCTCCGCGGGAGCCACAGCTGGAAGGATCAGGACGCAGTAGCGATTCCATCGCGCGGCGCCCGGACAGGCCATCAGTTCACGCTCGGAGAGACAACATGACGCCGCATGTTCTCGGCCATCTTTTGTCGGAGTCACGAAACGACGGCGACGGTCTCGACGTGTGAGCCCGGAGACCTGGAGATCCGGAGATCCGTGGAGTCGGTCCCCAGCGGACCGCGATCGCGTCGCCCACGGATCCGCCTGTTCTCGATCCGCACCAGTCGGCACACGCGGATCGAGGCCCTCACCGTTCGGCACCGGTCCCCACGAGGGGAGGGACCGGCGCCGAACGACGCGGTGACGGGAACGGGCGCGGCGGGCCACTGGCCGTCGCGCCCGCCGGCGCGGGCGCCTGTGCCGGTCGAGCGGCAGCCGGTCGCGTGGCCGGTCGTGCAGCCGGTACGTGCCCGTGGTCGCCGCTACGTGCCGGTGATCGCGGGTGGGCGCCTGCCCGGATCTCGGGATTCCGGGGTCTCGGGGCCGGACATTCCGGGATCTACTGCTTTCCGTCGCCGCCCACTGTGGCTGATATGAGCCGGTGTCAGCGCTACCTTCAGTCGCGCGAGTTGCCGAACAGCAGGCGGTAGCCGATGAGCAGCACCAGGGAGCCGCCGATCGCCGCGCCCCAGGTGTAGAGGTCGAAGAACTCCTTCTCCACCGGACGGTCGAGGAAGCGGGCCGAGAGCCAGCCGCCGAGGAAGGCGCCCGCGATGCCGATGAGGGTGGTGCCGATCAGTCCACCCGGGTCGCGGCCGGGCAGCAGGATCTTGGCGATGGCTCCGGCGAGCAGGCCGAGGATGATCCAGCTGATGATGCCCACGTTGTGGTCCTCCAGTCGGGTCGGGCCGGGCGGGGTCCGCCGGAAACCGACGCAATGAGTTGCCTGATTGCGCAAGTCTATGAATAGTTTCGGAGTTGTGGCGGGTCGTCGGCGAGTCGTCGCCGAATCGCCAGCGTTCATTGCGCAAGTCAGGAACTGGAAGGGGCTGAGGTCGCGTTGGTCACGACGATCGCGGGAAGCGTGAGCGGTTGCGGAGGATCTGCATGAGCGTCTCCCTGACCAAGGGCGGCAACGTGTCGCTGAGCAAGCAGGCCCCGGGCCTGACTGCCGTGACGGTCGGGCTGGGCTGGCAGGCGAACACCGGCTACGAGCTGGACGCCAGCGCGCTGCTGTGCGACCAGTCGGGGAAGGTGCTGTCCGACGAGCACTTCGTCTTCTTCAACAACCTGACCAGCCCGGACGGCTCGGTCCGCCACACCGGCGGCGGAAGCCCCGTCGACGGCGACGACCAGCGGATCCACGTCGACCTCGCCCGGGTCCCGGGCCATGTGGTGAAGATCGTCTTCCCGGTGTCCCTCTACGAGGGCGCCTCCCGTGGCCAGAGCTTCGGACAGGTGCACCGCGCCCACATCCGCGTCCTCGACCGTGAGGGCAACGCCGAACTGGCCCGCTTCGACCTCGCGTCCGGCGGCCTGTCGAGCGAGACGGCGCTGGTCTTCGGCGAGCTGTACCGGCACGGCGCGGAGTGGAAGTTCCGCGCCGTCGGCCAGGGCTACGCGTCCGGGCTCGCGGGCATCGCCGCCGACTACGGCGTGGACGTCCTGCGGGAGACGGCGCCGAGCCCGGCACCCGCTGCCTCGCCTTCCTCGCCTGCCTCGCCGCAGATGAGCACCACCTCGTACGTGCCGCCCGCACCCGCACCCGCGCCCACGCCCGTCGTCCCGACGCCGACCGTCATCTCCTCGCCCGCGCCCACGTTCGCCGCATCACCCCATCCCCCAGGGAGTTCCTCCGTGACGTGCTTCTTCGACCCCAGCCACGGCCCCGGCACGACGACGGTGACGTGGTCCCCGCAGTGGGGCGTGCCCCGGCCGACCCAGGCGTGCGCCGGGTGCGCGCAGCGGGTGCAGACCACCGCGCCGCCGTTCTACACGCCGCCCCAGCAGGGGTATCCGCAGGGAGCGCCGCAGGGCTATCCGCAGCAGGCGCACGGGCAGTCGTACGGGCAGCAGTACGGGCAGTCGTACGGAGACCACCACCACGACCGCCAGCAGCAGGACGGGGGGCGCCGCTTCGGCACCGGCGCACTCATCGGCGCCGGAGCGGCCGGTCTGGTCGGCGGCGCGCTGCTGAACGAGGCGTTCAGCGACGACGAGCCGGACGTCGTGGTCAACAACTACTACGAGGAGGACTGACCGAGGAGCCCCCCATCACCCGGCCGACGGCGCGCAAGGGCGCCGGAACCGGCACCTACACTGGGACGGCGCGCGTGCGTTGACAGTGATCAGGACGGGACGGGAGAGGACTGTGGCGGCAGACGCTGGTGGCTTCGACGATCCGTCCGCCGAGGTTCTGGCGGAGGCGGCCGCGGCGTTCGGGCTGCTCGCCTCGTCGGCACGGCTGCACCTGGTGTGGGCGTTGTCCCAGGGCGAGAGCGATGTCACGCACCTCGCCGACCGGGTGGGCGGTGCGCTGCCCGCGGTCAGCCAGCACCTGGCGAAGCTGAAGCTCGCCGGGCTCGTGCGCTCACGCCGTGAGGGCCGGCGGCAGGTCTACTACGTCGACGATCCCGACATCGTGACCGTGGTGCGGGTGATGGTCGGGCAGCTGACCGCGCGCTCGCGGCAGGCCCCCGCGTCGGTACGCCGACTGTACGAAGCCGGTGGCTGACGCGGAGGTCGCCGGTACCCCCGGTATCGCTGGTGTCGCCACCGCGGGGACTCATCCGGAATCCGCGGCGCCGACCGCTGTGCCGACCGCTGTGCCGACCGTGCTGGAGGTGCTGCGCCGGCTCGACAGCGGTCCCCGCGGTCTGACGGAGGCGCAGGCCGAGGAGCGGCTGGCCCGCCTGGGCGAGAACACGGTTCCGGCCCGGCGGGAGGCCTCCTGGCCGCGGCTGTTCGTGCGCAGTCTGCGGGATCCGTTCACCGCGGTGCTGGGGTGCCTCGGGCTGGTGTCGGCAGCCGTCTTCGCCTGGGGCACGGCCCTGGTGATCCTCTTCCTCGTCGTGGTCAGCTGCGCGCTGCGCGCGTCCGGTGAGCACCGGGCCGACCGGTCCATGGCCGGGCTGCGCGAGCTGGTCGCCACCACCGCCACCGTGCTGCGGCGCGCGGACGACGAGGACGTGGCGCCGACGGCCCGCGAGGTCCCCGTGAGCGAGCTCGTACCCGGCGACGTGGTACGCCTCGGTCCGGGCGACCTGGTCCCGGCAGACGTACGACTGCTGCGCGCGAGCGGCCTGACACTGCACCAGGCCGCACTGACGGGAGAGTCGGCACCGGCCGGGAAGTACGCCGCCGACGTCCCCGAGGCCCTGAACGTCCCCACCGGCTCCGTCGGCGGACTGTTCGAGCAGCCGCAGCTGTGTTTCCAGGGCAGCAGCGTCGCCTCCGGCAGCGCCACCGCGATCGTCACCGCGACCGGCGCGCACACCCGGTTCGCCACCGCCCACGGCGGCGGCACCGGCACCGGCGGCGGCACCGGCACCGGCGGCGGCACCCGCCGGCCGGAGGCGAGCACCTTCGACCGTTCCGTGCAGGGCATCTCCTGGATCCTGATCCGGTTCATGCTGCTCACCCCGCCGCTGGTCCTCATGGCCAACGCGGCGCTGCGCGGGCGCGGCCTGGAGACGCTGCCGTTCGCCGTCGCCGTGGCGGTCGGGCTGACGCCGGAGATGCTGCCGGTTCTCGTCACCACCTGCCTGGCCCGCGGGGCCTCGACTCTGGCCCGCGCCCACGGAGTGATCGTCAAACGGCTGCCCGTGCTGCACGACGTCGGCGCCGTGGACGTGCTGTGCCTGGACAAGACCGGCACCCTCACCCAGGATCGCCCGATCGTCCACCGCGCCCTCGGCCCGGACGGCCAGGACGACCCCGAGGTCCTGCACTGGGCCGCCGTGAACGCCTGGTGGACCCTGCAACTCGCCGACCTGCCCGAGCCCGACGCCCTCGACGAGGCGATACTCGACGCGGCCGACGAGGACGAGCTCATGGCGTACGACGGGACGGCGGCCATCCCCTTCGACCCGGCCCGCCGCCTCGCCACCGCCGTCATCCGCACTCCGGCTCCCGGCCGTCTCGGCGTACACACCCTGGTCGTCAAGGGAGACGTCGAAGCCGTCATCGAGCGCTGCGCACTCGCCGAGGACGAGCGGATACGGCTGCGCGGCCTCGCCGCCCGGCAGGCCGAGAGCGGGCTGCGCGTCCTGGCGGTCGCCACCGCCGAACGCCCGGCGCGCACCCGCCCCTACACCCCGGCCGACGAACGCGGCCTCACCTTCCGCGGCCTGGTCACCCTGCGCGACGCGCTCGCACCCACCGCCGCCGACGCACTGAACGTCCTCACCGACCAGGGCGTCACCGTCAAGGTCCTCACCGGCGACCACCCCGGCACCGCCGCCCGCGCCTGCCGCGACCTCGGCATCCCCGTCGCCGAGGACGCCCTGCTCACCGCCGACCGCATCGACGGCCTCACCGACGCCGAACTCGCCGCGCTGGCCCGCCGTACCACCGTCTTCGCCCGCTGCACCCCCGAACACAAGGCCCGTATCACCACCGTGCTGCGGACCGCCGGGCACACCGTGGGCTTCCTCGGCGACGGCGTCAACGATCTGCCCGCCCTGCGCGCCGCGGACGTCGGCATCGCCCCGCGCGACGCCGCCGACGTGGTCCGTGAGGGCGCCGACGTGGTGCTCGCCGAGAAGGACCTCACCTCGATCGCCCACGCCATCGGCGCGGGCCGGCACGCGGGCGGCAACATCGCCACATACCTGCGCGCCACGCTGTCCTCGAACCTCGGCAACGTCATCGCGATGCTCTGCGCGGGCCTGCTCCTGCCGTTCCTGCCGATGCTGCCGGCGCAGGTCCTGCTGCAGAACCTGTGCTTCGACGCGGCCCAGCTCGCCTTCGCCTACGACCGCCCGGACCCCTCGGTGCTGCGCCGCCCGACCGTGTTGCGCCCACGCGACCTGCTGCGCTTCATCACCGGTTTCGGCGTGCTCAACGCCGTCGCCGACCTGGCCACGTTCGGCGCCCTCGCGCTCGCGCTGCACGGTCCGGGCACGGGGGACGGCGAGGCGGCGTTCCACTCCGGCTGGTTCACCGAGAACCTGCTCACCCAGGCCCTGGTGATGCTGCTGCTGCGGATCGGCCGCCGCGGCGCCGAGGGGCGCGGGCCGGGCCCGGTCGCCTGGGCCGCTGCGGCGCTGGCCGCCATCGGGCTGCTGCTGCCACCGTCACCGCTCGGGCCGCTGCTCGGCCTGACCCCGCTTCCGGCGGTGTACTACCTGCTGCTCGCCGCCGTCCTGGCGCTGTACGCCCTCGGCCTCCTGGCGGCCAGGACGCGGTACGAGCGACGGCGGGCGCGGCGCGGCACGGCGTGGTGAGGCGCGGCCGGGCCGCGGCGTCCGGTCAGCCGCCGGAGCCGTACGACAGGTCGGAGCACAGGTCGTCGTCCGCCGAGCGGGCGCCGTCGGCCACCGAACCGGGGACGGCGGACGGCGTCGACGCCGGGGCGGAGGCACCCGCACCGGTGTAGGAGGCGCCGACGACCACGTTGACGACCGAGCCGTCGATGGCCTCCAGCCGGGCGCCGGGGAAGAGCTCGGCGACCGTCTCGGCCCGGCTCCGCAGGCCCGGCCCGTACTGGATGACCGTGGTGGCGTGCTGCTGGCTGCTCGCGTTGGCGGTGCCGGTGACGGTGAAGCCGTGCTCGGTGAGCGTGGCGGCGGCCTCGGAGGCCAGGCCGCTGGTGGTGGTGCCGTTGTAGACGGCGACTTCGGCACCGTCCCCGGAGACGTCCCCGGGGACATCAGAGGCGTCGTCGCCGGCCGGGGTCGCCGACGCGGCGGCTGACGCCGTGGGGGTGCGCTCGGTGCTCTTCTTCCCGCTCTTTCCGCTGGCGTCCTTGCCGTCGATGGTGCGGTCGTCCTTCAGCGCGGCCCACAGAGCGGAGGCGTCCGGCTCGACGACCGCGACGCGCGAACCCTCGTAGCGCCAGGGGATGGTCACGAACTTGGTGTTGTGCAGATCGATGTCCTTCAGCGACATGGCGAAGGAGATCAGCTTGTCCGCCGTGCCGAGTCCGGGGTCGACGGTCATGGACTCGGTGGCGGCGGTGGCGAGCGGCAGCAGTCTGGTCGGGGTGAGCCCGTCGCTCTTTATCTTCTTCAGGAGGCTGGAGACGAATGCCTGCTGGCGTTTGATCCGGCCTATGTCGGAGCCGTCGCCGATGCCGTGCCGGAGGCGGACGTAGTCCAGGGCCTTCTGGCCGGAGACGGTCTGCTCGCCCTCCTTGAAGATCAGCTCGCCCTTGGTGGTGCGGCTGGGGTTGAGATCCCCCTGGTAGATGTCCCCCGGGACGCACACCTCCACCCCGCCGACGACGTCCGTCAGCGCCGCGAAGCCCTTGAAGTCGACGACGACCGTGTGGTCGACGCGCAGCCCGGTGAGCTCCTCCACCGTGTTCTGGGTGCAGGCCGGGTTGCCCTTCGCGGTCTGCCCGACCGAGAAGGCCGCGTTGAACATGGTGTCGGGCTGGGTCCGCGTCCAGGTGCCGTCGGGCAGTTTGCAGGGCGGGATGGTGACCAGGGTGTCGCGGGGGACGGACACCGCTATCGCGTGCTTGCGGTCGGCGTAGATGTGCAGCAGGAACGCGGTGTCGGAGCGTCCGATGTCGTCCTTGCTGCCGCCGCCCAGCGCGCTGTTGCCGCCGGTACGCGCGTCCGAGCCGATGACCAGGACGTTCTGGCCCTTGGACGATCCGGCGTCCGGGCGGTCCCTGGACAGGCCGTCCCCGTCGAAGGTGTCGATGTCGCCGTTCAGCTTCAGGTAGATCCAGCCCAGGCCGGCCGTGCCGAGCACCGCCACGGCCAGCGCGACGAGCAGTGCCGTCCGCAGCGGGCCGCGGGCGCGGCGCTGTGCCGCGCGGCCACCGCGGGCCCTGCGACGGCCGCGCGGCTCCGACTGGCGCCGGCGGCGCGAGGGAGTGGTCTGCTCGCTGGTGGTGGTCATCGGCGCGCCCTCGTCCGTCCGGCTCGTACGGAAGGGACGAACTGACCTCATCCCATGAGTTGTATAGTTGCGCAATATAGCAAGAGTGGGAGAGGGGGTGGGCGGGGTGCTCCGCAACGGACTGGCGCCCTGGCACCTGCTGATCGTGGCGATCACGATCATCGTGCTGTTCGGTTCGAAGAAGCTGCCCGAGGCCGCCCGCGGGCTGGGCAGATCGATGCGCATCCTCAAGAGCGAGGCCAGGGCCATGAAGGGCGACGAGCCCGCGGGTCCGGCGGGGGGCGCGCCCGCCGGGGACGACTCGGCCCGCTGAGCGCCGGCCCGCCCGTCCGCCGGGAGTGGGCCGGCCCGCTGGGCGCCGACACCTTCCCGCGCCTCAGGGGCTGGCGATGTCGAAGCCGTACCGGAGCGGTTCGCCGGTCACGCGGTAGTCGCGGCGGTAGACGTACACCCCTTCCACGCGCACACCGTGCGGCGCGGCCTCCGGCTGGCAGGGGTACGTCACCTGGATCACGCGCGGCCGGTCGGAGACCGTCATCCGCATCCCGTCCGCGGGTCCTCCGTCGAGCACCGCGGTCTCCCGTCCCGTCGCGTCGCTGGTCTTCTCCATGGCAACATTTTAAAGGTTGTGCAACTATTCATGGATCGTGAGGCAGGTCACGGTCCGGCCGGGGTGCCGCAAGCCGGCCCGGATCACAGGAACCGGCTCAGGAACGCCCGCGTGCGAGGGTTCGCCGGGTGATCCAGGACCTGTTCGGGGGTGCCGCTCTCCACGATGCGGCCACCGTCCATGAAGACCACACGGTCGGCGACCTCCCGGGCGAAGCCGATCTCATGCGTGACCACCAGCATGGTGAGGCCGCCCCGGGCCAGGTCGCGCATGGTGGCGAGGACCTCGCCCACCAGCTCGGGGTCGAGCGCGCTGGTCGGCTCGTCGAAGAGCATCAGCTTGGGCCGCATCGCCAGGGCGCGGGCGATGGCCACCCGCTGCTGCTGTCCCCCGGAGAGCTGCCGGGGATAGGCGTCCGCCTTGTCGGCCAGACCCACCTGCTCCAGCAGCCGCAGCGCCGTCTTTCGTGCCTCGGGCCTGGCGACCCGGAGTACCCCGACGGGGGCCTCCATGATGTTGGCCAGGACGGTCTGGTGCGGGAACAGGTTGAAGTGCTGGAACACCATGCCGATGTCCCGCCGCTGCCGGGTCGCCTCACGCGGGCGCAGATGGTGGACCCGGGAGCCGGACCGGCGAAAGCCGATCAGTTCGCTCTCGACGTGGATGGAGCCCGAGTCGATCTGCTCCAGGTTGTTGACACAGCGCAGGAACGTCGACTTGCCCGAGCCGGACGGACCGAGCAGCACGACGACCTCCCCGGAGCCCACCTCCAGGTCGATGCCCTTGAGTACTTCCAGATGCCCGAACCGCTTGTGCACCTGGTGCGCCCGCACCATCGGCGTCCCTGCGGCCGGGGCGACATCCGTCGCCTTCGTGGTCAGGCCCGTGCCCATGGCCGTGCCCGTGCCTGTGGTCCTGGTCGTCATGAGGAGGTCTCCGATTCGGGCGCCGACGCGGTTTCGGACGCTGCGAGCGGTGCACGTGGCGTACGCCGCCGGAAGAGCGCGAAGTCCCAGAAGCTCTGCGGTGCGTTCCGGCTGCTGCCACGGGCGTAGTGGCGTTCGATGAACGACTGCCCGATGTACAGCACCGAGGTCATGACCAGGTACCAGAGGCAGGCCACGATGAGCAGGGGGATGGTCTCGAAGGTGCGGTTGTAGATCGATTGCGCGGTGTACAGCAGATCGGCCAGGGCGATCACGCTCACCAGCGAGGTCGCCTTGAGCATGTTGATGACCTGGCTGCCGGTGGGCGGCACGATGAAGCGCATGGCCTGCGGCAGCACGATCCGGCGCAGGATCCGCGCCCGGCCCATGCCGAGTGCCGAGGCGGCCTCGGTCTGGCCGTGGTCGACGCCGAGCAGACCGCCGCGCACGATCTCCGCCATGTAGGCGGCCTCGTTGAGACCGAGGCCGAGGATGGCCGCGAGCCACGGGCTGATCAGAGAGTTGGTCTGGGCGCTGACGAACTCGGGGCCGAAGGGGATGCCGACGGAGATCCGGGGCAGCAGCGCCGAGAGGTTGTACCAGAAGATGAGCTGCACCAGCACGGGGATGCCGCGGAAGAACCAGACGTACGCCCCGCAGACCGAGCTGAGCACCCGGTTCTCCGACATGCGCCCCACCGCGACGAGCACCCCGCCCACGATGCCGATCGCCATGGCCACCAAGGTGAGTTTGACGGTGGTGGCGATGCCCTGGCCGAAGACCTGTGCGCCGAAGTAGTCGCCGACCGTGCCCCATTCGAAGTTCGGATTGGTGACCAGGAAGTGCCCCAGCTGTGCGGCGAGCACGGCCAGGACCGCCACGGACAGCCAGCGCAGCGGATGCCGTACGGGGACGGCGTGGGCCACGTCCACGTCGCCCGCGTCGTGCGACCCCTTGGGCTCCTCGGGGCCTTCGGCGCCCTTCGGCCGTACCCCGATGGCGACCGCCGGGGTGTCGGTGTCGCTGTCGGTGCAGGTCCCGGAGTCAGGGGAGGGTGGTGGGGTGGCCATGGACGGCTCACCTCCTTTCGCTTTCATGAGTGGTCCGGCGCTGGTGCCTAGGACGTGGCGAGGTTGATGCCCGCCTGCTTCAGCTCGTTGTCCTCAAGGCCCCACTTCTTCATGATCTGGCCGTAGGTGCCGTCGTCCATGAGCTTCTGGAACGCCTTGAGCAGCACGTCGCGCAGCTCGCCGTTCTTGGGGACGACGGCACCCTGGTAGAGGGTGTCGAACCCGTTGGACTGCCCGGTGCCGGACAGTTCGAGCTCGCCCTTCGACTGCTGCACGAAGTACGTGAGCGGCGCCTGTGAGGAGAAGAAGGCGTCGGCGCGGCCGGACTTGACGGCGAGGATCGAGGACGGCTGGTCCTTGTACGACTGCACCTGGACGGCGGGCTTGCCGTCCTTCTCACAGGTCTGGGACTGGGTCTTGATGACGCCCTCGGCGGAGCCGCCGGCCATGACCGCGATCTTCCGGCCGCAGGCGGTGTCGAGGGAGGTGATCTTCTTCGGGTTGTCCTTGGGTACGGCGAAGACGACGAACTCGCGCACCCAGTCCACGAAGTCGTTGGCGCCCTGCCGGTCCTTGAAGTCACCGATCGGGCCGACGGCGAAGTCGTACCGCCCGGCCTTGATGCCCGTCAGCTCGCTCGGCAGCCCGTCCGCCGTGACGTGCTCGATGGTGACGCCGAGAAGCTGGCCGAGCGCGGTCGACAGGTCCGCGGAGGCACCGGTGAGGTGGTGACCGTCCGAGCCGGCGATCTCGTACGGAGGGAAGGAGCCGTTGTTGACCGAGATCAGCTTTCCGGCCTTGACCACCTTGGCGGGCAGCTGGTCGTGCAGCGCCTGGTCCATGGTGACCTTGGCTCCCGAGCCGGTGGTGGCGGAAGAGTCCTTCCCGCCGGTTCCGGCCTGCGGCGGGTTGCCGCCGCACGCGGCCAGCAGGGCGGTGCAGGAAAGGGCACCGACGGTGAGGGCGATACGTCTGGTGAACATGTTGCGCATGTCAGGCTCCGAGGGGAAGGCTGCCGAGGGGACGGACAGTGGGGTCGACGGCGAACCGTCGGTTGGCGAGGACGGGGAGGGTGCCACGGGCGGCCGCGGTGACGCCCGGGTCCGCCTCGGCCCAGGCCAGCCCCGGCGCGGCGGCGAGCCGGGAGCGGACGGTGCCGAGCGGGTCGACGATGAGGCTGTTGCCGATGTTGCGCGGGCCGCACTCGCCGCTGGCCGCGACCCAGCAGGTGTTCTCCAGGGCCCGCGCGGTGACCATGACCTCCCAGTGGCGCTCCTTGGCCGGGCCGCGCACCCAGGCCGCCGGGAGCACCAGCACCTCGGCACCGGCGTCGGCCAGCAGCCGGGCCAGTTCCGGGAAGCGTACGTCGTAGCAGGTCATGAGGCCGACCTTGGTGCCGGCCACCTCGACCACCACGGGCGGTTCGTCGGCGGGGCGGACGTTGGCGGACTCCTGGTCGCCGAAGGCGTCGTAGAGGTGGATCTTGCGGTAGCGGGCGATGAGTTCGCCCGCGCGCAGCACCACCAGCGTGTTGAAGACCCGGCCGTCGTCGGACGGTTCGTGGATGCCGACCACGATGGAGGTGGCGCTCCGTGCGGTGGCCGCGGCCAGTTCGGTGACGAACGGGCCGTCCAGCGGCTGTGCCACCTCACGGATGCGGTGGCGGTCCTCGGTGAAGCGGGCCAGTACGCCCTCGGGAAGTACGAGCAGATCGGCGCCGCCCTGGTCCGCCTCGGCAGCGAGGTCGATACAGGCGGTCAGGTTGTCCTTCCAGTCGGGACTGGCGGCGAACTGTCCTACGGCGATGCGCATGAGCGGGTTGCTCCAGGGTGGGTCGGCAGGTGGATCGAGCGGGGAGGAAGTGGATCAGACAGGGGTAAAACTGCCAGGGGAAGGTAAGGGGAGGCGGTGAGGGAGGGGAGCGGGGGAACAGCGAAGGGGAGTGGGCCGAGGAGATGCGGATCAGGGGGAGGGTCAGGGAGCGGATCAGGGGGAGAGTTCAGGGAGCGGGGAAAGGAGGAGGAGCGGCGGGCCCGGGGCTTCAGACGGCGGCTGTGGCGGAGGCCGACGGGCCGGGGGCGACGGGTTCCGGGAAGGGCTCCGGGAAGGGCTCCGGGAAGACGACGGCCGGGTCGATCGGATCGGGCCAGATGCCCTGCGCGTACAGCTCCTCGCAGAACGCGGCGGTCATCGCCGCGTTGCTCGCCGTACCGTACGGCATCCAGTCCTGGCCGAACAGCGTGGCCGACTCGGTCAGCGCGTGCAGCAGCCAGGGTGTGGTGTCGGTGAGAAGCCTGCGGCGGCCGAGCCAGTGGTGCTTGGACTCCTCCAGGCCCGCCAGGAGGGCGGCGGGCAACTCGGGGTGGGCCTCGACGACCTCCTTCTTCAGCGTCACCAGGTGGATTCCGGGGACGAATCCGGTGGCCGACCAGTAGGCGCGCTCGGCGGCCGGGTGGTCGTCCAGCAGATGCCGGAAGCGGCTTGCCGAGGTGAAGAACTCCGACGGCATGAAGGGGGTGAGGATCGCGTCCAGGCGTCCGGCGGCCAGTTCCCCGACCAGGGACTCGCCCTCCGGCATGGCCGAGACGTTCGACGGCAGCGGGCGGTCCCCGAGCCGTTCCTTGCCGACCTCGCCGGTGGCCAGCGGGCCGACCCGCCAGGTGATGCCGGACAGGTCCACGCCCGCGGCACGGATCAGCGCCCGGGTCCAGGTGTTGCCGGAGTCGGGCCAGCCGGTGAGGCCGATACGGGTGCCGGTGAGCTGGTCCAGCGAACGCATCGGGCTGTCGGTCCGCACCAGCACACAGCGGTGGCGAAAGCCGCGCATCACGAACGCGGGCAGACCCATCAGCCGGTCGTCGCCCGCCGCACGGGCCTGCACATAGCGGCTGAACGAGGTCTCGCCGCCGTCGAGGCCCGGCTCGGCGAGCACGTTCGGAGTGATCTCCCGCGCGTCGATCCGTATGTCGAAGCCCGGCACCCGCACCCGTCCGGACATCAGCGGCACCAGATGGTCCCAGTCGCGCAGGCCCAGACGGACGGTGGGGAGGGACGGACGTGACACGGCGCGCACTCCTAGCGTTTCGAGCAAGCTCGCACAGAGCGGTACAAGTTCTTGCATGGTGCGCATAGCTCTCTTTCGGCCATGCGATGTGCGGCAGGCTATTGTTCAGAACAGAATGCAAACAAGATGCGTTTTGTTACTGAACATAGTTTTTCCGTGTCGTAACCTGCGGGGCCGTATACGGCGACAGAGGGTCGGTGCGGGAGAACGGCCAGGTGAGCGGGGGGAAACGGCATGGCCGGGACCGATGGCGGAGGCAGGGGCAAGGGCGGAGGCGGGCAGGGAACGTGGCCCACCGCCCGGCTGGCGGCACGCATAGAGGACCCCAGCGCCCGGGGCATCGCGGTCACCATGACCGATCTCATCCGGTCGGGAGAGCTGGCGCCCGGCAGCGCACTGCCCACCGTGCGGGCTCTCGCCGGTGCGCTCGACGTCAGTCCCAGCACTGTCGCGGAGGCATGGGCAGTACTGCGCCGGCACCGAATGATCACCACGCTCGGGCGGCGCGGGAGCGTGGTCAGCGGCCCGCCGTCGGTACCGCACCCGGTTCGCTACGAGCGCGTCGGCGATTTCGGCGCCCACCTCACCCTCGACCTCGCCGTCGCCGCCCCGGACCCCGCGTTGCTGCCACCGCTCGGCGAGGCACTGCTCGCGGGCGCCCGGACACCCAAGCTCAACGACTACTCCCGTACCCCCATCACCGACGCCCTGCTGGACGCCGTGCGCGGCACCTGGCCGTTCACGCCCGAGGCGTGGCTGGCCGTCGGCGGCGGCTACGAAGGGGTGCAGGTGCTGTGCCAGGCGCTGATCGTGCCCGGTGACCGGGTCGTCGTGGAGGATCCCACGGCGGCGCGGTTGCTCGACATCCTGGATGCCCTGGACGCAACTGTCGTCCCGGTCGCGTGCGACGACGAGGGCCCGCTCCCGGATGCGCTGTCCCAGGCCCTGGACCAGCGCCCCGCACTGTTTCTGCATCAGTCCCGGGCGCAGGTCCCCTGCGGCTGGACGCTCACCGAGCGGCGGGCCGCCGCGCTTGCCGCCCTACTGGAGAGCGCGCCGAACGTCACCGTGGTCGAGGACGACGGCATCGGCCCGCTCGCCACGACCCCCGGCGCCAGCATCGGTGTCCATCTGCCGCACCGCACCGCGCTGGTGCGCTCGTACTCCAAGGCGTACGGCCCCGATCTGCGCCTCGGCGTGGTCGGCGGGCCGGGGGAACTGGTCGAACGCGCCCGGGTCCTGCGCACGTTCGGCACCGGCTGGACCAGCCGCATCCTCCAGGACGCGCTGGCCCACCTGCTCGTGGACGAGGCGGCCACGCGCTGCGTACGGGAGGCCGCCGACCGGTACGGCAGGCGCAGAACAGCGCTGGCCGACCGCCTGGACGGGCACGGCGTACGCACCCGCAACCAGGACGGCCTCATGCTGTGGGTGCCGGTGGCCGACGAGACGTCCGCGCTGGTCACGATGGCCGCCCGAGGCGTCACGGTGTCACCGGGCACCCGCTACTGCGTCTCGTACACCGAGCCTCACCTACGGGTCGCCACCAGCAGACTCTCCGACGACCCGGCCGCCCTCGACGAAACGGCGTCTCTCCTCGCCCTGGCGGCCACGGCCACGGCGGATCGCCTGCACTGAACGCGTCCACCGGTCTCGTCGTCGGCTGCATCGCGTACCGCGTCGGCGACCTGCGCCAGTTCCGCTCGCGGGTCGCCGCGGCTCGCCTCGGCCGTGGAGGCATACCGCGCGTCGGCGGCGCAGGCCGGCCGGAGTCAGCCGGTGCTACGGGTGCCGTTGGTACGGGTGGGCGTGCAGGCCGTCGGCGAGCCGGACGTGATGGTGCCGCCAGCCCGTCGACACCCGTCGGGCGCCCACCAGGTGAGGGTGCCCGGCGGGAAGGTCCGCGTGCACGTGCGCGGGCCCGGAGGGCCCCGGCCGCCACAGCCCTGCCGCCAGCAGCGAGGCGGCCAGCGCGATCGAGCCCAGGGCGAGCACCGCCCACGAGAGCCCGGCCGCCGAACCCAGCCATCCCGCCAGCGGATACGTCACCAGCCAGCAGCCGTGGGACAACGAGAACTGCGCGGCGAACGCCGCCGTACGCTCCGCGGGCGGCGCCGAGCGGCGGATGAGCCGCCCCGTCGGCGTCAGCACCATCGAGCACGCCGCACCGAACGCCGCCCAGACAGCCAGCAGCGCGGGCCAGCGCCAACCCCCGCTCGGCGCCGCCGTGACGACCCCGAGCCCGGCGAAGACGACCGCGAGCAGCAACGCCCCCGGCAGCATCACGGCCCGGTCCGGCACCCGGTCCAGGACCCGGGGCAGGACCAGGGCCACGATCATCGACCCCGCGCCGTACGCGCCGAGCGCCAACGGCACGGCGCTCTGCGGCAGTCCCAGGACCTCGCGCACGTAGACGACGGAGTTGACGGTCACCATCGCTCCGGCGGCCGCGACCGCGAGGTTCAGGGCGAGCAGCGCCCGCAGCTCGGGGACGGCGAGGAAGAGGCGGGTGCCCGTGGTGGCCCTGGCGCAGGCGCCCCGGGCGGGCGGCGCGGGAGGGGTGGCCGGCTCGGGCAGAGCGGCGGAGATCACCAACGCGGCCGAAGCGAGAAAGCCGAACACCGTCCCGGTGAACAGCCAGTTGTACGTGACGACCGACAGCAGCGCCGCCGCCAGCGCGGGGGAGAACAGGCTCTCCAGGTCGTACGCGAGCCGCGACATCGACAACGCCCGCGTGTAGTCACGCTCCTCGGGCAGCACGTCGGGGATAACGGCCTGGAACGTCGGCGTGAACACGGCCGACGCGGACTGGAGCAGGACGACCAGCACGTACACCTGCCAGACCTGGTCGACGAACGGCAGGAACAGCGCCACCCCGGCGCGCACCAGGTCCGCCGTCACCATGAGCGCCCGGCGTGGCAGCCGGTCGGCCACCGCGCCGACGGCCGGGGCGATCGCCACGTACGCCACCATCTTCAGGGCGAGCGCGGTGCCGAGCACCGAACCGGCGTCGGCGCCCGCGATGTCGTACGCCAGCAGGCCGAGCGCGACGGTCGCCAGCCCGGTGCCGACGAGGGCGATGACCTGGGCGGCGAAGAGGTGGCGGTAGGTGCGGTCGCGCAGGACGGCGAACATGCGGGCGGCTCCCTGGGCAGGCCGGTTCGGTCGGACCGGTCGGGCCGGTCGACACCCCACGAGTGTAGCCATCATGTGCGCACCTGCGCACATGATGGCTGGCTGTGACGGTCGCGATGCCGTGTTGTGTGGGGGCATGCCGCGCGATGCCGCGTGATGCGGGACGGTGTGGCGTCAGGGCTCCTGTGGTGCCGATACGGCCTGCCCCGCCACCGCCCCCGATGGCTCTAGGCTGACCTCATGCCTGAGCGCGACGCGATATCACCTGCGGCCAGTGCGCATCTGCGTGCTCCGGACAGCGCGCGGCTCGCCGAGGCGACGGGGGTGTTCGCGATGCTCTCGGACGCCACCCGGCTGCATCTGCTGTGGCTGCTCGCGCAGGGCGAGTCGGATGTCGGTTCTCTCGCCGAGCGGTGCCAGGCGTCGCGCACGGCGGTCAGTCAGCATTTGGCGAAGCTGCGGCTCGCAGGACTCGTCGACACCCGCCGCGAGGGCCGGCACATCCACTACCGCCTCAGTGACGGTCACCTGCGGCGCCTGGTCCTCGAAGCGCTCAGTCACGCGGACCACCGGGTGAGCGGACAGGCCCCGCACGACTGACAGGTCACGACTGGGAGAAGGCGCATGTGGTGCCGTGTGCCCGCGCGGGGCCACGGCACCACGGTGGTACCAGGCGGCTACTTGGCCACGTGGAGGGCGGCCAGGGCCTGTGCCCAGCGGGCGTACTTCAGCTGGGCCAGGTCGGTGACCGTCTTGACGCCGAACGCCTCCTCCAGCAGTTCGCCATCGCGGTCCGAGACCCCCTTCAGCGCGCTGACCGGCGTCGCCGTGGTCACAGGCGCCGTAAGAGGTCCGTCAAAGCCGTAAGAGGTCCGTCAAAGGGGTGGGCGCGGACGTAAGAGGCCCGTCAACGGTGCTCGGATTCGGCCGGCGTTCGGGGTTTCCTCGAAACGTCCGATCCGTCAGGCGTCCGGTTCTCACACGGATGCTCTCCGAATCCCCTCCAGGAGCTCACGATGGCCGACGTGGCCTTCGTTGTCACCACTCTCGCGGTGTTCGCGCTGGTGGCCTTCGTCGCCAAGGGGGTGACGAAGCTGTGACCGTCGAGAACATCGTCGGCCTGGTCGTGGCCGTCGCCCTGCTGGGCTATCTCGTCCTCGCCCTGATCTTCCCGGAGAGGTTCTGAGAGCGCACATGGGTCCCGTACTCGCCGGTGTGCTCCAGTTGCTCGCCCTCATGGTGGCGCTGGCGCTCGCCTACGTTCCCCTCGGCACCTACATGGCCAAGGTCTACTCCTCCGACAAGCACTGGCGCGTCGAGCGATGGATCTACAGGGCCATCGGCGCCCATCCGAACACCGAGATGCGCTGGCCCGCGTACCTGCGCGGCGTGCTCGCCTTCTCGGCCGTGGGCGTCCTCTTCCTCTACCTGCTGCAACGGCTCCAGGGCGTGCTGCCCGGTTCGCTCGGGTTCTCCTCGATCGAGCCGGCGCAGGCGTTCAACACCGCGGCGTCCTTCGTGACGAACACCAACTGGCAGTCGTACTCCGGCGAGCAGGCCATGGGCCACGTCGTGCAGACCGCCGGTCTGGCCGTGCAGAACTTCGTCTCCGCGGCCGTCGGTATCGCGGTCGCGGTGGCGCTGGTGCGCGGGTTCGCGCGCTCGCGCACCGGTGAGCTGGGCAACTTCTGGTCGGACCTGGTGCGCGGTGTCACCCGCATCCTGCTGCCGGGCGCGGCGATCGCCGCCGTCGTGCTGGTGGCCTGCGGAGTGATCCAGAACTTCTCCGGCATCCACGAGGTCGGCCAGTTCATGGGGGCCTCGCAGCAGTGGAACGGCGGTGCGGTCGCCTCGCAGGAGGCCATCAAGGAACTGGGCACCAACGGCGGCGGCTACTTCAACGCCAACAGTGCCCACCCCTTCGAGAACCCCACTCCGTTCACCAACCTGTTCGAGATCTTCCTGCTACTGGTGATCCCGTTCTCGCTGACCCGCACGTTCGGCGTGATGGTCGGCAGCGTGAAGCAGGGCTACGCGATCCTGGCGGCCATGGCGAGCATCTGGGTCGGCTTCGTCACCCTGATGATGTGGACCGAGTTCTCCCACCACGGCCCGGCGTTGCAGATCGCGGGCGGTGCGATGGAGGGCAAGGAGGTGCGGTTCGGCGTCGGTGCCTCGTCGATCTTCGCGGTGTCGACCACGCTGACCTCGACGGGTGCGGTGGACTCCTTCCACTCGTCGTTCACGGGCCTCGGCGGCGGCATCGCGATGCTGGGCATGATGCTGGGCGAGATCGCGCCCGGCGGTGTCGGCTCGGGCCTGTACGGCATGCTGATCATGGCGGTCATCGCGGTGTTCATCGCGGGGCTGATGGTCGGCCGTACGCCCGAGTACCTGGGCAAGAAGATCGGCACCCGCGAGATCAAGCTGGCGGCGTGCTACATCCTCATCACCCCGGCGCTGGTCCTGATCTTCGCCTCGGTCTCCATGGCCCTGCCCACACCACCGCAATCGATGCTGAACTCCGGCGCGCACGGGTTCTCCGAGGTGCTGTACGCCTTCACGTCCGCCTCGAACAACAACGGCTCGGCGTTCGCGGGCCTGAACGCGAACACCGACTGGTTCAACACGATGACCGGGCTCGCGATGCTGCTGGGCCGGTTCCTGCCGATGATCTTCGTGCTGGCGCTCGCGGGTTCACTCGCCGAGCAGAAGCCGGTCCCGGTCACCGCGGGCACCCTGCGCACCGAGAAGCCGCTGTTCGCGAGCCTGCTCGTGGGCGCCATCCTGATCATCACCGGTCTGACCTACTTCCCGGCCCTCGCGCTCGGACCGCTCGCCGAGGGGCTGGCGTCATGAACACCGACGTAACGAACCAAGGCGCAACGAACCAAGACGCAACGAATCAAGGTGCAACGGACCAAGACGCAACGAACCAAGACGTAATAAAACGAGACGTGAAGAACCAAGAGGCCTCGATGTCCACAGCCACTCCGACCCGGGCGCCGCACAGCGACGTACCCACCGGGCACAAGGCCGCCGAAGGCCGTGTCGGCGCGGGCCTGTTCGACCCCGGACAACTCGTCAAGTCCCTGCCGGACGCCTTCCGCAAGCTCGATCCGCGGGTGATGGTCAAGTCGCCCGTGATGTTCGTGGTGTGGATCGGCTCGTTCCTGACCACCGTCTTCTCCTTCACGGATCCCGGCAACTGGTTCGGCTGGACCATCAGCGCCTGGCTCTGGCTGACCGTGGTCTTCGCCAACCTGGCGGAGGCGGTCGCCGAGGGCCGCGGCAAGGCGCAGGCCGACACGCTGCGCAAGGCCAAGACCGACACGGTCGCACGCCGGCTGCTCGCGGACGGCTCCGAGGAACAGGTCCCGGGCACGGAGCTGCGGATCGGCGATCTGGTGGTGTGCGAGGCGGGCGACGTCATCCCCGGCGACGGCGATGTCGTCGAGGGCGTCGCGTCCGTGGACGAGTCGGCGATCACCGGTGAGTCGGCGCCGGTCATCCGGGAGTCGGGCGGCGACCGCAGCGCCGTCACCGGCGGGACGAAGGTGCTGTCCGACCGGATCGTCATCAGGATCACGACCAAGCCGGGCGAGACCTTCATCGACCGGATGATCAGCCTGGTCGAGGGCGCGGCCCGGCAGAAGACGCCGAACGAGATCGCGCTGAACATCCTGCTCGCCTCGCTGACCATCGTGTTCCTGCTGGCGGTGGCGACGCTGCCGCCGTTCGCCGCCTACGCGGGCACGCACCTGACGATGGTCGTGCTGGTGGCGCTGCTGGTCTGTCTGATCCCCACCACGATCGGCGCGCTGTTGTCGGCCATCGGTATCGCGGGCATGGACCGGCTGGTGCAGCGCAACGTGCTGGCGATGTCCGGCCGGGCGGTCGAGGCCGCCGGTGACGTCTCGACGCTGTTGCTGGACAAGACCGGCACCATCACCCTGGGCAACCGGCAGGCCGCCGAGTTCGTGCCGGTGAGCGGGACCACCGAGGCCGAGGTCGCCGACGCCGCCCAGCTCTCCTCGCTGGCCGACGAGACCCCCGAGGGCCGCTCGGTCGTCGTTCTGGCGAAGGAGAAGTACGGGCTGCGCGAACGCCACCAGGGCGAGCTGGCCGGCGCCGAGTGGATCGCGTTCACCGCCCAGACCCGGATGTCGGGCGTGGACGTCGACGGCAGGAAGATCCGCAAGGGCGCGGCCGGTTCGGTCATCACCTGGGTCCAGGAACAGGGCGGCACCCTCCCCGAGGACGCCGACACGATCGCGGCCCGGATCTCCGAGGCGGGCGGCACACCGCTGCTGGTCGCGGTGGACGACGAGCGGGGCGCCCGCGTCCTCGGAGTGATCCACCTCAAGGACGTCGTCAAGGACGGCATGCGGGAGCGGTTCGTCGAACTGCGCCGCATGGGCATCAAGACCGTCATGATCACGGGTGACAATCCGCTGACCGCGAAGGCGATCGCGGACGAGGCCGGAGTCGACGACTTCCTGGCAGAGGCCACGCCCGAGGACAAGATGGCGCTGATCAAGCGCGAGCAGGCGGGCGGCAAGCTGGTCGCGATGACCGGTGACGGTACGAACGACGCCCCCGCCCTGGCGCAGGCGGACGTCGGCGTGGCGATGAACACCGGTACGTCGGCCGCCAAGGAGGCCGGGAACATGGTGGACCTGGACTCCAACCCGACGAAGCTGATCGAGATCGTCGAGATCGGCAAGCAACTGCTCATCACCCGGGGCGCGCTCACGACGTTCTCCATCGCCAACGACGTCGCGAAGTACTTCGCGATCATCCCGGCGCTGTTCGCGGCGGTCTACCCGGGCCTGGACAAGCTCAACATCATGGGCCTGTCCTCACCCGACTCCGCGATCCTGTCGGCCGTCGTCTTCAACGCGCTGATCATCATCGCGCTGGTGCCGCTGTCCTTGAGGGGTGTGCAGTACCGGCCGATGAGCGCGGACCGGATGCTGCGGCGCAACCTCACGATCTACGGCCTCGGCGGGCTGATCGCCCCGTTCATCGGCATCAAGATCATCGACATGCTCATCTCCCTCATCCCCGGGATCAGGTGAACGACATGAACAACTCCGTCACCAACACCGCCCGGTTGCTCGGAGCGGGCCTGCGCGCCCTGCTCGTGCTGACCCTGGTGACCGGTGTCATCTATCCGCTGGTCGTCACCGGTATCGCCCAGGGGCTGTTCCCCGGCAGGGCGAACGGTTCCGAGATCAAGGCGGACGGGAAGGTCGTCGGCTCGTCCCTGATCGGGCAGGCGTACAACCTGCCGCTGAAGAAGGGGCAGCAGACCCCGGAACCGGACCTGAAGTGGTTCCAGGGCCGCCCGCAGAACGGGCTGGGCCACAACAGCGTCAACACCCAGTACAAGCTCATCGTCTCCGGCGCGACCAACCTCGCCGCCGACAGCAAGGACCTTGTCCAGCAGGTGAAGGACGCCCAGGCCGCGGTCATCAAGGACAACTCGGTGCCCGGTCACGTGGTCAAGCCGTCCGACGTCCCCGCCGACGCCGTCACCTCCTCCGCTTCCGGACTGGACCCGAACATCTCCCCGGCCTACGCGGACCTCCAGGTCCACCGGGTCGCCGAGAAGAACAACCTGCCGCTCGCGCAGGTGCAGAAACTGGTGGACGAGCACACCGACGGCCGCACGCTCGGCTTCATCGGCGAACCGCGGGTGAACGTCCTGGAACTCAACATCGCGCTCAAGGACCTCGCGGCGACGAAGTGACGGCCGGCGGCGACGACGAACTGACGGCCGGGGACGACGAGGTGGCGGTCGGCGACGAGGTGACGGCCTTGGAGCAAGTGACGGCCTTACACGACGGAAAGGCACACCGATGACCCAGGTGCTGGTGGTGGAGGACGACCCGCATCTCGTACGGGCTCTCGTGATCAACATGGAGGCCCGCCGGTACGGCGTGGACGCCGCCCCCGACGGGGCCACGGCTCTCAGACTGGCGGCCGCGCGTCATCCCGACGTGGTGATGCTCGACCTCGGCCTGCCCGACATGGACGGCGTCGACGTCATCAGGGCGCTCCGCGGCTGGACCCGTGTACCGATCCTCGTCCTCTCGGCCCGCCAGGCGTCCTACGAGAAGGTCGAGGCGCTCGACGCGGGCGCCGACGACTACATCACCAAGCCGTTCAGCATGGACGAGTTGCTGGCTCGGCTGCGGGCCGCCGTCCGCCGCGCCGAGGGCAGCCCGCTCGCCCCCGAAACGACCCTGGTGGAGACGGACGACTTCACCGTCGACCTGCTCGCCAAGAAGGTCGTCCGGGGCGGGCGGGACGTGCGGCTGACCCCCACCGAGTGGCACCTGCTGGAGATCCTGGTCACCAGCCCCGGCCGGCTCGTCACACAGAAGGATCTCCTCCGGGAGGTCTGGGGCGCCTCGCAGAGCACCAAGACCAACTACCTGCGGGTCTACATGGCCCAGCTGCGCCGCAAACTGGAGACGGACCCCTCCCACCCGCGCTATCTGATCACCGAGTCCGGCATGGGCTACCGCTTCGAGGGATGACAGACACGACCTGTCAGGATTCAGGAACCGCCCGCAGCGTAGGCGATGTTGGGCCGAGGTGGCTGGGCCATGCCCGCTCCGAGGAAGTAGTCGGGGTGGTGGGACTGCATGTAGCCCTTGAACGTCATGGCGTTCCGGTAGGCGGGGTTGTGCGCCGGCGTGTAGAGCCGGGTGTTCGTCGGCTGGTTCGTGGTGAAGATGATCAACTCGTCGTAGGACGCGTTGGTGTACACGGCTTCCTCGCGCCAGTCGCCGAGGATGTCACCGACGAAGGTGGGCTGCACGCCCTGGGAGGCGTTGACCGCGCCGTAGTTCCAGGTGCTGACCAGCCGGGGCAGGCTGCCGCTCGGCGTCGGGCGTGCAGGGTCCCACTTCTCGATCTTGCCGTCGTTGAGCAGCTCCATGGTGAGGTCGCCGTCCCACCACAGGCCCAGCTGCGGCCAGGGGCGCAGCGACGCGTTCGGCTCGGCGAGCTTGTTGGAGGGCGCGTTGTACAGGCCCGAGAAGGACCAGACCTCCATGCCGGGGAAGCGCGGGTCGACGTCTCCGGCCATGCCGCGTCCGACGTCGGCGGGGCCGTCACCCTTGTGCTCCCAGATGACGGTGCCGTTCGAGGCGTCGTAGTAGTACTCCAGCAGACCGCTCGGGTTGTCCTGCTGGACGCCGTAGCCCTCCAGGCCGGGACGACTGGGGTCCATGTCCGCGATGTGGAAACGGTCGCCGTGGTTGATGCCCTTGGGCCCCATCGAGTAGCGCAGGGACCCGTCGCCGTTCAGCACGAACCCGATCTCGGCGACCTCGTCCTTCCCGTCACCGTTGACGTCGATGGCGCGGGTGTTGTGCCCGTCGGGCGCGTTCTGGCTGCCGCGCTGCCATGTCCACTGGCGGTCCAGCGAATCGCCGTCGTACTTCCAGGCGGCCATCATCAGGTTGAAGGAGCCGTCGTCGCGCCGGTTCTTCATGTAGGCGACCAGGCTCGGCGTGGTCCCGTTGAGGTACGCCACGCCGAGGCGCGCGCCCATCGGACCGTCACCCAGGTAAGTCGTCGGCACGGCCGACCAGTTGCGGAGGGCTCCGGTCCGGCCGTCCAGGACGGCCATCCACTGCCGCGAGTCGTCCTCGTGCGTCCAGGTCGTGCCGTCGCCGAAGGTGACGCCGTCGGCGATCCGTACGGCGACCTCCGCGCGGCCGTCGCTGTCGAAGTCGTAGACCGTGACACCGTCCCAGTGGCCCAGGTCGATTGCGGACGACCCCGGCTCGATGTTGTCCTGGTTCTGACTGTTCGGCCCCATGTCGACCTCCCAGAGGAAGTCGCCGTCGCCGCTGTAGGCCTCAAGAGACTGGGGCGAGGTCTGCCGGTCCACCACGTAGTCGTACGCGCCGTCGCCGTCGAGGTCGCCGACCCAGACGAACTTCACCGGACCGCCGGAGCGTAACGGCACGCGGACCACGGGCTCCGTGGCGTGGTTGGCCGTCAACGTGAAGGCCTCGCTGGGCGCCTGCTCCTGCCCGCCCACGACCGGGGCCACCCGGTAGCTGTTGGACCTCGTCAGGTCGGCGGTGGGGTCGGCGTAGTTGGTGCCGCCCGTCAGGACAGCGGCGTTGAGCTTGACGTACGCGCCGCCACCGGTGGACCGGTACACGTTGAAGCCGATGCCCTCCGGGTCGAGCCCCAGCAGCCGCCAGGACACCAGGACCTGGGTGCTGCTGGAGCGCACCGCCACGACCCCGCGCCCGAGGTTCTCCATGACGCGGGCGGCCTGAACCGCCGTATCGGCGGTGGTGGTGGCGGTGGTCGGAGTCGGGTTGGGCGAGGCTGGGCTCGCGGGGCCGACGGCCAGCGTGGCGCAGACGGCCAGAACCGCCGGGATGGTGACGGCCACGCGGTGGGCGGGCCAGCTTTTCATGAGCATGACAAGTTCTCCTCCTTGCGATTGCGGTGCGCGGGGGTGGGGTTGGACCGGCTCCCGCCCTCGACCCAGGCCGGAAACCCCGAAGAGTTAAACCGTTTACACACCTGCGATGGAAGCACCGTGCCAGGTACGCGTCAAGGCTGTCGAAGCCTCCTGTTGACGCATCTGGCCGTATACGTGACCATCGAGCGGAAACGTTTACATACAGGTGGGGACGCAGGAGGCCCAATGCCTCGCCGGACCGCGCCCGACGACGGGCGGCCCCGCCTGGCGACGATCCGCGACGTGGTCCAACACGCCGGCGTCTCGGTCGCCACCGTGTCCCGGATCCTCTCCGGCACCTACCCCAGCGCCGCCGCCACCCGCGCAAAGGTCATGCGCGCCGTACGCGAACTCGACTACGTGGCGAACGCCCACGCCAGAGGGCTCGCCGGCGTGCGGCCCAAAAGCGTGGCCATCGTGGTCAACTCCGTGATCTCGCCGCACTACGCCCATGTCGCGCAGGGAGTGCAGGAGGAGGCGGCGCGCGAGGGCAGGCTGTGCATCGTCGGCACGACGGGCGGTGACCCCGAGCGGGAGTTGGACACCATCCGGCTGATGCGCCAGGAGCAGGCCGAGACCGTGATCCTCGTCGGGAACATCGTCGCCGACGACGCCTACCGCGAGCGCATGGCGAGCTACGCCCGCGCCCTCGCGGCGGCCGGCTCCCGGCTGGTGCTGTGCGGACGCCCTCCGTTGGGCCCCGACGTCCCGGCCACAGTCGTCGAGTACGACAACACCGCAGGCGCCCACGCCATCACCAGCCACCTGCTCTCGGCGGGCCACCGGCGCATCCTGTTCCTGGGGCGCCGTACCGGTTACACCACACCCGACAGCCGTGTCGCCGGCTACCGCGCGGCCCTGGCGGCGCATCGCGTCCCGCACGACCCCGGGCTGGAGGTCGACGGCACGATGGAGCGCGGCGAGGGCCACCGCATGAGGAGCGAACGGCTCGGCAGGGGACACACCCACATCGTCGTCCGCGACTCGGTCCGCCACCACCTGGAACCGTGACGGTACCGTCCTCGCCCAACCCGGGCACCTGCGCGGCCTCGCCCCCGTGCCCGCCCGTCAGGGCCATGTGCGCTCGATACGGTCATGTCGCACGGCGTAGGCCGCTGGACCGCCCTTCTCAACGGCTCGGTGGATCGCGTCACGGCGAGCGGCGAGCCGTTCGACCATCTCGGCGCTGCGCAACTGCTGGTTGTCGAGGTAGAACAGCACCGCTTCGCGTTCGACCACCCGCAGGCTCTCAGTCCCTCGGCTACGCGACGACCGAGATTCCGGTCGAGGAAGAACTCAGGCGGCAAGGCGCACCACTGCACGGCACAGCGCGTCGACCTGCTCAGGTGTCATGTCGAAGTCGTACGCGATTTCCTCGATGCTCTCCCCGGCCTCCCACAGGTCAGTGATCGCGTTGACCGCGACGCGATTGGCGGCCACCATGGGACGACCGTGACCGAACCTCGGATCGATCACGACGGGAACGGATTCCGGGTACTGCCTCAGCCGCAGGCTGGAGGGGAAGTCGTCGTCAGGCGCCCAGGTCAGGTAGCGAAGATAGTCGGAGACGACTTCCTGGATGGGGGCCTGACCGTCTCGGGCCCTGCGCAGATCCCCGAGGCCGTGTTCGACGAAGATGTCCACGCCGTCCGTCGCGATCCGCTTCGACACGAGGCCGTAGGGGGTGTCGAAGGCGTCCCGTACGGCGGCAGCGGCT
Source organism: Streptomyces bluensis (assembly GCF_014650715.1). Taxonomy (GTDB): domain Bacteria; phylum Actinomycetota; class Actinomycetes; order Streptomycetales; family Streptomycetaceae; genus Streptomyces; species Streptomyces bluensis. Next base: position 190,565 of record NZ_BMVM01000012.1, on the reverse strand, counting down.
TCCCTGATCTCGCTCATGCGGAGCCCCAGGGACCGCAGGGAACGGAGGACGTGCGCCTCGGCCACCGCGATGAAGGGTACTGAGGGCTGCCCCTTCCGTACGGGCTCGACTTGGTGGACCAGTGGTGCTCCGGCGGCCTTGCCCTTCAGCCACGAGATGAGAGTCGACTGCGGAATCTCCAGATAGGAGGCTGTTTCCGTCGGAGTCAGAAGTCCGTCCTTGAACCTGTCGACCATGCCCCACCTCCTCGTGATGCCGTTGCCGGTGCTGGGTTGCGCATCGTCGCACACCAAGCCTCCCACCCGAGGCCTCACCGCACACTCGCCCATCGGCTCAGCCGGCCGCACGGAGACGGCCCCCCGCTCGACATTCACGACAGCGCCCGGGTTCCGGAGCGCGGAAGGCCCGCTCACAGCCGTCGCAGGTTTGAAAGGGCAGCACGAAGGGGCGGGACGCATCCTCGGTGAGCGGGCGCGGAGGCGGCGCGGGCAGGGGCGTCTCCCGGAGGCGGAAGGCGAGGATGCCCGCCGGGCGGGTCAGGAAGTGGTCGGGGAGCCGTGCGGTGAGCAGTGCGGTGATCTGGGAGGGTGCGACACCGGCCGCGAGCCACTGGGTGACGGCCGGCGCCAGCCGCACGGCCTCCTGCTCGGAGAGAACGAGGCGGGGATCGATCCGGCGGAGTGAGGTCAGAACGGCGACTGCCTGCGGGTCGGCGTCGGAGAGCGCCGGGCGGGCCACCGCCGGTTTCTCCGTCTGTTCCCGAGCGGGAGTGGACATCGCTCCAGTGGTGACTGCCGCCGGGGGCGCGGCTTCCTCGGCTACTTGCCGCCTCCGTGGACGGGGAGGCCCCGGCGGCTTCGGAGGCGGAGGCCCGTCCAGGTCCGGGCCGCCGTCGGGTACGTCGTAGAAGTACGTCCGGGTACGGACCTGCCCGGTGGGTGTCCGCTCGCGGCGGCGCTCCAGGTATCCGGCCGCTTCGAGCTCCCTGAGCGCTCGCGAGATCAGGATCTCCCCCTCGCTGAAGTGCTCGCACAGGGCGGCGATGCTCACGGAGGAGCCGTCGGGCAGCGAGGAGATGTACGCCGCGACACCGACCGTGACGGCGCTGCCGCGTCGCTGCGCGAGGGCGTTGGAGATCACCGTGAAGTCGGCGGTGAGCCGGGTACGTACGTGGATCACGCCGGAGGTCGGAGTCCCGGCGTCGGCGCGCAGGCGCGCGTTAGACTGCGAGTCAGCCATCGGGAAGGTGCTTCTTCCTGATCGGTCAGGCCCTCGTTCGGGATGCCAGTCCCGGCCGGGGGCCGTATCTGTTTACGGGTTGTCGCGGCGAACGTAACCGTCCGTATCCCTCGCCTGCAAGCCGGTCACCCGGACGGGTGACGGGGGCTTCTCGGCCGGGGAGGGTGGGTGGGCGGGTAGTTCTTTCCCCCGGTTCTTTGGGGAGGTCAGTGGCCCGCCGGGCCCTTGCGGACGAGGAACCGGCGGGCCCGTAAGACGGAACGCGGCCGGGACCTGGCCGACTCAGACGCGGTGCTGACCGGCCTTCAACTCACCTATGAACTCTGCCCAGGAGCGGGCCTCGAAGAACAGAGCGGGACCGTGCGGGACCTTGCTGTCACGGACGGGCACGACGCCGGGGAACCCGTCGGCCACCTCCACGCAGTTGCCGCCCTCCTGATTGCTGTAGCTGCTCTTGCGCCAGGCGGCGCCGTTCAGATCGGGACGGGACGTTCGCTCCACGGTGGTTGTCCTCCATCACGGATCGGATCATGTCGAGCGACATGAGCGGGGGCAGGGCTGCCGCCCGCAGCCGATCGTAGGTCAGCGCGAAGCTCCTGACCTCCTCCGGATCCTCGATGAGTTGGCCGTAGTGCGCGCCTTCTGTGTAGGCGACTTCCGAGCCGTCCGGCATCGTCAGAACGGTGAGCGAGCCGCCCATGACGTCATGCTCGCCCTGGTCGAACGGCAGTACCTGCACGGTGACATGAGGCTCCGCTGCCGCCTCAAGCAGCCGCTCCAGCTGCTCACGCATCACCACCTGGCCGCCGACCGGACGCCGGAGCACCGCCTCGTCGAGAACGACCCACAGTTCCGGCCGATCTGGCGCACCGAGGCGATCCTGCCGTCCCATACGAACGGTGACCCGCTCTTCCAACTGCTCCTTGCTGCCGAGCGTTCGGCCGACGCTCAGAACTGCTCGTGCGTACGCCTTGGTCTGCAACAAGCCGGGCACCACATGCGCCGCGTACTCGCGGATGCCCACCGCCCGCCCCGAGTACTCCATGAACTTCCGCGACCAGTCCGGGAACGCCTCGCGGTACACGTACGGCCACAGCTCGACCAGCAGGTTGTCCGCACCCAGGGCGGCGTCCAGCGCACGCGCCAGCTCCAGCGTCGGCTTCGCCCCGGAGACACGCTCGATCTGCGTGATCCGGGTGCTCACCACGTGTGTCTTCGCGCCGAGTTCGGCCTGGGTCAGTCCCGCGGCCGTACGGAGCCTGCGTACGCGTGCGCCGAACAGCGCCGCCATCGACGTACTGGGATCAATTCCGTTGCCCAAGGCGTCACTTCCGTCCCTTACGAACCAAAAGGTAAGGCTGCGTCACCTTCCGAGCGTAGGGCTGCGGGACGAATCTTGAGTGCGGAACGTGATGACTCGACTACATCGCGGGACGACTCAGGGCTCGACAGGCAAGAAGAACGGAAACGCTGTGCTGACAGGAACGACCACCTCGGACGAAGAACCGCGAAGGAGCGTCGCCGAAGCGCCCGTGGCGGAAGCCGTCCTGCTCGACGGCGAAGCCACTGACGGTGAAGCGACCGAACCCCCGCCGCTCACCGCGCAGTTCGCTTCCTCGCCGCGAGGCGCGCGGCACGCCCGGCGCTTGGCCGTGCGGCGCATGGAGGAGTGGGGTTACCCACCGGCGTCGGACGTGTCGTGCACGGTCGCCCTCGTCGTCGCGGAACTCACCGCGAACGCCGTGCAGCACGGCCGCGTTCCGGGACGTGACTTCGGTCTCCGGCTCGCCCTCGACGAGGCGTCGGACCTGATCCGGATCGAGGTCGCCGACGCAGCCGCCGCGAAGCGACCACCCGCCGCCCCACCCTCGTCGTACCCCGACGGCGAGTCGGGCCGCGGCCTGCTTCTGGTGGACGTCCTGGCTGAGCGCTGGGGCTCGACACCCCGTCATCCCGTGGGCAAGACGGTATGGGCGGAGGTGTCGACGGAGGCATCAACCACCGCAGAACAGGGCGGTTCCATGGCCGGGTCCACACCCGTGCAGTGATCTGCCTCACAAGCTGTCACAGCGATCGATCACGCGGTGTCTTGAGGCCGAACCCCTGGAAACGGAGACGGGAGACACCATGGCGAAGAACACGAAGAACACAGATGTTGATGTCGATGTCGTCGTGATCGGCGGGGGATACGCCGGCGTCATGGCCGCCAATCGCCTGACGCAGCGTGACGACGTGACAGTGACACTCATCAACCCGCGCCCGAACTTCGTCCATCGGGTCCGCCTGCACCAGCTGGTGGGCGGGTCCGACGATGCGGTCGTCGACTATCGAGACGTCCTGGCCGAGGACGTCCGGCTGGTGGTCGGCACCGTGACACGGATCGACGCGGCAGGGCGCCGCGTGACGCTGGAGGCGGGCGGCGCGCTCGACTACGACTACCTGATCTACGCGGTGGGCAGCGGCAGCGCCGACCCGCGCGTGCCCGGAGCGGCCGAGTTCGCCCACCCGATCGCCACCCTGGAGGAGGCGCAGCGGCTGCGGCCGATCGTCGACGCCGCTCCCGCGACAGCCGCGGTGACGGTGGTCGGAGCCGGTCCGACCGGCATCGAGACCGCCGCCGAGCTGGCGGAGACCGGCCGCAACGTGACCCTGGTCTGCGGCGAAGTACTCGGCCCGTACCTGCATCCGCGGGGCCGACGCTCGGTGGCCGGGCGGCTGGCGGCGCTGGGGGTGACCGTGCTCGACGGCTCCGACGCGGCCGGCGCGGCCGACGCGAAGGTGACGGCGGTGACCCGCGATGCCGTGCGGCTCGGTGACGGCCGCGAACTGCCGAGCCAGGTGACCATCTGGACCGCCGGCTTCGCCGTGCCGGACCTGGCCGGGCGCAGCGGGCTGAGCACGGACGCCCTGGGACGCCTGCTCACGGACGAGACGCTGACGAGCGTGGACGACGAACGCATCGTCGCGGCCGGGGACTCGGCGGCGCCGTCGGACCTGCCGTTGCGGATGAGCTGCCAGGCCGCGATCCCTCTGGGCGCGCGGGCCGCCGACACGGTGCTCAGCCGGATCGCGGGTGAGCAACCCTCGCCCCTCAACCAGGTGTTCGCGGGCCAGTGCATCAGCCTGGGCCGTCGCGCAGGCATCTTCCAGTTCGCCCACCGGTACGACGTCGCGTTGTGGTTCCACATCGACGGTCGCCCTGGCGCGAAGCTCAAGGAAGTCGTCTGCAAGGGCATCGTCAAGCACCTGGCCGCCGAGGCACGCAAGGCCGGTTCGTACAGCCTGCACCGAGTCTCAGGCGGCACCAAGCGCCAGCAGCGGCTGCTGCAGCAGGCCGGGCGCGACGAGGCGCCGGCCACCACCCCCGCACGGGCCGCCTGAAGGAAGGCGCTGTGGATGCATGCTTGAAGGCCTCCAGTAACCAGGACCGTCCGCGAGACGAGAAGGGGCGGGACGAGACGAGACGAGAAGAGACGAGATGGGGCGAGACGAGAAGGGGCGAGACATGAGAGACCACGACCGGACCGGCCCGGCGACCGAGACGTTCATCGCCCACCGCAACCTGCTCTTCACCGTCGCCTACGAGATGCTCGGATCGGCTGCCGATGCTGAAGACGTCCTCCAGGAAACCTGGCTGCGGTGGGCCGAGGTCGACTTGTCACAGGTGCGCGACCACCGCGCCTACCTGGTCCGGATCACGACCCGACAGTCCCTCAACCGGCTGCGCACAATGAAACGCCGCAGGGAGGCGTACGTCGGACCCTGGCTGCCGGAGCCCCTGCTCACCGCGCCGGACGTGGCCCAGGACGTCGAACTCGCCGAGAGCGTGTCGATGGCGCTCATGCTCGTCCTGGAGACGCTGTCGCCGACGGAGCGCGCCGTCTTCGTGCTGCGCGAGGTTTTCGACGTCGGCTACGACGACATCGCCGCCGCCGTCGACAAGACCCCTGCGGCGGTGCGCCAGATCGCCCACCGAGCCCGCCGACACGTCGACGCCCGCCGCCCGCGCAAGGTGGTGTCCGCGAGCGAGTCCCGGGCGGTCCTGGAGTCGTTCCAGCGAGCGTTCGAAACCGGCGACCTACAGGGCCTCCTTGACGTGCTCGCCCCTGACGTCGTCCTGATGAGCGACGGCGGCGGCATCAAGCAGGCCGCGCGGCGGCCGGTCATCGGCGCCGAGAAGGTGGTCCGCATGTTCATCGGCCGCACCAGCAAGCTCGAAGCCACGCTCACCCTCGCCCCCACGACGGTCAACGGCAACCCGGCACTCGTCGTACGCCTGGACGACGCCCTCGACGGCATCATGGCGATCCGCGTCGAGGACGCCCGCATCACCGGCCTCTACTACGTCCGCAACCCGGAGAAGCTGTCCCACATCGAATCCGAGACTCTGCTCGCCTTCCGATGAATACCGGTGGCGGAACAGCGGCGGCTGACCAGATCCAACAAACCAACCCCGAACCGAAACCTCTGGCCACCGCCGTACGCCGCACCGACGTCCCTCATGGCCACCGCACCGCACCGCACCGCAGAACGCCAGAACGCCAGAACGCCAGAACGCCAGAACGCCAGAACGCCAGAACGCCAGAACGCACAGACGGTCTTTACCCGCAACGGCGAGTTCGCGAAGTGCCCACAGGGCCGGTACTCCGTGGACCAGGCCCAGGAGCAGCAGCGCACCGAGGACGTCGAAGACGGTCGGCACCACCGATCGCTGTCACGAAAACCGGTGCGCTCCTTGCTCGCTTCGGCTCCGGCAAGCGATTACTCAAGGCGCCGCTCTGGTTGTTCCTCGTCCTCGTCGGGCACGTGCACATCGCCGACGGCGATGTTGACCTCGACAACTTCCAGACCGGTCATCCGCTCGATGGCGGCTATCACGTTCTCTCTGACGTCGTTCGCGACATCGATGATGGAGACGCCGTACTCGACGACGATCTCCAGGTCGACCGCGGTCTGTACCTCGCCGACCTCGACCTTCACCCCGCTGGTGACGGACTTCCCGCCGGCACCGGGCATACGTTCACGCATGGCCCCCATGCCACGGGCGAATCCACCGCCCATCGAATGGATGCCCGGCACATCCCGGGCGGCCATCCCGGCGATCTTTCCCACCACACCGTCGGCGATCGTTGTACGGCCGCGCGACCCCGGGTCGCCTCCGTGCGGCACCTCCACACTCTTCCCGCCGCGCTCGCCCACTGACCCCGCGCCAGGGGGCTCGGGCCGGTTCGGCAGTCCGGTATCCCGCATCTTCAGTCACCACTTTCCGACGCACAGGCGGCCTGTCGTGCCTCTTCCTTCACGCTAACGGCGAGTGCCCGACGTCGCTCAGGCAAGTGGCATGTGAGCGATGTCGGGCATTGCGCCAGGAGGCGGTGGTACCCCACGCAGAAGGGCAGGTCGGGCGGCCGGTCCGGACCGCCCCACGGACAAGGACGCGGGGCCTGCGGTTGCGCCCCATCCGCGTTCTGAGGAGGACAAGGTCGGCGATGACCACCATCCCCCCGATGATCAGCAGGTAGAGCGTGTCCCTGCTGAGCGCACCGATGACGCCGAGCGCAACCGCCACGATGAGCAGCAGGAGAAACAGCACCGCGTCAGCCTCCCGGCACCAGCGGCGGGCCAGTCGCTGTGCGCCGTCCACGTGGACGGCCCACTGATCTCTCGGCCCGTCGGGTCAACGATGTCGCGGTCGCGTCACTCGCGGAGATCGGCCGAGTGGATCACACCTTCTCCCTGTGGCATGTGCCGGTGACGCAACGGCCCCGGCGTATACACACCGGGGCCGCCCTTCCGGGTCGTTGCACGTGAGAGTGCACCGGCCCACTCACCAGGGTATGCCCGGGACGCAATTTCGGTCATATGGGAGGACACGGTCGGTCATGTGGCCGACCGGAGCCCTCAGGGTGGCCAGTGCGGTGTCAGTCACTGTCCTTCTCCTCGGTCTCCATGAGTCGGATCCCTTTGTGCATCAGTGTGACCATCGCGGGTGTGTTTCCTCGCGCCCAGTCGACCTGGATGAGTCCCTCGGCCGCCAGGTACGTGCAGGCGGCGGCCAGGTCCTCCTCGGGCATGGCGAGATCCTCGCGCAGCTGCGCCCCGGTGAGGCCGAGGAGGCGATTGCCTTCGACGGCCTCGTACAGGGTCTTCATGATCGCCTCGCGGTAGTGCTTCCGCTCGTGGAGTGTCGCCATGGTCGCCTGCCTCTCGTGCCGACACCGACGGAAATCCGTACGTCTGGGGGTGTCCTTCTTCCCCCGCTGAGGGCCATCCCGTCAGATTTCGTCCGGCTGTGTGTGATCGTCCCGGGAGGACTGGCTGGTCAACAGCCAGGAGCGCACCGGCTCCGCCGTGCGCGTGGTGTCCACGGTGAGGTGGAGGCGTGTTCCGCCGTCGGCGCCTGCGGGGTAGCTGCGCGCTTCGGTGGCGGCGAAACAACGGCGGAGAATCTCCGCGACATGGCGAGCCGCCTCCGGGTCCGCGGCGACGATACGAACCTCCGCGTGCCCGGCCGACGGCAGTTCCGGTGACTTCATGGTGACCCCTTGCTCATTCAGGACGACGTGCATCAGGGGCGACGTGCCGGTGGGTGTGACGGCCGTCGCCCCACACCCACCCCTGACTGGAAGCAGGTCTGCGTCATCAGCGGCTCGCCTCTCGATGCTCAGGGGGTGTGGCGTCGGCAGGAGGACCCTTCGGCACGGTGGCACGTGGGCCCTTACGGGTCCGCCGACCGATTCCCGGTAGGGCGTCGCTGTAGCGGAACGCCCCGATCCTTTCGTCATGCTGCGCGTTGAGCCGGTGGATCAGGACCATTCCCGCGACGATCACGAAGATGACCACGGCGACGGTGACGGCTGTCTCCACGTCCTCACCTTCTCAGGGCGGAACTGGAGATCCTTGTCGTGGCTCCGGCCGCCGAAGCGGCTCCGCCGTCGGTCTCCCATTCCTCTTCCCGGCTCCGAGCCTCCGCCGCGTCGTGGCTCGTGGCCTCGTCGGCCATCAGACCGCTGGCGGTGCGGATACCTCCCGGAACGGTTGCTGCTGCCATCAGCCGGGCGGCGACGGCGGGCTCCGTCTCCGGAGGGATCACCAGCAGGTCCAGGCGGCCCACCGTGTAGGAGAGGAGGATCACCTTGTTCGGGTCCTGCTCGGCGGCGAACCAGCCGACATGCACCGTGTGCCCCGTGACGGGGACCTTGCGCGGGATGACGGGCCAGTGGGTCGGGTTCACGGTGATGTGGGTGATCCGGCCCCAGCGCGCGTCCAGCGCTTCTGTCAGAGTGGGGATCTCCCTGAGGAGATCACGGGAGCGGGGCCACCAGGCACCGTCCAGAAGATCTCGAACCGAGCCGGTCGGGGCGAGGGACAGCCGGGCCGGCGCCGAAGGCAGGCGCTCTTTGGTGATCGTAGGTTCGATGGTCGCGGTCATGACGCGGACCTGTCCCCGGCCTCCTCTTGGAGGCCGGTGTTGTTGCGCGCCGGGAACGGCACCGACATGGCGGCCGGTGTGCGAAGTGCTCCCGGTTTTTTCAGTCTACGCCGCTCCGAGGCCCCGGGACGTGCGCGTGAACAGGCATTTCACCGAGAGACTACGAGCCCGGAGCCGCCGGCGAGAGCAGCCGGGGCGGCGCACGATTTACGGTGATAGGGGAGGTCCCGCGTTCGGCGGCGACACCGAATCCCGCAGACAGGCGGACACCCATGACCGAATCCGACATGCCTCGCGCGCCCGGGCTCCTGCCGGACGCGATCCATCGGGCCACGAAACCCGGGACGGTTCTTCTGCGGCTGGAGACGACACAATCCCGGGAAGGCAACCTCGACGGCGCGTGGTGGCCGCGTTCCCGCGACATCAGCGCGGAGTTGCCCGGCCTCATCCACGTGCTGACCGGGCACCTCGGCCCCATCACGCGCGTCGGCCTGGACGCCACCGCATGGGATGGCCTTCCCACGCGCCTGGTCATCGACGACCGGGTCGTCCATATCGACTCCTTTCCGGTCGGTGATGACACCGCTCTGATCACTCGGGGCGACCAGGACCACTTCTCCCTTCTCGTGGTCCCGCCGCACGCGACAGCCGACGCCGCCCGTGCCGCGATGGCCAGGGCCGTCCGGGCCGACAACGTCACCCATGCGGCACAGATCCTCATCGACACCGGCACCCATCAGGCACACCCACTCCCCGCGGAGGGCCCTCGGACCGGCGAGGAACGCCGCGAGCCCGAGGAATGACGTCTGGAGGTCCGGGCGCCCGTAGGGCGTCTTTGCCGGGCGGCGCCTGCTTCAAGGCGATCGAGGCGGTGCCGCCCGTCGGAGTGGATGCCCGGTAGTGGTGTCCGCTGATGTTCCGCCGACGCCGTTAGGGTGCGCGACATGGCCCGTACTCGGCTGTACCGTGACGGCTCCCTGGTCGAGGAGGACTTCCCGGTCCGGGACATCTCCCGGCATCTGGCGGATCCGTCTTCGACTGTGTGGTTGGACCTGTACTGCCCGAACCGCGCCGAGTTCACGGCGGTCGGCGAGGAACTCGGTCTCCACGAGCTGGCTCTTGAGGACGCGCTGCACGAGGGACAGCGGGCGAAACTCGACAACTACCGCACCCATCACTTCCTCAGTGTCTACGCGGTCGCCGTCGACCCGGACGGCGCAGGACTGACGATGAGCGAGCTCGCGGTCATCCTCACGCCGCAGGCGCTGATCACCGTCCGCAAGGACGCCGCGTTCGCCCTCGACGAGCTGGTCGCCCGCTGGGACCGTACCGCGGCTCTGGCCGCACACGGGGTCGCCTTTCTGCTCCACGGCCTGCTCGACTATGTCGTTGACGGGCACTTCGCCGCGGTACAGCAACTCGACGAACGTATCGAGGAACTGGACGATCTGCTCTTCGCCGAAGGAGGCCGGCAGATCCAGACCGTACAGCGCCAGTCCTACGCCCTGCGGAAATCACTGGTTCGGCTCCGTCGCGTGGTCCTGCCCATGCGGGAGGTCGTCAACGCCCTCATGCGCCCCGATCTCGACGTCGTCGACGGCCCCTTGCTGCCGTACTACCGAGATGTGTACGACCACGTGCTGCGTGCCGGCGAGTGGACGGAGTCGCTGCGCGACCTGGTGGCCTCGGTGATGGAGACCAACTTGTCGGTGCAGGCGAACCGGATGAACCTGATCATGAAGAAGGTGACGAGCTGGGCCGCGATCATCGCCGTGCCCACGGCGATCACTGGCTTCTACGGACAGAACCTTCCCTACCCCGGCTTCGGACAACACTCGGGATTCGTCGTTTCCAGCGCCGTCATCGTCGTTGTCTCTCTGACGCTGTACTTCGCTTTCAAGCACTGGGACTGGCTCTGACCACACGCTCCTGCGTGCTCGTCGGCAGACGGGTCCTGGGAGCCGGTTCCCGAAGTCGACTGCCAAGACGGGGCCGAACAGCAATTCAGGCCCGGCGCTGATCTCTCAGCACCGGGCCTGACCTGGTGTTTCGGCTGTCGGGGTGGCGGGATTTGAACCCACGACCTCTTCGTCCCGAAGCAACTGGAAAGCGTGTCCGACGTTGGGCTGGCGTGCTTCTTACCTGCTGCGATGGTCCGCAGGTGTGCGTGTGTGTCCGCTGCTGTGCGTGGGCGTTGTCACGCAGTTAGACACTCACCGTGTTTCGCTAGCAGTACCTTCCGCCTGAGCCCTCGCAGCCCACCTTGAAGCAGATCTTCCCTCACCGGAGACAAGGGCACGGTGGGCCGCCCAACCTGCCTCGGTGAGCGCCCACGGGTCGCCGCGCCGTTCGTATGGCTTGAGAAGCCCTGCCTTGACCATCCGGTTCCGTTGCCAGGCGGTTCGGTTCTCCCACTTGACTTCCCCGTTCGAGGGTTGCGGCAGGTGGTCGGTCTCAGTGAGCTGTGAACCGTACCGCTCGTGGATCCTCCGAAGCACGGCCTGCTTGGAACCCACACCGCCCATCTCGCCAAGCGTTGTGAGAAGCCAACGGCCGAGTACCTCGTGGGGTGTCAGCTGCATGTCGGCGATCGTAGGTCCCCGCTGGGGCCCGTGTTGCGCTCTTTGCTGAGAAAGTAGCTTGTCTCGCGGGCAGCTGAGTCCGTTGGGAAGAAACACCCCGCCCCATCACGCCGCACCGCCACCCCTACGGGAAACGCGTATGCCCGAGGGGCGCTGACCTGGGGTTTCGCTGCTGGCCGCTCTGGCTTGACTGTCACTGTCGGTCGTCGTCGAGTGGCCTTGGGGGGCCTCGGACGGCCCAGGAACGATCTCCGGTGGAACGTGTAGCCACGACGACCGGAGGGCCCGGTACTACCTGCCTTCCTCTACCAGACGCGACGCCCTACAGGAAAACTTAATGTGCGGCAGGCAAGCACGCGTAATACTGGCGACCATGGAAATCGCAACTGAGGGTGGACATCGACTCCTCGCCTACATCAGTGCCGCAACTCGACGCGGAGCAATACTCAGCCCGGATAACCTGGAAGCCTACGCCAGGTCTCCTTTCCGACGCATGCGGAATACTACGTCCCCGTTCCAAAATTTCTTGGGGAGTCTGACCGGGAAAAGCGAACCACTTGAGACGTGGACGCAGTATCTGGAGCGCGTGGGATGGATCAAAGTCGCTAGCGACTCGGTGAAACTCTCACCGCTGGGCCACGCCATTCTCGCCGACCTTTCTGCACCAAAGCTGGACGTGACGAACGAGGACGCCTCCGAGGTCATCCTGGACCCGTCTGATCCATTCGCATACGTGCGCGTGATCGGAGCTCTTTCAGATGTCGGCGAGGGCCTCTTGGTCGACCCGTACTTCCGATTTGATCAGCTTGAGACAGTGGTCGAGCACACCCAGATCAGGCGGATCTTGACCAGTAAGAAGATCGGTGCTCCTGCGATTTCTCAGCTAGCGCTGGCATTGGCCGTCTACGACGAACCTCAACGCCCCGAGGTGCGTGTCGCGAACGAACTTCACGACAGGTTCGCCATTTCAGAGGGCGACAAGGTCATCGCCATCGGAACTTCCCTGAACTCTGTCGGGAGGAATCTGAGCATCGTTGTGCCGCTTGCAAGCATTGCTGGCAACGCGATTAGGCGGAGCCATGAAGACCTGTGGTCTAGCGCATCGGTATTGGAGCCAAAGAAACCTACACCGCAAGTAATGGAGACTGCTGAGCAGCTGAGCACGACGAAGCCGGAACAAAACTGAGGTCGGCGGAACGGCTTTGGGCTGGAGCTGCTTTGGGGCGAGTGATCATGGCCCCGTAAGCTTCCGGCGAGTCGGGCAGTCTGTGGACCTGCCCGTTAAAGCACGACGTTGGGGCCATGATCTTAGAGGCTCGCCCCAAAGTGGCTGCCTAAAGCCGTGGAGCCGACCGCCCCAGCCACAGAGGGTGTCTCCCCCTTCATGCCCGCAGCCGTCGAGCGCGCCGCCGGGCGCGGCCAGCCGGGGCGCAGACAGGAGGCAGGCCGCGCCGCAGAGGCGGCGCGCGCCCGCGCCGTGCGCGGGCACTTGAACCCGTGAAGAAGGTTGTTACTCAGCAGTGTGTTGTGATGCGCCACAAGGGCGCGTCGTACTGCTCCGGGCGGCTGCTGATGAGCAGTTGGCGCAGGTCCTCGCGGAGGGAGCCGTTGAGGTTCAGCGCCTCGGTGATGCGGCGGAACGTCGTGTGGGTGATTCCGCGGTTCAGGGCCTCGTCCTCGAACTGGTCGAGTTGGGACAGCACCGCTTCAGGGACCAGCTTCACCGGCGGCTGGTCTTTGAGCCATGCGGCTTTGTTGCGTTCGTAGTCGATTTCTGAGTACCCGCAGATTTCGCGGCTGTGGCCCTCTACCTCGTCCAGGGTGGTGGTCGTCGTGATGGCGCGGGCCAACTGGTTGCGGCTCAGCGCTTCGTCCAGATCGACTTCGTGGACGGTTGGTCCTTCGTCGGTGAGGGGGACGGGGAGTCCTGCGTCCCGCATCTCGCAGGTGCCGCGTACGCCTCGGGCTGTTGCCGCGAGCATCCCGGTTGCCTCGGACGGGTGCCACTCCAGGACCGAGCTGATCGACTCGACGTCCTTCGCCGTGAAGGTGTGGACGAGGGAGCCGAGTGCGCCGCGCAGTTCATCGAGGGGCAGTTCGCCATCCAGGCCGGGGCCTGCTACCAGGAGGCGGATCGGTGCGTTCACCTGGCAGCACGCGGCAAGCGTAAGTGCGTCAGCAAGCGGGCTCTTGAGCGTCGGTTCGTCGCCCCGCGCGAGGATGTCTCCACCCACGTCCAGGAGATCGATCGACTCCGGTGACAAGTGGCTCACCAACTCTTCGAGTTGGCGTGTGATGCCCTCGGCCCCGTGCTGCGGGTCGATCAGCGCGAAGGTGTGCGGGAACTCTGCGGCGAGTCGGGGGAGTGTGGAGCCTGCCGGAGGAATCGGGTGGGCTTCGGCCGGCACTGCCCAGACGGCCGGGGTGAGCTGTTCGAGGCCGGTGAAGTTCTCCGGTCCCCTCGGGCCCGGTACTGGGTCGATCAGGAGGCGGTCCCACGCGTACGTGAGGATCACCGCCTGGTCCTCGTCGCCGTAGAGGGCGGCGTGAAGCATGGCGGCGGCGACGGCGTCGCCCCCTCCTCCTGCTGCGACGATCAACCGCTTCATGCGGTTCAGCCTACGGGGTCCGGGGTTGACCACTCACTCTATAGTGGCTACTGGCCATAGCCACTTGGACAAGGAGGGTGGGGAGACATGCCTCAGATCGAAGAGGCTCAGCCGAAGTATCTCCAGATCGCGCATTACATCCGTGATCAGATTCTTCGGGGTGACCTGCGGCCGGGGGAGGAGGTTCCCTCGGAGCGGCAGTTGGCGGCGGACTGGAAGGTGTCCCGGCCCACGGCTGCGCGGTCGTTGGAGGCGCTGAGCCATCAGGGGCTCGTCGAGAAGCGCCAGGGATCGGGCACGTACGTGCGGAGCCTGGAGGTCAATCGGCGGGCGCGTGAGCTGTACGGGCGGGCTCGGCAGACCGGGAAGATCTACACGCCCGGCGAGTACGCGGTGATCACCTCGGCCGGTTGGATGGATGCGCCAGATCACGTTGTTGAGGCTCTGGGCCTGGTCAAGGACCGTCGGGCCGTGCATCGGCGGCGGGTGACGAACAACCAGGACGGACCGATCACGCTGTCTACCTCGTGGTTCGCTCCGGATGTCGGTCAGCGTGCGCCGAGGCTCCTGGAGCCGGAGCGGATTCAGGAGGGCACGCTCATGTACGTCGAGAACATGACGGGACGTCAAGGCAGTTACGGGGAAGATCGTATGTGTGCGCGGGGTGCCACCGACGAGGAGGCTGCTGACCTCCAGTTGGAGTCCGGTTCGGCTGTACTGATTGTTCATCACGTCGTCTTCGACCTTCAGGACAGGCCGTTGGAGTTCGCCGAAGCCACGTACCCGCCGCACCGCTGGGCGTTCGAGCAGGGCTATCCGCTCACCTGATGGTGTGGTGACGTTCCGTCGGCTGCGCCGAACGGGTTGCGCATTCGAAGTGGCTAATGCTACTATCCAGGAAGTGGCTAAGGCCACTTGGATTGGAAGGGGGCACGGCGTGACCAGTCAGCGGCCGGACGAGGGCGCGCGTTCAACTTGCCAGGGTTGCCGGGGGCGCGGCTGGAAGCGCGTCGGCTCCCGTACGGCTCTGGCGCTCTCCACGGCCAATGACCGTGCCCGTGCCACATCGAAACGGCGCTGCCTCGACTGTGACGGCAGCGGCAAGGAGTGAGCGCGGATGGCGTACACGATCGACCGTTTTCCCTCCGAGGACTCACCGCGCCTGGGTGCCATGACCCTGCATCCCGTCGCGGAGTCTGTGCCTCGGGCGCGGCGATGGTTCCGGAAGTTCATCGCCCCGTACAACCCGGCCTGCTCGATCGACGACTGTGCGTTGATGATCTCGGAGCTGGTGACGAACGCGATTCTCTACGGGCGGGCGGATGACACCTGGGTGGTGCGCGTTGAGTGGTATCGCGAGGAGACCTCGCTTCGGGTCGAGGTGCACAATCCGGGGTTCCCGGCGAACGTGCGGATGCGGCAGCCGGAGGCCAGCGATGCCCACGGGCGCGGGCTGCTCCTGGTCGACTCCATCGCCGAGTCGTGGCACTCCGGTCCCAGTCGCTTCGGCGGAACGGTCGTCTCCTTCGTCGTTGCCGACGCGTGGCCGTCCAGCGAGGGCTTCGGGCCGATTCTGTTCTGATGGCCGTGTTGTCGTTAGTCTGGTTGACCAGTTGACTTGGCCAATCTCGACAGGCGGCGTTCATGGCGTATGAAGTGGCGGCACCGAAGTACGTGCGCCTCGCGCAGACGATCCAGCGCCGCATCGAGGATGGCACCTACCCGCCCGGTACGCGGGTGCCCAGCGAGAATCAGTTGGTGCAAGCCTTCGGTATGTCCCGCCCGACTGTCGTTCGGGCGCTGGAGCTGCTGAAGCGAGATGGCTGGCTGGAGTCCCGGCAGGGGTACGGGACGATCGTTCGGGGCCGTCCGGAGGTTATTGAGCAGCGGGATCGGCGGGGCCGTGAGGCGCTGGAGCGCGATGAGTCGCGGGCCTCGGGGCGCTTGGTGGAAGTCGCTGAAGTCCCTGTTCCGGCGCGGCTCGCCTCCGCGCTCGGGCTGCCGAAGCGGGCCAAGGTCCTCATGCGTCGCTTTCTGGTGGAGGAGGACGGTGAAGCGGTCGAGCTGGTCTCGTCGTACTTCCCCGCCGGCCTCGTCGAAGGAACCGAGCTGGCGAGCTCCGGGCTGCTGAGCGGCGGTTCGCGTGAGCACGTGGAGGCTCGGAAGAAGGTCCGCTTCGACCATGTGACGGAACGAGTCTCGGCTCGACTGCCTGACAGCGGTGAAGCTGAACTGCTCGGCTTGCCGGATGGCGTGCCTGTGCTCAGCGTTCTGATCATCGCGTGCGATGCCTCCGGACAGGCGTTGCAAGTCTCTGACGTGCTGCTTCCTGCCGATCGGCAGGAACTCGAAGACACCTACCGCTTGAACTGACGCCTGGCGCGGGCGAGTTCGCCTCCAACTTCACTTGACAAGTCAACCTGTCATCTCTAGCTTCGGACTTGCTAAGTCAACTTGTCAGGATGGCGAGTTGGTCGACTCAGAAGGAGAAATCTCTGTGCGTGTGATCCGCATTGACGCCTCGACCGCCACGATCTTGCTCACCGAGGCTCCGGCGCCGAAGGTGCGCGACCGGCAGACCGGTGAGATCGCGAAGGATGCGGTGAGCGGCGAGGCACTGATGACGATCGGTGTCGTCTACATCGAGGAGGGGGAGTCGTCGCTGATCAAGGTCACGGTTCCTGAGAGCGGTGTCTCCGAGGGACTGACGCTCGGAGCTCCGGTCGCGCTTCCGGGGCTGGTGGCGCGGCCTTGGGAGAGCGTGTTCAACGGCCAGCAGCGGCACGGCATCGCCTACCGGGCCACCGCCGTGGCTCCGGGCGCCTTCCCGATGGCTCAGGCGGGCTGATCGCTGTGACCGACCTGGTGACGTGGGCCGAGCTGGGCGGGTCGCTCGCTGCGATAGGCGGCGCGGCCTACGTCCGGCACGCTCACCCGGCGGCCTACTGGTCCACGGTCGGGCTGCCGGTCTCGGTGGCCCGGCTGCTGGCCTCGTACTCCTCGACCATGGACGCGTGCGGCCTGACGGTCGAGCCGTCCCGGTGGCGGGCACTGGCCGTGAGGGCGACCACTCGCCGTGAGGTCCGGCCGGTTCCCCCGCGCCGGGGCATGATCCGGCCCACCTCGACCGGTCTGCGGCTCCGGCTGCGGCTGGCTCCGGGGCAGGAACCTGCGGACGTGGCGGCCTCGGCCGAACGGCTGCGGCACGCCTGGGGTGTTCACGCTGTGTACGTACGGGATGTGAAGCCCGGAGTCGTGGAATTGCGGCTGGTCGGCTTCGATGTCCTGCGGAAGGTGCGGATGCCCCGCCGGACCGATGCTGGTCCGCTTCAGGTGCCGGTGGCTCTGCGGGAGGACGCGACCGCCTTCGTACGGGACTACCAGGCCGTTCCCCACGAACTCGTGCTCGGCGCCACGCTGTCGGGCAAGTCCATGTTCCTGCGGAACCTGCTTGCCGGGCTGGCCGCTCAGCCGGTGGTCCTGGTGGGGATCGACTGCAAGCGCGGGGTGGAGCTGGCACCGTTTGCGCCCCGGCTTTCCGCGCTGGCCACCGATCCGGAGCAGGCGGCCGAGCTGCTGCCCGTGCTGGTCAAGGAAATGGAGGACCGATACGACCTGATCAAGGCCCGACAGGGCATCGCACCCGGCACCCCGGATGAGGAGATCACCTCGGACATCTGGGGCCTGCCCGAGGGTGAACGCCCAGCGCCCATCGTGCTGTTCGTCGACGAGGTGGCCGAACTCTTCCTCGTCGCCACGAGGAAGGAGGAAGAACGGCGGGACGAGATGGTCACCCAGCTCATCCGGCTCGCCCAACTCGGCCGAGCGGCCGGCATCTACCTGGAGGTCTGCGGGCAGCGCTTCGGCGCCGAGCTGGGCAAGGGAGCGACCATGCTCCGTGCTCAGTTGACCGGGCGGGTCTGCCACCGCGTCAACGACGAAGCCTCCGCCAAAATGGCACTCGGCGACATCGCCCCCGAAGCGGTCTGGGCAGCCTGCGCCATCGCCGCCGAACTGCCCGGCCTCGCCGTCGTCGGCGACACCTCCGGAGGCTGGTCCCGCATCCGAACCCCGTACCTGTCCCTCGCCGACGCTGCGGCCACATGCCGCGACACGGCGCACCTCGCCCCGGACGTACCGGCGCTCACGCCCTTCCACCCGTACGTCCCGCCCGTGCCGGTGAAGGACTCCGGGCCCGTGGCCGCTCCTGAGACGGTCACCGAGTAACCGCATCGCTCCAACGGTCGGCGCGGCCGTCCCGCGCCACGTCCCTACCCCACCCATGCCTGGAACCGGAAGGAGTCGCGCCGTGCGTGCCCTGCCCGTCCGCGTTGACGCCGTGCTCGTTCAAGCACTGATCGCCGCCGCGCTGTCCTTCGCCCACCTGCACGACCTGGCCTCGGCCGCTGGACAGGACGGCTGGAAGGCGTGGGCCTATCCGGTCTCCGTCGACCTGCTGATGGTGGCGGCCTGGAGGCGGCTGCGTTCGGGGGAGGCGAAAGCGGCTGGCTGGTGCTGGTTCCTCGTCGCGCTGGCCGCGTCCCTCGGGGCCAACGTCGCCACCGCCGGACTGCTCGACCTGGACGACGTACCGGCCTGGCTGCGCATCCTCGTCGCGGGCTGGCCCGCGGTTGCCTTCCTGGGCGGCACGCTCCTTGCCCACGGATCAGCGAAGCCGAGCGAGGCTCCGGTGACGGCACCCGCACCGCCCTCGACGGCCACAGTCCCCGATCCCACCACCGCAGAAGTCGAGCGGCCCTCAACGGCGGCCGAACTCCCTGCCATCGAGCCGGAGTCGGCTCCGCCCTCACCGCCACCCGTACCGCCTGCCCTCGTCGCCCACGCCCGGAAGGTCGCCGACGAGCACCGCGCCCGGACCGGCACGGACATCGACACCTCGACCCTTCGCGCCCGGCTCGGCGTCCCGATGCCGCTCGCCGAAGCCATCGCCACCCAACTCACCTGACCCCGGAGGACTTTCCCCCTTGCGTCCGTCCACGCTCCGCGCGCTCAAGCGCGCCGCCGAGCTGACCCGCCAGAACCGACTCACCGAAGCAGTGCTGATCGCAGAGCCGGTGATCCTCACCGCCGACAGCTACGAGGGCGACGAGATCTTGCGCTGGCTGGCCGACCACGTCACCGACTTCACCGGCGAAACCGAAAAGGAGACCCCCTGATGCCCGCCAACCGCCGCTTCCGCCGCGTCGTCCGCATCGGCCCCGTACAGGTCGCCACCTACTACGACGGCCGGGGCCGCGAGAAGCACACCGCCGCCTGCACTGCACCGCGCTGCGGCTTCTCCGCCGATTACGACAGCCGCGCCGCCGCCGAGCTGGCCGCCCGAGCTCACCGCTGCTCCGTCCGCTGACCCCCGATCTGCTGAGGAGAACCCCGTGACTGTCTCACTGCCGCTCGTCTTCGTCCTGGGCATCGTCGCCTGGGCCGCGATCAAGTTCCTCGGCATCCGCCTCTGGGTCGCCGCCGTGATCGCCCTGTTCGGTTTCTGGCTCTCCCAGACCTTCCTCGCCCCGGCCATCGAGTCCGGCACCCGCTCCGGCGTCGACATCGTCAACGGCAACCACGACTGACCGTCCCGACCGACAAGGAGTCCCACGATGTTCCGCCCCAAGCTGCCCGACACCCCGCACGTCCCGAGCATCACCACGCACATCCCGCAGGACCACGCCCCGGCGCCCGCTCACTCCGCCGGCCGCCCAGCCGCCCCGTACGTGGGGGTCGGCGTCAGCGCGGTCGCCGCCGTGGTCGTCGTCGGCGTCGTGCTCACCGCGCTCCTGGCCGCCGTCGCCCTCTCAGCCATCTCCGTGGCCATCGCCGCCGTCGTCCTGCGCTCCCTCGTCACAGGCGCCAACAGGCGCTGACCGGCCGCCGGGGCGGCAACAAGCCGCCAAGCATCCCGCCGCCCCGGGGCCGTCCCTCCCAACCGCTGACACAGCCGAAAGGAAGTCCCATCATCACCCGGCAGACTCCGCCCCCGCTGGCGGAACTCTCCATGCTGGCCTCCCTGGGCACCATGCCCGAGCTGGCCCGGCAGCTGTCCGGCCTGGGTGGCTGCACCCACCCCATCCGCCTCGACGGCCACCGCACCGAGTACGAGGTCAACCAGACAACCGGCGAGATCGGCCGCGTCCTCAACCACCTGGACTCGACCACCCTCCCCGCCGGGAACCTCCTCGTCCGCTGCAACAACCGGCGTGCAACCCGTTGTGCGGCCTGCGCTGAGATCTACCGCCGCGACACCTACCAGCTGATCACCGCCGGGCTACGCGGCGGCAAGGGCACCCCCGAACAGGTCGCCACGCACCCGCGCGTCTTCGCCACCTTCACCGCCCCGAGCTTCGGCCCGGTCCACAACCGGCCCTCCAGCGGCCGGGCCTGCCGCTGCGGCACCCGCCACGACGAGACAGACCCCGCTCTCGGCACACCCATCGACCCTGAGACGTACGACTACGAAGCGGCCGTGCTCTGGAACGCCCACGCAGGAGCCCTCTGGCGCCGGTTCTCCATCTACCTGCGTCGTGAGGTCGCTAAGCGCGGCGGACTCACCCAACGCGCCTTCCGCGACCACGCGCGCATCTCCTTCGCCAAGGTCGCCGAGTACCAAAAGCGTGGCGCCGTCCACTTCCACGCGGTCATCCGCCTCGACGGCCCGGAAGGCGGCGACACGTCCCCTCCAGCCTGGGCCACGGCCGAGCTGCTTACCCACGCCATCCGAGCAGCCACCACCGCCGCACGCGTCAACGGCCCGCAGATCGATGGCCGAGCCCACACCTTCACCTTCGGCCGCCAACTCGACATCCGCACAATCCGCTCCGCTGACTTCGACGACGGCCAGGAGCTGACCGAACGCGCCGTAGCCGCGTACATCGCCAAGTACGCCACGAAAGGCGCCGAGACCGCGACCGGCACCCTCGACCGTCCCATCCGCTTCCTCGCCGAGCTGGCACAGGCCCGGATCACCGACCACGCCCGCCGCATGATCCGCACGGCCTGGACCCTCGGCGCACGCCCGGAGCTGGCAGACCTCCGCCTACGCGCCTGGGCCCACATGCTCGGCTTCCGCGGCCACTTCTCCACCAAGTCCCGCCGCTACTCCACCACCCTCGGTGCCCTCCGCGACGCCCGCGCCGAATGGCGCCGCGCCCAAGCGGCTCCCGTTGCCCCGCAGGACGGCGAAACAACCCTCGTCCTCGCCCACTGGGTCTTCGCCGGAACCGGCCTGTCCAACGCCGAAGCCTGGCTTGCCGCCAGCGTCCACGGTGATAGCCGACTCAGCCGAGAGGCCGCCCGCGAAGCCGGGCGAGACCACACCGACTTGGAAGGAGCCGCCGCATGAACACCGCCGCCTCTGAGTTGCTCACTGTGCCGGAGGTCATGGCACGGCTCAAGGTCGGACGCTCCAAGGTCTATGACCTGATCCGCACGCGCCGCCTGGCTTCCCTCAAAGTCGATGGTTGCCGCCGGATCCCTGATGACGCCGTACGCGACTTCATCGAGAACCAGATGAGCGAGGCTGCCTGATGACCAAGCGGCGTAGTCGCGGTGATGGCGGCCTGCACTGGGACGAGAAGAGACAGCGTTGGATCGCCACGGCGAACCTCGGCTTCGATCCGAGCGGTAAGCGGATCGTCAAGCGGGGGAGTGGCAAGACCAAGACCGAGGCGAAGAACAAGCTCAAGGAGGTGCTGCGGGACCATGAGGACGGCCTCGCGATCGCGCCCACGGGCTACACGGTCGCTGACGCCGTGAACGACTGGCTTACCTACGGCCTGGCGGGCCGTGACCAGGGCACGGTCGAGAACTGCACCATCCTGAGCAAGAACCATGTGATCCCAGCTCTGGGCGCCCGGAAGCTCCGCGACCTCAGCGCGGAAGACGTCGACCGCTGGCTGGCTGCCAAGGCCAAGATCCTCAGCACCCGCACGCTGCAGGCCATCCACTCCTGCCTGAACCGCTCGGTCAGGCGGGCCATGGCTCGGGACAAGGTGAAGCGCAACGTGGTCGAGCTGTGCTCAGTGCCCCAGGGGCAGGCGGG
This sequence comes from Streptomyces bluensis, assembly GCF_014650715.1. Lineage (GTDB taxonomy): Bacteria > Actinomycetota > Actinomycetes > Streptomycetales > Streptomycetaceae > Streptomyces > Streptomyces bluensis. The sequence continues at coordinate 168,650 of NZ_BMVM01000012.1, read as the reverse complement.
GCGGCCATCCAAAGCACTCACCTTCGCCCAGGCCGAGGCGGTACTCAGCGCGGCCGAGGGGACCTCGATGCACGCGTACATTGTCGTCGCCCTGCTGACTGGCGCGCGCACCGAGGAACTGCGGGCCCTCACCTGGGATCACGTCTTCTTGAAGGGGCGGCCGGACGTCGACCCGCCGCAGCCTCCGCACATCGCGGTGTGGCGCTCGGTCCGGCGCGGCGGAGATACGAAGACCCGGAAGTCCCGGCGAACGCTCGCTCTGCCGGCGCGTTGCGTGGATGTCCTCTGGCAGCAATTCGAAGACCAGGGCTGGGAACGGCTCGCCGCTGGGGACAAGTGGGAGGAACACGGGCTCGTGTTCTCCTCGGCCGTGGGCAAGCCGCTCGATGCTCCCAACGTGCGGCGGGCCTTCCGCCAGGCGCTCAAAGACGTCGAGGGACTCGACGCCGACGAGTGGACTCCTCGGGAGCTCCGGCACAGCTTCGTGTCCCTGCTCTCCGACCGTGGCGTCCCCCTGGAGGAGATCTCTCGTCTCGTCGGACACTCCGGCACGGCCGTGACCGAGGAGGTCTACCGGAAGCAGATCCGGCCCGTGATCCAGACCGGTGCCGTGGTCATGGATGGCATCTTCAAGCGGGGTCCAGAGCGTTAGTCACGCAGATAGACACACAGACGAAACAGGTGAGGGACCTAGGAACGTTCCTAGGTCCCTCACCTGCTGTTTCACTGTCGGGGTGGCGGGATTTGAACCCACGACCTCTTCGTCCCGAACGAAGCGCGCTGCCAAGCTGCGCTACACCCCGATCGTCGCTGCGCGTCGCGGCGACGTCGTTTACTTTAGCCCACTGGTGGCTGGAGACGAAATCCGGTTTTCCGGGAGGGGGCGGGGTCGGCTCACCAGTCCAGGCGGCCTCGGCGGGCGCGGACCGGGTTGGGGCGGAGGTGGTCGAGGGCGACCAGGAGGAGCCCCAGGGCGTAGCAGGCGAGGCCGATGAGGAGGGCGTTGGCGAGGACGCTCTTGTAGCCCTGCTGGTCCACGTCGAGGAAGGGGTAGAGGTACGACGCCGAGGAGCCGTCGGGCAGCAGTACGCCGCGGGCCAGCGTGAACGCGAGGTACGCCAGGGGGTAGAGCAGCCACGTCGCCGCGAGGGCCGGGCGCAGGGGGGCCGGGCGGGTGAGGAGCAGCCAGTCCGCGGCCACCGCGACGGGGAGCAGTGTGTGAAGGAGGGGGTTGGCCTGCGCGGGCCAGCCTGCGAGTGTGGCGATCTCTCCCGTTCCTGGCCCGGCTCCCGCGCCCAGGGTCGGGGTCGGGGTCGGTCCCATCGTGAGGAAGGGGGGCGAGCCCCCGGTGAGGATCATGTGGCAGATCAGGGCCGCGATCGAGACGTAGAGCAGCGTGCCGCCCGTCACCAGGGGTGGCAGGGGGCGGCGGGCCGTCCAGGCCCGTGAGGCGGAGGAGGTGAAGACCACCGCCACCAGCACACCGGTCTGGATCATGAAGTAGCTCAGGACGTGGGGCGGGCTGCCCCGGACCAGTTCGACGCCCACGCCCGTTGCCGCCGTCAGTGCCACCAACAGGCGGAAGGCGGCTGCCACCGGGCGCCGGTTCGGGGCGACCACCGCGCTTGCGGGGACGACGGACTGCAGCGGCGCGGGCATGCCCGGTATCACGGGAAGGTCGGGTATGTCCCTGGGTATCGGTGCGGTCATGCGTTCACGCTAAGTCGCGTCGACAAAACCGGCTAAATGGGGCACTCCGTATGGGTGAGGTGCTGGGGACGCGCCCCCCGAACCCGTTCCGTGCGGGCAGTTGTCAGGGAGTCACCGTGCTGCTGTCACTCCCGTCCCACCAGCGTCAGCAGTGATGCCTCAGGCGGGCAGGCGAACCGTACGGGCGTGTAGCGGTTCGTGCCGCAGCCCGCCGACACGTGCAGGTACGCCGTTCGCTCGTCCACCGTGTGCGTGGACAGGCCCTTGACCCGGTCCGTGTCCAGGTCGCAGTTGGTCACGAGTGCGCCGTAGAAGGGGATGCAGAGCTGGCCGCCGTGGGTGTGGCCGGCGAGGACCAGGCGGTAACCGTCCGCGGTGAAGGCGTCGAGCGAGCGGAGATACGGGGCGTGCACCACACCCATCGAGAAGTCGGCTGATGCGGAGGGGCCGCCCGCCACGCGCTCGTACCGGTCCCGCTTGATGTGCGGGTCGTCCAGGCCGGTCAGCTCAACCTCCATGCCCTCGATCTTCAGCGTGCCGCGCGTGTTCGTGAGGTTCAGCCAGCCCGCCGTGTCGAAGCCGTCCCGCAGCTCCTCCCAGGGGTTGTGGATGACGCCCACCGCCGGTGCGTTGCCGTTCAGACCGTGGCGGCCCTGGGCCTTCTCCAGCAGGTAGCGGGCGGGGTTGCGCAGCTTCGGGCCGTAGTAGTCGTTCGAACCGAAGACGTATGCCCCCGGGAACTCCATCAGCGGGCCCAGCGCGTCCAGTACCTCGGGGACGCCCTCCGGGTCGGAGAGGTTGTCCCCGGTGTTGATGACGAAGTCGGGGCGCAACCCGGCCAGGGAGCGCAGCCAGCGTTGTTTCTTGCGCTGTCCGCTGACCATGTGGATGTCGGAGATCTGGAGTATGCGCAGCGGCCGCATGCCGGACGGCAGCACCGGCACCGTCACCCGGCGCAGCCGGAAGGAGCGGGCCTCGAACCCCGCCGCATAGACCAGACCGGCGGCGCCCACCGCCGCGATGCCCAGAGGTACTCCGTATCGCGCTCGCATACACCCATCGTGTCAGACCCGCGCGACACCTCGCTCAGCCTGTGGATAACCAGGGCCGGTCGCGGGTGGCCTCCCCAAGTCCCCTTGTGGAGAAGGCGGAAGAGGCGAGGCAGATGTCGGCCGATGGCCCGCATCACGTTCAGCACCGAGTCCTGCACCGAGTCCTGCACCGAGTCCTGCACTGAGGCCTGCATCGGGTCCTGCATCGTGTCCAGCAGCAATTCGCCGGCGCCCGGCCATGTCCTGCCACGCCCTGCCACGTCCCGTGAAATCAACGGGCGGTCGACCCTGCGCACCTGCGACAATTGATCTCATGACCACGCTCAAGTCGAAGCTGCAGGAAGACCTCAACGCCGCGATCAAGGAGCGCGACGAGCTCCGCTCCTCGACGCTCCGGCTGACGCTCGCCGCGATCACCAAGGAAGAGGTCGCGGGCAAGGAGAAGCGCGAGCTCTCCGACGACGAGGTCCTGAAGGTGATCACCAAGGAGGCGAAGAAGCGGCGCGAGGCCGCGGACGCCTTCGCGCACGGTGGCCGGGTCGAGCAGGCCGAGCGGGAGAAGGCGGAGGGCGAGGTCCTCGCGGCCTATCTGCCCAAGCAACTCTCTGACGAAGAGCTCCGGCAGATCGTCGCCCAGGCCGTCGACGAGGCGAGGGCGGCCGGTGCCGAGGGGCCGCGCGCGATGGGCCAGGTCATGAAGATCGTCAACCCGAAGGTGGCGGGCCAGGCCGAGGGCGGTCGCGTCGCCGCGGTGGTCAAGCAGCTTCTCGCAGGCGGCTGAGCAGCATCTCGAAGCTCCGATACGGCGGTGGGGTGCCCCCTTTCCCAAGGGGGCACCCCACCGCCGTATCCGGCCGACGGGTTACCGATCGGCCGGACGACCGGTCAGCCGAACCCGCCGCCGCCGTTCCCGTTCCTGCCGCCGTTGCCCTGGCCCTGGATGAAGCCCTCCGGGATGGAGAAGGACGGGGTGGGGAACTCGCCGCCGGTGCCGCCGTTGACCAGGCCGCCGGTGCCGCCGTTCCCCCTGTTGTCGTTGTTGTCCCCGTTGTCGCGGCCCTGGCCACGGTCGCGCTCACGCTTGCGCTCGTCGGGGATGTTGATCAGGTTGAAGTTGGGTGCGTCCTTGCCCACCAGCGCGCCGTTCATCATGTCGCGCCAGATCGGGCCGGGGACCTCACCGCCGTACACCTTGGGGTAGTAGGCGCCGCCGATGCGGATGTCGACCATGCGCCGCTTGTGCGCCGGGTCGCCGACCCAGACGGCACCCGCCATGTTCGGCGTGTAGCCCACGAACCAGGCGGCGTAGCGGAAGTCCGTCGTACCGGTCTTGCCGGCGCTGGGGCGGCTGCCGAGACCCGCCTGTGTACCCGTACCGTCCTCGACCACGCCCTTGAGCAGGGTGTTCATCGTGTCGGCGGTGGTCTCCGACATCGCACGCGAACAGGTCGACTTCGGGACGTCGAGGGACTTCGTCCGCCCGCCGACGCTCTGCTTGATCGACTCGATGGCGACCGGCGTGCAGTACATGCCGCGTGAGGCGAAGGTCGCGTACGCGTTCGCCATCGTCAGGGGCGACATCTCCTGGGTGCCGAGGGCGATCGACGGGTTCTGGCCCATCTTGCCGCCGTCCGCGCGGTTGACGCCCATCTGCCCTGCCATCTTCGTGACCGGGCAGATACCGATGTCGGCGATCAACTGCACGTAGTAGGTGTTCACCGACTTGGCGGTGGCCTCCTTCATGCCGTACGGGCCGACCTCCGACTCGTTCTCGTTGGTGAGCTTGGCGCCGTCGGTGTTCACCCAGTTCTTGCCGTCGCAGGCCGCGATCGGGCTCGGGTAGGGCATCTCGTACGGCGACGAGTACCGCTTCGTCGGGGCCATACCGCCCTCGATGGCGGCCGCGGCGACGATCGGCTTGAACGTCGAACCGGGCTGGTAGCCGGCGCCGCCACCCATGTCCGCGTCGACCGAGAGGTTGATCGTCGTCTCGTTCTGCTTGGTGTCGATGCCGTACGGGCGGGACTGGCCCATCCCCAGGATCTTGCCGGTGCCGGGCTCGACGATGCTGGCGGCGGTCGCCACGTCGTCGCTCTGGTTGACGTGCGTCTTGATCGAGTCCTGGACCGACTGCTGGGCCTGCGGGTCCATCGTCGTCCGGATCGTCAGGCCGCCCTGGTTCCAGATCTTGGCCCGGGCCTCCTTGGACTTGCCGAAGACCGGGTCGTTCAGGAACACCTCGCGCACGTAGTCGCAGAAGAAGCCGGCGCCCTTGACCGCCGTGATGCAGCCGTTCTTCGGCTTGCTGACGTCGAGCCCCAGGGGCGCCCTCTTGGCCTTGTCCGCCTGAGCCCGGGAGATGTCGCCGACGTCGGCCATGCGCTGAAGCACCAGGTTGCGCCGCTTCTTGGCCTCCGCCTCGTCGTTGATCGGGTCGTAACGCGTCGGCGACTGGACGATGCCGGCGAGGAGCGCGGCCTCGCCCAGTTCCAGGTCCTTGGCGGGCTTGGAGAAGTAGCGCTGGGCGGCGGCCTCGATGCCGTACGCCTGCTGCCCGAAGAACGTGATGTTGAGGTAGTTCTCCAGGATCTTCTTCTTGCCGAGTTCTTCCTCCAGCTGGATCGCGTACTTCAGCTCGCGGATCTTGCGGCCGAGGGTCTGCTGGGTGGCCTGGGCGACCTTCGTCGGGTCGTCGCCGGCCTCCTCCACCGCGACGTTCTTCACGAGCTGCTGCGTCAGCGTGGACGCGCCCTGCTCGACGCCGCCGCTCTGCGCGTTCTTGTTGAGGGCGCGCAGGATGCCCTTGAGGTCGACCGCGCCGTGCTCGTAGAAGCGCGAGTCCTCGATCGCGACGATCGCCTTCTGCATGGCGGGCGCGACGTCCTTGAGCGCGACCACGGTGCGGTCACGGGAGTAGACCGTGGCGATCTGGCCGCCCTCGCTGTCGAGGATCGTCGTGCGCTGGCTCAGGGGCGGGCGCTTCAGGTTGGCCGGGAGCTCGTCGAAACCCTCCACCGATCCCTTCGCGGCCAGCCCGAGGGCGCCGACCGCGGGCAGTGCGATGCCCGCCATGACGGCCCCCGCGAGCACACTGACACCGAGGAACTTGGCGGCCTGCTGCGTTGGCGACAGACCTCCGCCCGAGCGCTTGTTTGGCATGGGGGCAGCCTAATCCGTAGTGATGAGCGTTCCGAGGGAGCGGGTGCCTCTCGGAATGTTCGAGTACAGGATCGTGACATCTCGGCGCCGCCGGGCCGTGACCACGGTCACGCGGGCGTCCGGCGGGTGACGCTGTGCGGATGGCGCTGTGCGGATGACGTCGGGCGGATGACGTCGGGCCAATGTCTGATGCCGAGGCAACGGATGTGTCTACGTTCTCATTCGCCGGACACGCGCATATGCCTTGGCCTAAGCTGCTCTCGACTGTCACAGCAGTAGGCCCATGTATCAAGTACGTCTGGCGAACCCGAATCGTTCCGACGTTCTGCCCACTTTTTTTCGAGGACGTGCCCGAATTCGCCGCGTGTGTCACTTGGCGTCCGTTGTGGAGCGGCTTAACTGTCCCGTTCTGACGGGAAGGTCACGTATGACCTCAGGTCACTCCCGCGGGTGATCTGCCGCTTACCCATAGTCCGTTCGGGCCATTCAAGATTGGGCCCGACGGGGGTGTTGCGCTGTGCCCACCTTCCGTAACGTCCTCAACTGGCGGCGGTGAATATGCCGCTGCCGCCGTGGGGGAGCCTCGATTCGGGAGAGGACGGCGCCGGTATGGGCTGGGTAACCGACTGGAGTGCGCAGGCTGCCTGCCGCACTACCGATCCGGATGAACTGTTCGTTCAGGGAGCAGCGCAGAACAGGGCCAAGGCGGTGTGCACCGGGTGTCCGGTACGCACGGAATGCCTGGCCGACGCGCTCGACAACCGCGTGGAGTTCGGCGTGTGGGGAGGCATGACGGAGCGCGAGCGCCGCGCACTGCTGCGCAGGCGTCCGACTGTCACGTCGTGGCGCAGGCTGCTGGAGACCGCGCGTACGGAGTACGAGCGCGGCGCGGGCCTGCTGCCACTCGACGAGGAAGAGGTGTACGAGAACTACGCGGCGGTGGGCTGAGCGCGGTGGGCTGAGCAGAGTGCGTTGACTGCCGCGCCGCTGAGGACGCCCTTGTGGCGTCGGCGCGTCGGGCAGGTGCGCCGGCTGCTGGGTGCCCCGGGCCTCCTGTACCGGTTGTAGGTCCGGACGACTCAGGCGTCGGTCGTGGGCAGTTCCGGCCGTATGGCCGCGAGCCGGTCACCGATGTCCCGCAGGCCGGCGAGGTCATGGACGTCGCCGGGCAGTGCGCCCACTTCGGCCACGGCCACCTCGGGGTGGAGCGCGGTGAAGCGGTCGCGCGTGCGCTGCTCGCGGGAGAGCAACTGCATGCGCTCGGCGTGCAGTCTCAGGAGGCCTGCGGTGAGTTGGTCGACGGTCCGGTCCGTCCGGTCCGCGGTGGCCCGGTCTGCGGCGGGGGAGCCTGCTTCGGGTGCGGGAACCTCGGACTCGTGACCCTCGGATGCGGGAGGTGCTGAACTGCCGTACGCGTCGGGAGGGTTACGAAGTCCTTCTTTCCCGTCCACCTGATCGACAATGCGGGGCTCGGCAAGATTTTCCGCGGCGGCGGGATCGGCAGGGGCTGCCGTGGCCGACTCGCCCTTGGCTGGATCGGCTGAGGCCGGATCGACTGTGGCCAGGTCAGCTGTGGCCGGGTCAGCTGTGGCCGGATCGGCCGCAGGGGGATCAGACACGGAAGGCTCGGCCGCGGAGGGACCAGACGCGGAAGGACCGGCCGCGGTGGGATTGGCCGCGGAAGGTGCGGCCGCGGTGGGATCAGTCGTGGAAGGATCCGCCTGGTCGGCCGCGAGATCGAGGTTCTCCGCAGCGGCGAGTGCGCGCTCGGCGGACAGTTGGGCGGCGCCGCTGCCGTGGACCCGGTTGAGCACCAGACCGGCGAGCGGCATGTCCTCGGCGGCCAGTCGCTCCACGAAGTACGCGGCCTCGCGCAGCGCGTCCCGCTCCGGGGCCGCCACCACCAGGAACGCCGTACCGGGCGCCTGCAGCAGCTTGTACGTGGCGTCCGCGCGCGTGCGGAACCCGCCGAACATCGAGTCCATGGCGGCCACAAAGGTCTGCACGTCCGTCAGGAGCTGGCCCCCGAGAAGCTTCCCGAGGGCGCCCGTCATCATCGACATCCCGACGTTCAGGAACTTCATCCCCGCACGCCCGCCCATCTTCGCGGGCGCCAGCAGCACCCGGATCAGCTTCCCGTCCAGGAACGACCCCAGCCGCTTCGGGGCGTCCAGGAAGTCCAGCGCGGAGCGCGACGGCGGCGTGTCGACGACGATCAGGTCCCACTCGTCCCGGGCACGCAGCTGCCCCAGCTTCTCCATCGCCATGTACTCCTGCGTGCCCGCGAAGCCCGCCGAGAGCGACTGGTAGAAGGGATTGCCCAGGATGGCGGCCGCCCGCCCGGGGTCCGCGTGCGCCTCGACGATCTCGTCGAAGGTGCGCTTCATGTCGAGCATCATGGCGTGCAGTTCGCCGCCGGTGCTCTCGTCGACGCCCTTCACCCGGCGCGGCACGTTGTCCAGCGAGTCGATGCCCATGGCCTGCGCCAGCCTGCGCGCGGGGTCGATGGTGAGCACCACGACCTTGCGGCCGCGCTCGGCGGCACGCAGCCCCAGGGCCGCCGCCGTCGTCGTCTTGCCGACGCCTCCGGACCCGCAGCACACCATGATGCGGGTCTTCGGGTCGTCGAGCAGTGGATCCACCGCCAGGGCGCGGGTGGAGGCGATCGCTCGATGGGGGTCGTGCGGGTGGGCCGGGTCGCGCGTGGAGGCCAAGCTGTGCGTGGGGGCCGGGTCCTGACTCATGAGATCCCTTGCTGACGCAGTTCCGTGGCCAGTTCGTACAGGCCCGCCAGGTCCATGCCCTCGACGAGCAGCGGGAGTTCGTGCAGCGGCAGGGCCAGCTCCCGCAGTACGGCCCGCTGCTCGTGCTCCAGGGTGTGGCGCTCGGCGTACTCGGCGGCCTGCTCCAGCAGCGGCTCCACGAGCCGCTCGGCGTGGCCACCGCGCCGCGCTCCGCCGAGCCCGGCCGCCGAGAGCGACCTGGCGATGGACGGACGGGACGCGGCCCGCAGGAACTCCAGGTCGTCGCCGTCGAGTACGGCCGGACGCACCATGTTCACAATGACCCGGCCCAACGGCAGCCCGGCCGAGCGCAGCTCCGCGATGCCGTCCACGGTCTCCTGGACGGGCATCTCCTCCAGGAGCGCCACCAGGTGCACGGCGGTCTCGCGGGACTTCAGGACCCGCATCACCGCCTGGGCCTGATTGTGTATCGGGCCGATCTTCGCCAGGCCCGCCACCTCGTCGTTCACGTTGAGGAAGCGGGTGATGCGGCCCGTGGGCGGCGCGTCCATCACCACGTAGTCGTACAGGAACCGGCCGCTCCTGTCCTTGCGGCGCACCGCCTCGCACGCCTTGCCGGTCAGGAGCACGTCCCTGAGGCCCGGCGCGATGGTGGTGGCGAAGTCGATGGCGCCCAGCTTCTTCAGGGCGCGGCCGGCACCGCCCAGCTTGTAGAACATCTGGAGGTAGTCCAGAAGAGCCAGTTCGGGATCGATCGCGAGCGCGTACACCTCGCCACCGCCCGGAGCCACGGCGATCTTCCGCTCCTCGTACGGCAGCGCCTCCGTCTCGAAGACCTGCGCGATGCCCTGCCTGCCCTCCACCTCGACGAGGAGAGTGCGCTTGCCCTCCGTCGCGAGGGCGAGCGCGAGTGCTGCGGCGACCGTGGTCTTGCCGGTACCGCCCTTGCCGCTGACGACCTGGAGCCTGCTCACGCCTTCGAGCCTAACCAGTCCGCGTACGGCCTACGCGGGAGGCTGTGGATAACGCGGCTGCTGTCGGCCCCATGAGCCCCGTACGACCCCCGCATGAACCCCGCTGCGCAACGGCTAGAGTCGGCCCCATGACCAAGTGGGAATACGCAACCGTGCCGCTGCTCGTCCACGCCACGAAGCAGATTCTGGACACCTGGGGCGAGGACGGCTGGGAGCTCGTCCAGGTCGTGCCCGGGCCGAACAACCCCGAGCAGCTGGTGGCCTACCTGAAGCGGGAGAAGCAGGCGTGAGTGCCGTCGAGGCGAAGCTCGCCGAGCTCGGGCTGAGCCTGCCGGAGGTCGTGCCGCCGCTCGCCGCGTACCAGCCCGCCGTGCGGTCGGGCGTGTACGTGTACACCGCCGGGCAGCTGCCCATGGTGGACGGCAAGCTGCCGGTCACCGGCAAGGTCGGCGCGGAGGTCACCCAGGAGGAGGCCAAGGACCTGGCACGCACCTGCGCGCTCAACGCGCTCGCCGCGGTCAAGTCGGTCGCCGGTGACCTCGACCGCGTCGCGCGCGTGGTGAAGGTCGTGGGCTTCGTCGCCTCGGCCCCCGACTTCACGGGCCAGCCCGCCGTCCTCAACGGCGCCAGTGAACTGCTCGGCGCGGTCCTCGGCGACAAGGGCGTCCACGCCCGCAGCGCCGTCGGCGTGGCGGTGCTTCCGCTGGACGCGCCCGTGGAGGTCGAGATCCAGGTGGAGCTGACGGAGGGGTGAGCGACGGCTCCGGGGACAGCGGTGCCCGGCGCGGTACGGCGCCGCCGTTCCTGTCGGGAAAGCCGTTCCTGTCGGGAAATCCGTGACCAGGAGCACCGGTTCGTAGGACGCGTAGAACGTGTAGTACGCGCCCCAGGAGCAACCGATTGTTGCCTCTCGAACATCAGCGCACTACGGGATAGCCTCCGGCCATGGCGAACGGTCAGTGGTACCCACCGGAGTGGCCGGAACGCATTCGCGCGCTGGCGGAGGGCACGCTCACCCCGGTCGTCCCCAAGAGGGCGGCCACGGTCATCCTGCTCAAGGACACCGACGGCACCCCCGTGGTGCACATGCTGCGCAGACGCGCCTCCATGGCCTTCGCCGGAGGCGCGTACGCGTACCCGGGCGGTGGTGTGGACCCCCGCGACGACGAACGCCACATCCGCTGGGCGGGCCCCACGCGCGCGTGGTGGGCGGACAGACTGGGGGTCGACGAGGCCGGCGCCCAGGCCGTCGTCTGCGCGGCTGTACGCGAGACCTACGAGGAGGCGGGTGTCCTCCTCGCGGGCCCGACCGCCGACTCCGTGGTCGGCGACACGACGGGGGAGGACTGGGAGGCGGACCGCGCGGCCGTGGCCGCCCGCGACCTGTCCTTCGCGGAGTTCCTGGAGCGCAGGGGCCTGGTGCTGCGTTCCGACCTCCTCGGCGTGTGGACCCGGTGGATCACCCCGGAGTTCGAGCCCCGCCGCTACGACACCTGGTTCTTCGTGGCCGCCCTCCCCAAGGGCCAGCGCACCCGCAACGCCTCCACGGAGGCCGACCGCACCGTGTGGATCCGCCCCCGCGACGCGGCCGACGCGTACGACAAGGGTGAGCTGCTGATGATGCCGCCCACCATCGCGACCCTGCGCCAGCTCGTCCCGTACGCCTCGGCCGCGGAGGCACTGGCCGCCGCGCCCGGCCGTGACATGACCGCGGTCCTGGCACGGGCCCGCCTGGAGGACGGCGAGATCGTCCTCTCCTGGCCCGGTCACGACGAGTTCACCAAGCACATCCCGACGGGGCGAACCCCCGCATGAGTCACGTCCTGATGAGCCACGTCCTGGAAGAGGCCCCCGCATGACGGACGCCGCCGCACTTCCCGGCCAGCCACGGGGTGGGGTCGTCTCGGGCGCCGCCACCCCGCGCGCCGTCAACGTGCTCGCGCCCAACGCGTCCCCGATGACCCTCGACGGCACGAACACCTGGATCCTGTCCGAGCCCGACTCCGAACTGGCGGTCGTCGTCGACCCGGGGCCGCTGGACGACGGACACCTGCGGAACGTCGTCGACACGGCGGAGAGGGCCGGAAAACGGTTCGCGCTGACGCTGCTCACGCACGGGCACCCCGACCACGCGGAGGGCGCGGCGCGGTTCGCCGAGCTCACGGGAACCACGGTGCGCGCGCTCGACCCGGCACTGCGGCTCGGGGACGAGGGGCTGGGCGCGGGCGACGTGGTGACCGTCGGCGGGCTTGAGCTGCGGGTCGTCCCCACACCCGGGCACACCGCCGACTCGCTGTGCTTCCATCTCCCGGCCGATCGGGCGGTCCTGACGGGTGACACCATCCTGGGCCGCGGAACGACGGTCGTGGCCCACCCGGACGGCCGTCTCGGGGACTATCTCGACTCCCTGCGGCGGCTCCGGTCACTGACCGTCGACGACGGCGTCCACACCGTCCTCCCCGGCCACGGCCCCGTCCTCGACGACGCCCAGGGCGCCGTCGAGTTCTATCTCGCCCATCGCGCCCACCGGCTCGCCCAGATCGAGACGGCGGTCGAGGACGGCTACCGCACGGCGGCCGAGCTCGTGGCCCACGTGTACGCGGATGTGGACCGGTCACTGTGGCCGGCGGCCGAACTGTCGGTACGGGCGCAGCTGGACTACCTGACGGAGCACGGCCTGATCTGACGCCGGGCCGCTGCCGCCTCAGGGGCGCGCTGCCTTGACGCCGTGCACGCGCGCGTACTCCTCGGCGAGCCACGGGCCGAGGTCGTCCACGTAGCAGCGCAGGACGGCCGGGTCGGGCCCCGGCTCGTACGCCGCGACCGCCGCCGACCGCATCTGCCCGGCGCGCTCCGGGTAGTACTGCCCGAACACCTCGGCCATAGCGTGCAGGTCGCTGGTCCAGCCGTTCCAACGGGGCATGACCAGGGTGAAGCCTGTGCGGACGAGGTGGCGGGAGACGCCACGGACGAGGGAGCGCCGGGCTTTCTCGGTGGCCGCGTCGCCGGACGCGCCACCGGTCACTTCCTCGATCCGTTTGCGCCACCGCTGAAGGCGCAGGGTGAGATCGCCGTTGGTCTCGCGCGCGAGGAGCGAGTCCGGGCGGTAGCGGGGCAGGTACTGGGCGAGGTCTTCGCCCAGGAGAGGCGTGCAGAGGCAGGCGACGAACCAACCCAGGTCGTACCTCTCCAGGGCACTCAGCAGCCGCGTACGGCTGTGCAGCAGGGTGCCGGAGCCGTCGATCTGCGGGAACTCCAGGTCGAGCGCCTCATCGAGGGCACGGGCCTCCGCGCGGTCCGCCTCCGTGGGTTCCTGGCGGAGGGCGACGAGGAGGTCCAGGTCGCTGCGCCCCACGCGCGCGGTGCCGCGGGGGACCGAGCCGTAGAGGTACGCGCTGTGCAGGCGGGTGCCGAAGGCGTCGAGGATCCGGTCTCGCGCGGTGGCGACGACGGGACGGAACGCCTGGGGGATCCGCCCGAGGGATCCCTCGCGTTCGATGCAGCCCTGCGGGTCGAGCCCTCTGGGGGCTCTGGAGTGCTCAGTTCCGGCCACGTGATCACTGTGAATGAGGCCCCGCTCCAGGGAGCGGGACCCCGTCGGTGTGCCGGAAGTCAGCGGGAACGCTTGGCGAGGCGCTCGACGTCCAGGAGGATCACCGCGCGGGCCTCCAGACGCAGCCAGCCACGGCCGGCGAAGTCCGCGAGGGCCTTGTTGACCGTCTCACGGGAGGCGCCGACGAGCTGGGCGAGCTCTTCCTGCGTGAGGTCGTGCACCACGTGGATGCCTTCCTCGGACTGCACGCCGAAGCGACGCGAGAGGTCCAGGAGCGCGCGGGCCACGCGGCCGGGGACATCCGAGAAGACCAGGTCGGACATCTGGTCGTTGGTCTTGCGCAGTCGGCGGGCGACCGCGCGCAGCAGGGCGCCGGCCACCTCCGGGCGGGCGTTCAGCCAGGGCTGGAGGTCGCCGTGGCCCAGGCCGAGCAGCTTGACCTCGGTCAGTGCGGTGGCCGTCGCCGTACGCGGGCCCGGGTCGAACAGCGACAGTTCGCCGATGAGCTCACTGGGGCCCACGACGGCCAGCATGTTCTCCCGGCCGTCCGGGGACGTGCGATGAAGCTTGACCTTGCCCTCCGTGACCACGTACAGGCGGTCACCGGGGTCGCCCTCATGGAACAGGGCGTCACCGCGCGCGAGGGTCACCTCACTCATGGAGGCGCGAAGCTCCGCGGCCTGCTCGTCGTCGAGCGCGGCGAAGAGCGGATTGCGCCGCAGAACGTCGTCCACGAGTTCTCTCCTTGTCGACCTGCTCAGGGGATCTTGCTCCCCGTGGTACCAGGGGACCGTGCTCCCCATATTGCCCGACGGTCCAAACAGTGTGATCTGTCACAAGGATGCCGTACAGGTGTGCCCACGTGTCCGGCAGGGGTCCAATTGCCGGCCGGTCTTCTGGGTCAGGGGCAGATGTCGGTGCCTGGCTTTAGGCTGGCCGGGTGTCCAAATCGCCGGTGAGAGCACAGGTCAAGGGAGCTGGACGGGTGGTTGCACGGCGCGATTCCGCTGTGGGCGAACAGGTCCCCGCGGAAGCGAAGAAAGCGACAAAGGCGGCAGAAGCGGGTGCGGCCGCGAGGTCGGCCGCTGCCGAGGAGCCAGGAGGGAAGCCTGTCCGGAAGTCGGCCCCGAAGAAGGCCGCTCCGGCCGGGAAAGCCGCTCCAGCCGGAAGAATCACTCCGGCTGGAAGAGCCGCCCCGTCCAAGAAGGCTGCTCCTTCGAACTCCGAGCCCGCCGTCAAGGAGGGACCGGGCGGCAAGGCCGGGGACAAGAAGCCCCCGAAGCCCCCGAAGACCGAGTCGCGCACCGCGCTCGTCCGCCGGGCCCGCCGTATCAACCGCGAGCTCGCCGAGGCGTACCCGTACGCCCACCCGGAGCTGGACTTCGAGAACCCCTTCCAGCTGATTGTGGCCACGGTCCTGTCGGCCCAGACCACCGACCTGCGCGTGAACCAGACGACGCCGGCGCTCTTCGCGAAGTACCCGACGCCCGAGGACCTTGCCGCGGCCAACCCCGAGGAGGTCGAGGAGATCCTGCGGCCGTGCGGCTTCTTCCGGGCCAAGACCAAGTCGGTCATGGGACTGTCGAAGGCCTTGGTGGAGGACTTCGGCGGGGAGGTGCCCGGGCGGCTGGAGGACCTGGTCAAACTGCCCGGCGTCGGCCGGAAGACCGCCTTCGTCGTGCTCGGCAACGCCTTCGGGCGACCCGGGATCACGGTGGACACGCACTTCCAGCGTCTGGTCCGGCGCTGGAAGTGGACCGAGGAGACCGAGCCGGACAAGATCGAGGCGGCCGTCGGCGCGCTCTTCCCGAAGACCGAGTGGACGATGCTCTCGCACCACGTGATCTTCCACGGCCGCCGTATCTGCCACGCCCGCAAGCCCGCGTGCGGCGCCTGCCCCATCGCCCCGCTCTGCCCGGCGTACGGCGAGGGCGAGACGGACCCGGAGAAGGCGAAGAAGCTCCTGAAGTACGAGAAGGGCGGCTTCCCGGGCCAGCGCCTCAAGCCCCCGCAGGCGTACCTGGACGCCGGCGGCATCCCGGCACCCCCGCTGGGGGCCGGATGACAGCCGGCACAGCAGGACACCCACACGGCGCCCGCACGGCTGGAAGGCCGTACGGCGCCCATACGCCAGGACACCCGACCGGCGCCCGCACGGCTGGAAGGCCGTACGGCGCCCATACGCCAGGACACCCGACCGGCGCCCGCACGGCTGGAAGGCCGTACGGCGCCCGCACGGCAGGAAGCCCCCGCGGCGCCCGTACGGCGCGACACCCACACGAGGGACCCGCGGAACGATCTGCCGTGGCGTGCGCGTTGGGATCGGCAGAGCGACGGGGGTGGCGATGACGCACGCGAGCAACACGCACGACGGGCGGCTGGTGCTGAGCAAGGACGGCCTGCCCGGCTGGCTGGACCCGGTGGCCCACGCCGCCGAGACGGTGGAGCCACCGCAGCTGAGCAGATTCCTCCCGCCGGCGAACGGCGAGGGCCGGCAGTCCGCCGTGCTCATCCTGTTCGGCGAGGGAGAGCGCGGGCCCGAGCTGCTGCTCATGGAGCGGGCGAGCTCGCTGCGGTCGCACGCGGGCCAGCCCTCCTTCCCCGGAGGCGCCCTGGACCCCGAGGACGGCGACCCCAAGGCCGACGGGCCGCTGCGGGCGGCTCTCCGCGAGGCCGAGGAGGAGACCGGGCTCGACCCGAGCGGCGTCCAGCTGTTCGGCGTGCTGCCCAGGCTGTACATCCCGGTGAGCGGCTTCGTGGTCACTCCCGTGCTGGGCTGGTGGCGAGTGCCGAGCCCGGTGGATGTCGTCGATCCGAACGAGACGGCCCGTGTCTTCACCGTCCCCGTGGCGGATCTCACGGACCCCGGCAACCGCGCCACCGCCATCCACCCCAGCGGTCACAGAGGCCCGGCATTCCTGGTCGAATCGGCCCTGGTGTGGGGATTCACGGCCGGAATCATCGACCGTCTGCTGCACTTCGCGGGCTGGGAGCGGCCTTGGGACCGGGACAAGCAGGTCCCGCTCGACTGGCGCGCATGACAGGGTGACAGCCGTGCTGTGTTTTTCCGGGGGACGCCGTGCCCGTGTGCCACTGCGGGGTGGCCCCGTCGCCCGGCCGGGGATTGGCGACCGCAAGGTGACGAGGCGAGGCTTGAAGCAGTGAACGTGCTGGACATCCTGTTGCTGGTCGCCGCCGTGTGGTTCGCGATCGTGGGCTACCGCCAGGGCTTCGTCGTCGGCGTCCTCTCGGTGATCGGCTTCCTCGGTGGCGGCCTCGCCGCGGTCTATCTGCTCCCGGTCGTCTGGGACGCGCTGACCGACGACGCGGAGGTAAGTACGACCGCCGCCGTTGTCGCGGTGATCGTCGTCATCGTCTGCGCCTCGGTCGGCCAGGCCCTGACCACCCACTGGGGCAGCAGACTCCGCCGCTACATCACCTGGTCCCCGGCCCGCGCCCTCGACGCCACCGGGGGCGCTTTTGTCAACGTGGTGGCGATGCTCCTGGTCGCCTGGCTGATCGGTTCCGCGCTCGCGGGGACGACGCTGCCGACGCTGGGCAAGGAGGTGCGCAACTCCAGGGTGCTCCACGGTGTGTCGAGCACCCTCCCCGACCAGGCCGACACCTGGTTCGCGGACTTCTCCTCGGTCCTCGCGCAGAACGGCTTCCCACAGGTCTTCAGCCCGTTCTCGAACGAGAAGATCCCCGAGGTCCAGCCCCCCGACCCGAGGCTGGCGAACAGCGCGGTCGCCCAGCAGGCCAAGAAGTCCATCGTCAAGGTCATGGGCACCGCCGAGAGCTGCGGCAAGGTCCTCGAAGGCACCGGGTTCGTCTTCGGCCGGCGCCGCGTGATGACCAACGCGCACGTGGTCGGCGGCGTCGACGAGCCCACCGTCCAGATAGGGGGCGAGGGCCGCAGGTACGACGCCACGGTCGTCCTCTACGACTGGGAGCGCGACATCGCCGTACTGGACGTGCCGAACCTGAACGCGCCGGCGCTGCAGTTCTCGCCCGAGGACGCCGCCACCGGCGACAGCGCGATCGTGGCGGGCTTCCCGGAGAACGGCGCGTACGACGTGCGCCCCGCGCGGGTGCGGGGCCGCATCACCGCCAACGGCCCGGACATCTATCACCGCGGCACCGTCAGCCGTGACGTGTACTCGCTGTACGCGACCGTCCGCCAGGGCAACTCCGGCGGCCCGCTGCTCACGCCCGACGGCAAGGTGTACGGCGTGGTCTTCGCGAAGTCCCTCGACGACCCCGAGACCGGGTACGCGCTGACCGTGGACGAGGTCCAGGAGGACATCACCAGAGGCCGAGCGGCCAACCAGCAGGTGGGCAGTGACAGCTGCGCTCTCTAGCGACAGCCGCCCTCTAGCGAGAACTGCCCTCTAGCGGCAGCTGCGCCTCTAGCTAGCTACAGCTGGTGCGCTCTCCAGGGCCGACCGACGGCGGAACGGCTCAGGCGCGCGCGTGGCGCAGCCGCGCCGAGACCCAGCGGGCCCGGCGGCGCAGAATGTGTGGAATGCCCAGCCGGGAGTCCGCGCCCGAAAGCTGCGGACCACCTCCCTGACGGGAGCTCAGGCCCGCGGCGGGGCGGCGGTTGCGTGCTGCGTCACTGTAGTCGTGCGTCCAGCCCATACCCCGTCCTCTGCCCCTGCCCCAAGGTCGATAACCGCCCCCAAGCCCCCCAATTGGCCTATGCGCCAGGCATGTGGCCGTTCACAGGAACTTCGTAAAACGTTCGTGGGGCCTTCGGGGGACCTGTGTGGGGCAGGTGTTCCCATCCGGGTGCCGTCCGGGTACAGGACGCATCCGGACGGTCACCGATCGGGTTCGGGATCCTTCAGCCAGTTGATCAGTTCGGTCGAGAACGCGACCGGGTCCTCCTCGTGCGGGAAGTGCCCCAGACCGTCGAACAGACGCCAGCGGTACGGGGCCTCGACGTACTCTCCGGAGCCGGCCGCGCTCCGGGTGCGCAACACGGGGTCCAGCGAGCCGTGCAGGTGCAGGGTGGGCACGCGCACCGGGCGCTTCATACGGCGGTTGAACTGGATGCCGTCCGGGCGGGCCATCGAGCGGACCATCCACCGGTACGGCTCGATCGAGCAGTGCGCCGTCGACGGGATGCACATGGCGCGCTGGTACGTCTCCACGGTCTCGTCGTCCGGCAGCCGCGGCCCCGACCAGTCCCGCACCAGCCGGCCCACCAGGGCTCCGTCGTCGGCGGTGAGCTGCCGCTCGGGGATCCAGGGCCGCTGGAAGCCCCAGATGTAGGAGCCGGCGGCCGTCTGCTTGACGTCCGACAGCATGGCCGAGCGCCAGCGCCTGGGGTGCGGCATCGAGGCGACCGCGAGCCGCCGTACGAGCTTGGGGCGCATCACGGCGGCCGTCCACGCCAGGTAGCCGCCGAGGTCGTGGCCGACCAGCGCGGCGTCGGGCTCCCCGAGGGACCGCACGACTCCGGTGATGTCGAGGGCCAGGTTGGCGGGGTCGTAGCCGCGGGGCGTACGGTCGCTGCCGCCGACGCCCCGCAGATCCATCGCCACGGCCCGGTAGCCGGCATCGGCGAGGGCGACCAGCTGATGCCGCCACGTCCACCAGAACTGCGGGAAACCGTGCAGCAGCAGGACCAGCGGTCCGTCACCCAGCTCGGCGATGTGGAAGCGCGCGCCGTTGGCCGCGACGTCCCGGTGCGCCACCTTCGCGCCGGGCACGTCCAGCCGTACGACTGAGGCGGGCGGCGCGGCGGAGGTCCCGGAGGCCGCGGCCGGCGGGGAGGCCGGGACCTCGGAAGACGCCGAGGAGGCCGAGGACGCCGAGGATGCCGGGGTGTCCGAAGGGGTGGCGGGGTCCGTCATGAGGACGAGCGTGCCACAGCCTCGACGGGGGCGTCGGCCTGGCTGGGCCGACGGGGGTGCGGCTTGGCGTTCTGCAGGACACCCGCGGTCTCCTTCATGGAGGAGGCGACCTTCTGCGGGCCCTGTCCCTTCTTGGCCTTCTTGGCGAAGGCGACACCGATCAGTGCGAGGAGTCCGGCGACCAGCACGTTGGCCGCGAACGACAGCAGGAAGCAGACCGCGAGGTTCCAGCCGCTCCAGGTCCGGATGCCGTACGCGAGGGCGAAGTTCAGCATCGGCAGGGAGAAGAGCAGCACCGCGCCGGCCGCCGCGAACGCCCCGCCGCCCATCGCGCCGCGCTTGACGTCGTGCTTGAGCTGGGCCTTGGCCAGCGCGATCTCGTCGTGCACCAGCGCGGACATCTCGGTGGTCGCCGTGGCGAACAGTTGGCCGATGCTGCGTTCGGCGCCGACCGGGCTGCCGTCGGGTGCGCTCATCGAAGTCTCCCTCACTTGCGTCCTCGGCCTCCCCGGGGCTGTGGGACCGCCGTACGGAACGGGCCGTTCGCCGCGCGTGCGGTCCTTCGTACGGTCTGGGGGTGCCTGCGGTTTTGTGCGGTCCTGTCAGATCATGCCGGACCGTCGTCCCCCTCGCTTGCCCCGCCCGAGACTTCGGCAAGCCTCCGGTGCTCGGCGGCCTTGCGCTCGTAGATCTCGGCCATACGCAGGTGGTAGGCGGGGTTGTCCTGTTCGTAGATGTCGGGGATGCCGTCGAGGTCCTCGTCGCGCTCCTCCGCCTCGTACAGGGCGCGGTACTTGGCGTTCCGCACCTTCAGTAGCACGGTCGCCAGCATGGCCGCGATGAGGGAGCCGACGAGCACGGAGGCCTTGGCCTTGTCGGTGAGCTCCGGAGTGCCTTCGAAGGCGAGTTCACCGATGAGCAGCGAGACGGTGAAGCCGATGCCGGCCAGCGTGGCGACCGCGAAGACGTCCGGCCAGGAGAGATCCTCACTGAGCGAGGCCCTGGTGAAACGGGCCGTCAGCCAGGTGCCCCCGAAGATGCCGAGCGCCTTGCCGACGACGAGTCCGAGGACGATACCGAGCGTCTCGGGCTGGGTGAACACCTCGCCGAGCGCGCTGCCGGAGACCGCGACACCCGCGCTGAACAGGGCGAACAACGGCACGGCGAGGCCCGCCGAGAGAGGGCGTACGAGGTGCTCGATGGACTCGCCGGGGGAGCGGGACTCGCCCTCGCGCCTTGTGCAGCGCAGCATCAGACCCATGGCGACACCGGCGATGGTGGCGTGGATGCCGCTGTTGTACATCAGCCCCCAGATGACGAGCGCGAGCGGTACGTACACGTACCAGCCGCGTATGCCCTTCCTGATGAGCAGCCAGAAGACGATGAGGCCGACGACGGCGCCGGCGAGCGCGACGAAGTTGATGTCGGAGGTGAAGAAGACGGCGATGATCAGGATCGCGAACAGGTCGTCGACGACGGCGAGCGTGAGCAGGAAGGCGCGCAGGGCGGAGGGCAGGGAGGTCCCGATGACGGCGAGGACGGCGAGTGCGAAGGCGATGTCGGTGGCGGTGGGCACGGCCCAGCCGACGAGCGAGCCGCCGCCGATGACGTTCGTGACCGTGTAGACGAGCGCGGGCACGGCCATCCCGCAGAGCGCGGCGACGACGGGGAGCAGGGCCGCTTTCGGGTCCCGCAGGTCACCGGCCACCAGTTCGCGTTTGAGTTCGATGCCCGCGACGAAGAAGAAGACCGCGAGCAGTCCGTCGGCCGCCCAGTGCTCGATGGAGAGGTCGAGGCCGAGAGAGCCCGGCCCGATGTGGAAGTCGCGCACGGCTTCGTAACTGCTGTGCAGGGCAGGCACGTTCGCCCAGATCAGCGCGACGACCGCCGCTGCCAGGAGCAGCACACCGCCGACCGTCTCCGTCCGTAGCGCGTCCGCGACGAAGTTCCGCTCGGGCAGCGAGAGACGGCCGAGGAACTTACGGGCGCTGGTGGTGGTGCGGGGGGCGGGCATGGCGGGGACCTCCGGTCGGTGGGCAGGACGAATCACCTGCCGACCAGACTTCCCGGCGCACCTTCAGCATCTTTTCGTGTTGTTGACGGGCTTCTTACTTTACCTAACTGTGCGGGAACCCATCCATGCGCCCCCGGGCCAGGTGATCCCGCACGTCGAGCGCGGGCGCCGGGGACGCGAAAGGGGCACCCGCTGTGCCGCCGGGTGCCCCTTTCAGGACCGTACGAACCTGCCCGCCGTCGGCCGTGCTCAGCCGCCGGCCATGGGCAGTCCTCGTGGCAGTCCTCGGCCGTGCTCAGTCGCCGCCCGTGGTCAGTCCTCGCTCGGTGCTGCCGGCAGCTTGGCCTGGATCAGGTCCATCACCGTCGAGTCCGTCAGCGTCGTGACGTCTCCGAGCTGCCGGTTCTCCGCCACGTCACGCAGCAGCCGCCGCATGATCTTCCCGGAGCGGGTCTTGGGCAGCTCCGCGACCGGCAGAATCCGCTTCGGCTTGGCGATGGGGCCGAGGGTCGTGCCCACGTGGTTGCGCAGTTCGGCCACCAGGTCCTCGGTCTCCGCCGCGGTGCCGCGCAGGATCACGAACGCCACGATCGCCTGCCCCGTGGTCTCGTCGGCGGCGCCGACCACGGCCGCCTCCGCGACCGACGGGTGGGACACCAGCGCCGACTCCACCTCGGTGGTGGAGATGTTGTGGCCGGAGACGAGCATGACGTCGTCGACGCGCCCGAGGAGCCAGACGTCCCCGTCGTCGTCCTTCTTGGCGCCGTCCCCGGCGAAGTACTTGCCCTCGAAACGTGACCAGTAGGTGTCGATGAACCGCTGGTCGTCGCCCCAGATGGTGCGCAGCATCGACGGCCACGGTTCGGTGAGGACCAGGTAGCCACCGCCGCCGTTGGGCACCTCGTTCGCCTCGTCGTCTACGACGGTCGCGGAGATGCCGGGCAGCGGCGTCTGCGCGGAGCCGGGCTTGGTCTCGGTGACACCGGGCAGCGGGGAGATCATCATCGAGCCCGTCTCGGTCTGCCACCAGGTGTCCACGACCGGCGTCCTGTCCGCGCCGATGTTCTTGCGGTACCAGATCCATGCCTCGGGGTTGATCGGCTCACCGACCGAGCCCAGCACGCGCAGGGAGGACAGGTCGAACTTCGCGGGGATGTCGTCGCCCCACTTCATGAACGTACGGATCGCCGTCGGCGCCGTGTAGAGGATGGTGACGCCGTACTTCTGCACGATCTCCCAGAAGCGGCCCTGGTGCGGGGTGTCCGGCGTGCCCTCGTACATGACCTGCGTCGCGCCGTTCGCCAGCGGCCCGTACACGATGTACGAGTGGCCGGTCACCCAGCCGACGTCGGCCGTGCACCAGTACACGTCCGTTTCGGGCTTCAGGTCGAAGACGGCGTGGTGCGTGTACGCCGTCTGGGTGAGGTAGCCGCCGGAGGTGTGCAGGATGCCCTTCGGCTTACCCGTCGTGCCCGAGGTGTAGAGGATGAAGAGCGGGTGTTCGGCGTCGAACGCCTCGGGTGTGTGCTCGGCGGACTGGCGCTCCACGATCTCGTGCCACCACACGTCGCGGCCCTCGGTCCAGGCGACCTCCTGGCCCGTGCGGCGGACGACGAGGACGTGCTCCACGTTGTCCACGCGGTCGACGGCGTCGTCGACCGCGGGCTTGAGCGCGGAGGGCTTGCCGCGGCGGTAGCCGCCGTCGGAGGTGATGACGACCCGGGCGTCGGCGTCCTGGATACGGGTCGCGAGCGCGTCCGCGGAGAAGCCGCCGAAGACCACGGAGTGCGCGGCGCCGACGCGGGCGCAGGCGAGCATCGCGATCGCCGTCTCGGGGATCATCGGCATGTAGACGGCGACCCGGTCGCCGGCCTGAACGCCCAGCTCCAGCAGCGCGTTCGCGGCCTTGGAGACCTCGTCCTTGAGCTCGGCGTAGGTGATGGCGCGGCTGTCGCCGGGTTCGCCCTCGAAGTGGAGGGCGACGCGGTCGCCGTGCCCGGCCTCGACGTGCCGGTCCACGCAGTTGTACGCCACGTTGAGCTTGCCGTCCTCGAACCACTTCGCGAACGGCGGATTCGACCAGTCAAGGATCTCGGTCGGCTCCTTGGCCCAGGTCAGCCTGCGGGCCTGCTCGGCCCAGAAGCCGAGCCTGTCAGCCTTGGCCTGTTCATACGCCTCCGCGGTGACGTTGGCGTTCGCGGCCAGGTCGGCGGGGGGCGCGAACCTGCGCTCTTCCTTGAGCAGGTTGGCCAAGGATTCGTTGCTCACGACATCTCCCTTTCCCAGGGTGTCCGTTGTGTCCCAGGCCACAGCTCATCAGACCCGGACCCTCGATGACAAGGGCCGTCCGGTGAATTGGTTTAGACCTGTGGGCGGGTGGCTCCCCGGCGGGTGCCACCCATGCTCACGGACGGCGCGTGTGCGGGGTTCACCTGCCGGGGTGGGACCGGCCTCGTGCTGGGCAGGGGAGGGGGCGAAGCGACGTTGCCGGGGTCAGCCGACTGGTGTCTGCCGACCGGGGTGGTCGGCCGGGGTGGTCGGCCGGGGTGACCGGCTGGGTGTGCCGGCCGGGGTGGTCGGTTCGGGCGGCCGCAATGCGGTGCGCGGGTTCGTCCCGTCGTCGGGCCCGGGCAAGCCTTCTCCCTGGGCGTCGCGTCCTCTCGGGGTCACGCGGAACGGTGCAGATCCTCCACCACGCTCGCGTTCTCGGACGCGTCCACGTGGTCGAACACCTCCGTCCCGTCCGTGCCGGTCAGCAGATACGCCTGTGCCTCGCCCACGTGGAAGTACATCCCGTGCAGCTCCAGCGTTCTCTCCTTCAGGGCCTGCGCCACGGATTCGTGCGCCCGGAGGTGCTCCAACTGCTGGACCACATTGGTCAGGCAGAGCTGCTCGACCGCGTCGGCGGGTGCCCGCCCGGCCAGCCGCGCGCCGGGACGGCTTATGTCCGCCGCGCGCTCCAGACTGGGCCGTCCGTGCCGCAGCCACCGCTTGAGCGGCGTCCGGGTGCCCCCGGGCTCCGTTTTCAGCAGTGCCTGCATCGCTCCGCAGCCGGAGTGCCCGCACACCGTGATGGACCGCACCTTCAGTACGTCCACCGCGTACTCGATCGCCGCGGCCACCGAGTCGTCCCCGCTCTCCTCGCCGGGCAGGGGGACGAGGTTCCCCACATTGCGGACGACGAAGAGGTCGCCGGGTCCACTGGAGGTGATCATCGACGTGACGAGCCGTGAGTCCGCGCAGGTGAGGAACAACTGCGAGGGCCGCTGTCCTTCGCGCGCGAGCCGGGCCAGCTCATCGCGCACCAGTGGGGCGGTGTTCCGCTGGAAGGCGCTGATGCCGCGCGCCAGCTGCTGCCCGCTGGGCCGGCCGGAACCGCCGGTGTCTTCACCTGTCCGGTCACCCGGTGCCACGGTTCCCGGGTCCTGGCAGTGGTGGTTGCGCCAGGGCGTCCAGGGGCGGCACCGGCATCCGGAGATCTCGGCGGGTTCCGCGATACGGGTGCCCGCGCGCCCGGTGAGCTCGACGGAGCCGCCCTGTGCGGTGTGTGTGTTCTGCCAGTCCTGCAGCGTCTCGAACGCCGCGTGGTCCATGAACGAGCCGTCCAGCTCCACGACGGCTTCGGTCCCGTGGGGCACCAGGTGGAGGGCCCGGCTGAGCCGGGGCACCGCGAGGAACGTCAACTGGCCGCGTACACGTACGTAGTGGACCCCCTCTGTCTCGACGTGTGTGATGCGGGTGCGGGCGAGGCGGTGCAGGGAGACGCCGACGGCCACGGCGATGCCCAGGGCCACGCCCTCCAGGACGCCCAGGACGACGACGCCGAGCGTGGTGACGGCGTACACCAGCGCCTCTCGGTGGCGGGTGACCGTGCGGATGTGGTGCAGGGACACCATCTGGATGCCGACGGCCATCACCAGGGCGGCGAGCGATGCGAGGGGGATCAGCTCAAGGACGGGGACCATCAGCAGCGTGGCTACTACTACCCAAACGCCATGCAGCATTGTGGAGTTCCGGCTCACGGCGCCGGAGTGCACGTTCGCCGAACTCCGTACGGCGACCCCGGCGATGGGCAGCCCGCCGAGCGCTCCCGAGACGACGTTGGCCGCACCCTGGCCGAGCAGCTCACGGTCCAGGTCCGAGCGGGGCACGCCCGGCCGCCCCGCCGCCAGCTTGTCCACGGCGACGGCACCGAGCAGTGACTGCACGCTGCACACCAGTGTGATGGTGAGGACCGCGGCGACCAGACCGAGCGCCGATCCTTCGGGCATTCCGGCCAGGGCGTGGCTGCGCCAGGACGGCAGGTCGACCTTGGGCAGGCTCAGTCCTGCCAGGGAGGCTGCCGCGGTGGCCAGGGTGACGGCGACGAGTGCGGCCGGGACCCGGCGCAGCGCCTGCCCGGCGCGCCCGGGAATCCGCGGCCATGCGAGCAGCACGGCGAGGGTCAGCGCGCTTATAGACAGGGCGGCCGGACGCAGCTGTGCCAGCTGGGCGGGCAGCGCGCGGAGGTTGTCGAGGACGGCGCTCTGCGGGGTCCCGCCGAGCACGATGTGCAGCTGGGCGACGGCGATGGTGATGCCGATGCCGGCGAGCATGCCGTGCACGATCGCGGGGCTGACGGCGAGCGCCGTGCGGGCCACGCGCAGGCAGCCCAGGCCGAGCTGGGCGAGTCCGGCGGCGATGGTGATGGCGCAGGTGGCCCGCCAGCCGTATTGCTGGATGAGCTCGGCGGTGACGACGGTGAGGCCGGCGGCGGGACCGCTGACCTGGAGCGGTGAGCCGCCGAGACGTCCGGCGACGAGGCCGCCGACGGCGGCGGCGACCAGGCCGGCCTGGAGGGGCGCGCCCGTGGCGAGGGCGATGCCGAGGGACAAGGGAAGGGCGATCAGGAAGACCGCGAGTGACGCGGAGACGTCGGCGCTCGCGATGCGGAACGGACGGTGTGGGCCCGGCGGGGGGCTGTGGGGCGGATGGGTGCGCTTGGCCCGAGTCGGGTCTTCGGCGCGGGTGGGGACGCAGGCTGACATGGTTCCCGTCTCCTCCGGGGCGGCGCGGTCGCGGAACAGGTGGTCCCCGCTCTCGGGCGGGGTCGGGTCGCGGCCGTGGGTCACGGCGTACAGCGGCGGGATATCTCAACAATCAGTAAACGAATCGTAATGCAGAGTAAAGGAAGTGTGGGTCCAAAAGTGGCAAATGGGTGAGTAGATCACCCCGTCGAGTGAATGTGGATTTTCATCGGCTTGTCATACAAATTCTTTTCCGCGGTCGTGCGACTTTGTCTCCGTGAAGGAGTCGGCGCGCCTTTCGGATGGCGCGGCGAACTCCCTCACCGGGTTGCCCTGACTGAAGGAAGAAGGTGGGCCGAGGATGGACGCCACCCACAGGATCGCCGCGGGTGCCGCACTCGTCGCGGTCTGTTCCGCGGCACTCGCCGGTTGCGTGACCGGCGACACCGGCGCCCGCACCGATGGCGGGGTTCCCAGAGAAGGCGCGCACGGCCCGAAGAGGGCCGTTCCGGCGCCGGCACCCAAGGACGGCGTGCGCCTGATCGGTGACGGCTCCACCGCGTACACCGGCCCGCAACCCGGTCGGCCGGGGCAGCCCGGACCGGAGCGGCTCGCACCGGGTCGGAAGCCGCCGCAGTTCGTGGTCTTCTCGTGGGACGGCGCGGGCGAGGACAGCCAGCGGCTGTTCTCCCGCTTCCGCAAGGTGGCCAGGGCCAACAACGCGACGATGACGTACTTCCTGAGCGGCGTGTACATGCTGCCGGGCGGGAAGCGCGAGCTGTACCGGCCGCCGCAGCACGCGCCGGGCAGCTCGGACATCGGCTTCAACGACATCCGCGGCATCCGGGACACCGTGGCCCAGTTGCGTGGCGCGTGGCTGGAGGGCAACGAGATCGGGACCCACTTCAACGGCCACTTCTGTGGCCCGGGGGGTGGGGTCGACGAGTGGTCGGTGGACGACTGGAAGAGCGAGATCGCCCAGGCCAAGGCTTTTGTGAAGTCCTGGAAGACCAACACGGGCCTGGCGCAGGAGGAGCCGCTGCCCTTCGACTACGACAGGGAACTCGTCGGTGCCCGCACACCCTGCCTCGAAGGGCAGCGGAACTTCGTGCGGGCAGCCGCTGAGCTGGGCTTCCGCTACGACACCAGCGGCGTCACCGAGCAGGTCTGGCCCAAGAAGAAGGGCGGGCTGTGGGAGCTGTCGATGCAGATGGTCCCCGTCCCCGGCCGTGATTTCGAGACGCTGACGATGGACTACAACTTCTACGCGAGCCAGTCCCGGGCACGCGCCGGCGACCCGGCCATGCACACCTACTGGGGCAACCAGTACCGTGACGGCCTGCTCAAGGGCTTCGAGCGCGCCTTCCACGGCAATCGCGCGCCCCTGATCATCGGCAACCACTTCGAGTCCTGGAACGGCGGTGCCTATATGCGCGCCGTCGAAGAGACCATCAAGGCGGTCTGTACGAGGGCCGAGGTGCGCTGTGTCTCCTTCAGGCAGCTCGCCGACTGGCTGGACGCCCAGGACCCCGAGACCCTGGACAGGCTGCGCACCCTTGAGGTCGGCGAGGCTCCGGCGCGGGGCTGGAGCGCCTTCCTCGCGGGCGGAGCCGCCTCTGCTCCCAAGGGTGTCCCCGGAGCCCTGCGGCCCACCAGTTAGCTCCCGGCCCGGCGGGGGCGCGTAGGGTCGTACTCATGAGTACGACAGGCGCGACCGCCGATCCGCTGGCGGCCCTGGGGGAGCTCCCCGGGGTGGCCGAGTCCGTGGAGTCCGTGCGCAAGGCCGTGGACCGTGTCTACGGGCACCGGATCATGCGCCGCCGCAGCAACGAGATCACCTCTGAGGCGGCACTGCGCGGAGCTCGCGGTTCCGCCGCGCTGTCCGGTGCCGACTGGGTCCTGGAAGAGGTGCGTCGCCGCACGGACTTCCGGGGTGACGACGAGGCCCGGGTGACGGGCGCCGCCCTCAGGCTGACCGCCGAGGCGGGCCAGCTGCTCTCCATCTGGCGGCAGTCGCCCCTCCGGGTGCTGGCCCGGCTGCACCTGGTGGCGGCGGCCGATGACAACGCGCGCGTGGGACGTCCGCGTCAGGACGGCGAACCGGTCGACGAACCACTGGTCGAACTGCCGCTGCCGGACGCCGCCGAGGTCTCCGGCCGCCTCGAAGGGCTCGCCGAGCTGATCATCGGGGGGAGTTCGGCCCCCGCCCTGGTGACCGCTGCCGTCGTCCACGGCGAACTGCTCGCCCTGCGCCCCTTCGGCTCCCACAACGGTCTCGTCGCGCGCGCGGCCGAGCGCATCGTCCTGGTCGGCAGCGGGCTCGACCCCAAGTCCGTCTGCCCGGCGGAGGTCGGCCACGCGGAACTCGGCCGTGCCGCCTACGTCGCGGCCCTGGAGGGCTACGTCTCCGGAACCCCGGAGGGCATGGCCGCCTGGATCGCCCACTGCGGCAGGGCCGTGGAACTCGGGGCCCGTGAGTCGACCGCCGTGTGCGAGGCGCTCCAGCGCGGGGCGGCGTAGCGCCCCGGGCAGCAGAAAAGGCCCTCCTGGAGGGCCTTTTCAGGAGGTTGCGGCGGTACGAGTGCTCGTACCGCCGCTGGCATGTTCACCGGGTTACCAAGCGTCCTCTCTCTATTGCCCATCA
Source organism: Streptomyces bluensis (assembly GCF_014650715.1). Classification (GTDB taxonomy): domain Bacteria; phylum Actinomycetota; class Actinomycetes; order Streptomycetales; family Streptomycetaceae; genus Streptomyces; species Streptomyces bluensis. Next base: position 139,933 of record NZ_BMVM01000012.1, on the reverse strand, counting down.
GGCCGGGAACTGTTGCCCGTCACCTGGTGCGGCTGGCCCGTATTCGACGGGTCGACGTCGCGTGGGTGCCCGATGTTCATGCTCGGTCCGTGGGGCCAAAATGCGTTATTAAAGGTGATCCTTTCGGATCTCCTTTGGTCTCGCGGGCCGTTGAGTCCTTTGTACTCCAGCGCCCTGGGCAAGCGGAAGCCCTGGATGCACTTCTTTACTTTTGGCATCAAAGGGGTGTTAACGGGCGCCGAACGGAGCGTCGGGGCGGCCATTGAAGATCATGTGGCGGCGAGCCGACGCCGGCTCGCGTACCAGACGAGTCCGGCAGTGGCCGCCGCGGCGCCTATGGCGGCGGCTGCGACAAGGGCGGGACGCGGTGGCGCCGACAGTCGCTGCTTCAGTCGTACCGGGTGGTGGAAGTCCAGAATCGGCCACCCGCGCGCGAGGGCCTCCCGCCGCAGGGGACGGTCCGGATTCACCGCATGGGGGTGACCGACGGTCTGCAGCATCGGCAGGTCCGTGACGGAGTCGCTGTAGGCGTAGCAGCGCGCCAGGTCGTACCCCTCGGACTCGGCCAGTTCCCTGATCGCCTCGGCCTTGGTCGGGCCGTACGCGTAGTACTCCACTTCGCCCGTGAAGCAGCCGTCGTCGCCCACGACCATGCGGGTCGCCACCACGCGGTCCGCACCGAGAAGTTCCCCGATCGGCTCGACCACCTCCGCGCCGGATGTGGAGACGATGACGACATCGCGCCCGGCGGTGTGGTGCTCCTCGATCAAGGAGGCGGCCTCGTCGTAGATGATCGGGTCGATCAGATCGTGAAGGGTCTCGGCGACGATCTCCTTCACTTGCCGGACGTTCCAGCCGCGGCACAGCGAGGACAGGTACTCGCGCATGCGCTCCATCTGGTCGTGGTCGGCGCCGCCCGCGAGGAAGACGAACTGGGCGTATGCGGTTCGCAAGACGGCTCTGCGGTTGATCAGGCCGCCTTGGTAGAACGACTTGCTGAACGTGAGCGTGCTCGACTTCGCAATGACCGTCTTGTCCAGGTCAAAGAAGGCTGCTGTGCGGGGCAAGGAGTGGTTTTCCACGGCCTGAGCATATGCGCCCACCATTCGGGCTAGTGTGGGGCGCGTGGGTTTGCCTGAGAAGGCTCTCGGGTACACCATGGAAGTCACGGATCGTTCGCGACCGTGCTAACCCGGTCCGACTCCTCCCCCCCCCGAGTCGGCCGTGGGGACGACCCCCGCTCTCCCCCCCGGCGGGGGTCGTCGCATGTCCGGGCGGGTTTTCCCTCTCTCACACATGATCGCCCGGCCCTCTCGTGGCCGCATGCGACCCCGCCGCCTGAGCACATGATCCGTCACTGTCTGTAGTCGTCAGGCTGCGTTGGGGAAGTCGCGCAGAGGTCGCCTGTATGGGTGACGGCGATATTCACAACCCCTGTGTTGTCCACAGTTTTCGACCAAGATCCACATGATTTCCGGGATCGCTGCACCGTGATTCAAGCGCGCACCGCTCGCGGCGAGTTCATGGCCGGATCGGTTTGTCGGTGCGCGTTTGGCCGGCTCCTGTCGGCCTTGCATATGGAGGCCGGTCCGCCGGTTCTCCACAGGGGACTTCCCAGGGGCGCGAATCGCGGGGCCGAAGAGGGCCGCGCGGGCGCCGCGCAGGAAACAGCGAAGGGGGCTGGAGATCGTGGCGGGAGCCATCGTGAACCAGGTGCCGCCCGCCGCCGAAGGGCGGCAGGGCAGGCCGTTGATCGTCACCGAGGACGTGGAACTGCTGGACGACCTGCTGCGCCTGTGCGCGGCCGCGGGCGCCAGACCGGAGGTCCACCACGGAGTGCCGGAGGGCAGGGGCCGGTGGGAGGCGGCGCCGCTCGTCCTCGTCGGCGACGACGCGGCACGGCGCGTACGAGGCGCCGCGCGCAGACGAGGGGTGGTGCTGGTCGGCCGGGACCAGGACGACTCCGGGGTCTGGCGGCGAGCCGTCGAGATCGGCGCCGACCACGTGCTGGTGCTGCCGGACGGCGAGCAGTGGCTCGTCGACCGCATCGCCGACGTGGCCGAAGGCGTGGGCAGGCCCGCCCTGACCGTGGGAGTGATCGGCGGCCGGGGCGGTGCCGGAGCGTCCACCCTGGCCTGCGCGCTGGCGGTCACCTCCGCGCGGCAGGGCAGGCGCACCCTCCTGGTGGACGCGGATCCGCTGGGCGGCGGACTCGACGTCCTCCTGGGCGGCGAGGCTGCCGAGGGACTGCGCTGGCCTGCGTTCGCCGCCTCGCGCGGCCGGGTCGGCGGCGGAGCCCTGGAGGAGTCGCTGCCCGAACTGCACTCCCTCCGGGTACTCAGCTGGGACCGCGGCGACGCCGTCGCCATCCCACCCCAGGCCGTGCGAGCGGTCCTGGCCGCCGGCCGGCGGCGCGGCGGTGCGGTGGTCGTCGATCTGCCGCGCCGCATCGACGAAGGCGTCGCGGAGGCCCTCGCCCAGATCGACCTCGGTCTGCTGGTGGTCCCCGCCGAGCTGCGCGCGGTCGCCGCGGCCGCGCGGGTGGCGTCCGCCTTCGGGATGGTCCTGCGCGATCTGCGGGTGGCCGTGCGGGGCCCCTACGCGCCGGGCCTGGACGACCGCGAGGTGGCACGGCTGCTCGGACTGCCACTGGCCGGCGAAGTGCCCGCCGACACCGATCTTCTGGACGGCGCCGCACCCCCGGGAGGAGCCCCGCGCGGACCACTCGCGCGTTTCTGCACGACCTTCTGGGAGCGAGCGGTCGGAGGTGAGGCCGCATGAAGGGCGGCTGGGACCCGGCGGCGGGGACCGAGACCGATTGCGGGCTGCTGGACGGTGTCCGGCAGTGGCTCGCCGAGAGCGGCTCCGAACCGACACCCGCGCGCGTGGCACAGGCGTTGCGGGAGCGGGGACGGGTGCTCGGGGACGCCGAAGTCCTCGGCGCGGCCGAACGGCTGCGCTCCGAACTGATCGGCAGCGGGCCACTGGAACCGCTGCTCGCCGACCCTGAAGTCACCGACGTCCTGGTGTCGGCGCCCGACCGGGTATGGGTGGACCGGGGCGGCGGCCTGGAGCTGACGGAGGTCTCCTTCCCGGACGCGGCGGCCGTACGACGACTCGCGCAGCGCCTGGCAACGGTGGCCGGCCGCAGGCTCGACGACGCGCGCCCGTGGGTCGACGCACGCCTTCCCGACGGCACACGCCTGCACGCGGTGCTCCCACCGGTGGCCGTGGGCTCGACCTGTCTGTCCCTGAGGGTGGTACGGCCGCGGGCGTTCACCCTCGACGAACTGGTGGCGGCGGGGACGGTACCGCCGGGCGGCGACCGAGTGCTGCGGGCCCTGATCACCTCCCGCCTGTCGTACGTGATCAGCGGCGGCACCGGAACGGGCAAGACGACGCTGCTGAGCGCCCTCCTGGGCCTGGTCGACCCGGGCGAGCGGATCGTGCTGGCCGAGGACTCGGCGGAGCTGCGCCCCGGTCATCCGCACGTGGTGCGGCTGGAGGGAAGACCCGCCAACCAGGAGGGCGTGGGGCTCGTCGAGCTCCAGGACCTGGTGCGGCAGGCGCTGCGAATGCGGCCCGACCGGCTGGTCGTCGGCGAGGTGCGCGGGCCCGAGGTCGTGTCGTTGCTGGCCGCCCTGAACACGGGGCACGAGGGCGGCTGCGGCACCCTGCACGCCAACGCGGCGGACCAGGTGCCCGCCCGGCTGGAGGCACTCGGCACGGCCGCAGGGCTCGACCGGGCGGCGCTGCACAGCCAGTTGGCGGCCGCGCTGTCCGTGGTCGTCCATCTCGTCCGGGACCGGGACGGGCGGCGCAGGATCGCCGAGGTGCACGTGCTGGAGCGGGATCCGTCCGGGCTGGTGGTGACGGTGCCCGCGCTGCGGTGGGGTGCCGAGGCGTTCGCGTACGAGCGGGGCTGGGAGCGGCTGCGAGGGCTGCTCCGGGAAGGGAGCGGAGCGCTGTGACGGGGGGCGACGAGATGTCGGCCGGGCTGACCGGGGCGGCCCTGGTGTGTGCCGGGGCGGCGGCCTGGCTCCTGGGCGGACCGGGTACCGGGACACGGCGGGCGCAGCTGCTGCTTGCCGGTGGTGGGGCGGTGGGACCGCCGCCCTGGGAGAGGGCGGCCCTGCGCCTGCGGCGGCTGCCGGCCGAGTGGTGGGCGCCGGTGATCGGGGTCGTGATCGGCGTGCTGGGCGGGTCCGTGCTGCCGGTGCTGGCCGGTGCGCTCGGAGTGCCGCTGCTGCGCCGGTTGCGTCGGGCCCGGGAGACACAACGGGCGGGCGAGCGGCGCGGTGACGCCGTGATCGCGCTCTGCGGGGCGCTCGCCGGAGAGGTTCGCGCCGGTCGGCAGCCGGGTGAGGCGTTACTGCGGGTCGCCCGGGACTCGGGCGGGCTCGGCGAGGCCCAGTCGGTGGTGCTGGCGGCCGCGCGGTTCGGCGGGGACGTGCCCGGCGCTCTCGTGGACGCGGCACGGCAACCGGGCGCCGACGGACTGCTGGGGCTCGCCGCGTGCTGGCGGGTGGCCGTGGACCGGGGCGCGGGGCTAGCGGCCGGACTCGACCGACTGGAGGGCGCCCTGCGCGCCGAACGGGACCAACGGTCCGACCTGCGCGCCCAGCTGGCAGGCGCCCGGTCCACGGCCGTGATGCTCGCCGGGCTGCCGGTGCTCGGCCTGCTGCTGGGCACCGCGCTGGGCGCCGACCCGCTGCACGTGGTGCTGCACAGCGCCGCCGGCCTGGGCTGCCTGCTGGTCGGCGGAGTGCTGGAGGGCGTCGGCCTGTGGTGGGCGCTGCGGATCGTACGGGGGGCGGAGGCGGCATGAGCACGGACGTTGTCCACAGGCTGGGGGTGCTCGTGTGCGGGGCTCTGGGACTGTGGTGGCTGGTCCGGTCCCTCGACACTGTGCGGCGCGAACGGAGGCTGCGAAGACGGCTGGGCGCCGTGCTGCTTCCGGAGGCTGTGCCGTCGGCGCGGCGGCAGGTGGTGCGGGAGACCGTACGGCGGTGGCTGCCGGTCGCCGGGGTGGTGAGCGCCGGGTGGGTGCTGGTCGGAGGCCTCACGGGGCTGGCGCTGGGGCTGACCGCCGGAGGCGGGTTCTGGTGGTGGCAGCTGCGGCACCGGCACCGGGCCACCGGGTCCGCGGGAAAACCGCCGGACGGGGAGTACGACCCGGCCCGAGTGGCCCGTCAACTCCCGCTCGCCGCCGACCTGCTGGCAGCGTGCCTCGCCGCCGGAGCCGGCCCTGCCGTGGCCGCGCGGGCCGTGGGCGAAGCCCTGGGAGGGCCCGTCGGAGAGCGGCTGGATCTCGGTGCGGCACAGGAGCGGCTCGGGGGCGAACCGGCCGAGGCGTGGCGGGCGTTGGCCGCGCTCCCCGGTGCCGGCCCCTTGGCGCGGCTCCTGGAACACGCCGACGAGTCGGGGGTGCCCGCCGCGGCCCCGGTGGCCCGGCTGGCGGCCGAGGCCCGCGCCGCGTGGGCACGCGCCGCGACCGAGCGGGCGCGCCGCGCCGCCGTCATGGTCACCGCACCCGTGGGGCTGTGCTTCCTGCCCGCGTTCATCGCGATCGGGGTGCTGCCGGTGGTGATCGGGCTCGCGGACGGGCTGCTGGGAGGGGGCGGCGAATGACGGGATGACAGGCGACGACAGCACAAGCGGCAGCAGAAACGACAGCGGCAACGCAAACAACAGCACAAACAACAGCACAAACAACAGTACAAACAGCGGCACATGCGATGAACGGAACGGATCCTTACGGGGGTTGAGATGCAAAAGGCAGTACGGGCGGTAGCGGCGGTACGAGGACGGATGCGCGCCCTGGTGCGCAGGGTGCGCCAGGCACCGAGGGACGCGGGGATGGTCACCTCCGAGTACGCCGTGGGGATCATCGCGGCGGTCGCCTTCGCCGCGGTGCTCTACAAGGTCGTGACCAGTGGGCAGGTGCAGACGGAGTTGCAGGACATCGTGAAGCGGGCGCTCGATGGCGGGTCGTGAGCGGTGGGCCGTGTGGTGGGGCGGTGGTCGCTGGGGAGCGTGGAGAGCGGCCGTCGAGCGGAGGCGTGACCGTGGTTTCGTGACCGCGGAGGCAGCGGTCGCCCTGCCCGTGCTGGTGCTGTTCGCGATGGCGCTGGTGTGGGCGCTGCTCGCCGCGTGTGCGCAGATCCAGTGCGTGGACGCGGCGAGGGCGGGCGCTCGGGCGGCGGCTCGCCAGGATCCACCCGACGCGGTCGTGGCGATGGCTCGCCGGCTGGCGCCCGAGGGGGCCAGGGTCACCGTGAGCCGTGAGGGCGACCTGGTGCACGTGGTGGTCGCGGCGAACCCACCGGGACCGGACGCCCTGGGCCTGGACCTGAGCCATGAGGCCGTGGCACTCGCGGAGGAGACGGTGGGGGCCAGGGGGTGATGGACACAGGGCACGAAGCACGGACGACGACAGGCGAGACCCTTCCGCCTGACAGGGCACGCCGAAAGCCGTGGCGGGAGAGAGACAGGGCACGCCGGAAGCCGTGGCAGCTCAGTGACGGATGGCGCAGGAAGCCGTGGCGGCACAGTGAAAGTGACCGATCGCGCCGGACGGGTCATCGCTCCGATCGAGGATCCGCGACCGTCTGGGCCGTGGGTGCCATCGCGGTGCTGTGTGTGATCTTCGGGGCCCTGCTGGCCATGGGCCAGGCGGTCGTGATCCGGCACCGTGCGGCCGGGGCGGCCGATCTCGCGGCGCTCGCGGCCGCCGACCACTGGACGCAGGGCGGGGACGCCGCCTGTGCCATGGCGGAGCGGGTCGCCCGGGCCCAGGGCACCCGGCTCGTGCGGTGCGCGATCGAGGGCGAGACCTCGGACGTCAGGGTTGCGTCGGGGAAGGGACCGTTCAGCGCGGAGGCCAGATCGAGAGCCGGACCGGCGGCGCCGGTCGCACCCGGAACCGACGGCCCCAGACCCGGCCCCCACGCCCCGGCCCCCCAGGCACTGAACGCGCCAGGCACTGAACGCGCCAGGCACTGAACGCGCCAGGCACTGAACGCGCCAGGCACTGAACGCGCCAGGCACTGAACGCGCCAGGCACTGAACGCGCCGGGCACTGAACGCGCCCCACACCGCGGCAGTCAGCCCGCCGGCGCGTCCCGCAACAGCTCCGTCAGCAACCGCACGGCTCCCCGCTTGTGCAGTGGGTCGTTGCCGTTGCCGCATTTTGGGGACTGGATGCAGGACGGGCAGCCTGCGTCGCACTCGCAGGAGGCGATGGCCTCGCGGGTGGCGGTGAGCCAGGAGCGGGCCGTGTGGAAGGCGCGCTCGGCGAAGCCCGCGCCGCCCGGATGGCCGTCGTAGACGAAGACCGTCGGCAGCAGCGTGTCGGGGTGCAGCGGGATCGAGACGCCGCCGATGTCCCAGCGGTCGCAGGTCGCGAAGAGCGGCAGCATGCCGATCGACGCGTGCTCGGCGGCGTGGAGGGCGCCGCCGAGGATCTCCGGGTTGATCCGGGCCGCGTCGAGCTGGGCCTCGGTGACCGTCCACCACACGGCACGGGTGCGCAGCGTACGAGGGGGGAGGTCGAGTTTCGTCTCGCCGAGCACTTCACCGGTGATCAGCTTTCGACGCAGGAAGGAGACGACCTGGTTGGTGACCTCGACGGAGCCGTAGCACAGGCGTCCGTCGCCCCACGGGACCTCGATGTCCGTCTCCAGAATGGAGATCGACGTCGTGTCGCGGGCGACCGTCGAATACGGCGGGTCGGCCTCCTGGACGAGGGCCACGGATTCGTCCAGGTCCAGTTCGCGCACCAGGTACGTACGGCCCTGGTGCAGGTGCACGGCGCCCTCGTGGACCGTCGTGTGCGCGGCGCCCGCGTCGACCGTGCCCAGGAGCCGCCCCGTGCCGGCCTCGACGATCTGGACCGGCTGCCCGCCCTGCCCGCGGATGTCCGTGAGGTCGGCGGCCCGCTCGCGGCGTGTCCAGTGCCAGGCCCTGGTGCGGCGCCGGAGCAGCTTCGCGGCTTCCAGCTGCGGCAGCAGGTCCTCAGTGGCGGGGCCGAACAGCGGAAGGTCGTCGTCCGTCAGGGGGATCTCGGCGGCGGCCGCGCACAGGTGCGGGGCCAGGACGTACGGGTTGTCCGGGTCGAGGACGGTCGACTCGACCGGCTGGTCGAACAATGCCTCGGGATGGTGCACCAGGAACGTGTCCAGCGGGTCGTCGCGGGCGACCAGGACGGCCAGGGCGCCCTCCCCCGAGCGGCCGGCGCGGCCCGCCTGCTGCCACAGGGAGGCCCGCGTGCCCGGGTAGCCGGCGATGACCACGGCGTCCAGGCCGGAGACGTCGATGCCCAGCTCCAGGGCGGTGGTGGCGGCGAGGCCGAGGAGTTCGCCCGAGTGGAGGGCGCGCTCCAGGGCGCGGCGTTCCTCCGCGAGGTAGCCCCCGCGGTACGCGGCGACGCGCCGGGCCAGCGAGGGGTCCCCCGCGGTGCCGGCCCCCGAGGTCACGGTGGCGAGGCGTTCCTGGGTGATCACCGAGATGAGTTCGGCGCCGCGCCGGGAGCGTACGAAGACGACCGAGCGGACTCCCTGCAGGACGAGGTCGGTGAGGAGATCTGCCGTCTCCGCGGTCGCCGTGCGCCTCACCGGCGCGCCCTTCTCGCCGTGCAGTTCGGTGAGCGGGGGCTCCCAGAGGGCGAACACCAGTTCCCCGCGGGGGGAGGCGTCGTCCGCGACCTCGACCACCGGCACGCCGGTGAGCCGGGACGCGGCGACCGAGGGCTCGGCGGCGGTCGCCGAGGCCAGCAGGAAGACGGGCGAGGCGCCGTACCGGGTGCACAGTCTGCGCAGGCGGCGCAGCACCTGGGCGACGTGGGAGCCGAAGACGCCGCGATAGGTGTGGCACTCGTCGATGACGACGTACTTCAGGGCCTTCAGGAAGGAGGACCAGCGCGGGTGTGAGGGAAGGATTCCCCGGTGCAGCATGTCGGGGTTGGTGAGGACGTAGTTGGCGTACTGGCGGATCCACTCGCGTTCCTCGACCGGGGTGTCGCCGTCGTAGACGGCGGGGCGGACCGCGGTGCCCAGCGGATGTGAAATTTCTTTCACCGATCGGCACTGATCCGCCGCGAGTGCTTTCGTCGGGGCCAGGTACAGGGCGGTGGTGCCGCGGCCGTTGGGTGCCTCGGAGCCGTCCAGGAGGCCGGAGAGGACGGGGACGAGGTAGGCGAGCGATTTTCCGGAGGCCGTGCCGGTGGCGACGACCACCGAATCTCCGTCCAGGGCGTGTTCGGCGGCGCGGGCCTGGTGGGCCCAGAGGTGTTCGATGCCCTTGGCCTGCACGGCCGAGATGACTTCCGCGCGGATCCGGTCGGGCCAGACGGCATGGCGGCCCTCGCGCGGGGGCAGGTGCTCCGTATGAGTGATGCGCGAAGCCCTGCCCGGCGCGGAGGCGAGCCGGTCCAGGACCGCCCCGGGTGCGGGGCGGGCGGCGGAGTCCGTCGGGGATCGATCGGATCGGTGATTCTTGGCCATCGGCACCGAGTGTGTCACTGGCGTGACGGACAATGGTCCCAAGGCGTCGTGCACGCCTCCCGGTAAGTGATTGAATGCCATCGCGGCTGGGGAACCGTCCTGGGGCTCCGCCGAGGTGTCCCGAGGGACGACCGCTCGATTAGCAAGGTGCTGGAGGATCCGTGGACCTGTCCCTGTCGACCCGTACCGTCGGCGATCGTACGGTCGTCGAGGTCGGTGGCGAAATCGACGTATATACCGCGCCCAAGTTGCGCGAGCAGCTGGTCGAGCTGGTGAACGACGGGAGTTTCCACCTCGTCGTCGACATGGAGGGTGTCGACTTCCTCGACTCCACCGGGCTCGGCGTGCTGGTAGGCGGCTTGAAGCGTGTCCGGGCCCATGAGGGCTCGCTGCGCCTGGTGTGCAACCAGGAGCGCATTCTGAAGATCTTCCGCATCACCGGTCTCACCAAGGTGTTCCCGATCCACACCTCGGTCGACGAAGCGGTGGCGGCGACGGACTGACCGTCGGTGGGCCGCGTGCCCATGACGGCTGAGACAAACAGGAGGGGGACCGGGCCCGCGACGGCCCGGCCCCCTGACAGCACGCCCGTTTCCGAGGGGGATGCATGGCCACCGTTGAACTCCGTTTCAGCGCGGTCCCAGGACATGTCAGGACCGCCCGCCTGGTGGCCGCTTCCGTCGCACGCAAGGCCGGGGTGGACGAGGCCGTCCTCGACGAGGTGCGGCTCGCCGTCGGCGAGGCCTGCACCCGGGCCGTCGGCCTGCACCAGAGCAGCGGCATCTCGGCGCCGGTGCGGGTGCTGCTGATCGAAGAGGAGAAACAGTTCTCCATCGAGGTCGGCGACGAGGCGCCGCGCGCCGTGCCGGGCGGCACGACGCACGGAGCCCACGAGGACGCGGACGTGGAGGCCGAGGAGGACGAGATGGGCCTCGCGGTCATCAGCGGCCTCGTCGACGACCTGGAGGTCACCGCGGGCGAGCACGGCGGCCAGATCCGTATGAGCTGGCCGACCACACCGCCGGTCGCGGTTCCCTGACGCGCACCTCCCGTACGCCCCGTCGGCGTACCTCGCGCTTCGAGTCTCCGTAAAGGGCCCTGCTGAGCAGGGCCCTTTACCTTTTGTCTGATCATTCTGCGACGACTTCCCGATGATGCGCCTGAATTAGTGAAGGTATTCACGATCAATCAGGTGGTCATGTGATCAAGCGTCAACGCTTTTGGGGCGTTACCGCTTTCGGGTTCTGTACCTCGTCGACGATCATTTGCTGATGGGCAGGTGGAGCTAATTCCGTTTACCGCGTACTGTTTTGATCAGGTTCCCCTCCCTAGAATCCGTCCACATCTTGAGCTCAGCCCAAGCGTCAAGGAGGACGAATGGCGGGGCTTTCTACCCCTCAACAGTTTGATCACCCCACAACCTTCGCGGCCGCAGTGTTGACGAACGACAATCGGCTCATCGTGATGGTCATCGGGATCGTCGCGCTGGCCGCTCTCGTGGTCGCCGGGGTCCTGGTGCGCCAGGTGCTCGCGGCCGGCGAAGGCACCGACAGCATGAAGAAGATCGCGGCGGCGGTCCAGGAAGGCGCCAACGCCTATCTGGCCCGGCAGTTGCGCACGCTCGGCGTATTCGCCGTCGTCGTGTTCTTCCTGCTCATGCTGCTGCCCGCGGACGACTGGAATCAGCGCGTCGGCCGATCGGTGTTCTTCTTGATCGGCGCCGCGTTCTCGGCGGCCACCGGTTATATCGGGATGTGGCTGGCCGTACGCAGCAATGTGCGGGTCGCGGCCGCGGCACGTGAAGCCACCCCGGCGGAAGGCGAGCCGGAAAAGGATCTCACCGCCGTCTCGCACAGAGCAATGAAGATCGCTTTCCGCACGGGTGGCGTCGTCGGCATGTTCACGGTGGGGCTCGGTCTGCTGGGCGCCTCCTGTGTCGTGCTGGTGTACGCGGCCGACGCTCCGAAGGTCCTGGAAGGCTTCGGTCTCGGTGCGGCGCTCATCGCGATGTTCATGCGGGTCGGCGGCGGCATCTTCACCAAGGCCGCCGACGTCGGCGCCGACCTGGTCGGCAAGGTCGAGCAGGGCATTCCGGAGGACGACCCGCGCAATGCCGCGACCATTGCCGACAACGTGGGCGACAACGTCGGCGACTGCGCGGGCATGGCGGCCGACCTCTTCGAGTCGTACGCCGTGACCCTCGTCGCCGCGCTGATCCTCGGCAAGGCGGCGTTCGGTGACTCGGGACTCGCGTTCCCGCTGATCGTGCCCGCGATCGGGGTGGTCACCGCGATGATCGGCATCTTCGCCGTGGCCCCGCGGCGCGCCGACCGCAGCGGGATGAGCGCCATCAACCGCGGTTTCTTCATCTCCGCGGTGATCTCGCTGGCGCTGGTCGCGGTCGCGGTCTTCGTCTACCTGCCGTCGTCGTACGCCGACCTGAAGGGCGTCACGGACGCGGCGATCCTCGGCAAGGGCGGCGATCCGCGGATCCTCGCGCTCGTCGCGGTGGCCATCGGCATCGTGCTGGCCGCGCTGATCCAGCAGCTGACCGGCTACTTCACCGAGACGACCCGCCGCCCCGTGCGGGACATCGGCAAAACGTCGCTCACCGGCCCGGCCACCGTCGTCCTCGCCGGTATCTCCATCGGTCTCGAATCGGCCGTCTACACCGCCCTGCTGATCGGCCTCGGCGTGTACGGGGCGTTCCTGCTCGGCGGTACGTCGATCATGCTCGCCCTGTTCGCGGTGGCGCTGGCCGGCACCGGACTGCTCACCACGGTCGGCGTCATCGTCGCCATGGACACCTTCGGGCCGGTCTCCGACAACGCTCAGGGCATCGCCGAGATGTCCGGCGACGTCCAGGGCGCGGGCGCGCAGGTGCTCACCGACCTCGACGCCGTGGGCAACACCACCAAGGCCATCACCAAGGGCATCGCCATCGCCACGGCCGTCCTCGCGGCCTCGGCGCTCTTCGGGTCGTACCGCGACGCGATCGTCACGGCCGCGAACGACGTGGGCGAGAAGGTGTCCGGCGCGGGCGCGCCGATGAACCTGATGATGGACATCTCACAGCCCAACAACCTCGTCGGGCTCATCGCGGGCGCCGCGGTCGTCTTCCTCTTCTCGGGGCTGGCGATCAACGCGGTCTCGCGGTCCGCCGGTGCGGTCGTCTACGAGGTGCGCCGGCAGTTCCGCGAGAAGCCGGGGATCATGAACTACACCGAGAAGCCCGAGTACGGCAGGGTCGTCGACATCTGCACCAAGGACGCCCTGAGGGAGCTGGCCACACCAGGACTGCTCGCCGTCATGGCGCCCATCGCCATCGGGTTCACGCTCGGCGTCGGCGCGCTCGGGGCCTACCTCGCGGGTGCGATCGGCACGGGCACGCTGATGGCGGTGTTCCTCGCCAACTCCGGCGGCGCCTGGGACAACGCCAAGAAGCTCGTCGAGGACGGCCACCACGGCGGCAAGGGCAGCGACGCCCATGCGGCGACCGTCATCGGCGACACGGTGGGCGACCCGTTCAAGGACACCGCCGGCCCCGCCATCAACCCGCTGCTGAAGGTGATGAACCTGGTGGCGCTGCTCATCGCGCCCGCGGTCGTCAAGTTCAGTTACGGCGCGGACAAGAGCCTCGCACTCCGTGTGGTCATCGCGGTGCTCGCGCTCGCGGTGATCGTCGGCGCGGTGTACGTGTCCAAGCGGCGCGGTATCGCCGTGGGTGACGAAGACCACTCCGACCGGGTGGCCACGTCGGCGGATACCGCGGTGGTCTCGTAGACGGCGGTACCAGGGCCGGCTTCCCGTCGGCCAACGGGCGGGCGGATGGCGCGTGTTGGCGCGCCGTCCGCCCGTTTCGCCGTTTGTGCGCTCTGTCCGTGAGCCTTCTCTCGCTGGTGCACAACGGATCATTAGGTGTGATAACGGTTATATGACACCGGGGTGTCGCCCGTTCTGCGTGTATGTTCCGGGGCCGAGAGCCATGGAAGGGACCAATCCGGTGAACAAGAAGCTCGCGGCCGCACTGTCCGGCGGTGCGGTACTGGTACTGGCGCTGTCGGGATGCAGCAGCGACGGCAACAGCGACAAGCTGAACTCCTGGGCCAAGCAGGTCTGCGACGCCGTGCAGCCGCAGACGAAGAAGATCACGGCCGCCAATGCCGCGATCCAGCAGGAGACCTCGGACGACAGCGCACCGGAGGCCGTGCAGAAGGTGGACTCCCAGGCCTTCCAGGACATCTCCGACGCCTACAAGGCGATGGCGACCGCTGTTCAGAAGGCCGGGGCGCCGGACGTCGAGAACGGCGACAAGAAGATGCGGGACGCGGTCAAGGAGCTCAACACCCTCTCCGCCGCCTACGGCGAACTGAAGAAGAAGTCGGACGACCTCGACACCAAGGACCAGGCGAAGTTCGCCGACGGCCTCAAGGGCGTCGCCACGGAGCTGGAGAAGCTGAGCAGGAGCGGCAGCGACGCGCTCGCCAAGCTGGAGGAGGGCGACGTGGGCAAGGCGATGTCCGAGCAGCAGAGCTGCAAGGCCGCCGCCGTCTCGTCCTCGCCGGGCAAGAGCTGATCCTCGGCGGTAAGAGCTGACGTCCGCGGGAAAGGGCGCCCCTGAGGAGGGCGATCGTTCGTCAGCCTCACCAGGGTCCGGTACGCACGCGTGCCGGACCCTTGGCATATGCCGTCCACAGGTGTGCGCGCCAGGTCGCGGAAGCCGACACAATGGGACCGTGAGCAACTCCAGCCTGTCGCCCCTGCCCGCCACCGACCGCCCCGACGTCGCCGCCCGGCTCCGGGACGCCCTGATCGGAGCCGGTTTCACCGCCGACGGGCTGCTCGACCTGCTCGGCGCTCCCGCGTACGCGGCGCTGGCCCGCAGTGAGACCGTGCCGGCGCTGCGGGCGACGCGCGGGGACACGCCGCTGGAGGCGCTCGTGCGGCTGTTCCTGCTCCAGCAGCCCGTGGCGCACGCGCGTGTGGCGGACGCGCTGCCGGTCGACGCCTGTCTGGAGAGCGGCTGGCTGGTGCGCGGCGCTCCGGATGCCGGGGACGATCTCGCCGCCACCGTCGACGTACGGCCGTACGGCGGTCCCGGTGGCGAGGACTGGTTCATCGTGTCGGACCTGGGGTGCGCGGTCGGCGGGGCCCGCGGCATCGGCGGCCATGAGGAAGGCGTCGTACTCGGAGTGGGCGGAGCGTCCACCACGCTCGCCGGAATCACCGTACGTACCCCGGTCACCTCCGTGCTCGACCTCGGCACCGGATCAGGAATCCAGACCCTGCACGCCACGCGCCAGGCCACCCGGGTGACCGCGACCGATGTGAACCCGCGCGCGCTGCACATCACCGCGCTCACGCTCGCGCTGTCCGGCGCACCGGCGGCCGACCTGCGCGAGGGTTCGCTCTTCGAGCCGGTACGGGACGAGACGTACGACCTGATCGTGTCCAACCCGCCCTTCGTGATCTCCCCCGGCGCCCGGCTCACCTACCGCGACGGCGGCATGGGCGGGGACGACCTGTGCCGCACCCTGGTCCAGCAGGCGGGCGAGCGGCTGAACGAGGGCGGTTTCGCGCAGTTCCTCGCCAACTGGCAGCACGTGGAGGGCGAGGACTGGCCGGACCGGCTGCGCTCCTGGGTGCCGCGCGGGTGCGACGCCTGGATCGTGCAGCGCGAGGTGCAGGACGTCACCCAGTACGCCGAGCTGTGGCTGCGCGACGCGGGCGACCACCGCGCGGACCCCGCCGAGTACCAGGCGCGGTACGACGCGTGGCTCGACGAGTTCGAGGCACGCAAGGTCAGGGCCGTCGGGTTCGGCTGGATCACCCTGCGCAGGACCGGCGCCGCCGAGCCGTCGATCACGGTGGAGGAGTGGCCGCATCCGGTCGAACAGCCGCTCGGCGACACGGTGCGCGCGCACTTCGAGCGCCTCGACTATCTGCGCGGGCACGACGACGCGGCCCTGCTCGCCGGGCACTTCAGGCTCGTCGCGGAGGTCGTCCAGGAGCAGGTCGGACTGCCGGGCGCCGAGGACCCCGAGCACGTGGTGCTGCGGCAGAACCGCGGGATGCGCCGGGCCACCAAGGTGGACACCGTCGGCGCGGGCTTCGCCGGGGTGTGCGACGGCACGCTCAGCGCGGGCCGGATCCTCGACGCCATCGCGCAACTGGTCGGCGAGGACCCGGTGTTGCTGCGCGACCGGACCCCGGCGCAGATCCGGCTGCTGGTGGAACAGGGCTTCCTCGAACCGGCCGGGTAGAGGCCCCGGCGCTGCCCGAGCCGTCGTCCCGTGCACGACATCGTCCCGTGCACGACGGCCTGGGTGTTCACCACACGTTCGTCTTCCGGCCTCCCGGGCCTGTGAGGCTTCCTGGCCCGAGGATCCGAGCACACAGGACATGGAAGAGACATGGAAACCGCACCGGCGATCTTCACGGGCACCGTGTTCGTACTGTTCGGGTCGTCGCTGCTGCTGTGGACCGGACACCGGGTACGCCATCACGAGGCGGTCGCCGAGGGAGTGCACCCCAGGATCTCCGCTGTGGTCGCGACACTCGCCGGCGTGAGCGCACTGGCGCTCGCGGCGTGGTGCTTCGCGCAGGTGTGAGAGCGGCGCACGGCCAACGGCCCGCCCCCGGACGATCTCCAGCAGCGCATCACCCGTAGACGACCGCCTGCCTTCGCGGACTCCGAGCGTACGTACGAGCGACCGGGGCGCCCTTGCCGCCTCTCGGACTGAACGCGGCGCTCCCGAGTTACCCTCGGAAACCATGCTCGGCGGTGCGCCGGACCCGACCGTCCTCCTCGCGCCCTGACGCCGAGCCCGCGTGTGCATACTGCCACAAGAAGGCTACGGATGGTGAGAAGAACCGATGAGCCTTCATTCCGGCCCCAGGTTAGTCTGAGGCTTGACCCGTTACATTGGGAGACCGTTCGAGTGGCCGTTGTGGACTTCGGTCATTTGACACGGGGGCGGGATTTACCGTCACACTCCGCAGCGTCAGTACGTGCGCGCCACATCCCCGTGGCCCCAGCCCTGGGGTGCCCCCAGCGTCGACCGGAGAGAAGAGCGAAGTTGTCCCCGACCAGCGAGACCGCGAAGGGCGGCCGCCGACTCGTCATCGTCGAGTCGTCTGTCAAGGCGAAGACGATCAAGGGCTATCTCGGCCCCGGCTACATCGTCGAGGCGAGCGTCGGGCACATCCGTGACCTTCCTAACGGCGCCGCGGAGGTGCCCGAGCAGTACACCGGCGAGGTACGCCGCCTCGGCGTGGACGTCGAGCACGACTTCCAGCCCGTCTACGTGGTCAACGCCGACAAGAAGGCCCAGGTCAAGAAGCTCAAGGACCTCCTGAAGGATTCCGACGAGCTCTTCCTCGCCACCGATGAGGACCGCGAGGGCGAGGCCATCGCCTGGCACCTCCAGGAAGTCCTCAAGCCCAAGATCCCGGTCAAGCGGATGGTGTTCCACGAGATCACCAAGGACGCGATCCGTGAGGCCGTCGCCAACCCGCGCCAGCTCAACCAGAAGCTGGTCGAAGCCCAGGAGACCCGCCGTATCCTCGACCGCCTCTACGGCTACGAGGTCTCGCCGGTCCTGTGGAAGAAGGTCATGCCACGCCTGTCGGCGGGCCGTGTGCAGTCCGTGGCGACCCGCCTCGTCGTGGAGCGGGAGCGCGAGCGCATGGCGTTCCGCTCCGCCGAGTACTGGGACCTGACCGGCACCTTCGGCACGGGCCGTGCCGGCGATCCGTCCGACCCGTCCTCGCTGGTCGCGCGGCTGACCGCGGTCGACGGCCGGCGGGTCGCCCAGGGGCGTGACTTCGACTCGCTCGGGCAGCTCAAGAACGCGAACACGGTGCACCTGGACGAGGCGCACGCCCGCGCACTGGCCGCCGCCCTTCAGAGCACGCGGTTCTCCGTGCGCTCCGTCGAGTCCAAGCCGTACCGCCGCTCGCCGTACGCGCCGTTTCGCACGACGACCCTCCAGCAGGAGGCCAGCCGTAAGCTCGGCTTCGGCGCGAAGGCGACCATGCAGGTCGCGCAGAAGCTGTACGAGAACGGCTACATCACGTACATGCGTACGGACTCGACGACCCTGAGCGACACCGCGATCACGGCCGCCCGCGCCCAGGTCACGCAGCTGTACGGCGCCGACTACCTGCCGGACCGGCCGCGTACGTACGCCAACAAGGTCAAGAACGCCCAGGAGGCGCACGAGGCGATCCGGCCCTCGGGCGATCGTTTCCGCACGCCCGCCGAGACGGGGCTGACCGGCGACCAGTTCAAGCTCTACGAGCTGATCTGGAAGCGGACGGTCGCCTCGCAGATGAAGGACGCGACCGGGAACTCCGTCACCGTCAAGATCGGCGGCGCCGCGGCCGACGGGCGGGACGCCGAGTTCAGCGCGTCCGGCAAGACGATCACGTTCCACGGCTTCCTCAAGGCGTACGTCGAGGGCGCCGACGACCCGAACGCCGAGCTCGACGACCGCGAGCGCCGGCTCCCGCAGGTCGCCGAGGGCGACGCCCTGAGCGCCGAGGAGATCACGGTCGACGGGCACGCCACCAAGCCCCCGGCCCGCTACACCGAGGCCAGCCTGGTCAAGGAGCTCGAAGAGCGCGAGATCGGCCGCCCGTCGACGTACGCGTCGATCATCGGGACGATCCTCGACCGCGGCTATGTGTTCAAGAAGGGCACGGCCCTGGTGCCGTCCTTCCTGTCCTTCGCCGTGGTCAACCTCCTGGAGAAGCACTTCGGGCGGCTCGTCGACTACGACTTCACCGCCAAGATGGAGGACGACCTCGACCGCATCGCCCGTGGCGAGGCGCAGTCCGTGCCGTGGCTGAAGCGGTTCTACTTCGGCGAGAGCGCATCCGACAGCGGCTCCGCCGAGGGGAACGGCGTCGGCAGCGCGGCCGAGGCGGGCAACGGCGACGGGGACCACCTGGGCGGCCTGAAAGAGCTGGTCACCGACCTCGGCGCGATCGACGCACGCGAGGTGTCGTCCTTCCCCGTAGGCAGCGACATCGTGCTCCGGGTCGGCCGCTACGGCCCGTACATCGAGCGCGGCGACAAGGACTCCGGGAACCACCAGCGCGCGGACATCCCGGACGACCTCGCCCCGGACGAGCTGAGCGTCGAGCTCGCGGAGGAACTGCTCGCCAAGCCGAGCGGTGACTTCGAACTCGGCACCGACCCGTCGACCGGCCACCAGATCGTCGCCAAGGACGGCCGCTACGGCCCGTACGTCACCGAGGTGCTCCCCGAGGGCACCCCGAAGACCGGCAAGAACGCGGTCAAGCCGCGCACGGCCTCGCTGTTCAAGACGATGTCGCTGGACACGGTGACCCTTGAGGACGCGCTCAGGCTGATGTCGCTGCCCCGTGTCGTCGGCACCGACGCCGAGGGCCAGGAGATCACCGCGCAGAACGGCCGTTACGGCCCGTACCTGAAGAAGGGCACGGACTCCCGTTCCCTCCAGGCCGAGGAGCAGCTCTTCACGATCACGCTGGAGGAGGCGCTGGCGATCTACGCCCAGCCCAAGCAGCGCGGGCGGGCCGCGGCCAAGCCGCCGCTGAAGGAGCTGGGCGCGGACCCGGTCAGCGGCAAGCCGGTCGTGGTCAAGGACGGCCGCTTCGGCCCGTACGTCACCGACGGCGAGACGAACGCGACGCTGCGGTCGGGCGACAGCGTCGAGGAGATCACTCCGGAGCGCGGGTTCGAGCTGCTCGCCGAGAAGCGGGCGAAGGGGCCCGCCAAGAAGACGGCGAAGAAGGCCGCGGCGAAGAAGACGACCGCCAAGAAGACCAGCGCCAAGAAGGCCGCCCCGGCCAAGAAGGCGGCCGCGAAGAAGACGACGACGTCGAAGACCGCGGCGAAGAAGGCGCCCGCCAAGAAGGCGGCGGCGAAGGCGGCCGACGCCGAGTAGGGACGGAACGCAGACAGGTGCAGGTCGGGCCCCGGCATCCGCCGGGGCCCGACTTGTAGAAGCCCTGTGAAGTTTGGTTTTCGCTCGCCGCTAGGCTGAACGCTTGGCCCTGCCCGTCAGGGCACCATCTGCTTCAATGTCGACCGCCGCAGAACGGGTACTCGGTTCTGCGGCCGCACCAACTCCACAGACGAGACGTCCCGCCGATCCGGCGGCAGGCCCGGTTGTCCGGACTTGGCCGAACTGGCGTGACGGAGAGCCCGCGTACCATCGCCCAGTAGAGGGATGCGACGGTTCTCCGGACGGAAGAGAGAGATGACGCGAGCCGAGCAGCCAACGGCCCACCACCCGTCCCCTGACGACGCCCTGGTCGCGGACTCCCGCGAGCGCGCCGTCCGCGCCCTGCTGCGCCAACCGCAGCTCAAGCGGCTGTGGAGTGCGCAGCTCGTGGGCGGCGTGGGCGATGCCCTCGCGCTGCTGGTCCTCGTGCTCCTCGCCTTCCAGGCGGCGATCACCCAGGGCTCGTTCGGCGGTGGTTATCGCGGGGTCGCCCTGTGCGTGGCCGCCGTCTTCGGGGCACGCCTACTGGCCACCCTGCTCTTCGGGGCAGTCCTCCTCGGACCGCTCACCTCGCTCACGTCCCAGGAGGGCCCGCTCGACCGCCGCTGGACCATGGTCGGCGCGGACGGACTGCGCGCGGCGCTGCTGCTCGTGGCCCCCCTGTGGATCGACTGGACACCGGACAACGCGCTCGCTGTCCTTCTCGTGACCGCCTTCGTGACCGGAGTCGCCGAGCGTTTCTGGACGGTGTGCCGGGAGAGCGCGGCACCCGCGCTGCTGCCCGCGCCCCCACTGGAGGGCGCCACCGTGCGCCCGCTGCCGGACCACATGGACGCGCTGCGGCGCCTGTCCCTGCGTACGGGATTCGTGGCCGTGCCCCTCGCCGCGGGCGGCCTCGTCGTGATCTCGCTGCTCAACAACCTGCTGGGCTCCGGTATCGCCTGGTTCGGCCAGCACCAGGCGGCACTCGCCTCCTACGTGGCGGCCGGGCTGTTCGCCGCCTCCCTCTCGGTCCTGGTCTTCCTCGAAGTGCCCGACACGCGCACCCCGCGCGCGCGGTCGCCGCTGGAAGGTCTGCGCCGCCCCAAGACGGGCACGGGCGTCGACAAGGGCCGTACCGGCGCGATCACCATCGCCGTGCTCGCCTGCGCGTCCGTCGCGAGCGCCGTCGCCGCCGCGGTCGCCGTGGCCGTGCTGCAGGCCAAGGACCTGGGCGGCGGACCGGTCACCTACGGGCTGCTGGTCCTCGCGCTGACCGGTGGCGTCGTGGTGGGCATCCGCAGGGCGCCGTCGGTGCTGCCCGCGCTGTCGCGGCGCCGGCTGCTCGCCCTGGCGATCGCCTCCACCGGCGTGGCGCTGCTCGCCGCCGGGCTCGTACCGGACCTCACGAGTGTGGTCCTGATCCTCGCCCTCGCGGGCGTGGGCGCGGGCATCGCCGCGAACACCGGTCACGCGCTGCTGGACCAGGAGACCGAGGACTCCCGCCGGACGCGCACGACCGAGCACCTGCACGCGGTCGTACGGGTCTTCGTGGCGCTCAGCGCCGTGATCGCCCCGGTGCTGGCGGCGCTGATCGGGCCGCACCGGCTGGAAAACGGCAGGTTCGTGTTCGCGCACGGGGGCGCCGCCTTCACGCTGATGCTGGTGGGCGCGCTGCTGCTGCCGGTGGCCGCGCTGGTGCTCGCCAAGGTGGACGACCGTTCCGGGGTTCCGCTGCGGCACGACCTGCTGGACGCGCTGCGCGGCGGGGACGACCCGGAGGTGGCCCCGGCCGCCTCGGGCTTCTTCATCGCCCTGGAGGGCGGCGACGGGGCCGGCAAGTCGACCCAGGCCGAGGCACTCGCGGAGTGGATCCGCGCCAAGGGGCACGAGGTCGTGCTGACCCGCGAGCCGGGCGCCACGCCCGTGGGCAAGCGGCTGCGGTCGATCCTCCTGGACGTGTCGTCGGCCGGACTGTCGCACCGGGCCGAGGCGCTGCTGTACGCCGCCGACCGCGCCGAGCACGTGGACACCGTCGTGCGGCCCGCCCTGGAACGGGGCGCCGTCGTCATCTCGGACCGGTACACCGACTCGTCGGTGGCCTACCAGGGCGCGGGCCGGGACCTGTCGCCCACCGAGATCGCGCGGATCTCGCGCTGGGCGACGAACGGACTGGTCCCGCATCTGACGGTGCTGCTGGACGTCTCGCCCGAGACCGCCCGCGAGCGGTTCACGGAGGCGCCGGACCGGCTGGAGTCGGAGCCGGCCGAGTTCCACGCGCGCGTGCGGTCCGGTTTCCTGACGCTGGCCGCGGCCGACCCGGGGCGCTACCTGGTCGTGGACGCGGGCCAGGAGCCCGAGGCGGTCACCACCGTCGTCCGGCACCGGCTCGACACGATGCTGCCGCTGTCCGAGGCCGAGGTGAAGGCTCAGGAGGAGGCCCGCCGCAAGGCCGAGGAAGAGGCGCGCCGCAAGGCCGAGGAGGAGGCGCGCCGCAAGGCCGAGGAGGAGCGCCTGGAGCGTGAGCGCCAGGAGGAGCTCGCCCGGCTGCGCGCCGAGGAGGAGGAACGCAAGCAGCGCGAGCTGGAGGAGGCCCAGCGGCGCGAGGCCGAGCGGCAGGCGGAGGAGGCCCGGCAGCGGGCCGAGGAAGCCCGGCGGAGGGCCGAGGAGGAGCGCGCCCGGCTCCTCGCGGAGGAGAAGGCGCGGGCCGAGGAGGAAGCGCGCCGCAAGGCCGAGGAGGACCGTCGCCGCAGGCAGGCCGAGGAGGAGGCCCGGCTGCGGGCCGAGGCCGAGGCGCGTCGTCTGGAGAAGCAGCGCAAGGCCGAGGAGGCGCTGCTGCGGGCCGAGGAGGCACGGGCGGCGGCGGAGGCCGCGGCCGCGGCTTCGGCCGGGACGGCGTCGAGGACGGCCGGTGCGGCCGGTGCCGCTGGTGCTGGTGGTGCTGCCGGTGGCTCCGCGGCTCCTGGCGGTGGCTCTGCGGCTGCCGGGGCGGATGCGTCGCGGGAGTGGGCCTCCGAGGGGACGCCCACCTCGTCCCCGACGTCCTCGCCGGACAACGAGGTGACCGTGCCCACGCCCGTCGTGTCCCCGCGGAACCCGTCGGGCGGACCCGTGGACGAGACGGCCGTGCTGCCGCCGGTCATACGGCCCGGTGGCCCCGACTCGGAGACCACCACCGAACTGCCGCAGCCGCCGGTGCCTCCGGGTGCCGGGGACGAGACCACCGTGCTTCCTCCCGTAAGGGAGGAGGGTGCCGCTCCGGCGGACCGGGTGCCGTCGGGCTTCTTCCGGGACGAGCGTTCGGCGCTCGATGGCCCCCAGGACCGTACGCGCGAGCTGCCCCAGGTGGACGCCGAGGGAGCCCCGCGCCGCCGCCCCCGGCCCGACTGGGCTGAGGAGACCCCGCTGGACGACCTGCCGACCCTGGCCGACGAACTGCTGGGGCCGCGCGACGGCTACGAGGACGGGGCCACCGACAGCCGGGACGACGACGGGCGCGGCGGGGGCCGTGGCGGCCGGGGCCGGGGCGGACGGCGGCGCTGATGACGCTCGGGCCGGGGCGGACGGCGGCGCCGGTCGCGGTCCGGACCCGGCTGTCAGTGGCCTCGCGCACAATGGGATGCGGCAAGGCAGAGCGTGACGGAAGGGGCGGTGCCGCATGCCCGTGTGGGACGACCTGGTGGGCCAGGAGCGGCTGAGCGCGCAGCTCGAAGCCGCCGCCCGGGATGCCGACGCGATCGTCACCGCGGCCGCCGCGGACGCGCCGCCGCCGGAGGCGTCGAAGATGACCCACGCCTGGCTGTTCACGGGCCCTCCCGGCGCCGGACACACCACGGCCGCGCGGGCCTTCGCGGCCGCCCTCCAGTGCGTCAGCCCGGACCGCGCGCTGGGCGGGACCCCCGGCTGCGGCTTCTGCGACGGCTGCCACACGGCGCTGGTCGGCACCCACGCCGATGTCACCACGGTCGCCGCCGTGGGCTCGCAGATCCTCGTCGAGGACATGCGGGACACCGTCCGCAAGTCGTTCACGGCACCGGCGAACGGCCGCTGGCAGATCATCCTCGTCGAGGACGCCGAGCGGCTGAACGAGAAGTCGGCCAACGCGGTCCTCAAGGCAGTCGAGGAGCCCGCCCCCCGCACGGTCTGGCTGCTGTGCGCACCCTCGCTCGAAGACGTCCTGCCCACCATCCGCTCCCGATGCCGCCATGTGAGTCTGCTCACACCCTCGGTGGACGCGGTCGCCGACATGCTCGTACGGCGTGAGGGCATCGAGCCCGACGTCGCCGCCGCGGCGGCCCGCGCCACGCAGGGGCACATCGACCGCGCCCGCCGTCTGGCCACCGACCCCCGCGCGCGGGAGCGGCGGGCCGCCGTGCTCAAGGTGCCCCTACGCGTCGAGGACATCGGCGGCTGCCTCAGGGCGGCACAGGAGCTGGTCGACGCCGCCACGGAGGCGTCCAAGCAGCTCGCCGAGGAGCTCGACGTCAAGGAGACCGAGGAGTTGAAGGCGGCGCTGGGCGCGTCCCAGGGCGGCCGCCTGCCGCGCGGCACCGCGGGCGTCATGAAGGACCTGGAGGACAAGCAGAAGCGCCGGCGGACGCGTGCGCAGCGCGACAGCCTCGACCTGGCCCTGACCGACCTCACCGGCTTCTACCGCGACGTCCTCGCCCTCCAGCTCGGCTCCCGCGTGGCCCTCGCCAACACCGAGGCGCACGACACGCTGGAGCGCCTCGCCCGCGACACCACACCCGAGTCCACACTGCGCCGCATCGACGCGATCACCGCATGCCGCGACGCCCTCGACCGGAACGTGGCCCCCCTGCTGGCGGTGGAGGCGATGACGATGGCGCTGCGGGCGGGCTGAGCCTGTGGTTCGGCCCCATGTGGCGGACCGGCGCGTCGTAGCCGTCAGCCGTCACCCTTACGAGCCGCTGCCACACACCTCGCAAACAGTGACCAATTCGTAGCGCAGAGTTACGATCACGTAATGCACATCAGGAGCTGCCCCCGGTTGCCCTCCAGCGGCACGACCACCCACGCTCGGCCCCACGCTCGTCCGGACCGCCGGAACCGAACGCTGCGTACCTTGCGTTCCCTGCGTACGACCACCGGATTCCTCCTCGCCTCCGCGCTGCTCGTCTCGGCCTGCTCCTTGGGCAGCTCGACATCGGCGGCGTCGGCGACAAGGGCGACGGCGACAGGGACCACGACGCCGGGGACCACGGCGAGATCGGGAACACCGGCGCTCCATGCGCTGCCCGGCGCCACACCGTCGGCTCTGACCCCGTACTACGGGCAGAAGCTCACCTGGCGCAGCTGCGGTGGCCGCGGCTTCGAGTGCGCCACGTTGAAGGCGCCACTCGACTACGCCACGCCGGGCCGTGGCGACCTCAGGCTGGCCGTCAGCCGCAAGAAGGCCACCGGCCCCGGCAAGCGTCTCGGCTCGCTGCTGCTCAACCCCGGCGGACCGGGCAGCGCGGCCGTCGGCTACCTGCGGTCGTACGCGGGCATCGCCTACCCGGCGGCGGTCCGCGCCCGCTACGACCTGGTGGCCGTCGACCCGCGCGGTGTCGCCGGCAGCGAGCCGGTCGAATGCCTCAGCGGACGCCGGATGGACGCGTACACGCAGACCGACTTCACCCCCGACGACCGGCGGGAGACCGACGAACTGGTCTCCGCCTTCAAGGAGTTCGCGAACGGCTGCGGCGCGCAGGCCCCGCGGTTGCTGCGCCATGTCTCGACGGTCGAGGCCGCCCGGGACATGGACATCCTGCGCGCGGTGCTGGGCGACAAGCGGCTGACGTACGTCGGGGCGTCGTACGGGACGTTCCTCGGCGCGACGTATGCGGAGCTGTTCCCCGAGCGCGTCGGCCGGCTGGTCCTGGACGGCGCGATGGACCCGTCCCTGCCCGCCCGCAAGCTGAACGAGGACCAGACGGCGGGGTTCGAGACGGCGTTCCGTTCGTTCGCGAAGGACTGTGTGCGGCAGCGGGACTGCCCGCTGGGCGGCGCCGACGCGACCCCGGCTGAAGCGGGCAGGAAACTGAAGGCATTCCTCGGCCGGCTCGACGCGAAACCCATCCCGGCCGGAGACTCCGGCGGCCGTGCCCTCGGCGAATCCCTGGCCACCACGGGGGTGGTCGCGGCGATGTACAACGAGAAGTCGTGGCCCCGGCTGCGCCAGGCCCTCACCCGGGCGATCGACCACAGGGACGGCTCCGGCCTGCTCGCCCTCTCGGACGGCTACTACGAGCGGGGCGCGGACGGCGAGTACGCGAACCTGATGTCCGCCAACGCCGCCGTGAACTGCCTGGACTCCCCGTCGGCGTTCTCGACCCCCGAGCAGGCGCGGCGGGCGCTCCCCGCCTTCGAGAAGGCCTCCCCGGTCTTCGGCCGCTTTCTCGCCTGGTCGTCGCTGAGCTGCGCGTACTGGCCGGTGATGCCCACCGGCACCCCCCACCGCATCGCGGCGAAGGGTGCGGCCCCGATCGTCGTCGTCGGCACCACCCGCGACCCGGCGACCCCGTACCACTGGGCCCGCGCCCTCGCCTCCCAGCTGTCCTCGGGACGCCTCCTCACGTACGACGGCGACGGCCACACGGCGTACGGCCGCGGCAGCCGGTGCATCGACTCCGCGATCAACACCTACCTCCTCGACGGCACCCCTCCCACCCGGGGAAAGCGCTGCTCACAGGCCTGATCACGATCCCCTTCCGGGGTGCCCCCGTCATGTCTCCGGGCTGTCTCCGGGGTGCTTCAGGGGCTGGTACGGAGCACCCCGGAAACTGTGTAGACTTACCGACGTTGCTGATCGCACCATAGTGCGGACAGCGCGCCGCCTTAGCTCAGATGGCCAGAGCAACGCACTCGTAATGCGTAGGTCTCGGGTTCGAATCCCGAAGGCGGCTCCGAGAAGCCCCAGGTCAGATAGTCGCTGACCTGGGGCTTTCTGGTGCCCGCAAGCCGCTCACGCGGCCGTGCGTGAGTTCGGGGTGGGACCACATGTGGTGTACGGGTGCGGTGGCGTCGGCGTGATCGCGGTGCGGGGTGGGCAGGACAGGGGAGGTGGGGGGAGATGGTGAAGAAATGCCGGGCGGGATGTGAGGCGGGGATGCGACGATGCGCGTGAATCGACGATGCGCGAACCCGTTCGAGAGGTCCCTTGGATGTCTGGTGAGGTGCGGAGGCGCCGCGAAGCAGGCGCTGTGAAGAGGCCGTTGGGGGCGGAAACGTGGAGCTGGTCGAGGTGAGCCAACAACGGAACGTCTGGTTTCGACGCTTCCCATCGGCGGAGAACGCGCTTACTGGTCCCGGCCGCGGCGCGGAGTGCGAACTGGTCTGCTTCCCGCACGCGGGCGGCTCCGCCACCTACTGGCAGCCCCTGGCTCGCGCACTCGCTCCGACCGTGGACGTGGCGGCCGTGCAGTATCCGGGACGGCTCGACCGGTTGCGTGAGGCGCCGGTCGAGGATCTGCATCTGCTGGCCGACCTGATCGCCGAGGCGCTGGGCCCGAGGGGAGACCGTCCCCGGGCGTTGCTCGGGCACAGCATGGGGGCCTCACTCGCGTACGAGGTGGCCGTACGGCTCGCCCGGCGGCCCGGCGAGGAGCCGCAACTGCTCGTCGTGTCGGGCCGCCGCGGACCGGCTGCCGCCCGGGGAAGGAACCGGGAGTGGCCAGTGGGTGACGCCGAACTGGTCCGGCGGATACGCGGGTTGGGCGGCACGGACGCCCTGGTCCTCGACGACCCGGGAGTGCTGGAGCTGATCCTGCCCGCGCTGCGCGGCGACTACAGGGCCCTCGCCTCATACGAGGACACCCCCGGCCGGCCGCTGTCCTGTCCCGTGGTCGCCCTCACCGGCGACCGTGACCCGGAGGCGACCGTCGAGGAGGTCCGAACCTGGGGCGAGCAGACCTCGGGCGACTTCCGCATCCGGGTGCTCGCGGGCGGTCACTTCTTCCTCAACGACCATGCCGGGGACGTCATCGACCTGATCCGCGGACTGCTGCCCACCCGCGCCGGCTGACGGGGGCGGACCACCACCCGCCGGCATCGCCCACCGGCCTTCGTCTGTGCGGAGTCTGTGAGCCGCCTGGATCCGGCCATAAAACGGCCCGCTTCCTGAGAAAACTTGACCGGAAGACGAGGCTCGTGTGTCACTTGTGGACAGGTATTCGTGAGCGGCTCGGCGCGTCGACTTG
This sequence comes from Streptomyces bluensis, assembly GCF_014650715.1. Lineage (GTDB taxonomy): Bacteria > Actinomycetota > Actinomycetes > Streptomycetales > Streptomycetaceae > Streptomyces > Streptomyces bluensis. Next base: position 112,255 of record NZ_BMVM01000012.1, on the reverse strand, counting down.
CGGAGGCGGGGGGCACGGGGGTGGCACGACTGACACCTGGGCATGCCCCTGCAAGGGGCCTCGAAGGCGATCGCTTGCAAGAACTTGAGGAATCTTGTAATGGGGGAAAGCGATGCGGTTTCGAATGCTGGGACCATTAGAGGTCGTTTGCAGCGACCAGTTGGTCGGACTGGGCGGAACGAGACAACGTGCGACACTCGGGTTTCTGTTGCTGAACACCAACCGGGTGGTGGCGAGCAGTCAGTTGATAGAGGCGTTGTGGCCGGTCGGCAAGGCGCCCAAGTCGGCCCGGAAAATACTGCAGAACTCCGTGTGGAGACTGCGCAGGGCGCTCTCCCCGGTCGAGCGCGACGCCGGCTGTGTGGAGCTGTTGAGCCAGGCCCCGGGCTACATGCTGCGGGTCGCGCCCGACCGGACGGACCTCCACAACTTCCGGGGTCTGGTCGAAAAGGGTCGCGCGGAACTGGCGGCGGGATCGCCGGAAAACGCCTCCCTGCTGCTGCGGGACGCACTGGCCCTGTGGCGGGGACCGGTGTTGGCGGACCTGGTGGAAACCGGAATTGACTGGCCCGAGCTGACTTCTGTCAGGAACGCCCGGCTGGACGCTCTGGAGCACTATTTCGAGGCCGAGTTGGCATGCGGTCATCATCACCGCATTCTCGGCGAGTTGGAGAAGACGGTTGCCACCGAGCCGCTGCGGGAACGGCTGCTCGGACAACTCATGCTGGCGCTCTACCGGTCGGGGCGGCAGACGGACGCATTGGACGTTTACCAGGGCGCCCGCACCGAAATGGTGGAAAAACTCGGACTCGAACCGGGCCACGCCCTCAAGGCCTTGCAGCAGGCCATTCTCGTCCATGACCCGGCACTGGTCCCGGCCGGCGTCCGGCAGCAGATCGAGCTGCTCATGACGGGCGCCCCACGTGACCGCGCGGAGCCGGCCCCGCCGGGCGTACCGGGCGGGGACGCCGTACCCGCGCAGCCGGAGACCCCCGCCGTACCGGCCGTACCCCGCGACCGCCGGGTCGGGGAGAGCACGGCTCCGGAGGAGCCGGCCACCCGGCCGCCGACCGCCGAACGGCCGACCACGGAGGCGCCCGCACCGCCGGTGCTGCGGACCATGGTGGCCGAGCGCAAGGACGTCAGCGTCCTCATCGTGCGCGCCCAGCTCAGCCCGGAGGACGGCGACAGCGACCCCGAGCGGATCGACGAGGCCGCCGAGAACGCGGCCACGGTCATCCGCGAGGAGGTCGAGTGCCTCGGCGGTACGGTCACCGCCTCGATCGGCTCCATCTGGCTCGCCCTGTTCGGGGTGCCCCGCACCGGCGAGGACGACGCCGAACGCGCGGTGCACGCGGCGATGACGATCCGCGACCGCCTCGGTGTCGCGGCGGGCCCCGCCGGACCGGCCACGGCCGCGCGCGGGGTCTCCGTCCAGGCGGCGGTCGCCACCGGCGAGGCGCTCGTCCGCTACCAGCCCGACCGAGGCGAGGTCCCGCCGTCGGTCAACGGCGCTCTCCTCGACGAGTGCCACACCCTGCTGTCCCTCACCCCCGCCGGGGAAATCCGGGTCTGCGACGCCACCCGCCGCGCCACCGAGTTCGCGGTCACCTACCACCGCGGCGACTCCTCGCCCGGCTGGCAGGTCGGGGGCTTCCGCCAGGAGTACGTCGCCCTGCACGCCGTACCCGTGATCGACCGCGAGTACGACCTGGACGTGCTGCGCGGCCTGCTCCAGCGCACCCGGCACCAGGCGACGCCCCATCTGGTGACGGTGCTGGGGGAGCCCGGCATCGGCAAGACCCGGTTCATCATGGAGTTCGAGCGGCGGGTCGCGGCCAACCCGGAGGCCGTACGGCTGCTGGTGGTACGCAGCCGGCCCGTCATCGGCGAGGAGCCGCTGGAAGTCCTGTACGACCTGGTGGCGTCCTGCTGCGGCATCCTGCGGGGCGACTCGCCCGAGACGACACGGGCCAAGCTCAGCGCCACCGTCGAGCGGCTGGTCGAGGCCGAGGAGGAGCGGCAGTGGATGCTGACGTGTCTGCACCCGCTCCTCGACGCCGAGGTCTGCGCGAGCACCCGGGTCGCGGTCGGCGACGCCCTGGCCGCGTCGCGGCAGCTGCTCGCGGAGATAGCGGGGCGGGGCCCGCTCGTGGTGGTCTTCGAGGACCTGCACTGGGCCGACGACGTCCTGGTGGACTTCGTCGAGGACCTCGCGCCGCCGGTGGGCTCGCTGCCGCTGCTGGTGATCGCCACCGCCCGGCCGGAGCTGCTCAAACGGCGCCCGGAATGGGGCAGCGGTATCCGGCACGGACTCACGCTCACCCTGGAGCCGATCTCCGACGCGGCCATCGACCGGCTGCTGGAGTTCCTGATGTCCACCACGGCCGGCGGCCCCAACACCGCCGCCGGGGGACTGTTGCAGGCGCTGCTGGAGGGGGCGGGTGACGATCCGGCCGCCCGTCGCGCCCAGTTGCGCCGCATCCTGGCGTCCGGCTCGGCCTCCCTCAGGGACGAGCGGTGCGGCCCCGGCGCGGGCGGCCCGCAGACCGCCGCGCCGGACCTCTGTCTGCCGAGGTCAGCCGGACACCCGTACCGGTAGCCGAGTGGGCGAGATCAGCTGCCTGGGGTTCTCGAACTCCAGGGAGCCGGTCTCGTCCACCGCGATGTCCCGGTAACGGTCCATCAGGATGTTCAGGGCGACCTTCGCCTCAAGACGGGCCAGCGGCGCGCCGAGGCAGAAGTGGATGCCCTGCCCGAACACCAGGTGGCTGGTGGTGCGGTGGATGTCGAACCGGTCCGGGTCGGGGAACCGTGAGCCGTCCCGGTTCGCGGCCCCGATCCACGGCGTCACCAGCGACCCGGCGGGGATCGTGTGACCGCCCAGCTCGGTGTCGGCGGTGGTGACCCGGGCCAGCCTCGGGAACGGCGGCCGCAGCCGTAGCACCTCCTCCAGCGCGCCCGGCAGCAGCGAGCGGTCCGCGCGCACCGCGGCCCCGACCTCCGGGTGCCGGTCGAAGAGGAGGACGGCGTTGCCGATGAGGGCCATCGTGGTGGCGTGCCCGGCGAACATGGTCAGACCGGTCACCCCGACGATCTCACCGTCGTCCAGGTACGTGCCGTCGACCTTGGCGCCCGCGAGCCTGCTGAGCACATCGTCAGTGGGGTTCTTGCGCAGCCGCCGTACGTGCTCCAGCAGATACGCGTTCATCTCTCGTACCGCCGGGACGACTTCGTTCTCCAGCTGCTCCGGGGGAACGGTCGCGGCGTCCACTGTGCCGAGGGCCTCGCCCCACACCCGGAACAGCGGCTCGTCCTCGACCGGCAGGCCCAGCAGTTCCAGGATCACGTTGATGGGCAGGGCGTAGGCCAGCGAGTCGATCAGGTCGAAGCGGTCGGCGCCGCCCACCCCGTCGAGCAGGGCGTTGGTGATCTTCTCGATCCGGGGCGTCAGCCCGGTCACGGCCCGTGCGGTGAACACGGAGCTGATCACCGAGCGGAGCTGGCGGTGCCGGGGCGGGTCCGTCGTCACCAGGTTGCCCATGTCGAAGAAGTCGAGATCGGGCTGCGGTGGATTGAACGCGTGGGCGGTGTCCGAGGAGAAGGTGGTCGTGTCGGCGAGGATCCGGGAGATGTCGGCGTAACCGAACACCTGCCATCCCTTTTCCGGGTCCCGGTACACCGGCTGGGTGTCGAGCATCGAACGGAACCAGGCGAACAGTGACTCCGCCGGATCCTTTGCGAGAGTATCCGAAGCTATGCTCATGATCCTGACCTTATCCTCGCGTTTCTCGGGCCACGGTGAATTCCGCGGGCGTAAAAGGAATGCGTGAGAGATCTGAAACCGGCAGCGGACCGAAGTCCGCTGCCGGTGATGCGGCGCCGGTTTCCGAAGACCGCCCGTAGACCGTCGGCAGATCGGGGGGAGACCGGGCCGGGAGCGCGGGTCAGAACGCCGACATCGAGCGGTACAGCCGGCGGTCGACCTGCGGGGCCCGCAGGGCCGCCGCGCTCGTCAGATGCTTGATCTCAGTGGCGGTCAGGAGCTTGCCGCCGGCCGCGCGGATGCCCGACTCGACGGCGCCGTCCATGTAGCCGCTCCAGCCGTCGGCGATGTCGCCGCCCGCGAACTTGACGCGGCCGTGCGGCTTCTGGATGTCGCGGTGCAGCCGGGTCAGCTGGAACGGCTGGCGGAAGGCGCCGACACCCAGCGCGAACTCGTCCGCGTGCCAGTCGTGGGCCGTGTAGCCGAGCAACTCGGCGTCCGGGAGGATGTCCTTCACCGCCGCCTCGACCTGCCTGCCGTCCCGTACGTCGAAGGTGTCCTTCACACTGAACGCCACCACCGGCTGGCCCACGTCGAAGCGGCCCATGATGCAGATCGGGTGCCCCTCCGGGGCCTCCGCGACGAAGCGGTCGGCGGGCTGCTTCAGGTCCAGCCACAGCTTCTTCTCGTGCGGCACGCCGATGCCCGCGGTGGAGGCCGTGAGGTGCGCCTCCGGCAGCCCCGGGGTGAACCGGATCGTCTTCCACACGTTGACCGGTACGGCCATGATGACCTCGGGTGCGACGAAATGCTCCCCGGCGCGGGTGACGACGCGGACCCGGCTGCCGTCCTGCTCGACCGAGGCCACCGGGGAGTTCAGGCGCAGCGTGGGCGCCGCCTCCGTCAGGATGGCCTTGAGCAGGGAGACCGTGCCGTCCTTCGGACGGTAGGTGTTGACGCCGTGGAAGCCGTCGAAGTTCCAGCCGGACAGCGCCCACCACTGGGTGAGGTGGGTCAGCGCGCCGCGCTTGCTGGAGCCGCCGTACAGCGAGGTCGTGCTGGTGAGCCGGATCTCTTCGTCAGGGGCGTACGTCAGCTGGTCGAGCCGGTCGCGCAGCGAGAACCCGTCGTGCCTGCGCACCAGGTCCTCGCGGTAGAGGGGCTCGTAGGGGCGCTCGAAGTACTCCCGGTTGCCGTCCTCGAAGAACGGGGTGAACAGCTCTTTCTGGCGGGCGTACGCCTCGGCCGGGTCGTACTCCTGGAACCCGTCGAGGGTGGGCAGGATGCTTCGCTCGACCCCCGCGTCGGCGACGATCGGGACCTTGTAGCGGGTCAGCTCCCGCCACACGTACGGCTGGAGCGGGTCGACCCAGGCGCCGCCGCGCTCGATCTGCTGTCCCAGGTAGGTGTCGGTCCAGGTCCGTCCCCCGATGCGGTTGCGCGCCTCCAGCAGGAGGACGCGCTTGCCCTGGGCCTTCAGCTCGCGCGCGGCGGTGACCCCGGCGAGGCCGGCGCCGACGACGATGACGTCGAAGTCCTTCAGCTCCGCCGCCGCGGCAGGCCGCGCGACGGCCGCACCCGCCGCGGTGACGAGCGTGGTGGCTCCGGCCGCCTTCAGCAGGGTGCGTCGCGGCAGCCGCGACGCGGTCCGGCCGGAACCGGACGCCGCGTTCTCGTTGGCCGATATCGCGCCGTGGTCGTTGCGTGTACTCACATTTCTCCTCGATGTGTCGCCGGCATGAATGCCGGGCACTCCCCCGGATCTTCGGACTGTGTCCGGAAAACGCTGCCAAACGTAGTCGAGCAGCAGCGATTTTCGGTCTTCCGCGGGTAATTCCGTTTAGAGGGCGACAGGGGGTGGCCGGGGATTGAAATGCGAGAATTGCGTGCAGGTGGAATGCAAAAAAGCCTCCGGGGTACGGCTGGTGGGCCGTACCCCGGAGGCCGGGTGGAACGCGTGCGTCAGGCGGAGGGCTTGCGGAACTGCTCGATGAGAGCCGCGTAGCCGCTGTCGGCGTGGCCGTCGGCCACCGCGCGGTCGGCGAGCGCCTTGAAGAAGCGGGGCATTTCGGCGTTGATGCCGAGGGTCTCGCTCTCCTCGGCGAGGTGCTCCATCGCGTCCTGGTGGACCGTCATGGTGGCGTCACCGGCCGGGTACTTGCCCTCGTCGATCTGCGGGGCGTACGCGGTCACGTACTCGGTGACCACGTTGATCATCGTGTTGGCCAGCGGGGCGAAGGTGGTGGCCTTCACCTTGGCGGTGCCCAGCAGGGCGGCGCCCTGGAGGAAGCCGTTGAGTATGCCCCACATGATGCCCAGCAGCGACATGTCGTAGAGCGCGGACAGCCCGTGGTCGGTGTCCAGGTACGTGGTGCCCGCGGCGCCCAGCGCGCGCAGCGTCGCCTCGTGCTCCTCGAAGGCCGCCTTCGGGCCGCTGTAGAGCAGGACGGCGGCGTCGGTGGCGATGTCCGGCGGGATCGCCATGATGGCGCCGTCGAGGTAGGTGGTCTCCGCGCCCGCCGCCCACTCGGCGGTCTCGCGGGCCTGCGTCGAGGTGCCGGTCGTCAGGTTCACCACGACCTTGCCCTTGAGCGCACCGGCCAGCGGGTCGAGCAGCTCGCGCACGGCGGTGTAGTCCGTGACGCAGACGATGACCAGCGGGCTCGCCGCGACCGCGTCCGCGACCGAACCGGCGCGGGTGGCGCCCTCGGCGACGAGCTGGTCGGCCTTGGCGGTCGTGCGGTTCCACACGGTGGTGGGGTGCCCCGCCTTGAGGAAAGCAGCGGCTAGTGCCTGGCCCATCAGACCCAGGCCGATGACCGACACCGGAGCGTGGGCTGCGTTGGTGTTCGACATGGCGTACTCCCGTTCCAATTCACACTGTGGTTTGCATGGTTTGCATCTCGGCGATGGCCAACCCGCTGCCCGCAACCCTCGCACCGCGCTGCGGACGACGGACAGTGGCAGAAGTGCCGACCTTCGCAAAATTCCTGCCGTAGGCTTGGCGGTATGAATCCTGGGTCTGTCGCCATAGCTCTGGTCAACGACACGGACATGCAGGTGTGCGAGGTCTACGAGACGGCCATCGCCTACGCGGTCTTCGGTGATCCCCAGCCGGACCTCGCCGACCCCTGGTACGACCTGCGGGTGTGCTCGGTGACCCCGCCCTCCGCCGCCGGCCCGGCACGGGGGTTCTCCGTCCGCACCACCCACGGCGTCGAGGACCTCGTCACCGCCGACACCGTGATCGTGCCCTCGGTGCCGGACGCCGTCGTCAACCGGGGGGAGTCCCTCCCGGCCGAGTTCGTCGACGCGCTGCGCCGCGCCTACGACGCCGGTGCCCGCATGGTGTCCCTGTGCACCGGGGCGTTCGCACTCGCGGAGGCCGGTCTCCTGAACGGCCGCCGGGCCGCCGCGCACTGGCTGAACACGGCGGACCTGGCCAAGCGTTACCCCGAGGTGGAGGTCGACGACTCGGTCCTCTACGTGGACGAGGGCCGGGTGCTGACCAGTGCCGGTATGACGGCCGGACTCGACCTGTGCCTGCACATCGTGCGCCATGACCTCGGCGCCCACGTCGCCAACCAGCTCGCCCGCCGGCTCGTGGTCTCCGGTCACCGGCCCGGCGGCCAGAGCCAGTTCGTGGACCTCTCCGTCCCGGTCACCGACGACGACAGCCTCGCCCCCGTCATGGACTGGGCCGCCCGCCACCTCGACCAGCCCCTCACCGTCGACGGCATGGCCAAGCAGGCCGGGATGAGTACCCGGACCTTCTTCCGGCGCCTCCAGGCCGCCACCGGGATGACCCCGCTCAAGTGGCTGCTCAACCGGCGCCTCGCGCACGCGCAGACCCTGCTGGAGACCACCGACCTGCCGATCGAGCGGGTCAGCGAGTTCAGCGGCCTGGGCACGGCGGCCAATCTGCGCCGCCACTTCACCCTGCACGTCGGGGTGACGCCCACGGACTACCGCCAGTCCTTCGGGGCGGCCCCGGCCCGCCGCGCCATCCTCGACGGACGCCGCTGAACCCTGCGGGGCCCGGATACCTCTCGCGCCCGGGCCCCGCAGGGGCTACGCCCCGGCGGCCTCTTCCGCGGTGCGGGGACCGCTGGCGCCGTAGGGGTTGTCGACGACGTAGCGCCAGTTGCCGTCCTCGCCGCGCTGGAGGACGTCCACCGCGACACCCTCCAGGTGCTCCGGCTTGCCGTCGGCGTCCTTGGTCTCCATCGACCACTCGACGATCAGCATCGCCGTGTCACCGGTCACGAGGGTCTGGAGCACCTTCGCGTCCACGGTCGGGCCGTAGGACATGAACTCCTTGACCCGGTCCCGACGGGCCTGGCCCGTCAGCGGCACACCCGGGTCCCAGACGCCGACGGCGTCCTCGGTGTACATCGAGTTGACGGCGTCCGCGTCACCGGAGTTGAACGCCTCTCCGAACATCTCCTGATGCGTCTCGATGTCGCTCGACAAATACTTGTCGTACTTTCCGCTGGCCATGGATGAGCCGCTCCATTCACTCCCCCGCGAGGGAGTCGGACGAGAGTTGACAGATGGACATCGGGCGGATTGGGCATCGCGCCGCGCATTTCGACCCGTTGAACGCTACTGGCCGCCCGGAACGACCGGGCCACACCCCGGTAACCGCCCCTGACCAGTGGTGGAGAGCCGGCTGTTACCGTGCCGAGACCGCGTCCCAATCCGTCTCGGCCGCGTAGAGGCGGAAGTCACGCGGCTCCCGGCCGAGAGCCCGCCGCACACCGTCGGAGAGATAAGCCGTCCGGCCGTCACGAATGGTGTCGAAGAGCTCGTTCATGAAATCCGCGAAATCCCGCGAGTAGCCCCGTGAGACGAGATGCCGGGCGTAGGTCTCGCGGTCCACCACGACCGGGCGGATCTTGCGGCCCGCCGCCTCGGCGATCAGGTCGACGCACTCGGCGAACGTCATCAGCCGCGGCCCCGACAGGACGTACAGCTCGCCCGCGTGCCCCTCCTCGGTGAGCGCGGCCACGGCGACGGCCGCGATGTCCTCGGCGTCCACGAACGGCTCCACGCCCTGACCGTCCGGCAGGAACACCTCGCCGGCGGCGACGTCCGGCGCCAGCAGCCGGTCCTCGCTGAAGTTCTGCGAGAACCACGTGGGCCGCAGGATCGTCCACTCGGCGGCCGACTCCCGCACCGCACGCTCGGCGGCGAAGCGGCCCTCGTCGTGCGCCCACTGCTCCAGCACCCGCGCGGACAGGAACACCAGCCGCCCCACACCCCGCCGGGTGGCGAACGAAACGAAATCGGCGAGGAGTTCCGCCGCGTGGGGCCCCTGCTCGTCCACCACGTAGACCGTCTCGACGCCCTCGACGGCCGCCGCCCACGTCTCCTTGTCCCACCAGTCGAACCGCTGGGCGCCCGAGCGGGTCGCCACCCTGGCGATACGCCCGCGCTCGGCGAGCTGCCGCGCCACACGGCGGCCCGTCTTGCCCGTACCGCCGAGCACCAGAACGGGAGTGTCGTTCATGTCACCTGCCATCAGAGAGAAGCCGTCAGAGAGAAGTCGTCACAGAGAAGCTGTCACAGACAAGCTGTCCGGGAAGTCTGGGAAGTCCGGAGAGGGAGGGTCAGTTCGGCTCGGCCACCAGCGGGGCGTTCAGGGACGCCGCGCGGACGGCCGACTGGATCTCCGGGGCGACGAGCGCCTCCGGCGGGTCGACCAGGAAGACCACGCGGGCGTACGCGGTCAGCAGCGAGTGGTCGCGGGTGGCCGCCTCCAGGAGCTGCCCCACGTACGCCTGCTCCTCCCGCCACTCCTCGGTGCGCTCGCCCTCGACGCCCGGGAAGGCGAGATCGGCGCCGGTCGTCATCGACCACACCGCGTCCACCGCCCCCTCCGCGAGGTCGGCGAAGTACTCCTCGGCACGCGGCGCGCCCGGCCGGGACACATGGTCGCGGAGCACCATGGCACCGAGGGCGGCGACCGTCATGCCCTGCCCGTACACCGGGTTGAAGCTGCACACCGCGTCGCCGAGGACGAGCAGCCCGGCCGGGAACGAGGGCATCAGCTCGTAGCGGCGGCGCAGGTTCGCCGGGAAGCGGTACGCCACCGGGGCACCCAGCGGCTCGTGGTCCTTCACCGTGTCGTAGATGTCCGTCCCCGACAGTGACTTCAGGAAGGCGAGGAACCCCTCCGAGTCATGGGGCGGGTAGTCGCCGAGGAAGCCGTACGCCGTCACCACCGTGCGGCCGCCCTCGATGGTGGCGCAGATCGCGCCGCGCCCGGTCTCGGGCGAGGCCACCACGTCGATGGAGATGTCGTCGCCCATCAGCTCGGGCGGCAGCCGGAAGTACTGCGTGGTGTACCCGACCCCGATCCGCTGCTGGTCCTCCTCCACCTCCGGGAAGCCCAGCTCCGCCAGCCACGCCGGGGTGCGGGAGCGTCGCCCGGTGGCGTCCACCACCAGATCCGCGGCCAGCTCCCGCGACCGGCCGTCCCGCACCACCGACACCCCGACGACGGTCCGCCGGTCGTCCGACGTCAGCAGCCCGGTGATGTCGTGCCGGTGCAGGAACGACACGTTCGGCAACGCCCGCACCCGGGTCCGCACCCGCTGCTCCAGGTGCGGCCGGCTCATCGACAGCAGCAGCATGTCCGAGTGGGGCCGTGGCATCCGCTGCCCCTCCATGACCCAGCGCACGTTCCCGGTGACGTCACCGGTCACCGCGCCGGTGGAGATCAGCTCGTCGGTGATGCCGGGCAGCAGCTCCTCGATGATGTGCCGGCCACGCGCCAGCAGGGCGTGGACGTGGTTGCCCTGCGGCACGCCCTTGCGCGGCAGGTCGTCGTCCTTCAGCTCGTCCCGGTCCACCACGACGACCTCGTCGTACGCGTCCGCCAGCACACGCGCCGCCAGCAGCCCGGCCATGCTCGCGCCCAGCACGATCGCGCGGTTCCGTTCAGCTGTCCCCACGGTTGTCGCTCCTCACTGTGTCCACATCACTGGGTAGAAATCCGAAGCCACGCGAAGGGGCGCGGCTCATGCGTCGGCCGTCGGCACCGCGTGGGCGCCGGCCTTCGGGAAGTAACCGGCGCGCTCGAAGAACCCCACGTACTTCTCGAACAGTTCGCGCCCGATCTCCGGGCACTCGATGCCGGTGCCGGCCAGCGCCCGCTCCGTCTCCGACACGTCCAGCGGCGGATAGGTCGCGCGGCCGTCGCCCGCCATGAGGGCCTCGAAGGCGTCGAGCAGCGGCACCAGCGCGTTGTCGCGGTCGGCCCGCACCCGCTCCCGCCAGCTGTCCCAGTCCAGGACCGGCAACTCGTAGCCGTACGACCTCAGATGGCCGACGAAGTCGGCGAAGGCCTGGTCCTGCGCGTTGAACAGGTGGAACGTGCCGCCCGCGGCCTCCTCCCGCGTCGCGAGAGTGGTGATCGTCCCGCTGACGTAGTCCACCGGCACCATGTGGAAGGACCCGGCGAGCCGGTCCGGCACCGCGCCCGCCTGGAGCAGGCCCTTCAGGCTCAGCCAGACGAAGTCCTTCGTCTGGCAGGCACCGGCCCACTGGTCGCCGCAGACCACGTCCACCCGGTACATCGAGACCGGCAGCCCTCGCTCCCGCGCGATCCCGATGACCTGCTCGGCGACCCACTTGCTCTGCAGATACCCGTTCCACAGCTCCTCGGCGGGGCCGGTCGGGTCGGTCGCCTTCGCCGGGACCCCTTCGGCACCGGGCGCCGGCGCCGGGAAGACACCGCTCGTCGAGACGTGGTGCACGGGCACGGTGCGGTGCCGGGCGGCCAGCCGCAGCACCTCCCGCGTGCCGTCCACGTTGGGCCGCCGCAGCTCGGTGTACGGCCGCAGCCAGCTCACCGTGGCGCCCGCGTGGTAGACGACGTCGACGAAGCGCGCCAGATCGTCGAACTCGTCCTCCGTCAGCCCCAGCCGGGGCGCGGAGAGGTCGCCGACGACCACGGAGATCCGGTCCGGGTCCACCTCGTCGAGGACCTCGTACCACTCCAGGTTCGCTCGCAGCCGCCGTTCGGCGTCGGCCCGGTCGGTGCCGCGCACCAGGCAGTGCACACGGGCCCGCGTCGAGCGCATCAGGTCGCGCAGGAGGAACGCCCCGAGGAACCCGGTGGCGCCGGTCAGCAGGATCTCGCGGGGGTCGACGCAGACCCGGCTGATCTCGTCGGCCGGCCGTACGTCGTCGTCGAGCCGCACCTCCGCGGCGAAGTCCACGGCGGCTGTGGCGGGGGCCGCTTCCGGAGTGTTCGTGAGCAGTTCGGCGCACAGGTGCCTCGTCAGCGCGGCCGGAGTGGGGTGCTCGAAGACCACGGAGGCGGAGAGCCGCAGTCCCGTCGCGGCGCTGAGCCGGTTGCGCAGCTCCACCGAGATCAGCGAGTCGAAGCCGAGTTCGGTGAAGAGCCGGTCGGCGCCGATCGCGGACGCGTCGCGGTGCCCGAGCACCAGGGCGACCTCGCCGCGCACGAACTCCGCCACGACCTCCCGCTGCCGGTCCCCCGGCAGCCCGTCGAGGCGCTGCGCCAGCGACCGCGTGCCCGCGGCGTCGCCCCGGGCGGACGGGCGGGCCGGTGTCCGCGCCAGACCGGCGAGGACGATCGGGACCTGGGCGGGGCGGGCGCGCAGGGCGGCCACGTCGAGGGGTGTGGCCACGAGCGCCGGCCGGCCCAGCCGCAGCGCGGCGTCGAGGAGGGCCGGGCCGTGCTCCTCGGTCACCGGCAGCAGACCGGTACGGGCGATCCGCTTCAGGTCGGCCTCGCTGAGGACGCCGCCCATGCCGCCCGCCGCGTCCCACAGGCCCCACGCCAGCGAGGTCGCGGGCAGACCGCCGGCGGCACGGTGCTCGGCGAGCGCGTCGAGGAAGGTGTTCGCGGCGGCGTAGTTGGCCTGGCCTGGACCGCCCACGAGACCCGCCACCGACGAGAACAGCACGAACGCCGACAGATCATGACCGCGCGTCAGCTCGTGCAGGTTCCACGCCGCGTCCACCTTGGGGCGCAGCACGGCCGCCAGCCGTTCGGGGGTCAGGGCCGCGATCATCCCGTCGTCGTTCACCCCGGCCGTGTGCACGACCCCGGTGAGCGGATGCTCCGCCGGAACGGTCGCGAGGAGGGTGGCGAGGGCCTCCCGGTCCGCCAGGTCGCACGCCGTGATCGTCACCTTGGCGCCCAGCTCGGCCAGCTCGTCGGCGAGTTCGTCCGCACCGGGGGCCGCCGGGCCGCTGCGGCTGACCAGCAGCAGCCGGGACACCCCGTGCTCCCGGACGAGGTGCCGCGCGAAGAGGGCACCCAGCGCGCCCGTACCACCGGTGATCAGGACCGTGCCGTCGCGCCGCCAGGGCGTGGGCGCCGGCACGTCGTCGGCCGGCGCCAGGCGGGCCACACGCGGGACCAGCACCGTGCCGCCGCGCACGGCGACCTGGGGTTCGCCGGAGGCGACGATCGAGGGCAGGGCCTGCGCCGACGCCGGGTCGTCGTCCAGGTCGACCAGCACGATCCGGCCGGGCATCTCCGACTGGGCCGAACGCAGCAGACCCCACACCGGGGCGGCGACCAGGTCGGACACCCCGGCCCGCCGGTCGGCGCCCCGGCCGGTGGCGACCGCGCCCCGGGTCACCACGACCAGCGGGGTGTCCGCGGACCGCTCGTTGGACGGCCACGACCGGACGAGGGCCAGCGCCCGCCGTGTCGCCTCCTGCGCCCGCGCCGCCACGTCACCGCCCGGCGCGAACACGAACGGGGCGAGCAGCGCGTCGAACGGGACCGGCGAGTCCAGCGCCGCGTCGACATCGGCGAACCTGCGGACGTCCTCGAACCCGAGATCCCCGCTGCCCGTCTCCAGCACGGCCATCGCGGCGCGGTCCCGGTCCTCCGGAACGACCGGGTTCCAGTCGACCCGGAACAGCGAGTCCAGCGGACGCGACCGGGCCACGGCGACCTCGGCCGCGTCGACCGGGCGGGCGACGGCCGAGGCGATCGACGCCACCGGCCGCCCGGACGGGTCGGCGAGCCGTACCGCCCAGCCGCCCTCGGCGCCGGGGGTCAGCCGCACCCGCAGCGCGCCGGCGCCGACCGCGTGCAGCCGGGCCCCGCGCACCTCCGTGACGACCCCGGCCCGCCCGGCCGCGAGCAGCGTGCCGTGCAGGGCGGCCTCCAGCAGCGCCGGGTGCAGCCCGTACCCGTCGACGTCCGTGTCCTCGTCCAGCGCGACCTCGGCGAACAGCTCCCCGTCGCGGTGCCACACCGCCGAGACACCCGGGTACGCCGCCCGCTCCCCCTCGGCCGCGTCCAGGGCCTCCGCGCCCGCCGGCGGCCACGCCCCCAGCTCGAACGGGGCCTCCCGGCCGACAGGGCTCAAGGTCCCCGAGGCGGCGACGGTCCACGCCGGGTGGTCCTCGTCGGCCCCCGTGTGGACGGTGAAGGCGCGGGTGCCCGTGGCGTCCGGCGCGCCGACGGACAACTGGACACGGACACGGGAGCGTTCGGGGAGGACGATCGGTCGGCGTACGGTCAGCTCGTCCACGACCGTGCAGCCGACCTCGTCGGCCGCGCGGACCACCACGTCCAGCAGCGCGGAGACGGGGAGCACGACCTCGGCCTGCCGGGTGTGCCCGGCGAGCCACGGAGCCGATCGGGCCGTCAGCCGGGCGGTGAGGACCAGCTCGTCACGGCCGGCGATCTCGACCGCCGCGTCCACCAGCGGATGGCCGGCCGCGCCCCCGGAACGCCCGGACGCCTCGGCGGGGCCGGACTCCAGCCAGTACCGCTTCCGCTGGAACGCGTAGCTCGGCAGGTCCACCCGCCGCCGGGGCCCGGCCGGGGCGAAGAAGGCCGGCCAGTCAACGGGCACGCCCGCGCTCCACAGCCGCCCCAGCGCCGCCACCGCGGCCATGGGCTCGGACGGGCCGGACCGTAGGGCGGCCACGGCGGTCACGGCACCGGCGCCGGACACACAGTCGTCGACCATCGCCGTGAGCACCCCGGCCGGGCCCAGCTCCAGAGTGGTGGTCACCTGCCGCTCGGCGAGGGTGCGGACCGCGTCCACGAAGCGGACCGGCTGCCGTACCTGCTGGATCCAGTAGTCGGGCGCACGCAGGTCCGCCTCGGTGGCGATGCGGCCGGTGACCGTGGACACCAGGGGGATCTCCGGCGCGTTCAGGGTCACGCCCCGCACGACCCGGCCGAACTCCTCCAGCATCGGCTCCATCAGGGGGGAGTGGAACGCGTGGCTGACCACCAGCCGCTTGGTCGCGCGACCCCAGGAGCGGACCGTGGACGTGATCGCGGAGACCGCGTCGTCGTCGCCCGACACGACCGTGGACGACGGGCCGTTGAGCGCCGCGACGCCCACGCGTCCGCCGGCCCCGGCGAGGAGCGGCTCGACCTCGTCGGCCGTGGCCTGCAGCGCCACCATCGCCCCGCCCCTCGGCAGGGCCTGCATCAGCCGGCCCCGGGCGGCCACCACGGCCGCCGCGTCCGCGAGGGTGAGGACGCCCGCCACATGCGCGGCGGACAGCTCGCCGATCGAGTGCCCGGCGAGCAGGTCGGGCCGTACGCCCCAGGACGCGAACAGCCGGAACAGCGCGACCTCGACGGCGAACAGCGCGGGCTGCGCGTACCCGGTCTCGTCGAGCCGGTCGCCCGACGCGATCACCTCGCGCAGCGGCCGGTCCAGCAGCGGGTCGAGGTGCGCGCACACCTCGTCGAAGGCGGCCGTGAACGCCGGGAACGCGGCGTGCAGTTCGAGGCCCATCGCGGCGCGCTGGGCCCCCTGTCCCGTGAACAGGAAGCCCAGCTTGCCCGTGCTGGTCGCGCCCCGCGGCAGGACCGGGGCCACCTCGTCCGGCGTGAACGCGCTCAGCGCGGCGAGGAGTTCGGCGCGATCGGCGCCCACCACCACGGCCCGGTGCTCCAGCCCGGCCCGCGTGGTGGCCAGTGCGTGCGCCACGTCCTCGGCCGGCACCTCAGGATGCCGCTCGACGAACTCGGCCAGCCGCTCCGCCTGCGCCCGCACGGCAACGGCCGTCCGCGCGGACAGGGTCCAGGGGATGGCGGGGAGGGGGACCGGGGGAGCGGCGGTGCCGACGTCCGAGGCCGCGTCCGTGGAGGGGGCGGTCGCAGGGGCGGTGGCCGCGACGCCGGAGGACGGCGTCGCGGTCGACGCGTTCGCCGGGCGCGTCGTGTCCGCCGGTGCCTCCGTCGGCTCGGGGGCCTGCTCGATGATCACGTGGGCGTTGGTGCCGCTCACCCCGAACGCGGAGACGGCGGCCCGGCGCGGGCGGCCCGTGTGCGGCCAGGGGCGCTCCTCGGTCAGCAGTTCCACCGCGCCGTCGGACCAGTCGACCAGCGGTGTCGGCCGGTCGACGTGCAGGGTCCTGGGCAGCACCCCGTGCCGTATCGCCTGGATCATCTTGATGACGCCGCCCACCCCGGCCGCGGCGACCGCGTGCCCGATGTTGGACTTCAGCGACCCCAGGTACAGCGGGCGCTCCGCCGGGTGGGCCGCGCCGTACGTGCCCAGCAGCGCCTGCGCCTCGATGGGGTCGCCCAGCCGGGTGCCGGTGCCGTGCGCCTCGACCGCGTCCACGTCGGACGCGTCCAGCCGCGCCTCGGCGAGCGCCTGGCGGATGACCCGCTCCTGGGAGGGGCCGCTGGGCGCGGTCAGCCCGTTGGAGGCGCCGTCCTGGTTGACGGCGCTGGCCCGCAGCACGGCCAGGACGCGATGTCCGTTGCGTACGGCGTCGGAGAGCCGTTCCACGAGGAGCAGGCCCACGCCCTCCGACCAGCTGGTCCCGTCGGCGGCGGCCGCGAACGACTTGCACCGTCCGTCGGCGGCGAGGCCCCGCTGCCGGGAGAAGTCGACGAACCCGCCCGGCGTACCACTGATCGTCACCCCGCCCGCCAGGGCGAGCGCCGACTCCCCGCTGCGCACGGACTGCGCCGCGAGATGCAGCGCGACCAGCGACGACGAGCACGCCGTGTCCACCGTGACGGCGGGCCCCTCGAACCCGAGCGAGTACGAGACCCGGCCGGAGACCACACTGCTGAGCTTGCCGGTCATCAGATAGCCCTCGAACTCCTCGGGCCCTTCCAGACCGAGGTACGTCTGGTCCACCGCGCCGACGAAGACACCCACGCCGGACGTCTTCAGCCCCGTCGGGTCGATGCCCGCCTGCTCGAAGGTCTCCCAGGCGGTCTCCAGCAGCACCCGCTGCTGTGGGTCCATCGACAGCGCCTCACGCGGGGAGATCCCGAAGAACGCGGCGTCGAAGTCGGCCGCGCCGTCCAGGAACCCGCCCTCGCGGGTGTACGACGTGCCGGGCGTGTCCGGGTCGGCGTCGTACAGCCCCTCCAGGTCCCAGCCCCGGTCGGCGGGGAACTCCGAGATGGCGTCCCGGCCCTCGGAGACCAGCCGCCACAGATCGTCGGCCGAGGCCACTCCGCCGGGGTAGCGGCAGGCCATGCCGACGATCGCGACCGGCTCCAGCCGTCCGGACTCCAGCTCGGCGATGCGGCTGCGTGCCTTCCGCAGGTCGGCCGTGACCCATTTCAGGTAGTCGGCCAGCTTCTTCTCATCCGCCATGGGACAACTCACATCTTCTCGGGGACGGCAGTGACGGCAGTGACAGCGGTGCGGGACATCGGGGGGCGTGCGGGACGACGGTTCGGCGCGGCATCAGCTGCCCGCGCGGCCGAGCTCGTTGTCGATGAAGTCGAGGAGCTCGTCGGTCGAGGCCGACTCCAGCGGGTCCGCCGGGCCGGAGTCGCCGGGCGTGCCGCCCCAGGCGTCCATCCAGCGCGACAGGATCGTCTGCAACCGGACGGTGACGGCGGCGCGTTCGTCCGCGTCGGCGGCACCCGTGTTCTCGGTGTCGCCGGCCGTCGAGAGGATCTCCTCCAGCTTGTCGAGCTCGGCGAGGAGCGGGGATCGCTCGGCGGGCTCCTCCCCGGACCCGAGCCCGGCGAGCAGGAACGCGGTGAGGGCCGCCGGGGTCGGATGGTCGAACACCGCGGTCGCCGGCAGCCGGACGCCGCTGACCGCGCTCAGCCGGTTGCGCAGCTGCACACCGGTGAGCGAGTCGAACCCCAGCTCCTGGAAGGGCCGTTGGGTCTCGACGGCGGCCGGGTCGCGGAAGCCCAGCACGATGGCCACCTCGCCGCGCACCAGGTCCAGCACGAACTCCCGCCGCTCGCCCGCGTCCATCCCGGCGAGCCGCTCCGCGAGAGGCACTCCCTTCTCGGCGCCGGCCCGCTCCGGGCGGCGCTCGGCCACCGGCACCAGGGCCCGCAGCAGCGGTGGCACCGGACCGCCCACGGCCCGTACGGCCGCCAGGTCGAACGGCACCGCCGTGAGAGCCGGGTGACGTACCGTCAGCACCGCGTCGAACAGCGCCAGCCCCTCCGCCGTGCTCGTCGGTACGAAGCCGTCGCGGGCGAAACGGGACCGGTCGGCCGGGGTCAGCCCCGCGTTGATCCCGCCCTCGACCTCCCACAGCCCCCAGGCCGGTGAGCTCGCCGGCAGGCCCTCGGCGCGGCGCCGCTCCGCCAGCGCGTCCAGGAAGGCCCCGGCCGCCGCGTAGTTGGCCTGGCCCGGGCCGCCGAACACGCCCACGACCGAGGAGAACAGCACGAACGCCGCCAGCTCCTCCTCAAGGGTCAGCTCGTGCAGATGCCACGCGGCGTCCGCCTTCGGGCCCAGCGCCGCCTCCAGCTGACCGGACGTCAGCGCCGGGAGCAGATCGTTGTCCAGGACCCCGGCCGCGTGCACGACACCGGTCAGCGCGTGCTCGGCCGGTATCTCGGAGAGCAGCGCCTTGAGCGCGTCGCGGTCGGCGACATCGCACGCCGCGATCCGCACCTGGGCCCCGAGCCCGGTGAGCTCGGCACGCAACTCCTCGGCCCCCGGCGCCCGTTCGCCCCGGCGGGAGGCCAGCACCAGCCGCCGGACGCCGTGCTCGACGACGAGGTGCCGGGCCACCGCGGCGCCGAGCGCCCCCGTGCCGCCGGTGACGAGGACCGTGCCGTCCGGGCGCCAGCGGGGGGCCGTGCCGTCGCCCGCGTCGGCCCGGGCGACCCGGTGCAGCCGGGGCACCAGGAGCCGGCCGTCGCGTACGGCGGCCTGCGGTTCGTCCGTGGCGAGCAGGGCGGCCAGGAGCGCCAGGGGGACGTGCGAGGCATCGGCGCCCGCGCCGGGGGCGTCCACGAGGACGATCCGGTCCGGGTTCTCCGACTGCGCCGAGCGCACCAGGCCCTGGACCGCCGCCGCGCCGAGGTGCGGCACCTCGCCGGCCGTGGCGGCCACCGCGCCCCTGGTGACCAGCACGAGCCGGGTCGCGGCCAGCCGCTCGTCGGCCAGCCATGCCTGGAGCAGGGCCAGCGCCCTCCCGGTCGCCGAGTGCACACCGTCCACGACCTCGGTGTCGTTGCCGGCCGCCGGGAGATGGACGAGGAGGGCGTCGACCGCCGTACCGGACTCGACCGCACGGCCGAGGGCGGCGAGGTCCTCGTAGGAGGGGACGCCGGACTCGCCGTCGTACGCCCCGTGTGCCGCGTACGAGACGCCGGGCTCCTCGTCCGGCAGATGCCCGAGGGCCGCCCAGGCGACCGGCCGGTCCGGCCGACGGGGAGTGAGCGGCGTCCAGGCGACGTGGTGCAGGGCCCGCAGCGGGCCGGGGCCGCCGATGAGGTCCGACGGCTCGGGGGAGCGCCGGACGACGGAGTCGACGGTGGCGACGGGCGCCCCGTCCGGGCCGGTCAGCACGAGGGACACGGCACCCTCCTCCGCGGCCCCTTCCTCCACAGCCCCCTCCCCCACGACGGCCTCCCCGGCGCTCTCCCCGGCCGGGGACAGCCGGGCCCGTACGGCCGTCGCGCCGGGGGAGTGCAGCCGCACCCCGCGCCAGCGGACCGCGAACGGCTCGCCCCCGTCCACCGCGAGCGCGGCCTCCAGCAGCGCCGGGTGCAGGAGGTGACGGCCGGCGTCGGCGGCGTGCTCCTCCGGGAGCCGCACCTCGACGCCGTCGGCGCTCCCCGCAGCAGGCCCTAGTGCCCCGGCAGGCAACGTTTGCCCGTCAAGGGCCGGGCGTCGCGACGGGGCGAACGTTGCCTGTTGGGGCACTGGGCCGGCGGCCGTTCCGTCCTCGGCGCGCAGGGTCCCGGAGGCCAGCTCCGCCCACTCCCCGGTGCCGGGGTCCGGCAGGGCGTGCACGGTGACGGGGCGCCGGCCCGAGTCGTCCGGTGCGCCGACCCGCACCTGGAGCGGGACATCACCGGTGTCGGGGACGGCGAGCGGGGCCCGCACGGCCAGTTCGTCCACCACCGGGCAGGCCACCTCGGTGCCCGCCCGGGCCACCGCGTCCACCAGGGCCGCCGACGGCAGCACGACGGTGCCGGACACGGTGTGCCCGGACAGCCACGGCTGGGCGGCCGCCGCGACCCGGCCGGTGAACAGCACCTCGTCGGCGCCGGCCACCGTGACCGCCGTACCCAGCAGGGGGTGGTCCGAGGGGCCGGGGCCCGCCGCGTACGTGGGTGCCGACTGCTCCAGCCAGTACCGCTCGCGCTGGAACGGGTAGGTCGGCAGCTCGACGGGGCGCACCGGCAGGCCCTCGAACACCACCGGCCAGTTCACCGGGACCCCGGCCACGAAGGCCTCGCCCAGCGCGGCCAGCACCCGGTCGGGCCCGCCCTGGTCACGGCGGAGCGAGCCGAGGCCGATGACCGCCGTGCCCACGGCGTCGGCGGTCTCCTCGATGCTGTGCAGCAGTACCGGGTGCGGGCTGCACTCGACGAAGACACCGTGGCCGCCGTCCAGCAGGGTCCGCGTGGTCGGCTCGAACAGCACGCTCTGCCGCAGGTTGGTGTACCAGTACGTGGCGTCCAGACCGGTGGTGTCGAACAGGCCGCCGGTGACGGTGGAGTAGAACGGCACCTCGGAGGGGCGGGCCTCGATGCCCGCCAGGTCGGCCAGCAGCCGCTCACGGATCGACTCGACGTGCGCGCAGTGCGAGGCGTAGTCCACCGGGAGGCGCTTGGCACGGCCGCCGTCGGCCACCACCGTCTCGCGCAGCTCGTCGAGGGCGTCGGCGTCACCGGAGAGCACCACGGACGCGGCGCCGTTGACGGCGGCCACCGCGACCCGGCCGCCGTAGCCGTCGATCAGTTCGCGCACGCGGGGTTCGGGCAGCGCGACCGACATCATGCCACCCCGGCCGGAGAGGTCCTCGGCGATGGCGCGGGCACGCAGGGCCACGACCCGGGCGCCGTCGGCCAGGGACAGCGCGCCGGCCACGCACGCGGCGGCGATCTCCCCCTGGGAGTGGCCGATCACGGCGGCGGGCCGCACCCCGTGGGCGCGCCACACCGCCGCGAGCGACACCATGATCGCCCACAGCGTCGGCTGGATCACGTCCACCCGCTCCAGCGGCTGCCGGGCCCGTACGGTCTCGATCAGATCCCAGTCGGTGACCGGTGCCAGCGCCGCCGCGCAGTCGGCCATGGCTGCCGCGAACACCGGTGAGGCGTCGAGCAGTTCGGCCGCCATACCGGCCCACTGGGACCCCTGCCCGGGAAACACGAACGCCACCCGAGACGCCCCCGCACGATCACCGCGCACCACGTTCGGAGCCCCGCTGCCCTCGGCGAGCGCGGCCAGCCCGGCGGTCAGCGCGTCCAGATCGGCGCCGACGACCACGGCCCGGTCGTCCAACGCGGCCCGCGTGGTGACCAGGGAGTGGGCGATGTCGACGGCGGAGGCGGGGTCGACGGCCAGGTGGTCGAGCACCTGCCGGGCCCGCGCGGCGAGGGCGTGCTCGCCCTTGCCGGACAGGACCAGCGGCAGGGGGCGGCCGGGCCAGGCGGAGGACTCGCCTTGGGCGGGATGCTGTGCAGCGTCCGCGACGGTGCCCTCGGCTCCCTCACCCGCCTCCGTCGTCGTCGTGTCCTCCGTCGCCTCCTCCACGATCACGTGGGCGTTCGTGCCACTGAAACCGAACGACGAGACCGCGGCGCGGCGGGGGCGTCCGGTCTCCGGCCAGGTGCGGGGCTCGGTGAGGAGGGCGAGCGCGCCGGTGTCCCAGTCGATGTGCGGGGAGGGCTCCTCGGCGTGCAGGGTCTTCGGGAGGACCCCGTGGCGGATCGCCTCGACCATCTTGATGATGCCGCCGACGCCGGCCGCGGCCTGCGCGTGTCCGATGTTGGACTTGAGCGAGCCCAGCCAGAGCGGCCGGTCGGCGGGCCGTTCCTTGCCGTACGTGGCGAGCAGGGCCCGCGCCTCGATCGGGTCGCCGAGCGTCGTCCCCGTGCCGTGCGCCTCGACCGCGTCGACATCGGCCGGCGACAGCCCCGCGCTCGTGAGCGCCTGACGGATCACCCGTTCCTGGGCGGGGCCGTTGGGCGCGGTGAGCCCGTTGCTGGCGCCGTCCTGGTTGATCGCCGACCCCCGGATCACGGCCAGCACGGGACGGCCCTCGCGCCGTGCGTCGGACAGCCGGGCGAGCAGCAGCAGACCGGCGCCCTCGGCCCAGCCGGTGCCGTCGGCGGACGCGGCGAAGGACCGGCACCGCCCGTCGGGCGACAGCCCGCGCAGCCGGGAGAACTCCACGAACGACGTGGGCGTGGACATCACCGTCACCCCGCCGGCCAGTGCGAGATCGGCCTCCCCCCGGCGCAGCGCCGTCGCCGCCAGATGCAGGGCGACCAGCGAGGACGAGCACGCGGTGTCGACCGTGACCGCCGGGCCCTCCAGACCGAAGGTGTAGGCGAGCCGGCCCGAGGCGACACTGCCCGCGCTGCCGCCGTAGAGGTAGCCCTCGAACTCCTCGGCCGGCAGATGGGGCCGCGAGCCGTAGTCGTTGTACATCGCCCCGACGAACACCCCGGTACGGCTGCCCCGCACCGACTCCGGCACGATCCGCGCCCGCTCGAACGCCTCCCAGGCGGTCTCCAGGAGCAGCCGCTGCTGGGGGTCGGTGGCCAGGGCCTCGCGGGGCGACATCCCGAAGAACTCCGGGTCGAACAGGTCCGCGTCGTGCAGGAAACCGCCGTACCGGGTGTACGACTTGCCGACCGCGTCCGGGTCGGGGTCGTAGAGGTCGTCGACGTCCCAGCCGCGGCCCTCGGGAAAGGCCGACACCGCGTCGACGCCGTCGGCGACGACCTGCCACAGCTGCTCCGGGGAGCGCACGCCGCCGGGGTAGCGGCACGCCATCCCGATGATCGCGATCGGCTCCTGCTCCCGCTCCTCCACCTCACGCAGCCGCTTGCGGCTCGCGCGGGCGTCGGCGACCGCACGCTTGAGGTACTGGCGGAGTTGGTTCTCGTCGGTCGTCACGTCGTCTCAGCTCCATGGGGAAGTCGGCGGAAGTCGTGGGGGCGCCCGGGCCCGTCCGGGGGGAGGGGACGGGCCCGGGCCGTACGGGCCTGCGCGCTAGTCGAGTTCGTCGACCAGGGCGAACAGGTCCTCGTCGGTCGCGGAGTCGAGGTCGGCCAGGTCGTCGTGGAGCGGGTCGGCGGCGTCGGCGAGGTCGAGCAGTTCCCGCAGCCGGTCGACGATGCTCCGGTGCGCCGCCGTGTCGGAGAGGGCGTCCGGCAGCGCGGCCTTCAGCCGGTCGAGGTCGGCCAGCACCGGATCGGCGCGGGACGGCTCGGCGACCTCCGCGACGAGTTCCGCGCGCAGATACGCCGCCAGCGCGTCCGGGTTGGGGTGGTCGAAGACGACCGTGGTGGGCAGCCGCAGCCCGGTGGCGCTGTTCAGCTGGTTGCGCAGCTCGACCGCGGTGAGCGAGTCGAAGCCCAGCTCGTTGAAGGCGCGGGTCGTCCCGATCGAGGTGGCGTCGGTGTGCCCGAGGACGGCGGCCGTCCTCGCCCGCACCAGGTCGGTGAGCATCTGCCGCTGTTCCTCCGGCGGGAGCCCGGCCAGCCGCTGCGGGAGCGGCACCTGCTGCCGCTCGGGCCGGGGCGCCGGACGCGGGGCGAGCCCCCGCAACGCCGCCGGCAGGTGTTCGGCCCTGCGCAGCGCACCGGTGTCGATCCGGGTGACGGCGTGTACGGGCCGGTCGAGGCCGAGCGCCGCGTCGAACAGCGCGGTGGCCTCGGCGTTGGTGAGGGGCAGCAGTCCGAGGCGGGCCAGACGGCCCAGGTCCGCGTCGGACAGGTGGGTGCTGAGCGCGCTGCTCTCGGCCCACAGCCCCCACGCGAGGGAGTGCGCGGGAAGGTTGTTCGCGTGCCGGTGGTGGGCGAGCGCGTCCAGGAAGGTGTTGGCGGCGGCGTAGTTCGCCTGACCCGGTGTGCCGACGACACCGGCGACGGACGAGTACAGGACGAACGCCGACAGGTCCGCGTCCTTGGTCAGCTCGTGCAGGTTCCACGCGCCGTCGACCTTGGGCCGCAGTACGCCGTCGAGTTGGTCCGGTGTCAGTGAGGTGATCGTCGCGTCGTCGGTGATGCCGGCGGTGTGCACGACGGCGGTCAGCGGGTGGTCGTCCGGGATGCCGGCGAGCAGCGCGGCCAGTGCGTCACGGTCGGCGGCGTCGGCGGCCACGATCTCGACGTGGGCGCCGAGCGCGGTCAGCTCCGCGGCCAGTTCCCGGGCGCCGGGGCCGTCTGGCCCGCGTCGGCTGGTCAGCAGCAGACGACGGGCGCCGTGCTCGGTGACCAGGTGCCGGGCGAGGACGGTGCCGAGGGCGCCGGTGCCGCCGGTGACGAGTACCGTGCCCCGCCCCCAGTCCGGTCCGGCCCCGCCGGGCCCGGCCGGGGTGCCCGGTTCGGCCGGGGCCAGTCTCGGGGCGAGCACCTCGCCCGCCCGGAGGAGGAGTTGGGGTTCGCCGGTGCGCAGCGCGGCGCCGAGGACCTCATGGGAGCCGGGGTGGTCGTCGAGGTCGACGAGCGTGAACCGGTCGCGTTGCTCGGCCTGCGCGGAGCGCAGCAGACCCCAGACGCCGGCCCGCGCCAGATCGGTGACGTCCTCACCGTCGGGGGCGACGGCCCCCCGGGTGAGCACGACCAGCCGGCTCGCCGCGAACCGGTCGTCGGCCAGCCAGTCCCGCACGGTGCCGAGCACCTCGTGCAGGACCGCCCGGGCCCGCCCGGCGAACCCGCCGCCACCGCCCGAAGCGTCCGCGCCGACCGCGTCCGCGCCGACCGCAGCCGGCGGTGGCAGCAGGGGCAGCAGCACCGTCGACGGGACCTCGGCACCGCCGTCGACCGCCTCCCGCAGCGCGGCGAGGTCGTCGTACGACGGGCCGGGCCGGGCACCGGAGGGCAGCGGGCGCCCCTCGCCCAGCACCGCCCAGGGGCCGTCGCCGGCTGTGGTGGCCGGGTCGGTCGGCACGGGGGTCCACCGCACCCCGTACAGCCCCTCCCGGGCGCCGGTGCCCGAGACGGCCAGGTCGCCGGGGGAGAGGGGGCGCAGCCGGAGTTCGTCGATCGTGGCCAGCGGCAGCCCCGTCTCGTCGGCGAGGTGCAGGGCGACCACCACACTCGTGTCGTCGGACTGCGTCACCGCGAGCCGGACCCGCAGCGCGCCGGGACCCGTTCCGGCCGGGGGCACGCTGATGCCGGACCAGGAGAACGGCACCATCGGCCCGGAGGCCACGTCCGCCACGCCCGGCAGCAGCGGGTGCAGGGCCGCGTCGAGCAGCGCCGGGTGCAGGGCGAAGCGCGCGGCCTCGGCCCGGTGCTCCTCGGCGAGGGTGACCTCGGCGTGCAGGCCGTCCCCGTGGCGGGAGAGCCGGCGCAGGTTCCGGAACAGCGGACCGTAGGCGTACTCCCGTTCGGCGAGGGCGTCGTAGACCCCGTCGAGGTCGATCTCCACGGCGCCGGCGGGCCGCCGTACGTCCTCGGGGAGGGCCGTGGCGGGCTCGCCCGTGCTCAGCGTTCCCTCGGCGTGCCGGGTCCAGCGGCGGTCGCCGTCGGCCCGCGCGGGACGGGAGTGGACGGTCAGCGGACGTCGGCCGGAGTCGTCGGGGGCGCCGACGGACACGTGGATGCGTACGTCGTCGTCCTCGCGGAGCACCAGCGGCGCGGTCAGGGTGAGTTCGTCGACCAGGGTGCAGCCGGCCCGGCGGGCGGCGTGCAGCGCGAGGTCCACGAACGCGGTCCCCGGCAGCAGCACGGTGCCCATGACGGCGTGGTCGGCGAGCCACGGGTGGGTACGCGGGGAGACCCGGCCGGTGAGGACGACGCTGTCGCCGTCGACCGCGTCCACCGCCGCGCCCAGCAGCGGATGGTCGGGGGAGTCGAGGCCGAGGTCGGTGGCGTCACCGGAGGCGGCCGGGGCCGTCAGCCAGTAGCGCTGCCGCTGGAAGGCGTAGCCGGGCAGGGGGGTGCGGCGGGCGCCGGGGAAGACCGCGTTCCAGTCGGTCCGGGTTCCGCGCAGGGCGAGGAGCGCCAGAGCGGCGGCGGCCGTACGCGTTCCGGGGCGTCCGGCCCGCAGCAGCGGGACCACCGTCCCCGCCGGTGCGGTCAGACACGGCTCGACCAGCGCGGAGAGCACCCCGTCGGGGCCCAGCTCCACATAGTCGGTGACCCCGGCGGCCTCCAGCCGCCGTACCCCGTCCGCGAACCGCACCGCCTGACGCACCTGGGCCACCCAGTACTCCGGGGTGCACAGTCGCGCGGCGTCGACCA
Organism: Streptomyces bluensis; assembly: GCF_014650715.1. Classification (GTDB taxonomy): domain Bacteria; phylum Actinomycetota; class Actinomycetes; order Streptomycetales; family Streptomycetaceae; genus Streptomyces; species Streptomyces bluensis. Next base: position 85,853 of record NZ_BMVM01000012.1, on the reverse strand, counting down.
GGTCACCGGTGACCGTCGACACGATGGGCAGCGTCGGCGGGTGGAAGGTCACGGCACGGGCCACCTCGGCGAAGGCGTCGAGCATGCCGTCCATGCGGTGGGAGTGGAAGGCGTGCGAGACGACGAGGCGCTTGACCTTGCGTCCCTCGGCCCGCCAGTGCTCCTCCAGTGCCGCGACCGCGTCCTCGTCGCCCGAGACCACGACCGCCTCGGGGCCGTTGACGGCGGCGAGGCTCACCCCCTCGGGCAGGGTGATCTCGTCCTCCGCCGCCGCGACAGCGAGCATCGCGCCGCCCCCCGGCAGGGCGTCCATGAGCCGGCCCCGGGCCGCCACCAGCGCGCACGCGTCGGGCAGCGACAGCACCCCGGCGACATGCGCCGCCGCGAACTCGCCGACCGAGTGGCCGAGGAGATGGTCGGGTGTCAGGCCCCAGGACTCGACGAGCCGGAACAGCGCGACCTCCAGCGCGAACAGCGCGGGCTGCGCGAACACCGTGCGGTTCAGCTCGTCCCCGCCGTCGAACACGAGGTCTCGCAGAGGCCGTTCGAGGTGGGTGTCGAGGTGGGCGCACACCTCGTCGAAGGCGGTGGCGAACACCGGGGAGGCCGCATACAGGTCGCGTCCCATGCCGGGGCGCTGGCTGCCCTGCCCGGTGAACAGGAACGCCGTCCTGCCCCTCGTACCGCCGCCGTCACGGACGACGGAGGGTGTGTCCTCGCCCCGCGCCAACGCGTCGAGGGCGTGCAGGAGTTCGTCCCGGTCGTGCCCCAGCACGGCGGCCCGGTGCTCGTGCCGGGTCCGGCCGGTGGCCAGCGAGAAGCCGACGTCTACGGGGGCGAGTCCGGGCCGCTCGACCACGAACGCCCGCAGCCGCCCGGCCTGCGCCCGCAGCGCCGCGTCCGACCTGGCCGACAGCAGCCAGGGCAGGGCGGTGCCCGGGGCCGGGCGGTCCTCGGCCGTCGCCGCATCCCCGGAGCCCGAGGTGCCGACCGTATCCGCCGAGTCCCCGGTGCCCGCCGCGTCCCCTGAACCCGGAGCGCCGGCGGTCGCGGGCTCCTCCGCCACCTGCTCGATGATCACGTGCGCGTTGGTGCCGCTGATTCCGAACGACGACACGGCGGCCCGGCGCGGACGCCCGGCCTCCGGCCACGCACGGGCCTCGGTGAGCAGGGCGAGGGCCCCGCTGTCCCACTCGACGTGCGGCGAGGGCTCCTCGGCGTGCAGGGTCTTCGGCAGCACCCCGTGCCGCATCGCCTGGACCATCTTGATGACGCCGCCCACCCCGGCCGAGGCCTGCGTGTGTCCGATGTTGGACTTCAGCGAGCCCAGCCACAGCGGGTTCCCGGCGTCGTGCCCGGCGCCGTACGTGCCCAGCAGGGCCTGCGCCTCGATCGGGTCGCCCAGCGCGGTGCCGGTGCCGTGCGCCTCCACGGCGTCGACGTCGGAGGCCCGCAGCCCGGCGCCCGCGAGGGCCTGCCGGATCACCCGCTCCTGCGAGGGGCCGTTGGGCGCGGTGAGCCCGTTGCTGGCGCCGTCCTGGTTGACGGCGGAGCCACGCAGCACCGCGAGCACCTGGTGCCCGTTGCGCCGGGCGTCGGACAGCCGCTCCAGGAGCAGCAGACCCACGCCCTCGCTCCACGCGGTGCCGTCGGCCTGCGCGGAGAACGACTTGCAGCGGCCGTCCGGCGCGAGCCCCCGCTGCCTGCTGAACTCGACGAACGAGCCCGGCCCCGCCATCACGGTCACCCCGCCCGCCATCACGAGGTCGGACTCCCCGGACCGCAGCGCCTGCGCCCCCAGGTGCAGGGCGACGAGCGACGACGAGCAGGCGGTGTCCACGGTGACCGCGGGACCCTCCAGGCCGTACGCGTAGGCAAGCCGCCCGGAGATCACGCTGGAGGTGTTCCCGACCAGCAGGAACCCCTCGAACTCGGCGGGCACCGACGGCAGCCGCGACGCGTAGTCGTCGTACATCGCGCCGACGAACACCCCGGTGTTGCTGCCGCGCAGCGCGGCCGGGTCGATCGCCGCGTTCTCGAAGGCCTCCCAGGCGGTCTCCAGGAGCAGCCGCTGCTGGGGGTCGGTCGCGGTCGCCTCGCGCGGCGAGATTCCGAAGAACTCCCGGTCGAAGAGGTCCGCGTCGTGCAGGAACCCGCCCTCGCGGACGTACGACGTGCCGGTGCTCTCGGGGTCCGGGTCGTAGAGCTTCTCCAGGTCCCAGCCGCGGTTGGCGGGGAAGCCGCTGATCGCGTCCGTCCCGGAGGACACCAGCCGCCACAGGTCCTCGGGCGAGCCCACCCCGCCGGGGTAACGGCACGCCATCCCGACGATCGCGATGGGCTCGTCGGTGCCGGTCGCGGCCGGCGCCTCGGCCACGGCGGCCGGGGCCTTCCCCGCGATCCTGCCCAGCAGATGGCGGGCCAGCGCGTCGGGGCTCGGATGGTCGAAGACGACCGTGGGCGCCAGCCGCAGCCCGGTCGCGCTGTTCACCTGGTTGCGCAGCTCGACGGCGGTGAGCGAGTCGAAGCCCTGCTCCTTGAACGCCCGCGCGGGGTCCACGGCGTCACCGGAGGAGTGCCCCAGGGCCAGGGCGGTGCACGTCCGTACCACGGCGAGCACCGCGGCGTACCGCTCCTCCTCCGGCAGCGCGGCGATCCGCGCCGACCAGTCCCCGGTGCCGGGGGCGCTCGCCGTGCGCGCGACCCGGCGGGTGCGGACCAGGCCCCGCCAGACGGCCGGGACCTGCTCGGCGCCCGCACCGGCCCGGCCCGGCCGCAGCGCCGCGGGCACGATGAGCGCCCCGGGGCCGGCCAGCGCCTCGTCGAACAGCCGCAGCCCCCGCTCCGCGTCCAGCGGTACGACACCGGTCCGCGCCCAGCGGGCCACGTCCGCCTCGGAGAGCGTGCCGCCCATGCCGGCGGTCGCGTCCCACAGCCCCCACGCCAGCGAGTGCGCCGGCAGGCCCTGCGCGCGCCGGTGGTGGGCGAGCGCGTCGAGGAAGGTGTTGGCGGCGGCGTAGTTGGCCTGGCCCGCCATACCGGTGATGCCCGACACGGAGGAGAACAGCACGAACATCGCCAGGTCATGACCGCGCGTCAGCTCGTGCAGATGCCACGCCCCGTCGACCTTGGGCCGCAGGACCGTCTCCACCTGCGCCCCGGTCAGCGAGCCGAGCGTGGCGTCGTCGAGGACACCGGCCGTGTGCACGACGGCGGTCAGCGGATGCTGTGCCGGTATGCCCGCGATCAGCTCGGCCAGGGCGTCACGGTCGGCGGCGTCGGCGGCGACGATCCGGACCCGCGCGCCCAGCCCGGTGAGTTCCTCGGCGAGCGCGGAAGCGCCGGGGCTGTCGGGTCCTCGCCGGCTGGTCAGCACCAGCCGGCGGGCGCCGTGCCCGGTCACCAGATGCCGGGCGAACAGCGCGCCGAGACCGCCCGTACCGCCGGTGATGAGCACCGTGCCGTCCGGGTCCAGGGCAACACGCCCGAGCTGCGGCTGATCGGTGCGGCGGTCCGTGGCGCGGGCCAGCCTCGGGGCGTGCGACCGCCCGTCCCGTACGGCGATCTGCGGTTCGCCGGTGGCCACGGCGGCGGCCGTCAGTGCCCGCGCGTCGCCCTTCCCGTCGAGGTCGACGAGCACGATCCGGTCCGGAAACTCGGTCTGCGCGGTGCGCAGCAGACCCCACAGGGGCGCGTGCACCAGGTCGGTCACGTCGTCGCCGGGCAGCGCGGCGACGGCACCGGTGGTCACGACGACCAGCCGGGACCCCGCGAACCGTTCGTCGTCCAGCCACCGCTGAACCAGCTCCAGCGTCCGTACCGTCGCGGTGCGTGCGGCGGCGGGCGTCGCCTCCCCGTCCGCGGCGAGGGTGACCACCACGAGGTCGGCCGGTGCGACGGCGGACAGGCCGGCCGGATCGGTGACCTCGCTCCGGCTCCACGCCGGCACCTCCGGCGCGGGCAGCGCGGGCCAGTCGACGGTGAACAGGGAGTCGTCGCGGGCGGCGGTGGCCGTGGCGAGCCTGCCGCGGTCGACCGGGCGCAGCGCGAGGGAGTCGACGGTCACGACGGGTGCACCCGTGCCGTCGGCGACCGTCAGCCGGAAGGTGTCCGTGGCGAGGGGCGAGATCCGCACCCGCAGCGCGGTGGCCCCGGCCGCGTGCAGCCGGACCCCGGCCCAGGAGAACGGCAGCCGGATCCGCTCCGGGTCCTCGGCCGCCGACGGCAGCAGCGGGTGCAGCGCGGCGTCGAGCAGCGCCGGGTGCAGCCCGAACAGGGCGGCCTCCTCGCGCTGTTCACCGGCGAGGGTCACCTCCGCGAGGAGGTCGTCGCCGAGCCGCCACACGGCCCGCACGCCCTGGAACGCGGGCCCGTAGTCGTAGCCGAGGTCCCGCAGTACGGCGTAGGCGTCGTCGACCGGCTGCGCCACCGCGCCGGCGGGCGGCCAGGCGCCCGTGTCCCCGGCCGTCACGGCCGGACCGGCGGTCGGCGCGAGGACACCGGTGGCGTGCCGGGTCCACGGCCGGTCCGCCGCCGTGTCGTGGTCGGCGGTGGCCGGGCGCGAGTGGATCGTGAACGACCGGGCGCCCGTGCCGTCCGGGTCGGTGACCCTGACCTGGACGCGCACCGAATCGCGCTCGGGCAGCACCAGCGGCGTCTCCAGGGTGAGGTCCTCGACCGTGTCCGCGCCCACGCGCTCCCCGGCGGCGAAGGCCAGCTCCAGGAAGGCCGTGGCGGGCAGCAGCACCGCGCCCGCCACGGCGTGGTCCGCCAGCCATGGGTGCGTACGCGGCGACAGCCGGCCGGTGAGGACGAGGTCCTCGCCGCCGGCCATCTCCACCGCCGCGCCGAGCAGCGGGTGACCGGCCGGGTCCAGCCCGAGCCCGCGCGCGTCGGAGCGGGCGCCGGGGGCCAGCCAGAAGTGGTCGCCCCGGAAGGCGTACGTGGGCAGGTCGATCCGGGCGGCGCCGGGGAAGGACGCGGTCAGGTCGACCTCGCCGCCGGACGCGTGGAGGTGGGCGAGGGCGGTCGTGTACGTGTCCGCCTCCGGCCGCCCGGCCCGCGAGAGCGCGACGCTCGTCACGGAGCCGCCGTCGTCGTCGTCCTCGGCGAACGCCTCCCGCGCCATGCCGGTGAGGACGGCGTCCGGGCCCACCTCCACGAACAGCCCGGCCCCGAGCGCCCGCAGCGACCGTACGGCGTCGTGGAAGCGGACGGTGGCACGGATCTGGTCGGCCCAGTAGCCGGGGGAGCACAGCAGCTCGGGCCCGGCGGGTTCCCCGGTGACCGTGGAGACGACGGGGATCGTGGGCGGGTGGAAGGTCAGGGACCGGGCCACCTCGCGGAACTCGTCGAGGATGCCGTCCATGTGCGGTGAGTGGAAGGCGTGGCTCACCTGGAGCCGGCGCGTGCGGCTGCCGCGCTCGCGCCACTCCTGCGCGATCCGGGTGACCACCGGCTCGTCGCCCGCGAGGACCACGGAACGGGGCCCGTTGACGGCGGCGAGGGAGACGGCGTCGGCGTGCCCGGCGATCGACTCGGCGACCTCTCCCGGGTCGGCCTGGATCGCGATCATCGCCCCGTCCGAGCGGGCCGCCTGCATCAGCCGGCCCCGGGCCGCGACCAGCGTGGCCGCGTCGTCGAGCGACAGCACGCCGGCGACATGGGCCGCCGCGAGCTCGCCGATCGAGTGCCCGGCGAGCAGCTCGGGCACGATCCCGTCCCGCTCGACCAGCAGCCGGAAGAGGGCCACCTCCACGGCGAACAGCGCGGGCTGGGTGTACCGCGTGCGGTGCAGCAGCTCCGCGGCCGCACTGCCCTCCTCGGCGAACAGCACCTCGCGCAGCGGCCGCTCCAGATGCGGGTCGAGCGCCGCGCACACCGCGTCCAGCGCCTCGGCGAACACCGGGAACGCCTCGTACAACTCCCGGCCCATCCCGAGGCGTTGGGCGCCCTGCCCGGTGAACAGCAACGCCGTCCGCCCCGTCTCGCCGACGGTGCCGCGCACGACGTTCGGCGCTCCCGCCCCGTCGACGACCGCGTCCAGCCCGGCCAGCAGCTCGCCGAGGTCCGAGCCCAGCACCACGGCGCGCCGCCGGAACGCCGTCCGCGTGGTCGCCAGCGCCAGCCCGACGTCCCCGACGCGCACCCCGCCCGCACCTCCCACGAACTCCCGCAACCGCCCGGCCTGCGCGCGCAGGCCGTCCTCGGTGGGGGCGGAGAGGACCCAGGGGACACGAGGGGCGGGGGATGCCGCGGCTGTGCCGGCCGAGGGGATCGCGTCCGCGCCGGTCGCCGGGGGCGGTCCCAGCGGCGCCACGGCCGCCGTGTCCGCCCCGGCCGGCTCCGCCACGTCCCCCTGTTCCACGATCACATGGGCGTTCGTGCCGCTGATCCCGAAGGACGACACGGCGGCTCGTCGGGGTGCGGCGGTGTGCGGCCACTGCCGTCGCTCGCGGACCAGTTCGGCCGCGCCGGACGTCCAGTCGACGTGCGGGGTCGGCTCGTCGACGTGCAGCGTGGCCGGTACGACGCCGTGCCGCATCGCCTGGACCACCTTGATGACGCCGCCGACCCCGGCTGCGGCCTGCGCGTGCCCGATGTTGGTCTTCAGCGAACCGAGCAGCACCGGCTCCCGGCCCTCCCGGTCCCGCCCGTACGTGGCGAGGACGGCCTCCGCCTCGATGGGGTCGCCCAGCGCGGTGCCCGTGCCGTGCGCCTCCATGACGTCGACGTCGGCCGCGCCGAGCCCGGCGTCGACGAGCGCCTGCCGGATCACCCGCTGCTGCGACAGCCCGTTCGGGGCGCTCAGCCCGTTGGACGCGCCGTCGGAGTTGACGGCCGAGCCCCGCACCACCGCGAGGACCCGGTGGCCGTTGCGGCGCGCGTCGGAGAGCCGCTCCACGACCAGCAGGCCCACGCCCTCCGCCCACGCGGTCCCGTCGGCCGCCGCCGCGAACGCCTTGCAGCGCGCGTCCGCCGCCAGCCCGTGCTGCCGCGAGAACTCCAGGAACATGCCAGGCGTCGACATCACCGTCACCCCGCCCGCGACGGCGAGACTCGACTCGCCGCGCCGCAGTGACTGCACCGCCAGATGCAGCGCGACCAGCGACGACGAGCACGCCGTGTCCACGGTCACCGCGGGCCCCACGAACCCGAACTGGTAGGCGATCCGCCCGGACATCACGCTCGCCGCGCCGCCGGTCAGCAGATGCCCCTCGACACCCTCGGGCGCGTCGTGCATCCGGGGCCCGTAGTCCCCGGCCGTCGCGCCGACGAAGACCCCGGTACGGCTGCCGCGCAGCGCCGGCGGGACCAGTCCGGCCCGCTCCAGCGCCTCCCAGGCGGTCTCCAGCAGCAGCCGCTGCTGCGGGTCCATGGCCTGCGCCTCGCGCGGGGAGATCCCGAAGAAGGACGCGTCGAACCGGCCCGCGTCGTGCAGGAACCCGCCCTCGCGGACATAGCTCTTGCCGGACCGCTCGTGGTCCTGGTCGTAGAGGTCCTCGGCCCAGCCACGGTCGGTCGGGAACGCGGAGATCGCGTCGCCGCCCTCGGCCACCAGCCGCCACAGATCCTCGGGCGAGGCGATGCCGCCGGGGTAGCGGCAGGCCATGCCGACGATCGCTATCGGCTCGTCGTACGCGTCCTGCCCACCCGAGCCCGGACCGGCCCCGGCCACCGCCCCCGGCAGCACCTCACCGGCCCCGCCCGGGTCCGCCCCCGCCAGCTCGGCCGCGACGAACTCCGCCAGCGCCCTGGGGGTCGGATGGTCGAACACCAGCCCCGTCGGCAGCCGCAGCCCGGTCGCCCCGGCGAGGTTCTCGCGCAGCTCCACGGTCATCAGGGAGCTGAACCCGAGGTCCCGGAACGGCACGTCCATCTCGACGGCCCGCCCGGCGGCGTACCCCAGGACGGCGGCGACATGCGAGCTCACCAGCTCGACCGCCGCCCGCTCATCCGCCGCCCCGGACACGACGGCGCGCTTCGGCCGTACGGCGGCGGGCAAGGCTCCGGGCCCGAGCGCGGGCACGGAGGGACCGCCGGCCGCGGCATCCGCCGCGCGGGCCAGGTCCGTCACCCAGTACCGCTCCCGCTGGAACGCGTACGTCGGCAGATCGATCCGGCGCCCCCCGGCCCCCTCGAACACGGCCTCCCAGTCCACCGCCGCACCGCGGACGAACGCCCGCGCCAGCGCCGCCCAGGCCGTCCGCTCCTCGGGCCGCCCCGAGCGCAGCGCCGGTTCGGCGGCGACGGAGTCCTTGTCGAGCACGCTCTCGGCCACCATCGCCGAGCAGACGCCGTCGGGCCCCAGTTCGAGGACGGTGCGTACGCCCTCCGCCTCCAGGGTCCGCGCGGCCCGCATGAACCGCACCGGCCGGCGGACCTGCTCGACCCAGTACTCGGGGGAGGTGAGCAACCCGGGCGCCGCGATCTCGCCCGTCACCGTGGAGACGACGGGGATACGGGGCTGGTGGAAGGCCAGTCCGGTGACCACCCGGCGGAACTCGTCGAGCATCCCGTCCATGTGCGGCGAGTGGAAGGCGTGGCTCACCGTCAACCGCTTGGTCTTGTGTCCCCGGTCCTTCAGGACGGTGGCGATCTCCAGCACCGCGTCCGTGTCCCCGGAGAGCACGAGGGCCGCGGGGCCGTTGACGGCGGCGACTGCCACCTCGCCCTCCCGGCCCGCCAGCAGCGGCAGCACCTCGTCCTCGGCGGCCTGTACGGCGACCATGGCGCCCGCGGCGGGCAGTTCCTGCATCAGCCGGCCCCGGGCGGCGACCAGCGCGCAGGCGTCGGCGAGCGAGAGGACCCCGGCGACGTGGGCGGCGGCGACCTCACCGATCGAGTGCCCGGCGAGGAGGCCGGGCCGTACGCCCCACGACTCGAACAGCCGGAACAGCGCGACCTCGACGGCGAACAGCGCGGGCTGGGTGTACCGGGTCTCGTCGAGTCCCTCGCCGGTGGCGACGACCTCGCGCAGCGGCCGCTCCAGCAGCGGGTCGAGGTGGGCGCACACGGTGTCGAAGGCGGCCGCGAACGCCGGGAAGGCGGCGTGGAGTTCGGTGCCCATTCCGATCCGCTGGGCACCCTGCCCGGTGAAGACCATGGCCAGCCGGCCCGTCGCCTCGGCTCCCGTCACCACCCCGGCGGCGGGCAGCCCCGACGCCAACGCGTGGAGCCCGGCGGCCAGTTCGTCCCGGTCGGCGGCCAGCACGACACCCCGGTGTCCGAGCCGTGACCGGGTGAAGACCGACGACCGGCCGACGGAGGCGGGCTCGGCGTCAGCGTGGCTCTCGACGAACTCGGCGAGCCGCCGGGCCTGGGCGCGCAGCGCGTCCGTACCCCGCCCGGAGACCACGACGGGCAGCACGGCGTCGGCGGGGCGGGTGCGCGGGGCGGTCTCGGGTTCCGGCCCGCCGGGCGCCTCACCCACGATCACATGGCAGTTGGTGCCGCCCATGCCGAAGGAGCTCACGCCGGCGAGCAGAGGGCGCTCGGGGTGCGGCCACTCGCCCAGCCGGTCGTTGACCGACAGGTTGAGCGTGCCGAGGGGGATCTCGGGGTTGGGCGTACGGAAGTTGAGGCTCGGCGGGAGCATACGGTGGCGGACGGAGAGGACCGTCTTGATGAGCCCGGCGATGCCGGCGGCCCCTTCGAGGTGCCCGATGTTCGTCTTCACCGAGCCCACCCGCAGCGGGTCACCGGGTGCCTTGAGCGCACCGACCGCCGCTCCGAGCGCGGTGGCCTCGATCGGGTCGCCGACCGGGGTTCCGGTGCCGTGCAACTCGACGTACTGGACGGCGTCCGGCACGACCCCCGCCCGCCGCTGGGCGAGCCGGACCACCTTCTCCTGTGCGGCGGCGCTGGGCACGGTGAGGCCGGGCGTGGCGCCGTCGTTGTTGACCGCGCTGCCGAGGATCACGCCGTGCACCCGGTCGCCGTCGGCCAGTGCCCGTCGCAGCGGTTTGAGCACGACCATGCCGGCGCCCTCGCCGCGCACATAGCCGTTCGCCCGGGCGTCGAAGGTGAAGCAGCGCCCGTCCGGGGACAGCCCGCCGAACCGCTCGGCGCCCACCACCCCTTCGGCGAGGAGGTTGAGGTTGACGCCCGCCGCGAGCGCCAGTTCCGCCTCCTGGGCGCGCAGGCTCTCGCACGCGAGGTGCACGGCGACCAGCGAGGACGACTGGGAGGTGTCGACGGTGAGGCTCGGCCCGTTCAGGCCGAGGGCGTACGAGACCCGGTTGGCGATGATGCCGCGGTGGGTGCCGGCGACGGTGTGCTGGGTGATGGCGGCGGAGCCCTGCCGGTAGAGCAGGCTCGTGTAGTCCTCGCGGGCGGTGCCGACGAACACGGCCGTGGGGCTGCCGTCGAGGCTCGCCGCGACGATCCCCGCGTCCTCCAGCGCCTCCCAGGTGATCTCCAGCAGCAGCCGTTGCTGCGGGTCCATGACGACGGCCTCGCGGGGCGAGATCCCGAAGAAGGCGGCGTCGAACTCCTCGACGGCGTCCAGGAACCCGCCCCGGCGTATCTCGCTGCGGGCGTCCGCCGAGATCGGCTCCCACCGGTGCTCGGGCATCCGCGTGACGGCGTCCCGGCCCTCGCGCAACAGCTTCCAGAACTCCTCGGGACCGGCGGCGCCGGGCAGCCGACAGGACAGTCCGACGACGGCGATCGGTTCCTGCCGATCCAGTGGGTCGATTGCTGCGGAGTGTCGCTCACTCGTCATTTTCGCTCGGCTGCCCTTCCATTACTGGAAATCACCTCGGGTAACGACCATGCGCTCCCGGCGAGCGTATCCGGAGTTTTTTCGACCCGGCCCAAAATTCAGTCCCGCCCCGGTAACGTGCCGTTCGCCACGGAATGAGCGCGCCACGAGGACGTTCCATTACCGGAGATGTTCCCGAGACTTACCGGAGAGCGGGACGTTACCGGCTCATTACGGCAGAACCAGTAGGTGGGAGATGTGAATGTTAGGGTCTGCCGAAATCGGTCGGGCAGAAAAAATCGGAGAGGAAAACCCGGTGGTCGAGAAACTCGAACTGGCGGAACCGCACCTTGCCGGATGGCTGTCCTCACTCGGACTCGGCGTCGAATACATCCGCTCCCAGGGAAACACCCTCTTCTACCGTGACGACCAGGGCACGGACGTCCCCGTCCTCGACCTGGTGGGGGGCTACGGCTCGGCGATACTCGGGCACAACAACCCGGAGATCGTGGCCTACGCCACGTCGCTGCTCGACCAGGGGACCCCGATCCACGCCCAGTTCTCCCGGCACCCGTATGCCAACGACCTCGCCTGGAAGATCAACGGCATCCTCCAGCGGGAGTTCGGCACCGACGAGCATTATTCGGCGGTCTTCGCCAACAGCGGCGCCGAGGCCGTCGAGGTGGCGGTCAAGCACGCCGAGCTCGACCGGGTGATGAAGCTGGCCGAGTTGACGGCGGAGATCGAGGCTCACCTCGACGAGGCCCGCGAGGCGGTACGGTCCGGCGCCCGCATCGCCACCGACGGCGCCGCCGACCTCCTCGGCCCCGACGCCGCGCCCGGGGACGCCGGCGACATCGACGGCCTGCTCGACGCGGTCCGGGCCGCCAACAGCAAGCGTGTGTCCGCCCGTCCGGTGTTCCTGGCCCCGGAGGGCTCCTTCCACGGCAAGCTGGTCGGCAGCGTCCAGCTCACCCACAACGTCGGCTACCGCACCCCGTTCACCGCCCTGGCCGCCCAGTGCCGCTTCGTGCCGCTCGACCAGCCGGACGCGCTGGAGAAGACCGTGGCGGAGGAGCGCAGGACGGTCCTGGACCTCACCGTCGAGGACGGCGTCGTCCGCCTGACTGAACGGGAACTGCCCGTCATCTGCGCCTTCATCCTCGAACCCATCCAGGGCGAGGCCGGCATCCGGGTCCTCGACCGGGCCGCCGTACGCCGGGTCCAGGAGGTCTGCGCCACGATCGACTGCCCGATCATCGTGGACGAGGTGCAGAGCGGCATGGGCCGCTCCGGCGCGTTCTTCGCCAGCTCGCACCTCGGCCTCCAGGGCGACTACTACACCCTCGCCAAGAGCCTCGGCGGCGGCATCGCCAAGGCCGCGCTCACTCTGATCCGGGGCTCCCGCTACCGCACCGACTTCGAACTCGTCCACAGCTCCACCTACGCCAAGGACAGCTTCTCCACCCTCATCGCCGGCCGCACCGTGGACCTGCTGGAGGCCGACGACGGCGGGGCGTACCGGCTGGCCACCGAGCGCGGCGACCAACTCCTCGCGATGCTGGGCCGGTTGAGGGAGGAGTTCGGCGACATCGTCAAGGACGTCCGCGGCAAGGGCCTGATGATCGGCCTGGAGTTCCACGACCAGTCCGAGTCCGGCTCGCAGATCATCCGCGACCAGGCGCAGGCGGGCCTCCTCGGCTATCTCTTCGCCGGTTACCTGCTGCGCGTCCACGCGATCCGCATCTTCCCCACCGCGAGCGCCACGAACACCCTGCGCTTCGAGCCGTCCGTGTACCTCACGGACGACGAGATCGCCCTGGCCGACAAGGGCCTGCGTGACCTGATCGCGGTCCTGAGGAAGCAGGACGGCGAGACGTTGCTGCACGCGCGGGCCTGAGAGAAAGCGGGACGGCCGTCGGCCCCCCGGACCCAGCTGGGTCCGGGGGGCCGACGGCCGTTCTCATGAACGCGGGGTCGTCCCGTCAGCTGATGTCGGCCCCGTAGACGTGGTCGACCGTCATGGTGATGAGCACCCGGCGGTCGGAGACCATCACCGCCCGGTACTCCTCCCAGTCCGGGTGCTCCCCGGCGGCGACCCGGTAGTAGTTCACCAGCGCCTCCACCTCGGGCCCGTGGGGGTCGGTGCCCGGCCCGGTGAGCGTGGCGATGCCCTCGGCGGTGGCCCACGACATGCCGTCGGGGCTGGTCACCTCCAGCGTGGCGCGGGCGTCGCGCCGCAGGTTCGCCACCTTGGCCACGCCCGCGCTCGTGGACACGTGGATCACGCCTGCCGACTCGTCGTAGAACGGCTGGACGGGGGAGAGCTGCGGCCGCCCGTCCGCCTTGATGGTCGCCAGCACACCGAGCCGGCTCTTCGCGAGCAGCGCATGGGGGTTGAAGGATGTAGCGGTCATGCCCCGAATATCAACCTTTCACATCACCTTGGAGGTTGGCGCGGGTGTGCTGCCACCCTTCCTTCGACCTTCATACCAGGACGAACCCGGTGTACTCCACGGCATGATCAGCCATTCTCCGGGGCGCGGCCGGTGTGCCGATCGGACCGGGAGTGTGGACGGTCGGCCGACGCGGTGGCGGGCGGGGTGCGTCTAGCGTCGTGGTGAACAGGCCACCGCGCATGGAGGGGAACGTTGATGGGGCAGCGAGAGACGACCGGAGCCCACGCCGTCGGCACGGCCGTGGCCGGGGCGACCACGGAGTTCGAGCAGGACGTCATGGACCTGCTCGTGGAGACACTGCGCCGCGCGGTGAGGCGCGAGGTGTCGGTCGTGGGGACGGACACCCTGCTGGGGGAACTCGTGATGGGGGACTCGGACGCCGGTGAGGCGATCGCCCCCGGGATGCGGAAGGCCGGCTCGCTCAGCGGCTCGATAGCCGGCCGGGCGGGCCGCGGTTGGGTGAGCGACGACGAGGTGGGCCCTGCACCCGGCGCGGACAGCGCCGACGGCGCCGGTGAGAGGGAGGTCGATGCCGCCTGGCGTGAGGCAGTGTGGCGCTTCGGTCTCGGTTCACGCCGCTCGGCCCCGGACGGCGACCGGGTGCTGCCCGGGATGACCGGGGCGTTGCGCGCGTGCCTGCTGCTCGCGCTCGGCAAGGCCCGCGCGGAGGGGACGATCTCGGTGCGCTGCCGGCATGTGGCCCGTGCCCTGCTGGACCTGCCGGACACCAGGGCAAGGGAAGCCCTGCTGCTGGAGCGGCTTGATCCGGCCGCCGCGGCCACCGCGCTCGACGCACTGGACGCGAGCGCCCCGGCGGAGACCGAGAAGCCGGAGTCCCGCGGTGTCACCCTTCTCCGCCGGGCCGGAACGCTCGGGAAGAGCGGTAACTTCCTGACGCGTGCGCTGACTTCGTGGACCTCCGGGGCCTCCGCCTCCGTGAACGGCTCACCGGTGGTGTTCGCGGTGACCGGCGAGGCCGTCCGGCAAGCGGTGCGGTGCGGGCGGGCCGCTGTGGAGCCGGTGGATCTCCTGCTGGGGATACTGGCCCTGGACCGGGCACTGTCCGTTGCCGGGCGTTCGCTTCCCGCGAGTCTGGCGGACGCCAACGCCGCTGCGGACCTGCTGCGGCGGCACGGCGTACGACAGGCTTCCCTGGTCTCCTCGGCCTGGGAGAGGCAGCCCGCTGCTCTTCCCAAGGGCGACGGTGAAGGTGACGGTGACAGTGTCTGGCTGTCCGCCGCCGCCGACCGGATCGTGTCGGTCGCGCGGCTGACCGCCGCGGAGCACGGTTCGCCCACGGTCGGTACCGTCCACCTGCTGTCCGCCCTGCTCGACGAGCCGGCGGCGGGCGACGACGAGGGGGCCGGTGGTGCGGTCGTACGGCTGCTGGCTGCCGACCAGGTGGATCCGGCCGCGTTGCGGGCGGAGTTGAGTTCCCGGCTGGGCGCGTGACATCCGGGGGCCGCCGTGCGGCGATCGCCGCCGCGGCTACCGTTCCTCCCGGCAGAGAGATCCATGGTGGCGGGGCAGAGTGATGGTGAGTCAGGTGGGGGAGGAGGCACAGCCGTCGAGTGCGTCGCGTCCGTCCGTACGGCTGGGGCACGCGCTGAGCGGTGTGCCTCGGTGGGTGCGCCGCGAGGTCGGCGAGAGCTGGGCCGCGGTGCGTGCCGCTGAGCGGCGTACGGTCGTGGTCGAGGCGCTGGTCTGTGCCCTGGCGGCGGCTCTCGGTCTGGTACCGCTCCTGCTGATTCCCCCGGATCGGCCGGGGTGGGCGGTGCTGGAGGCGTTGTGGGCGGCGCTGCTCGTCCCCGCTCGGCGTGCCCGGCCGGTGGCCGCCGTGCTGTGCGCCTCTCCGCTGCTGGTGGCTCACAACGTGTGGACGCTGGCGGTGGTGCCGCTGATCGTGCTGTCCGCCACCCGTCGTATCGCACCGCCGCGG
The DNA here is from genome assembly GCF_014650715.1 of Streptomyces bluensis. Lineage (GTDB taxonomy): Bacteria > Actinomycetota > Actinomycetes > Streptomycetales > Streptomycetaceae > Streptomyces > Streptomyces bluensis. The sequence continues at coordinate 70,750 of NZ_BMVM01000012.1, read as the reverse complement.
CATGCGTGGCGGGTCGTCGGGGTGGCCTGCGCCGTCGTCGGTGTCCTGACCGTCGCCCGCGCCCTGGTCCGGTCCGGGGACCTGCCGTGGGAACTGGCCGACGGCGCCCTCTCCACGGTGCTGCTTCTGCTGCTGCCCGCCCTGTCCGGGACCCTGCTGGGTCGGCGGCGGCCGCTGGTCAGCCTGCTGCGGGAGCGCAACGCCTACCTGGAACAGGCCCGCACGCTGACCGCCGCGGCGGCCCGGATGGAGGAGCGGACCCGGATCGCGGGAGAGATGCACGATCTCCTGGGTCACCGGCTGAGCCTGATCTCGGTGCACGCCGGGGCACTTGAGCTCGCCGCCGCGCGGCAGGCACCCGCCCTCGCCGGACAGGCCGAGCTGCTGCGCACGACCGCCGGTACGGCCATGGAGGAGCTGCGCGAAATCCTCGGTGTCCTGCGGCACGAGGACATGTCAGCTCTGATGAACGCGACAGACAGGGCGGACAGGACGGACGGGGCGGGAAGCGACAGGGGTACGCGTGAGGACATCACCGGTCTGGTGACCGAATCCCGGCAGGCCGGCAGCGCCGTCGAGCTGGACTGGTCCGTTCCCGACGCGGCCGAGGTGGGGCTCCGTACCCGTCAGGCGATCCACCGGGTGGTCCGCGAAGGGCTGACGAACGTGCTGAAGCACGCGTCCGGCGCGCCCACCAGGGTGGAGGTCAGGGGCACGGACCAGGGGATCGAGGTGTCCGTCACCAATGAGGCGCCGCCTGCGACGGGCCACTCCCAGGGGGGAACCCGCAGCGGGCTGGCCGGCTGCCAGGAGCGGATCTCGTTGCTCGGCGGCACGTTCGAGGCGGGTGCCCTGACGAACGGCGGTTTCCGCGTGGCGGCCTGGCTGCCCACCCACGGCAGCCGGCGCCCGGAATCCGCCGCGCTCCCGGGGACCTGCGGCGACGCCCCTCCGGACGCGGTCCGCCCTCAGCGCGGCGGAGCCGGCCGGGAAGGGGCCCGTGCCCCGCTGCCGGACGAGATCCTGACCTGGCCGCGCGTCCTGGGATCGGGCTGCGCGGCGCTGCTCGTGGTCCTGCCGACGGCGGGCTTCCTCGTCGTACTGCTGACCACGACGGTCCTGAGGTGAGGCAGAACTGAGGTGAGGCAGACCTGAGGCGAGGCAGTCCCGAGGTGAGGCAGCCCTGACATGGGGCGGACCTAAGATGAGCTGATGATCCGAGTCCTGGTCGCCGACGACGAGGCGCTGATGCGCGTGGGAATCCGGCTGATCCTGGAGAACGCCGAGGACATCGAGGTGGTCGCCGAGGCGGGCGACGGCCGGGAGGCCGCGGCGGCCTGCCGCGCCCAGCACATCGACGTCGCCCTGCTCGACATCCAGATGCCGACCCGGGACGGCATCGCGGCCGCCGAGGACATCGCCCGTCTCTCGCCCCGCACCTGTGTGGTGATGCTGACGGCGTTCGGCGAGGAAGCGAGCGTGACGCGCGCCCTGCGGGCCGGGGCGAGCGGGTTCCTCCTCAAGGACACCGGTCCCGCCGACCTGATACGGGCCGTGCAACTCGCCGCGAGGGGAGAACCGGTACTGGCACCCCGGATCACCCGGCAACTGCTGGAGAGGCACGTACGGTCCGGCCGGGACACGGAGGCCGCCCTGCGCAGACTCGAAGAACTGACCCCGGCCGAACGGGACGTCCTGCGGCTGCTCGGCACGGGCCTGTCCAACGCGGAGATCGCCGACCAACTGCACCTGAGTGCCGGCACGGTCAAGGCGCACATCAGCCGGATCCTCACCCGCACCGGCTGCGCCAACCGCGTCCAGGCCGCCGTCCTCGCACACGACGCCGGGCTGCTCACCGACCGCTGAGTCCTTCCCGATCCACCTTTGTCCGAAGTCTAGGGACGTACGATGCTCCGCGCGTAGTCTGAGGTGGTATGGGGGAACTGCGTGCCGACTGGAGACTCAGGCTGCGGCGCGAGGACGCGTACGGACCCATCTGCGGTGCCGGCGTGCTCGTCGACCAGTACACGGCCCTGACCTGCGCCCATGTGGTGCGCCGTCCGGACGCCGTGATGTGGCTGGAGTTCGCGGAGAACAGCTGCCTGGAACCGGTGGCCGCACGCGTCGCGCCCGGCGGCTGGCTGCCGGAGAGCGAGGGCGGCGAGGACGTCGCCGTACTGCGCCTGGACAGCCCGCGCCCGCGAGCGCGCCCGGCCCCGCTCGAACCCAGGCTGTGGGGCGGCCTGGAGGTGTACGCGACCGGTTACGCGGAGGGCTTCGACGAGGGCATGACCCTGTGGGGCCGGGTCTCCGGGGCCAGCGGCGAACTGGTGCAGCTCGACGCCGTCACCAAGGCGGAGGTGGTGCGCAAGGGCTTCAGCGGCGCCGCCGTGTGCACCCGGCCGCACGAAGGGCGTGCCGCCCGTGTCGTCGGTCTCGTCGTCAGCTGGCGCGGCGACAGGCGCGCGTCGCTGCCCGAGAACAACCGGCTCGCCTTCTCGTATCTGATCCCCGTCGACCGTATCGCCGCACTCTCGCCGGTCATCAAGGAGCTGAGCAGCCCGCACGCATGGGATCACGGCTTCGAGGAGCGGCTGGTCCGGTGGTTCGACGATCCGGACGAGGACCAGGACCCGGTGAAGATCACCGTGGTGCCCCCCGGCAGCGGCAAGGACCGCTCCCTGCGCCATCTGCTGCACCGCGCCCACCTCGTCCACCGCGGCGGCCGTTCCAGCAGGCCGGACCTCGCCGACCACGCCCTGGGCCATATCGCCTTCCCGCCCGGCCAGTACCTGGCGTACTGGGACTGGCTGCTCGGCACCAGGCCCCGGCCCGCGCAGGTGCTCCCGCGCACGCCCGGCCGCCAGGTCACGGTCCTCGTCGACGGCCTCGACGAGGAACCCGAGCCGGGCCCTCTGATCGAACTCCTCGCCCGGCTGAGGGTGTTCGGCTTCCGGCTGCTGCTCGTCTTCCGCCACGAGGGCGGCACCGGCTGGACCGCGGCCCGCGACGACCTGCTGCGGCCCGCGCTCCTCGGCCACGCGGACGCGCTGCTCGCCCGGCTGGAGCGCGCGGAGTTCAGCCGGGCCGTCCGTCTCGGCGTCGTCGACAGCGCCTCCCTCGGTTCCGTGTCCGAGACGGCCCACCGGCGCCGGGCCGAGCGCCGCGGAATCGACGCCCTGACGGACCCGCAGCAGCAACTCGCCCGGGTGCGCGAGCTGACCAGAACCCTGCGCGCCGACCTGAGGCGCTCCGGAGGGCGGGCATGAGGAGCTCCGCCCGGACCGGGCAGACCGGGCAGACCGGGCAGGAGGACAAGGACGACGAGAAGGCGGCGACCTGCCCGCACCGGCGCTTCACCGGAGCCCCCTGCGGCGGCATCCTGCTGCCCACCGGCCACTGCGCCGAGTGCGGCCGCGCGAAGAACGGCCCCGGGCTGCCCGCCCTGCCCGAGGACCCCCAGGATTTCGGCCCCCACGAGCTTCTCGCCCTGCCCGAGCGCGCGCCGCGCCCCGCACAGGAACGCCTCGTCCATCCCGAGGCGTCGCTGCGCATCCGCATGAGCTGCTCGTCCGCCGGGTGCGGCATCGCCTTCGCGCCGCCGTACACCGTGGGCCCGGTGCCGATCGAGGGCCACTGCCCGGCCTGCGGCGACCCGTACTCGTACCGGCCCGAACTCGCCGAGGGCGATGTGCTGCGCGACCAGTACCGGATCATGGGACCCATCGCGCACGGCGGCCAGGGCTGGGTCTATCTCGCCGAGGACACACATCTCGGTGACGTCGTCGCCGTCAAGGGACTGCTCAACCGCTACGAGCAGGACGGCGCCCGCCTCGCCGACGTCGAACGCCGCAACCTGGTCGCCATCCGCCACCCCCGCATCGTCCAGATCCGCGACTTCGTCGCCCGGCGCGACGACACCGGGCAGGTCACCGGCGGCTACATCGTCATGGACGACGTCGGCGACGGCACCCTTGAGAAGGTCGTGGAAGAGACCCGGCGCGGGGAATCGGTCCTCGACATCGAGCACGTCGCCGCGTACGGCTGCCAGATCCTCGAAGCCCTGGTCCATCTGCACGCCGGCGGCGAACGGGTCTTCGTGTACGGGGACATGAAGCCCTCGAACGTCGTGCACCACGGGGACGGCGTCAAGGTCATCGATCTCGGCGGCATGCGCGAACAGGGCCAGAGCCAGCCGCCCGCCCATGTCACCCCCGACTACATGGCACCCGAGACCGGGTCCTCGGCCGTGCCCACCGTCGCCCACGACCTGCACACGGTCGGTGTCACCCTGCGGGAACTCGCCGGCTGGGCCGTCGACGAGGTACCCGGTCTCGGCACCGCCTCCTTCCGGGGAGTCGTCGAACGCGCCACCCGGAGCCACCCGGGCCTGCGCTTCGCCGACGCCCGGGAGATGGCGGGCCAACTGCGGGGCGCCCTGCGGGAGATCCGGGCCCTGCGCGGCAAGAGCGACCCGCCCGAGCCCTCCGACTACTTCTGGCCGTCCCCGCAGCTGCTCGGCGCCCGGCTGGGCACGGTGCCGGGCATCGAGCACTGGCTGGACCGCCCCCGCCGCGACCGGTACGCGCCGCCCGTGGCCCCCGCCCTCGACCTCGGCGCCCCCACCCCCACCGAGATCGCCCGCTGGCTCCCGGTGCCGAGGCGGTATCCCGGCGACCCGCAGACCGCGCGGTTCGAGGTGAGCAGCGGCTACGACCCGGGCCAACTCCTCGGCCAGGAGGGCGAGAAGCCGCCCTCGGTGGAGATCCGCCTGCACAACGTGCGCGTCCTGCTGGGCCGGAACACACGGGAGGACCTGGAGCGCGCCCAGGAGGAGCTCGACACCGCCGACTCCATTCCGGGGCCGTCCGCCGTGCGTCGATGGCGGCTGGAGTGGCACCGCGCCCTGGTCGCGCTGCGCCGCGCGGACCTCGACGACGACCCACGCCAGGTCGCCGAGGCCAAGACCCACTTCACGAGGGTCGGCCTCGAACTGCCCGGCGAGTACGCACCCAAACTCGCCCTCGCCTACTGCGAGGAGCGGCTCGGCGACGACACGGCCGGGCCCACCGCCCAGGAACTGTACGAGGCCGTGTTCGCCCGCAACCCCGCGCACGGCGGCGCCGCCCTGGGCCTCGCCCGGCTCGCGCTGCGCGCGGGTGACCGCCGGGCGGCCCTCGACGTGCTCGGCCGGGTCCGCCCCGGCACCCTGGACCACACCGTCGTCCGTATCGCCTCCCTGCGCATCCGCGCGGCCCGGCTGCCGGGAGACGGCGATCCGCTGCCCGCGCCCGCCGAGGTCGACGCGGCGCTGGACGAACTGGACGGCCTCGTACGCCAGAAACCGGGCGCCGGCGAGCCCAGCCTGTCCGAGGACGAGGCGCTGCGCCTGAGCGCCGAACTCCACGAATGGAAACTGGACGCGCTGTACAGCAGCAGCGACCGGCCCGGCCCCGGGGGAGGGGCCACCGGACGGCTCGACGCCCGGCACCTGAGGCACCTGAGCGCCCGGGAACGCGGGCTGCGCGAACGGATCGAGTCGCACTACCGGCAACTGGCCGCCCGCCACCGGGAGTCGGCCATAGCCCACGAACACCTCGTGGACCTCCTGCACGCGGTACGACCTCAGACCGTGTTCTGACCGCACGGCAGCGACACCGTGCGGCAGCCAAGACCGCACGGCAGCGACGGCCCGGACGGCACCCCCCTGCGGGTCCCGACGGTGACGAAGGGGAAGGAGCGGTGACGTACGACATGAGCAGCCAACCCCGGCCGCCGCAGCCGGACATCCGGCTGCACGTAGACCTCGACGGCCGACTGCGCCCGCACCGCAGCGCGAAGATCGAGGCACATCTGCGGGTCGACGTGGCCGCCACCGGCGCGCCCGCCGACCTGCCCGCGGTCGAACTCGCCGTGGTCATCGCGGTGGACGTCGCCGAGCCCCTCCGGGCGGCCGTCCGGCACGCCCTGCCGGCCGCGCTGCGCGCCCTGCCCGACGGCATCTCCTTCATCGTGCTCGGCGGCGGTCCCGAGCCCGTCGGGTGTTATCCGCGAGGTGGCGCCGAGTGGGCCGTCGCCGACGCCCACGAGAAGCGCCGGGCCGCCTTCGCCGCGGGCGCGGTCCCGCTGCACCGGGACGGACCGCGCCCCGCCGGGTACGCCGCCTGGGCGGCCAGGGCACGCGCCCTGCTCGCCGGCCGCCCGCTGTCCGTACGCCATCTGCTGCTGATCACCGACGGGTCCAGCGCCCCGGGCGAGACCCGTCTGGAGGAGGAACTGGACGCCTGCGCCGAGCACTTCACCTGCGATGTGTTCGCCGTGGGCGCGGACTGGACACCCGACCCCCTGCTGACCCTCGCCGAACGGCTGCACGGCACCGCCCAGTTCGTGGACGACGGCCTCGGCCGGGAGCTCACCGCCGCCATCCGGCGGCTGCGCCGGGTGCACGCGCCCCAACTGCCCGTCGAGGTGACCGTGCGGCCCTCGGTGCGCCAGGTCGCGCTGAGCGAGAAGGCGCCCCGGCCCCACCGGCTGCGCGGACTGCCCCAGCCCGGCCGGCCGCACCGCTGGAGCTTCCCGACGTACCAGTGGGAGCAGGGCAGCCGCGACTACCTGCTCACCCTCGTCGCCGACGCCCACGCCGACCCGCTGGAGACGGAGCTGCAGTTCGCCATGGTCTCGGTCGGCGATGTCCACGCGCCCGTCACCGCCCGCTGGCACCGCCCCCGGCAGCCACCGCCCCATGTCCCCGCGGGCAGTGACGCCGTACCCACCCTGAAGGCCACCGCCGTGATGCGGGACGCCCTGCGCCGGGGACTCGTCACCCTCCGCGAACACCAGCCGGGCGCCGCCCAACGCTACTTGGGGCAGGCCGCACGCCTCGCGGTGCGGCTCGGCGAGGACTGGGTCCTGGACGAGATCGGAGCGGTCGCCCACATCGAGGACGCGGCCGCGGGGAAGGTCGTGCCGCGCCCCGCCGTCGAGGCCGACACGCTCGGCTCGATGATCCTGCGCGCCGGGTCCCTCCCCGGCGCACCGCTGCCCGGCACCGCCGGTCCGCGGCGGGGCCCGCGCTGCGGTCACTGCGACGCCCCGGCCGGGAGCGAGGCCCGTTACTGCATCGTCTGTGGGGAGAAGCTGCTGTGACGAACCGACGCCCCGCCTCCGCCCCTGCCCCCTCCGCCCCTGCCGCCTCCGTCTCCGTCTCCGCTTCCTGGCGCAGGCTTTCCCCCGCCGCTTTCTGGCGCAGGCGCCTGAGCCCCTACCGGACGCGTCGGCTGCTGCGGGCGCACCTGCTGGTCCTGGCGGTGTGCGCGGCGGTGGCGGTGAGCGCTCTGCTCGTCTCCTGCCGTCAGATCCTGGACGGCACCGAGGCGGTCGCGTCCCGTGAGGCGCCGGCCGTGCAGGGACTCGCCGCCGCGCGCCTCGCGGTGCTGCGCGCCTACCAGGAGGCCGATGACCTGGACGACCGGGAGGCGCATGACCTGGACGACCTGACACTCGTCGGCGTCGCGGGCCTGGGCGAGACCTACCGGGCCCAGCTCTCCGCCGCCGACCAGGGCCTGTCCCGGATCGCCGACCGGACGGACCAGGACCTCGGCACCGTCAACGGTCTGCTCGCCTCCTACAGCAACTCGATCAACCTCGGCACGGCCATGTACCGTGACCAGCCCCTCATGCGGCAGCAGAAGCTCACCGAGGCGCGCTCACTGCTCACCCGCCAGGGCGTGGGACTCGTGCCCCGCCTGGACGGACTGCAACGGGCCCAGTTGAGGCACGCGTCGGCCACCGCCACCATGGGGTGGCTGCAGCGCGGCGGCTGGTGGATCGGCGAACTCGCCCTGGCGGCCTTGGCGCTGACCCTGCTCTCCGCCCTGTTCGTGCTGCGCGACCGCTGCGGCCGCGACTGGAATCCGTACCTCCTCGCCGCCTTCGCCCTCACCGTGCTGCTCGCGGTCGTCCCGCTGCTGACGATGTTCTCCGCCCAGGACGGCCTCGACAGCGTGGTCGGGGACCTGCGGCAGATCACCGAGGTCTCCCGGCAGGACTGCTGCGGCGCGGGACTGGACACGGCACAGCAGACCGTGACGGACACGTCCGAGCACCTGCGGCTGGAACTGTCCGGGGACACCTGGACCGAGCGGGTCTACCAGGGCACCCTCACCGGCGGCCTGCTGGTCGTCGTCCTGCCCGTGGTGGGGCTCGGGTTACGGCTCGACAGCGACTACGGGAGGCGGCCGTGACCCGGCGGTTCAAGGTGCTGGCGCTGCTCGCGGTGCTGCTGCTGGTCTGTGCCGGCAGCCTGGTGGCGGTCTGGGCGCGGTCCGACGACGAGCCGGTGACCATCCTGGGCCCGTGGACCGACGAGCAGGGAGAGCAGTTCGAGAAGGTGCTGCGGGGCTTCGGCATCCCCTTCGAGTACCAGGGCACCGCGGCCCAGCGCGAGGTGCTGTTGTCCAAGGTGCAGTCGGGGGAGCCCCCGGACATCGCGATCATGCCGGGCGTCGGCGAACTCGCCGAGTACGCCGAGCAGCAGCGCCTCAAACCACTGAACGGCCTGTACGACGAGAAGGAGTACGGCTCCCCCTGGAAGTCGGCGAGCACGTCCTCCTCGGACGTGTACTGGGTCCCGGTCAAGGCGGACCTGAAGAGCATCGTCTGGTACCGAGAGGGCAACGAGCCCGCCAACTCACCGGCGCCCCTGGAGAGCTGGTGCATCGGCATGGGGGAGGACGGAGCCTCCGGCTGGCCCGGCAGCGACTGGATCGAGGACCTCGTGCTGCAACGGGAGGGCCCGGACGTCTACGGCAGGTGGGCGCGGGGCGACGACGACGCGAAGTGGACCGGGGACGAGGTGCGCACCGCGTGGGAGGCGTGGGCCGGCCTGCTCCAGCAGAACCGGGGGGCGGCCGAGCACGCCCTGCTCACCGACCACCGCGGTGACCACAAACGCAACGGACTGCTGTTCCGTGGCTGGGGCGGCTGCACCCTGGAGCACCAGGGCTCCTTCGCACGCTCCTTCTACCGGGAGGAGCGCACGCACGCGCGCCTGAAGGACTCCGCTCCGCTGCTGCCCTCAGGCCCGTACCCGGTCCGCGCCCATGAGGTGACCGGCGACTTCGCCGCGCTGTTCAGCAAGCGCCCCGAGGCCCAGGACCTGATCGAACGCCTGGCCTCCCGTGAGGGCCAGCAGAAGTGGGCCGACACCGCGGACGTCTTCTCGGCGAACCGCCAGGTGCGGCCACGGGGCGGCCCGGTCGAGCGCGACATCGCCGCACGGCTCACCGGTGACGGCCCCCTCTGCCTGGACGCCTCGGACGTCATGGCACCCGCCGTGCGGGACGCCTTCTACGAGGCCGTCCTGCTGACCATCGCCAGGGCCGCCGCCGGGGAGGAGCTCGGGATACGGGGCCTCCTCGAAGACGTGCAGCAGGTCCAGGAGGCGCAGCCCCCCAGACACACGGCACCGCGGACGGTGTGCAGTACGCGGTGAGCGCCGCACGGTCGTCGGCGCGGACCGTGTGTTCCCCACGCGGTGTCGTAGCCTGTCGGCCATGGTGCGCCGCATATTGGCTCTGCCGTGGATACACACGGTGTACGACGTCGCCCTCGCGGTGCTGGTGGTCTATCTGACCTCGTCCTACGACCAGGCGTACGACTCCGTCATCGGGTGGGCGATGGCCCTGGTGCTGTTGTTCCGCCGGCACCGGCCGATGAAGGTCATGTGGCTGGTCACGGGGCTTGCGCTGGTCCAGTCCGTGGTGGCGACCGCCCCGGCCGTGTACGACGCGGCGCTGCTCATCGCGATGGTTTCGGTGGTCACCCACGCCCAGTCGATGCGGGATGCCTACACGGCGGGCGCGATCGTGCTGCTGGGCGTGGTGGTGACGTTCGGCGGGTTCCTTCCGTTCGGCGAGGAGTTGCGCGAGGGCGTCGGGGACATCGTCGCCATCGGCGGCGTCTGTGCGGCCGTGTGGCTGACCGCCATGGTGCTGCGGACACGCCGGCTCTACGTGGCCAGTCTGGAAGCCCGGGCCGCCACGGCCGAACGGGAGCGTGAGCACCTGGTGCAGCTCGCGGCGGCCGAGGAGCGCGCGGAGATCGCCAGGGAGCTGCACGATGTGGTGGCCCACAGCCTGGCGGTGATGATTCTGCAGGCCGACGGGGCGGGATACGCCCTCAAGTCGGATCCCGACAAGGCAGGTTCGGCGCTGAAGGCGATCGCCGACACCGGCCGTGACGCGCTGGAGGACATGCACCGGATCGTGCGGGTCCTGCGCAGCGGCCGAGCCTCCGGCCAGGGTGAGGCGGCGGACGCGGACGCCGACCGCCGCCGGGTCTCGCTGGACGACCTGGAGACGGTGGCCGAGCGGGCCCGCACCGCGGGGCTGAAGGTGGCCCTGGAGGTCGAGGGTGAACGAGCCGGGCTGTCGACGGCGGATGAACTGACCGTGCTGCGGATCGTCCAGGAGAGCCTGACCAACGTGCTGCGGCATGCCGGTCCCGGTGCGGAAGTGACGATCACGCTGCGGTTCGACAAGGACGCCGCACTTGTCCGTGTGGTCGATGACGGAGGCGGCAGACTGGCCGGCACCCGGCCCGCGACGGAGAGGGCCGGCGGCGGGAACGGGCTGGTGGGCATGCGCGAGCGGGTGGAGGTGTCCGGTGGCAGTTTCACCGCCGGGCCGCGCCTGGGCGCGGGATGGCAGGTCGACGCGGAGCTTCCGCTGAAGGAGCCTGCGGTGAGGACGACGGGATGAATGACAGGACAACCGGCGGGACAACCGACAGGGCCACCGATGGCATGAAGGACACGCGCGGGCCGATCCGTGTCGTCGTGGTGGACGACCAGCCGCTGATCCGGGCGGGGTTCGCGATGGTGCTGGCCGCGCAGAGCGACATCCAGGTCGTGGGCGAGGCGGAGAACGGCGCGGACGCGCTGAAGCTGCTGGCGGGCACGGAGGCCGATGTCGTCATCATGGACATCCGCATGCCCGTCATGGACGGCGTCGAGGCGACCGGGCGGCTGAGCCGACTCTCCGGAGCGCCCCGGGTGCTGGTGCTCACCACCTTCGACACCGACGAGGACGCCTTCGCCGCGCTGCAGGCCGGTGCGAGCGGCTTCCTGCTGAAGAACACCCCGCCCGAGGAGGTCGTGACGGCGATCCGTGTCGTGGCGGCCGGCGAGTCCGTCGTGGCCCCGCGCGTCACCCGCCAGCTGCTGGACCGGTTCGCGGGCAAGCTGGCGCCCACGCCCCGCCATGACGAGCGGCTGGACCTGCTGACCGCGCGCGAACGGGACGTGCTCCGGCTGATCGCCGAGGGCCTGTCCAACAGCGAGATCGCCTCTCGCCTGTTCATCGCCGAGGCGACCGTGAAGACCCACTTCGGGAAGATCCTGACCAAGCTGGACCTGCGCGACCGCGTGCAGGCCGTCATCTTCGCCTACGACGCGGGCCTCGTCAGCCCCGCCGGCTGACGACCCGTCGGCTGACCACCTGCCTACGGGGCCCACCGCGGGACTGCGACTGTGGTCGTAGTCCCGCCCTCCCCTCCCGGTCGCAGTCGGGCGGTGCGGAGATCAGGTTCTGATCCGATGTGCCGCGACGGCCGTTCTTCGAGAATTACCCGTGCTGATCGACAAACAGCGTCGAGCGTCGCCAAACAGCGTCGCCAAACAGCGTCGACAAACAGCTTCGGAAGAAATCCTCGGAGGGCATCATGGCGGTTTCCGTATCCGTACCCGGCCGGAAAAAGAAGGCGATAATTTTCGGCACCGTCGCGGCAGCATTTCTCGTGGCGATTGCGACAGCCGGCGGATACTGGCTCTACGAGCGCAAGCAGCCCAGTCAGGCGTCAAAGGCCGACTGCGAACTGGCGCAGCGCATCGTCGACGGGGCGCAGGACCTCTCCCACGACAAGGAAGCCGTCGAGGAGTGGGAGAAGAACACCATGCAACTGCGCAGGTCGCAGATGAAGGACGGTTACCTCGGCTTCCGGATCGCCCAGTACGAAGTCTGGGCGGCCCTGCAGGCGAAGGGGGAGGGCACGCCCCCGACGAACAAGCAGGTGCGGGAGTTGGCGGACAAGGCCAACAGCCACTGTGCGGACGCGGGCGTCACGCTCACGCTGCCTCCGATCGCGTCCTGAAAACGCCGACGCGAAAAGGGAATTCATCTCATGGCTATCGCTCGGGGAACGGACGTTTCCCCTTCCGCGGCCGCCGGTGAGCACATCGCGGCGGCCGTGGATCTCGTCAAGATCTATCAGCAGGGGCAGGCGCAGATCAGGGCCCTGGACGGAGTGACGGTCGGGTTCGCCCGTGCGCGGTTCACGGCCATCGCGGGCCCGTCGGGCTCGGGCAAGTCGACACTGATGCACTGCCTGGCCGGTCTCGACTCGCCCACCTCCGGCCAGGCGGTGCTGGAGGGCACGGAGTTGAGCGGTCTGTCCGACCGGGCGCTGACCCGCGTACGACGCGACAAGGTCGGCTTCGTCTTCCAGTCGTTCAACCTGCTGCCCCAGCTCACCGCACTGGAGAACATCGCGCTGCCGGTCACCATGTCCGGCCGGCGCCTGGACCAGGACCTGCTCGACCACCTCGTCGGCGTGCTCGGCATCGGCGACCGGATGGCGCACCGGCCCGGCGAACTCTCCGGCGGCCAGCAGCAGCGGGTGGCGCTGGCCCGGGCCCTGGTGGCCCGGCCCGCCGTGGTCTTCGCCGACGAGCCCACCGGCAACCTGGACTCGCGGTCGGGCACGGAGGTACTCGACTTCCTGCGCCGGTCCGTGCGGGACCTCGGCCAGACCGTGGTCATGGTGACGCACGACCCCCGTGCCGCCGCCTACGCCGACCGTGTGCTCGTCCTCGCTGACGGACGCATCGTCGACGACGTCGACGCGGCGGCCGGAGCCGATGTCACCAGGGCCCTGCGGACTGCGGGGAGGGCCCGATGACCCCTTCGGCCCCCTTGAAGCCCCCCGTGAAGCCCTCCTGGAAGCCTTCTTGGCGCGCGAGCGTCCTGGGATCGCAGCTGGCCGAACTGCTCCGCCGCCCGGGCCGGTTGCTGACCACCGGCCTGTCGGTCCTGGTGGCCGCCTTCGTGGTGTTCGCCACGGTCATGGCCCAGCAGATCGCCACCAACACCACCGTCGACCGCTTCCGTGGCACCCCCGAGGCCGTCAGCCTGATCGCGACCGCCGACGACGAGTCCTCGACCACCATCAGCGACGCCACACTGGAGCGGATCCGCGCGTTGCCCGGTGTGGCCGAGGCCGTGGGCCGCGTGGACGCCGGCGCGCCGATCGCCGGGCCGTTCGAGCGCTATCTGCAGCTCTACGCCGACCCCGGCACCGGACCGCTGTCCCAGGTCGAGCTCGTCAAGGGAAGCTATCCCGACGGCGCAGGCCAGATCGCGGTCAACCGTCAGGCCGCCGAGGAACTCCAGCTCGCTCCCGGCACCCGCACGACCCTGCTCTTCCCCGACCCCGAGGACGAGGACGGGGTGAAGACCGTCAAGGTCACCGTCACCGTCACCGGCGTGGTGCGGAGCACCGCGACCGCCGTACAGCTGACCAGCGGTTACACCACCGACACGCACCTCGCTCGTCTCGCCGAGGTGCCGGGTTATCCGCGCGTGGACATCCGCGCCAGGAGCGGTGTCCCTCAGGACGAGCTGTCCCGGCAGGTGCGCGCCGTGCTCGACAAGGCGTCCTCCGGCGCGTCGCTCACCGCCGGCAGCGCCGTACGGGCCGAGGAAGCACGCGCGGCCGTGAACGGGGACCTCCGTGAGGTCTTCCAGCTCATCGCGGTGTTCCTGGCGGTGGCGGTGGGGGCCGCCGCCCTGGTCGCCACCTCGACGTTCCGTATCGTCTTCGCGCAACGGCTACGGCAGTTGGCACTCCTGCGCGCCATCGGAGCCCCGCAGCCCCGGCTGGTGACCGCACTCGCCGTCGAGGGCGCCCTGGTGGGCGTGGTCGCGGGTGTGACCGGGGTGCTGACGGCACTGGGCGCCGGGCACCTCGCCCCGCCGGCCGCCCGTCTTCTCGCGGGACAGGAGCTGTCCGCACCGGGCCTTCCCGTGCTCCAGGCCGTGCTGGTGGTCGTGGGAACCGTGCTGGTGACGGTCTGCGCGGTCCTCGCCCCCGCCCTGTCGGCGGCCGGCGTGTCCCCGCTCCAGGCACTGCGCACCGCCGGCACCGTCACGGGCGAACGCCGTGTCCGTCCCGCCCGCCTCGCCACCGGAATCCTCCTCGCCGCCGCGGCCACGGGACTTGCCGCTCTGATCCTCGGCGATCTTCCCGAGCCCGGCCAGGAGGACTACGACCGCGACTTCGCCATGATGGTCACGGTCGCCTCGGCGGGCTTCGCCTTCCTGGCGCTCATCACCCTGGGCCCGCTCCTGGTCCGCCCCGTGCTGGCCGTGGCCGGATGGCCGCTGCGCCGGCTGGGCACCACCGGCAGACTGGCCGTCAGCGGTGTCGGAGGCACCCCGCACCGTGCCGCGGCCGTCTCCGTCGTCGTCGCCCTCGGCGTCGCCCTGGTCTCCGGCGCCCTCGTCAGCGTCGCCTGTCTGAGCGGCTACATGGAACGCACCGCAGCCGTCGAAGCCCCCGCCGACTTCCGGGTCGCGGCCGGCGGCAAGGGCCTGGACGCCAGCCTGGTACGGCAGTTCGCCGCGTCACCCCAGCTCACCCATGTCACCGGCTACCGCACCCTCGTGACGACCGTCGGCAACAGGGAGATCGAGGTGTCGGACCTGGAACCGGACGCGCTGCCCACCGGCAAGTACGTCGACACCGCCACCGGTTCCCTCGACGACCTCGGCCCCGGCCACGCGGTCGTCGCCTCCGACACGGCGGACCTCCTCGGCGTGCGGGCGGGCGACACCTTCACCCTCCCGTCCGGCCGCGGCGGCATCCGGCTGACCGTCGCCGCCACGCTGCCCGGTCAGGGCCCGCTCCAGGCAGGCGTGCTCGTCGCACCCGCCGACCTCGACCGGATGGGCGCCTCCCGGAAGGTGAGCGGCATCCTCGCCGACGCCGCCGCCGAGGGCCTCGCCGCCCGTGGCGAAGCGCACCGGGCGCTGGAGACCACGATCCGCGCACACGTCCCGGACCCCGACGACATCAGCGTGAGTGTTCTGGCGGCCGGCCGTGACAGCAGTCAGGACACGCTCCGGACCATGGGCACCACCGCGCTCGGGCTCGTCGCCCTGACCGTCCTCATCGCGGTCGTCGGCGTCACCGCCACCACCAGCCTGACCGCGATCGAACGCACCCGTGAGTTCGGACTGCTGCGTGCCCTGGGACTGGGCGGCGGCGCACTGCGCCGGACCATCGCCACGGAAGCCGGTCTGTACGGCGTCCTCGGCGGCGTCCTCGGCCTGGCCCTCGGCGTCCCCTACGCCTGGCTGCTCATGCGCGTCGTCGTCACCAGCGCGCCTCTGCGTCTGCCCGCAGGTCACCTGCTGGTGGTCTTCACCGGCCTGGCAGCCCTCACCGCGCTCGCCGGCCTCCTGCCCGCCCGCCGCGCGACCCGCGTCACACCTATGACCGCTCTGGGTGGCACCGAATGAAACCGGATGAAACCGGGGCCGACCGGCCCTCGGGGTGAAGGAACCGAAACAGGACTCGACAGGGGATCAGCGCACCACCACGGTCAGCGTCTTCGTCACGGAGAACTTCTCGCTCTCGGGCGACGTGGGCTCGCTGTCGTGTCCGCAGCGGTAGCAGCCGAAGAGTTCGACCGTGGTCGTGCCCTTCTCCCGGGCGGTGAAGCCGTACCAGTCCTGCCGTTCCGCGGCCGGGTCGCCGGTGGTGTGCGGAGGGCCGGGCTCCAGCCCCGCCACCGCGCCGTCCGGCTCCCCGGTGACCTTCCAGGTGTAGCCCGGCTGGTTGGAGTAGCGGTTGGCGACGAGGAACCGCTCGCCGGGGCGCACGGTGACCGTGCCCGTGAAGTCCCCGTCGAGCCTGCGGAACTCGGACGACCCGTACGCCTCGCTGTACTGCCCTTCGGGGTCCTTGGTCACGACGGTGCCCTGGATGGTGTCCTTGACCTCGACCGGGTACGTCATGGTGCGCTCGCCGTCGCTCTCCTTCAGCACGATGCGCGCCGTGCCGGGCTTGAGCGCACGGAACGTGAAGTAGTGCGTGCCCTTGACGGTCTTCTCGCCCCGGGCGCGCACGACCTCATCCGACTCACCCGACTCGCCCACTTCGGCGACCTCCCAGTCCGCTGCGTCGCCACCCGGGCGGACGTGCAGCGAGAAGTCGTGCCCGGTCAGCACCGTGGTCCGGACGGACTGGGAGGCGACGTCGATCTCCCCGTCCGGGCCGCGCGGCACGCCGTGCAGCGGCTTCGGGACCCCGCAGCACGCCGTGTCGTCGGCGGACACGGCCTCGTATCCGACGAACCCGAGCCCGCCCAGGGCCAGCGCCGCGACACCACTGATGACGCCCCAGAAGGTCTTTCCTCCGCGCATCACCGGCTCACCTCGGCAGGTGGACGCCCGTGGCGTCCGGGAATCGTTCGTCCGACGCCCGGCTCATGTTGCCGTTGACGAAGTCGTCCTCACTGACCCAGGTGGTCTCGCCCCACGGGTTGTGCACCTGGAGCATGCCGTTCTCGGCGCCGATGACGACCAGGGCGTGGCCGCCGTCGCCGGTCGTCTTGATCGGGACGGGCTTGCCCTCCGCGACGGCCTGCTCGAGCTCGGGCAGGACGCCCCGGCGGTCGTCGGCGCTGTTCAGGTCCTGGCGTTCGTAGTCGGCGCCCGTGGGCGAGTTGAGCTCGTTGTCGGCGACCTCCGACCAGCCCTCGTCGTCCATGCCGGTGGGCGGGCCGTTGTTGAAGAAGCCGCTCCTGTCACCGTCGCCGTCGTCGTGGACGCGGTGCTGCTCGTCCACGAGCCGCTCGCGGAACGCCTCCGGATCGTCCTCGTCGCCGTCGGGACCGCCGGTCAGCTCCAGCGCGTAGACCGGGTCGACCATGGCGCGGGCGTTGACGGTGGAGGAGGCCACGCAACTGGCCTCCTGACCGTCGCCGCCCTGGATCCACTGCTGGCCGTTGAAGCTGTTCTGCGTGGTGTCGTGGACGGGGTTGCCGTTCGCGTCCACCTCGGTGACCACCGGGGTGAGATGCCGGGCCAGCCATGCCTCGTCCCTGCCCGCGATCTTCTGGCTGAAGTCGCCGAGGCTCTCCATGTCGTGCCCGGCGGCGAGCGCCTTCATCAGGTACGCCCGCTCCTCCGGTGAGGCGGACGCGTCCAGCATCCGCTGGAACTCGGCGCGGTCCTCCGGGCTCATGCTGTTGAGTCGCTCGCCGGCGCGCTCCAGGTCGTTCGTGGAGAGGATCTCGTTGTACTCGCGGGCCGCGCTCTCCTCGTCGACCATCGCCGTGTCGGCCAGCATCAGCTTGTCGACGGGGCTCACGCACGCGTCGAGATGACCCGAGCGGGCCTCGGAAGCCAGCTTGTTGAGGTCGCGGGCCGCCGCACGGGCCGCGTCGTCGGCGCACACCGCCGCCGCGTGCCGGGCCCTGGCACCCGCGAGGGCTGTCTCGCGGGCCCGCTCCTTCTCCTCTGTCTCGTCGCCCGTCTCCACCCAGTCGAAGACCCCGTCCGGGTCGCCGAGCATGGTCCGCGCCCGGCGCAGGTCGACCAGGCCCGGACCGTCCTCGCGCTGGGCGGCACGCACGCCGTCGGCCAGGCACTCCAGGGCCTTCTTGCCCTGCCGGAACGCCTCGGTCATCTGCTCGGCGGCACGCCCGGCCGCCGCGACGACCTGCTGGGCGGTCACACTCGCCATGCCCTCCCACGCCTGCGGGAGGTCCCTGCTCGCGACCTGCTCGACCGGCTCCTCGACCTCGAACTGGCATTGGTCGGCGGCCTTCTTGTAGGAGTCGGCCGCCGCCTCGATGGCGTCCGGGTGCCCCTTGGGCCCGGCGACGGCGAGCGCCTTCTCGATGGCCGCGATGAGATCGTTCTTCGAGCCCGCGTCCTCGATCGCGTTCACCGCGTCGGCGAGTTCGGCCCGCCGGGTGGTGGTGTCCTCGCCCGCCATCAGCCCCGTCCCCCCGTCGTGCCCGACACCATCCCGCGTACGGCCATGATCTCCGCGACGGCGGACAGCCAGCGCGCCAGCGTCTCGTCGTCCTCGACCGTGCGCCGCACGCTCGCCCCGGCCTCCAGCCACGCGCGGACCGTGCCGCCCGCGTCATCGCCAGGAACGGGCTCATCGAGGCCGGCCGCGTACGCGGCGCCGCCCGCGCGCACGATCTTCGCCAGGAAGGCCACGGCGCGCGGATACACCCCCGCCCGCCCCAGCACCACGGCCGCGCCCACGGCTCCGTCCCCGAAGAGAGCCGTGCGCAGACGGCCCCCCTCGCCCAGCCCGAACCGCAGCAGCGTCGCGATGTCGAGTTCCGCCAGCTCGTCGTCCGATTTCACGGCGTGCGCAGCACTCATGCTCTGTCCCCGTTGTCCCCGTTGTTCCCGGCAAGTCCCGGACGTTCTTGTGCCGTCCGTCAGTTGAAGTCGGACAGGCCCGCGTGGGAGGGCGCCGCGCGGCGCAGACTCTCCTCGGCGCCCTGCTCGGCGGCGCCGTAGGCGCGGTTCGTGGTGTTCAGCTTGCGGGAGATCTCCCGCAGCGCGTCCCGCAGCACCGTCGCCTCCCGCTGCCAGGCTCCTGCGAAGGCGTCGTAGGCGGGGGCGGCCTCCTCGCCGCCGAACGCGTCGGGGGACGAGCACTGTTCCTGCGGGATGGTCGACTTGATCGAGTCCAGCTCGTCCGCCGCCTTGTCCAGCTTGCCCGCGGAACCGCCGACCTCCTCGGTACGGACTCCGTACCCCGTCGGGCTGCTCATGCTGCCCATGTGTGTCTCCCCCGTGATGCGTACACCGAACGGCCCGTAAGGCTAGTTGATGGCCACGGCATCGGGAACACCCGCCTCCACGGCGCGCGGCACCTGCCCGTCGGCGACAGGTTTCAGCCGCTCCCGTCGTTTCCGCGCGGTCCCGGCAACGGTTGCGGTCACGAAAGAATTCCGTCTCGTCGCATCTGTCGAATCCGTCGAATTACCTGTTCCGGTCGGGTCGCTGACCGTGATGTTCCGACCGAAGGCGCAGCCCACCGCAGGGAGATCGGGCGTGGCGGCGGTCGGCCCTTTCCGTCCTCCGAACAGGCATTTCCCATTCCTGTGGCCGAATCCGTTCAGTAGCCAGTGCAAAGGGCAGGGAAAATAAATTCTAGATACATCCAACTGGCGGGAATGAGATCCACCCGGCGGGCCCGGCAGGAGCATTCTGGCCCTCGTTCGTCGACAGGTGCGTGCCCGAGGTGACCGCTCGGGCGCGCCGACCCGCGAGGGGAGTCCGAGGGCGTGGGACGTGGCAGGGCAAGGATGGAACGGGTCGCTTCGGACGCGGCCGAACGGCTGCTCGCGGCCGGACAGTTACTCCAGCGGGCGCCGACCACACCGGAGGGGCGGGCCGTCTTCCGGTCCGACCAGCAGGTCAACGACCAGCCGTACCGGGAGCGTTGGGCGCACGACAAGGTGGTGCGCTCCACCCACGGGGTGAACTGCACGGGGTCGTGTTCGTGGCAGGTGTACGTCAAGGACGGGCTGATCACCTGGGAGACGCAGGCGACGGACTACCCGTCGACCGGCCCTGACCGCCCCGACTACGAACCGCGGGGCTGCCCGCGCGGTGCGTCGTTCTCCTGGTACACGTACTCGCCGACGCGGGTGCGCTATCCCCATGCGCGGGGCGTGCTGGTGGAGATGTTCCGCGACGCGAAGCGGCGTGCGGGCGGTGATCCCGTCGCCGCGTGGGCCGAGATCACCGGAGATCCGGACCAGCGGCGCCGCTACCAGTCGGCCCGCGGCAAGGGCGGCCTGGTGCGGATCGACTGGGACGAGGCGCTGGAGATCGCGGCCGCCGCGCACGTACACACGCTGCGGGAGTACGGGCCCGACCGGATCGCCGGATTCTCGCCGATCCCGGCGATGTCGATGGCCTCGCACGCGGTCGGCGCCCGCTTCCACGCTCTGATCGGTGCGCCGATGCTGTCGTTCTACGACTGGTACGCGGACCTGCCGGTCGCCTCGCCGCAGGTGTTCGGCGACCAGACCGACGTTCCCGAGTCGGGCGACTGGTGGGACGCGGCGTATCTGATGCTGTGGGGCTCCAACGTCCCGGTCACCCGGACCCCGGACGCGCACTGGATGGCCGAGGCCCGCTACCGCGGCCAGAAGGTGGTGGTGGTCTCACCGGACTACGCGGACGCGACGAAGTTCGCCGACGAGTGGCTGCACCCCCATCCGGGCACCGACGGGGCGCTCGCCATGGCGATGGGGCACGTGATCCTGCGCGAGTGCTTCGTCGAGCGGCAGGTGCCGTACTTCACCGACTACGTCAGGCGGTTCACCGATCTGCCGTTCCTCGTCGGCCTGGACGAGCGGGACACGGACACGGGCACGGATACCGGCGCAGGCACCGGCACGAACACGGTCACGTACACGCCCGGGGCGTTCGTGACGGCCCGTGACCTGGATCTGGCCAGGGACGCCGAGGCGGCGGCGCGACGCTGGATGCCGGTGCTCTACGACACGGTGTCCGGCGGGCCGATGGTGCCGAGCGGCACCCTGGGCGACCGCTGGGGCAAGGCCAGCGAGGGCCGCTGGAACCTGGACCTCGGCGATGCCGAACCGCTGCTCAGCTTCCACGGCCGCCCCGGCGCGACGCGGGCGGAGGTGTCGCTGCCCCGCTTCGACGAGCAGGGAGCCTCGGTGCGGCGCACGGTGCCCGCGCTGCGGATCGGCGGGCGCCTGGTGACGACCGTCTTCGACCTGATGCTGGCCCAGTACGGCGTGGGCCGCGAGGGGCTCGACGGCTCGCTGCCGGTGTCGTACGAGGACGCGTCCACGCCCTGCACCCCCGCTTGGCAGGAGGCGATCACGTCGGTGCCCGCGCAGGCGGTGGTGCGTGCGGCACGGGAGTTCGCGCGGACCGCGGAACAGACCCGCGGCCGCTGCATGATCGTGATGGGCGCGGGCACCAACCACTGGTTCCACTCCGACACCATCTACCGCTCGTTCCTGTCGCTGCTGCTGCTCACGGGCTGTCAGGGCGTCAACGGCGGAGGCTGGGCGCACTACGTGGGGCAGGAGAAGGTGCGCCCGTACACCGGCTGGCAGCAGCTGGCCACGGCCTCCGACTGGGCCCGCCCGTCACGGCAGATGGCGGGCACACCGTACTGGTATCTGCACACGGACCAGTGGCGCTACGAGAAGTTCACCGCGGACGCCCTGACCGCGCCGACCGCGCCCGGTGCGCTCACCGGCCTGCACACGGCCGACCTCGTGGCCCGCTCCGCCCGGCAGGGATGGATGCCGTCGTATCCCACCTTCGGCGCCAACCCCCTGGAACTCGGGCGGCGCGTACGCGAGGAAGGCGCCGACCCGGCGCGGTGGGTGGCCCGCGAGCGGGACGCGGGCCGTCTCCCCTACGCCTGCGAGGACCCCGACGACCCGGCCAACTGGCCGCGCGTGCTCACCGTGTGGCGGGCCAACCTGATCGGCTCCTCGGCCAAGGGCAACGAGTTCTTCCTGCGGCACCTGCTGGGAGCGTCCGACAACGCGAGCGCCGAGCAGGCCCCGCCCGAGGCCCGGCCGAAGGACGTGGCCTGGCGGGACCAGGCGCCGCGCGGCAAGCTCGACCTGCTGCTCGCCCTGGACTTCCGGATGACGTCCACGACCCTGTTCGCCGATCTGGTGCTGCCCGCGGCCACCTGGTACGAGAAGCACGACCTGTCCAGCACGGACATGCACCCCTACGTGCACGCCTTCTCCCCGGCGATCAGCCCTCCCTGGCAGGCGCGCACGGACTTCGAGATCTTCCACGGACTCGCCGCCGAGGTCGCCAGGCTGGCCGAGGGGCGCCTGGACGTCGCCCACGACCTGGTGGCCACCGCGCTCCAGCACGACACCCCCGGCGAGGCGCCGCCCGACGGGCCCACCGGCCCGCAGTTCACCCTCGTCGAACGGGACTACACCGCGATCGGCGCTCAGATCGCCGCCCTGGGCCCGCTGGCCGAGGAGCAGGGGATGACCGTGAAGGGCGTGACCGTCCGGCCCGGACCGGAGGCCGGCTGGCTCGCCGCACGGTGCGGCACGGCGGCCCGCGGACCGGCGCGGGGACGGCCCCTGCTCGACACGGACGTCAAGCTGTGCGAGGCGATCCTGGCCCTGTCGGGCACGACCAACGGACGTCTCGCCGCCGAGGGCTTCGAGCGGCTCGCCGAGCGCTGCGGCACCGACACCGGCCTCGCGGAACTGGCGGCGTCGGTGGCCGAGCGGCGCGTGGAGTTCTCCGACACCCAGGCCCGTCCGGTGCAGGTCTCGGCGAGCTTCGAGTGGTCGGGCAAGGAGGCCCCGGACCGCCGCTACGCCCCGTTCACGATCAACACCGAGCACTTCAAGCCCTGGCACACCCTCACCGGACGGCAGCACTTCTACCTCGACCATCCCTGGATCGCCGAGTTCGGCGAACAACTCCCCGTCTACCGGCCTCCACTGGACCTGGACGTCCTCGGCGAGCAGCCCCAGCCCACCGCCGACAAGGACGGGCGTTCGGTGACCGTGCGGTATCTGACCCCGCACTCCAAATGGTCGATCCACTCCGAGTACCAGGAGAACCTGCTGATGCAGACCCTGGCCCGGGGCGGCCCCGTCATCTGGATCAGCGTGGACGACGCCGCCGCGATCGGCGTCGCGGACAACGACTGGATCGAGGCGGTCAACCGCAACGGCGTGGTCGTCGCCCGCGCGATCGTCTCCCACCGCATGCCGCCCGGCACCGTGTTCATGTACCACGTCCAGGAACGCCTGGTGAACGTCCCCAAGTCCGAGACCACCGGGCGGCGCGGCGGCGTCCACAACGCCCTCACCCGGCTCCTGATCAAGCCGACCCACCTGATCGGCGGCCACGCCCAGCTGTCCTTCGCCCCCAACTACTACGGCCCCACCGGCAACCAGCGCGACGCGGTCACCGTCATCCGCCGCCGCTCCCAGGAGGTTGAGTACTGATGAGGGTCATGGCCCAAGTGGCGATGGTGATGAATCTCGACAAGTGCATCGGCTGCCACACCTGTTCGGTCACCTGCAAACAGACCTGGACCAACCGGTCCGGCACCGAGTACGTGTGGTTCAACAACGTCGAGACCCGCCCCGGCCAGGGCTACCCCCGCACCTACGAGGACCAGGACAGGTGGCAGGGCGGCTGGAAGCTGAAGCACGGCCGCCTGGTGCCGCGCAGCGGCGGCCGGGCCCGCCGCCTGGCCCGCCTGTTCGCCAACCCCGAGCTGCCCTCGCTCGACGACTACTACGAGCCGTGGACGTACGACTACGAGAACCTGATCAGCGCTCCTCTCGGTGACGACGTCCCCACGGCCCCGCCCCGCTCCCTGATCGACGGCCGGCCCACGCAGGTGACCTGGGGCCCCAACTGGGACGACGACCTGGGCGGCGGGCCCGAACACCTCGCGGGCGACCCGGTGCTGAAGAAGATGAACGAGCAGGTGCGGCTGGAGTACGAGCAGGCGTTCATGTTCTACCTGCCGCGCATCTGCGAGCACTGCCTCAACCCGTCGTGCGTCGCGGTGTGCCCCTCCGGCGCGCTCTACAAGCGGATCGAGGACGGCATCGTCCTCGTCGACCAGGACCGCTGCCGCGGCTGGCGCATGTGCGTGACCGGATGCCCGTACAAGAAGGTGTACTTCAACCACGCCACCGGCAAGGCGGAGAAGTGCACGCTCTGCTACCCGCGCATCGAGGCCGGTCAGCCCACCGTGTGTTCCGAGACCTGCGTGGGGCGCCTGCGCTATCTCGGCGTCATCCTCTACGACGCCGACAAGGTGGGGGAGGCCGCCGCGACCACCGACGAAAAGGACCTGTACGAGGCGCAGTTGGGCTGCTTCCTCGATCCCGACGACCCCGAGGTGCGGCGCGCCGCCGAGGCCTCCGGCATCCCGCACGACTGGATCACCGCCGCCCGGCGCTCACCCGTGCACGCGCTCATCAGCCGCTACAAGGTGGCGCTGCCCCTGCATCCCGAGTACCGCACGATGCCGATGGTCTGGTACGTGCCGCCCCTGTCGCCGGTCGTGGAGTCCCTGACCGCCACCGGCCACGACGGGGAGGACCCCGCGAAACTGTTCGCGGCGATCGACTCCCTGCGCATCCCGCTGGAGTACCTCGCCGGGCTGTTCACCGCGGGCGACGTGGCCCCCGTGGAGGCGGCGCTGTGCCGTCTGGCGGCGATGCGCTCCCACATGCGGCGCGTCAACCTCGGCGAGGAGCAGGACCCGGCCATCGCCGACGCGGTCGGCATGGACGCGGACGGCATCGAGGCCATGTACCGGCTGCTCGCCCTCGCCAAGTACGACGAGCGCTATGTCATCCCCACCAGCTACACCGGCACCGTCCCCGAGGACCTCCCCGACTCCGGATGCAGTCTCGACGGCCACGGTGGACCGGGCATGTACGCGGCGGACACCTTCCACGCCCCGCCCGCTCCCGGCCCCGAGCCGGAGCACGCCGGGGTGTCGCTGCGCGGCCGCGTCAACCTCCTGAACTGGGACGGGCGCGGACGCCCCGACGGCCTCTTCCCGCGCGGTGAGGGGAACCAGGCATGACCACCGCACTGATCCACCAGGCGGCGTCGCTGCTCCTGCTCCACCCCGGCCGGGACTGGCCGCAGCGCCTGCACCTGGTCACCGACACCCTGGACGGCGTGAGCGGGGCGGGAGCGGAAACCGAGCCGCTGTCCCGGTTCTGCGCCGCCGTCGCCGGTGTCCCCGCCCTGGAACTGTCGGCCCGCTACATCACCACCTTCGACCGCAGCCGGCGCCGCACCCTCCACCTGACCTACTACACGGACGGGGACACCCGCCGCCGCGGCCAGTCCCTGCTGAACTGGCGGGAGCTGTACCGCACACACGGCTGGCAGCCACCCTCCGACGAGCTGCCCGACTTCCTGCCGCTGGCCCTGGAGTTCGCCGCCCGCTGCCCCGAACCCGGCCGCAGGGCCCTCCAGGACCACCGCGCGGCACTGGAACTCCTCCGCCTCGCGCTGCGCGAGCACCGCAGCCCCTACGCCGACGTCCTGGAAGCGGTCTGCCGCACCCTGCCCGGTGCCTCACCCGCCGACCGCGCCGCCGCCCTGCGCCTGGCCCGCTCCGGCCCGCCCACCGAGACCGTCGGCCTGCTGCCCTTCCCCGCGCGTCCGACCAGCCCGTACGTCGAGGAGGCCTCCCGGTGAACCATCTGCACATCGCCCTGTGGGGCGTACTGCCCTACCTCGTCCTCACCGTCCTGGTCGCGGGCACCGCCTGGCGCTACCGCTACGACCGGTTCGGCTTCACCACTCGCTCCAGCCAACTGCACGAACACCGCCTGCTGAGCGTCGGCGGCCCGCTGTTCCACTACGGGCTCCTCTTCGTGGTGGCCGGGCACGCCGTCGGCCTGCTCGTCCCGGAGTCGTTCACCGAACGCCTCCACGTGCAGGAGTGGCTGTACCGCGCCAACGCGCTGCTCGTCGGCGGCACCGCGGGCCTCGCCACCCTCACCGGCCTGGCGATCCTGCTCTACCGGCGGCTGCGCGTGCCCGCCGTCCGGGCCGCGACCAGCCGCAGCGACCGCGCCGTCTACCCGGTTCTCGTCTGCGTCCTCCTGGCGGGACTCACCGCCACCGCCACCACCCTGCAATCGGACCCCTACGACTACCGCCTCGGTGTCTCGGTGTGGTTCCGCTCCCTGTTCACCCTGGACCCGAACGTACCCGCCATGGCCCACGCGCCCCTCGTCTACCAGGTCCACGCCCTGCTCGGCATGGCCCTGTTCGCGCTGTGGCCCTTCAGCCGCCTCGTCCACGCCTTCACCGCACCGCTCGGCTACCTCGTCCGCCCCTATGTCGTCTACCGCTCCCGCGGCGCGCGACACAACCCCGCGCGGGCGCACACCGCCGCGCACGGGCCGGACCGGCGGCCGGCGCCGCACCCCGCCGTACGCCGGTGACCTGGCCCACGCTCCTGGACCGGTGCCGGCGGCTGCCACCGGCGTGCTTCGCGCCCGTGATGGCCACCGGCATCGTCTCCCGCGCCCTGGCGCAGACCGGGGCCCGGGCCGCCTCCGCCCTGCTGTTCGGCATCGCGGTGGCCGCCTACCTCACGCTTCTGACCGCCACCGTGCTCAAGGCCGTCCACCACCCGGGCGTCCTCAGGGCGGAACTCCGCGACCCTGCCCGCCTGTTCGGCCACTTCACGCTCGTCGCCGCCAGCGGTGTCCTCGCCACCCGCCTCGCCCACGGCCTCGGGCGGGTCGCGGCCTACGCCCTGCTCGTCGTCGCGGCGGCCGTGTGGGCGGTACTGGCCGTCGCGGCCGTCGGACTCGGGCGGTCGGGGGGACGCACCCTGCTGCGGCAGGCCGACGGCACCTGGTTCCTGGCCACCGTCGGCCTGCAAGCACTCGCCCTCACCCTCACCAGCCTGCACACCGGTCGCACCGTCCTCACCGTCGCCCTGGTGCTCTGGGCCACCGGCGTCCTCATGTACACCGCCACCCTCACCTCGGTTGTCCTGCGGCTGCTGCGCGACCCGCCCCGGGCCGCGCAACTGGCCCCCACCTACTGGGTCACCATGGGCGCCGCCGCCATCAGCACCCTCGCCGGCGCCCAGCTCGTCGCCCACGAACGGTCGCTGCCGCGCCCCAGCCAGGGCCCCCTCGACGGCACGGTCCTCGTCCTGTGGGCCTGGGCCACCGTCCTGATCCCCCCGCTGCTGGCCGCGGGCGTCTGGCGCCATCTGCACCACCGCGTGCCCCTCAGCTACGAGCTCGCCCTGTGGTGCATCGTCTTCCCCGTGGGCATGTACGCCACCGCCACCGCCCAGCTCGCCACCGCCGGGAGCATCAGCGCCCTGACGGTCACGGAGCGCCCGCTCGTGGGCGCCGCCGCGGTGGCGTGGCTGGCGGTCGGCGCCCGGTACGCCGCCGCCCGCCTGGGGTGAGCCTGCCACGCGTTGACGGCACGGGCTGGCATCGTGGTGCGTGCTGAGTGCTGAGCGATGCGTGGTGAGTGCTGCGTCGTGAGTGATGCGTAGTGATACGTGGGGGGAGCCGAACGAGACGAGGTGGGACTGGTGGAGTTGGTGGAGCCCCGGATTGCCGTCGCCGTCGTGACCATGGGGAACCGGCCCGCCGAGGTCGACGCCCTGCTCATGTCCGTGGCCAAACAGGACCTCGCGCCCGAGCGGATCGTCATCGTCGGCAACGGCTGCCCGCTGCCCGACTTCGCCGAGCGCCTCGGCCTGCCGGGTGAGGTCACCCTCATCGAGACGGAGGAGAACCTCGGCTGTCCGGGCGGCCGCAACGTCGCCCTGAGGCGGCTCGCCGAGTTCGGGGATGTCGACGTCGTCGTCGAACTGGACGACGACGGCCTGCTCGTCGACGCGGACGTGCTGCGCGGCGTACGGACCCTGTACGCCCGTGATCCGCGGCTCGGCATCGTCGGGTTCCGGATCGCCGACGAGACCGGCAAGACTCAGCGCCGCCACGTCCCGAGGGTCGGGGCGAAGGACCCGCTGCGGGGCGGCCCCGTCACCGGGTTCCTCGGCGGCGGGCACGCCCTCTCCCTGGCCATGCTCGCCGAAGTCGGGGACTGGCCCGCCGAGTTCTTCTTCGCGCACGAGGAGACCGACTTGGCCTGGCGGGCCGTCGACGCCGGATGGACCGTGCTGTACGCACCCGAACTGCTGCTCCAGCACCCCAGGACCTCGCCCGCCCGGCACGCCATCTACTACCGCGTGAACGCCCGCAACCGCGTCTGGCTCACCCGCCGCAGACTGCCGCTGCCCCTCATCCCCGTCCACCTCGGCGTGTGGGTGCTGCTCACACTCGTACGCGTCCGGTCGTGGGGCGCCCTGCGCGCGTGGTTCGGCGGTTTCGCGGAGGGCTGGCGGGAGTCCGGCGGTGAACGGCGGCCCATGCGGTGGCGCACGGTGTGGCGGCTCACCCGGCTGGGACGGCCACCGGTCATCTAGACGGCCACCGGTATCTGGACTTATTCGGCCACGGACCTGCACGAAGGCCCCGGTCGCTCCCCCTCGGCGACCGGGCCCCGCGTGATTCCGGTTCCGGCCGCTGCGGCGACACTCCCCCGAGTTACGCGTCGTACGCGTGCACCGTCGGGGCCAGAACCGATGTAGTGATCACATCAGGCGGCGCCAACGGATCGCTAACATGTGGCCAACGGGCGGCGCGAAGCCGCCGTGAGGCGCGGCGCGACCAGACCGTGCGGGAAGGCAGCGGGCGGTGCTATGCGGGACGGGCTGCGGTTCGGACCGCAGGCGAGGCCACGGTTCGGGCTGCTGGGGCCGCCGGTCCTGTATGACGCGGACGGCGGCGTACGGCCCGTCGGCAGCGGCAAGATGCGCGCCCTGTTCGTCGCCCTGCTGCTGGAACCCGGCCGGGTCGTGTCGGTCGAGGCGCTCAAGGACGCGCTGTGGGGCGGGGCGCCGCCGCCCTCCGCGCAGGCATCCCTGCAGAACCATGTGACCCGGCTGCGGCGGCTGCTGGACGACCCGGACCGGCTGCGGGCCGTTCCGCCGGGGTATCTGCTGAGGGTCGGCGAGGGCGAGCTGGACGTCCGAGTCTTCGAGCGGCACGTGGCGGCCGCCCGCTCCGCGCACGCCGAGCGGGACTGGGAGCGGACCCTGCGCGAGACCACGGCAGCGCTCGCCCTGTGGCGGGGTACCCCGCTCGGCGGCCCGGCGGAGGACTTCGGCGGACAGGCCCTCGTCCAGCGGCTGGAGGAGGCGCGGCTGCTGGTCCTTCAGTGGCGGTACGAGGCGGAGCTGGGCCGCGCGGGCCCGGGGCACGCCCGGCTCGCCGCGCTCGCCCCCGAGTTGGCCGCGCTCGTCGCCGAACATCCGCTGCGGGAGGCGTTCCACCGGCTGCTCATGCTCGTCCTGCACCGCACCGGCCGCCAGGCCGAGGCCCTGGCCGTCCACCGCGATCTGCGCCTGCGCCTGATCGAGGAACTCGGCGTGGAACCGGGCCCGGCGGTGCGCGACGCCCACCTGGAGATCCTCCAGGAGGAGATAGCCGAACCGCCGCCCCGCGGAACCCCCGGAAGCCCCGGCACCACCGCCGGAACCCCCGGACTGGCCGGCACATCGGGCACATCGGGCACATCGGGTGCCCCCGACGCCCCCGACGCACCCCGTCCCGCCCCGGCCGGCCCACCGCGCCCTGCCCAACTCCCGCCCGCACCGGCCCACTTCACCGGCCGCGCCGAGACACTCACGTCCCTGAGCCGCCTCCTGGACCCGGGCACGGCCCCCGAAGGACACCTGCCCACGGTCGCCGTCATCAGCGGCATGGCGGGCGTCGGCAAGAGCGCCGTCGCCCTGCACGTGGCCCATGAACTGGCGGAACGCTTCCCCGACGGCCAGCTCTACGTCCACCTGCACGGCGCCACGCCCGGCATGACCCCGCTCACCCCCGGCCAGGCCCTCGCCTCACTCCTGCGCGACCTCGGCACCGAGCCGCGCCGTATCCCCGACCACCCCGACGCGGCCGCCGCGCTCCTGCGCTCCACCCTCGCACCGACCCGCACCCTGATGGTCCTCGACGACGCCGCGCACGCCGCGCAGGTAAGGCCGCTGCTGCCCGCGGGCCCCGGCTGCGCGGTGATCGTGACGAGCCGTTCGCCGCTCACCGCCCTCGACGGCGCCCACCGCTTCCCGCTCGGGCCGCTGTCGGGCGAGGACAGCGCGGCACTGCTGCGCGTGGTCTCCGGCCGGGACGGCCTCGACGGCACCCACCCGCTCGTCGAACTCACCGGCCGCCTCCCGCTCGCCCTGCGCGTCGTCGCCGCCCGCCTCGCCGCGCGCCGCGCACTCACCCCGGACGCGCTCGCCGGCCAACTCACCGCCACGGCCGGGAGGTTGCGCCACCTGGAGTACGACGACCTCAGCGTCCGCCGTTCCCTCGCCGTCGCCCACGACGCCCTGCGCGCCTCCCACCGCGAGGTCGACCGCGACGCCGCGCTCGCCCTGCACCGCATCGGCGCGCTCGACCTCCCCTCGTACGGCGCACCCCTCCTCGCCCGCCTCACGGACACCGACGAATACCGGGCCGAGGCCGCCCTCGACCGTCTCGTGGACGTCGCCCTGCTGGAGGAGACGTCGTACGGCCGGTACGTCCCGCACGACCTGGTACGGGACTTCGCCCGCGAGCTGGCCCACGCGGACGGCGAGACCGCGGCCGCACGCCTCGTCGAAGCCGCCCTCCGCTGGTACGCCGACCGCGCCCGGCAGAGTCTCGTCGCACTGTTGCCGCCCGGCTACGAACGTCAGGAGCGGCTGCGGCCGACGGGCGGGGAGACGGACCCGGTGGACACCCGCCCCTTCCCCTCCGCCGAAGCGGCCTTCGCCTGGGGCGAGAGCGAACTGCCGGGCATCGTCGCGCTCGTGAAACGCCGCGCCCGCCCGGACGCGACGCGCACGACACCCTCGCCGCTCGTCCCCGCCCTCGTACGCCACCTCTTCCCCTACCTGCAACGCAGCGGCCACCTCGCCGAACTGGACACGCTGGGCCGGATCGCGCTGGACGTGGCGCGGTCGGTCGGGGACGACGCGGCGGAGGCGTTCGCGCTCACCGACCGGGCCGGGCTGCACTACCTGTCGGGCCGGCTCACGGAGGCGCTCGCGCTCAACGACCGGGGACTCACGCTCTGGCGCGGGCTCGACGCCACGTCCTGCATCCGGCGCTGCCTCAACAACCGCGGCCTGCTGCTGGAGAGCCTCGGCCGGTACGAGGAGAGCGAGGAGGCGCTGCGGCAGAGCCTGGAGCTGTCGCGGCAGCTGGACGATCCGTACGGCCAGGCCGTGACCTTCAGTCACCTCGGCAACCTGTACTGGCACACCGACGCACGGGCCGCGATCGTCCACCACCAGCGCAGCCTCGCCCTCGGCGACGTGGCCGACAGCGTCCTCCTGCGCAGCACCGCGCACTGCAACATCGGCTACGCCCGGCTCAGACTCGGCGAACCGGACCACGCCGTGCGCAGCTTCGAGCAGAGCCTGGAGATCCTCGGTGACGACGAGGACTGGGGCGGCGAGTCCCAGACCCGGCTCGGCCTCGTGCGCGCCCTGCACGCGCTGGACGACACCGAGCGCGCGTCCCGGGAGTGCGCCAGGCTGCTGGGGCTCGCGGAGCGGCGGGCGGACCAGTACATGACCGGCCTGGCCCGCCACCAGCGGGGCCTGCTCCTGGCACGGGAGGGCCGGACCGAGGAGGCGCGCGGGGAGTGGGAGTCGGCGCTGGAGGTACTGGACGGCACGGACTCGCCGGTGGTGGGGGAGCTGCGGACGCTGCTGGCGGGGGAGGAATGAACCGAGCGGTGTCCCGGCCGTCCACTTTGTGCGGCGTTCACTTGGCATCCGCATAGCACTCCACCACCGCCGTCGTGAACGGGAACCGCACCGGCGTCTGCCCGAACGTCAGCCGCCCAGCCAGCTCGGACGCCTCCCGGATCGCCGCGACCACGGCCTCCGCCTCCCCCTCCGGGCAGTGCACGATCACTTCGTCGTGCTGGAAGAAGACGAGCTCGGCAGCCATCCCGGCGAGGGTGCGGCGGAGCGCGGCGAGCAGGAGCAGCGCCCAGTCGGCGGCGCTGCCCTGGACGACGAAGTTGCGGGCGAAACGGCCGCGGGCACGGGAGTTGGCGGAGGCGTAGCCGGGAGTCCACCCCTGGTCGCCGACTGCGGCCTCGTTCGGCTCGTCCTGCGGGATGCCCGCCTCCTCCGCGGCCTCGGAGGCTCCGGCCGCCGGGGGACACGTACGCCCCAGCCAGGTCCGTACGAGCCGGCCCTCCTCGCCGGCGCGGGCCGCGTCGTCGACATACGCGACGGCCCTGGGGAAGCGGCGGCGGAGCGCGGCGAGGTTCTTCAGCCCGTCCCCGGAGGTCTGCCCGTACACGGCACCGAGCACGGCGAGCTTGGCCTGCGCGCGGTCACCGGAGAACGCCCGATCGGAAACGGCCTGATACAGATCGCTTTCCCTTCCGGCGACCTCCATCAGACCAGGATCACGCGAGATGGCGGCCAGCACCCGTGGCTCCATCTGGTCGGCGTCGGCGACGACGAGCCGCCAGCCGGGGTCGGCGACGCAGGCCCGCCGGACGACCTTGGGGATCTGGAGCGCGCCCCCGCCGTTGGTGACCCACCGCCCGGTGACGGTCCCGCCCGCCAGGAACTCGGGCCGGAACCGGCCGTCCCGTACCCAGTCCTGGAGCCAGGACCAGCCGTGGGCGACCCAGATGCGGTACAGCCGCTTGTACTCCAGCAGGGGCTTCACGGCCGGGTGGTCGACGGTCTCGATCTCCCACCGTCGCGTGGACCTGACCTTCACCCCGGCCCGGGCGAAGGCCTTCACGACGTCGGCGGGCAGATCGGGCCGCACCCGCCACCCGAACGCCCCGGACACCTCGTCGGCGAGCTCGGCCAGCCGTCTCGGCTCACCGCCGCCCGCGTACCGCTCACCCAGCAGCTCGTGCAGAACCTCGCGGTGCACGTCGCTGCTCCAGGGCAGGCCGGCCTGATTCATCTCGGCGGCGATGAGGGTGCCCGCCGACTCCGCGGCGGTGAGCAGGTGCATGCGTTCGGGGTGGGCGGTGGTGCCGTGACGGCGCCGCTGGTCCGCGTACACCTCGATGAGGTCGGCCAGGGGCACGTGGACGGGGCGGGGCTCGAAGAGCGGGGTCTGCGAGCCGGGTGCGGCGGCGCGCTGGGGCGGGTCCGCCGGGACCGGGGCGCCCCGCAGACGAGCGAGCGCGGCGGCCGCCGAACGGGGTTCGCCGTGCCGTCCCTCGTGACCGAGCAGCAGGTTCTCGGCGACCTCGATGTCGTAACACCGCTCCACCCGCACCCCCGCGGCGAGCAACTGCGGATACACCTCGGCGGTCGCCCGCCACACCCACCGCGTGACCTGCGGCCGGCTCCGCACGGCGCCCACCGGATCCGCCTCCCGCCGCACGGGCCCCGCGGGCAGCCCGTCCACCCCGAGGGGGGCGACCTCCACGCCACCGTCCTCGGCGACTCCGAGAGCCCACCGGTCGGTCATGGGTGCGAGTGTGACAGGGGGGTCTGACAGTGGGGCGGTGCGATGGCACCAGCTACTGAGCCTCGACGTCGCCGGCGCGCTCCTCGGGGCGTTCGGCGACGAAGGAGCCGAGGCCGACCTCGGCGCGGATGAGCCCCTCGGCCTTGAGGTGAGCCAGTGCCTTCTGTGCAGTCGACGTCGCGATGTCGAACTCGCTGGACAGTTCGACAACCGAAGGCACACGGGCACCCACCGGGTACTCGCCGTCGGCAATGCGGGTGGCGATGGCGGCGGCGACCTGGCGCCAGACGGGTCGGGTGCGGTCAAGCTCTGAGCTCATGCGGTTGACGCTAAAACTCTGCGGTAGACCGCGCGACCGCACTAGACTGCGGTAGACCGCGAATGCCGGGTAACATGAAGACCCCCGCGACGGGTGGAGCCGTCCGGGGGCACGGCCACCAGCTGAACCTGAGAGGAGCTGATGACGGTGACCGACTTTATCGGCCGCGTCATCGCCTGGGTGAGCATCCTGCTCACCGGACGCGATCCACACGCCAAACCCCCGAGCCGCCCCACACGCACCGCCCCTGCCTCCACGTGCGCAACACCTCTCCCCGCGCACCGCAGCCCGTACGGCCTGGACGACAGCGACCCGCTCGACGGCGCCGCCACCAGAGCCGTACGCCCGTACGTCATCGCGCTGGACATGCATGGGCTGGAGGTCGCCTGATGGGGGCGGAAGCCGATGGGCAGGAGCCGAAGTCCTCGCCTCACTCGCCGCCCGAAGTCCGCCTGTTGCCCTGGACCGGCGCCGAGGGAAAGCCCTGCTACCTGATCACCGACGAGCACGCCGGACCCGTGTCCCGTCTGGCCGACACCACGGAGTCCGTCCAACTCGGCATGGGAAGGGAGCTCCTCGCACACGCCGACGACATCCTGCCGGACGCTCCGCGTGGCGAACTCCGGTTCCTCGCGGAGTGTTTGACGGGAGCGCTTCGTGACGCTCTCAGGGTCGCGGACAGCCGGGGGCGGCGGCTGAAGCAGCTGAGCTGAGCACGACGGGAGCCGGGGTCCCTGGGGGCGGTGCAGCCCCCAGGGATGGGACGGGTAGGGGCGGCGGGGCGAGGAAACCCCGCTCAGGCGCCCTCGGTCTCGGTGAGTGCCCGCAGTGCCTCCGCCACGTTCTCCTCGACCGCGTCCTTCCGCACGCCGAGCCCGCTCAGCACCCCGTCCCCGTTCTCGAACTCCAGGAGCGCGAGCAGGATGTGTTCGGTGCCGATGTAGTTGTGGCCGAGGCGCAGGGCCTCGCGGAAGGTGAGTTCGAGGACCTTCTTGGCGTCGGGGTTGTAGGGCACGAGTTCCGGGGCCGTGTCGGAGGCCGGCGGCAGCGCGGCGGTCGCGGCGGAGCGTACGGCGTCCAGGGTGACCCCCTGCGCCGTGATCGCCTTCGCCCCGAGCCCCTCGGGCTCGCGGAGGAGGCCGAGGACGAGGTGCGCGGGTACCCCCTCCGCGTTGCCCGCCGCCTTGGCTTCCTCGTGCGCGGCCATGACCACGTGGCGGGCGCGCGGCGTGTAGCGGCTGAAGCCCTGGCTGAGGTCGAGGTCCGCCTCGGCCTTCGGTACGAAGCGCTTCTGGGCCGCCTGCCGGGTGACCCCCATGCTCTTGCCGATCTCGGTCCAGGACGCGCCCGAACGCCGGGCCTGGTCCACGAAGTGACCGATGAGGTGGTCCGCCACGTCCCCGAGGTGGTCCGCGGCGATCACGGCGTCCTGGAGTTGGTCGAGGGGCTCCGGGTGGACCTTCTTGATGGCCTCGATGAGGTCGTCGAGGCGTACGGATGCGTTGGTGGGAGAGTTCGATGCCATGTGTCAACCTTAGGTTGACACCCCGAAGGTGTCAACCGCGAGTTGACATCTACTTCGGTGATGTCACCGCCAACCGCACCGCGAGCCCGGCGAACACCGTCCCGGTGAAGACGTTCAGCGCGCGGGCCACCCGCCGGCTCCGCCGCAGCACCAGCGAGAGCCGCCCGGAGAGCAGACCCACCGCGCCGTCCCAGAGGAAGCCCATCACCACCAGCGTCGCCCCGAGCAGCAGGAACTGGCCGGACACATGACCGAGGGACGGGTCCACGAACTGCGGCAGGAACGCCACGTTGAAGAGGATCACTTTCGGGTTCAGCAGGTTGGTGACGGCGCCCTGCCAGAACGCCCGCCGCATGCCCGAGCCGGTGCGGGCGTCCCCGTCCTCCTCACCGATCACCGAGCGGTCCCGGAACGCCTTCACCGCGAGGTAGAGCAGATACGCGGCACCGAGCCACCGCAGGACGTAGTAGAGGACGGGCAACGCCGTGAACAGGGCGGAGAGGCCCAGCGCCGCGGCGACCGTGTGCACGAACATCGCGCTCGCCACGCCCGCCGCGGCCATCACCCCAGCCGCCGGGCCGCCGCGCCCGCCCACAGCCACGATGAACATCATGTCGGGGCCGGGAGTGACGCAGAGCGCGAAGGCGGCGACCAGGAACGCCAAGTAGAGAGATGTGTCGACCATGCGGCCCATGCTTGGCGCCGCGAGAACGGGGCGTCGACCGGGTTTCGATGTGTGAGACGGCGCAGGTGGTGGGCGGGCGGATGCCCTCGGCCAGGTTCACCGCCGTGACGGCCGGCCCGTGGTCATGCCCCCAGCGAACGCCCCCCGTCCCGCACACACGACCACTGGAGGGCGTCTCGAAGGCAGGGCCAGGCCTACCTGGCCGGGCGGCACCGCCCCCGTGGCACGATCGACCGGTGAGTACGACCAGCAGCACGGTGGACCGCGCCTTCGAGGCCGCCCTCTACGCCGACAGCGACGCGGCCCTCGACACGGGCGCCTCGCTGCTCGCCACCGACCCCTCGGCGGACGCCGAACTCGCCCGCCGAGGCCGGGAGTTCGTCGCCATGGCCTGGCGGCGCGGCTGGCAGCCCGCCGACGTCGTACGGATCGTTCGGCGCGAGCTGGACGACGCGCACGTACGCCTCGTCTCCCGCCTGATCCTCGACGAGAACCAGCAGTCCCCGAACCCGCCCCCGAACCCCCGCTGGGCCGCCCAGCTCGACGAGCTGGGGGCCGGGGCAGCAGAACCCGGGCCGCCCCCGCGCACCGACCGGTTCTCGTACGCGACGGCCGTACTGGAGCTGTACCGCCTGCTCCTGCGCCTGCCCGCACTGGAGCCGCTCGACGCACCGGGAAAGCCCCAGGTCCGGCCGCGCGGAGACGCCCGCATGCTGTCCCGTATCCGTGGCCTCCTGGCCAAGGCCGAGGCCACCGGATTCCCGGAGGAGGCGGAGGCGCTGAGCGCGAAGGCGCAGGAACTGATGGCGCGGCACAGCATCGACGAGGCGCTGCTCGCGGCCAAGGAGCACGACCGGAACACCCCGGGCGCCTGCCGGATCGGTGTCGATCCGCCGTACGAGACGGCCAAGGCGGTACTCCTCGACGCGGTCGCCGCGGCGAACCGCTGCCAGGCCGTGTGGAACGAGGCCCTGGGCTTCTCCACGGTCGTCGGCTTCGAGTCCGACCTGGACGCGGTCGAACTGCTCTACACCTCGCTCCTCGTGCAGGCCACGACCGCGATGACGAAGGCGGAGGCGGCGCAGCGCGCGGGCGGACGCAAGCGTACGAAGACGTTCCGGCAGTCGTTCCTCGCCGCGTACGCCCACCGGACGGGTGACCGGCTGGCGGCGGTCGCCGAGGAGCAAAGGGATCAGGCGGCCGGGGCGGGGGAGCGGGAGCGGCAGGATCTGCTGCCCGTCCTCGCCGCCCGTGACGTGGCCGTCCGCGAGCAGGTCACACGCCTGTTCCCGGAGACGGTCACCACCCGCGTGCGCGGGGTGAGCGACGCCGCGGGGTGGCAGGAGGGAACCGCGGCGGCGGACCGCGCCCAGGTCAGGGCACGGCCCCCGGTGAACCCCTGAACGCGGCCCCCGCCGCCTGCCTCAGTCGCCCGCAGGCAGGAACGGCCCCACCGTGATGTCCAGCTCGTCCCCGGACTTCACGGCCACCTCCGCGTCGGGCCACTTGTAGCTCTGCGGAGCGGTGTCGCCGGGCAGCGTGAACGTCACCTTGTCCACGTCGGCGGCCTTCTTCGTATCGCCGGCGACCCCGCGCACGTACGTGATCGTGAAGGTCACCGCTTGGTCCTTGGCCAGGGTCAGCTTCGTCGCCGTCGCGGCCTGGTCCGGGCTGACGGCCCAGGAGGTGTCGCCGGCGTACACGTCGGCGCCGGGCATGCCCTCCAGGGTGCAGGAGGCGCCGCGGTTGGTCAGGGTGACCGGGATGGTGCCCGTGTCACCGGCGGCCGGGGCGGCACTGCTGGGCCCGAAATCGATGCCGAACTGGTCGGCCTTGCACGCGGTGGACTTGCCGTTCGCGGAGTCCGCGGAGCTCGTGGAGTCGGTGGAGCTCTTCGCGGTGTCGTCGCCGCTCCCGCTGCTGCAGGCGGCCAGCGTGAGGGCCGCGACGAGGGCGGCGGTGACGGCTACGGGCGTGGTGCGCATGGGGTTCCCCCGGGGTTCGTGACGGTGGTGCGGTAGTGCCGTAGTGCGGTGTTGTGGCGGTGCAGTGGAGCAGTAGTGCAGTGGTGCAGTCGCGCAGTAGTGCAGGGGCGCAGTGGTGCCCGGCCCGGCTCAGGAGTCCAGGCCGGCCGTCGACAGCTCCGTCGGGAGCCGACCACCCGGTGCCTTCTGGAACGTCTCCTTGCCGACGCCGCTCTCCCACGTGACGGTGACGGACTCGGCGCTCACGGAGTCGACCATGCCCACGGTGCGGTCGCTGTCGCCGCCCTTGCATGTGAGGCGGATCATCCGCATGCCCGACTCCTCCTTGGCCGAGCCGCTGCAGACGGACCCGCCGGTCTCGAAGACCGCGGCCTTCTCGCCCGTCACGATCAGCGCGACGGCCTTGCCCTCCGTCGTCGCCAGCCAACTGCCCGCCAGCTCGGGCTGCGCCCCGGAGGCCCCGGAGCCGCCACCCGTGTCCGACGTCTCGGTGGCGCTGGGCGCCGCCGACGACTCCTTGTCCGCGGAGCCGCCGCCATCGCGGCCGTCGCCGCCGTTGTCACCGTCGGAGCCGTTGCCGCCGCACGCGGTCAGGACGAGCGCGGCTGCCAGCCCGGCCGCCGCGGCGGCGATACGCATCCGTCGCCGCGGAAGGGCCACCGTGGTCGCAGAAGTCGCCGTAGTCACTGGAGTCTCCCAACGGATGTGGGCCTGAGGCGTCGCCGCAACGACAGCCGCAAGCTACCAGGCGCCTCCAGTCCGTTCCCCCGGCGCCCAGGGGCAGAACACCGTCCGCCCGTGAACCTGTCCGAGGAGGGAACACGATTGCCCTGCCGTGCGTCACACCTACTGCGGCGACAACATTTTCAGATCGCTGAAGCTGTAACCGCAGGACCACCGCGCGTGCACGTGCATCTGCCCGTGCATTCGCTCATGCATCAGCATGTGAACGAAGCTATGATCCGGAGCAGTTGACCACTGCAACAGGGGTCACATCAGCCCATGCACCACCCGGGGAGCGACCTGTGGACCGCGACGTGTACGGCGTGGATGACGTGTACAACGGCATGGCAGCGAAGGAGCTGCACGGGGTGGCCTGGCAAAAGAGCCGGCACAGCAACTCGCAGGGCTCCTGCGTGGAGTTCGCCCGCCTGCCCGGCGGTGACGTGGCCGTGCGGAACTCGCGGTTCCCCGACGGGCCCGCGCTCGTCTACACACGCGCCGAGATCGAGGCGATGCTTCTCGGCGTCAAGGACGGCGAGTTCGACCATCTGGTCGGCGGCTGAGAGGTAACCAGGGGTTACAGCCTGGTCGCGCATCGTGACGCGCGTAGAACCGCGGCGTAGAAGAACGCCGCGGTTCGTCAGTCGGCCAGGGCCGCCAGTGGGTCCCGTGGCTCCATGCGCAGCCGGAACAGCGCCCAGACCACCTTGCCGCCGAAGGCGCTCCCGTGGGGAGCCCCGTTGGAAGCTCCGTTGGAGCCCGCCCTGCTCGCACCCGGTTGAGGGGTCGGGGAAGGGTGCCAGCCCCAGCTGTCGGCGAAGGAGTCGACAAGGAACAGGCCGCGCCCCGACTCCGCGGCGAAGTCCTCTGTCTCCCGGGCGACCGGTGTCTCGTGGCTCGGGTCCCGCACCGCGCACACCAGCCGCTCGGTCCACCGCATCAAGTGCAGCCGCACGGGCGCTTCCTGGCCCACGGTGCGCGGGGTGTTCGCGGGAAGTCCGTGCCGCAGCGCGTTGGTGACGAGTTCGGAGACCACCAGGCAGACATCGTCGAAGCGGTCGCCCACATCCCACTGGTTCAGTGTGCCGCGGGTGAACTGTCGTGCCTCGCGCACCGCTTCGTAGCGGGCGGGCAGGGCGCAGGACGCGGCGTTGGACACGGTCGAGGGGTCGAGCGGAGGAAGTCCCTGCCGTAAGGGTTCGAGCATGGTTGATCCATTCATCCCCATGCGAGGCACTCCCGGGTGTCCGCGGTCGTTGCGATGCAGCGGTGGCGCGGCACCATGGTTTCTGATGCGCACAGCAGATGCAAGGGCAGATGCACGTGCACGCGCCGGAAATGGACCTGGAAGTACCGCTTCCTGCTTGTTTCTCCCGCCGTTCTTCCGTCGCCTTCTTCCCTCGCGGCGGGCTCTGGCCGATCCTTTTCCGTGGTCCGGGGTCTGAGACTTTCCCTTTCTGTAACCGCACGAGTGCGGATCGAAGTGGTTTAGTGGCAGACTTCGGCCCCTGGACACCTTGGGGAGGCTGGACGAACGTGGGCGCCGGTGAATCAAGTGGGTCGGTGGTGAGACGCATGCTGCTGGGCTCGCATCTCAGGCGGTTGCGCGAGGCGCAGGGGATCACCCGCGAGAAGGCCGGGTACTCCATCAGGGCGTCGGAGTCGAAAATCAGCCGTATGGAGCTGGGGCGAGTGAGCTTCAAGGCGCGTGACGTCGAGGACCTGCTGACGCTGTACGGCGTCACGGACGAGCAGGAGCGCGAATCCCTCCTCTCCCTCGCCAAGGAAGCCAACGTCGCGGGCTGGTGGCACAGCTACTCGGACGTCCTCCCCAGCTGGTTCCCCACCTACGTCGGCCTGGAGGGCGCGGCCCACCTCATCCGGTCCTACGAAGTCCAGTTCGTCCACGGCCTGTTGCAGACCGAGGCCTACGCGTACGCGGTCGTCGCCCGCGGCATGAAGGACGGCAGCGTCGCCGAGATCGAAAAGCGTGTGGCCCTGCGCATGGAGCGCCAGAAGTACCTGGTCGCGGAGAACGCCCCCGAGTTCCACTGCGTCCTCGACGAGGCCGCGCTGCGCCGGCCGTACGGCGACCGCGAGGTGATGCGCGGTCAGCTCCAGCACCTCATCGACATCTCGGAGCGGCCGAACGTACGGCTCCAGGTCATGCCGTTCAGTTTCGGCGGGCACTCCGGCGAGAGCGGCGCCTTCACGGTGCTCAGTTTCCCCGAGTCCGACCTCTCCGACGTCGTCTACCTGGAGCAGCTCACCAGCGCGCTGTACCTGGACAAGGGCGAGGACGTCGCCCAGTACGAGACGGCGCTGCGGCGGCTCCAGCACGACAGTCCGTCGCCGGAGGAGAGCCGCGATCTGCTCCGTGGACTGCTCCAGCTGTCCTGAAACCGTCCTGAAGCTGTCCCGCAGTCTTCAGATGCGGCCGAGAGCCTTCACAATCCCTCTCGAATTGTTCTCCAATTCCCCTGAAACACAAGTACGATGACGTGTGATCACTTCGTGACGCAAGGGATTGAGGGATCACATGTCCTCCTACTTCACCGATCTTGCTCAGCAGTACATCGGTGGTGAGTGGCGCCAGGGCACGGGGTCCTGGGACATCATCGACTTCAATCCCTACGACGGCGAGAAGCTCGCGTCGATCACGATAGCCACGGCCGACGAGGTGGACGAGGCCTACAAGGCGGCCGCCGCCGCCCAGAAGGCCTGGGCCGACACCAACGCCTACACGCGCCGCGCCGTCTTCGAGAAGGCCCTCCGCCTGATCGAGGAGCGTGAGCAGGAGATCACCGAGGTGATCATCGCCGAGCTCGGCGGTACGCATCTGAAGGCGGGCTTCGAACTCCACCTTGCCAAGGAGTTCCTGCGCGAGTCGATCCAGCTGGCGCTGCGTCCCGAGGGCCGCATCATCCCCTCGCCGACCGACGGCAAGGAGAACCGCCTCTACCGTGTGCCGGTGGGCGTCGTGGGCGTGATCAGCCCCTTCAACTTCCCGTTCCTGCTGTCGCTGAAGTCCGTGGCCCCCGCCCTCGCCCTCGGCAACGCGGTCGTCCTCAAGCCGCACCAGAACACGCCGATCACGGGCGGCACACTGATCGCGAAGATCTTTCAGGACGCGGGCCTTCCGGCCGGCCTGCTGAACATCGTCATCACCGACATCGCGGAGATCGGTGACGCCTTCATCGAGCACCCGATCCCGAAGGTCATCTCCTTCACCGGCTCCGACAAGGTCGGCCGCCACGTCGCCACCGTCTGCGCCTCGCACTTCAAGCGCTCGGTCCTCGAACTCGGCGGCAACAGCGCGCTGGTGGTCCTCGACGACGCGGACATCGACTACGCGGTCGACGCGGCGGTCTTCAGCCGGTACGTCCACCAGGGCCAGGTGTGCATGGCCGCCAACCGCGTGCTCGTGGACCGCTCCATCGAGGACGAGTTCACCGAGAAGTTCGTCGCCAAGGTCAGGACCCTGAAGGCAGGCGACCCGCGCGACCCGCGGACGGTCATCGGCCCGGTCATCAACTCCTCACAGGCGGACGCCGTTTCGGGCACCGTCGAGCAGGCCATCGCCGAGGGCGCCACGGCGCTGGTGCACGGCACGACCACCGACAACCTGGTCGAGCCCTCCGTCCTCAAGGGCGTCCCCATGGACTCGCCGCTCCTCCGGCAGGAGGTCTTCGGCCCGGTCGCGTTCCTCATCCCGTTCGACGGCGAGGAGGACGCCGTACGCATCGTCAACGACACCCCGTACGGCCTCAGCGGCGCCGTCCACACGGGCGACATCGAGCGGGGCGTCTCCTTCGCCAAGCGGATCGACACCGGCATGTTCCACGTGAACGACGGCACCGTCCACGACGAGCCGCTCGTCCCCTTCGGCGGCGAGAAGTCCTCCGGCCTCGGCCGCCTCAACGGTGACACGACCATCGACGCGTTCACCACCCAGAAGTGGATCTCGGTGCAGCACGGTCGGAGCACCTTCCCGTTCTGACCGTCGCACGCCCCATGGTGCTTCGCGCACGTGCGGGTCAGGCATGCGATCCACCAGGGAGCCATGACGGCGTTCGAGCTGGTGGCCGAGGAACAGCAGCTGGTGGCCGCGCCCTAACCTGGACCGCATGTCAGCGATCCGTCTCCTCGTGCTCGGCGCAGTCCGCATGCACAGGCGGGCCCACGGCTACCAGGTGCGGGGCGACCTGGAGTACTGGGGCGCGCACGAGTGGTCCAACGCCAAGCCCGGCTCGATCTACCACGCCCTGAAGCAGATGGCGAAGCAGGGGCTGCTGCACGCGCACGAGATCGCCCCGTCCACCGCGGGCGGCCCGCCGCGTATCGAGTACGAGATCACGGCGAAGGGCACCGAGGAGTACTTCCGGCTGCTGCGCGAGGCGCTGACCACGTATGACCAGAAGGGCGACATGAAGACGGCCGCCGTCGGTTTCGTCGTCGACCTGCCGCGGGCCGAGGCGGTGGCGCTGCTGAAGGAGCGGACCCGGCGCATCGAGGAGTGGCGGGGCTCGGTCCTGGAGCACTACGTGCCCGAGGAGGGCCCCGAACAGCTCGGCCACATCGGCGAGATCATGAACATGTGGGTCCACACGGCCGACTCCGAGGCCGAGTGGACCCGGGGCCTGATCGAGCGCATCGAGGGCGGCGCCTACACCTTCGCCGACGAGGGCGATCCGTTCGTCGGCGTGCTGGCCGAGGGGCAGGAGAACCCGTACGCGACGGGGGAGCGGCACCCCGAGGACGACCGCTAATCAAGTTTGACCAACCCGCCGGCGCGGGACTATCGTCCCCAAGTGGTCAAGTTTGACTAATAAGGGGGTCTCAGTGGCCGACGCGGCGATCACCGTCGAAGGGGCACGCAAGAACTACGGCGGCAGGGGCGGTAAGAGCGGGACAAGCGGCAAGGGAGGCAAGGGAGACAAGGGCAGCAAGGGTGGTAAACAGGCCCTCGACGGGCTCGACCTGACGGTTGCACGCGGCACCGTGCACGGAATGCTCGGCCCGAACGGCGCGGGCAAGACGACCCTGGTCCGGGTCCTGTCCACTCTGCTGCGGCCCGACGCGGGCCGGATCGAGGTGGCCGGGCACGACGTGGTGCGGGAGCCGTACGCCGTGCGCCTGCGCATCGGTCTGCTCGGCCAGCACGCGGCGCTCGACGAGGAACTCGGCGGCCGGCAGAACCTGGAGCTGTTCGGCCGCCTGTACCACCTGGGCGCACGGCGGGCACGCGCGCGTGCGGACGAACTGCTCGAACGCTTCGACCTCACCGACACCGGCCGCCGGCCGGTCCGCGCCTACAGCGGCGGCATGCGGCGCCGCCTGGACCTCGCCGCCTCCCTGATCACGGAGCCGGAGGTGCTCTTCCTGGACGAACCGACCACCGGCCTCGACCCCCGCGGCCGCGCCGAGGTGTGGGCCTCGGTCCGCTCCCTGGTCGGCGGCGGTACGACGGTCCTGCTCACCACCCAGTACCTGGAGGAGGCCGACCAGCTCGCCGACCGCATCTCGGTCGTCGACGCCGGCCGGGTCATCGCCGAGGGGACGGCCGGCGACCTCAAGGCCCGCATCGGCGGCGACCGCATCGACGTCGTCCTGCGCGACGCCGGCCAACTGGCCGCGGCCGGCGCCCTGTTGCCCCTGAACGGGGTCTCCGTCGACACCGACCGCCGCCTGCTCAGCGCCCCGGTCACCGACCGCATGACGGCGCTGGCCGGGGTCGTACGGGCCCTTGAGGAGTCCGGGATCGAGGCCGAGGACATCGCGCTGCGGCGGCCGACGCTGGACGAGGTGTTCCTGCATCTGACGGAACGCGACGACCGCGACGACCGTGGGGACCGCGACGACCGCGACGACCGCGACGACCGTACGGAGGAGGCCGCATGAGCATGAGCATGGCCACCAACACCCACGCCCTGACCGACTCCTGGACCATGACCCGCCGTGAACTCGCCCGCTGGGGACGGCAGCCGGTCCAGGTGGTCGTCAACCTGGTCTTCCCGGTGATGCTGCTGCTGATGTTCGGCTATCTGATGGGCGGCGGGCGGGGAGTGAGCGGCGAGTACCGCGACTATCTGGTCCCCGGCATGCTCGCGCTCACCATGGCCTTCGGCCTGGAGGGCACGATGATCGCCGTCACGCAGGACCTCGACAAGGGCGTCATCGACCGCTTCCGCTCGATGCCGATGGCGAGCGGGGCGGTGCTGGTGGGCCGTGCGGCCGCCGACATGCTCCAGTCGGTGCTGG
Source organism: Streptomyces bluensis (assembly GCF_014650715.1). Taxonomy (GTDB): domain Bacteria; phylum Actinomycetota; class Actinomycetes; order Streptomycetales; family Streptomycetaceae; genus Streptomyces; species Streptomyces bluensis. The sequence continues at coordinate 26,068 of NZ_BMVM01000012.1, read as the reverse complement.
TCGTGGCCGTTCTCGTCGGCGTCGGGTCCGCGCTGGGCTGGCGCGCGCACGGCGGCTTCCCGGCCTTCCTGGGAGCCGTGGGCCTGCTCCTGCTCTTCCGCTTCGCGATGCTGTGGATCGGCATCCACCTGGCCCTGGTGGCCGGGAAACCGGAGATGGTGCAGGCCGTGCAGATCCTGGTCTGGCCGGTCGGCTTCCTGTCCAACGCCCTCGCGGCACCGGAGTCCATGCCCGGCTGGCTGGGCACGCTCGTCGAGTGGAACCCGATGTCCCACACGGCGACGGCGGTACGGGACCTGTTCGGCAGCCCGGGGGCCGAGCCCGGACACGTGTGGGCGGCGGTCCTCTGGCCCGTGGCGTTGCTCGCGGTGTTCTTCCCGCTGGCGGTACGGAGGTTCGCGAAGCTCAGCCGTTGACGAAGCAAGCGAAGCGGGCGGAGCAAGCCAAGCAGGCCCAGGCAGCCAAGCCACCGTCAGTGATGGAAGCCCGTGGCCGCCTTCTTGTCCTGGGTCAGCGGACGCTGCTGGCGGCGCAGTTCGGGCAGCAGGCGGCCCAGGTCCTCCAGGAGCAACTCGGCCAGGTCGGAGGAGAAGCCGTTGCGGCAGACCACCCGCAGCACGGACAGGTCCTCACGGTTCGCCGGGAAGGTGTACGCGGGCACCAGCCAGCCGTGCTCGCGCAGCCGCCGGGACACGTCGAAGACGTCGTACCCGGTCACGTCCGGCGCGGTGGTGAAGGCGAACACGGGCAACTCGTCGCCCCGGGTGAGGAGCCGGAAGTCACCCAACGAGCCGATACGGTCCGCGAGGCCCCGCGCCACGTCCCGAGTGGTCTGCTGCACCGCACGGAAGCCCTCGCGGCCGAGCCGCAGGAACGTGTAGTACTGCGCGACCACCTGGGCGCCCGGACGCGAGAAGTTGAGCGCGAACGTCGGCATCTCGCCGCCCAGGTAGTTGACCCGGAAGACGAGCTCCTCGGGCAGCTCGGCGGCCGAGCGCCACAGCGCCCACCCCACGCCCGGATAGACGAGCCCGTACTTGTGCCCCGACGTGTTGATGGACGCCACCCGCGGCAGCCGGAAGTCCCACTCCAGGTCCTCGTCGAGGAAGGGCGCGATCATGGCTCCCGAGGCACCGTCGACATGGACGGGCACGTCCAGTCCCGTACGGTCCTGGAGCCGGTCCAGCGCCGCGCACAGCTCGGCGACCGGCTCGTACGACCCGTCGAAGGTCGACCCCATGACGGCGACGACCCCGATCGTGTTCTCGTCGCACAGCTCGGCCGCGGCCTGCGGGTCGAGGTGGAAACGGTCGCCCTCCATGGGCACCTGACGGGGCTCCACCTCCCAGAAGGTGCAGAACTTGTCCCAGCACACCTGCACGTTGACGCCCATCACGAGATTCGGGCGCACGTCCTTCGCGGGATACCGGTCGGCGTTCCGGCGCGCCCACCTCCGCTTGAGCGCCATCCCGGCGAGCATGCACGCCTCGCTGGACCCGGTCGTCGAACAGCCCACGACCGCCCCCGGATCGGGCGCGTGCCACAGGTCGGCGAGCATCGCCACGCACCGCCGCTCCAGCTCGGCCGTCTGCGGGTACTCGTCCTTGTCGATCATGTTCTTGTCCCGGCACTCGGCCAGCAGGACGTCGGCCTGCGGCTCCATCCAGGTGGTGACGAAGGTGGCCAGGTTCAGCCGCGCGTTGCCGTCGAGCATGAGTTCGTCGTGGACCAGCTGGTACGCCGTCGACGGGGCCAGCGGCGCGTCCGGGAGCCGGTGTGTGGGCGGCGCCTCGGTCATGCCGCCGACGGGGTTGGCCTCCCCGTAGAAGGGGTTCACGCGCAGCGTGCGCCGGTCGCTCGGGCCTTCCTTGGCGGCGTCACCTCGGTGCAGGGGCATGCATCCGACGGTAAGTCCAGGGCGGGGGACTTGCACCTCACGCGACGTGAGGGCCCAGGCTGAGGTGCGTACCGAAAAGAAGGGAGCGGACGGCGATGAGCTACTCCGTGGGACAGGTCGCCGGTTTCGCCGGAGTCACGGTGCGCACCCTGCACCACTACGACGACATCGGCCTGCTCGTGCCGAGCGAGCGCAGCCACGCGGGCCACCGGCGTTACGGCGACGCCGACCTCGACCGGCTGCAGCAGATCCTGTTCTACCGGGAGCTCGGCTTTCCGCTCGACGAGGTCGCCGCCCTGCTCGACGACCCGGACACGGACCCCCGCGCGCACCTGCGCCGCCAGCACGAGCTGCTGACCGCCCGGATCGAGAAGCTGCAGAAGATGGCCGCGGCCGTGGAACAGGCCATGGAGGCACGCAAGATGGGGATCAACCTCACGCCCGAGGAGAGGTTCGAGGTCTTCGGGGACAAGGACCCGGAACAGTACGCCGAGGAGGCGGAGCAGCGCTGGGGCGGCACCGAGGCCTACGCCGAGACGCAGCGCCGGGCCGCCTCGTACACCAAGGACGACTGGAAACGCATGCAGGCCGAGGTGGCCGACTGGGGCGAACGCTACGACGCCCTGATGGCCGCCGGTGAGCCGGCGACCGGCGAGGCGGCCATGGACCTGGCCGAGGAGCACCGGCAGCACATCTGCGGGTGGTTCTACGACTGCCCGTACGACATGCATGTCGGTCTCGCCGAGATGTACGTCTCCGACGAGCGTTTCAAGGCGTTCTACGACTCCATGCGGCCGGGCCTCGCCGAGCACCTCAAGGAGGCCATCACGGCGAACGCGGCCCGGCACGGGGCCTGACCCGCCGGTAAGGGGCGCCCGCAATGGAGGGCGCCCCTTACCTGAGACACGGCCTACTCCGGTGCGATCACGCACGCCGTCCCGTACGCGCACACCTCGGTGCCCACGTCGGCCGCCTCCGTGACGTCGAAGCGGAACATCAGCACGGCGTTGGCCCCACGCGCGCGTGCCTGCTCCACGAGGCGTTCCATGGCCTGGTTGCGGGTCTCCACGAGCGTCTTGGTGAGCCCTTTGAGTTCGCCGCCGACCAACGACTTCAGACCCGCGCCGATCTGGCTCCCCACATGCCGGGAGCGGACCGTCAGTCCGAAGACCTCGCCGATGACCTGCTGGACCCGGTGTCCGGGTACGTCGTTCGTCGTCACGACCAGGACGTCCGACTGGGGACGCTGGCCGCCGCCGTAATCCTCGATGCCCATGGGCCACAGCTTTGTCCAGGCGAGGGCACAGTGCATCCTGAAGGGGACGGTGGAACCTGGCGAGGACGCCTTGCGTTGATAGCTTTGGTCAGCTGTACGCCGTACCACGCCTCGTACTACGCCTCATCCCACAGGAGCCCGGAACGTGACGACGCTCGCTCTCGGACCAAGTTGGTTGGATCCGAACTACCTGCTCGACACGTTCGGCATCTGGGGCCTGCTCCTGATCGTGTTCGCCGAGTCGGGCCTGCTCATCGGCTTCTTCCTGCCCGGCGACTCGCTGCTGTTCACGGCGGGCATGCTGATCACGTCCAAGACGCTGGACTTCCCGCTGTGGCTGGCCGTCGTGCTGATCTGCGTCGCCGCGATCATCGGTGACCAGGTGGGTTACATGTTCGGCAAGAAGGTGGGCCCCGCGCTCTTCAAGCGCCCGGACTCACGCCTGTTCAAGCAGGAGAACGTAACCAAGGCCCACGAGTTCTTCGAGAAGCACGGCCCGAAGTCCCTGGTCCTGGCCCGCTTCGTGCCCATCGTGCGCACGTTCACGCCGATCATCGCCGGCGTCAGCGGCATGCGGTACCGCACGTTCCTGATCTACAACATCGTCGGCGGCATCCTCTGGGGCGCCGGCGTCACGCTGCTCGGCTCCTGGCTCGGCAGCATCGAGTTCGTCCGCACGAACATCGAGGCGATCCTCATCCTGATCGTCTTCCTCTCGATCGTCCCGATCATCATCGAGTTCCTGAAGGCCCGTAAGGCCAAGAAGAACCAGCCGCCCACCCAGCACCCGGCCCCGGTCCCGCCGATGATGGACGACGCGACGACCCAGCTGCGCCGAGTGCAGCCGGCACAGCAGCCCCAGGACGCGTACGGCAACCAGGGCCAGCCTTACCCGCAACAGCAGCCGTACGGCTCCCAGCAGGGCTACGGCTACCCGCAGGACCAGCCGTACGCCCAGCAGCAATACCCGTATGGCCAGAACCACCCACAGAACTGAGCCGCGCCCCAAAGGGGCGCGGGGAACTGCGCGATCAACCACGAACAAGCCGCAGTCGCCGTCTGCCAGCACGAACCGAGCTGGTAGGCGGCCCAGCGGACGCGAGGTTCAAAACCCTCGCGTCCGCTTGGCCGCCCGCCGCCCCTCGGCGGAGCCGATCCGCAGGAACAACCGCGAGATCTCCGACCCCAGGTTCACCCCGATCGCGATGGCCATGGCCAGCGCCGCGGCCTTGGTCAGCCCCACCAGCCCCCGGTCCACGTCGTTCTGGGCGAACGCGAGCAGCCCGAAGTACGTCGCGGAACCCGGCAACAGGGGCCCGATCGCCGCTGTCGTGTACGGCAGCGCGGAAGCGAACCGGTACCGGGACAGCAACTGCCCGAACAGCCCCACAAGCCCCGCCGCGACGGCCGTGGAGGCCACCGGCGAGAACTCGCCCGCGTAGTGCATCGCGCCGTACACCACCCACGCCACGCCCCCGTTGAGCGTCACCAGCAGCACGGTGGATCGTTCCTGCTGGAGCAGTACCGCGAACGTGAGCGCGAGGAGCATGGCGGCGCCGGTCTGCCAGTAGGGCCGCTCGCCGGCCCCCGCCATCGCCGCGTCCGGGCTCAGCTCGGCGCCCAGCTGTACGCCGAAATAGAGCACGAGCAGTACGCCGACGACTATGCCGACGTACAGGTACATGACCTCCAGGAGCCGCGCGGCCGCGGTGATGTAGAAGCCGGTCAGCCCGTCCTGCACACCCGCCACCAGGGCGCGTCCCGGCAGCAGCGCGAACAGCCCACCGGTGATCACCGCGGACGCCTTCACGTCCACACCGGCGAGGGTGAGCGCGATCCCGATCGCGGCGGGCGGCATAGCGGCCACCGTGAACTGGTAGAACTCCGGCAGCCCGCGCCCCGCGCACAGCCACGCCAGCCGGTCGCCGAGCATCGCGCCCAGCGCGGCCGCGACGAACACGACCACGTCACCACCGACGAGGACCGAGGCCGCGCCCGCGAGCAGCCCGGCGGCGCCGGTCAGTACCCAGCCGGAGTACGGGTGCCGGTTGCGCCGGATCTCCGCGAGCCGCCCGTACGCCTCCTCCAGGGAGACCGCGGTCTCCGGGTCGCTCAGATCGTCGACCAGCCGGAAGACGGCCGCGAGCCGTGTGTAGTCGGTGGCCCGGCGGCGCACGGTCCGTGACGCGGTCACGGGGTCGTCCACCAGGGACGGCTGGTACGAGATCGACAGCAGTGTGAACGTGACGTTCGGCTCGCACCGGTCGAGCCCGTACGACCGGCAGACGGCGAACATCGCCGCCTCCACGTCCTCGGCGCCCTCACCGCCCGCGAGCAGCAGTTCCCCGATACGGAGGGTGAGGTCGAGCACGCGGGGGATGGCGGGCCCCGGCTCGTCCTCCTCCTTGTGCACGGGTTCGGGCGCCGGCCGGTCGGCCACCGGCATGCGCAGCATCGTGCGCATCCGGTCCTGCCAGGGCAGCTCTTTGGCCAGCCTGACCACGGGTATCCCCGAGGGCGGGGTGAAGGCGGGCGGGGCGTGCCGGGAACTGTAGGTGCTCGGCGGGCTGAACGCCGACCCCTCCGGCTCGGCGGCGCCGGGCTGCGGCGGCGCCAGCCCGTCCGGGACGGCGAACTCCGAGGTCGTGTGCGCCTCGGGCTCGGCCACGGGCGCCACATCCAGCCCCACGGGGATCGCGAACTCGGACGTGGTCTCCCCGTCGGCAGCCACGCCTCCCGCCGGGCGCGCATAGCCACTGCGCGCCGCATCCGACCGCGGCTTACGGTCCTCCGCGTACGTCACCGTCGCGCCCCTTCTCACGACTACTCCGGCGCCGCTCTCGCGAACGCCCTCCCTTCTCCGGCCCCAGTATGCGTACCCGCCCTCGGCTGACATACGAACGGGCCGCCCGTTCCCCGTCGGGGACCGGGCGGCCCGTGTCGCAGAGCCCGGGGGTCAGTGCCCGCCCTGCTCCTTGAAGCGCTTGTACGACCGCTCGATCTCCGCCTCGGCGTCCGTGCGGCCCACCCAGTTGGCGCCCTCGACGGACTTGCCGGGCTCCAGGTCCTTGTAGACCTCGAAGAAGTGCTGGATCTCCAGGCGGTCGAACTCGGAGACGTGGTGGATGTCCCGCAGGTGCTCCACACGCGGGTCCGTCGCCGGGACGCACAGCAGCTTGTCGTCGCCGCCGGCCTCGTCCGTCATACGGAACATGCCGATCGCACGGCACTTGATGAGGCAGCCCGGGAAGGTCGGCTCGTCCAGGATGACCAGCGCGTCCAGCGGGTCCCCGTCCTCGCCGAGGGTGTTCTCGACGAACCCGTAGTCGGTCGGGTAGGCGGTCGAGGTGAAGAGGCGCCGGTCCAGGCGGATCCGACCGGTCTCGTGGTCCACCTCGTACTTGTTGCGCGAACCCTTCGGGATCTCGATCGTGACGTCGAACTCCACCGGTGGCTCCTCCATGATCAACACATAGTTCTGGTGGTTAAGTGTCCCTCACGCAGGTGTGTGGTCGCGAAAGGGGCTGGTGGTCGTGCCGGAGCCGAGGGTCTGGCGAGCCGCGAGGCCGTATGCGGTGCGGATGGCACGCGCCGCGAAACCGCGCGCCGTCAGCGCCGCGCGAGCCGTCGTACAGGGCACACGAGCCGTCGCGACGCGTTCCATGAAGCTCACGACCCTCCAGCTCACCGCCGGTGCGGCCACGTTCGGCCTGGCTCTGTCGGCCGGGGCGGTGGCCGCGGCCGGTCCCTGGGACTCCTCGGGTCAGCGTACGGCCGAGCGGGACTGGGCGGCCTCGCGCGATCACGAGGGTGGCGCAGATCACGGACGTGATTCCGGTAACGCCCCGGGGGCGCCCGAGGCGGCCCCGAGCGCGCCCCCGGTACTCACGGGCCTCGGCAACTCGATGCCCGCGCCCACCAAGCAGGCGCTCGCCGACGTCCTCACTCCCCTCCTGCGCGCCCCCGCGCTGGGCTCCCGCAGTACGGCCGCCGTCGTCGACGTCACGACCGGGGAGACGCTCTACGGCTCCGGCGCGGACGAGGCACTCATCCCCGCCTCCACCACGAAGATCGCCACCGCCGCCGCCGCGCTCTCGGCGGCCGGCCCCGGCCACCGCATCGCAACGCGGACCGTCCTGCACCCCGGCTCCAAGGAGGTGGTCCTGGTCGGCGGCGGCGACCCCACCCTGACGGCCCATGAGGACGCGAACGGTTACGCCTCCCTGCACACCCTCGCCGCCGACACGGCCGCCGCCCTGAAGAAGCGCGGCGTGGACGAGGTGACGCTCTCGTACGACACCTCGCTCTACAGCGGACCCGCCCTGCACCCCATCGGGGTGAACCCCAACCTCGCGCCCGTCAGCGCCCTGATGGTCGACGAGGCCCGCCGCGACGGCTCCTCCAGCGGCCCGGCAGACCGCGGTACGGACCCGGCGGGAGACGCGGCGGACACGTTCGCGAAGCTGCTGGCGGACCAGGGCGTCAAGACGAAACCTTCCGCCCCGGTGAAGGCCGCCGGGACCGCGGAACCCCTCGCCACCGTCCAGTCCCCGCCCCTGTCCACCCTGGTCGAACGCATGCTGACCAACAGTGACAACGACATCGCCGAGGCCCTCGCCCGCCAGACGGCACTCGCCGCGGGCGAGCCGGCCAGCTTCGAGGGCGCCGAGAAGGCGATCCGCGCCGAACTGGACAGGCTCGGCCTCCCGCTGGACGGCGCCCACTTCGCCGACGGCAGCGGCCTGAACCGCGACGACCGCCTGTCGGCCGGCCTCCTCACCACCCTCCTCGCCAAGGCGGCCTCCCCGTCCCACCCCGGACTCCGCCCGCTCCTCACCGGCCTCCCCGTGGCCGGCTTCACGGGCACCCTGCGCACCCGCTACGCCGACGACGTCCCCGGCACCGGCGTCGTACGCGCCAAGACCGGCACCCTGACCGGCGTGAACACCCTCGCCGGCACAGTCGTCGACGCAGACGGCCGCCTCCTGGCCTTCGCCTTCATGGCAACAGAAACAGCAGACCCCACAGCAGCCCAAAAGGCCCTGGACAACACAGCCTCGACCCTGGCGACGTGCGGCTGCCGCTAAGGGGCGCGGGGCTGTGACCCATGCGGCTCCGCCGCGTGGGCGCGACAAGCCACATACGACCCGCAGCTTCCACGGACAAGCACCCCCCACTCACCCAAGGGGCACCCAAGGGGCACCCAAGGGGCGTGGGGGCACCCCCGCACCTCACAGCCTGCCCCCAGCGGCAGCGCTCCCGTACGGTTGATTCATGACGCGCATCGGTGGTGCCGAGATGGTCGACTGGAATCTCGCGGTGGCGACCGCGACCCGGCTCGTGCGGCCGGGCCCCGAGGTGAGCCGCGACGAGGCCAGGGCCGTCGTCGCCGAGCTGCGCCGACACGCCAGGGCCTCGCAGGAACACGTCCGGGGCTTCACCCGAATGGGCACCGAGACGGCCCACGACACCCCCATCCTCGTCGTCGACCGCCCGGGCTGGGTCCGGGCGAACGTCGCCGGTTTCCGGGAACTCCTCAAACCGCTGCTCGACAAGATGCAGGAACGCCGCAGCGGCACCCCCGGCGGCGCGGTCCTCGGCGCCGTCGGCGGCAAGGTCACCGGCGTGGAGCTCGGCATGCTGCTGTCGTTCCTCGCCTCCCGCGTCCTCGGCCAGTACGAGACCTTCGCCCCCGCGACCCGCGAGCTCCCGGCGGGAGAGAACGGCGGCGGACGGCTGCTGCTCGTCGCGCCGAACATCGTCCACGTGGAGCGGGAACTCGACGTCGAGCCCCACGACTTCCGTCTCTGGGTGTGCCTGCACGAGGAGACGCACCGCACCCAGTTCACCGCGGTGCCCTGGCTGCGTGACCACCTGGAGGGCGAGATCCAGTCGTTCCTGGGGGAGACCGAGATGGACCCCATGACCGTCCTGGAGCGCATCCGGGAGGCCGCCCAGTCGCTCGCCGGAGGACGCCCCGAGGGCGAGGAGGGCGACGAGTCCCGGTCCATCGTGGAACTCGTCCAGACACCCGCGCAGCGCGAGATCCTCGGCCGCCTCACCGCGGTCATGTCCCTGCTGGAGGGCCACGCGGACTTCGTGATGGACGGCGTGGGCCCCGATGTCGTGCCCTCCGTGAGCGAGATCCGCGAGAAGTTCCAGCAACGACGCGCCCGCGGCGCCTCGCGCCTGGACCTCGCCCTGCGCAAGCTGCTGGGGCTGGACGCCAAACTCAGGCAGTACAAGGACGGCGAACGGTTCGTACGATCCGTCGTCGAACAGGTCGGCGTGGACGGCTTCAACCGCGTGTGGACCTCCCCGAACACCCTGCCGACCAAGGCGGAGATCGCCAAACCGGCGGACTGGGTCGCGCGGGTGCACCGGAAGTCGGAAGCGTGAGGCTCACGGGGAAGACGTGACACGAATACGGCTGACGGCAGGCAAACGCCCCCGCAATCACCCGTCCGAGGGAGCGTGAGCGAAGGGCAGGCGTGCAATGCTCGGGGAACGGCCCGTTTCTGTCACCATCTACACACTGTGAGTGACCGACTTCGGGCTCACCCCCGGAAACTTCATGAAGGGCACCGGACATGGGTCCCCATCCTGCGGTCGCGGCGATACGCCTGGCGGTCCGCCGCGTCCTCCACGACCTCCTCAACGAACACGACACCGACGCCGTCCGCGCCGTACCCGCCCTCCGCACCGGCGGGCCCGCCGACGGCCCCGACGCACCGGCACGCCCGGCACGCTCCCGCGCCGTGCGTCCCGACGCTGTGACTCCCGACACCGCCGACGCCGGCTCGCGACCGCGCTCGGGCCGGGACACCCTCGTATCCCCGCCGCTCGTACTCGTGGCCTGCTCGGGTGGCGCCGACTCCATGGCGCTCGCGTCCGCCCTCGCCTTCGAAGCCCCCAGACTCGGCGTCCGCGCCGGCGGCGTCACCGTCGACCACGCCCTGCAGCCCGGCTCCGACCTGCGCGCCGCCGAGGTCGTCCTGCGGCTGCGCGAGCTCGGCCTGGACCCCGTGGAGTCCGTCACCGTGGCGGTCGGCCGCGACGGCGGCCCCGAGGCCGCCGCACGAGACGCCCGCTACGCCGCCCTGGACGCCGCCGCCGAACGCCACGGCGCCGCAGCCGTCCTCCTCGGCCACACCCGCGACGACCAGGCCGAGACCGTGCTGCTGGGCCTCGCCCGCGGCTCCGGCATCCGCTCGCTGTCCGGCATGGCCGCGGTCTCGGGGGCCGGCGGCCGCTACCGCCGCCCCTTCCTCCACATCGACCGGCAGACTGCCCGCAAGGCCTGCATGGTCCAGTCCCTCCCCGTCTGGGACGATCCCCACAACACCGACCCCGCCTACACCCGCTCCCGGCTGCGCCACGAGGGCCTGCCCGCCCTGGAGAAGGCGCTCGGCAAGGGCGTCGTGGAAGCCCTGGCCCGCACGGCCCAGCTGTCGCGTGACGACGCCGACGCCCTCGACACCTGGGCCCACCAGGCCGAGCCCTCCGTACGCGACGCGGCAGGCGTCCTGGAGTGCGCCAAGCTGTACGCCCTGCCCGCCGCCGTCCGCCGCCGCATCCTGCGCCGCGCCGCGATCGAGGCCGGGGCACCGGCCGGCTCGCTGTTCGCCCGCCACATCGAGGAGATCGACCGGCTGATCACCGGCTGGCGCGGACAGGGAGCCATCAACCTGCCGGGCAAGGTCGTCGCCCGGAGGCAGGGTGGCAGACTGTTGATTCGGCAAGGCTGAGAAAGCACCCTCCCCTCAGGAGGAGTCGGGTCCTCCTTCGGGGAGAGGCCGTTCAGCCGGTGGGACGACCGAAAGTGATGCGGGTGGACGCGAACGACATGGGTGCCGACCTCAAGCAGGTACTCATCACCAAGGAAGAGATCGACGCGAAGCTGGCCGAGCTGGCCGCGAAGATCGACGCGGAGTACACGGGCAAGGACCTGCTGATCGTCGGCGTCCTCAAGGGCGCCGTGATGGTCATGGCGGACCTCGCCCGGGCGCTGTCCACCCCCCTCACCATGGACTGGATGGCCGTGTCCTCGTACGGCGCGGGCACCCAGTCCTCCGGCGTGGTGCGGATCCTCAAGGACCTCGACACCGACATCAAGGGCAGGCACGTCCTCATCGTCGAGGACATCATCGACTCCGGCCTGACCCTCTCCTGGCTGATCACCAACCTCGGCTCCCGCGAGCCCGCCTCCCTGAAGGTGTGCACCCTGCTGCGCAAGCCGGACGCGGCCAAGGTCGCCATCGACGTCGAGTGGGTCGGATTCGACATTCCCAACGAGTTTGTCGTGGGATACGGCCTCGACTACGCGGAGAAGTACCGCAATCTCCCGTTCGTGGGTACGCTCGCGCCTCACGTTTACGGCGGCTGAAAAGTCCTCGTCACGAGGGCCGCAGGCCTCCGTGAGAGGCTCGGGAACCCCAGCGGGTCTCGCGCCGTTGGAGCATGCAGAGACGGGATTGTCAGCCGTCCCGCGCGACTTCGGGTGACAATGCTGGGGTACCGTCCGAAGAACAGCCTTTATCAAACTCACTATGGCAGGAGGGACGGGGCGGCACCGCTCCGTATGGATGGACGTGAAGCGATACTTCCGTGGGCCGGTCATGTGGATCGTGCTGGCCGTCCTTGCCGTGGTCGTGTTGATGCAGGTCGTCGGCTCGTCCGGCGGCTACAAGACGGTGGACACCGGCCAGGTCGTCCAGGCGATCAACCAGGACAAGGTCAAGTCGGCCAAGCTCACCACCGGCGACGAGCAGATCATCAAGGTCGAGCTCAAGAACGGTCAGAAGGTCGACGGCAGCTCGAAGATCCAGGCGAGCTACATCGGCGACCAGGGCGTGAGCCTTGCCACCACGCTGCAGGACAAGTACCAGACCAAGCGCATCCCGGACGGCTACACCGTTTCGCCGTCCAAGCAGAACCCGTTCGTCGGGATCCTGCTCTCGCTGCTCCCCTTCGTCCTCATCGTGGTCGTCTTCCTGTTCCTGATGAACCAGATGCAGGGCGGCGGCTCCCGAGTGATGAACTTCGGGAAGTCCAAGGCGAAGCTCATCACCAAGGACACCCCCAAAACGACGTTCACGGACGTCGCGGGCTCGGACGAGGCGGTCGAGGAACTCCAGGAGATCAAGGAGTTCCTCCAGGAGCCCGCCAAGTTCCAGGCGGTCGGGGCGAAGATCCCCAAGGGCGTGCTGCTCTACGGCCCGCCCGGTACCGGTAAGACGCTGCTCGCGCGCGCCGTCGCGGGCGAGGCCGGCGTCCCCTTCTACTCGATCTCCGGTTCCGACTTCGTCGAGATGTTCGTCGGTGTCGGCGCCTCCCGCGTCCGTGACCTGTTCGAGCAGGCCAAGGCGAACGCCCCGGCGATCGTCTTCGTCGACGAGATCGACGCGGTCGGCCGCCACCGCGGCGCCGGCCTCGGCGGCGGTCACGACGAGCGCGAGCAGACCCTGAACCAGCTGCTCGTCGAGATGGACGGCTTCGACGTGAAGGGCGGCGTCATCCTGATCGCCGCCACGAACCGCCCGGACATCCTCGACCCGGCCCTCCTGCGCCCCGGCCGCTTCGACCGCCAGATCGCGGTCGACCGCCCGGACATGCAGGGCCGTCTGGAGATCCTCAAGGTCCACCAGAAGGGCAAGCCGGTCGCCCCGGACGTCGACCTGTCCGCGGTCGCCCGCCGCACGCCCGGCTTCACGGGTGCCGATCTGTCCAACGTCCTGAACGAGGCCGCGCTCCTCACGGCCCGCAGCGACAAGAAGCTGATCGACAACCAGATGCTGGACGAGGCCATCGACCGCGTCGTGGCGGGTCCGCAGAAGCGGACCCGGATCATGTCGGACAAGGAGAAGAAGATCACCGCGTACCACGAGGGCGGTCACGCCCTGGTCGCGGCGGCCTCACCGAACTCCGACCCGGTCCACAAGATCACGATCCTCTCCCGCGGCCGCGCCCTCGGCTACACGATGGTGCTCCCGGACGAGGACAAGTACTCGACCACGCGCAACGAGATGCTGGACCAGCTGGCCTACATGCTGGGCGGCCGCGCGGCCGAGGAACTGGTCTTCCACGACCCGACGACGGGCGCCGCGAACGACATCGAGAAGGCCACGACCACGGCCCGCGCGATGGTCACGCAGTACGGCATGACCGAGCGTCTCGGCGCGATCAAGTTCGGCGGCGACAACACCGAGCCGTTCCTCGGACGTGAGATGGCTCACCAGCGCGACTACTCGGAAGAGGTCGCCGCGCTCGTCGACGAAGAGGTCAAGAAGCTCATCGAGACCGCGCACAACGAGGCCTGGGAGATCCTGGTCGAGAACCGCGACGTCCTCGACAACCTGGTGCTCGCGCTGCTGGAGAAGGAGACGCTGGGCAAGGAGGAGATCGCCGAGATCTTCGCCCCCATCGTCAAGCGCCCGCCGCGCCCGGCGTGGACCGGCTCCTCCCGCCGGACCCCGTCCACCCGCCCGCCGGTGCTCTCCCCGAAGGAGCTCGCGCTGACGAACGGGGTGAACGGCGCGACGCCGGCGATCACCGGCGCCGCGGAGTCCGTCCCCGCGAAGGAGACGGCCCCGGAGGACCGCACGGAGAGCTGATCCACCCGCCGACGGTTTTCGGCCGTCCGGCCCGGAATGATGGCCGCGCCCCCCAGGTTCTAGCCTGGGGGGCGCGGCACTTTCATATGCCCGTATATGCGACGCGTGATCCGTACGCGTCGAAGGCACAGGAACGAGGCACCAGATGACCGACCCCGTGACGCTGGACGGCGAGGGCACGATCGGCGAGTTCGACGAGAAACGCGCCGAGAACGCCGTGCGGGAGTTGCTGATCGCGGTCGGGGAGGACCCGGACCGGGAGGGGCTGAGGGAGACGCCGGGGCGGGTGGCTCGGGCGTATCGGGAGCTTTTGGCGGGGCTGAGGCAGGAGCCTGAAGAGGTTCTGACGACGACGTTCGACCTGGGACACGATGAGATGGTCCTGGTGAAGGACATCGAAATCGTGTCTTTGTGCGAACATCATCTGTTGCCGTTCCATGGTGTGGCGCACGTGGGCTACATCCCGGCCGAGACCGGGAAGATCACTGGCCTGTCGAAGCTGGCCCGTCTCGTCGATGTGTTCGCTCGGCGCCCCCAGGTGCAGGAACGACTCACCACGCAGATCGCCGACTCGCTCATGCGCATCCTTGAGGCTCGTGGCGCGATCGTCGTCATTGAGGCGGAGCACATGTGCATGTCGGTGCGCGGTATCCGCAAGCCGGGGGCGAAGACCACGACGTCGGCCGTACGCGGCCAGCTTCGGGACGCCACGACCCGCGCCGAGGCGATGAGCCTGATACTGGCGCGCTGACCCGGCCCCTACACCGCCCGGGTCGCGGCACCACCGCCCCCGCTCGTGTCGTCGTCCTCCGGGAGCTTGCACACGCGTTCCAGGAAGAAGGCGGCCGCTATCACCGCGATGCCCGCGAGGACGGAGAAGCCCGCGTAGATGGCCTGATCGCGACGGGCGGGGATCTCCAGGGACTCCAGGAGGAACACGCCCGTGCCGCCGTACATACCGGCGACCAGGGCCGCGACCAGGGCGCTCGCGTGGCCGAAGACGACCGCGCGGGCCGCCACCAGCGGGTCCACGCCCCGAGCACCCGGGCGGCGTTCGCGCTGGGCCTTGAGCCGGGCGCGCAGCGACAGCGCCGTGGCGAGAAGGACGGCGGCGATCAGGGCGAGCACGATGGGCGCGGCCAGCGGGACGCGGGGCAGCGAGCCCACCGCGTTCCACAGGCGGGCCCCCGCCCAGGACAGCACTCCGGCCACCACGAACACCGCGGCCAGCGTCCTGATGCGCAGCTCTTTCACGATGCCCCTTCGACAAGCCGGGTGGTCTGTAAGCCAGGTGGTCTGTGCGGGCCGGCGGACGATCCCGGTCCGTCCGACCCGGTAGACCTTAACGACTACTCGGGCAGCTGAAGTTCCAGGTCCGCGCGAGGGGCGACGCCCTCCCGGGTGATGTCCGCGAGGAGTTGGGCGACCGGGCCCCGGCCCGGCAGCTGGGCCTCGGGCTCCACGTCGTGCCAGGGCGCCAGGACGAACGCCCGCTCGTGCGCGCGCGGGTGGGGCAGCGTCAGCACCGGGTCGTCGGAGACCTCGTCGGCGTACGAGACGATGTCCACGTCGATCGTGCGCGGGCCCCACCGCTCGTCGCGGACGCGGTGGAAGGCCTCCTCGACCGCGTGCGCCCGCTCCAGGAGCGAGGACGGGGGCAGTGTCGTCTTCAGCACCACGACCGCGTTGAAGTACGTGGGCTGCGAGCCCGGCGCGACGCCCCACGGCTCCGTCTCGTACACCGGGGAGACCGCCTTGACGCGTACGCCCGGGGTGTCCTCCAGGGCGTCTATGGCGCCCTGGAGGGTCTCCAGGCGGTTGCCCAGGTTCGAGCCGAGGGAGAGCACGGCGCGCCTGGGGTTCTGCAGGGTCGTGTCGGCGGCGTCCACCTTCTCGACGACCGAGGCGGGCACCGGCTGGACGGTCGGGTCGCTCTGACCCTCGGTGAAGAAGGCGGTCATACTCGGCTCCGGGTGATGGTGACGGTCACGTCGTCGAAGGGGACCGTGATCGGCGCCTGCGGTTTGTGGACACAGACCTCGACCTCCTGGACGCCCTCGTGCTTCAGACACACCTGGGCGATGCGCTCGGCCAGCGTCTCGATGAGGTCGACGGGCTCTCCCTCGACGACCGCCACGACCTCCTCCGCCACGATGCCGTAGTGCACGGTCTTCGCCAGGTCGTCGTCGGCCGCCGCCGGTCGGGTGTCCAGGCCCAGCGTCAGGTCCACGACGAAGGTCTGGCCCTCCTCGCGCTCCTTCTGGAACACCCCGTGGTGCCCGCGGGCCCTCAGGCCGCGCAGCGCGACACGATCCACGCGAATCACTCCTGCAGTCGTCGGTCTCGGCGGTGCGTACCGCACGCGGTCGCACACCAGCCACCCTCGAATCTACCTGCGGGCACTGACAGCGTTCGGCCGCGGTAGGCCCGGGCCCGCACCCGACGGGCACAGTTCACCGGGCGTTTCCCTGGGAGGACACGGCGGCTCGCAGGCCGGAAGCCCCGCATACCCCGCATCCCGCTGCTCGAACCACTCAGCGGCCCCTAGGGCGTGTTTCGAAAGTCCCGCCTGCCCCGCGACGCCTGGCACGCACGCTCGCGGCGTTGCCGAAACGCCCGAATAGCTCCGCTATTAGGGCGCTCCGGCGCCTTGCGATCGCACGCACCAGACGCCGCGGGGCCCGCCCTTCGGGCGGACGACGGGACTTTCGAAACACGCCCTGGACCGGCGCCTACCCACTCAGGCGGACGTGTCCTCGCCCTCGTCGCCGTCGGATTCGGTCAGTACGGGCGAGGCGTGGTGCGACCACAGCTTCCAGCCGTCGGCGGTGCGCCGGAACACGTTCGTGGCGACGACCAGCTGGCCCACGAGCGGGCCCAGCTCACCGCCTTCCTCCGGCGCGGGGCCACCGCTGAGGATGTTCTCCGTGCAGGTCACCAGGGCCGTGTCGCCGGTGACGGACACATGGACGTCGGTCAGGAAGAACTGGATGTACTCGGTGTTCGCCATGATGAGCGCATAGGACCTCAGCACCTCGCCGCGGCCGGTGAGGACCGGCCAGCCGGGATGGACGCAGGAGATCACGCCGGTGTCCGCCGGGTCGTGGTACGACTCGTCGACGCCCAGGTCCGCGGGGGTCAGCCAGAGCGAGGAGACCGTCTCGAAGTCGCCGCGCTCCATTGCCTCGTAGAAGGCCGTGTTGGCGAGTTCGACCTGCTCGACGTCCGTGTGGGGCGCGCTCACAGCTCCCGGGCTCCTTCTACGGCCCTGGCCACGCGGACGGCGTCGGCGGTGGCCCGCACCTCGTGGACGCGGACGGCCCAGGCGCCCTGGTGCGCGGCCAGGGCGGAGACGGCGGCGGTGGCGGCGTCGCGCTCCCGGGCCGGCGGCGGGGCGCCCTCGGGGCCGGCGAGAACGCGGCCGAGAAACCTCTTGCGGGAGGCGGCGACCAGCAGGGGGTGGCCGAGACGGAGCAGACGGTCGAGTCCGGCGAGGAGCGCGAGGTCGTGCTCGGCGTCCTTGGAGAACCCGAGACCGGGGTCGACAACGATCCGGTCGGGGGCGACACCACCGTCCAGAACGGCCTCCACGCGCGCGTGCAGCTCGTCGACGACTTCACGGACCACGTCCTCGTACACGCCCGTGACGTTGCCGCCCTCCAGGAAGCCGCGCCAGTGCATGACCACGAAGGGGGCGCCCGCGTCGGCGACGACCGGGATCATCGCGGGGTCGGCGAGGCCGCCGCTGACGTCGTTGACAAGTGCGGCGCCCGCCGCGAGGGACTGCTCGGCGACGGAGGAGCGCATCGTGTCGACGGAGACGACGACGCCTTCGGACGCCAGGCCCCGCACGACCGGGATGACGCGCCTGAGCTCCTCCGCCTCGTCGACTCGGGTGGCACCCGGGCGGGTGGACTCGCCGCCGACGTCGACGAGGTCGGCGCCCTCGTCGACGAGGTGAAGACCGTGCTTCACCGCGGCGGTGGTGTCGAACCAGCGGCCGCCGTCGGAGAACGAGTCCGGGGTGACGTTCACGACGCCCATGACCGCACACCGGTCCCATACGGGCAGTCCCGCCACGTCGCTGCGCTGGTTCTGCTTGCTCATGCGTCCAGGTTAGGGCTCTTTCGGGGGGTCGCATGCGTGGGCTGGTCAGGCTGCCCGTATCCCCTGGTGCTCCGCCACGTGGTGGGCACAGGGACGTGCGGTGGTCGACCTGCGGCGCAGGAACCGGGGCAGGGGCAGGGCCAGGTTGACGAAGCCCTCGGCCTGCAGGGCCGCGAGACCGATACGGGGCAGATCGCGCGAAGCGGCGTAGACGACGAACCGGGGCTCCCAGCGCGGGCGGAACTTGGCGTTGAACTTGTACAGCGACTCGATCTGGAACCAGCGGGAGAGAAAGACCAGCAGGCCGCGCCAGGCGCGCAGCACCGGCCCGGCGCCGATCTTCTCGCCGCGGGCCAGAGCCGAGCGGAACATCGCGAAGTTCAGGGAGACGCGCTGGATGCCGTAGCGGGGGGCCGCCTGAAGGGCCGCGACGATCAGCAGCTCGTTCATGCCGGGGTCGGCCGAGCGGTCGCGGCGCATCAGGTCCAGTGACGCCCCGTCAGGGCCCCAGGGGACGAAGTGGAGCACGGCCTTGAGGTCGCCGTACGGGCCGGGTTCCCCCTCGGCCTTGTGCGCGGTGGCGATCAGGCAGTCGCCATCGGCCGCGTCCCCGATGCGGCCCAGGGCCATGGAGAAGCCGCGTTCGGTGTCGGTGCCGCGCCAGGAGTCAGCGGCGCGGCGTACCCGCTCCAGTTCGCCCTCGCCGAGGTCATGGACGCGCCGTACCCGGGTCTCGTAGCCGGCACGCTCGATGCGCTTCACCATCTGGCGTACGTTGCGCATCGCGCGTCCGGCGAGGGAGAAATCCGCGACGTCCACCACCGCTTCGTCGCCCAGTTCGAGGGCGTCGAGTCCGGTCTCGCGGGTCCACACCTCGGCGCCCGTCTCGGAGCAGCCCATGACGGCGGGTGTCCAGGAGTGCGTCCTCGCCTCGTCCATGAAGCGCTCGATCGCGCCGGGCCAGGCCTCCACGTCGCCGATCGGGTCACCGCTGGCGAGCATCACGCCGTGCACGACCCGGTAGGTCACCGCCGCCTTGCCGCTGGGGGAGAAGACGACCGCCTTGTCGCGGCGGAGCGCGAAGTGGCCGAGTGAGTCACGGCCCCCGTGTTTGTCCAGCAGGGCGCGCAGCCGTGCCTCGTCGTCCTCTGTCAGGCGTGCCGCCGGGTGCTCGGGGCGGAGGGCCAGGTAGATGGTGGTGATGGCTGTCAACAGGCCGAGCGCGCCGAGGGAGAACCCCACCGTCCACGAGGTGGTGCCCGTGTAGTCGACCGGCCCCTCGAAGCCGAACAGGCCGTACAGCACGTGCTCCAGACGGTCGGACAGGCTCGGGTCGCCCACGATGTGCCGGGTGTGGACGCTGACGATGACCAGGCCCAGCAGGAGGGAACCGGCACCCATCAGGACGAAGTTGCCGAGCGCGTACCAGCGGCTGCGCGGGTCGGGCAGGGCCGAGAACTCGTCGCGGTGGCGCACCAGCGGTGCGAGCAGGAGCAGCGAGATGAGGACGCCGACGAGTGAGTGGCGATAGGTGAACTGGGCGATCGCGCCCGCCGGCAGGAGCACCACGGCGGCCCGCCACGCCCGGCGTTTGCGGCGGCGCAGCCCGTGCGCGAGGAGCAGCAGCAGGACGCCCGCGCTGAGCGACAGGGCGGCCGCGAACGGGCCGAGCGCTCCGGGCAGCACCTCGGCGAGCGCGTGCATGCGGCTGCGCCGGAAGCGCGGGAACACGCCCGCCGCGATGTCCAGGAGTCCCACGAGCGTGCAGGCTCTGGCCACCAGGGCGGGGACGGCCTCGGGGCACGGCCCGTTCAGCACACGCCGCAACCGGGTTGATTGACGGGGAACCTCGCCCGACATTTCCGCCTCTATCCTGACAGACATCGCATCCCGAAGTTCTTGATCCAGAGTTCTTGAAGAAGGCCTTGAATCCGGTGCTATTCCGGCATCCGGCGACATTACGCCCTCTAGGACGATGTCTCGACAGGAGAGGTTCACCCCCCTTCAGTAAAACGGCGCAAAGGCCGGGGAAAGACCGCGGCATTGAGCCATGAAGGGAGCGGAGGCGGGCAGGTCCGGCCCCGTACGCGATCCGCCGTACGGACGCTGTGGCCGACCCCCCACAGGAAAGCGCGGGCAGGATGAATCCCATGGGTCTGACGAGCGACAAGGTGCTGGCTTTGGCGGTGCTGTCCGCCGTGCTGCTGTTCGTCGGCACGGTGTTGTGGTGGCCGCGGCTGGCGCGCCGCGGCTGGCGTGCCGTCAGCGGGCGCGTCGCGATTCTGCTGGCCACCCAGGTGGCGGTCTTCGCCTCCGTCGGGTTCGCCGTGAACCAGACGTTCGGGTTCTACTCCAGTTGGGCGGACCTGCTCGGCCAGGAGAACGGACAGGGTGTGGTCGTCGACCACGGCGGCGCCGGCCTGGGCGGGCCCCTCCAAGTGCTCGACACCCAGCAGGTGGACGTCCCGGGGAGCGGCCGTCCCCGGATCGCCGGCCAGATCCAGAAGGTCGGGATCATGGGCCGTACGACACAGATCGCGTCCCCGGCGTACGTGTATCTGCCCCCGGAGTACTTCCAGCCGCAGTACCGCACACGCACCTTCCCCACGGTCGTCGTCCTCACCGGCTACCCGGGCACCGCCGAGGCGCTCATCGACGGCCTGCAGTATCCGCAGACGGCCCACCGGCTGGCCAAGAAGGGCGAGACCCAGCCGATGATCCTGGTGATGATGCGGCCGACCGTGGCGCCGCCACGTGACACCGAGTGCGTGGACGTACCGGGCGGCCCGCAGACCGAGTCGTTCTTCGCCAAGGACCTTCCGGAGGCCGTGGGACGTCACTACCGGGTGGCCCGGAAACCCGGCAGCTGGGGCGTCGTCGGCGACTCCACCGGCGGGTACTGCGCGCTGAAACTCGCCGTCCACCACCCGAACGTGTACGCCGCCGGCGCGGGCCTGTCGCCGTCCTACCAGGCCCCGCTCGACCCGACGACGGGCGACCTCTTCCAGGGGAACAAGCGGTTGCGGAACGAGGCCGACCTGATGTGGTACCTGAAACACCGGCCCGCCCCCGACACCTCACTGCTCGTCAGCACCAGCAGACACGGCGAGGCCACCTACAAGGCCACCCTCGACTTCATCAACCTCGTGAAGTCGAAGCGGCCGACGCGGATCGCGTCGATCATCCTCGACAGCGGCGGGCACAACTTCAACACATGGCGGCGGGAGATCCCGGCGACGTTGCAGTGGCTCAGCGGG
Organism: Streptomyces bluensis; assembly: GCF_014650715.1. Taxonomy (GTDB): domain Bacteria; phylum Actinomycetota; class Actinomycetes; order Streptomycetales; family Streptomycetaceae; genus Streptomyces; species Streptomyces bluensis. Next base: position 4,918 of record NZ_BMVM01000012.1, on the reverse strand, counting down.
CGGCTCAGCGACCGGTGAGCCGAGGGAGTTCCGGAACGAGCCACGGGTGGCTGTCTTTTTACCTCCGGGGGCACCATGGCTCCCCTACGCGCGGTAAGTTTCTGGCCATGCCACGTGGACGTCACCGCCATTCACCGCCCCTGCACAGGCTGCTGCCTCCGTCGGCGATCGCAGGCGTCTCGCTCGTCTGCGCCCTCGGGCCCTGGGTGTTCACGGACGCGGCCGTGCTACGGGTGTCGGCCGCGTTCGCCGCGGCGACCGCCGCCGTGGGCGCGGCCGTCATGCGCCGCTGGGACGTGGAGGCGGGCAAACGCGTCGCGGACCTCACGCGCGCGCGGGCGGGCGACGAGTGGCGGCACGAGGAGCAGGTCGCCGAGCTGGAGGCCGACCTTGAGGAGTCGCGCGAGCTGCGCCAGAAGCTGGAGCACAAGCTTCGCGCCAAGCGGTCGGAGCTGGCCGGCCTGCGCAACGAGCACGCGGCGCTGCTGCGGCGGTACGCCACCGCGGAGACGGAGCGGGCCACCGCCCTGGAGGGCCGTCGCAGGCTCGCCATAGAGGCGTCATCGGCCCCGGCGAAGGAGCTGACGGCGGCGGACGAGGGTGCGGTCGAGGCGGGCGAGGGCAGCGGCGGTGCTGCCGCGGGCGCCGTCGACGAGCAGGCCGCGAAGAGGAAGCCGTCGGAGCTGTCGGAGTCGTCGGAGTCGTCGGCTTCCGGGGTCTTCTCCCCGGCCGGTTCCGCGCTCTTCCTGCGCGCCAACTCGGCGCTGGAGCGGATGGTCCAGAGCGGTTCCCCGAAGAGCGGCTCCGACAGGGGTGGCTCCGACAAGGGTGGCTCCGGCAATGCCGCCGCGGGGAACGGTGGCTCTCCTGACGGCGGTTCGCCCCAGGCAGGCTCCGCGGCGGCGGAATCGGCTCCGGCCGCCGACGCCGCCGAGGAGGACGACCACCCGGCGACACAGCCTGAGACTGCCGAGGCCAGGGGCCACGAACTCCTGGTCACCGAGCCTGCGGCCGCTGAGCCCGAGGCCGTCGAGTCCGAAGCCGTCGAGTCCGAGGCCGTCGACTCCGAAGCCGTCGACTCCGACGTCACTGAGGCGGCGGCCGCCGAGCCCGCTGCCTCGGCCGCCGATCCCGCGCTGCCCGCCCAGCCCTCCGGTCACTTCACGGTCCCGACCGCCGTGGCCGTCGTACCGGCGGCCCCTCGCCGGCGCCCGGCGGCCGAGGGCCGCTTCGACTTCTTCGGTACGCAGAAGGACGGGGAGGCCATCGAGGACGTACAGAACGAGGACCTCGCGGACGTGGTCGGCCAGGAGGCGCTCGCGCTGCACAAGGCCGAGTCCGAGGCCCGGTTCAAGCCCGTGGACGAGGACGCGCGCGGCATCGGCCAGGTCATCGACCTGACGGCTCACGACGAGACGGAGCACATCGACATGGAGGGGCTGCGGACCGCGGTGTCCTGAAACCCTGACAGAAACCCGTCGAGGGCCTTCGCCCGATGGAGGGGCGGTCGCACCGGACGGTGCGGTCGCCCCTCACGCGCACACCTTCCATGTGTTCAGGCCGTCGAAATCAAGCCAAGTACAGGCCGCCCTCGCGGCACCCTCCCACCACCTGGATCCCCGTGGCCCGTCTGGAACGGACCGCATCACGCCATCCACCGGTCCGGCAGCGCCTCCTTGCGCCCCGTACGGGACCGGTCCGCCTGGGCCGCCAGCAGGCGGGACGCCTCGTCCGCGTCCCGGAGCCGGGCGGTCACCGTCTTGTTGGCCCCCGTGTCCACGTGCACGTCCGCCAGGCCCTTGTGGCGCTCCCACGGCCCCTGCGCCAGCCGTACGCTCTGCACCTTCGCGTGCGGGACGAGCGCCAGGCTGCGCCGCAGCACGCCGTGCCGGGCCGCGAAGACGCTGTCGGTGACGGCGAGCCCGTACCCGCGCCACCAGAACGGCACGCACCACCCCGCGCGCCGGGGCGGACGGGCCGGCGACCGCGGCACGGTCACCCCCGGCAGTACCCGCTCGATCACGCCCTCGGCCACGGCGCGCGGAGCGACCGGCACCAGGACCGAGTTCGACGAGCCCGCCACGTCCAGCTCCACCCGCACCCAGCCTCGCCTCCGCCACAGCAGCGGTTCCACGATCCGTACGGTCTGTACCCGGCCGGGTGGCACGGTCTCGTGCGCGCGGTCCAGAAGGCCGTGGTCGATCCGCAGCCCGTCCGGCGACTCGCCCACCGTCCAGTCGTACTCCCCGACGAACCGGCCCACACTGCTCGCGCCCGCCGCGCCGAGAAGCGGCAGCGCGGTCGCGACGACCGTCCACACACTGTGCGTGGCGAACCACAGCACCGGCGGAACGACGACCGCGGCGAGAAGAGTCCCCCAGGTGGCGCCGCTGAGGACGACCGACACCGCGAGTACGCCCGCCGGGACGTGCAGCAGTTGCCGCACTGGGGCCTCGCCGACCTCGTGCGCGGTCTCGGGCTCGAATCCGGCCGCGCGGGCGAGGAGTTCGGCCCGCAGGGCGCGGGCGTGGGCCTCGCCCAGATAGGCGAGTTCGTCCTTCTTGTCCGTGCCGATGACGTCGAGTCTGAGCTTGGCGACGCCCGCGACCCGGGCCAGCAGCGGCTGGGTGACGTCCACGGCCTGGATGCGTTCCAGCCGGATGTGCGCGGTGCGGCGGAACACCAGGCCGGTACGGATGCGCAGTTCCGCGCCGGTCACTGCGAAATGGGTGAACCACCAGGTCAGGAACCCGTACAGGGCGGCGGCCGGGATGATCACGGCGAGCCCGATCAGCAGCGTGGTCGTGGTCAGCCGCGAGAGCTGCCGCTGCGCCCCGTCCGGGTCGTGCATGGCCCACCCGAAGATCACGGCGACCGGCGCCCAGGCCCGCCGCAGCGGGGTCACGGGGTGCAGCCGGTGCTCGATCACCGGGTTCTGCCGGCTTTCGGGGTTCTCAAGGTTCCCCAGGTTCCCCGGGTTCTTCCGGTTCTCGTCGGGCACCTCGGGCACCTCGTGCGCCTCCTGCCCGGTGCCGGGCGTGCTCACAGCCCCGCCGATCGTGCCTGGCCGAGCTCCGTCAGCCGGTCGCGCAGCCGCTCGGCCTCCGCCGGGTCCAGCCCGGGGATACGCGCGTCCGTGGCGGCCGCGGCCGTGTGGAGCTGCACGCTCGCCAGCCCGAAGTGCCGCTCGACCGGCCCGGACGTGACCTCGACCAGCTGCATGCGCCCGTACGGCACGACGGTCTCCTCACGCCACAGCACGCCCCGGCTGATCAGCAGGTCGTCGGCGCGCTCGGCGTACCGCCAGGAGCGCCAGTTGCGGCCCAGCATGGGCCAGCCCCACAGCAGCACGGCCAGCGGCAGCAGCGCGAAGGCCGCCCAGACCGGCCCGGCGAGCAGGCCCAGCAGCAGGGCAAGGCCGATGGTCAACGGGCCCAGCCACACCACCAGCAACAGCCGCCGCATCCGCAGCAGACCGGGCGGCAGCCCGGTCCACACCGGCTCGGCCTCCGGTGCCACCGCCCGGGTGCCGCCGCGCGGCTCGTGCTCCCCGCCCTGTCCTGCCTCGTCCAACGTCCCCGTCTCCATCCCGTCAGCGTACGTACGAGAGACTGTTCCCATGAGTCCTACGACGGAGACCACGGTCGGCATCGGCGGCGCCGCCGAGAGCACCGACATGGTGCTCAACATCGGACCGCAGCACCCGTCCACGCACGGTGTGCTGCGTCTCCGTCTCGTGCTCGACGGTGAGCGCATCACGCACGCCGAACCGGTGATCGGCTATATGCACCGAGGCGCGGAGAAGCTCTTCGAGGCGCGGGACTACCGCCAGATCATCATGCTCGCCAACCGCCATGACTGGCTCTCCGCGTTCTCGAACGAGCTGGGCGTGGTCCTCGCCGTGGAGCGCATGCTCGGCATGGAGGTGCCGGAGCGCGCGGTGTGGATGCGCACCCTGCTCGCGGAACTGAACCGGGTCCTGAACCACCTGATGTTCCTCGGTTCGTACCCGCTGGAGCTCGGTGGCATCACCCCGGTCTTCTACGCGTTCCGGGAGCGCGAGGAGCTCCAGAACATCATGGAGGAGATCTCCGGCGGCCGCATGCACTACATGTTCAACCGCGTCGGAGGCCTCAAGGAGGACCTCCCGGCCGGCTGGACCTCCCGCGCGCGTGAGGTGGTCGCCGACGTGCGTTCGCGCATGGACGTGTTCGACGACCTGGTGCTCGGCAACGAGATCTTCCGGGGCCGTACGCGCGACGTGGGCGTCCTGACGCCTCAGACGGTGCACGCGTACGGGGTGAGCGGGCCGATCGCCCGCGCCTCAGGGGTGGACTTCGACCTGCGGCGGGACGAGCCGTACCTGGCGTACGGGGAACTGCGGGACACGCTCCGGGTCGTCACGCGCGAGGAGGGCGACTGCCTGGCCCGCTTCGAGTGCCTCCTCGGGCAGGCGCACAACTCGCTGGACCTCGCGGACGCCTGCCTGGACCGGCTCGCCGAGCTGCCGCCCGGCCCGGTCAACCAGCGCCTCCCGAAGGTTCTCAAGGCCCCCGAGGGCCACACCTACGCCTGGACCGAGAACCCACTCGGCATCAACGGCTACTACCTCGTCAGCAAGGGCGAGAAGACCCCGTACCGGCTGAAGCTGCGCTCGGCCTCGTACAACAACATCCAGGCGCTGGTGGAGCTGTTGCCGGGGACGCTGGTCGCGGACATGGTGGCGATCCTGGGGTCCCTGTTCTTCGTGGTGGGGGACGTCGACAAGTAGGGCGCCGCTAGGGCCTGTTGCGAAAGTCCCGTCGTCCGCCCGAAGGGCGTGCCGGGCGTCGCCGGGCAGGCGGGACTTTCGCAACAGGCCCTAGGTGTATTGCCCTGTGAGGTTGGGGACGCGGCTGGCGGGTGGTTGGCCCTTCAG
>NZ_BMVM01000011.1 GCF_014650715.1 Streptomyces bluensis | reverse complement strand
TCACACGTCAGTGATCGCCGTCACCCGTCCCCAACCTCCGTGGACAGAACACCTAGGCTGCGGACCTTTCCGGAACCACCCGGCTTGGGGATCTTGCGTTCCCGTACCGGCTGAGGCCGAAAGGAACCATCCTTGAGACTGGTCCGCAAGTCGTCCAGGAACCGGAGGACACCGACCTGCTCTTCGACATGAGCGACGGTAACGCCGTCCATGCCCGCAGTCCGAGCCCCCTTGTTACCTGCGACCCGGTAGAACGCATAACGCAGCGTCGTCGGGTCGTGCACGAAGTTGAACAGGTCGTCGAACCTGCGGCCAGGGTCGGCCGCCGCCCAACGGTGAAGCTTGGCCTGCATCCCCGATACCCTCCCGCCGGACTCTTCCGGGTCCTCGACAGGCGGAGCACCGCCGTTCATCGGTGCATCTTTCGGCATTACAGCCTCCTTCCCTTCTCGATACCGCTGCCGCCCTTCCCCATGTGCGCACCTCTCGTGCGCTCGGAGTACTACAGCGGCTCCGCCCCGCCCCGGCCCGATCGGCCGACGATGGACCCAGCCCGTCCACCAGGGCGGATCCCTGGCAGCGGGCGTGAGCCGGAACGGTTCCCGTGTTCACTGCAATTCGCTCGACGGAGTAGGAGCCCAGCTCTGTCCCTGCGGCATCGCCACGGCTACCCCGCAGCACTTCACCGTGGCCTCCCGACGGGCATGTCAAAGCCCGCCCAGGAGTTCCCCGCTCCAGTCACCCGGTTCGAAGACGCACCGCACCCGGCCCATATCTGCACAGGTTTGAGCCGGCGGGGGGTTGAGAGACGTAAACGCTGGTTCCTCTCGTACTCCTCTCCATCACGCTCGCCGAACCCAGGCCATCTGGCAGTTCTGGCCCGTCCCGGCTTTGTCAGGGCCGCTCTCACCCTCACCGGCACCTCCCGGATCAGGCTGCCCCCAGCTTCATCACCCTGCTGCGACAGGGACGACGGCGACGGTCTCTCACCTCCGCACGAATTGCAGCGCCTCACGGCGCACTGACACCACCCCCCAGGTCATCCGTTCGACAGGGGGCAAAAGTCATGCCGGGCCCGGAAGCCAGCGGCCCTCTTGCAGGACCGCGAAGAACATAACGGGGGGTGGCTCATGGTCAGGACGTGGTGCTGGTCCGGGCAGCCGGACAACGTATAGGAGTCGCCGAAGTTGAGGTCCGCAGCGCGGCCGTGGAAGGTATCCACTTCCCGGCGTTGGTGCCACCAGCGGGCGCGCGACCTCATCCGGGGAAGGGCGGTGGCCCTCCGGTCGCGCTCGCTCCTCCACGCGCGGCGGCAGGGGGCGCATTCGTTAGTGGCGTCGGGGTTCGGGCCGGACAGCGGCGTGCCGCACAGACCGTTGCCGGAGGCGGCGTGATGGCGGTGCCCGGTGACGAGATTGCTGCGGCCGTTGGGTGCCCACAGGACGTCCTCGTTGCGCGGGCAGGATCCATCAGAGGAAACACTCACCTCGCCCGCCAGGCGGTGGAAGCGGTCCAGGGCCGCCGCGAGAACCGTGCAGTTCGCGCACACTCGCCGGGCTGAAGTCGGGCGCACGTCGAGCGGCTTGCCGCAATAGCCCATCAGATAGCCCGGTATTGGCCGATGAGCGGTGGCGCTCTTGCCGGTGCCGACAGCGGGCCGGAGATCCGGCTCGCCGCCGGGGTGCGGCTGAGTGGTGAGGATGAGCCAGGCGCGTGTACAGCCCTGGCACAGGGAGTGCGCCGTGTTCTCCGCAATCGGCGCGAGATCAGTTGAGTGTGTGGCGCACACGGTCAGTGGCTCGGTGCCGATAACGACACCGTGGTGCGCGGTCCCGTTCGTGGGAGAGATGGAGAGCCGGAGCAGGTACAGGGTCAAACAGAGCTCCAAGGATGGGCATTGGGTGGGTGACGAGATGGGCCGTCAGAGGGCGTCGAAACGGCTGGGCAGGGTCGCGAGCATGCGGGCGTCCTCGGCAGCTCTATCGGCCTCGGCGCGAGCGAGTGCGACCGCGCAGGCGCCGTACTCGCGCTCGTTCAGCGCTCCGGCCTCGGTGCACTGCCTGTCTTCGATGATGTAGCGGGTCACCGTCCGGACCAGGCCCGATCCGGTGGGTGAGTCGGACACCAACGACAGGACCGACGATCCGCACCGGTTGCTCGCATCCGTCACGGCCCGGTCCACCAAGCGGGTCAGGCGGTCGAAGCGCTCCGCGCTCACCGGACCGAGAGCGAGCCGGTTGCCGCCCAGATAAAGGACTTCCGCGAGCGCTTCCCGCGCGACCAGCGGCCGCACGACGTGCAAGTAGTGCCGACCCGGCCCGGCCGCCGTGATGGCGTCGGCGAGCACGAGTCGGCCCGCGGACAGGGGTGAAACCGACAGGTCGATGTCCTTTCCATAGGGAGCGACCGCCCCGGCTACAGGCGCACGGTCGGCGTGGGGAGGTGTCGTCAGTCGCGGCGCACGACGGTGAGCCGCTCCTGCCCGCCTTCGGGCAGGGTGCGCCGGGGCACAGGGACCGGGGAAGCGAGCGAGGCGGCGAAGACCGCGACCAGGTCGTGCGGGACGCTGGCGCTGAAGCTGGCGCACCACAGGTACGGGGCGCCGAGGACGAGTTCCGCCCATGCCTGCCAGCCCACCAGGTCGGGGCGCGGGTCGGCGTCCTGGATGAGCGGGGGCAGTTCCTCCAGCGACACGCTGGAGGCGAAGCCGGGGTCCGTGGCGGTGGTCGTGGGGCGGTCCACGTCCCTCATCCAGCCCTGGGCGACGAGTGCGGCCAAGACCGCCTCCGGCTCGCCGAAACCCATGTCGGGCACATCGCGGGTGTCGAGCGCAATGAGGAGGTCGGCGAGTGCCTCGTGGGGGACGCCGGTGGTGAAGTAGGCGTTCCACTCGGTCAGGGCGCTGGCGGAGTGCGGGCGAGCGGACAGTTGCCAGGCCACAGGCAGGCCGCCGAGTTCGAAGGGGTAGCTGGCGAGGATCCACTCGGCTCCGCGCAGCTCATCCGGACTCACGTACAGCAGGGTCTGCCGGGAGGTGGGCCACAGGCGCCAGCCCATACCGGTCAACAGGTCGCCGATCCGCTCGGCGAGAGCGCCGTCGTCACCGGCCAGATGGCGCGGGGTGACCCAGTACACCGGGTCCGGCGAGTCAGGGTGGGTAGGGTCGTAGGGGTGGTGCGGGTGCAGGGGCGCCTCCGAAAGGTCGTGGGTGTTTCAGCTGCCGCCGTCGCTCGGCGGCGTCGCCGTGCGCCGACGGCGTGCGGGAGCCTCGGCTGGCTCGTGCCAGGTGAGCTGGACGGCGACGTTCGGCTGCAGGTGGCCGATCTGTTCGGCGTCCTTGGCTTCGGCAATGAAGACCAGCGGGTTGCCGTTCTCGTCCTGCGAAGCGATCACCCCGCCGATACGGTGGGCCATGGGAAAGAACGGGTTGATGGCGAGCCGGGCCGGCGCTTCACCGTCGCAGGCAGACAGAAGGCTGATGAGGTCGCCGACGGTCATCTCGGGAAGGTACGGATCCACAGCGTTCTCCTCGCGGTAGCGGACACGGTGTGCTGGAGTCAAGCTGAGCAGGGCATGCGGTGTTGTACGACCCAGTGGTGCACCTGTCGGCCGCCATGCCAATCACAGGCGCTGGGCGGTGGCCAAGACCTGGGCCACGGCGGCAGCAACGATGTCCGCCGGGGTCTCTGTGTCGAACGACATCCGATACCCGCGGGTCTTCGCGGTGCCGGTGACTGCGATCACCCACCCCTCACCGTCGGTGCCAGGACGCCCCATCGGGAACCAGCCGAGGTAGAACCTGCCGTCCTTGCTGTTCACATGGACATCGGCGCGGTCGTCCACGACCAGCTTGAAGTCAGCGTCGGTGAACTGATCGGTTACCAGCGTCGGCTGGCCTGGACCGATTTTCCAGGAGCGCAGCCGCAGGGCCTCGACGGTCGTGGCGAATCCGGGCTGGGCAACCTGAACGGCCACCGGCATCACCTCTCTGACCTGGTATTTTCCGGGAAGGCGTCTACGTTGACATGCCCCCGAAGCGTTGGCCAGTCTTTCCGCGATCTTTCCCGTCTGCCGCAGGCGAACTGGCGAATCAACGGGCGATCCGCACCGGTAGGCAGCCTCGTGCCCCAGCCTCTGGGCGACCGCCGTCGAGGAGGCCATCGCATGAATTAGCAGCACGAGGACGAACGTTCCCGCATCCGTACGGCCATGGACCGCTTCCTGGCCGGCCAGCCCACCTTGTCGCCCGGCCCGTGACGCCTCCGCAATTGGCGCACGCGGCCGGGGCCACGCCAGAGCCGCCAAACAGCGTCTTGGCGATCATGGAAGGGATGGCACACTGATGGGCCCAACTTGCCCATCGCGCCTGGGAGATCACCTGATGAACGCCACAGCTGCGGCCGACGCTCAGGGAGCCGAAGCTGCTGAGGGCCGTACCGGCGGCTGCCTGTGCGGCCGCATCCGCTTCACCACCCGGGGTCCGGCTGTCTTCCCCCACACCTGTGCCTGCGAGCATTGCCAGAAGCTCGGCGGCACCCCCGTGATGTGGTGGGTGGGCTTCGCCACGGTCGCCTGGACCGGCGAGAGCGAGCCGACCTGGTACGAGACCTTCGAAGGCGAGGCGAAGCGCGGCTTCTGCCCGACTTGCGGCAGCCGCGTCGCGGCGATCGACAGCAACACCCCGGAGATCGGCATCAACGTCACCGCCCTTGACGACACCAGCGGCACAGACCTTGTCCCCATCCACGCGTCCTTCCGCGACAACGCCGTGCACTGGCTGCCCCCGATGCCGGAGACTGAGCGCAGCGCAGCCGGTTGACCGCCCGTCCGCTGGTCGGCGACTTCACCGCCACCCTCGATGGTCCCGGTCGGCATCCCAGACGACACCGGCAGCCCCGCATCACAGCGCCAGCAGCAGATCAACTCCCTTCCCCCAACCTTCACTTGAGGACTCTCGTGTTCCACCCCGAGGCTTCTTCTTCATATATAGAGTTAGGGATGTGAGGACCCCATTTCGCATCACGTCGGCCACGCTCGACGTTCTCGAAGCGTTCCTGGTGTCCCGCGAAGAGCTCCACGGCTTCGCGGTCGCCAAGGCCGCCGGCAAACCGACCGGCTCCATCTATCCGATCCTGGCCCGCCTCGAGGAGGCGGGCTGGCTCGACAGCCACTGGGAGACGGAAAACCCCACCGAGGGCCGTCCCCGCCGCCGCTTCTACTTCCTGACCCCGACCGGCGCCGAGCAGGCCCGCAGCGTCGTTATCGAACGCCGCGGCCAGCTGCCGACTCCGGCGGGCGCGCCACCGTCCCGCCCCAAGCTGGCGTTAGGCGTCCTGACCCGATGGGCGGGCGCCTGGTGAACGAGGCTTTAACCAACCTGCTCATCCCCACCGCTCTCAGCCTGGCCATCGGGGAGTTCACCGAGGTCTCACCCTGGCTCGCGCGCCGGATCCTGCGGTTCGCCGCACGCCAGCTACGGAATCCTGAGGCCGCCGAGCGCTACGAGGCCGAGTGGACCGCTCTTCTGGATGAACGGCCCGGGAAACTGCTGAAGGTGTTCTTCGCGTCCTGGATCGCCCTGCGCTCCACCTGGACCCTGAGGGCCATCCATCGTCCCCGCGCCGGATCGTCGGACACCTCGGGCGCCACGGCCGCGTCGACGGATGCCCTGAGAGAGCAACGGAACCGGGCAGGTCAACTCGTTCGCGCCTACTTCCGTCGCGCTCGGATCCGGCGATCGGGCGGCTACTACCGCGGCGATCGCTACTATCCCGACCGGCGGCGCTGGGGGTCCACTGCAGCCCGCCGCCGGCGGCAGCGGAACTCCGCCCTGGGCATTCTCGGGCTCGCACTCTGGATGGTCTCGGGCGCCGCACAGGCCACCGGAATCACCGGCTTCATCGTGGTCGGCATAGCGATTCCCCTGTTGATCTCGCTGACCTATCCCTTCTCCACGAGGACCTTGCGAAGGCTGGATTCCCGCATGATGGCCGCCTCGTTGCGGCGGGAGGACTGGTCCCTCGGGGTCGTCAGGGTTCCCTCCGGATCGGTCAGGCCGATCAGGCGAGCACTCGCCCAGGGAGGGGTACTGCACATCACGGACACGAACCGAGGCCGTGACGAGTTGGTGCGTGTCGTTGACATCACCTTCGGCGGCTGCGCCTTCGTGGTCAGGCCCCGCCGCCGTCCGCGGCGCTGATCCGTCGAAGACGGGGGCCCCGACGCGGGGCCTCTGAGACGTTCCCCCAGGTCAGACAGCACTGTCAGTGGCTACTGTCACGATGCGACCGCACTGCGTCACATCTTCTGGAGGAAAGGGGCACTCCTTGGGCAAGGCATCACGGCGCCGCCGCCAGCATCGGCAGGGACAGGTACGGTCGCGCCCACTGGCACTGACTTTCTGCGACGTCGACTTCGATCGCGGCTCTCGTGCTCACGGACGCGGGGTTGCCCCCGCACCGCCGGAGGGGTGGGTGATCGGCCGAGCCGGGCTCGTCCACGCCGAATGGAACGGGGCCGAACTCCGCGTCACTGGACAGGAGCTGATCGAAGGACCCCGCCCCGCCAGCCGCCTGATCAATGCCCTGCGCGGAAAGCAGCTCGTCATCGGCCACGGCATCCTCACCGCCGACCTCCGCGCGGCCGCCATGGTCACCGAAGTCCCGGACTCCCTGCTCAAGCGGACCGTCGACACGCTCGCCTTCGCCCATCGCATCCGCGGCAAGCGCTACCCCACCGGCTGCGGCCTGGCCGCGCTGGCCAAGGCCAACCTCCGCGACCCGCGCGCCAAGCCGGACCAGCCGTCTTCCGCCCCCGGACTGCGGCCGGGCGGCGGCATGCACGGCATGTCTCCCGAGCGCGGCGACAACGACCCGCGCGAGGACGCCCTGCTCGTTGCCCGCCTCTGGCAGACTATGATCACCACGCGTGCGCTGTCCTGGGGCGCAGGAAACCCCTCCTGGACTCACTACCACGGCAACACCCGCCCTGGCACGCCCGCCGGCGCCGCCGCCCTGGCGGACGAGAACATCGCCGAGCTCACCGGACAGCAACGGCAGATCGAAGCCGTCGAATGGGCGCAGCGGGTCCGTTTCGAAGGCCGTGTCATGCGTCCCACCAACACCGACTCAGTGGCCGCCATGCTGGCCCTCCACTCCGCCAAGGTCCTTCCCGCACCCCAGCAGGTCCGAGAGCTCGCAGGCGCCCTCCAAGAGGCCGGAGAGATCCCGCCGGACCATCTGGACAGCGAGGACCTCCTCACCGCCGTCCAGTGCCTCGGCCCCCGCCAGAACATCGACGTCCGCGAACGCATCCTCAACGGCAAGAAGCTCACCAAACTCCTCCGGGAAAACCTCGCCATCTATCTCTGGGAAGTCACCCATCCGGAGTGGATGAAGACGTTCTGGGAGACCCGCAAACTCGCCAGAACGACTGCCATCGGTGAACTTCGCCTGTCACACCTCAAGCTCGAGCAACGCAAGATCCGCGGACGCGTGCTCGGCATCTTCGATTAGGATGCCGCACGGCCGGCCCCCTCCGAACCAACCTGGCCCTGCCCTGCCTTCCTTAAACGGGATGAGTCACGCGTTAAAGGAAAGCAGGGCATCCATCCTCCCGAGTGGCGCGGCGGCTGACCCACTCCAGAGGTCACCTACAACGAGAACTTGGACCTAAACACAAAGACTTGACAGGGAACTCTGTTCTTGTAAGCGCTGCACGCTCATCGCCGGCGGCCCGGCGGTGGCGTGGGTCGGGTTCCGCCGGGAAAAATTGACCTGGACCGACTCCGGAGGGGAACCGACCTGGTATTCCACCTGGCCCGACCCTCCACCGCGGCTCTTGCCCGCGCTTTCTCCGAACTACGAGGCTGTCCCCGTACTCAGGTCACGGGCGTCAACCCCACGGGCCCGCGGTTCCTGACGGAGTGCCATGTCGTAACACACGGCACGACAGCGTGTCAGGCAGGGCTGCAGGTCCCGTGTGCGAGCGATGAAGCCATGGTGGATGACGAGCTTCTGTATCCTGTGCAGCGATCATTTCGCCAACTGATCGAGCATTCTTCCAACGCGCCGAGGAGGCACCTATGGAGACTGCGGACCCGAACCTTCCGACGGCCCGTACACCTGAACAAGCATCCGGTCAGCAGTCCGACGAGGCATCTATTGGCGGAACAGGTCAGAACCAGAATGTACCTTCCGTAGACGACCAAGCCCGACAGCAGGCCGACGATACACCTGCAGAGGATGAGAATCCGAATTCGCAAGCAGATCCACCGACGTCCTCGTTGCCTACGGATCCTCCCAGTTCGACGCCGAACCATTCGGCAGCCGGATCCGGAAGCTTGCGCGGGCAAGCGGCGGCTCAGTGGGCTCAGACAACCGTGACGGGTATTGCTTCGCTCGCGGCCCTGGGAGCGCTCGTCTATACAGCACAAGCGACACAGGCGACACGCGATACGGTTGAAATCACTGAACAGGGCCAAGTGACTGACCGTTTCACGTCAGCGGTAGGTCAACTTGGTGACGAGAAGCTCGATGTGCGCCTTGGTGGGATTTATGCGCTGGAGCGCATCGCGCAGGACTCGCCAAGAGACCAAGGTGCCATCATGGAGGTTCTGTCGGCCTTTATTCGAGAGCATGCTCCTGCACCTCGTCAGTTAACGATGTCTCAGCGACCCTCGGTTCCTAAGATTGCGGACGGGCGCGGAGATATGCCTGATCCTAAGCGTCGTCCGGCTACTGATGTGCAAGCAGCGGCAACTGTTATTGGCCGCCGAGACGTGAAAAACGACCCAGAAGGTTTCGTTCTAGATTTGCGGGCTGTAGACCTGCGGGGCGCACATCTCGAGCGGGCAAATTTCACGGCTGCTCAGTTGGATGGCGCAGATTTTAGCGGAGCGCGCATGGGTCGAGCCAATCTGCAGCAAGTCACAATGCAGGCGTCCGAGATCGATGCACCCTTTGAGGATCCCAAGACCAAGACTTCTGTCAACTTCAGCGCCGCCGTCCTTGAGGGGGCAGACATCAGTGGCTCAACACTCGCTTATGCTAATTTCTCAAACGCCTGGCTTTCGGATGTAAAAATGAGGGATGTCTTTTTGTGGGGGGCCGATTTCAGGAACAGTGTTCTCGCATCTTCCGATTTGTCTTGTTCTAGGCCGTTGAGCGCCGACTTCGGTGGCGCGCGATTGGGGTTTGGGCTGAAAGTGCGTGGCACGAACTTCGAGGGGGCGAACCTCAAAGGGGTTGAGGAGTCGTGGTTTAAGGCTCCAGAAATTTCAGCCAAGGATATGGAGTATTGTGCGAGTTTGACTCAGCCAGAGAGACGTTAACCTCGATTCGTCAGCGGTCGTGAGTGCATGGCCGGGTCGCCGGTTCGCCCTGTTTGTTCCGCGTGATCGCGGGCGGGGGCCTTCGCTTGTCGCTGCGGCTGCGCCGGGGTTCCACGGCACCCGGAGGTCGTGCAGGTCGCTCCTTTCCTTGTCTCGTCGGGCTGTTGGTCTGGGCGTCAGGCGATGGCGGGCAGGGCGGTCAGGCGGTGCCAGCAGGTGGTGAACGCGGTGGCCCAGGGCCAGGTCCGCTCGATGCGCAGGTAGCAGCGGCGGGCGTGGTCGTCGAGGCGGGCGGGCAGGTGGTAGAGGCGGAAGCGCATGGTGTCCGGCTCGGCGTCGGCCAGGTCATCGATGTCGTGCAGGGACAGCAGTCGCAGCCACGCGTCGAGATCAGCGGCGATGTTCGCGGCGAGTATCCAGCCGCGGTTGACCTCCCACGATTGCGAGGGCAGGTTGTCCGGCCCCATCGCCTTGTTGGTGCGGACCCGGTCTTCCACGGACGCATGGGAGCGGTGCAGCACGTCCAGGAACTGGGCGTGGCCCGAGCCGGCGACACCCCACATGTGGCGAACGTTGGTCGCGGTGATGCAGTAGCGCCAGCCGGTCTTGCTCAGCCTCCGAGAAGTTCGCCGCCCCAGTACGATCGCGACCGCGAGGTGCACCAGTACCCCGGCGCGTTCCCGCCAGCCGGTTGCTGTGCTGAACGGCAGCACACCGGCCAGCACACTCGTCAGTCCCGTGCGGTCCGTGCACCGCCGCAGCAGCACCGCCCCGGCATGCCCGACCAGCCCCTTCCCGTCAGCCACGACGAACAGCCGACGGTCCCACCCTGTACTCTCGACCACCAGAAAGGTGCCTTGCTCTCTGCAGCGGATACGACCTAGACACTCGCATCCTCGCAGGTCAACGGCACCTTTCTGCTATCGGGGCGCCAGATCACCCAATATCGCTGAATACCCAGGGTTAACTGGAGCGCGCCCCGTCGGCTAGGACGTGGTGGTGCAGTTCATCAGCGCGCATGAGGTTTGCCTGATGAGCCGCGTTCTGGCCTTCGTTCGGTGTCAGCGTCCTTGAGTCAACGCCGGAGGACAACCGTCCAGGTCACGAAGGCTCCGGCAGTGTGGCCACCGCCGTGGTACGAGCAACAATCTCTCGGAAGGTGGGAAATCCCAGGTCGACGGACTGCTGCTGCCGAGAGATCTACGCATCGAGTTGGGCGAGCTTCTCCTTGGCGTGGGCCAGGCTGCTTTGCAAGCCTTCAAGCTCGCCGAGCCAACCTTCGCGTTCGGTTTCAATGAGCAGAGCGGCCTGGAGCCTGTCGGGCACAGCTTCCGCGAGTCAGCCGCGCCGCGGATGACCGTAACCCTCGCCCCCAACCCGCTCCACCAGTAGCTGCATTACGGCCGTTTCCCGGCCCTCGCAGCGGCTGAGATGGAGGCGACGGCGAATCACGGCACCCCTGCGGTCCGACGAGTCAGTTCAGGTGCCGTCCGATCAAGCCCAGCACCTCGTCCGTAGTCCGTACGTCCGCTGCGAATCCTCAGCCCGGGACGCGGCCACCACGGGCCAGCGCGTGCTGATGGTCGCCGACGCCAATGCGGCCCGGCGCGACCAGGACCACAACGCTGCGCTGCACACGATCTACCGGTCATTCGGCGACAACACCGTCCTCATCACGGGCACACTCACGATACGGCGCTCCGCCAGCAGCCCCGGTAGCGGCGAGCGTCCGGGGAAGAATGCGCTGTAGGCGGTCTTCTCCACCACGAGGTCGCCTTGTCGGGCGTCGAGGGCGTGCCACAGGCGCGAGCGCAGTGAACCTTCGCCTCCTGTCGCCGCGAACGTCTCGCTGACTGTCGGTCCCTAGAAATCGCTGCTCACACCCCCGAGCGGTGCCTCGTTAGCTGGCAGCACCCAGGCGACCGGGCCTCCATCTGTGCGCAGTGCATCAGCTATGCGGTTGATGTTGGGCACGACGCCGCGGACGTACGGATTCGCCTCGACGAAGAAGGACACCATGTCGATCATGATCAGCGCAGCGCGCACCGGGTCGACGCTCTCGTACGCGTGCCGCCTGCCGCGCCTCTCCTCTTGCCGCGCATACTCCCGGGGTTCGATCCACCAGGCGTGGATCTTGGAGTCGGTCCGCATACATCCCCCGGTCGGCTGGCCCGTGACTGAGACGAGCCTGCCCTCCGTGACCGACCAGCAGGCCGACTTCGCCTCTCGGCTACGTGTCATGCCCGGAGACCCCCCAACCGAAGCGGAGAGTGCCCGAGCAGCAGCGCTCAGTCACACAGGTAGGCGCAGGGGTTCCGTGAGAGGTGAGGCGCAAATCGAACGCATGCTTGAATGGGGTCATGGAGTCCGCGCCCTACCCCCATGACCTACTGCAGGCACAGCGTGACTCGTACCGAACGTATGAGGCGCTCGCCACGTTGCCTCCCACCGCGGGAACCACGGCTCTGCGTCGACGGCTTCTGCTTCTGTCCTCCCGAGTCGTATGGCACCGGTATTGGTCAGCCCCTCGGTCCTCTCCAGCCGCCTGGATGGAACTGCGCCGCCAGGCACGGACGCTGGAGAATGAGCCCGTGTAAGAGCAGGCCGCTGTGACCGCCACCCCGAGGAAGCCATTCGTCCTGATCATGCTGGTCATGCCGGACGGACAGAAGTTCTCTGGGGGAGACCGTGTGGCGCGAGGCTATGAGGACGGTATCTGAGCAGCTCAGCACCGGGCCCGCCTACCGTAGCCGGTGCCACATGTGTGGTGCCATCGCTGATTCGGGTGAGGGGCCGGCAGCGCGATCAGAAGGCGATGGGTAGATCGTGACTGCTTGGCCACGGCGGGCATCATGCGTGGAACGAGGTAGATGGACAATGCGGAGCACGTCGACGAGCGTCTGGGGGCACCGTCGAGCGGGGCCAGGGCCAGCAGCTCGCGCGGGCCTATGGGAGGCGGCTGGGTTCTCGCCGCCCTGTTGTGTTCCACAGACGGTGATCTGGCCGCCGCAGGGCCACATGGATTCGGTTTTCCGGCTCATCCTGGGGGAATCATGTTGGGCCTGGCATTCCTGAGGAGGGGACCCGTGTTGGAGGAAACGGCAACGGCTCTGGCGTTAACCGGCGCGACAACCGTGGTGGCGGCGATGGCCACCGATGCCTGGCAAACCACCCGCACCAGCGTGGCCAATCTCTTCCGCCGCAGCGGCCGGCACTTGGCCATCGAGGCGCAGCTGGATGAGGATGCAGCCCTGGTGGTCCAGGACGATGATGCCGATGGCGCGCGCCGGGACCTGGTCCAGGCGTGGAGACGGCGGCTGGCAGCCCTCCTGCGCCAGTATCCCGACGCTGCGGAGGACCTGCACGCGCTGGTGGACGAGGTCCGGGCAGCGCTACCCAAGACTCAGGAGTCCTTGCGGCAGACCGTCATCGCCCGCAACTACGGCACCGCTTTCGGTGCCGTAGGTCCCAACAGCAGCGTCAACGTCCACTACTACGCGGTCCCTGGCCAGATGCGTCCTGCCTCGCCTTCCTCCGATCCGCAGGAAGGCGGCGGAGAACAGCCGTGACCGCCGGCGGAGCCAACGCATCGCCCGCCTTCCGGCAGGAGGTGCGTGCCGAGGGCGGTTTCGCGTACGGAGTGATCGGTGCTGACATCCATGTCTTTGGCGACGGGACACCGTTGTATCTGCTGGAGAACTGGCGCCCCGCCCCGCAGACCGATCCACAGTGGCTACGGGAGCTGCCGAGCCGGATGCTCAACGCCCGCCATGAGGTGGTCGCCTTCACCGGCCGTGAAGCGGAGCTCGCCGCGCTTCACCGGTGGCGTGATGAGGGGCCCCGGCTGGCCGTCCGCTGGCTGTCTGGCCCGGGCGGGCAGGGCAAGACCCGCCTTGTTGCACAGCTGGCGGCCCGGTCAGTCGCAGCGGGTTGGAAGGTGGTCAACGCCACCCATGGCCCCGGCACCGTTCTGCCCCCGCCGGGCAGCCAGGACCTGCGCCTTAACGATGCTTGCGGTCTGCTCCTGGTCGTCGACTACGCTGACCGTTGGCCCCTGACCCATCTGACCTGGCTGCTCAGCAACGCCCTGCTGCACCAGACCACAGTACGGACACGCATCCTGCTGCTGGGGCGCACTGACGACTCGTGGCCTGCGGTACGCGCCGCCTTGGCCAACCACCAAGCGGGAACTTCCGCCCAGTTACTCTCCCCCCTGCCATCACAAGAGGCCGGGCCACGCGCACAGATGTTCCGCGCCGCCCGCGACAGCTTCGCCGTCCGCTACGGCCTCACCTCTCCGGCGGGCATCACTCCGCCCGGGTCGCTGGAGCGCCCGGACTTTGGCCTCACCTTGGCCGTGCACATCGCCGCATTGGTCGCTGTCGACGCCCACGCCACAGGCCGCCGCCCGCCCGACGACATGGCGGGCCTGACCATCTATCTCCTGGACCGCGAACATCTGCACTGGGTGCACCTGTACGGCGACGAAACCCATGAAATCCGCCCCGGCGAGCGCACCTACCGCACCCCGCCGCAGGTGATGAACCAGACGGTGTTCACCGCCGCTCTCACCGGCTCTCTCGAATCCTCAACGGGTACCGCAGTCCTCAAGACCCTGCGGCTCGGCCCCGCCCCGGAGCGGATCCTCGCGGACCACGCCGTCTGCTACCCGCCCGCCGACCCCACCCGCACCACGGTTCTGGAACCGCTGTACCCCGATCGCCTCGCCGAAGACTTCCTCGCCCTCACCCTCCCCGGACACCAGGCCGACTACCCCGCCCAAACCTGGGCGGCCCCCACCACCACCGCCCTGCTGACCGATCCGCGGCTTCAGGAGGCCAGACAGGGCTTTGGATGGCTGCAGCGCCGACGCAACACCCGCATCCCGCCCTCCTGGACCCCTCGGGCTGTCACCCTCCTGGCCACGGCCATCGAACGCTGGCCCCACCTTGGCCCCCAGCACCTCTACCCCCTACTGCGCGCCAATCCCCGGCTCGCCGTCGCTGCTGGCAGTGCCGCGCTGACTGCACTGGCCGCTCTGGACGACATTGACCCCAGCCTCCTGGAAGCCATCGAGTCCCACTTCCCCGACGGTCTTCACACCGACCTCGACGTCGGCATTGCTGCGGTCGCTTCGCGCCTCGCCAAGCACCGTCTCGCCCATACCGACGACCCAGCCGAACGCGTAAACATCCACTACCACCTCAGCTTCAGCCTCACCCACGCTGGACGCTACGTGGAAGCACTGACCGCCTCCCAGCAGGCCGTCGCACTATGCCGACCACTCGCCCGATCCGACCCTGCTGCCTATGAGGGATATCTCGCCCAGTGTTTGATCGCCCTCGGGGCAAGCCTGTCGCAGGTGGGGAGAAGGCAGGAAGCCCTGGCCGCCAGCGAAGAAGTCGTCGCGCTTTTGCTGCGGATGCAGCGGGATCGTCGGCATTGGCGCATCGCAACACGCGACCTGCCCGTT
Organism: Streptomyces bluensis; assembly: GCF_014650715.1. Taxonomy (GTDB): domain Bacteria; phylum Actinomycetota; class Actinomycetes; order Streptomycetales; family Streptomycetaceae; genus Streptomyces; species Streptomyces bluensis. Next base: position 271,883 of record NZ_BMVM01000011.1, on the reverse strand, counting down.
CTCACAATCGGTTTCGCCCACGCTCTGAACAACCTCGGCGCCGAATTGAGCGCGGCGGGGCGGAGCCGGGAAGCTTTGGCCGCCTGCGAAGAAGCCGTATCCATCCTGCGGCCGCTAGCGAAGGCCAGCCCCGCCGACAACGAACCCGCCCTCGCCACATCGCTAATCAGCCTCGGCGCGAGTCTCAGTGCTAATTCTCGGCGTGGTGAAGCATTGGCTGTGGTGCAGGAAGCCGTGACACTGCTGCGGCGACTGGCCCACGATCACCCTGCCGTCCACAGTCCTGCCCTTGCTTCTTCACTGGCCAACCTCAGCGTGGAGCTGGAGTCTGTTGGGCGGCACAGCGAGGCGCTGGCGGCATCTGAGGAAGCCGTCACCGTGTTACGACGGCTGGCTTCCCAGATTCCCGCAGCCTACGAACTCGATCTCGGCATATCGCTGATGGATCTCGGTAACCACCTGGCGCATTTCAGGCGGTTGGACGAGGCGCTAGCCGTATTTGAGGAAGCTGTCACCGTCTTGCGACGGCTGGCTTCCCAGATTCCCGAAGCCCACGAACCCGACCTAGCTAGAGCGCTCACCGAGCTTGGCAGTGCCTTGGCGGTGACAGGGCGGTTGGAAGAGGCTCTGAACACTGCCAAGGAAGCTGCCAGCATCCGGCGGCGGGGCCATGACATCGCGGACTCTGACTTCCAACTCGCCAACCTTCTGAGGAACCTCGGTTACTCCCTGCCGGAGATGGGGTTCTTGGAGGAGGCTGTGGACGCGGCTGAGGAGGCCGTCGCCATGCATCGCTGGCTGGGAGCCGACCCCGACACCTCGGAGAGGTACCTTGCCGAGGCTCTGACCGACCTCAGCGACTCTCTGGCCGAGACAGGGCGAGAACGGGAAGCGCTGGCCGCTGCCGAGGAAGCCAGCGCCATCCGGCGACGGCTGGGCGAGGACCAATCCGGGACCCTGGAGCTCAGCCCAGCCGACATGGCGAGGGATATAAGCAACGCTTGGGCGGAGATGGCCTTGCTGGAGGAGGAAAGGCAAGCTGCCGCCGGCGAAACTCGGCCGCTGGGCGACATCACCGGCCGGCGTGGGCTCGGCATCGAACTCGACGTGGTCCGCTTCATGACCGGCCAATGCGCTGCTCTGGAGCGTGAGGGTCGGACGCAGGAGGCGGCGGCCATGGCCGAGGAAGTCGTCGTCATGTGGCGATCGCTGGCGAGGGTCAACCCCACCTACCATGAACCTGGCCTCGCCTCCATGCTTACCGACCTGGGCGCTCTTCTATGGGATGTGGGACGGCTAGACAAAGCACTGACGACAACCGAAGAAGCTGTGACCATCCGGCGACGGCTGGCAAGGGCTAATCCTGCCGACAACGAACCCGACTTCGCCGTTGCGCTCCACAACCTCAGTATTTACCTCGTGGAGATGGGACGGCGGGATGAGGCACTGACTGCGGCCGAAGAAGCCATAGCCGTGTGGCGGCGGCTAGCCAAAGCTCAACCTTCTGTCTACGAACCCGAACTCGCAGATACTCTGCACAACCTCAGTGTTTGTCTGTCAAAGGTTGGACGGCGGGATGAGGCACTGACTGCGGCCGAAGAAGCCACGGCCATCCGACAAAAATGGGACGGCAGGATGTGAACCGCCCCGCGTGTCACGCGGGAGCGCCGTGGCTCGATTCGTTCATTCGCGCTGGTTGAGGGCCCGGGTCAGGTGGCGGTTGGCTTCTCGGGCGGCTTCCAGCTCGGCCTCGCGCTCTTGCAAGGAGGCCGTCAGGTCGACGTTGTGCTGTTCCAGGCGGGTGATCTTGTGTTGGAGTTCGTCGATGTCGGCGGGGGCACCCAGGCCGGACTCGCGCCAGACCTGCTCTCCCAGTGCCTCGGACAGGCGCTTCTCCAGTTGCTGGATACGCGTGACGAGCCGGGTGTTGCGGGCTTGGGCGTTGGCGAGCTCGGCCTGGAGCGAGGCACGGCTGACCGGGGTGGCGCCCGCCAGGTCCTGATCGGCGGGTTCGAGTTCGGCGGCGTGGACTAGGGCCTGTGTGATGTCGTGATCACTCGGCTGCTTGCAGGAGATCTCCGTGCCAGATCATCGAGGCGCGGAGTTCGAGGGCGGCGAGGTAGCTCTCGGGCGTCTTGTCGAAACGTGTGGCGATGCCGCGCCAGTCCTTCAGCCGGTTGATCAGTCGCTCGACCGTGTTGCGATCACGGTAAAGACCGGCGTCGAAGGCGACGGGACGACCGCCCCGGCTGCCCTTCTTCTTGCGGTTGGCCACCTGGTCCTTCTTCTCCGGGATGACCGCTCTGATGCGGCGTTTGCGCAGGTGGGCGCGGTTGGCGCGGGATGATGTCTTGTCCGCGGCGACCGCGCCCGGCCGGGTGAGGGACCGGCCGACCGGCAGACGGACCCGGATCTTCTTCAACACGGGGACGAACTGAGGGGCTGTCCGCGGCCTGCCCGGCTGTCAGGACGAATGACAGAGGCCGGCGCTAGCGGTCGGCAGCGAGGTGGACCTTGCTGGTCAGTCCGCCGCGGGACCTGCCGAGCAGGGCTTCCTTCAGGCTGAGTCTGCGTCGGCGGCGGACGCGTCGGCGTTCGGTCCGCTCAGGCTCGTTTCCTGCGTCCCGCCCGTTCTGTTCCGCCTCGCTACCCCTTTTTGCCGGACCTCTTCCTGCTCGGCGGAGGCTTCCTCGAGAGCCTCCATGACGTCCTTGCCGACGATCAGCCCGGCGGCGTCGTGGTGAGCACGGACGGTCGTGGAGTCCACGCTGACCAGGGACAAGTCCGTCTTGCCCTGGCGGGCGGCTTCGGCGATCAGGCCCTCCAGCAGGGCGGTGAAAACACCGGCGTTCCGCCAGACCCGGAAGCCTCCGTAGACGGTCGGCCAGGGCCCGAACTCGCCCGGCATCTCACGCCACTGCGCGCCGGTCCTGAACCGCCAGATCACCCCTTCAAACTGATCCCGCAGCCGCTCGGGGTACGGGCCGTACTCGCCTATCGGCAGGAACGGCTCGATCAACTTCCACTGCTCATCGGTGAGTTGCCTGCGCGTCACGATCGTCTTACTACCGGATCCGCCTTCCAGACGGACCCGGATCGGCAAGATTGATCACGACATCACACAGGTCCTAACCACGATGGCGACAGGCTCCAGCGGCACGGGCTCGCACCTGTGACCTGATCGTGGCTGTTACTCAGTAGAAGCCGGTGCATCCGACGTTGTTGAGCCGGTTCCAGTCGTAACCGATGCACGCCTTGGCCGTGATGCCAGCGTCGTCCATCTGATCAGACCAGTTGCGCCAGGTCCCGCCGGGGGCCGGAACTTCGGTCATCCCATGGTACGAAATGTTCCAGGAATCTGAGTACACCGACACCACGTATGTCCAGCCGGGGTTGCCGCCCCAAAACCGGGCCCAGACGGTGCGACAGAGCGGACTGTAACGGAGCTGGAGGGTGATCCCTTCCTTGAGGGCGACCTGGTGCGCAGTGATGGCGTCGTTGGCGCAGGTCACAGTCCGTCCGAGTCGGCTGCTCCACACTGGTTCGCTGGGGTCGGTTTCATTGCAGTCGGAGCCGCAGCCGGCCCCAGCTGCTATCGTCGAAACTGTTGACAAGCGGGGCGTTTCGGCCTTCGCGGGTTGCGCTGTTGCAGGCGAGGCGTCGGCCGGCCCAGCGGTCACCATCAGCGCCGTGGCCGCGGCGACCGCGCACGCCCACCGAATCCACGGCTGCCGCTCGGCAATCGAATTCATGTGTTCCCTTCCTGTCCCTTCTGTTGTTCCTGACACTTGTTTCAAATCAACGCCAAGAGCAGTCGCCGGAAACCTTCTTGTAGCCCGCATACAGCCCGCCACGCACGCCTATGTTCACGGACGTTCCGGTCTCCCATGTCTCGCCGACCGTATTGCTCGCCCACAGTGCTCGGCCGCTGCTGTTGTAGATGACGAAGTTGCCGTCCTTCTGGTACACGGCACGGCTCCCACCAGGGTTTGTCCCTGCCGCCCAGCACACGTGACCGTTCGTCGCCTTCAGAACCAGGTTTCCGTCGTTCTGCATGATGAGTTCGACGGCATATCCCGAGAACTCTTTGTGTAGGTAGTCGCCCTTTCTGAGGGTCTCCCCCCTGGAAATGCCCTGCCCCATGTTGGCGGCGTGAGCCGGCGTTGCCGTCGCTACGAACGGAATCACTACCGCGAGCGCGACACCGGACCATCTGGCCAATTTACTCACCGTTTCCTCCTTGCTGGCTTTCGTTTCCCGGACATGGCCGACTCGCGTGCTTCTGGCACCGGCCGTCGGCCCCGGCTGCCTGGTCCACCGCGCCGGGCTGCACCTCACAGTGCGGGATACGGCACCCCCAAGGGCAGGTCGTGGCAGAGAACGGGGAACTTGGGGGACCGCACCCGCCGCAGGCTGGCGAGACGCAGGCCCGCCTGGGAAAGTTGGGGACATGACACGTTGGAAGACGCTGCCAAGTGATCTTGAACCTGAGGTAGTGCACTTGGTCCAGGAGTTGCGAAGCCTGAAAGACGTCACGGAACTGACTCTCATCGCCCTCGCGTCACAGACGGCCTACAGCAAGTCGGCTTGGGAGCGATACCTCAACGGAAAGAAGTTTCCACCACGCCAGGCGGTGCTCGCGATGGCGGAGGTGGCCGGCCCCGAACATGTCGCTCCGCTGCTCGAACTGTGGCGGCGGGCGGCACACGCTCAAGCACGCGGAGGCGGGAGAGAAAAAACACAGACCGCCGAGGTGACCGGCGCAACGGAGCCCCCTTCGCGCGACCGGCGATTATCCCGGTGGCACCTCATCTTTGGCGCAGCAAGCGCCGCCCTTCTCATGTGCGTGGTGCTGTTGGTCGTGGCCGTCACTCACGCCGGGAATGAGGACTTAGGAAGCAAGAAGAGCGACGGCGCGAAACCAGCTGCCGGCCCTTCAGGCTTGGCAACTCCAAAGTCGACGTCGTTGGCAGAATGCCGCCACAAGACGTGCGAAGGAAAGGACCCCCGGCTCGCGGGATGCGGAGACGACGCCCGCACCGCAGCCAGCATCTGGCTATCCAACACACTGATCGAGCTGCGCTACAGCTCCAGGTGCCAGGCCGCCTGGGGCCGCATACTCCAGGCAAAGGTCGGTGATCAGGTTCACGTGGACGGGATCGACGGAGCACCTCAGACCGGCCGGGTCAGCTTCGGCGTCGACGCGTTCAGCCCCATGACGCCTGCGGCGGACCCGTCCAGAGCCCGGGCATGCGCCACGCTGACGAGTAGAGCCGGGAAGCAGGCCACGTGCACTCCGCAAGGCTCCACTGCGGTGGCATCACCAAGCTCATCCTCGGGGGGCTGACCCGGCACTTCCCTCGCGGCAGGGCCCCGGCGTTTGCCGGATCTTCGAACTTGAGCGGTGCGTCGTCCCGAGTGGACTGACTGGCTGTCACACTGCGTGAGGGCAGGGGCAGTGGGGTGGTCCTGACAGCAGGATGCCCGTGGCCATGAGTGATCATTTCTGTTCTCGACGCAGAACGATCATTCAGAAACCACGGGCTTGGACAACGATACGACGTTGCTGCTCGGCCTGGACGGCCTGGCCGTCGCGCGGGTGGAGCGGCTGGAGGACGGCACCCGCCGGGTGCACCTGATCACCGCCGATGAGCAGGCGCGGGCCTGCCCCGAGTGCGGGGTGTTCGCCACGCGGGTGAAGGGCTCCGCGACGACTCGGCCCCGCGATCTGCCGTACGGCGAGAGCGGGCTGGATTTCCGCTGGCACAAGCGCCGCTGGTGGTGCCGGGAGCCCGGCTGCCCGCGCCGGTCGTTCACCGAGCAGATCCCGCAGATACCGGCCGGCGCGCGGATCACCGTGCGACTGCGGGTAGCGGTCGGCCGCCGCGTGCCCGATGCCGGCTCCACGGTCATCCAGGCCGCCCGCGACCTGCATCTGTCCTGGCCGACGGTGATGGGCGCCTTCCGCACATCGGCACGCGAGGTCGTCGACGCCCCGCTGCCCGAGGTCGACGTACTGGGCATCGATGAGACCCGCCGGGGCAAGCCGCGCTGTGGACGGGCCACCGACCCGACTCCGCGCCTTGATGATCTGGCTCGGAGATCTCCTGCAAGCAGCCGAGTGATCACGACATCACACAGGCCCTAGGTGTTCTGTCCACGGAGGTTGGTGACAGCGATCACTGACGTGTGATCTTGAAATGGGTGAGGGCCTTCTGGCTCGGTGTGGATTGCGATCTCTGCACCGGCGACCGGAAAGGCCCTCATGCCGCACCGTAACGCACCGCTGACCGAGACCGGCCGTCTGCGTCTTGCCCGCTGCGTCGTCGAGGACGACTGGCCCCTGCGGCGGGCCGCGGAACGCTTCCAGGTCTCCGTGAGCACCGCCAAGCGATGGGCCGACCGCTACCGGCAGCACGGCGAGGCGGGCATGGCCGACCGCTCCAGCCGCCCGCACGCCGGCCCACGGCGGATTCCGACGCGTACCGAGCGGCGCATCATCAAGGTGCGCGTGCTGCGCCGGTGGGGACCGGCCCGCATCGCGGGTCTGCTGCGGCTGGTGCCCTCGACGGTGCACCGCGTGCTGACCCGCTACGGCCTGGCCCGCCTCACGCACCTGGACCGGGCCACCGGCCGGGTCATACGCCGCTACGAACGCGACAGGCCCGGCGAGCTGGTGCACGTCGACATCAAGAAGCTCGGCAACATCCCCAACGGCGGCGGCCACAAGGTCCTCGGCCGTCAAGCGGGCCGCAAGACCCGCTCCGGCGTCGGCTACAGCTACATCCACACCGCCGTCGACGACCACTCCCGCCTGGCCTACAGCGAGATCCACCCGGACGAGAAGAAGGAGACCGCCGTCGCCTTCTGGGGGCGGGCACAGGCGTTCTTCACCTCCTGCGGCATCACCGTCGAACGCGTCCTGACCGACAACGGCTCCTGCTACAAGTCCCGCCTGTGGCGCGATGCCCTGGCCGCGGCCGGCATCACGCACAAGCGCACACGCGCCTACCGGCCGCAGACGAACGGCAAGGTCGAACGGTTCAACCGCACTCTGCTCGACGAGTGGGCCTACGCCAAGCCCTACCGGTCAGAACAGGAACGACGCGAGGCATTCCCCGGCTGGCTGCACACCTACAATCACCACCGCGGACACACCGCGCTCAAAGGCCAACCACCCGCCAGCCGCGTTCCGAACCTCTCAGGGCAATACACCTAGGGCGAGCAGGTCCCGGTGGCGGTAGAGGAAGGTGCGGTCCACCCCGGCTTGTCGGGCGATGCCGGAGACGCTGATGGGCCCACCGATCTGGGCGGCGGCCTTGAGTGCGTTGGTCACCCGCTGGCGTCGGCGGTCGGTGCCGTCTTGGCGGCCTTGGTGCATCGTGCTCATGCCGTCCTCCGGGGACAGACGTCGGGAAGGGGCTGGCCGATCCGGGGCATGCCGAGCAGTACGGTCCGGCCGCGGCGGACCACGGCGACGGCTTCCTCGATCTGTGCCTGTTCTTCCACGCTGAGGTCGCCGAGGTCGGCCTTGACCGGGCGATCAGACGTCGCACCCGGCGGATTTCCTCATCCGAGGGCATGGCCTCGCTGCGTGCCCAGCCGTCCGCGTCGAAGGTGGACATCAGCCGCTCGCGGCTGCGCAGCAGGTCGGCGAGGTATGCCTGAAGATCGGGCAGGTAGGAGACGTCGGTGCGGAAGTGGTCGCAGCCCACACAGCGGAACCGGATGGGGCAGCTCTGGCCGCAGGCCGCGACATTCGACGGCTCCTGGCACACGCCGTACGGGACGCTGACCTCGCCGTTCGCGCGCCTGACGTGCTCAGAGTCCAGCAGCGACTGGGCCTTGCGCCAGACCCGGTTGCCGTTTCGGTCGAACTGCAGGGCGACCACTCGGTCCACGGCCTCACGGCGCCGCTCCTGGCTGACCCGGTAGTAGTTCTGCGTGACCTTGAGGTCCGTATGGTCCATGAGCTCTTTGAGCGCATCCGGGGCCACGCCAGCATCCGCGTACCGCTGGGCGTAGGTGTGCCGGTAGGCGTAGGGGAAGATCCGGGTCTTGTCGAACGGCAGCAGGCGCCCAGAGAACAGACCGTGCGAGTCCGCCTCTATGAGAGGTTGCAGACGACCGGGCTGCACCCTTGGAGGTATCGCATTGGCGTGCCCTCGTGGGTAGCAACGGAGGAGGGCGTGGAGGCTGCCGAGTACTCGGTGTGGGTCACGGATAAGCAGCTCCGGCCCATCGAGGGTGTGGACTTGTCGGTGGTCCCGACGCATCGGGGCCTTGCGGCTCTTCCGCCGCCGAAGCCTTCTGGGTTGGGTGGCGCAGCCCGATCCACAGGTCGTGGAGGCATGGTCGTTCACGACTCCGTGTGCCGCAGCGCGACGGACGGGGGCAAGGAACTGGGCGCGATGGAGGCGCTCGACGCGCTGATGCGGCCCGGCGCCACAGCGTGCCACGAGTGCGCGGCAGCCGAAATACTCATTCCCGCCTTGGAGTTGGGCAAGGGCTACGGGTAACCCGACGGCGATAACGGGACACGGCACCGAGGCTGCTGCGCCGCCCCATAACATGTCGATCTATGAGGGTTCTGATCATAGGCGGCAGCGGTTTCCTTGGTACCGAGTTGGTCCGCCTGGCCACGGCGGCGGGACACGAGACCGCCGCGACGTTCGCCACCACCCGCTCCGACGCCGCCCTGCAGGCCACGTGGCATGCCCTCGACGTCCGAGACCCCGCGCGGGTCGCCAGGGTGATCAGCGACGTGGCTGCTCCGGTCGTCATCAACGCATCGAGCGGCAAGTCCGACTGGGCGGTCACCGCAGACGGCGCGGTCCGCGTGGCGATGGCCGCCTCGGAGCAAGGGTGCCGCCTGGTGCATGTCTCCATGCGACGCCGTGTTCTCCGGCTCGCGTCCACTACGACGAGACATGCGTTCCGGACCCGATCACCCCGTACGGCGCAGCGAAGGCCGCTGCCGAGACGGCCGTGCGACTCCTCGTGCCAAGCGCCACCGTGGCACGCACCTCACTGATCATCGGGCACGGCCGGTCGGTGCACGAGCGCGCCGTACACGCCCTTGCGGCTGGCACACGTGACGGCGTCCTGTTTACCGACGACATCCGCTGCCCGGTGCACGTCGAGGACTTGGCCGCCGCCTTGTTGGAGCTCGCGTTGTCCGACGCGGCTGGCGTGTTCCACCTAGCCGGACCGGACGCCCTCAGCCGGTACGACCTCGGCCTGCTGATTGCCCGGCGCGATGGACTGGACGCCGCGCGGCTTCCTGCTGGGCGACGTGCCGACACGCCGCTGCCGGGCCCCCTCGATGTTCGCCTCGACGGCTGCGCCACACAGGAGCGTTTGCGGACCAAGCTGCGGGGTGCCCGCGAGTTCCTTCGGCGAGACGGCCGCGGCATCCACGGCTCACGCGAGTGAAGTCTGTGCAGAATCCGCGGCCTGTCTGTCTCCGATCTCGACGTTCGCGGCATGCCGAACCTTCAGAAGCGGCATGAGGAGCAACTCCTCGACCACGCAACGGCCGTCTACCGAGCGGTGATCCTCAAATGGCTTCTGGCCCGTGCTGCGACGTCCACCAGATAGCCCGTTTATCGGAAACGCGAAACCCCCGGAATCGCGAGAACTCCGGGGGTTTATGGCAGCTGCTCGCAGGTTGTGTCAGCCCGGGGAAGGGCCGTCGCTGTCGTCGTCGACTCGGCGGCGCCGTGCCACGAAGACGGCGCCTCCTCCGGCGGCGAGGAGGATGCCGGCGCCGCCGAGCAGCCGTGGGGTGGCCTCAGCGCCGGTGTGGGCGAGCGTGCCCTTGCGGGCGGGGGCCGCAGTGCTCGTCGCAGTCTTGGCGACGACCGCGGTGTCGGACGGCAACGTGGACGACGGGGGCGTGCTATCACCCTGGTCCGGGTTCGGCTTGTCCGACGTGGACTCGTCGGTGGTCGGCCTGTCGGACGGCCTCTCGGAGGAGCTGGGCGCCAGTGTTGTGCTGGTGGTCTTGGCGTTGGTGACGGTTACGGTGACCGGGCTGCCGGGCTTGGCGGTGAAGCTCTTCGAGGGCTCGTAGAGCTCGTATCCGGCCGGTGCCTTGGTCTGCTTGACCCAGAAGGTGGTGCCGGTACGGCTGTTGACTGGCAGCTTCGCGGAGGCGGTGCCGCCTGCGCCGGTGGTGAGCGTGAGAACGGTGGTGTCACCGGTGCCGATGTTGACAGTGGATCCGGGCAGCAGCTTGCCGCTCTTGCTGTCCCTGGCCTTCAGGGTGACCGTGGCGGGCTTGAAGGGGTCGGTGATCATCAGCGGCGTGTCCGCGCCGGGGGTGACAATGACGTCCTGATCGTCGACGACGTCATGCAGCGGGCTGCCGCTGGAGACCTCCTTGAGCCGGTAGACCCCCGGCGGGAGGTCTTCGAAGGCCAGTTGGCCGTCGGCGTTGGTCTCGCCGCTGGCGGCCTGCTGGCCTTCGGAGTCAAACAGGGTGAACGAAGCACCGGGGAGGGCGTCTCCTCCGGGATCTTTCTTCAGGATGGTGACCCCGCCTGTCTCAGCCGCGCTCAGCGGGACAATGGAGGTGGACGGGGTCGGCTCGGAGGTCTGTGCCGCGGCGGTCGGAGCCAGGGACACAGTGCCGGCCACGGCGGCGAGGCTGACGGCTGCGGCAGGAAGACGGCGGGCAGAGCGGGTGTGCAAGAAGGGGACTCTCCTGAGTAGGACGCGGGCGGGGCTGCCCGTCGGTTGAAGGGTGAGGCCGGTCAGCGGGTAAGGCGCCGAGGCTGGACCGCTGGGGCAGCCGGTACTTGACGTGTTCGTGCCGGGCGGCGTGACGGCGTGGTGGTCGCGTAGCGGCGGGCCGCTGCTCGTACGAGCTTTTCCTGGTCTTCGATGGACAGTGTCTCGATGCGGGCCAGGCACTGGGCGATGGTGGGGCCGAAGAGCGGGCCGGCGGGCAGGCCGGCGGCTTGGACGATCTGGGCGGCTGCCTCGGCTTCGACGAGTATGCCGTACTGGTCGGGAATGTTGAGAAGGTCAGCGGCGTGGTAGCGGAAGCCGTCGATGGCCTCGGTCATCGTGAAGTCGTCGTGCATGACGTCCTCGACCAAGTCGAGCAGGGTCAGCGTGGCGGAATGCAGCCGGGCGGAGAAGTCCGGGTCCGCGAGCCATGGGCCCTGCGGTCCCGGCGGGGTACGGGAATCGGGTTCGACGGTGCGGGTGGCCTCGGGTTGCGGCCGTCGCCGGAGGGACAGCCAGCGGGGCGGGGGCATGGGTCTCCGTGTTCGGGGAGCAGGTCAGCGTGTTCGGGTTGCTGTGGGGCTGGCCGGGGCTGTGGGGATGTTGCGCGCCGTACGGGCCGCCGGCCGGGAGCGCGCGGTGGTCGTCCAGGCTCCGGGGAACCAGACCTGCGTGTACTGCTCGATCGCGGCCCGCAGTTGGCCGACGTCCGCACCGCTCCACGGCGGCTGGCGGTTGTGGTGGCGCAGGTCGAGGATGCGGGCGTAGCCGCTGTGGCCGGGTTGGACTTCACGTGCGGCGTCGCGCCGTGCGAAGGTGTCGTGCTCTTCGAAAGTGAGGACCACGGCGTCGACGTCCCCCTTCTCGGGGTGGACGACGGCAAGACGCAGACCGTCGTACTCGTTTTCGCGGATGGTGCGCGAGAAGTCGATCCGCAGCCGCAGTACGGAGTTGGGCAGCGGGGTGGCGTAGTAGGTGTTGCCGACGACGGTGCTCTCGGTGAACGGGAGCGTGAGGTGCTTGGTGAAGAACTGCTGGGCGTGCAGGGACACTTACGGGTTGCCTTATGACGTGCGGGGCAGGAGAGGCCGGTTCAGCGGCGTGGGCTGGTACGGGCTGAGGTGGGAGCCGTGACTTCCGTGGTGGTGCTCCAGCGCGGAACGCTGCGGGTCCCAAGGGCCGGCGGGCGGCGGGCGGCGGCGCGCTGGACGTCGAGGGGCGTGGGAACCGGCGGTGCGGGTGGCGTGACGGGGGTGAGCTGTGCGGACTCGCGCAGCCAGGGCAGCATGCCATCCTTCCAGCGCGGCAGCGGTGCCGGGTCGGCCACGCTCTGAGTGATGGCCTTGACCAGGGCGGTCGGCGTGTGGGTGGAGGCGGTGGCGTACCAGCGGGCGTGGCCGCTCTTCGGCCCTCCCCACAAGTGCCAGCGGGCCTGAAGGGTGGTCAGTTCCTTCTCCGGGTCGAGGCGGCCGGTGGTGTATTCGCAGGTGGCCATCCCGTCGAGGGGCTTCAGTTCCATCACGCCCCAGCGCGGGTGCTGGAACTGCCAGCCGTTCTTGATCAACGGGACAACAGCGTCGAAGGCGCCGAGCTCAGGGTCCTTCAGGTCGGGCGGGGCGAGATAGACGTCAGGGCCGGCTGTGTATGCCTGGGCGAGGGCGGTGGTAAAGGCGGTGACGAACTCGGTGGGTGCCATGTCGTTGAAGCTCACGCCCCATGCGGGCGGGCCGAAGCGGTCGCGGTAGGCGTTGATCCGCCACAGTCCGTCGTCGTCTCCCTCGGGCAGGAACCCGAGTCGGATGCGGTGGTCGGGCGCGGTGACGTAGGCGTTGCCGAGGTCATCGTTACGCAGGTCGAAGCCGAGCGCGAGGAGCGGCTCGAGCGCGGGGTCGCCGATGGCGGTGCTGCCGGCGAGGTAGCGGGGAGAGACGAAGACGTCGCCGTCGATCTCTTCGGTATCGGGCACAAGGGTCCTGGGGTCAGCGGTGGTGTCGAGCAAGGGAAAACGAGATCAGCGGCTCGTGCCGCGCGGAGCTGCTGGCGGGCGCATGGAGGCCGGGCCGGCGGAAAGCAACGCTCGGCCATGTCGGATGGTTGGCCGGTGTAGTGCAGGGTGCGCAGGCCCAGCTCGGCGGCGGCCTGGCAGTTGTCGTCGCGATCGTCGACGAACAGCACGCGTCCGGGATCGGCGATGCCGGTGGCCGCGAGGGCGTGTTCGTAGGCGACCGGGTCGGGCTTGCACAGGCCCAGGCGGGCCGAGTACAGGGCGTCGGTCATCAGCTCGCGCCGCCAGTCGGTGGCATCAAGGGCATCGCTCAGGAAGTGCGGGGCGTTGGAGAGCAGCACCATGGGCAGCCCCGCGGCGCGGGCGCGGCGCAGGATGTCGAGGACGCGGTCGTCGGTGCGGATCCACATGGCGGTGTCGGCTGTGCGCAGGGTGCGCAGCCACCGTGCGCCGGGGTGGTGACCGAGGACCTTGGCCCAGTAGGCGAGATCGCTGAGTTCTCCGGCGTCGTACGCCTCCCGGGGTGCCCAGAAGGCGTCCTGGAAGGAGGCCACTTGCCCGCTGGGCCACTCGGCGAGGTCGGCGAGGCGGGTCCACATGGCGGAGGTGGGCTGTCGGCCCAGAACACCGTTGTAGTCGATGATCACGGCGTCCGCGCGGGTCTGCGTAAGGGAAGTGCTGGTCAAGGGGCGGGGGTCTCCACGGCTTTGCGGGACAGGGCGGCGACTGCGGCTGCGAGGAGGGCGGGCAGCAGCGCCATCGACAGGGTGGTGGTGGCGAGGGCGCCGATGAGGGCGGGTCCGGCGAGCAGGCCGACGTAGCCGGTGACCGCGACGGTGGCGACCGCGCGGGGGCCGCCGGCGCCGGCGGCGGTGATCAGACTGGGGATCGTGACCGACAGGCCCAGGCCGAAGGCCGTCCACCCGGCAAGTGCGAAGGCGATGGTGGAGCTGGCCAGGCCGGTGGCGAGGCCGAGTGCGGCCAGGGCGGCGCCGGTGCGCACGAGGGCGGGGGCGCCGTAGCGGGTGGTGAGCCGGTCGCCGACGAGTCGTCCGGCGGCCATGACTGCGCTGTAGAGGGCGAACGCTGCCGCGCTGGTCGCGGTCGTCGCGTCGAGGCTGTGCAGGTGGACGGCGACCATGCCGAGGGCGGCGGCCAGCAGGACCAGAGGGAGCTCGGCGGTGCTCAAGCCAGCACTCTTTTGGACGGCGGGCATGCGCGCGCCCCACACGGCCATCAGGGCACCGAGACCGGCGAAGTACCCGATCAGCAGACGGCGGCTGCGCACCAGCTCGGTCGCCACGGTGTCGCTCACGCGGCGAGACCCTCTCCAGCCTCATCCATCTGCTCAGCGGGGATGATCTGAACATTCAGGTGGCGGTACGCCTCCTGGCCGCGCGCCTGAGCGACGGCGGCGGTCGACCCGGTGGTCATCAGGAACCCGATTCGGGCGGTGAACAGATCGCCGCCGTCCTGCGGCAGCACCAGATGCTCGCCCACCTGCCGCTGGAAGCGGACCTGCTCCAGTCCCTCGGCCTGCTCGGCAAAGCCGTCGGTGAGTCGGCAGGCGGTGAGCAGGCCCGAGTAGGCGGGGTAGATGAACCGGATGGCGGCAGCCTCGCGGCGGGTGGGGGTCAGGTCGGGGGCACGTGAGCAGGCGATGTCGGCGGCGGCACGGGCGAGGTCGACGCCGGTGGCGAGGTGAACGAGGTGGCCGATCAGGTCGCCGGCGAGGCGCGCGTTGACCTCGATCAGCCGCGAGCGGCCGTCGACCAGGCGCATTTCGACGTGGCTGATCCCGTCTGTGATGCCCAGCGCGGCGATCGCGGCTTCGGCGGCCGGGGCCACGGTGGCCAGCAGCGGGTCGGCCGCGTCCACCGTGTGGGCGAGTTCCTCGAAGTAGGGCTCCAGGCCGACGGTCTTGCGGGTGACGGCGACGACCGTGGTCTGGCCCTGGAAGGTGGCGCACTCGACGCTCACCTCGTCCCCGTCGAGGTACTCCTCGACCAGGACCTCGTTGCTCTCCACGCCACGTCCTGCCGCCTGGGCGGCGATCGCGTACGCGGAGGGCAGTTCGCCGGGAGTGTTGACGCGGATCACGCCGATGCTGGCTGCATGCGCGGCGGGTTTGAGGACCACCGGGTAGCTGATCCGTGCTGCGGCCTGCGCGGCCTCCTCAACGGTGCGGCCCCGGGCGGATGCGGCCGAGGGAACGCCGTGGCGGGCGAAGAGAGCGCGTGCGGTGGCCTTGTTGCGGCAGCCCTGCATCACCTCGGGAGGGTTGGCCGGCAGGCCGAGCCGGCGGGCGAGGCGCGCGACGGGAACGAGGTACCACTCGGTCCAGGTCGTAATCCCGGCCAGCTGGTGGCGAGCGGCCAACGCCTGGCCGGCCGTGGTCAGGGCGGCCTGGTCCGTGGGGTCGGCGACTTCCCAGTCGGTGATGAAGGCGCGCTCCCACGTCGGTTCGACGCTGGTGATCAAGACCACGTCGTAGTGAGCGGCGATGTTCCGTAGGCAAAAGCCGCGGTACGCCTCGGCCTCCATGTCCGCGGCGGCAACGATCAGGACGACCGGGTTACCGGTACGAGAGGGCAAGCAGGGCTCCAAACAGGGGGAAGAGAGAAGACGGTCGAGAGCTGGGCTCCCGGGCGGGTCAGGGCGTTCGTCGACGTCGCCCAGTGGGGGTGATCGGCGATCAGCTTCCGTGCGTACAGGGCGGTGAAGTTGTTGTTGAGGCCGCGGATGCCCTCGGGCAGCTGCCAGCGCAGGTCTTCGAAGAGGGCCTTGAGCCCGATGCGGGTGGCTCCGGAGGCCAGCCGCTGGGCTGTCAGGCGTTCCAACGCCCGGTAGACGTATGGGTGCTGGGCGTCAAAGGCGAGGAAGCGGTCCGTGATCGTGGGCCTCGATCCCGCACGGTGCGACGGACGGGTTACCGGCCCGGGGGTCTGGTGGGCGCAGGCGTGGGGCGTGGGCATCGGGGCGGTCTCCGTGAGGACGAGCGGTCGGCAGCGGCCGGCCGAGGGTTCAGGCGAAGGAGGTGCGCAGGCCGGGGAGGGTGCGCAGGCGCACGAAGGTGACGGCGAGACCGAGGGCCTGCAGGACCGCGCAGCCGGTGATCGCGTGGCCGAGCAGCGAGGGCGGTACGGCGGCGACGAGGATTCCGGCGAGGGGGAAGGGCAGCAGGAGCAGCAGGATGGTCAGCGAGAGAGTGGCGCCGAACACTTCCGGCGGGATGAGGTGGGTGCGCAGGGTGCGCAGCACCACGGTCAGGCCGCCTTCGCCGGCCATGAGGACAGCGGTGAGTGCGAGATAGGCGCTGTAGGCGTGGGTGAGGGAGATGGTCAAGCATGCAGTGGCAGCGATCGCCGCGGAGACGGCGCCCACCGGCCACAGGCCGTAGCGGTCGATGGTTTTGCGGCAGACGGCGATCGCTGCGAGGGAGGCGAGGGCGGCGGCAGACCAGATGAGGCCCACGTCGGCGCTGGTGTGCCCGAGTTGCTTGACCACGATCACCGGGGCGGCGGCCTGCAGGAGTCCGACCGCCAGATTGGACAGGGTCAGGCCGGTCACCAGCCAGCTGAGTGCGGGCAACGACCGAAGTGTCGACCAGCCTGTGCGCAGCCCCTTCCGGACGCTGACTGCCTCGCGAGCCTGTTCGCGCAGTCTCCGGCACGGAACGAGGGCACAGCAGAGGAGGGAGAAACAGGCGATCGCAGTCAGCATTCCGGTGGCGCCCGTGAAGTGGAGCAGCAGTCCGGCGAGCGCGGGGCCGCCCAACGTCGCCGTCTGGTCGATGCCGAGCAGGACCGCCTGCACACGGTGGGCACGCACGCCGGCTTCGCGGCTGGCCACGGCACCCGCGGTCTCGGCGGCGACGTAGGAGAACTCGGTGAGCGCGCCGGTGCCGGCGGCGAGTAGCAGAACGGTGACGATGGCGGCGACGGGATCGTTCTGATTCGGCAGGACGAGCGCGGCGGTCACCACCACGAGTGCTCGCGCCGCTGAGGCGAGGCGGAAGACACGGGTGGTGCCGTGTCGGTCGACCAGGGATCCGGCCAGCGCGAACGCCGCCAGGCGGGGAATCCACTCCAGTGCGAACGCCAGCCCGGTCAGGGCGGCGGAGTTCGTGGTGGCCAGGACCAGCAGGGGTATGCCGTACGTCGTCATGGCGGAAGCGGCGGCATCCATGCTGCGCGGCAGGTAGATGCCGCGCAACAGGGTGGGGACCGTTCGGCGTGCGTGCCTGGGTCCGACACGGGCTCTCACGCAGCGCACTCCAGGTCCTGCGCCGCGTGAGCTGAGGGGGGCACGGTCGAGCGCAGGATGTGGGGATGCGTCTGGAGCCACTCGGCCAGCGCCGCTTTAGCAGCCTCGGGTATCAAGGCCACGTCGGCGTCGGTGTCGGACACGCAGTGGCCGGTCCGGTCGGCGTCGCGTAGGACTGCCGTCGGCTGGGTGAGGAGCTTGAGGGTGTGCTGGACGCGGGTGACGAAGTCGCTGGTGGGGCTCGGGTATTGGTGGGTGCGGGCCCAGCGGGCCGCCACGTCGTACACGCCGGCCAGGTCCTCGCCCGCTTCGCTCAGCCGGTAGCGGGTCGGTGCCTGGGGGTCGGCGTGCACCAGGCCGAGGTCGCGGGCGACATCAATGGCGTAGCGCAGCTGGTTGACGGTGAGGTCGCCGAAGGCACTCTGCAGGCTGCCGCGTCGGTGGCTGATGGGGCCGTTGTCGTCGATCTCGCTGACCAGCCGGATCAGGGCCGGCAGGGACAGTGCGCTGACCACCCGGCCGGTGTGCGGGTGGTTGAGCATCGGAGTGCTGGTCACCGGCGCGGGCCTCCTGCCGGGGAGACCTGGAGGGGACGGGCAGGTGTCTGGTGGGAGAAGAGGTCGCCGGCCCGCCACGCCGGAGCAGTGGCCGATGGGGCGGCGGGGCCTGCGGGGGCCGGGAGACGGGTCTGCGTGGTCAGCCACGGACCGGACCGGGTCCGGGCGGAGGCGGGTGTCTGCCCCCACAGCGGATGGGCGCCAGCGGTGTCGAGCGGGTGTCCGGCCGCCCAGGCCGAGAGGCTCTGGAAGACGGGCGCGAGGGCCCGGCTGGTGGCGGTGAGCTGATACTCGCCGGCGCCCACGGCCGTGGAGCGGTTGACGACCAGGCCGTTGCCGACCAGCCGGTCCAGCGGCAGGTAGACGGCGGGAAGCCCGTAGGTGGGCATGGCCTCGACGGCCAGAGCCTTCGCACTCGCCGGCCCGCGCGCCTTCAACGCCCACAGGATCGCGGTGGCGTGCCGCGGGCTGATCAGGGCAATGGTGTCCTCGGCGTTCTGGGCCGCGGCGATCCGCTCGGGCTCCGTCGCTCCTGTGCGCGCGTTGCGCACGAACTCCTTCTCCAGGTGTTCGTCCCCCCAGGCGGCGATGACGGCCAGGACGGGCAGCAGCTCGGCGGCACGTGCCGTCAGGCCGTACGTGACGTGATTGCGGGCGTGTTCTGTGCGCTCGATCAGGCCCGCGTCGGTGAGCCTGCGCAGCCTCGGGTTCAGCTGGCCTGAGTGCAGCCACGACAGCTGGGACTGGATCTCCTTGTAGCGCAGCGGCTGTTCGGCGAGCGTCATCAGCGTCCACACGCTCCAGCGCGGGGCGAGCATCTCCAGGGCCTCGGTGACGCGTGCGAGATCGGTGCGGGGCAGACCGGTGGCGGCCAAGGGGGAACTCCTCAAGAGGGGGCGGGAAGGTCAGCGGGTACGAGCGGCAGCACGCGCAGGAGCGGGCGCGGGAGCAGGAACGAGTGCGGTGCAAGCGGCCGGGCCCGGCTCGGGCTCCGGGTCCGGGGCGGGGACGCGGTGAAGGCTGGCCAGGACGCCATTCAGGGTCTTGGTGTGGGCGTCGCGGGTGGCGACGGAGTCGGCAAGTCGGCGGGCGCAGTCGAGGATGTGAACGGCCTCAAGGGGGCCGATCTGCCGCTCCGGGTGGGCCAGTTCACGTAGCCGCTGCAGCTGGAAGGCGATGTTGCGCTCGGCGAACTGCAGGTCGGTGAAGCTGCCGATCAGGGCGGCAAGCATGCTTCCGTCGGGATGGGCCTCGGCGAGGGCTTCGAGGGCGGCCAGGGGCTTGGCGTAGAGGTTCTCGATGCGCCCGGCGATCTTCTGCGAGTCGCTGGCAGGGGGCTGGGGCAACGTTGGCGGGACTTTCAGGGGCGGTGGGCTCGCACCGCCCCGGCGCGCGGGGGCGGTGGGGCGGGCGAGGCAACGGCCGTGATCTTCTGTTGGGCGAACCGGACTGGCCGACCGGGGCGTTGGCCCGGCTCGGGCATCACCCGCAGGAGCTCGCCGAGGGCCGCGACGTAGCCGTTGCGCCCGGACAGGGCGGCCTCCAGCCACTGGGCGTCGAAGCGCAGATTGTCGGCGGACAGCTCGTTCATGTCCCGGTCAGCGGCGGTGGCGGCGTGGACCCGGTCCCGTACCCGGGCCACCTGCTCCTCGGCCACCACCAGGAAGCTGCGCAGCTCCAGCGCGCGCACCAGGGCCGCGGAGGCTTCGGGCCCTGTCGCCTGCGCATATAGCTCCCGGACCGGGGCTCCGAACGCTTCCTCCAGCAGGTGGTCCTGAGTCGAGGTCTTCTCGATCACGCTCATCGGACCGCCCCGCGTTCGCGAGCCTGGCCGGCGGCGGGTAGCGACGGTTCGGCGGTCGGCAGGGCCGGGCCCCGGCGCGCCGCCGGGGAGCGCCACACGGCGGTGCGATTCCCGATCGCCTGAGGGTTGAGGAGGTGGCGCACCGTCATGGCACGTCCCTCGCGCACGGTGTGCGCGACGTTCACCGTGCGCGCCAATTGCATGATGTGCTCGGGCAACTCGACGAATTCATCGTCGGGCACGGCGTCCATGTGCTGGGCGAGGGCTTCGGCAAGGACGTCTTCGGCCTGGTCCAGTACCTGCTGGGCCTCGGTGAGCAGGCCGTGCCAGCGCACGATCGTGGTGGCTTCCGGGCTGGTCTCGGGAGCGGCGGCTACGGCTTGGCGCAGTTCGGCGATCGGCATCTGGAAGCGGGTCTCTATCTGCTCGGTGAGAACGCCCAGCAGGTCGTCGGCATCGGGCACAGCAAGCTCCTTTCCATGGGCATTCGAGAAAACAGGGCCGAAAAATCACGACCCAACCGCCTTACAAATGACGGCGATTCAGAAGGGACTTGGCCGGGGCAGCTTTCTGGCTAGTCCAGGCACATGCCGACGGAGCGGTAGACGTAGGTGGCGGAGACCCAGCCCTTGACGCCGGTCGTCCTATCGGTGATGTAGCGCCACTTTCCGCTGGTCTTGTGCACGGTGAACTTGTGGCCCCGGTACAAAATCCCGACGGCGGTGGACTTGGCGGACGCCCTGGAGCGGATGGTGACTGCCTTGGTGCCGATCACCCACGGTCCCGGGCCGGTGCAGGACGGGTTGCCCATCGAGGCAGGCACCTGGGCGGGTACGGCGCTCGCAGCAGTCGCGGAGACCAAGGGCAGAGCGAGGGCGCCGAGAAGGGCGGCGGAGACGGCTATTCGGGTTGAGCGCATGGGGAATTGGACTCCATAGCGGGGAGTGAGAAATGCGGGAACAGGCCCGAGCCGAGGCGGTGCGGGCCGAGTTCAAGAGTCCGAAGAATCCCCGGTTTCGGTAACCGGGGATGTGTTGCTATATTCCGCACTCGCCTGCGCAGAAGGGCATCCGTTCCGGCGCGAAATGGCGTGACACCGGGGGAAGTTCTCGTACCGGGCTCAG
Organism: Streptomyces bluensis; assembly: GCF_014650715.1. Lineage (GTDB taxonomy): Bacteria > Actinomycetota > Actinomycetes > Streptomycetales > Streptomycetaceae > Streptomyces > Streptomyces bluensis. The sequence goes on along the minus strand of NZ_BMVM01000011.1, from coordinate 251,393 downwards.
CGGCTCGGGCCGCGCGGCGGCGTGGGGCGTGCCGGAGCCGCGAGCAGCGTGGTACGGCGGGCGGATGGTGCGGGGGCGGGCAGCGGGATGTCCTGGCCGCCCCAGTGCGCCTCCCACCAGGCGGTGGCGGCCTCTAAGGTGGCGAAGCCGCCCTCGCGCAGCGTGTGCGTGAAGGTGTTGGTGTCGGCCTCTTCCAGCAGCACTCGGAACGGCACGGGCGCCCGCTCGGCGAGGGCGCGCAGGAGCACGGTGGTCTGGACGGGCTCGCTGTCGTGGGTGTAGCTGGTCAGGAGGGCGAAGCGGTTGCCGTCGCCGCGCAGCCGCTCCTCCAGTGCCCTGGTGGCGTCGTCAGCGGGCAGGGTACCCATGCCCTGTGGCAGGAGGATCTTCTCCTCGGGGCAGCCGCGGGCGATCAGCCAGGACTGGGCCATGGCCGGCAGGGGCAGCTCGGCGTGGGCGAAGCGGAAGGTGCGCGCGACGGTGTGGCGCTTGAGGTGCAGGGCGACGATCTGGGGCTCGCCGGGGATCCCCCAGGTGACGGCCCCGTTGTGCAGGACGTAGAAGCTGTGCTGGTCGTCGCTGGTGTGGTGCTCGGCCAGGACGGTGAGCATGTCGTGCTCGCTGGCGATGTGCTGCCAGAACTGCTCGTCAACGCGGTCGTTGACGGCCTCGTAGCCGTCGAGGCGGAAGTCGGGGGTGGACGTGGGCATCGATGCTTTCGGATCGAAGGCAGGCAGGAACTGCGCGACTGGGCCGTTGAGGCGTTCAGCGCCGAGGGGCGGACGCAGCCGGCCAGGCTCCAGCCCGCCGCACAGGCGGCAAGGGCTGGGGCCCATGCGGTCGCGGCGCGGCGAGGAGTGCGCGGCCGGCCTCAGTGAGGGTGACGGGCTGCCCGGCGTGCAGCGGGTGGGAGTCGTCGCGTACGACGAGCCCGGCCGTCTCGAACCGCTGGAACTGGTGGTAGGCGATCCTGATGCCGGAGGCGGCCACGACTGACAGGCGCTGGGTCAGCAGGTGTTCGCGCAGTTTGGCGCCCTGGGCGATGGCGAGCAGGGCTGCGTGATCCGGCGCAGACAAGTCCTCCACCGGCCCTGGATGCTGGGTACGAGCGGCCGTCTCGACTGGTTCCAGCGCGGCCTGGGCCTTCGCCTGCTGGGCGTCACGTTCGCCGACGGCTTGCGCCAGTTGGCCGACCGTACGGTCAAGGCGCGCGCACAGGGCCTGATCGACCGGGAACTCGCCCGAGGCCAGCCGGGCGAGCAGGAGGCGGTGGAAGGCCACCGCTCGCTCGGCTGTGACCAGCTCGCGGTGGGCATCGGCCAGCCGGGTCTGGGCATCGTCCAGCAGGTCACGCTCGCGGTGCTGCCACAGTTGCTCGATGCTGCGGCCCACTGCTGCCTCGATGCGGTGATCGAGGGACGTCACCACCCGCGTCGTCGACGCGGAAGGGGGTGCAAAGGTCATCCGGTAGCCACCTGGTGCGAGCCGGGACGGCCCGGGGAGTTTCGATCGAGGGCTACATGGACTTCGACGTACGGGCCGTCGCGGACGTGCCGGGTGGGGCCCAGGCGGTCGAGGATCCGGATCACGGCCGTGTGGGACGCCTGGGTGTACGCGGTCAGGGTGTGAGCACCTCGGCCGCGTGCCGTGTCGGCCGCATGCCGGGCCAGTGCCGTGCCGATGCCCTGGCGCTGGCGGGCGTCGGCGACCTGCAGTCCGAGGTCGACGACGCCCTCCTGGCGGCTTACGGGGCCTATGCAGACGAGGCCGACTGGTTCCTCATCTGCGTCGAGCCCGATCCAGCACTCCGTATGGGTGAGCAGCCGCGAAAGGTCGCGGTGAAGGAAGCGTGTGCGGCCCCACCTGAGCAGCAGGCTTTCCTTCAAGCAGCGTTGATGGAAGGCATCGACCAGGTGCCAGTCCCGGGCCGTCACCCGTTGCGTGCGCGCGAGAGCAGGGTGCGTCAGCAGGAGCAGCCCGCCCGTGCGTCCAGCAGATCGGTACGCCGGTAAGCCTTGTAGCGGCGGCCGTCGTGGCCGGTGGTGTCGCGGGTGCGGACCCCGTAGGGAGCCAGGAGCTCGGCGAGACGGCCCTGGGTGAGGTCGGCGTACGGCCAGCGGCCCTCGGCGTCGCCCGGCAGGTCGCGCAGGCACAGGACGAGATCGGCGGAGGCCACGGTGTCCGGGTCACCGACGACGACGAAGACGTCGAGGCAGGCGTGGACGATCGTCTTCGGCCGGCTCGGGCAGGACAGGAAGTCGGCGTCCTCATCCTCCGCCTCGTCCTGCACATCCTGCGCGTCGTCTTCGTCGTCGTCCTCGGGTTCGACGGCGCAGCAACACGAGGTGGAGAGCAGCGCGTTGAGCTCGGCGCCCGCAGCCATGCGTTCGACGAGGAGGTCGGTGAGCTTCTCCAACTGCTCGGCGGCGCTGACGCCGTCGGGCAGCTTGTCGCGGGACAGGGCAACGAGCTGCCGGTCAAGGTCCTGGACCTCGGTGAACACGTCGAGGATGGCGCGGTGGTGCGGGTTCTCGGTCGCTGCTTCGGGCGCCAGAATGGCGGTGGCGACCTGGTCGATCAGAGTGGGGAACTGCGTCAACGAATGGGGCCCTTCAGTGGGGTTGTGGGTGCTGGGCTGGGAAGGCCGGGCACCGCGTACGGCGGCGGGCCCGGCTTGGGAATCGGCTGGGGCGCGTCCAGCTGGGGGGAGCGGGTGCGGGCGGCATGCGTCCGCGCGCCCGTTGGACGCCGGGCGACGCCGAGGCGGTCGCGGGCGGTGTCGTACACGTCGTGCTTGGCGCGCGGGCGGACGGCCACCACGTGGATCTCGGTCCGGTGCGTGGAGTTCGCGGGCGCCGGTCGCTGGGCGTAGACGATGCGCCACTCGTTGCGGTGATCGACGTACAGCTTTCGGCAGCCGACGAGGTCGCGTTCGAGCTTGCTTCCGAACAGCCGGGCGTTGACGACATCCTGGAGCTGGGCGAGTGCCAGATCGCGGATGTCTTCCGGGGCCTGGAGCAGGTCGGTCAGGGCACGGGGGTCGAAGGACAGGCCGAAGGCCGGCCGTGTCTCGGGGCCGCCGGTCATGCGGCCTGGCCTGGAGGGACGTCCTCCTCCGGCTCCCTGGAGGAGCGGGAGGAGGGCTTCGGGCCGGGCAGCAGGCGGTGGGCGGGCCGGTCCGGGTCCGTCATGCACGCCGACAGCGGCCCGCCTGGCGCCCGTACGGTGGCGATGGCGTGCGTGAGGAAATCGCGGTGCCACACGAACATGCCCGACAGGCTGGCCTCGGGTTCCCTGTGGTGCTGGTAGGCCAGCCACAGGGAGTGCAGCCAGGCCACGACGTCCTCGTGCTCCTGCCACTGCTCGCACCAGGGCGCCGCGGTGGTGACCTCCGAGCCATACCGGACGAAGTAGCCATTCACCCAGTCCGTGAGGGCGTCGAGTTCGTCCTCGTACTCCTCGCCGTCCAGTTCCAGGATCGGTCGCGGCTCCGGCGGAGCGGGCGGCAGGGGCATGCCCGCGAATCCCGGCATGCCATAGGCAGCGAAGGGTGAAGGGGCGGGTGCGGAGGACAGGCTGTCGAGCTGCCGGGCCTGCTGTTCCGACTGATCGAGCAGCTTGCGGACCTTCGCCTCGATGCTCTCCAGATCGGATTCCGGCAGCCGGACCGGTTCCATTTCCCCGTCGTCGGGCGTGTTTATGGATTCAGGCACGAAAGGGGGTCTCCTTGAGGGCGCAGCCGATGGGTGGGATTTCGGCTCCAACCATCCGGACGATCCCGGGTTTCGGTAACCGGGACTTGCGTGCTACAACGCCTCCGCGGGTGAGGGATAAAGACACCTGGGCAGCATTCGGCGGGCTGCCGCGGGCATCAGAAGCGGCGGTCAGGACGTCAGGGTGAGGTCGTCCTGGGTCAGGGTCTGCTGGAGGGTCTCGGTGAGCCGGTCGGCGGCGATTTCCGCGTAATGGCGGGTCTTCTCGACGCCGATGAAATCGCGGCCCTCCAGCAGTGCGGCCACGCCGGTCGAGCCGGAGCCGCAGGTGAAGTCGAGCACGGTGCCGCCCGGCGGAGCGATTTGCACCAGCTCACGCATGACCGAGACGGGCTTCTGTGTGATGTGCTGGCGGGCCTTGCCGGACGGCTGCGAGGCGCTGTAGAGGCCCGGCAGGTAGACCGGGTTGCGGGAGCCGTCGATGGCACCCTTGGACGCCCAGACGATGAACTCGCAGTTCTGGGTGAAGCGGCCCTTTTGCGGCCGGGCCTGCGGCTTGTGCCAGGCCAGCACGCCACGCCACAGCCAGCCGGCCGCCTGGATCGCGTCCGTGGTGATCGGCAGCTGACGCCAGTCGGTGAACAGCAGCGCCGTGCCGCCGGTCTTGGTCAGCCGGTGGGCCTCGGTCATGATCTGCGTCAGCCAGAACCCGTAGCTGCGCTGATCCATGTTCTCACCCGTGAAGTCGGGAAGGTCGTGGCCGGCATCGACGGATGTGTACTTCTGCTTGGCGCTGCGGCTTGTGCGCTCCTTCGCGGTTCGGCCGCCGGAGTTGTAGGGCGGGTCGGTAATGACGGAGTCGACGCAGTTGTCCGGCAGTTCGGCGAGAACGCTGAGCGCGTCGCCCTGGTGCAGGGAAAACGGCAAAGAGGTACCCCAGTTCGGGTCGGTGAGGAGGAAGGGAATGCCTCCGGCCCACGCAGCCGTGATCCCGTCGTCGGCATTCGGGCATGACAAGGCCCGCCGACGGAAGGGGGGTACGAGGGGGAGGGAGCAAAACTGTAGGGCACGATCCCCGGTTGAGCGCTATCGCCGCCAAAATCCCCGGAATCAAGCCTTGATCACGAACGATTTCGACAACCGGGGATCCGCCCTTACTGTTTAGGGACTGCCCGGCGGAGACCGCCGTTGGCCCACTCCCCTCCCCAGCCCTCGTGGAGGTTCCCCCTGTCCCGGCACACCTGATCCAACACCCCGCAACGGCGTGAGGTGCAACTCGCCCTGTTGCGCAGGCATCCCGATTCGCCCAGTCCGGCCGCCCGCCCCACTCCTGCGTAGGCGCGGCCAGGGCTTCGCTTCCAAGGACCCCGTTGACATCGCTCTACCTTCCCCTGCCCACAGGCGGCCCGCCGCCGGACCATAGCCGTCCGCCGGAAGGCCAGCCGGATTGAAGGGCATAGCCGCCGGCATCGGCGTCTTCGTCCTCTCCCCCTTCCTCCTCGCCGGCACGGCCATGCTGATGGCCAGCTCCAGCGAGGCCGCGCAGACCACCTACTCGTCCTTCGCTTGCATGGGCGACGTCGACACCGACGCCGTCGTCGAGCAGGTCACCAAGATCCTCAACGGCGCGTCCGCCAAGGACGTCCACGTCGAGGGCCTGTCCCTGCCCGAGGAGCAGATCCCCAACGCCCGCACCATCGTGGCCACCGGGATCAGCCTGAACGTGCCGAAGAAGGGCCAGATCATCGCGCTCGCCACCGCGATGCAGGAATCACGGCTTCGCAACCTCAGCTCCGGCGACCGCGACTCGCTCGGCCTGTTCCAGCAGCGCCCGAGCCAGGGCTGGGGCACCGCCGAAGAGATTCACGACCCCGTCTATGCCTCCACACAGTTCTACAAGCACCTGCTCGCGGTGGACGGCTGGCAGCAAATGACCGTCACCCAGGCCGCCCAAGCCGTGCAGCACTCCGCCTACCCGGACGCCTACGCGCAGTGGGAACCCCTGGCGACCGCCCTGCAAAAGGCGATCGCCCCCACCTTCCCGGACGCCTCCAGCACGGACACGGACACCACCTCCAGCACCGCGTCCTGCACGGCGATCGAGGACGGCTCCGGGTACGGCACCATCCCCGAAGGCTCCGTGCCCAAGGGCTACTCGATCCCCAAGGACGCCGATCCGAAGGCGCGCAAGGCGATCGAGTGGGCGACGGCGCAGCTCGGCACGATGTACCAGTGGGGCGGCACCTGCACCGCGCCGCACGGCCCGGACCCGATGGGCCGCTGCGACTGCAGCTCTCTGACCCAGCAGGCGTACGTACACGCCGGCATCACGCTCACCCGCACCACGTACACGCAGGTCAACGAGGGCAAGGCCGTCTCCCCCAAAGCGCTGAAGCCCGGCGACCTGATCTTCTCCCGCGGCACGGGCGACCGCCCCGAGCACGTCGGCATGTATATCGGCTCAGGTCTCGCAATCGAGGCACCCCGCACCGGCAAGCCTGTTCGAATCACGCCGCTGGCGGACTGGGACATCCTCGCCGCCCGCCGCGTCATCTGACTGCAGGCTGGGGCGCGCAGCCCCGCATGCTCGCCTCACCAGCGCAGCACCGGCACGACTGGCCCCGGCGCATGGGCGGGGTGCCGCCCCTGAGCCTCTCCCTCACTCCCCTGGAGACGGCCCATCGGCAGGACCGAGCCGCTTGTCCGCTTCCCTCCCCCCTTCTCTTGTCATTCGCGCGTCGCTTCGGCGCGCGCTAGGAGCACCTTTGCATCTGCTCGACACCGTGCAGTACCTGGCCTACGACCCCGGCATCACGCCCTCGGGCGGTGGCCTGCCTGGCCTGGCCGTGCTGAAGAACGTCGTTAACTCGATCAATCTGTTCGCAATCGTCGCCGTGGTCGGCGCGCTCGCCGTCTCGCTCGGCGTGTGGGCCTGGGGCCACCACACCGGCGGCCACCAGGCCGAGGCCAACGGCAAGAAGGGCGCCGTCGTCTCGGCCGGCGCCGCCCTCGGCCTCGGCGCTGCCAACGGCATCGTCGCGTTCTTCTCCGCCCTGGGGTCGCAAGTCCACTGATGCCGAAACGATTTCCCTCCCTGTCCGGCTACGGCCTCGGCTGGTCCACCCGACAGCGCATCACGGTCATCGCGCTCGGCCTCACCGTGCTGCTCGCCCTCGCCGTCACCGTGGCCCTGCTCACCGGGCGCACCAGCAACAGCGCCAGCCACACCCGCACTCCGACCGGAGCAAGCAGCACAGCCTCGGCGTCCGCCGGTCCGACGGCGTCGGCCGGGGCCGGTTCGGTGGCCAAGCCTCCGCCGCTCGCGGACCCGGTCGCGTTCGCCAAGTCAGCCGCCGCGATGGTGTGGTCATACGACACCCGGTCCACCAGCCGCAGTGAGCAGCTCGCCGGGATGAAGGCGTGGCTGACGGCGGAGACCAAGTACGCCGACTGGGCGTCGATCGCCGCGCAGGTGCCGGATCCGGTGCTGTGGTCGCGGATGGCCGACCAGGACCAGTACGCCACCGTCACCGTGTCCGAGGCCCACTACCCCTCGGCGTTCAAGCAGGCCCTGGCCGACGACCCTGACGCGATTACCGAAGCGTATATCTACGCCGTCACCGTCACCGGCAATCAACAGATCGCCTGGAAGCAGGGCGGTGCCGGCGCCGAGGACCGCTCGATCACCCTCGCTGTGCAGTGCCGCCCCAACGCGAACTGCTCCCTGGTCTCCATCGCTCCCCGCGTCGTGCCCTGACGTGCCCCGAGCCCACCTGAGAAAGGAGGGGTGACTTCCCTTTGGGCTTCTGTGACCTCCCCCTCGCGGACAAACTCTGCGCCGTCGGCGATGCGGTCGACTTCGCTTCCAACCCCGGCGAGGCCATCGGCAACTGGATGGCCAAGAGCGCCGGCGAACTCGCGGCAGCCGCTGCCGACCTGGCCGCCGAGGCGGTCAACACCACCACCAAGGTCGACCTGAACGCCGGCTGGTTCCGCGACAACTACGAGATGATCCTGCCGATCGGCCTGATCGTCCTCGTCGCCACCTTCTGCGCCCAGCTCGTGCGTGCCGCGATCCGCCGCGACGGGCAGGCCCTCACCCAGGCGTTCACCGGCACCGCCACCGGCGTCCTGTTCGCCTTCACGGCGATCGCTTTCACCACCGTCGCCATCGAAGTCGTCGACGCCCTCTCAGACGGCCTGTTCAAAGCCGCCAACCTGGACATCGCCACGGCGGTGCGGCGCATCGTCAAGGTGGGCCAGATCGCCTCCCTGTCCGGCCTGGGCTGGCTGGTCACGGTCTTCGTCGGCGTCGGCGCCGCCATCGGCGCCTTCCTCTACTGGTGCGTCATGATGGTCCGCAAGGTCGGCATCCTCGTCATGGTCACCCTCGCCGTCTTCGCCGGAGCCGGCGGCGGCTGGGAGGTCGCGCGACGCTGGCGCAAGGGCTGGATCGAGGCCACCGCCACCCTGGTCGTCTCCAAGCTCCTGATGACCGTGATCTTCGTGCTCGGTATCGCGGCGATGGGCAAGACCGAGGCCAAGGACGGCATAGCCGCCCTCGCCGACGTCATGGCCGGCATCGTCATCATGGCCCTGGTGCTGTTGTGCCCGTACGCGACGTTCAAGTTCGTGCACTGGGCCGCCTCCGAAGGCTCGGACGCCGAGACGCTGCACCGCTCCGGCGGCGCGGGCGCGCAGATCGCCCGCCAGCACGCCGAACGCGCCGGACGCAAGGCCGCCGCCGCGATCGCCACCGCCGGAACAGGTGGTGCGGCGGCCGGAGCGGGTGCCGCTCCTCAGGGCCCGGATGCCGTGCCGGGCGGCTTCCCCGGCGACATCGCCACCACCCCCACGCCAGACACCGGCAAAGAAGGCGGCAGCAGCTCCACAACGCCGTCGTCCGGAGGCCAGGGAATCAAGAGCGGCCTGGAGAAGGCGGTGCAGCCCGCGCCGACCAGCCCGCGCGACGACACCAGCGGCCACCTCGGCGGCACGCCCGGGCCCGGCGGGTCCGGTGGCGGATCCACCGGTCAGGGCAGCGGGTTCATGTCCGCACCCCCCACCAACGCCTCCGCCCCGCCGCCGCAGGGCTCTCCGCCGGCCCCGAACTCCACGAGTACGGCCACAACCGGCACACCGCCGCCTCCGCCCACCGGCCTGTGACCCATCCCCCCGCCGGGACGGCGCCCCGCACTCCGCGTGTTGGCATGCCGTCCCGGCCCCGCCCCGCGCCTCACCGGAAACCGGCTCTTGTCTGAACTCTCCGTCTCCCCGCTCACGGTCAAATTCCCGCACCGCTCCAGGCGCGGCATCCTCCTCGGCCTCTCCCTCCCCCAACTCCTACTCGTCTCTGCCGCGTTGGCCCTGCTGCTCATCACGGTGGTGACCACCGGGCTGCTCGGCGCGATCACGCTGACCCCTCTGTGGGCGATCGTCGCCGCCCTGGTCGCCATCCGCCGCAACGGCCAATCCCTGATCAACTGGGCTCCGATCGTCGCCCGCTACGCCCACCGCCGCCGCACCGGCCAGACGCTGTGGCTGGCCCGCCCGGTCTCCCGGCCCCGCCAGGACGGCGTGCTGCACCTGCCGGGCACCGCTGCCTCGTTGAAGGTCGTCACCCCGGGCGACTCCGTCAACCAGGCTGCCGCTATCCACGACCCACACCACCAGACCCTCACCGCCATCGCCCGGGTCTCCTCCCGCGCGTTCGCCCTGCTCGACCCCGCCGCGCAGAACTCGAACGTGACGGGCTGGGGCAGGGCTCTGGCCGGCATCGCCCGCACCTCACACGTCGCCACCGTGCAGGTCCTGGAACGCACCGTCCCTGACTCCGGCGACACCCTCGCCCGCCACTGGGCCCAGCACGGCCACTCCGACACCCCCGTCGCCGGACAGATCTACTCCGAACTGGTCGCCTCCGCCGGCCCGGCCGCCGCCCCACACGAGGCATACCTCGCCATCTCCCTGGACCTCAAAGCCGCCAAGCGCCTCATCAGCCAAGCCGGCGGCGGACTACCGGGCGCATTCACGGTCATGGAGCAGACCACCTCGGCCATCGCGCTCGCCGCACGCAGCGCGGGACTGATGGTGACCGGCTGGCTCGACGCACGGGAGATCGCCGCGGTCATCCGCACCGCCTACGACCCCCACGCCCTCTCCGCCCTCCAGCAGTGGTCGCCGACCGGGCGGGCCGAGGCCGAGCCTGCTGCGGCCGGGCCCGTCGTCCAGGTCGAGGAGTACGACCGCCTCGGCACCGGCAGCGCCCGCCACGCCACCTACTGGATCGAGAACTGGCCCCGCACCGAGACCACCCCCGGCTTCCTGCACGGGCTGATGTTCACCGCCGGGGTGCGCCGCAGCCTGTCCCTTATATACGTGCCCCAGGGACTCGAGTCCGCGCTGCGCGACGTCCAGCGCAAGAAGGCTGCCATCATCGCCGACGCCAACGAACGCGCCCGCCGCGGACAAGTGGATTCCGAGGCCGACTCCGTCGAGTATGCGGACGTCAAGGTCCGTGAGCGGCAGTTGATCGCCGGCCATGCCGACGTCGCTCTAACCGGGCTGCTCACCGTCAGCGCCGACACCGACGCCGCCCTCGACGCCGCGTGCGCGCAGATCGAGACCGCCGCCGTCACCGCCCAGGTCGACCTGCGACGGCTGTACTACCAGCAGCCCGACGCATTCACCCTTGCCGCCCTACCGCTCGCCCGCACGGCGCTGTGACACCCCACCCCGTTGCTGATGACGATCACCTCGCTCCCGGGCCCCGCTCCCGCCCGCGATGAACGTGCCGTTCTGCGGCACCAAGGACCCCTTTGAACGCACCCCGCACCACTGACGCACACCCCTACCTCCGTGCCGCTACCGTCGGCCTGCGCCACCACACGCGCGCCCACACCTCGCACGGCGCCCCTGCCGACCGGCTGCATCTGGACACGCTGCACGCCCACCTCACCGCCGCCCACCAGCTGCTCGACCAGCTCACCGACAGCACCCGGCCCCCTCACCCGGCCGCCGGACGTCATCTGGCCGCCGCTCACCTGCGGTTGTGGCAGGCCACCGCCGCCGTCCACGACGCCTTCCACACCGTGCCCGCCGACGACGGAGAAGGCTCCGCGGCCGAGGAGTGCCGGCCCGAGCATCTGCCGCAGGGCCCACTGGTGCTGACGATCTGCCAGCGGCACCTGGCGGCATCCCACGCGATCCGCCGCAAGACCACCCCCACCGACCTCACCACCCCGCTGCACGGCCACGCCACCACCTGCAGCCAGTAACCCCCGCTCCACGAAAGGGCACTGCATGCACAAGCTGAAGCGCACCACCTCCACCGCCGCCATCATCGCCGCCCTCGCCGGCAGCGCCGCGCTCGCGACCGCCTCCCCCGCCGCCGCAGCCGACTACCGGTGCACCACCAGCACCAAGTCGATCGACGACCCGGCGTACTCGGGCCCGTGGGCCGACAACTGGGACGTCACGGTCCGCCTGTGCGCGAAGCGCTCAGGCTCCACCGTCTACACCTACGCCAAGATCAGCTGGGACGGTCCGGCGTACGGCTACGTCGATGACAGCTCCATATTCGACGGCGCGTACTTCAAGCTCCAGATCAAGAAGTCGCAGGCGGGCACCGACCCGGTGAAGAAGTCGGCGAACTACCACGGCATCGAGTCGCGGCTGGAAAACAGCGACTCCAACGCCAACTACAACAACAGCTACACCACGCCGGTCCTCAGCTACACGATCGGCTCCAGCCGCGGACTGGCCGACGGCGAACTGCACCTCGACTGGAACAACGACGGCAGGGGCTACTGGAAGCACCTGTTCAGCGCCTCACCGGCCGTCTGAGCCACACCCCCCGCACCCAGACGCCGTCACGTGAAAGCCGCTCCGCCATGACCCACCGGCCCGCGCGCCGAGCCCGTCGCGCCTCGGCCTCCCCCCTGTTCACCCCGCACGGCACCGACCGGGCCAGCCGCAAAGCCGCACGCCGTCAACTCGCCGAAGCCGCCGCCAAGGCCCGCGCCGAAGCTACCGCCCACCCGGACGGCCACGAGGCTGTCGAGCCCCAGATGCCGCCGCCGCTGTACCCGCCCCGCGGCCGTCCCGGACCCGCCTCCGCCCGCGGCGGACGGCTGAGGCTGGCGCAGCACCGCATGACCACCGCCACCGCCAGCGGGGCGTATCCCTTCCTCGCCGAAGGCGGCCTGGGCGCCGAGGGCATCTACATCGGCCGTGACGTCCACGCCGAGGCATCGTTCACCTTCGACCCGTTCTCGTTGTACGGGCGCCTCGAAGGATTCACCAACCCCAACGTCCTGCTCGCCGGAGTGATCGGCCAGGGCAAGAGCGCGCTGGCCAAGTCCTTCGCCCTGCGCTCCATCGCCCACGGCTACCGCGTCTACGTGCCCTGCGACCCCAAGGGCGAATGGACCCCCGTCGCCTCCGCGCTCGGCGGCACCTCCATCGCCCTCGGCCCCGGACTGCCCGGCAAACTCAACCCTCTGGACGCCGCCCCGCGACCAGCCGGCGTGCCGGAGGCCGACTGGGCGAGCGAGATCCGCAAACGCCGACTGCTCCTGCTCGGCTCCCTCGCCCGCACCGTCCTGGGCCGCGACCTGCTGCCGATGGAGCACACCGCGCTCGACGTCGCCCTCGACGCGGTCGTCGCCCAGGCCGCCACCATCCACCGCACACCCCTGCTGGGTGATATCGCCGCCACCCTAAACAACCCCGACCAGCTCGACGCCGCCGCCGGGACTATGTCCGGACGGCTCGGTGAGGCCGCCCGCGACCTCGCCCACGCCATGCGCCGACTCGTCCACGGCGACCTGGCCGGCATGTTCGACGCCCCCTCCACCGTCGCCTTCGACCCCAGCTCGCCGATGCTGACCATCGACCTGTCCCGGCTCGGCGGCTCCGGCGACGACACCGCCCTCGTCCTCGCCATGACCTGCGCGAGCGCCTGGATGGAATCCGCCCTCACCGACCCGCACGGCGGCAGGCGCTGGATCGTCTACGACGAAGCCTGGCGCCTGATGCGCCACCCCGGGCTCCTCCAGCGCATGCAGTCCCAGTGGAAGCTGAGCCGCGGCCTGGGCATCGCCAACCTGATGGTGATCCACCGGCTGTCCGACCTGCTCACCGCCGGCGACGCCGGCTCCCAGGGTCGTGCGCTCGCCGAGGGTCTCCTGGCCGACTGCTCCACCCGCATCATCTACCGCCAGGAAACCGACCAACTCCACGCCGCAGCCGCCCTGCTGGGCCTGACCAGCGTGGAGACCGAGGCCATCGCCCACCTCAACCGCGGGCGCGGACTGTGGCGCGTCGCGGGCCGGAGCTTCATCGTTCAACATCAACTCCACCCGCACGAACTGGCGTTGTTCGATACAGACGCCCGTATGCAGTAAGCCGCCACAAGGCGCCACCAAGCCCACACTGAACGAAAGAAGGCCGCACTGCAGCACCCCGACTTCGAGCTGTACGACAACGTCGGTCGGACCGCCGAACAGATCCACGCCTACCACACACGGTCCGCCACCACGGATGACCTGTACCTCTGGGCGAAGCGAGACGCCGAAGGCTTTCGCGCCGAACACGCGTTGCCCGACGAGCCGTTGCCCGTGCCGGACCTGGACCCGTACCTGACGGCGCTGGCAGCAGCCGAGACTCCTGCCGAGTTCAGCGCGGTCACCAATGCCCTGCTGGATGCCGCTGAACCCCTCCTCAACACGGTCGTCGACTACCTGGCCGCAGCCGCGCAATGGCGTCGGCAGAACCGCGGCGCCGCCCCCGGCTCCCCGCCCAAGCTGCTGAGGGATGCCGCCAGCCGGATCAAGACCGCCCTGGCCATGGCCGCCGACGCCGACCTGCAGATCCTGCGCGCCCACTACGACCCGCCCCCGGACCTCGACGCGCTCACCCAGCAGGCCCGCGCAGTCCACGACACGCCACCGGCTCCGCCACCGCCCGGGCAGCAGCCCGGTCCGGGTGGGCCACGGCGCTGACGGAAGCATCATCGCCGACCGCCGCTGAAACCGGAGAAACTCACCGGCCACCCCAACCCGACACCCCTGCCGCCCTGACTCCGCGGCCCAGGCCGTACGTGATCTCACCGACCGGCTGAACGCAGCGCGCTCGTACGACGAAGCCGCCCAGCTCCTCGACCAGGTCCTGGAGCCGACCGAGGGACTCCTCCAAGGACTCGAAGGCTTCCTCGAAGCGGCAGCCAAGACGGCCAAGGCATCCGAACGCCAGGACGGCTTCGAGCTGTACCACGACCTCCAATCGGCCGCGCTCACGCTGCGCCGGCTCGGAGAAGACCTGCACGTCGCCGTCGAACGCATGCAGGCCCTCGCCGTCCCCCGGCGCCGGAGCTGGCAGGAGGCCGTAGCCGACTACTACGCCACCGCCCACAGCACGCCCAGCCATTCGGCATCGGCGCCCCCGCCCGCCGGTCCGTCCTCCGGCCGCACCCGCTGACAGCGCCTCAGGAACCCATGACCGCATCCCGCACCGACCTGTCCGCCTTCGCCACCGCCCTCGCCCAGCACTTGCCTGGGCAGTGATACCGCAAGTACGAAGGCTTCCCCGCTCCCCAAGACCACCGGCCGGTCGCCGACCGGGTCTGGGACTGCGGTACCGCCCACTCGGCCCTCCTGGACTTCCCCGATGCCCCCGTCGCACTCCTCCACGGGCCAGACGGCGAACAGATCTGCGTCACCGAACGCCCCCGTTACCCCCACCAATACCTGGTCGCCCCACTCGAGCCTGAGGGGTTCAAGCCGCACCACTTCCGCTACGTGGACGAGCGAACGGCATCGCCGTACCTAACGACCCAGTCCGTGCCGCCGCCGCGGTCGCACGCCGCGTGCTGCCCCGCTACCACCGGGCCATGGACGCGGTCCACCACAACGCCCGCGTCCAGCCCGAGCCTCCGCACCGGCCCGCCGCACCAGAGGTTGGCGAGGACCTCACGCTGGTGTGGTACCCGGACGGCGTGGTGGGAGCGCCGTATAGGTCGGTGCCCGAAGACGCCCGCATGGTGCTGTACGGCGGCCGTTTCCAGTACAGCCCGCACGAGGCGGCGTTCGTCCTGCCCGCCACCTACAACACCAGCGACCGCGCCCTGCTCATCCAGAGCGCCGTCCGGCTGCTCACCGCCCAAGGCATCGGCGTCAACTTCCGCCACGCCACCCCCGCCTCCGCAGGCCCACCGGCCCGCCCGCCCTCAGCAGCGCTCGGCACTCAGCCGACGGCAGGCACTCCGCCCTCAGCACGACGGTAGACGCCCCCACCCATCCTGGAGTTACCGCTGTCCGATCCTGACCAGCGGATGCTGCTGCACGACGTAGCCGACCGGCTCAACACCGTGGCCGACCACCTCCCGCTCCCCGACCAGATCCAACCCGATCCGGGGCTGAGCGAAATCCTGGACGACGAAGTCCGCCACCTGGCCCGCCTACTGGGCTACCTGGCCGGGGAGAGCGCCTTCCGCCACCGAGCCACCGCCCGCTACCCCACCCGGGTCACGGCTACCGTGCGCCGCACCACGCTGGCGCTCGCCCAAGCTGCCGAGCCCACCGGCGCCGCGCTCGCCGCCCTCGGCGCCGCCGTCCACCACCTCGGCCTGATCGCCGACCTCACCCACCAAGCCCCTGGTCCCGCCCGCACCCGGGCGATCGCCTCCGCGCACCAGGGTCTCGTGGACCGGCTCGGCGAGAGCCGCACCTGCCTCGCCCGCGCCGCCAAGCACCTGCGTGCCGCCGCCGACACCCGCGCGACACCGGCCATGACCGCGCCGCCCTCGCCGACGGCATCCGCCACCGCATCCCGCACCCGCTAATCCCCCGGAGCTCTCATTCCCCTGCACACCTCCGCGCGCCGCACAGCCCTCCTGCTCACCGCCGTATCCATCGCGCTGACCGCATCCGCCTGCGCCATCTCCGGAAACCCCGACGTCGGCACCCCCGCCACGGCCACCCGCACCGCCTCCGCCACGCCGACCGCCGAGCCGGCGCTGACGAAGAAGGAGGCCCTCGCCCAGCTCGCCCACTACTCCAAGATCAACAACGAGGCCAACGCCGACAACAACCGCAAGCTCCTCGACACCATCGAGGACGGCCCGCTGTACGCGATGTCGGTCGCGGACTACAAGCAGGACGAGGGCCTGCCCAAGACCGGCCGCGAGAAGTACAAGCCGTGGTCGTACAACCTTGCCTCCACCAACGTCTACATCCCCCGTTTCACCGCTGGCCAGCCCAAATGGTTCGCCGCCGTCACCTACAGCGGCAAGAACAACAAGTGCGCCCGCGTCCTGATCATGGCCGAGCAGCCCGAGACGCAGCGGTGGGAGATGGTCGCCGCCGCCGACCTCGACGATAAGAAGCAGGTCCCGAAGATCGCTCTCGACGCGGACGGCTACGCCACCGCCATCGACGCGACCTCCACCAAGGCCGTCGCCGCCCCGGCCGACGTACTGCGTGCCGCCGTGATCGACAACTTCTCAACCGGCGGCGACCTGACCGGAAGAAAGGTCTTCGCCACGACGAAGACATCGAAGCGGCAGATCAAGGTCCACGACGAGACGATCCACAAGTTCGGCAGCCGCGGCACCACCGAGTTCTCCTCCGCCGTCACCGAGTTCCCCGACAGCTACGCGCTCAAGACAGCCGACGGCAGTGCACTCGTGGTCCTCGCGCACACCCACACCCAGCGCGACGCCGTCGCCCACTCCGGGCTGCAGATCGTGCCGGACAAGGAAGACCGCGCCTGGCTCGGCACCACCCCGAGCCCGTCCTTCACCTACACGTTCACCTGCTCCGATGTGGCCACCGTCCCCACCACGCCGGGGAAGTCGCAGCTGATCGGATACACCTGCCGCCGAACCGCCGCAGAGGGCCTGTCCACCTCCATGTGACCACCGCAGCCCCGAGAAGACCTGTGGACGAGGAACTACCCTTGCATGTAACCGAGTTCGCCACCGCGCTCGCCGACCGCCTGCCCGGCCGGTGGCAGCCCGGTCCGGCGACCACGCTCATCGCCCAGGACGCCGCCAGCAACCGCATCTGGGACAGCGGCCCCCTGGCGTACACCGCCTTCGAAGCCGCCTACGTGCAGCGATGCGTGCTCACTTCCCCGCACGGACTCCAGCTGTACGTCATGCCCCGCCCCCACCGCCCGGTCCAGTACCTGGTGCTGCCGATGCTGCCCGCCGGCACCAGCCACGAACACGTCCAGGGCCTTGCCGATGCCCCGCGCGGCATCGCCGTTCCCGCGTATCCCGCCCGCGCCGCAGCCGCCGTACAACGCCGCTTCCTGATCGACTACCGTCTCGCGGCCATGCCGGCGTGGCGCCGCGCGAGTCCCGGCCGCCTGCTGGTGGAGATCCGGTTCGACGCAGAGGCCCGCCCGCGCATCACCTGCACCTACGGCCGCGCCCTCATCCACCTCCTCGCGTACGGCGGCTTCCTGCTCGACCCCGCCACGGGCGAATGCCACCTGCCGCAGGACCTCCCGCCCGAGCAGGCCGCACGCCAGCTCCACCGCAGCGTCGCACGCCTGGAGAGCCTCGACTTCACCGTGGCCGTCCGTCCCCCGCACAGCCCGGCACGAACCGCAGACCGGTCCGTGCCGCCACGGGCCGAGCGGCACCCGGGCAGGCGCCGATGAATCTTGCCGACGATGCCGCCATCGACGCTCGCCTGGCCTACTGGCAGCGCCACATCACAAGGACGGCCGCGAGCCTGGTGCCGCCGCAGACCGGTCCGGCACGCGCTGCCCTCGGGCCCGTGCTGGACCAGCTTGTCGCCGTGTACAACCTGGCGGGCGGCCTCGTCGCCGACCTGCGCCAGTCTGCCGACGGCTCCCTCGCGACGAGCGACGCGGGACGCGATTACCTGGCCCAGCTGGCCACAGCGCTCGCGCACAGCAACCGTGCCGCAACCCACCTGAGCACGGCTGTGATCGGCCTCGCCGACGCCCACCGGCTTACCCCGCTCCCCGGCACCGCCGTCCCCGTCGAGAGCCAGCTGGGCATCACACTCGGCCACGCCGCCGCGCTGCGCAGCCTGCACCGGGCACTGGCAGCCGTCACCAACCCACTCTCCGACTCTCAGCCCGGCACAGGGCCCGCGTCAGCGCCTGCTGTCGCCGAGCAGCACCGTCGGGCTGCCGACAGCACCGGCACCCAGCCCGTACGCCGCCACCCCTGAAATTCGGGGTCAACCACCCACCGTCCGAACGTCCTTGGAGCACTCCTGGCCACCCGTTCCTTCATCGCCCGGCCCACCGACACCGGGTACGCCGGCGTCTACGTCCACTGGGACGGCTACCCCAGCCACCACCTCCCCCTGCTGCTCGGCGCCCACCAGTACCACTTCGGCGGTGACCTCGACGCCCTGTGCCGGCACCTGATCGACGAGGCGCCCGACGGCTGGTCCCAGCTGGGCACCGACCTCCTCGACGGCGCCCCCGAACCCCTGCGCGCCGAACTCGTCGGCCGCGACGAACACCCCAGCAGGAAGCTCGACAACGTCCACGTCATCACCGTCGGCGCCGCCGAGCCCGAGCCGTGGACCGTCACCGAGAAGTCCCACCGGGGCCTGGACTGGGGGTACGTCCTGCACCCGCATGGCATCGAAGTCATCCCGCTCGACGCGGAGGACCGCGGTCCCGTCGTGGCCTGGGACACCGACCCCAGAGCCCGGTTCAGCAACAGCACCTACCGGTGGCGCCCCGGCCACCCGGTCCCAGCGACCCTGCCGCCCCGCACGACGCACTCGCCCATCACCCCCGCCCCTGCGGCGCCCACCGCCCGGACCGCTCCCCGCCGCTGACGCAACTCCCCTCACCCCGTTTACCTGTTCCGGAGAATTCTCTGCCCGCGCCATCCCCCACCAAGATCACCGACGGAGGACGTGGCCGCAGCCGCGTACCGGACTTCCCGCTGGCAATGCGCTCCAGGACGCTCTCGGCAAAGATCACCGAGTGAACGGACGCTGACTTCCTGTCAGTCACCGTCGGTAGGGTGGGTCAGATGAGCACGGGGAAGGGCAACTCCGCCAAGGACGCGGCGGTCTTCATCAAGCAGTTCATGCAGGACGCCGCCGACCTGGACGACGCCTTCAACAACAGCGCGAACCGCCCGAAGGAAGACCATAAGGGTGTCGAGCGCGAGTACGCGCTGAAGCAACTCATCTCAAAGTACGTCCGGGACAACGTGGAGATCCACCAGCGCGCGGGAGTCCAGGATATGGCCAGCACCGGCACACGCGAAGGATGGTTCCACGAACAGGACGTGGCGATCGTTGACAAGCGGGTTACCCCGCACGACGTGGTGAAGGGCAGCAACCAGGCGTACGTTGACCCGTCCGGAGTCCTCACTGTCATCGAGGTCAAGAGCACGCTGAACGGTGAAGAGGCCGTCTCGGCCATGAAGCAGATCGCCCTCGTCCAGACGGCTCCCCGGCGTAAGACCTTCGGCGACCGTCATCTTCGATTCCTGACCGGTACCGGACAGACCCACTACGTCCCCATCTCCGGCGGCATCTTTGCCTACAGGACAACCTCGAAGACCGTGGAGACCGTAGGTAAGTGGATCACCGATTGGTGCAAGGGAAACGAGACTCTCGGGATTCCGGGACGACCGCCCGAGGAGTGGCCCAAGTTCGTCACCATTCACAACTTCGGACATTTCTCCTGGTGTGACCCGATCACGGGACGGCCCGTTCCCTGGCCGCATGAAGGCAATGAGGTCCTCATGTGCAACAAGGCCACCCGAGCACATCACCCGCTGGTCGCCCTGCACAACCACCTCGCCTTTCTCATGCGCCTGTGGTGGGTGCCCGGCACGTTCTTCCACCTGGAGTCCTGCACGGGCCACCACGACCTGTGCGAGGGAGAGGAGATCTTTCCGCCCTCTGTCGTGGGCAATCCCGGCACCTGCACGCACGGGTGTCAGGAGTGTCCGGTCCTCGGCCCGTGCGGAAGGCGTCGCGGACCCGGCTGAGTGAACTCCGATGTACTGCTCCGGATCCCACATCGGGCCTCGCCGCCTAGGCAGCAACCCCGCGTGGTCGACGGCCGCGGCACCCACAGCGCCGGCACCTGGCTCGAAGGCGGATGGATGGTCCGATCCCTGGGCCCGCCCCTGGCGCACGCATCGCCATCTATAACCGTGGATCCCCGGTTACCGAAACCGGGGATCCGTCGCGACCATTAATGCACCACCCCGCCCCACGAGACCCACGGAGAGCTCATCCATAACGCACCATCCACGACATGCTGTTGCCTCACGCCCGGAAGACCGCAGACGGCAGGCGCTACTCAGAGCGACCGCCGGGGGAATCCCAGCGGGACGTTCTGCTCATGATCGGCGGCCACAAGCAGAGCTCATCCCGCGCGGAATTCGCCGTTTCCGCAGGAGACCGTGCTCACGAAGTCGCGGTCCCTACAATCCGAGCTATAGGCTCCGCGGTTTCACGAGCACTTCCGCGTAATCATGAGCAACGGCAACACTCGGCTACTGTCAGTTGTCGCCCTTTAGCGATCTTCCGGTTTGGCCGACGCGGCGCCGTCACAGACGGCACCGGTGACCCACCGAGTCCCGACCCCCGGGTCCAGCCGCCGATTACGCGGCCTCGGGGCGGGGCCCGACCGGGCCCCGCCCCGAGCGGACACGCCGGTCGCCCCAAGCTCGTGATCGGGGGGCTAGATGCGTGACTTCCGCACCGAGTGCCATGCCGACCCGGCCAGCGCGCGAGCCGACCGGAACATCGCGAGTTGTTCGTGCCGGCGGTACAGGGCCCAGTTGTACTGGACCAGCGACAGCTTGTTCGATGAGAGCGACCCGGCCCGCTGCGCCCGGTACACCGCCAACGGCTCCAGCAGCGCCCGCGCGAGAGTCCCATCCCGCATGATCGACAGCCAGAGCGCGTAGTCCTGCCGCTTCGGCATGTCCGGCATCAGCCTCGTACCGACCACCCTGCGGTCGTACATGGCGGTCAGGGCACCGATGTGGTCCTGGACCAGCATCGCGCTGTAGTCCACGCGTTCCGGTGCCCACACCACACGTCCGTTCGGGATGAAGTCGGCGGCCTCGCCCGCGAACGAGGCGTCCATCTTGTAGTAGGAGGTGAACGTCAGGGGCGTCCCGGCAGTCGCAGCGAAGGCGAGCTGTTTCTCGACCTTCGTCGGAAGCCACAAGTCGTCGCTGTCGAGGAAGGCGACGTAGTCACCCCGGGCCCGCGCGATGGCCAGGTTGCGGGCCCGAGCCGCGCCCCCCTGCCGGACCGCTGCCTCCGGCAGGACCCGCTCGTCCTGCCGCGCCAGCTCTCTCAGCAGATCCATCGACCCGTCCGAGGATCCGTCATCCGTGATCAGCAGTTCGAGATCGGTGTGGGTCTGCGCCAGCACCGACCGAACCGCGGGCCCGAGCGTGGCCGCCGAATTGTGCACAGGCATCACCACAGAAACCAGGGGCACAGCGGTGCTCCTTACCCAGATTGGAGTCGTCATGGACGTTGTTGTCGCCGGTCAAGGCTACGTGGGCCTGCCGCTCGCCGTGCGCGCCACCGAGGTCGGCCATCGCGTCGTCACGGCGGGCGCATTCTGCTCATGATCCGCCGACGTAAGCGGTGCTCATCTCACACGGAATCCAGCGAATGCGCAGAACCCGCTGCTCACGAAGCCGCGTTCCCTACAAAGCCGAGCGATGTGAACGAGGCGGTCTGATGCACGCCTCCGCCACCCGGGCCGCCCTTAACTACCTGGGCCGGCGCCTGGACGAACTCGCCGACGCCTTCCCCACCAACGCCGCGGCGGTCGACGTGGTCACGCTGACGGACGACATCAACGTCCTGGCCCACCATCTTGAGTACGCCACCGAGCGCGCGCAGGAACGGTTCACCGTGCCGGAGACGGTCTACCTTCCAGAACGGGTCGCCTTGGCTCGGCTCGCCGAGGCCGCTGCCGGGATCGCGGGCGCCCTGAACGTGCTCACCGAGGCCCTGACCTACGCAGCCACCGGCTTCCACCGGGAGGCCCTGCCGGACCTCGCCGCCTCCCCGCTGCGCAACGACCCCGAGATCATGCGGGGCATCGCAGCCGAGAAATACGCCGAGGCCGCCGCCCGGCTTCGCGAAAACGCCACCGCCCTGCGCCCAGCACCCGCCCCGGCGCCACCTTCCACACCGCCTTCGGCCGCGCTACGGACGCAACCGCCTGCCCATGCCGGGCCTCAGCCCCGGCAGCGATTGCAGCGCTGACCCCATCGAAAGAACCCCGCATGCCTTCCAAACCCCCCGCCGAAATCACGCTCGCCCTGAGTGCCAGCGCCGGCATCGTCGCCGTCGCTCACGGCGAGCGGTACCGGTGGGCACAGACCGCACTGAAGCGCATCGGATTCCAGCGCCGCGACGACGGCACGTTCGCCAAGGCGGTCAACAATCCGCAGACGTCGCGCGACGCCGTGCACCAGCTGATCCCCACCGCCCGCCGCCACCAGGCCACCGTCACGGCCAGCAACAGGCGCTACCTCGTCGACGTCGCCGACGAGATAGCCGCCCACCTGCCGGGCACTTGGAGCGCCAAGGTAGAGGTGCACAGCCACCCTGTGTGGCAGCACGACCTGCTCCCGTGGCTGTGGGATGCCGGCGAACTGATCCACGCCGTCCAAACCGAGCGGCTCCCCTACACAGCGATCCTGACCGACGACACGGCGATCGAACTGCTGCTCACTGAACGGCCCGGACACCAACACCACTACCTGCTCGGCGCCTTCGCCCCGAACGGCTTCGATGAACACGTCGCGAAGACGAGTCCGCCGAACAGCATCGTCCTGCCCGTCGCGCCCGAGCAGGCCGCTCACGCGATCGCCAACCGGTTCCTGCCCGCCTACCACTACGCCCTTCACACTCGGCGCAAGGCCACCGTCGCCTTCGCACTCGAGCGGATCCGCGAGGAGTACGACGCCCGGCAGGCGATCAAGGAATTCGGCCGCTTCAGCGACGGCAGCCCCATGAACCCCGACCACATCCCGGACCTGGAAGGGCAGTCCGCCGACTTCACCTGGCAGGAGTTCCGCGACGTCCTCACCCACGCACCGGCCCTGCTCGATCAGTGCCGCCCCGCCACGACCTCCTGGCCCGAAGACGCCGCCGCGCTGGACCGCCTACGCGAAGCCCTGGCGCAGGGCACCGGGATCCTGGCCGACTGGAACGCCCGTCTGGACGACCTCCGCCAGACTCCGGCCGCAGTGCCGGCCGAGACGTACGGGGACGCGAAGGCCGAGCGCGACGCGCGCATGATGCCCGTGATCGAGGCATGGATGGCCGACCGCGAGGTGTTCCTGCTCCAGGCCCGCGCCGACGCCCCGCTCCACCCACTCGCCGCACACGACCACGCTGTCCGCGCGCTCCCGCCAGTCCCTGCCCACGCTCCCGGTGCGAGTTCCGCGCGCCGGTGACCCGAGAAGAAGGACCCCGCACCTGTCTGACCACTTCCGCTTCAGTGCCCACCCCGAACACGGCTTCGTGGCCATCGCCACGGCGAATATCCCCCCACACCTGGCCCACTGGTTCCTGGTCCGTGAGCAGTTCGAGCCGGTCCCCGATACGCCGGGCCTGTACCGGCTGACTCATCCCGAGAAGGACGGCCTGCGTCGCGCCCGCCAGGCGGTGAAGGACCTTCGCCGCCACGGCTACCAGGTGCACACCGAGCCCGTCCTCGACCCCGGCCCGCCTCAACCGACCGTGCAGCAGGGGCTGGCGACACCCCGCGCCCGCATCGCGCAAGCCGCTGCACGCCCTGCGTACCTGCCTCCCGCTCTCACCACCACGCCCGTCCCCGGCACCGGTATCGGTCCCTCCTCCAAACCCGGGCGAGGCAGGTGAGCATGACCAGCACACCGATCCGCATCCTCCGCGGCCCCGGTGGCGAGGTTGAGGTCGCGGGCCCGTACGACGCCTTCGCGGCGAGCGTCCTGGCCCGCGCCGGATTCGAGACCTACCCCACCCTGCGCGGGCAGTGGGTTCGTCTCCCGTTCGACCTGGGCCGCGCCTGGGAGAACAAGCGCGCCACGTGGGCGGCCGACATGCTCACCGCCGCCCGCTACAACGTCGACCTCGACCCGGACCTGCGCAGCAGCCCGCCCGGTACGCCGCCCGCCACCGCATCACCGCCCGCGGTGACCAGTGAACCCACCACCGTCGTCCCATCTGTTTCCACCCCAGCGACTCCTCGGTCCCCTCAATAAGGGAGGCCACTGCTGGTCCGAGGCCGACACGCCCACGTCCCCGTGGACGTCGCCACCACCCCGCTTCCCCTCCCTCACCTCTGAAAGGCCCTTCCGCCTTGCCCCACCCGTCTTCGTCCGTTTGGGACCACCACATCGAGGACTGCGCGGTCTGCACCTCACCCGACCGCGACGAGCCGACCCTGCTGCGCTGCGCCGTCCTCACGCTCCTGCAACACGGCGTCTTCATGGCCGAGGACGACATCCCGCTGGCCGAGATCCTCAGCGACGGCGGCCACTACCTGCGCGGCCTGGCTTCGTCCCTGGGCGGCGACGAGACAACTCCGGTGCCCAGGACCGAGGACTGGCCCTGGGTCGACGCCGAACTGCGCCTGGCCGTCGCCCGCGCCGCAGGTCTGGACGCCGTCAGCACCCTCGATGCCCGTATCGACGGCGTCCTGGCCACCGCTGCCCGCAGGACCCCGCGGCGCCAGGCGGATCTCCTCGAACGCGCCGCCGAGCAGTTCGCCAAGCAGCACGCACCCGCCTCCCGCACCCCCTGACCCCGCTGGCGCCCGCGCCGCCCCCACACAAAGGAGAATTCCCGCCCATGGCCGTCCAGAAGACCTGGACCGTCGTCCACGCCTGCGGACACGAGATCACGCGCGACCTGTCCGACCGCCCTGCCGACCGGCGCGCCGGATTCGCCCGCTGGCTCACCGAACGCGACTGCACCGACTGCTGGAAGGCCGCCCGCGACGGCGACAGTGCCAGCACGAAGGAGTGGCTCGCCGCCCGGCGCGCCGAAGAGAAGCAGGCCGCCGCACAGTGGACCGAGAGGTTCGAGATGCCGCCACTGGAGGGCACCGAACGCGCCCAGGACTGGGGCGAGCGCTGCCGCCACCAGCTTGTCACCCGCGCGTATGCCGCCCTGGTCACCGAGGGCACCTGGGACGAGACCGACTGGGTGGTGCTGGAGGAGAAAATCCGCACCGTCACGCGGGCCGGGTGGTGGATCGACCAGCGCGAGGCCGAGGGCACCGATCTGCCCGAACTCCTCGACGCCGCCACCGAACACGACCGCGGCACCGAAAACCCGTTCCGGTAGCCGACCCGCGATTATACCCGACGATCCCCGGTTACCGAAACCGGGGATCCTCCGGAGCATTGAGCCTCCCACCGCCACCCCGCGCCGCTCGTGGAAGGAGCCCTGCTGTGCCCGACGCTCCCGGCCCCTCGCACATACCCGCCGCCTGGAGATCCTCCCTTGAGACGCTGACCGCCAGGCGGGACATCACCCACGCCCACTTCACCCCCGGCGACACCGTCGTGATCCCCACCGGCGTCGCCAACGGCCGCCTGTCAGGCGACGTCATGACCATCGTCGCCCCCTCCTGGCACACACCGACGGACGAGGACGGCTGGCGGCTGCGCAACCCCAAAGGCGGCGAGCGCACCTTCGTCACCGCCCATCCCCGCTACATGATCCACCTCTCCCGCCACTGCCCCGACTGCCTGATCCACCGGCGCACACTGGAAGACTACGTGCTGCCCAAGGTGCCCTTCGGGAGCGGGTCCTTCGACTGCGGCTGGTACTCCCTAACCCACCTCAACCAGCTCGTCCACGTGCACGACGCGCGAGGTGGCCGGTGACCCTCCCCACCCGCCGCCCCGGCCGGGCCCTGACGCTGCTGCGCGCCGGCGCCGACGCACCGCAGCCACCCCCGCCGTTCACTGGCCCGCGCAGCTGGCCGCCAGCCTGAGCGAACTCGACGCCACCTGGCAGGAATCCGCACAACTCGCCCAGCTGTTCCAACGGCTCGCCGACGAGGCAACCGGGCCACTGGCCACCGCGCGCGGCCTCGTCGAGCACGCGGCGCACCGCCTCGGCGCCCTTCCCGACGCCTACGGCCCCGCCTGGGAGCACCAGTTGGAGTAGATCGCCCGCCGATTGCTCGGCATCCAGCAGGACCTCGGAACCATTGCCGCAGACCTGGCTGCCACGCCTCATCAGACGGCTCCCGCCCCCGCGTTGCCCGTCGCCCAGACCACGGCAACCTCCGCACGTTCTCCATCAACTCCCTAGAAATTTAGTGCCCGTTGCGGATGGCCGACCGGCCCACACCCAGCCCCGCCCGGCAGGCGTGCGCGCCCAAGACCGGCCTGAGCGAGACGGAAGCCTCAGCCGACTGCGCCTGCCCGCCACTCCGCATCCCCACCAGCCCCAGTGCTCTCACCACCGCGCCGGCCTCCACCGGTCGCCGGAGATGACCCACCCCTCTTGCCCCGAGGAGACTCTTGCCCGCCCCCGACGACTCCCTCGCCTCCTTCGCCGCCGTACTCGCCGGCGAACTGCCCGGCCAGTGGAGCTGCCAGTACCACCCGGAACATGCCAGCACCTCCGACGACGAGCTGACCGCCGATGTCTGGGACATGGACCAGGTCGCCGACGCCCTGGCCGAGCACCCCGTCGACCACTGCGCGGTTCTCAGCCGAGATGACGGCACGCGGCTGTTTGTCATGGAACACACGGGCCACGACGACGGCTTCCTCATCGCCGCCATGGCCCCGACAGACCTGCCCGCGGAGGCGTTCCGAGGGGTCCGCCAGCCCGACGGCATCGCCGTCGACGCGAACCCCTTCCGTGCCGCCAAGCACGTCTCGTTGCGCCTGCTGCCCCGCTACGACCAGGCCCTCGCCCAGGTCCGAGACAACGCTTCCCGCCTGCCGGCATCCCGGACCCCTGGGGAGCAGCGTGTGGTGATGACCTGGTCCGGCAAGGACATCGTGACCTCCGAGCCCGACCGGGACGACATCGCCCAGATCCTGACGGAACACGGCTTCGCCTTCGATGCGCCCCGGCACCTGTTCGTACTGTCCGAGGGCCATACGTCCCAGGTGGCCGCGTCCGTCCGCGCGGTGGGGCACCGTCTGGCCGAGCTGGGAGTCGGAGCAGTGCTGCTGCCCCGCCGTCCCGGCCGGCCCGCGCTGGACACCACACCGGCCCAGCCACCCGTCGCACCGGCCCCGTATCGCACCCGCTGAAGAGCTGGGCGGGGACCTTCAAGGAGCTTCACCGCAACAGGAGATCCGTCTCATGGGAAACCGTGCCGACGACGAAGGCACCGACGTCGAGACCTACCGCAAACCCCTGACCGACACCGTCCACGCCGACACCCCCACAGGCGCACCCGAGCAGCCCCTCGCGCTGCTCGACAACCTCGGCTTCGAACGCAAAAGCCGCCCAGCCCGCAGGCTCGTCTGGGTCCGACCAACATCTGGCACGAGGTCCCCGACCACCTCGGCGAGGACGAAAAAAGCAGCTCGCTTCCCGCGCCGTTCCCTCACTTCTCATGGCCGGGTACGTCGTCCACATCCCCGACTATCTCTTCGACGCAGCCGCCTACCGCAGCGCCGCCGCCGAGATCCGCGCCCAGCACGCCGCACCGACCACACCCGCGCCCCCAGCCGGGGCGTCCTCCCGGGCCCGCAGCGTCCGCCGGCTGACGTCGCCCAGGCCCTTGGTCCGTCCTGCAGGAGCCCCATGCCCCACCCCACCATCCCCTATGTCCTGGCGGCGCCCGGTTATCTCGCCGGCGGCGGCGACTGGGAACACCTGACCGAGTGGCTGCTGCGCGGCCACGGCTGGCGGGACGTGTCCACGCTCGACCAGCACACCGCCCTGGCCAGCCCCGACGGGCGCCTGCACGTCGCCCTCAGCCGCCGGGCGGCCTGGACCTGGAGCCTGCGCGCCGCCACCTCTCACGGCCAGGACTGGGCAGCGCTCCTCGGCGCGCACATCCCCGTCGAGTACGTCACCGAGCTCGTCAACACCATGCTGCGACCGGCCTTGGGCCACGACCCTGATGTCCTCGGCCCGTTGCACGCGGCAGGCTGGACCACGGACGCCGCCGCTCCCACGCCCACCGCCGTGTCACCGGACGGCCTGGTCCGCTTCGCGGAGGAGACCGCACTCAGCCCCACGCGCGGGCCGTGGCACGCCGCCTGCACGGTTGACGGACATACCTGGTGGACGGCCGCGTTCAGCACCCACACCCCGCCCGGCGTCGTCGCCGCGTTCACCCGCGGCCTCGCCTCCGATGACCCGCTGCTGCGGATGGCCGTCGGAACACCGCTGTACGGATGCGGGCCCTACACCCGCCTGACCCAGACCCTGCACGGATACGACGACGAGCAGGCCCAGCTCGAAGCACGGATCACCGCAGCCCGTGGCCACTGCCTCGCCGCCGCACCGCCGCCCTCCTCCCGGCGCGCGCCCCGCACTCGCTGACCGCCCCGCCCACTCATCACCCCCACCTCAGGAGCTTTCCGTACCACTCACACCCCGCCGAACCCCACCGCCGATCACAGCTGAACGTCCGCCCCGCCTGGCTGTCGTCTTCTTCCGTCGATACCTGCGTGCCCTCGTCCTGAGCCCTCGTGATGGGGCCAACCCACTGGCCACCGGGCGCCCCGAATCCGCCCTGGACGATTCCCGCCGCCTCGGCCACCACAGCTAACTCCCACGCCCCCGCATCCCGACCAGGAGACCCGTGACCGACCCCTCTGTTCACCCCGTGAGATTCGCCCAGGAGATCGCCGACCAGATCGGCCAGCTGTCCGAACATCTCGCGCTCGCACCGCCGCGCGAGGCCGCCCACATCCTTGCCACCGTCCTCGACCAGGACGTCGGCGTCCTGGGCCGGTTCACCGCTCTGATGGGCGCCGGCTCCCGGTTCGCCAAGCACCACTCCGAGCGCGGCATCCTCCCGCCCGAGGTCTGGCTGGCGGTGGGCCGCGCCGCCAACGAACTCCACAGCATCGGCCAAGACCTCGACGAGCACGTCGAACAGCTCGACGCCCTCGCCAACCCAGCCACCCCGACCCTGCCGGCAACACCGAAACCGGCCGCTTCGGCGCTCGTCGTCAGGCGGCGCCGATGAAGAAGCAGTGGGTCGGCTGAGGGCCAGGGCAACAGCCCGAGCAGCACTACCTCATCCAGCCCCGCCATCTCGCCGGTGGCGGCGACCTGCGGCACGTCACGGAGTTCCTGCGCGCCTCGGGCTGGAAGGACAAGTCCACCAAGGGGGGCCGTATCGTCTTCGACAGCCCTGACCGTGCGGTCCGTGTCGGCTACGACCCGTTCACCCAGCCCGGCGGCTGGACGATCTCCGGCAAGCCGACCGCGCAGCAGCACGCGTGGCATGCGACCTTCGGACGACAAGTACCTGTGGAAATCGTCGCCGGGTTCACCGACGCGCTCACCCAGCCGCGCTCCGCGCACGCACCCAACGTCTGGGCATCGCTTCAGCAGCAGAGCTGGACAACTGAACGCGATGGGCAGTTCACCGCGACGAGCCCGGACGGCGACGCGTTCGTGCAGTTCTACTCCGACGGGGCCGGGCAGGCCCACTGGTTCGCCGGAGCCAGCACCGAGCACGGCCGGAGCTGGGACGCGACGTTCACGCCGACCACCCCGATGCATCTCATTCAGGCATTCGCCACCGCTCTGGCCGACCCACGGCCGGTGATGCGTCCGCGCGGGCACGTCCCGCCCTCCCATCGGATCCGCACCACCTCCGTCTCCGTGCTGCCCTCCGAACTCGGCGCCTGGCAGCAGGCCCGGATCACCGCCGCCCACGCCGCGACCTGGGCGCGCAACTCCTGGGCTACCGCCCGGCCCCGACTCACCCCCGCGAGCCCCTACTCCACAGCAGGCAGCACACGCCGTCGCTGACGACACACCGTGGCCATCCGCACCGCCCTCACCCAACCCGACAGGGCCGACGCGCCCCCACCCGCGGTCTTCCACCCGGGCCCGCCTCCCTACTCACCCCGAGGACCCTTCATGCCCGACCACTTCCCGGACGACGTCAGTCCCACCCCCGACGACATCCGCGACGCCGCCGAGACCCTGTCGCAGCTCACGGAGTATCTGCGCACCAACCCCAACCTGCGCACGGCACTCGCCCTCATAGAGCCGCTGCTCGACGAATACGCCGGCCTTCCCATCCAACTCGGCGACACGCTGCGGGCCTTCGCCCGAGCCCTCACCGACAACCCCACCATCCCGCACGGCGCTGCCCTCACCCTCGTCGCCGACCTGCGCAGCGCAGCATGGGAGCAGACCGGCCAGCACAGCCTGCACTACACGCTCGACGAACTGCGGGCCATCCTGCACTCCGAACTCGGTACTGCACAGGGCCGTTCGTGACGCACGCGGATCGGCAGCTGATCGAGTGCTCCGCCCAGCTCTCCTGGCGCATCCCGCACGACAACCAGTCCGTGACCCGGCTGGGACCGGTGACGCCCGCTATCGCACGCCCACCGGCACACTGACCAACGCCGTTCAATCCGAGCGGACTGGCAGCGGCCTGGCTCCCTCTATTCCTCTCTCATCAACAGCCCAGTGACCCACCCCTACTTCCCCACCCGCGCCAACGAGCCACACAACACCATCTGGTTCGAGACCCGCCCTCGGTACCTGGCCGGACGCGGCGATCCCCGACGCATCAGCCAGACGCTGCGCGCCGCAGGGTGGAAGAACCATTCCGACCCGGACTATCCCCACGTCCTCCTGGCCAGTCCCGACTACCAGCACACCCTGGTCCTGGAACCCGGACCAGAGCCGTACGCCGCATGGTGGCGCATCCGCGGCGGACCTGAAGCGCGGCGCTGGTACACGGAGTTCGGCGGCAACACCCCTGTCGAGATCCTCGCCTCACTCACCGACGCTCTGCTTCAGCCGACACCCGAGACCACCCCGGACGTCTGGTCGGCCCTCACCTCGGCGGGCTGGACCTACGAGCGCGACGAGAACGGCAACGAGACCGCCGCGCATCCGGACGGCATCCTGAGCCTGCGCCGCTGGACCATATCCCCCGCCGAGCGCTTCTTCTGGACCGCGGAAGCCACCGTCGCCACCGGGCTCGGCGGCCGTAACCGGCTGTGGCGCGCTTCCCTCGACGACAACATGCCACAGCATCTGATCGCCGCGTTCGCCGCCGCCCTGGCCAGCGACGAGCCCGTGCAACGCGGCCGGTACGACGTTCCGCACTCCCATCTGGTCAGCCAGCATCAGCGCGGACCGCAGGGCGACCAACTCGCCGCCGCCCACGAGGCGCGCCTGAAGGCCGCCCGCGTCGCTGCCCGCAAAGTCCGACGCAGCGCCGCGCCACCGGCGCAGAGCGGACCAGCCCCTGCCACCGCATCCCCGGTCACCGTCCGGGGGCGCTGACCAAGCCGGGGCGGCCCGGCCACCCGGCTCACCACCCACCCTGCCCCCGCACCAGAACCTGCACCCGGAATGCCTTTGATCCCCACCACGCCCGCCCCGAACGAGATCCACCAGCTGCAGCTGGACCAGTTGGACGCCTTCCTGCGGGAGAGCGAACTCATCCTCGCAGCCTGGAACATCTACTCCGACCAACACACCGACCTCGACGGCTGGCCGTACGACGATGACGCCTACGGTCTGCGTGCCGCCCAGCGCGACGCCGACACAGCCGACGCGTTCGAGGCCGTCCGCGAGCAAGCGCACCAGCTGCTGGCCACCGCCGAGATCCAGCTCGCCTCCCTGCCCGCCCGCGCGGTGCAGAACCGCTGGGTGTGGCAACTGGGCACGCTGCGCGACGCACTCGCCCGGCTCGACGCCCTGCATGACGAGTGGCTCCAGACCCTCGACAGCCTGCCCGCCGACACTCGGCCCGGGACCGAGGTCTTCGACGACGCGCTCGCCGCCCACCATGCCGAGGCGTGGAGCTCACTCGACGACTGGGCCACCCACGGACACATCATCCGTGACATTCACGCCGCCGCCCGCAACGCGCCCTCAGCCCTGGCCCCGGCGCCGACCACGACCGCAGCCTCCGTTCCCGGCCGGCACAGCCCGGCGCGGAGGTGACGGTGTCCCGCACCGTCCCTGTCGCGTACGTACGCGGAGGAGGACCGCAGGCGCCGCGAGGCCGCCGAGACCCGTAACCAGGCCGAGCAACTCGTCTACCGTCGCCCCGCGCCACCTCGCCGGCGTGGGCGACAGCAGCCTCGTTCCTAGCCCGCGACGCGACGGCATCACCCGGCACCACGTCACCGCCTACCCGGCCGCCCGTGGCCCCGGCAGCCCGCATCCGGTAGCTGCCTCGCCCCTCGACTCCCGCATCACAGGAACCGCACCCTGTCCAATAACTCCGCCAACAGCACCGACGGCTACGACATCGTCCTCCGACTCCTCCTGGCAGTCCTCGCCGTCTTCGTTCCCCTCTCCCACCTCGCCTGGCTGTCCGGCAACATCACCGCCTACCTCACCGGGGGGACCTGGGCTCCCTACCAGCCGACCGTCGCCCTGCTCCACCCCGACCAGCTCTGGCCCAAGGCCGAAGAAACGTCCCTGCTCATCGGGACCCGCATCGTCCCGACCGTCGTCCTCCTCGCACTCGGTGCCACAGCCGGTGTCCTGTGGGCCCGCCACAAGAACCGCAGCGGCGGCCGGAAAAAGATCAACGGAATGGCCAAGCCGCGGGACATCGAGCCGCTCATGGCCAAAGCGATCACCGCCAAGGCCCGATCCCTGCGCCCAAGTCTCAAGAACGCCAAACACGTTGAAGCCCGCGACACGGGCATCCTCCTCGGCAACCTTCAGGGGACCCGTCATGAGGTGCGCATGGGGTACGAGGACGTCGCCGTCGCCATCATGGCGCCGCGCTCCGGCAAGACCACCAGCCTCGCCATCCCCTCCATCCTCAACGCCCCCGGCCCGGTCCTCCTGACCTCGAACAAGGCAGCAGGCGACGCCTTCACCGCCACCTACGCCGCCCGCGCGAGCGTAGGGCAGACGTGGGCCATGGACCCACAGCAGATCGCGCACGCGGCGCGCGAGATGTGGTGGAACCCCCTCGCCGACGCCAAGTCCCTCGACGGCGCGGGCAGACTGGCCGGGCACTTCCTCGCCGCTTCGGTGGACGCCTCCCAGCAGGGCGACTTCTGGTCCAAGGCCGGCAGCAACATCCTGTCGCAGTTGTTCCTTGCAGCAGCGCTCGACGACCGCCCGATCACGGACGTCATGCAGTGGTTGGCTTTCCCCGCGGACCGCACGCCGCTGGACATCCTCCGGGACCACGGCTTCACCGCCGTCGCCGCGCAGCTCAAGGGCACCGTGGAAGGCCCGCCGGAGACGAGGGACGGCATCTACGAGACGGCTCGCCAGTACGCCGCCGCGCTACTGAACAGCGAGATCGCCGCCTGGGTCACCCCGCAGAAGGACGTCCCCGAGTTCCGGCCGTCGGAGTTCGTCAACTCCACCGACACGCTCTACCTGTTGTCCAAGGACGGCGGAGGAGGAGCGTCAGCATTGATCGCCGCATGCGCGGACTCCGTGATGCGCGCCGCAACCGCGCAGGCCGAACGCGCCGGCGGACGGCTCGACCCACCGATGCTCGCGATCCTCGACGAAGCCGCCAACGTCTGCAAGATCAGCGACCTGCCCGACCTGTATTCCCACCTCGGCAGCCGCGGGATCATCCCGGTCACCATCCTGCAGTCCTACCGCCAGGGCCAAAAGGTCTGGGGCGACGCAGGCATGGACGCCATGTGGTCCGCCTCCACCGTCAAGGTCATCGGCTCCGGCATCGACGACCCAGACTTCGCCGACAAGCTCTCCCGACTGATCGGCGACCACGATGTCGAGACCACCTCCACCTCCCACTCCGAGTCCGGCACGTCGACCTCTGTGTCGATGCGGCAGGAGCGGATCCTGCCCGCCGACGCGATCCGCGCACTGCCCAAGGGCACCGCGCTCTGCTTCGCCACCGGCATGCGGGCCGCCATGCTCGACCTGCGCCCCTGGTACCTGGAGCCCGGCGCCGACGAGCTGGCCGCCGCATCCGCCCGCGCCTCGAAGGCCATCACCGCCCGCGCCGTAGCCAAGGCAGCGCCGAAACAGAGTGACTTCGGGCCTGCGGCCTAGGAACGGTTGACCGATCCTGAGCGCCCTGTTCCTCCTCAACTTCCGTCAGGAGATGGCTCATCGCCCCGTACGAACCCAGCGATCTCGACGATCTGACTGTGGGCGCTGCGCTCGACGCGGTCATCGCCGACATCCGCGAACACCGCATCGCTGGCGGCCCCGGTGGCTTCTTCACTGCCCTGCGCCACATCGAGCTGCTCGGCCACCTCGCCATCCGGCTCGCCGGAGACGCCCACCACCACCTCAACGAGGGCCAGCAGACCTCCTCCGCCCGGCATCCGGCCGAAACCCTCAGCCAGACCGCAGGACATATCGGCCATGCCGTGGCCCACTACACCCTGGCCCTCACCCCGCTCGCCGCACTCGCACAACCCGGCGCCCCGACCACCCTCGACTGGCAACTCGACGCGATCGACCGCCACAGGGACCTGCACGCGCACCTGAGCCACGCCCACCAGGCCCTGGACGAGGCCCGCGCCTCCCTGACCAGCCTCAACCCCGCGCTTGAGTCCAAAGGCTCCCCTCCACCATCGCCCACCACAGCGGCGCGCACCACCCCGCGCCCGCCCCGCCGCTGACCCCACCACCCGGACTGCCATGGCCATCACCGACCACCACGACGTCTTCATCGGCTCGACCGACGACGGATGGACCTTCGTCATCGTCAACCGCCCTATCCGCAACGCCGCCCGCATGCTGACCGGGGCGGGCTTCACCGCCCACGAGCACCAGGGCCGCACGCTCTACCTCCTGCCACCCCAGACTGGCGAGGACGCGCACGAACGCGCCGGTGTCGCGGCCTACGGGCTCATGGCCCACACCATGGACCTCGTCGACCTCGCCCGGACCACGCGCCACCCCAGCGCCAACGGTGCCGAGCCCGAGGCGACCATCCGCTTCCACGACGGCACAGTCACCGCAACCGCCTGCACGGACAGCGCCGGCGATGTCCTCGCCCAGTACGGCTTCACCCCGACCAAGTCGTCGCAGGAGTACACGCTGCCTGCTGGGCTGAGCGAGGCCGACGCCGTGAAAGCGGTCGTGCGTGCCGAGACCCACCTCTACTCCTACGGCCTCCGCGTGCGCGTCGACCTCGGGATGCCGACCCTCCAGGACATCCCGCCCGCGCCCTCGCGCCCTCCGTCCGCGCCTGCGCCGCCTTCCCCGGACCAGGCCCAGCGGCGTCGCCGCTGACCACCACTTCCCCTTCCCCGGAACAGCACCATGCAACAGATCGATCTGAACGCCGAGATCGCCCGCCTGCGGCAGCTCGGCCGCGACTTCGAGGACCTGCACAGCGAGATCCGCTCCCTCACCCTCACGCCCGGCACCGACGCCCGGCAGCAGCTCACGTCGAAGATTGTGGCCACCCACGGGCTGGTCCAACGTGCCATGGAACGCCTCGGCGCCCTCGACGGCAGCCATTACACCGCTGTCCCCGGTAGCCGCCCGTCTCTGGAGGCGCTGGCCTCCGTCGTCTTCGCCGCCAGTCTCGCCGCCTCCGACCTGGCCTGCGCGCTGGAAGCCAATCCGCTGGAGGGTGCCGCATTCCCTGGCCCGCCGGCCGATGAAGCAGCCGTGCGCCAGGCCCGGCACGCGGAGGCAGTCCCGGCCATGGCGGAGCACCTCGCTAACGCCGCCCACCAGCTCGACCTGGCCCACACCGGCTGCTACTACCTCGCCAGCGGCATCACCCGGGACCTGAAGCAGCACGCCGAACAGGACCAGAGCCAGACGACCCCGCCGCCGAAGATCACGGACAGCCAGTACGCCGTCCTCGGCTGGCTGTCCGCAGGCGGCGGCACCCGCTACGTGATCAGCCGATACGGCGTGCTCAAGGCCATCGACAAGGACCGGACCACCGTGAACGTCGCCACCCTAAACTCCCTGATCAAACGAGAACTCGTCGCCGTGGACACCACGACATCCCTGCACCAGGGCCAGCGCCTCGACGTCACCGCCGAAGGCCACCGAGCCCTCGCCCACCACAAACCCGCCACGGCCGCCGCTCGGGCGACGGCTGTGCCACCTCCTGCGACGAAACAGGCTGCGGGACTCACGCGATGACCGGCACCACCCCGCCCAGCTTGCCGTCTCGTTCGGCGGAGTGCGGGAGCACCCAGCCCTGCGGTCCCGGCGAACCGCCGTTTCCCGCCTCGGAGTTGTCCGCCATCGTGCGCCGCCTGAGCTGGCAGCAGCGCGCCGCCCTGCGGGTCCTCGCCCGCACGCCCAGCCGGGTCCGGCTGCGGAGCAACGGCTCGCCGTACGTGGACACCCAGACCTCGTCGCACATCGCGATCACCACGTGGCACGCCCTGGAACGCAAGGGCCTGGCCTACCGCGACCACACCGCCCACCCCGCGTCCCTTATCGGCCAGCGCCTGGCCCTGACCGACAAGGGACTGGCCGTCCTCAACCACCTCGCCCAGGCCACCTTCCCGTCCTCGGCCACCCAACTCTGGCCACCAGCTCCGCCGCGGCACTTCACCGCACACCCCACAGGTCAGCACCGCAGCGCACCGAGTACCCGGCGCCGCTGAGCGCCCGGGCCCGCGAAGCCCGCTTCTCCGCCCCGCCCGCTTCACGTGGCCAACCGCCATGCCGGACGGACGACTTCCCTCGCCGGCACCGCGTGGACGGTGCCCGGCTGCCCCTCTACTGATCCCCCCTCTCCGGAGTCCCTCTGTGCCCAATCCGCCTTCTGCCACGGAGGTGTTGTCGGTCTCCGCCGCTGACGGCACTGCGCTGTCCGTCTACCGCGACACCCCAGCCCGCCCGCGGTCCGACGGCGCGACGATCGTGCTGGTGCACGGCGCGTCGGTCACCGCGGACCTGTGGCGCCTTCACACCCGGCACCTGACCGGCCTGGGCTTCAACGTGCTGCGCTACGACCAGCGCGCGCACGGCAACACCCCGCGCGGCCAAGCACCGCTGACCATCGAGCAGCTCGCCGACGACCTGCACCACATCCTGCGCGCCCTCGCCCCCACGGGACCACTGGTGCTCGCCGGCCACTCCCTCGGCGCCCTCATCCTCCAGGAACTCGCCGCCCTGCACCCCCAGCTCCGGCCCCGGATCCGGGGCATGGCTCTGCTGTCGGCCACCGCCCACGGCGCGAGCGTGCTGCCCGGCCGCAGCCCGCGCGCCCTGCTACTGGCCGCCGGACGCAGCCTGTTCGCCCTGACCTGCACCCACGCACCCCAGGCCGTGGACTGGGTGCGACGCCTGCTCCCCGATACTCACCGCTACACCCTCACACCCCGCCCCGGCACCGGACCGGACGACAAACCGCTGCCGTGCCGCCACGGCGTACGCCACACCCCCACGGCCGATCTCGCAGCGCTTTGGCAGTCCCTGCGCCGCTACCGGGCGAGCCACCTGCCCGTGCTGGAGCAGCTCGGCGGGCGGCTGCTGCTGATGGCCGGCGCAGACGACCAGCACATCCCCGCCGCTCACACCGCACAGCTGGCCGACCGCCTCACCGGCGCCCGCCTGGAGATCCTCCCGCGCACCACGCACGCCCTGCCCATCCGCCACCCCGCCCTCATCAGCGCCCGCATCGCCCACCTCGCCGCCGGGCCGCACTCTGACTCTCACCTCCCGAAGGACCCGTCATTTCCGAACTTCCCGCTTTCAGAGCCATTTCACTAGGCGCCGGGATTCAGTCCAGCGCTATGCTCGCCCTGTCAGCCAAAGGAATTCTCCCGAAGGTCGACTACGCGATTTTCGCCGACACAGGCTGGGAGCCCGGGGCCGTCTATGCGCACCTGGACCGCCTGGAACGTGAGATAGCCGAACCCGCAGGTATACCCGTCCTGCGGGTCTCCTCGGGAAACATCCGTAAGGACGCCCTGGACCCGGACCACCGCTTCGCGTCCATGCCGCTCTACGTCCTCAACAAGGATGGAAGACCCGGTATGACCCGGCGCCAGTGCACCGGGGAATACAAAATAAAGCCGATCAAGAAGAAGGTCCGGGAACTCCTCGGCTACCCCTATCCGGCACGCATTCCCAAGGGCGTGTTCGTCGAGCAGTGGGTCGGCATTTCCACCGATGAATTCCATCGGGCCAAGGACGCCGATGTGAAATACATGCGCAACCGGCATCCGCTCATCGACATGGGCTGGTCGCGATCCGACTGCCTGCGCTACCTGACCTCGCTCGGACTGGCCGATACGCCGAAATCGAGCTGCCTCGGGTGTCCGTTCCACGGAAACGCCCAATGGCGGCATATCCGCGACAACTCCCCTGAGGAATGGCAGGACGTGGTGGAGTTCGACGCGGCCATCCGCAAGGGGAACGCCCGCGCCAACGCCACCGGCAACAGGCTGCTCGGTGAGGCGTTTCTCCACCGCTCCCGCGTCCCTCTCAGCGAAGCCCCGATCGACCACGTCACTGCCGCCGAATGGGCGGCAATGCAGCAGGAACTCACCGACACCGAAACAGACTTGGAGGAGCTGGAGCAGGGCGTCATCGACGGCTGTTCCCCGTGGGCCTGCCGCGGTGAAGTCGAACCGGTGCAGGACGACTTCGGACTAGCGTCTTGATCACCCTGGACCTGTTCGCGGGACCAGGTGGATGGAGCCACGCTCTGAACGTCCTCGGTGTACGGGACGTGGGCCTGGAATGGGACGAGTGGGCCTGCAAGACCCGTGCGGCAGCAGGGCAGTTGACGATTCGCACAGACGTGGCCATGTATCCCATCTGGCCGTTCCTCGGACGAACCGTGGGTCTCATCGCGAGCCCTCCGTGCCAGGCGTGGTCGATGGCCGGCAAGCGCCTCGGCCTGGTGGACCAGCCGCTGGTACACCAGGCCGTCGCGGATCTCGCCGCCGGGAGGGACACCCGCGAGAAGCTGCTCGCTGCCTGCCGGGACGAGCGCAGCCTGCTGGCCGCCGAGCCCATGCGCTACCTGAACACCCTGAACACGGTGGGCGAACCGGAGTGGGTCGCCATGGAGGAAGTCCCCGACGTCCTGCCGCTCTGGCGCCAGTACGCGGCCATTCTCCGCCGCTGGGGATTTTCCGTGTGGACTGGCATCCTCAACGCTGCCGACTACGGCGTACCCCAGACGCGAAAGCGCGCCATCCTGCTCGCCTCCCGCGTCCGTACGGCCGAACCGCCCGCGCCCACCCACGCCCAGGTTGCCGAGCCCGAGTCGCTGTTCGGGCCAGGCCGAGCCCGATGGGTGTCCATGGCTGAGGCCCTCGGCTGGGGCGCCACCGACCGTCCCGTCCCCACCGTGTGTGCCGGCGGCGGACCAGGAGGCGGCCCCGAACCCTTCCCCTCCGGCTCACGCAAGACCCTCTCCGACGCACGCGACCGGGGCACCTGGGCACCCCGCGCCGACGGGATCGTCCTGCAGTCCCGCCGGGAAGGAGCAAGCTGGGCCGCCCGGCACGGAGTCCGGGACAACCGGCTGGCCGATGCCCCCGCTCCGACCTTTACGGCGGAGACGCACCGCTGGTCCTGGTCGCTGCGCAGCAACAACCAGGCCAACGCCACCGTCAGATCAATCGAGGAGCCGGCCGGGACGCTGTTCTTCGGGCACCGAGCGAACGAGTGCACCTGGATCGCCGAACCCATCGGCACCCCGCCGGAGAACGAGACGGAGGCCAAGCCGCCCGCGCCAGAGCCGATCCGGATCACCGCCCGCGAGGCCGGCGTCCTCCAGACCTTCCCCGCCGACTACCCGTGGCAGGGCAACAAGGGCCAGCAGTTCTCCCAGATCGGCAACGCCGTTCCCCCGCTGCTCGCCGGCCACCTCCTTGCCCCGCACCTGCGCGTGCCCCTCAACCCCGACGACTTCACCCTGGCTGTCTGATGCCCCGCACCCCGGCCCCCGACGAACCCGAGGACGACCTCGACGACCTGCCCGACACGCATCCGCCCCAGCCCGTGTACTACGCCGAGCAGGCCCTCCTCGGCGCCCTCCTCCTCGAACCCCACCGCCTCACCGACATCGCCGGGATCGAGCCAGACTCGTTCTCCAACTACGCACACGGCGCCCTGTTCGCCGCGATGCGCGCCCTGCCAGCCCCCGACCCGGACCAGCACGCGCAGGACACCAGCTGGCTGGACGCGGTGCTCACCGCCGCCCGCGAGCATGCCCGCGGGCTTACCGCCTCCTACCTGCACACGCTCATCCAGGTCTGCCCGTGGCCCCGGCATGCGTCCGCATACGCACGGATGATCGAGACCGAGCATGCCCGCCGTATCCTGCGTGCCCACGCCGAGCGCCTCTCGCTGACGGCGACGGACGTCACGCTCCCGCACCCAGTGCCCACCACCCTCGCCGAAGCCGACGCCCTGGCCCGTGCCGTGGACGACATCGCCGCCAGGTTCCCGTCGCACTCCGGCTCCCTGCCCCGTACCCCCGCACCCGCGCCGATGGCTGCCCTCGGGGACGCCGAGGAGGCAGTCGATGAGGAGCGGCTGCTGCTCGCGACCGCGACGGCGCACCCGGCAGACGTCGAGCAGATGCGGTGGCTGAGCACTGACGACTTCACCCACTCCCTGCACGCCGGGCTGTGGCAGTGCCTGACCGCTCTGACCCGGCGCCGTGCCCCCGTCGACCCGGTCACCGTCCTGTGGGAGGCCCAGCAGCGTGGCCTCCTCGTATCCGGGGCCGAGCCGGCCGAGCTGCTCGACCTTCTCAGCGCACCGGCCGGTTCCGCTGAGTACTGGGGCGAGCGGATCCTCCAGCGCTCCGTCCTGACCACCGCGCATCGAGTGGGCCGACGTATCGAGGCGTTCACCGATGACCCGGCGACCGCCCCGTTCCAGCTCATCCTCGGCAGCCGCCGCGCGCTCGCCGAACTGTCCGCCGTACGCGCCCGCTGGCACCACGCCACGTCACTCGCACCCACGACCACGTCCACGCGCACCAGGGCCACGGCACCGCCCCGGGCCGGCCCGCCACGGACCACGGCACCCCCCGCCCGTATCTCCCGCTGATCCCGAACCCGCCGGTGGCCGGGCCTCCAACGGTCCCGCCACCAGCAGAAGCGAGCACCCCTTCGTGACGTCCCCCTCCTCCGACGCGTATGTCCGCCTCGACGCCCACCCCACGCACACCAGCGCCGTGACCGCCACGATCACCGGCCCTCAACGAGAGCCAGCCCGCGCTGCGCTGACCGCCCACGGCTTCGAGGCCCTCGACGACGACACCCTGGTCCTAGCCCGCATCGACCATGAAGAGCCCTACTGGGCCGAGAAGGCCGCACAGGCCCTGACCGCAGACGGTTTCACCACCGAGATCACCCCTCGGCTCCGCGAGGCCATGGAGGAGGAGTGGACCTGGGCCAACTACCCGATGCGCTGGTGTACCCGGACGGAGATCCGGGAGGTGTCGAACGAAGCCCAGAAGATCCACGATGACATCCGCCACGGCCGGCTCATCATCCACGCCCACGCCGACGACAGCGGCACCACCGTCGCCATCGGCACCTACCGCGATAGCGGCAAAAGCGTCTACCTCCACGGCGAGAACCACCTGCGGCAGATCGCCGACACCTTCGACTCACCCGCAAAGGCCCTCACAGCCTTCGAACGCCTCCACGGACACACCATGCGGCCCGGCCCCGCGCCTATGACCGACACCGAACGCGCCGCCACTCAAGCCCGCACCTCGCTCGACCCACCCGCCCCAGAACCCCAACCACCCGCACAGGAACCGGAGATCGTGCCCGCCTACGCCGCCGATGCCGGTGACCACGAGACCCTGCTGCACGACTTCCTCAACGAGAACGGCGACTGGGAGAAGTACCGCACCTGGGACGACAACACCACCATCGCCAACCACGAATCGCTCACCCTGCGCGCCCTGCTCGACCACGACGCCGAAGCCTGTGACACGAAATGGACCTTCGCCGCGTACGAATCACCCGTCAGCGACCGCATGTGGCACATGACCATCGCCGCCGCCACACCCGCCCCCATCCTGAATACCCTGCTGACTGTCATCGCCGCCGGTGACGCGTGGGAGACAGCCGTCGGAAGCCCGGTCATCGAGAAGACTGTCACCGCGGTCACCCGCCCGCTCACCGACGCAGGCTGGACGCATACCGTGGATGGACGCTGGCTGCGCTGGCAAACAGCCCAGGACGACGCGGGGGTGCAATTCGACGCCTTCGCTGCCCAGACCCCCCACTCCACCCTCTCCACCTGGACCATCTGGGCTGGCCCCAACATCAACCACCCGGCCTGGGCCATACACGCCTCGGCCCACACCCCTGCCAGCCTTCTCGCCCACCTCGCAGAAGAACTCGCCCACGGAACCGGCACCCGGCGCAGCAGCCCTCCCCACACCACGCACCGCACCAGCCGAATCACCGCCACGCCCCCGCCTGCGGTACCACCGACCGCTCCGGCTGCAGGCCCTCGACGCTGACCCTCCTGGAGTTGGGCGACGTCCGCCTGGACACTCGCGTAACCCAGTCGCGGCTTGGTACCACACTCCGCGGTGGCCGGGAATTACTCATCGCGCGCCTCTGAAGATCCCCCGCTCCGCGCTGCACAGGGACGAACTCGGGTACCGCCTGGGCTGCGCCGCGTCTCCACGCTGTTAACCGCCATCTTGTTCTCCCCGTAGTGTCACCACGCCGGGAGCTACACCCGGCTATGGCCCTCGCCTTGGTAGCGGGCACTTGCGGCCGACACAGCGAGAAGATCTGCGGCTGTGCGCCCCCCGCGCGCGTCGCGGCGGGACAGCGGTGACGTCGCAGAAACCGGTCCGACGCCCCGGTCTGGGATGGCACACGCAGATAGCACGAAAGCCCCGGTTAGCGAAACCGCGGATCGTCACCACCATGAGAGTCCTGCGCCGTACCTGCACCGACCCCCGAGAGGCCCGTCCCGCATGCCGACCCCAAATCGCATCCGCGCGTGCGTACCGCTCACCACCGGCCTGCGCGCCCAGCGGGCAGGGTCCGCGACGGCGCCAGGCGATCGCATCAACCGGTCCGGTCAGGGAACGATCCGTGAAGATGCATGGCCCCTTTTGCACGGGAGGTGCGCGCCTCATCCCCCTCTCTGCCGACCGCTCCGGTTCGGCCCCACCGCGATTGTCAGTGCCACGTTCTAGCGTGAACTCACAGTGGAAAAAGGGCGATTGGAGCCTTCCGGGTGATCTTTGAGGAGCCACGGGCGGTCTACGAGAGCATTACCTCACGCATGAAGGCGCTGGCGGTGGTTCGCCCGCTACTGGCGCTCGACAGCAGCAAGGCCAAGGCCGAGCGGGGGTGGGAGGGCTACCGCCTGGCCGAGCTGGCGCTGGCCGCGATCGATGTCGTCACGCTGCGCACGGACATGCGCACGGCGGTCCGCCAGGAGACGGTGGTAGATCATGTGGCCGAGTTCGCCGCGCTGCAGCTGCCGGGACGCCCAGTTGAGGAGTACCGGGCCGTCGCGCGCTGGGTGACCGAACGGCTGATCAACACCGAGGAGCGCGACCGGGCGTTCCATCACGCGATCGGCAGCGTGACGGACGAGGGGTTCGAGACCC
Source organism: Streptomyces bluensis (assembly GCF_014650715.1). Lineage (GTDB taxonomy): Bacteria > Actinomycetota > Actinomycetes > Streptomycetales > Streptomycetaceae > Streptomyces > Streptomyces bluensis. The sequence goes on along the minus strand of NZ_BMVM01000011.1, from coordinate 207,984 downwards.
GTATGACGTCCTTCCAGATCCTCAAGGAGGTGCCCGACCATGTGGGGCAGGCGGCGCTGATTGCCACGGATGCGGCGATCACCGTGCTGGTGCACGCGATCGATGTGGACATCGCTTCCGAACAGATCGCCGCCGAGGCCAAGCTGGAGGCGCTGCTCAAGCGTGCCCGTATCGGCGAGGCGTGGCAGATCGCGCACACCGCCCGTCTACAGAGCATCCGTTACGCCAAGGACATCCACGGGCGTATCGAGGCGATGAAGCGGAACGTGCGGGCAGTGGACTGGGATACGGAGGTCAAGGAGACCGTCGACGAGGCCCTGGAACACGTCCGCAGCCGCTCCGCGACTGAGCAACAGCTCAAGGAACGAGTCGACCAGCTGCTGGAGGTCACTGACGACGTGCAAAAGCGCCGGCAGTTGGAGGGGCTGGGCGCGCTGATCGTCGAATGCATGCAACGGCATTCGGTGCTCATCGACATGCTGTTGAAGGTCGGCCCGGAGTACCGGCGCCAACAGGACCGCCAGGTGTTTGTTGCGCCGACCCTGCACGCCCGGGTGCACATGCACGAGCAGCTCCTGCAACCGGTGATGGAATTTTCCCTGGATGCCTGCCTCGGCCCCTTGGAAGCGTTCACCCGGGCTGTCCTGGGCCCGCAGCAGCCCCGCGTGATGTATCTGCCGGACTACTTCGAGGCCCTGACCCGCGTCAGCGAATCAACCGCGGGGGACCTGGTACCGGTCGCACACGACGACGACCCGGGCGACGGCGAGCACACCACCGTATTCAGCGACGCGCAGCACGAGGCGGTGGACGCCCTGCTCGACTCTGCCACCGACCGGGGAGTGCGGCTGTCCGTACTGCTTGGCTCTGCCCGCCTGCCCGGCCCCGGCATGGGTTCTGAATCCGGCACGGACGCACTCCTGGCGATGCGCGTGCAGCAGCTCTTCCGGCAGGTGCCGGTGCGTCAACTGGCCGTCGGCGAACCTGCCGTCGTGGCTGTCGACGACGGCACCGACCTGGTGGACGAACGCTTCGGTGGCAGCGACTTCCTACTGATCCGCACCCAATCGCAGCACCCGCTCCCGCCCGGGCCATCCGATGCCCCTACCGCCGCCGAGGACCGGATGTCGTCGGCGGAGCCCATCCCTGACCGTGACCAGGAGAGCGCGTGACCCAGCACGAGGACATTGCAGACGCCGCCCGGATGGTCGCTCTGGCCCTGGCCCGTGGCAAGGCACCGGCCCGCTCCGGCGCGTACGCGCGGCTGGTCCGGCGCTTCGAGACCGAACCGGACTTCGCCCAGATCGTACGGAAGATCGCCCAGGGCTTCGACCTGACGGTGTTGGAGGTCCACCGCATGCCGGGCCTGGTCCTGGGGACCACCCCGGAGACCGACTTCGCCGTCTCGGTGCCCGACCTGGTCCCGCAGACCGCCGACCGGCCGCTGTATCTGCTGGCCCAGCTCGCCATCGCCGCCCTGGCCTTCCCCCGACCGGAGGACCTCGACGACGACGAGCACGTCGGCCGAGTCACGGTCAAGCGGGTGGACGAGGAGGTCCGTTCTCTGGCCCGGGCCATCGAGCACCGGCTCGCCCAAACCGACGCCGACACCGACCCCCCGGCCGGCCAGCCAGGCCTGGAGGGACTGTGGCGGGCCTATCTGCGCCGCAACGCCACCGGCACCACGCGAGCGGACAAGACTCCCAGGACGGTGACCTACTCCCTGGTGCGCCGGGCCCTGACCCACCTGGCCGAGCACGGCTTCGTGCGCAAGGTGAGCGACGAGGACGCCGGCACGTACGCCACCAGCGTCAAGTACCGGCTGCAGATCCGCGACCAGGCCGCCGGCGACATGCTGCGGGAACTGGCGGCCCTGGGCGTTGCCGCCCTGCCCTCCCGCGACCAGGCCGCCACCTCCGAGTCGGCGGCAGACACCGCCCTGAGCGCCGATGACGCCCTGCCGGGTTCGCCGCTGCCCCATTGACCTGCCGTAAGGACGCCTGCCATGTACGAACTCAACCGGATTCTGCTGCGCAACTTCGGCCCCGTCGACGCACGATACGAAGACGTCACCCTGGACTTCTCCGGCGCCGGCCCGGAGGTGGAGACCGCCTCGCTGATCCCGGCCGCCGGCCACGTCACCCACCGCCCGGCCCCGGCCAACCTGATCATGCTGCAGAACGGCGGCGGCAAGGGCGTACTGCTGACCGGCATTACCTGCACGACCATCCCGCACCGCCACCAGGACGTGGAGGCGCTGCGGAACTTCACCGTGTCCCTGGCACAGCCCTCCCACGTGGTCCTCGAATGGGCCGACACACGCACCGGACGCCTCCTGGTCACCGCCCAGATCCTGGCCCCGGACCGCGAGGGGAAACTGCACCGCCGTTTTTACAGCTTCCACCCGGCCGCCGCCCTGGACGCCGACCGTCTGCCCTTCCACCGCGACGGGCACTGGCTGCCGTTCGAGGACTACTGCACCGAGCTGCGCGACGTGCAGCGCCGCGTCGACGCCCTGGAACTGCGCATCGAGGACGGCCAGGAGCGATGGGAGAAACACCAGCGCACCCTGGGGCTGCAGCCCGATCTGTTCGACGTGCAGCGCCGGATGAACGCCAAGGAGAGCGACGCGGCGGCGGCGTTCACCACCACCACATCCGACGCCTTTGTGGACTGGCTGCTGCGCAAGGCCACCGACGACGACCAGTACGCCGAGCTGGGCACCGCCTTCCACTCCTACGCCCAGGCCCACGACCAGCGCGCCGCATGGGACAGGGAACGACAGTTCGCCCTAGCCATGCAGCGAGCGTGTGGCGAGGTCGCTGGGCTTCACCAGAGGCGGCAGGAGACCACCCGCGCCGCCGAGGGTGCGCAGCAGCAGCTCGTACAGCTGACCGCCGCTGTCCAGCTCCGCGAGCGGCAATTGTCCGACGCATTCACGGTTCACGCCGACGCTGTCACCGACACATACCGCGAGCACGAGGAGGCAAAGCGGGTGGCCGAACGGGCCGAGCGGCGCGTGCACCACGTACGCCATCACGCCAGCACCCTCGAACTGGGCGCCCTCCGGGCAAAGCAGCGCAGCGCCGAGCAGGACAAGAAGGAGACCGAAGCCGAGAAGGCGGGCTGGGAAATGGTTCCGGCGGCGCTGCGCCATGCGCAGGCCCAGGACGATCACGCCCGCGCCCAGGAGGCTCTCAGCCTGGCAGAGCGCACCGCCGCCCCTTACATCATGGCCGTCCACCAGGCAGCAGCCGACCTGCGTGCCGGGTACGCCCGCGCCGAGGCCGCCGCCCTGGAGAAGGTCCGCCAGCTGACCGAGGCTAACCGGCAGACCGAGACCGGCATCGAGCAGTGGCAGCGCCGCCGCGAACGGCTCCTTCAAGACACCGGCGCGGCCCAGGCCGATCTCCGCGCGCTCCGTGAGCAGATCGACTCCTTCACCACCACGCTGGATCGGGCCCGCCGCGACCGGCTCGTCGAGCCCGACGAACAGGCCGGGGACGCCGCGGCCCGCGCCGAGGCGCACACCTGCCACCTCGGCCAGCTCATGGACGAGGCCAAACAAGCACGTCAGGCCGCCCGCACGGGGCGCGATCAGGCGCACCAGCACCTGGCCGACGTACAGCGGCGGGCACTGTCCGACCGTGCCGCGGCCGATGCGGCGCTCGCCCAGACCGACCGGCTGCGCCAGCAGGCCACGGCCGTCCAGTCCCTGCCGCTGTGCGCCGACCTCCTCGAAGCCGAGCCCGACGAGCTGCGCGCCGCCGACGCGCTGGAGTTGCTCCATGAACATGCCGCCGTGCTGGGGGAGGCCGCCGGACGCCGCATCGCCCATCTGGAGACCACGCTCACCCGGACCCGCATCAGCCTGCGCGAGGACCAGGACCTGCTCGACGTGCTCGATACGAGCGGGGGCCTGCACCCGGCCAGCCCTGCCGTGCGGCACCTGTGTGACGACCTTGTCGCGCACGGCATCGCGGCCTGGCCCGGCTGGCGGTGGATGCACGACAACGTGCCCGCCAACGCCCACCCCGGGGTCATCCGCGCGCACCCCGACCTGATCGGTGGAATCATCGTGGGCGGGGCCGACGGCCTGGACACCGCTCGCCGCCACCTGGAACAGACCCGCCCCCTTCCGGCCGCCGCCGTGACCGTGGGCACCGGCGAGCGTCTGCTGAGCCCAGCCGCCACCGACAACGACCGCTTCGTGATCGAGCCTTCCCCCGCCCTGCACGACGAAGACGCCGCCGGACGCGAACGAGGCGAGGTCACCGCGCGCATCACGGCCGCCACCCGCCAGCTGCAGGTCCTCGACACGCGCCTGGCGGAGGCACGGGAGCTGGAGCGGCACCTCGCCAACTGGCTGGACGCCTGCGCACAGATGCCCGTCCCCGACCGCCTCGCCCAGCTGAACGACTTGCAGACCACCGCCGCCGCGTCCGAGACCGCCGCCCAGGAGGCCCGCGACGCGGCCGAGAGGCACGACGCCACCCTGCACGAGGCGGAGCAGGCGTACGAGGAGCTCGTCGACCGGACCGGTGAAGCCCAGCGCGCCCTGCACGTCCTCCGGCAGCTGGCCGGCGCCGAGACCGAAGCCGCCCAGGCCCACAACCGCATCGCCGTCCTGACCGCGCAGTGCCAGGAGTGGCGGACCGAAGCCGACGATCTGCGTGCCGCGTGCAAGCGGGCCGAAGCGGAGCTGCTGCGCCGCGCCCAGGCCATCGAAGCCGCCCGGCAGGAGGCCGACACCCACGCCGAAAGCCACCGCGCCGTCCCCGCTCCGCCCGGCGGCGACGCGACCACCGAACCCGGCGCACCGCACGAGCCTCTCCCCGTACTCAAGCACCGCTACGAGCAGGCCCTGGACGAGCTGCGCGCCGTCCAAGTGGGCGAAGACCAGCAGCAGCGCGCCACCCGCGCTGAAGAACACCTTCTGAGGTGCCAGAGGGAATGGAACCAGGTGCCCGGGCCGATTCAAGCGCTCGCCCAGAAGTTCAGCGCGGACCCGCGGGCCACCGACGAGGTCCAGCGCCACGCCATCCTGCGCAACCTGGCCGGACAGCTCACCGACCTCGACGACCGGCTCAACGCACTGCGCGACAAGGAGAGCGAGCTGAAGGTCCGCACCGACCACCTCCAGTCCGCAGCCTCGGCAGCACCGCTGACCGGCGAAGAGGCCGCCGCCTGGACGCCGACCACTCTGGAGGACGCCACCGCCCTGGGTGCCCGCGCGGCACGGGAGCTGGAGGAAGCCCGTACCACGGAGCGCGGCGCGTCCGAACGCTACAACGGCGCCCGCCGCAGCCAGGCCAACAGCAGCCGCGACCTGGCGGCGTTCCGGTCCGTCCTGCCGCGCCTGGAAAGCGCCGCCCACGGTCTCGACCTGCCCGCCGAAGCGAACCCCTATCCGGGCACCGCCGAGGCTGCCGAGGCAGAAGCCCGGCAGGCCGCCGAGGAATACCGCACCCGCCACCAGGCCGCCCACGACGCCGACCGCGCTCTGGAAACCGGCGTCAGCCGCCTTAAAGAGGAAGCCGCCGACGTCCGCTTCGAAGGACTCGACATTCCGCTGCGCACGCAGATCTCCGCCCTGGGCGGCGCGAAGATCCCTGCCCTGGCCGAGAACTGGACCCAGGCGCTCGGCTCCCGCATCGCCGCACTGACCAGCGACTTGCACGCCATGGCCAAGACCCGCGAAGCCCTCGCCTCGCAGCTCGGCGCCCACGTCACCGATCTGCTGCACCGCCTCGACCAGGCCAGCCGCTTCTCCGCCTTCCCCGACGGCGACGCGCCCTGGGCCGGACAGAAATTCCTCACGATCCGCTACAAGAAACCCGACCAGCAGCCCCTCGCCGCCGCGATGCGCGAAACCGTTGACGCCCTCGCCCAAAACCCCCGCACCCGCAAACTCAAAGGCATCGACGTCGTCCTGCGCTGCCTCAAGGAGGCCGTACCCCGAGGCTTCACCGCCGAGGTCATGAAGCCCAACGCCGCCAGGCGGATCACCCGGGTGCCCGTAGAGAAGATGGGCACCACCTTCTCCGGCGGTCAGGAACTCACCGGCGCCATCCTCCTCTACTGCGCCCTAGCCGCGCTGCGCACCTCGCCCGGCCCTCGCAGCCGCACCCGCAACGGCGGACTGCTGCTCCTGGACAATCCGATCGGCCGCGCCAACGCCGCCTACCTCGTCGACCTCCAGTTCGAGATGGCCGCCGCCCTGGGCATCCAGCTCATCTACACCACCGGCCTGAGCGACGAAGAGGTCACCGCCCGCTTCCCCATGTGCATCCCGCTGCGCAACGACGCCGAAGCCCGCGCCGGCCTGTCCCTGATCCGCCTCGACGAGCGCATCCGCCACGCCCTCGTCCCCGCCCCGCGCATCACCCCCGACGACGGCGCCGCCGCCCCGTCCGGCTACCTCCACTCCGCGCGCCTGTACACGAAGGAGTCCTCCGCTCAATGACCGCCGGTTCTTCCCCGCCACTGTCACCCGCAGCGGCCAGCCTCAGCGCCGCGCTGCAGGCCCGAGCCGAGAAGGCCACCATCTCCCGCGCCACTCTCGTCGAAGCATTCACCGCGGCCCTGCCCGGCCTGGCCAGCGGAGAGCACTCACGCACCGCGCTCGCCACACTCCTGCACGAACTCGCGGACCACCGCCTCCTCACCCTGCCCACCAGCAGCGCCCGCTGGGACGCCGGCCGACCACGCCTGCCCGAACAAGTCCGCCTGCCCACCGCCACCCCGGCCACGCCGCGCGCGCCTCGCCGCCCCGTCTCCTGGCGCCCGGAACTCGACTGGGCCTACACCGCCCGTCTCACCTCCGCCCAGACCGAGGACCTCCTCGCATGCAGCCGCTGGTTCCGGGACAGCAGCAACGCCCCCGATCGGCGTACGCCGATCCCGCTGCGCGAGCGGTCCTACGAGATCTTCCGCGACGAGAAACGTCTCGACGCCCTCATCTCTGGCGCGCTATTCGCCCCCGGGCGCCTCACCCTCGATCAGCTGGCCACCTACCGCCAGCCGCCCCCGCTCGCCCACCACCAAGTCGGCGACGGCAACGCCCTTCTGGTGGTGGAGAACAGCGACACGTATGCCACCCTCCACGACCTGCTCTCCAAGCAGCCCGGCCGCACCCGGTTCATCGCCTTCGGAGCCGGACGATCCTTCGAAGCCTCCGTCAGCCGCCTCACGGAACTCCCCGGCATCCACCGCATTCTCTATTACGGCGACCTCGACGCTGACGGCCTGGCCATCCCCGCTCGCGCATCCCTCACCGCCCTCCAACACGGTCTGCCCCCGATCCAACCGGCTACCGGCCTCTACCGACTTCTCCTCGGCCACACCCCCACCCCCTCCACCCCCATCGCCGACGACCGCGCCCAGACACTCGCCGCTTGGCTGCCCACGCCCCTGTCCGCACAGGCCCACAACCTGCTCACCGCCGGCCAACGCCTCGCGCAGGAAGCCACCAACCGCAACCAGCTCTCCATCGACTCCAGTTGGCGCACTTGACGTCGCACTGACGACCGCCTCGCAATCTCCAGCAGCCACCCAGGTCCTAGAGCCACCCACAGACGGAGAGGCCAGCCCTCACCGAGCAGAAGAGCGACGACGCCGCAGAGCTGCCCAGACACCTCCGCACAGACCCCGCCTTCCAGAAGGGGTGGTGACGCGAGGCACACTGGGCCAGCTTGCCGCCGTAACGTAAGCAGAGGTGGGTCCAACCCATGATCGAGATCGTCAAGCGCAGTGCCCGTGCCATCCTCATCGACGGGGATGAGTTGGTGCTCATAAAACGCACGAAGCCGGGCCAGGAGCCGTACTGGGTCACGGTGGGCGGCGGAGTCGAGGACGAGGACCCCACCATCGAAGCGGCACTGCACCGCGAGGTGTTCGAGGAGCTAGGCGCCACACTGCAGCGCGCCGAGCTGGTTCACCTGATCAGTGACGGACTGAACGGGGGTATCGGCATCCAGCACATCTTCGCCGCCCGCCTGTACTCCATGAACCTGAGCGCCCGGACCGGTACAGAGTTCAGCAAGCCTGAGCGGGGCGGATACGAGGTGGTACGGGTACCGTTCACAGCCGAGACCATTAGGGAACTCAAGCTGATGCCTCCGCAGTTGGCCGAGTTCATCGTCGCCAATACCGCGGCGATCGCCTCCGTGCTCGACACACCGATCCGCGCGGCGTGAGTACCGGTGGACGCCTGCGCGGTGGGCTTTCTCACCTTCAGCGCTCGTGGCATCGCGAGGTGAGGAACAAAAGCAGGTCTGGGGAACAAAGGGAGCGCCGGTGGGGAATTTCAAGGGTCAGGCACTACCTCGTTGAGGAGTTGGTGGTCGAGCACCGCGTCGATGTGTTTCTTCACCGGCGCGAGCACACCGAAGTCCACGACGAAACCTGGGCTGGACAAGGTCTCGGAGGCCAGCACGACCTCCGCGGTAAAGGTGCGGCCGTCGAGCCGACCGTCCACCTCGCGAGTCGCTTCGAAGCGAAACTTCTTCCCGATGCGCCACAGGCCGCTCATCAACGCTCCCTTGTGGGCGCAGCAGCGTAGCGGGTGGGGTCAGTGATGCCTGCGCGCTCGAAGGCCTCCCTGCGTTCCCAGCAGGTCCCGCACGTGCCGCAGTGCACATCACCGCCCTTGTAGCACGACCATGTCAGCTCGAACGGCACGCCCATTTCTGCCGCTGCCGTCACGATGTCTGTCTTCGTGACGGTCAGGAACGGCGCGACAAGCTGAAAGTCCTCAACAAGGAAGCCCTCGTTGCCGACGCGGATCGTACGGGCCAGTTGTTCGAGGAACCCCGGCCGACAGTCGGGATAGATCGTGTGATCGCCGGCATGGGCCCCGAATGCGACGGTGTCCGCCTTGGCCGCAACGGCGACTCCTGCTGCTACTGACAGCATGATCGCGTTGCGAGTGGGGACGGCCGTGACCCGCATGCTCTCGTCTGTGTAATGCCCGTCGGGTACGCCCACTGACGTGTCAGTGAGAGCCGATCCCCCCAGCAGGCGTCCCAACCCGCTTAGGTCGACGATCTCGTCTGACCACCAAGCTGTTCGGCGATGATGGGCCGTCCTGCGGATGCACAGCGGCAGTTCGTCACCCGTTGTCGAGCAGCGCGTCGAGAGATGCGAATCCGGCTCGGTAGCGGATAGCGAGTTCACTTGCTTCAGGAGTGGCTGGTCCACCAGCCCGATAGCCAACGGTTGCTGAACCAGTAGTTCCCTGCGGTTTGTTGCGCTGCTTTGGGACGAGGTGTCGGCGGTACAATTTGTTTCACCGATGCGAATGGGCTTGTGGGCACGGGATGTTGACCGTGCCCAGGACCCGGTCACGGCACGCCCTACACCTGTTGAGCTGAAGGACGCTAGGTAGTGACGGAATCTGTATTGGCCGGGTGTGTGCCCTGGGATCACTTCGGCATCACGTGTGTGCGCGGGCCTTCGCTCGACGAGGTGCTGTCGCGCCTGGGTGTCGCCGATCAGGCACCGTATCCGCTGTGTACTCCCGAGGAGGCGTTGCAGTGCTTCGGGTGGGACGAGCAGACACCGGCGGTGAGGGTGTGCCGCAGCGGGGATTGGATCTTTCTTCTCGATGTTGATGCGCACGGCAGGTTGCTGCAGCCGTCGGTGCTCTCTGGCTTGTCCATGGGGACCGAGGCAGTGTCGGTGTGGTATCAGATGGCGGGTACGACCCGCATCGTGCACGCGCGGGACGGGGAGATCATGGCCGACTTCGATGCCTGGGCGGTTCATATGACAACGGGCGCGGATACCTCTCGCATCCGTAGTGCTCTGGCTGACGTCGGCTTCTTCCCTGAGGATGAAGACGACTTCGACGACGATTGGTCCCCGTCTGCGATGGCGTTGCTGGCGCTGGAGCGCGCATTTGGGCTGACGCTTTCCCCGGGGGTGGCCAAGGGTGCCCTTCCGACGGTCAGCCTCCAGCACTTGCGAGGCTGACCGCCCGGCCATCGGTGGCGTGTCTGTCAGGGAGTTAGAAGGTGACTCTTATCCAGAACGGGTCGTCGTCTGCGAGCAGTACGTCCTTGATGAACACGCCGTAGGCTCCGCCCAAGTCAGTGTTCAAACTCCTGGGGATGTGGCCGCGCACGCATTTTTCGCTGCCGGAGACGGTCCCGACCGTTGTCACGGTGGGCCAGTCCAGAGCCAGGTCGTTCGTGGTTCCGGCGCGGACTGCGGTGACCTGGGCGCAGTCCTTACCGTGGTCAACGCCGTTGAGTGCACCGCTTTCGTAGGTGCCAGCGAAGGGGAACTCGTCGCAGGAGTCGTCCTGGATGGCCGGGTCAGGAGTGAACTTCGTCGTTCCGCAGATCGCGCGTCGGTTGCTGTCCTGCTGCGAGGGGCTTTGCAGGCGGTGGAGCGGCTGGCCGGTTCCGCGCAGGCCCCAGTGACCGGAGAGGTTGTTCTGGGCCCACTCAATCATGTCCGCGGACGAGCCGTACTGCGCCCGTGAGACGTGCAGTGTTGGGGTGTACCAGGGAACCACGCAGCCGGCCTTGTCGAGACTGGAGAGCTTGTTGTCACAGCGAACTTCGGCGCCGCCCCATGTGATCGGCGGCAGCAGGTCGATGGCCTCGGGTGCGCCGATGGAGAGTTGGTAGTCGAGGTCGATGTAGTCGTAGACGGTGGACGGCACGTCCCTAAGGGTGTAGGTCGTTTTGAGGTTCTGTCCGTCACGGATGGAGGTCTGCACCCAGGGCTTGGTGCTCTTCGGGGTGCAGGTGGCGGAGCAGTTGGTCGTCCACGACACACCCAGGTTGGCGGGCAGCGTCCCGGTGGAGGACAGCATGGTGATCTGGTCGGTCTCGGTCCACTGCAGGCTGTTGGTGGCCAGGTCCAGTTGCTGCGCGGTGGCGAACAGAGCCGTGCCGAGCACCTTGCCGTCGCTGTCCCGGTAGGTGTACTTCACGTTCGGGTAAATCTGGCATTGCATGGTCCGGGTGGCGTACCAGGAGCCGTCCTCGTCACCGGTGCAGTCGTTCACCGGCAGCGGAGCGTCGAGCGCTGCAGATGCACCAGCGTTTCCGGCCGTTACGCTCGACGCAAGAGCTGCTTTACCCTCGGCGGGTGTGAGCTGGGTCAAGCAGTTGTACCGGCGAGGTGCGGTGGCGGTGCGTGCCGCTCGTTCTGCGGCCTCTGTGCAGTCTTCCTCGCTGGGGCCGGACCGGGTGGCGCTTCCATCCAGGCGCTCTTTGTCCGATGCGGGGGGAACCTGACTGGTGGAAGCCGAGCGCCGGTCGGCGGTGTCTGCAACAGAAGCCGTCGATTGAACTGTCGCTCCCACGAGGAGCGTGGAGGTGATCAAGGCAGGCAGGAGGATGCGTCTTAACACGGACTACCTTTCAGTAGCGCCGCAGAGCCGTCTGAAGGTCCGTGGCTCTCAAGGGCGGGAATCGTCGACATGATCGCAGCGGCGTTTTACATGGACAAGACGACCCGTCAGGCGAAAAGAGCATGGTCTTGGCTGCCCGAACGCCCATACAAGGCTGCGGACATGCTGTTTTTCTGCCTCCGATGCTGTCCGTTTCGATGTCCGTACGCACATGTCAATGCAGACTTCAGTCGCTGACTCAAAAAATGAACCTCGTGATCTCACTCACAATGCGAGCCGAGGACATTGTTTCCAGATCATTTCTCCCTACCTGCCACATTCGTCCTGCCGGTGACGATGTGCCCAGCATTGGGAACGGCTTCAGCGGACGCGGCAGGGGGAATCGGGCAGCGACCTCAACGAGCACCAAGCCCAACACCGAAGCGAGCAACCTCTTCGCGACGCCCCACGACGGTACCTTCCACGAACTCCAGCTCGCCGCAACCGAGAGGCCTAACAGGGGGCACCCGCACACGAGGGCACGGTCGAAATGAGCCGGGTCGCCTGCCGCTGGCGACGGCAAACCAGTCGGCGCGTCAGTCGAAGCGTCGTTGGGTGGGATCGATGCGGCTCAAGAGGGCGCGGATCAGGTCCTGGTCGGTGCCGTCATCGCGCCACTTGGTGAAGTAGTACATCACCGCACCGTGCGGCGGCAGGTCGTGCGGAAGCAGGTCCCACTGGCAGCCGGTGCGGCCCCTGGTAGAGGAGCGCGTTGACGATCTCCCGCATCGCGTACCGGCCCTGGTGACCGCTGGCCGAGCGGTGTGCGGCCTTCCATGCGGCGATCACCGGCTCGACAAGCGCCCACTGCTCGTCGGACAGGTCGGCCTTGTAGGGCTTGCGCTCGCTCACGTTGCTGAGCCCAACACGCCCGAGCCCGCCGACCGGCCGGAATAGCGTGCTGCCACACGTTCAGGTGACAGCAAATCGCCTATGCACTTAAATACCGACCTCTGAGGGCGAAAACTCCTTCAGCGGCGCCACGTGCAGTGTCAGCGAATCCTCGCCAACCCGTTCCACAGCCCGGATGTTCAAGCCGTCAATCGCGCCGTACTGCCGTACCAGATTCGGGCGCAATATAGCGGCGGAGTCCCGGTTACCGAAACCAGGACTCCGCCGCACCATTGGTAGTCCACCGCCATTCCTTTGACCGCCGCTTGGAAAGACAGCACACGACGACCTCTCACAACCGAATAACTCGCCAGTGGTCCTCCCGGCTGTGAAGCAGCTACGCCACGGCGTAGCCAAGACGGAAAAGGTCCTCGGCCCGCTCCAAGTCCCGGTCCGTGCGCAACTGCACCTCCAGGTCCCCCGTTCCGTGGTGACCGAGTCCCGTGACATCACGGGTGAACCCCGGCACCAGGTCTACCTGCGTGGGGTCCACCTTGAGGTACACGAGCAGCTTGGACTGCTGCGGGGTGCACACGCAGGCGAAGTTGCGCAGTCGCCGGAAGGCGCGGTACTGCTGGCGCTGCACCGCGATCACGTCGTCACCCAGACCACGCAGGACCTCATCCACGGCCGCCGCAAGCTCCTCCATCGCACCCGCCCCCGCACACGCGCGCGGGGCTCCCGGCACGCGGCTTCCTGCCCGGGTGCCCACAGGCTGTCCGGTGACAGAAGCCACGGTCTGCAGGCTGAGATGGTCGGTGCCGTAGAAGCGGTAGCGGACCAGGTCGATGCTGCGCCGGTGCTCGCGCACTGCATGGACGTCGTAGCGGCTGAAGTCGCCGGCCACGCAGATCAGCCGCGGCGCGGTCCACACGACCTGGGCCGCCACCGCCGATCCCAACCGCTCGCGCACCAGCCGGTGGAAAGCATCCCTGTGGTCGAGGAGCCAGGACATGTAAAAAAGGCCCTGATTGATCAGGCCGGCGTCGGTGCCGCGCTTGTACTCGACGATCACGGGAGCGTTGTTCTCGTCCAGGCCGAGCGAGTCGATGCGTCCCCCGTGCACGGCACCGGTGCTGTACTCGCTCGCCAGGAACCGCACCCCCAGCATCGTCTGCATGTGCCTCTCGATGAGGCCCTGCACATCCGCCTCGACATCAGCAAGACGCGGCGCGACCTCCGTCACACCGCCATCTGTCGTGTGGAACAGCTTCAGGCCCGACACCTTCCCCTCCTCGGCTCGGAGATCGACAACGCCGGGCGGGTGCAGAATTGTTTCCGCCAGGGGCTTCCGTGCCGTGGAGAAAACGTGAGGCCCTGCGTTCGGCCTGATCGGGGAGCGCCTGCGTCCCTCGGTCACCAGGGATCTACGATCCCACCATGTGTCCTCCGCGTCCCGGGGGACAGCGCTGGGAAGCTGGGTTTACGTAGGTCAACCCCCCGTAGCTCAGTGGATAGAGCACGTGCCTTCGAAGCACTCACTCCTTACTCCGGAGCGCGAGCGCGGGGCCCATGGGGACTAAGTACAGCGACTGAACTTCGTGCACTCCCCGCACTCGCTTGAACTCACTTTCAGGCTGATAGCCACTCTGCGAGTAGTTGCCATGAAGTCTTCACTGGGGTTCCCTACGGGTATGCCGAGGCGTCTGCTGGCCATTGAGCACACCAAGATCCGGGCGCTGCGCGAGCAGGCTGGGCTTACTCCGCAGGAGCTTGCCGACCGTGTGGGGGTCACGTACCGCGTGGTCGTGTACTGGGAGGAGGGCAGGTATGTACCTGAAGCCAGGAACGTGCGGCGGCTCGCCGATGCTCTGGGCTGCACCACCGCCGACCTCACGGGAACGCCCAGCGGGTCCGAGACACTAGTTGACCTCCGGTATGCCGCTGGCCTCACCGCAGAAGAGGTCGCCACCCGTCTTCGCGCGACTGCCGTCGGCTGTGATCTGTTCGTGGACGCACACAAAGTCCGCAGCCTGGAGCGGGGCCGTCAGGTGTCCGGCTGGAACTGGAGGAAGCCGGGACACACGGGCCGACTCGTGCAGCAGCTGGCCGCCGTGTACAAGGTGCCCGTCCGGATGGTGATGGACGCCTGGATGCGCACGCGGCCGAGAGATGAGCCCCCGCGTCTGCCCGAGCGGGAGCGGCACGGTCCGCCGGCGTCAGCGGTCGAGGGCTGGGAGGGGCTGAATGAACGGCAGCAGGTCTATCTGGGGGAAATCCTGCGCGATGACCAGATGACTGAAACTGAGATGTGGATGCGCCGGCAGAACCAGGTCAGGGTTCCGCCGGCCAAGCAGTGGCGGAGGTTGCCGTTCACTCTCGACGCACCCACCGAAGTAGTCGGTCACACGCGCCTTCAGCAGCGCCTGCGGAGCGCTGGCGTCCACGATCAAGGGGCCGGGGCCACCCTCCACTCCCTGGAGCGGCTGGGACTGATCAAAGTGACCAAGGACCGCGTAGAGGTTCCGGGGGTCGGCGAGGTAGACCGGATCCTCGTGGAGATTACGCGCCGCGGCCGTGCCTGTGCCCGCGCCGGGCTGGGAGAGCCTGCGGAGTCGGCGCCTCCCGCGCATCTGCTGTCTGAATGGCTGTGGGGCGTTCTGCTGCGTGTCGCCGCGGCCGGCCCGGAGGGTCTCCACGAGAGCGAGCTGACGGGTAAGTCCCTGTTCTACTTGGCTGTTGGCTATCGGCCGAAGCGCCAGGCGCATCCCAGTAGAGGTTTCATCGAACTACGTCCCCGGATGGCACCGGGCGATACGCACGTCCTCGAATACCGGTGGCACACCACCGCTCTCGGGCAGCAGCACATTGCCTCCTACCTGCATGTCTATACGGAGATATACCCAGCTGCGGCGTCTCAAGCGCAATGATCATTTAGGGCGGTCCGAGGCCGTTCCGGGGGCATTGTCAGACCCGTGCTCTACCGTCGTCTCCCGTGACGACCCATGTCGATGATGACGGCTTGACGTTCTCGCATTTCGAGGCGTTCCGCCTGATCAACTTCACCTTCATCAAAGCCTGTCAGACGATCACCGCACCGGACCTGACCCCGAGGGACCGGGCCGAAAAGTTGATGCGGTACCACGGGGACTTGCTCGCCGCGTACGGCCCCGGAGTGCCTCTGTCGTTCGGCGAGTTCCGCCGAAGGCTGCGCGGTCCCGTCGACGGCCTGCTCCCACCGTGGCTGGACCGGTCCGGCTTCGGCGATCTGGACTTTCCCGTTGTCGACGCCGAGGGCTGTGTCACCGGCAACGCCTTCGATCTGCAGTGGGAGACCTCCCAGTTGCACCGGATTTTGAAGCGGCTTCGGCGGATCGGCCGGATGCGGTTCACCGAGGAGCAGCTTCAGGACGAAATCGACCAGGATCAGATGTACGAGATCCTCAAAGGCCGCGGTGACGCCCAGTACGTCAAGGACCGGACCACGCTGGTGGAATGCCCGGCCGGCACGGCCGCGGAGCTGAACAAGCGCGGCCTGCCCCTCAACGCGATCGGCTTCTACGAGCCGATCCCCTACCACGCCGTCTACCGCACCTGGTGGTTCCCCTGCACGGTGTGCAAGTGGCCCATGAAGATCAGCAAGCGGATGAGTGCTGGCCGCGAGTACTACCGCGTCGCCTGTCTCTATGGCCGTCACGCCGATACCGGTGCCAGCTTCATGTTCCGGCCCACGTCCGGAGACGCGCCGCAGCTGCATCCGGACAGTCCCGACACCCCGGCTCCGCACGAGGCAGCGCTCGCGCTGGGCACCACTGGTGCCGTGCCGGAGGCGAAGCCGGTCGAGGGGCACCTGGCCCTCAAGCGCGGCGTGTGGCGCTACACCTGTGTGCCCGGCCTGCACGAGCTGCGTCTGCACACCGTTCTGCGGGAGCGGCTGGCCGCCGCACTGGCCGATGTGGACGAAGCCGTCAGGCTCTGGCCGATGAGCGATGCCTACGATCATCGCATCGAGGTCAAGGGCCCTGACGGGAGCACGCACGTCTTCACCGTGGATGTGAAGGACTACACCCACGGCCGCGTCCTGGCCGAGAGCCTGCACCGCAACGAGGGCGACAAGGGCGGCGCCGAATGGCTCGTCGTTCCCGACCACCGGGCCGACCAGATCCCCCTGCTGACCGTGACCTGCCACAAGTACGGAATGAAGGCCGCGACCATGACCGACTTCGCCAAGATGGTCTGCCAGAGCGCCGGGGTGGTGTGGGCATGAGCCAGATGACTGTCAGGGACGCCTTCGTCCGCGCCGCGCTGGCCCTGGCCGCCCACTACTTCCCGCAGCAGGACGACGACGGCAAGCCGCTGGCCTCCTTCCGCCACGCGGCGTTCTTCGCCAGCTGCAAACCCCAGGCATGGGAAAGATGGAATGAGCTGGGCAGTGAGGAACGACTGCTCGTGGCCGAGGTGATGAAGCTCAGCAACCCCGACCTCACCGACGAGAAGCGGTTCGCCTCCGCCGCGCGGATCCTCTTGGGCGCCATGGACAACGCCGACGACGAGGACGAGGAGACCACCCTCCAGCTGTTCACCTTGGCCGGTGATCCTCTCACCGCCACCGCGGCCTACCCCCTGTTGGGAGGGGACTACCTCGGCTACGCCAAGAGCCTACTTTCGCCCTACCGGCGGCCGAGCAGCCGGCGCAAGCCCCACGAGTTCGCAGCGCCGGGCCAGACGTACGAGACGAGTGAACGCACCGAGGGCAACGAGATCGTCCACGGGCGCGTGACCATCCCCCGCTTTCCCGCTTTCACCCAGCCTCTCGGCCACGACACGCTTCCCGCCCTCACCACCCGGCCCAACGTCGGCACGGTCCCGGTCTACGTCCAAGATCTCAAGGACATCGCACAGCTCCTGGACACCCAGTACGAGGACACAGAGGCTGGCCCCTGGTTGCACAAGGTGCTGACGGGCCTGCTCGACCGGGTCAAGGCACGCGACACCGGCACCGTCAACGTGCTGGACCTCCTGGCCGGCAGCACCCAGATCTTCCACGCGCCCACCGGAACCGGTAAGTCCGTGCTGGTCCGTCTCCTGGGCTCGTGGGCTGCGCTCAACGACTACCGCATCACCCTCCTCGTCCCTGATGTGAAGGCCACGCTCGCCTCCGTCTGGGACATCAGCCGCGACCTCGAGATCCTGCACGAGGCAGGCAAGACCGAGCACCTGGCGACGTGCGCTCCGCTGATGTCGCCGTCTTCACGGCACGAACGGGCCCTCAAGCACGCGGCCCTCGTCAAGGAGGACCCCGACGCCCCCGGGGAGTGGGGCAAGCGAGGCCGCCGTGACGTCGACCACCTCGCCTATGGATGCGCACAGCAGCACTGGCTCGACTCCGCCGGCGTCTACCGCCCCGGCAAGGAGAACTGCCTGAGCCTGCGCGGCGGCGGAGAGATGCTGGCCTGCCCCTGGATCCCGACCTGCGGCAAGTTCACCCCCGCTTACCAGGCCGCTGACGCCACGGTGATCGTCACCAACCACCACAACTTCATCCAGGGCACCATGCGGGTGGGCATCCAGATCGACGGCCGCCCGGTCCGGTCCGTCACCGTCCGCGAGTTCGTGCTCCGCGCCAGCGATTTCGTCATCATCGACGAGATCGACGCCTTCCAGGCCGTCGCCGTCGACCGCTGCGCCACCACGGTCGACCTGCACTCCCGGCGCCCGTGGACCGCAGAACCGCAGGTCCTGGACACCGCGGCCAAGCACCTTCCTCTGCGCTTCGAGGACCAGCTCATCGAACCGGTCAGCCATGTCCGGCTCATGGCCGAGTCTCTGCTGACCGGCCTGTGCACCAAGGCATTCCGCCTCAACCACCACGACGACGCCCGAGTCCCGCGGCTGAGGCACGAATACGACTACGAGGGCTGGCGCCTGCCACGCTCCAAGGACCGCGAGCTCATCAGCCTCCTGTTCCCCGAATACCAGGTCAGCGACGGCCAGCCGCTTCCCCCTGAGGCCATCGCCCGGCTCAACGCGCTGGTACCGGCACCCGACCTCGGCGAAGACGACGAGACGGCTCCTACACCCATGCTCTTGGACCCCGAGTGGGAACGAGTTAGCAGCGTCCTCGGGGCCGTCGTGTCGCCGCGCGGCATCAACCAGCGCGATGCGCTCAAACTCAGGCTCCACGAGGCCCTCGCTCCGATGATCAGCGACGGCCGCACACGCAATCGGGCCATCGACCACCTACTCATCCGCACGCTGATGAGCGAACTGGACGTGTCGCTCGCCGTTCTGCGCGACACCGCCCAGTCCCTGCGTCACTCCGGGCTCCTCAGCGCCAACCGCATCATCGACTCGATGCGCTCCGGCGGCATCGCCGACGTACTTCCGCACGGAACAATCGGCAGGCCGATCAACGGCTACCGGGTCACCGGCATGAAGAACCCGGAGAAGGACGCCAAGCTCGCCACGCAGCATATGGCCGGCGACCCGCACACCTACGTGTCGGAACTCGGCGGACTCGTTTCCCTGATCACTGCCGGCGTGGAGCGGCCCATCTTCGGGCTCTCCGCCACGGCCTACTTCCCCCAGGCGGTCAAGGAACACGTCCACGCCCCCGTAATGTGGTGGATGACCGACGCCCAGGAAGAATCTATCCTGGTCGAGTCCTCGGCCGTCACCTACGGCAACGGCCACCGAAAGGCCGGAGAACGCATCCCGATCGCCGGCCAGTTCCCCTCCGACAAGCCCGAAGCCCTGCGCGAAATCGGTGAACGCCTGTACGAGACAAAGCTGTCGAGGAAACTCACGCGCCTGGCCAAATCGGAATCGACCCGCACCCGCGCCCGCGTGATCCTCACCGCCAACAGCTACGAACAGTGCGGCCACATCGCCACCGGCATCGCCAAGGCGAAAGGGCTCTCCCACCGCGTGTGCGTCCTCGTCCGGGAAGAAGACCGTCTCAGCAACGTCCGCTACCTCCCCGACCCGTCACTGGTCCGCCGCATCACCGTCGAAGAGGTCGAGGAATTTCCCCAATTCGGCGACATCCTGATCGCCCCCCTGGCTAACATCGCCAGAGGACTCAACATCGTCGTCAATCTCCGCTCAGCCATCCACTCCATCTACCTGTGCGTGAGGCCCCCGCTGATCATCGACGATCCCACCTGGATGTACGGCAGCGTCAACGCCGCAGGCATCAACTCGCTGCCCGCCAGCGGAACCGCGGACCCCATCGAGGCTCTACAGAAGGCCCGCACCGCAGCACGCGATCACCTGGCCACCATCCTGCGCTCCTCCCCGCAACTGTCGACCATGGACCTCGTCCTCCAGGAACAGATGGTCGCCGGAATGCTGGTGTCCCTCATCCAGCTCGCCGGCCGAGCCCGACGCGGCGGCACCAACATGGAACTGCACTTCGTGGACTACGCCTTCCACGACGAGACCTGGAGCTCCGACCTGGCCAGCATCATCGAACGCATGGCCGGCCGGTGGCTGCCGGAAGAACGCCAGCAGATGGCCGAACTGTACGGCGAAGCGGTCAACGCATTCCTGACCTACGCAGGCGTCGACCTCGCCCTTTCCGCATAGCCCAGCGCTTCTCCCGAGAGAGATCACAGCATTGAGCGACACCACCGCCACTCTCCCGAGCACCCTCACCCTGCGCTGTACCCCCGAACTCGTCCAGGGCCAGAAGGTGTACGTACGGATCTTCCCGCGCAGCGTGCGGGATGAATGGGAGAAGCTGAAAGGCGACGGAGACGACGAGCAGAAAAGCCAGCAGCATCCGGACGAGAAGAAGAACCTGCCGTACTCAACCGCCTTGACCTACCTGAAGTTCAAGACCGGCGGATACGTCCACCTCGACCGGTACCTCAACTTCCTGGTCTCACTGGAGAAGATTGACGACGAGACCCTGCGCCACGTCTTCCGGTGCGTCGTCGGCTACAGCAAGGGGCTGAACACCGACCAGGCCGTTCTCCTCGACGTACCGCCGGTGGCCGAGGCCATCGCGAGCACGCCGGAGCAGGAGTTCGAGATGACGCGCTTCCTCAAGCCGGTGACGGGCAGGCAGCCGAAGTGCCCCGACTGGATGTACGTGGCCGTGCCCTGGGTGATCTCCAAGAAGCTCGCCCAAGAAAAGTTCACCATCTACGACCTCGTCCCAATCACCAAGAAGGTCGCCGACAAGGAGAAGGACGGCTCCCCCAAGCTCGACGCCAACGGCGAACAGGTCTACAAGAACCGCACGATCGGCTGGAAGGCCAACCCGAACAAAAGGAAAGTCACCTACCTCCCTGACAGCCGGGGCGGCCTCATCGCCTGGGATCACCCCTTCGGACGCAAGTACAACCTCCGTGACGACGCAACCGAGGTCAACGAGGCCACCAAGGCCCAGTACGCGATGTCCCGGCTCTCAGTGGTCATGAAGACCGAGCCCAACGTCGTCCACCCCGTCATCTTCCTGGACGCCCACGTCACCCGCGTCCACAGCAACATGGTCTACGCCAAGTCCACGCACATCTACCAGGGCAGCCACGGCCTTCCCATCCTGCACACCGAGCTGGTGCGCAACGGCAGCGTCCGAGCAGTCAACCAGCGCGCCCTGGAACTGCTCGCACGCGACGAGATGGACATCAGCGTCCTGCAAGCGCTGCAGACGCGCGTCACCGAAGAGCGGGACCTGCTGGAAAAAGCCGCCGAGAAGGGGGAATTCCCCTCGTTCATCACCCCTGACGCCGGCATCATCCGCCCGCTCATGCCGCAGAACGACAACTTCGCTGTCGGCACGGGACCTGGCACCCTCCACCTGAGGCTCCTGGCCGAACACGTCTCCAAGGTGCTGGGTGAGAAGGCCACCTGGGTCGACTTCACTGTGGAACCGATGACCTTCGAGCCGCGCCCCACGGACAAACAGAAGATGGCCCCGCAGGAGCGTGCAAGCCGCATCGAGGCCGGCGAACTCCTCCACACCATCGGCTTTCCCCCGCCCGAAGAGATCACCGCCTCCGTGAAGGCCCAGGGCTTCGAGCACCTGCGGATCGTATGCCTGTGGTACCGCTGGAACACCCGCCTTCGCATGATCAACGCGCTGTCCCTGGCCTTCCCGGACTGCCCGCCCATCGGTGACCCAGGGCCAGGTGAGGAGGTCTCCCTCGCCCCCGGCATCAGCGTGGTGTTCCGCCAGGCCGAGCGCTTCCTGTCACACGGCGACGACATCAACCGGACCGTGGAGTTCAAATCCCTCGAGGACGACTTCACCGACAGCGAGTCGCAGGTAATGGTCGGCGCCTGGTGCGAGACCGAGATCCCGGCCCTGAAGAAGAAGGACGGAGAGAAGCGAAACGCGTTCCTACTGCGCAAGGAGCGCTATGACGGCAAGTTCCAAGTCCGCCGCTTCCTGGCCAAGAAGGACTTCGTCTGTCAGTTCACCACGGGAATGAAACCGGGATCTTTCGGCAATCCCGCAACAGAAATCAGTCCTCCGAAGCCGGGGAAAGACCACGCCGCCTACATGGCGCTCCTCGACCTGTACCGCTCGCTCGGGATCATCGACCAGCGCCTCGCGCGGGCCATCGCGAAGGACAGGAAGGGCCACGAGGCGGGGAACCTCGTCTACTGCGGGATCCACGCCCGCCGGCAGGCCAAGACCGCCGACGGCAAGCACACCAAACGCATCATCGTTGTCACCGCCCTGTTCCCGCCGGAGGAGGAAGACGGTGCCTGGACGATGCGAGCGTGGACGCCTCAGATCGGGGCCTGGGTGCCCTACCGGCAGGCGATCGCTGCCTTCCATGCCAGTGACTACGCGCTCCACGTCGACGGCAAGGGCGAGACAGACAAGGAACGCTGGGCGGAAGCAGCAGCACACGTCGAAGACGCCCTCTCCAGCCTCGTACGCGACGAGCTGGAGCCCGGCATGGGCTATGTCGTCATGGTCGACGGGCACGCCTGCCGTCGGATGTGGACTGGCCTGCACAACGAGAACCAGAGCTACCAGGAAGAGGACATCACCGATCCGCGCACCTGGCTCCCGGGGTACGGCAAAGGCAAGAACGCACCGCGCAAGAAGCCGAGTGCGGTCATCCGCATGAACATCGCAGACGACGAGGTACCCCAGTACGTCCCCGTCCCTCGAGAGACCGACCCGGAAACCGAAAAAGAGTCCATCACGTTCGCATCGGCCAAGCTGCACCGCGCCGACGTCGACTTCGGCCACCCCTTCTGGGTCCTCTTCAACATCCCGCGCAACTACCAGGCCAAGGGTGGAGACCTGGGTAAAACCATCACCCGCTGGGACGCCGACCCGGGCAAGGGCGGGGAGGAGGGGGAGCGGGAGGCGAACGAGCTCAAGACGCCGTGGTGGGCAATCACGGCGACCGAGATCTACCCGGTCGGCGTGGCCGATGGGGTCGACCGGACAATGCTCGCACGGGCGACCGCGCGCTTGTGCCACCAGACCATCGCCTGGTCCGACCGCTCGCGCTATCCCGTGCCCCTGCACGCAGCCAAACAGCTCGACCTCGACCACCCCCAGTACCGGCGGTCGGCGCCGCCCGAAGAGCAGGGTGACGAAGCCGCAGACGAGTAGCGGCAAGCGCGTTTCGAGGCGAATGCCCGAGGAGGCGCCGCTCCGGGTCGGTCAACATCGATAAGCGGCGGCGCAGACAGCGTCGACTACATCCGTGTGGGTAGCTCGGGCGGGGAAGTCGACCCCAAGAACCGGCGAACTCCATCGCGAGCATCTTCGGTGCAGCCGCCAGCTGGACGGTGACGTAGACCACCGGCCCCGGGACCGGGTCGTGCGGGTAACGCTCGCACGTGGCCAACTCGCGAGGCGGCAATATAGCGGCGGGTCCCCGGTTACCGAAACCGGGGACCCGCCGAATACTTGTACCTCCACCGCCACTTCCTCACCACCCGCCGAAAGGCAGCACAGCGACGATCCATTACGTCACCGCCACACGGCATGCAATGCCGGTTGGGCGCTGCTCATTTCGCGAGACAGCATCGCCTGCGTGAACTGGGACTTGGCGCACTCGGAAGATTGACCGCCCGAGCGCGCACCCTCAGGACCTCCGGCCCGCCGTTTCGAACACGACTCAGCACTCGCGCGTGACCTGCGGATTTCGAAACGATCCCACGGCCGCCAGTCGGACCAATCCGGCAAATTCCCAGCTCAGCCCACTCCTCTAAAGGTGCAGCACCACTCCGCCACCTGGAACACGCAGCCGCGCGCACCCCGAGTCTCCGTCCCAGCTGGCGAACACGGTGCGACCACCAGGCTCCCTTACCCCGCCCAAATAGGCTCAGACCCGAAAGGCACGACCGACAGGAATGCCCAGCCAGAGCAGCGAAACGCATCACGGCCCGTTCAGCCCCGAGCATATCCGCGCCACCTGGAGTGGGACCGCGAGCGTCGAGGACGCCGCCCAGGCGTTCGGCTTGTCGAGATCGAAGAGCTACGACCTCGTTCGCCGCGGAGAATTCCCATGCCGCGTGCTAACGATAGGCCGCACCGCCCGCGTCGTCACCGCCTCGCTCCTCCGCGTACTTGAGAGCGGCGAGCCGGAGTACAACGGAGCCTCCAGCGCAAGCCTCAATCCGCCATGACCAACTGCACGATGACGCCCCGCCGCAGCAAGCCGGCGGGGCTTCGTCGTATCAGGTCCCCGTCTACGCAGGACCCCGCCGGAGCAAGCCGACGGGGGTCCTCACGTGTCACGAGCGATCACAGACGTGTCACCAACCCAGCAGACGCCCTCGCGCCACAAGGCCCTGACCTGCACTTACGCGCTCACCCTGGACCAACGGGACACCCGTGGACGGTTTCTACGACATGTGCCACGTCGTGCCGAGCGAGGGGCCGAGGATGAGGACCGGGGCGTCTTCCGGACCGTCCAAGCGGTACTGGAGGGCGGGCGTCTGCGTCTCACTCACCGCTCCACGCTAGCGTCCCCGCGCAAGTCCTCCGTCCCGGGACCCCCACTCTCCACACCGGGATCCCGAACTTCGCCAGGGGACCCTCACACCTCCTTCACCTGATGCGGGGCTTCGTGTACGTGGGGCCACTGGGCCTGGGCGCGATCGCGGCCCTCACACGTCGTCGGCCGCTCCCAGGCCCGTCAGGGCGCCCACCGGGTCCAGGTCGGGGGTGCCTCTGGGC
The DNA here is from genome assembly GCF_014650715.1 of Streptomyces bluensis. Taxonomy (GTDB): domain Bacteria; phylum Actinomycetota; class Actinomycetes; order Streptomycetales; family Streptomycetaceae; genus Streptomyces; species Streptomyces bluensis. Next base: position 183,583 of record NZ_BMVM01000011.1, on the reverse strand, counting down.
CACCAGTCCTCGCGGCCCGGTTCCGACTCGTACGCGTACCAGAGGCCGTCTCGGCCCAGGCGGAGCTGGATGTGGCCGTGCGGGTGGGTGAGGTGGTTACGCCGGGGGCGGAAGGCGGGCAGGTCGGCGGCGAGGAGGAGCGGTCGGGCGCGGTCGAAGCGGCCCGCGGGCGGGTCCCAGGGCTCTTCGAGGACGGCGAGCCCCTCCGGTCCGCCCTGTCGCCAGGCGGCGACCGCGCGGGCCAGGTCGGCCGGGGTGCGGCCGGTGGCGGTGGCCAGTGCGGAGTAGAGGGCGCGGGTGGCGGCGGTGAGGCCGGAGCCGGGGCGGGCGGCGGCGAGCCGTACCGCGTCCTGCCAGAGCGTCAGTTCGGCGACCGGGTCGCGGCCGGTGGTGAGCAGGGCGTGAGCGCGTGCGGCCGCGTCGGTGGCCAGCTGGTCCAGTGCGAACGGGTCCGGGCCGCCCGGTGCGCCCGGGTAGACCGGGGGCTGTTCCGGGTGCGGGGGTGGGGGCAGCGGCGCGGGAAGCGGTGGCGGGGTCCGGGGGGCGAGGGCGTCGGTGGCGCGGACGCCGGGCAGGGGCGTGGGGTCCTGGTCCTGGGCGGCGCGGGCCGCGCGGGCGGCGCTCAGCCGGGACAGCGCGTCGAGCAGCTCGCGCTCCCCCCGGCCGCGCAGGAGGAGCAGGACGAAGGGGTCCTCGTCCAGCAGCCGTGCCGTCTGGTAGCAGAGCGCGGCGGCGTGTTTGCAGGGGTGGCCGGAGTCGGGGCAGCTGCAGTGCGGTTCGAGGTCGCCGGGGCCGGGCAGCAGCTGTACTCCGCACGCGGCGAGCGACTGGGGCATCTCCTTGTCGAGCAGCGCGGCGATGTGCCCCGGCCGTTCGGCCGCCGCGTCCAGGAAGCGGTCCCAGTCGGCGTCGGAGAGCGTCCGCAGTCGCACCTGCGCGCGGTACGGCCGGGGGCGGCTCCCCTGGACGTACCCGAGCACGAGTCCGGGGGTGACGGTGATCGCGTCCACGTGCCCCTGCTGGGCGTACGCCCGCCCCCGTGCCAGCCGCGCCGCGTCCAGGGCTCCCTCCTCCAGCGCGTTCACCCAGGCGTTGCCCCACCAGGTCCCGGCGAACCGGTCGGTGCCGCCGGGCGCCGGGGAACGCGGGGGGAGGGCGGCGAAGGTGCGGCGCAGCTCCGTGATGGGGGTCCCCCCGGTCGAGCGAAGCCGAGAGTGGGGGAGGGTGGGGGCGGCCATCGTGCGGGGGACGTGGGATGTGGTGGGGGTGGACGGGGGCGTGGGGGTGGACGGGGTGGTCGCAGGGGAGGGCGGAGGTGCGTCGCGGTGCTGGGCCGTTGGCTTACCCGGCCCGTCGGCGGCGGGCGGCTCGAAGGCTCCCGCGAGCCGTTCCCGCAACTCCCGGACACGTCCGCCCCGTTCCTGGCTTCCGGGGCTTCGCTCCGCCCGGGAACGCGCCGATGCGGGGCGGGTGGTACGGCGCGAGGGCTTGGCTTCCTCGTCCTTGGCGTCCGAGCGCATCTGCCGGGCCGCGCGCAACGCCTCGCGAGCGATGTCACCGGGGCGCGTGGACGGAGCCGTGTCCGGCGCGGCGGAGTCCGGTGCGGCGGTGGCGCTTTCGGCCCGTGGCTCTCCGGGGCCCTCCATGTCCCCCCGCGCCCGCTCCCCCTGGACGGCCCGCCGCAGTGCCTCCCTCGCCGCGTCACCCGGCCGTGCCTCCCGCTCCGTGCCGGGCGTGGTCTCACGCTCGTCGCGTACGCGGGCGTCCCGTTCCCGCGCGGCGCGCAGCGCCCGGCGAGCGGCATCGGCGGGCCGCCCGGCGTCCCCGTTCATGATGTCCTCCGCAGTGACACCAGGTCGGACAGCTCGCGGTCCGTCAGCTCGGTCAGGGCCGACTCGCCGGAGCCGAGGACGGCTTCGGCGAGGGCTCGTTTGGACTCCAGCATCTCGGCGATGCGGTCCTCGACGGTGCCCTCGGTGATGAGGCGGTGGACCTGCACGGGCTGGGTCTGGCCGATGCGGTAGGCGCGGTCGGTGGCCTGCTCCTCGACGGCCGGGTTCCACCAGCGGTCGAAGTGGATCACATGGCCCGCGCGGGTGAGGTTCAGGCCCGTGCCCGCCGCCTTGAGGGAGAGGATCAGGACCGGGGTGGCTCCGCTCTGGAAGCGGTCCACCATCCGCTCGCGGTCCTTGACCGGGGTGCCGCCGTGCAGCAGTTCCACGGGGATCGCGCGCGTGGCGAGGTGCGCGGTGATCAGCCGGGCCATTCCCACGTACTGGGTGAAGACCAGCGCCGAGCCGTCCTCCGAGAGGAGGGTGTCCAGCAGCTCGTCCAGCAGGGCGAGTTTGCCGGAGCGGGCCACCAGACGGTCGGCCCCCGGGGGCTGCTGTCCCTGGTGCTCCTCCTTCAGGTACAGCGCCGGGTGGTCGCAGATCTGTTTGAGCGCGCCCAGGAGCTTGAGGACCAGACCCCGGCGTGCGATACCGTCCGCCGTCTCGATCGCCAGCATCGACTCGCGCACCACCGCCTCGTACAGGGCGGCCTGTTCGCGGGTCAGCGGCACCGGGTGGTCCGTCTCCGTCTTCGGCGGGAGTTCCGGGACGATGCCGGGGTCCGACTTCTTGCGGCGCAGGAGGAAGGGGCGGACCAGGCGGGCGAGGCGCTCGACCGCCTGCTCGTCCTCGCCGTTCTCCACGGCGCGGGCGTGGCGGGCGCGGAAGGACTTGAGGGGGCCCAGCAGGCCCGGTGTCGTCCAGTCGAGCAGGGCCCAGAGCTCGGAGAGGTTGTTCTCGACCGGTGTGCCGGTGAGGGCTACGCGCGCGGGCGTGGGGATCGTCCGCAGCGCCTTCGCGGTCGCCGAGTACGGGTTCTTGACGTGCTGGGCCTCGTCGGCGACCACCATTCCCCAGGACTGGTCGGCCAGTCTGGGTGCCGCCGACCGCATCGTGCCGTAGGTGGTGAGGACGAAGCCGCCGTCCAGGTCGTCCAGGGTGCGGTCCGGGCCGTGGTAGCGGCGGACCGGGACGCCGGGCGCGAAACGGGTGATCTCCCGCTGCCAGTTGCCCAGCAGCGACGCCGGGCAGACGACGAGGGTCGGCGCGCGGCGGGCACGGCGCAGGTGCAGCGCGATGACGGTGACCGTCTTGCCGAGGCCCATGTCGTCGGCGAGGCAGCCCCCGAGGCCGAGAGTGGTCATGAGGTCGAGCCAGGCCAGGCCCCGGAGTTGGTAGTCACGCAGGCGGGCGGCCAGCCCGGGCGGGGGTTCGACGGTCTCCACCCCGGCCGTGAGCCGGTCCCGCAGCACGGCCAGTGCGCCCACCGGCACCGCCTCCACCGTCTCCCCGTCGACCTCCGCGCTGCCGGTGAGCGCCACGGAGAGGGCGCCGACCGGGTCCAGCAGGCCGAGTTCGCGCTGACGGGCCTTGCGGACGAGGGCCGGGTCGACGAGCACCCACTGGTCCCGCAGCCGGACGACCGGACGGTGGGCCTCGGCCAGGGCGTCCATCTCGGCCTCGGTGAGCGGATCACCGCCCAGCGCCAACTGCCAGCGGAACTGGAGCAGTTCCTCGCTCTCGAAGAAGCCCGTGCCGTCCGTGGCCGAGCCGGGGGCGGGCCGGACCACGGCCGCCGCGCTCAGGTCCTGCGCCAGGTCCCGGGGCCAGTGCACGGCGACGCCGGCCGCGCCGAGCCGGGTGGCCGCGACGCCCAGCAGGTCGGACAGCTCCTCCTCGGAGAGAGCGAGGACGTCCGGCACGTCCTGCTCGGAGAGCCGCTCCAGGGGCGGCCAGACACGGGCCGCCCGGCGGACGGCGAGGGCGGCGTCCACGCATGCGCGTGGACCGAGGGCGGCAGCGGCGCGCCCGGCGTCTGTCGCCCACAGAGCGGCCGCGTCGGCGACGAGGGTGGGGTCGGCGAGGCTGTGGACCTGGACGACGGCCGCACCGGCCCGCCGCGCGCCCTCACCGTCGTCGAAGAGGTCGTGCGCCGACAGGTCGAGGCGCAGCGAGATCCGTACGCCCGCGTCCATGCCCGCGGCGACCTCCGCCGCCCAGTCCCGCGCACCGGGCAGACGCTGCGGAGCGGCCGCCGCGAACGGCTTCCCCGAGGTGTACGGCGCGGCCGGGGTCCGGGGCAGGGTGTCGGCCACCGCGTCCAGGAAGGACCGCATCAGCGCCTCCGGCTCCGGCAGGCGCAGGGGGCCCTTCCCGGGGAGCGGGACGGCGTGGCCCTCGTACGGGAGAGCCGCCGCCACCGCTCTCAGATGCGCGATGTCGTCCGGGTCGAGCGGTCCCGCCCGCCACGCGTCGTGCCCCTGGGGGGTCAGCCCCGGCAGCAGCCGCCCGCGTGCGACGAGCCGCAGGGCGTGCAGCGTGGCCGCGCCCCAGCAGGCCGTGGCGGGATGCGCGGCGGGGTCACGGCGGGCGCGGGCGAGCAGCGGCAGTGCCTCGCCGAGCGGCAGGGTCACCGCGGGCACGGTGGCCCTGCGGGCTCCGGCGCCGTGCCGCCGTACGACGGTGAGGCCGTCGGCGGTGAGACCGTCGGAGGTGAGACCGTCGTCATGGGCGGACTGTCCGGGACGGGTGGACGGCCAGGAACCTGCGGACGGGCCGGGTCCGGAACCGCCCTCCGGGTCCCAGAAGGCCACCCGCCCCTGGCGCGGCAGCGGCGCGGGCACGAACACGGCCGCGAGTCGTGGGGAGACGGCACGCACGTCGTCGGTTCCGGGGGCAGCCGCCGTCATGGCCCCCTCGGTCGTCGCCACGGCCCCGTCCCGCATACGTTCGGTCACCTCCCACCCGTCAGTCGCATCAGACGTCTCCGACTCTACGGGCGGGGTCCGACAATCGGCTCCGGAGTCCTTCCGCACCCCTTGGCGGGCGGGGCGTCAGGGGGTCGTCCGCGACACGACGTACACCATGGGGTGCCGGGGGTTCGAACGGTTCACGACGATGTCCAGCGTCGGCGCCGGGTTCTTCCGCTCGCGGACGAGTCCGAGCCAGGGGCCCGGCCCGGTGAACTCCCAGCCCACGATCCGCCGGTCGCGGGTGCCGATCGAGATCTCGCCCCTTTGCAGGTCATCGGTGTCGGCGCCGACACCGGCGAGCATCCGGTCCAGGCCCTTGTTGCTGGTGCGGAACTGGACGTAGAGGCGGCTGGTCTTCCAGTTGTTCGTCTCGTAGTACGCCACATGGTCCGAGTAGGGCGGGATGGGCACCTGGTAGAGGCGGCGCTGGACCCGGGAGGGCCAGCCCGCGGTGAGGCCCGTCGCCGAGTACTTCTCCTCCTTGTCCTTGCCGCTGTCGCGGCTCTGGTTGGCGGAGATCACCAGATAGCCGGCCGGCACACCGATCAGCAGCACGATGATGAGCAGGGTCAGCGCACGGCGGCGGAACACACGGCCCCGGCTCTCCGGCGGCCCGGGCGGCTCCTCCGCTGTCGGGGTCTGGCGGGGCAGCGAGGGGGTCATGCGGAGTCCTGGGTCGTACGGCGGCCTTCCGCGTACCGCGCGTAGCGCTCGTAACGCTCCACTCGGCGGCGGTTGGCGCGGCGGAAGCGGCGGGCGACGAGCCGGGCGAGGTCCGCGGCGCCGACCATGCCGGCCTCGGGCCCGAGCTGGGCGCGCGCGATACGGGCCTCGGGCCGGTAGCCGCGGCCGGTGAGGTGGCGGCGGAAGGCGTCCCGTGCGGGGGCGATGAGCAGGTCGTCGGCGGCCGAGACACCACCGCCGATCACGAAGCAGGACGGGTCGAGGGCCGCCGCGAGGTTGGCGATGCCGACGCCGAGCCACTGGCCGATGTCCTGGAGCAGCTCGATGCACATCGCGTCGCCCTCACGGGCCAGCTCGGTGATCATCGGGCCGGAGATCTCGGAGATGTTGCCCTTGACGTGCTCGATGATCCCGTACGCCACCGGGGAGTCGGCGGCGGCCAGTTCCCTGGCCTCGCGGACGAGCGCGTTGCCCGAGCTGTACTGCTCCCAGCAGCCGCGGTTGCCGCACGGGCAGCGGTGGCCGCCGGGCACGACCTGCATATGGCCGAACTCGCCGGCGACGCCGTACTTGCCGCGCTTGACCTGGCCGTCCTCCAGGATGGCGCCGCCGATGCCGGTGCCGAGCGTGATCATGACGAGGTGGTCCTCGCCCCGGCCTGCGCCGAAGCGCCACTCGGCCCAGGCGGCGGAGTTGGCGTCGTTGTCGACCAGGACGGGGACGGCGAGGCGTCCGGCGAGGCGGTCGCGCAGCGGTTCGTTGCGCCAGGACAGGTGGGGGGCGAACAGCACGCGGTTGCGGTCGGCGTCGACCCAGCCGGCCGCGCCGATGCCGACCGCGTGCACGTCGTGGCGGTCGGAGAGGTCCAGTACGAGCTCGACGATGGTGTCCTCGACGACCTTCGGGCTCTTGGACTTGTCCGGGGTCTCCGTGCGGAGCTTCTCCAGGATGTTGCCGTCGGCGTCGACGACGCCCGCCATCACCTTCGTACCGCCGATGTCGATGCCGACCGTGGGCACGCGCGGGGCGGTGAGGTGGGAACGGCGTTCGCGCGTTCCCACGGTCCGCAGGACGGTGGCCCGCGCGGAGCCGCGGTGGGTGAAGTCGCGGTAGGTGCTCATCGCGCCGATTCTGCCGTACGCTGCCGCGGAGTGCTGCGGGGGGCGCCGCCGGGGTGAGGTCCGGTTCTTGTCTGCGGATTCGTGGTGGCTGGTCGCGCCCACGCGGCGGAGCCGCATATCGACACAGCCCCGCGCCCCTAAGGGGCGCGCCCCCTCACGAGCGTACTAGCAGTTGGAACTCGAACGAGTAGCGCGATGCGCGGTACATGTGGGTGCCGTACTCGACCGCTCTTCCCGTGTCGTCGAACGTGGTGCGTTGCATGGTGAGGAGGGGGGCGCCCTCGGGTTCGCCGAGTCGTTCGCCCTCGATGGCGGTGGCGGCGCGGGCGCCGATGGTCTGGCGGGCGCTGTGCAGGGTGATGCCCGCGGCGCGCATCAGCCGGTACAGGCCGGTCGCCTCCAGTTGGCCGCTCTCCAGGTCGAGGAGCCCGGTGGGCAGGAAGTTGCACAGGTACGCCATCGGCTCGCCGTGGGCCAGTCGCAGCCGCTCGACGCGGTGCACCTGGCTGCCCTCGCCCACACCGAGCGCGGCGGCGACCTCGGCGGAGGCGGGGGCGAAGGCGTTGGTGAGCACCTGGGTCGCGGGGCGCTGTCCGGCCGCCTCCAGGTCGTCGTACAGGCTGCTGAGCTCCAGCGGGCGTTTGACCTGGCTGTGCACGACCTGGGTGCCGACGCCGCGCCGGCGCACGAGGAGGCCCTTGTCGACGAGGGACTGGATGGCCTGGCGTACGGTCGGGCGGGACAGGCCGAGACGGCCGGCGAGCTCGATCTCGTTGCCCAGGAGGCTGCCGGGGGTCAGGGTTCCGTGCTCGATCGCGGCCTCCAGTTGCTGGGACAGCTGGAAGTACAGCGGGACCGGGCTGCTGCGGTCTACGCTGAGCTGGAGCGACACGGTCGGGTCCACTTCTGGTTTCGGCACGGCCCGAGCGTAGCTCCGGCTCTTGTTGACGGGAAGTTGTGTAGTCCGGTTGTCCGGACAAAGCATTGACACGATGTTGTGATCGACCTCAGGTTGTTCCCATGCGCATCGGACTCATAGGCGCTGGTCGCATCGGTACGTTCCACGCGACCACGCTCAGCCGTCACCGTGATGTCGGCTCGCTCATCATCACGGATGTCGACACCGCTCGGGCCCATGAGCTCGCGGACCGCCTCGGGGAGACGGCGGCGCCCGGGGTCGACGAGATCTTCACCTGGGGGGTGGACGCCGTGGTGATCACGACGGCGACCGCGGCCCACGCCGAACTGATCGGTCGGGCAGCACGCTCCGGGCTCCCCGTCTTCTGCGAGAAGCCCATCGCCGTTGATCTGCACGGCACGTTGAACGCGCTGGCCGAGGTGGACGCGGCCGGGACCGTGCTCCAGATGGGGTTCCAGCGCCGCTTCGACGCGGGGTACGCGCACGCGCGGGACGCCCTGCGGTCCGGCCGGCTCGGACGGCTGCACACGGTGCGGGCGACGACGGCGGACCAGGAGCCGCCGCCGGCCGCCTATCTGCCGCTGTCCGGTGGGATCTACCGGGACTGTCTCGTCCACGACTTCGACATTCTGCGCTGGGTGACCGGGCAGGAGGTCGCCGAGGTGTACGCGACCGGGTCCGACGCGGGGCCGGCGATGTTCCGTGAGGCGGGTGACGTCGGCACGGCCGCGGCGGTGCTCACGCTGGAGGACGGGACGCTGGCGACGGTGACGGCGGCGCGGCAGAACGGCGCGGGATACGACGTCCGCATGGAGCTCGCCGGGGAACTGGACACGATCGTGGTCGGGCTGGACGACCGGACGCCGATCGCGTCCACCGAGCCGTCCGGGCCGCCGCCCGCCGACAAGCCGTGGACGGGGTTCCTGGAGCGGTTCGCGCTCGCGTACGAGGCGGAGGTCGCGGCGTTCGTGCAGGTGGTGCGGGGTGAGCGGGCCAATCCGTGCGACGGCCGGGAGGCCCTGCAGTCCCTCCGCATCGCCGAGGCGTGCGAGCTGTCCCGCCTGGAGCGGCGTCCTGTTCGGCTCGGGGAGATCCCGGGGGCGCGGGGCTGAGACCCCCGCTGTCGCCCTGTCAGGGGTGCCCGCCCTCCTCCAGGTCCTCCAGGAGGCCCGCGTCGTAGGTCAGCAGCGCGATCTGCACCCGGTTGTTGAGGTCGAGCTTGGCGAGGATGCGGGAGACGTGGCTCTTGACGGTGGCGACGCTCATGAACAGTCCGGCGGCGATCTCGGCGTTCGAGGCGCCCCGGCCGACCGCGACGGCGACCTCGCGCTCACGGTCGTTGAGGACGGCGATACGGGTCCGCGCGTGCGTGCGGCGAGTGTCGGGACCGGGCCCGGCGGCGTGCTCCATCAGCTGGCGGGTGACGGCGGGTGAGAGTACGGGGTCGCCGGCCGCGACCCGGCGCACCGCTTCGACGATCTCCGCGGGCGGGGTGTCCTTCAGGACGAACCCGGCCGCGCCCGCGCGCAGCGCCCGCAGTACCTGCTCGTCGGCGTGGAAGGTGGTGAGGACGACGACCTGGGGAGCGTCCTTGCGTCCGCGGAGCCGCTCGGTGGCCGCGAGTCCGTCCACCGTCGGCATCCGGATGTCCATGAGGACGACGTCCGGGCGGGTGCGGTCGACGAGCGCCTCGACCTCGTCTCCGTCGGCGCCCTCACCGACGATCTCGATGTCGCCGGCGCCGCCCATCATGAAGGTCAGGCCGGCTCTCACCAGGGGGTCGTCGTCGACCAGGAGCAGTCGGATCGCAGTCATGCGGCCTACCGTAATGAGGCCGTGCCGCGAGGCCGTACGGGGCGGACCGCGCGGGTTCGGCCATAGGCGGCCGACGGACCGGTCCGGGACGCCCGAGCCGTCGCCCGCACCCCGCGTCAACCGTTAAGGTCAGTCGTCGCCATCGTCCTCAACCTCCAGAGGAGTTCCGTGCGTTACCGGCTTCTGGGGCGGACCGGGCTCCGCGTGTCCGAGTTGTTCCTCGGGGCCATGACGTTCGGCGAGCAGGGCGGGGTGGGGGCGCCCAAGGAGGAGTGTGCGCGGATCCTGGACGCGTACGCGGCGGTCGGCGGCAACGTGATCGACACGGCCGTCAACTACCGGGGCGGGGAGAGCGAGCGCATCGTCGGCGAGCTGCTCAAGGGGCAGCGCGACCGCTTCGTCCTGTCCACCAAGTACACGGTCTCGCGGGACGGTTCCGACCCGAACGCGGCCGGCAACCACCGCAAGAACCTCGCCCTGTCGCTGGAGACCAGCCTGCGCCGCCTGGACACCGACTACGTCGACATCTACTGGGTGCACATCTGGGACCGGAACACCCCCGTCGAGGAGACCATGCGTGCCCTCGACGACGCCGTACGGTCCGGGAAGGTGCTGTACGTCGGCATCTCGGACGTCCCGGCCTGGGTGGTCGCGCGCGCCAACACTCTGGCCGAGTGGCGGGGCTGGAGCCCGTTGTCGGCGCTCCAGGTGCCGTACAGCCTGCTCAACCGGGACGCGGAGCGCGAACTGCTGCCGATGGCCGAGGCGTTCGGCATGTCGGTCGCGGCGTGGAGTCCGCTGCAGAACGGGGTTCTGTCCGGCAAGTACACCCGGCCCGGCGGCGTCGCGCCGGGGACGGCGACCCGTCTGTCGGCCGACGCGATCGGCGACCGTGACCGCGCGGTGGCCCAGGCCGTGCAGGAGGCCGCCGACGAACTCGGCGTGACCCCGGCGCAGGTGGCCATCGCCTGGACGACGGCCCGCTTCCCCGGCGTCCACCCCATCCTGGGCGCCCGGCGGGTCGAGCAGCTCACGGACAACCTCGGCGCGGCCGGACTCGTCCTGCCCGACGCCGTGGCGGCCCGGCTGGAGGAGGCCACGGACTTCCGCCCAGGGTTCCCGTCCGAGTTCATCGAGGACACGTCGGCGTGGGTGTACGGGACGGCCGGGCAGCGCGTGGTGCCCCGTACGCCCTGAGGACGGTCAGCCCCACGGGAGCCAGGCCCGCAGCTGGAAGCCGCCGTCCTCCTCGGCGCCGTGCTCCAGGCGGCCCCCGGCCAGCGTGGCGCGCTCGGTCAGCCCGATGAGGCCCTGGCCGGAGCCGGGGACGGGCGGGACGTCGCCAGGAGGAGCGGGGTTCCGCACGGAGAGGGTGAGCCCGTCGCCGGGGGCGCCCGCGACGGACACGGTGACCTCCGCTCCGGGGGCGTGCTTGCGGGCGTTCGTCAGGCCCTCCTGGGCGATGCGGTACGCGGTGCGGCCGACGGAGGCGGGGACGGCCGCGGACTCGGTGACACGGTTGTCCAGGACGACCTTCATGCCGGCCTCCCGGGACTCGGCGACCAGGGTGTCCAGCGCCGCGAGCGTCGGCTGGGGGCGGCCGGCGTCCTCGGCGTCGCCCGCGCGCAGAACCCCGATGATCTCCCGCAGGTCCTGCAGCGCCTCGTGCGCGCTCTCCCGGATGACGCCCGCCGCCCGTGCGACCTCGTCGCGGGGTGCGTCGGGCCGGAACTCCAGCGCTCCCGCGTGCACGCTCAGCAGGGTGAGGCGGTGGGCCAGCACGTCGTGCATCTCGCGCGCGATCGCCTCCCGCGCGAGCCGCTGCGCCTGCTCGGCCCGCAGTGCGGCCTCCGTCTCGGCGCGCCGCGCCCGGTCCCGCAGGCTCAGCATGAGCTGCCGTTGGGAGCGGACGAACATGCCCCAGCCGATCATCGCGACACCGAGCAGCACCGCGAGGATGACGGACACGAGGTAGGGCAGGTCCTGATCGGGGCGCCACCAGAAGAAGAGCGGATTGAGCGCGATGGAGAGGCCGCCGATCCAGGCGATGTGACGGAACGGCCGGTGCACGGCCAGCGTGAAGAACGCGACCAGGCCCGCGCCGCCCGCCGTGGTGGAGAGGAAACTGACCGGCACCATCACCACGGCGAGACCCACCGGCCATCTGCGCCGCAGCCAGACCGCCGCGCAGGCGAGGGCCCCGATCCACTGGTCGACGGCGGCCAGGGCCTGCGGTGTGCCGGGATCCGTGGTCATGTCGTGCGCGCCGATCAAGCCGAGAAGGACGGCGAACACGAAGACGGTGAAGTCGACGATCCAGTCGCGCACCGTGCGCCGGGGACGGCCGGAGCGCCCGACGCGGTGCGGCCGGTCCGGGTCGAGTCCGCTGGCCACGGCCGACGGCAACAGCCAGCGCCGGCCCGGCAGTTCCCGCGCGGGCGGGGCGTAGGGCACGGGCACGGGCACGGGCTCCGGATCGTCACCTCTCACGGTCGACAAATCTACGCAGCGACGGCGTCGGACACGTCCCCCCGTACCCGATGGACGACCAAAGTCGGAGCCCCGCAGACTTTCGGCGACCGGCCGCGCACGAGGCGGGTACTTCCGTCGGGCAAGCCTGGCCCTGAGGGCCGATGGCACGGGGGATCCGCGGGACGAGGATCCCGGGTATGAAGCAGTTCCTGGAGTTTCTCGGTTTCATCGCCCTGGTGCAGGGCTCGGGCGGTCTGGTGTACGAACTCACGGGCAAGCTGCGCTGGGGGATCGTCCAGCGGTGGAGCGCCCTGGACGGCTACGAGATCTATGTGAGCATCGCGCTGATCGTCCTGGCGCTCGCGCTGTTCGCGGCGGCCGGCAGCCGCAAGCCGAGTTGACGTCACCACCGCCGCGGTCGGGATGCGACGGTGCCTGGCCCCGCGACCGGTGTTGCGGGTGTTCCACGCGGGGCCAGGTTCGCCGACGGCTCTCAGCAGGTGTAGTTGATGAGGGCGAAGGAGGCGTAGTGGTCGGCGGTGTAGTAGTCCTCCTGGGTCTTCTGACCGGTGACGATGCGCCGAGCACCGCGGGTCGACGAGCCGGGCGTCTTGACCGTGTACTCGTGGTAGTAGCCGCTGGACTGGCTGGGCAGGATGCCTTCCCGGTTCTGGAAGACGGTCCCGTCCTGCGGGTAGGGGAAGGGGCCGCCCGACTCGATCAGGTCGAGCGTGTCGTACGCCTGGGCCGGGAGGTCGCTGTAGCAGATGCGGCCGACCGCGGCCGCCGACGTGTCCGCGGCGTTGGCGGTGACGGTGCCGCCCACGAGCAGGGCGGACAGGAGGGCGGCGGAGGCGCCGATGCGTGTCATGCGTGGGGGGAATCTCATGGGCTCATGATGACGCGCGTAGACAGTGGCATGTCAATGACAAGCTCCATGATTTTCCGGGCACCTCGCGTAAGTTTTCGGGGAGTTAACCGAAGCCGACCGACCGTCCCTAGTTCTCGGGCAGGTCGTACGAGCCGTACGTGGGCCGTCCTTCGAGTTCGTACGTCTGGATGGAGACTCCCCTCCCGGTGATGTGTCCCCCGACGTGCCGGAACGCGGTCGGGACCAGCCCCTGCGCGAACAGGCGCAAGCCGGAGCCGAGGACGACGGGGAAGGTCAGCAGGTGCACGGTGTCGATCAGGTCGAGGGCGAGGAGGGACTGGGCCAGGGCGCCGCTGCCATGGATCTGGACCTCGCCCTCGGTGCGGGTCTTGAGATCGGCGACCTCTGTCTCCAGGCCGCCCGCGAGGACGGTCGTGTTGTTCCATCCGGGCTGGGTGAGGGTGCTCGAAGGGACGTACTTGGGAAGCGAGTTGAGCTTGGAGGCGACCGGGTGGGCCGGGTCGGTGACCTTCGGCCAGTAGCCGGCGAAGATCTCGTACGTCCGCCGGCCGAGGAGGAACGCGCCCGCCCGGTCGAAGACCTCGTTGATGAAGCGTCCGAAGTCCTCGTCGCCGTACGGGACGGTCCAGCCGCCGTGCTCGAAGCCGTTTCGGCGGTCCTCGTCGCGGCGGCCGGGGGCCTGGTGGACGCCGTCGAGGGTGACGAAGCCGGTGAGGGTGAGCTTGCCCATGGTGAGGTGCCTTCCGTGAGGTGATCCACTGATGGGGATCCACTGATGGGGATCTGCTGATGGGGGATCTGCTGTCCAGCTGTCATTTGTGCAGACCCCACCGGCGTCGGTAACTCATCGGTCGGCACGGCGGAGGCCGTGGTGGAGCGAGGTCCTCGTCCGTTTGCCGCCAGCGGTGGGGGGCGGGGGGCGCTGGGATGGTGGGCATGACATCGATACGAATTTCGGACTCGGCTGAAGGCTCGGCTTCGGCTTCGGCTTCGGCTTCAACGGCGACCGCGGCTTCGGCTTCGGCTTCGGCGGGTGACTTGAACGGCAAGGTCGCCCTCGTGACCGGCGGAAGCCGTGGCATCGGCGCGGCCACGGCCGTGCGGCTCGCCCAGGAGGGTGCGGATGTGGCGATCACGTACGTACGGGCGAAGGAGGCCGCCGAGGACGTCGTACGGCGGATCGAGGCGCTGGGGCGGCGGGCGTTGGCCCTGTGCGCGGACGCCGGGGACGCGGCCGAGGCCGCCGGGGTGGTGGATCGTGCGGTCGAGGCCCTCGGACGCCTCGACGTACTGGTCAACAATGCGGGCGTTGGCTTGCTCGGGCCTCTGGAGTCCCTGTCCCTGGCGGATGTGGACCGGGTGTTGGCGGTGAACGTGCGAGGGGTGTTCGTCACCTCCCAGGTGGCTGCGCCGCGCATGGCGCGCGGGGGCCGGATCATCACGATCGGCTCGTGCATGACCCAGCGGGTGCCGGGGCCGGGTGGCACGCTCTACGCGACCAGCAAGTCCGCGTTGGCCGGTCTGACGAAGGCGCTCGCGCGGGAGCTGGGTGGGCGTGGGATCACCGCGAACCTCGTCCATCCAGGTCCCGTTGACACGGACATGAACCCCGCGGACGGGCCCTACGCCCCCGCTCAGGCGGGCGCCACGGCCGTCGGCCGGTACGGCTCGCCGGAGGAGGTGGCGTCGATGGTCGCGTATCTGGCCAGGAGGGAGGCGGCGTACGTCACGGGCGCGGAGCTGTCGGTGGACGGCGGGCACGCGGCGTAACGTCTGCTCAGCCGACCGGAGACGAACCCCCCTGCGGCGTTCCTCGGCGAAGGCTTTACGCGGGGTTCACCAGCTGATTCCGGCCGCCACCGGCAGGTGGTCGCTGCCGGTGGCCGGCAGCGACCACGCGCTCGTCGGCTCCACGCCGCGGACCAGGATCTGGTCGATCCGTGCCACCGGGAACTTCGTCGGCCAGCTGAAGCCGAAGCCGTCCCCGGCCTTGTCCTGGACCGAGTGCAGCTGCGAGGTGATGTCGTCGAACGCGCGGTCGTCCATGGTGCCGTTCAGGTCACCGAGCAGCACCACCCGCTCGTTCGGCTCGGTGGCGACAGCCTCGGCGAGCGCCTTCGCGCCGCGGTCCCGGCTGTCCGTCCAAAAGCCGTTGCGGGGAAACACACGTACCGACCCCAGGTGGGCCACGTACACCGCCAGCGGACCCTGGTCCGTGGCCACCGTGCTGCGCAGCGCCCGGCTGTAGGCCATCTTGATGTCGACCGGCTTGGTGTCCGCCAGCGGCCCGTAGTCCATCTTGATGTCGACCGGCTCGGTGTCCGACAGCGGCAACTTGCTCCACAGCCCGACCGTGCCCTGCACCGTGTGGTACGGGTACGCCCTCGCCAGACCCTTCTCGTACAGCGGCTTCGACTGCGGGGTGATCTCCTCCAGGGCCAGCACGTCCGCCCCGGAGGCGGCCAGGTCGCGGGCGGTGCCGGCCGGGTCGGGGTTGTCGGCGCCGACGTTGTGGCTGGCCACGGTGAGGTCGCCGCCCGAGTGGGACTTGTCGCCGAGCAGCCCGCCGAAGAGGTTGAGCCACACCGTCACCGGCAGCAGCAGCGCGGCCACCGCGGAGGCGGAGCGGCGCCACAGCGCCCCGGCCAGCAGCACCGGGATGAACAGGCCGAACCACGGCAGGAACGTCTCCACCAGGCTGCCGAGGCCCCCACGGTCCGTGATCTGCGCGTGCAGCAACATGAGCAGGCCCAGCAGCAGCGCCAGCGCCGCAAGAACCGGGCCGCGCTTCCAGGGCCCCGGCCGGGAGACGATGCGGATGGCCCGCCGGATGCCCGCGCGCCAGGTACGGGAGCCGGGATCCCGACGGCCCGCCTCGCGCTGTTCGGCTTCCGCCGTGTCCACCCGCGTCATCGTCTGTCCTCGTTCACTGCCGGTCACTGCTGCGTCCTCGGGTCCTGGGTGGGGTTGGCATACATACGCGGACAGCGACGATCGGTCGCTTCGGGGCGCAGTGCGTAGTGCCAGGGTTCGTTCTTGTGGATCGGGCACAGCCCGTACGCGGCACCGTGCTGGGACAGCCACGCTGTCGCGGGGGAACGCCCGATGTCGACCGCGTCCCCCGGCACGTTGGCCACAGCCGGAATCGAGTCATCGACCACCACGAGCCACCGAAACCGGCGACTCCTTGTTCGTGCTGATGGTGGGGTTCGGTTCATGCCGCCAGCCAAGGCGGCGCCGTGTTGCCGGCACGTATGCGGTTTTCGATACGCCGCCGATATGTACCGACTCGTAGCCTTGACGACATGCGTGTGTTGATCGTCGAGGACGAACCCTATCTGGCGGAAGCCATCCGCGACGGGCTGCGCCTGGAAGCGATCGCGGCCGACATCGCAGGTGACGGCGACACCGCTCTGGAACTTCTGAGCATCAACACCTACGACATCGCCGTGCTCGACCGGGACATCCCCGGACCGTCCGGTGACGAGATCGCCCAACGCATCGTCGCCTCCGGCAGCGGCATGCCGATCCTCATGCTCACCGCGGCCGACCGTCTCGACGACAAGGCCTCCGGGTTCGAGCTCGGCGCCGACGACTACCTCACGAAACCCTTCGCACTCCAGGAACTCGCGCTCAGGCTCAGAGCACTCGACCGCCGACGCGCACACAACAGGCCCCCCGTACGGGAGATCGCGGGTCTGCGCCTTGACCCGTTCCGCAGAGAGGTCTACCGGGACGGCCGCTACGTCGCACTGACCAGGAAGCAGTTCGCCGTGCTCGAAGTCCTCGTCGCCGCCGAAGGCGGTGTCGTCAGCGCCGAAGAACTCCTGGAACGCGCCTGGGACGAGAACGCCGACCCGTTCACCAACGCCGTGCGCATCACCGTCTCGGCGCTGCGCAAGCGGCTCGGCGAACCCTGGATCATCGCCACCGTGCCGGGCGTCGGCTACCGCATCGACACGCCACCACGGGCCGGACACGAGGGAGGAGACCGTGGATAGGGCACCTGGGTTGAGCGTTCGCGTCAAACTCACCCTCAGCTACGCCGGGTTCCTCATGCTTGCCGGTGCCTTGCTGCTCGCCGCCGTGTGGGTGTTCCTCCTGCGTTACGTCCCCACCCGTGCGATGCTCATCAACCCCGATGACAGGGTGAACGGCGTTTTTCCCGTCCGGTCCGCCCTGCTGCACGTTTTCGCTCCGAGGGCAGCCGCGGTGTTGGCGGTCCTGCTGGTGTTCGGCCTCGTGGGCGGATGGATCCTCGCCGGCCGCGTACTCGCCCCCCTGACCCGCATCACGGACGCCACCCGCACGGCCACGAACGGATCACTCTCCCACCGCATCCGGCTACCGGGCCGCAAGGACGAGTTCCGCGAACTCGCCGACGCCTTCGACACGATGCTGACACGGCTCGAAGCACACGTCGCCGAGCAGCGGAGATTCGCAGCGAACGCCTCCCACGAGTTGCGCACCCCGCTCGCGATCTCAAAGACACTCATCGACCTGGCCCGCGCCGACCCGCACCACGACACCGGCGAACTCCTCGACCGCCTCCACGCCGTCAACACCCGAGCGATCGACCTCACCGAGGCACTGCTCCTGCTCAGCCGCGCCGACCAGCGGTCCTTCACCCGCCAACCCGTCGACCTGTCCCTCCTGGCGGAAGAAGCCACCGAAACGCTCCTCCCCCTCGCGGAAAAGCACGGCGTCACCATCGAGACCAGCGGCGACATCACCCCCACGAGCGGATCGCAAGCGCTCCTGCTGCAACTGACCACGAACCTCGTGCACAACGCGATCGTCCACAACCTGCCGGAACAGGGCTCCGTGTGGGTCCATACCGGCGTCCGCCCCAAGACCGTGGTGCTCACTGTCGAGAACACCGGCGAGCAGGTCACCCCGGAGCGGGCCTCGACCCTCACCGAACCGTTCCAGCGCGGCACCGAACGCCTGCACACCGATCACGCCGGCGTCGGCCTCGGCCTGGCCATCGTCACGACCATCACCCGCGCACACGACGGAACACTCACCCTCACCCCGCGCCCCGCCGGCGGGATCCGCATCACCGTGGAACTACCCGCGGCAGCCTCGCACACCAACAGGTGAGCGGGGCTTGCGTCAGTCGCTCAGCTCCTGGTGCCGGGCCGCCAGCCGCGCTTCGCCCGCCTCGGTCAGGGAGCCGTGCAGCCGCAGTCGCGAGATGCCCCCGTCGGGGTAGATGTCGATGCGGGCGTGCGTGGCGACGGCCGCCGTGTCGAGGACGAAGCGGTGGTTCGTGTCGGGCTGGAGGCGGGTGCGCGGCAGGACTTCGGTCCAGTCCCCTTCCCCCTGCTCACCGTTCTCACCGTTCGCAGTCTTCTCGGCGTTGCGTACTGACACCGACGCCCACCCCGCCGCGTTCCCCTTCAGATACGCGGTGTCGATCTCGATCGCGCGGATCTCGGACTGGGCGGCCAGCCGGTAGCGGATCCAGTCGTGCCCCTGGTCCCGGCGGCGACGGGTCTCCCAGCACTCGTGCATCGCCCGCGGCCGGCCCGGCTGGATGGAGTTCGTGGCGGGCGAGTAGAAGAGGTTCGACGCGTCCTCCGCCCGGCCGCCGTTCTCCAGGGCCACGACGTCAAAGGTGCCGAGGGCCGCGAGCCACGCGGGGTCCGGGACGACCTCGCCGTGGACCCGCAGGCGTGCGATGCCCCCGTCGGGGTGCTGGTTCACCCGCAGGTGCGTGAAGCGGTGCTCGACGGACACCGCGAAGCCGTTGGCCGCGTGGCCGCCGACCGGGGTGCGGGGGACGAGCGTCGTCCACTTCACGTCATCGGCGAGGAGTTCCTCCGGGGACGGGGTGCCGGGGAACGACACGCCCTCGATCGACACGGCCTGCGGGTAGTTGCCGCGGAAGTGGGCCGTGTCGACCACGACGCCCCGGACGACGCCCGGCGCGCCGAGACGGACCAGCGCCCAGTCGTGGTCCTCGGCCGTCGGCCACGGGTGGTCCGCCGAGGCGCCACGGCGCCGACGCGTCTCCCAGCCGTCCATGATCTTGCCCTTGTGCCCGAAGTGCTCGGGATCGAACTCGGCGCGCTCGGGCAGGAGGAGGTTCTCGCGCTGGGCGAAGAACTCGTCGTTGGCGGCGATGACTCCGGCACCGAGCCGGCGGTCGGCGAGGTTGGCATGGTGGGTGAAGGGGAAGTCGGCGGTGCGGTAGTCCGCGTAGGGGTCGCCGCCTCCGTAGGGGTTCGCGTCGCCGGTGAAACTCGGTATCGCCGTCACGGTGATCAGTCTGCCTTTCGGAGTGGGGCGCCGCGGGTACGGGAGGGGGTCAGGAGGGCCGGGTGAGGAGTCGGCCCTTCGGATCGGTGAACTCGCCGTCCGCGACGACGCGCTCGCCGCGCAGCCACGTGGACCTGACCACGCCGTACAGGGTCCTGCCCGCGTACGCCGTGACGGGGTTGCGGTGCTGGAGGGCCGCGGGGTCGACGGTGAACGTCTCGTCGGGGGCGAGGACGGCGAAGTCGGCGTCCCGGCCCACCGCTATGGCGCCCTTGCGTCCGTCCAGGCCCACGAGCTGTGCCGTACGCGTGGACATCCAGCGGACCACGTCCTCCAGATCGTGGCCCCGCTTGCGCGCCTCGGTCCAGACCGCCGGCAGGCTGAGCTGGAGGCCGGAGATACCGCCCCATGCGGTGGCGAAGTCGTCGGTCTTGAGGTCGGCCGTGGACGGGGAGTGGTCGGTGACCACACAGTCGATCGTGCCGTCGGCCAGCGCCTGCCAGAGCAGGTCCTGGTTGGCGGCCTCACGGATGGGCGGGCAGCACTTGAACTCGCCGGCGCCGTCCGGGACTTCCTCCGCCGTCAGCGTCAGGTAGTGCGGGCAGGTCTCCACGGTGATGCGCACGCCGTCCCGTCTGGCCTCGGCGATCAGTGGCAGCGCGTCGCTCGACGACAGATGGAGCACGTGCACACGGGCGCCATGCCGCCTCGCCTGCTCGATCAGGGTCATGATGGCCGCGTCCTCGGCGCCGCGCGGGCGCGAGGCGAGGAAGTCGGCGTACCTCGGGCCGCCCTGCTGCGGGGCGGAGGCCAGGTGGCGCGGGTCCTCGGCGTGGACGATCAGCAGTCCGCCGAACCCGGCGATCTCCGCCATCGACCGGTCCAGTTGCTCCCTGTCGAGCTCGGGGAACTCGTCCACGCCCGACGGCGACAGGAACGCCTTGAAGCCGAAGACGCCCGCGTCGTGCAGCGGCCGCAGGTCCTTGACGTTGTCGGGAAGCGCGCCGCCCCAGAAGCCGACGTCGATGTGTGCCTTGGCCGCGGCGACCTCACGCTTGGTGCGGAGGTGGTCGACGGTCGTGGTCGGCGGGAGGGAGTTGAGGGGCATGTCGACGAGGGTGGTGATGCCGCCGGCCGCCGCCGCGCGCGTCGCGGTCCAGAACCCCTCCCACTCGGTGCGGCCGGGGTCGTTGACGTGCACGTGGGTGTCGACGAGCCCGGGCAGCAGGACGTCGTCGCCGAAGTCCTCCAGCCGGGCTCCCGCCGGCACGCCTGAGTCGTACGGCAGCACGGCCGTGATCCTGCCGTCGGCGACCGCGACCGAGGCGGCGCGGGTTCCTTCGGGAGTGATCACACGGGTCGAACGCAGCACCAGTTCGACGTCGTTCACGTCGTTCACGTCGTTCACGTCGTTCACGTCGTTCCCTCTGCCGTCGGACACCCGGACCCCTCTCTCACGTCTCTCACGCCGGCACCCACACCAGGGCCTTCAACGATCTGTTGAGGGAGTTTTCACTCCCCCATCCCCACGGTCAAGGGCGCCTTTGCCCACTGTGCACGCTTTCCCGGCGCTCTGTACGTTTCCACAAAATGGAATTAACATTCCAGCAGGCAGAACGCGGCTTTCCAAGAGGTCGGAATGCGACTCACGGGTAGGCTGTCGCCCTGCCTGCCAGCCGAAAGGAACGCGCCGTGCCGTCGTCGAGCGCCAGCACCACCGACAAGCCGTCCGCCGCGCCCGGCGGCGTCCAGTCCCTTGAGCGCGCCTTCGACCTGCTGGAGCGGATGGCCGACGCGGGCGGCGAGGTGGGGCTCAGCGAACTCTCCGTGAGCAGCGGACTGCCCCTGCCCACGATCCACCGGCTGATGCGCACACTCGTGGCCTGCGGTTACGTCCGCCAGCAGCCCAACCGGCGGTACGCGCTCGGCCCCCGGCTGATCCGCCTCGGCGAGTCGGCGTCCCGGCTGCTGGGCACCTGGGCCCGTCCCTACCTCGCCCGGCTGGTCGAGGAGACCGGTGAGACGGCGAACATGGCGCTGCTGGACGGCGACGAGATCGTGTACGTGGCGCAGGTGCCGTCCAAGCACTCGATGCGTATGTTCACCGAGGTGGGGCGCCGGGTGCTGCCGCACTCCACGGGCGTGGGCAAGGCACTGCTCGCGGGCTTCCCGGACGAGGAGGTGCGCGCCCTGCTCGCCCGTACGGGCATGCCCGCCGCCACCGAGAAGACGATCACCACGGCTGATGGTTTCCTGGCCGCGCTGGAGGAGGTACGGCGCCTCGGGTACGCGGTCGACGACAACGAGCAGGAGATCGGCGTCCGCTGCCTGGCCGTGTCCGTGCCCGACTCGCCGACCGCCGCGGCGATCTCGATCTCGGGTCCGGCGGGCCGGGTGACGGACCCGGCGACGGAGCGGATCGTGCCGGTGCTGCAGCAGGTGGCCGTGGAGTTGTCGGAGGCGCTGGCCAGCTCCGGCACGGGCACCTGAGACCGGGGTTCGCGCCCCCGCCGCCGCTACTCGTCCCATCCCCAGGGGCGCTGCCCCTTCGACCCCACCAAGGGGGCTGCGCCCCCTGACCCCCGGGCTCCGGAGCCGCGCCCCGGCCCCAGCTTTCGGGGCTCCGCCCCGGACCCCGGCTTCGGGGGCCGCCCCCCGGACCCCCGCTCCTCAAACGCCGGAGGGGCTGAACGTCAGCCTGTCCGGCGTTTGAGGACGAGGCCGTTCAGGCCGATGAGCGGGGGTCTGGGGGCGGCAGCCCCCAGGAAGGGATGGGACGGGTAGGGGCGGCGGGGGCGAGGAAAACCCGGCCCGATCACCTCCGCGGCGGCTCCCCGTACAGTTCCACCGCGCTCCGTACGTCCGCCAGCCCCTTCGCCAGCGCACTGACCGAGCCGATGGACCCGGCGATCAGAAGCAGGGAACGGCGCAGGCGGGGCACCTCGGGGATGCCGCCGACCGCCATCGCGGCGAGGGCCGCGAGCTCGTCCTCGGCCACAGCCCGGTCGGTGAACTCGGCGGGGTGCGCGGCGAGTTCACGGCGCAGCCGGGACACGGCGGACTTCAACTCCACCGCCCTCGGGTCCTCGTCGCTGCCGGTCACCGGTCTCTGCCCCAAGCTCCGCAACACAGCCTCCCCCTCTCACGCCGCCCAGCGCGCATGCGTCTCCGTACGGCCCAACGCTCCCCTGACGCTGGCCGGCCATCCAGAGATGCGGGCCAGTAAACGCCACCAAATGCCGCGGGCGCCACCATGCGGAGCTAAATTCAGCCCCCGGACACAGGACCGACCACAGGGGTCCCTGGGCACACGCGCGCCGCGTCCGGTATGCAGGGGGCATGACGGACGCCAATGACCAGGTCGCCGGACTACTGCTGGCCGCGGGCGGCGGGCGCCGCCTCGGGGGTCGCCCCAAGGCACTCCTGTCCCACCGGGGACGTCTTCTCGTCGAACACGCGGTCGGGGTCCTGCGCGCGGGAGGCTGTTCCCGGATCCATGTGGTGCTCGGCGCCGAGGCGGACGCGGTGCGCGAGCGGGCCGCGCTGCCCGGCTGCACGCTCGTGGACAACCCGGAGTGGGCGCGAGGCATGGGCTCCTCGCTGCGGGCCGGGCTGGAGTCGCTGGCCGGTACGGGAGTCCGGGCCGCACTGGTGTCACTGGTGGACCAGCCGGGCATCGGACCGGAGGCGGTGGCGCGTGTACTCGCCGCGTACGGGTCGGAGGAATCGCTCGCCGCGGCCGCTTACGACGGGGCGAGGGGGCACCCCGTTCTCTTCGGCTCCGCTCACTGGGACGGCATCGCCGCGACGGCGACCGGGGACCGAGGGGCACGCGCCTATCTCAAGGCCCATGAGGACGAGGTGACGCTCGTCGAGTGCGGGGACGTGGCACAGCCGTACGACATCGACACGGACAGCGACCTGGTCCACCTTGAGTGAGCGGGTGGCACGGGTCGCCCCACGGCCTCGCCCCGGAGATCCTCGACGTCGCCACATCATTGAGCTTCCACCATGAGGAAACTAGTATCCATTGACCGTGCCTGATCAGCCCTGATGAGGCAGTGGTCAGACACCCGGTGCCGGTGCCGCGGTGTACTCACGTCAGCTCGCTGAAGGAAGTGACAGGTCATGTCCGCACCAGCGCCCTCCCCGCTGGCCATCGTCGACGCAGATCCCCTGCCCCGGCAGGAGGAGGTCCTCACCGACGCGGCCCTCGCCTTCGTGGCCGAGCTGCACCGGCTGTTCACGCCCCGGCGTGACGAGCTCCTCGCGCGTCGCGCGGAGCGCCGAGCCGAGATCGCCCGCACCTCCACGCTCGACTTCCTCCCGGAGACCGCCGTGATCCGCGCGGACGACTCCTGGAAGGTGGCTCCCTCACCGGACGCCCTGAACGACCGCCGTGTCGAGATCACCGGTCCCACCGACCGCAAGATGACCATCAACGCCCTCAACTCGGGCGCCAGGATCTGGCTCGCGGACTTCGAGGACGCCTCCGCCCCGACGTGGGAGAACGTGGTCCTGGGCCAGGTGAACATGGCCGACGCGTACACCCGGAACATCGACTTCACGGACGAGCGCACCGGCAAGTCGTACGCCCTGCGACCGAACGAGGAGCTGGCGACGGTCGTCATGCGGCCGCGCGGCTGGCACCTCGACGAGCGGCACCTCGTCGACGCCGACGGCACCCCGGTCCCCGGCGCGCTCGTCGACTTCGGCCTGTACTTCTTCCACAACGCCCAGCGCCTGCTGGACCTCGGCAAGGGCCCGTACTTCTACCTCCCCAAGACGGAGTCGCACCTGGAGGCCCGCCTCTGGAACGACGTCTTCGTCTTCGCGCAGGACTATGCCGGCATCCCGCAGGGCACGGTCCGCGCCACCGTCCTCATCGAGACGATCACGGCCGCGTACGAGATGGAGGAGATCCTCTACGAACTCCGCGACCACGCCTCGGGGTTGAACGCGGGCCGCTGGGACTACCTCTTCTCCATCGTCAAGAACTTCCGTGACGGCGGAGCGAAGTTCGTGCTCCCGGACCGTAACGCGGTGACGATGACGGCCCCGTTCATGCGGGCGTACACCGAACTCCTCGTCCGCACCTGCCACAAGCGCGGCGCCCACGCCATCGGTGGCATGGCGGCCTTCATCCCGTCCCGCCGGGACCCCGAGGTCAACAAGGTCGCCTTCGAGAAGGTCCGCGCCGACAAGGACCGCGAGGCGAACGACGGGTTCGACGGCTCCTGGGTCGCCCACCCCGACCTGGTCCCGATCGCGATGGAGTCCTTCGACAAGGTCCTCGGCGACCGGCCGAACCAGAAGGACCGCCTCCGCGAGGACGTCCATGTCGAGGCCGCCGATCTGATCGCGATCGACTCCCTGGACGCCAGGCCGACGTACGACGGCCTCGTCAACGCCGTGCAGGTGGGCATGCGGTACATCGAGGCCTGGCTGCGCGGCCTCGGTGCGGTGGCCATCTTCAACCTCATGGAGGACGCGGCCACCGCCGAGATCTCCCGCTCCCAGATCTGGCAGTGGATCAACGCGGGCGTCGAGTTCGAGCACGCCGGGGAGTCCCTGAAGGCCACCCCGGAGCTGGCCCGCAAGGTCGCCGCCGAGGAACTGGAGAACATCAGGGCCGAACTCGGCGAGGATGCCTTCGCCGCCGGAAACTGGCAGCAGGCCCACGACCTGCTGCTCCAGGTCGCCCTCGACGCTGACTACGTGGACTTCCTGACCCTGCCGGCGTACGAGCAGCTCAAGGGCTGACCCTCACGCAGGCCTGTCCGAGTGGCCCAGGGACTTCCCCGGGGCCACTCGGTCGCGTACGGCCTTCTTCACCGCCGTGGGCTCCGGGAATCCCTGCTCGCGGCGGTCCCAGACCACCTCGTCGCCCACGCGGACGACGAACACGCCGCCCTTGCCGGGCTTCAGGGACAGCTCGGTCAGTTCGGCCTCGAACGTCGTGAGCAGTTCCTGTGCCAGCCAGGCAGCGCGGGGCAGCCAGCGGCACTGGGTGCAGTACTCGATCTCCACGCGCCGCACATCCGTCATCCGAGGTGCACCGACCAATCCTGTCCGGCCGCGGGCTTGCCGTGCAGGTCGGGGACCTGTTTGAGCCAGTCCGGGCGTCCTTGCCGGGTCTTCGCCACGCGCAGGACGTTCTCGGCGGCCAGTTCCTCGCGGCTGGGGAAGCCGATGGGCAGCCAGGTCGCGGACGCCTTCACGCGGGCGGAGAGATACGCGACGTAGGCCTCGCGTGCCTCGCCGGGCGTCGCGAAGCCGGGGTGCTCGGTCAGCCAGGCGTCGGGGACCTCGGCCACGACCTCGCGCAGCAGTTCCTCGGTGACGCGAGGCGCGAGTTCGGCGTCGGCGGCCCGTGTGTCGGGCCCGTAGTGGCCGAGCGCATGGTGGCGGAAGTCGTACGCCTTGTCGGGCGCCGAGGTGTCCCAGCGGTGATGGAAGACGAGGGCGGCGCCGTGGTCGATCAGCCACAGGCGCGGGGGCACGGTGCCGAGGGTCGGCCAGATCATCAGGTTCGAGCTGTGCACCGTACGGTCGACGTTCACGGTCAGCGCGTCCAGCCAGACGATCCGGCCCGCCTCCACGGGGTCCACGGAGAAGGTCTTCGCGATCTCCGGGGTGAAGTCCTTCGCGCCCGGGAGGTAGTCCATGCCCAGGTTGACTCCCGCGCTCACCCCGTGGAGTTCCCGCACCTCCTGATGGGGCTCGTGCGCGGCGATCTCCGGGTCGAAGTGCACGAGGACCAGTTCGGGGAAACGCAGGCCGAGGGCCCGTGCCAGCTCGCCGACGATCACCTCGGCGACCAGCGCCTTGCGGCCCTGCGCGGAGCCCGTGAACTTCACGACGTACGTGCCCAGGTCGTCGGCCTCGACGACTCCGGGGACGGAGCCACCGGAGCGCAAGGGTGCGACGTAGCGGCTTGCGGTGACTTCCCTCAGCATGGCCCCGGGCCCCACCGGTCAGCCCTGGGGAGAATCCGGGGAGTTACGGCCGGCATGCTCATCGCCCTGCCTCCCGAGCAGTCCGTCAACGGCAGTGCGCCTCTTGCGTCCAGCCTCTGGCATGAAGTGACGATGATAGCCGGGCGCGCCAGCCGGCGCGGAGCGCCCGAGCCGTCGCGGTCGACTGCGGGAATTCCTGGCCCGGGAGCCGCCCCAGCCGTGCCGGGGGCGAAGGGCGGCGGTGGCGGCCGTCGTCAGCGTGCCGACCCGGCAGACCGGATGGCGTCGCGCGTACGGTCGACCAGAGAGGCGAACGGGCCCACACTCCACTGGGCCATCGGCTTACCCGCCGCCGAAGGATGGGGGTGGGTGGGAGCGATCTTCTCGGCCGTGCGGAGCAGGGTGCCCATCCGCTTGAGCTGGTCCTCGCTGCGTCCGGAGTGCACCGCCGGGAACTCTTCCCTCTCCTCGTGCTCGGCGTGGTCGATGACCGACCTCTCGAACTCCGCGAAGCGGGCATCGAAGCCGGAATCGTCGACGCCCATCTTCTCCAGTTGCGCGAGCACCTTGTTCGCTTCCTGCTCCTCGTGATTGCGCGCATCGGCCTCCTGCGGCCCCGCGGTGTCCTTCGCGACCGGCCGTACGATCATTTCCTCGGCCGTCTCGTGTACCGCGAGCAGCGCTCTCAGCTCGTCGAAGGCCTGTTGCTTGTGGTCGCCCTCAGCGCTCTTCACATCGGCGAAGAGGTCCCGGATCCTGGCGTGCTGCTCCAGCAGGATCCCCACCACGTCGCCTTCCGGCAGTCGCGCCGCCTGCCTGCGTTCCTCGTTCGCTTCGCTCATTGCTTCACCCTCCTCGGATCCTTGTTCCGACCCCGGGTACCCGGAGCGTCCGGAAACCGAACCCGCGAATTCGGACATTGCGGCCTATACCACGTGGACCTCCGCTTCGGCGGTCACCCGCGCCAGGTGACCGGGCTCGCACCGTACGACGTCGCGGACCCAGCCACGCCGCTCGGCCTCGGCGAGGAAGTCGGTCAGCGGGGAGCGGAACACCGAGTAGTCGTCGTAGTGCACGGGCATCACCGCGCGTGGGCGCAGCCGGTCGACCAGTTCGGCCCCCTGCGCGCCGTCCATGGTCACCACCCAGCCGCCCGGGAGCGTCGTACCGCCCAGATGCAGGACGGCCAGCCCGATGTCCGGACAGCGGCGGGCGATCTCGTCGATGCCGTCGAACAGCAGGGTGTCACCGGAGAGGTACAGCCTCAGCCGCACGGGCCCGTTCGCCGGGCCGAACTCCAGCAGGCTTCCCATGACGGGGGGCAGCAGGCGACGCAGCGGGCCGAGCGCGTGCTGTCCCGGCAGGGCGGTGACCGTGACCCGGCTGCCGTCACGCTCCAGGGTGTGGCTGTGCCAGGTCGGCAGGCCGGTCGCCCGCTTGTATCCGTCGCGCAGGCGCAGCCACCGGGCGGCGTGCGGGGTGGTGAGGACGGGCAGCGACCGGTCCAGGCCCCGCCGCGCGACGCGGTCCCAGTGGTCGCCGTGCAGATGCGACAGCACCACCGCGTCGAGGTCGCGGGGGACGTCCCGGATGGTGAGCGCCGGTTCGGTCAGGCGGCGGGCGAGCAGGCCGTAGCCGAGGTGGGCGTACTGGCCCCGGTGCAGGAAGTTGGGATCGGTGAGCAGTGTCAGCCGACCGTAGTGGATGAGCGTGGTGGCGTTGCCGACGAACCGGATCCCCACCGTGTCGTCGGGCGGGAGGACGGTCATGACGCACCTCCGATGGTCGGTGCCCTGCACAGGCCCGCGTACGCCCCGTTGTCGGCGCGAGCGGTCGGCTAGTCAGCGCGAGCGGTCGGCGTCGGTGACGCCGGGGACCGGTGTGGCAGCCGGGAAGTCGGTGGCCATGGCGTCGACGCCGTGCTGTGGGTGGGTGAGGGCGAGGAAGTCCTGCCGGTGGGCGGCCTTGGACCGGGTGTCGATGGCCATGGCCTCGTCGCGGCGGCGGGCCAGCGCCGGGTCGCACTCCCCTTCCCGGTTGAAGGACCACATCAGCTTCGGGTCGCCGTAGGGCAGTTCCATGCCCGGTTCGCCTTCCTGGCGCCCGGTGTGCCAGGTGTGCCAGGTCTTCCCGTAGGAGTTGATCAGCAGTTTCATCAGCGCCTTCTCCGCCGTGTCGGGGAGGCCGGGCGCGACCAGTTGCCCGGAGAGGATCTCGAAGTTGTGCGGGTGCCAGTAATCCTTCTCGGCCTGCGGGAACTCCTCGAACAGGGCTTCCGAGACGATGTACTCGACGCCGATGAGGTTGGCGTCGGCGGTGTTGCCGTCGAACAGCGCGCACTGGAGCATGTCCTCGCCGACGATCCGGCAGTAGTGGTGGGCCTCCATCTGCTCGTCCGGACGTCCCTTGGCGCAGTGGAAGCCGACGACGTACACATCGAAGTTCTTCAGAGGGGTGGCGGTCTGCAGGAGCCGGGCCCCGGCGTCCAGAGTCCTCCGCCACAGGCCGGCCGGGCGGACGGGTGGGGTCACCGGCGGATGCCGTCTGGCGGTCTTCAGGTTCATCTCCGCTCCTTGGAGGTCCTTGGAGGTTCCTTCCGTCCAGGAGTGTCGCTGTTGCCCGAACCGCCGAGGCCAAACCTCCGGCACGCGCCCACTTACGCGCCGCGAAGGGGGTTGGCCACGGGCCGGTAGCGCGCGTCCGCGCCGTCCGCGGAGGTCCAGCGCAGCAGGAGGTTCGTCTTGCCGGGGAGGGTGGGCGCGTCGAGCAGGGCGGTGATCTCGGGGATGCGCCGGTGGCGCGCCAGCTCCCGGCGTGCGGCGGGCCACAGACGGACGCCCGGGTGGCGTTCGGCGACGGCGTCCGCGATCTCCCTCAGGTTGTTGACGATCAGGCAGTACACCAGGCGTTCCCAGCCCGCCACGCGGCCCACGTCCGGTACGAGTTTCACGCCCTCCGCGTCGCGGAACAGGGCCTGCACGGGTGTGCCGTCGGGGCCGACGGCGACCACGGTGTTCTGGAGGTGGGCTTCGAGGACGACTCCGTGGTCGTGGAACGTGCCCAGCGCCGGGGGCACGACCGCACGCAGGTAGGCCTCCCACCACGCGGCCGGGTCGGCGGTCCGGTCGAGCGGGCTGCCGTCGAAGCCCTCGGCGAGGGCGGCGGCGAGGAGGGGCGTCGCCCCGGGGGCGAGGTGGGCGCGCAGGCCGTCGCGGACGAGGACGGCGAGTTCCTCGAAGGCGAAGTCGGCGGTCCGGTAGCCGCGGTCGCTCAGCCAGGCGCCCGGCTGCTCCGCGAACGCCGTGGCGACCGCCGTGTCCGTACGGCGCAGCTTGAGCAGGTCGTGCCGCCACAGCCGGCGCACGTCGTTGGTGATCCGCACGTCCAGGCTGAACTTGAGGAAGAGGTCGTCCTCCGGCGCGTACACGGTGCGGATGGCCGCCGTGGGCCGGACCGGGGCGGGTGTGCGGCCGAGCCGGACGAGTCGGCCGTCCGCGAGAGCGGGGGCCAGCTCCGCTGCGACGAGGTCCAGTTGCCAGGGGTGGGCGGGCAGCAGACGGTAACCGGGCGGGGCCGCCCCCAGGGCGTCCAGGGCCGTGGTGTCGCCCTCCTCCACGACCGTGTCCTCGCGTACGCCCAGCAGCGTCAGCGGGAAGGCGGCGTACGCCTCGGGAGCGTACGGCAGCCAGGCCGCGATCGGGCCGCCGCCGCGTGCCTTGGGGGCCGGGTGGTGGGGGTGCCCGATGACGAGGGACTGTTCGGAGCGGAGGTAGGGGTCGGTGGGTGCCGTGGCGTGGGCGCGGGCGGTGAGGAGGGCGGCCACCGCGTCGCGGCTGTCGAGCATCTCGGCGGGCAGTTCGGAATTGGACAGTCCGGTGAGCAGACGGAGTTCCTCGGCGGTGAGTTTGACGAGCTCGGGGTGGGTGAGCCGGTGCCAGGACCCGGCCGTGCGCACCTCGGGTTCCGTGGGGCGGCGTGTGCCGCGTACCCGCAGGAGGCGGCCGCTGGCCCGGAGCCGGTACACACCGGCATCGACGCGCTCGGCCGCCTCCCGCAGCAGGCAGTTCAGCAGCGGCGCGGCGGCACAGGCATCGGCGACGGCGCCGGGGTCGTCACGGGGGTCGTTGCCGTCCACGGGGGTCCATTCGCTCCATACGACGCACTCCTGATCAGTATGTCCGCCCTCATCTTGGGTGGCGAAGCCGTGCGGGCAGGCGGGCCTACAGCGTCCCGCCCCAGTCTCCGTACGGCGTCCCGGCACAGAGCCCCCCCCGTACCCTGGGCCTGTGTCGGAAGCCTGTGTCGCAAGCGGCGCCTGCCGGACGACGCCGCTTTCACCACAGGCCCGAGGAGCCCGCTCGTGCACCGTCGTCCGACGTCCGATGCCGAGGCCGCGCTCGGTGCCGAGCTGTGCGCCGTACGCCCCGACCTGACGCGGCCGTACGCGGCGGCGCTCCCCGGTGCCCGGGCGGCCGTGCTGTCCCGGCTGTGGCGGGGGCTCGCCCATGAGCCACTGCCCTGGGTCACGCGCCGTGAGACGGGCCGACACGGTCTCACGCTCCACCTCGCCGACGGCCGCCGGCTGCACGGCCCGCCCGCGGACCCGTACGCGACGGCCGCGTATGCCGCCGAGGTGCGGCTCGACGGCATACCGTACGACCGTCCGGCGCGGCTCATGACCGCGCTGGCCGTCCCGCACGGCGCCGGCTTCGCGGCCGAACTCGATCACAGCACGGCGTCCCTGGCGCTGTCCCGCGCGAACCAGACCCCCGCCGGGGCCCCGGTGATGAGCCGGGAGTGGGAGCAGGGGGTGGTCGACGGTCACCCCTTCCATCCCAACTGCCGTTCCCGGCCCGGTTTCTCGGCGGCGGAGCAGCTCGCGTACGGGCCGGAGCACCGGCCGCTCGTCCGGCTGGGGCTGGCCCCGGTGGACGCCTGTCTGGTGGTCGGCGCCTGGCCGAGGCGGTTCCGTGACGGTGGGCGCGTGCTGATCCCGGTCCATCCCTGGCAGGCCGCCCATGTGCTCACG
This sequence comes from Streptomyces bluensis, assembly GCF_014650715.1. Taxonomy (GTDB): domain Bacteria; phylum Actinomycetota; class Actinomycetes; order Streptomycetales; family Streptomycetaceae; genus Streptomyces; species Streptomyces bluensis. The sequence continues at coordinate 152,624 of NZ_BMVM01000011.1, read as the reverse complement.
TCCCGCCCGGAGGAAGGGATCACCGCTCATCCGCTGATGTCGCTGCGCACCCTCGCCCTTTCCGACGACGGCCCGCACGTCAAGACGGCGCTGAGCGCCCGGCTGACCTCCGCGGTGCGGGACATCTCGGTCTACTCGATCGAGACGTCGGCGACGGTCTCGGCCTTCATGGAGCGCATCGCCGTCCGCACGGACGGCCTGCTGCACATCACCCGCACCCTGGGCGCGGTCACCACGGGTTCCCCGGATCTGGCCGCGGTGGTGCGTGAGTCGCCGGACGCGTACGCGGACGTGGACGGCGGCGAGCGCGTCGTCCCGGTGGCCGCGCTCGCGGCGACCGGTCTGCCCCGGTCACCCTCGTGGCTGGCCGGCTTCGCCCGCCTCACGCTGACGGTCTGCCTCCGCTTGCTCGACCTGGGCGTGGCCCTGGAGGCGCACGGCCAGAACCTGCTCGTGGTCCTGTCCCCCACGGGTGCCCCCGTGCGCCTCGTCTACCGCGACCTGGCCGACATCCGGGTGAGCCCGGCCCGGCTGGCCCGGCACGGTGTCCCGGCCCCGGAACTGAGCGGCCGGATCGTCACGGACGACGAGACGACGTTGCGCCGTAAGCTGTTCGGCTCCCTGGTCGCGGGAACGCTGGGGGCGACGGCCGGTTCGACGCCGGCGCTCCGCGAAGCGCTCTCGGCCGTCGTACGGGACCTGCCGCGCACGCCCGACCTCGGGACGCTGCTGGACGGGCCGGTGCCCGCGAAGGCGCTGACGCTGATGAGGCTGTCGCCCGAGCGGCCGGGGGACAGCTGGGCCGAGCTGCCGAGCCTCCTGAACTGAGCGATCACTCGTTTTGTGGCCCGCCGCCTCTGATCAATAAGATCCGCCGATGATCACAAGTAAACGGTTGGCGGCGGGTGTCTGTGCCCTGCTCGCCGCCCTGGCGGCCGGGATCGCCGTCCCGACCACGGCCCTGGCCGACGAGACGACGGCCCAGGACCCGCCCAAGGTCGACCTCGTGCTCGACGTCAGCGGCTCGATGCGGGCACGGGACATCGACGGCGACTCGCGGATGGCCGCGGCGAAGCAGGCGTTCAACGAAGTGCTCGACGCGACCCCGGAGGACGTTCAGCTCGGCATCCGCACCCTGGGCGCCGACTACCCCGGTGACGACCGGAAGACGGGCTGCAAGGACACCGCGCAGCTCTACCCGGTCGGCCCGCTCGACCGCACCGAGGCCAAGACGGCGGTCGCGACGCTCACCCCGACCGGCTGGACCCCGATCGGTCCCGCGCTGCTCAAGGCGGCCGACGACCTGGAGGGCGGCAACGGTTCCAAGCGCATCGTGCTGATCAGCGACGGCGAGGACACCTGCGCCCCGCTCGACCCGTGCGAGGTGGCCCGCGAGATAGCGGCGCGGGGCATCGGTCTCACCATCGACACGCTCGGACTGGTGCCGAACGCGAAGCTGCGCGTCCAGCTCAGCTGCATCGCCGAGGCGACCGGCGGCACGTACACCTCGGTGGAGCACGCGGACGAACTCACCGACCGCGTCAACCAGTTGGTGGACCGCGCCGCCGAACCGGTGGTGGTGCCGAAGGGCGTGGAGGGCGCCGGCGCGTGTGCCGGGGCACCGGCCCTTCAGTCCGGTCTCTACACCGACCGTGAGGAGTTCGGGCAGCAGCGCTGGTACCGCGTGGACGTCCTGCCGGGCCAGGAGCTGCGCGCCTCGGTGAGCGTCGCGGCGGACCGCCGGGTCGACCCGTCGTACGGTCTGCTGCTGCGCGCGGTGACCGTGCACGGGCGGGAGATCGTGCGCGGCGAGGCCGCGGGCAACGGCCGCACCGATGTGATCTCGACGGGCCTTCGCTATCCGAAGGCCGAACTCGACGACGACGTGGAGGACGACGTCAAGCCCGCGGCCGAGACCGTGTGCCTCCAGGTCACCAACTCCTTCTCCCCGGCCGCCGGTGTGAAGACGACCCCCGGGCTGCCCCTCGAAATGACGATCGACGTCGTGGACGGGCCCGGCGGGTCGAGCGACGTGGCCTCGTTCGGTCTCGGGCGCGGCTGGTGGCTGCTGGGTGTGCTGGTACTGGCCGGTTTCCTGGCGGGGGTGCTCTGGGGCTGGCTGTCGCGCTGGCGGGTCGCGGTCTGGAGGACCAACTGATGCGGACGATACGGATGAGGCGGACCACACGCGGGGTACGGGCCACACGCGTGGTGCGGGCGGCGGCCGGAGCGGTGACGGCCGGGGTGTTCCTGCTGCTCGGCGGCACCGTGTCCCCCGCCGTCGCCGACTCCTCGCCTTCCGCGAGCCCGTCGGACGACGGTTCGGGCGACGGTTCGCAGGAGGGTGACGCGCCGACCGAGGCGGGCACGTCCTTCCGTACGGCGACGGAGATCGAACAGGGGCAGAAGGCGACGGCGAGCGCCTCCACGGGCGACTACCTGTACTGGTCGTTCCCCGCGGACGCGGGCGGGCGGCCCACCGTGAAGGCGACGGTGAAGCTGCCGGACTCCGCGCGGTCCTCGGCCACCTGGCAGATCGACGTGTACGACGGGCTGCGGCGCCGTCAGGCCTGCCAGTACGGAGCGCAGACGCGTCTCGCCGGGGCGGACGCCGGAGCGGTGAACCTGTCCTGCACCCTGCGCACGGTGCGTGCCTGGTCGGAGCAGTGGGCGAACGACCCGCTGCCGGGGACGTACTACGTGCGGCTGACCGCCACGGACCTGGGAACGGCCGACCTGGGTGTGCCGGTGAACGCGGAGATCCGGGTCGACTCGAAGGACGTCGGCGGTTCGGCGGCGGTGGACGGCTCGCTGGCGGAGCCGCTGGTGCCCGGTATCGCCATGACCACGGAGGAGCCGTCCGGGGACGAGGGGGCCGAGGGGTCGGACGAGTCGCCGACGGCCGTGCTGTCCTCACTCGAACCCGACGACGGCTGGGCCTCCGGATGGTGGTCCGACCGCTGGGTGTGGACCGCGGTGGGCGGCATCCTCGCAGCCCTCGCCGGGGTCGGCGGGTACGCGTTGACACGGGGATCGGGACGGCCTTCCCAGGTGCCGCCGGGCGCCTGACCTTCACCGTCGGGCGCCTGGCCTTCGGAGCCTGGCGCCCAGCCTTCGCCGTCCGGCGCCTGACCTTCGCCGTCCGGCTGAGGACCGCCCCCTTCGGTGGCCCGCCGAACCCTGCCGGTTCGGCGGGCCGCTCCCCGTCAGGGCGGCCGTCACGCCTCCCGCAACTCCTTGGCCAGTGCGCCCTCCCCCCGCACCTCCACACGCCCTTCGCGCACCGCGTCCGGAAGGCTCAGCTCGCCTCGGGCCACCGCCACGCAGGTCGCCGTGTCGAAGGACAGCCGGGCGTCCGGCTCCTCGGGCGCCGGCCCCTCCCCGTACACCGGCCCTTCCTCGGCGCCGGCCCACAGGTGGAACTCCCCTTCCTCCAGCCGCACTTCGACGAGCCCGGTGCCCGCGCCCGCGTCCCGCAGCACGCGCGACAGCGGCAGCGCGAACCAGTGCGCCCGTACGGCGTCGGTGGCCCGGCGGTCCCCCAGCAGGGGTGCGCCCCACTCGCCCAGCGCCTGGAGCACGGACAGCAACTCCCGGCCGTGGCCGGTGAGTTCGTACACGTACGCCGCGCCCGGCGGGGGCAGCCGGCGCCGGGTCGTCAGTCCGTCCCGCTCCATGTCCTTCAGCCGCGAGGCGAGTACGTCCGTGCTGACGCCCGGCAGGTCCGCGTGCAGGTCGGTGTAGCGACGGGGACCGGCCAGCAACTCCCTGACGATCAGGAGGGTCCACCGGTCGCCCACGACGTCGAGGGCCCGGGCGGCGGAACAGTACTGGTCGTAGCTTCGGCGAGGTGACATGCGACGCAGTCTAGACATGTTGTTGGACTTTCCAAGCTGCTACTTGGTAAAACCAAGCAACACCACATACCGGAGGGGCGAGAGCGCATGGAGTTCCGGCAGTCGAACAAGCTCAGCGAGGTCTGTTACGAGATCCGGGGCCCGGTGATAGAGCACGCCAACGCGCTGGAGGAGGCGGGCCACAGCGTGCTGCGCCTGAACACCGGCAATCCCGCGCTCTTCGGCTTCGAGGCGCCCGAGGAGATCCTCCAGGACATGATCCGGATGCTCCCCCAGGCGCACGGATACACGGACTCGCGCGGCATCCTCTCCGCCCGGCGGGCCGTGGCCCAGCGCTACCAGACCCTGGGCCTGGAGGTCGGCGTCGACGACGTCTTCCTCGGCAACGGCGTGTCGGAGCTCGTGTCGATGGCCGTGCAGGCTCTGGTCGAGGACGGGGACGAGGTCCTGATCCCCGCGCCGGACTTCCCCCTCTGGACCGCCGTGACGACGCTCGCGGGCGGCAAGGCGGTCCACTACCTGTGCGACGAGCAGGCCGACTGGTACCCCGACCTGGCGGACATGGAGTCGAAGATCACGGACCGCACGAAGGCCGTGGTCATCATCAACCCGAACAACCCCACCGGCGCGGTCTACCCGAAGGAGATCATCGAGGGCATCCTCGACCTCGCCCGGCGCCACGGTCTGATGGTCTTCGCCGACGAGATCTACGACCAGATCCTGTACGACGGCGCCGTGCACCACGCGGCCGCCTCTCTCGCCCCCGACCTCGTGGTCCTCACCTTCTGCGGCCTGTCCAAGACGTACCGGGTGGCGGGCTTCCGCTCCGGCTGGCTGGTCGTCACCGGCCCCAAGCAGCACGCCAGGGACTACCTGGAGGGCCTGACCATGCTGGCCTCCATGCGGCTGTGCCCCAACGCCCCCGCCCAGTACGCCATCCAGGCCGCGCTCGGCGGCCGCCAGTCCATCCGTGACCTCACCGCGCCCGGCGGCCGCCTCCACGAACAGCGCGACCGTGCCTGGGAGAAGCTCAACGAGATCCCGGGCGTGTCCTGTGTGAAGCCCAAGGGCGCGCTGTACGCGTTCCCGAGGATCGACCCCGGTGTGCACAAGATCCACGACGACGAGAAGTTCGTCCTGGACCTGCTGCTGCGGGAGAAGATCCAGGTCGTGCAGGGCACCGGCTTCAACTGGCCGGCCCCCGACCACTTCCGCATCCTCACGCTCCCGCACGTGGACGACCTGGACGCGGCGATCAGCCGGATCGGACGGTTCCTGAGCGGGTACCGGCAGTAGGCGTCCCCAGGCCCCGAGGGGTCCCAGGGATCCCCGAGGCGGGAATGCCGGCGCCCGGCATCCTGTTGGCGATCACGGGTCGATCACCGACCGGAGGGCGAAAGGAGGAGTGCGGCCATGGGTGACCTGCTTCTGGTGCGGCACGGCGCGACCGCATGGTCACTGTCCGGGCAGCACACGAGCTGGACGGACCTCCCCCTCACGGACGAGGGCCGGGCCCAGGCACGTGAGGTGGCGCCGCTCCTCGGCCCGGAACGGATCGGCACCGTCTTCGTCAGCCCGTTGAAACGGGCGCGGGACACGGCTGAGCTGGCGGGCCTGGCAGGGCTGCACGACGTGCGGATCGACGCGGATCTGAGCGAGTGGGACTACGGCGCATACGAGGGCGTCACGACCGCCGAGATCCACCGCACCCGGCCCGGCTGGTTCCTGTTCACGGACGGCGTCGCGCCGGGACCGCCCGAGCACCCCGGGGAGAGCCCGGAGGAGGTCGGGGCGCGGGCCGACCGCATGCTGGCCAAGGTGCGGGCCGCGGCGGCGGACACCGAGGGCAGCGTGGCGCTGGTGGCCCACGGGCACTTCCTGCGGGTACTGACCGCGCGGTGGCTGGGGCTGCCGCCGTCGGACGGTGCGTTCTTCCAGCTCGGGACGGGCACGCTCAGCCGGCTCGGCACGGAGCACGGGCGTCCGGTCATCGCCGGGTGGAATGTCAGAGCCTCCTCGTAGTCTCGGCGGCAGGGACGGGAGGAGCGCAAGACGCTCCACCGGGAGCTGACGACGCTCCGCCATGGGCTCCCGGGGAAGGAGTGTGCCGTGACACGACCGCCGACCGCCGCCCAGCGCCGGGTCATCGACGCCGCCGACCCCGTGACGGGCCGGTTGAAGGGTACGAACGCGCAGCTCGCCGCACTGGTCAAGCGGGGCCTCGCCTTCCGGCACCCGCGCCCGCCGCACGACCACTTCCTGACTCCGGCCGGGCACCGCATACGCGAGGCACCCCCCGAGCCGAGCGCGCCCACCCCTCCCCCGGCCCCCGCGGCTTCCGGAGTGTTCGCGGCCCGGATCGGCGGCGAGGAGGCACCCCCGTCCGGCCCGGCCCGCACGCGTGAGGTGCACAGTGCCTGGCAGGGGCTTTTGGAGCTGCGCCGGATGACCAACCCCGACGGCACGACGGACCGCCCCTGCGGCTGGGAGCGCACGCACCTGGTGCAGGCCGCCGCGCTCGCGCTGGAGGCGGCGGGCCACAGACCGGCCGTGGGCACGGACGAGGCCGGCTACCGGATCCGGGCCACCCCGCAGCCGGAGGCCGTCGCCGTGCGCGACCCCGACACCACCGCGCTGCGGGCCTGCGCGGCCACACTGGAGAAGGCGGGCTGGCAGGTCAGCGAACACACCGAGCCGCGCACCGCAACGCGGTACGTGCTGGCCTCGCCGCGCCGGGTGTGAGGCCCCCGATCGGGCGGCCCGGCCACTAAATGGCCTACCGTACAACGGAGTTGGAGTTGCATTGATCTCGTGAAGGGGGCTCAGTGACCGAGCCGTATGCCGTCAGGGTGACCGTCCGCGGGTACGAGACCGATGCCCTGGGGCACCTCAACCAGAGCGTCTACCTCCAGTACGCGGAGCACGCCCGCTGGTCGATGCTGGAGCACTCCGGCGTCAGCCCGAGCGAACTGCTGGCGAAGGGCGTGGGGCCGGTGGTGCTGGAGCAGACCATCCGCTACAGGCGGGAGTTGCGCGCGGGCGACGAGACCGAGGTGACGTGCTCGTTCGTCTGGGGCGAGGGCAAGACGTACCGGATCGAGCAGACGATCCGGAAGACGGACGGCACGGTGGCCGCGGAGATCTCGGTGCTGTGCGGACTGATGGACCTCAAGGAGCGCCGGCTCATCACGAACCCGCGCGGGATCTTCGAGACGTTGACGACCGACGCGACGGCCTTCGGTCTCTGACCCTCACGGCGGGGATGGAGTGTTGAGCCGTTCAGCCCCTGTTGTCCTCCTTGTGGCCGTGTGTCTGTGCGGGAGTGGGGTTTCAGCGGGTACTCCTCTCGGCGGCGTTCCCCATCCGCGACCTCACCTGCGCCCCGGAGGCACCATGCCGCTCGCCCGCCGTGCCCTTCTGACCGCTCTCGCCGCCGGTCCGGCCGGGGCCGCCGTCGCCTGTGCCCCGACCGGGGGGACCACGGCGGACGGTGCGCCCGGCGGAGAACCCGGCGGAGCGGACGCGGCGACGGCGGCGGCCCGGCGGCTGCTGCCGCGCCACTGGTCGCAGATCACCTTCCGCACGGAGGGTGAGCGCGACACCTTCCGCGTGTCGGGCAAGAGGGGGCGTATCACCGTCTCCGGCGACACCCCGGCGACCCGGCTGACCGGCCTCAACTGGTATCTGCGGCACGTCGCGTACGCCGACATCAACTGGGCCGGTGAACAGACCGGTTCCCTCCCCCGCGACCTCCCGGGCCTCGACGGCACCGTCACCCGCCGGGCGGGCGTCCCGCACCGCTTCGCCCTCAACGACACGAACGACGGCTACACGGGCGCCTACCTCGACTGGGCGTACTGGGAGCGCGAGCTCGACGTCCTGGCCCTGCACGGCTACAACGAGATCCTCGTCTACGCGGGCGCGGACGCGCTCTACCACCGGCTGTTCCAGGAGTTCGGGTACGAGGACGAGGAGCTGAGGGCGTGGATCCCGGGGCCCGCCCACCAGCCGTGGTGGCTGTTGCAGAATCTCTCCGGCTTCCCGCACCCCGTCTCCCGGCAGCTCCTGGACGCGCGCGCCGCTCTCGGGCGCCGGATCGTGGACCGGGTGCGGGAGCTGGGCATGACGCCCGTACTCCCCGGTTACTTCGGGACGGTCCCGCCCGGTTTCGCCGAGCGCAACCAGGGGGCGCGCACCATCCCGCAGGGCCGGTGGATGGGCCTGGCGCGCCCCGACTGGCTGGACCCGCGCACGGACGAGTTCGCCCGGGTCGCGGACGCCTTCTACCGGGTGCAGGGCGAGATGTTCGGCCCGTCGACGCTGTACAAGATGGACCTGCTGCACGAGGGCGGGGACCCCGGTGACGTGCCCGTCGGGGAGGCGGCGAAGGGAGTCGAGCGGGCCCTGCACAAGGCGCGTCCCGGCGCCGTCTGGGTGATCCTCGGCTGGCAGCGCAACCCACCGCGCGCGATCGTCGACGCCGTCGACAAGCGGTACATGCTCGTCGTCGACGGCCTCTCCGACCGCTTCCCCACGGTCACCGACCGTGAGGCCGACTGGGGTGACACGCCGTATGCCTTCGGTTCGATCTGGAACTTCGGCGGTCACACCGCGCTCGGCGCGAACACCCCCGACTGGGCCGAGCTGTACGAGAAGTGGCGTACGAAGGACGGCAGCAGGCTGCGTGGCATCGCGCTGATGCCGGAGGCCGCGGACAACAACCCGGCCGCGTTCGCCCTGTTCTCCGAACTCGCCTGGCGGGAGGGCGAGCTGGACCTGAAGAAGTGGTTCAGTGAATGGGCTCACGCCCGGTACGGCGCCCGTGATCCGCACGCCGAGGCCGCCTGGGACGTCCTGCGCCGCACCGCGTACGGCACCACGCGCGCCGACCGGTGGAGCGAGGCCGCGGACGGTCTGTTCGGCGCCCGGCCGTCACTGAAGGCCGTCAGGGCCGCCAGCTGGTCCCCCAAGCAACTCCGCTACGATCCGGCCGAGTTCGAACCCGCGCTCGTCGAACTGCTGAGGGTGCGCCCGGAGCTGCGGAAGTCCTCGGCATACCGCCTCGACCTCCTCGACGTGGCCCGCCAGGCCCTCTCCAACCGCAGCCGTGTCCTCCTCCCGGACATCAGGAAGGCGTACGACACCAAGGACGCCGCCCGCCTCGACAGGCTGGCCGACACCTGGCTGTCCCTCATGGACCTCCTGGACCGGCTGCTGGCCACCGACTCCCGCCATCTGCTGGGCCGTTGGGTGGCGGACGCCCGCTCATGGGGCGCGACCGCCGAGGAGCGGGAACAGCTCGCGTACGACAACCTCTCGCTGCTGACCGTGTGGGGCACCCGTGCGGGCGCGGACGCCGGTCTGCGGGACTACGCCAACCGTGAGTGGGCGGGGCTGGTCGGCGGACTCTACCGGCTGCGCTGGTCGACGTACTTCACCGAGCTGAAGGCCGCCCTGCGGGCGGGCCGGGAGCCGAAGGAGACCGACTGGTTCGCGCTGGAGGACCGCTGGACCCGTGACCCGGGTCCGCTGCCGACCCGGCCGACCGGCGACACGTACGAGCTCGCCACCCTGGTCCGGGACCGGCTCGCGGCCATCTCCTGAAAGAGCGTGTGAGAGGTCAGCACCTCCCGGCGATGTCGGCGAGGCGCCGTGCCTCCGCCCGGGTGGAGCGGGCGACGGCGTCCTCGTCGACGTGCAGCAGCCGGCCGTTCTCCACGATCTGCTCGCCGCCCACGAAGGAGGCGGTGACCGGTGCGGCCGCCCCGAGGACGAGTGCGGCCACCGGGTCGGCGATCGAGGCGTGGGCGAGGGTGTCCATCCGCCACAGCACCAGGTCGGCGAGCTTGCCCGGCTCCAGGGAGCCGGTCTCCCGTGCGCGGCCCAGGACCTGGGCACCGCCGTACGTACCGAGCCGCAGGGCCTGACGGGCGTTCAGCGCGGCTTCCCTGTGCGGGCCGAGACGGCCCACGAGCAGGGCGTTGCGGAGCTCGGTGTGCAGTTCACCGGACTCGTTGGACGCGGTGCCGTCGACGCCGAGTCCGACGGGGACGCCGGCCGCCAGCATGTCGGGGACCCGCGCGATACCGGCCGCCAGCCGGGCGTTGGACGAGGGGCAGTGGGCCACGCCCGTCCTCGTCCGGGCGAAGGCGGCGATGTCGGAGTCGTTCATGTGGACGCAGTGCGCCATCCACACGTCCTCGCCGAGCCAGCCGGTGGACTCGAAGTAGTCGGTCGGGCCCATGCCGAACAGCTCGTGGCAGAACTTCTCCTCCTCCACGGTCTCCGAGCCGTGGGTGTGCAGCCGTACGCCCTTGCGGCGGGCCAGTTCGGCGCCCTCCTTCAGCAGTTCGGTGGAGACGGAGAAGGGCGAGCACGGGGCGACGGCCACCTGGGTCATGGCGTCGAAGGAGGCGTCGTGGTGCTCGTCGACGGTGGCCTCGGTGGCGGCGAGGGCGCCTTCGAGGGTCTCGACCGCGAAGTCCGGGGGCAGCCCGCCGTCCCTCTCGCCGCGGTCCATCGAGCCCCGGGCGAGGGTGAAGCGGACGCCCGTCTCACGGGCGGCGCGGATGATGGAGCCCGACAGGTCGCCGGTGCCCCTGGGGAAGACGTAGTGGTGGTCCATCGCGGTGGTGACACCGCCCCGGGCCATCATCGCGAGGGAGCCCTGGGCCGCCGCGTACGTCATCCGTTCGTCGATGCGCGCCCAGACCGGGTAGAGCGCGACGAGCCAGTCGAACAGGTTGTGGTCCGTGGCCAGACCCCGGGTGATCCACTGGTAGAAGTGGTGGTGGGTGTTGACCAGTCCCGGGGTCACCAGGTGACCGGTGGCGTCGATGCGGCGTACGACGTTCTCCAGGCCCTCGGGGGCCCTGCCCGCGCCGAGCGACTCGATCAGGTTGCCGGCCATGACCACATGGCCCGAGGCGTACTCGGTGTCGTTCGCGTCCACGGTCGCGATCGCCGCGTTCTCGATGACGATGCGCTGGGTCATCGTTAAGTCGTCCTCTTCCTTGGAAGTCCCGCTGTCGGTGTCCGGGTCCGCGTCCGTATGCGTGTCAGAGGTTGGTGAGGTCGGCGGGTATCCGCTCCTCGCAGCCTTCCCGCAGGATCGTGGCCTCGATGAGGCCGTACGGACGGTCGGCGGCGAAGTACACGGCTGAGTCGGCGGTGTCGTTGCTCAGCCCGAACGGCTCCAGGTCCACCAGGAAGTGGTGCTTGTTCGGGAGCGAGAAGCGGACCTCGTCGATCTCGGGGCGGTGGTCGATGATCCGCGCGCCCATGGCGTAGAGGGTCTGCTGCAACGACAGCGAGTACGTCTCGGCGAACGCCTGGAGCAGGTGCTTCCTGACCTGCTCGTAGGACTCGTCCCAGTCGGGTGCCGGCTTCGCGCCGTCCGCCCAGCCGAAGCGCCAGCGGCCGGAGACCTCAGTGGCGAGGACACGGTCGTACGCCTCCGGGAGCGTGGTGTACCTGTCCTTGGCGTAGCCCCAGAACTCGGAGTTCGTCGAGTTCATCACGGTCAGGTCCTTGAGGCCGGAGACGACCTCCCACCTCTCGCCGTCGTAGGTGATCTGGGCGAGGCGGGTCTCCTGGCCCGTGCGGACGAACGAGTGCGCGCCCTCGGCGCCGTGCTCGATACGGTCCCAGGCGTACTCCTCGATCCGTATGCGGGCCCGGTGGATCGACGGCTGGGAGGTCACGAAGTGGCGGGCCAGGTGGATGCCGAACTGCTCGGCGGACTCGGTGCCGTGCTCCTTGGCGAAGGCGTACACCGTGTTCTTGGTGGTGTCCGTCGGCAGGACGTTCGCGTTCGAGCCGGAGTAGTGGACCTCGTCCATGTCGCCGCTCAGCGACACCGACACGTTCAGGTCCTTGATGTGGTGGGTGGCGCCGTCCCGTGTGATCCGCACGACCCGGGTCTCGGCCTTGCCGTACTGGTTCTGTCCCAGTACGGGGCGGGCGGCGGAGGGGCGGGAAGGGGTGGCGCGGGAAGTGACTGCCATAGCTAGCTCCCTCGGTAAACGGAGTAGCCGAACGGGTTGAGCAGCAGCGGTACGTGGTAGTGCTCGCCCGGCGTCACGGCGAACGTGACCGTGACCTCCGGGAAGAACGCGCCGCTGTCCCGGTTCGCGGGGGCGTCCTGCTGCGCATCGGCTTGCTTCTTCTCGAAGTACGGTTCGACGGCGAAGTCGAGCCGGACGTGGGTGGTCCCGTCCGGCAGGGCGGGCAGGTCCTTGCACCGTCCGTCGGCGTCGGTCACGGAATGGCCGAGCGCCTGCCAGGGCGCGTCGCGACCGGAGCGGGCGGCGAGGTGGACGGCGACGTCCCGGGCGGGGCGGCCGACGCTGGTGTCCAGGATGTGGGTGGACACGGAACTTCTCGGCGGGACGGAACCTGTCGGCGGAGACGCGCTGCCGGTGCTCATGCGGGTGCGTCCTCTTCGACGAGTCGGGTGAGCCGGATGCGGTTGATCTTGCCGAGTTCGGTGCGGACGATCTCGCGCTCCTGCTCGGGCGAGTTGCCGAGCCGTTCCTTGACCGCGTCGCGCATCTGCTCGCCGGTGCGTCCGGTCGCGCAGATCAGGAAGACATGGCCGAATCTGTCCTGGTAGGCCAGGTTCAGTTCGAGCATCTCGGCCCTGAGCTCCTCGGAGGCGCCGGCCATGCCGCGCTGTTCCCGGGCCGAGGTGGGGTCGCCGGGTTCGGGGCGGCCGATCGGCGGGTGCGCTGCCATCGCTTCCTGAAGGTCCGCTGTGCTCAGCTCCGCCATGGCGGCGTCGCTGGCGCGCAGGAGGTCGTCGGTCGTGGCGTACGGCCGCCCGGCGAGCAGCCTGCGCCCCCACTCCGCCGAGGCGCACGCCTCACGGAGCGCCGCTGTGGCCGCGTGCTCCTCCAGGGCGTTGAACGCCGCCAGGGCCTGTGCCGGGCGTCGGCCGGCAGGCGCCACTTCCGACACAGGCCCTGGACCCGGCGGGGAAGAACTCGAAGTCAACGGGCCTCCGTGGCGTGTGTCGCTGGACGGGCTGTTCGAACAGCTAACGCCCTTCGGCAACACGACGTCAACGGATTGTTGAAAAATCGAGGTTACGAACGCCCGCCCGTCATCGGCAGGCCGTGGTCCGCTCGCCGCCGAGGGCGACGCGGCATCACGGGTTCCGACCCAGCAGACGCAGGGCGTTCTCCCGGTTGATCCCGTGGAGTTGCCGGCCGGAGATGACCGGGTCGTTGTCCAGGGCGGGTGTCGTGATGTCGGTGACGACGTGTCCGGGGGTGGGCGGCCAGTCCGTGCCGAAGAGGATGTGATCCGGGTCCACGGTGGCCATCAGGGTGGGTGTGGCCGAGGGAGACATGGGTCCCGCCGTGTCGAAGTAGAACCGGTGCAGATAGTCACGGACCCGGCCCGGCTCGACTTCGGGGGTGAGATGCCCGCCGAAGAGTTCGAGCCGGGTGGCGATGTAGGGAAGGAAGCCTCCTCCGTGGGGGAGGATGAAGGTGAGGTTCGGATAGCGGTCCAGGGTGCCGTTCTTGATGAGGTTGATGGCGGCGCGTGTGGTGTCCACAAGGAAGTCGCAGAGGAAGGGCGGCACTCCCGGCAGTCCCGTACCGCGGTCGTTTCCCGCCGGTACTTCCATGGGGTGGGTGCTGATGACCGCGGACCGCTCGTTCAGTTCGTTCAGCAGGCGGTCATGCGTCTCGTCGCCGAGGTAGACACCGTTCATGCTGGTTCTCGTGCTCACGCCGACGGCCCCGAGCTCGTCGAGGCCGTAGGTGAGGCTCCACGTGGACAGTTCCAGGTCGTCGAGGAAGACGGGTGTGAAGAACCTGAAGCGCGTGGGATGACTTTCGACGACGTCGGCCGCCGCCCGCAGGGCGACACGCGCGCTGTCCCGGCGCTCCGCGCGCTCCTGGAGCCGGCCCAGCATCGCCACCGTCATGACGGCCGTTCCGATGCCCGCCTTGTCCATGACGTCCAGGGCCGTGCTCAGGTCCCAGCGCGTCCACCAGGGCAGCTTGTCACGTGCGACGACGCCTCGTTCTTCTGCCCAGTCCAGCCAGGCCGGTGCGGTGAAGTGGTGGTGGACGTCCACACGGCCGTCCTGGAACTGAGGGTCTCCCACGAGCGTCATCGCCATGTCCTCTTCTCTGCGGTTCTCTGCTTCTCTGCTGCTCTCCGCTTCTCTGCTGCTCTCAGTCGTTGTCTCAGTCGCGGCAGAGCACCGTCCGCAGCACCTGTGTCAGCACGCGCTCGGGGTGCGGCATCCCGGCCTGCGCCCGCCACGCGACACAACCGTCCGGGCGCACGAGGACGGCACCGTCTTCGGCCGTGCCGTGCACCTTTCCCCAGTCGGCATCCGGCTCGGGCACCAGGTCGCAGTCACGGCCGCTTCCCACGAGATACGCCTCGACGGGAACCCTCAGCGTTTCCGACGCTCTTTCGGCCGCGCCCCGCCACGCGTGGCCTCTCGGTCCGGAGAGGACCACGAAGGAACGCTCGTACAGATCCAGCGTGGAGATCCGGAGCCCTTCTCGTGTGATCCACATATGGGGTGCGCGGCTGCCCGGTTCGCCGTCGAGCTGGAGGGTTTCCGGTACGACCGGCCGCTCCGGGGAGGCGCCCACGACCGCATGCGACGCATACCGGTAGCAGAGCGCCACGGTCATGATGTCCGCCGGGTCGTTGTTGCGTCCCTCCTCGGGACTGAATCCCGGGTGCTGCTCCTCGACCGCCTGCAGGCATGCCCGGGCGATGGTCGCGAGGGCCGTGGGACGTCGTTCCTGCTGGTAGGTGTCCAGCAGGGGCATGCCCGCCCAGCCGCGGAGCACCGCGCCCAGCTTCCAGGCGAGATTGTGCGCGTCCTGAATTCCGGTGTTGGACCCGAACGCCCCGGTGGGCGGCATTTCATGTGCCGAGTCACCGGCCAGGAAAACCCGGCCCTTTCCGTAGCTGTCCGCGACACGACTGGAAGCGTGCCAAGGAGCCTTTCCGGTGATCTCCACATCGATATCCGGAACGCCGGCGGCCGCACGGATGTGGGCGGCACAGCGGTCGTCACTGAAGTCCTCCAGTGATTCACCACTGTCCGGGCGCCAAGGAACATGGATCACCCATCGCTCCTCGTTGTCCACCGGCAGCAAAGCCCCTTCACCGCTCGGGTCGGTGACATAGCAGACGACGAACGGCTTTTCTCCGATGCAGTCCTTGAGCTTCTTGCTCCGGAAGGTGATGCTGACATTGTGGAACAGATCACCGGCCCCTGACTGGCTGATTTCCAGAGATTTTCGGATGGAGCTCCTGGGCCCGTCGGCTGCCACCAGAAAATCAGCGTGCACGGTATAGGTCTCACCGGTGTCCCGGCGCATCATCCTGGCCTGGACTCCTTCTCGCCCCTGCGTGAAGGAAAGCAACTCGGTACCGAAGCGGATGTCTCCGCCCTGGCGACGGGCACGGCTCAGGAGCACCGGTTCGAGATCGTTCTGACTGCACAGGCACCAGTTCGAGGAACTGATCCGCGAGACATCCGTTCCTGCCGAGATGTCCCGAATGATCCAGCGTCGCCGGTGCCCGGCGAGGGTGTCCACCTGAAGGACGCCATCATTTCCGGCGAGCGCGGCGGCGGCCTCCCTGATACGCGCCTCCAGACCGGCAGTCCGGAAAATCTCCATGGTGCGCACATTGTTTCCACGGCCGCGTGGGTGCATTGACGTCCCGGCATGCCGCTCCACGAGCATGTGCTCAATCCCAAGACGCCCCAGGAACACGGAAGTGGAAAGGCCCACCAGGGATCCGCCTACGATGAGAACTGGTACAGATGCCGCTGCGCGTCCGCTCACTGATTTCCCATCCGTCCGGCGGGGCCCGGTCCGAGACGTCGCGGACGGTGCCTGTCCATCCGTGTGTATCAACGGAAACGGTGCACACGCGACCGGAGCGCGCCCCGGGATGGGCCGACCGGGTCAACGGAGCATTTCGCGCAATTCAAAGGGCGACCCGGCCCGTATGGCCCAGCGACGTTTACTTCACGGCGACGCACGGGAAACCGTGCCACTGACCGCCGGAACGCACCCCTGCGGTCATCACCCCGCCCGCACCTCGATCCCTGGGACCAGCCATGACGGAAGCGCTCGCATCTGAGGAAATGTCGTCCGACGAGGCCGCGGCCGCGGCCTCGTCCTGCGGTCGGGATTTTCGCGCCAACCCCTATCCCGTCTACGCCACGCTCAGGGCGACAGCCCCCGTGTGTCCGCTGTCGCCTCCCCATGGGGTCGAGACCTACCTCATCACCCGGTACGACGACGCCCGTACCGCCCTGGCGGACTCTCGTCTGAGCAAGGACATGTACGGCGCCATCGACGCCTACCAGCGCATCTTCGGTGACTCGTCGATCGCCCTGGACGACAACATGCTCTTCTCGGACCCGCCGAAGCACACCCGGCTCCGAAGGATCGTCGGCAGCACCTTCACCCCGAAGAGGGTGGAATCGCTGCGTCCACGCGTCCAGGAGATCACTGAGGAGTTGCTGGACCGGTGCTCGGCTTCGGGGCCCGTGGATCTGCTGCCGGAGTTCTGCTTCCCGCTGCCGCTCGTAGTGATCTGCGAACTTCTGGGCGTCCCGGAGAACGAACGCAAGCAGGCCCACGCATGGTCCAGTACCGTCGCTCGGACCGGCTTCGGCCCAGAGGCGAGGAAAGCGCTGGAAGTGGCCGAGGGCAATCTGCGCGACTATCTGGTGGACCTGATCGCGCGGAAGCGGCAGGAGCCGGACGGAGGCCTGCTCAGCGCACTCGTCACGGCGCAGGACCAGGACGGCGCGCTCACCGACCACGAACTGGTCTCCACAGCGTGGGTGCTGCTTTTCGCCGGCCACAAGTCGACCGCGTACCAGATCGGCAACGCCGTCCACCATCTGCTCGCCCAACCGGAACAGAAGCGGCTGGCACTCCAGGGCCCGGCCGCCATGGCCTCGGCCATCGAGGAGATCTTCCGGTTCGAGACCTCCGTGGAGAACTCGACATTCCGCTACGCGAAGGAAGACCTCGTGATCCGTGACACGCTCATCCCCAAGGGTGCGCTCGTCCAGATCTCGATCGCCGCGGCCAACCGTGACCCGGAAGCCTTCCCCGATCCTGACCGGATGGACGTCAAGCGCCCCAACGTCCAGGCGGAGCATCTGACGTTCGGTGTCGGCCCGCACTACTGCATCGGCGCCCCACTGGCGCGTCTGGAGATGCAGATCGCCCTCACCACGCTCTTCGAGCGGTACCCCGACATGGCCCTGGCCGAGGCACCGGAGGACGCACGCTGGCTGACCGTGCCGTTCCCCGCGTTCCGCGGGCTGGCGGAACTTCCCGTCATCCTCGACCCGTCCTGACCGTCCCGACCGTCCTGACCGTCCGGAACTGAATGTACGGGGGCAGGGCTCTACAACGGCTCTGCTTCGCCCCCTCGCGCCTTGGCCCGCTGCTCGTTGGCGTAGTTGATGTAGTTGTAGACGGTGAAGCGGCTGACGCCGAGCGCCCCGGCCACGGTCTCCACGCCGTGCCGCACCAGGAAGGCGCCGCGTGCCTCCAGGGTCCGGACGACCTGCTGCTTGGCCTTGCGGTCCAGCTCGGCCAGGGGCTTGCCCTGCTTGCGCTCCATGGCCGCCAGGATGTGGTCGAGCGAGTCGGCGAGCTGCGGCAGCCGTACGGCGACGATGCCGGCGCCCTCCCAGGAGAGCACCACGTCATCGGGACCGGCCTCGCCGGGCGGCAGCATCTCGCCGCCCATGGCGTCGACCAGCGGCTTCACCGCCGCGAGGAAGGGATGGTCCCCGTTGCCGGTCACCTACCGCCCTCCCCGGCCGCGGTGATCACGTTCACCTGCAACGACACACGGGTGGCACCGGCCTCCAGTGCTGTGCGCAGCACGGTGTCGACAGCACTGAGTACCGTGTCGGCCCGGCCTTCCGCGGTGTTGCCGAAGGGACCGACCTCGACGGCGTCGAGGTCCGCCGTCTCCATGACCTCGCGGGCCACCAGCGCGTGCGCGGGCGGCTCGTCGAGATCGAAGGGCTCGGTCGTGAACTCCACTCTCAGTCGCACTGTGCCCCCATGGCATCGACACTGACCTGCGCGTTCCCTCAGTCCTCCGACTGCTGGTGTGCCCCGGTCGCTTCGCCACGACCTTAACGAATCGCCCGCGGCGATCAGCAGTGATGCACGGGCGCGGACGGTGCTGACGACGCGGATGATGCCGAGTGCCTGGTCCTTCGTTTGTGAGCGGTCTTGACAGCCGGCTCCAGCCCCGGGCAGCCTTCCATGTAGCAGAATTGAATTTCCGCAATATGGAAAGAGGCGCCGCGCCGATGTCAGGCTTTGAATGGAGCACCGCCGCAGACCAGCGCTTCACCGTCAACCTGTCGATCCTCTTCACGGAACTCCCGCTCCTGGAGCGCCCCGCGGCCGCCGCCGCGGCCGGCTTCACCGCGGTCGAGCTGTGGTGGCCCTGGGTCGACGCGCCCACGCCCGAGCCGTCCGAGCTCGGCGCCCTGAAGAAGGCGATCGAGGACGCGGGTGTCCGGCTCACGGGGCTGAACCTCTACGCGGGGCAGCTGCCCGGCCCGGACCGCGGGGCCCTGTCGATCCCCGGCGAGGAGTCGGAGCGGTTCCGCGCCAACGTCGACGTGGCCGCCGGCTTCGCCGCCTCCCTCGGCTGCACGGCGCTCAACGCCCTGTACGGCAACCGCGTCGACGGCGCGGACCCCGCCGAACAGGACGGGCTCGCCCTGGAGAACCTGGTACTCGCGGCCCGTGCCGCCGACCGGATCGGCGCCATCCTGCTGGTCGAGGCCCTCAACAAGCCCGAGTCACCGCGGTACCCACTGGTGTCGGCGCCGGCCGCCGTCGCGATCGTCGACAAGGTCAACCGGGCGTCGGGCCTCGGCAACGCCCGGTTCCTGATGGACCTGTACCACCTGTCCATGAACGGCGAGGACCTGCCGCAGGTGATCTCCGCGTACGCGGACCGCACCGGTCACGTCCAGATCGCCGACAGCCCCGGCCGCGGCGCACCGGGCACGGGCACGCTCCCGCTGGGAGAGCTGCTCGACCAGCTCCACAAGGCCGGTTACGCGGGCTGGGTGGGCCTGGAGTACAAGCCGGGCGACCGGCCGAGCGCCGAGTCCTTCGCGTGGCTTCCGCGCGAGGCGCGTGCCGCCCGCTGAACACCGCCCCGTCCCGAGAGGCAGCCTCACCATGACCGACAAGCTCCCGGACTCCTCCCACCCGACCCGCACCGGCACCTCCCGCCCGGCGGTTGCCTGGATCGGCCTCGGCATCATGGGCTCCCCCATGTCCGAGAACCTGATCAAGGCGGGTTACGAGGTCACGGGCTTCACGCTGGAGCAGGAGAAGCTGGACCGGCTGGCCGCCGCCGGAGGCACCGCGGCCGGGTCCGTGGCGGAGGCGGTGCGGAACGCCGACGTGATCATCACGATGGTGCCCGCCTCCCCGCACGTGGAAGCCGTCGCGTACGGACCGGACGGCATTCTGGAGAACGCCAGGCCGGGCGCCCTCCTGATCGACATGTCCTCCATCACCCCGCAGACCTCGATCGACCTGGCCGTGGCCGCGGGGGACAAGGGCATCCGCGTCCTCGATGCCCCGGTGTCCGGCGGTGAGGCCGGTGCGATCGAAGCCGTGCTGTCCATCATGGTCGGCGGCGAGCAGGCCGACTTCGACGCGGCGAAGCCGGTCTTCGAGGCGCTCGGCCGGACGGTCGTGCTGTGCGGCCCGCACGGCTCGGGCCAGACCGTGAAGGCCGCGAACCAGCTGATCGTCGCCGTGAACATCCAGGCCTGCGCCGAGGCCGTGGTCTTCCTTGAGAAGTCGGGCGTCGACCTCAGGGCGGCGCTCGACGTCCTGGGCGGCGGGCTCGCGGGTTCCACCGTGCTGACGCGGAAGAAGGACAACTTCCTGAACCGTGACTTCAAGCCGGGCTTCCGCATCGACCTGCACCACAAGGACATGGGCATCGTGACGGACGCGGCCCGCACCGTGGGCGCCCCGCTCCCCGTCGGCGCCGTGGTCGCCCAGCTCGTCGCCAGCCTCCGCGCCCAGGGCGACGGCGGCCTGGACCACTCGGCCCTGCTGCGCGCCGTGGAGCGCCTCTCCGGCGCACGGCCCTGACGCGGTCACGCTCCCGACAGCCCACGTCGGCACGTCCCTGCGTACGCCAGTGTGCGTAGGCCGACTACGCCACCCTCAAATCAAGCTCTGAAGACGCGCCCGGAGGCTTCACCTGCCCCCGGATGCGGGCACATTCTCGGCACATGGGGCCCGCCGGCACGGGGGCGGCGGGCCTTGATCACGGGGGAACGCCCTGGGAAGGGCAACGGGGGAACCATGAGCAGCGGTGCGACAAAGCGGCTCGCGGTATGCGAGGTCGCGCCGCTGCGGGGTGGGCCCCGCGCCACTGTGGCGGTCGCCGCCGGCGCGGGGCGTCCCCTGGGCGGACGAACGGGGAGGCGAGCGCCGGACCCGGCGTCGGGAGGCCTGGGAACGCAGCCCGCTCCCCGCACCGGTCCGGCACGCTCACCTCTTGGGGCCCTCAGGTCTTCAGTGTTCTGATCGATGTGGGCGCGTGCCCCGGCTCGGTCGCGATCTCCTCGAACTCCACGACGTTGCCGATGTCGTTGGTCGTGGACATCGAGATGTTGGTGACACGCTCCAGGATCACCTCGACGACGACCGGGACCCGGTGTTCGGCGGCCAGCTTCTTCGCCTGCTCGAAGGCGGAGCGGAGCTCGTTCGGGTCGGTCACGCGGATCGCCTTGCAGCCGAGGCCCTCGGCGACCTTGACGTGGTCGACGCCGTAGACGCCCAGCTCGGGCGAGTTGATGTTCTCGAACTCCAGGTTGACCTGGAAGTCGATGTCGAAGGCGCGCTGTGCCTGGCGGATCAGACCCAGGTAGGAGTTGTTGACCAGGACATGGACGTACGGGATCTTGTGCTGTGCCCCCACGGCCAGCTCCTCGATCATGAACTGGAAGTCGTAGTCGCCGGAGAGCCCGACGACGGACGCCTCCGGGTCGGCCCTGGCGACGCCGAGCGCGGCCGGCACGGTCCAGCCGAGGGGGCCCGCCTGACCGCAGTTGATCCAGTGGCGCGGCTTGTAGACGTGCAGCATCTGGGCGCCGGCGATCTGCGAGAGGCCGATGGTGGTCACGTACCGGGTCTCCGGCCCGAACGCCTTGTTCATCTCCTCGTAGACGCGCTGCGGCTTGATGGGGATGTCGTCGAAGTGCGTACGGCGCTGGAGGCGGGCCTTCCTCTCCTGTGCGGCGGCGGCCCAGTCGGACCGGTCGGGCAGCCCGCCCGCCGCCTTCAGCTCCCCTGCCACCTCGACGAAGAGTTCCAGCGCGGCCCTGGCGTCGGAGGCGATGCCGTAGTCGGGGGCGAAGATCCGGCCGATCTGGGTGGGCTCGATGTCGACGTGCACGAACCTCCGCCCGGCCGTGTAGACGTCGATCCTGCCGGTGTGTCGGTTGGCCCAGCGGTTGCCGATGCCGAGGACGAAGTCGGACTCCAGGAAGGTCGCGTTGCCGTAGCGGTGCGAGGTCTGCAGGCCGACCATGCCGGCGTTCAGCTCGTGGTCGTCGGGGATGACGCCCCAGCCCATGAGGGTGGGGACGACCGGGACGCCCGTCAACTCGGCGAATTCCACCAGCAGTTCGCAGGCGTCGGCGTTGATGACACCGCCACCGGCGACGATGAGCGGCCGTTCGGAGCCGGCCAGGAGGGTGAGGGCCTTCTCGATCTGGGCCCGGGAGGCGGCCGGCTTGTAGACCGGCAGCGGCTCGTACGTCTCCGGGTCGAACTCGATCTCGGTGAGCTGGACGTCGACGGGCAGGTCGATGAGGACGGGTCCCGGGCGGCCTGAGCGCATGAGATGGAAGGCCTGCTGGAAGACGCCGGGGACCTGCGCGGCCTCCAGCACGGTGACGGCCATCTTGGTGACCGGCCCGGCGATGGCCGCTATGTCGACGGCCTGGAAGTCCTCCTTGTGGATCACGGCCGTGGGGGCCTGGCCCGTGACGCACAGAATCGGGATGGAGTCACCGGTCGCCGAGTAGAGCCCGGTGATCATGTCGGTGCCGGCCGGTCCGGATGTGCCGACACAGACGCCGATATGGCCCGGGTGGGTGCGGGTGTAGCCCTCTGCCATGTGCGAGGCGCCCTCCACATGGCGGGCGAGGGTGTGGGTGATCCCGTCGGCGGCCTTGAGCGCCGCGTAGAAGGGGTTGATCGCCGCGCCCGGGACACCGAACGCGTCCCGGACGCCCTCGCGTTTCAGGATCTCAACTGCCGCGCGGGCAGCGGTCATTCGAGCCATCTCGTACTCCTGCTCCGGCTGTCGGATGCGCACTCCCGTCGCGCCCGGCGCTTCCACGCACACACTTCCGCGTGGTTCTGGATTCCGTATTGCGGAAACTAACTTCTACTATCTGGAATGAGGTTATGTGGGCCGCCGAAGGCCGTCAAGAGACGGACAAGCGGGGACCGGCAGGAGCAGGATGGGAGTGCTGTCCCGACGCGATGCCGTGGAGTGGGCCATGTCCGAGAGCGTGCCGGTACTCTGTCCGGCTTGTCGGCGCGAGCACGTCTACGCCGCGCCGGCCTATCCCTGCGCGTGCGGCGCCCCGGTGGCCCCGGCCCTGGACCGGCGGGCCACGCCCACGGAACTCGTCCATCGCGCCTGGGACGAGGAGTGGGTCAGCGTGCGCTGTGCGTCCTGCGGCCGCCGGAACCAGTGGCCGCACCCGGAGCTGGGCTGTCCCTGCGGGACCGTGCTGCGGATCCCGGTCACCGGAAGCTCCCCGGCGCCCACCCCCGAGGCGGTCCCGCCCCCGAGCCGCCCGGCCTTCCATCCCGTGACCATCCGTACCGCCCGGGACGCGGTCACCGCCGCCACGCTCTACTTGCGCTGGCTGGGTTACGGGGACATCCGCCGCGCCGACGAGCGCCCCCCTTCCGGTATCAGGCTGGCCGCGCGCCGACTGCTGGCCCAGGTCGACCCGACGATCTGCCCGGCGTCGGTACGCGACGTGGAGTGCCTGTGGCTGACGGCCATGACGGAGTCGGCGGACTGCGTCTATGTCTCCCTGGCCGGATACGCCGAGGACGCCCGCATCCGCGCGGACGCCCTCGGTGTCCCTCTGTTCGTGCTGGACCTCACCGGCACGCCCCAGCCGGTGAACGACCCTGCGGTCATCCTGCACACGACCGGTGCCTGACTCTGGGCAACCCGGTCGGCTCCCGCACAAAGGAGTGACGCCCGACCGGTGTTGCCGGTCGAGCGTCACTCCCCATCGGGCTCAGTCGGCTGCTGTGGCTGCCTACTGCGCCGCCTGGCTCACCACGTGGCTCTCCGTCGCGGTGTCCCCGGCGAAGTCGGTGTCCCCGCCGTAGGTCGCGGTGATGGTGTACGGGCTCCCCGTGGCGTCCGTGTAGGTGTGGGTGGTCGTGGCGACCCCGCCCGACACCGTCACGGAGATCGTTCCCGACCCGTCGCCGAAGTCGAAGGCGACCGTCCCGGTCGGCGTCCCCGCACCCGGGGCGTTCGCGACCACTGTCGCCGTCACCGTCACCGGCTCGTCCACGGCCGACGGATTGGGAGACGAGGTCACCGTGGCCGTGGTCGCCGCCTGGTTCACCGCCTGCGTGTCCGTACCCGCGCTACCGGTGAAGTTCGTGTCCCCGCCGTAGGTCGCGGTGATGGTGTACGGGCTCCCCGCCACGCCCGTGTAGGCGTGGGTGACCGTGGCCACCCCACCCGACACCGTCGCCACAGCCGTTCCCGACCCGTCGCCGAAGTCGAAGACGACCGTCCCGGTCGGCGATCCCGCACCCGGGGCGACCGGAGCCACCGCCGCCGTCACCGAGACCGGCTCACCCACCACCGACGGATCGGGAGCCGAGGTCACCGTGGTCGTGGTCGCCGCCTGGATCACCGACTGCGCGTGCGTACCCGCGCTGCCGGCGAAGTCGGCGTTGCCACCGTAGGTCGCGGTGATGCTGTACGGGCTGCCTGACGTGGTGGCGTACGCGTGCGTGACCGTGGCCACACCACCCACCAGCGTGCCGCTCTGGGTCGGCGACCCGTCACCGAAGTCGAACGTCACCGTCCCCACCGGCGTCCCCGCACCCGGAGCAACCGCCGCCACCGACGCGGTCACCGTCACGCTCTGACCGACCACCGACGGATCCGGCGCGGAGGTCACCGTGGTCGTGGTGGCCGCCGCGTCGACCGTCTGCGAGTCGGTGCCGGAGGATCCCGCGAAGCTGGTGTCTCCGCCGTAGGTTGCGGTGACGGTGAAGGGGCTGCCGGTCGTGGTGCCGTAGGTGTGGGTTGCCGTTGCCGTGCCGCCCACGACGGCTCCGGTGACCGGCGCGGAGCCGTCGCCGAAGTCGAAGACGACGGTTCCCGACGGCGTCCCCGCACCCGGAGCGGTCGCTGTCACCGTCGCCGTGGCCGTCACCTGCTGACCGACCAGGGACGGGTCGGGCGCCGACGTCACCACGGTCGTCGTGGCCGACTGGTTCACCGTGTGGGTGTCGGTGCCGAGCGACGGGGAGAAGTTGCTGTCGCCGGTGTAGATGGCGGTGATGGTGTGCGGGCCGACCGTCAGCGCGCTGGTGGTGACGGTGGCGGTGCCCGCGGTGACGGGGGCGCTGAGGACCGGTCCGCCGCTGATGACGAAGAACACGGTCCCGCCGGGCGTACCGGCTCCGGGCGGGTTGGGTGTCACCGTGGCGGTGATCGTCACCGGCTCGCCGAAGACCGACGGGTCGGGGCTCGACGTGACCGTGGTGGTGGTCGCTGCCTGCCTCACGACCTGCGTGGCGGTCCCCGTGGAGGCGTTGAAGTTGCCGTCCCCCGCATAGGTGGCGGTGACGGTGTAGGGGCTGCCCACGGCGCTGGTGTAGGTGTGGTTCAGCGTCGCGGTCCCGCCGGACAGCGTCACTGTCTGGGCGGGTGAGCCGTCTCCGAAGTTGACGACCACGTTTCCGGTCGGCGTTCCGGCGCCCGGCGCCGAGGCGGTCACCGACACGGTGATGGCGACCGGTTGGCCGACCACCGAGGGGTCGGGGCTGGTGGTGACGTGGGTGGTGGTTGCCGCCGCGTGGACGGTCTGGGTGTCGGTGCCGCTGGACGTGTTGAAGTTGGTGTCGCCGCTGTAGGTGGCGGTGACGGTGTAGGGGCTGCCGGTCGTGGAGGTGTAGGCGTGGGTCGCCGTCGCCGTACCGCCCACGACCGGCACCGTCACCGTCGGACTGCCGTCACCGAAATCAAACGTCACCGTCCCCGTCGGAGAACCCGCACCCGGCGAAACCGGCGCCACCGACGCCGTGAACGACACCTGCTGCCCCACCACCGACGGATCCGGCGCGGAGGTCACCGTGGTCGTCGTCGACGCCCGGTTCACCGTCTGGGTGTCCGTACCCGAGGAGCCGGCGAAGTTGGTGTTCCCGGCGTAGGTGGCGGTGACCGTGTACGGGCTGCCGGCCGTGGAGGCGTAGGCGTGGGTCGCCGTCGCCGTACTGCCCACGACCGGCACCGTCACCGTCGGACTGCCGTCACCGAAATCAAACGTCACCGTCCCCGTCGGAGAACCCGCACCCGGCGAAACCGGCGCCACCGACGCCGTGAACGACACCTGCTGCCCCACCACCGACGGATCCGGCGACGACGTCACCGTGGTCGTCGTCGACGCCCGCTGCACGGTCTGGGTGTCCGTACCCGAGGAACCGGCGAAGTTCGAGTCGCCACTGTAGGTGGCGGTAACGGTGAACGGACTGCCAGAAGTACTGGTGTACGTGTGCGTCGCCGTCGCAACACCACCCGCGACCGGCACCGTCACCGCCGGACTACCATCACCGAAACTGAACGTCACCGTCCCCGTCGGAGAACCCGCACCCGGCGAAACCGGCGCCACCGACGCCGTGAACGACACCTGCTGCCCCACCACCGACGGATCCGGCGACGACGTCACCGTGGTCGTCGTCGACGCCCGGTTCACCGTCTGAATACGGGTCCCGGACGAACCGGCGAAGTTCGAGTCGCCACTGTAGGTGGCGGTAACGGTGAACGGACTCCCGGAAGTACTGGTGTACGTGTGCGTCGCCGTCGCAACACCACCCGCGACCGGCACCGTCACCGCCGGACTACCATCACCGAAACTGAACGTCACCGTCCCCGTCGGAGAACCCGCACCCGGCGAAACCGGCGCCACCGACGCCGTGAACGACACCTGCTGCCCCACCACCGACGGATCCGGCGACGACGTCACCGTGGTCGTCGTCGACGCCCGATTCACCGTCTGAATACGGGTGCCGGTGGAGGAGGCGAAGTTGCTGTCCCCGCCGTAGGAGGCGGTGATGGTGAACGGGCTGCCGGTCGTCGTGGTGTAGGTGTGGGTCACCGTCGCCGTACCGCCCACCAGGGGCACCGTCTGGGACGGGCTGCCGTCACCGAAGTTGATGGTGACGCTTCCTGTGGGCGTGCCGGCGCCCGGTGCGTTCGGTGCCACCGTCGTGGTGATGGTCACCGGCTGCCCCACCACCGACGGATCCGGCGAGGACGTCACCGTGGTCGTCGTCGACGTCGGCTGCACGGTCTGGGTGTCCGTACCCGAGGAGCCGGTGAAGTTGGTGTTCCCGGCGTAGGTGGCGGTGACCGTGTACGGGCTGCCGGCCGTGGAGGTGTAGGCGTGGGTCGCCGTCGCCGTACCGCCCACCAGGATGGCGCTCTGGGTCGGTGATCCGTCGCCGAAGTCGAAGGTGACCGTGCCCGCCGGCGTGCCCGCGCCCGGCGAAACCGGCGCCACCGTGGCCGTGAAGGTCACCGGCTGCCCCACCACCGATGGATCCGGTGAGGAGGTCACCGTCGTGGTCGTCGACGCCCGCTGCACGGTCTGGGTGTCCGTGCCCGACGACGGGAGGAAGCTTCCGTCACCGGTGTAGGTGGCCGTCACCGTGAACGGGCTGCCCGCGGTGGTGCCGTAGGCGTGCGTGGTAGTGGCGGTGCCGCCGGTCAACGGCACGGTCACCGGCAGCGAGCCGTCCCCGAAGACGAACGTGACCGTGCCCGTGGGCGTCCCCGCGCCCGGCGAAACCGGCGCCACCGTCGCGGTCAGGGTCACCGGCTGCCCCACCACCGACGGATCCGGCGAGGACGTCACCGTCGTGGTCGTCGACGCCGGTACCACGGCCTGAAGGGTCGTACCCGAGGAGCCGGCGAAGCCGGTGTCCCCGCTGTAGGTCGCGGTGACCGTGTACGGGCTGCCGGTGGCGCTCGCGTAGGTGTGGTTGACCGTGGCCACACCCCCCACCAGGGCGACCGTCACCGACGGCGATCCGTCGCCGAAGGTGAAGGTCACCGTTCCGGTGGGGGTGCCCACCGCGGGAGGCACGGGCGCGACGGTGGCGGTGAAGGACACCGACTGGCCCGTCACCGACGGATCCGGCGAGGAGGTCACGGTGGTCGTCGTGGCCGCCTTGCCCTGGACCGTCTGCGTGTCCGTCCCGGTCGACGGCAGGAAGTTGGCATCCCCGCCGTAGAACGCGGTGATCGTGTGCGTGCCGACGCTCAACGCGCTCGTGGTGACCGTCGCCGTTCCCCCCACCAGGGGCGCCGTCAGGGTCGGCCCTCCGGCGATGAAGAAGGTGACGGTACCCGTCGGCGTCCCCGTGCCCGGCGGGACCGGAGCCACTGTCGCCGTGATCGTCACCGTCTGGCCGAAGGTCGACGGATCCGGCGAGGAGGTCACCGTCGTCGTGGTGGACGCCTTGACGACCGCCTGGACCGTGGTGCCCGTCGACGAGGTGAAGTTGGTATCACCGCTGTAGGAGGCGGTGACCGTGTGGTTTCCGACGGACAGGTTGGTGACCGTCGCTGTCGCGACACCGTTCACGACGGGCGCCGTCACGGTCGGCCCGCCGCTGACGGCGAAGGTGACCGTCCCCGTCGGAGTCCCCGGCCCGAGCGGGGTGACGGTCGCGGTCAACGTCACCGACTGACCGACGACCGAAGGATTCGGCGAGGTGGTGACTAAGGTTACGGTTCCAGGCATGGAGCAGCCCTCCACAGGGGTTCTGGATTGTTCGGGGCCGCTTCTCGCCCCCCAGTCCTGGGGGCCACTACCGGCGGCGACGCCTGCTGGGCATCACAGACCGCCGTCCCTCACAGGGAGATGGGCGACCCCGGTCGGTGTCACCAGTACGCTCCCGGCAACTTCCGCCACGCCAGATCCCTGACGCCCGAATCCCCCGAACAGCGGAGCGCGCAAGCCGCGTGAGCGGCGCGGAGACCGCCCACGACACCGTGGTGCACCCATCGCTGTGCGCCGCGCGGTCGGACGGAGGAAGCAGAACGCGCCGGTCGGGGAGCCACGCGCCCGGGTTGGGGGCAGACCTGTTCGAAGCACACAGGCGAGCGCCTCCTCGCCGTACCGTTCGTACGGCACGCCCACCACCTGTACGTCGGCGCCGCGGAGCCGGAAGCCACGCTGGTTCCCGGCAAGCCCTCGAAGCGACGAGGTCAGGGGCGGGAAGGCGCGGCCGTGGTGCTGCGGATGATGAGGCGCGGTGTGATGACCACTTCCCTTTCGTCGTCCGTCGCCTCTCCCTCCAGCCGGGCGATGGCC
The DNA here is from genome assembly GCF_014650715.1 of Streptomyces bluensis. GTDB lineage: Bacteria > Actinomycetota > Actinomycetes > Streptomycetales > Streptomycetaceae > Streptomyces > Streptomyces bluensis. The sequence continues at coordinate 124,079 of NZ_BMVM01000011.1, read as the reverse complement.
CTGCTGATGGCCAGGTGGGCCAGCTTGGGAGCCTCGCCGGCCTTGATCGGGCACCTGCAACTCCTCCTCGGCGAGGAGTTGGGCGCCGACGAGGACGAGCTGGTCATGCGGCAATTCCGCAAGGCGTACTCGCAGCCCTGCGGCTGGCGCGGCCTCCGGGTCCGGGTACGTCGCCCGTAGACTCCTGAACGGCGCAGATGTTCAAGCACTTCGAGGACCCGAGGCCTGGGTACGTGGCCGACTGGCCGGACCTGCCGGACTGGCAGAAGGAGACGGACTCGGACATCTTCGAGGCCCTTGAGGGCAGCCTGAAGTAGGGCGGCCCCGAACGCACGAAATGACCCCAGTCATGAGGCCAGGGCGTCTTCGTCGTGCGGTCATCGGATCAGGCAGGCGCCGGTCGAGCACTCCTCGTCCGTGCCATCCTCGACGGACGTGAGGACACACTTGCACAGAGCGGCCAGTGAGCTCGCCGAGCACCTTGATGACTTTCCGCCCCGGAACCCGAGACCGGTGACGCCGCGTTCGCCCGCGTCGAGTTGTCCCCGGGCGAGGAGCGTACGGTCACGTTCCCCGTCGCCGCCGACGACCTCGCCCAATGGGACGTCACGCGGCCCCGCCGAGTGCTGGACGACGGCCCCGTGCACCTCCTGGTCGGGGCGTCGTCGCGGGATCTGCCGCACGACGTGACCGTGATGATCCACACGGACGTGCCCCGGTGGAAGCCACTGCTTCGGGAAACCGCCCCCGCCGCCGCCCTGGACAATCCGTACGCACGCCGGGCTGTGGCCGGTCTGCTGGCCGAACACCTCACTCACACGTCTTGATCCTGCGCGCGGAGTCGGGACCGGATGCAGCAGGGCGTCCGGCCGGATGCCATCTGCTCGCCCTGCTCGGGCGACGGTGCCCTGACCAGGAGGTCCCCTGGTCAGGCGCCATGACAGACGAGTCGGGCCATACGCCAGGGGTCTGTGCGGCGACATCGACGCGCGCATGGAGCGTCAGTTGACGCCCCGGCCGCGACCCTGCCAGTACGGCTCCCGCAGCTTGAACTTCTGGACCTTCCCCGTCGCCGTCCGCGGGATGGCGTCCCGGAACTCGACCGACGTGGGGGCCTTGTAGCCTGCGATGCGCTGCTTGCAGTACGCGATGATCTCGGTCTCGGACACCTCGGCGGCCTCGGCCAGCACCACCAACGCCTTGATCGTCTCGCCCCACTTCGCATCCGGCACCCCGATGACCGCCACCTCCGCCACCGCCGGATGGCTGAAGATCGTGTCCTCCACCTCGATCGAGGAGACGTTCTCGCCTCCGGTGATGATCACGTCCTTCTTCCGGTCGGAGATCGTCAGATGCCCGTCCGCCTCGTCGACCGACCCGCCGTCCCCGGTGTGGAACCAACCCCCCTCCAGCACCGCCGCCGTCTCCTGAGGTTTCTCCCAGTAGCCGTCCAGGACCACATTCGACCGCGCCAGCACCTCGCCCGAACCCGCGACGCGCAGCTTCACCCCCAGCGCCGGCAGCCCCGCCCGCGACAGCTTCCGCGCCCGCTCCCGCGCCGGCAGCCCCTCGTCCTCCGGACGCGTCCGGTTGAACGTCAGCACCGGCGAGGTCTCCGTCAACCCGTAGATCTGTGTGAACTCCCAACCCAGCTCCTCCTCCACCCGCTGGATCATCCGGCTCGGCGGCGGCGCCCCCGCACACACGATCCGCACCCGATCCCGCCCCGGGACCTCCCCCTCCCAGCCCGCCGCCGCGTCCAGCACCGCGTTCCACACCGCCGGCGCACCGCACATAAACGTCACCCCGTGCTCGTCCACCCGCCGCAGGATCTCCGCCCCGTCCACCTTGCGCAGCACCACCTGTTTCACGCCGAGCCCGGCCATCACGAACGGCATGCCCCAGCCGTTGCAGTGGAACATCGGCAGCGTGTGCAGATACACGTCCCGCTCCCACGCGCGGGTGTGCAGACCGAACGTCAGCCCGTTCACCCAGATGTTGCGGTGGGTGAGCTGAACCCCCTTGGGGCGTGCAGTGGTTCCGGAGGTGTAGTTGATCGTCGCGGTGGCATCCTCGTCCGGACTCGACCAAGGGCGCGGCTCCACGCCGAACCGCATCAGCTCGCCCTCCGTCTGTTCCCCCAGCACGAACCGGTGCTCCGCCTTGATGTCCGCCACCGCGTCCCGGACCTCGGGGTCGACCAGCACCACCGAGGCACCGCTCTGCCGCACCACGTACTCGATCTCCTCCGCCTTCAGACGGAAGTTGACGGGTACACAGATCCGCCCGCTCATCGGCACCGCGAACAACAACTCCAGCAGACGCGCCGAGTTGTGGCTGACCACCGCCACCCGCTCGCCCTCTTCCACACCCAGCGCGTCCAGCCCTGCCTGCCACGCCCGGACGCGCTCGCCCAGCCGCCCGTACGTCGAGGCCGGCACCGGCGCCGCGGGCTGGCTCGGCTCGTCGATCACACCGGGACTGGCGGCGAAGCCCAGCTCGGCGCGGTCCAGAAAGTCCGAAATCGTCATCGGGACCCGCATCGCTCTCCCCTACTCCTCGGTACGAAGGTGCCGTCATCACGCGCCGCGATCCGCGTACGAAGAGCAATGTCCCCTGAACTTGACGTCTTCAACACGTCGTCGGCACGGTCCACGTAGGCGATACGACCTTGAAGCCCGGGCCGGGCCAGGCGAAGTCCCGGGCTACCCGGAACCCGTCCGTGACCTTGCCGGACAGCCGTCTGACATCGTGTAATGCGTGTGACGCAGATCTCACTACCCCCGAACAGGGCTTCGGAGCCGCCGAGGGAGGGAAGAGCAGGTGGCAGGGGATCTTCGCTCGGCGATGTGTCTGCCTTGTCGGGCCGGTGGCCGGAATCTGCCCCCTCCGGCGGTGGCCTGGGGCTGCCCCGTCGGGCCGGGGGCCCAGCGCCCCTTGCCGGGACCGATCTCGTCCGGGCCGTGCAGGGGCGCGTCCCACCCCGGTTCCGGGGCCGCGGCAGCCATTCGCAGAGGCAGAGCACTGCTTTCCGCACGGGGCCCGACTTGCCCTCGTGCGGTCCCTCCTGTTATTTCCCTCACCACGCCGTGAGTCCGAAATTCAAAGAGTCCTTGCCTAATATTGGCCCGGACGTGACACAGAGGGGAGCGGTGGACCGTGCTACGGGACTTCAAGGAGCCTGGCAGACCGCGCCCCGACCTGGTCGTCGGCCGGGACGAGGTACTCATCGCCGCACGCGAGCAACTGGCGCGCGGCGGCAGCGTGCTGATGCACGGACCCGCCGGAATCGGAAAGTCGACCATTTTGCGGACATTGGCCGCGGAATACGCCGAATCGGCGCGAACCGTATTGCGCTGCTCGGCCACCGAGTCGGAATCCCATCTGCCGTTCCTCGCGCTGGCCGACCTGCTCGGCCTGGTCATCGACGAGGTGTCCGACCGGCTGCCCGCCCCGCAGCGCGACGCCCTTGAGTCGGCGCTCACCGGCCGCGGCGAGTCCACACTCCAGCGCGACGGCCTCGCCCTGCGGCTCGCCGTACTGTCGGCCCTGCGGGCGCTGGCCGCCAAGGGGCCCGTCCTGATCGTCGCCGACGACCTCCAGTGGCTGGACTCGGCCAGCGCCGAACTCCTCGGCTTCGCCGCCCGCCGGCTCGGCGGCATGCCGGTCCGTATGCTCTGCGCCGCGCGCACCGCGACGGACCCGCAGAGTCAGGAGCAGGACCGTCATCTACGCGCGTTGCCCCCCGAGACCCTGGCCATCCGGGTCAACCCCCTCACCAAGGCCCAGGTCGCCGAGCTCCTCGGGTTCCGCGGCTATACCGGTCTGCCCCGCTCGACCGTACGGGACATCCACCGCACCAGCGGCGGCAACCCCCTCTTCGCGCTGGAGCTCGGCCGTGCCCTCGCCGAGAGCCCGACCCCGCCGCGCCCGGGCGAGCCGCTGCCGGTGCCGACCTCGTTGCGGGCGCTGGTGCTGAACCGGCTGGAGATGCTGCCCGTGGAGGCCCGTCGCACCCTGCTCGTGGCGAGCGCCGGGGCGCGCCCCACGCTGGCCCTGCTGCACGCGGCCGGCCGCCGGGACGCCGAGGCGGAGACCGCGCAGGCCGTCGCGCTCGGCCTGCTCGCCCCCGAGCGGGAGGGCCCCGGCGTACGGTTCGCACACCCCCTCGTGTCGGCCGCGCTGTACGCGGAGGCGGGCGCCCAGGAGCGGCGTGCCGCCCACGCCGCGCTGTCCACGGCGGCCTCCGACCCCATCGAGCGCGCCCGTCACCTGGCCCTCGCCACCACCGGCACGGACCCGGCGGTCGCCGCGCGACTCGGGGAGGCCGCGGCCGTGGCCCTGGACCGGGGCGCCCCCTCGGTCGCCGCGGAGCTGGGGCTGCTCGCGGCCCGGCACACCCCGGCCGACGCCGAGCCGGGTCCGGACCAGCGGCGGCTGCAGGCGGCGGAGGACGCGGTGACCGCCGGGGAGAACGACCTCGCCCGGGACATCGCCCGCGAGGTGCTGGGCCGGGCCACCGAACCCGCCGACCGGGTGCGGGCCTGGATCGTGGTGATCGAGGCGGCCGGGCAGTCCATCTCCGAGGTCGACGCCGCCTACCCGCAGGCGCTCGCCGACGCGGGCGACGACCCACGACTCCTCGCCCTGGTCCGCTACCAACTGGCCTGGCGGGCACTGGTCGTGGAGGGCGACTTCGCGGACGGCCGCGAGGAGGCGGCGCACGCGGCACAGCTGGCCGAGCGGGCCGGCGACCGGCGCACCGAGCTTCTGGCGCTGGCCTTCCAGGCCCATATCGAGACCCTGATGGGCCACCCGGACGCGCCCACGACCATCAAGCGGGCGCTGAAGGAACCGCAGGACCCCCACGTGGCCTGCCACCACAACGGCGCCGGCGCGGCCCGGTTCCGCTGGCTGCTCATGAGCGACCAGCTCCCGGAGGCCCGTCAGACGGTCACCGCGCTGCTGCGCGAGGTCCGCCGGCGCGGCATGGTCGAGAGCGAGGTGCACTTCCTGCGCTACCTCGCCGAGACCGAGCTGCGCTCCGGGCACTGCGGCCGGGCGCTGGACCTCGCCCGGGAGAGCCTGCGCCTGGCCCGGGACACCGGGATCGGCGAGGGCGCCTCCGCCATGCTCACCGCGCTCGCGGAGGCCTCGGGCGGCGAGGTCGACCGGGCGCTCGCGCTGGCCCGGGAGGCGGCGGAGCACGCCGAGGCGGACGGTGACCTCGTGTACCTCTCCCGCGCCCTGGGCTCCCTCGGGTACGCCCAGCTGGTGGCCGGCGACGCGGCGGGCACGGTCCAGTCCCTGCGCCGCGTACGGGAGTTGGAGGAGAGCCTCGGGGTCACCGATCCGGCGCGTGGACGCTGGCACGGCGACCTGGCGGAGGCGCTGGTACGGGTGGGCGAGTACGCCGAGGCGCAGGACTTCATCGCCGCCACGCGGGAACGCGCCCTGCGGCTCGGGCGTGAGAGCGTGCTCGCCGTACTCGACCGGTCCGAGGCGCTGGTGCGCGCGGCACGCGGCGAACAGGAGGCCGCGGTACGGCAGTTGACGTCCGTGCAGGACCGGCTGGCCAAGCTGGGCCACGGTCTGGAGGAGGCGCGGGCCGCGTACGCCCTGGCGGGGCTGCGCACGCCCCGGCCCGGTCCGACGTCGTACGACGAGGCGACCCGGCTGTTCCGCCGCTGCCGGGCCCTGCCGTGGCTGAGGCAGGCCGAGCGGGCGATCGCCGCCCCGGCACCGCAGCCGCCCGCCGCCCCGGTTCCGGCCGCGCTGGACGCGCTCGCCGTTCTGGCCGCGACGGAGCGTCAGGTCGCCGAACTCGTCATGGAGGGCGCGACGAACCGCGAGATCGCCGGTCGGCTGTTCATCAGCGTCAAGACGGTGGAGGCGACGCTCACGCGGGTCTACCGGAAGCTGGGCATCCGGTCGCGGGTGGACATCGTGCGGCTGACAGCGGGACACCGTACGAACTGACCTCCCCGAGGCGTACGAGCCGAGACGTACGGGCCGATTGCACAGACGAGTCGTACAGGCCGATACGCACGAACCGAGGTGCACGAGCCGACACGCCCCGGCCGAGGCGTACGGGCTGAGACGTGCGGGCTGAGGCGTACGAGCCGAGACCTGCACGCTGCCCCGGTGCCAGCCTACGAGCCCGCTCCCGTGGGGTCATCGAGGGTTTTCCCTGCCCAACTCCCTTAGGGGGTTCCCCCATTGGGGGTTGATTGTGGCCACTTCTAGCTTGAGGGCGTGCCGCACGCAGGGCACACCGGACCAAACTCCCGGCCCGGTGCACCACCCCCACACCCGCGCGTCCCCCACCGGCAACCCCCATGAAGGAGACCCCACTTGTTCGGGTTCAAGCGTGCCAAGAAGACCGCCGTGCTCGGTGCGGCGGCCGCTGCCGCCGCCGCGTCCGCGCTGCTGAGCGCTCCCTCCGCCGTCGCCGCCCCCTCCCCCATCGTCGGCGGTACGACGACCACCGCGAGCGCGTACCCGTACGTCATGCAGATCACGAACGCCTCGCAGAGCCAGTTCTGTGGTGGCACCCTGGTCTCCCCCACCAAGGTGATCACCGCGGCCCACTGTGTGGTCGGCAGAACCACCAGCAGCACGCGCGTCGTGGGCGGCCGCACCTACCGCAACGGCACCGACGGCACGGTCAGCCAGGTCAGCCGGATATGGATCCACCCCAACTACACGGACGCCACCGCGGGCAAGGACGTGGCGGTGCTGACTCTGTCGACCTCGATGCCGTACACGCCGGCACGGTACGTCGGCTCGTCCGACACCTCCGTGTACGCGGCCGGCACCACCGCCCGGATCCTCGGCTGGGGCACCACCTCCTCGGGTGGCTCCTCCTCCAACCAGCTGCGCACCGCGACCGTGCCGGTCGTGGCCGACTCGACCTGCGGCAGCTCCAGCTCCTACGGCTCCGACTTCATGCCCAGTGACATGGTGTGCGCCGGTTACTCCTCCGGCGGCGTGGACACCTGCCAGGGCGACAGCGGCGGTCCCCTGATGATCGGGGGCGTCCTGGCAGGCATCACTTCCTGGGGTTACGGCTGCGCCGACGCGCGGTACCCCGGTGTCTACACCCGGCTGACGACCTTCTCGAACCTGGTCACCACCCAGGTCCAGTCGTAGCCGGACGGCTTCGGCCCACTGACTCCTGAGGTATCCCCTCAGGTGATTGCCAGGGGGCGTTGCGGGCCAGCCACGAGCGGTCCGCAGCGCCCCCTATCCATGTGCCTCATCCGTGTCCTTGTGCCTCATCCGTCGCCGGGGCCCGCGTCGCGCGCTCTCCCGGAGGGCAGGATCACCCGGGCCGAGACCAATCGGAAGGTGGGCGAGGATGAGCGCGACGCGGACGGTGGCTGTCTACTCTCTCGGCGGCACGATCGCCATGACGGCCGATCCGGTGACCGGCGGGGTCGCCCCGGCCCTTTCCGCCCATGACCTTCTGGCCGCTGTCCCCGGCCTGGAGGGCCACGGCGTCGAGCTGCGCGTGCACGACTTCCGCCGTGTGTCCGGCGCCTCGCTCACCTTCGACGACCTCACGGAGCTCGGCTCGGCGGTCGACAGGACCCTCACCGGCGGCGGTATCGACGGAGTCGTGATCACGCAGGGCACCGACACGATCGAGGAGACGGCGTTCGCTCTCGGCCTTCGTCACCGCCACGAGCAGCCGGTCATCGTCACCGGAGCCATGCGCAACCCCACCATGGCCGGCCCCGACGGACCCGCCAACCTGTACGCGGCAGTCCTCGCGGCAGCCGCCCCGCACCTGCGGGGCGCCGGGGTGCTGGTCGTCCTGAACGACGAGATCCACGCGGCACGCCATGTCCGCAAGTCCCACACCACCAGCCCCGCCGCCTTCACGTCACCCGGGTCCGGGCCCATCGGCCGGATCACCGAGGGGAGCGTACGGCTGACCGCCGCGCCGCCCCGACGGTTCGGCCTTGTGGCAGGGCCGCGCGTCCGTGACGTGCGAGTGGGCCTGTACACGGTGAGCCTCGGTGACGACGGTGAACTGCTCGCGGCCTGGGACGGCCGATGTGACGGGCTCGTCATCGCCGCGTTCGGCGTCGGCCACGTGCCCGGGCGACTCGTCGAGACCCTCGAACGGCTCGCCGCGCGGGTCCCCGTGGTTCTCTCCTCGCGCATCGACAACGGCCCTGTCCTGACCGGGACGTACGGCTATCCAGGCTCCGAGATGGACCTGATCGGCCGCGGACTCGTCCCGGCCGGCGACCTCGGTCCGTACCGGGCGCGCCTCCTGCTCCATGAGTTGCTGGCCCAGGACGTGGGTCCGGAGGCGATCACCGAGGCGTTCGCCGTCTTCGCGTCCTGAGCGCGCTGGTCGGTGACGGTCAGCGGGCGGGGAGCCGGACGCCCAGTTCGGAGGCCGCCGCCTGGAGCAGCGGCACCATGGCGACCAGATCGTCCATGCTGCGGCGGAAGGCGGGCGCTGCGGTGGACAGGGCGGCGAAGACGCTGCCGTCGGGGCGGAGGATGGGAACGGCCACGGCACGCAGGCCGCGGTGGTGCTCCTCGTCGGCCGTGGCGTAGCCGCGTTCGGCGGCGCGGGCGACCTCTTCGCGCAGGGCCTCGCGGTCGGTGATGCTGTTCGGTCCGTGCGGGGTGAGCTCGACGCGGTCCAGGAGGTCGGCGCGTACGTCGTCGGGAGCGAAGGCCATCAGTACCTTGCCCATCGAGGTGCAGTGCAGCGGGCCGTGACGGCCCGGCTCGCTGCGCACCCCGACCGGCAGGGGGCCGTCCACGTAGTGCACGTACAGGTGCCGTGTGCCGTCGAGTACGGACATGAGGGTGGCTTCCTCGGTCTGCCGCGTCACGCGCTGCATCACGGGCAGAGCCGTACCGGCGAACCCGTACGCCTGGCCCGCCTGCTGGCCGAGCTGGAACAGGCGCAGGCCCGGCCTGTAGCGCTTGTCGGCGGCCTCGAACTCCACCAGGCCCTCGCGGCACAGGGAGTTGACCAGCCGGTGCGCGGTGCTGACGGGGACGCCGCTCTCCCGGGCCAGTACCGACAGCGTCACACCGTGCGGATGCTCGCCGACCAGGACGAGCAGCCGGATCGCCCGGCCGACGACATCGGTCGGCACTTCGCTGGTACTCACAGCGGCAAATTACCACTGAGCGCAACCACTGGACGGAAAGGATTTCCACTCAGTGGTTGACAGCGCCTGCCCGCACTGTTGACGATGTTTTCCGTTGAGCAGATAAGTTTCCCACTCAGTGGAAAAAGGAACGACACACGTGAGCCATCCCGTCTGCCACCCGCTCTTCGACGTCACCGGCAAGGTGGCCCTGGTCACCGGATCCAGCCGCGGTATCGGCCGGGCGCTGGCCAAGGGCCTGCTCGAAGCCGGCTGCACGGTCGTCCTCAACGGCCGTGACAGCGTCGCCTTGGAGGAAACCCGCAAGCAGCTGGCCGAGACGTTCGGTGAGGCCGTCCTCGGGGAGGCGTTCGACGTCACCGACTCCGCCGCCGTCGCCGACGCCGTCGCCCGCATCGAGAACCGGGCCGGGCCGATCGACATCCTGGTGAACAACACCGGCGCCCAACGACGCGCCCCGATCCTCGACTTCACCGACGAGGACTGGCACGGCCTGCTCGACACCAACCTCACCAGCGCCTTCCTCGTCGGCCGTGAGGTCGCCCGGCGCATGGTGCCCCGGCGCCGCGGCAAGATCATCAACATCTGCTCGGTGCAGAGCGAGACGGTGCGTCCGGGTATCGCGCCCTACTCGGCGACCAAGGGCGGCCTGAAGATGCTCACCAAGGGCATGTGCGCCGACCTCGGCCCGTACGGCATCCAGGTCAACGGCATCGGCCCCGGCTACTTCGACACCGAGCTGACGTCCGCCCTCGTCGCGGACGAGGAGTTCAGCGCCTGGGTCCGCAAGCGGACGCCCGCCGGCCGCTGGGGCGACGTCGAGGACCTCGTCGGTGCCCTGCTCTTCCTCTCCTCGCCGGCCTCCGACTTCGTGGGCGGCCAGGTGCTGTACGTCGACGGCGGCATGCTCTCCGTCCTGTGACCCTCCCTGCCCCTCAAGGAGCCTTCCCCATGCGAGCGTGTGTCGTTCACGGAGCCGGCGATCTGCGGGTCGACGAGCGACCGCCCGTCGTTCCCGGACCGGGCGAGATCGCGGTCACCGTCGCGCTCGGCGGGATCTGCGGATCCGACCTGCACTACTACCACCACGGGCGGGTCGGGGACTTCGCCCTGCGGGAACCCATGGTGCTCGGCCACGAGGTGGTCGGCCACGTCGCCGCCCTCGGGCCCGGCACCGACGGACCGGACGGCCCGGCCGTCGGCACCCCCGTGGCGGTCCATCCCGCCACGCCCTGCGGCACCTGCCAGGAGTGCGCCGACGGCAGGCGCAACATCTGCGCCCATACCCGCTACCTGGGCAGCGCCGCCCACACCCCGCACGTTCAGGGTGGATTCGCCCGGCTGATCAGCGTCCCCGCCGACCAGATCCGCCCCCTGCCGCCCGGGTTGAGCCTGCGCCGCGCCGTGCTCGCCGAACCGCTGTCGGTGGCCCTGCACGCGGTGCGCCGGGCGGGCCAGGTGAGCGGCAAGCGGGTCCTGGTCACCGGCGCCGGTCCGATCGGCTGCCTCGTCGTGGCGGCACTCCGGCACCACGGCGCCGCGGAGATCGTCGTCAGCGACCTCTTCGACGAGCCGTTGCGGATCGCCACCGAGATGGGCGCCACCGCCACGGCACGCGCGGACCGGTCCGACGATCCCGTCTGGGCGTCCTCCTTCGACATCGCCGTCGAGGCGTCCGGGGCACCGGCGGGGCTGCGGACCTGCGTGGACCGGGTACGCCGCGGCGGCACCGTCGTCCTGCTGGGACTGCTGCCGCCCGGCGAGGTCCCCCTGCTGGGCAATGTCGCGGTCACCCGCGAACTCGACCTGCGCGGAGCCTTCCGTTTCGACACCGAGTTCGACGAGGCCCTGTCGCTGCTGGCTCAGGGGCTGCCCGTGGAGCCGACCGTCACCCACACCTTCCCGCTGGAGCAGTCCGTCGCCGCGTTCGACATGGCCCGGGACCGCACGGTCGCCTCCAAGGTGCTGCTGGACCTGACCGGGGGTGACCGGAGTGACCAGGGTGATCCGGGGAACTGACCGGGGACTGGCCAGGTACGGACCGGAGGAGTGCCCAAGATGCCGTGCGCGGGCGGAGGTTGGTGTCAGGGGCCCCGCCAGACGTTGTCGAAGGCCGCGTCCTCGATCTTTCGCCGTTGCCGTACCGCTTCCAGTTCCATCACCGCGTCATTGACCGCGGCCAGTACGGTCAGCACCGCGTCGTCGACGAGATCCGCCAGGTCCTCGGCCGGTTCCGGCCCGATCCCCACAGCGGCCGCGAGGGCGGCGAGGACGGGGTCGCCCGAGAACCGGCGCTCGGCCGCGTGTCGGCGGGCGGGTGAGTCGGCCAGTGTCCTGCGGCCGGTCCGGAGCGGCAGCCACCGGTTGCGCTGCCTGGTGACCTGACCTTCCGCCTCCAGGTCGGCGAGATAGGCCGCGTACAGGCCACGGCCCCGGCGCCACAGCCAGTCCTCGACGGACTCGTACGGCGCCTCCCGGTCGAGCGACGACGCCGCCGCGTCCAACAGCCGGTCGTCCATGGCGGTGACCAGGCCGGGCACGATGCGGTCGCCGTCCACAGCGACCACCTCCGCGCTGACGAGGTCGCACAGTTCGGCTCCCGCGAGGGCCAGCGAGAGATCGCCCTGCTCCACCGGACGGTCCGGTGCGACCTCCAGGGCGGTGATCAACAGGTCCCGCGGTGTGCTCATGGCGACTCCAGGCAGAGGCATCGGGTACGGCGGTTCGACGGGGTACGGCGGTTCGACGAGGTGCGGCGGTTCGCCTCCATCAGACACCGCTCCGGTCCGGATCGGAGTCCTTTCCACGTCGGCGATTCCCCTTGCCGCAGGCGCGCCGCCGGAACCCTTCATCGATCAGCCACACGACGCCGTCGGGCAGCGGCGTGCGGTGTGACCGGCGCGCGGGCCGCCGACACCGTACAGCAGGGGCGTCCGGAGGCCGCGCCGCCGGGCATCTGTATGCCGGACACTTCGCTCAACCCCCTCCCACCTGGGGAGATTCCGTCCGAACGCGCCCTAAACACCTGTCACGCCAACCTCGGGGGGTTCCGTAAAGATCCTGTGCCCGTCCCGTTCACCAGCGCCGCTTGACGCCTCGTGCCCTGGCCGCGTTGGCTGTGCAGTCACCTGGTTGCCAGGATGCTCTCTTTCCCCCGGAAGGCACCTGATGTGAACGCTGATACCACCCGTAGGATCGCTGTGCGTCGTTTCGCCCTTGCCCTCGCCGCGTCGAGCGCGGCCCTTTCCCTCACCGCGTGCGGTGTCGTCGACGGAATCGGCGGCAGCAGCGACGCCGCGTCCCCGAGGAAGGGCGACGACATCACAGTGGGTCTCCTCCTGCCCGACAAGGACACGGCTCGCTTTGAGAAGTTCGACTATCCCCTCATCAAGAAGCGGGTCGCTGACCTGACCAACGACAAGGGCAAGGTCCTCTACGCCAACGCCGATGCGAGCAAGGCCAAGCAGAGCAGACAGTTCGCGGAGATGATCTCCGCCGAGGTGGACGTCATCGTCGTGGACGCGCTGGACGCCAAGGCCATAGCCCCCGACGTCCAGAAGGCCAAGGACGCGGGCATCCCCGTCATCGCCTACGACCGGCTCGCCGAGGGCCCGATCGACGCCTACGTCTCGCACGACAACGCGCTGGTCGGGGAGGTGCAGGGCCGCGCCGTCGTGGAGGCGCTCGGCGACAAGGCCAGGACCAGCAAGGTCGTCATGATCAACGGCTCGGTCGGCGACCCGAACACGGAGCTGGTCAAGCAGGGCGCGCTCAAGCAGTTGCAGAGCAGCGTGGTCATCGCCGAGTCCTACTACACCAAGGAATGGTCGCCCGCGGTCGCCAAGGCGAACACGGAGAAGGCGATCAAGTCCATCGGGCTCGGCAACATCGCCGCCGTCTACACCGCTAGCGACGGCCTGGCGGGCGCCGCCATCGACGCGCTGAAGGAGGCCGGCGTCAACAAGGTTCCTCCGGTGACCGGGCAGGACGCGAATCTGGACGCGGTGCAGCGGGTCATCTCGGGCGAGCAGTACATGAGTGTGTACAAGTCGTTCCTGCTGGAGGCGAACAACGCCGCGGAGATAGCGGTGGCCAAGGTCCAGGGCCGCACGATCGAGTTCGACGCACTGGCCCGCGACAGGGTCGACAGCCCGACGCAGGAGGACATCCCGTCGATGCTGGTGCCGGTGGTCGCCCTCACGAAGGACAACATCAAGGAGACCGTGATCCGGGACGACGTCTACACCGTCGAGGACATCTGCACTCCGAAGTACGAGGCCGCCTGCCAGGAGATCGGCCTGAAGTAGCGTGGAGCGGGCGGGCCGCACGGCCCGCCCGTGTGCGCGCCGCCGGGCACGCCCGGGGTCGTCCTCGCGAACGGCCCGTCAGAACAGGTCGCCGTCGGTTGGCGGCCCATACGCCGGGCCCTGCTGCGGGGTGATGCGGCGGTACGCGGCGCGGGCGTTGACGACGCGGGCGACGGCCGTGCCCGTGAGGGCCGCGGTGAACAGGCAGCCGAGCCAGAACGCGTCGCGCTCACCGGCCCAGCTGAGCGTGCCCGCGGGCGGTATGCCGAAGCCGTTGAGGAACAGCCAGCACAGCACGGCCGTTCCGGGCGCGGCGACGAACCGCGCCCACACTCCGAGGAGCGCGGCCAGCAGGGACAGCGCCACCAGGGCGGGTGTGGGGCGGCCGACACCACCGAGCAGGGTGAAGACCGCCATCAAGACCACGGCACCGCCGAAGGCCCCCGACCAGACGAACGGTGTGGCGACCGGCTCGGGAACAGCCCGTCCCCCGCTGCCGATCCGGACCCACTCGACCACGGCCACGCTCCCTTCCCTCACCGCCACGTCGCCCCGCGGTGGCACCGCGGACCGCCCTGCGGCCGCAACCCGCTCCTCCGGGAAGCGGATTGTCCCATCTCACTCACCGGGGGCGCCCCCGCCTGCGCACTTGACCCCGGTTAGGGTGTAGTGCACGGGCGGCCCGGAAGGACTGCCACGGAGGGTCCGCGGTCGTTCCGTGGAGAGTGCCGCCGACCGGCCGACAGGGCTGTCACCGGTTCTGTGTGCCGCCCGGATGGTGGGCCCGCCCTCCGGTTGTCCCTACCGGCGTCGCCGAGACGCCGACGATCCAGACTGGAGGACGGTCGTGGGTACGCCACGCCTGAGCAGTACACCCTTGCCGGGGATCGGGGTCCGTTACGACCTGACGACACGGGAGCACCGCCGGCTGTCGGTCGTGGCGCACCGGGACGGGACGAGGACGGTGAGCGCGTACCGCGAGGACGATCCGGACGCGTGCGCGCTGTCCCTGCGGCTGACCACGGGCGAGTCGGCGGCGCTGGTGGACGCGCTGCTGCCGGACCACCACAGCCCGAACCTGCTGTCCACGACCGAGCTGGGCCTGGTGGCGGAGCGCGTCGAACTGTCCTCCACCTCGTACTGGAACGGCCGCGTCCTCGGCGACACCCGGATGCGTACCGAGACCGGCGCCTCGATCGTGGCCGTGCTGCGCCGCGCCGAGGCCATTCCCTCCCCCACGCCGGACTTCCGGCTGGCGGGCGGCGACACGCTGATCCTGATCGGCACCCGCGAGGGTGTGGAGACGGCCGCGGCGATACTCGGGCGGGAGTGAACGATGCACTCCGCGGTCTTCCTGATCGAGTTCGGCGCGATCATCCTGGGTCTGGGGCTGCTCGGCCGGTTCGCCGGGCGCTTCCAGCTGTCGCCGATCCCGCTGTACCTGCTGGCCGGTCTCGCCTTCGGGGAGGGCGGGCTGCTGCCGCTGGGCACCAGTGAGGAGTTCGTGGCGATCGGCGCCGAGATCGGCGTGATCCTGCTGCTGCTCATGCTGGGCCTGGAGTACACGGCCAGCGACCTCCTCTCCAACCTCAAGACCCAGTACCCGGCCGGGCTCGTCGACGCCGCGCTCAACGCGCTGCCGGGCGCCGCCATGGCGCTGCTCCTCGGGTGGGGTCCGGTCGCCGCGGTCGTGCTGGCCGGCGTCACCTGGATCTCGTCCTCCGGTGTCATCGCCAAGGTGCTGGGCGACCTGGGGCGACTCGGCAACCGGGAGACCCCGGTGGTACTGAGCATCCTGGTCCTGGAGGACCTCTCGATGGCCGTCTACCTCCCGATCGTCACGGCGCTGCTGGCCGGGGCGGGTCTGGCGGCGGGCAGCCTCACCCTGGCCATCGCCCTCGGTGTGGCCGGGCTCGTCCTGCTGGTCGCGGTGCGTTTCGGGCGGCACATCTCGCGCTTCGTCTCCAGCGACGACCCCGAGAAGCTGCTGCTGGTCGTCCTCGGGCTGACCCTGCTGGTCGCCGGGATCGCCCAGCAGCTCCAGGTGTCCGCGGCCGTGGGCGCGTTCCTGGTCGGCATCGCCCTGTCGCAGGAGGTCGCCGAGGGTGCGCACAGCCTGCTGGCCCCGCTGCGGGACCTGTTCGCCGCCGTGTTCTTCGTCTTCTTCGGACTGCACACCGACCCCGCGAGCATCCCGCCCGTGCTGCTGCCGGCGCTCGCCCTGGCCCTGGTCACTGCGGCCACGAAGATCGCCACCGGCTACTGGGCCGCCCGCCGCGCCGGGATCTCGGTCAAGGGACGGTGGCGGGCGGGCGGCACCCTGGTGGCCCGCGGCGAGTTCTCCATCGTCATCGCCGGGCTCGCCGTCACGGCGGGCATCGAGCCGTCCCTCGGCCCGCTGGCCACGGCGTACGTCCTGATCCTGGTGATCCTCGGCCCGCTCACCGCCCGCTGGACCGAGCCCGTCGCCCTGCACCTCACCGCCCGCCTCCGCCGGCCGGCGCACCCGGCGGCCGAGGGCACCACAGCGCCTGCGGAGGCCGCGCACGAGGCTCTCGACGGCCAGGACGCGGTGGGCCGCAAGTGAACGGCCGGCGGCGCGGCCGACGGCACTGGGCGGCAGATGGGGCGAGGTGACGCGGGGGCCGCGCAGCGGCCTTTCAGGGGCACGGGGCTGTGACACTGTGCGGCTCCGCCGCGTGGGCGCGACCAGCCACGACACACCCGCAGCCGCCATACAACCGAACCACCTACGGCGTCCACGCGATCAACGACGACCCTCCCGCCACGGCAGGGCCCCCCGATAACGCCACAACCCAGTAAGCCAGTACCAGCTGGCGACAGGCGGAATGACAACACTCGTGACAAGCCCCGTAGTGACCTCGTACCGCGTCCGCGGCCCCGGCGCGACACGGGCCCAGGCGAACTCCCCGGTCCCCACGGCCCAGCCCCCCGCGGCCACCGCGGCAGCCGCCCCGCGCCCGGTCGCCGCGAGCACGCACGCGGCAACTCCCGCCGTGGTGATCGCCAGGTGCCGCCGTACCCGGCCGCGCGGCACCGCGGCCCTGGCCCGCCAGCCCGGCCCGTGCAGCCGCAGCATCAACGCGTCGTCGGCGTTGCCTCGCTGAGCCCGCACCGACACCCACCGGCCGGTGGGCCGCACGGGGTGGCGGGTGCTCCGCCGGCCGCGGCGGACACGCCATCCGGCGTCCAGGACACGAAGCGCCAGGTCGGTGTCCTCGCGGTGGGCCCGCCGGAAGCGCTCGTCGAAGCCGCCGACCTGCTTGAGGACGTCCGTGCGGTACGCCATGTCGGCGGTGCTCCACCGTGCCCGGGCCGGCCCCGCCGTGGTCCTCTCCCCCTGGGTGGGGCGGCGCTCCGCGGGCAACGGTACGGTGATCACGCCCTGCACCCCGGCGGTCTCGGGCGACGCCTCGCCCAGGTCCGCGGCCACCTGCTCGCACCAGTGCGGTCCGACCTGTACGTCGTCATGGAGGAAGACCACCCACGGCGATGTGACCCGCCGCAGCGCGGAGTTCCGTGCGGCGGCCGGTCCGTGGCCGCCGCCGCTCACCACCGTCGTACGGTCCCGAAGGTCCCCGAGCACGCTCAACGGGTGCTCCAGCGGCCCGGGGACGGCCCCCGCCCGGTCGTCGACGAGCACGATCTCGGCGGGCGCCGGTCCGGTCGCGGCGGCGAGCGCGGCGAGACAGTCGGCGAGCGTGTCGCGGACGAGGGTCGGGATCACCACGGCGTAGCGGGTCATGGTGCGCTCCGTCCCGGACGGTGTAGGGGACCCTGGGCTCACACGGGTCGCCCTGCCACGGCTGACTCAAACACCCCGAGCCGCTTCGCCCGCAAACTCGCCTGTTCGTCACCCCCCGCTACGCGGACGCCACACCGCGCCGCCGCCCGCGGCCGCTCAGCGCTGCCCTAGCCGGTAAGCGTCCGGTCCGGTGCCCCGTACATGGACGGCGGTGAGCGCCATGGCCAGCGGGCCCGGCACCAGGAACAGCAGCGGCGGCAGGGCCCACGCGCACAGCGCGGCCGCCGCGAGGGCGAGCAGGACGAGTGCGCTGCCGCCCGTGTCGCGTACGGTGTCGCGGGCGGCCGCCCGTACCGCAGCGGGCCAGTCGGTGACCGACTCGGGCCGGCCACAGGCGCGCAGGCCGACCACGGCCGCGGACGCGCTGATGGCCGCGGCGGCGAGAGCGAAGGCCGGGGCGCCGGGCAGCCCGGCGCCGGCGAGCGCCAGGTCGGCCAGGGCCAGCAGCACGCCCGCCAGGGCGACGGTCCCGGCCGCCAGGTCGCCCACCCGCAGTCGCCGCCCCAGCAGCGTGAAGTACCGCCCGGCGGTGGCCGGCCGATCCTCCCGTACGCCCCGCAGTACCGCGCACGCCGTGGACAGGGCGGCGGGCGCCGTCACCAGCGGCAGACAGGCCACGGCCGTGGCGAACCCGATGCTCAGCACGTCGGCGAACAGCGTCATGCGCGGGCCGAAGATCTCGCCCGCCTCGCGGGTCGTCCGCATCCCGCTCACCCCTTGATCCCGGAGTTCGCCATGCCCTCGACCAGGAACCGCTGGAAGGCGAGGAAGAACAGCACGATCGGCAGCAGCGCGATCACCGACATGGCGAACATCGGGCCGAAGGCCGAGGTGCTGGACGCGTCCACGAACGACCTGAGGGCCAGCGTCAGCGTGAACTTCTCGGGGGAGAAGAGGTAGATCAGCTGGGTGAAGAAGTCGTTCCAGGTCCAGATGAAGGTGAAGATCGCGGTGGTGATCAGCGCGGGCCTGGTCAGCGGGAGGATGACGCTGAAGAAGCTGCGGAAGGGGCCGCAGCCGTCGATCCGCGCCGCCTCCTCCAGCTCACGCGGCAGCCCGCGCATGAACTGCACGATGAGGAAGACGAAGAAGGCCTCCGTGGCGAGGAACTTGGGCAGGATGAGCGGCCAGTAGGTGTTCACCATGCCGAGCTGGTTGAAGATGATGTACTGCGGGATCAGCACGGCGTGGTGCGGCAGCATGATCGTCGCGATCATGAACGCGAACAGCGGCCCCCGGAAGCGGAACCGCAGCCGGGCGAAGGCGTACGCGGCCAGGGAGCAGCTGATGACGTTGCCGACGACCGCGCCGCCCGCGATCAGCAGGGAGTTGGTGAGCAGCCGGGTGACGGAGACGTCGTTCACGCCGTCCAGGGCGGTCTTGTAGTTCGACCATTCCAGCTTGCCGGGCAGCAGATTGAGGCTGGCGATGACCTCGTTCGCGGGCTTGAGGGAGGTCGCGAGCAGCCACGCCAGCGGGTACAGCATGACGAGCAGAGCGGCCAGGCATCCGGCGTGCAGGGCGAGGCGCCGCCAGTCAAGTGGCTTGCGCGCGACGGTGGTTGACGTCGTGGTGGTCATCGGTCCCCCTCGGAGGCGTAGAAGACCCAGGAGCGCGAGGTGCGGAACAGCACCGCGGTGACGGCGCCGATGGCGATCAGCAGCACCCAGGCCATGGCGGACGCGTAGCCCATGTGGGAGGCGACGAAGCCGCGGTCGTAGAGGTAGAGCGTGTAGAACAGCGTGGAGTCGGCGGGCCCGCCCTTGCCCGCGCTGACCGCGAAGGCGGGGGTGAAGACCTGAAAGGCCTGGATGGTCTGGAGCACCAGGTTGAAGAAGATCACCGGGGACAGCATCGGCACCGTGATGGAGAGGAACTGACGCCACCGGCTCGCGCCGTCGACCTCGGCGGCCTCGTACAACTCCCCCGGAATCTGCTGGAGTCCGGCCAGGAAGATCACCATCGGTGCGCCGAACTGCCACACCGTCAGCAGGGCGACCGCGAACAGCGCCCAGCCGGGCTTGTTGACCCAGCCGCCGGTGCCGAAGAGGTTGTCCACGGTGCCGCCGTCGTTGAAGATCGCCCGCCAGACCAGGGCGATGGACATCGAGGCGCCGAGCAGCGAGGGCGCGTAGAAGGCGGAGCGGTAGAAGGCCCTGCCGCGCCTCATGGTCTTCAGGGCGAGGGCGACGGCGAGCGCGAGGCCGAGTTGCAGGGGCACGGCGATGACGACGTAGGTGAGGGTCGCGCCCACCGACCGCCAGTAGCGCGGGTCCTCGGTGAACATCTGCGTGTAGTTGCGCAGGCCCACCCAGTTGGGCGCGTTGAACAGGTCGTAGTCGGTGAAGGAGAGGTAGAGCGAGACGGCCATGGGGAGCAGGGTCAGCACACAGGCGCCGAGCACCCAGGGCGAGAGGAACACCCAGGCGGCGCCCTCGCGTCGGCGGCGAACGGGCTTCTTCGGGACGTCGGCCTGCGGCCTTACGGCCGCCTTCGTCTGTGTGGTGGTCATGGCCTCAGCTCCGCCTTCGCCTCGGTGATGAAGTTCTCGGCCGCCTCGCGGGGTGAGATCCGCTCGTACGACACCTGGTCGTAGTCGCGCTGGAAGGTGGTCTGCAGCGCGCTGTCGCCCGAAGGGGGCGCCTGGGGCGGAGCGTTGAGCTTGCCGTCGAGGGACGCCTGGAAGTCGTAGACGGTCTTGTCGAAGTCCTTGAGTTCGGGGGCTATCGCGTCCCGGAGGGTCTCGTTGACGGGGATGCCGCGGGTGGCGCCGAGGATCTTCGCGGCCTCCGCGTCGTTCAGCATGAAGTCGATGAGCCGGACGGACTCCTTGGGGTGCGTCGTGTCGGCGGAGACGCCCATGAACATCGAGGGCTTGAAGTACTGGCCCGGTGTGCCGTCCTCGCCGGAGGGCATCGGCGCGAGGGTGACCCCGTCCGGGATGAGCGCGAGGAAGCCGCTGGACGGAGCGTCCCAGTTGGTGTCGGAGATGGTGTAGCCGCGCCCGAGCGGGGTGTTCTCCACGGTGCCGTCGATCTGGGTGGTCTGCTCGGCGGACGAGACGGCGCCCTCCCTGCGCAGCTTGTCGGTGAAGGTCCACCAGCGGGCCAGGTCGTCGGCGGTGAAGCCGAGTTCGCGGTCCTTGGTGTAGAGGGCCTTGCCCTGGCCGCGCAGCCAGACCTCGAAGGCGTCCTCGCTCTGCCCCGGGTCGGTGGCGCCGGGCTTGCCCGTCTTCTTCGCCAGTTCCCGCATGGCATCGGCCCACTGGCTCCATGTCCAGCCCTCGCGGGGCGGCTCGACCCCGCTGGCCTTCCACCGCTTGGTGTCGTACACGACGGTCTCGGTGCCGCGGGCCTGCGGGATCGCGTACTGCTTGCCGTCGACCCTGCCGGTGGCGAGGAGCCCGGCGTCGAACTCACCGGTGTCCAGGGCGTCCGGCTGCTCGGCGAAGTCCATGAGTACGCCTCCGGAGGCGTACTGGTCGATCATGCGGTAGTCGAGCTGCATGACGTCGGGGGCGTCGCCGCCGGCGGCCTGGGTGGCGAGCTTCTGCTTGTAGGCGTCGTATCCGGAGAACGAGGTCTGCACCTCGATCCCCGGGTTCTTCTTCTCGAAGAGGTCGACGGCCTCCTGGGTTCTGGCCGCCCTGTCCGGGTTTCCCCACCAGGTGTAGCGCAGCACGACCTTGCCGCCGGCGCTGCTCGATCCGTCCCCTCCCGAGCAGCCTGCGAGCACCACGCAGAGCGCGAGTGCCGTGGCCGCGGCGCGGGGCCTGAAGGACGTCCTTGTCCTGCTTCCGGGCATGTGGGTCACCCCTTCCGGGTAGAAAGCGCTTCCACCCCGCTCGACCCTAGGGAAGATCCGGATGTCACAACAAGACCTCTGCACCGCATCCCCACGACACCGCCGCGCCGCCGTGGTGGGCCTGGGCGCCCGCGCCCAGCTCTTCACCGAGGCGCTGGCGGGCGCCTACTCGGACCGGATCGAGCTGGTGGGCTTCTGCGACGTCAACGCGCACCGTATGGCCGTCCACAACGACTGGCTGGCAGCGGCGCACCCGGGACGTGCGCCCGTACCGGCCTACGCGGCCGAGGACTTCGACGAGATGCTGCGCCGCGAACGCGTCGACCGCGTCGTGGTGTGCACCGTGGACCGCACCCACGACGACTACATCGTGCGCGCCCTGGAGGCGGGCTGCGACGTGGTGACGGAGAAACCGATGACGATCGACGCGGACCGCGCCCGCCGCATCCTCCAGGCGCAGCGCCGCACGGGCGGCGATGTCCGGGTCGCCTTCAACTACCGCTACAACCCCGTGCATGCTGCGGTCCGGGAACTGATCGCCTCGGGTGAGATCGGCGAGATCGGCTCGGTGCACTTCGAGTGGCTGCTCGACCTGCGGCACGGCGCCGACTACTTCCGCCGCTGGCACCGCGAGAAGGCCAACTCCGGCGGCCTCATGGTCCACAAGTCGACCCACCACTTCGACCTGGTCAACTGGTGGCTCGGCTCGCGGCCCGAGACGGTCTACGCCCAGGGCGGCCTGTTCTTCTACGGCGACGAGGCGGGCCGCCGCCGGGGCCTCGCCCGCGACTACGACCGCGCCCACGGCTCGGCAGCCGCCAAGAACGACCCGTTCGCGGTCCACTTGGCGGACTCCTCCGTCCTGTCCTCCCTGTATCTGGACGCCGAGCACGAGGACGGCTACCACCGCGACCAGAACGTGTTCGGGCCCGGGGTGACCATCGAGGACGACATGGCGGTCCTGGTGCGGTACGCGTCCGGGGCCACGTTGACGTACCACCTCACGGCGTACGCCCCCTGGGAGGGCTACCGCATCGCCTTCAACGGCAGCGAGGGCCGTATCGAGCTGCTGGTCGAGGAGTCGACGTGGACACGGCCCGATGTACGGTCCGACGGCGCGAGCGCGGTGATGCACGGCACGGCGGTCGGCGACGAGGCGGGACGCACGGAGCTGCTGGTGCGCCGCTTCTGGGAGCCCCCGCGCGAGGTGAAGGTGCCCACGGGTGAGGGCGGGCACGGGGGCGGGGACGTACGGATGCTGGCCGACCTGTTCGGCGGCGTTGACGGTGGCGGCGGTAACGGTGGCGGCGGTGACAGCGACCGGCCGTCGGCTCACGACCCGCTGGGGCGCGCGGCGGACGCGGTCGACGGGGCGCGGTCGCTGGTGACGGGGCTGGCGGCGAACCGGTCGTTCGAGACAGGGATGCCTGTTCGGGTGCGGGAGTTGCTCGACGTCTGAGCAGTGGGGCGGGGTGGGGCGCGGGTGTGCGGTGGGTCATGCCTGCCGCACACCACCGCCGTCACCACACGAGGTACAGCACCTCGGGCGAGCGCCGTGCGTGATGGCTTCGAGGACTTCGCGTAGTGAAGTGACGCCGTCAGAAGCGAGGAAGTGACCGGCTCCGGGGACCACCTGTGCGGAGACTCCGAGTAGGTCGGCGAGACGGTCGGTGTGACCAGGCGGAACGTACGGGTCTGCGTCCGACCGGATGATGGTGAGCCGACCGATGTGGTTGCCGAGCCCCTCCACGTCGCAGCCGCCTCCGATGTAGGAGTTCAGGTCCGGGAGCGCGGGCAGTCGGTCGATGAATCCGGAGACCAGCACGAGGGTGCCGAGGTGCCAGGAGTCCGGAAGAGAGCGCAGACAGCGCAGCACGGTCAGACAGCCCAGGCTGTGTGCGACGACTATCGAGTTCTCGTTCAGGGTTCCCACGTCGGCGCGTACGGCTTCCGTCCACCGCGCGGGATCTGGGTCGTGCGGTTTCGGAAGAGCCGGGATCGTGGTCGGGACGCCCTGCTCCCTGAGTCGCTCAGCAAGCCAGCCAAACCAGTGATCGTCGGGGGATGCGCCGTAACCGTGGATGATCGAGGCACGCCGCTGGGTTGTTCCAGTTGTCATGCCGCAGGACGGTATGGGTTCACGTCAGCGTGAAGGTCAAGCCGATGAGGAGGAATCGACGGTGCTGATCAGCGAGCTCGCCGAGCTGACCGGCGCGAGCGCGCGAGCGCTACGCCACTACGAGGACTGTGGGCTACTGGTCCCGGCTCGCACCAGCAGTGGATACAGGGACTACGCCGAGTCCGATGTCACCCGCGTGGCCCAGATCAGGACGATGATCTCCGCCGGCTTGGGAACCTCGGCCATCCGGCGGTACCTCGACTGCGCTCGCACCGGCGATCACGGCACGTCCCTTGAGATGTGCCCTGACCTGCGAGCGGAGCTCGACGCCCTGGCCGGACAGCTCGACGCAAGGCAAGCCGAACTCCGCAAGACGCAGCGGCGATTGAGCGAACTCATGTCAGGTGCCTGAGCCGCGTCAACGCAACCTCCGCGCCTGGAAACCCTGCGCGAGTCCGCCGTCCACGGGGCCAACGCGCACCGGTCATGACTGCTTACGATCACCCAGTGGTCCTCTTCCTCCTGGAACGCGTTACCCCGCTCCCCGTCGACCATGCCTGGCACCGCCTCACGCACTGGGAACGTCACGCCGACGTGGTCCCCCTGACCGCCGTCAGGGTGCTCACTCCCCCGCCGACCCGCGAGGGCACGGTCTTCGTGGCCCGCTCGGGACTCGGCGCCCTCGCCTTCGACGATCCCATGGAGGTGGTCACCTGGCAGCCACCGACGGGGCCCACGGCCACGGCCCTGTGCCGCCTGGCCAAACGCGGACGGTTCGTCACCGGCTGGGCGGAGATCGAGGTCCGCCCGCACGGCGACGGAGGGTCCCGGGTGCTCTGGCGCGAGGAGCTGTCGGTGCGCCTGCTGCCCGGCGTTCTGGACCTGCCCCTGAAGTCGGCGGCCCGCTGGATGTTCGGACGGGCGGTGGACGCTCTGTTGCGGCAGGAGCCGACGCCCTGAGCCAGGCGCCGTCTCCACGCCTCCTTGCACGTCGCGAAAGGCCTTGCCGAGATCACCGCGCCTGCCTACTTTGTGTCGCGGTCCGCCGTCCGACCGGGCGGCGGCTTCCTGCTGCTCCCCACGAAAGGGGCACCGCCAGATGCGTTTCAGACGCCTGTGGGCCGTCGCTGCCGCCGTACTGTGCACGCTGGCCGGCCTGCTGCTCGGCCCCGTCCAGCTGTCCGCCGCGGCCACCTCAGGACCGGCCCTGGCTGCGGCACCGAACTTCAAGGCCCCCTACCCCTGCGGCCAGAAGTGGACCTACAGCCATCACTCGGCCGAGGTCCGCCGCGCGCTGGACTTCGTCCGCGCCGACGGAGGCAGCACCAGCGGCACTCCGGTCCTCGCCTCGGCGGCGGGTACCGCCTACCGCTACTACGAGGCGAACGGCGCGGGCAACTACATCTCCATCGAGCACGGCGGCGGCTGGCGGACCTACTACTTCCATCTGGGCTCCTTCAGCGTCGCCAACGGCGCCTCCGTCGCACAGGGCCAGCAGATAGGAACCACCGGGAGCACCGGCAACTCCAGCGGCGCGCACATCCACTACGAGCAGCTCTACAACGGTGTCGGCCAGAACATCGTCATCAACGGCAGCGGGCTGGCCTACCCCGGCAGCTACAACCAGTACTACCTCACCAGCGACAACGCCTGCGGTGGCGCCGGTACGCCGTACATGACGTGGGGCAGCGACGTCCGGGTGCGCAGCGACGCCCGCCTGAGCGCGCCGGTGGTGACCACGCTCAGCGGCCCCACCAGCGTGCGGGTCCTGTGCCAGAAGCAGGGCGACACGGTGAACGCCGAGGGCTACACCAACAACTGGTGGAGCAAGCTGCGGGACCAGAACGGCTTCGTCAGCAACATCTACATCGACCACCCGTCGGCCAAGCTCCCGGACGTCCCCCTCTGCTGACCGAACGTCACATCGTGGTGGATCGGCGTGTGTGCCCCGGTCAGGGGCACTCCGCTGCCGCCGCGCCGGTGCGCGGTGATCTCGGAGGCGATGGACAGGGCCGTCTCCTCCGGGGTGCGGGCGCCGAGGTCCAGGCCGATCGGTGAGCGGAGGCGGGCCAGTTCCCGTTCCGTCACGCCGGCTTCGCGCAGGCGCTCGTTGCGGTCGAGGTGGGTGCGGCGGGAGCCCATCGCGCCGACGTACGCCACGGGCAGCCGCAGCGCGAGCCTCAGCAGCGGTATGTCGAACTTGGCGTCGTGGGTGAGGACGCACAGCACCGTGCGGGCGTCCACCGAGGTGCGCTCCAGGTAGGTGTGCGGCCACTCGACCACGACCTCGTCGGCCTCCGGGAAGCGGGCCGCGGTCGTGAACACCGGGCGGGCGTCGCAGACCGTCACGTGGTAGCCGAGGAACTTGCCGATGCGGACGAGTGCCGACGCGAAGTCGATCGCGCCGAAGACGATCATCCGGGGCCGCGGTGCCCAGGACTCCACCAGGAGTGTGAGCGGTGCTCCGCAGCGCGAGCCCTGCTCTGTGATGTGCAGGGTGCCGGTGCGGCCGGCGTCCAGGAAGGCGCCCGCCTCGGCCGCGACCGTGCGGTCCAGCCCGGGGTGGGCGCCGAAGCCGCCCTCGTAACCGCCCTCGTACCCACCGTCGGGCCGTACCAGGAGCGCGCGGCCCAGCAGTTCCGCCGGCCCGGAGACGATCCGGGCCACCGCCGCCGCCTCGCCGCGCGCGGCGGCGGACAGCGCGGACGCGAGCACCGGGCGGGCCCGGTCGCCGGAGCGGACCGGCATGACGAGGATCTCGACGGTGCCGCCGCAGGTGAGGCCGACGGCGAAGGCGTCCTCGTCGCTGTAGCCGAAGCGTTCGAGGACGGGCTCGCCGTCCTGGAGCGCCTGGGTGCACAGGTCGTAGACCGCGCCCTCCACGCACCCGCCGGAGACCGAGCCGATCACCGTGCCGTCGGTGTCCACCGCCAGGGCGGCGCCGGCCGGGCGGGGTGCGCTGCCGCCGACGGCCACGACGGTGGCCACGGCGAAGTCGCGCCCCTGCTCGACCCACCGGTGCAGTTCTTCGGCGATGTCCAGCATCTCCCGGTCTCCTCGGCTCACGCGCCCGTGAGGTGCTCCGGGCGTACCGGCGTCCTGTTCAGCTCCAGGCCCGTCGCGTTCCGGATGGCCGCGAGGACGGCCGGAGTCGACGACAGGGTGGGGGCCTCGCCGACGCCGCGGAGCCCGTACGGGGCGTGGTCGTCGGCGAGTTCGAGCACGTCGACGGGGATGGTCGGCGTGTCGAGGATCGTGGGGATCAAGTAGTCCGTGAACGAGGGGTTTCGTACCTTCGCCGTCTTCGGATCGACGATGATCTCCTCCATCACGGCCACGCCCAGGCCCTGAGTCGTGCCGCCCTGGATCTGGCCGGTGACCGAGAGCGGGTTGAGCGCCTTGCCGACGTCCTGCGCGCAGGCCAGCTCGATGACCTTGACCAGGCCGAGATCGGTGTCGACCTCGACGACGGCCCGGTGCGCGGCGAACGAGTACTGCACATGGCCGACGCCCTGTCCCGTGCGCAGGTCGAAGGGTTCGGTCGGCCGGTGCCGCCACTCCTGCTCGATCTCGACCGCCTCGTCGCCGAGCACGTCCACCAGGTCGGCGAGGACCTCACCGCCGTCGGTGACGACCTTGCCGCCCTCCAGGAGGAGTTCGGCCGTCGCCCAGGCCGGGTGGTGGGCGCCGAACATGCGGCGGCCCCTGTCCAGGACCTGCTCGCGCACCAGCTCGCAGGCGTGCTTCACGGCGCCCCCGGTGACGTACGTCTGGCGCGACGCCGATGTCGAACCGGCGCTGCCCACCTGCGTGTCCGCCGGGCGGATCGTCACCTGTGCGACGCCCAGCTCCGTGCGGGCGATCTGTGCGTGGACGGTGACGCCGCCCTGGCCGACCTCCGCCATGGCCGTGTGCACCGTCGCCACCGGCTCGCCGCCGACGGCCTCCAGGCGCACCCTCGCCGTCGAGTAGTCGTCGAAGCCCTCGGAGAAGCCGACGTTCTTGATGCCGACCGCGTAGCCGATGCCGCGGACGACGCCCTCGCCGTGCGTGGTGTTGGACAGGCCGCCGGGGAGCTGGCGCAGGTCGGCGTCCTCGCCGGCCACGAGCCACTGCTGCTCGGGCGGCAGCGGCATCGCCTTGACGCGGCGCAGGAGTTCGGCGACCGGAGCCGGGGAGTCGACGACCTGCCCGGTCGGCATGAGGGATCCCTGCGACATGGCGTTGAGCCGGCGGAACTCCACCGGGTCCATGCCGAGCCTCCCGGCCAGCTTGTCCATCTGTGCCTCGTACGCGAAGCACGCCTGGACCGCGCCGAAGCCGCGCATGGCGCCGCAGGGCGGGTTGTTGGTGTAGAGGGCGACGGCCTCGATGTCGACGTCGTCGACGATGTACGGGCCGACGCCCAGCGAGGCGGCGTTGCCGACGACGGCCGGTGAGGAGGAGGCGTACGCGCCGCCGTCGAGGACGATGCGGGCCTTGACATGGGTGAGCTTGCCGTCGTGCGTCGCGCCGTGCTCGTAGTACAGCTTCGCCGGGTGGCGGTGGACGTGTCCGAAGAAGGACTCGAAGCGGTTGTAGACCATCTTGACCGGTTTGCCCGTGCGCAGGGCGAGCAGGCAGGCGTGGATCTGCATCGACAGGTCCTCACGGCCGCCGAAGGCGCCGCCGACGCCGGACAGCGTCATCCGGATCTTGTCCTCGGGCAGGCCGAGGACGGGGGCGATCTGGCGGAGGTCTGCGTGCAGCCACTGGGTGGCGATGTAGAGGTCGACGCCGCCGTCCTCGGCGGGGACCGCGAGGCCCGACTCGGGGCCGAGGAACGCCTGGTCCTGCATGCCGAAGACGTACTCGCCCTCGACGATCACGTCGGCTCGCCCGCGGGCCTGCTCCACGTCGCCGCGGATGATCGGCTGGCGGTGGACGATGTTCGGGTGCGGGACGTGCGCCGCGTGGGGGTCGGTGCGGTTCTCGTGGAGGAGGACCGCGTCGGGCGCGGTCGCGGACGCCTCGTCCGTGATGACCGGCAGGTCCCGGTACTCCACCTTGATCCTGGCGGCGGCGCGGCGTGCGGTCTCCGGGTGGTCGGCGGCGACGACGGCGACGGGTTCGCCGTGGTGGCGGACCCTGCCGTGGGCGAGGACGGGCGTGTCCTGGATCTCCAGGCCGTACGTCCTGACCTCGGTCGGCAGGTCGTCGTACGTGAGGACGGCGTACACGCCCGGTGTCGCGAGGGCCTCGCTGGTGTCGATGGAGACGATCTCGGCGTGCGCGACCGTGGAGCGCAGGATCTGGCCCCAGAGCATGTCCTCGTGCCACATGTCGGACGCGTACGCGAACTCGCCGGTGACCTTGAGGGTGCCGTCGGGGCGGAGCGTGGACTCACCTATACCGCCCTGGGTGGGCGCGCCCTGGGTGATTCTGGTGGGCGCGCCGTTCGCCGATGTGTGCACCATGTGCTCAGGCCCCCTCTCCCTGCCGGGCTGCCGCCAGGCGGACCGCGTCCATGATCTTCTCGTAGCCGGTGCAGCGGCAGAGATTGCCCGACAGGGCCTCGCGGATGTCCGCGTCGGTGGGGTTCGGGTTGCGCTCCAGCATCTCGTCGGCGGCGACGAGGAGGCCCGGGGTGCAGAAGCCGCACTGGACGGCGCCCGCGTCGATGAACGCCTGCTGGATCGGCGCGAGTTCGGTGCCCTCGCCGGTTGCGGAGTCGGTGCCGTGGGCGGACCACCGCCTGGCTTCGTCCCCCGATGTGCCGCATTCCGCGGAAGTGTCACATCCGCCGGTCCCGCATGCCCGCTGCCTGGCGTACTCCGCCAGTCCCTCCACCGTGACGATCTCGCTCCCCTCGGCCTGCCCGGCGGCGACGAGGCACGAGCACACCGGCACGCCGTCGAGCCGTACGGTGCACGATCCGCACTCGCCCTGCTCGCAGGCGTTCTTGGAGCCGGGCAGTCCCAGTCGCTCCCGCAGCACGTACAGAAGGCTCTCGCCCTCCCACACGTCGTCGGCCTGCTGCGGACGGCCGTTGACCGTGAAGTTGACGCGCATTAGGCAGCTCCCTCCATGGTGCGGGCGTTGCCGCGGTACGACTCCCAGGTCCACATCAGGGTCCGGCGGGCCATGACGCCGACGGCGTGGCGGCGGTAGCGCGCGGTGCCGCGGACGTCGTCGACCGGGTTGCACGCGGCCGAGCACAACTGGGCGAACTGCCGGGCGACCGACGGGGTGATGCTCCGGCCGCTGTCCCAGAGGCGCTCCTCGTCGAGCGCCGCGTTCAGGAACTCCTCGGCGGCCGTGGCGCGGATCGGCGTGGGCGCCGCCGATCCGATGCCCGTACGGACCGTGCGGGTCCCTGGGTGCAGCGCGAGGCCGAAGGCGCACACCGCGATCACCATCGCGTTCCGCGTGCCCACCTTCGAGAACTGCTGCGGGCCGTCCGCCTTGTCGATGTGCACGGCGCGTATCAGCTCGTCGGGCGCGAGCGCGTTGCGTTTCACGCCCGTGTAGAACGCGTCGATCGGGATGCGTCGCGAGCCCCGTACGGACTCGGCCTCGACCTCGGCTCCGGCCGCGAGGAGGGCCGGATGGGCGTCGCCGGCCGGGGAGGCGGTGCCGAGGTTGCCGCCGACGCCGCCGCGGTTGCGGATCTGCGGGGAGGCAACCGTGTGGGAGGCGAGGGCGAGTCCCGGCAGTTCGGTGCGCAGGTTCTCCATGATCCTGGTGTACGGGACCGAGGCGCCGAGCCGGACGCTGTCCTCGCCGGTCTCCCACTCGTAGAGGTCGCCGACGCGGGTCAGGTCGAGGAGGTACTCGGGCCGGCGGTGGTCGAAGTTGATCTCGACCATCACGTCGGTGCCGCCCGCGATCGGCACAGCGGTGGGGTGCTCGGCCTTCGCGGCGAGCGCCTCCTCCCAGCTGGCGGGGCGAAGGAAGTCCATGACCGGCTCTCTTCTTCGTCTCGTGGTCGCGTGGGACAGGACCAGTACACAGCGCCGTGCTCAGCCGGGGTCAGTCACGGAAGACATGAAGGAGTTGGCTGGCCAGGGCGACCGTCTTGTAGATTCGTATGAACGCGGGCCCACCGGTAACCTCACCGTTTCCCCCAGGAAACAGTGAGCACGGCCACGAAAACCCCAGGACACCACCCATGCGGCCGGAAGGCGCTCGCTCCGGCCCCACGCGGGGCACCCCCGCCGGGCGCCCCGCCCATGATCGGACGTAGATTTCCGGACACGACGACCCGACAAGAACGGCGGCGAACACACATGCGGCTGCGCGCACTGCTGGACACCGACGCGCTGGGCCTGCGGCTGCTCGGCGGCGAGGACGAGCTGGAGCGCACCGTGCGCGGCGTGATGACCACGGACCTGCGCGATCCCAGCCGCTACCTCTCCGGCGGAGAGCTGGTGCTCACCGGGCTCGCCTGGCGCCGGGACGCCGCGGACTCCGAGCCCTTCGTACAGATCCTGGTGGGCGCCGGGGTCACGGCGCTCGCCGCCGGTGAGGCCGAGCTGGGGCACGTACCGGAGGACCTGATCACGGCCTGTGCCCGGCATCGGCTGCCGCTGTTCGCGGTCAGCGAGTCGGTGGCCTTCGCGACGATCACGGAGCACGTCGTCCGGCAGGTCTCGGGCGAGCGGGCCGGTGACCTGGCGGCCGTGGTGGACCGGCACCGCCGGATGATGACCTCGGGACCGGCGGGCGGCGGTCCGGACGTGGTCCTGGACCTGCTCGGTTCCGACCTGGACCTGGGCGCGTGGGTGCTCTCGCCCGCCGGGCGGCTCGTCGCGAGCCCGAGGGTGGGCGGGCCCGCGCTGCCCGCCGACGTGTGCGCCCGGCTCGCCGCCGAGCACCTGGCGGCCACGCGCTCGGGCCGGCGTGGACCGCACCGGGTGACCGTGGGCACGACGACGTACTCGCTGTTCCCGGTCCGCGGCACCGGCCGGACCGCCGCCGCCCGGGACGTACGCGAGACCGTGCTCTCCGAGTGGCTGCTCGCGGTCGAGGCGGACGCCGGGGACTGGGCCGAGGAGCGGCTCGATCTGCTCCAGGGGGTCACCCAGCTGATCGCGGTCGAGCGGGACCGGCGGGAGGCGGCCCGTACGGTACGGCGGCGGCTCGCCCAGGAGGTGCTGGAGCTGGTGCAGGCGGGTGCCGCGCCCGCCGAGATCGCGGCCCGGCTGCGGGTGGCGGCGCCGGTGCTGCTGCCCGGCCTGGGAGCGGCCCCGCACTGGCAGGTGGTCGTGGCCCGGGTGGAGTGGGACGGCGCGGACGGCGCAGACACCGTCGGCGGGCCGGTGGCGCAGGCGCTGCTGGAGGAGATCCTCGCCGCCCCCCGGGCGGCCGGGCCCGAGCACGCCGACCGTATCGCCGTCGCCCACACCGGTGGCGAGGCGATCGCGCTCGTCCCGCTCCCGGCGGTCTCCGCCGAGCACGACGGCTCCGAGTGCGGTGTCGTCGCCGACGCGCTCCTGGAGTCCGTGCGTGTCCCGTTGACGGCCGGCCTGAACGACGACGGGCGGCTCACGCTCGGCGTGAGCGCGGCGGTTCACTCGGCCGAGGGGCTGCGCGGGGCGCTGGAGGAGGCGCGGCACGCGCGCAGGGTGGCGGCGGCGCGGCCCGGCCGGGTGTGCGCGGCGGGCCACCAGGAACTGGCGTCCCATGTGCTGCTGCTCCCGTTCGTCCCGGACGACGTCCGCCGTGCGTTCACGGCCCGTCTCCTCGACCCCCTGCGGGACTACGACCGCCGCCACCGCGCCGAACTGATCCCCACCCTGGAGGCGTTCCTCGACTGCGACGGCTCCTGGACGCGCTGCGCCACCCGGTTGCACCTGCACGTCAACACGCTGCGGTACCGGGTGGGCCGCATCGAGCAGTTGACGGGCCGGGACCTCTCGCGCCTTGAGGACAAGCTGGATTTCTTCCTCGCCCTGCGCATGAGCTGAGGTCACGGGGGTGCGCGATGGGAGGCACGCGGTGCCGTCCGTGCGCCCCGTCTCACCCCATGACTTTGTGAAATCCTTCACCCGACCCCTTGGCCGGGTACCTCGATCCGTGCTGAGATGCCGCCACCACTCAACAGCTCGAAGGCGCGCTCGGGGAGGGCAACGTGGCGCATCCCGCCATGTCTGGTACGGGAACGACCGCGGACGACGATCCGCTCCAGACCGCGGTCTGGCGGTTGCGCTCGCGCGCCTGCTGGGCCGACGCGGCGGCGCTGCTCCCGCCGACCACACCGGCGGCCTCGCTCCAGCGGGCCGCGCTCCTCGTCGAGCGCTGCCTCTACACCGAGCAGGGCTGGGAGGAGGCCGAGGACGCGCTCCGCACGGCCGAGGCGCAGGCCCAGAGCGACGACGAGCGGGGCGCGGCGGCCTGTGAGCGCGGGCAACTGGCGTACGCGGCAACCCTGTTGGGGGTGCGGGACCGGGCGGACGAGGCTCGCGCGGCGCTCGGCCGGGCGGCGGCCCTGATCGCGCCGGGCGCACCGGGCCGGGCCCTGCTGGACTTCCGCCGTGGCCTGCTGGCCGAGAACCTGGCGCGCTCCCCGCAGGCCGCCCGCGCCGCCTACCGCCGCGCGCACGCGGGCGCCACCGCCCACGACGACCCGCTGCTGCTCTCGTTCACCTGGCGCCACCTCGCGGGACTGGCTCTGCGCGACGGCGAACTGGCCGAGGCCCGCCACGGCTTCTCCGAATCCCTGCGCATCCGCGAGGAGTTGGGCTACCTCGTGGGCACGGCCCCGGCGCTCGCGTCCCTGGCGGACGCGGAGACGGACCCGGAGGCGACCCGCCTGAGAACGGAGGCAACCCGCCTGTTCCGGCTACTGGGCGGCGTACCGACCTGGCTGGCCCGCCAGCTGACCCCACCGACGGCAACGACGTGAGGGGCAACTGTCCACGCGAGGGTGCGCCGCCGTAAGGGGCGCGGGGAACTGCGCGACAAGCCACGAACAACCCGCAGCCATAAGTCGGCCGAAACCCCAACGGCGCTCTCATCAGGGCACTCACACCCCAGAGAAGTGCTCCTGCAACAGCGCCTGCACCGCACCCAGGTCCTGTGCCATCAGCGCGTCAAGCAGGGCGAGATGCACGGCGGCGTCTGCCATCAGCTCGGCGCGGCAGCGCCCCGGCTCGCCCCCCAACGGCCACTGAGCGCGACGGTGCAGATCGTCGGCAACGCGCACGAGCTGTTCGTTGCCCGCGAGAGCGAGTACCGCACGGTGGAACGCCCGGTCCGCCTCGCCGTACGTCGCCCGGCAGCCGGACGCCGCCGCCCGCGCGGTCTCCTCGGCGAGGGGCCGTAGCTCGGCCCAGCGCTCGGCGGGCAGGGTACGGGCCAGGCGCAGCACGACGGGCGTCTCGATCAGTGCCCGTATCTCGGCGAGTTCGGCCAGCTCGCGGGCGCCGCGCTCGACGACGCGGAAGCCCCGGTTGGGCACGACCTCGACGGCGCCCTCGACGACGAGTTGCTGCATGGCCTCGCGCACGGGGGTCGCCGACACCCCGAAACGCTCGCCCAGCGCGGGCGCCGAGTACACCTCGCCCGGTGTGAGCTCCCCGGCGGCGAGCGCGGCCCGCAGGGCGTCGAGGATCTGTCCGCGGACGGAGGCCCGCTGGAGGACCGGACGGGGAACGGGCGGCTCGCTGTGGGTGTGCTCACCCCGGACCGTGTCGCTCCGCGCGGGATGAGCGGCGCTCTGGGCGAGCCCCCGCGCCCGGTCCACGTCCGCCGCCCCGGGCTGCTGTGGCACCCGGGCGGCCCGGCCGCGCACCTCGGGGAACGCGGGCTCGTTCCCGGAGTCGGCCCCGGTGTCGGTGTCGTCGGAACCCCGTGGGTCCCGCGGGCGCGGTCCGGCCTGCTCCACGGGTCCTCCTCCGGGGTCGATGGTGTGCGGGGCACTCGGATTGCTACGGCGGTTGTTACCGGCCGTTAAGCACGATAAGCGCATCGAGCGTCAGTTCCCATATCGAGCACCTCGGCTAAGGTAAGGCTTACCTTTTGATCATCGCTCTACTCGACGACCGCGAAACGGGGGTCTCCCATGCCGCTCCCAGCACCGGCGGCGTCGCCGGTCACGGATGCGTACACCCGGCTCACCGAGGTGTATCCGCACCTGGGCGTGACGGAACTCTCCCTCACGGACGAGACACCGCGGGGTGACGGCTGGGTCCCGGTCACGCGGCTCACGGAGGGCGGGGCCGGCCTCGACGCGTTCCTCGCCTGGGACGACGAGCAGGTGCTGCGGGAATACGGCCGGAAGGCGCGCCCGGACGTCATCGCGAGCTTCGGCCTGCACCGGTACGTGTGGTCGGCCGGTCTGCTGTTCACCGTCCCGTGGTTCCTGGCGCGCCGGGTCCCCCGCTTCCCCGTGCGGCACGTCGCCTTCCAGCGGACCGAGGGCCGCCTGGCCGTCCGGGTCGGCGCGTTCGCGTGCCTGCCGGACGATCCGGCGGCCGGCCTGCCCGGCGCGCGGGTCGTACCGGACGAGGAGGCCCTGCGGGCCGAGGTACGGGCGGCGGTCGCCGAGCACGTCGAGCCGGTGCTCGGTAGCTTCGGCCCGCGCATGCGGCGCCGAGGGCGCGCCCTGTGGGGCATGGCGACCGACGAGGTCGTCGAGGGGATCTGGTACGTCGCCCAACTGCTCGGCGAGGAGCAGCGCGCACAGCGCGAGCTGGAGCTGCTGCTGCCCGGCACGACCAAGCCGTACGTGGGCTCCGCGGCGTTCCGCGAACCGACGGACCCGGACGGCTCGTCGCTGCCCACCCGGGACCGGGTCAGCTGCTGCATGTTCTACACGCTGCGCCCCGAGGACACCTGCGCCGGCTGCCCGCGCGTCTGCGGCACGGAACGCATCGCCAAGTTGACTGCGGCCGCCGCGAGTTGACGCCCAGGGCAGCCCGAAGACCCGCTGCCCTCGATCCCCAACGCACCCCGCGCGGCAGCGCGCGGCAAGTGTCGTAAGATCCACAAGCGGCATGGACCGCGCACCGGGTTACGGGAGATTCACAACTTCCTCACCAGTCGCGGGAACTTTCCGAGGAACCACCCGTACGGGTAGTGTTGCTCGCACTCAACTCCCGGCCCTCGCACGCCAGTTCGAGCAGAATGCCGCCTTGCGCATCTCCGTGCACTTTCTTGGCGGCCTCTTGCCCCGAAACCCCCTGAGGGCAGCGGTGATTGGGCCACTATGGCGGGCGTTACGCCCCATCCCATTGCAAGGGACTGATCAGATTGACCGACATATCGCTGAACTGGCTGCTTCCGGGCGCCGTGCTGCTCCTGGGCATGCTGGCGGCGATGGCGGTGCTCGCGCGTGGAAAGCGGTCCGGGGAGCACGCGAAGACCGAGGACTCGTGGGAACGCAGCGAGGAACGCCGCCGGCGCAAGGAGGCCCTGTACGGCACGGCCTCCTACATCCTCCTGTTCTGCTGTGCCGCGGTCGCGGCCGCCCTCTCCTTCCGTGGCCTGGTCGGCTTCGGCGAACAGAACCTGGGCCTCAGCGGCGGCTGGCAGTACCTGGTTCCGTTCGGTCTGGACGGCGCCGCCATGTTCTGTTCCGTGCTCGCGGTACGCGAGGCCAGCCACGGTGACGCGGCGCTCGGCTCCCGGATACTCGTGTGGACGTTCGCGGGCGCGGCGGCCTGGTTCAACTGGGTGCACGCGCCCAGGGGCCTCGGCCACGACGGCGCCCCGCAGTTCTTCGCGGGCATGTCCCTCTCCGCCGCGGTGCTGTTCGACCGCGCGCTCAAGCAGACCCGCCGCGCCGCGTTGCGCGAGCAGGGCCTGGTCCCGCGCCCGCTGCCGCAGATCCGCGTCGTCCGCTGGCTGCGCGCGCCCCGCGAGACGTACAAGGCCTGGTCGCTGATGCTCCTCGAAGGTGTGCGCTCCCTGGACGAGGCCGTGGAGGAGGTGCGCGAGGACAAGCGCATCAAGGACGAGAAGCGGGACCGCAAGCGCGAGCAGGAGCGCCTGGAGCGTGCCCACCTGAAGGCGATCAGCCGCGGCCACCGGGCCCTGCCCGGCCGTGGCGGCGGGCGGCAGGTGGACGTGACCACCGTGGAGCGCGTCTCCGAGCCCGCCCCCGCGGAGCCTGCTCTATCCGCGCCGGAGCCGCTGCCCGTTCGTACGCGTCCCTCCCTTCAGCCCGTCCGCGGGAGTTCTGACAAGCCGGGCACCGTCGACCTCACCGCGGAGGACGACACCATGGCCCTGCCCCGGCTCGACTCCCTGGAGCGCAAGCTCAAGGACCTGGAGCAGCAGTTCGGCTAGAACACGCTCCCGCTCGCGAAGGCCGTGTGGCCTTCACGGGCCGTACGGGGCGGGGGCGCGGCACGCGAGCCGCGCCCCCGCCCCGTTTCCGGTCAGAACGGCCCCGGGACCATCACGCGGCGTCCGCGCCCAGTTCGAACCACACCGCCTTGCCCACGCCGTGGCTGCGTACGCCCCAGGAGTCCGCGAGGGACTGCACCAGGATCAGGCCGCGGCCGTGCGTACCGTCGCCGGCGTCCGCTACCCGCGGTTGGGGTCTGCGGCCCACGAAGTCCCGTACTTCCACGCGGAGTTCCTGCGCTGAGACGGTGGCCGTCAGGACCGCGTCGCGGTCGGTGTGGATGAGTGCGTTGGTGACGAGCTCGCTGGTCAGCAGCTCGGCTATCTCCGATCTACCCGGGCGCCCCCAGTGCCGGAGGAACTCCCTGAGCGCCCTGCGGGCCTCGGGCACCGCCCGCAGATCCGCCCGTCCGAGCCTGTGTCTGAGTTCCCCCGCGCCCGTCTGGTCCGTGCCACCGTCGGTCGTTTCCTCCGTCGCCTTCGCCGAGGAGGCCCCGATCGCCACGGGACCACCCCCTCGCGCCTGCCTCTTCATGGCCCCCGTCCGCACGCCGATGACGATCCCCTCCCGCTCGAACGCGTTCACGGGATCCATGCCCCGTCAGGGAAGCGACAGTCCTACCGCATCGTCAAGCACCATCCGTAGGCTTTCAAACGCACACAGTCAAGCCACTGTGCGGACAGTCCACAGCACCCTCACCACCAGGGAATCCATCGCGCGGGGCAACCGCACCGGAGGCGGACGCCTCCCGCCGCCGGCCCGGTCATCCCTCCCAGACGCCCGCGGCCGTACGGTCGTCGGCGTACCCCTTCACCCGGACCTGGGTGTCGGCGAGGAAGGCGGCGAGGCCCGGGGGCTTCCCGTTCGCCCAGCGGGCCGTGAGGTGTTCGGCGAGCTGCGGTTCGCCGCGCAGGGGGTCGGCGAGACCCGCCGTGCACAGCAGCAGCGCGTCCCCCGGGCGGGCCACTGAGGCGCGGAAGCGGAAGGGGTCGGCAGGCGGTGCGGGGGCGGGCTCGTACGGACTCGGGGGCGTCGCGATGCCGAGGTTCATGGTCAGGCGGTCGCCCTCAGGGGTCTCGTGGGGCGGCGAGCCGAAGCCCACGACGGGCGCGCCGGTGGTCGCGGTGGCGCTCGGCTCTATATCCTGCCACTCGCCGTCCCGCAGCCGGAACAGACCGCCGACGCCGATACCGAAGAAGACACGCGTACGGCACTCCGGGTCGGCCGGGAGCAGCAGGCAGCGCAGGCCGGCCGTGTACTCCTCGGGCTCGACGCCCTGTTCGGCGGCGCTGGCGCGGAGTCGGCCGAGGGCCCGGTCGGTGAGCCGGTGCAGCCCCGCCTTCAGGTCGCCTCGCCGGGCGGCCCGGAGGTCCTCGGCGAGCCGGACCTGACTGCGGCCGACAGCCCGCCCGATCCACTCGCACGCCTCGGCCGCCGCACGGTGCGCCCCCGGCGTGGCGCGGGCGCCGGTCGCCATGGCGACG
The DNA here is from genome assembly GCF_014650715.1 of Streptomyces bluensis. Lineage (GTDB taxonomy): Bacteria > Actinomycetota > Actinomycetes > Streptomycetales > Streptomycetaceae > Streptomyces > Streptomyces bluensis. The sequence continues at coordinate 86,060 of NZ_BMVM01000011.1, read as the reverse complement.
AGCACCAGCGCCTCGTCGCCCGAGCCGAACCGGGCGGTCAGCAAGGCGTCCCGGCGCGGCTCGCCCCGGTACCGGGCGGAGTCCCCGCGCACGGAAGCGGCCCGCAGGGTGCACGCCCCGTACTGCGCCCCGTCCAGCACGGTGTCCGCGACGAGATCCCCGAGGTCGTCCGGGTCCGCGGCGGGCAGCGCGGTGGGCTCCGCGTCGTACGTGGGCGGCCCGGAACCGACATAGGCGACGGCGGTCGGCCCTTGGCCTTCACCAGGGGCGGCCTGACGCGAGGGGGCGGCCAGGTCGTACGAACCGGACCTGTCGTCACGGAGCCTGCCATAACCGGACTTGTCGCAATCGGAGTTGCCGTAACCGGAGTTGTCGTAGGGAACGTAGGGAGCGGAAGGGGACGCGTCGGGCGGAGGCGTGGCGCCGCTGGACGGGGACTCCGGTCGGGGCGCCGGTCCCTGCCCCACCGTGCCCGCCGCCGAGGCGAAGCGGTCGTCGAGGGAATCGGCCGCGGCCGCGGGTCCCGTGTCCTCGGTGGAGTCGTCGTACAACTGCCCCCACCAGTCGTCCTCGTGACGGGTGGTCCTCGCCCCCTGCTGGCTCATGCCCCTAATTGTCCACCGCGGGAGCCGGATGAAAACGGGGCTCCGGGAAAATCCAGGTGGCGCATCCGACGAGGCTGGCCCCAACCCCCTCCTCACACATCGGACCTCTCCCTCCTTATTGACGAGCACACACACCTTCTCTACCTTGCATCGCGGGATAGCTCCGATGAATCACCCTGTGAAATGTGCTGTTTGAGCCGCCGGGAGGCACCATGTCCCGCCCGTCCGAAGCGCAGCCCAGCCCCTCCAGACGTACCGTCCTCGCCACCGGAACCGCCCTCGGCGGAACCCTCGTCTCCGGCGGTCTGCCCGCCGCCCCGGCGAGCGCGTCCGCAGTCGCCGCTCCCGGCCTCGCCCCCTCCGACCCCTGGCGCACGGTCCTCGACGACGCCGACCTGGTCTGGCAGCGGATGCCGACGACCTGGTACGAGGGCCCGTTCCTCGGCAACGGCTTCCTCGGCTCCGGGATCTACGCGGAGCCGGGCGGCAGCCAGGAGGACGGCACCTGCACCGCCGTGCGCTTCAACGTGCAGCACTCCGAAGTCCAGGACCACCGCCCCGAGTTCGGCTCGCTGTTCGGGCTCGCCCGGCTGCCGATCGGCCACTTCACCCTGGAACCCGTGGGCCGCATCACCGGCCTGGACTGGCGGCTCCGGCTGCGCGACGCCGAGCTCACCGGAACGCTCACCACCGATCGGGGCACGCTCACGATCCGGGCCCTGGTGCACACCTCCCGCTCGGTGCTCGCCGTGGAAGTCACGCCCAGCGAGGGCGAGCGCGGATTCCGGTGGGTGTTCCACCCGGCGGACGCGATCAGCCCGCGTGCCGCGTTCAAGCCGCTGCCGGACGGCTACCGGGGCAACCCTCCCGCCGAGGTCGGTGAGCAGGACGGCGTCTCCACCTCCGTACAACCCCTGCTGTCGGGCGGGCAGTACGTGACGGCGTGGCGGGAGCGGCGCGCGAGTGCGAGTGCGAGCCGGACGCTGTACGTCCACGTGGCGTCCTCGTATCCGCGGAACACGGCGCTGCGACGGGCGGTGCGGACGATCCGGACCGCGTCCGGGCTGCCGTACGCCCGGCTGGCGTCGACGCACCACGACTGGTGGCACGCCTACTACCGCAAGAGCTTCCTCTCCCTGCCGGACGCCCGCATCCAGCGGTTCTACTGGATCCAGCTGTACAAGGCGGCGTCCGCCGCGCGCCGGGACGCACCCGTGATGGCGACCTGCGGGCCCTGGCTGGAACCCACACCGTGGCCCAACACCTGGTGGAACCTCAACGCGCAGTTGGAGTACTGGCTCATCCACGGCTCCAATCATCTCGAACTCGACGCGGTCACACGGTCGTTGAGCGCGTTCCGGGAGAACCTGACCAAGGAGGTGGCCGCCCCGTACGACGCCGACTCGATGGGCATCCCCCGCACCACGGACCCCTCTCTCGTCAACGGCGCGGCGAGCCCGCTCATGGGGTACGGCGTCGGCATCCCCGGCCAGAACCCGCCGACCCCCGAGGTCGGCAACCTGACCTGGGCCCTGCACAACGTCTGGCTCAGCTACCGCCACACGATGGACGAGTCGATCCTGAGAGACGTCCTCTTCCCGCTCCTGCGCAGGGCGATCAACTACTACCTCCACTTCCTGGAACCCGGCCCGGACGGCAAGCTGCATCTCCCGGCGACGTTCTCCCCCGAGTACGGCGACGACTCACGGGACTGCACCTACGACCTGATGCTGCTGACCTGGGGCTGCCGTACGCTGCTGGAGTCCGCCGAACTCCTCGGTATCGACGACGAGCTGGCGCCGCGCTGGCGCGAGGTGCTGGCCAAGCGGGTGCCGTATCCGACGGACGCGAACGGTTTCATGATCGGCGCGGACGTTCCCTTCGCGAAGTCGCACCGCCACTACTCGCATCTGCTCGCCGTGTACCCGCTGTACGAGGTGACCGGCCGCACGCCCGAGGAACGGGCGCTGATCGAGAAGTCGTTGGCGCACTGGGTCGGCTTCGAGGGCGCGCTCCAGGGGTACACGTTCACGGGCGCGGCCTCGATGTCGGCGCTGCTGGGCAAGGGTGAGGACGCGCTGGGCTACCTCGGCGAGCTCATGTCCCGTTTCATCCAGCCCAACACCATGTACAAGGAGTCGGGCCCGGTCATCGAGACCCCGTTGTCGGCCGCCCAGTCCCTGCACGACATGGTCTGCCAGTCCTGGGGCGGCGTCATCCGTGTGTTCCCCGCGCTGCCGGCGGCCTGGGCGGACCTGACGGTCCACGACTTCCGTACGGAGGGGGCGTTCCTGCTCTCCGCGGTACGCGAGGGTGGCGTGACCCGCTGGGTCCGGCTGACCAGCGAGGCGGGGGCGGCGTGTGTGGTACGGCACGGGATCGCGGGGGCGATCGATGTGCGCGACGGGTGGGGGCGGCGGTTGCGGTACTCGGATGTGGGTGGGGGTGCGGTCCGTATCGCTCTGGGGAAGGGCCAGTCGGCGCTGATCACGGCGAAGGGTGACCGTCCTGACCTGACGATCGCGCCGGTGCGGGCGAACGAGGATGCGCCGAGGTGGGGGTTGCCGACCGCGTGAGTGTTGCCCCGGGGGTGTCTTCGCCCCCGCCGCCCCTACCCGTCCCGTCCCAGGGGCGCTGCCCCTTCGACCCCGCCAAGGGGGCTACGCCCCCTGGACCCCCAGGGCTTCGGGGCTCCGCCCCGGACCCCGTTCCGGGGGCCAGCCCCCGGGCCCCCGCTCCTCAAACGCCGGAGAGGCTGGATTGTGCGGCCGGGGCTGGAATGTGCGGCCGGGGCTGAGATTTTCGGCCGAGGCCAGGCACCTCAGCCCGTCCGCCGTTTGAGGACGAGGCCGTTCAGGCCGACAAGCGGGGGTCTGGGGGCGCAGCTCCCAGGGATGGGACGGGTAGGGGCGGCGGGGGCGACAACCCCCGGCGGTCAGCCCAGGGGCGGCGACACCGCCCCCTCCAGCCCAAGCAGCCACAGCTTGCGGTCGAGACCCCCCGCATAGCCCGTCAGAGAGCCATCCGCACCGATCACCCGGTGGCACGGCCGAACGATCAGCAGAGGATTGGCCCCGATCGCACCACCGACGGCCCGAACCGCCGCCCGGGACGCCCCGATACGCGCGGCGATGTCGCCGTACGTCGTGGTCGCCCCGTACGGGACATCGTCCAGCGCGTCCCACACCCGCTCACGGAACGCGGTACCGCTACCGCGTACCTCCAGCCGGAACTCCTTGAGTTCACCGGCGAAGTACGCGCCGAGTTGCTCCTCGGCCGCGCGGAAGAGGCTCGGCGCGCACCGCCACTCCGGCTGGAGGACCCGCCCGCCCCTCTGGCCGGGGACGGACAGGGAAGTCAGGGCTCCGGAATCGTCGGCGGTGAGGAGGAGCCGACCGAGAGGGCTGTCGATCTGCGTGTAGTGGACGAGCTCGGACATGTCAGACTCCGGTTTTCTCTCGCTCGGACCGGCGGGCGGTCCTGAGGTGGTGCAGGGCGTACGAGCGCCAGGGACGCCAGCTCTCGGGGGCGTGCACGCCCGGCGGCGCGACGTCCGGGTCGCCGAGCGCGCGGGTGCGGATCACGGCGACGGTACGGGCGTCCATGCCCGGCAGCGCCCGCAGCGCCTCCTGTGCGTCGTCCCGGTCGGCGCCCGCGTCGAGCCGTAGCGTCCCGTCGGCCAGCGCGGCGGCGAGCGCGCCGAGGGTGCCACGGCCGTCCTCCGCCCCCGCGAGCACGGCGGGCTCGGGAAAGACGTGGGTGAGCGCGCCGCGGGGCGCGTCCAGGGGCTTCCCGTACGTCCGCACCAGTTCCTCGGCCCGCGCCACGCCCACGACGGCACGTACGGCCAGTTCCTCAGGGTCGGCGGCACCGGGTGACCGCAGGCCGGGGCGCGCGGCGACCGACGGGGCGAGCCGGGGATCACGGGCGAGCCGCCCGTCCACGGCGTACGGATCGGCGTCGAGGTCGAAGAGGCGCCGCAGCCGCTGTACGGCGGTGGTGAGGTCACGCGGATCGCAGAGCCGGATCCGCGCGTCCAGCCAGCCCCCGCGGCCGGTCCCCGAACCGCCGCCCGGACGCTCGTCGACGGCGACGATCCCGTGGCCGTGGGGCAGCCGCAGCGTGCGCCGGTAGGTGCGGCGGCCGCGTGGACCGGTCATGTCCTCGACGCCGGCGACCGCCTCGTCGGCGAGCAGGTCGAAGACGGCGGCGGACTGGTAGGGCCCCCGGTGGGCGAGCCGCAGCGGAATCCCGGTGGACGGGGCGGCGGCCTCCCGGCCGGGGGCGTCCCGGCGGGGCGCGGCGGCGCGCAGTTCGGTGGGCGTGGCGGCGTACACGGCGCGGATCGTGTCGTTGAACTGCCGCACGCTGGCGAAGCCGGAGGCGAACGCGATCTCCGTGATCGGCAGGCCGGTGGTCTGCAACAGCAGGCGCGCGGTGTGCGCCCGCTGCGCGCGGGCCAGCGCCACCGGCCCCGCGCCGACCTCGGCGGTGAGCTGCCGCTGGACCTGGCGGGCGCTGTACCCGAGCCGTACGGCCAGCCCGGCGACGCCCTCCCGGTCGACGACACCGTCGCCGATCATGCGCATGGCACGACCGACGACGTCCGCGCGTACGTTCCACTCGGCGGAGCCGGGCACCGCGTCCGGCCGGCACCGCCGGCAGGCCCGGAACCCGGCGCCCTGGGCGGCCGCGGCGGTCGCGTAGTACCGCACGTTGTGCCGCTTCGGCGTCACCGCGGGGCAGCTCGGCCGGCAGTAGATCCCGGTCGTCTCGACGGCGAAGAAGAACTCGCCGTCGAACCGTGCGTCCCTGCTCCGCACGGCCTCGTACCTGGTCTCTTCATCGATCACGCTTCCCAGGATGGACGACGGCGGGGGTCGGGGCTGGCGGGAATCGGACACGGCGTTGGAGCGCGGCATGCGGGGGAGGCGGGGCTGGGGGCGCCCCCCCAGCGAGCCTCGCCCCCAGGGATCGCCCCCGGCGCCCTTACATCCAGCGCCCCTTCTTCGCCTCCATCGCCGCGCGCCCCTCGGCGCCCTTCCGCTTCCACTCCCGGCGGATCTCCGCCCGCACCCTCGCATCCGTCTTCGCGACGATCCGCTGGTTCTCGCGGAGCAGCTTCCGGTAACTGTCGAGGCGCCGCTCCGGCAGCGCGCCGGAGTCGACGGCGGCGAGGACCGCGCACCCCGGCTCCGCGGCGTGCGCGCAGTCGTGGAAGCGGCACTCGGCGGCCAGTTCCTCGATCTCCGAGAACACCTGGCCGACCCCGGTCCCGGCGTCCCAGAGGCCGACGCCGCGCAGCCCGGGGGTGTCGATGAGCACACCGCCGCCGGGCAGCGCGAGGAGATTGCGCGTCGTGGTGGTGTGGCGGCCCTTGCCGTCGACGTCACGCGTGGCCTGGACCTCCATGACGTCCGTGCCGAGCAGCGCGTTCGCGAGGGTCGACTTGCCCGCGCCGGACTGCCCGAGCAGCACGGACGTGCCCCCGGAGACCACCGCCGCGAGGACGTCCAGGCCGTCCCCGAACGCGGCGCTGACGGGCAGCACCGGCACTCCGGGCGCGCTCGTCTCCACGTCCTGCACCAGGTGGGCGCGTGTCACCGCGTCCGGTACGAGGTCGGCCTTGGTCAGCACTACGACGGGCTGTGCGCCGGACTCCCAGGCGAGCGCCAGGAAGCGTTCGACCCGGCCGAGGTCGAGTTCCGCGGCGAGGGACAGGGCGACGACCGCGTGGTCGACGTTGGCCGCGAGGATCTGCCCCTCGGACCGCTTGGAGGAGGTGGAGCGCACGAAGGCCGTACGGCGCGGCAGATACGCCCGTACGTAGCGGGGGTTGCCCGTGGGCTCGACGGCGACCCAGTCGCCGGTGCACACGACGCGCAGCGGGTCGTGCGGTGTCACGAACGCGGTGTCCGCGCGCACGACCCCGTCGGCGGTGATCACGTCGCACTGGCCCCGGTCGACCCGGATCACCCGCCCGGCCAGGAGCCCTTCGGCGTCGTACGGGGCGAACTCGTCCGCCCACGCCTGGTCCCAGCCGTAGCGAGCCAGAGCGGAGGAAGCAGCAGCAGAAGAAGAGGTGGGAGAGAAGGAAGAGGACGGAGAGGACGGAGAGGAGGGAGAGGAAGTCAAGGGAGACCCTTCACAGGGTGGCCCCGGCAGGCGCGAATGCGCGCGGCACAGATCGAGGTGTCAGCCGGTGACCACGGAGGTGGACTTGATGGATTCCTGGATGCGGATGCGGGCAACACCCATCGCAATGACAGCCATCGGTCAACACCTCCCGTTCCTCGCCCGGTTCGACGGCGGCGGCCACCGGCCACCACCCGAAGTGCCCTCACCCTAGCGGGCCCCCACGGACCTGCGTCAATCGGTTTTCTCACTCCCCGGGGCGCGGCAGACCGCGCCGGTGCTGCGTGGCGTGCTGGTCCAGTTCGTACGCGACCCGGATGAGGGGAACATGGGTGAACGCCTGGGGGAAGTTGCCGAGTTGGCGGCCTGTGACGGGGTCGTACTCCTCGGCGAGGAGGCCGACGTCGTTGCGCAGTGACAGCAGCCGCTCGAACAGTTCGAGGGCCTCGTCCTCGCGGCCGATCAGCAGCAGCGCGTCCGCGAGCCAGAAGGAGCAGGCCAGGAAGGCGCCCTCGGGTCCGGTGAGCCCGTCCGGGGAGGGGCCGTCGCCGGTCGCGTAGCGCAACACCAGCCCGTCGGCGGCGAGTTCGCGTCGTACCGCCTCGACGGTGCCGAGGACCCGGGGGTCGTCGGGGGGCAGGAAGCCGGTCTGCGGGATGAGCAGCAGCGCGGCGTCCAGCTCCGGCGATCCGTAGGCGCTGGTGAAGGTGGAGCGGGCGGGGTCGAAGCCCTGCTCGCACACCTCCTGGCGGATACGGTCGCTGACCTGCCGCCAGCGGTCCACGGGCCCGGAGCGCCCGAACTCCTCGGCGAGACGCACCGCGCGGTCGAAGGCGACCCAGCACATCACCTTGGAGTGGACGTGGTGGCGCGGGGCGCTGCGTGTCTCCCACAGCCCCTGGTCGGGGGCCGTCCATGCATGCTCCAGGTCGTCGAGCAGGAGTCGCTGGAGGGAGACCATGTGCTGCCGGGGGCGCAGTCCGGAGCGGACGGTGAGGTAGACGGTCTCCATCACCTCGCCCTGCACGTCGAGCTGTCGCTGCTGGGCTGCCGCGTTGCCGACGCGTACGGGCCGTGAGCCCTCGTACCCGGGCAGCCAGTCGGCCTCCCACTCGTTGAGCCGGCGTTCGCCCGCGATGCCGTACATGACCTGGATGTCCTGGGGGCGTCCGGCCACCGCCCGTTCGAGCCAGCCCCGCCAGGCTTCGGCCTCGGCGGTGAAGCCGCTGCGCAGCAGGGCTTCCAGGGTGAGGCCGCTGTCGCGGAGCCAGCTGTAGCGGTAGTCCCAGTTGCGCGAGCCGCCGATCTGCTCGGGCAGGGAGGTGGTGGGGGCGGCGACGATGCCGCCGGTGGGCTCGTAGGTGAGGGCCTTGAGGGTGATGAGGGAGCGGGCCACGGCGTCGCGGTAGGGGCCGTGGTAGGTCAGCGGCCGCAGCCACTCCTGCCAGTACGTCTCCGTGGCCCGCAGTGCCGCGAAGGCGTCCACGGGGTCGGGTGCGGGCAGGTGGGAGGGGTGCCAGGTGAGGACGAAGGGGATCTGTTCGCCGGCGCTGACGCGGAAGCGGGCGGTGTGGGCCTTGCCGTGCGCGGTGAGCCGTACGGGGGTGCGCAGCCACACCGACTCCGGGCCGGCGATCCCGGTCAGGGCGCCGTCCTCCCGGCGCATCCAGGGCAGCACGCGCCCGTAGTCGAAGCGCAGCCGCAGGTCCATCTGCATGTCGACGCTGCCGGACAGGCCCTCGACGATGCGGACGACGCAGGGGGCGCCCTCGCGGCGCGGCATGAAGTCGGTGACGAGGGCCTGGCCGGTGGCCGTCTCCCACTCGGTGTCGAGGATGAGCGTGTCACCACGGTAGCGGCGGCGGGCGTACGGGCCGTCCGGCTCCGCCGGGGCGATCAGCCAGCGGCCGTTGTCCCGGTCGCCGAGCAGCGCGGCGAAGCACGCCGACGAGTCGAACCGTGGCAGGCACAGCCAGTCCAGACTCCCGTCCCGGCCCACGAGCGCCGCGGTGAGGAGGTCCCCGACGAGGGCGTAGTCCTCGATGCGTCCCGGCATGGGCCCAGTCTCGACGCACCCGCCGCCCCGGGCATGCGGGGCGGGGCGATCGAGTACGGGGGCCGCGCCCCGCGGGGGGTGCAGACCGGTGACATCGTGCGGCTCCACCGCCTGGGAGTACCGGCGGGCCTCACCGGACCGGACGCCTCACCGGGCCGGCGCCCGTCTGGGGCGGCTGCCTGGGCCCTCCCGGCGGCCTCAGCTCACCTTCGTGCAGCTCCGGCCGTTCAGCGTGAAGTCGCGTGGGGTGGAGTTGTCGCCCTGCCAGGAGGCGAGGAAGCCCACGCCGAAGGGGCTGCCGGCGTCGACGGACTGGTTGTAGTCGGCGGGGGTCGCCGTGACACGGGAGCCGTCCTGGTCGGAGGAGCCGTCCCACATCTGGGTGATGCGCTGGCCGTCCTTGAAGGTCCAGCCGATGCGCCAGTCGTCGAGGGTCTCGGCGGAGGTGACCGTGACGGTGGCCTGGAAGCCGTCGGGCCACTCGTTGACTATCTCGTAGCGGAGTCGGCAGAAGGAGGAGCCCGACTCGTCGGGCGTGACCGGCCGGTGCGAAACGCGCGCCGGGGACGAGCCCTCGCCCTGTGGTTCCGGGTCGGAGTCGCGGGCCGGGGTGCGGCTGGCGTCGGCTCGCGGTATCTCCGACGGGTCGCCCGAGGTGTCGGACGGCAGCGGCGCCACCGTCGGCAGCGACACGTCCGGGTCCGCCACGGGCTGACGGCTCGACGGGTCGTCCTGGGCCAGGGTGCCGCTCTCGGAGCCGAAGGGCATGAGGGAGACCGCGAGGGCCAGGACGGAGACGATCCCGGCGGCCACCAGCATGCCGGTGCGGCCGACCCGGGGCGCCGGCTCCCTGCTCGGCGACAGGCCCCGGTCGGCGCCCGACAGGTCGGCGCGGCCGGGGATCAGCCCGGCCTCGGCGGCCCGGCGACGCCGTTCCAGGTAGGCGTGGCCGCCCCAGCCGATGACACCGCCCGCCAGCGCGGCGGGCAGTCCGCTGCCCGGCAGCCGGAGGCAGGCGGCGGCCTCGGCGCACTCGACGCAGGTGGCGAGGTGCCGTGAGAGGTCCTCGGGGGTGTCGGCCTCGGGGGAGCGGGTGACCGCGTCGAGCAGCCGCGCGTAGCTGCGGCAGTCCGGGTCCATGGGTGTGTCGAGGTGGTTGCTCTGGCAACGCTCCCGGAACAGGGAGCGCACCTGGTCGAGTTCCCTGGAGGCGTTCGCCGGGTCGAGCCGGAGGCGCCGGGCCACGACGGGCAGCGGCAGCGACTCCACCTCGACCAGCCACAGCAGGGCGGCGTCCGGCTCCTGCATGTCGCTCAGACCACGCAGCGCGAGCGGCCGGTTCAGGGGCGGGCCGGTGTACCGGGCGGCCTTGTCGGAGTTGAGCCACAGCCGCAGATCGGCGTCGAGGCGGGGGCCCCGCCCGTGGGCCTCCCAGGCTGCGGCCGTGGTGCGGACCGAGGCCAGCAGGAAGGGGATGCGGGGCAGTCGTAACGCCCTTCGGCCCGTGCCCCGGCCGGCTCTGGCCTCATCGGCGCGGGCCTGCTGTATGCCGTGCGTGAACGCCTCTGTTGCCAGCTGGGTGGCCGAGGCCGACCCGGATGTGCACAGGTCGGCGTACGAAAGGACCGCGTCCCAGCACTCCGAGAGCAGCGCGGCTTCGGTTGCGTCCTGGGGCTTGGGCAGGTGGGGCATGGGTCTCCTGCATCCACAGAGCGAGGTGCGTCCATCTGAAACGATGCGCATCCACAATGCAAAGGGCAACTCACCCTAGAAGTAAGGGAGTTGGGGGTATCTCACGACAGGCCCCGAGCTTTTCACGGTTCCCGCACAACTGACAAGCCACATGTCCAGATGTGGTTACCGCCGGTTCGCGCCCGTTGCCGCCCGTTGCCACCAGTTGCCGCTGATGAGTTCTACGTACGACAGCCCCGATCGACTCACCCGCACGGGAAGTTACTCGCTGACGCGCGCCCTTCACATGCCCCGGGGCGCGCCTCTACGCGCCCACGCGCTCCTCAGCCGGGAGGCTGTCCATGAACGAGCTCACCGAGAAGACCGCGCGACCAGGTCCGGGCGGGCCGTATCCGGGCGGGGACGACAGCCCGAAGTCGTCCATCGTGGCGCGGTACGCCTCCAGCAGCCGGATGTGGTACTCCAGCGGCGCACCCTGCGGGTTCGCCTTGCCCAGCGGGGTGGTGGGCTCCGGGCACCAGGTGGTGAAACGGGGCGTGATGCCGTGGGACATGAAGAACCGCAGCCCCTCGGTGGTCGACGCGATGGCCTCGTCGACGGTCGTGAACCCGAAGGGCTCGGCCATCTCCACGCCCGCCACGAAGTTGGGGATCACGTTGCGCGCGCCGAACACCTCCGCCGAGTCGAGGATGCGCTTGTGCCACTCGTCGCGGCCCACGTACCGCTCCTTGCCCGGGCAGTACAGCTCGAACAGCCGCCGGTCCCACACCTCGTAGTTGGGGTGGTAGATCTGCACCCCGTAGTCCTTGAACCGCTGCACGTCGTCCCGCGGCAGCGCCTGCGCGACGACCTTGCCGATCCACCGCCCCGGGAAGCGCTCCTCGATGGCCTTGGCGTAGTGCCCGTAGAAGTCGGCCTCGTCGCGCCCGGCGACCTTCGACGTGATGGCACCACCGGTGAGCGTGTACGCCGTGGACGCCTTCGCGGTGTCGTACCGGTCGATGATCTCCAGCGCCTCCAGGACCTCCTCGACGTCCTTGACACCGGTGTAGGGACGCCCGGCCGCCTTGTGCTGGCGCCAGTTGTGGTTGATGTCGCAGTACTGGCACTCCTCCTTGGCGCCGAAGTACTGGCACACCCGGAACACGGTGAGGTAGATCAGGTAACCCCACTGGATGGTCGGGGCCACCTCCATCACGGACTTCCCGTTGGCGAGCGTGTGCCGGTAGTACTCCGGCATCGGCGGCACACCAACGTCGGCGATGCGCTTCCCGTCGAGGTAGAGCCCGAGCACCCCGTCCTCGTCGGCGGCCACGCGGTACGGCGAGGACGGGTTGACGCGTACGGACACGACGGTGCGGCGCAGGTCGTACGGGCCTCCGGTGAGGATGATCTCCTCCGGCGGGCGGCGCAGCGCGGCCTCGCCGAGCTCGGGCAGGGTGCCGTGGTCGAAGGAGAAGATGAAGTACGACTTCGGCTTGACCTCGCCGTTCTCGTTGTCGCTGAGGGCGGACGCGTCGAAGGCCACACCGCCCCGGAGCAGGTCCTCCTTGAAGACCGCTTCCCGCGGCACGTGCGGGAATCGCTCCATCAGATCCTCTACCAGCGCGGTGCGGCTGCCCATCCCGTTTCTCCTTCTGGATCGGATGTACGACTCCTCACGCTATGCCCCCGGGTGGGGGTGCGTAGGGGCGGGGCCCTGCTTTCGGCGGGCAAATCCGTTGACGGCCGGTGCTCCGGACCAGTCGTATGGCCGGATGCATACCGCCGCGTCCCAGCCCAGCCACGACACCGACCCCGCCACCCGCGCCGCCCTCGTGCGCCGGCTCGTCGCCGCGCAGTTTCCGCAGTGGGCGGGCCTGCCGGTGGTGCGGGTCGGCACCGCCGGCACGGCGAACGCCATGTACCGGCTCGGCGAGGACATGGTGGTCCGCCTGCCCCTCACCGCCGGGGCCGCGGATGACATCGAGAAGGAGCACCGATGGCTGCCGCGGCTCGCACCACTGCTTCCCGTCGCCATCCCCGTACCGCTGGGCAGGGGAACACCCGATGAGGGACTGCCCCGGCCCTGGTCCGTCTACCGCTGGCTCGACGGCGAGCCACCGGCCGTCGGGCACCTCGCCGAACCCGGCGCGCTCGCCGAGGACCTGGCGGAGTTCGTCACCGCGCTGCGTGACATCGATCCCGCGGACGGACCGCCGTCCTACCGCGCCGAGCACCTGGCGACCCGGGATGCGGTGACCCGGGCCGCGCTGGCGGAGCTGCGGGGAGTCGTCGACACCAACACGGCCACCGCCGCGTGGGACGCCGCCCTGCTCGCCCCCGCCTGGTCCGGGCCGCCGGTCTGGATCCACGCGGATCTCCAGCCCGGGAACATGTTGCTGGCCGAGGGACGCCTCAGCGCGGTCATCGACTTCGGCTGCCTGGGCCTGGGCGAGCCCGCCGTCGACCTCATCGTGGCCTGGTACGTGCTCCCGGCCGCGGCGCGAGCCGCCTTCCGGGCCCGTCTGGACGCCGACGACGCCACCTGGGCGCGCGGCCGCGGCTGGGCCCTGTCGATCGCGCTCCTCGAACTTCAGGCCTACCGGGACTCGAACCCCGTGATGGCGACCCACGCCCGGCACGTCATCCACGAGGTCCTCGCCGACGAAGCGCACGGTACGGGGAGCGCACGGGGTTGATCACTCGGTGTCCCCTGGGTTGGATTCCGTCGTACACGTGCCTCCACGTCGTACACGCCGAACACGCCGGAGCGCACGAGGGAAAGGGACCCGGAATGACCGACACGCTGACCAACTGGGCCGGCAACATCGCGTACAAGGCCAAGGAGTTGCACCGGCCGCACTCCATCGAGGAGGTGCGGGCCCTGGTCGCGGGCAGCAGGGCGGTGCGGGTCCTCGGCAGCGGGCACTCGTTCAACGAGATCGCCGAGCCGGGGAGCGAGGGCGTGCTGCTGTCGCTGACCGCGCTGCCGCCGGTGGTCGAGGTGGACACGGCGGCCCGTACGGTACGGGTCGGGGGCGGCGTCCGGTACGCGGAACTCGCGGCCGCGGTGCACCGGCACGGCCTGGCCCTGGCCAACCTGGCCTCCCTCCCCCATATCTCGGTGGCCGGCTCGGTGGCGACCGGCACCCATGGGTCGGGCAACGCGAACGGCCCGCTCGCCTCGGCCGTGCGCGAGGTCGAGCTGGTCACGGCGGGCGGGGAGATCGTCGTGATCGGCCGTGGCGATACGCGCTTCGGCGGGGCCGTGACGTCCCTGGGCGCCCTCGGTGTCGTCACCGCGCTCACGCTCGACCTGGAGCCCGCCTTCGAGGTGAGCCAGCACGTGTACGTCGACCTGCCGCTCGCCGGCCTCGACCACGCGGCCGTGGCGGCGAGCGCGTACAGCGTCAGCCTGTTCACCGACTGGCGGGAGCCGCGCTTCAACCACGTCTGGGTCAAGCGGCGCACCGACGAGCCGCCCGTGGACTTCCCGTGGGCGGCGCCCGCGACCGCGGCGGTGCATCCGGTGCCGGGGATGCCCGCGGAGAACTGCACGCCGCAGTTCGGGGTGCCCGGCCCCTGGCACGAGCGACTGCCGCACTTCCGGCCGGAGTTCACGCCGAGCAGCGGGGCCGAGCTCCAGTCGGAGTACCTGCTGCCGCGGCCGTACGCCCTGGACGCGCTCCACGCGCTGGACGCCGTACGGGAGGTGATGGCTCCGGTGCTCCAGATCTGCGAGGTGCGTACGGTGGCCGCCGACGAGCAGTGGCTCAGCCCCTCCTTCGGGCGGGACACGGTGGCCCTGCACTTCACGTGGGTCGACGACACCGCGGCCGTGCTGCCCGTGGTGCGGCGGGTGGAGGAGGCCCTGGACCCGTATGAGCCGCGACCGCACTGGGGCAAGGTGTTCACGGTGCCGTCGGCGGTGCTGCGCGAGCGGTACCCGCGGCTGGGCGACTTCCGGGCGCTGGCAGGGGAGCTGGACCCGGCGGGCACGTTCCGGAACGCGTTCGTGCGGGAGGTACTGGGCGACTGAGAGCCCAGGTCCTGGGCGGCCGGCGCCCCCGGCGCGCGCGGCGGTGCGCGCTCTTCAGCCACATACGCTGACGTGCCGTCCCGCCACCGCCGGACTTTGTAAACCCCCTTTCCTAACCCCTTGTCGAAAGTCCCGGCAGGCCATAGCCTTGCGCCGCGCCGGGGCCGACGGGCCCGGCCATGGGCCGAAAGGATCGAGGGAGTTCCGTGTCGGTGGTGAAGCGCACCTCACGCGACATCCGCACCGCGAACCGCTACGAGGTGCTGCGCCAGATCATCGCCGAGTCGCCCACGTCCCGGCAGGAACTGGCCGCCGCCACCGGGCTGAGCCTCGCCACGGTCGCCACCCTCGTGGGCGAGCTGCTCGATCTGCGCATGATCACGGAGGTCGGGTTCGAGGACTCGGCGGGCGGTCGCCCGCGGGGACTGGTGGCCGTCAACGCGTCGGGGGGCGCGTTGATCGGCGTGGACATCGCGGAGACATACGTCCGCGTCGAACTCTTCGACCTGGGACTGAACGTGCTCGCGCGCGCCGACGAGGACATGCGCCCGGGTGAGGGCCGACCGGAGCAGGTCGTCGCCCATGTCGCGGCGGCGGTCGGCTCGGTGGTCGCGCAGGCCGGGGTCGAGGGCGCCCGGGTGCTGGGCGTCGGGGTGAGCGTGCCGGGGCAGGTCGACCGCGACACCGGGATCGCGGAGTACGCCCCGAACTGGGACTGGCACGAGGTGCCGCTGCTCGACCTGCTCGCCGAGCACATCGCCTACCCGCTGCACCTGGACAATCCGCTGCGCGCCTGCGCGGTCGCCGAGCAGTGGTTCGGCGCGGCCCGTGGGCGCGGGGACGCCGTGGTCGTCAATCTGGGCACCGGAGTCGGTGCCGGACTGGTACTCGGCGGCGGACTGCACCGGGGTGTCAGCAACAGCGCCGGCGAGTGGGGGCACACGACCCTCGTGCTCGACGGGCGGCTGTGCCACTGCGGCAACCACGGCTGTGTGGAGACGTACGTCGGCGCGCCCGGGATCATGCTCAACCTGAGGGAACTGAGCCCGAAGAGCCCGCTGCTCCACCCCGAGGACCAGACCGCCACCATCGACGCGCTCGCCCGCGGGGTCGCCGCACAGGATCCGGTGGCCGTCAAGGTCGTCCGCGACACGGCCCGTTACCTGGGCGCGGGCATCGCCGACCTCGTCAACCTCCTCAATCCCCAGGTGGTCGTGCTCAGCAGCTGGGTCGCGGCCACGCTCGGCGAGCCGCTGCTGCGCGAGGTGCGTGAGGCCGTGGCCCGGCACGCGTTGCGCCGGCCGTTCGCGGCCACCGCGATCGTCCTCTCCCCCATCCCCTCCGACCCGGTATGCCTGGGAGCCGCGACCTTCGCCCTGGAGGGCGCGCTCTCGTCGATCAGCCAGCGGCCGGCCCGGCGCTCCGGCGTCCCACGGAGCCGTACCGCGCCGCCCGCGTGACGGCGTAAGGCGGCCCCTTCGCACCACCCCGCGTTCGGCATCCCGAACCGGATACAACGCTTCGAACAGACTTCGTTCAACCCCTTGCCGAAGCCTTAGCCGAAGGTTAACGTCCCGCTCCGCACCTCCCTTTGAGCCATCTGAGCCAGCTGAGTCATCCGAGTCAGTTGAGTCATCTGGCGCTCAGCGACAGAGCCGCAGCCGCATATCGAGACAAGGACGTCAGCATGCCGGCATTGAGCAACAGCAACTGGGACCGCCGTACCGTTCTGCGGGCCGCCATGGGCCTCGCCGCCGCCGGCGGACTGGCCGCGTGCGGCAGCAACAACGGCCGTGGGGGTGGCGCGTCGGGGAACGCGCTCGTCCAGTACTTCCACGCGTACGGCGAGGCCGGGACCGAGCAGGCCATCAAGAAGTACGCGAAGGCGTACAAGGGCGCCAACGTCACCACGCAGTGGATCACCGGCTCTAACTTCGAGAGCAAGCTCTTCGCGTCCCTGCTCACCAAGGAGGCACCCGACCTCTTCGAGTTCCACCCGCAGATCCAGCTCATCAAGAGCGGTCAGGTGGCGGATCTGAGCGACATCGTCGAGCCGGTCAAGGACGACTTCAACCAGGCCGACATCCAGTCGCACACGGTGGACGGCAAGATATACGGCGTCCGGATGATCGACGACCCGCAGTTCTTCTTCTACCGCAAGTCGATGCTGGAGAAGGCGAACGTCGAGGTGCCGCAGACGCTCGACGAGTTGTTGGAGGCCGCCGCCAAGCTCACCACGGACAAGGTCAAGGGCGTCTACCTCGGCAACACCCTGCAGGCCGTCATCCGCCCGATGATCTGGGCGGCCGGCGCCGACACCCTCAACGACAAGAACGAGCCCGCCTACCACACGGACGCCGTCGTCGACGGCATCAGGCAGATGCGCAAGCTGTTCACCAGCGGCGACCTGCTCCTCGGCGCCCCGGCGGACTACTGGGACCCCGCCGCGCTCACCCAGGGCCTCACCGCCATCCAGTTCTGCGGTATGTGGGCCATGCCGGTGATGCAGCAGGCGCTCGGCGACGACCTCGGCATCTTCCCCTTCCCGAAGGTCGGCGACGCCGGCAAGCCCGCCGTCTACAACGGCGGCTGGTCGATGTTCGTCAACGCCAAGGGCGACCGGGTCGACGAGGCCAAGGAGTACGTGAAGTGGCTGTGGATCGACAACAAGGAGTACCAGGAGGACTGGGCCCTCTCCTACGGCTTCCACATCCCGCCGCGCACCTCCATCGCCGAGTCCGCGGACAAGCTCAAGTCGGGTCTGCCGGCCGAGGGCGTCAAACTCTTCAACGAGTTCGGGCACTTCGACAACATCGGCTGGACGCAGGCCATGATCAAGGCGACGGAGGACGTCTTCGCCGACTCCGTCCGCAAGAACGGTGACCCGGAGGCCGCCCTCGACAAGTGCGACAAGGTGGTCAACGCCGAGCTCAAGAAGCTCTTCGGATAGGCCGGCGGGCGGACCACGACATGTCGACGACCACCACGCGCGACCTCGCGCGCCCCGCCCCGGCGAAGCCTTCCAAGGCCGGGCCTCGGCGGGGGCTGCGGGGCAGCGGCACCTTCAACTTCTGGCTGTTCACCGGGCCGTTCCTCATCGGCCTGCTGATCTTCGTCTACGTCCCGATCGGCTGGAGCATCTGGCTCAGCTTCTACGAGGCCCGCTTCACCGTCACACCCAGCACGTTCGTCGGTCTCGACAACTACCGGTCCATGCTGGGGAACGACAACTTCACCGGCGCCCTCGGCACGTTCACCGTGTTCGCCGCGATCATCGTGCCCACCACCTGGGCGCTCTCCCTCGGACTCGCCCTGATGGTGAACCGGCTGCGGTTCATGCGGGCGTTCTTCCGGTCGGTGTTCTTCCTGCCGACGGCGTGCAGTTATGTCGCCGCCTCCCTCATCTGGAAGATGTCCGTCTTCAACGGTGTCCGCTTCGGCCTGGCGAACACCGTGCTGGGCTGGTTCGGCGTCGAGAACATCGCCTGGCTCGACAACCCCAACCCGCCGTGGTACTGGCTGGTCATCGTCACCGCGCGCCTGTGGCTGCAGTCCGGCTTCTACATGATCCTCTTCCTGGCCGCGCTGCAGAACATCCCGGGCGAGCTGTACGAGGCCGCCGCGATCGACGGCGCCAAGCCGGGCTGGCAGACGTTCCGGCACATCACGCTGCCGCAGCTGCGGGCGACCTCGACGGCCGTGATCCTGCTGCTCCTGATCGCCGCGTACCAGGCCTTCGACGAATTCTTCAACCTGCTGTCGAAGACCACCTGGGGGCGGCCGCCGCTGGTCGAGCTGTACTACACCGCCCTCGGCGACAACCAGGACTACGGTGCCGGGAGCGCGGGAGCGGTGATCCTGACCCTGCTGATCGTCGTCGTGACCCTGTTCCAGGGCAAGATCATGGGCTTTGGAAGGGGTGACGAGTCCAAGTGACCACGACCGCACCTGAGATGACCAAGGCCGCCCCGGCCGGCGGGCCGCGCCGGGCCTCGCGGGGCCGTGGGGTGATGAGCTCCACCGGCCTGTACGCCGCCATCGGTGTCGCCGCGCTCCTCTTCCTCATCCCGTTCTACGTCCTGGTCCGCAACGCCTTCTCCACGGACGCCGAGATCACCGGAGAGGATTGGAAGCTCTTCCCCACGGACATCCAGTGGGGCAATGTCACCGCGCCGTTCGAGGACACGACCGTCGACTTCGGCCAGTCGATGGTGAACTCGCTGATCGTCGGCGTCCTGCACACCGTCGGCACCCTGCTGGTGTGTTCGCTGGCCGGCTACGGCCTGGCCCGTATCCCGTACCGGCACGCGAACAAGGTCTTCTACGCCGTCCTGTTCACGCTGATGGTCCCGACGGCCGTCACGTTCGTCCCGGGCTTCGTGCTGGTCTCGTCGCTCGGCTGGATCGACAGTTACCGAGGTCTCATCATCCCGGGGTTGTTCAGTGGTTTCACCTGCTTCCTGTTCCGGCAGTACTTCCTAGGGTTTCCGAAGGAACTGGAGGAGGCGGCGCGGGTGGACGGGCTCGGCTACTGGGGCGCGTACTGGCGCGTCGTCGTGCCCAACTCGCTGAACTTCTTCGCGGCGATCGCGACGATCACCTTCATCAACGGCTGGAACTCCTTCCTGTGGCCGCTGGTCATCGGCCAGGACCCGAGCGCGTGGACCGTCCAGGTCGCGCTCTCCGCCTACATGACCAACCAGACCGTGAACTACCACCTGATCTTCATGGCCACCGCCATCTCGATCCTGCCGCTGCTGCTCGTGTTCCTGTTCCTCCAGCGCTGGCTGGTCCAGGGCATCGCACAGACCGGCATCAAGGGCTGAGCAAGGAGACCGATGTCATTCCGCACCACCTCCACCGACTACGTCGAGGACGTCTCGCCGGGCAGCGGCGCCCTGCCGCCGCGCGCCTGGTACGCGTCCTCCGACGCCAAGTCCCTGTCGCTGAACGGCACCTGGCGGTTCCGTCTGTCACCGACCGCGGACGCCGAGGACGACTCCTTCGCCGCGCAGGGGTACGACGCCGGGGACTGGGCGGAGGTGGCGGTTCCGGGCCACTGGGTCCTCCAGGGCGACGGAGCGTTCGGGGCGCCGATCTACACGAACCACCTGTACCCGTTCCCGGTGGACCCGCCCCGTGTGCCGACCGAGAACCCGACCGGTGACCACCTGAGGGTGTTCGACCTGCCGGCCGACTGGTCCGATGAGTGGCCCGCGCTGTCGGAGGGCGGCGCGGTGCTGCGCTTCGACGGGGTGGAGTCCTGTGCCCGGGTGTGGCTGAACGGCACGGACATCGGCGAGTTCAAGGGGTCCCGGCTGCCGCACGAGTTCGCGGTGGGGCATCTGCTGAAGCCGGCCGGGAACGTGCTCGCGGTCCGTGTGCACCAGTGGTCGGCGGGCTCGTACCTGGAGGACCAGGACCAGTGGTGGCTGCCGGGCATCTTCCGTGATGTGACGCTCCTGCACCGCCCGGCGGGCAGCGCGGCCGACTTCTTCGTGCACGCGTCGTACGACCACGTCGAGGGTCTGGGGACCCTGCGTGTCGACTCCGATGTCGACGGCAGGGTCACCGTGCCCGAGCTCGACATCGATGTCGCGACGGGTGAGCCGGTGACCGTGCCGGTCGAGCCGTGGACCGCGGAGACCCCGCGCCTGTACGACGGTGTGCTGGCCACCGCGGGCGAGCGGGTGCCGCTGCGGATCGGTTTCCGCACCGTCGTCCTGGAGGACGGCCTGATCAAGGTCAACGGCAGGGCCGTCCTGTTCAAGGGCGTCAACCGGCACGAGTGGCACCCGGGGCGGGGCCGCGCCCTGGACCTTCAGACGATGCGCGAGGACGTGCTGCTGATGAAGCGGCACAACCTCAACGCCGTCCGCACCTCGCACTACCCGCCGCACCCGGCGTTCCTCGACCTGTGCGACGAGTACGGGCTGTGGGTCATCGACGAGTGCGACCTGGAGACCCACGGTTTCACCGAGCAGGGCTGGCGGGACAACCCCGTCGACGACGACCGCTGGACCCCGGCCCTGCTCGACCGCGCGGCCCGTATGGTCGAGCGCGACAAGAACCACCCGTCCGTCGTCATGTGGTCCCTGGGCAACGAGGCCGGCACCGGGCGCGGTCTGACGGCCATGGCCGAGTGGATCCGCGGCCGGGACAGCTCACGGCTCGTGCACTACGAGGGCGACTGGAACTGCCGTGACACGGACGTGTACTCGCGGATGTACGCCGACCACGCCGAGGTCGAGCGCATCGGCCAGGGCCTGGACGGGGGCACGCACAAGCGCCGCCACCTCCCCTTCATCCAGTGCGAGTACGGGCACGCGATGGGCAACGGGCCCGGCGGGCTCGCCGACTACCAGCGGATCTTCGAGGCTCACGAGCGGCTCCAGGGCGGCTTCGTCTGGGAGTGGATCGACCACGGGATCAAGCACCCGGAGCTGGGCTACGCGTACGGCGGCGACTTCGGCGAGGAGCTGCACGACGGGAACTTCGTCTGCGACGGGCTGATCTTCCCGGACCGGACGCCGTCTCCGGGGCTCGTCGAGTACAAGAAGGTGATCGAGCCGGTCCGGATCGAGGGCGACGGCGCGGACGGCACCGTACGGGTCACGAACGCGTACGACTTCGCCGACCTGTCCGCGCTGGCCTTCGCGTGGGCGTACCAGGTCGACGGTGAGACGGTCGGGACGGGCGCGCTGCGGGTGCCCGCGCTCGCGCCGGGCGAGTCGGCGGAGGTGAAGCTGCCGGAGCCGCCGGAGACCGGCCGGAGCGGCGAGACGCTGTGGACGGTACGGGCGCTGCTGGCCGAGGAGACCGCGTGGGGGCCGAAGGACCACGTGGTGGCCTGGGCCCAACTCCCGGTCGGCGAACGTCAGCCGGTGTCGGTGGCCGCCTCGGCCGCTCCTGTGCCCGGCGAGGGGCTGATCACGCTCGGCCCGGCCGTCTTCGACGCCCGCACGGGTGCGCTGAGGTCCCTCGGCGACGTCGACGTGACCGGGCTGCGCCTGGATGTGTGGCGGGCTCCGACGGACAACGACGACGGCGCGTCCTGGCAGGACGACACGCGCTGGGGCGTGCTGTGGCGCACCCACGGCCTGCACCGGATGCGCCACCGGCTGGACGCGGTGGAACGGGACGGCGACGCGCTGACCGTACGGACGCGGGTGGCACCCGCCGCCCGGGAGGTGGGCCTGCGCACGGTGTACCGCTGGACGTCCGACGGTACGCGGCTGAGGCTGACCGTGTCCGTGACGCCCGAGGGTGACTGGACGGTGCCGCTGCCGAGGCTCGGCATCCGCTTCGGGCTCGCGCGGGCGGACCGGGTGGAGTGGTACGGCGGCGGTCCCGGCGAGGCGTACCCGGACACCAGGTCGGCCTCCGTGCTGGGCCGCTGGGAGTCCTCGGTGGACGAGTTGCAGACCCCGTATGTGCGCCCGCAGGAGAACGGCGCCCGCGCCGATGTCCGCTGGGCGCGGCTCGGTGGGCTGCGGATCGAGGGCGACCCGGAGTTCTGGTTCAGCGCCCGGCGCTGGACGACCGAGCAGCTGGACGCGGCACGGCACCTGACGGATCTCACGCCCGGTGACACGGTCTGGGTCAACCTCGACCACGGCCAGCAGGGCATCGGTTCGCAGTCGTGCGGTCCGGGCCCGCTGCCGCGGTACTTCCTGCGGGCCGAGCCGGCGGAGTTCTCCTTCGTCTTCTCGCCAGACGCATGAGCGGAGACATCAGAAGAAGTCATCTGACCGACTGATCGACAGCCCGCAAGGGTGAATCAGATCCTCCGCGGCCGACCGGCCCCCGCCGGTCGGCCGCGATGCACGTGTCACGGAGGTTCGTCGAGTGTCCGGAAGTATCGAGGTCCGCGGCCTGTCCCGGACTTTCCACACCACTGTCCGCCGCCCCGGTCTCCTGGGCGCCGTGAGATCCCTCGTCAACCCGGAGCGGGTGGCCAAGGAGGCGGTCCGCGACATCAGTTTCGAGGTCGCTGCCGGTGAACTCCTCGCCCTGCTCGGGCCGAACGGCGCGGGCAAGTCCACCACCATCAAGATGCTCACCGGCATCCTCACCCCCTCGGCAGGCGAGGCCCGGGTCGCGGGCGTGGTGCCGTACGAGGAGCGGGAGCGCAACGCCCGCAACATCGGTGCGGTGTTCGGGCAGCGCACCCAGTTGTGGTGGGACCTGCCGGTGCGTGAGTCGTTCGCGATCCTGCGGGACATCTACGAGGTGCCGAAGGCGGAACACGCGGCGCGGCTGAAGGAGTTCGACGAGCTGCTCGACCTGTCCTCCTTCTGGGACACGCGGGTACGGCACCTGTCCCTGGGGCAGCGGGTGCGCAGCGATCTGGCCGCCGCGCTGCTGCACGACCCGCCGGTGGTGTTCCTCGACGAGCCGACCATCGGGATGGACGTGGTGGTCAAGGAGCAGGTGCGCGAGTTCCTGCGATACCAGGTGA
The DNA here is from genome assembly GCF_014650715.1 of Streptomyces bluensis. Taxonomy (GTDB): domain Bacteria; phylum Actinomycetota; class Actinomycetes; order Streptomycetales; family Streptomycetaceae; genus Streptomyces; species Streptomyces bluensis. The sequence continues at coordinate 63,090 of NZ_BMVM01000011.1, read as the reverse complement.
CCGAGCGGGGCCGGACGGTGCTGCTCACCACGCACGACATGACGGAGGTGGAGCGGCTGGCCGAGCGGGTCGTCCTCATCAACCACGGGCGGCTCGTGCTGGACGGCTCGCTCGACGAGATCCGCCGGTCGTTCGGCTCGACCTGGCAGGTGCGGGCGACACTCGCCGACGCGCACGCCGATGTCACGGCGCTGCCGGGCATCGCGGTGCTGCGGCGGGACGGGCCGCAGGTCGTGTTCGGCCCCGACGGGTCCGAGGCGCCCACCGTGCACCAGGCGCTGAAGGCGGTCATCGAGCGGTACGAGGTGACGGGCGTCGCCATCGACGAGGCGGACCTGGAGGACGTGATGCGGGCCGCCTACGTCCAGGCGGGGCCCGTCGCGGAACCGGTCGCGGAAGGGGCCTGAGATGGCGGTTCTGCACGCCTGGCGCACCGCCCGCGTCACCCCCCTCGGCGAGCTGCACACCCCGCCCCGGATAACCGCCGTCCTGCTCCGGCTGACGGTGCAGGTGGTTCTGGTGGCGTCCCTGTGGCACGGCCTGTACGCGAACACCGGCACCACCGCCGGACTCGACGTCGACCAGGCCGTGACGTACGCCGTGCTGGCCGTCCTCGCCTCGCGCCTGCGGGAGCTGGACCAGTACGCGGGCCGGGACACCGTGCTCCAGCACATGCACTTCGGCACGATCGTCTACTGGTATCTGCGGCCCCTGCCTCCCCAGCGCTACCACGCCCTGCGCGCCCTCGGCGAGCAGTTGTACGGGTTCGTGTGGGCGCTGGCCGGATACGGGGTCTGTCTCGCGGCCGGGGTGGTGCAGCCGCCGGTGTCGGCCGCGGTGGCGGGGGTGTTCGCGCTCAGCCTGGTGCTCGGCCAGCTGGTCCTGTACTTCGTGATGCTCGTCCTGGACCAGCTGTGCTTCTGGACGGTGCGCAACAACGCCGCGATGCTCATCCTGATCTTCGCGCAGAACCTGCTGTCCGGGGTGTACGCGCCGCTGTGGTTCTTCCCGGACTGGTTCCTCACGATGAGCGGGTTCCTGCCCTTCCAGGCCACGCTGAGCGTGCCCCTGTCCCTCTACATCGGCCGCATCCCGCTGTCGGACGCCGGCGGTCAGCTGGCGATCCAGGCGGTCTGGGTGGTCCTGCTCGCCCTGTTCACCCGTTTCCTGTGGCGGCGGGCCGCCCGCCGTGTCATCTCCCAGGGAGGCTGAGAACTGTGAAGGCCGTCCGGATCGCGTGGCGTATCACCGTTCTCAACTTCCGCGCGCAACTGGAGTACCGCACCGAGTTCCTGCTGATGATCGCGATCGGCGCGATCTGGCAGGTGTCGGTGATCGTGTTCGCGACGGTGCTGCTGTCCCGGTTCACCGGGATGGGCGGCTGGGACAGTTCGGAGGTGCTGCTGATCCCGGCGACACGGATGCTCGCGCACGGGTTGTTCGTGCTGGTGCTGGGGCGTATGCACTTCGTCGGCCGGCAGATCCAGGAAGGGAGGATCGACATCTATCTGGTGCGCCCCATGCCGGTGCACCGCCATGTCCAGCTGGCCTACTTCCCGACCAACGCGATCGGTGACCTGACGGTGGCGGCGGGGCTGATGGCGGGCGCGCTCAGCCGCAGCGACCTGGACTGGACGGCGGGCCGGATCTCGTACCTGGTCGCCGCGGTGATCGGCGGCATGCTGCTGGAGGCGGCCCTGTTCACGGCGGTGGCGTCGGCCGCCCTGCGCTTCCCGGCCGCCGACTACTGGAGCCGCTGGCTGGAGGAGCTGCTCGGCACGTTCGGCAGTTACCCGCTGAACGTCCTGCCGAGGGCGGTGGGCGGTTTCCTGACGTACGGGCTTCCGCTCGCGTTCGTCGCGTACTTCCCGGCCGCGGTCCTCACCGGCCACGGCCACGACACCGGTGTGCCGTACTGGCTGGCGGCGCTCTCACCGCTGGTGGGCGTGCTGGCCTACCTGGGGGCGCGGCTGCTGTGGCGGTGGAGCCTCGGGCACTACGCGGGGGTGAACGGGTGATGTCCGTCTGTGGGTGGCTGCCGTTTCCCAACTTCCTTTGCAGTCACACTGGTTGACACCGAAACGGAAGCTGAGCACCGTTCATCTTCACAGTCACTGCCTCCCCGTTCCCCCCACCGGAGACCTCCACCATGAGACGACTCATCGGCAGCCTCGCGGCCGCCGCCCTGGCCCTCACCGGACTCGCCACCACCGGCTCGGCGCCCGTGGCCGCCGCCGACTCGGGCAGCACCCCTGGGGGCACGTTCAACGTCCTCACCTACAACATCGCGGGCCTCCCGCTCGGCCTCGGCGACAGCGACCCCGAGACCAACACCCCGCTGATCGGCCAGCGGCTCGGGCCGTACGACATCGTGAACGTGCAGGAGGACTTCAACTACCACGCGTCGCTGTACGCGAACGACTCCCACCCGTACCGCACGGCGACCAGCGGCGGAGCCGCGTTCGGCGACGGGCTCAACACCCTCTCGGACCACTCCTTCGAGGACTTCGAGCGGGTCAAGTGGACCAACTGCACGGGCACCAACTGCCTGACGCCCAAGGGGTTCACCCTCGCCCGGGTCCGCCTCGCCGAGGGCGTCTTCGTCGACCTCTACAACGTGCACACCAACGCGGACGACACGGACGACGCCCTCGCCGCCCGCCGCGCCAACGTCGAGCAGCTGTCGGACTTCATCCAGGCGAACTCCGCGGGCAACGCCGTGATCGTCATGGGCGACACGAACACCCGCTACACGCGCTCCGGCGACAACATCCGCACGCTCGTGAACGAGAACGGCCTCAAGGACCCGTGGGTGAAGCTGGTCAAGGGCGGCACACCCCCGGCCCAGGGCAGCGACGCTCTGGTCTGCGACGCCGCCGCCCCGACCAACGACTGCGAGGTCGTCGACAAGGTCCTCTACCGCGGCAGCGACCTCGTCAACCTCGACGCCACCCGCTACAACAACGACTGGAAGTCGTTCCTCCGCTCCGACGGCAAGCACCTCTCCGACCACTACCCGCACGCGGTCGACTTCTCCTACACCCTCAACTCGTCCCTGCGGGCGAGCGACTTCTTCGGCGGCCCGCACGGCACGGCGTTCAACGACGCGGACGACCTGCCGGCCGACGTGTCGCCACGCACCCTCACCCTGCGCGGCAGCTCGCGCCTGGACGCGGTGGCGCTCACGCACGACGGCGGCACGGCTGTGTCGCACGGAGGGACCGGCGGCACGGCCACCTCGCTCACCCTCGCCTCGGGTGAACACCTGACCTCCGTGCGGCTGACACAAGGGCAGAGGGACGGCCGTACGAGGATCTTCTCCGCCGCCTTCACGACCGACAAGGGCCGTTCCCTCTCCGCCGGTACGGCCACGTCCGACGCGAAGACCTTCACCGCTCCCTCCGGCTGGCAGATCGCCGGCTTCACGGGCCGCGCGGGCGACGAGATCGACAAGCTGGGGGTGCTGTACGCGCCGATCGGCTGACGGAGCTCGGGCCTCTTCTGCACCTTGTCCTCCTAGGCGATAACCTAGGCTCCCTAGGTTATCGCCGATGGGACGGCGCAGACGCAGAGGAGTGCTCGCCATGGCCCGTGCCGGGCTCACGACCGAGCGGCTCGTGGAGGCCGCGGCCGACCTCGCGGACGAGGTCGGGTTCGAGAACGTCACGCTGTCCGCGCTGGCGCGGCGGTTCGGGGTGAAGGACGCGAGCCTGTACGCGCACATCAGGAATCTGCGGGACCTGCGCACACGGGTCGCGTTCCTGGCCGGGGGCGAGATGATCGACCGTATCGCCGCGGCGGTGGCCGGGCGCGCGGGCAAGGACGCCCTGGCCGCCTTCGCCGGCGCCTACCGGGAGTACGCGCTTCAGCGGCCGGGGCGGTACGCGGCGACCCAGATCCGGATCGACCAGGACCTGGTCGCCGACTCGCCCGCCCTGCGCCGCACCGCCGAGATCACGTACGGCATGCTGCGCGCCTACGGCCTTGACGAGCCCGACCTCACGGACGCCGTACGCCTGCTGCGGAGCACCTTCCACGGCTACTGCGCGCTGGAGGCGAGCGGCGGCTTCGGCGCCCCCCGTGACGTACAGGCGTCCTGGGACCGGGCCGTCGCCGCCCTGCATGTGGCACTGGAGCACTGGCCCCGGAACGACCACGAGGAGCCGTCCGATGAGTGACCCGTACGTCGACGTGTGCGGCACCGGCCCGGTGCTGCTCGTCCTCCCCGGCGGCGCGGGGCACCCCATGGGGCTCGACGCGGTACTCCCCGCCGGTGCGTCCGCGCACGCGTACGTCTTCGGCAGCAGCTCAGGCGGCATCACCGCCCTCGACCTGCTCGCCCGGCACCCCGAGCGGCTGCGGCACGTCGTCGTGCACGAGCCGCCGTGCGTGGGGGTTCTGCCCGACGCGGCACGGCACCTGGCGATGTTCCGGGAGGTGTACGAGACGTACCGGGCGGCGGGCGTCGAGGCGGCGATGGCCCGGCTCCAGGCCGGGTTGGAGGCTACGGGCCAGGATGCGGGCACCGGGCGGAGCGTGGCGGCACGGCCGTCCGCGGCCGAAGCGGACACCGACGTGCGTCCGGCGACACCCATGGACCTCTTCCTCACCCACGTCCTGCGCCAGTTCACGGCGTACGGTCCGGACCCGGCCGCCTTCCGGGGCAGCCCAGGCCGCCTCACCCTCGCCTTCGGCCAGGAATCCCGCGGCCTGCTCCTCCACCGCACGGCCGAGTCCGTCGCAGGGGTCTGCGGCGGTGCGCTCGCGGAGTTTCCGGGAGGTCATCTGGGCGCCGTCACTCACGCCGTCGCGTTCGCCGACCGGCTCGTGGATGCTCTGCTTCCGTCAGGGACCCCGCGCGTGCCTGCACCTCCTGGTAGGTCGGTGTCAGACCCCGCGGCGGATGTCCGGCCCTGATGTCGGCGACCGCCTCCAGGGCCGCCCCCAGGGCCCGCCGGTACGGCAGCGAGCCGAGGCTGACACGGCGGACGCCGAGGTCGCCGAGCCGGTCGACGGAGGGGCCGGTGGGTGAGTAGAGGATGTTGAGCGGCACGTCGAGGGCCCGTACGAGCGAGGCGATCGTGGCCGGTTCGCTCAGACCGGGCACGAACACGCCGTCGGCGCCGGCCTGCTGGTAGGCGTCGAGGCGCCGTGTCGTCCCCTCGCCCTCTCCCAGCCAGTACGTGTCGGTGCGGGCGTTCACGAAGAGGCCGGGCGCCGCCGACTTGACGGCCGAGATCTTCGCGGCGTGCAGCGCGACATCACCGAGTCGGTCCTCGATGTTGACCCCCGCGGCCCCGGCGGCGTGGAGCTCGCGCGCCAGCTCGCCCACCTCCTCCGGGTCGTCGCTGAAACCGTCCTCCGCGTCGACGGACAGCAGGAAGGCTTCCGAGCCGAGCAACCGGGCCAGTCGGAGCGTCTGTTCCCGTGTCGCCGCCGCACCGTCCGGGAGCCCCACAGCGGCGGCGACCCCCAGACTCGTCGTCCCGACCGCGGCGAACCCCTGCGCGGCGAACGCCACCGCCGAGGCATGGTCCCAGGCGTTGGGCAGGAACAACGGCGCGTCGCCGTGGTGGAGCTCGCTGAAGGCACTCATGTCGGATCTCCCTGGTCTCCGTCCGTCATACGGACAGGTTAGGAGCCGGACGTTTCGGTACCGGCCGACATGTTCGTCGGGGTCACGCGCCCACGACCACGACCGCCCCGTCCTCCAGCCGTGCCCGCGCCTCGGAGCCGCCGCTGAAGCGGACGTGGATCTCGCCCGTTCCGTCCACGCGTACGGAGACCGACTCCTCCAGCGGTACGGGGTCCGGCTCGGCGGTGAGGCGGGCAAGGGCCACGAAGACCGTGTCCTCGCCCGCCGTGACGCCCGTCAAACCGTCGGCTGAGTCCGGCAGGCCGTGCACGGGCTTGAGTTCGGCCCGAGTGCCCTCGCTCGCCGCCCATCCCGTGACACGCACCGGCGTTCCTTCGGGCGCCCCCGACACACGGAAGGCCCGTACCTCCACCGCACCCTCGGCCAGCACGAGGCTCGTGACCCTGGCGCCGTGGGCCGCCGTGTGGCGCGAGGCCGCCCAGCCCTCGCCCACCCCCAGCGGCTCGATGCCGGTGCGGCTCGGGTCCCCGCCCACGATGACGCTGTTGTCGATCAGGCTGTTGTCGTCCGCCCGGGACGGCTCCGTCACCGTCGAGTACGCGAGCCGCGTGTAGTACGGGTCGTAGCGGACGTCCTCGCTGCCGTGGTTGTGGAGGCGGACCAGGCCGTCCGAACGGGTGGCCTGGAGCAGCCAGTTGGGCGGGCCGACCGGTCGCACCTCGTCCGCCCGCTCCACCGGAGAGGGCTCCTCCGTCGCCGTCCACACCTCGTGGTCCTCGGGCAGCAGCAGGCCCAGGAATCCCTTGCTCGCCCAGTACGGGGAGGCCGGTCCCGAATAGCCTTGCAGGACGGCGGAGTCGGGCCCGCGCCAGCCCAGCGTGAGCAGGCCGCGGTCGTCCACGGCGCCGCGGTCGAGGAAGTACCTCAGCGCGCCCGACGCCAGCCGCCGCGTCTGCCCTGGCGGCAGCGGTGTACGGCCCGTGAGGGCGCCCAGCCACAGGGGTGCCGTCGTCGCGAACCGGTACGTCAGGGAGCGGCCCTGGTGCATGGGCGCGCCGTCGCCCCCGAACAGGCGGGCGTAGTCCGCGAGGTGGGTCGAGAGCCTGCCGCCGTACAGGTCCAGCAGCCGTGCGTCGTCCGCCAGCCAGGCGTGCAGCACCGGGTACAGGTGCATCGCCCAGCCGTTGTAGTAGTCGAACTTCCGGCCGTCGCCGTCCGTGTACCAGCCGTCGCCGACGTACCACTGCTCGATGCGCTCCAGGCCGCGCTCGACCGCCCGGTGGGAGGCGTCCGTCTCGTGGCCGATGTCGGCGAGGAACCCGCCGACCGTCACCGGGAACAACTCCCAGTTGCAGGGCCAGGGTTCGGCCGTGAGGGCGTCGCCGAGCCAGGCCGCCGCGCGCTGCCGTACGGCGTCGTCGAGGCGGTCCCACAACAGGGGGCGGGTCAGGCGCAGCGCGAGGGCGATCGACGCCGCCTCCACCAGGGGCTGGCCGCGGTCCTCGATGCGCGGCCAGACGCCGGACACTCCGGCCGCGAGACCGTCCCCGTACCGCTGGAGCGCCTTCTCGTCCCGGCGGAAGGCGGCCAGCAGGAGGGTGCGGGCGTAGCCCTCCAGGCCGTCGGAGAGCCGTCCGGACCAGCTCGTGCGGTCGCCGGGCAGGTGGTACAGGGCGCCGTCGGCGGTCGCGTACGGCTCCACCGCGGCGAGCAGGGAGCCGGCGGCCGCCTCCCAGTGGGCGCGGGTGAAGCCGGTGTACGGGCTGAGGGTGCGGTCCTCGTGGGGCTCGTGAGACTCAGGTCCAAGGGACTCGCGTGGCATCGGGGGCTTCCTGTCTTGCGTCGGTCCGGGCATCCGGGCACAGGCCTGGGGCGCCCCGGTTCCGGTCGGGGCGCCCCAGGGGCTTATCGCAGCCGCACCCTGCCCTCGGGCACCAGGTGCTGGGCGACGAGTTCGTCGCGGACCAGGCCCGCGTAGACCGTCGCGCCGTGGACGGAGGTGTGCGTGTTGTCGCGCTTCTCGTTGTACAAGTACACCGACTTGGAGGCCTCCACACCCAGTGATTCGACGAGCGCCTTGGTCCTGGCGGTCAGGTCGATCAGGGGGACGCCCTTGTCCGCCGCGACCGAGCGGATGACGGCCGGGTGGTTCACGCCGAGGCCGTTCACGAGCAGCGCGGTGTCGTTGTTCAGCGTGCCGTCCGCGTTGAACCAGCGGCGGACGATCGGAGTGAGCAGGACCGGCTCGCCGCCCTTCTCTCGGACACCCGCCACCAGGGTCTCCAGGTTGGCCCGGTACGTCGCCTCGTCGGTCTGCTTGTCGTTGTGGGCGAGCTGGATGAGAACCAGGTCGCCGGGGCGGATCAGCCGCTGGACGGTACCCCACAGCCGGGGGTCGGCGAGGTAGGAGACCGTGCTCTCGCCGGAGTCCGCGTAGTTGGCGACGGACAGGCCCTTGCGGAGGTACTGGGGGAGCTGCTGACCCCAGCCGGAGTACGGGTCGCCGGGCTGGTCGCAGGAGGTGGAGTCGCCGACGAGGAAGATCTGGCGGGCCCGGTTGGCCGGGGTCACGCGGATGCCGGCGAGCGCGGGCGCCGAGCCGCCGAGCACGAGGTCCAGGCCGGGCGTGCCCTCGGCGCCGGTCGGCTCGCCCTCGGGGGTGCGGACGTTCACGGTGAAGCTGCGGGCCACGCGCTCCCCCGCCGCCGTGGCCGTCTCGGGCAGGAGCGAACGCCGGGTCTCACCGCCGATGCTGGTGCTCGCGGCGCTCTCGCCGCCGAGGAGGACCGTCACGTCGTAGGTGCCGGGAGCGACATCGAAGTGGCAGGCGGTGGCGGTGCAGTTCTCCTTGCCGAGGGCTGGGAGACCCTGGTGCGCCTGCGCCTGCGCCGGCACGGCCGACAGGACGGTGCCCAGGGTCGCCGCGGTCAGCAGGGCGACAGTGAAACGTCTCATTACGGCTCCTCACGACGGACGGCCCGTCCCGGCGGAGGACCGTACACCGTCTCGGCAAGCGCTTTCTAGTGGTCGGCGGTCCTGCACCTGACGCACCTGACCGCCGACCGTCATCCCTGACCGTGCGTCACGTGCCCCGTGTCCACTGCTGGTTCGTACCGCTGTTGCACGTGTACGTGATGAGGGCGGCGGAGTCGGCGGTGGACCCGCCGTTCACGTCCAGGCACTCGCCTGTCGCGCGGGACTTGATGGTGACGTAGGAGCCGCTGGTGGTGAGCGACCACTGCTGGCCGGCGGCCGAGGCGTCGCAGTTCTCCTGGGTGACGGTGGAGGCGTTCTCCTGCACGCACAGGGAACTGCTGCGCACCATCAGCTGGTAGGAGCCGCTGCCGACGGACTTGAACCAGTACTTCTGGTTGGTGCCGCCGTTGCAGGTGTACTGCTTGATCTGGGCGCCCGCCCACAGCGACTGACTGGTCACGTCGGCGCACTTGGAGGAGTGGCGGGCGATCAGCGTGTTGTACGGGGCGCTGGTGCCGCTGATCGTCCCCGCTGCCGTGTCGATGGTGACCTCCGGCGACCAGGACATGGACATCGTGGTCGAGCTCGGGAAGGTCAGCGGCAGCCACACGTAACGGGAGTCGTTGACGGTCCCGCCGAAGGAGTTGCCCCAGCGGTCGCCCATGTAGAGGTAGGAGGTGCCCGAACTGCCCTGCACGGGAAGGACGTACGCGGTCTGCGAGCCGAAGGTCGTCGAGTCGCCGACGTTGGCCATCGCGGTCCACGGGCCGGCGATGCTGGTGGCGGTGGCGTACTGCTGCTGGTTGGGGCTCCAGCCGGTCGCGCCCGATGTCAGCATGAAGTAGACGCCGCCCCGCTTGAACAGCGCCGGGGCCTCGCGGTGGCCGCCCGGCCAGGGGTTGGCGACGAGGCTCGCGATGCCGGTGTAGTCGGCGGTGAGCCGGTAGATCTGCAGGTCGTAGTTCTCGCGGGCGGCGGAGATCATGTAACCGGCGCCGTCGGTGTCCACGAAGACCGTGATGTCGCGGGACATGTGCTGGCCGAGCGGGCGGAAGCTGCCCTGCCAGGTGTAGGTGCCGTCGACGGTGTCCGACACGGCGACGGCGGCGCGGGCCTCGCTGTAGTCGGTGCCGTTCTCCTTGTGCATCCACATCACGAACTTGCCGGTGGACGCGTTGTACATGACCTTCGGCCGCTCGATGTTGGCCCTGGCCAGCTCGGAGGCGCTGGACTGGGTCAGGACGTGGTTACGGAACTCCCAGTTCTTCAGGTCGGTGGAGCGGTAGGCGTCCACGTACCGGAAGGTGTTGTCGGCGTTGCGGTTCTCGCCGAACCAGTAGTAGTAGGAGCCGACCTTGATGACCCCGCCGCCGTGGGCCTGCACGGGGTTGCCCGACGTGTCGGTGAACTGCGTGCCGTTGGTGAGGGTCTGCGGCGCCGCCTGGGCCGGGCCTGCGGTGGCGAGCGCCCCGGCCAGCGCCAGGCAGAGGCTGAGGAGGATCGCGTACGCGCGTCTCATGCCGATCACGCTCCTTGGGATCCGTGGGTGGGTGCGTCGGCGACCGGGATGCCGAAGTCCGGTGTGCCGTCGGCCTTCCAGCCGAGCCGCTGGATGCGGGTGTGGCGGTTGGGGTCGTTCAGCGGGTCGCCGTCGATCTCCTTGTACTGGCGCGCGTGGTAGACGAGGACGTCGGTCCGGCCGTCCTCGGCGACCGTGAAGCAGTTGTGGCCGGGGCCGTACTGCTTGGTGGTGTCGTTGCTGGTGAACACCGGGGTCGGTGACTTCGACCAGTTCGCGGGGTTCATGAGGTCGGCGTCGGCGTCGACGGTGAGCAGGCCGAGACAGTAGTTGAAGTCGGTCGCGCTGGCCGAGTACGACATGAACAGGCGGCCGTTCCGCTTGATCACCGAGGGGCCTTCGTTGACCTTGAAGCCGATGGTCTCCCAGTCGTACTCCGGTGTGGTGAGCCGGACCTGGGGGCCCGTCAGGGTCAGTGGGTCGGCCATCTCCGACAGCCAGAGGGCGGTGTTGTTGTCCATGCCGGGCTCGTGCTGGGCCCAGGCGAGGTAGCGGGTGCCGCGGTGGGTGAAGGTGGTGGCGTCCAGGGAGAAGGTCTCCCAGGCCGTCTTGAGCTGGCCGCGCTCGACCCAGGCGCCCTGGAAGGGGTCGGGGTGGGAGTTCTCCAGCACCCAGATGCGGATCGCCCAGATGTCCTCGGCGGGCGCGGAGGCGAAGTAGATGTACCACCTGCCGTCGATGTGGTGGATCTCCGGCGCCCAGATGTGCGCGCCCATGACGCCGGTGGCGTGCTTGCGCCAGATGACCGTCTCGTCGGCGGTCGCGATGCCGCGCAGCGTGCGGGATCTGCGCAGGATGATCCGGTCGTACTCGGGGGACGTGGCCGTGAAGTAGTAACGGCCGTCGGTGTGGCGGTGGATGTGGGGGTCGGCGCGGTTGCGGACGAGCGGGTTGGCGTACGGCGCGGCCTGCGCGTACTGCGTGGCCTGCGCGGAGGGCGCGGCCTGCGCCACGGTCGGCATCGCGGTGAGGGCGCCCGCGGCCAGGGCGCCCTTCAGCAGCAGTCGTCGGTCGGGAAGTGCGAACGGGTCGTTCTCACGGCTCATGTGCACACGGCCTCTCGCGGAGTGGGGGGACTCAGGCGAACACAAAAGAAAACAGAAACGTTCGAGCTGGTTCGGGATTTCGCACAAGATCTGTCATTCCGAACGCCGAAAAGGTAAGGGCGTGTTACCGCGAGGTCAACGGGTCGGACGGGACGAAGACGCGGCGACGCCGACGGAGCGCCCCGCTTCGACCAAGCGGCCCCGGGGTCGATTAGCGTCGAGACATGACCAGCAGCACCCACCCCGCCCTCGCCGACGCCCTCGCCTCCGGCCCGCTCGTCCTAGACGGCGGTATGTCCAACCAGCTGGAGTCCGCCGGCCACGACCTGAGCGACGGGCTCTGGTCGGCCCGGCTGCTCGCCGAGTGCCCCGAGGCGGTCACCGAGGCCCACCTCGCCTACTACGAGGCGGGCGCGGACGTGGCGATCACGGCGAGCTACCAGGCGACGTTCGAGGGCTTCGCCAGGCGCGGGATCTCCCGCGGGCGTGCGGCCGAACTCCTCGGTCTGAGCGTGGAGCTGGCGCGCGAGGCGACCCGGCGGGTGAAGGACGCCTCGCGGCCCCTGTGGGTGGCCGCGTCCGTCGGCCCGTACGGCGCGATGCTCGCGGACGGCTCCGAGTACCGGGGCCGCTACGGGCTGACCGTGGCCGAGCTGGAGGCCTTCCACCGCCCGCGCCTGGAGGTCCTGGCCGCGGCCGGGGCGGACGTCCTCGCCCTGGAGACCGTGCCCGACGCCGTGGAGGCCGAGGCATTGCTGAGGGGAGTACGCGGCCTGGGCGTGCCCGCGTGGCTGTCGTACACGGTCGCCGGGGACCGCACCCGCGCCGGCCAGCCGCTGGAGGAGGCGTTCGCCCTGGCCGCCGACCTGGACGAGATCGTCGCGGTCGGCGTGAACTGCTGCGCCCCCGAGGACGTGCGGGGCGCCGCCGCGACGGCGGCCCGTGTGACGGGCAAGCCGGTCGTGGTGTACCCGAACAGCGGCGAGACCTGGGACGCCAGGGCCCGCACCTGGACGGGCCGCTCCACCTTCACCGCCGAGCAGGTGACCGGCTGGCAGCGGGCCGGGGCGCGGCTGATCGGCGGCTGCTGCCGGGTGGGACCGGAGGCGATCACCGGAATCGCGGAGACGGTGCGACGGGACCGAGCGCGGTGACCGCGAACGACCGGCCGAAGGGTTTCACGAACACGAGGAAACCGGTCGGCATGGCCGGCACGAGGAAACCGGTCAGCCCGGCGCGAGCCGGTCCAGTTGGTGGTCCAGGACGGCCAGTGCGGACGCCGCCGTGTGGTGACCGAGGAGCAGGGCGTCGCCGAGGCCGGCGACCAGGGCGAGCAGGATGTCCGTCTCACGGGCGGGATCGAGGTCGGCCGACAGGTCGCCCTCGGCCTGCGCGGCGGAGACCAGACCGACGACGGCGTGACGCAGCTGGGTGTTTCCGTCGCGGAAGCGGTCGGCGATCGCCGGGTCCTTCAGCGCCCGGATGAGGAAGGCGTTGGCCACCAGCGACTCGGTGCGGCTGCCGTCGTCCGTGGGCAGCAGGGCGGCGAGGAAGGCACGCAGGGCGGTGCGGGAGGTGCGCGCCGCGGGCAGGCCTGCGAGCCCGTGCGCGATGCGCTCTCCGACCCGCTCGCGCAGGCGTCCGGTGGCGTGGACCAGCATCTCGTCCTTATTGCGGAAGTAGTGCTGGACCAGCCCCTTGGACACCCCGGCCTCCGTGGCGATCTGACTGAGGCTCACACCCTCCAGGCCGCTGGTGCCGGCGATCCGCCACAGGGCCTCAATGATCGCGTTCCGGCGCTGCTCGTGGTCGACCCGCTTGGGCATCTCCACCCCTTTCGCAATCCGATCGTATTGCCAAGTGTCTCGCAGGCTCTTTACAATCCGATCGTATCGCCAAAACTGGAGGTGGCCGATGGGCCTGGGCACGTACCACTCCCCGCAGGCCCACGCCGCATTCGACGCGGTGTACGACGCCGGAATGCGCGCCCTGCCGGAGCCTGCGGCCACCCACGACGTACCGACCAGGTTCGGGACGGTGCGCGTGTACCGCTTCGGCCCCTTGGGCGGCGCCCCGCTCGCCCTGCTGCCGGGGCGCGCCGCCACCTCAGTGATGTGGCAGCCGAATCTCCCCACCCTCGCCGAGCGCCACCCCGTCTACACGCTGGACGTGCTCGGGGAGCCGGGCCGCAGCACCCAGACCGCGCCCCTGCGTGACGCGGACGACCAGGCGGCCTGGCTGGAAGCCACCCTGGCCGGGCTCGGCCTGGACGGCGTCCACCTCGTCGGCCATTCCTTCGGCGGCTGGCTGGCATGCAACTACGCCGTACGGGCGCCCGCACGGCTGGCCTCGCTCACCCTCCTCGACCCGGTCAACACCCTGGGCAGGTTCCCCCTCGGCCTGCTGCTCCGCTCCGCCCTCGCCGCTCTGCCGGTGATCTCCCGCTGGGGCCGTCCCGCGTTCTTCCGGTGGATCAACGGCGGTGCGGCCACTCCCCAGGACGACCCGGTCGCCGCCGTGATCGAAGCGGGCATGCGGGACTACCGCATGGCCACGCCCATGCCCGCGTTCATCACGGACGACCAGCTGTGCTCCCTGGCCGTCCCCGTACTCGCCCTGGTCGCGGGGCGCAGCGTGATGCACGCCCCACGCGCCGCCCACGCCCGCGCCCAGGGCCGGATCCCGGACGTCCAGGCCGAATTGTGGCCGACCGCCACCCACTCCCTGCCGTCCGAGTCGCCCGCCGAGACCAACGCCAGAATCCTGCGCTTCGTCGACGGCGTCACCGCTTAGGGCCTGGGCCACAGGGCGAGTTCTCCGGCGGCACGGGCGGCCGGAACCGGTGGGCGCCGGCGGGCGGCGCGGCGTACCACGGGCCCGGTCCGGTCCACCGTCACGCGCCCACCAGTTCCTCGCGCTCGTGAACCGTCGTTCACGTCAGAGCGTCACATCACCTCCGGTTTTCCCACGTGCGGTCACTTTTCGGGCACTTTCCGCTACTTGGCGTACATCAGCGTGCCGAAGCCCAGCTGGTCGAAGCCGCCGCTGTTGGGGCCGTAGTCGCCGCCACCTCCCTCGGGGCGGACACTCTCGGCGATACGGGTGATGTACGGGACGGACAGGCCCCGTCGCCGTGCGTAGTGGTAGTGCAGGATGTCCCACACGGGGCGGACGTGTCCGCGGCTGGCGGAGGAGATCACCGTGTGGGTCTGCTGGGCGCAGTTCTGGCCGCTGCCCCAGCGGTAGGTGGTGAAGGGGACGTCCTCACCGAGGTTGTACTTGGCGACGTACTGGGCGGCCTTCATGAAGCGGTTGTTGTCGTAGCCGTACAGGTCCTCGCCCTGGCTCCAGGCCATCTCGCAGAAGGCGCCCATGAGGCCCATGCCCATCACGGTGTGGCCCTGGTCGCGGCCGGACTCCTGCCACTGCGCGAGGCCCTGGTCCTCGTACACGAACGGCACGGCGTTGCGTATGGCGCCGTTGCCCGCGCCGTTCTTGAAGTAGTTGACCGCCTGGTCGTACTTGGCCCCGTCGTCGCACAGGATCCCGATCGCGAGGATCGAGTTCATGTTGCACAGGTCCCAGTTGGCCCAGTAGTTGGTGATGCAGGCGTCGTTGTGCTCGCGGAGGAACCGGTCGTTGAGCGGGTAGAAGACGTTGAGCATCATCGTCTTGAACCGCTCCAGGTCGAAGCCGCTGTAGCCGCGCATGAGCTCGGCGGCGTTCGCGAACTGGTAGCCGTAGATACCGGCGGCGAGGTAACGGTCGGCGTTTCCGGTGACGGAGGTGAGGGTGGACGACCAGGCGTTGAGGATGCGGACCGCCGCGTCGCCGTTGGCGGTCGTGCCCGCGATCTTCCAGCGCAGGGCGTTCTGGTAGGCGGCGTGGATGTCGTTGTAGAGGATGGTGTAGTTCTCGCCCGTGCCGCCGCGGATGACCGTGGCCTGCGGCCTCGGTGTCCAGGTGCTGGCCGAATGGCCGTTGGCGGTGAGGCGGTTCCAGCCGGACAGCCACGGGTTGTCGCCCGCGGCGACCCGTACCTTGGCGCGGTTGAGCTCGCCGTAGGCGTGCAGCATGCCGGGGTGGGTGAAGGTGGCCGGGGCCGCCTCGGCCGGGCCGGTGAGGGCGGTGGCCGAGGCGCCGACGGCGAGGGCGGCGGTGAGGCCGCCGGCGGTCTTCAGCAGACCGCGGCGGCTCACTTCCGTGTTCTGGAGGTGCCGGTGGGGGGAAGTGCGGCTCATCTCTGGTGCATCTCCATTCCTGTGGGGGATCTAGCCGGGAGTGACGCTCACCTCGCTGAATCGCGCGGTGCCGAGAGCCCGGGGGCTGCGGGAGCAGACCACCAGGCCCACGTAGTAGGGGGCGTCGCCGAAGCCGGGGATCTCTCCCGCGGCGAGGGAGGTCCAGGTGACGCCGTCATCGGTGGAGACGGCCGCGGTGAAGGCGGTGCCGGTGCGCTTCAGCCGCAGCAGGCAGGGGGCGCCGACCGTGGCGTTGCCCGTGAAGGCCGACCGTCCGGCCACGGTGGTGCGGAGCATGAGCTGGGCGGAGGTCCCGCCCGTGACGATGGCTCCGGCGGCCTGGTCGAACGGTGACAGTGACTTGGCCATGAGCAGCCCGACCCGGTCGCCGCTCGCACCCTCGCGGGAGACGAGCCGTGCGGTGACCTCGCAGTCCCCGCTGACCGGACGACGCACGAACTGCCCCGTCATGCCCTGGTTGTTGACGTTCAGGTCGACCCCGGCACCACGGACGACGAAGGTCCCGTCCTCGTACCCGGTGGCACCGGGGGTCGTGACCGCCACCACGCCAAGGGTCCCGAACTCCCGGTCGTCGAGGATCACATCGCCGAGGTCGCCGTACGTCCACGGCGCGGGCGGGGGTGTGCCGACCGTGAGCCGGAGCGTGCCGCTCCCGTCACCGGCGGCGTTGCCCGCGGTGGTGGTGACGGTGAACTCGCCCGTCCGGGTGGGCGTTCCGTGGACGACACCGGTGCGCCTGTCGAGGCGCAGGCCGTCCGGCAGTCCGTCGGCGGTGAACCGCACGGGCTCGTGCGAGGCCCGCAGCACGTGCCGGAAGGGGACGCCCTTGTTCGCGAACGCGGTGGTCGCGGAGGTGAGTTCCGGCACCGACGGGGCCGGCATCGGCGCGGAGGCGGGCGCCGACAGCGGGCCGCGTCCGGCGGCGTTCGACTTGGCGACGGCGTAGTGGTACGTCGTGCCGGGGGTGCCCGTGGCGTCCGCGTACGTGATGCGGGTGCCGAAGCCGACCGGCCCGACGCCGGTCGCGAGCGTCTCGTACCGGCCGTGCGCGTCGGTCGCCCGCAGCACCGTGTACCGGGCCGAGAGGTCCGGGTCGGTCCAGGCCAGCTCCACCGCGTCCGCACCGGCCCGCGCCCGCAGGTCGGTGGCGGCATGTGCCGGGCGCGGTGTGGCCCACACCTCGCCGGTGGCCGACGACATCACGGTGACGTTGTCGAAGGCGCCGGTGCCGGTCTCGGCGTACTCCTCGTCGACGCCCAGGCAGGAGGTGAGGGCGAGCCCGGCGTACGCGGTGCGGCCGAGGTCGACCTCGGTGGAGCCGACCTCCGTCCAGCGGATGCCGTCCGGGGAGATGGCTCCGGTGCAGCGCCGGCCCCTGCGGGTGACGCGCACCCAGTACGGCATGCGCAGCCGGTAGCCGTCGCCCGCGCCCTCCACGTACGGGGCCTCGATCGGGGTCGCCGACTCCGGCAGGTTCCCGAGGTCGGAGATCGGGAAGGAGGCGCTGGTGGTGATGGCCTGCTGCTGGGTGGGCGGCACGGGGGTGCTGCCGGTGGCGGAGACGGGCGCCCCGGGCTTCGGGCGTACGGTCCACACGCCGCTCCAGGTGTGCAGCGGCAGGCCCTGGATCAGCATCGAGGCGTGCGGGGCTTCCGGATCGAGGGAACCGCGGAGGGTGACGCCGGTCTTGGAGTACTGCGAGCTGAGCGGGAACACGATGCGCGCGGTGACGGAGCCGTCGCCGCGCAGCGGCAGGTGCGCCACCCGGTAGGAGTCCGCGGTGCCGCCCGCCTCCAGCACGAACCGCTCACCGTCGAAGAGGGCGGCCCCGGCGCGCCCCACGTCCCCGACGTCCTGGGTCGCCCAGGGCTCGGGCAGACCTGCGGTGGCGGCCGCCCATCCTGAACTGCCACTGCTGCCCAGGGAGTTGGAGGCGGTGACCTGGTAGTAGTAGGTCCGTCCCGTGCGGACGTCGTCGTCGGTGTAGGTGGATGTGTCGATGCCGGACGCGATCTGCTCGTACGGGCCCTCGGGCCTGGTGGCCCGCTGGACGGTGTACTCGTCCGCCCACGCGGACGGCAGCCAGCTGACGGTGACCGTCTTGTCCTGCCCCACGGCCGTGACGCCCGCCGGAGGCGTGGGCGTGGCCGCTGCGGGTGCTGTGGCACCGGCGTAGGCGAAGGTACCGAAGCTCGGCAGGTCGTCGTTGCTGCCCTCGACGACGCGGGCGCCGCCGGTGCCGCGGAAGACGGCGGCCTTCGTGTGCGGGGTGTCGAGGCCGCGTACGCCCGCGTAGTGGGCGTAGTACATCTCGTAGATCGGGGGCAGGGTACCGCGGACCTTGTCGGAGACGGTCGTCTTGATGTACTTGCCGGTGCGGTCCAGATCGGGGGTGAAGGGGACGTCGCCACCGAGGTTGTAGCGGGCGGCGTACTCGGCGTTCGCGAGGATGCGGTGGCCGTCGAAGCCCCACAGGTCGACGCCCTGGTTCCAGGCGACCTGCGCGGCGTCGCCCATCAGGCCGACGGCGAGCTGTTCGTGGCCCTGGTCGCGGCCGCTCTCCTGGCCCTGTCCGGCGTCGGTGACGACGCGGCCCGGGACGCTGCCGTTGCCCGCTCCGGCGGCGGCGAACATCAGGGCGTCCTCGAAGAGCGTGGGCTCCTCGCAGAACACGCCGATGGCGAGGACCGTCTGGATGGCGGTCAGGTCCCAGTTGCCGTTGGCGTAGAGCATGTAGCCGGACACGGCCGGATACCAGACGTCCAGGAACGACCGCTCACAGCGGGCGAGGTCGTCCGCGTCCCAGCCGTCGTAGCCGGTGTGCCGCAGCAGCTCCGCCGCGTTGACGAACTTGAACGCCTGGAGCCCGGCGCCGAGCGGGCCGTCGGCCCCGGTGATCGCGGTGAGCGACGCCGACCAGGCGTTCAGGATGTCCCGCGCCTTGTCCGCGTGGGCGCGGTCGCCGGTGACGCACCACATCAGCGCGTTCTGGTAGGCGGCGGCCGAGTCGGCGACCGCCTGGTTCTGGAAGTTGGTGGGGCCGCGGCCCCAGGAGGTGATCTGGCCGGTGTTCTGGACCGTGTACGTGGACTTCGACCGGGCGTGCGCGGCGAGCGCGAGGTAGCCGTCGTGGACGGGGGACTCCTGCGCGGCGACCGCGGCCTTCATCCGGTCCAGGTCCTCCTGGGAGTGGAGGAGGCCGGGGTGTCGGAACGTGAAGGCCGCTTCGGCGGCCGTCCGGGCCCGGGCGGCCGTGGCGGAGGCGGACAGCAGCCCGCCCGCGGCCACGGCCGTGAGCCCCGCCGCGCCGAGGAACGACCGTCGGCTGAGGGAATGCACGGATGTCTCCTGTTTCAGTGGTGCCGCGTCACGGGTGCTCGATGGTGAGCGTGACGTCCTGCGTGGCGGTGCCCACGCTGTTGGTGGCCGAGACGGTGACCGTGAAGGTGCCGACGTTGTCCTTGGCCTTCCCGGAGATCAGACCGGTGCCGGTGTCGATGTCCAGCCCCTTCGGCAGCCCTTCGGCGCTGAACTTCGTCGGCAGCCCGCCGGCCGTGATGAGGTGGTTGAAGACCTGGTGCTTGGTGGCCGTGGCCTTGTCCGGGCTGGTGATCCTGGGCGCGTCGCTGGACGTCGCCTCGGTGGAGTTCAGGAACCGTGTGTTCAGCACGTGCTCGTTGGCGTACGCCGGCATCATGTCGGTGAACTTGTACCAGCCGGGCTTCTTCATCCCGTTGCCGATGAACTTGCCGTTGATGACGAGGTTCTGGAAGGTCACGTTCTGGATGGCGTGGTCCGCGTCGTGGCCGACCATGACGGACGGGTTGGCGCGCGTGCCGGTGTAGGTCATGTTCCGGATGAAGACCCCGTCGATGCCCCGTCCGACCGATGTGTTGTAGCTCTTGTTGAACATGACCCGCATGTTGATCAGCTGGCCCCAGCGGAAGTCCTCCACCCGGATGTCCTGGGCGCGGACGTTGCGCAGCAGGTTGCTGTCGCCCGGGTTGAGCGCGATGCAGCCCTGGTAGTCCATCTGCGGTTCGCGGTGGTCGAGGATGTCGATGTTGCTGAAGACGAGGTTCTCGATGGTCTCCGGCTTGTCCGTGTTGCCGTGCGTGCCGACGTTGATCGGGTGCGCGACGTCCGCCCAGAGGGTGGAGTTGCGGACGGTGATGTTGCGGCAGTCGCCGTAGTAGTCCCAGCGGTGGGCGTAGATGGCGATGCAGTCGTCCGCGTTGCGCATGTGGACGCGGTCGATGAGGACGTCCTCGCTGGAGAAGACGTCGATGCCGTCGCCCCACTGGCCGTGGCTGTAGGCGTGGAAGTTGCGGATGGTCACCTGCTGGGACTGGCCGATGGTGGCGGTGTAACCACTGCTCGGGTTCAGCACCATCACACCGTCGATCTCGATGTTCCTGGAGTACTCCACGAGGACACCGCTCGGCGAGTTGTACAGCACGCCGCGGCCGATCAGCCGGGCGTTCTCGACCTCGTGGAACTCCACCCGCGACGTCAGCACGGCGCCGCCGGCCAGATAGACCGTCTTGCCGCTGGGCACCTTCACCACGTTGTCGGCGGTCTTGTGCAGACCCGGGCCGAAGTAGATGACGTCCGGGTCGTCCGGGTCGGGCCGCTGCGACTCGATCGGGTTGGCGTGCAGTTGCAGGTTGTCGAAGATCTCGCCGTCGATCTCGATGGAGAGGTTGCGCGGCTCGGTGAGGGTGAAGCTCACCGTGTCGCCGTCCACGGTGAACGGGATGTCGTAGGACAGGGGGCGTATCCGTGCCGAGCCGATGGCGCCCTTGGACGAGGTGACGGCGACCTCGACGGTGCCGCTGAAGTCGAAGGTGGCGACGGAGGAGTTGAAGACGGGGCCGCTGCCCGTGTTCGCGTCGATCTGCTTCGCCCTGGCGCGGTAGACCGGAACCGTCTCCCACGCACCGTCCGGCTTGCGGGCCTTGACGGAGAAGCTGGAGTTGGTCGGGACCCCGCTGGGGATCGGGTACACCACCAGCCGGTCGGCAGCTGTGGGCGGGCCCTCGGCTCTCGCGGTGCCGGCCGTGGCTCCGACCAGGGTGTACGCGGCGGCGGAGGCGCCCGCGGCCTGGAGGAGTGTGCGCCGGGACAGGCCGACGGTCTCGGGGTCGTTCATGGAGCGGTCCTTCCATACGGGAGAGAGATGAGAGACACGACAGAGAGGGCAGAGGTCACTTGAGACCGGAGGTGGACATCCCGGCGACGAAGCCACGCTGGGCGACGAGGAAGATCAGCAGGATGGGGACGACATACATCACGGAGGCCGCGGCCTGGAGTTCGAGGACGGGCGTGCCGCCCTCGTTGACGTAGGCGGTCATCACGGCGACGGCGAGTGTGGTGCGGTCGGTGGACAGCAGCAGCTGCGGGGCGATGTAGTCGCCCCAGGTCCAGGTGAAGGCGATGATGAAGCTCGCGGACAGCACGGGCCAGGACTGCGGCAGGAAGATCCGCCAGAAGATCGACGCGTAGCCGCAGCCGTCGACGATCGCGGCCTCCTCCAGCTCACGTGGCATGCCCGCGAAGAACTGCCGGAAGAGGAAGACAAGATACGGCGCCGCGGACAGGCCCCACAGCACCCACGGCCAGTAGGTGTCGACCATGCCGAGCTTGGCGAAGATCAGGTAGGTGGGCAGCAGGGTGACCATCTGCGGCAGCATCATCGAGCCGAGCAGGACGCCGAACAGCACCTTCTTGCCGGGGGCGTCGAGCCGTGCGAAGCCGAAACCGACCCAGGCCGAGCTGAGGGTGACGAGGGTGGCGTAGACGAGGGCGATGATCAGGGAGTTGCGGGCGTAGCCGAGGAAGTCGATCTCGGTGAAGGCGCGTGCGAAGTTGTGCCACTGGAAGACGTCCGGCAGCCAGTGCACGGGCGAGGCGGCCAGTTCACCCTGGGTCTTCAGGCCGGAGAGGACCAGCCAGCCGAAGGGGCCGAGGAACAGTCCGGCGACCGATACGAGGACCGTGTAGAGGGTGAGGCGCCTGACGCGCACCCGCACGCGTACGTCGGGCGACGACGTGGGCGGCAGACTGGTGGCGGTCATTTCTTCGCCTCCGGGTCGACGTTGTAGAACACCGCGCCGGACGCGCACTTGAAGATGAGTCCGGTCGCGATGAGGATCAGGACGAAGAGCACCCACAGCAGCGCGGAGGCGTAGCCGTAGCGGCCGAGCGCGAAGTACTGCGCGAACACATGCATCATGTAGAGGTAGTTGGACTGCGGGATCGTGGTGATGCCGCTGGTGTCACCGAGCGGGGCCAGCAGCAGCGGCATGATGGTCTGCACCGAGGCGATCATCCCGGTCACCGTCTGGAACAGCAGGACGGGCGACAGCAGTGGCACGGTGATGCTGCGGAAGGCGCGCCAGGCGCTCGCCCCGTCGATCCGCGCCGCCTCATGGAGCTCCCGGGGCACGTCCTGGAGGCCCGCCAGCGAGATGATCATGACGTTTCCGGCGCCCCAGAGCACTGCCATCAGCAGGACGTAGCGGGCGTAGGGGTCGGCGAGCCAGCCCACGGCGTCGATGCCGAAGAAGGTCAGTACGCCGTTGGCGGCACCGGAGTTCTGGTCGAAGAGCAGCTTGAAGGCGATGCCCGCGCCGACCGGGGGGACCACGGCGGGCAGATAGAGCAGGGTGCGGAACAGGCCGCGCGCCGTGAGGGGCCGGTTGACCAGGACGGCGAGAGCGAGGCCCGCGACGATCGACAGTGGTACGGACGTCACGGCGAACAGGCCCGCTCGGCCCAGCGCGTCCCAGGTGACCGGATCGCTCAGCAGCTCGCGGTAGTTGCCCAGTCCGACGTAGCGCCAGTTGGGCGAGATGCCGTCGAACGTGGTGAAGCTCAGCCACAGCGCGTATGCCATCGGTGTGACGGTCAGCAGCAGGAACCCGAGGATCCAGGGCGAGGTGAACAGGTAGAACGCCCGGTGCCTGCGCGCGGTCATGGAGATCCGGGGCCGGCCGGTTGCCTGTGCGCGCCCGGCGTACGCGGCGCCCGGCCGGTCCGTGACGGAGGTGACCTGATGAACCGTCATCCCACTTGCTCCTTACCGCGCTTCAGCTGCTCGTTGATGGCCGCGTTCAGGCGGCCGGCGAGGGTGTCGACGGAGATCTGGCCGTTCATCGCGGCGGGGGCGGTCTGGTTGAAGAGGGCGTCGAACGCGTCCGCCCGGGTGTAGGGCGTGAAGGAGACCACCGAGAAATGCTTCAGCTCGTTCTCCTGCACCTTCAGCACCCGCTTCTGGTAGTCCTCCTTGGCGGGCATCAGCGGGCGCAGCGACTTCAGCGTGGGGATGCCCCAGCCGCCGGATGCGCGCGCCCTGGCCGGCTCCTCGCCGAAGAACCACTCGAAGACCCGCCATGCGGCGTCCTTGTTCTTCGCGCCGCGCGGCATCCACAGGCCGGTGCCGCCCTGGCAGGCGCTGATCCGCTCACCACCCGCGAAGATCGGGGCGGGCGCCAGCCGGGACACCTCCGCCAGCTTCTTGTCGGCGCCGATCATGCCGCCCATCCAGTAGCCGGAGTTCGACATCGCCAGCCGTCCGGCCTGGTAGGTGGGCCCGTCCCAGCCATTGGGATCGGGCTGGATGAGGCTCGGCCCGACCTTGGTCCTGCAGTAGTCGATGTACCAGGCCAGCGCCTTGCGAGCCTCGGGGGCCGTGAAGTCGACCCGGGAGAAGTCGTCGCTGAAGAGGCTGCCTCCGGCCGACGCCGTGATGGTCGCCAGGAGCGTGGCCCGGGTCAGCCCGGCGAAGCTGCCGCCGAAGACGACGGTCTGGCTGTTCTTGCGCTGGACCAGGCGCTCGGCGGTGGCGAGCCACTCCTCGTAGGTGACCGGATCGGTCTCGGGCGGGTAGTCGACACCGGCCTTGTCGAAGGCCGCGGTGTTGTACCAGTACATGGAGTCCTGGGAGAAGTCCTTCGCCATGCCGTAGCGCGGCCCCTTGCCCTGGGTCCGGCCGTCGAACCGCCACAGGTCATTGACGGGGTCGAGGTCGTCGGCCTTGAGGACGCTGCTCCGGGCGAAGTAGGGGTCCAGCTCCTCGGCCACGTCCCGTGCCGCGAAGTACGGCAGTTCCACCGCGCCGACGCCGCGCACCAAGTCGGGCGGGTTGCCGCTGGTGAGCATCGCGATCAGCTTGGTGATGTCGTACTTCACCAGGACGATCTTGATGCCGAGGTCCTTCTTCGCCTGCTGGATCTGCTCCGGCAGGATGTCCCCGGAGTTGACCATCACCGTGACGGTCTCGCCGGAACCGCTGACCCCGCTGGACACCTGCAGCGCGCAGCCACTCAACGCCGCAGCTCCGGCCATGGCTCCACCGGCCGACATCGCGAGGAACCGGCGGCGACTGGGCGGAGCACCGGCGTGTGCGCGCATGAGCGCCTCACCTTCTGCAAGGGAACCAAGGGGGGAATGCAACTCGGCAGCGGTGGTAACAGGTAGGAACCGTTTGCTCCATCCGAGTGGCCGAAGCTTCATCGCGTTCAGAAGGCGCGTCAAGGGTCTGCGCCGACTTTCGAAAAGTCCGGCGCACCTCGCCGCCCCCTGACACCGCTTGCCCGAGCCGGCCCGCCACCTCCACAACATGCCCTCCGAACTGGGCAGTTGCCGTGTCGGCGGCCTCGTGACCGATGTCGCCGGACACTGCGGCCCACAGGACGCCGAAGCGCGCGGAGCGGAGCGGGGACGGAAACGCCCGGCCTCCTGACGGGCGCCGGGCCGCAGGGTCAGGCCACGGGCGCCGGCCGTTCGGCGGATGCCGGAAACTTGTTACGGCGACCATCCGGACTTCGCCCCGCACCTGGGCCTGACAAGGCCGTTTGGCGCATCGCCTCGTGCCGAAACGTTTCCCGCTCGTGGTGAACACTCACACTGATTGACCCTCCCACCGGGCGAGACTTACGGTAGAAGGCGCTTTCAGAAAATGTTTCCCCACTTCAGGAGAGCCATGCCCAGCGCCCACCTGCCGAGGGCCGTGTTCGCCATGGATCCGGTGCACCTCCCGCTGCTCTTCCCCGAGCCCCTCATGGCGCGGCTGCGGCAGACGGCCCAGATCGACCCCACGCTCGTCGTACGGGACTTCACCGCCCCCGCCGCCGCCCCGGCGCTGGCCCGCGCCGAGGTGCTCGTCACCGGCTGGGGCTGTCCGCGCCTCGATACGGACACCCTGGCCGCGGCACCGAACCTGCGCGCCGTGCTGCACGCGGCGGGCTCCGTCCGCTCCCTCGTCGGCGACACCCTGTGGCAGCGCGGGGTCGCCGTCTCCAGCGCGGTCACCGGAAACGCCGTGCCGGTCGCCGAGTACACGCTCGCCATGATCCTCCTGGCCGGGAAGGACACCTTCACGCACCGCGAGCGCTACCGCGCCACCCACACCTATCCGACCACCGCCGAGACGGCGGCGACCGGCAACCTCGGCCGCCGTGTCGGAGTCATCGGCGCCTCACGCGTGGGCCGCCGCCTCCTCGAACTGCTGCGCCCGTACGACTTCGAGGTCCTCCTCCACGACCCCTACGTGGACGCCGTCGAGGCCGCCGCGCTGGGTGCCCGGCTGGTGTCGCTGGAGGACCTGCTGAGCCACAGCGACATCGTCAGCCTGCACGCCCCGGACATCCCCGAGACCCAGCGCATGCTCGACCGCGGCCGGCTCGCGCTGATCCGCGACGGCGGCGTGCTGATCAACACCTCGCGGGGAGCCCTCGTCGACCACGACGCCCTCACCGACGAGCTGGTCGCGGGCCGGCTGAGCGCGATCCTCGATGTCACCGACCCGGAGCCGCTGCCCGCCGACTCGCCGCTCTACCGGCTCCCCAACGTGTACCTCACCCCGCACATCGCCGGCTCGCTCGGCAACGAACTGGAGCGGCTCGGCCGCATCGTCGTCGACGAGTTGGAACGCCTGGCCGCGGGCCTGCCGCTGGCCCACGAGGTGCGGCACGCGGATCTGGCCAGGGTCGCCTGATGCGCCCCGCCCGCGACGCCTCCCGCCTCGTCCACGAGCCCGTCCGCACACTCCTCCACAAGCCCGTCCACAAGCCGTCCGGCCAGGAGTAACCATGGGATACGGTTTCGCCACCGGCGGGGGACGGGAACCCGGCTTCCGCGGTGAACGGGACACTACGGTGAAGGAGCCGCAACGGTGAGTCAGCGCAAGGCGCCCAGTGACGCCGGACGGGCGACCATCCGCGACGTCGCGGAACGCGCGGGCGTCTCCGTGGCGAGCGTGTCCCGCGTCCTGTCGGGCAACTACCCGGTCTCGGACGAGCTGCGCCGCCGGGTGATGAAGGTCGTCCGGGACCTGGACTACGTCACCAACGCCCACGCCCGCTCGCTCGCGGGCGGCGGCACCCCGACGGTGGCCATCCTCATCAACAACATCACCGGCGCCGCCTTCGCCCATGTGGCCAAGGGCGTCGAGGGCGCGGCCACGCTGCGCGGCTGGCTGTCCCTGGTCGGCACGACGGGCGACGACCCCGAGCGGGAGCTCGCCCTGGTGAACCTGATGCGCCAGCAGGGCGTCGCCGCGGTGGTCCTGCTCGGCGGCGCGTACGACTACGACGAGTACCAGTTGCGCATGGCCCGCTTCGCCCGCTCCCTCGACGCGGCCGGTTCGCACCTGGTCCTGGTCGGCAGGCCGCCCCTGGAGGGCGACGTCCCGGCGACGACGGTCGACTACGACAACGAGAGCGGCGCCTACGCGATGGCCAGCCACCTGCTGTCCGCCGGCCACCGCAAGATCCTGGTGCTGCCGGGACACGCCGAACTCACCACCGCCCGCAGCCGTCTGAACGGTGCCCGGCGGGCCTTCGAGGCGTACGGCGTGCCCTTCGACCCGGGCATGGTGCGCCACGGCCCGTACGACTACGAGCACGGGTACGAGGCGGTCGAGACGAGTCTGCGGGAGGGCGTGGACTTCACCGCGGTGCTCGCCGGGACCGACGTGGTCGCCGCGGGCGCCATGCAGGCCCTGCGCGCGGCCGGGCTGCGCGTGCCCGAGGACGTCTCGATCGTGGGCTACGACGACATCCCCCTGGCCTCGCAGCTCACCCCTCAACTGACCACCGTGCACGTGCCGTACGAGGAGATGGGCCGCGTCGCGCTGCGGGCCGTCGCCGACCGCCGCGAGGGCGGACCGGGCCGGCGCAGGAGCGCGGACGGCGAGCACCTGGTGCTGGGCACCCATGTCGTCGTACGGAACTCCGTCGCGCCCCCGGCACGGCGCGACTGATCCACCGCGCCGGGCGATCTGCTCGCCCTGTTTTCGTAAACGGTTTCTCGAATCTTTCCGCGTCACCACAGGGCGGTCACCGACCCCGGCCCTCACCCCTGCACACCCTCCGAAAAGCCCGTCCACCTGCGTGGATGCGCCCGCGGTGGCGCCTCGGCCGCGATCCGTCCCCTCGTCACGCGACCGACAAACCGGCGTAACAAATTGGCCCGCACCTCTTGCTATGTGTCCCGGCCTCGGCCTACCTTCCCTGCAACCGCTTACTACAGCTTCTGCTTGGCCGGTCACCGCCACCGCGAGCCGACGGAAGCGGCCGCCGTTCCTGGCCGGCACCACTGAGCCGCCGTCCTCGTTCTGAGACGCCCGAATTCCAAAGGATCACGGTCAGATGAACTTCACCAGTCCCCGGAGAAGGTTCGCTCGCGCCGCAGTCGCGGGCCTCGCCCTGACAGGTCTGCTCTCCGCCTGCGGCGGTTCCGACTCCTCGGACTCCGGGTCCGGGTCCTCCGGTCCCGTCACCCTCGACTTCTGGGGCTGGGCGAACGGCCAGGAGGCCGTCGTCAAGGCGTTCAACGCGAGCCACAAGGACGTCAAGCTGAAGTACACCAAGGTCACCGACCAGCTGACCATGCAGAAGCAGCTGACCAACGCGGTCAAGGCCGGCAACGCGCCCTGCCTGCTGCAGAACACCGGAGAGTACGTGACGAGCTGGGTCTCCCAGGGCGCGCTCGCCGACATCACCCCGTACGTCGAAGGCGACAAGGACAAGTTCAACCCCGGCTCGTGGGCCACCGGCCAGGTCCAGGGCAAGGTCTACGGCGTCCCCACCAGCTCGGCGCCCGCCTTCACGATCTACCGCACCGACATCTTCGAGAAGTACGGCCTTCAGCCGCCCGCGACCTGGGACGACTTCATCGCCGCGGGCAAGGTGCTGAAGAAGCACGGCATCAAGATCACCAACTACGCCGGTGAGGACCCGAGCACCCTGGAGGTGCTCGCCATGCAGGCCGGGGCGCACTGGTACAGCATCGACGGCGACTCCTGGAAGGTGGACTTCCAGGACGAGGGCACCCTCAAGGCCGCGAAGGTGATCCAGGAGATCATCGACAACGACCTGAACTCCACGCTCTCGTTCGCCGACTACGCGGCCGTGCAGCGCAACTACGACAACGGCGGCACCGCCACGCGGCAGATCTCCACCTGGCAGATGTCCGGCATGGTGCAGAACTTCACCAAGTCCTTCGGTGACTGGGCGCTGTCCCCCTGGCCGGCCTTCAAGGGCGAGGCGCCGAAGACCCCCGCCGGCACCAACCAGAGCGGCAACCTGACGCTGGTGTCCGAGCAGTGCGAGAACAAGGAGCAGGCCGCGAAGGCCGCCCTGTGGATGTCCACCGACAGCGGCGCCGTGAAGACCATGGCAAGCCCGGAGACCGGCAGCGGTGTGATGCCGGCGCTGACCGACAGCGACGCGTACGTCTCCGAGGCGATCTCCGAGAAGCTGCTCGGCAAGAACTACGAGCCGGCCAAGAAGATCGTCACGGACAGCCTGGGCACCATCACCACCGACTGGACCTTCGGCCCGAACTGGACCGCGATGTTCACGGAGATGCAGGACGAGTGGGCCGCGGTCGTCAGCAAGAAGCAGACGGTGACCGACCTGCTCGCGCACATGCAGAAGTGGACGGTCGACGACCTGAAGCGGCGCGGCATCAGCGTCAAGGGCTGAGGCGGACTCCATGATTCGCTCGCAGCGCTGGAAGGGTGCCGCCTTCACGGTGCCCTTCCAGCTCGGCTTCGTCTTCCTCTACCTGCTTCCGATCGGCTACGCGGTCTACCAGTCGATGTTCCTGCAGAAGCAGTCCGGGCTCGGTCTCGGAAGTGCGACCAAGGAGTTCGTCGGGCTGGAGAACTACGGCCAGGGCCTGACCGACGCGGCGTTCATGACGTCCATCCTGCGGGTGGTGCTGTTCGCCTGTGTCCAGATCCCGTTCATGCTGCTCGTCAGCCTGGTGCTGGCGCTGGCGCTGGACGCGGTCACCTCGAAGGTGGCCGGCCGGTTCCGGATTCTGCTGCTGGTTCCGTACATGATCCCCGGCGTGGTCGCGGCCATCGTGTGGGTCAATCTGTACAGCCCCGAGGTGGGCCCCCTGACCCCGCTCGGCGAACTGTTCGGGTTCGACTGGAACTTCTTCGCCCCGTCGATGGTGTGGCCGGCCATCGGCAACCTGCTCACCTGGCACGGCATCGGCTACAACATGGTGATCATCTACTCGGCGCTCCAGGGTGTGCCCCGTGAGCTGTTCGAGGCCGCGCGGCTGGACGGCGCCTCGGAGCTGCGGATCGCGCTGAGCATCAAGGTCCCGTTCGTGCGCGGGGCGCTCGTCCTGACCGCGCTGCTGTCGATCATCCAGATGCTGCAGATCTTCAACGAGCCCGCGCTGTTCCGGAACGTGACCCCCCAGACCGTCAGCGACAGCTTCACCCCGATCATGATCATCTACAACCAGGCGTTCAACGCCGGCAACTACCACTACGCCGCGGCCCTGTCCGTACTGCTCGCCCTGATCCTCGGCGTCGCGTCCTTCCTCTTCTACCGGCTGACCTCGCGGGAGGCGGACTGATGGCGCTGACGGAAAACCGCAAGGAAGACGGCGCGGAGAACGGCAGGGAGAGCGGCGGGGCAAACGGCACGGCAACCGCCACCGTGCCGCCCCGCGGGCGTACCGTGCGGCGGCTCACGCGTCCGGACCCGGCCGCGCGCTCCCGGGGCGGCCAGCGCTTCCTCCTCGTCGGTCTGGTCCTGGCCGGCGCCTACAGCCTGTTCCCCGTGTGGTGGCTGATCGTCGCCTCGACCAAGGACCGCGTGGGTCTGTACCAGAGCAACGGGCTGTGGTTCTCCGGCATGCACCTGTGGGACAACCTGCACCAGGTGTTCACGTACGAGGACGGCATCTTCCTGCGCTGGACCGCCAACTCGTTCCTGTACGCGGGCGTCGGCTCCCTCGGCGGCACCCTCATCGCCCTCGCCACGGGCTATGGGCTGGCCCGGTTCGACTTCCCCGGCCGGGGCGTGGTGTTCGCGGCCGTGGTGGGGTCCTTCCTCATCCCGATCGCCCTGCTCACCCTTCCGCTCTACCTGCTGTTCTCGGCGATCGGTCTGGTCGACACCCCCTGGGCGATGCTGATCCCCTGCCTGATCAACCCGTTCAGCGTGTATCTGGCCAAGGTCTACACGGAGGCGACGATCCCGTTCGAGCTGCTGGAGGCGGCCCGGATCGACGGCGCCGGGGAGCTGAGGATCTTCTTCAGCATCGTGCTGCGGATGATGACCACGGGCGGCGCGACGGTGTTCCTGCTCGCCTTCGTCAACACCTGGAACGCGTTCTTCCTCCCGCTGACCGTGCTGCGGGGCGAGGAGAACTGGACGCTCAACCTGGGTCTGTACAACTGGTCCGGAAAACGCCTGGAGTCGGGCATCGACGTGACCAGCCTGGTGCTGACCGGTGCCCTGCTCTCCATCATCCCCATGGCGATCATGATGGTCGCGATGCGCCGCTACTGGCGGACCGGGGTGACGCTGGGAGCCCTCAAGTGACCGCAAGGTGACGTCGCTGGGGTCCGTCGGCAGGTAGAACCGCAGGTGTGACGCATGTCCCGGATGTGTCACATTCCGGCAGACACACCGTCCCCGGGCATGGCGGAGTCGCCGCCCCCGCAGTGCGGCGTCCCTCGGACGGCAGGGCCCGATCTCACCCTCCAGCCGAACCTGTCCGCCCCCTCCCCTTCCGGTGTCTTCACGTCGCCTTGCGGCACACCTAGGGTAGGAAGCGCTTTCTGTCGCACAGTTTCCGATCACGCGGAAAACAGCGCCGGTCCAACTTTCGATGGCCCTCGGGCGGGCCGGAGAGGTGGTCTTCGATGGTCCGTTCCGGAAGCGGGGCCGTGGCCCCTGCCGGGGGCACGTCCCGCGAGGGAGGCGCGGCCCGTACGGGAACTACGGGCGCCCGTACGGCAGGGGGCGGCGCGACGACGGGGCCGACGCTGGCGGTGGTGGCGCGCGAGGCCGGGGTGTCGGTGCCGACCGCGTCCAAGGTGGTCAACGGACGGGAGGACGTGGCGCCGGAGACCCGGCGGCGGGTGACCGAGGCGCTGGAGCGGCTCGGCTACGTCCGCAGACCCCGCGTCGAGGCGGCGAAGGCACCGGGCCTGGTCGACCTGGTGGTGCACTCGCTGGACAGCTCCTGGTCGGGCGCGGTGCTGCACGGGGTGGAGGAGGCGGCGCACGACGCGGGCCTGGAGGTGGTGGTGTCGGCCTCGCCGAGCCGGACCCGGCGCGGGCACCCCGAGCGCGGCTGGCTCCACAAGCTGACCACACGCGGTTCGTCCGGCGTCCTCCTCAACCTGGTCGAGCTGACCCCGTCCCAGTACACCTGGCTGGAGAAGCACCGCATCCCGTTCGTGATGATCGACCCCGCCGTTGAACCCCCGCCGGGCGTCGTCTCGGTGGGCGCCGCCAACTGGCAGGGCGGGGTCAGCGCCGCCGAGCACCTGCTCGCGCTGGGCCACGAGCGGATCGCGTGCGTCGGCGGGTACCGGCGCACGATGTGCGGCAGCGCGCGGATCGCGGGCTACCGCTCGGCGCTCGCGTCCGCCGGGATCCGGCACCGCGCCGAGTACGTCCGCTACGGCGACTTCGACGAGACCTCGGCCTACCGCCGCATGCTGGAGCTCCTCGATCTGCCCGAGCCGCCGACCGCCGTCTTCGTGTGCTCCGACCAGATGGCCCTCGGGGTGTACCGGGCGCTGGCCGAGCGGGGGCTCCGCGTACCGGACGACATGAGCGTGGTCGGCTTCGACGACCTGCCGGAGGCCCGCTGGGCCTCCCCCGGCCTCACCACGGTCCGCCAGCCGCTGTCGGAGATGGCGGCAACGGCACTGCGTCTGCTGGTGCGGCTGATGGCGGGCGAACAACCCGAGGGCACGCGCACGGAGTTGTCGACGCGGCTGGTGGAGCGGGCGAGCACGGGAACGGCACCCCGGTGAACGGAAGGCGTCGCCGAGCCGTACCGTGAGTGGCGGTCCCCGCTTTCGGGCCCGGTCCGTCGTACCACCGTACGGTTTTCCATGGAAGGACCTCCGGGTTGTCGCACACACCCACTCCGCAGCTTCCGTCAACGGACCACGAAGCGGCCGCTGTTCCGGAGCGGTCACCGGACGACGACAACCCGACCGGGACGGAGAGCAAGGCCGAACCCACCGACAGGAAAGCCGCGTTGACGGCCGAGCCGGGCGAGACGAAGACGGGCGACACAGACGACATGGACGCTGCGGACGCCGCGGACGACACGAGCGACACGGACGCCACGGGCACCGCCGAGCTCGCCGAGCCCGCCGAGACCGCCGGACCTCCCGCCCCCCACGGCTGGCGCGAACGGCGCCCCGGTCTGGCCCGCGCCCTGGCCCGGACCGTCACCGGACTCGCCGTCGTGCTCGTGCTGTTCGTGTTGATCGTGCCGAACGACATCACGAAGTTCGAACCGGCGAGGTTCGTCCGCATCCCGGCGGAGGGGATTCTCGGCGCCGGGCTGTTGCTCCTCCTGCCGCCGAGGACACGGAAGGTGATGGCGGTGGCCCTGGGCATGGGCCTCGGGCTGCTGACCATCCTCAAACTTCTCGACATGGGCTTCTACTGGACCCTCGACCGGCCCTTCGACCTGGTGCTGGACTGGATCCTGCTGGACGACGCCCAGTCGTTCATGAAGGACCTGGCCGGCGAGGGCGGCGCACTCGCGGCGACGATCGGGCTGATCGTGCTCGTGGGCGCCCTCGTCGTCCTCCTGGTGCTGTCGGTGCTCCGGCTGACCCGTCTCATGGTGAGCAACCGCCACACCACGGGCCGTACGCTGATCGTCCTCGGCACGGCCTGGATCACCTGCTCCACGCTGACGCTGGAGTTCTCCGGTGTGCCGGTCGCCTCCCACAGCGCGGCGACGCTCGTCGAGAACCGCGTCGAGGCGGTGCGCTCGGGCCTGCGGGACGGCAAGGCGTTCCAGAAGCAGGCGGACGACGACGCCTTCGCCGACGTCCCGCCGGACCAGTTGCTGACCGGACTGCGCGGCAAGGACGTCCTGATCACGTTCATCGAGAGCTACGGACGCTCCGCGATCGACGACCCGCAGATGGGCGAGCCGCTGGGCCGGACGCTGGAGCGGAAGACGAAGGAACTGACGG
This sequence comes from Streptomyces bluensis, assembly GCF_014650715.1. Classification (GTDB taxonomy): domain Bacteria; phylum Actinomycetota; class Actinomycetes; order Streptomycetales; family Streptomycetaceae; genus Streptomyces; species Streptomyces bluensis. Next base: position 30,134 of record NZ_BMVM01000011.1, on the reverse strand, counting down.
ACGCCGGGTACGCGTCACGCAGCGGCTGGCTGCGCTCCCCCATCACGGGCGCCGGCAGCTGGCTGGGCCACTCCACGTTCCTGTCCGGTCTGTGGATCAAGAACGAGCAGCGCTACCGCAATCTCGTCTCCGGCGACCGTCTCACCCTCACCGAGGCGTTCCGCCGCACGGGTGCCTGGCGCACGGTCGGTATCGTGCCGGGCACCCAGATGGCGTGGCCGGAGGGCAAGTACTTCGGCCTGGACCACATCTACGACTCCGACGAACTCGGCTACAAGGGCCCGAAGTTCAGCTGGTCCACCATGCCCGACCAGTACACCCTGAAGGCCTTCGAGGAGCTGGAACACGGCAAGGAGGGCCGGGGGCCGATGATGGCGGAGATCATCCTGACCTCCAGCCACAACCCCTGGGCGCCCATCCCGAAGACGATCCCCGAGGACCGGATCGGCGACGGCTCGGTCTACCACTCCCTCCAGAAGAAGGAGGGCAAGGACCCGGCGGAGGTCTGGAAGGACCCCGCGAACGTCCGCGACGAGTACCGCAAGTCCATCGAGTACTCGGTGACCAGTCTCGTCGACTACGTCGCGAAGTACGGCTCGAAGGACACCGTCCTGATCTTCCTCGGCGACCACCAGCCCAACAAGACGGTCACCGGCGAGAACCCGAACTACGACGTGCCGGTCTCGATCGTCGCCCAGGACCCGAAGGTGCTGGACAAGATCTCCGACTGGGGCTGGACGGACGGGCTCAAGCCCACCGACAACGCCCCGGAATGGCGGATGGACAAGTTCCGCGACCGTTTCATGACGGCGTTCGGCCCGCAGGGCGGCGACGCAACCTCCTGAGCGAACCTGCCCCTGGCAACCATGGTTGGGGTCAGGGTTGAGGTGATGGTTGGGGTGTCGTTGTCACCCCTTGCCGGTTTCGCGCCCTGGAGATCGGCGATCGGCGGCCACGGCGTGGCCTTCATCGCGCAGCCCAACTCGGTGCGTTACGAACCCCCTTCCGTAAGGTGGAGAGCGCGTCGCTCGACCCGAATGGTCACGTGACTTGTTCCACACGCTGGCGAAGGTGGTGGCAATGGACGGGGACAGCGTCGCGCCTGGCGACGCCGCGGTGGCTCGGATACTCGACAGCAAGGGGCGCCCCATCGGGGCCGGTTTCCTCATCGGGGTGAGTGAAGTGCTCACCTGCGCGCACGTCGTGGCCAAGGCCCTGGGCGCGCCGCACGATGCGGAGGAGGTACCCGGAGGCCGCGTGCGGGTGGACTTTCCGCTGGCTCAGCCCGGCCGGACCGTCGAAGGGGTGATCGAGTCCTGGACGCCGGTGCGTGCCGACGGGTCCGGGGACATCGCCGTCCTGCGTCTGCTCTCTGAACCACCGGAGAAGGCGCCGGTCGCACACCTCGTGGAAGGCGCGGCGGGCCCCGATCGCCGCGTGCGCACCTTCGGGTTCCCGGCCGGTTACGACGACGGCACGTGGAGCGTCGGGTGGCTGCGGGGCCGTCAAGGCGCCGGCTGGTTCCAGTACGACACCGACCCGGCCAGCCAGCATCGCGTCGAGCTGGGCTTCTCCGGCGCCCCGGTGTGGGACGTCGACAGCGGTGGTGTGGTCGGCATGATCGTGGCCGCCGACCGCGCGGATCGTGTGCGAACCGCCTATCTCATCCCGACGGGGACGCTGCGCGAGCACTGGCCACCGCTCGGCGAACTCGCCCTCAGGGCCGGCCCTTTCCGCGCGCTGGACCACTTCCACGAACGCGACGCCGAGGTCTTCCACGGCCGTGACGACGACGCGCAGCGCGTCGTCGACCGACTCCGCTACGCGTCGGTCACCTGCCTGGTCAGCCCGTCCGGAAGCGGAAAGAGTTCGCTGCTGTTCGCGGGCGTGCTGCCGCGGCTACGGGACCGCACCGACCTGCTGATCACCGTCCTCAGACCCGGCCGGCCCGACTCAAGCCCGCTCTCCGCCCTCGCTCTGGCCCTGCTGCCGTTGCTCGAACCCGACCTGACCGAAACCGCCCGGCTCGAAGAGCGGCCGCGCATGGAGCGACTGCTGCGCACCGGGCAGATGCCCGCCATCGTCGAACGCATACTGGCCCGGCAGGGAAAGGACCGGCTGCTCGTGGTCCTCGACCAGTTCGAGGAAACGCTCGTCGGGCCGATACCGGCCGATCTCGCCCCGCTCTCCGACGCACTGCGGTACTCCCTGGCACCCGGAAGCCCCCGGCTCCAGGTGCTGCTGATCCTGCGCGCCGACTTCCTCACCACCGTGCTGGACCATCCGTCGCTCTCCCAACTCGTCAGTGGCGAACGCCTGTTCACCTTGGGGGCCATGTCCGACACGGGGCTGCGCGCCGCGATCGTACGCCCGCTGGAGCGCACCGGGGTGTCGTACGAGCCGGGACTGGTCGACCGGATCCTCGGAGACATCGGAGTCGACCCCGGGCGGCTGCCGCTGCTCCAGTTCACCCTCGCCGGCCTGTGGGAACGCCAGCGGCGAGGCGTGATCGGGCACGCCGCCTACGAGGCGCTGGGCCGCGTCGACGACGCGCTCGCCACCTACGCGGAGCAGGTGTGGACCACGTGGCTGACCGAAGAGGAGCGAAGGGAGGCTCGTGCGCTGCTGGTTCAGCTCGTCCATCCGGCGGACGGCCGCACCACACCCTCACGCCGGGTCGCGCGCCGGTCCGAGCTGACTCCCGCGCGGTGGCGGCTCGCCCAGCGGCTGATGACCAGCCGCCTCATCGTGCCCGGCGAGGATTTCCGCCCCGACGACGGTCCGCCGGAGGAGACGGTCGAGCTGGCGCACGAGACGCTGCTGACGCAGTGGAAACGGCTCGCCGGCTTCATCACGGCCGACCACGAGTTCCGTACGTGGCAGGAGGACGTGCGGCGGCGGGCGGCCCGCTGGGAGACGGCGGGACGCTCCGGGCGCCGCCTCCTGCGCGGGGCGGACCTCCGTGACGCCCGCAGATGGCTGAGCCGCCGCCCCGGCGAACTCAGCCCGACGGACCGGGTGTTCATCGATGCGAGCATCCGCGCGGGGCACCGTCGCAGACTTGGGCTGGGTGCCGCGGTGACGGCCTTCGCCATCACGGTCACGTCCCTCGTGGTCATGGCGGACCGTGGACGCAACGCCGCGGAGGGGCTGTCCGAGAGCGCGGCGCGGGAGTTGTGGCAGCAGGCGGTGGCCGAAGCGGAGGATGTGAATGGCCACGCGTACACGGCGCTGCTGCTGGCCCTGCGCGCCTACCGGACGGACGACACCGCGCGAACCCGCCAGTTGCTCGGCCGGATGCACGCGCGGTACGGCTATGCCGACCTGCTCGTCCCCGACTACGGGACCCGCTGGAAGCACCCGACCAGCCAGCCACTGGAACCCTTCCACTCCTCCGACCGAGGAGGGCGGGTGATCGCCTCCCAGGCGGGTGACGGCACAGGAGCCATCTGGACGTTCGACGGTTCCGGTTTCCAGCGGCGGTCCACGCGTCACAGCGGCGCCCTCACTGCCGTCAGTCCGGACGGCTCCCGTGTGGCGTTCACGGACTCCTCGGTACTTCGGGCAGAGCCGTACGGGAGAGATGCGGACCGTGAGGTGTACCTGTATGAGGTGAAGACCGGCAAGACCAGACCGGCAGACCGGCCCGAGTGGTTCAGTCCCCTGTACGAGCAGCTCGTCCTTGGTCCCGACGGTGAACTGCTGGTCGGCCTGGAGGCCGACCAGGGCGAACAGCTCGTCTGGAACGGCAGCGACGGCGAGCTCCGGAGACGGCTGTCGCTCCCTTCACGTGCTCTGGTCGGACTGGCCGAGGACGGTCTGGTCACCTCCGCCAACTCCAGCACGGACCCCGGCTGGTCGACCTCCCCCGCGGCACGGCGGCCGACGTACTCGATCCAACTGTGGGACATCGACGGTGGCTCCCCCGCCCTGCGCAAGACACACACCTTCGAGGAGACGATCGACAACACGGCCGACACCTACAACCACGGATGGCTGTTCGACGCCAGCCCTGACCTGACCCGGCTTGCCGTCGCCAGATACACACGCTCCGCAGACACGGACACCGTGGAGACCGGCATAACCGTCTACGAGTTGTCGAGCGGAAAGGTCCTCTGGCGTGACCAGTTCACGGCCAAGGAGCCCCCGGACCACATCGCCGTCGGCGACCGGGACAGACCGACACTGTTCTATGGACAGAATGATCTGCGGCGGCAGAAGACGCCGGTGCGAGGCGCCACGACCCACACCGCTCCTCTTCCTTCTTTCTGGAGGGACGTCACCCTCCTCGGCGAGGACCGTGCCGAGTCCCTCGTCCTGCGCGTCGACGGCTTGATCGCGTTCGTCGCTCCCCGCGGCGCCGACGCCGACCCACTGGAAAGGCTTCCGGAGGCAGCAGCGGCATCCGAGGCGTCCGCAGCCTTCTCCGCCTCACCATCTCCTCCCCCCAACGTCGCCGGGGAGGGGCGAGAACGCAGCAGAGCCAAGGAGCGGATGGACGACCTCTGTCGCATCCTGGGCGACGACAAGCTACCGCCGGACGTCGAGAAGGACCTGCCGTCGGCCGCGTACGACGGACCGCTGTGCCCATGAACGGGCGGGCCGGGGCCGACAGACTCGATCCTTCCCGTCCCGGCCCCACGGCCCGTAGTGGTGATCGACGCGTGGGAACTGCCCGAAGACCGGATGGACGAGTCCATCGCCCGTTGGCGGGAGCACGTCGGGCTCATCCACGCCGCCCCCGGTTTCCGCGATGCGCGGCTGCACCGCAGGCTGTACGCGGAGTCCCGACTCGACCTGGTCAATGCGGCGCACTGGGACAGCATCGACGCCCGGGACGCGGCGCTGGCAAACCCCGACTTCACCGCGTCAGCCACCGCGGCCGGCTACGAGGAGTCCGGTCCGGGAGGGCGTCGGTCACACGCCCGATGCAACCAAGGACCCACCTCTGCCGCAACGCCTCAGAACCCGGCCATGGGCTTGTCGAGCACTCCGCCCAGCGCACCGTAAACGCTGCAACGGACGGAGTGCCTTGCCCTGCGGCGGAGCCAGAACCCCACGATGAACGAAAACGCGAAGAGCCCACCGAGGACCACCGCTACGACCGGGTTGTAGACGAAGTACACGAAGCACATGACGGAGGCCCAGACCAGGATCGGCAGGAGCGAACCGCGCAACACCGCCCACAACGTGATCCGTTCAGGACCCGGCGGCAGAGCACGTTCATGCCACACCTCAATGTGGTTCCTGGTCACACAGTGCTCAGGTCGCATGAAGGCATCACAGCACCGGCAACTCGCCGAGGCGGGCCGCCCAGTTGATCCCGCCGAGCAGATGGGCGCGGAAGTCCGCGTCGTCGTACGCCTCCGAGGCGTGTCCGAGCGCGGTGTAGAAGACCCGGCCCGCGCCCTGCTCGCGGCACCAGACCAGCGGGTGGTCGGCGCCCATCCCGCCACCGTCGTACGAGGACTCGTCGGCGCAGGCGAGCACACGCACGGCGCCGCGCGGGTTGGCCCGGAAGTCGTACCACTCGTCGGTGAACTCCCATACGGCGGGCAGGTGCCGGGTCGCGGGATGCTCCCGGTCCTCGATCACGGCCTTGCCCGGCTGGTAGTCGGGGTGGCGAGCGAACCGCGCACCGAGCAACTCCCCGTAGTACGGCCAGTCGTACTCGGTACAGGCGGCCGCGTGCACTCCGACGAAGCCACCGCCCCCTTCGACGTACGCCGAGAGCCGTGCACGCCCCACGTCGGTCAGTACCTCACCACTGGTGGAGAGGAAGACGACGGCCGCGTACGGGCTGAGGGGCCCCTCCAACTCCTCCAGCACGGCCGGGTCCTCGGTGGCGTCGACATCGAAGCCGAGAGCGCGTACGGCGGCCACTCCGGCCGGGATGGAGTCGTGCCGGTAGGCGGTGGTGCGGGTGTAGACGAGGATGCGGGCTGGCGTGGTCGCTGACATGGGCAGAGCCTATTTCGCTGCGACTGCCGCCCCCAAGGACCGAAAATTTCGAAGAAGGGCTGGCCGTGCCCCGCCCAGCAGGACAATCAGGTCACACGGCAATTGGCAGATTTGGGTCAGCCCTGACGGCTCCGGCCCCAAGCCGCACCAGACTTTCGGTGGCCGAGATCTGCCAATTGCTCTCTTCGCGGGCTGCTCTGGCAGTTACGGGCGTATGGTCTGGCCCTGCGCGGTGCCTTGCACGGCCTCCACATAGGCACGGGCCACCTCGCGGACGGGAGTACCGCCGGTTGGGTCCGCCCCCATGCTTTCCAGGGTCTCCTTTACCCACCCAGGGCTGATGAGGTTGATACGCAGACTCCGCGGCAGCTCATCAGCCGCATTGCGGACGAAGCCCTCCAGACCAGAGTTGATGAGGGCTCCCAGCGAGCCGCGGGCGAGCGGAGCGGAGAAGGTGCCTCCGGTCAGAGTGATCGAACCGCCGTCCCGAAGATGCCTCACCGCTCGCCGGGCCAGCGCGACCTGTCCCAAGAGCTTGCCCCGCAGTCCGTCGGCGATCTCGTCATCCGTCGCTGACGCCAGGTCCACCAGCGGGCCGCTGGCGGCACAGCACACCACGGCGTCCAGGTCCGTCACCTCGCCGAAGAGCGCATCCAGGGAGGCGGGATTTTCCAGATCCACCGTCACCGGGCCTCTGCGCGAAGCCTTCACGACCTGATGAGAAGCCTCCAACGCGCCGGCGACAGCACTGCCGACCGTTCCCGTCGCTCCGACCACCAGTACTTTCATGTCACCGATCATGGCAGTGACGGTGCCCCGAGCGCCCGCATTACTCACCACCCTTGCGACATCCGGTCGGGCCCACCTCGGATTGGCGGATTCACCCCCACCCCCACCGGGCAGTGAGCAGAATGTCATGAGCACGACTACCACACGACTAACCTTCCCCCACAAGGAGGTCGATCATGTACGTCCGCACGCTGACCGGCGGCCTGGCCGCTGCCTTGGTGGTGTCCCTGTCCCTGACGGGCGCCCAGGCCGTAGCCGCTACCCCTGACGCAAAGGATGCCCCCCTCGCCGCCCGGGTCTTCACCTACGACGCCAGCGGCTCCGCCGAGTTCAAGAGCGCGGTCGACCGGGGCGCGGCGATCTGGAACGAGAGTGTCGACGCCGTCGAGCTGCGGCCGGTCGCCGCCGGGCAACGCGCGAACATACGGGTCCTCGCGGACGACGGCTGGCCGCGCGCCCTGCCCACCACCCTGGGCAACGGAACCGTCTACATCGGGCGCCAGGCCGTCAACGAGGGCCACAACACGATCCGTATCTCGTCCCACGAACTCGGGCACATCCTGGGCCTGCCCGACCGCAAGCCCGGACCGTGCTCAAGCCTGATGTCCGGTTCCAGCGCGGGCACCACGTGCACGAACCCCTACCCGAACGCGGCGGAGAAGGCGGAGGTCGAGGGGAACTTCGGCGGCGCGCTCGTCGGCCGGGCCCCGGCGCCACGCGCCGACGTGATCGTGGACTGACACCCGCCGCACCACACATGAGGAAGACCGAACGCCCGCCTGCCCCTCCCTGAGGCGGGCGTTCGCACGTCTGGGCGTCTGGCCTTCTACGACTCGAATCGGGATTCAAAGAGCGTTTTGTTCCGGCTCGCGATGAGGGCCGGCAGGCGCTCTACGTCCGTGAGGTTGTCGAGGACGTGATGAGCACCTGCCCTGCGCAGCTCGGTGGCGGAGCTGCGGCCGGGGCCAGGTCCACGAGGGCGGGGCGGAGATCGGCATCTTCTCCGTACGCCCCGGCATGATGCAGCAAGTCATGGTGATCGAGGACTGAGCGTACGCACTGAACCTCCCCAACCGGCTGCTCGTATGCCACGCGGTGAGACTGCCGGCGGTGCGGCTCATCTCCTGTCGTCGCGCACCGCTTGGCGGGCGGTCTCCAGCCAGCGCGTCTTGCTCTCGGCGAAAGCGCGGAAGTCCTCCTCGTGCGAGCGGATGATCTTCCGCTGTATCCGGGTGTCGACCTGGCGCCAGACGGAGATCAGACCGGTGCTCTCCTTGCACCGTACGTCCGCTCGCGCGGTGGCGATCTCCTGCGGGGAAGGGCGCGACGATTTCCTCCAACTCGGATCGCCCGTAACACTCAGAGGATCCGCCTGCTCGAAGCCACGGGCCCGCATGCACGCGCTCCACTTACGAATGGCCGCGGTTACCTCGGGGTCGTCCAGCGCTTCGTCGAACGCTTCAGAGACATAGGCGTTGTACTGGGACGTGTCGAACTCGGCCCCCTGAAGCAGCGACTCCTGCGCCTTCTTCCAGCATCCGCCGCCACCCTCCTCACCGTAGGCGGCGCGCCGCACATGGGACGGCAGGTCCCGTCTCTCCTTCCACACCGCTTCACGGCGGTTCATGGCCTGCGTAGGAGGGGGCAGGTGGTAGCCGTAGCGGGCAGCCACCTCGGCTTCGAGCACGCCGTAGCGGCGCCGGTTGGGCGGTTCGGCGGCAGCCTCGGCCGGTGGCGGCAGCGGATCCCAGCCCAGGCCCTGGGCGCGCATGCAGTCGCGGATGAGGAGGTCCTGGGCGTACTCGACGGTATGGATCTGGAACGTGGAGAGCCCGTACGCGTCGAAGGGGAGGATCAGCTCACGCGCCTCTCGCCCCGGCGGGACATCCGCCGCCTTCGCGGAGCGCTGAGGGCCGGATGCCGTGGATACGACAGCCACCGTCATGAACGAGCCGACCATGAGCACAGCGGCCGTCGCGACAAGGGCACTTCGTGTGCGGACGGACATGTCGGCGCTTCCCGTGGATCGATCGGAGAACTGAGTGCGAGGCGGGCGCCGAGCGAGCCGCCACCCGCCTCGCCCGGTGATTACCGGAAGACCAGGCAGTCGGCCTTGTTGTCGAAGTTGTTGTTGCTGAGGTCGCTGTCCGACGTCCACGGCTGGGACACGTACTGCGCACCTGAGCAGACGGTGGAACCGCTCGGTGCGCGGTTGGCGTAGAGCACGACGAAGCGGCTGGTGTTGTTGTCCACCGAACTGACCGAGTCGCTCACCGCCCCCTCCGCAGACCCGCCGTCCCACTCGTCGTTCTCGAAGTTTCTGTCGGTCCCGGTGTAGGACTTCTTGTCACCGTTCAGTCCGTCGTCGCCGTAGACCCAGAACCGTTCCACCGCGGCGCTGCCTGTTTCGGAGTTGGCGACCGCGGGTGTCCCGCCCCCCAACGTGACGGCTGGTACGGCCACGGCCATGGCGCTGCACAGCATTGCGAAACGTCGTCGCACAACGGCGTCCTCTCATTTCTGTACCACTGGGAATGTTTTTGGACAGCGAGATTTCTGCACAGCACTGCTGTGTACGTGAATTTCTTTTCACATTCCATCCGCCGAGTGCGCTGATGCTTTTCTTCGACGACTGGATGAGATCAACACTGTCACGAACCTCGTCGAGTTTCCTTGACGGACAGTGGCTGCTTTCTTGACGCAGCCTCTACACGCGATCCGTCCCGTGGCGCGAGAGGGCGGTCGTCCGCCCCAGCACCCCTGGTGTCGAGAAAACGTCTTTGTCGCTCCAACGCCCTCCTTCATGCTGGTCCTGCACCCTGCGACTGCCGACGGGACCTCGTGTGCTGTTCGGGCGTGTGTGCACCGTGCGACGGGGGAGACGACAGTGATTGAGACGGTGTTCCGCACCGACGAATTGCCCGCGGTCGATCGGTTCGCGGCGTGGCGCGAGCGGTTGGGCAGGACTCACGCCCCTATGGAGGTCACCAGGCGGGACACGTCCGACTACCGGGCGCATCAGCGTGTTGTCGAACTCGGGAACATGATCGTGTCGCCGATGGCCATGCAGCCCGTAGCTGTTCTGCGAACGCCGAAGCTCATCCGGCAGTCCGACCCGGAGCTGTACCACCTGTCGCTGATCATCCACGGGACGGTGGGGTTCACGATGAGCGGCCCGGACGCCACGTACGGCGCTTACGACCTGCGGACCAACGACAGCTCGCGACCGTTCGCGATCCACATGGACGAGCGACAGGACCACGTCGCCTGCGTGGGCGTCGAAGTCCCCAAGGCGCGGCTGCCGCTGCCTGTGCGCCAGGTCGACCGGGTGATTGGCCGCCGGCTGACGGGACAACACGGGGTCGGTGCACTGCTGTCGAGCTTCCTCACCCACCTGACAACAAACACCGGCTCTTACACAGCAGCCGATGGCCCGCGGTTGGAGACAGTCCTGGCGGACCTGCTCGCCGCCCTGTTCGCCCACGAACTCGACGCCGAGGACTCACTCGCCCCGGAAACCCACGCTCACACCATGACGCTGCGGATTCAGTCCTTCATCCGGCAGCGTCTCAACGACCCCGACCTGACCCCCGCCGCGGTCGCCGCCGCGCACCACATCTCGGTCAGCTACCTGCACCGTCTCTTCCGGATCCACGGTCCGGGAAGCACGGTGGCGGGATTCATCCGGCATCACCGCCTGGAACAGGCCCGACGCGACCTCGGCGACCCGGCGAAACGAGCCTTGCCCATCTGCGATATCGCCGCCCGCTGGGGTTTCGCACACCACGCTGTCTTCACCCGCGCATTCCGCGCGGCCTACGCCCTCGCGCCGAGCGACTACCGCCACCAGACGCAGACGGAACACGGCGTGGCCGCGCTCACCAAGCCCACCAAGCCACAAGACGATGGTCAACATCACCACAGCGACGCCGATTCAACAGGGTGACCGGCCGGACGTCTCTGCTTCGCACAGGGGGAGAAATGATGATTGAGACCGTGTTCCGGACCAGTGAGCTTCCCAGAGCCGACAGGTTCGACTGCTGGCACGAGGAGATGGTGAACCTGCACGCACCCATGCGCATCACCAGCGACTACGCAGATGACTTCTACGCGGACATGCGACTCCTGCAGCTCGGCTCCGTGTGCGTATGGCCGGGAACCGTGCAAGCGACGAGATATCAGCGAACCCCGAGGCTGATCCGGCAGAGCGATCCGGAGGCGTATCACCTCACGCTGATGCTCCGGGGAGAAAAGACGCTGGCGCAGGGGAATCAGCAGGATACGTGCGCCCCCTTGGACATTCAGATCCTCGATACGTCGCGCCCGTACGACGCCCTGGCCTTTGTGTCCGGGCATGAACCGCTCAAGGTCATCGGAATCGAAGTACCCAAGAACATGGTGTCGGTGCCCTTGGATCAGATCGATCGGCTGGTCACTCATCCGTTGTCGGGGCGTGAGGGTTTCGGTGCGCTCTTGGCCGGGTTCGTCACCCAGCTGGCCGGAGGTACTGATTCTTTCCGCCCGTCCGACGGACCTCTCCTGCAAGGCATTCTGATCGATCTGGTGTCCGCGCTGCTCGCGGCCGAACTTGAAGCCGAAAGCCACCTCGCTCCGGAAACCCGGACCCGCACCCTGGCGCTGCAGATTCAGTCCTTCATCCGGAAGCGTCTGGGTGACCCCGATCTCACACCGGCTGGGATCGCCGCCGCGCACCATATCTCGGTCAGCTACCTGCACCGCGTCTTCAAGGATCACGGCCAAGGAGCCACGGTCACCGGATGGATCCGCCGGCACCGGCTGGAACAAGCTCGCCGGGACCTCAACGACCCTGGCCAGCGGGCCTTACCCGTACACGAGATCGCGCACCGCTGGGGCTTCACCCACCACGCCGTCTTCACCCGCGCCTTCCGCGCCGCCTACGGCCTCTCCCCTCGCGACTACCGACACCAAGCCTCCGCCTCCCCGTCGTAGGGGCTTATCTCTCCCCCCGAGGGCGGCCGGGCTCACTGCCGCCCACAGGAACGCCGACAGGCCGATGCCTGTCCGGAGGATCTTCCCGGGCGGGCATCGGTCAGTTCAGGCGGCGGGTGTGACGTCCCGGTCTGCGAGCTCGCGCCACTGGATGAGCAGGAGCTCGTACCGTTCTGTCCTCTGGTCGGCCGGGGGCTCATCCATGAGTCGCCGGATCGCATCGTTGACGGCCTTTCGGGCGCGCTGCACCGGGCCGTGAGGCCGAGGGCGGGAGGACATAAGAAGGCTGAGCCCGAGCGGGCGCATAGGATCGCCGGCATGGCACTGCGACCTGTCATGGTGAACATAAAGGCTCTTGATCCTTCGGCAGTCGGCAGGTTCTGGGCGGAGGCGCTCGGCTGGAGTGCTTACAGCCCCGGGGTCACCACCTACGTCGGACCCGCCGGCGGCCTCGTCTGGCCGGACCCGGTCTTCGTCGGCATCGATGTCGTCCCCGTCCCGGAACCCAGGACATCGGCGAAGAACCGTGTACACCTCGATCTCGCCACCACCTCCGCGGCCCATCAGGCGGAGCTGGTCGCGCGCCTGAAGTCTCTCGGTGCGACGCCCGCTGACGTGGGCCAGGGTGAGGTGCCGTGGATGGTCCTCGCCGACCCCGAGGGCAACGAGTTCTGCGTGCTGGAACCTCGCGCGATCTACCGGGACACCGGGCCGATCGCCGCGGTGGTGGTCGACTGCGCGGATCCGCGGGCCATGGCCCGGTTCTGGGACGAGGCGATGGACTGGACCCTGCACGAGGTGAGCGACGATCAGGCGGTGTTGCGCTCCGCCAAGGATGCCGGCCCGTATCTCGAATTCCTCCGCACGCCCGACGTGAAGACCGTGCCGGACCGGGTCCATCTCGACCTGCTGCCGTACCCCGGTGACGACAAAGCGGCAGAGGTGGCCCGGCTGCGGGCCCTCGGCGCCACTGACCTCGACCTCGGCCAGGGCGACGTCCCCTGGACGTGCCTGGCCGACCCGGAGGGCCACGAGTTCTGCGTCCTCGACCCGTCCTGACGCTGAGCCTTAGCGACCCCCCGACGCGTGAGCCTTGTGTGCTCATGGGCCATGACCCCGGGCGGGTCCGGCTGCGGAGAATCGGGCCGGACGCCCTGGTGCCAACTGCTGGACGCCGTGTGTCTCGGTCCGGCCGACGATGTCGCCGAGGTGACCGCCGCGCAGGTCCGCCGGGCGGTCGTCGATCTGGCAGGGCTGCGGGTGGAGGTTCTGGGCCGGATGCGTACGGAACGGGTGATGCGCAAGCCCGTCCCGGTTCCGTGGATCTCCCCGCCGCAGGGCGGGCGGCCGCCGAAGCATGGCAAGGAGTTCCACTGCCGCTCTGGCTGTGGTCGTCGGCCAGCGGCCTGAGCGGCGAGGACGTCGACATGCGCTGGCAGGCGTTCCTGGGAGAGGCCGGCCCGGCCCGTGCGCCGAAACCCTCAGTACAAGCTCATACTCCGGCCGCGTACCGCCAGAACTCCCGCATCAGGGGCGGTGGGGTCGGGTCGGTCATCGCGACCTGGGTGAGCAGGATGGACACCGTGCCGGTGGACGGGGTGATGTGCGCCGCCGTTCCGGTGCCGCCGACCCAGCCGTAACGTCCCGGCACGTTCCAGGGATCGACGGTCTCGATGTCGACCGAGCCGCCGAAACCCCAACCCTGACCCTCCAGGAACAACCTGCCCGCCTCGCGCTGGGCCCGGGTCAGATGGTCGGTGATCATCAGCTCCACCGAGGCGGGCGACAGCAGTCGGCGACCGGCGGCGGTGCCCTCGGCGAGCAGCATCCGCGCGAAGGCGTACCAGTCGTCGACGGTCGACACCAGACCGCCCGCGCCGGACGGGAACGCCGGCATACGGGCCCACTGCCCGTCAGCGGCGTCGACCAGTTGGAACGCGCCCGGCGGATCGGCACGGTAGTAACTGGTGAACCGGTCCCGCTTGCCGGCCGGTACCTCGAATCCGGTGTCGACCATGCCCAGCGGCTCGAACAGCCGCTCAGCCAGGAACTCGGGCAGCGGCCGCCCCGAGACCCTGGCGATCAGCACACCCTGGATGTCGGAGCAGGTGTTGTAGAGCCAGGCGTCGCCCGGCTGGTGCAGCAGCGGAATGCGTGACAGCTTCGCCATCCACTCGTCCGGCGGCGCGACGGCCTGCGGCTGCGGCGGCCCCTGCTTCAGCTCGCTGAACAGCGGCAGAAGCGCGGGCAGTGAGAAGTCTGACGGGAAGCCGTATCCCGCCCGGAAGGTCAACAGGTCGGCGACAGTGATCTGCCGGGCCGCCGGGACCACGTCGTCGACCGGACCGGACGGCGTACGGACAACGACCGGTGCCGCGAGCTCCGGCAGCCACCGCGCGACCGGATCGTCCAGCGTCATCCGGCCGTCCTCCACGAGCATCATGACCGCGGCGGCGACGACAGGTTTGGTGATCGACGCGATACGGAAGATCGAGTCCCGCGCCATCGGAGCGGCGCCCTCGACGTCGGCGACCCCGACGGCCTCCACCTCGGTCCGGTCGCCTCGCGCCACCAGGGCCACCGCTCCCGGCACTGATCCGTCGCTGACGTGTTTCTTGAGGAAGTCGTGCAGGTTGGTCATCGGTCCCTCGCGCCCTTCGGTCCCGCTCGGTCCGCATCCGTCCATTCGGGCGGCTGTCAGAAGTACGACTCCCGAAACGGCACGAAATCATCGGTCGGTCCAAGGACACCTCAGTGGTGCCAGGCCCGCCCTCCGGTGTTGTGGATGAACCGTTGCAGCACCTTGAGGGTGGTCAGGTACTCCTCGTCGGAGATGCCTGCGTGCCGTTCCGCCCACAGTTCGTCCTGGAGGGCCGCGGCCTTTTCGTAGAACGCCTTTCCCTCAGCAGTGATACCCAGGCGCCCCTCCACGTCCTCGGTGATCCAGCCCTGGGCGATGGTGGTGTCGATCTCTGCCTCCAAGATCTCCGGGCCCGTGTCGAGGTAGTTCCGGAGGAGGCGGGACACCTCATCGCGGGTCTTGACGGTGTCGGCGCGTGCGACCTGCGCGAGAACCCACCACTGCGGCTGCGTCGTGCCAATCCCTGCGAGGGCGGTGCGGGTGCGGGTGATGACGGCCTTGTAGGCCGCCCAACTCCAGTAGCCGATGGGCTGCTGGACCAGATCGACGTCGCTGTGCGAGTACTCCATGGCCCGGTGCCTCCGTCATTACTTGCGCTGATTCGACGAGACCGACCGTAGAAGCTCAACCACACTTGAGGTCAATCTCTCACCCTCCGACGAACTCGCACCACACGATCTTTCCCGGGCCCCTCTCCCCCACCCCCCACTTGTCCGCCAGCTCCGACACCAGCAGCAGCCCGCGCCCGCCCTCGCCCGGCTCCCGCACGTCGGCCTGCGGTACGGCCGGTACGCCCTCCCCGCTGTCGTGCACCTCGACACGCACCCCACCGTCGTACGACAGCGGCGACAGCCTCAGCAGGAAGCCACGGCCGGGTGGCACGCCGTGCACCAGGGCGTTGGTGGCGAGTTCGCTGACACACAGCTCGACGTCGTACGCCCGTTCCCGCACGCCCCAGTCGGCGAGCGCCTCCCGCGCGAACGAGCGGGCGGCGGGGACGGAGGCGCGTTCGCGGCGGTAGAAGCGTTCGCGTGGGGACGGGTGGGGGATTTCTACGTTCACATGGAAAGTGTCACGCTACGTGCCCATGATGAAACAGTGCGTGCATCAGTACATCGGGTTTGTACGGGTGCACGACGGTGAACGTACGCACGCGGATGGGGAGTTTGGACCGCATGAGCACCAGGACACGGTCACGGACGCGGAGGAACGCGTCGGCCATGAGGATGGTGGGCGCACTGCTCGCCCTCTACCGTCAGGCGGCTGGGTACACGCAGAAGTCACTGGGTGACCGGTTCGTCGTCGGTGAGCAGCAGATCGCGTCGATCGAGCAGGGCAGACGGCCACTGAAGCCGGACCTGGCCGAGCAGCTCGACCAACTCCTCGATACGAAGGGGGCGTTGGCGGCGGCGTTGGAGTACATGCCGGAGGTGGATCTGGTTCCGTTGTGGGCGGAGGAGTATCTGGATCGGGAGCGAGAAGCGATCGCTATCTCTTGGTACGAGAGCCTGCTGGTCCCCGGGGTGCTCCAGACGGAAGGGTACGCGCGGGCGGTCTTCGGCGGTCGCGTACCGGTCTACGACGCAGACGAGATCGAGCAGTTGGTGGCCGCGCGCATTGAGCGCCGCGAGGTCCTGCACCGTAAGGCGCCACCGATGATCAGCTTCGTCGTCTGGGAAGCGGCATTGCGAGACCGCCTGGGTGGCGACGAGGTGTACTTCGAACAGCTGCGGCACCTACGGGAGTACACCGACCTGCCCGGTCTCACTCTGCAGATCCTGCCCCTGGGGCGGACGACGCACGCCGGACTGAACGGCCCGTTCATCCTGCTGGAGACCCCCGAGCACCAGCGACTCGCCTACACCGAGACACAGCGCGGCAGTCAACTGATCGCCGACCCGAACGAGGTGGCGATCCTCAACCAGAAGTATGCGATGCTGCGGACACAGGCCCTTACCACCGAAGACACGAGGGACCTGCTGGACCGTCTTCTGGGAGAGCGATGAGCGGCACCGCACTTGAGTGGTTCAAGTCCAGTTACAGCGGCGACGAGGGCGGCGCCTGCGTTGAAGTCGCCACTCGCCCCACCACCATCCACATCCGCGACTCCAAAACCCCCACCACCCCCCACCTCACCGTCACCCCCACCGCCTGGACCGCCTTCCTCGGTTCGGTCACCACACGCACCTGAATCCCGACACAATGCGTGCATGACCGATGACTGGCAGCAACAGATCCGGGCCCTCCACGAGGAGTTGATCCACCGCGACGACCCCGCCGCCTGGGTGCGGGAGGCCGACGCGGTGGAGGCCTCGCTGCGTTATCCCCATCTCGCGCTGCGTGGGCCGGTGTTCGGGATCGCGATGCAGGACCCGGCGGTCGGGCCGGAGTGGCGGGTGCTGAAACCCGTGGTGGACGGGATGCCGCAGGTGGCCCGGGACGGGCTGCAGTCGCATCTGTTCTTCACCGCGAAGGACGACACCGAGGACCGGGCCGTACGGCGGGAGTTGCTCGCGGCCGTGGCGGTGCTGGAGCGCGAGCCCGTGAACGAGGTGGAGGCGTGCGGGGTGCGGTACCGGGTGGTGCGCGGCGACGAGTTCGGGCGGATCGGGGACGACGGACTGGAGCCGCCCCGGCCCACCGACCCCGAGCCGGTGGAGCGGTCGTGGGACCGGCAGGCGCGCGACACCGCTTCCCCGGACGTCGGTTTCGTCCTCGATGCGGACCGCACGGACGGTCCGTCCGCGGGTGCGATGAAACTGGGGCTGCGGGACTTCGC
The DNA here is from genome assembly GCF_014650715.1 of Streptomyces bluensis. Taxonomy (GTDB): domain Bacteria; phylum Actinomycetota; class Actinomycetes; order Streptomycetales; family Streptomycetaceae; genus Streptomyces; species Streptomyces bluensis. The sequence continues at coordinate 12,993 of NZ_BMVM01000011.1, read as the reverse complement.
GTACCGGGGCACCCACTTCCCCGACGACGTGCGCGCCGAATCGGAAGGCGCGGTCGTCACCCACCCGGAGCTCGTCCTGCTGCCCACCGGGTTCGGCGTGGTCGAGCGCGGGCAGCACGGCTGGCGGCCGCGCGGCGCCCTCATGGCCACCCCGCACGACGCCCGGCGCATGCTCTACAATGGACTGGACGAGATCTGGGCCCTGCTGTACCAGTTCGACGACGCCAAGAAGGCCAGGTACGCCGAGGCGGCCCAGGAGTACCGGGCGCTCGACCGCGCGGACGAGTTCCGTGTGGACGACCGGCTCTTCCGGATCTGCCGCGTCGAACGCATGCTCCGCATGGGCCCCGACGGGCCGGAACAGCCGCGCCCCTCGGACGTCGACGAGTACGGCCCGATGAAGATGCACCCGACGATGGACGAGGACGGAACCCTCACCCCCGAGTGACGGTCAGCCGCCGGGCCCCACGTCGTTGCCGCCCGTGTCCGATTCCTTCAAGACCACTCCGCCCGGAGCTGCCTACGGTGGCCCCATGACTCCACGATTCGACGCGATCGGCCTGGTCGCCTCCGACATGGCCGCTTCTGTCGCCTTCTACCGCCGTCTCGGATTCGCCTTCCCGGAGGGAGCGGAGAACGAGGCGCACGCCGAGGCACCACTGCCGGGTGGGCTGCGGCTGTTGCTCGACACCGAGGAGACCGTCCGGTCCTTCCACCCCCAGTGGCAGCCGGGGACGGGCGGCCGGTCCTCCATCGCCCTGCTGTGCGAGAGCCCCGCCGAAGTGGACGCGGCGTACGAGGAGCTGGTGGCCGCCGGCCATCACGGCGAGCTCAAGCCGTGGGACGCCGTGTGGGGCCAGCGGTACGCGGTCGTACACGACCCGGACGGCAACGGCGTGGACCTGTTCGCCCCGCTGCCCGGCGACTAGAGGCCGTCCGCTGCGTTGCGGTTACCACCGGCGAGCTGGCCCACCATCATGACGACGATGCCGGCCAGGAGGATCACGCCGCCGATCAGCGTCCCCGCCGGACCGGTGCCGGAGTCGCTGATCACCAGTCCGAAGACCAGCTGCCAGCACAGCGCGAAGGCCACCACCAGCTGGCCCCAGCCGTAGAGACGCGGGGCGCGGACATGGCGCCGGTTCATGGGGAGCACCCAACCACGGGTGACCGCGGCGACGCCGGAGGCGGCGATGAGCAACGCCAACAGGGCCAGAGCCATGGCGAGGTACAGCTTCACGGTCTCTCCCTTGAGGCCCGGCCAACGCCGGAGGCCGGCCTGATCATGGCACCCCTCGCAGGGCACGTCCAGGGCCCTACCGTCCGAGCAACCGCCCCAGCGGCCGCCCCGCCAGTTCCCTCACCTCACGCGCCAGGTGCGCCTGGTCGGCGTACCCGGTCCGGGCCGCCGTGTCCGCGAAGGGCACCCCGCCACGGGCGAGGGCGAGGGCCCGCTGGAGTCGCAGGACGCGGGCCAGCGTCTTCGGGCCGTACCCGAAGGCGGTCAGCGAGCGGCGGTGCAGCTGGCGTGCGCTGAGGCCCAGTTCATCGGCGGTTTCGGCGACCGGTCGGCCGCCGTTCAGCGCGGCCACGATCCCGGGCACCATCGGGTCGGGGGGTTCGGACCGGGCCGCCCGCTCCAGTGCCAGCTCTTCGAGCCCGAGTGCCGGATCGGCGGCCGCGTTCATTCGCGCCGCGAGCCGTCGAACCCGGGCGGCCGGCCACAGGTCGGCGAGGTCGACGCGCCGGTCGCGCAGCTCGTGCGCGGGGACGCCGAGGAAGGCGGGCGCCGTACCGGGAGCGAACCGCACCCCGGCCCAGCGCGCGGACAGGTCCTCGGCCTGCCCGGGAACATACGCCCGTGTATCGGGCCCGGCGACCATCAGCCGCCCCTCGCTCCAGAGCAGGTCCATACAGCCGTCGGGGAGCACGAGCCCCGTATCGGAGCCGGACGGGATGGTGGTCCACACCACCGCACCCGTCAACCGGGACGCCCTCTCCGCGTACACGTACATCAGGCTAGCTCCACGCCCGGGCCCTACTCCGCCGGAGGTGTTCCGTCCCCCTGCTTGTTCGTGCTCTTGGCGTGGGCGCGCAGGCGGGACGTGACGTCCTCCGGGGGCAGGAAGCGGGACCAGCGTTCCGGGAACTCGGAGGGCATGTCGGGATTGGCGGCGTAGTCGGGGTCGGCGTCCCGGGCCGCGGTGGCGCGGGCGACGTACTCGGCGGCCTGCTCCTGCCGCATCCGCTCGTTCGCGGCACGTGCGGCGGCCGTCGCGGCGGCCGGCCAGACCCGGTCGATGGCCGCGTTGACGGCGGCGCCCACCAGCACCGCGAAGGCCGAGACGCCGATCCAGAGCAGGACGGCCACGGGTGCGGCCAGCGAGCCGTAGATCGTCGGGCCCTCGACCGTGTTCGTCAGGTAGATGCGCAGGAGGAAGCTTCCCAGCACCCACATGCCCAGGGCCACCAGGGCGCCGGGGACGTCCTCGACCCACGGTGAGCGGACCGGGACCGACACATGGTAGAGAGTTGTCAGGAACACGACCGACAGGACGATCACGACGGGCCAGTACAGGATCTGCACGAGCGTCGTCGACCACGGCACGATGTTCACGACCTCGTCCGGGCCGGCCACCATGAGCGGCAGCGCGATCGAGCCGATCAGCAGCGCCACGATGAACAGCAGGAACGCCATCAGCCGGGTCTTGACGATGCCGCGTACCCCGTCGAGGCCGTACATGACGGTGATGGTGTCGATGAAGACGTTCACCGCCCGGGAGCCCGACCAGAGGGCGAAGAGGAAGCCGATGGAGATGACGTCGGGGCGGCCGCCCTTCGTCACGTCGTTCAGTATCGGCTGGGCGATCTGTGTGACGCCCCTGTCGGACAGGACGGTGCGGGACGCCTCCAGGATGTTGTTCTGCAGGCTGGCGATGGTGTTCGCGCCGGTCCAGTCGTCAACATAGCCGAGCAGCCCGACCAGGCTGAGCAGCAGCGGCGGCACGGACAGCAGCGTGAAGAACGCCGCCTCCGCCGCGAGCCCGAGGATGCGGTACTCGATGCAGGAGTTGACGGTGTCCTTGAGCAGCAGCCAGGCCGTCCTGCGCTTGGAGACGTTCCGGTAGAGGGCGCGTGCCCGGTGGAGACGGCCGGAGGCGCTTTCGGGAGACTCGGGGGGCTCACTTGCTGGCTGCACGCCCTAACGGTATCCGTCCCGGCACGCTGACCTCACCTTCTGGTCCTCATGCCGGATACTGGTGACGGTGGCCTTACCGAAGGGTAGGTTCCGGGACATGGCAGCCAGCACCCACGAAGTGACCAATCAGGCTCCACCCCTGGTGGGGTACGACGTCTTCGCCTCCGACCGGGTCCTCGTGGAGGCGGTCGACCGGCACCTCGCCCCCGGTCTGCTCGACGAGGTGCGCGAGGATCTCTCGCTGTTCGGGCGCACGGCGGGCTCCGAGCAGGCACAGGAGTGGGGGGTGCTGGCCAACGAGAACCCGCCGAAGCTGCACACGCACGACCGGTACGGAAACCGTCTCGACGAGGTGGAGTTCCATCCGGCCTGGCACCGCCTGCTCGGCAAGGGCGTCTCGGCGGGGATGACGGCGGCCTGGGCGCGGCCGGGCGGGCACGTACGGCGCGCGGCCTCCTTCGTGATCTGGACGCAGGTCGAGGCGGGCCACGGCTGCCCGCTGTCGATGACGCACGCGGCGGTGCCCGCGCTGCGCACCGATCCGGCGCTGGCCGCCGAGTGGGAGCCCCGGCTGACGTCGATGGTGTACGACCAGGGGCTGCGGCCCGCCGCGCAGAAGGCCGGCGTCCTCTTCGGGATGGGGATGACCGAGAAGCAGGGCGGCAGTGACGTCCGGGCCAACACGACGTCGGCGCGACCGCTCGCCGAGGACGGCACGTACGAGCTGACCGGGCACAAGTGGTTCTGCTCGGCGCCGATGTCGGACGGGTTCCTGGTGCTGGCGCAGGCTCCGGGCGGGCTCACCTGCTTCCTGGTGCCGCGCGTACTGGAGGACGGCACACGGAACGTGTTCCGCATCCAGCGGCTGAAGGACAAGCTGGGCAACCGGTCCAACGCCTCCAGCGAGGTCGAGTTCGACGGGACGTGGGCCCGCCGGGTCGGTGACGAGGGCCGGGGCGTGCCCACGATCATCGAGATGGTGGCGGCCACCCGGGTGGACTGCGTGCTGGGCTCGGCCTCACTGATGCGGCAGGCGGTGGCGCAGGCGGTGCACCACTGCACGTACCGGGAGGCGTTCGGCGGGAAGCTGATCGACAAGCCGCTGATGCGGAACGTGCTGGCGGATCTGGCGCTGGAGTCCGAGGCGGCGACGACGCTGGCGCTGCGGCTGGCGGCAGCCTACGACAACGCGGCCGACGGGTCGGCCGAGGAGCGCGCGTTCCTTCGGCTCGCGGTGCCGACCGCCAAGTACTGGGTGACCAAGCGCTGCACACCGATGGTGGCCGAGGCCCTGGAGTGCCTGGGCGGCAACGGGTACGTCGAGGAGTCCGGCATGCCCCGGCTGCTGCGGGAGTCGCCGCTCAACTCGATCTGGGAGGGCGCCGGGAATGTGCAGGCCCTCGACGTGCTGCGGGCCCTGCAACGCGAGCCGCAGGCGCTGAACGCCGTCCTGACGGAGGTGGGCGGGGCCCGTGGTGCCGACCACCGGCTGGACGGCGCCATCAAGAACCTGCTGACCGAGCTCGCCGACCTGGACGACATCGAGGCCCGCGCCCGCCGTCTCGTCGAGCGCCTCGCCCTCGTCCTCCAGGGGTCGCTGCTGGTGCGGTACGCGCCGCCGCAGGTCGCCGACGCGTTCTGCGCCTCGCGCCTCGGCGGCGACTGGGGCGCGGCCTTCGGCACACTGCCGCACAGCCTGGACCTGGCGTCGGTGGTGGAGCGGGCACGTCCGGTGAGCTGAGGGCGGAGGGGCCGCTTCGGCCGTGCGTCACTTTCGCGTACGACACTTCAGGCGTACGTCACTTCCGACGTACGACACTTCAGGGCATACGTCACTTCCGGCCATCCGCCACCGGGCGCCCACGGCTCCCGTACGGCACGGGCACGCCCTCGACCGTCGTAGCGCACAGGCGAGTCCGTGGCCTGACGACGCGGGGGTGATGCTGCGCCGACACGGCACCACCCCCGCTGTCTCAGCCCCCAAGCGACCCCGGGGAAGTGCAGGCACGGTCGCCTCAGCAGGCGACGTTGAACAAGTTTCAAGCACCGTACGGCTGTTCACCAGGGTTGCAGGGGGTTGCAACTCCTCCGCTCTCCGTGGCCGGACTGTGCCCCTCCGCACCGTTCGGCGGCACACTATGAGACCCGCTGTCAACGCACGCGCGGACGTCCGTGGCCGTCAGGACGGGAACGGACAGGTCCGTCGGATCTGCCGGGAGGATCGAGTGGCGCACTCGCCGATGGATGTCACGCGACTCGCCGCCGAGGACACGAGACGGGCGGCACGGGTACTCGGCGAGACGCGCGGCGCCGCGCTCGCCGGGGAACGGCCGAAGGTGGCGCCCCGGCCGGTGATCAGGGACTCCTGGGACCGCACGGCTCGCGGCGGGGTCGACCCCGACCACGACTTCCGGGCCGATGTGCTCAGCCTGGACGAGGTCGAGCGGCGCCGGCAGACCTCACGGCTGCGGCACGTGCTGCCCGTACTGCACGAGGGGTTGCTGCCGTACGCGGACTCCGGTCAGCACATCGTGATCGTCGCCGACGCGGAGGGCCGGGTGCTGTGGCGTGAGGGCAGCCCGGTCGGGCTGCGCAGAGCGGACGGGCAGGGGCTCGGGATCGGCGGGGACTTCCGGGAGGAGGTCGTCGGCACGAACGGTGTCGGCACCCCGCTGGTGGCCCGCCGCCCGCTGCAGGTCGTCTCCGCCGAGCACTTCGTACGCACCCTCCAGTCCTGGGCGTGCACCGGCGCCCCCATCACCGACCCGCGCGACGGGCGGCTGCTGGGCGCGGTGGACGTCAGCGGACCGCTGGAGTCCCATCACCCCGCCACGCTCGCCCTCGTCGGCTCGGTCGCCAAGCTCGCCGAGGCCCGGCTGCGGGATCTGCACCTGAGCTCGCTGGAACGGCTGCGCGCGGTCGCGGCTCCGGTGCTGGCGCGCATCGACGGGCGGGCGGCGGCCGTGGACACGGCCGGCTGGACGGCCGCGGTGACCGGCATGCCGTACACGAGGCGGCTGGCCCTGCCGAAGTCCCTCTCCCACGGCCGGCGCCGGCTGCCCCACCTGGGCACGTGCCAGGTCGAGCCGCTGCCCGGAGGCTGGCTGATCCGCCCCGGCACCGAGTGGCCGGCCGGCGACGACACGACCCGTGTCGTCCTGGACCTGGCGCACCCGCGCCGCTCCACGGTGACCGCCTCGGGCGCCGCGGGCTCCTGGACCCACGGGCTCAGCCCCCGACACGCCGAACTGCTCTACCTCCTGGCCCTCCACCCCACCGGCCGCAGCGCCGCGGCCCTCGCCGACGACATGTTCGGCGACCCGGCCCGCACGGTCACGGTCCGCGCGGAGATGTCCCGGGTGCGCCGCTACATGGGCGCCCTGCTGGAACACCGGCCCTACCGCTTCACGGACGGCACGGAAGTCGACCTGCTGCTGCCGGACGACCCGCTGGACCTGCTGCCGCACTCCTTGGCCCCGGGGGTGGTCCGGGCCCGCGGCGGGGCACTGCACGGGTGAACGGACGGTAGCCCAGGAGTGAGGGATATCCCTGCATTTATGCGGTAGCCCCACACCGGCGGGGGCCCTCTGAAGTAGCATCCCTCCCAGGCCGCCCCACCTGGCTCTCCGTCAACGTTCTGATCATGAGAGGCAGTTGGCCGTTCCTGGGAGGTTGTATGAGTCGCGGTAGGCACCGTCGACGCAGAAGGGGCCGTGCGCTGCGCGCCGGTCTGGCCGGGACCGCGCTCGCCCTGACCGCCGCGGCCACGCTGATCAGCACCTCTCAGGCCGCGGGCGGTGACAACCCGGGCGGTCTGAAGCCGCTCACCTCGGCGAGCGAGATCGGCAAGCTCCAGTTACGCGAGAACCTGGCCGACAAATCCACCCTCGACACCCTGACGAATGACATGGGCGGGAACGTCGGCGTACGCGGCGTCCTGCGGAGCGCCAACCACACGATGCGGAACAAGTCCGCCTGCGACGACACCGAGCGGGCGGCCCTGCCGGTCGAGCCCGCCGCGAGCCGCGCGTACTGCTGGGACAGCGGCGACGCCACGACCCAGAAGTGGCTCCCCCAGTCCGTCACCACCTCCGCCGACGCCGACGACGACGGCCTGTGGGGCGAGGACCGCGTGATCCTGTCCGGCTGGACGCACAACGACCGCAAGGCCGGTGAGCCGGCGCAGGACAAGGGACTCGCCCGGGTCGCCTTCATCGACGCGAACGACCCGGACAACCTGAAGTACCGCTGGGTCCTGCTCGTCGCCCCCCTCGCGGGCGGCAAGGACTTCGGTGCCGTGCGCTCTCCCGTCGGCGGCATGGTCTGGTACCAGGACAAGCTGATCGTCACCGCGAAGAACGGTGCCGGCCACGACAGCGCCCTCTACGTCTTCGACATGCACCGCATACTCCAGGCGAACGTCAAGAGCCACGCGGTCGGCAAGGTGAGCGGCGGTTACTCGGCGCACGGCTACCAGTACGTGCTGCCGGCCGTCGGCTCGTACAGCCTGACGGGCGGCAGGTGCACCGCGTCCGACGACAACGGGGTTCCCTGCTTCGGCTCGCTCTCGCTGGACCGGACCTCGACACCGAACAGCCTGGTGGCGAACGAATGGTTCAGTTCGGCCGGCAGCGAACCGGCCCGTGTCTGGCGCTACCAATTCAGCACCGCGCTCAGCCGCACGGGCCTGCTGGGCGCGAACTCCCGCGGCATCGTGAACGCGGACGAGGCGTACGAGACCAAGGCGGTCGGTCTGCGGGGCGTGATCTCGCACAAGCCGAGCGGGGCGGACAAGGCCGACTGGTACCTCGGCCAGTCCCCCGGCGGCCGCGGCAAGCACGGCACGCTGTGGCGGCAGAACGCCGACGACGAGACCGGCGCCGACGCCGCCCGGTGCACCGCCGACCAGTCGTACGCCTGCTGGGGACAGCACACCGAGTCCCTGTCGTACGCGCAGCCGACCGGCGAGCTGTGGACGCTCACGGCGTCGGCGGCGAACACGGACGGCACATGGGAGCCGGCGGCCGTCCCGGAGCGGGTGCTGTACGCGGTACCGCTGTCGGCGGTCAACAGCTCCATGAACTAGCCGGCACAGAGATCCGGGCGCCGCGCGAGGAACCCAAGGCCCGGGAGGTGAGTGCCGGACCCGGCCTTCGCGGCCGGTCCGGCCTCATGGTTCCCTGGCTTCCATGTCCACCATCACCGTGACCACCTGGTCCCTGGAGCAGACGTCCCCGGCCGACCTGCTGCCCGCGCGGGCCCCGCAGGGAGATGTCCGGATCGTCCGTTCCGAGATCCCCTCCCCCGAGTTCAGCCGTTTCCTGTACGCCTCCGTCGGCGGCGACATCCGCTGGACCGACCGGCTGTCGTGGCCGTACGCGCGCTGGCAGGAGCACCTGGACCGGCCCGGCGTGGAGACCTGGGTGGCCTACGACCGCGGGACGCCCGCGGGGTACGTCGAGCTCGAACCGCAGGACGGCGGGGTCGTGGAGATCGCGTACTTCGGCCTCGTCCCGGCGTTCCGGGGGCGGCGCATCGGCGGTCACCTCCTCTCGTACGGGACCGCGCGGGCCTGGGATCTGGCCGAGCGCTGGCCGCGGCTGCCCCCGACCAAGCGGGTCTGGCTGCATACGTGCAGCAAGGACGGGGAGCACGCCATGGCGAACTACCAGCGGCGCGGGTTCCGGCTCTTCGACACCAAGGTCGAGGAGGAGCCGGAGGTCGCCACTCCCGGCCCCTGGCCCGGGGCGTAGCAGCACTCCATGACGCACATCACAGTGTCCCGCCATGCGAGACATCCTTGTCCACCATGCGGATAATGGTGGACTGGGTCCAAAGCGCCATGACACGCTTCCGTCATGTCTGGAACTGGAATTGCCTTGGTGAGTCGGCGGCACGTCGACCTCGGCCGCATGTCCAGCGCCATCTGTCCGGCGAGCTGATCGCTCCAGCACCGCCGCATTCCCCCTCCTGCCTCCTCCTGCGCAACGACGCGCACGTACGGCACACATGCCGCAATGCGCCCATAGACGCAGGTCAGAGCCGCATTCCCGCCTGTCCCGAAGGACGTAACAACCATGGCCGCCACCCCGCAACGCCCTGCCACGCCCCGCCGCAAGGTGAGCCGTCACCGTGGCGAGGGCCAGTGGGCCGTGGGTCACTTCACCCCACTGAACGGCAACGAACAGTTCAAGAAGGACGACGACGGTCTCAATGTGCGGACACGCATTGAGACGATCTACTCGAAGCGGGGCTTCGACTCGATCGACCCCAACGACCTGCGCGGCCGTATGCGCTGGTGGGGGCTCTACACCCAGCGCAAGCCCGGCATCGACGGCGGAAAGACCGCCATCCTGGAGCCGGAGGAGCTGGACGACAAGTACTTCATGCTGCGGGTGCGGATCGACGGGGGCCGTCTCACCACGCGGCAGCTGCGCGTGATCGGCGAGATCTCGCAGGAGTTCGCCCGCGGCACCGCGGACATCACCGACCGGCAGAACATCCAGCTGCACTGGATCCGCATCGAGGACGTGCCGGAGATCTGGAACCGGCTGGAGGCCGTCGGGCTGTCCACCACCGAGGCGTGCGGCGACACCCCGCGCGTCATCATCGGCTCACCCGTCGCGGGGATCGCGGAGGACGAGATCGTCGACGGCTCCCCGGCCATCGACGAGATCCACAGCCGCTACATCGGCAGCAAGGAGTTCTCCAACCTGCCCCGCAAGTTCAAGACGGCGATCTCCGGCTCCCCGCTGCTCGACGTCGCCCACGAGATCAACGACGTGGCGTTCGTCGGCGTCGAGCACCCCGAGCACGGCCCCGGCTTCGACCTCTGGGTGGGCGGCGGTCTGTCCACCAACCCGAAGATCGGCGTCCGGCTCGGCGCCTGGGTCCCGCTGGACGAGGTTCCGGACGTCTGGGCCGGCGTGGTCGGCATCTTCCGTGACTACGGCTACCGGCGCCTGCGCACCCGCGCCCGCCTGAAGTTCCTCGTCGCGGACTGGGGTCCGGAGAAGTTCCGCCAGGTGCTCCAGGACGAGTACCTGAAGCGGGAGCTGGCCGACGGTCCCGCACCCGCCGAACCCGTGGAGCGCTGGCGCGACCACGTGGGCGTGCACCGGCAGAAGGACGGCCGCTTCTACGTGGGCTTCGCCCCGCGCGTCGGCCGCGTCGACGGCGCCACCCTGACGAAGATCGCCGAGGTGGCGGAGGCCCACGGCTCGGGCCGGGTCCGTACGACGGTCGAACAGAAGATGATCGTCCTCGATGTCGCCGAGGAGCAGGTCGAGCCGCTGGTCGAGGCCCTGGAGGCCCTGGACCTGACCGCCACACCCTCCCCGTTCCGGCGCGGCACCATGGCCTGCACGGGCATCGAGTACTGCAAGCTGGCCATCGTCGAGACCAAGGCGCGCGGCTCCGCGCTGATCGACGAGCTGGAGCGCCGCATCCCGGACTTCGACGAGCCGATCACCATCAACCTCAACGGCTGCCCGAACGCCTGCGCCCGTATCCAGGTCGCGGACATCGGTCTCAAGGGCCAGCTCGTCCTCAACGACCAGGGGGAGCAGGTCGAGGGCTACCAGGTGCACCTGGGCGGCGCGCTCGGCCTGGACGCCGGGTTCGGCCGTAAGGTCCGCGGCCTGAAGGTCACCTCCGAGGAGCTGCCCGACTACGTGGAGCGCGTTCTCAAGCGGTTCCAGGCGGAGCGCGAGGACGGCGAGCGATTCGCCACCTGGGCCGCGCGCGCTTCTGAGGAGGCGTTGTCGTGAGCGAGCGGGCCGCCCCCTTCTACTGCCCCTACTGCGGTGACGAGGACCTGCGCCCCAGTGAAGAGGGGCACGGTGCGTGGGAATGCGGAGCGTGCAGTCGGGCCTTCCAGCTGAAGTTCCTCGGGCTTCTCGCCCGGGGCTTGCGACATGCCGACAGTGGAGGGGATCAGACATGACCACCGCTCAGGCGGACTCAGACGCATCACTGAACGACGCGGCCGACCCGGAGGCGGCGAAGCGCGCCGAGTTGAAGGCGCTCGCCGAGCAGGCCGGCCGCGATCTGGAGGACGCGTCCGCGCTGGAGATCCTCCAGTGGGCCGTGGACACCTTCGGCAGGCGTTTCTGTGTGACCTCCTCGATGGAGGACGCCGTGGTCGCGCACCTCGCGTCCCGTGCGAGGCCCGGCGTGGACGTCGTCTTCCTCGACACCGGCTACCACTTCCCGGAGACCATCGGCACCCGTGACGCGGTCGAGGCCGTGATGGACGTCAACGTCATCACGCTCACCCCGCGCCAGACCGTGGCCGAGCAGGACGCCGAGTACGGGCCCAGGCTGCACGACCGCGACCCCGACCTGTGCTGCTTCCTGCGGAAGGTCAAGCCGCTGGAGGAGGGCCTGACCCGGTTCGACGCGTGGGCGACCGGCCTGCGCCGCGACGAGTCCCCGACCCGGGCGAACACCCCGGTCGTCGGCTGGGACGACAAGCGCGGCAAGGTCAAGATCTCCCCGATCGCCCGCTGGACGCAGGACGACGTGGAGGCGTACGTCGCCGAGCACGGCGTGCTCACCAACCCGCTGCTGATGGACGGCTACACCTCCGTGGGCTGCGCGCCCTGCACCCGCCGCGTCCTGGAGGGCGAGGACGCCCGCGCCGGCCGCTGGGCGGGCCGCGCCAAGACCGAGTGCGGGATGCACGAATGACGCCGCCCCCCACGGCGCCCATGCCGACCACCGAGACATCCGCGACCCCCCGGGAGAACCACGTGACGACCGGAGCCACCGTCTGGCTCACGGGTCTGCCGAGTGCCGGCAAGACCACCATCGCGTACGAACTGGCGAACCGGCTGCGCGAGGACGGCCACCTCGTCGAGGTGCTCGACGGCGACGAGATCCGTGAGTTCCTCACCGCCGACCTCGGCTTCAGCCGCACGGACCGCCACACCAACGTGCAGCGCATCGGCTTCCTCGCCGACCTGCTGGCCCGCAACGGAGTGAAGGCACTCGTGCCGGTCATCGCCCCGTACGCCGACAGCCGCGAGGCCGTCCGCAAGCGCCACCAGGCGAGCGGTGCCGCGTACATCGAGGTCCACGTGGCCACCCCGGTCGAGGTCTGCTCCGTACGGGACGTGAAGGGGCTGTACGCCAAGCAGGCCGCGGGTGAGATCTCCGGGCTCACCGGTGTCGACGACCCCTACGAGGAGCCCGAGACACCTGACCTGCGCATCGAGTCGCAGAACCAGACCGTGCAGGAGTCGGCCGCCACGCTTCACAAGCTGCTCGTCGAAAGGGGCCTGGCATGACGACCGTCGCGACCGTCTCCTCGGAGACCGACAGCCCGTACTGCCTCTCGCACCTGGACGCGCTGGAGTCCGAGGCGGTGCACATATTCCGTGAGGTGGCGGGCGAGTTCGAACGGCCGGTGATCCTGTTCTCCGGCGGCAAGGACTCCATCGTCATGCTCCACCTGGCACTGAAGGCCTTCGCCCCCGCCGCGATCCCCTTCTCCCTGCTCCACGTCGACACCGGCCACAACTTCCCCGAGGTCATCGACTACCGGGACCGGACCGTGGAGAAGCACAGCCTGCGCCTGCACGTGGCCTCCGTGCAGGACTACATCGACCGCGGCGTCCTGCGCGAACGGCCCGACGGGACACGGAACCCCCTCCAGACCGTGCCGCTGACCGAGAAGATCCAGTCCGAGCGGTTCGACGCCGTCTTCGGCGGCGGCCGCCGCGACGAGGAGAAGGCGCGGGCCAAGGAACGGGTCTTCTCGCTGCGCGACGAGTTCTCCCAGTGGGACCCCC
>NZ_BMVM01000010.1 GCF_014650715.1 Streptomyces bluensis | reverse complement strand
GTAGGACACCGCCGAACAAATATTGGGAAAGGCCCACACCTCACGGTGTGGGCCTTTTCGCGTTTCACGCTGGTTGCACGCGTTATTTGAGGTGAGGGGTGTAGTACCGCAGTACTACGGTGGCCCGTATGGAGCATGGGGAGTTGCGAGGGGGCGTCGTCGTACGCGCGATCCGGGCCGAGGAGTGGCAGCGGGTCAGGGAGTTGCGGTTGGAGTCGCTCAGGGATCCGGTGGCGGAGCTGGCGTTTCTGGAGACGTATGAGGAGGCCGTGGCAAAGCCCGATTCCTTCTGGGAGGAGCGGGCGGCCGGGGCGGCCGAGGGGACGCGGGAGCGGCAGCAGTTCATCGCCGAGACGGCCGACGGGGAGTGGGTCGGGACGGTGGTCGTGCTCCTGGAGAAGGCGGGGTCGCTGGACGTCTTCGGGGGTGTCGTCGAGCGGGAGCAGGCCCATCTGGTGGGGGTGTTCGTGCGGTCCGAGTACCGGGGCGGTGCGGTCGGGGTGACCGGGGCGCTGTTTGATGCGGCGTTGGAGTGGGCCTGGGGGGCCGGGGTCGAGCGGGTGCGGTTGTTCGTGCACGAGCGGAACACGCGCGCCAAGGCGTTCTATCGGAAGGCCGGGTTCGTGGCGAGCGGGGTGACCCTGCCTGACCCTGTGCGGGTTGAGGGCCGGGAGCTGGAGTACGTGGTCGAGTACGTGGGCGAGCGTCGGGGGTAGGAGGGCGCTCTGAGGCGGGCTGCGGGTGTCTTATACCGGCAGTTCGTAGTGGGGCCAGCGTGAGCGGCTCTGTTCCCGTGACCTCATCAGCGCCAGCGTCGGCATGCCGCGGTCCGCTCCCGTGGTCAGGAGGTCGGGGAGCTGGGGGAGGGGTGCCACCGCTGCCACGTCGTCCAGGATCAGGGTGAATGGTGGGTCGAGGCGGCCGGAGGATGACCGTTCGGCCATGCGCCGGCCGCACTCGACCACGCTTGCGGTGAGGGCGGTGAGCAGAGGCATGGCCCCTGGGGTCGCTCTGGGGTCCTCAACGGGTTCACCGACCACATAGAGTGTGCCCCCTTCGTGCACGAAGGAATCCAGGGCCAGCGAGTCTGTTCGGTTGGGAGTGCAGGACTCCCGGACGTTGATCGTGGAGAGGGCCGACAGGGCACGGGCCGTCAGTTCCTGGGCCATGTCGCGGCGTTCGGGGTGCGAGGTGAGCGCGGACTCCAGTTCGCCCGCTGTGCCCGCCACCGCCTTCGGGTTGGTACGCAGGGCCCGTACCGCGTCCTGCACCTGTGCGCCCTGCGCCCAGCGGTGGATGTGGCGGACGGTGCGGCCGTCCACGGCGGCGGCGTGGAGATAGCTGCGCAGGAGCGTTTCGGCGACGTCGGCGAGCGCCTGGTCGATCTTGGCGGTGGGGCGGACGGGGGCGAGGAGCGCTGCGGCGCGGGCCGCGGCGACCGCCTTGTCCTCGCAGCCTCTTGAGGGCGACCAGTGGAGGCGGGCCGGGGTGTCGCAGAGGTGCGAGGGGTCGTAGAGGTGGACCGGGCCGAGTTTGGCGCGTGCGTCCTTGGTGTCCGCCCAGAGCGTGGGGTTCGAGGTCACGATCAGGGCGGGGCCCTCGGCTTCGCGTGCCGCCTGGGCGGCGAGGGGGTGGCGGGTCGCGGCCGGGCCCAGGATCACCGAGCCTCGGGGGGCGGGCAGGGCGACTGGGGTTTTGGTGCGGGGCGTGGTTTCGGCGGAGTGTGTGAGCGCGGCCGCCTCTGGCGCATGGCTCATTGGTGCCGGTGCCGGTGCCGGTGCCGGTGCCGGTGCCGCCGAGTTCGTTGTCGCCTTGTGGGGGGCTGTCGCGGGAGGGGGCGGGGGCGGCTGGGGGGCCGGAGTTGCGTAAGGGGGCTTGGTCAGCTGTGTGGTGTCCCGGGGCTCGTGCGGGCGTACGGTCTCCCGGGGCTCCGTCTGCTCGGCCTTCCGGCGGGCCCGTACCGCGCGCCAGCGGGCCACCGTGCCCAGGACGAACACGGTCAGCACCAGCAGCACCATCAGCTGGCCGATGAACAGGCCCCAGAAGAGCCCGTACCCGGAGAGCTGGTTGGCGGGGGTGTCCGGCCAGGCGCCCGCGATGTCGTGCGGTTGCCCGATGAGGTGGCGCATCGCGAGCGGGGTACGGGTGAAGGTGACGCCGTCCGGCCAGGCGTCCCGGGTGAACCAGCCGGCGAGTCCCGTGGCCGTCCACACCATCAGGGTCAGGCCGAGGAGGAAGCCGAGGACCCCGATCAGCAGCCCGTCGGGGATGCCGCCCGCGGCCCCATCGCGCTGGTCACGCTCGTTCGGTCTCATGCCGCTCTCACGCCACCGTCGACTCGGACGATCCGTACCCGTCCACATCGCTCAGATGCTGCTCCACGAACGCCGCGGCCCGTTCCTCCGCCTCCAGTTCCGCTGCGCGCAGAGCGTCGTCCGCGTGGTCGCTCGACGACTCGGTCATGGCGCGGTCCGTGAAGACCAGCGGGCGTTCGGTCTCGGTGACCAGGTGTTTGACCACCTGTACGTTGCCGTTGACGTCCCAGACGGCGATTCCGGGTGTCAGGGTCGGGATGATCTCCACGGCCCACCTGGGCAGGCCCAGCACCCGGCCGGTCGCCCTCGCCTCGTCGGCCTTCTGGGCGTAGATCGTCCGGGTCGACGCCATCTTCAGGATCGCGGCCGCCTCCTTCGCCGCGGCGCCGTCCACCACGTCGCTCAGGTGGTGCACGACCGCCACGAAGGACAGGCCGAGACGGCGGCCGAACTTCAGCAGGCGCTGGAAGAGCTGGGCCACGAAGGGGCTGTTGATGATGTGCCAGGCCTCCTCGACCAGGAAGATGCGCTTCTTCCGGTCGGGGCGGATCCAGGTGTGCTCCAGCCACACGCCCACGATCGCCATGAGGATGGGCATGGCGATCGAGTTGCGGTCGATGTGGGACAGGTCGAAGACGATGAGGGGTGCGTCGAGGTCGATGCCGACCGTCGTGGGGCCGTCGAACATGCCCCTGAGGTCACCGTCGACCAGGCGGTCGAGGACCAGCGCCACGTCCAGGCCCCAGGCGCGTACGTCGTCTATGGGGACGTTCATCGCCTCCGCCGACTCCGGTTCGGGGTGGCGCAGTTGTTCGACGATGTCGGTGAGGACCGGCTGGCGGTCGACGATCGTCTCGTTGACGTACGCGTGGGCGACCTTCAGGGCGAAGCCGGACCGCTCGTCCAGGCCGTGGCCCATGGCGACCTCGATGATGGTGCGCAGCAGCGCGAGCTGGCCCGTGGTCGTGATCGACGGGTCCAGGGGGTTGAGCCGGATGCCGTGGTTGAGGGCGGCCGTCGGGTCGAGCCGGATGGGGGTTATCCCCAGCTCCTGCGCGATGAGGTTCCATTCGCCGACGCCGTCCTCGCCCTGGGCGTCGAGGACGACGACCTGGCGGTCCCGGAAGCGCAGCTGGCGGAGCACGTACGTCTTCTCCAGCGCCGACTTTCCGTTGCCGGACTCGCCGAGGACCAGCCAGTGCGGGGCGGGGAGCTGCTGCCCGTAGAGCTGGAACGGGTCGTAGATGTAGCCCTTTCCGGAGTACACCTCACGGCCGATGATCACGCCCGAGTCGCCGAGGCCGGGGGCGGCCGTCGGCAGGTAGACCGCCTGGGCCTGGCCTGTCGAGGTGCGCACCGGGAGCCGGGTCGTCTCGACCTTGCCGAAGAGGAAGGACGTGAAGGCGTCCGTGAGGGCGGACAGCGGATCCCGCATCAGCGATGTACCTCCTGCCGTGCCCCCGGGTGGTTGTGCAGCCGTACTTCCAGGTCCTCCCGCAGCTGTCGCTCCGAATGATCCCGCATGCAGCAGCCCTACCTTCGGATTCCGGTGGCGAACGGGAGGGTGTTGACGAACGCGCGGTGGTGCTCGCGGTCGCACCACTCCAGTTTCAGGTACGACTTCCCGGCCGAGGCCCTTATCGTCCGCTTGTCGCGGGCCAGTGCCTCCGGGGAACGGGAGGAGACGGTGATGTAGCCGACCAGGTTGACGCCGGCGGCGCCACTCGCGAGGTCCTCGCCGCGCTGGTCGAGGCGGGTGTGGGAGGCCACGTCCCGCGGGTCGACGGTCCGGTTCATCTTGGCGGCGCGGCTGGCCTCCGCCTCGTCGTTGGTCTTCTCGGTCAGCATGCGTTCGATGGCCACCTCGGTGGGTTCGAGATCCATCGTCACAGCGACCGTTCGGATGACGTCCGGGGTGTGGACCAGGAGGGGCGCGAGGAAGTTCACGCCCACGGGGGTCATCGGCCACTCCTTGACCCAGGCCGTGGCGTGGCACCAGGGGGCGCGGGTGGAGGACTCGCGTGTCTTGGCCTGGAGGTACGTCGGCTCCATCGCGTCCAGCTCGGCCGGCCAGGCGTTGCGCCTGGTCATGGCCTGGATGTGGTCGATGGGGTGGTCCGGGTCGTACATGGAGTGCACGAGGGAAGCGAGGCGGCCCTGGCCGAGCGGCTGCCGTACGCGGATGTCGGCCTCCTGGAGGCGCGAGCAGATGTCGGTGAGCTCGCGTGCCATGACGACGGCCAGACCGGCGTCCTTGTCGAGCTTCTTGCCGCCCTGCGGACGGGCGGCGCGAGCCATCGCGTGGGCCTCGGCGGCCAGTTCGCGCGTGTAGTGCATGCAGGCGACGAGGTACGCCCGGTGCTGCTCGCTGCTGGTGGACACCATGGACTGCAACTGGTCGTAGGACTGCTGGAGCCACGGCAGGGCCTTGTCGTCCCCGCGTGCGGCGACGTCCTTGGCGTGGGCGTCGGGGTCGGCGGGGAGGGTGCGGGCGAGCATCTGGAGGCGGGTGACGAAGCCGTCGCCGTTCGCCACGTGCTTCAGCAGGGTGCCGAAGCGGTCGACGAGTGCCTCCTGGTCCTCGGAGTCGCGCAGGCCGACGCCGGGGCCCTCGATCTCGATGGCGGCGGTGACGGTCCTGCGGTCCGCGTGGAGCAGTACGGCGATCTCGTCCGGCCCGAACGGGGCGGCCAGCCAGGTGATGCGTCCGATGCCGGGTGGCGGACCGATCTCGACCTCACGCCCGTCCAGCCCCGTGCCCGCCTCGATGGCGGCGGAGCGGTACGTGGTGCCCTGCCGGAGGGTGCGCTTGTAGCTGCGGTTGATCTCGTACCACTTGTAGAACGTCCGTCGCTTGTACGGCACGTACACCGCCGCCAGGGCCAGCATCGGGAAGCCGGTCAGCAGCACGATCCGCAGGGACAGGACGGGGACGAGGAGCCCGCACATCATGCCGAGGAACGCGCCCGCGATGATCAGTACGATCTCGCCGGACTCGCGGTTGCGGCCGATCACGGCGTTCGGCCGGGCGCGGCCGATCAGATACGTACGGCGGGGCGTGACCGGATGGGACACGTGGGACTGGGTCGTCAACGCCCTTCACCTCCCGAGCGATTGGTGCTGCTGTTGCGTGCGTTGCTGGCGTGCGGGGTGTTGGCCGGGCTGGAACGCGGCGGGGGTGCGGCGGAGGGGACAGATCCGCCGCCACCGCCCGCCGACGTCCGTGAGCTGTGCGCGGCCACGCCTGAGGAGGCGGGGTTGGAGGGGCGGGGGGCGGAGGCCTGGCCCCCGCCGCCGTTGTTGTCCGCCCGGGTGCTGTGGGTCTTGATGCCCTGGGCCACGAGGGTGGCCGGGGAGCTGATGACGGCCGCGGCCTTGCCCTCGGCGCCCTGCATGATGCGGTTGTTGCGGGAGCCCGCGATCTCGTCGCCGAAGCCCGGGACGAAACGGTAGATCATCGCGGACGCGAAGATGGCCAGCAGGATGATGGACAGTCCGGAGACGACGGCGGAGAAGGCGTCGGGCCCGTCCTCGCCGGCCAGCGCGCCGGCGAGCCCGAGGACGATGACGATGACCGGCTTGACCAGGATGACCGCGATCATGATGCCCGCCCAGCGGCGGACGTGGCCCCACAGGTTCTTGTCGACCAGTCCGGCGTAGACGACGGTGCCCAGGAGCGCGCCGACGTACAGCAGCGCGGCCCTTATGACCAGCTCCAGCCAGAGGACGCCCGCGGCGAGGATCGAGACCAGCGAGACGACGATGAGCATGATGGGCCCGCCGCCGATGTCCTCGCCCTTGTCCAGGGCGCTGGAGAAGTTGCCGAAGAAGGTGTCGGTCTGGTCGCCGGTGGCTTTGGCCAGGACTTCGCTGACGCCGTCGGTCGCCGAGACGACGGTGTAGAGGATCAGCGGGGTGAAGGCTGATGCGAGGACCGTCAGCCAGAGGAAGCCGATCGCTTCGGAGAGGGCCGTGGTGAGCGGGACGCCTCGTACGGCTCGCTTGGCCACCGCGAGCAGCCAGAGGAGAAGGGTGAGGATCGTGGAGGCCGCGAAGACCACGGCGTACTGCTGGAGGAACGTCGGGTTCGTGAAGTCGACGTTCGCGGTCTGCTCGATGGCGTCGGAGAGCTTGTCGATGGTCCAGGAGGCGGCTTCGGCGCAGCCCTTGGCCAGGGAGGAGAGGGGGTCGAGGGAGTTGGTCACGTCGGGGGTGTTGCGGGTGGCGCCGCCGGTGTCGCCTTCGCAGATCTCCCTGGCCTGTCCGGAGAGCAGGGAGCAGTCCTCGTTGCCCGACGAGGGCGAGGGCGACGGTGTGGGCTCCGCGAACGCCCGTGTGGCGAGCAGGACCACGGCGGTCTGTGCGGCTGCGAAGGTCGCGGCGACCTTGAGTACGCGGCGTGGGCTACCGGGCATACGTGAACCCTCCGTACTCCTCGACTGCCTTCGAGATCTCGTCCGACGTGGACACCCTGTTGTCGCCGTTGACCGGCGCGGGGCCTTCCTTCTGGGAGAAGCTGCGGACCTTCCAGTCGCCGTCGGTCCAGCGCAACCCGAGGGTCATGGTGAACCAGTCGCTGGTGACGGGATTGGCCGAGCTCTCGCCCGCCATGCCGAACACTCCCGTGCACCAGACCTCGACGGTGGCGGCGCTGTCCGAGTACTCGGTGGCTCTGGTGCCGACCGGCATCGTGCGGGAGACGTACGTGGTGCCCTTCGGTGCGTCGCCGTTCTCGTCCAGGCCGACCTTGTTCAGGAAGGACTTGGTGTACACCTGGTCGAGTTTCGTCGTCAGCTCGGCGGCCTCGTCGGCGTCGAACACCTGACGGACGATCTGGGTCCGCCGTGCGGGCTTGAGGATGTCGGCCGAGACCAGTACCACCGCGTAGTTCGCGGCCGCCGACTCGACGCCCTGCTCACTGCGCGCGAACCCGGACGGAATCCCTCCCGTCGTGTTCGCCACCGGCTGCTCCCCGGACGGGGCCGTGGCCGCGCTCTTCGTCTTGTCGTCGGCCGCAGCCGTGCCCCCGGAGTCGTCGCCCCCGCCGCGGTTGGCGAAGGCGATGGCGGCGATGAGCAGGACCACCACGCCCACGACGGTCACGAGGCTGCGGGAGGACGACGGGCGGCCGCGACGGGCGCCCCCGTACACGCCACCGCCGCCGGCCTGTTCGGGCAGGCGGGTGCGGGTCTGGCCCGTACCGCCGTACGTGCCGCCGTACATCCCGCTGTCGCCGCCCCGTGAGCCGGAGTCGCCGTACCCGTCGTCACCGAGACTCATGCCGCGTAGCCCCCTCGACCTCGTCCGGACGGAAACGCATGACAGTACGACGGTAGCCGTGCTGGTTCCCGCGCGGGCGCGGTGTGGAGACTCGACATCAGGGACATCAGGGGAACGCAACCTCAGCCGGGGGGCGCGACGGACGGGTGGTGTCAGTGGGGCACCGGGCGGGCCCGGCAGGGACTGACGGTCTGTTGGAACAGGACTGACAGGAACAGGACTGACGGGAACAGCACTGACGGGAACAGTGCTGGCTGGACGGGACCGACACGACAGGATGTGCCACGCGTCCGGCGGGCGGCCGCGCGGCGCGCGCTACACGGCCATGCCGTACACGATGGTGAAGAGCGTGCCCAGTGAACCGATGATGAAGACACCGGTGAGGCCCGCGATGATGAGGCCCTTGCCCTGCTCGGCGCTGAAGGTGTCGCGGAGGGCCGTCGCGCCGATGCGTTGCTTCGCCGCGCCCCAGATCGCGATGCCGAGGCAGAGGAGGATGGCGATCGCCATCACGACCTCGATCATCACGCGCGCCTCGTTGCCCAGACTGCCGAAGGGGCCCCAGTCGGGGGCGATTCCGCCGATGATGGTGGTGATGTCGCCCTTTTCGGCCGCAACGAACATGTAAGTCACCGCCCCTAGTGGGTAGTTCTGCACCCTCTGACACGGGTGCGCAGAGGTCGGGCCCATTCTCGCCGACAATTCCGCTGTCGTATGTCGACTTGGCGTCATTGGTTGGCGGGTTTCGTACGAATCCCTTGCCCGCGGGTCGTGCTGACCACTCATGGGCGGCGCGGAACGGCGGGTGACGGCTCATAACGTCACTCTGTGTATCACGGCAGTTTACGCCGGGCAACGAGGTGGAAGCGGAACCTGTGTGTGGTTCCGTCGTTGATCACCCTTCGTGCCGCGCGGTCGGGCGGCTGTCGGGGGCCGTTGGGGTCCGTCGGGGTTCGAGTGTGCCGGATGGGGGTGTAGGGCGCGCGTGTGGGGTGGCGTGTGGTGCGGGCTTTGGCTGGAACTGAGCGGGTCGTTGTTGATATTTAGTGCTGGCTTATATAAGTGGTCAGTGATACGTTGCCTTCATGCACGCGTTCGAAGTGCTCGGAGACCCCGTACGGCGGCGGATTCTGGAGCTGCTGGCCGAGGGGGAGAGGACGTCAGGCTCGGTTTCCGAGGTCATCAGGGCGGAGTTCGGGATATCGCAGCCCGGCGTCTCGCAGCATCTGAAGGTGCTGCGGGAGAACGGTTTCGCGACCGTGCGCCCGGAAGGGACGCGGCGTCTGTACGCCGTGAACTCGGAGCCGTTGCGTGACATAGACGTCTGGCTCGACCGCTTCCGCCGTTTCTGGACCCCTCATCTGGACGCCCTGGCCACGGAGTTGGCGAGGGGCAAGAGGGAGCGGAGGGAGGGGCGGCGGGATGTTCCGGATTCGGGCGAACCGTAACACTTGGAGGAGATGCCCATGATTGACGTGGCTCAGCAGATCAACGCCGTACGACGCAAGGTCGGATCCCGTGTCTTCAAGGCGGGCGAGGCACGGGTGGTGACGGTGAGTCGGACGTACAACTCGACCGTCGAGGACGTGTGGGACGCCTGCACCAACCCCGAGCGCATCCCCCGCTGGTTCCTGCCCGTCTCCGGCGAGCTGCGCCTCGGCGGGCGCTATCAGCTCCAGGGCAACGCGGGCGGCACGGTCGAGCGCTGCGATCCCCCCAAGGGCTTCAGTGCGACCTGGGAGTACGACGGGAACGTCAGCTGGATCGAGCTCCGGCTGACCGAGGCCCCCGAGGGCGGCACCCGCTTCGAGCTCGACCACATCATCCGCGTGGAGGACGACGCGCGCTGGGCCGAGTTCGGCCCCGGCGCGGTCGGGGTCGGCTGGGAGCTGGGCTTCGTGGCCCTGACCCGCCACCTCTCGACCGGGGAGCCCGTGGACCCGCACGAGGGCATGGCCTGGGTGGGGAGCGAGGAGGGCCGCCGCTTTGTGACGCTGAGCAGCGACGGGTGGTACGAGGCGTTCGTGGCGGCCGGGGAGGACCCGGCCGTGGCCCGCGCGAAGGCCGACCGGACGACGGCGGCCTACACGGGTGCGGGGGAGAACGGCTGACCGGTCCTGCCCCCGTCCGGACGCTGCCGCCCGGGTCCGACAGCCCGGTGGCAGCGTCCGGTCAGGTCATTTCGCTTGCGTCATTTCTCCGGTCATTTCTCCGGAGTGGGGTCGAGGTCCAGCTCGACCCCCTCCACGAAGTGGTCGAACTCGCCCGCCTGTACGCCCAGGACGAAGGCGTCCCACTTGCGGCGGTTGGTCGTCACGACGTTGTCCGGGTCGCTGGTCTCACGGATGTAGACGGGCGCCTCGGGGTCCTCGTCCTCGGTGAAGGCGATCTCGATCCAGGGGCCGGGGCCGGTCGCGTTCTCGGGGGCGGCTCGGATCCAGTCGAGGTCCGTGGGGATGTCAGACAAGGGTCGAGTCCTTCTTGGGGCTGGTGAGGGCGGTGAGGAGGGCGTTGAAGGCGGCCGGGGTGGCCTTGAGTATGGCGCCGGTGGGGTCGCCGCTTTCGGTGAGATGGATTGTTCCGGGGGGCGCTGCGGCAACGTGGACGCAGGAGTTTCCTTCGCTGCAGTACGAGGACTTCTGCCAGTTCATGAGGGGTCCCTCACAGCTCTCGCATCAGGGTGTGTACAAGGGCACGGGTCTTCTCCGGGCTCAGCGCTACGGCATCGATCCGCCCGAAGAGGGTTCGATATTTGTGTAGCTGGGCCTCGGCGTCGAGAAAAGCGACGCCGTGAGACTGGTCGAGTTGGACGGTGTCCAGAGGCGGCACCGGGCCGTACGCGTAGTAGATCGACTGCCCGGAGCCCGGGTAGGCGCCGGCGTCGAAGGTGATGGCGCGCAGCGTGATGTGATCGCGCTCGCTCATATCGAGCAGGTACTGCAGCTGCTGCCGGGTGACCGTGGGCCCGCCGACCTTCATGCGCAGGGCCGCCTCGTGGACGATCGCCTCGTAGGGGGTAGGGCTGTCCTCGCGGTAGAGGATCGCCTGCCGCTTGATGCGGAACGAGAGGCGGTGCTCGATGTCGGGCGGTGAGAGTTCGGTGACCGCCTGACGGAAGATTTCGAGGGCGTACTCCCGAGTCTGGAGCAATCCGGGGACGCGGGCTGTGGTGCTCGCACGCAATGCCTGGGCATGGTGCTCCAGTTCGGCCAGGTCGAGGAGTGCGCTGGGCACCAGATCGCGGTACTGCTCCCACCAGCCACGTGTGCGCTGCGAGGTCATGTCGCTGAGGGCTTGGATGAGGGGCTTGTCGGAGCAGTCGTAGTGGCAGGCGATCGTGCGTACCCGCTCGGCGCTCATGCCTACGCGACCGGCCTCCATGTTGCTGACCTGCGCCTGCTTGATGCCGAGGAGTTGACCAGCCTCGGTGGCGCTCAGGCCCGCGCGTTCGCGCAGTTTGCGCAGCTCGGCGCCGAAGCGCAGTTGGCGACCCGTCGGGTTTCTCACGGGCTTGCTGCCTCCTTGTTGTCACTCACAGGGGTGGCAATGAATGCGATCCCGGGAAATTTGTGAACGTATTCACTGTAGGCGGTTACCTTGGGTGTCACGCAGGACAACCGTCCAACTCCCCTCTGTAACCGGAGACTTCCATGGCCACCGTATCCCCGTCCTGGAACTACACGCTCCACCTCCCCCGAGACCCCCGCGCCCCCGGCGTCGCCCGCGCGACCCTCCGTACCGTTCTCGCCGCCCACGACCTCGCCCGGCTCACTCCCACCGCCGAGCTGCTGGCCTCCGAGCTGCTCACCAACGCCCACGCGCACACGGAGGGGCCGTACGCCCTGCGGATCCGGTCCATGGAGCCGGACCGGCTCATGGTGGCCGTGTGGGACGCCGACCCGAAGGTGCCGGACGCCTTCAAGGAGGGTGCCCCCGTCGACGTGCCGCCGGAAGACCTGGAGCACGGTCGCGGGCTGCACCTCGTACGGGCGTGCGCGGACTCGCTGGGGGTGTCCGGCTCCCGGGGCGGGAAGCTGCTGTGGGCCGTGGTGTAGCCGTCCGTCCTCCACGTGGTGCGTTCTCACGCTTGTGCGGCACCCTGGGATCGATGAGTCGTATATCCCTGCTCGGTGCCGTCGTGCTGCTCGCCGTGACCTCCTCCTCGTCCCTCGCCGTCGCCGACGACGGTCCGGGGCCCTTCGGGGTGACCGCCGACGCGCTGGCGAGTGCCGCCACCGCGCGCGTGGGGGCGTTCTTCCGGGGCGGGCTGGGCGGTGAGCACTTCTGCACGGGTTCTGTGGTGCGGAGCGAGGGGCGTGATCTCGTCGTCACCGCCGCGCACTGTCTCGACGGGGGCGGGGATCTTGTGTTCGTGCCCGGGTACCGGGGCGGGAAGGCGCCGTACGGGGTCTGGAAGGTCGAGAAGTCGTACGTCTCGGACGGGTGGGACGGCGGGGAGCGGGGCGAGGACAGTGACGTCGCCTTCGCGCGGGTGGAGCGGAAGGGCGGGCGAGGGGTTCAGGACATGGTCGGGGGGAACGTGTTCGCACCGCATCGGGCCACCGGGGCCACCGCGGTCACCGTGACCGGGTACCCCAAGTCCAGTTCCACGCCCATCACTTGCACCAACAAGCCCACCGCCCACAACTCCACCCAGCAGCGCATCGCATGCCCCGGCTTCTCCGGGGGGACCAGCGGGAGCCCCTGGGTGAACGGGGACGGAGAGGTCGTCGGGGTGCTCGGTGGGCACGAGGAGGGCGGGGCCACGGACGACATCTCGTTCAGCGTGGTGTTCGGGGACGAGGCGGTCCGGCTGTATCACGCCGCTGATGGCGAGTGATCATTCCGTGATCGCCGGGCCGCCTCTACAATCCTGTCGGTGGAGTGCGAGTGCCGGGCAGCGAGGGGCGGTTGACGGTGCGTAAGGCATGGATCGTGGGGATCGCCCTGTGCGGCGCCGGCCTCAGCTTCGTCCTGCTGCTCGTCGTCGGCGTCTACATGACCGCCGGGAGCCTCGCGGGCGGGGCCGCGGGCGGGCCCAAGGCGCTCGCCAAGGGGTCCGTGCCGGCCGCGTACAGCCCGCTGGTGCAGAAGTGGGGCAACCTGTGCAGCGCCATCAACCCGGCGCTGCTGGCCGCGCAGTTGTACCAGGAGAGCGGGTTCAACCCGAAGGCGCAGAGCCCGGCCGCGGCGCAGGGGATAGCGCAGTTCATCCCGGGCACGTGGGCCACGCACGGCATCGACGGCGACGGGGACGGCAAGCGCGACGTGTGGGACCCGGACGACGCCATCCCGTCGGCCGCGAAGTACGACTGCACCCTCGCCGAGTACGTGAAGGACGCGCCCGGCAACCCGACGCACAACATGCTCGCGGCCTACAACGCGGGCGCCTACGCGGTGATCAAGTACGGGGGTGTGCCGCCGTACAAGGAGACCCAGAACTACGTGAAGACCATCACGGAGCTGGAGAAGAGCTTCGCCGCGCCCGTCACCAGGGTCGATCCGTCGAAGCAGGCCGCGGGAGCCATCGCGTACGCGCAAGGGAAGCTCGGGACGCCGTATCTGTGGGGCGGGACCGGAACCGCCGGCCAGGGCGGGCGCTTCGACTGCTCGGGGCTGACTCAGGCGGCCTACGAGAGTGTCGGGATCACGCTGCCCCGGGTCGCCAACGACCAGTACAACGCGGGGCCGCACCCGAAGCGGGACGAACTGCTGCCGGGCGATCTGGTGTTCTTCTCGGACGACCTCACCAATTCCCGGGCCATTCGGCACGTGGGGATCTACGTGGGCGGCGGATACATGATCGACGCGCCGCGGCCCGGTGCCGTGATCCGCTTCGACCCGATCGACACTCCGGACTACTTCGGGGCAACTCGGGTCACCGAAGATGGCGCGAAAGCGTTGCCCTCGACGATCTGATGGCGCGTAATTCTCTGTGAAACCGCCCTGAGCTGCGCAGATCTGTCTCTCTTCGATAACGTCTGCGTGATCATTCAGTGGAGTATGGAACGCGGAGAAGGGGACTGTGCGTTCCTTGTCTCGTAGCGCTTCGACGCGTGACGACGCCTACAACCACGGGGGTGGCCGCAGCGGCGCACGCACGGGTGCGGCCGCCGAGCATGGAACAGACGACGAAGGGGCCGCTGCACGATGGCTGCATTCGCCGAGTCCGGGGCGTATTCCGGGGGTTACTCCGGTCACGGGGCGCATCTCGCCGGGTCCGTATCTCTTTCAGAGTCCGCGTCTCTCTCTGAGTCTGCGTCTCTCGCCGATTCCGGGTCGAATCCCGACGTCAGTCTGCTCTACGACATCAACGGCCTGGCCAAGGCCGCGCCGACCTGGTTCGACCGGGTCATGGAGTTCGTGGGTGAGTACGGGCTGCTGCTCGTCATGGTGCTGCTGGTGCTGTGGTGCTGGTGGGGTGTGCGGCGCAAGGGCGGGGAGGATGCCGCCGCGTCCGTTGCCGCGCTGGTCTGGGTGCCGCTCGCCGCGGGCATCGCGGTGCTCATCAACGTGCCGATACGTGAGTTCGTGCAGCGGCCGAGGCCCTTCCTGGACCACGAGGGGCTGGAAGTCCTGGTCTCCGGCAAGACCGACTACTCCTTCGTGAGCGACCACGCGACGCTGACCATGGCCATGGGGGTCGCACTGTTCGTCGCCAACCGGAAGTTCGGGTTGGTGGGGATCGTGCTGGGGCTGCTCGGGGGTTTCTGCCGGATCTACATGGGCGTGCACTATCCGACGGACGTCGTGGGTGGCTTCGCTCTGGGTACTGCGGTGGCGCTGCTGTTGTCGCCGGTCGCGATGGCTCTGCTGACTCCGCTGGTGAAGGCGGTCGAGCGGTCGCCTCGGGCGGGGTGGCTGGTCTCGGCCAAGCGGACCGGAAGCCAGGGGGCGGTGGTTCCGGGGGCTCGGGTGGAGCCCTCGGCGGAGGACGAGCGGGACTTGGCGGCGTAGCGCTCCGCGGGTTTGGGGTTTTTGGCGCATGGCGCCAGGGTTTCGCCCCCGCCGCCCCTACCCGTCCCATCCTGTCCCTGGGGGCTGCGCCCCCAGACCCCCGCTTCGGCCTGAACGGCCTCGTCCTCAAGCGCCGGACGGGCTGGGGCGGGGGCTGGGGTGGGTGATTTGTGGGGGTGGGTGGGGTGGTTTGGCCTGAGCGGCCTCGTCCTCAAGTGCCGGACGGGCTGCGTGGTGCTTCACAGCGCCTGTGGGAACGTGAAGAAACCCGTCGGGTCGTACTGCTTCTTCAGAGCCGTCAGGCGGGGCGCCGCGTCGCCGTAGTACGCCGTGCGCCAGTTGGTGAGGGTCGGGTCCGTGTAGTTCTGGTACGCGGCGCCCGAGGCGTGGCGGGACATGGCCCGGTGAGCCGTGGTGAGCCAGGACTGGGCCGTCGTGCCGGAGGTGCCCGCCTTCCAGGAGACGAGGTACTGCGCCAGCATCCGGGAGCGGCGGTGGACGAAGGCCGTCGCCGTGGGGGACACCCGGTTGATCGCGCCCCCGAGAGCCGTGAGCGCGATGCTGCCCGTGCCGCCCCGGACCGACGAGATGTGGGTGAGCAGGGTCTGGATCCCGGTCGGCGAGATCGAGCGGTCGAAGAAGTCCGAGCGCGCCGCGTACGTCTCGCGGCCCAGGGCGCCCGTGGGCGTACGGCCCGGTGTGGAGCCGGGGAGGTGGCACTTGGCGTCCGTCGAGAAGGACGAGCAGCCCGCGTACACCTCCATCGACTCGTCGTACGACCGCCGTTTGAGCGACACGCTGCCGGCCGAGGCGCCGATGCGGGCGGCCAGGCGGTCGACGGCGTTCTGGAGTTCGCCGTAGGTGCCGAGGGAGAAGGCCGAGACCGAGACCTTGGGGGTGCCGCCGGGCGCGCACGCCAGGTGGCAGGACGACCAGATCTCGTCCGGCTGGTCCGGGCCCCACTCCTGCCAGGCGCGCACCACGGCGGCGGCCTTCGACCACGGCCACGTCATGTACGCGGAGACGGCCTGGGGCGCGGGGTGGGTACGGAAGCGGAGTTCGGTGACCACGCCGAAGTTGCCGTTGCCCGCGCCGCGCAGGGCCCAGAAGAGGTCCTGGTGGTCGGTGGCGTTCGCGGTGAGCTGCTTGCCGTCGGCGGTGACGATCGTCGCCTGGGTGAGACTGTCGCAGGTCAGACCGTATGCGCGGGAGACCACGCCGTGGCCGCCGCCCAGGGTGAGACCGGACACGCCGACGGTGGGGCAGGAACCGGCGGGGATGGTGACGCCCTTCGCGGCGAGGGCGCGGTAGACGTCGATCAGCTTCGCGCCGGCGCCGATGACCGCCTGGCCCCCGGAGGCGCGGATGGCGCTGAGTTCTGACACGTCGATGACCAGGTTGCCGTTGCCGGAGGACCAGCCCGCGTAGGAGTGGCCGCCGTTGCGGATCGATACGCGGGTGCGGTGGGTCCTGGCGTAGGCGAGGAGCGTGCGGATGTCGTCCGTGTGGGCGGCGTAGGCGACGGCTGCGGGCCTCAGGGTGTCGAAGCGGGTGTTGTAGAGCTGGTGGGCCGCCTGCCAGGCGCGGTCGCCGGGGCGTACGAGGGGGCCGTCGAGATCGCGGGCGAGGGCGGTCCAGTTGGCGGCGGCTTGGGTGCTGGTGGTGGCTCGGTTGCTGGTCGTCGCCGTACGGGTGGGGGTGTCCGTGGCGGCTCGCTCGGCGGGGCGGCGGGTGGCGGTGCACGCGGATGCGGCCGCGGTGGCCGCTGTCGCGGCCGCTGTTGCTGCCAGTGCGGTTGTGGTGCTGCCGATGAACCTGCGCCGTTCCATGTTCGCCCCTCCCCTGGGGTGCGCCTCCCGTGGGCTCCCGTGCAACGAGACGGTGTCCGTCGTGCCTGGGGTTCCCACGGGGAGGGGCCTTGGTCGGCGGGTAAGGGGCGAGTTCCAGCCATTTCTCTGCTAGTCCCTCTGGTGGTGGTTCGGCTGTCCGAGGGACTTCGGCAGAGGGTGCCCGTGTCGGCCCAAAAAACCCTTCTGACCAGCCCGTTCGTGTCCTGTCGTGGGAGCGGCCGCCGTACTCAGCGGGTGCGCCTGCGCGGAATTGCCCCCAGCGTTGTAGCCACGGACGAACCGTGGACGAACCGGCCCATAACGCCGGGACGAGGGGCCTCCTCAGAAGACCTACTCAGACGCATTGGGGTGCTGACGGACTATGCGTGTAACCGGCCTGGGACATGCGGGACTCTTCATCGAGACAGCCGCCGGATCGGTGCTGTGCGACCCCTGGGTCAACCCGGCCTTCTTCGGGTCGTGGTTCCCGTTCCCCGACAACAGCGGTCTGGACTGGCCGTACTACGGACAGGCGGCCGACTATCTCTACGTGTCGCACCTGCACAGGGACCACTTCGACGCGGAGAACCTGAGCAGGAACGTGCGCAAGGACGTCACCGTGTTGTTGCCCGCGTTCGCCACCCAGGAGTTGGAGCACGAGTTGCGTGCGCTGGGGTTCACGGACTTCCTGCGCACGCGCAGCGGTGAGCCCGTCGAGCGGGACGGGCTGCGGATCATGGTCACCGCTCTGACCGGACCCGGCGACGGCCCCATCGGGGACTCCGCGCTGTCACTGGACGACGGCGAGACGGTCCTGCTCAACCAGAACGACGCCCACCCGCTCGACATCCAGGCGATCCGCGAGTTCGGCGAGGTCGACGCGTACTTCGTGCAGTTCTCCGGCGCGATCTGGTACCCGATGGTGTACGAGATGCCGCTGAAGGCGAAGCGGGAGTTCGCCGCCCGCAAACGCCAGGGGCAGTTCGACCGGGCGGTGCGCTACATCGACGCGGTGCAGGCGAAGCACGTGTTCCCCAACTCGGGGCCCCCGTGCTTCCTCGACGACGACCTCTTCGAGTTCAACGGCACCGGGTCGGACGGCGAGAGCATCTTCACCGACCAGCAGGAGTTCCTGGCGCAGCTCGCCGAGGAACGGCCCAGGACGTCGGCGCACCTGATGCTGCCGGGAAGTGTCGCCGAGGTGGACGGCAGCGACTGCAAGGTCATCCACAGCCATACCGCGGGGCAGATCGAGCAGATCTTCGGCAACAAGCGTGAGTACCTGCGGGACTACGCCCGCAGACAGCAGGATGTTCTCGCGGCCGAGCGGGCGTCGCGTTCCCCCGCCCTGCCACGGGACCAGCTCGTCGCGGCGCTCAAACAGTGGTGGGAGCCGCTGATGGCCCGTGCGGACGGGATCTGTGCCGGCGTCGGTGGGCCGCTGCGGCTGAACGTCGACGACATCCCGATCGTGATCGACTTCCCCGCGAGACAGGTCCGTGAGTGGGACGGGGAAGTATGCCGCTACACCTTGTCCACCACCGGGGACCTGGTCGCCACCAACATCGCCCGGCGCGAGGTCGACTGGTCCAACAGTCTGCTGCTCTCGCTGCGTTTCCGCGCGAGCCGCGTCGGGCCCTACAACGAATACGTGTACACGTTCTTCAAGTGTCTGTCCGCCGAGCGCATCGACTACGTGGAGAACTACTACGCGGCCGCCCAGGAGGACGACGAGGACATCGAGCTCGACGGCTGGCGCGTGCAGCGCCGCTGCCCGCATCTGCAGGCCGACCTCAGCCGGTTCGGGCACATCGAGGACGGTGTGCTCACCTGCACCATGCACGGCTGGCGCTACGACCTTTCCACCGGGCGCTGCCTGACCGCGGACAACCATGACATCCGCGCCGCGCGGGCCGCGTCCGGTGACGGACTTGGGCGAACTGACCGATCTGACCGATCTGACTGATCTGGCCGATCCGACTGACAGGACGCGGGCTTCCGGTTTCACGGGGCCCGCGTCCTCGTTGTCGTAGGAAACGGTTGAGGAGCCGGGTGGGTGAAACGGTTGGGGAGTGACGCGGGCGTAGCCGCACGTCGGTCGGCTCGCCCGTCCAATGGTGGCGTCGGAATCCTCATGTGTCCTCGACGTAAGCGTTCCGTGACCTAACCGCACCGTCGACAGGGGTTCACCCGTCGTTCATTTATGGCCATCGGCGGCTTCACCTGTTCTGCCTACTTTCGGCCGTGCTGGGTGCGACGTGCGGCCCCCACGGCACTCGCGCAGCGCATGACAAATGCATTCCGAGAGATGGCCCCAAGGTACGGCGAACGCCGTCTCGATGGGCCGACACCACATCGCACGCCGTCCAGGTGGCGGCTTCTGGAAGGAATCCCTGAAAGTGAAGCTTCAGCGCAACCGGCTTCGCGCCCTTTCCCTCGGTGCTGTCGCGGTTACCGGCGCCCTGGTCCTGACGGCGTGCGGCTCCGACGACAACTCCGCCGGAGGCGGCGACAACGGCGGCAAGTCGGCGCCCGCGAGCAACATCAAGTGTGAGGACGCCAAGGGGCAGCTGCTGGCCTCCGGCTCCTCCGCCCAGGACAACGCCATGCAGGCCTGGGTGAAGGCCTTCCAGCAGGCGTGCTCCGGCGTGGAGATCAACTACAGCCCCGACGGTTCGGGCGCCGGTATCACCAAGTGGCTGCAGGGCACGACCGCCTTCGCCGGCTCGGACTCCGCGCTGGACGAGCAGGAGACCGCCGACTCCAAGAAGATCTGCAAGACCGGCCAGGGCATCAACCTGCCGATGGTCGGCGGCCCGATCGCCATCGGTTACAACCTCTCCGGTGTGGACAACCTGGTCCTCGACGCCGACACGATCGCCAAGATCTTCGACAGCAAGATCAAGAAGTGGAACGACCCGGCGATCGCCAAGCTCAACCCGGGTGTGAAGCTGCCGGCCACCGAGATCCAGGCCTTCCACCGCTCCGACGAGTCGGGTACGACCCAGAACCTGGGCAAGTACCTGCAGGCCGCGGCCCCGAAGTCCTGGAAGTACGAGCCCGACAAGGCCTGGGCCGCCGCGGGTGGCCAGTCCGCCTCCGGCTCCTCCGGTGTCGCCAGCCAGGTCAAGAACACCGACGGAGCGATCGGCTACTTCGAGCTCTCCTACGCCAAGAGCAACAACATCCCCGCCGTGAAGGTGGACACCGGCGCCTCCCAGCCCGTCGAGGCCACCACGGACACCGCCTCCGCCGGCATCGCCGCCGCGAAGGTCGTCGGCACCGGCAAGGACCTGTCGCTGGAGCTCGACTACAACACCAAGGCCGACGGCGCCTACCCGATCATCCTGGTCACGTACGAGATCGTCTGCGACAAGGGCAACAAGTCCGACGCCCTGCCGACCATCAAGTCGTTCCTGAACTACACGGCCAGCGAAGAGGGCCAGAAGATCCTCAGCGACGCCGGTTACGCGCCGCTGCCGGACGAGATCGCGGCCAAGGTCCGCGAGATCGTTCCGACCCTCGCCTGACCCACAAGGCGGTCGGCCCACTGAGCAGTACGGGCCGGCCGCCCGTCCGGTGCACCGCCGCCAAGGAGCCTGCACCCGGCTCCCCCTCTGAGCCGGGCGCAGGCTCAGCAGACCGGAGAACGTCATGAATACGACAGCAACACAGACCCCTCCACCTCCCCCCACGGACCGAATAGAGCCCAAGAGCTCCCAGAAGACCGTCGTCAGGCCCGGCGACCGGATCTTCTCGGGGCTTTCGAAGGGTTCGGGCATCACGCTGCTGGTGATCATGGCCGCCATCGCGGCCTTCCTCACCTACCGCGCCGCCCTCGCCCTGTCCGAGAACAAGGCGAACTTCCTCACCTACGAGGACTGGCTGCCGCAGAACACGCCGCCGATGTTCGGCATCGCGACCCTCGCCTTCGGCACGGTCGTCAGCTCGGTCATCGCCATGGTGCTCGCCGTGCCGGTCGCCATCGGCATCGCGCTGTTCATCTCGCACTACGCGCCGCGCAAGCTGGCCGCGCCGCTCGCGTACCTCGTCGACCTGCTGGCCGCCGTGCCGTCGATCGTCTACGGCCTGTGGGGCGCGCTCATCCTCGTGCCCCATCTCGACGGCCTGAACAAGTGGCTCGACGCGTACCTGGGCTGGACGTACATCTTCGACAAGGCCGGTACCGGCCCGGCCCGCTCGCTGTTCACCGTCGGCATCCTGCTGGCGATCATGATCCTGCCGATCATCACCAACGTCACCCGCGAGGTCTTCCTCCAGGTGCCGCGGATGCACGAGGAGGCCGCGCTGGCGCTCGGCGCGACGCGCTGGGAGACCATCCGGATGTCGGTGCTGCCCTTCGCCCGCTCCGGCATCATCAGCGCCTCCATGCTGGGCCTCGGCCGCGCGCTCGGCGAGACGATGGCCGTCGCCACCGTGCTGTCGCCGAACTTCATCATCTCCGGCCACCTGCTGGACCCGGGCGGCGGCACCTTCGCCCAGAACATCGCCTCCAAGTTCAAGGAGGCGACCCCGCTCGGCCAGGACGCCCTGATCGCCTCCGGCCTGGTCCTCTTCGTCATCACCCTGCTGGTCAACGGCGCCGCCCGGTACATCATCGGCCGCCGCAAGGAGTACTCGGGGGCGAACGCCTGATGTCCCAGACAACCGTCACCCCCAACCGCTCGCCGGTCTTCTCCTCCTCCCGGCTGCCCCGCTGGGCGCCGGCCGTGATCGCCGTCGCCTCCCTCGCGCTCTCCATCGGCATCAGCCTGGTCGCCGGCTGGGAGAGCAAGGTCCAGTGGGGTCTCATCGCCGCGCTGCTCTTCGTGATCGGCTCGTACGCCGTCACGGCCCGGATCGAGGGCCGCCGCCAGGCCAAGGACCGGGTCGCCACCAGCCTCGTCTGGGTCTGCTTCCTCCTGGCCGTCGTGCCGCTGCTGTCCCTGGCCTGGACCACCATCAGCAACGGTGCGCAGGTCGTCGACGGCTACTTCCTCAGCCACTCGATGAACGGTGTGCTCAACAGCGACCCCGGCGGTGGTGTCTACCACGCTCTGCTCGGCACCATCGAGCAGGTGCTCATCGCGACCGTGATCGCCGCCCCGATCGGTCTGCTCACCGCGGTCTACCTGGTCGAGTACGGCAAGGGGAAGCTGGCCCGCGCCGTCACCTTCTTCGTCGACGTCATGACCGGTATCCCGTCGATCGTCGCGGGCCTGTTCGTGCTCTCCTTCTGGATCCTGATCCTGGGCTTCAGCTTCTCCGGCTTCGCGGGTGCGATGGCGCTCGCGATCCTGATGATGCCCGTCGTGGTCCGCTCCACCGAGGAGATGCTGAAGCTCGTTCCGAACGAGCTGCGGGAGGCCTCCCTCGCGCTCGGCGTGCCGAAGTGGAAGACGATCACTAAGATCGTCATTCCGACCGCGATCGGCGGGATCACCACCGGTGTCATGCTGGCCGTGGCCCGTATCACCGGTGAGACCGCGCCCGTGCTGCTGCTGGTGTTCGGCTCCAAGATCATCAACGGCAACCCGTTC
This sequence comes from Streptomyces bluensis, assembly GCF_014650715.1. GTDB lineage: Bacteria > Actinomycetota > Actinomycetes > Streptomycetales > Streptomycetaceae > Streptomyces > Streptomyces bluensis. The sequence goes on along the minus strand of NZ_BMVM01000010.1, from coordinate 329,685 downwards.
GAGGGTGCCCAGTCCTCGCTGCCGCTGTACGTGTACCAGGAGTACGGGATCGGCACCGAGCAGTCGATCGACCGTGCCTGGGGTGCGGCGCTCACCCTCATCGCCTTCGTCATGATCCTCAACCTGGTGGCCCGCGGTATCGCCCGCTGGAAGGCCCCGAAGACCGGTCGCTAAGGCGTCCATGTGCGGCTCCGCCGCGTGGGACCAGGCAGCAACCGAGTCAGCGACTGAAAGAAGCAGTGATTCACATGGCCAAGCGAATCGACGTCAGCGGCCTCACCGCGTACTACAGCACGTTCAAGGCGATCGAGGACATCTCGATGACCGTGGAGCCGCGCTCCGTGACGGCCTTCATCGGCCCGTCCGGCTGCGGCAAGTCCACCTTCCTCCGCACCCTCAACCGCATGCACGAGGTCACTCCGGGCGGTCGGGTCGAGGGCAAGGTCATGCTCGACGACGAGAACCTGTACGGGTCCGGGGTCGACCCGGTGACCGTGCGGCGAGAGGTCGGCATGGTCTTCCAGCGGCCGAACCCCTTCCCCACCATGTCGATCTTCGACAACGTGGCGGCGGGGCTGCGGCTGAACGGCTCGTACAAGAAGTCCGAGCTCAACGACGTCGTGGAGAAGTCGCTCCGGGGTGCGAACCTCTGGGACGAGGTCAAGGACCGTCTGAACCGTCCCGGTTCCGGGCTGTCCGGTGGTCAGCAGCAGCGTCTGTGCATCGCCCGTGCGATCGCGGTCGAGCCGAAGGTGCTGCTGATGGACGAGCCCTGCTCGGCGCTCGACCCCATCTCCACGCTGGCGATCGAGGACCTGATCGGGGAGCTGAAGGAGCACTTCACGATCGTCATCGTGACGCACAACATGCAGCAGGCGGCGCGTGTGTCCGACCGTACGGCGTTCTTCAACCTCGCGGCGGTGGGGCAGCCGGGCAAGCTCATCGAGATCGACGACACGGAGCGGATCTTCTCCAACCCGTCGGTGCAGGCCACGGAGGACTACATCTCCGGTCGCTTCGGCTGAGCCGAGCCTTTCTGCTGCTCCTCCTTTGAGGACTCCTCGCGGTGCTGCATGGCGGTGCCACCGCGAGGGACAAGGGCCCGCCCCTGGCTCCCGGGGGCGGGCCCGTTTGTTTGCTCGCCTGGGGCGTGGGTGCGGGCTCGTATGTTTGCTCGCCTGGGGCGTGGGTGCCTGTGTTTTCTCGCCCCGCCGCCCCTACCCGTCCCATCCCCAGGGGCTCCGCCCCTTCGACCCCACCGGGGCTCCGCCCCGGGCCCCGTTTTCGGGGGCCACCCCCGGACCCCCGCTCCTCAAACGCCGGAGGGGCTGAACGTCAGCCCGTCCGGCGATTGAGGACGAGGCCGTTCAGGCCGACAAGCGGGGGTCTGGGGGCGGCAGCCCCCAGGGGACGGGAACGGGTAGGGGCGGCGGGGGCGAGGAACGCCTGGTGGCTACAAGAACGCCAGCTTCACGATCCAGAAGCTCGTGGCGGCCACCAGCGCGGCGGCCGGCATGGTGATGAACCAGCCGAGGACGATGTTCTTGGCCACACCCCAGCGGACGGCGTTGACCCGCTTCGTGGCGCCGACGCCCATGATGGCCGACGTGATGACATGGGTCGTCGAGATGGGCGCCCTGAAGATGAACGCCGTGGTGAACATGATCGCCGCACCGGTGGTCTCCGCGGCGAACCCCTGCGGCGGATCCAGCTCGATGATCTTCCGGCCCAGCGTGCGCATGATGCGCCAGCCCCCCGCGTACGTGCCGAGCGACAGCATGACCGCGCATATGACCTTCACCCAGACCGGGATCGGATCGCCGTAGTCCTCGACATCCGCGATGACCAGGGCCATCACCACGATGCCCATCGTCTTCTGGGCGTCCTGGAGGCCGTGTCCCAGAGCCATGCCCGCCGCCGAGACGGTCTGGGCTATGCGGAAGCCCCGCTTCGCTTTGTGCGGGTTCGCGCGGCGGAATATCCACATGATCAGGCACATGACCAGATAGCCGGCCAGCAGGCCCACCAGCGGTGACACGAACATCGGGATGACGATCTTGTCGAGGACGCCGGTCCAGTACACCGTCGTGCCGCCGGCCAGCGCCGCGCCCACCATGCCGCCGAACAGAGCGTGTGACGACGAGGACGGCAGCCCGTAGTACCAGGTGATCAGGTTCCAGGCGATCGCGCCGACCAGGGCCGCGAAGAGGATGCCCATCCCCTTGGAGCCCTCGGGGGTCTGGATCAGGCCCTCACTGACCGTTTTCGCCACCCCGCTGCCGAGAAAGGCACCTGCCAGGTTCATGACCGCGGCCATCGCCAGCGCCGCCTTCGGCGTCAGCGCCCGCGTCGACACGGACGTCGCGATCGCGTTCGCCGAGTCGTGGAAACCGTTGGTGTACGTGAAGAAGAGCGCGACCCCTATGGTCACGACCAGAGCGAAGGTGTCCATGAAGGGCTCAGGACTCCTTGACGGCGATGGTCTCCACCGTGTTCGCCACGTGCTCGAAGGCGTCCGCCGCCTCCTCCAGCACATCCACGATCTGCTTGAGCTTGAGGACCTCGATCGCGTCGTACTTGCCGTTGAAGAGGTGCGCGAGAAGCTTTCGGTGGATCTGGTCCGCCTGGTTCTCCAGACGGTTCACCTCGATCCAGTACTCGGTGAGGTTGTCCATGGTGCGCAGGTTCGGCATGGCCTCGGCCGTCAGCTCGGCCGCCCGCGCCAGGACCTCGATCTGCTGCTCGACGCCTCTGGGCAGTTCCTCGACGTTGTAGAGGACGACCAGGTCGACGGCCTCCTCCATGAAGTCCATGATGTCGTCGAGGGACGATGCGAGGGAGTAGATGTCCTCGCGGTCGAACGGCGTGATGAACGAGGAGTTCAACTGGTGGAATATCGCGTGCGTGGCGTCGTCACCTGCGTGTTCCGCGGCCCGCATACGCTCCGAGATCTCAGCCCGGCCGGCGGTGTCCGCCCCGAGCAATTCCATGAGGAGCTTCGAGCCCGTGACGATGTTGTCCGCGGATGCGGCGAACATGTCGTAGAAGCTCGTCTCCCTGGGGGTCAGACGAAAACGCACGTGGGGTCCTCGGGGTGCTTCGGTTTCGGTCAGGGTGATGCTAGGTGCAACATTCGGCCACGGCTATCGCGCCGTCCCCCAGTCTCGCCCATCGGTCAGAATGCTCGGCACGGGGGCGGTACGGGGAGGTCAGGACTGCCGCAAGGGCGGCGGCCAAGGGACCCCTACCCAGCAAAGTTCGTTACCATATACCTACCTGGGGTATACGCCTCAGACGTCTGTGGGAGGACGCGATGACGACCACCGAGGCCGGCGCGACTGCGCCCTCCGGGAACACCGAGAACACCGAGAGCGCCGTGGGTGCCGTCGTGACGGATCACGACCGTGGCGTGCACGGGTACCACAAGCAGAAGGACGAGCACCTCAAGCGTCTGCGCCGCATCGAGGGCCAGATCAGGGGCCTGCAGCGCATGGTCGACGAGGACGTCTACTGCATCGACGTCCTCACCCAGGTCTCCGCCTCCACCAAGGCCCTGCAGTCCTTCGCCCTCCAGCTCCTGGAGGAGCACCTGCGCCACTGTGTCGCGGACGCCGCGCTCAAGGGCGGGGGAGAGATCGACGCGAAGGTCGAGGAGGCCACGAAGGCCATCGGGCGGATGCTGCGGACGTGACGATGCCCACAGGTGGTCGGGGGGAAGGGTGGCCGACGGTGCCGCTCAGCGGCCCGCTGCCGCCTCGCGCTCCTCGGCCACTTTCAGTACCTCGTCGATGCGGACCAGACTGAGCCGTTCCTCGTGGGCGGCCGAGGCCGCGATGATCAGTTCGCCGCACAGCTCGATCTCGGCGAGGGCCACGTGGTCCTGAACCGTCGTACCGCCTGCCGGAGCCACGTGCATCACCTCTTCTCTGCCGTCACCGACTTCCTAGAGTAGGGAGCGCCGTCCACACCGCGCATGGCACCAACGGGCTATTCCTGGCCGCCGCCCGGCGCGGCCCGCGTCACGCGGACTCCCGTCGACGAGGGTACCGACCTGGCGTCGCGCCAGTCGGTTTTCGGCTCAATTCAGGCTCAGTTCCGAGGTTCGGTTGTCAGGCTCAGTTCCGAGGTTCGGTTCTCAGGCTGAGTTCTCGGGTTCGGTTCTCGGGTTCAGTTCTCGGCGAGCTTTCCCGCGTAGATGTCCTCCGCGTCCGGCAGGCGTACGGTGACGGGGACCCCGAAGCCGTACAGCAGGGTCGTCGACGCGACGGCGACCGTGTCCTTCTGCTGTCCGTTGACGAAGCTGAAGCGGTGGCGGATCTTCCGGATGCGGCCCTGGTTGTCGAGATAGGCCTCGAACGGGACTTCGGCGGTGGCGAACCCCTTCGCGGCCGCCCGCAACGGAGCCCGGTTGGCCGCGGAGGCCCGCCGCGCGGCCGCCTCCAGGTCGGCGGTTCCCCGGTAGTGCCGCACCGGGATGCCCGCCACCTTCGCCTCCCCGACGTAGGTCGCGCTACGCGTCCCGCGCAGCACCTCCGCCGCGGCGAAGGGGTCGGTGGCGCCGCCGGTCACCAGGTTCCCGTCGGAGAGGGTGCCCGTGTCGACACGGACCCATTTGTCGGCCGGCACTCCCGCGCCGCGGTTCTTCATGAACAGGGCGCCCGGAGCGAGGAGTTCGGTGATCGGCCGGTGCTCGCTGGTCCCGGCCGGGTCCGGCGGGAGCTGCACCTGGAGCCGGCCGAGCCGCTCGGCGTAGTCGTAGACGCCCTCGCCGCGGATCGTGACGCGGGTGCCGCCCGTGGCCATCTCCATCGAGGTCAGCGCCTTGGAGGAGCCTGCGCGCACCAGGGCGCCGGCGGCCCGGTGGAGTACCTCGACGGGGTCGGCGGCGGCCGCGTCCCCGGAGTGACCACCGTTCGCGCAGCCGGTGCCGCAGACCATGAGCCCCGCCGCGGCGACCGCCGCGAACCGCTGTCCGTGCTGCCACACCACCATCGCCTGCCAACCCCCAGCCGCCGGTCCGTCCCGGTCCCTTTCTGTTGTCGGCTTAACGACCAGTAGGGGCTGCCGTCACGCGCCTTGGCGCCCCGCTGCGGAGCAGTGGGCGGAACCGGCACTTGCCTTGGGTAACGTTGTCGGCGTGGCGCAGCAGGACGAGATCCCCCCACCCCAGGAACACCGCACGACGACCGTCGACCAGGGCCGCTTCTGTGTGGCCAGGTGCACATGCGGGTGGAGAGGGCCGGCACGCAGGGCGCGGAGCCTGGCGAGGTCGGACGCCGAGGGGCATATGGGGGTCCTGCCTCTTTAGGGTCCATTTGAGACTCTTTGGGGTTTCCTGGGTGAGATCAGCCACGGGCCACCCGCAGCTGGCAAACGGCGCGAGACCCTCCACGCGTGGCGCAAGAGTGCCAGCAACTCGTCGACCAGGTACTGGTCAACGCACCTGAGTCAACCGCTCCACGGGCGGCACCCGGCGCGAGCCAACTCACCCGATCCACCTCATGGTTGGGCGCGAAGTGCCATTCGCCCGCCTCGGCCATCCAGTAACGCACCTGCTTACGCCGCCCGTTCACCAGATCGTGCGCCGTCGGCAACCGTGGCCCCAGCCCGCACCGGAACCTGGTCACCTCCTTGACCTCGCGCACCGCCCGCCTGCGGATCCTCGCCGCGCTTCAACTTGCCCTCGGGAAAAGACGATTCGTCGTAGCATCAGTAACTACGGTGGAACTGGCATGCGTTGCATTTCTGCAGATGGTGCGAGACCTGGCACACAGTGAGGAAGAGGAGACCGGCATCCCGTTGAAGGGGTGCATCGCCGTCGAGCGAGAGCGCGTGTACCGGCTACCCCGTGACTTCATCGCCCTGCAAGATGCGTTAGTCATGAACGGGACCGGCACCTTCATCGAAGACAAGACGAAGATCAACCTTGTTGACGATGACGACACGATCACCGCTGGTCTGGTCGCCTCTGGTCGCGATGAGGCGGAAGTCCGCAAGATCCGCAAGCGCACCGTACGGAACGCCAAGGACCGGGCGGAGGAAGGCGGGGTTCCTGGTGGCCCCCGCCGATTCGGCTGGCTCGGAGGCGACAAGCGAACGGGTCGACTCAACAACGAGAAGAAGAACGCTGCTGAGTGGCCCTACCTGATCACTATGGTCAAGATGCGGGCACAGGGGCGCTCTTGGGGCTCCATCACGCGATGGGTTGCCAGTCAGAAAGACTCCGAGGGAAGCCCCGTCAAGTCTGCCCGGGGAGGCCGCTGGAGCGAGCAGGCAGTGAAGATCATCATCACTAACCCGGCATGGTGGGGTGGGCGAATCCTTGATGGGGAACTCGTCAAGGACGACGAGGGAAATCATAAGATCGGTGCATGGGATCACTCGGATCCTCGCCCTGAAGAAGAGGGCGGTCACGGCATCGGCTATGAGACCTGGAAACAGATCATGGCCGGAGTGAAGTCAAGTGCACTCCATCGGGGCATGAAGAAATCCCCTGCCGTCGAAGCGACTGGCGCGGAGGTTTTACGCGTCGGAAAGTACCTTTTTTCAGGAACCCTCCGATGCGGTCGCATTAATCTGGCTGGAGAGCTGTGCTATTCCAAGATCGTAGGCAATGCCGCATCCGGGAAGAACGCCAAGTATGGCGATTACTACCGATGCAACGACCCCAACTGTAAGGGCGTGGGCCGTCGAGTGGCAGCCGTGGACGAGTACCTTGAAGAGCTTGTTCTCTCCTACCTGGACAAGCTCTAATTCGCAGGATCAAGACCAAGAATTGCAGACAGAGTCCGACGCTGCCCAGTACTCCAGTTGCAGCTCGCTACACTCAGAAGCAGGCTCCTGACCAGCAGCAATAGCGAACTGCAACTGGAGTACTAGCCGTGCTCTCCACGGCCGATGCTCCGCCGCTTCCACTACGCTCGTTTCCTCCGCCATACCGGATACCTTCGTTCTGTGCCGGCCCGGTCGGCCTGGAGGGGATCCCCCTGACCTATAGAGAACGGCAGGCACACCCCCAGGGAACGGGCATCGAATCGCGAACTGCCATCTCAGTTCTGCACTGCGGAAGGTTCGGGTGCGGCTCGTTGAGGGCCTTCCGGACGGAGCTGGGGGGCTTGGCTTTCGGTTGCCCGTGCCTGCTTTTTCAGCTTGCGGTGTGCGTATCTGCGCAGCAGGCAGGCGGGCAGGAGGGGAAGGAACCATGTGCTGCCGGGCAGGAAAAACGCGGGAAGTGCCGCGAGAAGCGTGCGTCGCGGTGACCGGTCCAGTTCGTGGTGAATGTCGGCCACGATGCGCTGGTGGAGGTGGTCCAGACAGGTGCGGGCCTGCTGCGTTCCGTGGCTCCAGACGTACAGTCGTAGCAGGTTGAACGCGTCGTCGTCGACATCATCAGTGTAGGTGTGCAGGTCCTGCGCGATCTCGAACCGGGCGCATACGTGCCGTGCCAGGCGGAAGAACGCCTCATCGCAGGGACGGTCAATTGCCCGGTGCCAGGCGCGCAGCAGCATGCGGAAGTGGGAGGACCGGCGGTAGCACAGGTCGTGAATGGTGGCGTCGTCCACCGGGGCCCGCCGGAGCATGACGTGTGTCTCGCGGTCGAAGTAATCGCGCAGTTCGTTCAGTTCGGAAAGAACCGCCTCGTCCGCCAGGTCCGCGGAGTGAAGGATCTGCTCGATGGCCTGATACCAGGTGGCGTCGGTTGGGTGACGGCCCTGCTGCTGGTTGTTCTCCGTCTCGAGGTCCCCGCGGTAGACGAGGGCTTCGATGTAGTGCAGGACCGGGTCGGTATACATCAACGCTTCCAGGGACGCGCCCGATCGTCGCATGATCGCATAGCAGATGCGAGACGCAGCAACGGCCTTGATTGTGTGTTTGTAGGTGACGGTTGCTGTGTGCGGGTCGACTTGGTCGGCGGCGGACCTAACGGCCAGGTGGCGGTAGAAACTCGCGGTGCGGGAGGCGGCCCGCTGGGATGGAGTCGATTTCATGAGAGGGCAGGTCCTTCTTACGCAGCGTGCATCGGCGGCTCAGCAGGCACTGTCACTTCGGGCCCGGCGTAAGAATCTGCCCTGACCACCCCGCACCCACACGCTCTGCGAGGTGTATCACTCTCCTGTGGTTGGGGTCGTATTCGTTTCTGCGCCTATGTGTACGAACCCTTTCCGCTGCCGTGTGCGACCCGAGGGGTTCGTCGTCACCTCTAGGCGTGACGAGTGAGAACTCATGCCGCGAAGAGAAGCAGGTCATCCTTATGAGCTAATTTTTAGAAATCCCTTGCAGTGAAGGAGAGTATTGGGAAGTTTAATCGAGGTGACAGGAGGTCGCGGTACTGGACCGCGTATCTCTATTCGGTATATTCATGGGAGGAAAAAATGGGCAACGGAACCTACAGTGGTGGCCAGTATGACCACTCGCGGTCGCTCACCAAGGACGAACAGGAGCTGACCGGCGATGAGCTGCAGCAACTGGCCGAGGCCGGCCTGTCGGTGACGGCGGATGAGGCTGACGCGAACTGATCGCGCGGAACGTGGGCGTGAGCGGACCTGCTCGCGCCCACAAGCCATGTCAGGGGACAGCGGGAAGCTTAAGGAGCACAGATGACAACGCAGACGTCCTCAGAAGCCGCGGGCGGCTCGTGGACGGAGCGAGGGATCGGCCCGGCCGAGGGGCGTGGCCGTGCCCGTAAGGTGCTCAGTGCCCTGGGCCTTCATGAGACGCTCACCGAGACGCGGGCGGGCACGCCGCTCAGCGTGTGGAGATGCCAGCTGCGCGACGAAGCCGACCAGCCGGTCCCGTATGGGAGGGGCTTGGGGAAGGGCAGCAGAGAGGAAGCAGAAACCGGCGCCCTGTTTGAAGCCCTGGAGCACTATCTGACCGGCCCGGACACCTTCGATGCCCAGCAGGTGCAATGGTGTTCCGGGGCCGAACTCCTCGCCGGCCCCCTTGGCGACGATGTCTGTGCACCGCTGCTGCGCGCGGCCGACCGGGTGGCGTGCCAGCCGTACCTGCCTGTGGACGGCGGGGCCGCACCGCCTCTCGCACTGCCGGTGATCATGTCGACCAGCTGGTACTACGACACCGAAGACCTGCGGCAGGCCACCGGCGACGCGACCGACTACCGCCAGCTCGCCCGCTACGGCAGCAACAGCGGTTCCGCCATCGGCAGCACCCTCACCGACGCGTTGCTGCACGCGCTCAATGAGTGCATTGAACGCGACGCCCTGTCCCTGCTCCTGGCCCGCGCCTGGCCCGGTGCGGGTGCCTACCGGCCGCGGCTGGTCGACGTGACCACGCTGCCGCCGACGCTCGCGGCAGGACACCGGCAGGCTGAGACGCTCCGAGGCGCCCCCGTCCACCTTGTGGATGTGAGTACCGATCTCGGCGTGCCCTCCTACGTGGCATGTACCAGCGGGCCGGGCTCCTTCGAACTGCGGTTCGGCGCCGGCACGTCTCTGTCACCGCACTACGCCGCGTGGCGCGCACTGGGCGAGCTCGTACAAAGCTCGGTCACCCCATCCCAGCCTTCCGCTATCCCCCTGGACGGACTGGCCCCGTACCCCGCCCTGCGCGCCTGCGCGACGTTCGACCTCGCCCCCCACCTCGACCACGCGGACCTCACCGTGTGGACGAACCGCGAACCGCCCCACGTCTGTCCCGGCGAGCAACTCACGCAGTTGACCGCCCGCCTGGCCGCCCGCGGTCACCGCGCCTACTACCGCGTCACCGCCACCGCCCCCGAAGGCATCACGGCAGCGCACGTGTTCGTCCCCGGGCTGGAACGCTTCATGACCGTCACCAGCAGCGTCGTCACCATCCCTGGCATCCGAGCCCGCACTCAGATCACCGCAGGCACGTGATCGAGTTGGCCCTCAGCACGACCAGCACACCCCACGCACCAACCACCACCGTCTCCGATCACACGCGCCTGCGCCGCGCCCGCTGCCTGGTCTGCTACTGGGACGACCAGCGTAATGCTCTGATCGGCCACCCCTACCCCGACGGCACTCCCGTCGCCCTTCCCACCGAGGCCACCGACATCCTCACGGCCTTTGCCGACTGGACCAGCCCTCACGAGGCCACGCGCTCTCTGTCGGGCAATGCCAAACGAACGGCTGACGAAGCCATCCGCTTCCTCGCCGACAACGGGGCACTCCTCGCAGAAGGCAGCGGGCGCGCTCTTCGGGACGCCGACATCCACCGCCACTGGGCTCCCTGGGCCCCCCAGGCCCCGTTCCTGCACTACACCACCGACTTCACGCCCCACTCAGCTCCGGCTGGGTCGGACGCCGCCACCGGATCGGGCGCGGCCAGCCGGCCGGAGCCCTTGTTCGTCACCTACCCCGACGCCGACCGCGTCCTGCTGCCGCGGTACCCGGCAGATCTGGGGGCGCGGTTCGGCCAGGTACTCCACGAACGGCGGACCCACTACGCCTTCTCTCCCGATCCCCTTCCACTGCCCATGCTGGCGGCCCTGCTGCAGACCGTGTTTGCGCCGGTCGACTTCATCGACGCAGGCCCTCGCGGTGCCCTCTACCGCCGCACCAGCCCCAGCGCCGGCGCCCGGCAGGAACTGGAGGCGTACCTCGCCGCCCCGAATGTCGCCGGGCTCGCACCGGGCTGGTACCACTACAACGCGCTTGAGCACACCCTGGAACTCATCGCGGAAGGTTGCAGGCCCGATGAGGTGGCCGCGTTGTGCGCCGACCAATCACATGCCGGGCAAGCGGCATTCCTCGTCGTGCTGGTCGCCGTCACCGCTCGCCAACTCGATCACCATCCCAGCGCACGCTCTTACCGCGTCTGCCTGCTGAACGCAGGCCACCTCGGTCAGACCTTCGTGCTGACCGCAACCGCACTGGGCCTTGGCTCCTTCCAGATCTCCGCCTGCTCTGACGGGGCTTTGGCGGACCGCTTTGGGCTCGATGGTGTCACCCGGCTGCCGTTGCACGTCGTCGGAGCGGGCCTGCCAGGCCAGCCGTCCGAACCAGTCAGTCCACCGGCAGGACTTGACTCCTTCCGGCGGGCGGTACTGCTCAATCGCCACTCTCAGTGAGTGGCCCACCGATCTGGACTGGGGCGCGAGACAAGCGGCCGGATGGCGAAGTGATCGCGCGGTGGGCCACAGGGATATAGGCGATCCTGAGGGGCGTTCTGTGGAGCGGCCAGACGCTCGTGGAACCGAAACTGGCCATGGCTCCAGCAGCGAAAGGGCGTAATGCGTTCGGAGCGGTCATCGGAGGGCCTTTCTCGGAGATCTTGAAGCGTTCTCCCGGAGGCTCAGCGATGACCGCTGCCTCATGCCCCCGCGCCACCCGCGTGCCCGCTCAAACCACCCCGAACGGCGACGACCTCAACAACCCGCCGTACACCGCATCCATGGACGTGACCCAACCCTCCCGGTGGGGCCGGCTCCGAACCGCCGGACAGGCATTAGTCGCCCCGGTGCTCGTCCTCGCTGCGCTGACGCTGGAAGAAGCCGAAGAGATCGGCCGTCGCACACGGCGCGCATGGCCCTGCCTCTGCATGACCCAAGCCGACCTCGCTGCCGCCCTCGGCAAGACGCAGAGGCGCCCGTTCAACCTGTTCGCCTCGGAGCTGCTCTGCTGCCACCTAATCGGCAACGCTGACCATTGCCCGGACTTCTGCCGCCTGGTCCTGCTCCGGCATGTCAATTCCCCCTGTGCTGATCGAGGCCGATGGCCACGAGCGCCGGAGAGATCAGCTCCCTGTCTCGCTCATAGGTCAGGCATTCGCGAGCCTCGTCCGGCGACAGCCAAACGAGGTCGCTCACTTCGTTGTCGGGAGTGAAGATTCCGCCGGTCGACTCTGCGGCCCAGTACTTGACTTCCTTCTCTCGGCGCGTGTGGTCGACGTAGCGGAGAGTCGGCAGGTCTGGTCCGAGTCGGCAGGTGTGGCCGGTCTCTTCCTGCACTTCGCGCAGGGCAGCCGCGCGGGCCGTCTCGCCCTTCTTGAGCTTCCCTTTGGGCCAGGACCAGTCAGACCACTTCGGCCTGAAGACCAAGGCCAGCTCGACGCCGCCGGAGGCGGCGCGGCGCCACAGGACGCAGCCCGCCGCGAGGATCGTGTCGCCTCGGCCCGTGCTGTCGGTGTCCGTCAACGGGTGCTCACCGTTTCCCTCTGCCAGGCCTGCTGGAAGCCGAACCGGGCCGCCTCCACCTCGTGCCGCTGGTCGGCGTGCAGGACCCCGAGGGCGTACGCGGTCGCGGGGGCGATGCGCGGGGTGCGGGCCGCGGCCGCCGCCGCGGCGGCCGCCTCGGACGCGTCCCGGTGCCGGTTGAGGGCCTCTCCGGCCGTGAGGAGGCGTACGTCGACGGGGGCGTCCGTCCCGTGCAGCACCTCGCGGGCGTAGCGGTGCAGGCGCAGCAGCAGACGGACCTGGTGCCAGGGTGCGTCCTGGGGGTGGGGGGCCGGGTCGGGGGAGAGGCCGTGGATCAGGGCCTCGGCGTTGTACGGATGGCCCGCTGTGATCAGGGGCAGACCGGAGACCGCGTCGCACAGCCGCTCGTGCGCGGCCGACGCGAGCGGGCGCAGGTCGGCCGTGGCCGCCGCCGGGGCCAGCGGGACCTCGCTGGCGAGCACGGCCACGCTGTCGGCGACCGCGTGGAAGCGGGAGGAACCGAGGGCCTGGAGGGCGGCGGAGTGGGCGCGGGTCCGGGCCAGGGTGAGCTGGCGCTCCAGCAGGGCGCCCGCCTTGGCGGCGCCGACGGTCAGGTTGCCCTTCGCGGCGTCCCCCGCGGACGACGCGGCTCCCGTGGACTGCCCGGCGAAGGAGGACGCCCCCGACAGCCGGTTCAGGGCCGTCACCAGGCGGTCCAGGCGGGCCGCGTACGCGTGTTCGCGGCCCAGGGTGCCGGACAGCCAGGCGAGCTCGGGGCGCATGCTCTCGGTCCAGTCGGCGTCGAGCAGGGGGCGGTATGTGTGCAGGGTGCCGCTGATGCGGCGGGCCGAGCGGCGCAGGGCGAGCGCCGCGTCGGCGGACTCCTCGGAACCGTTCTCCCCCGCTCTCGGCCTCTCTCCCACTCTCGGCTTCGTTCGTGCGGCGGGACCCCCACGAGAGGGGGGACCCCCGTCGCCCGTCTCCCTTCCGGCGCGCAGCGCACGGAGGAACTCCGTGGCCTGGGCCCGCAGATAGGCCGCCAGGGCATCCGCTGTGACAGGCCCGGCCATGGGGTCCGAGGGGTCAAGGTGTTGCGTTGCCACGCCGGCGCCTCCGGGCGTCTATGAGCATCTCCTGGACGTTGCGCAGGGGCTGGCCCTCGCCGTCCATCGCGTGCCGGGTCCACTCGCCGTCCGGGCCGAGGTGCCAGGAGGCCGTGGAATCGGACATGCCGGTCTCCAGCAGCCGGTTGAGGGACGCCCGGTGGGCCGGGTCGGTGACCCGCACCAGGGCCTCGATACGGCGGTCGAGATTGCGGTGCATCATGTCGGCGCTGCCGATCCACACCTCGGGCTCGCCGCCGTTGGCGAAGGCGAAGACCCGGGAGTGCTCCAGGAAGCGGCCGAGCACGGAGCGCACCCGTATGTTCTCGGACAGTTCCGGTACGCCCGGCCGGACGGCGCAGATGCCCCGCACCCACACGTCCACCGGCACACCCGCCTGCGAGGCGCGGTACAGGGCGTCGACGACCGCCTCGTCCACCATCGAGTTGACCTTGATCCGGACGTACGCGGGCCGGCCCGCACGGTGGTGCTGGATTTCCTTGTTGATCCGGGAGAGCAGGCCGTCGCGCAGTGACTTGGGCGCGACGAGGAGCCGCCGGTAGGTCTCGCGGCGGGAGTAGCCGGACAGCCGGTTGAACAGGTCCGAGAGGTCCGCGCCGACCTGCGGATCGGCCGTCAGCAGGCCCAGGTCCTCGTACAGGCGGGCCGTCTTGGGGTGGTAGTTGCCGGTGCCGACGTGGGAGTAGCGGACGAGGGTGTCGCCCTCCTGGCGGACCACGAGGGACAGCTTGCAGTGGGTCTTCAGGCCGACGAGGCCGTAGACCACGTGGCAGCCGGCCTCCTCCAGCTTGCGGGCCCACTTGATGTTGGCCTGCTCGTCGAAGCGGGCCTTGATCTCGACCAGGACGAGGACCTGCTTGCCGGACTCGGCGGCGTCGATCAGCGCGTCGACGATCGGGGAGTCACCGGAGGTCCGGTACAGGGTCTGCTTGATCGCGAGGACGTCCGGGTCGCCCGCCGCCTGCTCCAGGAACGCCTGGACGGAGGTGGAGAACGAGTCGTACGGGTGGTGCAGCAGCACGTCCCGCTCGCGCAGGGCGGCGAAGATGTCGGGTGCCGACGCCGACTCGACCTCGGCGAGGTCCCGGTGGACGCCCGCGATGAACTTCGGGTACTTCAGCTCGGGCCGGTCGAGCTTGGCGATGCCGAAGAGGCCGGTGAGGTCCAGGGGGCCCGGCAGCGGGTAGACCTCGGCCTCGGTGATCTTCAGCTCGCGGATCAGCAGGTTGAGGACGTACTGGTCGATGGACTCCTCGACCTCCAGGCGCACCGGCGGTCCGAAGCGGCGCCGCATGAGCTCCTTCTCCAGGGCCTGGAGCAGGTTCTCGGTGTCGTCCTCCTCGACCTCCAGGTCCTCGTTCCGGGTGATCCGGAAGGTGTGGTGCTCCAGCACCTCCATGCCCGGGAACAGCATCTCCAGGTGCGCGGCGATGACGTCCTCGATGGGGACGTACCGGTTCGGCGACGCCTCCATGAAGCGGGACAGCAGCGGCGGGACCTTGACCCGGGCGAAGTGCCGGTGGCCGGAGACCGGGTTGCGTACGACGACCGCGAGGTTGAGCGAGAGGCCCGAGATGTACGGGAAGGGGTGTGCCGGGTCGACGGCCAGCGGGGTCAGGACCGGGAAGATCTGGTTCTTGAAGAGGGTGAAGAAGCGGGACTGCTCCGCGCCGGTCAGCTCGTTCCAGCGGACCAGGTGGATGCCCTCCTCCGCGAGCGCGGGGGCCACGTCCTCCTGGTAGCAGGCCGCGTGCCGGGCCATGAGCTCGCGCGAACGGGCCCAGATCATCTCCAGCACCTCACGGGGCTGGAGGCCGGAGGCGGAGCGGGTGGCCACGCCCGTGGCGATGCGGCGCTTCAGGCCGGCCACCCGGACCATGAAGAACTCGTCCAGGTTGCTGGCGAAGATCGCGAGGAAGTTCGCCCGTTCGAGGAGGGGCGTGGCGGGGTCCTCGGCGAGTTCGAGGACGCGCTCGTTGAACGCGAGCCAGCTGCGCTCCCGGTCGAGGAACCGGCCCTGGGGCAGCGCCTCGCCGTCCAGCGACTCCTCGTAGGCGTCGAGGTCGGCATCGATGTCGGGTTCCAGGTCGGAGACCACGGCAGCCACCGTGTGCGGGCGGTGCGCGGCGAGGGAGCCCACGGAGGGCTGCGCGTGCTGGACCGGGACCTCGGCGTTCTGCTGGCTCATAAACCCATTCTTCCGCGCCGCGAGGAAAACGGGCGCGTCGGACGAGGCGGGCGGGAGCGCGGCGGTGTATCGGCCGCCCCCCGCGCTCTCCCCGTTCTCCGGGGGCGGCGAGGGCTCGGGCACGGCGGGGTTCATTGATCGAGCGTCGCAAGGCCGGTTGAATCGCCGGTTAAGGAGACATGACGTGCGGGATAGCGGGGAGAGGCTCGCGGGGGTGGCCGGGGGCGCACGGGGAGCGCGCTGGGCCGGCCGGCGCCCCGTGGCACGCCCTTCGGGTCACCGTCGGCCTCGCGTGCCGAGCGCGGTCATGCGGCGGTGCGGTGGTGCAGCAGCCGGAAGGAGGCCAGGACCGCGAGGGCGGTGAGGGCGAGGACGATGCCGGTCTCCGTGAGCTGGAGGGGCCAGAAGTGGGACGGGGGGTGGTGGTCGACGTAGAAGCCGACGATGTGGTGCTGCGTGAGACAGCCGGGGTCCTCGCCACCGCAGGGGTTGGGAACGTGGGAGCCGATGGGGGTGATGCCTCCGTCGTCGACCGGCATGCCGCTGAAGACCGGGTAGTCCTCCGTGGTGGTCAGGGTGACCGACGGCCACAGGTACGGGCGCAGCGCGCCGAGCAGGAAGTGGACGGCCAGCAGGCAGACCAGGCTGATGCCGAGCGCGGGCAGGGAGCGGCGGACGAGCAGGCCGACGAGCACACCGACCGCCAGACCCAGCAGGGCGTAGGCGACGGCCACGGGGCCGTTGCTCCGGAACGGCAGGTCGTCGTACCACTGCCAGTCCAGCCACCGCAGCAGCTCCCTGTTCGACGGCCACACCAGCCGGTGCAGCAGCACGAGCAGGGCGGTGCCGGAGGCGATCAGGGCAGCCGGGACGGCGAGCTTGGCCGTCAGCCAGCGCGCCGGGGAGACCGACTGGGTCCAGGCGACTTCCGCGGTACCGGTCTCCAGTTCCCGGGCGATCAGCGCGGCCCCCGCCCAGACGGCGACGAGGAACGGCACGACCGTGATGATCATGGCGCCCAGGTAGGTCGCCGCATCGAGCGCCAGGAAGGCCTCGCCCGTGTAGTCGCAGCTCAGGTCCTCCTCGCCCGAGAAGGCGCAGCGCATCGTCCGGTACTCGCTCCAGGCTCCGTCCGTCCCCGGTCCGTACGCCCACAGCAGCGTCCCTCCGGCCACGGCGACCAACAGCACCCAGAACAACAGTGCCGCGCGGTGCAGGCTCAGCAGGGTCCAGACGAGGCCGCGTGGCCTGAGGGCACGTCGGAGGGCGGGTTCCTCGGCGGGTGCCTCGCCGGGGGTGGGGGTCACGGCCGTCATGCGGCGGCCTCCTCGGCCTCGTCCTCACGGGTGAGCGTGAGTACCGGGGCATCGGGGGAGCGCAGGTGGGCGAGGACGAGTTCCTCCAGGGTGGGCTCGGTGGTCTGCCACGACTCGTCGAGCGGGCCGTTCGGCCGTATGAGCGCGGTGTGTTGGCGGCCGGTGGTACGGGACTCGACGACGGTGTGCGGGTCGAGGTCGCCGTCCCTGCCGGTGACCAGGACGTGCGCGGCGAGGAGGTCGTCCAGCGGACCCTCAAGGCGGACGCGGCCGTCGCCGATGAGGAGCACGTGGTCGCAGGCGTCCTCCAGTTCGGCGATGACGTGCGAGGACATCACGACCGTCGTGCCGTTCTCGGCGGCGTCCGCCATCAGCGCGCCCATCAACTGGTGCCGGGCCAGCGGGTCGAGGTCGGCCATGGGCTCGTCCAGGAGCAGCAGTTCGGGCCGCTTGCCGAGCGCGAGGGCGAGAGCGACGCGGGTGCGCTGGCCGCCGGAGAGGGAGCCGACCCGGGCGTGCGGGTCGAGGTCGCCCTCCGCCACGATCCGCTCGGCGACGGCCCCGTCCCAGCGCCCCGGGTTGAGCTCGTGGCCCAGGCGCAGCGTCTCGGTGATGCTGAGCTGGGGGTACAGGGGCTTGTCCTGGGCGATGTACGCCAGGCGCGCGCGGGCCGCCCCCGGTGTCGTACCGAGCACCGTCACCGTGCCCTCGGTGGGCCTGAGCAGTCCGGCCGCGTGGGCGAGGAGGGTCGACTTGCCCGCGCCGTTGGGCCCGACGACCGCGCAGACGCTCCCCGCGGGCAGCCGGAACGTGCAGTCGCGCAACGCCCAGTCCCCGTCCCCGCGCCGCCCGAATCTCCTGCCCAGGGCGGCCGCCTCCATGGCGGTGCCGGTCATACCTCGTCCCCCTCGCGGTGGTCGTCCCTGAAGTGCTCGTCGAGTACGGCGGTGAAGAGCGCCGCCACGTCCTCCCGCTCAAGTCCCGCCTCGCGGGCCCGGTCCGCCCACGCGTCCAGCTCCGCCCGTAGCGGGGAGTCGGCCGGGGTGGTACCCAGTGACTTCCGTACGAACGTGCCGAGGCCGCGGCGTGCCTCGACCAGGCCCTCGCGCTCCAGTTCGCGGTAGGCCTTCAGGACCGTGTTCGGGTTGATGGCCGTGGCCTCGACGACCTCTCGGGCCGTGGGCAGGCGATCACCGGGTTCCAGCAGGCCCAGGCGGAGGGCCTGTTTGGTCTGCTGGACGATCTGGACGTAGGTCGCGACACCGCTGCGCCGGTCGATGCGGTACTCGACCACTCGAACAATCACCCTTTCACTAATTGAGTAGTGAAAGGGTGATGCAAGAGAAGGGGCGGCGTCAAGTGACCGCCCCTTCGGGAGCCGGGGGTCCGCTTCGGGAGCCGGGAGCCGGGAGCCGGGAGCCGGGAGCCGGGAGCCGGGAGTCGGGAGTCGGGAGCCGGGAGCCGGGTCGGGGGCCCCGGTCAGGTTTCCGTGCGGTACATGAGGTCCACCTCGTGGGTGGTGAAGCCGAGCCGTTCGTAGACGTTCACCGCGGCCTTGTTGTCGGCGTCGACGTACAGCATGGCCGTGGGCAGGCCGCGGCCGGCCAGGTGGCGCAGGCCGATGGTGGTGAGGGCCTTGCCGAGGCCGCCGCCCTGGGCGCCGGGGCGGACCCCGAGGACGTACACCTCGCCGAGGCGCTCCGCCTCGTGGACCTTCGTCCAGTGGAAGCCGATCAGTTCGCCGCCGCGCTCGGCCAGGAAGAAGCCCGACGGGTCGAACCAGGGCTCCGCCTTGCGGTCGTCGAGGTCGCGCTGGGTCAGGGAGCCCTGCTCCGGGTGGTGCGCGAACGCCTGGGCGTTCACCGCGAGCCACGCGGCGTCGTCCTTGCCGGGCACGAAGGTGCGGACGGTGATGCCTTCGGGGAGCACCGGCTCGGGCGGGTCGAAGTCGGTCAACGAGCGGCGCATCTGGCGCAGTTCGCGGAACAGGGTGAGGCCGAGGACCTGCGAGAGGTGCCGGGCGGCGGAGTGCCCGCCGTGCGCCCACACGCGCAGCCGCTTGCCGGACTCGGCGAGCAGAGCGGTGCCGAGGGCGCGGCCGTGGCCGTGGCCGCGGTGCGCCGGGTGGACGACCAGTTCCGCGGCCGGGGCCTCCACCGGGTCGGTGTCCTCCAGCTGGGCGTATCCGACGAGGGTGCCGTCGAGGGTGAGCAGCAGGTGCCGGACACCCGCGCGTTCTCCCCCGCGCAGTTGGAGGCGGCCCTGCTCGGACACCGCCTGCTGCCCGTCGGTCCGGGCGGCCTCCGCGAGCAGGGTGAGCACGGCCTCGGTCTGGTCGGGGGTGAGCGAGGGGCGGCTTTCGATGCTTCGGGGTCCGCCGGTGGGGGCGGTGTCGTGGCTGGTCATGCGTACGAGGTTAGCTCCGCTGGGGTGATCTTGGGGTCGGTCGGGAGGGGGGTGGCGGGGTGATCGGGGGGCTCGGTCGGGTGGGGGTGGTTGGGGTGGTGTCGAGGGTGCGGGTTCGTTGTGGCTTGTCGCGCAGTTCCCCGCGCCCCTATGTCGGTGGTGGCGGTTGGTTGGGTGGTGCGGGTTGTTTGTGCTTGTCGCGCGCCCGCGCGGCGGAGCCGCATATCGGTACAGCCCCCGCGCCCCTATGTCGGGGGTCGTGGTTGGTTTCGATGGTGCGGGTTGTTTGTGGCTTGTTTTCGTGCCTCACGCGGTGGCGTCGCACATCGGTATGGGCCCGTGCCCGCTGGTTCGCGCGCCCGACGGGCGCCGGTTTCGTCCCCTTCGTGGGGAACCGCCCCTGATGGCAACCACTCCGTAACCTGAATCCCCCTGTCGCGCTACGCGCGTTGACCTTACGCTTCGGGAGCCTGTTTCTCATCCGACCCTCAGAGGCACATATGTCAGCCACACACCATGCGCGACGCCGCAGACCTCGTACGAATCGAATCCTCGCCGTGGCCGCCGGCTTGGCCACCGTAGGTACTCTCGCCGCCGTGCTCCCGGCCGCGGCCGGCGCCGCGACCACGTCCGAGCAGGGGAAGGCGAAGCCGGGCCGCTACCAGGACGTGCAGCTGCTGTCGTTCAACGACCTGCACGGGAACCTGGAGCCGCCGGCGGGTTCTTCCGGCCGCGTGACCGAGAAGCAGGCGGACGGTACGACCAAGACCATCGACGCCGGTGGTGCCGAGTACCTGGCCACGCACCTGCGCAAGGCGCGCGAGGGGCAGAAGTACTCCATCACCGCGGCTGCCGGTGACATGGTCGGAGCCTCCCCGCTGCTGTCCGGCCTCTTCCACGACGAGCCCACCATCGAGGCGCTGAACAAGCTGGACCTCGATGTGACGGGCGTCGGCAACCACGAGTTCGACGAGGGCGCCAAGGAACTGGCCCGGCTTCAGAACGGCGGTTGTCACCCGACGGCCGGCTGCTACACGGACAAGAGCTTCGAGGGCGCGGACTTCCCGTACCTCGCCGCCAACGTGCTCGACGAGAAGTCCGGCAAGCCGATCCTCAAGCCGTACACCGTCTGGAAGAAGGACGGCGTCAAGGTCGGCTTCATCGGTGTGACGCTGGAGGACACGCCCGGCATCGTCTCGGCCGAAGGCGTCAAGGGCCTCAAGTTCAAGGACGAGGTCGAGACGATCAACAAGTACGCCAAGGAGCTGGAGCGCCAGGGCGTCAAGTCGATCGTCGCGCTCGTCCACGAGGGCGGGCTCCCCGCCTCGACGGACTACAACTACAACTGCGACTCGCCCGGCGCCGGTGACGGCATCTCCGGCCCGATCGTCGACATCGCCAAGAACGTCACGCCGAAGGTCGACGCCCTGGTCACCGGCCACACGCACCAGGCCTACGCGTGCACCGTCAACGACCCGGCGGGCAACCCCCGCATGGTCACCTCGGCCTCGTCCTTCGGCCGTCTCTACACCGACACCACGCTGACGTACGACCGCCAGACCGGCGACATCGCCCGTACGGCCGTGAAGTCCGCGAACCACGTGGTCACCCGGGACGTCCCCAAGGCGACCGACATGACCCAGCTGATCAGCAAGTGGAACACTCTCGCCGCCCCGATCGGCAACCGCGCCATCGGCTACATCTCCGGTGACATCGGCAACACCGGCACCGAGTCCCCGCTGGGCGACCTGATCGCCGACGCGCAGTTCGCGTACGGCAAGGAACTCGACCCCGAGACCGACCTGGCGCTGATGAACCCGGGCGGTATCCGCGCCCCGCTCACGTACGCGGCCAAGGGTTCCGAGGGCGACGGTGTGGTGACGTACGCGGAGGGCTTCACGGTCCAGCCGTTCGCCAACACCGTCAATCTGCAGGACTTCACGGGCGCCCAGCTCATCCAGGTGCTCAAGGAGCAGGTGAGCGGTTCCAACGCCGGCGCGCCGAAGGTGCTCCAGGTCTCGTCCGGGCTGACCTACACGCTGGACCTGACGAAGTCGGGCGCCGACCGTGTGGTCACCGACTCGATCAAGCTGAACGGTGCGGCCATCGACCCGGCCGCCACCTACCGTGTCGCGACGAACAGCTTCCTCGCGGGCGGTGGCGACGGCTTCACCACGCTGGGCCAGGGCACGAACGACCTGGTGGGCGAGGACGACCTCGTCGCGCTGGAGAAGTACCTGCTGGCCAACTCGTCGGCCGCCAACCCGATCGCGCCTCCGAAGGCGGATCGGATCACGGTCGTGAGCTGACCATCGATGGTGAGCTGACCTCATCGATCACGCGGCAGCCCCGCACCCCGTCACGGGGTGCGGGGCTGCCGCGCGTGTGGCTTGGCTCTGGGGGCTCAGCTCGCCGTCGGCGTCCAGTCGCCCAGCCAGTCACCGACCTCCTGGTCCGCCGCCTGGGCGTCGGAGAGGTGCGGCCGGTCGCCGCTCGCGGAGCCGGAGCCGGGGCCGGTGTTCTTGTACTCGGCGAACCGGTCGTCCCGCCACGAGAAACCGCCCATGTCGGTCCAGGGGGCCGACCTGACCGCGGAGCTCAGTGTGGACTCGCGGACGGTGGTCTGCGGGTCGAGGGAGGCGTCGCCGCCCGCGTGCCAGGGGCGGCCCAGGTAGAAGGTCCCCGCGGACACGTCGCCGTTCACGGTCGAGCGGTTGATGAGGATGCCCTTGCGGCCCGCTGCGGTGCTCGGCGCGGTGATGTACCCGGCCGAACTGCCGTCCCACCGCTTCTTGAGCGTGATCACGGACCTGTCGATCACGGCGCTGGCGCGGCCGAAGATGAAGTCGACGTTGCCCGTGACGTAGGAGTTGGTGACGAAGACCCGGCCGAGCCTGTCCTTGGAGGCCGTGTCGAGCAGCAGCGTGTCCTGGTCGCCGTTGACGATGATCCCGTCGAGGAAGACCTTGTCGGCGGCGGTGCGCAGGGCGACGGCCTGATGACCTGACAGGCTCTGGTTCCTGGCCTCGTCGAAGTCGTTGTTGATGGTCAGGTTGCGGGCCTGGAAGTCGTCGGCCTCGACGGCGACGGTCGCGCTGCCGCTGGTGCCGTACGTGCCCCCGCCCGGCTTCGGTGTGCCCGCCGCGTTGTCGTACGTGATCACGGTGTCCTTGCGGCTGGCGCCCGTGCCCTGGATGGTGACGTGCGGCTTGTTGGACGGGACCTTGACGGTCTCGCGGTACGTGCCGGGCTTCACCGCGATGACGACCCGGGAGCCGTTGCCCGCCGGCACGGCGTCGACGGCCTGCTGCACGGTGCTGTACTGGCCGCTGCCGTCCTTGGCGACGGTGAGGGTGGTGGCGGCGGCCGTGCTCATGGTGCCCGTCACACCGATGGCACTGCGCGGCCCGGTTCCCGACCTGAGGAGCGCGGGCACGTCGGCGGCGTTGTCGAGGGTGTAGCTGTAGTACGCCTTCGGGTCGAACGCCGTGCCGCCGCTCTCGTTGCGCCCGCTCGTGCCGGAGAAGACGTTCCCGCGCTGGACGACGGAGGCGGTGCTGTCCTTCTGTACCGGGTTCTTCATTCCCTGGAAGTAACTGTTCTCCAGGACCATCTTCGTGCTCCCACGGGAGTAGTTGCCGTAGGAGGAGTTGATGGAGGTGCCCGCGACGTCTTCCAGGTAGTTGTTGTAGAGGTGCGCCTGGGCGACGTTGTCGGTGGACGGGTTGCGCTGCTCGGTCTCACGGAACCAGTTGTGGTGGATCGTGAGAGCGGAGGTGACGTTCTCGGTCCAGCCGATGCCGAAGGTCTTGTTGTTGTCGCTCAGTTTGTTCCAGGACACCGTCACGTAGGTGGTGTCCTTACGGCTGTCGATGAGCCCGTCAGCCATGCGCCGCAGGTCGTTGTGGTCGATCCACACGTGGTGGGCGCCGTCCATCTGGATGGCGTCGAAGTCGTTGTCCTTGTCGTTCCAGACGCCCTGGTACGAGTCACGGATCGTCAGGTTCCGGATGATCACGTTGTGCACGCCCTGACCGAGGAAGAACCCGCCGCCGACGATCTGCCCGGAGGTCCCCTGACCCACGATCGTCTTGTCCGAGGCGACCTTGATCTCTTTCCCGACCGGGTTCATGGTGATGGCCGCCGCCACGACGATGACGTACGGCTCGGTGGCGGTGGCGTACTTCTCCAGGTCGGCGAGCGTCGTGACGGTGACGGTCTTGCCGTCCCGACCGCCGTACGTTCCGTTCTGCCCGAGCGCGTTGACGGAGGCGAACCCGTCCGCCACGTCGGCGGCCCACGCGGGGGCGGCTGCGGCTGCGGCTGGTGGGGTCGCCGCGGACACTCCGGGGGCGTTGCCGTACGCCATGACGCCGACGGCGGTCAGGGCCAGCGGGACACTGGCGGCCAGGGGGATTCTCCGCCTGCGGGGGCGGGCCTTGCTGCGTGTCTCACTCACGTGTACTTCCGATCTGAGTCCGGATGTCGTGGGGGGAAGAGCCACGGAGTGGTTGCCGCCGGGGCGGGGGAGGTTGCCGCCCCTGCCGTCATGGCTGGAGCCTCAGCTGATGCGAACTCCCGTGCCGCTGACACGGACGCGCTGGTCACCCGCGCGCAGCGTCACCGTGAGCTCGCCAGGGCGGCCCAGGTCCTCGCCCTGATGCAGGGTGAGGACGGCGTCCTCCGGGACCAGGCCGAGCTCACGGGCGTACGCACCGAACGCGGCGGCCGCAGCGCCGGTTGCCGGGTCCTCGACGACCCCGCCGACGGGGAACGGGTCACGGACATGGAAGACGGTGGCCGACTCCCGCCACACCAACTGCACCGTGGTCAGGTCCAAGCGGTGCATCAGGGCTTCGAGGCGCGCGAAGTCGTACGCGAGATCTGCGAGGCGCGCACGTGTCGCCGCCGCGAGGACGAGATGGCGGGCGCCGGCGAACGCGATGCGGGGCGGGAAAGCCGGGTCGAGATCGGCGGCCGGCCAGGCGAGCGCGGCGAGCGCCTCCGCGAGGTCGGCGTCGGCGATCTCCTCGATGTGCGGCTCGACACTGGTGAGGGTGGCCCGGACCGTCCCGTCCTCCTCGGCCACCTCCACCGGCACGGGTCCGACGCGTGTCGCGAATACCAACTCCCCGGGGCCGATCCGCTCAGCGAGGGCGACGGCGGTCGCTACGGTGGCGTGCCCGCAGAACGGCACCTCGGCCTTGGGGCTGAAGTAACGGATGCTGTACGCCCGCCCCTCCTGGCCGCCGAGGCCCTCCGGGGGCGCGGTCAGGAACGCGGACTCCGAGTACCCGAGGTCGGCGGCGATGGCCAGCATGTCGCTGTCGTCGAGGGCGGTGGCATCCAGAACGACGCCGGCGGGGTTTCCGCCGTCGGGCGCGCTGGAGAAGGCGGTGTATCGCAGTACCTCGGGCCGCGGTGCATTCGTCGTCATGTTCGCGGCAACGCGGGTCGCGCCCGCGGCTATTCCTGGACGCTGATGCGTCCACCCCTGCTGACCGCGATCCGGATCACGTCGCCCAAGGACTCCGTCGCCCTGGTGAGCGCGAACCGCACCGCGCGTTCACCCGCCGTGGCGTCGTCGAGGACGGCTCTGGCGCCCGCGAGAACCTGTTCGCCGGACCGGAGTTGGGCCGCCTCGACGTCATCGGCGAGCCGGGAGAGCCTGCCCGCCTCCGGGTCGGCGCTGAGGTAACAGGGTTTGCCGTCCGGAGTGGTCCAAGGGAGAAGCCGGGGTCGCTCGATCCCGTCCGGCCCCGCCATGACGAGCGGCCACGACCGCGCCTCGTCGGAGGGAGTCACGCGGCGCCCCCCATGCCAGGTCGCCGCGGCCCGCGCGCACGGTGACGTCCCTGTGAGGGCAGGAGAATCCGCACGAGGGCGAGGAGTGCTGACTCGCAGAGTTCGGCGACGCGTAGGCGCATGTCGGCGCACTTTCTGGGTGGGGTGACGAGCGGTGATTACCGTTCGTGCCCAGATCGTCACTGATCCGACGTACGCTGCGGAAGGGGGTCGGCGTTGTCTTCGGCCCCGGGCAACGGTGAGGGGTGAGGTGGGCGAAGTGGTTGACGGGGAACGGGAGTCGGGGCGGGCTGCTCTGGGGCGGACGCTCAAGTTCCTTCGGGAGAAGGCGGGCAAGTCGCTGGGGCAACTGGCCGACGAAGCGGGCTACGACAAGAGCTACCTGTACCGGTTGGAGGCGGGCGAGCGGCTCTCCAAGGTGGTCGTCATGGAGGACCTGGACAGGTACTACGGGTGCGGTGACCTGCTGGTTCGCCTGTGGAGGGATGCGCGCAAGGACGTCATCAAGGACAAGTACAAGGCGTTCATGGAGCTGGAGGCGAAGGCGCGGATCATGTGGATGTTCCAACTGCGCGTCCCCGGCCTGTTGCAGACCGAGGACTATGCCCGCACGGTGTTGTCAGGGTTGTCTGGAGCACAGACAACGGTCGGCAACGGCGATGAGGTCGAGGAACAGGTGGCCGCGCGTATAGGACGGCAGGAGTTGCTCTACCGCCAACCGGCGCCGAGCGTGCGCGTGATCCTGGACGAGGGGGCGCTGCGGCGGCCCGTTCCCAACAGGAAGGTGTGGACGGACCAGTTGTCACGCCTGCTGGATGCGGCGGAACTGCCGTCGCTCGCACTTCAGGTGCTGCCCTACGCGGCTGGCGTGCACGACCTCATGAACAGCGACCTCATCCTGCTGTGGCAGCGAGTTGGGGAGCCCGTTGCCTACGTGGAAGGCAACGGCTTCGGCAAGCTGATCGACGATCCGGACAAGGTGCTGTCCTTCCGCTTGTCCTACGATCTCGTCCGTGACGCGGCCCTGACTCCGGCGGAGTCGACGATGTTCATCAAGCGCCTTCTGGAGGAGTACAGATCATGAACAGAAGCCTCGACCTCAGCACCGCCGTGTGGCACAAGTCGTCCTATAGCGACGGGGGAGCCTCGAACTGCGTCGAGATCGCCGACGGCTACCCCGGCATAGTCCCCGTCCGCGACAGCAAGACCCCTACGGCCCGCCCGCTGGTCTTCTCGGCGTCGTCCTGGTCCGCGTTCATGGAAGGCGTCAAGGGCGAGGTGGGCGTGAACACCCTCGGGTGAAGTCGGCGGGAAACCGGGACGGGGAGGGGTGCGGTCCGGTCACGGTGATCCCATGCGAGAGATCACGAGGGGCTGCACGCTGACCGATGACGAGTTCGATCAAGGTCTGGACGCGCTGACCAACCTGTACACACTGGCCGCTGAGAAGATCCGCGCCCAGGGCCTGCTGTCCCGGTCGGAGCCGACGCGCGGACAATCCGCGCGGGGACGGTGAGCGCGGTTATGGTCGTAGACACGGCGCGTCGAAGGAGGACATCGATCATGGCTGCCCACGCTGCGGAACCCCAGCCGGTTATCCCTCCCATGCCCGAGCGGACGCCGAAGGCGCTGCGCGAGGCCATCGCCGAGCACACTCCCGAACTTCTCCCGGATTTCGACGCGCACTGGAAGTGGGCGATCGCCGACGCCTACGACCTCGGTCCGGTGCCCGCGTTCATGGCCCGCTGGTGGGGTGAGTACGCCATCGCCCGCGACCCGAAGCTGGACGCGCATGTTCGCGACCTTGAACACCGAGCCGCGTACGAGTGCACCGACACCGCCGAAGCCAAAGCTCTCCTCGAAGAAGCGGCGAAGATTCACTACCGGGTCCGAGAACTGGAGCCCGGCGAGTGACTGATGGGTTCATGGGGCCGCCCTGGCAGGCGGACTGGCGGCTCGATGCTCTCGCCACCTTCGAGTCACTGCCCGACCACGCTCGTGAGATGGTCCTCGCAGCGCGCGCCGAGCTGGTCACGGCGAAAGACCCGTATTCCTCTGCTTCTTCGACCACGGAAACGGCTGGCTGAAGTACACCTTCGTCCGCCGATCCGAAGATCCCCAGATCGTGATCGAAGAGGTCTTCTGGCACTGAGCTGTGTGAAAAGGGCGGGCGACAAAGATCGCCCGCCCGCCAGACTGACCCCATGACCACCTCGGAAACCGCATCGCAAACCGCCGCACCGGACCCCAAAGCCGACCTCCACCGCTACCTCCAGGAGGCCCGCGACGCCCTGCTCTGGAAGCTGGACGGGCTCTCCGAGTACGACGTCCGCCGGCCGATGACACCGACCGGGACCAATCTCCTGGGCCTGGTCAAGCATGTGGCCAGCGTGGAGCTGGGCTATCTCGGCGAGACCTTCGGACGGCCCTCCGGCGAGCCGATGCCCTGGGTCGACGAGGGGGCCGAGGTCAACGCGGACATGTGGGCCACCGCCGACGAGTCGCGTGAGTACATCGTGGGGCTCTATCGGCGGGCGTGGGCGCACGGCGACGCGACCATCGACGCGCTGGCGCTCGACACGATCGGCACGGTGCCGTGGTGGCCGAGCGAGCGCAACCAGGTGACGCTGCACCACGCCGTGGTGCGGGTGATCGCGGAGACGCACCGGCACGCCGGGCACGCCGACATCGTCCGGGAACTCATCGACGGCGCCGCGGGGGAGAAACAGGGCAACAACAGCATCCCGTCCGAGGATCTGGAGTGGTGGGAGAGCTACCGGAGCCGACTGGAGCGCGTGGCCAGGCAGGCATCCGCCCAGGACGCCCAGGACGCCCAGGAGTAGCTAAGGAGTAGCCCAGGAGTCGCTCAGGGCAGTTCGGGTGGCGGCGTGGGCGCCCCCGGCAGCCGTACGGTCGCCAGGGTGCCGCCGCCCTCCGCACTGGTCAGGGTCACCTCTCCGCCGGACTGCCGCACCGTGCGGGCCACGATCGACAGGCCCAGGCCCGAACCCGGCAGCGCCCGCGCGCTCTGGGAGCGCCAGAAGCGGTCGAAGACGTGGGGGAGTTCGTCGGCGGGGATGCCGGGGCCGTGGTCGCGGACCGTCAGGACGCCGGCCGCCAGGGCCACCTCGATCGTGCCGCCCTCGGGGCTGAACTTCACCGCGTTGTCGAGGATGTTGACGATCGCCCGCTCCAGGGCCGCCGGTTCGGAGCGTACGTACCAGGGGTCGAGGGCCGCCGTGATCGTCAGCTCCGGGCCGCGCAGGCGGGCGCGCCGCAGCGCCGACTCCACGGTTTCCTGGAAGTCCACCACCTGGACGCGGTCGCCGTGCTGGGCGTTGTCCGAGCGGGACAGTTCCTGAAGGTCGCCGATCAGGGAGGCCAGTTCCGTCATCTGCGCCTTGACCGAGGCGAGCAGTGCCTTGCGGTCCGCCGCGGGGATCGGGCGGCCCGTCTCCTCGCTGCGGCTGAGGAGTTCGATGTTCGTGCGCAAGGACGTGAGCGGGGTGCGGAGTTCGTGGCCCGCGTCCGCGATGAGCTGTTGTTGCAGTTCGTGGGAGTCGGCCAGGGCGCTCGTCATCGAGTTGAACGAGCGGGACAGGCGCGCGATCTCGTCCTCGGCATCGTCCTCCACGGGGATACGGATCGTCAGGTCCTCGGTGCGGGCGATGTGCTCGGCGGCGTCGGTGAGTCTGTCGACCGGGCGCAGGGCGGCGCGGGCCCCGAACAGGCCCATGGCTCCGGCGCCCACGACGCCGACGCCGGAGACGACAAGGAGCAGGAGGGCGAGGTCGTTGAGGGTTTTCTGGGTGTCCTGGAGAGGGATGGCGATCGTGAACGCGGCCCCCTGGAACAGCTGTGACTCGCCGCCGAAGCCCTCGGTGACACGCAGCGGCACGGTCAGCACGCGCACGGCGTTGCCGTTGGAGTCCGTGCCGTTGCGGAGGATGCCCTTGCCGTCCGCCGCGTGCTTGACCACGTCGACGTCGCTGGGGGTGACCTTCACCATGCCCTCGGACGACACGGAGACACAGGCCGTGCCGTCCGCCTTGACCAGTTGGACGTAGAAGGTGTCGCGCCCGCGCACGCCGGTGTACGTCCCCGACGGCTCCTGGACGCAGTTGTTGAGGACGCCCGCCACCTCGCTGGCCACCTGCGGCCGGTCCGCGGCCTTCTCCAGATCGCTGTTCACCTCGTCGTACAGCTTCTCCTGCACCACGAACCAGCAGCTCATCGAGACCGCCGCCACCGCGAACGCCACCGCCGCCGCGACCAGCAGCGACAGCCGCGCCCTCAGCGGGAGCGACCGGTACCGGCGTACGACGTTCCTCACTCCACCCCACCCGACCGCAGCACATAACCCACCCCGCGCACCGTGTGCACGAGGCGGGGCTCGCCGCCCGCCTCCGTCTTGCGGCGGAGGTACATGACGTACACGTCCAGGGAGTTCGAGGTCGGCTCGAAGTCGAAGCCCCAGACCGCCTTCAGGATCTGCTCACGGGTGAGCACCTGGCGCGGGTGCGCCATGAACATCTCCAGCAGCGTGAACTCCGTACGGGTCAGCTCGACGGCCCGCCCCCCGCGGGTGACCTCACGGGTGGCGAGGTTCATCCGCAGGTCCGCGAAGGTGAGTGTCTCGTCCTGCTGGGCCGCGGCGGCCACCGCGGCCGCGTACGAGTTGCGGCGCAGCAGCGCACGGATGCGGGCGAACAGCTCGTCCAGCTCGAACGGCTTGACCAGGTAGTCGTCGGCCCCGGCGTCGAGCCCGGTGACACGGTCGCCGACCGTGTCGCGGGCCGTCAGCATCAGGATGGGGGTCGTGTCGCCCGCGCCGCGGATACGGCGGGCGGCGGTGAGCCCGTCCATCCGGGGCATCTGGATGTCCAGGACGACCAGGTCGGGCCGGTACGCGGTCGCCTTCTCCAGGGCGTCGGCGCCGTCCACGGCCGTCTCGGTCTCGTACCCCTCGAAGGCCATGCTGCGCTGGAGTGCTTCGCGCACGGCCGGCTCGTCGTCGACGATCAGGATGCGCTGGGGTTCACGGTCGCCTTCGGCGGGGCTCATGGTGTGTCGTTCCTCGGGTGCGCGGGGACGGGTGACCTGTCGGTCCTGTCGGGCGCCTTCAGCCTCGCACGTTTCGGGGGCCTGGCGGGGTGACGGCCGTGTCCGAGGCAGATCAGGGCAGATCAGAGGCAGATCAGGGGCGGCTCAGAGGCACATCCGGGGCGGCTCAGCTGCCGGAGCCGCCGGCCCGCAGCGTGCTCAGGTCGGCCTTCACCGTGTTGATCGGGATGGCGAAGCCGAGGCCGACGCTGCCCGCGTCGGAGGAGGACTGGGCCGCCGAGTACATCGCCGAGTTGATGCCGATGATGTCGCCGTTCATGTCGATCAGCGCGCCGCCGGAATTGCCCGGGTTCAGTGAGGCGTCGGTCTGTATCGCCTTGTACGTCGTCGTGGACGAGCCGGTGTCGCCGTTGAACTGCTGCCCGCCGAACTCGAACGGCCAGTCGCCGCCACCGCCCGGACCACCCTGCTGCTGTTGCTGCTGCCCGCCGCCCGTGGCGACCGTGACGTCCCGGTTGAGCGCGGAGACGATGCCGCTGGTGACCGTGCCGGACAGCCCCTCCGGGGAGCCGATCGCGACGACCTCGTCGCCGACCTTGACGTTGCCGGAGTCGCCCAGCGTGGCCGCCTTCAGACCGGAGGCGTTCACGAGCTTGATCAGCGCGAGGTCCTTCTTGCTGTCGGTGCCGACGACCCGGGCCGTGTACGTCTTGCCGGTGCTGGTCGTCACCTTGACCGAGGAGGCGTCGGCGACGACGTGGTTGTTGGTGATGATCTCGCCACCCTTGGTGATGATCACGCCCGAACCGGTCGACTCACCGGCGTTCGAGCTCGCGCTGACCTCCACGATGCTCGGGCTCACCGCCTTGGCGACCCCGGCCACCGTGCCCTTCTGGCTGGCGGGCACGACACTCGTGGCGCTCGTGGCGCTGGTGGAGGCCGCGGTGTCGTTGCCGGTCAGCGTCTGGATGCCGTACGCGGTGCCGCCGCCGATCGCTGCCGCGACGATCGCCACGGCCGCGAGGAGGGCCATCGGACCGCGGGCGCGCTTCCCGGCGTTCGACGGCGCCTGGGGCTGGTACGGGGGCGGGGGCGGCCATTCCGGGTGCGCCGCTTGTGCCGATTGCGCCGGGTTCACCGGGTTCACCGGGTTCACCGGGGAGGCGGAGGCTTGCTGCTCGGGGTACGCGGGCTGGTGTCCGTGACCCTGGGGGTTCTCGTACTCGCCGCTGCGGCGGAAGCTCTCGGTCATGACTCCCAGATTGCGCCGCGTCCATGAGAGGTGCCTGAGTACCGGCTGAGAAGCCCGACAGAAGCGCGTATGCCCGATGTAAGGCCGGGTGGGAAGGGAAACGGAAGGTTGCCGTGAGGTGAGTTCCCTGAAGGTGTCGGGCGAACTCTTGTTTGGATGCTGTGACACCGGCGCGCACAGGGACATTTGGTGCCTATGATCGTCCGCGCCGGAGGGGGGCTCCGCGGTTTCGCCATCTGTGTACGTCATGGCCATGTCATGCACGCCGCAGGGTTGGCCTGCGCGTTGTCTGGCCCTTCTCGGGCCCCATACGACATCTCGCACCCCAGGAGCCCTGAGTGATACGTGCCCCGCGCGGCCGTCACAGACGTGCAGTCACGGCGCTGCCCGCGGCCGCCCTCGCGCTGGCGCTGAGCTGCGCCGGCGCACTCGCGACGCCCGCGAGCGCGGCCGACGGACCCGCCACCCTTCCCGACCCGGGCACCGCCCGGCAGCAGAGCGCCGCCCCGAAGCCCACCGCCTCCGACGCCGAACTGCGCGAACGAGCCGCAGAGGCGGCCAAGGCGGAAGCGGCCAAGGAAGAAGCGTCCAAGCCGGAAGCGGCGAACGACTCCACGGACTCTCCTGAGTCCTCCGAGCAGCAGTCCCCGTTCATCATCGGCGGCACCGAGACGACGATCTCCAGCGCCCCGTGGATGGTCCAGCTCTACTACTCCGACGAGGCCGGCCAGAGCTACTTCTGCGGTGGCACGCTCGTCGCCCCCAACAAGGTCCTCACCGCCGCCCACTGCGTGGCCGGCCTGGACTGGCAGAAGTACGGTGCCGTCGTCTCGGGAACCGCCGATCTTCTCGACGGCTCCACGGGCACCGTCGCCGGGGTATGGCGCCAGTGGAGCCACCCGAAGTACGACGAGTCGACCATCAAGAACGACGTCGCCGTCCTCACCCTGGACCGCCCCCTGGAGCAGGCCGGACTGCGCCTGGCGGCCTCCGACGACAGCTCGCTCTACACCCCCGGCACCACCGGCACGGTGTACGGCTGGGGCCTGACCTCCGGCGGCGCGGACGCCGAGCTGTCCCCCAAGCTCCGCAAGGCGAGCCTCAAGGTCGTCGCGGACTCGACCTGCGACACCGCCATGCGGAACGTGCTCGGCGAGGACGTCTTCGCCGAGGGCTCGATGACCTGTGCGGGCACCCCGGCCACCGGCGGCGACGCGGGCACCGTCAGCCCCTGCAACGGTGACTCCGGCGGCCCGCTGGTCGTGGGCGGCAAGATCATCGGCATCGTCTCCTGGGGGGTCCAGGGCTGCACCGCCGAGGGCGCCTACCCCGTCTTCACCAAGGTCTCCTCGTACACCTGGGCGGCCCAGCCGCGCATCGACGACACCGACCTGAGCTACGACGGCCGCGCCGACCTGCTGGCCCGCACGCCGTCGGGCAACCTGTTCCAGCAGGACAGCAAGGGCACGTCGCTCGCGACCCGCGCGTACCAGGGCAACGGCTGGGAGTACGCCAGCTGGGCCATGCAGGCCGACCTGGACCGCGACTTCTACCAGGACCTGATCATCCGCGACAAGACGGACGGCAAGCTGTACCGCAGCTACATGAACCACTCCAGCTGGGCGTGGGAGTGGATGCAGATCAGCTCCGTCTGGGGCGGCTACAAGTCGTACGCCATCCCCGGCGACCTGACCGGTGACGCCCGCCCCGACCTCGTCGCCCTGGACGCGGACGGCTCGGTCTACCTCTACCCGGGCAAGGGCAACGGCCAGTTCAACAGCAAGATCAAGGTCGTCTCCGGTGCCTGGAAGGGCATGAAGCTGATGGGTCGCGGTGACCTGTCCGGCGACGGCAAGGCGGACCTGCTGGTCCGCTACCCGGACGGCACCCTGTACCTCTACCGCGGCACGGGCAAGGCCTCGGCCCCCTGGTCGGGCCGCATCAAGGCCCGCACCGGCTGGAACTTCACGTCCTACGTCACCAACGGCGACGTGACCGGCGACGGCATCGCCGACGTCATGGCCCGTGACTCGGGCGGCACGCTGTGGCTCTACCGGGGCACGAACAAGGCGTCCAGCGACCTGTTCGCGTCGAGGATCAGCCTGGGCACGGGCTTCAACCAGTACAACCTGTTGTTCTGAGCCCACCGGGAGGGCCGTTGGAGCCCACCCGGAAAGGCCGGTGGCCCCCGCATCCCCTTCGGGACGCGGGGGCCACCGGCCTTTCCGGGACGCCTGCAACCTCTACGGCACTACCCACACCCGCAGGACCGCCGCACAACCAACCGCGACGGAAACAGCTTCACCCGCTCACGACGCGACCCGGCCACCCGAAGCCCGTCGTCCAGCACGAGATCGACTGCCGCACGTGCCATTCCCGTACGATCCGACGCCACGGTCGTCATCGGCGGATCGGTCAGCCCCGCTTCCTTCACGTCGTCGTACCCGACCACCGCCAGCTCCCCGGGCACATCGATCCGCAGCTCCCGCGCGGCCCGCAGCACACCGATCGCCTGGTCATCGGTGGAACAGAAGATCGCGGGCGGCCGACGGGGCCCGGACAGCAGCTCCAGAGCGACCTCGTACGCGTCGTAGCGGTTGTACGGCGCCTCGAACAGGCGCCCCTCCGTGGAGATCCCGGCGTCGCCCATCGCGCGCCGCCACCCCTCGACGTGGTCGGAGACGGGGTCACCGACCAGCGGCGTCTCCGCGATGCCGCCCATACAGGCCACGTACTCGTTCCCGTGCTCCAGCAGGTGCCGCACGGCCTCCTGCGCGCCCCCGATGTCGTCGGTCACGACCGCGACGTCGTCGATCGCCTCGGGCCGCTCGTGCAGCAGCACCACCCGCGCGTCCCACGCCTCGATCTCGGCCGCGGCGTTGTCGCTGAGCGCGTGGCTGACGAGGACCAGCCCGGAGACCCGCATCCCGAGGAAAGCCCGCAGATAGTGGACCTCGCGCTCGGCGATGTAGTCGGAGTTGCCGACGAGGACCATCTTGCCGCGCTCGGCGGCCGCCTGTTCGACGGCGTGCGCCATCTCGCCGAAGAACGGCTGGCGCGCGTCCGGCACGATCAGGCCTATGAGCTCCGTCCGCCGCGACGCCATGGCCTGGGCGACCCGGTCGGGCCGGTACCCCAGTTCCTTGATCGCGGCGAGGACACGCTCGCGCGTGGCCGGGGCGACCGGCCGGGGTCCGTTGTTGATGACATAGCTGACGACGGCGGTGGAAGTCCCCGCCAACCGCGCCACGTCATCCCTAGTCACCTTCGCCACGCGCGGAGTCTACGCGGATTGCAATGCGCTGGGCAGGGCGTACCGGCCCCAACCTGGCGCCAACCTGCGCGCGGCGACCGCGTACGCCCCAGTACCCCCCCACGCCAGTGCTATGCGTCCGCGGCCACTTCGGCGGTGTCCACCGCG
The DNA here is from genome assembly GCF_014650715.1 of Streptomyces bluensis. Lineage (GTDB taxonomy): Bacteria > Actinomycetota > Actinomycetes > Streptomycetales > Streptomycetaceae > Streptomyces > Streptomyces bluensis. Next base: position 294,991 of record NZ_BMVM01000010.1, on the reverse strand, counting down.
TTCAGGCGGGCCGTCTCGTCCGCATCCTCCGCCTTTGGCCGGGCCACCGCGGTGTTCGACGGGGCCTTCGACGCGGCCTTCGACTCGTCCGAGCCCCGGTCCGCCCTTTCCGTCCTCTCCGGCCTTTCCGGAGTAACGAATCGATAACCGACGTTCCGGACGGTCCCGATCAGCGACTCGTGCTCCGGTCCGAGCTTCGCGCGCAGCCGTCGTACGTGGACGTCGACGGTCCGCGTGCCGCCGAAGTAGTCGTAGCCCCAGACCTCCTGGAGCAGCTGTGCGCGCGTGAAGACGCGGCCGGGGTGCTGGGCGAGGTACTTCAGGAGCTCGAACTCCTTGAAGGTCAGGTCGAGGACGCGTCCCTTGAGCTTGGCGCTGTAGGTCGCCTCATCCACCGACAGGTCGCCGTTGCGGATCTCCATGGGGGAGTCGTCGCTGACGATCTGCTGGCGGCCCATGGCGAGCCGCAGCCGCGCCTCGACCTCCGCCGGACCGGCGGTGTCGAGCAGCACGTCGTCGATGCCCCAGTCGGCGGTGACGGCAGCGAGGCCGCCCTCGGTGACGACGAGGATGAGGGGACAACCGGGCCCGGTGGAACGCAGCAGCTGGCACAGGCTGCGGACCTGCGGGAGGTCCCGGCGGCCGTCGATGAGGATGACGTCGGCGCCGGGGGTGTCGACGAGGGCGGGGCCTTCCGCAGGAGCCACTCGCACGTTGTGCAGGAGCAGACCGAGAGCGGGAAGCACCTCCGTCGACGGCTGGAGGGCGTTGGTCAGGAGCAGCAGAGAGCTCATCGCGCCCCACCTGCCCAGGTCGTCGTCTTCGGATCGTGCACGGATCGCTCGCCCATAACGTCTGGTTCCTCCTCGGTCCCTGCGAGGACGTTTACGGCACTGCCTGGTACTGCTGGGTACTGCCCGGTACGTGCTCGGTACATGTTCGGTGCGGTGCGAATCCCCGGCCCTCGGGGCCCGCGTATGCGATCGACGCCCCGTACACCTGCGGTTTCCCGCGTCGTATACAACGCTTCCGAAAGCACAAAAGGACCCGGGGGCTACGCTGCCCGAGTCCTCTGCCCAGCAGAATAGCCCACAAGAGCACTGGTCCGGCAGGTCATGTGATGCGATCCCTCTCCTTCCCGAACTCTGAGACGGCCTCCCGCGCCCCTGTCCGGAGGTTTCTGCGCACGCTCGACGGCGTGCCGATCGATTCCGTGTACGAGCCGGCAGCCCTCGTGTACGACGCCGGGAGGCCACCTTCCCGTGACCTGGTGTTCGTCGTCGCCCATGGCTTCACGGGCGATCTGGAGCGCCCGCACGTACGCCGGGTGGCGCGCGTCCTCGCCCGGTACGGAGCCGTGGTGACCTTCTCCTTCCGTGGTCACGGGGGATCGGGCGGGCGCTCCACGCTCGGTGACCGCGAGGTGCTCGACCTGGCGGCGGCGGTCGCCTGGGCACGGGAACTCGGGCACACGCGCGTGGCCACCGTCGGCTTCTCGATGGGGGGCTCGGTGGTCCTGCGGCACGCGGCGCTGCACGGCCCCGCGGCGCACGAGGGGCGCACGGGGGCACATGTGGTCGCGGCACATACGGACGTGGTTGTCTCGGTGAGTGCGCCCGCCCGCTGGTACTACCGGGGCACGGCTCCCATGCGGCGGCTGCACTGGCTGGTCACCCGGCCCCTGGGCCGCGCGGTCGGCCGCTACGGCCTGCGCACCCGTATCCATCACCGCGAATGGGACCCGGTGCCCTCGTCCCCCGTGGAGTCGGTCCCCCTGATCGCCCCGACGCCTCTCCTCATCGTCCACGGCGACCGTGACGGCTACTTCCCGGTGGACCATCCGCGGATGCTGGCCGCGGCGGCCGGCGACCACGGCGAACTCTGGCTGGAGCCGGGGATGGGCCACGCGGAACACGCGGCGGACGACGGGCTGCTGAGGCGGATCGGCGCATGGGCGGCGGCCGCCGCAGCCGAGGGCTCCGGCGGCATCCACACCCGGGACCTCCCGATAGCCTGACCGTGTTCACCACACAACCGATCGAGGGACGAGATGGCAAAGGGCACGGTGCGCTACTGGGCAGCCGCCAAGGCCGCCGCGGGCGTCGCCGAGGAGCCGTACGACGCGGTCACGCTCGCCGAGGCACTGGACGCGGTCCGCGAGCGACACCCCGGCGAACTCGTCCGCGTCCTGCGGCGATGCTCGTTCCTCATCGACGGTGACCCCGTGGGCACCCGCGGACATGAGACGGTACGGCTGGCCGAGGGCGGCACGGTCGAGGTGCTCCCGCCGTTCGCAGGAGGGTGACGCGATCATGAGCAACCAGCCGTACGGCGCCCCGTACGAGGGCTACGACCCGTATCAGCAGCAGCCGGGTCAGCAGGGGCAAGCAGGCCAGCAGCAGCCGGGGTACCAGCCGCAGCCGGGGTACCAGCAGCCCGACTGGCAGGGCCACGACGAGACGCAGGCCGCCCACGCCCAGCAGTACACCCAGCAGTGGGAGGGCCAGACCTGGGAGACCCAGGTACACATGCCGACCGCCCAGGCGGACGTGACGGAGACGGCGTACATGTCGCCGGGCCACCAGCAGTACAGCCCTCAGCAGCCCTCGCCCGCGTCATACGCGCCCCAGCAGCCCTCGGCCTCGTCCCCGCCCTCGTCATACGCAGCCCAGCAGCCCCCGTCCCCTGACGGAACCGCCGCGCCGGCTCCCGCGCAGCCCTCCTCCGCTCCGGAAGAACCCGGCTACGGCCCTCCCACCCTCACCGGCAACGCCCGTGTGACCGACGCCCAGCGCGCCCGCGCCGAGGGCCGGTCGCCGATCATCGAGCCCGGTGCGCAGCCCGCGCTGATCACTGCCGTGCTGGGCGCGCTGCTCGCGGGGGCGGCGGTGGTCGGCCAGTACGCCCTCGTCGTGCCCCTGGTGATCCTCCAGGCGGTGACCGCGGCCGGCTGGTTCCGGCTGAACGGCATGTGGCCCGCCCGGCAGGGCATCGCGCTGGCCTTCGCGGGCGCCGTGACGGCGGACGTGGTGCTGCTGGCGGCGGGCCGGGAGAACGCACCCGCCGCGATCCTCGGCACGCTCGGCGTCTGGGTGCTGCTGGCCCTGGTCCTCCAGCTGCGCAGCCACGCCGACCCGGACGAGCGCATGTACGGCCTGATGGCCACGGTCGCGTCGGCCGCGCTGTCGATCATCGCCGCCGGGCACCTCGCGGCCGCGCCGGACGCGGTGTCCGTGGGCGCGGGCGCGGTGGCCGTGGCGATCGTGGTCCGTGCGCTGCCCCTGCCCACGGTGGTCTCCGTGACGGCCGCCCTCCTGGCGGGCGCGGGCGCCGGCCTCGTGCTCGGCGGCATGACGGGGGTCGGCACTCCGGGCGCCTACCTCGGCCTCGGGGCCGCCGTCTGCGCCCTGATCGGTCACCGCGTCGCCGGCTACGACTACCCGTCCCGGTTCGTCCACATGACGGCGGGCGTGGCCCTGCCCCTGGCGGCCGCGGCCCCCGCGGTGTACCTGCTGGGGCGGGCGCTGGGGTAGGGCAGGGGGAGCGGGCCCACGCGTCCGACCGCTTCACTTGCCGGGGGCGCGGAAGCTCACCTTCCGGCGGGAGGCCTCGTCGATCTCGTCGAGGGTGAGTAGAGGGGTGGCCCGGGTGTGGAGGGCACCGCTGGCCTTGACGGTGAGGCTGACGGCGGCCATGGAGACCGGGTCGGGGAAGTCGACGATGAGCACGAGGTCGTCCTCTCCGAAGGCGAAGTACATGGCCTCGACCTTCCCGCCGAGGCCGGTGACGATCTGCTCGACGGCGGCGCGGCGGCCACTCGCGCCCTCGCTGAGCAGCCCCTTCGTGCCCTCGGTCGTGTAGGTGGACTGAATGAGGAACTTCGGCATGGGACGGCTCCCTGCTCACTGATCACTGACATCGACTGTCCGGTACGGAGAATGGGCTTCCCGCTCTCCCCTGGGGCGCCGTCCCCGAACGGTCGGATTCACCCGTTGGAAGCTGATCCTCCTTCCGCTGATCGCGGCCACTTGATCAACAAGCCCGCAAACCGTTCACCGACCGAGCCGTGTCCGGATTACGCTCGCACCCGACGGCCACCCAGGCCGTCGACGACCGCGGACGACCGACGACCGACGACCGCCGAGTGGAAAACGTGGGGGAACACCGAGACATGCGCGCACTGCGAATACTGCTCATCGTCGCCGTGGTCCTGGGCGGCCTGTTCGTGATCGCCGACCGGGTCGCGGTCAACTTCGCCGAGGACCAGGCCGCGCAGAAGCTGCGGACCACCGAGGGCCTGACCACCGACCCGGCCGTGTCCATCAAGGGCTTCCCCTTCCTCACCCAGGTCGCGGGCGGCGAACTGGACGACGTCGAGGTCGGCATCAAGGACTACGAGGCCGCCACGGGCAGCGGCACCGAGAAGATCCGTATCGCGGACCTGAAGGCCGACATGCGCGGCGTCGTCTTCTCCGGCGACTACAGCTCCGCCACCGCGCGGAGCGCCACGGGCACCGCCACCATCCCGTACGACGAGCTCCTCAGGGCCGCGAAGTCCGAGCCCACCGATGTGACCCCCGGTGTCTCCGCCCAGGTCGTCGGCCTCTCCGCCGGTGGCGGCGGCAAGATCAAGGTCGAGGTCGAGGCCACCGTCCTCGGTAACAAGCTGCCCGAGCCGGTCTCCGTGCTCAGCACGGTCAGCGTCAAGGGCGACACCGTGGAGGTACGCGCGGACTCCATCCCCAACCTCGGCGTCGACCTCGCCGAGAACACACTCCGCTCGATCACCGACTTCCAGCAGAAGATCAACGACCTCCCCGGCGGCATCAAGCTCGACAAGGTGGAGGGCGGTAACGATGGTGTGGAGATCACGGTGAAGGGTTCGGACGTGAGGCTGGCGGGGTAGCACGGTCCATCAGACGCCCCGTACAGCTCGCAAGCCCTCGGCCTTCTGGTCTGCCTGTCCGAAAGGCGAGACGCTGTCGTCCGTACAGCAGATGTGAGCAGATGCGACGGTGGCCAAGCCGGTTCTGAATCCCGGCGCCATCCGCCGCTGCGGCCCATCCGTCTCGCATCCCGGACGATCGCATCTCACTATGTGAAGCACCGGTGACACGCCCGCCCGTCCGTCCTTACGATCGCAGTCATGAAGCGACAGGCGGACCTCACGAAGCGGCGGGCAGTAGACCTGTGCCGCGTCGCCGCCATGCTCTGTCGCGCTGTCTGACCGGGAGCGCAGCCTCCCGGTTTTTCCCGGCCCCCGACCTGACCCAGGGCCATCCGTGCGCCGCACAGGCCGACCGGTTCCCTGGCCTGCATGGCCGGGCCGAGCGCCCGCACCGGAAATCTCCACGCACAAGTCCCGCCGCAACTGCCCCGGAGGAGAAAGAGCATGAGCCGCAGCGACGTCCTGGTCGACGCCGACTGGGTCCAGGACCACCTGGACGACCCGACGATTGCCATCGTCGAGGTCGACGAGGACACGTCCGCGTACGAGAAGAACCACATCAAGAACGCCATCCGGATCGACTGGACCCAGGACCTCCAGGACCCGGTGCGCCGTGACTTCATCGACCAGGAGGGCTTCGAGAAGCTCCTGTCGGAGAAGGGCATCGCCAACGACACCACGGTGATCCTCTACGGCGGCAACAACAACTGGTTCGCCTCGTACGCCTACTGGTACTTCAAGCTGTACGGCCACGAGAACGTCAAGCTCCTCGACGGCGGCCGCAAGAAGTGGGAGCTGGACGCCCGCGAGCTGGTCGACGGCTCCGAGGTGCCCGAGCGCGCGAAGACCGAGTACAAGGCCAAGCCGCAGGACACCTCGATCCGCGCCTTCCGTGACGACGTGGTCGCCGCGATCGGTGCGCAGAACCTGGTCGACGTCCGCTCGCCCGACGAGTTCTCGGGCAAGCTGCTCGCTCCGGCGCACCTGCCGCAGGAGCAGTCGCAGCGTCCGGGGCACGTCCCGACCGCCCGCAACATCCCGTGGTCCAAGAACGCCAACGACGACGGCACCTTCAAGTCGGACGACGAGCTCAAGGAGCTCTACGCCGAGGAGAGCGTGGACCTGGCCAAGGACACCATCGCGTACTGCCGGATCGGCGAGCGCTCCGCGCTCACCTGGTTCGTGCTGCACGAGCTGCTCGGTGTGGAGAACGTCAAGAACTACGACGGCTCCTGGACCGAGTACGGCTCCCTCGTCGGCGTGCCGATCGAGCTCGGCGCCAACAAGTAGGCAGCCCGCCAGCAGGCACCCCGCCAGCAGGCGATCCGCCAGTAAGCAATCCGACCACCCGACCGAACCCTCTGGTCAGAACCTCTGGAGAAACACATGTGTGGAGCGAAGGCCGGCGGGCCGGACGCCTCGACGATCAAGCCCGGTGAGACCACCATCCAGGGCCAGGTGACCCGCGACGGCGAGCCGGTGGTCGGCTACGTCCGTCTCCTGGACTCGACGGGCGAGTTCACCGCCGAGGTGCCCACCTCGGCCACCGGACAGTTCCGGTTCTACGCGGCCGAGGGCACCTGGACCGTGCGCGCCCTCGTCCCCGGCGGCACCGCCGACCGTACGGTGGTCGCCCAGACGGGCGGCCTGGCAGAGGTCGCGATCGCCGTCTGACGCCACCCACGGTCCACGACCGAAGGGCCGCGCCCCACGGGTTCGACACCCGGGGCGCGGCCCTTGCCCGTTCTCCGGCCCTCCAGACCTACCCTGGACGTATGTACGCACGGCGGCGTCGCCTCTACTTCGCCATGATGGGGACGTGTGTGGTGCTCTTCGTCCTGGCCTGGGGTGTCGTGCGGCTCTGGTCGGTTCCGGCGGCGGTGGGCATGTGCGTGGTGGCGATGCTGATCCCGCCGGTGGCCGCGATGGTCGCCAACCGGCGCGGGCCCGACGACCGCTGGTGGGACGACCCCTCCGGCGACCCGCAGTCCGACGAGTGGTGGGACGAGCTGGACGGGAAGAAGCGCCGGTAGTACCAAGGGCCCATGCCACGCGCGAAGGTGTCCACCGTTGTGCTCGATGCGCACGACGCGCATGAGCTGGCCGACTTCTACGTACGGTTGCTGGGGTACGAGGTGCGGGCGGACGAGCCGCACTGGGTGCTCGTCGGGCCGCCGGGCGGTGACGGTGTCTCGCTCGCCTTCGAGACCGAGCCCAAGTACGTCCGCCCCGTCTGGCCGTCCAGGAACCCCGGCGACCAGCAGATGATGCTGCACCTGGACATCGAGGTCGACGACCTGGAGGGCGAGACGGCGCGGGCGGTCGCCGAGGGTGCCGTACTCGCCGATCACCAGCCCCAGGACGACGTACGGGTGCTGTTCGATCCGGCCGGACACCCCTTCTGCCTGTGGGTGCGGACCGAGGGGTGAGCCGCCCGTCTCAGTAGACGAGCGCCTGTGTCCCGTCCGCCATCGCCTCCTGGACGAAGACCTGGGCGCCCGCGATACGCACGCCCTCGATGACGTCCGTCTCCGTGATGTCGCGGCGGGCAGCGCACTGGGTGCACAGGGTGAGGCTGCCCCCCGCCAGGACCGAGTCGATCAGGTCGGGGAGCGGGGCGGCGTGCGGGAGCTCGAACTCGGCGGCACGGCCCGGCAGCGCGAACCAGGAGGACTCGCCGGTCAGCCACAGGGAGACATCGACACCGCTGGCCACGGCCACCGCCGCGACGGTGAACGCCTGCGAGCAGCGCTCGGGGGCGTCCGCCCCGGCCGTCACCTTGATCACGAGCTTCTTCGCCATGCCCGCATGGTAGTTCCGGCGCCGGCTCCCGCGCTGAGCCGTACCTGACGCGAAGGGGCCGATCCCGGCCGCGTAAGCTGGGGGGCGGCTCTGTATGTACCGCCCTCTCCGCTCAATCGAGGAGCACCCCGTGGAGATCTTCTTCGAAGCCCTGCTGGTCCTGGTCTGCGTCGGCGTCCTCGCCTTCGCCGGGCTGACCGTGAAGAAGCTGTACCAGGGCCAGCGCTGACCCACGTCCAGGAACTTTCTCCCATGATCGAGATTCCGTCCGACCTGCACAAGGACCTCGTCCCGCTCGCCTTCCTGCTCGGCAACTGGGCCGGCGCGGGCGTGCACGACTTCCCCGGCTCGGAGAAGTGCAACTTCGGCCAGGAGGTCACCTTCACCCACGACGGCCGGGACTTCCTGGAGTACCGCTCCCACACCTGGGTGCTGGACCAGGAGGGCAACAAGGTCCGGCCACTGGAGTCGGAGTCCGGCTTCTGGCGGATCGACGCCGACCGCAAGGTCGAGGTGACAATGGTTCGCCACGACGGTGTCGTCGAGGTCTGGTACGGCGAACTGGCCGACAAGAAGCCGCAGATCGACCTGGTCACGGACGCGGTCGCGCGCACGGCGGCGTCGGGACCGTACACGGGCGGCAAGCGGCTCTACGGCTACGTCAAGAGCGACCTGATGTGGGTCGGCGAGAAGCAGACCCCCGAGGTCGAGCTGCGCCCCTACATGTCGGCGCACCTGAAGAAGGTCGTCACCCCGGAGGAGGTCGAGCGCTGGGCCAAGGCCCTGCCGGACGACCTTCCGGACGACGGGATCGCCTTCTTCAAGTAGGAGACACCAGTTGGACACGCTCGCGTCGTCCTAGACTTTCCGGTGTGGTGAGCACCGACTGGAAGAGCGACCTCAGGCAGCGCGGCTACCGGCTGACGCCGCAGCGTCAGCTTGTCCTCGAAGCAGTGGACACCCTGGAGCACGCGACCCCCGACGACATCCTCGCGGAAGTGAGGAAGACGGCGTCGGGGGTCAACATTTCCACCGTGTACCGGACCCTGGAGCTCCTGGAGGAGCTGGGGCTGGTCTCGCACGCCCACCTCGGTCACGGCGCCCCGACGTACCACCTGGCCGACCGGCACCACCACATCCACCTCGTGTGCCGCGACTGCACGACCGTCATCGAGGCCGATGTCGAGGTGGCCGCCGACTTCACGGCCAAGCTGCGTGAGACCTTCGGCTTCGACACGGACATGAAGCACTTCGCGATCTTCGGCCGGTGCGAGCGATGTTCCCTGAAGGGTTCAACTACCACGTCGTAGGCTGGTCCGTATGAAGAGTCCCCTGCTGTCCCTGCCCGGCGCCGTCCCCGCCGAGGGCGTGGACGAAGGCGTAGCCGCCCACTACGGCGACCTGTTCCGCGAGCAGCGGGCCCTCGCCGACGGCACCGGATTCGTGGACCTCTCCCACCGGGGGGTCCTGACCGTCTCCGGTGAGGACCGGCTGAGCTGGCTGCACCTGCTGCTCACCCAGCACGTCAGCGACCTCCCGCCGCACCAGGCCACCGAGGCGCTCGTCCTCTCCGCGCACGGCCACATCGAGCACGCGCTGTACCTGGTGGACGACGGCGAGACGGTCTGGGCGCACGTCGAGCCCGGCACGCAGGACGCGCTGATCGCGTACCTGGAGTCGATGAAGTTCTTCTACCGGGTCGATGTCGCCGACCGCACCGGTGACGTCGCGGTCGTGCACCTGCCGGCCGGTTCGATCACCGAGGCGCCGGAGGGCGTCGTCGTCCGCGAGACACCGTACGGCCGCGACCTCTTCCTGCCGCGTACGGACCTGGAGTCGTACGCCGAGAAGGCCGGCCCGGCGGCCGGGCTGCTCGCCTACGAGGCCCTGCGCGTCGAGGCGCACCGCCCGCGGCTCGGCTTCGAGACCGACCACCGGACCATCCCGCACGAACTGGGCCTGATCGGCACCGCGGTCCACCTCCAGAAGGGCTGCTACCGGGGCCAGGAGACGGTCGCCCGCGTCCAGAACCTGGGCAAGCCGCCGCGCCGCCTCGTCTTCCTCCACCTGGACGGCAGCGAGGTCCACCTGCCGCCGCACGGCACGGAGATCCGCCTGGCGGACGACGGTCCCGACGGCCGGAAGATCGGCTTCGTGACCACGTCCGTACGCCACCACGAGCTGGGCCCGGTGGCGCTGGCGCTGGTCAAGCGGAACGTGCCGACGGACGCGCCGTTGATGGCCGACACGACGGCGGCGGCCCAGGAGGTCGTGGTCGAGCCCTGAGGCTCACGTCTTCGGAGTCTTCAGCAGCGGGGCCGCTCACATCTCCAGCAGCACGGTGAACGGGCCGTCGTTCGTCAGGGACACCCGCATCCGGGCGCCGAAGCGGCCCGTGGCCACCGTCGCGCCCAGCGCACGCAGCTGGGCCACGACCTCGTCGACGAGGGGCTCGGCGACCTCGCCGGGGGCGGCCGCGTTCCAGGTGGGGCGGCGGCCCTTGCGGGCGTCGCCGTACAGCGTGAACTGGCTGATGACCAGCAGCGGAGCGTCGATGTCGCTGCACGACTTCTCGTCGTGCAGCATCCGGATCGACCACAGCTTGCGGGCGAGCTGGGCGGCCTTCTCCTTGGTGTCGTCGTGCGTGACTCCGACGAGGACGCACAACCCCTCGCCCTCGATCGCGCCGACCGTCTCCCCGCCCACGACGACGCTCGCGCCGTCCACCCTCTGTACCACCGCACGCATGGGGACCATGATGCCGTGCGATGACGCGTCACTCGTATGGAGGTACTGACGGCGCCAGGGGAGGGGGCCTGGACGCGGCCCCGGCAGGCTCGTCCTCACCGTACGGCCGAAGCGGTGACTCGGGCGATCATCGTTAATGATCCTTTTGATTCTTAACCCCGCATCCGGGGCAGATCAGGGGCAGATCAGGGTCACTCGGTCACATAGCGGCTACTTCGGGTGGCACGATGCCTGGTGTTGCGGTGCGTGCGTGGGGTGCACCGCGCCGGCTGAGGGGACGGTTGAGACGCATGAGCACTTCGGGTACGAACACCAGTACGGGGCAGCCGTCGGCGGAATGGACGGAGTGGGTGGAGCGGGTGGTCGGGGGCGCTCACCGCCCGCCCGTGCAGCGTACGAACAGCACACCGGTGGCGCCCGATCAGTCCAGCCGGGATCTGACCCTGCTCCGGCTGTCCGACCTGCGGGCCCTGCGCCGGGAGGCCCAGCGGGACGAGGCCGACCTCAGCTATGTACGGCGGCTGCTCCAGGGCCGCATCGACATTCTGCGGGCCGAGCTGGCAGGGCGGGGCGGGGCCGCGGAGGGGGACGGGGCGGCGGCGCCCGTCGGCGTGGTCGACCGGCTCCCGGAGATCCTCACGGACGCGCCCGCCCGGCACCGCTCCTCGGCCCGCCATGTGACGCTGGGCACCCCACAGGGTGAGGAATACCGGGCCCTGGCCTCCGACATGCTCGCCGAGGTGGAGCTGTCCGACCTTCAGGCCCGCACGGACGACGAGCTCGGCGCGGGCCTGCGCCGTCTCGTCCGCTACGAGCAGCAGATCTCCCGCCGCCGCCAGCAGCTCCAGCGCACGGCCGACGGTTGCAGTGCGGAGATCGCCCGCAGGTACCGCGACGGGGAAGCCCAGGTGTCCGACCTGCTCCGGTGAGGGACAGGGCGGAAGGGGAGACACATGAGGGCGCCGAACTCACCATCGAAGGTGGCGAGTTGGGCGCCCTGCTGCGTACGGCCGAGTACGTCCAGGCACGCGTGGTGCCCGGACCTCCCGTGAGTGGTGCTCCTTCCGTGCTGATGTGCGGGTGGTGCAGTTGGTTCTGGTTCTGCTGTGGTGCTGAATTGCGTATCCGTAGCTATGCAGTTGTGATGGCTCCCCATATGAAGTTGTGACGGTGCTCTTCAGTTGTGACTGTGCTGTTCAACTGTGGCTGTGCTCTTCGGTTATGGCTGTACGCGGCCGGCCGAGCTCCCGGCTCCCCTCCGGAAGGGAGTCCGGCCCTGTGTTGCTGATCGCTCACCTGTCGACGGAGTCACCCTCAGCGATCCGTGGTCACCTGTGGGTGACCAACCCCCGTTAAGTTTGACCATGTTGCTCAAGTTGGCGACCAACTCAACGTTACTTATCTCCGTTTGGGGTCGTCTCATAACCACCTTCTCATGAACTGCCCAAAGATGGCGCGAAGTTGTAATGTTCGGTCGTGGACGGGGAACATGCCGCAGTCAATGGGCGGAAGAGGTCACATCCGCCACAGAGGTCACATCACGAGGTGGCCGACGCGTTGCGCAGCCGGATCAGGTCCGGCGAACTGAGGCCGGGCCAGCGCATGCCCACTCAGGCCCAGCTGGCCGACGAGTTCGGCGTGGAGCGGGGTGCCGTACGCCAGGCGCTGCGCATCCTGCAGTCGGAGCAGCTGCTCACCAACGTTTCCAAGGGCAGCCCTGCCACCGTGGCTCCGATCCCGGGGAAGGTGCCCACTGGTCCCGAGGTCCCGCCCCAGCCCACGATGGTGGCGCTCGCCCCACGTATTTCGGCCGCCTTCACCGCCCGGCACGTCGAGATCGACGCACTGTGCCTGACAGCGGTCTCGCTGACCCTCGCTCTGGGGGAGCCGTTGCGCGAGATTCACGCGGGGCGCATCAAACCGGACAGGATCGACGTCCGCGTCCTGCTGCCCAGCCGTGACATCGACCTCGCCTTCCCGGCCCCGGTGAACCCCTCGTCCGACGGCCGGCTGCAACGCCGCTGGCTCGCCCAGCGCAACGCACAGGGCCAGGTCCTGCGGCACAACCTGCAAGCGCTCCGCTCCACGCACGGCATCGACGTGCACGTTTCCTTCCGCGCGCTTCCCTTCACCCCGCCGGTGAAGCTGTACCTGCTGAACGGCTCGGAGGCGCTCTTCGCCTACTACACCGTCCAGCGCCGGGAGCAGGAGGTGGACAGTGAACAGCTGGAGACGTACGACGCCGAGGGCACCCGGTCGATGCTGTTCGCCTTCGAGCAGGGGGCCGGCCTACGGGACACGACCTTCGTGGAACAGTCGCACCTGTGGTTCGACGCCCTGTGGGAGACGATCAGTTCGGAGCTGCTGCTCACGAACTGACCGGCGCTGCTCACAGGGCCGGTCCGGCGACCATCAGGGCCAGGACGACGGCCCCGATGGAGCTGCACAGGGGGCTCTTGGCCTTGAGTCCGATGGTGAGGAGCAGCAGGCCGACGATACCCATGGGGCCGTAGCGCCACTGGACGAACTGCTCGAAACCGGCGACGAGGACTGCGGAGAGGAGGGCGAGGACGGGCATGGGTGTTCCTCCTTCGGGGCGTTTCGGTGGAGCGGGTGCGGAACCGAGTGACGCGGGGCGTCATGTGCACACGTGCTGAGGGCGACTACGTGCCAAAGGTTTGCGAAAGGAGGCAGAACCTCCGCCCAAGTCCATCAAGTTGGCAACCAACTTCGACTAAGTTATGCCCACTTGGTCGTCATCTACAAACAACTCAAAAACAACTCCCCAAAGATGGACGGAAGTTGTACGTTTTGGCCGTGACCCAGGAGAACGTTGCAGTGAACGGCAGCAGAAGGCTCTCACCGCAGGAGATCGCCGATGTCCTGCGCGACCGCATACGCGCCGGAGATCTCAAGGCCGGCGACCGCCTGCCGACCCAGGCCGAGCTCGCCGAGGAGTTCGGCGTGGAACGCGGCACGGTCCGCCAGGCGCTGCGCGTGCTCCACAACGACGGTCTGCTCAGCAACGTGAGCAAGGGCAGCCCGCCCCGCGTCGCCGAACCGGCCCCGACCCACGACCAGCCCCAGCCGACGATGGTGGGCCTCGCGCCACGGCTGGCGGAGGCGTTCTCTACCCCTCACGTCCGTATCGACGCGGCGTGCCTCACGGCGGAGACCCTGATGCTGGCCCTGGGCGAGCCCGTCCGCCTGGTCCACGAGGGCCGCGTCCGCCCCGAGTCCATCGACGTCCGCATCCTGCTGCCGTCCCGGGACATCAACCTGGCCTTCCCGATCTCCGTCACGGAACACGGCGACGCCGACCCGGTCCACACACGCTGGCTGGCCCAGCGCAACGCCCAGGGTCACGTCCTGCGCCACAACCTCCGCTCACTGCGCTCCTCGCACGGCATCGACGTACGCGTCACGTTCCGGGCGCTCCCCTTCACGCCGCCGATGAAGCTGTACCTCATCAACGAGTCGGAGGCGTTGATGGCGTACTACATGATCACCCGCCGTGAGGAGCCGTCGGACACGGGCACCCTGGACATGTACGACGTCCTGGGCACGGAGTCGCTGCTCTTCTCCTTCGAGAAGCGCGCCGGCCGGCGGGACTCGGCGTTCGTGGACGAGTCGCAGAGGTGGTTCAACGCCCTCTGGGAAACCATCACCACGGACCTGACACTCTCCTAGTGACTTCTGATGCGGCGCAGACTGAGTTGGTGACAGTAGAGACAGAAAACCTGCGAGAACTGGTCACCTCCGTTCGTTTCGTCCTGTGGGATCTGGACGGGCCGATATGCCGGTTGTTCGCGGGGCATCCGGCGGAGGAGGTGGCCGAGAGCCTGGTGCGGTTGATCGACGGGCGTGGTCTCGGTGGGCTGCTCACCGAGACCGAGCGACGCACCACGGACCCGCAGGTGGCGCTGCTCGGCGTCAACAGACGACACCCCCGCAGCGACCTGATCGTCGAACTGGAGGAGTGGCTCACCCGGCAGGAGCTGGAAGCCGTCCCCAGGGCGTTTCCCACCGAGTACGCCGATCCGCTCATCAGGACCTGGGCGACACGGGCCCGTTTCGCCATCACCACCAACAACTCGGCGCTGGCGGCGGCTCGTTACATAGAGAGCCGTGGCCTCACCGGCTGTTTCCCCTACATCTACGGCCGTACGCAGAACCTGGATCTGATGAAGCCGAACCCGCACATCCTGGTTCAGGCGCTGAACGCCATGGGTGCCGACCCTTCCACGTCGCTGATGGTCGGCGACGCACCGACCGACTTCCAGGCGGCCCGTGAGGCCGGCGTGGCCTTCCTGGGGTACGCGCGCAACGGGCGGAAGGCCGCGGAACTGAGGAACGCGGGAGTCGCCCCCGAGTCCATCGTCGGCTCTCTGAAGCTCGTCCTCGACCAGCTGAAGAGCCGGCCCTGAGCCATCAGGGCCACGAGGTCCTCGGGTCGGCGCGCCGCGGGTCACTCGGGGAACTACAGTTGGGGCCACCTCTTTCACTTCGCATGAACATCAGAAGTGACGCACAGTTATTCAGGAGTGGCCCGTGGGTGCTCCGCCGAAGCCCGGTACTCGCGGCCTGGCACACGCGGCCGATGAGGCGTTCGACAGGCTGGTGTCGTATGCCAGGACCCAGGGGGAGTTCAGCCAGGGCCACCACCATCGCACCTACGTGGTGGCGCCGCCCGAGGGCGTCGACCTGTGGCTCACGGCCCTCGCCGGCCATGACCGGGTCACCGTGCGCGAGCAGATCCGTACCGCGCTTCCGGTCGTCATCAGAACCTGGCCGGACGAGACCGAGATCCTCGCAGCGGTCTGCCGCGTGCTGCCGCATGTCCCCCGGTGCCTGGTCAGGCGCCGGGACGTCGCGATCCTGAGCCATGTGCGGGGCGTGCCGCTGGCCGGCATCTGCCGCGACGGCAAGCCGGTCGACTCCCCTGTGATCTCCGCCCTGGCCGGCCTGCTGGCGGACATGACACAGGTGCGCAGGAAGGATCTGCCCGCCCTGCCGCAGTCCTGGCCCCGGACCGGCAGGGACAGCCGGGCCTTCCTGCGGACCCTGGCGCTCGCGGCGGAGGAGCAGATCCGGCAGCGCAACTGGGACGAGTTCGGTGGTCTGTTCGCGATGCTGGGCATTCCCGAGGACGCCCTGGTGCGCTTCGCCGAGCGGGTGCCCTCCATGGCCGGCCGGCCCTTCAGCCTGCTCCACACCGATCTGCACCGCGACAACGTGATCGTGTCGTACCACGGAGACCCGCCGCTGATCTGTGTCGACTGGGAACTGGCGACCTACGGTGATCCGCTGCACGACCTCGCCACCCATCTGGTGCGGATGCGGTACCCCGACGACCAGTGGGCGGAGGTGATGGAAGCGTGGTGCACGGCGATGGCACAGCGGCGCCCCACGGCGGTCAACGGTCTGACGCGGGATCTGAAGCACTATGTCGCCTTCGAGAGGGCCCAGTCCGTCTACCCGGACGTGATGCGTGCGGCGACCTCGCTCCGGGACTCCTTCGACGAGCGGGACCTGGGCAGGGCGGCCCATGAGGTGCACCGGGCGCTGCTGGCGGCCGAGGCCCCCTTGCGGTTGAAGCGTGTACCGGACGAGCAGGCGATCGAACGCATTCTCTTCCGGTGGAACGTCTCGCACGGCAACCGGCACAGCCGCGACCGGGCGGTGTCGTCCCTCTCCTGGACGAGCGACCCGCGGGTGCCCGAGCACCGGGACTTTCCCGCCGCGGCCGTACAGGAAGCGCTGTTCGAGGAAGGTGCCGCCGCCGCGGACCGGGTGTTCAAGGGCACGGCCCATCTCAGTACGGGGGTGTGGGTCACGGGCGTGCCGTTCCCCGTCATGGTGCGGCGGAAGGTGGGGTCGGCCAGCCCCCGGGAGCGCCGCTACCTCAACGAGCACGCCGTCCTCCGGGTGATCGAGGAGTCAGGGGTACGGGTGCGTGCCCCGAGGGTGCTGGCGCTGGGCGTCAGTGACCTCGGGGACCAGTTCACCATCCACTCCTACGAGGGGCCGAAGGGGGAGATCCGGCACCCCGACCATCCGGCTGACGGGCTGTTGCCGCACGAGGCGGACGACCTCGTCGACCAGCTCTGTGAGCTGACGAAGATCGACGGTGGCCTGCTCGATCCGGACGCGGACAGCGCGGACTTCTCCTGGAGGCTGCGGTACGAACTGATCCGCATGGTCTCCGAACTCCCCAAGGAGACCCTCGATCTGGCCAGGGAACTCGGCCTGCCGTCCAGCAGTGTCCGGCTGGGCGAGATCCTCGACCGGCACATGGTGACGCCCCGCCGGTCCGTGCTCCTGCACGGCGACCTCAACCCGTGGAACCTCGTGCGCCGCGAGGACGGCACAGGGCTGACCCTCATCGACTGGGAAATGGCGATGGTGGGCGATCCGCTCTACGACCTGGTCCGCCACATCCACCTGACGCCGACGCTGCCCGAGATCCGGGAGCGGCTGTTCGCCCGCTGGTCCCGTCGGCTGCCGGAGGACTGCACCAAGGGCTGGCGCGACGACTGGCGTGTGTACCGCTGGATCGAGACCGTGCGCTCGGCGTACGTGGACCTGGACCGCCTCGTGACGGGTGACAGCCTGGAGGCCCCCAACGTACGCCGGGCGGTGGACACGTACGCCATGACCCTGACCGCCGCGACGGCGACCCTGGGCCTCAGGGCCAAGTCGACGGCGAACCCCTACCTCGCCCTCGCCCTGCCCCACGGAGACCAGGGAACGGCACTGACGGACGGACCTCCCGGCGGCAGGTGAGACGCCACGGGGGGGCGCAGCCTGGGTTGCCTTGGTGACCGGCGTCCACTGCCTCGTGGTGTTACGTGCAGGCGACCGAGTCATGACCGAGTGCGCACCACGGTGATCATCCCTGTGACTACTGTGACGAACGTGCCGGTGAGCGGCATACTCTCCCCCCGGCGGGCCCAACTCCCCCCCGTTATGTTCTTCGCGGTCCTGCAAGAGGGCCGCTGGCCTCCGGGCCCGGCATGACTGTTGCCCCCCTGTCGAACGGATGACCTGGGGGGTGGTGTCACCGGGCCTGGGAGGCGCCGTTGGAGACGCTGATGAGAGGTCCGACTACCGCCTGGCCTGGCGCAATGCCCGGCCGCTTGCGGGCGGCAGGTCTGCATAACGTGGATGCGCGCATACGACGCCGAAGCCCTGGCCAGCACCGCACGAACCCCGTTCGGGAGGATGGGTTGGACGACATCGACGACGTGGGCGTCTTCCTCGGCCTGGACGTAGGCAAGAGCGCCCATCACGGGCACGGGCTCACCCCGGCCGGCAAGAAGGTCTTCGACAAACAACTGCCCAACAGCGAGCCGAAGCTGCGGGCCGTCTTCGACAAGCTGGCAGCGAAGTTCGGCACCGTGCTGGTGATCGTGGACCAGCCCGCCTCGATCGGAGCCCTCCCCTTGACGGTCGCCCGGGACGCGGGCTGCAAGGTCGCCTACCTGCCGGGGCTGGCCATGCGACGGATCGCCGACCTCTACCCGGGCGAGGCGAAGACCGACGCGAAGGACGCCGCGGTGATCGCGGACGCAGCCCGGACCATGCCGCACACCCTGCGCTCGTTGGAACTGACCGACGAGATCACCGCCGAACTGACCGTGCTGGTGGGCTTCGACCAGGACCTCGCGGCCGTGGCCACCCGCACCTCCAACCGGATACGCGGCCTGCTCACCCAGTTCCATCCCTCACTGGAGCGCGTGCTCGGGCCGCGTCTGGACCATCAGGCCGTGACCTGGCTGCTGGAACGCTACGGATCTCCGGCCGCGCTGCGAAAGGCCGGTCGCCGCAGGCTCGTCGAGGTGATCCGGCCCAAGGCCCCGCGCATGGCCCAGCGGCTGATCGACGAGGTCTTCGACGCGCTCGATGAGCAGACCGTCGTGGTCCCGGGCACCGGCACCCTCGACCTCGTGATCCCGTCCCTGGCCCGTTCGCTCGCTGCCGTCCACGAACAGCGACGAGCCCTGGAAACGCAGATCGGACAGCTGCTGGAGACTCACCCTCTTTCCCCGGTCCTGACCTCGATTCCGGGGGTCGCGGTCAGGACCGCCGCCACCTTGCTGGTCACCGTCGGCGACGGCACCAGCTTCCCCACCGCCGCCCACCTCGCCTCCTACGCCGGCCTCGCCCCGACGACCAAGTCGTCGGGGACCTCGATCCACGGCGAACACGCACCCAGAGGCGGCAACCGGCAGCTCAAACGCGCGATGTTCCTGTCCGCATTCGCCGCCCTGCACGATCCCACCTCCCGCACCTACTACGACCGATGCCGAGCCCGCGGCAAGACCCACACGCAGGCCCTTCTCCGCCTCGCCCGACAACGGATCAACGTGCTGTTCGCAATGCTCCGCGACGGCACCTTCTACCAACCCAGAACCCCACGCCTCGCTTGACGAAAGACATAGAGGCACCCCCCAGGGCCCGCCCGCCGCTCACCGGCACCTGCGCGCTCCCGCCCACCCCGGAGGGGGCCGGCGGTCTGCCTCACACCGTCGCCGCGTCCAGGGCGGGTAGCAACTGCTCCTCCTCGTAGGCGAGATGGGCTTCGAGCTCGGCCGTCAGGCGTTCCACCTCACGCAGGACGAGGCCGGGTTCGGTGTCCCCGGCCTCGTCGGCGACGATCCGGCGGAGGTCCTCCAGGAGCGCGGCGATCTGTTCGTGCTCGTCGCGGAGTCGGTCGAGGACCGGGGCCAGTTCGGGGTGGCGGTCGGCGAGGAACGGAAACAGGGCGACGTCCTCGCCGGTGTGGTGGTTGTGCAGGCCCTGGCAGAGGGTGAGGCAGTTGATGCGGAGCTGAGCGCCGAGGCGGGTCAGGGACTTGGTTCCGTCAGCGCCGCCGCCCTGGGACAACTCCTTTTTGATCAGTGCGAGTTCGCGTCGGAAGACATCGTGCACGACCTTCACCTGCTCGCCCATCGAGCCCGCGTTGATGTTCGGCGGGCCGCCCTTGGCGATCTCCCGTAGGGCGACCACGGGGATGACCCGGTCCGTCCTGGCCTGGTACTCGGCCCACCCCGGATCGCTCTCGACCGCCCGCGCGAAAGCCTGGTCCCGTTCCTTTCCGGTCAGGACGACGGCCTCGGCCTCGTACGTGAACGCTCCGCTCTCCACGGTCACCCGCGGATGGGCGACCAGGTTGCGGAACCAGTCGGGGTGCTTGGGTGAGCCGCCTGCCGAGGCGATGACGAGGATCCGGCCGTCGCCGTCGTGGAGGAAGCCGACGGGGGTGGTGTGCGGGGTGCCCGTGCGGGCGCCGGTGGTGGTCAGCAGGATGAGCCGGGCGCCCTCGAAATGGCCGCCGACCCGGCCGCGGTTGGCGCGGAATTCTTCGATGACCTGTTGGTTGAAGTGGTGGGGCATTCTCTGCTTTCTGTTTTCGGGCAGGGGTATTGCCGTAGGGCGCGCGAGATTGCACGCGAGAATCACCCGAGAATCACGCGAGAATTGCGTGTGAGAATGGTGGGTGAGAAGGCGCCTGCGGTAGGGGGGAGGCATGCAAGCGGTGCGTGGTAACGCGGAAACGTCGCGCGAAACCCACGGAACAGGCCGAACATCCGGTGGAGAAAACGGCGGGCCCCTGGCCCGCACCGGCCTCACTCGGAGGCCGGGCAACCAACTCGCTCACGGCACAAGGCCGCCAACCCGGCAGTCATGGCGGCAACCGTAATGCCAAATGAGAGAAACGGCAATGCGGTTATTCGGCGTTGACCGATTTTGCCGCTGTCGCAGTCGGCCTGGCGTCGGTCGGTCTGGAGTCGGTCTGGTTGGATTCCTCGCATGACGGATTGGTCGCGACTCAGCCATGCCTACGGCTCTGCGGAAGACATACCGGCTCTGCTGGACCGGATCGCTGCGGAGCCGACCTCCGAGCTCTGGAGCGATCTCTGGTCGGCCCTGTGCCACCAGGGCAGCGTGTACTCGGCCAGCTTCGCCGCGCTGCCCTGGCTGGCCGGCACAGCCGGCTCGGACGATCGGGAACAGGCGGTGAACGCCCTGACCCTGGCGGGCGCCATCATGGCGGGCGCGGGCCCGGGGCGCGAGCCGACGACGTCCGCGCCAGGCATGCGGCCGAGGTTGCCGCCTTGCTGTCGCTGGCGAACGAGCGTCTTCGGACGGCCGGTGATCGCGACGAGTACGTCTACCTACTCGAAGCCGTCCTGGCCTTCGAGGGTGTCGTCGGCTGGAGCGAGGAGCTGGCGTGGGGGCTCACGAACGAGGAGTACGAGGTCTCCTGCCCCGAGTGCGAGGCGGGCCTGTTCGTGGTGATCGGCGAGCGCGGATTCTTCACCACCAGCGATGACTACGCATTGTCGGACGACCAGGTGGAGGCGGAGACGAAACCGTTGCGCCCCGCCCACCCCGAGGAACTGGACGGCATCGGCCGGCGTCTCCACGACACCGCCCTCGCCGACGGTCAGCGGGATGTCGCTGCCGCGTTGACCTACGTGTTCGGCGATGGGACCTGCCCGGACTGCGACACGGACTTCTCCGTGGCCGCCCGGATCAGCGCCGACTGGTCGGCTGTGCATTGTCCTGTCCCATCGGAAGTGAGTTGTCCATGATCCTGTGACCAGGGCAGTGCACGTTCGGTGAGATGAGTTGGGCGGAGGGCATGTCGTCGAAGGTGCTTCGTTCCGTGCGGCGTCCTACTGCGTTCCACTGAACCTGCTCCGTTTCCCCCTTCCTCCCGCGAGCACGGAGAGGGCACTTGCGGCAGGCTCCTGCGGTTCGGTGTGCTCTCCGTCAACTTCGCGGTCTTCTGATCACCGGCGGCGTAGCGGATGTTCAAGGACGTGTGCATTCAAGTCGGTTGGCGGCGAGAGGCACACGCCGATCCACGGCGACCGGTAGACAACACGACTGTCTTCCTGCCACAACTAAGCTGTACAGCAACCAAGTTCGGTTTAGCCAAGGGTTCACAGGAGAACGACGTGTCCACACCGCCCCCGCTTCCCCCCGGGCACGCAAACGGTTCACCAGCCGGACAACCCGCTGGACCGAACGGCGGAACATCGCTACCCGCTCAGGGCCCCTCCGCGCCACCCTCACCGCCAGGGGCCTTCCCTCCCGCTGTCACCCCCGGACCCCAGCCCGGATCACCGCACACGTGGGTGGTTCCTTCTGACCCCGATCGCTTCCCTCGGGAGGCGAACGATATTTCAAGAGCTGGAAATCAAATCTCCAAGAAGACGCTTCGGGTCACGTTATGGGTCGGCGTCGCTAGTGCATTCTTCGGGGCTGCCGCCTTCGGTGCTTCCGTCTTCGGGCTAATTCCCTCGTTCGAGACAAACAATAGAGAGAAGGATGAGGACCGGAAGGAAGAGGCAATCGAGAACGGCCCTCCTGTCACAATTTCGGCAGGCGGATCCTACTACGGGCCGGGCATGTGGGTAAGCGAAGAAGATCGCACAGGCCAATACCATGGAGTTCCGTTCGACCAGGAGACGTTGGAAACGGACCGCCCGTCGTGGGGCTGGCTTGAGAAGCACTGGACCCCGCTGCACTTGACCGGCGTCTCTATCAACGTACTGAGCGAGCACAAGAAGACGACTCTCGTGCAGGGAGTGGAGATCTCGAACCTCGCCTGTGCGAAGCCATTCGACGGAACCCTTCTGCAACCCCCAGGGATCGGCGACGGCGGCGAGGAAGCTATCCCAGTAGACATGGCACTCAATGTCGACGCCGCACGCCCTGTCACCCGCGAGCTAAACGAGAGCGGGGAACCCGGACGCCCGTTCACAAAACAGATCGCGCTGGAACAAGGGGATCAGCGTGGGTTCGTAATCAAGTTCTTCTCACGCACAAAATCCTGCACGTTTAACGCGCACTTGATTGTTTCATCGAACGGAAAGACGTACCGTCTGAAACTTCCGGCCACCTGGAAGCTGGGAGAAAAGCCTGACAGTTACACATTCCGTGTCTCAGCAGCTCCCTCCAATCACACCTACAAGTCAACGTACTATGCAGGAGACAGCACAGTACTCGAAGTGCCGCAAGACAGATTCCAGTGGGTCACCCCTAACCAACCCAGCTACATCCCGTAAGTTCGCTGGGAGACCGATGGGTACATCTCCGCTGACTCCGCAGCGGCGGCAATCGTGCGTGCCGATGAAGCGGTCATCGGCATCGCCACTTGGAAGCCGCGCGACTTTCCGTCAGGTGTCACCTACGAGATCGGCGTGGGGGGTCCTGAGTAGCGCAGACTGGAGTTGGTAAAGGCTTAGGGGATGAAAGGGGAGCTGGCTCTCTCAAAAAGCGTTTGGCTCCCGCTCGAAGATTTCGGGCTGGTGACGCCGGGAGCCGTATGGGGAAGGGGCGAAGTGGTCTTCGAGTTCGTCGAGCACCCATCTGGTGAACGGCTCATAGCTGGAGGAACTGCGTCCCCACCGTCTCGATCATCCGCTCGATGTGAGGCTTGTCGGTGGGCGTCGCAAGGTGACCGGGCTGGAAGTCGATGCCCAGCCACCGGCACGACGAGCGGAAATTGTCCGAGATGAACACCATGCCGTGGTCGCAGACCATCGTCTCCGGCACGATCACCGGCGGGCTGCAGCGTGAGCAATACGTTCATCAAGCTCGTGCAGGTGAGCGAACGGCAGCACCGACCGCGACATCCGCAGGGCTTCAGCCCATCCTGGACGCATCGACTCGGGCGTAACCGTGCGAGCGAGGAGCAACGACGCGTCCACCGATCTCGTCGTGGGGCGGAGCACGGCCGCGGTGACAGTAAGCGTGGCAACGTCGATCACCGCAGTGAGGTCGACCCGGCCCGGCTTGCCGTTGTCCAGGCGGACCAGCACATCGAGCGGTGTCGAGTCGATCTGCATCAACTCACCTGGACGCACGGGCATGACCTGTCCGAACGGCCCCTCTGGGCGCCCGGCCAGCGACCGCCGCGTGCGCGCCGATCCGGTCGCGTGCTGCCCGGCTGACAGCCTCCGGAACAGCCGGTAGAAAGTCGAACCCGAAGGGAGAGAAACCCCATCGACTCCATACTCGGCCTCCAGAACCTGCTCAACGCGCCAACGGAAGAACTCCACCGTGCGGCTCGGCCCTTGCACCGTCTCCTCCACGGCGAGAATGCGCCGTAGTGCATCCACCACCCGAGGGTCGTTCCGGCCCCGTTGGCGGCCGTGCCCGATCCGCCCGGCCGTCAACGAGACCGGCGACCCCCTGCGCCTGGTAGCGCAGACGTTTGCGATGCACCGTGCCAGCGCTGACACCGGTGTGCCCCGCCGTGGTCAGCTCGGTGGCCTTCGCCACTTCCCGCTCCGCCAACGTCCGCGTCGCGGGGTCGTACTCCGCGGATGGCCGGGCGTGCGGAGCCGCGTCGGGAGGCAAGCCGGTCAGGATCTCAACGATGTGCGGCTCCCACCAGGTCGCTTCCTCGATGGCTTTGGCGGGCAGACCATGGAAGCGGGCCATCGGCAAGCGAGGCACCGACGGTGCCGGACCCGGCACCACGTCGGCCCGCAGCAGCAGGTCCGGGAGACTGACCACACTGGCCAGACCCTTCTCATCGGAAAGGTGGACCATCGTCCCGGCCAAGCCGGTCACGGTATGACCTACCCCTGCCAGTCGCACTCGATCGCCAATGCGCAGTACGCCCGGCCGGGCCTGGCTCGTCACAGCGCCTCCGTACCCGTACGGACTACGGTCCCACCGTTGAGAACGTCGCCGCGAAGATCGACGGCCAGCACGCTGGTCCACAGCAGATGGAAAAGCACCGGAAGCACTGCGATCGGGTGCCCCACCCGTGCTGCCCCCGCCAGGAGCCGAGTCGGCTCTGCGGAAACCTCCTTGAGCCTCTGGCTCACCGCTTCTTGGCACACGCGGGTGCCGGTAGCCAGCGAGCCACCGGACGTTCGCCATGAGCACCGGATCAGGGACACCGACACGCCGGAACTCCCAGCCGACTTGCGAGCAGGCCACCTCAGTCGCCGCGAAGGACGCGGCATCTTCGTCGGCGATCCGGTCATCGGCCCGCACATCGACCACGACACCGGTTCCGTCCGCGCAACGGGCGAAGAAGTCAGGGGTATGGCGTCGTACGACACCGTCCTGCTCCCAACTGATCCTGAAGGGCTGCGAAGCGACTCCGACGACCCGCCGGTCGAAGTCCAGGAGCTTCAGGTGATCCCGCTCCAGCCAAGACTCGTAGCCCACGTGCCCACAGTCGCTGACCAGTACAGACCCGGGTAGTTCCTGGCGCCCTTGGCGAAGTGAAACTGCCGGACCGGCGCGACATCCTCGAACCGGACGTCCCAATGATCAGCGAGGGAGCCCGCCACTTGCCCCTGGCCCGGGACAACGAACTCCAGACCGAAGCGAACTCCCGGCCGGCCTCACCTGTCCACCCTGAGTACGGCATCCCCCATCAGCCCTCCCCTCGCGGCACGACAAGCGACCGTAAGCACTTGCCGCTGCCACTGGGGCAGGTTCGTGAGACATCCACCCGAACGAGGCGGGTTCACTGAGACGTGGACGCGTCGACGATGAGACCGGGCAGGCAACGGAGCGGATTCAGTGAGATCCCGGGTCGGGCTGGTTCAGCTTCAGCGACATCAGAGCAGCTGGCGCGAGACGGGACATGCACCCTGATGTGCACCCTGATGTCGTGGACTGATGGTGGGGCCGCCGCCGCTGGCACACTTTTGCAAGCGGGTGCTTGCAAAAGTTAGCGGGGGTGGGGCACTGTAGGGGTATGGCATCGCTGAACGTCGGCAATCTTGGTGAGTACCTCCGCGAACAGCGGCGCAACGCGCAGCTGTCCCTCAGGCAGCTCGCCGCCGCCACCGGGGTGTCCAATCCGTACCTGAGCCAGATCGAGCGCGGGCTGCGCAAGCCGAGCGCGGAGGTGCTGCAGCAGGTCGCCAAGGCGCTGCGGATCTCCGCGGAGACGCTGTACGTGCGCGCCGGCATCCTCGACGCCGAGCGGGACGGGGAGGAGGGCCGACGGGACGGTGCGACGCGTGCCGTCATCCTCGCCGATCCCACGCTGAACGAGCGGCAGAAGCAGGTGCTGCTCCAGATCTACGAGTCGTTCCGCAAAGAGAACGGTTTCGAGGTCGTCGGCACGGCGGACGGGGATGGCCCGGGGGACGTTCAGGACCAGGGCGTCCGGGACCAGGGTCTCCAGGGTGCTCAGGGCGCGACGGATGTGACGGGCGTGCGCGGCGAGATACGCGTCGTCCAGGACACCGAACGCCCCGGCCCTCGCACGGCCGACGGCGGCGATGCCGGTTCGCAGCAGACGGCGAGCTGACCCCGAGCTCTGAAGAGCGGGCCCGTCACCGAGGCGGGCACGACTTCGCGGTCGGCAAAGGTGCCGGACCGCTGTGAACCGAACCACAAAACCCTCAGCTGAAAGCCATTACGGGAGGACGGTCACCATGGCCATCACGGAAGACCTGCGCAAGACCCTCAGCGACCCGACGCCGCTCTACTTCGCCGCCGGCACCGCCGACCTGGCCCTCCAGCAGGCCAAGAAGGTGCCCGCCATCGTCGAGCAGATCCGGGCCGAGGCCCCGTCCCGCATCGAGGCCGTACGCAACACCGACCCCAAGGTGGTCCAGGAGAAGGCCACCGCCCGTGCCAAGGAGGCGCAGGAGAAGGCCGCCGCCCGGCTCAAGGAGAGCCAGGAGAAGGCTGCCGCCCGTGCCAAGGAGGCGCAGGAGAGGGCCGCCGTACGCGCCAAGGAGGCGCAGGAGACCCTCCAGGTCAGGATCACCGAGATCCTCGGATCCCTGGACACCGACCTGAAGAAGCTCGGCGAGACCGCCCAGGACCTCGCCCTGCGCGGTGTCGGCGTCGCCGCCGAGTACGCGGTGAAGGCGCGGGAGACGTACGAGAAGGTGGCCGAGCACGGCGA
The DNA here is from genome assembly GCF_014650715.1 of Streptomyces bluensis. GTDB lineage: Bacteria > Actinomycetota > Actinomycetes > Streptomycetales > Streptomycetaceae > Streptomyces > Streptomyces bluensis. The sequence goes on along the minus strand of NZ_BMVM01000010.1, from coordinate 268,583 downwards.
GCAGGCCGTGCGGACCTGGCGTGGTGAGGCCGCCGAGGAGATCGAGGAGCTCGCGGTCGCCGTCGAGCCGAAGTCGGAGCCGCGGCCCGTCGAGGTCAAGGAGCAGGAGCGGCCCGCCGTCGCCCAGCCCGCGCCTGCCGCCCGGCCTGCGCCCGCTGCCCAGCCCGCTCCCGCCGTGCAGCCCGCGCCCGGCGCCTCTGCCAAGAAGCCCGCGCCGAAGAAGGCCCCGGCCGGCAAGAAGACCACCGCGAAGAAGATCACGCCTCCTTCGAAGTAGGAACCTCGCCGGGGCGAACAGCCGTACGAGAACGGGTCGGGCACCTTTGGGGTGTGCGGCCCGTTCTCCGGGTACGGTGGCCGTAAGACGAATCGACCCGGGTGGTGGGCATTGTGCTGATGACGGCATTCGGCGGCTTCATGTCGCTGCTTTACCTCGCCATGCTGCTGCTCGCGGTGGCGGCGCTGGTGCTGGCCGCAGTGGCGCGCGAGGACGCGTATCGCGCCGCCGACAAGCAGAACAAGATGTTCTGGCTGATCATCCTGGGCGTCACGGTCGCGGTGAACCTGCTCGTGCCGATGCTCTTCCTGCAGATCGCGGGCCTTATCGCGACGATCGTCTTCTTCGTCGACGTCCGCCCCGCGATCCGGCAGGTCTCCGGTGGTGGGGGCGGTGGCCGCCGCGGATCGAGCAGCGACGGTCCGTACGGTCCGTACAACGGCGGCCGGTGACCGGACCGCTCCCCGCGGTCGGTGACCTGACCGTTCCCCGCTCACAGCGAAACGCCTTTGATCGGCGCCGCCCCGGTTAACCGCCGCGGTTCAGTAGCAGGACCGCCACGTCGTCCGTCAGCTCCCCGCCGTTGAGGTCGCGGACCTCGCTCACCGCCGCCTGGAGCAGGGCCTCGCCGGTCAGGCCCCGGTCGAGAAGACGGCGGACCAGGTCGACCATGCCGTCCTGGCCGAGGCGTTCGCCGTCCGTGCCGACGCGGCCCTCGATCAGGCCGTCCGTGTAGAGCATCAGGCCCCACGAGCCGCCCAGCTCGATCTGCGTACGCGGCCAGCGGGCGTTCGGCAGCAGACCGAGGGCCGGGCCGTTGTTGCCGTACGGCAGGAGCTCGGCCACCGGAGTGCCCTCCGCGCCGGGGCGGGTGAGCAGCGGGGCCGGGTGGCCGGCCAGGCACAGGCCCGCGCTGCGGCCGTCCGGCGCGATGTCGACCGTGCACAGCGTCGCGAAGATCTCGTCGCTCTCGCGTTCGTGCTCCAGGACCTGCTGGAGGGTGGAGAGCAGCTGGTCCCCGCACAGCCCCGCGAACGTCAGCGCCCGCCAGGCGATCCGTAGCTCCACGCCGAGCGCCGCCTCGTCGGGCCCGTGCCCGCAAACATCGCCGATCATGGCGTGCACGGTGCCGTCGGGGGTACGGACCGTGTCGTAGAAGTCGCCGCCGAGGAGCGCGCGGGAGCGGCCCGGGCGGTAGCGGGCGGCGAAGCGGAGCGGGGAGCCCTCCAGCAGGGGCGTGGGGAGGAGACCGCGCTCCAGGCGGGCGTTCTCCTGGGCCCGCAGCCTGGACTCGGTGAGGTGTCGCTCGGCCTTGTCGGAACGTTTCCGCTCCACCGCGTACCGGATCGCCCGGCTCAGCAGACGACCGTCCAGCTCGTCTCGGAAGAGGTAGTCCTGGGCGCCCACCCGCACCGCCTCGGCGCCGCGCTCGGCGTCGCCGGAACCGGTGAGCGCGAGGACGGCGTGCCGGGGCGCGAGCCGCAGGACGTGCTTGAGCACGGCCAGCTCGTCGTCGTTGCCGGCGTCGCCGCTGCCCGGGGTCGGCAGTGCGAGGTCGAGGAGGATGCAGTTCACGTCGTCGGTGAGGAGCCGCCCGGCCTCGGTGAGGTTGCGGGCGGTGCGGACCCGGATCGGCTTGCCCGCGGCGTCGAGCAGTTCGGGCACGCTGAGCGACCCTGCCGGGTCGTCCTCGATCAGCAGCACGGTGAGGTGGGCGTGGTTGCCCGCGGCGCCAGGACCGTCGGCGCCGCGGGTGCTGTCAGCACTGCCGGTGCCTTCGGCAGGGGTGGCAGGTGTTGCAGGTGTGGCGTTCAGTGCCGCCCCCTCTCCGGGTGGGCCGCTGGGTGGGGACACGGCGTGCGCCTGACCACCCTCCACGGCCGGGATCGCTCTCTGCCGCGGTATGGGTATGGGCATCGTCTTGGGTTCCTTCCCTCCCCCGAGGGCGCGGTGGGAACGAGGGACCTCGAACCACCGACCGGGACCATAGCGGTAGGCGGCGCCGCAGCGGAATGGTCCGCGGGGCGCCTGTCGGCGACTGGCCACCGTCATATGCCGCATCCGGTAACGCACTTGGACACGGGGGGCTCCGCCGGGGATGACGAATGTCACGCGGGCGGGGGTGGGGGGCGGGGGGAGCAAGGTGGGGGTCACATGGGTGGAGTGTTCCCTTTTTGCTGTTCTTCTTGTGGTTCGGGGCTGTTGGTCGCCCCTGTCAGGTTCTGTCGGTGGTCTGCCGCGGATCGTGTGACGGTGTGGTCGGCCGCGGGATCGTCGTGTCGGTGGTCTGCCGCGGGATCGTCGTGGCGGGGCGCGCAGTTCCCCGCGCTCCTGAAGGCGCAACGCGCCCCCCTTGCGCTACCGCTCACGCGTCCGGTCGTACGACTCCCAGGATCGGCATGGAGCCCGCGCCCGCGATCGTCACCGTGCGGCCGGGGCGGGGGGAGTGGACGATGGCGCCGTCGCCGATGTACATCGCCACATGGCTGGCATCCGCGTTGTAGATGATCAGGTCGCCGGGGCGCATGTCCTTGATGTCGACGCGGTGGAGCCGCTTCCACTGCTCCTGGGAGGTGCGCGGGATGCCCTGCCCGGCGGAGGCCCAGGCCTGCGAGGTGAGGCCGGAGCAGTCGTACGTCCGGGGGCCCTCGGCGCCCCACTCGTACGGCTTGCCGATCTGGTCCGTCGCGAACTTCACCGCCTTCTTGCCCTCCTCGGACGCCTTGCCGCTGATCTCGTCCAGCACGCCCGAGCCGAGCCACGCGGTCTGCGCCTTCCGCGCGGCCCGCTCCTCCAGCTCCGCCAGCCGCTCGCGCTCCTCCTGCTCCAGCTGGGACTCCAGTTCCTCGGCCGCGGCGATCCGCTTCTTGATCTCCTTCTTGGCCTCGGCCCTGGCCTTCCGGTTGGCCTCCAGCTTCTTCCACTGGGCGGAGGCGTCCTTCGCGTACAGCTCCAAGTCCTGCTGCGTGCGCTCCATTTCGGCGAGCACTCCGTTGGACGCGTGCTGGCCCTGCCGTACGCGGCCGGCGCTGTCGAGGAAGTCCTGCGGGTTCTCGCTGAGCCAGAGCCGGACCTCGGGCGGCAGGCCGCCGCCGCGGTACTGGGCGCGGGCTGCCGCGCCCATGAGGTCCTTCAGCTTCTCCAGCTTCTCCTTGCCCTTGACGATGTCGCGGGCCAGCTCCACGATCTCGGCGGACTGCTTCTCGGTCTTCTCCTCGGCCGCGTTGTAGGCGTCCGTGGCCACCGCCGCGTCGTGGTAGAGCCTGTCCAGCCTCTTGCGGACGGCTTCCAGTTCCTCGGTGCTCGCTCTCGTGGACGGGGAGGGCGTGGGGTTCGGTCGTGCCTGGCTCGCGTGGGCCATGCCCGGTGCGCCCAGTACGGTCACCGCGCAGACGAGTGCCACGGCCGCCGTGGTCAGGCTCCGCTTGCCCGCAGTCATACCTCTGCCCCCCAACTGATGAACCGTCAGTAGCGTCCTGACACTCGGGGATCGTGCCATGTCGTGCCGCAATACGACAGAGGCGGACACGAACTCCCTCCCCACCCTGGGTGACGAACGAGTCGCGGTGCGCGTTCCCGCGCGCCCCCGCGTAAGCCGCGCGCCCCACGTCGGCCGCGCGCCCCACGTCAGCCGCGCGGCGCCAACGCCTCCCAGGCCACGGTGACTTCGCCCTGGCGCCAGCGGGCCGCGCCGTCGCGCACCGGCCAGTCGGCGCGCACGGCGCGCACGGCGCGTATCCAGCGCTGACGGGCGCCGTACGCGGCGTACGGCGCCGCGGTCGCCCAGGCGCGGTCGAAGTCACGGAGGAAGGCGTGCACCGGCTCACCGGGGACGTTGCGGTGGATGAGGGCCTTGGGGAGGCGTTCGGCGAGGTCGGACGGGCGGTCCAGGGAGCCGAGACGGGTGGCGAACGTGACCGTACGGGGGCCCTCCGGGCCGAGTGCGACCCAGACGTGACGGCGGCCGATCTCGTCACACGTGCCCTCGACCAGCAGGCCGCCCCCGGACGTGGTCGTGGCGGGGGCGAGCCGTGCGCGGAGGCGGTCCCAGGCCGCGCTCACCTCGTCCTCGTCGTACTGGCGCAGCACGTTCGCCGCGCGGATCAGGGTCGGCCTGCCCTGCACCGGTACCTCGAAGCCGCCGTGCCGGAAGACCAGCCCCGCCCGCTCGTACGGCCGCGCGGCCGCCACCCGGGCCGGGTCGATCTCCACGCCGACCACGCGGGTGCGGGGGGCGGCCGTGCGCAGCCGCTGGAGCAGCTCGACCGCGGTCCAGGGCGCGGCGCCGTAGCCGAGGTCGACCGCCAGCGGGTCCGCCGCGCGGCGCAGCTCGGCGCCGTGGGTCGCCGCGATCCAGCGGTCCATGCGGCGCAGGCGGTTGGGGTTCGTGGTCCCGCGCGTCACGGTTCCCTGGGGGCGGGTGGGCATGGGTACGAGGGTATGTGGGCGCGGGGTTCCGGGTGCCGTGGGTGTGGGTGGCCCTCGTGGGGGCTGTGCCCCCAGACCCCCATGGATGCGTCTGCCCCACGATGTCGTGGTTCTGCTGCGGGTTTGTTGTGGCTTGTCGCGCCCACGCGGCGGAGCCGCATATCGGCACAGCCCCGGGCCCCCTTGCGTGCAGCTCCCGAACGGTTGAGCGAACCCGGGTAATAGTTCGGCAAAGCGGAAATGCGCCGGGCCGCTCTGGTGTTCCCCCTTTCCGGAGGGTGCCGTGCGCCCTCTGCACGGCATGTCCGCAATTCGGCGCCCGTATCAAGGAGGAACGCCTCGTGAGCCAGTACGTCGGCAGGCTCGGGCGTCGCTCCCCGGCGGCACCCCTGCGGTTGAGGCTGGCCCTCCGCAAGCCTCGTCGCGTCGCGATGCTCTCCGTGCACACCTCGCCGCTGCACCAGCCCGGCACGGGTGACGCGGGCGGCATGAACGTGTACATCGTGGAGCTCGCGCAGCGCCTCGCCGCGATCAACATAGAGGTCGAGGTCTTCACGCGGGCGACGACGGGCGGGCTCCCGCCGGTCGTGGAGCTCGCGCCGGGCGTGCTCGTACGGCACATCGACGCCGGGCCGTACGAGGGGCTGGCCAAGGAGGAGCTGCCGGCCCAGCTGTGCGCGTTCACGCACGGCGTCATGCAGGCCTGGGCCGGTCACCGCCCCGGCTACTACGACCTCGTGCACTCGCACTACTGGCTCTCCGGTCATGTCGGCTGGCTCGCCGCCGAGCGCTGGGGCGCACCCCTGGTGCACGCCATGCACACCATGGCCAAGGTCAAGAACGCGGCTCTCGCCGAGGGCGACACCCCCGAGCCGGCCGCCCGCGTCATCGGCGAGACCCAGATCGTGCGCGCCGCCGACCGGCTCATCGCCAACACCGCCGAGGAGGCCGACGAACTGGTGCGGCACTACGAGGCCGAGCCCACCAAGGTCGCCGTCGTCCACCCCGGCGTCAACCTCGAACGCTTCAAGCCGGCCGACGGTCGTGTCGCGGCCCGCGCCCGCCTCGGGCTCCCGCAGGACGCGTTCGTTCCGCTGTTCGCGGGCCGTATCCAGCCGCTCAAGGCCCCGGACGTGCTGCTGCGGGCGATCGCCGTGCTCCTGGACGAGCGGCCCGACCTGCGGTCGAAGACCGTCGTCCCTGTGGTGGGCGGTCCGAGCGGCAGCGGGCTCGCCAAGCCCGAGGGGCTGCAGAAGCTGGCCGCGCGGCTCGGCATCGCCGACGTCGTACGGTTCCGGCCGCCCGTCGGGCAGGCGCAGCTCGCGGAGTGGTTCCGGGCCGCGTCCGTGCTGGTCATGCCGTCGTACAGCGAGTCCTTCGGGCTCGTCGCCATAGAGGCGCAGGCGGCGGGTACGCCGGTGCTCGCGGCCGCGGTGGGCGGGCTTCCGGTCGCGGTGCGCGACGGGCACACCGGGTTCCTGGTCCAGGGGCACGATCCCGGCGACTACGCGCGCGTGCTGCGCGAGTTCGCCGACCGTCCCGAGCTGCCCGAGCGTATGGGCGCGGCCGCCGCCCGGCACGCCGCGTCGTTCGGCTGGGGCACGGCGGCCTCCGCTACGGCGGATGTGTACATGGCGGCGATGCACAGCTACCGCCACGGTGTGCGCGAGCATCACGGCTGAGGCGTCCGCCACCGCGTACGCCGCTGAGCCCGTACGCCGCTGAGCCCGTACGCCGCTGATGTCGTACGCCGCTGATGTCGTACGCCGCTGGCCCGTACGCCGCTGATGTCGTACGCCGCTGATGTCGTACGTCCCGTACGTCCCGTACGCTCGCCTCATGGCTGACGCAGCGTCGATCATCGAGCAGGTCCTCACCGAGGCCGAGCTGGAGTGGGAGAGCCCCGAGCCCGGCTCCTACGTCGTGAAGCTGCCCGGCACCCGCAAGCTGTCGACGACCGTCTCCTTGATCGTCGGCCGACACTCGCTCTCGCTGAACGCCTTCGTGATCCGGCACCCGGACGAGAACGAGGAGGGCGTCCACCGCTGGCTCCTCGAACGCAACCTCAAGCTCTACGGCGTCAGTTACGCGATCGACCCGATGGGTGACGTGTACGTGGTGGGCAAGCTGCCGCTCGCCGCCGTCACGCCCGACGAGGTCGACCGGCTGCTCGGTTCCGTCCTGGAGGCCGCCGACGGTTCCTTCAACACGCTCCTGGAACTCGGCTTCGCCTCCGCGATCCGCAGGGAGTACGCCTGGCGGGTGTCCCGCGGTGAGTCGACCCGCAATCTGGACGCGTTCACGCATCTGACCCAGCCCCAGTAGACCCCCGGGCCGCTGACCAAGACGCGCTGTGGGGGTGCATGACCCCTTCACGCCCGGCTCGTGACATGTCATGCTCGCGCCCGATGCTGCGCATCTGAACGTCATTCACATCCATGAAAGGCGGGCGGTATGAGCAACACGCGCGAGGGCATGACCAGAAGGGGCTTCGTCGGGGGCGTCGGAGGCACGGCCGCCGCTGTGGCGGGCGGTGGGGTGGCCGGTGCGGTGGCCCCGCCCCCACCCGTACCGCCGCCCGGCGAAGTCCCCACCCTCTGGCGAGAGTTCGCCCGCACCCCCTTCACCCACCCGCAGATCCCGTACGTCGGCCGCGCCGGCTGCCACGGCGGGGCCCGGCGCTTCCCCCGCCGCGCCGTGGTGGCCGACGTGACGGACCACGGCGCCGTGGCGGACGGCACCACGGACTGCGCGCCCGCCATCAACCGCGCCCTCGCCGCCGCCGGACGCGCGGGCGGCGGCACGGTGTTCGTCCCGCCCGGCACGTACCGCATCGACGGCCTCATCCGCATCGGCCACGACAACGTCGTCCTGCGCGGCGCCGGCAGCACCCGTACCAAGCTGTACGCCACCCGGAACCTCACCGAACTCATCGGCGTGTACGGCTCCCGCTACGGCGGCGACAAGTCGTCGTGGTCCTGGGCAGGCGGCACCATCTGGCTGGCCCCCGAGGCCCGCTGGAACTCCCTGGTCACCGCCGTCCAGCAGCGCGACTGGCCCTTCGAGGGCTGGACCGGCAACCGGCGGGACGAGTGGGAGACCCTGACGACGGTCCGGCCCGCACCCCGAGGCACCTGGACGATCACGGTCACCGACCCCACCCGCCTGCGCCCCGGCCGGCTCGTCCTCCTCCGCCTCGCCGACGACCCCGGCCACACGCTCCTGGAGCACATGGCGGGCGGCGGTCCCGGCGCCGAGGCGTACCCCTGGGACCGCCACACCAAGCTCACGTCGTACGTCCCCTACGAGTGGCCCGTCCGCATCGCACACGTACGCGGCAGGAAGGTCACCCTGGAGCGCCCGCTGCCGCTGGACGTGCGCCCGGAGTGGGACCCGCGTCTGACGACCCACGTCAGGGAGCTGACCGGCGCGGGCGTCGAAGGGCTCACCCTGGAGGCGGTCGAGACCCCGCAGTCCCCGCACCTCCTCGACCTGGGCCACAACGGGGTCGTGCTCCAGTGCGCGTACGACTGCTGGGTGGACGACGTGGTCGTACGCCACGTGGACAACGGCTTCGGCCTGGTCGCCGCCTCGGCGTGCACCCTGCGTCGTACGACGGTGGCGGGCCGTGGCTCCCACCACCCGTACTTCTGCCGTGAGGGTTCGCACGACAACCTCATCGAGGACTTCACGATCGAACAGCGCACGATCCCGGCGCCGGCGGGCACCCAACTGCACGGCATCAACGTCGAGGGCCTGTCCTCGTACAACGTCTGGTCGCGCGGCGACATGCGGATGGGCACCTTCGACTCGCACAAGGGCCTGCCCTTTGCCAACGTCCGCACCGACATCACCGTGAACAACAACGGCCGACACGGCGGCGACGCCATCTCCGGCCCGCTCTTCGGCGCCCGCTTCACGCACTGGAACATCAGGGTGACCAACGAACGCGCCGGAATGATCAAGATCGACGGCCTGGCCCCGTACAGCGCGACGGTGGCCGTCAACAAGGTGCGCGAGTTCGACCAGATCGACGTGCCCGACTTCACAGGGGATCTGCACGCGCGCCTGGAGCTGTACGGCACGACGGACGCTGACGCCGTACGGCCGCGCAACCTGTACGAGGCGCAGCGCGCGCTGCGGGCGCTGCGGATCAGGTGAGGGAGGCGGAGGTGCGGGCGTAACGACCGGGCGGTACCCCCACCCACCGCTTGAAGTGGCGTGTGAGATGGGCCTGGTCGTAGAAGCCGCTGAGGGCGGCCACTTCGCCCGGCGGTTGCCCGGCGAGCAGCAGCCGGCGGGCGTGCTCGACCCGTCGTGACATGAGGTACTGGTGCGGTGCGATCCCGAAGGCGGTACTGAACGCCCGTACGAGATGGGCGGGATGCGCGTGGACCAGCGCCGCGGCCTCACCGAGGGTCACACCCTGCGCGGTCCGCTCGTCGAGCAGTTCGCGGAGCCGGCGGGCGAGGGGACGGTCGTCGGGGTGGAGCTGACGCACCGGCCGGGGGCGCAGATGGTGCCGCAACCGCTCCCTCACCAGCACGAGCCTGCTCTCCGCCTCCAGCTCGTCCCCGGGGTGCGCGAGCGCGGTGTGCAACTGGCCCACGCGCCGCCGCAGCAGCGGATCACGCAGATCGGGCTCGTCGACCGCCGCCCCGATGAGACTCGTATCGAGGGCGCCCGGCTCCAGGTACAGCACCCGCTTGCGGAAGCCCGCCTCCGTGACCGGTTCCCCGTTGTGCGGCACGTGCGGCGGCAGCAGCGTCACCGTGCCGTGCGGGGTGCCGTGCTCGTGCCGGTCGAGGTCGTACCGTACGGCGCCGTCGTCGACGACGAGCAGTGTCCAGGCGTCGTGGACGTGCATGGGGTACGCGTACTCGGTGTAGTGCGCGTGGAAGACCTCGACGACGCCGGGGACGCGGGGCTGCCAGGCGGTGACGTCGCGGATGTGTCTGCGTTCCGCTCCGAGGGACATGCAAAGAACGTACAAGACGCTGCCGTACGGCGATCGGCACTGTTCGTTGCATGAGCACTGAGAACGACGCCGACAACCACCTCGCGCCCATCCGCTTCGACACCAAGATCGCCGTGCTGCTGAGGGAGGACCTGGAGCCCTGGCAGCGCCTGAACGTGACCGCCTTCCTCGTGAGCGGCCTGGGCTCGGAGCTCCCGGAGGTGGTCGGCGAGGCGTACGAGGACGGGGACGGGGTCCCGTACCTGCCGATGTTCCGCCAGCCGGTACTGATCTTCGAGGGCACCAAGGAGACCCTGAGGGCGGCCCACACCCGAGCCCTGTCCCGGGCCCTGCCCCGCGCCCTGTTCACCTCGGACCTCTTCACCACCGGCAACGACCGCGACAACCGCGCGGCGGTACGGGCCGTGGGCACGGGGGAGCTGGACCTGGTGGGCCTGTCGGTGTACGGACCGAGGAACGCGGTGGACAAGGTGCTGAAGGGGGCGCGGATGCATCCGTGACCGGGCCGTCCGGCAGGACGATCTTCCCCTCCGCGACCATCTGCCGCATCCGCTCCACCGCCGCGCACCGGCGAGAGCGATCGGTGACCTCTCGAAGCGCTGCACTCACCGTGTCTTCCTTGTCTTCCGTGTCTTCCTTCGTGCTCGTGCCGAGGTGACATGCCGCCTCGGCAAAGGCGTCGTCGTCGAGGTCGATCACGGTGTGGGACATGGCGCCTCCATGGTGTGTGCCTACAGCTCGTGGATGGGTGCTCTCCAACCCAGTGCCGGGGTGCGCTTTCGAGAGAGACATCGAGCGCACCCCGGCACGCTTGGTGTTCTGCTCGCTCAGGGGGCCATGTTGTCGTCTTCTCGCGGCCCCCTGTTGTCGTCGCTGTCGTCGCTGTCGTCGAGCACCGGGAGCCGGGCGCCACGGCTCTCGGCGACGCGGAGGACGTCGCGCAGGGACTCGGTCAGTCGCGCGGAGAGGTACCGGAGTTCTACGGGCCCTGTCTTGGGATCGCTGATCAACTCTTGTGCGTGGCCGAGCAGTTGGTTGCCCATGGCGAGCTGAACGGACTCGACGTTGTCGGCGAGCCGGGTGACGTAGCCGCCGCCGTGGTCGTCGGTGAGGAGGTAGCAGGGTTTCCCGTCGGTGCCGGACCAGGGGAGGAGGCGGGTGATGGTGGACCTGGTCTTCGCGGAGTTGTTCATTACGCGGCCACCTTCATCCCGTGGATCCAGCGCGGGCCGACGTCGATTCCGTGCACGGCGAGCCACAGGGTGCGACGGCGCTGGCGCTGCTGCTGACGGTGGCGCTTCTGAGCGTGTCGTTCGGCGGGGGTGAGGACGTAGGGGCGTACGAGGGGGGAGTCCTCGCCCCGGAGGAGGTGTGGGCGGGGCGGTGGGGCGGCTGAGCGCGGCTCGGTGGGCGCGGTGTTGGTGGTCGGTGAGGGTGGGGCTGCGATGCCGCGACGAGCTGCGCGATGCCGGCCGCGCGGGGGCAGCATCAGTCTCAGCAGCAGCGTGCAGAGGAGGGCGATACAGTGCGCCATGTCTACCTGCCTTCGTCAGGTGGGCCATGCCCCCGGGCCGCATGCAGCGCGGTCGCGGGGGTCCGCCATTTTTGACGGAGCCGTAACGCTAAAGAGAGATGTCCGGTACGGACAGTGACGCACCGTGCCATTTCGCAGGGCGGGTAGGACAGCGCGTCCTACCCGTCGAGGTGCAAGCGGTCTGCGAGTTCCGTGATGGGGGACGTACGACGACGCTCCCGGCCCCGCAACTCGGCAACGAGCCGACGACTCGTGGAGTGGTAGCGCATCCACTCGGGAGCGGTGCGCTCAGCGGTGAGCAGTGCTTGGAACGCACCGTCGTCCTTGTCCAGTTCGGCGTAGGCCAGCGCCCGGTCGACGTGGAACCTCGCGCGCCAAGTTGGTGGCAGAGACGCCAGATCCGGTACGGCTCGGGCTGCGCGCAGCGCGTCCGAGCTTTCTCCCATCTCCACAAGGAAGTTGACCTTGGCCACACCGGCATTGGTCGGGCCGAACGGCGTGGCGTAGTCGATCCGGTCCGTGCCGATCCGGGCGGCCGCCGCGCCGGCCATGTTGAGGAGGTCTCGCACCGTGTCCCGCCGTTCCAGCCGTACGGCTGCGGTTGCGGCGCGGAGCAGGAGGATTCCCCAGAGCGCGAGTTCAATGGGTTGGGAGCGGAAGGTGGGTTCGATGCGTTCGGCTGCTGTGGTCGCGACGCGTTCGGCATCCGCGAGTCGGCCTTGCTTGGTGAGCACCCAGGCGAGGCTGGAGAATCCGACGGTTTCGAGATGTGGGTCGTCCCCCTGCCGAGCGGCCTCCATCGACCGCTCAAGAGCGGTGAAAGCGGCGTCTTCCTTGCCCAGTGCTGTCAGAGTGGTGGCGGCGACTTGATAGGCCTCGGCAAGGACGGATTGGGCGGCAGCAGCCTGACTGCTGCCGTGAGTCCGAGTTGCGGCTTTGGCATCTCGGATCAACTGCGGCAGAAGACAGCCGATTTCTCCTATGCGTCCCTCGCGCCGAATGCGCTCGGTGGACTGTAGCGAGGCCCGCAGCTCTTCGATCGAGGGAGGATCCTCCGGGTCCCGCTCTTCGCCGAGCAGATCGGAGACGGGAGAGACAGCCTGTCGCAGGGCGAGGACAGAAGGCTGATTGTCCTCGTTTCGCACCTCGAAGGTAGCGGGCTGTCCCATCAGTGTGGACGGCTCCACGTCCAGAGCGCGCGCGAGCGCGTTGAGTGTGGTGAGGCGGGCGGTCTGCCGAACTCCCTGTTCCAGCTTGCGGACAACATCGACTGAGAGCCCTGCACGTTCGGCCAGCCCTTCCTGTGTCAGCTTCCGGCGCACACGCAGCCGGGCGATGCGGTCTCCGATGCCGGATTCTTCGTGAGCCTGCATGGTCACCCCCGTGGCGAGGTCTTACCACCACGCTACGGGAGCGAGCCTTCCACGTGGCGCACACCGGCCCCCTCTCGCCGCGCACAGAGCAGTGCCGTGACGATGCACGCGCCGACCGGGCCGGGCAGGTCAGGCCGCCTGCTCGGGTACGGGCTTCGCCACCGGAGACTCCGACCCCTGAGCCGAAGGCTCCTCCACCGGCACCCGCCGCATCAGCACCCCATACCCCACCCCCGCCACGGTCCCCACCACGGCGCACAGTCCCCAGAGCCACTCCGCGCCCCACCGGTCGATGACGAACCCGGACATCAGCGGCGCGACCAGCGCGGCGACGGACCAGGACATCGTGTACATGCCCTGGTAGCGGCCGCGCCCCTGTACGGGTGAGAGGCTCACGACGAGGCCGGTCTGCGTGGGCGCGTTGACGATCTCGGCCAGGGTCCACACGCACACCGTGAGGGCGAACACGCCGACCGAACCGGCGAAGGCGGTGAGCCCGAAACCGTACCCGGCGAGGACGGACGAGATCACCAGCAGCCGGCGCGGGTCCCGGTGCTCGATGAAACGGGTGACCGGGAGCTGGAGGACGACGATCAGGACGCCGTTGAGCGCGATGGCCATCCCGTAGTCGGCAGGGGTGAAACCCGCCTCGCCCATCGCGACCGGGAGCCCGACCGAGCCCTGCTGGAAGATGAGCGCGACCAGGAAGGACAGCCCGACGACGGCCATGAAGCGCCCGTCGCGCAGAACGGTGCCGAGCCCGACCTCGGGCCCGCCCGCGGACTCCTTGGCGGTGGACGTGGGCCGCGATTCGGGCACCTTGGCGAAGACGACGATCGCGCAGGCCATGGTCATGCCGGCCTCGATCAGAAACCCCGCGAGATAGCTGACCTCGGCGATGAACCCCGCGGCCGCGGACGAGACGGCGAAACCGAGGTTGATCGCCCAGTAGTTGATGGAGAAGGCGCGGACGCGGTCCTCGGGCCGCACGATGTCCGCCATCATCGCCTGGACGGCGGGCCGGGAGGCGTTGCTGGCCGCGCCCACCAGGAAGGCGACGCCGGCGATCGCGACGGGGTCGCGCACGAAGCCGAGCAGCGCCACGAAGACGGCCGTGGAGGCCTGGGCGACGAGCAGCGTGGGCCGCCGCCCGAGCCGGTCGGCCATGACGCCGCCACCGAGCGAGGAGATGACACCGCCGAGACCGTGCAGGGAGGCGACGAGACCGGCGTACGAGGCGGAGTAGCCGCGGTCGAGCGTGAGGTACAGGGCCATGAAGGTGGCGACGAAACCACCGAGCCGGTTGACCAGCGTGCTGGTCCACAGCCACCAGAACTCGCGGGGCAACCCCGAGACGCTCTCACGGACGGCACGTCTCAGGGCGGTGACTGGCATAGGGGTCCCCCACGGAAGAAGCTGACACACAGAAGTAAGTGGCGCTGGGCGATGCCACACATTACGAGCGCTGCGTGGGCAGGACCACTCAATTAACAAACGCAGTCAAACGTCCGCCTGGTGGCCGCCCGCCCAAGCGATCAAGAGGTTGGATTACGCTCGGGCCATGGCCGACGCACCGTACAAGCTGATCCTCCTCCGCCACGGCGAGAGCGAGTGGAACGAGAAGAACCTGTTCACCGGCTGGGTGGACGTCAACCTCACCGCGAAGGGCGAGAAGGAGGCGACGCGCGGCGGCGAGCTGCTGAAGGACGCCGGCCTGCTCCCTGACGTGCTGCACACCTCGCTCCAGAAGCGCGCGATCCGCACCGCCCAGCTGGCCCTGGAGGCCGCGGACCGCCACTGGATCCCGGTCCACCGCAGCTGGCGCCTGAACGAGCGGCACTACGGCGCCCTCCAGGGCAAGGACAAGGCGCAGACACTCGCCGAGTTCGGCGAGGAGCAGTTCATGCTGTGGCGCCGCTCGTACGACACCCCGCCGCCCCCGCTTGAGGACGGCACCCAGTACTCCCAGTCGGACGACGCGCGCTACGCGACCATCCCGCCGGAGCTGCGCCCCCGCACCGAGTGCCTGAAGGACGTCGTCCAGCGCATGCTCCCGTACTGGTACGACGGCATCGTCCCGGACCTCCTCGCCGGCCGCACGGTCCTGATCGCGGCCCACGGGAACAGCCTCCGCGCCCTCGTCAAGCACCTCGACGGCATCTCGGACGCCGACATCGCGGGCCTGAACATCCCGACCGGCATCCCCCTCTCCTACGAACTGGACGCCGACTTCAAGCCGCTGAACCCGGGCGGCACCTACCTCGACCCCGAGGCCGCGGCGGCCGCGATCGAGGCGGTCAAAAACCAGGGCAAGAAGAAGTAAGCCTGCACGGAGAAGCCCCCTACCTGCGGGTTCTCCGCCGGTAGGGGGCTTATTCGTGGCCGTTGGCCGTCTCTGGGCCGCCATGCGGGACGGGCCGGACCGGGCCGTGCCGAAGACGGCAGCCACGGCCTTGCACGTGCGTTCCTGGCTGGAAGGCATGAGGTGTGCGTAGACGCGCAGCGTCGAGGAGCACAGAGGCGTAGAAGTGGCGGAGGAGACGCATGCCGTTCTCGCGGTACTCGGCGTATGACTCGCCCGGCTTCCGCTCAGGGATCACCCACGAAGCCAGTGCCCGTTTCCACACCTCCTCATTGAGGAACGTCCGCCCGACGTGACCGGCGCGTGGCCCGGTGAAGACCAGCCGCTTGGTGACCGGAGGCCCGTCGGCCACCTTCCACGGCAAGGTGATCTCGACGGGCGGGCACCGCTTCATGTGTGCCTGGAGGGCATCAGCGGGCCGGGAAGCGGACGTCCAGCAGCTTGCCGCCTTTGGGCGGAGCGAACACGGCCTTGCTCCGGCTCAGCTTGAGGTGCTGGACCACGTGGAGCGTCTCTGACTCGAAGTCGATCGCGTCGACGGCGACGCCGAGGATCTCGCCCTGACGAAGCCCGCAGCCGCCGCCCAGGTCGACCATGGCTTCGTAGCGCTCAGGCATGGCGGCCTGGACGGCGAAGACGCGTTCCGGAGTGGCAGGCCGGAGCGAGCGGCGCAGGGGTTTCGGGGAAGGTGGCCGCTGTCCACGGCCGCGCTGAGTGCGGCGCGCACGTTGGTGTAGATCGTCCGAGCGTAGGAGCCACGGACGCCGTTCTCCTGGAGCTTGCGCACCCAGTCACGGAGGTGGGCAGGCTGGAAGGAGCTGAGAGGGCGCGCACCCAGGAACGGGAACGCGTGCAACCGGAGCTGCGACTTCATCGAGGCCTGGGTGTCGGGTCGGGCGCAGGTGTCGCCGGAACAGGGCGCAAGACCAGGCGGCCGCGTCGGTGAACGGTCCTGTAGTAGCTCCGTTCGACACCGACACGGTTTACAGACAGGCTTGCGCACCCGATACGTCACAACACGGCGTCGGTACCACGGCGGAGGGTCGTTGCCTGAGCGGGCACCGGAGGCTGGTCCGGCCAGGCGAACGCGTACCGGGGATCGCCCCCTCGGCTCAGTCGCACGAAGCGTAGGAGTTCGCGGACGATGCCCGCGTTGCCCATGGCCCAGCCTGTGCACGGTTCGAGGTTGCTCGGGGTGGCCCGGTGCTCGAAGTTGGACCAGCGAGCGCCGTCACTGTCCCGGATCGCGCGGGCGGCGAGGTCCGCGACGAGGACGTGGGCGAAGTCGTGTGGGTCCTGCTGTTCGGCGATCCGGTCGCAGGCCAGGGCGAGGACGCCCGCAGTGCCGCAGCAGCGGCCGTTGTTGTCCCAGAAGCCGGGGCGCAGCCGCTGGGGTAGGCCGGAGTGGGTGACAGTGTGCCAGCAGCGGTCGGCGAGGGCGGGCCAGACAGGGTCGGCCGTGATGTCCCGCAGTACCCGGAAGACTTGGGCGTCGCCGGCCGGGCCGTGGCACCAGCCGTAGCTGATGGGCTCGATCACATCGGGGCGGTACTGAGGGGTGGAGTGCAGCACCAGGAAGCCCTCCGGCCCTGCTTCGTCACGTGCCATGACGTCCGCAGCACCGGCCAGCGCCAGTTCGACCAGGTCCGCACGGCCGGTGGCCCCGCCGACCCGGGCAAGCGCCAGGACGATGCCGAGGGTGCCGTGGGAGACGTGATGCAGACGGGAGTCGATGCCGGTGCGATGGGCCCAGTGGACGCCCGCCGGAGTCTGTTCCGCCGTCCGCAGATACGGCTCCATGGCGAGGACGGCCAGTTCGGTGTCGCCGGCCAGGAGTGCCCCGAGGCCGATCCCCGCGTTGCCGCCCATCAGCTCGAACAGATCGCCCCAGCGGGTGCCGTCGAAGCGTGACCGCACGAGTTCCAACGCGCGGTCGGCGGCGGCGCCGGCGGCCGTGTCGCCGAGTTCTTCGTGAAGGGCCCGCAGGACGAGCGCCATTCCGGTGCGGCCGAAGTAGAGAGAGTCGTCGTCGATGCCGTCGACGGAGTGCGCGAGGCTGCGGGCGGCGCGCAGGGCGGCGTCGGCGTAAGAGTCGTCGCCGAAGTGCCGCCACGCCTCCAGGAGCACGGGGACGTTCCCGGCCGTACCGCTGTAGAGCATTGGGTCGAGCTCGTTGTCCGAGGGCCTGGTCGTCCAGGCGAGGCCTCCTTCGGAGGTTTCTCGCGCCGCCTCGGTCAGCCACCGCAGCCCGTCCACCGCGAGTCCCTCGACCTCGTCGACTGCCACGCGCGTGGCTTCTGATGCCGTCACGGGCCCACTCTCGCATCATCGTCCGGACCCGCCCAGAGGGCGGTGGCGCTCCGCAACCACGGTGAAAGCAGCCAAACCACCAAGAGGCCGCAGCCAGTCACTTGCCCAGGTCAGCGTCCAAGCCAGCCACAAATGACCACAGCTTCCCAAGCTGAGGGCGCTGCAGTGCCGTCGAACCCTGTGGTACAGCAGCCTCCCGCGCACCCCACCATGGCCGAGGGCAACTCCAGAGCCCGGGGAGGAGGACGCATGGCGGACAACGAGGCAGCAGTCCGTGCTGTGGCGCACCGCGCTGACCACGTGTACTGGGTACGGGAGTGGCCCGACAAGCCGACCTGGCGGGACCGGCTTCGCCGATGGATAGATCCCGCGCCGTACCACTTCGCCCGGACCGCCACCCCACCAGAACCCTGGGTCGACCGGCCCGCCGGCTACTTCGAGCGAACGGGCTGGCGCATCCGTGCGGCCTACGTCAGATCCGACCTGGCCTTCGAGGTCGAGTACGTGGTCTGCAATGCATGCAAGATCGGCTGGGTTGAGGCGCCTCACTCCTACGAGGGCTACAAGCGTTACGGCCTCGCCTCAGCCGCTCTCCGGTCTCTGCGCCATGCCTACCCAGGAGTCCAGTGGCACACGGGCGGCGGCCATTTCCGCGAGGCCGAGCCCTTCTGGAATTCCGTCTGCGTCGGCGTGCCCGGAGGCTACACCCAGCGGGAAAGATGCTGTCATGTGGAACCGGGACGAGCGCGGTGAGCCTGAAGACACTCCCAGGGGCGTGACCAGGAACCCGTGATGGCCGCCCGTCTCAGTTTCCGTCTCATTCAGCCCCGTTCACGGCGGTCCAGACGAGACCAGGAGTCGGGGGGAGCCCACGAGCGGGCCGCCCATGCAAGCAGGTGAACGGCCCTGTACGCGGCCTTGCGAGCCACCACCACAGTTGGAAAGCGTGTGCCTGCGGTCGACGTACGGCACTGATTGGTGCGCGGTCGGCGCGGACAGGTCTCACTCTTGGCCATCGACGAAGCACGACCGTTGGTTAGGTCCCGGGTTGGTCCCGGGCCGCCCCCAGACAGAGCCGGGGATGCAACTGCTCTACGGAACCGGGTACCTCGGAAGCCGACCGCGCCTCTGAAAACTCTAGCCACGGGCACTGACAGCCGACCTGCGAACGTGGCACTCCTCACTTGTGTTCCGCTCACCCCGCACCAGATCGAGCGGGGAACAGCGAGGAACCCCGGTGACAGCAGCTGAGCCCGACGGTGCCACGATCCGACCGTTCGCCCAGGGCAGCGCACGAACCGACCACAACTGGTGCTCACCTTGAAGCACAGGGGGTGAGTGTCTGCTGGTCCCGGAATCCACGCAGGTCACAGGCTCGCCGCAGTGAGCCGCCGCACGCCGGGGACTTTGGCCATCACTCGCGCGTGGGTCGGCGGTGCACGGGACGGGAGCTGGGGCGAGTGGCGGCTGAGGAGAGGAGTCGACCGCGGGTGATCAGCGCGGGCAGGAGCTGGGTGCGTTTCTGTACCGAGGTCGCATAGCCTCTGCTGGCCCGCACAGCCGTCGGGCGATTCGAGGGGGAGGGATGCTCATGCGGCAGCGAAGAACGATCGCTAGGTTGAGAGATGTGGCCTGGGTGTTGGCGCCATTCGGGTTGGTCCTCCTGGTAGGGGCCATCGTGTACACCCTCGCGAACTACAAGATGGTCACAGAGATGGGCGACTCGATGAGGCCCACATTCCGCCCGGGTGATCGACTGCTGATCGAGCAGATCGACGCGACCGAGATACGTCGAGGTGATGTCGTACTCATCGATCCGCCCGAGCGCTATATGGCGGAACCGGTGTTGCGTCGGGTCATCGGGATAGGTGGCGATCACGTGGTGGGGGCTGGGAACCGGGTCACGGTGAACGGAAAGCCACTCGACGAGCCATATGTGACGGATGTCTACGAGGACCCGGGGGTCGACCCGTACGACGTGAAGGTCCCGGAGGGGCGGTTGTTCGTGCTCGGCGACCACCGTGCGAACTCCAACGACTCGCGTTACCACCTCCGTGAGCAGTCAGGCAGCTTCGCGGCCTCCGGAGTGCAGGGGCGAGTAATGGAGAACTCCGCCGCGCCAACAACGCTGGTGACAATCGGAGGCCTTGGAGTTGCGCTGACTCTGCTCGGCATTGGGGGGTACATAGCCAGACGACGCGCCCAGAGACGGACTCCGCCCGCTGCACCATGGCTCGTGGCCTGAGCACCTCGCCTCAGCTGGGGAACCTGTCCCACCACCGAGTGTCCATCTCGGGCCAGCCTTACAGCAGCAAAGTACGGCAACCACAGCAAAACCGACCTCGTCCGTGACGCCCTCCGGAGGCCATGGCGCGACCGCTATGACCACCGCCGACCCATCCATATAGAGCTACGGATCAGAAGGTCACGACGCGAGGCTGCCAGGATTCCCGAGCAGCGAAAACCAGCTCACCAAGATCTCTGACAAGACCCCGGGCAAGAAGAAGTAGGAGTGCGGTGAGAATGCCCCCGACCTGCGCCTTACGGCCCGGATCGGGGGCATTCTCACGGCCAGGGCGGCCCCACTGTGGGCTGTCCGCTGCGTTGCCCGCCATGACGCAACTCGGACCCGTTGCCGGAGGTGCATACCTACCTCTGTGGTCCTCGACCGCGTGATGAGATTGATCGTCTCCTTGATGTGCTCCGGAAGCGGCGCCATCAGCGGAGTCCATTACTTTGCGTACCACTTGCCGTTGAGATCGCCGGGCCGCATTCCCAGATGTGTCCGGCGGTAGGGATCGGGATGGGTCTCCGTCATGGACGCAAGCCTTCAACGGTTCAGGCGCACGATGTCGGAGGACTTGAGGACGCGCCCCTCTTCATCCAACGCCTTGACTTGAAAGTATGGTCCGGGATTGTCCGTCGGGATCGCCGTCTCGAACCCGGTCCGTTCGGCACATCGCACCACCACCGACATGGAAACGGGGTCCGGTCCTGCCAGCACCTGCCACGCTCTGGTCTGCGTCGAACCGTTCCAGGAAGCGTAGACGACGCTGTGCCCGTCGACGATCCTCGCCGCTGCGCTCGGCGGATAGTAGGGCTTGCCGACCCACTTGTTCCGGAAGGCCCGGTACGAGATGTTCGAGCCAGGCAGTTGCGCGTCGTAGAGCAGGTTCCGCGAGCCGTCGCCCTCGGTGTTCCCCGCCCCCGCGTACTCCGAGTAGTACGGGCTCTGGCCCCATCCGATGAATTCGTTACCGTTGGGAAGTGCCTGCGTGTTTCCCTGGGTCGGTGACTCCAACGGCGGCTGGTGGTAGTAGGTCCGGTCCACGGTCGCCTTCCGGCTGCGGAAGTCGAGGTCGAGGATCAGGCCGTGCGACACCTGTTCGGGGGCGCCGTTGGGCAGGTCGCAGCAGCCGTCGTCGAACATGCTGATCCTGTTCCCCGGCCGGTATCGGGCATCGTGCTGCCAGTAGAAGTCCGCGTTCGGGCCGAAAGTGAAGTCGCTTTTCTTCCCTCCGATCTGATAGCGGATTCTCCCGGATCTCTTGTTGACGTCATAGATCGCCCACATGTTCCGGGCCGAGATCAGCAGTCGGCCGTCAGGTCCCTCGTCGACGGAGTTGATGTGAAAGGCATCCCACACGCCGTCGGACGACGACGCGCTGGAGACCGGCTCTTCGGAGTCCGCGGGGTCCAGGTGGTCCAGTGCGTTCCACGAGAAGAGCAGTCGGCCCGTGGCCAGGTCGACCTCCTGAATTTCGCTGTTCTCGATGGAGCCGTTCTTCGGCCCTCCGTAGGGGGTGAGATCCATGGGTACGGGCTTGGATGCGATGAACAGCGCGGTACCCCGGCGGGTCAGGGTGAATTCGTGCTCGTCCGGGTAGTAGCCGTGATGCGCGAAGACCGTCTTGAGCAGACGGTAGTGCGTGTCGTAGATGTAGTAGCACCCGCCCGGCTCCGGGGCACCGGCCGGCAAGTTCGTATACGCCGGGGGGAGAGCGAGAGTTCCTTGCCACCAGGTCAGTACCGGCTGCCCCCTGCGTCGGTTTTTGTCGTAATAGGTTTGGACCTTGAAGTCGGCGTTCTGGAGGTTGGTGGAGGGCAGGGGGCGGAACCAGACTGGATCGCCGGAGTTGTTGTTGATCAGTGCTCCGGTTTGGCCGACCATCTGGTCCGCGCTGAACGGGGCGACGAAGATGTCTCCGCGAGCCGTCCCCGGTTTGTTCGCGGTCACCTTTACTCGCATGGGGTGAAGGGCCGGCTCGGTGACGAAACTCCACACGTCGCTGCCCGACAGAATCGGGGGTGGAGTGCTTTCCGACGGAGGGAAGGGTTTCGTCGCGCACAGTCGGGCGCCCAATTTTGGGCTCGCCGCGGCCGAGGGCACGCAGCTTGCGATGACACACCCCGCTACGAGCAGGCATACTCCGGCAGTGCGGTGGGTCCTTTTTCGTGCCCGGCGATCCCACAGCTCTCGCGTCGCCATTGCCGACCTCCTGGGTGTCTGGGCCCCTGGCGATGCCGCTCAGTCTTCGGACCCTCTGTCCGGTTAAACCCTCCGATCCAGAATGGCCGAGATCGGGAGTTGTCCTCGGGTGACGGTAAGCAGCAAGGGGCCTTTGTGACTTCCTAAAGCCACTCAAGTACGCCATTCGGCAGCGCTGCCTCACTCGGACATGGGACAGTGCCATCGCAGAACCCGAGAGGCGTTTCCTCGGCGACTGTGAACCGGATCCGGCGCAGTAGCCCGAACGTAGTACTGAATCGGCCCTCGGCAGGCGCACTGCCCACCTCTGCGAGCACGAAGAGCGACATGCGATCGACTAAGGGCTGTCCCGTAAGTGACCTTCCAGGTCTCGCACTCTGATCCGGAAGGCCCATACAGGGGAGTTGTGGACGCCGGATCCCGTGGATCGGGCTGGGAGAGGATGTTGTGCCTCGCGGGTTTTCCGGTGGCGGAGTGCCTGGAGGGGGGCCTCGGCGTCACGGGGTTTGGTTTCGCGCCTCACCGTGCACACCAGATGCATCAGGTGATCAGGCCGGCGCTGATCAGCCAGATGTGTTCGCAGGTCGAGGATGCCTTTTGCAACTCCTCGCAGGACTCTTGCGAGGCGTGGTAGAAGGTCCGCTCGATCATCCAGCACAGGGCGCGTGCCATCGCCGACGCTTGCTCTGGTTCGGTGCCGGCCTGAACGCCGGCTCGTTCCAGGACGGTGGCGATGGCCGTGATGAACAAGTCTGCCGTGTGGCTCCACAACTCGCCGATCTCCGGTACGGTCAACGACAGGTCGATCGCCGTGCGCATGACCAGACCGTGCTCGTTCCACAGCTCGACCGTGCGCCGCATGGCTGCTGCGATGGCCTGGCGTGGCTCGTCGGTCTGCGCGGTGGCCCGGGACCGCTCCCACAGGTGCTCAACGGTCCGGGCCACGAGCGCCGTGACCACTTCTTGCTTGGAGCCGAAGTAGAAGTACAGGGCGCCACGTGTGATGCCGGCGCCCTGCGCGATGTCGCCGACGGTCATGGCGTCATAGCCCTGTTGTGCTAGCAGAGCTTCGCAGGTGTCGAGGATGGCCCGCTCCCGGACGTCACCCTTGCGTTCGGTGGTGCGTCGACTCCGCGCGGGGTGGTGGCCGGGCATCAGAGCTGAGCGCCCTCGGCGAAGTCGGTGGTACGGGAGAGCGTCTCCCATGCGCGGATGTCCTCGTCCACGGCCGTGCGCGCGGCGGTGACCAGTCGCAGCGCGTCCGAGCCCAGGACGAGGTGGGCCGGCGGCTGGTCGACCGACGCGATCTGCACGACGGCGTCCCCGGCCTTGGCCGGATTGCCCAGCTGGTTCCCGCTGGCCTTCTGCCGCGCTTCACGGATAGGGGTGAACAGCTCGTCGTAGTCGTCGATGGACCGCGCGGTGCGTGTCATGGACCGTCCGGCCCAGTCGGTGCGGAAGGAGCCGGGCTCGATCGCCGTCACGTGGATCCCGAACTGTGCGACCTCCTTGCCCAGTGCCTCGAGGATGCCTTCCAGGGCGAACTTGCTGCCGCAGTAGGCGGACATGCCGGGCACGGCCATCAGCCCGCCCATGGAGGTGACGGCCATCAGGTGTCCGCGGCGGCGCCGGCGCATGTGGGGCAGTGCTGCCTGCAGGGTGGCCACTGTCCCGAATACGTTGACCTCGAACTGCCGCCGCACCTCGGCCAGCGGCGTTTCCTCGAAGGTGCCCTCCAGGCCGTAGCCCGCGTTGGCGACGACGACATCCAGGGGGCCGACGCTCTGCTCCACCTCCGTGATCACACTCGAGACGGCGGCGTCGTCGGTCACATCCAGGATGCGGCCGTGAGCGTACCCGGGTTTGAGCCCTTCGAAGGCCCGCAGGTCGTCCTCGGAGCGGACCGTGCCGACGACGGTGTGCCCGGCGGTCAGGGCGGCTTGGGCGAAGGCACGTCCAAGGCCTGTGCTGACGCCGGTGATGAGCCACTTCTGCTGCTGCACTGCTCCTCCAGAAAGGTCTCGCGAGGAGCTGGACTGCCCCCTCACCCAGAAAGTCTACACAACGTCGAGTTTTACCAACGTGATGTTGATTCCGTCGCACCCAGCGGCATCATGCTCAGCCGAGGTCAATGCGGCCCCTCACCGACCCGCTCGCCTCGGCTGAAACGATCACGGTGTGGCTGGAATGATCACGGCGTCGGTGCCGTCCTGGACAGGCCCCTTTACGGGGCTGAGCCCGCGCTGCTTCGGCAAGTTGGTAGCCGCAGTACGACGTGAGCAGGCCGCAGATCGACCGCGCGGCCGACCCTGGAGTCTGTCACTGGAGGATCGCGTCCTGCTCGTCACGGCGTACTGGCGCACAAACTTGACGATGCGCCAGCTGGCGCCGCTGTTCGGGATCTCCAAGTCGGCCGCGGACCGCATCATTAACCACCTCGGTCCGCTGTTGGCACTCCGGCAGCGGAGCCGGTTCCGCAGGGACACCGTCCTCATCGTTGACGGCACCCTGGTGCCCACCCGCGACCACTCGGTGGCCGAGCAGTCGAAGAACGATCGATACTCCACGGCCCATCAGGTTGTGATCGATGCCGATACCCGCCGGGTCGTAGTCGTCGGCCGGCCCGTTCCGGGTACCTGGCATGACTCCCGAGGCTGGGAGGAGTCCGGCGCCAAAGCCGCTGTCGGGAACACGATGTCCGCACGGGCGAAGAACTGCCCTCCTGGAAGGAGCAACACAATCGAGCACACAAGCAGATCAGGGCTCGCGTTGAACACGTCTTCGCACGCATGAAGAGCTGGAAGATCCTTCGCGACTGCCGCCTCAAAGGCGACGCCGTCCATCACGCCATGCTCGGCATCGCCCGCCTGCGCATCGAAACGTGCCCTCACCCGGGACGCGTTGCAGGCGTCTTTGACCACGCCGACGACGAGGTGAGCCGGGTCCGCGGTCGCGGCCGCAAGGAGCCCGGCAGAAGCTCCCTCAGGTGTTCGTGATCATGTCACCAGCGTGTGACAGCGGTGTCCTGGAACGAAGGCGCCGGGATCCCTTTGGCTCGCAGCCCCCTCATAGTGATCGAACAAGCACCGCGAAGCCGAAGCCGCTTCGGCCTCAACTCACCGATGACCAAGGGGATTTCATGTCCGGCAACCGTCGCAAGGCCTTCCTCGTCTCCGCAGCCCTCGTGGGCGGCGCCCTGCTGATGACCGCGTGCCAGGACACGGACACGGCCCAGGACACCGGCACCGCGCAGGGGTCTTCGTCCGCCGCGTCCGACTCGTCGACCGCCGGCAGTGGCAAGGGCACCGACAAGGGCAGCGACAAGGGCTCCGACGCGTCGGGCCAGGGAACCGTGGACGGGGCCGGCTCCGGCGCCGACACCGGCAACGGCGAGCGGGAGCCCGTCGGGCAGACCTGCGGCGCCAACGACATCTCCTGGAGCACCAAGTCCGAGACCCAGGCCGGCGGATACATCCTGATCAGCGCGAAGGCGAAGTCGGGGATCAGCTGCTATCTGCCCGCCGCGCTTCCGACCGTGGCGTTCGGGTCCGACGGCACCCAGGCGGGGCCCGCGGAGCAGTCCGTCGGCGAGCAGGTCAAGCTGAGTGGGAGCACCACCGCCTACGCGGGGGTGAAGACGAAGACCACCAACGGAGACGGTGGCAAGGAACTGGACAGCATCATCGTCGGCGTCGGTGACGACGACCCCAACCCGGTGTCCCTGCCGGTCGGCACCATCACTGTCGAGGACCCGATCGTCACCAACTGGCACACCGCCCCTGCGGACGCCGTTCCCTTCAGCTGACGCCGTTCCCTTCAGCTGACCCCCGGGTGGGCCCTTCGGCTGGCCCTCTGGCAGGCCCCCGGCCCCTGCCCGCGCCGCATCGCATCACATCGCATCGCGCCGCGCGGGCAGAGACCGTCGCATGGGTGGGGCACTCACATGCTCAGCGGCACCGGATGGATCTCGTCCGCCTTGTGGCCGGCGCGTTCGTGGACGCGCTGGACCGCTTCGGCCGAAGGGGCCTCGGAGAGGCAGTACACCGTGCCGGACTCCGGGTCCGCCCAGGTCCTCTCGAAGTGGACGTCCTCTTCCTCTTCTATGGCGAGATCGGCCTGGTACGCCTCGCGCATCCGTTCAGCCGTGACGCCCTTCACTCCGTGGTGGACGTCCATGAACCGGGTCATGAGGGTTCGCACCTCCTTCCGAGTCCGCCAGTTATCGTTCGTTCTCTTTCGTAATCTTTCGTTCTATCTCGTTCTCGCGTTCATTCGTTCCCCTTCTCCATGCTGCTCCCGCGCGACGGCAGAGGCGAGCCCACTCGTGGCGCGCCGCGCGTCAGCCGCACTGGCAGGGGCCGCCCGACTGGCAGCCGCAGCCGCAGCCCGAACCGCAGCCGCAGGCGGCGACCAGCGGCAGGGTCCTGATCTCGGCGGGGTGCTCCGTCTCGCGGTCCTGCGTGGGGTCGGGTGTGATGGGGGATTCGGCCATGGGTCCCTCCTCGAAGCTGGTCCTCGAAGGCTGGTGCCTGTGCCCAGTGGACGCCCCTTCCGCTGGGCGCATCAACGGCGCACTGAGGCTCGCGCACGCCCGACCCGTACCAGCCGGAGAGGCCCTACGCCCCCTCGACCCCCGTCACCGGCTGGATCTCCGGCTGGATCTCGTCCGCGTGCTCGCCCGTCACCAGGTACACCACGCGCTTGGCCACGGACACGGCGTGGTCCGCGAAGCGCTCGTAGTAGCGGCCCAGCAGGGTGACGTCCACCGCGGTCTCGATGCCGTGCTTCCAGCGATCGTCGATGAGGTGCTGGAAGAGGGTGCGGTGGAGGAGGTCCATCTCGTCGTCGTCCTGCTCCAGCTGCAGGGCCAGGTCCACGTCCTTGGTGATGAGGACCTCCGCCGCCTTCGCCATCAGACGCTGGGCCAGCTGGCCCATCTCCAGGATCGTGGCGTGCAGGTCCCGCGGGACGGCCCGCTCCGGGAACCGCAGGCGGGCCAGCTTCGCCACGTGCTGGGCCAGGTCGCCCGAGCGCTCCAGGTCGGCGCTCATGCGCAGCGACGTCACGACGATACGGAGGTCCGTCGCCACCGGCTGCTGGCGGGCGAGCAGGGCTATCGCGCGCGCTTCCAGGTCGTGCTGGAGGTCGTCGACCTTCT
Source organism: Streptomyces bluensis (assembly GCF_014650715.1). GTDB lineage: Bacteria > Actinomycetota > Actinomycetes > Streptomycetales > Streptomycetaceae > Streptomyces > Streptomyces bluensis. The sequence goes on along the minus strand of NZ_BMVM01000010.1, from coordinate 241,674 downwards.
TGTCGGCCTCGATCACGCTCTCCGCCAGCTTCAGGTCGGAGTCGAGGATGGCCGTCGTGGCGCGCCCGATCGCCGACCCGACCAGCCGGGCCATCTCGACCAGGTCATCGCCGATCGAGTCAAGTTCCTCGTGGTACGCGTCCCGCATCAGGGTCCCTCTTCTCTAACGTCTCTTTCGGGGGTTCCAGGCGCTCCGGGGTTTCCACCAGCCACGTCCACCATCGGACGCCGCCGCGTACGGCGCCTCTCGGCCAACCGGCCGCCAGGAGGCCAGATGAACCCCACGCTGTCACGTTCCGCCCCGCACGCGTCCGTTTCCGACATCACAAATGAACCAATACTGGCTCCAAGGTGAACTCTGGGCGACGAGTGTTCGAGCTCGCACACTGATGGCTGTGGCCAGGCACGACGTCGTGCCTAACCTGTTCGCATGGACGTGAACGCGGCGGTCGCCGCAGCGGCAGCGATCGCCGGTGTGCTCACCGGTGTCATCGCCATGCTGGCGTTCCGCTGGAGCGAGCGCGAGCAGAAGCGTCCCACCCGGACCTCCCTGCACACGGACCCGGTGCTGCCGCCCGGCGTCGACACCGTGCTGTCCGTGCTCCGCTCCTCGGCCGTCGTGCTCGACGAGGGCGACAGCGTCGTCAAGGCCAGCTCCGCCGCGTACGCCCTCGGGCTGGTGCGCGGGGGCAAGCTCGCCATCGAGCCCATGATGCAGATGGCGCGGGACACCCGGCGCGACGGCGAGATACGCCAGGTGGAGCTGGACCTTCCCCGGCGCGGCACCGGCCGCGGCGAGGCCCTCGCGGTGTCCGCGCGCGTGGCCCCGCTGGGCTCCCGGCTCGTCCTGCTGCTGGTCGAGGACCTCACCGAGGCCCGCCGCATAGAGGCCGTACGACGGGACTTCGTGGCCAACGTCAGTCATGAGCTGAAGACGCCCGTCGGAGCGCTCTCCCTCCTCTCCGAGGCCGTCATGGGAGCCAGCGACGACCCCGAGGCGGTGGAGCGCTTCGCCGGGCGCATGCAGATCGAGGCGACCCGGCTGACGAACCTCGTGCAGGAACTCATCGACCTCTCGCGCGTGCAGAACGACGACCCGCTGGAGGACGCCGAGCCCGTACGGGTGGACGAACTGGTCGCCGAGGCCATCGACCGGTGCCGCCACCAGGCCGGCACCAAGCAGATCACCATGGCCGCCGGCGGCACCGCCGACCTGCATGTGTGGGGCAACCGCGGCCAGCTCGCCGCGGCTCTCGGCAACCTCGTCGAGAACGCCGTCAACTACTCGCCCGCCCGCACCCGCGTCGGCATCGCCGCCCGCAGGGTGAGCGCGCCGGGCGGGGACCTGATCGAGGTCGCCGTGACCGACCAGGGCATCGGCATCTCCGAGAAGGACAAGGAGCGCATCTTCGAGCGCTTCTACCGCGTCGACCCCGCCCGGTCCCGCCACACGGGCGGCACGGGCCTCGGTCTCGCGATCGTCAAGCACGTGGCCGCCTCGCACGGCGGGGAGGTCACGGTGTGGAGCTCCGAGGGTCAGGGCTCCACGTTCACCCTCAGACTGCCGGAGGCGGGCGCGGCCCGCGACCGCGCGTCGCAGCACCCGGACCTCGACGACGAGGACGGACAACCCACCACCGAAACATCCCCGTACGAACCGTTTCCCGCCCCGGAGGTCCTCCCGTGACCCGAGTGCTTGTCGTCGAGGACGAGGAGTCCTTCTCCGACGCTCTGTCCTACATGCTTCGCAAGGAGGGCTTCGAGGTCGCCATCGCGACCACCGGGCCCGACGGCCTCGACGAGTTCGAGCGCAACGGCGCCGACCTCGTCCTCCTCGACCTCATGCTGCCCGGGCTGCCGGGCACCGAGGTCTGCCGCCAGCTGCGCGGCCGCTCCAACGTCCCGGTGATCATGGTTACGGCCAAGGACAGCGAGATCGACAAGGTCGTGGGCCTGGAAATAGGAGCCGATGACTATGTCACCAAGCCCTTCTCCTCGCGCGAGCTGGTGGCGCGCATCCGGGCCGTGCTGCGCCGCCGCGGCGAGCCCGAGGAGGTGGCCCCGGCCGCGCTGGAGGCGGGCCCGGTCCGCATGGACGTCGACCGCCATGTGGTCACGGTCTCGGGCTCCAAGGTCGACCTGCCCCTCAAGGAGTTCGACCTGCTGGAGATGCTCCTGCGCAACGCGGGACGCGTACTGACCCGTATGCAGCTCATCGACCGCGTCTGGGGCGCCGACTACGTGGGCGACACCAAGACCCTCGACGTCCACGTCAAGCGCCTCCGCGCGAAGATCGAGCCGGACCCGGGTGCGCCGCGGTACCTCGTGACGGTGCGTGGACTCGGATACAAGTTCGAGCCGTAGGCCGGCCCGGCAGAGATGAAGAGCAAGCGGAAGGGCCGCACTCCCTCACAGGAGTGCGGCCCTTCCGCTTGCGTCTGTACGAGGCTCAGTTCTCGGCAGAGCCCTGGCTCTGCGAGGCCGATGCCGACGCCGCGGCGTCGGGGGCCTCGCCGCCCGCGCCCACCGACGCCGACGCCGAGCCCGAGGGGGTCCCGGACGGGGAGCCGGACGGCGCCTTGGGGCTGTTCGACGGGCTGGCGCTCGGCGACGGCACCGTCGGCATCTCGCTCGGGCCCCACTTCTCGAAGTAGCTCTCGGCCGGGACGACGAACGCCCGCAGGCTCACGTCGCCGGTGCTGCTGAAGGTGAAGGTGATCGCCTGGGCGTTGCCGTCCTTGACGGCCGCGGGCGTCTTCGGCAGCACCGCGGAGGCGTTGCCCTCGCCGCCGATGACGACGGAGCCGCCGGCCGGGATGGTCAGCTTGCCCGTGCCCTTCGCGGGGCTGAGCTCGGCGGACCTGCCGGTGCCGGCGACCGTGACGGCCTCCAGCGTCTGGGCGGTGCGGCCGGTGTTGAACACGGTCGCGGAGATCACGGCCGGGCCCGTCGACGACTCCAGGCTGGGCTGGGTGACGACGATCGCGTTCTGGACCTTGATGTCACCGACGGCCGTGGCCGCGTTGTCCGGCTTGACCTCCAGAGTCTGGGCGTTGTTGCCGGCACCGCACGCGGCGAGCGAGGCGATCGAGAACGCGATGGCGGTGGCGGCAAGGGTGCCGCGTCGAAGGCTGCTGCTCACTGCGGCGGCGTCTCCTTGGGCGTGGGCGATACGGGTGCGGGCGGCCGTACGGCCGTAAAGCCGCCCTAAGGGTTGGTCAGCGGGCCTAGGCTACCGAGCCGTTCCGCGGCCCCCGCACCCGACCCTCCCTTGAGCCGACACCATCGCCCGGGAAGCGCCACCGGTGATGTCCCCTCGTGTCACATTCACATAAGCCCCAGTGGCCTCTTTGGTGGCAGCTGAGGATTTCCCGTACGGAATGCATGACCCCACCGAAAATTGATCACCGCCAACGGCTGAAGACCGTCACTCGACCATCCCCCGACTCTCCCCTTGATCAATTCCGGATTCGTCTCGGATCCGTCTCCACCCGCCGAACGGAGTAGCGTGACTCGCACACTTGGGGGTGGGCATAACGGGACATTTGACCGCCGTTGGCGCGCTCCGGATGCGTGTAACGTGCGCGTTTCGCTCCGCCCGCAGAGCTGCTCCCACCTGCGAATACCCCGCCTCGTTCCCCCTCCGAAGCACGTTCCTGTTGCTGTTGTCAAGCCCCGAGATATGCCCTGACCTGCGAAAACGCCATTCAGAAGACGCCGTATCCGTGTTACCCTGGATAGCCACGGAAGGGGTACCTGTCACATGACGTTCAAGGTTGGCGACACCGTGGTCTATCCCCATCACGGGGCCGCGCTGATCGAGGCCATCGAAACTCGTCAGATCAAAGGCGTGGACAAGACCTACTTGGTGCTGAAGGTCGCCCAGGGCGACCTCACGGTGCGTGTGCCAGCGGACAATGCGGAGTTCGTCGGCGTGCGTGATGTGGTCGGTCAGGACGGACTGGACCGGGTCTTCGAGGTGCTGCGTGCGCCGTATGCCGAGGAGCCCACGAACTGGTCGCGTCGCTACAAGGCGAATCTGGAGAAGCTCGCCTCCGGTGATGTCATCAAGGTCGCGGAAGTCGTGCGTGACCTGTGGCGTCGTGAGCGTGAGCGCGGGCTTTCCGCCGGTGAGAAGCGGATGCTCGCCAAGGCCCGGCAGATCCTGGTGAGTGAGCTCGCCCTCGCGGAGAACACGAACGAGGACAAGGCCGAGGCCCTGCTCGACGAGGTCCTGGCGTCCTGAGGCCGGCGTAAGCAGCGCGCCGGCAGCTCGCTTCAGTGCAATGAAATGCCGTGGTGCCCGATGACGCAACAGCTGTCGCCGGGCGCTGCGGCATGTTCGGCTTCCGATGGCGGGCGCGCCGATATCCTTCACGGCCCGTTCATGCGTTCGTACGCCTGCGTCGTGCCGCCGTACCGCTTGCCGCCGTGCCGTACGTCGACGGGAAAGCTCCCCGATACTGGCGTGCCGGGCCCGGGCAGCTGGCTCGACCAGACGTCACGGAAGGGTTCGGTCAAGGCTCGCGCCCGGCACTCCCCACAGGCCATACCCACGCATGCCGAGCACACAAACCTGACAGGAACCGATGTCTGAAGATCCGCGCCCTCGTACGGCGGCCGTGATCCCCGCCGCGGGCCGGGGCGTGCGCCTCGGTCCCGGTGCCCCCAAGGCGCTTCGTACGCTGAACGGCACCCCGATGCTCATCCACGCGGTGCGCGCCATGGCCGCGTCGCGTGCCGTCTCCCTCGTGGTGGTGGTGGCGCCCCCCGACGACACCGCCGAGGTCAAGAGCCTGCTCGACACGCACGCGCTGCCCGAGCGGACCGACTTCCTCGTCGTACCGGGCGGCGGAAGCCGGCAGGAGTCGGTGAAACTCGGGCTGGACGCGCTGCCGCCCGGCATCGACATCGTGCTGGTCCACGACGCGGCCCGGCCGCTGGTGCCCGTGGACACGGTGGACACCGTCATCGAGGCCGTACGGGACGGGGCGCCCGCCGTCGTGCCGGCGCTGCCGCTCGCGGACACCGTCAAACAGGTCCAGCCGGCGGACACGCCCGGTGCGCCGGAGCCCGTGGTGGCGACCCCGGAGCGCTCCCGGCTGCGTGCCGTCCAGACCCCGCAGGGCTTCGATCGCGACACGCTCGTCCGAGCCCATGAGACGGTCACCGAGAACGTCACGGACGACGCGAGCATGGTCGAGCAGCTGGGGCTGCGGGTCGTGGTGGTGCCGGGGCACGAGGAGGCCTTCAAGGTCACCAGGCCCCTCGACCTGGTCCTCGCGGAGGCGGTCCTCGCACGGAGGAGGCTGAACGATGGCTTCTGAGCCGCCCGCGGGAGCCGGGGGAGCCGGGGGAGCCGGGGAAGCCGTCCCCTTCCCGCTGCCCCAGGTGGGCATCGGCACCGACATCCACGCCTTCGAGGACGGGCGGGAGCTGTGGTGCGCCGGGCTGCTCTGGGAGGGGGAGGGGCCCGGGCTGGCCGGCCACTCCGACGCGGACGTGGTCGCGCACGCCGCGTGCAACGCGCTCTTCTCGGCCGCCGGGCTGGGTGACCTGGGGCAGCACTTCGGCACCGGGCGCCCGGAGTGGTCCGGTGCGTCGGGGGTCGTGCTGCTCGCCGAGGCCGCCCGCATCGTGCGTGCGGCCGGGTACGCGATCGGGAACATCGCGGTCCAGGTCGTCGGCCCGCGTCCGAAGATCGGCAAGCGGCGGGACGAGGCGCAGAAGGTGCTGTCGGAGGCGGCGGGGGCTCCTGTGTCCGTCTCCGGGGCGACGACGGACGGGCTCGGGTTTCCGGGCCGGGACGAGGGCCTGATGGCGGTGGCGACGGCACTCGTCGTCCGAACCGGCTGACCCGCCGGGTCCGGACCGGTTGCCCCACCGGGCCTGACCCGCCGGGTCCGGACCGGTTGCCCCACCGGGGTTTCCTCGCCCCCGCCGCCCCTACCCGTCCCATCCCCAGGGGCTCCGCCCCTTCGACCCCGCCAAGGGGGCTACGCCCCCCTGGACCCCCAGGGATTCGGGGCTCCGCCCCGGACCCCGTTTCGGGGGCCAGCCCCCGGACCCCCGCTCCTCAAACGCCGGAGGGGCTGGATTGCCCGGGGGTCTGGGGGCGGAGCCCTCAGGGAAGGGATGGGACGGGTAGGGGTGGCGGGGGCGAGGAGAAGCATGACCCCGGCCCGCGGAGCATCACCGCACCCGCAGGTCACGAATGCGTGGACCTCGGGTCATGGGTCACTGCGCGCTGCCCGCGCCCACTACCCTGGAGTGGTGACTATTCGCCTGTACGACACCAGCGCCCGGCAGATCCGTGACTTCGCCCCGCTCAGGCCGGGTTGTGTCTCGATCTACCTGTGTGGCGCGACCGTGCAGGCCGCACCGCACATCGGGCACATCCGCTCGGGCCTCAACTTCGACATCATGCGCCGCTGGTTCGCGTACCGCGGCTACGAGGTGACGTTCATCCGGAACGTCACCGACATCGACGACAAGATCATCACCAAGTCGGCCGACCAGGGCCGCCCGTGGTGGGCGATCGGATACGAGAACGAGCGCGCGTTCAACGACGGCTACAGCGTGCTGGGATGCCTGCCGCCGACCTACGAGCCGCGCGCCACCGGGCACGTGACCGAGATGGTCGAGATGATGCGCGGGCTCATCGAGCGCGGGCACGCCTACGAGGCCGAGGGGAACGTGTACTTCGACGTGCGCTCCTTCCCGGAGTACCTGCAGCTGTCCAACCAGGAGTTGGAGAACCTGCTGCAGCCCTCCGGCGAGGGCGAGACCGGCAAGCGCGATCCCCGTGACTTCGCGATGTGGAAGGCCGCCAAGCCCGGTGAGCCGACCTGGGAGACACCGTGGGGACGCGGGCGGCCGGGCTGGCACCTGGAGTGCTCGGCCATGGCCCACAAGTACCTGGGCCGGGAGTTCGACATCCACGGCGGCGGGCTCGACCTGATCTTCCCGCACCACGAGAACGAGATCGCCCAGGCCAAGGCGTACGGCGACGAGTTCGCCCGGTACTGGGTGCACAACGCGTGGGTCACCATGAGCGGCGAGAAGATGTCGAAGTCCCTCGGGAACTCGGTGCTCGTCAGCGAGATGGTCAAGCGCTGGCGGCCCATCGTCCTGCGGTACTACCTCGGCACGCCGCACTACCGGTCGATGATCGAGTACAGCGACGACTCCCTGCGCGAGGCCGAGTCCGCGTTCGCCCGGATCGAGGGCTTCGTCCAGCGGGTCATGGAAATGGCCGGCGGTGCCGTCGAGCCGTCGGCCGAGGTGCCGCCCGCCTTCGCCGAGGCCATGGACGACGACCTCGGGGTGCCGCAGGCGCTCGCGGTCGTGCACACCACCGTCCGGCAGGGCAACTCCGCCCTCGCCGCCGACGACAAGGAAGCCGCCGTGGCACGCCTCGCCGAGGTCCGCGCCATGCTCGGCGTCCTCGGTCTCGACCCGCTCGATGAGCAGTGGGCGGGCGAGGACGACCGGGGCGAGGATCTGCACGGGGTCGTCGACAGCCTCGTACGGCTCGTGCTCGACCAGCGCGAGGCCGCCCGCGCCCGTAAGGACTGGGCGACGGCGGACGCCATCCGGGACCAGCTGAACCAGTCCGGTCTGACCATCGAGGACAGCCCGCAGGGACCTCGATGGTCCCTCGGATCGCGCTGAGCACTTCTTGATCGAAGCTTGATCGACTGTGCCGCCCGGCTCTCCGGGCGGCACACTGCATACGGACGCGGTGCGCGTTCCGCCACCAGAGACGACACAGACACACGGAGACAGGTAGGTCATGGCCGCAAACAACCGCCGCATGTCCGGCAAGAAGGGCGCGCAGGTCGGCAGCGGCGGCCAGCGGCGCCGGGGCCTTGAGGGCAAGGGGCCGACCCCGCCCGCCGAGATGCGCAAGGGCCACGCCAAGCAGCGCGCCGCGCAGGCCAAGTCGCGGCGGGCGACGGGACGGCCCCAGCCCAAGGGCCGGGGCGGCAGGTCCGCCGCCGAGCTGGTCGTCGGGCGCAACCCCGTCGTCGAGGCGCTGCGCGAGGGCGTGCCCGCGTCCACGCTGTACGTGCAGCAGTTCATCGACAACGACGAGCGGGTCCGCGAGGCGCTCCAGCTCGCCGCCGAGCGCGGGGGCATCAACCTCATGGAGGCCCCCCGCCCCGAGCTCGACCGCATGACGAACGGCCTCAACCACCAGGGCCTCGTCCTCCAGGTCCCGCCGTACGAGTACGCCCACCCCGAGGACCTCGCGGACGCCGCGTACGACGAGGGCGAGGACCCGCTGATCGTCGCCCTCGACGGAGTGACCGACCCGCGCAACCTCGGCGCCGTCGTCCGGTCCGTCTCCGCGTTCGGCGGGCACGGCGTCGTCGTGCCCGAGCGGCGCGCGGCCGGCATGACCGCCGGTGCCTGGAAGACGTCCGCCGGTACGGCCGCCCGTACGCCCGTCGCACGCGCCACCAACCTCACGCGCGCCCTGGAGGCGTACAAGAAGGCCGGGATCGTGGTCGTCGGACTCGCCGCCGACGGCGAGGTCGAGGTCGACGAACTGGAGGCGCTCGAAGGGCCCGTGGTCATCGTCGTCGGGAGCGAGGGCAAGGGGCTGTCCCGGCTCGTGGGCGAAACCTGCGACTTCCGGGTGCGGATTCCGATGCCGGGTGGCGCCGAATCGCTGAACGCCGGTGTGGCGGCGGGAGTCGTGCTGTACGAGGCGGCGCGCCGGCGCGCCTGACGCCACGTTTCAGCGGGTGTCCGGGAAATCCCGGATGGGCGCGATGCGGACCGTCTTGGTGTGAATGATCCCGGTACGGATGATCTTGATGCTGTCCGGACAGATCGGGGCGGTCAAGGCAGTGTCCTAACGTCACGTCACTCGGTTAGATGAGTGTGGACACCAGAACACCCCGCACACCCACGGGGGACCGCTCGTCGGGATTCGACGACGCTCCCGCGCTGAGCATGGTGAAGGTGCCGAGCGATCCGGCGCAGATCATCGTCAACCACGCGAGCTTCCGCGTGCAGTTGGGCGCCGCGCCGAGGGACCGGTCCCCGCGGATCGCAGGGCACACGAGCGCCACCGAGAACACCGGGCGCATCCCCGCCGCGGGCGCGGCGGGCCGGTCCGGCGCGGCTGCCGGTACCCGCCGCCGGGCTCCCGTCGTCTGGAGCGGGAGGTCCGCACCCGACGACACCGGCGCCCACCGGCTGCTGCAGGCGGTGCGGAACACGAGCGTGCACCACCAAGCGGCAGACCCGGCGGGTGACGCCGGCGCGACCCAGGTCATCCCACGCATCGACGGCACCGGACACGGCCGGTACGACGGCGACCTGACCGTCGAGACGGTCGAGACCCCCGTCGTCGGCGCCCAGCGCAGCCACAGCGACCACGCCCCCTCCGGTGGCCGCATCCTGCCCGCCATGCGAGGCGTGGGCAGCGCGTACGACGAACCCGGGTACGGGGACGCCGGTTACGACGCATCCGGTTACGACGATCCCCGTTACGCCGAACCGGGTTACGCGGACGAGGAGTTCGAGGAGCCGTACGAGGACGCCGATGCGCGGCGCACGGCCGGGCGCCACGGCGACGAGCTGACAACAGCCGCTGCCGCGGCGGGGCTACGGCACGCCTATTACCCGGGCCGCCGTATGAACCTCGGCGTGGTGCTGCTGCCGCTGCGCGTTCTGCTCGGCTTCATCTCCGTCTACGCCGGCATGAGCAAGCTCTGCGACCCGCACTACTTCGACGGCGGCAAGCGCGGCTCCATGGTGAAGTGGCTCAGCACACTCCACCCGTGGGACATCGCCGAACCGCTCCGGCAGTTCGGCCTCGAACACCCCGTCGGCACCGGACTCGCCATCGCCTTCGCCCAGGTCGTCGTGGGCGTCCTCACGGTCCTCGGCCTGTGGCAGCGCGTCGCCGCCGTGTCCGGCGCCCTGCTGTCGGCCGCGCTGCTCGTCACCGTCAGCTGGAAGACCGCCCCCGCCTACGAGACGCCCGACATCATCTACCTCGCCGCCTGGTCCCCGCTGATCATCGCCGGCGCACCCGTCTACTCCACCGACGGCCGCCTCGCAGGCAACGCCTGGCGGCGGCTCGGCCCACGCGCGGAGATCTGGGAACTGCGGCGGTACGTGCTGCGCCGTGGCGCCCTCATCGCCACCGTCGTCGTCGGACTCACCCTCCTCGTCGGCTCGGTGCTCGGCGGAGCCGTCCGGGACGCCGACCGTGTCGTCGTCCCCGGCCCCGGCGAGGCCCCGCGCAACGAACTGCCCGGCTCGCCCGTCCCCGAGGAGACCGGCGGGAACAAGAAGCGCGCCCCGTCCGCCGTCAACTCGCCCACGCAGGGCGCCACATCCGCCAGCCCCTCCCAGGGCGCGAGCAGCCCGGGCGCGACCCGGGACGCGGGTGCCGTCACCGGCGGCCGGCCGAGCGAGACCCAGGGCACGGCCGGTCAGATCCCGCCCCGCCAGACGTCCCCCGGCCAGCAGGCCCCGAGTACCACCACGGGCCCGACCTCCAGCGGCGGCGCGTCGGGCGGCGCCGCCACGGGCGGCACGGGCAGCTCGGGCGGCTCCGACGCGGGCCGGGACGGACTCGTGGGCGGCCTCCTCGGGTAACGACCAGCGGCGCGTACGACGATGGGGTCCCGCACAGGAAACGTGCGGGACCCCATCGACGTACAACGGGACGTGCGGCCCGAGGGCTTGCGCGGTCCGAGGACTTGTGCGGTCCGACGTACTGGGCGGCCCGAGGGCCTCGGACCGGAGCTCAACGCCCCAGCGCCGCGAGCTCCTTCGCCGCCTCCGTCAGGTCCTTCGCCGTGTCGATGGCGCGCCAGTACGCGCCCTGCGGGATCGAGAAGCCCGCCAGACGGCGCTCACGGGCCAGGCGCGGGAACGTGGTGCGCTCGTGGTCGCCGCGCTCGGGGAGCAGGGAGGCGAACTCGGGCGAGAAGACATAGACACCCGCGTTGATTTCATACGTCGTCAGCGGGGCCTCGATGAAGTCCGTGACGCGGCCGAAGCCGTCCGTCTTCACGGCACCCCACGGGATGCGCGGGCGGGCGAGGGCGAGCGTGGCGACCGCGTCGCGCTCGGTGTGGAAGTCCGCCATGTCGCGGAGCGAGAAACGGGTCCAGATGTCGCCGTTCGCCGCGTACCAGGGCAGGTCGGGGCGGGGGAGGTGGGCGGCCGCGTACTTGAGGCCGCCGCCGCGGCCGAGGGGCTCCGTCTCGACGACCGTGGTGACGCGGACGGGCAGGTCGGCCGAGTCCAGCCACTTCTCCAGGACATCGGCGAGATGGCCGCAGGAGACGACCACATCGGTCACTCCCTCCTCGGCGAGCCAGGCGAGCTGATGGCCGATGATCGGGGTGCCCGTGCCGGGGATCTCGACCATGGGCTTGGGCCGGTCGTCGGTGTACGGACGCAGCCGGGAGCCCTGGCCACCGGCCAGGACGACGGCTTGAACGGGGCGCGACGCGGCGTTCGGATCGGTCATGACCGGAACTGTACGTGGCGCCCCGTTCGCGGGAGCACGACCCTGGGGCTCGGGGCGCGGCCGTCACCGCATGGGCGGAGGGCGGGCGGGCCCTGCGGGTGCTCAGCCGTGCTGGGTCAGCACGCCGGACGCGAAGGACGTGTCGCAGACCGGGCGGGCGTACGACTGGGCGCGGGACGGGCCGTACACCCTGACGGCCGCGCGGCCCAGGGTGCGGGCGATCGACCTGCAGTGACGGGCCAGCGACGGGCGGCCGTTCACGGCCTGCTGGAGGTGGGTGAGGGCGACGCCCGGGTCCTGCTCCTGGAGCTCCAGCAGCAGCTTGTCGCGCAGCACCTCGTGCGCGGCACGGGCCTTGGTGCGGGCCTTGGTGCCCGAGGGGGCCTCGGCGGCGGCGAGCACCGAGTCCGAGGAGGAGCCCCCGGACCAGTTGACCCGGGTCACCGCCAGGGTCCCGGAGAGCACCAGGACGACGGGGAGGACGAGGGCGAGGCTGCGGCCGATCCGGCGGGCGGGGCCCGGGCCGCGCTGGATCCGTTGGGTAGTGGTGTGCTTCACGCGAGCGAGGGTAGCGTGGGGTGGTTGTTCGGCGACACTCTGTCACCGGTTCGGGGGATGTAGAGGTGCGGGATTGTGGGTAGGGGGTTGACGTGCATTGCTCGAAATGACCGGTTTTGCCGGAGTGTGTGCGAGCAGCGAAGAGGGCCCCGCGGTGGTCTGCGGGGCCCTCCTCGTCAACCTGGGGTGTGCGCGTCAGTCGGAGAGGCGCTCGCCCGTGGACGTCGAGAACACGTGGGTCTCGCCGGAGCGCGGGACGATGTGCAGGGTGCTGCCCTTCTCCGGGACGTCACGGCCGCTGACGCGGACGACGAGGTCCTTGGAGTCCTCGCCGACCTTGGCGGTGCCGTAGACGTACGCGTCGGCGCCGAGTTCCTCGACCACGTTCACGGTGACCGCGAGGCCCTGGTCGGAGTCGGAGCCGGCCACGTCGAAGTGCTCGGGGCGGACACCCACGGTGACGGTCTTGTCGGTGGTGGCGGCGATCGCGTCGCGCTGGACCGGCACCACGCTGTTGCCGAACTTCACGCCGCCGTCGGTGATCGGCACCTCGACCAGGTTCATGGCGGGGGAGCCGATGAAGCCGGCGACGAAGAGGTTGGCCGGGCGGTCGTACATGTTGCGCGGGGTGTCGACCTGCTGGAGCAGTCCGTCCTTGAGGACGGCCACGCGGTCGCCCATCGTCATGGCCTCGACCTGGTCGTGGGTGACGTAGACGGTGGTGATGCCGAGGCGGCGCTGGAGCGAGGCGATCTGCGTACGGGTGGAGACGCGGAGCTTGGCGTCCAGGTTGGACAGCGGCTCGTCCATGAGGAACACCTGCGGCTCACGCACGATGGCCCGGCCCATGGCGACACGCTGGCGCTGACCACCCGAGAGGGCCTTCGGCTTGCGGCCGAGGTACTCGGTCAGGTCCAGGATCTTCGCCGCGTCCTCGACCTTCTGGCGGATCTCGTCCTTCGGCACACCGGCGATCTTGAGCGCGAAGCCCATGTTGTCGGCGACGGTCATGTGCGGGTACAGCGCGTAGTTCTGGAACACCATGGCGATGTCCCGGTCCTTCGGCGGCAGGTGCGTGACGTCGCGGTCACCGATGCGGATGGCGCCGCCGTTGACGTCCTCCAGTCCGGCGAGCATCCGCAGCGAGGTGGACTTGCCGCAGCCGGACGGGCCGACCAGGACGAGGAACTCCCCGTCCTCGATGTGGATGTCGAGCGCGTCCACGGCGGGCTTCTCGGTGCCCGGGTAGATCCGGGTCGCCTTGTCGAACGAGACAGTGGCCATGGGTCGTAGGCCCCCTTCACCGGCAGGAACGTGCCGGACGATCCGTTGTGGAAGGTGGTGCCACTACGGATGATTCCGTGGTGGCTGGTCCACGCGGGTGGACTGGATCAGGACGGTACCTGGCGTTCACCTGGTCTGTCAGCAGTCCGGCCCCTGTGAACTTCGGGGGAATTCTCGACGGGTGTCGGCCGGGACGTGGGTACACTGCACGGGCGTGCATGCGTGAGCGACTCCGCGCACCCGTGCACGGGCCTCCTTAGCTCAGCTGGTCAGAGCGCCGCTCTTGTAAAGCGAAGGTCGTCGGTTCGAATCCGACAGGGGGCTCCAACAGCATGGACGACCCGCCGCGGGGCGCGTGATCTCGGTGGTTTCCGCCATGGTCGGGATTCCGCGGCGGGGCCGCCCGCGGGCGGCGAGCTTGCCGGTCGATGGGCTGGTCTTGGTGGCGCCTTTCCGTTGGCCTCGGCGGCTCTGGCCGGCACCGTCCGCGGAGATGACGGTCATCTTGTCCACGGCGCTCAGCGGCTCGGACGCCTTGGCGACGACCTGCGGCAGCACCTCGGCGAGCATCTGCAGAAGGAGAGCCGCACGACGGGGCAGCGGGTGCGGGCCGTCCGGCCAACTCTTCGTGGAACCCGCCGTGTTGGGGGCGGCCGCCCCCGCTATGATCGCCCTGGCCGCCGCACCGGCCCTGGCCGCCAAAGCGCCGGCCGCGCCCCCCAACACGTTCACCCCCTGCACCTACGGCAACGGCTACAACGCTCAGGCGTCGTTCCGGGCTTGAGGCGGCTTCTTCTCGATGTTCGTCGTGCCCCTGGGCCGTGCACCAGTGTCACCCTCTCCGGGAAGGCCAATGAATCGGTCGATCTCCAGGTGTTCAACTCCGGCGAAAGCCGCCACGGAGGTGTTCGAGAGGTGATCGTCGCGGGCCGCACCTCTGCCGGTGAGCGCCGCCGGCGCGCGGAGCCTCTGAGGCCGTCCGGGGCCTGCCCCGTCCCGGAGAGCGGGCGCGGGGCAACTCGCAGGTGGCCGCAGCACTCTTCATCTCCGGGGCGGAACTCCATACCAATGACCGGCTTTTGCTGAGGGGAACACTGAATGGCTGCCCAACGAAACACCGGACAGGACACGACACCCGAGCCCGCGAGGGGCACGGCCCAGGCTCAGGAGGTGAGCGCCGTGCTGTCCCCCTCCGGACCGCAGGCCGACGCCGAGCGTGCTCGCGGCCGGAAGGGGCCGGAGGCGGGCGAGTCCGGGAAGGGGGCCAAGGGGGGCGCCGAGGAGGCCGCCAAGGAAGGCGCCGAGGAGGCCGCCAAGGAAGGCGCCGAGGAGGCCGCCAAGGAAGGCGCCGAGGAGCGGGCAGACACCGCCGACGCCCCGATCCACGGGCTGGGCCGGAAGTCGGGCGGCACGGGCGGGCCGGTCACCGTGAGCGGGGCCACCGTGGGCGGGCCCACCGCACGCCTGACCTCGGCGCTTGCCAGGGCCAAGGCCGAGGCCAAAGCCGAAGCCGAGGCGGAGAAGAAGACCACCGCGACCTCGGCGGCACGGGCCGAGAAGTCCGGCGGCACGACGTCCCTGGCGGTGGCGGTGGGCCAGGACGGCTTGCCCCCTGAGGGCGAAGACCCCACGGCGGCGCACCGTGGGCGCCCGAAGAAGCCGATGCTGGCCGCCGCGGCCATGGCTGGTGCCGTGCTCCTCTCCGTCCCTCTCCTGCTGATGGCAGGCGGAAACGACAAGGACGACCAGCGCGGCCGGACACAGGGCGTGGCGCTCGGCGCCGACACGACTCTCGGCGCGGATGAGCCGCACATGGCCCCGGGCGACTACGCCACAGGGAAGCCCACCGCCTCCCCGAGCGCCAGCCCGTCGAAGACACCTGCCACCAAGCCCAAGGCAGCGGGCACGCCGTCCGCGGAGTCATCCCGGGAACCGGAGTCCCGGAAGAGCACCCCCGACCGTGTTGAGCCGGCCGGGTCGAAGACCGTGGTCGAGAAGCCCAAGTCCTCGAAGTGGACGACCAAGACCGTCTCGGCCGGCAGCCAGCTCGTCTCCGGCCAGTCCTGGTGGACGAACCGGATCAGGATGACCATGCAGGGGGACGGCAACCTCGTCGTCTACAACGAGGACAACGATCCGATCTGGGCGGCCGGCGTCTTCGGCGAGAACCACAAGGTCCGCTTCCAGAAGGACGGCAACCTGGTCGTCTACACCGCCGACGACCGTCCCGTGTGGGCCTCCCGGACCAATGGTCACGAGGGAGCGAAGCTGGTCCTCCGCACGGACGGCAAGGTGGCCGTCGTGGACGGCAACACCACGATCTGGAGCACCTGACCGCCCCTGCACCCGCCGGCAGGCCGTCCCCGCGGGTGACGGCCTGCCGCCTGCGGGCGCTCAGGCGCTCGCGCCGTCGGGTCGCCCCGGGCCGGGCAGTTCCGCGAGGGCTTTGGCGTACTCGGTGACGAGTGCCCGCCTCATGGTCTTGGAGCCCAGTCGGTGCCGTAACCGTTTGCGCAGTTCTCTGCGCTGCCAGGGGGTGGTGGCGCCCCAGATGCCGTCAGTGGACAGGGCCGGGTTGGTCAGTGCCCAGATGAAGCACGCTCGTATCGCCGGGCAGCGGCGGCACATGGTGGTGGCGGCGATCACCTCGCCGCTGTGCGGGTTGTAGTCGTCGAGGAAGAACCCGTACGTCGTCGTGCATGGTTCGCGTCCCGTCAACGGTGGCATGGGCAGGATTCCTCGGTGACTCATGGGCTTCTTTCTCTTGTCCGAGCTCTTCTTCCGCATCGAGCTCACTCACTCAGCACGATGAGATCGACGGCGGGACGGTTCAGCCCGGGCACGGGGAGAGTAGGTGGAGAGGCTGTGGCTCAGCGGTCGGCCATGGAAGACTCACCACATGATCGTCGAACGTGCGTACGCACACGTGGGCTCCTACGACGAAGGGACGTGGCCGTGGTCCCTGCCCTGTGTGCGCGGGCTCCTCACGGACGGGCTGCGCTTCACCGCGCCGGTGACGTTTCTCGTCGGCGAGAACGGCTCCGGCAAGTCGACGCTGGTCGAGGCTCTGGCGGAGGGCTTCGGTCTGGACCCCTGGGGCGGTTCGCACGACTGGCGCTACGCCAGCCACCGCCGTAAGTCCAAGCTGGGCGAACGCATCCGCTTCGACGCCGCACCGCGCGGACGGCGCATGCTCGGCAGCTGGTCGGCCCGCAAGGGGTTCTTCCTGCGCGCGGAGACGGCGATGGACGCGCTGAACCGGGAAGGATACGCGCCCGACTCGGTCAGCCACGGTGAGGGATTTCTCGCCGCGTTCCGGGGGGCCTTCATGGAGCCCGGCCTGTACGTGATGGACGAGCCGGAGGCGGCGCTGTCCTTCTCCTCCTGCCTGGAACTCCTCGGGCATGTCAACCACTTGGCCAGGAGCGGCGGCCAGGTCGTCTGCGCCACCCACTCCCCGCTGCTGACCGCGCTGCCGGGCGCCGACATCGTCGAGGTCGGGGAGCACGGCCTGCGCCGGGTGGAGTGGCAGGAGCTCGCCCTCGTCGACCACTGGCGCCGTTATCTCGACAACCCACAGGCCTATCTGCGGCACGTCCTCGGCTGAGGCCCGGGGCACGCGAGAGGGCTCGCGAGAAGGAACGCAAGGGGGCTGGGTGCACCTTCGGGCCACCGGCCAGCCGGATTCCCGGCAGGCCCGGAGCTCCCTAGCGTCGGTGGTGTCAGCGCTGTCCAGCGCTGTCCGTGCTGTCGTGCTGTCGTGCTGCCGGCATTCGCGGCACACCGCACGGCCGCGCACCGCAGGAGGGAAGCCAGACCATGCCCGAGCCCACCCGACGACGTACCGTCCTGCGCGCCGCAGCCGTCGGCGCCGCCGCCGCGGCCGGGGCCTCGGCAGGCACTCAGCCTGCCGCCGCCGGCCCCTTACCGTCCGAAGCCGTCCCGGGGACACCCGTGACGCCCGTGACGCCCGACATCGTCCTCGACCCGCGCGACCCCCGTTACGCCGCCCTCGCCGCCCGCGGCTACAACCGCCGGTTCACCGGCCGCCCCCGGCGGATCCACCTCCCCACCACGACCGGCCAGGTGGTGCACGCGGTCCAGGAAGCCGTACGCCGGGGCGAGCACGTCGTGGCGCGCGGCGGCGGACACTGCTTCGAGGACTTCGTCGACAACGACGGCGTCCGTGTCATCGTGGACCTGTCCCGGATGACAGCCGTGCGCTACGACGACGCGCGGAAGGCGTTCATGGTCGAGGCGGGCAGCAGCCTGGGCGCGGCCTACCGGGCGCTGTTCGTCGGCTGGGGCGTGACGCTGCCCGCCGGCTGGTGCCCCGAGGTGGGGGTGGGTGGCCATGTCCCGGGCGGCGGGTACGGCACGCTGTGCCGGCTGCACGGACTGTCCGTGGACCGGCTGTACGCCGTCGAGGTGGTCGTCGTGGACCGGGCGGGCCGGGCCCGTGCGGTGATCGCCACCGGCGACGAGAACGACCCGAACCGGGACCTGTGGTGGGCCCACACCGGCGGCGGGGCCGGCAGCTTCGGCATCGTCACCCGCTTCTGGTTCCGTGACCTGCCCGAGCCGCCCGCCTCCGTGCTGTCCTTCCGCGTCGAGTGGCCCTGGAAGGGTCTCGGACGCGACGAGTTCACCCGCCTCGTCGGCAACTACGGCACCTGGACGGAGCACAACTCGGCCGCCGGGGCGCACGGCACCCGTCTGTACAGCGAGTTGGTCCTGTTCCGGGAGATGGCCGGCAACCACCTCCTCGTCGGCCAGGTCGCGGACACCGGTCAGGCCGCCCGCCGCCTCCTCGACGACCTGCTCACCGCGCTCGGCCGGGGCGTCGGGGCGCAGCCCTTCGTCCAGACCCACACACTGTCGTGGCTGACCGCGGCGTCCGTCATCGGCAGCCCGGACGACCCGGGCCCGCTCTACAGGCTGGCCGTGAAGTCGGCTTACGCGAAGCGGGGGCTGACGAGGGCCCAGATCCACACGGTGCACCACCACCTCACCCGGACCGACTACGACTACCCCGCCGGGATCGTCAGCCTCAACACCTACGGAGGCCGGGTCAACGCCGTGCCGACGGACGCGACAGCGGTCGCCCACCGCGACTCCGTGCTCAAGCTCATGTTCCTGACCGGCTGGGAGGGGGCCGCCGACGACGAGCGGCACCGCGGCTTCCTCCGCGAGCTCTACCGGGACGTGTACGCGGACACCGGCGGCGTCCCCGCCCGCACCGGCGCCTTCATCAACTACGCCGACGCCGACCTCGCCGACCCGCGCCACAACACCTCCGGCACGCCCTGGCACGTGCTCTACCACGGCGCCCACTATCCGGCGCTCCAGCGGGCGAAGGACCGCTGGGACCCGCGGAACGTCTTCCACCACCGGCTGTCCGTACGCCCCACCGGCCACTGAGACCTGCTCAGCTGTCGCGCAGCCGCCGGCCGATCTCCAGCTGCTGGGGGTCCAGGCCCCGGCCGTCCTCGATGTCCCACAGGCAGTTCTGCAGGACGCGGCCCAGGGTCCAGGCGCGGGCGCGTGCGCGGTCCAGGGAGAGGACGTCGGTCATCGCGTCGAAGCGCCAGGAGAGCTCGTCGGGATCGAAGCGGTTGTCGAGGGCGGGCCAGAGGTCGAAGCCCGGGTCACCGGCGAGGGGCTTGGGGTCGATGGCGAGCCAGGGGGCGCGCTCGGAGGCGAGCACGTTCTCGTCGTGGAGGTCCCAGTGCAGGAGCCGGTCGCCGGGCTCGTCGAGGACCTCCCGTACGGCGGCGGCGCAGTCGGCGAGGAGCCGGCGGGCGGCGGGGTCCGCGACCCGCTCCAGAGCCCTCGGCGTCTCGTCGACCATGGCCGCCGCGATGTCGGCGAGCCGGCGCATGCCCTCGGGCGCCGGGAAGGAGGTCAGGTGGGCCAGCAGCCGGGCGATGACCAGGACCGCCTCGCGGGTGTCCGGCACGTGGGAGAGCATCCGGGCCGGGTCGAGCCGTTCGAGGAGCATCGTGCCGGTGGCGTCGTCGTGGTCGAGGAGCCGTACGGCCCCGTCGCCGTCCCACACGCGCAGCGCGACCGGCTCGCCCACGCTCTCCTCGTCCAGCAGTTGCAGCTTGAGCACGGCCGGGGCGCCGTCCCGGCGGACCACCGGCAGGACCAGCGCGGACACGCCGTACATCGACGGGCCGTCGACCCGCAGCTCCCAGCGGTCGAGGAAGTCGGCCGCGAGCCGCGGCAGACCGGCGACGAACGCGCGCCCCGCCTCCCCGTTGAACTCGCTCTGTGACGCTGCCAGTTTCTCGGGGACCTCGATCATCCAGCCGACCTCCTTGTTCGTGCTCCGGGCAAGATCACTGGGAAAGACGGACCTGGACAGGCCTAGACGGACCTGGACGGACCTACACGCGGCCGGTGTGGGTCGTTGACCAGCGCATCCCATCCGTCACATGCTCAAGATAGGCCGGGTCGCTGACCGTCACTGTGATGTCGACGTACGGACGCTCTTCGAACGGGCGGGTTTCCAGCAGTCGCCACACCCGCCAGTAATCCAGATCGGCGGGGTCGTCCCACGTAGCCATGTCCGCGCGCGATTCTCCGGGCTCCCAAGGCTGGTCCTCGTCCTCCAGTGTCGCCACCTCACTCCACAGCGGTACGTTGCGGACCGGGCTGGAGTGGTAGGTGGTCACCACGTCGGCGGCCCGCTGAGCGAACGCTTCGGCACTACTCGCCGTCAGGACGTAGTGGGATATCTCATCCTGTCCTGATCCTCCGCTCAGCTCGTACACATCCTTCGCCTTGCGTCGGGGTTCGAGCAGGGTCCTGCCGTCGTCCGTCAGCAGATATCCGGCCGCGTCGACGCGAAGCTCCTTGCCGAAGACGAAGTCATGCAGTTCCTGGAAGTCGTCCTTCAGCCGCATGCCTGCGACGATCTCCTTGCCCCGCTCTTTGGAGAAGGGGTACCGGTCGCCACGGGGCACTCGATCGTCGTCGGTGCCCAGGTATCCGTTCGTCAGCAGGAACCACGCGTCCACCAGCAGGGCCATGGGAAACGTGGGGTTGCTTGGAACCTGCCAAGCGTCTGGATTGATGAGGTGCACTCTCCCGCGGAACGTCGAGTCCTCGACGGTGTCGATGGACACGGTGAAAAGATCAGTCATGGCGAGACAGCTCCTCAGTCGGGAAGTGGTGGTCGCCGATGATCACCACAGATCCTGGACAGTAACCGCCCCCACTGACAATCCCCGCCGATCCGTACGGCAGCTCCCGAGTCCGCCCCAGTTCACAGAAGTGACCGTCCCGGGTCCGCGCGGAACCACGAAAGCAGAACCACGAAATCCGAAGGAGACACCCGCCACTTACACGGGTTAACGTCCGGCTCATGAGCAGCAGATCAGGCACGGCTGTCCCCGGTGTCCCCGGTGGCCCCGGTGGTGTCGTCAACGGAGGCGTCTCCTTCTGGTACGCGGACGACGGGCTCCCCGAGCGTCGTGCGCCCCTGCCCGGGGACGCGACCGCCGACGTCGTGATCGTCGGCGGCGGCTTCACGGGGCTGTGGACGGCGTACTACCTGAAGAAGGCGGCCCCGTTCCTCCGAATCACCGTGCTGGAGCGGAAGTTCTGCGGCTACGGTGCCTCCGGCCGCAACGGCGGCTGGCTCTACAACGGCATCGCGGGTCGCGACCGGTACGCGAAGCTGCACGGCCACGAGGCCGCCGTACGGCTCCAGCGCGCGATGAACGACACGGTCGACGAGGTCGTCAGGGTCGCGGCGGAGGAGGGCATCGACGCCGGTATCCACAAGGGCGGAGTCCTCGAAGTGGCCTGTACGCCTGCTCAGTTGGCGCGGCTGAAGGCCTTCCACGCCACGGAGTTGTCGTACGGCGAGAGGGACCGCGAGCTGTACGGCGCCCGGGAGGCCGCGCAGCGGGTACGCGTCGCGGACGCCGTCGGCGCGTCCTGGTCGCCGCACGGCGCACGGCTGCAGCCGGTGCGACTGGTCAAGGGGCTGGTGGCCGCGGTGGAGGCCCTCGGGGTGACCGTCCACGAGTCGACCCCGGTCACGGAGATCCGCCCCAAGCACGCGGTCACCCCGTACGGCACGGTCCGCGCCCCCTACGTGCTGCGCTGCACCGAGGGCTTCACGGCCGCGCTGAAGGGCGAGCGGCGCACCTGGCTGCCCATGAACTCCTCGATGATCGTGACCGAGCCGCTCACCGAGGCGCAGTGGGAGACCGTCGGCTGGGCGGGCCGCGAGACGCTCGGCGACATGGCGCACGCCTACATGTACGCCCAGCGCACCGCCGACGACCGCATCGCCCTCGGCGGCCGCGGCGTGCCGTACCGATTCGGCTCGCGCACCGACAACGACGGCCGGACACAGGCGAAGACGATCACAGAGCTGTACGAGATCCTGGTCCGCTTCTTCCCGTCGCTCACCGGCGTGCGGGTGGACCACGCCTGGTCGGGCGTGCTCGGTGTACCGCGCGACTGGTGCGCCACGGTGACCCTCGACCGCTCCACCGGCCTCGGCTGGGCGGGCGGTTACGTCGGCTCGGGCGTGGCGACCGCGAACCTGGCCGCACGCACCCTGCGCGACCTGGTCCAGCAGGACTCCGGCCAGGCGGGGGCGACGGATCTGACGTCGCTGCCGTGGGTGGGGCACCGGGTCCGCAAGTGGGAGCCGGAACCCTTCCGCTGGCTGGGCGTCCACGGCCTGTACGCCGCGTACCGCACCGCCGACCAGCGTGAACTCGCCCTGTCCGGCGCGGAGTCGTCACGCCTGGCGCGGCTGGCGGACCGGGTGACGGGCCGCCATGTCTGATGTCGCTCATCGGTCTTGGCCCTGGTCGACCCGCACTTCGGTGTTCTGGCCCGCGTGCAGCAGCCACCGGCCGTCATCGTGCTTGGTCATGACGTAGAGCGGAGAGCCTTCGGTGTCGCCCTCCGCCGAGTGGTAGACCTGCCGGACCTTGACGGCCGCCACGTCGGGCCTCAGGAACCGCGTGTGCACTGCCTCGTAGGTGACTTCACCGTCCCAGCTCGCGGCGGGCAGTACGGCGCGGGTGAACTCGGAGATCGCGTCGAAGCCGATGAGGACCTTGCCGTGGCCGGTCGTCCAGAGAGCATCGTGATGGAACAGGGCGAGGAAGCCCTCGACGTCCTTGGCGCGCTGCGTGCGTTCGACTGTGGCCACGACCTGCTCGATGGCCTCGATGTCTGAGGTTTTGGTGTCCATGCGGATCACTCTGTGACCTCAAGCATGCTTGAGGTCAAGCCCTTGGCGGCCGGGTGACTGCCGGCCGAGGGCCAGAGACACAGCCGCGAGCGCGCTGTTGAACGACACCTCCGACAGCACACCGGGCGCCGCCACCTGGTCGCCCGCCAGGTAGACGCCGTCGCCGCGGTCGACGGCGGGCCGGTCCCGCCAGGTGGTACCGGGCAGGTCGACCGCGCCCGTACGCCCGTTCGCGGTGGCCTCGCGCCGCCAGGTGACCCGCTCGCGCCAGCCCTGGAAGGCGAGGTCCAGGAGACGCTCGGCGCGGGCGACTCCGGAGGCACGGGACTCGCGCGGCCCGATCGGGATCTGCCCCTGGACCAGCTGCTCCCCGGCCGGGGCGAGGGTGCGGTCCTGGGCGGTGAAGCGCTCCAGCCAGCCGGGTGCGTCCAGGTCGGACACGGCGAAGGCGTCACCGCGACGGCTGCGGACGGCCACGTCGACGAGCGCGGTACGGCCGCTGGGCCAGGTCAGCGAGTCGTCCCGGAGGAGGCGCCGGGCGGCGTCGAGGGAGGTGGCGACGACGACCGGCCTCTGACCCTCGGGAACCGTCTCGACCCGGGCCAGGGTCTCCACGCGGACACCCAGATTCCAGGCCCTCGCGGCCATCCGGTCCACGACGCAGCCCCAGCCTCCCCGCGGGTACTGCGCCTCCGGCGGCAGCTTCGTGGCCCGGCGGAGCCGTTCCTGCACGAAGGCGGCGGACAACGACCCGGGATCGTGGTGGAAGATCGCCACGGCGGAGTAGTGGGCCGCGGCCCGTGCGGCCTCCTCGCCCGCCTGCTCGGTGGCCCACGTCAAGAAGTCCACGTCGACGGGCGCCGGGTGCGCCGTACGGCGCCGCAGCAGCTTGAGCATCGCGAACGGCGGCGTACGGCGCAGCACACCCTTGTGGTGCAGCCTGAGACGGGCGCCCTCCAGGGGCGGGATCGGGGCGAGGGGCCCGATGAGGTCGCGCTGCCTGAGCCAGGTCCAGTGCGGGCCGCCGTTGTAGAGCGCGTGCGGACCCTCGTTCGTCCGGTACGGGCCCTCGGCGGTCCTCGCCCGGCCGCCGAGGGTGTGATGGGCCTCGTACACGGTGACCTTGGCGCCCGCCTCGGCCGCGGTGATGGCGGCGGTGAGTCCGGCGAAGCCGCCACCGATGACGGTGATGCGGTGCATGACTGGGGCCTCCCTGTTGCTCCGGTGTTCCGGTCTTCCTGGGTCACCACTACGACACGTCGAGGGCGCCGGAATGTGACATCACGGCGGGCCTTCGGGAGAAGACGCAGGTCAGGCGGATTGTCAGTGGAGGAGTGCAGGATGGGGGCATGGCGAGGAAGGCGACGGGCGGGACCGGCAGGACGGGCGGGACCGGCGGAACCGAGGTGCGCAGTGCGCGGCGGCCGGAGGTGCGGTTGCCGCCGCTGGAGCCGTACGGCGGTGCGGGGCTTGAGCCGGACGGGGACTACGACGGGCTGGAGTTCACGGAGGAGGACTTCGTCGCCCAGGACGGCGCGGGAGCCCGCTTCATGGACTGCGCGCTGAGGGGCTGCGCCCTGGACGAGACGCGGCTGCACCATGCCCGCGTGCTGGACTGCGTCCTCACCGGGATACGCGGCGTGGGCACCGACCTCGCCGAGTCCACCCTGCGGGACGTGGAGCTGGTCGACGCACGGCTGGGCGGCGTACAGCTGCACGGCTCCGTCCTGGAGCGGGTCGTCATCCGCGGCGGCAAGATCGACTATCTCAACCTCCGCAAGGCCCGCCTCAAGGACGTGGTCTTCGAGGACTGCGTCCTCGTGGAGCCGGACTTCGGGGGTGCCCGGCTGGAGCGGGTCGAGTTCGTGGACTGTGCGTTGAAGGGGGTCGACTTCAGCGGGGCGGTCCTCAGGGACGTGGATATGAGGGCCGCGGCCCAGCTGGAGATCGCGCGGGGGGTGGACCGGTTGGCGGGGGCGGTGATCAGTCCGGGGCAGTTGCTGGACTTGGCACCTGTGTTGGCGGCGGAGATGGGGATCCGGGTGCAGGCGTAGTCGTCCGGTGGAGGGGGAGCCGGGTATGTCGCGGCGGGAGGGTCATCCCACGCGCGGAAACCTGGCCTCCAACGTCCAGATCACCGAGTTCTCCCGCAGCCCCTCATGGAGATCCGTGAGGTCGGCGATCAGATCGTGCAGGAAGTCCCTGGCCTCACGGCGCAACTCGGCGTGGGAGAAGGTGAGGGGCGGTTCGGCCGGCGGCAGCCAGTCCGCCTCGATGTCCACCCATCCGAAGCGGCGCTCGAAACGCATCCGGTCCGTGGACTCGGTGAAGTCGAGCTCGGCCCGCTGGGGCCGCGCGGCCCGGCTGCCGTGCGGGTCCTTGTCGATCCGCTCGACGATGTCGCACAGCGCCCACGCGAAGTCGAGCACCGGCACCCATCCCCAGGCTGTGGACAGCTCCCGGTCCTCCTTCGTGTCCGCGAGGTACACGTCCCCGCAGAACAGGTCGTGCCGCAGCGCGTACACGTCGGCGCGCCGGTAGTCGGTCTGCGGCGGGTCGGGGAAGCGGGTGGAGAGGGCGTAGCCGATGTCGAGCACGAAGCGATGGTGTCATGTCCTCATAGGATCGGCGCCATGTCCCGATCCGCACCGGTTGTCCCCGCCGCCCTGCTCGCCTTCGCGCTCACCCTGTCGGCGTGCACCGGCGGCGGTGACGACGGAGCGAAGGGCACCCCCGGTTCCCCCGGCCTGCGGGACCCGTACTTCCCGAAGATGGGCAACGGCGGCTACGACGTCACCCACTACGGCCTGACCCTCGACTACCACCCCGACGGCAACCACCTGCGGGCCACGGCCGTCATCACGGCACGGGCGAAGCAGGACCTCAGCGCGTTCGACCTCGACCTGAAGGGGCTGGACGTCAAGGGCGTCACCGTCGAGGGCGAGGAAGCCCGCTGGAACCGGGCGGGGCAGGAACTGACCGTGCGCCCGAAGGAGGACCTGGACAAGGGGGAGACCTTCCGGACGACCGTGCGCTACTCCGGAACCCCGGAGACGATCACCGACCCGGACGGCTCCGAGGAGGGCTGGCTACGGACGGGCGACGGCGCGCTGGCCCTCGGCGAACCGACGGGCTCGATGGCCTGGTTCCCCGGCAACCACCACCCCTCCGACAAGGCGTCCTACGACGTGACGGTCACCGTCCCGGAAGGCGTGCAGGCGGTGTCCAACGGGGAGTTGACGAAGGAGTCGACGAAGAAGGGCCGCACGACCACCACCTGGCACACCGCGGAACCCATGGCGAGCTATCTGGCCACGGTCGCGATTGGCCGCTACGACATCCGACGCTCCACGACGCCCGACGGCCTGCCCGTGTACGTCGCCGTCGACCCCTCCCAGGCGAAGGCGAGCCGAAAGGTCCTCGCCCGCATCCCGGAGATCATGACGTGGTCGGAGGACATCTTCGGCCCGTACCCCTTCTCCTCCACGGGCGCGATCGTCGACCGCCCGGACGACGCCGCCTACGCCCTGGAAACCCAGAACCGCCCGTTCTTCCCCGGCGCCCCCGACACCGAACTCCTCGTCCACGAACTGGCCCACCAGTGGTACGGCGACTCCGTGACCCCCCGGACCTGGCGGGACATGTGGCTCAACGAGGGCTTCGCCACCTACGCCGAGTGGCTGTGGCAGGAGGAACACGGCGGGCGGACGGCCCAGCAGGTCTTCGACGCGCTGTACGACGGCGACTACTACCAGGACCGCACCGACGACGAGGCCATCTGGGCCTTCCCACCCGCCAAACCCTCCAGCGCCGCGCACATCTCCGACAGCCCGGTCTACGAGCGCGGCGCCATGGTCCTCCACAAGATCCGCCAGAAGACCGGCGACAACACCTTCCGCACCCTCCTCCGCGGCTGGGCCACCGCGCACCGCCACGGCAACGCGGACACGGCCGAGTTCACGGCGTACGTCGAGCGACAGGTCCCGGACGAGGACTTCAGCGGGATCTGGAAGGAGTGGCTGTACGGGGACGGGAAGCCGGGGAGGCCCTGAGAGTGCCGCGGCGTCCTGGGGCGCGTGACGGGTCACCTGCGCGTGAAGTGTGACAGTTTTCCGGAAAGTGTCGCACTCCACGTACCACGTACCAGCCCGGCGCGCTCTCACAGCGCTTTGCGCAACACGGCGCAGGGGCGCTGCCGTTGCCGGTCCCTGCGATGGTCGATGACGGCATACCCGAGGGCCTGCCAGAAGGTAAGCCCACGAGGGTTGTTGTCGAGTACGGCGAGGCGCAGGGCGGCACGTCCGCGCGCCCGGAAGCGCTCCTCGACGAGCCCCGCGACCTCCCGTCCGTACCCCTTGCGCTGCTCGCCCGCGTCGATGAGGAGGAGCCCGAGCCAGGGGTCCGGATCGGCCGGGTCGGGGTGCCGGGCGAGCGTGATCGCGACCCCTACCAGCCGCCCCGCGCTGCGCGCCAGCAGCACCTCCACGTCCGGATTCACCAACTCCTCCGCCAGGGCAGCCGCCACCTGCTCCGGGCGGATGTCGTCCGGGTCCGGGAAGTCGCCGCTGAGTGCGTGGAAGTCGCGGTTGGAGGCATACAGGGCGGTGAGTTCGGTGAGGAGCGGGCCCGGGATGTCGTGGTCGGCGGTGAGGGGGAGCGGCTCAAGACGCATGCGCGGCAGGTTATCCAGTTCCGTTCCGGCGTCCGTGGAACTCGAACGGGACGTGCTTGGACCGCGCGCAGGAGCCCCGGCCCGGCGGGTCCTGCCCGGGTCGGGGCTCCAGTTGCCGCGTACGGCTCAGACGTTCACGCCGAAGTCCTGGGCGATGCCCACCAGGCCCGAGGCGTAGCCCTGGCCGACCGCGCGGAACTTCCACTCCGCGCCGTTGCGGTACAGCTCGCCGAAGACCATCGCCGTCTCCGTGGCCGCGTCCTCCGACAGGTCGTAGCGGGCGATCTCGGCGCCGCCGGCCTGGTTGACGATGCGGATGTAGGCGTTGCGCACCTGGCCGAAGTTCTGCGAGCGGGACTCCGCGTCGTAGATGGAGACCGGGAAGACGATCTTGTCGACGTCGGCCGGGAGGGCCGCCAGGTTGACGTTGATCGCCTCGTCGTCGCCCGCGCCTTCACCCGTGCGGTTGTCGCCCGTGTGGACGATGGACTGGTCCGGGGTCTGCTTGTTGTTGAAGAACACGAAGTGGGCGTCCGAGTAGACCTTGCCCTGCTGGTTGACCGCGATCGCCGAGGCGTCGAGGTCGAAGTCGGTGCCCGTGGTGGTGCGGACGTCCCAGCCGAGGCCCACGGTGACGGCGGTCAGGCCCGGAGCCTCCTTGGTGAGCGAGACGTTGCCACCCTTGGACAGGCTTACAGCCATTGTTGGGAGTCCTTCCCTCGTTGCGTACGGGCTTCGTACCGGGCACGAAGCTACAGCTACCCCTATGAACGCGGCGGGGGGTACCGAAGGTTCCGGCCCTCTTTACTTTCTTTACCTGCGGTCCGGGGAGCCGTACGCCCGGCCGTACGCCCAGCAGGACGCCCGGGAAAAGTGCGTGACGGGGACCGGTCACGCGCGGGACCATGGATGGCATGTCCGGTCCCTATCTCATCCGCGGCTCCGTCTCGCTTCCCGAGGCCGAGCTCATGTGGCGTTTCTCGCGGTCGAGCGGGCCCGGCGGCCAGCATGTGAACACCAGCGACTCGCAGGTGGAGTTGCGGTTCGACCTGGCGAAGACCGAGGCCCTGCCCGAGGTGTGGAAGCAGCGGGCCCTCGCCAAGCTGGCAGGGCGGCTCGTGGACGGCGTGGTGACCGTCCGCGCCTCCGAGCACCGTTCGCAGTGGCGCAACCGGGAGGCGGCGGCCGTCCGGCTGGCCGCGCTCCTCGCCGAGGCCACGGCGCCCCCGCCGAAGCCGCGCAGGCCGACCCGCATACCCCGCGGCATCAACGAACGCCGCCTCCGCGAGAAGAAGCAGCGCTCCGACACCAAGCGGGGAAGGTCCGGGCGCGACTGGGGGTGACTCCGGCTCCCCAGGAGCTACGACAGTTCCAGCACCCCGACCGTCTCGCCCTCGACCGTCTCCCCGTTGGGGCGGAAGCCGAGCCGCAGGTAGAAGTTCTCGGGGCCGTTCGGTCCGGGATGCCAGGTGACGTACAACTCGGTGCCGCCCCGGCGGCGGATCTCGTCGGCCACGGAACGGACGGCGAACCGGCCGTAGCCCCGGCCCTGTTCCCCGGCCGCGATGTTCAGCCGCCACAGCCCGGACCGGACGAGGCTGCCGCCGTCCGTCCTCCAGTCGATGTCGAAGAAGGCCATGAGGAACCCGACGGGCCGGTCACCGTCGACGATCAGACGTGGCCAGGCGACACCGGCCGGGTGGACGTACGCCTCGGCGAGGGACTTCATCACCGGTGAGACCGCGAATTCCTGCTCCGGGCGGACCTGTATGCCGGTCGCGGCCTCGAAATTCCGGGGGGTTACCTCTTCGAGGCGGAGTGCGGGCGTCGTCGTCATCCGCGCACCCTAAGGCGGTGGATCACCGAGGGGCGAGCGAATTCCCCGCCGCCCGTCGTCGGTTTCCCCCGCACACCTCACACCGCCGGCTTCCCGCCTCAACCCAACTGCCGGTACCGCCCCCGGAAGTACGTCAGCGGCCCCCCGCCCGCGCCCGGGGCCGACGCCGTCAGGACGCGGCCGATCACGAGGGTGTGGTCGCCGGCCGTGACGCGTTGTTCGGTGCGGCACTCCAGGGTCGCCAGGGCGCCTCCCACGAGGGGTGCGCCGGAGGCCTCGCCGCGGACGTGGGGGATGTCCGCGAAGAGGAGGCGGTCGCTGACGCGGCCCTTCATGGCGAAGCGGCCCGCGATCTGGCGCTGGGTCTCGGAGAGTACGGAGACGGCCCACAGCGGCTGCTCGGCGAGCAGGTCGTCCATCCGGGAACCCTCACGGAGGCTGACCATGACCAGGGGCGGGTCCAGGGACACGGACATGAAGGACGTCGCCGTCATGCCGACGTCCTCGCCGCGCGGCCCCTCGGGGTCCAGCGGTGGCTCGTGCGCGGTCACCAGGACCACTCCTGCGGCCAGCCGGGACAGCGCGGCACGGAACTCGTCTTCGCTCACCCCCTCAGCATGCCCGGCGGGGGCGGATACGGTCGGGGCAGGAGAGGTCTTCGGCACAGTCGGACGCTAGCTCCCGGCCGGTGTGCGCCGCATCCGACCAGAGTCCGGAGAGAGTCCGGAGCCGGTCCTAGGACCTCGGACGGAGAGGCTTGAGAGACGGGGGCGCCCGCGCGAACACATTCGGTCACAGCCCCCACACAGAGCCCCGCGTAGTGTTCAGTCGGCGGATGGCGAAAATGCAGAACCTCCACTCAATTGTTCACGTTTTGCTGTGACTTGAGTCACAGGTGCCGTTTTTTGTTGACCCTGTGTACCGAGTGGGCAGCGCGCTGTGATTCAGTGGCTGGGAGCTTACGAGTAGTACGCCGACCAGCACGCCGAAGACAACCCTGGAGTTGCTGCGAGACCTCGGGGGGAGGGCGAATGGAGACCGACACCGACTCGGAGCCGTACGTCCGGCTGAGGACTCTGCGGCAGCTGCACCAGGTCATGGCGGACATGAACACCGCACGCAGCCTGGCCGACACGCTGCAGACCGTCGCCGACGGCATCGTGAACGGACTCGGCTACGAGCTGTCGTGCGTCAACCTCGTCCGCCCCGACGGAGACCTCGTCGTCGCCGCGCTCGCCGGCAACTCCGCGGCCGAGGCGCTGATCACCGGCCGTGTCGGCTCCCGCGAGTCCTGGGAGCGCCGCCTTGCCATGGCCGAGGCCTGGGGCGACCTGCGCTTCATATCGCACACGGAGGGCTGGGTACTCGACGACGACGATGTGCCCCAGTGGTTCACCGACGGCCCCGCCCCCCGCTTCGAGGACGAGTGGCACCCCGCCGACCGCCTCTTCGCGCCGATGTACACCCCGGGTGCCTCGGGCACCTCCGGCACCTCGTGCGGCGAACTGCTCGGCGTGATCTCCGTGGACCGGCCGCGCAACGGGCGCCGCCCCGGCGCATGGGGGCGCGAGGCGCTCCAGATGTACGCCTTCCAGGCCGCCATCGCGATCAGCAACGCCCGGCTGCGGGCCAACATGCAGCGCGCCCTGGTCAGGCTCGAACGGGAGCAGCAGGCCCTGCGCGCGAGTGAGGAATCCTTCCGCCAGGCCTTCGAGTACGCCCCGTCCGGCATGGCCATCGCCGAGATGGGCGGCGACGAGCACGGCCGGATCCTCAGGACCAACGACGCGCTGTGCCGGCTGCTCGGCCGCCCCGCCTCCGCGATGCGCCGCTACTCCTTCGCCGACCTCGTCCACCCCGAGGACATCGGCACCCTCCTGCGGACCTCCGCCGAGGGCGGACGCGCGGAGCTGCGGCTCGGGCGCCGCGACGGGACGTACGTCTGGGTGTCCCTGCGCAACTCCGTGGTCGCCGACGCCGCCGACGGGCCCCGTTTCCTGCTCACCCACGTCGAGGACATCGAGGAGCGCAAGCGCCGCGAGCTCCAGCTCGCCCACCGCGCCTCGCACGACTCGCTCACCGGCCTGCCGAACTCCGCCGAGCTGCGCTCCCGCCTGTCCGCCCGCCTCTGCCGGCGCCCGCAGTCGCTGCCCGCCGGCGCGGCCGACTCGATGGACGCGGCGTTCGAGCGGCACGACCCGTTCGCCGAGGGCCACCCCGCGTTCGACGTGAGCGGCCAGGGGTTCGCGTTCGGCACCGGGCCCGGATCCGGTGCCGGAACCGGGGCGTACGACGCCTTCGACCACCATGTGCACGTCGTCGCCCCCGAGGGCGAGCACGACGACGGCACCAAGGGCCTCGCCGTGCTCTTCTGCGACCTCGACGGATTCAAGTCGATCAACGACCGCTTCGGGCACAACGCGGGCGACGCCGTCCTCATCGAGGTGGCCCGGCGCCTCGGCGGCGCCGTGCGCGACGGGGACACGGTCGCCCGGCTCGGCGGCGACGAGTTCGTGGTCCTGGCCGACGGACTCGGCCGGGCCGACGCCCAGGACCTCGCCGTACGGCTGCGCAACGAGATCATCCAGCCGATCCGGGTCGACGGCCGCGCCATGCGGGTCGGTGCCAGCTTCGGCATCGGCTGGGCCCACTGCGGCATGACGGCCGACGAGGTGCTGAAGTCGGCCGACGAGCGGATGTACATCGAGAAACGATCTCGTCCCAGACAGCACCGGCGTGCGGGGTGAATCACGGGTGTACTCCCCGTGCACTCCAGATGCACGGCCCTTTTCCCGCAGGTCAGCACGGTGATCCCGGTGGTAACGGACGGTGTGATCGGCGCGATGATCCAACCGGAGTCACCCGTTTGGGTCACCTGGAGCGGGTAGGCTCGCCACTCACGCACGTACCGGATTCGTACCGCACCGCTGAGGAGAACTTGGGATGACGCCCGGCAGCAACGGCGCGAGCACGCCCGAGGACGACGACCCGTTCGGCTATCTGTACGCCGACGGTCAGGCCCGGGGCGCCCAGCCGCCGTCGGGGGGCTACGGCTACCCGAACGCCGTCAACAGGGTGCGGGCGGTCGGTGAGCGCAAGTACGGCCAGCAGGCCGCCCAGGCCCCGCAGCAGCCCGGCCAGACGGCCGCCTATGGCCAGGTGCCGCAACAGGGCGGCTACGGCCAGCCGAACGCGAACTACCAGGCGCCCGAGGCGTTCCCCGGCGGCGCGCCCACGACCCGTCAGTCCGCGCACGGCGGTGGCGGTGGCGGCCGGGGCCGCGGTCCCAACACCAAGGGCCTCCTCATCGGCGCGATCGCCGTGGTCGCCGCCGTCGTGATCGGCATCAGCGTGGCCATGCTCGGCGGCGACGACAGCGAGAACACCGGCGGCGACACCGGCGCGTCCTCGGCCCCGTCGGCCGACGAGAGCGCAGGCGAGCCCAGCCGGAAGCCCTCCGAGCAGACCGACGACGAGGCCGCACTGCCGGAGATAGACGCGAAGGCGCTGCTGCTCGGGGGCGGCGCCACCACCGCGTCGGACATCTCCGGAGCGAAGGCGGACGGCGGCACGTACGTGACCGGCTTCAACACGCCCGGCGCGTCCGTGACGTGGAATGTGAACGGGATCCCGAAGAAGGGCCAGTACCGCCTGTACGTCAACTACGGCGTGCCCGGCAAGGACGCCGACGCCACGCTCTCGGTCAACGGCACGGCCCAGACCCGCCCGCTGAACATGAAGAACTTCGCGAACGCCGCCGAGGGCGACTACGAGAAGGGCTGGACGGAGACCTGGGCGAACGTCCAGCTGAACAAGGGCACCAACACCATCAAGATCTCCTGCGAGCAGGGCAACCAGTGCGACGTCAACCTGGACCAGCTGTACCTGGTGAAGGAGTGACCCGGACGGCCCGGTGACCGCAGAAGGGTGACCGGTGCTCAGGCCGCGTCGGCCTCCCCGGTCACCCGCACCCGCCCCACCAGCTCCTCGTACACCGCCCGGTCGAACTCGCCCGCCACGGGTGCCAGGACCGTCGCGGTCGACAGTGCCACCGCGCGGGCCAGCCGCTCGGGCCACGGCAGGCGCTCCACGAGACCCGACAGCAGCCCCGCGACCGCCGAGTCGCCCGCGCCGGTCGGGTTGCCGCGGACGCGGCGGGGCGGTGTCGCCCGCCAGCGGCCCTCGGCGGTGTGGGCCAGCAGTCCCTCGGGCCCCAGGGAGGCGACCACCGTGTGGGCGCCACGGCGGCGGACGTCCCGCGTGGCCCGGGAGGGCTCGTGGGAACCGGTGAGCTCGGCGAGTTCATCGGTGTTCGGCTTCACCAGGTCCGGGCGGGCGGCCACGCCCCGGCGCAGGGGCTCACCGCTCGTGTCGAGGAGCACCGGGACGTGTGCCGCCCGCGCGGCCCGGACCAGTCCCGCGTACGCGCCCACGGGCACTCCTTGCGGCAGGCTGCCGCACAGGGCGACCGCCGACGCGGAGCCCAGCAGGTCCTCGTACGCCTCCTGGAAGGCGCTCCACTCGGCGGGCGCTATGGCCGGGCCCGGCTCGTTGAGCTGAGTGGTGTCACCGGTCGCGTCGACCACGGCGACGGTACGGCGCGTCGTGCCTTCCACGGGCACCAGTGCGTCGACGACGCCGGTGGTGTGGGCGAGCCGCTCCCGCAGGGCGCGTCCCGTCGTGCCGCCGGCGAAGCCCGTGACGGTCGCCTCGTGGCCGAGGGCCGCGAGGACGCGGGCCACGTTCAGGCCCTTGCCGCCGGGGCGTTCGGTCACCTCGGTCACCCGGTGCGAGGCGTGGGGTGTGAGGTTCCGTACGCGATACGTGATGTCGAGAGCGGTGTTCAGCGTGACCGTGAGGATCACCAGGCCGACCCTCCCCCCAGGTTCGTTGGCGCGCTTCGGTTTCGGGCTGGGAAAGCTGTTGTGTTGCTGGTCCTGATCATGCCAAAGAGGTGGCGGTCGGCCCAGCCCCGGAAGCCGAGGGCAGCCCGGAAGCCGAGAGCACATCGCTATCCGAGGGCAGTCCGGCATCAGGGGGCAGTCCGGTATCAGGGGGCGACCACCCACTCACCCCGCCGCATCACCCCCTTCAGCCCGAACTGGGCGTCCAGGACCACCAGATCGGCGTCCTTGCCGGGTTCGAGGGAGCCCACACGGTCGTGGACGCCCAGCAGCCTGGCCGGATTGGCGGAGATGGCCGCCACCACGTCCTCCACCGGCAGCCGGTCCACCGTCACCGCCCGCTGGAACGCGCGGTCCAGCGTGAGCGTCGAGCCCGCGATCGAGCCACCCTCCACCAGCCGCGCCACGCCCGCGCTGACCTCGACCTCCAGCGGACCGAGCCGGTACCGCCCGTCACCGAAGCCCGCCGCGTCCATCGCGTCCGTGATGAACGCCACCCGGGAGCCGCCCGCGTGACGGAACGCCAGCTCCAGGGAGGCCGGATGGAGATGGACCCCGTCGTTGATCAGCTCGACGGTGACCCGCTCGTCCTCCAGCAGCGCCGCCACCGGCCCGGGCTCACGATGCCCGAGCTGGGGCATCGCGTTGAACAGATGCGTCGCCACGGTCGCCCCCGCGTCGATCGCCTCCGCCGTCTGCTCGTACGTCGCGTCCGTGTGCCCGATCGCCGCGATCACCCCGTGCTCCGCCAGGAGCCGTACGGAGTCGATGCCGCCCGGGAGTTCGGTGGCGAGCGTGACCATCCTGGCGCGGCCGCGTGCCGCGTCGATCACCTTGCGGACCTCCTCCGGGTCCGGGTGGCGCAGCAGCGACTCCGAGTGCGCGCCCTTGCGGCACGGCGAGATGAACGGACCCTCGAAGTGGACGCCCGCGATCTCGCCCTGTTCGGCCAGCTCGGACAGCAGGCCCGCCCGCTGTGCGAGGAAGTCCATGTCGACGGTGACCGTCGAGGCGACGAGGGTGGTGGTGCCGTGGCGGCGGTGGGTGTGGATGCCGTGGAGGATCTCGTCGGCCGTCCCGGAGGTGAAGGACGCGCCGCCACCACCGTGGTTGTGCATGTCGACGAAGCCGGGGACCACCCAGTGACCGGTGAGGTCGATCACCTGGGCGCCCTCGGCGATCCCGGCGATCCCGGCGGCCCCCTCCGGCCACCGCGACCCGTCCGCGATCCGGGAGCCCTCGACGACCACGCGGCCGCCGTCCACGATGCCGGTCGGCAGGACCACCCGGGCGCCGGAGAGCACCGTGCGCGGCGCGCTGCGGGAGGCATGGTGGGAAGGGCGCGGGGCGCGACCCGGCACCGGACTCTGCCGGTCCTGGTCTCGGTCCCGGTCCTGGTCCCGGTCCGGGTTCCGGTCCCGTTCCAGGTCCCGTTCACTGGCCGTGGCCATCAGGTGGTTACCTCCGACAGTCGTAGGAGTGGTGGTCAGCAGATCCCAGGCCAGCAGTCCCGCGCCCAGGCATCCGGCGGTGTCCCCGAGGGCCGCGGGGACGATGGACGGCAGCTTCTGGAAGGTGACGCGGTGCCGTACGGCGGCCCGTAGCGGTGTGAACAAGGTTTCCCCCGCCTCGGCGAGCCCGCCACCGATGATCAGGGTGCGGGGGTCCAGGAGGGTGAGCGCGGTGACGAGCCCGTCGGCGAGCGCGTCCACGGCGCCCTGCCAGACCTCGCGTGCGCGGGGGTCCCCGGAGTCGACGGCCTTGGCGCAGTCCGCCGCGTCCGCCTCGGGGTTCCCGGACGCCGCGGCCCAGGCCTCGCTGACGGCGGACGCCGACGCGTACCGTTCCAGACAGCCGCGCTGCCGGCACGGGCACGACACGCCCCCGGGCCGTACGACGATATGGCCGATCTCGCCCGCGAAGCCGTGCGCCCCCGCCTCGACCGTGCCGCCGACGCCGATCGCGCCCGCGATGCCGGTGCCGAGTGGCACGAACAGAAAGCGGTCCGCGCCCTGGCCCGCGCCGATGCGGCCTTCGGCGAGTCCACCCGTCCGCACGTCATGGCCGAGGGCGACCGGGACGCCGCCCAGCCGTTCGCTGAGCAGCGCACGCAGCGGGACGTCGCGCCAGCCCAGGTTGGCCGCGTACACGGCGGTGCCCTGCTCGGCGTCGACGATGCCGGGGACGGCGACGCCCACGGCCGCGGCGGGCTCGCCGAAGCGGCGCTCGCCGTAGGCGCGCAGCTCGGCGGCGAAGCCGAGGATCGACTCGACGACGGCGTCCGGGCCGCGCTCACGGCCGGTCGCCCGGCGGGCCTGGTGCAGCAGGGGAGGCGTGGGGGGTGCCCCGGCCGGGGGCGTGGTGCCGTGGGCCCCCACCAGGGCGGCCTTCATCCCGGTGCCGCCCACGTCGAGGGCGATGACATGTCTCACGGGAACAGTGTGGCCCGTACACCCGGAAGAGGTCTAGTCCACTCGCGTGGTGTAGACCTTGTGCCGAAGTTCGAGAAGTACAGGTTTGAACGTCTGCCTACGACCCAGGCTGGACGCACGGGGCCTGGACCAAGAAGTTGGAGTACTCACTGTGCATCTGCCTGCGCATCGCCGGCGTACGACGGGTTGGCTCGCGGTGGTTACCGCGCTGGGCGTGACGGCGGCGGTCGCCGGCTGCGCGGGCCCTGCCACGGCGCAGGAGGTCACGCTGAGACTGGTGGCCGCCGAGTACGGTGACTCCGCGGCGAACAGCTCGAAGAAATACTGGGACGCGCTCGTCAAGAAGTACGAGGCCGATCACCCGGGCGTGCAGGTGCAGGTCAGCGTTTACTCGTGGAACGACGTCGACCGCAAGGTCAAGGAGATGGTCGCGGCGGGCAAGGCGCCCGACCTCGCGCAGATCGGCGCGTACGCCGACTACGCCGCACGGAACCAGCTCTACGAAACCGGCCGGCTGCTCTCCATCCCCGTACAGGCCGATTTCCTGCCGCAGCTCAGTGAAGCGGGCAAGGTGAGGCGGATCGCGTACGGGATGCCGTTCGCCGCGTCCACGCGGGTGCTCTTCTACAACAAGAAGCTGTTCGCCGACGCGGGGATCAGCGACACACCCGAGACCTGGAACGACCTCGCGGAGGACGCGGCCGCGCTCAAGGCGAACGGCGTCAAGACCCCGTTCGCGCTGCCGCTGGGCCCGGAGGAGGCCCAGGCCGAGACCATGCAGTGGCTGCTGAGCGGAGGGGCCGGCTACACAGCCGACGCCGGCTCGTACAAGTTCGACTCCGACACGAACATCGAGACGTTCACCTGGCTCAAGGACGAACTGGTCGACAAGGGCCTGACCGGCCCGACGGAACCCGCGAAGCTGAACCGCGCCGACGCGTTCACCGCGTTCACGCGCGGCGAGGTCGGCATGCTCAACGGCCACCCGACCCTCATGAAGGCCGCCACCGAGCAGGGGGTGGAGTTCGGCATGGTGCCCCTGCCCGGCCGCGACGGTCCGGCCCACGCCAACCTCGCCGTCGCCGACTGGATGATGGCCTTCAAACAGAACGGCAACCGCCAGGAGATCGGCGAGTTCCTCGACTTCGTCTACAGCGAGAAGAACGTGCTGGACTTCTCCCGCCAGTACGACCTGCTCCCCGTCACGACGTCCGCCTCGGAAACCATGTCCGCCAGCGAGTCGGACGCCGACCTCACGCCTTTCCTCGACGAACTCCCGCAGGCCGAGTTGCCTCCCGTCGGCAAGAAGTCCTGGGCCGAGGTCAGCGCCGCCGTCAAGGAACGCATAGGCAAGGCCGTCTCCGAGAACGGGGACCCCAAGGCGGTGCTGGCGGGACTGCAGCAGTTGGCGGTGGCGGCGGAGACCGCGGACCGGTAGGTCTCAGCGGCCTCAGCGGATTCAGTGCTGTCAACGGTGTCGGTGGCGGGGGCTACGGTTCTGGTCATGGACGAGCTGAGCCCGCGCGAACTGGCCATCCTCGCCCTGGAACGCCGCGGCTTCGCGGGCCCCGGGGCGAAGGAGCGGGCCATACGGGAGCAGCTGGGACTGGCGCCCGTGCGCTACTACCAGCTGCTCAACGCGCTGCTCGACGACCGGCGGGCCCTGGAGCACGACCCGGTGACGGTGAACCGGCTGCGAAGGGTGCGGGAGGCGCGGCGGAAGGAGAGATGAGTCCTGGCATGTGGAGGTGAGTCCTGGCATTTGTTCGATGGCGCGTGGATAGGGTCCCCGTATGGGCACCCACTCGGAACCGACGGACTCCCACGACCTCAACGCCGCCAAGGCCCCCAACCCCCCTACGGCTTCCCCAGGCTTCTCCGACGCGCTGCCCGCCCCCGTGACCGCGGCCGGGCGTGACGCACTCGACGTGATCCTCGCCCGTCCCGGCCGAGCGGTGGTCGGGCTCGACTTCGACGGGACGCTCGCGGCGATCGTGCCCGACCCGGAACAGGCCCGCGCCCACCCCGAGGCGGTGCCCGCGCTCGCGGCCCTCGCCCCGAAGGTCGCCTCCGTGGCCGTGATCACGGGCCGCCCGGCCGGTGTGGCGGTCCACCACGGGGGCTTCGCGGGCGTGGCCGGCCTGGAGCACCTGGTCGTCCTCGGTCACTACGGTGCGGAACGGTGGGACGCGGTCACCGGCACCGTCACGGCGCCGCCGGCCCACCCCGGCGTCGCCGCCGTGCGCGCCGAACTTCCCGGTGTCCTCGAACGGGCCGGGGCCTGGCAGGGCACGTGGATCGAGGAGAAGGGCCGTGCCGTCGCGGTCCACACCCGTCGGGCCGCCGACCCGCACGCGGCCTTCGAGGCTCTGCGCGAGCCGCTCGCCGAGCTCGCCACGCGCCACGGTCTCGTGGTCGAGCCCGGCCGTCTGGTCCTGGAGCTCCGGCCGCCGGGTGTGGACAAGGGGGTGGCGTTGCGCGAGTACGTACGGGAGGTCGGCGCCGAAGCGGTGCTGTACGCCGGCGACGACCTCGGTGACCTCCCCGCCTTCACCGCCGTCGAGGACCTCCGCGCCGAGGGCGTGCCCGGACTCCTGGTGTGCAGCGGCAGCAACGAGGTCACTGCGTTGGCGAAGCGGGCGGATCTGGTGGTGGACGGCCCGGCGGG
This sequence comes from Streptomyces bluensis, assembly GCF_014650715.1. Classification (GTDB taxonomy): domain Bacteria; phylum Actinomycetota; class Actinomycetes; order Streptomycetales; family Streptomycetaceae; genus Streptomyces; species Streptomyces bluensis. The sequence continues at coordinate 202,584 of NZ_BMVM01000010.1, read as the reverse complement.
TGTCGTACGGCTACTGGGGGCCATGGCAGCGGCGATGAACTCACCCACGACTGGCTGATTGTTCAGCCCGTCCGGCGTGTGAGGACGAGGCCGTTCAGGCCGAAAAGCAGCCGAAAAGCAGAGGTCTGGGGGCGGCAGCCCCCAGGGAGGGGACGGGTAGGGGCGGCGGGGGCGAGGAAAAGCTAGTCGTCCAGCGCACGCAGCTGAGCCAGGAACCACTGCGTCGGCGGCAGCGCCGTCGCCGCCGCGGCGAGCCGCTTCGTGCGTTCGGCACGCTCACCCCGCGCCATCGACAGCCCCTCGTGAAGAGCCCGCGCCGTCCCCCCGATGTCGTACGGATTCACCACCACCGCGTCCTCCCCCAGCTCTTCGTACGCCCCCGCCTCCCGGGACAGCACCAGCACACACCCCTCGTCGGAGACGACCGGCACCTCCTTGGCGACCAGGTTCATACCGTCCCGGATGGGGTTCACCAGCGCCACGTCCCCCAGCCGGTACGCGGCCAGCGAGCGCGCGAAGTCGTCCTTCAGATGCAGCACGACCGGCGTCCAGTCCGCCGTGCCGTAACGGGAGTTGATCGCGGACGCGACCCGCTGCACCTCGTCCATGTAGTCCCGGTACACCTTGAGGTCCTGCCGGGACGGGTACGCCAGCGCCACATGGACGACCCGCTCCCGCCACGACGGCCGGTCCTCCAGCAGCTGCTCGTAGGCCAGCAGCCCCCGCACGATGTTCTTGGACAGCTCGGTGCGGTCCACCCGCACGATGGACCGGCGCGGGCTCCCGTCCGGCGCCGTACCGATCTGCTCCCGCAGCGAGCCCATCCGCTCGTCCACGTCGGCCTCGTGCGCCCGCCGGCGGAGGAAGTCCGCGTCGGCGCCCAGGCCGTGCACCCCGATCCGTGTCCCCGACGGGATGCCGGGGCCGCCCAGCACCGCCTGACAGCAGTCCGTGAAGGCGTCCGCCCAGCGCTGCGTCAGGAACGCCGCCCGGTCCGCGCCGAGGATGCCGCGCAGCACCTGCGCCGCGATGTCGTCGGGCAGCATCCGGAAGTACTCCGGCGGCGCCCACGGCGTGTGCGAGAAGTGCCCGATCCGCAGGTCGGGGCGCAGCTCGCGCAGCATCCGCGGGACCAGCACCAGGTGGTAGTCCTGGACCAGCACGGCCGCACCCCGCGCCGCCTCCTCGGCCAGCGCCTCGGCGAACGCCCGGTTGTACGCCTCGTACGACGCCCACTGCCGCCGGAACCCGGCGTCGAAGACCGGTTCCAGGGGCGTCTGGTACAGCATGTGGTGCACGAACCACAGCACCGAGTTCGCGATGCCGTTGTACGCGTCCGCGTGCGTCGCGGCGTCGATGTCCAGCATCCGGACGCCGGGCTCTCCCACGCCCCGCCGTACGGCCTCGCGGTCGCCGTCGCCCAGCGCGGAGCACACCCACACCGCGCCGGCCTCCGGCCCGATCGCCGACAGCCCCGAGACCAGCCCGCCTCCGCCGCGCCTGGCCGTGAGCTCGCCGCTCTCGTCCAGGGCGTACGAGACGGGGCCGCGGTTGGACGCGACGAGGACGTGGGCGCCGTTGGCAGAAGCGGAAGCCATGTTCGTCAACCTAGCCGTCGTCGCATCCGCTCAAACGTACGGTCCGTGGGGTGACCGAGGGCGCCTCAGAGCTCGGGGGGAACTGTTGTGTCGCGAGTGCGGGTCTTCTGTGGCTTGTCGCGCAGTTCCCCGCGCCTCTTACAGGGCGCTACGCCGCCTCGCGTTCCACGTACTCCTCGATCTCCGCCATCGGCGGCCTCTCCTCGGTGTCCACCGAGTACGTGCGCGGCTCGAAACCGTCCTCGCCCCGCTCGAACTGGGTCAGGGAGGGGCGGATCAGGTGGCCCCGCGCCAGGCGGAGCTGGGCGGTGCGGTAGATCGCGGCGGACATCCGGCCGAGGGCCTGGCCGTCCTGGTGGCGGTGTTTGCGGACGCCGACGTCGACCTGGGCGAGGGCGTCCAGGCCCACCAGGTGCAGGGCGTCCACCAGCATGCCGAGCTCCACCCCGTATCCGACCGGGAAGGGCAGCTGTTCCAGGAGCGAGCGGCGGGCCGCGTACTCGCCGCCCAGGGGCTGGACGAAGCCCGCGAGCTGCGGCCAGTGCATGTTCAGCAGGGGGCGGGCCATGAGTTCCGTGACCCGGCCGCCCTGGCCCGCCGCGGCGCCCAGCGGCCGGTCGTACATCGCCTTGACCAGGTCGACGTCCGGATCGGTGAGCAGCGGTCCCACGATCCCGGAGACGAAGTCCGACGAGAACTCCTTCAGGTCCGCGTCGACGAAGCACACGATGTCCCCGCGGGTGACCAGCAGGGAACGCCACAGCACCTCGCCCTTGCCGGGCACGGCCGGGATGCGGGGGAGGATCTCGTCCCGGTGCACCACCGTCGCGCCCGCGGCGGCGGCCACCGCCGACGTACGGTCCGTCGATCCCGAGTCGACGACCACGATCTCGTCGACGAGCGGGACCTGCCGCACGAGGTCGCGACGGATCGCGGCGACGATCTCGCCGACGGTCTCCTCCTCGTTGAGCGCGGGCAGCACGACACTGACCGACTGGCCCGAGGAACGTTTGGCTGCCAGGATGCGGTGAAGCGGGCGATCGGTCACGGACCAGGAGCGTGTGCTCAGCCAGCGCTCGACTTCGTTCAGCACGGTCTGCGGCTCCTCACTTTTCGATCACACGGACTCCGGTGTGATCCATCTCGCGGTTCGGACGTCTCTCTCAACTCTCCTGGCCTTCGGTTACAGTCTTGAACAACGCGGATGACCATCGCATTGCGGGGTCCCCGTTGCGTTTCAATGATCAACAAACGATCAACAACCGCATACCGCTCATCCAGAGGGGCAGAGGGACACGGCCCGATGAAGCCCCGGCAACCCTCCAGCCGGTTCTCGTACCCGATCAACGTCGATCGTTCACGGATCACCGTAGATCGACTTCGCGAGGCTCCCGGCTAGGGAAGGTGCCAAATCCGTCTCACGGCGAGATGCGTCGTGAGGAAGATGAGGAGAAAGGGCCTCGCCTCACATGGCTGTGCAGACCGCTGGAAACACGACGAACCCCGGCACGACGAACCCCAGCACCGCGAACGCCGCCACCCCCGTCGACCTCGGCTCCGCCGCCGCTCTGTCCTGTCGCGAGTGCGGCCACCGGGTGCCGCTCGGCCCGCTCTTCGCCTGCGAGGAGTGTTTCGGCCCGCTGGAGATCGCATACGACTTCTCCGCGTACGAGACCGAAGAACTGCGCAAGCTGATCGAGTCCGGCCCGGCGAACATCTGGCGCTACGCGCCCCTGCTGCCCGTCCCGGCCGACGTGGCCGGCAAGCCGAACCTCAACCCCGGCTGGACCGCCCTCGTCAAGGCCGACAACCTGGCCCGGGAACTGGGCGTCACCGGCGGCCTGTACGTGAAGGACGACTCCGGCAACCCGACGCACTCCTTCAAGGACCGGGTCGTCGCCCAGGCGCTGGAAGCCGCGCGGGCGTTCGGCTTCACCACCCTCTCCTGCTCCTCGACCGGCAACCTCGCCGGCGCCGTCGGGGCCGCCGCCGCCCGCGCCGGCTTCCGCTCCTGTGTCTTCATCCCGCACGACCTGGAGCAGGGCAAGGTCGTCATGGCCGCCGTCTACGGCGGTGAACTCGTCGGCATCGAGGGCAACTACGACGACGTCAACCGCTTCTGCTCCGAGCTCATCGGCGACCCGGCGGGCGAGGGCTGGGGCTTCGTCAACGTCAACCTGCGGCCGTACTACGCGGAGGGCTCGAAGACGCTGGCGTACGAGATCTGCGAGCAGCTGGGGTGGAAGCTCCCCGACCAGATCGTGGTCCCGATCGCCTCCGGCTCCCAGCTCACGAAGATCGACAAGGGTCTCCAGGAGCTGATCAAGCTCGGGCTCGTCGAGGACAAGCCGTACAAGATCTTCGGTGCGCAGGCCGAGGGCTGCTCGCCGGTCTCCGTCGCCTACAAGGCCGGCCATGACGTCGTACGGCCGCAGAAGCCGGACACCATCGCCAAGTCGCTCGCCATCGGCAACCCCGCGGACGGCCCCTACGTCCTCGACATCGCCCGGCGGACGGGCGGCGCCGTGGAGGACGTGACGGACGAGCAGATCGTGGACGCGATCAAGCTGCTGGCGCGCACGGAGGGCATTTTCGCCGAGACGGCGGGTGGCGTGACCGTGGGTGTCACGCGCAAGCTCATCGAGAACGGTGTGCTGGACCCGACCCTGACCACGGTCGTCCTCAACACCGGCGACGGCCTCAAGACGCTGGACGCGGTGGCGGGTACGGGGTTGACGGCGACGATCCGTCCGAGCCTCGACTCGTTCCGTGAGGCCGGCCTCGTATAGGTCCGGCTCGTCGTTCGGACCACCCCGCGCCCCTGCCGGGGCGCCCCCTCGCACCCTGACCGGAGGTCAACCCATGAGCGTCACCGTCCGCATCCCCACCATCCTGCGTACCTACACCGGCGGTCAGGCCGAGGTCAGTGCCGAGGGTGCGAACCTCGGCGAGGTCATCGCCGACCTGGAGAAGAACCACACCGGCATCGCGGCCCGGGTCCTGGACGACCAGGGCAAGCTGCGCCGGTTCGTGAACGTGTACGTGAACGACGACGACGTCCGCTTCGAGCAGGGCCTGGAGACGGCGACCCCGGACGGGGCGGGCGTGTCCATCATCCCGGCCGTCGCCGGAGGCTGAGCGGCGCCGATAATTACCTTCGGTAACGTCGGTTACCGAGAGTTCATCGAATGGCCCCCTCCGTGAGAGAAGCGGAGGGGGCCATTCTCTATGGTTGAGCACGGTACAGTTGGGGAACGCGGTTGGCCTCAGGCTCCGGTTTCACCCCGCGTACATATGAGTTCTTGCCGCGCGCCCGATATGAAGCAGCCAAAGTGGGCGAGGCCCGGCAAGGCATTTGCGCCTTATGTTCCTTTTGCGGGGCCCGACTTGCCCTGAATTTCGGTGAATTCTCCGTACATTCCCGACCGGGCCTGTCCAGATTTCTCGTCCGACTGACCTGTTGCAGACGGCAGTTGGACAGATACATTCAGCCGCGGTCGACGCGTTCCGGCGCACACCCCCAACCGTTGGGGGGTGAGGTCTGACCCGGATCCGCGAAGTGTGGATCTGTGCAAGGGCCAGTAATAGGGGAGTTAGGCATGGCTCAGGGCACCGTCAAGTGGTTCAACGCGGAGAAGGGGTACGGCTTCATCGCGGTCGACGGTGGTGCGGATGTATTCGTCCACTACAGCGCGATCCAGATGGACGGCTACCGCACCCTGGAGGAGGGCCAGCGGGTCGAGTTCGAGATCTCGCAGGGTCAGAAGGGGCCGCAGGCGGACATGGTCCGCTTGGCAGGCTGAAGCACGCGCCGACTGAACAGCAGCGACGCACTTCGTTTCACTTTCGAAGGGCTCGTGTCCCCTGGGGAGTTGTCCCTCGGGGCGCGGGCCCTTCGTTCTGCCCGGGATCCGGTCCACGATCCGCTGGTCCGGGTGCTGTCCGTGTTCCGGCCGGAATCCTGGTCCGGGTGCTGTCCGGGTGCTGTCCGGTTCCGTCCGGGCGGGGGCGCACGGGTGCGTTCACCTGGGGATCATCCCCAGGCGCTTGCACTCGCAGGGGTCGAGTGCTAATCATTGGGCGTTAGCACTCTGAAGGTGAGAGTGACAACGAGGACCGGGTCGGTGAGGCCCGCCAGCCGGGTGGGGCAGGGAACCACAGGCAGGCGAGCCGTCCGTCGCGGGCGCCAGCACGGTCCGGAGCAATCCTCCCCCGAGCTCTCGGCTTCGCTTCGAGCACGGGGGGACCCCATCCGTCCGGGAGGACCACTTCACATGGCCAAGATCATCGCGTTCGACGAGGAGGCCCGGCGCGGCCTTGAGCGCGGGATGAACCAGCTCGCCGACGCCGTCAAGGTGACCCTCGGCCCCAAGGGCCGCAACGTCGTCCTTGAGAAGAAGTGGGGCGCGCCCACGATCACCAACGACGGTGTCTCCATCGCCAAGGAAATCGAGCTGGAGGACCCGTACGAGAAGATCGGCGCCGAGCTGGTCAAGGAGGTCGCGAAGAAGACGGACGACGTCGCCGGTGACGGCACGACGACCGCGACCGTCCTCGCCCAGGCGCTGGTCAAGGAGGGCCTGCGCAACGTGGCCGCGGGTGCCAACCCGATGGCCCTGAAGCGCGGCATCGAGAAGGCCGTCGAGGCCGTGTCCGCCGCCATCCTCGACCAGGCGAAGGAGGTCGAGACGAAGGAGCAGATCGCCTCCACCGCCTCCATCTCCGCCGCCGACACGCAGATCGGCGAGCTCATCGCCGAGGCGATGGACAAGGTCGGCAAGGAAGGCGTCATCACCGTCGAGGAGTCCCAGACCTTCGGTCTGGAGCTGGAGCTCACCGAGGGTATGCGCTTCGACAAGGGCTACATCTCGGCGTACTTCGCGACCGACATGGAGCGCATGGAGGCCGCCCTTGAGGACCCCTACATCCTCATCGCCAACTCCAAGATCTCCAACGTCAAGGACCTGCTCCCGCTCCTGGAGAAGGTCATGCAGTCGGGCAAGCCGCTGCTGATCATCGCCGAGGACGTCGAGGGCGAGGCCCTGTCGACCCTGGTCGTCAACAAGATCCGCGGCACCTTCAAGTCCGTCGCCGTCAAGGCCCCGGGCTTCGGTGACCGCCGCAAGGCCATGCTCGGCGACATCGCCATCCTCACGGGCGGCGAGGTCATCTCCGAGGAGGTCGGCCTCAAGCTGGAGAACGCGACCCTGGACCTCCTGGGCCGCGCCCGCAAGGTCGTCATCACCAAGGACGAGACCACCATCGTCGACGGTGCCGGCTCCACCGACCAGGTCGCGGGCCGCGTGAACCAGATCCGCGCCGAGATCGAGAACAGCGACTCCGACTACGACCGCGAGAAGCTCCAGGAGCGCCTGGCCAAGCTCGCGGGCGGCGTGGCCGTCATCAAGGCCGGTGCCGCCACCGAGGTCGAGCTCAAGGAGCGCAAGCACCGCATCGAGGACGCCGTCCGCAACGCGAAGGCGGCCGTCGAGGAGGGCATCGTCGCCGGTGGTGGCGTGGCCCTGCTCCAGGCGTCCACGGCTCTGGAGAAGCTGGAGCTGGAGGGCGACGAGGCCACTGGTGCCGCCGCCGTCAAGCTCGCGCTTGAGGCCCCGCTGAAGCAGATCGCCGTCAACGCCGGCCTTGAGGGCGGCGTCATCGTCGAGAAGGTGCGCAACCTCCCCGTCGGCGAGGGCCTGAACGCCGCGACCGGTGAGTACGTCGACATGCTCGAAGCGGGCATCCCCGACCCGGCCAAGGTGACGCGCTCCGCGCTGCAGAACGCCGCGTCGATCGCCGCGCTGTTCCTCACCACCGAGGCCGTCATCGCCGACAAGCCGGAGAAGGCCGCCGCGCCCGCCGGTGGCGGCATGCCGGGCGGTGACATGGACTTCTGATCCGGTTCTCCGGATCGGCCCGTCCGCGGTACCGAGGGCGGCACCTCTACTTCCAGGGGTGCCGCCCTCGGGCGTGTCCGGGATCACAGAGGGGGGCGGCCGGGACCGGAATGCCGTGGCCGGCGGGACGGTTGATCCGTAACAGACAGTCGATGCATACGCACATACCGTCCGGTTTCCCTTCCGGAACAATCCCTTCTGCCTGAGGAGCCCTCCACGTGACCGTCACCGCCCCCGAGTCCGCCTCCCGCGCGGCACAGGTCCTCTCCCGCCCCCTTGCCCTGAACGGTCTGACCATTCCGAACCGGATCGTGATGGCACCCATGACCAGGCAGTTCTCGCCGGGCGGCATCCCCGGTGAGAACGTGGTGTCGTACTACGCGCGCCGCGCCGCCGCGGGCGTGGGCCTGATCGTCACCGAAGGCACGTACGTCGGCCACGAGTCGGCCGGGCAGAGCGACAGCATCCCGCGCTTCCACGGCGAGGAGCAGCTCGCCGGCTGGGCGAAGGTCGCGGACGCGGTGCACGCGGCGGGCGGGACGATCGTGCCGCAGCTGTGGCACATCGGCATGGTGCGCAAGGCGGGCGATCCGCCGTTCGCGGACGCCCCGGCGGTCGGCCCCTCCGGCCTGCGCCTCGACGGCACGCCCGGCACCGGCAAGGAGATGACGCAGCAGGACCTGGACGACGTCATCGCCGCGTTCGCCAAGGCCGCGGCCGAGGCGGAGCGCATCGGCTTCGACGGCGTCGAACTGCACGGCGCGCACGGCTACCTGATCGACCAGTTCCTCTGGTCCGGCACCAACCGCCGCACGGACGCCTACGGCGGCGACCTGGTCGCCCGTACGAAGTTCGCGGCGGAGATCGCGGCGGCGGTACGGGACTCGGTGTCCCCGGAGTTCCCCGTCATCTTCCGCTACTCGCAGTGGAAGCAGGAGGCGTACAACGCGAAGCTCGCCGAGACGCCGGAGGAACTGGAGGCGCTGCTGACGCCGCTGGCCGCGGCCGGTGTGGACGCCTTCCACGCCTCCACGCGCCGCTACTGGCTCCCCGAGTTCGACGGCTCGGACCTCAACCTGGCGGGCTGGACGAAGAAGCTCACCGGCAAGCCCGCCATCACCGTCGGCTCCGTCGGCCTGGACGGCGACTTCGTCCGCGCCTTCGCCGGCGAGGGCTCGACGCTGCGGGGCATCGACGACCTGCTGGACCGCCTGGAGGCCGAGGAGTTCGACCTGGTCGCCGTCGGCCGTGCCCTGCTCCAGGACCCGGAGTGGGCGGCGAAGGTGCTTCAGGGCCGTACCGGTGAGCTGAAGGCGTACGACCCGGCGTCGCTGGGGTCGCTGAGCTGAGCCGAGCCCATCCCGACGTGACGCAGATCACGCAGCAGCCGGGGGCGGGTGGACAGAACCGGGCATGAACCCTTCACTGCGTGCTCGGGTGAGAGCCGGTGATCCCGATGCCTTCGCGGAACTCTTCGACCAGTGCGCCCCGGCCGTCCACCGGCTGGCGGCGCGCGGCACGGGCGACTGGGGGCAGGCCGAGGACATCGTCTCGCTGACCTTCCTGGAGGCATGGCGGCTGCGGCAGCGCGTGCACCCGGACGGAGACGCCCTCCTGCCCTGGCTGCTCGGGATCTGTGTGAACGTGCTGCGCAACCAGTCCCGTGCCCTGCGCCGGCACAGGAACGCGCTGGCCCGCGTCGCCCTTCACGACACCGTGCCCGACTTCGCCGACGAGGTGGTCGGCCGCATCGCCGACGTCGAACAACTCACCGCCGCGCGGTCCGCGTTGGACCGACTACGACGGCACGAGCGGGAGGTGGTGATGCTCTGCGTCTGGTCCGGCCTGGACTCGGCGGCCGCCGCCGAGGCGCTCGGCGTCTCTCCCGGGACGGTCCGCTCCAGGCTGTCCCGGGCACGGACACGGCTGCGCGCCCAGACCGAGTCGGAGCTGGTCAGGGCACGCAGGACGACGCGGTACGAGGGAGCGGCCGGACAGACACAGGGCGCGGGCCGCGGGGCCGCCGCCCGCACGACCGAGGAGACGAACCGATGATGAAGATCTCCACGCCGCACGCCGAGGACGAGCAGAACCTCGTGGCCGGTCTGCACGCGGCCCTCCCTCCCGCGGACGCCCCCGCGCTGCCCGGTGAGCGGCACCGGGCGCTCCGGAGCCGGCTGACCCAGGAGTTCCGGCGCGATCTCGACGAGGGAGCCCGGCCCGCCCGCCCCCGTCCCAAGTGGCTGAAGGTGGCGCTGCCCACGGCACTGGCCGGAACACTGGTGGCCGGTGTGGCGGTGACGGGTGGGCTCACCGATGTCTTCGGCCCCCAGGTGGACGAGGCCCGGCACCGGCAGGCGGTGGAACTCCTGGACCGCCTGGCCGTGGCCGCGGCGGCGGCACCGGCCACGACGATCCGTGACGACCAGTTCATCTACGTCAAGACGGAGGGCTCCCAGGAAGCCGTCAGAAGGTACGGCAACTCCTTCCGTGTGGTGGGCACATGGCAGGTCCAACGCGAGGACTGGACGTCCGTCGACGGCTCCCGCGACGGCTACATCCGCCAGGAAGTGGTCTCCGGCCCGCCGACGAACACGCCCCCGGGGACCGGCCGCGCCGAGGCGGACCCCAATGCGTCCACCTACCGCGAACTGACGGCACTGCCCACCGACCCCGACAAGCTGGTGGACAAGCTCTACGAGGATGCCGGGGGCGACGGGCCGGCCGAGCAGAAGGCCGTCTTCGAGGCCGTGGGCGACATGCTCGACACGGCCACCCTGCTCCCCGAGAAGAGCGCGGCCCTCTACCGCGCGGTGGCGAAACTGCCCGGGGTCGTCGCGGTGGACACGGCACGGGACGCCGCGGGCCGCGAGGGCATCGGCCTCACCATCACATCGGACGGCGACGAGCGCACGACCTGGGTGTTCCGCCCCTCGGACCTGACCTACCTGGGGTCAACGGAACAGGCGGTGCTGGACGTAGGGGTGGTGGACAGCGTCCGCGAGACGCCGTAAGCGCCTCGGGGACGGTCAGCCCATCGTCTTGGCGCCGTCCAGGGCCTCCCGGATGATGTCGGCGTGGCCGGCGTGCTGGGCGGTCTCGGCGATGATGTGCAGCAGAACCCTGCGGGCCGACCACTGTGCCTGGGGCTGGAACCACGGGGCCTTGGGCAGTGGCTGAGCGGCGTCCAGGTCAGGCAGGGAGGTAATCAACTCGTCGGTCTCCCGGGCCACTTCCTCATAAGCGGCCAGCACACCGGCCAGGGTGTCACCGGGCAGCATCCGGAACTCGTCGGCCCGCCGGGCCCAGTCGGCCTCGGTCATGGCGGTGAAGTCACCCATCGCCGACGGCCCCTTCCGGATGAAGTCCGCCCAGTTCCGCTCCGCCGACGTGACGTGCTTGATCAGCCCGCCCAGACACAGTTCGCTGGCGGTGGTCCGCTGACCGGCCTGCTCGTCGGTGAGGTCGCGGGTGGTGAACCGCAGGAAGTGCCGGTGCTTGGCGAGGGTGTCCAGCAGGTCGGTGCGCTCGTTGGTGCGCTCGTTGGTTTGCTCGTCGGTGGTGATCAAGGTGTCGTTCATGGGGTGGCCTTCCGGGGGTTCGTGTTCCGTCGGTAGGGCCACCACGCTAGGAGCGATATAGGTCAGATCCTGACCTCTACGCTTCGAAGGTGTCGGCGGACCGTAGGAGCTGTCATACATGTGTCCTCTCTCGTCGTTCGTCCATTGCTGCGCGGATCCCGGCCACGCGGGCGCGGACCGCAGAAGGAGACAGGGGCGTGTGGGGGCGGGCGGGGGCGCGCTCGCCCCGGCAGGCGCCGCAGATGCCGCCCGGCAGTGACTCCGGGCGGCCGGGTGTGCCGCACTTCGCGCACTCCAGAAGGCGGAGGGGCGGGCGTGGGGGCTGTGCGGGCTCCGGTGGAAGCTTGGTGGTCAGTCGGTTGCGTACCAAGGCCGCCGGGTGGTGGACCGGCGTGGGCAGGCCCGTCGTCAGGGCGTGGAGTACGGCCTCGTCGGTGGCTCCGCGCGCGAACCAGTCCGCCAGCAGCGGGGCCAACTCCGCGCAGTCCGCCTGGGAGAGCGAGAGCACCGGGGCGGTACGGCCGAGGGCGGCGAGCAGGATGTGGGCGCGGGAGCGGGTGGAGCGGGGCCGGTCGGGCGGTTCCTGTGACTCCCGCGGTACGTCGCCTCGCGTGAACGCCGCCCACCAGTCGTCGTCCCGCGCCGTGCGCGAGAACCACGATCGGGTGATCCAGCGAGAGCCGCCCGAGTCCACGGCCAGGTGCTCTCTGCCTCGGCGCAAGTGGCCTGCCCGCTGGAGGTTGTTGAGGGCGGTGCGGAGGGCGCACTGTCCGTACGGGAGCTGCTTGGCCAGCGTCTTTACGGAGATGTCGGCCCCGTCGGGGAGCCGGTCGACGTACGCGGCGATGGCGGCTTCGCGGGGTGGGAGGTGGGCGAAGTCGTGGTTCGTGCGGGGGCGTTGGTCCGGCGCGGAGCGTTTGCCGTAGCCCGGATTGGCCATGGGGTGCGGGGACGCGTGCGCGGGCAGGACGGCGGCACTAAGCTTGGGTTCAGCCACTGGATCGATGTGTCCGATCTGGTAGGTCAAGCCCCCGCAGGTGTTCCCGCACCTGACGGGGGCTGTTTGCTTATGTGGGCACGCTAGAGCCTCGTGACTGTGCGTGGCAAATCGAATGCGTCAAGTCAACACGCTGGGTGGGAGGGTGGGTTGGAACCCTCCACCCATTCCTTGAAAAGAGGGCTCGGAGCTGGGAACTGAGGGCTTGAGCCTCGGGCCATGTACTTCTCCGGGAGTTCAAGTGACCGTGGGGGCGGCCCGCTTCTTGGTCAGTGTCGTGCTTCCGCGACCCGAGTAAAGGGCGCTCCGCTGTCGCTCCGCGTCGCCTTCGGCGATCGGCCTACGGCCGACCCTTGACTCGGCTCGCTCCAGCACGGGGAAGAAGCGAGCGGGCAGCCCGGGAGAGCGGGGCGCCAGGGGGATGGGTGCATGGCGGGGGTTGGCTTGCCGGCCGGAGGCGGCGGGCGCGACCGCGTCTCGCATGCACGCCGGGAGGGTTCGGCGTCTTACGCCGGTGAAGGGGCGCGGCAGCGGGCGGGGCACGCCGGGTCGGCGCGGCGGCAAAGCCCCCTTGCCAGTCACACCAGCCCCACAGGCCCCGTTGGAGAGGCTAATTGGCAGGTGTTGGACATGGTCGAGCTGCTCGACCTCGCGCACTTCCATGGGGTGGGTGGCCGAAATCTGCCAATTACCCAAGCAGGGGCCGCTCCTCGCCGGCCGTCTCCGCGAAGGGGGCAGGTGGAGTGTGTGCGGCATGCCGTGGGTCGTTCGCGCCCGCGCCGTGGCCGAAGCGCCGTGTGCCGCAGATCGACGTGCGATCCGGATCACCTGTTGCCTCTTGTGCGGGCTGAAGACGGTAGAGGGTGGTTGTGGTCAGGTGAATGAGAGGACGAGAAGACGTGGATGTGTACGAGGCCGTGGACAGTCGCCGGGCCGTGCGGGCGTTCAGCGATGAGCCGGTGTCCAAGGAGTTGCTCGAACGAGTGCTGGCTGCAGCGACGCGAGCTCCGTCGAGTGGGAACCTCCAGCCGTGGCATGTGTATGTCGTGACCGGCGAGCCCTTGGCCGAACTGAAGAGGCGTGCAACGGCCAGGGCGCTGACGAGAGACCCGGGCGATGAGCGGGAGTATCCGATGTACCCGGCCGAACTGACCTCGCCGTATGTGGACCGCTTTTCTGCCGCCGCTGCCCAGCGGTACAACGCGCTGGGAATCCAGCGCGACGACCCCGACAGGCCCATGAAGATCGCCGCCTTGAACTCGGAGGCGTTCGGGGCGCCGGTCGTACTGTTTTGCTACCTCGACCGGCGGATGGGGCCCGGACAGTGGGGGGACGCAGGGATGTACTTGCAGACGGTCATGCTGCTGCTGAGGGCGGAAGGGGTGCACAGCTGCCCCCAGGTGATGTGGACGATGTACCGCAAGACCGTCAGCCGGATAGTCGGAGCCGATGACGGGCTCGTGCTGTTTTGCGGAGTCGCGGTGGGGTTCGAGAAGGAAGGCGTGCCACGGCTGCGTACCGGGCGGGCGGACATCACGGAAACAGTGAGCTTCATCGGCGTGTGACCGATAGGCGGGCAGAGTCTTCTGCAGCCGCGCGCAGGCGACTTCGGACATCGGTGCGGCCGACTCCGGGAACCGGCATCGATCGTCACGTCCGTCCCGCCGTTCCGGCACTGCCGCACTGACTCCGGTTGCTGCGACAGGGCCATGAGGCTGCTTGGCTCTCCCAGGAAGGGAGAGCCAAGAGTGGACGACATGCGCCCGCGACTGGTCGGATGTGGGCGTCGTGGCACCGGTCGGCCGGACCGCCGGCGGCTGCCGCCGCTACGACACCGCTGGCGTAGCCCGGCTGCACCTGGCCCACACTCTGCGGGACCGGGGTTGGGTCTCGGTGAAATCCGGGCCGCCCTGGATCGCGAGGACGGGCTTTCCGAGGTGGCGGCCGCGCCGGCAGCTCACCGCCGCGGCCGAGCCCGCCGCCGAGCGCTTCTGGCAACTGCTGTGCGTCCTCGGCGGCCGCCCCGCCCCCGCCGGGATCGTTCGGGGAAGGACAGTGGCTGACCACCGCGCTGCGTGCCAACCCGCGCCCGGCGCGCGCAACGCCCGGCTCGACGCCCTCTGCACGGACGACACCGACCCCTGGCCGGGCGGTGTCCTGGACGCGTCCACGCGCGCCGGGCTGTCACACACCGTGCGGACCCGAATGGCCGCGCCGGTCGGCACGCCTTCGGGGCGGACCTCGTCCGAAGGCATGCCGGTCGGTGTTCGCCGTACCGTCGGGCCTCGTGGACAGCCCCGAGCATCACCCAGCTCTCCATGGCCGTTCGCCGCAGTTGTACGAGAACAGCCGTGATGACGTGTTGCCGTGATCGGTGCCTCCGCGCCAACGGCTCCCGGCGTACAGCGGTGCGGCGTGAGTCGCTATGATCGCGCCTTGTGGAACGTTCCCAAACTGAATCGTCGACTGTGGTCGTGTGGGATCTCGGCGGCGTCCTGGCGCCGTCGGGCCGTGCGCTGGGAGCGCTGGCCGAGGCTCTCGACGTACCCGAGTCCGAACTCGCCGACCCGTACTGGGCCTACCGCGACGCCTACGACCTCGGCGGTTCCCCCGATGAGTACTGGCGCCGGATCGCGAAGGCGCTGGGGCGCCCGCTGAGCGAGGCATGGGTCGACCGGCTCGACCGTATCGACACCGAGTGCTGGGCGGTCCTCGGCTCCGAAGCCGCCGAACTGCTCGCCCGGATCACGGAGCGCGGAACACCGCTCGGAATCCTGTCCAACGCCCCGGGCTCGCTGGCGGCGGCAGTCCGTAGGGCGTCGTGGAGCGGCCGGTTCGAGACCCTGGTCTTCTCGTCGGATCTCGGGCTGATGAAGCCGGACCCGCGCGTCTACCGGACCGCCGACGAGCGGCTGCGTCGCTCGCCCGGAGAGGTCGTGTTCTTCGACGACCGGCCGGAGAACGTGGAGGCGGCCCGCGCCCACGGCTGGCGCGCCCACGTGTGGACCGGGGGCGAGGCGGCACGGGCGGTGCTCGCGCGCGAGGGCGTGCTCGATGACTGACCGGCCGCGCAATCCCACGATCATCGATGTGGCGCGGCAGGCCGGAGTGTCCAAGTCGGTGGTGTCCCGTGTCGTCTCGGGGCGCGGCAGCGTCGGGGAGGAGACCCGGCAGCGGGTCGTCCGCGCCGCGCAGGAGCTGGGCTACGTCGTCAACGCGTCCGCCCGGGCCATGGTGGCCCACCGCACGTACACCGTCGGGGCCTTCGTGCGGGATGCGGCGACCCCCTTCTACGGCCATCTGCTCACCGCGATGCAGGAGCGCGCTGCCGGTCACGGCTACCGGGTGGTCACCGCGACCGGGTCCGGCCGGTTCGAGGTGAGTGATGAGTACCGCGCTCTGGAGACCCTCGCGATGCTGCGGGTCGAAGCGCTGATCGTGTGCAGCGGGCTGCTGCCGAGCGAGCGGATCCTGCCGTTCGCCGAGCGGTTGCCGACCGTGGTGGCGGGCCGCCCGGAGACCCATCCGAGCATCACCAGTGTCTACTGCGACGAGGACGAGGGGGGCGCCGCGCTCGCGGACCATCTCCTCGGACTGGGGCACCGGGAAGTCGCCGTGGTCACGGTGTCGATGAGGGACTCCGTGACGCTGGGCCCGCGCACGGCTGCCATGGTCCGCCGTCTGCACGAGCGCGGGGCGCGTGTCCTGGAGATCCCGGGCGCGCACCGGGAGACGGCCGGAGCGTGGGCGGTCGAGGCGCTGCGGCACCCCGGGATCACCGCGGTGATGGCTCCCAGCGACCGGCACGCGGTCGCCCTGCTGGAACAGCTCCGGCTGCGCGGTGTGGATGTGCCGGGAGACCTTTCCGTCACCGGCTACGACGGCATCGGGGATCTGGCGACGCCGCTGATCGGGCTGACGCACTGGCGCCAGCCGATCGACGTCATCGGCAGCCGGGCCGTGGACGCCGTAGTGCAGTTGCTCGACGGTGAGCGGCCGCCCGACCATCACCAGGCGCTGCCCGGCACGCTCGTGGTGGGCCGGACGACGGGGCCGCCGGTCGGCTGGGACTGCTGCTCGTCTTCGCGTACTGGCCGGTCGTCCGAGGCGTCGTACTGAGCCTGTACGGCAACGATCTGCTCGGTGACCCCTCCCGGTTCGTCGGCCTCGCCCAGTACGCCGACGTGGTCACCGACCCGGATCTGAGGCGGGCGCTGCTCGCCACCGGCACCATCGCCGGGCTCAGTGTGCTGCTCTCCGTGGGCGGCGCGCTCGCCGCGGTGCTCCCGCTGCGCCGGGCCGCCCGCAGGCCGCGTGCCGTCGTGTCGGTGCTCCTGTCTCTGCCGTTCGCCTACTCGGCGGCGGCGTCGGCGGCCGTGTTCGCGGGACTGTTCGCACCGGCGGTCGGGACGCTCAACGAGGTACTGGCCCACCTCGGCGTCACCGGGCCCGACTGGCTGCGTTCGCCGGCCTGGGCCATCGTCAGCATCTCGGTCGCCACCGCCTGGTACGAGTTCGGCTTCGCCTTCCTCGTCCTGCTGGCCGCGCTGACCCAGCTCGACCAGCAGGTCATCGAGGCGGCCGCGCTGGACGGCGCGTCGGGGCTGCGGATGGCCTGGTCGGTCATCATCCCCATGCTCCGGCCGAGCCTGGTGTTCCTCGTGGTCACCCAGACCATCAGCGGACTGCAGGTGTTCACCCAGGTCCAGGTGCTCACCCGGGGCGGTCCGGCCGGGTCGACCTCGACGCTGGTGCACGAGCTGTATCAGCGCGCGTTCGGCGAGGCGCTGCCCCACGTCGGCTCGGCCTCGGCTCTCGCCGTGGTCCTGCTGCTCCTCGTCCTGGCGATCACCGCGCTCCAGTTCCGGGTGCTGCGGAGGTGGGCATGAGACGCCTTCAACCCGGCTCCGTCCTGCGCTGGTTGTGGCTCGGCGCGGTGGTCCTGGTCGTCGCGTTCCCCGTCTACGTCACCGTCGTCACCGCACTTCTGCCCCAAGGCGACGTCGCGGCCGGCCGGCTCCTCCCGGTGCCGGGCCGGCTGACCCTGGACAACGTGCGCGCGGCGCTGGACTCCGCGCCGCTGGCCCGGCAGTACCTGGTCAGCGTGGCCGTCACCGCGCTGCAGGCGGTCGCCCAGCTGACCACGGCGGCGCTGGCCGCGTACGCGCTCGTCTTCCCCCGCTGGCGCGGCCGGGGCGTCGCCTTCGCCCTGGTCCTTGCCACCCTGGCGTTCCCCGGGGAGAGCCTGGTCATCCCCAACTTCGAGCTTGTCACCGGGCTCGGACTGCGCGACACCCTGCTCGGCATCGTCATTCCGTACCTGGCCGCCGGCTACGCGGTCTTCCTGCTCCGCCAGGCATTCCTCGCCCTGCCGCGCGAGACCTGGGAGGCCGCCCGCCTGGACGGCTGCGGAGAACTGCGCGCGCTCCTGCACGTCGTCCTGCCCATGGCGCGGCCGCAGTTGGTCACCGCGGCGATGTGGTGCGCCCTTTCGGCGTGGAACGGCTACTTCTGGCCGCTGCTGATCACCGACTCCCCGCAGCGGCGCACCATTCAGGTCGGCCTCGCTCAACTCGTCGTCGACCAGGCCGCCGCACCGGCCGTGATCTACGCCGGGACCCTGCTCGTCCTGCTGCCGACCCTGCTGCTCGTCCTGTTCGGCCAGCGCTTCCTCGTCCGGGGGCTGGCCGCGCGGGTCACCACCTAGACGCCCCCACTCCCTCCAGAAAGAGAAACGAACCGTCATGCCCTCCCTCCCCTCCCGGCCCTGCCTTCTCTCCCTGCTCTTCGTGGACCGTCCGTCCGCACGACCCGGATCACGATCGCGCGTCCTGGCCGTCTCCGTCTGCCTGACGGCCGCCGCCGCACTGACCCTTACGGCCTGCGGAGGTTCCGACGGAGGTTCCGACGGCGGGAAGGCCGCCGGAGCGGCGCCGGGACCGTCGGCGCTGGCCGCCGCGAAGGGACCGGTGACCGTGACCCTGTGGCACGGGGTCGGCGGCCCGGCCGGCGAGGCGCTGCAGGCCGAGATCGACGCGTTCAACCAGGCCAACCGCGGAAAGATCGTGGTGAAGGCGTCGTTCCAGGGCAGCTACGCCGACGCCATCGCCAAGTACACCTCCGCGATCCGCAGTGGCGGAACGCCGAGCATCATGGTCTCCAACGACATCACCACCGGCTATCTGCGCGACGCCGAGCAGACCGTCTCCGCCCAGGCCATGGCCGCCGCCAACCCCGAGGACCTCGACCTCGACAAGCTCCGCCCGGCGGCGCGCACCTACTACACGGCCAACGGCGAGCTGCTCGCCGTACCGCTGAACACGTCCATGCCCCTGCTGTACGTCAACGACAAGCTGCTGGACCGGGCGAAGGTGGACCGCTCCACCCTCGGCACACTGGAGGGCGTGGCCGCGGCCGCGCGCAAGATCCACGCGGAAGTGCCCGGCGTCAAGGGCATCGACCAGCCCCTCGACGGTTGGTGGTTCGAACAGCTCACCGCCGCCGCCGGGGTCCCCTACTGCACCGCGGACAACGGCCGCAGGAACGGCGGGGCCACGGCGCTGTCGCTGACCAGCGGGCCGCAGCGCGCCGCGATCGGCACCATGGCGAAGCTCTACACCGACGGCGTCGCGCTGGACACCGGCGCCGAGGGCAACGCCGCCCTGTCCGCCTTCGCGGCGGGCAAGACCGCCATGATGTTCAACTCCAGCGGTGCCATCGGCGGCCTCACACAGGCGGGCATGAAGGACTACCGCGCGCTGCCCTACCCCCTCTCGGGTTCGCCGTCCACCGCGGGGGCCGCGATCGGCGGTGCCGCGATGTGGGTGGACCAGGCGGGGCACAGCGCGGCCGAGCAGGTGGCGAGCTGGAAGGTGATCAGCTACCTGGCCTCCGGATCAGCGCAGGAACGATTCGCCAAGGCGTCCGGCTACGCCCCGATCAACACCGACGTGGACACCTCGCCCTCGTGGAAGGCGTTCCTGGCGAAGAACGAGCCCTACGCCGTGCTCGACAAGCAGTTCGCGAACACCCCGGCGACGACGCCGACCTCCGGGTGCCTCAGCGGCGCCATGCAGGGCGTGCGTGACGTGGTCGTACCGCAGATGCAGCAGGCGTTCAGCGGCAAGACCCCGCTCGACAACGCACTGAAGACGGCGGAGAAGGCGGCGACGGCGAAGATCAAGGACTACCGCGAGCAGGCAGGCCAGTGACGGCGACCGAGACCGCGACCGAGACCGCGACGGAGACCGAGACGGCGATGACCACGCCCATGACCACGCCCACGACCACGCCCATGACTACGAGGACGACGGTGACGACGGGAACGACGAAGGTGACGAAGGCGGCGAAGGTGTCGAATGCGGCTCCGGCCGTGGCGGAACGCTTTGCCCAGGCCCCGGGAGACCCGTACCGCTACGGCGTCTACCTGCGCCCCGACCCCGTGACCTGCGCCGCGGTCACCGCCGTGACCACACAACTGCGGGCGCAGTACGGGCTCGTCTCGGCCGGCGCGTTCCCGCCCCACGCGACCCTGGTGGGCAGCCGACACATCCCGGCTCCCGCCGAGGAGATCGTCGCCGCCGTGACCAGGGCACTGACCGACGTTTCCGCCTTCACCGTCCACAACGCCGGCGTCCGCCGCATGGGAGTGGGACTCGTCTACGACGTCCATCACCTCGCCGACGGCATCACCCCGAACGCGGCGTTCGTGGACCTCGCCGGCCGGGTCGACGAGGCGGTTGTGCCCCTGGAGGCTCCCGCACCCAACCCCGCGCAACACCCCTTCGACGAGGACACGTTCCAGGCGCACCTGTCTCTGCTCTCGCACGACATGTACGAGCGCCCGGACCTGTTCGAAGAGGTCGAGGACTACGTCAAGAGGCTCCCCGTGTCCTTCTCGGACAGCTTCTCCGGCGACACCGTCAGCCTCTACCGCACCCGCAGCGACGACTGGGCGGGCCGCTGGTGGCACACCCTGGCCTGGGAACATGTCCACACCTGGCGGCTGCGCCACTGAACGGCTCCGGGGGGTGGACGCCCCGTCCCCGTGGGTGAGGGCGTCAAAAACCCCCCATCGGCTCGATGTCCACTCTCACCGGCTCGCCCCACACCCGCAGTACCTCGTAGTCCGTGAACTCGTGGACCAGGCGGTACGCCATCGCCGGGCGTGGGCCGCGGCGTTGGGCGGCCAGGTACAGCTCGGCCTCGCGGCGGTCGCGGCGTGGGGTGCCGCAGAGCTGCCACGCCTGGCCGTTCCACGCCTCCGGGAGCCAGCGCTGCTGGGGCTGGGGGCGGTCGCCGCGCATGCCGTAGCGGGACGAGCCGGGGTCCGTGGGGGCCGTGGCGCGGGGTGGCCCGTACGTGCCGTTGAGTTGGGCGCGGCGGGCGGCGCGGCGGCGGGTCTCGCACAGGAGGCAGCGGTCGGGGGCGTCCTCGTCCACGGGGCCGTTCGGGTGTTCGGCGCAGCGCGTCGTGGGCGCCGCGGTCGTGACCGTCTCGTCCAGCAGGTCCAGGGCGCGCCGCAGGTCGGCCTTGACCTCGTGCAGCTTGGCGTCGGGGGTGGTGGACGTCAGGGCCTCACCGTGCTCGCCGAGGAGGCGCAGGGCTCGGCCGAGGGCGGTCAGCTGTGCGTGGTTCACCTGGTCGTTCCCTCCCCGGACGGAGTCCTGCTCCTCGGACGGTGTCCTGCTGTCGTGGTTGTGCTGTCGTGGTCGAGCATGGCATGGGCCACTGACAGTGAACAGCGAGGGCTACGCCTGCTCCGTCAACCGTTCGAGGCGATCGCGCTGGGCCCGGGTCAGCCGCAGGTCCGCCGCCGCGAGGTTCTCCTCCAGGTGGTCGGTGCGGGTGGTGCTCGGGATCGGGAGGACGGCCGGGGAGCGGTCGAGGAGCCATGCGAGCGCGACCTGGGTGGCGGTCGCACCCAATTCGGCAGCCACGGCGGCGACCTCGGCCCGCTCACCCGACGTGCCGTGCGCGACGGGCCGCCACGGCAGGAACGCGATGCCCGCCGCCGTGCACGCTTCGAGTACCGGGTCGTGTTCGCGGTCGAGCAGGTTGTAGCGGTTCTGCACGCTCACGACGTCGACGATCTGCCGCGCCTGGTCGAGTTCGGCGACGGTGACCTCCGACAGTCCGATCCGGCCCACCTTGCCCTCGGTCTGGAGCTCCCGCAGCGTGCCGAGCTGGTCGGCCAGGGGCGTCTCCGGGTCGATCCGGTGCAGTTGGAGCAGTTCGACCCGCTCGACGCGCAGTCGGCGCAGTGCCTCGTCCACCTGGTGGCGCAGGACCTCGGGCCGCCCGTCCAGCCGTGCCTCGCCCGACGGCAGCCTCGCGATGCCGACCTTGGTGGTGACGAGCAGGTCCTTCGGGTACGGGTGCAGGGCCTCGGCGAGGAGTTCCTCGTTGGCTCCCCAGCCGTACATGTGGGCCGTGTCGATCAGCGTGACGCCCAGCTCCACGGCCCGCCGGGCGAGCGTGAGGGAGGCTGCGCGGGCGTCGGCGGGTTCGGCGGACAGGTGCATGGCGCCCAGTCCGAGTCGCCGCACCTCAAGATCCCCGCCGATCCGGAACGTGGTCCTGGTTCTGGTGGTGGTCGTGGTCCTGGTCGGTTCCATCTGCCGTCTCCGTCCCCCTCGGCCGCCTCCGCATGCATGGCCAATTGGTTACGTTAACAAGGGAGTTGAGTATGCCGCCCGGTATTTTCACTCACCTTCCCGCCGCCTCCAGCGCCGCCCGCAGATGTCCTTCGCTCTCCTCCAGGAGGCGGGACGCCGTCGGCGCGTCGACCCCGCCGAGGATCGTGAGGATCGCGTTCTTGACCTCGCCGTCCGTCGCCGCGAGGGCCCGTTCGATCTCCTCGTCCGGCGCACCCGTCGCCAGGGCCACGATGCGGCGGGAGCGGGCGCGGAGCTTCTCGTTCGAGGCGCGGACGTCCACCATCAGGTTCCCGTACGTCTTGCCCAGACGGATCATCGTGATCGTCGAGAGCATGTTCAGGACCAGCTTCTGCGCCGTGCCCGCCTTCAGCCGCGTCGAACCCGTCAGCAGTTCGGGACCGACGACGACCTCGATGCCGTGGTCCGCGGCGGCCGCGAGCGCGCTGTCCGCGTTGCAGGACAGGCCGATGGTCAACGCGCCCCGTTCACGGGCGTACTCCACCGCGCCGAGCGCGTACGGGGTGCGGCCGGAGGCCGAGACCCCCACCACCGTGTCGGCGGAGGTCAGGGCGAGTGCGTCGAGGTCGGCCCGTGCCAGTTCCCTGGAGTCCTCGGCGCCCTCGACCGAGGTGACCACGGCCTCGGGGCCGCCCGCGATCAGGCCGACCACGCGGGTCGGGTCCGTGTTGAAGGTGGGCGGGCACTCGGAGGCGTCCAGTACGCCCAGCCGCCCGGCGGTGCCCGCGCCCGCGTAGACCAGTCGGCCGCCGCGCTCCATCCGCTCGGCGAGGGCGTCGATGGCGGCGGCGATCCGGGGCAACTGCGCGGCGACGGCGGCCGGTACGGTCGCGTCCTCGCCGTTCATGAGCCGCGCGATGTCGAGGGTGGGCAGTCGGTCGATCTCGGCCAGCTCCGGGCGGAACGCCTCGGTGGTGAGGGTCTCCAGCTGGGCTTTCAGATCGGAGTGGGAGTCGGAGGGGGACGTACGGGCGGCGGAGGCGTTCGTGGGGGAGGCCATGGCTACGGGCTCTTTCCGTGCGGTGTGGTGGTTCGTCGGGGGAGGGGGCGAAGGAGGCCGCGCCGCCCCTTGTCGCGCCCCTTCAGGGGCGATGCCGGTGCGCCAACGCCTCGTACGAAGCGGACAGCGCCGGCGCCGCCGTCTCGTACGTCCGCTGCGCCACTCCGACGAACAGGCAGTCGACGACCAGCAGCTGACTCGTCCGGGACGACATCGCCGCCGGCCGCAGCTCGCTCTCCCGGGCCGTGGACGTGGTGAGCACATGATCGGCGTACTGACTGACGGGACCGTCGGGGCGCCCGGTGACGGCGATCGTCGTCGCCCCGTGCTCGAACGCGACCCGCAACGGCTCGATGACGTCGCCCGTCGAACCGGAGTGCGTGATCGCGATCGCCACGTCCTTGGCGGCGAGTTGCACCGCGTTGGTGACGGCGAGGTGCGGGTCGCTGTGCGCGTGGGCTATGAGCCCTATGCGCAGCAGCTTCTGGCTGAGGTCCTGGGCGACGAGCCCGGACGCGCCCACGCCGTACACATCGACCCGCCGGGCCCCCGCCAGTGCCGTGACCGCCGCGCCGAGCTGGACCGTGTCGAGCGCGGCCGCGGTGTCGGCGAGGGTCTGCTGCTCGTCGTACGCGAGCTTCGCCACCACGTCGGCGAGGGGATCGTCGACCGCGATGTCGGCGGTGACGGCGGGCGCGCGGCCCGACTGCTGCTGTGCGGCGAGCCCGGCGAGCGCGAGGCGCAGGTCCCGGTAACCCGGATAGCCGAGCAGACGTGCCGTACGGACGACGGTCGCCTCGCTGGTGCCGGTGAGCTCGGCGAGTCCCGTGACGGTGAGGGCCGCGCAGCCCGCCGGGTCACCGGCGACGGCCTCGGCGACCCGTTGCATGGATCTGGTCATGGACGGAGCGAGTGTGCGCACCTTGGCCGCGAGGGCGGCGGGAGCCGGTGGCGCACCACCCCCGAAAGTTTTCTTCACGTGGCTGCTCACGCTCTGAAAGGTATTTTCCGAGCTGCCGTACGGTCAAGGGTGAGCACAATGGGGGCATGGACCCCACCGGCGATCCCCTCAGCCCCGGCGACCGCGTCAGCCCCCTGGAGCAGGCACTGCACGCCGCTCGCGCCCTCGTGCTCGCCGACCTGATCGCGGGCGAGGTCGCGGACGCTGATGTCGTCTCGCTGGTCGAGAACTCGGTCGTCGAGCGCCGGTGGTGGGTCGAGCAGTGGCCCGAGGGCGCGGGGTACGTGGCCGGGCTGGTCGCGCAGGACGTCCAGGACGCGCTGCTGGAGCGGTACGGGCGCTGGCCCCTGTGCCCGGTGTGCCCCTCCGGCGATCCACACGCCCTCGACGTCGAGCCCGAGTTGGGCACCGACCCGCACTGGGTCTGCCACAAGGCGGGCGTGAAGGTCGCGGCGGTGGGCTCGCTGGGAGCGGCGGCCGGCGGGACGACGACCTCGTGACGCTCTACATCGACCCGCCCACCTGGCCGGGCCACGGCCGCATGTGGTCGCATCTCGTCAGCGACGAGTCGTATGACGAACTCCACGCGTTCGCACGGGCCCTGGGCATTCCCGAGCGTGCCTTCGAACGCGACCACTACGACATCCCCTCGCACCGCTACGCGGACGTGGTGCGCGCGGGTGCCGTGGAGGTGGGCGCGAAGGAACTGCTGCGCAGGCTCACGCAAGCGGGCCTGCGCCGGCCGAAGCGGCGCGGGGCGGCACGGGAACCCCGGTGAGGCTCCCGCGCGCGTACGCCGTTGATGCTTTCGTGCGCGTACGCCGGTGCGGCCCCCGTGCCCGCGTGCCCGTGCGTCAGGACCGCAGCCGCAGTTCGTAGGCGAACCGCTCCCCGTCGTCGCTGACCCGCGTGAACCCGGACCGGGTGACGACCCCTTGCGAGGGGACGTTGTCCTTGTCGACGACCGCGAACAGCGAGCGGACGTCCTCGCGCCCCCGCGCCCAGCCGGCCAGCGTGCGCAGCGCCTCCGTGGCGTAGCCGTGGCCGCGGGCCGCATCGACGAGGTCGTAGCCGATCTCGGTGCGGCCCTCCTCGTCGGGGGCGCCGTGGAAGCCGAGGGCGCCGAGGGCGCGGCCGTCCTCGTCGCGGACCAGGACGTACATGCCCCACTCCGCGCGGAGCGTCCCCGTCTCGTACAGCTTCACGATCATGCCCGCGCCCTCGCGCGTGCCCTCGACCGGGCCGCCCTCGATCCACGCGAAGCCGCCCGTGCCGCCCGCGGCGAGATCGGCGGCTGCGGCCGGGGTGACGCCGTGCAGCGCGAGCCGTTCGGCGGGGATGACCAGGGGGTTGCTCCAGCGCCACGCGGTGACCGGGGCGCGGCCGGGCAGGTCGCCGCGGCCGGTGGCCCACAGGAGGGTGGGCCAGGGTTCGGGGCCCGGCCGGACGTGCGGGAAGAGGCGGGTCAGGACGTTCTGGCAGAGCTCGGCGGAAGGCTCGTACGGCAGGCCGAGGCCCTCGGCGATGTCGTGCGTGTGCAGGAGGACCTCCGTGACACCCATCGCGGCGAAGCCCTCGCGGTCGGCGGCGCGGAAGGGGTACGGGTGGAAGGCGCGCACGTCGCGCGGGGTCGTCTGGACGGTCACCGCGAGCAGGGTGCCCGTCGTCCCGATCACGTCGAGCAGGCCCGTGGTGTCGGCGCCGTCCTCCAGGATCAGCTCGAAGGGCACGTACGCCTCGGTCGCGCGTCCCGCCAGCTGACCCGCGTACGCGAGGAGGTCGGACGCGATGTGCACGGCCGTCTCATGGCAACTCCACTCCAGGCGGCCCGCCCTGGTGCCCTCCCAGTCCCGGTGCGTCGCGGTCCGCAGCAGCGCGAGCGCGTGTCCGACGGCTTCCTGTACCTGGTCCCCACCCATTGGTCGCATGGCGGCGAGGATAGGGGCGATCACGTGTCCGTACGTACGGGTTTATCGGCAGGTACGTGCTGACCGGCCCGGTCGGGTGGGTCGGGTGTGCCGTCCGCGCCCGCACCGGTGATCACGCGCGACGCGGAAGCCGTACGGGTCGTACGTGCCGTACGACGGTGCAGCCGCAGGGAGACCGCCGTGGCGCCGATGGCCGTCGCCGTGAGGGCCGCGCCCGCCCAGGCCGTGGACGTGAAGCCGAAGCCCGCGTCGATGACCGCCCCGCCGAGCCAGGGGCCGCCCGTGTTGCCGAGGTTGAAGGCGGCGGTGGTCGTGGCCCCGGCGAGGGTGGGTGCGGCGGCCGCGACGTTGAACAGCCGGGCGTTGAGCGCGGGCGCGGTGTAGAAGCTGGACACGCCGAGGAGGAAGGAGAGGACGACGGTGAGGACCGCGTACTCGCCGAGGAGGGCCAGCGCGACGAGGAGGACCGTCGAGGCGCCGGTGCCGCTGAGCAGCACGCCGAACAGATGGGCGTCGGCGATCCGCCCGCCGACCGCCGTACCGATCAGCGCGCCGATCCCGAAGAGCGCGAGCACGGTCGGCACCCAGCCGTCGTCGAGCCCGGCGACGTCCGTGAGCAGCGGCGCGAGATAGCTGAACGCGCAGAAGACCCCGCCGGCGGCCAGCGCCACGACGGACACGGAGAGCCAGACCTGGGGGTCGCGGTAGATCCGGACCTCCTGCCCCAGCCGGGGCCGCTCGTCGGGCACGGGGAGGGTGGGGATCAGGAAGACGACCCCGACGAGCGCCATCCCGGTGGCGACGGCCACGGCCCAGAACGCCGAACGCCAGCCGAAGTGCTCCCCGAGGAAGGCGCCCGCCGGGACACCCAGGACGTTCGCGATCGACAACCCGCCGATCATCACGGCGAGCGCGCGGGCTCGTGCGCTCACCGGCACCATCGCCACCGCCACGGCGGCCCCCACCGCCCAGAACCCCGCGCAGGCCAGGGCACTCAGGACCCTGGAGGCGAAGAGAACCGGGTAGTTGGGCGCGAGAGCACCCGCGACCTGACCGAATCCGAAGACGGTGATCAGCGTGATGAGGGTCGTACGGCGGGGCAGCCGCAGCGTGGCCACGGCGAGCAGCGGCGCACCGACCACCATCCCGATCGCGAACGCCGAGATCAGCAGCCCCGCCCGGGGGATGCTCACTCCCATGTCCTCCGCGAGGGGCGGCAGCAGCCCGGAGAGCATGAACTCGCTGGTGCCGAGAGCGAAGACGGACAGGCCGAGGACATAGACGGCGAGGGGCATGCGGGAGCGGTCGGTGCCGCTGGGGGACGGAGTGCGGGAGGGAGTTCGGGGCGGAGTGCGGCGCGGAGTGCGGGAGGGCATGTGCATGGGCAACGCCGGTGGCGGGGTCGGCATTCCCGCCCCACTGTCACCGGACCGTCCGCCGGACCGCCAGCCGCCCGCCTCTCAGGACCCGCCGCCTCTCAGGACCCGCCGCCTCTCAGGACCCGCCGCCTCTCAGGACCCGCCGCCTCTCAGGACCCGCCGCCTCTCAGGACCCGCCGCTGAGCCGCTCGATCTCGGCCGCGATGTTCCGGCGGGCCGGTGCCTCCCACTCCCGTTCCCCGTACGGCGTCCGGAACAGCCGTGGCAGATCGAGGAGTTGGCGCAGTACGGCCGCCCGGCCCGTACGGAAGGCGTCGTCCGGAACGAAGGAGTACTCCTCGCGGACGGCGGCCGCGTACCGGGCGTACGACTCCGGGGGCGCGGCCAGAACGGCCAGGTCCGCGTCGCAGAGGACGGCCCCGTTGGCGTCGTCGTCGGCGGGATCGTGGGTGACGGTCAGCCGGACCAGACGGGCGACCTCGTCCGTCGTCTCCTGCGGGACCCCGGCCTCGGGCAGGGCACGCTCGGCGAGCCGCGCCGACCGCTCCTCGTTCGTGGAACGCTCCGGCAGGTACACCGCGTCGTGGAACCAGGCCGCCAGCCGGACGGCGTCCGGGTCGTCGGCGTACTCCTCCAACTCGTCGACCCGGTCCAGGACGGCCGTCAGATGGTCGAGCGTGTGGTACCGGCGCTGCGGCTCCGACCAGCGCTTCAGCAGGTTGTCCGCGTAGGGGTACGGGTCTGGGTGACAGGCGCCGTCGCGGGCCGCCAGCAGGGTGCGCAGCCAGCGGGAACGGAGGGCGTCAAGGGCGCCGGAGGTGTTCGGGCCGTCGGAGGTGTTCAGGGCGTCCGGGTCGGGCATGGAGCCATTGTCCCGGTCCTGCGGAGGGACGGAGGCGGGCGGTGCGGCTCAGCCGACGGCAGCGTTGCTCGGCTTGTCCCTGCATGACAAGGCGTCGATCTCCTCGGGCGTGGGTCTCGCTTCGTCCCGGTCGGCCTTCGGGACCTTGGGCAGGTTGTTCTCGAAGTCGCGATCCCAGTCGTTGCCGTTCACGTAGGTCCGCAGGGCGTCGCGGAGGCGCTCGCAGTCCTCGCGATGCCCCTTGAGCATGGCGATGCCGTAGTCGTTCGGCTCGCCGAACCTGATGCCGGGCACGACCCTGAGGCCGCGCTCCACGTTCATGAAGCCGTAGAGGATCAACTGGTCGGTGGAGACGGCGTCCACCCGCTTTTCCCGCAGCGCTTTGATGCAGTAGCCGGCATCGTCCTCCTCGACGGTACGAATCTTGTCGTACGCCGGGCCCTTCAACTCCTGGGCGGACGTGGTGCCCTCCCAGACGCAGACGAGCCTGCCGTCGAGGTCGTCGTGGTCCTTGTACTGCCCGTAATCCTCTTCCCGCACGAGGATCCCCTGCTGCGTGGACGCGTAGGGGCCCACGAAGTCGAGCCCCTCTCCGCCTTCGTCCTGCGGCTTCATCCGTTGTGGGGTGATGGAGAAGGTCGCGGCCACGAGGTCCAGGTCGCCGTTCTGCAGGTTGGCCGCGCGGTTTTTGGAGAGCACTCCGCTGAAGTACGGCGAGTCGACGTCCACCGCGGTCAGCAGTTCCCGCGCCACGGTGACGTCGAAGCCGTTGAACTCACCGTCGTGCGGCTCGAAGCTGGTGCCGGGTTGGTCGCCCTTCGCGCCGACATGGACCTTTCCGTCGTCGAACATCGACTCCTTCGAGGAACAGCCTGCGGCGAGAGAACAGAGCAGGGCCACCACGGTCGCTGTGCGCAGGACGCGCGCCCGTGCCCCCGTTCTGGCTACGGTCATGTGCTCTCACTCCTGTTCGCTGTCAGTTGTGGAGTGTTCCGGTCGCCTTCGCCAGCCGCATCGAGCAGTTCGCTTCGGTCTGCAGGGTGAAGGTGAACCGGAGTTCTCCCTTGTTGCCGCCGAGGTCGAAGTCGACGGTGTCCTCGGCGGTCACCTCGTAGTACGCGTGCGGGGTGATGCCCGCGGTGACCGCGGTGACCGCGGCCGTGGTCTTGTGGACACACGTGCCGGTGCTCGGCTCGTTGTCGACGGTGGTCAGTGAAAGGCGCAGCTTTTCTCGGGGTTCTTCGGGGGTGGGCACTGTGAGGGTGAGGGGCGCGGAGCGCGGACCGTTCAGGGGCTGGGCGCCATCGATACGTATCTCAATGGGAACCTCGCCGGTGTCGGCGACGTTCTGGAAGGCCAGGAGCCCGGCGATGGAGAAGAGCACGGACAGGACGGGGAACGTGACCCGGGCGACGCGCTTTCGGCGGTTGCCCTTCTTCTCCCCGCACTGCTGCTGCGCGGCGTCCCTCGGTTCCGCCTGCTGGGGCCGCGGAGCACCGCGGCCGCGGTCGGGGAGGCCGGTCACGACGGAGCAGCCGGCGGTGACGAGTGCGGACGTGCACAGCAGGCCGAACACCACGTACTGCCTCAGCGGACCGCCCGGCCAGTACAGCGCGGCGAGGACGAGACCGACCACCTCCAGGATCAGGAGCCACGTACCTGGCTTCGAGGGCGCCGCTTTTGACAGGTCGACCCACAGGTTGTTGACCGTGTGGGCCTGGGTGACACCGCCCTGCTGCTGTCCTCCACTCACACTGTTGTGCGTGTCTCTGTTTCCGGACACCAGGCTTCCCCCCTCCGTGAACCCCACCCGTATACCCCGGAGATGCCGTCAAGCCAGAGAGTAAATGCTCGTTGACGGTGTGTGGAGTGTAATGCGAGTGGCGCGCAGGACGGAGCGGCGTTCGTGCGGAGATCCGTGGGGAAGGGCAAGAGGGGCGGAGGGGCGGGCGGGTCGCCCCGCCGCATAGCGTGGTCCCCATGGTTGCTGCTGCATCACACGACGAACGGGACCCGGAACTCCCCGGCCGACTGCTGACCGCGGAGCGCGACGTACTGATTCCCCTCCTTCGGGGGCGCCCGGAGGACGACTTCGCGGCCAGGACCTGCTGTCCGGGCTGGACCGTGCGGCACGTACTCGCCCACTGCTCGTCCGCGTTGGCGCGGGTGGTGGAGAACCGGTTCGAGGAAGGGGTCTTCAGCCCGGAGTCGAACGACCGCGACATCGCCGAGCGGGACGGCTGGCCGGTGGCGCGGATCGTGGACGAGCTGGAGCGGGGCATGACCGAGGCCGGGCCGGTGATCGCCGGGGCGGGCGGCGCGCTGGACGGCATCGCACTCGGGGAGTGGGTGCACGCGGGGGACGTACGCGACGCCTGGGGCGCACCCGGAGCGTACGGGGGAGACCAGGTGGAGCCCGCCCTGGCGCTGCTGGCGTGGCTCAGCCGTCAACGGAAGCACCTCGCCCTGCACGCCGACCTCGACGACGTGGACGAGCCGCTGCTGCTCGGCGCGCCCTCCGGGGAGCGGTCACCGGCCCGCTACCTGGGCGACGCGGCCACCCTCGTACGGCTGTACTCGGGGCGCCCGTTGGTGGGGACGCGGTACGAGCTGGCGGGAACGGCGGAGGCCGACCTCAATCTGTTCGGCTGATCCGCCGTACGCTGGAGAGTGGACTAGACCTGTAATCGGTTCGGTGAGGGTAACCACGGGAAGGGGTCCCATGACCACGCGTGCGCTCCTGGAGGTGATCGCCCTCGACGCCGAGGACGCGGTCGCCGCTCAGGCCGGAGGGGCCGACCGGCTGGAGCTGGTCACCGACATGGGCGCGGACGGACTCACGCCGACGGCCGGGACCTTCGCCGAGGTCAGGGCGGCCGTGGACCTGCCGGTGCGGGTGATGCTGCGGGCGGCGGACGGGTTCGCGGCGGGGGACGTGGACGCGTTGGTGCGGGTCGCGTACGCCCTGCGCGCCGCCGGGGCCGAGGAGTTCGTGCTCGGGTTCCTCGGGGAGGACGGGCGGCCCGACCTGGAGGCCGTCGAGCGCCTTCTGGACGTGCTGGACGGCTGCCGGTGGACCTTCCACCGGGCCGTCGACCGCGCCGCCGACCGTGACGCCCTGCGCAAGCAGCTCGCGGAACAGCCGGGGCTCGACACGTATCTGACCGCGGGTTCCGCCGAGGGCGTCGACGACGGGCTGCCCGTCCTGCTCGCCGAGGCCGCCCGGCGTGGCGAGCCCGGCTACAGCCAGCGGCTCATGGCGGGCGGCGGCCTCCGCCTCGACCACCTCCCGGAGCTGCGGGCGGCCGGGGTCGACGCCTTCCACATCGGGGGCGCCGCCCGTCCCGGAGGCTGGAGCGCACCAGTCGCCGCCGGCGCCGTACGGGAGTGGCGTACGGCGCTGGACGCGTCGCCGGACGCCTGACTCTCCGCACCGCGTACGGCTCAACGGCTCAACGGCTCAACGGCTCAACGGCGCAACAACTCAGGCGAGTTGCGGCGGCAGCCCTGCCGCGTGCGTCACGATCAGGCCCGACACCGCACGGGTGAGCGCCACATAGAGGCGGCGCAGGCCGGTGCGTTCGTCGGGTTCGCCGTCGACGACCGCCCGGGGTTCGTCCAGGACCACGTAGTCGTACTCCAGTCCCTTGGCCAGCGAGGCGGGGACCAGGGTGAGGCGCCTGTCGGGCGTCGTCTCCTCGCCGGGGTCGAGGTGGGCGATGCCGGCCGCCGAGAGCGCCTCGGTGAGGGCGGGGACACGGGCGTCGGCGGCGATGAGACCGACCGAGCCCTCGTGGCGCAGCAACTCCTCGCAGGCGGCGACGACCTGGGCGTCCGGGTCGTTACCGGGTGTGGTCGCACGGAGGTCGCGGAGCTCGAAGAACCCCGGGTTCTCGCGGACCGACGCCACCGGGGTCAGCCCCGGCGCGATGTGGGGAAGCAGCCGGGACGCGTACGTGATCACGTCCGTGGGCACGCGGAAACCGGCCGTGAGCTCCTCGACCACGGCGTCGCCCTTGCCGAGGTGGGCGAGCGCCTCCTCCCAACTCCGCGTCGCCCAGGGCGTGGTGCCCTGCGCGAGGTCGCCGAGCACGGTCGCGGACCCGGTGGTGCAGCGGCGGCCCACCGCGCGGTACTGCATGGGGGACAGGTCCTGCGCCTCGTCGAGCACGACATGGCCGAGCGAGTGGGTGCGCTGGACGAGGTCGGTCGCCTCGTCGATCAGTACGGCGTCGGCCGCCGACCACTTGGCCGACTTGACGCTCCGGGCCGGCCTCGCCCACAGGATCGTCTTCTGCTCGTCGTCCGTGAGGACACCGTCCGCGTGGACGGCGAGGAAGTCCGCGTCCGTGAGGAGGCGCAGCACCAGTTTCGCGGGGTCGACGGGCGGCCAGATCGCCTTGACGGCCGCCTTCACCGCGGGGTTGCGCGCCACGGCATCCTGCACGCGGTCGTCCGGCGCCTCGCCCGAGCGCTCCATCTGGACGAGCACCGCGTGCGCGATCCGCTGCGGCAGAGCCTCGCGGGCGGCGCCGTAGCGCATGTCGCGCTCCAGCAACTCCCGGACGATGTCTTCGAGTTCGTACGCCGGGACGCGCCAGCGACGCGAGCCGCGCACCACCACGACCGGCTCGGTGGGCATCGTGACGTGCGAGCGCACGGCACGGCGCAGCACCTGAGCCATCCGGGCGTCGCCCTTGACGACGGCCGCTGCCGCGTCGTCGGTGCCGCGCACTTCGACGTGTGCCACGAGGTCGTCGACGGTTGCCTGCTTCACCTCCAACTCGCCCAGCGCGGGCAGCACTTGCTCGATGTAGTGGAGGAAGGAACGGTTCGGTCCGATGACGAGGGTGCCCGTGCGGGCGAGACGCTCACGGAAGGCGTAGAGGAGATACGCGACGCGGTGCAGGCCGACGGCCGTCTTCCCGGTGCCCGGACCGCCCTGCACACAGACCGTGCCCGCCAGCCCGCTCCGGACGATCTCGTCCTGCTCGGGCTGGATCGTCGCCACGATGTCGCGCATCGGACCGACGCGCGGGCGCTCGATCTCCTGCTGGAGCAGCTTGCTGGTGGTGGCCGCCTCGGAAGGGTCGGAGAGGTGCTCGTCCTCGTAGGCGGTGAGGTCGCCGCCTGTGTACCCGAAACGGCGGCGCAGACCGATGTCCATCGGGTCCCGCTTGGACGCCCGGTAGAAGGGCTGCGACACGGGCGCACGCCAGTCGATGACCATGGGGTCACCGGCCGCATCGTGCACATGACGGCGCCCGATGTAGAACCTCTCCCCTTCCGCGCCCTCCGCCTGCTCGGCGCCCGGGGCGTGGAGGTAGTCGAGGCGGCCGAAGAAGAGGGGCGTGTCGCTGAGGTCGGCGAGGGCCTTGATGCGCTCGCTGATCTGGTGCTGGAGCGCCTCCGCGTTCACCCAGTTCGCGGTGACGTCACGGATGTCGAGCGACTCGACGTCCTCCCGCATGGTCCGCAGCGCGGCCCGGGAGGAGGAGAGATGGGCCCGCTCACGGGCGAGCGGGTCAGTGGGATCGGCGGGATCGGTGGGGTCGGCGGGATCGGTGAGGTCGGCGGGCTGGGTGGACACGGGTTCTGCCTCCGGGCGTGACGGTGTGCCGACCGGTGGCGCGGGACGGAGGTACCGCGGGCGCGTGACCGGTCGACTGCCGTGGGTGATGACGCGGGAACGTGTGGCTGTACCGTCCGGTTTCCGTCCGGTCGGCGGCACTCCGAAGGGAGGCGGGCAAGAGCGGAGATTGTAGGGGAGGCAGAGCTGCGGCGGCGAACGGATTTTCCTGCACCTCGGGACTCGGGACTCGGGGCTCGGAGGTCAGTCGGCCTCGGGGCTCGGAGCTCGGAAGTCAGTCGGCCTCGGGGTTGGGACGCCGTATCCCTAGGGGATCGCCTCACCTCAGAGGCGTACGGGACGGCAGACCTGAGAGGGACGGAGCGGCCGGGAGAATTGGCTCCCTGGACCGACGCCATTCGGGGGGCATCGATCGCATCATGGACATATGAGTGCAGCGACCTTCTCCCCGATCCCCTCCCGGCACGGTCCGCCGTCCGGGGCGACGGCCGTCGACGACGGCCACCACCACCGTCACTGGCTGGGCGACGCGGTGCGCGCGATCAAGGTGTTCGTCGGCGCCGCCTTCGAGGTGGCCGTGCTGGGCGAGTACACGGACGAGGCGGGCGTACGCCGCCGCGGAGGCACCGCCCGCTTCCGTGACTGACCGGGCTCAGCTCTCGGCCAGGAGCTCGTCCGCGTCCACGATCCGGTACGCGTAGCCCTGTTCGGCCAGGAAGCGCTGGCGGTGGGCCGCGAAGTCCTGGTCGATGGTGTCGCGGGCGACGACGGAGTAGAAGTGGGCCTGGTGACCGTCCGCCTTGGGCCGCAGCACCCGCCCCAGCCGCTGGGCCTCCTCCTGCCGTGACCCGAACGTGCCGGACACCTGGATCGCGACCGTCGCCTCCGGCAGGTCGATCGAGAAGTTCGCGACCTTGGACACCACCAGCACGCTGATCTCGCCCTCACGGAACGCGTCGAAGAGCTTCTCCCGCTGGGCGTTGCTGGTCTCCCCCTTGATCACCGGCGCGTTCAAGTGCTCGCCCAGTTCGTCGAGTTGGTCGATGTACTGCCCGATGACGAGGATCTGCTGCCCGGCGAAGCGCCGCACCAGCGCCTCCGCCACCTTCCGCTTCGTGTCCGTCGTCGCGCAGTAGCGGTACTTCTCCTCGGTCTCGGCGGTCGCGTACGCGAGCCGCTCGCCGTCCGTGAGGTTGACCCGGACCTCCACGCAGTCGGCCGGCGCGATGTAGCCCTGCGCCTCGATCTCCTTCCACGGCGCGTCGAACCGCTTGGGCCCGATCAGCGAGAACACGTCCGACTCCCGGCCGTCCTCCCGTACGAGCGTCGCGGTCAGCCCGAGGCGCCGGCGCGCCTGAAGATCCGCCGTGAACTTGAAGACCGGCGCGGGCAGCAGGTGCACCTCGTCGTAGACGATCAGACCCCAGTCGCGGGAGTCGAAGAGCTCCAGATGCGGGTAGACGCCCTTCCGCTTCGTCGTCAGCACCTGGTACGTCGCGATGGTGACCGGCCGGATCTCCTTCTTCGTCCCGCTGTACTCGCCGATCTCGTCCTCGGTCAGCGAGGTGCGCCGCACCAGCTCGTGCTTCCACTGCCGGGCGGAGACGGTGTTCGTGACGAGGATGAGCGTGGTCGCCTTGGCCTGGGCCATGGACCCGGCGCCGACCAGCGTCTTGCCCGCGCCACAGGGGAGCACGACCACCCCGGAGCCGCCGTGCCAGAAGTTCTCCACCGCCTGCTTCTGGTACGGGCGCAGCGCCCAGCCGTCCTCGGCCAGCTCGATCGGGTGCGCCTCGCCGTCCACGTACCCGGCTAGGTCCTCGGCCGGCCAGCCCAGCTTCAGCAGCGTCTGCTTGATCTGCCCGCGCTCGGAGGGGTGCACGGCGACGGTGTCCTGGTCGATACGGGCCCCGACGAGCGGAGCGACCCTCTTCGACCGCAGGATCTCCTCCAGCACCGGCCGGTCGGTGGTGGTGAGGACGAGTCCGTGGGCGGGGTGCTTGGTGAGGGTCAGCCGCCCGTAGCGGTCCATCGTCTCCGCGACGTCCACCAGCAGCGCGTGCGGCACCGGATACCGGCTGTACTGCACCAGCGCGTCCACGACCTGCTCGGCGTCGTGCCCGGCCGCCCGCGCGTTCCACAGGCCGAGCGGGGTCACACGGTAGGTGTGGATGTGCTCCGGAGCCCGCTCCAGCTCCGCGAACGGCGCGATCGCCCGGCGGCAGTCGTCGGCCTGCTCGTGGTCGACTTCGAGCAGGAGGGTCTTGTCGCTCTGGACGATGAGTGGACCAGTCACGCGCGGCTGCCTTTCGGGGTGGCCTTCGGGATGGCCTTCGGGTGGCCTTCAGGATGGCTCTGCTCGGCCAAACGTCCAGTGTGCCCGATCGGGCCCGGTCGGGGTGCGGGCCGGTGCGGATCGAGGGTGACGTCCGCGTCACGTCGTATCGGATGTCTATCCACTCCAATGAGTGGCCGGAATTCGGATATACGGCACTGACTGCGCAGAATGGCGGACCGTGCAGGTCACAGCCCGTGCCGTAGCCCTGGAGTGAGCCCCTTGCCCGGTCGCAGTCAGTCCCTCACGTCCCCAGCCTCCCCGACGACCGCGACGCTGGGGTACGCCCTGTTCGCGACCCGCTGGCTTCAGGCGCCGCTGTACTTCGGGCTGGTGGCGGCCCAGGGCGTGTACGTCTACAAGTTCTTCAAGGAGCTGTGGAGTTTAATTCTCCGCTGCGTGACGGGGCAGGCGACCGAGACGTACGTGATGCTCGCGGTCCTCAAACTCGTCGACGTCGTCATGATCGCGAACCTGCTCATCATGGTGATCGTCGGCGGCTACGAGACCTTCGTCTCGCGCATCGGCCTCCAAGGCCACCGGGACCAGCCCGAATGGCTCTCCCACGTCAACTCCAACGTACTGAAGGTCAAGCTCGCCACCGCCATCGTGGGCATCTCCTCCGTCCATCTCCTCCAGATGTTCGTCGACGTCCACCACACCTCGCGCCACGCCCTGCTGTGGGGCACGGTGATCCACATGGCCTTCATCGCGTCGGCGGCGATCCTGGCGTACATGTCGGGGCCGATGGCGATGCGTGCGGACCGGGGACACAAGGAGCGGGAGGAACAGCACGGGCGTGGCGACGGGCACGGGGAGCCCGGAGCGCGCGGTGAGCACCGGCCCGCGCGGCACGAGCTTTCCGCGCCGCCCGCCCCGGTTGCGGTTTCCGACCCGGTGCCGGTTCCGGCCTCAGTTCCGGTTTCCGCCCCGGTTCCGGTTCCGGTTCCGGCCCAGGTCCAGCGCACCCCGGCCGCGTACGAGGCGGGCGCCGAGACCCGGATCCGTGCCGCGGGGTTCCCCTCCCGCAAGCTGCTGGAGGAGTTCGACGAGGACCACCCGCGCGGTTTCGACCGGGAGACCGTGGCCCGGCTCGGCAAGCTGGACTTCGTCACCGCCCGGCGGAACGTCGTGTTCGTCGGTGCCCCCGGCACCGGCAAGACGCATCTCGCGACCGGTCTCGGCGTCCGCGCCTGCGAGGCCGGTCACCGGGTGCTGTTCGCGACCGCCGCGGAGTGGGCCGCCCGGCTGTCCGGTGCCCGTGCCGAGGGCCGGCTGGCCGAGGAACTGGCCGCGCTCGACGCCCACGCCGTGCTGATCGTCGACGAGGTCGGCTACGTCCCCTTCGACGCGGACACGGCCCACCTGTTCTTCCAACTGGTAGCGCACCGCTACGAACGCGCCTCGCTGATCGTGACCAGCGACCGCCCGCTCGGCCGCTGGGACGAGATCTTCGGCGGGGGAGCCGCGGCGGCGATGGCCGACCGGCTCGCCCACCACGCCGAGATCGTCCGGCTCGACGGGGAGAGCTACCGCACGCGGCGGGCTACTTCGTCATGGGCAGAGTGAGGTTGTTGATCAACGGCCCCTCCACCGTGACCAGGGACTCGGTGACCAGGGACTCGGCGGCCGGGAGGGGCAGCGGCGACGACTTGGCCGCCGTTGCCGACGCCGCCGCTGTCGCGGGCGCGAGAGCGCCGAGCACGACGACGGTCACGGCGGCGAGGAGGGCGGCGCGGGAACAGGTGGCGTTCGCGCTGGGGGTGACGGATGCGGTGTGCATGAGTGGTGGCGGCCTTTCACGGTTCGGACGGGCCGTGAGTGGCTGCCCAGCGGCGCGCGCCGCGATGCGGGGCGCGCGGCAAGCTCCCTCGTGAGGGGGAACGGCCAGGCGTTCCGCTTCATGGCCTGCCGACTTACGGCGTGCCGTCGGCCAGCTCCGCCACGCCCGTCACCCGGTGCAGCGGATACGTGCGCACCTCGTCCGCCGTGTGGTCGTACGCCGTGACGAAGCCGCCCTCGACGCGGACGGGGGCGATGACGCGCTGGCTGGCGCTGCCCTCGGCGTTGACGTAGCCGATCCAGAGGGCCTCGCCGGTGAGGACGGCGGCCTGCATCGTGGCGAGGGTCTCGGCGGAGCTGGTGCGGGGCAGGGAGCCGCCGGGGGCGGGGGCCGTCGCCTTGCGGGGAGCGGTGGAGGCGCGGTCGCCCGCGCGGATGGCGCGGAGGGCGGCCGTGAGGAGGGTGTCGTCCGGCGGCGGCGGACCCTCCGGGACCGGTTCCGGAGCCGTGCGCGGCGGGGTGCGGTGGGCGTGGGCGCGGGTGATCAGGACGTCGCCCTCGGCGGACTCGGCGGCCGGGGCGTAGCCCAGGGAACGCAGGCCGTCCAGGAGGGTGGCCGGGTCCGTCTGGGCGGCCAGCACGGTGGGGGCAAGGCGGCGCAGACGGAGGGGCGCGGAGCGTTTGTCGGCGAGGATCTCGCCCAGGATCGTGTCGTCGTCGCAGCGGACGTAGGCGGAGGCCGCGCCGACGCGGAGGTGGCCGTGCCTGCGGGCCACGTCGTCGATCAGATACGCGAGCGGCTGCGGGACCGGGGTGCGGGAGTGGGCCGTCAGGAACGCGTGCAGGTCGGAGGCCGAGCGGCCCGCGTCCAGGGCCCGGCGCACCGAGGCCGGGGTGAAGCGGTAGACGGTGGCCCCGCCCTTCGACTCCACGTCCGCCAGCACGTCGAGGGTGTCGGCCAGCGGGCGTTGCAGCGGGCCGGGAGCCACCGCCGTCAGGTCCGCCTGGAGGAGGACGTGGTCCAGCGGTTCGGGGAGCAGCGGGGTGAGGAGGCGGGCGGCGTGGACGGCGGCCGCGGCCTGCTCGGCCGGGCCGAGGGGCTCCAAGGGGGCGGTCGGGGGCGTGTGCTGGTGGTGTGCCGGGAGCTTGTCGCCGGGTTCCGCGGGCAGGACGGCTGTGTCGGCTGTGCCGGCTGTGGTCGCCGTGGGCAGGCCCAGCAGTGCCCGGCCGTGCGAGGACAGGGCGCCGCGGCCCGTGACGCCCAGCATCTCCGCCTCGGACAGCGTCCATTGGGCGAGCCGGGAGCGCAGGTCGTCCCTCGGGGTGCCGCCTGGGCCGGGGGTGCTTGGGGTGCTTGGTGTTCTGTGCGGGTCGGTCTGGGGGCTCCGCAGCGGGCGTTCCCAGCGGAGGCGGGCGAGTACCGAGTCGGCCGTGGCCGATGTGCCCTCGGGGAGCCCCGCCAGCAGGGCGAGCACCCGGTACCGGACCTCCGGCGCGGCCGACCGGTCCAGGCCCGGGCCCAGCGCGGACAGCGTACGGTCCTTCGCGTCCCGCCCCCCGACCAGGCCCGCCGTACGGGTCGCCGTCAGCCACGCCGTGGCCAGGCGGATCCAGCGTTCGGCGGTGGGCAGCTCCAGCCACTCGTCGTACGCGGGCGTCGCGGCGTACCGCTCGTCCGCCTCACCGTCGGACGCCAACAGGCCCGCCGCGTAGGCGAGTTCGACCCAGAAGGCGGCGATCGGTTCGGACACGTCCAGGGCCGTGGCGGTGCGTTTGAGGTCGCGGACGCTCAGGCCGCCGGCCCGGAGCACGGCCGGGCCGCCCTCGTCCCAGTCCTTCAGGAGTTCCTCGACCGTCGTGAGCGCCGTGTACGCCTGGCCGGCCGCCGCGGCGTCCACAGCCTGTGGACGGTGCGTGGCGGCGGCCTCCAAGGGCGGAGCCAGGGGTTCCGTCTCCCGGTGCGCCCGGCCCTCGCGCAGGCGCAGGGCGACCTCGCGGGGCAGGACGACCGTGCCGGGTGCCGTCGGCAGAAGCAGGCCGCGGTCCAGCAGCCAGCGCAGATGAGGTGCCGGGTGGGCGGTGACCTGGCCGTAGGGCGGGCCCCAGACCAGTCGGGTGAGCACGTCCAGCGACTCGGCGGGCGCGGCCGACAGGAGCGCGGCCATGCGGGTGCGGTCGGTGAAGAGGGCGGTGAGGGACGCCACGGCCGAGACCGAGTCGTGGGTGCTGGGGAGGCCGGCCGTGGTGAGGATCTCCTGGACGCGGCCCGGTGACATCCCGGCGGTGGCTTCGGCGACGGTCGGGCCGAGGCCGGTGGGCGACGGGTGCTGCGGGGACGGGGCGAGCAGTTCGCGGGCGGTGCGGACCAGACGCAGACGGTCGTCGGGGCCCCAGACCAGGGCCTGCTCGCGGAGGGTGCCGAGGGCGCGGGGGAGGGCGGCGGTGACCGTCTCGTCGGGGGTGTCGCCCGCCATGAGGCCGAGCAGCGCGTCGTACGGGGCCGGGTCGGGAGCCACGGCCAGGGCCTGGGCGGTCTGCAGGGCGAAGTGGTCCAGGCGTTCCAGGGCGCGGACGACGGAGGCGCGGGTGCCGGCTCGGGTGGCGAGTTGGGTGAGGTCCGTGGGGACGGGGGTGATGAGGTCGGGGCGGGTGCGGAGGAGTGCGGACAGGGAGCGGTCGTCCCTCGTGCGGAGGGCTTCCGCCAGGGAACGGGGGGCGCCCTCGGGGGTGCGGTCCGGTTGCTCCTCGGTGCTCATCCGTTTCACGGTACCGGGTGTCGTTCGGGCGCCGTTGATCATTCGGGTGCGGTGAGGTGGGGGCGCCGTCTTTCTGGGGCTGCGCCCCAGGCCCGCTTGATGGTGACAGCCCCCTTATGTCGTGGGAGATCTGCGGGTTGGTTGTGGCTGGTCGCGCAGTTCCCCGTGCCCCTATGGGGGGCTGCGCCCCCATGCCCCCGATCTGTTTGTGGCTGGTCGTGCCCACGCGGCGGAGCCGCATATCGATACAGCCCCGCGCCCCTGGATGGGGCTGCGCCCCATCACAGCTGCGCGCCCCTCCGTCGCGTCGCGCCCCCTGGGGGCGCGGTAACGTCTGCCGTGCCGCGTTCGCAACGTACCCGCCCCGGAGGGGACTTCGTGGGGATTGAGAGTGACCAGGTCGTCTTTGAGTATCTGAGCCGGGTCGGTGACCTGGCTCAGCAGCGGCAGTTGCCGTCGGGGGCGCGGATGCGGCTCGTGGCGGAGTTGCGCAACGAGATCGACCAGCGGCGGGCGAAGGCGCCGGTGGACAGTCCGGCCGCGGTGCGCCGCATCCTCGCCCGTCTCGGCACCCCTGACGAGGTCGTGGCCGCCGCGGGTGGCTCCGACGGCGGGGCGGCGGGCCCGCAGGAGCCCCGCGCCGCCGTTCCCGTGCAGCGGGAGAGTGAACCGGAGGACCGGCCCAGGGGGCTGCGCAGGGTCGTGCCCCGGCCGCGCCCCGCCGAGCCCCCGCCGACGCAGGCCCCGGACGCCGGGCCCACCCCGCCGCACCTCGCCGGACTCGACGAGCTCGGCGACAGCGGCAGCGCCGTACAGGCCGAATGGTGGCGGGTGGACGGCAACCCCCTGGCCCGCCCGCAGGGCGGTCTGCACGGCAGCAACTTCGATCTCGGCGACAGCGTGCCCGGGTTCGTCGGCGGTGTGGAGATCCCCGAGCTGCTGAAGCCTCCCCCGGAGAAGTCGCCGACGCCGCCGAAGCCGCCGGAGTCCGAGGGGGCCGGGAAGAAGGACGGCGCGGTCGGTCTGGAGAAGGCCGAAGAGGGCGGTGAGGGCAGTGAGCGCGGTGAGGGCGGTGAGACGGAGAAGGGCCCCGGAGGCGCAACCGGCGGCGGGCGTACCCGTCGGCGTGTCCGTCTCCTTCCCCGGCTGCGTCCCGGTGGCGGTGGTGGCTGGAACAACCCCCTGCTCCTCCTCGCCGCCGCCCTTCTCGTCGCGGGCGCCGTCATGGGCAGTCTCGTTCCGCTCGCCCTCGGCTGGCTGATCGCCTATCTGTCCCGCCGTCTCACCACCAACGAGTCCAAGTGGGCCGTCCTGGGCGTCCCCGGAACGGTCGCCGCCGCCTGGGTCGTCTGGCTGTGGGGGCGTACGGACGGCAGGTGGGGCGATCCCATCGCCGAGGGACACATGAACGACGCGGTCACCGACACCTGGCCCTGGGTCCTGCGCGCCGCGGCCGTCGCCTCCGCCCTCTACCTGCTCTGGCGTTCCCAGCGCCCGCGCTGAGGCCGACAGGGCCCCGGCCCTGTCGTCAGACTCCCGCCGTGCGCACCGTACGGCTGCGGATGATCAGCCAGATCAGGTACGGCGCCCCGACCGCCGCCGTCAGCACTCCCACCGGCAGTTCCGTGGGGGAGAAGAGGCGGCGGGCCAGCAGGTCCGCCAGGACCACGATGAAGGCTCCGAGCAGTGCCGAGGAGACGAGAGGGATCTGGGGCGTGCGCGTCAGACGGCGGGCGATCTGGGGGGCCAGCAGGGCGACGAAGTCCACCGGGCCGGCCGCTCCCGTCGCCATGGACGCCAGCACCACACCCAGGGCCACCAGACCGAGCCGTACCCGCCCGAGCCGTACGCCCAGCGCGACCGCCGTGGCGTCGTCCAGGCCGGCCCACCGCTGTGCCCGGGCCG
Source organism: Streptomyces bluensis (assembly GCF_014650715.1). Classification (GTDB taxonomy): domain Bacteria; phylum Actinomycetota; class Actinomycetes; order Streptomycetales; family Streptomycetaceae; genus Streptomyces; species Streptomyces bluensis. Next base: position 160,336 of record NZ_BMVM01000010.1, on the reverse strand, counting down.
CCCACACCACGGCGGGCAGCAGGAGCAGAAGCGCCCAGCCGAGGGGCTGCGCCTCATCCCAGCCGCGGCCGTTCAGCGAGCCCGTCATCCAGATCTGCGCCTGCTGGGCCACCAGGTAGTCGCCCTTGGTCATCAGCAGGGTCGTGACGGAGCGCAGCGCGATCGCGCAGCCGATGCCGATGAGGACGAAGCGGGTCGCCTGCAGGCCGCCGCGCCAGGCCAGCACGTACACGAGCACGGCCGCGAGCAGACCGCCCGCCACCGACAGGTACGGCAGAACCGCGTACGACGTCACCCCGAACGTCATCGCCGCGACCGTCACCGCGCCCGCGCCCTGACTGATCCCGATGACGTCGGGGCTGGCGAGAGGGTTCCGGGCGACCGTCTGGATCAGGCCGCCCGCCACGCCGAACGCGACCCCGACCAGGAGGCCCACCACCAGTCGCGGCTCCCGCAGCGTGCCCACGACGAGTTTCGCCGACGAGGGCTCGCCGGTGAGGACCTTGAGGACCTCGCCCGGGGGTACGAACCGCTCGCCCACGCACAGGTACGCCAGGCTCGTCACCGCGAGCAGCGCGGTCAGGGTCAGGGCCACCAGCGTGGCCCTGCGGTGCAGGAGGACGGACGTCCGGCCCGCCCGTACGACCGTGTATCCGGCCGAGTCCAGGACGCTCACGCGGCCACCGCCCTGCCGCGCACCAGGAACACCAGGAACGGCACCCCGATCAGCGCGGTCATCACGCCCGCCGGCACCTCGGCCGGCGGGAACAGCACCCGCCCGATCGTGTCCGACAGGAGCAGCATCGTCGGCCCGAGCAGTGCCGACAGGGGCAGGACCCAGCGGTGGGCCTGGCCGACGAGGGCGCGGGCCAGGTGCGGGACGGCGAGGCCGACGAACGCGAGCGGTCCGGCCGCGGCCACGCCCACGCCGGTCAGCACCGTGGCGCCGAGCCCGCCCACGACCCGTACGGTCGCGACCCGGTGCCCGAGCCCCCGCGCCACGTCGTCGCCCAGCGCGAGCGCGTCAAGCCCGCGGGCCACGGACAGCACGAGCAGGGCCCCGGGCAGCAGGAACGGCCACACCTGCGCCGCCAGCTCGGCGTCCCGCCCGGCCAGCGAACCCACCTGCCAGAACCGGAACTCGTCCAGCGCCGACGCCCGGGTGGTCAGCACGGCCGAGGTCACGGACACCAGCAGCGCGTTGACCGCCGCCCCGCCCAGGGCCAGCTTCACCGGGGTCGCGCCGCCGCGCCCGCTCGACGCGATCGCGAACACCACGACCGAGGCGATCCCCGCGCCCGCGAACGCGAACCAGACGTAGCCGGTGAGCGTGTGCACCCCCGCGAACGCGATGGCCAGCACCACACCGACCGCGGCGCCCTGGCTGACACCGAGGATGCCGGGGTCGGCGATGGGGTTCCGCGTGATGCCCTGAAGGGCTGCTCCGGCCAGCGCGAGCCCCGCCCCGACCATGAGCCCGACGAGGGTGCGGGGCAGCCGCAGGCTCCGTACGACGTCGGCGGCTGCGCTGTCGCCGCCGTGCAGCAGCGCGTCGAGCACCGCCGAGGGAGCCAGGGCGCGGGCACCGACCGCGAGGCTCAGCAGCACCGCCAGGCCCAGCGCCACGACGGCCACCGTCATCACGAGGACGCGGCGGGCGGCGGGCATGGGCGGGCTCCGGGGTGACGGGTGAGGGAAGGCAAGGCTGGCCTGAGTCTATGGGTGGGGTGTGCGCAGGCCGTGCGGGGGTGGGGGTGACCAGGGGTGACCCCATTGCCTCGGGTGCGGGCCGGGGAGGGATCGGCGTCACCCGGGCGGGGCTGGGCACAATGGCCCATATGGCCTTCACGACCTCTCCCGCGCTGACCATCGGCTTCGACCTCGACATGACCCTGATCGACTCGCGCCCCGGCATCCACGCCTGCTACCAGGCGCTCTCCGCCCGGACGGGCACGTACATCGACGCCGACCTGGCGATCACCCGGCTCGGGCCGCCACTGGAGGAGGAACTGGCCAACTGGTTCCCGGCCGATCAGCTCGCGGTCATGGGTGACCTCTACCGTGAGATGTACCCCACAGTCGCCATCACGGCGACGCCCGCGCTGCCCGGCGCCCGCGAGGCGATCCGGGCCGTCCAGGACGCGGGCGGCCGGGCGATCGTCGTCACCGCCAAGTACGAGCCGAACGCCAAGCTGCATCTGGAACATCTCGGTATCGAGCCGGACGCCGTGATCGGCGACCTGTGGGCCGAGCAGAAGGCCCTGGCGCTGCGCGAGTACGACGCGGCCGTGTACGTCGGCGACCACACGGGCGACATACGCGGCGCCCGCACGGCCGAGGCGTACTCCCTCGCCGTGGCCACCGGACCGTTCGACGCGGAGGCGCTGCGCGCGGCGGGCGCGGACGCCGTCCTGCCGGACCTGACCGCGTTCCCGGCCTGGCTGGCGAACTACCGTGAGGCGGCGGCCTGACGGTCGCCCACGCTGCCCGCGCCGCCGGTGCCGCCCGCGCGGCGGGCCCGGCGGCGGCCCGCCGCGATCGACTGGAGGACGCCCGCCCCGGCGATCAGGAATCCGACGCCCATGAGCATGCTCAGTCCGAACATGTACGTCGGGAAAGGCGTCGTTCCCAGGAACAGCGGGGCCAGGGTGACGAGGGTGGCCACGGCACCGAGGAAGAACACGACGGAACCGGCACGGATCAGCCGGTCGCCGGGTTCGGCGGAATTCGTTTGGGTTTTGTCACGCACCGGACCAGGGTAGTTCCCAGCGCAAGGGAACAGCCGGGTGACGTCTTGTCACCGGGCTCCTGAGCATTAGCGTCTCTGGAACTCTGTGTGTGCCTGTGGGTTCAGGCTTTTCGGGCGCGGCGTGGCCGTCTGTCGCCTGGGTGAGGTCCGAACCTCGGGGTGAGGGTGTGGACTTCGGTGGCGTGCAGGTGGTGGAAGCCGGTCCGCTCGGCGGCGTCTGTGCGCCGTCGACAGGTTCCGCGTGAGAGCCGCCCCGCCGTGTTCGGATGTGGTTCTTCCGTGCAGGGTGGGGTGGGCACTCCATGACCTGATACCGGCCCGGGAAGGGCTGGTGTCTGGGTGTCATGCCCCGCCGGACGCTGGACCACCCCTTGGGGGGTGGTGGCGGGGACCGTACGCACATCGGGCATACGGCGGGAAATCTTCACAGCCACAGCCCCCACCACAGCCCCGGCCTTGGCCACGGCTGTGGTGGTGGGTGCGGTGGTGGCTGTGGCTGGTTGTCCGGGGGCGTGTGGGGGACGCCGTTGGTGTGTGGCTGTTGGTCTGCTGGGGGTGGGGCGGCCCTTGCTCTGGGTGGTCTTCGGCCCGCTTGGCCGGGGTGGGGCCATGGCGGCCTGGCGGGCGCGGCGCAGGCGGCGGGTGGTCTTCTTCGGGCGGCGTACCGGGCGGACGGTGCCGTCGACGGTGGTGCGGATGGTGCGGGTGCCGGTGGCGCGTTCGGTGACGGTGTGGGCTTGGGCGAGCAGACCACGGGAGACGATCCGTCGGGCGGCGGCATGGTCGCGGTCCATGGACAGCCCGCAGCGGGTGCAGTGGGCCCAACTCCAGCCGCGCTCATCGAGCCGGTTCGGGGCGGGATGGTGGTTAAGGGGGGCCAGGCATCCGGGGCATTGGGCGGAGGTGCCGCGGGCCGGGACGGTGGCCACCGCGATACCCGCCTTGGCGGCCAGGTGCCGGATCGCATCGGCGACGGTACCGCGGACCTGCCCGGACAGCCGGGCGTTACCGCGCCTTCGGCCGCGGGCCTCCAGTGTGGCCAGATCCTCCAGGTAGATGACGCTCGCGCCGAGTGCGGCTGTCTGGTCGACGGCCCAGCGGGCCGCCGACCAGGCCAGCGCCTGGTTGAGGTGACGGATCCGGGCACATACCCGCTGATGCTCCACCTCCAGCACGGCGGCCTTGTCCAGAAGCTCGGCCCAGGCCAGGTGTGGGGCGCCGAGTCCCTCGGCGAGACGCTGGCAGTGGTCGCGTTTTGCGGCGAGGTGTTCACGGTGGCCGCGCAGCCGGTGCAGTTTCGCGCTGATCGCGGTGGCGTCGAAAATCAGGGGGCGGCCGTCGGTGACCACCCGGCTCTCCGGTCCCTGGCCGGACAGGCGGCCCACCGTGCCGGTGAGGAGGGTGTTGACGCCCCAGTCGAACCCGACCGCCCCCCGATGCCCGGTCGACTTGACCGGCGGGGCGGGCTGTGAGTGGGGAAGGTCCACCGCGATCCGGCCACTACGAGTGGGGCGCAGCGTCGGGGTGTGCAAAACCGCATCCGCACCCACGGTGCCCGGCAGGCGGATGTCGATCACATGCCAGGCCCAGTCCCGCCCGGAGGCCGGTGCCGGGCACAGCGGGAGCTTCACCCGCAGCCGGGCCGTGGCCTCGCCCACCCGAACCAGGGTGACCTGCTGGCGGTCCATCGCCGCCAGCACCACCAGCCCCGCCACCTCAGGCGGGCCCTCCAGCTCACACAGCCCCGCCGGAAGCCGCCCGTGCTCGCGCACATAGGCGCTCACCTGCCGACTACGGTTACGGATCTCCGCCTTGCTGACTCCCGCGGGCAGGGCGGCTCGCAGCGCCGTCCACTCCGCCTCGCTGCGCCGGTGGGGATCGCCCGGCCACGTGGCCAGGATCGCCGCGACCAGGGCGCGCCGGTGCAGGGCCAGCCGCAGGGTGCGTGCCGCGTACTCCTGCGACGCCCGCCGCACCCGGTCCGACACATACACCCCCTCGGCTGGGGCGGCAGCCTGCGCCCAGCCCAACCGCCGCAGCGCCATCCAACCCTTGGACGGCAGCGACTCGCCCTGCCCGTCGACCCCGGCGGCCAGCAGATCCAGCGAGTCCTCATCCCACCGGGAAGCCACCAACTGCCGGGTGAGGCCACCGCACAGCTCCGCCAGGAAGGACACCCGCTGATACAGCAACCGCCCCCCGACCCGCTCCCCACTGCCCTCGACCACACCGCCAAAGGCGGTACAGGGAGCAGTCGCCATCAACCGGCCCACACCCACCACCCCCTCCCGCGCGGCCCCGACCAGGCACACCCCCGCATCTGATCGAGCTAACGACCGACCATCACACAAAGACACGCACCCCGACGACACCGCCCGATCCGAGCAGGAAACCACGGCAAACCACCAACAGCTGAAGAGCCTTGGTACCGCGGGTCTCGACGACTCGCGGTAGTGCCATCCAGAGCCGCTTCCGCACACCGCTGACCGCCTGGATTGCCCATGGACCCGCTACAGGACCTGCTCGCCTGCGTCCGCACCGGCACCGACCGCCTCCGCATCGGCCACCCGTGCTTCAGTTCCTTTCCCGGTGCGCAGACTCTGAGATGCCCGAAACTCGCCAGCTGGCCGCCATGGTCGACTGTTGATGGCCCGAGGTGAGGACTCCGGCCTTGAGTAACGCTTTCACGAACGCCGGCACACCTTTGTCTTGACCCTGGCCTGTACCCGGTCCATGAGGGAGCTCCCGCCCTCCCCGGAACTACCCGGATCAGGCTGCCCCAGCTTCAACGCCCTGCTGCGACAGGAGGAAGGCGAAGGTCTCTCACCTATCGAAACAAGTGAGGTCGACCCGGAGCGCGGTACTGGCCTCACGACCAGCCCGTTTCTCCGGGTCGCCTCCCGAACCCGGCGTGCACCGCTAAGCGCACCGGGCTCTCCACAAGTCCCGTGGATTTGTGTTCACTTCATGCTGTGCTCGGCCACGGTGTCGGGATGCGTGTCCCCCGGTAGTAGTAGCGCTTGGCGCTCACCCTGGCCGGGTCGAACAGTTCCATCCCGCCCTCGGCGGGCCATATGCCGTAGCGTCGGCGTAGTACCTTCCAGGGGACACGCCGGTGCTTGCGCTCCTGCCATCTGACGATCTCCTTCCAGAGGTAGGCCCTCAGATAGCTGAAAGTCGCGTTCGAGCATCCGTACTTGAAGTACGCGGTCCAGCCCCGCAGCATCCGGTTGAGCTGACGCAGCAGGTCTTCGAGCGTCAGGTTCGTGCTCCGCCGGCAGATCGTCTTCACCTTGGCCATGACGGCCACCAGGGCCTTCTTGGCCGGATAGACGTAGACGTACTGTTTGCCGGTGCCTCGCTTGCGGTGGCGCTGGATGCGCCAGCCGAGGAAGACAAGGCCCTCGTCGATGTGGGTGATCAGGGTCTTCTCCGGCGACAGGCGCAGACCCACCGCGGAGAGGACCCCGGCGAGTTCTTCCCGTAGGGCTTCGGCGTGTGCCTTGGTGCCCGACACGAGCAGGCACCAATCGTCTGCGTACCGCACGAGGCGGTAGTTGGGCAGACCCTGACGGCGTCGCTTGGCCCTTCCATAGGGGCTGGCTCCGGGGCCGCCCGGGCCCTGGGCGATGTACTCGTCCAGGACCGAGAGAGCCACATTGCTCAGCAACGGGGAAAGAATCGACCCTTGTGGAGTTCCGGCGTCGGTATCCACCAGCGTGCCGTCCTCATCGAGGATGCCCGCCTTGAGAAATGCCTTCACCAGGGCCAGGACGCGTTTGTCCCCGACGCGTGACCGCACCCGATCCATCAGGGCGGAATGCGAGATTTCGTCGAAGCAGGCTTTGATGTCACCCTCGACAACCCACTCGTAAGAGCGGGATGCGAAATGGTGCACCTCGGCCACTGCGTCATGGGCCCGGCGGTTCGGACGGAACCCGTAGGAGCACGGGAGGAAATCCGCCTCGAAAATCGGCTCCAACACCAGCTTCAAGGACGCCTGGGCCACCCGGTCACGAATGGTCGCGATCCCCAGGTAGCGGACCTTGCCGCCAGGCTTGGGAATCGCGCGCCGTCGCGCCGGGAGGGGACGGAAGGTGCGGGCCTTGAGACCCTCCCGCAATTCCGAAAGGAACCCCTCCAGCCCACGCACGGACTCGATGTAGTAGGCGGTCTCGCCGTCCACTCCCGCCGTGCGTGCGCCCTTGTTGTTCCGCACCCGATCCCAGGCCACCAGCAGGAAGCCCGGGTCGGTGACGAGGTTGTACAGATCATCGAACCTGCGATGAGGATCATCACTGGCCCATCGGTGCAGCTTGGTCTGGATCTCCAGTACCCGGCGTTCGGCCTTGAGTAAGGCGTATTCCAGCTCGTCGGTATTCACCAACGCCCTCCCGGCATTCCAGCATCCGTACTGCCGACTTGCTGGCCCCCTTCGCCATGCGCGGACCTCTCGCCCGCTCGGACTACTACGGGGCCTCCGCCCCATCCCGCGCCTTCGACGGACGACGCATCTATCCCTCGGGCCCGGATGGATTCCGGGACAAGGGAGTGGTGCGGGATGGTTCCCGTGTTCACGGTGAATCGATCGATCAGTCCGGCATCCAGCTTTGCCCCGGCAGCATCGCCACGGTTACGCCGCAGGCTTTCGCCGTGGCCTCCCCACCGACACGCCAAGTCGGCTACGGAGTCAGCCCGCCCTTCGGACGAACTGTGCGCTGCAACCCGGCCCATATCCAACAGATTTGAGCCGGTGTCACGCTTACGGAGCTTTACCACTGGTTCCTCTCGTATGCCCTCTGATCCCGCTCGCCGGACCCGGCCCGTCTGGCAGTTCCAGACCGTCCCGGCTTTGTCAGCGCTGCTTCCCGCCCTCCCCGGCGCCTCCCGGGTCGGACTGCGCTCAGCTCCCACCAGACTGCTGCGACAGCCTGGCGAGGAGGTCTTGCACCTCCTTCGATTCACCGCGCCTCACGGCGCACCGGCGCCTCGTGGCGCACCCGTCTAAATTCGAAGGTCACACGTAGCGGCTGCAACTTTCCGGTCCGAGCCCGGGTTGCTCGCGTAGGGGGCCTGTGTCCGTGCGAGGCCACCAACCTGTAGGAGCTGTGCGCCCTGGTGGTCCTCCCCGCTGCCAGCAGCGCTTGACCACCCATCAGCGCGGCAGGCTGAGGCTCTGGGAGTCTCCCGCACCGCTTTGTACCGCCACCTGGACTCACTGCCGCTGCGGTCACTTTGAGTCTCTGCTGATCCTGGCAAGAGCTCTCTCTGTTTTCACAGGTGATCGAGTGGGGAGAGCCCCGGTAGGCTGGTCCAAACGTTGGCCTTGTGTAGCGGAAGTAGGTGTGTGCTTTGCCGACTGGCAAGGTCAAGTGGTTCAACAGCGAGAAGGGCTTCGGCTTTCTCTCCCGCGACGACGGCGGCGATGTCTTCGTCCATTCCTCGGTCCTCCCTGCCGGAGTCGATTCGCTCAAGCCGGGCCAGCGTGTGGAGTTCGGCGTCGTCGCGGGCCAGCGCGGTGACCAGGCGCTTTCGGTGACCATCCTGGACCCGACGCCCTCGGTCGCGGCCGCGCAGCGCAAGAAGCCGGATGAACTGGCCTCCATCGTGCAGGACCTGACGACCCTTCTTGAGAACATCACACCGATGCTGGAGAAGGGCCGCTACCCCGAGAAGGCCTCCGGCAAGAAGATCGCGGGCCTGCTGCGAGCGGTCGCCGACCAACTGGACGTCTGACGTTCATGGCGGCTCGTCGGTGATGGTTGAAGTCACCACCGACGAGCCGCCCCTGGGTGCGAGCGGCGGGTGCATGTGCAGGGCACGGCATGTGTCAGGTGCCCAAGCTGGTGCTGGTCCAAAGGCGAACGTCAGCGTCAAGTACGCCCGGTGTGGACCTGGTGCGAACTCCGGTCCCACGCCAGAACTGGCAATCGCAGTATGCGCTGCATGGCGCAGCGGTGCTGCCTGTCAGATCTCGTCGCGAGGGAGCGGCTTCACCTTCCCACCTTCGAACATGTCGCTGATGCCTTGAGCGAATGCGTCCCACCCCACCGACAAGCGTGGTTCACTCCAGCTGAAGGGTGCTTCCTGGATGCCCACAGTCCACGTCAGGTGGTACAGGCCGGTGCTGCGCATGCGCTCACACATGATGGCAGCGCGCTCAAGGTAGGAGGCACCCTGGAAGATTGCGTCGGTCTTTCCGGCGGCGACCCGGGAAACTCCCGCAGGAGAAGTGCTCTCGGGAGCGATGCCCATCACGAAGATGTAGGCCCTGCGCATCGTGGACGCCAGGAGTCCGGCCTGTTCAGCCGCCCGCAGGTCCTCCGCAACTCCGAAGACCTCGTCTGCGCGATTATTGAGGTTCTTGCCCTCGCTGCCCTGCATGGACTTGTATTCCACGGCCAGGATCGGTTCGTCGTCCTGCAATGCTATGAGGTCCCAGGACTTCGTGGCGCGGTAGTAGCCCGGAAGCGTTGCCTTGCGTCCGGACAGGAACCTCAGACCGCTACCACCGGCTGCGATCAGTTCGTCCTGCACCAACTGGTCGAATCCATCAAGATGTTTGCCACCAGTGACCGCAGATCGTGACCCTTCCTGTCCCCGACCGCTTGCTGAGGCTCTTACAGCCTGAGCCGTGCGGACGTTCACCCAGCTGCGGCAGGCGCGACCTACTCGAACTTGCGTGCTCTCGTCCATGCTCGCATCCTGTCGGCAAGCTTACGGAGTCTCAAGTTCCACCGTTGGCGAGATTTGCGTGCTAGCTGGGTCTAGTCTGGCAAGGATTCCAAGCCGTACGCGAGCAGGGCCGCTGTGTTCGCTCGATCCCGGTCCCGGCTGCGGAATGCCAGGCGCAGCTCCTCCTGTACGACCTCGTGGATCTCTTCCTGTTGGGGGACCCGCACTCGACGCAGGTACTGAGCCTGGAAGCGCAGCGTGCCCCCCCGCATCTTGACGCAGTAGGCCGCCACCTGCCGCTCGACCGCTTCGCTGAGCAGGAGCCCGCCGAGCACTTCCAGGTCCCAGGTCTCGGAGACGATGTAGTACAGGTTGTGATGTGGGTAGAAACCGGCCGGTGCGAGGACGGGGTGGATACGGGCCTTCATGTCTTGGAGTAGAAGCATGGGCTGCTTCGTCAGGGGAAGCGTGACCCGGTCGATGGTGCGGTGCCACGTTCGCTCGTTCTTCTTGGCGATGGCTCGGCCACGTACCGCCGCGCTGTTCTGGGTCAGGTATCTCCGTAGTTCAGGCCAGTCGGCGAGGCTCACCAGGCCGTTCTGTTCCCATGGGTTGACGAGGTAGTTTCCACCCCAGATGAATGTGCCCGACGCGATATCGGCCGCCATGGCAAGCGGCAACATCCGCTCCGGCTCAGCAGCCTCTGCGTTCTTTGTGACGTACACGGCGTCGGCACCCGTGGCGACACCGATGCTGATCCGTGTGTGGGAGTCCGAGCTCTCCAAGGGGTGGAAGCGTTCGTTCAGCTCATCAAGCCAAGCCAGCAAATGGGGAGACCCATCGGGCCAGGAGTCGGCTGTCGACTGCCAGTGGGGAAGACGAGCGCCGGTAACGGACGGCTCGAGGAGCTCGACGGTACTGTCAGTCAGCGCCCAGGTTTGGAAGCGGGTGGCTTCGGCGGGGCCGAAAGCCTCAGCGGCGTTGCCAAGGATGGCTGTTCGCTGAGGACCGTGTCTGAGGACAGTGATGGCGGGGTACGCACTGACTTCGACAGCGAAGGCGGAGACCTCGTGCATGGTCAGCGCGTAGTCCAAGGCGAAGCCCTGCTTGGCGATCTTCTGTCGCAGGCGTTTGCCATACTGGTTGCGCATCCAGCGGTCTGCGCAGATAAAACCGAGTCGGCCGCCGGGCTTGAGGAGATCGAGGCTCCGCTCGAGAAAACCAATGTAAACGTCTGCTCGCCCTCCCATGGTGGGACATGCCCGGCGGTACGCTGCAAGGAGATCCGGGGCGAGGTCCTCAATCCGGATGTAGGGCGGATTGCCCAGCACGAAATCAGCGGCTTCCTCGTCCGGGGTGTCCAGGAGGAAGTCACCTGCTCGCACCCACGACGTGGCAAGTGAGTTGGCGATCTCAGCAGGACACCCGGCAGCACGGAGCGAGGCCGAGGCCAGTTCTCTGCACGTCTTGACGTGGGATTCCTGAAGGTCCCAAGCGCGGATGCAACCTGCCAGTGATGCCCATGTTGCATCCGGCGCATGCGTGGCGCGGGCAGTCAGCAGCCGGTCGGCCATAGCGGACAGGAACGCACCGTCACCCACCGACGGTTCGACGGCCGTGAGCTGAGTCAGGTCCACGTCGGCGGTGTAGCCGCTGAGGTCGAGGATGAGGTCGACTACCCAACGGCGTGTGAACACCGCGCCAAAATTCTGCTGCGGCGCGTTCTCAGGATATGCAGCTGGGGCGAGGAGGCTCATGCGAGTCAGAATAGGACGACGCACTGACATCGAGATCGGAGCGAGGCCAAGACTCAGACAAACGCCAGCGCGTGCGGCCCGAGCGCCGGTACCAGCCCTTCCGCCGCCGCGCGCGTCAGCAGTCCCCGAACCGCCGCGTAACCGTCCTCGCCGAGGTCGGCCGTGAACTCGTTGACGTACAGACCGATGTGCTGGTCGGCGACCGCCGGGTCCATTTCCTGGGCGTGTTCCAGGACGTACGGGCGGGAGGCCTCCGGGTCGTCCCAGGCGGCTCGTACGGACGTACGGAGCGACTCGGCGAGCAGCCGCAGCGTCCGGGTGCCCAGGGAGCGCTTGGCGATGATCGCGCCCAGCGGGATCGGCAGCCCGGTCGTGCGTTCCCAGTGCTCGCCCATGTCGGCGAGCTTGTGCAGCCCGTAGTTCTGGTACGTGAAGCGCGCCTCGTGGATGACGAGCCCCGCGTCGACCTTCCCGTCCCGCACGGCCGGCATGATCTCGTGGAACGGCATGACCACGATCTTCCCGACGCCGCCGGGCACCGTGTCCGCGGCCCACAGACGGAACAGCAGATACGCCGTCGACCTCTCGCTCGGCACCGCGACCGTACGGCCGGCGAGGTCGACGCCCGGCTCCCTGGTGAGCACCAGCGGCCCGCAGCCCCGGCCGAGCGCGCCTCCGCACGGCAGCAGCGCCCACTCGTCGAGGACGTACGGCAGCACCGCGTACGACACCTTCAGCACGTCGAACTCGCCGCGCTCGGCCATGCCGTTGGTGATGTCGATGTCCGCGAACGTCACGTCGAGCGCGGGTGCGCCCGGCACACGGCCGTGGGCCCAGGCGTCGAAGACGAAGGTGTCGTTCGGGCAGGGGGAGTACGCGATCTTCAGCGGACCGAGGGCTTCACGGGGTCCATGGGCTTCACGGGCTTCACGGGGTTCGTTCTGCGGGGTCATGGCGGTCATATGAGGTCCAACTCTCCAGTACGGGCGCGAGCTTCCCGAAGCCCTCGGTGAGCGCGGCCAGGGCGTCCCCGATGCGCCAGGCGGCCCGGTCGCGGGGGCCGACGGGGTTGGAGACGGCCCGCAGCTCCAGCACGGGCGTACCGTGCGCGGCGGCGGCCTCGGCGACCCCGAAGCCCTCCATGGCCTCGGCGAGGGCGCGGGGGTGGCGGGCGCGCAGCTCGGCCGCGCGTTCGGCGCTGCCGGTCACCGTCGACACGGTCAGTACGGTTCCGACGCGTGCTCCGGTGGCGGCCGCGGTCTCTCGTACGAGTGATTCCGGCGGACGGTGGTGGACGGTGCCGAAGCCCAGTTCGGTGACGGGCAGGAAGCCGTCGGGCGTCTCGGCGCCCAGATCGGCGGCCGTGACGGCGTCGGCGACGACGAGCGAGCCGAGGGGCGCGTCCGGCGCGAAACCGCCCGCGATGCCGGCCGAGACGACGAGGGCGTAGGGCGTGCCGTGCAGGGCCGCCGCGGTGAGCGCGGTGGCGGTGGAGGCGGCGGCCAGGGCGGGACCGACGCCGACGGCGAGGAGGTCGTACCGGTCGTCGCCGACGCGGTGCAGCGTCTCTGTGCTCACGCCGGGAAGCGGCACCTCATGGGCGCGCGTACCGAACGCCCTGGCCACCGCGTCCCTCTCGGCCGGGACCGCCGTGGCCACGAGCACGCGCGGCCCCGGGGCAGTGATCAGGCGTCCTTCGTGAGCTTGAAGGACCACAGTCCGGTGACGTTGGTCTCGCCCTGCTGGACGGAGACGACCGTGGTGTTGCCCTGGGCGCCGTACTGGGCGTTGAAGAACACGCTGCCCGGGATCGTGCGGTACGTCTTCGTGCTGTTGTCGGTCAGCGGCTGACCGTTCATGAGGATCGTCCAGCCCTTGTCCGCGATCTTCGGGTCGACGCCGAAGCGGACCGTCTCGTCCGGGTCGACCTTGATGGACTTGATGTCCTTGTTCTTCAGGCACTTCGCGAGCTCGCCGGTGGGGACGCTCTTGCCCTCGTTGTAGCAGTCGGTCTCGGAGCTCACCGAGTCCGTGCCGACCGTGACGGTGGCCAGCGGGGTCGGCTTCTCGCAGGCGGACAGGACGAGAAGGCCGGCGGACACGGCACCGAGGGTGGCGACGGCGCGACGTCGGCGCGCTTCGGAACGCAGGGAGGTCATGGCCGAAGGCTATCTGGCATGTCCAGCGGCACTGCCAGGAGGGGTACGAGGACCTCTTTGAGTCTCCTCAGGCCCTCTCAGGCCACCCGCGCTCTGGGCGCGCTCCCCTGCCGGGCGGAGGAGAGCAGTCCGCGCACGGTCGTGATCCACCCGGTGCACACGATCGCGGCGGCCACCGCGAGGCCGAGGACCCCGTTGAGGGGGAGGGCCATGGCGATGGCGCCACCCAGGACCCAGGACATCTGGAGCAGCGTCTCGGAGCGCGCGAACGCGGACGTACGGACGAGCTCGGGGACGTCCCGCTGGATCAGCGCGTCCAGCGACAGCTTGGCGAGGGCCTGCGCGAACCCGGCGACGGCCGCGAGCAGGGCCACCATGACGGCTCCGAAGAGGGCGGCCGCCGTGATCGCGACGGCCAGCACGAAGGCGACGACGGTCACGATGATGATCTCGGGCGCGCGGGCCTTCAGCCACGCCCCCACGGCCGTACCCAGCGCGTTGCCGGTTCCCGCCGCGACGCCCACTATCCCGAGCGAGACGGCGGCGCTCTGCCCGGCGATCGGATGCTCCCGCAGCAGGAACGCCAGGAAGAAGATCAGGAACCCGGAGAGACAGCGCAGCGAGGCGTTGGCGCCGAGACCGTGGGTGACGGCGATACCGACGGTCCGCAGGCCCGGCCGCTTCAGCGCCCTGCCGCGGCGCGGCCCGTGCAGGTGCTCGGGGTCCGCCGCGAGCAGCGCCGTGGCCTCGCCCTTGGCCGAGTCGACCTTGGGGGGCAGCGAGAAGGACAGAAACGTACCGACGACGAAGATCACGAAGGCGCCGTAGAGCGGCCACCGGGGCCCGAGGGACTGCAGCCCCGCCCCGATCGGCGCGGCCACCCCGGTGGCGAGCAGCCCGCCGAGCGTGACGCGCGAGTTGGCCTTCACGAGCGAGAACCGGGGCGGCAGCAGCCGCGGTACGACGGCGCTCCTGACGACCCCGTACGCCTTGGAAGCGACCAGCACGGCCAGGGCGGCCGGATACAGCTCCAGACTTCCCGTGACGACGGCACCGGACAGCAGCAGCGCGAGGAGGGCGCGGGCGAGCATGGCTCCGGCCATGGCGGCGCGGCGGCCGTGGGGGAGCCGGTCGAGGAGGGGGCCGATGACGGGGGCGAGCAGGGCGAACGGGGCCATGGTGATGGCGAGGTAGAGCGCGACGCGGCCCCGGGCCTCGTCGGTGGGCACGGAGAAGAACACCGTGGACGCCAGCGCCACGGTGATCATGACGTCCCCGGCGCCGTTGACCGCGTGCAGCTCGATCAGCTTGCCGAGCCCGGACTCCCCGGCCCCCTGCGCGTGCGTGGCCTTCCTGATGCCCCGCGCGGCCCCGGTCACGGGGAGGTGCAGGGCACGCCCGACGGAACGGACGGCTCCGGTCACCCGGCCCGATCCGCCACTCCAGCTGCTCTCCTTGTCCACCTTGGCCCCACCGACCCCGGTAGCACCCTGGGACGACCTCGCGGCTGCCACTCCGTCATAGTGCCCCGACTCGGGGCCGGGTAGTGCGGTAACGCCCCGGACGACCTCCGGCGGGTCACATCCCGCGACGCACGGCGTGGGGGGCTGGTGTTGATGGGGGTTTGGGGCGCAGCCCCATATCAGGGGCGCGGGGCTGTGACATGGTGCGGCTCCGCCGCGTGGGCGCGACAAGCCACCGACGGCCGGTGGCCGACGCACGGCGAGGCGGGGCTGGTGCTGATGGGGATATGGGGGCGAAGCCCCATACCAGGGGCGCGGGGAACTGCGCGATCAACCACCGACGACCCGCACCCGACCCACGACATGAAGGGGCTGTCGCTGATCGGGGACCCGGGGCGCAGCCCCGGGAAGAGGCACCCGAGAAGGCCGCCCGCAGGGCCACCGCACAGCCGGTGCCACGCCGCGCCCTCGCATAGCGCAGAATGGATGACGTAAGTGCGCCCGAGCGCGGTCGCACGGACGTCGACGCGGCCCACTGGTCCGCTCCGTCCGCGCCCCCCGCCAAGGGGCCGCGCACGATGAGACGGCGTAGGAGAGAAGCGATACCTGTGAGCGCAGCGACAACGCGAAGCCGGACCCCCGACCGCCTGTGCGCGGAGGCCGTCGACCTCGCCCGGGCCGCCGCCGAGGAGGCCGCCGCGCCCGGTGTCGTCGGCGGGCACGCGGGGCTGATCTCCGAGGGGGACCGCGTTGTCACGCACTTCTTCGAGTGCAAGGAGCTCGGCTATCGCGGCTGGCGCTGGGCGGTGACGGTCGCACGGGCGTCGCGCGCGAAGATCGTGACGCTCGACGAGGTCGTCCTGCTCCCCGGCCCCGACGCCCTCCTCGCCCCCGAGTGGGTGCCCTGGAGCGAGCGGCTGCGCCCCGGTGACATGGGTCCGGGGGACCTGTTGCCCACCGACGCCGAGGATCTGCGCCTGGAGCCCGGTTTCTCCGGCGAGGACCTGCCGACGCCGAACGCCGCCGTGTCCCAGGACATGGCCGAGCTGGTGGAGGCGGAGGACGCGGAGGTCACCGCCGGGGTGCCGGCGAACCTGCCGATCGCGCCCGCGCGCGGTTCGATCGCGGCGGTCGCCGAGGAGCTCGGCATGCGCCGGGCCCGGGTCCTCTCGCGTTACGGGCTGCACAGCGCCGCCGACCGCTGGGAGGAGTCGTACGGCCCCAAGACGGCCATGGCGCAGGCGGCGCCGGCGTCCTGTGTGAGCTGCGGCTTCCTCACGCCCATCGGGGGGTCGCTGGGTCAGGCGTTCGGTGTGTGCGCGAACGAGTTCTCCCCGGCGGACGGGCGCGTCGTGTCCCTGTCGTACGGGTGCGGGGGCCACTCGGAGGCCGCGGTCATGCCGAAGCCGCCGCGGCCGGCTCCGCCGGTGATCGACGAGACGAGGGTGGACCACTTCCCGCTGCGTCCGTCCCCGGACTCGGGGTCGGTACCGGTGACGGCGGACGAGGCGTCGGCGGAACTGGGTCACTCGTAGCCGGTGGCCGGTGGCCGGTAGCCCCGGGGCTGCGCCCGCAGTTCGCGGGAGCGTCGGGAGTGTGACGACAAGCCCTACGCGTCCTCCGGGTGGGCCCCCGCCACGGGGGCCTCTCCGAAGCGGGCCAGGGCCAGGGCCGCCGTCACCGCCAGCGCGAAGCCCAGCACCGCGAGCCAGGTCAGACCCTCGCGCGTGCGGTCGCCCAGCCACACCACGCCCACCGCCGCCGGGCCGATCGTCTCCCCGATCACCATCCCGGCGGTGGCCGTCGTCACCGAGCCGCGCTGCAGGGCCGAGGTGAGCAGCAGAAAGGCGGCGCCCCCGCCGAGCAGCAGAGCGTAGGTGGCCGGGTTGGTGAACAGGGCCGCCGGCGCCAGGTCGTCGATCAGCCGCACCGCCACCTCCACCACCCCGAACCCGAACCCGGCGCCCAGCCCCAGCAACAGCGCCCGGCCCCGCCCCCGCAACCGCCCCCCGACCGTCCCCAGGAGCAGCACCCCCACGGCCGTCGCCGTCATCGCGTACTTCAACGCCGTGGAGCCGTCCCGATGGCCCTCCGCCCCGGAGGCCAGCCCCAGCATCGCCAGCCCGGCGCACACCACCGCCACCGCACCCCACTCCACCCCGCTCAGCCGCACCCGCAGCAACCGCGCCGCGACCACCGCGGTCACCGCCAGACTCGACGCCAGCGCCGCGCCGACCGCATAGATCGGGATCGATCGCAGCGCCGCGATCTGCAACAGGAACCCGAGCCCGTCCAGCCCCAGCCCGGCCAGGTACCGCCACTGCCGCACCGCCCGCAGCAACAGCGCCGCGTCCCCGCCCCCACCGGTGCCCGCCACCTGGCGCGCGGCCATCGCCTGCAACACGGTCGCCGTACCGAAACAGACTGCCGCACCCAGGGCGCACACCATGCCAAAGAACACAAAGCGACTGTAGGGGAGTGGCGCAACCGGGGCCCGATCCGAGCCCACTCTCACCGGACTCTCGCCACCGTCCCGCGCGACGCGTACGACTACCTCAAAGGTGAGCCCTTTTCCCGGCATGGGTGGTGGGAGGGGGCCGCGGCTGCGACACCGATGCCAAAATGATCTCTTGAGCGCACTTCAAGGTGTTGCAATGCGCACCTCCCTGGCGTTCTCCCAGTGCCGGTCGAAGTACGCCTTGAAGTACGCCGCGGCCTCGCGGTCTTCGATGCGCATGCCTTGGACCCGGTCGCCGACGGTGAATGCGAGGAACACCGCGCTCGTGTCCATGATGGCCATGCTCATAAGGTCGGCCTTGATGGGCCAGGTCACCTCGCGAATGCTGTAACTGCGCAGGTGGCGGGTCTCCTCCCGGTGCCGTACTGTCCAGCCCGCATACCCCCTGGACGAGCCGAGGCAGAACAGGCGCCGCACCGATCCGCCGTTGCCCGCCCAGTCGAGTACGGCCTGGAAGTAGTCCGAGAAGGCCGCAGTTGACGCCCTGAAATCATCGGGAGTTTCGAGCCGCATGTACCAGGCGTCCATATGTCTGGGGTGGCGGTTGACGAGATAGTCGATCTCCGCCTGATAGAAGGCTGACGCGTCCGGATAGTGCTCGATGCGTGACGAGTTCACCCGATCGAAGTCGCGCCGCAGCAGTTCGACTTCGGCGTGGAGAGTGGCCAGTTCTCGGCGCGACGCGGTCAGGGGGACGAGAGAGCGCAGGATCGCGTACACCGCCGTGAACAGGAACGGCATCTGCCAGGCGGCGGACAATCCGAAGAGTGCAGCGGTCACCGACCCACCGACGGCGACAATGCAGGCGATGGCCAGCCCCCGCTCGTCCCAGCGCTCCAACAAGGTCCCCGGCTCGGATGCGGTACGCGAACCCGCCATGCACACCTCACAGACTCTCGGCGCTGGATCTGATGTCCAGGCCAACTCTCGAACAGGCGAGGCCCGTTAGTTCAATCCCCAGTGCGCGTCGAGCTCAATCGCTTAGTCGGCAGGGGCGCATGGGCTCCGGGCCAGTTCGTAGGGGGTGCGAGCCCGCAGAATCCCGCACCCCCCGGCCCGCTCGGACCACAATGGTGTGGCGACAGCAGCTCGAACGTCTGCTGGAGGTAGGGCAGTTGAACAACGTCACGCTTCAGGTGATGCCGACGAACGCCGACGCCCACCCAGGACTGGACGGCAGGATCGAGTTGCTGAAGTTCCCGGACGGTACGGCGGTGGGACGGTCCGATGGCCTGTTCAACGGCAGGCCCGTCTCCGATCCGAAGCAACTCCGCATCCTGGAGCTGCAGTACGGCACCATCCGGGCGCAGGCCCTCCCGCCACGGGAGTCGCTGGCCTTCATCGAGAAACTGCTGGGAGAGACATGATGCGCAAGGCCTCCGCCAGGGACGCCTCCGAACTGGCGTGGTTCAAGAGCAGCTACAGCGGCGGCACGAATGGCGAGTCCTGCGTTGAACTGGCCGTCACCCCCGGCACCGTCCACCTCCGCGACTCCAAGAACATCGAAGGCCCCCGGCTCACGTTCACCCCGGACGCGTGGGCGCGCTTCGTGCCGTACGTGGCCGAGGGCTGCCGGGTCAGCGCGGGGCGCGTATGCCGTCGATGATGCGGGTCCAGTTGTCACCGCCGTGTCCGTCTTCGATCGCGCGCCGATAGTGCGCCTGGACGGCTTCCGGGAGAGCGAGGTCGAGGCCGAGCGATCTGCTGGTGTCAACGATGTGGTCGGATGTCGCGCCCATCATCGTGACGGTGCTGAGGTCGCCCGGATGCTCCCCCGCATCCAGCGCGGCGCCAGGAGTCGCCTCGCCCGCTCTCATCATCGCGCCGATCGAGTCGGAGAGGGTGAGCAACTCCGGCAGTGCCTCCTGGGCCTTCATGCCGACGCTGCCCAGCATCGCGGTCGCGTGCATCAGTCCGGACAGGGTGCTGAGGAACACCGCGAGCGCGGCTTGGTACATCATCTGGGCGAGGCCCGGATCCTCGCCCAGATACTTCGGTGTGCCGAGCAGGGTCAACACCGCCCGGTGACGTTCCAGTGCCTCTTCGGGGCCGCTGTAGTAGATGTAGGCCGCCTCCGTGCCGATCATCGGCGCCGGGGCCATGACACCGCCGGTGAGGAAGGTGGCGTCGTGGTCTGCTGCCCAGGTGGCTGCCGCGCGGGTCCGGTCGGGGGTGTCCGAGCTCAGGTTGACGAGCGTCCGGCCGGCGAGTGATCCGGAGACGCTGCCCAGGATGTCGTACATCGCCTGGTAGTCGGTGAGGCTGAGGATCACCAGATCGCTCGCTTCGACCGCCTCGGCCGGTGTGGCCGCGCGTGTCGCTCCGTCGGCGACGACTCCGTCTGCTCGGCCGGCGGTGCGGTTCCAGACGGTGACCGGGTGGCCGGCGGCGAGGAGGGTGCGGGTCATGGCCTGGCCCATGGGGCCGAGCCCGATGACGGTGACGGGGCTGTCCTGCCTGGGGGATGGGGTGTGTTGTTCGTTCACCGCTCCATGCTCGGAGTGCGCCACTAATCTCGGAAGTACCCACTTAATACTGCGGTACTTACCTTTTCGTAAGGGGGAGTTCAGCGATGGCCAAGGCGCCGAGACGCGGGCCCTACATCTGCGGCATCGACGCGGCGCTCGACGTTGTGAGCGGCAAGTGGAAGGGGCTGATCCTCTGGGAGCTCGACGCCCATCGCGTACGCCGCTTCTCCGAGCTCCGTCGTGGTCTGCCGGGGGTGAGCGAGAAGATGCTGACCCAGCACCTGCGCGAAATGGAGGAGGACGGTCTTGTGCACCGGGAGGTCCATGCCGAGGTGCCGCCGCGGGTGGAGTACTCCCTGACCGAGCACGGGCGCACGCTCAACCAGGCACTCGGGCCGCTCGGTGCCTGGGGTGTCGAGCGGATCCGTCGCGAAGGCTCCGAGGTAGTGGACACAGCCAAAACCTCACACTGACAACGAAGGCCCAAAGCCGCGGCCGAGGTCCAGGGCGGGCGGCGCGCACGCCCGCGCTCCTCAGGCGGTACCTTCGTCCTCACGTCGACGAGGAGAAGAACCGTGAGCAAGTTCGTGCGGCCCGCGGCCGAGGGTGCGGACCCGTTCGGCACGGCCCGGCTGCGGCGTGGGGTACTGGACGCCTGGGCCACCAGCCCGGCCCGCTTCCGCGAGGACGCCAACGCCGAGGAGGACCTGGTACTCGGCGGGTACCGGGATCGGCTCGTCGTCGAGCTCGCCCAGAACGCCGCCGACGCCGCCGCGCGGGCCAAGGTTCCCGGCCGGCTGCGGCTCACCCTCCGCGGCGGTGTCCTCGTCGCCGCCAACACCGGCGCGCCCCTCGACGCGACCGGCGTGGAGTCCCTGTCCACCCTGCGCGCCTCCGCCAAGCGGGACACGCACGAGGGCACCGAGATCACCGGGGTCACCGTCGGACGGTTCGGTGTCGGTTTCGCCGCCGTACTGGCCGTCACCGACGAGCCCGCCGTCGTGGGGCGGCACGGAGGCGTCCGCTGGTCCCTCGCCGAGGCGCGTGAGCTGGCCGCCGACACCGCCCGCCACAGCCCGGGGCTGGGCGACGAGATCCGGCGCCGCGACGGGCACGTACCCCTGCTGCGGCTGCCGTTCCCGGCCGAGGGCACCGCACCGGAGTCGTACGACACGGTCGTGATCCTGCCGCTGCGGGACGCCGCCGCCGAGGATCTCGCCGAGCGGCTCCTGAACGGTGTGGACGATGCGCTGCTGCTCGCCCTGCCCGGACTCGACGAAGTCGTCGTCGAGGTCGGGGACAGCACCCGTACGCTGCGCCGCCGGCCCCGCGAGCACGGTGTGACCGTCGAGGACTCCCGCGAGGGCACCACCTACTGGCGTACGGTCTCGCAGGCAGGGCCCCTCGACCCGGCGCTCCTCGCCGACCGGCCCGTGGAGGAGCGGCTGCGCCCCTACTGGTCCGTGACCTGGGCCGTGCCCATCGACGCGGACGGCACCCCCGTCCGCCCCCGCACCGCGCCCGTCGTGCACGCGCCCACCCCCAGCGACGAGCCGCTCGGCGTGCCCGCGCTGCTCATCGCCACGCTTCCGCTGGACACCACGCGCCGCCACGCCGCGCCCGGCCCGCTCACCCGCTTCCTCGTGGAGCGCGCGGCCGACGCGTACGCCGAACTCCTCGCCGACTGGCGGCCGGTGACCCCCGGAAGCATCGACCTCGTGCCCGGCCCGCTGGGCAAGGGCGAGCTCGACGGGGCGCTGCGGCAGGCGGTCCTCGACCGTCTTCCGAGGACCGCCTTCCTGCCTCCGGCCATTGACCCGACGGCCATCGGCACGACGGCGGTCGGCCCGGCTGAGATCGGCCCGACTCAGCGCGACGAGCTTCCGGAGGCGCTCCGGCCCCGTGACGCGGAGGTCGTCGAGGGTGCCGGGGCCGAGACCGTACGTGTCCTCGCCGAGGTGCTGCCGAGCCTGCTGCCCGCCGGGCTGGAACGCCGCGTCGAGCTGCGGACGCTGGGCGTGGCCCGGCTTCCGCTCACCGAGGCCGTCGACCGTCTCGCCGGGCTGGAGAAGGACCCCGGCTGGTGGCGGCGGCTCTACGACAGTCTCGCCGGGGTCGACCCCGACCGGCTGTCCGGGCTGCCGGTGCCGCTGGCCGACGGTCGTACGACGATCGGGCCCCGGCAGGTCCTGCTGCCCGCCCCGGACGCGGCGCGTATCGAGCCGGAGGCCCTGGCCCGGCTCGGCCTCAAGGTCGCGCACCCGGACGCCGCCCATCCGCTGCTGGAGAAGCTGGGCGCGCTGCCCGCGACGCCCCGTGCCGTGCTCACCACGCCGCAGGTGCGTGCCGCCGTGGCCGCCTCCCTGGACGAGGACTCCGGGGCCTGGGAGGAGGACGCCCTCGACGCGGAGGAACTCGCGGACATCGTCCTCGGGCTGGTACGGGACGCGGGCCTCGAACCCGGTGACGAACCCTGGCTCGGTGCCCTCGCCCTTCCCGACGAGGAGGGAGAGCTCGCGCCCGCCGGTGAGCTCGTCCTCCCCGGCAGCGCGTTCGCCCAGGTCATGCGCGAGGACGAACTCGCCTTCGTCGAAGTCGAGTTGGCCGAACGCTGGGGCGAACAGCCGCTGGCCGCGTGCGGTGTGCTCGCGAACTTCCTGCTCGTCCGCGCCACGGACGTCGTCCTCGACCCGGACGAACTGGAGCCCAGGGAGGGCGACTTCGCGGAGCCCGACGACGCGGGGCTCCTCGACGCCGTGGACGTGTGGTGCGAGGACGTCCTCGACCGGCTCCCGGACACGCCCGTACCGCCCGTCGCGACCGAGATCGTCGCCGTGCGGGATCTCGACCTCGTGGACGACGACCGCTGGCCGCAGGCCCTCGCCCTGCTGTCGCGGCCGCCGCTGCGCGACGCGCTCACCCAGCCGGTGCGCGTTCTGCTGCCGGACGGGACGCACGAGATCGTCCGCTCGTACACGGCGTGGTGGCTGCGCGGGAACCCGGTGCTCGACGGGCGCCGCCCGGCGGGACTGCGCGCCGCGGGCGGCGACCCGCTCCTCCACGGCCTGTACGACGAGGCCGACGCCACCGGCTTCGACGACGAGCAGGTACTGCGGGCGCTCGGCGTCCGCACGTCCGTGGCCGCCCTGCTGGACGAGCCCGGCGGCGCCGCCGAGCTCCTCGACCGCCTCGCCGACCCGGAGCGGCACGTGTCGTCGGCGCAACTGCACGCGTTGTACGGCGCGCTGGCCGACCTCGACCCCGAGCAGGTGACCCTGCCGGACGCGCTGCGGGCCGTGCTGGACGGGGAGGTCGTGGTCGTGGACGCGGCCGAGGCGGTGGTCGTCGACTCGCCCGATCTGCTGCCGTTCACGGGCGGGGTGCCGCTGCTGCCCGTACGGCCGTCCAGGGCCGCCGACCTCGCCGAACTGTTCCAGGTGCGGCGGCTGAGCGAGTCGGTGACGGGCGAGGTGGACTCCGAGGGCACGGAGCACGACGTACCGGAGTCCGTGCGCGTGCTGCTCGGCCCCGCCACCCCGTCCACCTACGTCGAGCACGAGGAACTCGTGGTCGACGGCGTCGAGTTGGACTGGCGCCGTACCCGGGACGGTGTGCTGCACGCGGCGACCCTTGAGGGCGTCGCGGCGGGGCTGGCATGGGCCGCCGGCCAGTGGCCGCGCCGCTTCGAGGTGGCCGCGCTGCTCGAAGACCCGTCCAGGACGGAGGAACTGGCGCGGGACCGCTGGTTCGACTGAACGTGATCTACGCGACATCTGCGCATTGTGTTCACCTCCCGTACAACCTTTCTGTCCCCACGTGGATCTGATCCCCCGAGCCATCCGGTTCATCAGCACCAAGGACCAACTCGGGCTCCCGCCGAGCAGCTGAGCAGCTGAGCAGTCGAGCAGCTGAGCAACTCCAGCTGCCGCGGGACCCCCCTGACACGTGGGGAAACACATGCGCATGCGTGCCACCGTGGCCGCCGTCTCCGGCGCCCTGGCGCTCTCCGCCCTCGCCGTACCGGCCGCGCAGGCCGATGCCGAGCCCGGCGCACTCGCGTCGTCGGTCACGCCGTTCGGTGCCGACGCGTTCGGTGCCACCGCCGCGGCGGACGAGGTCGTCGGCGACACCGTGATCGACAAGGTGACCGTCAACGGCGGCAAGGACGTCGTGGTCGGCACCACCAACAAGAAGACCTTCACCATCTCGGTGACCGCGACCGACCCGTCCGGCATCGAGGACGGTTACGCGTTCCTGTGGCACGGCACCGACATCGACACGGACGTGGACGGTGCGATCGTCCCGGACGCCGAGACCGGCACCTGCACCGCTCTGAACGCGCGCAGCGCGACCTGCAAGGTCACCGTCGTCGCCGACCCGAACGAGAACATCTACAGCAACGTCCTCGCCGGCAAGTGGAAGGTGTTCGCCGGTGCCCTGGGCAAGGACGGCGACTACGTCCTCAAGGACGCGTACAAGACCCACAGCGTCAAGCGCTACTCCAGGCTGACGGTCAACGCCTCGCCCGAGCCGGTGAAGAAGGGCAAGACCATCACGGTCACGGGCGCCCTGACCCGCGCCAACTGGGACACGGGCAAGTACGCCGGCTACACAAACCAGTTCGTGAAGCTCCAGTTCAAGAAGAAGGGTGCGACCACCTACGCGGACGTCAAGACGATCAAGTCCGGTTCCGCGGGCGCCCTGAAGACCACGGTCACGGCCACCACCGACGGCACCTTCCGCTTTGTCTTCGCGGGCACGTCGACCACGCCGGCGGTCACGTCGTCGGGTGACTTCGTCGACGTGCAGTAGGAGGCGGAGCGGTCAGCCGGGCAGACGGCGGTCGGCCTGCCTCCACAGGAACTCCAGGGCGACCGCCGCCACCGCCGCGATGCCCACGGCCAGCCAGGGCATCGCGGCGCCCACCAGCTTGAGGGCGAAGAACTCCTGCAACCGCGGCACGACCAGCACCACCAGGAACGCGACGCCCATCGAGGCCACCAGGCACAGGCGCCACCAGGTGTACGGGCGGGCGATGATGGCCAGCACCCACATCGAGATCAGGAACAGGGTGAGGGTGGCCGCGCTCGTCTCCGCGTCCAGCGAGCCGGGACCCGTGTAGTAGTGCCGCGCGATCAGGTACGTCGTGAAGGTCGCCAGCGCCGCCACCACACCGCCCGGAATCGCGTACCGCATCACCCGCCCGACGAAGTCCGGTTTCGCCCGCTCCTTGTTGGGTGCGAGGGCGAGGAAGAAGGCGGGGACGCCGATCGTCAGGGTGGACAGCAGCGTCAGATGCCGGGGCAGGAACGGGTACTCGACCTGCCAGCACACCACCAGGATCGCCAGCAGCACCGAGTAGACCGTCTTCACCAGGAACAGCGTCGCCACGCGCGTGATGTTGCCGATGACCCGCCGGCCCTCCGCGACCACCGAGGGCAGTGTCGCGAAGCTGTTGTTGAGGAGCACGATCTGCGCCACGGCCCGGGTCGCCTCCGAGCCGGAGCCCATGCTCACCCCGATGTCGGCGTCCTTGAGGGCGAGCACGTCGTTCACGCCGTCGCCCGTCATGGCCACGGTGTGCCCCTTCGACTGCATGGCGCCCACCATGTCCCGCTTCTGCTGTGGGCTGACCCGTCCGAACACGGTGCCCGTGTCAAGGGCGTCCGCCATGGCGTGCCGTTCGGCGGGCAGCCGCCGGGCGTCGACGACCTCTCCGTTGAGCCCCAGTTTCCCGGCCACCGCGCCGACGGAGATCGCGTTGTCGCCGGAGATGACCTTGGCCCGTACGTTCTGCTCGTCGAAGTAGCGCAGTGTGTCGGCGGCGTCCGGGCGCAGCCGCTGCTCCAGGACGACGAGCGCGGTGGGCCGGGCGCCGTGCACGACGTCCGGGGCGTCAAGGTCCCGGGCCGCCCGCGCGAGCAGCAGGACCCGCAGCCCCTCCTCGTTCAGCCGCTCGGTCTCGGCGAGCGCCGGGTCGCCGTCGGCCAGCAGCACGTCGGGGGCGCCCAGCAGCCACGTACTCGCTTCGCCCGTGCCCTCGCTGAAGGTGGCGCCGCTGTACTTGCGGGCCGAGGAAAACGGCAGCGACTCGGTGCAGCGCCAGTCGTCGCCGTCCGGGTAGGCGTCGATGATCGCCTGGAGGGAGGCGTTCGGGCGCGGGTCGGACTCGCCGAGGGCGCCCAGCACCTTCCGTACGTACGACTCGTCGGCGCCGTCCAGCGGCCGCAGCTCGGTGACGTCCATGCCGCCCTCGGTGAGCGTGCCCGTCTTGTCGAGGCAGACCGTGTCGACACGGGCGAGCCCCTCGATGGCGGGCAGCTCCTGCACGAGACACTGCTGGCGCCCGAGCCGGATCACCCCGATGGCGAAGGCCACGGACGTGAGCAGGACCAGGCCCTCCGGGACCATCGGCACGATGCCGCCGACGGTCCGGGCGACCGAGTCCTTGAAGGCGTTCTCCTTCACGACCAGTTGGCTGATGATGAGCCCGATCGCGGTCGGGATCATCATCCACGTCACGTACTTCAGGATCGTGGAGATACCGGAGCGAAGCTCGGAGTGCACCAGCGTGAAACGGGACGCCTCCTCGGCGAGCTGCGCCGCGTACGCCTCGCGCCCGACCCTGGCCGCCGTGAAGGCTCCGCCGCCCGCGACGACGAAGCTCCCGGACATGACCTGGTCCCCGGGCTGCTTGACGACGGGATCGGCCTCCCCGGTGAGCAGTGACTCGTCGACCTCCAGGTTGTCGGTCTCCACGCACGCGCCATCGACGACGATCTTGTCCCCCGGCCCGATCTCGATCAGATCCCCGAGCACGATCTCGGACGTGGCGACCTGGGCGGCGACGCCGTCCCTGCGCACCGTCGGCCGTGCCTCCCCGATCACCGCGAGCGAGTCCAGCGTCTTCTTGGCGCGCCACTCCTGGATGATCCCGATGCCCGTGTTCGCCAGGATGACGTACCCGAACAGGCTGTCCTGGAACGGCGCGACGAAGAGCATGATCAGCCAGAGCACACCGATGATCGCGTTGAACCGGGTGAAGACGTTCGCGCGGACGATGTCCGCGGTGGAGCGGCTGCTCCGTACGGGGACGTCGTTCACCTCGCCGCGGGCCACCCGCTCGGCCACCTCCGCGGCCGTCAGCCCGAGCGCCCGTCCGGGGGCGGGGAGGGGGACCGGATGCACAGGATCGAGTTCCGCGCCCGCGTCGATGTGCGTCATGCCTTAGACGGTACGTGCGGATTTGGTGCTTCACCCGCCGAGTGGGCGAAAGATCCGACCTGGGGAGGACAGGGGTGATGCCGTAGTAGTACGGCCTGCGTCAGGGCCGGCCGTCCAGGCCCGCGGTCTGCTCGGTCCGCTCCGTGGCGTCCCGCGCCGCCGCCCGCTTGAGTGCCGCGTCGCGCCTGCGTACGTACCAGGTGCCGATCAGGCCGAGGCCGCCGCCGGCCAGGCAGGTCCACAGCCACCAGGTGTGGCCGCGGTCGGCGAACCAGTCGTAGAAGGGGAGCTGGACGAGGAAGAGGACGAACCACACGATCGTGCCGCCGGTGATCGTCGCGACCACGGGGCCCTCCAGGGGCTCCGGCGCCTCGTGCTTGGGGGTCCACTTCGCCATGGGGACAGCTTACGAGGGTGGTCAGGGAGGGCGGGGAGGTCGGGGGAGGGGAGGTCGGAGGAAGGGAGGGCAGATCGGGGGTGGGGAGGGCAGATCGGGGGCGGGGAGGTCCTCGGGTGACGATTTCATTTCACGGGCCTCATATGTTCATACTGAAACCGTTTGTCCCTGGCCACTTGTGTTCGTAGGAAACGCCAACAGCTCCGAGGGGACGCTGCTGGTGATGAGGTCCCGCATGTCCACCTCGGCCCCCGACAAGGCCACCGCGCCCCAGCCCCAGGAGCCGGCATCCCGGCCCGCGCCCGGCGCTCTCGACCGCTACTTCAGGATCTCGGAGCGGGGCAGCACGCTCTCCCGTGAGATCCGGGGCGGTTTCGCCACCTTCTTCGCGATGGCCTACATCATCGTGCTGAACCCGATCATCCTCGGCAGCGCGAAGGACATGTACGGGCATCAGCTGGACAACGGTCAGCTGGTCACCGCCACCGCCGTCACCGCCGCACTGACGACCCTGCTCATGGGCGTCATCGGGAACGTGCCCATCGCCCTGGCCGCCGGCCTCGGTGTCAACACCGTCGTGGCGCTTCAACTCGCCCCGCGCATGTCGTGGCCGGACGCCATGGGCATGGTGGTGCTCGCCGGGTTCGTGGTCATGCTGCTGGTCGCGACCGGGCTGCGCGAGCGGGTCATGAGTGCCGTACCGCTCGGGCTGCGCAAGGGCATCTCGATAGGCATCGGCCTGTTCATCATGCTCATCGGTCTCGTGGACTCCGGGTTCGTCTCGCGTATCCCGGACGTCGCGCAGACCACCGTGCCGCTCCAGCTCGGCGCCGGCGGTCACCTGGGCGGCTGGCCCGTCCTCGTCTTCGTGCTCGGGGCGCTGCTCACGCTCGCGCTGATCGTGCGCAAGGTGCCGGGGGCCATCCTCATCTCGATCGTCGCCATGACCGTGCTCGCGGTGGTCATCGACGCCGTGGCCAAGGTGCCGTCCTGGGGCCTGACCACGCCGAAGTGGCCCGGCAACCCGGTGGCGACGCCCGACTTCGGGCTCATCGGCCAGGTCAGCCTCTTCGGCGGGTTCGGCAAGGTCGGTCTGCTGACCGGCACGCTCTTCGTCTTCACCGTGCTGCTGTCGTGCTTCTTCGACGCGATGGGCACGATCATGGGTGTCGGTGACGAGGCGAAGCTGACCGACGAGCGGGGCGGCATGCCCGGCATCAACAAGGTCCTCTTCGTCGACGGAATCGCGGTCGCCGCGGGCGGTGCGAGCTCCTCCTCCGCCACCACCTGTTTCGTGGAGTCCACGGCGGGCGTGGGCGAGGGGGCCCGGACCGGGTTCGCCAACGTCATCACCGGTTCGCTCTTCGCCGTCGCGCTCTTCCTCACGCCCGTCGCCACGATGGTCCCGTCCCAGGCGGCCACTCCGGCACTGCTCGCGGTCGGCTTCCTGATCCTCGCCAACTCGGTCAGGGAGATCGACTGGGCCGATCACACGATCGCGATCCCCGCCTTCGTGACCATGGTGATGATGCCGTTCACGTACTCCATCACCAACGGCATCGGTATGGGCTTCATCACCTTCGTGGTGCTCCGCCTGGCCGCCGGGCGGGGCCGGGAGGTGCCGGTCGCGATGTACGTGGTGTCGGCGGTGTTCGCCTTCTACTACCTGATGCCGGCGCTGGGCCTCACGTGATGTCGCTGAGTGGCTTGAGTCACCTGACCCCGTAGAACTTTTCCGTCTCCTCGACCGCGGTCTGGAACCGCTCGTCGAAGTCGGCACGAATGAGCGTCTGGGCGACGTAGTCCTGGACGCTCATTCCGCGTTTCGCGGCGTGTTGTCGGAGGCGTTCGAGCAGGTCGCGGTCTATGCGCAGGCTGAGCACGCTGGTCCCCATGGACACGAGGGTCGGGCCCGTTCGGCGGCGGTGTGTCACGTTTCGCGCCTGACTCACCCGTATGGGTGATGGCCCCTTGACGGGTCGCATGAGTGGGCGGGGTCACGGGCATACCTGTGGCATCGCAGTGGTCTTTAGGGAGGGTAATGAGTTACCCTAAAGAACATGTCCGATCAGACCGATGGCGACGACGAAGCCGCCGTGAACGCCCTCCGCTCCGCCGTGATGCGTCTGTCCCGCCGGCTCAAGCACCAGCGGGTCGACGAGTCGCTGAGCCCCACGGAGATGTCGGTGCTCGGCACCTTGGCCCGCTGTGGCACCGCCACCCCGGGCGAACTGGCCCGCAAGGAACATGTGCAGCCGCCCTCGATGACGCGCATCGTCGCCTTGCTGGAGAGCAAGGGGCTGGTCAGCCTGGAGCCGCATCCCGAGGACCGGCGCCAGAAGGTGGTCAAGCAGACCGAGCGTGCCGAGGCGATGCTTGAGGAGAGCCGCCGCAAGCGCAACGCCTTCCTGACCACCCTGGCCCAGGGCCTTGACGAGGACGAGTGGGCCAAGCTCCGCGAGGCCGCGCCCGTCCTGGAGAAGCTCGCGCACCTGTGAGCCGCCGCACAGGGCGCCCACGGCGCGCGTATGCCGCCCCGCAGCGAGCCGCGCCTCCGTGAGACCCCTGGGCGCCCCTCCCGAGGGCGGCGCCGAGGACCACGATGATCGTGACTGCCGACGCCGGCGCAGTCCCGAGGACGGCCGACGAAGTCCGTGACAGCCGAGGAGGCGAACCCCTTTGAGTTCGGGACCCGGAGCAGATTCCGCCCCCGCACCGACCACCCGCGACTCCCTGCCCACCCACGACCCGGCAGCCTCAGCCTTGATCCGCGTGGCCGCCGGCACCGTTACGCCCGAATCGATACCCGGGGACATGGAGACCAAGGCCGGTATCGAGACGAAGGCCGACATCGAGACGAACGCCGACATCGAAGCCAAGGCCGCAATCGAGGCCAAGGCCGAGGCCAAGGTCAAGGCCAAGGCGTCCGACGGCTCGATGTTCCGTTCCCTGAGGGTCCGGAACTACCGGCTCTTCTTCATCGGTCAGGTCGTCTCCAACACCGGCACCTGGATGCAGCGCATCGCCCAGGACTGGCTGGTGCTCAGTCTCACCGGGTCGTCGACCGCCGTCGGTATCACCATGGCCCTGCAGTTCCTGCCGATGCTCCTGTTCGGTCTGTACGGCGGTCTCCTGGTCGACCGCCTTCCCAAGCGCCCCACCCTGCTCGTCACCCAGTCGGCCATGGCCGTCACGGGCGTGGTGCTGGCCTTCCTGACCCTCTCCGGACATGTCCAGGTCTGGCACGTGTACCTGGCCGCCTTCGCCGTCGGCATGGCCACCGTCGTCGACAACCCGGCCCGCCAGTCCTTCGTCTCCGAGATGGTCGGCCGCGAGCAACTTCAGAACGCGGTCAGCCTGAACTCCGCGAACTTCCAGTCCGCCCGCCTCGTCGGCCCGGCCGTCGCCGGTGTGCTGATCACGAGCGTGGGCACCGGCTGGGCGTTCCTGCTCAACGGACTGTCGTTCGTCGCGCCGATCGCCGGGCTGCTGATGATGCGCGCCCGGGAACTGCACGTCAACGAGCCCGCGCCCCGCGCCAAGGGCCAGCTCCGCGAGGGGCTGCGCTACGTCGCCGGCCGTCCTGAGCTGATCTGGCCGATCGTCCTCGTCGGCTTCATCGGCACCTTCGGCTTCAACTTCCCGGTCTGGCTCTCGGCGTACGCGGACGACGTCTTCCACGCGGGCGCGGGCGCGTACAGCCTCTTCAACACGCTCATGGCGGTCGGTTCCGTCGCGGGCGCCCTGCTGGCGGCCCGCCGGGGCACGGCCCGGATGCGGATACTGATCGCGGGCGCGGCGGCCTTCGGCGCCCTGGAGGTCGTGGCCGCGCTGGCACCGTCGTACTGGATCTTCGCGCTCCTCATGGCCCCGCTGGGGATGTTCGGCCTGACGGTCAACGTCACCGCGAACACCGCCGTCCAGATGGCCACCGATCCGGCCATGCGCGGGCGCGTGATGGCGCTGTACATGATGGTGTTCGTGGGCGGTACGCCGCTGGGCGCGCCGATCGCCGGCTGGATCACGGACACATACGGTCCCCGCGTCGGCTTCGCGTTCGGTGGTGCCGTCGCCGTGACCGCCGCGGTCACGATCGGCCTGGTCCTGGCCCGCGTGGGCGGTCTGCGCCTGTCGGTCGGCTGGCACGACGGTCACCCGCGGGTACGGTTCGTACCGAAGGAGCAGCCGGCCGCGGTCTCGGCCTGAGAAGCTGACGTCGTCGTTGGGGCGTGAGGGCGATGAGCACCATGAGACTGTTCGCGGCGGTGCTGCCACCGTCCGACGTGGTCGACGAACTGGGGCGCGTCGTCAGCGAGTTGAAGGAGCTGCCGGGGGCGGACCGGCTGCGCTGGACCGGGCGGCCGGGGTGGCACTTCACCCTCGCCTTCTACGGCCAGGTCGACGAGGACCTCGTCCCCGGCCTGTCGGAGCGGCTGGAGCGTGCCGCGCGGCGTACCGAGCCGTTCCCGCTCGCGGTGCGGGGCGGCGGGCACTTCGGGCGTGGCCGGGCGCTGTGGGCGGGAGCGGAGGGCGACCTGAACGCCCTGCGGCTGCTGGCCGACCGCTCGGAGGCGGCGGCGCGGAAGGCGGGGGTGCCGATGGGGGAGCACCGCCGCTACACGCCGCACCTGACGGTGGCCCGCAGCCGGGAGACGGTCCGCGTACGGCCGTACGTCGAGAGCCTCGCCCTGTTCACCAGCCGTACGTGGACGGTGTCCGAGCTGGCGATGGTGCGCAGCAACCTGCCGAGGTCGGGGGTGCCGGGGGAGCAGCCCCGGTATGAGACGGTCGCCCGCTGGGCGCTCGGGGCGGCCGGTTAACCTCACCTACGTGGACCCGAAGACCCGTAACCGGATCATGGCCGGTGTGCTCGTGCTCATGTTCGCCCTCGTCGCCATGGCCTCGGCGCTCGGCAGGTAGTCGCCCGCCCCCCCCCGGCGAGCCGTGGAACCGCGCGGGGCGCTCCCCTGGTAGGAGCGCCCCTTTACGCCCCTTTACACGGGCGGCTCCTACCAGGCGAAGGCCTCCGGAGACGGGCCCGGGCCCGGGAAGATCTCGTCCAGTGCGGTCAGCAGTTCCGCGGACAGCTCCAGCTCGGACGCCCGTACCGCCGACTCCAGCTGCTCGGCGGTGCGCGGGCCCACGATCGGGCCCGTGATGCCCGGACGGGTCAGCAGCCAGGCGAGGGCCGCCTCGCCGGGCTCGGTGCCGTGCTTCTCCAGCAGGTCCTCGTACGCCTGGACCTGCGCGCGGACGGCGGGATCGGTGAGCGCCTCGGCGGTCCGGCCGCCGGTCCTGCGCCCGCCCTTGGCCTCCTTCTTGATCACACCGCCCAGCAGCCCGCCGTGCAGCGGCGACCACGGGATGACTCCGAGGCCGTACTCCTGGGCGGCCGGGATGACCTCCATCTCGGCGCGGCGCTCGGCGAGGTTGTAGAGGCACTGCTCGCTGACGAGGCCGATGGTGCCGCCCCGCCGGGCGGCGACCTCGTTGGCCTGGGCGATCTTGTAGCCGGGGAAGTTGCTGGAGCCCGCGTACAGGATCTTGCCCTGCTGCACGAGGACGTCGATGGCCTGCCAGATCTCCTCGAAGGGAGTGTTCCGGTCGATGTGGTGGAACTGGTACAGGTCGATGTAGTCGGTCTGGAGGCGCTTCAGGCTGGCCTCCACCGCCCGCCGGATGTTGAGCGCGGAGAGCTTGTGGTGGTTGGGCCAGACGGAGGTGTCGTCGGGGCTCATGTTCCCGTAGACCTTGGTGGCGAGCACGACCTTGTCGCGCCGCTCGCCGCCCTTGGCGAACCAGTTGCCGATGATGCTCTCGGTACGGCCCTTGTTCTCGCCCCAGCCGTACACGTTCGCGGTATCGAAGAAGTTGATGCCCGCGTCCAGCGCGGCGTCCATGATCGCGTGGCTGTCCGCTTCGTCCGTCTGCGGGCCGAAGTTCATGGTGCCGAGGACCAGCCGGCTGACCTTGAGTCCCGTGCGTCCGAGCTGTGTGTACTTCATGACTCCCTAGCCAACGGCGTGGAGTGCGCTCTACGCAAGGTGTCCGTGGTCCGGGCGCGTCAGTCGCGGGGGAACTTGTCGGTCGTGAGGGTGAGGCCGAGGAGGGTGGTGGTCATGTCGACGTCAGCGCCGAAGGCGACGGACAGTTCGGTGAGGTACTCGCCGCCCTTGGGCTGGGTGTAGAGGTGGCACTTGCCCTGGTAGGGGTCGGCGATGAGGTACACGGGGACTTCGGCGAGGGCGTAGGCGGTCTTCTTGGGGCCGTAGTCGTTCTTGGCCGTGTCCTTGGAGATGACCTCGCCGATGAATTCCACGTCCTCGGGACGCCAGCGGCCCTCGGGGTCCTTCTCGGCGCCGTCGCGCAGCTTGGCGACGTCCGGGGCGAGGCCGTTCAGGTGGCCGGGGAAGTCGATGCGGACATCCGAGAATACTTTCGCACGCCTGCCGAAGCGATCTTCGAGCGCCCAGATGATCATGCGGATGGTCTCCCAGTGAACATCCCGCTGCGGCGACATGTAGACGGCCCCCTCGACGATCTCGACCTTGTATCCCTCGGGGACGGGCATCTTTTCGAGCCGCTCGAACATCTCGTCGAGCTGGCGCGTGTTGTCGCTCTCGGCCATCGCGATCCTGTCTTCAAGGACGGTCATCGTGGCGCTCCTCGCCGGCTGCCCCATGGACGAGTGAAGCCGCGCGGTATAACGATACGCACGGCGCCGGGGACACGGCTCTCTTACTCGGAGGCCTCAGCGCTGAGCGTCGTACGGCTCCCCCAGATCCCACGCCTGGTGCATCGTGTCGGCGAAGGCCGCCGCTATCCGGTGCTCGCCGCTCGCGTTCGGGTGTGTGCCGTCGTAGGTGTCCCGGTGGATGTCGTACGACGGCGGGGACGAGGCGAGCAGGAGCGGGGAGCGGGGTTCGTCCAGGTCGGCCGCCGTTTTGGCGAGGAGTTCGTTGAAGCGGGTCACCTGGGCGGCGAAGGAGGCGTCCGACTCCGCCCGGATGTTCGGGATCACGGGCAGCAGGACCATGCGGACGCGCGGGTTCCCCAGGCGGGCTCCGGCCACGAAGCGCCGTACGTTCTCCGCCGTCTGGTCCGCGTCCGTGTAGAAGCCCAGGTCGATCAGGCCCAGCGAGACGAGCAGCACGTCCGCGCGGTGGGTCCGCACCGTCTCCGTGATCAGCGGCGCCATGTGGAGCCAGCCCTCGCCCCACCCCGCCAGG
Organism: Streptomyces bluensis; assembly: GCF_014650715.1. GTDB lineage: Bacteria > Actinomycetota > Actinomycetes > Streptomycetales > Streptomycetaceae > Streptomyces > Streptomyces bluensis. Next base: position 125,697 of record NZ_BMVM01000010.1, on the reverse strand, counting down.
TGGGCACGTGGGAAGTCCGGGTCCGCGTAGGCGTACGACGTCGCGGTGTCCGTGATCTTGTCGTGGAGCGCCTCCCGGGGGCCGACGATCTTGAAGGGACCGCCGTACGTCGCGCACAGGTGCTGCCACAGCCGGTAACGCCACGTGTGATCGCCCGCGCTGCCGATGGTCATGGAGTCGCCGACGGGCATGAACCTGAGCATCCGGCCATCATGATGCAGCGCTACCAAGGGGTAGGCGCTGCGGGGCGGTTCCGCGCTGTGAGCCTCGCCACGTGCCGGGGACTGCCGCGGTACCGGACGGGCACAGCCCGTGGGCGGAAGACGGCATACGGTTGACGGCATGCCTCGTCGATTGCCGCGTCGATCCCTCCTCCGGCTCCCTCGCCTTCCCCTCCTCCCCGTCCTCGTCGGCCTCGCCGGGGTTCTCCTCGCCGCCGCCTCGGCCGCGCCGGTCGCCGCTGACGACGACGGCGAGTTCGCCCTCAAGGACCCGAGGATCACCGAGTCCAGCGGCCTGGCGGCCTCGCGCCTGCACCCGGGGATCTACTGGACCCACAACGACCAGGACACGGGCGCCTACCTCTACGCCGTCGACAGCAGGACCGGCAGGACCGTCGCCACCGTCACCATGACCGGCGTCGGCACACCGCGTGACGTCGAGGCCATCTCCATCGGGCCCGGCAACCAGATCTGGGTCGGCGACATCGGCGACAACGACGGCGTCACCTGGCCCCACGTGTGGATCTACCAGCTGCCCGAGCCCAAGGAGCTCAAGGACCAGACGATCCGGGCCACTCAGTACGTCGTGAAGTACTCCGACGGCTCCCGCGACGCCGAGTCCCTGGTCGTCCACCCCAGGACCGGGCGCGTCTACATCATCGACAAGCAGGAGGACGGCGGGCATCTGTACGAGGGGCCCGCGAAGCTCTCCGCGTCCGGCACGAACGTCTACGAGCCCGTCGCCCCCGTCGACCTGTGGGCCACCGACGCGGCCTTCTCACCCGACGGCAAGCGGCTCGCCGTACGCGGGTACTTCGGCGGCATCCTGTACGACTGGAACGACGGGAAGATCAAGCGGATCCAGCAGCTGAGCGTCCCCCTGCAGAGACAGGGCGAGTCGGTGACGTACACGCCCGACGGGTCCAAGATCCTGTACGGCACTGAGGGCGAGGGCAGCACGGTCGTGGCGCGGGACGCGCCCGGCGGGGCCACCGGCGGCTCGGCCTCGTCCTCCGGGGGTGGGGACGGGGGTTCGGAGGCCGCCGGGGGCGGCGGTGGCGGCGCGAGCTCCGGGTTCAAGACCGGCGCGATCCTCGTGGGGGCCGGCATCGTCGTTCTGTGGGGGCTGAAGAGGCTGTCGCGGCGCCCGTCCTAGGGTGCGTACCGAGTTCTGATCAAACTGTCGTTTCCGCCCTCGTGATCAAGCGTGGACCCGGTAGATCTCCCGCCGTGACGCGAGTGCAACCCACAGACGCGGGGTGGGAGTTCAGCGGGCCGTGACTGCCGACAGGCGAGCACGGCCCGTATCCCGAGCGGCTTGGGAGGTCCTAGGCGCCCACCTCATAGCGGCCGTGCTCAAGGAAGTACCGCAGTGCCTCCGGGGAGCCGTCGTCGAGGGCCGCCTCCGCTGCCGCGCGGAGCGCGTCGCTCGTGGCCGGGTCGGCGAGGATGCGGGAGATGGCGACCCGGTCGTCCTCGGCCTGGGCGAGGCGGTACCCGGTCTCCAGGAAGGCGCGCAGGGCCTCGGGGGTGCCGGCGTCGAGGGCGGCATTGGCCTCCCGGACGACCGCCTTGCTGCCGTTCTGCTGGGCGAGGTACAGGATGCGGGCGACGGCGACCCGGTCGTCCTCGAACTGGGCCTCCCAGCGGCCGGTCTCCAGGAAGTACCGCTGGTCGGCGATGGTGCCGTCCATGGCCGCCTGCGCGGCGGCGCGGACGGCGCTGCCGGTGGCGGGGTCGGCGATGATGCGCATGATCGCCACCCGGACGTCGTCGTCGGACATCTCGGACACCGGCGTGGTCGGGTCGGTGGTGTCCGACGCCGTCACCGCGCCGGTGGACGAGGTGCTGACCGTGTCGGTGGCGAAGGCGGGCGCGGCGAGCAGCAGCGTCGGCGTCAGAGCGACGGCGGCGACGGACAGTGCGGCGCGGGACAATCTCACAGGTAAGCCCTCCTGGTCCACGGAACGAGACAGGGTTCAAAAGAACTCGACGATTGTCGTACGCGCCGGGCCGAAGATCATTTCCTGGGTCAGGCAGTCTTCGCGCGCCCTTCGTTGCCGTGGGCAGGGAGCAACCCCCGTATACGACCGGGCCGTTCTCACACGCTCCGCGGGAACTCCCCGCCCAGCGCGCGGAACGCGGCCGTGTCGACTTCGGTGGCCGACCACCGTGCGAACCCAGCCCCGCCGGCCGCCCCCAGGGCTACAGCGGTCCCGGAGGGGCGTGCCGGGTCATCCTTCTCCGCGCCGCCCGGTCCGCCCTGCCCGCTCGGCGACCAGGACCTCCAGGCCGTCCAGGAACCGCCGCAGGCCGAAGGCGAAGTGGTCGAAGTCCTCCGAGAAGGTGTCCTCGGCCAGCGTGGCGAGTACCGGGAACTGCCCGCTCTCCATGGCCTGTTCGAGGTACGGCCGCTGCTGCTCCCAGAACTCCTCGTGGCTCAGGCCGGTTTCCTTCGCGGCGGCGTCGGTGTCGATCTCCATGCGCGCGATGCCCCCGGCGAAGGACTGCACCGAGATGATCACCGACATCAGCTCGGGGTCGCTGAGCCCCATGCCCTGGAGCGGGATCAGAGCGACCTCCAGCGAGCGCAGGGAACTCGGGCCCAGAACCGAGCGGGCCTCGTTGACCCGCAGCAGCCACGGGTGGCGCCGGTAGAGCTCCAGGTAGCCGCGGGCCAGGGACTCGACGGCCCGGCGCCAGCCGGTCGGTGCCGTCGCGCTCTCCTGGCCGGCCAGGTTCTCCTGGTCCGCCTCCAGCGCCTCGCGCTGCACCCGGTCGAGCATCAGGTCGAGCAGCTCGGCCTTTCCCGGTACGTACCGGTACAGCGACATCGTGCCGACGTCCAGCGCGGTGGACAGGCGGCGCATCGACACCGCCTCCAGCCCCTCGGCGTCGGCGATCCCGACGGCCGCGGCGACGATCCGGTCCAGGGCCAGCCCCGGTTTGGGCCCCCGGCTGGGGCGCTCGCCACCGCCCCACAGCAGCTTCAGGGTGAGCTTGATGTTGCCGCCACCGCTGGTCTCGGTCCTCGCCATGAACCTCAGCGTAGCCCTCCTGACATGGCTCTTTGCCGGGCCTCGGGAAACCAGTGGACAGAAATTGAGTACGGCGTACTCTTTTACGGGTACACCGTACTCAGTTATTGGGCGGTTATGGGGATGGTGAAGGTGAAAGTGAAGGGGGAGGCGGCGTTGGAAGACGACGGATACGCCGTAAGGGCCGAAGGCCTCGTGAAGCGGTACGGCGCCAAGCGCGCGCTCGACGGCTTCGGCCTCGCGGTGCGCAAAGGCACCGTGCACGGCCTGCTGGGGCCGAACGGAGCGGGCAAGACCACCGCCGTACGCATCCTGTCCACGCTCGTGCGCCTGGACGAGGGCCGCGCCACGGTGGCCGGACTCGACGTGGCGCGCCGACCGCGCGACGTACGGGCGCGGATCGGGCTCACCGGCCAGTACGCGGCGGTGGACGAGGTGTTGACGGGACGGCAGAACCTGGAGACGTTCGGCCGGTTGTTCCACCTGGGCGGGAAGCGGGCGAGACGACGGGCGGGTGAACTGCTGGAGCGGTTCGACCTCGTGGACGCCGCGGACAAGGGGGTCGGCGACTACAGCGGCGGTATGCGGCGCCGCCTCGACCTCGCCGCCTCGATGATCCTCGCCCCGGCCGTGCTGTTCCTCGACGAGCCGACGACCGGGCTCGACCCGCGCAGCCGCGGCGAGGTCTGGGAGTCCGTACGGGCGCTGGTGGCCGACGGCACGACCGTCCTGCTCACCACGCAGTACCTGGAGGAGGCCGACAAGCTGGCCTCCCGTATCACCGTCATCGACCAGGGGCGCGACATCGCGGACGACACCCCGGACGGCCTGAAGAGCACGGTCGGCGGCGACCGTATCGAGGTCGTCGTGGCCGAGCGGTCCGACCTCCCCCGGGCGGTGAAGGTGGTCGCCCGCGTCGCGGACGGCGAACCGGAGGCCGACGAGGCGGCGTCGCGCGTCCACGCCCAGGTGACCGACCGCGTGGCGGCCCTGACGGAGGTGGCGCGGACGCTGCGGGACGAGGGCGTGGTGGTCGAGGACATCGGACTGCGCAGGCCGAGCCTCGACGACGTGTTCCTGCGCCTGACCGGACACCGTACGGCACCTTCGGCGGGTGCGGGGACCACGGGGGACCCGGGGAAGGAGGCGGCGGCATGAGTTCCCTGGACCTCACCGAGCGGCCCGCCCACGGACGGGCGTACTGGGCGCTGGCCGACTGCTGGAACATCGTCCGCCGCGGCCTGACCCACTACCAGCGCCAACCCGTCAACATCGCCTGGCAACTCGGCTTCCCGATCCTCTCCGTCCTCCTCTACGGCTATGTCTTCGGCAGCGCCATGAAGGTGCCCGGCGGCGGGGACTACAAGGACTTCCTGATGCCGGGCATGTTCGTGATGACGATGACGTTCGGCTTCATCAACACGGCGACGGTCGTGGTCTACGACTCCACCAAGGGCGTCATCGACCGCTTCCGCTCCATGCCGATGGCGTCGTCGGCGGTGGTCGCGGGACGCGGGGTGACCGACCTGATCACCGCCTGCGCGGAGTTGGCGATCATGATGCTCACCGCAGTGGCGATGGGCTGGCGCCCCGACGGCGGCGCCGGCTTCCTGGCCGCCTTCGCCCTGCTGCTGTGGCTGCGTTTCGCGCTCATCTGGATCGGCGTGTGGCTCGGGCTCCTGGTGCCCAACCCCGAGGCGGCGGGCGGCCTGTTCGCGGTCGCCTTCCCGCTGACGATGATCTCCAGCATCTACGTCGCGCCCCAGCTCATGCCCGACTGGCTGGGTGTTGTGGCGGCGTGGAACCCGATCTCCTCCACGGCCGCCGCGACACGTGAGTTGTTCGGTACGCCGGTGGGGAGCGGCGACTCGTGGGTGGAGCAGCACGCGCTGCTCATGGCGGGGGTGTGGCCGCTGGTCCTGACGGCGGTGTTCCTGCCGCTGGCGGTGCGGAGGTTCCAGCGGCTCAGCCGCTGAGGTGAGGGGGTGGGGCGGAGCAGCGCCGCCCCACCCTGAACCGGACCCCGTGTCAGGCCTCCTTGGGCGCGCTGCGCGCCGCACTTCCCTTGGAGAGCCGGACGAACGCCGCGTGACGCCGGGAGACGCCGGGAGACGCGACCCTCAGCCGGCCTTGTCGATGACTTCGCGCAGCCTGCGCGCGAAGGCCTCGGGCTGCCCGGCGTAGCCGGACTCGCCACCGAGGAAGCCGCCGTGGTGGCTCGGGAACACCGTCGCCTGCTGACCGAGCAGCCCGGCTGTCGCCACCGCGGTGCGTCCGGTGAGGGTGTCGCGGGATTCCTCGCCCACCGCGATCACGACCCGCGTCGGCGCCGCGGTGAGCGCGTCGACATCGGGCCGGTAGCCACTGACCGCCGAGGACCGGTCGGAGAGCAGCGGGTCGTCACGGGAGCCGTCATCCTCGGTGGGCATCCCGAACACGGTGGGATCCGGCGCCGGCTGGGCGAAGTAGTCATCGGTGAACTCACCCTGCCATGACGTCATCACGACGAAGGCCGCCATGCCCGCACCCCAGCCCTTCTTCTGGTACGCGTCCCGGACGGCGGCCCCGGCGCGTTCGGCGGCCTGGGCGTCCGGGAGGAGCGGAATGAGCGGCGGCTCGTGCGCCACCAGGGTGGTCACGTCATCGGGGTACGCCGCCACGAGGGCGAGCGCGGTCACCGCACCACCGCTGCTCGCGAACATGTCGACCGGGCCCGCGCCGAGCGCCCTGATGACGGCGTGCACGTCGGCGGCCTGGGTTTCGGGTACGTGGTCGGCGCGGCCGTCCTTGCGGGTGCTGCGGCCGAGACCGCGCGGATCGTACGTGATCACGGTGCGCTCGGGGAAGTGCGACGCCAATGAGCCGAAGCCGCTTGCGTCCATGGGCTGTCCGATCATGACCAGCGGTGGGCGTCCGTCAGCAGTCGGCAGCGGGCCGTGAACGTCGTAGGCGAGGTCGGCCTCGGGAGTCTCAAGCACGTGCGTAGTCATAACCGTGCAGACCTCTTCGCCATCGAGAACTCATCGGCCCCCACGCCGGCAGTCCCGACACCTTGACGTGTTCATGTTGCCTGACTTTCATGGGAGGTGCAGGGCTGTGGGAGCGCTCCCACTCGTTCCGGGCCCGTGCCTCCCGAGAGGAAGCAGCGACATGTTCCGCAGCTTGCGAAGAGCGCTGTGCGCAGCCGCCGCGGCGCTCCTGTTACCGCTGGCCGCCGCGCAGACGGCCGATGCGGCGGAGCCGGGGGCGGGCTACTGGCACACCAGCGGCCGCCAGATCCTGGACGCGGCCGGGCAGCCGGTCCGTATCGCCGGGATCAACTGGTTCGGCTTCGAGACCGGCAATCACGTCGTTCACGGTCTCTGGGCACGCGACTACAAGAGCATGATCGACCAGATGAAGTCGCTGGGCTACAACACGATCCGGCTGCCCTACAGCGACGACATCCTCAAGAGCGGCACCATGCCCGACAGCATCAACTTCTCCGACGGCAAGAACGCCGACCTCCAGGGCCTGACCTCGCTCCAGGTGATGGACAAGATCGTGACGTATGCCGGTGGGGCCGGCCTGAAGGTCATCCTCGACCGGCACCGCCCGGACGCGGGCGGCCAGTCGGCACTCTGGTACACGGCGGCCGTGCCGGAGTCGACGTGGATCGCCAACCTCAAGTCCCTGGCGACGCGCTACAAGGGCAACTCCACGGTCGTCGGCATCGACCCGCACAACGAACCCCACGATCCGGCCTGCTGGGGCTGCGGTGACACCACGAGGGACTGGCGGCTGGCCGCCCAGCGCGCCGGCAACGCGGTCCTGTCCGTCAACCCCGAGCTGCTGATCCTGGTCGAGGGCGTGCAGTCGTACAACGGCGTCAACGGCTGGTGGGGCGGCAACCTGATGGGCGTCGCCCAGTACCCGGTGCAGCTCGACGTGCCCAACCGGGTCGTCTACTCCGCCCACGACTACGCCACGTCCGTGGCCCAGCAGCCCTGGTTCAATGACCCGTCGTTCCCCAACAACATGCCCGGGATCTGGGACAAGTACTGGGGCTACATCTTCAAGCAGAACATCGCTCCCGTGTGGGTGGGCGAGTTCGGTACGACCCTGCAGTCGACGGTGGACCAGAAGTGGCTGGCCGCGCTGGTGACGTACCTGCGGTCGACGTCGGCGTACGGCGCCGACAGCTTCCACTGGACCTTCTGGTCCTGGAACCCCAACTCCGGTGACACGGGCGGCATCCTGAAGGACGACTGGTCGACCGTGGACACGGTGAAGGACGGGTATCTGGCGAGCATCAAGGCGCCCGGATTTCGCGGCACGGGCGCTACGCCGTCAGCAGTGGCTGGGACGACGGCCGCAACACCGAGGTGAAGGCGGCCGACGCCCGGGACGACAGCGATCAAGTCCTGGAAGACGGGGGTGCCCGGCGCTCGCCGGGCGCCTCTGAGGCGTGCGTACCCTGATTTTGTGCCCCGTTTCTGGTCCCACCACTGGACCCGGCCGCGAGCGGGCACGGCAGGAGGCGGTTTCCCTTGTTGGGGGAACACGTCACCAGGGCCAGGGAGAGGAACGAGGGACGTTCGAGGTAGAAGCCGAGGGATACGTCACCGCCTGAATCCAGTTGCTCGGCCGCGGAGGTGACGAGGGTGGTCAGATGGCTGACCTCACGCTGGGCCTCGGACGCGAACCGGGGTGCGTACTCGGTCAACCGGTCGCTCAGCCACGCCGCCGCCTCGCGCGGGTCCGGCCACGTGCCACGAACCAGGGAACGCGGCTTGACGAGCCAGTACACCGTTTCCAGCGGTGGCAGATCCGATGTGGGGAATTCCGCCGCCACCTCCCGGTAGCGCTGAACCAGTTCCGGTCTGCTCCCTGCGGGGGGCGGGTCGGGATGAGGCGGGCGCCGTAGCGCCTCCTGGTCGAAGCGGGACTTGGGGCCGGTCCACAGGTAGCCGTGGTGGTGCACGAGTCGTCCAGTTCGGTGTCGGCATCCGTGAGGCGGCCGGTCCTGGCCCGCACGAGGGCACGCCAGGACCGGCCGTGGAGGGCGAGACGTCAGACGGTCAGGCCGAACCGCACCGGATCGATTCCGGCCACGGCCAGTTCCTCGGTGGTGAACCGCAGCGGCTGGGCCTCCGGCCGCTTGCTGTCACCGAGGGCCCAGGCGTCCTCTCCGATCCGGGCAAGGGTCACGCACCCTTCGGTACAGGGACCTCCACATGCCTTCACGAACGAGGCACCGCTGAGGTCGAGCGTGTACAGGTCAGTTCCGTTCGGCATCGCTTGCACCTTCCTGCTTGGTTGTTGTGTCTGCGGGAGTTGGTGTGGCTTCGGGTGGGATGACCGTAGGTGCCGGGAGAGCAGCAAGAAGGCGAATATTCTCGATTATTCGCGTGCGGTTACTCTGAATGCATGGACATTCACCCAGAGGTACCGACAGGCTGGGCGCACGAACATCGTCGAGACTCCAGGGGGTGGCCGTATGGCGCGCAGGTTGCGGTTCAACGGGACGGGAAGTGACGTCACTGGATGCCCGTCCGTTCATGAGGACCTGGACAGCGGGGAGGTGATCGTGCATGGCCCTCCGCTCAGCGACCCGGAGGACGTCGCGCAACTCCAGCACCTCTCGGAGGGAGAAGTCGCGATCGTGGTCCCGAGGGACCTGCTGGTCGACTGGTCCCCGAAGGGGCGAAAGCGGCAGGTGCGGGCGATTGATCTTGACGAGTTCAACGGCTTGTTCACGAAGTTCGAGCACACCGCATGGCGGCTGGAGACGCGGCGGCGGTACGCGAGTGACGAGGCAAGCGACCGCTGGCGCCGGTTCATCGAGACCGGAACGGTCGGCGAGAACTCGGCATCAGGCCCGGCATTCAGTTGGTGGACCGAGAACATCCGCGCGCAGACCGCACAGGGAAAGCGGATCGAGCGGGTACGCATCGTGGATCAGCCCGCCACCGTCGGCCAGCGCTACCTCCTCGACAGCGCCAGGTGGAACATCGGCGTCGGTGAGGACATTCGCAATATGTGGCGCGCCGACGCGGATCGACTGCGGCTCCCTGCTGAGGACTTCTGGCTGTTCGACAGTCGCCTTATCGCGCTCCTGCGGTTCGACGACGACGATCAGCTCACGCATGTGGATCTGATCACCGAACCCGCAGAGGTGGTGCGCTGCTCCATGGTGCGGGATGCTGCTTGGCATCACGCCGTACCGTGGCAACGGTTCACGGCCGAGATGAACGGCGACGCGTAGGGACAAGAGCGGGTACCGGTGAGCACGGACTATCAGAGGGCGCGCGAGGAACTGGGCCGCAGGCTTCGGGAATTGCGCGTCGAGAGCCCGGATGGCCGGCTCACCGGTGTCGACCTGGCAAAGCGGCTGGGCTGGCAGCAGTCGAAGATCAGTAAGTTGGAGAACGGCCGCCAGACCCCCACGGACGAAGATCTCCTGGCCTGGGCCCGTGCGACGGGGCAGCCTGCGGTCTTCGGAGAACTGCGCGCCCGGCTGAAGGGGTTCGAGAGTCATATCCGGTCTTGGCGGCGCCAGCTCGCGGCAGGACATGGGCCAGTCCAGGAAACCTGGAACACTCTCGTCTCCAACGCGCGGACGATGCACGCGTTGAGCAACGCCGCCATCAGCGGGATGCTTCAGACGGCCGACTACGCCCGATACATCTTTGAGCACCACACAGCACTCCAGAATGCGCCACGGGACACGGAAGACGCGGTGCGGGCCCGCATGAAACGACAGGAGTGGCTGTACCTGCCGGGCAAGGAGCTGAAGCTGCTCATGCATGAGAGCGTGCTGTGGGCTCGGGTCTGCCCACCCGAAGTACTGGTGGCTCAACTGGACCGTCTGCTTGGTGTGGTGGGCATGGACACCGTGCGCATGGGCATCCTGCCGCTGGACGCCCCGCTGCGTCTGGCGCTGGGCAACTCGTTCTGCATGCTGGACCAGCGCCTTGTCGTGGTCGAGGACTGGCACGCCGAACTCTGGCTGGACGACGGCGAAACGATTGCTCTTTACCGCCGAGTCTGGGACACCTTCGCGGAGTCGGCCGTCTTCGGCGCCGACGCCCAGCAGGTGATCGCCCGCGTCCGCCGGAGCATCACGGTCTGAGAACGTACGGCGCTGCTGGCGTGGGGCTCTCCGTGAGTGTGAACCGCGCCCACACGCATTTCCTGTACGACTCCTGCCGATGCCCCCAGGTGTCGGCCAGCGCCGCCACGAGTGCCAGTCCGCGACCGCACTCCTCGTCCGGGGCGGAGTCGTGGGGGCGGGGGAGCCGGTCCCTGTCCAGGTCCGAGACCTCCAGCAGTAACTCCGGTCCGTCGACAGTGAGCGTGACCTCGACCTCGGCGTACGAAGTCCGGCAGTGGGCGACGGCGTTGGTGACGAGTTCGTTCGCCGAGAGGATGACGGCGTCGGCGAGTTCGTCGGTGATCCCCCAGTCCGCGAGGGCCTTGCGGATGCGCTGGCGGGCGGTGGACACGTGTTGTCTGCGCTTGGGGATGCGGAAGGTTGCGGTTTCGGGCATGGGGGTGCCGTACCTCCTGACGTGGCGTCAAGGTTGCGCTCCGTAGCGGCGCGCTCACGAAGCTACGGCCGCATTCGGTGCACGCACAATTCGCTCAAGTGAATACATGCAGTCGTCCACTCGATCGAGTGATGGGCTCTCAAATGCGACAACTCGTGTGGCATCGTGGCCGCTGGAGAAGGGAGTTTCCATGCCCGCAGGTGGACGGCCGACCGTACGCAGCAGGCGCCTGGGTACGGCGCTCAGGCAGTACCGGCAGGACGCGAAGCTCGATCAGCCGCAGGCCGCCGACATCATCGCGTCAAGTCAGGCCAGGGTCAGCCGTCTTGAGAGTGGCCACGTCACCGCGCGCGTCATCGAAGTACGGCTGCTGCTGGACGCGTACGGCGTTACGGATCCGGAAGTGCGCGCCAACTTGGAGGAGTTGGCGAAGCACTCCAAGAACCGGGGGTGGTGGCTGGAGCATGCGGAACATCTGCGGCCGGACTACATGGATCACATCGCGTTGGAGGACGACGCGACCTACATCCGGGAGTGGCAGCAAGTACTGGTGCCAGGGCTCCTGCAAACTCCCGCCTACACAGAGGCTGTCATCCAGACGAGCCCCGACTACATGGCTCCCGAACGCGTCGCCCAGATGGTCAAGGTGCGCGAGGCTCGCCAGGCAAAGATCGAGGAGGGCGGGGCAACGTACTCCGCCATCATCTGGGAAGCGGTGATCGCACACCCTCTGGTGAGCGTCGAAGTCCACCGGGAGCAACTCTCGGCAATCCTTGAGGTCGGCAAGCGGAAGAACGTCACCGTGCAGGTACTCCCGTTCAGCGTGGGAGCACTGGCCACCGTGACTTCTGCCTTCTCGGCTTTCAGCTTCGACTCCGAACCGACGGCCCAAGCCGTGGCCCTGGAGAACCTGAGAGGCACATCGGTCCTTGAGGGTCCGGAAGACCTCACCGCTTACGCCAATATGTACGACCTACTACGATCGTCGGCACTGGCACCGGACGCGAGCGCGAAGCTCATTCGGGGCGTACTGCGGAGCTTGAAGGAAGACGCATCGTGATCGAGGTTATAGGCCCCTTCCGGAAGTCGTCGTACTCCGGAGCTCAGAGCAACTGCGTAGAGATCGCCGACACCACCGGCAACGGCCGAGCCGTCCGCGACAGCAAGCAGCCGCACGGCCCCCTCCTCACCGTCTCCCGCGACAGCTGGCAGGCCTTCCTCCAGCAGTTCGCGTAGGCGTCGCACGCAACGACGAAGGGCGCCCGGTGGAACGCACTCCGCCGGGCGCCCTTCACTGTCGTACGCGTCGAAGGACGCGGCGGAGCGCTGTCGGTGTTGGCTTCTAGGATGAAGCAGTGGTGAGCCCACACCGGGCGACCAGGAGAAGGGGGCCAGGGGCGCATGGAGTTCGGCATCACCATCGTGGAGGAGCCTGCGTCCTCCGGCGCGGCGGAGGCGTCCCTGCAGCGCTGGCTCGCGGTTGATCCGGAGCTGCGTGGCGGGGTCACCATCGCCCCGCCATCCGGCGCCGCAGCAGCGGGCACCATGGGGGGCGGGGGCCTGGACGTCATCAATGTCGTGGTGAGCAACTCCATCGCCCTCGGTTCCCTGCTCGTCGCTCTGGCCGGCTGGCGCTCCTCCCGCCCACGGCCCCCGCAGATCACCCTGGAGCGGGACGGCGTCGTGGTCACGGTCCACGACGCATCGCCGGAGACCGTCGAGCAGGTTCTCGCCCGCTTCGGTGACGCCCCCGACCCCGTGGGCTCCGGCGCGGACGGCGAAGACGCCTAGCCGTGGTCGCGCTGTCCGATCCGGCCTGTTCCCAGGCCGTGCTGGTGGGCGTGCACGCGTATTCCGTGCTGGAGGACCTGCCGGCGGTCGCCAACAATCTGCGGGGACTGCGCGAGATCCTGGCCGAGCCCACCGTATGGGGGCTGGCCGAGGAGTCCTGCACGGTGATCGAGCAGCCGTCGCGCACCGACCAGGTGCTGGATGTCGTACGGGAGAAGGGCCGTTTGGCCGAGGACACCCTCCTCGTGTACTACGCGGGACATGGCCTGACCGACCTGCACACCGACGAGCTGTACCTCGCGCTGACGAACTCCGACCCCGAACGCGAGTACACCTCGCTGCGCTACGAGTATCTGCGCCGGGCCGTCCTGGACCTCGGGGTGCGCGCCCGGCGCACCGTCGTGATCCTCGACTGCTGCTACAGCGGGCGCGCCCTGCTCGGCCGGATGAGCGCCAGTGCGCACATCGCCGATCAGGCGGTGGTCGAGGGCACCTGTCTGCTCACGGCCTCGGCCGAGACCCGGCCCGCGCTCTCGCCGCCGGGGGAGACGTACACCGCATTCACGGGCGAGCTGATCGCAGCGTTGCGGGACGGCATCGCCGAGGGGCCCGATCCGGTCGACATGGACACCTTGTATCGGCATGTCCACCGACGACTGGCCGCCCGCTCCCGCCCGCTTCCCCAGCAGCGCAGTCGCAACACCGGGGGCCTGATCGCGATCGCGCGGAATCGTTGTGCGCCAGGCCCGGGCGGCGGGGAGGACCTGGATGCGGCGGCCCGTCGGCGGGAGGCCGCCGAGCGGCTGGCGGAGATGGAGGAACGGGAGGAACGGCTGCGCCGGGAGTCGGAGGAACTGCGCCGTGCGGCCGAAGCCCAGTTCCGACAGCAGCTTGAGACCGCGCAGCGCCTTGCACGGGCGATCGCCGCCTCACCTGATGTCACCTACGCACCGCACTGGTTCGCCGTTCCGGCGCCGCGCCTTCTGTACGCCGAGGACGGTTCGCTGGAACCGCGGTCCGAACTGGCCCCAGGCACCTGGTACTTGGCAGTGGGGCGGCGCGGTGATGCCATGACGGTGGTCGGCAGCGACGGCACTCGTGGGCTGTTGCTCGACACAAGCGGTATACAGAAGGAACCGAACGAGGAGCAGCCGACGCAGACGGAATTCCTCCAGCAGATGTCGGGTCTGCCGGGCTCCTCGGGCGAACCCGGGGTCGGCGCGGTGGAGACCGGCCGGGAGCGCGCCTTGCGGAACCTGCAGAGCGCCATGCGTGCCGCAGGCCTCGTCACCGGGCCCGAGTCCACAGGCCACCAGGCGCGATCCGGGCATGGGTCCGAGCCGTTCTGGTTCGCCGTACCGGTGCCGCGCCCGCTGCGGAGTGAGGACGGCAGCGGGCAGATCATCGCGGAGCTGGCACCGGGAACCTGGTATCTGGCCGTGGCACGGCATGGCGATGCGATCCTCGTCCAGACCCAAGACCAGCGCAGGGGCCTGCTGTTGGACACCATGGGGATCCAGCGCGGTTGACGTACGGCACATGACGAAGGGCGCCCGGTTGCTCACCGGGCGCCCTTCACTGTCGTACGCGTCGAGAGGTCAAAGCTTCTCGATCACATAGTCCACGCACTTCGTCAGCGCCTCGACGTCCGCCGGGTCGACCGCCGGGAACATGGCGACGCGGAGCTGGTTGCGGCCGAGCTTGCGGTAGGGCTCGGTGTCGACGATGCCGTTGGCACGCAGCACCTTGGCGACGGCGGCCGCGTCGATCTCTTCGGAGAAGTCGATCGTGCCGATGACCTGGGAGCGCTTGGCCGGGTCGGTGACGAACGGGTTCGCGTACTTGCTGTCGTCGGCCCAGCCGTAGAGCGTCCGGGCGGAGGTGGCCGTACGGCCCGCGGACCAGGCCAGCCCGCCCTGACCGTTGATCCACTTCAGCTGCTCGTTGAGCAGGAAGAGCGTGGCGAGGGCCGGGGTGTTGTACGTCTGGTTCTTGCGCGAGTTGTCGATCGCCGTCGGCAGGGAGAAGAACTCCGGGACATGGCGGCCGGAGGCGTGGACGCGCTCGGCGCGCTCGATCGCGGCGGGGGAGAAGACGCCGATCCAGAGGCCGCCGTCCGAAGCGAAGGACTTCTGCGGGGCGAAGTAGTAGACGTCGGTCTCGCTGATGTCGACGGGGAGGCCGCCGGCGCCGGAGGTGGCGTCCACGAGGACGAGCGCGCCCTCGTCCGCGCCGTCGACGCGCTTGATGGGGGCGGCGACACCGGTGGAGGTCTCGTTGTGGGTGAACGCGTACACGTCCACGCCAGCCTCGGCGGCGGGCTCCGGGTGCGTGCCGGGGTCGCTGGAGATGACGGTCGGCTCGGCCAGCCAGGGGGCCAGCTTCGCGGCCTTCGCGAACTTCGACGAGAACTCGCCGAACGAGAGGTGCTGCGACTTGTTCTCGATGAGTCCGTGGGTCGCGATGTCCCAGAACGCGGTGGAGCCGCCGTTGCCGAGGACGACCTCGTAGCCGTCGGGGATCTGGAACAGCTCGCTGATGCCCTCGCGCACCGCGCCGACCAGGTTCTTCACCGGGGCCTGGCGGTGGGAGGTGCCCATCAGGGAGGTACCGGAGGCGGCGAGGGCGTCCAGCGCCTCCGTGCGCACCTTGGAGGGGCCGGCGCCGAACCGTCCGTCGGCGGGCTTGATGTCAGCGGGAATCTGGATATCAGCCACGGGAGGGAGCGTAGCCCTTTCTGGAAACCCGGGCGCAACCTCGTCCGTCGGGTGAGACGAGTTTTCGCCGCCGGATCAGCCGGATCAGCCGGTCAGCCGGTGAGTGGGTGAGTGGGTGAGTCGGTGAGTCGGTCAGCCGTGCAGGCGGACCGGGAGTTCGTACAGGTCGTTCTGGGTCACCACCGGCTTGTTGCGGAGTTCGCCCGCCGGGACCGCCAGATCGAGGGACGGGAAGCGGGCGTACAGGGCCGGGAGGGCCACCCCGGCCTCCAGGCGGGACAACGCGGCGCCGGGGCACACGTGCGGGCCGTGTCCGAAGGCGATGTGCCGGTTCGCGGTCGGGCGCGTGATGTCGAAGACGCCGGCCGAGGGCCCGTGGGCCGCCTCGTCCCGGCCGATGGCGGCGTACGAGACGATCAACGCGTCCCCCGCAGGAAGGACCTTGTCACCGACGGGCACGTCCTCCGTCGCGAAGCGGATCAGTACGTGCGACGTCGGCGTCGAGTAGCGCAACGTTTCCTCGATCACCGAGGACCAGTCCGCCTTCCCCGCGAGGACCAGAGCGCGCTGGTCCGGATGCGTGGACAGGTTCACCACCGCGTTGACGATGAGCGAGATCGTCGTCTCGTGGCCCGCCGCCACCATCAGTTGCAGCGTGGAGACGATCTCCTGGTCGGTGAGGTGGTCACCGTTCTCGGAGGCCTGGATCAGCGCGGATGTGAGGTCGTCGCCGGGCTGCGCCCGCTTCGCCGTCACCGTCTCCGCCATGATCCCCGCCAGCTCGGTGAGCGTCGCGACGACCTCCTCCGGCGGCGTCTGCGTCGAGAAGAACTTGTCGAAGAGCACCTTCACCCGGGGAAGCCGGGCCTGGTCGAGGCCCATGAGATCCGCGATGACGTACATCGGGAGCGGGTAGGCGAACTCCGCCTTCAGGTCGATCACCGGCCTGCCCCTGCCCCTGCCCCCGCCCCCGTCCCCGGTCCCGAACGCGTTCCCGTCCCCCGTCCCGTCCGTGGGCAGCCGGTCGAGGAGGTCCTCCGTCAGTTCTGTGATCTTGTCGCGCATGTGCTCCACCCGGCGCGGCGTCAGCGCCTGCGCCACCAGCGTCCGCAGACGACGGTGATCCGCTCCGTCCACCGTCAGCATGGAGCGGCCCGGATTGGCGAGCCCGATCAGCGGCCAGTCTGGCGCGATCTCGCCCCGCTGCCAGGCACCCCAGACGTTGATGTCCTTCACCAGCCGGGGATCCGTGAGCAGTTGCCGCGCCTCGGCATGGTGGGTGACCGCCCACACGGGGACACCGCCCGGCAGCTCCACCGCGGCGAGCGGCCCGGCGGCACGCAGCGCGGCACTCTCCCCGTCCAGGTCGCAGACGAGGGGGTCGAGCACGATACGGGTCTGTTCGACGTCAGTCGTCATGCGCGCGTGCCTCCAAGGGCGGGGGTGGGCGTGAACGTCACCGGCAGTTCCGTCAGGCCGCGCAGCCACGGGGAGGGCCGGCGGGTCAGGGACCCGGCCGGTACCGCCAGATCGATGTCCGGCAGCCGGTCCAGTACGACCTCGATGCCCGTCCGCGCGATGACCTCGGCCACCTCCTGAGCGGGGAACGGGCACCGGTGCTCCCCGTGCCCGAAGGAGAAGTGCGCGTTGTTGCCACCGGTCAGGGCGGAGCCGTGGGTACGGACCCGGGGGTCGGAGTTGGCGCCCTGGAGGCCGAGCAGCAGCAGGTCGCCCGCGCGGATGTGGCGGTCGCCGAGCCGGGTGTCGCGGGACGCCCAGCGGCCGGCCACGTTCTGGGTGGGGGCGTCCTCCCAGAGGACCTCGTTCATGGCCTCGGCCACGCTGTTGCGGCCACCGAAGAGGGAGGCGGCGAAACGGTCGTCCGTCAGCATCAGATGCAGCGAGTTGCCGATCCAGTCGGCGGTCGGCTGGTGCCCGGCGGCCGTCATGACCATGAGGTCCTGGACGATCTCCTCGTCCGTGAACTCGTCTCCGATCCCGGAGCCGATCCCGGAGCCGAGCCCGGCAGCGTGCGCGAGCATCCGCGACACCACGTCGTCCGCCGGGGCCGCTCTCCGGTCGGCCACCAGCCGGTCCATGGACGAGGCCAGGTGCGCCTGGCCCGCGAGGGCGCGCTCCTGGCCGTCGATCATGTCGTTCAGGGCGTCGACCAGCCCGGGGCCCTGCTCCTCCGCGAAGCCGAAGAGTGTCGCCAGCACCCGCATCGGCAGCAGCATCGCGTAGTCCGCTACGACGTCTGCCTCGCCCTTGTGGCACACGGCGTCGATCAGTTCGTCGGCCAGCCGTTCGGCGAGGGCGCGGAGCTGAAAGGGGTCGACGGCTTCGAGGGCGTTGCTGATCATCGCGGCGCGCTCGCGGTGGCGTTCGCCGACCGTGTAGAGGATCGAGGGCTGCTTGCGGCCGATCATCGGCAGCAGCGGCCAGTCGTCGGGGATGTCCGGCCACTGGTTCCACAGCTCGGAGTCGCGGCTGAACAGCACCGGATCGCCGGTCACCTGATGCAGCTCGCGGTACCCCAGCACCAGCCACGCCGGCACCCCACCGTCGAGCACGACGGGCGCCACGGCCCCGTGCTCCTGCCGCAACTCCCGGTACACGGCGTCCGGTTCGCTCTGGAAGCGGGGTCCGCCGAGCGGCACGCGCGCGGGGGCGAGGCTGGTGTGTTCTTCGGGGCCCGTGAGGCCCTCGGTCCTCGTACCGCTCGTACCGTCTTGAGCGGTTCTCGTACCGTCTTCAGAGGCTGCGGAGTCCAACGAGCACCTGTTCCAGAATGTCGGGGTCGATGACCGCGGCCATGTGCGGGTGGCGGGCGCTGACACGGCCGGCGGCGAGGAGGTCGGAGAGCAGGACCTTGGTGATGCTCACGGGCAGCCGCAGCTCGGCGGCGATCTCCACGATGGCCATCGGCTTCCGGGCCATCCGCAGGATCGCCGTGTGCTCCGACTGCATGCCGGGCGCCGGATCGCACTCGGCGACCACGAGCGTCACCAGGTCGAACGGGTTGTCGGGCGCGGACCGGCTGCGCCCGCCCGTGAGGGTGTAGAGCCGGTCGGGCGCGTCGTCCCTGCCGGGCCGGGTCATGAGGTGCCTGGGGCCGTACCGGGTGCCGGGCCGCGGACCGCGCGCGGCTGTGCGCTCAGGTGCTCGCCGAGCTGCTCCACCAGCTCGCTCATGTTGTGCCCGACGAGACCGGCGTCCGCGTCCTCGTCGGTGACGACGGCCAGGTGTGCGCCCCGTCCGGCCTCCACGATGAACAGGACCCCGCCGTAGAACTCGGCCATCGCCGACCGTACGCCACCGCTGCCGTCGCCGAACCCGACCGACGCCCCTTGCGACAGCGACTGGATACCGGCGGCGATCGCGGCGAGATGGTCGGCCTGGTCGACGGACAGCTCGGGCGTGCGACACAGCTTCAGGCCGTCCCGGGAGAGCACGAGTGCGTGCCGCGCGCCCGGCGTGCGCTCCAACAGGCCCTGGATGAGCCAGGCGAGCTTCTCGTCGGCGGTGCTGGTGCCGAGGGGGCCGGTCATGAAGTGGGGTCACCTTCCGGGTGCGGGTACGACTGTAAGTGCGGTTGCGGTTGCGGTTGCCGTTGCGATGTGGCGGGGGCCTCTGGTGCCTCTGGTGCCTCTGGTGCCTCTGGCGTGTCTCGTACGGCGTCTTGCGGGGCCGTGGCGTCCGCCTCCACCGGCTCCGGTACGACCGGCACCTCCGTCGTCGTGCCCTGGACCAGCGCCTGGTCCGGCACCGTGCCGCGGACGGCGCTGCGGAAGCTGCTGAACCGGGCGGCCCTGACCTGTGGATCGGTGGCGGGGCGGGTCTCGGGCGCGGGCCGGGGCGGGATGCGGCCGCGGGTGCGGGCCTGAGCGGCGGTGAGGCTCTGACCGCGACGGCGCCTGGGCAGCCCGCCGGCCAGATCAATGGGCAGATCCATGGGCACTTCGCTGGGCAGCTCGCCGGGTTGATCGCCGGACGGAACGCTCGGGGACGGAACGCTCGGGGACGGATCGCTCGGCGTAGGCGCGCCGGTCGCGGTCAGGCTGTGGCCGTTCGGCCTCGCCGCGGACTCGTGCGTCGGAACGGGCTCGGGGTCCAGGTCCTGGGGCGCGCGGGCGGTGGCGTACGACGACGGTCCGAAGGATCGCGGGGCGGGCTCCGGCCGTGGCGCCGGCGTCGGCGTCGGCGCCGGGGCGGACGCGCCGGCCAGCAGGTCCTGCGGGATGAGCATCAGCACGCCGGTGCCACCGCGCGCGGACGGGCGGAAGGACACCTTCAGACCGTGCTTGCGGGAGAGGCGGCCGACGACGGCGAGCCCGAGCCGGGTGCCGGAGAGCCCGCCGAGGTCGGCGCCCTCGCCGGAGACGGCGCGTTCGGCGCGGCGCAGCTGGACGTCGCTCATGACGAGGCCCGCGTCCTCGACCGACACGACGACGCCGGCGGGTACCTCCTCGACGTACACGTGCACTTCGGCCGTCGGAGGGGAGAACGTCGCGGCGTTGTCGAGGAGTTCGGCGAGTGCGTGCATGACGGCCTCGGCGGCGTGTCCGGCGACGGCGGCCTCGCTGGAGGAGTGCAGACGCACACGCTGGTAGCCGCCGATGCGGCCCATCGCGCCGCGCAGGATGGACTCCATGGGGATCGGCCGCGCCCAGCGGCGGCCCGAACGCGCACCCGAGAGCACGGCGACGGAGTCGGCGAGACGGCTCGCCTGGGCGGTGCGGTGGTCGAGGTGCAGGAGGTCGGCGAGGACGTCCTCGTCGGAGTGGCGCTCCTCCATCTCGCGCAGGTCGGCGAGGGTGCCGGTGGCGAGCGCCTGCATGCGGCCGGCCGCGTTGGCGGTGGCGGCGACGGCGGCGGCGCGTTCGCTCTCGGCCTTGCGGGCCCGGCCGGCGAGTTCGGCCTTCTCCTCGGCGAGGCGGGCGCGGTCGGCGGTGAGCCGGCGCCGTTCCTGTGCGGACTCCTCGGCGAGCCGGGTCCGTTCGCGCTCGAAGTCCTCCGCGAGGCGCGCCCGCTCACGTACGAAGCCGTCGCTCAGCCGCGCCCGCTCCTGGCGCAACTCCTCGGCCAGCCGGGCCCGTTCCTGCAGCAGCCGCCCCGTGTCCTGGGAGACGGCGTCGAGGCGGCGGCGGACGAGCTTGACGGTCTGCGCGGCGTGCGTGGCCCTCGCGACCGCGGCGGTGAGCAGGACGGCGGCGGCGCCCGCCCCCCAGGCGAGCGCCGGCCGCACCGCTTCGGGCGCCACGGCGACCGACCCGCCGACGGCGAGCGCGGTGAGCACGGCGGTGAGCAGGGGCGCGGGCACCAGTGTGCGGAGGGCGGGCCGTTCGCCTCGGGGGATGGGCGGCGTCATGAGTTGATCCTCGGTCGTGGCCTCGGCTGTGGCGTTGGTCGTGGCCTCGGGTGCGTGTGTGCCTGGTACGCGTGTGGGTGTGCGGGCCTGTGGTGCGAGCGTTCTGTGCGGGCCTGTCGTACGTGCTCGGTGCGCGGGCCTGCCAAACGTGCTTGGTGTACGTGTTGGGTGAAGGTGCCGGGTGAACGGGCGGTGCGAGCTGTTCTGCCTGGTGTGCGCCCTGGGTGCGCTCCACCGGACGCCGACCGTGGCCGGCGCGTCCTGAACCTTCCTCCGCGCCTCCGTGCCTCCGCCACCTCCGGTCTTTGATCATGTTCTGACGGTGAAGTGACACTTGGTGCACAACTGGCCGTCACTATATGGGAGTTCGTGATCGGGTTGGGCGGGTTCCGGAGGCGTTCTCGGAATCCGACCGGACTTCTCACTCGGTGATACGCGGGGGCGGCGAGTGGAGCGATGGGTGGTCGGGCGGTCACTGTCAGTGGTGGAGGGCATGCTGGGGGCATGACGGATCTCGGGGAAGTGAGGGCAGGGCTGGAGGCCGGGCTGCGGGCGGCCGTGCGCGGTGAGGTCGCCTTCGACGCGACCGCGCGGGCGCTGACGACCATGGACGCCTCCAACTACCGCCGGGTGCCGCTGGGCGTGGTGGCGCCGCGGGACGCGGACGACGTGGCGGCGGTGCTGTCCGTGTGCCGGGAGCACGGCGTGCCGGTCGTGGCGCGCGGTGGAGGCACGTCGATCGCGGGCCAGGCCACGGGCACGGGCGTGGTGCTGGACTTCACCCGCCACATGAATCGGCTCGTGTCCCTCGACCCCGAGGGCCGCCGGGCCGTCGTCCAGCCGGGCCTGGTCCTGGACCGCCTCCAGGAGGCCGCCGCCCCGCACGGCCTCCGCTTCGGCCCCGACCCGTCCACCCACAGCCGCTGCACACTCGGCGGAATGATCGGGAACAACTCGTGCGGGTCCCACTCGGTGGCCTGGGGCACGACGGCGGACAGCGTCCAGGAGCTGTCGGTGATCAGCGGTACGGGTGACCTGCTGCGGCCGGGTCGTGACTGGGCCGGTGCCCCCGCCGGCCTACGGACGCTGGTGGAGGGGGAACTGGCGCGCCTGCGCACGGACTTCCCCTCCCTCTCCCGCCTCCCGCGCCGCATCTCGGGCTACGCCCTGGACGCCCTGCTGCCGGAGAACGGCGCGGACGTGGCCCGCTCCTTCTGCGGCTCCGAGGGCACGCTCGGGGTGCTGACGGAGGCGGTCGTACGGCTCGTCCAGGCACCCCGCGCGCGTGCGCTGGCCGTGCTGGCGTACGCCGACGAGAGCGCGGCGGCGGAGGCGGCCGCCGGACTGCTGTCGTACCGGCCGCTGACGGTCGAGGGCATGGCGGCGGACCTGGTGCGCGAGGGCGCGGGGCTGCCGAGGGGCGGGGCGTGGCTGTTCGTGGAGACGGGCGGCGACTCGTCGGCCGAGGCGCGGGCGCGCGCGGAGGCCGTCGTCCGGGCGGCCGACGTCGTGGACGCGCTGGTGGTCGCCGACCCGGCCGCCCAGCGCACCCTGTGGCGCATCCGCGAGGACGCCAGCGGCACGGCGACCCGTATGCCGGACGGCTCCGAGGCCTGGCCCGGCTGGGAGGACTGCGCGGTGCCGCCGGCCCGGCTGGGTGCGTACCTGCGGGACTTCCGGGCGCTGTTGTCGGCGCACGGCCTGCGCGGTACGCCGTACGGCCACTTCGGGGACGGCTGCATCCACGTCCGCATCGACTTCGACCTGTTGTCGGACGCCGGGGTGGCCCGCTTCCGCCGCTTCTCGCAGGAGCTGGCGGATCTGGTGGTCTCCCACGGGGGCTCGCTGTCGGGCGAGCACGGGGACGGCCAGGCACGGGCCGAGCTGCTGCCGAGGATGTACGGGCAGGAGGCGGTCCGGCTCTTCGAGCGGGCGAAGGGCGTGTGGGACCCGGACGACCTGCTCAACCCGGGGATGCTGGTACGCCCCGCACCCCTCGACTCGAACCTGAGGTTCGCGGTCCTGCCCCGCAAACCGGTGGACGTGGCCTTCGGGTACCCGGAGGACGGCGGCGACTTCTCGGCGGCGGTGCGCCGCTGCGTGGGCGTGGCCAAGTGCCGCGCCACGACCGCCGGCTCACACAGTGGCTCCGGCTCGGGGGTCATGTGCCCGTCCTTCCGCGCGACCGGGGAGGAGGAGCACTCCACGCGGGGCCGGGCGCGGCTGCTGCACGAGATGCTGACGGGCGAGGTGGTCACGGACGGCTGGCGCTCCACGGAGGTCCGGGACGCCCTCGACCTGTGCCTGTCCTGCAAGGGCTGCCGTTCGGACTGCCCGGTCGGGGTGGACATGGCCACGTACAAGGCGGAGTTCCTGCACCATCACTACGCGGGCCGTCGGCGCCCGGCGGCGCACTACGCGCTGGGGTGGCTCCCGGTGTGGCTGCGGACGGTTGCCCGGCTGAGGGCGGCACGGCTGGTGAACTCCCTTGCCGCGGTGGGACCACTGGCCCGGCTCGCCAAGCGGCTCGGCGGGATCGCGGGTGAGCGGGAGATCCCCCGGCTGGCGCGGGAGCCGTTCAGCCGATGGTGGGCGCGCAGGCGGGTGCCCGACGGGGCCAGGGCCGGTGGCGGGGAGGGTGTCGGTTCCGGTGCCGGGCCGGTGGTGATCCTCTGGCCGGACACCTTCACGGAGTACCTGTCGCCGTCGGTGGGGCGCGCGGCCGTACGGGTGCTGGAGGAGGCCGGCCTGACCGTGGCCCTGCCCCCGACGGTCCACTGGGCGCGGGCGCCGATCGGGGACGGAAGGTCGCGAACAGCGCGGGCCGCGCTCGGCCCGGCCCTCCGCCGGGAGCGGCCCTGCTGCGGCCTGACGTACATCTCGACGGGCCAACTGGACCGCGCCCGCGCGGTACTGCGCCGCACGCTGGACCTCATGGAACCGGTCCTGGACTCCGGCGCCCCGATCGTCGTCCTGGAACCGAGCTGCGCGGCGGCACTCCGCACGGACGTACCGGAACTGCTCCACGACGACCCGAGAGCCGCTCAACTGGCCTCACGGATACGGACCTTCGCCGAGACGCTGGCGGAGCACGCCCCGCACTGGACCCCTCCCGCCGTGAACCGCCCGGTCGTCGGCCAGACCCACTGCCACCAGCACGCTGTCCTCGGCGACACGGCGGAGCGCCGCCTGCGCGAGGCGGCGGGCCTGACCGGCGAACTGAGCGGCGGCTGCTGCGGCCTCGCGGGCAACTTCGGTTTCGAGCAGGGCCACTACGACGTGTCCACGGCCTGCGCGGAGGAGCAACTGCTGCCGGCGGTACGCGCGGCGACGCGTGACGCGGTGATCCTGGCGGACGGCTTCTCCTGCCGCACCCAGCTGGAACAGCTGGCGGGACGGAAGGGCAGGCACTTGGCGGAGGTGCTGGCGGAGGGGCTGGCGGGGGCGCTGGAGGAGCGGCCGGGACAACCCCGGGGACGACACCCCTCCACGTGACCGATGCCGTGTAACCGATGCTGTCGCCGTACCCGCTGGGCCAGACGCTGGACGGGCCAGTCAGGGGAAACGGGGAGCGTCGGGCTGTGGTCGGCAGGCCTTTAAGCTGGGCCCGTGACACCGACAGGCGAGCAGGGGCCGGCGCTGCGGGCGGACGCCGCACGCAACCGCGCCCGGGTGTTGCGGGTGGCCCGCGAACAACTGGCCGCCGGTGACGACTCGCTCCAGCTGAACGCCATCGCCCGGCTCGCCGGCGTAGGCGTGGGAACGGTGTACCGGCATTTCCCCACCCGCCACGCGCTGTGGGAGGCACTGTCGGCCGAGCGCTTCCAGGAGCTGGTCGACGAGGCCCGGGCCGCCGCCGACGACGAGGACGCCCTCGCGGGTCTGCACCATCTGCTGCGGTTCACCCTCATGCGCATGTTGGACGACAGCGGGTTCGCCGCCGTGCTCGAATCCGCCGGCGATGCCGAGGCGCAGACCTCGGCGCTGAAGGCCGAGCTGGACCGGGCCGTCGCGCAGTTGCTCGACCGTGCCCGCCGGGCCGGTGCGATCAGGCGCGACGTCGAGGCCGACGACGTGCGCCGCCTGCTCTGTGGCATCGAGCACGCCGTACGCTCCGGCGACAGCGACCCGGCACACACCGAGGTCTACCTCGACGTGCTCCTTGAGGGCCTGCGTCCCCCGCGCTGACCCCGGCTCAACGATCCGCGCATCCGCGCATCCGCACATCCGCACATCCGCACATCGGCTCAAGGGACCAACGGGTGCTTCAGGCTCCCCCTAAGCGGATGGCTATCCGGTTGTGTTAGCGTGCCTTCCGTCGAACCGGATAGCTATCCGGTTTCGGTGGTGGGACGGCGGAGTACAGAGAGGGCGGACCTTATGGAGCCGCGGGCGGTCGTCACGGCGGGGACCGGGGGCATCGGCCTGGAGACCGCGAGGGGACTGGCGGCGTGCGGGCTCGCCGTCACCGTGGTCGGCCGCGACACCGAGCGGGGCGCCCGCGCGGTGGAGCGGATCGGCGCGGTCGCGACCGGAGGCGAGCCGCGGTTCGTGGCGGCCGACCTCGCATCGCTCGGCGACGTCCGGGCCCTCGCAGCCCAGTTGGCGGCCGAAGGGCCGCTGAAGGTTCTGGTCAACAACGTGGGGGCGATGTTCGCGGACCGGCAGCAGACCGTCGACGGGATCGAGGCGACCTTCGCCGTCAATCACCTCTCGCCGTACCTGCTGACCGAACTGCTGCTCGATCAGCTCCGGGCCGGGGGACCGAGCCGGATCGTGAACGTCAGCTCCGGCGCGATCCGGGCCGCCAAGCGCACCTTCGACACCGTCGAACCCCCGGGTGGCTACTACGGCTTCCACTGGTACGGCCGGGCCAAGCTCGCCAACCTCGCCTACACCCTGGATCTGGCAGAGCGCCTGCGCGGCAGCGGTATCACGGTCTTCGCGGCCGATCCCGGCGGCGCCGCGACCGACCTGACCCATGGCACCATGCGCTCACCGAAGATCGTCTCCCCGGCACTGCGCCTGCTGTGGCCGCTGGTCCGGCGGACCTTCGAGCGTTCCACCGCCGGCCCCGCGTCCGTGGCCGCCCGGTCGTCCATCGTCGCAGCGACCGACGCCTCACTCGACGGGCGGACCGGCCTGCTCATCGGCCCTCAGGCCAACCCCGTCCCTGCCTTCCGCGGAAGCACCGACCCCCGGACTGTCAGCGACGTGCTCAGGCTCAGCCGACAGTGGGCACCCCTGGAAGACGGCCGCTGATCGTGTGACCCCATCCGCCTCGCGGAAGCCCGGCACGAAGCCCTCCGGGGTGCAGGAGGCGTAGTACGGGGGTCGTACGAGCCCGCGCGGCAACAGGCGATCCGCAGCTCGGCGTGCCTACGCTGGCGCACCCGACCGTACGCAGCCCACAGGGAGCCCGCATGCCGCTCCGCCTCCAGGCCATCACCCGGGACGAGCACCTGGCGTTCGTGAAGTCGCTGTCCTCGGCCAGTCACATGCAGGTGCCGTCGTGGGGCGATGTGAAGCCGGACTGGCGGGCGGAGAGCCTCGGGTGGTTCGAGGGGAACGGCCGGCTGGCGGGGGTGGGCCTGGTCCTGATGCGCCCCTTGCCGAAGCCGATCGGGCGCCACCTCGCGTACCTGCCGGAGGGCCCGGTCATCGACTGGTACGCGCCCGATCTCGCGGAGCGCTGGCTGGAGCCGATGCTGGCGTATCTGAAGTCGCGCGGGGCGTTCTCCGTGAAGATGGGCCCGCCCGTGGTCGTACGGCGCTGGAGCGCGGACGCGGTGAAGGCGGCGATCGCGGACCCGGCGGCCCGGCGGCTGCACGGGGCGCGGGCCACGGAGCACGACGAGCGCGCCACGGCGGTGGCCGACGCGCTCCGCCGGACCGGCTGGCGGCAGCCGGACCCGGGCGGCGAGGACGGCTTCGCGGCGGGGCAGCCGCGGTACGTCTTCCAGGTGCCGTTCGCCGGCCGGACACTGGAGGACATCCGCTCCGGCCTCAACCAGCAGTGGCGCCGCAACATCAAGAAGGCCGACAAGGCGGGTGTGAAGGTGGTCCAGGGCGGCTACGACGACCTGCCCGTCTTCCACGAGCTGTACGTCGAGACCGCGGGCCGCGACCGCTTCGTCCCGCGCCCCCTCGCCTACTTCCAGCGCATGTGGGGGGCGCTCACGTCCGAGGACCCCGACCGTATGCGCCTGTACCTCGCCCACCACGAGGGCGACGTCCTCGCGGCGGCCACGATGCTGACGGTCGGCGAGCACGTCTGGTACTCGTACGGCGCCTCGACGAGCCGCAAGCGCGAGGTCCAGCCCAGCAACGCCATCCAGTGGCGCATGATGACCGACGCCCACGAGCTCGGCGCCTCCGTCTACGACCTGCGCGGCATCACCGACACCCTGGAGGACACCAGCCACCTCCTCGGCCTCCTCCGCTTCAAGGTGGGCACGGGCGGACAGGCGGTGGAGTACCTCGGCGAGTGGGACTTCCCGCTCAACCGGCTGCTGCACAAGGCGATGGCTCTGTACATGGCGCGCCGCTGACACCGTGCGGGACGTGCTGGGTGTCACCGGCGCATGCGCCCACAGCACCCGGCGAAGTCGAGGGCGTCACCCTTGTGCCGACTTCGGCTTCCCCCGCCCCACCTGCGTCCGTACCGCCCCCATGCTCGCCGCGATGACCAGCGCGATGGCGAGGCCCTCGGTGAGGGAGAGGGCCTGGCCGAGGACGAGGAAACCGGCGATGGCGGCGATGCCCGGTTCGAGGCTCATGAGGACGGCGAAGGTGGAGGCGGGCAGCCGGCGCAGCGCGAGAAGCTCCAGCGTGTACGGCAGGACGGACGACAGTACGGCGACGGCGGCGCCCAGCGTGATCGTGACCGGGTCGAGCAGCCGTACCCCCGACTCGACGACCCCGAGAGGCAGGAACAGCACCGCCGCGACCGCCATGGCCAGCGCCAGCCCGTCGGCCTGGGGGAAGCGGCGCCCCGTACGCGCGCTGAAGACGATGTACGTCGCCCACATGGCTCCGGCGCCCAGGGCGAAGGCCACACCCACCGGGTCCAGGTCGCCGAAGCCGCCGCCGCTGAGCAGGAAGACTCCGCCGAGCGCCAGCCCGGCCCAGACCAGGTTCACCGCGCGGCGCGACGCGAGCACGGACAGGGCGAGCGGGCCGAGCACCTCCAGCGTGACGGCGGGGCCGAGCGGGATACGGGCGACCGCCTGGTAGAAGAGGCCGTTCATCGCGGCCATCGTGACGCCGAAGGCGATCACCGTGCCCCAGTCGGTCCGCGAGTGCCCGCGCACCCGGGGCCGGCAGACGATGAGCATCACGACGGCGGCCACCAGCAGCCGCAGCGTCACCACCCCGAGCGCCCCGACCCGAGGCATCAGGCTCACGGCCAGCGCCCCGCCGAACTGCACCGAGATCCCCCCGGCCAGTACCAGCCCGACCGGCCCGAGGGCACGCCGCCCCCGGGCTCGGCCGACAGGTGTGGGCGCGGCGGTCGCTGCGGGCGTGGGTGCGGGTGCGAGTGCGGGCGTGGGTGTGGGCGCGGACTGGTCAGCGCTGGAGAGGTTCACGGGGGCCGTCCAGGAGGGTCGGGCTGGGCTTGTTCAGTGTAGTGCACTCGTTCGTGCACAGTAATGGACCTGGTGGGGGTGAGGGGTGCGTGCATGGCCCGCATTCCGGCATGCGGCCGAGTTTCAAAAATGCAAGCACGCTTGCTTGTTTCTGTCCCCGCTGGCATGCTCCCGACCACACACCGTCGTGCCCGAGGGAGCGCCACCGTGGACGTGTTCGGCGACCTGGAGCGGGAGAGCGAGGAACTCGACGCCCTCGTGGGGGAGTTGAGCGAGGAGCAATGGGCGCTCGCCACCCCCGCCGTCGGCTGGACCGTCGCCCACCAGATCGCGCACCTCGCCTGGACCGACCGATCAGCGCTGCTCGCCGTCACCGATCCCGACGCCTTCGCGCGGGAGGTGGAGAAGGCACTCAGCGCGCCCGACCGGTTCGTCGACGAGGGCGCCGAGCAGGGCGCCGCGCTGCCCCCCGCCCGGATCCTCGCCGACTGGAGGGCCGGACGGCAGGCCCTCGCCACGGCCCTGGAGGCGGCACCCGCCAAGACGCGCTTCCCCTGGTACGGCCCACCCATGTCGGCCGCCTCCATGGCCACCGCCCGGCTCATGGAGACCTGGGCCCACGGCCAGGACATCGCGGACACTCTGGGTGTGGTGCGCCCACCCACCGACCGGCTCCGGCATGTGGTCCGGATCGGGGTGCGCACCCGGGACTTCGCCTTCGGGGTGCACGGTCTCCCCGCCCCCGTCGAGGAGTTCCGCGTCGAGCTGACCGGCCCCGCCGACGACCTCTGGACGTACGGCCCCGAAGACGCCCCGCAGCGCGTCACCGGCCCCGCCCTCGACTTCTGCCGCCTGGTCACCCGGCGGGCCCACCGCGCCGACCTCGCCCTCCGCGCCGAGGGCCCCGACGCCGACCGCTGGCTGGACATCGCCCAGGCCTTCGCGGGGCCGCCGGGTGCGGGGCGGCCCCCGGAGGGGGACGCACAGTGACCCCGCGGACGGCGCAATCCCCACGGACCCTGCGCATCGGCAACGCCTCCGGCTTCTACGGCGACCGCTTCGACGCGATGCGCGAGATGCTCACCGGCGGCGAACTCGACGTCCTCACCGGCGACTACCTCGCCGAGCTGACCATGCTGATCCTGGGCCGCGACCGTCTGAAGGACCCGGCGGCCGGGTACGCCCGCACCTTCCTCGGCCAGCTGGAGGAGTGCCTGGGGCTCGCCCATGAGCGGGGCGTCCGCATCGTCACCAACGCAGGCGGCCTCAACCCGGCCGGACTCGCCGACGCCGTAAGGGAGTTGGCGGACCGCCTCGGCATCCCCGTCCGGGTCGCCCACGTCGAGGGCGACGACCTCACGCACCGTCATTCGGACGCCCTCACCGCGCACGCCTACCTCGGCGGGTTCGGGATCGCGGCCTGCCTGCGGGAGGGCGCCGACGTCGTCGTCACCGGGCGGGTCACCGACGCGGCCCTCGTCACCGGCCCGGCCGCAGCGCACTTCGGCTGGAGGCCGGACCCGGACGCGTACGACCGGCTCGCGGGCGCCGTCGTCGCCGGGCACGTGCTGGAATGCGGCACCCAGGCCACCGGCGGCAACTACGCCTTCTTCACCGACTTCACCGAGGTCACCGACCACGGCGTACGACGGCTGCGCCACCCCGGCTTCCCCCTCGCCGAACTCCACGAGGACGGCACCGCCGTCATCACCAAACACCCCGGTACGGGCGGTGTGGTGGACATCGGCACGGTCACCGCGCAGCTCCTGTACGAGACGGCCGGCGCCCGGTACGCGGGCCCCGACGTCACCGCCCGGCTGGACACGGTCGAACTCACCCAGGAGGGCCCCGACCGCGTACGGATCACCGGTGTGCGCGGTGAGGCCCCGCCTCCCACGCTCAAGGTCGGCCTCAACCGGATCGGCGGCTACCGCAACGAGGTCGCGTTCGTCCTGACCGGGCTGGACATCGAGAAGAAGGCCGCCCTGGTGCGCGACCAGATGGAGACCGCGCTGAACGCGGCCACGTCCCGCCCGGCGCAGGTCACCTGGTCCCTCGCGCGCACCGACCACCCCGACGCCCCCACCGAGGAGACCGCGAGCGCGCTGCTGCGGCTCGTCGTGCGCGACCCGGACCAGAAGACCGTGGGGCGGGCGCTCAGCGGGGCCGCCGTGGAGCTGGCGCTCGCGAGCTACCCCGGGTTCCATGTGCTGGCGCCACCGGGAAAGGGCGCACCCTATGGGGTCTTCGAGGATGTGTACGTAGACCATGGGGTCGCGGACCATGTGGCGGTCCTCCAGGACGGGCGCCGGATTCACATACCCCCGGCCCACATACCCCCGGCCCACACAGCCTCGGCCCACACAGCCTCGGCCCACACAGCCTCGGCCCACACAGCCTCGGCCCACACAGCCTCGGCCCACACAGCCTCGGCCCACACAGCCTCGGCCCACGGCACCCTCGTACCCCGGCCCACCCCCGAACCCCCTCCGCCCGAACCTCCTCCCCCCGAGCCGCTCCCCTCCGGGCTCCCCACCCGCCGCGCGCCCCTCGGACTGGTCGCGGGTGCCCGCAGCGGGGACAAGGGCGGCAACGCCAACGTCGGCCTCTGGGTCCGCTCGGACGACGCCTGGCGGTGGCTCGCACACACCCTCACCGTCGACCGCTTCCGCGAACTCCTCCCAGAGACGGCGGACTTGACCGTCACCCGCCAGGCCCTGCCGAACCTCCGCGCCCTCAACTTCGTCGTCGAGGGCATCCTCGGCGAGGGCGTCGCCGCCCAGCACCGCTTCGACCCCCAGGCCAAGGCCCTGGGCGAATGGCTCCGCTCCCGTCACCTGGACATACCGGAGACCCTGCTGTGACCGTCCTCAGCTCCGCCCTGGACACGGGCAGCCCCGACTACACGGCCCACCGCGAGGCCATGCTCGCCAGACTCGCCGAGCTCGACACCGAGCACGCGAAGGCCCTCGCGGGCGGCGGCGAGAAGTACGTCGCACGGCACCGCGAGCGCGGCAAGCTGCTCGCCCGGGAACGTATCGAGCTGCTCCTCGACCCCGACACACCCTTCCTGGAGCTGTCGCCGCTCGCCGCCTGGGGCAGCGACTACACGGTGGGCGCCTCGCTCGTCACCGGCATCGGAGTCGTCGAGGGCGTGGAGTGCCTGATCACCGCGAACGACCCGACCGTACGCGGCGGCGCCAGCAACCCCTGGAGCCTGAAGAAGGCCCTGCGGGCCAACGACATCGCCCTCGCCAACCGGCTGCCCTGCATCAGCCTGGTCGAGTCGGGCGGCGCGGACCTGCCCTCCCAGAAGGAGATCTTCATCCCGGGCGGAGCCATCTTCCGGGACCTCACCCGGCTCTCCGCCGCCGGCATCCCGACCATCGCGGTCGTCTTCGGGAACTCCACCGCCGGAGGCGCGTACATCCCCGGCATGTCCGACCACGTGATCATGGTCAAGGAGCGGGCGAAGGTGTTCCTCGGCGGCCCGCCCCTGGTGAAGATGGCGACGGGGGAGGAGAGCGACGACGAGTCCCTGGGCGGCGCCGACATGCACGCACGCGTGTCGGGCCTCGCCGACCACGTCGCCGTCGACGAGCCGGACGCCCTGCGCCAGGCGCGCCGCGTGGTCGCCCGCCTCAACCACCGCAAGGCGTACGGAGATCCGGGCCCGGCGGCGCCCCCCAAGTACGACGAGGACGAACTGCTCGGCATCGTCCCGGGCGACCTGCGGACCCCCTTCGACCCCCGCGAGGTCATCGCCCGGATCGTCGACGCCTCCGACTTCGACGAGTTCAAGCCGCTGTACGGGACCAGCCTCGCCACCGGCTGGGCGAGCCTGCACGGCTACCCGGTCGGCATCCTGGCGAACGCCCAAGGGGTCCTCTTCAGCGAGGAGTCCCAGAAGGCCGCCCAGTTCATCCAGCTCGCCAACCAGCGGGACATCCCGCTGCTCTTCCTGCACAACACCACCGGCTACATGGTCGGCAAGGAGTACGAGCAGGGCGGCATCATCAAGCACGGCGCGATGATGATCAACGCGGTCTCCAATTCGCGCGTGCCCCATCTGTCCGTGCTCGTGGGCGCGTCGTACGGCGCCGGGCACTACGGGATGTGCGGCCGGGCGTACGACCCCCGCTTCCTGTTCGCCTGGCCCAGCGCCAAGTCGGCCGTCATGGGGCCGCAGCAGCTCGCCGGGGTCCTCTCCCTCGTCGCCCGGCAGTCGGCGGCCGCGAAGGGGCAGCCGTACGACGAGGACGGGGACGCCGCCCTGCGCGCCATGGTGGAGCAGCAGATCGAGGCCGAGTCCCTGCCGATGTTCCTGTCCGGGCGGCTGTACGACGACGGGGTCATCGACCCGCGCGACACCCGTACCGTCCTCGGCCTGTGCCTGTCCGCGATCCACACCGCGCCCTACGAGGGTGCGCGCGGCGGCTTCGGCGTCTTCCGGATGTGAAGGCCGTGACGGAGAGCGTGACGGAGACCAAGACGGAGACCAAGACGGAGACGATGACGGTGGGGACCATGACGGAGACAAGGAAGCCCTCAGTGATCACTTCTGTCCTCGTCGCCAACCGGGGCGAGATCGCCTGCCGTATCGTCCGCACCTGCCGTGAGTCGGGCATCCGAACGGTCGCCGTGCACTCCGACGCCGACGAAAACGCCCTCCACGCGCGCGTGGCCGACGCGACGGTCCGGCTGCCGGGCGCGGCGGCCTCGGACACCTACCTGCGCGGCGACCTCATCGTGAAGGCCGCCCTGGACGCGGGAGCGGACGCCATCCACCCCGGGTACGGCTTCCTCTCCGAGAACCCCGGCTTCGCACGCGCCGTCCTCGACGCGGGTCTCGTCTGGATCGGCCCGTCCCCCGAGGCGATCGAGGCCATGGCGTCGAAGACGCGCGCCAAGAAGCTCATGGGTCTGGAAACCCTCCCCCTCCACAAGGTCACCGAGGACGACCTGCCCGTCCTCGTGAAGGCGGCGGCGGGCGGCGGCGGACGGGGCATGCGCGTCGTCCGCGACCTCGCCGCCCTTCAGGACGAACTGGCCGCCGCCCGCGCCGAGGCCCTGAGCGCCTTCGACGACGACGAGGTCTTCGTCGAGCCCTATGTGGAGGGCGGCCGGCACGTCGAGGTGCAGATCCTCGCCGACAGCCACGGCACCGTGTGGCCGCTCGGCACCCGGGACTGCTCCCTCCAGCGCCGCCACCAGAAGGTCATCGAGGAAGCCCCGGCGCCGGGCCTGTCCTCCGAACTGACCGAGTCGCTGTACGCGATGGCCGTACGGGCCGCCCGGGCCGTCGACTACGTGGGCGCGGGCACGGTCGAGTTCCTCGTGTCCGGCGACACGGCCCACTTCCTGGAGATGAACACCCGCCTCCAGGTCGAACACCCCGTCACGGAAGCGGTGTTCGGCGTCGACCTGGTGGCCCTCCAGATCCGTGTCGCCGAGGGCCGCGCTCTCGGGGCTCCCGAAAACGACCCCGACGGCCCCCCACGCGTGCGGGGCCACGCCGTCGAGGCCCGCCTGTACGCCGAGGACCCGGCCCGCGCCTGGGCCCCTCAGACCGGCACCCTGCACCGCCTCACCGTCCCGGACGGCGTCCGCCTGGACACCGGCTACGCCGACGGCGACCCCATCGGCGTTCACTACGACCCCCTGCTCGCCAAGGTGGTGGCCCACGCCCCCACCCGCGCGGAGGCCCTGCGCAAGCTCGCCGCCGCCCTGGAACGAGCGGACATCCACGGCCCGACGACCAACAGGGACCTGCTCGTACGGTCGCTCAGGCACGAGGAGTTCACCACGGCCCGCATGGACACGGGCTTCTACGACCGCCACCTGCCCGCCCTCACCGGTTCCGCTTCCGACCCCTACGCCCCCCTGGCCGCCGCCCTCGCCGACGCCCACGGCCGCTCCCGCTTCGGCGGCTGGCGCAACCTGCCCTCCCAGCCGCAGACCAAGCGGTACGCCATGGCGGGCGAGGAACACGAGGTGCGCTACCACCACACGCGGGCGGGCCTGACGACCCAGGGCGTACGTGTGGTGCACGCCGACGCCCGTCTGGTCGTCCTCGAAGTGGACGGAGTCCAGCGCAGGTTCGAGGTGACGCGCTACGGCGACGAGGTGTACGTGAACACCACGGCACTCAGGGCGCTACCCCGCTTCCCGGACCCGACGGCCGACGAGGCCCCCGGCTCCCTCCTCGCGTCGATGCCGGGCACGGTCGTACGGATCGCCGAGGGCCTCACCGAGGGCACTCAGGTGCAGGCGGGCCAGCCCCTCCTCTGGCTGGAGGCGATGAAGATGGAACACAAGATCACAGCCCCGGCCACAGGCACACTCACGGCCCTGCACGCAGTTCCGGGCCAGCAGGTAGAAGTGGGCACCCTCTTGGCGGTGGTTCACGCATAAGGGGCGCGGGGAACTGCGCGACAAGCCACGTACAACCCGCACTCTCCAACCAGCAATCCGTCCCTCCCCCTTAGGAGTCCCGTGCCCACCCTCATGGAAACCGAGGAACACAAGGCCCTACGAGCAGCAGCCTCCGCCCTCGGCAATCGCTACGGCCGCGACTACCTCACCACCGTCACCCAAGAAGGCCGCTACCCCGACGAACTCTGGTCCGAGGCAGCCAAGCTCGGCTACCTCGGCGTCAACCTGCCGGAGGCATACGGCGGCGGAGGCGGCGGCATAGCCGAACTCTCCATCGTCCTCGAAGAGCTCGGCGCCGCGGGCTGCCCCCTCCTCATGCTGATCGTCTCCCCGGCCATCTGCGGCACGGTCATCGCCCGCTTCGGCACCGACACCCAGAAGCAGCAGTGGCTCCCCGGAATCGCCGAAGGCACCCGCACCATGGCCTTCGGCATCACCGAACCCGACGCCGGCTCCAACTCCCACCGCATCACCACCACCGCCCGCCGCGACGGCGCCGACTACCTGCTCACGGGCCGCAAGGTCTTCGTCTCCGGCGTCGACATCGCGGACGCCACCCTCATCGTCGGCCGCACCGCGGACGCCCGCACCGGCACCCTCAAGCCCTGCCTGTTCATCGTCCCCAGGGACGCCCCCGGGTTCGAACGACGGCCGATCGACATGGAGATCCAGTCCGCCGAGAAGCAGTTCGAGCTGACGCTGGACGACGTACGGCTGCCCGCCGACGCGCTCGTGGGCGACGAGGACGCGGGCCTGCTGCAACTCTTCGCCGGACTCAACCCCGAACGCATCATGACGGCAGCGTTCGCGATCGGCATGGGGCGCCATGCCGTCGCCAAGGCCGTCGAGTACGCCCGCGACCGCACCGTGTGGAAGACACCCATCGGCGCCCACCAGGCCATCGCCCACCCCCTCGCACAGGCCCACATCGACCTCGAACTGGCCCGTCTGATGATGCAGAAGGCCGCCTTCCTGTACGACTCCGGGGACGACGCGGCCGCCGGCGAGGCCGCCAACATGGCCAAGTACGCCGCCGGAGAGGCCTGCGTGAAGGCCGTCGACCAGGCGGTGCACACCCTCGGCGGCAACGGCCTCACCCGCGAGTTCGGACTCGGCTCCCTCATCACGGCCGCGCGCGTGTCCCGTATCGCACCGGTGAGCCGGGAGATGATTCTCAACTACGTCTCCCACCAGACCCTGGGCCTGCCCAAGTCGTACTGAGTACGGGAGAACACGGAGAAGCAGTGACGGAACTCGTCCACCGCGCCGACCACCGCGGCATCACCACCCTCACCCTCGACTCACCCGCCAACCGCAACGCCCTGTCGGCCACGCTCGTCGGCGCACTCTCCGACGCGCTGACCCGGTGCGGCAAGGACCACGGCGTCCGCGCCGTCGTCCTCACCCACACCGGGAACACCTTCAGCGCGGGCGCCGACCTGCGCGACCCCCCGCACCCGGACGCCCTGGTGGGGCTGATGCGCCGGATCGTCGAACTCCGCACACCGGTCCTGGCCCGGGTCACCGGACACGTACGGGCCGGCGGCCTCGGCCTGCTCGGCGCGTGTGACATCGCGGTGGCCTCCACCACGGCCACCTTCGCCTTCACGGAGGTGCACATCGGCGTCGCGCCCGCCGTCATCTCGCTGCCCCTCCTGCCCCGCACAGATCCGCGCGCCCTCGCCCGCTACTGCCTCACCGGCGAACGCTTCGAGGCGCCCGAGGCGGCCCGCATCGGGCTGCTCACGGCGACCGGCGACGACGTGGACGACGTCCTCGCCCCCGTGCTGGACGGCCTCCGCCGGGCCTCCCCCCAGGGCCTGGCCGAGACGAAACAGCTGCTCACGGCTAGGGTGCTGGAGGCATTCGACCGGGACGCGGCCGACCTCACGGCGCTCTCGGCCCGGCTGTTCTCCTCCCCGCAGGCCCGCGAGGGAATGACGGCCTTCCTCGAACGACGGGACCCCACATGGGCGGAGTGAACACCATCGACGGCGTGCCCGACCAGGTACCCGGTCGCGTGCCCGACCACGTACCCGATCGCGTTCCCGACCGTGTGCCCAAGCAGGACCGCAGCCGGGCCACCCGGCAGCGGCTCCTGGAGGCCGCCGTGGCCTGCCTCGCCGAACACGGCTGGGCGGGCTCCACGGTCTCCGTCGTCGCCGAACGCGCCGGAGTCTCGCGCGGCGCCGCCCAGCACCACTTCCCCACCCGCGAGGACCTGTTCACCGCGGCCGTCGAGTACGTCGCCGAGGAGCGCTCCACGGCCCTGCGCGCTCTCTTCCCCGACGGCGCCGGCGACCGCCGGGCGGTGATCGCCGCCCTCGTCGACCTCTACACAGGCCCCCTCTTCCGCGCCGCCCTCCACCTGTGGGTCGCCGCCTCCAACGAGGACCAGCTCCGCCCGAGGGTCACGGAACTGGAGGCACACGTCGGCCGCGAGGCGCACCGGATCGCCGTGGACCTGCTCGGCGCCGACGAGTCCGTCCCCGGCGTCCGCGAGACCGTCCAGGGCCTCCTCGACATGGCCCGCGGCCTCGGCCTCGCGAACCTGCTCACCGACGACACCGGCCGCCGCGACCGGGTGGTGGCGCAGTGGGCGGTGCTGCTGGACGAGGCGCTCGTCTGAAAGAAAGAAGGCCACAGCCGCTCTCAGGGGCCGAGCCGCTCCACCCGCCACGACCCGTCCGGCTTCGCCACGTACCGCAACCGGTCGTGCAGCCGGTTGGGCCGCCCCTGCCAGAACTCCACCGACTGCGGCTCGACGCGGAAACCGCCCCAGTGCGGCGGCACCGGCACCTGCTCGCCCTCCGGATAGCGGGCGTTCAACTCCTCGTACGCGGCGTCCAGTTCGGCCCGCGAACGGATCACCGCGGACTGCACACTGGCCCAGGCCCCGAGCTGGGAGCCGTGCGGCCGGGTGCGGAAGTACGCCGCCGTCTCGTCGCGGCCCGTACGGCGCGCCGTACCGGTCACGATCACCTGCCGGGCGATCGGGTGCCAGGGGAACAGCAGCGAGACGTAGGGGTTCTCCGCCAGGTCGCGGGCCTTGCGGGACTCGTAGTTCGTGTAGAAGACGAAGCCCCGCTCGTCGTACGCCTTCATCAGCACCGTACGGGAGCTCGGCCGGCCCGCCGCGTCCGCGGTCGACACCACCATGGCGTTCGGCTCGAACACCGCGCCCTGGGCCGAGGCCTGCCGGAACCAGCTCGCGAACTGCACCATCGGGTGCCCGGCCAGCTCGCCCTCGTCGAGCCCCTCGGCCCGGTACTGCTTGCGCATCGCGGCGGGGTCCGGAAGAGGGGAGGACGGATCGTAGACGGCTTCGTGATCGGTCACATGGTCATCCTGCCGTATACGCCCGCCGTCGCACGGCGGGTGTCGGTACGCGGGGCGCCCCAGGGTGTCCTCCTTCACTCCCTGGCACTCAGTGCCGCGGACTCTCCCCAAAGGTGGCACTCAGGGATATGGTTCTGCCATCGTTCCGATTGGATGACCGCCGGCCCTACGGGGCATCACCGGGGTGACCGCTTCGGACCGCGAGTCTTCGGGAAGACCGTGGAACCGACAGGTGAGCACCGCTTTCCGGC
This sequence comes from Streptomyces bluensis, assembly GCF_014650715.1. GTDB lineage: Bacteria > Actinomycetota > Actinomycetes > Streptomycetales > Streptomycetaceae > Streptomyces > Streptomyces bluensis. Next base: position 87,413 of record NZ_BMVM01000010.1, on the reverse strand, counting down.
CATAGACAGACCGCCAGACCAGGTCACGGACCACACACAACGCCATCCGTCGCACACATCACGAGGAGCCGCCTGATGTCCGACTTCGTACCCGGACTCGAAGGAGTCGTCGCGTTCGAGACGGAGATCGCCGAACCGGACAAGGAGGGCGGTGCCCTCCGGTACCGGGGTGTCGACATCGAGGATCTGGTCGGCAACGTCTCCTTCGGCAACGTATGGGGCCTGCTCGTCGACGGCGCCTTCAACCCCGGCCTGCCGCCCGCCGAGCCCTTCCCCATCCCGATCCACTCCGGTGACATCCGCGTGGACGTGCAGTCGGCGCTCGCCATGCTGGCCCCGGTCTGGGGCCTGAAACCCCTCCTCGACATCGACGCCGAACAGGCCCGCGAGGACCTCGCCCGCGCCGCCGTCATGGCCCTGTCCTATGTCGCCCAGTCCGCCAGGGGCCAGGGTGTGCCCATGGTTCCCCAGCGGGAGATCGACAAGGCCCGGTCCGTCGTCGAGCGCTTCATGATCCGCTGGCGCGGCGAGCCGGACCCCAAGCACGTGGCCGCGGTCGACGCGTACTGGACGAGCGCCGCGGAGCACGGCATGAACGCGTCCACGTTCACGGCCCGCGTCATCGCGTCCACGGGCGCGGACGTGGCCGCGGCGCTGTCGGGCGCGGTGGGAGCGATGTCCGGCCCCCTGCACGGCGGCGCCCCCTCCCGAGTCCTGCACATGATCGAAGAGATCGAACGCACGGGCGACGCGGAAGCGTACGTGAAGCAGACGCTGGACAGGGGCGAGCGCCTGATGGGCTTCGGCCACCGCGTCTACCGGGCCGAGGACCCGCGCGCCCGCGTCCTGCGCCGTACGGCCCGCGACCTGGGCGCCCCCCGCTTCGAGGTCGCCGAAGCCCTGGAGAAGGCGGCCCTGGCGGAACTCCACGCCCGCCGCCCCGACCGCGTCCTGGCGACCAACGTCGAGTTCTGGGCGGCCATCGTCCTGGACTTCGCCGAGGTCCCCGCCCACATGTTCACCTCGATGTTCACCTGCGCCCGCACGGCGGGCTGGTCGGCCCACATCCTGGAACAGAAGCGCACGGGCCGCCTGGTCCGCCCCTCCGCCCGCTACGTGGGCCCCGGCCCACGCAACCCCCGCGAGATCGAGGGCTACGAGGACATGGCGCGCTGAGACCGCCGGGGTGCCCTGAACCGTGCGGGCCGCCTGAGACGCAGACGACCCGCAGGCTCTGGTCCTCGCCTCACGGCGAGAAGCCGGCCGGACTTACCGGCGAGCCTGCGGGTCGGGTGACTGCTTGAGATTGGGCCGGCTGCGCGCTCGTCTGACGCGCTGGTCCGGCACCGCACTGAGTGTGGTGACGGGCCGCTAGCCCGCAGCCACCTCGCGAGTCCGGGATTCATACATGTACCGGATCACCTCCTTTCACGCGTGGAACCCACCCTAAGAAGGAGCGCGGAGGCGCTCAAGCCATTTTCCGTGGCCATTTTCGGAGGCGGTTTGCGAGGAGATCTCCCGAGGAGATCTCCCGAGGAGATCTCCCCAGGAAGATCACTGCACTGACCGGCTACTCCGCCACCAAGCCCGCCAGATCCAGCGCCCCCGCGATCCGCGCCGCCACGTCCTCCGCGTAGCCGGCGTCCGGGCGTTCGAACTGGGTGCGGCCCCTGCCCCGGAGGAACGTCACGACACCCAGGGTGCGGCCGCGGCTGCGGAGGACGGTGCACAGGGCGTGGACGGTGTCGGGGGGCCACTGGCGTGCGGTGGCCCATGCGCGGGCGATCTCGGGCGTGGTGGTGTCGGCGCTGGCGCGTACGGAACCGGCGCGCTCGACGCACTGGAGGGCGGGGTGGCCCTCGGGGTAGCGGACGGGAAGGCCCGCGTGGCCGGTGAGGTGGCTGGGCCCTGGGGTGCCGGAGGGGGTGGCGGCGGCGCGTACGAGCCGTACCGGGGCGTCGGCGTCCGCTGCCGGGCCCGGGGCCACCCGGTCGACGATCGCGTGGTCGGCGAAGCCGGCGAGGGAGAAGTCGAGGTGGACGGTGGCGGCCTCGGCGGGGTCCTCGCACTCGGCGGCGGCGCGCGTGGCCCGGTGGAGCTGGTTGGTGCGGAAGCGGAGCAGCGCGGCTTCCTGTTCGCTCTGCTTGGCTTCGGTGACGTCCCGGAAGAGCCAGCCGACGCCGAGGGGGACGGGCTCCTCCGCGAGGGGGGAGGCCAGGCGCAGGAAGCCGCTGCGCCAGCAGCGCCGCTTCTCGCCGTCGGGGGTGCGCACGCCCACCCAGATCTCGGCGGGTGCGGGCGGGGCGCCCTCGGCGAGTACGTGGGTGAGGGCGCTTTCGAGTTCCTCGACGCCCTGGGTGAGGAGCTCGCCGAGGGGGCGTCCGAGCACGGTCGTACGTCCGGTGCCGAGCGAGCGGGCCGCGTGGGCGTTGACGACGGCGGGCCGCAGGTCGGCGTCGACGAGTACGACTCCCCAGGCGGCGTCCTCGAAGAGTGCCTCGCTGAGGGCGATGGACCGCTCCAGGTCTATCTGGGCGTGCACCTCGCTGAAGGCGCAGTAGACGCCGGCGGGTTTGCCGTCGGGTCCGCGTACGGCGGCCGACTGGGTGCGGACGAGGACGCGTCCGCCGTCCTTGGTCAGCAGCGCGAACTCGTGCACCTGCCGTCCGGGGGCGTGCATGGCGGACAGGAGCCGCCCCTCGACCTCCTCGGCGTCGGCCGTCCGTACGGCCCAGCCGGCGAATCCATGGCGTCCCACGGCCTCCGTGGCGGTCCAGCCGAGGATGCGCTCGGCCTCCCGGTTCCAGTGCGTGACGACCCCGTCGGCGTCGAAAGCGCACAGCGCGGCGTCCATCCCGTCGAGCAGTGCGGCCAGCAGGTCCGAGTCGTCGCGCTCGGGCTCGTCGGGCCCCAGTTCCTCCGTGGTCCCCCTACGCCGGGAAGCACTCACCTGAACCCCCTGCAGGCTGCGTCCGCACGTACGGCGCGTCGGTTTGCTACTCAGGAGTCATTCAACTCGAACGTGACGCAGCACACACCAGCTTCTCGCAAGATTGAGGGAAATCGTTAGGACCGCAGGTAGAAGATCCGGTCGCCGTACTCGCGCATGATGCGGTCGTTCCACTCGTGGCCGCCGTCCACGTTGCCGGAGCGCAGGAGCGGGGGTTCGGTGCCGCGGTCGGCCAGGGTGCCCGCGGCGGTGGCCATGACGGCCTGGAGGAGGGCGGTGGTGACGACGGTGGAGGCGGGGGCGAAGGGGGCCTCGATGTTCTCGGTGGTCAGCTCCGCGTCGCCCACGGGGATCTTGGAGTCGAGGACGACGTCGCAGTGGTCCTTCAGATACGTGCCGGAGGCGTGCCGGGACGTGGTCTGCGAGGCGTACGCCACCGACGTCACGCCGATGACCCTCACTCCCAGCTCGCGTGCGTGCGCCGCCATCTCGACCGGGAGGGCGTTGCGGCCGGAGAGGGAGATGATCACGAGGAGGTCGCCGGAGCGGAGCGGGCTGGTGTCCAGGACCGCGGTCGCCAGTCCGCCGACCCGTTCCAGGGCGGAGCCCAGCGTGGCGGGTGCTTCGACGCCGACAGCGCCGGGCACGGCGAGGAGGTTCATCAGGGCGAGGCCGCCCGCGCGGTAGACCATGTCCTGCGCGGCGAGCGAGGAGTGCCCGGCGCCGAAGGCGAAGAGCCGGCCGCCGTCGGCCACGGTGTCCGCGATCAGCGTGCCGGCCGCCGTGATGGCCTCCGCCTCCTCGTCCCGCACCTGCCGCAGCAGGTCCGTCGCGGCGTCGAAGAACCGCTCGGCCAGCTTGCTGTCGCCCATCCGAAAACAGCCCTTCCGGTTCAGGTGCCGCCCGTTGTCCGGTGTCGCCCGTCGCGGTCCCGTCGTGCCCGCGGAACGGATGCCGATCACGGTGCGGTCTGGACCACTTCCCTGTCAACTCCCTGCGACTTCCCGGCCGACTTGCCTGCCGCCTTCCCTGCCGACTCCCCGGCCCGTACGAGCGGCCGGTCCGCTCCACGCCATGGCTGCGCGCCGGATCGCGGCCCGGGGAGACGGTTCCGCGTTCCCGTCGGTACGGTCATGACCCCAGTCGTCACCGCGTGGTTTCACCGGCGCGGCACGGTTGTCAGTGGTATCCGGCAGAATTGAATCCAGGGCCAGCGCACACGCCGAGGAGCCGTCGAGCCCCCGGCAGATCTCATCAAGGGGCACACGAATGTCCGGACTGATCGACACCACGGAGATGTATCTCCGCACCATCCTCGAACTGGAGGAGGAAGGTGTGGTCCCGATGCGCGCCCGGATCGCCGAGCGGCTCGACCAGAGCGGCCCGACGGTCAGCCAGACGGTGGCGCGCATGGAGCGCGACGGTCTGGTGTCGGTCGCCCCGGACCGCCATCTGGAGTTCACGGACGAGGGCCGCCGCCTGGCCACGCGCGTGATGCGCAAGCACCGACTCGCGGAGTGCCTGCTCGTCGATGTGATCGGCCTGGAGTGGGAGCAGGTGCACGCGGAGGCGTGCCGCTGGGAGCACGTGATGAGCGAGGCCGTGGAGCGCCGCGTGCTGGAGTTGCTGCGCCACCCGACCGAGTCGCCGTACGGGAACCCGATCCCGGGCCTGGAGGAGCTGGGCGAGAAGGACGGCGCGGACCCGTTCCTGGACGAGGGCATGGTGGCGCTGTCCGACCTCGACCCGGGCACGGAGGGCAAGACCGTCGTCGTACGGCGCATCGGTGAGCCGATCCAGACCGACGCGCAGCTGATGTACACGCTGCGGCGGGCGGGTGTGCAGCCGGGTTCCGTGGTGAGCGTGACGGAGTCGGCGGGCGGCGTGCTGGTGGGCAGCGGCGGCGAGGCCGCGGAGTTGCAGTCGGACGTCGCCTCGCATGTCTTCGTGGCCAAGCGCTGACACGAGGCGGCACCGAGTGCCGCGGGGTCCGGGTCGCTGGGCTCGGCTGTTCGACGGCTGAGAAGGTGGCTGGCCCGAATCGCAGCGCTTTCGCGGATTGCGTGCGAGTCTGTCCTCAGGAGTGAGGGGGCGGGCATATGCGGGCGAGACGTTGGGAGGGCCCCGGCGCCGAGTGGCGCCGGGGCCTGTCCTCCCCTGTGCTGACCCGGAGCCCCGAGCTCTCAGGGTCATTCCCCTCGGACCGTTTTCCCCGAGCGGTCCGCCTCCCGGTGAAGATCTCCCCGCGGCGACAGCGGGCAATCCTGGCGGGGGGTCACTCGAACGAGGGGTGTTGCCGCCAGACACGACCTCTTCGAATGCACATTCGATAATCTGGGGGGTCTGTCAGGGGTGTGGGGAAAGGAAACGCACGGGAGAACGAAGGGGAAGTACTCCCGGGGAACGTGCGCCCGGAGGTGCCCACGTGACGTATTGGGCGGGACGCACGCTGTAACAATCAAGATCGGCCGTCACGTGCGGCACGCAGAAGCAACACAACTTCAGCACCGCGAGCAAGAGCAAGGCCAGCAGCAGAAGCAGCAGCAGAAGCCCGGACGCAGCAGCGGAAGCAGCGGAACAACAAGCCGTAGGACGAGGGACCGGCCGGCTCGGAACGGGAGCAGAGCGGTCCGAGGGGAGCCTGGGGGGTGCCAATGGTGCGGCGCATCGACGTGACCGGAGCGGGCGGCGTACGTCTCGCGGCCTGGGAGTTCGGGGACCCTCCCAAGACCGACCCGACCGGGCCGGACCCCGTCGTCGGGGCCGGTCCCGCCGTCGGGTCCGGTGCGCAGGACGAGGCGCGGGGCGAGGCGGCCGAAGGACCCGCGGATTCCGGCGCCGCGCAGGCGCCCGGCGTGCTGTTATTGCACGGTCTCATGGGCCGCGCCTCGCACTGGGCGCCCACCGCCCGCTGGCTCTCCGAGCGCCGCCGCGCCGTCGCGCTCGACCAGCGCGGCCATGGCCAGAGCGCCAAGCCGTCCGAGGCGGAGTACACCCGTGAGGCCTACGTCGACGACGTCGAGGCCGCCCTCGAACAGCTCGGGCTCGCCCCGGCCGTCCTCATCGGCCACGCGATGGGCGCGCTGACCGCCTGGCAGCTCGCCGCCAAGCGCCCCGACCTGGTGTGCGGGCTGATCATCTGCGACATGCGGGCCTCCGCGCTGGGCGCCGCCTCCCAGCGCGAGTGGGAGAACTGGTTCAAGACCTGGCCCCTGCCCTTCGCCACGCTCGCCGACGTCCGCAAGTGGTTCGGCGAGGACGACCCCCGGGTGGAGCGCCCCAACCCGTCCCGCGGCGAGTTCTACGCCGAGGTCATGCACGAGGGCCCGGACGGCTGGCGCCCGGTCTTCGACCTCGACCAGATGCTCAAGTCCCGCGAGACCTGGGTGTACGACGCGCACTGGGAGGAACTCGCCCAGGTCCGGTGCCCGGCCCTCGTCGTCCGTGGCCTCGACGGCGAGCTGGGCCGCGCGGAGTCCCAGGAGATGGTCCGCGTCCTGCCGAACGGCCAGTACGCGGAGGTCGCCGACGCCGGCCACCTCGTCCACTACGACCAGCCGGACGCGTGGCGCTCCGCGATCGAGCCGTTTCTGGACGGGGTCGCTCCGCTCGGGGCGCCGTGAAAAGCGAGCGCCGTTGATGTGCGGGTCGTCTTTTGGCTGCGGGTGAGTTGTGGCTGGTCGCGCAGTTCCCCGCGCCCCTGAAAGGCCGCGCCCCTGAAAGGCCGCGCCCCTGAAAGGCCGCGCCCCTGAAAGGCCGCGCCCCTGAAAGGCCGCGCCCCTCACGGGCCGCAGGCCTTTCGGGGCGCGGAGCTCACCCCCTGCTGACCGCTGACAGGATCTCCGGGAGTCTCGTTGCCGTTCGGGAGGCCGCCAGGCGGAGGCCCAGGAGGGTGATGCCCGCGCCGTACGCGGTGCCCAGGGGGAGCAGGAGCCAGGTCCAGTCGTCGCCGCCCGCCGTGACGTTGAGCCAGATGGTGAGGGCGATGACCGGAACGCACAGCAGGGCCGACGCGACCATGCCGCCGAAGATCGATATCCAGGCGAGGCCCGCCTGCCCGGGGGCCACGTTCTTGTAGCCCTGCTGCGGGATGGAGTACGGGAAGCGGGCCGAGGACCAGGCACCCGTGGCCAGCATCGCGCCGAGCAGCGCGAAGGACAGGCCCAGCACCTCCGGCAGCGCGGGCCAGCCGTCGAGCATCGCCGTCGTCAGGACGGTCACGAGCGTCGCGTACGGCAGGGTGATCACCAGCATGGCCAGGGCGCGGCCGCGCAGTTCGACGTACGCGTCCCGGGGCGAGGAGATGGTCATCGCGACCATCCAGAACGCGGATGTGTCCTGCCCGAACTGGTTGTACGTCTGGATGCCGAGCATCCCCGCGGCGAAGCACGCGAAGTAGATCGAGCCGGTGCCCTGGAGGGCGTTGAAGACGGGGACGATCAGCCCGATGGCGAGCGATGTCACCCAGGCCGCCTTGGTCTTCGGGTCGCGCCACACGTACCGCAGGCTGCGCTCCATGATGGTGCCGGTGCGGCCCGCGGGAAGGATCCGGCCCAGCCCCGCGGACCGCGTACGGTCCCGTGCCGGTTCGGCGGCCGGGAGCGTGGAGGAGTCCGGCGAGGTCATCAGCCGGGTCAGGGTGCGCGACCAGAGGAACAGCAGCCCGGCCAACGCCACGGCGCTCAGCGCGAGCCGAGCCGCCCCGACGCCGTACGATCCCTCGCTCACCGCGTCCACCGCGCCGACCACCGACGCCGGCGGCACCCAGCTCAGCACGTTCGCGGCCGGGTCGAGCTGCCCGAGTCCGGCCGATTCCAGGCGCTGGGCCGCGAAGTTGACGAGCTGGGCCCCGATCGCGATCACCAGACCGCTCAGCACGGCCAGGTCCCGGCCCTTGCGGCTGGTCAGCAGGCGGATGTTGGCGGCGGCCACGGCCCGCGCGAGGGCCAGGCACACCAGCAGCCCGAGCGGGACGGCCACGACGGAGACGGCGTACGCGGCCGCGCCACGGGCCACCGCGATCACCGAGCCGACCAGCAGGCACAGGCTGAACAGCGGCCCTATGCCCACCAGCGAGGCCACCAGCAGCGCCCGGACCAGCGGGCGCGGCCGCAGCGGCAGCATCACCAGCCGTGTCGGGTCGAGGGTCTCGTCGCCGCTCGGGAAGAACAGCGGCATCACCGCCCAGCCGAGCGCCAGCACGGCCACCAGCAGCACGGTCACGGACGCGGCGTGCGCGTTGCCCCGCAGCGCGATCAGCCCGAGCAGATGGAACGCGGCGAACAGCAGGACGAGGACGGTGGAGGCGACATAGGCGGCCCGCCGCCCGCCCGACTGCCGCAGCCCGTTGCGCAACAGCGACAGCTTCAGCCGTACGACGACAGAGGTGACCGAAGCCCCTGCCGCGGCCGCGCGTTCCGTACCCGTGCCCGTACCCGTTCCCGCGGCCGAGCTCATCGCGCCCCGCCGCCCAGCCAGTCCAGGGCCGATCCCGTGTCCCGCGTGTGCGCACCCACCAGTTCCAGGAACGCGTGCTGGAGCGACGGCGCCTCGCCCCTCACCTCCGCGAGCGGACCGTGCGCGCGGATGCGGCCCGCCGCCATGACGGCCACCCAGTCGCACAGCGACTCGACGAGCTCCATGACGTGGGACGAGAAGACGACGGTGGCGCCTGAGGCCGTGTACCGCTCCAGGACGCCGCGGATGGTCTGGGCCGACACCGGGTCGACGCCCTCGAACGGCTCGTCCAGGAACAGGACTTCGGGGTTGTGGAGGAGGGCGGCGGCGAGGCCGATCTTCTTGCGCATGCCGGTCGAGTAGTCGACGACGAGCTTGTGCTGGGCGCCCGCGAGGTCGAGGACGTCGAGGAGCTGGGTGGCGCGCTTGTCGACCTCGGCGCCGGGCAGACCGCGCAACCTGCCCGTGTACGCGAGCAGTTCCCGCCCGGACAGCCGGTCGAACAGGCGCAGCCCCTCGGGCAGCACCCCGATCCGGGCCTTGACCTCCACCGGGTCCCGCCACACGTCGTGCCCGACGACCTCGACGGTGCCCTGGTCCGGCCGGAGCAGGCCGGTGACCATCGACAGGGTGGTGGTCTTCCCGGCGCCGTTCGGCCCGACCAGCCCGATGAAGCGTCCCGCAGGCAGATCCAGATCGACCCCCGCGACGGCGACCTGCTGCCCGAACCGCTTCCAGAGCCCCCGCACACGTACGGCGGCCCCGCCCACTGCGCCTTCAGTCATGCCGCTCACGATACGAGGGCCGGGCGCCCCCCGAAGGGGCGCGGGGCTGTACTGGATATGCGGCTCCCACCGCGCGGGCGCGACCCACCACAGACGGCCCGCAGTCGCGGACCCACCCGCGGTTCTACGGTGCCCCCCGCGGAGCTACCGGCGCCCGTCCCGACCGCACGCGTACGCCAACGGAGAAATAAGCTCCTCCGCATCCGGCAACCACCGGTTCGCCGGAGTCGGGCGGCGAGCCCACTGCACGGCGCCCCGGGAGCCGTACCGGGTCGGCGGAGCCGTCACGTACGCGCCCTCGCCGAGCGCCGTCAGGTCGAGAGAGAGCGGCGACCAGCCCAACTTCCGTACGAGATCGGAGATCTTCGCGGACGCGCCGGGCAGTACGAAGAACTGCATGCGCCGGTCCGGGGTCCAGGTCACCGGCCCGAGCGTCAGGTCCATGCGCTCCATCCGGGCCAGCGCCAGCAGTCCCGCGCTCTCGGGCACGTCGATCGCGTCGAACGTGAGGCCCGTCGGCAGCAGGATCGACGCGGTCGGCTGCTGGGACCACAGCCGGCGCGCGACGGTCGCACTGCCCGTGGCCTGCGACGCCCAGTCCTTACGCGCCGGGTGTGCGCCGGGGACGGCGCACGCGGGCTGACCGCAGGAGCAGTGATGCTCCCCGTCGACGGCTTCAAGCCATGTACCGGGGCACACGTCCCAGTGGCGTTCTTCGGCGTAACGTACGGCGGCTTCCAGGAGCGATTCGCCGCGCTGCTGGGGAATTTGGGCAGCTTCAGGGCCCGCGATGGTCTCTTCCACGATGAACACAACTCTAGCCGTCATCAGGGGTTACGGATGTCACATGCGCGGGGGTGGGCACCGGCTCCCCGTCCGGGGCGCATGGGCGCACATCCGGGGGCGCGTAGGAGGAATGTCCATGGGGGCTGGGTAGCCACGTGTGGGGGATCGGTAGTCGATGGGTAGTCGTCACTACTCCGGCAATCCTCACATGTCCCGCATTGTCAGCATGTTGGCGGGGCATTGATCTTCAAGGCCGGATTCTTTCGGTTTTTCCGGTCACTGAAGACATGTCAACTCGGTGCGTGGGCAGGCACCGCATGCCACAGGGGGTACGCCATGGCCGCAAGGCCTCTCGTCGCCAGGCAGCCGAACGAACGGCTGCAGGCACTCATTCAGGAAGCGGGCTGCTCGAACGCGGGGCTGGCCCGGCGGGTGAACATGTGCGGCGCGGAACACGCTCTGGATCTGCGCTACGACAAGACGTCCGTGGCGCGCTGGCTGCGCGGACAGCAGCCGCGCGGGCGGGCGCCCGCCATCATCGCCGAGGCACTCGGGCGCAAGCTGGGGCGTACGGTCACGATCGACGAGATCGGCATGGCCAACGGCAAGAACCTCGCCTCGGGCGTGGGCCTGCAGTTCTCGCCGACCGTGCTGGGCGCCATCGAGCAGGTCTGCGAGCTGTGGCGCAGCGACGTCGGCCGCCGGGACTTCCTCTCCGGCTCGTCCGTCGCCGCGTCCGCGCTGGTCGAGCCGAGCCGTGACTGGCTGATCTCCGCGCCCGACTCGCAGGTGTCGCGCTCGGCGGGGCCACGGGTCGGGCAGTCCGACGTGGCCGCCGTGAAGGCGATGACCCAGGCCCTGGTGGACCTGGACCACCAGTACGGCAGCGGGCATGTGCGCCCGGTCGTCGTGCACTACCTCAACAGCGTGGTCTCCGGGCTGCTGGCGGGCTCGTACCGGGAGGCCGTGGGGCGTGACCTGTTCGCGGCGGTCGCGCGGCTGACGGAGCTCGCCGGTTACATGGCCGTCGACACCGGGCAGCCGGGCCTGGCCCAGCGGTACTACATCCAGGCGCTGCGGCTCGCGCAGGCCGCGGGCGACCGCGGGTACGGCGGGTATGTGCTGGCCGCGTCCATGAGCCACCTGGCGGCGCAGCTCGGGAACCCGAGAGAGATCGCGCAACTGGCGCGCGCGGCGCAGGAAGGGGCCCGGGGGCGTGTGACACCGCGCGCGGAGGCCATGTTCCACGCCGCGGAGGCGCGGGGGCACGCGCTGCTGGGTGACGCGCGCGCGGCCCAACTGGCCTCCGGGCGGGCGGTCACGGCCCTGGAGGCGGCCGATCCGGCGTCCGGCGACGACCCGGTGTGGATCGGGCACTTCGACGAGGCGTATCTCGCCGACGAGTTGGCGCACTGCCACCGCGACCTCGGGCAGGCCGACGCGGCGGCCCGGTGCGCGCAGCAGTCCCTCGACGGGCACCCCGAGTCGCGCGCCCGGCGCCGCGCGATCGGCTTCGTCCTGCTGGCCACCGCGCAGGTGCAGCGGCGCGAGGTCGAACAGGCCTGTCACACGGCTTCGCAGGCGGTCGATCTGCTCGGCACGCTGCGGTCGAACCGTGGGGCCGAGTATCTGGAGGACTTCCGGCAGCGGCTCGAACCGTTCCGGGACGAGCCGGTGGTGCGGGAGTTCGGGGCGCGGATGGAGTTGCAGGCGGCTTAGCTCCGCTGGTTGAGCGGTTCCGGGGTGCGTCGTCGGGGGTTGGTTCGTTGCGGGGTGCGGGTTCGTCGTGGCTTGTCGCGCCCACGCGGCGGAGCCGCATGTCGATACAGCCCCGCGCCCCTTCAAAGGGGGCCTGCGGCCCCTTTGAAGCGGCCGGAGCCGTGAGCTATCACGCTCTGCGCTGCGTGGCATCGGCTTGTGGGGAACCGGTAGCGTGAGCCGACGATTCCGAAAGTCCCCCGTTCGTAGGAGCCCCGGTGACGCAGAGTGGACAGGGCGAGGAGCCCGAGGCGCGGATCCCGCGCGAAGGCATCGTGCTGCCCTCCGACGGCAGCGCACCCCTCCTGCCCGGCGAGCAGCAGTCGGCACCGGCGCCCGGCCGGTCCTGGGACGGGCCGTGGGGGCCCGACGCGTCGGCGGCCCCGGCTCCGCCGCCGGCCCAGCCGTGGTACTCACCGGGTGAGCAGCAGGCCGGGGGACCGGCCCCTGCCTGGGGCGACCAGGGCTGGGGCGCACCGCCGCCGGCCCACCAGCAGCCGCAGCAGCCCCATGCGCAGCCGCAGCCGCAACACTATTCCCAGGCGCAGCAGCAGGCCTACCCGCAGGCGCCCCATCAGCCCCAGCCGCCTCAGCCGACTCAGCCCGCGCCCGGCGCGATGCCGCCCGAGGGCGCCCAGCAGGCGGTCCCGCTGCCCCCGCAGGCGGGCGTGGTCGAACGGCAGGCGGGCAGCCCGCTCCCACCGCCGGGCCCGCCGTCGTCCCCCGCGCAGAGCGCGCCGCTGCCGCCCGCCGGGCCCCCGGCGCCGGTCGACGAGGGCGCCACCCAGCTCATACCCCCGGTCACCGCCCCTCCCGGGGACGAGGCGGCGACGCAGTTCCTTCCGCCGGTCGGCCCCGGCGCACTCCCGCCCGAGGTGTCGTCCGACCAGACGCAGGTCCTGGGCCACCTTTCCAGACCGGGCGCCGGACCCATGCCCGCAACGGCCCCGCCGCCGCCCGCGGCCGCCCCCGGGAACCCCGACGCCGAGGCCACGCAGTACATCGCTCCCGTACCCGCACAGCCGTACGGTGGGGCCCCCGGCGGAGCCGGGCAGCGGCCGGAGCCGGACGTCTTCGACAGCCTCTTCCGCAGCGAGCCGAGCGCTGACGGGGCGGGGGCCACCCAGCAGATGCCCCGTGTCCAGCCTCCGCAGGGCGGGTACGGCCCGCAGGCACCGCAGGCACCGCACGCCCCGCAGGCCCCGCACGGAGGCGGCGGGCGGGCCGCGGCGCGGCGTGACAGCGGCGCGCGGGGCCGTACGGGCTCCCGGGTTCCCCTCATCGCGGCCGTCGGCATCGGGATCGCCGTCCTCGGCGTCGGCGCGGGCGCCCTGCTCAGCGACGGCGGAGGCAAGGACAAGCAGGCCGCCGAGAACAAGCCCGTCGCGGCCGCGTCCGACGCCGCCGAGTCGCCGTCTCCGTCCGCCGACCCGGCGAAGGAGCAGGCCGTCGCCCTCGACAAGCTCCTCGCCGACAGCGGCGACAGCCGCACCGCCGTGATCAACGCGGTGGCGGACATCCGGCGCTGCGACAACCTCGGCAAGGCCGCCACCGACCTGCGTGACGCGGCCAAGCAGCGCAACGACCTGGTCACGCGCCTGTCCCAGCTCTCCGTGGACAAGCTGCCGGACAACGCCGCGCTGACCAGCGCGCTCACCCGCGCCTGGAAGGCCTCCGCCGCCGCGGACGACCACTACGCCGCCTGGGCCGACCAGACCGCCCAGAAGAAGGGGTGCAAGAAGGGCCAGGCCCGCGTCACGGAGCGGACGAAGGCCGGCAACCGCGCCAGCACGACGGCGAGCACCGAGAAGGCGAAGGCCGCCGAGCTGTGGAACTCCATCGCGTCCACCTACGGACTCACCCAGCGCCAGCCGACGCAGCTGTGAGGTCCCGCCGCCCTGGCTGAGCGGGTCCCCGGGGTCGCTCAGGCGTCCTCCAGCGTCTTCAGCACGCTGACGAAGCCCTGCCGGGCGGCCACCAGACGGCCCTCACGGACGACCTGGAACGTGACGTTCGCGTTGACCAGGCGCGGGAAGCCGCCGGGGGCGACGAGGTTGTCGAAGGGCCAGCTCAGGGGCGGGGTCAGCCCGCCCGTGGTCACCTTCGTCCCGTTGTCGAGGGTCCGGCGCACGGTGCGTGCGCTCACCTCGCCGTCGCCCAGCTCCTGGACGATCGACTTCAGCACCGTGTACGCGATCCACGTGGTCTGCACGCCCGGGTCCGCCGGATCGATCCGGTTGTCACCGAAGGCGTGCTCGCGGATCACCTTGTTCATGGTGTTCCAGCGCTTGTCGTTCCCCACCGGGTACCAGCCGGTGACGTACGCCCCCTCGTACGGTCCCGACTTGCCGCCGGACGCGTCGATGAGCGGCTGGTCGATGCTGCCGAGCACGCCGGCGGTCCGGACCTCCGGGTAGTCCTCGCGGGCGCGCCGCACGGAGTCCATGAAGGTGTCGGTACGGTCGCCGAGCGAGGGCACCAGGCAGCCCATCCGGGCGGGGTCGGCGCTGGCCCGCCGCAGCGCGTTCCGGGTCTGCTCCGAGTACTGGGTCGCGTCCTCCGCGGCCAGCTGGTCCGTCGCGGCCGCGTGCGGCCCGGTGCGCAGGCCGGCGTTGAGGAGCTCCGGCATCAGGTCGCCGGCGACCGAGTCCGGGCGGACGAGGACGACGGGCCCGCAGGGCCCCGCGAGCTGTTCGCCGAGGCCGGCCATGAGCGCGGGCTGGCCACCGTTCACGGGGTACGACAGCGGGCTGGTGAACTCGTCGTCGGTGACGCCGTAGCCGCCGATGTAGGGGATGCCCGCGGCCTCCAGCGGGGAGAGGAAGGACCGGCCGTGCTGGCTGTAGGAGCCGACGACCGCGACGACGCCCGCGTCGACCGCGCGCCTGGCGCACTTCGCGGCGGCCACGGCGTCGTTCTTCTCGTTGCAGGTGAGGACGTTGAGCTTGCGGCCGTTGATGCCGCCCCGGGAGTTGACCCAGCGGGCATACGCCTTGGCCATGGCCGGCATGCCGGGCTCGTTGGTGGCGGCGGTCTTCTCGGGCGCCCAGGTCATGACGGTGACGGGATCGTCCGAACTCCCCGAGGTACCGGGGACGACACCGCAGCCGGCGGCGAGCGAGGCACACGCCGCCAGCGCGCCGGCGGACAGCGCGAGGGACTTCCCGCGTGAGCGTGTCCCTCTCGCGGTGCTGCGGACGGGCCGGATGCGGACGGGGAGGAAGGAGCGCGTGCGTCGCCTGCCGGTCATGGTCACGCACGATTCCGTTACACCGTCAACCCAAGGGTGCCTCACGGTCAACGGCAGGTGACGTAGAGGTGAATTGCGAGGCGGGATGACCGAGTTTTCGTGAGGAAAGTACGATCAGTGACTGTGCATGACTCGGAGAACCCTTCCCGTCGCGGGCGTCGCTCATCCACCATGGGCGGCATGCCACTGAATGACATGCCGTGGTGGCGCTGGCGCAGCAATGTGCGCTCCGCGCTGCACATGCTCTCCGACCCGGTGTTCCAGCGGGACGTCTGGCTGGCCGGTGTCGAGGGGTACGGGGACGTCACCGACGCCGTGTACCGCCTGGTCGAGGACACCTGGCTGGACAACTGGTCCGCCGAGAAGTACGTGGGCACGATCTTCCGCGACGAGCAGGAGGCGGCCCTCGTCGACACCGCCGTGCTGCGTGTGTTGCGGATCATGCACCAGGTGGGCCCCGACGCGCCAGTGAGCACCTACGTCGACCACCACGGGTGGCCGGAGGCGGTGCGGGCGGCCCGCGAGGCGCATGTGCGGCTCGCGATGAGTGACGGGGAGGATCCGGAGGCGCCGCCGCGGACGCTTGAGGTGTTGCGGATTCTGACGCGCTCGGCGTAGGCGCTCCGCCTGGGCGCTCCGCTTGGGGCGCGGTTTGAGGGTGCGGGTTCGTTGGGGGTGGTCTGCGCCTTTTCGCCGTAGGGCTGCGGTTGTTCTGCGGCTGCGGGTTTGTTGTGGCTGGTCGCGCAGTTCCCCGCGCCCCTCTTAGGGGCTGCGCCCCTAACCGGGGCTTGCCCTCTGTGTGTGGGACCCTGTCTCGCATGAGCGAGCAGTCCATCCGAGCCGCGGCGTCGCGCCCCGACCAGTACGTCCTCACCCTCTCCTGCCCGGACAAGCAGGGAATCGTGCACGCCGTGTCGAGCTACCTGTTCATGACCGGCTGCAACATCGAGGACAGTCAGCAGTTCGGCGACCACGACACGGGCCTGTTCTTCATGCGGGTCCACTTCTCGGCCGAGGCCCCGGTGACCGTCGAGAAGCTGCGGGCGAGCTTCGCGGCGATCGGTGACTCGTTCCAGATGGACTGGCAGATCCACCGGGCCGAGGAGAGGATGCGGGTCGTCCTCATGGTCAGCAGGTTCGGGCACTGCCTGAACGACCTGCTGTTCCGCGCCCGGATCGGCGCGCTGCCGGTGGAGATCGCGGCGGTGGTGTCCAACCACACGGACTTCGCCGAGCTCGTGGGGTCGTACAACATCCCCTTCCACCACATTCCGGTGACGAGGGACACCAAGGCGGACGCCGAGGCGCGGCTGCTGGAGATCGTCCGGGAGAACGACGTCGAGCTGGTCGTTCTGGCCCGCTACATGCAGGTCCTCTCCGACGACCTGTGCAAGCAGCTCAGTGGCCGGATCATCAACATCCACCACTCCTTCCTGCCGAGCTTCAAGGGCGCCAAGCCGTACCACCAGGCGCACGCCCGCGGCGTGAAGTTGATCGGTGCCACCGCGCACTACGTCACCGCCGACCTCGACGAGGGCCCCATCATCGAGCAGGAGGTCGAACGCGTCGGCCATGACGTCACCCCCGACCAGCTGGTCGCCATCGGCCGCGACGTGGAGTGCCAGGCCCTGGCGCGGGCGGTGAAGTGGCACGCGGAGCGGCGCATCCTGCTGAACGGCAGGCGGACGGTGGTCTTCGCGTAGCCCGACGGACCATACGGGCTGCCTACGGACTTACATCCGGCTCAAGGACGCCGCCGCGGACAGCACGTCTCTGATGGCCTCCCGGTCGCCCTCCTGCCCCGCGGCCGCGTCCTCCGGGGACACCCGGCCCGCGGCCAGCCGGCAGAACTCGACGCCGTCGAGAGCGACGTGGGCCACGGCGTGATCGGCGGAGCCCACCGCGGCGGGGGAGTCGAGGGGAATGAGCCACTCGCCGCCGCCGAGGCCCTCGATCTCCAGCCGCAGGCTGCGGCCGGGTGAACCGGCGGGCACGAGGTGGCGGGTCTGCCGCGGCGGTGTGGCGAGTCCGGCCCGGCGGCGCTCGGCCAGGACCGTCGGCAGGACGCGGGCCGCCAGGTCGATCATGCGGTGCAGATGGCGCGGTGCGGGCGGCTCGTACGGGTAGGCCACCGCCTCCGCGATGTCCTCCGCGTGGATCCAGCACTCGAAGGCCCGGTCCAGCATCGCGTCCCGCAACGGCAGCTCGAAGTCGCCGTACGACACGCTGAGCTTCTCGGACCCGGAGTTCCCGCTGGTGAGGGACGCCGTGCGGACGAGGGCGTGGCTCTGTTCGCGCCATGGGCCGCGTACGCCGCGGGAGGGCGGGAAGCGGGAGGCCCGCCGGTACGCCTCGGTGCGGGCCGTCGGCGTCGGGGCGTCCGCCGCCCTGGGCAGCGGGTCGTCGAGGCCCAGCGCCACCGCGACGAGCCCGTCGACGCTCAGCAGATGCGCGATGACCCCGGCGACGGTCGTACGGCGGCTCACCGGCCGGTCGCCCTCGAACCACCGCAGCCGCACCGGAGCGTGCCACTCCGCGTTCCCGATGTCCTGCAGCAGTGCGTCGAGCCGGGCCGTCTCCGCGTCGTACGGAGCAACCCAGTCCGGTACGGGGATGCGGGGCGCCCGGCGGTCGAGGCAACCCTGAAGGACACGGGTGCGCAGGGCCGGGGCGAGGTCGAGACTGTCCTCCGCGTGCAGCAGCCCCACGGCCTCGCGCAGCCGCAGCGCCTCGTCCGCGCAGGGGCCGCACGTCCCCAGGTGCTCCTCGACGGCGGCCGTCTCCTGAGCCGAGCACGCCGCGAGAGCCCATGCGCCGAGCAGCGCCTTGAGCACCCCGTGCGCCAGGACGGGTGGCGCGGTCAGCGGCTCGGGCACCGGCTGTCCGCCGTCCTCGGCGGGCACCCGCGGCGGCACGGCCTCCCCACCGTCGCGGCCGCCGCTGCCGTCACGGCTGTCGTCGCCCGCGCCGACCTGCCGCCTCTCGTGCCTGCCGAACCCCTCGAATCTCTCGAACCGCTCCGCACCCCCGTTCACCTCGCGCCTCCGTGTTCCGGAGGCACCCCGGACGGCCCGGTGTGGTGGGCCGTGGAGAGGAGCTGGAGGCCGAGGCGCAGGCGGCGGCGTGCCTCGTCCTCGGTGATGCCGAGGTCGGCGGCGGCCTGACGGTAGTCGCGGCGCTGGAAGTAGGCGCGTTCGAGGGCGGCGCGGAGCGGGGTGGGCATGGACTGGACGATGTAGTCGGCGCGGGCGGCCGCCGAGGCGCGGTGGACCCTGCGCTCCAGGTCCTCCGTGGTGCCCTCGCCGCCGCGTGCCAGCGCCGCGGTCCCGGTGGTGCGCAGGCGCTGTACGGCGAGGCGGTGGGTCAGCGCGGCGACCCAGGAGCGCATCGGGCCCTCGTGCGGGTCGTAGGCGTCCGGGTGCTCCCAGATGTGGGCGAAGACGTCGCAGGTGAGGGCGTCGGCCGCGGGTTCGTCTCCCAGCACGCGATGGGCGAGGCCGTGGACGAGTGAGGCGAACCGGTCGTACAACTCGCCGAGCGCCGCCGCCTCGCCGTGCGCCAGCCGCTGTTGCATCCTGCGGTCCCAGCGGGGCGGCGCGTCGTTCGTCGCCATGTGGCCCCTCATCCCTGCTCGTGCTGTGCGCCGTTCTCCAAACCCAGCCTGTGTCCTGTGCCACCTCGAATGTAGTCGGCACCACCAGCGGCGCACGCCCCATTGCGGCAATGTGCGCCCCCGGGAAGGCCCGGGGTGGTATGGGCCGCGGCCGGTCGGCCTTCGCTGCTGCGCTGCACCTACCCCGCGCGAAACCGATCAAGCGTGACCGTATTGGATCGTACAAGACCGATCCGGACTGAAATGGCCAGTCTTAGCCCACGCTTTCGGCCAGGCCTCGGTGTTTCATGGAACGAGGCTGGGGCAGCCGCGCAGATGGAAGCGTAACTGCGGCTTCCGTTTCCGGTGCTCATTCCGGGAGTTCCAGGGATTTCCGGCGACTGAGAGGCGTGGTGGTGACGCTCAAGGTGACCGGCGGCGAGCACGGCGAGTGGGCCGTGCTCCATGTGTCGGGCGAGATGGACCTGGTGACGTCCCCGGTGCTGAGGCAACGGGTGCACGACGCGGTGGCCGACGGCCGCCGCAGCCTCGTCCTGGACCTCTCCGGTGTCGTGTTCTGCGACTCCAGCGGTGTCGGTGTCCTCATCGCCACCCGCCGCCTCATCCGTTCCTGCCGGGGCGAACTACGTCTGATACTCCCGACCGACGGAACCGGCACAGCCGCCGGCGGGGGCGGGGCGGACGGCGGACGCGGACAGGGCGCGCACGTCAACCGCGTTCTCGGCGCCCTCGGGGTCCGCCGCCTGTTCGACGTCCACCCGGACGTGGCCACGGCTGTGGACGGCGCCCCGGACGACGACGAGGAGGCCGGCCCACTGTCGGCGTGAGCGGCACGCACGCGAAGGCGCCCCTACCCGGGCCACGCGCAGGTCACGCGCACGCCACGCCGTTGTCGCGAAATTCCCCCGGTCTTGGCACAAGCGTCGTTTTCCCGCACCGACCCGGCCCCTGACGTCGTACGCTCCGTTCAGACCAATCCCCTCGTGACGACGTAAGGCGGTCCCGAACAGACATGGTCAGCACCGAGTACGAGCGCAGGATCGCTGCCCGGTTCGCCACCTTCGACCAGGACGGCAACGGCTACATCGACCGCGCGGACTTCAGCGCGGCGGCCAAGGCGGTCCTCGCCGAGTTCGCCACCACACCCCGGTCCGACAAGGGCCAGGCCCTGTACGGCGGCGCCGAGGCCCTGTGGCAGGGCATGGCGGGGATAGCGGACCGGGACGGCGACCAGCGCATCACCCGGGAGGAGTTCGTGAACGGCGCGGTCAAGCGCCTGCGCGACAACCCCGGCCGGTTCGCCGAGATCGCCCGCCCCTTCCTGCACGCGGCCCTCGCCGTCGCGGACGACGACGGGGACGGTTCGGTCACGGTCGAGGCGGCCACCCGTGTCCTCAGGGCCCTCGGTGTGCCCGAGCACGTCGCCGCCGCGGCCGCCGCGACCCTCGACACCGACGCCGACGGCAAGGTGGGCGAGGCGGAGGTCGTCACGGCCTTCGCGCGCTACTTCACGGTGCCCGAATAACGCACGTAACTCACGTACCGCACGAACAGCGTTCCCTCACGTCACGCATAGCGTTCCCTCAGTTTGTACTTGAGCACCTTCCGCAGGGTGTCGTTGCGCGGAAGGGCGTCCACCACCTCCAGTTGCTCGGGCAGCTTGTGCACGGACAGCCCTTCCGAGCGCAGGTACGAGGTCATGTCGTCCAGGGACAACTCCCCGCCCCCCGGCACCCGCTCGACGACGGCGCAGACCCGCTCCCCGCGTTCGGGATCCGGCAGCCCGACGACGGCGACGTCCCGGACCGCCGGGTGCCGGTGCAGCAGGTCCTCGATCTCCTTGGCGGAGATGTTCTCCCCCTTCCTGATGATGACGTCCTTGAGGCGGCCCGTCAGGACCAGGTGACCGTCCTCGGTGAGACGCCCGAGGTCACCCGTGACGAGGAACCCGTCGGCGTCGAACGCCTGTGCCGTCTGCGCCGGATCCAGATACCCCTGGCACACGGCCTCCCCCCGCAGCCGCACCTCCCCGTCGACGCCGTACGCCACCGGCCTGCCTGACCCGTCGACGATCCGTATCTCCATCCCCTCCGGGGGCCGCCCCTCGGTCGTCGCCAGGTTCTCCGCCGAGTCGTCCGGCGACCCCATCGTGATCATCGGCACCTCGGTCATGCCGTACCCATGGGTGAGCTGGACGCCCATCTCGCGCACGACGCGGTGGTACAGCTCGGGCGGCTTCGGAGCTCCGCCGCCCGCCAGCAGCCGCAGCGTCGGGACGACCGGCGTGCCGGGCTGTTCGCGCTGAGCGGCGAGGAACATCGAGTAGAACGCGGTGGACCCGCCCGCCACCGTCACCCCGTGCCTGCGGTACCCCTCCAGCGCGTCCGGCAGCGCGAAGTGCTCGAACAGCACCGCCGGGAAGCCGTACAGCAGCAGCATCACCATGTAGTCGGGGCCGCCTATGTGCGCGTACGGGAACGCGATCGAACCCACGTCGGACGCCGAGAGGTGGAGGGCGTGGGCGAGGCAGGAGCCGCCCGCGATCAGTGAACGGTCCGTGTGGAGCACGCCCTTGGGGTCGGAGGTGGTGCCCGACGTCCAGTAGATCCAGCGGACCGAGGTGCCCTCCGAGGGCGGCGCGGGCAGGACGGCCGGATCGCCGTCCGGGAGGCGGTCGTACGCCTCGAAGACGCCCTTCGCGCCCAGTCGCCGCGCCATCTCCGTGTGGTCGAAGCCGCGCCACTCGCCCGGCACGGCGAAGTACTCCGCCTTCGACTCCCGCAGCGCGAAGCCGACCTCGCGGTCCCGGTAGAAGGGGATGACCGGTGACTGCACGGCGCCCAGGCGGGCCAGCGCGAACGACAGCAGAACGCTCTCGACACGGGTGGGCAGCTGCCAGGCGACCACCGTGCCCGGGCGCACCCCCATGCCGTACAGCCCCGCCGCCACCCGCTCGGCCCGCCCGCGCAACTCACCGAAGGTCAGGACCCGGTCGTCCTGGAGGAGCACGGGCCGGCCGGGAGTGAGGTCGGCGCGACGGGAGAGCAGCTCCCAGAGGGTGCGGGACGTGCTCAGCGCGTGGGCGGTGTCGTTCTCGTTCACGGCGGGCCCCCCTTTTTTTGAGGCTCGGTTCGCCTCCGGTGCGCTGGAGCCGGTGTCGAGAGCCCGACCGTGCTCGACCCTTCGGGCCTCCGCGCTCCCCCACGCTCGGCTTCGCTCGCGCGGGGGGACCCCATGCGCTCTCGACACCGGCGCGCCCCTTCGGCTCACTCGCCGGTCGGTATCTGACGAGTAGTCAGGTCGTGGGAAGAGCGTAGGGCGCCCCGCCTTGTCGGTCCAGGGGTGCGGGGCTAGCCTTCCCGCAGGCATTGCCTGACGAGCCGTCAGAAAAGATGCCGGAGGAGGCTCGGAATGGACCTCACGTACACCCCGGAGGAGGAGGAGTTCCGGGCGCGGCTGCGGGAGTGGCTGGCCGGGGTGCTGCCCACACTGCCGCCGAAGCCGCCGCCCGAGGACTGGCCGGCACGCCGGGCCTACGACCTCGGCTGGCAGCGGATGCTGTACGACGCCGGATACGCGGGGCTGCACTGGCCGGTGGACGCCGGCGGCCGGGGGGCCACCCCCACCCAGCACCTGATCTTCCTGGAGGAGACCGAGCGGGCGGGCGCCCCCTACGTGGGCGCGGGCTTCGTCGGACTGCTGCACGCGGGACCCACCATCGCCGCCGAGGGCACGGCCGAGCAGCGGGCGCGCTGGCTCCCGCCCATCCTGCGCGGCGAACAGGTCTGGTGCCAGGGCTTCAGCGAACCGGACGCGGGCTCCGACCTCGCGGCGCTGCGCACGCGCGCGCGGAGGGACGGCGACCACTACGTGGTGAGCGGGTCCAAGATCTGGACGTCCCACGCGGAAGTCGCCGACTGGTGCGAACTGTTGGTGCGCACGGACCCCTCGGCGCCCAAGCACCGGGGGATCACCTGGCTCGCGATGCCCATGGACGCCCCGGGGATCACCGTACGGCCGCTGAAGACCCTCGCGGGGTCGGCGGAGTTCGCGGAGGTCTTCCTCGACGAGGTGCGCGTGCCGGTCGGCCACCGGGTGGGGGCGGAGAACGACGGCTGGCGCGTGACCATGGTGACACTGTCGTTCGAGCGGGGCACCGCGTTCGTGGGCGAAGTGGTCTCGTGCCGTCGCGTGTTGGGCGAGCTGGCGCGCGAGGCACGGAAGAACGGCCGCTGGGACGACCCCGCGCTCCGGCGCAGGCTGGGCCGGCTGAACGCCGAGTTCCGCGCGCTGTGGCGGCTGACGCAGTGGAATGTCAGCGAGGCCGAGCGCAGCGGCGGGGTCCCGGGCGCGGGCGGCTCGGTCTTCAAGCTCCGCTACTCGCACGCACGGCAGGAGCTGTACGACACGGCCGCCGACATCCTGGGCCCGGAGGCGCTCGACCTCGACCGGCCGTGGGTGCTCGACCGGCTGTCGTCGCTGTCGTACACGATCGCGGCCGGGACCTCGCAGATCCAGCGCAACATCGTGGCCGAGCGCATCCTGGGCCTGCCGAAGGGGCGGTGACGCGATCCGTGCACTTCCAACTCACCGACGATCAACGAGCGCTGCGGGACGGTGTGCGCGCACTGCTCGAAGGACGCTTCGGGCGTCAGGCGCTGCGCATCGCCCTGGACACGCCCGGACTCGACCGCACCCTGTGGCGCGAGTTGGGCGAGGCGGGATTCTTCGCGCTGACGCTGCCCGAGGCGGAGGGCGGGGTCGGGCTCGGGCTCCCCGAAGCGGTCCTGGCCTTCGAACAGGCCGGCCGGGTCCTGCTGCCCGGGCCCCTGGTGGCCACGCATCTCGCGGCGGACGCGCGGGTGCCCGGAGCCGCGACGGGGGAGGCCGTGGTGACCGCCGTGCAGGGCGGTCTGGTGGAGTGGCTGGAGGAGGCGGACGTCGTACGGGGCGACGCGTCCGGCGCCGTACCGCTGCGGTCGGTGGATCCGCTGACCCCGCTGCACCGCGTACCGGACGGAGGCGGAAGGGATCGGCTGGCCGATCTCCCGGCCGATCCCCTCGCCGTCCTCCTGACCGCCGCCGAGCAGCTCGGCTCGGCGTCCCGCACCTGCGAACTCGCCGTGCAACACGCCCGGACCCGAGAGCAGTTCGGACGGCCCGTCGGAGCCTTCCAGGCGGTCAAGCATCTGTGCGCCGGGATGCTGGAACGGGTCGGGACGGCGCGGGCCGCCGTGTACGCGGCGGCCGTCACCGCCGACCCGCTGGACATCGCCGCGGCCCGGCTGCTCGCCGACGAGGCGGCCCTGCACGGTGCCCGCGACTGCCTCCAGGTGCACGGCGGCATGGGCTTCACCTGGGAGTCCGACGTTCACCTGCACCTCAAGCGGGCCTGGGTGCGCGCCCGCCGCAGCGGCGACGTGACGCAGAGTGAGGAGATGCTCGCGGGTGACCTGTTGGGCGATCCGCCGGGTGCGGTCGTCTGACCAGGGGGTCACCGGGGCTCCTGTGGCGGATGCCGTGGATCGTGGCACAGGGGAATTACCGAGCGTTGATATCGGCTTGTGTCCTACGCGTGACTTGTCACGCCCTGGAGTCGAAGCTCCGCTCCGGTACCTTGTGTGAGGTGCGAGTGGTTCCGAGAACGAGCCATCCCGGTGTCGCCCCCGAGGCGACGCCGGATCGGGCGATGCGCGCCACTCGCACTGGTGGGCGGGGGTGTGGCTCCGCCTGTTCGACTCCCCGTGGCGAGCGTCGCACAGTATGCCGCATGCGTACTCCTTCGCGCTGGAATATGCCCGAAGCGCTTGTTGGGGTGACTGTACGTCAACCATGCTGGTACGTAACGGGATCACGTTCGGTGATCCCTGTCCGGGCCATGCAGTCGATGGCCGTGCAGAAGATGACCACGATCGTGGCCTTGGCGAGGCACGCGGTGATGTGCCCGCCGGTTCGGATGGTGTGAGCGGTGCAGGTGCTTCAAGTGCAGCTGGAGATCCGGCCCGACCCCACGGAGGTGGGGCGCGCCCGGAAATGGGCCCGTTCACGGCTCGCCGGGTCCGGGATAGAGGCCGATGAGCCACTGGCCGAGACGCTGGTCCTGCTGGTGTCCGAGCTGGTCACCAACGCCGTGGTGCACACGGGCTGCCCCGCGGTGCTGCGGCTGTTGCTGTCCGGGGTGCGGGACGGCTCGGCGGGTACCGTCCGCCTGGAGGTGGCCGACACCTGTGAGCGGCCGCCCGTGCCCCGGCACGCGGAGGGTGACGACACCAACGGCCGCGGCCTGGCCCTCGTCGAAGGGCTGGCCGACCGCTGGGGCTGGAACTCCGAGGGCGTCGGCAAACGGATCTGGTGCGAACTGGACCGCTATGACCCCGGCCCCCGCCGCGGCGCGGCCAGCACCCCCGTCTCGACCTCCATGGCGTACGTGGGGTGCGCGTACGAGGCCGTATAGGGCTGTATAGGGCTGTATAGGGTCGTATGTGGCCGTATGGGGTCACCCTCGGCCGGGGCGTCACGACGCATGCGCCTGCGCGCGGTCGCACGGGCCCGGACGTATCCGGGGAGGACCGGGGTCGGTGCGCCGGGGGTGTGCTCCATTGCGCGCCGTAATGAAAAGCTCATAACGGGCAAATCCCCGAACGGGTGTTGACGTGCCGTGTCCGTTTGATCACGCTTGTGTTCAACGATTCACCGTGAGGGGACGGCGAGGGCTCCGGTGACGGGCGCCCTCGACGAGCGTGGGTCGTGATTCGGCGTCGGCTCCCACAGGGCCGGACGGCCCGCCGGCACGGGGACGTCCGGGGAGCGAGAGCTGGTACGCCGGAACCGGATGGCGGCGCGCGATGCCGCGCTCGGGGCGAGGTGGGGGCGCTGTCGCCCGAGCGCGGACGGGAGGTGGGGGAGCGCGCCGCCATCCGGAGAGCGGAGTGGGTGGAGTTGGGGGGCCAGGGCGGGTCCGGCGGTCCCGGATCCCCGGCGGCACCTCAGAGCACGGCCACGGGTGCCACCGGAGTGCCCGTGGCGCCGACGAACGGTTCAGGTGTCGCGGACAGCAGGAAGCTGTAGCGCCCTTCTTCTCCACAGGCTGTGGACAACTCTTCGAGATTCCAGTTCTGGCCCTGGAGCATCCCCATCTCGACCAGGTTGAGCGCGTGTACGGGCAGCCACAGGTTCTCGATCTCCGGCGGGAAGATCTCGAAGGTGAGCGTGTCGTTGGCGACGGCGGCGACGTCGCGGGCATGGAACCACTCCGGTGTGCGCACCGACAGGCCGGGTGAGGGGTACGCGTACGCGTGCCGGTCGCCGGCGAGGTAGGTCCGTATCTGCCCGGTCCGTACGAGGACGACGTCACCGCTCCTCACCCGCGTACCCGCCAGTTCCTCGGCCGCCTCCAGGTCGTCGGGGGTGACCGCGTGATCGCCCGTGAGCCGGTCCAGGCCGAGGGCGCGCGGGACGTCCAGGAGGACACCGCGCGTGACGATGTGCCGCGCCTTGTCGATGCCGCTGAACTCGGCGCCGCCGTGCGGGGTGATGGTGTCCGCCGGGCGGCCGTTGTAGATCCGCCCCGAGTGGGAGACATGGGTGAGGGCGTCCCAGTGGGTGGCGGACTGCAGCCCCATGGTCACGGCGTCGTCGCTCCAGGCGACGGTGCCGGGGCCGAACGTCTCCAGGTTGATCTGCACCATCGTGTGCAGCGGATTGACGCGGCCGGGGACCATGCCGGTCTGCACGCCGTCCTGCTGGAGCGGGAGGCCGAGCGGAACGCGCCGCCCGGTCCGCACGCAGGCGGCGGCGCCCTGTACGACCTCGTCGGTGATCAGGTTGAGCGTCCCGATCTCGTCGTCGGACCCCCAACGGCCCCAGTTGTTCACGCGCCCCGCGATCTCGTGGAACTCCTCCGGCAACGACATGATCCCTCCTGTTCCCCCCTCGTCCCGCGGTCTGCCGGTCTTCCCCATCCGCTCCGGGGTCTTGTCTCCAGGTATCTGACGGGTCGTAGAATCGGCCCGACCGCCGAATCTAACGGTCCGTCAGAAACTGCGGGAAGGGGTCGGGCGTGGGGAACTTCTTGGCAGGCAAGGTCGTCGCCGTGACGGGGGCCGGGCGCGGCATCGGCCGGGCGGTGGCGCTCGCGGCGGCGGCCGAGGGCGCTCGGGTCGTCGTCAACGACTACGGGGTCTCCATCGAGGGCTCCGAGCCGACGAGTGCGGTCGCCGAGGCCGTGGTCAAGGAGATCGTGGCGGCCGGCGGCGAGGCGGTCGCGGTGGCCGACGACGTGTCGACCATGGCCGGCGGGCAGCGGGTGGTGGACACGGCCGTCGAGGTGTACGGCCGGATCGACGGCGTGGTGTGCGTGGCGGGAATCCTCCGCGAACGGATGCTCTTCAACATGTCCGAGGAGGAGTGGGACCCGGTCGTCGCCACCCATCTGAAGGGCACCTTCACCGTCTTCCGCGCCGCGTCGGCCCTGATGCGCCGGCAGAAGTCCGGCACCCTCATCGGCTTCACCAGCGGCAACCACCAGGGCTCGGTGTCCCAGGCCAACTACAGCGCGGCCAAGGGCGGCATCATCTCCCTGGTCCGCAGCGCGGCGCTCGGGATGCACAAGTACGGGGTGACGGCGAACGCGGTGGCGCCGGTGGCCCGTACCCGGATGTCGGCGAACGTCCCGATGGAACTCGCGGAGATCGGTGAGCCGGAGGACGTGGCGGCCCTGGTCGTCTACCTGCTGAGCGACCGCGCGCGCGAGGCACGCATCACCGGGCAGGTCTACACCGTCGCCGGGCCCAGGATCGCGGTCTGGGCCCAGCCGCGCGAGCTGCGCTCGGCCTTCGCGGAGGGCTCCTGGACACCGGAGCGGATCGCGGAGGTTCTGCCGGGGAGCGTGGGGGTGGATCCGATGCCGATGCTGGAGCGGGTGGAGGCGATGGCGCGGGCCGCTGCCGCGGGGGGTCGGCCGAACGCCTAAGGGGGTGGTGGGAGAGGTCGTACGGCGGGTGCGGGTTTTTCGGTGGCTGGTCGCGCAGTTCCCCGCGCCCCTTGACGGGGGCGTGCAGCTCGGGTGAGGAGGTAGCCCGTGGACTTCGGGTTCGGTACGGACGACGAGGCGTTTCGGGGTGAGGTGCGGGGCTGGCTGGGGGCGCACCCCGCCGAGGGGGTGAGCCGGCGTGCGTGGGAGCGGGAGCTCGGGCGCGGTGGGTGGATCGGCATCGGCTGGCCGGAGGGCGGGTACGGGAACCGGACCGCGAGTCTCGTCCAGCAGGTCGTCTGGGCCGAGGAGTACGCGCGCGCGAAGGCACCCGCCCGGTCCGGGCACATCGGCGAGAAACTCCTCGCCCCCACCCTCATCGAGCACGGCACCGAGGAGCAGAAGCGGCGGTTCCTGCCGCCTGTCGCACGCGGCGAGGAACTCTGGTGCCAGGGCTACAGCGAACCGGGAGCGGGCTCGGACCTGGCGGGCGTGCGCACCGCGGCGGTCCGCGACGGCGCCACGACGACGTACCGGGTGACCGGCCAGAAGATCTGGACCTCCCTCGCGCACGAGGCGGACTGGTGTTTCGTCCTCGCCCGCACCGAGCCCGGCTCGCGCCGCCACCACGGCCTGTCCTTCCTGCTCGTCCCGATGGACCAGCCGGGCCGCGTCGAGGTGCGGCCCATCCGGCAGATGACCGGGACGAGCGAGTTCAACGAGGTCTTCTTCGACGGGGCCGTGGCCGAGCACCTGGTCGGCGGGGAGGGCAACGGCTGGCGTGTCGCCATGAGCCTGCTCGGCTTCGAGCGGGGGGTGTCCACGCTCGCCCAGCAGATCGGTTTCGCCGAGGAGCTCGCGCAGGTCATCCGTACGGCCGTCGAGACGGGCGCCGCCGGCGACCCCGTCGTACGCGACCGGCTCGTACGCCAGTGGGCGGAGCTGCGCACCATGCGCTGGAACGCCCTGCGGACGCTGGGGGGTTCGGGCGGTGAGACGGGCGTGCCGAGCGTGGCCAAGCTGCTGTGGGGCGGCTGGCACCAGCGGCTCGGGGAACTGGCGATGCTGGTACGGGGCGCGGGGGCGGCCGTGGGCCCGCGGGACTGGTCGCCCGCGCAGCCGTACGAACTCGACCCGTCGCAGCACCTGTTCCTTTTCTCCCGGGCCGACACCATCTACGGCGGCTCCGACGAGGTCCAGCGCACGATCATCGCCGAGCGCGTGCTCGGCCTGCCGAAGGAGCCCAGGGGCTGAAGGGGGTTGTGATGCGAGGCGTGGTCTTCGACGGGGAACGGGTGCGGGTCGTCGACGACTTGGAGGTACGGGAGCCGGGGCCCGGCGAGGTGCGGGTCGCGGTCTCGGCGGCCGGGCTGTGCCACAGCGATCTGTCGGTGGTGGACGGGACCATACCCTTCCCCGTACCTGTGGTGCTCGGCCATGAGGGCGCGGGGGTCGTGGAGGCGGTGGGCGAGGGCGTCACACACGTCCGGCCGGGGGACCACGTGGCGCTGTCCACGCTCGCGAACTGCGGTGCCTGCGCGGACTGCGACCGGGGCCGGCCGACGATGTGCCGGAGCGCGATCGGCAGGCCGGGCCGCCCGTTCACGCGGGACGGGCGCTCGCTGTACCAGTTCGCGAGCAACTCGGCCTTCGCGGAACGCACCGTCGTCAGGGCCGTGCAGGCGGTCCGCATCCCGAAGGACATCCCGCTGCCGTCGGCCGCCCTGATCGGGTGCGGGGTGGTGACGGGTGTGGGGGCGGCACTGAACCGCGCGCGCGTGGACCGCGGCGACAGCGTCCTGGTGATCGGTACGGGCGGTATCGGCCTCAACGTCCTCCAGGGCGCCCGGATCGCGGGCGCGCTGCGGATCGTGGCGGTGGACGCGAACCCGGACAAGGAGGCGGTGGCCCGCCGCTTCGGTGCGACCCACTTCCTGACCTCGACGGACGGTGTACGGGACATTCTCCCCACGGGCGCGGACCACGCCTTCGAGTGCGTCGGCCGTGTCGACCTCATCCGCCAGGCCGTCGACCTCCTGGACCGCCACGGTCAGGCCGTCCTGCTCGGGGTGCCGCCCGCGACGGCCGAGGCGTCCTTCCAGGTCTCGTCCATGTACCTGGACAAGTCCATCCTCGGCTGCCGCTACGGCTCCTCACGCCCCCAGCGCGACATCGCCCTGTACGCCGACCTGTACCGCGAAGGACGCCTGCTGCTGGACGAGTTGGTGACGGCGACGTACCCGGTGGAGGACTTCGAGAAGGCGGCACAGGACGCGAGGGAGGGGAGGGTGGCGCGCGGCGTGCTCACGTTTTGAGGTGCCACCCCCACGGGGCACCCCCGCGGGGCACCCGACGGGGCACCCCCACGGGGGTGCGGCGTACAGGCCCGAAAACGCCTGGGGCACTGTCAGTCCCGTGGCCTACCTTCGACGTATGACCTACCGAGACATCGCCTCCCAGCAGGTCCTGACCTGGGCCATCGTGTCCATCGGCGCCCGTATGCCCGTCGCCATGGCCCCGCTCGCCCTGGTCTTCCTGGTCCGCGAACGTCCGGGCGGCTACCCCCTGGGCGCGGCGCTCGCGGCGGCGTACGTCATCGGTGAGATCATCGGCGCTCCCCTCCTGGGCATGCGCACCCGTCCCGAGCGAGCCCGCCCCCAGCTCGCCGCGGGCCTCGCGGCGGGCGCGGCCGGTTTCGCGGGACTCGGTCTGTTACCGGCCGCGCACCCGGTGGTCCTCGCCGCGTTCGCCTTCCTCGCGGGCGCCGCCCCCGCCGCGGCCACCGGAGGTCTCCGCGCCCTGCTGACCAGCATCGTCCCGAAGCGCGCCGTGGCCCAGGCCCTGTCCACGGAGTCGATGCTGGTGTCCGCCATATGGGCGGTGTCCCCGGCCGCGGTCACCGGTCTCGCGCTCGGCGTCGCCCCCTGGGTTCCGCTGCTGCTCGCCGCCGCCCTCATGGGATCGTCCGTGGCGGGTCTGTGGCTGCTGCCCGTGGGCTGGGAAGCGGACAAGGCGGACGGCGACGGCACATCGGTCCTCCGCCTCCTGGCCCGCGCCTGGCCGGTCTACGTCACGGGCGCGGCCTCCCTCTCCATCCTCGGTCTGGCCGAACTCATGCTGCCCGCCCTCCTGGAACAGCGCGGCACGGGCGTCGGCTGGTCCGGTCCCCTGCTCACCGGGCTGGCCCTGGGATCGGGGGCGGGCGCGTTCCTCTACGGTCTGCGCTCCTGGCCGGGCCAACTGCGTACCCGGAGCACGGTGCTGATGTGCGGTGTCTCGGCGTGCGTGACGCTGGTCGCCCTCATACCTCACACGGCGTGGCTGGCCGCCGCGCTGGTCCTCGCCGGAGTCCTCCAGGCCGGTGCGTTCGTCACCCGCAACCTCTCCCTGGGCGAGGCGCTCCCGTCGAGCGCCCTGGCCGCCGGGTACTCGGTGATGTACGCGGCCGCCGGCGCGGGCTATGCGGCGACGGGCTCCCTCGCGGGCGCCCTGCTGAACTTCGTCGCACCGTCGACGGCGATCCTCGCGGGCGTCGGCCTGACGCTGCTGCTCACGGCGATCGGCGCGCTGGGCGAGCGCAGGCTCGCGACGACCTCCGCCGCACGCTCAACTCGCGGTGCTGATACGGCTGGTGCTGAGACGGCTGGTTCCGTTGCGGCTGGTTCCGTCGCGGCGGGTTCCATCGCCGCTGGTTCCGTCGCGGCCGGTTCCGCTGTTGAGGGCCCCGTCGACGGTCCCGCTGTCGGCTCCGTTGACAGCTCCGCTGCTGGCGGCCCGGTCGTGGCCGCTCCCGGCGCGGAACGTCCGCCGATACGCGGTCGGAGTGACACCTAGCGCCGCCTGGAGGTGTTGCCGCATCGACTGGGCCGTGCCGAAGCCCGCGTCGTGGGCCACCTGGTCGATGGACAGGTCGCTGGACTCCAGCAGGTGACGGGCCCGCTCGACGCGCTGCTGGGTGAGCCACTGACCGGGGCTGACGCCGGTCTCCTCCCGGAAGCGGCGGGTGAAGGTCCGTACCGACATGGACTCCCGCGCGGCCATGTCCCGCAGCTGGATCGGTTGGTGCAGACGGCCCAGCGCCCAGGCGCGGGCGGTGGTCGTGGTCGCCGCCTGCGGGTCGGGCACCGGCCGTTCGATGTACTGCGCCTGCCCGCCGTCACGGTGCGGCGGAACGACCGTGCGCCGGGCCACCTCGTTGGCCACCGCCGCGCCGTGGTCGCGGCGCACCATGTGCAGGCACAGGTCGATGCCGGCCGCGACGCCCGCGGAGGTCAGCACGTCTCCGTCGTCGATGAACAGCACATCGGGGTCGACCTCGATCCGGGGGAACAGCCGTTGCAGGCGCTCGGCGTCGGCCCAGTGCGTGGTGGCGGGGCGGCCGTCGAGGAGGCCGGCGGCGGCGAGGACGTACACGCCGGTGCAGATGGAGGCGAGCCGGGTGCCGGGCCTGATGTGCGCGAGGGCGGCGGCCAGCTCGTCGGTGAGCACGCCCTCCTTGAAGACCGGCCCGAGTTCGTACGACGCCGGGACGATGACCGTGTCCGCGGTGGCCAGCGCCTCGGGCCCGTGCTCGACCTGGATCGCGAAGTCGGCATCGGTCCGCACCGGGCCGGGCGGCCGGATCGAGCAGGTCACGACCTCGTACAGGTGCCGTCCCGTGGCGTCCTTCGGGCGGCCGAAGATCCGGTGCGGGATGCCCAGCTCGAAGGGCAGCAGTCCGTCGAGGGCGAGGACGACGACCCGGTGCGGACGGAACCCCTGTGCGCTGCGCATGGCCCGATCCTAGCGAATACTGTCTCTCCGGCCACTCGATGGGCGTCATCGCAGGACGGAAGCTCTATGGCGTGACCCAGACAACCGAGACCACCGCCAGCCCCGAGGGCACCCGGCCCACCCGGCCGTCGGGCGTCCGCGTCCACCGCGCGTGGTTCGTCGCGGCCGTGACCTTCGTGACGATCATCGGCGCCGCGGCCTTCCGCTCCCTGCCGGGCCTGCTCATCGATCCCCTGCACCAGGAGTTCGACTGGTCGCGTGGCACGATCGGCGCGGCCGTCTCGATCAACCTGGCGCTCTACGGGCTGACGGCGCCGTTCGCCGCCGCGCTGATGGACCGGTTCGGCATCCGCCGGGTCGTCGCGGTCGCGCTGACGGTGATCGCGATCGGGTCCGGCGTCACGGTGTGGATGACCGAGGCCTGGCAGCTCATGCTCTGCTGGGGGCTGCTGGTGGGCCTCGGTTCCGGCTCGATGGCGCTGGCCTTCGCCGCCACGGTCACCAACCGCTGGTTCACCGAGCGGCGCGGCCTGGTCACCGGCATCCTCACCGCGGCCTCCGCCTCCGGCCAGCTGATCTTCCTGCCACTGCTGTCGTGGATCGTCTCGGAGTACGACTGGCGCCCCGCCGCCGTCACGGTGGCCCTCGCCGCCCTGGCCGTCGTCCCCTTCGTCTGGCTGCTCCTGCGGGACCACCCGGCCGACGTGGGCCTGAAGCCGTACGGGGCGAAGGAGTTCGTGGAGAAGCCCGCGCCCGTGCGGGGGGCCGCCCGGCGCGCGGTCACCGTCCTGTTCTCCGCCATGCGCACCGGGCCGTTCTGGCTGCTGGCCGGCACCTTCGCGATCTGCGGCGCCTCGACGAACGGTCTCATCCAGACCCACTTCGTGCCCGCCGCCCACGACCACGGCATGCCCATCACGGCGGCGGCCTCGCTCCTCGCGGTCATCGGCGTGTTCGACGTCCTCGGCACCATCGCCTCCGGCTGGTTCACGGACCGTTACGAGCCGCGGCGCCTTCTGGCGGTGTACTACGCCTTCCGCGGCATCTCGCTGCTGTTCCTGCCGATGCTGCTCGCCCCGAGCGTCCAACTGCCGATGGTCTTCTTCATCGTCTTCTACGGCCTCGACTGGGTCGCTACGGTCCCGCCGACCCTGGCGCTGTGCCGCGAGCAGTACGGCGACGACAGCGCCATCGTCTTCGGCTGGGTCCTCGCCTCCCACCAGGTCGGCGCCGCCCTCGTCGCCTTCCTCGGCGGCGTCGCCCGGGACACCTTCGGCTCCTACGACGTCGTCTGGTACGCCGCGGGCGCGCTGTGCGCGGCGGCGGCGCTGATGTCCCTGGTGATCCGGCGGCGGCCGGCGGGGCGGGCGGCGGTGGCCTGACACAGGGGCACAGGGGCACAGGGGCACAGGGGCACAGGGGCACAGGGGCACGGCCGGTCTGCGCTAGATCTCGATGACCGCCTCCGGGTCCGTCTCTTCCCGGTAGCGGCGGGTGAGGACCCGTTCCCTCAGGTGTTCGATGTAGAGGGCGGTCTGGATCTCCAGCGGGAAGCCGGGCGGCCAGATCTGTCGCTCGTAGCGGAAGCGGTGGCCGCGGAAGGAGAAGCGGGTCTCCGCGTGGACGGACACTCCCTTGCCCACGACCTTGTCCACGACCCTGTCCACGACGGCGAAGTGCTCCAGCCGCCCGCCGACGAGGCCCGGCAGCCGATCCGCTACGAACAGCTCGTCGAGCCC
Source organism: Streptomyces bluensis (assembly GCF_014650715.1). Lineage (GTDB taxonomy): Bacteria > Actinomycetota > Actinomycetes > Streptomycetales > Streptomycetaceae > Streptomyces > Streptomyces bluensis. The sequence goes on along the minus strand of NZ_BMVM01000010.1, from coordinate 53,331 downwards.
CTTGCCCACGAGGGCGCTGAAGCGCTCGACGTACTCGTCCCGCGTCTCGTCCACGTCCATGGGTGACATCCTCCGGCACCCACACCGTCAGATACCCGTGAACTCCCCGAACCGCCCGCGGTGGAACAGCAGCGGAGGTACCTCCGTCGCGTCGGCCGCGCCGAGGGTCTCCACCCGTCCGACCACGATCAGGTGATCCCCGCCCGTGTGCACCGCGTGGATCGTGCAGTCGATCCAGGCGGCGGCGCCGGTGAGACGAGGGGAACCGGTGGCGGGGGACGCGTCGTAGGAGACCCCCGCGAACTTGTCGGCCCCGCTCACCGCGAACCCACGGCACAACTCGGCCTGGTCGGCGGCCAGTACGTTCACGCAGAAGACGCCCGCGCGGGCGATGCGCGGCCACGTCGTCGACGTACGGCCGACCATGAACGCGACCAGCGGCGGGTCCAGGGAGAGGGAGGAGAAGGACTGGCAGGCGAAGCCCGCGGGGCCGTCGTCAGTGGTTGCCGGTGCGGTGACAACGGTCACCCCCGTCGCGAAGTTCCCCAGCACCCGCCGGAACTCCGCCTGCTCCACCGGCGCCCGCTCGTCCTCCCCGACGCTCCGCAACTCCGGGCGCGGCAGCGCATCGACGGGCTCCACGGCCGTACGAGCCCCCGCCGACCTCAGGTACCGGACGGCGGCGGCCGCCATCCCTGCGCTTCCCATCACACCGCCATTGAACTTGACGGGCCGTCAGAAGTGAAGGGGCGGGGCGTGAAGGTACGAGGCGTGAGGAGGTGAGGGGTGAAGAGGTGGGGCGCGAAGAGCGGGTCAGCGCCCCTCGTACCGTGGTGTTCGACGCTCCACGAAGCTCGTCACACCTTCGTTCGCGTCCGCCGTCGTCATGTTGATCTCCTGGGCGGCGGCCTCGGCGGCGAAGGCGGTGGCGCGGTCGGTGTCGAGGGACGCGTTCACGAGTTGCTTGGTGAGGGCGAGGGCGCGAGTGGGGCCGGTGGCGAGGCGTTCGGCCCACTCACGGGCCGTCTTCTCCAGCTCCTCCGGCGGAACCACGCGGTTGACGAGCCCGAGCCGTTCCGCGTCCGCCGCCGACAGCGCGTCGCCGAAGAACATCAGTTCCTTCGCCCGCTGGGGTCCGATCAAACGGGGGAGGAGGTACGCGCCGCCGCCGTCCGGGACGAGGCCGCGCCGTACGAACACCTCGATGAAACGCGCGGGTTCGGCCGCCAGTACCAGGTCGCAGGCGAACGCGAGGTGCGCGCCGATACCGGCCGCCGTGCCGTTCACCGCCGCGATCACCGGCTTCTCGCAGTCGAGCACGGCGGCGATCAGGCGCTGGGCGCCGAGCCGGAGGGTGCGGGCGACGTCGCCGGGAACGCGTTCGGAGAGCGAGGCGGAGGCACCGCGCAGGTCCGCGCCCGCGCAGAAGCCGCGGCCGGTCGCGGTGATGACGACGGCGCGCACGGCCGGGTCCGCAGATGCCTCCGCGAGCAGCTGGATGATCCGTTCCCGCTGGTCGGGGGTGATGGCGTTCATCGCCTCGGGGCGGTTGAGAGTGATCCACGAGACGGCGTTGTCAGTGGCGTGCAGTATCAATGAGTCACGGGATTTTTCGGGAGGTTCGAGGGGGGAGCCGGACATGTGGATGCTCCGTTGGGTACGGGGAGTGACGGGCGTGATGGGCCTGGTGGGTCTGGTGGGTCTGCTGGGTCTGCTGGGTCTGGTGGGTCTGGTGGGTCTGATGGGCGCGATGCGGACATGGGGGACGCGCTCAGCGGCAGACCGCCAGCGCGTCCAGCGCCACCGCCCCCTGCCCGCGTGGGAGCACCATCAGCGGGTTGATGTCCAGCTCGGCGAGGTCGCCCCCGAGCTCCAGCGCCATGCGCTGCACCCGGAGCACGACCTCGACGAGGGCGTCCACGTCGGCCGGGGGAGCCCCGCGTACCCCGTCCAGCAGGGCCCGCCCGCGCAGTTCGGTGAGCATGGCGCGGGCCTGGTCCTCGCCGAAGGGGGGCACGCGCACGGCGGAGTCGCGCAGGACCTCCACCAGCACTCCGCCGAGCCCCACCGTGACCGTCGGCCCGAAGAGCGGGTCGTGGGTGACGCCCACGACCATCTCCACGCCCCGCTCGACCATCTGGCACACCAGCACCCCGTCGAGCGAGATGCCCTCGTAGCGCGCGATGTCGGTGAGCTCGCGATAAGCGTCGCGGACCTGGCTGGCCGATGTCAGCCCGATCTTCACCAGTCCGAGCTCCGTCTTGTGCGCGATCCGCGCTCCGGACGCCTTCATCACCACGGGGTAGCCGACCAGGCTCGCCGCGCGTACGGCCGCGGCGGCGCTGGTCACCAACTGCTCGCGCGGCACACGGATCCCGTACGCCCGCAGCAGCTGCTTCGCCGCGTGCTCGCTCAGCTGCTGCCCGGGTCGCATCAGTGCCTGGGCCTTGCGGAAGGAGGGCGACGGGCTGCGGGGCGCCTCATCGAAGGGGGAACGGTACGCGGCGGTGAACCGCTGGTGGTCGAGGTGGGCGCGGACGGCCGTGATGCAGTTGGCGAAGGTGCGGAAGGTCACGACCCGGGACGAGCCGAGCAGCGTCTCCCGGTACGCGGACTCGGTGCCCACCGGCGAGCCCCACACCACGCACACCAGCTTGTCCGTCTGCTCCGCCGCGTCCACGAGGTCCTGCGCGAGCTTGTCGCTCATGGGCGGGAAGGGCCCGGTGATGGGACAGATCAGTACGCCCACGTCCGGGTCGTCGAGGATCGCGTCGATGATCTTCCGCCCGCGCCAGTCGCCCACCGGGTGCCCGCCGTTGTCGACGGGGTTGGCCACGTTGAGGTACTCGGGTATCCACTGGTGCAGTTCGGTCTGCTTGTCCTCCGACAGCACCGGAAGGTGGAGCCCCGCCTCGGCCGCCAGGTCGGTGAAGTGCGCGCCCGTGCCGCCCGAGATCGAATACACGACGACCCCGTCGGCGGTCCGGGGCCGACCGCCTTCGGTGTCCGGGGCCGGTCGCCGACGTGCCCGAGCCAACAGGGCCGCGGTGTCCTGGAGTTCGTCCAGCCCGTCGACCCGTATCACTCCGTACTGCCGCATGGCCGCGTCCACCACCGCGTCGGCGCCGGTCAGCTTGCCGGTGTGTGAGGCGGCGGTACGGGCGCCGGTCTCGGTGCGGCCGACCTTGACGGCGACGACGGGCACCCCGCGCCGAGCGGCCCGGTCGGCGGCGAGCAGAAAGGAGCGGCCGTCCTTCAGACCCTCCACGTAGGCGGCGATGGCACCCACCTCGGGCTGCTCGGCGAAGTAGGAGATGAAGTCGGCGGTCTCCAGATCGGCCTCGTTGCCCGTGGGTGCCCAGTGGGAGAGGCGGATGCCGAGTTCCTGGAGGGCGAAGACGGGGCGGCCCTGGTGGCCGGACTGGGTGATGAGCGCGATGGCCGGCCCGTCCAGGTCGTCCCGGAACCGCTCGAAGGCGTTGAGGTTGGTGTTCGGGCCCAGCAGCCGCAGTCCGGAGCGGGCCACGGCGGCCGCGAGCCGCTCCTGCGCGGCCGCGCCCTCCGCGCCCGTCTCCGCGAACCCGGAGGCGAAGGCGACCGCGAACTTCACCTTGGTCTCGGCGAGTTCCTCGATCACGGGAAGGGGGTCGGAGACCAGCAGCACGGCGAGATCCACCTGCTCGGGCAGGTCGGCGACGGAAGGAGAACAGGGGATGCCGAAGACGGACTGACGCGTGGGGTGCACCGGATGCAGCCGGGCGCCGACCCGTTCGGCCCAGGTGAGTAACTGCCGAGTGATACCGCTGTTCGGCCGTCCCTCCGTGTCCGAGGCGCCGACCACGGCCACGGAGGCGGGGCGGAAGAAGCGGTCGAGATCGGGGACGTCGGCGTACAGCGGGCGCCCGCTGACGTCGAGGTCGTCGGTCGTGGCGGGCCTGCCGTGCACGACGGGTGAGGGGTGCTCGCCGCAGGCGATGACCCTGGCCCGGCGGGAGTCGGTGGTGAGGGTGCCGTGGGTTGATCCAAGCATCGGTCCGCCCGCTCCTGTGTGACAGCCAAGTAGCTGACGTAGTGTCAGATTACTCACAGGTTACTGAACTGACCGCATGTCAGGAACAGTCGTGCACGCGAGAGGTGCGAGGAGCCCCACCGCCACCGCGGCGGGAGAGGGGCATGTGCATGACGGGCACGGCACAGGCTTCGTACCCGCCACAGGCGCCGCTGGAACACCGGACGGAGGTAACGCGGCGGAGGTGACTCGACGTAGGCAATGCGACGGAGGTGACGCGACGCAGGTAATGCGAACGCGACGGAGGTGACTCACGGAGCGGCCGAACCTCGGCGGTCAGGTGCGGGGCGGCCTGCGCTCCGCCCCGCCCTGGCGGGCGACCGCCTTGGCGATCTTCTGGGCGTCCAGGGCGAGTTCGCGCAGCATGCCGCTGATGGGGTTGGTGAAGCCGGTGAAGTACAGGCCGGGGGCGTTCTTGGGGGTGCGGGCGCCGTGGACGACCGGCTTCCCACGCTCGTCGAGGACGCCGAGGTGGCCGACGAGTCCTTCCAGGGCGCGGCGGTACCCGGTGGCGGCCACCACGGCCTCGGGCTCGATGCGGTCGCCGTCGGCGAGGACCACCTTGCCGCCCTCGAAGCCCTCCACCGCGGCCACGATCTCGACCCGGCCGTTTCGTACGGCGTCGATGAGGCCGACGTCCTGGACGGGGATGGAGCCCGCGTTGACGCGCGAGTACAGCCCGGTGTCGGGCCGGGGCAGCCCGTGCGCGGACAGGTCGGGCACGCTGAGCCTGGCCACCGGCTTGGCGAGGCGGTCGACGAGGGCGACCGGCAGGCGCCGTACGGCGATGGCGCTGAACTGGGCCGGCCAGCCGGCCGTCGAGCGGCGCACGAGGTGCGGGGCGGTGCGCACCGCGAGCCGTACGCGCGAGGCCCCGCCCTCCAGCAGGTCGACGGCGATCTCGGCCCCGGTGTTGCCGATGCCGACGACGAGGACGTCGCGGTCGGCGAAGGGAGTGGCGTTGCGGTACTCGCCGGCGTGGAGCAGTTCGCCGGTGTAGCCGTCGCGGCCGGGCCAGTCGGGGAGGCGGGGTGTGTGGTTGTAGCCGGTGGCGACGACGACCGCGCTGCCGGTCAGCTCACGTCCGCCGGTGGCGTGCAGCAGCCAGCCGCTGCCGTCGGCGGCCGGCTCCACGCGCGAGACCTCGACGCCGGTGACGATCTCCAGCTCGTGGTACTCGGCGTACTTCTCCAGGTACCGCACCACGTTGTCCCGCGACACCCAGCGGCCGAACCGGCGCGGCATCGGCAGGCCGGGCAGCCCCGACAGGCGCCGGGTCGTGTGCAGATGCAGGCGGTCGTAGTGCTTGCGCCACGACGCCCCGACCCGGTCGGACTTCTCCAGCACGACGGCGCGTACGCCCCGGGCCCGCAGCGCGTACGCCACGGCCAGCCCGCCCGGGCCACCGCCGATGACGTACACGGGACGATCGGTACGGGCCCGCTCCGCGCGGCTGACGGAGTCGCTGGACCCGGCGGGGTCGGTGGACCCGGCGGAGTCGGCGGGCTCGGTGTGCGTGGGGGAGTCGGCCATGTGCCGAGGTTATGCGCCCGTTCATTTGATGGGTCTCGGTCAAGCCCGGAATTGGTTGCGGATTGATCACGGCTGTGGGGGAAGTGGGCGGGACGCGTGACTTGGGAGTCTCCAAATGTGCGGGGACAGTGAGGGGGGTGGGTCCGGGTGCAGTCCCCTTCGGCCCCCTTCAGTCCCCTTCAGTCCCCTTGCGTGTTCATGCCCCGTGCGGTGAACTGGCGAACTGACGACCCGTCAGACAATCGCCCGTAGGCAGGGGGCTCCATGGACACGATCTGGCTCACCGGTGCCGAATGGCTCGCCGTGCTGCGCGTCGGGCTGGGGCTGTGGTGGCTGGAGAGCTGGCGGCACAAGGACAAGAAGAAGTGGTTCGAGGGCGGCGGTATCACCTGGGCGGCGGGCATCGCGGCGAAGCACCGGTGGAACGTGGTGCGCGGCGGCTTCGACGTCGTCGTCGCACCCCGCCCGCGCACGATGGCCTACGTCGTCGCGTACGCGGAACTCGCCCTCGGCCTGGGCCTGATCCTCGGCTTCCTGACGCCGGTCGCGCTGGTCGCAGGCATGCTGCTCAACCTCATCTACTTCGTCCTCATGATCCACGACTGGGCCGAGCAGGGGCAGAACTCGATGATGGCGCTGATCTCGGTGGTCGGACTGTTCGCGATGTCGTGGCAGACCTGGTCGCTCGACGACGCGCTGGGGCTGTTCCAGTGAGCGGTCCGACAAGCGCGCGCTTCGACGTACCTGAGGTTGACGCCTTCACCCGCCCGTACTGGGACGCCGCCGCCGAGGGCCACCTGCTCCTGCGCCGTTGCGGGGACTGCGGGCGTGCCCACCACTACCCTCGCGAGTTCTGCCCCCACTGCTGGAGCGAGGACGTGACGTGGGAGCCCGTGAGCGGCCGGGCCACCCTCTACACCTGGTCCGTCGTCCACCGCAACGACCTCCCGCCCTTCGGTGAGCGCACCCCGTACGTCGCCGCCGTGGTCGACCTCGCTGAGGGGCCCCGGATGATGACCGAGGTCGTGGAGTGCGGGGAGGGCGAGCTGCGGGTGGGGATGGAGCTGGAGGTGACGTTCCGGGGAGGGGAGAACGTGGAGGGCGGGGATGTGGCCGTTCCCGTTTTCCGGCCCCGCGCGTGAGGTGGCCCCCGGGTGGGGGCCGGGCGGCGGTCCGGTTCTCATGGGAGTTTCAATGGGCGGATGGCGGATCTCCACAGGCAGAACGCGCATGAGCACGAGTCCCGGAACCGGCCGCGCTCTCGGACGCACCCCACACCCTCGATCCCGGCCCCCGAACTGCACGGGGAGGGCCTGCGGTTGAGGCCCTGGGACGCGGAGAGCGACTCCGACGTCCAGGCGTGGCTGCGCGGGTACTCGGACCCGGAGTTCCAGCGGTGGAACACCCCGGTGAAGCCGGTCGACACGATGGAGGACGCACGGGAGTCGCTGCGGCTGCGTGCCGAGTGGGAGGCGGAGGGCAAGTGCGTGTCCTTCTGCGTCACGGACGCCGCGACCGGGTCGCCACTCGGGCACATGGGTGTCAACGCGATCGACCACTTCATGCGAAACGCCCGCGTCGGCTACTGGGTCCTGCCCGAGGCCCGCGGCCGCCGCACAGCCACCCGCGCCCTTCGCCTGACCGCACGCTGGGCCTTCACCGACCTGGGCATGCACCGCCTGGAGCTGGGGCACGCCCTCGGACACGACGCCTCGTGCCGGATCGCCGAGCGCTGCGGCTTCCCGTACGAGGGCACGCTCCGGGGCGCCCTGTTCGAGGAGGGCCGCCACGACGCCTTCCGCGACATCCACCTGCACGCCCGCCTGGCAACGGACCCGGACCCGGACTCGGACGGAGGCCGGGACGCCCCGGACCCGAACCCGGACCCGAACCCGGAGCCGGGTGAGGCGTAGCGACCGGGCGGGCGGGTGTAAATACCGGGCGCGGTGCCGGGGCTCGCGGGACCATGGCCGCATGCCCTCCGCCTCCCACCCGCACGACTGGCAGATCACGCGGGACCTCGATGTCTTCCTCGACCGTGCCGGGGCCTTCCTGGCTTCCGAACCCGCGCTGCACACCGTGCAGTTGACGGTCACCGCCGCACTGCGTACGCAGGGCATGCGGGTGTACGGCGAAGAGGCACCTCGCTTCGCGTGGCTCACGGACCCGGAGGGCGCCGTACGCGCCACCGCCCTGCGGACACCGCCGTACCCACTGAACCTCACCGCCGCGACCCCCGAGGCCGCCGACGCGCTCGCAGGGCGGTTCGCGGAGACGGGCGGGGCGTTGCCGGGGGTGATGGGCCCGAGTCGGACGGCGGCGGAGTTCGCGGCCGCGTGGGAGCGCCGTACGGGCGCCGTCGCCCGGCTCGCGACGCGGCAGCGGCTGTACCGGCTCGGGGCGCTCACGGTGCCCGAACCAGCCCCGCCCGGCGAGGCGCGGCCCGCGGGCGGGGACGACCACGATCTGCTCGTCCGGTGGTACGGAGAGTTCTGCGCGGATGTGGGGGCACCACGGCAGGACCCGGACGCGTGGGTCGCGGCGCGGCTCGCGTACGGCGGGCTCATGGTGTGGGAGCTGCCGGACGGCACGCCCGTCGCCATGGCGGGAGCCATGCCCGAGATCGCCGGGCAGGTGCGCGTGGTGTCCGTCTTCACCCCGGCCGAGCTGCGGGGGCGCGGGTACGCGGGCGCGGTCACGGCTGAGGTGAGCCGTGCCGCGCTCGCCAAGGGCGCCGACGAGGTGCTGCTCTTCACCGACCTGTCCAACCCGACCAGCAACGGGCTCTACCAGCGCATCGGCTACCGCCCGGTCCAGGACTTCGCCACCCGTGACTTCACGGCCCCGGCCCCACGCACCGCCCCGACCACCCGCACCGCCCCGGCCACCCGCACGGCCACGACGTCGCTCACGGCCACAGCAACCCCCTGACCCAGCCGCCGTCCTCGTCACGTCGGTAGTCGAGTCGTACGTGCCGTCGCCGTGCGTCGCCCTGGAAGAACTCCACCTCGTCCGGTGCGAGCACGTACACCGTCCACGACGGAACCGACGCGTCCGGCTCGCGTTGTGCGCGCTCCCACGCGGCCTCCGAGGCCCGCTCCAACTCCTCGTGGCCGGACAGCACTTCGCTCTGGTGCCCCACGAGGGCGGCGGCGAGCGCCCCCGTGGAACGGGCGTGCAGATCGGCGTCCGCGACCTCGGCGGGCGCGACCGTCACCCGGCCGCGCACCCGCACCTGGCGGCCCAGGGCGGGCCAGTAGAAGCCGAGCGCCGCGTACGGCCGGGCGGCCAGGTGCCGGCCCTTCCGGCTGCCCGCGTGCGAGGCGAAGTGCCAGCCGTGCTCGTCCGCACCGTGCAGCATGACCGTCCGTACGTCCGGCGTGCCCTCCGCGTCCGCCGTGGCGAGGGACATCGTGTGCGGCTCAGGCTGCCCCGCCGCCACCGCCTCCGCGAACCACGCGGTGAACAGGGGCAGTGGTGCGGCGGGTGCGGTGGCCGTGTCGAAGGAGCGCAGTTCGGTGATCTCCGGGTCCCACACCCGCAGCGACCTCAGCAGCTCGTCAAGATCCGTTCCCATGCCCCGATTGTCACCGGCCCCGAGGGCCACGTGCTCAGGGCCGCCTCAAAGGGAACCCAGGTCGGACGAGACCCACTTCTCCGGTCGCATGTGGATGATGACCTGCTCGCCGTGGCTCTTCGAGGCGAACTCCACGTACGCGTCCACCTTCCCGGCAGGGAGGTAGCGGGCGGAGATCTCGCGGAGCTTGTCGATGGTCGCGGGGATCGTGTCGGTCACCGGGCCCTCGACCGACACGTACCGGATGGTGGGTTCGGTCCGGTCGACCATCAGGGAGAACCGGCCCGCGGCCTTGATCCGCTGGTACTTGCGGCTGTCGAGCCCGGTCATGATCCAGATCTCGCCGCCGGGGGCGTACTGGTACCAGATCGGTACGGTGAGCGGGGCCCGGCCCGGACCTCCGTCCACGGCGAACGCCGCGATGTGCGGCTCGGCAAGGAACTGCTCTCGCTCTTCGCGGGTCAGGGCCATGTCGATCTCCTCCAACGGGTGCGGCGGGGACGTCGTCGTCATGTCTGGTTCTTCTGCCTCTCCGTCTTCTACCTCTCCGTCAGCGAGCCTCGGACCACCGGGTGTTCCGACGCGCGACCACATGGCTCGAATCACCCGGGCGGCAGTAGGTTGAGGCGGGTGAGACGCTTACCGGGCGCCGCCCTCGCCGCCGCCACCACGGCCCTCCTCCTCGCCCTCACCGCATGCGCGGGAGCAGGCGCAGGCGTCGGCGGCGAGGAGCCCTGGATCTCCGCGCCCGAGGTCTTCTACCTGCGCCCCCAGGACGACAAGTCCGGCCCCCACGACAAGGAGCCCTTCCACCTCCAGGCGGAGGACACCAAGGCGCCCACCCGGAACGGTCAGCGCGACCACCGGCTCACCGCCGACGTGCGCGGCTCCGAGGACGTCATACGGCTCAAGACCGTCGGCCTGCGCAAGAGCGGGGCCCGGTGCACGGGCGACACCGTGCGCGTGAGCTGCGAGGTCGACGGTACGTACAACAACTGGGAGGACCTCGACCGCGTCCTCCCCGTGCCCGCGAAGGGCGCCGAACCCGGGGACGAGGGCGTCGTACGGTTCACGTACACCACCAGGGACGGCGGGAAGCTGACCGCCAGGACCCGGGTCGTCGTCGGAGAGCCCGTGGTCGAGGTGCGCGCGATCAAGCCGTTCAAGGACGTCCGCCCCGGCACCGCGATCACCGCGCCCGTCGTCGTCCGCAACAACGGTGAGGTACCCGTCGAAGGCCTCGGCCTCAAACTCGTCGACGGAGATCTGGACTTCACGCGGCGGTACGCGAACTGCCGTTACCCGGAGCCCCAGCGGGGCCACATGGCGATCTGCCGGTTCCCGGACCTGAGGATCGGCCCCGGGGAGACGGTCGTGTTCCGGCCCGCCGTGCGGCTGCGCGCCTCCGAGACGACGATGTACGGCTCCTTCGGGCAGGACGCGTGGGCGCTGGACATGGGCCCGGGACAGTACGGTGTCGCGCCGGAGGGCGGCGACCGCGGTGACGGCCCGGCCCTCGAAGCCGAGCGCGTGGACGGCGCGGACACGAAGGGGACGTTCGTCAAGGGCGGCGCCCGCACCGGCGTCACCCTCGACAGCCACGCCGACTACGAGATCTCCGACGTCGACCTGAAGGGCGCCCCCGGCGCCGAGCGCAAGGTCCGCCTCACCGTCCGCAACAACGGGCCCGGCGACCCCGGCCCCGCCGCGGAGCTGGTGTTCAGCCCGCCGTTCGGTGTGACCGTACTGAAGCAGCCCATGTCGGCGATCGACGAAGACGTCTACGAGCCCTACTGCGACAGCAACGGCTTCGCGTACACCTGCGACGTCCGCCGGCTGGAGCCGGGCGACTCCCGCACCTTCGAGTTCACCCTGCGCCTCGGCGAACCGGGAGAGGGCACGGCGAGCATCCTGGACCGGGACGACACCGATCGCCGCGACCCGGACCCCGCCAACGACGAGGCCACGATCAGGGTTCGGCCGTAGGCCAACTGGGGGATCTGGACGATCTGGGTGACGTCGGCGACCTGAACGACGTGGGCCGGGGCCGCTACCACAGTTGCCGTAGGTGGTCCCGGAGTTCGCGTGCGACCTGTGCCATGAGGGCCTCGGCCCCCGGCTGGCTGCCGGCCGGGACGAGTGATTCCGTGAGGGCGGCGATGGCGAAGGCCTGGCCGTCGGCGTGCTCGACGACGCCGATCTCGTGGCGCAGGTTCAGGAGCGAGCCGGTCTTGGAGGACCAGGTGGTGGCGTCGGAGGTGAAGTCCGGGGCGAGCCGGTGCCGGAGCACGTTGTGGGCCATGAGGTCACGTACGCGTTCGGCCACCTCGGGGTGGATCTTCGACGGTGTCCACAGGGCCTGGAGCAGTTCGACCCAGGCGCGTGCGCTGCCGGTGTTGGCGCGGGTGGTGTCGAGTTGGGGCACCCGGTGGCCGCGGCCGCTGGTGCCGGCGTCGATGGCGAGGGAGTGGGCGAGGTGGACCTCACTGGCGTCGAGGCGTTCGACGGGGGTGTCCATCAGCTCGTTCATCGTGTGCCGGACGGTGATGTCGCGCAGGTCGAGCTCGTGGAGGATCTCGGCGACCCGGGCGGGCGGGGTGAGGCCGAACAGGGCGTCGGCGGCGTGGCTGTCACTCAGGCAGGTGCTCAGGTAGAGCAGGTCGTCGACCGCGATCCGTGCGGGGTGGCGGAAACGGCTCAGCCCGATGGGGCCGGCCGTGGTGATCCGCCCCGGCGGCACGTCGAGGGCCGTCGCTCCGTCGAGCTCGCCCCGCCGGATGCGTTCGAGCGTCGCCATCGCGAGCGGGACCTTGACCAGCGACGCGGACGGCAGCGGGGTGTCCGGCTCGATCCCCAGCTCTTCTCCCGTGTGCAGATCCCGCACGAGCAGGCAGCCGTGCAGGCCCCCGTCGCGCAGTTGCCCGCGCAGGTCGTGCAACAACGCCTCGGTGCTCAAGTCCCCGCCCCTCCTGCCCCTGCCTCTTCTCCTGCCCCTGCCCCTGGCCCTGGCCCTGGTCCTGCCCCTGGTCCTGCCCCTGGCCCTCCCGGGGTTGCCGCGCCCAGACAGCGGGCGACGGCGTCGCCCAGGCGCGCCTCGACGATCTGTGGATTGCCGTCGCCGACGGCGGCCAGGGCGAAGCCCCGGCCGAGCGTGATCTCGCCGACGGGCCGCCAGGCCAGGGCGAGTTCCTCGGCCTGGACGGGCGAGCACAGCAACAGGTCGCGTGAGCACAGGACTTCCGCCGCGGCGGTCGTCAGGTCGGGCGCGGCGACGAGCTGTGCGGGCCGCAGACCGACCGCGTCGCGTAGTCGTGTCAGTGGGTCGCGGATGTGCGGCACGTCGTCCTCGGGCTGGATCCAGACGCGGCGGGCGGGGCCGGAGGAGGCTCGTCCGACCCGCAGTGTTTCGAGGTAGACGCGGTTCACGCCCGGATCCCGGGCACCGGCGAGGCCGAGCGGCACGGACCACCTCGCGTCGTCGGCGGGCACCGCGAGCAGGGCGGCCCGCACCTGTTGCGCGTGGAGGAGTTCCCTGCGCTGCGCCGGTCCCGCGACGCGCAGATCGAGGGTGACGCCGTGCCCGCGTGCCTCCGCGACGAGGCGGGCGAGACCGGCCGTGGAGCAGATGCCGGGCACCGCGAGCCGCCACGGCTTGCGCTTGGCGGCCTCCGCCTCGTGCAGCAGCACGTCGGCCGCCTGCACGAGCTGTCTGGCCGTCGGCAGCATCTCCCGGCCGAAGGGGGTGAGGACGGCCCGCCGTGACGTGCGCTCGAACAACGGCTCGCCGAAGCGTTCCTCCAGCGCGGCGACGCGACGGCTGGCCACGGACTGCGACATCCGGGCGGCGGCCGCGCCGACCGTGAAACTGCCGTGCTCGCTGACGCTGACGAACGCACGACACGCTGCCACCAAGTCCACGGCCGGAACCTTATGCCAGATCCACGGCTCGGCCCCATGCTGAATCAGCATGGAACGGAGCGTTCGGGTATTGGACCGCATGGCGGCACGGCGGTGAGGGTGATCACCGGATCTCCGGATCTCGGGGTCTTGCGATCTCGGGGCCTTGGGATCTCCGGATCTCGGGATCTCCGGATCTCCGCACTCATGACACCCAGGAGGCTGGACCATGCGGATCACACGCCACACCCCTGCCCGCCACACCCCTGCCCGCCGAGGTCTGCGCGGCGCGCTCGCCGCGCTCGCGCTCGTCGTGCCGCTCGTCGCCTGCGGCCAGGAGGGCTCCGCGACCTCGTCGGCCGCGTCGGCGTCCCCGGTCGCGGCGGCGAGGCCGATCACCGGCGCGTCAAATGAACTGAACGAACTGAACGAACTGGAGGAACTGGAGCGCAAGTTCGACGCCCGGCTCGGCGTCTACGCGATCGACACCGGCACCGGACGCGAGGTGGCCTACCGGGACGGCGAGCGGTTCGGCTACCACTCCACGTTCAAGGCGCTCGAAGCCGGCGCCGTTCTGCGGAAGTACTCCCTGAGCGGTATGGACAAGGTGGTCAGGTACTCCGAGGACGACCTGGTCGCCAACTCCCCGATCACCGAGGAGCACGTCGAGACCGGGATGACGCTGAGCGAGCTGTGCGACGCCGCCGTCCGGTACAGCGACAACACCGCGGCAAACCTGCTGTACGAGGAGCTCGGCGGCCCCAAGGCTCTCGAAGCGGAGCTCAGGAAGCTGGGCGACCAGGTCACCTCGATGGATCGCATCGAACCCGACCTGAGCAACTGGGTGCCGGGCGAGACCCGGGACACGACCACCCCGCGGGCACTCGCCAAGGACCTGCGGGCGTACGTTCTCGGGGACGTCCTCCGCAAGCGGGAGCGCGCCCAGCTCACCACGTGGCTGAAGACCAACACCACCGGGAACGAGGTCATCCGGGCCGGGGTGCCCGAGGGCTGGGTGGTCGGCGACAAGACCGGAAGCGGCAACGGCTACGGCGCCCGCAACGACATCGCCGTCGTGTGGCCCCCCGACTCGGCCCCCATCGTCATGGCGATCCTGACGAACCGCGGCAAGGCGGACGACACCCACGACAACAAACTGATCGCGGAAGCGGCCTCCGTGGTCGCCGACAAGCTGTCGTAGTCCCGACACGCTGTTGTAGTCCCGACACGCTGTCGTGGTCGCCGACAAGCGGTCGCAGTCCCGGCGCACTGTCGTACCCCGATCAACGACGTCGCCGTAGCGGACTCAGCCCCGGCCGAGCACCACCGTCCCCGACGAGCAGAACCAGCCGCCCGTCCCGGACGCGACGGCCAGCCGGGGCGTGCCGCCGTCCGCCGCGCGGACCTGCCGTCCCTCGCCGGCCTCCCCGCGCAACTGCCGTACGGCCTCCACGAGCAGGAACAGTCCCCGCATCCCCGGGTGCTGGGCCGACAGGCCACCCCCGTCGGTGTTCACCGGCAGGTCGCCGGTCAGCGTCAGCCGCCCCTCCTCCACGAACGCCCCGCCCTCGCCCTTCCCGCAGAAGCCGAGGTCCTCCAGCGTCACCAGCGTCATGTACGTGAAGGCGTCGTAGATCTCGGCGAAGTCGATCTCCTGCGGGCGCACCCCCGCCCGCTCGAAGGCGAGGCGCCCGCTCACCGCCGCCGGGGAGACGGTGAAGTCGGCCCACTCGGACATGGTGGTGTGCGAGACATGCTCCCCGGTGCCGAGGATCCACACCGGGGTCGGGCGGCAGTCCCGTACGTACTCCTCGGCCGCCAGCAGCACCGCCGCCCCGCCGTCGGACCGTATGCAGCAGTGCAGCTTGGTGAAGGGGTCCGCGATCATCGGGCCGGACAGGACGTCGTCCACGGTGATCGGTTCGCGGAACATGGCCTCGGGGTTGGGCCCGGCGTTCGCGCGGGCCTGGACGGCGACGGAGGCGAGCTGCTCCAGCGTGGTGCCGTACTGGTGCATGTGGCGGCGGGCGGCCATGGCGTACTTGGCGATGAGGGTGTGGCCGTAGGGGACCTCGAACTGGAGAGGGCCGCGGGCTCCGAAGGACAGGTTGCCCGTCCTGCGTCCCGCCTTGATGTCCGCGCGGGCCGTCGAGCCGTACACGAGCAGCACCGCGTTCGCGTGGCCCGCCGCGATCGCGTCCGCCGCGTGGGCCGCCATGACCTCCCAGGTGGAGCCGCCCACGGAGGTGGAGTCCATCCACGTCGGCCGCAGCCCCAGGTACTCGGCTACCTCCGCGGGGGCCAGTGTGCCCAGCCCCGCCGACGCGAAGCCGTCGACGACCTCGCGGCCGAGACCCGAGTCGGTCAGGGCCCGGCGGGCGGCCTGGGCGTGCAGAGCGTACGGCGTCGCGTCGTCCACGCGGCCGCAGTCGGAGAGGGAGACGCCGACGATCGCGACCCTTCGACCGGTCACAGCAGCAGTCATGAATCTGACGGTACATCAGATCAGTGTGCGCCGGGGGAGGGGTGGGGGTGTGCAGCCGGGTGCGCCGGGCCTAATATGACGGAGCGTCAGGTCAGGCCTCAGTGAGGAAGAGGGGACCGCCCATGGACGCCCGCTTCACCGCCGAACAGGAAGACATCCGGCGCACGGTACGGGAGGTGCTCCTCAAGCGCTGCGGCCCGGAGGAGGTGCGCGCGGCCCTGCGGACCGAGGAGGGGTACGACGGCGGGCTGTGGACCACCTTCGCCGACCAACTGGGCCTGCCCGGACTGGCCGTGCCCGAGGCGTACGGCGGGATCGGGTGCTCGGCGACCGAACTGGCACTGGCGGGGGAGGAGCTGGGTCGCGCGCTGGCCCCCAGCCCGTTCCTCGCGACCTGTGTCGTGGTCGCCCCGCTGCTTCTCGCGCTCGGCACGCGGGAGCAGCGCGCCGACCTGCTGCCGCGCCTGGCCGGTGGCAGGGCGACCGCTGCCCTGGCCGTGCCGGGTCCGCGCCTTGGGGCCGCCCTCGGACTGACCGGCGACAACCACGGGGACTGGGCCGGGGGCGGGCGCGCGGGCGGAGTGCAGGCGAGGCGCGTCGACGGCGGGTGGCGGCTGTACGGGCAGGTGGACCAGGTGCTCGACGGGCACAGCGCGGAGCTGCTGGTGGTGGCCGCGCACACCGGAGGGTACGCGCGGTCGCGCACGCTGCTGTTCACCGTACGCGCCCCGGCGGACGGCCTGACGCGCGTACGGCAGACGGCCCTGGACGAGACACGGCCGCGGGCCCGCCTGGAACTGCGAGACGTGGCCGCGGAGTTACTCGGTCCCGGAGAGGAGACGGACGACGTACTCCAGGCGCTGGCCGGCACCGGGGACACCGTCGCCGCCGTCCTGGCCGCCGAGGCCGTGGGCGTGGCCGGCCGGGCGCTGGAGCGAACGGTCGCCCACGTACGGCAGCGGGAGCAGTTCGGGCGGCCGATCGGGTCCTTCCAGGCGGTCAAGCACCGGCTGGCGGACGTGTACGTACGGGTGCAGGCGGCGCGGTCGGCGGCGTACTACGCGGCCTGGGCGACGGCCCGCAGGGCCCACACCGTCCCCCCTGGGGAGCGGGTGGGCGGGCTCGCGCTCGCCCAGGCGCTGGAGGCGCTGCGGGTGGCGGCGGCCGAGGGCATCCAGTTGCATGGGGGTATCGGGTTCACCTGGGAACACGACGCGCACCTGTCCTTCAAACGGGCCGCCGGGGACGAGCTGCTCTTCGGCCCCGTGCACCGGCTGCGCTCACACGCGGCCGACGCGGCCAGGCTCTTCGAGGACGGGGAGGTGGCGGTCTGATGGCGGCCCCGAGGAAAGCCCCGAGGAAAGCCATGAGGAAAGGGAGCGATCTGGGTGTCCGGCTGGTGCAGAGGATGTCGTCCACGCGGACGTTCGCGCGGATCGCGCCGCACGTCATCCCCGCGCTCGACCGCGCGACCCACCGGCTGACCCGCGGGAGGGTGCTGCTCAGCGCGCAGCTGCTGCCCGGTGCGATCCTGACGGCCACCGGGGCGAGAAGCGGTCAGCCTCGCCGTACGCCACTGGCCTGCATGCCGGAGTCCGTGTCCGGCGGGCGCCCCGCGAGCTGGCTCCTCATAGGCTCGAACTTCGGACGCACCAGCCACCCCGCCTGGACCGCCAACCTCCTCGCCCACCCCGACGCCGAGATCAGCTGGAAGGGCGAGGACATACCGGTCAGGGCGCGGCTGCTGGAGGGGGAGGAGCGGGCGGCCGCGTGGCAGGCGCTGCTGGCGTTCTGGCCGCCGTACGCGACGTACCAGGGGAGGGTGGAGCGGGAGATCCGGGTGTTCCGGATCG
Organism: Streptomyces bluensis; assembly: GCF_014650715.1. Taxonomy (GTDB): domain Bacteria; phylum Actinomycetota; class Actinomycetes; order Streptomycetales; family Streptomycetaceae; genus Streptomyces; species Streptomyces bluensis. The sequence continues at coordinate 35,917 of NZ_BMVM01000010.1, read as the reverse complement.
TACGGCGCTGACGCCCCCATACGTCGACAGGCGGCAGCCTCCCGGGGAACGGGTCAACTGCCGCCTGTATGACAGGACTTGCAAGCGAAGCGAATCTCTCGAAATCTTTCGCTACTTGGTCGGCTTCCTGCCCGTGATGCCGAGGTGCACCAACAGGGACAGATTCGGCTTCAGTTCGGCCTGTTTGACGCCCCAGCTCTGGAAGCCCTTCTGGTGCGAGGCCACGGCGGCGAGCATGGCGACGATCGAACCGGCGATCGCCGCCGGGTTCACGTCCTTGTCGACCCTGCCTTTCGCCTGGAGCTCGGCGACCGCGTCCGCGAGGGAGTTGTTCACGGAGTTCAGGATCTTCATACGGATCTTGTAGAAACGTTTGTCGCCCTCGGCCGCGCCCAGGTCGACGACGCGCAGGATCGCGTCGTGCCTGCGCCAGAAGTCCAGGAAGCCGTCGACGAGCTCCTGTGCGGTCTGCCAGCCGGCCTTGCCGACCCAGGACCGTCCTTCGAGCAACTCGGTCAACCCGGCGCCCTCGGCGGCCATTTGATCAGCGATTTCCAGGACGGCGCCCTCGACGTCCGGGAAGTACTGGTAGAAGGTCGCGGGCGAAGTCCCCGCCCTCCGGGCGACATCGATGACCTTGACGTCCCGGTACGGGGAGGAGCTGAGCATCTCGCTGAGGCAGTCGAGCAGCTTCTGCCGGGTCGCCTGCCCACGTCGGCCGGCCACGCGGCCGTCGACGGTACGCACTTGTCCTGTCATGCCGTCAGCTTACCGAGGGGTGATGGGAGCGCGATTCGGCCGACTGCAAATGGGGCGTACGGCTTTCACCAAGGGGTTCGTGGGGCGGGGGTCGACGTGAATGGCGAGTTTCTTTCGCCCCCGCCGCCCCTACCCGTCCCATCCCAGGGGGCTGCGCCCCCAGACCCCCGCTGCCGGCCTGAACGGCCCGTCCTCAAACGCCGGCCGAGCTGGATCTTTCAGCCCCGCCCAGCAGAAACCCCGCCGCTCCGGCGATTGAGGAGCCGGGGGCGCCCCCGGAAATGGCGCCGGGGGGCTGAGGGGAAGGGCCGGGGCGGAGCCCCGAGGTGCAGGGCCTAGGTGCGCGGCCCCGTGGGGCGGTCCGGGGGGCCGAAGGCGCGGTGGCTGGGGGTGCGGTGGCCGGGGGTGCGGCCCTGTGGTGCGGGTCCGGGGTGGAGCCTGAGGCGCGGGGCGGGGGCGGAACGTGGGGTGCGGGGGCGGGCTGGAGCCCCGAGGTGCAGGGGCGGGGTGCGGCCCTGTGGTGCGGGGGCGGGGTGGAGCCTTGAAGCGGGGAGGCCGGGGGGAACCTGAGGCGCGGGGCCGGGGTGGAGCCCGAAGGTGCGGTGGCCGGGGGTGCGGCCCTGTGGTGCGGGTCCGGGGTGGAGCCTGAGGCGCGGGGCGGGGGCGGAACCTGGGGCGCGGGGCCGGGGTGGAGCCCGAAGGTGCGGTGGCCGGGGGTGCGGCCCTGTGGTGCGGGTCCGGGGTGGAGCCCTGAAGCGTGGGGCCGGGGGCGGACTCTGAAGTGCGGGGCCTGGGGCGGGGCCTCGGAGCGTGGAGACCTGAAGCGTGGGGCCGGGGTGGTGCCCCGAGCTGCGGTTGCCGGGGGTGCGGCCCCGTGAGGCGGGTCCGGAATGGAGCCCTGAAGCGCGGGCCCGGGGTGGAGCCCTGAAGCTGTGGAGCCCTGAAGCGGGGGGCTGGGGCGGAGCCCTGAAGCGTGGAACCCTGAAGCGTGAGGCCGGGGGGCGCACCCTGGAGTGCGGGGTCCGGGGTGCCAGCCTCGGAGCGCGGAGCCCTGAAGTGCACGGCCCGGGGCGGAGCCTCGGAGTGCGGGGTTCTGAAGTGCGGGGGCGGGGCGGAGCCTCGGTGTTCGGGGGGCAGGGGGCGGAGGCCCCTCGGGTGGGGTTGAAGGGGCGGAGCCCCTGGGGATGGGACGGGTAGGGGCGGCGGGGGCGACGACCTCCCCGACGCGCACCGGTTGGGCTACCCGTTCGCGCGCCCCGCCTCAAAGCCCGTTACGTTGGCCGTATGGCCGATACGGCACCACACGTCGGACCGTACCCAGAGGGCGTCCCCTGCTGGGTGGACGCGCAGTTGCCCGACGTGGAGGCGGGCAAGCGGTTCTACGGCGGCCTCTTCGGGTGGACGTACGGCGAGGGGTACGGCACCTCTGTGTGGGCGTACAAGGAGGGCGAGCCCGTCGCCGCCCTGGCGCCCAAGGTGAACGGCCGCATGCCGACCGTCTGGACCCTCCACTTCGCGACCCCCGACGCCACCGCCTTGGCCGAGCGGATCGAGTCCTACGGCGGCCGTCTCATCACCAACCCCACCCGCCTTGGCCCCCTCGGCGCCACGGCCCTCGCCATCGACCCGGAAGGCGCCGTCTTCGGCCTCTGGCAACCCGGCACCCACCAGGGCTTCGGCCGCCGCCACGCACCCGGCACCTTCGCCTGGGCCGAGCTGTACGCCCGGGACACCAAGGTCGCCAACGACTTCTACGGCGCCCTCTTCCACGACGCCCTCTTCGGCCCCGGCGCCTCCCCCGACTTCGGCCGCGCCGAACTCGTCGAGGTCTTTCCGCCCGAGATGCCGCCCCACTTCCTCGTCCACTTCGGCGTGACGGACGCCGAGGAAACGCTCGGAACCGTGCAGCGGCTGGGCGGACGCGTGCAGGTACCGCCGTTCAACGCCACGTACGGGCGTGTGGCGGTGGTCACGGACGACCAGGGGGCGTCGTTCGCGCTGCTTCAGCGCTGAAGGCGGCCCACCTACGGCCACCTAAGGCTACCTACGGCTGGCGCTGACTACGGCTACCGCTGATACCGGTCCTTCCAACCGCCAGTATCAGCCACTCCCGGCCGCCTTCTATGCTTTCTGAAGTCTCAAGAACTCCCAGAAGTCACCAGAACCCGTCCCAGGATCCGGGCGGCGGCTTCCCCTGAGGGTGTATCCCGTGGTTTTGTCCTGAGACACCCCGATCCGCCTCCGGGTTCGCAACCGGTGGCGCGGGCAGGAAGAATCGGGGGGCGTGCCGCCGCGGCGGTGCCGTGGTGAGACGCTGCACGGGGTCGTGTTCATTCGAGGGCGACGCGGCCCGTACGGGGAGGTGGCAGGGCAAGTGGTGGATCAGCTGACGCAGCACGATCCGCGGCGGATCGGGCCGTTCGAGGTGCTGGGACGGCTGGGTGCCGGCGGCATGGGGCTGGTCTATCTCGCGCGGTCGGCGTCGGGCCGGCGAGTGGCGATCAAGACGGTCAGGACGGAACTCGCCGAGGACCAGTTGTTCCGGGTTCGTTTCACACGCGAGGTCGAGGCGGCGCGGGCCGTCTCCGGCTTCTACACGGCGGCCGTGGTCGACGCCGACCCGCGCGCCGCCGTGCCGTGGCTCGCGACCGCGTACGTGCCCGCGCCCTCGCTGGAAGAGATAGTGACCGAGTGCGGGCCGCTCCCGGCCCAGGCGGTGCGCTGGTTCGCGGCGGGCGTCGCGGAGGCCCTCCAGTCGATCCACGGGGCGGGGCTGGTCCACCGGGACCTGAAGCCCTCCAACGTGCTCGTCGTCGAGGACGGGCCGAGGGTGATCGACTTCGGTATCGCCTCCGGTGTGTCCAACACCCGGCTGACCATGACCAACGTCGCCGTCGGCACACCCGCCTACATGTCGCCCGAACAGGCGAAGGACTCACGGAGCGTGACCGGCGCGAGCGATGTGTTCTCGCTCGGTTCGATGCTCGTCTTCGCGGCGACCGGGCACGCGCCCTTCCACGGCGCGAATCCCGTCGAGACCGTGTTCATGCTGCTCAGGGAGGGACCGGACCTCTCCGGGGTCCCCGATGAGCTGCGGCCGCTGATCGAGTCCTGTATGCAGATGGACCCGACCGCGCGCCCCAACCCGGCCGACCTCCAGGCCCAGCTGGCGCCCCATCTCTTCGGCTCCGGCTCCGACGACAGCGGTACGGCCTCCGCGTGGCTGCCCGAGAAGGCGGTCACCCTCATCGAGGCACGCCGCGGCGGCCGCTCGGTGACGCATCCGGGAACCACCACGGGTGTCGGAGGCGGTAGCGGCGGTGGCGGTGGCGGGGGAGCCAGGCCCGGGCCGCAGATCCCGCCCCCGCCGTCGTACGACCCCGTACCCGTACCCGTGCCCGTACCCGCGCCCGCACCCGCCGGCGCCCCCGACACCGGTCCCGTACGGCTCGCGGGCGCCCAGGTGCCCATCGGGCCCGGCCCGCGCGTGGCCGACGCCCGCGCCGCCGCCGTGAAGGCGCCCCCTCCGGAGGCGGGCCTCGTGGCCTCCTGGGCGCGCCCGCGCCCCGGCGTGAACGGCGCCGACCCCGCGCACCACGCGACCACCGCACCACCCGTGCCCCCGGAGGCGGGGGCGGGCTGGCGCCCCTGGCGTTTCCGTATGTCGAACGACGTCTGGGGGACCCCGGCAGTCGCCGACGACCTGGTCTACGTCACCTCCTTCGAGGTGCACGCGCTCGACGTGGCGACCGGCCGCCGCCGCTTCAAGACACGCGACGTGGCCTGGTCGATGGCGGTCGCGGACGGCCGCATCCACGCCTCCGACGGACCCACCCTGTTCGCCCTGGACTCCCGCGAGGGCAACGACCTGTGGCGGCTCTCGGTGGACGCCTGGGTGTATTCGCTGAAGGCCGACCGGGGCACCGTCGTCACCGGCACGCGCGGCGGCGGCGTCCAGGCCTGGGATGCTGCGAACGGTCAGAAGCTGTGGGAGATCACCGGCGCTCAGACCGACTTCGAGTCCCCTGAGGCGGGCCCCCTCGTCCAGGACGGCACGGTCTTCGTCTGGAAGGACGCCCGGCTGCGCGCCCTGGAGGCCCGTACGGGTGAGGAGCGCTGGTCGTACCCCATCGGCGACGCGGCCTCCTGCGGCGGCGTCCCGGTGCGTCTGACGCCCGTCGCGGACGGCTACGTCTACGTCTCGGCCGGCTCGCGCGTGCTGGCCATCGACATCGCGGGCGGCCATGTCCGCTGGCACTTCGAGGCCCCGGCGGTGTTCCTGTGCGCACCGACCTTCGTGCCCGGACCGGCGGTCACGGGCGGCGGCATCTACCTCGCCGACTACCTGGGCACGGTCTACGCCCTCGACGCCGCCGACGGCCGTGACCGCTGGCGCATCGCGACGGAGGCGCGCTCGTCCATCGACCCGGTCCTGGTCGCCGCGGGCCATGTCCACGTGGGCAGCGGCAAGGGCCTCTACACGCTGGACGCCGTCACCGGCACGCCCAAGTGGCGCTTCCAGGCGGGCGGCGACATCGTGGGCGCCCCCGCCGTCGCCGAGGGCCGTATCCACTTCGGTTCCACCGACCACCTCCTCTACACCCTCAAGTCCGACGACGGCCGCCTCCGCTGGAAACTGGCCACGGGCGGCGAGATCACGGGCCCTCCCGTGGTGAAGGACGGGGTCGTGTACGCGTGCAGCAAGGACCGGTGCGTGTACGCGCTGGACGCGGAGAAGGGGACGGGGACGGCTCGGACCACGTAGAGGCCGTGTGGACGGTTGTGGGATGTGGCCGGGACGCCTCCGGAGCGCTGCTAGGGTGGCGTGCACCTGTCATCCAGCAGTTGCTCGTATGCGGGTGCAATGCCAGGCAGTGCCCAGCAGCGCCGAGCAATGCCCAGCTGCGCCAAGCAACGTCAACACAACGGTCCTCACCGTAGTTCTCAACGGGGGTTGAAGAACGTGAAACTTCGTCATGTCCGGGCAGTCGCCGTCTTCGGCATAGCCGTCATCGCCCTCACCGGCGCCCGCGGCTCCCATGGCGGTGGCTGTGACAACTCCGGTTCCTCGTCGTCGAGTTCGAGCAGCGGCGGCTCCACCGGGGGCACCACCGGTGACGTCGGCAAGGACGACGACTACAGCGACGGTACGACGACGGGCGGCACGAGCACCTCGGGCTCCGGCCTCTCCTCCGGCTCCACGGGCGGCAGCAACTCCGGCCGCGCCGCCAAGGACGTGAAGATCGAGTCCTGCGAGTTCGACGCCGCCCGTGGCATCGTCGCCCGCGTCCGCGCCACCAACAGCAGCGCGGCCACGACGTACACCTACGAGTTCAACGTCACCTTCGAGGACCCGAGCGGTTCGGTCGTACGCACCAGCAACTCCACCATTCCGTACGTCACCGCCGGTTCCTCCGGCACCCTGGACGTCGCCGCCGCCTACGTCCCGGCGGACGGGGAGAACGTGAGCGGCAGCACATGCCGGCTGAGCGGCGTGACGCGGACCTCCGAGTAGCTCCGCGCACCGTCTCAACGTGTCCTGAAGTCCGGGCGGCGGGCGGAGAACAGCTCCGCCTGCCGCTGCGGGGGCAGGTTGCCGAGGGCCACGAGATGCCCCGCGTGCGCGAGCGCCTGCGCGCGGGACGCCTCCTGCGCCGCCCAGCACGCCCGCACCGTCCCCTGCACCGCCTCGGCCGGATACGAGGCGATGACGGACGCGCACCGCACGGCCGCCGCGAGCGCCTCGCCGGGCGCGGTCACCTCGGACACCAGCCCCACCTCGTACGCCCGCCGCGCGGAGACCCGCTCGGCCGTCCCCATGAGCGCCATCCGCGCCACCTCCCCGAACGGCATGCGCTGGGCCAGGTAGATCGACTCGTACGCGCTGACCATCCCGTACGTGGTGTGCGGGTCGAAGAAGGTCGCCGTCTCGTCCGCGACGACGAACTCCGCCTCGCCGATGAGATAGAACGCCCCACCGCAGGCCATCCCGCCCACGGCCACGACGACCGGCTTCCACAGGTCGTTCGCCTTCGGCCCGACCGCGATGAGCGGGTCGTCCACCATGTACGGCGAGCCGGGCTGCGGCACCTCGGCGCTCCGGTCGAGCCCCGTACAGAAGGCCCGCTCTCCCGCACCCGTGAGGACCACGGCCCGTATGCTGTCGTCGAACCTGAACTCCCTCCAGGCCGCCGCCAGTTCACCCGCCATCTCCAGATCGATGGCGTTGAGGCGCTCGGGCCGGTCGAGGGTGAGGACGGCGACGCCGGTGTCCTCGTCGACGCTTCTCCGCAGACCGCCGCTCGCGCTCACGCCCGCTCCAGTACCCACTGGGGCAGACCGTCCGCGTCGAAGACCACCTGCACCCTCGCCCCGATCCGCACCCGCTCCCTCTCGACGGAGTCGAGCCGCGCGCCCGCCTCGGTGACCAGGTTCCCGACGAGCCGTATGCGGGGCGCCTCGGCCAGTTCGACGAGGACCACGGGGTAGGGCGCCTGCTCCGCGTAGTCCGGCAGCAGGGGCGGGTGAGGGACGACGTACGACCAGACGCGCCCGTGCCCGCTCACCTCGCGCCACTCGCTCGCGAAGGACTGGCAGTGCGGGCAGCAGGGGCGCGGCGGGAAGCGGAGCTCACCGCAGTCGGCGCACGCCTGGATCCGGAGCTCGCCCCGGCGGGTGTACTCCCAGAAGGGGGCGCCGTCGTCGTCCACGACAGGTGTCAGCATCACTCGACTCCTCAGGTACTCAGGTCCACAGGTACTCAGGTCCGCAGCAGCAGGGCGGAGGTGGGCACTCCCTCACCGGCCGTGACCAGGCACGTGGCGGCGTCCGGGACCTGGGCCGTACTGGCGCCCCGCAACTGCCTCACTCCCTCGTTGATGAGGTTGAAGCCGTGCACATACGCCTCACTCAGCCCGCCCCCACTCGTGTTGAGGGGCAGCCGGCCGCCGATCTCCAGCGCGCCCCCCTCGGTGAAGGCGCCGCCCTCGCCGCGCCGGCAGAATCCGTAACCCTCCAGCGACAGCGGTATCAGCGCGGTGAACGCGTCGTAGATCTGCGCGACGTCCACGTCCTCGGGGCCGAAGTCGGCGTGTTTCCACAGGTGCCGGGCGGCGGTCCAGGCGGGGCCGGTCAGGGGGTCGTCGTTCCAGTAGTTGACCATGCCGTGGTGTTGGGCGGGCAGGCCCTGGGCGGCGGAGTGGACGTACACGGGCCGGTGGCGGCAGTCCCGCGCCCGCTCGGCGGAGACGATGACGCAGGCCAGCGCGCCGTCCGTCTCCAGGCAGTTGTCGAAGAGGCAGAGGGGCTCGCTGATCCACCGGGAGGTCATATACATGTCCCGGGTGAGGGGACGCTCGTACATGATGGCGGCCGGATTCTGGTTGGCGCGGTTGCGGCAGGCGAGCGCGACGTTGAACAGGTGGTCCCGTGTGGTGCCGTACTCGTGCATATGGCGGCGGGCCAGCATGGCGATCTCGTCGACCGGCCTGAGGAGGCCGAAGGGGCGTGTCCACTGGGCGGGCGTGGGGAGCTGGACGGCGGTGTTCTTCCAGGGGCGCGGCCCCGACCCCCGCTTCCGAGACCGCCAGGCGACCCCGACGCTCGCCTGCCCCGTCGCGACGGCGGCGGCCAGATGCGCGACGGTGGCACACGAACCGCCCCCGCCGTACCCGACCTTGCTGAAGAAGGTCAGATCCCCGAGCCCCAGCGCCTTCGCGATCTCGACCTCGTCCGTCTCCTCCATGGTGTACGAGGCGAGCGCGTCGACCTCGCCCGGGTCGATCCCGGCGTCATGGAGGGCGGCGAGGATCGCGCGGCACGCCAACGCCTTCTCGCTCTCCGGGAGTTGCTTGGCGAAGGCGGTCTGTCCGATCCCGACGACGGCGGTCGCGTCCTTGAGGGTGGCCATGCGCACGCACCTCCACGGGTGTGCCCTGAGTGCCCCTGATGCCGCTACGTACTGACAGCCCGTCAGGTTACAGCTAATCTGACGGACAGTCAGCTAGTAGGCGGTCAATAGGCGGTCAGCAGGTGCGGCCGGCTGTTCCGGCTTCGGTGCCACGGCTTCGGGAGGCCTGTCGTGCGCGGTGACGTGGAGTGGGGGAGCATTCCCGGACTGGTCCGGTCGGCGGCCGAGCGGTACGGGCCGACCGAGGCGGTGGTGGAGGGCCGTACGCGCCTGACGTACGCGGAACTCGGCGCCCGCGTCGAACGCGCCGCGGCGGCCTGCGTCGCGAACGGTGTCCGGACCGGCGACCGGGTGGCGATCTGGGCGCCCAACACCCTCGACTGGATCGTCTCGGCCCTGGGCGCGGTCTCGGCGGGCGCGGTCCTGGTCCCGCTGAACACACGGTTCAAGGGCACGGAAGCGGCGTACGTCCTCGAACGCAGCCGCGCGAAGCTGCTCTTCGTCACGGGCACCTTCCTCGGCACCTCGTACGTGGCGTCGCTGCGGCGGGCCGCCCGGCAGGGGCACGGGCCCGGCCCGCTTCCCGCGCTCCCGCACCTGGAGCAGGTGGTGGTCCTCGCGGACGACGCACCGGCCGACTTCCGCACCTGGAAGGACTTCCTGGCGAGCGGCGACGCGGTGGCGGCGGGGCGGGTGCGCGACCGCGAGAGGTCCCTCTCGGGGAACTCGCCCTCGGACATCGTCTACACCTCGGGCACGACCGGCCGGCCCAAGGGCGCGGTGATCACCCACGCGCAGACACTGCGCGCGTACGAGGTGTGGAGCGACCTGGCGGGCCTGCGCCACGGCGACCGCTACCTCATCGTGAACCCCTTCTTCCACACCTTCGGCTACAAGGCGGGCGTGCTGGCCTGTCTGATGCGGGGCGCGACGATGATCCCGCAGCCGGTGTTCAACGTGGACACGGCCCTGGCGAACATCGCCTCGGAACGCATCTCGGTCCTCCCCGGCCCCCCGACCCTCCACCAGTCGCTCCTGGACCACCCGTCCCGTGACGACCACGACCTGTCGGCGCTGCGGCTGGTGGTGACGGGCGCGGCGGTCGTCCCCCTGCAACTGGTCGAACGGCTGCGGTCGGAACTGAGGGTCGACACGGTCCTCACCGCGTACGGGCTGTCCGAGGCCAGCGGCATCGTGACGATGTGCCGACGCGGGGACGAGGCCCAGGCGATCGCGTCGACGTCCGGCCGGGCGATCCCGGGGACGGAGGTCAGGGTGGCGGCCCCGTCGGGCGCGCCGCGGCCCGTGGGCGTGCCCGGCGAGGTCCTGGTCCGCGGCTTCAACGTCATGCGGGGCTACTTCGAGGACCCGGCCGAGACCGCGAGGGCGCTCACCCCGGACGGCTGGCTGAGGACGGGCGACGTGGGCGTGCTGGACGAGGCGGGCAACCTCCGCATCACCGACCGGATCAAGGACATGTTCATCGTCGGCGGCTTCAACGCGTACCCCGCCGAGATAGAGCAACTCCTCATGCTCCACCCCGACGTGGCCGACGTGGCCGTGATCGGTGTCCCCGACCCCCGGCTGGGCGAGGTCGGCAAGGCGTTCGTGGTCCGGCGACCGGGGTCCCCGACCACCGCGGACGACCTGATCGCCTGGTCCCGCCGCGAGATGGCGAACTACAAGGTGCCGAGGTCGGTGGAGTTCCTGAGGGAACTGCCGCGGAACGCCAGCGGGAAAGTGGTGAAGGGGAAGCTGCGGGGCGGAGCCTGAGCGCGCCGCCGACCTGTCACCGTTACCTGTCCGGTTACTTGCCCGGGAGGAGGATGGTGGGCTGCTCGGACCGCTCGATCGTGACATGCCGCATGGCCTCCTCCCCGTAGGCCTCCCGGAGGATCGGCTCGGCCTTCTCGGGGTCGGAGACGCCGACGTTCACGGAGTGGCTGGTCATCCCGACCGTCCAGATCATGAAGGTGCCCTTCCAGCGCCCCATGTCACCGCTGATGCGGCCGTGGAGCTTCTTGAGCTCGCCCTCGGTGACGTCGGTGTCGTACAGCCGTATCGTCACGCCCTGCTCGGCGGCACCGCAGAGGTCGGCGTCGAGCTGGTCGGCGTCCTTGCCGGGGATGCGGTAGACGTTCGCGGCCTGGTTCGCGTCATCGACCGACCACCCGGTGAAGCTGTCCCGGTAGGCGTTGCCGTTGCCGTTGCCGTTGCCCTTGGCCTTGGCCTTGGTCGTCTTGTCGATGTACGCCAGCACCCGGTACAGCGGCGTGTCGTCGGGGTAGCTCCCCTTGGGCCCCCAACTGGGCAACCGCCCTTCGGGCTGCGTCCCCACGCACACCTTGGAGGGCGCGGCGGGCGAGGCGGACGAGGCGGCCCTCTCCTTGCTCTCGCTGTCGTCCCCGGCGGCACTCGCCCCCTGAAGCGCCCCGAGCGCCAGCACGGTGACGACGGCACCCGTGGCGCCCCTGGTGACCTTGCGCTTGCTCAAGTCTCCCCCTGTTGCTCTGTGTCCGTGTCCGTCTGGATCGGTACTGGGACGTGGGGGAGGGCGGAGGGGTTCGCTCCGTAAGCCGGGAGGACAGCTCTGCGACGGCTGAGAGCCGCGCGGATCTCAGCGAGCATCTTCGCGGGACGGAGGAAGACGTCCTCCGCGGTGAAGCGCAACAGCGTACGGACCTCCGGGCACTGGAGGACCTGGTTGAAGCGGTCCACGTCCCGGCGGTGGGACTCCCGGGTGCCGTGGTAGGCGTAGCCCTCGATCTCCACGGCGAGCCCCTCGGCACGGAAGAGGAAGTCCAGGAAGCGGAGTCGCCCGTCGGGGGTGCGCAACTCGGCCTGGCTCTCGGGGCGGAGGCCCGCGTCCCGCATCCGGAGGCGGGCGATCGTCTCGGCAGGCGATCCGGCGCGCGGGTCGGCCAGCTCCAGCCAACGGCGGGCCCTGAGCGCGCCTTGAAGGGGAGCGTCCAGGGCGGCGGCGAGGGCAGCCGGCGTGGTGAGGGGAGCCCGCCGCACCCGTCCGACCGTACGCCGGGAGAGCGCCGAGTCCACGGCGACGAGCGCCTCGTCCCTCGGCCCGGCCCGGAGGAGGTCGGCGAGCGTGCGGTTGACGGCGGTGACCCGCAGGCCGCCCCGCTCCACGACCTCGTGGGCAGCGAGAGGGATCCGGTGGACGCGTACGCCCCCGCCCTCCCGCCGGGTGCCGAGGCGTGGGTCGGTGAACTCCAACGGCACGCCCAGCGCCGCGCCCCGTGCCGCGCCCCGTGCCGCGCCCCGTGCCGGGCTCAGCGTCTCGATCCGCCACAGGGCCGCCGCGGCGCGGTGACTGACGACCAACTCCGGCTTCAGCACCTGCACGACCCACAACCGCGTCCTCCAGTCCACCTCCCGCCTGGGCTCGACCCAGACCCCGGCCCGGACCTGGGTCCACCCGTCCTTACGGAGCGCCCGGTTGAGCGACCGCTGGGACCACCCGGCATCCAGGGCACGGGAGGTCAGCAGAACGCCGCATTCGACCAGCCGCTTCAGCTCCGTGCGCTCCACGCCCCCAGGGTGCCGAAGGAGCCGCCGACTCCGCTCGCCCCTGTGGATAACGCCGGGCCTGGGGCCGGGAGGTGGAGGGGCGGGAAGGGGGCCGCCCGCTTCTTGGCCAGTGTCGTGCTTCCGCGACCCGCGTCAAGGGCGCTCCGCTGTCGCTCCGCGTCGCCTTCGGCGATGGCCCTGCGGGCCACCCTTGACCCGGGCCGCTCCAGCACGGGTGAGAAGCGAGCGGGCGGCCCGGGAAAGGCGGGGCCCCGGGTGGTGGGCGCGTACCGTGGGCTGCATTGCCGGCCGGAGTTGACGGCGCGGCCGCGTCTCGCATGCACGCCGGGCGGGTTTAGCGGCGTACGGCGGGTGGGGCGGGAGCACCTCCCCAGTCACACCAGCCTCACGAGTAGTGTCGGGAAGGGTAATTGGCAGCTTTGAGACACCGCCGAACTGCCCGCTCCTGGCCTTACCTGTTCCGGGTGGCCGAAGTCTGCCAATTACCCATTGCGGGGATGTGCGGGTGCTCCTTGGGGACGGGATCGCGGCTGTGCGGCGGGTGGTGTGGCCCTCTTGGTGACGGGCGTTGGCCGCCAAACTCGCCCGGCGTGCCCTCGGTCCGCTGCCGCGCCCCGCTCTCGCCGGCCGTTGGCCGCCAAACTCGCCCGGCGTGCCCCCGGTCCGCTGCCGCGCCCCGCTCTCGCCGGCCGTTGGCCGCCAAACTCGCCCGGCGTGCCCCCGGTCCGCTGCCGCGCCCCGCTCTCGCCGGCCGTGAGCCGCCAAACCCGCCCGGCGTGCATGCGAGACGCGGTCGCGCCCGTCCGCCTCGGTCCACTTCTCGCCCCAGTTCAAGCGCAAACTCGCTGGGCCCCCGCCTTTCCGGGCTGCCCGCTCGCTTCTTCCCCGTGCTGGAGCGAGCCGAGTCAAGGGTGGCCCGCAGGGCCATCGCCGAAGGCGACGCGGAGCGACAGCGGAGCGCCCTTTACTCGGGTCGCGGAAGCACGACACTGGCCAAGAAGCGGGCGGCCCCCACGGTGCCTGTCGGCTCCGGCCCACCAGAGGCGAGCTCCGTCGGACTGCCGCGGGCGGCGACTCGCCCGCGACAGGCCGGGGCTCCGCGTGGTGGGGTCAGAACTGGTTCTCGCCGCCGTTGACGTGCAAGGTGGTGCCGAGCATGAAGCTGCTGTCCGCGGAGGCGAGGAAGGCCACGGCGGCGGCGACCTCCTCCGGGCGCCCCCTCCGGCCGATCGGCACTCCCGCCGCGAGTTCCGCCTTGACGGCGGCCGCGTTCTCCTCGCCGATGGCGATGTCGACTCCCGGGGTGTCGATCGCGCCCGGCGCGACCGTGTTGACCCGGATGCCCCTGCCCTTCAACTCGTTGGCCCAGGTGCGCGCGAGGGACCGGACCGCGGCCTTCGACGCCGCGTACAGGCCGAAGTTCTCCCGGCCGTCGTCGGCGCGGATGGAGTCGTTGAAGATCACCGAGGCGCCGTCGTTGAGCAGCGGCAGCGCCTTCTGCACGGTGAGCAGTGTGCCCCGGACGTTGATGCCGAAGATCTGGTCGAACTGTTCCCCGGTGGCCTGCGCCAGTGGTGCGAGCGTGGCCCCACCCGCGTTGGCGAAGAGCACGTCCAGGCCCCGCCCTCGGTCACGGATCGCGTCGTACAGCCGGTCCAGGTCAGCCGGCTCCGATATGTCGCCCGGCACCGCCGTGACTGCTGAACCGATCGACTCGACGGCCCTGTCGAGCGCGTCCTTGCGTCGGCCGGTGATGAACACATGGGCGCCGTCGGACGCCAGTCGCGCGGCGGTGGCCAGGCCGATTCCTGTGCTCCCGCCGGTGACGACGGCGGTCTTGCCTTCCAGCTGTCCCATTGCTTGAACCTCCGAGACTTAGATACCGATCGGTGCAGAAAGAACCGTAGCACTTCTGCACCGATCGGTATCGAGCCGATAGGATGGGGCCGTGGAGAACACCCGGAAAGCGCCGATCGGCCGGCCGAGAGGCTTCGACGCCGACGAGGCCCTGGAGCGGGCGATGTTGGTCTTCTGGGAGCAGGGCTACGAAGGCGCCAGCCTGACCGACCTGACCAGTGCCATGGGCATCACCCGCAAGAGCATGTACGCGGCCTTCGGCAACAAGGAGGAGTTGTTCCGCAAGGCCCTGGAGCGCTACACCGAAGGCCCCGCCGCCTATGCGGCCCGCGCGCTGGAGAAGCCGAGCGCCCGGGAGGTGGCCACAGCGTTCCTCGCCGGCTCCGTCAGCACGACGACCCGCCCCGACTGCCCCGCCGGATGCCTGGGTGTGCAGGGCTCGCTGGCCTCCGGCGACTCCGGACGGGTCGCCCAGGACGCCCTGATCGCCTGGCGCGACGACGCCCGCGCCCGCCTCCGCCACCGGTTCCAGCGGGCTGTCGACGAGGGTGATCTGCCTCCGGGCGCGGACCCGGAACTGCTCGCCCGATACCTCATGACCGTGGCAAACGGCATCGCCGTCCAGGCTGCCGGCGGCGCCACCCGCTCCGAACTCCAGCAGGTTGCCGACGCGTCGCTGCGAAACTGGCCACCCGTCTGAGAGCAGTGCCTGCGGGAGCGTCTCGCGCCAGGGTGGGTACGGACATGCCTCGGCCGCGGCGGCTCCCCCTCCGCGCCGCCGCGGCCGATCCCCGTTGGGATGAAGGTCTTTACTTGCCGTCCAGCTTCAGGGCGGGCGGGGCCGGCATGGGGTTGTCCATCGTGGTGACGTTCGGCTTCGGCGTGGGCATCGGGTTGTCGAGCGTGGTGACGTCCGGATCCGCCGTCGGCTTCGGCGTGGGCATCGGGTTGTCGAGCGTGGTGATGTTCTCGTCCGCGGTCTGGACGTCCCCCTGGGCGGTCTCCACGTCCTTCTTCTTGTCCGTCATGCGCTTGACTTCCTCTGCTGTGGTGACGAGTGAGGAACGCCCGTCCAGAAGCTCCCCCGAGGGCCGCTGGACGGGCGTTCGGAGCCGCACCTTAACTGGTCGGGCTCCTGATCAGACCGCCTGCCCCCCGACGCGACGGTGTGACAGATAAGAGAGTGCCAGGTGGAGATAAACGAATGCTGAACGTCCGCAACCGACTGCCGGGAGTGGCGTCGTTCACGCCGCCTTGGCGGGCGTCAGCAGCGCACGCACCACGTCGGCCTCCTCGGCCCCGTTCTGTTCGTAAAGGCTCAGCGCGTCACGCCAGCAGGCCCTGGCCCGGTCCACCTGACCCAGTACGGACAGCGCACGTCCCAGGAGCGTCAGGACGTTACCCCGCATCCGGTCGCCGCCGATGCAGCCGAGGGCGAGGGCCTGCTCGGCGTGCTGGGCTGCCTGCGGGGGGCGACGGGCGGCCAGGTGCACCTCGGCGATACGGAAGTGGGTCGTGCCCTCCCAGAGCCGTTGCCGGTGGTCGCTGAGGATGCCCAGGGCTTCGGAGAACTGACCGAGCGCCTCTGTGTGCCGGTCGGCCCGGTTCAGAGCAATGCCCACGGCGTAGTGGCTGTTGGCGAGGCGCACCGTGCGCCCGAACTCGGCGTGGATGGCGACACCACGCTTGGCGAACTCGACCGCCTTCGCGATGCTCCCCATGCCCAGGTGGGCACGCGAGAGGTTGCACAGACTGGTCGCCTCGAAAGGCCGGTTGCCGGCCGCCCGCAGACCCGCGATCGCCTGGTCGAAGAAGGGCTTGGCGTCCGCGTACCGGCCCTGGTGCAGGCAGATGAGGCCCCGGTTGTTGGCCCCCCAACTGGCGGCGGTCGTGTCCTGCGCCGAGTCCGCCAGCTCCATGGCGAGCCGCGCCTCCTCCTCCGCCTGCTCGATGCGGCCGGACACCAGGAGGACGTCGGTGAGGACCGTCCGTGCCCTGCCCTCCGCCCGGGCGTCCCCGGACGCCCGCGTGGCCTCGCACATCGCCCGTGCGGTTGTCTCGTACTGGTGGGAGTTGGCGCCCGACTCGGTGAGGTCCTTGGACGCCCACAGCAGATCCACCGCCCGCCGCAGCCGCTCCGTCCCCGCCGACTGCCGTACGCAGGCCAGCAGGGGCGCGGCCTCGCTGTACAGCCAGTCCAGGGCCGCGGAACCGACGGTGAACCGCAGCCCCCCGTACTCCGTCCCCTCCAGGTCGTCCACCAGCCGATCCCCCGGCCGTTCGATCGCGTACACCCCGGCCGCCGTAGCCAGATAGAAGTCCAGCAACCGCGACAACGCCGCATCCCGCTCACCCGGAGGCTGCTCGTCCCGCTCCGCGCAGGCACGCGCGTAGAGGCGCACCAGATCGTGGAAGCGGTAGCGCCCCGGCGCCGCCGACTCCACCAGGGAGGTGTCGACCAGGGACTCCAGCAAGTCCTCGGTCTCGCTCACCGGCAGGTCCAGTACGGCCGCGGCCGCCGCCAGCGAGATGTCCGGGCCGTCGGCCAGGCCGAGCAGCCGGAAGGCGCGGGCCTGCGGTGGCTCCAGCGCCCCGTACCCCAGCTCGAACGTCGCCTTCACCGCCAGGTCCCCGGCCTGGAGCTCGTCCAGCCTGCGCCGCTCGTCCGCCAGCTTCGCCGCGAGCACCGAGACCGTCCAGGTGCGGCGCGCCGCCAGGCGGGACGCGGCGATGCGGATCGCCAGCGGGAGGAAACCACACGCCGCGACCACGTCCAGGGCCGCCTCCCGCTCCGAGGCCACCCGCTCCTCGCCCACGATCTTCGTAAACAGTTGCAGGGCCTCTTCGGGGGACATCACGTCCAGGTCGACCAGCTGCGCCCCGGCCAGGTCCACCATCCGTACCCGGGAGGTCACCAGCGCCGCGCAGCCCTCCGTGCCGGGCAGCAGGGGCCGTACCTGGGCCGCGTCCCGGGCGTTGTCCAGGAGGACGAGGACGCGGCGGCCGTCCAGGACCGAGCGGTACAGGGCCGCCCGCTCCTCCAGGGAGTCCGGGATGGCCTCGTCGGCGGTGCCCAGGGCGCGCAGGAAGGCGCCCAGGACTGTTTCGGGTTCCGCGGCCCGTGTGCCCGCTCCCTGGAGGTCCACGTACAGCTGTCCGTCGGGGAAGGCTCCCCGCGCCTGGTGGGCGACATGGACCGCCAGCGTCGTCTTGCCCACGCCACCTATGCCCGCCAGCGCGGACACGGCCATGACGCGGCCCTCGGCCGCCGATGCCGACGCGAGGACCTCGCTCAGTTCGGAGACGAAGGAGGTCCGGCCGGTGAAGTCCGGGACGGTGGCGGGGAGTTGGGCCGGGCGGACGGGGGCGGCGGCGGGCTCCGGGGTCAGCGGGGCCGAGGGTTCCGCCAGGGCGGGGTCCGCCTGGAGGATGCGTTGCTGGAGTTCCTTCAGCCCGGGGCGCGGGTCCACGCCCAGCTCGTCCGCCAGTAGTCGCCGGGTGTCCGCGTACACGGCGAGGGCCTCGGCCTGGCGCCCGCTGCGGTACAGGGCCAGCATGAGCAGTTCGCGCAGGCGTTCCCGGAGGGGGTGTGCCGCGGTCAGGGCCGTGAGCTCCGAGACCGCCCCCGCGTGGTAGCCCTGTTCGAGGTCCATGTCCATGCGGGTCTCGACGAGTTGGAGGCGCCACTCGTCCAGCCGTGCCCGCTGGGTCTCCGCGTACGGGCCCGGGACGCTCGCCAGGACCTCGCCGTCCCACAGGCTCAGCGCCTTGTTCAGCAGCGCGCGGGCGTGGCAGAGGTCTCCGGTCGCCCTCGCCTTCTCCGCGTCGGCCGCCAGCTCCTGGGCCAGGGACAGGTCGAGGGAACCGCTCATGTCGGAGGAACCGGAGGACCCGGTGTGCTGGTCGGCGAGGCGGATGGCGTAGCCGCCCGACTCGCTGATCAGTACGCCGGGGGAGAGGACCTTGCGCAGACGTGAGGCGTAGGTGCGGACGGCGGCCAGGGCCTGGGACGGCGGGTCGTCGCCCCACAGCGCGTCGATCAGCTCGCCCGCCGTGGCCGTACGGCCCTCGCGCAGCAGCAGGGCAGCCAGCAGGGCGCGCTGCTGTGGCGAACCGGTGGGCAGGGGCTGCGCACCGCGCCAGGCGCGCACCGGGCCGAGCACGCTGAAGCGCAGCGCCGCGGACGCCTCGGCAGCGGGTTGCCGTGCGTCCTCAGGGCCGCGCTGCTCAGGTGCTCGCGGTACAACGTCGTCCATCGCTGCCCCCTGGTCTCCTGACACCTAGGCCAGTTTGCCTTGTTCATGGCGGATGCGTCAGCCATGGGGGGCACTGATCACAGGCCGTCACACGGGACGGCACAACGTTTACACACCCTCTCCTCGTGCGGTCGTACGTGATCCGGTCACGTCCAGGACGGGGTTCGGCCATGCGGCACGGTAGCTGACGCATCGTCAGATCAGCGCTACCGTGCCCCGTATGGACACCATGGGCACCCCCTTCCCGAAGATCATCTCCGTCGACGACCACACGGTGGAGCCCCCGAACGTCTGGCAGGACCGCCTGCCGAGGAAGTACCGGGACATCGGCCCCCGTATAGTCCGCGCGCCCCTGAGGGAAATGACCTTCCTGGGCGGGAAGTTCGCCCCGGTCATGGGCGCCCCCGGCGACGACGGCCCCGTCGGCGACTGGTGGGTGTACGAGGACCTGCACCGGCCCCTCACCCGCCTCGACACCGCCGTCGGGTTCGACCGGGACGAGATCAGGCTGGAGGTCATCACCTACGAGCAGATGCGCCCCGGCTCGTACGACGTCAAGCAGCGCCTCGCCGACATGGACGTCAACCACGTGCAGTCGGCCGTGTGCTTCCCCACCTTCCCCCGCTTCTGCGGCCAGACCTTCACCGAGGCGCAGGACCGCGAACTGGGGTTGCTCGGGGTCCGGGCCTACAACGACTGGATGGTGGAGGAATGGTGTGGGCCCGACGCCCAGGGCCGCCTCGTCCCGCTCACCCTCATCCCCCTCTGGGACGCCGAACTGGCCGCCGCCGAGGTCCGCCGCAACGCCGCACGCGGGGTGCGCGCCGTCGCGTTCTCCGAGATCCCGCCGCATCTCGGCCTGCCCTCCGTGCACACCGAGGACTGGGACCCCTTCCTCGCCGCCTGCGACGAGACCGGCACCGTGATCGCCATGCACATCGGTTCGAGCAGCAAGATGCCGTCGACATCCGCCGACGCGCCGCCCGCCGTCGGCTCCACCATCACCTTCGCCAACTGCTGCTTCTCGATGGTCGACTGGCTGATGAGCGGCAAGTTCGAACGCTTCCCGAACCTGAAGGTCATGTACGCCGAGGGCCAGATCGGCTGGATTCCGTACATCCTGGAGCGCGCGGACGTCGTCTGGGAGGAGAACCGCGGCTGGGGCGGTGTCGCCGACAAGGTGCACCGGCCGCCGTCCGAGCTGTTCGCCGAGCACGTGTACGGCTGTTTCTTCGACGACGCCTTCGGGCTGCGCAACCTGGACTCCATCGGGGTCGGCAACGTGCTGTACGAGACCGACTACCCCCACTCCGACTCCACCTGGCCCGAGTCCCGCCAGGTCGGCGAGTCCCAGATGGGCCACCTGGACCCGGACGTGGTCGACCGGATCGTCCGGCGCAACGCCATCGACCTGCTGGGGCTGACGGACGACGGTCTGTGGCCCGGACCGGGGGGCGGTACCTCGTGAGCGCCCCGAAACAGCGGCGGCCCTGTCGTAAACCCCTGCTGTACGGGATGCAGCTTCCCGTCCAGTCCCAGTCCACCCTCTACGCCGAGCCGTGGGAGGCCGGCGCCGGGCCGGACGACCTGGCCGAGATCGCCCGCACCGCCGACCGCTGCGGCTTCGCGTACCTCGCGAGCTGCGACCACGTCGCCATCCCGCGCCGCCTCGCGGCCGCGATGAGCACCGTCTGGTACGACCCGGTCGCCACGCTCGCCTTCCTCGCCGCGGTCACCGAGCGCGTACGGCTGCTCAGCCATGTCGCGGTCGTCGGGCTCCGGCACCCCCTCCTCACCGCCAAGCAGTACGCGACCCTCGACCACCTCTCCGGAGGGCGGCTGATCCTCGGCGTCGGCGCCGGGCACGTACGGGAGGAGTTCGAGGTGCTGGGCGTCGACTTCGCCGCCCGGGGTGCCCTCCTGGACGAGTGCGTCGACGCGCTCCGGGCCGCCCTCGGCCCGGAGGAGTTCCCGGCCCACCACGGGAAGGCGTACGACTTCGAGGGGCTCGGCCAGCGCCCGCGGCCCGCCCAGCGCCATGTGCCCGTCTGGGTGGGGGGTTCCTCACCGGCCGCCGTGCGACGGGCCGCCGTACGCGGGGACGGCTGGCTCCCGCAGGGCGACCCGCGCGACCGGCTGCCGGGGCAGATAGCCAGGCTCCGGGACCTGCGCGAGCAGGCGGGGGCCGAGGGCCCGTTCACCGTCGGCGCCATCACCGAACCCCTGTACGTGGGGGCGCCGGGCTGGGACGTCGGGCGGCGCACCCTCACGGGCACCCCCGACGTGCTCGCCGAGTCGCTGCGGGCCTACCGGGCGATGGGCGTGGACCAGATCCAGGTGCGGTTCCGCAGCCGCGGCCTCGGCGAACTCATCGACCAGATGACCGCGTTCGGTGCCGAGGTGGCGCCCCTGCTCGGCCCGTGACCCGGTTCGTACCCCGATCTGTCATCCGATCCGTAAGGAGTGGCCATGGGCAAGCTGGACGGCCGTGTCGTCCTCGTCACCGGCGCGGCACGCGGCCAGGGGGAGCAGGAGGCCCGCCTGTTCGCGGCGGAAGGCGCGAAGGTCGTCGTGGCCGACGTGCTCGATGACAAGGGTGAGGCGCTCGCGAAGGAGCTGGGTGCGGGTGCGCTGTACGTGCACCTCGATGTGCGTCGTGAGGACGACTGGCGGGCCGCCGTGGCCGTCGCCAAGGGCGCGTACGGGCGGATCGACGGGCTCGTCAACAACGCCGGCATCCTGCGCTTCAACAAGCTGGTCAACACACCCCTGGAGGAGTTCCAGCAGGTCGTGCAGGTGAACCAGGTGGGGGTGTTCCTGGGCATCAGGACCCTCGCTCCGGAGATCGCGGCGGCGGGCGGCGGCACGATCGTCAACACCGCCTCGTACACGGGAGTGACCGGCATGGCGTACGTGGGCGCCTACAGCGCGACCAAGCACGCGATCGTCGGGCTGACGAGGGTGGCGGCGCTGGAGCTGGCCGGGAAGGGGATACGGGTCAACGCCGTCTGTCCGGGCGCCATCGACACCGCCATGACCAATCCGGCGCAGCTCGACCCGGACGCCGACCCCGAGAAGGCGGCGAAGGCCCTCGATGAGTACTACCGCAAGCTCGTGCCGCTCGGGCGGGTCGGAAAGCCCGAGGAGGTGGCCCGGCTCGCGCTCTTCCTCACCTGCGACGACTCCTCCTACATCACCGGGCAGCCGTTCGTGATCGACGGGGGCTGGCTGGCCGGCGTCAGTGTCGTCTGACACCCCGTCAGCTATTGACGGTGCGTGCGTGCGGTGCCACAGTCGGCGGCATACTGCTGAACCTGACGATGTGTCAGGAAACGGGAAGCTGAACTGGGGACGGTGAATCTCCTTGGAATTCGGGGTCTTTGTACAGGGATACGTGGGCAAGCGGGCCGAGACCGACCCGCTCGCGGAGCACAAGGCGCTGATGGAGGAGACCGAGTACGTCATCCAGGCGGACAAGTCCGGCTTCAAGTACGCCTGGGCGTCCGAACACCACTTCCTGGAGGAGTACTCCCACCTCTCCGCCAACGACGTCTTCCTGGGGTATCTGGCGCACGCCACCGAGCGCATCCACCTCGGCTCCGGCATCTTCAATCCCCTCGCCCAGGTCAACCACCCGGTGAAGGTCGCCGAGAAGGTGGCCATGCTGGACCACCTCAGTGAGAACCGTTTCGAGTTCGGCAGCGGGCGGGGCGCGGGCAGTCACGAGATCCTCGGCTTCATCCCCGGCGTCACCGACATGAACTACACCAAGGAGATCTGGGAAGAGACCATCGCCGAGTTCCCGAAGATGTGGCTCCAGGAGGAGTACACCGGGTTCCAGGGCAAGCACTGGTCGCTCCCGCCGCGCAAGGTGCTGCCGAAGCCGTACGGGAAGGCGCACCCGGCGATGTGGTACGCGGCCGGCTCCCCGCCCTCGTACGCCATGGCCGCCCGCAAGGGCCTGGGCGTGCTCGGCTTCAGCGTGCAGAAGGTCTCCGACATGGAGTGGGTGCTGGAGCAGTACAAGACGGCGATCGTGGACGCCGAACCGATCGGCGCCTTCGTCAACGACAACGTCATGGTGACGTCGACCGCGATCTGCGCGCCGACGCACGCGGAGGCGGTGCGGATCGCCGCCGGCGGGGGGCTGCACTATCTGCCCTCGCTCGTCTTCCGGTACCACGACACGTTCCCGCGGCCCGAGGGCTTCCCGGTGTGGCCCGAGACGCTGCCCGAGTACACCGAGGAGATCATCGAACTGCTGATCGCCGAGGAGCTGTTGATCTGCGGTGATCCGGACGAGGTGCTCACGCAGTGCAAGCGGTGGGAGCAGGCCGGGGCGGATCAGTTGAGCTTCGGGCTGCCGGTGGGGATCTCGCGGGAGGACACGTTGCAGACGATCAGGTTGGTCGGGGAGCACGTGATTCCGAAGATCGATACGGATCCGGTTCATCGGACGTCGCGGTTCCGGGGGGCTGCCTGAGGTTGGTTGGCGGCTGCGGGTTGGTTGTGGTTGCTCGCGCCCACGCGGCGGAGCCGCATATCGATACAGTCCCGCGCCCCTTTCAGGGGCGTGCACGCACCGCACTTTGATCAGGCGCCCGAGGAGGTATGTGCGTCATGCTCGACCACGTCATCAAAGGTGCGACCGTTGTCGACGGCACCGGCGCTCCCGCGTACACCGCCGACGTGGGGATACGCGACGGGCGGATCGCCGTCGTCGGGTCCGTCACCGAGGAGTCCCGCACGGTCGAGGACGCGAGCGGTCTCGTCCTCGCCCCCGGCTTCGTCGACCCGCACACGCACTACGACGCCCAGCTGTTCTGGGACCCGTACGCCACCCCCTCCCTGAACCACGGGGTGACCACGGTCGCGGGCGGGAACTGCGGATTCACGCTCGCCCCGCTCAACCCCTCCCGCCCCGAGGACGCCGACTACACCCGTCGCATGATGTCCAAGGTCGAGGGCATGTCGCTGGTCGCCCTGGAGGAGGGCGCGCCCTGGAGCTGGCACACCTTCGGGGACTACCTGGACGCCCTGGAGGGCCGTATCGCCGTCAACGCGGGCTTCATGGTGGGGCACTGTGCGCTGCGGCGGTACGTCATGGGTCCGGACGCGGTGGGTGGGCAGCCGTCGGCGGAGCAACTCGACGCGATGGTACGGCTGTTGGGCGAGGCGATGGAGGCGGGCGCCTGGGGGCTGTCCACCACCCAGTCGCGCTCGCACTCCGACGGCGACGGGAAGCCGGTCGCGTCGCGGCATGCGAAGCCCGCCGAGCTGCTGGCGCTCTCGCGGGCCGTCGGTGAGTACGAGGGCACCCAGATCGAGGCGATCGTGGCGGGCTGCCTGGACCAGTTCAGCGACGAGGAGATCGACCTCTTCGTGGAGATGACCTCGGCCGCCGGCCGCCCCCTGAACTGGAACGTGCTGACGATCGACGCGGCGGTCCCCGAGCGCGTACCGCGGCAGCTCCTCGCCAGCGAGCGCGCCCGCAAGGCCGGCGGCCGGATCGTCGCGCTGACCATGCCGATCCTCACGCCCATGAACATGTCGCTGGGCACGTTCTGCGCGCTGAACCTGATCCCGGGATGGGGGCCGATCCTGAGTCTGCCCGTCCCGGAGAGGATCGCCAGGCTGCGCGACCCAGAGGTGCGGGCCGAGATGCTGAAGGGCGCCCACTCCAAGGAGGCGGGTGTCCTGCGGCGGCTGACCAACTTCGGGCGGTACGTCATCGGGGACACCTACAGCGCGGCCAACGAGGGCCTGACCGGCCGTGTCGTACGGGACATCGCGGCCGAACGCGGCCAGGAACCCTTCGAGTGCCTGGTGGAGATCTGTGCGGCGGACGACCTCCGTACGGTCCTGTGGCCCATGCCCACCGACAACGACCCCGACTCCTGGGCCCTGCGCTCCGAGACCTGGCGGCACGAGGACGTCATGCTGGGCGGCTCGGACGCGGGCGCGCACCTGGACCGCATGTGCGGCGCCCCGTACACCACGCGCTTCATCGGTGACTGTCTGCGCGGGCGGAAGCTGGTGCCGCTGGAGCAGGCGGTGAAGATGCTGACGGACGACCCGGCGCAGCTGTTCGGTCTGCGGGAGCGGGGCCGGGTGGAGGAGGGCTTCCATGCGGACCTGGTCCTCTTCGACCCGGAGCGTATCGACGCCGGCAAGGCCACCCTGGTGCACGACCTGCCGGGAGACAGCCCGCGGCTGGACTCCAAGGCCATCGGTGTACGGGCGGTCTGGGTCAACGGCGTCGAGGCGATCCGGGACGACGTGGTGACGGGTGCCGTACCGGGCAGGGTGTTGCGCTCCGGGCGGGACACGCGGACGGTGAGTACGAGGTGAGTTCCGCGGGGGCGTCCCCATCGTCCGGGCCGCAGCGGCTGTTCATCGGCGGCGCGTGGGTCGAGCCGGACGGCGGGCACTACGAGGTGATCGACCCGGCGACCGAGGGGGTCGTCGGGTGGGCGCCGGAGGCGTCGCGGGATCAGGTGCACGAGGCCGCCGCCGCGGCCCGCGAGGCGTTCGGGCCGTGGTCGCGCACGTCCCCCGAGGAGCGGGCGGTGATCCTGGCCCGTACGGCGGAGCAGATCCAGCGCCACCTCGTGCCGTACGCCGGACTCGCGCAGGCCGAGAGCGGTGCGACGACCGGGACGGCGCGGGCGATGCAGGTGGCGGTGGGCGCCTCCCGCTTCCGGCGGTACGCGAAAGGCGCGCTGGAACCCGTCGAACAGCCCCTGCCGCCGCAGATCAACGAGGCGGGCCCCCTGGGCAAGGCCGCCGTGACGGGCGCCCTGGCGATACGTCAGCCCGTAGGCGTCGTCACCTGCATCACTTCCTACAACAACCCGTGGGCGAACCCGGCCGGCAAGATCGCCCCCGCGCTGGCCATGGGCAACACGGTGGTCGTGAAGCCCGCCCCCCAGGACCCGCTGTCCGTCTACCGTCTGGCCGAGGCCCTCCAGGAGGCGGGCGCCCCGCCGGGCGTCGTGAACGTGGTCAGCGGCTCCGGTGCGGAGGTGGGTGAGGCGGCCGTCGACTCGCCCGACGTCGACATGGTGAGCTTCACCGGCTCGACGGCCGTCGGACAGCGCATCGCCGAGGTGTGCGGGCGGGGCATGAAACGGCAGCTGATGGAGCTGGGCGGGAAGGGCGCGGCCGTCGTCTTCGACGACGCGGACCTCGGCTCGGCGGTGGCGGGCATCGGCACGACGTTCTCGTTCTACAGCGGCCAGATCTGCACGGCCCCCACGCGGGTGCTCGCCCAGCGCGGGGTGTACGACGCGCTGGTCGCGCACCTCGCGGCGTACGCGGGCCGGTTGCCGGTGGGCGACCCGCGCGACCCGGGCACGATCGTCGGCCCGGTGATCTCGGCCGCCCACCGGGACCGCGTGGAGTCGTACGTCGAACTGGGCCGCAAGGAGGGCGCGAGGGTGGTCGCGGGCGGCGAACGCCCGCCCCTGGACCACGGCTTCTACGTGGCCCCCACCCTCCTCGCGGACTGCACCCCGGACATGCGGGTGGTCCGCGAGGAGATCTTCGGCCCGGTCGTGGTGGTCCTCCCCTTCGAGGACGAGGAGGAGGCCGTGGCCCTGGCCAACGACTCCGACTACGGCCTCATCGACTACGTCTGGTCCGGCGACGTGGCCCGCGCCTTCCGGGTCGCACGGCGCCTGCGGGCCGGCGGAGTGGGCGTGAACACGGTCGGCCGCAATATGGAGGCCCCGTTCGGCGGCTTCAAGAAGAGCGGGGTGGGGCGGGACGTGGGCTCGTACGCGCTGCACGCGTACAGCGAGGTGCAGGCGGTGGTGTGGCCGGGGTGAGGCTGCGGTGGGGCCGGGCCCTCATCGCACGCGGCCGGGCGTTCGCCGCAGTACGAGCGTGACGAAGCCGAGGGTGCGGCGGTAGCCGTGCAGCCAGCCGGAGCGGTGCTCGGCGGCGGCCCTGAGCGCCTCGCCGCTGTCCGGGTCGTCGGGATGGTCGAGGGCCCAGCGGGAGAGGGACCCGGTCCACGACCACTCGTACTCGTCCCACTCCTCGGTGGTGCTGATGTGCCCGTACACGGGCGTCCACCCGTCCGCGACGATCCTGTCGACGGTCGTCCCGAGGTCGGTGTAGTCGTCGGCCTCGAACCCGGCGTCGAGCGTGCCCTGACGGGGCTCACGCTCCCAGAAGGCGTCGCCGATCAGGGCCGTACCGCCCGGGGCGAGATGGCGCCGGACCGCTTCGAGGGTGGGCAGGAGACCACCGAAGGCATGCGCCGCGCCGACACAGAGCACCACGTCGAACGGCTCCTCGGCGACGAACGCGCGGGCGTCCTGGGCGTACAGGGTGACCCGGTCACCGAACCCGCGCGCGGCGATCCCGTCGCGGGCCCTGGCGACGGTGCCGGCGTCCAGATCGACCCCGTGGGCCCTGACCCCAGGCCGCCCCTCCACGGCCCGTACCAGCCAGGCCGCTTCCCCGCACCCGAGATCGAGTATCCGCACGTCCCGGTCTCGTACGTCCCTGTCTCGCTCGGCTCCGTCCGGCACGGCCCCGTCCGGCTCGGTCCCGTCCCGCAGGGCGCGATCGAGGAGGCGGGCCACGGAGGTGTCGCTCAGGGGCGCGGCGATGGGGTGGTCGGCGTGGGCGAGGGCGCTGATGCGTCGGCGATCCATGGGCGGATCATGGCGGGCGCGTGGCGGGCGTGTCTGCCGAATTTCCGCCCGTTCAGGACACCCCGTTGCTCCAGGAGCCGCACTCTCGCACGGTGCCGTTCAGGATCTGGCAGGCGCGAACCCGCACCGGTGTCTCCTCGCCGAGGTTGCCCGTCGCCCAGTCGGAGCACTGTGCGCCGGTCCCGTTCGCGCGGCGGTCGATGGTGTTGTCACGGCCGATGTCGAGCTGGGCCTGGACGCCGTAGCCGTCCCCGGGCACCTGGTCGCAGGCCCTGATCGCGTCGCCCGGGTAGTCGGGCCTGCTGGGGTCGGGGATGTCATAGGGGTCGGCCTGGAAGTAGGCCGCGCCCAGGCGGGCGCCGTTGGGGCCGTACACGTACGCCGTCGCGTTCGACGACGCGTGCGCCGAGCCGGCCAGCCCGAGCACCAGACCGCCTGCCGCGACGGCGGCGAGCGCGCCGCGGGCGAACCTCGAAGTTGCCTTGTTCATGTCCCCTCCGTGGTCATCCTCTGTTCCCCTGCTGGGCATCAGGATGTGCGACAGCGCGGCCCGATTGTTGACTGAGAGACCACAGTCGTTTGACGATCCGTGCACGCGGTGAGAAGGGACGGAACCTCATCCCTTGAGAGGACAGGCCAGTTCAGGTCTCGAACGGTTCGGGGAACACGTCACCACCGAGAGGGACAGAAACGAGGGTCGTTCGAGGTAGAAGCCCAGCGTCACATCAGTTCCGGACTCCAGCCGCTCCGCAGCAGAGTTGACGAGAACGGCGAGCCGGACGATGTCCCGCTGTGCCTCGGAGGCGAACCGGGGCGCGTACTCGGTCAACCGGTCCCCGACCCACGCCGCCGCTTCCTTCGCTTCATGCCACGTGCCTCGAATCAGGGAATGCGGCTTGATGAGCCAGTAGGCCGTTTCCAGTGGAGGCAGGTCAGCGGTGGGGAACTCCGCCGCCACCTCGCGGTAACGCTGGATCAGTTCCGGTTTGCTTCCGGCCGGGGGCGGGTCGGGATGTGGGGGCCGCCGTAGGGCCTCGTTGTCGAAACGCTCTTTCGGGCCCGTCCACAGGTAGCCGTGATGGTGCACCGCTGGTTCCCGTTCGGTGTCGGTCCTGGTGTCGAAAGACCGGCCGGTCCCGATCCACGCAGGTGCACGGGCCGGGACCGGCGGGTGGGGGGAGGGGGATCAGACGGACAGACCGAACCGCGCCGGATCGATACCGGCCGCGTCCAGCTCCTCCGTGGTGAACCGCAGCGGCTCGGCGTCCGGCCGCTTGCTGTCCCCGAGGGCCCAGGCGTCGTCGGCGATCCGGGCCAGGGTCACACACCCCTCGGTACAAGGGCCGCCACACGCCTTCACGAACGAGGCCCTGTCGATGTCGAGTGCGTACAGGTCGGTTCCGTTCAGCATCACTGCACCTCCAGCTCAACTGATCGCGGTCATGGCTGACCGCCGCCGCCCATACAGGGCGGGAGTCTCGTGGGAGGGCGGAGACGAAGGCGCCTGATGCCCGGAGCTACGACCCGGCTTCTTGAGCAGCGGCTGTGAGGCTCCGTACCTCGGCCGCGATACGAAGCGCTTCCGCTATCTGCTCGATGTGCTCAGCGTGGATCATTCCCAGGTACACGAGGGGCGTCCCCCGGTGAGTGACCGTCGGCCGCAGGCGCTGCTGTACGCGCTCGGGAATGCCGAGAGCGGCCAGCGCTTCACGCAGTGCGTTCGTGGCGTCGTCCGCCCGGCTACGGCTGTTCCGCCACGTTTGCATGTCCATCAGTGGCCCTCCGCCTGGTGCTCGCGAAGCTCCACGTTGCAGTCGGACACGGAGCTGTAGTCACCGGTGGAACGCGCATTCCGTCTGGCGTTGACGAGTGACAGGCACGTGGCGCAGCCCGGCACGGCGGATGGCTCGCGCGGCAGTTCGGTCAGGGGAGTATCTCTTGAGGTCAGGTCCCCTGATTCCGCGGTTTTTCGTTCGCTCTCCATGACCTCATCTTCGCGCCTCAACACGGCCTTGTGGAGTGCTAGTTGCGATGACGCATAAACCCGTCTGCGACTTCCTCCAGAAATGCGGAAGCGTTCATCGCCAGTGAGAGCGTGCGACCAGAAGAGATCGAACAAATTGAGGTGCTGGGTTATGTCCCTGGGGTCGCGCAACACCACTTCCCCGGAGAACAGTTCAATGGTCACAAGGCGGTCGTCATAGACGACAAAGATGTTCATGGGAGTGCCGGGAATCTGTACACCCTGGTGGACTATTCCAATCTCGACGTTGGGCTTCCTGTTGACCTCGGCCATATGGGCGCACTGCGCCGCCATGGCCTCAGTACTGGCACGCTGCCACCTGACGGCCTGCTCGGTCATCAGGAACCAGAAGGAACGTGACCTGTCGTCCAAGATGGCCTGACGGTCCATACGAGCCTGGACAGCCCGTGCAACATCCCTGGCCGGGTCACTGGCCACCGTCGGTGAAAGCGTCTCGACGGCGTACTCGCGAACATGCAGGAGCCCGGTGGGGACGGCAGGCAGGAAGTGCCGCATCACCCGCGACGAAGACTCAAGTGCCTGTAGTTCGGCTTGCTTGTGGTGGAGGCCGACACGCGCGTGGGTGCGCCAAGACGCATAGTCAACATTCGCCCTTCGGGCCAAACTGAGCAGCTCTTCGGCAACCTCGTCAGGCACAGCTAGCGCTTTGAGGATGCGTTCGACGTCAATAACTGTCGGCAGTGCTCTTCCTGTTTCAATGCGGCTGATCTTCGTTTGGCTCATGTTGCAGCGAAGCGCCAGACGTTCGCCGCTGAGGCCGGAAGCGCGACGGAGACCCCGAAGAGCCTCCGCCAAGTCCTTCCGATCCCGGGCTCGCGTTTCAGGTTCGATAGGCACTGAACGGCACGGCGCTCTCTAGTGCGATATCCCGCCAGGCGAGATACTTACCGATGTCCGGCCCCTGGATCAGCTCTCGATTGATCTGAGTTCCATTGGGGCGGTAGTTGAGGTGAACGACGGTTGTTTCGTCGAAGAGCCAGAAATCTTGCTCAGGCAGTCCGGGGTTCGGTCGGTCGGTCAAATCAACGATTTGGTAGTCCTCTCCAGCCGCAACATTTCCAGGAATGCACCACTCGAAGAGATAGCGGCTGTAGGGCGTGAGCGGCCTACGGGTGATCTTGGCGCGGGTCATGGTTCGTCCCGCTGCCGCGTGAACCCGGATGGTCTCGTGCCACGGCGCGTTGAAGTCCTCCGGCTTCGGCTCCCCTGCGAGGAACGCGCGGACTGCCTCCGCCTCTCCGGGCATGGTGTACGTCTGGTGCACTTCCAGCCGGAACGCGGAGTGCTTGAAGGTGCGGAAGTACGCTTGCCACTCCTCCCCGTCCAGATAAACGGGGCTAGAGCCATCCTCGGGCACGGGCGGCCTCCTTCAGGATTTCTTCCGGGATGAGTACGACCGACTCACCGGTCGGCGTCGGGTGGGCCACGTCGTAGCCCTGGATGGCCAGCATGCCGGGTTCCGGCGTCGTGTACACGGTTGGGCAGTCGCCGTTCCCGCACTTGTCATCGCCGTCGCTCCTGCACGGCCCACCAGCGATGATCCGTAGTTCGTCCACTGAGCCCCCTTCGGTCTGTGGTGGTGAGCAAGCTACGGACCGTGTTACCTCAGTTACAAGGGCGGCCCGCCGTCTAGTCACGTAGTCGCATAGAACGGTGGGCGTGAGTCACGGGCAGATGCACTCTGAGCTGCACTGTATGGAGGGTTGGTCACGTGGCCGGCGCATGACCGACAGCATTCCGGAACGGCAGAAACGGCAAGTGAGCATGGCCAAACCCCAAGAGGTGGCGGACTGCTGGCGGTTGAACAGAGGTTGGACCTCCGCACCGCAGGAACGGCACCATGCGCGGATGTCCTCGGCGGACGGTGAGGCCTTCGCGGTGGCTGTCCGGGACGCCTTGGAGCGGGTCACCCACACGCCGCAGCGAGCTGCTGGTGCCACCCGCACGCCGCAGCGAGCTGCTTACCTTCCAGCCCGGCGTCCCGGCACAACTCGCGGAGACGATCCGCAAGAGCCTGCCGGGCCGCCTGGACGCTGGACGATGATGAAACTGCCATGGATCAGGCGGGCTTGTACTCCTCATGGGGGATGGCCCGTTCCCAAACGGCCTCGAACGCGTCAGCGCACAGCTTCACCACGCGCGCCTCATCGAAGTCTTCCGGGCCCGCCGATGCCCCTTCGCCGGTGAAGTGGTTGAACTTCCCGTACATTCCGTCGAAGACCCAGAAGTCGTTACCGGGCAGGGCAATGTCAGAGGCGTGTCGCCGGGGCAGCCAGCGCACCTGTTCGCCCCCAGCGACGTTCACCGGGCGGGTCACGTCGTACTCGAACCGGCAATAGTCCGACAGCGGTTCGCTGACGATCCGTGCGCGACGCACAACCACCCCGCGCACTGTCGCTTGCTTCATGAGCTTCGTCCATGCCTGATACTCAGCGGCGGCATCGGCGAATCGCCCTTGCTGCCAGGCGATGAACCCCGGATCGTCCCGCATGTAGCCGTCCCTCATCTCCAGGTGGACAGCGCTCCTCTTAACGCTGGCCCACTCTTCCTCAAGCGACTTCCCTGACACTGCTCGACTCACCCTCGCTTTCGGGCCGGGGGATGTACTGCAACCCGACTTTCGGGAGCCGGATGATCGTCTCGTGGTCCGGAACGTCCGTCCCGTGACCGGGGATCGAGCCGATCTCCTGGCACGCTTTCACCTCAGCATTCGTGGCCTTGTACGACTGGATCAGCAGGTCACCGCTGTCCTCGTCCAGTCAGATCGTCGGGGACTCGTTACCTGGCGTTGTTGGGGATGATCCCAAGGAAAGGGGCAGTGCCGGGCGCTACGAGGTGTCTGGGGTACGTCAGCCGAGGCTCGGGCTCGCTTTCAGAGTATTGAGGAGGGCGCCGAAGGCGGTGGGTGTTGCTGAGAGCACGGCCTGGGTGGGGTCGGCGCTCTCGGTGAGGTGGACGCTTGTGCGGGTGGCGGATATGTGGACGCAGGATTCGCCCTGCCCGCAGTAGGACGACTTCTGCCAGGTGTGGGTCGGCATTGGTACCCCTTTACAGGTCGCGGATGAGGTCGTGAATGAAGTCGCGAGACTTGGACGGCTTCAGGGCCACGTGCTCCATGCGGTTCAAGAGGATGCGGTACATCTCCAACTGGGCGGCAGCGTCCAGGAGTACAGGCCCGTGTGACTGGTCCAGCGAGATCGTGTCGAGCTGAGGAACGAGGCCGTACGCGTAGAGGATGTTCTGCCCTGCTCCCGGGTACGCGCCGATGGCAAACGGGATCACCTGGATGGTGATGTGTTCACGTTCGCTCTGCTCCACAAGATGTTCCAACTGGCGCCTGGCGACGGAGACACCGCCGACCGGCACGCGGAGGGCCGCCTCGTGGATGATCGCGCGGTACGGGATCGAGGCCTCTCCGTCCAGCAGCGCCTGGCGCCGAAGACGATGGCTCACCCGGTGCTCGATGTCCGCTCGTGAGAACTCGGGGACGACCTGCCGGAAGATCTCACGGGCATGGTCCGTGGTCTGAAGCAGTCCAGGAACGTGTGCTGTGTTCGCCGACCACAGCATGGTGGCGTGGTGCTCCAGCTCGGCGATGTTGATGAGGGCGGGAGGGAGGACGTCTCGGAACGTTTCCCACCAGCCGCGAGTCTTGTCCTCCGTGATATCGACCAGGGCTTCAACGAAGGCCTGGTCCGAGCACGCGTAGGCACGGGCCATCGCGCGGAGGCGGTCAGGGCTGACGCCGAACCTGGCCGACTCGATGTTGCTGAGTTGACCCTGGCTGACCCCGAGGGTGCGTGCTGCCTCGGTCGCGGTCATGCCCGATCGTTCCCTCATTTTGCGCAGTTCCACGGCGAGCCGAAGGCGGCGTGCCGAGGCGACGGGCTTCGGGGCCATGTGAACTCCTTTCGCCCCAGACCGAGTTGGGTTGTCACTCACAGGAGGGAAGTCTGTCGAAGTATTCGGGGAATTGGCAAAAGTTATTTGTGAGCGCCCTATCTTTGTACTCAGGCGCCCCGCCCAGAAGTGCCCCGCTCGACGGAGCGACGCGGTCACTGGGCAACCCCTGCACGCAGACAACGCAGACCAACCGTCCAACTCCCCTCTGTAACCGGAGACTTTCATGGCAACCGTATCCCCACCCTGGAACTACACCCTGCACCTTCCCCGAGACGTCAGAGCTCCCGGCGTCGCCCGAGGAACGCTCAGGCTCGTCCTGGCCGCACACGGAATGACCGAACTCGCGCCCACGGCCGAGCTGTTGGCCACCGGGCTGCTCACCAACGCCCACGCTCACACCGAGGGGCCGTACGCCCTGCGGATCCGGTCCGTGGAGCCCGACCGGCTCGTGGTCGCGGTGTGGGACGCCGATCCGACCGTCCCGGACGCCTTCAAGGAGGGTGCCTCGGTCGCCGTACCGGAACAAGACGCCGAACACGGTCGCGGGCTGCACCTCGTACGGGCGTGTGCGGACTCGTTGGGGGTGTCCGCCGGGTGGGAGTGGGGTGCTTCCAAGGGCGGGAAGCTGTTGTGGGCCCAGTGCGGGGCGGCGCGGATCGTGGGGGACGGCGTGCGGTGCCCGTCGTGGACGCCCGGCACCATGCTGGGAGGTGGAGCGATGCCCGTTCACCAGGGGCAGGCCATGAGCGCACAGCGTGGGCGCGGCTGGGGAGCCATGCCCTCCCGGAGATCCGGACCGTGGACGACCTGCGTAGCGTGCTCAGCCGGTACGGGTTCCCCGGCGACCGGGAGCGCTTCGAGGAGGAACTGGCGGCGGCCATAGGGACCTCCCCGACGGACGACTTCGAGCGTGCCGCCGCCGTGGTCAGGGCTTGTCGCCACCGGGTCCGGATCAGGAACTCGCCGGAGATCATGGCAGCCCTCGAAGAGGCCCGCTCCGGGGGTGGCGGCGGATGAGTGAGGTCCCGCTGGAGGAGGCCGAGCCCGCCAGGAAGGCGTACGGCGACCTCACGGAGGGGGAGCGGGCAGTGGTCCGGGACGCCTCGGCGGTCATCGCACGCGGCCCGGCGGGCCGCGACACCTCTCGCTGGGTAGCTCCTCCTCAGTCCTCCAGATCCCCACGCACCGTCAGCAGATCCGTCCTCACCAGCCGCACCACGGCGCTGTTGGAGCGGGGCAGGGTGCGCAGGACCTGTCCCCGTGCTCCCAGACCACCCAACTCCTGCGGGTGCGGGTGCAAGCCGAAGATCGCGATCAACTCCGGATATCCGTCGACACCGGCCCTGTGGCCAACGCCACATGACCGCTCCATCATGCGGCACTGCTCCACGTGATCGGCGAACCGCACGACACGGTCTGGGCGACACGGCACGGCCCTCGCGGCCTGCAATAAAACACCCCTGCGTGCCCCCGACGGCGTCCCCGTCCGGTGCCATGAAGACCACGCCCTGTACGTGCCCGGCCGTTGTCTCGGGCTGCCGACGGACGACTGAGGCATGAGTGAAGGTTGTGGATTTCCTTTGACAATTGTGGAGTGATGGGTGAGGCTCCGTTGAGTTGCTCACGCTAAGACTTGTCAAGTGTGTGGCGCTTTGTGGCAGACGGCCTGACCCGCCGTCCGGTAACACCCGGTCAACGCGTGCCCGACCTCTTTGCGGCATGCCTGATCGTTGAATGTTCATTCATGGGGGGAGTTCGTTTATGGTGCGGCGCGGCATGCCCTGGCGGCCGACGGCTGTGACTCTTGCGGCGTTGGCCGCGGCGACGGGCCTGAGCACCGGTCCGATGGCCGGTGTTTCGCAGGCGGCGCCTGGTGATGGGACGGGCTCCCTGGTCGAGGATTTCGCTTACCCGGATCGGGACAAGCTGTTGGCCGAGAAGGGCCTGAAGCTCATCTCCGGTGACGGGAACATCATGCTGGCCGACTGCGCCTCAGGGGCTGGTGACCTGTTGCGGATCAACAGTCGTAGCAGCGGCGATGTGTGTTTCGCGGTCTCCGGGCCGGTGGGCTATCTGGCTCTGGAGATCGAGAAGGCCTACCTGGCGAAGTCCGATTCCCGGGACGGCGTTACGGCGACGGTGCGCACGGAGGATCCCAGGACCAACGAGAGCAAGGTCGAGGAGATCGAGCTTGAGCCCGGGACCTGGAAGTCGGTGGGGGAGGGGCTCGATCCCGCTCTCACG
Source organism: Streptomyces bluensis (assembly GCF_014650715.1). Lineage (GTDB taxonomy): Bacteria > Actinomycetota > Actinomycetes > Streptomycetales > Streptomycetaceae > Streptomyces > Streptomyces bluensis. The sequence continues at coordinate 733 of NZ_BMVM01000010.1, read as the reverse complement.
TCCACGGTGCTGGAGCTCAGCGTCGGTGAGGGCAAGCCCGCGGTGGTGACCGGCGACTCGGCCCGTCCGTGGCTGGCCCGTGTCGTCGTGGGCAGGCCCGGTCAGGTGGAGGGCCGGGGGTGCAGTGGTGCCCTGGTCGACAGGACCTGGGTACTGACCGCGGCCAGTTGCTTCTCCGACGACCCGGCCAAGCCCGTGCCGGCGGGTGAGCCGACGCGCGAGGCCACGGCTGTCTTCGCGGGCAAGGCCCCGGTGAGGATCAACTACCTGGTGCCGCGTGATGACCGTGACGTGGTGCTGGCCCGGTTGGCCGCTCCGCTCACCGACGTCGCCCCCGCCACCCTCGCCGGAGGGGCGGCCGCCGATGGAGCGGCGCTGGTCGCCGCCGGATACGGTCGTACCGACAAGGCATGGGTGCCCACCGGCCCTCACCACAGCAACGTCACCCAGAGCAGCACCAGCGCGACGAGCGTAACGCTGACGGGCGGCCGGATCTGCAAGGGCGACGCGGGCGGTCCGGTCCTCGACGCGAACGGCCGTATCACGGCGGTGCAGAGCCTCGCTGACCACACCGGCTGCCTGGGCCAGTCCGGACAGGGCGACAGTGCCACCGCGGCCCGCACCGACAACATCGCCGCGTGGCTGGACAGCAGTACCTTCACCGGTAAGGCCGACTTCGGTCTGGATGAGGGGGTCGGGTCGCGGCGGGTGCTGGGGGGTGCGGCGCAGGAGT
>NZ_BMVM01000009.1 GCF_014650715.1 Streptomyces bluensis | reverse complement strand
CGGCAGCCGCTGGACGCCAACCCGGTCCGCCGCACCCAGGCGGAGAACGAGACCTGGGTGGGCTTCCGCGCCCTGTGGGACCAGGCGGGGGGCGTCCACGTACCGCAGCCCCACCCGCCGGTCCCGGCGCCCGCCACCCCGCCCGCCCCGGTCGGCACGCAGGGCGGGACCACCCCCGGCGCGGCCACCAGCGGGCCCCTGCCCGCCCCGCCGCCCGGCCGTGTCGTCACGGAGTCCGCCGCCGGGCCCTCGACCGCCCCCGCGCAGAACCTGACGGCCACGCAGGGCCCGGCGACCACCCAGAATCTGACGGCCACGCAGGAACCATCGCAGGCCACCGCCCGCGTCCCCTTCGCGTCCCGGCCGCTGTCGGACTACGTCCGCACCTACGGCAGCCGGTACGACGGACAGGTCGGCCTCGTCCTGCACGAGGCGACCCCGGACGCGGTGCTCGACGGGCTGTACCGCCAGATCACCACGGCCCTCGGCGCCGAGCCGGACGGCGAGGACGCGCAGGCGCTGCGCACCCAGCTGAGCGAGGTGCTGAGCGCGGAGGAGATCCAGCTCCACCGGACCGATCTGCGCAGCGCTCAGGGCCACCGCATCACCGTCCGGTACGGCGGGCAGGAGCACACCGTCGACATCCGGCAGGCCTACGCGGGCGCGCGGCCGTCCACGAAGTACGGCGAGGACGCCGTGGCCATGCCGCTGCCCGATCGGCAGATAGAGCGGCGCGCCCTGGGCGGCCAGTCGTCGTCGGTCACCGAGAGCTCCGGCACCGTCCGCAGCGCCACCGTGCCCTGGACCCTGATCCGGCTGGCCGACGGTACGGGCGCGGTGCGCTGGGGCGACCTCACCGTCGCCCTGTCGCTGACGCACAACCAGGCGGCACGGTCCGTGACCGTCGCCGAGAGCTTCTCGGTGATGAACAAGCACAAGCTCAAAGACCCGGCGTATCCGATGGACTTCGACGGGCTGTGGCAGATCCGGCTGGACACTCCGCGTGAGGAGGCCGGCAACTGGGGGCCGGAGCAGTCGCACGGCACCCTCACGGTCTGGGTCCCGGAGCACCGCGCCTTCGGCGACGGCGCCGACCCGGAGGACCTGCCCGAGCCCGCCGGCGTGGACGGCATGCCGCTGTGGGGCGTGGAAGACGTCACCGATCCGCGCAGGCTGCTCACCGAGCTGCGCGCACACGACGACTTCAGCATGCTGGACGGGCTCAGTGAGGACTCCATGCGGGAGCTGGAGAACTTCCTGTCCGAGCAGATGCTGCACGGCACCCCGCACCTCCAGAACAGCGGCGGAGTGCTCTCACCGACGCTGCTGGACGGCAGCGGCAGCGCGATCGGCGTACTGGAGCTGACGGCGCTGATCGAGCCGGGCCGCCCGACGGCGCAGAGCCAGGACGACAAGTTCTGGCTGGAGACCTACCTCACGCACGGCGCGACCGTGGAGCACAACTCCCGGTTCACCAGCGGTATCGGCGTCGAGGGCACGGGCGGGCCGACCTTCACCACCGACCACGCCGAGGGACATCCACGGGCAGCGGCGTCGTTCGGCGGCAACCTGCTCGGCAAGGGCGGCGTGAACTGGCAGGTCGACGAGAGCCTGAGCGCCTCCGGTGGGGCCGCGCTGACGCACGGCCTGCACACCTCCAAGAGCAATCTGGCCGCGCCCGGCCGGGTCACGTACGGGCTGACGCTCCACCGGGCCGGCGGCGGCACGGTCAGCGGCACCTTCGGCCCGTGGGACGACGCCCTGGACCTGCGGATCGCCCAGCGGGCCACGCTGGAGGGCCACCGGCCGGGACCGGACGAAGTCAGGGAACTGCCCGAGCACTTGGAGAACCTGGACAGCGTCGGCATCTCCGAGACACCGCTCGCCGTCGACGGCGCCGAGGTGCTCTTCCAGCGGGCCAGGGCGAGGCTTCAGAGGGAGGGCTTCCTGCCGCCCGAGGAGCACTCGGAGCACCGTCTTCCGTTCCGTCTGGATGAGCCGCTGCGCCAGGCGCAGCTCGCGAACCTGCGCAAGTTCAAGCAGTTGTGGACCCGGTTCGGGCTGGCCACCTCGCTGGCGGAGGCCGTGGACGGCGGCCGGCCGGTGTGGTTGGAGAAGCCCGGTACGGTCACCGGCACCCGCCGGGTGCAGCTCCGCTTCTCGGTGACCCGCGACACGGAGCGGCCCGCCGAGCACACCCGGCGGCTGCCCGATGTCCACCAGACCGGCTACAGCGCCTTCGAGTCCGGTGGCGGGCGGCAGCGCGGCACGGGCACGGGTGGCGCTGTCGGGGGCGGCGGCGGCTTCACCATCCCGATCGCGGGTGGCGCCTGGTCGGTGAACCTCGGGCCCGACTACACCGGGAGCGGCCAGATCTCGACCGCCGCGTCGGTCGCCGCGACGGTCGGCCTGGAGCAGGTCGTCATGGAGATGGGGTCCGGCAGCGACCTCTTCACGGTCCCGGCCCGGCTCGCCCTGGACCTGTACGAGGGCTCCGAGGACGAGCCGCGCATCCGGTTCGCCGACGAGCACTCACTGGACGCGGACGCCGGGCAGCCGGCGCCCGAAGCGGACGACACCCCCGGCGCCGTGCCGGACCCGTCGGCACCCCTGCCAGACGCCCTGGCGGACGCCGGGTCGGACGCCGGGTCGGACGCCGGGTCGGACGTCGAGACCGTCATCGGACCGGATACCGAGACCGTCATCGGACCGGATACCGAGACCGTCATCGGACCGGATACCGAGACCGTCACCGGGCGGGTCGCCGAGGCGGACGCCGAGACCGGCACGGGGACCGGCACCGGCACGGGGACCGGCTCCGGGCCGCTCCCCACGGCCGCCGTGGCACCGCGGGACGCCTCCGCACCCTCCGCCCCGCACACCGTGCCCGGCACGGTCACGCTGCTCGTCCCGCACTACCGCACCCGCGTGCCGAACAGGGCCCAGGGCCCGGCCGGGCCGCGTCCGGGCCATGTGATCCGCCGGCCGGTCACCGACGGGGGCCCCAACGACGACTTCGTCCGCCTCAACATGGTCGACCGCAACGGCAATCCGCTGCCGGGCATCACCAAGCTGCCGCCGGGCGCGGTCGTGGACACGTTCCGCGGTGCCGCCGCCCTGATGGAGGCCATGCGGATGATCGCCGCCGGGACGTATCCGGGCCGCCCGGAACCCGGCCGCCTCGCCCGCGCCGTACAGGAGGCCGTCGCCCGTGTGTCGGGCGCCGCGGGCGGTGCGGCCGGACTGATCACCGGCGCCGCGCACCAGGCGTCCACGGCCGCGCAGAGCGTCGTGCCCGCCCGCCTGGCGGGTCCCGTCAACGGGGCCGCCGCATTCGCCCAGCAGTACGTGGGCTCCCCGCTGACCTCGGCGGTGCTGCTGCCCGTCACCTTCTCGGCCGTGGCGTACAAGCGGCTGTCGAGGTCCCTCGTGGGTGCCCCGAGGAACGACCAGGGCACCGTCGCCGTCGAGGCGCTGCATGCGGGAATCAGGCCCAGCCAGCTCCTCGCGCGGGCCCCGCAGATCCTTGAGAGCACCCATGTCGTGGAGTTCGTGAACCTGCCCGGCATGGCGGCGGACCAGGTGATGATCGCGGAGATCCGCGGTGTCATGAGCAACCCGAGCCATCTGGGCACCGACAACATCTACACCGAGCACGACGTGAACTCGGTGGACTCGGCGGGCCACTCCCGCACCGTGGGCCTGGTCCGCCAGGGCAACGTCACGGCCACCGGCCTCCAGGCGCCGCCCCAGGACCCGGCGGCGCTCGTCCACCAGGCCAACCCCAGCGCACGGCAGACCTACTCCCGGCGCGTCGACACCTCCGAGGCCCTGACCGCCAGTACGAGAACCACCCGCGCCCCCTACGAGGAGGGCCCGCACCACGGGCTCGGCAACGACATGACCCTGCTGGTGACGGTCCGCTGGGGGGTCCGCACCGTCGCCGGGAACACCCTCGGTCTCGGCAGCCGTCCCCCGGTGACCGTCGCGATCGACCTGCCGCGCTCGGTGACGTACACGGCCGCCGTCCACATCCTGGCCCGTCAGCCCCAGTGGTACCCGGGCATACCGGGGCTCCTCGCCCTCAGCCGGCCGGTGCCCGGTGTTCCGCTGCCCGACCAGTTCGCCCGGACCCGCCAGCTCGGCTACGCGAGCGTGCTGTCCGTCACCCAGCTCGGCGACACCGTCGACCGCCGGGAGCAGCGCGACCGGCTGGGCCGGGAACTCACCGCGCTCGTCGAGTCCGAGGCGCCCGGGTCCATGCAGCCGGGCCACGCCTCCTACCTGGAGGGCGTGGCCGGCGAACTGACCGTCCTCACGGGGCCGTTGGGGCTGCCCGCCCTGCTCGGATACGGCTCGGGCGGTCTCGGCCTCCCGTTCCTGCACATCGCCTACGGCGGTGCGCGCCTCGTGGAAGTGGTGCTGCTCGCCGAGCCGTTGCTGCAGACCCCGGCGCTGCGCGGGGTCCTGGGCCGCCCGGCCCACGAGGGCGCCGGAATGGAGCAGATCACCGCGCACACCCCGCAGGCCAGGGCCACCTCCACCACGACCGCCTTCACCCACCAGACTGCCGTCAATCCGGTCTCCCGCTATCCGCAGCCCGGCTTCCTCGGCCGCACGGACCGCGACGGCCCGTCGATCGCGCTCACCAACACGCGGTCCCGCACGGTGCGTTCGCAGCTCAGCGCCGATGACCGCTACTGGACGCGGACGAACGTCGCCGCCGACTTCGACGTCGACTTCCTCGTCACCGCCTTCGTCCGCTCCGAACTGGTCTGGGAGTGGCCCGCGAACATCCCCGGCGGCATCATCCAGGCCGGGCTGCTGAACCTGTCGGGCCTGGACGGGGACCTCCGGGAGCGCATGACCGCCTGGGTGCGCCGGATGCTCGCCGGCCGCCCGCCGCGTTCGATCACCGTGCCGGTCGCGGCGGAGCTGCGGTTCACCGGCTCCGAAGCCGCCGAGCCGCGGGATGCCGAACAGCCCTACAGCCCGTTGGTGCTGGACCACGATCCGCTGGCGATGTCGCCGCAGGAGACGCGGGACACCGGCATCCGGCCGTTCCCGGGCGGGCCCCGCCTGGTGCCGACCGGGCCCACGCCGGTGTACCGCTTCAACGCCTTCACCCAGCTCGCCCAGGCCCTGCGGGAGGTCGCGCCGGACCTGACCGCCTCGTGGGGGCTGCCCGCGAACGTCTCCGACGACGCGGCGGCCACCCGTCTCGGCGAGCTGATCCAGTCCGGGTCCATCGCCGTGGACCCGCCGCGCGCCGCCGCGGGCCTCACTCCCCAAATGCCTGGCAGCTGGCCGTTGCAGAGCCCCGATGCCGCACCGTCGATCGGGGTGACCCTGCACAACCCGCGGCCGGTCACCGACGCCGGTGACGTCGCCCTGGACCGGGCGCGCACCCAGACCCGTACCTCGACGTCGACTTCGTCGGCCGGCAGCTCCTTCTCGGTGAGCCGGCAGGGCACGCACAGCCTCCAGACCGGCAACGTCCAACTGCTGGGCCTGAGCTTCCCGGTGGCCGCCCAGCAGCCGCACGCCACGTCGGCGGGCAGCACCGCGACGAGCACCGCCTACGACCGGGTACGGGGCGGCCGGGACCAGCAGCCCGAGGACGGGCGGGGCACGCGCACCTACGAGACGCTGGTGGACACCGTCATCACCGTGGCGGGACCGGAGGGCACCCGCTATGTCGCGGGCACCGCGCACATGCGCCTGTTCGAAGAGGACGTGCTGGGCTTCGGTGTCACCCCGGCCCGCCCGCAGCCGCGCCTCTACGACCTGCCCGCGATGCTCGCCGACCAGGACGCCGCGGACCTGCGGGACTGGACCCGCCACCCCGTCCTGGACCTGCCCCGGACGCTGGCCGACGCCATCGACCCGCAGGACCCCTCGGCTCAGCTGTGGCTGGCGCTCGGCGACGACCCGGACAACACCCGCCTGGCGCGCGCCCTGTTCGTCGCCTCCCGCACCGCCGCCACCGCGGGCAAGCCCGTCGAACTCGTCGTCCGCACCGACGACGGCCCGCACCACTTCCCGTTCACCGCAGACGGCACCCTCGCCGACCTCACCGACGCCACCGCGGACACCTGGCAGACGCTGCGCGCCGCCGCCGACGCCTACACGACCGCCGTCGCGACCGAGGCCCAGGACTCCACCGCCGTTCGGGAACTGCTGGCCGAACTGCCCGTGGCCGAACGCGTCCTGGAGCAGTCCGAGCAGGCGGTGACCGCGGCCGCCGCCGACCACGACTCGGCGCTGACCACCTACGAGACGGCCGTCCGCGACGCCGGGACGGCCCGCGAGAGCGCCGCGGACGCCGTCCGCGGCGCGGAAGCCGAACTGGACCGCGCCGAACAGGCCGTCCGGGTCGCGGAAGCCCGGCCGACCGCGCAGATGGTGCAGCAGGCCCGGCTGGCCTGGCGGCAGGCACAGGCCGAGGCGCACAGCATCGAGCGCGCGGCCGGGGCGGCCGGGGCCGCCCCGCCGGGCCTGGCGGACGCACGGCAGCGCGCCGAGAGCGCCCGGTTCGCCTGGCTGTCGGTACGGCAGCGGCACGAGGGCCGCGACGCGGCGCTGGCCGCCGCGCAGGCCGCGCTGCCCGCGGCCCGCACCGCCCTCGACACGGCACGCGCCCACCTGAACCAGGTGCGCCGTGATACGGACCGCGCCCTCGCCCGCGCCCGGAGCGCCGAGCGGCGTACCGCCACCGTGCTGGCCCGCCGGACCGCGTTCCGTGACACCGACCTGGCCCATGTGCGGGGCCTGCGGCAGTCCCTGCGGGACACCCGGCAGGACCTGCTGGACCAGGCACGCGCCCAGGCGGACGCCTGGCGCCGGCTGCCCGCCCTGGCCGGCACCCTGGAGTCCGTACGCCGTGGCGAGGGCACCGGCCGCGCCGCGTACCCGCTCAGCTCGATGTCCCGCACCCCCGCCGCCCGGCCCCGCGCCGGCCGCCCGGCGACCGCGGCCCTGAACGCCGTCGGCCCCGCCACGGGCAGCCGCCCGGCCACCGAGTCGGCCGCCCCGGCGGCCGTGGCCCCGCGGACGGACACCGCCACGGCGCGGCGGGCGGCGGAGACCGCCACGCAGGTCGCCGCACGCGGTCCGCTCCCCGTCCTGAGCCGTGCCGAACTGCTGCGCAGGGTACGGGCGGTGGTCCGTCGGGGCCCGGCCGAGGGGATGACCCCGGAGCGGTGCCTGGAGCTGCTGCGCGGGCTGCGCGGTGAGCTGTATCCGCAGGGGGTGCGTCCGGCCCGTACGGTGGACGACTCCGCGGTGGACACCAGCTCGGCGACGGCTTCCCTGGCGGTCGGCCCCGGCTGGCGTCAGGTGGGCGCGTGGGACGCGGTGGCGCAGGCCGTCACCGCGGCCGGACCCGGCGCCGCGGCCCTCGTCCTGGCGCGGCGTCAGGGCGACCGGCTGGGGCACGCCTTCGCCGCCTACCACCTCGGCGGGGCCGACGGCGTGGTGTGGGTGGACCTGACGGCCGGTGCCGGCGGCCAGGTGGCGGCGCGTCCCCCGGCCGTCGCGCCGTCCGGCGCGCGGGCGCTGGTCATCGATCCCGCCGGGCAGGCCGTCGATCCCGCCGGACCGGTGACGGCGGGCGCGCTGGGGGAGTTCAGCCAGTCGTCGTCCCTCGCGCACGCGGTGCTCGACGCGGCGATCGGACGCCGTTACGGCGCGCTCGGTCTGGAGCCCGAGAACCGCCATCCGCTGACCACCGCCGCAGGGGGTGTGATCCCTGAGGGGCAGCCGGCCCTGCTCCCCCCGAAGCGGGAGTTGGCCCACGGCCACGGTCTCAAGATCGTCACCGACGCGACGTCGTTCTGGCGGACCCCTGACGGGCTGTTCGAGATTGACGCGAAGCCCGAGGTGGCGCCGGGCGAGGACGAGCCCAAGCGGGTCAGCCTGAACATCGCGGAGTTCGTCGTCGACCCGATGGCGTCGCTGCCGGGGGAGCGCAGGCAGTCTCCGCAGGAGGCACTGGCCCGGCTGGCCGCGGCCGAGGACGCCCTGACGGTCACGGACGCCAGGAACACGCCGATCCTTCTCGCCGACCTGCTGTCGCGTATCGGCGGCTGGACGGTCACCCCGGAGGCCGAGGGCATCTGGGTGCAGCCGGCGGCCCGGGGCCACGACGGTCGTTCGTACACGCAGCCGACCACCGGTCTCCCGGCCCTTGGCCTCAGGGAACTCCAGGACGTCGCCGTGGACCGGCTGGCGGTCAGGCATCTGCTGCCTCTGATGGCCACGGGCCGGGGCTTCGGCATGCGGGTCGCCGCGGACTTCGTGCGCCGCGTGTCCGGTCGGAGTGCTCTGGCGCCCCAGTTCATGCCGTTCCTCTCGGTCATCCCGGACATCGACGAGGTGTGGGGTTATGCGTGGCTGTCGTTCAGCCACACGAGCGCCCGGCCGAACGCCGTCATCTGGCTGACGGCCTTCCCCGACACGCCGGGAACGATGGCCAAGAACATGCTGCCGGTGGCGTCCCGCCATCCGCTCGACAGCGTGCTGCGAGCCCTGCGGCCCCGCACGCGCGCTTTCCTCGACGAGCACCACGACGCGATCAGCGGTGAATTCCACACCGCGGCCGCCAGGCTCCTGGCGCACTACCAGCAGCGCCTCGCCCCGGGCAAGCCGCACTACGCCGACTTCTTCGACGCGACGGTCGGCGATGTGCCGTCGCCGCGTGAGCATCTGACCGCCGCGCTGACGGGACGCACGTCGAAGGGCAGGACCGTCGACCAGAAGCTGACGGTCGACATGGACGACTACCGGGAGCTGGACACCGGCGAGGGATGGCTGCTGTTCGCGCTGATCCTGATGGAACTGCGGCACTACGGGATCACCGGCCAGCACCTGTCCCGGGAGGAAACACGGCAAGTGGTCGCCGAGCTCTCCCAGCTCACTCGGGCCATCTACCAGCGTGCCGCGATGTTCCCGGCCCCCCTGACCGACGAGGTGCTCCAGGACGGCATCGGGCGCATCGTCGACAACCCGGTGGTGCAGGGCTTCGCGCACTTCCTGGCCGTGGTCACGGACGGACTGCCTCTGGCCGACGGCAGCCCACGCAGGCTGCTGTCCCCGGCGGACGCCCACAGCGTCGCCATGACACTGGGCTCCTACGCCCTGGGCGCGCCGCTGCCCGTCGGCAGCCCCGTGGAGCAGCGTCTGCGGGCGGTCGTCGACGAGGCGTCCGGTCTGCTCGCGCAGGTGCCCGCGGACCGTCGGCCGCAGCTGGAGAGCCTTGTCGAGGGCGCGCGAGCCGCCCTCGCCGTCCTCGGCGACCCCGATCGGACGCCGTCCGCGGTGCGGTGGCGGGCGGAGGTCGTCGCAACCGACGGCACCAAGGTCCCGGTCAACCAGGTCGTTCAGGCCCACCACCGGGACCCGAAGGGCAAGCCGGTGGGTGTGGACCTGCGCCCGGCCGCCGCCCAGGCCCTGGCGGCCGGCCCGAGCCCGTACGGACCGCTGCCCGACATCAAGCACTTCACCCTGGTACGCGGCGGCCCGGCGCCCATGGAGAGCCCGGCGCTGGAGCTGCCGTTCACCAAGGCGTACGTCGTCGGCCTCCAGGGCGACGCCGCCACCGCCGAACTCCCGCTGGCGGACGGCCGGAGCAAGAGCGTCGACTACGCCCGCCTCGTCGACCATCTCTTCGCCACGGACCCCCACCTGATCGCCCAGCCACGCGACACGGCCGTGCTCGTCACGGGCGCCGACATCGCGGGCGCGCCGCCGCACGACCCGCTGGACGAGCCGGTCGCGGGCCAGAAGCTGGCCAACAGCTGGGACCGCGAGGTGTGGACGACCGCCGGCGGTCAGGAGCCCGGCCTCGCCCCCGCCGATCCCGGCACCGGTCTCGAACCCCGGCTCCAACTGCCCGAGGGCGACTGGTGGGTGGGCTTCAGGCCCGAGCCGAGCTCGGCGGAACTGGGCCGTCTGGCCGAGCTGACGACCGGCGACCGGAACCGGGCACCGGACGTACGGCGCTGGGTACGGGCCATCCGCCTGATCTACGGTCCGAAGCTGGAGGACAACAGCGCCGCGTTCGAGGCGTTGCTGCGCGGCTTCTGGGCGCTGGAGCAGGTCCGTGGGGCACGCGGCGCCACCACCCCGCTGACCTGGGGCGGCCTGCACCAGCTCATCGGCTCGTACTTCACGTCCCTCGGCCGGCCCACTCCGGTACCGCACCAGGCGCTGCCGTTCGTCCTGATCGCGGCGGCGGGCTCGGTCGGCATGGACCTGGAGCTGTCCCAGTTCGTCGCCGATCTGGTCCCCCAGTACAACAGCCCCCGCGCCGGGGCAGCGCCCGGCGCCACGGCGAACCCGGACGAGGCGTCCCTGTTCGCCCCGCCGCCGGGCGGCCCCAGCGGCTCCTCCGCACCGGCCGCACCGGCCGCACCGGCCGCACCGGCCGCACCGGCGGCACCGGCTGCGCCGGGCACCTTCCTCGGCCCCAACGACCCCGTGCTGGCGCCGCAGACCCGGATCGCGGGGCCGTCGGGGCGCCCGCAGGGCCGCAACCTGACGGGCAGGCCGATCAGCCGCGTGCTGCCCGGCCGGGTGCGGGTCATCGAGACCCGGCCCGGCCAGCCGCCGAGGATCTCGTCCGAGGAGAGCGCGCCCTGGCCGGACTCGGCGTACTTCCTGGTGGCCGACGCCGACCAGGGGCAGGTGCGGTTGCCGGACGGGCGGGTGCTGGACGCGGAGGGGCTTGCCGCCCTGCTGGCGGCCGACCCGGAGCTGGCCGGGCTGCCCAAGGACGTGCCGGTGGTGCTGGTCGTGCGGGACGCGGGCGACCAGTACGCGCAGATGCTGACCAAGGTGGCGGCCCAGCTGGGCCGACGGGCCTACGGCGCCAGTGGCGAGGCCCGGATGGTCTTCGACGCGGACGCGGGCGGGCATCGCCCGGTGATCGTCGACCGTGACGAGAAGCTGCCGTCCGGACTCTGGGTGCCCGAGGACCCGCCGGCCGTGACGGTGCCCCACGAGGACCGCGAGTGGACGGCGCTGGACGGAACGAAGTTCCGGGACAGCGATGTCCAAACCCGGCCGCTGGTCAGCGACGACGGTCAGCGGTTCGGCCGGATGGCCGTCGCGCGGACCGACGCGCGCCGCCGTGAGCGGCGGTTCAGGGCCTTCCTCCGGATGCGCAACCTCGTCCACCGGCTCCCAGCCGGCAACGACCTTGTGGACAACGGCTCGGAGCCGGTCAACCCGGACCGCGCCGTCTACGTCTTCGCCGGCCATGGCAAGGCCGGCCGGGTGGGGATTCCCCTCGGCGGCGACAAGATCGTGCAGCTGGGCAAGCGGGACGCGGGACGCTACATCGGTGGGCTGCCCGAGGTGCGTGCGCTGCCCCCGGGCCACCGCATCCACCTGGAGGTCTGCTGGTCCGCGTCGGACGGCGACCCGTATCAGGACCGGCAGTCCCACCGCCCGGCACCGCACATCGACGACCCGCTGGACGACGTGCCCCTCGCTCAGTACGTCGCCAACGAGAGCGGGCGGGACGTCGACGCGCCCACCAGGCAGACCGGTCTCAACGACGACGACCGCGTCATCGTCGACGGCGCCGGCGGCGAACGCGCGCGTCGCGTCACCTTCCGCCGCGATCCGCTGCCTCCCGAGCTGGACCAGCTGGCCCGGGACGCGGGTCTGCCGCCGGGTGCGGAGAGCCGGGCGGCCATGCTGCGGCTGGTGCGGGCGTGGCGCTCTGTGTTCGGTGTGTCGATCGAGGACGACCGCGGTGTGCCGGGCGGCCGGTTCGAGCGGGTCCTCAAGGGCATGGGCGCACTGGAGCGGATGCGGGCCCAGGACCCGGCGCTCAGTCATCTGACGCCGTTCCGGCTGGACATGTTCGACTTCCTCACCGAGGAGTACACCGGACGGGCCCCGGACGAGGCCGGTTACCTGAGGCTGCTCGACTTCGCCGCCGGCCGGATCGCGGCCGACCCCGGCGCCAGGCTCAGCGAGCAGGTGCCGTCAACGGCTTTGCAGGCGTCTCTCCAGCAGCTCGCCACCAGCGGCGAGTCAGCGATGCGTTACGTGCAGTCGTTGCCCGCCGGTGTGTCGTTCACCCCGAGGCAGGTGGCGTCCACGCTCTGGGCCACCGTCCGTGCCGCCCGGCTGCTGTTCCGCGCCATACCGCAGGCGGACCGGGAGCGCGTGGGCCGTAACGTGCTTCATCTGCCTCCCTCCGCCACCTGGGACCGGTCGCGGCAGCAGGCCCTGTGGGGGCTGGCGGCGAAGGCGCTGGCGGAGGGTGTGGACGCCGGCAACCCGGATGTGCTGGCCGCCTACCACCTGAAGGAGAACGGCGCGTTCGGCCCGGCGGCCCTGCTGTGGCAGGGGCAGAACGTCCAGGGCGTCAACTGGGGCGGTACACCCATGCCCGCGGGCGTCACCTGGGGTTCCGTACGCCAGATGTCCCTTGGCCCCAACGGCACCACCATCCAGCAGGTCCAGCCTCCCTGGGTCGGCTCCGGCAAGCCCATGCCGCTGCTGTACGTCGTCCATGTGAACCAGGCGGGACAGGTGGTGCTGCATCTGCCGGGCAGCGCTCCCCTGACCCTGTCCGAGGACGAGTTCCTGGCCCTGCTGGACCTCGATCCGGGGCTGGCCGCAACGCCGTTGGGCACGCCGGTGGTGTTCCTGACCACCGGTCCCGGCGCTTTCAGCGCGCGGCTGACGGAGCGGTTCACGCAGCGCACCGGGCGTCCCGCGCACAGCTATGGCGCCCCCATGATGCTGACGGGCACCGATCCGTCCGTGCCCAGCACCATCCTCACCCTGATGGACCAGGCCGCCCAGGCTCCGGGCCGGTGGACCTCGCCCGTCCGCAACCCCCAGGGCACCCAGGCCCCCTCCGCGGCTCCCGCCGAGGAAGGGGACCTCATCCTGTTCGCCCCGCCGGCTCCGGCCCCGGCCGTGCAGCCGCCGGTCGGGGGTCCCGCGGACCCGCTGCTGTCGCCGGAGACCCTGATGAGGGACGCCTCCGGCAGGGTGCGGGGCCGCAACTGGACGAGCGAGAAGGTGGAGCGGGTGCTGCCCGCGAAGCTGCGGCTCTACGAGTCCTGGTCGGGCAAGGCGCTCAAGAGGGTCGAGGACTACACCGCGCCCTGGGGCGAGAACGCCTATGTGGTGTCCGCCGCGTCCGCCGGGGACGGCCTCGTCCGCACCTTCGACGGGCAGGTGCTGAACGCCGAGGAACTGGCGCGCAAGCTGGCCGCGGACCCGGAGCTGGCGAAGCTGCCCAAGGACGTGCCGCTCGTCCTCGCGGTGCCGTACCTGGGCGGCCGCTACGCGCAAGCGCTCCAGACCGTCGCCGACCTGCTGGGCCGCCCCGTGTGGGGGCCGAGCGGCGATGGACGCCTCCAGCGCAACGGGACCCGCCGTGAACACGTCCTGGCGCTGATCGACCACGACGAGAACCTGCCGTACGGCGACTGGGTCCCGGCGACTCCCAGCGCCACGCCGATGCCGTTCCCGGACCGCGAGTGGCAGGGGGTGGACGGCACGACCCGGTTCCGTGACAGCGAGGTGGACTCCTGGACGCTGGTCACGAAGGACCACAGGCGGTTCGGCCGGATGTCCATCACGGACCAGCTGCGCCTGCGTCAGCACCTCCTGCGCACGTACTTCACCTGGTGGAAGCTCGCGCACACGGTGCCGACCGGCGAAGGGCGCATGCAGGTAGCCCACCAGCCCATCACGTCCCGTAACCCGGCGACCTACGCCTTCACCGCCCATGGCCTGCCGGGCGGGATGAGCCTGTCCGTCAAGGGACGGACGGTGTACCTCAGCGCCGAGGACGGCGGACGCTACATCGCCGGGCTGCCCGAAGTCCTCCAGCTGCCACCGGAGTACGAGATCTATCTGGAGGTGTGTTACGGCGCCTCCGCGGGCGACCCGAGGTTCGGTCATCCGGAGACCGTGCCGCCGCCGCACGTCGACGATCCCCTGGACGACGTGCCGCTGGCCCAGCACGTCGCCAACTTCGCCCGTCGCAAGACCCATGCGCCCACCACGCCCAGCGGGTTGCGCGTGGACAACGCGTTCACGCTCTCGGACACGCCCGACGGCTTCGCCGGACGCGTCGTGACCTACCTGCCCGAGCCGCTGGACCATGAGCTGGACCAGCTGGCACGGGACATGGAGCTGCCCCTGTGGGCGTACTCCTCACCGGAGGAGCAGCGGCGGGCGACGCTGCGGCTGGTGCGGGCGCTGCGCCGGCAGTTCGGTGTCGGCATCGAGGACGACCGCGGTGTGGCGGGCGGCCGGTACGAGCGCGTCCTCAAGGGCATCGGAGCCCTGGAGATCCTGCGCGCCAACGATCTGCTGTTCTCCAGCCTGACCCCGTTCCGGCTCGACCTGTGGACCTTCCTGGCCCAGCAGGCCGGCGGCCCGGCCCCCGACGAGCACGCCTACCTGGCCGTACTCGACAACGCCCGCACCACACTGGACGCACACCCCGGCAGCCCTCTGCGCCAGCACGTGCCCGACGCCTCGTTGCAGCAGGCCATGGACCGGATCCTGGACCCGAACGAAGGCGAGGCGCTGACACAGGGCATCACCGGGATGCCGCTCCCGCTCAGCGAACAGCAGTTCGCGCAGGCGTTCTGGGCCGCGGTCGCCGCCAGCCGGATGATCGCCCGACTGACGCCCGCGGAACAGGAAAGGAGGGGACGTCAGGTCCTGCACCTGGACGCCGCGACCCCCTGGGACGACACCGTGGCCAAGGCATTCTGGGTCGTGGCGGCCCAGGCCCACTCGGAGGGCCTGGACATCAGCGACCCGTACCTGCTGGGCGCCTACAACCTGGTGTACCGCGGCGCGTTCGATCCCGCCGTTCACCTCAAGGGGAGCGACGGAACGGTCCAGGGCTACAACTGGTCCGGCATCCCGACCCCCAACGGCGTGAACACGGAGCTGCTGAACCAGGAGGAGCTGGGGCCGAACGGCATCACCGTCACCACCTACAAGGCCCCTTGGCTGTCCCACCCCACCCTGCCCGAGCCCGAAGGGCTGGGGCTGGTCTGGACCGACACCGACGCGGCCGGTCGTCTGGTCCTCCACCTGCCCGGCAACCCTCCGCTGCCGGTGCTCGACGGGGAAGTGATCGCCCTGCTGCGCCTCGCCGAGACGATGGAGTCCATTCCCGTCCTGCGCGGGAAGCCCGTCGGCCATCCGCTGGCGTTCCTCACCTCCGGCGTCGGAGCCCCGGGACGAGCCCTGAACCAGGAGTACTCCGACCGCAGCGGCCGGGTGACCTGGAGCTACAGCGCCGCTCTCGCACTGGCCCCGTCGGCCGACCCGGCCACCCCGCCCCTCTTCGTCGCCCTCCTCGACCCGATCACCGGAGCGCCCGGCGGGTGGGGCCGCACGGCATGGCGGCCCCCGGCGCAGTGGCCCGCCGCCCAGCCCGTACCGACCTCGGCGCCCGTCACGTCCGCCGGCCCGGCGGCCCTGCCGGCCCCGGGCCCGCTGCTGGAGGCGGACGAGGTGTGGAAGGCCCTGGACGGCACGGAGTTCAGCTCCGACGACATCCTGGCCCTCCTCCTGGCCGGCACTCCCGCTCAGGGCCAGTCGCCCGGCACCGCCCTCCAGATGCCGCAGCGACAAGCGGCGCAGCCACAGGAGACGGTCGGCTCCGCGCCGCCCGGGACACCGGCACCGAACACGCTGCCCGCACCGAACACGCTGCCCGCACCGGACCCGCTGCTGTCACCGGACACCCTGATCCGGGACGACTCCGGCGCCGTACGGGGCCGCGATGTGTCGAGTCAGCGCGTCAAGCGGCTGCTGCCCGGCAAGATCCGCGTGTACGACTCGGCCCGGCGGCCCAACCTGCTGGCCGAACAGGACGCGCCCTGGGGCGAGGACGCCTACATCGTCGGCGTGGATCCCGTTCCGGGCGGCGTGGGGACCTACGACGGGCAGGATCTGACCTACGAGGAGTTCGCCGACAGGCTCGCGAACGACCCGGAACTGGCCAAACTGCCCCCGGACGCCGCGGTCGTCCTGACGTTGCCGTACGGGGCGCTGCGCCCGAACCGGGCGTTGCAGCGCGCGGTCGCCGTCCGCCTGGGCCGCAGGGTGTGGGCGCCCAGCGGCGACGGGAGCCTGCACCACGACGGCCAACTGGACGCCGCCGTCCCGGCGCTCTTCGACCCCGGCCCCGACCGGCCGCTCGGCGACTGGGTGCCGTTCGACCCGCCGTACCGCGTCGTGCCGTTCGAGGACCGGAAGTGGCTGGCGCTGGACAACACCCCGTTCCGGGACAGCGACGTGGACCTCCGCCCCATGGTCTCGGAGCGCCACGAGTGGTTCGGCCTGGAGTCTCACCTGGACGACGAGCCCAGGCGACGGCTCAAGGAGCAGCGGTACCGCCGGTTCCCGTACATGAACCGGCTCAAGCACCTGCTGCCCGCGGGTGACGGGTACTACGACGGCAGGACGGAGGAGTTGTCTCCGGACCGGGCGGTGCTCTCCTTCGTCGCGCACGGCAAGCCGGGCCGGGTGGCCGTCGTCGTGAACGGCCGCACGTTGATGCTGGCCACCAGGAACGCGGGACGCTACCTCGGCGGTCTTCAGGAGGTACGCGAACTGCCGCCCGGCTACGGGCTGAACATCCAGGTGTGCTGGAGCGCGTCGGAGGGCGACCCCACCCGTCCGCATCCCTCGTTCGCCCCCGCGCCGTATGTCGACGACCCGCTGGAGGACGTGCCGCTCGGACAGTACGCCGCCAACGAGAGCCGGCGGGTGACGACGACGTACACGCGGCAGACCGGCGTGGACGACGCCGACTCCGGCATCAGGGTGATGATCGACGGTCCGGGTGGCGAGGAAGCGCAGGAGGTCACCCACTGGCCGGAGCCGCTCCCCGACGAACTGGACCAACTGGCCCGGGACGCGGGCCTGTACACCGGTGCCGGGCCCGTGCCGGCGAACGTCCGGCACGTCACGCTGAAGCTGGTGCGAGCGCTGCGGCAGAAGTTCGGCCGGGGCATCGAGGGCGACCGGGCCCAGTACACGCGGGTGCTCCAGGGGATCGCCGCGCTGGAGCGGATGCGCGCCGGCCATCCTGACCTGGGCCGGCTGACGCCGTTCCGCATGGACCTGTGGACCTTCCTGGCCCGCCGCCACTCCGGCTCCTTCACCCCGGGCAGGGCGGCCCACCTGGCCGTTCTCGACGACGCCCGGCGCCGCCTGGCCGAGGACCCGAACGCCCCGCTCCTCCTGGACGACGACCCGGACCTGGAGTACGCCCTCACCCGGCTCGGGCAGGGCGGCGACCAGCTCATCCGGACCCTGCTGAAGCTGCCCGCCGACGAGCCGGTGGGTCACAGGGAGCGGGCGCGGGCCCTTTGGGCGTCCGTCGCCGCCGCGCAGTACCTCGGCACGCTGCCACCGCAGGAGGTCCAGGCGCGGGGCCGCCATGTGCTGCACATGGCGGACGGCATCCCCTGGGACACGTCACGGCAGCAGGCGCTCTGGGAGGTGGCGGCGACGGCTGCCGCGCACGGTGTGGATGTGCGCGACGCCGATGTGCTGGCCGCCTACCACCTCGTGGCGAACGGCGCCTTCGACGCGGCCCAGCAGATCATGAGCAGCGAGCCCGACGACGACGGCGGCCTGCAGGGCTTCAACTGGAGCGGCAGGCCGGCACCGAACGGCGTCGAGTGGAAGCACGTCGACGAGGCCACCACCGGGCCCGACGGCACCGGCGTCCGGGAGCACAGGGCGCCCTGGCGGCCGGGCCCCGCGGACCGGGGCAAGCCCGACAGCAAGCCCATCCTGGTGTGGACCGACACCGACCAGAACGGGCGCCGCGTCCTGCATCTGCCCTCACTCGGCCCGGTCTCCGTGACCGACGGCGAGATGCTGGCCCTGCTGGACCTGATGCCGGTCGAGCTGCGCAGGCTCCGCCTGGGCATACCGCTGGTGTTCCTGGCCACCGGCCCCGGCTCCGGGACCTTGACCGCGCTGCCGCAGAAGTCCTCCGACCACACCGCGCGGCCCACATGGACCCATGGGGCACCGCTGGAGATGACCGAGACCGACCCGTCGGCCCCGCTGCGCATCACGCTGTCCCCCGCGCAGCAGCCGCAGGACCCCCAGCAACCGCAGAACGCGCCGAACGCGCCCGGTTGGGTCCGGACGGTCCGGACCGCCCCCGTTCCCGCCCCCGGTGCCACCGCGACCCCGAGCGTGCAGGGGCCGACCGTGGAGGCGCCCGGCGAGCCGGGCGGTCGCGTGCGTACGGACTGGGTGCAGCGGTACCAAGCCCGGGACGGCGTCGAGGAGTTCGACTCGATCGACCCGGCGCCCTGGGGCCGTGACGCCTATGTGAGCGAAGCGGTGCTCGTGCCTGGTGGCGTACGCATGCCGGACGGGCAGGTGCTGACGTATGAGGAGTACGCCGACAGGCTGGCCGCGGACGCGGAGTTGGCGGGGCGGCCGTCGAGCGCCGAGGTGGTGCTGGCGGTTCCGTACGCGGGTGGCCGGTACCAGCAGTTGATGCGGGTGGTGGCCCGTCGGCTGGGGCGGCGTGTGTGGGCGCCCAGCGGGGACGGCCGGCTGATCCACGAGCCGGACCTGGACGCCCTGGTTCCGACGATCGTCGACGCCGAGCCGGACAACCCGGACACGACGCCGGGCGTCTGGGTGCCGTTCGACCCGCCGGCCGTCGACGTGCCCACCGTGGACCGCACGTGGACGGCGCTGGACGGGACCACGTTCCGCGACAGCGACGTCGAGACCCATCCTCTGGTCTCCAAGAGCCACAGGCGTTTCGGGCGCAGCTCGCTGTGGGGCCACATACGTGCGCGGTTCGAAGAGTTCCGGTCGTACCCGGACACCACGCGGGTCGACCACCGGGTCCGGACCCCGAGAGGACCCGTGACCGTCGGCACGTCCCAGGTGCCGCCGACGGACAGGGCGGTGTACGTCTACAACACCCACGGTCTGCCGGGCGCGCTGGGGCTCAAGCTGGACAGTGGTCGCATCGTGTGGCTGTCCGCCGAGGACGGCGGACGGTACATCGGTGAGCAGCCCGAGGTGGCCGAGCTGCCCGCGGGGTCCACGATCCATCTGGAGGTCTGCTACGGCGCGTCGGCGTCGGACCGTCCGGGGCCCCTGCCCGACACCATGCCGGTGGACCCGGTGGACGACCCGCTGGAGACGCTGCCGCTGGGCCAGCACGTCGCGAACTTCAGCCGGCGGGAGACCACCGCGTTCGAGCTGCAGTCGGGGCTGAGCAGTGTCTCTCGCCTGGAGGGGGAGACGCCCGGCGGGGTGCGAGGAAAGTGGGTCACCTACCGTCCGGAGCCGCTGCCCGAGGAACTGGACCAGCTGGCCCTGGACGCGGGCCTGAACCCCGCCCTGTACCGGGACCAGGCCGAGCTGCGGAAGGCGACCCTCCGTCTGGTCCGGGCCCTGCGCCAGCGCTTCGGCAACGCCGTCGAGGACGACCGCGGGGTGCCCGGCGGTACGTACGAACGCCTGCTCCAGGGCATCGGCGCCCTGGAGACCACGCGTGCGGGCGACCCCGTACTGCGTGGGCTCACGCCGTTCCGTATGGACCTGTGGACCTCCCTGGCCCGCCAGGTGGGCGGCGACGCCCCGGGCCCCGACGCCTACGCGGCCGTTCTGGACGCCGCCCGGACAAGGCCGGACCTCGCGGCGATCGGGCGGCAGCCCTTCTGGGCCTTCGCCGCCCAGCAGCTCAGGGCGAAGAGCGGTGCGGCGCTGACCCGCGACGTCCTGGGACTGCCCGCCTCGGCGCCGGTGAGCGAGCGGGACACCGCCCGCGCCTTCTGGGCTCTGGCCCATGCGGCCGGGCGCCTCGGCCGGATGACGCCGGCCGGGCGGGCGGCGCTCGGCCGCAGGGTCCTTCACCGGGACGTCACGGCCGTGTGGGGCCAGGCGCAGGAGCTGGAGTTCGGGTCGCTGATGGCGAAAGCCGTGGCAGCCGGCCTCGACGGCGCCGACGAGTACGTGCTGGGTGCCCTGCACCTGTCGACCAAGGGCGCGTTCTCGCCGGCCGCCCTGCTCACGGACGGCTCGGGCACGGTCCGCGGTTACAACTGGAGCGGCACCCCGGCTCCGCGGGGTGCGGACATCTCGGTGATCACCTCGAAGCACAACGGGTCGGGCCTCGTCTGGAACGACCCGTCCGAGGGGTCGAACCCGGCGGCGTCCGCCGAGTACCAGATGATCGCCACCGACACCGACGGGACCGGCCGTCCGGTGCTGCACGTGCCCCACCTGCCCCGCCCGGTCCCGGTGGCTCCCGAGGAGCTGCGGGCGCTGCTGTCCCTCGCCCCGCTCGTGCGTGAGAGCGCGGTCACCGTTCCGATGGTCTTCCTGGCCACCGGCCCCGCTCCCCTCGGACCCCGGGCCCCGCAGGCGTTCTCCCAGTCGACCGGGCGGGACAGCCTGCGCGTGCTCACCCTCCCCGACCCGGGCACCGGAGGGCAGGGCACCTGGGAGACGGCGGTGTGGCAGTCGCCCCTCGCGCTCCCCGCGTCGTCGGGAGGTTTCTTCACAGGCCCCGCCCCCACCGCCTCGACGACGGCCACGGACCCGCTGCTGTCCCCGGACACCCTGCCCACGGTGGACCGTACGTGGACGGCGCTGGACGGGACCACGTTCCGCGACAGCGACGTCACCACCCAGCCCCTCAAGTCCCGCGCCCCTGAGCGGTTCGGCCGGACCCATGCCAGGAAGGGCCTGCGGGCGCGTGCGGCGCTGCTGCGGAACCACGGCCACCGGCGCACCCTGCTGCACATGGTGTCCTCGGGCGGCACCGAGGCGGAGAGCGGCGCCGAAGCCACCCCCGCGCACAGCCGCGCGGTCTACGTCCCCCTCGGCCACCCCGGCGGGGTGGAACTGGAGTTGCGTGACGGCCGGACGGTGTGGCTGTCCGCCGAGGACGGCGGACGGTACCTCGGCGGGCTGCCCGAGGTGACCGAACTGCCGCCGGACCACCGGATCAGCCTGGAGGTCCGCCACAGCTCCCCGGCCGACGACCCGAACCGTACGCAGCCGGACCACGATCCGGTGCCCCCGGTGGACGATCCCCTCCAGGACGTGCCCCTCGCCCAGCACATCGCGAACACCAGCCGCCGGGACACCGAGGGCTCCGTGTCCACGGGCGGGCCGACCGAGGACGGCTACGGCTCCGACCTGTACGGCACTCCGGGTGGCGTACCGGGACGCAAGGCGTGGCACCGTCCGGAGCCGCTGCCCGAGGAACTGGACCAGCTGGCCCTGGACGCGGGCCTGAACCCCGCCCTGTACCAGGACCGGGCCGCGTTGCGGGAGGCGACGCTCCGTCTGGTCCGGGCCCTGCGCCAGCGCTTCGGCAACGCCGTCGAGGACGACCGCGGGGTGCCCGGCGGTACGTACGAGCGGGTCCTCCAGGGCATCGGCGCCCTGGAGACCCTGCGCGCGGGCGACCCCGTACTCGGCGCGCTCACCCCGTTCCGCATGGACCTGTGGAGCTTCCTCGCCCGCCGGGCCGCCGGCACCACCTCGGACCAGGACGCCTACCGTCAGGTGCTGGACGCGGCCCGGGAAGGGCTCGCCCGGCGCCCCGGAGCCCGCCTAGGCACCGAGTTCGGCGACCCCGCCCTGGACTACGTCCTCGACGAGTTCACGGCGGACCGAACGGGCGCCGTACGCGACATCCTGGGCCTGGCGGACACGGACCCGGTCAGCCCTCAGCACGTCGCCCGCGCCTTCTGGGCCGCGGCGGCCACCGCCCAGCGGCTGAGCCGGCTCACCCCGGCCGAGCTGGAACGCAAGGGCCGCAAGATCCTGCATCTGTCCGACACCGACCCATGGACCGCGCAGTCGGCGCGGGACCTGGGCCGGCTGGTGGCGCGGGCCCGCGCGGAGGGCCTGGACACCGCCGACGACCATGTGACGGCCGCGTACCACCTCAAGCTCTCCGGCGCCTTCGACCCCGCCACCCACCTGTCCCACCCCTCCCATGTGCGGGGCTACAACTGGAGCGGCACGCCCGCCCCGAACGGCCTGGACGGCGGCCAGGTGCACGCGGTGCGGCGACGGGGCGACGGCAGCACCCGCGTCCTGTCCTTCGCGGCACCGTGGAAGACCACGGGCCGGCCGGCCCGGGTCATCCCGATCTGGACCGACACGGCCGAGGGCGGTGCGCTCCTGCACCTGCCGGGGCTGCGCCGCCCGGTGCGGGTGCCCGACGCGGAACTGCTGGCGCTGCTGGGCCTCGACCCGTACCTGGCCACGCGCAGCCCGAGCCTGCCCGCGCTCTTCGTGATGCCCGGCGCCGAGGGCGCCACGGCACTGGTGCCGCAGCAGTTCTCCGACCGCACCGGCCGGCCGGCCTGGACGTACGACGGCCCGTACGGCGTCACCGAGGTCACCGCGTCCGACCCGCTCCGCCTCACCGTCGACCGCGCCCGGGGAGCGGGCCAGTGGCGCCGGAGCGCCTGGCGGCGGCGGTCCGGGCCGGGCGGCCGCACCACCGGGACCACCAGGACCACCGGGACCACCGGTACCACAGGGACAAAGACGGGCCGCCGGGCCCTCAGGACCGCCTACAGGACGGCCCCCAGGGCCTCCACGGCCCCCACGGCGGCATTGGCCGGCCCGGCGCCGGTTCAGACACCCCAGGCTGATCCCCTGTTCGCTCCCGAGACCCTGCTGAGGATCGCCGACGGCACCCCGCGGGGCCGCAACTGGACGGGCGTGGCCGGGGTCCGGCGGCTCCGGGTCGACCGGGTGGTGGTGTTCGAGGACCGTCCGGGCAAGCCCCGCACGCGGCTGCCGGACCAGTCCGCACCATGGGGCAAGGACGCCTACCTCGTCACCGGCAAGCTCGTCGTCGGCGGCGTCGAGACTCCCGACGGACAGGTGCTGAACTATGTGGAGTACGCCGAGAAGCTCGCCCGGGACCCCGAACTTTCGGCCCTGCCCGACACCTATGACCTGATCCTGGCCATCCCGTACGGCGGCGCCGGGTACCTCATCCTGCTGCGCGTCGTGGCCGACCGCCTCGGGCGCCGCGTCTGGGCGCCCAGCGACATGGGCGGCCTGGAGTACGACGCCGACCTGGACGCCCACGTCCCGGCACTGATCGACACCGACGCCGACGACGTGAACAAGACGGCCGGCGACTGGGTTCCCCTCGACCCGCCCCCGGCGCCCCTGCCCATTCAGGACCGCCCGTGGAAGGCGCGGGACGGGAGGGACTTCCGGGACAGCGACGTCAACACCCGCCCCCTGGTCTTCGACCGCACCTACCGGTTCGGCCGGTTCGCGGTCGACGACACGGTGCGCCCTCGGCTCGAAGACCTGCGGACCTACTTCTTCAAGAACCAGTCGGTACGCCATGTCCCGCTGGCCGGCGGGATCGGGCACTTCGACCTGCAGCCGATCACGCCGCCGAGCCGCGGGATCTATCTCTACGCGGCCCACGGGCTGGCGGGCGTGCTGGGGATGCCCCTGACCGACGGCACGACGGTGTGGCTCGGCGCCGAGGACGGCGGCCGGTACATCGCGGGCCTGCCCGAGGTCATCGAGCTGCCGAAGGACTACAGGATGGTCCTGATGGTCTGCTTCGGCGCCTCGGCGGACGACTTCGGGCGCTTCCAGGCCGTTCATCTGCCGCCGCCCGTCGTGGACGATCCCCTGGAGTCCATGCCGCTCGGCCAGTACGTCGCGAACTTCAGCAGGAGGGAGACGGACGCGTACGAACACTCAAGGTCCCTGAGCCCGACCGCGCTCGGCTACTACGACCCGCCGAGCTGGGCGGCAAAGGGCGTGCAGGGGAAGGTGATCACCTTCGTTCCGGAGCCGACGGACAGCGAGACGGCCCAACTGGCCCGGGACGCGGGGCTGCACAGCGGCGCGGGCCCGGTGTCGTTCTACGACATGTGGCGCACCACCAGGCTGGTGCGGGCGCTGCGGCAGATACTCGGCCACGGCATCGAAGCCGACAAGGGAGTGCAGGGCGGACGGTACGAGCGGGCGCTGAGCGGCCTGGGCGCGCTGGAGCGCCTGCGCGCCAACGACACGGGCATGGGCGGCTTCACACCGTTCCGGAAGGAACTGTGGCAGTCCCTGGCCGCGGGGCTGCCCAAGCAGTCCTGGGACCCGGGCGGTTACCTCCAGGTCCTCGACCTGGCCCGGCAGCAGATCACCCTGGACCCGAAGGCCCAGCTCAGCGCGGTGGTCCCCAGCCAGCCCCTGACGTACGCCCTGAACGAGCTCTCGGCGCAGAACGACCAGCTGGTGCGGGACGTGCTTCAGCTGCCCGCCACCGAGCCGGTGGGCCTGCTGGGGTACGCGAGGACCTTCTGGGCACTGGCCCGCGTCTCCCACCAGATCGGCAACACGCCGCCCGCGGACCTGGAGAGGGTCGGACGGAGCGTCCTCCACCTGGCGCCCGGCACCCCCTGGACGCAGGACCGGCAGAAGGACCTTGTCCTGCTGATCGCGCGGGTCGTCGCCGACGGCATGAACTCCTTTGACCAGAATGTGCTGGGCGCCTACGACCTGATGGCCAAGGGCGCCTTCGACTGGTCCGTGGAACTCCACGACAGCGGGGCCCTGCGCGGCTACGACTGGAGCGGCACCCCGGCGCCCCACGGCGTGGACACCACCCGGATCGGCACGGAGGTCCCGGGGCCGAACGGGCCCGTCGTCCAGTGGCACAAGGCACCCTGGCTGCCCGCGGCCGGCACCGCCACCGGAGGCACCGCCACCGGAGGCACCGGCACTGGCACCGGAGGCACCGGCACTGGCACCGGAGGCACCGGCACCGGCACCGGAGGCGCCACCGCTACGGACGACTACCTGGTGATCGCCACCGATGTCGCCGTGAACGGCGATCCGGTTCTGCACCTGCCCGGCGCGTCCGGGATTCAGGTGCCCCCCGGCCAGCTCCTCGCGTTGGCGGACATGGCCCCGCTGGTGAGGTTCAGTCCCGTCGCCACGAAGGTGGTCTTCGCCACCTCCGGCCTGGGTACCGCCCAGGCGGACTGGCCGCAGAAGTTCAGCAACTGGACCGGCCGGAAGGCCCTGAGCTACACGGGGCCGCTCGAACTGCGGCCGGCCCCGCCCGCACAGAGCGGTCCGAACTCCGGCAGCCCGGCCCAGGGCGGCCCTTCGCAGGGCGGGACGAACCCGTTCAACGCGTCCGGTCCGCTGAGTCTCGTCGCCCGGGTCGAGCCGGCGCACGGTCTGCCGGGCGACTGGATGGAGACGTTCTTCGGCGGCCAGGCCGTCGTCGTACCCACACCTCCACCCGCGCTTCCGGCCCCGGCACCGGCACCGGTACAGCCCTCTGCACCGGCACCGGCACCCACGTACGTCCCGCCGTCCGCCACCCCGGCCTCCGACCCGATGCTGTCCCCGGCGACCCTGATCCGGGACGCCTCCGGCAGGGTGCGGGGCCGCAACTGGTCGGGCGAGCAGGCCGGTTCGCTGACGGCCGACAAGATCCGGGTCTACGACACCTCGGGCGCCGTGCCGGCGCTGGTCTCGGAACGGGACGCGCCCTGGAGCGCCGACGCCTACGTGGTGGGTGCCGACGACGCCGACGACGGCACCGTATGGGCCGACGGGCAGGAGCTGACCTACGAGGAGTTCGCCGAAAAGCTCGCGAGGGACCCGGAGCTGGCGAAGCTGCCGCCCCACGCCGAGATCGTGCTGGCGGTCCCGTACGCGGGCGACCAGTACCTGGAGCTGATGCGGGCGGTGGCCCGGCGGCTCGGGCGCCGCGTCTGGGCGCCCAGCGGCGACGGGCGCCTGCACCACGACGACACCCTGAACGCCCACGTTCCCGCGCTGCTCGACGCCGACCCCGACGACGAGAGCACGCCGGTCGGCGACTGGGTGCCGTTCGACCCGCCGGCCACGGAGGCCCCGTACGAGGACCGTGAGTGGACGGCGCTGGACGGGACGAAGTTCCGCGACAGCGACGTCGACACCCGGCCCATCGTCACCGACCGGCACGAGCGGATCGGCCGTTCGTCGATCGAGGACGACATGCGGGTCCGGGAAGAGCTGCTGCGCTCGTACTTCGACAAGCAGCACCTCGTGCACACGGTGTCCACGAGTGACGGCGAGGACGCGGACGTCACCACCGAGGCCGCCCCGGCGCCGAACCGTGCGGTCTACCTCTACTACGGGCACGGGCTGCCGGGCGGGGTGGCACTGCGCCTGCGCAGCGGGAAGACCGTGTGGCTGAGCGCGGAGGACGGCGGGCGGTACATCGGCGGGCAGCGCGAGGTCAGGGAGCTGCCGCCGGGCCACACGATCGGACTGGAGGTCTGCTACGGGTCGTCGGCCGGCGATCCGCGCAGGAAACAGCAGGACCATGCTCCAGCGCCCGCCGTCGACGACCCGCTGGACGAGGTGTCGCTCGCCCAGCACGTCGCGAACGTCTCCCGGAGGGCCACCAAGGGGTCCTCCGTGAAGAGCGCGCTGAGCCCGGACAGCTTCATCCTCTACGACACGCCCGGCGGGGTGCGGGGACGCAGTGACACCGCCCTGCCGGAGCCGCTGCCCGAGGAACTGGACCGGCTGGCCCGGATCGCGGGCCTGAACCACGGCCTGTACCAGAACCAGGCCGAGGTGCGGAAGGTGACGCTCCGTCTGGCCCGCGCTCTGCGGGAGGCGTTCGGCACCGACGTCGAGAAGGACCGCTGGGTGCCCGGCGGCACCTACGAGCGGGCGCTGACGGGCATCGGCGCCCTGGAAACCATGCGCGCCAACGACCCGGCCCTGCGCTGGCGCACGCCGTTCCGCCTGGACCTGTGGGCCTTCCTGGCGCGCAAGGCCGCGGGCGGCGCCCCGAACGAAGCCGCCTACCTCCAGGTGCTCGACCTCGCCCGGGACGCGGTCGCGCAGCGGCCCGGCGCCGCCCTCAGCGCGGAGATCAACGACAACGCGCTGGGCCACGCCGTGAACCAGTTCGCGGGCGGCGGCAACGCCACCCTGGTGCGCACCACCCTGGGCCTGCCCGCCACCACCCCGGTGGGCCGCCCGGAGATCGCCCGCGCCTTCTGGGCGACGGCCGCCGCCGCCCAGATCCTCGCCGAGCTGTCCCCCGGCGACCGGGAGCGGCTGGGCCGCAGGGTCCTGCACCTGTCGTCCACGGACCCGTGGGACCAGCACAGGGAGCTGGAACTCGCCGACCTGATGGCACAGGCCCGCGCGGCCCGACTGGACATCACCGACGAGCATGTGCTGGCCGCGTTCCACTGGCAGTCGCTCGGCGCGTTCAAGGCGCCCCACCTGCTCAGCGACGGCCAGTTGCTCCAGGGCTACAACTGGAGCGGTGAGCAGGCTCCCCACGGTGTGGACACGGACCGTGTGTACGCGCGGATACGGCAGGGCGGCAAGCTGCTCACCACCGAGACGACCGCGCCCTGGAAGGGCAAGGACAAGAAGCGGCGGACGCTGCTGATCTGGACCGGCTCGGACAGCCAGGGCCGCGTGGTGATGAACCTGCCCGGACGGCCCCCGACGCCGATACCCGACGAGGAACTCCAGGCCCTGCTCGACCTCAGCACGGTCCTGGCCCAGATGCCCCTCACCCTCTCGGTGGCCTTCCTGACCTCCGGTTCCCCCTTCGACGGACGCCGCCTGACCCAGCCCTTCTCCCACCGCACCGGCCGCGACGCCTTCAGCTACAGCGGCCCCCTCGCCCTGGAGGAGGAGTCCCCGGGCGCCCCGCTGCGCATCACCGCCAACCGTGCCAGGAAGCTGGGGATGTGGCGGCGGACCCAGTGGAAGGCCCCGTCGGCCGGGCAGCAGTCCACCACCGCGTCGAACGCCCCCTCGAACCGCCCGCCGAACGCTCCGGCCAACGCCCTGACGGCCACCCGCCTCTCGACGGCGCCCGTCACCGGCCCCGCCCAGCCGGCCCCGGACCCGCTGCTGCACCCGTCGACCCTGGCCACGGATGCCGCCGGTGCGGTGCGCGGGCGCAACCTGTCGAGCGAGGTGGTCGAGCGGCTGCTGCCCGGCAAGATCCGGGTCTACGACACCTCGGACCCCGATCCGAAGCTGGTGTCGGAGCGGGACGCGCCCTGGGACGACAACGCGTACGTGGTCGACGGCGACGCGATACCGGGCGGCGTACGCACCTACGACGGGCAGGAGCTGACCTACGAGGAGTTCGCCGAAAGGCTCGCGAGGGACCCGGAGCTGGCGAAGCTGCCGCCCCACGCCGCGATCGTGCTGGCGGTCCCGTACGCGGGCGCCCAGTACCTGGACCTGATGCGGGCGGTGGCCCGGCGGCTGCGGCGGCGTGTCTGGGCGCCCAGCGGCGACGGGCGTCTGGTGCGCGACGACACCCTGAACGCCCACGTTCCCGCGCTGCTCGACGCCGACCCCGAGGACAAGAGCACGCCGGTCGGCGACTGGGTGCCGTTCGACCCGCCGGCCACGGAGGCCCCGTACGAGGACCGTGAGTGGACGGCGGCGGACGGGACGAGGTTCCGTGACAGCGACGTCGACACCCGGCCCATCGTCAGCGACGGGCACCAGCGGTTCGGCCGTATGTCGATCGGGGACTCCAGGCGTCTGCGGGAACGTCTGCTGCGTTCGTACTTCACCAAGCGGCAGGTCGAGCACTCGGTGGCCACGGCCGAGGGCGATGTGGACCTCAGCAGCGAGACCGTGCCGGCGCCGGCCCCGGCGGTCTACACCTACTACGCCCATGGCATCCCGGGCGGGCTGGCACTGCGCCTGCGCAACGGCAGGGCCGTGGTGCTGAGCGCGGAGGACGGCGCGCGGTACATCGGCGGGCTGCGCGAGGTCAGGGAGCTGCCGAAGGACCACAGGATGAGCCTGGAGGTCTGCTACAGCTCCTCGGCGGGCGACCCGAAGCGCCGGCAGGAGGCCCATGCCGCGCCGCCCCCCGTGGACGATCCTCTGGAGGACGTCCCGCTCGCTCAGCACCTGGCGAACCTCACCCGCCGGGACGTCGAAGGGTCCGTCCTCGCCAACGCGCTGACCGACGACAGCTTCACGCTGATGGACACGCCCGGAGGCCTGCCCGGAGCCAAGGCGTGGCACCGTCCCGAGCCGCTGCCGGAGGAACTGGACCAGCTGGCCCTGGACGCGGGCCTGAACCCCGCCCTGTACCAGGACCGGGCCGAGGTACGGGAGGTGACGCTCCGTCTGGTCCGCGCCCTGCGGAAGGCGTTCGGCACCGGTGTCGAGGACGACCGTGGGGTGCCCGGCGGCAGGTACGAGCGGGTCCTCAAGGGCATCGGCGCCCTGGAGACCCTGCGGGCGGGCGACCCGGCCCTGCGCCGGCTCACCCCGTTCCGCATGGACCTGTGGACCATCCTGGCCCAGGACTCCCCCGGCACACCTCCGGACGACGCGGCCTATCTGAGGGTGCTGGACGTGGCCGAGGCGCAGCTGGCCCAGCAACCCGGTGCCCACCTCAGCACGGTTGCGGGTGACGCCGGTCTCGACTACGCCCTGAACACGTTCGCCGGGGACCACCTCTTCCTGGTGCGCACCATGCTGGACCTGCGGGACACGGACCCGGTGAGCCCTCGGGACGTCGCCCGCGTCTTCTGGGCGACGGTCGCCGCCGCCCAGGTGTCGGCCGAGCTCTCACCGGCCGAGATGGAGCTCGTGGGCCGAGGAGCCCTCCATCTGCCCTCCACCGCCCCGTGGAACGACCAGATGGAACTGATCCTGGGCACCTTGATGATCAAGGCTCACGCGGCGGGGCTGGACATCACCGACGGGTATGCCCTGGCCGCCTTCCACTGGAAGACCCTCGGCGCCTTCGATCCGCCCAGCCGGCTCACCGACGGTCACGAGTTCCAGGGCTACAACTGGAGCGGCGAGCCGGCTCCCCACGGTGTGGACACCGACCACGTGTACGCGCGGGTACCCGGCGGGAACGGGACCGCCGTCACGTCGTCACCGGCGCCCTGGAAAGACACGAACAAGCCGCAGGGCACCAACACGGCGAACGTCAGGGACAAGCGGCCCTGGGTGATCTGGACCGACACCGACGACCAGGGCCACGTGGTGATGCACGTGCCCGGCTGGCCCCCTACGGCGATACCCGACGGGGAACTGCGGGCACTGCTCGACCTCAGTCCGCACCTGACCCAGGGCTCCGTCTTCCGTCCCCTGATCTTCCCGATGTCCGGATTCGGGACCGGAGGGCACCCGCGTACGCAGCTGTTCTCCACCTACACCGGCCGGAGGGCATGGAGTTACAACGGCCCCGTCGAGATGGAGGAGCACTCCCCGAACGCCCCGCTGCGCATCACCGCCGACCGGACCCAGCAGCAGGGGAGGTGGCGCCTGACGAGGTGGCTGCCTCGGGCCACCCCGCAGCAGCCCGCCCAGGCTCCCGCTCCCTCCCAGGCTCCCGCTCCGACCACGGCGCACCTCACCACGTCCGCCGCCGGCTCCCCCCAGCCTGCCGTGGACACGCTGCTCACGCCCGAGACCCTGATGCGGGACGCCTCCGGCGCGGTGCGGGGCCGCAACTGGTCGAGCGAGCCGGTCCGGCGGATCCTGCCCGGCAGGATCCGCGTCCAGGACTCGGCTGCGCGGCCGACGACTCTGGACGAACAGGACGCGCCCTGGGGCGACGCCTATGTGGTGGACGCCGACCTCGCCCGGGACGGCCGGGTACGGACCCGCGACGGGGAGGAACTCACCTACGAGGAGTTCGCCGAGAAGCTGGCGAGCGACCCGGAGCTGGCGGCACTGCCCCCGAGCACCGCGGTGGTCCTGGCGATCCCGTACGCCGCCACCCAGTACCTGGACCTGATGCGGGCCGTCGGCCGCCGGCTCGGGCGCCCCGTCTGGGCCCCCAGCGGCGACGGGCGCCTGCACTACGACGACACCCTGGACGCCCACGTTCCCGTGCTCGTCGACCACGGCGACCGGCGCATCGGCGACTGGGTGCCCTTCGACCCGGCCACCGTCAACCCGGCCGCCGCCGACACCCCGTACGAGGACCGGGAGTGGACGGCGGTGGACGGGACGACGTTCCGCGACAGCGACGTCGACACCTGGCCACTGATCTCCCGCGGCCATGAACGGTTCGGCCGGATGTCCCTTCCGCGCGAGGACAGGCGGAAGGCGGAGCCGAAGATGCGCACCCGCCCCGAGGCGCGGTTCCTCGCCCATCTGGTCCGGGCCGGCGGCTCCTTCCGTCCGGTCGGCTATGAGCCGGTCAACCCGTCCAACGCGGTCTACGTCTTCGCCGGCCACGGCAGGCCCGGTGGGCTGGCGCTCGCCCTGCGCGACGGACGGACGGTGTGGCTGAGCGCCGAGGACGGCGCACGGTATGTCGGCGGGCTCCCTGAAGTGAGGGAGCTGCCCGACGGCTACGGCATCGAGGCGGAGGTGTGCTGGAGCGCGTCGGTCGGTGATCCGCGGCGCCCCTCCACCTTGAACGAATCCGCGCCCGTGGCCGACGATCCGCTGGAGGACGTTCCGTTCGGACAGCATCTCGCCAATGTCAGCCGGCGCTCGACCACCGCCGTCACCCGGCCTTCGGGAGTCGACAACGGGGTCCTGACACAGATGAGCACCCCCGGTGGCGAGCGCGGACGCAGGGTCACCTACCTCCCCGAGCCGCTGGACAGCGAACTGGACACGCTGGCGGTGACGGCAGGGCTGCACGACGGCAACGGACCGGCGTCACCGGAGGTACGGAAGACCACACTGAAACTGGTGCGCGCGCTGCGGTCCGTGTTCGGCAACGAGATCGAGGCCGACCGCGGCGTGAAGGGCGGCCGCTACGAGCGCGTCCTGGCGGGGATCGGCGCGCTGGAGTCCAGGCGCGCGAACGACCCGGCGCTGCGCGCGATCACACCGTTCCGCCTGGGCATGTGGACCTTCCTCGCCCGCCAGCGGACCGGCGGCGCCACCGACCCGCCCCTGGGCGCCTACCTGGCCGTACTCGACCACGCCCGCGCCCACCGCGACGAGCCCGTGCTCCGCCCGGACGCCCCGCTGCCGGCCCTCCAGTTCGCCGTCGGCCAGATGGCGGCACCGAACAGCGATGCCACGGTCAGGTCCGTACTGGACCTGGACGCCTCCGCGCCGGTGGGCGAGCGGCAGCGCGGCAAGGCCTTCTGGGCGTACGCCGGTGCCGCCTGGTGGCTCGGCCAGAAGTCCCCGTCGGACCGGGAACGGCTCGGCCGCAAGGTGCTGCACCTGGGCCCCACCGCCCCGTGGACCCTGCAACACACCACAGATCTGTGGCTGCTGGTGGCGCGGGGCATGGCGACCGGTGCCGGTGTCGGCGACGCCGTGCTCGGCGCCCTGCACCTGAAGCAGGGCGGCGCCTTCGACCCGTCCACGGAACTGCCCAGCGGGCAGGGCGTGGTGGGCTACAACTGGGGTGGCAAGCCCGCCCCGCACGGGGTGAACTGGTCGGCCGTGCACAGGGTGCGGCAGGGGCAGCGACCGCAGTCGTTCGTACCGTCCTGGGCGGGCGCCGGACGCGCGGTACCGGCCCTGGTGTGGACGGACAGCGACCCGTCCGGCGGCCATGTGCTGCACCTGCCCCGCCTCGGCGCGGTTCCCGTCCCCGACGACGAACTCCTGGCGCTGCTGGCCATGGCACCCCACCTGACCAAGGACGCCACCTTCCCCGTGCTCTTCCTCGGATCGGGCACGGCCGCCCCCGGTCGGCAGCTGACGCAGAAGTACTCCGACCTCAGCGGTCGGCAGAGCTGGGGCTACGAAGGCAGGCTTCAGGTGGCCGAGATCCACCCTGACCGGCCCCTGCAGATCCTCACCCTGCCCGACGGAACCACACAGGGCGCCGGACCGTGGGTCGAGACCGCCTGGCGGGCCCCGGCCACCCCCGGCCTCATCGCCCCGCCCGCCGCCCCCTCCAAGCCCACCGACGTACCGGATGCCGCCGCGCCGACCGTGTTCGGCCCCGACACCCCCGGCCCCGCCGCCCTCCAGGGCCCGCAGTGGCCGGACCCGCTGCTGGCACCGCAGACCCTGATGCGGGACGCCACCGGCGCCGTACGAGGCCGCAACTGGACGGGCCTGCCGATCGGCACACTGCTGGCCGACCGGGCGGTGGTGTACGAGGTCCCGCCGAAAGCGCCCCGCAAGCGGGTGCGGGACGCGAACGCGCCCTGGGGCACGAACGCGTACCTGATCGGGGCGAAGCACACCGGAGACCGGGTGCGGACCCACGACGGACAGGAGCTGACGTACGAGGAGTTCGCCGACAAGCTCGCGAACGACCCGGAACTGTCCCGGCTGCCCAAGGACGCCCCGGTGGTCCTGGCCCTGTCCTACGCGGGCGCCCAGTACCTGGACCTGCTGCGGGTCGTGGCCGCACGGCTCGGCCGCACCGTGTGGGCGCCCAGCGACGAGGGCGGCCTGGTGTACGACAGCGACCTGGACGCGTATGTACCGGCACTGGTCGACAGCGATCCCGGCAACCCCGAGAAAACCGCCGGTGACTGGATCCCGTTCGCCCCGCCGACCGTCAACGCGCCCGCCTTCGACCGCGAGTGGACGGCGCTCGACGGAAGGAAGTTCCGCGACAGCGACGTCGACACCCGGGCCCTGGTCTCCGAGACCCATGAGCGCTTCGGCCGGATGTCGGCCGACGGAGCTCGCGATCGCCTGCGCCATCTGCGGACGTATCTCACCAAGCAGAAACTGGAGCACTGGGTCCAGACGGCCGACGGATACCACCAGCGCTCCTCGGCGGCGAAACCCCCGACCAGCGCCGTGTACGTCTACGCGGCCCATGGGCTGCCGGGCGTCCTGGTGCTGCACCTGCGCGACGGCAGTACGGTGAAGCTGTCCGCCGAGGACGGCGCGGAGTACATCGCCGGACTGCGCGAGGTGGCCGAACTGCCGCCCGGCTACGGCATGGAGCTGGAAGTCTGTTTCGGCGCCACGGCGGCCGACCGGCAGGGCCACGCGGCCAATCTGCCGCCGCGCCTCGTCAACGACCCGCTGGAGTTCGTGTCGCTCAGCCAGGCCGTCGCGACGCGAACCAGGCGGAACGTGACCGGCTCCTCCCTGGTGGCCGCGCTGGACGAGACCGGCTACCTGCTGTACGACCTGCCGAGCGGAATGCAGGGGAAGACCGTCACGCACCATCCCGAGCCTGTGGGCCCCGAGCTGGACGAGCTGGCCAGGATGGCCGAACTGCACCAGGGCCCCGGCCCCGCGCCGGCCGCGGAGCGCATCACCGCGCTGCGCATGGCGCGGGCGCTGCGGAACGTGTTCGGCACGAACATCGAGAAGGACCGCGGTGTGCCGGGCGGCAGGTACGAGTGGGCCATGAAGGGCATGGGCGCGGTGGAGCGGCTGCGCCGCAACGACCCGGACATGCTCCGGTTCACGCCGCTCCGGATGGAGCTGTGGCGCGGTCTCGTCAAGGACAACGGCGGCAACCTGCAGTCCGTCAACGACCACTGGCAGGCGCTGGCGAGGGCGCAGCAGCTGACAGCCCAGCAGCCGGACGCCAAGTTCAGCGAGGTGAGCAAGGATCCGCACCTGCGCTACGCCCTGGACAGGTTCAGGAGCCAGGGTGACGACCTGGCGCGGCGCGTCCTGAACCTCGGCTCCTCCCAGCCGGTACGCACCAAGGAGTTCGGGCGGGCCCTGTGGGCGCTGGCGCGTGCCCATGAATGGGTCGCCTCGATGTCGGGCGCGGACCTGGAGACACACGGCCGCAAGGTCCTCCACATGGCTGCGGGCGACCCGTGGAACGAGGCGACGGAGTGGGAGTTCACCCTGCTGATCGCGCAGGTGGTCTACGAGGGGCTGCCCGGGATCACCCCCGAACTGCTGGCCGCTTGGCATCTTCGGACGAAGGGCGCCTTCGAACCGGCCGTCGAGCTTCGGCACGGCGGAAAGGCCGAGGGCTACAACTGGAGCGGCACACCGGCGCCGCACGGGGTGGACATCTCGCAACTCGGCATGGAACAGCCGGGACCGTCCGGGCCGGTCGTCCGGTGGGTCCGGCCGCCCTGGCTGATCGACCAGGGCACCGGCGAGCACACACTGATCGCCACCGACACCGGTCCGAACGGCGAGCCGGTCCTGCATCTGCCCCGACTGTCGGGGGTCCAGGTGACGCCCGCCGAGCTGTTGGCGCTGGTGAACCTCGCTCCCCTGGTGTTCTACAGCAAGCTCAAGACGCCCGTGACGTTCCTGAGTTCGGGCCTGGGCGCCGGGTCGGCGAACACGCCGCAGCGTTACTCCAACCACACCGGCCGGAACAGCCTCAGCTACACCGGCCCCCTCACGCTGGTCCCGGCCTCAGCGTTCCCGTCCGCCACGACCCCGGCGGCCCCCTCCGGTCCGCTGCGGATCGTCGCCCGGCTCGACCCGGCCACCGGGCAGCCGGGGAACTGGATGCAGACGGGCTGGCGCAGGCCGGCGACCCTCGTATCCCTGTCCTCGAACGTGCCCGCGCCCGCGTCCCAGCCGCCGGCGGGCTCGGCTGCGCCGTCGGCGCCGGGGGCTCCGGCGACGTTCACGGCGGAAGCTTTCGGTCCTGCGGCGCTCGACGCCGAGCCGCCGTACGACGTCGTGTCACGACGCATCACCGACCTCACGGATGTCACCGACGTCACCGATGTCCCTGACAGCGTGAGTGAGGCGGACGTCACGGATGTCACGGACGACACGGATGTCGCCGATCTCGCCGATCTCGCTGATCTCGCCGATCTGACCGATCTCGCGGACGTCAAGGATGTCGTGGACGGTGCGGACGGTGCGGGCCCGGTGGACCCCGTGGACCCCGCGGGCGCCACCGGACCCGAGCGCACCGCAGAGCCGGAGGGCTATCTGCGGACCGGAGCGGACACCGCGGCACTCGACGGCACGGCCTTCACGCTGCACGAGGCGCCGACGGACGGCGATCCCCTCGCCGACCCCCTCGCCGACGCCCTCCTGACCGCCGCCCGCGACGCGAACCCGGGAGCGCTGGACGGCTCGGGCGCCGACACCTCCGAGGCCTTCCGCGTCTGGCTGGCGCAGCAGGTCACCGACGACGGCGTCGGCGAGGAGGCGCTGCCCCCGCTGGACCGCAACCGGAGTGTCCCGCAGGCCCTGCTGGAGGCGATCGGTGTGCGGTTGAGCGCCGTGCAGCAGATGCAGGCGACCTTGCTCGGCGGTGAACTGCCGATTCTGGAAGCCGAGCTGACACCCGCTCAGCGCCTGCGGCTGCTGCTGCGGGACCCCTCGTACGGGCTCCAGGGCGACACGGCGCCGGGCGCCGTGCTGCTGGCGACCGCCGCGCGCGTCCTCGGCTTCGAGGTGGCCGTGGTGGCGCCGGACGGACAGGTGACCCGCTACGGCCTGCCCGGGGGCGTCGCCGCCACCGCGCCCGTCCCGCTCGTCCTCCTCGTCCTCGACGGGGACCGTTACGTCGTCGGCCTGCCGCCCCGGCCCGTCGGCTCGGCCGACCTGACCCCACCTGCCCTGACCTGACCCGCCCTGACCCGCACCGGCCCGCACCGGCCCGACTCGAACTGCCCGACCGCCCGACAGACTGCCCGAACGCACCGCCCGCCCGTCCCCCCGGCGGTTTCCCGCACACGACAGAACGATGGAGTATGGCCCCATGAGTACGAGTTCCCCCGGAAGCACGGGCGACGAGCCCGAAGACACCACCGGCGCCGAGCGCGAGCAGCCCGAGGGC
This sequence comes from Streptomyces bluensis, assembly GCF_014650715.1. Lineage (GTDB taxonomy): Bacteria > Actinomycetota > Actinomycetes > Streptomycetales > Streptomycetaceae > Streptomyces > Streptomyces bluensis. Next base: position 325,313 of record NZ_BMVM01000009.1, on the reverse strand, counting down.
CGGGCCGACGGTGCGGGCACCGCGGGCACTGCGGGCACTGCGGGCGCGGAAGGCCGCGATGTGCAGGGCGGCCCGAACGCGGTCCTCAGGGGCGAGCCGGGATTCAGGGAGCCCCCCGAGGACTACATCGCGGCGGCCAGGGTCGCCCCCAACCACTGGCTGTCCATCATCGACCGGCACTGGCACGGCGCCGAGGGCGAGCCCCCGCCCTCCTGGGCGTCGCTCGGCCGCTGGCGCAGCGACGAGAACGGCGAGATCGTCGAGTGGGAGGAGAACAGCGAGTACCGGCCCTCGCCCGACGCCTACGGCTGGGCCCGCCCCGTCAGCCCGGCGGACGCCGCCGTGCAGCTCGTCGCCACCGGCTACGGCTCCGAGGAACTGTTCGCCCTGGTGCTCGCGGACGCCGAGGTGGCCGTGTGCGTCGAGGACGGCGGTGAACTCGCCGTCACCGACGCGCCCGACGGCACCCGCGCGGTTCCCGTCTTCTCCCACTCGCCGGAGCTGGAAGATGACAAGCTTCCCGCCCACGAGATCATGACCATGCCCGACCTGCTCGACCGGCTGCCCGACGGCCGCGAGGTGCTGTTCCTCAGCTCCTCCGCCCCGGTGGCACAGCTCGTCGCGCCGAGCGCGCTGCGGGCGGGCATCGCCGATCTGGAGCGGTACGAGGCGGAGGCCGCCGAGGAGTGGCCCGAGCCGGACCCGTCCGCCGAGTGGCCCGCACCCCAGCCGCCGGCCGGCGGTCTCCCGCCCCTCACCAGGGATCTGCCGGACATCTCGTCGATCGAGGAACCGCCGGGCCCGATAGCGGCTGCGGAGCGCCCGGTGACCGAGACCGCGGGGGACGCACCGCGGAAGCGGACGGGGAGAGAGACGACGAGCGGCAAGCCGTCGCAGCAGGAAGGTTCCGGGTCCGCGTCCGAGTCCGGGCCCGGCGCGGACGACGAAGGCGCCTGACACGGACGGGGCGGCCCCCTGGCGCAGTGCGGGGGGCCGCCCCGTCGGCGTCTGACGGGAGCGCGGGCGGCCACGTCATGTGGCCGCGTCCGCGCGGGCGTTCACGGGGGACTCACTTGCGCGTGAAGATCCACTCGTGGTTGTTCTGGTTCTCCGGCGTGCAGTGCCAGATGATCAGGTTGCGGTTCTCGCTGTCCGTCTCGTACGAGTCCAGGCACATGTTGTTGCTGGCGAAGTTGCGAATCCAGTACTTGCCGTCGGACTGCCGGTCCAGCCACCAGAGCTGGTTGTCGGCCTTCGTGCCGTTGCACGGGAACTCCGTCACCTTGGTGGCGGGTCCGGCGCCCCCGTAGCCAGGCAGGTCGAAGCACATGCGGTCCATGACGTTACGGATCTGGAAGAGCGGGGCCCCACCCGGACCCGCGCTCTCGTACCGCTTCTCCAGGTCCCAGAGCTGGTTGTCGTCCGTGTTGCTGTTGCACGTCGACTGATGGACCGGTCCGTCGGGGGGCCCGCTGCTGAAGCCGGGGATATCGGCGCAGGTCCCGTTGGTGTTGTTCTTGATCAACACCCGGGTCAGAACCGAGGGCAGGTTGCTGGCGGCCTTCTTGCGCGCGGTCGAGGTCTTCTTCTCGGTCGCCGGGCTGGGCGCCGCCGCGGACGCGGGGGGCGCCGCCGGTGCCTTGGCGGGCTCCTTCGCCTCCTTCTCCTTCTTCTCCTCGCTCTTCGTCTTCGTGGGCGAGGGAGACTCGGGTATGAACGCGCCGGCCTTGCCGTCGTTCTCGTCGTCCAGCACGGTGTCGGCCGAACTCGACGCGGCCGCGTTCTTCTTGGCGCCCTCGTCGTCGTCCGAGCCGATCGCCATGATCAGCAGGGGTACGGCGATCAGCACCGCCCCGGCCATGGCGGCCCCGGCCAGCGCGGGCTTCTTGGGCCGGCCCGGAGCACCGTTGTCTCCTTCGGGGCCCTTCCGGTCGCCGTTCGCCGCGGTGGCCGCGGCGGCGGTGACGCCCCTGCGCACGCCCGGAGCGGCGACGGTCGCCGCGACCGCGGTCGCTCCGGCCCCGGCGCTCTGTTGCCCGGTGGCGGGCTTCTCCGCGGACTGCTCGTCGCCGGAGGCGGCGGTGCGGCCCCGGAAGAGGCCGCGGCCGAGGCGGGGTGAGACGGGGCGTGCGCCGGGGGTCGTGCCGACGGTGTCCGGCTGCCCATCGGATGCCGATGCCGATGCCGATGCCGATGCCGATGCCGACGCCGGCGTCTGGCCGGCGGACGGCGCCTCGGTGGCATCCGGCTGCGCGGTGGCCGCTGAGCCGCTCGCCTGCGGCGTGCCGGCGGGCGTACCCGCCGCCACCGCCGCGGCTGCTCCGGCGGCCTTCGAACCACCGTCGGCCGCCGCCTTCTTGGCGGTACCCGCCGCCTTGCCGCCGGGCTTGCCGGGGCCCTTGGCACCGGCACCGGAATCGTCGGCGGAATCGTCGGCGGGTGTCCCGCCGGTGAGGTGTTCCTCGACGCTCGCCGCGCTGAGGCTGGTGCCGGGCGCACTGCCGGAGGCGCCCGGGGTGCGGCGCGGCGGGGGCGACGTGGACTTCTCCGGGGCGTCCCCCGGGGACGGGCCGTCCGGCGTCTTCGCGCCGTCGGCCCGGTGCTGGTCTGTCATCGGTTTCTCCTCCTGGCCACCGGCACGGGTCCGGTGGCGGTGGACGGGGGAATGGGCGGGGGCGGACAGGAGAGCGGGGGAGCCGCTCAGCCCGACAGCCGGCGCGCGGGTCCGGCTCCACAGCGCCTGCGCGACGCTCGGCGCCCTCGCTAGGGTTCCGGGCGGTCCGCGTGCTCCGGCTGCTCGGGTACGCGTTCGGGAACCGCCGCCGGAGCCAGGGGGCCCGCCGCCCGTAGGTGCCGGGCCAGCCGGGCGGGCTCGGCGCCGGGCCGGCCGCTCAACTCGCGGGCGAGCGCGGCATGCAGCAGCTGCCGTGCGGACGGGGTGAGTGTACTCAGCACGACCTCGCGCGCCAGTTCGGGGAACCGGTAGCCCCCCGCGCAGTGCTCGCCCGAGTCGGCCTCCCAGACCAGTACGCGGGCGGTGACCGCCGCGTCGAGCTGGGGCAGCAACAGGTCCGCCGACGTGCCCTGGACATCGGCGAGCAGCCCGATGTCCAGCCAGGCCCTGTCGGTACCGACAACCGCCTGCGTACCGGCAGTCGCGTGGGCATCGGCTTCGGCAACGGTGGCGGCACCGGCACCGGCACCGGCACCGGTACCGGCAACCGCGTCGGCGGAGGCGTAGGCGACCGTCGTACGGACCGGCGCGTCGAGTTCGGCCAGCCGGGCGCGCAGCACGCTGCTGACCGCCGCCGGCACCCGCGCCGCCGGGCCGAGGCGTTGGTGCGCCGGGAGTTTGAGCAGTTCGCCGAGGAAGAAGGGATTGCCTTCCGCACGCCGGTGCAGCGCCGCCGCGTCCTTGAGCGGGACGGGCTCGCCCAAGGCGGCGAGCAGTTCGGTCACATCGGTGACGGACAGCGGTTCCAGATGCAGCCGGGTGGCACCGAGGCGGGCCAGCTCGGCGAGGAGCCCGCTGGTCGCCGGATCGTCGGCGTCGCGCGTGGCGCAGACGACGGCGACCGGCGCCTCCCGCAGCAGGGTCGCGAGCTGGCTCAGCAGACGGTGGAAGTCCGACGGCACCCAGTGCAGGTCGTCGATGAGGCACAGGAGGGGGCGTTCGGTGTGGAGGAGGGCCCGTACGACCTCAGCGGACGCGCCCTCCCGGCCGAGCGGCTCCTCATCGGGCCCATTCCCCCGGGCCGGGTGGGACCGGGCGCCGGCCCGCTGCGGCCGTAGCGCGTCGAGGAGTTGGGTGGTGGGGTGGAGCAGGGAGACGCCGTCGCTCTCGCTCAGCGCCTGCCCTCCGCTGGCGCGGACGACGGTGAAACCGCCGGCCACGGCCTGGCCGGCCAGCTCCTCCAGCAGCCGGGTCTTGCCCGAGCCCGGCTCCCCGGCGAGCACGGCCCACTGGGCGCGTCCGGCCGCCGCCGCGCGCAGCAGCGCGGTGAGCCGCCCGGTCTCCTCGGACCTGCCCACCAGCGGCACGGCACCGGACCCGGTACTGGGCGACGGAGCGGGGCCGGATGACGGAGCGATGCCGGATAACGGAGCGGGGCCAGAGGACGGAGTGGCGTCGGGGGAGGGCGGCAGGTGCTGGGCGGCCGGGTCGTGCCCCGGCGAGGCGTCAAGCCCCGGAGCCGGGCGGTCCTCTGTCGGCGCGGCCCCCACCCCGGGCGCATCCCCCGGCACGGTGGTGGCGCGCGGGGGCCGTGGCTCGCCCAGGATCCCGGTGTCGTGCCGCAGGATCGCGGTGTGCAGTTCGCGCATACGGGGACTGGGGTCGAGGCCCAGTTCCTCGGCGAGCATCGTGCGGAACCGCTCGTACGCCTGAAGCGCCTCCACGGAGCGTCCCACCCCGTACAGGGCCTGCATCAGCAGGGCCCATGACGCCTCACGCAGCGGCGCGGTGAGGGTCAGACCCTCGGCGGCCCCGATCGCGCCCTCCAGATCGCCCTGTCTGATGAGGAGCGTGGACCGGAGTTCCTCGGCGTCCTGGCGGGCGGTGTTGAGCCGGGCTGCTTCCTGTACGGCGAAGGCGTGTTCGGCGGCGTCGCCGAGGGCGCCGCCGCGCCACAGGCCCAGAGCCTCGTCGACGGCATCCCGGGCCGGGCCGAGCTGCCCGCGGCCCAGCAGGTTCCGGGCCTGGGACACCAATTCCTCGAAGCGGGCCGTGTCCCGGGCCGCGCGGGGCACCTTCAGGGCGTAACCGCCCTGCTCGCTGACCAGGACGGTGGACTGCCCGCGTCCGGGGCGGACGGGATCGAGCACCGAACGCAGTCTGCTGATGTGGGCGCGGAGCGAGGAGACGGCACCGCTCGGCGGGGCGTCCGGCCACAGGTCCCGGCACAGCCGCCCCACGGACACGGGCCGACCGTCCTCGATGAGCAGTCTGGTGAGCAGGACGCGGCGCTGCCTCGGGCCCAGAGCCAGCGACGTGCCGTCGCGTATGACTTCCACCGGGCCCAGCAGGCCGTACCACGTGAGCTGGTCGTGCACGGCGCTCCTTCCCTGTCGGCACACCATAGTTCGTCCCACTGTCCGGGCCGCACGGAGCGTCGAAGAGCGCCGACCGGGCGGCGAGCAGTCACCTGAGTCGACATACAAGAGGCGTGTCTCCGGTGGGCGGTTCATCGCGGCGCCGCGGGTGACGGTCCCGGACGAACGGACAGACGGACGGACAGTCGGAGAGCCGACCGGTGATCCAGACAACCGGACCAAGACGCTACTGAGGCTTTCGACCGCTCCTCCAGGGACCCCCGGGCAGATTTCCTTGCCCCTGGGGGCAGTCGGGTCGATGCCTGCGCAGTGGCCGAGCCCTCACCGCCCGTATCCGACGTGCCCAACCTGGCCGTCCGAGCGATTTCCGAGCAGTTCCCCGAGCGCATTAACGGGCACCCGTCGCGTGGTTTTCGGGTGTTTTCCGTGACCGAATTCTGCCCGTTCTACGCGAGTAACCGCCCGCGATACCGAATGAGTAAAGAGAATATTTCGAAAACGCGCCTATCAAGCCGGGCTGCCGTACGATCGCAGTTTGACGGTCTCTGATCAGCCTCACGCTCGGCCAGAGGAAGAACATTGCAGGTCACTTTCCCCCACGGTCACACCCACACGCCCATATCTTCCGCATATGCCGCACCCTCCGCGGCACACACATCGGTGCCGCCGGCGCACAGCTCTCCGCATCCGGCGACACCCGCGGAATCCGAGAAGAGGATTTCCGTCGCGGTCCACGCACGGGATCCGCTCTCCCGGGAAGGCGCGCTCAGCCAACTGCGGCACCGCCACGCGATCCAACTCATCGACGGGACCGAGGCACAGGCCGGAGACGTGGCCGTACTGATCACCGAAACCCTCGACGAGTCCGCGCACACCTGCCTGCGTCAACTCGTCCGCGCCCAAGGACTGCGGGTCGTCCTGGTCGTGAACACGATGCGCGAGTCCGAACTGCTCGACGTCATCACCTACGGCGTCGGCGCCATCGTCTGGCGGCACGAGGCGACCGCGAGCCAACTGCTCCAAGCGGTGCGCGCGGCCTCCCGCGGTCACGGCGCTCTGCCCTCCGAACTGATCGGCCGACTGATCAACGAGGTCAGAACACTGCGTCAGGGCGCCACCGGCCACCCGGGCGCCTCCGAACGGGACCTGACGCAGCGGGAGATCGATGTCCTGCGGCTGATCGCCGACGGATGGGACACCGGCGAGATCGCCGCCAAGCTGGCGTATTCGGAACGCACCGTGAAGAACATCATCCACGGCCTGACGTCCCGACGGGAACTGCGCAACCGCGCACACGCGGTGGCACACGCCCTGCGGGAGGGCTACATATCCTGAGCCCGGCGCACCCCGCGCGAGCCACCGGAGGGCAACCGGCGCCGCGACTACGCGCCGCTCCCTAGGGCTGTTTTGGAGGCCGTGGCGGGAATCGAACCCACGTAACTCGCTTTGCAGGCGAGTCCCTGAACCACTCGGGCACACGGCCATGTCGGGACAAAGTGCGCGTTCCGAACTCGGTGCATCGACCGTAGGCCGTGCAGGTTCGCGTGCTCAAGGGCATGGGACGGGCTGCAATGGGACTGCCATACGCCGTTCACAGTCGTACGACCAAGGTCCCAGGCAGTCGCCGACTTCGGACAGGGGCCGATGTCGGCGATGCCCCTTACGCTGGCGACCATGACCAGCCTGGAACCGAGGGACACGGACGTCGGCGACACCACACCCTCGCTCTCGAAAGCCGACGGCGCCGACGGCGCCGGCGTGCTGCGCAGGCCCTACCGTGCCCTCAGTATTGGCATCGTCTCCGTCGTGCTGCTGATCGCCTTCGAGGCGATGGCCGTGGGGACGGCGATGCCGGTGGCGGCGCGGGAGCTGGACGGGGTCTCGGTGTACGCGTTCGCGTTCTCGGGGTACTTCACGACGAGCCTGTTCGGCATGGTGCTCGCCGGACAGTGGTCGGACCGGAGCGGCCCCCTGGGATCGCTGACCACGGGCATCGCCGCCTTCGCGGCCGGACTGCTGCTGTCCGGGACGGCGGCGACGATGTGGCTGTTCATCCTCGGCCGGGCCGTGCAGGGACTCGGTGGCGGGCTGGTGATCGTCGCGCTGTACGTGGTCGTGGGGCGGGCCTACCCGGAGCGGCTGCGGCCGGCGATCATGGCGGCGTTCGCGGCGAGCTGGGTGCTGCCGTCCGTGGTGGGCCCGCTGGCCGCGGGTGCCGTGACCGAACACCTCGGCTGGCGCTGGGTGTTCGTCGGTATCCCGGTGCTGGTCGTGTTCCCGCTGGCGCTCGCGCTTCCGCAGATACGGCGGCTGGCGGCCGGTCCGGCGAAGGGGACCGAACGGGCGCCGTTCGACCGCCGCCGCATCCGTCTGGCCTTCGGGATCTCGCTCGGCGCGGGCCTGCTGCAATACGCGGCGCAGGCTGTGTCGGATCAGGATGCGCGGTGGCTGGCGGCGATACCCGCCGTGGCGGGCGTCGCGCTGCTGGTCCCGGCCGTGCTCGGGCTGTTGCCGCGCGGCACGTACCGGGCGGCGCGCGGGCTGCCGTCCGTGGTGCTGTTGCGCGGGGTCGCGGCCGGGTCGTTCGTCTCCGCCGAGTCCTTCGTGCCGTTGATGCTGGTCACCCAGCGAGGGCTGTCGCCGACGCTCGCCGGTTTCTCGCTGGCGGCGGGCGGGGCCACGTGGGCGCTGGGGTCGTGGGTGCAGTCGCGGCCGCGCCTGGAGCCGTACCGGGAACGGCTGATGACGGCCGGCATGCTCCTGACCGCCGCTTCGATCGCGGCCGCGCCGAGCGTGCTGATCGAGACGGTGCCGGTGTGGAGCGTGGCGGTGGCCTGGGCGTTCGGCTGCTTCGGCATGGGGCTCGTGATCTCCTCCACCAGCGTCCTGCTGCTCCAGCTCTCCGCCCCCGAGGAGGCCGGCGCCAACTCGGCCTCTCTCCAGATCTCCGACGGTCTCTCCAACGTCGTCCTCCTCGCCGCGGGCGGCGCCGCCTTCGCGGCCCTGGGCGGCGGCACGGTCACCCACACCGCCACGGAGGCCTCCGGGGCGGCTTCGCATCCGGCGGCGTTCGCGGCGGTGTTCCTGCCGATGGCGGCGGTGGCGTTGCTCGGGGCTTGGGCGACGACTCGGGTGCGGGCTGCGTGATGGGCGAGTGGTACCACAGTGGCCCCATGGCCGGTACCATAATGGTATGGCTATGAACCTTCGTCTGCGTGACGACCAGCAGGAAGCGCTCAAGCTGCGCGCCGAGGAGGAGGGGCGCAGCATGCACGCCATCGTGCTTCAGGCGATCGACCGGTATCTGGAGCAGGAGGCGGACCGAACCACGGTTCGTCGCCTGGGGGCCAAGTACGCGGCGGGACACGCCGACCTGCTGCGGCGGCTGGGGGAGTAGGTGAAGTACCTCACGGTCCAGGAGGCCCTGGACCTGGCGGAGTTGGCCTGCGGGGGGCAGGAAGTCGCCGTGCGCGATCTGGGTCTGCTCAGCTCGGCCGTTCACCGTCCCCAGTCCCAGATGTTCGGCGTCGAGGCGTACACGGGCCTCTTCGAGAAGGCTGCGGCACTGCTTCAGTCGCTTGCCGCGAACCATCCTCTGGTGGACGGCAACAAGCGCATGGCCTGGATGTGCACGGTTGTGTTTCTCGACTTCAACGGCACCGAGATGCTCGAAGTCGACCAGGAGGAGGCGTACAAGCTCGTCATGGAGGTAGCGGGTGGCGACCTTGAGGATGTAGGGCTGATCGCTCGGCGCTTGAGGGTGTTGCACGAGGCGATGTGAGCTGAGTCCCATCCGCCGCAGACCCGGCGCGGTCCCCGCGTTCACCCGACCGGGCCACCGATAAGGTGGCCCGGTCGTCATTCGTGGCCCAGTCACACCATCAACCACACGGATGCAGCCGAGCCGCCCTACCCACCAACGGAGACCGTGAGTACCACCGCCGCCAGCACCAGCTCCGCCTCGCACTCGCATCACCTCTCGCCCGCGTTCCCCGGTCGTGCCCCGTGGGGCACCGCCAGCAAGCTGCGTGCCTGGCAGCAGGGGGCGATGGAGAAGTACGTCCAGGAGCAGCCACGTGACTTCCTGGCCGTGGCCACCCCGGGCGCCGGGAAGACGACCTTCGCACTGACGCTCGCCTCCTGGCTGCTGCACCACCACGTCGTGCAGCAGGTGACCGTGGTCGCGCCCACCGAGCACCTGAAGAAGCAGTGGGCGGAGGCGGCGGCGCGGATCGGCATCAAGCTGGACCCCGAGTACAGCGCGGGACCGCTCGGCAAGGAGTACGACGGGGTCGCGGTCACGTACGCCGGTGTCGGGGTGCGGCCCATGCTGCACCGCAACCGTGTCGAGCAGCGCAAGACCCTCGTCATCCTCGACGAGATTCACCACGCGGGTGACAGCAAGTCCTGGGGCGAGGCCTGTCTGGAGGCGTTCGAGCCCGCGACGCGGCGGCTCGCGCTCACCGGTACGCCCTTCCGGTCCGACACGAACCCCATCCCCTTCGTCACGTACGAGGAAGGGAACGACGGAATCCGGCGGTCCGCCGCCGACTACACGTACGGATACGGCAACGCGCTCGCCGATCACGTCGTCCGGCCCGTCATCTTCCTCTCCTACAGCGGCAACATGCGGTGGCGGACGAAGGCGGGGGACGAGATCGCCGCCCGGCTCGGTGAGCCCATGACCAAGGACGCCGTCAGCCAGGCCTGGCGCACCGCCCTCGACCCGCGCGGTGAGTGGATGCCCAGCGTGCTGCGCGCCGCCGACCAGCGGCTGACCGAGGTCCGCAAGGCCATCCCGGACGCCGGCGCCCTCGTCATCGCCACCGACCAGGACTCGGCGCGCGCGTACGCCAAGCTCATCAGGGAGATCACCGGTCACTCGGCGACCCTCGTCCTCTCCGACGACGCCGGAGCATCGGACCGTATCGACGAGTTCAGCAACAACACCGACCGGTGGATGGTCGCCGTCCGCATGGTGTCCGAGGGCGTCGACGTGCCCCGGCTCGCCGTCGGCGTGTACGCCACCACCATCTCCACCCCGCTGTTCTTCGCCCAGGCCGTCGGCCGTTTCGTACGGTCCCGGAGGCGTGGCGAGACCGCCTCCGTGTTCCTGCCGACGGTTCCCGACCTGCTCTCCTTCGCCAACGAGATGGAGGTCGAGCGCGACCACGTCCTCGACAAGCCGAAGAAGGGGGGCGAGGAGGACCCGTACGCCGAGGAGGAGAAGCTCCTCCAGGAGGCCGAGAAGCAGCAGGACGAGGACACCGGCGAGCAGGACATGCTGCCCTTCGAGGCGCTGGAGTCCGACGCCGTGTTCGACCGGGTGACGTACAACGGCGCCGACTTCGGCATGCAGGCCCACCCGGGCAGCGAGGAAGAACAGGACTACCTGGGCATTCCGGGCCTGTTGGAGCCTGACCAGGTGGAGCTCCTCCTCCAGAAGCGGCAGGCCCGGCAGATCGCCCACAGCCGCAAGAAGCCCGACGCGGAGGCCGACCTCCTGGAACTGCCGGCCGACCGGCGGCCCGTCGTCACCCACAAGGAACTGCTGGAACTGCGCAAGCAGCTCAACAGCTTGGTCGGCGCGTACTCCCACCAGAGCGGCAAGCCGCACGGCGTGATCCACACCGAGGTGCGCCGGGTGTGCGGCGGCCCGCCGAGCGCGGAGGCCACGGCGGGGCAGCTGCGCCAGCGGATCGCCAAGGTGCAGGAGTGGGCCACGCGCATGCGCTGAGCGGGAATGCGTGGTGCGCGCGCCGGTGCGGGGGCTGTGTGCGCCGGGCGGCGCGCGCCGTCGTATTCCGGGGCAAAGCGGAGTGGTCCGTACCGGTGAGTGACCGGATTCTGGACGGAGGCTTCCGCTCAGCGAACCGGCTCGCTACTGTCCCCACACGCATACGCCCCGTGGCAGTGCCGCCGCGGAGCGCAGCCGTGAAGCGACTCCACCCGGAGCATCTCCGGGTCCAGCCGACCGGCGGCCACTGAAGCGCGTCGCCGACGGGACCGGCGACGCACCCGCCGCGGAAGGGGCCGCCGCCCTCACCACGAAGGAGTGGGCGTCGTGACCGCGGAGACCTCCCAGACGCTCGACCGGGGACTGCGTGTCCTCAAGCTGCTCGCCGACACGGACCACGGGCTGACCGTCACCGAGCTCTCGCACAAGCTGGGCGTGAACCGGACCGTTGTGTACCGGTTGCTCGCCACGCTGGAGCAGCACGCCCTTGTACGCCGTGACCTGGGAGGCCGGGCCCGTGTCGGCCTCGGCGTGCTCCGTCTGGGCCGCCAGGTGCATCCTCTGGTCCGTGAGGCCGCCCTGCCCGCGCTGCGCTCGCTCGCGGAGGACATCGGCGCCACGGCCCATCTGACCCTCGTCGACGGTGCGGAGGCGCTGGCCGTCGCGGTCGTCGAGCCGACGTGGACGGACTACCACGTGGCGTACCGGGCCGGGTTCCGGCATCCCCTGGACCGGGGTGCCGCGGGGCGCGCCATCCTCGCGGCCCGGCAACAGCCGGTCGACGGGCCCGGGTACACCCTCACGCACGGAGAGCTGGAGGCCGGCGCGAGCGGCGCCGCGGCACCGCTACTGGGGGTGACCGGCGTCGAGGGCAGCGTGGGCGTCGTGATGCTCGCGGACGCGGTGCCGGAGCGCGTGGGCCCGCGGGTCCTCGACGCCGCACGGGAAGTCGCCGAGGCGCTGCGCTGAGCTGAGCCGATCGCGGCGGCACGGTGTCAACCAGGTCAACCAGGTCAACCAGAGATGTCGCCGAGCCACTCCAGCAGGATCTTGGTGAAGGTGTCCGGCCGTTCCATGGGGACGTAGTGGGCGGCGTCCTCGATCGCCGTCGTGCGGCTGTCGCCCGCGACGATGCCGACGAGGCGGTCGGCCATGGCGATCAGGTCGGATGCGTCGAGGGCGCCGTTGACGGCCAGCACGGGGACCGTGATGTCCGCGGCGCGGGCCCAGGTGTCGGTCACGGGGACGGACCAGTCGGGTTCGTCGGCCGTGTGCTTGGTGATGGTCCCGCGCAGCATCTCCCGTACGCGTCGTACGACATCGGGGTCGACCTCGTCGAGCGTGCGGTGCGGGCCGGCCACGGCTGACAGGGAGGCGTCGACCCAGCCCTCGATGTCACCGGCTTCCAGGGCGGCCTGACGGCGGGCCACGAAGTCCATGGTCCAGGGGTCCCGGTACTCGGGCTCGCTGGTTCCCGCGCCGCTGACGGCGAGTGCGCGCACGAGGCCCGGGTGCTCCAGCGCGGTGTCGACCGCGATGGCCGCACCCATCGACATCCCCGCCAGGACGGCGGGGCCCACGTCCAGATGGCGCAGGAGCGCGGCGAGGTCGTCCGTGAACCGGAAGGGCCGGCTCGCGTTGTCGGACGCGCCGTGGCCCCGTGCGTCCGGTGCGATCACCCGGTGGCCGACCGCGAGGAGCGGTACGACGTCGTCCCACATGCGGTGGTCGGTGAAGCCGCCGTGCAGCAGCACGACGGGGGCGCCCGGGCCGCCGGTGTCGCGGTAGGCGAGAAGGCCGTCGTCGGACGGGAACGTGAACATCTGCGAGGCATCAGTCATGACAACCAAGGTGTCATGTTGCCCCATGGTTTGGCAACCAAGGTGTCATTCTGGTTTCGTGGGTCCGTGAGCAAGAGCAAGGGCAAGACCACGAGCAAGGGCGATGACGAACCGGCCCCCCTCCCGCCCGACGAACTGGCCTCCCGCATGTACGAGGTGTTCGCCGTCCTGGGCCCGCTGTACCGGCGGGTGAGCCGCAGGGTGGAGCTGAACGAGCCGGTCGAAGGGCTGTCCATCGGCGTCCGTGCCGTACTGGACCTCCTGCGCGCCCACGGGCCGATGACCGTCCCGCGGATGGCCCGCGCGCAGGAGCTCAGCCGCCAGTTCGTGCAGCGGATGGTCAACGACGCGGCGGCCGGCGGACTGGTCGAGGCCATCCCCAACCCCGCCCACCAGCGGTCCTCGCTCATCCGCCTGACCGACGCCGGCCGCACGGTCATCGAGACGGTCATCGCCCGCGAGAGCGAGCTGCTGAAACGGGTGGGCGGCGACCTGACCGACGCGGACGTGGACACCTGCGTACGCGTGCTGACACGGATGCTCGAAGTGTTCGAGCACGCGGACGCCCAGGCGGACGTGAACTGACAGGACCCAGGATCCAGGACCGACCCAAGACCCAAGACCCAGGACCCAGGGCCCAGCGCTCAGGGGCCGCCCGCCAACTGGCCGGATGCCACCGTCGCGTTAGATTGATTCCGTGCTCTCACGCCTCTCCAGCCTGTCGCGCCCCAAGGCCGTCGCCCTCAGCGCCCTGCCCGTCGTGGCCCTGCTCGCCACGGCGGCGTTCGCGCCGCTGCCCTTCTCCGTGGCGCAACCCGGCATGACGGCGAACGTCCTCGGCTCGAACAAGGGCGCGCCGGTGATCACCATCACCGGTGCGACGCCCCGCGAGACGCGCGGACAGCTGCGGATGACGACGATCGAGGCGACGGGCCCGGACGCCCGCGTCGGGCTCGCCGACGTCGTCGACGGCTGGTTCCGTACGGACCAGGCCGTGATGCCGCGTGACGCGGTCTACCCGAGCGGCGGCAACGTCAAGGAGATCGAGCGGCGCAACGAGGCGGAGATGAAGAGGTCCCAGGACGCGGCGACCCAGGCGGCGCTCGGCTACCTGGGCAAGGCCGGCGACGACATCAAGGTCACCCTGAAGCTGTCCGACGTCGGCGGCCCCAGCGCCGGCCTCCTGTTCTCCCTCGGCGTCATCGACAAACTCAACGGCGACGGCAGCGGCGGCGACCTCACGGGGGGCCGCGTCATCGCCGGTACGGGGACGATCGACGCCGCCGGCGAGGTCGGCCCGGTCGGCGGGGTGGCCCTCAAGACCCAGGCAGCCCACCGCGACGGCGCCACGGTCTTCCTGGTCCCGAAGGCCGAGTGCTCCGACGCGAAGTCCGAACTCCCCAAGGGCCTGCGCCTGATCCCGGTGACCACATTGAAGGGCGCCGTGAACTCCCTGATGGCCCTGGAAAAGGACAAGGGCTCGGTCCCGAGCTGCTAGGCCCTGTCGTCAAACTCCCGCATGCCCCGCGACGCTCGACTTCGGCGCGGCGGTCAGGCGGAGCTACCCCCTACCCCCGCTCCTCCGCCGCCTGTTCCACCAGGGGAATCACCCGTAGTGGGACCGGGTTTTCCATGACGATGGCTGTGGAGGCGCGGACGATGCCGTCGAAGCCGACGACGCGGTCGATCACCCGTTGGAGGTCCGCGTTCGAGCGGGCCACGAGGCGGCAGAGCATGTCGCCGTTGCCGGTCGTCGTGTGGAGTTCCAGTACCTCCGGCACGGTCGACAGGTGCGCCCGTACGTCCGGGCCCTGGCCCTGCCGGATCTGCAGCGTCGCGAACGCCGTCACCGGGTACCCGAGGGCGGCCGGGTCCACCTGCGGGCCGAACCCGCGGATGACGCCGTCCGACTGGAGCCGGTCGAGCCGGGCCTGCACCGTCCCGCGCGCCACCCCGAGCCGCCGGGACATCTCCAGCACGCCGATCCGCGGCTCCCGGGCCAGCAGCGCGATGATCCGCCCATCCAGTTGATCGATCGCCATGAGGACCTCCCCGGTAGTCACCCTGTACAGGGAACCCGCCATCGCGGGCCTTCCGCTGAGCAGATTGTCCAGCGAATCGGTGAACTGTTGCGCACCTTGCCGCAGCGAGAGACTCTGCGCCTATGACGCAGACCACACACCACGCTCCCGACACCGCACGGCAGGCCGACCCCTTCCCGGTCAAGGGAATGGACGCGGTCGTGTTCGCCGTGGGCAACGCCAAGCAGGCTGCCCACTACTACTCCACCGCTTTCGGCATGCGGCTGGTGGCCTACTCCGGACCGGAGAACGGCAGCCGCGAGACCGCGAGCTACGTCCTGGAGAACGGCTCCGCCCGCTTCGTCTTCACCTCGGTCATCAAGGCCGCCACCACCTGGGGCCACTTCCTCGCCGAGCACGTGGCCGAGCACGGCGACGGCGTCGTCGACCTCGCCATCGAGGTCCCGGACGTGCGCCGGGCGTACGCCTACGCGATCGAGCACGGCGCCCGCTCCGTCGCCGAGCCGTACGAACAGAAGGACGAGCACGGCACGGTCGTCCTCGCCGCGATCGCCACGTACGGCTCCACCCGGCACACCCTCGTCGAGCGCACCGGTTACGACGGCCCCTACCTCCCCGGCTTCGTGGCCGCCGCCCCGATCGTCGAGCCGCCCGCCCACCGCACCTTCCAGGCCATCGACCACTGCGTCGGCAACGTCGAACTCGGCCGCATGAACGAGTGGGTCGGCTTCTACAACAAGGTCATGGGCTTCACGAACATGAAGGAGTTCGTGGGCGACGACATCGCCACCGAGTACAGCGCCCTGATGTCGAAGGTCGTCGCCGACGGCACACTCAAGGTCAAGTTCCCGATCAACGAGCCCGCCGTCGCCAAGAAGAAGTCCCAGATCGACGAGTACCTGGAGTTCTACGGCGGCGCCGGCGTCCAGCACATCGCGCTCAACACCAACGACATCGTCCAGACGGTACGGACCATGCGCGCGGCCGGTGTGCAGTTCCTCGACACCCCGGACTCGTACTACGACACCCTCGGCGAGTGGGTCGGCGACACCCGCGTGCCCGTGGAGACCCTGCGCGAGCTGAAGATCCTCGCCGACCGGGACGAGGACGGCTACCTCCTCCAGATCTTCACCAAGCCCGTTCAGGACCGTCCGACCGTCTTCTTCGAGATCATCGAACGGCACGGTTCGATGGGATTCGGCAAGGGCAACTTCAAGGCGCTGTTCGAGGCGATCGAGAGGGAGCAGGCCAAGCGGGGCAATCTGTAGCCCCGGTGGCCCCGGTGGCCCCGGTAGCCGCCGGTAGCCCCGGCGGCCACCCTCCCCGGTCTACGCCGATGCCCCTTCCGAGCGGCCCTCCGGCTGCCCGAGTTCCGCCGGACCCTCGTCCGACGGCTCTCCCAGCTCCCCCAGCGCCTCCCTCGCCACGGGCCCGTACAGCAGGGAGAAGTACGGGTTGAGGCGCAGGGCCTCGGCCAGGTGACGGCGGGCCGGACCGGGCCGCTCCAGGGCGTACTCGATCTCGCCCCGGTGGTAGGCGTACAGCGCGCTGCGGACCTCCCCACCGTGGGCCCTGTCGGTCGCCCGCGTCGCGAACGAGAGCGCCTCCTCGTCCTCGCCGGCCCGGTGCAGGGCCCAGCCCAGCGCGTCCGCCGCCCGCAGGCTCGGCTGCCGCTCCCACTCGTCCCGCAGCAGGCGGACCGCCCTGTCAGGGTCACCGTGGTCCGCCTCGAACAGGCCGAGGAAGAGGGAATGGTTCACCCCGGCCTTCGCGTCCGCGCGTACCGTCTCGCGCAGCACGCGGTACTGGGCCCGTGCCTCGCCCTGACGCCCGAGGGACTCGTACAGCTCGCCCAGCTCCAGGGCGTACTGGGGCGACCTCGCCCTTGACAGCGCCGACCGGTAGGCCCGTACCGCCTCCTCCGTGCGGCCCAGCGCGGCCAGCGCGCGGGCCCGCCCGGCCACGGCGGCGTGGTCGTCGGGGTCGGCGCGCAGGGCGGCCGTGGCGTAGCGCAGGGACTCCTTGAGGTCGCCGCGCTGCCAGGCCAGTTCGGCCGCCCGCACGAGGTACGCGGCCCGCTCGGTGGGACCCTCGGCGCGGGCGGCCGCGTCCGAGAGCGCCGCGGCCGCGTCCTCGCGCCGGCCCTGGTCCCAGTACACCTGCGCCGCACGCGCCGTCACCGCGGGCGCCGTCACCGCGGACCGGGACCGCAGGGCGAGCAGCTGGTCCAGGGTCCGGCGGGCGGCCTGGTAGTCGCCGACACCGTCGTACGCGTCGATCAGCAGCGGGTACGCCGTCCAGCGCCCGGGCGCCACCCGTACGGCCTGCTCGCCCCACTGCCGGGCCGCCGGGAAGTCGTGTCGCGCGGCCGCCAGCGCGGCCAGCCCGTCGTACGCCTCCGCGTTCCGGCTCGGTCGGACCTTCAGCGAGGTGCGCAGCGCCCGCTCGGCCCTCGGGAAGTCCGCGGCCACCCCGGTACGGCGCCCCCGCTCCACATACGCCGTGCCCAGCACGGCCCACGCCCGCCCGTCCTCCGGATACTTCCGCAGCCGCCGCTCGCGGTCACCGATCAGCGCCGCCAGATCCGGCATCGCCGCGGGCACCCCGGCCGCGACGGCCGCCCGGGCCCGCGCCTTGGGTGCCGGCGCGGGCGCCACCGGCTGCTGCTGGTGCTGCTCGCCGTCCGGCAGCAGCACCAGCACACCGGCGAGTACGGCACCACCGGCCATCGTCCAGCCCAGTGCGCGCCGCATCATCCGGTCGGCCGCCCCGAACCGCCGCTGTTCGCTCTCCATGCCGCTCTTCATGCCGCTCACTGTGCGTCAATAGGAAGACCACAACGCGGCACCCGAAAGGCCCTCGCCGACGGGTTCACACCGATGGCGGTCCGGTGCGACGCTGTGATCATGAGCCGTAGCGAAGCCCCGCCCCCGGAAGGCACAGCAGTGACCGGCAACCTCCACGACCGACCCCACGACCGACTCCAGGACGGACTTCCGGACCGCCCCCTCGACCGCCTCCAGGACCGGCTCCTCGCCGGACTGCCGGCCGAGGCGGTCCTCACCGACCCGGACGTCACGGCCTCGTACGCGAACGACATGGCGAGCTTCTGCGAGGCCGGCGTCCCGGCCGTCGTCGTGCTGCCACGCACCGTCGAGCAGGTCCAGCACGTCATGCGCACCGCCACCGAGCTGCGCGTCCCGGTCGTCCCGCAGGGCGCCCGCACCGGCCTGTCGGGCGGGGCCAACGCCGCCGACGACTGCATCGTGCTGTCCCTGACGAAGATGGACCGCATCCTGGAGATCAACCCGGTCGACCGCATCGCCGTCGTCGAACCGGGGGTCATCAACGCCACGCTCTCCCGCGCGGTGAACGAACACGGCCTCTACTACCCGCCGGACCCCTCCAGCTGGGAGATGTGCACCATCGGCGGCAACATCGGCACGGCCTCCGGCGGCCTGTGCTGCGTGAAGTACGGGGTGACGGCCGAGTACGTGCTCGGTCTCGACGTCGTGCTCGCCGACGGGAGGCTGATGTCCACCGGCCGCCGCACGGCGAAGGGCGTCGCCGGGTACGACCTCACGCGCCTGTTCGTCGGCTCGGAGGGCTCGCTCGGCATCGTCGTCCGCGCGATCCTGGCCCTGAGGCCGCAGCCGCCCCAGCAACTGGTGCTGGCGGCGGAGTTCGCCTCCGCCTCCGCCGCCTGCGACGCCGTCTGCCGGATCATGGAGGGCGGGCATGTGCCGTCCCTCCTCGAACTGATGGACCGTACGACGGTCAAGGCCGTCAACGACCTGGCGCACATGGGCCTCCCGGAGAGCACCGAGGCCCTCCTCCTCGCCGCGTTCGACACCCCCGACCCCGCCGCCGACCTCGCCGCGGTCGGCGCCCTGTGCGAGGCCGCGGGCGCCACCCAGGTCGTCCCGGCGGACGACGCCGCCGAGTCCGAACTCCTGCTCCAGGCACGCCGGTTGTCACTCACCGCGCTCGAAGCGGTGAAGGGCACCACGATGATCGACGACGTGTGCGTGCCCCGCTCCAAGCTGGGCGAGTTCCTCGACGGCGTCGCGAAGATCGCGGACGATGTCGACCTCACGATCGGTGTCGTCGCTCACGCGGGCGACGGCAACACGCACCCGACGGTGTGCTTCGACGCCAACGACGAGGACGAGTCGCGTCGGGCGCGTGAGTCGTTCGACCAGATCATGGCACTCGGCCTTGATCTCGGCGGCACGATCACGGGCGAGCACGGTGTGGGGCTGCTGAAGAAGGAATGGCTCGCTCGCGAGCTCGGGCCGGTGTCGCTGGAGATGCAGCGCGGTATCAAACAGGTCTTTGACCCATTGGGCATCCTCAACCCCGGCAAGGTTTTCTGAGGGCAGACGGCAGACGGCAGACGCCAGACGGCCAGCGCCCGAGGAGCCTTCCCGGGCGCTTCCCTTACAGCCGGTGCCACGGCGGTCGGCCCGCATAGAGGTGCGTGAGGACGGCGCCGGTTTCCGACGGGCCCCTTCGGGTCCCCTTCAGCCATGGTCATGGACAGCGGGAGCCGCGCCGTCGCCCCCGTCGCGTAGCAGAACCGTGCTCGAAAGGAGTGGGTCCGGCGGGAGGGGCGGTGGTGGTTGCGCCGGTCTGGTAGATGTTGATTCCCCCAACCAACCCCCGAGCAGATACGGGACGACGGACATGAGCGCCCCAACCCCGGCCCCCGGTGACGACAGGCCCCGCGAAGGGTATTACCCGGACCCATCCATTCCTGGATATGTCCGTTACTGGAACGGTGCCTCCTGGGTACCGGGGACGAGCCGTCCGGCGCCCACCGACGGCGAACCGCTGGCGCCGCCCGGCGCGGCGGCCCCCGCCACCCCGGACTCCGTCGAGGAGACGGGCCCGCACTTCTTCGACGAGGACCCGGAACCCACCGCGCCCCCGGAACCCGCGCCGCCCGCCGAGCCGGCCGCGCCCGCCGAGGAGCCGCAGCAGCCGTCTCCGGCCGAGGCCCAGCACGGCAACAGGCCCGAGCCCGCGTCCGCGTGGGGCGCCGACCGGTCCCGGCAGTCCGGCTTCGGCCACGACCAGAACCGCGTCTCCTGGGGTTCGCCGCGCGCGACGGACCCGCGGGCGGCGGGCGACCAGGCGCGCACCGCGAGCACGGACGGCACGGCGGCGATCCCGCCGGCGGACGAGGAGTCCCCCCAGGGCACGGTGGTCTTCCGCCGCCCGAACGCGGACGCGCGCCCCACGGCGTCCGGCGGCGCGGAGCCCGCGGAGGCCGAGGGCACCATGAAGTTCCGGTCACCCCTCGCGCACACGGACGCTCAGGCCGCCGCGCAGCAGGCACTGGGCCTGAACCCCCAGGCGGCGCCCGAAGGGCTGTCAGGTGCGCAGCAGAGGCCGCAGCAGGCCCCGCAACAGGGCCCGCAGACCGCGGCCGCCGCGGCCGCCGCGGCCACCCCGGCGCCCCCGGCCCAGGGCCGGCCGGGCAGCCCCCATCAGCCGCCCGCCGCCCATCAGCCGCCCGCCGCCCATCAGCCGCCCGCTCCGGCCCCGGCGCAGCCCGGCGGTTCCTTCTCGCAACAGCCCCCGTCCGCCGTGCCCCCGCAGTCCACCGGCCCCGCCGCGACCCCCCTCAGCCCGGGGGCCGGTGGCGGACAGCCCTCCTGGGCGCAGCAGGTGCACCAGTTGGCGGGTGCGGACGGGGAGCAGCGCGTCGCGCCGTGGAAGCCGGTCAACGAGGACCCGTTCCAGGCGGCTGCCCGAGCTCAGGCCGCGGCCCGCCCTGCGGGGCTCGGCAAGCGGCTGGCCGCCCGGCTGCTGGACACGCTCGTCGTCCTCGCCGTCACCGGCGCGGCAGCCGTGCCGCTCGGCACGCAGGCCGTCGACCACATCAACGGGAAGATCGACGAGGCCAAGCTGTCCGGCGAGACGGTCACGGTCTGGCTGCTCGACGGCACGACCTCCGTCTACCTGGGCATCATCCTCGGCGTGCTGCTCGTCTTCGGCGTCCTCTACGAGGCGCTGCCCACCGCCAAGTGGGGCCGTACCCTCGGCAAGAAGCTGCTCGGCCTGGAGGTCCGCGACATCGAGGGCCACGAGCCGCCGACCTTCGGACTGGCGGTGCGCCGCTGGCTCGTCTACAGCGTTCCGGGTCTGCTCGGCATCGGCGTCGTCGGCGTCCTGTGGTGCGTGTTCGACCGCCCCTGGCACCAGTGCTGGCACGACAAGGCGGCTCACACGTTCGTGGCCGGATAGTACGGGCACAGACGCGCGGGCGCGCGGGCGCAGACGCACAGGCGCGCGGACGTACGGAATTTCCTACTCCGGACGGCCCCGTGCCGGATGCGGAGCCGGAGGGTTCGCGGTCGACTCGGGCCATGAGCACCGAACCGCCGCCCCCCGGCTCCGGTCCGTCCCCGGATCAGTCCCCGGACGACCAGTCCAGGAAGGAGCCACCGCCTCCTTCGGGGTCGCCGTACGACTCCCCGTACGGTCATGAGCCCCCGCCCCACGCGGGCGATCCGTACGGCGGCGGCCCGTACAGCACCGACCCGCTCGCGGGAATGCCCCCGCTCGCCGGCAGCGGCAAGCGCGTGCTCGCCCGCGTCATCGACATGGTGATCGTGGGCATCGTGGTGGTGCTGCTGGGGTGGGCGTTCGGGCTCATCCAGTACACGACGTCCGCGGAGCGCATCGAGTACGCCAAGTCCCTGGGGCAGGAGGTGATCGCCGCCGTCCTCTACATCGCGTACGACACCTACTTCACGACCAGGAACGGCCAGACCCCGGGCAAGCAGCTGATGAAGCTGCGGACGGCCGACCTCTCCGACGGCTCCACGCCCACCGCGCAGACCTCGCTGCTGCGGGCGGCCGTCCTGTGGATCCCGTTCGCGTTCTGCTGTGCCTGCGTCTGGACCGTCATCGCGGGCGGCTGGAGCTTCTTCGACAGGCCCTACAAGCAGGGACTCCACGACAAGGCGGCCAAGACGGTGGTGGTCAGCACCGTGTGACCGCCGGGCCTCCGGGTCTCAAGGGGGCAGGACCTACCGCGGGGCCGGAACGCGCTCCTGCGCGGCGGACGCCGTCGGAACCCGGTGCTCGTCCTGCTCGTCCGCGGACGCCGTGGCGGCGGCCGGTGTCTTCTTCGGCAACGGCACGGTCATCGCGACGAGCAGCCCGAGCGCGAGTGCCGAGACGGCGATCACGGTGATCGCCAGGCCCGAACTCGTCTGGGACAGCAGCAGCATGGCGAGGGTGGACAAGATCACGGTGCAGGAGCCGTAGGCGAGCTGTGCGGTCGTCGGACGAGGCATGTCAATCGTGTCCTCGGGTGGGGTCTCCCCGTGCCTCTCACATTGGGGGAGTACGCGGATACGAATCAAAGGTGCGGTGACGGTATCGACTTGGCATTCCGCCGATTCCGGGCGTTCCTCCAGTCGACTCTAATCGCCAGGGTGCCCGAGTGGAACGGCGGGTAAGCGTCGCCTGATCGGCGGTGCCGGTGCACGGGGGGCGCACGGAGTCATGGTGTCCGCCAAGTGGACACACCTGCGCGCCGGGTGAGGGGTTCCCCCTGGGATGCGGCATCACGTCCGGATAACGAACGGACACTCCATATAGTGCACTTGACCTGCCCAAGTCAAGATCTGTTTTTTGTTCCGGAACTCCGGTCGAATGGCGGCACTTGACTACACGCGTATACCGCGCGCGGACCCTCCAGGATCATGGACCCTCCTCCGCGCGAGTCGGGCGCGGGGGAGGACCTCAAGTGACCAGTAGAACCTGGACGTTCAGAGCGGCGGCGATCGGTGTCGCGTTCGCCGCGGCGGCCGCGACGTTCTCGACGTTCGCGGTGGCACAGGCCGCCGACGAGGGCGCGTCCACGGCTGCGGCCGTGGACCGTCGCGACCCGGCGGACCGCGCCAAGCAGGAGCACGACCTCGAAGGCCCGCTGAGCAAGACGCAGGAAGCCCAGCGCGAAGAAGCCCTGAAGCAGGTCATATCCGGCGACGCCACGGTCAAGAACCGTGACGGATCGCAGGTCGTGCAGCTGGAGAGCAACAAGGGCGACAGCAAGTACGTCGAGCTCGGCCGCGAGAAGACCGACAAGATCTTCACGATCCTCGTCGAGTTCGGCGACGAGATAGACAGCCGCTACGGCGGCACCCCGGGCCCGCTGCACAACCAGATAGCCGAGCCCGACCGCACCAAGGACAACAGCACGGCCTGGCAGGCGGACTACAACCAGGAGCACTTCCAGGAGCTGTACTTCGGCACCGGTGACAACACCGAGTCGGTGAAGAAGTACTACGAGAAGCAGTCCTCGGGCCGCTACTCGGTCGACGGCGAGGTGTCCGACTGGGTCAAGGTCCCCTTCAACGAGGCCCGTTACGGCAACAACGCCTGCGGCCAGACCACCTGCGCCAGCGTGTGGAACGTGGTCAGCGACGGCGTCAAGGCCTGGGTCGCCGACCAGAAGGCGTCCGGCAAGTCCGACGCCGACATCAAGGCGGACCTGGCCCAGTACGACCAGTGGGACCGCTACGACTTCGACGGCGACGGCGACTTCAACGAGCCCGACGGCTACGTCGACCACTTCCAGATCGTGCACGCCGGTGAGGACGAGTCGGCCGGCGGCGGCGCGCAGGGCACGGACGCGATCTGGGCCCACCGCTGGTACGCGTTCGGCACGGACGCGGGTGCCACCGGCCCCGAGGGCAACAAGCTCGGCGGCGCCCAGGTCGGCGACACCGGCATCTGGGTCGGCGACTACACCATCCAGCCGGAGAACGGCGGACTCGGAGTCTTCGCCCACGAGTACGGCCACGACCTCGGTCTGCCGGACCTCTACGACACCAACGGCGGCGAGAACTCCACCGGGTTCTGGACGCTGATGTCGTCCGGCTCCTGGCTCGGCACCGGCAAGAACGAGATCGGCGACCTGCCGGGCGACATGACCGCCTGGGACAAGCTGCAGCTCGGCTGGCTGGACTACGACACGGCGAAGGCCGCGACGAGTTCGCAGCACAAGCTGGGTGTCGCCGAGTACAACACCCAGAACAAGCAGGCCCTCGTGGTCGAGCTGCCCAAGAAGACGGTCACCACCGAGATCGTGGAGCCCGCGCAGGGCGCGACGCAGTGGTGGAGCGGCAGCGGCGACGACCTCTCCAACACGCTGACCCGTTCCGTGGACCTCACGGGCAAGTCCTCGGCCTCCCTGACGCTCGACGGCTGGTGGGACATCGAGGCGGGCTACGACTACCTCTACACCGAGGTCTCGACCGACGGCGGCGCCAACTGGACGGCCGTCGACGGCACGGCGGACGGCGCGCCCATCAGCCGTGACGGCAGCGACAAGCCGGCGCTGGACGGCACGTCGGAGACGTACAAGAAGCTGGCGTACTCCCTCGACGCGTACGCGGGCAAGAAGATCGACCTGCGTTTCCGCTACGCCACCGACGGCGGCGTGGCCCAGAAGGGCTTCGCGGCGGACTCCATCTCCGTGACCGCGGACGGCTCGGCCGTCTTCTCGGACGACGCGGAGAGCGCGGACGCGGCCTGGACCGCCAAGGGCTTCTCGCGCATCGGAGCGTCCATCACGGACGACTACGCGCAGTACTACATCGCCGAGAACCGCCAGTACGTGTCGTACGACAAGACGTTGAAGGTCGGCCCGTACAACTTCGGCTTCTCGACGACGCGTCCGGACTGGGTGGAGCACTACCCGTACCAGAACGGCCTGTTGATCTGGAAGTGGGACACCTCGCAGGCGGACAACAACACCAGCGTGCACCCCGGTACCGGTCTGGTTCTTCCGGTCGACGCCCACCCGCAGGCCCTGAGGTGGTCGGACGGCACGCTGATGCGCAACCGGATCCAGGCGTACGACTCGACGTTCACCCTGTCCCGCACGGACGGGATCACGCTGCACAAGGCGGGCGTCGCGACGAAGATCGCCTCGAAGAAGGGTGTGTCGACGTTCGACGACCGCGCCAACACGTACTACGACGAGTCGAACCCCACGGGTGGTGTGAAGATCACTGACACCAACACCAAGATCAAGATCGTCAATGAGGCCTGGGATGGCTCGACGGTCACGCTCCAGGTGGGCCCCGCGGTGAAGTAATCCGCATCTCCGCAGGTCAGAGACGTATCGGCCGCGACCCCTTGGCGGGTCGCGGCCGATCGTGTTTAGGTGCGTGCTGTGACTCTCTTATTGACACTGACGTGCACGGGGGTGTGATCGCATGGCCGCAGGAGGTTTCTGCAAGCTGCCGAACGGCACGGTGGTGGTGGCACTGAACCTGCCCACACCCACCTCTCCGGTCGCCCACCCCGATGCCGCCCCGGTCCGCATCCTGGTCCACGCGGCGAACCGCGCCCGCGCTCTCACCCGGCTGAGGAACCTCGGCATGCGAGCGGTGTACCTCCGGGGGAACGCGGCGCCCCCGACACCGGACGAGATCACGGCGGTACTGCACCACCCGGACGGCCTGATATGGCGCACGGACAGCGAGGCCGCCACCCCGCCGGAGCTGTGGCGCCCGATCAGGTCCTTGCTTCGGCGGCCCGCACCTTCCAGCCCCTCCGGCGTGTGAGGAGCGGGGGCCCGGGGGCTCGGGGCGGAGCCCCCTGGGTCAGACCACGGGCTTGCCCGAGAGTTCCACGCCCGCCTCACGCATCTCGTCCAGGGCCTTCTCCGTCGTCTCCTCGGAGACACCCGCCGTGAGGTCGAGAAGGACCTGCGTACGGAAGCCCTCCCGCGCGGAGTCCAGGGCGGTCGCCTTCACACAGTGGTCCGTGGCGATGCCCACCACGTCCACCTCCTCGATCCCGCGGGCGCGAAGCCAGTCGGCAAGGCCGGCGCCGTTCTCGTCGACGCCCTCGAATCCGCTGTACGCGGCGGCGTACGCGCCCTTGTCGAAGACCGCGTCGATCGCTCCGGAGGCGACCGCGGGGGCGAAGTTCGGGTGGAAGCCGACACCCTCCGTACCCGCCACACAGTGGGCCGGCCAGGAGTGGACATAGTCGGGGTTGTCGGCGAAGTGGCCGCCGGGGGCGATGTGGTGGTCGCGGGTCGCCACGACGTGGCGGTACCCGGCGGGGGCCTGCCCGATCAGCTCCGTGATCGCGGCGGCCACATCGGCACCCCCGGCCACCGCGAGACTGCCCCCCTCGCAGAAGTCGTTCTGCACATCTACGACGATCAAGGCGCGGCGCATGGTCGGTGTCCTTCGACTGTGGGATCGGTGGTCGGGGGTGCGGGCAGGGCCTGCGAATCATGGAACACGCGTGGTGCGTCACGTGTCACGCATCGCGATGAAAGACCGAGCCTAGAGACTTCGGGTACGGGGCGGGAGGGGGCACAGGACGGCGGATTCGCGCGCAGGGCGCGCTGCCGGTGCATGCCCGCACGGCTCGCGTTCATGCACGGTCGCACGGGGGCGCGCGATCGTCGTGGGCGCCGGGGCAGTGCGTCACGCGGTCCGTCACCGGCCCGTCACGCGGTCCTTGACACGTATTCCGTCGGAATGACCGCCTCCCCCCGCGAGAGCTGTGTCGCCGAGAGGGGCAGGTTCGCGAGGGCGGACACATGCCGGTCCCGTACGACGTCCAGAGGCTCACGGGCGACGACCTCGCCGCCCCTGACCAGCTCCACCTGGAGGAGCCGGTCCTTCAGTTCCTCCGGCACGGACCCGGTGCCGACCACCTCGGCCTCCGCCGTGCCGTGCTCGTCCCGTCGCCGTGCCGCCCACTTCCGGCCACCGGCGGACGTCTTGCCGCCGGACGACTTCTTCGCCACGGGGACGAGCGGAGCCCCGGGCTCCGCGGACCTGGCGCGGGCGACGAGCTTGTAGACCATCGAGCACGTCGGATGACCGGAACCCGTCACCAGCTGGGTGCCCACGCCGTACGCGTCCACGGGCGCCGCCGCCAGCGAGGCGATCGCGTACTCGTCGAGGTCCGAGGTCACGATGATCTTCGTCCGGGTCGCCCCCAGCTCGTCCAGCTGCTGCCGGACCCGGTGCGCGACCAGGAGCAGGTCGCCGGAGTCGATACGGACGGCACCCAGCTCCGGCCCGGCGACGTCCACCGCCGCACGGACCGCCTCGGTGACGTCGTACGTGTCCACGAGAAGAGTGGTACCCCGTCCGAGCGAGTTCACCTGCGCCCGGAAGGCGTCCCGCTCGCGGTCGTGGAGCAGGGTGAAGGCGTGGGCGGAGGTGCCCACGGTCGGGATGTTGTAGCGGAAGCCCGCCGCCAGGTCGGACGTGGAGGTGAAACCGCCCACGTACGCGGCCCTGGACGCGGCCACCGCCGCCAGCTCGTGGGTGCGCCGGGCGCCCATCTCGATCAGCGGGCGGTCCCCGGCGGCGGAGGACATACGGGACGCGGCCGCCGCGATCGCCGAGTCGTGGTTGAGGATGGAGAGGATCACGGTCTCCAGCAGCACGCATTCCGCGAAGGAACCCTCCACGCGGAGGACGGGCGAGCCCGGGAAGTACACCTCACCCTCCGGATAGCCCCAGATGTCCCCGCTGAAGCGGTACGAGGCGAGCCAGTCGAGGGTCGGCCCGCCCACGATCCCGCCCTCACGCAGGAAGCCCAGCACATCCGCGTCGAACCGGAAGTTCTCCACCGCGTCCAGCACACGCCCCGTGCCCGCCACGACGCCGTACCGCCGCCCCTCGGGCAGCCGCCGCGTGAAGACCTCGAACACCGAGCGCCGTCCCGCGGTGCCCGCCGCGAGCGCGGCCTCCAGCATCGTCAGCTCGTACTGGTCCGTGAAGAGCGCCGTCGAGGGCACGCCCACGCGCCGCCCAGCCCCGTTGTGCGGAAGCGCCGCGCGCCCTTCGTCTTCCGGAAGCCCCAGCTCCGCTATGCCCACCAGAGTTCTCCTCGCCTGCGTCGGCGGGGATGGCGCCCCGCCCGATTCCTGGGGGATGCCCCCCTGTCCTTGCCGGGCGCGGCCCGTCGCGCCACGGCGATCGGACATGCGGGCATGGTGCCCCCCGGTCAAGGATCCATACGGCTTCGAGGGCGATCGTACTCGGAAATCGTCAGACTGACGATTTCGGGGGTCCGTTTGTGCGGGTGCCCCCCTGTGGTGGCAGCATGGGCCGTGTGACGGCTCCCGCACCCCTAGAGATCGAAAAGACCGAGTCGGCGGAGGAGGTTTTCGCCGTCCCCGAGCCCGACGTTCCGTGGGTGACGATCGTCCACAACGACCCGGTCAACCTCATGAGCTATGTGACGTATGTCTTCCAGACGTACTTCGGCTACTCGAAGGACAAGGCCACCAAGCTCATGCTGGACGTGCATCACAAGGGCCGTGCGGTGGTCTCCAGCGGAACGCGCGAGGAGATGGAACGCGACGTACAGGCCATGCACGGATACGGTCTGTGGGCCACCCTCCAGCAGGACCGCAAGTAGCACAGCCCGAAGCGGCGCCCCCCGTGCGGTGCCCCGCGGGGGACACGAACAGCACACCTCAAGCCGGCCGGAAGCAGCGAACCCACTCCATGCCAGGAACCTTCGAACCGACCTCCGGCGGCGGCGCGGCCGTCGCGCTCGACGAGGTCGAGATCTCCATCATCCGCTCGCTGGCCGTCCAGCTCCTGGAGCTGATCGGTCCCGGCCCCGCTGAGGAGACCCCCGGCGACCCGCTCGCCGAACTGTTCACCAACGGGCCGAGTGAGCCCCCCAAGGACCCGGTGCTCCAGCGCCTCTTCCCCGACGCCTACGGCGGACCCGGCGGCGAGGCGGTCCCGCCCGAGGAGGCCGAGGAGCAGCGCCAGTACTCCTCGGAGTTCCGCCGCTTCACCGAGAACGACCTGCGCGCCGGCAAACGCGAGAACGCCCTCGCCGTGATCCGCTCCCTGGACCGGCTGACCACCGCGGGTGACGGCGGTGCCGTACTGGAACTCGCCCCCGAGGACTCCCGCCAGTGGCTCGGCTGCCTCAACGACCTGCGCCTGGCGATCGGCTCCCGCCTCGACGTCACGGAGGAGGAGGACACCGACCTTCTCTACCGCCTGCCGGACGAGGACCCACGCAAGCCGATGGTGATGGCGTACCTCTGGCTGGGCGGCCTCCAGGAGACGCTCGTCCAGACCCTGATGCCCTGATCCGGTTGCACTGACCGCGCTTTCCCTCCTCGCGGCGGTCATCAAACGGTCTCTTTGTGGTCATGCGGTGTCCGCTCAGGGGACGCTCAAATCCGCATAACGATCGGGTCACCAGCCCTGGGGTTTTGGGCCGGAAGTACCTTGTGGCGTGAGACGCGTCACTCTAGGGCGCGTAAACGGCGTGGTAAGAACTGGCAACTCCATTTCGGCACCACCCCTCGCCGCAATGGCCGTCATGACTGCAAGCCGGTCGCAACGGACAACGGCGTTGCTTCACCACCGCACCCATCACCGGTGCGTCACGCCAGCCAGCCCCCCCCACGCCCCTGAGGTAGCTTGATGTCGCTTGACAGCATCTCCACATCCATTGACGACGCCGTCGGTGGTTTCTTCGAACCGGTCGCCACCAAGGTTTCCGAAGTCGTCTTCTACGCCGTGCCCGTCGGCGACACCGAACTTCCGATCATCGTCGCCTGGCTCGTGGTCGCCGGCCTGGTCTTCACCACGTGGTTCGGGCTGCTGCAGGTACGCAAGTTCAAGCTCGCCTTCGACGTCGTACGCGGCAAGTACGACGAGGAGGGCGCGGCCGGTGAGGTCAACCACTTCCAGGCACTCACCGCCGCCGTCTCCGGCACCGTCGGCCTCGGGAACATCGCCGGTGTCGCCGTCGCCGTCTCCATCGGCGGCCCCGGAGCCACCTTCTGGATGATCCTCTGCGGTCTGCTCGGTATGGCCACCAAGTTCGTCGAGGTCACCCTCGGTGTGAAGTACCGCGAGGAGCACGAGGACGGCACCGTCTCCGGCGGTCCGATGCACTACCTGCCCAAGGGCCTCGCCGAGCGCTTCGGCAAGGGCGGCAAGAGGGCCGGCTCGGTCCTGGCGGCCCTGGCCTCCGTCATGATCCTCTTCTTCGGCCTGTTCGGTGGAAACCTGCTCCAGGTCAACCAGAGCTACGCACAGATCGCCTCGACCGTCGGCGGCGAGGACGGCTTCATGTCCTCCTCGGCCGGTGCGCTCCTGTTCGGCGTCGTGATCTCCGCCCTGGTCGGTCTCGTGCTGCTCGGCGGTATCCGCTCCATCGCCTCCGTCACCAGCCGGCTGGTCCCGGCGATGGCCGCCATCTACATCGTGGCCTGCCTGGTCGTCATCGGCGTGAACGTCACGGCGGTGCCCGACGCGTTCCAGACCATCGTCAAGGGCGCCTTCGAGGCCGAGGGCGTCGCCGGCGGTGTGATCGGCGCGCTGATCGTCGGCTTCCAGCGCGCGGCCTTCTCCAACGAGGCCGGTCTGGGTTCCGCCCCGATCGCCCACTCCGCGGTCAAGACGCGCCACCCCGCGAGCGAGGGCCTGGTCGCCCTGCTGGAGCCGTTCATCGACACGGTCGTCATCTGCACCATGACCGCGCTGACGATCGTCATCGCCAACCCGGCCAGCTGGGCCGAGGCACGCGAGGGCGAGAGCATCGGCGGCGTCACCATCACCTCCGACGCCTTCGCGACCGTCCTGCCCTGGTTCCCCCACCTGCTGACCGTCGCGGTGCTGCTGTTCGCCTTCTCCACCGTCCTGACCTGGGGCTACTACGGCCTGAAGGCGTGGTCGTACCTCTTCGGCAAGAGCAGGACGAGCGAGATCACCTTCAAGGCCGTCTGGAGCGTGTTCGTCATCGCGGGCTCGCTGCTCTCCCTCGACTCGCTTATCAGCCTGGCCGACTCGGCGCTCTTCGCTCTGTCGGTCTTCAACATCATCGGCCTCTACCTGCTGGCCCCCGTCGTCAAGCGGGAGCTCGACTCCTTCCTCAACTTCGTGCGCGCCCGCAAGGCCGGTACGGCGCAGGACGAGGCCGGCAAGGAGACCGCCGAGGCGCTCAGCTGAGCTGCTGAGTTCCCACCCTGCTCAGCATGTGGGCAGCCCCGTACCACTCCTCGGTACGGGGCTGCCCTTCTGCTTATCCTGACCGACATGCTGACCATCACCCAGGACCTCGTCGACCGGATCGTCGCGCACGCGCGCAAGGACCACCCCGACGAGGCGTGCGGCGTCGTCGCGGGCCCGGCGGGCTCGGACCGCCCCGAGCGCTTCATCCCGATGCTCAACGCGGCCATGTCGCCCACCTTCTACGAGTTCGACTCGGGCGATCTGCTGAGGCTCTACCGCGAGATGGACGACCGCGACGAGGAACCGGTCGTCATCTACCACTCCCACACGGCGACCGAGGCCTACCCGTCCCGCACGGACATCTCGTACGCGAACGAGCCGGGCGCCCACTACGTCCTCGTCTCCACCGCGGACACGGACGGGCTCGGTGACTTCCAGTTCCGCTCGTACCGGATCGTGGAAGGCGAGGTCACGGAGGAGGAGGTCAAGGTGGTGGAGTCGTACTGATCACGCCGATCTCAACCACCGGGCGACAACTGTCCGTATCACGAGATCACACTCTGGGCCCCCAGCCGGGAATCGATACGATGAACCCATGGTTTTCCACGACGTGAGCGACAAGACGCCGGGCGCACTGCTCGTGGCGCGGCTGCACGTCGACCTGTGCAGGCTTGCCAGCGCCATCTGTTGACGCCGGCCCCCGCAGCCGTACGGCTCCACCGATCCACGTACGACACGCACATCGAGCTGCCGTGCGCCCACCGGCGCACCGGCCCACCGACCTCACTTCTTCCGACAGGAGCCCGCAACCATGGCCATCGAGGTCCGCATCCCCACCATCCTCCGCCAGTACACCGACGGTCAGAAGGCGGTGGAGGGCACCGGGGACACCCTCGCCGAGCTCTTCGCCGACCTCGAAACCCGGCACGCCGGCATCCGGGCCCGTCTCATCGACGCGGACGCCGGCGGCGAGCTGCGCCGCTTCGTCAACGTGTACCTGAACGACGAGGACGTCCGCTTCCTCGACGGCGTCAACAGCAAGGTCGCCGACGGCGACAACGTGACGATCCTGCCGGCCGTGGCCGGCGGCATGGCCTGATCGGCCGCTGGTTCCCCATGCGTTACGACTCCCCGTTGGCCGCGGTGGGCAACACCCCTCTGGTGCGCCTGCCGCGGCTCTCGCCGTCCGCCGACGTCAGCATCTGGGCCAAGCTGGAGGACCGGAACCCGACGGGTTCGGTCAAGGACCGCCCGGCCCTCCACATGATCGAACGGGCGGAGAAGAACGGCCGTCTCACGCCCGGCTGCACGATCCTGGAGCCGACCTCCGGCAACACGGGCATCTCCCTGGCCATGGCGGCGAAGCTCAAGGGCTACCGCATGGTGTGCGTAATGCCCGAGAACACCTCGCAGGAGCGCCGTGACCTGCTGGGCATGTGGGGCGCCGAGATCATCTCGTCGCCGGCCGCGGGTGGCTCCAACACCGCGGTCCGGGTGGCCAAGGAACTGGCCGCCGAGCACCCGGACTGGGTGATGCTGTACCAGTACGGCAACCCGGACAACGCCGGGGCGCACTACGCGACGACGGGTCCGGAGATCCTCTCGGACCTCCCCTCCATCACCCACTTCGTGGCGGGTCTGGGCACGACGGGCACCCTCATGGGCGTCGGCCGCTACCTGCGCGAGAACAAGCCGGACGTGAAGATCGTCGCCGCGGAGCCGCGGTACGACGACCTGGTGTACGGGCTGCGGAACCTCGACGAGGGCTTCGTTCCCGAGCTGTACGACGCGTCCGTCCTCACCACCCGCTTCTCCGTCGGCTCCGCCGACGCGGTCACCCGCACCCGCGAACTGCTGCAACAGGAGGGCATCTTCGCGGGCGTCTCCACGGGGGCCGCCCTCCACGCGGCGATCGGCGTCGCCAGGAAGGCCCTGAAGGCCGGCGAACCGGCGGATGTCGTCTTCGTCGTCGCCGACGGCGGCTGGAAGTACCTGTCGACGGGCGTCTACACGGCGGCGACGACGGAGGAAGCGATCGAGCGGGTACAGGGGCAACTCTGGGCGTAAGCGGCGGGGAGGGGGCGTGACCGCGGTTTTCCTCGCCCCCCTCGTCCTCAAACGCCGGACGGGCCGAGCAGTTCCCGCACCACCGGCACCAGCGCCCGGAACGCCTTCCCCCGGTGGCTGATCGCGTTCTTCTCCTCGGGGGTCAGCTCCGCGCACGTCCGGCTCTCCCCCTCCGGCTGGAGGATCGGGTCGTAGCCGAAGCCGTTCGTGCCGGCCGGGGCGTGGCGCAGTGTGCCCCTCAACTGCCCCTCCACCACGCGCTCGGTGCCGTCCGGCAGCGCGAGGGCCGCCGCGCACGCGAAGTGGGCGCCGCGGTGTTCGTCGGTGATGTCGGCGAGCTGGGCCAGCAGCAGGTCCAGGTTGGCCCGGTCGTCGCCGTGCCGGCCCGACCAGCGGGCCGAGAAGATGCCGGGGGCACCGTTCAGGACGTCCACGCACAGGCCCGAGTCGTCGGCGACCGCGGGAAGGCCCGTCGCCTGTGCCAGGGCGTGGGCCTTGAGCAGCGCGTTCTCCGCGAAGGTGACGCCGGTCTCCTTGACGTCGGGCACATCGGGGTAGGCGTCCGCACCGACGAGTTCGTGAGCGAGCGCCGCGTCGGCGAGGATCGCCCGCAACTCGGTGATCTTTCCGGCGTTACGGGTGGCGAGGATCAGACGGGTCATGGCCACACAGTAACGAGGGGGTTCGGGGGCGCCCCGAAAGGGGGGCGCCCCCGAAGGGGCGCGGGGCTGTGTTGCCTATGCGGCTCCGCCGCGTGGGCGCGACCAGCCACAACGAACCCGCAGCCGCCCAGCACCAGGAACCCGGCAGACGAGACGCGCCCCCCCCCCACAGCCGGCGCAGCTACGGGGTGCAGACCTTCGTCAGCTCACCCGCCGCATCCGTCACCGGACTGATGTCCGGGGTCTCGTCGCCGTTCTTGATCGCGTCGCGCACGTTGGTGACGGCCTTCTCAAGGTCGTCGACGGCCTTGTTGACGTCGGCGTTGTCGGTCTTGTCGCCGATCTCACCGAGGTTCTTCTCGATGGAGTTGAGCGACTCGTCGATCTGGGTCGGGTCGTCGGACGCGCTCTCGACCGCCTGCTGGAGGTCGGTGACGCTGTCGGCGATGGCGTCGGCGGTCTGGACGCAGTCCAGGGCCTTGTTGACGGCGTCGCACCCCGTGGCAAGACCGGTCGTCAGCGCGACCGCCGCTACGGCGGTGGCGATGGTCGTACGACGTCGGCGGCGGCTCGCGGCCATGGAACTGTCCTCCGGTGCGGTTCGGGAATGGCCGGGCGTACCGCGGTGTGCCGTACGCCCGTACCGGTAGGGACGCGGGGAGACCGCACCGTGGTTGCTCACGGCACGGACCGTTTCTTGGTGCGCCCTTTACCTTTCCAGGACCGTATCAAGCGCCTTGCGCTGCAGTGCCGCCAGCTCCGTACAGCCGGACACCGCCAGGTCGAGCAGCGCGTTCAGCTCCTCGCGCGCGAACGGCTCGGCCTCCGCGGTGCCCTGGACCTCGACGAAACGGCCGTCGCCGGTGCAGACGACGTTCATGTCGGTCTCCGCCTTCACGTCCTCCTCGTAACAGAGGTCGAGGAGCGGGACGCCGCCGACGATGCCCACGGAGACCGCCGAGACCGTGCCCGTGAGCGGCTGCCGCCCGGCCTTGATCAGCTTCTTGCGCTGCGCCCACGCCACCGCGTCGGCCAGCGCGACGTACGCGCCCGTGATGGCCGCCGTGCGCGTGCCGCCGTCGGCCTGGAGGACGTCGCAGTCGAGGACGATGGTGTTCTCGCCGAGCGCCTTGTAGTCGATGACCGCGCGGAGCGAGCGGCCGATGAGGCGGGAGATCTCGTGCGTACGGCCGCCGATCTTGCCCCTGACGGACTCGCGGTCGCCGCGGGTGTTGGTGGAGCGGGGCAGCATCGCGTACTCCGCGGTGACCCAGCCCTCGCCGCTGCCCTTGCGCCAGCGTGGGACGCCCTCCGTGACGGAGGCGGTGCAGAGGACTCGCGTGTCGCCGAAGGAGACGAGGACGGAGCCCTCGGCGTGCTTGCTCCAGCCGCGTTCGATGGTGACCGGGCGGAGCTGTTCGGGCGTACGGCCGTCGATTCGAGACATGACGACGAGCCTAGCCGCACGTACGGAAGGGCCCTCCCACCCGGGAGGAAGGGCGGGGGGAAAGAGAGGCCCCCCGGGACCAGGACAGGTGGTTCCGGGGGGCTTCGGCATCAGCGTACGCGGTCTCGGATCGCCGCGTGAGCCGATCCCGTACGAAGGAGCGGGGCGGCGCCTCGTACCCGCGCTCAGACCTCGTACGACACCCTGGGCGCCGCCAGTTCCACCGGGCCCTTGAACACCGCGCGGGCGTCCGCCAGGTTGACCTGGGGGTCCGTCCACGGCGGGATGTGGGTGAGGACGAGGCGGCGGGCTCCGGCGCGGGCGGCCGTCTCGCCTGCCTCGCGGCCGTTGAGGTGGAGGTCCGGGATGTTCTCCTTGCCGTGGGTGAACGCGGCCTCGCACAGGAACAGGTCGGCGTCGCGGGCGAGTTCCTCCAGCGCGTCACTGACGCCGGTGTCACCGGAGTACGTCAGCGCGCGGCCGCCGTGCTCGACGCGGATGCCGTAGGCCTCCACGGGGTGGGCGACCCGCTCGGTGTGCACGGTGAAGGGGCCGATCTCGAACGTGCCCGGCTTGACCGTGTGGAAGTCGAAGACCTCGCTCATGGAGGAGGCGGACGGGGTGTCGGCGTACGCGGTGGTCAGACGGTGCTCCGTACCCTCCGGTCCGTAGACGGGGATCGGGTCGCAGCGGCCGCCGTCGTGGCGGTAGTAGCGCGCCACGAAGTACGCGCACATGTCGATGCAGTGGTCGGCGTGCAGATGGCTGAGGAAGATCGCGTCGAGGTCGTAGAGACCGCAGTGGCGCTGCAACTCGCCCAGGGCGCCGTTGCCCATGTCGAGGAGCAGCCGGAAGCCGTCGGCCTCTACGAGGTAGCTCGAACAGGCCGATTCCGCGGACGGGAACGACCCCGAGCAGCCGACGACGGTGAGCTTCATAGAGCTGGAACCTCCGCGCTGGCAGATGGTTGACGAAGGGAACGGGGGGTCGGATCGGGGGTCGTGCGGTGCGTCGAGCGTAAGGCGCAAAAGGGCCGGTCGCTCCTCTGGCAGGGGCTGTTGTGGGCGAACTCACCTGTGCTGTCACCGGTTCGGCTGGAAGTGGGGCGTGCGCGGCTCGGGGTGGGACGGGGCGGTGTGTGACAGGGCGGGCGCGGGGTGGAGTGCGCCGGTACCGTCGTGTGTATGGACACGTCGTGGTGGCTGGCGCTGGTGGCCGTGGTGCTGCTCGCGCTGGTCGCGACGCTCGTGGATGGGTGGGGGCGGCGTGGGCATGGGGGGCGGCGAACCTCGGATCGGTCGCATTCGCCGTCGCGGTCTCAGTCGTCGCCGCAGTCGCAGCCGCTGTCACAGCCGCAGTCCCGGCCCGGGCCGGCCGAGGTCTGGTGGGTGAGGGTGCCGCAGGATGACGGGCCGGCGGGTGCGGGGGATCGGCCGTGTCTGGTGCTGGCGGTGCGGGGGGAGCGTGTGGTGGTCGTCAAGATCACCACGAGGTATCGGGACGAGGAGCGGGCCGGGGTGATTCCGCTGCCGCCGGGCGTGGTGGGTGATGCGCGGGGGCGGGCCGGCTTCCTGGAGACGGGCGAGTTGCGTGAGGTGCCGGTGGGGGACTTCCGGCGTCGGGCGGGTGTGGTGGATCCGCTGGTGTGGGAACAGGTGCGGGATCTGCCGGGTTGATCCTGGGTTGTGTCGCTCTGCCCCTTTGTTCGTGCCCTGATCCTGACTGTCTGTGCCCCGGCCCCCGGGCTGTCTGTGCCCGGCCAGGGCTTCCCGTATCGCGCATGGAAACGTGGACCACTCCCCGCTTTCATGCTAGCGTCGGCGCCGTAAACCGGGGACCAGTCCCCGCTAGTGAGAGGCGGAGGCGTGGCGGATACGGCGCTGGTGTTGGGCGGGGGCGGGCTGACCGCGTACGCGTGGCAGGTCGGCATGCTGGCGGGGCTGGCCGAGGCCGGGCTCGACCTCGGCGGTGCCGACGTGTTCGCGGGCACGTCGGCCGGCGCACTGCTGGCGGTGGAACTGGCCGCCGGGGCGGCGCCGGCTGACCTGTACGGGGAACAGGTCAGCCGGACGCGGGCCATGCTGGAGGTGGACTTCACCCTCACCATGACCGTCAAGTACCTGTGGGCCGCGCTCGGTACGCGCGACCCGGAGGCCATGGTCAAGCGGCTGGGCAGGCTCGCGCTGGCCGTGCGCGACGTGTCGGAGTCGGACGTCTTCGACGCCATCGGCCCCCAACTGCCGGTTCAGCAGTGGCCGGAGAGGCCGGTGCGGCTGTTCGCGGTGGACGCGCTCACCGGCGAGCCGACCGGATTCGGCGCCGACAGCGGGATCGACCTGGTGCGGGCGATGTCGGCCACCTGCGCGCTGCCACCGCTGTTCCCGCCGATCACGATCGGCGAGGGGCGCTGGATGGACGGGGGCGTGCGCTCCACGGTCAACGCCGACCTGGTGGACGACTGCCGCCGGGTCGTCGTACTGGCCCCGATACCCAAGGGACCGGGGGCCAGCCCGAGCACCTCCGACCAGGTGGCCTCCCTGGAGGCGGGAGGCGCCCGGGCCGCTCTGCTGGTTCCGGACCGAGCGGCCCGCCGCGCGTTCGGCCGCAACCCCCTGGACGCGTCCCGCATCCCCGGCGCGGCCCGGGAGGGACGGCGGCAGGCGGCCGAGCACGCCGAACAGGTCCGCGCGGTCTGGCACGGCTGAACCGCGCCAACCGGGCCAACTGCCCCAACCGGGCCTCTACTCGCCCTCGCCCTCGCCCGTCGACCGGGCCCGTCGGGTCACCACAGGTCGCGATGGAGCCAGATCGCGTTGTTCGGATACGGGTCGTACCGGGCGAGGTTGTCCCGCGCACTGTGGCGGCGGCCCGCCGGGCCCTGGGCGAAGGCCCGCAGCAGGTTCGCGGTGACCCGCCGGGTCAAGCGCGCCGAGGACGGGGGGATGCCGTGGGCGCCGTCGCCCTTCAACGACTCGACCCAGCGCATGGTGCCCGTGTTGAACACACCGGCTCCGCTCTCCGCCGTGTAGTACGCGGAGTCCTGGTAGCTGCGCACCCCGCGGCACTCCAGCGGGGAGTGGGCGATGATCTCCATCGGGCGGGGCGTGTGGGCGTCGCCGGTCACCCGGTCGTACTCGGTGCCGACCAGGTTCGGGATACGGGTGGCGCGGGTCGCGCCCGTCCCGGCGAACAGCCAGTGGCCGGGCTCGGTGACCGTGTAGACCGCACTGGTCCCGTTGCTCTCGTACAGGGTGCCGGTCAGGGAGTTCTCGGGAACGGCCTCCGGGGGCTCGCGCCAGTCGGTGGTGACCGCGGCGTCGTCCCTGCCGTACCACGGGTCCCGCTTCCAGTCCGTCTTGTAGCAGACCACCAGCCGCCGGTCACCGTGGGCGGTGCGTTCCATGCGGATACGGCGGAAGCAGGCGTTGGCACCGAGGAAGGCCACATTGGTACCCCGGTCACGGGCGGCGGTGACACGCTGCCGCATGGCCGGCGTCCAGTACTCGTCATGCCCGAGCGAGATGACCGCGCGGGCGCCGGCCAGCAGGCCGGGATCGGCGTCCAGGTCCATGTTCGTGGTGTAGGCCAGCGGCAGCCCCAGGCTCTCCGCGAGCGCGATGGCGGGCTGCTCGTACACCAGGAACAGCCGCGCCCCGTTGTGGTCGTACGGGCGGTCGCAGCTCACCGCCAGCGAGCGGCCGTCGTAGTCGCCCTTGCCGTCCGGCCCCTGGTACAGGCTGCGGCCGCCCCAGGCGTTGTACGCCTGCCAGGTCGTCACCGCGTTCACCAGCACCACCCGCCCCGCCGCGGACCGGGACCGCACCGTGACGGGCACGTACCGCTGGTCGCCCGAGTCGGAGGTCAGGCGTATCAGGTACGCCCCTTCCGGCCACCCCCCGGTGGATATCCGGGCACTCGGCCGCCAGGCCACCGCCGACACCGTACGGGTGGCATCCGAAGCGTCCGGCACCTGCTGCCTCTGTCCCGGCAGATCCCCGGACGTCCACACCCTGCGGGCCTGCGCACCTCCGTACCAGCCCATCCGGAACGCCTCGGCGCGGAACGTCCGCCCGGTGGTGGACACGAACAGCCGGAACGTCTCCCCGGGCAGCACGCTGACACGATCCGCGTATCCCTCGATCGCCCGATCGTCCCCGCGGCGCCGCAGCCCCCAGTCCTGATGGCCGCGCAGGGAGTTCTCGTCCCGAACCGCCTCACGGCTGCCGGACGGGGTGGAAGGGGAACCACCTGCCGTACACCCGGCAATGACGGCTCCCGCACCTACACCCGCCGCCGACCCGAGGAAGTGTCGCCGATCCCAGTGCGTGTTCACATGGCAACGCTAGGCACGCCCTGGGGTGGGGGTCGCGCCGAACTGGTCCGACCGGCTGACACGTCGGCCGACCGCCTCGCCGGTCGGTCGCCTCGACGGTCGCGAACGTGGACGCATCAAGTGCGGCCGGTGGGATTCGAACCCACACGGGCTCTCGCCCAAGGGCTCCTAAGGCCCTCGCGTATGCCATTTCGCCACGGCCGCGCAGCGACATGCTACCGGTCGTGTGGTGCCCGCCCATGCTTACCTCCGACGGCCTCCAGAGCACCAGGTGCTCGTGGTGGCGTGGCAGTTGCGCGGTGGGACCGCGCGGCGGCGGTGCCCGCCGCGCCGCGGGAACGACGTGCCCTCAGACCCCCAGATCCTTGATGATCTTCGCCACGTGGCCGGTGGCCCGCACGTTGTACAGGGCCCGTTCGACCTTGCCCTCCTCGTCCACGACGATCGTGGAGCGGATGACGCCCATGTACGTCTTCCCGTAGTTCTTCTTCTCGCCGAAGGCACCGTAGGCGTCGAGGGCCTTCTTGTCCGGGTCGGCCAGCAGCGTGACCTTGAGGTTTTCCTTCTCGCGGAACTTCGCCAGCTTCTCCGGCTGGTCGGGGGAGATGCCGATCACGTCGTAGCCCGCGCCCGCGAGGAGCTCCAGGTTGTCCGTGAAGTCGCAGGCCTGCTTCGTGCAGCCGGGGGTCAGGGCGGCCGGGTAGAAGTAGACGATGACCTTGCGGCCCTTGTGGTCGGCCAGCGACACCTCCTTGCCGTCGGCGTCCGGCAGGGTGAAGGCGGGGGCGGTGTCCCCGGGCTGGAGTCGCTCGCTCATGGGACTGGTCTCCTCGTACGCAGGTCGGGTAGCAGATACACAGGTAGCGGATCTGGTGTCGAACCCGAGCGTAATAGGGGGTCCTGACACTGCCGCGCCCTGCCGAGCTGACAGACTGTCCGTGAGAGGCCCGCGGGCTTGAGCCCCGCTGGTGGATGCGGCGACACGGAGGCAGCGCGGTGGCGGACACCTCGGACACCAGAACCCCGGCGCAGATCGAGGCGGACATCAGACGCCGCCGCGAGACGCTGGCCGAGACGCTCGACGAGATCGGCGTCCGGGTGCACCCGAAAACCATCGTCGGCGATGCCAAGGCCAAGGTCGTCTCGAACATCGACCACACGCTCGGTCGGGCCTATGTCGGCGTCAACCGCGTGGTCACCGACGTCAAGGGGCAGCTGGTGGGCGAGAACGGCGCGCCCCGGCTCGAACGCATCGTGCCGGTCGTCCTCGTCGTGGTCGGAGTCGTCGGGCTGCTCGCCCTCGGTACCCGGCGCCGCAGGGGCTGATTGCCGAGTGCGGCCGCTACGACGGTCCCTACGACGGCCCCCTGCGTACGATTCGCGCGAAGGCAGGTAGGTTCGGGGTGTGAGCGAGAAGACCCACCACGACAAGTTGCCCATCCGGATGCTGCACGACCGTGTGCTCGTGCGGCAGGACACCGCCGAGGGCGAGCGGCGCTCCGGCGGGGGCATCCTGATTCCGGCGACGGCGGCTGTCGGCCGGCGCCTGGCCTGGGCCGAGGTCGTCGCGGTCGGACAGAACGTACGGACCGTGGAGCCCGGCGACCGTGTGCTGTACGACCCCGAGGACCGCGCCGAGGTCGAGGTGCGGGGCATCGCGTACGTGCTGATGCGCGAGCGGGACCTGCACGCCGTGGCGGCCGACCGGTTCGAGGGCTCCGAGGACTCGACGGGGCTGTATCTGTGAGGATGTGCCTCTGGGGGTGTGCCTCCGGGGGCATGTCTCTGAGGGCCGGTTCTCCCACGTGCGGAACGTGACGGAACGTACGGAGAAGGGGCTGGTGACCGTGGTCGCCAGCCCCTTCCGTGTGTCCCGGACGCGCTAGAAGCTCAGGGCGGGGCCCGTGCCCCCGGCGTCGCCGGTGCCGGTGCCGGGGTCGCCTCCTCCGCCGCCGTCGCCCGTGCCTCCGCTGTCGCCCGTGCCGCCGGTCGGGGTGCCGCCGCCCGGGCCACCCGTGGGCGGGGCGCCGGTGGCGCCTCCGTCAGTGGGACCGCCGCCTGCGGTGGTGCCTCCGTCCGCGCCGGGGGTGCCGCCGGTCTGGCCGCCGTTGTCCTGGCCCTGGCCGGCCGTGGCGCCCTCGGTGTTCTCACCGCCGGTGGGGGAGCCGTCGCCGTTGTCCTCGTCGCCCTTGCCGGGGGCGCTCGGCTCGCCGGTGTCCTCGCCGGGCGGGATCACGACCTCGCCGGCGCCCTCCTGGAGCTCCAGGTCGAAGTCCGTCACCGGAGTGCCCTTGAGCGCCGCCTTGGTGAACTGGGCCCAGATCTCCGCGGGCGCGCCACCGCCGTTGATGCGGGGCAGGCCCATGGCGCCGTACAGCGGCTTGTGCACGCCGGTGTCGGGGTCCTGGCCCATGACGGCGACCACGGTGGCGAGGTCGGGCGTGTAGCCGGCGAACCAGGCCGCCTTGTCCTCCTCCGCCGTACCGGTCTTGCCGGCCGCGGGGCGGCCCGCCGCCTGCGCGGCCGTGGCCGTGCCGCTGTCCACGACGGACCGCAGGACCGACGTGGTCGTGTCGGCGGCCTCGCGGGTGACGACCTGCTGGACGTTCTGCTGGGGGAGGCCGATCTTCTCGCCGTCCTTGGTGATCTTGTTGACGAGCGCGTACGTGCCGTGCCTGCCGTGGTTGGCGAGCGTCGCGTACGCCTCCGCCATGTCCAGCACGCTCGCGGTGGCCGTGCCGAGGGCGATGGACGGGTACGGCTCCATGTCCGGGGTGGACTCCGGGACGCCGAGGTCGATGGCGGTCTGCTCGACCCGCTGGGGGCCGACGTCGACGGCCATCTGCGCGTACACCGAGTTCACGGACTTGTCGGTGGCCTGGCGGACCGTGACGTCGCCGTAGGAGACCTGGTCCTCGTTCTCGGGGGCGTACGCGCCGCCGCTCCAGCCCTGGACGGGGCGCACGTTGGAGCCGTCGTAGACCGTGTTGGGGGTGATCGGGGTGCCGCTCTGGGTGACCGAGTTGTTCTGGACCGCGGAGGTGAACACGAACGGCTTGAACGTCGAGCCCACCTGGTAGTCGCGTCGCGTCGCGTTGTTGTAGTACTGCTGGGTGAAGTCGATGCCGCCGTACATGGCGAGCACCTTGCCCGACTTGGGGTCTATGGAGACGCCGCCCACGCGGACGTACTTGTCGACCGAGCGGTTCTTCTTGTCGAGCTTGTCCATGACCTGGTCGTCGACCGCCTTCACGAAGGCGTCCTGCTTGCTCTTCTGCAGGGTGGTCGTGATGCGGTAGCCGCCGGCCCGCAGAGTGTCCTCTTCGATGACCTCGCTGTCGTACAGGTACTGCTTGACCGCCTCGACGAGGTAGCCGCGCTGGCCGGACATGCCCGCCGAGACCACGGTCTGCTTCGGCGTCGGGAACGTGGTCTTCGCCCGCGCGGACTCCGACAGCCAGCCCTCCTTGACCATGCCGTCGAGGACGTACTTCCAGCGGGCGAGGGCCGCGTCCTTGTTCTCGGGGTGCGCGACGACGTCGTACTCGCTCGGGGCGTTCAGCAGTGACGCCAGGTACGCGCCCTGTCCGGCGGTGAGTTCGTCGGCGTCGACGCCGTAGTACGCCTGGGCGGCGGCCTGGATGCCGTACGCGTTGCGGCCGAAGTAGCTGGTGTTGAGGTAGCCCTCCAGGATGTGGGCCTTGGTCTCCTCACGGTCCAGCTTGATCGCGATGAAGAACTCCTTCACCTTGCGGGTGACGGTCTGTTCCTGCGCCAGGTAGTAGTTCTTCACGTACTGCTGGGTGATCGTCGAGCCGGACTGTTTGCCCTTGCCGGTCGCCGTGTTCCAGGCGGCGCGGAGCGTCGCCTTGGGGTCGATGGCCGACTCGCTGTAGAAGTCGCGGTCCTCGGCGGCCAGTACGGCGTGCTGGGCCGCCTTGGACACCTGCGCGAGCGACACGTTCTCGCGGTTGACCTCGCCGTCGCGGGCCAGTTGGCTGCCGTCCGCGTACAGGAAGACGTTGCTCTGCTTGGTCGCGGCGGCGTTCGCCTCCGGGATGTGGACCATGTTGTAGCCCAGCACGAACAGCCCGGCCAGCAGCAGGATCCCGAGCACGAAGGTCCCGAGCACCATCCGCCAGGTGGGAACGATCCGCCGCCACCCGGTGCGTGTGCGCTTGACCCGCTTGGCCTTCTTGGCCTGCTTCCCGGAGCCATCGGCGACAGCGGCGGCGTCCACACCGTGGCCCACACCCTGGCCCACACCCTGGCCCACGGCCTCGCCGGCCGTGGCGGCCGGGCCGTTGCCGGGGGTGACGGTGCGGAGTTGGCGGGTGCTGTCGTCCAGAGGGGCGTTGGGGGAGCTGCTCTGCTCGGCGTCGACGACCTTGCCGGCGTCGACGACCTTGCCGGTACCGACGACCTTTCCGGCGCCGCCGGCCGAGGCCGGACCGGAGGTCGTGCCTGTGCGGCTGGTGGGTGCCGGGTCGGGGTTCTGGCCGGGGTTGGGGTCCTGTTCGGGGCTGGAGTCCTGGTCCGGGGCGGGGCCCTGGACGGGGTTGGACGCCTGGCCGGGGTTGGGCTCCAGTTTCTCCTCGGGGTTCTGCTCGGGGTCTTGGTCGGGGCCCTGGTCCGCGTTTGCGGAGGACGGTGCCGAGTCGCCCGGAGCCTTGCCGGAGTCCTCTGAATCCTCGTCAGGGTCGCTTGCACCCTTGCCGGGGCTGCCCGGAGGCGGAGTCGCCTCGGGCCCGTCCGCAGCTCTGCCGGGGCCGCCTCTGCCGGGGCCGCCCGAAGTCGCCGGTGCGGAACCCCTCGGGGCCTTGCCAGGGCCGTTGTTCGAAGGCGTGGTCGGTCCCTCCTGTGGGGTCCGGCGCCGGGCGGGGCCCGGTTCCGGTTCTCTGGGTGCCCAGCCCTGGCGGTCCTGCTTCGGCTGCGGCTCGTCGCTCATGGTGCTGCCATGCTCCTGTTTCGCGTCGTACGTTCCCGTACGCCCTCGTGCGCCTTCAACGCCCCCGCATGAAGACTGTTGCACCACCTGTTCCGTTCCCGGTGCGCGGCACACGCTGCCCCAGAAAACACACAACTCTTCGCAGCGGACGGAGGTTCCTCGTGGGGACAGGGCGGTTGTACGCCGCTGTCGCCGCCGGTGGCTTCAGGCGGTATGCGACGTATCGGGTGGCCACCGCGGCAGGGGTGTTCACCAACACCGTCTTCGGCTTCATCCTCGCATACACCTGCATCGCCCTCGGGCCGAGAAGCCTTCAACGTCCTTCGACTTCGTAGCCCGGCGGGCGGGTTGCTCGTAGGCTGGCTCCCATGAACGACGCTGCGTCTTCCGAGGGCCCCGAGGGCCCCGAGGGCCGGCCCTCCGACGGCCTGCGGGCCTCGGACGCCGACCGCGAGCGAGTCGCCGAGCAACTGCGGGACGCCCTGGCCGAGGGGCGTCTCGACATGGAGGAGTTCGGGGAACGTCTGGACGCCACGTACAAGGCCCGTACGTACGGTGAGCTGACGCCGATCACCCGCGACCTGCCGGGTCAGGGCGCGGTGGCGCCGCAGCCGGTGTCGATGGTCAAGGGGCCTGCGGAGCAGGGGAGTTGGGCCGGACGGATCGTCGGCGGCGAGGG
Source organism: Streptomyces bluensis (assembly GCF_014650715.1). Classification (GTDB taxonomy): domain Bacteria; phylum Actinomycetota; class Actinomycetes; order Streptomycetales; family Streptomycetaceae; genus Streptomyces; species Streptomyces bluensis. The sequence goes on along the minus strand of NZ_BMVM01000009.1, from coordinate 280,504 downwards.
GTCGTCCACCTGGGGTGTGGCGGTCATGTCGGGCTTCGAACGCAAGGGCCGCTGGACCGTGCCCCGGCGGTTCAACTGTTTCGCGTTCTGGGGCGGCGGCGTCATCGACCTGCGCGACGCGAACTTCGCCGACCGCGAGGTGACCGTCAACTGTGTGGCGATCATGGGCGGCCTGCAGGTCATCGTGCCGCCCGGCGTCGAGGTCGAGGTCCGTGGTCTCGGCATCATGGGCGGCTTCGACCACCGCGAGGAGGGCGTCCCGGGCGACCCGGGCGCGCCCCGGGTGATCGTCACCGGGTTCGCCTTCTGGGGCGGTGTCGGCGTCGAGCGCAAGCTGACCAAGGCGGAGCGGCAGCGCCTGAAGGAGACCCGCCGCCAGGAGAGGCTGGAGCGCCGTCAGGCGCGCGGGGAACTGCCCGCCTCACACCACGATCACCCGCACGACCTGCGCGACGCCCACCGTGAGGCGATGGAGCAGGTCCGCGATGCCCTGGACCACCACCGCGAGGCCCGCCGGGAGGAACGCGAGGCCCGCCGCGAGGAGCGGGAGAGGCGACGGCGCGGGGACTACTGACTGCTGACCCCACTGATGGCCGTACGCCTCATACCCCGACTCATACGGCTCATACAGCCCATGCGGCTCATACGGCCCATGCGGTCCATACGGCCCTCTCAGAGCTCCGCCGGGGCCGCGCCCTTCAGGCTCTGCAGGTCGAAGACCTCGCCCATCCGCGCGTACCCCTTGTCGCTGGGGTGGAGGTGGTCGCCCGAGTCGTAGTCGGGCCGCAGCCGGCGCGGGTTGTACGGGTCGCGGAGCGCCTGGTCGAAGTCCACCACCGCGTCGTAGACGCGGCCCGCGCGGATCTGGGCGTTCACGGCCTGCCGTACGGCCTCGCGGTCGTCGCGGTAGCCGCGGTGGCCGTGGAAGGGCATGAGCGTCGCGCCGACGACGCGCAGCCCGCGGGCGTGGGCCTGGGCGACCAGCTTGCGCAGCCCGGCCACGATCGTGTCGGGGTCCACCTGCCGCGGGTTGCGCAGGATGTCGTTGACGCCGAGGTCGATGACGACGGCCCGGACACCCGTACGGCCGAGCACGTCGCGCTCGAAGCGGGACAGGCCGCTCGGGTTCTCGGCGGGGCGGCCGAGGCCGTTGGCGAGGACCTGGTTGCCGCTGATGCCCTGGTTGACCACGCTGTAGCGCGGCACGTCGGCGGAGCCCGCGGCGTCACGCAGCCGCTCGGACAGGACGTCCGTCCAGCGACGGTTGGCGTTCACGGTCGAGGTCACGCCGTCGGTGAGCGAGTCGCCGATCACGACGACCGTGCCGTCCGACTCGTTGCTGAGGACGTCCAGCGCGGTGACGTAGCGCCAGTACAGGGTCTGTGTGGTGTACGGCTCCCCGGTGACGTCCTCCGTGCGGTCGCCCTCGGCCGTGTACGAGATCTGGCGGGCCTGCGGGTGGTAGGTGACCGGGCCGGACGGGGTGGGGGAGTACGTGGTCACGAGCACGTCGGTGTTCGGGGGCACCGGGACGCGTACGACGTCGCTCAGGACCTGCCGGCCCGGAGGGATGACGACGGAGGGGTTGCCGCCGAAGGTGAGGCGGCGCATGGTGTCGGCCGCGGCGGCCGGGTTGTTCGCGGCGGCGGCCACCGCGAGGGAGGCGTGCGTGATGGAGAGCGACTGCTGGCCGTAGAGGTTGGACAGGGTGACGCGGGCGCTCGTACCGCCGATGCCGGTGTGTACGACGTTGCGGATGGAGCGGCCCGCGAGGCCGTTCCTCTCCGTGCCGGGTTCGCCGCCGACGGGGGAGGCGGACCAGGCGCCCACCCAGGTGCCGGTCGAGGCGGGGGCCGCCGAGTTGTGCGGGGTGCGGCCGCCGGTGAACGTCTTCTCCGTCTGGCGGCCGTCGTCGAAGCCGACGCCGACGTATATGGCGGCCGAGACGGCCAGGACCACTGCGCAGATGGCGGCGAGCAAGGCATAACCGTGGCGCCTGGTCATGCGGTGCGTTTCTCCTCGGGCGAAGGGAGCCCGAGGCTCCGATGTGATCACCCCATGATGCGTCATGGAGGAGGGGAGACCGGTCAGGACCCCCGTCGTTCCCCCGGTCGGTTCCCCCGGTCGATTCGCCGGTCGATTCCTCGGTCGGTTCGCCGGTCGGTTCCTCGGTCGATTCTCCCGACCGGACAGACGCCGGGAACTCCTGTTCCGTTCCAGGAGTCGTTCAGGAAAAGGTCACACAGGGCCACATGGTCGTTGAGCGGAGCCGGGAAGGGACAATGGGGTACGGGGGACACGAACGGGTGGAGTGAATGAACCGCACGAATCCGAACATGCCACACCAAGAGGGCAGGCACTCCCTGCCCGAGGGCTCCCTGTCCGAGGGCTCCCTGCCCGATGGCCGCCTGCCTGCCGGGGCCGCCGGTGACACGGCCTTCTCCGTCAAGCCTCCCGCCCCTGCCTCCTCCTACCGCTCGATGACCGCCTTCAGCCCCGCGGACGAGGAGAAACGCAGGGGCGTGCGGCGGATGAAGGTCACGGCGACCGGGCTGCTGCTCTTCGTGGCGCTCGTGTACGTGCTCGCGAAGTGGGCCTCGCACGAGGGCGCCGGGGCCTGGGCCGGGTACGTGGCCGCGGCCGCCGAGGCCGGGATGGTCGGCGCGCTGGCGGACTGGTTCGCCGTCACGGCACTGTTCCGCCACCCCCTCGGCCTGCCCATCCCGCACACCGCGATCATCCCGAACAAGAAGGACCAACTAGGGGTGTCGCTGGGCGAGTTCGTGGGGGAGAACTTTCTCTCTCAGGACGTCGTACGGCAGCGTCTGCGCTCCGTGGGCATAGGCAGCCGCCTCGGCGCCTGGCTGGCCGTACCGGAGCACGCCGACCGCGTCACCGCCGAGCTCGCCACCGCGCTGCGCGGCGCCCTGACCGTGCTGCGCGACTCGGACGTCCGGGCGGTGGTCGGCGAGGCCATCACCCGTCGGGCCGACGCCCAGGAGATCGCGCCCGGCATCGGCAAGATGCTGGAGAAGGTCGTCGCCGACGGCGGGCACAGGCGGGTCGTGGACCTCGTCGTCATCCGGGCTCATGACTGGCTCGTGCTGCACGACGAGCAGGTCATGGACGCGGTACAGGGCGGCGCCCCCGGCTGGACCCCCCGCTTCGTCGACAAGAGGGTCGGCGAGCGCGTCTACAAGGAGCTGCTCCGCTTCGTCACCGAGATGCGCGACTCGCCCACGCACCCCGCCCGTGGCGCCCTCGACCGTTTCCTCACCGACTTCGCCTCCGACCTCCAGTCCGACACGGACACCCGGGCGCGTGTGGAGCGGCTCAAGGGCGAGGTGCTGGGCCGGGGCGAGGTCCAGGACCTCATCGCGTCCGCCTGGACGGCCGTACGGTCCATGATCGTGTCCGCCGCCGAGGACGAGCGCAGCGAGCTGCGCCTGCGCGTACGGGCCTCGCTGCTGTCGCTCGGTGCCCGGATGGCCACCGAGTCGAAGGTCCAGGGCAAGGTCGACCGCTGGGTGGAGGACGCCGCCGTGTACGTCGTCACCACGTACCGACGCGAGATCACCTCCCTCATCACGGACACGGTCGCGAGCTGGGACGCCGAGCACACGACGCGGAAGATCGAGGCGCACATCGGCCGTGACCTTCAGTTCATCCGCATCAACGGCACGGTGGTGGGCTCGCTGGCCGGCCTGCTGATCTACACGGTGTCGAGGGCGATCGGGGCGTAGGCCGAGCACGGTCCCGGCGTCTCTGAGTACGCGTGCCTGAGTACGCGTACTCTGTCGGGCCTCACCCCGCGCCCGGCACCCTCGTACGCATGACCGAGAAGCTGCTCCGCCCCTTGCGCACGCGCCCCTGGCCGGAACGCTGGCTGACCCGTCTGCTCGGCGCCGCCGTGGCCATGGCCGTGTACCTGCTCTGTCTCCCGTGGGACCTGCGCGACCGCGTCGCGTTCCCCGGTTCCCTCAGCGAGACGACACCGGTGGCCGGCCCCGGCCCGGCGGTCCTCGGTGTCGTCCTGATCGCCCTGGCCGCCTACTTCGGCCACCGGGACGCCCTGGCCTGGCCGCTCCTCGTGGTCGCGGTACCGCCGGCCGCGCTGATGTATGTCTCCTTCCGCAGCCACCCGGAACCCCCGGACGCCGAGGTCTGGCCGCTGACCTGGGCCTTCTTCACGCTCGTGATCGGCGCGGGCGTACTGGTCGCGGCCTCCGTGGCCCGGAGTCTCCGGGCCGAGGCGGTCGAGGACGGCTGGGTGACCGGGGCACAGCGGTCATGAGCCGGTGCCTCCGTACGGGCGGAGGCCCAGCCGTGCGGTCAGGCACCCGTGGTGGAGCCGGGCCGCACGATCATGAGGACGGTGACCACGGCCCAGAGCACGTTGAAGATCCCGGTGAACATGGCCAGCTGAACGGTTGCCTTGGGGTTGGTGACGGTGGCCGTACGCGGAGGAACGGGATCGGAGGCGGAGGCAGAGGCGGAGGCGGAGGCAGAGGCGGAGATGGCACCGGCACCGGCACCGGCACCGGCACCGGCACCGGCCGTGGCGGTGTCCCCCAGCCCGTCGAGCAGCCCGTCGAGGATCTCCTCCTGCCGGGGCAGCACCAGAACCACCAGCACGATCGCCGCGATCACCGTCAGTGCGATCGACACGATCAGCCAGGGGTCCCCCATCACCCCCATGGCCCCCGCCGTGGCCAGCCCGAACACGGGCACGGCGATGCCGAGCCCCGCGTACACCCGGCAGATCCGGTGCAGCAGCCGCACCGTCGAGACGGCCCGCTCACTTCCGGGCTCGGCCAGCGCCTGACGCGCACTCGGCGGGAACATGCTGGCCGCGACCGTGACGGGCCCGATGGCGACGATGGCGGCGATCACGTGGAGGGAGAGAAGGAACTTGGTCACGGGGCGACGGTAGGAGACGCCGGGGAGACGCGGAAGCGGCGGGATTGCCAGGGGTCAACGGATTCTCGCCAAGCAGGATTCTCGCCAGGTAGCGGCCGACCCGTGCGGGTCCGCACCGGGGTCCGCACTGGGGTCCCCACTGAGGTCCGCCCCTGGCGAGAACCCGGCGCATACCCGATCACTCGCCACCCACCACTACGCTCCAGTCATGCACACCGTGGCCGTACTCGCACTCGACGGAGTCATCCCGTTCGACCTCTCCGCCCCGATCGACACCTTCGGCTGGGCCCGGCTCCCGGACGGCCGCACCCCCTACCGCGTCCGGGTCTGCTCGCCGGCCGAGGAGGTGAGCGCGGGGCCGTTCACCGTGCGCGCCCCCTACGGTCTGGACGCGCTGGCCGAGGCGGACACGATCATCCTGCCGGGCACGGCCGACCCGACGCTCCCGCTCCCCCTGGGCGTCGCCGAGGCCCTGTGCGCGGCGGCGGCGAACGGCACGCGCATCGCCTCCATCTGCGTCGGGGCGTTCATCTTCGCCGCCACCGGCCTGCTGGACGGACAACGTGCCACCACGCACTGGATCGCGGCGGACGACCTCGCGGCCATGTACCCGAAGGTGACCGTCGACCCGAACGTCCTCTACGTCGACAACGGCCAGTTCCTCACCTCGGCGGGCGCCGCCGCGGCGATCGACATGTGCCTGCACATGATCCGCATGGACCACGGCTCAGCGGTCGCCGCGCACACGGCCCGCATGTCGGTCGTACCGCTCGAACGGGAGGGCGGCCAGGCCCAGTTCATCGTCCATGCCCCGCCGTCCGCCCCGCCCGCCCCGGCCGGCGCGACCCTGGAGCCGCTGCTGCGCTGGATGGAGGAGAACGCGGAACAGGACCTCACGCTCGACGACATCGCGGCCCACGCGGGCACCAGTTCCCGTACGCTCAACCGCCGTTTCCGCGAACAGACGGGCACGACGCCGTTGCAGTGGCTGCACCGGGCCCGGGTCCGTCGCGCCCAGTACCTCCTGGAGAACACCGACCACGCCGTCGAACGCGTCGCCCACCAGGCGGGCTTCGGCTCCCCGACGGCGTTCCGCGACCGCTTCAAACGCGTGGTGGGGATCAGCCCGCAGGTGTACCGGCGAGCGTTCCGGACCCGGGAGTCGGCGGACAGGGACAGAGACCGGCCACCGCACTGGCACTAGTGTGGTGCCCCTGAACGGCCGTGCGACACAGGCAAATGGGGAAGGTTGACCGGCGATGCCGCTGAGCACCGGGGAATCGGGGTCCACAGGGTCGATAGGCGGCTATACGGTCGTCGACCGGCTCGGCAGCGGCGGCATGGGGGTCGTCTACCTGGCCCGCTCGGCCTCGGGACGGCAGGTCGCGGTCAAGCTCATCCACGCGCAGTACGCGCAGGACGAGGAGTTCCGGGCCCGTTTCCGCCAGGAGGTCGCGGCGGCCCGCCGGGTGAGCGGGGCGTTCACCGCGCCGGTCGTGGACGCCGATCCGGACGCCGAGCAGCCATGGATGGCGACGCTGTACGTCCCCGGCCCCGCGCTGTCCGACATGGTGGCCAAGGAGGGGCCGTTGGGCGGTCGCGCGCTGCGCACCCTGGCCCTGGGGCTCGTCGAGGCGCTGCGGGACATCCACCAGGCCGGTATGGTCCACCGGGACCTGAAGCCGAGCAACGTGCTGATGGCCGAGGACGGGCCGCGCGTCATCGACTTCGGCATCTCGCGCGCCGCCGACAACCAGGCCCTCACCGTGACCGGACGGCTGATGGGAACCCCGCCCTTCATGTCCCCGGAGCAGTTCGCCAGGCCCAAGGACGTCACCGCGGCCTCGGACGTGTTCTCACTCGGCTCACTGCTGGTGTACGCGGCCACCGGCCACGGTCCCTTCGACGCCGACAGCCCGTACTTGACGGGCTATCAGGTGATGCACGAGGCGCCGAGTCTGTACGGAGTCCCGGAGCCCCTGCGGAGCATCGCCGAGCGCTGCCTGGACAAGAACCCCTACGCCCGGCCCGAACTCGCCGAGCTGCAACGGCTGTTCGAGTCCCTACCGGACACGCCTGCGCCCCCGGCCTGGACTCCGCCCCCCGTCCCAGCCCCGGCCCCAGCCCCAGCCTCAGCCCCAGGGACGGTCCAGCCCCCGACCCCAACCACAAACCCGGCGTCAGCCCAGACCCCGACCCAGACCCCGGCCGCGCCAAGCGCGCCCACCGCTCCCGGAGACGGCAGCGACCCGGCCGAAGCAGGCTCCGGCTCGGACGGCCGGAGCCCCCGCCGCCGCGCACGCCGCATCCTCGCCGCCGTCGGGACGACCCTGGCCGTAGCCGTGGTGGTCCACCAGGTGGGGAAGGCGGACAACGAGGACGGGCCCGCCGACACCTCCGAAATCCCCACCGCCGACCTCCCCAGCGGCTGGCAGCCCTGGCAGGTGAACCTCACCGGCGGCCCCGCGAAGGACTCCCTGGTCAACAACGTGGACACCGTGGAGTCCGGCTGCGTGCCCGGCGGGTCGGCGGCGTCCGGCGGGTCCTCCAAGTCCGGCGCCTCCGTGTACTGCGCGGGGACCGGCTTCACGGTCGCCCGGATCGACGCGGCATCGGGCCGCGTCGAGTGGCGCTTCGGCAGCAACGCGCAGGCCGCCGAGCGCCCCCTCGGCGTACGGGACGGGCTCGTGTACGCACACGTGCAGCCGAACGAGGACACGGTGTCCTCGACCCAGCAGCTGGTCGCCCTCGACACCGGCACAGGGAGACGGGCGTGGTCCAGCAAGATCGACGCGAGCCGTCCCGCCGCCCTGTTCAACGGCGGTGTCCTGGCCATGTCGGGCGAGGGGACGGAGTTCGTCGCCCTCGACGCGAAGACGGGCAAGGCCCTGTGGCGGACACCGGCGAAGTCGTCGGCCGGCACCGCCTGCGCCCCGGCCGTCCTGGGCGGCGCCCCCTACGGCATCTGCGTCAGCGACATCGACCCCTTCAAAGGCCCGGCCGGCTTGCTGCGCCTCGACCCCGCCGACGGCACGGCGCGCGAACTCGCCGAACTGCCCGTGACGGCGGAGCCGCTCGGCGCGGTCGGCGGGCAGCCGCTGTTCGCGGTACGGCAGAGCCTGGACTCCGAGTCGAGCAACGGGCAGGACGAGCCGTACAAGGAACTGCTACGGGTGAACCCGACCAGCGGCGCCGCCAGCCGAATCCCCCTGCCGGACACCTCGCGCGCCACGGACACCTCACGTGGCTCGGAGGCCTCTCGCGGCAGGTCCACCCCGCGCGGCACGCCCACCCTCGTCGACAACGCCGTGTACTTCGTCCGCCCCGACGGAACCGTCACTGCGACGAGCGCGGCCAAGGGCACCCTGCTGTGGAAGGCGAGCACCCAGATCGAGAACCTGTCGGCGCCGATCCTGTCGAAGACGTACGACAACATCTACTTCGTCAACCGTTACGGCCGACTCCTCGCCCTCGACCGCTGGACCGGCACCGAACAGTGGAGCACGGACAAGCTGGACGACCCGGGCACCTCGGCGGAGGACCGGCTCCCGAGCGCGCTGCTGGTGAAGGACGCGCTCGTCGCGGTGGCGGGGGACACGGCCTTCTCCGCGGACCCGGACCACCCCGACGAGCGCCCGTCGGGTGCCGCCACCGCCGCCACCAACTGACCGAAGGCACGCCGAGAAACCCCACAAGGCGGCGAAATCACACGCTGCGCACCGCCCAGCACGCTCGGTATCGTTGACATGTGAGGCGACTGTCAGTGACGCCGGGGAAACTGGAGGCTGCCATGGCCCGTATGTGGGAAGCCGACCCGTCGGCGTCATTCGTCAAACGGCTCGGCAAGTCCGCGGCGGAACTCGGCAATTCCAAGGACGACGACGAGTGCCCGGACATCTGGCAGTTGAGTAACGGCGACGTCGCCGTGATCGGCCGCGATCTCACCGTCCATTACAGCTCGCACCTGCCAGGGGGAGTGAGGCTGGGCCCGGACGAGCGGTTGGTCGTGATCCCCGGGAACATGCTGAGCGCGGCGAAGGAAGACATTCCCGATGCTTGATCTCCGTATCCCCGCGCTCCCCGACGAACTGGGTGAGCGGCTCACGCGCCAGGACTACAAACGGGACTTCCGGGAGCGCCGCACGGCGATCCGCGACGGGGAATCCTGGAAACTGGAGCGCTTGCAGCACTTCGAGGAGACGAACGACGACAGCCGGGACGCGCTGCGCAGGGGAGACTGGCCGCAGGTGTTACGCCTGTTCGAGGCCGAGCGTGATGCCCTGCGGCGGAAGGCCCGGGAAGAGGAGGCGCGGGGCGCGGTCTTCCACCGCATCCGCGTGGTCGAGGAGCCCCTGACACCGTACGTGCAGTGGGAACTGCACTGGCTCCGCCTGAGTGCGGAGTGCGGCCATTCCGTCCGTGTCCTGCCCGCATCCGCGATCGCCTCCGCCGAGGCGGACGGATCGCTCCCGGAGTTGAACCTGCTGGACGGCCGGACCCTCTTCCGCGTGCTGTACACCGATACCCGGGCAGCCGGACGGAGCGATCCGCTTCACCGATCCCCGGACCGTTCGGCACTGGACGGACTATCTGCGGTACGCGTACGAGGCCGCCGAGGATGTCCGGGCGTACTTCGACCGAGCGGTGGCCCACCTGCCTCCTCCACCACCGGCTTGATCGGGTCGGATCGGATCAGATCGGGGTACAGCGATCGACACGCCAAGAGACGACAACGACGACAACAGGGGCCGGCGTCCCGGGGACTCGCAGAACGATCTCTCCGGGTCCTCCCGTGATGTCGTACAGGCGAGGAACGTCAGCGGCGACATCCATTTCCACCAGGCCGCCGCTCCGGACCCGTCCAGCCGGCCTCGACCCGTTCCCCGCCAACTCCCGGCGGATGTGTACGCCTTCGTCAACCGCACCGACGAACTGAACCAACTGGACGAAGTGCTGAGAGGCCGCGACGACGGCCGCCGCGACGACAGCCACGCCGTCGTCCTGGTCCACGTGGTGGCCGGCACCGCGGGGGCGGGAAAGACCTCGTTGGTCCTCCACTGGGCGCACCGGGTCAAGGACCGCATCGAGGGGCTGCTGCGGCAGCCGCTGTGACCCAGAGGGGCCGTGCCCGTCCCGGTGGCGCGCCGGGCCCGGCCGGGGCGGCACGCGGAGTTACCGTCAGCGGCATGGACGGTGATCGCCGAGGGTGGCGCGAGTGTCTGCTCAGCGGAGCGGTGTTCGCGGTGTGCATGACCGGCACCACGCTCCCGACCCCGCTCTACCCCCTCTACCAGGAGAAATTCGGTTTCTCCGAGTTGACGGTGACCGTCGTGTACGCCGTGTACGCCTTCGCGGTCATCGGCGTGCTGCTGCTGGTGGGCAACGCCTCGGACGCCGTCGGCAGGCGTCCGGTGCTGCTCTGGGGCCTGGGCTTCGCCGCGGCGAGCGCCATCTGCTTCCTGGGCGCCACCGGCCTGGGCTGGCTGTACGCGGGGCGGCTGCTGTCGGGACTGTCCGCCGGTCTGTTCACCGGGGCCGCCACGGCGTACGTGATGGAGTTGGCGCCGTCCGGCGGCGCCTCCCGGGCCACGTTCGTGGCGACCGCCGCCAACATGGGCGGACTGGGCTGCGGCCCTCTGCTCGCCGGGGTGCTCGCACAGTACGCCGCCTGGCCGCTGTACCTGCCGTTCGCCGTGCACCTCGCCCTGGTGGCCGGCTCGGTCGCCGTCGTGCTGCGCCTTCCGGAGACCGTGGGGGAGCGGCTGCCGCTGAGCACCGTACGGCCGCAGCGGCCCGGACTGCCGCCGCAGGTACAGGAGGTGTTCGGACCCGCGGCGACCGCCTCGTTCGCGGGGTTCGCCCTGTTCGGGGTGTTCACCTCGGTCAGCCCGGCGTTCCTCGCGCGGTCCCTGCACGTGACCGACCATGCCGTGAGCGGACTGGTCGTCGCCCTCGCCTTCTTCGCCTCGACCGCCGGGCAACTGGCCGTCGGCCGGTTCGGGGTGAGGCGCTCGCTCCCGCTCGGCTGCGCCGTACTCCTCGCCGGGCTGGCCCTGCTCGCGGGCGCGCTGTGGTGGGACCTGCTGGCGCTGGTGGTGCTGAGCGCGCTCGTCGGCGGGTGCGGGCAGGGGCTGTCGTTCCGCGGGGCGCTGTCCGCGGTGGCCGCGGCGTCCCCGGCGGACCGGCGCGCGGCGGTGATCTCGGCGCTGTTCGTGGTGGCGTACGCCGGTATCTCGGTGCCGGTGATCGGCGTGGGCGTACTGACGGGCCCGATCGGCCTGGAGGGCGCGGGGCTGGTCTTCATCCTGTGCATGGCCGTGCTGGTGTCGACCGCGGCCGTCTATCTGCTCCGGCGGACGGTGGCGGAGAGGACGTGAGCGAGTACGAACGTGAGCGTGGCGGACATGGGCCGGGTCCGGGAGCGTGCGTGACGCCCCCGGACCCGTCCCCGGACCCGTCCCCGGACCCGTCCCCGGACCCGTCCCCGGACCCGTCCCCGGGCCCGATCCTGACCGCTCGCGGGCCGCGTCAGCCCGCCAGCGGCAGCGCCTTCCGGGACGGCACCGCGCTCAGCAACTCCGCTCCCACCGGGTCCCCGCTGTCCGCGTCGAGGAAACTGACGCGGACGACGGGCTCGCCGGGAGTGTCGCGGCTGGACGTGGCGTCGAGTGCGAACACCACGGATACCGGCCGGGCCTGTTCCGCTGTCTCGTACACACCCGAGAACAGGAGAACGCGCCAGCCGTCCTCGTCCCAGTGGTCCAGCAGACCCGATCGGACCACGGGCGAAGCGGCTTGCCAGGCAAGGGAGTTCTCCAGCAGCTCGACGCTCGCGGCGACCGGCACCCGGTCTCCCGGCCCGGCACCGGAGAGCGGATGCCCGAAGACACGCAGCCTCGTCCGACGCAGCGGCAGCAGCCACCACCGGTCGAGGTCGGCCGAGAGCGCGATCACCACGACCGCTGCGGCAGCCAGGAATCCGAGCGACCCGGCGGGCCGCCCGGAGACCGTGGACCACCAGCTGCCGTGCGCCACGGCCGCCGCCACACCGCCCACCAGCACCACCGCGGCGCGTGCGAACGCGCGCCAGGTGATCGGCGTGTCCTCATTCGCCGAGCAGCCGCACGAGGACTCCGGGGCGAGCGCCCGCCCGTAGCCGAGATAGCCGAGAAAACCCGCGCCGAGAACGGCGGCGGCCGCCCCCGGTACCGGGTCCGCCGGTACGGCCAGCAGCCCTGCGGCGATGAGCAGTTCTCCGGCGCCGACGCCGCGCAGCACCAGCGCCGCTCGCTCGCTGCTGCTCAACATGCGGGCCAGTGCCGTCTTCGGCGCCTGGAGCACGGTGCTGCGGCTGAACAGCTTGACCGCGCCCGTCCAGCCCAGCAGACCGGCAAGGACCAGCGGGGCGAGGCCCGTTGTCAGTGAGAGCATCTCTGCGTCTTCCTCCTCGGTCCCGCTGTCAGTGCCCGACCGAGATACGGACGACATCCACGGAGTTGTCGGACGGCCGCCAGGCCCCGAGGACCTGGGCACTCTGCCCGATGCGCAACCGGGACAGGTCGGACGTGAGCGCGCGCCCCGCGTACGAGGCGTTCGTGGTGTCCGGAAGGACGTTGCCGACGATCTCGTGCTGACCGTGGGCGAGGTGGAGCCGGTTCTTGGCGATGCCGCGGATCCGGGTGTCGAGGTTCACGATGTTCACCCACACCGCGTCGGCGGCGACGGTGCCATCGGGCATCGGTACACCGCGGGCGTACAGCCCGTCACCGATCTCGATCTCCGCGGCGGTCGTGGCACGGACCTTCCACACGCTGGTGGCGTTGGTCATCTGGACGCGCGCGTGGTCACCGTAGGAGCCGGCGACCTCCAGGATGCTGCCGGTGATGCCGGTGATCCGGCCCTCCACGAAGGAGGACTTCGCGATCGCGGGGTCGAGTGACGGCTCGGCGGCGAAGGCGGCGTCGGCGTCGATGCCGCCGAGCGCGGTCGCGCCGACGATCGTGGCGCCGCTGAGGGCGGCGGTGGTGAGGAAGCGACGGCGGCCCAGGCCGCCATGGTCGTCCTGACGAGAGGTCATGTCCGCGTCCCTTCTCACTCGTAGATGTAGACCGGCAGCTTGCCGGAGCTGAGGTTGCCGATGGCCGAGAAGGCGGCCGGGGTCAGGTCCAGGACGCGGTTGGTGCGGCAGGCGCCGTTGCAGCAGGTGGCCTCGCCGCACCATTCCTTGGTACGCGGTCCGCAGTCGGTGATGGTGATGCACACCGTCGCGCCGGAACACTGGTGTCTGACGTTCATCACGGCGCCGCAACCGCGTCTGGGGATGTTCTCGCCGCACAGGTCGGGCCGGGTGATGTCCCAGCATGCCTGTGACGCGTTGGGCCAGGCGCCGTGGTTGGCGCTCGACCGGCAGTTGCCGCAGGCACCGCCGCCGGCGCTGCCGCACGGTCCCCACGCGGAACCGCAACAGAACCAGCTCGTTTCACCAGCCCACAGGCTGTTCGATCCGCAAGCCATCGTGCACCTCTCTCAGTTGAATTGACGAGTTCATGTCAAGCCTCGGAGAAGGATGTGCGCTCGGAGCATCCCCCATGATGCTGATGTCTACGCGCGTTGGCTAGAGGGCACCACTAGAGCGCACCATGACAGCCCGTCAGGTGACCGCTGATCAGACGGCCACGGTATGGCAGGCGCCTTCCCGCGTCGCCGGGACGCCGCGTCGCCGGGACGCCGGGACGCCGGGACGCTGAGAGGCCGAGACGCTGAGAGGCCTTGGCGTCGCGGCCGCCGGGGCGACAGGGCTGCCACTGGCAGTTCCAGGAAGCCGAGGGCGCCGACGAGGTACATACCAGCGATGAGCGCCCGTCCCGTCAGCCGTTCCCGCGTCCTGGACCTAGGTGGCAGAGGTACGGCGGCCGCCCCGGCGGTCGGAGCCGCGGCCACCGGTCCCGGCAGCGCCGCCCGTGGCTCCGCCGCCAGTCGTTCCGCTGGCCGTGGCTCCGTTGCCCGTGGCTCCGCGGCCCGTGGCTCCGCCGGCCGCCGCCCGTCGGCCGGATCCGCGAACGGTCTTGCCGGAAGCAGCGCGGGTCGCCGCACCGCCCGAGGACCGCCGGTCGGAACTGCGGCCGCCTCCTCCGACGGCACCGCCCGTGGCCCCGCCGGACCCCGCCCGGCGGGCAGAACCGCGCCCGCCGCTTGCGGAGGTCGCGGACGTACCACCAACTGCTGCGGCCCCGGCCCCGGCCCCGGCCCCGGCGCTGGCGCCGTTTCGGCGTCGGGGGCCGGATCGCCTGCCGGTCTTGGTGCCCGCCTTGGCGCCGGTCTTCCGGTCCAGGCCGGACGCCGTCGCTGTCGCCGGTTGGGGCACCTCGATGGTGACGGCCACGCCGGAGGGCTCGCGGGCGCCGGTGATGGTGGCCAGTTCCGCGTCGCTCGACGTGACGCGGGCCGTCCGCGGCCGGATGCCCGCGTCCGACATGAGCCGGGTGACGTCCCGTTTCTGGTCGGGCAGAACCAGCGTGACCACGCTGCCGGAGCCGCCGGCGCGGGCCGTGCGGCCGCCCCGGTGGAGGTAGTCCTTGTGATCGGTGGGGGGATCGACGTTCACGACGAGGTCGAGGTCGTCGACGTGTATGCCCCGGGCCGCGACGTTCGTCGCCACCAGGGCGGTGACCTGGCCGTTCTTGAACTGTTCCAGAGTGCGGTTGCGCTGCGGCTGGGAGCGGCCCCCGTGCAGTGCCGCCGCGCGGACACCCACGGCCAGGAGCCGCTTGGCGAGCCGGTCGGCGGACCTCTTGGTGTCGAGGAAGAGGATGACCCGGCCGTCACGGGCCGCGATGCGCGCGGTCACGGCCTTCTTGTCGGTCTCGTCCTGGACGTGGAGCACGTGGTGCTCCATGGTCGTCACCGCTCCCGCGGACGGGTCCACGGAGTGCACCACGGGGTCGGTCAGGAACCGCTGCACCAGGCGGTCGATGTTGCGGTCCAGGGTGGCCGAGAAGAGCATGCGCTGTCCGTCGGGCCGTACTTGCTGGATCAGCTTGGTGATCTGCGGCAGAAAGCCCATGTCGGTCATCTGGTCGGCTTCGTCCAGCACGGTGATGCGTACGCTGCCGAGCACGCAGTCACCCTGTGCCACCAGGTCGTTGAGCCGGCCGGGGGTCGCCACCACCACCTCGGCGCCGCGCCGGAGCGCACCGGCCTGCTTGGTGATGGACAGCCCGCCGACGACGGTGGCCAGCCGGAGGTTCACCGCAGTCGCGTAGGGGGTCAGCGCGTCCGTCACCTGCTGGGCGAGTTCCCGGGTGGGCACCAGCACGAGGGCGAGGGGCGCCTTGGGCTCAGCGCGCAGTCCGGCCGTACGGGCCAGGAGCGCCAGCCCGAACGCGAGGGTCTTGCCGGAGCCGGTGCGTCCCCGCCCCAGCAGGTCACGGCCCGCGAGCGAGTTGGGCAGCGTGGCGGCCTGGATGGGGAAGGGGGTGGTCACGCCCTGCGCGGTGAGGGTCTTCAGCAGCCCCGCGGGCATGTCCAGACCGGCGAAGTCCTCGACAGCGGGAAGTGCGGGTGTCGTGCTCTCCGGCAGCCGGAACTCGCTCGGTGACGCCGCGGAGGGGCGGGACGACGCGGACGGCCGGGACGACGAGGCGCGCCGGTCCGGCTTCTGAGACCTCTGAGACCTCTGAGAACTTTGAGACCCCTGAGACATGTGAGCCCTGCGGGACATGCAGTTATCTGCCTTCCTGGAAACAGCACAAACCGGGGTCCGCACCATGACGGTGCGGACCCCGGTGAGCGGATACGCGTCCGGCGATCAGGCGGGGACGATGTTCTCCGCCTGCGGACCCTTCTGGCCCTGCGTGACGTCGAAGGAGACCCGCTGGCCCTCCTGCAGCTCACGGAAGCCCTGGGTCGCGATGTTCGAGTAGTGGGCGAAGACGTCCGGACCGCCGCCGTCCTGCTGAATGAAGCCGAAACCCTTTTCGGCGTTGAACCACTTCACGGTTCCCTGTGCCATGACCTTCTCCTTCTGTAGGCAGAGGCCCCATCCGGAGATGCCGGAAAACAACTAATGCGCCTGATGGAACATTCCCGTCAGGCGCACATAGGTTCTATGGGTACCACAACTGCAACGCAGCAACTTTAGCACGGCTCGGCGGGCCGTGGTGGATCACCGAGGCGCGCCGGGGTCCTGACGCGTTATGTCCCCGCTACAGCAGCACCGAGCTTCGTACCTCACTGTCCGGAGATCTTGGCGCGGGCATCGGCCAGCAGTTGGAAGGCGTGCTCGCGGTCCTGCTTCAGCGTGGCGTCCACGCCGTGGACGGTGACCGTGATCAGCTTCCTGCCCTCGCCCGCGTAGGCGTCCACCCTGCCACCGACCAGGAACTCCTCGGGAGGGTCGGCCCGGTAGGTGCCGCATGCCTCCTTGGGGCCCTTGAAGCTCTCGGTGACTCCGTCGGCCGACGTAGCGTGACACTTCCCGCCGACGTACTCGGCCACCTGGGCGGGATCCTTCCAACTGAGGATCTCCAGGGAAAGCTTCACATTCCTGTGGAGCGGCCCGCTCGTACCGAGGCCCGCCTCCCTGACCGAGATATTGACCAGGCACGACCCCTTGCCGTCCTGGAAATGCCCGTTGACGTCGGCGAACTCGTTGTCGCCAAGCGCCGCGGCGACCGTTTCCGGCTTCAGGTAGTGGCCACAGCCCGTGTTGACCCCCTTGGTCAGCGCTCTGGTCACCGAGGGGCCGGTCTCGCTCCTGCCGCCTCCTCCGCACCCGGTCATCAGCAGCAACGCCACGATCAACCCGGCCCCAGCAAACTCGCTGCGACGCATCTCCGCCCCCATCACCCTGGCACATCACCGCCACCCGACACGGCGGCGGGACCTTAGCAGGTACGCCGGAGGCCGAGGTTGAGCAACCGCGACTCGGTGGGGGCGCAGGCGGGGTGACCGCGTACAAGGGCGTCGGTGGCCCCGGTGCCCTTCGTGGTGTGATCTCGCTTCCTGTCGCTGCCTCTTCACCGGCACATAGCCTGCTGTACGAGAGCTACGACCCAGGAGGGCCCGCATGCCCAAGACGACTCAGCTGCGCACCTACACCGTGCGAGAGGGACTGCTCGACGAGTGGGTGGAGCGGTGGCGTACAGAAATCGTGCCGCTACGCCTGGCGCTGGGCTTCACCATCGATGGCGCTTGGGTGGACCGCGCGCGAAACCAGTTCATGTGGCTCATTTCCTACGACGGCCCGGAGCCGTTCACCGACCGTAACGCGCTCTACTGGGCTTCGCCGGAGCGGAAGGTGATGAACCTGGATCCGGGCGACTACTTGCTGCACACCGATGACCGGACGGTCGAGCCGCAGTTGTGATCACGGTCCAGCGGGAGCATGTGGTGTCGGCGTTCGCCATTGCTGCGGCGCAGCCTCAACGTCCGGTGCGCAGGCACAGTGGCCGGAGCCACTCGAACCGAACGTTGTGCGATTGTCCTTCAGTTCGTTCTCTTCAACCCTCGGTGTGGAGGGTGATGCAGTGAGCGTAAGCAAGAGCCGGACGTTGGGAGTTGTGGGCACCAGCGCCGGAGGCGTCGAGACCTTGCGGACCGGACTCGTGGAGCCGGCGCTGGCCCGGGGATGGCGAGTGGCCGTGACACTCACACCGACCGCCGGTCACTGGCTTCGCATGAGCGGCGAGGCCGACCGCTTGGAGGAGCTGACAGGGTTGCCTGTCCGTCACGAGGCACGACTGCCCGGTGATACGAGTCCACATCCGAAGGTGGACTGCTACGTGGTCGCCCCCGCGAGCGCCAACACGGTGGCCAAGCTCGCGACCGGCATCGCCGACAACCAAGCGCTGACTCAGGTTGGGGAAGCCATCGGCACCCACGGCCTGCCCGTTGTGGTGTTCCCTCGGATCAACGCTGCCCACGCCCGCCACCCCGCATGGAAGCGTCACATCGCAGCGCTACGAGACGCCGAAGTCCATCTCGTCTACGGGCCGGAGGCCTGGCCGCTGTACGAGCCACGGGAAGCACCCGCCGGGCGTCAGTTGCCGTGGACGGCTGTGCTAGACACGGTCGACCGAGCTATGGAGTGACACCCGTCCTGCGGCGTACGAGAGCTACGACCCAGGAGGGACCGCATGCCTAAGACCACTCAGCTGCGCACCTACACCGTGCGGGAGGGAGCGCTCGCCTGAGAGGCCCTGCCCTTCAGGGCAGGGCCTGCCCTGCGGCATAGCTACAGAGGGTCCTCAGGCCTTGTCAGCGTCGGCGAAGAGGAGAGTGGGCTCGGCCAGGATGTCGCGGCCGGCCTCACTCTTGTAAATCTCGTCGACGCTGCCGAACCGGGCTTCGGTGTAGTCGAGGTCGAGCAGGGCCGCCGCCTGGCGCACCGACGCCTCATCGGGTCCTTCGATCTCGACGAAGGTGGGCAGGTCGGGCCAGGTGTCGAAGTCGAAGGCGACCTCGCCCAGGCGCCACTCCTCGCGGTAGTTCTCCTGGTAGCGGACCTCGCGCAGGCCGAGGCGGCGAAGGATGTCAGCCGTGGCGTGCAGATCGGTGACCTCGGTCTCGATCTCGATCGTGCCGTCGATCGTGGTGGGGTCGGTGACCTGTTTGAGCGTCAAGGTTGAGCGGGTGCCTTCGTCGCGGAGGCGGAGCCACTGGCCGTTGTCGAGTGCGTCGTTCTCGAAGATCTTGCGAGTGAGCAGCGTTCGCGGGAACGTCTGCGTGGCGCCGAGGGCGGTGAGCTTTGCCTGGAGACCGGTCACGTCGACGGACAGGAACTTGGCTTCGTACTCGTGCTTCATGATCCTCTTCTTCAGTTGCTGTTTCGGCTACTTGGCGGTGCGGACCGCGAGGAGCAGGCCCATGCGATGGGTGTGGTCCTGGAGTCGGCCGACGTGGGCACGCTCGGTGAACTCGTTCGCGGCGTCAAAAGCAAGTCCTCACCGTTCCGTAACGGGTACAGGGCTGTCTGGGGAATCCAGCCACGCCGTTTCGCCGTCCGGAGTGACCGTGAGCCCGAAGCGATCGAAGCCCGGGCGGCCCCGGCCGTCCCACCAGCGCCACGCTGTCTCCAGCTCGTCCCACAAGTTCCGCGGGCCGTACTGTGCGACGTCGTACTCGATCCGACCCTTCTCGTAGTCGGCCACGGCCCAGGAGGTCACCTCCGTGTCGTACAGCCACAGCCGGTAGGCCCCATCGGCTCCGGATTCCACGCGGCAGAACAGCGCAGGAACCTGAAGACCGATGACGAACATGTGCAGCCAGTCGCCCACGTCGTCGGGCGACAGCGCCGTCCTGGAGCGCGTGCCGCCCGCCCCGGTCAGGTAGGCGCTCTTCGGAGGCAGACTCTTCCGCTGCTGCCGGAGTCGCATGAACGCCGACGAGCCGATGAACGGGCCGGACGCCGTACCGCCGTCAGCGACCGTGAGCCGAGCGACAGCTTCCCCGCCGTACGTCGGCCCCCAGGGAGCCACGATCACGCCGCCGGGACGTGTTTGCTCGATCCATGTGAGCGGCACACTGCCGATGGAACAGGTCGCGATGACTCGGTCATACGGTGCTCCGGGTGGGTACCCCTCGGCGCCGTCGCCGACGATGCACTTCGGATGGAAACCCGCTCCGCGGATGCGTTCTCGTGCGTCTCGGGCGTTGGCTTCATCGACCTCGACCGTCATGACGTTCTCTGACCCGAGCCGCTGACACAGGAGAGCGGCGTTCCAACCAGTGCCCGTGCCGATCTCCAGCACGCGTTGTCCCGTGTCGACGCTCAGAGCGTTCAGCATCGAGAACACCATGGTCGGCATGGAGTTGGAGCAGGTGGGCATCCGCCCCTTGCCGGGGCCGGTGTACGCACCGTCATCCCATTGCGTCGTGATCGGCGCATCCCGGTAGACGGCCGCCCACCAGTCGTCGGGCTCATCGGACCGAATCACGCGATCATCCTGCCGATTCATGCCGGCGCGCCCAGGCCAGATCACATCAGGCACGAAGAGATGCCGGGGTACGGCCTCGTACGCAGGCAGCCAGTTGCTCTGCAGGGCACCAGATTCCATGAGCGAGGAGGCGAGCGCTTGAGGGCCCGCCTCCTGCACGTCGACGTCGTACGCGTTCACTCAGCGACCGTCCGCCGGGCCCTGTCCGTCATTGGTGTTGCCACCCTCGTCAGACCCGCCTCCGCCGTGCTTATTGCCGCTGTCGCTGTCGTCCTGCGGGTTGCCGCCGGTCGCCATGGTCAGCCACCACGTGCGCATGTCTCTGTCCTCCTGGTTGTAGATGGTGCTCGTTGAGTCGTTTCGCTCGCAGGCAACGGATGTCACGGGGTGCGCGAGGGCTGGTCTCCCTTGGCCACGCCACCGCCCGGCGGGACAGGGTCGGGGTTCGGTGGGGCCGGTGGCGTTGCGCCAGTGTTCATGCTGTTTCTCCTTCCTTGCGTGAACGCACACGTCTCGCAGTCCTCGGAGCCACCCCAGACGGAATGCGCCTTGCCGGACGCCGCGCAGCGGGTCTCTGCATCTGTGGATGCAAGGGGGTAGCAGTCAACGGGGTCACAGCACCTCGCCGCGGCTCCGAGTATTGGCCTGTCGGACACGATCACGGAGTGTGGGGCGACTGTTCAGCGGCGCTTTCAGAGCGGAGTGCGGGGAAGGGCCTGCCTCTTCTTCGCCTCGTTGGCCTGGTGAATCCTCAAGGATCCGTGCCTCGTTTGCCATGGCTGGTCACCTTTCCTGACTGCTTGCCAGGACAGACACGCTAGAAAGGGCGACAGTGTGGTCTCAACGAACGTGCGCGGACTTGCACGCGGTCACTCAAGAGAGTCAATGGCTGATGTGATCAGCGTCCGGGCAGGGGCGCCGTACACCGCCAAGTCGGCCAACGCGGCAAAGGTTTGGGCGTACATGTGGATCTCGTGGGGCTGCGCGATCGTGAGAAATGCGGAGACCAACTCGACGTTGACCTGCGCGTCATCGAAGATCCAGAAGTCTTCCACGGGCCACAACGCCGTGCGGTCCGCACTGAGCGGGATCACGCCCAGGCTGACGTTCGGCAGCGTTGCCAGAGACAGCAGGTGACCGAGTTGTCCGGCCATGGTCTCGGCGCCGCCGATACGGTGCCGTAGTGCGCTCTCCTCAAGGATCACCGCGAAGCGACGGGTGCTCTCGTACAGGACGCGCTGCTTGTCCACGCGTACCCGAACCGCTTTCTCCAAGTCGTCGGGCAGCGCACGCCGGTCACGAATCGACGTGAGCAGTGCCTCGATGTAGGCACGGGTCTGGAGCGGCCCAGGAATGAGCCAGGACGAGTAGGCCCTGAAGTGCCGAGTGCGTTCCCACAGCGGGATGACCGACTCCTGCGCACGACGCAGCCCGGAGCGCTCCATGCGCCGCCACTCGACGTACGCGCCATCGATGTTCCGCGTCGTGGCGATCAGGTCGGCTGCCTGGTCGGCGACGCCACAGTGTGTGGCGTACACGTGCAGATCATCGTCCGACGGGGGTGTACGACCGTTCTCGATGCGGCTGCACTTGCTCTCGTGCCAGCCGGCCCGAGAGGCAAGCTCGCGCGCCGTCAGCCCAGGAGTCTTTCCGGATCTCGCGCAGTCGCTTACCCAGGGCCTCTCGGGCTTGCTGGACGCTGGACGATGAAGTCACTTCGACGGTTCTGTGTGTGCTGTCAGGCGGGCCGGTACTCCTCATGCGGGGTCGCGCGTTCCCACACCGCAGTGAACGCGGAGGCACACAGCGACACCACGGCGGGGTCGGTCACGAGTTCCTCGCCAGTCATCGTCCCGTCGCCGGCGAAGTGATTGAACAGTACCGACGTGCCGTCGAACAACCAGAAGTCGTTGCCGGGCAGTGCCACTCCGGAGGCCTGCCTGCGGGACAGCCAGCGCACGGCCTCACCGGCCTTGACGTTGTGCCCGCTCGTGAGCTCGTACTCGTATCGCACGTACGGGGAGATCGGTTCGGACACGATGCGTGCACGGTGAACCGCCACGCCACGGGCCACTGCCGTGGAGACCAACTCGATCCACCAGGGCCAGCGCTCCGCAGGATCGAACCTGTCGCCCGAAACCCACTCGCGGTAGTCATCGTCGAGCCCGTACGCGTCCCTCATTTCCAGGTGAAACGCGCTGTGTTGGGCGGAGCGGAAGAGATCTTCAAACGCCGACTCCGTCGCCACCGTTCACCTCCGGGAAGAACTGCATCATGCGCCTCGGGAACTCGATCACCGTCTCATGGTCCGGGATCTCCATCTGAGCCAGACGCTCGGCGTCCGTGACGCGCCATCCCTGCAGGATGTAGTTCCCGGTCTCGTCGTCCAGGTACACCGTCGGAGAGCCGTTGTTGGGACTCTCCGGGTCCTTGCCCAGCCGGTGCAGTGTCATGGTGTCCTCCCGCCTTCGGTGACGATCGACGTGATCAGGCTTGCGCCGGATCATCCGTGCACGCCAGCGACTTGCACGAACTTCTACGAGATCAGGGTGCGGACTGCCCATGCTTCAAGTTCTGCACGAAAGAGCGCCAAGCGTCGCCTCGAACGCTGATCGCAGACTCTCCCGAGCCCTTCGAGTCTCGAACCAGGACGCCGCCACTGGTCCAAGCACACTCGACACATTCACCCCCTGCACCGTTGCTGTACGACGACGTGAACCACTTCAGGCGGTCACCGCGCCTGGACTCTGCAATGCTCACTGTGCGTATTCCTTCAGGATGGACTTGATCAGCTGGCTGGAGCGTTGAGGACTCAGAGCCGCGGCTCGCAGGCCGTCGAAGGCCCTGGTGTACTCACGCACATGATGCTCGCCTTCGAGGTAGACGGCATCGGTGATGCCGTCTCGGTACACGATGTCCGGGTCTTCCTGGTCAGGGAAGCCGAGCATGGTGAAGGACCCTGTGGCCGGATAGGTGCCCGAGTCGAAAGGCAGAACTTGCAAGGTCACACTCGGCAATTCAGCTGACTCCACGACGCATTCGAGTTGTTCGCGCATCAGTGCCCGATCCCCGATCATGTTGCGCAGAGCACCCTCGTTCATGACGAACCAGGCGTCAGGCGCATCAGGCCGCAGCAACATCGTCTGGCGCTCCATACGTACACGTACGGCTCGGTCGATGTCCTGGGCGGACATGTGCGCGCCGGTCCTGTGGAGTTCGCCGGCATAGGACGCGGTCTGCATGAGACCGGGGATCACCTCGCACTGGTATTGGCGGAACGTAGAGGCGTCCTGTTCCAGGCCGATGTAGATGTTGAACCACTCGGGGACACCAGCGCCGTGCACCTGCCACCAGCCCCGTGTCTTGGCTTGTCGAGCCAGTGACTTCAGGAACTCGCGCAACTCGTCACTGGTTCCGTAGAACCGGCACAGGGCGTCGATGTCGGACGGCTGAATCCTGCCGCTGCCCGTCTCCATCCGGTTGACCTTGGAGCCGCTCCAGTCCAGCGCCTCACCGACCTGGGCGCAGGTGAGCGCGCTCTTCTCGCGGAGCTTCTTCAGCTCGATCGAGAGACGACGACGGCGTGCCGTCGGTGAACCAGCCATCTCAACCATCCTTCGAATAACGGACGTTCAGTCTCGTGCCAAGGGGCGTGCTTGCCAATCACTCGGTAGTGGGAATCCCTTCGTGCACATTGCACATCGGGATACGCGGACGCCATGCTAACCAGCAGCGCGACTCACAGTGAGTGTGCGTAACGCTCCGCTAGCCGCCACGGATCGGTGGAGCCGACATGCGACGAGAGGGGTCTTCGTGATCCAGGAAGCGTGTATGTCACGGAAGCCGTGGGACTTGGCCTTCACGGCTGAGCCCGAGGAGGTGGCCGGGCTGCGTCGGATCATGCGGTTGCATCTGGGGCTCTGGGGCTTGCATGACGTGACTGACAGCGCCCAACTCTGCGTGAGTGAGCTAGTGTCCAACGTCATCGCGCACGTTGGCCCCGGCACACCTGCCACTCTTGCCGTCTCCATCACCGGCACCTACCTGCGTATCGAAGTCCACGACCCCGACACGCGCGCCCTCCCCACCCTCGTGGATGCGGCGGTCGATTGCGAGGGCGGTCGCGGCATGGCACTCGTCGATGCCCTCGCCGACCGCTGGGGTGTTCAGCTCCATCCCGATCGGAAAGTGACCTGGTGCGAGCTGGCCACCGCTCTCACCTCACCGACGGGCCACGTCGGAGGCCCCGGCGTGAGGCGGGCCGAGACATTGCTCGACATCTACGCGACGACGAAGCTGGTTTGCAATTCAAACTCGGGCAGGTTGAGCACGGCCGTGGCCGAAGAAGCGGTGGTCGACGTCATCACAGACTTCCTCCACTGGCTTCGAGCGCATGGTTGTGACGTGGACGAGGTCCTTGACCACGCCCAGATGCACTTCGAGGCAGAGCTGTCCGGCAGTGAGTTCGCCACCAAGAACAGCTACACCACACCGGGGGACGCCATCCGTGCCAGCCGGTGAACGAGCCGGGAAGCCCTGTGCGAGGCCACTGCAAGCATGGCTGAAGCGGCGGGGATTGGAAACGGAGCGTCAGCTACCGTGCCAGTCCCCGCCACTGGCGGTATCGGTGGTGCACGACTGCCGCTCTGTATCGGTGTCCCGGATGCTAGTGGTCCAGTATGTGCGCGAAGAATCCAACGTGAGGATCGTCCGGGGCGCCGACGAGCAGCGCGCGGTCGAGCAGGATGTTGTTGTGCTCGCAACTCGTCTCGGGGAGCATCACGCAGGCGTGGCAGGCAGCCAGGTTCGTCCCCCCTGTGCCCGACGCCTCGGTCTCCATACAGAGCGGGTCGGAAGAGCACCACTCGGCGCGGTGGACTGCAGAACGCAAAGTGCGATCGAGAAGTTCCGGTTCACCCTGTGCGACGAGACCGCCGAGACTGCCCGCCGAATCGCTCGTCGCCGTATAGACGAGTACTCCGGCCATGTCGTCGGCGGCGTACAGGCGCTCGCGCAGGGAAGCGGCCGGGTAGCCCGCCTCCAGACTCCACTCGTTGATGAGGGCGTGGGCCAAGGTGTGCAGCAGCACCATGCGGGGGGTGGCCGGGGAGGGGACGACCCGGCTCGGGTCGCCTGCCCGCTGCTCCAGCACCCGCTGGTGAGCGGTGCGTATCCGCTCGATCCGGGCCGCCACCGCCGTGGCCTTCTCCCAGGAACCCAGCCGGTCCTCATCCAGGCGGAGGAAGACTCCCTCGCCACGGACCTCCATGGCTGGAAGCCAGCGCAGAGGGCTTTCAGAGAGGGGCATCTCCTTCGAATCGGTCGTCGACTCGGCGTCGATCAGCCGGGTGAACGCCTTCAGGGCGCGCACCTCGCGGAGTTTCTTGACCAGCATCGGGCCGGTGACACCGAGCGGACCGAGCACTCTCTGGTCGCCCAGCGGAGTCTCACAGACGAACTGCTCGTCGCGGGAGTGCTCACTCTCGTCGTTTCCGGAGCGGAGACGCTCGTACTCCTTATTGCGCAGGGCGCGGTACCGGTGGTCGAAGGTGGGGGCTGCCTCACCGTCGGAGTCCTCCTCGCGCTCCGCGTCCAGCAGCGCCATCACCTCGTCCAGTGGTACAGGACATACGCCCTTGAAAGCTCCCTTGAGGTAGATCTCGACGTGCTCGCGGCTGTCGTACTGGCGGAGCGCGTCCCAGTGTTCGGCGAGAGGGTCCGCGCGGCCGTCGCTCCACGGCGGAATGGACAGCGCTGACTTCAGCACCGGCTGCCATACCGACGAAGAACCACGCTGGAGCGTGCGCAGAAGGAGCCCGCACTCCTGAGCCGCCGCGGACGTACCGAGCCACGGTCGGGTGCCCCGGCACGTGAGGCCAAGATCCTTCAGGGCGTTCCTGCGGAAGGAGCCCTCCATCGAGACCTCCGGCGCCTGCCCACAGGTGCACGAAACGAGAATCGAGCGGAGCGAGGACGTACGCCCGGAGGAACGCAGCTTGAGCTTCCCGCCGCACTGTCCAGCCGCCGTGGCGCCGCGGTTGGTGGATCGGTGCACCCACTGCCAATACGGGAACTCGCCGAGATGTCCGGCCTCGCAAGCGACGACGAAACGGGAGGGGACGAGGTCGACCTCACACGTGCCGCAGATGCTTCGACCGCCAGGCGGGTTGAAATCGCGGTGTCGCTGGAGCTCGGTGCACTCGGGACAGGAGTGCATCAAGGGGAAGCGTCGAACCCGGAGGCCGTCCTTGCTGTTGTCGTCGGACGCGGGCGGCAGCCGGAAGTAGTCGACGCCGAGCACGCGGGCCAGGCGCCGTTCGTGAATCCGCGGGGACTCGTCGAGGCTCCAGTTCTCATCGGCCCCGTCCATACCCGAGACGATGAAGGACTCGTGGTCGACGGCGATGAGCGATCCGACGCCGTACGTGGTGATCGCCTGGGCCCGGCGAACCGCACCGCGCCGCGGAAGGTTGTGTGCGGGAACGGCGCCTTTCACGCCGGTCCGGCGACGGCGGGCGGGGGGCGGGGTCATCGGGTTCCCTCCATGAACAGGGCGGACTCGGCGTCGACGTCGCGCAGGCTCCACAGCGTGGACCACGCCCTGGCCTCCTCGGACTCGTCGTCGTACGCCTTCAGGAGCGAGGGGGCACGACTGCCCCTGCGTGGTTCGAAGAGCAGGTCGTTGCGGATGTCGGCTGCCTTGCACCACCACTCGACGAACTCGTCGAAGTCCTGGGACACGGCGTCGATCTCCTCCGGTGTGACCTCGCGGACGCGGTCCAGGAGCACGGACTTGATGTCGTCGCGGAGGATGTGTTCGTAGGAATCGACCTTGCTGGCACCCTCGTTGGGCCGGGCGGCCGGAATCATGATGCGGGCGAGGGCGACGATCACCGCGTGCAGGCCCCGTTCGCGGGCGCGGGCGGAGAACGGGGTCACGGAGGTGGACTCGACCTCGCGGTAGAGGGCCGAGTGGAAGTGCTGGAAGCTCTCGTAGTGGGAACGGTCGCGGGATCGAGCCGAGTTGAGCATGACCGCAACCAGGCCGGGATGCGCTCGGCCGACCCGGCTCGTGGCCTGGATGTACTCGGCGGTCGTCTGCGGCTGACCCATCACGGCCATGAGACCGAGGCGGTCCACGTCCACGCCGACCGCGATCATGTTGGTGGCCAGGAGGACATCCACGGTGTCCTCGTCGGGGAGCCTCTTCTCGATGCCCTTGAGGCGAGTGGGGATCTCGCTGGCGTCCACACGGCTCGTCAGCTCCGAGTAATTGGCGACCGAGCGGACCGCCACGCCCTTCCGTTCGGCGAGCAGCTCCAGATAGGCCACTACGTCGTCGTGTACCTGGAGTTCGGCTGCGGAAAGTAGCCGCAGGCTGTTGAAGTAGCCGACGAGACTCCAGTATGCGTCGCGCACCTTGTCGTTGGTGTCGGCGTGCTTGGCGCGGTGCAGCAGAGTGGCGTACGTGCGGATCAACAGCGTGGACTGGCTGGTACCCGGGGCCAAGAGGCCGACATAGCGGCGGCTCGCCTTCTCCTCGCGCGGGGTTTCCACGGCGAACCACGAGTCGCGGGAGTCCAGACCGGCCGGCGGGAACTGCCGTACTTCGCGGGCGAAGAGATGGCGACCCTGATCGGCGGCGCGACGGATGGTCGCGGTGGAGGCGATCACCTTGGGGCAGTCGGCCAGCGCGTCCACGGCGGTCTCATAGAGGCCGGTGAGGGTTCCCAGCGGTCCGGAGATCAGGTGGAGTTCGTCCTGGACGATCAGTTCCGGGGGAGGCGTACCGTCTTCCGGGTCGTCGAGGTTGAAGAGCGCGGAGGTCGCCGGACGCCACGGCATCGAGGCGAACTTGTCGACAGTGGCGATCACCAGCGTCGGTCGGGCGTTGTACACCGCCTCGTCGATCAGGTGGACGGGCAGGCCGTCGGCGAAGTCGCAGTCCGCGCTGGGGCAGCGGACGTGCATCCGCTTGACGTCCTCGTCGGCCTCGTAGTCTCGGGCGTCCAGTCGGGTCCCGCACCAGGGGCAGGCGTGCAACTGAACGGGATTCTCGGTGGCGAGCCGCTTGTCGAGATTGGCGCGTAGCTCGTCGAGCTTGGCGCCGGCCTCGGCCAGCGTGTTGGGCGTGGCTGAACGCCCCACCCACATGCCGACGGAGAACTCCTCGCGGCCCAGCTCCGGAGTGCGGCGCCGCATGTGCTCCATGGCACAGAGCAGGATCGCCGCACGCTCGAACTGCTGAAGCGTGAGCAGCCGCAGCGTGTAGCGCATGAGGACAGTGACACCGCCGCCGTGTGTGCCCTTGCGGATCCGACGCAGGAACGACGTGAGGGCAATCAGCCCGAGGTAGGCCTCCGTCTTGCCACCACCGGTGGGGAACCACAGCAGGTCGGAGACCCGCCGGTCGCGGTGCTCGGGGTCGTCGATGCCGGCCAGGCAGAGCAGCACGAATGCGATCTGGAAGGGTCGCCAGCGACCGGCGGCCGGGTCGGGGGCGCCGACGCGTCCGCTCTTCACCCAAGCGCTGCGGGCACGCTGGTCGGCCATGGCGCGGTTGGCAAGCCGGAACGCCTTCATCAGATCGGGCTTGATCCGCAGCAGCTCGATGCCCTCGCGGATCCGGTCGAGCGCCTCGCGGCAGGCCTCCACTTGGTCCCGCGCGGGCTTCTCGTGGGTGCCGCCCATCAGAGCATCCGCCTCGGCCGACTTCCGGTCGATCCAGCGCTCGTAACCCGTGGCGAGCCCTTCCAGGCCGGCCAGGACCTCGGCGTCGGACTTCTCTGCCAGCCCCAGCATGGACAGCGTCGAGCTGTCGATCTCCGGGTTGGAGTCGGTGAGCAGTACCTCCACGCTGGGCACGAACTCGCTCCGCACTTCGGCGACAGCGGCCAGGACGGTGTCGGTCATGCCGATCGGAGGCGGGGTCCAATCCCATGCGGCGGCGCAGCCGTGACCCACCGCGAAGGTCGGGGCGTGGCGGTGCAGTAGCCGACTTGTGGCGATCTCCGGGTCGTGGGCGACGGCCGGGGCGGGACGCTCGACGAACGTGGTGGAGCCGTCGGCGGCCCGAACCGTCAGACCGCACTGGAACAGGGAAAAGGCGTCCTGGAGATCCCGTTCGCCGACCTTCTGAGCGTTGACCAGCGTCACCGTGATCGTGACCGTGCCGCTGATCGGATCCAGGCTTCGGACATTGACGTGCAGCCGGACGCCGTTCGGGAACTCCTCGTGCAGTTTCTCCCACCTGTTGCTGTCGGGCGTGGTGACGTCGACAGAAACGTCCGGAAGCTGGAGTTCCCTGCGCCGCCACTGCTCCCGCTGCTCGGCGGTGGTGCGGGCCTCGGCACGGCGGGCCGGGATCGGGTTGCCGTCGACGTCGGTGGCCTCGTAGACGGCCGCACGCGCCGAGACCACGATCGTGTCGCTTATGGCAGGGTCGACCGCGAAAGTCAGACCCATGGAGGAGGGACGCCTGTCCCCCGCGGCCCGGATCTCCTGCGCGGCGTCGGACTCCTCGACGTCTTCGCGGGGGAGCTGCGGGGCGACATCAAGGCCGTCCTGTTCGGCGGCGTCCTCGTCCTTCCGCTCCTTCGCGGCCTTGTCAGCGGCACGCGGGTACAGCACGCCGGTCAGATAGCGGTCGATCGGCGCGTCGTGCGTGAGGACCTCGTGCCGGTCCTCCGGCGAGGCGTCTTCGCAGGGGCCGAAGAGTTCGCGGCGGAGCCCCATCAGGAGTTCCTCGTCCCGGACCCGATAGTGCTCGGAGTGCGGACCTGCTACCTGCGTCATGGGCGCTGCTCCTCGTCGTTGTTGGCCCGCAGATACCTTCCGATGCCGGTGATCCGGGGGACGATCCACACGCCTCGATTGCCGAGACCTGCGTTGGCGCCCGCGGCGGTGCTACCCGTCACGGTCTCCAGGGTGT
This sequence comes from Streptomyces bluensis, assembly GCF_014650715.1. Taxonomy (GTDB): domain Bacteria; phylum Actinomycetota; class Actinomycetes; order Streptomycetales; family Streptomycetaceae; genus Streptomyces; species Streptomyces bluensis. The sequence continues at coordinate 250,717 of NZ_BMVM01000009.1, read as the reverse complement.
CGACCCGTATGCCGTGGATCTCCTCGGGCCACCAGGGATCCCACGTCCGGTTCACCTTCTGCACCTGGAACAGCTCCGCGCGGAACCGCTCCGACGCCTCACCGATCTCCCGTCCGTTGTGCACCAGGGCGTACGGTGGGCTTTGGTACTCGCCCATCGGCAGGTCGTGGCGTTTGCGCAAGACCACTTCCTGCCCGGGGCCTACCTGTTCCAAGAGATACGCCTGGGTCGCCACGGCGTCGGTCTGGTGGCCCGGCGGGTTGTCCCGGCAGATGTCGCTCGCCTCGGCGACGACGCCGAACCGGTCGTACGACCGCCACCCGCCGACGTACCGGCGACCGTTCCTTCGGCCCCCCGCTCTCTTGAGGATCGGCAATTCGGGGGACTGGGCGTGGTAGAGGTCCTGGCGGACGCGCGTCATCGCCACGTACAAGGCTCGGGCCTCGGCGGGGAGGTCCAACTCGTCCTTGTGTTGCTTGTGGAGCTCGGCGATGGTCGGCGGGGTCAGAACGATCACCCGGTCGAACTCGAGGCCCTTGGCACGGTGCACGGTGGAGACGACGATTCGTGTGCTCTCCGGGTCGGCTGCCTCGTCGGGGAACCTGCCGTCGGCGATGGAGCGGCGCAGCCGCTCCAGATCGAGCACATTGCGCCCGGTCCCCTGTGCGGCGCGACGCAACACTGTCCACAGGGCGCTCGGATTCGGCTCGTATGGCAGAGGGATCTCTGTGAGCAGAGAGCGGAATCGGCCCTCGGTGAGGCCGGTCGCCTCAGTGCGGCGCAGCAACTCGGCCACCCAGTACGGCACCGGCCGCTCTTCAAGAGGGGGCCGCAGCCGGTGTGCAATGCCGTGCTCGTGGAGTAGTCCGGAGACCACCAGGGCCTGACGGTTGTCGCGAGTGAGGATCGCGCACGTGTCGGAGAGGTTCCGCAGCCCGTCCAAGGCGAACTGATCGGTGAGGTCGCCCATCCCGTTCGCCGGATCCAGCAGCAGGTCGCGCAGTTCGTCGTAGAGTGTCGCCGCCTCATCCGTATCGCTGACCTGCTGGAGCCAGGGACCGTGCCTCAGTGCGATCCGGGCCTCGGGGGTGCCGGCCCGGAAATTCTCAGTGAGGCGCAGCTCCACAAGATCGTCGGGATAAGAACAACGCAACCACTCGAAGAACCTGCCGGTCTCGTCCTTGCGTTCGGTCAGGTCCTCGATCTGGAAGCCGTAGACGGACTGGGCGGCGTCGCCGACCACGGTGAAGCCGCAGCTGTCCTGGTAGCGGTCGAGCAGAGCCTCCACCAGTTCCCGGCGGTCACCTAACAGGTCCTGCACCTCGTCGATCACCACATGGGAGGGCGGGACGGCGTCGCCGGACTCCAGCGCGCCCTTCTCGATCGCTTCGACTGCGGACTTGATCCGCTCGTCGAAGGAGGCCGCACCCCAGTCCTGGTCCGGGTATGCCTGAACGAGCACCCCGTAGGCCCAGGCGTCGAAGGTCTGGGCTCGCACCCGGCGGGCCCGCTCCCCATGCCGGGCGATCCGCTCGCGTAGCTCGCGGGCGGCTGCCCTGGAGAAGGTCAACACAAGGATCTCGGCGGCCTCCAACGCCTCGTCGGTGTCCTCGTGACCGCACAGCGCATCGAGGCGGCGCACCAACGTGTGCGTTTTTCCCGCCCCGGCACCGGCGGTGACGAGGACACGCGCATCCCAGGGCTGCTCGACCACGGCCCGCTGCTCGGCGGTGAGTGGGGGGCTGTCGAGGTAGGTGTCGGTCACTTACCACTCCAGAGGTGCTCGAACTGGGTGAAGGCGAGCTGGGTGTCGAAGTTGGCGACGTTGTCGCTGACGTTGAGGATCAGGCAGGTGTCCTTGCCGCCGTTCTTGGGGCCGCGCAGGCCACGACCGATCATCTGTTGGTAGACGTTGGTGCTGTAGACCGGGCGGGCCACCACCACGACACGGGTGGCGGGCGCATCGAACCCCTGGGTGAGGACACCGTAGTTGGTGAGCACCCGGATACGGCCCGTACGGAAGTCCTCGATCCGCCGACGCCGGTCCTGAGGGCTGGTGGTCGCGTCCACAGCAGAGGCAGGCACCTGACGGTCGTTCAACATCGCTGCCAAGTACTTCGCATGGTCCACTGACGTGGCGAAGAGCAAGGTCGGCCAGTCCTCCGGAAGCTTGCTTACTTCGTCGATGATGCGGCGGCTGCGCGCGTGGTCGTCGGCGAGGCGCTGTTCGGCGGCGCGGGAGAGCACCGCCATCCGGTCGGCCTGCGCCTTCTCGTCGCGGGTCAGTTCGATTCGGCCGCCCTCCAGCGTGCGGTGCTCCACCTGGGCGAGCATTCTCCATTCCTGGAGATCCCGGTACGGATCACCGGACGGGAAGACACCCTCGTCGAGCCGTCGGTTACCGAAGCGGTTGACCAGTCGACGGGTTTCCTCCTCGTTGGTGTTGCGGAACGGAGTGGCGGTCAGACCGAGCAGATGCCGTCCGGTCTCGTACTGGGTGAGCCCCAGCTGTCCCAAAATCTCGGTGTACCGCTTGGAGATGGCGGTGTGCGCCTCGTCCACGATCACGAGTGCAGCCTGTCGCAGCCAGGCGTACTGATCGGTGTCCAGACAGCGCTCCAACTTGGCGTCGGTAGCGATGACCAGGTGCGGGTGTTCGACGACGTTCCCCACCTCGTTGCTGCTCCACAGCCGACTGATGGTGAGCGGCCGTTCCGCCCCCACCTTGCTCCACACGAACTTCCAGCCCTGTACTGCCTGCTCGCAGAGCTCCTCGGTCTGCGCGATCCACAGCAGAGGCCCCTGCAAGTCGCCCACCCGCTTCACCCAGCGGATCACGGCTTCGGCGGTGACCCGGGTCTTGCCGGCGCCGGTGGGCAGGGACAACATCCCGCGCTGTGGGGCCAATCGGTCGAGAAGGGTGGAGATGTTCCGGACCAGATCCTCCTGGTAGTTGTGCAGCCGTGGGAAGTCCCGCGGGCCGTCCACGGTTTCGAACGCGGGCGGTGACGGCATCCTGGAGCCGGCGAAGGACACGGGCAGCTTCAGGTCCGACACGAAGGCGACGGCGGCCGACGAGCCTCCGTACGCGACCGGCGCGTTGGGGAATTTGGCCTGGATGTCCCGGGCGTGCTGTTGAAGCACGCCGTCCCCGTGCGCGTTAAAGGCCATCTGCGCGATCCGGTGCCCGGACGGTTCGGCACCGTCGGTCTCCTGCAGCTCGGCCTCCATCAACCCTTCGGGCAGCCCCGACCGCAGGCCTTCCGCGCCGATCAGCATCTCGATCTTGGCGACCACGTCCTCGGCGTCGCGCACGGCCTTGAGCGCCGCCTTCGTCTGGCTGTCCCGTGCCATGCGCTCCTGGTGCTCCAGCACCGCCCGGCAGCCGGCCGGGCCGAGCCCGAGCTCCAGCTCGCGGTCGATCAGTCGCAGCATCGGCTCGGGGTCCAGCGGGACGCGGACCTTGATGGTGCTGCCGTGGCGCACGGCGTCCAGGGTGGCGTGTTGCGTGCCCTTGGGGGTGCGGGTCACCTCCTCCAGCTCGGTGCACCGCTGCACGAGGCTGTTCCGGTTGGCACTGTTCAACCGTTGGCGCAGCGCGGGGTACAACTCCACCAGGAGGACCGGGTCACCGTCCGGGACTTCGCGGGTTTCCTGGCTGATCACGTCCGAGTAGCGAAGCATGCCCCACTTCTCGACCATCAGCTCGGCGTCCTGGGGTGTCGCCACGAGCAGCGCGGGAAGCTGCTCAGCCCGCAGCGCCCGATACTCGGCGGCGTCGACTGCGAGGGTGATCTCGTCATCGGGACGCGCGCCCCAGATGTCACCGATACGGCACCGGGTGAGAGTGTCCTCGGGGAAGTCCGCGCCGAACCTGGTCAGCATCACGTAGGTGGCGCCGACGAAGGTGTCATCCTCGCTCTGGGACACCTCGGCGAGAAGGGTGTCCCAGCGGTCGGACGGAACCTCGTCGACCGTGGTCGGCAGACGCAGCTTGCGGGCTTTCTCCGGGGAGATGTCGGCGACCGGCAGCACGTCGCGGTAGGCGGCCAGCTGCGGTCCGACAGCCTCCTTGAGGGGCTTGATCCCCTGGGAGGTGGCGACCGTCCCGTACTTCTTGAGCATCCAGCGGATCGGAGAAATCACGGCCTGCCGAGTGCTCGACTGGGCACCGATCCGACAGGTCCAGTTGTCCACCACGTCGTCATCGGCCAAAGCCTTCAGAAAAGCGGCGCGAGACTCCTCCGAGAGGGATCGGAACAGGTGCAGCGGTCCACCGATCGCGGAGCCCTCTACCTTCATCCGACTCAGGGACGGACGGGGGGCGCGCTCGTCCAGACTCCTCAGAAGGGCGGAGTGGACCACCTCCCGGTACTCCTCGAACCAGAGCTCGCCCTCCGGCCGCACCCCGGTCGAGGGACGCTCGCGCAGGCCGATCTCCGGGAAGAAGGAGAGGTCGTCAGAGTGGAACTCCTTGTCGACAGCGATGCTCGGGTCACGCCGGGCGTCGACCACCGCTCCCGGAAGCATGCAGTCTCGCACCGGCCGGAATTTCCCGTCGGCGGTCCGCACGTGCAGCGTCTCGCGAGGCGTCGGCACCCGTTCCAGAACTCTTTGGGCCAGCCGGCGCCCCCCGGCCTGTCGGAACAGCTCCCAGAACCGCTCCCATTCGTTGTCCCGGTAGTCGTCGAAGCCTTGGTCGAGGACGCTCACGAAGCGCCCCTCGACGTCCGCCTCCCGGATACCGAGTACGTTGAGAGCGTGAGCAAGCGACGGATCCTGGGCGATGCCGTCGACCACGTACACCAAGGACTCACGCAGTCCTCCCTGGTCCGCGCGGCGGAACACTCGACCGTGCACAGGGGCGACGAGACCGTGCTCCTCCGTGAGCACGATTCGAGCCTTTCGTGCCTCCTCCACGTACGGGGACCCAGCCTCGATCATGTCCGCGAGAATGCGGATCGCCACCGCCGACGCCTCGGCGGTGCCGCACTCGACGAGTGCCTCCAGCCACTCGCGGACGTCGGTCCGCCCGTGCCCGGCCGCGCCGAGGATGTGCTCGACCTTTCCGGAACGCAGCGAGTCCGCCTCGACGCTGGGGTGCAGCCAGTTCGTGGGGCGACCAGGGCACTCGTGCCACATGCGTAGCCAGCCGGCGAGGCGTTTCTGGTCCTTGTCGAACCGAGGGTGGACGCGCAGCTCGGTCGGTACACGCAGCACCCCCTCCTGGTCGGGCAGCGACGGACGGACCGCGGCCCGCGCCCAAATTTCCCGGGTCAGGAACTCGTCCGCCCAACTGATCGCTTCCTTCACACGCCCAGGCAGCAGAGGAAGGTACGCGGCCGGGTCCGCGCTGGGGGTGAGAGCGGGAAGGGAGTCGACGACCAGCGTCGCCGACACCCTGATCATTTCCTGATTGAAGGGCGAGGAGTCGAGGAGGTTTTGCCGGTCCTCGTTGGTCTTCCAAGCACCATTGAGGATCCCGCTCAAGGAGATCTCGTACTTGGTCGGGAAGAAGGACCAGAAGCGTCCCCGGCCACGAGACCTCGGGCTGACGTACAGTCCGCTGTCCGTATCCTTCTCCAACTCGGGTACGGCCCAAGCGAGATCGAGCGAGAGCCGGTCGTGAAGCTCACCGGCATCGGCTCGGGCGGCCGGGCCGGGCTCGTGGGTGACGGTGAAGACGCGCCAGCGTTCAGCGGCCGTGGGCTTTCCGGTCCGCTCCTCGACCACGGTGTGCAGATCACCGCTCTGCTCGGTGGTCAGCACCCGGCGAGCGAGCGGACGAGGCCGATGGTCCTCCAGGACGACCTTCGCCACGTGAGGGGAGAAGAGCTGGAAGCCGACCGGGAACTCCTCGCGCTGCTCGCCGGGACGGCGCGCGCGACCCCCATGCATGTCCAGACCTAGCCGATCGTCCGCTCCCACAAGAAGCGGCAGCCGTACCACGGTGGTTGCCCAGGTGAGCAGTTCGTCGAGGACCGGGTCGGCTGCGCGCTCCAGACGCTCGTCGAGCGGGCGGGCCATCCGCAGCACGGGAGCGTCGAACTCGGGTCCGTACCGCTCCACGACTCCAGGTACGGACCTAATCTGTCCGTATGACCATGCGCGATCGAAACCGAAGCTGCCGGATCGGCTGAAGAATTCCGGGGTGTCGGTGACCACGAGGACCGACTTCACCCCCACGCCGAACCGGCCGATCTGCCCGCCTCGCTTGCGTGACATGCTCATTCGGAGAATGGTTTCCGCGCCCTCGGGGGTGACCGGAGTTCCTTCGTTGGCGCAGTAGAGATGAGATTCGGTGAGGACGACGTGGATGGAGCCACCGGGTTCCGCGGCGATTTCGTCGGCCGCGTTCTGGACGAGTTCGAAGAGCTGACGGTCGCCGTATCCGCCTTGAGTGATGCGCCGCTCGCCGTTCGAGTGTTCCGCGATCAGTCCAGGGTCGACCTCGTATGTCTGCAGAACCCGGGAGGACTGCTCGATCACCGTCTTCACTACGGGGGTCTGTTCAGCGGACACGGGTCTCCGATCCTCGGCACGGGTGGGGCGGGTGATGTCACGGACGCGGTTTCCACCCAAGCGGTTCCACGGAGAGTCAAGGTGCACGGGAAGGGCAGATAAGCGGTCGTATTCGCTCACGATCTTGCACTTTCCACGATTGTGAGCCTCGGGTGCGGCGTCAAGGGCTGCCTGCTCTTTCAGGGAGAGCGGATATGTGTGTGCGGCGGAACGAAGAAAGGAGTGGAAGTGTGCATCGTGAAGGCAGCGAAAGGGCCTGTTCCCCAACAAGACACACCTGTGGGCGGATCGGAGAAATGTTTCTTCCGAGGCATGTGGGGCTACCAGTGAAGGACCGTAGTGGATTCGAATCGGCGTGCGCAAGTGCCCTGTTCCTAGGGTCTGTTGGGGGCGGAGGCGGAAGATCTCGGTCCGCTTTCCCGGGAGGTAATTGACCCTCTCGACATCGCAAACAGTAGATACCAGGCAAACCGGCAGTTGTCCGGCGGTCCATCGATTCGGAGAGCTTTGATAGAGGTCAAACTTCCTTTGACAGTCGCCGCTCGTGTCAACCGTGGGGGTAGGGTAAGGACGTCGTAGGAACGAGCCGAGAGCGGAGTGCAGGTGACCGTGGAAGCAGGCGAGGACTTCGGCCCTTGGTTGGCACGGCAGTTGAAGCTGGCGCGTATGACCCAGACGCAACTGGCACTGGCGGTGGACGTGACGCGTGCGGCGGTCTCCGCCTGGATCACTGGGCGAGCCACCCCAAGGCCGGAGACGATCGAACGGATCGCCCAGGCCCTGAACACCGACCTGGCCACCGTGCACACGCGCACCACCGACACCCTGGCCGGCCTACCTGTCGGTTGGTACCACCGTCCCGGACACGCCGACGGTGGGCGCGAGTTGGGCAACGCCGCTGCATTCGCCTTCGATGCCGACGTGGGGGTGTTGGCGCGCGAGACCTGCCAGAACAGCCTCGACGAGCGGCTCGCGGAGAACGGCCGCCCGGTCCGCGTGCGGTACACCCTCCATGAGCTCACCGGTGAGGCCCTGGGCGCCTTCCGAAAGGCGATCCTTTGGGACGAACTTCACCCGCATTACATGGCAGTTTCGAAGGCCGCTTCCCAGCAGAAGGTCGGACGTGTCGTGGACGCCGGTGTTCGCGACATGTTCGAGAAGGGCCGATTGGTCCTCCTCCGGATCGACGACTACAACGCATCCGGTCTCACCGGGGACGACTACGGCGACGGCAAGTTCTCAGCCGTCGTCCGTCGACAGCTGGAAAGCCTCAAGTCGGGTCGCGGGGCGGGTGGTTCCTACGGCCTCGGCAAGGCGACTCTGTGGGCGACCAGTGCGCTCGGCATGGTCCTGATCAATTCCACGCTCTCCGTACCCCACGAGGGCCGGACCGAGCGCCGTGTCATCGGACGACTCGAGCTGCCGTGGCGTTTCATCGAGGGTCGCCCGTACGCGGGCCCCGCCTGGCTGGGGCGCCCCGACCCCGATAGCCCGGGTGCAGAGGTGGCTCGTTCTTGGTGGGCCGACGAGGAGATGGTCGAGCGCCTCCATCTCGCCCGAGACAGTGACGAGCCGGGCACCTCCTTCCTAATCGTAGGTGCCCACGACGTGGCAAGCCTCGACCAGAGCACTCTCGACCTCGATGCTGACGAGGAGGACGGGAGCGACGACGGGACGCGCGACATCCGAGCCATGCACCGACGGCTCGTCGAGGCACTGGGGCGGGACTTCTGGGCAGCGATGACCGGTGGCGGAAGTCGACTCCCTCTTCTCGAGACCTCGGTCCGCACGCTGCGTAACGGTGAGGTCGTCATAGAGGAGGAGAAGGTCGACCCCACCGACGCCCAGCCCTCTCGAACCCGGGCGCTGCGTGCCTTCTACGACGGGACGACCGTGGACCGGCTCACCGAGGCCGGTCAGGTCGCTCTCCGCACGGTCCCGCTCCGGCTGCCTCTCTCCGGCGGGCGTCGTGGCACGCTCGGCACGCACCCAGCGGTGCTTCTGGTCACGGACGCCGAGGATGCGGATGGCACCTCGAACCAGGTCCACTCGCTGCGCGGGAATCGGATGACCATCAAGAAGTCCGGTGTCGCCGGCCTGCCCCTGGGCGTCAACGCCTTTCAGGCCGTACTCCTGGTGGGGCAAGCGGCCGGGGAGTCGGCTCCCTTCGCCGAGGAAGCCGAAGAGTTCCTGCGTGCGGCCGAGCCCCCCGAGCACGACCGCTGGGGCCAGACCGAGGAGTTGACCCTCCGCTGGTCGCACACCGCGCACCATCGCATCGCGCGGTTGACCACCGAGGTCAACGCCGCTGTGAAGGATCTGGTTGCCCGGCCGAAGCGTTCCGGCGGCCAGGGAGGCGCGAAGCTGCGGAAGGCGCTCACGGTCCCGCGAAAGACTGCGCCCAGGCGTCACTCCGGTCCTGTCCTGCCGGAGCTGGACGGACTCGACGCCTCGATCGGCGCGTCCGGGGAGTGGCAGATCACCGCCGAGGTGAAGCTGCCTCGTGGTGGTGACGAACTACCCGCCATGACACCGGTAGTTCTGCTCGATGTGCGTTCGGGCAGTCGTCCCAAGCTCGACTGGGCCGAGCTCGTAGCCGTGGAGGGCTGTGAGGTCGAGGACGGCGTGCTCCGCTTCACGCCTCGCGCCCGGCGAGCCATCTTCCGGGGCTCCACCGATGTCGCGAGCCATCCGGTCCGTACCGCGCTCACACGGCTCGTTCTCGAACTGCGTGCCGGCAAGGGGAGTGAGGCATGAAGTTCTACCCCTACAAGCGGCTCAACCGACCAATCATCCTTCGGGTGACCTCGGCGTCCCTCAAGTTGCCCGACGGTTCCAGGGACCACCTGGACACCTCGGCGTACTCCACCCCGCAGCGGACCGTAGCTCTGGGCGTGCCGCAGCACCAAGACTGGGTCTCGGCCAGGATCGGTCTGTCCGCCACACTGCCGCCCGGCGCGAACGCCCTCGATGTCCCGTGGAGCGACCTGCGCGTCCTGGCGGTGCTCACCGACGGCGAGACCAATGTGCGTACCGTCGTCGACCTACGGCAGGACGCCCCGGAGAGCAAGGAATGGTCAGGCAGCATCGAGTTGTTCCGTGACGATCACGTGGGCCGTGCCACCCTTGCGGCTCATGCTGTCGCCACGGTCGACGACGTGCCTGGCCGGGCGATCGCCGAGACCGACGACCACTGGACCGTCGACGTGGCTGCCGAGGAGCCGCTCGGTGGCCTGCGCCTCGACGTGAAGCAGATAAGTTTCTCGAATAGCGCGCGGGAGTGGCTGCGCGCCTACCCCGACGCACCCTGGATCGTTGATGCCTCGGGCCGTTTGCCGACGGTACTGGTCAATACAGACATCGAGGGTTTCTCCGATCTCCTGGGCGGCGACAGCGGGGGCCTTGAGAACAAGGTCCACGAGATGTTGGTCTCCCAGATGGCCACCGATGTGTGGACCGCGGTGTTCCACAGTTCTGTGGGCGACCTGGAGGTCGAACCCGACGGCGCCCCGGTCTTCCCCACGGATTGGCAGGGCGAGGTGCTGCGGGAGATGCTCCCCGACGTGGTCCCGGGCGTCCATGTCGAGGAGGCGCTCCGTCAGGTCCACCGCCGGCGCACCGGCGACGCGGGATGGGTGGAGCTCCAGACCCGCATCCACTACGCGGCCGTTCGGCGTGCCGGGGCGAGCAAGGCGCTCGCCAATGCCCTGCGTGGACTCCAGCAGATGAACCGAGGGGACGGAGCATGATCGAGAAGCCGCACCACCTTCCCCAGAGGCTCGGCTTGTTGTCCGCGACGGCGGCTGACCCCTTCCTCACCGAGGACCTGCTCAAGGGGATCCAGGGGCACGGAGGCGTCGACCTCGCCAAGGTCGTCGAATCGTTGCCGGAAGACGATGCCCGGTGGGAGGTCGAACCACTCAGGGAACTCGTGGAGGACGCGATGCACGAGTTCCGGGACAAGCGGACCGAGGCCGACGCTTGGCTCGCACCCAGGCTCCACGCAGCTCTCCGCATCACTCGGCGGGAGGCTGCGGACCGAAGGCTCTGGAACCATCTCGCGTTGGCCGTCGCCCCGGACTACGTGGCCTGGCGGCACCTCTTGGCGACTGCGTCGAGCGAGCGCGAGCCGCGCGTCAGTCCTGCCCGCTTCAAAGGCGCGCCCGATCGTCAGTGTTTCTCGCGCCTGTGGTGGGTGGCGGAGATGTTCCGCAACGGCAGGGACTACTCCCCTGTGGTGGCGGCCTGCGGCAACCAAGAGCTGATCCACTCCGCGCTGAAACGGGAACTGATCGACCACCGCCCCACAGCCCAGGCCCTGGTACGCATCTTGGGACGCGGGATTGCCAGTACCCGTGACATTGAGGGCCTCATGACGGCGATCAACGCCGCCGGCGCGACCCTGATCTATGACGTGCTGGCCCCGGACGAACCACGCGACACCGAGGCGCTGCGCCAGTGGGTTGCCGAGGCCCAGTCAGCGCCTCCCGTACCGCGACACTCCCTACCAGTGGGGCCCGATGAGGAGCCCGTCCCGGAGGAATCGGTGGTCGCACTAACCGACTTCTTCGCCGAACTCTTCGAGACGGCCCCAGTGAGGGGCAGAAAGCTTCAGACATGAGGGCAAGGGTCACCTGCCCGTGAGCGGGTGACCCTTCCAATCACCGTGCTTGCGGACCTCCACCGGCTTGCCGGGCTGCCAGGCCTCCAGGTCTGCGACGGCCTGCTCCAGACGCACCCTGGCCTCATCGTCGCTCAGTTCGGGTTCGAGTACCTGCCGCAGTACGTGCAAGGCGAGCCTGGGCGGTACGGCATTGCCGATCTGCTGTGACACGTCGTTGCCGCTCCAGGGGTATTCGACGGGGAACGTCTGGAGGACTCCTGCCTCGGCATGGTTGAAGCGCTCGAAACGGTCAAGGTCCTTATCCGTGCCCTTATGGACCACGCGGTTCCGTGACACCTTCCCGGTGATCGTGGCGGAAGGGGCGTCGTGGTCGCGCCGCCCCCGTGCCTCGGGGACACCACCGGTCCCGTAGTTCGAGATGACGGTGAATGCGGGACGCTTGTGCACCTTTGACGGTGAGATCTTCCGTGCCCTTTCAAGCGCCTGTTCCATGGAGATCCAGGGCACTGCGGTCTCCAAGGGGAGGGTGTCCGCGTGGCCTGCCTTCGGGAGCCGGGCGGGGGAGGCCCCTCGGTAGTAGTGCTCGTGGGTTTCAGGCACCTTCGGGAGACGATCAAGGCCGGGTCCGTTCGGGAGGCCGGTCCGATCGAGGCGGGCCATCAATACCGCGCGCCGTCGGGTCTGAGGAACGCCGAAGGCCTCGGTGTGCATCAGTTGTGTCCTGGTTCGATACCCGAGAGACACCAACACCTCGGCGTACTTCTCCCACACCGGCATCACCGCCTGCACCTGCTCCAGGATGACGGCTTCGTAGGGCTCCGACCCGGGTCGCCTGCTCCGCTCGATCACCCACCACAGAGGTTGCAGGACCAATCCCGTCCGCTCGTCGCCCAGCTCCTCAAGCTTGTCCTTCAACTTGTTGAGCTGGTGGTTCAGGTCGCTGAACTCCTTTAGTAGGCCATTGAGTTCTTCGTCCGGGAACTCAAGGCTCTGCGGATCCTTGAGTTTTTTCATGACCTTCTTGACTTCGTCCGATGAATTCCCGAGTTCCTCCAGCCTGTTCCTCATGGCCTTGCGCCTCTTGGCTCTGAGCTCCTCGACCTTCCGCTTCTCGGTCTTGACCTCTTTGGCTTCGAGTTCCTTCTGCCTGAGCTCCTCGGAGATCTTTCGCCAGGTCCGGAAGGTCTGGTTCCAGTCCTGGCGGTTCTCAGGACGTACGGCCGCGTGCAAGCGCTCGATGTACTGCAGCACTTGGTCCAGTGCTCTGCGGCCCGCCCCATGACCGGCGACGGTGAAAGTCTGGCAAGGAGGCCCACCGGTCAGCACCTGGGCGTATGGGAAGAAGGACGCGCGGAACTCGCGGACATCGCCTTTGAAGCTGTCCATCCCCGCTGCTCTGCGGGTCGCGCAGGCTCCTGCGTCCCATTCGATGCCGGTGACCCGGTGACCCAGCACATCTGCTGCCACATCCAGCCCACCCGGGCCCGCAAAGAGGTCCAGGATGCGGAAAACCGCAGGTGGGGAGTATACCTTGTCGATGTGGTTCATGGGCGTGAAGTTTAGACGGCGGTCCGCGGTGCGTTCGAAGTATCGCCTAAGTGCAGGTGGGGGAACGTAGAGCAGTCGCGATGGCGGCACCGAGGGCTTTGCCCACCGGTGGGGGAGTGGCGTGACCGATCTGCCGGTACCGGGCCGTCTTACGTCCAGTGATGCGCCAATCCGCGGGGAACGCCTGCAGTAGGGCCGCCTGGTCCACAGTGATTTTCACCATCTGCGCTGGGTCCGCCGAGCGCGGCCAATCGTAGTCCGCCCCTGGCACCTCGTCTGCCAGCGCGCCGGCGTTCACCCCCATACGCGCCCAGGCCCGCTTCGTGCCGGATGGGCCGAGATCCGCGCCGCCACGATTCTCCGAGCCTCCGACCAGAGTGGGTGCCACGGACGACGCCTGGGACGCCCAGGCGTCGGCGTCACGCCAGCCCCGGGCCCTCATGGACGGGAGCAGCGCCCGACCGACCGGGACATGCTCGTCCACCGTTGGCACCGGTGGGGTGAAAGCGCGGGACCGCTGTTTCCTGAGAGCTACGAGAAGGCCCTGTCTGCGTTCTTGCGGCACACCGAAGTCCGCTGCGTTCAGAACGAACCAGTAAAACCGGTAGCCCAGATGCGCCAGTTCCTCCTCGACGAAGTCGCGAATGCCGGTGTACGACGGCGACTCGACGAGAGCAGGCAGGTTCTCCAGTAACAGAGCCCGCGGCTGGATCGAGTGGACCAGGTAGATCGTGGCGGTGAGAAGTCGCAGCTCCTGGTCGCTGTCCGAACGTCCCACCGCAGCCCAGGATTTCACACGCGGCAGGCCGGCAGACAAGAGATCGACGTCCAGGGTCTCCGGATACTCGTCCGGGAGGAAATCGTTGAGGTCTTCGCAGACCACGTTCCAGTGCGGCCGGTTGGCCCGGAGCGTCTCGCATGCCTGGCGCTTGTTGTCGAGCAGGAGCACCGGTGAGAAGCCCGCGCTTTCCAGCCCCGACGCCAAGCCGCCCGCGCCGGAACAGACGTCTACGAAACCGAGTCGATCAGCCATCCGCTCCCCCTCAGATCATCCGGCGACCTTGTTCTCGTGCTCTTTGCTTCCGCCGGTCTCGATCCCGCTTCTCCCGGTCCACCGCCGCACCTACCGTCGCCGCGATCTCTTCCGCCGGCATGTGCTCCCAGAACCGCAGCACTGTCCACCCCGTCGAGCGCAGATGCTCGGTCGTCTGGTGATCGCGTGCCATGTTCTTGTCGAGCTTGGCTCGCCACCACTCCGCATTCGCCTTGGGCTGGGTCGCATGCTCAGGGCAGCCGTGCCAGAAGCAGCCGTCCATGAAGATGGCGATCTTGGCCTTGGGGAAGACGATGTCGATCGTGCGGCGGGGCATGCCTGGAACTGGCACATTCACGAGGTAGCGCCTGCCCGAGGCGTGCAGGAGGCGGCGGACGGCGACCTCGGGGGCTGTATCGCGTGAGCCTTGCCGGCTCATGCGGGCGGAGACTCCGGGGGAGGATGGAAGAGCACCAGGCACAAGTGCATTCTGCCAGTGCTTCGCACGCCTCTGTGAGTGTGGTCGTAGCGCCGGGCACCCCTCGGGAGAGATGAGCCGGGTAGCAGTGCGAATCCGCACCGTACGTCGTCACGGTTGCCGGGAGGGCCGTCCGCTTCTTGGTCAGTGTCGTGCTTCCGCGGCCCGCGTCAATGGCGCTGCGCGTCGCCTTCGGCGATGGCCCTGCGGGCCACCCGTGATGGGGAAAGCGGGGGGGTGCCCCTATGGGTTTCGTCAACCCGTAGGGCTTGGGTGTGGGTCGTAGAAGGTGCCGTCGCGGAGCATCGCGAAGAGCACGTCGGCTCGTCGTCGGGCGAGGCAGAGGAGGGCTTGGGTGTGGTGCTTTCCCTGAGCGATCTTCTTGTCGTAGTAGGCCCGCGAGACCGGGTCGGCCAGGGCCGCGAACGCGGACAGGAAGAAGGCCCGCTTGAGCTGCTTGTTTCCTCGCCGGGAGGGCTGTTCACCGCGGATCGAGGAACCAGAGCTGCGGGTCGCCGGTGCCAGTCCGGCATAGGCAGCCAGATGGGCGGCGGACGGGAAAGCGGTGCCGTCTCCGACGTCGATGAGGATCCTTGCCCCGGTCCTGACACCGATCCCCGGCATGGACGTCAGGACCTTGGAAAGAGGGTGGTTCTCCAGCAGTTCCTCGATCCGGACCGCGAGGAGTTTGCGCTGGTCGAGCACCGCCTGAAGCGAGCTGGCGAGGCCGGGAACGATCAGCGCGGCGGCGTCCGTGCCAGGAACGACGACGGTCTGCTCGTCGAGCGCGGTGAAGACGTCGTCGATCAGCCGCTCGGCCATCCGCGGGGCCGTGGGCCGTATCAGGTTGATCAGCCGACGGCGTCCGGCCTTGCGGATCTGGGCCGGGGAGCCGAACTGGTCGAGCAGTTTGAGCACGGCCGGGTGCTGGATGCGTGGGCCGACAACTCGCTCCAGGTGCGGGTGGATCTGCGTGAGCAGGCCGCGCAGCCGGTTGCTGATGCGGGTGGCCTCGCCGGCCAGGTCGTCGTCGAAGCCGACGATCATCTCCAACTCGGCGACCGTCTCGTCCTCCAGCTCGATCGAGCGGAGGGTGTGCGGCATCGACCGGGCGGCGTCCGCGATGACGAACGCGTCGTGGGCATCGGTCTTGGCCTCGCCGGGATAGAGGTCAGCGATGCGCCGCATCGTCAGACCCGGCAGATAGGCCACCGTGCAGTCCATATCCCTCGCGACCGCGATCGGCAGGGCGCCGATCGAGGCGGGCTGGTCGACGACCACGAGGACCGTGCCGTGCTTGGCCTTCAACTTGCCGAAGACCTCACGGAGTTTGGGTTCGCTGTTGGGCAGCCGCTTGTCGAAAGCCTTCTTCCCGGTCGGAGTGACGGCGGTGGCATGGTGTTCGCCCTTGCCAACGTCCAGGCCGAGGAAGGCGCCGATGTCGCTGGTGTCGATCACGTGCAGTCTCCGGTCGTACTCGCCCGGCCCTGGCACGGCACCGATCGCCACATCCACATTACGAAGAGCCTCCCTGCCTCTGGAGAAGCCGGTGGTCATGCCCCTAATCAGCGGTCTGTCGATGCCGCCGGAGCCGGTGACACCACCCCCCAGGCCATGCGATCGACAGGGGGAGAAAGTCATGCCAGCTCCAGAGGCCGGGAGCCCCATTGCGGGGCCACGAAGAAGGTAATGGGGGGAGGTGTGTCGGTGTGGGCGTGGGCTGGATTGCTGGTCGGAGTTGGGGGCGCGTGAGCGGTTTGGGGGCATGCCAGGATGGCTTGGCGGCTGGCGACCGGTGGGGGGCTGTGAATGGTCGGCAGGTTGGTAGAAGTAGAAGCTCGCTGTACCGATCATTTTGAGAAAGGAGCTTCGATGAAGGTCTCGCGTACTGCGATGCTCACCTTCGCCGTGCTCACTGTCGCCGGCTCCGCCGTTGGAATGGTCGGCTCTTGAGCGCCCGCCGGTGGATCATCGCCGTCTGGGCGGGGCTGTGCCTGGCCGGCATGGCCGCCACCTCCGCCCTCAACGACGGGCCGTACGCGGACACGCGGGAATCTCCCACCGAGGAGCCAGTACGGACGGGCCCGTACGTCGCTGATTGCAAGGCGATCGCCGACTACATCGAACAAGCCCGCGCCGAGGCGGAGCGGGAGTTGCAGGAAGATCCTTTGAAGGGCAGAGCCACCGCGAGCGTTGTGTCGGTACCAGAGGAGTGCGCGGACGAATTCGAAAACCGTGGCCTGGAGGCACGCTGAGGATGGCACCTCCCACGAGCGTGCGTCCTGGCGCCTCCTGCGCAAGCCACGATGCGGCACCGACTAGATCGCAGACATGGGCAAAGCCGCCCTCACGCTGCACCTTGCCAGGTTTAGCGTGAGGGTGGAAAAGGGTCCATGGGTCCCGTCTCCTGCGGCCCCACCCGTCGGTTCGTACAAGGTGGGCTGTGGGCTCTTACGCCCCGTGGCAGTCCTCGTAGACCTGGCCTGAGGCGCACCAGCACGCCGTCCCCCTCTGCGGAGGCCAAGCCACCGCCCGCCCCCGCGCAGCCAGCGTCGTCGCGTACTGCGGCAGCAGCGACACCTCCGCCGGAGACGTCCCCTCCGAGGCGGCGAACGCCTCGTACGACGGGACGGTGCCCGTCACGATGCCCAGGTTCGGTGTGCCCGAGGCGGCCAGTTCCCGCAGTGACCCCTCTATCGTCGTCAGGTGCTCCCCATGCGACGGGTACTCCTCGACCAGTGACGGGTACGCCGCCACCAGCTCCTCCAGCTCCCCCGTCGGCCAGTGCAGGACCGCGACCGGGAACGGGCGGGAGAGGGCCTGGCGGTAGGCGCCCAGTTCGGCGTGGAGGCGGGAGATCTCTGCCTCCAGTTCCGCCGGGTTGTCGGAGCCCAGGGACCAGACGCGTTTGGGGTCGTGGAGTTCGTCCAGGGAGACCGAGGACGAGTGGAGGGTGTCCGCGAGGGCGTCCCAGTCGTCGTGCGGGGCGCCCAGCATGCGGCGTACGCGGTGGCGGCCGAAGAGGAGGGAGTGGGTGGGGTAGGGGGGTTCGGAGACGCCGGTCAGGAGCAGGGTCGCGCCCTCCGTGAAGGTGTCCTGGGCCGCCTCCAGCTCGTCGTGGGCCTCCAGGGCCTCCGCCGCGATCACCCAGGGGGCCGGGTCGCGGGGAGCGGACACCCGGAGGCCCTCGATGATCGCCCTCGCCTCCGCCTCGTGGCCGTACTCCCAGAGGTTGGACGCCTTGAGGGCGCGTACAAGGTGGGGGTTCTCCAGTGTGTCAGGGGACGACAGCAGGCGGTCGTAGAGGGCCGTCGCCTCGGGTCGGGCGCCGGCCAGTTCGAGGTGGGCCGCAGCCAGCTGGAGAAGCTGTTCGGCGTCCTCGGGGTGGAGGCCGGCGGTCCGCTCCAGGCGGGCCGCTTCGGCGTGGTGGTCGACGTTCTCGGCGGAGGTGTCGGGGCGCATGGGGGACACCGTACTGCCGTTGGATGACAAGCATCAGATATCCGCAGCGTAGTAGGCGTGCTACCTGGCCTTCCTGCGAGGGCGAGGTCTGGGGAGCACAGGGCCCTGTCCTGGGCGGTGGATTCCAGGGCCCTGCGTGGAGTGGGCCCGCTGACTACACCGCCACCCCGTCCACCTGCAACGTCTGCACCGCCCCCGCCGCGAACGGCACCGCCACCGTCTTGCCGCTCAGGCGCGTGTCCGAGTACGAGCGGTAGCGGTCGCTGCCGCTGGAGGTGTGGGTGTTCCAGCGGGGGACCAGGCCGCCCGAGCCGCCGGTGACCGTGCTGAAGCGGGAGAGGTCGAAGGTCAGGGTCTGGGCGGAGGACGACTTGTTCACCGCGACGATCACCAGGCGGCGGGCCGAGCGGTCCAGGGCCGCCGCCGCGTAGTCCACGCCCGTGTCCAGGATCGTCATCCCGGGGCGGATGTGGCGGCTGAACTGGGCCATGACGTAGTGCTTCGTCTGGACGGTCGTCGGCTGCAGCGTGTTCGCGTCGTACGCGATCATCGCCCAGCCCGCCGACGGGTCCATCACCTGCCAGTAGACCCAGGCCGTCGGGTGCAGCCAGCGGAAGTCCTGGCAGAGGTTCGAGGCGAGGGTGAGGCCCGTGCCGTCGCTGTCGCCCGTCTCCGAGTTCCAGAGCTTCTTGCCGGACGTCGTCACCACGTCCGTGTAGAGCAGGTCGCGGCGGCCGCCGGAGCCCTGGTAGCCGTGCACGTTGACCTGGCTGACCAGGGCCTTTGTCGAGGAGCCGAAGGAACTCCAGGTGCTGCGGGCCGTGTCGTAGTTCGTTTCGTCCGATGCCGAGATGCGGACGCCGGTCAGGCCGCGCTTGTCCAACTCGCTGCGCATGTACGGCAGTACGGCCGCCTGGACCGCCGGGTCCATGTGGCAGCCCTCCTGCGTGCCGGTGTCGGTCCACCAGGTGGAGGCCGGCTCGTTGAACGGGTCGACCGTCGCGAAGTTCACGCCCCAGTTGTTCTTCGCGTACAACGCCACCGCCGCCAGGTGTGAGGCGTGCTGGCGGTAGTTCCAGGACTGGAGGTTGTTGCCGCCGCCCGAGGCGCCCGACGGGTTGTGGTTCACGCACATCCACCACATGGGGGAGTTGGCGAACAGCTCGGTCGTCGCGCCCCGTTGGACCGCCTTCTGCAGCATGGCCCGCTGCGTGGCGTCGGCCGTCCAGTCCCAGGCGGAGGACGTCGGGTCCTCGTTGTTCCAGTCCTGCCAGTAGCCCTCGATCTGCTTGAAGGCGGGGACGTTGGGCGACTTGACCATGGTCTCGCCGCCCACGCTGTTCCAGCTGCACGCGCCGAGGTTGTAGCGGGCGATGGTGAGGCCCAGGCCGGGGAGCGATGTGCCGTTGTACGTCACCGAGTTGGTGGTGAAGAAGAGGTCGGCGAAGTCGTTGCGGGTGCCGAAGACGTTCGCCCACCAGGCGAGCGAGGTGCCCCAGCCCTCCCAGGTGCCGTACGTCGTACCGGGGTTGATCGCGATCGTCGCGTCGGCGCGCGCGACGCCCGTACCCAGGGCGCCGCCGAGGAACGCGCCTCCCGCGGCGGCCAGCAGGGCTCTGCGGCGGAAGGCTGAGGGGCCGCCGCCTTCGGGTGTCTGCGGTGTCTGCGGTGTCTGCGGTGACTGCGGCGTCTGGGAGTTCTCTGGTGTGGACATGCCAGCTCCGTGGATGTGGGGGGACTGGGGATCAGGAAGGAGGAAAGAGGGGAGCGCGTGCTGTCGTCGTCCATCGGAAGGGTCAGGGGTGAACGGTGGTGTTGTCGAGAGGTGTGACAGCGCTTTCCGGGGTTTCTTCCAATGGTTGTGAGAAGGGGAGTTGGAAGGGGAGTTGGAAGGGGCAATGGGCAAGGGGAGCTGGAAGGGCAGTTGAAGGCCGCAGTGGGCCGTCCCTCTGGTGAGTTGCGGGAAGGCGCCCTATCGTGCGGCCCCCGGCCAAGCAGACGAACGGAGACGAACGGAGGCGTACGCATGCGGGCTCCCGCCGTCGTCCACCACGGCACCCGGCGCCGGCGTGCCGCGTACCGCCGCCTGCTGTGGACCTCCGCCGAACTCGCCGTCACCCTCGGCGTCGTCCTGCTGCTCCTCGTCGTCCACCAACTGTGGTGGACCAACCGGCAGGCCCGCGAGGGCGCCGAGCGGAGGGTCGAGGCGCTGGAGCGGGAGTGGGGCGCGGGCGGCGAGGGCCCGGACACCGGCACGGACGACGCCACCCCCGCGCCGGGCCCCGCACCCGAGCCCACGGCCACCGATGCCGCGAACCCCGACGACGGCACCCGGACCCGGCGGGCGGCCACGAACCGCCCGCCCACCCGCCCCGACCCCACCCAGGCCTACGCCGTCCTCACCATCCCCCGGCTCGGCCTCCGCGTCCCCGTCGCCGAGGGCATCAGCAAGCAGAACGTGCTCAACAAGGGCTACGCCGGTCACTACCCAGGCACGGCCCAGCCCGGCCAGGCGGGGAACTTCGCGCTCGCCGGGCACCGCAACACCCACGGCGAGCCCTTCCGGTACATCAACCGGCTCCGGCGCGGCGACGAGGTGCGCGTCGAGACCGAGACGGCCCGCTACACGTACGTCGTCGACCGGACCCTCGCGCGGACCACGCCCGGCGACGGCGGTGTCATACGGCCCGTCCCGCGCAGCAGCGTCAAGCCGTCGTACGGGTACGGCGCCCCCGGCTACTACCTCACCCTCACCACCTGCACACCCGAGTACACGTCCACGTACCGCCTTGTGGTGTGGGGGAAGCTGCGCTCCATGCACGCCCGATGAGGGCGTCCTGTATATCTGTAGGGGACAGGTGCAGGAGAGAGCTGTGGGTGGCCAACGGAAGGAGGGCGCGCAAGTGATGCGGACCTGGACCACGCTGCGCCCCGTCGCCGTCCTGCTGTTCCTCCTCCTCGAAGTCGCCGTCCTCGACGCGGGCAGCCTCTCCGCCGCCGTCGCGTTCGCCGCGACCGCCGCGGCCGGTTCCGCCCTCGTCGCCGGCGCGCTGATCGTCTCGCGGTGCGCGCCCGCCGTGGCGCCCACGCGCGTACGGACGGCCATCCGCGACCGTGAGCGCCGTACCGCCTTCCTGCCGCAACGCGATCCCGACGCCTCGGGGCGTACGCGGCCCAGGGCGCCCGGACGGGTCCTCCTGACGGCCGCGTAGGGTGCGCACGCCTCTGTCCGCGTGATCCCGCGCGGTTCGTCATGCCGAATTCCCAAGGCCAATGGCCACATTCGCCGCGTTGGCCCCATCCCGGCACGACGAGACCCCAGGAGGGCTCACCCACCCATGTCCGCTGTCATCGCGCTCTTCGCCGACCTGGTCGGCCGACTCGCCGACCTGCTCCAGCCGCTCTTCCAAGCCTCCGCGGCGGCCGCCGCGATCGTCCTGTTCACGGCGCTCGTACGACTCCTCGTCCACCCGTTGTCCCGGGCCGCGGCGCGCGGGCAGCGGGCGCGGGCCGCGTTGCAGCCGCAGATCGCCGAGCTGCGGAAGAAGCACGGGAAGAACCCGGAGAGGTTCCAGAAGGCGCTGATGGAGCTGCACGCCAAGGAGAAGGTGTCGCCGCTCTCCGGCTGCCTGCCCAGCCTGTGCCAGCTCCCGGCGTTCTTCCTCCTCTACCACCTGTTCTCGAACACGACGATCGGCGGCGAGGCGAACGAACTGCTCACCCACACGCTGTTCGCCGCGCCCCTCGGCGAGCGCTGGGCGGACGCGCTCCGCGACGGCGGGGTCCTCGGGGCGGCTGGGCTCGTGTACGTGGGGCTGTTCGTGATCGTCACGGGGGTGGCCGCGTTCAACTTCCGGCGGTCGAAGCGGATGATGGCGGGCACGGCCGCCTCTGCCTCCGTCGTCTCCGCCCCCGCCGCCGGGGCCCCGGGGGAGCACCAGCAGGTGCCTGGACTCGCCTCGGTCATGAAGGTCATGCCGTTCATGTCCTTCCTGACCCTCGTCACCGTGGCGGTGGTGCCGCTGGCCGCCGCGCTGTACGTGGTGACCAGTACGACGTGGAGCGCGGTGGAGCGGGCAGTGCTGTACCGGGACATGCAGGCGCCCGCCACGGCGCTGTAGGGCTCCATGTGCTGGTGGGGCTCCACGCGGGGCTCGCGCCGGTCCAGTCCGTGAACCGGGTATTGCGGACTGAACGCCGACCTTGGACGATCGACCAGTCCTCCGATGGCTCCACCCAGGAGATTGTGATCATGAAGCTGCTGCGAGTCGGTACGGCGGGGTCGGAGCGGCCCGCGCTGCTCGATGCCGAGGGGACCCTGCGGGATCTGTCGGGGGTGGTTCCCGACATCGACGGGGCGCTGCTCGCGGACGACGAGGCGCTCGGCCGCATCCGTACGGCGGCCGAGTCCGGGGAGCTCCCCGTACTGGACGGGGACGGGCTGCGCGTCGGGCCGCCGCTCGCCCGGATCGGGAAGATCGTCTGCATCGGGCTGAACTACCACGACCACGCCCGCGAGACCGGGGCCGAGCCGCCCGCCGAGCCGGTGATCTTCTTCAAGGCGGCGGACACGGTCGTCGGCCCGCACGACACGGTGCTCGTGCCGCGTGGCTCCGCCAAGACCGACTGGGAGGTGGAGCTCGCGGTCGTCATCGGGCGGACCGCCCGCTACCTCGGCTCGACGGAGGAGGCGCTGGCGCACGTCGCCGGGTACGCGGTGGCGCACGACGTCTCGGAGCGCGAGTTCCAGATCGAGCGCGGCGGCACCTGGGACAAGGGCAAGAACTGCGAGACGTTCAACCCGCTGGGGCCCTGGCTGGTCACCGCCGACGAGGTGCCCGACCCGCAGAACCTCTCCCTCAGGCTGTGGGTGAACGGCGAGCTGAAGCAGAACGGCACGACGGCCGAGCAGATCTTCCCGGTCGCGGAAGTCGTGCGGTACGTCAGCCAGTTCATGACCCTGTACCCGGGGGACGTGATCAACACGGGGACGCCGGCGGGGGTCGCGATGGGGGCGCCCGAGCCGAAGCCGTACCTGCGGGCGGGCGATGTGGTGGAGCTGGAGATCGAGGGGCTGGGTCGGCAGCGGCAGGAGTTCAAGGACGCGTAGCGCCTCCGGCGGTCAGGCTATGACGGCGCTCGGCATCCCGACGTGACCGGGGTGCCGAGCGTATCGTTGTACTGCGCGACTGCCCGCGACCGTGCGGCAGCGGGGAGGAGCGGCGACGGTGACTGTTCTCGAAGACAGGGTCGTGATGGCCGAGCTGAGCGAAGAGCTGACTCTCGACATGATGTTCGAGTGGCTTGAGCCCGTCCCCGAGGGATTCAAGGTCGAGATCGTCCAGGGGGCCGTGTACATGTCGCCGCAACGCCAGAGCCACTGGGAGATCATCCTCAACATCGTCGTGCAGCTTCTGGCGCGCTACCCGAAAAGTCGCACCGCTTCAGATGTCCGGGTCGACTTCCCTGGCCACCTCAACGGCTTCGCCTCCGACGTCATGGCCTTCAAGGAGGGCGCGGTCAAAGATGAAAAGGGCCGCTGGCGCTATGAGGACGTCGAGTTCGTCGCCGAGGTGATCTCCAAGGACACGGCAGCCAACGACTATGGGCCCAAGCTGGAGACCTACGCCCTCGCCCGCGTGCCGGTGTACGTGATCGCCGACCCGTACACCGGTGAGTGCCATGTCCACATGCGGCCCAAGGGCGGTCAGTACCGCGCGGTTCTGACGTGCGACTTCGGTGACGAGATCGACCTCACCGATACACCGGTCGGCATCGTGCTCGTCACGAACGAGTTCCCGCGGGAGGCGAAGGGTGCCCGCTCGCCCAAGGAGTCCTCTACAGCCGAACGGTGACCCCCTCCCGAGCCGACCGCCTGGCCGCCTCCAGCACCTCCAGGGCGTTCGTGGCCTCGTACGCCGTTACGGGGTTGGGGGCGCCCTCACGCAACGCCGCCGTCACCGCCCTGTAGTACGCCGGATAGTCACCCGGCAGGGTCTCCACGGGGCGTCCCCCACCCGTCAGCGGTGACTCCCCGGCGCCGACCCGCCCCCACATCGACTCGGGCTCCACGCCCCACTCCGCCCCGGCCGTCGGCCGCTCGCCCTCGCGCAGGGCCGCCTCCTGGGGGTCGAGGCCATACTTCACGTAACCCGCCTTCGAGCCCAGCACGCGGAAGCGCGGGCCGAGTTGGGCCGCCGTCGCGGAGACGTACAGGTGGCTGCGGACGCCGCTCGCGTGCGTGAGGGCGATGAACGTGTCGTCGTCCGCTCCGGCGCCCGCGCGGCGGACGTCCGGCTCCGCGTACACCTGGGTGGCCGGGCCGAAGAGGACCAGGGCCTGGTCGACCACGTGACTGCCCAGGTCGTAGAGCAGACCTCCGATCTCTGCGGGGTCACCGGACTCGCGCCAGCCGCCCTTGAGCTGGGGGCGCCAGCGCTCGAAACGGGATTCAAAGCGCCATACGTCACCCAGCTCGCCCTCGGCGACGAGCGCCCGGAGCGTCAGGAAGTCGTTGTCCCAGCGGCGGTTCTGGAAGACGGAGAGGAGGAGGCCGTGCTCGTCGGCGAGGGCGGCCAGGTCGCGCGCCTCGGCCGCCGTGCCCGCGATCGGCTTGTCGACCACGACCGCGAGGCCGGCCTTGAGAGCGGCCGTCGCCACGGGGACGTGCGTCTTGTTCGGGGACGCGACGACGACCAGGTCCAGCTCTCCGGCGCGGTTCCACAACTCGTCGGGGGAGTCCGCGAACCGTATCTCCGGGAACTCGGCACGGGCCTGCTCCCGCCGCTCGGGGCTCCTGGTGACCACGGTGTCGAGGGCCAGCCCCTCGGTGGCGGCGATCAGCGGCGCGTGGAAGACGGAGCCCGCGAGGCCGTAACCGACCAGGGCCACGCGGAGGGGAGCGCCGGGCGCGGAAGCGGAAACGGAGGCGGAGGCGGAGGCTGTGCCAGTCGTCATGCGTCCACTTAAGCATGATCGATCCCGGCGAGTGGGCGAGTGGGCGAGTGGGGCGACTGAGGCGCGTTCGGCCGATCGAGGGGACTTGGAGGGCCGTTCGGGGTGTGTAGGGCGTGGCGCGGCCGATGGTGGGAGCCGACGGGCAAGGTTATGTGATTATGCGAATTTTTACGGGTCTGGCCCTTGCTCTTGTGACCGCAGCCGTCCTCACCGGCGGCACGACACGGCACGCCACCGCCGCGTCCGCCACGACCTCTCTGCCCGCCGATCCCTCCCGCCCCACCTGTGCCGGCACCCACCCCGGCTCCTTTCCCCTCCGCAGCCGTATCCATGGCGGCCCGACCCGTTACGACGCGGGCGGCGGGTACGGCACCTGGTCCCTGGAACTCACCAACACCACCTCCCGCACCTGCGAGAACATCCACCCCGTGATCGTCCTCGTCGACGGCAAACGCGCGCTCCAGCCGACCCAGCCGACCCTGGAGTTCTACGACGGCTCCGATGCCCACCCCGTCACCTTCGAGCGCACCGACGCGGACGAACTCGTCGGTGTCCTCGACCACGAGGGCTTCTCCGGATTCACCGTCCGCCCCCGCAGCACCCTCACCGTGAGACTGCGCCTCGCCGTCATCTCCGGAGCCGTGCCCGACAACGACGTGGTGGCGAACGCGGCCGTCGTGCAGCGGCGGGGCGACGACGGCGACTGGGTGGGGGAGTCGAACGACTACCGGTTCCGGATCGTCGACAGTGACGAAGGGAGCAGCCGGAGGGGAGAGGAGTCCGGAGGCCGGGAGGAAAGCGGCGGTCGCGAGGAACCCAGCGGCCGCGACGAAGGCGACACCACCACCCGCAAGCACGGTGATGGCACCGCCCGAACGGAAGGCGACACCCCCGCCCCCAAGCGGGACACCCCAGGGCGACCAGAGCAACCAGAGCAACCAGAGCAAGGCGATACCACCGCCCGAAGGGAAGGCGGTGAAGGCGGCACCGGCGACACCGGAGGCACCAGCGGCACCGCCGCGAGCGACGAGCGCTCGACCTTCGCCGAGGAGCTGGCGCGGACCGGGGCCGGCGTGTCGACGTACGTCATGACGTTGACGTTCGTCACCGGGGCCTTGCTGTTCACCCTCGGCGCCCTGCTGGTCGCGCTCGCCCGCCGGACGTCCCGCTGAGCGCTGAACGCTGAACGCCGAACCCTGAGCCAAGATCCCCCCTCCTGTTTCCGGCCACCGCTCACTAGGGTGGGGCCGTCGGTACAGAGACGTCCGGCGCCCAGCACGAACCGCGGACGTACGGCAGGAGATCGCACATGGCAGAGCGCAAGCCCATCGAGTCGTGGCTCACCGACATGGACGGTGTGCTGATACACGAGGGCGTGCCGATCCCCGGAGCCGACGCCTTCATCAAGAAGCTCCGGGAGTCCGGCAAGCCGTTCCTCGTGCTCACCAACAACTCCATCTACACGCCCCGCGACCTGCACGCCCGGCTGTCCCGTATGGGCCTGGACGTGCCCGTCGGGAACATCTGGACCTCCGCCCTCGCCACCGCCCAGTTCCTCGACGACCAGCGGCCCGGCGGCACGGCCTACGTCATCGGCGAGGCGGGCCTCACCACCGCCCTGCACGACATCGGGTACGTACTCACGGACCACGACCCCGACTACGTCGTCCTCGGGGAGACCCGTACGTACTCCTTCGAGGCCATGACCAAGGCCGTGCGGCTGATCGAGGCGGGTGCCCGCTTCATCGCGACCAACCCCGACGAGACCGGCCCGTCGACCGAGGGCCCGCTGCCCGCCACCGGCGCGGTCGCCGCGCTCATCACCAAGGCGACCGGCCGGAAGCCCTACTTCGCGGGCAAGCCGAACCCGCTGATGATGCGGACCGGGCTGAACACGCTCGGCGCGCACTCCGAGACCAGCGCGATGATCGGCGACCGCATGGACACCGACGTCCTGGCCGGTATCGAGGCGGGGATGCAGACGTTCCTCGTGCTGACGGGGCTCACGCGCCCCGACGAGGTGGAGAACTTCCCGTACCGGCCCTCCAAGGTCGTGGACTCGATCGCCGACCTGGTCGACCGCGTTTGACACCCGACCGCCCCTCCCGGCCCTCCCGCCCATCACGGCAAACATCCCCCCACCCGAACGGAGCAGGCCACGCCCCTGCCCGGATGCGCGTGCGGGTCCGGAGAGGGAGTCTCCAGATGTCTGGAGGTTCACGATGGGTTCAGTAGGACTCACATTCTGTTCCGGTGCGGCGGTCGCGGTCGCGGCCACGCTGACGCCCGGGGCGGCATGTCCGGTGGCGTACGCGGCCGATGGCGGGATCTCGGTGACACCGTCGCCCGCGGCGCCCGGCAGCGACATCCAGGTGCGCGCCCGGGGATGCTCGGGGCGGACGGGAACGGCCTCGTCGGAGGCGTTCGTGGCGGACGCCGTGCTCACGGAGGCCGCGGTCACCGAGGCCGCGGTCACCGGCAGGGGCGGTGTGCTCGTCGGCGAGACCCGGGTCCGCTCCTCGCTCAGGCCGGGAACGTACCGGGTCGAGGTCCCCTGCGACGGCGTCGAGGACAAGATCGAGGCGATGCTCACGGTCGCCGGGAAGGCGGGCGCGCGGGGGCCGTCCGCCGCCGCGACCACACCGGCTCCTCTGACCACACCGGTTCCTCTGACCACACCGGCCCCGGCGTCGCCGCAGGCCACGGCCTCTGGCGTGGGCGGTGGCGAGACCGCGCACGTCGTCGCCAAGGGGAACGTCGCCAAGGAGAACGTCGCCAAGGAGAACAGGGAGCTGAACCCCCGGGACGAGGGCCCGGGCGCCCGTCACGCCGTGGTCGGGCTCGTCCTGGCGAGTGTGGCCGCGCTGGTCGTCGTCCGCCGCGGCGCCCGCAGGGGCCGCAGCACGGAGTGACGGAGATGACCGATGACCGGATGACTGACGAACGGAACCGTCCCAGCGGCAGCGGCCGCCCCGTCACCGGCGTCGCCTGGGCCGTGCTGTTGCTCGGCCTGTGGCTGTGGGGGCGTGAGGTGACCGACGTACGGCAGGGGATCTGGGCGCCGACCACCGGGGACGTGGCGGCGGTCGGGCGGCCCGCCGGGGCCGAACCGCCGCCCGTGAAGGACCACGCGACCGACCTGTGGGAAGACGCCCGGCCGCAACGGCTGGACATCCCGTCCCTGGGCGTGCGGGCGCCGGTCACGGCCCGCGGACCGGACGACCGGGGCGCGATCGACCCGCCGCCGTACGCCCGCTCGGGCGCCGTCGGCTGGTACGCGGCCGGAACACGCCCTGGTGCCGAGGGAGCCGAGCTGTTCGTGGGGTACGCCGGCACCGGGGCACGGCCCGGCGTCTTCCACGG
This sequence comes from Streptomyces bluensis, assembly GCF_014650715.1. Lineage (GTDB taxonomy): Bacteria > Actinomycetota > Actinomycetes > Streptomycetales > Streptomycetaceae > Streptomyces > Streptomyces bluensis. Next base: position 222,730 of record NZ_BMVM01000009.1, on the reverse strand, counting down.
GCTCGGCGCGGTGCGGATCGGCGAGACGGTCCGGGTGGTCCGCGACGACGGGACGGCCGCCGAGTTCACCGTGGACGACGTCAGGCTCGTCGGCCGGGAACGCCTCGACGCCCGACAGGCGTACGGCGTACGGCAGTCGGGGCGGGCCGAGCTGCGGCTGGTCGGCTGCGGCCGCACCGTCGACCGGGACAACGGCAGCCAGGACAACGGCACCTGCACGCCCGACGTGATCGTGTCCGCGTACCTCACCGCTGCGAGACCGTGACCCACCTTGGCCCGGTCGGCGACCCGCTCCCCCCGGAGCCGCCGACCGGGCTGGTCCTCTACCGCGCGCGCTCGGGCCGCGGGAGTAACCCGGCACAGGCGCGGGAGGTCATCTCGTTCGAACAACTCTAGAACGGATGAAAGCCCCTGGCCTAGAGGCAGTTTGACGCCAAGTCGACCACCGGTGGCTCTATGTGATGCACCCGGACGGCGGGCTTTCGCCATTGCTTGTCGGCGTGGTCCGGTGTGGTCCGGCGTGTGCGGCGGTCGGCCAACTCGTCCTGCACGAAAGGCCGTTCGGTGTCCGACAAGGCACGGATGATCTCGGGGGCGCGGCGGGACGTATGTCAGGATTGGGACGTACGGCGCTGCATACAGGGGGGAGTTGGATGTACGGCAAGAGGGGGGCACGGGCGTCCGTGGTCGTGGCGGGGGCGGCACTGCTCGTCGCCGGCTGTTTCGGGGGAGACGGCGGCGACAAGGATGACAAGGGCTCCGACGGCAAGATCAGCCAGCAGCCCAAGGGTTCGGACCCGTTCTGGGTCAACCCGGAGGGGAACGCGGCGAAGCAGGTCGCCGCGTACGAGAAGGACGGCAAGACGGAGGAAGCGAAGCAGATCCGCAAGATCGCCGAGCAGCCGACCGGGAACTGGATCGGGCCGGAGAACCCCGAGCAGGAGGCGAAGGGGTTCACCGAGGCGGCCGAGAAGGCGGACCGGGACGCGCTCCTCGTCCTCTACAACATTCCGCACCGCGACTGCGGCCAGTACTCCAGCGGCGGCGCGGCCGACGGCAACGCGTACCGGGCGTGGATCGACGGCGTCGCCAAGGGCATCGGCGACCGGCCCGCGACGGTCGTCCTGGAGCCGGACGCGGTGCTGCACCTGGTGGACGGGTGTACCGCGGAAGAGTTCCACGAGGAGCGGTACGACCTGCTCAAGGGCGCGATCGAGAAGCTCGGGGCGCTGCGGAACACCAAGGTGTACCTGGACGCGGGCAACGCCGGGTGGGGGCACCCCGACCAGATCTTCGAGCCGTTGAAGTGGGCGGGCGTGGACCAGGCCGACGGGTTCTCGGTCAACGTCTCGAACTTCTACACCACCGAGGACTCCATCAAGTACGGCAAGGAGCTCTCCGCGAAGGTCGGGAACAAGCCGTTCGTCATCGACACCAGTCGTAACGGCAACGGGCCGTACACCGAGGGGAAGGCCGACGAGCGCTGGTGCAATCCGCCGGGGCGGGCGTTGGGTGAGGCCCCGACCACGAAGACGGCCGATCCTCTGGTGGACGCGTATGTGTGGGTCAAGCGGCCCGGTGAGTCGGACGGTGAGTGCAAGGGGGGGCCCAAGGCGGGGGAGTGGTGGCCGGAGTACGCGTTGAAGTTGACGGGGGCCTCCGGCTGACAACGGGGGCGCCTTCTGTGGGGGTGCTTTCGGTTGCTTGGCGGCTGCGGGTGCGTTGTGGCTTGTCGCGCAGTTCCTCGCGCCCCCAAAGACTCAAAACAGCAGGTCCCCCGCGCATCGCGCGGGGGACCTGCTGTTTTGAGTCCTACGGAACCCTCACCCACTGAGCCTTGCTCGGAGTTCCCTGGTCGTCCGTGACGAACAGCATGTACCAGCCGGACTGGACCAGGTTGCGGTTCTTCGGGACGGTCACCGTGACGCTGCTGCCGGACGTCTTGACGTCGAGGGCGATGGACTTCTGGTCGACGTCCGTGACATGGGTGGACGCGCTGGGGCGGATCAGACGGGCCGTCCTGATGGACGAGGCGTGCTTCGAGGAGAAGGTCGCCGAGTCACCCCGCTGAACCGTCTTCGGGCCCCCGGAGAGGGACGGCCTCGCGTCCCGGTACAGGTACGGCGGCGTGTAGATCTCGATGCGCTGCTCGAACTCACCCGGCTTGGTGTTGGCCTTGTCCGCGTAGAGCGAGTCCGAGCCGAAGAACATCACCCGGCCGTCGGGGAGCAGGATGGACCCCGAGTGGTAGTTGCGGCCCACCAGCGGGTCGGCCACGCGCCGCATGTCGCCGTTCTTCGCGTCGTAGAGCCGTGCCTGGAGGATGTCGGAGGCGCCGCGGCCGCGGTAGTCCTCCGAGCCACCGGAGATGAGCACGGTGTCGTCGGGCAGGATCGAGGCCTGCGGGTAGCGCGTGCCCTTCTCCAGCGACGGCCCGTCCACGAACCTCGGGTCGTCCTTCAGCAGGTCGACGATGCGGGTCTTCTTGCTGGACCTCTCCGACTCGCCGACCCCGCCGCCGCCGATCACCATGTACTTCTCGTCCTGCGCGGGCGGCAGCAGCACCGTGCCGGCGGTCTCCAGCAGTTTCTGGTCGCTCATGCCCGGGACCTTGGTGAACTTGTTGGTCTCCAGGTCCCAGATGCCCGGGTCGCGGCCCACGTCGTCGGGGCCGTACCCGGCGTTCGCGCCCGAGTAGAACAGCTTGCCGTTCTGCATCAGGGAGATCGCCGGGTAGGTCGGGAACTGCCGGATCTTCTTCGTGTACGTCCACGCCTTGGTCGACGGGTTGTAGACCTCGTTCTTGCCCGGCACCAGCTGGCCGATCTCGTCCAGCCCGGACAGGGAGAGGACCTTGCCGTCCGAGAGGGTGGTCAGCGTGGGGTACCAACGCGCCTCGTTCATCGGATCGACCTTGATGTACTTCTCGGCGACCGGGTCGAACTCGAAGGCGTCCCTGATGCCCTGGAAGTCCTTCTTGTCGAGGGCGAGCTTCTGCGCGATGCCGTACGTGTTGCGCGCGTCGGCGCCCGTGAGGCCCTGGACCCGGTAGTTGTCCTCGGTGCCGGTCTCGTACTTCTTGCCGGACCTCGCGGCCTCGACGTAGATACGGCCGAGCCCCGGGTCGTTGCGCAGGAACCTGCCGGTCGCCGGGTCGAACACCTTCTTCGCACGCGGTACGAGCACCGGGTCCTTGGAGATGAACGTCTTGCCGTTCTCCTTGCCGGTGAACTTGGTGCCCGCGGGCAGGGTGATCGGCTTGTCCGGGTTCTCGTTGTGGACGATCATCAGGCCGCCGGCCTTGGTGACGTCACCCTTGAGCTTCTCGTACCGCTTGGTGCCGCCCGCGATCAGCAGGTTGCCGTTGCCCAACTGGGTGTGGCCCGTGCAGAACAGGTCGGCGGGCGTCGGGATCTTCTTGATCGTGCCCTTCACCGGGTCCCAGATCCGGGTGTCGAACTTCTTCGCGTCGAAGTTGTCCTGGTTGTTGCCCGAACCCGCGACCAACAGCACCTTCCCGGTGCGCAGCAGCGCCGCGTGGATCGTGTTCTGCCGGAACTCCTTGGGGAACTCGACGATGTCCCACTTGCCGTTCTCGGCCTTGTACTCAGGTCTGTTGATCTTGTACTGGTGGTACTGCTCCGTCCCGAAGCGGTACAGCCACGGCCCGTTCATCCCGGCCAGCGCCAGCACCACCGCCGCGCCTATCGCCAGACGACGAGCGCGACGGCGGCCTGCACGGTCTGTCATTTCTTACGTCCCCCAAGGGCGATCTGCATGGTCTGCTCGTTGCCGCCGTGCGGGGCCGCCCAGCTCGGTTTCTGCTGCGGCGCGTGGCCCCCAGTGTGAGGACCACCCGTATGTGGGACCCCCATGTGCGGGCCGCCCATGTGTGGGGCCCCCGTGTGCGGGCCCTGCTGGGCCGGCAACGGCTGTGTCGACGTCACGGCGCCCTGCGGTTCTCCCGCCGCCGGTGCCGCACCCGTCGGCTTCTTCTGGTCCTGCCGCATCTGCCAGCGCCAGGCGAACATCGGCGAGGCGGTGATCAGCAGCGCGAACGTCGCCCAGATGATCATCGCGGGGTGGGAGTGGCCGAAGGCGAAGCCCGCACTGATCGAGGCGGCGAAGACCAGGATGAAGTACCAGTGGTACCGGAAGGTCCCGAACCACGTGTCCGGGCTGGCCGAATCCCCCTTGGGCGTGACCACGAACTTGCTCTTGCGGCGCAGCACCGAATCGATCAGCGCCTTCGCGTAGAGCGGTGCCGACAGCGCGGACATGATCATGCCGGCCACGCCGCCGGAGCCCTCCGGCTCGTGCGGCGAGACGTTGTGGCGGCGGTTCCAGACGTAGAGACCGATCTGGAGCGCGGAGGCGTTGCCGTAGAGCATCAGCCAGATCGTCGGGTCGATGTTCACACCCGAGGCGCCCAGACCCAGGAACAGCGCGCAACTCAGCGCTGCCAGGATCCAGTTGAGGGCCGACATCGGGTAGAAGATGATCATCATCGTGTAGTTGAAGAGCTTGCTCGGCGGCAGCGAGTACCAGCCCTTCCAGTACTGCTTGAGGATCGTCTCGTACGTCCCTCGCGACCAGCGCATCTGCTGGGTGAAGAAGTCCGTCCAGGCCGCCGGTCCCTCACCGACCGCGAGCACGTCCGGGGTGTAGACCGAGCGCCACTTCCTGCCCGTCGCCGGGTTTCTGTGGCGGTGGATCTCGAAGCCCGTCGCCATGTCCTCGGTGATCGAGTCGTACAGGCCGCCGATCTGCTTGAGCGCCTTGATGCGTACGGCGTTCGAGGTGCCCACGAACATCGGCGCGCCGTACGCGTTGCCCGCGCGCTGGATCAGCGCGTGGAAGAGGAACTGCTGCGACTCCGCCGACTTGGTGATGGGGTTGTCGTAGTTGCCGTACACCTGCGGGCCGATGACGAAGCCCACGTCCGGGTCGCGGAAAAAACCGAGCATCCGCTCCAGGTAGTTGGGCAGCGGCACATGGTCGGTGTCGACCGAGGCGAAGTAGTCGTAGTCGTCGCCGTGCGCGTCCAGCCAGGCGTTGTAGTTGCCGTGCTTGGTCTTGGCGCGGTGCGGGCCCTTGGGCCGGTTCCACTTCGCGACGCCCTTGCGGGAGAAGTGGTGCACGCCGAGGCGCTCGCAGACCGCCTTCACCTCGGGGTCGTCGCCTTCGTCCAGCAGCCAGACGTGCATGAGGCCCCGGTGGCGGATCTTCACCGCCGCCTCCAGTGTCTTCGTCACCATCTCCAGCGGCTCCTTGCCGGGCACGAAGGAGGTGAGGAAGGCGACTCGGGTGCCGACCTCGGGCACCACCGGGACCGGGTCGCGGGCGACGAGGGTGGCGTGCGCGTTCGACAGCACGTTCATGCAGCGGAAGAACTCGATCAGACCGATCGAGACCAGCATCACGACGTCGAGCGCCGGCAGGAAGTCGTAGGCCGGGTAGTCGCGTTCGGTCCAGTGCTCCGGCTGCAGCAGCCAGAACAGCAGGACCAGGGAGAGTATCGGGGCCGCACCCAGCATCAGGGCGGCGCGGACGCGGTGCGGCTCCTGCGAGAGCAGAGTGCGGTACTGCACCTTGTACGGCTTGGTCGGATCGGGTTGAGTGAGGGGGCCCGCGAGTCGGCTGTAGTGCTCGTAGTCGTATCTGGGCAGCGTCTTCTTGATCCTGCGGAAGCTGCCCGTCCGAGTCGATGGCACCCTGAGCTGGGTGGTCTCAGACGGGTCGAAATTCTGCCGGGCGCCCGTCGGCGTCGACGTCATGAGTCATCCCCCCGCACACACGCGCGTGTGTGGTCGTCGGTCGTTCCGCCCGGCTGGGGTCCCCCTAGACCGTCCCCGGACGTATCAGTGGCAGGCCTGCGTCCCCACGTGATCTACACCTTATAGACACGGGACGACGACCTTCCGGTTGCATGATGCCCTCCTCGGCATCCGTTCACTAACGGGGACCCCCATTCCCCGTCGGGGCCGAACCCGGCCCAAGCCCCCCAACTGCCGTGTATCCGCAGTCTTTTACGGCTCAGGGTTCTATGGCGTTCAGCATGATCGCAAGACAGGAAACGCGCTGTTTACCGGCCATACGGGCACATTGGGGTACGGGAGTGTGCACTTTCGGGCGTAGGGGCGCTCGCCTGGTCACGTCGGCATATGCGTGCGCGCCGGGTGCTGCACTGACAGCTGGGTTCGCTCCACCCAACACCCCGCCATGCAAGGAATCACCAGCGCGAAAGGGCGCCCTCGGAGACCGAGGGCGCCCTTGTCAGCGACATGATCGATAGTGCGCCGCCAGGGACTCGAACCCCGGACCCGCTGATTAAGAGTCAGCTGCTCTAACCAACTGAGCTAGCGGCGCCTGCTGACGCGGGAAACTCTACCGGATCCGGAAGGGTGCTCCTGACCCGCGGCTCGCGCGGTGGGTTCCCGGGCGGCCAGGAGCTTCCCCCGGGCTTCCGTGCCCCGGAGACCCGAGCGTCCCGGACGTCTGAGTGTCCCTCATTCGATGGGGGGCGTACGTCATTTGGACCGTCAACATGCGACACCGGATGACCGTTGAGAAACTGACGGCCGTGCGGAAGCGCAGAAATGTCCAGCCGGCGGGTGGATGGGATGGAAGGGAATCGCATGGGAACCCCGGTATTCGAGGAATTCGATCCCCCGAGTGACTGCGAATGCCCCGGGTGTGTGCACCGGCGGCTGGTCATGCCGTGTTCACGGGTGCAGGGGAATGTCGGCCATCCGGCGGCCCGCCGTGGCCTCGTCCTGGCGGCCACGGCCGCCACGGCGGGCACGGCGCTCGGCGTGGGGCCCGCCGTGCCCGCGGTCGCGGCCGTCCACGGGCCCGCCGTGCCGGGCGTTCCCGCAGATGACGGCCCTGACACCGACGGGCCCGACACGCCCGACACGCCCCAGGGGCGCGAGGCTCCGCTGCACGGCCCGGCGGGGCAGGCGCCACCCGGTGGCCCTCCCCCGGACACCACCAGGCTTCCCTCGATCACCCGGACGGAGATCATCAACCGGGCCAAGAGGTGGGTCGCCGCGCAGGTCCCGTACAGCATGACGTCGTACTGGTCGGACGGTTACCGGCAGGACTGCTCGGGCTTTGTCTCGATGGCCTGGAACCTGGGACAGAACGAATGGACGGGCAGCCTCGACAAGTTCGCCGTGCGGATTTCGAAGGATGAACTACAGCCCGGTGACATGCTCCTGTTCCACAATCCGGCCGACCCGCAGAACGGCTCGCACGTGGTCATTTTCGGCGGCTGGACGGACTCCACGCACGCCTATTACGTCGCGTACGAGTCGACCCGCCCGCACGCCCGGAGGCAGGTCACGCCGTACGCCTACTGGAAGAATTCGAGCCGCTATGTGCCGTACCGCTACAAGGGAGTGGTGGCGGGGAACGCGGGGCCGGTGTCGGAGGAGACCGGGGCGGCCGACGAGTACCCGGGAGCGGTGTACTTCGGGCCGGGCGCGAACAACGCGTACGTCACCCGATTGGGGCGCATGCTCGTGGAACGGGGCGCGTCGCGCTTCTACACCACCGGTCCGGGGCCGCTGTGGACGGAGGCGGACCGCCGGGCCACACGGGCGTTCCAGGAGGCCCAGGGCTGGAGCGGGTCGGCCGCGGACGGGCTGCCCGGGCCGACGACGTGGGCCTACCTGGTCGAGGGGCTGGGGCGGGACGTTGCGCAGGCGCAGAGCGCGGGGGCGGCGGGCCAGACGGCCTCGCACAGGGTGCCCGGCTATCCGGGGCGCGGGACGTTCCGGCCCGGGGCGAACAACCCGCACGTCACCGAACTGGGGCGGCAGCTGGTGAGGAAAGGATTCGGCAAGTACTACGCGGTGGGTCCGGGGCCGCGCTGGACCGAGGCGGACCGGCGGAACGTGGAGGCATTCCAGCGGGCCCAGGGGTGGCGCGGCGGGGCGGCGGACGGGTATCCGGGGCCGGAGACCTGGCGGCGCCTGCACTCCTGACGGTCCTTCCGCGGTTCGTCCGCCGTACGCCGGTGGTTCTTCCCGCGGTTCTTCCCGCGGTTCTTCCTGCGGTTCTTCCTGCGCGGAGGCATGGAGGCGCATATGAGTACGACCATTTCGCAGACACCCGAGCCGGAGCGGGCCACTCGTCCGGCCCGGCTCATCCAGAACGAGGCGACCACCGAGATCCCCGTACACCTGCTGTTCCGGGACGACATCGATTCGGTGGCCGTGCCGCTGGCGCCCACCGTCGTGGGGCGGCGGCGGGGGACCGGTGAGCAGCCGCGGGTGCGGCAGGGGCTGCCGGGCACGGTGCGGCCGCGGCCCGCGCCCGAAGTCGACCCGGATCTGGTCGAGCGGCCCGCGCGGGTGCTGCCCGGAGCGGCCGGGGTGCTGGCCGGGACGTGTGGGGTGGCCGGATGTGTGCTCACCTCGTGGTGGGCCGGGGTGCTGCCGAAGGCCGCGCTGGCCGCGTCGGGGCTGCCCGAGTCCCCGGGGGCCGGGCTCGGGCCGGCGCTGTGGGCCGCGTACGCCGGGGCCGGCACGCTCGGACTGTTCGGGTTCGGCGGGCTCGCGCGGGGCCGGACCGGACGGGCCTGGGTGCTCGGGCTGTTCGGGCGGTACCGCGGGACCGTCCGGCGTACGGGGCTCATGTGGGTCAACCCGCTGCTGCTGCGCCGCCGGGTCGACGTACGGCTGCGGCACTGGCGCAGCGAGCCGATGCCGGCCGTCGACGCCAACGGGGTGGCGCTCCGCGTCGTCGTGCTCGTCGCCTGGCGGGTCAAGGACACCGCGCGGGCGACGCTCGGGATCGAGGACCACGAGCAGTATCTGCGCGAGTGCGTGGAGGCCGGACTGTCCCGGGTGCTCTCGCGGCTCCCGGCCGACGTGCCGCCCGCCGCCCTCGTCAAGGACGCGACCCTGCGCAACACCGAGGCGGTGAGCGAGTCGCTGACCCAGCTCGTGGCGGCGGACGCGGCGCCGGTGGGGCTGGAGGTGTTCTCCGCCCAGCCGACCCGGATCGAGTACGCGCCCGAGGTGGCCGCCGTCATGCAGCGCCGCCGGATCGCCGCGCTGGATGCCCAGCACCGTGACACGGTGCTCGCCTCGGTCGTCGACTCGGTCGAGGACACCGTGACCCGGCTGACCATGCGCGGTCTGGTCGAACTGGACGACTACGAGCGCAAGGCGCTGGTGAAGGACCTCACGGTGGCGTTCTGTACAGGCCGGGGGGAAGTGTCTCCCTGACCCACCTGAATTGGTATGGACATGTTCAACTGCCGGTCATAACCTGAACTTGGTCTAGACCTGAAATACGCACGGCTCACGGAACTCCCCACGTTCTCCAGGAGCACAGCATGCGTCAGAAGACCAAGTGGTACGCGGCCGCGGTCGGCCTCGCCACGACGGGAGCCCTCGTGCTCTCCAGCGGCGGCGCCTCCGGGCACGGCTACACCGATCTGCCCGTCAGCCGGCAGAAGCTCTGTCAGAACGGCACGGTCACGGGCTGCGGCGACATCCAGTACGAGCCGCAGAGCGTCGAGGGGCCGAAGGGCTTCCCGGCCTCCGGGCCGGCCGACGGCCAGCTCTGCTCGGGCGGGGTCGGCCGGTTCGGCCAGCTCAACTCGCCCACCAAGCCGGGCGGCGGCGCCTGGCCCACGACCAGAGTGACGGGCGGCCAGGACTACACGTTCCGCTGGCAGTTCACCGCCATGCACGCCACGACCGACTTCAAGTACTACGTCACCAAGCAGGGCTGGAACCAGAACCAGGCACTGTCCCGTGCGGACCTCAACCTCACCCCGTTCTTCACGGTCCCGTACAACGGCCAGCGCCCGCCGTCCACGCTCTCCCACACCGGGAGGCTGCCGTCCGGCCTGAGCGGCCATCACGTCATCCTCGCCGTGTGGACCATCGCGGACACGGGCAACGCGTTCTACGCCTGCTCCGACGTCACGTTCTGATCCGGCGCGGACAGGTCGTGTGCGCCGGGACCACCGGTTCCCCTTGCGGTTCCGGCCCCGGCGCACGCGGCCTCTCCCCATCTGACATGGTGTCAGCTACCGTGCGCCCTCATGGAGTCCACGAGGCGTACCGTCGCGGAGCTCGTCGCCGCCCGCTGGGGCGACCACCGGCCGGGACTGTGGTTCGAGGACCGGGTGCTGAGCCAGCACGAGGTGGCCGCCGCGGCCGCGGCGCGGGCGGCACTGCTGGGTGATCTGCTGCCACCGGGAGCCGAGCCGCACGTGGGCGTGCTGCTCGACAACACCCCCGAGTACCCGCTGTGGATCGCCGCGGCCGCCCTGTCCGGTGCCGCCGTCGCCGGGATCAACCCCACCCGCCGGGGCCCGGAGCTGGCCCGCGACATCCTGCACACCGACTGCCGGGTCCTCGTCACCGAACGGACCCACCTCCCGCTGCTCGACGGCCTCGACCTGCCGGGACTACGGCTGCTGGTGACCGACACGGAGGCGTACGAGGACCTCCTCGCGCCGTACGCCGACGCCGAGCCGGACCCGTCCCGGGCCGCGCCCGACGACCGTCTCCTCCTCTACTTCACCTCCGGCTCGACCGGTGCGCCCAAGGCCGCGATCTGCTCCCAGGGGCGGCTCGCGGCGGCCGGGCGGTCGCTGGTCGGCCAGTTCGGGGTGCGGCCGGACGACGTGCACTACGTCTGCATGCCGATGTTCCACGGCAACGCGGTGATCGCCGACTGGGCGCCCGCGCTCACGGCCGGCGCCGGGGTCGCGCTGCGGCGGCGGTTCTCGGCGTCGCGGTTCCTGGACGACGTACGGGCGTACGGGGCGACGTACTTCACCTATGTCGGGCGTGCCGTGCAGTACATCCTGGCCACCGAGCCGCGCCCCGACGACAGGGACCACGCGCTGCGGCTCGGCTTCGGGACGGAGGCGGGCGCGGTGGACGCGGCGGCCTTCGAGGAGCGCTTCGGGGTGCGGCTCGTGGAGGGCTACGGCTCCTCCGAGGGCGGGGCCGCCATCCAGCGGACGCCCGGCACTCCCGCGGGCGCGATCGGGCGGGCGGCTCCCGGGGACGACCTGGCGGTGGTGGACCCGGTGACGCGGGCGGAGTGCCCGCGTGCCGAGTTCACCGCAGACGGCCGGCTGCTCAACGGGGAGGAGGCGATAGGCGAGCTGGTGAACCGTGGCCCCAACCCCTTCGAGGGCTACTGGAGGAACCCCGAGGCGGACGCGGCACGGCAGCGGGACGGCTGGTACTGGACCGGTGACCTCTTCTACCGGGACACCGACGGCTTCCTGTACTTCGCCGGCCGCACGGACGACCGCCTCCGCGTCGACAGTGAGAACCTCGCCGCCGCGATGATCGAGAACATCCTCGCCCGGTACGAGGGTGCCGACGCGGTCGCCGTGTACGCGGTGCCCGATCCGGTGGCCGGCGACCAGGTGATGGCGACGCTGGCCGGCACCTTCGACGCGCCCGCCTTCGGTGCGTTCCTGCTGGCCCAGCCCGACCTGGGGACCAAGATGGCGCCGCGGTTCGTCCGGGTCGTGGACCGGATGCCGGTCACGGCCACGAACAAGATCCACCGGGTACGGCTGCGGCGCGAGGGCTTCCGGTGCCCGGACCCGGTGTGGTGGCGGCCGCCGGGGGAGTCCGCGTACCGGAGGCTGGACGCGCGGGACGTGGCGGGGCTGGTGGCGGAGTACCGGGCGCGGGGGAGGGACGGGCTGTTGACCGGGTAACGGCGAGGGCCACTGAGGCTTGGGGGGTGTGGGTGGCGGAGCCCCCACAGGCGCGGCGAAGCCGCGCAGTAACGACGATGGCGGGGCATGTTCGCGCTTTCTGCGAACATGCCCCGCCATCGTCATCGTGCGCCGCCAGGGACTCGAACCCCGGACCCGCTGATTAAGAGTCAGCTGCTCTAACCAACTGAGCTAGCGGCGCAGACTCCGTCGCTTTCCGCGCTTGCGGCTGGCGACACATGAAATATTACCTGGCCCGGAGGGGTGCTTCTGACCGCCCGAACGTGACCTGGGTCTCCACGCTCCCCCCCCCCGCCAGGCTAGATCGCCAGAGACAGCAGCACGGGCGCCGCGCCCCGGTTCAGGGTGTCAGCCGCCTGCTTCAGCCGGTGCGCGTGCTCGACCGGCAGAGACAGCGCGAGGCAGCCGACGGAGGAGCCCGCCGTGATGGGGACGGCCGCGCAGACCGTGCCCACCGCGTACTCCTGGAGGTCGAGTACCGGCACCGTGGGTGTCTGGGCGTCCAGCGTGCTCAGCAGCACCTTCTCGCTGGTGATCGTGCGTGAGGTGAGGCGGGCGGGCCGGTGCCGGGAGAGGTGGTCCCGGCGGGCGTTCAGGTCGAGCTGCCCCAGCAGGCTCTTGCCGATCGCGCTGGCGTGCCCGGAGCAGCGGAAGTCCACCCACTCGTGGACCGCCGGGATCGTCGCGCTCTCGGCGCAGCCCTGGACGTTGATCTCGCCGTCGACGTACCTGCTGATGTAGACGGCGGCGCCCAGCGAGTCGCGCAGCCGGTCGAGGGTGTGCTGGAGCTTGTCGCGCAGGGCCAGGTCACGGTCGCGGGCGGAGCCGAGGCGGCTCAGGGCCTCCCCGGTCACATACGCGCCGTCGGTGATCTGCTCGATGTACCCCTCACGTCGGAGCATCCGCAGGAGGGAGGTCAGCCGCTCCCTGCAGAGGCCGGTCTGGCGTGCGAGTTCGACGTCGGTGACGCCGGCGGAGCGTCGTGCCACGGTCTCCAGGACGCGCAGGGCGTCCTGTGCCGAGTGGTACGGCGCGGTCGGCTCGTGCTTGAGCGCCACGGTTCCCCCTGCGCTTCTCGGGCCGGTTTTTGGACAGCCAAGCGATGCTTGCCGTTGTCCACGATACGGCCCAAGAAGCATGCGGGGAGGGGTTGTTCGCGAGAAAGTTGACGCACCACCGGGGCCCCCAGCAGCGACGCCAGTACTCTGGCATATGCCAAAGTCATGACCCAGGCAGCGTGACCTGCGGTGTTGAACCGTTCACTAGTCGTAATCAGAGGACCGCGCCGAGGAACTCCCGCGTTCGTTCGTGCTCGGGATCACCGAAGATCTTCTCGGGCGGCCCGGTCTCGATCACATGGCCAGAATCGAACATGAGAACCTGGTCCGAGATGTCCCGGGCGAAGTTCATCTCATGGGTCACGCACAGCATCGTGATGTCGGTGGTGCGGGCGATGTCCCGGAGGACGTCGAGCACGCCCGCGACCAGTTCGGGGTCGAGTGCCGAGGTCACCTCGTCGAGCAGCAGTACCTGCGGCCGCATCGCCAGCGCCCGGGCGATCGCCACCCGCTGCTGCTGCCCGCCGGACAACTGCGTCGGATAGGCGTCGCACCTGTCCGCGAGCCCCACCAGGTCCAGCAGTTCGCGGGCCCGCTGCTCGGCCTCGTCCTTGGACATGCCGAGCACGGTGACCGGGGCCTCGGTGATGTTGCGCAGCACCTTCATGTTCGGGAAGAGGTTGAACTGCTGGAAGACCATCCCGATCTTCTTGCGGACCTCGCGGACCTGCTTCTCGCTCGCCGGGAAGAGCTGGTCCCCGGCGACGGTGATCGTGCCCTCGTCGGGCTTCACCAGCGTCATCAGCAGCCGCAGGATCGTGGTCTTGCCCGAGCCCGACGGCCCGATCAGCGTGACGTGCTTGCCCGCGTCCACGGAGAAGTCGAGCCCGTCGAGGACCGTGTTGCTCCCGAACCTCTTGGTCACGTGGTCGAAGCGGATCAGCTCGCTGCCGTCGACAGGCGGGTTGGCATGGGAAGCGGGTTCTTTCATCAGGGCTCCAAAGAAAGGGGAATGGACCGGGCTCGGGGGCGACGCCGCCGCTCCGGAACGGTGTCAGCGGACAAGGCGTCGCTCCAGTGCTCGCAGCAGGACGGACGCCAGGTAGGAGATGAGGATGAAGGCCACGCCGATGACCGTGAGCGGCTCGGTGAACTGGAAGTTCTGCTGCGCGAACAGCCGTGCCTCGCCCAGCATGTCCAGCACCGTGATCGCCATCAGCATCGGTGTGTCCTTCAGCATCGCGATCACGTAGTTGCCGAGCGCGGGGACCACGCGGCGGACCGCCTGCGGCAGGATCACCGCCGTCCAGGTGCGCCGCGGCGGCAGGTTCAGTGCCGTGGCCGCCTCCCACTGGCCGACGGGCACGGCCTCGATGCCGGCCCGGTAGACCTGCATCGTGTACGTCGAGTAGTGCAGGCCGATCGCGACGACGCCGGTGGTCAGCGCGGAGAACGTGATGTTCCACTCGGGCAGCACGTAGAAGAGGAAGAACAGCTGCACCAGCAGCGGGGTGTTCCGGATGAACTCGGTGACCGCCCCGACCGGCCAGCGGACGAACCGGCTCGGCGCGCGCATCAGCAGCGCCCACACCAGGCCGAGTACGAAGGAGATGACCGATCCCAGGGCCAGGGCCTGAAGGGTGACCAGCAGTCCGTCCCAGAAGTGCGGCATGAAGTCGGCGACAGCGCCCCAGTCCCACTGCATCACGCACCACCTCCGACCTTGACCGCGTCCGCGCCCTCAGGTGCGCGTCTCGGGGGCGTCCCCGTCTTCCGCGGTGCTTTTCCGACGCCCGCCTTCAGCTGCCGCTCCAGCCCGCGCATCACCCGCGTCAGCAGGAACGCGATCACGAAGTAGATCAGCAGGATGTACGTGTAGATCTCCGCGCTCTCCTGGAGGGCCAGCCGCACCAGGTTGCCGCTGAACGCCAGGTCGCCCATGCCCATGACCGACACCAGGGCGGTGCCCTTGAGCAGTTCGACCAGCAGGTTCGAGAACGGCGGGATCATCTCCGGCACCGCCTGCGGCAGCAGGATCAGCCGCATCCGCTGCCACGGCGTGAAGCTCAGCGCGATCCCGCCCTCACGCTGCGCCGGATCCACCGCGCCCAGCGCACCGCGCACGATCTCCGCGCCGTACGCCCCGTACGTCAGTCCGAGCGCCAGCGTGCCCGCCCACATCGGCACCAGCTGCCAGCCGAACGCGGGCGGCAGCACGAAGAACACCCAGAAGATCATGATCAGCGCGGAGGTGCCGCGGAACACCTCGGTGTAGAAGCCCGCGAGGAAGCGGACGATCCACAACCGGTGGGTGCGGGCCACACCGACCACGAAGGAGACGGCCGTGGCCACCAGTGCGCTGAGGACGAGCAACTGGACGGTGACCCAGATGCCCTGCAGTACCAGTTCCCAGAGTCCCGAAGTCATCCGCGACAGAGCTCCTTCGCGGTCATGTCGGTCATCTCGTCCCGGGTGAAGCCGAAGGGCGCCAGGATGCGGAACAGTTCACCGCTCTCCTTCAGCTTCCGCAGTTCCGCGTTGAAGGCGTCACGCAGCTTCGTCTCGGTCGGCCGGAACGCGAACCCCCCGCCGTCCACATGCGGCTTCCCGTCGACGAGCGGTGCGAAGGGCTCGGTGGCCTCGGTCTTCGCGGACTTCTTCACGACTTCACGGACGGTGAGCGCCGTACCCGCGAACACGTCGACCCGCCCGGCCTCCACGGCGTTCAGCCCCGCGACCTGGTCGGGCACGATCAGGATGTCGCTCTCCTTGTAGCCCGCCTCGACGGCGTAGCCGATCTCGGCGTAGCCCGTCCCGGTGGCGAACTTCGCCTTCTTCTCGACGATGTCCGCGTAGTCGTGCAGCCCTTTGGGGTTCCCCTTCCGCACGATGAAGGCGTCCTTCATCTGGTAGTCCGGATCGGAGAAGATCACCTGCTGGCAGCGTTCGGGATTGATGTACATCCCGGCCGACACGACGTCGAACTGCTGTGAGTTGAGCCCGGGTATGAGTGATCCGAACTCGGTCGGCACGGGCTGGACGCGATCGACGCCGAGCCGCTTGAAGATGACCTTGGCCAGCTCGGGCGCCTCCCCCGTCAGCTTGCCGTTCGTATCGATGTAGCCGAAGGGGATCTCGCCGGCGATCCCGAGCCGGGCGACTCCCTGCGCCCTGAGCCGGTCGAGCAGGTCACCGCCCTCCACGCCCGCCGCCGCGGTGGGGACCCGGCTGCATCCGGCGGCACCCAGCGCACCGAACGCCGCGACGCCGGCGAGCAGCGACCTCCGGCTCGTCCCGCTTGCCCCTGTCCTTTTTGTCGCTGTCCCTCTCGTTGCTGTCGCGCTTGTCCCTGTCTCGTCGTGTTCCTCTGCGTCTTTCCGAAGTGGTGGAGCCATGGCCGCGCGGCTACCCGAGACCAAGCGATTCATGCAGATCGCTTTCGGCCCCGTCCGCGGGCGCGGCCCCCTTGACGGTGACGGGCCCAGGGCATGCCATGGAGGGCATGACCGACCGCTACATCGAAGTCTCGCTGGTCGAACGGCAGGTCCACTGCACGGCGAAACTCCTCGACGACCGCGCGCCGATCACCTGCGCGGCGGTCTGGGACGCTCTGCCACTGGCCGGGGACGTCTATCACGCCAAATACGCCCGAAACGAGATCTACGCCCTCTTCCCGGCATTCGCGGCAGCGGAGCCACCGCTGGAGAACCCGACGGTGACCCCGATCCCCGGAGACCTGTGCTACTTCGCCTTCTCGGGCACGGAACTGGGCACCCAGGCCTACGGCTACGACCGCGACGTCCGCCCCGGCACGACGGTCGTGGACCTCGCCCTGTTCTACGAGCGCAACAACCTGCTCCTCAACGGCGATGTGGGCTGGGTGCCCGGGATCGTGTGGGGGCAGGTGGTGGAGGGCCTGGACGCCATGGCGGAGGCGTGCAACGACCTGTGGAGGGCGGGGGCACTGGGCGAGAACCTACGGTTCCGCCGCCTGGAGTAGCCACCCGCCCCCCCGGCGGCAGGAGGTGCGGCCGAGGCCGGGCACCCCCAGCCCGTCCGGCGTTCGAGGACGAGGCCGTTCAGGCCGACATGCGGGGGTCCGGGGGCGCAGCCCCCAGGGACGGGACGGGCAGGGGCGGCGGGGGCGAGAGCACCCGCCCACCACTACGCCGCAGGGGCCGCCACCCCCGCCACCCCCGCCTCGTACAACGCATGAGCCACCCGCAACACAAGATCGTCCCGATGCCGGGCCGCCACCACCTGCAAGCCCACCGGCAGCCCGTCCCCGTCCACCCCCACCGGCACACTCGCCGCCGGCTGCTGCGTCATGTTGAAGGGGTACGTGAACGGGGTCCACCCCGTCCAGCGCCGATGCCCCGACCCCTTGGGAACCTCGGCCCCCGCCTCGAACGCGGTGATCGGCAGCGTCGGCGTCACCAGCACGTCGTACGACTCGTGGAAGCCGCCCATCCGCCGCCCGAGTTCCATCCGCACATCCACCGCGGCCAGATAGTCCAGCGCACTGAAGCGCTCCCCGAGCGCGCAGATCTCCCGCAGCCCCGGATCCAGCACCTCCCGCTGGTGCGGCCCGAAGTGCTGGACGACCCGGGCCGCCCCGCTGAACCACAGCACATGGAACGCGGCCAGGGGCTCCGTCAGGTCGGGGTCCGTCTCCGAGACGTACGCCCCCAGCCCGGCCAGCTGCTCCACGGCCCGCCGCACCGCCGCCGCGACCCCGGGCCGTACGGGTACCTGCCCGCCGAGCGAGGGCGAGTACGCGACCCGCAACCCGTGCACCCCGCCCCGCAGGGCGTCCGTGAACGAGCCGGTCACCGGTCCGAGCGCGGACCAGTCCCGCGCGTCCGGGCCGCTGATCACGTCCAGCGCCAGCGCGGCGTCGGCGGCGTCCCGGGTCAGCGGACCCACGTGCGCCAGGGTGCCGAAGGCGCTCGCGGGATAGAGCGGCACCCGCCCGTACGTCGGCTTCAGCCCGAAGGTTCCGCAGAAGGAGGCCGGAATGCGTACGCTGCCGCCGCCGTCCGTGCCGAGCGCCAGCGGCCCGGCCCCGAGCGCCACGGCGGCCGCCGCGCCCCCGCTCGAACCACCCGCCGTGCGCGACACGTCGTACGGGTTCCGCGTCACCCCGGACAGCGGTGAGTCCGTGACGCCCTTCCAGCCGAACTCCGGGGTCGTCGTCTTGCCGAGGAACACCGCGCCGTGCTCGCGCAGCCGGGCCACGGACGGCGCGTCCTCGTCCCACCTTCCGTCCGGGGAGATCGCCCTGGAGCCCTTCAGGGTCGGTGCGCCACGCTGCAACAGGATGTCCTTCACCGTCACCGGCACCCCGTCGAGCAGCCCGGCGGGCTCCCCGCGCCGCCAGCGCTCCTCGGACTCCCGCGCCCGGGCGAGCGCGCCGTCCGGGTCCAGGCGTACGAAGGCGTTCACGGCCGGCTGGATGAGACGCGCCCGTTCCAGGGCCGCCCGGGTCGCTTCCACGGGGCTGAATTCGCCCTTGCGGTAGCCGTCGACGAGTTGTACCGCGGTCAGTTCGGTGAGTCCGGTCATCCGCCCGCCCTCCAGAGAACTCGGCAGCTCAGTGTCCAGGTACGTACCCACGCTTCTTGTCGACCACGTTCGGCAGCGGCTTTCCCGCCTCCCACAGCTCGTACAACTCGACGAACTGCGTTCCCAGCTCGTCCCGCCAGCCCACCGTGTCCCCGCTCATGTGGGGGGAGACGACCAGGCCCGGCACGTCCCACAGCGGGTCGTCCGGCGGCAGCGGCTCGCGCTCGAAGACGTCCAGCGCCGCACCGGCGATCCACTGCCGCGACAGCGCCTCCACCAGCGCGTCCTCCACCACGAGCGGCCCACGTCCGACATTGATGAACCGCGCCGACGGCTGCATGATCCCGAACCGGTGGGCGTCGAACATGCCGTACGTGGTCCGCGTCAGCGGGGCGGCCGCGACCACCCAGTCGGCGCGGGCCAGCAGCCGGTCCAGATCCTCGGGGCCGTGGATACCGGGGCGCTCGGTGCGCCCGACCAGGGCGGCGCTGATCCCGAGAGCTTTGAGCGTGCCGGCGATGGCCTGGCCGATGGGCCCCGACCCGACGACGACGGCTCGCGTCCCCGCCACCCGCTGTGTCTCCCGGTGCCGCCACTCGTGGGCGCGCTGGAGCGTGGCGGTGCGCGGCAGGTCCTTCGCCCAGGCCAGCACGAGCGCGGCCACGTACTCGGCGATCGGCTGGTCGAAGACGCCGCGCGCGTTGGTCACCACCGTGTCCGAGGCGGCGAGTTCCGGGCACATGAGGTGGTCCACGCCCGCGCTCGCCGTGTGCACCCAGCGCGGCCTCGGACCCTCGCCCGGCCAGGCCTCGCGCACGGCGCGCGAGGTGAAGTCCCAGACGAGCAGGACATCGGCGCGCGGCAGGTGCTCGGCCAGCGAGGGCGCGTCCGTGTGCAGGATCCGGGTCCGCCCGGTGAGCCGCCCGAGGCGGGGCGGCGGATCGGCATCCAGGACAAGAAGGATTTTCTCGGACATCTTTGGGAAACCGTTTCGCAACGTGCGTCAGCTTCTCTGAGGAGGGTTCGTTCGAGGGTTCGTTCTCTGAAGCTCTGAAGAAGGTGCGCCGACTGTCTTCCGGGTGCTTTCCTGGTACTTCCCGGGCGCTTTCCTGGCGTTTCCGGTGGGGCTCGTAGGTGGTGAACCGGACATCGGGCTGTCTGAGATGCGCGGATTGACCACGCTCGCACCCGAACCTACCTTCGTCAACATGGTTGCGGACGCAGACCGTTGCCCCAGCCTCCCCCTTCGTGAAGGCGGTGCCTGCCATGGACGTCTCTTTTCTCGGCGGTCCGCGCTCCCAGCGCGGTGTCGGTGTCGTGGCCCCCTTCGATTTCGCGCTCGACCGCGAGCTGTGGCGATGGATGCCCGACGAGATCTCACTCCATCTCACACGGACCCCGTACGTGCCGGTGGAGGTCAGTCTCGACCTGGCGCGGCTGGTCAGCGAGCACGAGACACTCGGTGACGCGGTCCGAACGCTCAACGCGATCGCGCCCGAGGTCGTCGCGTACGCCTGCACCTCCGGCAGTTTCGTCGGCGGTGTCGCGGGGGAGCGGGCCATGTGCGAGGCGATGACCAGGGCGGGAGCCGTGCCCTCGGTCACCACCTCGGGTGCCCTTCTGGACGCCCTGAACGAGCTGGGCGTACGCCGGCTCGCACTCGTCACGCCCTACACCGTCTCGGTGACCCTGGCGCTGGAGGGGTACCTGGCCGAGGCGGGCATCACGGTCACCGGCCGCGCGTTCATGGGCCTCACCCGGCACATCTGGAAGGTCCCGTACCGGGATGTGGTCAACATGGCCCGCAGGGCGGTCCGCGCCCCGGCGGACGCCCTCTTCATCAGCTGCACGAACCTCCCGACCTACGACGTCATCCCGCAACTGGAAGCGGAACTGCGCATGCCGGTGATCTCGGCCAACCAGGTGACGATGTGGGCGGCGCTGCGCCATCTGGGTACCCGAGCCGTGGGCCCCTACCAGGCGCTGCTGGACGAGTCGGCGCGCCGGAGCCCCGTACTGCCGGAAGAAGAGCAGCAGGAAGGCTGGACATGACCGCACTCGGTTTCCTCTACCCGGGCCACTCCGCCGAGGACGACTACCCGCGCATCGAACAGCTCCTCGCCAGCGACATCCGCCTCCCCCTGGTCCACACGGACATCGGCGAGGACGCGCACCGTGAGGACGCGCTACGGGAGATGGGCTCGCCGGAACGCCTCGCGGCCGGCGTGGAGGAACTGCGTCTGTCCGGCGCCGAGGCCGTCGTCTGGGCGTGCACGTCCGGAAGCTTCGTATACGGCTGGGACGGCGCCCAGGAGCAGGTCCGCACCCTGGCGCGTACCGCCGGCATGCCCGCGTCCTCGACCTCCTTCGCCTTCGCGCACGCGGTACGGGAGCTCGGGGCCCGGCGGGTGGCGGTCGCGGCGACGTACCCCCAGGACGTGGCGGAGCTCTTCGCGGCCTTCCTGAAGGACGCGGGAGTGGAGGTCGTCTCGATCTGCTCCTCCGGCATCATCACGGCGGCGGAGGTCGGTACGTGGGGCGTGGACGAGGTCTTGGCGCTGGCCCGCGCGGGCGACCACCCGGAGGCGGAGCTGGTCCTGCTCCCGGACACCGCCCTCCACACGGCGTCCCACCTCCAGGCCCTGGAGTCCGCCCTGTCCAAGCCGGTCCTCACCGCCAACCAGGTCACCGTCTGGGAGGCCCTGCGCCTGGCCGACCGCCGGGTGAACGTCCCCCAGCTCGGCACGCTGTTCACGAAGGAGCCGATCGTGCAGGTGTGAGCCCCGTGCCGCCCGACAGGCGGGCGCCGCCCGCGCACGGCCCCGGGAACAAAACGACCCCGGGAATAAGCGGAGTGAGCCTCCTGTTGACCGGCGCGGGCACCGCACCACGCACGGCACAACCACAGGAGGCACCCACCGTGACGGCAGACGAGATCCGAGGCATGGCACAGGGCACCGCCCCCGTCCCCCTCTCCGTCCTGGACCTGGTCACCGTCGGAGCAGGCCGCACCGCCACCGACGCCCTCCGGGCCAGCGTCGAACTGTCCCGCCTCGCGGAGTCCCGTGGCTACCACCGTTACTGGGTCGCCGAGCACCACTCCATGCCGGGCGTGGCATCGAGCTCCCCCGCCGTGATCCTCGCCCACCTCGCCGCCCACACCAGCCGCATCCGCCTCGGCTCGGGCGGCGTGATGCTCCCCAACCACGCCCCCCTGGTCATAGCGGAGCAGTTCGGCACCCTGGAGGCGATGGCGCCGGGCCGTATCGACCTGGGCCTCGGGCGCGCCCCGGGCACGGACGGCGCCACAGCCGCAGCCCTCCGCCGCACGGACCGTCTGCGCGAAGGCGCCGACGACTTCCCCGAGCAGCTCGCGGAGCTCACCCGCTTCCTGGACGACGACTTCCCCGACGGCCACCCCTACAGCCGTATCCACGCCGTCCCGGGCCCCGTCCAGAGCACGTCCCCCGGCGGCGTACAGTCCCCGCACCGCCCGCCCGTCTGGCTCCTTGGTTCCTCCGGCTTCAGCGCCCGCCTCGCCGCCGCCCTCGGCCTGCCCTTCGCCTTCGCGCACCACTTCTCCGCGCAGAACACGATCCCGGCCCTCGACCTGTACCGCGAGTCCTTCCGGCCCTCCGCCGTCCTGGACGAGCCGTACGCCCTCATCGGCGTCTCCGCCCTCGCCGCCGAGGACGAGAGGGATGCCCGCCGTCAGGTCATGGCCGCCGCGCTGAACATGGTTCGCCTGCGCACGGGCCGACCGGGCCTGGTGCCCACCCCGGAGGAGGCGGAGGCGTACGAGTTCAGCCCGATGGAGCGGGAGTTCATCGCGAGCTGGAACTCCAACGTCATCCACGGCACGGTGGAGGAGGTCCGCGCCGGCCTCGACGACCTCCACAAGCGCACGGGCGCCGACGAGTTGATGATCACCTCCCACGCCCACAGCCCGGACCTGCGCCTGCGCTCGTACGAACTGATCGCGGACGCCTACGGGTTGCCGACGGCGTGAGCCGAGCAGCCCAGGCCTGGGACCGGGTCATTCAGCGCCCGAAGTCGGTCAGGCCTGAGGACAGGTCACCGTCGTCAGCAGCGCGGCGATACGATCCGCCGGCACCGGCCGCGAGTACAGCCACCCCTGACCGGTGTCACAGCCGATGCGCCGCAGCCGTGACGCCTGCGAGGACGTCTCCACGCACTCGGCGGTGACCGTGAGCCCGAGCCGGTGGGCGAGCTGGACGAGCGCCTCGACGATGACCTCGTCGGCGGGGGTCGGTTCGACTTCGGCGCCCTCGCCGTTCCGGTTCCCGTTCCCGTTCCCGTCCCCGTTCCCGTTCTCGTACTCGCCGTTCTCGTACTGGAAGCCGCGTACGAACGCCCCGTCCAGCTTCAGCACGGAGACCGGCAGCCGGCTGAGGTAGGCGAGGTTCGAGTACCCGGTGCCGAAGTCGTCGATGGCGATGCGTACGCCCATGTCGCTCAGCGCCTGGAGGGCCTGGAGCGGGCGGCCGGCGGAGCCCATGACCGCCGACTCGGTGAGTTCGAGCTGGAGCAGGTGCGGAGGCAGGCCCGTCTCCGCGAGGATCTCCGCCACGTCCGCGACCAGGTCGGAGTCCCAGACCTGGCGCACGGCCACGTTCACGCTGATGAAGAGCGGTGCCCGGTCGGGGTGGTCGAGCTGCCAGCGCCGCGCCTGCCGGCACGCGGTGGCGAGGACCCACCGGCCGAGCTGCACGATGGAACCGTCCTCCTCGGCCAGGGAGATGAACCGATTCGGCTGTAGCGTGCCGAACTGCGGGTGGTTCCAGCGCACCAGCGCCTCGACACCGCGCACCTCGCCGCACTCCATGTCCACCAACGGCTGGTACTCCAGGACGAACTCACCGCGGTCGACGGCCGGCCGGAGCGTGGAGGACAGGGCCTGACGGGTCATCCGGTTCGCGTTGCGCTCGGGGTCGAAGAGCGTCCAGCGGGACTTGCCGTCGGCCTTCGCCCAGTACAGCGTCGTGTCGGCGGCCTGCATCAGAGCCGTCGCGGTCGTGCCCGCCACGCGCCGCTCCACCACACCGATCGACGCCGAGACGGACAGCCGCCGGCCGGCGATGTCGAACGGCGCCTGCACGGCCTTCAGTACGGAGTCCGCGAGCTCGGAGAGCTGGTCGGTGCCGGTGGAGTCCTCGACGAGCAGCGCGAACTCGTCACCGCCGAGCCGGGCCACCAGCGGCTCGCTCGTCCGGGCGCACCCCGCCTCCTCGGCGCATCGCGTGAGCCTCTTGGCGACGGCCGCGAGGAGCCGGTCGCCTGCCCGGTGCCCGAGCGTGTCGTTGATCGCCTTGAAGCCGTCCAGATCCAGGTAGCAGAGCCCGATCCGGCCGGTCCCGCTCTCCTCGTACGCCTCCGCCTCCAGCGCCGCCGACAGCCGCTCGAAGAAGAGCGTCCGGTTGGGCAGCCGGGTCACCGGGTCGTGCATCTGCAAGTCCCGCAGCCGCGCCTGGAGTTCACGGCGGTCGGTGATGTCGGCGATGGACAGCAGGACGACGGGCTGCGCCTGAAGGGCGGCGGTGGAGGCGGCGGAGGTACGGAAGTTGGCCGGTTTGGATACGGTCCCGTCGGCCTCGACCGGGCGGTGCGCCGGTCTCGCCGGGTCCGGCAGCCGTTGTGCGGAGTGGCCGAAGTCGCTCTGGTGGTGCGCCGGTTCGCCGGAATCCGTGAGCGCGCCCCCCGCAGCGGTGCCCGTCGGCTCACCCGGTACGGCCGCCTCCCTGGGCAGCGGCGACACCGTCACCTGCACCCAGAGGGAGCGTCCGTCGGGGTGCCTGATGCGGCGTGTGCAGTACAGCCGGGCCTGGCGGCCGCGCAGCATCTCGCGGTACGCATGCCCGGTGCGGGCGTCCGAGGCGAGGTCCACCAGATCGGCGGCAACCCGCCCGACCAGCCGTTCCGTCCCGCCCCCGAGCAGCGCGCCCATCGCGTCGTTGGCGGTGACCACCAGCCCCTTGCGGTTCACCACGGC
This sequence comes from Streptomyces bluensis, assembly GCF_014650715.1. GTDB lineage: Bacteria > Actinomycetota > Actinomycetes > Streptomycetales > Streptomycetaceae > Streptomyces > Streptomyces bluensis. The sequence continues at coordinate 198,363 of NZ_BMVM01000009.1, read as the reverse complement.
CATGGCGAGCGGCGCCGCGCCGAAGGCGGCACGGAACGCATGGGGCGTCGGTGACGCCAGTGTCGTGCTGAAGGGCGTGGGGGTACGAGGTGCTGTGCAGGTGTCACGCTCTGTGACGATCGGCTGGACCAGATCCACCGCGGGCGCCTGCCCTTCGGATGTTCCGCTCACCGTTCGCTCCCGCAGTGCGCTCGTCGTACGTACAGATCTCGTGTCTCGCGTCGGGGCGGCAGACCGGGTGCGGGTCGCCGCTCAAGCCGTGTCCGTGCAGGAAAGTGTGCCGATCATAGAGGCTGCCCTCAGGCCCGTGCAGCCACACTTCAGTGTCCCGGAACACCCCTCGGTTCTGACAGATCGTTTCTGCCCGTCCCTGGACGGCTTCGTTCCGTGGGTCGACCGATTGTGACGTTCCGTGAGCTCCCGGGGTGTCGGCGCTCGGAATCCCCCTCACCCGTCCGGACCGCGCAAACAAGGCAAATCGCTACGAACTATCACAATCTGGGTGCGATGTCACCGAAGCTCGCCTCCGGAGGTTCATGTGTCGCGCCCGCTCCCCACGAAAGGACTCATCCACGGGCTCCTCGGGGCGCGCGCACGCGCTGGAATCCGACGCACGGTGAAGGCGCTCGTCCTGGGGGTGGGCACCCCCGGCAGGTCACCGAGTCTGCGGAGCACCGCCGCCGTGTTCATGGCGCTGACCGCCCTCGCCGCGACCTCACTGATCGCCGCGCCCTCGGTGGCCGTGCCCCTGTCGGAGGCCTGCGCGCTGAAGCGGACCGGCGCCCACCACTCGGAGGGCGTCGACACCTGGAACGCCTCCTACCCGCGCCCCACCCGCTCCCTCGACGCCCTGATGGTCTTCCTGTCCTTCCCGGACTCGACCCCGCTGACCACACCGGCCGAACTGACCGCCGACCACTTCCCTGCCACCAGCCGCTTCTTCGAACGCGCCTCGTACGGCAAGTTCACGCTGCGCCCGCACCCGCGGAACGACTGGATCCAGATGCCGCAGCCGTCCACGGCCTACGCCATAGAGCGCGACTGGGACGCCGAGCACCGGACCGCCTACCTGCGCGACGCCATGCGCGCGGCCGACGACCGGATCGACTTCTCGGCCTACGACATCGTGTACTTCGTCGCCGACCCGGACGCCCCGGGCGTCGACTCGGACGCGACGAAGGTCGTCAACCTCGACACGCCGCTGGAGGCCGACGGCACGCTGATCCGCCGTGTCGTCACCGTCTTCGAGAACCATCCCCCGGACCGCCTCGTCCTCGCCCACGAGACCGGCCACGTCTTCGACCTGCCCGACCTCTACCACCGCCCCACCGACGGCAAGGGCGACTGGGACACCTACGTCGGCGACTGGGACCTCATGGGCAGCCAGTTCGGCCTCGCCCCGGACCTCTTCGGCTGGCACAAGTGGAAACTCGGCTGGCTGGAATCGCACCAGGTGGCGTGCGTACGAGGGTCGGGTGTGACACGCCTGACGCTGGAGCCGCTGTCGGCGGGGCCGGCGCCGGACGGGGCCACGACGGCCGGGGCGGCGGGGGCAGCCGGGCCGGAGGCCGGTGCGGACGGCGGGCAGGCACTGGGGACGAGGGCGTTCGGGGTCGGCGACCAGGTCATCGAGGCCGAGGACCCGGTCCCCTTCGGTACCGGGCGCGGTACGAAGCTGGCGGTCGTACGGACCGGACGGGACAGCGCGCTCGCCTTCGAGGCGCGGGGTCCGCTGGGCAACGACGGCTCCGTCTGCCACCAGGGCATCCTCGTCTACCGCATCCGCAGCGGCACCGAGTCCGGCGGCGGCCCCGTCGAGGTCGTCGACGCCCACCCCCGCACCGAGTCCTGCGGAGACGAGTCGGTCTACCCGCCGCTCGCGGACGCCCCGGTCGCCGTGGGGGAGAGCTTCACGGTGCCGGGCGAGAACGTACGGGTCCAGGTCGACGGCCACACCCCCTCGGGCGCCTGGACGGTACGGATCACGATCCTGGACTAGAGCCCTCGGGGCAGCTCGTACCTCACGGTCACTCCGCACCCCACGGTTCCCCCGTCTCCGGGGGGATGGGGGTGTGGGTGGCGAAGCCCCCACAACGCGCGGCAAAGCCGCGCAAAAACAACGATGGCGAGGAGGTTCGCGCTTTCCGCGAACATGCCTCGCCATCGACATCGTGCGCCGCCAGGGACTCGAACCCCGGACCCGCTGATTAAGAGTCAGCTGCTCTAACCAACTGAGCTAGCGGCGCCTGCTGACGTGCTAGACCTTAGCACCCTGGTCGGCGGGAGGAAAAATCGATATCCGCACGGCCGCGGAGACCGCGGAACGGGCCGCCCGGACGGCCGCCCACAGCAGCACCTCGGGCCCGGGAAGCCACGGGGTGCGGGTGTCGGGCGCGACGAGCCAGCGGCTCGCGAGCCGGTCGGCGGTGGTGGTGCTCTCGGGCGCGGGGCGCAGGGCCGGGACGGTCACCGCGTCACCGGTGCCGTGACACAACAGCGGCGGTACGGCACCGGTCCTGCCGGGCGAGCTCCACTCCTCCCACGCCATGAGCGAGGGCAGGCGCTGGGCGGTGCCGGGGGCCGCGAAGAGGAGAGTGCGTCCACGGTACGTCGCCACGGGGCCCGAACCCGGGCCCTCCTCCCACAGCCGGTCCAGCATCCGCCGCCCGAAGAGTGCGGGCACGCTGACGATGTCGAAGACCTTGCCGCAGGGCAGGACGACCGGTGCGGCGGGCCGTTCCTCCCACAGCGTGAGCGTGCCGCGCGGATACGTTCCTGCGGAGGCAAGCCAGGCCGCCCCTTCGGAGGTGACGTCCGAGGCGGTGCCGCCCGGAACGTCGACGTGGTGGTGGGGATACGCGCTCACCGAACGATTCTGCGGATGCGGGTGCTCGCTCATGCCGTCCAGATGTACCGGCGGTGAGTGCCCGATTCCGGGCGGTTGCCGGAAAACGGGACGGGAGGTGCGCGAGTGGGGTATCTTCCCGCCCGGCATATGCCAGCGTGGTAGCCGCAGGCCGTGGTGCGGTCGCGAACACCGGGTCGCGAACACCGGGTCGTGGACACCGGGTCGCGGATAGCGGGCCGCGGACACCGTGAGGCGACGACGCCGGCTCACACTCTCCCGCTCACAGCGCCTCGGGGCCCTGCCCGTCCAGCCCCCGCATCAGGTCCCGGCCGAAGTCGACCATCTTCTTCGCGTAGTCCTCGGTCCACTCGGCCCGTTCGGCGATGTCCGCCGGTGTCAGCCGGTCGAAGCGGCGCGGGTCGGCGAGCTGGGCCGCTGCGATGGCCTGGAACTCCACGGCCCGGTCCGCCGCCGCGCGGAACGCGTGCGCCAGGTCCGTCGCACGGGCCAGCAGCGCCCGCGGGTCGTCGATCGACTCCAGATCGAAGAAGTGCTCCGGGTCGGTGGCCGCTTCCGTGGGCTCGAAGAGCAGGGGCGCGGGGCGTAGCCGCGGTTCGTTCCGACGCGGCGTGGGCTCCGCCATGTCTTCTCCTCCTCGTACACGTCCGAGTACACGTCCGGTGGCCCCCCTGTGAGGACGGGCCACCGTCCATTGTCTCCCGCCCGCGCAAGAGGGGCCGGGCAGCTCCCGTCCGCGCCTGGCGAATCGACGGTCAGGCGGCGACCCAGTACGCGCGCGTGTTGGTGAACTCGCGGATGCCTTCGGCGGCCAGCTCACGGCCGTAGCCGCTGCGCTTGGTCCCCCCGAAGGGCAGGCGTGGGTCGGAAGCGACGATCGCGTTGACGAATGCGGCCCCACTGGTGATACGGCGGGCGACAGCGACGCCCCGGGACGCGTCGGCGGTCCACACGCTCAGGCCCAGCCCGTAGGCGGTGGCGTTGGCGAGTCGTACGGCGTCCTCGGTGTCGCGGGCGACGGCGATGGCGGCCAGCGGGCCGAAGGTCTCCTCGTCGAAGGCGGCCATGCCCGGCCCGGTGCCGGCGAGCACGGTCGGCTGGTGGAAGTAGCCCTCGCCCGGCAGCGGCTTGCCCCCGGTGAGCAGGCGGGCTCCGGCGGCCACCGACTCCTCGACCTGCCGCTGTATCGCCGCGCGCAGGTCGTCCCGGGCCAGGGGACCGACCTGGGTGTCCGGGTCGCGCGGGTCACCGAGGCGGAGGCTTTCGACGCCGGCCACGAACGCGGCGGTGAACGCGTCGGCCACGGGCGCGGCGACGATGAACCGTTTCGCGCACACACAGCTCTGCCCGGAATTCGTGAACCGGGCCTTGACCGCGGCCGCCGCGGCTCGTTCGACGTCGGCGTCGTCGAGGACCACGAACGCGTCCGAACCGCCCAGTTCCAGAACGGACTTCTTCGCGGCGCGTCCGGCCGCCGCCCCGACGGCCGCACCGGCGCGGTTGCTGCCGGTGAGGGTGACGGCGGCGACGCGTTCGTCCTCGATGAGCCGCGCGGTCACACCGGGAACGTCCACATCCGCGACCACCAGGGCGCTGACCAGGCCGTCGGGGAATCCCGCCTCCACGAAGAGGTCCTGGAGGGCGAGGGCGCTGCCGGTGACGTTGGAGGCGTGTTTGAGCAGGATGCCGTTGCCCGCCACCAGCGCGGGAACGGCGAAGCGCATGACCTGCCAGACGGGGAAGTTCCATGGCATGACCGCCAGCAGCAGCCCGGCCGGCTCGTACGCCACCCAGGCTTCGGCGCCGTCGACGGCCACGCGCTGGTCGGCCAGGAGGTCCGGGCCCTGCCGGGCGTAGTAGTCGGCGGTCAGCGCGGACTTCTCCACCTCTCCCGCCGCTTCGGTGACGGGCTTGCCCATCTCGGCCACGGCCAGCTCGGCGAGCTGCCCGGCGTGCTCGCGCAGCGTGTCCGCGAGGCGCGCCGCCCGCCCGGCCCGCTCGGTGACCGGCACCCGTGCCCAGGCGAGGGAGGCGGCGTGTGCCCGCCCCACGGCGGTCTCGATCCGCGCGGCGTCCCAGGCCTCGTAGACGGCTATCGGCCGGCCGGTGGCGGGGCTGACGGTCTCGATCGTGGGGTTGGTGTTGGTGTTGGTGTTGGTCTTGGTGTTGGCGCTCGTGCTCATGCGGTGGGCGCCCCTCCCTTGTCGTGCTCCGAGAGGTGCTCGAAGGTCTCGCCGGTGGCGGTGATCGTGCGGGTGACGTCCCGGCCGCCGTAGACCCAGTAGATCCGCATGACGCCCTCACCCCGGTTGAAGAACCGGTGCGGGATGCCCGCGGGCACCCAGGTCGCCTGGCCGACCTCCAGATCGAAGAACTCACCGTCGATCTCCGCGGTCGCCTCGCCTTCGAGGATCAGCACCGACTCCTCGACGTTGTGGCTGTGCAGGGGCAGGCCGGTACCGGGCTCGAAGACGGTCTGGCCGGTGGTGATGACGGCTGTCGCCGAGTTCCACCGGCCCACGTAGGGGATGGTGGCGACGCCTCCGCCGCGGTCGAAGCGTTCGACCTCGTCGGGGTGGATCAGCAGGTTCGGCTCAGCGGGCTTGGTGCACATCGGGCGGCTCCGTTGGTGTCAGGAGTGGTGAGGTCAGGACTGGTCAGGAGCGGTGGAACAGACGGCGGGAGAGCGTGTTGACCTGGCTGCCCGGGACGACGTACTTCGCCGCCGCCTCGCGCCAGACCTTGAAGTGGGGCGCGGCGCGGTGGGCCTCGACGGCGGCCTCGTCGTCGTAGACCTCGTGAAAGACGAAGTGGTGGTCGTCGGACAGGTCACAGAGGACGTCGAAGTAACGGCAGCCGGGCTCGTCGCCGAAGGAACGCGCGGCGTTCTCCTCGATGGCCTTCAGGAAGTCGTCACGGCAGCCGGGAACGACCTGGAGAGACACGGTCAGCGCGATCATGCGGGGAACTCCTCGGGCGCGGGTGCGGATGCGGATGCGGGGGCAGGGGCAGAGGCGGGGGCGGGGGTGGACGCGGGCTGAGGCAGGGAGGCGGGCAGAGGTACGGCCGTGGCGTCGGCGACGCGCGCCAGGGCCGACCAGGTGTCGTCGACGACCGTGACGCCCTCGGTGCGCAGCCGCTCGGCCGTACGGATCTCCGGTTCTCCGGGGACGAGGATCTCGGCCGTGCCGGGGGCGGCAGGGGTGGACTTGGTCTCCTCGATCAGGGCCTCCATCCGCGCCTCGAACTCGGCCGGGTGGGCCATCGACCGGATGTCGACGCAGATCAGCAGGTGCCCCACGCCGCTGCGACCGGTGGGGTGGTACGGGCCGACGACGGACGAGCCGAAGGAACTGCCCGTCAGCACGCCCGCCAGGACGTCGAACATGAAGGAGATGGCGTAGCCCTTGTGGCCGGCCATGGGCAGGATCAGGCCCTCGATCGCGCGGCGCGGGTCGGTGGTCGGCACACCGTCGGTGTCGGCCGCCCAGCCCTCGGGGATCGGCTCGCCGCGCTCCCGGGCATGGTAGATCTTGCCGCGCGCGACGGCGGTGTTGGCGATGTCCATCACGACCGTGCCGTGGCGGCCGCCCGGCGCGGCGATCGACCACGGGTTGGTGCCGATCCGCTTCTCCCGGCCGCCCCAGGGGGCCATCGCGGGGCTGGCGTTGGTGGCCAGCAGCGCCACACAGCCCTGCTCGGCGGCCTTGCGGGTGAAGTAGGCGGCCGTGCCGAAGTGACCGGAGTTGCGCACCGCGACCGCGCTGATGCCGTGCTGCCGGGCGCGCTCCACACCCCAGGTCACCGCACGGTCGGTGAGGACCTGGCCCAGGCCGTCCCGCCCGTCCACGACCAGCACGGCACCGTTGTCGGTCACGACCTCGGGGGCGGTGACGGCCGTGGTCGCTCCGCTCTCGATACGGCTGAGGTACCAGGGCAGTCGCAGCATTCCGTGGGACGGGTGCCCCCACAGCTCCGCGGTCACCAGCGTGTCCGCGAGCAGACGGGAGTCAGCGGGCGGGACGCCATGGGCTTCGGTGGCGGCCGCGGCGAAACCCAGCAGGTCGGCGGCGCCGACGGTGTGCGGCATAAGACAGCCCTCGCATCGAGCGGAGTGGGATGTAGCTTGTATCCAGTTCTGTATACAGCATGGGATCCAAAGAAAAACAGCCCGCGGCTGAGATTCCGGGCTCAGCCCGCGACGTCGAGGTGGATGTCGGTTCCGAGTGCCACGTCCTGGCTGGTCAGACTCGCGATGAGTGCCTGCAGTGTCTGCGCCAGATGGTGCCGGGATGCCGCGTCGGCGGCCTGGACGTCTCCGCTCGTGATCGCCTTGAGCATCGCGCGGTGCTCCTCCAGCGAGGTCAGCATGCGGCGCGGCCCGCTGTGGGACAGATGCCGCAGCCGTACCGTCTGGCTGCGCAGATCACGAATCGTGCGCGCCAGATACGGGTTGCGGCACGCGCTGATCACCGCCTGGTCGAAACCCTCGGAGATGTCATAGAACTCCTGGTACGACCGTGCCTGTGCGGCAGCGTCCTGTGCGCGGAAGTGCTCGTCGAAATCCTCCAACTGCTGTTCCAGCGTACGGAAGGGGATCAGCAGCCGCTCGTCGGTGGCACCCGCCGCAGCGACCGATGCCGCTGCCCGGGGCTCCAGCAGCATCCGGAACTCGAACAGTGCGCGCACGCCGCCGAGAGAAATCGGGGCGACACGGGCCACCTCACCCGGCACGAAGTCGACCAGCCCTTCCCGGGCCAGCCGTCTGATGGCTTCTCGCACCGGCGTCCGCGAGGCGCCCAACTCCTCACTCAGCTGGACCTCACCGAGCTTCGCCCCCGGCCGCAGCCGCAGCGACTCGATATCCCCCTTCAGCCGCTCGTAGACCGCTTCGCTCTTACCGGTAGCCCGGGCCATGAGACTCCCTGTCCATCCCGCCTCGCACACCCTCCTGTATACAGGCCCTTTGTGGAGACAGACTAGTCGGAGGGCCGCCAGGCCACCCGATGCTCCGCCAGAGTTGCGAGGACCGCGTGGTTCGCCTCCCAGCCGTCCGGGAACTTCACCGTGACCCCGAGCTGGACCGGCTCCGTCGACGGGTGGTCGTCCAGGAGTTCCGACACCCCCGCCCGGCAGACCACGATGCACGCGTGCCGGTGCCGGGAGGCCAGCACGCACAGGCGCCCCGTCTCCAGGTGGAACGCCGTCGCGTCCGGGCGGCCGGACAGCGGGTGCAGAACCACCGTCACGTCGTACTCGCGCCCCTGCAACCGGTTCGCCGTGTCCACGACCACATCGGTGACGCCGAGGGCGGCCAGCGCGGACCGCACCGACGCGGCCTGGTCCCGGTGTGCGGTGCCGACGGCGATCCGGTCGGCGGTCAGCGGCACGGGCTCCTCGGACCGCTCGGAGGTCGCCGCGCCGCCCCGGTCCAGCAACCGCCGTACGACCTGTGCGACGGCCCGCACCGCCTCCGGGTCGGTGCGGGGGGTGTGCCGGGCGGGGAGCTCCAGCAGACCCCAGCCTGCCCCAGCCGCCTCGTCGATGACCCGGTCAGCACCCGAACCGTCGGACGGGACGGCGAAGGCGAGCCGCCGGTCGCCGTGGTCCGTGCCGCTGCGGAAAGGGGTGTACGGGTAGAAGGCGCTGGAGACGAGGGGCGCGGCGGACGCCGGGAGCCGCCACGACACCGGCAGGCGGTGCTGCGGCAGCTCCCGGTTGTGGGCCAGCAGTGTCGTGACCGCCGAGGCCGACGGGTCGTACGACAGCCCCGCCCACTGCTCGCTGCCCACGATCGCGAACGGGTCCAACTGCCCCGGGTCGCCCACGAACAGCGCCCGCTCGAACAACCCGGCCACGGCCAGCAGCGCGTCCGACCGCATCTGGTACGCCTCGTCGACGATCGCGTGCCGCCACGGCTCCACGCCCTTGACGTGCGCCCACTTGGCGGCGGTCGAGATCACCACGTCCAGACCCGCGAGGTCGGCCGCCTTGGTCGACTTTCGGACGTTCGGCAGGTCGTCGAGCGCCTTGTCGTACGGGTCGGTGTCGCTGCTGTGCAGACGGCCCACGGGCAGCTCGGCGTCCTTCTCCGCCAGCCGCAGCACGAGGTCGTCGACCTGGGCGTTCGTCTGCGCGATGATCATCAACGGGCGCCCGGCGGAGGCGAGTTCGAGCGCGGCCCGGACCACCAGGGTCGACTTCCCGGCGCCGGGCGGGGAGTCGACGACGACCCCGCGGTGCGTGCCGTGCAGGGTGTCGCGCAGGATCGCGTCGGTGGCGCGGGCGGCCGCGGCGCCGGGGTTGAGCACCGGGCTGGCGGGCGCGGTCACAGAGTGTCCTCCTCGGTCGGCGGATCCGGCTGCTCCGGCAGGGGTACGGCATCGGGCTCGCCCGGCGGCCCCCCGTGCGTCCACGGTGTCTCCTCCGGGTCGGGCAGTTTCGCGCCGCCCCGCTGGTCGTGTTCGAAGAGCGTGAAGCAGACGGGGTCGCCCTTCTGCGGCACCGACCCTTCCTCCGGCTCCTTGCCGCGGCCCATCTTGTCGACGATCCGCAGGACGAGAAGATCGCCGCCCTCGGGCCCGTCGTACCCCACGAACTCCGCGGCCTGCGGTTTGCCGCCGAGTGAGCGGTACACCTTGGTGCGCTCCCCGAGGTGGGGCCGGTCCTCCGTGCGGACCGTGACGAGGGGGCGCGGGCTGGGCCGTCTGCCCTCGCTGTACGCCATCACCACCTCCGTGACCTCGCCCGCGAAGGCCTCCCCGGCGAGGCGGCGACCGGCCATGACAAGCGGGTCGTCAAGGGCCTCCTGGGCGTCCAGGCGGGCCTGTTCACGCTCACGCGTGGCCAGCTTGTTCGCCGCCGTGACCGCGTCGTCGCGGCGCGGCTGCGGGGGCTCACCGGCGCTGATCCGGTCCCGGTGGCTGGTGAACGACCAGCGGTCACGGGTCCAGCGATCGGCGACATGGGCGCCCTCGGGCAGCTCGCGCAGCAGGTCCAGGCCGCGCCACACCGCGTCCCACGTGGGGCGGGTGCGGCTCTCGACGAGGGCACGGATCTCCTGCTCGGCGGCGGTGAGGTCACCGAGCCGGTCGTCCGCCTCCAGGCCGTCCTCGGAGGCGGCGAGCGCGGCCCGCGCCCGGTCGTAGCGCTCGATGGCCGGGGCCAGCAGCTTGTTGTCGAACGCCGGGTCGGTGGCGGGGCCGGCCGGCGGGCACAGCAACTGGCCGTCGGCGTCCCGCGCGAGCTCGGCCCGCCGCGCCGCCGCGTCGCCCGACTCGCCCCCTGGCGGGTCGATCCAGGCGAGCAGCGCCCCGAGGTGCTGGTCCTCGACGCTCGACTGCCCGGTGGCCCAGTGCCGCGCCAGCAGGTCGGTGAGGGCGAGGAGGAGCGAGGAGCCGGGCACACGCGCCCGCTCCCCGAAGTGGGTGAGCCACCGCCCGAGCAACGGCACCCGCGGCGGTGCCGGATGGGGTGCCTCCGGGTCCTGCTCGGCGGTCCGCCTGAAGCGCATGGCGCGCCCCAGCAGCCGTACGAAGTCGATGCCCGTGCGGCTCGGCACGATCAACTGCGGGGCGTCCGCGCACAGATCGACCTCGACCTTGACGCGCTTGCCGGACTCCGGGTCGGTCTCGCTGCGCTCGGCCGCCTCCACGACCTCGGCGTACGCGTCCACGTACGGCAGGACGATGTCCGCGAGCTCGGCGAGGAACGCGAAACGCAGGTCACGGTCCCGGGGCTGCGGCACGACGAGCAGCCGGGGCGCGTCCCGGTCCGTGCCGACGAGCGCACCGAGCGGGGCACCGGCCTCACCGGCGGTGGTGAGCGGCACGAGGACGAGCGGCCGCTCGGACAGATGACGGTGCCGGACGGTGGCGACGGCCTGGGCCCGGCCGGTGCGGACCGCCTCCAGCCGGGAGAGGGTCGCGATCAGGGACATGGGGTGCCCTCCCGGCGCGCGGCGGCCTCGCCCAGTGCCTCCGCCCGCAGGTCCGCGGCCCTCCGCAGGGCCGCCACCGTCGCGTCCCCGGGGTCGCCCGCCGTGCCGTGGGCCGCCGCCAGGACGTCCTCCACCGTCGTCAGGCCGCCCAGCTCGGCCCGGAGCGAACGGCCCAGGGACGTCACCGCGCCCTCCTCGCGGGAGCGGCTCCGGCAGTGGAAGGCCAGCTCGCAGGCGGCGAGGCACTCGGGGGCGTACGTCGCGGGGAGGGCGCCGACAGCCGCGGTCAGCTCCTCCCGGGGCAGGTCCGGGGCGAAGCAGGTCCCCTCGGGGAGGGAGTCCGCGATCTCCTCGACGCGGGTCAGACGCGCCAACTGCCGACGCGTGACCGCCCGTTGCTTGCGGACGTCCACGGCAGCGGCCGTCGGAAGGTTGGTGAAGTCCTTGGGGCACACGAGCAGCACCTGGTGGCGGACCTCGGGCGCGGAATCGAGACGCACAGCCACCTCCTCCAGCGCCAGCACGTACACCGCGGACTGCCGGGCGGCGGCGCCCACCTTCGCCGGGTCCGCGGAACCGTCGAGCATCGGGAAGGACTTGATCTCGACGACCGTCCACGACCCGTCCGGGTGCACGACCACGGCGTCCGGCTCCAGGAACGCCGGGGAGCCCGCCACGTCGAGCACGAGCATGGGGTGGTCGAGCAGCGTCCAGCCGCCGGATGCGGAGGCCTCGCGCAGCGCCAGTGCCGTACGGGCCGCGCGCCCCTGGGGGCCGATCGCGGCGAGGTCGGGGACGGCCCCTTCGGCCGGCGGCTCGGCGGAGGGGTCCAGCTTCTCGTGCACCAGCCGCAGCAACTCCGCGCCGCCGTCCGCCTTGACGCGTGCCTCGAACGCGTTGCCCCGCATGAAGGCGAACTGCGACATGCCGAAGGCGGAGGGGGAACCGAGCGCGCTCGCCAGCGCCGTCTTGTTCACACCCGCCCCGTCGAGGAGCGCACGTCGTCTGCAACCCGGGTTGGCGGCCAGGGCCGCGAGGGCGCGGGCGTCCAGCGCCTTGGGCGGTACCTCGGGTCCGCGCAGCTCAGCGAGCCGGGGCCCGAGCGCTCTCCCCCGCGTCCGTGGGGGCGGCACTCGGCTCGGCGGTGGACTCGCGCTGCCGTGGAATTCGCTCACCCGTGGAAGTCTGGCATCCGCCACTGACAATCGGGGTGTGTGCGCCCCGAGTGGTGTCCGCGACGGGAGTGGGACGACCGGCGAGCCGTCCCCCGAGGGCTTCGCCGGACTGCCCCGCGAACCGCGCCCGGAGCGCCGCCCACGCCCGGTCCGCGAGCCGCATCACCAGCGGGGTCAGCAGCAGGCCGGCCCCCATGACGGCGGCGCCCGCCACCGCGTCGAGGAAGTAGTGGTTCGCGGTGCCCATCACGACGATCGTGGTGATCAGCGGGTACGCGACACCGGCGACCCTGGCGGTGCGCGTGCCGCCGTACCGCCAGAGCATCACACCGCACCACAGGGCCCAGCCGACGTGCAGGCTCGGCATCGCCGCGTACTGGTTCGTCAGCCCGCCCAGCCCGCGCGGCGCGCTCGCCTCGCCGCCCCACCAGCCGTACGAGCTGTAGTACGCCATCGTGTCGACGAAGCCGTGCTCGGGCGCGAGGAGGCGGGGCGGGCAGGTGGGGAGGAGGGTGAAGCCGATCAGCCCGATGAGGGTGGACGTCATCAGCCAGGTGCGGGCCGCGCGGTAGAGCCGGCTGCGGGACCTGAACAGCCATATGAGGATCACGGGCGTGACCAGGTAGTGCAGGGACGCGTACCAGAAGTCGGCGGGTATGCCGAGCCAGGGTTCGTGGGTGAAGAGACGGTTCAGCGGCTGTTCCGCGTTGAGCCGGAGAGCCTTCTCGGCCCGCAGGATCGCCAGGCCGTGGTCGACGGCGGTGGAGACGTCGCCGCGGGCGAGGAGCCGGCCCGCCGAGTACAGCGCGTACACGAGCACGAGCAGCGGCAGTTCGGACCACCAGCGGAGCCGCATCTGCGATGCCACCTCGGTACGCGATGCCTCGGATTGCGGCATCCGATCGTCCTCCCCCATCCATCGGCAAACATGTGGCCCTTGGCCACGGCGTCTGGTGGCCCGCCCGATTTTACGGTGTATACAAGTGCCGTTTCCGGGCGCCTCATGAGTCTCTGGCAACCGCTTCGGCGCCTCGGTTGTCGAAGACGCAGAGATCGCCCACCGGGTTGCCCCGTGCGAGCGTGCGCGATGATGGAGCGATCCGCCGCTGGTTCGTCCCGGCTGCGGTGGTTTCTCACCGCCCCGGTGGTTTCCCACTGCCCCGGTGGTTTCCCACAGCTCCTGGAAAGGCCCCTCCTCATGGCACCGCGCATCCTGCTGGCCCGGCACGGCCAGACCGAATGGTCACGGGCCGGGCGGCACACCGGCAGGACCGACGTCCCCCTGCTGGAAGAGGGCAGGCGTGGCGCCAAACTGCTCGGCGAGCGCCTCCACCGGTCCCCCCTCGACGGCCTCCCCGACGCCGAGGTCCGCACGAGCCCCCTCTCCCGCGCGCGGGAGACCTGCGAACTCGCCGGCTTCGCCGACCGGGCCACCCCCTGGGACACGCTGATGGAGTGCGACTACGGCGCGTACGAGGGGCGGACTCCGGCCGAGATCCAGGCGGTGCGCCCCGGCTGGCTCATGTGGCGCGACGGTGTGCCCGAGGGCGAGACCCTGGAACAGATCTCCGCGCGCGCGGACGAGGTGGTCGCCTGGGCCCGCTCCGCCGACCGCGACACTCTGATCTTCGCGCACGGCCACATCCTGCGGTCCATAGCCGCCCGCTGGCTGGGCCAGGGCATCGGCTTCGCGGCCCGCATCCGCCTGAACCCCACGTCGCTGTCGGTACTGGGCTGGGCCTACGGGGAGCCGGCGATCGAGTCGTGGAACGACACGGGACACCTGGCCATGTAGTCGTCGTAGTCGTCGTAGTCCTCGTCACGTCATCCGCGGCACCGCCGCGTGCCGCTCCAGGAACGCCGACACCCCCGACGCGCGCCGGTGCGGCAGCAGCACCCTGGCCGTGCCCGCCAGCATCGTCTGGATGCGGGAGGACTGGACCTCGTCGAGGAGGTCGAGGACGTCCATCCCGGCCGCGGCGGCCTCGTCGGGACGCCCCCCGCGCGCGAGGTCGTCGGCGAGCTCGGCCGTGTAGAGGGCCATGTTGCGCGTGAAGTGCGGGTCCTGGAGGCGGGCGGCGCGCCGGGCGTGCCCGGCCGCGCGCGGCCAGTCACCCAGCGTGGACCAGCACTGTGCCTCCAGTCCCTCCAGTTCGGCCTCTCCGTAGAAGGTCATCCACTCGGGGTCGGCATCCGATGGGCCTCGTTCGTACAGGGCCTGCGCACGGGCCAGCGCCTGCTCGCACCCGGTGCGGTCGGCCAGCCCGGCCCAGCCCCCGGCCTCCCTGAGCGCGAGCAGCGACATCAGCCGCGGCGAGCCCAGCGGCCGGGCCACCCGCTGTGCGGCCTGTGCCGCCCGCACCGCCTCACGCGGACGGCCCGCGTCACGCGCGAGGAACGCCGTGTTACAGAACGCGTGCGCCTCCAGGCCCGGGTCCCCCGACATCCGGGCCGTCGCGAGGGCCTCCGCGTAGTGCGAGCGCGCGTCGTCGAAGCGGCCCGAGTCGTGCGCGAGCCACCCCACGGAGATGGCCAGTTCCCCGGCCCCCGCGTACAGCCGGTCCGTCGTGGCCTGCCGCGCCGCTCCCGCGTCGAGCAGCGCGTACGCCGTCCGCAGCGGTGCCGCCGCTCTGCGGTACAGTCCGTCGGCCCCGTGCCGGTCGTCGAGCAGCCGGATCCGGCGTACGGCGTCTTCGAGCGCCCCCGCCTCGGACGCGCCCACCCGGCGCACGGGCCGCCCCGCAGCGGCGGCTGCTCCGCCGAGCGTCAGGGGGCCCAGTGAGACGGCCGCCACAGTGGCGGTACCGCCTGTCATGAATGCGCGACGCTGCACGTCGCTCTCCTCGTGGTTCTGGTCTGTTTCTTGCGTGTCATACGGCTCACACGCCCCTTCCGTCTCATGCGGGGCGTACGACAGGTTCTCGGTGCGCGAGGAGAAGTCCTCCTCCGTGGTACGCGCCCCTCGACCGCGTACCGCGGAACGGGGAGCGAAACCCAGGTCGGTCAGGGTTCGGCCGGGAAACATATGCAGGAACACCCGCTCGTACGCGTAGTTGGGGCAGCGGATCTCTCCCGACTCGACCCGCCCGACGTACCGCGCGTCACAGCTCACCCGCTCGCCGATCTCACGCGCGGCCCGCCGCACCGCGGCCGCGAACTCGCCTGGTGAACGCTGCCCGCGCAGCTTCCGGAAGGCGAGGTTCGGCCGTGGTGGCCGGGGGGACGGGGACGAGGTCACCGATGACGACGCCATGGGCGGGCCCTCTCTCGCGAACCGTCGAACCATGCCGGATTCGCGGAGAGTTGTCCGTGTGATGCACGGTTGGTTCCCTGCGTCCGGCGGGGCACGAACGTACTAGCCCGGCGGGTGCCGCCACGCGAGGTTTGGCTACAAACCGGATAAGTCATGCTGGATCTGCCATGAACTGCCATCCTTTGCGGCGCACTTCCGCCGTAGCCGTTGACGATTCCGCACGTTGGACAACATGGACCGGGAGCCGCCCGAACTCCCGCGTCATCGCTCGCTGGAGGAGGGGCTCACGTGGTGGAGGCCGGGATGAAAAGCACCGAACCCTGTTCTGCGACTGTCTGTTCGCCGACGGCCACCGTCTGTGACCTCGTGACCGTCCCTGCCCGGCAGGGACTGGAGGCGGTCGACATCCTCCGCCGCGGCGCCGTCGACGCCACGGGCCCCATCCCCCCGGCCGTGGGCCCGGTGCTGCACGACGACGGCGGCGACACCCTCGGCTTCGTCGTCCCGCCCGGCACCGCCGACGCCTGGGACGTGCCCGGCAGCACATGCACGCAGTCCGACGGCCGGGGCGCGGTCCTCGCCCCCGAGGAGGGCTCCGACTGGCTGCTCCCGCCCGGTGAGGCCGACCTCGCGACCGACCCGGAGGTCCTGCGCGCGGCCCTCGGGGAGGCGGCCCGGCTGATCGAGGCGGCGGACAACTGCCGATAGTCCCTGGCCGCCGAGTCGGCCCACCCCAAGACCCTCGATAATGGCGGGATGGGCAGGTCACGGAAGGCGCGGGGCGGGCAGACGGCAGCCGACGCCGTCGTCGAGACGGTGGACGGCGGGCTGGCCGAGCTGATGCCCGACCGCGACCGGCCGCGCGCCTGGACCCTGCTGATCGACGGCGCCCCGCAGTCGCACGTCGACCTCGACGACCCGGCGTACCTGTCCTTCGAGTACCAGCGCCGCCTCGGCCACGTCATCGACCTCGCGGCCCCGCCCGGCAGACCCGTGCACGCCGTGCACCTCGGCGGCGGCGCCTTCACTCTCGCCCGCTACGTCGCCGCCACCCGCCCGCGCTCCACCCAGCAGGTCGTCGAACGTGACGCGGCACTCGTCCAACTCGTCCGCCGTGAGCTGCCGCTGGACCCGGGCGCCCGGATCCGGGTGCGGTCGGCCGACGCCCGCGAAGGGCTCGCCAAGGTGCCCGACGGGTGGGCGGACCTGGTCATCACGGATGTGTTCAGCGGAGCCCGGACTCCGGCGCACCTGACGTCCACGGAGTTCCTCGCCGACGTCCGCAGGGTGCTGAAGCCCGGTGGCTGGTACGCCGCCAACCTCGCCGACGGCCCTCCGCTGGCCCACCTGCGCGGCCAGATCGCCACCGCCGCGGCCGTCTTCCCCGAGCTCGCGCTGGTCGCCGACGCCGCCGTGCTGCGGGGCAAGCGGTTCGGCAACGCCGTCCTCGTCGGCTCCGACCGGCCGCTCCCCGTCGCCGAACTCACCCGCCTCGCCGCCTGTGACCCGCACCCCGCGCGGGTCGAACACGGCAGGACGCTCAGCGACTTCACGGGTGGGGCGGTGCCGGTGACGGACGCGGCGGCGGTGGCGTCACCCTCACCGCCGCCGTCCGTCTTCCGCTGAGACGTCCTCTGGACGTCAGTAGGTCTCGACGTCCACGCGCGGCGCGCTGTCGTGCCATGTGCAGAACACCGACACCCGGTCCGCGCCCGAGGCGAACTGCACCCGGATCCACGTCTCCGTCTTCCAGACCTGCATCGACCAGCCGGAGGCCGGTGTGGCCGAGACGAGCGTCGCGTACGTCCTGTCGAGCGAGAAGACGACGCGGCCGCCCTTGGTGTCGTAGCTCCTGACCTGGCCGGAGGCCGTCGGGCTCGGAGTGGGACCGGGCCGCAGTGAGGTGGAGGGCGCGGGCGGCGGTGTGCTCGGGCGGTTCCTCTCCGGCGTCTCCTGTGGCGTCTTCGTGCGTGCCGGGGGCTCCGGGCGGGTGGTGGCCGTTGTGCTGGCCGTGGCCAGTGCCTGCGAGCCCCGGTCCGGCGCGTCGCCGGCCGTGATCGGCAGGGCGCGCGGCGGATCGTACGCGGTGCCCGCCATCACCGTGTGGACACCCCACCACGACAGCGTGACCGCCGCTCCCGTGGCGAGCAGCCAGGCCAGTAAGTGGACGAGTCCTCTGCGCATCGCGGCCATACTGCCCCACGAGTCCCACGACTGTCCCTTGTCCCCTGCCCTCTGTCCTCGGGGGAGTTATCCACAGGGAGGTTATCCACAGGCCCCAACCGGCAGTGCCCGCATGGCGTACGGTGCGGCGCATGGCAGCTGTGCTCGTGGTCGAGGACGACCAGTTCGTACGCTCGGCGCTGATCCGGCATCTGACCGACGCCTCGCACACCGTGCGCAGTGTCGGTACGGCGCTGGAGGCGCTGCGCGAGGTCGCCCATGTCCGCTTCGACCTGGTGATCCTGGACCTCGGACTGCCCGATCTGGACGGGTCCGAGGCGCTGAAGATGCTGCGCGGGATCACCGACGTGCCGGTGATCGTCGCCACCGCACGGGACGACGAGAGGGAGATCGTCCGGCTGCTGAACGCGGGGGCGGACGACTATCTGACCAAGCCGTTCTCGGTCGAGCACCTGTCCGCGCGCATGGCGGCCGTCCTGCGCAGGGCCCGCCCGGCCGCCGGTGCCGTACCGCCGTCGACGGTGCTGCGGGTCGGCGGCCTCGCTATCGACCCCCTGCGCCGCGAGGCCGAACTGGACGGCGTACGACTCGACCTGACGCGACGTGAGTTCGACCTGCTCGCTTTCCTCGCCGGGCGGCCGGGTGTGGTCGTGGCCCGCAAGGAACTGCTCGCCGAGGTGTGGCAGCAGTCGTACGGGGACGACCAGACCATAGACGTCCATCTGTCGTGGCTGCGGCGGAAGTTGGGCGAGACGGCGGCCAGGCCGCGCTATCTGCACACCCTGCGCGGGGTCGGAGTGAAGCTGGAGCCACCGAGGGCGGAGCGGACGCCATGAGGTGGGCGCTGGTCAAGGTGTGCGTGGCGGTGACCTCGATGGTCGTGATCGCCTTCGCCGTGCCCCTCGGGCTGGTCATCAAGGAACTGGCGCGCGACCGGGCGTTCTCCAACGCCGAACGGCAGGCCGCCGCGGTCGCGCCCGCGCTGTCCATCACCACCGACCGGGAGCAGCTGGAGCGGGTCGTCGCCGCCGCGGGCTCGGACGACGGGATGGCCGTGCACATACCGGCGGGCGACGGCGAGCGGGCCCTCGACCTCGGCCGGCAGCGCGCCTCCGAAGAGGACATCGCCACCGTCCGCAGACTGGGCCGCGCCTCCACCACGCGGGTGCCCGGCGGCTCCACACTGCTCCAGCCCACCGCGATCGGCTCCGGCGCGACAGCGGTCGTCGAGGTGTACGTGCCGCGGTCCGAGGTCGCGGGCGGCGTGGCCACGGCATGGGCGGTGCTCGCCGGAGTGGGCCTGGCGTTGATCGTCGGCTCGGTGGCGGTGGCCGACCGGCTCGGTGTCCGCATGGTCGGACCCGCGCGGCGCCTGGCCGAGAGCGCGCACGAACTGGGGGAGGGGAGGCTGGGGGCGCGGGTCCCCGAGGAGGGGCCGAAGGAGTTGCGGCTGGCGGCGACGGCGTTCAACTCGATGGCCGACCAGGTGGTCCACCTGCTCGCGAACGAGCGGGAGCTGGCCGCCGACCTGTCCCACCGGCTGCGGACGCCGCTGACCGTGCTGCGGCTGAACGCGGCCTCGCTGGGCGACGGTCCGGCGGCCGAGCAGACCAGGGCCGCGGTCGAGCAGCTGGAGCGCGAGGTCGACACGATCATCCGTACGGCGCGGGAGGCCAGACCGCAGACGGGCGCGCCCGGTCCCGGTGCCGGGTGCGACGCGGCGGAGGTCGTCCGCGAGCGCATGGCGTTCTGGTCGGCGCTCGCGGAGGACGAGGGACGGAAGGTACGGCTCGCGGGCGTGGACCGCCCCGTCCGCGTCCCCGTCGCCCGCACCGACCTGGCCGCCGCGCTCGACGCCCTGCTCGGCAACGTCTTCCGGCACACGCCCGAGGGCACGGCCTTCGCGGTGGACGTGCACAACGGAGAGGACGCGGTGATCGTACTGGTGTCCGACGCGGGCCCCGGCATACCGGACCCCGAGGCGGCGATGGCACGGGGGCGGGGCTCCGGCAGCGACGGCTCGACCGGGCTGGGCCTGGACATCGTGCGCCGGCTCGCCGAGTCGACGGGCGGTGACGTACGGATCGGCTCGTCGGTGCTGGGCGGCACGGAGGTACGGATCTGGATCCAGCTGGACGGGCGGACGCGGTCGCCGGGCGGGCGGGCCCACCGCGGGTCGGTACGCCGGCGCAGGCACCCGGGGCTGCGCTTCGGGCGTGGAGCACCGGCTCGTGGATGACGGTGCGGTACGTCGGATGCCGTGACTTGTACCATCTGAGCACCGTGGTGCGAGGGGGAAGCGTGATTGAACTGTCGGAGATGATCCGGGAGTTGAGGCAGCAGTTGACCGTTGCCATGGCCGACGGAGAGGGCGAGGCCGTACGGTTCGAGCTCGGGCCCGTGGAGGTCGAGGCGACCGTTGCCGTCAGCCGTGAGGCGGGGGCCGACTCCAAGGTGCGGCTGTGGATCGTGGACGCCGGAGCGAACGGCAAGTACACGCAGGCGCAGACGCAGCGGGTAACGCTCTCCCTCACCCCGAAGGCCGGGGAGCCCCGCGGGACTGACGGGGGCGGGGTGCGGCCGGTGCTGATCTCGGGCGGCGAGGTTGACGGCGAGCGCTGACCGGGGGTTGCAGGCCGAGCGTGTCGCCGAGGTCATCGCCGATCCGGCGGGTGGGGGTGCGCGGCGGCGGGGCTCGGGTTATCTGGTCGCGCCGGGCAAGGTGCTGACGGCTGCGCACGTCGTCGAGGGCGCGGAGGCCGTTCGGGTCCGGTTCGAGGCCGACCGGCCCGGTGAGCGGACGGTCGAGGCGGCCGTGGAGTGGCGGCACGCGGGGATCGATGTCGCGGTTCTGGCGCCGGCGGAGGAGCACCCCGGGGACGTCGACGTGCCGCCCGTACCGTTCGGCCGGGTCGGTGAACAGGACGCGGTGCTGCGCTGCACCGCGCTGGGCTTCCCCCGCTTCAAGCTCCGCAGGAGCGAGGACGGTTCGCGTTTCCGGGACGCGGAGCACGTGGACGCGACCTGCGCGGTCCTCTCCAACCGGCGCGAGGGCACCCTCGACCTCAAGATCACCTCCCCGCCGGGGGATGACCCGGACCCCGAACGCGACGCCTGGGAAGGGATGTCCGGCGCGGCGGTCTTCAGCAACGGCCGTCTCGTCGGGGTCGTCAGCCGTCACCACCGGTCCGACGGAACCGGGCGTATCGCCGCGAGCCGGGTGGACCGCTGGGCCGAGGTTCTGGATGTGACAGAACTGGCCGGTCTGGAACGTCTTCTGGGCCGAGGGCTGAAGCCCACCGCGCTGCCCGACGCCGTGCCCGCCACCGGGCTCGACCTGATCCAGGAGGCCTACCAGGCCCAGCTCGCCGACATCGCACCCGGGAAACTCCACGACAGAAGCAGCGAGTTCACCGACCTCGTCGCGTTCTGCGGCGGACCGGACCAGTACCTCTGGCTGCAAGGACCGCCCTGGGCCGGCAAGACGGCGCTCGCGGCGTCCTTCGCCCTGCGTCCGCCCCGCGGTGTCGTCCCGGTCTGGTTCTTCATCACCGCACGCTACGCCAGCCAGTCGGACACCAACGCGTACACCGGCGCGGTCATCGACCAGCTCGCCGCCATCGCAGGCCGCGAACCGACCGGCAACAGTTCACCGACGGCCCGCGACGGGGAGCGCAGACTGCTCCTGCGCGAGGCGGCCGAACGCGTCGCCCTGGACGGGGGCACGCTGCTCCTCGTGGTGGACGGACTCGACGAGGACCAGTCCCGGGTGGTGGCAGGCGGCAACAGCGCGAGCATCGCCTCCCTGCTGCCGGCCAAGCTCCCGCCCAACGTCCGCGTCCTGGTCACCAGCCGCCCGAGCCCCGGACTCCCGCCCGACGTCGGCGGCGCGCACCCCCTGCGCCACTGCCGGGTCGTGGAGCTCTCCCCCACGGCGGCGGCCCGGCACACCGAGTTCGAGGCCAGGTTCGACCTCGAACAGGCGCTCTCCGGGGACCGGTTGCAGCGGGACTTCGTCGGTCTGCTCACGGCCGCCCGCGGCACGCTCACCGTCGAGGACCTGTGGGAACTCACGGGTGAGCCGCCGTACGAGCTCAACCGGCGCCTCGGCAGCGCCTTCGGGCGCATCCTGACGTTACGCGGCGGCGGCTTCGAGAGCTCTTCCTCCGACGGCGACATGGCCTTCTACATGAGCAGCCGCGGCTACCTCTTCGCCCACGAGACACTCCTCGCGGCCGCCCAGGACGCGTTGGGGCCGGAAGTGGACGTGTACGTGGAGCGGCTGCACGCGTGGGCCGAGTCGTACGCGAACCGGGGCTGGCCGGAGAACACGCCGCCGTATCTGCTCCAGCCGTACGGGCGTCTGGTCACGCTGCTCCGGGACGCCCGCCGAGCGACCGCGCTCGCGACGGACCCCCGGCGGCGGGACCTGTTGCGCGCCACGACCGGCAGCGACGCCGCGTGCCTCGCGGAGATCGCGGCGGCCCGGCAGGTCGTTCGCAGTGCGGCACCCGACGACCTGAGCGCGTGGGCGGCGCTCGCGGCCGCAGCGGATTTCGTTGCCTGGCGCAATGAGTCGCTGCATCCGGACATTCCCGCCGCCCACGCCCGTCTGGGCCGCACGCGTCAGGCCATCGGACTCGCCCGCAGTGTCTTCTGGCCGGTGGACCGTGCCCGGGCGCTCACGGGGGTGGCGAACGTCCTGGCCGAGACGGGCGACCGGCGCGCGGTGGGGCTGGCGGAGGAGGCGCTGCGCCTGATCGAGGCGACGGTGGTGGCGGAGATGCGGCCGTTCTACGGCGAGTCCCATGCTCTCGCGGCACACGGCACGTTGGCCGCCGCTCTGGCGGCCACGGGCAGACAGAGCGAGGCACAGCTCCAGCTGAACGAACTGCGTCTGACGGACGGGACGCTGGCCGGGCTGAACGAACACGGGCTGCTGCGAGACGAGTTGGGCATGAGAGCGCTCGTGGAGGCGTACGTCAGGAACGCCATGCTCCAGCAGAAGCTCCACCGGAATCCGTCGCTCGCCGCGGAACTGCTGAAACGGGCCGAGGAGTCCGCCCGGCAGGTCGAGTTCCTGCCGGCACAACTCCGGCTCCTCGCGATCATCGCTGAGGCAGGGGCGGCCGGCATCGACCCTGACCGTGCGACACGGCTCTACGACCTCATGGTCACGCTCGCTCACCGTCACGCGGACGCCCCCGAGAACGTCCCCGCCGTTGCCATGAACATCCTCCGCGACGTCCGGCCGCAGGAGGCAGAGCGTCTGGCGCCGCTCGCTCTGGCGCACGCCAACAGGCTCCAGCGCGACCCGGAGACCATGGCGCACTCGCGTGAAGGGTACGGAGCCGTGTGCGCGCTCGTCGCGACGGACCGGATCGACGAGGCCCAGCTCCTCGTCGATACCCTGAGGATGACGTCGGTTCCTTCAGCCATATATCAAACGGACCAGTGGGCGCTGGCATGGCAGACGATTGCCGAACGACACGCCCGAGAAGGCCGGGCCGCCGAAGCGTGGGGAGCCCTTGAGGCGAGCTACGCACGAGGCTTCTCCGGTCCCGACCGTGCCGTGGCCCGCGTTGTCGGGCTGCTTGTGGAAGCCGGAGCCGCCGGTGACCTGGAGAACGTTCTGCTGACCGGGTCGGCTTCCGGGCCATGGGCCGCCGACTCCCGGCCGCCGGATGTAGCGGAGGCACTCACCGCGCTCGCCGTCCACTTCGCCGACGACGACCCGCACCGGTCACTGCGACTTCTCCACCAAGCCGAGCGTGGGGACCACTCGACGGGTGCGGCGGTCGTCCACGTCGACCAGCACGAACGCCTCACCGCCCTCGCCGGCGCGCTCGCCACGGCGGGCAGCCCCGACGCGGCCGAGCGTCTCCTCGGGACGATCCACAAGCACGAAGCACGAGTCCTCGGATGCGCCGTAGTGGCCTTGGCGACCGCGCCCAAGGACCCCCAACGCGCGCTGCGTCTCGCAGAGCAGGTCATCGGTGCCGCGTCGCTCGACGACTTCCTCGGTGGCCCCGAAAGCGTGGCACTCGCGGCTCGGGCACTGGCCCGCGCGGGCGCGCCGGACCGGGCCGTCGAGGTCGTCGAACAGTTCTCGGCCGCGTGGGGCGAGTACAGCCGCCACCGCCTCCAGGTGGCGGCCGCGCCGGTCCTGTGGCCGCATGATCCGGACCTGGCGGGCCGGTGGGTGGATGCCGAGCTCTCGGAACTGAGCGCCGATGCCGTGGGCGAGTTCGCGAGGCTCCTCGCCGCCGTGGGCCCTCACGACGGTGAGCGCGGCGCCCGCATCACGGAGCTTCTGTACGCCGCGTGCACGGATCACTCCGTGAACCGTACGGAGGATCAGGCGGTGTTGGTCTGCCTGCTGATCGCCACCGGCGACATGGCCGCCGCTCGTCACTTCCTTGATCGACGACCGCTGTGGCAGGTCGAAGGGGGCGTACCCCGTTCGGGGCCTGCGGCGGCTGTCGCGTACGCCGCGCTCGGCGACCTCGAAGCAGCCAAGGACCTCGCTCAGCGCATGGCGACGGAGGAGGGACGCTCCGAGGCTCTCGCTCACCTTGCCGCGTACGTCGCCTGTGCGACCGACGTCCCCATGGTCACAGGGGAACTCGCTGTCCCCATGGCCGATCTCGCGACGGTCCGCAGCCTTGCCGCACTGCTGCATCCGCCCGCGTCCGGCCCGGACCTCCTCGGCGCGAGAGCCCTCCTGGCGGACGCCCTCACCCCGGACGGCTGGCATCACGCCGTCCCGGTTCTCGCCGCCATCGACCCCGACGCCGTGCTCCGGGTACGGGACGTCGTCCTCGCGCACTTGGGGCTCGGCGACTGAGGTCACCTGCTCCGCCCCGCCCCGGAAGAGGGGCAGGGCGGAGGAATTCCCGGGGTGAGCCCGCGATCACTCCACCGGGGGCAGCGTCCCCGTCCGCGCCACCTCCGCGTACCACCGCGCACTCGACTTCGGCGTCCGCTCCAGCGTGGCGTAGTCGACGTACACCATGCCGAACCGCTTCTCGTAGCCGTACGCCCACTCGAAGTTGTCCATCAGGGACCACTGGTAGTACCCGCGGACGTCCGCGCCGTCGGAGATGGCGCGGCGGACCGCCGCCAGATGGCCGTGCAGGTAGGCGATCCGCTCCGGGTCGTGGACGCGGCCGTCCGGGTCGGGCTTGTCGTCGTAGGCCGCACCGTTCTCGGTGATGTACAACGGCAGGCCCGGTGCCTCCCGCGTGTACCGCATGAGCAGGTCGTGCAGGCCCGTCGGGTCGATCGTCCAGCCCATCTGCGTCTGTTCGCCGGGCGTCTGGTGGAACTTCACGTCGTCCGCGCCCGGCCAGGGGGAGTATGCGCTCGCCCCGTGCCCGTCCGCGCGCGGCCCGTCGGCCTCGGCGTCCGCCGCCGACACCAGCGCCGGTGTGTAGTAGTTCAGCCCCAGCGCGTCCAGCGGCTGGTTGATCAGCTCCAGGTCGCCCTCCATCACGTACGACCAGTCCGTGATCGCCTCCGTCGCCTTGAGCAGCGTCTCGGGATACGCGCCGTGCAGCATCGGACCGTGGAAGACGCCGTTGGCCAGGTCGTCGATCTTGCGAGCCGCCGCCAGGTCCGCGGGGTCCTCCGACACCGTCCGTACCGTCGAGGAGTTGAGGCTCACCGCGATCGAGTTGCGGGCCGGCATCACCGACCGCAGGGCCGTCGTGCCCAGGCCGTGGGCCAGGTTCAGATGGTGGGCGGCCTTCAGGGAGGCCTCCGGGTCCGTACGGCCCGGGGCGTGCACCCCGGAGGCGTAGCCCAGGAACGCGGTGCACCAGGGCTCGTTGAGCGTCATCCAGTGCTCCACACGGTCGCCGAGCGCCTCACCGACCAGCTGCGCGTACTCGGCGAACCGGTACGCCGTGTCGCGCTCCGGCCAGCCGCCCGCGTCCTCCAGGTCCTGGGGGAGGTCCCAGTGGTAGAGGGTGACGGCCGGCTTGATGCCGTGGGAGAGCAGTTCGTCGACGAGGCGGCGGTAGAAGTCCAGGCCGACCTGGACGGCCGGGCCGCGCCCCGTCGGCTGCACCCGCGACCAGGAGATGGAGAAGCGGTAGGCGCCCAGGCCCAGCTCCGCCATCAGCGCCACGTCCTCGGGATAGCGGTGGTAGTGGTCGACAGCGGTGTCACCGTGCTCGCCGCCGGCCGTCTTACCTGGCGTATGGCTGAAGGTGTCCCAGATCGACGGGGTGCGACCGCCCTCCCGCACCGCCCCCTCGATCTGGTACGCGGAGGTCGCCGCGCCCCAGAGGAAGGTGGAGGGAAAGGTCACCGGCGTCACGGGTTCAGGCATGGAAGCGCTCCCATCGGTGGTCGTCCAGACCGTTGGAGGAAGAGGAAGGAGGAGGGAGGAGGGAGAGGAGAGCACACCGGGATGAGGCAGCGGTGACCCACCCCGGCGGCACGGGAACCATGGCGGGAGCTGCCGTCAGCCCTTGACGGCGCCCTGCATGATGCCGCCCACGATCTGCTTGCCGAAGATCGCGAAGACGAGCAGCAGCGGCAGCGTGCCGAGCAGCGCCCCCGCCATGATCAGGGACTGGTCGGGGGTGTAGCCGCGGCCGAGGCCGGCGACGGCCACCTGCACGGTCGGGTTGCCGGTCTGCGTCAGGACCAGGAACGGCCACAGGAAGTCGTTCCAGGTCTGTACGAAGATCAGCATGCCGAGGACCGCCATGGCAGGGCGGGCCGCCGGGAACACCACGTGCCAGACCACGCGCCAACTGCTCGCGCCGTCCACGCGCGCCGCTTCGATGATCTCGTCGGGCAGCGCCTGGAGCAGGTACTGCCGCATGAAGAACACACCGAAGGCGCTCACCAGGGACGGCAGGATCACCGACTGGAGCTGGTCGGTCCAGTCGAGCTTGGCGACCATCATGTACAGCGGGATCACCTGGAGCTGCGGCGGCACCATCATCGTGCCGATCACGATCAGCATCAGGGCGTTACGGCCCCTGAAGCGCAGCTTGGCGAAGGCGAAGCCGGCGATCGTGGAGAGGAAGACGACGGTCGCCGCCGAGACACCCGCCACGAACGTCGTGTTGAGGAACGCCTCACCGAGGTTGGCGTCCTTCCAGGCGAACTCCAGCTTGTCGAGCAGGTTGGAGCCGAACCAGAACGGCGGCGGAGTCTCGGCCAGCCGCTGGTTGTCGCGCGAGGCGGCGATCGCCGTCCACACGAGCGGGAACAGCGAGCCGATCGCGAACAGGGTGAGGATGACGTACGCGATGGGGCCGGCGTGCAGCTGGCCGCCCGCGCGCGCCGCCCTGGAGCGGCGTCCACGCCTCGGCGGCTTCGGCGCCGTGTCCGCCGGGGGTTTCGTCAGGGTCGTCGTCACGGCCGGTTCTCCTAACTGCTGGCGCGCAACCGGCGCGAGATGACGTAGTTGACGATCCCGATCACGATGAGGATCAGGAACATCGTCCAGGCGATGGCGGAGGCCCGGCCCAGGTGCTGGCTCACCCAGCCCTGCTCGTACATGTACAGACCGAGCGTCTGGAACTGGTGCTCGGAACCGCCGGACGTGCCCTTGTTCGCGTCGAACAGCAGCGGCTCACCGAAGAGCTGCGAGGCTCCGATGGTCGAGACGACGCAGGTGAACAGGATCGTGGGGCGCAGCGACGGCAGCGTGACGTGGAGGAACTGCTTCCAGCGGCTCGCCCCGTCGAGCGCCGCCGACTCGTACAGGTCCTGCGGGATCGCCTGCATCGCGGCCAGGTAGATCAGCGCGTTGTAGCCCGTCCAGCGCCAGATGACGATCGTCGAGACGGCGATCTGCGAGGGCCACTTCTCGTTCTGCCAGTCGATGCTGTCGACACCGACGAAGTGCAGCGCCCAGTTGATCATGCCGTAGTCACGGCCGAAGAGCAGGACGAAGACGAGGGAGGCGGCGGCGATCGACGTCGCGTACGGCGCCAGCATCACGACCCGGTAGAAGGTCGAGGCGCGCAGCTTGTAGTTGAGGATGTGGGCGATGCCCAGTGCCATCAGCAGCTGCGGGACGGTGGAGATGATCCCGATGGTCAGGGTGTTCTTCGCCGCGTTCCAGTAGAACTCGTCGTCGAAGATCCGGGTGTAGTTGTGCAGCCCCGCCCACTCCATGTCCGTGGGCGCCGTCAGCTCCACGGTGTGCAGCGACGCCCAGGCCGTGTAGAGCAGCGGGAACAGGCCGAACGCGAGGAACAGCAGGAAGAACGGCGAGACGAAGGCGTACGGGCTCCAGCGCACGTCCCGCTGCCAGCGGCGGGAGAGCCTGGCCCGCTTCTTCGCGTCCTGCGAAGGCACGGTGTCGGAGGGCGGGCGGGCCGGGGCCGCGCCCCCCTCCTTCGCGGGGGGCGCGGCGGTGTCGTGCCGGGTGGCCATACCGGTCACTTCTCCAGAGCGTTGTCGATGGTCTTGACGGCGTTGTCCCACGCCTGCTTGGGCGACTTGCCCTGGGTCACGAGGATCACGCCGTTGTCCGTCAGACCCTGCATGATGATCTGGTCCTTCGGGCCGATGACCTGGATCGGGCTCTTCTCGGCGGCCGCCGCGAAGATCGTGCCGATCGGGGTGTCACCGGTCATCTCGTTCTTCGCGCCGGTCACTTCGGGTAGCTTGTAGGCGGTCTGCGCGCTGGGGAAGCTGCCCTGCTTGGCGAAGAGCTTCGCCTGCTGCTCGGGCGCGGTCAGCCAGGCGGCCAGCTTCGCCGCCTCCTCCGCGTTCTTCCCCGACTTGGGCACGGCCAGGAAGGAACCGCCCCAGTTGCCGGGCTTGGGCGCCTGGGCGACGTCCCACTTGCCGGCGTTCTCCGGCTTCGACTTGCCCTTGATGGTGCCGAGCATCCACGGCGGGCAGGAGATCGCGGCGAACCTGCTGTTGGCGATCGTCTGGTCCCACGCGGGCTGGAACTGCGTCTGGTTGCCGGTCAGCCCGTCCTTCGCGGCCGCGGCGGTCAGGTCGAAGGCCTTCTTGATGGCCGGGTTCGACTTGTAGACGACCTCGCCGGAGGTGTCGTAGAACCGCTCCTTCTCACCGCCGATGATGGCCTGGATCAGGCCGCCGGGCGAGTCGAGGAAGGTGGTGCCCTGCGGGGCCTTCTTCTGGTACTGCCGGCCGACGCCGACGAACTTCTCCCAGCTGCCCGCCCACAGCTTGCCCACGTCCTCACGGTCGGTGGGCAGCCCGGCCTGCTGGAACAGGTCCTTGCGGTAGCAGATGGCCATCGGCCCGACGTCGGTGCCGAGCCCGATCGTCTGGCCGTTCCTGGCGGTGGCCTGCTTCCACTTCCAGGGCAGGAAGTCGCTCTCCTTGCCGTACTTGGACAGGTCCACCAGCTTGTCCGCGTAGGTGTTCGCGACCTCGTTGATGTTGGCGACCTCGACGGCCTGGATGTCCTGGAGGCCGCTGTTGGTGGTGAGGTGGTTGACGAGAGCCGGGTAGTAGTTCTCGTTCCGCTCGATCACGGTCTGCTGGATGGAGATGTCAGGGTGGAGCTTCTCGTACTCTTTGTAGAGTCCGGCTTCCTCGAAGCCGAAGGTGCCGAAGAGCCCGAGCGTAATCTTGGTCTTGCCGCTGTCACCGCCGGACGACGAGGTGCCGCCGTCGTTGCCGTCATCGGCGCAGCCGGCCAGCAGCCCGGTGCCCAGCGCGGCGACGGCCGCGAGGACCACCGTCTTGCGGGTCCAGGTACGTGCTCGCATTGCGTCCTCCTGATGCCCTGACGTGCCGACCCCCCGGCCAACTGCGTTGTTGGTGCCCGTTGGTTCGTGCTGCGGCTCGGGCGGGGAACGTGCGGGATGTGTATGTGTCAGGTACTGTGGGAGCGCTCCCACAAGTGATGTGTTGAAGAGTCGTCGGTTCGTGCGGGGGTGTCAAGGGAGCGGACGACGAGAGATGTGTTCGGTTATCGGGCTGTTAACTAACCCGGCGGCCCTCGACCGAGCCCTCACGGCGCGGTGCGGCGCCGCTGTCCGGCCTGTCCTTCGCCGATACTCGGGGGACTGCTGAGGCTTCAGAGGGTGGGGGACCCAGGCCCGCGGCAGGCGGGCCCGAACGCTCCCGGACCGTTGTACGGGGATCAGGACTGTTAGATTCCACGCTGGCGCGGTGTTGACGGGAGGGGCGGACCATGGCTGGTCACGGAGGGCGGGGCCGGAGCGGCGGGCGCCCGACTCTGGAGGAGGTCGCCGCGCGGGCCGGTGTCGGCCGCGGCACGGTCTCCCGGGTGATCAACGGTTCGCCCCGGGTCAGCGACGCGACCCGCGCGGCGGTCGAGGCGGCGGTGGCGGAGCTCGGCTACGTCCCGAACACGGCGGCGCGGGCGCTCGCCGCGAACCGCACGGACGCGATCGCCCTCGTCGTCCCCGAGCCGGAGACCCGTTTCTTCGCCGAGCCGTACTTCTCGGACATGCTGAGGGGCGTGGGTGCCGCGCTGGCGGACACCGAGATGCAGCTGTTGCTGATCTTCGCGGGCAGCGACCGCGAGCGCCGCCGCCTGGCCCAGTACCTGGCGGCGCACCGGGTGGACGGCGTCCTCCTGGTGTCGGTCCACGCCGACGACCCCCTCCCCGACCTCCTGGCCCAGCTGGAGATCCCGGCCGTGATCAGCGGCCCGCGCTCGGAGCACGAGACGCTGCCGTCGGTGGACTCCGACAACCACGGCGGGGGCCGCTCGGCGGTGGAGCACCTCATGGCCCGGGGCCGCAAGAAGATCGCCACGATCACCGGCCGCCTCGACGTGTACGGCGCCCAGCGGCGCATCGAGGGCTACCGTCAGGCGCTGGTCGACGCCGGACGCGAGGTGGACGAGCGACTGATCGCGCCGGGTGACTTCACGGAGGTGGGCGGCCGCCGGGCGATGGCGGAGCTCCTTCAGCGGTGCCCCGACCTGGACGCGGTCTTCGCGGAGTCGGACGTGATGGCGGCGGGCGCCCGGCAGGTGCTGCGCGAGGCGGGCCGCCGTATCCCCGACGACGTCGCCCTCGTCGGCTACGACGACTCGGCGATCGCCCGCCACATGGACCCGCCCCTGACCAGCGTCCGCCAGCCCATCGAGGAGATGGGCCACGCCATGATCAACCTCCTCCTGGACGAGATCGCGGACCACCGCCCGGCGGTGTCACGGGGCCTGGAGCGGCGGCAGGTGGTGCTGCCGACGGAGCTGGTGCAGCGGTACTCGTCGTAACGGGTACCGCCGCCGGCGAACTCGCCTCGGTCGTGGTGAGTTGGGCATGCGGCGGCTACGGTGGGCGAATGTCTGTTCGGCACACCAGTGAGGTCGAGCGGGTCGCGGCTGCCTGGCGGAAGGTGACCGGCTGGCTCGCCGAGCATGCGCCCGTCTCCCACGCGTCTCTCCTTGCGCCCGCGATGGAGGAGGAGATCGCCGCGGCCGACTCCCGCCTGAGGCATGCCGTCGGGTTCGGGCTGCCCACGGAATTGGCGGCGCTGTGGCGGCTGTGCGGCGGTGTGGAGCACCAGTACATCGAGGCCAATGAGGAAGCGGGCGAGGTCGGTTCGGGGGCGTTCCTGCCGGGCGGGGTTCTGCTCGGTCCGGAGGATGCGCTCCGGCCGCGGCTGCCGGAGGTCGGGCGCGGCGATATGTGGGGCTCCGCGGTGGTGCCTTGGCTGACCGGCGACGAGGCAGGACCCGAGTCGGGGCTCTACGTGGGCGAGGACGGCGTCGGCCCCTGGTCGCTGCCGGACAATCTCGCGTGCGACAAGCCCGGGTATCCGTCGATCGCCGCCTATCTTGAGGCCGTTCACCGCACGCTCACCGAGGGGCCGGCCGACGCCATGGGCCCCGATGTGCCCGGCCTGGTGTGGGGCTGTCTGATCTGGGACGACCCCGAGGCGCCTCGGCTGGACGATGCGTTGGAGCACTGGCACCCCGTCCACTGACCGTGACTCTTCCCGGGGCCCGCCTGGCGGGCGGGCCCCGGGAAGAGTGCGGTGGCTACGGCTTCTTCATCTTCCGGCGGTGGCGGGCAGGCCGGCGGTCTCGTACGTCGAGGCGAACGGCACCTCGTCGCAGTTCACCTTGTCGGGGTTCGGCAAGGGGACCTGCGGGCGGAACTCCGGGAATCCGGCCGCGTTTGGCCGCTGTTTGGCCAAGCCGGGTGACCAAAAGGCCCCTGACCCGCGTTTCCGCAGGTCAGGGGCCATTTGCGCGAGGGTGAGTGACGGGACTTGAACCCGCGACATCCTGGACCACAACCAGGTGCTCTACCAGCTGAGCTACACCCACCACGACCGGCGGTTCTCCGAGTGGTTCACCGACCGGCCGAGAAAAAGTGTACAGGGTCCGAAGGGGTGCTCGCGCCAGGGTTTCGGCGCGGCCCGGCGGCACTCCGGTGGAGCCGTCAGCCGGCGGGCAGGACGTGTTTCGCGGCGATCGTCCGCGCCGTGTCGGAGTCCGGACCGGGCTGGGGGACGAAGATCGCCTCCCGGTAGTAGCGGAGTTCCGCGATGGACTCGCGGATGTCGGCGAGGGCCCGGTGGTTGCCGTTCTTCTCGGGGCTGTTGAAGTACGCCCGCGGGTACCAGCGGCGGGCCAGCTCCTTGATCGAGCTGACGTCCACGATCCGGTAGTGGAGGTATTCCTCCAGCTCCGGCATGTCGCGGTGGAGGAAGCCGCGGTCCGTGCCGACCGAGTTGCCGCACAGCGGGGCCTTGCCGGGCTCCTTGACATGCTCACGGATGTAGCTGAGGACCTGTTCCTCCGCCTCGACCAGCGTCGTGCCGCCGGCGAGCTCGTCCAGCAGCCCGGACGCGGTGTGCATCAGACGGACCACCTCCGGCATCGTCTCCAGTGCCTTGGCCGGAGGACGGATGACGATGTCCACGCCCTCGCCCAGTACGTTCAGCTCCGAG
The DNA here is from genome assembly GCF_014650715.1 of Streptomyces bluensis. Lineage (GTDB taxonomy): Bacteria > Actinomycetota > Actinomycetes > Streptomycetales > Streptomycetaceae > Streptomyces > Streptomyces bluensis. Next base: position 166,054 of record NZ_BMVM01000009.1, on the reverse strand, counting down.
TCGGTGACCAGCGCGGCCACTTCGATGAGCGCGTCGTCGGACAGCGAGAGCCCGGTCATCTCGCAGTCGATCCACACCATGCGATCGTTCATGTGTCTCACCTTACGGCCCGTGACAACCGAACGACCCGGTCCTGCACCTGGGTGATCAGGGCGGGACCGGGCCGATGGCGTCCGAGGGCGGCTACGGGGCGCTGCGCTGGCCCGGCAGACGGCCCGTGGCGTACAGCTCGGGCTTGGCGCCCTCCGTGGAGAGCGAGGCCGCCGGAGCCAGGGCGCTCGCGGCCGCCGTACGGCGGGTCTGGAGCGGCAGCGCGGCGGACTCCTGCGGCACCGGCTGCGGCCCGCCCGAGCCCGGGGAGCCGTCCGTGTCCGGCTTCTCGCCCTGGGGCCGCCGCGCCCGGTACGCCGCCCGGTAGGCCGCCGGGGACGAGCCGAGCTGCCGGCGGAAGTGTCCGCGCAGCGCGACGGGGGAGCGGAAGCCGCAGCGCCCGGCGACCTCGTCCACGGAGTAGTCCGACGTCTCCAGCAGACGCTGGGCCTGGAGGACGCGCTGGGTGATCAGCCACTGCAGCGGGGCGCTCCCGGTGAGGGAGCGGAACCGGCGGTCGAAGGTGCGGCGGCTCATGTACGCACGCGCGGCGAGGGTCTCCACGTCGAACTGCTCGTGGAGGTGCTCCAGCGCCCAGGCGACGACCTCGGCGAGCGGGTCGGCGCCGATCTCCTCCGGTAAAGACCGGTCGAGGTAGCGTTCCTGGCCGCCGCTGCGGCGCGGGGGGACCACCAGGCGGCGGGCCAGCGCGCCGGCCGCCTCGTTGCCGTGGTCCGTGCGCACGATGTGCAGGCACAGATCGATACCGGCCGCCGTACCGGCCGAGGTCAGCACGTCTCCGTCGTCCACGAAGAGTTCGCGTGGATCGACGTGCACCGACGGGTAGCGCTTGGCCAGCGTCGGCGCGTACATCCAGTGGGTGGTGGCCGGGCGGCCGTCCAGCAGGCCGGCGGCGGCCAGCACGAAGGCGCCGGTGCACAGCCCGACGATGCGGGCGCCCTCCTCGTGCGCCCGGCGCAGGGCGTCCAGCGCCTCCTCCGGCGGTGGCGAGGTGATCGAGCGCCAGGCCGGCACGACGACGGTGCCCGCCCGTGAGATCGCCTCCAGGCCGTTCGGCGCGGTGAGTTCCAGGCCCCCCGTGGTCCGCAGCGGGCCCTCTTCTCCGGCGCAGACCAGCAGCCGGTAGCGCGGTACTCCGGCGTCCTGGCGGTCGATCCCGAACACCGAAAGTGGTATGGAACTCTCGAAGATGGGGCCGCCGCTGAACAGCAGCACCGCGACGATCTCCTTGCGGCGTCGCCCGGAAAGCTTCCGGGCCGCGGCTTCCGGCGCGGCAGTGGAGTCGTGGCTCATCCTGCTAAGCCCCCCTCGGTGGTCGCGGCTCCTCGGTTGTGTCGCTCCTGCACGTTTCCCCTTGGTCCTGCACGAGTCCCCCGCCGTAAGACAGTCAAGATCGAATCTACTGTGTCCCGTGGTGCCGGCGTGACCAGTTCGGCAACCGGCACATTGTCGACTTGGCAACTTGGCGTGAAGCATTCGATCACGAAGCGTTGCACTCGTGGGCCCTACAGGGAAGTGCGCCTCGTCGCAGTGGCCAATCCACGTAGGGTGCGCGCGCCCTACGGGCCCCTTTCAGTGCAGGTCGAACGGGTGGTGTGGGGGTGTTCGAGCAACACATGCACAGGGACCCGAAGTTGGCTGAAAAGGTGCGGTAGTGTGCGCGGAAACCGGTCAGTCGACCGAAGTGCTTCCCCCCGAGTGGCGCCCGCCCCTGTGCGCCCCCGAGCCGACCCGGCCGTGCCGGCCCCGCCGTGGCGCGCCCTTCTCGGCCGGCACGCGCGCCGCTCCCCGCTCCGACTGGCGCAGCAGGAGCCGGCACGCCGCGGTCACGGCCGCCAGCCCCAGGGCCGCGCCGGCCGCACCGGTGAGCGAGATGCCGTACCCGAGGAGGACCACGGGTACGAGGGCACAGCTGAAGGAGGCCCAGCGGATGAGGTCTCCCGCCGTGTCGGGGGCGGGACGCTCCGTGGGGCGCGGGCGTGTGGGGGCGGACCGGGAGGCCCTCGGGTGTCCGGGCACTGCGTGCTCCCTGGAGGAGTGACGTACCCGGATTCAACGCGTGTTCGACCGCTCGGTCACTGCCAGAGGGTGGATCCGGGCCGGAGTGGCTCGTACTCTGAGTGGGCCCCACGCCGCACACCCGGGTGAACCCGGGGCAAACCGCCTGTACGGGGCAGCGACCATTGCGTTACGGCTGTCCCCTCGTGCATGCTCCCTGGAACCCCGCGCGGCATGTTGCGGGGCATGGGCTTAAGGAGGCGTGGCGCCGTACCCTTGGGGGTATGGGGTTGGGAAGATGATTCCCGGACACAGCTCCGCCGCACACTGTCGTCCCACACCCACAAGGACCCGAACGCCGAGACATCCATGGCCGGTCACGAATTCTTCGACCCCGCTGACCGCAAGCGGCGGCCGGTAGCCGATCCCACGGCGGCCGACCCGCTGGCGGCGGAAGAGGCACGCCCCACCCGCGATCCCGCTTTCCAGCACGGCGTCGTCGTCGGCTTCGACGGCTCGACGTCCAGCGAGCGCGCCCTCGCGTACGCGATCGGCATAGCCCATCGCTCCGGCTCGGGCCTGATCATCGTGCACGTCGCCAACCGGCTGCCCACGACCGTGTGGGCGGGCTGCGAGCCGCCCGTGTTCGTCGACGTCCCCGACCACCGCACCGAGGTCCTCGGCCTCGAACTCGCCTGCGCCGACTACCTCGCCGAGGTCCCCTGGATCCTCGTCGAGCGCGGCGGCGACATCTGCCACGAACTCGAAGAAGTGGGGCGGGAGTACGAGGCGGACGCGATCGTGGTCGGTTCCACGCACGGGATCGTGGGGCGCATTTTCGGGTCGGTCGCGGGGCGGCTCGCGAAGCGGGCGCAGCGGCCGGTGATTGTCATTCCGTGACGGTTGGCTCCGCCCTTCCCCGTAACTCGTGGTTGGGCTGGGTGAGATGTGCTCCGAGGGTGGCGTCCACGGGCTGACCCTGGCGAGATGACGGACCCCCACGTGTGGTGGCATACGTGGGGGTCGGGTCTGTTTGTTTTGCCTGTGCGGGTGGGTGGGGGCTGGTCGCGCCCACGCGGCGGAGCCGCATATCTATACAGCCCCGCGCCCCTTTTGGCGCCCCGTTGGGGCGCCTTCAGGGGCGCGTTCCTACTCCACCGTCACCGACTTCGCCAGGTTCCTCGGCTTGTCGATGTCCCGGCCCAGGGCCAATGCCGTGTGGTAGGCGAGGAGTTGGAGGGGGATGCCCATGAGGATCGGGTCGAGTTCGTCCTCGTTCTTCGGGACGATGATCGTCTGGTCGGCCTTCTCCTGCTCCTGGTGGGCCACCGCGAGGATCCGGCCGCTGCGGGCCTTGATCTCCTCCAGGGCCGCGCGGTTCTTCTCCAGCAGGTCGTCGTCCGGGACGATCGCGACCGTCGGCAGGGCGGGCTCGATGAGCGCCAGCGGGCCGTGCTTGAGCTCGGAGGCGGGGTAGGCCTCGGCGTGGATGTACGAGACCTCCTTGAGCTTCAGCGAGGCCTCGCGGGCCACCGGGTAGCCCCGGACACGGCCGATGAAGAGCATCGAGCGGGCCTCGGTGAACTGCCCGGCCAGCTGCTTGATCTCCTCCTCCTGCTTCATGATCGCGGAGATCTGCCCGGGCAGCCTCCGCAGGCCCTCGATGATCCGCTTGCCGTCGCGGACGGACAGGTCACGGGTGCGGCCCAGGTGCAGGGCGAGCAGCGCGAAGGCGACCGTGGTGTTCGTGAAGCACTTGGTGGAGACCACGCAGACCTCGGGGCCCGCGTGGACGTAGATGCCGCCGTCCGCCTCGCGGGCGATCGCCGAGCCGACGACGTTCACGACGCCCAGCACCCGCGCGCCCTTGCGCTTGAGCTCCTGCACGGCGGCCAGCACGTCGTACGTCTCACCGGACTGCGAGACGGCGACGTACAGCGTGTCGGGGTCCACGACCGCGTTGCGGTAGCGGAACTCCGACGCCGGCTCGGCGTCGGCGGGGATGCGGGCCAGCTCCTCGATCATCTGGGCGCCGATCATGCCCGCGTGGTACGAGGTGCCGCAGCCGAGGATCTTCACACGGCGGATCTGGCGCGCCTCACGGGCGTCCAAGTTCAGGCCGCCGAGGCGCACGGTGGAGAACCGGTCGTCGATCCGGCCGCGCAGCACCCGGTCCACGGCGTCGGCCTGCTCGTGGATCTCCTTGTGCATGTAGGTGTCGTGGCCGCCCATGTCGTACGACGCGGCCTCCCACTCGACGGTGGTCGGCTCGGCGGTCGTGCGGGTGCCCTCGGTGGTGTACGTGCGGAAGTCGTCGGCCTTGAGGGTGGCCATCTCGCCGTCGTCGAGGGTCACTATCTGCCGGGTGTGGGTCACCAGGGCGGCGATGTCCGAGGCGACGAACATCTCCTTCTCGCCGATGCCGAGGACGACCGGCGAGCCGTTGCGGGCCACCACGATCCGGTCGGTGAAGTCGGCGTGCATGACGGCGATGCCGTAGGTGCCCTCGACGATCCTGAGCGCCTGGCGGACCTTCTCCTCCAGGGTGTCGGCCTGGGAGCGGGCGATCAGGTGGGTGAGGACCTCGGTGTCGGTCTCGGAGAGGAACACGACACCGTCGGCCTCCAGCTTCCGGCGCAGCTCGGAGGCGTTGTCGATGATGCCGTTGTGCACGACCGCGACCTTGTTGTCGGCCGACATGTGCGGGTGCGCGTTGATGTCGGACGGGGCGCCGTGCGTGGCCCAGCGGGTGTGGGCGATGCCGGTGGTGCCCTTGAAGCGCGCGGGGACCCTGGCCTCCAGGTCACGGACCCGGCCCTTGGCCTTGACCATCTTCAGGCCGGCCGTCTTCGGCGACGTCACGACGATGCCCGCCGAGTCGTAGCCGCGGTACTCCAGCCGCTGCAGCCCCTCCAGCAGCAGCGGGGCCACATCGCGCTTACCGATGTATCCGACGATTCCGCACATACAGTTCTCCCTTTGTTTCCCCGTTTGCGGCCATGCATCACGTTTGTGGTCGGTCGTCCCCGGCGGTCTCAGCCGTAGACGATGCGGCGCAGTTGTCTGAGCGTGAGCTCGGGCGGTGCCACCGCGCGGTACTTCAGGTCCGCCTCGATCCGTTCGAAGATCGCCGAGTTCACCAGGCCCTGGGTCTGGAGTTCTCGGTGGCGGCGACGGACGTAGTCCTCGGTCGTCTCGTCGAAGTACGCGAGCACGTCCTGGATCACGCGCAGCGCCTCCCCCCGGCTGAGGGGCGTGGACCGCGTCAGATGATCAACGAGTTCGTCGTGCACCCGGTAGATCCTGAGGTACGGGCGGCCGTTTCGCAAGAATCCTGCCCGATTCCGGGCAGGAGTGTGGCGAAACTCCTCCTGAGTCAGGCGGGTGGTCCTGTGGGATGTGACACATTCGCCATCGGCGGATGTGTCACATTCGTTTGAGGACGGCCTGCTTGGCCAGCGTGAATTCCTCGTCCGTGAGGACGCCGGACCTGTGCAGCTCGCCGAGCTCGCGCAGACGGCGCAGCAGGGCGTCGGGATCGGAGCCCGCCTGGGAGAGCTGCTTCGGGGGTTCGTCCTCGGGCGGGGTCGACGGGTGCGGGAGCCGCGCCTGCACGGCCGCCGCGATCAGGGTCATCAGCGGGTCCTTCTTGAAGCCCCACAGCTCCACGGCGTTGGGGTCGTACTTCGGCGGGGCCTTGGTGGGCGCGTTCTTCACGGTGAAGCGGAGGTAGCCGTTCTCCAGGCCCACCGCCGGGTGCCACTCCACGGACCGGATGTCGGCGAGCGCGAGGGTGCGTGAGCCGGCCGCGGCCTTCGCGTCCTCCGTCTTCCAGTTCCACTCCAGGCGTACGTGCTCGCCGTCGAAGTTCGCGGTGCCGTCCCCGGCCGAGACGGAGAGCGGCACCGCCGGGCCGGGGAGCAGATAGTCCTCGACGGCGTCGGTCGGGACCTGGTCGAGGAGCAGGGCGTTGCGAACCTCGTCCACGAAGTACTCCGCGACGCCGTAGCGGTCCGACTCGACGGTGAGCTGGTACGGGTCGAGAGAGTCGGTGAGCCGGCCGCCGGTCGCCTGGAGGAGGGGGTCCGCGCCGTCGCGCAGCCTCAGCCGCAGCCGCCCGGACCTCTTCCCCTGTTCCAGGGAGACGCCCGCCAACGCGGCCAGCGGGACGGTGAGTTCACCCAGGGTCTTGCGCAACAGGTGCACGTTCTTGTCGCGTCCCGGTGTCAGCCTCAGGGTGTCGCCGTAGAAGGCCCACGTGCCGTCGCGCTGGATGATTTCCGCCATGAGGGGATTGTTCCACCGCCTGTACGGGGAGGTTGGTCTGTACCTTTTCGCTGGCACGTGGGTCGATGGAGGGACGCTCAGGTGAGACAGCACCGCAGAACCACGCGCATTCTCGGATCCCTGCTGCTCGTGACGGCGGCCGGAGCCTTCGCCGTTGGGGCGGCACCCCCCGGGGAGACATCCGCGGGGGACACGCCCACCCCGCTCGGGCGCGTGATCCCGGCCCCGGCGTCCGTGAAGGCGGGCGGAGCCCCGTACCGCATCACGAACAGCACCCGCATTCACGTGGACGACTCACGCGAGGCCCGCCGGATCGGCACCTACCTCGCGGACGTCCTGCGGCCCTCTACCGGCTACCGCCTCCCGGTGACGGCCCGTCAGGGCCCCGGGATACGCCTGAAGCTGGGCTCCAAGGACGCCTCCCTCGGCGACGAGGGCTACCGCCTCGACAGCGGCCGGCACGGGGTCACGATCAGCGCCCGCAAGCCCGCCGGGCTCTTCCACGGCGTGCAGACCCTGCGTCAGCTCCTGCCGGCGGCCGTCGAGAAGGACTCCGTGCAGCCCGGCCCGTGGCTCGTCGCGGGAGGCACCATCAAGGACACGCCGCGCTACGGCTGGCGCGGCGCCATGCTGGACGTCTCGCGGCACTTCTTCACCGTGGACCAGGTCAAGCGCTACATCGACCAGTTGGCGCTCTACAAGGTCAACAAGCTGCACCTGCACCTCAGCGACGACCAGGGCTGGCGCATCGCGATCGACTCCTGGCCCCGGCTCGCCACGTACGGCGGCTCCACACAGGTCGGCGGCGGCCCCGGCGGCCACTACACGAAGGCCGACTACAAGGAGATCGTCCGGTACGCCTCCTCCCGCTATCTGGAGGTCGTCCCGGAGATAGACATGCCCGGCCACACCAACGCCGCGCTCGCCTCCTACGCCGAGCTGAACTGCGACGGCGTCGCACCCCCGCTCTACACCGGCATCGACGTCGGCTTCAGCTCGCTGTGCGTGGACAAGGACGTCACCTACGACTTCGTGGACGACGTGATCCGCGAACTGGCCGCGCTCACCCCCGGCCGCTACCTCCACATCGGCGGTGACGAGGCGCACTCCACCAGCCACGACGACTACGTCAAGTTCATGGACCGGGTGCAGCCCCTCGTCGCCGAGTACGGCAAGACGGTGATCGGCTGGCACCAGCTGACCGGGGCGACCCCGGCGAAGGGCGCCCTCGCCCAGTACTGGGGCCTGGACCGCACGAGCACGGCGGAGAAGGAACAGGTCGCGGCGGCGGCACGGGCCGGTACGGTGCCGATCCTCTCGTCTGCTGTTCTCCCGGAACGGTGAGCCGCGTGAGTGTGTCACTCGTGCGGGTGGTAGTCGGGCGTATGGTCGGGGAAACGGCACGGGCATGGAAGGCGGAGGCTACTGTGACGAAAGTCCGCTGGCGACAACCAGGTTGGCGGACATGTCGGAGGGGTCCCTGACCCATCCCGGTTGCCGGCAGGGCAGTCGTCAGGCGGACGCAAGTGCCGTCCAACTCGCTGGAGCGATCCAGGGGAGAGTCTCCGGCGGAGCGCCGGAGAGAGCTGCAACTCGACATGAAGTACACATGTCGCACGGGCCGGGAAACGGCCGAGCAAGAGAAGACGGGCACCCCCGGAGGACCGTACTCCGGGGCTGCCCGCCCGTCTGTTTGGAGCCGTTGCCTTACAGCCCCGCGATGGGGTTCTTCAGATGGCCGACGAGCTGGAGCGCGCCCGCCGGGTCGGCGAGGTCGACCATCTGCTTGTTGTTGCGCAGCTGGAGCCGGTTCAGGCAGGAGAGCGCGAACTCCGGGGCGAACATGTCGTACTGCGCGAACCTTGCGGAGAGCTCGGGGACCTGAGCCTGGTACGCGCGGACGGTCTCGGCGACCGTGCGCCAGAAGTCGTCCTCCGCCAGGACACCCTCGTCCGCGAGGTTCGCGGCGAGGAAGCGGAAGAAGCAGTCGAAGACGTCCGTGAAGATCGACAGGAGCTTCTTCTCCTCCGGGACCTCCACGCGCAGCCGCTCGACCGCCGGAGGCAGCGCCGCGTCGGGGTCCATCACCGCGATCTCCTCGGCGATGTCCTTGTAGATCGCGCGCTGCACGACACCGTCCTTCAGGACGAGGATGACGTTCTCGCCGTGCGGCATGAAGACGAGGTCGTACGCGTAGAAGCTGTGCAGCAGCGGTGTGAAGTACGCCCGCAGGTAGCGGCGCAGCCACTCCACCGGGGTGAGGCCCGAGCGCTCGATCAGCGCCGTCGCGAAGCCCCTGCCCTCGTGGTCGACATGGAGGAGGGACGCCATGGTGGCCAGCGACTCGCCCTCCTGGAGCGAGGGCACCGGGCTCTCGCGCCACAGCGCGGCCAGCATCTTGCGGTACGGGGAGTAGCGGTCCGTGGCCGCCTCGTACTCCAGATGCCGGTAACCGACCGCCGCGCGCTCGCGGATGATCGACAGTCCCGTGGCCTTCAGTACCGGGTCGCCCTCGATGAGCTGGGCGAGCCAGTCGTTGATCGCCGGGGTCGCCTCCATGTACGCGGCCGAAAGTCCCCGCATGAAGCCCATGTTGAGGACGGACAGGGCTGTCTTGACGTAGTGCCTCTCGGGCCGGGACGTGTTGAAGAACGTCCGGATCGACTGCTGGGCGAGGTACTCGTCGTCGCCTTCGCCGAGGCACACCAGGTGCCGCTGGGCGATCTCCGCGGCGAAGGTGACGGTGAGCTTGTTCCACCACTGCCAGGGGTGGACGGGGATGAGGAGATAGTCGGCGGGGTCGAGGCCCTGCGCCGAGAGTGTGTCGCGGAAACGGTTCAGCGTCACCTCCCCCAGCTCGTCCCGCAGGAAGGACTCGTACTCGATCCCGACACCCGCCGTGAACGCCGCCCGCGAGCGGTGCGCGGCCAGCCAGACCAGCCGGAGGGGGCTCGCGGTCTCGGGGGCGTACGAGAGGTACTCGTGGACGCCGAAGCCGAGGCGTCCGTTGTTGGCGACGAAGCAGGGGTGGCCCTCGGTCATGCCGCTCTCGATGGCCTGGAAACCGGAGCGGGCCAGCTCGGCGACGGGGATCTGCGGCTTGCCGAGCTTGTAGCAGGTTCCGGAGAGGGTGGAGGAGATCTCCTCCAGATAGACGGGCAGGACCTCGTCGCTCAGGCCCAGCGTCTCCTTCAGCTCGATGAAGAACTCCAGGGCGGCGAGCGGGAGTTCGCGGCCGTCGCGATGGCGGGTGACGGAACCGGCGTCGACCTGCCAGTGGTCGAGGGCGCGGACCACGGCCGTGAAGGTGTACCGGGTGCGGCCGTCGTCGCTGTGGACGGCGTACCGGTCGCCGTCCTTCTCCGGTGTGATCAGCCGCTCGTGGGCGAACTCGGCGAGTGCCTTGCGGACGAGCAGGCGGTTGGCGCGGTCCCAGCGCTCGGGGGACAGGTGGGCCACGGCGTCGGACAGGGTCATACCGTCACTCCTCGTGCCGCCAGGTACTGCTCACGTGTGCAGAAGCTCAGCAAGGCCTTCTTCTCCGGCGTCTGGATCTCTCGTTCGGGCACGAAGCCGACCGCCTCGTTCAGGGCGTGGACGGCCTTGTTGGACACGTCCGGTTCGACGACCACACGGGCCGTGGCCGGGTCCTCGAAGAGGTGGGTCATCACCGCGGTGATGACGGCCCTGGTGAACCCGTGCACGGGTGTGTCCGTCGGCGGCACCAGGAAGTGCATCCCGACGTCTCCGGGCTCGGGCTCGTACAGGCCGACCAGTTCACGGTGGGCGGGGTCGTACTTCTCCATGAGGAAGGCGGGTTCGCCGTCGAGCAGCCCGAGCAGCGCGTGGTGGTGTTCGTCGGCCGCGATCTCCGTGTAGGCGCGTTCGACGTCCGCCGGCCTGGCGTCCTGCATCATCCAGTAGGCCGCCTTGGGGTGGGTGACCCAGGTGTGCAGGAGCTCGGCGTCGTTCGGGGGATCGACGGGACGGAAGGTGAAGGTCATACCGAAGGTCGTGCGGAAGGTCATACGGCGAACTCCTGGAACGCGATGGTCTTCTCGACGGGGTAGTACTCGGTGCCGAGCAGCTCGCGGATGATCGACGAGTTCCGGTACGCGCCCATGCCCAGGTCCGGGGACGTGACGCTGTGCGTGTGCACGCCCGCGTTCTGCAGGAAGATCCCGCGTCCCGTGGTGTCGATGGCGTAGTTGCGGCCCACGTCGAAGCGGCCGTGGCCGTCGAAGCGGAGGCGGTCGCGGATCGGGTCGAGGAAGGCCGGGGGCCGGTAGTGGTAGCCGGTGGCGAGGATCAGGCCCTCGGTCCGGATCTCGAAGTCCTTGTCCTGCTCGTCCTGGTGGAAGCCGAGGGTGTAGAGCCCGCTCCGGTAACTCGCCGTGACGAGGGAGGAGTTGGTGATGAGGCGGGTGGGGACGGGGCGGCCTCCGGCCGTGACGTTCTTCTGGTACAGCAGGTCGAAGATCGAGTCGATCAGGTCCGAGTTGATGCCCTTGAACAGGCCCTTCTGCTGCTTCTCCAGCCGGTAGCGGGTCTCCTCGGGCAGCGCGCGGAAGTAGTCGATGTAGTCCGGGGACGTCATCTCCAGCGTCAGCTTGGTGTATTCGAGGGGGAAGAAGCGCGGGGAGCGCGTGACCCAGTTGAGCTGGTAGCCGTGGACGTCGATCTCGGTGAGGAGCTCGTGGTAGATCTCCGCGGCGCTCTGGCCGCTGCCGACGATCGTGATGGACTCCTTCGCGCGGAGCTCCGCCTTGCGGTGCGTGTACTGCGCGTTGTGGAAGAAGTCGCCGTCCAGGTCCCGGCACGCCTCGGGGATGTACGGGACCGTGCCGGTGCCGAGGACGAGGTGGCGGGCGCGGTACGTCTCGCCGCTCCCGGTCCGTACGGCGTACAGCCCGGCCCCTTCGTCGTACCGCACCTCGTCGACGGTCGTGCCGAAGCGGACGCTGCTCAGTTTCCCGGCGGCCCAGCGGCAGTAGGCGTCGTACTCGACCCGCAGGGGGTAGAAGTTCTCGCGGATGTAGAACGAGTACAGACGGCCGGACTCCTTGAGGTAGTTGAGGAAGGAGTACGGGGACGTCGGGTCGGCCAGCGTCACCAGGTCCGACAGGAACGGGGTCTGGAGGTGGGCGCCGTCGAGGAACATGCCCGAGTGCCACGCGAAGTCCTGTTTCGACTCCAGGAAGATTCCGTCGAGTTCGGCGATCGGTTCGGTGAGGCAGGCCAGGCCGAGGTTGAACGGGCCGAGCCCGATGCCCACGAAGTCGTAGGTCTTCTTCGTGGCGTCAGGAAGCGCGGTCAAGGGACTCTCCCAGGTACTGCTCGGCGTGGCCGGCGATCAGGTCGAGGACGGCGGCGATGTCGGCGGCCGAGGTCTCGGGGTTGAGCAGGGTGAACTTCAGGTAGTGGCGCCCGTCGGCCTTGGTGCTCGCGACCACCGCGTCACCGGAGGCGAACAGGGCCTTGCGCGCGTACAGGTTGGCGCGGTCGATCTCAGCCGGGTCGGTGACGGCACGGGGGATGTAGCGGAAGACCAGCGTGGACAGCCGCGGCTCGACCACGACGTCGTAGCGCGGGTCGGCGGCGAGCAGTTTCCAGCCCTCCTCCGCAAGGTCGCAGACCTCGTCGAAGAGCCGCCCTATGCCGTCGGCGCCCATCGTGCGCAGGGTCATCCACAGCTTGAGCGCGTCGAAGCGGCGGGTGGTCTGGAGGGACTTGTCGACCTGGTTGGGGATGCGCTCGTGCACCATGCGGCGCGGGTTGAGGTACTCCGCGTGGTAGGTGGCGTGGCGCAGCGTCGCCGCGTCCCGGACCAGTACGGCGGAGGAACTCACCGGCTGGAAGAAGGACTTGTGGTAGTCGACGGTGACGGAGTCGGCGCGCTCGATGCCGTCGAGCAGCGCACGGCGCCTGAGGGAGGTGAGCAGACCGCAGCCGTAGGCCGCGTCGACGTGCATCCACGCCCCGAACCGGGCGCACAGCTCGGCGATCTCGGGCAGTGGGTCGATGGAGCCGAAGTCGGTGGTGCCGGCGGTGGCGACGACGGCCATGGGAATCAGGCCGTCCCGGGCGCAGCGCTCCAGTTCGTGGGCGAGGGCGAGGGTCTGCATGCGCTTGTCGTGGTCGACGGGGACGGAGACCACGGAGTCGGCGCTGAGGCCCAGCAGCTTCGCGGACTTCCTGACGCTGAAGTGGCTGACCTCGGAGGCGAAGACGCGCAGTGTGGCGAGGGAGCCGGCCTTCGCCTCCTCGCGGGCCAGCAGCAGCGCCTGGAGGTTGGACTGGGTGCCGCCGGAGGTGAACACGCCGTCGGCGGCCGGGCCGAGGCCGATGCGCTCGGCGGTCCAGTCGATCAGCTTGCGCTCGATGAGGGTGCCGCCGGCCGACTGGTCCCAGGTGTCGAGGGAGGAGTTGACGGCGGACAGAACGGCTTCGCCGAGCAGGGCCGGGATGACGACCGGGCAGTTGAGGTGGGCCAGGTAGCGCGGGTGGTGGAAGTAGACCGCGTCCCGGAGGTAGACCTCCTCCAGCTCGTCCAGTACCGCTGTGGTGTCGTGCAGGGGCCGGTCGAGGTCGATCTGTTCGATGCGGGGGGTGAGGGCGTCGACGGTGACGCCCGTGAACGGACGGTCGGTGGTGGCGAGTTTGGCCGCCACCCGCTCGATTCCTTCGGTCACGGAGCGGCGGTACCGCTCCGCGGTCGTGTCATTGAGCAGGTGCGAGCGCATGGTGGGCGTTCCTCCGAGCGGGGACGGTCCGTGCGGACGGGGAGAGGGGAACAGGGGATTGCCAGGCCCCTAGGTACTTAGGTAAGGCTAACCTAACTAACTGCCCGGAAACGTGCCCCACCTGTGACTGCTGTCACTCTCCTCGCTCACGCAACTGCTCCTCCGTGAGCCCCTTTCGCCAGTAACCGACAAACGTCACACGCCTCTTGTCGATCCCGCGCTCGCGCACGAGATGGCGGCGCAGCTCCTTCACGCGGCCGGACTCGCCCGCGATCCACGCGTACGGCCGCTCGGCGGGCGGGAGTTCGGCGTCGCGGATCGCGTCCAGGGCCGAGGGGGACTTCTCGTCGCGTACGAGCCAGGTGATCTCGGCGTCGGCCTCGGTCGCCAGGTCCTGGATGTCCCCGGCGTGGTGGACCTCCAGCCAGACCCGGGCGCGGGTGCCCGCCGGCAGTGACTCCAGGATCGCGGAGGCGGCGGGCAGGGCCGTCTCGTCGCCCCACAGCAGCACCAGGTCGGTGCCCTCGGGCGGACGGAAGCGGATCGCCCGGTTGTCGGCGAGGGCCGGGCCGAGCACCAGGACGCGGTCGCCGGCCTGGGCGAGGGACGCCCACCGGGAGGCGGGCCCTGCGGGCGCGGCGGCGCCCGGCTCCACCCCGTGCAGCACGAAGTCGATGTCGATCTCGGCGGTGTCTTCGGTGTCTCCGTGTGCGTCACGGCGCAGCGCGCGGAGCGTGTACGAGCGCATCACCGCGCGTACGTCGTCCGGCAGTTCACGCCAGCCCTGCCACCATCCGTCGCCCAGCTCGACGGGTACGGCGGGTGCGGGCTGGCCGGGGTGCGGCAGGAACAGCGACAAGGACTGGTCCCTGCCGTCGGAGCGGAACTCCCGCAGGTCGTCACCGCCGAAGGTGACCCGCACGAGAGACGGTCCGAGCCGCCTCGTCCGTACGACCTGAAGAGAGAAGAAACGGAAAGGGGCGGCTACAGCCGTCGTCATCGGGGCTCCCAGGGTGGCTACGGCACTCAGCTGACCTTCTTGGCGTTCTCGATGGCCTCGGCGAGGTTTTCGAGCAGCGGCAGGCACTTGTCGTAGGAGAGGATCGGCTCCGGGTCACGCGCGATGACCTGCCCTGCCTTCACCGCGGGCAGCTTCTTCCAGGTGGCCTCGGTGATGTCGTCCGGCTGGATCGCCGAGGAGCGGTTGTCCATCATGATGATGTCCGCGTCGTACTTGTCGGCGTTCTCCCAGCTCAGGTTCTCGAACCAGCCGCCGCTCGCCTTGAGGGTCGAGGCGGGGGGCTCGACCAGGTTCACGCCGAGGGCCTTGAAGTACTCCAGGTCGATGGAGAGGTTCGAGCCGGAGACGTAGAAGATGTCCTGGGCGGCCGAACCCGCCAGCACCTTGATGCCGGGCTTGGCCTTGGCGGCGGCGCGCAACCGGGCGGCGGCGTCCTCGAAGCGCTTCTTGGCCGTGGTGACCTTCTCCGCCTTCACGTCGGCGCCGAGGGACTCGGCGAGCTCCAGCATGCGCCGCAGCGGCTCGGTCAACTGGCGGTCGAACACCGAGATGCCGACGCTCGGGACGTCGAGGGCGAGGATCTTCTCCTTGGACTCCTCGGGCACGTACCAGAGGGTGCCCGCGTCGTCGAACATCGTCGTGAGGAGCGCGTCGGGGGCGAGGGCCGCGTACTTCTCGATGTTGAACTGGCCCCACTCGTTGCCGAGAACGGTCACCTTGCTGATGTCGAGGTCGCCGGCCTGGACGTCGGCCTTGCCGTCCTTCGTCCTCGTCGGGCCGAAGACGCCCTTGACGTCGATCCCGTAGTCGTGCAGCGCGGCGGCGACGCCGACGAACGCGACGATGTTCGTCGGGATACGGTCCGCCTTCGCGGTCTCGCCGCGGTCGTCCTTGAAGGACCAGGGACCGGACTTCGCCGCGGCCGTCTCCGTGCCTTTGCTCGAACCACCGCTGCCGGCGTCTTCGTCACCGCAGGCGGCGAGCACGGAGCCGAGACCGAGGGCACCGCCGGCGGCCAGGATGCCGCGGCGGGTCGGGTGGGTGGCACGGGCGTGGGACATGAGTGGCTGCTTTCGAACAGGGCGGGATCGCCCGGGAACAGGTTCGAAGGTAGGTTAGCCTAACCTCAGTGATTGTCCAGGGGGTGTGGTGCCATTCGAGGTTGAGCGGTGACTTTCCATGGGTGATTGGCAGGTGTCGGCCACCAGGGGTCCAAGCCGGGCCTGGTGAGGCGCCTCGGTGCTGGCCAAGAACTGCCAATTGCCGATCTGCGTCACGGCCGCAGGTGCACCGCCCGTCGGGTCATGCACCGCTCGACCTCGAAGACCCGCCCCCTTGGTTCACGCCAGGGATGACGGGACCGTCACTGCGGCACTGATTCCTTTGTTGCCGGCGAGCGTGCTGCGAGCGCCGTGAAGTGGGTCCAGGCGGTGGGGGTGAGGCGGAGTATGGGGCCGTCGGGGTTCTTGGAGTCGCGTATGGCGATGGTGTGGGGGATGTTGCGGGCGACTTCGATGCATTCGCCTCCTGTGTTGCTGTAGCTGGACTTCATGAAGTCGAACTCGGGCACGGATCACATCTCCTGGCGAATGGTGTCAATCAGTAGAGCTGAGTCGTGCTGGGCGAGGCTCAGCCGGGCCGTACGGTCGAAGAACGCGCTGTGTGCGGCGCTTTCGGCCTCGTTTTCCACCCACACGGTAGACGCGATGGTGTCGGCGTGGACCACGTCCACAGCTTCAGTTTCGGCGAACGAGATGATCGTGAACGGTCCCGTGATGCACGGGTGACCGCCTGCGCGGAACGGAAGTACTTGCAGACGTACGTTCGGGAGCTCGGCCAGCTCCAACAGCCGCTTCAGTTGGGCGCGCATCGTCTCTGGGCCTCCGATCAACTGCCGTAGCGCCGCTTCCCAGATGACGGCGTACACCTGAAGTGGGCGCTCATCGTGCAGGCGTTCCTGGCGGCGCATACGGATCTCGACGAGGCGCTCGATGTCGTCGGGGTCCTCCCACACCCCCGCGCCTTCACTGACCGCAAGTGACCGGGCGTACTCGGCAGTCTGGAACAGGCCAGGGATCAGGGAGAGTTGCCAGGTGTGCACGTGGCTCGCGGCGCCCTCCAGCGCGATGTACTCGGAGAGTGTCCCCGGGTGGGGCGATTCCTGCCACCACCCCTTGGCCTTGCGGCGCTCGCGGTCCAGCCTGGCCAGGTCCAGGAGCCTGGCGAGTGTCTTTGGGTCGTCCAGGCCGTAGAACTCGCACAGCACCCGAATGTCCGGGTCTCGCATCGGCACCCAGCCGCGCTCCATCTTCACGATCTTTGTGCCGGTCGCGTTGATCGACTCGGCGGCTTGCTGCTGAGTCTTCCCTGCGGCGTCACGCAGCCGCAGCAACTCGCCACCGAGCCTGCGTCCCAAGACTGTTGACGCTCGGTTTCCTGCGGATTGGGCTGATCGCTTCACCGTCACAGTCTGTCGTGGAAGCGTCACCAAGTCGACAGGCTTCACGCTTTGGGGAAGAACTTCCCCGAGTTGATTGCCTTCGGGGTGAGCTTCTCGCTACGGTCAGTTCTCAGTCGCTCACTCAGCGGCATCACGCCTGACCGCCATGGAGGTGGCCGCACTATGCCAGAACCCGCCCCCAACCCCGCCCCCGATCCCGTCCTCCACGAAGACCGCCTCGACTACACCCCCGTCCTCCGAAGCGTCACCCTCGCCCGTCGCCGTACCGCTCGACTGGTCGCCGAATGGGGGCACCCCGGCGTCGCCGGGGACGTGGCCCTCGTGGTGTGCGAGTTGGCCACCAACGCCCTGCTGCACGGCAGCCTGAGGGGCCGCCTCATCCGCGTAAGGCTCGCCGCCACGGCCGCCACACTCCGTGTCGAGGTCAGCGATCCGCGAGGCGACCGGCTCCCCGAGGCCCGTAAGCCCGAGGACACGGAGCAGTTCGGGCGGGGGCTGCTGCTGGTCGAGGCGCTGGCCGATCGCTGGGGGCACCGGCCCCGCACCGTCGGCAAGACCGTTTACGCGGAGTGGGACCTGATCGCGACGTCCGTTCAGCTCGTGGACGGGAAGGAGCGACGGGAATGGCGCTAGCGTGGGCACGTGCCGGAAGGGCGCTGGACGAGCAGAAGGGACGGCCGATGACCATGCCGTACGCGGACGAGGACGGTCCGGTCATCCCTCGACCCGAGCTCACGCTGCCGGCCCTGAGGCAGGCTGTCGCCACGGTCGCCCCGTCCCGGCTGCCCGAGTTCTTCGAGGACCTGCAGAAGGCGTTCGTGAGAGCCGGGGACGAGGACAGCGTCGTACCGATCCGGATGTTCTACCGGCAGTGGGCCGTCGTTGTGGAGATCGAGCGCCACCCCAAGACCGCGCATCGTCTGCACGCCGCTGAGCAGGCCATCAGCAGCCCGGACCCCGCTGTGCGGGACCGTGCGATCCGTGAGGCCGGTGACATCGTGCGCGCGGCGCATCGCGAGGTCGCCGGTGGCTGACTGGCGCTGGGAGCCGTTCTGCGACGATCTGCTGGACGGCCTTCCCGAGGCCGCCCGCACCGAGACCGAGCGGCTGGCCAACGAAATCGCCGTACGTGAGTCCATGGTCTTTCTGGAAGGGGCCGCCTACACCGGACCGGGGCCCGGTGTGCGGACCGAGAGCCGAGGTCTGCTCATGCTCACCTACCTGACGGACGTGCGGGGGGAGCGGATCGTCGTGGTGCAGGTGAGCTGGTTCGACTGACCCCGGCCGTGGCGGAAACGCAGGCCGATGGAGAAGAACGGGGGCGGTGTCAGCCCGCCAGCCCCAACTCCCTCGCGATCAGCATCCGCTGGACCTCACTGGTCCCTTCCCCGATCTCCAGGATCTTGGAGTCGCGCCACATGCGGGCCACCGGGTACTCGTTCATGAAGCCGTAGCCGCCGTGGATCTGGGTGGCGTCGCGGGCGTTGTCCACCGCGATCGTCGACGAGTACAGCTTCGCCAGGGCCGCCTCCTTCTTGAAGGGTTCCCCGGCGAGCAGGCGGCTTGCCGCGTCGCGCCAGGCCAGGCGGGACGTGTGGGCCTTCATCTCCATGTCGGCGATCTTGAACTGGATGGCCTGGTTAGCTCCGATGGGACGGCCGAAGGCCTGGCGCTCCTTCGCGTACTTCACCGACTCGTCCACGCAGCCCTGCGCCAGGCCCGTCGCGAGGGCCGAGATCGCGATGCGGCCCTCGTCGAGGATGCGCAGGAACTGGGCGTAGCCCCGGCCGAGTTCGCCGAGCAGGTTCTCCGCCGGGACCCGTACGTCCGAGAAGGACAGCTCGCGGGTGTCCGAGGCGTTCCAGCCGACCTTGGAGTACGGTGCCGCGACCGTGAAGCCCGGTGTGCCGGACGGGACGATGATCGAGGAGATCAGGGGCTTGCCGTCCGGCTTGCGGCCCGTCACCGCCGTCACCGTGACCAGGCCCGTGATGTCCGTGCCCGAGTTGGTGATGAAGCACTTCGTGCCGTTGATCACCCACTCGTTCGTCTCCGGGTCGAGCCTCGCCGTCGTGCGTGTCGCGCCCGCGTCCGAGCCGCCGTCCGGTTCCGTCAGGCCGAAGGCGCCCAGGATCTCGCCCGAGCACAGGCGGGGGAGCCACTGCTGTTTCTGGGCCTCGGTGCCGAAGAGGTGGATCGGCATCGCGCCCAGTGACACGCCTGCTTCCAGCGTGATCGCCACCGACGAGTCCACCCGCGCCAGCTCCTCCAGCGCGAGGCCCAGCGCCAGGTAGTCGCCGCCCATGCCGCCGTACTCCTCGGGGAACGGCAGCCCGAAGAGCCCCATGCGGCCCATCTCGCGCACGATCTCGTACGGGAACTCATGGCGCTCGTAGAAGTCGCCGATCTTGGGGGCCACGACGTCGTGCGCGAACTCCTCCACCGTGCGGCGGAGTTCTTCCAGTTCCGGGGAGAGCTTGTGGTCCATCGGTCGTCACTGCTCCTTGTGGGAGTCTTCGGAAGCGGCGGGCGCTTCGGAGTCCTTGTGGGTGAGGGCTCGTACGGTGCGGGAAGGGCTGGGTCGGCCCAGTTGGTCGGCCATCCACACGCTGGTGGCGGTGAGACGGCCGAGGTCGACTCCCGTGTGGATGCCGAGGCCCCGCAGCATCCACACGAGGTCCTCGGTGGCGAGGTTGCCGGTCGCGGACTTCGCGAACGGGCAGCCGCCGAGGCCGCCCGCCGACGCGTCGATGGTGGTCACGCCGTGCTGGAGCGCCGCCAGGGTGTTGGCGAGCGCCTGGCCGTACGTGTCGTGGAAGTGCACGCCGATCGCCGAGGTCGGCACGCCCTCCTCGTTCAGCTCGGACAGCAGGTCCAGAACGTGGCCCGGGGTGGCCACGCCGATCGTGTCGCCGAGGCTCAGCTCGTCGCAGCCGAGGTCCATCAGGGCCTTCGACACCCGTACGACCTGGTGGACGGGGACCGGGCCCTCCCAGGGGTCGCCGAAGCACATCGACAGATAGCCGCGCACCCGCATCCGCTCGTCCTTCGCGCGCCGCACCACCGGCTCGAACATGGCCAGCGCCTCGTCCACCGTCCGGTTCAGATTGGCCTTCGCGAAGGACTCCGTGGCGCTGGCGAAGACCGCGACCCGCCGCGCGCCGAGCGCCATGGCGCGGTCCAGGCCGCGCTGGTTCGGCACGAGGACGGGGAGGGCCACCGGGAGGTCGCTCACCAGCGGGAACAGCTCTTCGGCGTCCGCCAGTTGGGGCACCCACTTCGGGTGGACGAAGCTGGTGGCCTCGATCGTGGACAGGCCCGCGTCGGCCAGCCGGTGGATGAACTCCGCCTTGACCGCCGTCGGCACGGTCGCCTTCTCGTTCTGCAGGCCGTCCCGCGCGCCGACCTCGTGGATCGTGACGCGGGCGGGCAGATCCATGGCCGGTACGGCCATGGGGAGTCCTTCGACGGTCATTCCGTCACCTCCTCGTGCGGCTCGATCACGGCCAGCACCTGGTCCATGGCGACCGTCGTGCCCGGTGAGACGTCCAGTTCGGCGACCGTTCCGGCGTGCGGCGCGGAGATGACGTGCTCCATCTTCATCGCCTCCACGACCAGCAGACTCTGACCGGCGGTCACCTCGTCGCCCACGGCCACCTTCACGACGGTCACCGTGCCGGGCATGGGCGCGGTGAGCGAGTCGACGCCGCCCGCGTGGGCCCCGGTGAGCGAGGCGGCCACCGGGTCGTGGTCCCGTACGTGCCACGCGTCGCCGTCGCGGCCCAGCCAGTCGGCGGCGCGGTGGAAGGTGTGGCGGACGCCGTCGAGCGTCACGGACACCTGGTCGTCGGTGACGGTGTGGGTGCCGTGCGGGGTGTGCGCCACGGGGTCGCCGAGGGCTCGCAGAGGGAAGGTCACGGGCCGGGGCTCCCCGCCGAGGCGCCAGCCGCTCGGCATGGAGAAGGGGTCCGTCCAGCCCTCGCCGCGGGGTCGCAGGGCGTCCAGGCGTACGGCTGCCGCCGCCTCGTAGACCTCGGCCGGTACGTCCGCCGGGACCAGCCCGTCGACCTCCCGCTCCACCAGTCCCGTGTCCAGTTCGCCCGCGACCACCGCCGGATGGGCCAGCAGCCGCCGCAGGAACCCGGCGTTGGTCTGCACGCCCAGGGTGACCGTCTCCGTGAGGGCGGCGCGCAGCCTGCGCAGGGCGGTCGCGCGGTCGGGGCCGTGGGCGATGACCTTGGCGAGCATCGGGTCGTACAGGCTGCCGACCTCGGTGCCCTCGCTGAGCCCGGAGTCCGTGCGGATGCCGTCGCCCCGGGGCTCGTGCAGCCGCAGCACCGTGCCGCCGGACGGCAGGAACCCGCGCGCCGGGTCCTCGGCGCAGACACGGGCCTCGATCGCGTGCCCGGAGAGGGTGATGTTCTCCTGGCCGAAGGCGAGCTTCTCGCCCGCCGCC
Source organism: Streptomyces bluensis (assembly GCF_014650715.1). Taxonomy (GTDB): domain Bacteria; phylum Actinomycetota; class Actinomycetes; order Streptomycetales; family Streptomycetaceae; genus Streptomyces; species Streptomyces bluensis. The sequence goes on along the minus strand of NZ_BMVM01000009.1, from coordinate 144,977 downwards.
ACCCGCAGCTGCCACTCCACCAGGTCCAGGCCCGTCACCAGCTCGGTCACCGGGTGCTCGACCTGGAGGCGGGTGTTCATCTCCATGAAGTAGTACGACGAGGGGTCCCCGCCCGGGACGATGAACTCGACCGTGCCCGCGCCCCGGTAGCCGCAGGAGCGGGCCGCCTGGACGGCCGCCTCGCCCATGGCCGCGCGGGTCGCGGAGTCGAGAAGCACGCTGGGCGCCTCCTCGATGATCTTCTGGTGACGGCGCTGGAGGGAGCACTCGCGCTCGCCCAGGTGCACCACGTTCCCGTGCCCGTCGGCCAGGACCTGGATCTCGATGTGCCGGGGGCGGTCGATCCAGCGCTCGACAAGGAGGGTGTCGTCGCCGAAGGAGGCGCGGGCCTCGCGGCGGGCGGCGGCGATCTCCTCGTCCAGCACGGACAGGTCCCGTACCAGCCGCATGCCCTTGCCGCCGCCGCCGGCGGAGGGCTTGAGCAGCACGGGCGCACCCAGATCCCGTGCCGCCTCGGCCAGTTCGGGGTCACGTCCGCCGGGGACGACCGGGACTCCGGCCGCCTTCACCGTTTCCTTGGCGCGGATTTTGTCGCCCATCAGGGCGATGGCCTCCGCGGGCGGCCCGATGAAGACCAGCCCCGCGTCGACGCAGGCCCGCGCGAAGGCGGCGTTCTCCGCGAGGAAGCCGTACCCGGGATGGATGGCCCGCGCCCCGGTACGCGCCGCCGCCCCCAGGATCCGCTCCACGGACAGATAGCTCTCGGCCGCCGGCGCCGGGCCGATCCGTACGGCGGTGTCGGCCTCGCGCACATGGCGTGCGTCGGCGTCCGCGTCGGAGAAGACCGCCACCGAGCGCACGCCCAGCGAGCGAAGCGTACGGATCACACGGACGGCGATCTCGCCCCGGTTGGCCACGAGCACTGTGTCGAACATGGGTCCCCTCCTCACATCCGGAAGACGCCGAAGCGGGGCTCGCCCAGCGGCGCGTTGGCGCACGCCGTCAGAGCCAGGCCCAGCACCTGCCGGGTCTCCATCGGGTCGATCACGCCGTCGTCCCAGAGGCGGGCCGTCGCGTAGTAGGCGTTCCCCTGGCGCTCGTACTGGTCGCGGATCGGGGCCTTGAAGGCCTCCTCGTCCTCCGCCGGCCAGTCCTCCCCGCGCGCCTCCAACTGGTCCCGCTTGACCGTGGCGAGGACCGACGCCGCCTGCTCGCCGCCCATGACCGAGATCTTGGCGCCCGGCCACATCCACAGGAACCGCGGCGAGTACGCCCGGCCGCACATCGAGTAGTTGCCCGCGCCGTACGAGCCGCCGATCACCACCGTGAGCTTCGGTACGCGCGTGCAGGCCACCGCCGTCACCATCTTGGCGCCGTGCTTGGCGATGCCGCCCGCCTCGTAGTCCCGTCCGACCATGAACCCGGAGATGTTCTGGAGGAACACCAGCGGGATGCCGCGCTGGTCGCACAGCTCGATGAAGTGGGCGCCCTTCTGGGCCGACTCGGAGAAGAGGATGCCGTTGTTGGCGACGATCCCGACCGGGTGGCCGTGGATACGGGCGAAGCCGGTGACCAGGGTCTGCCCGAACTCGGACTTGAACTCGGCGAACCGCGAGCCGTCCACCACGCGCGCGATGACCTCGCGTACGTCGTACGGGGTGCGGGAGTCGACCGGGACCGCGCCGTAGAGCCCGTACGGGTCCACCTTCGGTTCGACGGCCGGCTCGACCGGCCAGGGCAGGGGCCCGCGTGCGGGGAGGGTGGAGACGATCGTGCGCACGATGCGCAGCGCGTGCGCGTCGTCCTCCGCGAGGTGGTCCGTGACACCCGACACACGCGCGTGGACCTCGCCGCCGCCGAGCTCCTCGGCGGTCACGACCTCGCCGGTCGCGGCCTTCACCAGGGGCGGGCCGCCGAGGAAGATCGTGCCCTGGCCGCGCACGATCACCGCCTCGTCGCTCATCGCCGGAACGTACGCGCCTCCGGCGGTGCAGGACCCGAGGACCGCGGCGATCTGCGGAATCCCCGCCCCCGACATACGGGCCTGGTTGTAGAAGATCCGCCCGAAGTGCTCGCGGTCGGGGAAGACCTCGTCCTGCATCGGGAGGAACGCGCCGCCGGAGTCGACGAGGTAGACGCAGGGGAGGCGGTTCTCCAGCGCCACCTCCTGCGCGCGCAGGTGCTTCTTCACCGTCATCGGGTAGTACGTGCCGCCTTTGACGGTGGCGTCATTGGCGACGATCACGCACTCACGCCCGCTGACGCGCCCGATCCCGGCGATGACTCCGGCGGCCGGGGCCTGCCCGTCGTACATCCCGTCGGCCGCCAGCGGGGCCAGCTCCAGGAACGGCGAGCCGGGGTCGAGGAGCGTGTCGACGCGGTCGCGTGGCAGCAGCTTTCCGCGCGCGGTGTGGCGGGCGCGCGCCTTCTCCCCGCCGCCGAGCCGGGCGGCGGCCAGTTTGGCGCGCAGCTCCTCGCCCAGCGCGCGGTGCGCCGCCTCGTTGGCCCGCCAGGCCTCCGACGCGGGGTCTGCCGCGGTCGTCAGCTCCGGTGCCTGGTGCATCCTGCGGTCCCCTCACCCTGTTAATGAGCGTTAACGCATTTCCTTCAGGTTAACGACCGCTAACCTCCCTGTCTAGAATCGATCCCATGGCCACGCGAACCGACGCCCCCACCCGCCGTGAGCAGATCCTCAAGGAGGCCGCCCGGCTCTTCGCCGAACGCGGGTTCCACGGGGTGGGTGTCGACGAGATAGGGGCCGCCGTCGGGATCAGCGGTCCCGGTCTCTACCGGCACTTCCCGGGCAAGGACGCGATGCTCGCGGAGCTTCTGGTGGGCATCAGCGGGCAGTTGCTGACCGGGGGGAAGCGGCGGGTTGCCGAGGCGGCGGGGGGTGCGGAGGGTGCGGAGGCGGTCCTCGACTCGCTCATCGAGGGGCACATCGACTTCGCGCTCGACGACCGTCCCCTCATCACCCTGCACGATCGTGAGCTGGACCGCCTCCGGGACAGTGACCGCAAGCTCGTCCGGCAGCTTCAGCGGCAGTACGTGGAGCTGTGGGTGGAGGTGGTGCGGGAGGTGTATCCGGGGTTGACCGAGCCTGCCGCCCGGTCGGCGGTGCACTCGGTGTTCGGGCTGCTGAACTCGACTCCGCATCTGGGGCGACCGGGGTCGCTTCCCGGGCGGGGGGACACGGCGGCGCTGCTGCATCGGATGGCTCGGGGGGCGTTTGCGGCGGCGGGGTCGCCTGCGGCGGGCTGAGCGGTGGGGGTGGGGTGGGGTGGCGTGCGGCGTCGGGTGCGGCTGGGGTTTTTTCCTCGCCCCCGCCGCCCCTGCCCGTCCCATCCCGGGGGCTCCGCCCCCATGCCCCCGTGGGGGGGGGTGTCTGGGGTGGGTGAGTTGTGTGCGGGCCGGTGGGGGCTGGTCGCGCCCACGCGGCGGAGCCGCATATCGATACAGCCCCGCGCCCCTTTTGGCCTTGCGGCCTCGTCCTCGAACGCCGGACGGGCGGTGTGGCGTGATGAGCGTTACGGGACTGGCGGTCTGGACGAGTGTTCGTACTCGCCGGTACGGTGGCTGAGCAAGCGCTTAGCCGAGTCGGACCGCGACCATCAATTGAGGAACCCGGACGGCGAGCAACCAGGTACGCGAGAGCGGCGCCGGTTTAGGCGCAAAGGAGGGCGGCGGCGTGCGCCGTACGGTGTTCAACGAGGATCACGAGGCGTTCCGGGAGACCCTTCGGGCCTTCATCGAGGCCGAGGTCGTCCCCGTTTACGACGAGTGGCTCGCCGCCGGCCAGGCGCCGCGCGACTTCTACTACAAGCTCGCCGACCTCGGCGTCTTCGGCATCCGTGTCGACGAGGAGTACGGCGGCGCGGGCATCGACTCGTACAAGTTCGAGGCCGTGGTGTACGAGGAGACCGCCCGCGCGGGCGTGACCTTCGGCGGCTCGGGCGTGCACGTGCTGCTCGGCCTGCCGTACATCAAGATGCTCGCCAGCGACGAGCAGAAGAAGCGCTACCTGCCGAAGTTCGTCACCGGCGAGGAGATGTGGGCCATCGCGATGACCGAGCCGGGCACCGGCTCCGACCTCGCGGGCATGAAGACCACCGCCAAGCTCAGCGAGGACGGGACGCACTACGTCCTCAACGGCGCCAAGACCTTCATCACCGGCGGTGTGCACGCCGACCGCGTGATCGTCTGCGCCCGGACCTCCGCCCCGAGCGCCGAGGACCGCCGCCACGGCATCTCCCTCTTCGCCGTGGACACCAAGTCCGAGGGCTATTCCGTCGGGCGGAAGCTCGACAAGCTGGGACTGAAGACCTCCGACACGGCCGAACTGGCCTTCGTCGACGTCAAGGTGCCCGCCGAGGATCTCCTCGGTGAGGAGAACAAGGGCTTCCACTACCTCGGCCACAATCTGGCCTCCGAGCGCTGGGGCATCGCCTTCGGCGCGTACGCGCAGGCCAAGGCGGCCGTCCGGTTCGCCAAGGAGTACGTGAAGGACCGCGTCGTCTTCGGTCAGCCGGTCGCCCACTTCCAGAACACCAAGTTCGAACTGGCCGCCTGCCAGGCCGAGGTGGACGCGGCGGAAGCCGTCGTCGACCGGGCACTGGAGGCCCTGGACGCGGGTGAGCTCACCCCCGCCGAGGCCGCGAGCGCCAAGCTGTTCTCCACCGAGGTCGCACACCGCGTCATCGACCGCTGCCTCCAGCTGCACGGCGGCTACGGCTTCATGAACGAGTACCCGATCGCCCGCCTGTACGCGGACAACCGCGTCAACCGCATCTACGGCGGCACCAGTGAGATCATGAAGTCGATCATCGCGAAGGACATGGGCCTCTAGAACCGGCTCCTGGAACCAGGCTCCTGGAACCAGGCTGCTCCTGAGACCGGGCTCCGCCGCCGCGTGTGATGTTCAACCGATCTCTACTCGGCGGTAACACTCCGCGGCCTGCTGTAACACGGGGCTGGCAGACTCGCGGCATGAGTCAGGCACCACTGCAGTCTCTCCTCGATCTGCTCGACCTCGAACAGATCGAGGAGAACATCTTCCGCGGCCAGTCCCGGCCCGGCGTCGTCCCCCGCGTCTTCGGCGGACAGGTCGCGGCCCAGGCGCTCGTCGCCGCCGGGCGGACGGTCCCCGAGGACCGTCTCGCCCACTCCCTCCACGCGTACTTCCTGCGCGTCGGCGACGCCGGCGCGCCCATCGTCTACACCGTCGACCGCATGAACGACGGCCGCTCCTTCACCACGCGCCGCGTCGTCGCGGTCCAGCACGGGCAGCCGATCTTCGCCCTGTCGGCGTCCTTCCAGCGGTACGAGGAAGGGCTCGACCACCAGGCGCCGATGCCGCCCGCGCCCGATCCGGAGACCCTGCCCGCCGCCGAGGAGCGGCTGCCCGCGTACGGTCTCGATCCCCGGGTCGTGGACAAGCTCCTGGAGGCGCGGGCCGGCGTCGACGTCCGCTATGTCGACGACCCGCCCTACGGCCGGTACGGCCGGCCGCGCGAACCGCGCTCCCAGGTGTGGTTCCGCACCAACGGCAAGCTCGACGACGACCCCCTCCTGCACGTCGTCCTCGCCACCTACGTCTCCGACATGACGCTCCTGGACTCCATCCTGCTCGCGCACGGGCGCGGCGGCTGGGCCGTCGGGGACGTCGTCGGGGCCTCGCTCGACCACGCGATGTGGTTCCACCGGCCGTTCCGGGCCGACGAATGGCTCCTGTACGACCAGGAGTCACCGTCCTCGTCCGCCGGGCGCGGGCTCGGCCAGGGCCGCATCTACACCCAGGACGGACAGCTGGCGATCTCGGTGATCCAGGAGGGGGTCGTACGGGTCCCGAGGTGAGCCCGTCAGTCCTGGACGAGGCCCGCCTGGTCCAGCAGGTACGCCGTCATCGGGTCGTAGTGGCGCGGGCTCACCACATGGTCGTCCAGCGGGACCACGACCTGGACGGTGCCCTCGGACTCGGCGAGGAAGAGCGCCGGGTCGTTGCAGTCCGCGTAGCCGACGGAGTCGACGCCGTGCTGCCCCGCGTAGCCGGCCCAGCCGTGGTCGGCCACGACCAGGTCGGGCAGCGGGCGGCCCTCGCGCTCCAGGCCCGTGAGGATGGCCTTCATCGGCTCGCCCGAGTGGGTGTGCCAGAGGGTGGCACCGTGTTCGAGGACGGCCACGTCGGCGAACTGCATCACGTACCCCTCCTCCGTCTGGAGACCGTCCGGGATCACCACGATCTCGCAGCCCGCGGCCCGCAGCGCGGCGGCCGTGGCGCGGTGCACGTCGAGCAGGCCGCCGGGGTGGCCGGTGGCGAACAGGACGCGCTGCTCGCCGTCCGCCGCCTTGCGCAGCCGCGCCGCCATGCGCTCCAGCGCGGACACTGTCAGCTCGGGGTCGATGGTGTCCTGCCCGTAGCGGTGCTCCGCGTCGTCGTTCACTCCGACGCGCTCCGCCATCACCGCGAGGACGTCCTGCTCGTCGGTCCAGCGGTCGCCGAGTTCCAGGCCCAGCCAGTAGTGGCGGTTGCCGTTGGCCAGCTGGCGGTAGTGGGAGAGATTGTTCTCGCGGGGCGTGGCGACGTCGCCCGCGATACGCGTCCGGACAAGGTGGTCGACGAGTTCGGCGCGGCTGGGGGTCCCGGATATCGGCATGGCACCCATTGTGGGGCAGACGACTGCGCGTGACCCCGACGTCCCGAACGCTGGGACACGGGTCACTCGGTGTTCACCGCCCTTGACGGGCCCCTCAGCGCTGCCGTAGGGCGAACCACAACTCCATGCGCACGTCGGGGTCGTCGAGATCGGCGTCGAGCAGCGCCGCGCACCGCGCGACGCGTTGGCGGACGGTGTTGCGGTGGACGGACAGCGCCACCGCCGTACGGTCCCAACTGCCGTGCAACGACAGCCAGGTACGCAGGGTCTCCGTGAGGGCGGGCGTACCGGCGACGGGCGCGAGGAGGGCGCGGGCGTGGGAGACCGCGTCCTCGGCGGGGACGAGGTCGGCGAGCGCGGGGCGCGCCGCGTGGTGGACCAGCGGTGTGCGGGTGGCACGGGCACGGGCCAGCGCGCGGGCGGCCTGCGTGTCGGCCAGGGCCCACTCACGGGGATCGGCTGGCGCGCTGACCCCGAAGGTCCAGCCCGGCTGCGGGGTCGTCTCGCGGTCGGCCGGGACGAGGACGCGTACGACGTCCCGCGCCAGGTCGACCAGCGGGGAGCCGAGGGCCGCACCGAGCGCGGAGGCCGCCATGGCGTCGGGAGCGTGCGTGTCCGGGCGGGCGGTGTCCGGGCGGGCGTGCACGACGACCCACCGCCCGGCTCCGAGCAGGGGCGCGACCGCCTCCGGCGCGGCTCCCAGCAGCAGCCGCACCAGCGCCGAGGAACGTGCCGCGCCCGCGCCGCTGTGGTGCTCGCCGGTGAGCAGGGAGAGGAGCACGGCGGCGAGAGAGGCGATGATGTGGTCGCCGGGGTCCCGCCGGGGCGCCGCCGCACCGAGCACAAAGCCCTGACCCGCGCCCAGGGCGTAGGCCGCGAGGTGGGTGCCCGCGAGGGTGTCGGTGGCGGAGGAGGGGGAGCCCGGCCGTACGACGCCTGCCAGCTCCGTCAGTGCCGTCCGCGCCGCGTCGCCCGGCTCCCGGCCCGCCGTCGCGAGCTCCGCGCCCTCCGGCCCGTACAGCACCGCCCAGCCGGCCACCCGCCGGGCCAGTTGCCGCAGGACCGCCGGTACCGGGTCCGGGCGGGCCGCCGCCGCGGCCAGGCTCTGCTGGGCCTCCGCCACACGGCGCAGTTCCGCGTGCCGGGCCTGCGCCATCAGCTGCCAGACGGCGCGGGCGACGGCCGCGAAGGTGGTCCGGGGCGGGACCTCGACGAGCGGCAGTTCATGGGTGTCGCAGGCCGCGACCAGCGCACGCGGCACCGTGTCGTGCACGGGCGCGACACCGAAACCCAGCGCGGCACCGCCCGCCGCCACGATCCGGGACACGTAGTCGTCGAAGTAGGTGCCCGAACCGACCGCGTCCGGGATGTGCACCCCGGCCGTCAGCAGCAGCTCGCCGCCCAGCAGATACGGGTACGGGTCCGCCATCTCCGACGTCTGCGCCCAGTGGATCACCGTGCCGGTGTCCGGCGGGCCGGCGATCAGGCGCAGGGCGAGGTCCTCACGGGCCAGCAGCGCCGAGAGGGGGACCGGCGGAGTGGGAGGTACCGCGGGGACTGACGAGGCCACCGGGACCGGCGAGGCCACTGGTACGGACGGGTCCGGCATGGTGGACGTTTCCTCCATCTGCTGGGCGCGGAATGGAGGAAACGTACACTTCAGCGTTGCTTTCCGGCCACCTAGTGTCAGTGCCGACCGGTAGCCGCGGGTACGGGCGGATGTCCCCGCGGCCGGCCACCGGCCGTCCCCCCTCTCCACCCCCACCCCCTGCACGACACGCCACCGAGGTGCGCGAAGGAGACCCGTATGACCATCGACTACACCGTCATCGTCGTCTATCTGGCCGGCATGCTGGCCATGGGCTGGTGGGGCATGCGCCGCGCCCGGTCCAAGAGCGAGTTCCTCGTCGCCGGGCGCCGCCTCGGGCCCGCCATGTACTCCGGGACCATGGCCGCCATCGTCCTCGGCGGAGCCTCCACCATCGGCGGGGTCGGGCTCGGCTACAAGTACGGGCTCTCCGGGGCCTGGATGGTGTTCACCATTGGCCTCGGACTGCTCGCGCTGAGCGTCTTCTTCTCCGCCCGCATCGCCCGCCTCAAGGTCTACACCGTCTCCGAGATGCTCGACCTGCGCTACGGCGGCGGCCGGGCCGGAGTGATCTCCGGCGTGGTCATGTGGGCGTACACCCTGATGCTCGCGGTCACCTCGACGATCGCGTACGCCACGATCTTCGATGTCCTCTTCGACCTGAACCGCACGGTCGCGATCGTCCTCGGCGGCTCGATCGTCGTCGCGTACTCGACCCTCGGCGGCATGTGGTCGATCACCCTGACCGACATGGTGCAGTTCGTCGTGAAGACCGTCGGTGTGCTGCTTCTGCTGCTGCCCATAGCCGTCGTCAAGGCGGGCGGCTTCAGCGAGATGAAGGCCCAGCTGCCGGCCGACTACTTCGCCCCGCTCGGCATCGGCGGCGAGACCATCTTCACCTACGTGCTGATCTATACGTTCGGCATGCTCATCGGGCAGGACATCTGGCAGCGCGTGTTCACCGCGCGCAGTGACAGAACCGCCAAGTGGGGCGGCACGATCGCGGGCACGTACTGCCTGGCGTACGCCCTCGCCGGAGCCGTCATCGGTACGGCGGCCAAGGTGCTCTACCCGAAGCTGGGCAGCGCGGACGACGCCTTCGCGACCATCGTCAAGGACGAACTACCGGTCGGCGTACGCGGACTGGTGCTCGCCGCCGCCCTCGCCGCCGTGATGTCGACCTCCTCGGGCGCCCTCATCGCCTGCGCGACCGTCGCCAACAACGACATCTGGTCCCGGCTGCGCGGAGCCGTCCGCCCCGGAGGCGACCGGGACGCGCACGACGAGGTCAGGGGCAACCGCGCCTTCATCCTCGTCATGGGCGTCGCGGTGATCGGTACGGCCATCGCGATCGACAACGTCGTGGAGGCGCTGACCGTCGCGTACAACCTCCTCGTCGGCGGGCTCCTCGTCCCCATCCTCGGCGGCCTGGTGTGGCGGCGCGGCACGGTGTACGGCGCCCTCGCCTCCGTCGTGGCCGGCGGTCTCGCCGTGGTCGCGCTGATGGCGACGTACGGGATCCTCGCCAACGAGCCCGTCTACTACGGGCTGCTGTCCTCGCTGGCCGCGTACCTGATCGTCTCCCTGGCCACCCCCGCCACCGACGCCGCCGTACTGGCCGCGTGGCGGGAACGGCTGGCGGGCCGCGGCGAGAGCGCCGCCCCGGAACCGACCGCCGTCAGCGCGTAGGACGACCCGTAGTACCCGTAGTTCCAAGCGCACCCGCACCCCCTGGAGAACCCCCTCAATGAGCATCGAGAACGCGGCAACCGGCGGCAGCCACCCCCGCGGCCCCGTCGACTCGTCCCGCATCCCGCGCTACGCCGGGCCCGCGACCTTCGCCCGGCTGCCCCGGCTCGACGAGGTCGGCGGACGTGCCGACGTCGCCGTGGTGGGCGTGCCGTTCGACTCGGGTGTCTCGTACCGGCCGGGCGCCCGGTTCGGCGGCAACGCGATCCGCGAGGCGTCCCGGCTGCTGCGCCCCTACAACCCGGCGCAGGACGCCTCCCCGTTCGCACTGGCGCAGGTGGCGGACGGCGGCGACATCGCCGTCAACCCCTTCGACATCAACGAGGCCGTGGAGACCGTCGAGGCGGCGGCGGACGAACTGCTGGGCACGGGTGCGCGCCTGATGACGCTGGGCGGTGACCACACCATCGCGCTACCGCTGCTGCGCTCGGTGGCGAAGCGGCACGGCCCGGTGGCGCTGCTCCACTTCGACGCCCACCTCGACACCTGGGACACGTACTTCGGCGCCGAGTACACGCACGGGACGCCTTTCCGGCGTGCGGTGGAGGAGGGCATCCTCGACACCGAGGCGCTCTCGCACGTGGGCACGCGCGGGCCGCTGTACGGCAAGCAGGACCTGGATGACGACGCCAGGATGGGCTTCGGCATCGTGACGTCGGCGGACGTGATGCGACGTGGTGTCGACGAGGTGGCCGACCAGCTCCGGCAGCGCATCGGCGACCGCCCGCTCTACATCTCCGTCGACATCGACTGCCTCGACCCGGCCCACGCGCCCGGCACCGGCACCCCGGAGGCGGGAGGCATGACCTCCCGGGAGCTCCTGGAGATCCTGCGCGGGCTGGCGTCCTGCAACCTGGTCTCCGCCGATGTCGTCGAGGTGGCGCCCGCGTACGACCACGCCGAGATCACGTCGGTGGCGGCCTCGCACACGGCGTACGAGCTGACGACGCTCATGTCCCGCCGGATCGCCGGGGAGAAGGCGGCGAAGGTGAAGGCGGCGAAGGCGAAGGCAGTGAAGTGACCCACGACCACGACCTGGTGCTCCGCCCGACGGCGGCGCAGATCTCGGCGGCTCTGAACCCTCCTCCCGCGCGCAACGGCGGAGACCTGGTCGTGGAGACCCTCGCGGGCCTCGGCGCGACCACCGTCTTCGGCCTGCCCGGCCAGCACGCACTGGGTGTGTTCGACGCGCTGCGCCGCTCGGACCTGCGGTACGTGGGCCTGAGGGTGGAGAACAACGCCGGGTTCGCGGCGGACGCGTACGGCCGGATCACCGGCGAGGCCGCGCCGCTGCTGCTGTCGACGGGGCCGGGCGCGCTGATGTCGCTCGCGGCGTTGCAGGAAGCGGCGGCCGCCTCGGCACCCGTGCTGGCCATCAGCAGTCAGGTCCCGAGGGCCGGTCTGGGCGGCGGCCGCCACGGCTACCTGCACGAACTCCCCGACCAGGCCGCCTCCTTCAGGGGCGTCGTCAAATCCGTCCACACGGTCCGTACCCAGTCGCAGATCCCCTCGGCGATCGCCGCCGCCTGGCAGTCGGCGCTGACGGCTCCGCACGGTCCGGTGTGGGTGGAGATCCCCCAGGACGTGCTGCTGGCCACGACCCACCTTCCGGTGGTGACGGCCGTGGACGCGACACCGCACGACCTGCCCCCGCGTCCCGAACTGACGGCGGTGGCGGCGCACCTGCTGTCCCGAGCCGCCCGCCCGGCGATCATCGCGGGCGGGGGAGTCGTACGGGCGGACGCGTCGGGCAAGCTGAGGCAGCTGGCCGAGAAGCTGAACGCCCCCGTGGTCACCACCTTCGGCGGCAAGGGCGCGTTCCCCTGGACGCACCCCCTCTCCCTCCAGTCCTGGCTGGAGGACCGGCACACCACGGACTTCCTTGAGGACGCGGACGTCCTCCTGGTGGTCGGCTCGGGCCTGGGCGAACTGTCCTCCAACTACCACACGTTCACCCCGCGGGGCCGTGTCGTCCAGATCGAGGCCGACCTCGGCAAGCTGGAGTCCAACCACCCGGCCCTTGGCATCCACGCGGACGCGCGACTCGCGCTCCAGGCGCTGCTGGAGACGGTGGAGCCGCGCGAGGACGAGGCGGCGCCGGACCGGGTGCGGGCGGTCCTCGACCGGGTGCGGGCGCGCATCGCCTCCCAGCAACTCACCCTGGAACAGGGCCTGTTGGCGTCCGTACGCAGGGCGCTCCCGTCCCGCTCGCCCTCGTTCTGGGACATGACGATTCTCTCCTACTGGGCCTGGTCCGCCTTCGACGCGAAGGGTCCGGGCACCATGCACTCGGCCCAGGGCGCGGGCGGCCTCGGCTACGCCTTCCCGGCGGCCCTCGGCGCGGCGGCGGCCGACCCGACGCACCCGGTGCTCGCGGTGTCCGGCGACGGCGGGGCCCTGTACTCGATCGCCGAACTGGCCACGGCACGGCAGCACGACCTGAACGTCACCTGGCTGATCATCGACGACGGCGGCTACGGCATCCTGCGCGCGTACATGACCGACGCGTTCGGACAGGCGACGGGCACGGAGCTGGGCCGCCCGGACTTCGTGGCGCTGGCGGAGTCGTTCGGCGTGCCGGGGGTGCGTACGTCTCCCGAGGCGCTGGAGGCCGACCTGGCGAGGGCGCTGTCCGCCCCCGGCCCCTCGGTGGTCGTCCTCCCTGCCGTACTGCGGATGTTCGCGCCCACGCACCTGGGTGACTGAGCCGGGTGCGGGTGCGGGTGCGGGGTGCGGGGTGCGGGGTGCCGCTACCCGTGTGCACGGCATCAGGCGTACGGCTGGTTACACAACAATGACATTCGGGCGTACAACTGGAGGCGCATCTTCCTCGTCGAACTGTGTGGGGGCGCGGCGCGCGGCGCGTGCCGTGTTGAACTCGACCAGTTTGAGAGGCAGTTGTATGTCCCGAGCAGGACGCAGGATCCGTACCGCACGGCTGGGTTCGCCCCTGGCCGCCGCGGTGCTGCTCGCCGGAGGGCTCAGCGCCTGGGCCCTCACCGGAGCCCCGGCCCAGGCCGCCGCCGCGTCGGTGGACGTCGAGGACGACTTCAACGGCGACGGCTACGCCGACCTCGTCATCGGGGCGCCGAACGCCACGGTGTCCGACAAGGCGAAGGCCGGCTACGTGGCCGTCATGTACGGCTCGGCGGACGGGCTGTCCACCGCGAACAAGAAGATCGTGAGCCGTTCGACCAGCGGCATACCCGGCTCCGCCACCGCGAACGAGCGCTTCGGGCTGACCTTCACCAAGGGCGACCTGGACGGCGACGGCTACGGTGACCTGGTGATCGCGGGCGGCGCCGCCGGCTCCGTCGTGATGTGGGGGTCCGCCTCCGGACTCACCGGCGGCACGAACCTCGCCGGGTACGGGCAGGCCCCGCAGGCCGGTGACTTCGACGGGGACGGCAAGACCGACCTCGCGCTGTTCGCCCACAGCACCGTCGCGGGCGACGACCCGCCGAGCGCCAAGGCCGCGCTGTGGAAGGGCCCGGTCTCCCGGACCGGCACGCCCGCCGCCGTGCTCAACATCCTCGACAAGTCCGAGTGGTGGGGTTACGGCGAGGACGACGCCTCGTGCGCCACCGGCAGTGGCTGCGAGGAAGGCCCCGACTCGATCAGCGGGCCGATCCGTTCCGGCGAGGCCGGCGACGTCAACGGCGACGGCAAGGACGACATCGTCCAGTGGGTCTACACCGGCGACGGCACCTGGGGCAGCCGGATGCTGTTGGGCGGCGCGTCGGGCTTCACGAAGTCCTGGGCTCCCGGCGACACCGCGGGGGGCGCGACCCCGGGAATGGGCGTGGGCGACGTGAACGGTGACGGCTACGACGACGTCGTGGTCGGCGGCGACGACTGGAGCGGCAAGGTCCGTGTCGCCTACGGCTCGGCCTCCGGCCCGTCCTCCGCGAACACGAAGTCCTTCGACCAGAGCCTGCCCGGCTTCTACGGCGCGGAGGAGGAGGGCGACGGCCTCGGCGCCGCGGTCTCCGTGGACGACGTGAACGGTGACGGGTACGCCGACATCGCGCTCGGCATCCCCGGCGAGGACTTCAGCGCCCTCACCGACGCCGGTTCGTTCGCCCTGGTGCCCGGCAGCGCCTCCGGCTTCACCGGTACCGGCAGCCAGGTCTTCCACCAGAACACCGAAGGGGTGCCCGGGGTCGCCGAGACGGGCGACAAGTTCGGCGCCGCCACCGCGCTCCTCGACGTCAACGGTGACGGTCACCGTGACATCGCCGTCGCCTCCACCGCCGAGAACAGCGACAACGGCGCGGTCTGGGTGCTGCGCGGCACGTCCACCGGTCTGACCACGACGTCCGCCCTCGCCTTCGGCCCCGGCGACGTGTCCGCGCCCGCCACGGACGCGCTGTTCGGGTACACCCTGCGCTGACCGTCCGTACGCCCGTAACTCCCGTGGCCCCTGACGGAAAGACAGGGGCCACGGCTCGGAGGCCGCGGCTCCGGCTCAGCGGCTACCCACCCCCGTGAACATCCCCGGTCGCCTCATGTGGATCATGGAACGACGATCATGACCGGCGAAGCAGGGGGAGGACTTCATGGGCTACAGCCTCGACATGAGCACCGGTGACATGCGTGAGGTGGTCAGGCTGCTCACCGCGGTGGAACGGACCGCGGACCAGGAGCGGCGCCTCGGGCTCATACGCGAGCAATGCATGCAGACCGACCTCCGCTTACGGGAGCAGGGCATCGCCTTCGGCATCTCCGTGGCGCAGGCGCTGGAAGAACTGATCGAGGGCGTGGTCTCAACGAACGTGTGCCCCGCCTATATGTACGCCTTCCGGCACGTGGTGGCATCGCACTTCTCCGACATCACTGACCTCGGGGTGTGGCGCCAGCCCTCGTGGTTCTTCGCCCTGGGCGACGAACTGGCCCGGTACGGCGTGCCGGTGGACCTCCTGCCGGGCACGTTCCTGTTCAGCGGCCCGCCCCTCCGGCTGCCCCACCCCGGTGACGCCTTCCCGCAGATCGGCATCTTCCCGGCCCAGCGGGCCGCCGAGCTCGCCGGCTCGTACGAGGCCGTCCTCCACCGTCTGGGCCCCGACTACCGTGGCACGGCGGCCAGGTTCGCCGAACTGATGCGGTTCGAGGCCGACGAGTGGGAGAGCGCCCAGAAGACCGGACGGACCCCCGACACGATCTTCTTCTGGTTCCGCTGACGTGACCCGGTGCGGCGGCGTACTCGCCTGAACTCCCCACACCGAGTGGTGAGTTCAGGCGAACACCGGACGGAGGTACGTACGGTGGTACGTCCCTACCAGATCGCCTCCACCCACTCCGGGTGGTCGATGAACGGGTTGCGGTTGCCCTGGTACGAGTTGTAGATGACGTCGTTGCGGCGCTGCTCGAACGAGTCCGGCGGGTCCTCGTCGTTCCACTGCTTCAGGACGGAGAGGCGTCCGTGGAAGGGGACGCTGCCGTTGGTGACGGCGTCGTTGGGCTCCAGGTCGGGCCAGCTGTCGCCGCCCTCGTAGCGCACGGCCATGTAGAGGATCATGCGGGCCACGTCGCCCTTGACCGCGTCACGCGGCTCGAACGAGTTGGAGTCGGTCAGGCTGCCGCCGCTGTTGGTGAAGCTGCTGCCGCCGTTGTCGAAGTCCTTGTTGCCCCGGGTGGAGTTGACCTGGACGTCCTCGGGGCGCAGGTGGTGCAGGTCGGTGCCGGGCCCCGCGGAGGTGCCGAAGTCGCCGTGGGACTGCGCCCACACGTGCTCGCGGTTCCAGTTGCCCACGTTGCCGCCGTTCAGCGACTTGCTGCGGGAGATGCCCGAGTAGAGCAGCTTCACGTTGCTGCTGTTGTTCGGGTCCTGGTCGGTGACCTTCAGCGCCTCCCAGACCGCCGTGTACGAGATCGTCCTCTGGTTCTTGATGATCGTGTGCAGGGAGCCCTTGAGAGCCGTACCGGTCTTGCCGATCGCGCTCGCGTAGTACGTGTCGTCGTACGCGGTCGTCGTCGCGGCGGCGGGCGAGGCGGTTGCCGTCGGCAGGGTGAGACCGGCGAGCAGGGCCGAGGCCGTCAGCGCCAGGATTCTCCGGCGGCGTATGTGCGTGGCGGGCATAGGGGGTGTCCGTTCTACGCGGGTTGAATGAGCGGCCGACGGACAGGAGGGTGACATGTGCATGTAGTCGGTTGGGTGAAGGATGGGGGGCGGTTGTGTGTCGGAATCCGGTGGGTCGGGCACAGCTGGACGAATGTGAACTTCTCGCTGTGTGCGGTGAGTTGTGCCGCGCGGCCCTGCGTGCCGAACGCGGGGCCGCGCAGCGGGACGCCGATACACGCGCAGGGGCTCCTCGTTGCCGTCCGAGGCGCGATGACGTCGCGTAGTGCAGCGCGGAGGTGAACCCGAGCACAGCCTGCGTCACCGCAAGGGTGACCAGCTCGGCGTCGGCGAGGGAGCCCAAGTCTGGCGTCAGAACCGCCCTTTGGTCTCCCTCACCTCATGCGCGCAGCCGATCCCCCGGAATCGATCATCTGGTCCGATGGAGCGTCAGCCCGCCCAGACCTCGGCCTCGTCGGCCGGGACGGTGGTGGCCAGGCCCAGTTCCTTGCGGGCGGCGACCGACTTGCTCGGGTCGATGCCGGTGAACGCCGGGTCGTAGGCGATGTAGAACGCGTCGGCGTCGGCGGCGTTCGCGGCCTTCTTCCAGTTCCCCGACGCCTTCGTCAGCGTCGCGCGGAGCTTGCCGACCTCCGTGCCCTCGATGCCGTCCAGGCCCTTGACGTGTGCGTCGAGGGCGGCCGCGACGGCCTTGGCCTGCGTCTTGTAGCCGGCGAGGTCGTCCTCGACAGTGTCCTTCTCCGGCTGGTTCGCCCACAGAGCCTCGTAGACCGCGTTCGAGCCCTTGAGGTACGTGTTCTGCTCGGGCTTGAGGGACTTCGCGGTGTCCAGCGAGCCGCTGAACGTGCCCTTCTCCGCGGTGTAGGTGCAGCTCACCGCGCGGTCACCCGTCGCCCAGCTTTCCTTGGTCGGGGTGTAGTAGAAGAGGGCGACGCCCTTGGGCAGCGCCCAGGTGTCCGGGGCGTACTTCTGCGCCTCGACCGGACAGCGGTTGTCCGCGATCGTCGAGACCCCGTCGTCGCCGGGGTACTCCTTGCCCTTGTCGATCGCGAACTCGCCGACGACCTGGCCCTCGTGCGCTTCGTCGCAGGGCACGATCTCGACGGCGTACGCCGTCCCCTCGGCCTTGCCGTTCGGGTTGTAGCAGTCGCCGATGTCCAGCGAGAACACCGAACGCTGGCGAGCCGCCTTCTTCGCGCCGTCCTTGGCGCTGTCGACGGCATCGGAGACGTCCGAGCATCCCACCGCGCCGATCGCGAGGAGGGCGGCAACGGCGGATATGCCGCGAAGAGAACGATACTGGGCGCGGACCATCATGACGTGTACATCCTCTTATGTGATCTTTATGAGGTTCGGGCGCATCGTATGCCATTCCTGCGGCCCGGTTGCGCGAGGACCCTCACCTCATCGCGGCATCTCTGACTCGCGACAGGCCGTGAGGGTTGCATCCGGGCTGCTCGCAGTCCGTCGGACGAGCCGCAGCCCGCACCGCGCACGGACCGGCTGGGCTCCCTCGCCTTACGCGAGGAGTCACTGGAGGAGCACTGGTCCTACATGGACCGGTACGCGAAGGAGCTGATCGCTCGCGGCCGGACCTTCGCCGATGATGGTGAAACGCCCACTGGAAGCGTGCACATCGTCGATCTGCCCGATCCCGCCGCTGCCCGCGCGTTCGCCTTCGACGAGCCCACCTACCAGGCCGGTGCGTACCGGGACGTGCTGCTGCGCCGGTGGCGCAACGTGCTGGGGCGCACCATGTGGGATTGTCCCGGTGACCGGAGCGGTGGCAACCGGTACCTGGTGCTCGGCCTCGGCGAGGGGCAGGCCGCCGACCTCGCCCTGCCGCCCGACCAGGACGAGCTGATCGCGTACGGGCCGCCCTGACTCCGGAGCGGTACGCGGACATCGAGGTCCACGACTGGGAGTTCGGCGGGCGTCGATGAACCACGGAGGCACCAGGCCGATGCCATCTCCGGAGCGCATTGACCTTGGACAGGAGCGGTGACGGTGGCGATGCGGGCGGTTCCATTGGTGGGCGGGCCCGTGGAGTTACGAGGTGCGCTGGACCTGGAGACCACACCGTCAGGGGTGATGCCGCGCCGGTTGCCCGCGTGGACCAAGGAGCAGTACCAGGACCCGTCGGTCTACGGAGTGACCGTGATGCCTTCGGGGGTGCGGCTGGTGTTCCGCACCGATGCGCGCGCTTTGGAGGAGCTGGTGGTGGACGGTGCCCTGGCCGGGCGTCGGCAGGCGCCGGTGGGCAACGTGCTGCGGATGGCGGGCCCCGGGGCCGTGCAGCGACTCATCCCGGGCAAGCCTGGGCCCCGCTGCTGGATCCCTATGGTGAGCTGTCCGGCCCTTGAGCAGGTTCCCGGCCCGACCGCGACCGGACCGGACGGGAGGATCGCCGCTCTGGGAGATCCGGCCGAGTTGCTGCCCATGCCTTCGCGACCGACGGTCCCTTCCGCCCCAGACCCACGCTTGGAAGGTAGGACCAGCTCAGCGCGCCACAGTCGGGATCACCCGGCGCCCCTTGGGTGACCCCTGGACTCGGTGCGTCCTGGGGTCGCCGTCGTCGGCCGTGGACGCTCAGGAGGGGAACTCGCCGCGCCTGACCGCTGTGACGAACGAGGACCAGCCGGGCGCCGAGAAGAGCAGGGCGGGCCCGTGGGGGTTCTTGGAGTCGCGGACGGGGACGCCGGAGGGGTGGTTGTCGAGGACTTCGAGGCAGCTCCCGGCGTCGTCGTTGCTGTGGGAGGACTTCCGCCAGCCGCTCAGCGTGGCCGCGTTCGGGATGGTTCGGTCAGTCATGGTGCCCGTACTCCTTCGCAGTGGCCCTGAGCAGGGCCAGGGACTCCTTCAGTGGCAGGGCGTCGCTCAGCGCGAGATCGTAGCGACTCTGCATCTCGCGGACCACGGGTGGGGAGTCGTGCAGCTTCCCCATCCGGTCGCCCTCACCGTATGCCAGAGGCGGCTGGTCCTCGAACCACATCAGCGTGAGCATGCTCGACATGAGCGGGTAATGGCCCGTACTGAACGGCATCACATGGACGCGGATGCGTCCGGTCTCGGCGAGGCGAACCACGTGCGTGATCTGCTCCGCCATGACGTCCGCGCTGCCCATGGGGCGCCGCAGTACCGCCTCGTCCAGCAGCGCCCACACCACAGGCGTCACCGGATCTTCGAGAATCTTCGCGCGTTCAAGGCGTGTTACGACGAGCCTGTCACACTCCTCCTCGCTCACCGGAGGGAACGCCGAGCCCAGCACCGCACGTGCATACCTTTTCGTCTGGAGGATGCCCGGGACGAACGCCGGGGCGTACTCGCAGATCATCACCGCCTGTTGTTCGAGTACGCGCACCGCCTCGAAGTAGTCGGCGGTCGCCACGTCGTTCTGCGGCAGGAAACTGCTCAGCACGTTCCCCGTGCCCAGCGCCCTGTCCAGCCGCCGCGCGTCCTCCTTCGAAGGCACCCGGCGCCCCGCCTCGATATGGGCGATGTGCGAGCGCGTCATGATCGCCGTGTCGGCCAGTTGCTGCTGCGTCAGCCCCGCCGTCTCGCGCTGTTCCTTGAGCCAGTCGCCGTAGATGCTGCCCACCGTGTCAACTCCCTCGTGACCAGTGCTTCGTCACCTGCTACCCCCTGGCGAGCCTAGCCCGGCAAGTCCCACCGTGTAACCGGACAGCTACACAAAGCGACACCCTCGTCGCCTGCACGGATACACGGAGTTGACCACGTGAGTCACCGCACCGCCCGTCTCCTGGAGCCGCTGCTGCGGCGCCTGCTTCCCGGACGCGGGCGCCGCCGCCTCCCCGCCGCCCGAGTGGCCCGGCGCCCCAGGGCTCGGCATGCCGCGCGTCCCACCACCCGGGGCGTCGGCTCCCGCCTCCTGCGCGGCGAGGACAACGCCCTGGTACGCCCCTACCTCGTCGCCCACGAGCTGAGCCACGGACTGGAGGTGGCGGGGTGACGTACGACATCGAAGGCAGGGGCGAGGCGCGGCTGTTGCCCTGGGTGGGGCCGGAGGGCAAGCGCTGTTACGTGGTGACGGACGGCGTCGGATACGTCTCCCGGGTGGCCGACACCGTCGAGAGGCTCCAGCTCGGCATGGCCGACGGCCTCCTCGACCACGCGGCCGAGATGCTGGCCGACCATCGGGCGACCTCCGCGCAACTCCGGTTCCTGCTCGCCCGGATGGCCGAGTCACTGGCCGACGTGCGCCGGATCGCCGAAAGCCGCGGCGCCCGTCTCCCCGTACCCGTCCACCGCGATCCCGATGTGGCGAGCTTCGAGACATCAGGTTGAAGATCAAGCCAGAAGAAACGCCCGCTCCCCGCGGCCCGCGTCGAATCGGGCAAGCGTGCGTGGTCGACCCGACCGTGACTCAAGGAGGGTCATGGCCGGGCCGATCATTCAGTACCTGCTATCCGGTGATGGCGACGGGGGCGTCCCAGGCGTTGCGGTCGACGGTGATGGTGTGGCCGCCGCGGGTCTCCTTGCTGTTGACCATGTACTGGTGGGCGCGGCTGTGGTCGGTGTACAGCTTGGGGTCCCAGGGCCAGCCGGCGGTGGTGGTGTTCTTGTTGTTCCACAGCGCGTACCAGAGGTTGCCGGGGAGGTCGGTCCGGTTGGTGGCGGTGGCGATGGCCTTGGCGCTGGAGCTGCTGAAGCCGTAGAGCCCGGCGCGGTACGTATTGGCCCGCAGGGTCTTGGTGAAGGAGCGCACATACGTCAGGGTGGCGTCGTTGCACGCCTTGTTCGTGATGTCGTACGACTCCATGTTGAGGTAGACGGGGCTGCCGGGCTTCATGCCCAGGGCGGTCGCCTTGGCGACGGCGTCCTTGGCGTTGCTCGCCCCGAGGGAAGCAGCTGTGGAGGCGGTGAACCTCTCCGGGTTCCTGCTGGTCTGGCAGGGCGGCTGGGCGCCGACATAGAGCGGGATCAGCTTCCAGCCGGCAGCGCTGACGGACTTCACCCAGGACGCGGTGAGGTTGGGCTGGGCGCAGCCACGGTTCTTGCCCCCGATGTAGACGGCGGCGGCTCCGTAGAAGCCGGTCTTCCAGGCCTTCATTGCCGCGAGGGAAGGGGCCGTGCAGGTGTCGAACGCCCGGCCCCACCCCATTCGGATCGCGGCTCGCGGCCGCACTGTTGCATCGGCGCAGGCCGGCGAGCGCGGTGTCACACCATGGGGTGTGGCTACAGCCCTCGACGTCTTCCCTCTACCGGCGCGGTCCAGCTTCGGCAGCCAGAGCGCTCCGCACCTTATCCAAGATTTACATGCTGGTTGTGGCCGAGGGCGTCCATGTGCTGCCAACTGCCGCACGGCGGTGCCACCACCGCGCAGGGGAGGCCCCAGCCCGCCGTTTCGAGAGGTCACATAGTGGCCTGTGGCGACGGTGGCGACTGCGTGACCGGCGATGGCCGCTGTCGCTGTGACCAGGAAGCCCGGGCCGAACGGCGTCCAGGCGGGGCTGTCTGTCCCGCGTGTGACGCAGGTCACGCTGTGCAGAAAACCTGGCGCGCGGGCCCCGCGTCTTGCGGGTGTGAGATCACTCAGGAAGGCACCGGGTGAGCTGGACGAGGAGGGTCTCGTCCGGCTGGTGGCCAAGGGCGACCGTGCGGCGTTCGAGGAGCTGTACCGGCGCACCGCGCCGTGGATGGCCGTGCGGCTGAGGCGCCGTTGCGCCGACGAGCAGATCGTCGCCGAGGTCATGCAGGAGACGTATCTGGCGGTATGGCGCGCGGCGGGCGCGTTCGCCGGGTCCGCGGCCGGAGGGACCGCCGTCGGCTGGCTGTGGACGATCGCGGCGCGCCGCCTCGTCGACGCGTTCCGGCGCAGGGCCCACCACGCGGAACCGCCGCTCGCGGCCGCCTCGCAGCCCATGGTCCCCGCCGCCGAGGAGGAAGCGCTCGCGGCGACCGTCGGCGGTGACGTCGGGGACGCGCTGCGGCGCCTCGCGCCGGAGCTCCGGCAGGTACTGCAGGCCATGGTGCTCGACGGACTGTCCGTCCGGGAGACGGCGGTCCTGCTCGGGCTGCCCGAGGGCACGGTCAAGACCCGTGCCCGCCGGGCCCGGATCGCGATGCGGAAGGCACTGGCATGAGCGGGGAACACGCGTCGAGTGGGGAACACGCGTCGATGCGGATGATCGACGGTTACGCGCGCGGCGACACGGACATGGCCACCGACGAGGTGTGGGCCCTGGAGGCCCATCTGGAGGGGTGCCGGGTGTGCCGTGACCGGCTGTCGGCAGCCGTCATGGCGCAGGCGACCGCCGCCGCGGCGCAGGCCTCCGGCGTCGCGGTGCGGGGGCCGGACGACACCGGGTGGGGGCCGGACGTCACGGCGCTCGTCGACACCGTGTGGTCCGGACTGGAACCGCAGTTGGCCGCCATCGTCCCGACGCCGCGCCGACGGCGCTGGACGGCGCGGCTGTCGAGGTGGCTGACGCCCACGGTGGTGCCGTGGCTGGCCATGGTCGCGAGCGTGACGCTGCTCGCGCTCCTGCTCGACCTGGTCGACACCGGCTACCCCGGCTCCGGCGAGGTGTCGCTGGTGCTGCTGCTCGCCCCGGTCCTGCCCGTGCTCGGCGTCGCGGCGTCGTGGTCGCGCGGCCTCGACCCGGCGTACGAGCTGACGGCCTCGGCGCCCAGAGCCGGGCTGTACCTGGTGCTGCGGCGCACCGCGTCCGTGCTCGTCGTGGTCGTACCCGTGCTCTCCGTGAGTGGCTGGGCGACGGGGGTGACGGCCGCGCAGTGGCTGCTGCCCTGCCTGGCCTTCACCTCGGCGACCCTGGCGCTCGGCGGTGTCGTCGGCGTGCACCGTGCAGCCGTCGCGCTGGTGACCGTGTGGGCCGGCGTGATCGTGGCGCCGACCCTGGCCACGAGCCGTACGACCTTCGCCCTGCAGACGGACGGTCTGCCCGCGTGGGGGCTGATCCTCGCGCTCGGCATCGGTGTCGTGATCGCCCGCAGGGGCGCCTACTCCGTGCTGGGAGCCCATCGATGACCATCGGAAAGGACCATCACATGATGCCCGCGTTCAGCGCGGCCGACATCGCACCGACGCCCTACGCCTGGGAGATCCGGGCCGCCGGGCTGAAGGTCAGAGCCGGCAGGAAACGGATGGCGGTCGACGGGCTCGACCTCTCGCTGGGCACCGGCGTGCACGGCCTGCTCGGACCCAACGGGGCGGGCAAGACCACCCTCATCCGGGCGCTGGCCACCGTACTGCGCCCCGCCGAGGGCACCCTTGAGCTGCTCGGCGAGTCCGTGGGCGGCCGGGGCGAGCACCGTGCGCTGCGCCGCCGGATCGGCTATCTGCCGCAGGAGTTCGGCTACTACAAGCGCTTCACGGTGCGCGAGTTCGTCGAGTACATGGCGTGGCTGAAGGAGGTGCCCAAGGCGGACATCCCGGCGGCGGTGCAGCGCGCCGTGGAGCGGGTGGGACTGGCGGACCGCGCCGACGAGCGGATGAAGGCCCTGTCGGGCGGCATGGTGCGGCGGGTCGGCATCGCCCAGGCCATCGTCAACGACCCGACGATCCTGCTGCTGGACGAGCCGACGGTCGGCCTGGACCCGGCGCAGCGGCTGCGCTTCCGCGAACTGCTGCTGGAACTGGGCACGGACACCTGCGTGGTGGTCTCGACCCATCTGGTGGAGGACGTCGCCGCCGCCTGCACCGACGTGGTGCTCTTCGCCGAGGGCCGGCTGGTCTTCCAGGGCACCCCGGACGAACTGGCCGCGGCGGGCGGCCCCGAGCACGTGGGCGACAGCCCGCTGGAGCGCGGCTACTCGGCGCTGCTGAAGGGGCCCGAGCAGGGAAGGGGCACCTGGTGAACGGCCGTGTTCTGCGCATCGAGTTGAGGCGTTCCGTCGCCCCGTGGGCCGGCATTGTGGTCCTGACGACCGCGCTGGCGTTCCTGTACCTGGTGAGCACCGCGTGGTGGAGGGGCACCACGGCGTGGACGGCCCAGTGGACGTCCCTGGCCCTGTGGACCCGCGCCCTGCTGTTCTACCTGTGGCCGCTCGCCGTGGGGCTCGGCGCGTTGCAGGGCCTGCGCGACCACCGCTCGACGATGCCCGAGCTGCTGACGACCACACCGCGGCCCGCCTGGCACCGCGCCGCCACGCTGGCGGGCACCACGGCGATCACCCTGGCCTCGGCCTTCGCGCTCGTCGTCCTCATCGGCGGGGTCCAGGTGCTCGCCCACACCGAGTACACGCACCTCGGGTGGCTGCCGATCTCGCTGGTGGGGGCACTCTTCCTGGTCGCGGGCGCCGTGCTGGGCATGGGTGTGGGGCGGGCCCTGCCGTCCGCGCTCACCCCGCCCGTGCTGACCATGGTCGCCTTCGTGTTCACGGCCCTCATGAACTCGACGCTGGGCCGGACGCGGACGACCACGGCGGAGGGGGTCGACATCACGGAGCCGAACCGGGTCTCCCTGCTGTCACCGGCGGTGGACGAGGTGCGCAACGTGCTCCTCACGTTCTCCGCCTCCGTGCACCTCGGGCAGACGATCTGGCTGCTCGGCCTGGCCGCGACCGGCTTCGCGCTGCTGGTCGCCGCGACCCCGCGCGCCCGGCTGGCCGCCCTGACGCCCGTCCTGGCGGGCGCGCCGCTCGCCCTGCTCGTCCTCCCCTCCGAGCCGAGCCGGATGTACGTCGTCGACAAGGCCGCCGCGGAGCTGGTGTGCGACGGCCCGGTGTGCGTGACCAGGACGCACCAGGACCGACTCGCCGAACTGGCGGGTCCCGGTAAGGAGGCGCTGCGCCTGCTGCACGGCGCCCTGGGCGGCCGGGCGCCGGTCTCGGTCCGGGAGAACACCGCCGTACCGCCGGACGGCGCCACGCCGCGGTGGTCCCGTAAGACGGTGCTCCTCGACTTCGACGACGACCTCATCGCCGCCGCGAAGGGCGAGGAACTGACCCGGGCCCTGATCGCCAAGGGCATGGTGCCGGGGTGCTCCCCCGTCGGCTGGAGCGGCACGGGGGGAGACCTGTACGCGCAGACCGTCGCGGCAGGCTGGGTCCTCGGGGACCTCAGGCAGCTTCCCGGCACAGTGGCGGCAATTTCGCGCCGCGAGGTCGACACCGAGACCCGCCCGGTGTGGAAGGAACTCAAGGCGCTCGGGCGGACCGAGCAGCTCTCGCGGATCAACGCGATGCGCGCCGCCGCACTCTCCTGCGAGGGCGAGCCCTTCGACGCGCTGAAGGGCGGTGCGTCCCGGTGAGATGGCTGACGCTGTACGCGCGCTCGCGTCAGGTCCCCGCGTCGCTCGCCGCGGTGCTGATCAGCACGGTGGCGGTGTGGGCACTCGCCCGGGACGGCGGCGGGGGGCCCGGTGATCCGCGACCGCCCGTGCTCGTCCTCGCCACCGGGGCGATGGCCGCCTCGATCGGCCTCAGCGGGCAGGACCTCGCGCTGGACCGGACGGCCGCGATCCGCTGGGTGCCCCGCAGAGCGGCGCACGTGCTGCTCGCCGGCGCGGTCGTCGCCGCGATGCTGCTCGCCGTGCAGACCATGGGCGAGTCCATGGCCACCACCGCGTTCATCGTCCGGGACAGCGCGGGCCTGATGGGACTGGCCGCCCTGGGCGCGGCGCTCCTGGGCGGTCAGTACGCGTGGACGCTGCCGTTCGCCTGGCTCTCGTTCTCGTTCTTCGCCCCGCCCCCGACGAGTGTGCCGACGCAGGTGGCGGCCTGGATGCTGCTGCCGCCCGGCACGGCGGCGGGCACCTGGACGGCCGTGGTCCTCGTGGTCGCCGGCACCGCGGTGTACGCCGTCGCGGGGCCGCGACGGTAGGCCCGAGACGGTAGGCCCGAGACGGTAGCGGCTTGGCGAGCAGAGCAGGTCCCGGTGACCAAACGCACGTACAACTCCCGGCCATCCCCGCGAGTCGAAGGAGGCGAGTGCGCCGACAGCGCGCTCGCCTCGCTTCTAGGGGATGGGAAGCCTCCATGACGTACCGGGCAACGAGACGTGCACGTGTGATCGCCGGGGCCCTCGGCGCCGGACTGCTTCTGCCGTGCGTGGCCGCCGCGACACCGGCAGCGGCTGCCACGCCGCAGGTCAGCTGTACGTCCGGACGGGCGGGCCTGGCCGCGAAGTTGCAGAAGGACATCACCGCGGCCCTCGCGAACCGCAAGGGGACCATAGCCGTCGGGCTCTACGACCGGGCCACGAACACCACCTGCACCCTGCGCGGCAGTACGGCCTTCGACTCGGCCAGCGTCGTCAAGGTGACCGTGCTCGCCACGCTGCTCTGGGACGCGAAGAAGCACAACCGTTACCTCACCCAGCGTGAGGCGGATCTCTCCAAGGCCATGATCACCAAGTCGGACAACGCGGCCACCAGCACCCTGTGGCGGCAGCTCGGGATGACGAAGATCAAGGGCTTCCTGGCCGCCGCCGGCATGACGCAGACCAAGCCGGGCACGAACGGCTACTGGGGGCTGACCCAGATCACCGTCCAGGACGAGCAGAAGTTGCTCAAGCTCGTCACCGCGAAGAACTCCGTGCTGAGTGACAACTCCCGTGCGTACATCCTGAAGCTGATGGGCCAGGTCATCTCCTCGCAGCGCTGGGGTACACCGGCCGGGGCGCCCTCCACCGTCTCCGTGCACGTCAAGAACGGCTGGCTGTCCCGTGCCACGCACGGCTGGCGCGTGCACAGCATCGGCACCTTCAACGGCGGCGGACACGACTACATGATCTCCGTGCTCACGCACGGCAACAGCACCATGACCTACGGCGTGACCACCATCCAGGGCATAGCGAAGGCCATCCACAAGGACCTCGTACCGGTCACCGGCAGCGCGGGCGCCCAGCGGTACGTCCCGACGAACCAGCCCAGCGAGGCCTCCGTGCCCGTGCCGCCGGCGGGCGGTTGAAATCTCCCGAAACCCCCAGCATTCACGGGGAGTCCACCCGGCAGCACGCCACCCGTTCTACCGTGACGGGCATGCGCTCCAGAAGCCTCAGAACCCGCCTCGCGACCGTCACCGCCGCGCTGGCGGCAGCCACCACGCTCGGTACCGCCGGACCCGCCCACGCCCACGCCACCGTCAACGCGTCACCGTCACACGCCTGTTCGCCCGCCGTCTCCATCGACGGCTTCTCCGACGCGCTCGACAAGACGACGTACGAGGGCACCTTCGTCGGCAACTTCTCGGCCCTCGCCGTGAACCGGGACGGTTCCCTCGCCGCGGTCTCCGACCGCTCCGCCCTCTTCACCCTGGATGCCCGCACCCTGCGCCCGACGGGCGTCGTCCCGCTCGCCGACGACAAGGGCGCGGAGCTCGACTCCGAGGGCCTGGTCGTCGACCGGGACGGCACGCTGCTCGTCAGTTCCGAGAAGGAGCCGTCGGTACGCCGGTACGACCGCGAGGGCCGCCTGCTGGGCGGGAGCCTGCCCGTACCGGAGGCGCTCCGGGTCGCTCCGGCCGGGCGGGCCGTCACCAACGGCACCTTCGAGGGCCTGACCCTCCTGCCCGGCGGGCGCACCCTGCTCGCCTCCATGGAGTACGCCCTCTCCGGCGACAGCGCCGGGATCGTCCGCTTCCAGACCTGGGACCGGGGCCGCGGCCAGGACTTCCGGCTCTCGGACCAGTACGGCTACCGCGCCGACAGCGGCCTGGGCGTCGTGGAGACCGCCGCCCTTCCCGACGGGCGGCTGCTGGTCCTGGAGCGCGGCTTCACCTCCGGCGTCGGCAACACCGTCCGCCTCTACCTCGCGGACCCGCGGCACGCCACGGACACCAGCGGGGTCGAGAACCTCACGGGCCAGGCGGACGTACGGCTGGTGAAGAAGACCCTCCTCACCGACCTCGTGACCTGCCCCACACTCGGAGCGACCGCCAAGCAGCCCCAGCCGAACCCGCTGCTCGACAACATCGAGGGCATGACGATCACCGGTTATGGCTCCGGCGGCCTGCGCGTCCTCCTGGTCAGCGACGACAACCAGAACCCGGCCCAGACGACCCGCTTCTACCGACTGAACGTCCGCCTGCCGTAACGGCGGAGTTCTCGCCCCCGCCGCCCCTACCCGTCCCATCCTGTCCCTGGGGGCTGCCGCCCCCAGACCCCCGCTGTCGGCCTGAACGGCCTCGTCCTCAAACGCCGGACGGGCTGACGTTCAGCCCCTCCGGCGTTTGAGGAGCGGGGGTCCGGGGGCCGGCCCCCGAAACGGGGTCCGGGGCGGAGCCCCGAAGCCCTGGGGGTCCAGGGGGCGTAGCCCCCTTGGCGGGGTCGAAGGGGCGGAGCCCCTGGGGAGGGGACGGGTAGGGGCGGCGGGGGCGACGAAACCCCCGCGCCGCCCCGCAGGTTCATTGCAGCGGCATTGCAGCGGAATGAAACCCGCACCCTCCCGCGTTGGTGCCTCCGGCACATCAGCACAGATGGGAGGCGCCGCCGTGGCAGCGGAGCAGGGGGAGACGGGGGAGACAGGGGAGATACAGGGCTGGGCGCGGAGACTCGCCGGGTACGCCTGGCGGTACCCCAAGGACGTCGTCCTCGCCCTCGGTTCCTCCCTGGCGGGCATGGCCCTCATGGCCGTCGTCCCCCTGATCACCAAGGTGATCATCGATGACGTCGTCACGAACCACACCCGGAGCATGGCCCCCTGGGCCGGCGCGCTGATCGGGTCCGCCGTCCTCGTCTACGTCCTGACCTACATCCGCCGCTACTACGGCGGACGTCTCGCCCTCGACGTCCAGCACGACCTGCGGACCGACATGTACGAGACGATCACGCGGCTCGACGGGCGCCGTCAGGACGAGCTGTCCACCGGCCAGGTCGTCGGGAGGGCCACCAGCGACCTCCAGCTGATCCAGGGCCTGCTCTTCATGCTGCCGATGACCCTCGGCAACGTCATGCTCTTCCTGATCTCCCTCGTGATCATGGCCTGGCTGTCGCTGCCCCTCACCCTGGTCGCGATAGCCGTCGCCCCCGCCCTCTGGTGGATCGCCAAGCGCAGCCGCACCCGG
Source organism: Streptomyces bluensis (assembly GCF_014650715.1). Classification (GTDB taxonomy): domain Bacteria; phylum Actinomycetota; class Actinomycetes; order Streptomycetales; family Streptomycetaceae; genus Streptomyces; species Streptomyces bluensis. Next base: position 115,921 of record NZ_BMVM01000009.1, on the reverse strand, counting down.
CTGCACCCGGCCACCTGGTACGCGCAGGCCCAGGCCGCCGCCGTCGCGGGCGTCGTCGACGGTGCCGTCAGCGGTGTCCGCGTGGTCAAGGGCTTCGGACAGGAGGAGCAGGAGACCGGGAAGCTCAGGGAGGTCGGCCGCAAGCTGTTCGCGGGGCGGCTGCGCACCATCCGGTTCAACTCCCGGTACACCCCGGCGCTCCAGGCCGTCCCCGCCCTCGGGCAGGTCGCCATGCTGGCGCTCGGCGGCTGGCTCGCGGTGCGCGGGCACATCACGCTCGGCACGTTCGTCGCCTTCTCCAGCTACCTCGCCCAGCTCGTCGGCCCCGTCCGCATGCTCGCCATGGTCCTGACCGTCGGTCAGCAGGCACGGGCGGGCACCGAGCGCGTGCTGGAGCTGATCGACACCGAGCCGACCCTCAGGGACGGCACGAAGACGCTTCCCGCCGACGCCCCCGCGACCGTCGAGTTCGACGACGTGTCGTTCGCGTACGGGGACGTTCACCGGGACGCCTCCGCGGGCTCGGACAAGGCCCCCGTCCTCGACGGCCTCAGCTTCGAGATACGCCCCGGCGAGACCCTCGCCGTCGTCGGCTCCTCCGGCTCCGGCAAGTCCACGCTCTCGATGCTCCTGCCGCGCTTCTACGACGTCACGCACGGCGCCGTCCTCATCGGCGGCCACGACGTCCGGGAACTCACCCTCGACTCCCTGCGCGCCGCCATCGGGCTCGTCCCCGAGGACTCCTTCCTCTTCTCGGCCACCGTCCGCGACAACATCGCCTACGGCCGCCCCGACGCCACCCAGGAGCAGATCGAGACCGCCGCCCGCGCCGCCCAGGCGCACGGGTTCATCACCGCACTGCCCGAGGGATACGACACCAAGGTCGGCGAGCACGGCCTGACCCTCTCCGGCGGCCAGCGCCAGCGCGTCGCCCTCGCCCGTGCCATCCTCACCGACCCGCGCCTCCTCGTCCTCGACGACGCGACCTCCGCCGTGGACGCCCGCGTCGAGCACGAGATACACGAGGCGCTCCGGCAGGTCATGGAGGGCCGTACGGCCCTCCCGTCGCCCGACCACCACCCCTCATCGAGCGCTACCGCGCGCACCACCTTGTTGATCGCCCACCGCCGCTCCACCCTCAACCTCGCCGACCGCATCGCCGTCCTCGACCACGGCCGCCTCGCCGACCTCGGCACCCACGAGGAACTCCAGGAGCGGTCCGCCCTCTACCGTTCGCTGCTCACCGACCCGGACGAACTGGGCGGAGTCTCACCCGGCCACGTCAATCCGGCGTCCCTGACGGAAGACACCCTCACCGCGGACACCTCCGTACGGGACGAACTGGACGCCGAGTTCGACGCCGAGCGCGGCATCACCCCCAGGCTGTGGACCGGCGACCGGGAGCCCAGGGACCCCGCCCTCGACGGGACGCCGGCCACCCCCGAACTCCTCGCCCAGGTCGAGGCGCTGCCCCCGGCCACCGACACCCCGGGCATCGACGAGGCGCGGGCGGTCACGCCGGAGGAGTCGTACGGCCTGCGGCGGCTGCTGCGGGGCTTCGGGGTCCCCCTGCTCATCAGCCTCGGGCTCGTCGCCGTCGACGCCGGCATGGGACTGCTCCTCCCCGTCCTGATCCGGCACGGCATCGACAACGGCGTCTCCGAACTGGCCCTCGGCGGAGTGTGGGCGGCCTCCGTGCTGGCGCTGCTCGCCGTACTCGCCCAGTGGGCGGCGCAGATCGGCGAGACGCGGATGACCGGACGGACCGGTGAGCGCGTCCTGTACTCGCTCCGGCTGAAGATCTTCGCCCAGCTCCAGCGGCTCGGACTCGACTACTACGAGCGGGAGCTGACCGGCCGGATCATGACGAGGATGACGACGGACGTCGACGCCCTCTCCACCTTCCTCCAGACGGGCCTGGTCACCGCGTTCGTCTCGGTCGTCACGTTCTTCGGCATCATGGTCGCGCTGCTCGTGATCGACGTGCAGCTGGCGCTGGTCGTCTTCACCACGCTGCCGCCGCTGATCATCAGCACGTTCTTCTTCCGCCGGGCGAGCGTGAAGGCGTACGAACTCGCCCGCGAACGCGTGGCGCTGGTCAACGCCGACCTCCAGGAGTCGGTGTCCGGGCTGCGGATCGTGCAGGCGTTCCGGCGCGAGCGGGACGGCGGCGAGCGCTTCGCGGCCGGCAGCGACAGCTACCGCACGGCGCGCGTCCGCGGCCAGTGGCTGATATCCGTGTACTTCCCGTTCGTGCAGCTGCTGTCGTCGGTGGCCGCGGCCGCCGTACTGGTCGTGGGCGCGCAGCGGGTGGACTCCGCGACGCTGACGACGGGCGCGCTGGTCGCGTACCTGCTCTACATCGACCTGTTCTTCGCGCCCGTGCAGCAGCTCTCCCAGGTCTTCGACGGCTACCAGCAGGCCACGGTGTCGCTGGGCCGCATCCAGGAACTGCTCCGCGAACCCACCTCGACGAAGGCGGCGAAGGAGCCGCTGGAGGTGCTGTCCCTGCGCGGGGACATCGTCTTCGAGGACGTCCACTTCGCGTACGGCGACGACGAGGAAGCCCTCGGAGGGGTCGCGTTGACGATCCCCGCCGGGCAGACGGTCGCCTTCGTCGGGGAGACGGGCGCGGGCAAGTCGACCCTGGTGAAGCTCGTCGCGCGCTTCTACGACCCCACGAGCGGGCGCGTGCTCGTGGACGGCACCGATCTGCGGCACCTGGACATCACGTCGTACCGGCACCGGCTGGGCGTCGTCCCGCAGGAGGCGTACCTCTTCCAGGGCACCGTCCGTGACGCCATCGCCTACGGCCGCCCCGACGCCACCGACGCCGAGGTGGAGGCCGCGGCCCGGGCCGTCGGCGCGCACGACATGATCGCCACGCTGGAGGGCGGCTACCTCCACGAGGTCGCCGAACGCGGCCGCAATCTCTCCGCCGGACAGCGCCAGCTGATCGCGCTGGCCCGCGCCGAACTCGTCGACCCTGACATCCTGCTCCTCGACGAGGCCACCGCCGCCCTCGACCTGGCCACCGAGGCCCAGGTCAACCAGGCCACGGACCGTCTCGCGGGCCGCCGCACCACGCTCGTGGTCGCCCACCGGCTCACGACCGCCGCCCGCGCGGACCGCGTCGTGGTGATGGACCACGGCCGCGTGACCGAGGACGGCACCCACGACGAGCTGCTCCGACTGGGCGGCCGGTACGCGCAGTTGTGGCGCACCTTCGTGGGGGAGCCGGTCAGCGCGCCGAGCTGACACCTCGCCAGTGGACGTGCAACCATCCGGCATACGTCGCGCGTCCGTACACCAGTACGTCACACCAGTACGTCTGGCAGTACGTCTTCTGCGCGGGGAGGGATGTCATCCGGTGAGCGGTGGAGCGACGGGGACGCACGGTGCGGTACGCCGCCGGATGGCGCTCGTACTGGCCCTGCTGGCCGCGTCCGGGCTGCTCGTGGTGGCCGGGCCGGGCAGCGCCGAGGCGGCGTCCTGTGCGGGACGCAAGGTCCGTACGCTGCCCTTCTCCACCGGCCGCGTGGACGTCTACAAGCGCGGCGGTTACGTCTGTGCGGTGACCGTCGCCAAGAAGCGGGGCGCCGCCAAGTGGATGTCGGTCAGCGTGCAGGCTCGCGGGAGCCGGCCGGTGCGGCGGGAGGGCAAGCGGGAGGAGCGCATCGGGACGGGCGCCGTGCATGCCGGGCGACGGTGTGTGTGGGTGAAGGGGGCGGTGAGCAGGGGCAGTACGAGCTCGGGGTGGATCCTCTGCTGACGGGGGCTGTGCCCCTTTGAGGCATCCCCCCGTCCGCCCGCACAGGGTTTTCCCTAAGCTCCCCTCCTGACTGGCCAGTTGGCGCCCTCCTCCCCTGGTGCCGGCACCGGTCGCTCGACTAGGTTCCGGCGCACGATGAGTCACAGGGGAGATTCCATGCGCAAGGCGCTCAGATGGATGCTGGCGCTCGTGGTGCTCATAGGCACGGTGAGCACGGCAGGGGCGGCGACCGCCGCCCAGCCGGACGACACGGGAACCGGCACCAGTGCCACCACCGACATCAAGGACCAGCTCCTCGCGATCCCGGGCATGAGCCTGATCGAGGAGAAGCCGTACCCCGGCTACCGCTTCTTCGTCCTCAACTACACCCAGCCGATCGACCACCGGCGTCCGTCCAAGGGCACGTTCCAGCAGCGGATCACCGTGCTGCACAAGGACACCAGCCGCCCGACGGTCTTCTACACCGGCGGCTACAACGTCTCCACGAACCCCGGCCGCCGCGAACCCACCCAGATCGTGGACGGCAACCAGGTCTCCATGGAGTACCGTTTCTTCACCCCGTCCCGCCCCGCCGCCCCGGCCGACTGGTCCAAGCTCGACATCTGGCAGGCGGCCAGCGACCAGCACCGCATCTTCACCGCGCTGAAGAAGATCTACTCGAAGAAGTGGATCTCCACCGGCGGCTCCAAGGGCGGCATGACCGCCACCTACTACGAGCGGTTCTACCCGCGTGACATGGACGGCGTCGTCGCCTACGTCGCCCCGAACGACGTGGTGAACAAGGAGGACTCGGCCTACGACCGGTTCTTCGCCACCGTCGGCACCAAGGAGTGCCGCGACCGCCTGAACGCCGTGCAGCGCGAGGCACTCGTGCGCCGTGAAGCGCTGGAGAAGAAGTACGCGGAGTACGCCGCCGCCGAGGGCTTCACCTTCGACACGATCGGCGGCCTGGACAAGGCGTACGAGGCCGTCGTGCTCGACTACGTGTGGGGCTTCTGGCAGTACAGCCTGCTCGCGGACTGCGACAGCGACGTCATCCCGAAGGACGCCAAGACCGCGACCGACGACGAGATCTGGACGTCCATTGACACGATCGGCGGCTTCTCCTCGTACACCGACCAGGGCCTGGAGCCGTACACGCCGTACTACTACCAGGCGGGTACGCAGCTGGGTGCGCCGACCATCGAGTTCCCGCACATCGAGAAGAAGTACATCCGCTACGGCTACCAGCCGCCGCGGAACTTCGTGCCGCGCGAGATCCCGATGACGTTCCAGCCGTCCGCCATGCGTGACGTGGACACCTGGGTCCGCCACAACGCCACCCGCATGCTCTTCGTGTACGGCGAGAACGACCCGTGGGGCGCCGAGCCGTTCCGCCTCGGCAAGGGCGCGCGTGACAGTTACGTCTTCACGGCGCCCGGCCGCAACCACGGCGCGAACGTGGCCGGTCTGGTGGCCGACGAGAAGGCCCTGGCGACGGCCCGCATCCTGGAGTGGGCGGGCGTGGCCTCCGCCGCGGTCCAGGCGGACCCGGACGCGGCGAAGCCGCTGGCCAGGTACGACGCCAAGCTGGACAAGCGTGACATAGAGCGGGAGATGACGCTCAGGCCGTAATCGGCCGCAGCCGCCCGGTGAACGCTGGGTGAGCCCCGGTACCGCCGTGATCGTGACGCGGTACCGGGGCTCACTTCTGCCCGGTGTCCTCCGTGTCGAGCGTGTCCAGACTCACCCAGCCCGCCTTCGACGACGGGGCGTAGATGATCCCGCCCGCCACCATCGGCTCCGTGTCCAGGCCCAGCTCCATACCGCTGTCGTCCTCGATGTCCGGCACGCTGTGCTGGTAGAGGAGCTTGCCCGTGCGCGCCGCGTAGACGGCGACTCCCCGGAGGTTGGCGACGTACACGCGGTCGCCGGCCTGCACGGGGGGCGCGTCGGCCGGGCCCCTGCCGGGCAGGGACCTGCGCCACAGCTCGGTCCGCGCGACCGGATCGACGGCGACCAGTTCGCCGCCCGTCTCGGTGGGCGCCACGAACAGCACCCGGCGCGGGGTGACCGACAGTTCGGGCGCCCCGACCTGACCGTTGCCCAGCATCGCGTCGACCGGCGTGCGGACGCCCCTGGCGCCCTCCGCCAGCTCCTGACGCAGGATGGCGCTCTTCGTACCCGTCGCGTCCGTCATGGCGCAGTACAGCCGCGTGGTGCCGTCCTCGTCGAGCAGCGCCTCGCTGCCGGCGTCGCACGACGCGGACAGGCCGAACGCGGCGACGCGCGACCCGTTGGCGGTGCTGAACACCGTGACGAAGTCCTCGCCGACCGAGTCGGGGGAGGCGCTCGCGAAGACGTAGAGCCGGTCGCCCACGACCCGCAGCGCGGGCGGATGCCCGGACCCGCCCTCGGCGGACACACGGGCCGTCACCGTCCACCTGCTCCTGCCCGACGCCGCGTCGACGGCGTGCACCCGCCCCTCGTGATCCACCGCGTACACCCGCTGCCCGTCGCCGATGAGCCGCTGGGTGAGCGTCGGCGTCGTGTAGCGCCACTTCACCGCGCCGTCGGTGAGCGACAGACCCACGATCCGGTCACCGATGTCGACGATCGCGGTGTCACCGACGACGACGGGGGTGTTCTGGCCGTACGCCGACGCCTTGTCGGTCCGCCACAGCTCCTTGCCGGTCGCGGCGTCGATCCGGACGGTCCGGTCGCCGACGCACACCAGGGACGCGTCGGCGTACACGCAGTCGCTGTTCTGGAGGTTGTACTGCCACTGCCGCCAGCCCTGCGGCCGGCGCTCCGGGCTGTCGCGGTACGTGAACGTGAAGCCGCCCGACCCCGACTGCGTGCTCATGTAGCCCGCCGAGCCCTCCGGCTGCGCGACGGTGTGCGCGCTCCCGCCGGGTGCCGTGCCGGGACCCGCGGGGCCGCGGTCCTCGCCGCCGTCGAGCGCGTACATCAGCCCGCCCGTCAGGAAGGCCGCGACGACCGCGGACGCCACCGAGAGGACGAGGCGCCGGCGCCGCCGGGGCGGGGGAGTGGGTGCGGAACCCGCGCCCGCGGTGGTCGGCTCCGCCGGAAGGCCGGGTGCGCCGGGTGCGCGGGGTGCGGGCGCGCGGAGCACCACGGTGTCCGGCGAGTCGAGGACGGCCGGCCCTGACGTGCTCTGCAGCAGGGCGAGCAGCTCGTCCGCGTCCGGCCGCTCGGTCTGCTCCTTGGCCAGACAGCGCTCGACCACCGGCAGCAGCCAGTCGGGCACGCCGTCCAGGTCGGGCGGCTCGTGGACCAGTTGGTACGCCACCGCGTACACGTCCGTGGCGTCGAACGGCACATGGCCGCTCGCCGCGTACGTCAGCACCGAGCCCAGCGAGAAGATGTCGCTCGGCGGCCCGACGTCCTTCTGGGCGCGGATCTGCTCGGGCGACATGAACGGCGGGGTACCCACCGTGATCCCGGTACCCGTGGGCATGTCGGCGTCGGCGGCGCGCACGATGCCGAAGTCGATGACGCGGGGGCCGTCGTCGGCGAGCAGGACGTTGGCCGGTTTGAGGTCGCGGTGCACTATTCCGGCGCGGTGGATGTCCCGCAGCGCCTCGGCGAGGCCCGTGGCCAGGCGGTACAGCTCCTCGGCGGCCAGCAGGGGTCCCCGCTTGATGCGCTGGTCCAGCGGCTGTCCCGGGACGAAGAGGGTCGCCATCCAGGGCGGGTCGGCGTCCGGGTCGGCGTCCACGACCGGTGCGGTGAAGGCGCCGCTGACCCGGCGGGCGGCGGTGACCTCGCGCCGGAACCGCTGCCGGAAGTCGGGCCGGTGGACGAGGTCGGTGCGGATCACCTTGACGGCGACCTGGCGGCCCGAGGGCGACGTACCGAGATAGACGCGGCCCATGCCGCCGGAGCCGAGAAGCGAGTCGAGACGGTACCCGGGGATCTCCGGCAGTTCGCCCTTGCCCGGACCGTCCTGAGCGCCCTTGGTGTCCTTGGCGTCCTTGGTGTCCTTGGCGTCCTGGGCCATCGTCCCCCCATCCTCGGACTGCGATCGCCGGACTTTCATCGCCGGACTTTCATCGTCGTACTGCCGTCGCCGTACGGTCGGCAAGCGGATGATATCGATCCCGAGTGCCGCTCCCGGAGCCCGGAGACCCTCGTACGCCGGGAGCTGAGGGCTCAGACGGGCCGGGCGCAGCCCACCGGGTCGTCGCCGCCGAGCTGGACGTAGAGGGCCGTGGACGCGGGGCAGTCGCCGCGTTCGCCGACGGCCGAGGTGACCTCGTACTCGGGTTCGTTCTCGCCCTTGCCGTCGCAGGACGTCTCGCGGACCTCACCCTCACCGGTGCTGTAGACGCAGTCGCCGACGATGGTGCGGGGCCCGCCACCGCCGCCCGGGTCGCCCGGATGCGGCGGCGTGAGCTTCCGCATACAGGCGTAGCCCTCGTGGTCCTGTCGGGCCTCGCTGACGTGGAGGACGAAGTCCGTGGTCGCGGGGCAGGCCGGGCCCTCGGACACGGTGCCCGCGTACCGGGCCACCACCCGGGCCGCGGCCCGCTCGCCGGTGCAGGGCACCTCCGTGAAACGTGTCGTGCCGAAGGAACTGCACTCGTCGACCCCGAGGAACACCGCCCCGAACCCCGACGAGCGTGCCGACGACGCGGCCGAGGCGGGAGCCCCGCCCCCGGACCCGCCCGCCCCCGACCATTGCCGGCACCCGCTGAGCACCGCCGTCGCCACCAACACGGCCACCGCGGTCATCGCAGCCATCGCCACCGCGGCACCCCGCGAAGCGGACCGCACGCGCAGGCGGAGACCCCCGCCACCCCCGCCCCGCACGACCATGAATCCGTCCCCCCGACGCACCCCCGACGCACCCCGCCGTCCAGCGTGACCCGCCGGGAAGGGGTCACGCCAGACGAACGGGGCGCTTTGCGAACTCTTGGGGGCGTTAGGCCCGTTCTGTGACGTAGGTCTAGTACGTCAGCCCGTGCCCGACCGGGTACAGCACCTGCGCCGGGTCGTCCGCGTGCTGCACCGGCACCGGCAGCCGCCCGCGCGGCGCCACGCGCCCGGCCACCACCCGCGCCGCCGCCCGCAGCTCGACGTCCGTCCACGAGTACGACGCCAAGCAGGCACCCACGCCGGGGAGGTGGGCGACGTCGTACGGATTGCGCATCGCGAGGGCGACGACGGGTACACCGGTGGCGGCGAGCGCGTCGACGAGGGTCCTCTGCGCGTCGGCCGCCGTCACGTTGTACGTCCCCACGACCACCGCGTCCTTGCCCTGTGCCGCCGCCACCGCCCTGTCGATGGTCGCCTGCGAGGGCGCCGTGCCGGTGGACAACGCCGTGGCGGTGAAGCCCAGTTCGGTGAGGGCGGTGGCGAGGACGGTGGTCGGCGGCCCCGTGGTGCCGGAAGGGGAGGCCGGGTCCGCGCCCACGACGAGCACGTTCCGGTGGGTACGGCGCGACAGCGGCAGCAGCCGCTGCCTGTTGACCAGCAGCGTGGTCGTCCGCTCGGCGATGCGGTCGGCGGTCGCGAGATGGGCGTCGCTGCCCACGACCCGGTCGACCTCGTCCTGGCTGACGTACGGCTTCTTGAAGAGCCCGAGCTTCGCCTTGAGCCGCAGCACGCGCAGAATCGATTCGTCGAGGCGGGCCTCGGTGAGCTCGCCGCTTCGTACGGCGTTCAGGACCGCGTTCCAGGCGATGTCCAGCGAGGGCGGGTTGAGGAGCTGGTCGACACCGGCCTTGAGCGCGAGCACGGGCACCCGGTCGTCGCCGTACTTGGTCCGCACTCCCTGCATGCCCAGCGAGTCGGTGACGACCACGCCGTCGTAACCGAGCTCCTCGCGCAGGATGCCGGTGAGGATCGGGCGGGACAGGGTGGCCGGGTCCCCGGACGGGTCGAGGGCCGGGACCATGATGTGCGCGGTCATGACGGCGTCGATGCCGGCGCGGATCGCGGCCCTGAACGGCGGGGCGTCGAGCCGGGTCCACTGCTCCCGGGTGTGCTTGATCTCGGGGAAGCCGTAGTGGCTGTCGGTCTCGGTGTCGCCGTGCCCCGGGAAGTGCTTGGCCGTGGCGGCCACGCCGGAGCGCTGGTACCCGCCGACCTGCGCGGCGACCATCCCGGCCACGGCCCCGGGGTCGGCTCCGAAGGAACGGACACCGATGACCGGGTTGGCCGGGTTGACGTTCACGTCGGCGACGGGTGCGAAGTCCTGCCGGATGCCGAGGGCGCGCAGCTCGGCGCCGCCGATGCGGGCGGCCGTGCGGGCATCGGAGCGGGAGCCGCCCGCGCCGAGGGCCATCGCGCCGGGGAAGAGCGTGGCGGGCTTGCCCACGCGCGCCACGATCCCGTGCTCCTGGTCGGTGGAGATGAGCACGGGCAGTCCCCGGGGCAGACCGAGGGAGGCGCGCTGGATGCCGTTCGACAGATCGGCGATCTGCCGGGGGTTCCGGGTGTTGTGCGCCCAGGCGAAGTAGATGATCCCGCCGACGCGGTACCTGGCGATCAGCTCGGCGGCCGTCCGTACGCCGATCTCCTTGAGGTTGGCGTCGATGTCGGCCTGGTCCGGCGTGGTCGCCGAGTGCCCGTACACCCGCATCACGAAGAGCTGGCCGACCTTCTCCTCCAGCGTCATACGGGAGATGAGGGCGCGGAGTTCTTTGTCGTCCGCACCCGCTTGCGTCCCTGCCGCGTCGGCGGACGTGGCGTCCAGGGCCAGGGTGGCGGTGACACCTGCGGTCGCGGCGAGGACGGTGCGTCTGGAGGGGCGGCTGGAGGTGCTTCCTGTGCTGGAGTCGCGCATGGGCGCTCCTTCCCTCATGAAGGAAACTTCCGAGGAGTCACGAATAACCGGGAAGTTTCTTCCGGTCAAGGGACCGCACCGAACCTGGTGAGGGGCCGTCACGGGCGCTGTGCGGGTGTGTGCGGAGCCCGCGGTGCGTTGCGGCGGCGGGTGCGCCCGCGCTCTTAAGGGGCGCGGGGCTGTGCTGAATATGCGGCTCCGCCGCGTGGGCGCGACCAGCCACGACGAACCCGCAGCCGACCACCGACAAGAACCCGGCAGACGAGACTTACCGACCAACTTCAGTCACGGACCATCACCTTGGGCCAGTGCCCCTGAAGCGTCCGCACCGTTTCCGCTATCGCCGGACGGCGAGACGCCCCCGTACGCCACAGGGCGTACAGACGACGCACCGGCATGGGATCGAGCGCCACCTCGACAACCCCCGCGGGCAGCGGCCCACGCCCCAGGCGGGGAATCAGCGCGACCCCGAGCCCCGCCGCGACGAGGGCGACGAGCGTCGGGTTCTCCTCGGCCTGGTGGACGATGTCGGGCTCGCACCCGGCCGCCCGGAGCGTACGGACCAGCCAGTCGTGACAGACCCGCCCCGGCGGCTGGCAGATCCAGCGCTCACCCTTGAGATCCGTACGGCGCACGGAGCGGCGCGCGGCGAAGGGGTGCCCGGAGGGGACCAGCAGGTCGCACAGATCCTCACCGATCACCGCCTGCTCCACGCCCTCAGGGGCCGGCAGCGGCGCGATGTCCCAGTCGTGGGCGACCGCCATGTCGACCGCGCCCTTGGCCACCAGGTCCACGGACAGGTGCGGCTCCACCTCCGTGAGGCGCGCGTCGAGCGCCGGATGGCGCACCGCCAGGTCGGCGAGCACGCCCGGCATCAGCCCCCGCGCCGCGCTCGCGAACGCCGCCACCGTCAGCCGCCCCGCCGGCACCCCGCGACGCTCCTCCAGTTCGGTCTCCGCCCGCTCGACGATCGTGAGCAACTCCCCTGCCGTGGCGACGAGATGCTGCGCCTGCTCGGTGAGCCGGACACCGCGGCCCTGGCGCTCCAGCAGCACGGTCCGCGTCTCCCGCTCCAGTTTCGCTATCTGCTGGGACACGGCGGAGGGCGTGTAACCGAGGGCGGCGGCCGCGGCGCCGACCGTGCCGTGGACGGAGACGGCGTGAAGGGCGCGCAGGCGCTGGAGGTCGAGCATGCGTGCATCTTACGTAAGCACTGCTTCATCCAAACATGCAGAAAACATCGCTGGTGCTGAACGGTCCGGGCCCCGATGCTCGAACCATGCGCCCCACCCACCTTTGTCTCGCCGTTCTCGTCGCCGCCGTCTGGGGCGTGAACTTCACCGTCATCGAGATCGGCCTCGGCCACTTCCCGCCCCTCCTCTTCTCGGCCCTGCGCTTCCTGGCGGCCGCCCTGCCCGCCGTCTTCTTCGTGGGGCGGCCCAAGGTCGCGTGGAAGTGGATCCTGGGGGTGGGCCTCGCGCTGGGGGTGGCCAAGTTCGGGTTGCTGTTCGTCGGCATGGACGCGGGTATGCCCGCCGGGCTGTCCTCGCTCGTCCTGCAGATCCAGGCGGTCTTCACGGCTCTCATCGCGTTCGCGGTCCTCGGTGAACGGCCCACGCGCATACGGCTCCTGGGCATGGCGGTCGCCCTGTGCGGGGTGGGCCTCGCCGCCGTGGACGAGGGGGCGGGCGGCCCGCTCGGCGCCTTCGCGCTCGTCATCGCGGCCGCGGTCTGCTGGGGAGTCTCCAACGTCCTCACCCGCAGGGCGTCCCCGCCCGACTCCCTGAACTTCATGGTGTGGGTCAGCACGGTGCCGGTCCTGCCCCTGCTGCTCCTGTCCCTCCTCACCGAGGGCCCCTCCGCCGACCTCGCCGCCCTGCGCGCGCTGGACTGGCAGGGTGCGGGAGTGATCCTGTACGTCGCCTGGGTCACCACGGTCTTCGGTTTCGGTGCCTGGGGCTGGCTGCTGCGCCGGCACCCGGCGTCGACGGTGGCCCCCTTCTCGCTCCTGGTACCGGTCTTCGGGATGTCCTCGGCGGCCCTGTTCCTCGGGGAGCCGGTCAGCGGACTGCGGTGGTGCGCGGCGGCCCTGCTCGTGGGCGGCGTGGCGCTGACCTCGCCAGTGCCCCAACAGGCACTGGCTCCGGCGTCGACGAAGGCTTCCAGGGCTTCCGTGCGGCCGGCGAAGGTCCATGCCCGTCTGCCGGGCGCCCCGGCACGGGACCGGGGGCAGCGCTGGACGGTGGGGCGGCGGGGGTGAGGGCGCTCACCACTTCTGGACGTGCTGCGCCCGCGACCTCTGCCAGTCCTTGGCGTGGCGGGCCGCCGGAGGCGGCGGCTCGAAGAGGGACTCGGCGCGCGGCGCGGTACGCGAGGCTTGGCGGGGTATGGCGCCCAGTCGCCGTCCGGAGCGGTCCGTCTCCACGTCGCCCAGCAGCAGCGGATCGAACATCACCACCACCCCGGCCAGGACCAGGAAGACGACCGGACCGATGAGCATGGGCAGCAGGAGCGAGGTGGGCGACTGACCCGTCCACATGTCGCCGGGCGTGGTGTGCAGTTGCACGCTCACGGCGGCTATCCCCGTGTAGTGCATGCCCGACACGGCGAGCCCCATGATCAGGCTGGCTCCCAGGCTGGGCAGGAACCCGTGGATCGAGACGGCCGCCCACAGCGCGCTGGTCGCCGCGACGACGGCGATCAGCACCGAGAGCGCGACGGTGAACGTGTCGTACCGGATGGTGCCGTTCATGTGCATGGCCGCCATGCCCAGGTAGTGCATGGCGGCGACACCGAGGCCGGTGACGGTCCCCGCGATGCCCAGCGTGCGCCTGTCGACCCCGCGGTATCCGACCGCGAACACGCCGATGCCGACGACGGTGATCGCCACGGCGAGGCTCAGCACCGTCAGCCCCACGTCGTAGCGGATCTGGGTCTCCTCGACCCGGAAGCCGATCATGGCGATGAAGTGCATGGTCCAGATGCCGCACCCGATCGACGTCGCGCCGAGCGCCAGCCAGCCGGGCTTCCAGGACTGCTCGTTGAACACGGACCGGACTACGCAGCGTAGCCCCAGGGCGCCGCCCAGGCAGGCCATGATGTACGCCGCCAGCGGGGTGACCGCACCGTAACTGAAGGCGTCAATTGTGCCTTGCATATGCCAACTCTCCCCGGGATATGACCAGTTGGGGGAGGGTCTCCCGCGACGGGAGGGCTTTGCAATCCCTTACCGCAGGTAGCCGAACAGCTTTGTACTGTCGGGTAGGGGGCCGATATTGAATCCGGTCAGTAATGGACACGATTCAGTCGAGTTCGTGGTTTCCCTTGCGGCGCCGACTCAGATGTCACTCGGGTGCCACTCGGGTGCCACTCGGGCCTGCCAGTCACGCTCAGCTCAGGTCAGTCCCCTGGCCCCCCGTCACGCCGCGTCGTTCAGGAGACGGCCCAGGTGCTCCCGGCCCGCCCGCAGCAGTCCGGGCAGCGGCGCGATCCCCTCGTACCAGCGCTTCTCGTACTCCCAGCACAGCCAGCCGTCCCAGCCCTCCCGGGTGAGCAGGTCCACGCACTCGGTGAGCGGCAGCACGCCCGCGCCGAGCGGCAGCGGAGTGGTGTCGTCGGCCGAGGCGATGTCCTTGACCTGCACGTACCCCAGGAACGGAGACAGCGCCGCGTACGACGCCGCCGGCTCCTCGCCGCCCAGCCAGGTGTGCATGACGTCCCAGAGCGCGCCGACCTGGCGGTGGCCGACCAGCCCGAGCACGCGGGTCACGTCGGCGCCGGTCCGGTGTGAGTCATGGGTCTCCAGCAGGATGCGCACGCCCGCGTCGGTGGCGTACTCGGCCGCCACGCCGAGCCGCCGGGCCGCCGCCGCGTCCGCCTCCCGGACGTCCTGCTCACCGCCTCCGGGGAAGACACGGACGAACGGGGCGCCCAGGTCCCGTGCCAGGTCGAGCAGCGCGCGCAGTTCGGCGAGTACGGGGTCGTCGTCCCCCGGCGCCGCCACGCGCGCGTACCCCGCCAGGCCCAGGATCTCCACGCCCGCCGCCTTGAATCCGGCGGCGATGTCGGCCCGTTCGGCGGCCCCGAGTCCGGGGTGCACCGGCTCGTCGGGGTGTGTGCGCAGCTCGACGCCGTGGTAGCCGTGCTCGACGGCCAGCCACTGCACGTCGGTCGGTGGGAGACCGGGGACGCCGAGGGTGGAGAAGGCCAGTTTCACCGTGACTCCTTTTCGTGGTCCGGTTTTCGTGGTCCGGCCGGGGGTCGGTGCTTCCGTCTCAGTCCTACTCTCACTCAGTCTCAGTCCGAGTGTCCCTCGGGACGCACGGCATAACGGGGGACGATCCTCATCACTCGTCCGCACCGTGGAGATCCAGTCGCCAGTCCTGGCCCACGAGGTCCACGCCGAAGGAGTGGTGGGGCTTCTCGGCGACGAGCGTGAAGCCGTGGTGCTGGTAGATCCTGCGCGCCGAGGCGAGGCAGTCGTTCGTCCAGAGCACCATCTCGCGGTAGCCGGCCTCACGCGCGAACTCGACACAGGCCCGCACCAGCCGGTTGCCGATCCCCAGCCCCCGCGCGTCGGGCTCGACCAGCAGCAGCCGCAGCCGGGCCGCACCCGGCGGGTCGTTGTCGTCCCGTACGCACATCACACCCCCGACCGGCCGCCCGTCCAGCTCCGCGATCCACACCCGCTCCCGGTCCGGGTCGTGGTCCTCGGCGAAGTCCGCGACGATCCTCGCGACCAGGCCCTCGTAGTCCGCGTCGAAGCCGTACTCCGCCGCGTAGACGGCGGCGTTGCGCTGCACGATCCAGCCCAGGTCGCCGGGGGCGGGCCCACGCAGGACCACATCCTCGGGACGGGGTTCCCGGCCGTCGGCCAGGACCGTCCGGATCGTGCGCATGGCCTCGGCGAGCCGCGGCCGGTCCGCCGCCGGGACCCGGGCCAGCAGCGAGCTCACCGAGTCGTTGGACCGCTCGTTCAGCAGATCGGCCGTCTCGCGCCCGCGTGCGGTCAGCGTGACCCGGCGGCGACGCGGATCACGCGTCGACCGTGACCGCTCGACCAGCCCGTCCTCCTCGAACTTGCTCAGCAGCCGGCTCAAGTACCCCGAGTCCAGCGACAGTTCGGTCCGCAGGTCCGCCGCGTCCGTCCGCGAGGAGTGCGCCAGCTCCCACAGCACGCGCGCCTCGGTGAGGGTGTACGGCGCGTAGAGGTGGCGGCCGTAGTCCAGCGCGCCGATGACGTTCGTGTAGAAGCGGTTGAACGAGCGGATGTCCTGCACGGTCATGATCGTCGCCCCCGTCCGTTACGGGCCCGAGCCCGATAGTTGACTCAGTCAGAGATGTGTGTGGGGTGAGCGTACGACCGCGCCCCCTCGGGCGTCCAGGGACACGGACGGGTGACGGCCCTGTCAGACGAGGCCCGCCCGGTACACCAGAAGCGCGATCTGGACCCGGTTGTTGAGGTCGAGCTTGGTCAGGATGTGGGAGACGTGCGCCTTCACCGTGGGCAGGCTCATATAGCAGGTCTCGGCGATCTCCGCGTTGGTCCTGCCCTCGGCGACGGCGAGGGCCACTTCCCGCTCCCGGGGGCCCAGTTGGTTCAGCATCGCCTCGGCCTTCGCACGTTCCTCGCCGGGGGACGGTGCCGGGTCGCCCGCGCCGCCGGTGACGGTGACGGCGTCGATCAGTTGCGCAGGGCCTGCAGAACGTAGCTGTCCGTGGTGAACGTGGTCAGGATCAGCACCTCCGGCGGCCGGGGCTGCCGCCGGAGCGCCGCGGTGGCCGCGAGACCGTCGATGCGCCCGCCGCGGGGACGGACCGACGACGACGTCTCCGCCGTGATGAGGAGACTCGGCCTGGCCCAGGTCCTGTGGAGCGTCACGGCCAAGGACTACGCCACGACGGACACCACCCTGATCACCCGCCGGGTACTGGACCAGACCCGCCGTGACGGCATCATCCTGCTGCACGAGCGCTACAAGGGCACCATTCCCGCCGTGCCGGACGTCATCGACACCCTCCGGCAGCGCGGCTACACCTTCGTGACGGTCTCGCAGCTCCTGGCTCCGGCCACGCCGGAACCCGGGGCCGTGTACCGCCCCTGACCAGCGGCTACGAGGGGCAGCCTGCCCTGCGTGGTGGTGAGGGCAGGCTGCCGTGCCGTCCTTGTCGTCACACGGCGCCCCTACGCCGCGTGCTCCACGAACCGTGCCGCCGTCTCCGCCAGCACCTCACGGCCGTCCCGGGCCCACAGCCCGTCGTTGAACAGCTCGACCTCGATGGGGCCGGTGTAGCCGGCGGCCTCGACGTACCCCTTCCACTCCCGCATGTCGATCGCGCCGTCACCGATCTGACCGCGCCCGGTCAGCACGCCCTCGGGCAGCGGGGTCGTCCAGTCGGCGAGCTGGAAGGTGTGGATGCGGCCACCCGCACCCGCGCGGGCGATCTGCGCGGGTGCCGTGTCGTCCCACCAGATGTGGTACGTGTCCACGGTCACACCCACCTGGTCCGCGGGGAAGCGCTCCGCGAGGTCCAGGGCCTGGGCCAGGGTGGACACCACGCAGCGGTCCGAGGCGTACATCGGGTGGAGGGGCTCGATGGCCAGCCGTACGCCACGGGCGGCGGCGTACGGACCCAGCTCGGCCAGCGCGTCCGCGATGCGCTCGCGGGCGCCGTGCAGGTCCTTCGAACCGGCCGGGAGGCCCCCGGAGACCAGCACCAGAGTGTCCGTGCCGAGGGTGGCCGCCTCGTCGACGGCCCGCCGGTTGTCGTCCAGGGCCTTCGCCCGCTCCCCGGGGTCGATCGCCGTGAAGAAGCCACCCCGGCACAGTGTGGTGACCGCCAGGCCCGCGTCGCGGACCAGCTTGGCCGACGCCTCCAGGCCGTACGACTGGACCGGCTCCCGCCACAGGCCGACACCCGGAACGCCCAACTCGACGCACGCGCCGACCAGTTCGGGCAGGGACAACTGCTTCACCGTCATCTGGTTGATGGAGAAGCGCGACAGATCACCGATCGAGCGGGACAGATCACCAACCGTGCCAACTCGGCTGTTCATCGGGCTGCTCACTGGGCCACCCCGTACACCGCCAGCAGGTTCTTCATCCGCGCCTCCGCCAGCGCCGGGTCCGGGAACAGGCCCAGGCCGTCCGCCAGCTCGTACGCCCGCGCGAAGTGCGGGAGCGAGCGGGCCGACTGCAGGCCGCCGACCATCGTGAAGTGCGCCTGGTGCCCCGCCAGCCAGGCGAGGAAGACGACCCCCGTCTTGTAGAAGCGGGTGGGCGCCTGGAAGAGATGGCGGGACAGTTCGACCGTGGGGTCCAGCAGCTCGCGGAAGCCCTTCACGTCACCCGTGTCCAGCACGCGGACCGCCTCGGCCGCCAGCGGGCCCAGCGGGTCGAAGATGCCGAGCAGGGCGTGGCTGAAGCCCTGGTCGTCGCCCGCGATCAGCTCGGGGTAGTGGAAGTCGTCGCCCGTGTAGCAGCGGACGCCGTCGGGCAGGCGGCGGCGCAGATCGATCTCCCGCTGGGCGTCCAGGAGGGAGACCTTGATGCCGTCCACCTTGTCCGGGTGCGCCGCGATCACGTCCAGGAAGGTGTCCGTGGCCGCGTCCAGGTCCGACGATCCCCAGTAGCCCTCCAGCGCCGGGTCGAACATCGGGCCGAGCCAGTGCAGGATGACCGGCTCGGCGGACTGGCGCAGCAGATGACCGTAGATCTCCAGGTAGTCCTCGGGGCCCGAGGCGGCCGCGGCCAGCGCACGGGAGGCCATCAGGATCGCCTGGGCACCCGACTCCTCGACGACGGCCAGCTGCTCCTCGTACGCCTTGCGGATCTCCTCCAACGAGCCGGGGGCGATCAGGGAGCCGGCGGTGATCTGGTCGGTCCCGACCCCGCACGCGATCCGGCCGCCGACCGCCTTCGCCTCGGCGGCGCTGCGGCGGATCAGCTCCGCCGCGCCCGCCCAGTCCAGGCCCATCCCGCGCTGGGCGGTGTCCATGGCCTCGGCGACGCCCAGCCCGTGCGACCACAGATGGCGGCGGAAGGCGAGGGTGGCGTCCCAGTCGACGGCGGCGGGCGAGTCGGGGGACACGTCGGCGTACGGATCGGCGACCACGTGCGCCGCCGAAAAGACCGTACGGGAGGTGAAGGGCGCGCCCGTGGTGAGGGCGAGGGGCTGAGTGCGGGGAGTGTAGGCGCGCGACTCCCCGCCCGCACCCGGTAGTTGGATCGTCACAGCTGGATCTCCGGTACGTCGATACGGCGGCCCTCCGACGAGGACTTCAGGCCCAGCTCGGCGAGCTGCACGCCACGGGCACCGGCCAGCAGGTCCCAGTGGTAGTCGGCGTCGGCGTAGACGTGCTTGAGGAACAGCTCCCACTGGGCCTTGAAGCCGTTGTCGAACTCCTCGTTGTCCGGGACCTCCTGCCACTGGTCGCGGAAGGAGTAGGTGGCCGGGATGTCCGGGTTCCACACGGGCTTGGGTGTGGCGCTGCGGTGCTGGACGCGGCAGTTGCGCAGCCCGGCGACCGCCGAGCCCTCCGTGCCGTCCACCTGGAACTCGACCAGCTCGTCACGGTTGACGCGCACCGCCCAGGAGGAGTTGATCTGGGCGACGGCGCCGCCGTCCAGCTCGAAGATGCCGTACGCGGCGTCGTCGGCCGTGGCGTCGTACGGCTTGTCCTGCTCGTCCCAGCGCTGCGGGATGTGGGTGGCGGTGAGCGCCTGGACGGACGTGACCCGGCCGAAGAGCTCGTGGAGGACGTACTCCCAGTGCGGGAACATGTCGACGACGATGCCGCCGCCGTCCTCCGCGCGGTAGTTCCAGGAGGGGCGCTGGGCGGGCTGCCAGTCGCCCTCGAAGACCCAGTAGCCGAACTCGCCGCGCACGGAGAGGATGCGGCCGAAGAAGCCGCCGTCGATCAGCCGCTTGAGCTTGAGCAGGCCGGGGAGGAACAGCTTGTCCTGGACCACACCGTGCTTGATGCCGGCCGCGTTCGCGAGCCGGGCCAGCTCCAGGGCGCCCTCCAGGCCCGTCGCGGTCGGCTTCTCGGTGTAGATGTGCTTGCCGGCGGCGATCGCCTTCTTGATCGCCTCCTCGCGGGCCGAGGTGACCTGGGCGTCGAAGTAGAGGTCCACGGTCTCGTCGGCGAGGACCGCGTCCACGTCGGTCGACCAGTGCTCCAGGTCGTGCTGCTCCGCGAGCGCCCTGAGGGCGTGTTCGCGGCGGCCGACGAGGACCGGTTCGGGCCACAGCAGGGTGCCGTCGCCCAGGTCGAGACCGCCCTCCTCGCGGATGGCGAGGATGGACCGGACGAGGTGCTGGCGGTAGCCCATGCGCCCGGTCACGCCGTTCATGGCGATACGCACCGTCTTGCGTGTCACGTCATTCCCTTCGTACGCGCGTGCGCCGCGTACGCCCCCGTCGGCCGGTTCGTCGATGAGGGTGACAGCAAGCGCTTTCTATGTGATGAGACGCTAGCCTCTGTGCGGCGGATCGGACAAGACCGCGCGGGCGAGAGTCGCGCGGTTTCGTGCACGACTTTCCCGTGAGGGTTTCTGAAGGTGTCTGAGGGCTGTCTGAGGATGTCCGTGAGGCTTCTGTTCGGTTGCCGCAGGGCATCAGCCCATCGGCCGGAGGTGCGGGCGGTACGGCAACGGTGTCCGGCGGCCGGTACGGCAACGGTGTCCGGCCGAGGCGCTCCACGGCAACCGCGACGGCCGCACGGGGCGTCTGTACCGCTGCGCCGGGCGCCTGTAGCGGCGGGCGAGGGCGGGTGCGAGTGCGACGGCGAGACGACGAGTCGAAGAGACAAACGGACGACGGACGACGGACGACCGACACGGTGACGAGCAGGCGTGACGAGCAGATGTGACGAGTAGACGTGACGAGCAGACGTGACGAGCAGACGTGACCAAGAGACGTGAGAACTGGACGTGGGCGAGGACCGGACCGGAGGACGAGGAACGATGACTGTGACCCTGGCGGACGTGGCGGCCCGCGCGCAGGTGTCGCCCGCGACCGTCTCCCGGGTGCTGAACGGGAACTATCCGGTGGCCGCGTCCACCCGTGAGCGGGTACTGCGGGCCGTGGACGAGTTGGACTACGTCCTGAACGGCCCCGCGAGCGCGCTGGCGGCCGCCACCTCGGACCTGGTCGGCATCCTGGTGAACGACATCGCCGACCCCTTCTTCGGCATCATGGCGAGCGCCATCCAGTCGGAGATCGGCGGGCCTGGCGGCCGTGCGGGCGGCGAGCGGCTGGCCGTGGTGTGCAACACGGGCGGCTCCCCCGAGCGCGAACTGACCTACCTCACGCTCCTCCAGCGCCAGCGCGCCGCCGCGGTCGTCCTCACCGGGGGCGCGGTCGAGGACGCCGCGCATGTGGCCGCCGTCGACAACAAGCTGCGCAAACTGGCGGACGCGGGCACCCGGGTCGTCCTGTGCGGACGTCCGCCCTCGCCCGACGCGATCGCGCTCACCTTCGACAACCGCGGTGGCGGCCGGCAGCTCACCGAGCACCTCATCGGCCTCGGCCATCGTCGCCTCGGCTACATCGCCGGTCCCGAGGAGCGCACGACCACCCGCCACCGGCTGGAGGGCCACCGCGACGCGCTGGCCGCCCACGGCATCGAGGACGACCCGAAGCGCACGGTGTGGGGCCGCTACGACCGCCGCGCCGGGTACGACGCCACCCTTGAACTCCTGCGCCGCGACCCGTCGTTGACGGCGGTGGTGGCCGCCAACGACACGGTAGCGCTGGGCGCCTGCGCGGCACTCCGTGACGCGGACCTGCGCATCCCCGACGACGTCTCGGTGGCCGGCTTCGACGACCTCCCCTTCAGTATCGACGCGGTACCGGCCCTGACGACGGTCCACCTGCCCCTCTCGGACGCGGGCGCGCGGGCGGGCCGCATCGCGATGGGCCGCGAGGACCCGCCACCGGGCGGGATCGCCACGGTGCGCGGGGAGTTGATGGTGCGGGGCTCGACGGGGGCGCCGCGGGAGTGACCCGGGTGTGCGGCGGCCCGGCGGGGGCCCCGGGAGCCCCCGAAGGGCCGGGGGTCGTCGGCCGGGCGCACCCGTGCCCTGCTCGCCGAGCGCTTCTGCTCAGACCTGCCTGACCTCGATGTTCTTGCCGCAGAGCGGTGCGAGGCCGTCGAGATCGGAAGTGAGGACGGTGACGGGGGGCTGTGCGGTACGGGCGGTGGCGGCGATGATCGCGTCCAGTGCGTACTTGTGTCCGCCGGTCCTGCCGCTCTCCTTCATCCGTGCGACGGCTTCCTTGGCGGTGTCCTTGGTCACCGGCTCCACCACGAGCTGGGAAAGCGCCCAGTTCAGGCGGGCGGTGTGCATGCCCTGTGGGTCGGCTTCGACGATCGCGACCGCACTGGTGATCACACGGACGTCTCGCCTGCGGGCTGCGGCGAGCCTGGCGGTCATGGTGCGGTCGGCACGAAGGTAGAGAGACAGGGCCTGACTGTCGAGGACCCAGGTGCCGCTCAAGCCGCCTCCCGGTTGTCCTTGGTATCGCCGAACATCTCGCGTTCGGCTGCGTCAATCTCCTCCTGGGTGAGAGGGCCGTGGAGTTCTTCGTTCGCAGCGATCAGCTCGTCGAGTTGGTCGCGCTCGATCTGGCGTTGGATGGCGGCTTCGACGTAGGCGGAGAGGCCACGTTTGCCGACGCGGGTGCGGACAGCCGCGATGGTGCCTTCATGGACGGATACCGACACGGTCTTCGTGGGGCCCTCGCCGGGGCTGTAGCTGGGATCGCTCACGCACCCACTCTAACAAAACTTCTATGAGAACCTGCCGCGCGGCGGGGTGGCCGTCACTCCTGCTCCAGCCGGATCGCCGCGGCCGGGCAGACGGCTGCCGCTTCCCGGACATCGTCGTGGTGCTCGGCGGTGGGGCGCTCGTCGAGCAGGAGGACGATGCCGTCGTCGTCCTGGTCGAAGACCGCGGGTGCCATCAGAACGCACTGCCCGGATGCGACGCACTTGGGCTGGTCGACTTCCACGCGCATGGGGTTTCTCGATTCCCTTCGTGAGGGGAGGTATGGGCGTTGTTCGTGAGCGGGACGGTGGAGCGCTACCAGGTGACGGGGAGTTCGTACACGCCGTAGACGAAGCCGTCGTGCTTGAACTCCAGGTGGTCGACGTCGGTGGCCAGGGCCAGGGTGGGGATGCGGGAGTACAGGGTGTTGTAGACGACCTGGAGTTCCACGCGGGCCAGCGGCTGGCCGAGGCACTGGTGCACGCCGTACCCGAAGGCGACGTGGCGCCGGGCGTCGCGGGTGATGTCGAGCTGGTCGGGTGCGGGGAAGGCTTTCGGGTCCCGGTTGGCGATGTCGTTGGCGAAAACGACGCCGTCGCCGGCGCGGATGACCTCGCCGCCGATCTCGATGTCCTCCAGCGCCACGCGGCGCCGACCGGAGTGCGTGATGTTCAGGTAGCGCAGCAGCTCCTCCACTGCCCCGGCGACCGTCTTGGGGTCCTCGGCGTCGCGGATCAGGGCGAGTTGGTCCGGGTGCTGGAGCAGGGCCAGGGTGCCCAGCGCGATCATGTTCGCGGTGGTCTCGTGACCGGCCCCGAGCAGCAGGACGCCCATCTCGGCGGCCTCCCGCCGGGTCATCTCGCCGGTGGCCACCCGTTCCGTGGCGAGCACGGAGAGCAGGTCGTCCTGGGGGTGGGCCCGTTTGGCGGCCAGGAGGTCGTCCAGGTAGTCGGTGAGCGTGGTGAGGGCCGCCAGGACCTGCTCGGGTGTCGACGTACGGCGAACGACGACTTTGGTGTTGCGCTGGAAGAGGTCGTGGTCCTCGTAGGGCACGCCCAGCAGTGCGCAGATGACCAGGCTGGGAACCGGCAGCGCGAACGCCTCGACCAGATCGACCGGTTTCGGCCCGGCGAGCATCTCGTCGATCAGGTCGTCGACGATCTTCTGGATCGACGGCCGCAGCGCCTCCATCTTCTTGATCGCGAAGGGTGCCGTCACCATCCGGCGCAGGCGGGCGTGGTCCGGGTCGTCCATGGTGATGAACGTGCGGCGGGCCTGATCGCCCGCTTTGGTGCCGGCTGTGCGGTGCGGATAGCCGGGGCGTGTGGCGTCGGAGCTGATGCGCGGGTCGCCCAGCAGGCTCCGCAGATGGTCGTAGCCGGTGATCAGCCACGGGGTGCTGCCATCCCAGATCCGCACCTTGGCCAGGGGCTTGTCGGACTGCAGGGCATGCAGTGCCGGCGGCGGGTCGAAGGGGCAGCCGGCGGCCCGGGGGCTCGGGTGGTGAGGAAGGCCGACTGCCGCGCCCGCTTGTGCCTCGGTTTGTGCCTCGGTCATGCGTGCCTCCGTGGGGGAGAGGGGGATGAGACCGTCACCGTCCTCACTTTCCTCACAAGGTTAGGCGACTGAGGCAACCATATTCCTGGAGTGCGACCGCTCGTACCGCGCTATTTGGTCATGGCGAGATCAAGGAGGTCGTCCGCCATCTCCTCCAGCCCCCGCCGACTGGCCGCGAACGGCATCGCCATGACCATGGCCGCGATCCCGTGCAAGGAGAACCACACCAGCTCGGCCACACGCTCATCGTCCGCCGTCCCGATGCGGTCAGCACCCGCGGTGGCGGCCAGGGTAATTGGCAGATCTGAGCCACTCGTGCCCCCGTCCTCCATGGTCATGGCCATCGAGGCTGTCCTAAATCTGCCAATGGCGCCCCCTGCGGTCTCGACGGCCGTCAGTGGCAAAGCGCCGGCGGCCCGCTCGGCGTCCTCGATCAGCCCTCGATCAGTCCTCGATCAGCCCTCGATCAGCCCTCGGCGGTCGATCCCCGTGGTGGGCGGGAGTCCACGACTCGGGTGACGAAGGCCGCCAGCTGGGCCCGAATTCTCTCGCGCGGCACGCCCTCCTCTCCGGCCCGGCGTTCGACGAGGTCGGCCCGGACGGCGGCGAGCAGGGCATGGGCGGTGAATTCGCTGTCCGCCGCCAGGTCGGGGATCTGCTCCAGTACGGCCTGGAGCAGGCGGTGCCACCGCTCGTAGTGCTCCGCCTGGTACGGGCTGGTGCTTCCGCTCTCCTCCAGGGCCAGCGCGAGACCGCGGTTGTCGAGTTTGAAGCACAGGAGGGCGTCGAGCAGGGCGGGTACGCGCTGATGCGGTGGGGAGCCGGGCCCCAGGGGCGGCGGGCCCGCCTCGACGGCCTCTCTGACCGGTTCGAGCCGTGCCTCGTGCAGCGCGCGGAGCAGCCCGCCGCGGTCGCCGAAGGCGCGGAAGAGCGTTCCCTTGCCGACGCCCGCCGCCGCCGCGACGTCGGCCATGGTGATGTCCTCGGGACTCTCGCTGCGGGCGAAGAGTGCGTCGGCGGCCGCGAGGACGGCCTCCCGGTTGCGGGCGGCGTCCTTGCGGGGTTTGCGCTCGGGCACGCGGTTCCTCCAGTCCTCCGTTTGCAAAGCGGACCCCGGGTCCGTATCGTCGAAACGGACTCACGGTCCGGATTCTATGGGATGACGAGACCACGCGATGACGAGACGGAGGACACCCATGTCCGCACCCACCTCACCGGCGGATGTGTACCGCCACAGCCTGCGCCTGCTGCTGGACAAGGACATTCCCGCATGGGTCGGCCTGTGGGCCGAGGACGGCCTCATGGAGTTCCCCTTCGCCCCCGACGGCTGGCCCCGGCGCCTGGAGGGCAAGGAGGCCATCGCCGCCTACATGCGCCCGTACCCGGACCACATCGACCTGCACGACTTCCCTGACCTGCGGATCCACCCGACCACCGATCCGGAGACCATCGTGGTCGAGATGCGCGGCGTCGGCCGCCTGGTGCAGACCGACAGCCCCTTCGACATGACGTACATCGCCGTCGTGACCGTCCAGGACGGGCTCATCACCTCCTACCGCGACTACTGGAACCCGCTCGCCGTCCTCGAACCCGGCACCGACTTCACCGGGAGCACCCGTTGACCACCACCAGTACCTCCGCCAGCACCACCGGCACCCCCGGCACCACACTGGTCATCGGCGCCACTGGCACCACCGGCAGCCGCACCGCCGCGCGGCTGACCGCCGCCGGCTACCGCGTCAAGGCCGCCAGCCGTCACGCCACGCCCGTCCCCGGCGCGCAGCCGGTCCGCTTCGACTGGTACGACGCCGCCACCCATGCCGCCGCCCTCGACGGAGCCGACCGCGTCTACCTCATACCGCCCCTGGGCGACCCCGACCCGGCGGCGGTCATGCTGCCCTTCCTCCGGCAGGCCCGCACCGTCGGCGTCCACCGCGCGGTGCTGCTCAGCTCCTCGGCCATCCCCGAGGGCGGCCCGGCCGTGGGAACGGTGCACCGGGCCCTGCCCGGCCTGTTCGACCAGTGGGCGGTACTGCGGCCCTCCTGGTTCATGCAGAACTTCACCGGCACGCACGCGCACGCGGTGAGCATCCGTGAGGACGGCATCATCGCGACCGCCACCGGGACCGGCCGGGTCGGCTTCGTCGACGCCGAGGACATCGCGGCCGTCGCCGTCCACGCGCTGACCGACGAGCACGCCCCCAACACCGATCTCGTCCTCACCGGGCCGGAGGCGCTCAGCTACGACGACATCGCCACGATCACCACCGAGGTCACCGGCCGGCCCGTGGCCCACCGCCCGCTGTCCTACGAGCAGATGCGCGACCGGCTCGCGGCGCTGATGCCGCTGGAGTTCGCCTCCATGCTGGCCGGCCTGGACCGTGCCATCGCCGAGGGGGCGGAGGACCGCGTCACCGACACCGTCCAACGCCTCACCGGCCGCCCCGCGCGCACTTTCCGCGCCCTCCTGGAACGGCAACGTCCCTGACCAGGAGCGCTCCTGATCAGGAGGCGGCCCTGAGCGCGGCAGCCATCCGCCGTACCGCCTCCGTGATCAGCTCCGGCGAGGTGGCCAGGTTCAGGCGGACGAAGCCCGCGCCGCCGGTCCCGAAGTCCGTCCCGGAGCTGAGGGCCACACGGCCGCGTTCGAGGAAGACCGCGGCCGGGTCGTCGCCGAGGCCCAGCTCCCGGCAGTCCAGCCACGCCAGGTAGGTGGCCTGCGCGGGGGCGTAACGGACGGCGGGCAGGTGCTCGGCCAGCAGCTCCGCCAGGAGACGGCGGTTCTCGTCGAGCCCGGACAGTACGGCGTCGAGCCAGTCGCCGCCCTCCCGCAGGGCTGCCGTGTGGGCGATCACCCCGACATGGCTCGGGCCGTGGCCGACCTCCTCGGGCAGCCGGGCGAGGTCGTCAGCAGCGTCAGGTCCGGCGATGGCCAGGGCGGCCTTGAGTCCGGCCAGGTTCCACGCCTTGGACGCCGACATCACGGACAGGCCGCTCTCCCCGCCGGGGACACTCAGATACGGCACGAAGGACGCGCCGGCGGCCACGATCGGGGCGTGGATCTCGTCCGCCACGACACGCACCCCGTACGTCCGCGCCAGCCGCGCGACCCGCGTCAGCTCGTCGGCGGTGTGCACGGTTCCGGTCGGGTTGTGAGGGCTGCACAACAGATACACGGGCTGGTCCGCCTGCTCAGCCACCTCCCTGAACGCGCTCTCCAGGACGGCGAAGTCGATCCGGCCGTCCACACCCAGCGGAGCCTCCACGACCGGCCGCCCCATATTGCCGACGAACTGGTAGAACGGCGGGTACACAGGGGAGTTGACGACCACGGGGTCCCCGGGGCCGGAGACCAGCTTGAGCATCTCGACGATGCCCAGCATCACATCGGGCACGATCGCCGTACGCTCCGCGGCCGGCCCGTCCCAGCCCCACCGCTCCCGGGCGAACCCGGCCAGCGCCTCGGCGTACGCCGTCCCGGCCGGATAGCCCGTGTCCCCGAGCGCCACCGCCTCACCGATCGCCCGCACCACCGGCTCGGCCAGCGGCACGTCCATCTCGGCCACCCAGAGCGGCAGTACGTCCTCGGGGTACGTCCGCCACTTCATGCTCGTACGGCGTCGCAGCTCCTCCAGGGAGAGCTGGCTCAGCGGATCAGCTTCGCGAGGCATAGGCGAGGAAGTCGGCCCAAGCGGTGGGGGAGAGGGTGAGGTGGGGGGCTTGGGGGTTCTTGGAGTCGCGGACGTGGACGGTGTCGGGGGTGGTGGCTATTTCGACGCAGTCGCCAGAACCGCTGCTGCTGTAGCTGGACTTGAACCAAGTCAGTTCGCTGGTGCTCATAGCGCTCCTCGCATCCGCTGCAACAGGCCCACGGAGTCTTCGGGGGTGAGAGCCTGTGAACGCATCCTGGCATATCGCCCTTGAAGCACACTTACGATCTTGCGATCAGAGATCAACTGGCCGCTCTCGGGTGCCTCTGTATAAGCGAACCACTCGTTGTCCTGAGTTTCCAGCAACTGCATGGAGCCGTGCAGTCCAGCATGCGATTCTCGCACCAGCGGCATGATCTGGATCTCGATGTTCCGCAACTCGGCGAGTTCCAGCATGTGATCGATCAGCTCCCGTGTGACGTCGACCCCGCCGGTGCGCCGAAGGAAGAGCTGCTCTTCGAGGATGAAGCTGAACTCGGTGTGTGGGCGTTCTCGCAGCAGCCGCTGACGCATTGCACGCGCTTCCCACTGGGCCTCGATCTGTTCGTCGACCAGTGGGGGCAGCTCGTCGGCGAACAACTGCCGTGCGTACGCCTCTGTCTGCAACAGCCCAGGAACGAGGCGGCACTCATACGTGTAGAGCTTGATCGCCACCGACTCCAACCGCGCCCACTGCCGAAACCAAGCCGCCAACCCAGGCTGTCGCACAAGCTTCCCCGCCGCCTTCCGCAGCGCACCCGTGTTCCCCAACGCCTCGTCCGCCCGTTCCACGAACGTCACGTCGGGCATGCGTCTCCCCAACTCCACGGAGGCCACCGTGTGCTTGGAGAAGCGGACCAGGTCGCCGAACTCCTCCCGGCTCAGCCCCGCATGCTCCCGCAACCCCTGGATCACCGCCCCGAACGTCCGCAGACTGTCCGACGACTCCGGCTCCCCGCCGCCCGTCCCCACCGTGCTGTCGACCACCGTCGGCCACCTCCCACGCACCTGCCTCGCTGCACCACACCCAACAACGGCCATGATTACGCACAGTCACGAGTACTGTCCAGTGAGTTACCGCGTACATCACGCAGCGTACGCCGCGTCGACCTGGCGAATTCCCCCTCTCAGCCGCCAGATTGGCCGCATGACAGCACCACCCGCCCCCCAACGCCCGGTCACCGTACGTGTGTTCACCCAGCGTTTCAGCTCGACCCCACTGGGCGCCCGACTGGCCCGTCACCTCACCCTCAACCAGCTCCAGGCCTGGGGCATCCCGTACGGCTCGGACGTCTCGGAGACGGCCGCGGCGGTCGTCGCCGAACTGGCGGCCAACGCGGTGACCCACGGCCGCGTACCGGGCCGGGACTTCGAGCTGCGGCTCACTCTGGCCGCCGACTCCCTGCGCGTCGAGGTGACGGACACACGAGCCGAACGGCTCCCGCCCGCCCCCGGTGACGTACGCCCCGCGCACCCCCTAGACGAGTCCGGACGCGGACTGCTCCTCGTCGACGCGCTCGCCGACCGCTGGCAGGTGCTGGACCGAGACCCGCCGGGCAAGACCGTACGCGCCGAGATCGACCTGCCGCTCAAAAACTCCCAAGGCTCCGTGCAACCGTTCCGGCACCTGGCGGGTCGTACTTGGCATCAGGACCACTCGGGGGGATCTGGGGGATCGCGGGGGTTCTGACAGGGGGAAGCCGAGGGCCCGGTCCATGGACGGGGCCCTCGGAGCATGTGGGCCAAGATGCGTTGCCGCTGGCCGTGCTGCCCTCTGTGGCGGCCGCGCCCCACACTGCTCCCCGGTGCGGTACGACCGTAGGGGGTTTGGTGCTGCGCATCCACTTCACGTCCGAGGACTTCCCACGTATCCGACTGGCCAGGAACCCAGATCCCCTGTGGGAGATCGTGTGCAGCCTGCACCGGCTTCAGACCACACGGGGGCGATGGGCCCACGCCGACTGGTATCGCACCACCCGTGACACCCTCGCCGGTACACCGCTCGGTGCGTTGGCGCGCCGACTGCTTGTTCCGATCATTCCGCGGGCACGCTACTTTCCGGACTTCCTGACCCCACATGAGTCCGCGGATGGACTGACCGCGGCGCTCAAGGCGATCGTCGAAACCCCACCCACCCGGGTCGCCCACGAGGTGAACACGATGAAGCGGGTCTGCGGTGCTCCCGACTGGGCCCCGACTCTGGTGGAGCGGTCGGCGCGCGAGGAGGTCGTCAAAGCGCTCCGCACGTATCACGACGCCGTCATCGCACCCCACCACGACCGGATCTGGGCGAGCATCGCCAGCGAGCGTGCCCTCCGCGGCCGCGAGGCCATGGACACGGGCATCGACGGACTGCTCGCCGGCCTGACGCCCGCCATGCGCTGGAGGCCGCCGGTCCTCCACGTCGACTACGTGGAGGACCGCGATCTGTATCTCGCCGGACGCGGACTGCGCCTCGTCCCCTCCTACTTCTGCTGGCAGAGGCCGATCTCCCTGGCCGACGACACCCTTCACCCGGTGCTCGTCTATCCCGTGAACGGCTGCGAGCCCCCGGCGCCCCAGCGTTCCCCCGACGCCTCCCTCGCCGCCCTGCTGGGCCGAACCCGCGCTGCGGCCCTGCACGCAGTCGCCCTGGGAGCGACCACGTCGGAACTGGCCCGGACTCTGGGCGTCTCCGCCGCCACTGCCACCCACCACACCACGGTGCTGCGCGACGCGGGCCTGGTCATGAGCCGACGTTCGAACAACACCGTGCTGCACACACTCACTCCGCTCGGGGCGTCATTACTCCGTCCCGCACGTCGGCCCGGAGCAGCCGCACCGGCAACGCTCGCCGAGCTCCAGCCGACCGCCCCATAGAGCGTCTCCCTGAATCGTCCTGGTCCAAGAGCCGCACGAACACCTCCCGGAGTAACGGCCTCCGCCGTTCCGGCTGGCACTTTCAACGCTGGTCGAAGGACCTGGAACGAGCATGGCCACGTCTGCGAGCGTTTCCAGCGAAGCACGGCCGGACGAGGCAGGCAGCACCTGCCCGTACTACGACCCAAGTGGGGAAGCCATGAAGAAGACCGTCGTCGCCGGCGCCGTGGCGCTCGCCTCCGCCGCGACCTGCCTGGTCGCGTTCGCTCCCGCGGCCTCCGCCGCACCGCAGGCCTGCGTGGCCCAGGGCCTGACTACCGGGACCTACGAAGGTGTGGGCACGACCCGCACCAAGTCCTCCTCCAGCAGTTGCGGTGACCTCAACCTCACCTACTCCAACGACTCGACCTCCACCTACGACTACTACGCGGGCCGCCTCCGCCGTTCCAACGGCACCTGGTTCACCTGTGCCAAGGGCTACGTCTACGCGGCGGACGGAAGCCACAGCATCAACGACTCCAAGTACTGGCTGTGCACGGACGTCGATGGGGGAACCCCCTTCACGGTGGCGAGCTTCATCGACAGCGGCGACTCCGTCACCATCACTCACTGACCCGGACTCTGTGTTCCGGCCGGGGCTGCCGTCGTCCGCCGACATGCCCCGGCCACCCAGAAGAAAGGCGTGGTCAGCGTGAGAGGACGAAAAGGAGTGGTCCGGATGCGCCGTCCAGAGATCATGTCCCGGCGCGCGGCACATATCACTTCCGCGGCCATGGCCGCGGCCCTGCTCGCCGCGTGCTCGCCTACCCCCGGCTCGTCGGACACGGCAGACGCGTCCCCCGCGCCCGCGACCCCGGCCCGCCTCACCCGAACCCTGCCGGACGACCCGGCCCGCATGCTCTTCCCCGTGACTGGTGCCGAGTCCCGCTGGACACAGGGGCTGGACATTTTCGGACAGCAAGTGTCCCGCGCCGCCGCGGCCTCCTGTGCGCGTGACCGGGGGATCGCCCTCCCCGAGCAGGTTCCCCTGGCGTTCATCCGCTTCTCCGATGTCCCCGACCTGGACTTCATCGCCCGGCACGGTTTCGGTCAGAGCGCCGAGGTTCCCGCTCCCGAGGCGACCCATGCCGTGGCCCGTCCTGGCAGGCCCGCCGCGGTCCGCGGCTGCCGGGCTGAGGGCGAGGCTGCCGTCAAGGCACTGCGCGAGCCCTACGCCGAACTCCAGGGGCAGTGGTTCGGACGGCTCGCCTCCGTGCGCCGCGACCCGGTGACGGCCCGCGCGCTGCGCACCCTGCCCGACTGCTTCGCCGAACACGGCGTCCAGGCCCGTGATGAGAACGGTTTCTTCTCCCGCGTCGACGCCCGCCTCAACTCCGCTGCGCCCGCCGACCTGCCACGCGTCGATCGTGAACTCGGCCGTGCCTACGCCACCTGCATGCGCCCCGTCGAAGCAGTCCGCGAACGCGCCCGCCTCCGCCTGCGGACCCGCTTCCTCGCCGAGAACACCGACGACGTCCGCGAGCTGCGCGAGACCCTCGTCCCGTCGCTCCGCCGTGCCGAGAAGGAGCACGGTGTCCACCTCGCCTTCCCAGCACCCTGACGACGGGTCAGAAGAACACCCCGCACCTCAGCAGCACATTCGCGTACGGTCGTGCCTCCCCGGTCCGTACGATCAGCCGGGCGTCCGCCGACAGGGCCTTGAGTTGCTCGTGGGAGACCAACTCCAGCTCGGTGAAGCGGGCCTGGAGCAGGGCGCTCGCCTCCGGGTTCGCCGTGCGGACCTCGTGTGCGGCGGTCGCGCCTTCGATCACGAGCTCGTCGAGCAGGCCGTCCAGCACCTCGGCGAAGGACGGCACTCCGGCCCGGAAGGCGAGGTCCACCACGCGGGGGCCGACGGGGATGGGCATGCCCGCGTCGCAGATCAGCACCCCGTGCCCGTGGCCGAGTTCGGCGAGGGCGCCCGACAGGTGGCGGTTCAGTATTCCGGTCCGCTTCACCGGGACTCACCTCGCAGGGACGCGACCTCCTCCGCGGTCGGGAAGGACACCTGGGCGCCCGCCTTCGTGACGGCGGCCGCGCCGACGCGGGCCGCGTACGCGGCGGCCTCGGCCAACTCCGCACCCGTACCCAGCTTCCAGGCGAGCGCCGCGGTGAACGCGTCCCCCGCACCCGTCGTGTCCACGGCCTCCACCTTCACCGACGGCACACGCACGCTGCCCTCGGCGGACGCCACCAGCGCGCCCTCCGCGCCCAGCGTCACGACCACCGACCGCGGCCCGAGCGCCAGCAGGGCCCGTGCCCAGTCCTCGGGTGAGCCCGTCAGGTCGCCGCCGGCGATGACCCGCGCCTCGTGCTCGTTGACGATGAGCGGGTCGCAGGCGGCGAGCAGCTCGTCGGGCAGCGGGCGGGGCGGGGACGGGTTGAGGACGAAGCGGGTGCCGTCCGGAAGGTTCCGTGCCACCTCCACGACCGTCTCCAGGGGGATCTCCAGCTGGGCCGAGACCACCGAGGAGGCGTGCAGCAGGCTCAGCGCCGAACGGATGTCCTCCGGGGCCAGCCGCCCGTTCGCACCCGGTGACACCACGATGCTGTTGTCCCCGGACGGGTCCACCGTGATCAGCGCGACCCCGGTGGGCGCCCCACCGACCAGCACGCCCACGGTGTCGACGCCCGCGTCCCGCTGCGAGTCCAGCAGCAGCCGCCCGTGCGCGTCGTCGCCGACCCGCGCCAGCAGGGCCGTACGGGCTCCGAGCCGGGCGGCGGCCACCGCCTGGTTGGCGCCCTTGCCGCCCGGGTGGAGGGCCAGGTCGGAGCCGAGCACCGTCTCGCCGGCCCCCGGCCGCCGCTCGACACCCACCACCAGGTCGGCGTTGGCCGATCCCACGACCAGGAGGTCGTAGTCGTACATGAACTGTCTCCCTTTACAGATGAGTCCTGAGCACGCGAGCCGCCTCAGCCGTCAACCGTCAGCCGCTGAACTCGTCCACGTTCTCCGCCGTGACCACCTTCACCGGCACCTTCACCGTCTTCTCGACCTTCTCGCCCTCCGCGGCCTTGAGGGCGTTCTGGACCGCTATTCGGCCGAGTTCGGTCGGCTGCTGGGCGACGGAGGCGTACAGGGCGCCGTCCTTGACCGCCTTCAGACCGTCCGGGGTGCCGTCGAAGCCGATGACGGCGACGGACTTGCCGGCCTTGGAGCCGAGGGCCTTGATCGCGCCGAGGGCCATCTCGTCGTTCTCGGCGAAGACGCCGTCGACGTCCGGGTGGGCCTGGAGCAGGTTGGTCATGACGTCGAGGCCCTTGGTGCGGTCGAAGTCGGCGGGCTGCCGGGCCACGACCTCGATACCGGGGTAGGCCTTGAGGCCCTCCGCGAAGCCCGCGCCGCGCTCACGGCTCGCGGACGTGCCGGCCAGTCCTTGCAGGATCACGATCTTTCCCTTGCCGCCCAGCTTCTCGGCCAGGGCCTTGGCGCCCAGCTTGCCGCCCTCGACGTTGTCGGAGGCGACGAGCGCGGCCGTGTTCGCCTTGTTGACGCCCCGGTCGACGCCGACGACGGGGATCGCGGCCTTGTTCGCGGCACGTACCGAGGGGCCAGCCGCGTCCGAGTCCACCGGGTTGACGATGATCGAGCCGACGCCCTCGCTGGTGAAGTTCTGCAGCTGGTTGGCCTGCTGCGAGGCGTCGTTCTGCGCGTCGGTGACGGTCAGGTCGGCGCCCAGCTTCCTGGCCTCCTCCTGCGCGCCCTTCCTGATCTGCACGAAGAAGGGGTTGTTGAGGGTGGAGAGGGACAGCCCGACCTTCTGGTTCGCCGACGAGGACGAGCCGCTGTTGACGAACGACATCGCGCCCACGACCGCCGCGACCACCACGGCCGCCAGCGCCAGCTTCAGCGGACTCCTCCCGCCCGAGAGCACCGAGCCTCCGACTCCGCCCGTACCGGCCGCGGCCCCGGGCGAACCGGCCTTCCTGCGCAGCGTGTCCAGCAGCACCGCCAGCGCGATCACGACACCGATGACGACCTGCTGCCAGAACGCCGACACCGACAGCAGGTTGAGGCCGTTGCGCAGCACCGCCAGGATCAGCGCGCCGATCAGCGTGCCGGACGCCTTGCCCGTACCGCCGGCCAGTGAGGCACCGCCGATGACGACCGCGGCGATCGCGTCCAGCTCGTAGCCCTGCGCGGCCTGCGGCTGCGCGGAGGACAGGCGGGAGGCGAGGACGATGCCCGCGGCGGCGGCGAAGAGACCGGACAGCGCGTAGATGACGAGCTTCTGCTTCTTCACGCGCAGACCGGACAGACGGGCGGCCTCCTCGTTGCCGCCGATCGCGTACATGGCGCGGCCGATGTACGTACGGCCCAGGATCACGGCCGTGACCAGCCCCATGACGATCATCACGAGCACGGGCACCGGCAGCCAGCCGCCGAGCGTGTCACCGAGGTGCGAGACCGAGTCGGGGAACGCGATCGGGCTGCCCTGCGAGATCACCAGGGACAGGCCGCGGCCCACCGACAGCATGGCCAGCGTGGCGATGAACGGCGGGAGTTTCCCGTACGAGACGAGGACGCCGTTGACGAGGCCGCAGGCGATGCCCGTGGCGACCGCGAGGATCACGGCGATCCAGACCGGTATGCCCTGAGATGTCGCGCTCCATGCCAGCACCGTGGCGGACAGGGCGGCGACCGAGCCGACCGAGAGGTCGATGCCCGCCGACACGATCACGAAGGTGACGCCGAAGGCGAGAATGGCGGTCACGGCCGCCTGGACGCCGATGTTGAGCAGGTTGTCCGTCGTCAGGAAGTCGCCCGACAGGGCCGACATCGCGACGACGAGGAGGATCAGCGCGGTGAGCGCGCCGTTGTCGAGGAGCAGGCGGCGAAGCCCCTGGGCGCCACTCGCGCCCGCCTGGCTCTTGAGCGTGTCAGTGGCCACGGGGGGCCTCCACTTCGGTCTGGTCGGTCTTTTCAGTAGCGGATTCGGATGCGGAGGTGGGTGTGCCGACGGCGAGGGCCATGACCGCGTCCTGGGTGGCCTCGGCGGCGGGGAGTTCGCCCGCGATACGGCCCTGGGCCATCACCAGGACCCGGTCGCTCATGCCGAGCACCTCCGGCAGATCACTGGAGATCATCAGGACGGCGGCTCCGGCGGCCGTCAGCTCGTTGATGAGCTGGTAGATCTCGACCTTGGCGCCGACGTCGATGCCGCGTGTGGGCTCGTCGAGGATGAGCACCTTGGTGTCGGCGAGCAGCCACTTGCCGATGACGACCTTCTGCTGGTTGCCGCCGGAGAGGGTGCGCACATGCTGGTGGAGCCCGGCCATGCGCACACCGAGCTGCTCGGCGATCCGGGCGGCCGCCTCGTGCTGCCCCTTGAGGTCGACGAAGCCGCCCCTGGTCGCGCCGCGCAGGGTGACCAGGCCCAGGTTCTCCGCCACGGAGGCGTCCAGGACGAGGCCCTGGCCCTTGCGGTCCTCGGGGACGAGCCCGATCCCGGCCCGCATGGCGGCGTTCACGTCGTGGCGGCGCAGTTCGGCGCCCGCGACCTTGACGAGGCCCTTGTCGTAGGGGTCGGCGCCGAACACCGCCCGTACGACTTCCGTACGGCCGGCCCCGACGAGGCCCGCGACGCCGACGACCTCGCCGGCCCGCACCTCGAAGCTGACGTCGTGGAAGACGCCGTCCCTGGTGAGTCCTTCGACCTTCAGCAGTGCCTCGGTGTGCGGCGCCCCGCTGCCCAGTGCCCCGCTGCCCAGTGCCTCGCCGGTGCCGGGCCGTTCGCGCGGGTACTGCGCCTCGATGGAGCGGCCCACCATGAGCCTGACGAGCTCGTCCTCGGGTGTGGACGCGGGGACCCGGCCGACGCTCCTGCCGTCCCGGATGACCGTGACCCGGTCTCCCAGGGCGGCGATCTCCTCCAGGTGGTGGGTGATGAAGACGATCCCGACGCCGTCCTCGCGCAGCCTGCGCACGATCGCGAAGAGCTTGTCCACCTCCTCGGAGGTGAGCACGGCGGTCGGCTCGTCCATGATCAGCACGCTGGCGTTCAGGCTCAGCGCCTTCGCGATCTCGACCATCTGGAGGCGGGCGATGCCGAGTTCACGCACGCGCGCGTGTGGAGACACGTTGACTCCGACGCGCTCCAGGAGTGCGGCCGCGTCGGCCTCCATCCTCTTCCGGTCGATCAGCCCGAAGCGGCGCGGCTGCCGCCCCAGGAAGATGTTCTCGGCGACCGTCAGATCGGGAACCAGGTTGAACTCCTGGTAGATCGTGGCGATCCCGAGGCGTTCGGAGTCCTGCGCGCCATGGATGCGCACCTCCTCGCCGCCCACCACGATGCGCCCGGCATCGGGGCGGTAGGCGCCGGACAGCATCTTGATGAGGGTGCTCTTGCCCGCGCCGTTCTCGCCGAGCAGCACGTGCACCTCGCCGCGGCGCAGATCGAAGTCGACGCCGTCGAGCGCGACCACGCCGGGGAAGGTCTTCCGTATGCCTTCGATGCGCAGCAGTTCGTTGCGCGGCAGTTCATCGCGCTGTGGTTCGTTGCGCGGCACCTCGTCCGGGTTGCTCACGGCTTGCTCCTTTCGGGGGCGGGCTCGCCGCAGGAGCGGCGTACGACGAGACGGGCGGGGAGGGTGACGGACTTCGGGGCGCGGCCCTCGATACGGTC
Source organism: Streptomyces bluensis (assembly GCF_014650715.1). Lineage (GTDB taxonomy): Bacteria > Actinomycetota > Actinomycetes > Streptomycetales > Streptomycetaceae > Streptomyces > Streptomyces bluensis. Next base: position 78,812 of record NZ_BMVM01000009.1, on the reverse strand, counting down.
GACGAGGGCGCGTACGGCGGCCCGGCCCAGCTCGCGTGTCGGCTGGGCGACCGCGGTGATCGGCGGATCGGTGTGCACGAACCACGGGATGTCGTCGAACGCGGCCAGCCCGATGTCCTCGGGAATCCGCAGCCCACGCGCGCGGACGGCGTCCAGCACGCCGAGCGCCATCAGGTTGTCGGCGGCGAAGACGACCTCGGGCGGCTCGGGCAGGTCCAGGAACCGCTCGGTGGCCCGCCGGCCGCTCTCGGCCTGGAAGTCGCCCTGGCCTATGTGGTCGTCGGGCAGCTCCAGGTCGTACGCGCGCAGGGCCTCCCTGAAGGCCTCGACGCGTTCCCGGCCGGTCGTGGTCGCGGCGGGGCCCGTGATGATGGCGAGCCTGCGGTGGCCGAGCCCGTGCAGATGGGCGACGAGGTCCCGTACGGCCTCCCGCCCGTCCGCCCGGACGACCGGCACGTCCGTGCCGGCGATCCACCGGTCCACGAACACCATCGGCGTCCCGGCCCGCACGGCGTCCAGCATCAGCGGGGAGCCGCCGTCGGCGGGGGAGACCAGGAGCCCGTCGATCCGGCGGTCCCGGAGGGTACGTATGTGGTGGTCCTGGAGGTCGGGCCGCTCGTCGGCGTTGCCGAAGATGACGCTGTAGCCGAGGGCGCGGGCCTCCTCCTCGACGGCGCGGGCCAGTTCCGTGAAGTAGGGGTTCATCACGTCGCTGATGACCAGGCCGAGGGTGTGGGTCTGGTCGGTGCGCAGGGAGCGGGCGACGGCGTTCGGGCGGTAGCCCAGGGCCTCGACGGCGGCCAGCACGCGCGTGCGTGCCTCCGGGCTGACCGACGGGTGGTCGTTCAGGACGCGCGAGACCGTAGCGGCGGACACTCCCGCCTCGGCGGCGACGTCCTTGATGCTCGCCATCGTCGCTCCACCTCCTCGTGGAATCGATTACACGGAGGGATTGGAATCGATTACACGAGGCTGGGGCAAGACCCGGGTGGGACCCCGAGACCAGATCGTGATGGGACGGTGACCTGGTGAAAGGGCGTCAGGGTGGCTTGGGGGTGCGAGCCGCACGAAGGCGTCCCGGCCCCGAGCGTCCGAGGCGAGCGGTAGCGTCGGATCATGGCCCATCAGGCGGGGAACGCAGGGAACGCGGGGAGCGCGGCGAACGCGGGGAGCGCGGCGAACGCGGGGAACGGGGGGACGCGGTGAACACGGGCGACTCGACGTCGACCGGGGCACGGCACCTGGCCGTACTCGAAGGTGTCCTGGAGCGGATCACGTACGCCAACGAGGAGAACGGCTACACCGTCGCGCGTGTCGACACCGGCAGAGGCGCCGGCGACCTGCTCACGGTGGTCGGCGCCCTCCTCGGCGCCCAGGTCGGCGAGTCGCTGCGGATGGAGGGCCGCTGGGGCTCGCATCCCCAGTACGGCAAGCAGTTCACCGTCGAGAACTACACGACGGTGCTCCCGGCCACCGTCCAGGGCATCCGCCGCTATCTGGGCTCGGGCCTGGTCAAGGGCATCGGCCCGGTCTTCGCCGACCGCATCACCCAGCATTTCGGCCTGGACACCCTGACGATCATCGAGGAGGAGCCCAAGCGGCTCATCGAGGTCCCCGGCCTCGGCCCCAAGCGCACCAAGAAGATCGCGGACGCCTGGGAGGAGCAGAAGGCGATCAAGGAGGTCATGCTCTTCCTCCAGACCGTGGAAGTGTCGACCTCGATCGCGGTGCGCATCTACAAGAAGTACGGCGACGCCTCGATCTCGGTGGTCAAGAACCAGCCGTACCGCCTGGCGGCCGACGTCTGGGGCATCGGGTTCCTCACCGCCGACAAGATCGCCCAGTCCGTCGGCATCCCGCACGACAGCCCGGAGCGCGTCAAGGCCGGCCTCCAGTACGCCCTGTCGCAGTCCGCGGACCAGGGTCACTGCTACCTCCCCGAGGAGAAGCTGATCGCCGACGCGGTGAAGTTGCTCCAGGTGGACACGGGCCTGGTCATCGAGTGCCTGGCCGAGCTGGCGGCGCCGGCCGAGGACGACGGGGACCCCGGTGGCGTACGGGAGCCCGGTGTCGTACGGGAGAAGGTCCCCGCCCCCGACGGCGGCGACCCGGTCACGGCGGTCTACCTGGTCCCCTTCCACCGGGCCGAACTCTCCCTCTCCGGCCAGTTGCTGAGGCTGCTCCGCACGGACGAGGACCGCATGCCCGCCTTCCGTGACGTGGCCTGGGACAAGGCGCTGGCCTGGCTCAAGGGGCGTACGGGCGCCGATCTCGCCCCCGAGCAGGAGGAGGCGGTCCGGCTGGCGCTCACCGAGAAGGTCGCCGTCCTCACCGGCGGCCCCGGCTGCGGCAAGTCCTTCACGGTCCGCTCGATCGTGGAGCTGGCCCGTGCCAAGCGGGCGAAGGTGGTGCTGGCCGCGCCCACGGGCAGGGCCGCCAAGCGTCTCGCCGAACTCACGGGCGCCGACGCCTCCACCGTCCACCGCCTCCTGGAGCTCAAGCCCGGCGGCGACGCGGCGTACGACAGGGACCGCCCCCTGGACGCGGACCTGGTGGTCGTCGACGAGGCGTCGATGCTCGACCTCCTCCTCGCCAACAAGCTGGTGAAGGCGGTGCCGCCGGGCGCCCATCTCCTCTTCGTCGGGGACGTGGACCAGTTGCCGAGCGTGGGCGCGGGTGAGGTGCTGCGCGACCTGCTGGCCGACGGCAGCCCGATCCCGGCGGTCCGCCTGACCCGCGTCTTCCGCCAGGCCCAGCAGTCGGGTGTCGTGACGAACGCCCACCGGATCAACTCCGGGCAGCATCCCGTCACCGACGGCATGAAGGACTTCTTCCTCTTCGTGGAGGACGACACGGAGGAGGCGGGCCGGCTCACGGTGGACGTGGCGGCCCGGCGGATTCCCGCGAAGTTCGGGCTGGACCCACGCCGTGACGTCCAGGTCCTGGCGCCCATGCACCGGGGCCCGGCGGGCGCGGGCACCCTGAACGGCCTCCTCCAGCAGGCCATCACCCCGGCCCGCCCGGACCTCCCCGAGAAGCGGTTCGGTGGCCGGGTCTTCCGCGTCGGCGACAAGGTCACCCAGATCCGCAACAACTACGACAAGGGCGCGAACGGCGTCTTCAACGGCACCGTCGGCGTGGTCACCGCGCTCGACCCGGTCGACCAGCGCCTGACCGTGCTGACGGACGAGGACGAGGAGGTGCCGTACGAGTTCGACGAACTGGACGAGCTGGCGCACGCGTACGCGGTGACGATCCACCGCTCGCAGGGCAGCGAGTACCCGGCGGTGGTCATCCCGGTCACGACGGGCGCGTGGATGATGCTCCAGCGCAACCTGATCTACACGGCCGTGACGCGCGCCAAGAAGCTGGTCGTCCTCGTCGGCTCCCGCAAGGCGATCGGCCAGGCGGTCCGTACGGTGTCGGCGGGCCGCCGCTGCACGGCGCTGGACTTCCGGCTGTCGCCCCGGGTGTTGGATGCTTGAGGGAGGCACCCCGGCCGCCCCCAACCGCGTAGGCCGTCCCCGCCGCCCCTACCCGTCCCATCCCAGGGGCGCCGCCCCTCCGCCCTCGCCAAGGGGGCTGCCCCCATGCGAGGACGACGTCCGTTCGCGGACACCTCGTGAAAATGATCGATCAACTGAGTCGGAAAGGTCACACAGCACTTCCAGATGTCGGGCAGAGGGGGCAGGATGAGCAAGTTGGCGGCACTGAGTGCCGCCAATAAGCCCGATAGTCGACCCCGAGTGCACTCTTCTGAGCCAATTGGGGGATGGTAGAGACAGTCAGGGCACCTCGAAGGTGAGGCACTACGTCGGTGAGGGAAGACGTGAGCGACAACTCTGTAGTACTGCGGTACGGCGACGGCGAGTACACCTACCCGGTGATCGACAGCACCGTCGGCGACAAGGGCTTCGACATCGGGAAGCTCCGCGCCCAGACCGGTCTGGTGACTCTCGACAGCGGGTACGGCAACACCGCCGCCTATAAATCCGCCATCACCTACCTCGACGGTGAGCAGGGCATCCTCCGGTACCGCGGCTACCCGATCGAGCAGCTGGCCGAGCGCTCCACCTTCCTGGAGGTGGCCTACCTGCTGATCAACGGTGAGCTGCCGACGGTCGACGAGCTGACCAGCTTCAAGAACGACATCACCCAGCACACCCTGCTGCACGAGGACGTCAAGAACTTCTACACGGGCTTCCCGCGCGACGCACACCCCATGGCGATGCTGTCGTCCGTGGTGAGCGCCCTGTCGACGTTCTACCAGGACAGCCACAACCCGTTCGACGAGACCCAGCGCAACCTCTCCACGATCCGGCTGCTCGCCAAGCTTCCGACGATCGCGGCTTACGCGTACAAGAAGTCCATCGGCCACCCCTTCGTCTACCCGCGCAACGACCTCGGGTACGTCGAGAACTTCCTGCGCATGACCTTCTCGGTCCCCGCCCAGGAGTACGAGCTGGACCCGGTGGTCGTCTCCGCGCTCGACAAGCTCCTGATCCTGCACGCGGACCACGAGCAGAACTGTTCGACCTCCACGGTCCGCCTGGTCGGCTCGTCGCAGGCGAACATGTTCGCGTCGATCTCGGCCGGCATCAGCGCCCTCTGGGGCCCGCTGCACGGCGGTGCCAACCAGTCGGTGCTGGAGATGCTGGAGGGCATCCAGACCTCCGGCGGCGACGTCGACACCTTCATCCGCAAGGTGAAGAACAAGGAAGACGGCGTCAAGCTCATGGGCTTCGGCCACCGCGTCTACAAGAACTTCGACCCCCGGGCGAAGATCATCAAGGCGGCCGCGCACGACGTCCTCTCGGCGCTCGGCAAGTCCGACGAGCTCCTCGACATCGCGCTCAAGCTCGAAGAGCACGCACTCGCGGACGACTACTTCGTCTCCCGCAAGCTGTACCCGAACGTGGACTTCTACACCGGTCTGATCTACCGCGCCATGGGCTTCCCGACCGAGATGTTCACGGTCCTGTTCGCCCTCGGCCGCCTCCCGGGCTGGATCGCCCAGTGGCACGAGATGATCAAGGAGCCGGGCTCCCGTATCGGCCGCCCGCGCCAGATCTACACGGGCGTCGTCGAGCGCGACTTCGTGCCGGTCGAGGCCCGCTAGGCGCTCCACTCGGAGGGGCGTGGGCGGTCGCGCAGTTCCCCGCGCCCCTTCAAACCCAAAGCGGAACAAACGAAAAGCGGATCAAACAAAAGCGGAAGGCGCCCCGCCGCCGGTCCCCCCACGGGCCGACGGACGGGGCGCCTTCCCATGTCCCGGTGCGGATTCCCCCCACGGGATCCGGCCGGGCGTCTGGTGGGCCAGCGCCTGAATCGCTGGTGAGCAGAACGAGCAGAACTCGATCCACTGCTCCAGTGCGATCTGCCGGGGTACGTACGGACGGGAGGGCCGCTCAAAGCTCCCCGGTGCACGTGCCCCGGCTTCGCAGTTCCGGGAACGTCCCCCAAGACATCCCCAGATGTCAGTCACGCCCCCCAAGACGCTTCTGACATCGCCAACTTAGACTCACGAACCCCTTCGATGGTTACGTTGACAACACTGTGATGTGCGTCTCTTGCATATGTCCTGAATCTACGCAAGAGCCCCAATGCGGTGATCGGGGTCCAAGCGTAAGGATGATGCGCGAGCCTTGTGAAGAGCTTATGTGAGGCCGTTGCCGGACTCTAGAGGGACTTTTACCTCAGCTCAGGAGAACGGCCCGAGTCTCGGGTCGCTGGTCACCACGAACGCGGACGAAAAGCCTATCGCGGCCACCGCGGTCATCGGGCGGGCCCACCCTCGGGACCCTCAGGCCTTGCCCACGAGCTCGAAACCGGCCTCGTCGACGGCGGCGCGCACGGCACCCTCGTCGAGCGGGGCGGCGGAGACCACGGTGACCTCGCCGGAGGAGGCCACGGCCTGTACGGAAGCGACACCGGCGATCCCGGAGATCTCACTGGAGACGGAACCCTCGCAGTGCCCGCAGCTCATTCCGCTCACCTTGTAGACGGTGGTGACAGTGGTGGCGGTGCCGGCAGTGTCGGTCTGGGCGGTCATGGCGTTGCTCCTTGTAGAGGCGGATGTGGCTTGCGTGACGTCGACTATACCCCTCGGGGGTATGGGTACGGTAACCGGTTGGCGTTCCCTGGACGGTGATCTCCCGGGTGCATCCGGGTGAGTCGGGTGAGTCGGGGCGGATCCGGGTGGAGGGGCGTGGGCGTATGCGTGCGGTGGTGTTCGAGCGGTTCGGGGAGCCGGCCGAGGTGCGGCGGGTTCCGGACCCGGTGCCTTCGGAGCACGGGGTCGTGGTGCGCGTCGAGGCCACGGGACTGTGCCGCAGCGACTGGCACGGCTGGCAGGGCCACGACCCGGACATCACGCTCCCGCACGTGCCGGGCCACGAACTGGCCGGAGTCGTGGAGGCCACGGGGGACCGGGTGGGCCGCTGGCGCCCCGGTGACCGTGTCACCGTCCCCTTCGTCTGCGCCTGCGGCACCTGCCCCGCCTGCGCCGCAGGGGAGCAGCAGGTGTGTGAGCGGCAGACACAGCCGGGATTCACCCACTGGGGGTCGTTCGCCGAGTACGTGGCCCTGGAGCGGGCGGACGTCAACCTCGTCGCCGTACCGGACGAGTTGTCCTCCGCCACGGCGGCCGCGCTGGGCTGCCGGTTCGCCACGGCCTTCCGGGCGGTGGTGACCCAGGGCCGCGTCGCGCCGGGGGAGTGGGTGGCCGTGCACGGGTGCGGCGGCCTCGGGCTCTCGGCGGTGATGATCGCGGCGGCCGCGGGCGCGCGGGTGGTGGCCGTCGACGTGTCCGCCCGAGCGCTGGAGCTCGCCCGGAGGTTCGGTGCGGCCGAGTGCGTGGACGCCTCCCGGGTTCCGGACACCGCCGAGGCCGTGCGCGACCTCACGGGCGGCGGCGCCCATGTCTCGCTGGACGCCCTCGGCTCACCCACCACCTGCGCGGCCTCCGTGAACGGTCTGCGCCGCAGGGGCCGCCACATCCAGGTCGGCCTGCTCCCGTCCCCGACCGGCACCACCCCGGTCCCCATGGCCCGCGCCGTCGCCCTCGAACTCGAACTCCTCGGCAGCCACGGCATGGCCGCCCACGCCTACCGGCCGATGCTGGAGCTGGTCCGGACGGGCGCGCTGCGCCCCGACCTGCTGGTCACGTCCACGATCGCCCTGGACGCGGTCCCGGCCGCGCTGAAGGCGGTCGGTACGGCACCGGGTGCCGGGGTGACGGTCATAGAGCCCTGGAGTTGACCCCGCCCCGGCCCGCCTCGTCACTCGGTCCTGCGGCCCCGGTTGCCGGGGCGGGAGGCCGCCCAGGCCCGTACGGTATCGGCGTACCAGTACGGTCTTCCGCCCTCCACGTGGTCGGGCGGCGGCAGGAGCCCGTGCTTGCGGTAGGAGCGGACGGTGTCGGGCCGCACCCGGATGTGTGCGGCGATCTCCTTGTACGACCACAGGTGACGGTCGGCCATCAGGGGCACCTCCTCGTGCGCGCCGGGCGCTGCGCCGGCGATCACCATGCCTGGTGACCGGTCAACGACAACGAGCGGCCAAGGGGCGGTGGCTGTGGTGGAGGCGTGACCCATCGGTCGCGGGCATGCGACATCCGTGACAGAGGGATGTTCTTTGTGACACGAGTGATGAATTCGGCGACGGCGACGGCGACGGCAAGGAGAAGGGCGACGGCGACGGCAAGGGGAACGGCGACGGCGACGGGAACGGGCGCGGTCCCGGGTGACGCGCGTCAAGCCATGGTCCGAATGTCCGGACAAAATATTGACAGGGGTCCGTGGGCGAGGCTAGACCTTGGGGCACGAGGCCGGGCGTGAGACGCGTCGCGGTCGCGTGCGGCCCGCGACGTCCGGGCCCAGATCGCCTCCGGCGCGGGAGGCCGCTTTGCTTTGGCAGGAGCGAAGTGCGAGCGATGACTCCCCGCCCGCTACGGCCCCGCGCCGGAGGTCCCGATCCCCTTGCGGGCAGCGGGACCCGCCGTATGCCCGATCCGGCCGGGAGCGGCGCACCATTGAAACGTGGGCACGGCGGAGCCGTACCGCAGGTGGTGGATCTGCGGCTGGTGGGTCCGCTTACATCCGGCCCACGGAGAGACACAGGGGGATGCCGATGACCTCGACGACCGCAACGACGAGGCTGACGGTCGCTCAGGCGCTGGTGCGGTTCCTGGCCGTCCAGTACACGGAACGGGACGCCGAGCGGCAGCGGCTGATCTCAGCCACCTGGGGCGTCTTCGGCCACGGCAACGTCGCCGGGCTCGGCCAGGCGCTCGTCGAGTACGGCGACGACATGCCGTACCACCAGGGCCGCAACGAACAGGCCATGGTGCACGCGGCGGTCGGCTACGCGCGTCAGTCGAACCGCCTGTCCACGCACGCCGTGACGACGTCGATCGGTCCGGGCGCGACCAACCTGGTGACCGGCGCCGCGCTCGCCACGATCAACCACCTCCCGGTCCTGCTGCTGCCCGGCGACATCTTCGCCACCCGCCCGGCCGACCCCGTGCTCCAGCAACTCGAAGTCCCGTACGCCGGCGATGTGTCCGTCAACGACTGCCTGCGTCCGGTGTCGAGGTACTTCGACCGGATCACCCGCCCCGAGGCCCTGATCCCGGCCGCGCTCCAGGCCATGCGTGTGCTGGCGGACCCCCTCGACACCGGCGCCGTGACGCTGGCCCTTCCGCAGGACGTGCAGGCCGAGGCGTACGACTGGCCGGAGGAGTTCTTCGCCGAGCGCACCTGGACGGTGCGCCGCCCGGCCCCCGACACGAGGGAACTGGCCGCCGCGGTCACGGCGATCCGCCAGGCCCGGCGCCCGCTCATCGTGGCCGGCGGCGGCGTCCACCACAGCCGCGCCGAGGAGGCGCTCGCCGAACTCGCCGACGCCACCGGCATCCCCGTCGCCTCGACCCAGGCGGGCAAGGGCTCCCTGCGCCACGACCACCCGCAGGACGTGGGCGGCATCGGCCACACCGGCACCGCCACCGCCGACGAACTCGCCCGCACCGCGGACCTGGTGATCGGCGTGGGCACGCGCTACACGGACTTCACCACCGCCTCCGGCACCCTGTTCACCGGCGAGGGCGTCCGCTTCCTCAACCTCAACATCGCGCCCTTCGACGCCCACAAGCTCGCCGGGCTGCCGATCGTCGCCGACGCGCGCGCGGGCCTGGAGGAACTCACCCAGGCCCTCGAACTGCACGACCACCGGGCCGGCGACTCCTACGTCAGCGAGTACACCGACGACAAGCAGCGCTGGGAGTACCGCGTCGACGCCTGCTACGAGTGCGACGAGCCCGACGTCCGGCCCACCCAGCCCCAGGTCCTCGGCCTGCTCGACGAGATCGTCACCGAGGAGGACATCATCGTGGGCGCGGCCGGCTCCCTCCCCGGCGACCTGCACAAACTGTGGCGGACACGGTCGCGGGACCAGTACCACCTGGAGTACGGCTACTCCTGCATGGGCTACGAGATCCCGGCCGCGATCGGCGTACGCATGGCCGCGCCGGGGCGTCCCGTGTGGGCGCTGGTCGGCGACGGGACGTACCTGATGATGCCGACGGAGCTCGTGACGGCCGTGCAGGAGAACATCCCGATCAAGGTGCTGATCATCCAGAACCACGGGTCCGCGTCCATCGGCGGCCTCTCCGAGTCGGTGGGCGGCGAGCGGTTCGGCACCGCGTACCGTTACCAGTCCGACGACGGCACGTTCACCGGCCCGCCCCTGCCCGTGGACCTCGCGGCCAACGCGGCCAGCCTGGGCATGCGGGTGCTGCGCGCGAAGACGGTGCGCGACGTGCGGTCCGCCCTCATCGAGGCGCGGGCCGCCGACACCCCCACCTGTGTCCATGTGGAGACCCAGACGGCGGACACGGTGTCGGGCGCGCCTCCGGCCCAGGCCTGGTGGGATGTTCCCGTGGCGGAGACGGCGACCCGGTCTTCGGCGGTCAAGGCCCGCGAGCTGTACGAACGACAGGTCTCCACCAGGCGCCGCCATCTGTGAAGCAGCACTCGCCCCCGCCGCCCCTACCCGTCCCATCCCTGGGGGCTGCCGCCCCCAGACCCCCGCTGTCGGCCTGAACGGCCTCGTCCTCAAGCGCCGGACGGGCTGACATTCAGCCCCTCCGGCGTTTGAGGAGCGGGGGTCCGGGGGCCGGCCCCCGGGACGGGGTCCGGGGCGGAGCCCCGGTTGGGGTCGAAGGGGCGGAGCCCCTGGGGATGGGACGGGTAGGGGCGGCGGGGGCGAGACAATCTGCGCGTACCCCCCGGGGGCCTACCACGACCGCAGTACACGCCAAGGGACTCGTACGCCTGTGGGAGGTAGGCCACTTCCGCCCGGGGTCTGCCCCCGGCTGTCAGCGCCCGCCCTTACCGTTGACGCATGGATCTTCGACTGCCCGCATTGCGAGGCCCGAGGCGCTGGGCGGCGACGGCTGCGGCCGCCGCCGTCGTCGTGCTCGCCGGCACCGGCGTGTGGACGGCCGCCGCCTCGGACGACGCCCCCGAGGTTCACCGGGCCGACAGAGTGATGGCCACGGGCGGCGGGGTGAAGATCGACACCTCGTACTTCACCGCGGGCTCGGGCCGCCGCCCCGCCGTGCTGCTCGCGCACGGCTTCGGCGGCAGCAAGGACGACGTACGGCAGCAGGCGGAGGACCTCGCCCGCGACGGATACGCGGTCATGACCTGGTCGGCGCGCGGCTTCGGCGGGTCGACCGGCAAGATCGGGCTGAACGACCCGAAGGGCGAGGTCGCCGACGTCTCCCGGCTCATCGACTGGCTGGCGAAACGGCCCGAGGTCGAACTCGACAAGAGCGGCGACCCGCGCGTGGGCCTCGCCGGCCCCTCGTACGGCGGCGCGATCTCGCTGCTGGCGGCCGGGTACGACCAGCGGGTGGACGCGATCGCACCCGCGATCACGTACTGGAACCTGGCGGACGCCCTGTTCCCGAACGGCGTCTTCAAGAAGCTCTGGGCCGGCATCTTCGTCAACACCGGCGGCGGCTGCGACAGGTTCGAGGACCAGCTCTGCACGATGTACGACCGGGTCGCCGAGTCCGGGACCCCGGACCCGGAGGCGGTGAAACTGCTTCAGGAGCGCAGCCCGAGCGCCGTCGGCGAGCGCATCAAGGTGCCCACGCTGCTGATCCAGGGCCAGACCGACTCCCTCTTCCCACTCGGCCAGGCGGACGCCGCGGCCAAGGCGATCCGCGCGAACGGCGCCCCCGTGGACGTCGACTGGATCGCGGGCGGGCACGACGGCGGTGACATGGAGGCCGACCGGGTCAACGCCCGCGTCGAGGCCTGGTTCGACCGCTACCTCAAGGACGAGTCCGGCGCCGACACCGGCCCCGCCTTCCGCGTCACCCGCACGGGCGGCGTCGACTCCACCGACGGAGCCGCCCAGCTGCGGGGTGCGAGCGCGGACACGTACCCCGGGCTGGAGAGCGGCCGGCGGACCATCGCCCTGAGCGGACGCGGGCAGGAGTTCGCCAACCCGGCGGGCGCCAACCCGCCCGCGGTGTCGGCACTGCCCGGCATCGGCGGCGCCGGCGGCCTCTCGCAGCTGTCGTCGCTCGGCGTGGGCGTCTCCCTCGACTTCCCCGGCCAGTACGCGGGGTTCGAGTCCCGGCCGCTGAAGGACAACCTGTGGATCACCGGGTCGCCCACGGTGACGGTGCGCGTGAAGTCCTCCACGGACGACGCGGTGCTCTTCGGCAAGGTGTACGACGTAGGCCCGGACGGCCGGCAGCAGGTGCTGCCCTCACAACTCGTGGCCCCCGTCCGGGTCCAGGGCGCGAAGGAGGGCAAGGACGTCACGCTCACCCTGCCCGCCATCGACCGTGAGATCGAGCAGGGCCACCGGCTCCGCCTGGTCCTCGCCTCCACCGACCTCGGCTACGCGTCACCGATGACCCCGGCGACGTACACCGTGTCCCTGAAGAGCGAGCTGAACGTCCCGACCGCGCCGGGCCTGTCGACCGCGGCGGCGCCCCTGCCGTCATGGGTGTGGTGGCTGCCGGCGGCCAGCGCCCTGGTCGCGGTGGCGCTGCTGCTGACCGGACGCCGCCGCGGCACCGCCACGCCGGCCGACGCGGAGCTCGCGGACGTCCCGCTCCAGATCACCGGCCTGAGCAAGCGGTACGCGGGGTCGACGGACCGGTACGCCGTCCGGGACCTGTCCTTCCGCGTGGAGAAGGGCCAGGTGCTCGGCCTGCTCGGTCCCAACGGCGCGGGCAAGACGACGACCCTGCGCATGCTGATGGGCCTGATCAAGCCGGACGGCGGCGAGATCCGCGTCTTCGGCCACGCGATCCGGCCGGGTGCCCCCGTGCTGTCCCGCGTCGGCGCCTTCGTGGAGGGCGCGGGCTTCCTGCCGCACCTCTCGGGCCGCGAGAACCTGGAGCTGTACTGGCAGGCCACGGGCCGCCCGCCCGAGGACGCCCACCTCGACGAGGCCCTGGAGATCGCGGGCCTCGGCGACGCCCTGGCCCGCGCGGTCCGCACCTACTCCCAGGGCATGCGCCAGCGCCTCGCCATCGCCCAGGCGATGCTCGGTCTGCCGGACCTCCTCATCCTCGACGAACCGACCAACGGTCTCGACCCGCCACAGATCCGCGAGATGCGCGAGGTCATGATTCGGTACGCGGCCGGCGGGCGCACGGTCATCGTCTCCAGCCACCTCCTGGCCGAGGTCGAGCAGTCCTGCACGCACCTCGTCGTCATGGACCGCGGGCGCCTGGTCCAGGCGGGCCCGGTGGGCGAGATCATCGGCGCGGGCGACACCCTCCTCGTGGGCCTCGCCACCGACATCCCCGACGCGCTCGTGGAGAAGGTCGCGGTCCTGCCGGACGTGGAGTCCGCGGTGCGGACGGAAGGCGGGCTGCTGGTGCGGCTGACCCCGGCGGCGGCACCCACGGGGACCGTCTCCGGCGCACCGGTCTCCGACGGCGCGCCCGGTGGCGTCAGCGAGCGGAGCGCCTCGCTGCTCGTCGAACTCGTACGGCTCGAAGTCCCTGTGGCCTCCCTCGGCGCCCACCGCCGTCTGGAGGACGCCTTCCTCACCCTGATCGGAGGTTCCGCGTGAGCACGCTCACCGCGCCGAGCGAGGTGGCCTCCGGCTACCGGGCGGCCCGCACGCTGCCGCTGCGCGTCGAACTCGTACGCCAGCTGAAGCGGCGCCGCACCCTGGTCATGGGCGGAATCCTGTTCGCACTGCCGTTCGTGCTGGTCGTGGCGTTCGCCATCGGCGGGAGTCCGGGCGACGACCCCGGCGGCCGGCTGACGCTGATGGACACGGCCACCGCGTCGGGCGGCAACTTCGCCGCGGTGAATCTCTTTGTGTCCGCTGGGTTTCTGCTGGTCATCCCGGTCGCGCTGTTCTGCGGGGACACCGTCGCCTCCGAGGCGAGCTGGTCGTCGCTGCGCTATCTGCTCGCCGCGCCGGTGCCCCGGGCGCGTCTGCTGTGGTCCAAGCTCATGGTGGGCCTCGGCCTCAGCCTGGCCGCGATGATCCTGCTGCCGGTCGTGGCGCTGGCCGTGGGCACGGTGGCGTACGGCTGGGGGCCGCTCGCCCTGCCCACCGGCGGCAGCATCCCCGCGGGCACCGCCGCACAGCGCCTGGTCGTCGTGGTGGCGTACATCTTCGTGTCCCAACTGGTCACCGCCGGGCTCGCGTTCTGGCTGTCCACCAAGACGGACGCGCCCCTCGGCGCGGTCGGCGGCGCGGTCGGACTGACCATCGTGGGGAACGTCCTGGACGCGGTCACCGCCCTCGGCGACTGGCGCGACTTCCTGCCCGCGCACTGGCAGTTCGCGTGGGCGGACGCCGTGCAGCCCCGCCCGGAGTGGGGCGGCATGATCCAGGGCACGGCGGTTTCCCTCACGTACGCCCTGCTGCTGTTCGCCCTGGCCTTCCGTGGTTTCGCCCGGAAGGACGTGGTCTCCTAGGCCAAGCGAGGATCACCCACCGGTCTCGACGGGCCCCCGCCGTGGCCGCTTCGCAACCCATTCGCAACGCCCCGTGCCGCACGTTCCGGCCCCCTCGCCCGTCACAGTCACAGACATCGGCGACAACGGACCAATGGACCAATGGACCAATGGACCAATGGATCCACGGACCAAGGGGGCACGGATGCTGGAGCGGCACCGGGTACGACGACTGCGCGCCGGGCTGCTGGCGCTCACCGCCGCGGGCGGCCTGCTGCTCACGGGGTGCAGCGCGGGCGACGGCGGCGGCCACGGCTCCGCGTCGGACGGTGCGAACGGGAAGAGGGGCGGCGCATATGCCCCCGCCCCCGCCCCGGGCGAGCAGTGGGGCGAGGACACCGGCGAGCAAGAAGGCGAGCAACGGGGCGACGGCTCCCGCGAGATCGCCCCGTCCCCCGACTATCTCTCCACGTTCGCGCTCGACGTCGACACCGCCTCGTACGGCTACGCGCGCCGCACTCTCGCCGAGGGGCGGACGCCCGATCCGTCGACGGTCCGTCCCGAGGAGTTCGTCAACAGCTTCCGCCAGGACTACCGGCGTCCCGACGGCGACGGCTTCTCCGTGACCGTGGACGGCGCCCGCACGGACACCGAGGACTGGTCCCTGGTCCGGGTCGGCCTCGCCACCCGGCCGCAGGAGGACGAGAGCGAACGCCCGCCCGCCGCGCTCACGTTCGTCATCGACATCTCCGGCTCCATGGGCGAACCGGGCCGTCTCGACCTGGTCCGGGACGCCCTCGACGTGATGACCGAGCGGCTGCGCGACGACGACTCGGTCGCGATCGTGACGTTCAGCGACGAGGCCGAGACCGTCCTGCCGATGACCCGTCTCGGCGGCCACCGCGACCGCGTCCACGACGCCGTCGACGAACTGGAGCCCACCGACTCGACCAACCTCGGCGCGGGCGTCGAGACCGGGTACGCCACGGCCGTCGAGGGCCTGCGCGAAGGCGCCACGAACCGGGTCGTCCTCCTCTCCGACGCCCTCGCCAACACCGGTGACACCGACCCGGACACGATCCTGGAACGCATCGCCGACGCCCGCCGCGAGCACGGCATCACGCTCTTCGGCGTCGGCGTGGGCAGCGACTACGGCGACGCCCTGATGGAGCGTCTCGCCGACAAGGGCGACGGCCACACGACGTACGTCTCCACCGAGGCCCAGGCCCGCACCCTCTTCTCCGAGCAACTCCCGCGCACCGTCGACCTCACGGCCCGCGACGCCAAGGCCCAGGTGGCGTTCGACCCGGAGACGGTCGCCGAGTTCCGCCTCATCGGCTACGACAACCGCCAGGTCGCCGACGAGGACTTCCGTGACGACCGCGTCGACGGCGGGGAGGTCGGCCCCGGCCACACGGTCACCGCCCTCTACGCCGTGCGCACCAGGCCGGGCGCCTCGGGCCACCTGGCCACGGCGACCGTCCGCTGGCTCGACCCGGACACCCGTACCCCGCACGAGGAGTCGGGCGACCTGGAGGCCCGGTCCCTCCACGACGGCCTGTGGACCTCACCCGAAGGCCTCCGGGTGGCCGCCGTCGCCGCCTACTTCGCCGACGCCCTCCGCCAGGGCCACAGCCGGGGCACACTCCCGGGACAGCCGTCCCTGCGGCAACTCGCCGGCCGGGCTGAGGAGTTGGCGCGGGACCGCGAGGACAAGGACCTGCACGGCCTCGCGGAGGCGATCAGGGCGGCGAACCAGCGGTACCCCGACTGAGCCCACGTTCCCGTCAGACAGCGGTCTTCCGTCAGACGGCGGCCTTCCGTCAGGGGGCGCCGGGCCGTTGACCCACACCGTGCAGCAGCGTGTCGGCCACGAGGGCGGCCAGTGACTCCGGGTCCCGCCCTCGTGCGTCGTTCAGCGCCTCCCCGATGAGCGCGTAGTACACCCGCCGCGTCCACTCCAGATCGGCCTCCGGGTGGAACAGCCCCTCGCGCTGCGCCCGCCCGAAGAGTTCGAGGCAGCGGGCGTTGACGCCGGCCCAGACGGCACCGGTGGTACAGGCCTGGGCCGCCGGGTGGCCGAGCGCGAAGCTCCACGCTCCCTTGACCCGCAGCACGTTCGCGGTGACCCGGTGCAGTGCCACGAGCGGCGGCGCGGTGTCGGGCCGGGCCTCCTCGATGGCCTCGGCGAGTTGCCGTTCGGCGGACTCGGTGAGCGCCTCCAGAAGCGCCTGACGGTTCGCGAACCGCCGGTGCACCGTCGTCCGGGCCACGCCCGCCGCCTCCGCGATCTGCTCCAGGGTGGCGCCCGGATCGGCCGCGAGCACCCGCTCGGCCGCCTCAAGGATCAGCCGCACACTCCGCTCCGCGTCGGCCCGCAACGCCCGGCCCATGGGTGCCTCCATTCCGTCCGCCCACCGCGTCAGCCCATTGCTTCATCCCACTGCTTCCGCCAGACGATACGCCTGAGCTCCAGTTCAGACGCTATGTGCGTCATTCGTGTTGCAGTTAATGAGAAAACGGCTACGCTCATGTGGCAGCTAGCGGGCCTCTGCCCTCCCCTCCCGCCTCCCGAAGGGACCCCCCATGTCTCTCGCCCTCGTCACCGGCGCCTCGTTCGGACTCGGCGCCGAGTTCGCCGACCAGCTCGCCGCCCGCGGCCACGACCTGGTCCTCGTCGCCCGCTCCCGTGACCGCCTGGAGGAAACGGCCGAGCGGCTGCGCACGGCGCACGGCGTCCAGACCCACGTGGTGCCCCAGGACCTCGCCGAACCGGACGCGGCCGACCGCGTTGCCCACGAGCTCTCGGCCCGCGGACTCACCGTCGACGTCCTGGTCAACAACGCCGGCCTCGGCACCTGCGGCCGCTTCGAGGAGATCGACCCCCGCCGTGAGCACGACCAGGTGATGGTGAACGTCGTCGCGCTGGTGGACCTCACCCACGCCCTGCTGCCCGGCATGCTCGCCCGCGGCTCGGGCGCCGTCCTCAACGTCAGCTCCGTGGCGGGCTACCAGCCGAGCCCGTACTTCGCCGTCTACAGCGCCACCAAGACGTTCGTGCTCAACTTCTCGCTCGCGTTGCGGGAGGAATACCGGGGCCGCGGCATCACGGTCACCGCCCTGTGCCCGGGCCCGGTGGAGACGCGCTTCTTCGACACGATCGGCCGCCGGGCCGCCGTGGGCAGCTTCACCACACCCGAACCCGTCGTACGGGCCGCCCTGCGCGCCCTCGACCGCGACCGCGCCTACGTCACCCCCGGCCTGAGCAACCAGGTCGTGGCGCATCTGACGCCCAGGCGCCCGCGCACCCTGGTCGCCGCCATCACCAAGCGCATCACCCGCCCGGCGCTGGAGCCGGAACCGGCGGCACAGCCCGCAACCACCTGACCGGCCGTGGAGATCCGGGCTGATCCGGCCAGTTGATTTTGGCGTGGCATTCGGGTGAATCCCCGAGTGCCCCCGCGTTCCGTGGTTTCTTCATTCGACCATCCCTCGTTTACAGCCTGCAGGCCATGACACGAGCCGTCCGAACTCGTCGGCTCGGATTCATCCGTCATGGTGCATGACCGTAAGGAAGGGAAACACGTGAAGGTCAAACAGCGCGCCGCTGTCTCCACCGGCGCGATCACTGCCATAGGCATGCCCGCCCCGGCCATAGCCGACGCGAAGGTCACGGGCTTCGCAGCCCACTCCGCGGGTTTCCTCTCCGGCGACGTGGTCCGGATTCCGGCTGTGTTCTGGCCGGCCTTGGAGCGCCCCCACGGCGCCAGGGTCGGCCTTTCCCCCTTCTACGAGCAGGAAGACAAAAGACTTTGCGACAGACCCTGAGCAAGGGAATGGTTGCGGCGGCGGCCGCGACGGGAATTCTGTCCCTGTACAACACCTCGGCGCTCGCGGATTCGAGTGCGCAGGGCGCCGCCGAGGGCTCGGCCGGTGTCCTGTCGGGCAACACCGTGCAGGCTCCCGTGCACATTCCCATCAACGTATGCGGCAACACCGTCGAGCTCGTCGGTGTCGGCAACGCGGCTTTCGGCAACTCCTGCGGCAATGAGTCCAAGGAGTCCAAGGAGTCCAAGTCCCGCGATGCCTCCCGCCACGCCGACTCCGAGGGCGGGGAGAGGAAGGGAGCGCGCGGTCCGGAATCGCTCGCTCGCGGTGGTTCCCAAGAGCGCGGTGCTTCGGAAGAGCGCGCCACGTCGGACAAGGACAAGCCCTCGGGTGCCTCGGCACAGGGTCAGGCGCTGGGCTCGCCCGGGATCGGCTCCGGCAACGTCATCCAGGCGCCGGTGGAACTCCCGGTCAACATCTGCGGCAACAGCGGGAACGTGCTCGCCCTGCTGAACGGCGCCTTCGGGAGCAAGTGCGCCAACGAGGCACCCCCGAAGGACCAGGCGAACCCGCCCGAGGACTACCCGGACAGCCCGGACGCCCCGGAGACTCCTGACGCTCCGGACACCGACAAGCCGCGGCACCAGCCGCCGACCTCTCGGGTGACTCCGTCCAAGCCGCCCACCACCTCGGTGGACAAGCCCTCCGTCACTCCGTCGGCCATGGCGGAGACCGGCTCCGAGGGCGTGCTCGCGGCCTCGGCCGCCAGCGCCGTGCTGATCGCGGGCGGCGCCCTCCTGTACCGGCGGAGCCGCACGGCCTCCCGCCGGTGACGCCACGGGTGCCGGACGCCCCGCGTCCGGCACCCGATGCCCGCCCGGTCCGTCAGTGGCCCCGGACGACGGTCTCCGTCCCGGCCAGCCGGGCCCGGCTCCCGGGCCGCGGAATCCGCGTACCCGGCACCCCCGAGTACAGCCGCCGCCGTACCCCGCGCACCAGCGTCCCCGCCGTGAACGTCGCACCGAGCACGAAGCGCATCGAGGGACCGAAGCCGGCGGCCGTCGTCAGGCCCGCGAGGAACAGTCCGGGCACCGACGACTCGAAGTCCCGCCCGACCGCGGGCGATCCGTCGCCCACGGCCGCCAGGCCCTCGCGTACGTCCTCCGCCAGCAGGCCCAGCCGGTCGCAGGTGGCCTTGAACCCGGTGGCCGCGATGACGTGCTCGGTCTCCAGCGTCGCCGGCTCACCGCCACGGCCCGCCATCTCCAGCCGCACACACCCGCCGGACTCCTGCGCGGACGTGATCCGCTGCCCCAGCCGCACCTCGACGACCGGCTCGACCCGGTCCCGCACCCACCACGCGCCCGCCGGACCGAGAGCCGTCGCCGCGATGTGCGTGCGCTTGGCCTCCGGGAGGCGGTGGAACCAGGCCGGCCGCTCGGAGTAGAACCAGTTGCGCCAGCCGATGCCCAGGCCGCTCTGCGGGGAGCGGACCGACTGCCACGCCGAGCGCTCCAGGGGCGTGGGAAGGCCGTTCCACACCAGACGCGGGGCGCGCACCAGGACCCGGGTCCGCGTGCCCTGTTCGGCGAGCAACGCGGCCGTCTCCAGAGCCGCCTGTCCGCCGCCGACCACCGTGACGTCCCGGCCCCGGAAGCGGTCGAGGTCACTGTGCTCGCTGCTGTGCGAGACATGCGCCGGCGTCAAGGGCCGCAACGCGGACGGTACTTCGATGAACGGCATGACACCGACCGCCAGTGCCACCGTCCTCGCGCGCAGCGTCTCGCCGTCGTCCAGCACGGCCTCGAAGCCGCCGGGGCAGAAGTGGACGGCCGTCACCATCCGTTCGTCGACGGGCGGTACGGCGTGCTGCGCGAACCACAGGCCGTAACTGGCGAACATCTCCACCGGAATCGGCTCGCCGTGCCGGGCCGTCGTGCCCTGCTCCGCGCAGTACACCTCCAGGCGCCACTTGCCCTCCGGGTCGGAGAGGTTGGACGCCCACGGCTCCGACTTCAGGAACATGCCGCGGGGCATGTGGTCCCGCCAGGACGCCATGGGCCGCCCGACGACGCGCAGGTTCAGCCCCGCGGCCGCGGCGTGGGCCGCGATGGACAGTCCGTAGGGGCCGGCGCCCACCACCAACAGGTCGTACATCAGAATGTGCTCGCTCTCTCGTCATCGTTCCGGTAGGTCGGCGCGCCCGTCTGCCGTACGATCCGCACCTCGGGAGCGGATCTCCGCTGCGACAGGCGACGGACCGCGTGCCTGCACCACAGCGCCCACAGCGCGAGTCCCGGCACGAGGTCGTCCCGGGCGTGCCAGGCGAGTTCGCGCCGGCGGCGCGGAAGCAGCGCGGTCAGCGGGGCGTAGTTCTCCACGACGAAGTCCCGGCCGGGCAAGGGGCTGCCGTCCGGGACCGCGCGGTGGGTCAGATCCAGGTGCAGGGCGCGGACGACGTCCACTCCCCCCTTGTCCGCGAAGAGCCGGAACTGGGCTCCGGGGCGCGGATTGAAGTCGAGCAGGTGGTAGGCGCCCGCGCCGTCCCGGCGGAAGTCGAGGTCGAACACCCCTCGGTAGCCGAGCGCGCTCACCACCTGCTCGGCCAGCGCCTGCACGTCGGGGTTCGGCGTCCAGCGGCCCACGGTGGTCAGGCCCGCGCCCGGCGGCCAGGCGCGCTGCTTGAGGCCGGGGCCGCCGCCGCGCACCACGCCGCCGCGGTCGGCGTACCCGTGGAAGAACCAGTCACGGTCCGGCCCCGGCGGCAGATACGCCTGGAGCAGCAGCCGGCTGCCCGCCTCCTCCGTCCGGCGGAACAGCGCCCGCGCCTCGTCCGCCGAGCGCACCACCTGTGTGCTGCGCAGCCCCGTCCCGGCGGGCACCAGCCACGGCCGGCTCCACTTCGCCACCAACGGCAGCCCCAGTTCCCAGGCGAAGGCGGCTGCCTGGGCGGCGTCGTCCGGGACCAGCGTCACCGGATGGGGGACGCCCAGGCGCTCGCACAGGGCGGCGAGTTCCGCCTTGTCGGCCACCCGCTCGGCGAGGCCGGCGGGCTGGTCGGGAAGCAGATAGCGGTCCCCGAGCTCCGCGCGCAGCCGGGACACGGCGAGGGCGCTCGCGTCGTCCATGGGGATGAGGACGGCGGGCCGGGCGATCCTGGCGGCCACCCGGTGCAGGACGGCGGCGAACTCGTCGGGGGACGCGCCCGGCGGCGGCGGGGCGTGCGTGTCGGCCACGTAGCGCGACCGGGCGTGCGGACCGGCGGATTCGGCGACCACATGCACCTCCACACCGGCTCGGCCGAGGGAGCGCACGGCTCCCAGGGTTCCGTGGTGGAAGGGATTCCGGTCGATCCGCAGCACAACGGCGGGGACGCGGATGTCGAGCAGGGACACGGACGACTTCCTTTCGGGTCGTTCGGGACGGACCATCTGAGCGGGTGTGGGGACCACCCGTGGGCCGGAGCCCCGGCTGGCGGAGTCCGGCTGGCGGAGTCCGTCTTCATATGACTGGGTGTCAGTAGGACAACGGTGAGAAGCGAAGCGGCGGAAGCGAACAGCAGCAGGCGACAGCCCAGGAGCTGCGGAGAGGAGCGTGCATGGGCCCACAGCGACGGCGACCCCGAAGCGGACGGCTGGCGTGCGTCGCCGGTGTCGCCGCGTCGGTCGTGCTCGTCTCGGGACCCGGGAGCGCCGTCGGCGCCGGGCCCGTGCCGGGCGGCGGCCCCGCGGCATCCGTCCCGACCGTGCCGGTGCCCCCGGCGGGCCAGACGCAGCCGGGCCGGCGGCAGCCGGTCGAGGTGACGCCCCACGTGCCGGAGTCATCCGCTCCGGTCACCCGGGCCGTGCCGCCCGTGCCGCCCTGGCCGCCTGCCCCGGCTGTCCCGCTGTTCCCGCCGGTTGTGCCGTTCCCGGCCGCCCCGATGGTGCCGAACAACCCCGACCGGCGGTTCCCCGCCTTCGGCGCCTATCTCGACTACGGCCCCCGCGGCGTGGAGGCCATCGACCGGTTCAGCGACTGGCTGGGCGGGACCGAACTGCGCGTGGGGCACACGTATCTGCCGGGCGACCGGTGGAGCAACATCGAGGGCGCGCCCGGCTTCCTGGACGTGTGGGCCGAGTGGCGCCGGCAGAAGGCCGACCGGATGTTCGTCCTCAACGTGCCCATGATGGAGCGCAACGAGGAGGGCGTCCCCGACGACGAGGTCCGCCGGCTGCTGCGGCGCGGGGTGGCCGGGGAGTTCGACCACCACTTCCGCAGACTGGCCGAACGGCTCGTCGAGCTGAGGGCACTGGACACCGTCATCGTGCTCGGCTGGGAAATGAACGGCAATGTGTACACCCATCGCTGCGGGCCGGACCCGGAGAACTGGAAGCGGTACTGGAAGCGGATCGTCACGACGATGCGGTCCGTGCCGGGGCAGAGGTTCAGATTCGACTGGGCGCCCAACCGCGGCCGGGACACTGTTCCCTGGACCCAGTGCTATCCGGGGGACGACACGGTCGACATCATCGGCATGGACTCGTACGACCAGCCGAGCGGAATGTCGTTCGACGAGCAGGTGAGGGAGCCCTACGGGCTCCAGGCACACGTGGAGTTCGCCAAGGCCCGCGGAAAGCCCTTCTCGTACCCCGAATGGGGGCTGTTCCGCAACGGTGACAACCCGGAGTACATGAGGGGCATGCTCGGCTGGATGCACCGGCACAAGCCGCTGTACCAGACGATCACCGACTACTGCCCGCACGGTGTGTGGCAGTGCACGGCCAACCCGAAGGCATCCCAGGTCTACCGCTCCATGCTCTCCGGCCGCACCGACCCCATGCCGGAACTGCCGCCCGTCACCCCCACCCCGGTGCGCCCGCCCCACTGCACGCCGGTGGACCTGGGCGACTGGATCGAGAACTGGCTCGGCGACAAGCTCTGCCTGCGCGCCGGCTGGTGGCCGCGCGACGACTGACCCGGAGGCGGCGGGCCGGTCACGGCCCGCCGCCCGCTGCCTGCGACGGCGGACCAGCTTCCTGCCCCAGCCGCGCGCGGCCGCCGCGCAGACGACCGCCGACAGCAGCGGTGCCGTACGCCGCCGGGCGAGCAGGAGCCGCTGGTTGACCACGGTTTCCGGGCGCCAGTGAAGCTTGTACGGCTCGGCCCCGCGCAGCATGCTCAGCACCTGGTGGCCGCCGCCGCTCGCGTGCTCGGCGCAGGCCCGCAGCAGCATCGTGGCGACGTCCGCCTTCCGCTCCCGCAGCCGGGGATGGGCGCCGTACAGATAGCCGCACGCCAACTGCCGCGACAGCAGGGTCACGTCGACGGCCAGGACATCACCGCCGAGCCGGAACTCGGTCACCACGGCGTCCCCGGACCTGACCATCGGGCCGAGCGAGCGCACCAGGTGCTCATGGAACCGGGGCCGGAGATGCTCGGCGGTCACCGTACGGCCCTGCCACTGCAACCGGTGCAGGTCCAGCATCGTGCGCAGGGCCGTGGCCACCTCGTCGTGCGGTACGGCACGCGCCTCGACGCCGAGAAGGGCGAGCTTGCGGAGCTTGGCCCGGACACGCTGGGCGCGGGCGGCCGGCAGCCGCGTCAGCAACTCCTCCATCGGCCGGGCGGGCAACTCCAGGCACACCGAGTCGGCGACCCGCCGCCGGGGACCGCGCCACAGGTCGTACACGCGTTCCACGGCGGCACCGGGCCGCACCTCGCGGAAGTCGATCAGCGCGGTACGGGCCAGGGCGGACAGCCGCGCGGTCAGTGCACCGGCCGCGAGGTCGGCCCGCTCGTCGTCGATGAGGACGTCCGCGTGGTCGGAGATCGCGCCGCCCAGGGGGACCAGGGCGGGCAGCGGCGACCGTACGAGCGTGAGGGGAGCGGCGGCGAGCAGTTCGCCGCCCTCACGCACCAGCACGATCCTCAGCCGCCCGCGCCTGCCGTACGACAGCCACCACGAGTGCAGCCAGGCGTGGCTCTGGAACGGTGTGGCGGCGGAGCACCGCCCGTGCAGGCGGGCCCAGGCAGGGCCCAGACCGGCGAACTCGCGCTCGTCGGTGCAGAGTTCCGCGTACAGGGCACCACGAGGGCGATCGGTGCCCTCGTCCACGGCCCGGAGCGTGCCGGTCACAGCTTTCGCTGCGCGTCGGCGGCGGTGGCCGGGCCCGGCACGGACGCGGCCGGACCGGCGTCGGCCGCGCGCCGGGGGCGGACCAGCAGGAGCAGGCCCCCGAGCAGCCCGCCCACGCTGGCCCCCACCGGGCCCGTCACCGCCGCCGAGGCCGAGGACGCCTCCATGGGCCGGGTGGCACGCGCGAACTGATGGAGCGTGACGTGCGTGCTGTCCTCGGCGTGGTTCGCGTGCCGCGTCAGGGCACGCGAGACGGCGTTGGCCATGTCGGCGGCCAGGTCGCGGCGCGTGGAGGTGGCCGAGACGGAGACCATGGGCGCGCTCGGCGAGGTCGCCGTCCGTACGCTGTCCCGCAGCGTCCCGACCGGCACTCCGGCCCACACCTGCGCGTCCCCGAGCACCGCGAGCTGCGTGGCCACACGCCCGTAGGCCTGCGCGAAGCCCAGCGCGGCCTGGGTGTCCGACTGTTTCGCGGGCACGGCGACGACATAGCTCGTGGCCGTGTACGCCGGAGGCCGGACGGCGCCGTACGCGCCCCCGGCCACCCCGCCGATCACCACGCCGGCCACCAGGAGGCACCAGGAAGGCAGGGCCTTCATACGGGCGAGGGCGGCGGTCGCCTGGGAGGTCACGGGCGTACGTTCGGTCTTGTCTGTGATGTCGGCGGTGTCGGTCATGCGGAACTCACTCCCAAAGACGGGCTTGCGGAAGGCGGGCTGAGCGGCTGCGGGGGCGTGCCTGAACTTCCCCGGGGTCGCTTGGAGACGGCGGCCGCGTACACGTCCATGAGCTGGGCGGCGCTGCGGGTGATGCAGTAGTGCCGGGCGGCGGCGGGGACGGCCCGGGACCGTGAGCCCTCGGCGCGGGCGTCCAGGAGGGCGCGTACGAAAGAGTCCGCGTCGCCCGCCACGCGCCGGGAGCCGGGCGCCGCGGACGGGGCCAGGTCCTCGACCGCGGGGCAGGAGACGTAGAGCACGGGCAGCCCGGCCGCCATGGCCTCCACGACGGCCAGCCCGAAGGCCTCCTCCGCGCTGGGCGAGGCGAGGACGTCCATGGCGGACAGCAGCGACGGCAGGTCGGCGCCCGGGCTGCCGCCGGCCGGCCGTTCGCCGGTGAGCAGCACCCGGCCGGCGGTCCCCGCCTGATGGGCGGCCCGCCGCAGCACGCTCTCCTGCGGGCCGCCACCGACCAGCAACAGCCAGACATCCTCGGGGAGCCGGGCCAGTGCCCGGACGAGGACGTCGAAGCGTTTGCCCGCCGTGAGCCGTCCGACGCCCCCGACGACGTACGCGCCCTCCGGCAGCCCGAGCCGTCTGCGGGTGCGTTCGCGCAGCGCGGGGTCGAAGCGGAAGCGGGCCAGATCGATGCCGTTCGGTACGACCTCGATGCGCGGGCCCGGCACGCCCCACCGCCTCAGCCGGTCGGCGACCGTGGGGGAGACGGCGACGGTGGCGTGGCCCAGACGCTCACTGGCGAGATACAGGGCGCGGACCCCGGCGGAGAGCCGGCGGCCCTCCATCTGCGAGGTGCCCAGGGAGTGTTCGGTGGCGACGACGGCCCGCACACCGGCCAGACGGGCGGCGAGCCTGCCGTACACGCAGGCCCGGTACAGGTGTGTGTGGACGAGGTCGTAGCGGCCCGCGCGGATCAGCCGCACCAGGCGCGGCAGGGCCGTGAGGTCGCGGTTGCCGTTCATGCCGAGATGGGTGACGCGCACCCCGTCCGCGGTGAGGCCGGCGGCGACCGGGCCCGGGGCGGTGAGCGTCACCACATCGCAGTCGACCGGCAGATGGCGCAGCAGCAGCCGGAGTTGCTGCTCCGCGCCGCCGACACCGAGGCCGGTGATGATGTGCAGGGCCTTCACGTCGTCAGGCCCCCTTGACGGGGCGGCGGCGCAGCCGGTGCAGCCGGTGCTTGAGGAAGAGGCGTACGGAGGTGTCGTTCTCCCCGATGTGGATGCGGGGCAGGGCGTGCACGCCGTTCAGCGGGCCGGGGTCGACGGCGCAGGCGTAGCGGTACCCGGCGTCCCGTACGGCGTCCATGACGCGCTGGTCGAGGTACCCGTACGGATAGCAGAAGCCCTGGATGTCGGTGCCCGTCAGCTCGGAGAGCAGCGCCCTGCTGTCGGCGACCTCGGCGCGCAGCGTCTCGGCGTCGGCCCGGGTGAGGTCGATGTGTGTGAGCCCGTGCGAGCCGACCTCGATGCCGTCCGTGGCGGCGGCCACCCGGATGCCCTGCTTGCCGAGGAGGCGTTTGCGCGGGCCGAGAGCGTCCCAGGCGTTCTCGCCGTCCAGCCGCCCGGGGAGGACGAACACGGTGGCCCCGAAGCCGTGCCGGCGCAGCAGCGGCACGGCCAGGTCGACGAAGTCCGTGTACCCGTCGTCGAAGGTGAGCCCCACCAGGTTCCGCCCCCCGCCACGGGCGCGGGCGGCGAGCAGGTCGGCCATGCTCACCCCGCGCAGCCCCCGGCGGCGCAGCCAGCCCAGCTGCCGGGCGAGGCGGCCGGGGGAGACGGTGAGGCGGTAGGGGTCGTCGGTGGTGTCGCCCACGGAGTGGTACATCGCCACCCACAGGCAGGTGCCGAAAGCGGGTCTGGTGCGGGCGGTGGGCTCGGTCGGATCAGCGATGACGGGCATGTGGGAGCCTTCGTGTGACGGAACGGAGTGCGGGTGTGATGCCGCCGGCCCCAGTCCAGGCCAGCGCGACGAAGACGAGGGACACGACCGCGCAGCCCACGGCGAGCCCGAGCACGGGTGAGTCCACGGTGCTCGCGCAGATCAGCCCCGCCGCGCCGGCGAGCACGGCCGCCCGCACGGGCCTGCCGATACCGGCCACCACCTGCCGGACCCGGATGGGCACTCCCCGGCCGCGGGCGCCGTGCAGCAGCAGCGACGCCGTGACGGTGATCCCGGCGGCGTTGGCGGCGGCGAGCCCGCACACGCCCCAGCTGCCGGCGGTGAGGGCCCCGATCACGGAGGTCACGAGGATCCCGGCGGCCATCGCGGCGAGCGGATACCAGGTGGGCCGCCGGGACGAGAAGTACGAGCGGATGAGCGCGCCCACCATCGAGTGGCCCAGCAGCCCGAGGGCGTACACGCGCATCACGGCGGCGGTGGCGGCGGTGTCCTGGGCGGTGAACGCACCGCGCTGGAAGAGGAGTTCGGTGATCTGCGGGGCACACGCGACGATCGCCGCCGCGCCGAGCAGCACGATGGAGGCGACCAGCGTCAGGTCCTTCTCCACCCTCTTGCGCGCCCGTTCGGTGTCGCCCTCGGCCAGCGCCTGCGCCACCACCGGGAAGGTGACGGTGCACAGCATCAGCGAGAACGTCATCGGGATCTGGGCCACCTTCTGCGCGTAGTTGAGGTGCGAGATGGCCCCGGCCGGGAGCGTGGAGCCGAGGAAGCGCTCGATGAGCACCTGGGACTGACGGCACAGCGCGAAGAGGAGGACCGTGCTGACGAGGGCGAGGCCGAGCGGGCGCTCCGGCTGGGCCACCGCCGCCGCGGACGCGGACGACTTGTGCCTCAACTCCCGCAGCAGGGAGGGAAGCTGGGCCAGGATCATCAGTGCGCCGCCCACCGCGACCCCGACCGCGGCCGCACGCACTCCCCAGGTCTCGCCGAGGGCGAACATCGCCGTGATGATCCCCGCGTTGTACGCCACGTAGATCGCCGCGGGTGCCGTGAACCGGCGGTGGGCCCGCAGCGCGGCGCTGCAGTAACCGGCGAGACCGAAGGTGAACACACAGGTGGCGGTCAGCCGGGTGCAGTGCACGGCGAGCCCGGGATCGGACAGCCCCGGCGCGAGCACCGCCACCACGTACGGTGCTCCGGCGATCAGCAGGGCGGCCACCGCCGCGAAGGCCAGCGAAAGCCGGGGCAGTGTGGTGGCGACCAGCGAGCGCACCGGATCACCGGGGGCGCCCTGTGCGCGGCGGGCCACGGCCACACTGAGCATGGGCACCAGGACGATGGCCATCCCGTCCTCGATGAGCAGGGTGGCCGCGAACTCCGGGATGGTCCAGGCCACCAGGAAGGCGTCCGTCTCCGAGCCCGCTCCGAACAGATACGACAGCGCCTGGTCGCGGCCGAGGCCCAGCATCGACCCGAGGGCCGTGAGCACGGCGGTGACGAGGGTCGCCCGGGCGAGGAACCGGCGGCTCGGCGGGGCGGCAGCCGCGGACTCGGCGGCGGTCCGGGCGGCGGGCACCGGTACGGACCCGGGCTCGGGTGCCGGTGCCGCACTGTCGGTCACCGGGGGAGGCGTCGAGGTCATGACGCTGCCGCCCCCTCCGGCTCGGGGGCGGCGACCGGCTCCTGACCGGTCGTGCGTGAGGAGAGCGCCGTGTCCGCGAGGGCCCACCACGCCACGAGACCCAGGACCACACCGGTCAGCACGGTCGAGGGCCCGCCGATGTCGGCGTACGCGAAGTCGACGAGCTGCCATACGATCAGGCCGCACGCGACGAGGGCGCAGTCGAGCCCCCCGGACCCGTCCGGGGTCCCGCCGCCCGCGCGCCGTGCCCGTGCCAGCCGCAGCAGGGCGCAGACCAGCAGCGCCAGCCAGCTCCCCGCCAGCCCCAGCAACCCGATGAGCCCCTGCTCGCTCAGCACGAGCAGGTACATGTTGTGCGGCGACAGCAGCGGCTGCTTCCGGTACGCGACCCCGGCACCCGCGGTCTCGCTGCCGGAGGACAGCGCCAGCGAGGCGCGCCCGTCCCGGTACTCGGGGAAGGACTTCAACCCCACGCCGGTCAGCGGCTGTTCGCGCCACATGTCGACGGCCGCCGCCCACATCGTGTACCGGTCGTTGACCGACTGGTCGGGGGCGTCCGTGACCTGCGTGATGCTGCTCATCCGCTCCTGGAGCAGCGCCGAGCCGACGCCGAGCCCGCCCACGAGGATCACCCCGACGGCGGCCACCGCCGCGAAGACCCCCACGGCCCGCCGCAGCCCCGCCAGCACCACCTGGAGTCCGCACGCGAGCGCCGTGGCGATCCAGGCTCCCCGGCTGAACGACAGCGCGAGCGGCGCCACCAGCGCCACCGCGCACAGCGCGGCGGCCGTCCGCTGCCGCACGGTGCCATGACCGAGTGCCAGCCCCACCGCGCACACCAGCCCGAACGCCACGACCGTCGCCATTCCCATGACGTCCGTGGCCCCGAAGGTGCCCACCGCCCGGATGTCCTCACCCACGTAACTGGCCCCGGTCCCGGTGACGTACTGGTGCACGCCGACGGCCCCCTGCCACAGCGCCAGCCCGACGAACGACCAGGCCAGCAACCGGAAGTCCGCCCGGCCCCGCACGCTCAGCAGGACCGCCGCCGGCACCAGCACGAAGATCTGCAGGTACCGGACGAGCCCGGTGAGCCCGGTCCCGGGCGTCACGGCCCCGACCGTCCCCACCGCGAGCCCCACGACGGGCAGCCCCAGCACCACCGCGGCCGTCCGGGTCAGCGGCCGCCGGCGGTCCCGTACGAGACGGACCCCGCACCACAGCACCAGCAGCCCCGACACGGCGTCGGCCGCGTTCGCCCCGCCCTCACCGCCGGGGGCGACGGGCAGCGCCAGCATGGCGATCACCGCCACCGCAGGCAGGGCGGGCGACGCGGCAACACGAGGGAGGTACCACCCCGGCCGTACGGGGCCGAGAGCTTGGGGGAGGGCCACGGCTCAGCTCCCCGTGGGACGGACGAGCGCGACCGCCGTGCGCAGCAGGATGCAGACGTCCTGCCACAGCGACCAGTCGTCGATGTACGCGTTGTCGAACCGCGAACGGTCCTCGATGGAGGTGTCGCCGCGCAGCCCGTGGACCTGGGCGAGGCCCGTGATGCCGGTCCGCATCCGGTGGCGCTGCGCGTAACCCGGGTGGATGTCGCTGAACTTGCCGACGAAGTAAGGCCGTTCGGGACGCGGCCCGACCAGGCTCATATCGCCCCGCAGGACGTTCCACAGCTGGAGCAGCTCGTCCAGGGACGTCCTGCGCAGGAAGCGGCAGAACCAGCGCATCTCGTGCTCGTTCGCCACGCTCCACCGGGTCGCGGCCTCGTGCGCGTCGACGGGGCGGTGCGTGCGGAACTTCAGCAGCGTGAACGGCCGCCCGCCCTTGCCGATCCGCTCCTGCCGGAACACCACGCCGGGCCCCTCGCTCAGCCGCAGCACCACCGCGGTGGTGAGCAGCAGCGGGCTGACCAGAAGCAGCAGGGTCCCGGAGACAACGATGTCCAGCGCCCGCTTGTGCACACCCTCACGACGTGCCGTCAGCTCCAGGCGACGGCACGTGAACCCGGCGAGGCGCTCACCTGCCCGGTCGTAGGACGGCGACTCCGCGTCCACCTGCCACAGCGCGCACCCCGCGGCGGCCAGCGCCGTCAGCAGCGGCCCGTGGCCGGTGCGGGGGCCCACGACGAGGACGGCCTGGACACCGTTCTGGACGATCGCCCGCCGCACCTCCTCGTCGGTGGTGAGCACCGGCAGCCCCTCGTCCCCGGCCGGCTGGCCGGCGACCACGCCCACCGGCCGCAGCCCGCAGCCGGGGTGGCGCAGGAACGCGGCGGCCACGCGTTGCGCGGTCGCCGCGGGCCCGACCACCAGAGCCGCGCAGGGCCTGCGCACCAGCGCCCGGCGCCGCTGCCAGTGCACCGCGCCCCGGCCCGCGCAGCTCGCCGCCGACTGCAGGGCGCAGCCGAGGGCGAGGGTGCCGGCGGACAGCACATGGTCCGGGGAGTACGCCGCGACCGCCGCCGCGAGCACGGCCCAGCCGACGGCGATCCGCGCGCAGACGGCGGGCAGTTCGTCCAGCACGGCGGGCACGGCGGGCGGCCGGTACAGCAGTGCCCGCGCGTTCAGGCACACGACGGCCAGCAGCATCCCGGCCACCAGCAGCGGGCGCCACGGTGTCCGGGCGTCGGTGAGCGCGAGGGCGACGAGGAGCGCCGCACCCGCGTCCACCGTGAGCAGTGCCAGCCGCGCGACGTGCCGGTGCAGGGCGGGACGTCGCGCGGCCGGGAACCCGGTGCCACCGGTGGTCCCGCGCGGAGCGATGACCGAGACAGTCGAGGATCCGTACTCCCTGGACTCTGTGCCGGGGGAGGGAACGGTGCTTTCCGCAGTCACGAGTGGATGGACTCCCTGTACTCGGTGGATTCCCCGCAGGGGGTGTGCTCGACGGACGTGGCGCGCGGCGCGCGACCGGAGCGGGCCGCGCCTTCGCCTCCCGCACCGCTTCCGTCACCCAGCAGTTCGAGGTAGACGTCCGTCACGGCACCTGCCGTGTGCCGCACGTCGTGGTGGGTCAGAACGTGACGGCGCCCCAGGTGGCCCAGGGACTCGCGCAGCGGCGGATCGAGCAGCAGCCGGGTCACCGTGCGGGCCAGCGCCGTCGGATCCTCGGCGGGCACGGGTTCCTGACCGGACGGAAGGCTCTCGCGGGCCCCGTCCACATCGGTCGTCACGACGGGACGGCCGCACGCCATGGCCTCCAGCGGCGCCAGCGCCATGCCCTCCCAGCGGGACGGCAGGACCACGAGATCGGCGGCCTGGTACCAGGGCACGGCATCGCGGGCGGCGCCGGCGAACAGCACGCCGTCGGGCGCGAGTGCCCGCAGCGCCTCGGCGTCCGGCCCGTCACCGACCAGCACGAGCCGGGCCCCCGGCACCTGCCGGACCACCGACCGCCACGCCGTCAGCAGGATGTCCTGCCCCTTCTGCCGGCACAGCCGCCCCACGCACACGACGAGCGGCGTGTCCGTGCCGAGCCCGGCGAGCAGCGGAATCCCGGCCCGTACGGCACCGAGTGCCGCGGGACGGAAGCGCCCCGGATCGACTCCGTTCGCGATCACCCGCCACGGGGCCCGTACCCCGGCCCGCTCCCCGGTGACCCGCTCCGCCTCGCTCACGCACACCACCCGGTCGGCCCAGCGGGCGCCCCACCGTTCCCACCTGAGGGCGAGTGAGGCGGTGACCCCGCCGACGGCCTCGAACGACCAGGCGTGCGGCTGGAACACGGTGGGAATCCGCCCGCGTACGGCGAGCCGCGCGGCCAGCCCCGCCTTGGCGCTGTGGGCGTGGACCAGGTCGGGCCGTACGTCGGCGAGGACGCGCCGCAGGTTCCGTACTTCCCGCGCGAGCGTCGGCCCCGGCGAACGCGTCGCGTGCCAGTGCCGGACGTCCGCGCCGAGGGCCGTCAGGGCGGAGCCGAGACCACCGTCGGGGCAGGCGACGGTGACGTGCAGTCCGTCGTCGAGCTGGGCCCGCGTCAGGTCCGTCACGACGCGGGCCACCCCGCCGTCCACGGGCTGGGTGATGTGCAGGATGCGCAAAGGACGCGAAGGAGCGACCGACGGTGACAGGTTCACGGAGGTTCCTTGTTCATGGACACGGTGCGGGACGGCGTGCGTCACGGCCTGGCGTCCACGGCGACGAAGAGGGCTCCGACCCAGGCGGGGGACCGCCGCGAGGCGACCCGGAACGTCAGGCGGTCACCGCCGCGCCGGATTCCCTCCCGCAGGTCGAGGACGTCGGAGTCGTAGCCGAACGTGTTCGGATGGGCGGGCGCACGATCCGGGCCGGCCTCGCCGAACTCGCTGATCGTCGAGTTCAGCACGTCGTCCTGGGGGTTGGCCCCGTCGCCCAGCGCGCTCGCGCCCTGGTCGCCCGCGGCCACGGAGAACGCGTCGCCCGGAGAGCCGCGGTCCCCGTTGTAGGCGACCAGACCGACCCGCCCGCCCGCGCCCTCCGGGAACGGCATCTCCGCCATCCGGACCTCCAGGTCCCGGTCGGCCGTGAGGGCGTCGAAGCCGTCCCAGATCCCCAGGTGCCGCAGCGGCTCCGACTCCTTCTCGTACGCCACCACCAGCGTCCAGCCGCCCCAGGAGCCCACGGCGGAGCGGCCCCTGGCCACGTTGACCTGCGCCACGGTGTAGAGCCCCGGACCGGTGGACCGCACCAGCGACGTGACGTCCGCGGAGGCCTGGAAGGCATCCGCGCCGTGCTCCGCCTGGTGCCCGACGACCGAGTCCGCGAGCACTTCCTTGTACGCGCCGCCGGACTCCGCGATCAGCACCCGCCCGTTGTCCTCCGGCGGCTTCTGCTCCCCGACCCGCAGGTTGCCGCCCCAGTACAGGCGCGCGTACGTCACGCGTGCCTCCTTGGGCAGACGGAGCTCGCCGTGGCTGGAGTTGTAGGTGTTCGGGTCGCTGTCCACGTCGACGTACGTCATCTCGAAGTCGCCGTTCGCCGCCGCACGGCTGCCGTCGCGGGCGCCGCCACAGGACGACGCGGCCGTTTCGCAGGTGACGGAGGAGTTGGCCGCGCGCACGATCCCGCCGTGCTGCACCGCGCGGTAGCGCTGGGTGAACGGGACGCTGCGGGACTCCGGTGCGGGCGGTGCGGTCGGCGCGGCAGCGGAGCTGCCGGGTGCCCACATCGCGGTAAGGGCGAGGACGCCCACGGCCGCACGGGGAAGCAGCGGACCCAAGGAATGGCGCATGACCGGCGGTGCCCTTTCGAACGGGTGACGGTGGCAGCAGCGGCACGCGTAAGGGGTGTCCGTGCTGAGGAGTGCGTTGGGCGGTTCGCAACTCTAGTCACCAACCGGACAAACACGGTGATATTCGATGAAAGCTGATAAGTGTGTCGGAATCATTCAATCTGAACGCCCGGGAGTTCCCTGGCGGAGAAGCGGCCGATGAAGCGGCCGATGAAGCGGCCGAGGGTGTTCCCTCGAACGGGGGCCGGGGTGCTGCAACCTTGACTTATCGTCTGATCAGGCAGGACGCGGCGGCAGAGGGCAACGCGGGATCACGGAGAAGTACGTGATCGGTTGCGGGACGGCGTGGGCGCTTTCACGGTGGGCTCAAGACTCAGCGCCCGCCGAAGGGAAGACCCATGCCTGCTCTGTCCGCACGGCACATCGCGTCCAGCGCGCTGTGCGCCGCCCTCCTGGTCGGGATCACCGGCCCCGCCGCCGTGGCGGCCGACTCGGCCCGCGAGACCAGCCCCGCGGCGTCGGCCGATGCGCGGCCGGTGCGCGCGGACGTGCTTCTCGCAAAGGTCAGGACCATCAACGGGGGCGAACTCGCCCCGGTCGCCGACCTGCTGGACGCCGTACTCAAGGCGGACAACGGCCGGCTGTCCCCCGACGAGACCAGGACACTGGGAGATGCCGCGAAGCGCGCCCTGGCCGACGTGTCCGACACGGACGAGGTGGCGGACGCGCTGGACGACGCAGTGGACGACGTGCTGGACGACACGGAGGACGTGCTGGACGACGTTGAAGAGGACGTCGACAGCCTCCTGGAGGCGCTCACCTCCGACGCCGGCGACACGCTTCCGGAAGCCGACGACCTGCTGGCGTCGCTGGAAAGCCTCGTCAAGGCGCTGCTCGGCATCGGTGCGAACGAGGCGATCACGTCCGATGCGGCGGTCCCGTCCGACGCGGTGGCGTCCAGCACGCAGACAACGACCGTCGTGCCCTCGGCGCCGCCCGTCACAGTTCCCGTGATCGCTCCGCTGCTGCAGGGGCTGATGTCGATCCTGTGAGCGTCGTACAGTACGCCCGCGCTCGTCCAGTCGTGGTGCCGCCCTCCAAGGGCGGCACCACGACTGCTGTTCTTCCCGCGCTCCTCCCGGATCCTTTCCCTTCCCCGGGCCCGGTTTTCGGAGATCTCATATGAGGAATTCGTAATTTCCGGCACTCCGGTTTCCGCCCCGGCCAGGGCTCGTTAGGCACGGCGACAGAATTCTGCTCCGGCGACCTGCGTTGCCGAAGAAAGGAACACGATGAAGTCCCTGAAGGCTGCTGCCGCCGTCGTTACCGGGTCCCTGCTCGCCGCCGGTGCCGCCACACCCGCGTTGGCGGCCACCGCACCCGAGCAGTCGCCCACCTACAGTGCTCCCGACCAGGCGCCGGCTGGCTTCAGTGCTCCGGCTCAGACGCCGGCTGCGAATGCTGCTCCTGCTCAGGCCGCCACTGCTGCTCCGGCTCAGGCGAGTGCTCCGGCTCAGGCCCCGGCCGCTGACCCTGCTCCGGCTCAGGCCGCCCCTGCTGCTCCGGCTGCCAACGCTGCTCCGGCTCAGGCGAGTGCTCCGGCTCAGGCTCCGGCTCAGGCTCCGGCCGCTGACCCTGCTCCGGCTCAGGCTCCGGCTGCCCATGCTGCTCCGGCTCCGGCTCCGGCCGCCAACCCTGCTCCGGCTCCGGCTCAGGCTCCGGCTGCGAATGCTGCTCCGGCTCAGGCGCCCGCCGCTAACGCTGCCCCGGCTCAGGCGCCTGTCGGCAACGCTGTCCCCGACCTGGCGTCCACGGACCTCAGCGGCGGCATGACCACCAGGATCCCCAGCGGCGTGACCGGCGGGGCCAAGGGCTCGCTGATCCCCACGGTGAAGGAGACCGCGGCCGCACTGAACGAGGTCAAGCCGGTGCACGGCAACCTGTGGATGTAGAACGGAGCTCATCCGTACAGAGGGACGGCCCTCGGTGAAATCCGAGGGCCGTCCCTCTGTCTGTGTACCGGGTCAATGACATCCGGTTCATGAGGAGAGCCCCGGCGTTCGAGAACGTCGGGGCTCCGCGGCAGGACGAAAGACGTCAGAGGCCGTACCGGTGG
Organism: Streptomyces bluensis; assembly: GCF_014650715.1. GTDB lineage: Bacteria > Actinomycetota > Actinomycetes > Streptomycetales > Streptomycetaceae > Streptomyces > Streptomyces bluensis. The sequence goes on along the minus strand of NZ_BMVM01000009.1, from coordinate 43,309 downwards.
TGGGCCTTCTTGCCGCTCTTGACGCTCTTTTTGGCGTCCTTCTTGTCGGCGCCGTTCTTGCAGGCGTTGCCGAGGGCGGGGTTGAGACCGCCGAGCCCGGTGACGGTGTTTCCGCACAGGTTGATGGGCACGTGGATCGGGAGCTGGACCACATTGCCGGACGCGATGCCCTGCGAGCCGACCGCAACGGCCTTCGCGCCGGCGTCCGCCCCGGCGAGACCGGACCCGCTGAGCACCACGGCGCCCGTGCCGAGAGCGACAGCGCCAACTTTCGCGATGCGAGACATCAAACGTTCTCCTTGCTGACTCGGGGAGTGCGGAAGCAGAACACGCGGCCGCACTTCCCCTTCAACGCGACGCCTGCCAACCGGTCACGGCGAACATCTCCGGATCACCCGTGCCACCCCGATTCGGCCACCCGGCGTATGCACAACACTGCTGAGCCATGCATTTGTCAGAAAATCTTCTTGGTTGGGCGTTGCTCATAGCAAAAGCCGGAAAGATCACCTACGTTGAAGCAGTCGGTGACCGGGCCATCACGGTCTGTGTCGACACGAGAAACGGAGAGGTAATGCGTAAGTACCAGAGGGCCGCGGTCGTCGTGGCCATGCTTGGCAGCGTTGGTTTCCTGGGTGCTGGCGTCGGTCAGGCTCACGAGGGCGGAGGGTTCGATCTCGACAGCGCCCAGCGCCAGCAGTGCTCGGCGAACGAATTCAACCTCACGGGCACTCTGACGGCCCCCGCCTTCGCTCCCGTGAACGGCGCCGGCCTCCAGATCATCGACCAGAGCGACCGCCACGTGGCGGACTGCGACCAGGTCGCCATCTTCGGCAAGTGATCGCCGGATAGGTGATTCAGGCGGGCCCCGGGGCTCGGACCACGCGTCCGGGCCCCGGGGCCCGCCGTTCTTTTTGAGAAACCTGCACTCTTTGGCGTTTCGTTCGCCAAAAGTCGTAAACGTCCCCTACGGTAAGCAACTGTCAGTGACCGGGCCGTCGCGGTCCGTGTTGGCATGAGAACGGAGAGGTAATGCGCAAGTACCAGAAGGCCGCGGTCGTCGTGGCCATGCTTGGCAGTGTTGGTTTCCTGGGCGCCGGCGTCGGCCACGCCGACGGGGACGCGAAGGTCAAGCTCAGCAACAAGCAGAGCCAGGAGTGCTCGGCGGACGAGACCAACATCACGGGCAGCGAGGTGCTTGGTGCCTTCGCTCCGATCAACGGTGCCGGCCTCCAGTACGTCGACCAGAGCGAGCGCAAGTCGGTGAAGTGCGACCAGCTCTTCCTGCTTGGGAAGTGATCACCAGTTAGGTGATTCAGGTATGCCCCGGGGCTCGAATCCGAGCCCCGGGGCAGCTGTTTGTGCGCCCTTGCGGCGGCCCGTGTGAGTTGTCTCCCCGGCGGGAGCCGCTCGGCCATTCGGCGGAGCCTTCGGGCGGTATCAGGTCCACCGGTCGCCGCCGTCCGGGCCTTGCGGACCAGGGCAGTTGGGAAGTCCTCGCGCGGTTCCGGTCGTGCTGGGTCACGAAGAGAGTTGGTCAACGTGCAGTTTTTACTGATGTGTGCATAGTTGGGCGTTTCTCGTAGCAAAAGTCCGAAAGATCACCTAAGTTGAACATGTCAGTGACCAGGCCGTAGCGGTCTGTGTTGACGTGAGAAACGGAGAGGTAATGCGCAAGTACCAGAAGGCCGCAGTCGTCGTGGCCATGCTTGGCAGTGTCAGCTTCCTGGGCGCTGGCGCCGGTCACGCCGACGGGGGCGCGAAGGTCAAGCTCGACAACCAGCAGAGCCAGGGGTGCTCGGCGGACGAAACCACCATCATGGGTAGTGAGACGGGCAGTGTCTTCGCTCCGGTCAACGGTGCTGGCCTCCAGGGCATCGACCAGAGCGAGCGCACGTCGGTGGCCTGCACTCAGCTCTTCGGCATCGGTAAGTGATCACCGGTTAGGTGATTCAGGTGTGCCCCGGGGCTCGAACCGAGCCCCGGGGCAACCTTTTTGTGTGAATAAGTACTGGATCATAGTTTTTTTAAGACATTTACGCGTCTGGGTGTTTCATCCACCAATCGCCGCAAACATCACCTACAGTTGGCGACTGTCGGTGGCCAGCCCGTTATGAGCTGTGTCAACGCGAGAACGGAGAGGTAATGCGCAAGTACCAGAAGGCCGCAGTCGCCGTGGCCATGCTCGGCAGCGTCAGTTTGCTGGGTGCCGGCGTTGGCCACGCTGCGGGCGGCGACCCGAAGCCCAAGGCCGACACCCCCCAGCAGAACCAGAAGTGCTCGGCGGACGAGGTGAATTGGGGCGTTATCAACATCGGCGACATCAATCTCGCGGTCAACGTCCTCGGCATCCAGGTCCAAGACCAGAGCGAGCACAAGACCGTGAAGTGCACTCAGGTCGCCGCCCCCGCCGCCAAGTAAGCGCTCATCAGGCGTAGACGGCCCTCAAGGCTCGACGCATCCGGAACGACTCCGCAGTCAAGTCACGGGGCCGACTGTAAAGGAAAAGACAGATGCTCAATTCGAAGAAGATCGTCGCGGCTGTGGGCGTCCTGGGGAGCTTTGCTCTGATCGGTGCCGGCGCCGTCCAGGCGTTCGCCGGTGATGCCGGCAGGTGCGCCGACGACGGCAACGGCACCACGCGCTGCTCCCAGGTGCGTGAGCGCCAGGTCACCACCGACAAGCAGGGAAACATCACCATCATCAACGACACGACGCAGGACTGCCCGACTTCGGGCGGTCAGGTCAACTGCGTCAGCACCTTCACCGTTCCAGGCAAGGCGTCCTGACTACCGACCGAGACGGCCGAGGCGCCCGTGTGCCGTCGGCGCCCGTCGTGTAAGTCCACCCGCGCGTACAGGATGGCCGGGACCCGATATCGGGTCCCGGCCATCCTGTACGCGTGAGTGGAAGGAGTTGCCGTCATGACGGCAACAGGTCCTTTCGTATGAGTTCCTGGCGCTGGGCCTGGGAGGAGTTTCCAAGCCGATTGGCTGTCGTTAGCCACGGCGAAGTGCGGCCGGGCATGCGATGCCTGGAAACCGAATTCCCCTCTGGTGACCATGTGTTGCCGAAGAAAGGAGCCCTCATGAAGCAGCTGAAGGTTGCCGCTGTCCTCGCCGGGTCCGTTGTCGTCGCCGGTGCAGCTTCGCCCGCTTTCGCTGCTCAGTCCGCGGACCGGGGGTCGCTGCTCGACGGCCTCGGCGACGTCACCGCCCGGACGCAGAAAGGCGTTGGCGCCCACCCGGTCGGCCGGACGAAGCACGGCAAGGGCACGGCCAACCTGACTCAGACGGTGTCCCGCGGAGTCCTGAAGGGGCTCGGAGCCGTCAAGTAGCGATTCGCTCCCGTCACGCAATCAGGGCCCCGCACTGAGCGGGGCCCTCGGTCTGTGGGTGCGAGGCTTCTCGCAAGGGGTCAGGACGGGTCGTAGGTGAAGAGGAGGGTGTTGCTGTTCCCGGCAGGGGTGTGGAGCTGGACGTTGACCGTTCCGGCCGCGTGGGCCGGAGTCGTCGCGACGACCACGGTGTCCGAGACCACGGTGAAGGAAGCCGCGACTCCCCCGAAGGTCACGGAGTCGGTGTACGTGAGGTTGGAGCCGTCGATCGTGATGGAGTCACCGCCGGAGGCCAGGCCGTGGTTCGGAACAAGCGTCGTGATCACGGGGGCACCCAGATAGGTGTAGTACGGGTTCCCGAGGCCCACTGTGCTGGTGCCGCCCGGTGTGGTCACGGTGACCACGACCGTGCCGGTTCCGGGAGGGGCGGTCACCGTCAACTGGCTGTCGGAGACCACCGTGAGGGCGGTGGCGAGGTTGGGGCCGAAGTGGACGGCGCTGGCCAGGGACAGGTTGCTGCCGGTGATGGTGACGGTGTTACCGCCGGAGCTCGGACCGAACTGCGGGCTCACACCGCTGACGGTCGGGGCGGTGACGTAGACGTACGGCAGGGGGTTGCTGATGCCGCCCGGCGTGGTGACGGTCACGTTCACCGCGGACGGCGGCCCTGCCGGGGCGGTGACGGTGATTTGAGTGCCGGTGTTGCTGATGATGGTGGCGGGATTGCAGCCGAAGAGAACCTGGGTGGCGCCGGTGAGGTTGGTGCCGTTGATGATGACGCTGTTGCCGCCCGAGGTGGGTCCGCCGGCCGGGACCAGGCTGGTGATGGTGGGGGCGGTGACGGTGGTGTAGGTGAAGAACACGTTGTCCGTGCTGGTCCCCGATGGCCCCGTGACCGTGACCTTGACGGTGCCGCTGCCTGAGGGAGTCTTGGCCGTGATCTGCGTGTCGCTCACCACCACCACGTTGGTGGCGAGGTTGGAGCCGAACCTGACCGCGACGGCACCGGTGAAACCGGAACCGGTGATCGTGACGGGGGTGCCCCCCGCCGGAGTGCCCTGGGTGGGACTGACGCTCGTCACTACAGGGGCCATGACGCTTTTCTCCTTCTCGTGCCGTGAGGGCGACCGCGCCCTGACCGGTGACTGCCGGTCAGGGCGCGGGGAGGGGAGCCGCCGCCGGCCGCGTCACATGACGCGGTCGGCGACGGCCGTGGGTCGTGCCATCGGTCACCCGTCGGGCTCTGTCAGGTGGTGATGGTGAACGGGGTGGTGGTCGAGCCGCCGCAGGTGGTGACGGTGATGGTGCCCGGGGTCGCGTTGTCCGGGACCAGCGTGTTGTCGGGCACGGTGCTGAGCACGAAGGTGCCGAAGCTGGCGGCGGTGGTGTCGGTCTCCGTGTTCCCCGTCGAGTCGGTGTACGTCACCGAGATGAGGTTGTCGAAGCACGAGCCGTTGATCGTGACCGAGGTTCCGATGGGGCCCGAGGCCGGAGAAGTGCCGGTGATGGTCGGCGCCTTCTGGTAGGTGACGAACGCGGTGCCCGTCGTGCCGGTGCCGCCGGGTGTGGTGACCGTGATCGGCTGGGAGTCCGAGCAGCCGGTCGGGGTGTGAGCCGGAGCGGTGACGGTGAGCGTGGTGTTGCTGCCGCCGGCGGCGAACGTCACCGGAGTGAGCGTGCCCACGTTGACCTGACCACCGGACGCGAATCCGGTGCCCGTGATCGTCAGCGCGCCCCCGGTGGTGGGCAGGCACGTCGGGCTCGCCGTGGCGGTGCTGGGCGAGGAGACGATGAAGAACGGCAGCGCGTTGCTCTTGGTTCCGTTGGAGAGGTTGACGCTGACCTGGACCTGGCCCGCGCAGGGGGCCGTGGAGGGGATCACGAAGGTGACCAGAGTGGCGGAGACGGACGTCGGGGTGACGGTGGTCCCGCCGAAGTTCACCGAGGTGGTGGTGCCCAGCGCGGTGCCGTTGATGTTGACGGTGTCGCCGACCTTGCCCTGGTTGGTGGTGGTCGTCGTGTCCACCAGCGAGGTGATGGTTGCCATGAGCTTTCTCCTGTCGATCGGGTTGTGCTGCGGAGGGGGCGCGGGGAGCGGACGGACTGAGGCCCGCGGCCGCTGACGCGCCGGTTCCCGTGGGTGCGGAGAGGAGGGAGTGGCATCGCGGGGTGGGAGGACGTGGACCCTTTCGGGCCCGGGTCGCCACGGCGCTCAGCGAAAACCGCGTGAGGGGGTGGCGACTTGAGAGGACTCGTTGCCTCGGGGCCGGCTGCAGGAGGGCGAGTCGTGCGTGGAACGGGAGGGGCACCTAACCCATCGTGGTGCCGGATCCCTCGCTCTATTCGAGTGAACCAAAAGGGTGATAAGTGCGGTAGTGGCGAAAAGGTATTTCAGGGAGCTTGTGTGACCATATGTAAAAGCTTCTCCTGCATGTCCTGTACGCCGGAGTGCGCCGGACAAACGCCCGAGCCCCTGGAAGGTCATTCCAGGGGCTCGGGGGGAGAGGGAGGCGGGCTCAGGCAGTTACACCGCGGCTCACCCGGTGCAGCCGGCGAGCGTCGGGACGCAGTTGTTCGGGGTGTTCGCGGTGACCGTGGTCCCGCTGAGCGACACCGTTCCGCCGTCGGAGAAGATTCCGCCGCCCTGGCCGCCGTTGGCCGTGTTTCCGGTGACGCTGCCTCCGATCAGTTGCGTGGTGCCCGCGTGGCTGAACAGGCCGCCGCCGTTGAGTGTGGCGGTGTTTCCCGACACGGAGGTGGTCTGCACCTGCAGAGTGCTTCCGAGATTCGCGATACCGCCGCCGAAACTCCCCGCCTTGTTGCCGGTGACCTGGCTCGCGTTGACGGTGAGGTTCCCGGCTCCGCCGAAGACACCGCCGCCCTCGAAGTTGGTCGTCGTGTTGTTCTGGATCGTGGCGCTGCTCAGCAGCGTCGTTCCGTAGCTCGCCACACCGCCGCCCGTACTGTCCCCGGTATTGCCGGAGATCGTGCCGGAGTTGTAGGTGACCGAGGCGGACGTGTTGACGTGGAGGGCGCCGCCGTCCCCCGCCGTGTTCTGGGTGAGACCGGTGGTCGAGAAGGTCGCCGTGCCGCCCGGGGCGACCGCGACGCCGCCGCCGTCGTTGCTCGCGGTGTTGCCGGTGACGGTGGACTGGCTCATGTTGAGTGTGCCCAGGTCGAGGATGCCGCCGCCGTCGGTGCCCGCCGTCGGGGTCGTCGCCCGGCCGCCGGACAGGGTGACCCCGCTGACCGTGAGAGTTCCGCCCGGGGCGACCTCCGCGATCCGGAAGTCCGCTGCCGTGGCACTGCGGTTGATGGTGGATCGGATACCGCTGAGGGTCACGTTGCCGGTGATGATCGGCAGTCCGTCGGGGCCGTGGGAGCCGGTCGCGGCCGCGGAGGTCAGCGTGTACGTGCACCCCGTGGCCAGTGAGACGGTCCCGCCTCCCGGGGTGGTGTTGGCGGTGCTGATCGCCGTGACCAGTGCGGCCGAGTCCCCGCAGGGCACGGAGGCCGCGGCGGACTTCTTGCCGCCGCCCCGCTTCTGGTGCTCGTCGGCCAACGCGGGAAGGGAGAACGCCCCCGTGGATACGGCCAGCGCCATCACGGGGACAAAACCGCGCATCGCAGTCGCGAGTCGCACGAAGTACCTCCTTGAGTCTGATCCTGGAGAGAAGCCAGGATCAGACTCTGCGGCGGGACAGCGATCGGCATCCGCAGAGGCGCTGGACGAGTGACGGAGTTCGCGGAACGAGGAGTCACCACCGGTGACCCGTCCGGGTGTTACCCGACAAGCTGGTTCAGGACGTGGCAGGCACGCGCGGCACCGTCCTCGGCCGTCAGCGCGCGGCCCAGCCGACGGGCCGCCTCGGTATGACCTTCGTCCCCGGTGACGGCTCGCAGCCGGTCGGCGAGAGCGGGGACGGTGAGCTGCCGGGACGGCAAGGGCTCCGGTCCCGCCCCGAGGCTGTGCACCCGGTCCGCCCAGTAGGGCTGGTCACCGAAGAACGGGCAGACCAGGGACGGGACTCCGGCACGCAGTGCGGAGGCGGTGGTGCCCGCACCTCCGTGGTGGACCACCGCGGCCATGCGGGGGAACAGCCAGCTGTGAGGGGTGTCCCCGACCACGAACATGTCGGCGTCACTCGTGGCGGGGTCTCCGGCCAGCACTCCGCGCAGTCCCGCGCGCCGCAGCGCGGCTCGTACGACGCGGTCGGTGGCCTCGGGGTCGCCGGTCTTCATGCTGCCGAAGCCCACGTATACGGGCGGAGGTCCGTCGTCCAGGAAGTCGAGCAAACGCCGCGGCGGTTTCCACAGTGGCTGTTCGTGGTGCCAGAAACCGGTCATGTGGACGTGGGGTCCCCAGTCGGGCGGCCGGGGTACGACCGCCTCGCTGAACGCGCACAGCACGGGGGCCCGGCGGACGCGGCGCAAGGGGGCGAGCGGGGAGAGGGCGGGAACGCCGAGTCCCTCCCTGCGCCAGGTGTTGATGAACCGACGGCACATCAGCCACGATCCCAGGTCCACCGCCTCGAAGCTGAGGCGGTTTCCGAAGGCCCCGAGGAACCGCGCGGCCGGCGCGAACGGGTGGGGGAACGCACCGGTGGGCTGACTGGGCTGGAAGTGGATGATCGCGTGCGGGACGCGCAGATACTGGCTGAGGTGGACGCCGAGGAAGCCGAAGGTGGGCGCCAGGACGAGATCGGCTCCCTCGGCACCCGCCTGGGTCTCCGCGAGCAAGCGGGAGAACAGGGGCCGCACGATCCGGTCGATGCCGCGGATGAACGCCACCGGATTGCGCTTCCCGGCCAGCAGTTCCTGTCCTTCGGGCGAGTCGATGATCGCACTGGGGTCCGCCGGGAGGGCGTGGAACTGGAGCCCCGCCGCGGTGATCAGTTGCTCGTAGCGGCTGCTGGCCAGCAGCCGGACGGCGTCGCCCTGGCGGGTCAGTGCCCTGCCCAGCGCCAGGCACGGCTGGACGTCCCCACGCGACCCCGCGGCGAAGATCACTACCGTGCGGCCCATCGCTACCTGAGTACCTTCATCACCGTGGGCCAGATGCGGTGCAGTTCACGGTCCCAGTAGGGCCAGGAATGCGTCCCGGGTTTGTAGAAGTCCGTCGAGACGGTGACACCCGCCTCACGGAGCGATTCAGCGAATTTCCTCAGCGAAGCCGGAAGCATTCTTTCGGCCAGCATGCCTGCCGCGATCACACGGGTCTCATGGGCCGCGTCCAGTGGTCCGGGTGTTCCGTTTCCCGAGGAGAGGTGGACCCTCGTTCCCCGGAAGGCGCCCGGTCGGGCGGCCGGGTTGTGGGCCTGCCAGTTGTCGTCGTCTTGTTCCGGGTCGCCCCAGACGTCCTTGATGTCGATGCCGTCCACGGTGGAGCCGAGACGGATGAAATCACGCACCTCGGGTTCATTGAGGTCGACGTACGAGCTCATGGAGGCCGCGTACCGGAACATCCGCGGGTGACGCGACGCGTAGTTGAGCGCGCCGAAGCCCCCCATGGACAGGCCGACGACGGCACGGGAGGAGTTGGTGCGAAAAGTCCTCTCCATGAGCCGGACCAGCTCGACGGTGTGGAACGTCTCCCACAGGGGCGCGCCGACATACCAGTCGGAGTAGTAGCCGTGCTTGCCGCCGTCGGGCATCACGATGACGACGTCGGAGTCCTCCGCCAGTTCCTCGACGTCCGTCTCGCGCGTCCAGGAGGTGTAGTCGTCGTCTCCGCCGTGCAGCATGTAGAGCACGGGGTACGTGCGTCGTCCCTCGCTCGTCCAGCTCTTGGGGAGGATGACGCGGACCGGCACGGAGCCTTCCATGGCCCGTGACCGGACGGTCAGGTCCAGCGTGCGGTCGTCGAGTTCCCTGACGGCTGTGATCCGGGCGCCGGTGCCGGCCGGTCGGGGCGCCCGGTCCGCGCCGTCGATGGCGGCAGCGGTCGCGGTGCCGTACAGCGACGACGCGAGGAGCAGGAGACAGGCGAGGAATGAGCGGCGGGTGAGGCGTGCCCGGCCAGTGCACAGGGCGTTCCGGCGGAGCATCTGAACAAGATCGACATTCACGTGCAGACCATGCCGAAATACTTCATTCGGTACCAGTCGGCACGCCGATTTTATGCCGATGTGATCGGCGGACCGGGTGACGCACCCTGTGTCAGTTGCCTTGTCTGTCAAGGCATGGGGTGAGGTGCCGCGCGATGACCTCGACATGAGGCGGGTCGATGAGCGACAAGTGGTCGCCCGGCACGGGGACGACCTCAAGTGACGGGCACAACGGCGCCCATCCGAGGTCTGCCTCGCCGCGCACGTACCGGGGGTCGAGCGCCGTGGTCAGCTGCTGTGCTTCCTGGGCGCGATAGAGCACGACGTGACCCGGATAGGGCTGAGGCCGGTACCGCTCTCCCACGCGTGCGTCGACGTACGACGTCCGCTGGTGCTCCATGATTCCGGGGCTCATGTCGAGGCCGGCTTCGGCGACGAGCCGCATGACCACGTCGATCCGCTGCTCGTCAGGCGTGGCAGCCAGTTCCTCGTAGGGCAGGTCGAGTCGGCGTCCGTAGGTCCGCTCGATGTATGCGGCGAAGCGGCCGAACCGTTCGACGATCATGTCCTTGGATTCGAGGCCGGGGAGAGCGGCCTGGAGGATCGTGTCGACGAGTCCGAGGAAGCCCACGGCCCGGTCTGTCTCGCGGAGCCGGCGGGCGACCTCGTAGGCGAGACAGCCGCCGAAGGACCAGCCGAGCAGGTGGTACGGCCCCTGCGGCTGGAGCTCCAGGAGGAGATCGACGTAGTGGGCGGCCTTCTCCTCCACCGTCCGCAGCGAGTCCACGCGGTCGAATCCGTAGACGGGCTGTGTGCTCGGAAGCAACTGGACCAGGGGCCGGTAGACCGATGTCGGCCCGCCGGCGGGGTGAAAGGTGAACAGGGCGGGGCGGTGGGTGCCGGGCTGGACGTCGCGGAGGACACGGACGACGGACTCTCCGGTCCTGTTCACCACGGGCCGGATCAGTTCGGCGAGGGCGGCGACGGTGGAGTGGGCGAGAACACGCTCCGCGGTGAGGCCCGGGACAGTGGTGTCCAGCCGCCGGCGGATGCCCTCCGCCAGGTCATGAGCGGTGCGCCGGTCACCACCCGCGGCAAGGAAGTCCTGGTTGACGTCTTCCGGCCGCCGTCCGAGGACGTCCCTCCAGACGCCGGCCACCAGGCGTTCGGCGGCATCGCGAGGATCCAGCGTGGTCGGCAGCGCCGGGGTCGCTTCGGTGCTTGTGCTGACGGGCTCCGGCTCGGTGTTCTCGGGGTGCACGGCTGCCGTCGCGTCACCCGGATCAGCCCGCGTCAGGCCCAGTTCCTTCAGAACCGCGTCGCCGAGCGCACGAAGACTGGCACCCCGCAGAAGGAAGGGGGCGGGCAACGCGACGGCGAAGTCCTGCTTGGCGGCGTTCTGGATCCGCACGGTCATGAGGGAGTCGAGGCCGAGGTCGGTCAGTGGAATGTTCTCGTCCAGGTCCTGGACAGCGCGTCCCATGACGGCGGCCGTACGCTTGGCGAGCCGTTCGTAGACCCTGGCGGGCGCCGCTTCGCCGAGCGTTGTGATGCCTTCCGGGCCGTCCCAGTCGTGGTCGGGGAGACCACTGCCGCGCAGAACCCCCGAGAAGAACGGGATCGCGTCCAGGCCGGGGAAGGCTTCCAGAGCCCGACGGGCGTCCAGACGCACCACGCCGGTGTGTGCCCTGCCACGGGTGACCAGCGCTTGCAGGGCGTCCAATCCGTCCTTCACGGCGATGGGTTCGAGGGCGATGGCGGAGTTCGTGGTGAGGTCCCGGGGTGCCGCACCCACCTCGGCCCAGGGGCCCCACGCGATGGCGGTGGCCGGCAGGCCCACGGCCCGGCGACGGTGAGCGTGCGCGTCCAGCCAGGCGTTGGCCGCGGCGTAGGCCGCCTGTCCGGGGGAGCCGAGGAGCGCGGCGGCGGAGCTGTACGACAGCCACCAGTCGAGTTCGTGCCCCGAGGTGGCCGCCTCCAGGTGGAGGGATCCCGTGACCTTCGGCTGGAAGACAGCGTGGATGTCGGACGACCGCAGATCGCTGATGACGCGGTCGTGGATCACGGCTGCGGCGTGGGCGACCCCGCCCAGGGAATGCCCTTCGGACAGGGCCGCCTCGACCAGACGTGTGGCCACACCGGGCTCGGCGACATCTCCCCGCACCACGACGACAGAGGTGCCGAGTTCGCCGAGTTCGGTGAGGACGGCCCGCGTCGCGGGGCCCGGAGCACGGCGGCCGTTGAGGACGATGCGGCCCGCTCCCTGCTCGGCCAGCCGTCGAGCCGTCGCCAGGCCGAGGCCGGTCAGTCCGCCCGTCACGATGTAGGCGCCGTCGGGACGGGCGAAGGGCACCCTGACGGATGCGTCATCCGAGTCCACTGCGGCCAGCCGGGCGACGAAACGCGTACCCGCGCGCCAGGCGACCTCGTCGGCCTCGCCGTCGCACAGCAGTTCCTGGGCCAGGTTGTCGACGAGACCGGGTTGGGGATCGATGTCCACCAGGGTGGTACGCAGCGCGGGATGCTCCAGGGCCAGGGCGCGCACGAGACCGCGAAGCGAGGCCAGGTCGGGGTTTCCCGTCTCCCCGGGTACCACTGACTGGGCCCGCTCGGTCACCAGCCACAGCCGGGGAAGCGGCAGGTGACGAGGGTCGGTGACCAGACGGCGGGCGAGGTCCGCGGCGGTGTGCAGCCCTCGGCACGCTCCGGGTGGCTCGGGGCCGTCGGCCAGGAGCAGGACCAGCGCGGCCCGTCCGTCGTGTGTCGTCTCGCGCCAGGTGTCCAGCAGGCTGTCGAAGGCATCAGCCCGGCGGTCCGCGACCGCCACCTCAACGCCTTGTTCCTGGAGCGCCGACTTGAGGTGGGAGGCATGGGGGTTCCTGCTGCCGTCGGACTGGTCCGTCAGCAGCAGGACGCGGGCCGGAGGGGAAGGGAGGGAGACGGAGGCTTTCTCCCACTCGATTTCATAGGTTGTCTCGTCGAGCGGTTGCGGGACCTCGCCCGGTTCGACGGCCCGGAGCCGCACGTCCTGGGCCACGAGCAGCTCGCGTCCCCCGGCGTCCTGGGCATGGATGTCCCACGGGCCGCGGTGGGGTGGTCGGCCAGGGGCGTCGCCCATGGCCGGCTCGCCGGTGCCCGGCAGGCACCGGACCCGGCATTCGGCGTGGCCAGGAGGCTTCAGCCGTACCTGAAGAGACCGTACGGAGACCGGAACGTCTTCCGTGGCGGACGGTGTGTGCAGGACGGCGTGCAGGAGCCTGCCGTGCGGTCGCCGGTCCGGCGCGGGTTCCTCAGCGGCGGGTACGGCGAAGCCGACCTCGAAAGGAGCGGTCCCTCCCGATCCACGACCCGTCAGCGGTTCGGGTTTGGTGTGCACGCGGGCGGAGGCGTGGCACAGCCAGGCGCCGGAGGCGGATCGTGCGTGGATGCCGACGGTTGCCTGATCGCGTCCCTCCGGCTCCCAGACGGTCGTGACGGGCGTTCTGGCGGACACCGGCAGCCAGTGATGGACTGTCAGGTTCTCGATGCGTACCGTCTCGACGGCCGTGGCGCTCGTGGCGGTCGCCGCGGCGATCACGAGCTCGGCGCAGACGGGCAGCGAAAGGACGGGCCTGCCGTGCAGGGTGGCCGGCCGCTGGTTCCAGCCGTCGGTGCCGATGTCCCCCTGCCACAGGACACGGTCCGTGCCGGGGTCCTCCACCCGCACGCCCAGCAGGGAGTGGTCGCCCGCGCCGGACGGCTGCTGTGAGGGGCCCCTTCCACGGAACCAGTGAGGGACATGACGCCAGGGAGGACTCGGCACGGTCACCCGCTCGCCGTCCGGCCACAGGTGCCGGGCCGGTCCCTCCACGCCGGCCAGGTGAAGCTCCGCGAGGGCGATGCGCAGATGCACGCTCTCATCGCTGTTGCGGTGCACCGTCGGCAGCACGCGGCCGCGCCCCGGGGCCACCGCGCCCAGCGTCTCCGTGATCGGGACGACAGCGACGGGGTGAGGTGAGATCTCCAGGAAGAGGTCGTGGCCGTCGGCCGCCGCGGCGGCCACCGCCTGCTGGAAGCGAACAGGGCGGCGGGCGTTGGCGCACCAGTAGTCCGCGTCCGCGTGGATGTCGGCGCGGGCGTCGTCCAGGACCGTCCCGTACCAGGGGATGGCCGCGTCGCGTGGGCTGATACCGCCGAGGGCGTCGCGCAGCGCCGTGAGGACCGGATCGACGGCTGGTGAGTGTGCGGCGGCCGCGATGGGGAGGAGGCGGGCGAGGCGCCCCTGCGCCTCGACTTCCGCGACGATACGTGCGATGGGGTCGCTGGGACCCGTGACGGTGCAACGCTGCGGCGAGGCGTACACCGCGATGCTGACATCCGGATAGCGGCCGAGGAGGTCCGCGCGGGACTCCTCCGGAAGTTCCACGACAGCCATCGCGCCGGCTTGTTCCTGGTCGATGGCGGCGAGCCGGGTGGAACGGTTGAGCATCACCCGCAGGCCGTCGCGGGGGTCGAGAGCGCCGGCGACCACGGCCGCGGTCACCTCTCCCATCGAGTGCCCGATGACAGCGGCGGGCTCGACCCCCGAGGCGCGCACCGTGTTCGCCAGGGCGAGTTGCAGGCCGAAGAGGAGCGGCTGTGTGCGGTCGACGCTCGTGTCCTGGTCCGTGCGGGAGAGCAGGTTCGTGAGGGAACTGCCCGTCTCCGCCTCGAAGACCGGATCCAGTTCGCCGACCGAGGCGGCGAAGACGGGATCGTCGCGCAGCAGCCGGTGCCCCATCCCGTCCCACTGCGAACCGTAACCGGAGAAGACGAGCACCGGCCGGCGTGGCGTCTTCTCGTCCGTTTCCAGGTCCTGTGCTGTCCGTGGTGGCACGACGCACGAGGGGGTCTCGCCCTTGGCGAGCGCCACGAGTGCCGCGGTGAGGTCGGCGCGCCCCCGGCCGACGACGGCGGCGCTTGCCGGTCCCCGGCGTTGGTGGGCCAGCGTGTGGCAGACATCTGTGAGGGACAGGGCACCGCCCTGCGTGCTCAGCCAACGGGCGAGACCGGTGGCGACGTCGCCGAGCCGGTCCTGGGAACGCGCGGTGACCATCAGGACGTGGGGGACACCCTCGGCACCCTCGACACCTTCGACTCCCTCGGCACTCTCGGCACTCTCGGCGGGCGACGGGACCGGCTGGGGTGCCTGCTCCAGGATGGCGTGAGCGTTGGTGCCCCCGAACCCGAAGGCCGACACACCCGCCAGAGCGGGGCGCCCACGGTCGGCGGGCCACGGAGTGGGCTCAGCGACGACGCGCAGGCCCAGCTCGGTGAAGTCGATGTGGGGGTTGGGGCTGTGGAAGTGGAGGGTGGCAGGCAGCTTTCCGTGGTGGAGCGAGAGCACCGTCTTGATCAGGCCGACGATTCCCGCCGCGCCCTCCAGATGTCCCAGATTGCTCTTGACCGAGCCGATCAGCAGCGGTTGGCCGGCCGGGCGGTCACGGCCCAGGACGGCGCCCAGGGCTCCCGCCTCGATGGGATCACCCAGCAGCGTCCCGGTGCCGTGCGCTTCGACATAGCCGATGTGGGCTGCTTCCGCGCCGGCGTCCCGCAGGGCGCTGCGCAGCAGGGCTTCCTGGGCGTTCGGGTTGGGTGCCATGAGCCCGGCCGAGCGGCCGTCCGAGTTGACCGCCGTGCCGCGGATGACCGCCAGAACCCTGTCGCCGTCCCGCTGGGCGTCGGTGAGTCGTTTGAGGACGACGACGCCGCATCCTTCCCCGCGCACGATGCCGTCGGCCCTCGCGTCGAACGGCTTGCATCTGCCGTCCGGTGCCAACGCGCCGACCTGTGCGAAGTTGGCGGTGACGGCCGGTGAGAGCAGTACGTTGACCCCGGCGGCCAGGGCGGTGTCGGATTCGCCGTCGCGGAGACTGCGGCATGCCTGGTGCACGGCCACGAGGGACGAGGAACAGGCGGTATCGATCGTCATGCTGGGGCCGCGCAGGTCGAGCAGGTAGGACATGCGGTTCGCGGCGATGCTGCCTGCCGCCCCGGTGTTCGTCCACGGTGTGACCCCTGGCAGGCCGGCCGTGGTCAGATGCCCGTACTCAAGCGCGCTGAGACCGACGAACACGCCGGTGGCACTGCCCTGGAGGTGCGAGAGCGGAATTCCCGCGTGGTCCAGGGCCTCGCATCCCACTTCGAGCAGGAGTCTTTGCTGAGGGTCCATGACGTCGGCTTCCGCGGGCTCGATCCCGAAGAAGTCCGCGTCGAAGCCCTGGACGTCGTCCAGGAAGGCACCCCAGTGAGGGGTACGCGCGAGCACGGCCGCGGTCTCGGACGCCCCGTCGTCGAAGTCCTGCCAGCGTGCGTCGGGGACCTGGCCCACGACGTCCCTGCCCGCGAGCAGTGCCTCCCAGAAGGCGTCGGGCCCCTGGACACCACCCGGGAGACGGCATCCGACGCCGATCACCGCGACCGCGTCGGGACCGGTGTCGTCCCTGCCTCCGGCTGCTGTCGGGGCACAGGTGGTGGTCTGCTCGGCCGGGTTCACCGGAGCCAGGCTGCGCACCAGTTGCTCGATGCTGGGGTTCTCCCACACCAAGGTGGCGGGAAGTGCCCTGTCGAGCGTCTGTTCCAGCCGTCCACTGAGCCCGACGGCCTGGCGCGAGGTGAGTCCGTAGTCGGTCAGGGGACGTTCGCCGTCGATCTCGTCGGCGGGTACGCCGCACAGGTCCGCGACCAGATGGCGCAGGAGGGAGCGGATCTCGGTGGCGGTCGGCGCGTCGGCGCCCGTGGGCCCGGTGAGAGGTGTGTGATCAGCGTTCGATGGCCCTGCTGCCGGGTCCTCTCCGGGCGGGGTGGTCATGCCGTACCAGTCCTCAGGGCCGTGTTCCTCGTGGCCGCCCAGGTGCCGGCGAGGTACTGCGCCCGGCAGGCGCTGCGGGCGACCTTGCCGCTGGTGGTACGGGGTACGGTGCCGGGCGGGGCGTGGACGAAGTCGTGAACGGCGATTCCGTGGGCGCTCGCGACAGCCCCGCGTACGGCCCGGGTCACCTCGTCGCGAGCGGTGTGCGGGTCGGTGACACCGGGGGCGTGCTCGGCGACCACGACCAGCCTTTCACCTTCGTCGGTGGACACGGCGAACGCGGCCGTGTGGTGGCGCCGGATGGCGGGGTGGGCGTCCTGCACGGTGAGTTCGATGTCGTGCGGATAGTGGTTGGTGCCGTCGATGATCACCAGGTCCTTGAGCCGGCCGGTGACGTAGAGCTGCTTGTCGTGCCACATTCCCAGGTCGCCCGTGCGGAGCCAGCGCTGTGCCGGATCGGCCGCGTCTTCGCCGTCCATGACGGCACCGAAGGATTCCCCGTCATGGGGGCGGCCCCAGTACCCGCGTCCGATGTTCGGGCCCCGCAGCCAGATCTCCCCGACCGTCCCGTCCTCCCGCCGACGGCCGGTCGCCGGATCGACGACGGCCACTTCCTGGTTCGTCGGCCGGCCGCAGGCGACCAGTTCGGTGATGGAGCCGCCTTCGGTGGGTTCAGCGACCCGCGCGGTGCCCTGCGCCAGCAGGCTCCGGTCGAAGGGGGTGACGGTCGGTTCCTCCCCGGCGGGCGATGCCGCGACGAACACGGTGGCCTCCGCGAGGCCGTACGAGGGGCGCATGGTGGTCCTGCGGACGCCGAACGGCGCGAACGCTTCATGGAAGCGGTCGAGGGTCGCCGGATTGATGGGCTCGCTGCCGTTGACCAGGGAGGCGACCGATCCGAGGGACAGGCCGATCCGTTCCTCGGGCGGCACTCGCTGAACGCAGTAGTCGTAGGCGAAGTTGGGGGCGGCCGTGCAGGCGCCGCCGTAGCGGCTGAGCAGGCGGAGCCATCGGACGGGCTGCTGGACGAAGGCCAACGGATCCATGATGACGGACTGCATGCGGCCCACGATCGGCAGGGCGATCGTCAGTACGAGACCCATGTCGTGATACAGCGGGAGCCAGCCGACGGTGCAGTTCTGCCCTCTGCGGAGGTCGTACGCTTCCAGCGCCTGGCGTGCGTTGGCGCACACGTTGGCGTGGGTGATCTCCACCCCGGACGGCATCCTCGTCGACCCGGACGTGTACTGGAGATAGGCGCAGTCCTCGGGCTGTGGCTCCGGGGCCTGTGGCTCGGGGGCTCGTGTCTCCGGGGCCGTCGAAGCCTCGGCGGCCGCGGTTCCCGCGGCCCGCACCAGCTCCTCCACGCTCATGACGCGCAGACGTGAGGCGATCCCGTGGCCGGTGCAGAAATCGGCCACCGCTTCCCGCTGCTCCGGCGCGGCGATGGCCAGCGCGGGTGCCGCATCGGCCAGCACGGCCGCCAGTTTGTCGCCGTGGCCGGGCAGGCCGGGCGGGAAGAGCGGTACGGCCATCGCGCCCGCGCATACGGCGCCCAGGAATCCGACCACGTAGTCGAGGCCCTGCGGCGCGACGACGGCCACGCGCTCGCCTGCCGCGCCCGCCCGGCCCAGCCCGGCTGCCACCGTCCGTACCCGTGCGTCCAGCTCGCCCCACGTCAGCTCGACGGATGTCCCGTCCCTGTCGGTGCCGAAGTCCACGAAGGTGAACGCCACCTCATCGGGTGCCTGCTGGGCGGAAAGAGCCAGATGGGTGCTGAGCGTTTCGCCCTTGGGTGACGGCATTGGATCACCATGCCTTCATTGAGGTCGGACAGCATTCTCATTCCGGCCATGCCTGAGAAGCCCGTATTCAGGGTCAGCGAAACATGAAAACAAGATCATTATCGTACGACACGCCGTTTCCGTTGACTCGGATGCCGTGCGTGGCGTGTCAGCTTGATTCGGCCGACCGGCTCCGTACGATGATTCACTCCCATCAATTCCGAGGCATGGTTGATGAGCCGACTGCGCGGACTCGGCATTCTGGTGGCAGTCATCCTTCCGTCCTTCATGACGGCGCTCGACAACACCATTGTCACCGTTGCCTTTCCGCACATTCAGGAAGAGCTGACGCTCAGCGACCCCGGTCTCAAGTGGGTTGCCGCGATGTACCCCCTGGCGTTTTCCAGCTTCCTCCTGCTGGGGGGCCGTTGCGCCGACTCCAGAGGGCGGCGCCCCACACTGCTGTGGGGCATCAGCCTCTTCACGGTCTCCTCACTGCTGTGCGGCCTGTCCACCAGCGGGCCGGCGCTGATCGCCTGCCGGGGTCTGCAAGGGGTCGGAGCGGCTCTCATCACGCCCGCCTCCCTCGCGGTGCTGTCCCACGACCTGCTTCCCCGCGCGCGCAACACCGGCGTCAGCGCACTGACCGCGGCGCTGTCCACCGCACTGGCCTGCGGGCCCGTGATCTCCGGCCTCATCACCGAACACCTGGGATGGACCTGGCTGTTCGCCATCAACGTGCCGCTCGGGGTCCTCTCGCTCCTCGTGGCGGTCGCGGCGATTCCTCAATCCTCCCCACGCGACGGCGCTGCCGATGCCGTGCGTGAGGCCCCCCGCTCCACTGTTCCCCTTCCCACGTTGGCGATGGCCTGTCTCTTCTTCGGCGGATTCGCCTACTGTCTGATCGAGGGGCCCCGCTTCGGTTTCACGGCCATGAGAATCGTCGTGCCAGGGATGATGGCCCTCATCTGTGCGACTGCCGTCGTCGTGACGGTGTCATCGGACAGGAATGCACCCCTTGTCGAGCTGCTTCGCCGACGGGCGTTCGCGGGAGGAATCGTCACCCAGTTGCTGTGGGGTCTGGGAGTCACGGGCGTTTTCTTCTTCACTTCGCAGTTCCTGCAGAACGTGCTTGATTTCAGCCCGACATTCGCCGGTCTGGCCCTCACGCCCGTGGCGTCAGCCCTCCTGGTGACCGCCGTACTGGTCCCGAGAATGTCCCGGCGGTGGGGCGACGACCGGGTATCGGCCGGGGGACTGCTTCTCGTGGCCCTGGGGCTGTTGCTCGTGGCCCGTGGCAGCGCGGCCGGCGGCTTCGCCGACCTGCTGCCCGGGCTGACAGCCATCGGCATCGGCTCCGCCATGGCCGTTCCGTTGACGACCCGGGCCCTGGAGTCCGCTCCTGTGCACACATCGGGTATGGCCGCCGGCCTGTTCAGCGCCACCCGCGAGGCTTCGGGCGTCCTCGGCATCGCCGTGGTCGGTGTGATCGTCACGTACGGGCAGCACGCGGCGGCCGCCACGGGAGCCGACGCCGACGGGGCGTTTCTCGCCGGGTACCAGGCCGGGCTCTGTACCGCTGCCGTGCTGGTGGCGATCGGCGCACCGGTGGCCCTGTGCGGGTTGCGACGTCCGCGACCACGGACGGGAGTCTGACGACAGGGCCCAGGACGGGGCCGAGTGTGCATCGCCCTGGCAGGCAAGGAGCGGCACACCCGGCGGTTTCCCCGGTGCTCCGCGTTCAGCCGACGGTGATCGGCTCGGGCTTCCGGTCGGCCAACCGCTTCTCGTGGGCCACCGAGACGATGATGTCGCGCAGCCGCTCGGTGTACCGCCGCATGTTGTGGTACGCGATGTCGGTGTCGGGGTAGCGGCAGGCGAACCACAGGCCCTCGTGGAGCCGGTTGAGCCACACGCACACCTGGTCCCCGTACGACACCCTCATCAGCCCGTAGACCGACAGTTCGGCCCAGCGGTCGGAGCCGGGCAGGGCACGCGCGTCGACGTACGAGACGATCGAGTACAGGTCGGGTGAGGTCGGGCGGAAGTCGGCGCCGAGCAGGCGCAGCACACGGGCCAGCGGAATGCGCGCCAGGGACCGGTTGGCCCGCAACTCGGCGTGCACGGCCCGCAGGGCGCTCGCGAAGTCGGGTGCGCGGGTGGCGGGAACCTCAAGCGGTGCGCCGCCGACGTACCAGCCCACGGAGTCCGACCACCGGGACTTCACCCGGGTGTGGAACGGCACCACCGTGCGGTAGACGGGCCCACCGCCGAGCTGGTGGACGATGAGGCTCGTGGCGGCCAGGATGCCGGCCGGACCTCCGCCGAAGGGCCGGCAGTACGCCTCGAAGGCGGCGGCGTCGTCCGCGTCCACGAGCATCTCGTTCATCAGCCGCTGGGAGGGGAGGGGCCCGCCGGGGGCCAGGCCGAGGTCGAGGGGGAAGTCCGGCAGCCGCCCGCCGCAGCGGCGGATGAACTCCCGCCAGCGGCCCACGACCTCGTGGTCGGCGTCGATCCGGTCCGCGTCCGCCCGCTCGATCTCGCAGAAGTCGACGTAACTGCCGGGCGGTGTCTGCTCCACGCGGCGGCCCTCGACGCCCGCCGTGTAGAGCTCGTGGATGTCGGCCGGGAGGCGCTGGACGGAGTACGAGTCGACGTTGCTGTGGTCGAAGGCCAGATACACGCTGGTGGAGTCGTCCCGGACCACCGCCGCGTAGAGGAAGTTCGGCCAGCGCAGCGCGTCCGCCGTGACGTCGAAGCGGTCCTGGAGGTACTGGGCGACCTCCGTCGCGTCGGAGAAGTCGCCGATGACCTCGCGGTGCAGGGACACCGCGTCCGCGTCGAGCGTGAACCGGCGCATCTCGTCGTCGGACTCGCCGGTCCAGCGGAAGCCGCTGCGCAGCGTCTCGTGCCGGAGCGTCCAGCCGCGCAGGGCCTCCTGAAGGATGTCGAGATCGACCGTGCCCGGGATGTCGAACGCCGCGCCCACCCAGGTCGGTACGAACAGCCCGTCCTCCCGCACCGAGCGGACCGTCCTGATGTGCGACTCCTGGATGTACGCCGGCGGCCGCGAGTCCTCCGGCAGGCTCGCCGCCGCCTCGACCGTCGCCGGACTGAGCGTCCACTCGACGAGCCGTCCGGGGCGGATCTCGCAGCGATGCATGTCGGTGATGCGCACGGGTGTCTCCGTTCACGGGTGGGGCAGATCCGGTCGGCCGGATCAGTCAAGGGAATGCCGCGCCCGCGACGGAAACCCACCGACACGTGCGGTATCCCGGCTTTTCAATGGATCGGGTGGCATGTCGAACAATGATGCGGCTGCCGGTGCAGGAGTGGCGGCCCTGGACCCCGGGGGTGCGCTTCCGGTCCGCTCAAGGGCCCCTTAAGACGTGCCGGGCAGGGTCGGTGCGGCCACCGGCAGGGGTGGTGAGCGACGCGCGATTCTGTGAAGGGGAGACACCATGGGCACGGTTGCGAGCACCGCCGTGGGCGAGCGGACCGGACCGCTGGACCGGCTGCGCGCCCTCCATGCCGAAGGACGCCTCGCCGGCGCGTACGACGAGGTGCCCGGTCTGCTGGCCGAGCTGGCCGCCACGGGGAATCCGGCCGGGCCGCCCGCGCCCGACCTGGTGCGCGCCGGACAGCTGCTCTCCCGCCTCGACGCGGAGGAGGTGCTGCGCGAGCACCCCGGCACCGACACGTTCTCCGTCGCCGTCACCGGCCATTCCACCCTCAGCGGGCTCAAAGCCCCGCTGACCGCCGAACTCGCCCGCCACGGAATGCTGCTGAAGCTGCACGAGGGCGACTACGACTCGTGGTACCGCGATCTCCAGGACACCGGCAGCGAGCTGTACGCCTCGGGTGCCGATCTGGCGCTGTGCGTGCTCGATCCGGACATTGTTTTTGACGAACTGCCGCATCCCTGGCTGGTGGAGGATGTGGAGCGGGTCACCGTCGCGAAGCTGGGGCTGATCCGGCAGCTCGCGGAGCGGTACGTCACGCACGGAGGCGGCACCCTGGTGCTCAACACCGTGCCGCTGCTGCGCACCCGGCTGCGCAGCCTGGTCGACTCCCGGTCGCGGGCCCGGCTCGGGGTCGTCTGGCGGGAGTTCAACGCGGGGCTGCTGCGGCTGGCGGCCGAGCACGACCGCGTCCACGTCGTCGACCTCGATCCGCTGATCGCCTCCTCCGGCCCGGTCAACGAGCCGCGGCTCGCCGCCTACGCCAAGGTGCAGCTCGGTGAGGAACTGCTGGCCGGTTACGCCCGCGAGGCCGGCCACCTCGCGCGTGCCCTGCGCGGACGCACCAAGAAGGTGCTGGTGGTGGATCTCGACAACACCCTGTGGGACGGCATCCTCGGCGACGACGGCCCCGACGGCATCGCCGCCGCCACCACCTACCGCGGTGAGGCGTTCGGCCGCTTCCAGAAGGCCGTCGGCCAGATCGGCGCCCAGGGCGTCCTGCTCGCGGTGTGCAGCAAGAACGACATCGAGCCGGTCCGCGCCGTGCTGCGCGACCACCCCGACATGGTGCTGCGCGACGGCGACTTCGTGCAGATCGTCGCCAACTGGGAGCCCAAGGACGGCAATCTGCTGGCCATCGCCCGCAAGCTCAACCTCGGTGTGGACAGCTTCGTCTTCGCCGACGACTCGCCGTTCGAGTGCGGGCTGGTGGCCCGCGGCCTGCCCGGTGTCGCCGTGGTCCGGCTCGACGAGGAACCCGCCCTGCACATCGAACGGCTGCTCGCCGATGGCTGGTTCGACCTGCGGGAGCTGACCGCCGAGGACCGCGCCCGGGCGACGCAGTACCGCACCGAGGCCGCCCGCCAGGACCTCATGGAGAGCGCGGGCTCCATGGAGGAGTACCTCGCGGAACTCGGCGTCGAGGTCACCCTCTCGCCCGTGGCGGACCACGAGATCGCCCGGGTCTCCCAGGTGACGCTGCGCACCAACCAGTTCAACCTCACGACCGAGCGGCTCCAGCAGGCCGACGTACGGGCCCGTCGCGACTCCGACGACGGGCTGGTGCTGGCGATCCGCTCCGCCGACCGGTTCGGTGACAACGGGCTGGTGGGGGTGGTCCTGGTGAGCGGCGTCGGCGCGGACGGTGCCGCGGACGGCGGCTGGCACATCGACAACATGCTGCTGAGCTGCCGGGTGTTCGCCCGCGGCATCGAAGAGGCCTGCCTGGCCGCCGTGCTGCGCGAGGCCGCGGAGCGCGGGGCCGGGGCCGTGCACGCCCGCTACCGTCCGACCGCGAAGAACCACCGGGTGCGCACCCTGTACCCGTCCGTGGGCTTCGCGGAGACGGGCGAGGACACGGACGGCACCGTGTCGTTCCGCCACGACCTGACCGGGGAGCAGCTGCCCACGCTGCCGGCACACGTCCGCCTGACGGCGGACTTCGGCCGGCGGGCGTCCTGAGGCGGGCGGCGGCATGGTGATGCGGCCCGGCATGCGGGGGCCGGGCATGCGGTGGCCCGGCATGTGGTGGTGGACCGTGCGCCGGGCGGCGTGGCGGGTCTGGCGGGGGACCGCCACGTTCCTGGCGGACGGCTTCGGCGCGCTCGCCGTCATGTTCGGCATGGTCCCGCCGGTCTCCGTGGACCAGGCCAAGCAGTGGTGGCTCGGTGACGGCGATCCCAGGGCTCTGGGCGGCATCCGCCCACTCGACGCGCCGCCGCGCGCCCATCCGGAGCGACTGGTCGCCGACACACCGCTCTCCCCGGGCGAACGGGAGTTGTGGGCGCAACTGGAGGGCCGCCCCGGGCGCGTGGGGAAGGAGCCCGGACGGCGGGAGTGACGGGAGCCGAGGGGTTGCGTTGCTGACGGAGCTGCCGGAGAAGCCGGTGAGGGAGCCGTGGGAGGGGTCGGTGACGGAACCTTGCGCGGGGGCTGGTGACGGCCCCCGCGTGGGGCCCGGTGACGGAGCCCTGCCTGGGGCTGGTGACGGAGTTGCCGGAGAAGCCGGTCACGGAGCCGTGAGCGGGGTCGGTGACGGAGCCCACGGGCTGGTGACGGAGCCCACGGGCTGGTGACGGAGCCCGGTGCACGGGCTGATCCCCGAGCCGCCAGAGAAGTCGGTGAGGGAGCCGTAGGAAGGGTCGGTGAACGGAACCCTGCTCGGGGGTCGGTGACGGAGGCCCCGCGTGGGGCCCCGGTGACGGAGCCCTGCGCGGGGCTCGTGGTCGAGCCGCAAGAGGGGCTTTAGAGGCGGGTCCGACCATCGGCACGACAGCTCCGGCAGGCAGTGCGGCCTGCCGGTCGGTCAGCCGTTCGGCCGGTGGGTTCAACCGGTTTCAACGCGATACGAGGCGCTTCGAGGCAAGGGGAATGACGGTGGCGGAATTCGGTTCATTCGCGGAGCTCGTGCTGACACGGTCGGACGAACGCGGCGACGGCGACGCGTTCCTGTTCCTCGCGGACGGAGTCAAGGGCAAGGAACCCGAACGGCTGTCCTATCTGGGCCTGGACCGCACGGCCAGGGACATCGCGTCCTGGCTCCAGGAACGCGGGCTGGCGGGACGTCAGATCCTGCTGCTGTACCCGTCCGGCCTGGACTTCGTCAAGGCGTTCGTGGGCTGCCTCTACGCCGGGGCCGTCGCGGTGCCCGCCCCGCTGCCCTCCGAGCAGGGCCAGCACTTCCGCCGGGTGTCCGGGATCGTCCGTGACGCCCGGGTCGGCGCGGTGCTGACCCTCGCCGAGCAGGCCCCCGAGGTGGAGGCGTGGCTGGCGGCCGAGGGCTTCTCGGACGTGGCCTGCCTGGCCACCGACCAGAGAACCGTCGGCGACGCGGACGCCTGGCGCGACCCGGGGCTGCGCCCGGACGACCTGGCCTTCCTCCAGTACACCTCGGGCTCCACCAGCGAGCCCAAGGGTGTGATGGTGACGCACGGCAACCTGCTCGCCAACGAGGCGGCCATCGCCCGCTCCACCGGCAACAACTCCGAGTCGACCGTCGGCGGCTGGCTGCCCTTCTACCACGACATGGGGCTCATGGGGCATGTGCTACAGCCGCTGTGGCTGGGCACCACCGGCGTCCTGATCCCTCCGGTGTCGTTCCTGCGCAAGCCCGTCCGCTGGCTGGAACTGGTCAGCGAGTACGGCGTGAACGCCAGCGCCGGACCCAACTTCTCCTTCGACCTGTGCGTCCGGCGCATCACCGACGCACAGCTGGAAGGGCTGGACCTGTCGTCGTGGCGCACGGCCTGCAACGGCGCCGAGCCGGTCAGGGCCGAGACCGTCAAGGCGTTCACCGAGCGCTTCGGGCCCTACGGCTTCCGGGCCGAGTCCATGTTCCCCTGCTACGGCATGGCCGAGACCACGCTGCTGGTGACCGGCATCCCCAGGAACCGCGGTGCGCTGCTGCGTGAGGTGGACGCCGCCGGTCTGGAGCGCGGTGTCGTCGAGGGCCCGTACCTGGGCGCCCCGCGGCGGACCCTGGTCAGCAGCGGTGTGGCACGGGCCGAGGACTTCGAGGTGCGCGTCGTCGACCCCGAGACCTTGGCCGAGCGTCCCGAGGGACAGGTCGGGGAGGTCTGGGTGCGCGGCGCCAGCGTGTCCTTGGGCTACTGGGAGCGGCCGGAGGTGAACGCGGAGATCTTCGGCGCGCGGATCGCGGGCCAGGAGGACCTCGGCACCTGGCTGCGCACCGGCGACCTGGGCGTCCTGGGCGACGGGGAGCTCTTCGTGACCGGCCGGCTGAAGGAAATGGTCCTCATCAACGGCCGCAACATCTACCCGTACGACGTGGAGGGCGCCGTCCGCGCCGTGAACCCGGCGATCGGCACCGGGGCCGTCTTCGCCGTCGACACCGGCGGCCAGGAGCACCTCGTGGTGATCCACGAGATCCGGGCCGCCGCGGCGGGCGCGGACCTGGAGACCGTCACCGCCGAGGTGCAGCGGCGCATCGCCAGGGAGTTCGCCGTGCCGGTCGGCACCGTGCTGTTCGTCCGCCCCGGCACCGTACGCAAGACCACCAGCGGCAAGATCCAGCGGACGCTGATGCGGAAGCTGTTCCTCGAAGGCGCGGTCACCGCGCTGCACTCCGTGCTGGACCCGGCGGTGGCGGCGCTCGTCGAGGCGGGCGCGCAGACCGCTCAGGCCGACGGCGCGGCGCCGGCTCTGGTGGGCTGAGGCATGGAGCATCCTCCCTACCGCGTCGCGCAGGAGCTGGAGTCGCTGCTCGGCGATCCCGAGGATCCCGGCACGGACTTCTCCCACGCCCGCTGCCTGGAACTGGACGAGAACGAGGAGTTCCCGGCGGACATCTGCCGGGTGCTGGAGAACTGGGGCCTCCAGGAGTTCTACATCCCGGCCGAGCACGGCGGACGGCTCACCGACTACGAGACCCTCATGCAGGTCATGCGGGTGGTGGCCCGCCGTGATCTGACCGTCGCCGTCGGGCACGGCAAGACCTATCTGGGCGGGGTGTGCGTCTGGATCTCCGGCACCCCCGAGCAGGGCCGCCGACTCGCCGAAGACATCCGGGCGGGCGTGCCCGTCTCGCTGGCCCTCACCGAGCGCGCCCACGGCAGCGACCTGCTCGCCGGGGACGTGCGGGGCGAGCCCGACGGTGAGCCCCACGGCGGGGGCGACGGCGAGCGCGACGGCGGGGGCGGTTGGCGCATCAGCGGCGAGAAGTGGCTGATCAACAACGCGACGCGGGGCAGTCTGCTCTCCGTCCTCACCCGCACCAGCCCGGACGGCGGGCCGCGCGGATTCACCGTCCTGCTGGTCGACAAGCGGCGCATGACCGAGGGCGAGCACTACCGCTGCCTGGACAAGATCCGCACCCACGGCATCCGGGGCGCCGACATCAGCGGGATCGCCTTCGACGGTGCCCCGGTGCCGGCGGACGCGGCGGTCGGCGGCGAGGGCGGCGGCGTCGAGACCGTGCTCAAGGCGTTGCAGCTCACCCGCACCATGTGCGCCTCGCTGTCGCTGGGCGCGGCCGACCACGCGCTGCGTATCGCGCTGGACTTCGCCGAGCGGCGCGAGCTGTTCGGGCGGCGTCTGGTGGACCTGCCGCAGGCCCGGCACGTACTCGCCCGCGCCGCGGCCGACGTACTGGCCGGGGAGGCGCTCGCCACGGTGGCCGCGCGGTCGGTGCACACCGTGCCCGACGAGCTGAGCGTGGTCGCCGCGGCCACCAAGTACCTGGTGCCCACCGGCACCGAGGCCCTGATCGGCGAGCTGACCCGGCTGCTCGGGGCGCGGGCCTTCCTGAAGGACGTCCACGCCCGGGGGATGTTCCAGAAGGTCGACCGCGACCACCGTATCGTCGGCCTCTTCGACGGCAACACCCTCGTCAACCTCAACTCCCTGGTCAACCAGTTCCGTTCGTTCGCCCGCGGCTGGCAGCGGGGCAGCGGTGACACGGCCGGTGCGGCGCAGGCGTTCGACCTGTCCGCGCCGCTGCCCCCGCTGGACCCGGCTCGGTTGTCGCTGGTGGCCAGGCGTGGCTCCGGCATCATGGCCACGCTGCCGGACTCGGTGGAGGCGCTGCGCTCCGAGGCCGCCCGGCGGCCGGAACTCAAGGGCGCGCTGGCCGCGGCGGAACGGTTCCTCGCCGTCACCGGCCGGGTCCACGAGGCCATGGACGCCCACCGCGCGGTGGTCTCCGACGTCCCGCCCGCCGCCTTCGACGTCGCCCGGCAGTACAGCCTGTGCCTGGCGGGCGCCGCCTCCCTCGGCCTGTGGGCGCACAACCACCGTGCCGCGAGCACCGGACGCACCGGACCGCTCTGGAACGACGGGGTGTGGCTGTGGCCCGTACTCGACCGTCTAATGACACGTCTGGGCGAGCCCGACGCGGGAGAGCCCGACGCCTACCCGGAACTGCTGGAGCAGCTGCGGGCGACCCGCACCGCGGGCGAACTGTTCTCGCTGCTGCCGTTCCGGTTGCCCGGGGGCACCCACGCGCCCACCGACGTGTCTGACCCGTCCGACGCATCCGGTGTATCGGACGCGTCTGACCGATCCGACGCATCCGCACACACCGACACCCGGGCCGCCGCGGGCGGTACCCGGACCTCCGAGGGGACGTCATGCTGAGTGAGCCCGCGGTCGACCCGGCCGCGCACGAGGCGCAGGAGAGCGCGGTCCAGGCCCGGGTCGCCGAGCTGGAGAGCCGTTTCGGCGACCCCGACGACCCGGCCAACCCGCTCGGCACCGCCGGGCTGCTGGCCGCCGACGAGGCCGGGGAACTGCCCGCCGCCGGTGAGCGGCTCCTGGACGACATCGTCCTCAACGCCGAGTTCGTGCCCGGCGAGTTCGGTGGGCGACTGGACCGGCTGGACTCCCTCGCACGCGTGATGCGGCAGGTGTTCCGGCGCGATGTGGCGCTGGGCCTCGGCTACGGCATCACATCCTTCATGGCCGCCGCCAACGTGTGGACGGCCGGGAGCGAGGAGCAGCGGCGCAGGCTCGCCGAGCTGCTGCTGGGCGGCTCCAAGGTCTCCGTCGCCTACCACGAACTGGCCCACGGCAACGACTTCGTCCGCAACGAGTTCCGGGCCGACCCGGTGGCCGGCGGCTTCCGGCTGCACGGCCGCAAGGAAGTCATCAACAACGCGGACCGGGCCGACGCCTTCGCCCTGTTCGGCCGCACCGACGACAGCCCCGGCAGCCGCAGCCACTCGGTGCTGCTGGCCGAACGGGACCAGCTCGACGCCGACCGCTTCAAGGTCCTGCCCCGCTACACCGCCGTCGGCGTACGCGGCTGCCGGCTGTCCGGGCTGGACTTCACCGACTGCCCCGTACCCGACAGCGCCCTGGTCGGCGCCCGCGGCCAGGGCGTCGAACTGGCCCTGCGCTCCTTCCAGATCACCCGCAGCGCGGTGCCCGGCATGGCCATCGGCGCCCTCGACAGCAGCCTGCGCACGGTGGTGCGGTTCGCCGTCGGACGCCGGCTCTACCGGCGGTCGGTCATGGAGATCCCGCACGCCTCCGCGACCCTCACCGGGGCCTTCCTCGACCTGCTCACCTGCGACAGCCTGGCGCTGGTCGGCACCCGTGCGGTGCACCTGCTGCCCGACGAGACCAGCGTGTACGCGGCGGCGGTCAAGTACCTGGTGCCCAAGATGCTCACGGACACCATGTACGACCTGTCGATCGTGCTCGGGGCGCGGTTCTACGTCCGCGAGGGCGAGTTCGGCATCTTCCAGAAGCACGTCCGTGACCTGCCGGTGCTCAGCCTCGGCCACGCCGGTTCCGCCGCCTGCCAGGCCACCATCATCCCGCAGCTGTCCCGGCTCGCCCGGCGCGCCTGGTTCTCCGGGGACGAGGCACCGCGGAGCCTGTTCCGCCCCCGGGAGCCCCTGCCCGGCGGCATCCCCTTCGACCGGCTCGCCCTGGCCAGTGGCCGGGACAGCCTGAGTGCCTCCCTCGTCGCCGCCGCCGACGACCTGCCCAGCGGCTCCCCCGAGGAACTCGCGGTGCAGGGACTCGTCCTGCGGATGCTGGACGAGCTGCGGCAGCTCCAGGAGGACAGCCTGAACCTGTCCCCCCAGGACCGCACCGCACTCGCCGGCCCGGCGAGCTTCGCGCTCGCCGACCGCTACACGGTGGTCCTCGCGGCGGCGTCCGTCCTGGGCGTCTGGCGCGGGGCACGCGACGGCGACGACCCCTTCCTGGCCGACCCCGCCTGGGCGGCCGCCGCACTGCACCGGCTGGCCCGCCGGCTCGGGCAGCGCCCGGCCGACCTGCCGCCCGGGTGCGAGGGCCGGGTGCACGAAGAAGTGCTCCGGCGCTTCCACGAACGCCGCAGCTACGACCTCTACGACACCCCGCTGTCCGGCTGACCGCCGGCCGGCCGGACCCGACGCGCCTTCACCGAGGAGTTGCACCATGTCCGTTCCCGCGACCGACCCCACCGCGAACACCGAGGCCACCGCTCCCACCGCCGAGTCGCTGAGCAGCTGGCTCGCCGACCGGATCGCCCTGTACCTCAAGCGGTCGCCGTCCGAGATCGAGCCCACCGTGCCGCTGGCCGAGTACGGGCTGGACTCCGTGGCCGCGCTGAGCCTGTGCGGTGACATCGAGGAGGACTTCGACCTCGTCCTCGAACCCACGGTGGCCTGGGACTACCCGACCATCGAGGCGCTGGCCGGTCACCTCGTCGAGGAACTCCAGTCCACGGAAGGCGGGAGCCGATGAGGCCGGTCGCCATCGTCGGCATCGACTGCCGCTTCCCGGGGGCGCCCGACGCGGGCGCCTACTGGGACATGTTGATGCGGTCCGGCGACGGGGTCGACAAGGTGCCCGGGCAGCGCTGGAACGCCCGCGAGTTCCACTCGCCCACCGGCGAGGACGGACACTCCAACACCACCGAGGGCGGCTTCATCTCCGACCCGGACGCCTTCGACAACGAGTTCTTCACCGTCTCCCCGCGCGAGGCGGCGGCGATGGACCCCCAGCAGCGGCTGCTGTTGCAGTGCGCCTGGCGTGCCGTCGAGGACTCCGGCGTCGCCCCGCAGCGGCTGGCCGGCACCGACACCGGCGTCTTCGTCGGCATCATGGGCAACGAGTGGGCGCAGCTCCACATGACCGACTACGCCCGGGTCACCGCCCAGCTCGGCTCCGGCAACGGCTACTGCATGACCGCCAACCGGATCTCGTACCACCTCGACCTCAAGGGGCCCAGCCTGGCGGTGGACACCGCCTGCTCCTCCTCGCTGGTCGCCGTCCACCTCGCCTGCAACGCCCTGCTGGCGGAGGAGTGCGACACCGCGATCGCCGCGGGCGTCAACGTGGCGCTCACCCCGGCACTCGGCATCTTCTACACCCAGGCCGGGCTGTCCTCCCCCGACGGACGGTGCAAGCCCTTCAGCGCCGACGCCGACGGCATCGGCCGGGGCGAGGGCGTCGGCGCGGTGGTGCTGCGCCGGCTGGAGGACGCCATCGCCGACGGCCAGCCGGTGTACGCGGTGATCCGCGGCACCGCCGTCAACCAGGACGGCCGCAGCAACGGCATCACCGCCCCCAACCGCTGGTCGCAGCAGGAGGTGGTGTCCGCCGCCTACCGCCGGGCCGGAGTCGAGCCGTCCGAGGTCGCCTTCACCGAGGCCCACGGCACCGGCACCGTCCTCGGCGACATGATCGAGGTCAAGGCCCTCGGCCATCTGCACGCCGGCCGCTCCGGCCGCCCGCTGGCCATCGGCTCCGTCAAGGGCAACATCGGGCACACCGAGGGCGCGGCGGGCATCGCGGGCCTCATCAAGGTCGCCCTGTCGCTGCACCACAAGGTGGTCCCCGCCAGCCGGTTCGCGGCCAAGGAGAACCCGGCCCTGAAACTGGCCCAGCAGGGGCTACGGCTCCTCAAGGCCCCGCTGCGCCTGCGTTCCGGGCCCACGATCGGGGGCCTGAGCAGCTTCGGGATGGGCGGCACCAACGCCCACGCCCTCCTGGAGTCGGCGCCCGCGCACGCCGCACGTCCCGAGGCGGCCGGCCCCGAGTCCGGATCCACCGGCCAGGGGAACGCCGCGGGTCTGGGCACCGGGGTCTTCACCCTGACCGCCCCTTCCCTGGAGGCGCTGCGCCGCAACCTGCTGGTGCAGGCCGACGCCGTACAGCGGCGCAGAACGCCGGTCGGGCCGCTGTGCTGGAGCAGCAACCGGGCCAAGACGGGTCACCGTCACCGCTTCGCGCTGCCCGCCACGGACACCGGCGAACTGGCCGCGGGACTGCGCGAGGCCGCCGCCGACGACGACCTGCTGGCCCGGCTCTCCGGCCGGCCCACGGGAAAGCCGCGGGTGGCGCTGCTGTTCACCGGGCAGGGCTCGCAGTACCCGGCGATGACCGCGCGGCTGTACCGGCAGTCGCCGCTGTACCGGCGGTTCCTGGACGAGGCCGACACGGCACTCGCCCCGCACACCGGTGGCTCGGTGCGCGACCTGCTGCTCTCCGGCGACGAGGCCGTGCACCGCACCGGCTGGACCCAGCCCGCGCTGTTCGCCGTCGAGTACGCCCTGGCGGCGAGCCTCACCGAACTCGGGGTGCGGCCCGCCCTGTTGCTCGGGCACAGCGTCGGTGAGTACGCCGCCGCCGTGCTGGCCGAGGTCTTCCCGCTGGAGCACGCCGCCCGGCTGATCGCCGCAAGGGGCGCCCTCATGGAGGAGCTGCCCGAGGGCGGCGGGATGCTCGCCGTACGGGCTCCGCTCACCGAGCTGACCGAGCTCGTGGACGCGGAACCCCTGGTCGGCGTGGGCGCGGTGAACGGCCCCCAGGCCACCGTGCTCTCCGGGGACATGGCGGCGCTGGAGCGCATCGAGGACAAGCTCGGCGGACGGGGCGTCAGAACCCGGCGTCTGGAGGTCTCCCACGCCTTC
Source organism: Streptomyces bluensis (assembly GCF_014650715.1). Lineage (GTDB taxonomy): Bacteria > Actinomycetota > Actinomycetes > Streptomycetales > Streptomycetaceae > Streptomyces > Streptomyces bluensis. The sequence goes on along the minus strand of NZ_BMVM01000009.1, from coordinate 10,986 downwards.
CACTCGCCGCTGATGACGCCGATGCTGGACCGGTTCGCCGCGCTCGCGGACGAGGTCGGCGGCGGCGTCCCCCAGCTCCCGGTGTACTCCACCCTGCGCGGACGGGTGCTGGAGGCCGAGCCGATGGACGCCAAGTACTGGACGGAGCACATCGGCGCCCCCGTGCTGTTCGGCGACGCCATGACGCGGCTGCTGGAGGCCGGGCCCACCCACCTGGTGGAGGTCGGCCCCCGTCCCGTGCTCACCGGCATGGCGCGTGCCCTCGGCACCATCGCCGGGGAGGGCGCGCACACCGTGGCTCCGGTGCCGGGCGAGGACGGTGACGGCCGGGCGTTCGCCGAAGCCGTGGCCGAACTCTTCCGCGGCGGGCTCGACCCGCGGTGGGACCAGGCGTACCCGGAGGAGGAGCGGGTGCCGCAGCGGCTGGCGCCGTACGCGTTCTCCGACACCCACCGGTTCTGGACCCGTAACCCCGTACGGGCCGCCGCCTCCGCGGACCTCGGCATCGTGCCCGACGACACCGCGCACACCGTGCGGCCGTACCCGCAGAAGCAGTCGGCCGCCGGTGGGCACGGCGCCGTCCGCACGGCCGTGCTGCCCTCCGCCGGGGCGGACCAGGCGGCGGATCCGGTGGCCCGTACCGTGATCGAGGCCGTCGCGGAGGTCGGCGGATACGCACCGGACGAGGTGTCGGCGCTCTCCCTGCTCTACGAGGACCTCGGCTTCGACTCGGTGATGGTCATGGAGCTGAAGGACCGGATCCAGGAGCGGCTGAGCGGCCTTGAGGAGATGAGCGTGCAGGATCTGCTGCCGCGGTTGTCGTCCGTCGGCGATCTCGTCGGCTATCTCCAGGACCGGACCGACTCGGCCGTGGCCTGACCGCTCCGCGAACCCGCCCCGCGAACCCGCTCCGCGGGCGGGTTCGCTTTCTCCGCCCCGGACCAGGCCCTAGGAAGGACCCCTCCCATGCAGTCACCCGAGCAAGCCTCCTCACCCCCCGTCGCCCACCTCGCCGGGGTCGGTACCGCCCTGCCGGGCGACCCCGTCGACAACGCGATGCTCGCCCGGACGCTCGGCGTCAACGAAGAGTGGATCGACGTGTTCATCGGTACCCGGACCCGGCACTTCGCCCGGGACCTGGTCAGCGGTGAGGTGCGCTGGTCGCTCGCCGACCTGTGTGCGCGGGCCGCCGAGCAGGCGATCAGCGACTCCGGACTCGCCCCCGACGAGATCGACTTCGTGGTCATGGGCACCGCCACCCCGGACCACCTCATGCCCGCCACCGTCAACCACGTCGCCGACCAGCTCGGCCTGGACCAGATCCCCACCTACCAGCTCCAGTCCGGCTGTGCGGGCGCCGTCCAGGCCCTGGAACTGGGCCGCACCCTCGTCACCGGCGGCGGGCACCGGGCCGGTCTGGTGATCGGGGGCGACGTCTGCAGCAAGCACCTGGACCTCGACCGGGACCTGTCCGGGGCGGCCCCCAGCGACCTCGTCAACTACGTGCTGTTCGGGGACGGAGCCGGTGCCGCCGTGGTCACCTCCGAGGCGCGCGGACAGCGGCTCGCCCTGCGCGGCGTGCTGAACCGGTTCACCGGTCTGGGCCGGGAACCCGGCCAGGTCATCGACTGGTTCGGGCTCGCCGACCGGTACGACGACCGGCAGGCCGTACGGGAGGACTACAAGGCCATCGAGGAGTCCGTCCCGGTCATGGCCGTGGAGATCCTCTGGGAGCTGCTGGAGGACCTCGACTGGTCCCCGGAGCAGGTGGACTTCCTGCTGCCGCCGCAGCTGTCCGGCCGGATGACACGACGGATCACCGAGCAGCTCGACCTGCCCGACGCCGTCGAGGTGTCCTGCGTCGCCGACACCGGCAACAACGGCAACGCCCTGCCCTTCCTCCAACTGGAGGCACTGCTGGGGAAGATCGGGCCCGGCCAGCGTGCGCTGGCGGTCGCCGTCGAGTCCAGCAAGTGGATCAAGTCCGGTTTCGCACTCGAAAAGATCTGACGTCGGAATCATCTGATTCAGCCGAATCGGCTCAATCGGCTGAATCAGCGAATCAGCGAAATCAACGGATCTTCCGTATCTGCCGTTCGTACGCACCCGCCCGGGAGGGCCGCACCGATGCACACCATCGACGACTTCGTCCGTCTCGTCAGGGACGAGCTCGGCATGCCGCTGGAGGAGCACCAGGTCTCCGCCGATCTCGACCAACTGCCCGAATGGGACTCGCTGTACCTGCTGAAGCTGGTCACCGCCCTGGAGCAGGCCACTGGTCGTTCGCTGCCCGTCGGCAGACTGCTGGAGGCCCGCAGCCTCGGCGAGATCTACCAGCTGGCGGCGCCGGCGTGAGCGGGTTCCGGGACGGCGGGACCCGTTCGTCCCCCGCTCACGTGCACCCCGAGCGCCGGCGCCGGCACACCCTGTACTTCCTGGAACACGCCGCCCGGCAGCGGCCCGTGCACCTCGACACCGACATCGACATGACCCGGATCGAGGCCCACCGGGCCGCCGCCCGGGCCACCGGTCTGCGCTACTCCGTCGTCACCTATCTGCTGCACGCCACCGGCCGCGTCCTGCACCGCCACCCGGAGGCCAACGCGGCACTGGTCCCGGCGCGGCTGTTCGGGCTGCGCGGACCACGGACCGTACGGTTCGCGGAGGTCACCGCCAAGCTGGCGCTGGACCGCACCGTCGACGGGGAGCGGACCGTGCTGTCCGCGCTGCTGCCCGCCCTGGAGAGCGCCGGCCTGGACGACATCCAGGAGCGCGTCGACCGCTACCGCGGACCCGGCACCGAGCAGCTGCCCGAGTTCCGCGGCGTCCGGTTGCTCGGCCGGCTGCCCGTACCGCTCGGGCGGCTCGCCTTCGCCGCCGTACTGCGTGACCCGCGCCGCCGGCCGGATGTCCTCGGCACCGTCGCCGTCAGCTCGCTGGGCCACCGCCCGGTCGACGGCTTCCACTCCAGCGGCGGCACCGCGGTCACCCTGAACGCGGGCCGCGTCGCGGACCGGCCGGTCGTCCGGGACGGGCAGCTCGCCGTCGCCCCGGTGATGCGGCTCGGACTCACCTTCGACCACCGGGTCATCGACGGCGCCACCGCCGCCGACGTCCTCGGTGACCTCAAGGACGCACTGGAGGGCTTCGATGACGGCGCGGAGGAGGACGGCACCCAGCCCCTCGCTCGGGGAGCCGGTGCGCATCTCCGGCCGTGACGGAGGCTGGGACCGGGTCCGCGCGGACCTGGAGGAGCACGCGGTCGCGGTGCTGCACGCCCGGCTCGCCGACTGGCGGCCGGACGGCGTGGGCGGCCCGCGGCTGCGTGCCCTGCTGGGCCGGGACTGGGACCGGTATCTGGAGCTGGCGCATCCGCACGTGCGGATGCGGTTCGCCGCCTCCCGGGCGCTGCTGAAGTACGCCGCCGCGGTGGCGCTGCGGGTGCCCCCGCACACCGTCGAACTCGGCTACGGCCTCACCGGCCGCCCCTGTCTGCGGGGGTGTGACGCGGTGGACATCAGCCTCAGCCACACCGAGGACCTGCTGCTCGTCGGGCTCTCCACCAGGGGACTGATCGGGGTGGACGCCGAGCGGGCGGACCGCCCCCTCTACACGCGCGGGCTGCACCGTAACGTCTGCACACCCCACGAGACGGCCGCCCTGGAGCAACTCCCGCACCACAGGAGGGGCGCCGAGCTGGTGCGCCTGTGGACGCTCAAGGAGGCCTACAGCAAGGCCATCGGGCAGGGGCTGAGGCTCCGCTTCACCGAGTTCGGCTTCGGCGGCGGCGACGGGCCCGAACCCGTCAGGGTCCTGACCCCCGAGGGGGCACCCGGCACCGGGGACGAATGGCAGTTCCGCACCTTCTCGGTGGATGGCGAACGCGTGGACGGTGAATACGTGGACGGCGGTTACGTCGTCAGCGTCGCCGCGAGCGACGCCGGCTTCGGCGGCACCCGGGACACGGCGGCGCGCACCCTGCTCGATCCGCTCGTGATCGAGGCGGTGACGGAGGCGCTCGGCGACGACGCGGAGCCCGAGGGCGAGGGCGAGGGCGAGGACGAGGCCGGGGCCGGGGGACAGGGCGACCTCCTGGGCTGGTGAGGGGGTGTCGGGGCTGGCGGGGCTGTCGGGGCTGTCGGGGGCAACGGGGCTTAAGCCGTCCGACAAGCGGGGCTTAAGAGACGGCGGGCAGCATCGGGTCCTGAGGCGGGGCGCCCCGCCGGGGAACGTCCCCCGCTCCCGGCGGGCGCCCCGCCTCTCCCCGTACGACCGGACAGCCCGCCCGCAGCCGGTACGACCAGGAAGGCCTCCGAGCCCTCCGGGCCGCATCCCGGAGGAGACGGAGAACAGCCATGGACCATCTCGCGGAACTCAAGGAATTCGCCCGGCTGCACGCCCGTGGCCAAGGGATCAGCGAACGCCAGGTCGCGGCCGTACTGCCCCGGATCACCAACGACGAGCCCGGACACCCCGAGTCCTGGGCGCGGGTGTGGACCGCCGAGGCCGACCGGCTGGCCGCCGCGGGCCGCCCACTCGACGCCTGCCGCCGCTACGCCCTCGCCCGCTTCCCGTACCACGGCGACGACGACCGCAGGGAGGCCCAGGACAACTGTGTGCGGTCCTTCGACGCCTGGCGCCGCCGGCGCGGCATCGACCGAATGGTCCTCAACCACCCGGACGGCACGTTCGCCTGCTGGGCGAGCGGACTCGACGCCCGCCGGCCACGGCCGCTGGTCCTGATCATGGGCGGTATCGTCAGCGTCAAGGAGCAGTGGGCACCCCTCCTGCCCCGGCTCGCCCGCCTCGGGTACGCGGGGGTCGCCACCGAGATGCCGGGCGTCGGCGAGAACACCCTGCGCTACCACGCCGATTCCTGGCGGCTGGTGCCCTTCCTGCTGGACCAGCTGGCCGACCGCGCCCGGGTGACCCGCACCTCCGTTCTCGGCCTCAGCTTCAGCGGCCACCTCGCACTGCGCGCGGCGGCCGAGGACGCGCGCATCCACAGCATCCACACCGTCGGCGCCCCGGTGGCCGGGTTCTTCACCGACCCCGACTGGTGGCCCCGGGTGCCCGGCATCACCGTCGACACGCTGTGCCGGCTCACCGGCGCGCCCGACCACGACGAACTGCGGGCCCGGCTCGCGGGCTTCGCGCTCGGCCCGGAGGTACTGCGCGCCGTCGACGTTCCGGTCGCGTACGTCGTCAGCTCCCGGGACGAGATCATTCCTGCCACGGAACGCCGGCTGCTCGGTTCCCTGCTGCCGCAGGTGCGTTTCAAGGAGTTCGACGACGTCCACGGTTCGCCCGCGCACCTGGGCGCCATGCGGAAGTGGCTGATCGGGTCGCTGCTGCGGGCCCGGATCACGAACCGGGCCGGCCGGACGTCGGGTCCGGCGCGCCGGCCGCGGGTGCCCTCCGCCGAGTGAACGATCCACCCTCGCGCGTACGTCCCTTGCTCGCTTCCGGCGCGTCCCCTCGCAACACCGACCCAAAGGTGGCTGCCATGCCTTTCATGTCCCCTGTGCCGTCTGTGTCGTCCGTGCCGCCCCTGTCGTCCGTGGCCTCGGTGGCCTCCCTGAAGAGCCTCCCTTCCCCCTCCTCCCCGGCCCCGGTGTTCGCGCCCTGGCGCGACACGTCGGCCGGTCAGGCGCTGCCGTGGCGTTCCCTGGCGTCGCTGGGACTCGAACCAGACGCGGGAGCCCGGCGTGCCGCCCCCGCCCCCGCCGCCGTCAGCGGGACGCGGCGCGCACCGGACGTCGTCGAGTCCGCGCCCGTCCCCTCCCGCACCATCTCCGGCCACCGTCCCGTACGGCGGCAGGCCTGACCCGTGGCCCCCGTCACGCGGTGGGCCACGGGCTGACGCGACGTCAGGCGGCGCCCGCCCGGGCGAGGGCGGGGGCGGCGGCAGGGGCCGCCGTTCCGATGAGCCACATGCCCGGCCGGACCTCGACCGCGTGGGCGCTGTGGGCGGGGCGGCGGGGAGTGTCCGTCGTCAGGCGGGCCGCGGTGCGGCGGATGTACTCCGCCCAGCGGCGGTCACCGAGCCGTTCCGCGGCGCGCCGGCCCTGCGCCAGCTGACGGATCGCCGCCTCCTCGCGGCCCTGCCGCAGGTTGACCAGGGCCAGCCCGTTCAGCGCGGCCACCACGCCCCGTGAGTCCCCTCCCGCCGAACACAGGGCCAGGGCCCGCCCGTACCGCCGCGCCGCCGCACCCAGGCGGCCCTGGCCGAGCAGGATGTCCGCCACACCGATACGGCAGCGCGCCGCCCCGATCCGGTCACCGGCCAGCTTGAAGGCGTGCTGGGCGTCGGTGTAGTGCCGCACCGCCCGGTCGGCCTCGCGACGCTGCCAGGCGAGGTCGCCCAGCGAGTACCGGATCGCCGCCTCCGCCTCGGTGTCGCCGGCGCGCACGGCGGCGTCCAGCGCGAGGCGGTGGGTCTCCTCCCAGTCCTCCCAGGCGGCGCAGGCGTGGAAGTACCCCTCGGTGGCCCCCGCGAGCTGCCACACCAGGGGCCAGAGCCCCGCCGCGTGCGTCTGCCGCACCATCTCCACCAGGCCCGTGGCCTCCTCGCGGAACCAGCGCAGAGGGTTGGCCCCGACGATCCTCTCGGCGTCCGGCTCCGTAACCGCGGGTACGGGTTCGGGGCCGGTTCGCCAGTCCCTCCCGGGGGTGAGCCGCCGGTCCGCGTGGCGGGCCAGGGCCGCGTAGGTCCGGCCCAGCCGTTCGACGGCGCCCCGTCGCGTCCGGGCGCTGTCCGCCTCCCCGTCGACCAGGTCCGTGGCCAGCACCCGCAGCAGCGAGTGGAAGGCGTAGCGGACCGTGTTCCCGTCGGTACGGGCCTCCAGCAGCTGGGCCCGTACGAGCTCCTCGGCCGTCTCCTCCGCCACCGAGCGGTCCGTGTCCAGCAGGGCCGCGGCGGTCCACACCGCGAAGTCGGGCGCCGGGGCCAGGGACAGCAGCCGGAACGCCCGTTGCAGCGCCGGACCGACCTCCTGATACCCCGTCAGCAGACTGGAACGGAGGTCGAGGTCGCCCTCGCGCAGCACGCCGAGCCGGGTCCGCTCGTCGCGCAGGCGCCCCGCGAGCGCGGCGGGCGTGGTGTGCGGGCGTGCCGTGAGGGCCGCCGCCGCCACCCGCAGCGCCAGCGGGAAGCAGCCGCACAGCCGGGCGATCTCGGCGACCGCCACCGGATCCCGCGCCATCCGCTCGCCTCCCGCGGCGAGCAGCAGTTCCACGGCCTCGTCCGGCCGCACCGTGTCCAGCAGCAGATGCTCCGCGCCGTCGACCGCGGCGGCACTGCGGCGGCTGGTGAGGATCACCGCGCAGTCCGCGGCGGCCTGGAGCAGCGGCCGTATCTGTTCCACCGACACCGCGCCGTCCAGGACGAGCAGCAGCCGCCGCCCGTGCAGGGCCCGCCGCAGCCGGTCCGTCACCTCCTCGGGATCGGTCGAGGGGGAGCCCGGCGTGTCGTCACCGAGGCGGCGCAACAGGGTCGCCCCGGCCTGTGCGGCGCTCAGCGGGCGGCCCTGCGGTCCGCGCAGCCTCATCAGCAGCTGACCGTCCGGGAACAGGTCGGCGATCCGGTGGGCGAGTTGTAGTGCCAGCGAGGTCTTGCCGACGCCGGCCGGCCCGGACACGGCCAGCACTCGCACCGCCGGGCGCCCGGCGCTGCCGCGCAACGCCCGTTCCCCGTGGGCCAGTTCCTCCTCTCGGCCGACGAATCCGGGGGGCGCGGCGGGCAGCACCGGAGGCGCACCGGGGGCGGGCAGCGGCCTGCCCCCTTCCGGCCCGGCGTGCCCGGCCTGCCGCGCCTGCCCGGCCTGTCGCGGCATCCCGTTCAGTGCGGTCTGCGTGGTCTGCGTGGTCTGCCCCGTCCGCGTGGGTGCGCGCCGGGACGCCTCAGGGTCGCGGGCGGTGCCGCCGTCCCGGCCCGCGCCGCTCGCACCGGTACTGGTACGCGTACCAGCAGCAGGACCAGTACGCGTACCAGCGCCGGCTGCAGTGGGTGCCGTGCTCCTGTCGGCCGCGTCCCGGGGCGGGTGCCAGTCCAGTGACGGGTCCCGGCGCAGGACACGTTCGTGCAGCCGGGAGAGGCCGGGGCTCGGCTCGACACCCAGCTCCTCCACGAGGGAGCGGCGCAACCTGCCGTACACCCGCAGGGCGTCGGATCCGCGGCCGGTCCGGTACAGCGCCACCATGAGGTGCGCGTGGAGGGTCTCCCGCAGGGGGTGCTCGTTGGCGAGGGCCAGCAGTTCCCCGGCGAGCTCCTGGTGACGGCCCAGCCGCAGATCGGCGACGATCCGCTGTTCCAGGACCTCCATCCGCAGCTCGTCCAGACGGATGGCCGCGGACTCCAGCCGTACGCCGTGCGGGATTCCCGACAGGGCGGGCCCCGTCCACAGGGCGAGCGCGTCGTGCAGCAGCCGGGAGGCGCGGCCGAACTCCCCCTCCTGATACGCCGTACGGCCCTCGGTCCGCAGCCGCTCGAAGCGGGGCAGGTCGAACTCCCCCTCGGGAATCTGGAGGAGGTAGCCGGGCGCCCGGGTCAGCAACTCGCCGGCGGACCCTACGTCACGCCTGCCGCCTCTACGCGCGTCACCTCTACGCGCGTCACCTGTGCGCATGTCATCTCTACGCGCGTCACTTGTCCGCATGTCGCCTCTACGCGCGTCACTTGTGCGGATATCGCCTCTACGCGCGTCATGTCTACGCGCGTCATGTTTGTCGAAGGCGTCACCGCCGTCGTCTTCGTCTCTGCCGTCGGCGAGCACCTTGCGCAGCTGGGACACGTACACCTGGAGCGTGGTGGTGGCGGTACGGGGCGGTTCCGTCCCCCAGAGTTCGTCGATCAGGCTGTGCACCGGGACCACTTCGCCGGCGTGCACCAGGAGGGTGGCGAGCAGTGCGCGTGGTTTCGCCGCGGACGGGGTGCGAGGTGACAGGCTCACCGGCCCCAGTACCCGAAAACGCATCATGGGCTCCTTGATCATGGTGGCGCGAGGCCCGTCGGTCAGCAGTCCTGGAGCAGGACGGTCGAGGCGGTGCACAGAACCCGGCTGCCCTGACTGAAGGCGAGCCGGGTGCGGACGGTGGGCCGCCCCGCGTCGTCGCGGGCCGGATCCTGCGAGGTGACCGTGCACGTCACCGGAAGGTCGGAGTCCCCGAAACCGCGGAAGGACACCCGCAACCGGGTCATGACGGCGTGGGCGGGCCGCAGCCCGTGCTGTTCCGCGGCGACGAGCAGCGAGGCCTGCCGGGACGCCTCCAGGAACACCCGGCCGGGGACGTGGTCCTCGGGCGAGGCACCGAAGACCTCGTGGCCGGGCTCCGGAGCCAGGGGCAGTACGAACTCCCCGTGGGTGACCCGCAGCGGCGGGCCCACGAGGACGTTCCGCGGACTGCCCCGCCCCACCAGTTCGGGCCTCACCGCGGGCTGTTCCGTCTCGGCCGCCCCGCCGGGGGAGGTGCGGGACAGTGGGGGCCGGGAGGCCGGTGTGGTGCTCCGGAGGCTCTCCTGGCGGCCGAGCTCGCGGTGCGACCGGTACTCCTCGGGCATCAGGAACTGAAGCCGTGCGGAAGCCCGCCCGCAGCTGACGCCGTCGATCGCCACGTCGCTCCGGCAGTCGAGGACGCGCGGGACCCCGTCCACCACGTCCACGGGGGTCAGGGTGATGTCGAGCGTGATGTGGGCCGGGCGGCCGGTACGACGCCACGGGGCGAGGTCCAGGACGTCGAGCCCGCTGGAGTCGAAGATCGCGCGTCGGTCGGGAGGGACCCGGAAGTACTGGTGGGCGACGAAGTGGATGGCCTGGCACAGGGTCTCCGCGACGAAGAGCAGGTCGTGAAAGGTCCCCGGCCCGTCATTGAACGTCCCGTGCCGGCTCGGCAACTCGGCGGAGAGCGCGAAGTGCTGCTCCACCGGCGCCGTGGCGTCCAGCAGGAAGCCCTCCGGGGTGTTGGGTTTGTGCAGCAGGTGCAGCGGCGCGGTCAGCCCCGTGGGGCCTGGTGCGGACGCTGTGGGCTGAGGCGTGAGAGCGGTGTCCATAGTCAGCTCCTTCTGCGGGTCCCCCGTGGTGCGCGAGGCACAAGGTCGGCGCGCACAACGCCACAGGGCGGTGGCGGGATTCCGCCACCGCCTCCACGGTGTCGTGGACCACTGGTATCGGCCTGTATCTGGCCTGGAGCCGGACTGGATCCCAGCGGAAAACGAGCTGCCCGCGGTCGGACTTCGTGCTGTACGACGCGTTCTACGCGGTCTACGCGACCTGCTCCGCCAAAGCGGAGACCAGGGGGTGGTCACTGGGGAGCGGACCGGCCGCGCTCGCTCCGCCGGGCGACCCGAGGCCGGCGAACACCTCGGCGTCGGCCGTCCGGTACCCACCCCACTCGTCCGGGACGTCGTCGTCGTAGAAGATGGCCTCCACCGGGCAGACGGGTTCACAGGCGCCGCAGTCGACGCATTCGTCCGGGTGGATGTAGAGCTTTCTCGGCCCTTCGTAGATGCAGTCGACCGGGCACTCGTCGATGCAGGCCCGGTCCTTGACGTCGACACAGGGCTGCGCGATCACGTATGTCATGTGGCCCCTCCCCGGGGGTGTGGCGGTGTACGGCGGTTTGCAGCGGTTTGCAGCGGTTTGCAGCGGTTTGCAGAGTTTCACTGCTGTCTATGGCGTATCAGATGGACCTGGCGAATCGGGTGGATCAGCCGACGACTGTCCAGGTGTCTCCGCCGGTCAGCAGTGCGGTGAGGTCTCCCTTGCCGTTCTGTTCGATCGCGGTGTCCAGTTGGTCGGACATCTGGTGGTCGTAGACGGGTCGGGTGACGGAGCGGAGGACGCCGATGGGGGTGTGGTGGAGGGTGTCGGGGTCGGCGAGGCGGGAGAGGGCGAAGGCGGTGGTGGGGGAGGCGGTGTGTGCGTCGTGGGCGAGGAGGTGGGGCTCGTTGTCGGGTGTCACGGTGGTGATGGTGAGGTCGCCGGTGGT
>NZ_BMVM01000008.1 GCF_014650715.1 Streptomyces bluensis | reverse complement strand
GATGGTACTGCAGGGGGGACCCTGTGGGAGAGTAGGACACCGCCGAACAAATATTGAGGAATCCCCCGTGCCATTCGGTACGGGGGATTTCTGCGTTTAGGGTCGAGCCATGCGCTACGACCTCGTGATATTCGACAACGACGGTGTCCTCGTCGACAGTGAGCCGATCTCCAACAGGCTCCTGGCCGCGTACCTCACCGAGTTGGGGCACCCCACCTCGTACGAGGAGTCCATACGGGACTACATGGGGTCGGCCATGCACAGGGTGCATGAGCTCGTCCTGGAGCGGACGGGAGAGCTGTTGCCCGGGGATTTCGACGATGTCTTCCACGGGCGGGTATTCGCCGCGTTCGAGCGGGAGTTGGAGCCGGTGGACGGTGTTGTCGCTGTGCTGGAGAAACTCCTCGCGGACAGAGTGCCGTACTGTGTGGCGTCGTCCGGGAGCCATGAGCGGATTCGGGTGGGGCATCGGAAGACCGGGCTCGACCGGTGGTTCGGCGACGGACTCGTCTTCAGTGCGCAGGACGTGGGGAAGGGGAAGCCGGCCCCGGATCTCTTCCTGTACGCGGCCGAGCGGATGGGGGTTGCTCCGGACCGGTGCGCGGTCGTCGAGGACAGCCCTCTGGGAGTGCTGGCGGCACGGGCGGCCGGCATGGACGTGTACGGGTTCACGGCGATGACGCCCGCGGAGAAGCTCCCTGGGGCCAGGGGGCACTTCTCGGACATGGGGGAGTTGGTCGCACTGCTGACTGACCGGGCTGCTTAGTTGAGCAGTATTCAACTTCCTCTACCCATGGGTAGGTCAGGGCCCTACGCTGTGCCGCCATGACAGATGTGCTGCGGCGTGGCCGGGCCTCGTTGGCGTTCGGTTTCTTCGCCCAAGGCGTCGCCTTCGCACTGCTGGTGACGCGGATTCCGGCCATTCAGGACCGGTACGGCGTCTCCGACGCCTTGTTGCCGGCCTTTCTCGCCGCCGTGCCGGTTCTGGCCGGTGTCGGGAGCGTGTGCACCGAGCAACTCGTGAAGCGGGTGCCGCCCAGCCGGGTGCTGCGGTGGTCCCAGCCCGTCGTGCTGCTCGCCCTTCTCGGCGTGGGAGCCGGGGAGCACATGGCGGAACTCGCTGTCGCGCTGGCCGCCTTCGGGCTCGCCGTGGGGGCGCTGGACGCGTCCATGAACATGCTCGGGGTGAGCCTCCAGCGGTCGTACGGGCGGAGCATCATGCTCGGCTTCCACGCCGCGTACAGCCTGGGCGGGATCCTGGGAGCCTCGCTCGCCTGGGTGGGGGCCAACTGGGAGTTCGCGCTGGTCGTGTCGTATCTGCCGGTCGTGGTGGTGCTACTGCCGGCCGCGTTCGTGGGGAGCCGCTGGTACGTCGACGCGGGCGTACCAGAGCAGGGGCAGGGGCAGGAGCAGGGCGAGGCTGTGGGGGAGAGCGGGGCCGTCGTCTTCAGGGTGCTTTTGCCGCTCTGTCTCGTGATGGCGTTCGCTTATATCGGGGACTCGACCGTTTCCAACTGGAGCGCCAAGTACCTCCAGGACGTGCTGGGAAGCTCGGAGCAGCTGGCGACCGTTCCGTACAACGTCTACATGGTCACGACGCTGCTGGGGCGGGCCATCGGGGACTTCGGGGTGCGGCGGTTCGGGGCGGTGGCCGTGGTGCGGATGGGGTCGCTGGTGGCGGGGCTCGGGTTCGCGGTGGTGGCCGGGGCACCGGGGGCGTGGGTCGGGATGCTCGGGTTCACGCTGTTGGGACTCGGGCTGTGTGTGATCGTGCCGCAGACGTTCGCGGCGGCCGGGAGGCTGTTTCCGGGCGCTTCGGATGCGGCCGTCGCGCGGCTGAACATCTTCAACTACGTCGGATTCCTGGTCGGTTCGCCGTTGGTGGGGGCGCTGGGGGATGCCTGGAGCTATCGGGGGGCGATGCTCGTGCCGATGGTGTTGGTGCTGGTGACCCTCGTGTACGCTCGGTCGTTCGATCCTCAACCGGCCCGATACGGTGGCGGGCATGAGCGGCCGCGCACAGCTGATGTGGGACGAGGCAGTAACGGGCTATGACTTCGGTCCGGACCATCCGATGGATCCGGTCCGGCTGGCGCTGACCAGGGGTTTGGTGAGTGCCTTCGGGCTCGACAAGGGGCCCGGGGGCGGTGCGGGTGTCGGTGCCGAGGGGCTTGAGGTGGTTTCCGCCAAGCCCGCCGGGGAGTCGACGTTGCGGCTCGTGCACCGCGAGGACTATGTGGAGGCGGTCAAGGCAGCGTCCGGGGATCCGGGGGCGGCCGACGGGTCGTACGGGCTGGGGACCATGGACGATCCCGCGTTCCCCGGGATGCACGAGGTGTCCGCGCTGATCGCGGGGCAGTCCGTGGGGGCCGCCGAGGCCGTGTGGCGGGGGGACGCGCTGCACGCGGTGAACTTCGCGGGTGGGCTGCACCACGCGATGCCGGGTGGGGCGTCCGGGTTCTGCATCTACAACGACGCCGCGCTGGCGATCGCGCGGTTGCTGGAGCTGGGCGCCGAGCGGGTCGCGTACATCGACGTGGACGTGCATCACGGTGACGGGGTGCAGGCCGCGTTCTGGGAGGATCCGCGGGTGCTGACGATCTCGTTGCACGAGCATCCTCGGACGTTGTTCCCGCAGACCGGGTGGCCGGAGGAGACCGGGGCGGAGAGCGCGCAGGGGTCGGCTGTGAACGTGGCCCTCCCGGCGGGGACCGGGGACGCGGGGTGGCTGCGGGCGTTCCACGCGGTCGTGCCCGAGCTGATCGACGACTTTCGGCCCCAGGTGCTGGTGACACAGCACGGGGCCGATACGCATTTCGAGGATCCGTTGGCGCATCTCGCCGTCTCGTTGGACGCTCAGCGGGCCGTGCAGGTCGCCTGTCACGACCTGGCGCACGAGTACGCGGACGGGCGGTGGATCGCGCTGGGTGGGGGCGGGTACGCCGTGGTCGAGGTGGTGCCGCGGTCGTGGACGCATCTTGTGGCCATCGCCGCGGGGCGGCCGATCGAGCCCGAGGCGATGATTCCTGAGGGGTGGCGGCAGACGGTGTTCGCGCGTACGCGGCAGCTGGCGCCCGCGCGGATGACCGATGGGCGGTGGCCGGTGGAGTGGGCCGGCTGGGAGGCGGGATACGACCCGGCGGATCGGCTGGATCAGGCCGTGTTGGCCACGCGGCGGGCGGTGTTTCCGTTGCGGGGCTTGTTGCCGTAGGGGTGGGCGTGGGCGGCGGGTGCGTGGCTGGTGCGCTGTGAGCGGGGCGTACTTCGTGGCTGGTCGCCCGGACGCGGTGGACTCGGTGGCCCGGGCGGCCTGGCGGCACGGCCTGGTGGCCTGGTCCTTGAGCGGTTACGCCGACCGTGCGGTCTTTCCCCGTTCCCGGGGCCCCTTCCCGTCCGATGCGCCACCATCACCCCCGTGTTGAGCACCGGAGCGCTGCGGGACCATCTGTTGGCTGCCGGACTCGCGGGGGTCGTGGCCACTACGCGGGAGTCGAGCCTGCGGAGGTATCGGCTGTTCGCGGCTCGGGATCCCCGGGTGTTGATGGGGCTGGATCCCGTGGGGAGTTGGGGGCAGCCGGAGCTGATCGCGTTGATGGCGGACAGGTGTGGGGTTTCGAGGGATCCGAGGATCACTTCCGGGCCGGACGCGATCGATCCGGAGCTGACGCTGGCGGCTCTGGACGCCTTTGCGGAACGTCTCGCGGAGGCTGCGCGGCGCAGGGCGCCGGTGCTTCTCGGGACCGGACATCCGCATCGGCTGCTCGGGTTCTACGGCGGCCTGGCAGACGCCTTGTCGGCGGCGGGGTGTGAGGTCCTCACCCCCGCGAAGGGTAGACGTGTCGACATAACGACCCGGTTCGGTCTACGCACACACAACCTCGACTACGTACGAGGAGTCGCGTTGGTACGCGACCCCGGCGCTCGGAGCTCCGGTTGTGAGACTGGCGCGCACACGCATTCACCGCTCCCGGTTCGTACCGTTCTGGCCGCTGCCGCTGAGCGTGGGGGGCCGCTCCCGGAACTCGTCATCGGGGACCATGGCTGGGTCTGCGGGGCAGGTCAGCTGGGGTTCGAGGTGATGGGGCTCGCGGATACGGACGATCCCGCGCTCTTCGTCGGGGAGGCGGAGGGGCGCGTGTCCGTGGCCGTTCCGCTTGATGACGCTGTGCGGTCTGATTACTACCGACCGCTTACCCGCTACGTACTCAATCGAGCGTGTCTGTCACAGTAAGCCGCCGATGCCATCCCCTCTTCCCCACTCGCATCACCCGCCCCTACATTGGGGAGTGAGCACGCAGCGACGAAGAGTCACCGGAAGGGGAAGCCGGTGGCCGTCGAGTGCGGAAGGTTCAGGTGTGTCATGGCTGCAGCTGGCGAGAGGCCTCTGAACGAGGTTCAGTTCCTGACCGTGGCGGAAGTCGCCTCGGTGATGCGAGTGTCGAAGATGACCGTGTACCGGTTGGTGCACAGTGGTCATCTGCCGGCGATCCGGGTGGGGAGGTCGTTCCGGGTGCCGGAGCAAGCGGTCCACGAGTACCTTCGCGAGAGTTATGTGGGGGTGGAGACAGCCTGACGGCGTACGGGTGTTGAGGGGTCACGGGGTCCCGAGGGACTCCCGGGGCTCCTCGGCTCCCCCTCGATTACGAGCTCAGCGCTCGGGCGGGTAGGCTAGCCCCTCGTAGGTCGTGTGGGCCCATGGCCCTCAGCACCGAGTGAAGAGAAGTGAGCGAGGGTAGTCGTGGGCTCTGTTATCAAGAAGCGGCGCAAGCGGATGGCTAAGAAGAAGCACCGCAAGCTGCTCAAGCGCACCCGCGTTCAGCGTCGCAACAAGAAGTAGGGCGGACCCTCCGGGGTATTACGCCTTACGGCTCTGTGCGAGCGCTGCGACAGCGCGCTCTGTGGCCCCCCACCAGCCGGTGGGGGGCCACAGCCATGTCCGGGGGGGGGAGGGGCCGCAGAGCGCGCTACAGCTCGTACGACAGCGGGAACTCGTCACGTCGTGCATCGGGCGGTCATCACAGCGCAACGTCGACCCGCTAACGTGGCCGGACAGACGGGGAACGCGGCAGAGTACGGGCAGCACCACACAGGTGTGTGCGGGCGTCTGGAAGGAAGGCGTTGATCTTGGGCAAGGTCGTGCTCGTGACCGGGGTGGCCCGTCAGCTGGGAGGTCGGTTCGTACGACGGATCCAGCGTGACCCCGAGGTCGACCGTGTGGTCGCGGTGGACGCGGTGCGGCCCGAGCATCATCTCGGCGGCGCGGACTTCGTGCAGGCCGACATCCGGCAGCCGACGATAGGGCGTGTGCTGGCCGAGCACGGCGTGGACACCGTGGTGCACATGGACGTCACGGGCACCCCGCTGGGCAGCGGCAGCCGGACCACGGTCAAGGAGACCAACGTCATCGGCACCATGCAACTGCTCGGGGCCTGTCAGAAGTCCCCGGCGGTCAAGCGGCTGGTGGTGAAGTCCAGTACGAACGTGTACGGGTCCGCGCCGCGGGATCCGGCCGTGTTCACGGAGACGATGCCGCCCAAGTCGCTGCCGAGCGGCGGCTTCGCGAAGGACACGGTCGAGGTCGAGGGGTATGTGCGCGGGTTCGCGCGGCGGCGGCCCGATGTGGCCGTGTGCGTGCTGCGGTTCGCGAACATCCTGGGGCCGTGCGCCGACTCGCCGCTCGCCTCGTACTTCTCGCTGCCGGTGCTGCCGACGGTGCTCGGCTACGACCCGCGGTTGCAGTTCGTGCACGAGGACGACGTGATCGAGGTGTTGCGGATCGCCTCGCACGAGCCGGCGAGCGGCACGCTCAACAGCGGCACGTTCAATGTCGCCGGCGACGGGGTGCTGCTGCTGTCGCAGTGCGCGCGGAGGCTCGGGCGGCCCACGGTGCCGCTGCTGATGCCCGCGCTCAGCTGGGTGGGCTCCATGGTGCGTACCCTGGGTGTGACGGACTTCTCGCCGGAGCAGCTTCGGCTGCTGACCCACGGGCGGGTCGTGTCGACGGCCCAGATGCGCGAGACGCTGGGGTACAAACCCAAGTACACGACGGCGGAGACGTTCACGGACTTCGCTCGCAGCCGCGGTCCCGGGCTGCTGCCGCCGGAGGCCCTTTCGAGGGCCGTCGACCGGATTGCCGCGACTCCCGCCCGGGGCGGTGGTCACTCCCCGACGCACAGCGCCAACTGAGGAGCGCATCAACGATGGCGGACGCCAAGGTCATTCCGTTCGACGACGACCGGTCGCGCGCCGGTGCCGCGCAGCGCCCGCCGCGTCGCCGGAGTGCAGCGGGGAGCCGGCGCAGGCGCGACTCCGCGCTGGTCGCTGATGTCCAGGAACTGCCGGAACGGCAGCGCGGGCAGGATGATGTTCCTGTGACACATGAGCAGCCGGAGGCTCCGGGAGGGCCTCAGAAGCCTCAGGACGGCGGTCTGGAGCGCCGTATCGCCGGTGGGCTGGCCTTCCTGCGGAAGCGGTTGACGGGCGACTACGAGGTCGACGACTTCGGTTACGACGCCGAGCTGACCGACCAGGTCCTGATGTCGCTGCTGCGGCCGGTGTACGAGAAGTACTTCCGGGTCGAGGTGAAGGGCGTCGAGAACATCCCGGCCGAGGGTGGGGCGCTGATCGTCGCCAACCACTCTGGCACACTGCCGCTGGACGGCCTGATGATGCAGGTCGCGGTGCACGACCATCATCCGGCGGGCCGTCACCTGCGGCTCTTGGCGGCGGACCTGGTGTTCGTGTTGCCGGTGGTGAACGAGCTGGCCCGCAAGGCCGGCCACACGCTGGCGTGCGCGGAGGACGCCGAGCGGCTCCTGGCGCGCGGTGAGCTGGTCGGGGTGATGCCCGAGGGGTTCAAGGGCATCGGCAAGCCCTTCAACGAGCGGTACAAGCTTCAGCGCTTCGGTCGTGGTGGTTTCGTGTCGACCGCCCTGCGGCAGGGCGCGCCGATCATCCCGTGCTCGATCGTGGGCGCGGAGGAGATCTATCCGATGATCGGTAACGCGAAGACGCTGGCGCGGCTGCTGGGCTTCCCGTACTTCCCGATCACACCGACGTTCCCGTGGCTCGGTCCGCTGGGCGCGATTCCACTGCCGACGAAGTGGACGATCCAGTTCGGCGAGCCCATCCCGACGGACGGCTATCCGCCGGAGGCCGCCGAGGACCCGATGCTCATGTTCAACCTGACGGACCAGGTCAGGGAGCAGATCCAGCACACGCTTTACAAGTTGCTGGTGCAGCGGCGGTCGGTGTTCTTCTGAGGGGGAGTTCCTTACGCGAGTTCCTTACGGATACGGCGGTGGGGGCGCCCCTTCCGTTGAGGGGCGCCCCCACCGCCGTATCGCGGGAATCTAGTGCGCGTCCTTGCTGTCGATGCCCAGGCCGGGCAGGAGGCCCGGGAGGAGCGGGGGCAGGGTGACGTCCGGGGCCGTGGTCGGGGTGGTCTTGTCGGACGAGGGGGACGGGCTGCTGGTGCTGTCCTTGGGCGGGTCCAGCAGGCCGCCCGTGTTGCCGCCGAGCAGACCGTCACCGGCGCTGTCCGAGCTGGAGGGCTGCGGTTTTCCGCTGCTCTGGCTCTGGCCCGCGGAGCCGCTGCCGCTGGCGCTGGGGGCCGGCCGGTCGGTGTGCCCGGAGCCGGTGGAGCCTCGGCCGGTGCCGCGCTGTCCGCTGTCGCCGCGCTGTGCCGGGGGCTGTGGCAGGAGCGACTGGAGCGGGGCGACCTCTTCGTCTATGGCGTCGAAGACCGACGAGACCTGCTGACTGACGTCCCCGAGCTGTACGGGGAGCCGGTCACGCAGCGCTCCCCAGGCCTCGCGGTGGGAACGCGAGAAGGTGGAGAGGGCCTGGATGGGGCCCAGGGAGCCGGGGTCCCGCTCGTACGCCTCGTGCAGCAGACGGTGGCCCTCCGAGGCGTCGTGCCGCATGCCCATGAGGGTGCGGCGGACCTCGCCGAGTGATTCGTGGTCGAGGGGGCCGCCGCGGTCGCGCTCCATGAGCCGACGGGCCTCACCGAGCCGGGTGGACGCCTGGTCGAGGTAGAGCTCGCCTCGGTCCGTGTTGTTCTCGGCCCAGGTCAGCTTGAAGTCCTCGATGCCGCGCTTCAGGCCGTACAGCGAGTCACCGGGGAGGGCGTCCGAACTGGCGGCGGCGACACCGCCGAAGGCTCCCGCGGCCACACCGACGCTGAGCCCGCCCGCGGCGAGGCCCTTGGTCAGTCGTGAACGTGGTCGCAGTTTCCCCAGTGGGCCCGCTCGGTGAGCGCCCCGCGCCCTCCCGGATCGCTGCTCGGGCACCGAAGGGTCCGACGCCTCGCCTCCCGAAGCCGTGCCCTCCTGCAGCATGGCCTCCATCGCGGCCACGAGCTGGGCCCGCTGGACGACCTTGACCTCGGGGTCGAGCTCCGGCTTGGGCAGCTCGCCGAGGCCGGTGGTGAGGGCCAGCAGGCGGCCCTGCTCGGTCTGTGCCGCGGTGGCCGGGGCCGGTTCTTCGGGCTGCTCGGCCGCCGTGTCCCGGTCGGGCAGCTCCTCCAGAGCCTGGGCGAAGGCGTTCGCCCGCCGGTGCGCCGATACGTTTGCGATCACTGGCGGCACCTCCTCTCGTCGTGACGGTCGGCTCCCCAGGGGGTCCTGAGGGTTCCACACCCCGACCATTTCCACACGATCGAGTGACCGGTGTCAGCCAAGGTGTGACCACAGGGAGCCTGCATCCCGCACAACGAGCGGCGCGGCACATGGGTTACGGACGGCGGGTGATCGCTGCGAGAACCCAACGGTCCTTTACGGAAGGTGAGTTGAGGGTCGCCGAGCGTAGGCGTTCGGGTCCGGTTCGTGCGGTGTGCTCAGCGGGCGTCTTCCGGCAGGAGCCGGGCGAGGGTGCGGACGGCGCGGTACTGGAGGGTCTTGATCGCGCCCTCGTTCTTGCCCATCACGCGGGCCGTCTCGGCGACGGAGAGGCCCTGGAGGAAGCGGAGCGTGACGCACTCCTGCTGTTGCGGGTTGAGGCGTCGTACGGCGTCGAGGAGTGCGGCGTTGGACAGGGACTCCAGGACGGAGTCCTCGGGGGAGCGCTCGACCTCGTTGGCGTCGAGCATCTCCCCGGTGGTGACTTCCAGGCGGAAACGGCTGGACTTGAAGTGGTCGGCGACCAGGTTGCGGGCGATCGTCACGAGCCAGGCGCCGAAGTCGCGACCCTGCCAGGTGAAGGTTCCGATCCGGCGCAGGGCGCGCAGAAAAGTCTCGCTGGTGAGGTCCTCGGCGGTCGCCTTCCCGCCCACCCGGTAGTAGATGTAGCGGTACACGGTGTCGCTGTACTGGTCGTAGAGCCGTCCGAACGCGTCGGCCTCGCCGGCCTGGGCGCGCTCCACGAGGTCCATCATGCGTGCGCTGTCGCTGTCCGCGGCCGGACGGCGGGCGGTGGTGGTAGTGGTCGAGCCGGTGCGGCCGCGTCTGCTGACCACGGCGCTGCTGTCGGCGAGCGCGTAGCACGGACTGGCGGGGGCAGCGGGAACGGCGAGTGCGGGCGCGGCGTACGCGGTGGGGACGAAGCGGCGCAACATGTCGTGGACCGTTGCGCGCAGCGTAGCCAGGCCCGAGGCGTCAACCCCGACGTGTGGGTACACGGGACTCCCAGAGGCAGAGCTTCCATCACGTGCAGTACGGGACCGTTCACCCGTCGTAGCGACGGAGGGGTACCGGTTTGCGTCTGAGGAGAATAACGCTTCGTGCAGGCACTGCTACACCGAGTTGCTCAAATCATCGATTGCGTCGCTTCTGATACCGATTGAGGCCGGTTCAAGTGCGGTTCTGTGATCGCTTGTTGTCTGTATGGGCCCGCATTGCGCTCCGCTCGGGGGCGTGTTGTGGCCGGGTTCGGAGGATGTGACTGGCGGGGGTGATGTGGGGGTAATGGAGCAAGAATGCGGCTCTGGTTGTGTCGGGTCGCGCCGGGGTGTGGCCGGGGGGACTCGTCTGCCAGTTCCTGTCGGTGGTCGCCTGCGGGTTCGTCGTGGCTTGTCGCGCCCACGCGGCGGAGCCGCAGATTCAACACAGCCTCGCGCCCCTAAGAACGCGGGCGCACCCGGCCGCACCGCCGGAGGCGGTGCGAGCGCCCGCCCGCCGGCAGGCGTCAGCGGCGGCGGCGGTGCAGGGCGATCGCGGCGGCCGTGCCGCCCGCCACCGCGCCGACACCCGCCGCTGCGGGCAGGCCGACCTTGGCGGCCTTGCGGGCCGTGCGGTAGTCGCGCAGGCGCCAGTCGAACTGGCGGGCGTGCTTGCGGAGCTTGGCGTCCGGGTTGATCGCGTAGGGGTGGCCCACCAGCGAGAGCATGGGGATGTCGTTGTGCGAGTCGCTGTAGGCCGCGCAGCGCGAGAGGTCCAGGCTCTCCGCGGTCGCCAGCGCGCGTACCGCCTCCGCCTTCGCCGGGCCGTGGAGCGGCTCGCCGACCAGTCTGCCCGTGTAGATGCCGTCGACCGACTCCGCGACCGTACCCAGGGCGCCGGTCAGGCCCAGGCGGCGGGCGATCACCGTGGCGATCTCCACGGGGGCCGCCGTCACCAGCCACACCTTCTGGCCCGCGTCCAGGTGCGCCTGTGCCAGCGCGCGTGTCCCCGGCCAGATGCGCTCCGCCATGTACTCGTCGTAGATCTCCTCGCCGATCGTCATCAGCTCGGCCACCCGGTGGCCCTTGACGATCGAGAGGGCGGAGTCGCGTGCGTCCTGCATGTGCTCGGGGTCCTCGACCCCGGCCAGCCTGAACCACGCCTGCTGCCAGGCGAACCGCGCGAGATCGCGGGTCTCGAAGAACTTCCGCTTGTACAGGCCCCGCCCGAAGTGGAACAGGGCGGCACCCTGCATGACGGTGTTGTCGAGGTCGAAGAAGGCGGCGGCCCGGTCGTCGCCGTGCACGGGGAACTGCGGTTCGGCCTCGCTGGTCAGTTCCTGTTCCTGCGAGGACTTGCGCGCTGCCTCAGCCGAGGCCTCGCCTGCCAAAACGCTCCGCGCCGTGGCGGAGCGCCTACGGGGAGTGAGCCATCCGAGAGCGGCCATGACGCGAGCATAGCCAGTCTGTTCGGTGCTTCCGGAGTTGAGAGGTTTGGAGGGTGTGAACTCTCCGGGGCCGTGTCGTTAAGGAAGCGATCCGATCGGCGTGTCCGCGTGCGGAGGCGGCCGGGCGCGGGCCGGGTGCGGGGCCCCCGCGGTGCCAGGGGTTCCGCGCGTCGTGGGCAGCGCGAGAATGGCCGACATGAGTCCTTTCTTCAGGCGTGCCGACCGGCGTACCGACAAACAGCCGAAACCTCAGGACCGCCTCGTCACCCTTATTCGTAAGCCCGGCTGTCATTTGTGCGACGACGCCCATGCCGTCATCGAGAAGGTCTGCGGTGAGCTCGGGGTGCCCTGGGAGCAGAAGGACATCACTCAGGACGAGGAGCTGTACCGGACGTACTGGGAGCAGATCCCGGTCGTGCTCGTCGACGGACAGCAGCACACCTTCTGGCGCGTGAACGAGCAGCGCCTGCGGAAAGCCCTCACATCCGGCCCGACTGAGTAGTCCAACTGGGCCATAACGTCGCTTAGGATCGAGCCGAACAGGTCTCGGGGGCGGGGATCGTTGAGGAGAGTGTGCGGTTTTGCCCCCATCGAGTGAGGGACGAGTGCGCCCGCGCGCCGGTTCCATACGGATGCGCCGGGGGCGCGTGACCCCGGTCACGTTGGCCGGGCAAATCGGACACCATCTTTGTGCACGCGTTCACAAAGACATAGCCTGCATTCGACGGGGCGGTCTGGGGACGTATGGCCGCCTACAGCCCCGCGCTACCCGCAGGAGCACCGTGGCAACTGGCAGAACTCACCGACCGGCGACCCGTAGCCGAGGGATTCCCGAGGCCACCGTCGCCAGGCTTCCGCTGTACCTCCGAGCCCTGACCGCACTGTCGGAGCGTTCGGTACCCACGGTCTCCTCCGAGGAGCTCGCCGCCGCGGCCGGGGTGAACTCCGCGAAGCTGCGCAAGGACTTCTCCTACCTGGGCTCCTACGGGACGCGGGGTGTGGGGTACGACGTCGAGTATCTCGTGTACCAGATCTCGCGTGAGCTGGGGCTGACCCAGGACTGGCCGGTTGTGATCGTTGGTATCGGTAACCTCGGTGCCGCGCTGGCCAACTACGGCGGGTTCGCGTCCCGTGGTTTCCGTGTCGCCGCGCTGATCGACGCCGATCCGGCGATGGCCGGGAAGCCCGTCGCGGGCATCCCCGTGCAGCACACGGATGACCTGGAAAAGATCATCGATGACAACGGCGTGTCGATCGGTGTCATCGCCACCCCTGCCGGAGCCGCCCAGCAGGTCTGTGACCGGCTCGTCGCCGCCGGGGTCACCTCCATCCTGAACTTCGCGCCGACCGTGCTGTCCGTGCCGGACGGCGTCGACGTACGCAAGGTGGATCTGTCGATCGAACTCCAGATCCTCGCCTTCCACGAGCAGCGCAAGGCCGGTGAGGAGGTCACGGGTGAGTCCGGGGCCGTGGTCCGGGCGCCCAAGGACTCCGGGAAAGGGCCCGACGGGGACGTCCCCGCGGTGATGCCGGCATGAGTCTCCTCGTCGTCGGGCTGAGCCACCGCAGCGCCCCGGTCAGCGTGCTGGAGCGGGCCGCGCTGTCCCAGGACACCCAGATCAAGCTGTTGCAGGACACGGTCGCCGCCGAGCCGGCCACCGAGGCCGCGGTCCTCGCCACCTGCAACCGCATCGAGCTGTACGCCGACGTGGACAAGTTCCACGCGGGCGTCGCCGAGCTGTCCACGCTGCTCGCCCAGCACAGCGGGGTCGGGCTCGACGAGCTCACGCCCTACCTGTACGTGCACTACGAGGACCGGGCCGTCCACCACCTCTTCTCCGTGGCCTGCGGGCTGGACTCGATGGTGGTCGGCGAGGGCCAGATCCTCGGGCAGATCAAGGACTCGCTGGCCCAGGCGCAGGAGCTGCACACCGCCGGCCGGCTGATGAACGACCTGTTCCAGCAGGGCCTGCGGGTCGGCAAGCGCGCCCACTCCGAGACCGGTATCGACCGCGCCGGCCAGTCCCTGGTGACCTTCGGTCTGGAGCAGCTGGCGTCCGGTGCCGACGTCGAGACCTGGGCCCGGGGCAAGCGCGCCCTCGTCATCGGCGCGGGCTCCATGTCCTCCCTCGCCGCGGCGACCCTCGCCCGCGCCGGTGTCCGCGAGATCGTGATCGCCAACCGGACGTACGAGCGTGCCGAGCGCCTCGCGCAGATCCTGACCGAACAGGGCGGCAAGGGCGACAAGGGCGAATCCGGTGTGATGGCCCGTGCGGTGCCGATGGACGCGGTGGCGGCCGAGGTGACACGTGCCGGGCTTGTCGTGTCCTGTACTGGTGCGACCGGACTGGTCCTGACGGCCGAGTCGGTGGCGACCGCGGTCGAGGGACGCCTCCCCGCGCCGGCGGGTGCCGGGGGTTCGGGAGCCGCCTCCGGTCGTACGACGCCCGGGGCAGACGTACCACCCGGACGGGCGGACGCCCCGCTGCCCGCCACCTCCGTCGGCACCGAGGAGGGCTGCCCGCTCGACCTGTCGGCCGTGCAGGGCGGCGGCTTCTCCGTGCTGGGTGAGGCCGCGGTCGCCGGGATGGACGCGGCCACGCTGGAGCAGCACGCCGCCTGGGTGGACAACGCGACCGTCGACCGCCGCGAGCGCCGCCGTACGCCCGACGCCGACGCCGAGCTCATCACCGCGCTCGCCGCCACCGTCCGCGTCAGCGGGCGGATCCCCGAGCGGCGCAGGCCCGAACCCGTCGCCGCGGTGCCCCGGCCGGAGCCCGTGCTCGCGCTGCTGGACCTGGCGATGCCCCGGGACATCGACGCGGCCGTGCACCGGCTGGCCGGAGTGCGGCTGGTCGACATAGAGTCGCTGGCCGAGGCCTCCGCGGGCGCGCCCATGGCGGCCGACGTGGACCAGGTGCGGCGGATCGTTTCCGACGAGGTGGCCGCGTTCGGCGCAGCTCAGCGGGCCGCCCACATCACCCCCACCGTCGTGGCCCTGCGGACCATGGCCGCCGACGTCGTCGCAGCTGAGATCGCGCGGCTCGACGGGCGGCTGCCCGGCCTCGACGACAGGCAGCGTGGCGAGATCACGCAGACCGTGCGGCGTGTCGTGGACAAACTGCTGCACGCGCCGACCGTACGGGTCAAGCAGCTCGCGGCTGAACCCGGCGGTGCCGGGTACGCGGACGCGCTGCGGACCCTGTTCGACCTGGACCCGGAGACGGTCGCCGCCGTCTCGCGGGCCGACGATGAGACCGACGGCTCCCAGAGGGACGCCGAGAACCGAGGGCGAGCATGAGTGAGCCACACGTACAAGGAGCCCTGAGGCTCGGGACCAGGCGGAGCAAGCTCGCCATGGCCCAGTCCGGGCAGGTGGCGGACGCCGTGAGCCAGGTGACCGGACGGCCCGTCGAGCTCGTGGAGATCACCACCTACGGCGACACGTCCCGCGAGCACCTCGCACAGATCGGCGGAACCGGAGTCTTCGTCACCGCGCTGCGGGACGCGCTGCTGCGCGGCGAGGTCGACTTCGCGGTGCACTCCCTCAAGGACCTGCCCACCGCACAGCCCGACGAGCTGGCGCTGGCCGCCGTGCCGAAGCGGGAGGACCCGCGTGACGTGCTGGTCGCCCGGGACGGGCTGCGCTTCTGCGACCTGCCCGAGGGCGCGCGTGTGGGGACCGGTTCCCCGCGGCGCATGGCCCAGCTGAACGCGTACGCGCGCAGCCACGGGCTGCGCATCGAGACCGTGCCGATCCGGGGGAACATCGACACCCGCATCGGATACGTGAGGAACGGTCAGCTGGACGCCGTCGTCCTCGCCGCCGCCGGCCTCAGCAGGATCGGCCGGATCGACGAGGTCACCGACTTCCTGCCGGTCGACATGGTTTTGCCCGCCCCCGGCCAGGGGGCACTGGCGATCGAGTGCAGGGCGGGGAACACCGCCGAAGCAGCAGCTCTCCTCGCCGCGCTCAGTGAGCTCGACGACCCGCACACGCGGGGCGCCGTGACCGCCGAGCGGTCCCTTCTCGCCGCCCTTGAGGCCGGTTGCAGTGCCCCCGTGGGCGCGCTCGCCGACCTTCTGGCCGACGGGCAGATTGTCAAGGAAATGCGCCTGCGCGGCGTCGTCGGCACCACCGACGGCTCGACGCTGGTGCAGCTGTCCACCACCGGTCCCGTGCCCGAGACGTACGACCAAGCAATGGCGCTCGGCCGTGAACTCGCCGCCGAGATGCTTGCCAAGGGCGCGGCCGGTCTGATGGGGGAGCGAGCACATTGAGCCCCACCACCCTTCCCGCCGGTCAGGACCACGGGCACGTCACCTTCCTCGGTGCCGGACCCGGCGATCCGGGACTGCTCACACTGCGCGCCGTGGAGGCGCTGGCGAACGCGGACGTCCTCGTCGGTGAGCACGAGGTGCTCGACGTGGTCCGCGCGCACGCCCGGTCGGGCGTCGCCGTCCTGGACACGGACGCCGATCCGGCTGCCGCGTCCCGCGCGGATACGTTCCCGGGCACGGGCACACCGCAGCTGGCGGTTGTCGACGGCGCGTCAACCACCGCTGGCGCACCCGCCGCGCGAGATGCGGCACATCTTGTCATGGAGGCCGCGCGGGGCGGCAGGCGGGTCGTCCGTGCGGTGTCCGGTGACCCCGGCCTCGACACGTACGCCGCCGAGGAGATGATGGCGTGCGCCGCCGAGGGCGTGCCGTTCGAGGTCGTGCCCGGTGTGGCCGCCGCCGTGGGCGTGCCCGCGTACGCGGGTGTGCCGCTGCGGGACGCGCAGGGCGCGGACGTACGGTTCGTGGACGCGCGCACGGCCTCCGACCGGTGCTGGACGGAGGTCGGGGCGTCGGACGGGACGGTGGTGGTGTCCACGACGCTGGACTCGGTCGCCGCGGCGGCCGGTGAGCTGGTGGCGGGCGGCCGTAAGCCGGACACCCCGATGACGGTGACCGTCGCCGGTACGACGACCCGGCAGCGCACCTGGACCGCGACGCTCGGCACCATCGCGCAGACCCTGAAGCAGGCCAAGGTGCTGCCCTCGCCGGAGGGCGGCCGGCCGGTGATAGCCGTGGTCGGTGAGCGTTCCGCCCCCGCCCAGCGCGACCAGCTGTCCTGGTTCGAGTCCAAGCCGCTGTTCGGCTGGAAGGTCCTCGTACCGCGGACCAAGGAGCAGGCGGCGTCGCTCTCCGACCAGTTGCGCTCGTACGGGGCCGTGCCGCACGAGGTGCCGACGATCGCCGTCGAGCCGCCACGGACGCCCCAGCAGATGGAGCGGGCCGTGAAGGGCCTGGTGACGGGCCGGTACGAGTGGATCGCGTTCACGTCGGTCAACGCGGTGAAAGCGGTCCGGGAGAAGTTCGAGGAGTACGGGCTCGACGCACGGGCCTTCGCCGGGATCAAGGTCGCCGCGGTGGGCGAGCAGACGGCCAGGGCGCTGGTGGCCTTCGGTGTGAAGCCGGACCTGGTGCCGAGCGGGGAGCAGTCGGCGGCGGGGCTGCTGGAGGACTGGCCGCCTTACGATCCTGTTTTCGATCCGATTGACCGGGTGTTCCTGCCGCGTGCCGACATCGCCACGGAGACGCTGGTCGCCGGGCTCATCGAGCTGGGCTGGGAGGTCGACGACGTCACGGCGTACCGGACCGTGCGGGCGTCGCCGCCGCCGGCGGAGACCCGGGAGGCGATCAAGGGCGGCGGTTTTGACGCCGTTCTGTTCACGTCGTCCTCGACGGTGCGGAACCTGGTGGGTATCGCGGGCAAGCCGCACAACGTGACGGTGATCGCGTGCATCGGTCCGGCGACCGCCAAGACCGCCGAGGAGCACGGGCTGCGGGTGGATGTGATGGCTCCCGAGCCGTCGGTCCACAAGCTGGCGGAGGCGTTGGCGGACTTCGGCGCCCGGCGGAGGGCTGCCGCACTGGACGCGGGGGATCCGGTGACGCGGCCGAGCGAGCGGAGGCCGGGGGCGCGGAGGCGTCGGTCCACGACGACCTGACGACCTGATGACGACCTGACAGCGACTGACACGGGACGGCGGGGCCTGCGGGTGCCCCGCCGTCCGTGCGTGTTCGGGCTGTCGGTGGTTGCGGGGGCTGCCGCCGGACTCCGCCTGCCAGGCGCCGGGGGGTGCGGGCTGTCAGGGCTGTAGGACCCTCCCGCCCGGGGGCCTGGAGTGTGCGTCTCGTGGTCTGGGCGGCGGTCCGGGGCTATCGGGCGGTCGCGCCGGCTGGTTCCGGTTCGTTCGCCGGTGTGCGGGTGGTGGGCTGCTGTGGTCCTCGGGCGGCGACGTAGAAAAAGAGCGCGGCCATGATGGCGACTCCCGCCCACATGGCGTGCTGCCAGCCGTCGACGAACGACTCCTGGGCGGCATGGATCAGAGCCCGCGCGCGGGGACCGGCCTGGTGCGCGGCGTCGACGGCGTTGGCGACGCCTTCGCGTGCGGTGTCGGCCGGGCCCTGGGGAACGCCGGCGAGCCGGGGCTCGATGGCGCTGCGGTAGCCGGAGGACAGCAGTGCTCCGAGCAGAGCGACGCCGAGTGCGGTCCCGAACTCGCGGGTGACGTCGTTGAGCGCGGACGCGACGCCCTGCCGCTCGCGAGGGAGGGCACTGGTGATGGCCTCGGTGGAGGGCGTCATCGACAGACCCATGCCGATGCCCATGGCGAGCATGCCGGGCAGGAGGGACAGATAGCCGCCGTCGACGGAGACGAGGGCGGCCATGAGCGCCAGACCAGCACCGGTCAGGAGGATTCCGGTGGTCATGGTCGCTCGGGGGCCGATACGGGCGGCCAGCCTGGGGGCGAGGCCGGAGGCCGCCATCATCAGCACGGCCATGGGCATCAGCGCCAGGGTGGACAGCAGCCCCGACCAGCCGAGGACGGCCTGGAAGAACGGGAAGAGCACCACGAAGACGCCCGCCTGGACGCCGAAGAGCACCAACAGCGTGATCGAGCCGCCGGCCAGAGAGCGTTCGCCGAACAGACGCACGTCCAGGAGCGCGGCTTCCCGGCGGCGCAGCTCCCAGGCCACGAAGGCACCGGCGGCGATGATGCCGACGGCGAGGCCGAGCAGGGTCGCGGGCGCGGTCCAGCCGCGCTCCGGGCCTTCCTGAAGAACGAAGATGAGCCCGGTCACGGCGACGATGGAGGTCAGCGCGCCGACGGTGTCGAAGGGATGCCCTGACGTCTCACGGGAGTTGGGGACCGATCGCAGCGTCATGGTGAGCGCGACGATGACGAGTGCGACCGGCAGGACGAACAGCCACCGCCAGGTGGCCACGTCGACCAGGGCGGCCGACAGGAACATGCCCAGGATGCCGCCGCCTCCGGCGACACCGGTCCACACGCCGATCGCCCGTCCCCGTTCGCCCTCGGGGAAGGTGGAGGTGATCACGGCGAGGGTGATGGGCATGATCATCGCCGCGCCGACGCCGCTGAACAGACGTGCGGTGAGCATGACCTCCGCCGACGGGGCGAGAGCCGCCGCCGCACTCGCGACGCCGAAGACGGTCAGGCCCGCCAGCAGCATGGGCTTGCGGCCGAAGCGGTCGCCGACCGCGCCGAGCGGCAACAGGAGCGCGGCCAGGCCGAGGGTGTAGATGTTGATGATCCACAGGATCGTGCTCTGCGAGGCGCCGAAGGCGACGGCGAGGTCGGGCTGGGCGACGTTGAGCCCCGACACCGAGGCGATGACGGCCATCAACGCGACACAGACGGCGATCAGGATCGTGCGGCGCTGACGCGCGTCGGGCACTCCCTCACCGGCGACGCCGCTCGGCTCGGCGCTCACCTGGCCAGGCTGGTTCGTACTCATGGATTCCTCTCGGCAAGGACGCGGAGGCCGGCGCCGGAGTTGTGGGGCCGACCGCGAAGGACGCTAATCGCGCCTTGCCGACGAGGCATACGATGTTGCGCATGACGCAAGACACTGATGAGCTGGACAGCCTGGTACGCAAACGCATCCGCGCCCTGCGCGTGGCCCAGGGCTGGTCCCTGGAGGACTTGGCCGCCCGCGCCAATGTCAGTCAGTCCACACTCAGCCGCATCGAGAACGGCCAGCGCCGCCTGGCGCTGGACCAGCTCGTCACCCTCGCGCGTGCCCTGGACACCTCCTTGGACCAGCTGGTCGAGACCGCCACGGACGACATCGTCTCCCACCCGATGATCGACGGAACCCACCAGCTGATGCGCTGGCCCATCAAGGCAGATCCCGGGATGACCGTGGTACGCCAGCGGATGACCAACCCGCCGCCCGACAACCCCTCGCGCATGCGCGCCCACCCGGGCCGCGAATGGCTCGTCGTCCTCTCCGGCACCGCGATCCTGCTCCTGGGCAACCGGCGCTTTCGGATCGAGACCAACCAGGCGGCGGAGTTCCCCACGATGCTTCCGCACGCCATCGGCGCCGAGGGCGGACCGTGCGAGATCCTCGGCATCTTCGACCGCGACGCCCGCCGTGGCCACCAGCGCGGCGAGGACGCCGGGAGCACCGGGAACGCGAACCGCCCGTCACCGTAACCGTTTTGCGTGTTCCGCAGCTCAGCGGGCCATCGCCTTGCGCATTCCGAAAGCCGCCAGGCCCCACCCGGGTGGCCTGCTTAGCGTGGGCGCATGAACCACCCCTCCCCGAACCACGCCTCCCCGCACACAGCGCGGCACGGCGCCCACCACGCCCACGAGCACACCGCAGGCGACCATACGGAAATCCTCGACCTGGACGCGGACGTGCTCGCCGAACACACCGCGTCCCTCATCGCCTGGCTCCCCGTCGAGACCAGCCCCCGCCGCATCGTGGACCTGGGCTGCGGGACCGGCGCCGGCACCCTCGCCCTGCTCAAGCACTTTCCCGAGGCCGAGCTGACAGCCGTCGACTCCTCAGCCGCCCATCTGCACCGCCTGGGGGAGAAAGCAGCCGCAGCCGGAGCAGCCGACCGCGTGCACCTCGTCGAGACCGACCTCGACGCGACGGTGTGGCCCGAACTCGGCCGGCCGGAGCTGGTCTGGGCATCGGCCTCCCTGCACCACATGGCCGACCCCGACCGCACCCTTGAGCACGTCCACGGTCTGCTGGCACCGGGCGGGCTGTTCGCCGTCGTCGAGCTGGCCGGCTTCCCCCGGTTCCTGCCCGAAGACGCTCCCGAAGACGCTCCCGGACTTGAGGAGCGCTGCCATGCGGCGCGTGACCACCATCACGCCGAGCACGTCCCCCACCGTGGCGCCGACTGGGGAACCAAGCTGGCAGAAGCCGGCTTCACCGTCGAAGCCGAACGCACCATCTCCGCCGGCATCGGTCCGACCCGCACCAACGCGGTGGGCCGCTACGCGCTCAGCAGTCTGCGCCGCATGCGCGTCAGCGTCGCATCCGCCCTGACGGCCAGGGACCTCACCGCTCTCGACCGGCTACTCGACACCGACAGCCCGCACAGCATCCTGCACCGCGGCGATCTGCGGGTGCGCACCGAGCGCACGGTGTGGGCCGCACGCCGCACCTGACCCCCGTTCCCGTCCCTGCCGGCGGCCGCCATCGCGGCCTGGGCGGGCCGACATTCCGTCGGCAAAGGGGCCCCCGGGCCAGGCGTAGCGTAGAGGGCATGTCGAAGTACGGATCCTTTCCCGGTACGCGGCCCCGCCGGCTCCGTACCACGCCTGTCATGCGCCGCATGGTCGCCGAGACGCGCCTGCACCCGGCCGACTTCATCCTGCCCGCCTTCGTCCGGGAGGGCGTCAGCGAGCCGGTGCCGATCGCGGCGATGCCCGGGGTCGTGCAGCACACGCGCGACAGCCTGAAGAAGGCGGCCGTGGAGGCGGTCGAGGCCGGGGTGTCCGGGATCATGCTGTTCGGCGTGCCGGAGGAGAGCAAGAAGGACGCCCTCGGGACTCCGG
The DNA here is from genome assembly GCF_014650715.1 of Streptomyces bluensis. GTDB lineage: Bacteria > Actinomycetota > Actinomycetes > Streptomycetales > Streptomycetaceae > Streptomyces > Streptomyces bluensis. The sequence goes on along the minus strand of NZ_BMVM01000008.1, from coordinate 345,360 downwards.
GGACGGATCCGGACGGGATCCTTCAGGTGGCCATCCGTGATGTGCGGGCCGAGGTCGGTGACGAGTTGCTCGTCATGTCCGATCTGTGTCTCGACGAGACCATCGACCACGGGCACTGCGGCGTGCTGGACGCGGAGGGGCGCGTCGACAACGACGCCACCCTGGAGCGGTACGCCGAGATGGCGCAGGTGCAGGCCGACGCGGGCGCGCACGTGGTGGGGCCGAGCGGGATGATGGACGGGCAGATCGGGGTGGTCCGGGAGGCCCTGGACCAGATCGGGCGTGAGGACGTCGCCATCCTCGCCTACACCGCCAAGTACTCGTCCGCCTTCTACGGGCCGTTCAGGGAGGCTGTCGCCTCGTCCCTGAAGGGTGACCGGAAGACGTACCAGCAGGACCCCGCCAACGTCCGGGAATCCCTGCGGGAGTTGGCCCTCGATCTGGAGGAGGGGGCCGACATGGTGATGGTCAAGCCCGCGGGCCCCTATCTCGACGTCCTGGCCCGGGTCGCGGACGCCGTGGACGTGCCGGTCGCCGCGTACCAGATCTCCGGCGAGTACTCGATGATCGAGGCCGCGGCGGAAAAGGGCTGGGTCGATCGGGATCGCGCGATTCTGGAGAGCCTCACCGGGATCAAGCGGGCCGGCGCCCAGAACATCCTGACGTACTGGGCGACCGAGGCGGCGCAGAAGCTGAGGTGACCACCCGCCCCAACTCGCCCCTCACTTGTCCGTGCTGAACCACGCCTCCGCGAGGTCGTCGAGGCGTGGGCGGGGCGGGGCGGGCAGTTCGCGCAGGTACCAGGGCAGGTCGCTGTAGACGTGCAGCAGGGCGTGGGCGAGCAGTTCGCGGGGGGCGTGCGGGGTGCGGCCGTACGCCGCGTAGAAGCGCCTGAGCTGTCGGGCGTCGGCGCAGGTCAGGAACAGGGCGGCGCCCGCGAAGTCGTACACCGGGTCGCCGATCATGACCGGTTCGAAGTCGAAGAGGCCGGTGACCCGCCAGCCGTCCTGCGGGCTGACCGTCAGGTGCTCGCGCATGAACTCGGTGTGCAGCAGCACGCCTTGCGAGGGCACGGTGAGCGGTACCGAGCCCAGGAAGTCCGGGATCTGCTCCAGCCAGGGCTCAGGGAGGCCGTTCGTACGGTGGTGCCGGACCGCCTTGGCGCGCTGCACGGCCAGGAACCGGTTCCAGTCCGGCGGCCCGACCACGTCCGTCAGCGGCTTCGGGTCCAGGGCGTGCAGCGCGGCCAGCGTCTCGGCCGCCTCGGTGACGATCCGGTCCTGGTCGGCAGCCGGGATCCGGTGCCACTGCACGGCCAGACTCTCACCGGGCAGCCGTGACATCAGCACGAACCGCCAGCCGTTCTTGTACAGGTCGCCCGCGTGCAACCGGGGTGTAGGCACGGGAAGTTGCCCCCACAGGTGGGACAACACCCGTGCCTCCCTGAGGGCTTCGGCGGCCTCGAAACCGGGATAGAGCTTCAGGACGAGCGAGTCACCGACCGAGTACACCGGCAGCGAACCGTCCTCGAACCGCACCAACCGGGCCCCTACGAGCCCCAGTTGTGCGCAGAGGTCCTGCGCCGCCGGTCGCAGCAACGCCTCATCCCGTACGACCGCGTTCAACTCGTCGACCGTGTCCACGCTGGGCAGCATGCGGGCAGCCTAGGCGTGCCGGGGGCCGCCCGCACCGCGAAGTCCGCGGGTGCGCGGGGTAGGTACCTCTTTCAGGTGCGGAGAGGACCAATGCGGGGCCCTTGCGTGTGGTCGCCTGTACGATGCGGCCGGCTTGACGGGCGTCTGGCCGGGCGGGGTGCCGTGGATCGCCCCTCAGTCCCATCAGAGACTCAGTCCCACCAGAGGCTCAGTCCCACCAGAACGACCACGCCCGCTGCCCGAGCACCTCGTGCGCCGCGTACGCGCGCAGGGTCGCGTGGTGCCCCTGCGTGATGTTGTCCGGGCAGAACGCGAAGTGCTCGGCGGCGACGGCCTCGGCCTCGGCCTGTGTGGTGGGCGGGGCCGCCACGGACAGGACGAGCTGGTCGAAGGTGACGGCGACGACGCGTATGCCGAAGCGGTCTTCCCAGGAGCGGAGCACCGCGCACAGACGGGCGGTGTCGCCCTCGTGGTTCATGGGGCCGGTCCAGCCGATGGCCGCCGGGATGTCGGCGGAACGCCGGGCCGGGACGAGAGCGAGGCGCGGCTCCTTGAACCCGGAGCCCGCGTCGACGAGGGAGTCGGCGACCTCGGCGGCACGGGCGTCGGGGGCCGCGGTGAGCGGGAGCGCGGGGGAGAGGCCGGGCCACACCGCACCGTACGGCGCGACCGTCTCGTCGTACGGCGTGGGTTCGCCGAAGAGCTCGACGGTGCTCTCCCCGCCGGGGTGGTCCCCGTCCGCGCCGAGCTCGTCCGCCGCGTAGTCCTCCCAGAACTCCGCCAGGACCTCCTCGGCGTCGTGGTCCCCGGGATACGACATCTCGCCCGGCATCAACTCCCACCCCTCCGGGCCGCCTTGGGCGCCGCCGGTGTCCAGCAGCACCGGGAGGAGCCCCGCCCGGCCGGCGGGCGAGCCCAGTGCCGCCCAGTTGCCCGGGGACGCCTGCCGCTCGGCGTGCCACAGCAGCGGCTGGTGCCACGGACCCTCGTGGTCCCCCACTGCCTTAAGGGCGTGGGAGGTGCCCCCAGCTTCGATCAGTCGTCCGGGCGGGAGCTGAAGCCCGAGGGAACGCCCGCTCGGGTCGGCCGCCAGTGCGGGCAGCGGGTTCGGAAGTGTCGCCATGGGGGTGACTGTAGGGGGCGGCACTGACAACAGGTCCGCCCCCACAGTCGGGTACGCCCCTACAGTCGGGTACGCCCCACAGCCGGGTCAGAGACGCTCAGGCGTCCTGATGCCCAGCAGCGCCATGCCCTGGTGCAGGGTGCGGGCCGTGAGGTCGCACAGGAACAGGCGGTTCTCGACCTGGGCCGGGGTGTCGGCCTTGAGGACCGGGCACTTGTCGTAGAACGACGTGTAGAGCGCCGCCAGTTGGTACAGGTACGCCGCGAGCTTGTGCGGCGCGTACTCCGTGGCCGTCTCTGCGAGGGTCTCCGCGAAGCCGTCGATGTGCAGGCCAAGGGCACGCTCGGCCGCGGCAAGCTCCAGCTCCGGATGCGCGGCCGGCCTGGTCTCTCCCGCCTTGCGCAGGATCGACCGGATACGGGCGTACGCGTACTGGAGGTAGACGGACGTGTCGCCGTTCAGCGACACCATCTGGTCCAGGTCGAACTTGTAGTCCCGGCTCGCCGACGTCGACAGGTCCGCGTACTTCACCGCGCCGATGCCGACCTGGGTGCCGCGCTCGGCGATCTCCTCCTCGGACAGCTGGTGCTGGGTGTCCTTCTCCCGCACCACCGCCGTGGCCCGGTCGATCGCCTCGTCCAGCAGGTCCACCAGCCGGACCGTCTCGCCCTCACGCGTCTTGAACGGCTTGCCGTCCTTGCCGAGGACCGTGCCGAAGGCGAGCTGGAGGGCCTTGACGTCGTCGCCCAGCCAGCCCGCCCGGCGGGCCGTCTCGAAGACCATCCTGAAGTGCAGCGACTGACGGGCGTCGACGACGTACAGGAGCGTGTTCGCCTTCAGGTTGAAGACCCTGTCCCTGATCGCGGAGAGGTCCGTGGCCGCGTAGCCGTAGCCGCCGTCCGACTTCTGCACGATCAGCGGGACCGGATTGCCGTCCGGGCCCTTGATGTCGTCGAAGAAGACACAGAGGGCGCCTTCCGAACGGACGGCCACACCGGATTCCTCCAGCAGCCGGCACGTCTCGTCCAGCATGTCGTTGTAACCCGACTCGCCGACGATGTCCGGGTCCCGGATCTCCATGTCCAGCTTCTCGAAGACCGAGAAGAAGTAGATCTTCGACTCGTCCACGAACTTCTGCCAGGCGGCGAGGGTGTGCGGGTCGCCGGCCTGCAGGTCGACCACCCTGCGCCGCGCCCGCGTCTTGAACTCCTCGTCCGCGTCGAACAGCTTGCGGGCCGCCTTGTAGAGGCGGTCGAGGTTCGACATCGCCTCCTCGCCGGAGGCCGCGGTGTCCTCGGTGTCCGCCTTGTGGTCCAGCTCGTGCGGGTGCTCGTCCAGGTACTGGATGAGCATGCCGAACTGGGTGCCCCAGTCGCCGATGTGGTGGCGCCTGACCACGTTCTCACCGGTGAACTCCAGGATCTGGACCACCGCGTCGCCGATCACCGCGGAGCGGAGGTGGCCGACGTGCATCTCCTTCGCCACGTTCGGCTGGGCGTAGTCGATGACCGTCGTGCCCGGGTGCTCCGCGTACGGGACGCCCAGGCGGCCGTCCGCGTCCGTGTACCGGGCCGCGAGGTTCCGCGTGATCGCGCTGTCGGTGATCGTGATGTTCAGGAAGCCGGGGCCCGAGACCTCGATGTCCTTGATCACGTCGCCGGACTCGACCCGGGCGACGACCTGGGTGGCGAGCTCACGGGGGTTGGCCTTCGCCTTCTTCGCGAGGGCGAGGATGCCGTTGGCCTGGAAGTCCGCCCTGTCGCTGCGTCGCAGCAGCGGGTCCGCGGCGGCCTCCGGCAGGGCTGCCGAGAGGGCGGTCGCGAGGCGCTGGTGGACGGAGGCGGTGAGGGACGTGACCGGGGCCATAGGAGTGGGTGCCGTTCTCCTCGTGGGTACGGGTGGATGCGGCCAGTATCCCATGGGGGGTAAAGCGAATTTCTCGGGCGCGGGCGGGGGTGGTGCGGGGTGGGGGTGGGTGCCGGGTTGTTCTTCGCCCCCGCCGCCCCTACCCGTCCCATCATCGGGGGCTGCGCCCCCATGCCCCCCCGTGGGGGTGGGTGGGGTGGGTGGTTGGGTGCGGGTTCGATGTGGCTGGGCGCGCCGTTCCCCGCGCCCCTTTTGGCCTTCGGCCCTCGGCCCCTGGGCTCGGGCCTTGAAAAGGCGTTTTCGTTGTTGTGGGCGTAGCTGGGAGAATGGTGCGGTCAGCCGTGTGACCGTACCGGCTGCGAATGAGGAACTTCCAGAAAAAGAGGACGTGCCGATCGTGGCTCAGAGCACCGAGACCACCGACTGGGTCTCCCGTTTCGCGGATGAGGTCATCGAGGAGTCGGAGCGTCGGGCCCCGGGCAAACCTGTCGTCGTCGCGTCCGGGCTGTCCCCCTCCGGGCCCATTCACCTGGGCAACCTCCGCGAGGTCATGACCCCCCACCTCGTCGCCGACGAGATCCGGCGGCGCGGGTACCAGGTGCGCCATCTGATCTCCTGGGACGACTACGACCGGTACCGGAAGGTCCCGAACGGCGTCGCCGGGGTCGACGACTCCTGGGCCGAGCACATCGGCAAGCCGCTGACCTCCGTGCCCGCTCCCCAGGGCTCCGCCCACGCCAACTGGGCCGAGCACTTCAAGGCCGCGATGGCCGAGTCGCTCGCCGAGCTGGGCGTGGAGTTCGACGGGATCAGCCAGACCGCCCAGTACACCTCGGGCGTCTATCGGGAGCAGATCCTGCACGCGATGAGGCACCGGGGCGACATCGACGCCGTCCTCGCCCAGTACCGGACCAAGGCCAAGCCCGCCCAGGGCGGCCAGAAGAAGCAGCAGTCCCAGAAGCCCGTCGACGCGGCCGAGCTGGAGGCCGCCGAGGGATCGGGGGCCGCCGCCGAGGACGACGGGAGCAGCGGCTCCGCCGGGTACTTCCCGTACAAGCCCTACTGCGGGCGGTGCGAGAAGGACCTCACCACCGTCACCTCGTACGACGACGACACCACCGAGTTGCGTTACGTCTGCGACGCCTGTGGCTTCTCGGAGAGCGTGCTGCTGTCCGAGTTCAATCGCGGCAAGCTGGTCTGGAAGGTCGACTGGCCCATGCGGTGGGCGTACGAGGGGGTCGTGTTCGAGCCGAGCGGGGTCGACCACTCCTCGCCGGGGTCCAGCTTCCAGGTCGGCGGGCAGATCGTCGGGATCTTCGGCGGGAAGCAGCCGATCGGACCCATGTACGCGTTCGTGGGGATCAGCGGGATGGCGAAGATGTCGTCGTCGCGGGGCGGGGTCCCGACCCCTGCCGACGCGTTGAAGATCATGGAGCCGCAGATCCTGCGCTGGCTGTACGCCCGTCGCAGGCCCAACCAGTCCTTCAAGATCGCCTTCGACCAGGAGATCCAGCGGCTGTACGACGAGTGGGACAAGCTCGACGCCAAGGTCGCCGAGGGGGCCGCTCTTCCCGCCGACGTCGCCGCGCACTCGCGTGCCGTGCGGACCGCCGGCGGCGAACTGCCGCGTACGCCTCGGCCCATGCCGTACCGCACGCTTGCCTCCGTCGCCGACATCACCGCCGGCCACGAGGATCAGGCCCTGCGCATCCTCAGCGAGTTCGACCCCGCCAGTCCGCTCGCCTCGCTGGACGAGGTGCGGCCGCGGCTCGACAAGGCCGAGGCATGGATCAACACCCAGGTGCCCGCCGACCAGCGCACCATCGTGCGTGACGAGCCGGACGTCGAGCTGCTGAAGTCCCTCGACGAGCAGGGGCAGGGGTCGCTGCGGCTCCTCCTCGACGGGCTCGACTCGCACTGGTCCCTCGACGGGCTCACCCACCTCGTCTACGGCGTGCCCAAGGTCCAGGCCGGCTTCTCCGCCGACGCCACTCCCAAGGAACTGCCGGCCGAGATCAAGAGCGATCAGCGGACGTTCTTCGCCCTGCTCTACCACCTGCTCGTGGGGCGCGACACCGGGCCGCGGCTGCCCACCCTTCTGCTCGCCGTGGGGCAGGACCGGGTGCGCAGGCTGCTCGGCGAGTAAGGCGAGTAGGCGGTCTGCCGTACGTACGGTGACGGGGCGTCCGGGGTATTTCCCGGCGCCCCGTCGTCGTACGAGGGGACAGAGGAGACAGGCGACTCTGTAGCGCTGAGGGCGCTTCTTACAGAACGACGGCCATGGTCGCCACGACCGCCGTGAAGGTGAGGAAGAAGAGCACGGCCTGCGTGCCCGTCAGTTCCTTCATGGGCTTTCCCGAACGCACCAGATCGACCTGGCGCCTGATGTATCCGGCGAAAATAACCCTCGTCAGGGCCAGGCCCAGCATGGTCGCCGTGAAGAGCATCAGCGGCGTCTTTCCCTCGTAGCCCTTCGCCGCCGAACTCACCACCATGCAGGCCGCTCCCACGAGGGGGAGCAGCACCGCCTTCAGTTTGTCCCGTTTCGTGGTGACCATGGACTGTACCGCCAGCGCCAGGGCAATACCGGACACGATGGCCGCTATCCACCAGTCGGTGACGGAGAACGTAGAGGTCAGCACGGAATTCCCTCTTGTCGCGGTATGCGTGTGGTAGCTACCAGCCGAGCCAGCCGATCACCGAGGTCGCCGCATCGCCGACGACTCCCGACACCTTGGCGCCGACCTCCTCGGCCAGTCCGAACTTCTTGAAGAGCTGGCCCTTGCCGAAGAATATGCCGCCGACCACGAAAATGCCGAGCGCCTCGTTGAACTTGCTGCTGCCGTAGCCGTAACCCTCTCCGGTGAAGAAGGTGCTCACCCCCTGCAGGCCCCAGGAAATGAGACCGGCGCCGAAAGCGAGCGGTCCGAGGACCGGTGCGGCCGGCGGGAAGAGCAGGGCGCCCGCTCCGAGGACGACGGCGGCTGTTCCGAAGACCGTGCTCCAGTGTCCGGTGGCCGCCGCCCAGTCCTTGTCGTCACCGGCGTCCTCGGGCCACATGCCCCAGTACTTGGTGTCACCGGTGTCGTCGTTCTCGGGGCTGTCGGAGGGGTTGGTGCCGGTCTGTTCGTTCTGCTTCGCCGCCTCAGCAGCCTTCCGCGCCGCCTCCGCGGCCTCGGCCCTCCGCTTCGCGACGGCGATGGAGCGGGCCTCGCTGGCGGCGGCGGCAGCGGCAGCCGCGTCCTGGCCGGCCTGCTGGGCGGCGGCCTGGGCCTGGGTGGCGGAGGCCTGCGCCTGCGAGGCGAACGTCACCGCCTGCTTGGCCGACGCCACCGCCTGCCGCATCGAGTAGTTCGCGGTGCGGGCCGCGCCGCGTGCGGTGGCGGCGGCCGACTGCGCGTCCTTGGCCGACTGGGCCGCGGACGCCGCGGACTTGTCGGCGTCGTCCGCGTTCCGCTTGGCCTCGGCCGCCGAGTCTTCGGCGTCCTTGGCGTAACCGTTCGCCTTCGCCGCCCAGTCGGACGCCTCCTGAGCCGCCTGGCGGGCCTCGGCCGCCGCCTTGGACGCCAGCGCGGCGTCCTCCAGCGCCTTCGCGGCCACCTTCGCGGCGTGCGCGATGGCGGCGCGGATGGCGGCGACGTGGGTGGCGTGGTCGTGGTCGAGGCGGGCGATGTTGAACTTGTCGCGGACGACGAAGGAGTGCCGCATACGAGCGGAGCCCTCCAGGACGATCTTCGCCGCCGACTGCATGTAGGGACCGCCGGAGTCGAGGAGGCGGAACACCTCGACGTTGTCGTCCTCCTTCGTCGCCTCCGCCAGTTCGAGGGTGAGGAAGCGGTGCAGGGCCAGGGCGCTTCCGTCCTCCAGAGCGGCCTCGGCCTTCGCCTTGACGGCCGCGCCCGGGCTCTGGTTCAGGATCTCGAACACCATGACGCGGTTGTCCGTGGCGGCAGCCTCGATGACTCCGTGGGCGAGGAAGTCGCCGGCCGCGTCCGGGTCCTCGCTGGCGAGCGCCTGGTGGGCGGCCTCGGCGACCGTGGACGGGGCCGCCGTCGCGATGGCGAGCACGTTCTCCCGGTCGTCCTGCCGCTGGGCGAGGAGGCGGTCGGCGTCGAGCCAGTTGACCACGTCCTCGTCGGTGCCGGAGAGCGCGAACTCGGCGGCCTCCCGGGTCCATGTGCCGGTCGAGTCGAGGAGCTTGACGGCGGCCTTCCGGCCGGTCGTGACGGCCGTGTCCGTGTTGCCGGACTTCAGTGCCGACTCGGCCGCGGCGATGAGGTCCTTGATCTCGGTGGCGGTCTGGTCCACCTGCGTCCGCTGCCGGTCGACCCGGGCGGCGTCGTCGGTCTCGGCCTTCGCCCTGAGGCGTGCCTCCTCGATGCCGAGTTCCGTGTCCTCGGCGATGCGGGCGGTCTCGGCCTCGCGGGCGGCCTGCTCCACCTCCTGGGCTTCCTTGACCGCGTCGGCGGCCGTGGTGGCCGCCTGCATCGCCGCCGCGGCGTACTCGGTGGACCGCTTCGCGTACTCGATCGCCTTGCCCGCGTTCGCCGCCGCGTCGTCGGCCGCGTCCGCGGCCTTCAGCGCATGGGCGGCGGCACTGTTGGCGGCGTCGCGTGCCACGCGGGCGGCGGCGGCCGCCCGGTTCGCCAGCGTCTGGGCGCTGTTCGCGGCCCGGGTGGCCCGCGCGGCGGCGGCGTCGGCCTCGGCTGCGGCCTGCCTCGCCTTCGCGGCCTGCGACTGGGCGACGCCCGCGGAGGCGGCGGCGTCGGCTGCGGCGTTCGCGGCCGCGGCGGCGTTCTGAGCGGCGCTCGCCGCGGCGGAACCGGCGGAAGAGGCCTGCTGGGAGGCGATGGCGGCCTGGTCGGCGGCCTTGGCCGCGGTGGTCGCGCGTGCGGCGGCGTCCCGTGCGCCCTGGGCGGCCGTGCGGGCGGCCGAGGCCTTGGTGGCGTCCTTGGAGGCGGCGATGGCGGCGTTGTAGGCGCGGGAGGCGGCGTTTCCGGCCGACGCGGCGGCGGCAGCGGCGGCCTGCGCGGCCTGTGCGGCGCGGCTGGAGGCGGCCTGGGCGGTGCGGGAAGCGGAGATCGCGGTGTTCGCGGCGTCGGCGGCTCCCCGTGCGGCGCTCGCGGCGTTGTTCGCCGCCGTGGCCGACTTGCGTACGTCGTTCTGGGCCGCCCTGGCCTCCTCGGCGGCCTTCAGAGCGGCGGCCTTGGCCTTCTCGGCGGCCTTCTTCGCCTGGTCGGAGGCGGCGACGGCCTGCTCCGTCTGCAACTGGGCCCGCTTGCCCTCCCGTTCCACGATCTTGACCAACTGGTCGATGGTCGCGGCTTCTTCGTCGCGGGCACGGGCGATGTACTGGCCGGAGACGAGGAACTGGTGGATCGCCTCGGGCGATCCGTCGTTCAGGGCGCGCTCCGCGTACTTCTTCACCTCCGGGGAGGCGGTGCTGAGGATGGTGAAGACCTCGACCCTCTCGTCCTCCTGCAGCGCCGTGTACTGGGTCTGCGTCAGGAACGTCCGCAGAGCCGTCTGGGTGCCCAGGTCCAGCGCCTTGGTGGCCTCCCGTTTGACGGCGGTGCCGCTGTTGTTCATGACGGTGAGGACGGCCACCCGCAGGTCCGTCTCGACGGGCTGTACGTAGCCGTCGCGCAGGTAGGCGGCGATTGCGTCGTCCCCCGCGGACAACGCCGCTTCGGCCGACTCCTGCACGGACTTGCCGGCGTAGGCGAGGCCGGCGAGGACGGCGAAGCGGTTGTCCTCCGCCTTCGCCGCGGGGAGTTCGCCGGTGAGGAAGGCGGACACGGCGGCCGGGGTGCCGGTCAGGGCGGCTGCGGCGGCCTCACGGACCGCGCGGCCGCCGACCTTGTACTCCCACACGGCCTTGCCCCGGTCGGTGTCGGGCAGGCCGCTGTCGCCGGTGTCCGTGTCGGCGGCGTGGGCGGGGGTGGCGGTGAGGGTGACTATGGAGGGCAGTGCGGGGACGGTGGCCGCCCCGGCGAGAGCCGTGAGTATCCGGCGTCTGCTCCACAACGACGCTGACACAGTGTGCGTCCTTCCCGTTCGGGATACGAATATCGGGTTTCTGGCCAGTGAATTTCCGGACAAGGGTAAAGAGAGCGTCAGTCGTGGATTAAGGAAAGGCGGGTGTGTTATCGAAGATTTATTCACCCTTCATGAGGCCCCCACAAGCGGAAGCACAACCATTCCGCGCAGTGACGGGAGTCACAATCAAGCCAAGCGATATCGACCGTTTGGCCTGATTTATTTCGATGGACAAAACCTTGGGTTCGGTTTTGCATGCCCTTGGCTGCGGGAGCGAGCCGCGCTTTGAAATCCCCGATCGGGGGGCTCTCCCGCCGATTTTCGGGGGTGTCGGGGGGTGTTTGTGACCGCATTTGTTTCCGGTCGTGCACGTGTACTTTTTATTCCTCCGTCGGGCCGTGGCGCCGCAGCTTTCACCCCGTTTTCCATGCGATCCGGACGTGTTCCGGACGCGTTCCGGACGTTCCATCGGAACCGAGCACGAGGACTGCGATGACGGCACGTAGCAGAACTGCGTCAACCACGAGACGCCTCATAGGGCGCACCCTGGCCGCGGCCGCGGCAGCGGGCGCCCTGGCCTGGCTCGTGGTGGCGGGCACCCCGGCGGGAACACCCGCCGAGAACGACGCCGCCACCGCCCGGGCCATCGCCGACGAGGCCCCCGGCTTCGCCGTCGAGGACTTCGACTACCCGGGGGCCGACAAGATCCTCGAAGAGCAGAACATCGTCCTCAAGCGCGGCGACGGCCACATCACCCTCGCCGACTGCGCCTCCGGCAGCGGACTGCTGGAGATCTGGTCCCGCGAAACGCTGAACGTCTGCTTCAAGGTCACCGGCGACAGTGGCTGGCTGACGCTGGAGATCCCCTCCGTCTACGGCGTGAAGTCCAACGAGTACGCGACCGAGCTCGACATGACCGTCGGCACGGAGGAGAAGTCCTACGACGTCCCCGCGAACTCCTGGAAGGCGGTCGGCGAGAGCGCGGACGAACAGGGACGCCCCCACATGCTCGTGGAGATCAGGACCTCCAAGTAGCGCCCAGCCCAAGCCCGTTGCCCGATCTGCCACCAAGGAACTGACGCATGCGACACACCAGACCCGTGCGCCTCGCCGCACTGGCCGCCGCCCTGATCGCGGGACCCGTCGTGCTCACCGCCGCCCCCGCCACCGCCGTGACCGGCCCCGCCAGCGCCGCCTCCGACACCACCCACGCCTACACCGCGCGACTCATCCTCGGCGACCACGACCGCGGCTGCTCCGGCGTCCTCGTCGACCGCGAATGGCTGCTCACCGCGGCCAGTTGCTTCGCCGACAACCCGGCCGCCGACCTCACGGTGCCCGCGGGCAAGCCGAAGCTGAAGACCACGGCGACCATCGGCCGCTCCGACCTCACCAGCACCGCGGGCGCGGTCCGCGAGGTCGTCGAACTCGTGCCCCGCACCGACCGCGACGTGGTCCTGGCCCGACTGAACCGCCCGGTCACGGGCGTCACCCCCATCGCCCTGGCCACCACCGCCCCCACCACGGGCGAGGAACTGAAGCTCGCCGGCTACGGACGCAGCAAGACCGAGTGGGCACCCCTGAACCTGCACACCGGCGCGTTCTCGGTGGACACCTCCGACGCCACCACCGCCACCGTCACCGGCAAGGACGGCGCGGCCGCCTGCAAGGGCGACACCGGTGGCCCCCTGGTCCGCGTGACGGGCGGCACCCATCAACTGGCCGCCCTGAGCAGCCGGTCGTACCAGGGCGGCTGCTTCGGCACCGACGCGACCGAGACCCGAACCGGCGGTATCGCCGCCCGCGTCGACGACCTCGCCTCCTGGGTCGACTCCACGGTGGGGGCGCCCCGCATCACCGACTTCAACTGCGACGGCGCCGAGGACATCGCCATCGCCGACCCCAAGGCGACCGTCGGCGGCAAAGCCGACGCGGGCCTCGTCCGGATCGTCTACGGCGGCGGCAAGGGCACCGCCGAGATCCACCAGGACCTCGACTGGGTGCCCGACACCTCCGAGACCGGCGACTGGTTCGGCGAGGCCCTCGCCACCGTCGACTACGACGAGGACGGCTGCACCGACCTCGTCGTCGGCACCTCCGCCGAGGACCTCGGCACCGCCACCGACACCGGCGTGGTCGACATCCTGCACGGCGCCCAGGGCGGCCTCGGCACGGGCACGAAGAAGAACACCCACTTCCAGCAGGGCGCCGGGGGCGGTTCCCTCGGCGCATCCGGCAACGAGAGCGGTGACCGCCTGGGCCAGGCCCTCGCCGCCGGCGTCACCAACGCGGGCGAGCCCTTCGTGGTGATCGGCCAGCCCGGCGAGGCCCTCGGCTCCATCACCAAGGCCGGACAGGCCTTCTACGTGCACGGCACCACCAACGTCTCCATCCACCAGGACAGCCTGGACGTGCCCGGCGCCGCGGAGACGAACGACGTCTTCGGCAGTGCCGTCGCGGCCGACTCCAACCACATCGCCATCTCCGCCCCGGGCGACGCCATCGGCACCAAGGCGGACGCCGGCAACCTGATGGTCTTCGACCCCAACAAGCTGAACGCGGAAGGCAGGCCCACCCCGCTGTTCGGCCTCGACCAGGACCTGGACACCGTCTCCGGCGGCGCCGAGGCCGGCGACCGGTTCGGCAAGTCCCTGGCCCTCGTCCCGTACCGCCCGTCGGGCGCGGCGACCGCCAACGAGTCGATCCTCGCGGTCGGTTCGCCCGGTGAGGACCTGCCCATCGACGGCGTCGACAAGGCCGACGTCGGCAGCGTCCACACCTTCCGCGTCACCGCCTCGGGCACCTACAGCGAGCTCAACGCCTTCTCGCAGGGCACCGCCACCGACGACGTGACCGGCACCGCCGAGGCCGGCGACGTCTTCGGCTCCACCCTGACCGCCGTCAACACGGCGCCGCGAGCCGTGAGCACCACGGCGTCGCTGAAGCTGGCCGTCGGCGCCCCGGACGAGGCCCTCGGCACCGTGGCGAAGGCGGGCGCGGTCCAGACCTTCTCGCTCCTCGGCGCACCCGGCGCCAACGACCGCTGGCTGGAGGCGGGCAACGGCCTCCCCGGCGCCCCGGGCACCAACCACTTCGTGGGCGGCAACATCCACTTCACCGGCACCCACCTGTACGTCGGCATGCCGTACGCGAGCACCTACGGCGCCCTGCACGCCCTGCCGATGTCCAACGTGACGGCCGGCGGCACGGTGGCCGCCATCACCACCTACCAGCCCGGCCAGGGCGGACTCCCCTCGGCCGGCGCCCGCTTCGGCTACGCGGCGCGATAGCCCGGCACACCTGATGCACGAGTGATGCACGAGTGAGCCCTCGAAGGAACGACCGGTTCCTTCGAGGGCTCCCCTCGTCGCGGCGGGCACGTATCAGGCGATGTGGTCCTCCTCCAGCTCCGCGTAGTGACGGTCGGTGAAGCGCAGGACCATCTTCTTGGCGTCGGCGTCCATGACGGGGATGCCAAAGGTCGCCTCGACGTTGTCACTGAACTCGCGGGGAGTCGGATAGCCGCTGCCGTGTATCGACTGCTTGAAGACCTGGTAGTACGACTCCTCGTCCGGCTCCGGGGGCCCGCCGCCCTCACCGAGCTGACGCGTACGACCCGGACCCGACGGAATGGGGAAACTCCCCGTCGTCTCCGACGAGGACTCCGGCTCCTCACCCAGCCGCTCCTGGTACTGCTGCTGGGGCTGCTGTGGGGTCTGCTCCGGGATCTGCTGCTGGTACTGCTGCTGGGGGATCTGCTGAGGGGTCTGCTGCTGGTACTGCTGCTGAGGGGTCTGCTGCTGCTGTTCGGGCCGCTGCTTCTGGAACTGCTGCCGCTCGGGTCGCCGCTCCCGGTACGGGCGCTGCTCCGCCTGACCCTCCTCGACCTGCTGATCGGCGAGCTGCTCCTCGTACCACTGCTCGTACGGCTCCTCCGGGTCGTACGCGGGGTCATAGCCACCCCGGTACTCGACCTCCTGCGGCGCGGCCGCCGCGAACCACGGGCTCTGGTCCGCCGGGAGCTCCTGGAGGTACTCCGGCTGCTCGACCGGCCCACCACCCTGCGGAAGCGGGCGCTGCGGCCCCGCCGGGCCCACCTGAGCCCGCGCCCGCGCCTGCGCCGGGCCGGCACCGCGGCCCTCCACCGCCCCACCGGACGCCCGCTCCAACTCCAACTCCGGCTGCGGCTGGGGTTGCGGAGGCAGCAACGCCGGCTCGATGCCCGCCGCCGCCAGACCCGCCGGAGCCGTCTCCGCCAACGGCACGCCGTACCGCGCCAGACGCAACGGCATCAACGACTCCACCGGAGCCTTGCGCCGCCACGCACGCCCGAAACGGGACCGCAGCCGCGCCTGGTACACCAGGCGCTCCTGCTCCAGCTTGATCACCTGGTCGTACGAGCGCAGCTCCCACAGCTTCATACGGCGCCACAACAGGAACGTCGGAAGCGGCGACAGCAGCCAGCGCGTCAGCCGCACCCCCTCCATGTGCTTGTCCGCCGTGATGTCCGCGATCCGGCCGACCGCGTGCCGGGCCGCCTCCACCGCCACCACGAACAGCACCGGGATCACCGAGTGCATACCAACACCCAGCGGATCCGGCCAGGCCGCGGCACCGTTGAACGCGATCGTCGCCGCCGTCAGCAACCACGCCGTCTGACGCAGCATCGGGAACGGGATCCGGATCCACGTGAGAAGCAGATCCAGGGCCAGCAGCACGCAGATACCCGCGTCGATACCGATCGGGAAGACATAACTGAAGTTCCCGAAGCCCTTTTGGAGGGCGAGCTCACGCACGGCCGCGTACGAACCCGCGAAACCGATACCGGCGATGATCACGGCGCCTGCCACGACAACGCCTATGAGAACCCGGTGCGTCCGTGTCAGCTGTGGCGCGACCACCCGTACTCCCCTCCCCGTGCCTGTTGTTGCGCGCAACAGGGTGGCACATGTGTGTGTCGTACGCTTGGCCGGTCACCGGGGAGCCCGGTCCACCGCAACGGCCGGGCTCCGGCAAAGGCCTGGTGAGGCTACGGATTCAGCCGCAGCCGCACACTCAACTCTTCTTGCTCGGCGACGCCGACGCGGACGCCGACGGCTCCCCGCCCTCGGACTTGGACGGCGACGCGCTCGAACCCGCGCCCGACTCCTCACCGTTCGCCGCGACGATCGCCGCCACGACCTGCTGGGCAGCCGCCTTCGCACCCTTCACCAGGTCGTCCGCGTCCGGCGTCTTCTCACCCGCCAGACCCGCACCGTTGTAGTCGAGCGTGAACACCACGTTCTCGACCCGCGCCACGACCGTCTGCTGCTTGAAGGAACCCTCCTTCTTCTTCAGGTCGTAGCGCACCACCGTCGCCTGGTCACCGGTACCGGTCACCGACTCCGACTTCACGTTCTTCGCACCCTCGACCGCCTGCGCCTCCGAGAGTCTCTTCTCGAACTGCGCCCGCGCCCGCTCGTCACCCGCACCACGCGACGCGTCCGACTCCAACAGCAGCAGCGACACGCTCAGCCAGCGGTACTGCGACCCCTTCACACCCTTGTTGTCGAGACTGATCCAGCGGCAGTCACCACTGATGTCCGGCTGACCGTCATTGATCGCCTTGCCCGACTTCGTACCCTCCGGGACCAGGTTCTCCAGGGTCTTCTTCGACAACACCGTGCATGCCTCGGGCAGCTTCCCGTACGCCGCCGCCTTCACCTCGTTCGCCGAAGCCGTCACCGACTGCTTCGCCGTCGGGCTCGCCGACTCCTTCGCCTTCGCCGCGTCGTCACCGGAGCCGGAGTCCGAGGAGCAACCGGCCGCGACGAGCATCACCGGAAGTGCCGCCGCGCCCACAAGGAACCGCCGGACGCCCCTCGCTCCGCGGCCTCGCCCGCCTCGATGATGGTCCTGGTCTCGCTGTGCTGATCGGTGCATGGTTCCTTCACTCATGATGCTCATGACGTTCGTGGTTCCTGCGTGACGCCTGTGGTAGTGCTGTCGGATCGGGTCCGAGGGGCCACGGTACGCGGTGAGCAAGAGGAGTGGCTGTCCTTCAGCCGCTGTGCGCGGTCGGCCCGGAGGCCGTCACTCGTCGAACGACTCCGCCAGCCGCGCGGCCAGATTCCGCGCCCTGTCCTGCATTTCCTTGCTGTCCGGCACCTCTGCCGCGGACGTCGGCTGCTCCGCGTACTCGATGGTCACGATCACGTTGGACGTGCGAAACACCACAGTCACCGTCCGCTGCTGCGCCGTACTCAGCACGTCGTTCAGGAAGCCCCCGTCGCTGAGATCGTCGAGCGTGCGGGGCTGAAGCTCGGCGGGCGTCCCGCTCGCGGAGGGAGAGGAGTCGGCCGAGTCGGACGAACCGGGGGAATCGGGCGAACTGGAGGAACCGGAGGCGGGCTCGGTGGCGGACTCGGACGGCTTCGGGTCCCCGGAGGCCCCGGCCTCATCCTCCCCGTCGGGCTTCTTACTGTCCTTCTTGCTGTCGCCGCTTTCGCCGCTGTCGCTCTCCGCGGCGGACGGCTCGGGAAGGTCAGCGGCCGCCAGCTTGGCGGCATAGATCTCCGCCGCCTTGTCGGCGTCGCTCACCGCGCTGTCGTACGACACCACACGCTCGAAATCGACGAACAGATGGTCCGTGGCGACGGTGGACTCCACCTTCCACCGGCACCCCACCCGACGGTCCGTGTCGAACGTCTGCGTCGCCTCGCCCTCGTACGCCGTCTCCCGCTGCTCCGCGTCCCTGAGCTGCTTGATACCGGGCAGGAGCGCGTCCAGCGCGCCATGGGAGACCGCGCCGCACGGCTCGGGGAGCGTGCGGTAGCGGCCGGGCGGGGCCGCGGGCGCGGCGGTGGTGGTGGTGCCGGGCCGGTTGTCGTCGGAACTGCCCGACTCGTCGGAGCCGGTGCAGCCGGCCAGCAACGCCGTGAGGAGCACGGCGACGCCGGGTACGTACGCCTTCGGCTGCACGGAGGGCTCCTCTCGACGGACCACCGGGGGTCGGGGTCGGGGTCGGGTCTGGATCCGGGGCTGGGCCTGGACCCGGACCTGAATCTGGATCTGGATCTGGATCTGGGGTTATTCGCTTGCCGCACCAGGGCGGCCGCTGAACACAATGTCTATCGCACGCACTGCCGTGGACGCCGGTCCGGCATCCCTTTCCGTGGACCTTGGCGCCGGTTTTGCGATTTCAGACTTCTGTTGTTGTTCCGGGGGATAGAGGACGATATGTCGTACATAGAGGTACCGGGCGCGAAGGTACCCATCCGCATGTGGGCCGACCCCGCGTCGGTCGAGGACGTCGCGATGCAGCAGCTGCGCAACGTCGCCACCCTGCCGTGGATCAAGGGCCTGGCGGTCATGCCGGACGTCCACTACGGCAAGGGCGCGACGGTCGGCTCCGTCATCGCGATGCAGGGTGCGGTGTGTCCCGCGGCGGTGGGAGTGGACATCGGCTGCGGGATGTCGGCGGTGAAGACGTCACTGACGGCGAACGATCTGCCGGGGGACCTCTCGCGGCTGCGGTCGAAGATCGAGCAGGCCATTCCGGTGGGGCGCGGGATGCATGAGAGTCCTGTCGATCCGGGACGGTTCCATGGGATGGGCAGCGCGGGGTGGGATGACTTCTGGGGGCGGTTCGAGGGGGTTGCGGAGGCGGTCAAGTTCCGGCGGGAGCGGGCCGGTCTGCAGATGGGAACACTCGGGTCCGGAAATCATTTTATTGAGCTTTGCACGGATACATCCGATTCGGTATGGCTCATGCTCCACTCCGGCTCCCGGAACATCGGCAAGGAACTGGCGGAGCACCACATCGGCGTGGCCCAGAAGCTCTCGCACAACCAGGGCCTGATCGACCGCGACCTCGCCGTCTTCGTCGCCAACACTCCGCAAATGGCTGCCTACCGCAACGACCTGTTCTGGGCGCAGGAGTACGCCAAGCACAACCGCA
Source organism: Streptomyces bluensis (assembly GCF_014650715.1). Lineage (GTDB taxonomy): Bacteria > Actinomycetota > Actinomycetes > Streptomycetales > Streptomycetaceae > Streptomyces > Streptomyces bluensis. The sequence goes on along the minus strand of NZ_BMVM01000008.1, from coordinate 326,738 downwards.
CGACCATGATGGCGCTCCTGAAGGACGTGATCCGCAAGGAGTTCAAGAAGGCGAAGCCGACCTTCGAGCCGGAGATCAGCGCGCATCACAATTACGTTTCGGAGGAGCGGTACGACGGGGTGGACCTTCTGGTCACCCGCAAAGGAGCGATCCGCGCGGGTTCCGGTGAGTACGGGATCATCCCGGGCTCGATGGGCACGGGCTCGTACATCGTGAAGGGACTCGGCAACGCGAAGTCCTTCAACTCGGCGTCCCACGGCGCGGGTCGGCGCATGAGCCGCAACGCGGCGAAGCGCCGGTTCTCTACGAAGGACCTGGAGGAGCAGACACGGGGCGTGGAGTGTCGCAAGGACTCCGGTGTCGTGGACGAGATCCCGGGGGCGTACAAGCCGATCGAGCAGGTCATCGATCAGCAGCGCGATCTGGTCGAAGTCGTGGCGAAGCTCAAGCAGTTCATCTGTGTGAAGGGCTGACGAAAGCGGTGGGCGCGGCGATCGTGCGTCACGCCCACCGTGGGCCGGGGGCCCCACAGCAGGGCATGGGGGCGTGTGCCAGGGTTGCTTCATGCTTGTCGCTCGTTCCGTCGCCCTGTTCGTCGTTGCCGCGTTGTTCGAGATCGGTGGTGCGTGGCTGGTCTGGCAAGGGGTGCGGGAGCACCGTGGGTGGGTGTGGATCGGGGCGGGGGTCATCGCGCTCGGGGCGTACGGGTTCGTGGCGACTCTTCAGCCCGATGCGAACTTCGGTCGCGTCCTCGCGGCGTACGGCGGGGTGTTCGTGGCGGGTTCGCTGGCGTGGGGGATGGTCGCGGACGGGTACCGGCCGGACCGGTGGGACGTGACCGGGGCGCTGGTCTGTCTGGTGGGGATGGCGGTGATCATGTACGCGCCGAGGGGCGGGAGCTGACACCTATCCTTTCCTTGTCCTTTCCTTGCACAGGAGCAACCGCCCGTCGGGTATACCGCCCGTCCGGTACCGAGGAGTCACGTCCATGACCGCCCCCGCAACACCGTCCGCCGCCTCCCGTATCGCTGTCGTCACGGGTGCGAGTAGCGGTATCGGGGCCGCGACGGCCCGGCAGCTGGCCGCGGCCGGGTACCGCGTGGTGCTGACCGCGCGCCGCAAGGACCGGATCGAGGCGCTGGCGGAGGAGATCACCGCGGCGGGGCACTCGGCGGCGGCGTACGCGCTGGATGTGACGGACCGGGCGGCCGTCGACGAGTTCGCCACCGCGTTCAGGACGGTCGGCGTGCTGGTGAACAACGCGGGTGGCGCGCTCGGCGCGGATCCGGTCGCCACGGGTGACCCGGAGGACTGGCGCCGCATGTACGAGACGAACGTCATCGGCACCCTGAACCTGACCCAGGCGCTGCTTCCGGCGCTCACGGCGAGCGGTGACGGCACGGTCGTCGTGGTGTCGTCCACGGCTGGGCACGGCACGTACGAGGGCGGCGGGGGGTACGTCGCGGCCAAGCACGGTGCGCACGTGCTGGCGGAGACGCTGCGGCTGGAGATCGTGGGTACGCCGGTGCGGGTGATCGAGATCGCGCCGGGCATGGTGAAGACGGACGAGTTCGCGCTGACCCGCTTCGGCGGCGACAAGGAGAAGGCGGCGCGGGTGTACGAGGGCGTGGCCGAGCCGCTGACCGCCGACGACGTGGCGGACACCATCACATGGGCGGTCACCCGGCCCAGCCATGTCAACGTGGACCTGCTGGTCCTGCGGCCCCGTGCTCAGGCCTCCAACACCAAGGTCCATCGGGAGCACTGATGCCCGAGGAGCCTGGGGAGTCCGGGGAGCGCGGTGACTCCGGTGACTCCGGTGAGCTCTCGCTGGAGCGGCGGCGTCTGGCCGAGGAGAAGAAGAACGAGCGGTATGTGTGGTGGTACCTCGCCTACTTCCTGTTCGGTATCCATCTCGTGGCGTTCGTGATGATCTACGCGGTTCTGCAGGCGAAGTAGCCGGTCGGCCCGGCCTCGACGCGTGCTTCATGTGCGCATGGTGGCCTCCGCGTAGGCCGTGGGCGGTACCCCGACCGTGGCGGTGAAGTCGCGGGCGAGGTGGGCCTGGTCGGCGTAGCCGAGGTCGGCGGCGAGGGCGGCCCAGTCGACGGCCTGGTCGGTCTCGGCGCGTTCCAGGGCCTCGTGGATGCGGTAGCGGAGGATGACCCACTTCGGCCCGACGCCGACGTACGCGGCGAACAGTCGCTGCATGAGCCGTACGGACATGCCCTCGCCGCGGGCGAAGTCGCCGACGCGGCGGATGGCGCGGTCGGTGCGGATGCGGTCGACGAGGGTCATGGCGAGGTCGGCCTGGGGGTCGGGCTTCGGGTCGAGGGCGAGCAGGTACTCGTCGAGGGCGGTGACGCGGGCGTCGTCGGAGGCGGGGCTGAGGACGGCCTCGGTGTCGGCTGCGGCGTCGCGTCCCGGGTACGCCTCCGGCAGCCGTATCCGCCGGCCCGTCCAGTCGCTGACCGGCCGCTCGGGCGCGAAGGGGCGGAAGCCGCCGGGGCGGAACTGGATGCCGCAGACATGTCCCCGTCCCTCCAGCTTCTGGGCGAACAGGTCGAGGCCGATGCCGGCGACCTCTCCGAACGTGACTTCTCCGGAGGCGGCCTTCCCGAAGCCGGTCTTCCCGAGGCCGGAGGGCTCCTGGGTCTCGTACCGCTGGAAGACGATGTTGACGGAGGGGTGGGGGACGACGTGGGAGACGTAGGGCTCGGTCAGGTCCCAGTCGATCAGCCAGTAGTGCTCCAGGTAGGGGCGGAGCGGTGCGGCCGGCTCGCGACGGCGGAAGCGGACGCGGGAGAAGAGCTCCGGCGCGTCGACGATGCCTCGGGTGTCACGGCGTGGGGCGGCCATGAGGAGAGGGTAGGCGCGGGGTCTGACAGTGGGCCGCGTCCCGTCGGGGCGTCCTGTGCAGCGCCCTGTGCAGTTCCTGTGGGCGTCGGCTGTGGGCGTCGGCTGGGGGGAATAGTGCGGCGGGGGTTCCCGTTTGCGGGTATAGTTGAATCGTAAACAACATGGAGGGCGGCAAACGATGATGCAGTTCGGGATCTTCAGCGTCGGCGACGTGACCCCCGACCCGACCACGGGCCGGACGCCGACCGAGCGCGAGCGCATCAAGGCCATGGTCGCGATCGCGCGGAAGGCCGAGGAGGTCGGGCTCGACGTGTTCGCGACGGGGGAGCACCACAACCCGCCGTTCGTGCCGTCGTCGCCCACGACCATGCTGGGCTGGATCGCCGCCCGCACCGAGCGGCTGGTCCTCTCCACCGCCACCACCCTCATCACCACCAACGACCCGGTGAAGATCGCCGAGGACTACGCGATGCTCCAGCACCTGGCCGACGGCCGGGTGGACCTCATGATGGGGCGTGGCAACACCGGGCCGGTGTACCCGTGGTTCGGGCAGGACATCCGGCAGGGCATCAACCTCGCCATCGAGAACTACGCCCTGCTGCGCCGGCTGTGGCGCGAGGACGTCGTGAACTGGGAGGGCACGTTCCGTACGCCGCTCCAGGGCTTCACGTCCACACCTCGCCCGATGGACGGCGTACCCCCGTTCGTCTGGCACGGCTCCATCCGCTCCCCGGAGATCGCCGAACAGGCCGCGTACTACGGCGACGGCTTCTTCCACAACAACATCTTCTGGCCGGCGAGCCACACCCAGCAGATGGTCGAGCTGTACCGCACCCGGTACGCGCACTACGGGCACGGCACGCCCGAGCAGGCGATCGTCGGGTTGGGCGGGCATGTCTTCATGCGGAGGAACTCCCAGGACGCGGTGCGCGAGTTCCGGCCGTACTTCGATGTCGCGCCGGTCTACGGTCACGGGCCCTCGCTGGAGGACTTCATGGACCAGACGCCGCTGACGGTCGGTACCCCGGAGCAGGTGATCGAGAAGACGCTGGCCTTCCGGAAGTACGCCGGTGACTACCAGCGCCAGCTGTTCCTGGTCGACCACGCCGGGCTGCCGCTGAAGACCGTGCTGGAGCAGATCGACCTGCTCGGCGAGGAGGTCGTGCCGGTACTGCGCGAGGAGTTCGCGAAGGGACGCCCGGCAGACGTGCCGGACGCGCCGACGCACCAGTCCCTGCTCGCCGCCGCCCACGACAAGCAGGCCCACGACAGGCAGGCCAACGACAAGCAGCCCAACGGCAAGGGCGGGGAGCCCGCCGAGGAGGTGCGTACCGCATGAGGCTCGTCGTCGTGTCGGCCGGGCTGAGCGTTCCGTCGTCCACGCGGCTGCTGGGGGACCGGCTCGCCGCCGCGACCGCGGAGCGCACCGACGCCGAGGTCCAGGTCGTCGAGCTGCGCGACCTGGCCGTCGAGATCGCCCACCACCTCACCAACGGCTTCCCGGGGCCACGGCTGTCCTCCGCGCTGGACGCGGTGACGGCCGCGGACGGGCTGATCGTGGTCACACCGGTGTTCTCCGCGTCGTACAGCGGGCTGTTCAAGTCGTTCTTCGACGTGCTCGACCGGGACGCGCTGGCGGGGAAGCCGGTGCTGGTCGCGGCGACCGGTGGTACGGCCCGTCACTCGCTGGTCCTGGAGCATGCGCTGCGCCCGCTGTTCGCCTACCTGCGCGCGATCGTCGTACCGACGGCCGTGTACGCGGCGTCCGAGGACTGGGGGGCGGAAGGGCTCGCCGGGCGGGTCGAGAGGGCGGCGGGGGAGCTGGCGGGGCTGATGGGCGGGCTGCGGGGAGGGCTGCGGGGTGGCGCGTCCGAGTCCGTATCCGAGTCCGTATCCGAGTCGGCGTCCGAGTCCGCGTCCGCGTCCGAATCCGAGTCCGCGCCCGAGCTCACGTCCGCGTCGAGCTCCGAGCCCGTGCTCCGTGGGACGGGGGCCGCGTTGCCGGACGTGGTTCCCTTCGCGCAGCAACTCGCGGCGCTGAGCCCTTCACGGGGCGCGTAGGAATCGGCGGAGGGGGGCGGAGGGCCGGAAGGTCCGAGGGCCGGAGGGGCGGAGGGCCGGAGGGGCGAAGTCCCCGCGCCCATGTGTGGCGCGGCCGGCCCCGGGCTGAGGGCACACCGGGGCCGGCCGGCCGGCATCGGGTGCCCTCATGTCTCCCGAGCCGCCCGCGTCCTGGGCCACCCCACGCGGGTGGCCCAGGACCGTGCTCGGCGACGCAGTGAGCGGTTCAAGCGGAGGGTCCAGGACGTCATCCGGGCCCGTTCCCGTTCCCAGGCGCGGCGGCAGCGGGTGGCGCGGAGTTCGGCGAAGAGGAGCTCGTAGCGGGCGAGGATGGGGGCCGCGTCGTAGCGGTGGGCGCTCTTGAGGGCGGCGGCGCCCATGGCGCGGCGGGTCGGCTCGTCGGCGATCAGTTCGAGGATGGCGTCGGCGAGGGCGCGTGGGTCGCCGACCGGGACGAGGCGGCCGTCGACGCCGTCGGTGATGATCTCGGCGGGCCCGAGCGGGCAGTCCGTGCTGACGACCGGCACCCCGCAGCGCATCGCCTCGACCAGCGTCATCCCGAAAGACTCCGCGTCCGAGGCGCTCACCACCAGCGACGCCTTGGCGAACTCGGCCTCGATGGGGGTGCGCGGACCCATGAGGCGGGCCCGGCCGGAGAGGCCGAGCTCGTCGATGAGGCGGTTCAGGCGCTCCTTCTGCTTGCCGCCGCCGTAGATGCGCAGCCGCCAGTCCGGTTCCTTCGACGCGACCCGTGCGAACGCCTCCAGGAGCAGGTCGAAGCGTTTCCCGGGGGCCAGTCGGCCCGCCGCCGCGATGACGGGGGCGGTGCCGGGGGAGGGGGAGACGTCGGCCGCCGGCACGATGTTCGGCACCGACATCACGTGCACGCCCCGCAGGGGCATGTGGGCGCGGTACGCGTTCGCGTCCGCCTCGGTGGTGGTGACCACCGCGTCCAGCGCCGGGTAGTGCCGGGCGAGCACCTTCCGCAGCCGCTTGTCGTGTGCGTCGTGGCGCAGGTGCTCCTGGCCGATGCGCAGGGCGCGACGGGGCGCGAAGCGGGCGACGTACACGTTGATGCCGGGGCGGGTGCCGATCACGACGTCCGCGTCGCAGCGGGCGAGAAGGGCGCGGACCCGCTGGTCGGTGAGGCGGGTGTACTGGTGGTGGCGTTTGTCCTCGGCGGGGAAGTCGACGGCGGGCTGCGCGAAGGCGGGGTCCGTGAGGTCCCTGCTGCCCGGTCGCGTGTCCACCAGCGGGACCAGTGCGATCCGAGGGTCGACTGCGAAGCGCGGGGTGTCGCGGTGGCGGGACATGGACACGATCTCCACGTCGTGGTGGTCCGCCAGTGCCGATGCCAGGTTGAGCGTCGTGCGGACGGTGCCGCCGATGGCGTACGCGTTGTGCAGCAGGAACACGATCTTCATGCGCTGGACCTTCGTCTTCGTGCGGTGGATCGTCGTGTGCGGGGCGGGTGCCCGTCCGGTGTGGGGCCCGCTTCTCGTCAGTTCCGTACGGGGCGCGTACCCGTCCTCCTCGTCCCGATCCGTCCCGTCGCCGTGATGCGGGCACGCGCCGGTCTCCGTCCGATCGGCGTGCCTCGTTCCGTTCGCACGACCCGTCCGGTCCATGCTATTCATGCGATTCACGCTCTTCGTGCGGTCCGCGCTTTTTATGCGATCCGGGCGATTCCGATCCCGGCCCCGATCCCGGCCCTGATCCCCGCCCTCCGCAGCCTCGTCACCTTCCGTGCGCGTGCTGCCTTCCTCCCGCTCCCTGCGGCCCATGCGATCCATACGATCCTTCCCGGCGTGACCTCGGTCCGGTGGTCCGCCCCGCCTGGCACACCGGACACGGTGGCCCGGCGGGGTAAGGCACCCGCCCGGCCCGGGTGAGAGGCGGGTAAGAAGCCCGTCCCTGTTCGACTCCGTCAGGTGGTTGGCGGCCGTGACCTTGGCAGACTGGTCGGGTGCCCCAGAATGTGCTGCTCGCCGAGGACGACCGCGCCATCCGACATGCCCTGGAACGCGCGCTGACCCTGGAGGGTTACGAGGTCACGGCCGTCGCCGACGGCGTGGAGGCGCTCGCGCAGGCGCACCGGACCACGCCGGACGTGCTCGTACTGGACGTGATGATGCCCGGCATCGACGGTCTCCAGGTGTGCCGTGTCCTGCGCGCGGAGGGTGATCGGACGCCGATCCTGATGCTCACCGCGCTCGTCGAGACGGCCGACCGGATCGCCGGTCTGGACGCCGGGGCGGACGACTACGTCGTTAAGCCATTCGACGTAGAGGAGGTCTTCGCCCGCCTGAGGGCCCTGCTGCGCCGAACAGGCAACGCCGTAGCGGCGCCCAAGCCGTCCGGTGACCGCGACACCGCCGGGCTGCTGTCCGCCGCCGGGCTGCGGATGGACGTGCACGCCCGGCGGGCCTGGCGCGGGACGCGCGAACTGGAGCTCACCCGGACCGAGTTCGACCTCCTCGAACTGCTCATGCGCAACGCCGGGATCGTCCTCGACCACGCGACGATCTACGACCGCATCTGGGGCTACGACTTCGGCCCGGGTTCCAAGAACCTCGCGGTGTACGTCGGCTACCTGCGGCGCAAGCTCGACGAGCCGGACGCGCCGGTGCTGATCCACACGGTGCGCGGCGTGGGGTACGTGCTGAGGGAGGACTGAGTGCACCTGCGCCCCCGCCTGCGCCGGGTCTCCTCCCTGCGGGCGACCTTCACCTTGTCCTTCGCCGCCGTGGCCGCCGTCGTCACGGTCCTCGTCGGGGTCCTCAGCTACAGCGCGGCCGCCCGGCTGGTGCGGGTGGACCAGCAGACGGTGTTCGCCGGGCTGGTGCGTGACCTGCAGCAACAGGTACGGGAACGGGCGCGCGGCCCCGAGGACTACGCGTCCTCGGACCAGGGCGGGCCCCGTGGCGAGCTGATGGGGTCGGGGCCCACGGACGTCCAGGTGCTCGGACCGGGCGGCGAACTCGTCGACGAGGGCAGCCCGGCCCTGCCCGTGCGCACCCGTGACCGCGACACCGCCGACGAGGCCGTGGCGGGCCGTACGGTCGAGCACGCCACGGTCGCCCTCGGCGACGACCGCTACCGCGTGGCCACCGTCGCCCTGGGGGACGGCCGGGGGGCCGTGCAGGTCGCGCAGGAGTTCAGCGACACGGAGGACCTGCTGCGGGAGCTGCAGCAGCGGACCGTGCTGCTGGAGGCCGCCGTCGTCGTCTCGGCCGGGCTGTTCGGCTGGTGGCTGGCGCGGCGCATGACCCGGCGTCTGGTGCGGCTCGCCGGCGCGGCGGAGGACGTGGCCCGCACCGGGCGCCTCTCCATCCAGGTGCCGGTCACCGGACGCGACGAGGTGGGCCGGCTCGGCCGCTCCTTCGACCGCATGCTGGTACGGCTCGCCCAGTCCGAGGAGGACCAGCGGCGGCTCGTCCAGGACGCGGGCCACGAGCTGCGCACCCCGCTGACATCGTTGCGGACGAACATCTCCCTGCTGCGCCGGATCGACGAGTTCCCGGCACCGGTCCGCGAGGAACTGGTCGCCGACCTCGCCCAGGAGGCCCGCGAACTCACCGACCTCGTCAACGAGCTGGTCGACCTCGCGGCCGGCCAGTCCAGCACCGAGCCCGTCCAGCGGGTGGCGCTCGCGGACATCGTCGAGGACGTGGTGGCGGCCGCCCGCCGGCGGACCGGGCGGGAGGTCGTGGCGCGGGCACACGGGGACACGACGGTCGCCGGGCGGGTGGGAGCACTGCAGCGGGCGGTGTCGAACCTGGTGGAGAACGCGGCGAAGTTCGACCGCGGGTGGACGGGCGTGATCGAGGTGGTGGTGACGGGGCCGGATGCGGGCGTCAGCGTCATGGAGGCGGAGAGGCCCGCGGGAGGCGACGGCGAGGCGGACAGCGACCGTGACGGTGACGGTCACGGAACCGTCCGCGTGGAGGTCCGCGACCGTGGTCCGGGGATCGCCGACCCCGACCTGATCCGCGTCTTCGACCGCTTCTACCGCGCCCCGGCCGCCCGCAGCCTGCCCGGCTCCGGGCTGGGCCTGTCCATCGTCCGCGAGGTCGCCACGGCCCACGGGGGCGAGCCCTTCGCGTTCCGGCGGGTGGGCGGGGGGACGGTCATCGGGTTCACGGTGGGGGCGGGGGCAGAGGCGGGGGCGGTTCAGAAGCGTTGAGGTCCAGTGGGCATCGCCCGAGGCGTCGCCGCCAACACGGCCTCACCGACATCTCCACCGCGCAGTTCTTCAAGACTGAAGTGGTGTGGCGGCCGTGACAGGGCGTGGTTCGCCGTGGAAGACCTGACTGGTGTGCCAGTCGCGGTGGGCGGCCGCGACAGGGCGCACGCCCGGCTGAGGGCCGACGAGCGGACGGCCCGCGAGCGCCGTCACGTGCTCACGGGCGGCTGGACTGTGGCCGACGAAACGCTGCGAGACCAGGATGCGGTGACCGTCTCCGACACCGAGGACGCCCTTGTCGAAGAGCTTGTGGTGCAGCGAGCACAGACACAGCCCGTTCTCGACGTCGTCGGGGCCACCGAACGCCCACCAGCGCACGTGGGCGGCCTCCAGCCCGACCGGCACGGCGCCGATCCTGCCGTCGTAACCACAGAAGGCGCACCGGTACTCGTAGGCCGTCAGCACCCGTTCCCGCATCTGCCGGTCCCGCTGCCTGCGCGCCGTCGAGAGCTGCTCGCTCTCCGTCGGCTCCAGCTCCAGGCCGACGGCTTCGCACAACTCACTGTGCAGGGAGGGCGGGAAGTGCAGGTCGAGCAGCAACCGGGCGATCCGGCCGAGCAGAGGCGGTTCGCGTCGCAGCGCCGCTCTCAGATCCGGCGCGAGCCGCCCGGCGGCCCCCGCCTCCCGCAGATCCCGCACCCCGCTTCCGGGACTGCCGGGCCCGCGGTCGGTGTGTACTTCCCAGACTCCGTCGCTGACCAAGTGGTGGAACGGGTACGCGGGCGTCGTCTTGTGGGGAGGCCCGTACTCGGCCAGCAGCCGGTGCAGGTCCTCCTCCACCGTGCTGTACCGCAACGCGCCGTCGGCATCCTCCTGAAACCGGCCGAGGGCGTACAGGAGCAGCAGCGGCTTGTGCGGAGCGCGCGTTCCGTTCCTGCTCCACTGCCTCAGCTTCGCGGTGCGCTCCAGCCAGTCCATGGGCGGTGATCGTAGTGGGGGTTTCGCCGGTCGTGGAGGGGACGATCCGAAACCGATCGCCAACGCCTCGAAGGAGGACGACCCGAGCTTCGTGATCACCCGCCGGCAGGATGCGCCGGAGAGCCTCGGCATGGTCCCCGGCCCGACGCCGGGTCAGCACGTTCGCCCGAGACGACCACCACTGACCTGAGGACCCCGCCCCCTCCAGGGACATGACGAGGGCGGGGTCCTAAAACCCCGCCCGAAACCACCGAAACCCTGGGTCACGGCCACACAAGGCAGTACGGCTGATGCCCCGCCTCATGCAGCCGATGGCTGAAGTCCTGCCACTCGTGCAGCAGTTGGTACACGTTGAACGCGTCGCGTGGGCCGCCGCGGTCCGGGACTGTGGACCAGATGAAGGCGGCCGCGCCGACCGCTTCCTCGCCGATGCCGCGCAGTGGGTCGACGACGGTCATGGGGAGCTTCACGACCGCGTAGTCGGGGTGGAGGACGACCAGTTCGAGCGGGGGCACCCTGTGCAGGGGCACGCCCTCGATGCCGGTCAGCACCATGGCGGCCATCGTCTCCGGCTTGATCTTGGTGAACATGCCGTTCATGCCGAGCTCGTCGCCGCCGAGTTCCTCGGGCCGCATCGAGATCGGGACGCGGGCCGCCGTCGCGCCGTCGGGCGCGCCGAAGTACTTGTACGTCACCCCCACCCGGCCACCATTCCTGCTCCCTGCCCGCAGCCGATCGGCCACGTGGTCCATCCGGTCGGTCCGGGGTGTCCGGGGTGTCCGGGGCGTGCCGGGCGTGCGGTTGGTCCTGCCGGTCTGATCCATGCGATCCATGTGATCCATCCGATCCATACGGTCCTTACCGTCCATACGGTCCGGTCCGTCGAATCGCTCAGCGCCGCTCCGTTGCGGAACGGAATCGTCCTGGTGTGACCCCTTAGGGCCCAACGGAAGCGTGGGGTTGGGCGAACCCGGGGGCACGGACTCCGGTGGAGCCGTGGGGTTCTGATGGCCCGTCGAGCCCACCGGACCCATGGGGTCCAGAGGACGCACCGGACCTGCCGGACCCACCGGTCCGGGAGGAGCCGGCGGAATCTGTCCACCCTGTGCCTGCCGTGCTTCGCCTCGTGCCTCGGTCGATTCCTCCGCCTCGCGCCGGTGCCTTCCCCGCCGGGCACGCCGCGGACCGAGGTCGTCGGTCCCCTCGCCCGGTCCGCCACCGCGATGCATATCTCCACCCGACTGCTGTTCTAGGACGCGTGGTCCCCGCCGCGCGACCCGATCATCGTGTCATTGTGACCTCCCCCACGGCCGCGCGCCGAAACGTGCGTTGAAACACCTGTCCGCGGGATCTTCGGGGCCTCTGACACCATGGCTTGTGTGAGCTATCCGTACGAAGCCCCAGTTTCGCAGACTCTCTTCGAGCGTGCGTCGGCCGTCACGCCCGGCGGCGTGAACTCCCCCGTGCGCGCCTTCCGCGCCGTGGGCGGTACGCCCCGGTTCATGGTGTCCGGTACCGGTCCTTATCTGACCGATGTCGATGGCCGCGAGTATGTAGATCTTGTGTGTTCGTGGGGGCCCATGATCCTCGGGCACTCCCGTCCCGAGGTCATCGCCGCCGTCCAGGCGGCCGTCTCCCGCGGCACCTCCTTCGGTACGCCCGGCGAGGGCGAGGTCGCGCTCGCCGAGGAGATGGTCGCCCGCGTCGAGCCGCTCGACCAGGTGCGGCTCGTGTCCAGCGGGACCGAGGCCACCATGTCCGCCATCCGGCTCGCCCGCGGGTTCACCGGCCGCAGCAAGGTGATCAAGTTCGCCGGGTGCTACCACGGGCACGTGGACGCGCTGCTCGCCGCCGCCGGGTCCGGGGTCGCCACCTTCGCGCTGCCCGACACCCCCGGCGTGACCGGTGCTCAGGCCGGGGACACGATCGTGCTGCCGTACAACGATCTCGACGCCGTGCTGGAGGCCTTCCTGGCCCACCCCGGCGAGATCGCCTGCGTCATCACCGAGGCCTCGCCCGGCAACATGGGCGTCGTACCGCCGCTGCCCGGCTTCAACCAGGGGCTGAAGGACGCGTGCGCGGAGCACGGGGCGCTGTACATCTCCGACGAGGTCATGACCGGGTTCCGGACCAGCCGCAGCGGGTGGTACGGGATCGACGGCGTCCGGCCCGATCTCATGACCTTCGGGAAGGTCATGGGGGGCGGGTTCCCGGCCGCCGCCTTCGGGGGGCGTGCCGACGTCATGGCGTACCTCGCGCCCGCCGGGCCCGTCTACCAGGCCGGCACGCTGTCCGGGAACCCGGTCGCCACCGCCGCCGGGCTCGCCCAGCTCCAACTGCTCGACGACGCCGCGTACGACACGTTGGGCGCCGTCTCGGAGCAGATCCGTACGCTCGTCACCGAGGCCCTGAGCAAGGAGGGCGTCGCGCACACGCTGCAGACCGCCTCCACCATGTTCTCCGTCTTCTTCACCGACCGGCCCGTGCGGAACTACGAGGACGCCAGGAACCAGGAGGCGTTCCGCTTCAACGCCTTCTTCCACTCGATGCTGTCGCAGGGCGTCTACCTGCCGCCGTCGTCGTTCGAATCGTGGTTCGTGTCGACCGCGCACGACGAGCGGGCCGTCCAGCGCATCGCCGACGCCCTTCCCGCCGCCGCCCGCGCCGCCGCGGAGGCCGCCGCATGAGCAGCGTGAACAGCGCGGGCATCGGCTCGGGCAACGGTTCGGGCAACGGTGCGAACAGCGCGGACATCACCGTCGTGCACGTCATGCGGCACGGCGAGGTCGCCAACCCCGAGGGGATCCTGTACGGGCGCCTGCCCGGCTACCACCTCTCCGAGCTCGGGCGGCGCATGGCCGACCGGGTCGCCGACCACCTCGCCTCGCGGGACGTGACGTATGTCGTCGCCTCCCCGCTGGAGCGTGCGCAGGAGACCGCGACGCCGATCGCCAAGGCCCACGGGCTGGACCTCGCCACCGACGCCCGTCTCATCGAGGCCGACAACGTCTTCCAGGGCAAGACCTTCGGCGTCGGCGACGGCGCGCTGAAGCGGCCCGAGAACTGGAAGCACCTGCTCAACCCGTTCAGACCGTCCTGGGGCGAGCCGTACGTCGACCAGGTCGTCCGGATGAAGGGAGCGCTCGACGCGGCGAAGGACGCGGCGCGGGGGCACGAGGCCGTGCTGGTCAGCCACCAGCTGCCGATCTGGATCGTGCGGTCGTACGTCGAGCGGCGGCGGCTGTGGCACGACCCGCGCAAGCGGCAGTGCACGCTCGCGTCGCTGACCACGTTCACGTACCAGGGCGACAAGATCGTGTCCGTGGGGTACACCGAGCCGGCGCGGGATCTGGTGCCGGCGCATCTCCTCGCCGGGGCCAAGCCGGTCAAGGGCAAGGACAAGGCGTTCGGGGCGTAGGCGCTCCGCTGGGTTGGGCGGGGGGCTTCACGTTGTGGGGCAACTGCGGGTCGGGCAGCGGCGCGGACAGCGGCACCTCGGGTGGCTCGGAAGAGGTGCCTGAAATGGGGTTTTCTGTCCTTGAGGGGGGTGCCGAAGAACGTCTAAACGGGCATGCGAAACTTTTCACATGAGTGCCGCCAGCCGCGCCCGCGCCCCCCAGCGCTCGCACCGCACCCGCCAGAGCCACCCAACCCCCCAAACCGGCCAGACCCGTACGAGCCGTAGCCGCACCGCCCTGCTCTCCGCGGGGGCCGCTGTCGCGGCGCTTGTCCTGAGCGCGTGCAGTTCCGGGGGGACCTCGGGCGGCGGTGGTGGCACCGGCTTCATCACCAGCTCCGACGGCATCGCCACCGTGAAGAAGAGCGACCGGGCCGACGCCCCCGAACTCTCCGGCACGACCCTGTTCGGCAAGCAGCTCGACGTCGCCTCCGCCTACCGGGGCAAGATCGTCGTGATCAACGTGTGGGGCTCCTGGTGCGCGCCGTGCCGCGCCGAGGCCCCCAACCTCGTCAAGGTCTCCGAGGACCTCGCCGACCAGGGCGTGCAGTTCGTCGGCATCAACACGCGCGACACCAGTACGGGACCGGCGCGGGCCTTCGAGGAGGAGTACAAGGTCACCTACCCGAGCCTGTACGACCCGACCGGCAAGCTGATGCTCCGCTTCGAGAAGGGCACCCTCAACCCGCAGGCGATCCCCTCGACCCTCGTCATCGACCGGGAGGGCAAGGTCGCGGCGCGCTCCCTCCAGGCGCTCAGCGAGGCGAAGCTGCGCAAGATGATCGAGCCGGTCCTCGCGGAGAAGTGACCCTGTGTCCCTCGTCACCGCCACGGTCGATCTCGCCACGTCCGATCTCGCCACGGTCCATCTCGCCGCGCCCACCGACCAGAACCAGACCGTCTCCAGCGGCGCCCTGCTGATCGCCCTGCCGATCGCCGCCCTCGGCGGTCTCGTCTCCTTCTTCTCGCCGTGCGTGCTGCCGCTGGTGCCCGGCTACCTGTCGTACGTCACCGGCGTGGGCGGCACCGATCTGGCGGAGGCGCGGCGCGGGCGGATGGCCGCCGGTGCCGGGCTGTTCGTGCTCGGGTTCACCGCGGTGTTCGTGTCCGGCGGGGCGCTGTTCGGGTACTTCGGGTCGACGTTGCAGGAGTACCAGGGCGTCCTGTCCAAGGTGCTCGGTGTGCTCATGATCCTCATGGGTGTGTTCTTCATGGGGCTGATGCCCTGGCTCACCCAGCGGGAGTTCCGCTTCCACACCCGGCCGTCCACGGGGCTCATCGGGGCGCCGCTGCTCGGCGCGCTCTTCGGTATCGGCTGGACGCCCTGCATCGGCCCGACCCTCGCCTCCGTCACCGCCCTCGCCATGGACCAGGCCAGTGCCGGACGCGGGGCCCTGCTCACCGTGGCGTACTGTCTCGGCCTGGGCGTGCCCTTCGTCGTCGCCGCGGTCGGCTTCCGCAAGGCGCTCGGTGCCTTCGGCTGGGTCAAGCGGCACTACGTGTGGGTCATGCGCGTCGGCGGCGTCATGATGATCGCGACCGGCCTGCTCCTGCTGACCGGCGCCTGGGACCGCATCGTGCAGGAGATGCAGGTCTGGTCGAACGGCTTCACGGTGGGGATCTGATCCATGAGCAACGCAGAGACCAAGGCCACGGCCAAGGCAGACACCAAGGCCAAGGTCGACACCAAGGCCCACGCCAACACCACGGCCACGGTTGCCTCCGCTGACGAGGAGCAGGACCTCGGCGCCGCCCGCTCCCAGTTGTCCACCGCCCCCAAGGAGGACGCTGCCAAGGAGGACGCCCCCCACCTGCCCTCGCTGGGCGTCATCGGCTGGGCCCGCTGGTTCTGGCGGCAGCTGACCTCCATGCGGGTCGCGCTGCTGCTGCTGTTCCTGCTGTCGCTCGCGGCGATCCCGGGCTCGCTCATCCCGCAGTCCGGGCAGGACGAGACCAAGGTCGCCGACTTCATGAACCGGCACGAGACCCTGGGGCCCGTCTACGAGAAGCTCGGGCTGTTCCACGTCTACAGCTCGGTGTGGTTCTCGGCGATCTACATCCTGCTGTTCATCTCGCTCATCGGCTGCATCGTGCCGCGCACCTGGCAGTTCGTGGAGCAGCTCAGGGGGCGTCCGCCCAGGGCACCGAGGCGGCTCAACCGGCTGCCCGCGTACGCGACCTGGCGCACCGAGGCCGAGCCGGAGCAGGTCCGTGAGATCGCGCTGACGGTGCTGAAGGGGCGACGCTTCCGCTCCCACGTCGCCGGTGACGCGGTCGCCGCGGAGAAGGGCTACCTGCGGGAGGCGGGCAACCTCGTCTTCCACCTCGCGCTGATCGTGATGCTGGTCGCGTTCGCCTGGGGCCAGCTCTTCAAGTCCGAGGGCACCAAGCTGATCCTTCAGGGTGACGGCTTCGCCAACACCATGACGCAGTACGACGACTTCAAGTCCGGCAACCTCTTCACGCTCGACGACCTGGACTCCTTCAGCTTCAACCTGAAGTCGGCCAAGGCCACGTACGAGCGCAACGGCCCGAACCGCGGGACTCCGCGCACGTTCGAGTCGCACATCACCTACAGCGTGGGGGCGGACGGCAAGGAAAAGCCGGCCACGATCAAGGTCAACAAGCCGCTGGTGGTCGGCGATTCCAAGGTCTACATGATCAACTTCGGGTACGCGCCCGTCATCACCGTCCGGGACGGCAAGGGCAAGGTCGTCTTCAAGGACGCGGTGCCGCTGCTGCCGATCGACGGCAACCTCACCTCCTCCGGCGCGGTCAAGGTCCTCGACGGGTACCGGAACGCCAAGGGTGAGAAGGAACAGCTCGGGTTCAACGCCTTCTTCGTGCCGACCTTCGCGGGCGCGGGCAAGGGCCAGATGCTCTCGCAGTTCCCGGCGCTGGACTTCCCCGTGCTCGCGCTCTCCGCTTACCGCGGGGACCTGGGTGTCGACTCGGGCATCCCGCAGAACATCTACCAGCTCAACAAGACCAACCTGAAGGAGTTCAAGGACTCCAAGGGCCAGCTGCTGAAGAAGCGGCTGCTGCCCGGCGAGACCATGAAGCTGCCTGACGGAGCGGGTTCGGTGACCTTCGACTCGGTCGAGCCGTGGTCCCGTTTCCAGATCACCCAGCAGCCCGGGAGCGGCTGGGCCCTCGCCGGTGCCATCGCCGCCATCCTCGGCCTCGCGGCATCCCTCTTCATCCAGCGCCGCCGTGTGTGGGTGCGGGCCGTGAAGGGTGCCGACGGCGTGACCGTCGTGGAGATGGCGGGTCTCGGCCGCAGCGAGTCCGCACAGCTCCCCGAGGAACTGGGCGACCTGGCCGGACTGGTCCACGACAAGGCCCCGACCGCCCCGGACCACGCCACCGAAGCCGACAGCACCCCCAAGTCGTCCGGCACCCGGACTCCCCCTTCCTCTGACTCCTCCCCCTCCTCCCCCTCCTCTCCCTCTTCCGACTCTTCCGATCCCTCCCACGCCGACCCCGCCCCGGAGCCGGACGCCGGGACAACCAACCCCGACCCCCCAGTCGTACCTGCCGAAGGGGCTGAGACGCCGTGACTCACGCCGCCGCAACCGAGTTGGCCGCAGCGACCAACGAGAACCTCGCCAACATCAGCAATGTGCTGATCTACTCCGCGATGGCCGTCTACACGCTGGCCTTCTTCGCGTACATCGCCGAGTGGCTCCTCGGCAGCCGCAGCAAGGTGGGCCGTACGGCCGCCGCGCTGACCGAGAAGACGCAGGTGGCCAAGCCAGCGGTCACCGTGAAGAAGGCCGGTGGCACCGCCGTGCTGGAGCGGCCCCAGGTCGTCGTGCGGGCGGCGGCCGGTGAGCGGGACGTGCCGGACGGGCCCGGTGCGCACGGGGGTGACGAGCAGGGGGACCTCTACGGCCGTATCGCCGTGTCCCTCACCGTGCTCGCCTTCGCCATCGCGGCGGGCGGTGTGCTGACGCGTGCCCTGTCGGTGCAGCGGGCGCCGTGGGGCAACATGTACGAGTTCAACATCACCTTCTCCACCGTCGCCGTCGGCGTGTACCTCGCCTTCCTCGCGCTGCGGAAGAACATCCGCTGGCTCGGCCTCCCCCTGATCACGACGGTCCTCCTCGATCTCGGTGTCGCCGTCACCATCTTGTACACCGCCAGCGACCAGCTGGTTCCCGCCCTCCACTCGTACTGGCTGTACATCCACGTCTCGACCGCGATCCTGTGCGGCGCCGTCTTCTACGTGGGCGCGGTCGGCACGGTCCTCTACCTGTTCAAGGACACGTACGAGAACAAGCTCGCGACCGGCGGCAAGCCCGGCCGGTTCGCGAGTTCCGTACTGGAGCGGCTGCCCGCCTCCGCCTCCCTCGACAAGTTCTCGTACCGCGTGAACGCCGCCGTGTTCCCGCTGTGGACGTTCACGATCATCGCGGGCGCCATCTGGGCGGGCGACGCGTGGGGCCGCTACTGGGGCTGGGACCCGAAGGAGACCTGGTCCTTCATCACCTGGGTCGCCTACGCCGGCTACCTGCACGCCCGCGCCACGGCCGGCTGGAAGGGCCGCAAGGCCGCGTACATCGCGCTCATCGCCTTCGCCTGCTGGCTGTTCAACTACTACGGAGTCAACCTCTTCGTGAACGGCCTGCACTCCTACGCGGGCGTGTGACGCAGCAAGACGCAGTAGCCCGCTTTCGACGAAAGCCGGCAGGCCGGTTCCGGTGTGACCTGAGTCATCGGAACCGGCCTTCGTCGTGCGGACAGGGAAGAGGGCGTGGACACGAATCTGCGGAAGCGCGTTCGCGCGGGCGATCACGACGCCTTCGGTGAACTCTTCGACGCGTACGCGCGCTCCGTCTACAACCATGCCTTCCGTCTCACGGGGGAGTGGGCGAGTGCCGAGGACGTCGTCTCGCTGACGTTCCTGGATGCCTGGCGGCTGCGTGACCGGGTCGACGAGGACGGTGGCTCGCTGCGGCCCTGGCTGCTCGGCATCGCCACCAACGTCACACGCAACACCCGCAGGGCGGCCCGAAGACACTCGGCCGCACTGGCCCGCCTGCCGCGCGACGAGACCGTGGACGACTTCGCCGACGAGATCGCCCGGCGCCTGGACGACTCGGCGCAGCTCACCCTCGTACGGACCGCCCTGACGAGGCTGCGGCGGGCCGATCGCGAGGTGCTGGCCCTGTGCGTCTGGTCCGGGCTCGACTACGCGGCGGCCGCCGAGGCGCTCGGGATACCGGTGGGGACCGTACGGTCCCGGCTCTCGCGTGCCAGAACAAAACTCGCGAAACATGTCAAAGAAGCGGAACTCTCCCAAATCCACGGACAGATGAGAGGTGACCGCGGCAGAGCGGTCAGGCCCCTGAGGGAGGGAAACTGATGAACCAGCTCCCCAAGCTCCCCAAGCTCCAAGAGCTCCCGGAGCTTTCCGAGCTTCCAGAGCGAGACCTTCCGCCGGGCCGTCACCTACTCCTCAAGGAGCATCTGATGACCGAGATCCGGCAGGAACAACAGCACGCCGCCCCCGCCACCCCCGCCACCACGCCCGCACGCAGCCGCAGCCGCATCGGCAGCCGCAGCCGATGGCTGCGGCCCGCGCTCGCGGCGGCCGTCGCCACCGCGGCCGCCGTCACCTTCACGGTCCTGCCGTCGTCCGATGACAGCGGCCAGGCAGGACGGCCCGCGGCTTCGCAGCAGGCCGTACAGCTGCTGGAGAACATCGCGCTGGCCGCCGAGCACGCCGACGTGCCCACCGACATCCGCGACGACCAGTTCGTCTACATCAGGAGCAAGGGCGCCTACACCGTCCGGGAGAACGACGGGCCCGGCAAGCGCGGGCCCGTCCGCGACCGGGAGATCTGGCTCTCGGTGGACGGCACACACCCGGGCCTGCTCGACGACGACAGGGACGGCGTCGGACGCACGACGCTGGAGTCCTCCCCTCTCCCGGACACCGAGCGTTCGAAGCCGGAGTTCTCCCGCCGCGAGGACACCGGGCGCGAGACCGACTACCGCGCGCTGTCCAAGCTGCCGACCGACCCGGACAAGATGCGTGACTGGCTGTACCGGGTGAGCGCCGATCAGGTGGAGGAGGAGCGGCCGGACAAGGACTACGCGGCCTTCGTCCTCTTCGGCGATCTGATCCATGAGGCACTGATGCCCCCGAAGGTGAGCGCCGCGCTCTACCGGGCCGCCGCGCAGATCCCGGGCGTGAAGGTGGTCCCGAACGTGAAGGACTCGGCGGGCCGCGAGGGGATCGCGATCACCCGGCAGCAGAGTGGCAAGGGGCGCGAGGAGCAGATCTTCGACGCGAAGACCTTCACGTACCTCGGCGAGCGCGAGATCGACGAGAACGGCAAGGTGACCGGTATGAGTGCCGTTCTGGAGCGCGCGGTCGTCGACAAGGCCGGCCAACGGCCCTGAATCCGGTCTCGGCGGCCCTGATTCCGGTCTCGGCGGCCTGAACCGGGTGCGTCGCCCTCGGTCCCGCGTCAGGCTGGTGCCATGAACAAGGTCATCGAACAGGGCACCAGCCGGACCGAGGGAGACACGCACACCCTGCACTTCACGCTGCACCTGCCCCACCCCGTGGAGCAGGTGTGGCCCGTGGTGGCCGGCCACGGCGACGGCCTCCGCGACTGGCTGGCCGCCGCGGACACCTTCGAACCCCACCTCGGCGGTGCCGTCGCGCTGCGCTGGCTGAACACCGGGCCGGACGGTGAAGCCGTCCCCGGCAGGATCACCGCCTGGGACGTCGAGCGGGTCGCCGAGTACACCCTGGAGGGCTTCCACGGGCGGATCCGGTTTCACGTGGAACCGTATGGTGAGCACGGCACCACGCTCCGCTTCACCAACGAGATCCGCGGCGACGACGAACTCCGCCGCGACTGCCTCGCCGCCTGGCACCTCCACCTGGAGTACCTGGCCGAGGCGCTCGACGGAAACCCGGTGGACTGGCGGTCCTGGACACCCGACCGCTTCGAGGAACTGCGAGAGACGTATGCCTCGTAGCCCTAGAAGCTGAAGTTCATGAACGCTCCGTAGCTCCCCTTGGCAGCCGCGTCGAAGAAGCCGACCAAGTCCTCGTAGCCGTCTTCGAGCCAGGTGAGTTCACCCTCGGGGTTGAATCGCCACATGTTGGGATACACCTCCTCCTTCGTCATCCGCTCGGGGTCGTAGTGCACCGCCAGCCGTTCCCACGGGGTCGCGTTCAATTCCCGCGCCACGGCCTGGACGTGCTCCGGTGACCAGCCGAAGAGGGTGCCGTCCTCGCGGATCAGGTATCCGTCCATCAGAAACTCAAGATTCATCTCCGCTCCGTCGAGCAGGAACTGGAGGCCGGCCCACGCCTTGTCCGGGCCTCCGTGGGGGCGGCCCACGGTGTCGCCGTCGTACAGCTCGTAGATGAACTCACCTGCCCAACTCGGGTCGCTCTCCGCCCTGTCCAGCTCCTGCGGCGTCGCGCTGATGAACGAGATGCTTACGCCCATGGCAGCTATCCCCCTTGAATCCCCGTGATTCCCCGTGACGTTCTTTTGATGTCCTTGATCGAACATCGCGGGCGAGTGTTCCACACGCCTCTGACAAAAGGTGTCACTGGTGCCCGTGCGTGAGATAGGCGTGCAGGTGCCCCGCCCCGGCGAGCATCGCCGTCGTCCGTTCCGTCAGGGCGGCCCGGCGTGCCGCGATCGACTCGTGGAGCGCCTCGCTGCCGCCCGTGCGGTGCAGGTCCTCCAGGACGGGGCGGATCTGGTGGAGCGGATAGTGGCTGCGGCGGAGGGTGTGGACCAGCCGGGCGTCGCGCACGTCGGCGGGGGAGTAGTGGCGGTACGCCGTGCCGCGCTCCCGTCGTGGCGTCAGGAGCCCGGCGGATTCCCACACGCGCAGGGCGGAGGTGCGTACGCCGAGGAGGGCGGCCACCTCGCCGATCCGCAGGTCGGGTCCGGGTCCGGGTCCGGGGCGCGGGAAGCGGCGGGGCTTCTCGGCGCCCGCCGACCCGGCACCCGCCTTCTCTGCCCTCGCCTTCTCTGCCCTCGCCTTCTCGGCCCTCGCCTCCCTGGCGAGGGCCTCCAGGGCCTCGCTCGCCGCCCGCAGGGACACGCGTTCCTCGTGCAGCGCGGCGTGCGCGGCGTCCACGAGGGCGAGGGCGCCGGGGATGTCGCCGGCATGCACGGTGCGCATGATCTCCGTGGCCGTGACGGGCCCGTACCCCTTGGCGAGCGCCCGGTAGGCGAGGAGGGCGCGGCGGTGGACGTCGTCGAAGGTCCGGTAGCCCGACTCGGTGCGCGGGGCCGGGGGCAGGACCCCGGCCTCCTCGTAGTTGCGGATCTGCTGGGTGGAGATCCCGGCGAGCCGGGCCAGGTCCACGGGGCGGAGACGGGCGGAAGCCGCGGGACGGCGGGCCGTGTGCTCGTTCATCGGTTTGAAGGTTACGCGAGCTTTCGAGAGCGTCTGACCCGGATCGTTGCCGTACAGACCGGCAGTCCGCCCTCACCCTTCCTGTAAAAGTCCCAAAAGGAGCTTCAATGAAAAACTTGAAGCCATGGATGACTGCATACGCGTCAAGGGCGCCCGTCTGCACAACCTCAGGAACGTCACCCTCACCATCCCCAAGAACCGTCTCGTCGTGCTGACCGGCCTGTCCGGCTCGGGCAAGTCCACGCTCGCCTTCGACACCCTGCACCGGGAGGGCCAGCGGCAGTACATGGAGTCGCTGGGCATGGTCACTCCCTTCGTCAGCAAGCCCGCGGTCGACTCGATCACGGGTCTGTCCCCGTCGATCAGCGTCGACCAGCACCTGACGAACCGGAGCCCGCGGTCGACGGTCGGCACGGTGACCGAGGTCTTCACGTATCTGCGGCTGCTGTGGGCGCGGATGGGCTGCCGGACGTGTCCGGGGTGCGGGAAGCGCGTACCGCCGTCGTACGAGTCGCCGCGCACTGTGTCCTCGGAGACCTGGGACGACGAGACGGCCGAGGGCGAGTCCGTGCCGTGCCCGCACTGCGGGGCGACCGTGCCCGGACTGGTGATGGGCAGCTTCTCCTTCAACAAGCCCGCGGGAGCCTGCCCGGAGTGCACCGGTCTCGGTTTCGTGCTCCGGGCGGACGTACGGCGACTGGTGGACGGCAGCCGCGGCGTCGCCGGGGGAGCGGTACTCGGCTGGCACCCCAGGCTGACCGAGCGGAACGTGCCGATCCTGCGGGCGGCCGCCGCGCACTACGGCTTCACCTTCGACGCGGACATACCGGTCGACGAACTCACCGACATCCAGCGCGACTTGCTCCTGCACGGCGTGGATAGCGCAGAGTTCGGCCGCCACTTCCCGGAGGCGGGAGCGGGAGCGCGGGTCGAACCCCCGGCCACCGTCGCCGCGGGCCGCTTCGAAGGCGTGGTCACGAACCTCATGCGGCGCTACGCCGACCGTGTCGAAGACTCCGACTACCGGGAGAAGACGGAGAAGCTGCTGGTCAAGGGGGAGTGCCGGGCCTGCGAGGGCACCCGGCTGCGGCCGGAGAGCCGGGCGGTGACCGTCGACGGGCTGACGATCGTCGACGCGGCACGCATGCCCCTGGAGGAACTCGCCGCGTGGACAGGCGGGATGAAGGCCGAGCCGGTGACCGCGCCCGTGCTCGACGACCTCCGGGAGCGCGTCCGGCGGCTCGTGGACGTAGGCGCCGGCTACCTCACCCTGGACCAGTCGACCCCCAGCCTCTCCGCGGGCGAGACCCAACGACTCCGGCTGGCCGCCCTGTTGGGCTCCGGGCTGACCGGTGTCCTGTACGTCCTCGACGAACCGACCATCGGCCTGCACCCGGCCGACACCGAACGCCTGGTGCATGTGCTGCGCCGACTGCGGGACCTGGGCAACACGGTGCTGGTCGTCGAGCACGACCTCGACGTACTGCGCGCCGCCGACCACGTCGTCGACATCGGCCCCGGAGCGGGCGGCGACGGCGGCCGGATCGTGGCCCAGGGGACGCCGGAGGAGATCGCCGCGAGCGAGGGTTCGGTGACGGGGGCGTACCTCGCGGGCCGCGCATCGACGCCACCCCCGGCCCGGGAGACGGCGCTTGACGGAACCTCACTGACCATCCGGGGCGCCCGCGCGCACAACCTCAAGGACCTCACCGTACGCATCCCGCTGGGCCGGCTGGTCACGGTGACCGGCCCCTCGGGGTCGGGCAAGTCGTCGCTGGTGCTGGACATCCTGGGCCGCGCGGGCCGACGGCGGTTCCGCGGGTCGGGCGGGTCGGGGGAAGCGCCGGCCGAGCACGACGGGATCGACGGCTGGGAGGCGCTGGACAAGATCGTGACGATCGACCAGCAGCCCATCAGCCGCCTCCCGCGCTCGAACGCGGCGACGTACTCGGACGCCTTCACCCCGATCCGCGAGGTGTACGCGGCGCACTCGCAGGGCCGCTTCACGCCCGGTCACTTCTCCTTCAACGTCCCCGGCGGCCGCTGTGAACGCTGCGAGGGCGCGGGCGTCCTCGCCGTCTCGATGCACTTCCTGCCGGCGGTCGAGGTCCGCTGCCCCGGGTGCCGGGGGCGGCGGTTCCGCAGCGAGGTGCTGGGGGTGCGGTTCGAGGGGTACGACATCGCGGAGGTGTTGGAGGCGACGGTGGACGAGGCGCTGACGGTGTTCGCGGACGTGCCGTCGGTGGCGGCGCGCCTGCGGCGGATGTCGGACGTGGGCCTCGGCTATCTGCGGCTCGGCCAGCCGGCGACGACCCTCTCGGGCGGCGAGGCCCAACGGATCAAGCTGGCCAAGGAGTTGTCCCGCCGGGCCACGGGCCGCACCCTCTACCTCCTCGACGAACCGACCACGGGTCTGCACCCCGCCGACACGGCACGCCTCCTCACCGTTCTCCGCCGTCTGGTCGACGCGGGCAACACGGTCCTCACCATCGAGCACAACCTCGACGTCGTCCGCGCCTCCGACTGGATGATCGACCTCGGCCCGGCGGGCGGCAGGGCCGGGGGCGAGCTGGTGGCGGAGGGCACGCCCGAGTCCGTGGCGCGGGTGGAGGGTTCCCGAACGGGCCGGTTCCTGTGACGCCGAAGGGAACCTGAGGGCGGGTCAGGACGTTCCGTGCGGCGGGCTCAGTCCCTGGCGTCGCCGTCCTTGCCCTCGTCGGACGACCTCTCGTCCTCCTTCTTGCCGTCCTCCGTGCCGTCCTTCTTGTCGTCGTCGAGGGACCTCAGGAAGTCGGGGTTGTCGTCCGGAGCGACCCAGCCGCCCCGGGACCCGCGGGAGGAACCGCCGCCCAGACGGCCCGCCGTGCTGCTGCGGTCACGGCCCACGATCAGCCAGGAGACCGAGCCGACCAGCGGGAAGAGGAGGATGAGAATCGCCCAGAGGGGCTTCGGGATATGGCGGACATCCTGCTCCTGCGTGGTGATGCAGTCGATGAACGCGTAGATGCTCAGTGCCAGCGGCACAAGGATCATCAGCACCCGGAGCAATGTAATCGGTCCCCTTGTCGGTCCCCTTGGGAGTCACGGCCGGTCGCCGGGCCGGGCGGCTTCCGGCCCCCGGTGACCGCTCCAGAGTAGTGCGTACCGGATACTGGAGCGCATGGCTTACGACGATCTTCGCTCGTTCCTCCGGGCCCTCGATCGGGAAGGCGACCTCAAGCGCGTCAAGGTGGAGGTCGACCCCCACCTGGAGGTCGGCGAGATCACCGACCGGGTCAACAAGGCGGGCGGCCCCGCGCTGCTCTTCGAGAAGGTGCGCGGTTCCAGCATGCCGCTCGCCATGAACGTCTTCGGGACGGACCGGCGCCTGCTGAAGTCGCTCGGCCTGACGTCGTACGAGGAGATCAGCGAGCGGATCGGCGGCCTGCTCAAGCCGGAGCTGCCGCACGGGTTCGTCGGTGTGCGCGAGGCCTTCGGGAAGCTCGGCGCGATGACCCACGTACCGCCGAAGAAGGTCAAGTCCGACAACGCGCCCGTCCAGGAGGTCGTCCTCCAGGGCGACAACGTCGACCTGGACGCCCTGCCCGCCCTCTTCACCTGGCCCCAGGACGGCGGCTCCTTCTTCAACCTCGGTCTCACGCACACCAAGGACCCGGAGACCGGGATCCGCAACCTCGGCCTGTACCGCCTCCAGCGCCACGACCGGCGCACCATCGGCATGCACTGGCAGATCCACAAGGACAGCCGCAACCACTACCAGGTGGCGGCCAGAAGGGGCGAGCGGCTGCCCGTCGCCATCGCCTTCGGCTGCCCGCCCGCCGTCACCTACGCCTCCACCGCCCCGCTCCCCGGCGACATCGACGAGTACCTCTTCGCCGGGTTCCTCGCGGGCAAGCGGATCGAGATGGTCGACTGCAAGACCGTGCCGTTGCAGGTGCCCGCGAACGCCGAGGTCGTGCTGGAGGGGTGGCTGGAGCCCGGCGAGATGCTCCCGGAGGGCCCGTTCGGCGACCACACCGGGTTCTACACGCCGCAGGAGCCGTTCCCCGCGCTGAAGATCGACTGCGTGACGATGCGGAGGCGGCCGCTGCTCCAGTCCATCGTGGTCGGGCGCCCGCCGACGGAGGACGGTCCGCTGGGCCGGGCGACCGAGCGCTTCTTCCTCCCGCTGCTGAAGATCATCGTGCCGGACATCGTGAACTACCACCTCCCCGAGGCCGGCGGCTTCCACAACTGCGCGATCATCGCGATCGACAAGAAGTACCCGAAGCACGCCCAGAAGGTCATGCACGCGATCTGGGGCGCCCACATGATGTCGCTGACCAAGCTGATCGTGGTCGTCGACGCCGACTGCGACGTCCACGACCTGCACGAGGTCGCCTGGCGGGCCCTCGGCAACACGGACTACGCCCGCGACCTGACCGTCGTCGAAGGCCCCGTCGACCATCTCGACCACGCCTCCTACCAGCAGTTCTGGGGCGGCAAGGCGGGCATCGACGCGACGCGGAAGTGGCCTGAGGAGGGCTACACGCGCGACGGGGGCTGGCCGGAGATGGTGCTGTCGGACCCGCAGACACACGAACTGGTGACCAAGCGGTGGAAGGAATACGGGTTGTGACCAGCGCCTCCGCCGCCCTGCCCCAGCCGGGGCGCACCAAGGCGTTCCTGCGTCTGGTGATGATCGAGCACTCCGTCTTCGCGCTGCCGTTCGCGTACATCGCCTCCCTGACCGCGATGTTCCAGCTGGACCGGAACATCCACTGGGGCCGGCTGCTGCTCGTGACGATCGCGATGATCGGGCTGCGCACCTTCGCGATGGCCGCCAACCGGATCATCGACCGCGAGATCGACGCCCGTAACCCCCGCACGGCGCACCGCGAGCTGGTCACCGGCGCGATGACGGTGCGGCACGCGTGGACGGGCGCGTTCATCGCCCTGGTGTTCTTCCTCGGGGCGGCGGCCCTGCTCAACCCGCTGTGCCTGGCGCTGGCGCCCATCGCGGTGATCCCGATGGTGGTCTACCCGTACGGCAAGCGGTTCACGAACTTCCCGCAGGCCATCCTCGGTCTCGCGCAGGCGATGGGCCCGGTCGGCGGCTGGCTCGCGATCACGGGCGAGTGGTCCTGGGAGGCGGTGATCCTGGGGCTCGCGGTCGGGATATGGATCGGCGGCTTCGACCTCATCTACGCCTGCCAGGACGTCGAGTCCGACCGCGAGACCGGCGTCATGTCGGTCCCGGCGCGGTTCGGCATCCCGGCGGCGATCCGGGGCGCGCGGGTGTGCCACCTCGTCACCACGGCGCTCTTCGTCTGGTACGCGCTGGTGACGGACGCGGGCGTCTTCTTCTGGCTGGGGCTGCTGATCGTGGCGGGTGCGTTCGTGTACGAGCACTCGATCGTGCGGCCGCACGACCTGTCCCGTCTGAACAGGGCGTTCTTCAGTGTCAACGGGTTCATCGGCATCGCCCTGTTCGTGTGTGCGCTGCTCGATCTGCTGGTGCGCGGTCTGACGGTGTGAGCGGGTGCGGCCCGCAGGCGAGTGCACCGGGCCTGAGTGTGGCCCGGTGCGCCGGTAGGCTCAGGGTGTGAACGCAGGAGAAACGCAGCGCAGGCCTTGGATCGTAGGGGTCTCGGGCGCGTCCGGCACCCCCTATGCCGCCGCTGTGCTGCGGGGGCTGCTGGATGCGGGGGAGAGCGTCGACCTGGTCGTCAGCCGGGCCTCCCGGCTCACGCTGCTCGACGAGACGGGGATCGCGTTCCGGGACGCGCACTGGCGGGACGATCTGCGGGAGTGGCTGGGGCGGGGGGCCGATGGGAAGCCGGGGGTCTTCGGGGACGTACGCGTCGATGACGTACGGCACTGGGCCGCCGGGGATCTGGCGGCGGGGCCCTCGTCCGGGTCGTACCCGGCCAAGGGGATGCTGATCGTGCCCGCGTCCACCGCCTGTGTGGCCGGGGTCGCCCTGGGGCTGAGCAAGGACCTGTTGCAGCGTGCCGCCGGCGTGACCCTCAAGGAGCGGCGCACGCTGGTCGTCTCCGTGCGCGAGACCCCGCTGAACGGGCAGACGCTGCGGCACCTGGTGACCCTGGACGACGCGGGCGCGAGCGTCGTACCCGCCTCTCCGGGTTTCTACGCGGGGGCCACCCACATCCAGGACCTGGTGGACTTCGTCGCCGGGCGGGTGCTGGACGCGGCGGGCGTCGAGCACGGGCTGTACCGGCGGTGGCGGGGGGAGCTGGGCGGCGGGGCCCGGACGACTTGAACGGCAGCGGCTTGAACGGACCAGCTTGAACGGCACCGAACGCAGCCGGACTTCACTCTCCCCGAGCACCTGGTAGCGGGAGCGCTACCACTCCTCACTACTTCGAGAACTCTTCAGAGAACTCTTCAGCGGAAGGCAACCGATCGCATGGACGCGGTGGACAGGCAGCTCATCCAGGCCCTCAGGGAGAACGGCCGCGCCTCCTACGCGGAACTCGGCCGCCTCGTGGGCCTCTCCGGCCCCAGCGTCACCGACCGCATCAACCGGCTGGAGGCGGCCGGGGTCATCACCGGCTACCGTGCCCAGGTCGACGCGGCCTCGCTCGGTCTCGGCGTGACGGCCCTCATCGGTATCTCGCTGTCCGACGCGGCCGACCACGAGGACGTGGCGAACCGGCTGCGGGATCTGGGTGAGATCGAGGACTGCTGGTTCATCGCGGGCGACGACTCGTTCATGCTCAAGGTGCGGGTCGACGACGTGGACGGGCTGGAGAAGACGATTAGGCGGCTGTCCGGGACGAAGGGCGTCTCCCGGACCCGTACGACCGTCGTGCTCTCCACGAAGTGGGAGAACCGGGTGGGTGAGCTGCCCGAGGAAAGCTAAGCGACCCCAGCTAGGGCTTGTTTCGAAAGTCCCGCCTGCCGCCCGACGTCTGGCACGCACTCTCGCCGCACCGGGCGAAAGCCCAAGTACATCCAGTACGAGGGCTTCCGCCCGGCACGCCGAGAGCACGCACCAGACGCCGCTCGGCCCGCCCTCCGGGCGGACGACGGGACTTTCGAAACAAGCCCTAGGTGCGGGCACGTCCCCACGCCGCCCGGCACGCTCCCCCACTGCCTTAAGGGCGTGGGAGGTACCCCCACTCGCCGCACCGGCCGAAGGCCCACGTAGCTCCGCTACGAAGACCTCCGTCCGGCACGCCGAGAGCACGCACCGAACGACGCGGGAACGCACCCGCACCTCCCCGGAGCCGCTTAGGCGCGGAGCGCCGAGTACGGTTGAGCAGTCTCTCGGAGAAAGGTGTGAGCATGGACGTCGGGCTCAAGCGCGAGCTGGAGGAGAAGGTCCGCTCCGGTGAGCGGCTGACCCGCGAGGACGGCATCGCGCTGTACGAGTCGGACGACCTGGCCTGGCTGGGCGGGCTCGCGCACGAGGTGCGGACGCGGAAGAACGGCGACGTCGTCCACTTCAACGTCAACCGGCACCTCAACATGACGAACGTGTGCACGGCCTCCTGCGCGTACTGCTCGTTCCAGCGGAAGCCGGGCGAGAAGGACGCGTACACGATGCGCATCGAGGAGGCCGTGAAGCTCGCCAAGGCGATGGAGAGCGAGAACCTCACCGAGCTGCACATCGTGAACGGGCTGCACCCGAACCTGCCGTGGCGGTACTACCCGCGCTCGCTGCGGGAGCTGAAGGCCGCGCTGCCGAACGTGTCGCTGAAGGCGTTCACGGCCACGGAGATCCACCACTTCGAGACGATCTCGGGGCTCAGTGCCTCCGAGATCCTCGACGAGCTCATCGACGCCGGTCTGGAGTCGCTGACCGGCGGCGGCGCGGAGATCTTCGACTGGGAGGTCCGGCAGCACATCGTGGACCACCGCACCCACTGGGAGGACTGGTCGCGGATCCACCGGCTGGCGCACGAGAAGGGTCTGAAGACCCCGTGCACCATGCTGTACGGCCACATCGAGGAGCCGCGCCACCGTGTGGACCACGTGCTGCGGCTGCGTGAGCTGCAGGACGAGACCGGCGGCTTCCAGGTCTTCATCCCGCTGCGCTACCAGCACGACTTCGTGGACATGAAGGACGGCAAGGTCCGCAACCGCCTCCAGGCGCGGACACAGATGGCGACGGGCGCGGAGGCGCTGAAGACCTTCGCGGTGTCGCGGCTGCTGTTCGACAATGTGCCGCACGTGAAGGTGTTCTGGGTCATGCACGGCGTCCAGACCGCGCAGCTGGCGTTGCAGCACGGCGCCGACGACATGGACGGCTCGGTCGTCGAGTACAAGATCACGCACGACGCGGACAACTTCGGCACGCCGAACAAGCTGACCCGTGAGGATCTGCTGGACCTGATCCGGGATGCCGGGTTCCGGCCGGTGGAGCGGAACACGCGGTACGAGATCATCCGCGAGTACGAGGGCCCGGACCCGGCCCGGCGGGAGACGCCTCAGCCGATGCGGGTCTGAGGTCCGCGTTCGTGGGCGCGAGCAGCCACGTACGACCCGCAGCCGCCCACCGACAGGACCCCGGCAGAGGAGATACCGTCCTGCGCACGCCCCTTACGTTCCAGCTGGACCCGCCCGTCACACCCGACCTCCGGGACGGCGTGCTCAGGCTGTGGGCCGACGTGTCCAACGCCGGGGGCGCCGTGGGGTTCGTACCCCCGGTGACGCCTGAGGCGATCCGGCCCGAGCTGGTGAAGCACTTCGTGGCGATGGCCGAGGGGCGGACACGGCTGCTCGTGGGGTCCGACCGGGACGGCGACGTGGCGGCGACCGCGTTCTTCACGTTCAACACGCACCGGCTGATGACGCACTGGGTGTGGCTGTACACCGTGATGGTGCACCCCCGGTACCAGGGGACGGGCTGCGGGCGGGAACTGCTCGCGGCGGCGGCCGAGGCCGCGCGGGGGTTCGACGGCATCGAGGCGATCCGGCTCACCTGCCGGGGCGGCCTGGGGCTGGAGCACTTCTACGCCTCCTGCGGGTACAAGGAGGTCGGGCGGATACCGGGTGCCATACGGGTCGCGCCGGGCGACGACCGGGACGACGTGTACATGCTGCTGCCGCTGGACTGAGGACCCCGTTCAAGATCTTCGGGCGGTCGTGCTTCACTGGACGGTGCCCTTGGGGAAATGTTCGGAACGGAAGAGTGGATTGAGATGCTCCGCTACACACTGATGCGCCTCGGTATCTTCGTGGGCTGCCTCGTGGTCGTCTGGGGCCTCGTCTACTCGGGCCTCGCCCCGCGTGGGCTGGGCGCGTCCAACGGCATGTGGGTCATCCTGCTCGCCCTGGTCATCTCCGCGCCGATCAGCTTCGTGGTGCTGCGCAAGGAGCGCGACCGTGCCTCCGAGCAGATCGTGCAGAGGGTCGACAGGGTCAAGGCCAACCTGGACGTGAACCGCAGCCAGGAGGACGTCGCCGACGAGGCGTCCCGGGTGCAGGGCCGGGCGTCGTAGGCGGTTCCCGGACGCGGGGCCCGGCGTCGTAGGCGGTTCCCGGACACGGGGCTGCTCGTAGGCTGTCCGTATGGGTGCTGTGAAGAGCAAACGGATGCCGCGCGCGGTGCGGGAGCGGCAGATGCTGGACGCGGCGGTGCGGACGTTCGGGCAGCGCGGGTACCGGACCGCGTCGATGGACGAGATAGCCGAACTGGCGGGCGTGTCCAAGCCGTTGGTGTATCTCTACCTGAACTCGAAGGAATCCCTCTTCACCGCCTGCATCCGGCGGGAGGCGAAGGCGCTCACCGAGGCCGTGCGCGCGGGGGTGCGGGCCGGGCTGCCCGCCGACCGTCAACTCTGGGACGGGCTCCAGGCGTTCTTCACGCACACCGCCGAGAACCCGGACGGCTGGGCCGTGCTGCACCTCCAGGCCCGTACGCACGGCGAACCCTTCGCGGCCGAAGTGGCCGCGATGCGTGAGGAGTTGGTGGCGTTCGTCACCGAGCTGATCGCGGTGGCGGCACGGGAGGCCCATCGGGACCCGTCACTGGCCGAAGGGGAGGTCGCCGGGCTCGCCGAGGCCCTCGTCGGCGCCGCCGAATCGCTGGCCGACTGGGCCAACGCCGCCCCGGGAGTCACGGCCAGACAGGCGGCCGCGACCCTCATGAACTTCGCCTGGGCCGGCCTCGGCAACCTCATGGACGGGCGCCCCTGGTCGCCGCCGAGCGGCACGGACGTCTTGGCGGCGCCGGCTCTCACGTCAGCAGCGGGCGCACCTCCCCGGTGACGTGCACACGGCCCTCGTGACCCCGTAGTTCGAAACGGCCGCCGTCCGCCGCGTAGGTCACCGTCCCGGGCAGCAGCACCGGCGCCCGGAACTCCGCGCGCACGAACGCCGCCGGGGGTGTGCCGTGCTCGGCCAGGCAGCGCGCCACCGTCCACATGCCGTGCGCGATGGCGCGGGGGAAGCCGAGGAGGCGGGCGGTGAGGGGGTGGAGGTGGATCGGGTTGCGGTCACCGGACGCCGCCCCGTACCGCCGTCCGACGTCCCCGGCCAGGTGCCACTCGGCGAGGGCGGGGAGGGGCCCAAGGGCCGCCCGGGGGTGTGGGTCCGAAGGGGGTGCCGCTCGGTCGCCCGTCCTGTGCCGGGCCAGGTAGGTGCTGCGTGACTCCCATACGACGGTGCCGCCGGTCCGCGCCTCGGTCACGACCGCCGCCTCGGTGCCACGGTGATGCGGTGCCAAGCCCTCCACGTACACGGTGAGTTCGTAGGCGTCGGTGGCCGGCAGCGGGCGGTGTCGGGTGATCTCGATCGAGGTGTGGACGAGCCCGAGGAGCGGGAGCGGGAAGCCGCGGTCGCTCATCAGGAGCATGGCCGGCGGGAAACCGAGCACGTGCGGGAAGGTGATCGGCAGGGCGTCGTCGCCGGTCGGGAAGCCGCACACCCGCTCGTATGCGGCGAGGCGCGTGAGATCGACGCGCAGGCCGGGCAGGACCAGCCGGGTGCGGGGGAAGTCCGCGTCCGGGCTCGGCCGCTTGAAGGGGGAACGCAGCGCCCCGCGGACCAGCAGGGGGGTGAGGGCGGGGGAGTGCGTGAGGACGACGGTCATGGGCCGTGCCCCCGGCTGCTCGGACAGCGGTCGGGCATGTTCGGCTCCCAGCTCTGAGAAAACGACCTCTGCGAAGTTCTTACTCCCGAGTAAGGTTACCGATGGTAAGGCCGTGGGTCGTGGCAGCCGTGGGGTGAATATGAAAAAGATTCACGATACGTCCCGCCCGGGTGTGCCCCCTCCACGAGCCGCCGATCCCGCACATCTCCGGCGCCGGAGCATCTCCGAACCGGCACAGACTCATCACGAGGGCGCCGTACGATCCGGTTGCTGACCGGTGATGATCCTCTGTCCCAACTGTGGGAGCCCCGTGGCTGAACGCCGCGGTGCGTGAGGCGCGTACTACGTCATGCGGCAGAGCATCGCGTCGCTGCACGTCCCAGGAGTCGCTCGTGTCCCTCATCCCACCGTCCTCCGCCAGGTCGGCCTCCGCTCGCG
Source organism: Streptomyces bluensis (assembly GCF_014650715.1). Classification (GTDB taxonomy): domain Bacteria; phylum Actinomycetota; class Actinomycetes; order Streptomycetales; family Streptomycetaceae; genus Streptomyces; species Streptomyces bluensis. The sequence continues at coordinate 293,312 of NZ_BMVM01000008.1, read as the reverse complement.
CGTACGACACCGCGCCCCTGCTGGTGGAGCCCGAGGTGCGCCGGCTGGACGGGGTGGCGCGGGAGGTGTCCGTGCCGCCGCTGGTGGCACCGGTGACCTACGGGTCGCTCGCCGACCTGCCGTTCGAGAACGCCGAGACCGCGCCCGAGAGCATCGTCCTCAGCCGCCGGGCCGAGGCGGGTCGCTGGACGCAGGTGACGGCCGCCGCGTTCGCGGAGCAGGTGCTGGCGCTGGCGAAGGGGCTGATCGCCGAGGGGCTGATGCCGGGCGACCGGATCGCCATCATGGCGCGTACGAGGTACGAGTGGACACTCCTCGACTTCGCCGCCTGGGCGGCCGGTCTGGTGACGGTACCCGTCTACCCGACCTCCTCCGTCTTCCAGACCCGCTGGATCCTCCAGGACACCGGCGCGGTGGCGCTCGTCACGGAGACCGCGGAGCAGGCCGCCGCCCTGGGGCCGGAGCGCCAGCGCATCCCCGACCTGCGGCACGTGTGGGTCATGGAGAAGGAGCACCTGGACCAGCTGGCCGAGAACGGCGCGCACGTACCGGACCACGAAGTCGCCGTCCGGCGTGGGGTGCTGGGGCCCGACACGCTCGCCACCGTCGTCTACACCTCGGGCACGACCGGCCGTCCCAGGGGCTGTGCCCTGACACACGGGAACTTCTTCGCGGAGGTCGACAACGCGATCGAGCTCCTCTACCCCGTCTTCAAGGCGCGGACGAAGGAGGAGGCGTCGGTTCTCCTCTTCCTGCCCATGTCGCACGTCTTCGGCCGCATGGTCGCCATCGCGTGCGTACGGGCGCGCGTACGGCTCGGGCACGCGCCGAGCCTGAAGTCGCAGGACCTGCTGGCCGACCTGGGGAGCTTCCGGCCGACCTGCCTGCTGGCGATCCCGTACATGCTGGAGAAGGTCTTCAACGTGGCCCGCGCCAAGGCGGAGGTGGGGCGCCGGGTGTCGACGTTCGACCGGGCCGTGCGCGTGGCCCGGCGGTACGGCGACGCCCTGGAGGCGGACCGGGCCGGTACCGGCCCCGGGCCGAGCCGGGCCCTGAAGGCGACCCGCACCTTCTACGACCCGCTCGTCTACCGCCGTATCCGCAACGCCATGGGCGGCAGGGTCCGCTACATGATCTGCGGCGGCTCCCCGCTGGGCCGCCCCCTCGCCTCCTTCTTCGCCGGGGCGGGCATCGAGATCTACGAGGGCTACGGCCTCACCGAGACGACGGGGGCGGCCACGGTCACTCCCCCGCTCAAACCCCGTACGGGAACGGTGGGCTGGCCGCTGCCCGGGGTCAGGGTCCGGATAGCCGTGGACGGCGAGATCCTGCTGGCGGGCGGCCCGGTCCTGCGCGGCTACTGGGACCCCCAGGCCGGCGGAGTGGCCCCGGCCACCAACGAGGGCTGGCTCGCGACCGGTGACCTCGGCTCCCTGGACGACGAGGGCTACCTCACCATCACCGGCCGCAAGAAGGAGATGCTCATCACCGCGGGCGGCAAGAGCGTCGCCCCCGCCCCCCTGGAGAACTGGCTCAGGGCCCACCCCCTGATCTCCCAGTGCATGGTCCTCGGTGACCGCCGCCCCTACATAGCGGCCCTCATCACCCTCGACCCCGAAGGTCTCAACCACTGGCGCCGTATGAACGGCAAGCACGCCGTGCCGCCCGAACTCGTCGTCTCCGACCCGGAGTTGCTCTCCCTCCTCCAACGCGCCGTCGACGAGGCCAACAAGCTCGTCTCGCGTCCGGAGTCCATCCGCAAGTTCGCCGTCCTGGCCCGCGACTTCACGGAGGACGACGGACATCTGACCCCGTCGATGAAGCTGCGTCGCGAGGCCGTCGAACAGGACTTCGCGGAGGAGATCGAAGGGCTGTACGCGCGGTAGGGGGCGTGCGCGTACCCTCCGATGACCCCGCGTGCCGTACCGGTGCGGAGGCCGCGCAGAAAAGGCGCCCGGCAGCGTTCCCGCCGCCGTGCGCCAGTGGGGGGAAGGCCCTGTCAGGCAACGCTCTTCTTGGTCGAGCCGCGCTCCCTGGTGGCGCTCTTCTCCGCCCGTGCCTCAGCTTCCTCTTCCTGCGGCCCCTTTCCTTTTCTGCTGCGCACGAGCCACGTCGCTCCGCCGACGGCGAGGGCGACCGGCCACTCCAGGGCGCCCGCCACGGTCAGCGCGCCGAGGCCTCCGTAGAACACGAGGTCCTTGCCCGACGCCCTGCCCGGCAGTCGCGACGTCGCCGACTGCGCGGTGATACGCACGTCGTCCCTGGTGAGGTAGGGAATCGGCACCGGCGGGTGCAGCGTACGTGTGTGCAGGTGCAGACCCGCACCCTCGTGCGCGTGCGTCTCCGCCCGCGGCTCGACCGCTCTGTCCTCGCGTGTGCTCTCCGCTGTCCTGGGCATCCCTGTCCTCCTCTCCGAGCCGGAACGTCTCCGCGTCGGATCGCCTCCGAGCCGGAACGCCTCCGAGTCGGTGTAGTGGATGTACTGGACCCCTTCAATTCTCGCGCGTCTCCGGCGCGTTTTCCCCCTTTTGTGTGATTTGCCTGGTTCGGGCGTGGATCTGTGGCTACCCGTGCACCCGGAGCCGTAGACGGAAGACGGGTGAGCGCTGTGGCGATACCGGCGATACCAGGGCTGGGACAACTGCGGGCCGTCATGTCCTCCGCGGCGGGTGCGGAGCAGGACCGGCCCGCAGCGCGTGTCCGGCGCGTCGACCGGCGCGCGCACGTCGCCGTGCGGGGGCTGCGCGAGGGGCACCTGCCCGAGTCCGCCGCGGCACGGCTGGCCGACGAGGTCGAGCGGCGGCTCGCCGCCCTGCCCGGCGTGGACTGGGCCGTGGCGAACGCCGTGCTCGGGCACGTCGTCGTGGCCACCGAGGCCCCGCCCGCCGAGGAGATCATGGCGGCGCTGGCCGATGTGGCCGAGGCGGTGGAGAGGGAGCACGGGGTCGAGGCGCCGCTGCCCGAGCATCCGCTCTCCGGCACGGCGATCCGGCGCGCGGTCTGGTCCATGGCCGTGCATGTGGCGGCGGTTCCCGTGGCCACCGCGGTCGGCCTGACCCGTCGCGCCCCCCTCCCTCCCGCACTCGCGGCCATCGTCCCGATCGTGGACAGCCAGCCCCGGCTGCGGCGTCTGGTGGAGCGGGCGATCGGTACCGGGAACGCCAGGGTGCTCCTGGCCGTGCTGACGGCGCTGGGTCACGCGGGCACCGGCGGTGTCGTCGGCAGCGCGGTGGACACCGTCCGCCATGCGCTGCGCGTGGCGGAGGCGAACGCGGAGAGCGCCGCCTGGGCCGCGGCGATGCCCCGCCTCACGGGCGACGCGCAGCGGGCCGGGGCCCGGGGCGGGGGCCGCCAGGCGCCGCCCCGCGAGTCCCCCCTGAAGTCCGGGCCCGTCGAGCGCTACGCCGACCGGGCGCCCGCCGTGGCGGCGGCGTCCTTCGCCGGATCGCTCCTGGTCACCCGGCGCCCCGCACGCGCTGCCCCGGCGGCGCTGGCGGCCGTCCCCAAGGCGCCGCTCCTCGCCCGCGAGGGCTTCGCCTGCGTCCTCGGCCGGGGCCTGGCCCACAGGGGCGTCCTCGTGGCCGACCCCGAGGCCCTGCGCAGGCTGGACCGGATCGGCACCGTGCTCCTCGACACCGACGCCCTGGCCACCGGATCCCATCTGCTGGCCGATCTGGTCGCCCTCGACGCCGATGCCCCGGCGGGCGAACTCGCCGCGACGGCCCACCGCCTCTTCGACGGCTCCGAACCCGAGCGCCCGCGGCGCGACGGCACGTGGGAACTGGGACCCGTCGAACGGCTGACCCTGCACGGACGCACCGGGGCGCGGGCCCGGGAGCGGCTGCGGCGCGACGGCGCACACCTCGTGCTGGGCCTGGCGCACGAGCGGCGCCTGATGGCCGTGATCAGCGTCCTGCCCGAGATGCACGACACCGCGAGCGCCTTCGTCCCCGCCGCCCACGCGGCCGGCCTCACCGTCGTGGCGGCGGGCGCGCACACCTCCGACGTGGCCGTCCGTCAGGCCGACGCCGTGGCGGACGGAGGCACACGGCTGGCCCACTCGGTACGGCGCCTCCAACGCGACGGTGAGGGCGTGCTGGTGATCTCGCGGAACCGGTCCGCGCTCAGGGTCGCCGACGTGAGCGTGGGCCTCGCGGACCCGCGAGGAGTCCCTCCCTGGGGCGCGGACCTGTACGCGGGCTCCGATCCGGCGGCCGCCGTCGTGATCGTGGAGGCCTGCCGCACCGCGCGGGAGGCCGCACAGCGCGGCGTACGGCTCGCCGAGGCGTCCGCCGTCATCGGCGCGACGGCCGCGCTGGCCGGGCGCGGAGGACGCCCGGCGGCCCGCAGCGTGTCCTCGTACAACGCGGCGGCCGGCCTGGGGACCGCCGTCGGCGCCTGGTCGGCCGTATGGCTGCTCCGGCGCCCGCTGCCCCTGCCCGCCTCGCACCACCCCTGGCACGCGATGGACCCGGACACGGTGCTCGCGCGGGCCGGCGGCCGCGACGAGGGGCTCACGGCCGAGGAGGTACGGGAGCGGGCCACCGCCCCCGGCGAGAAGGCTCCGGTGTCCTCGCTCGGCCGGGCGTACATGACCGAGATGGTCAACCCGCTCACGCCCGTCCTCGGCGTCGGGGCGGCCATGTCGGCGACCGTGGGCGCCGTCCTCGACTCCGTGATCATCGTCGCGGTCACCGCGCTGTCCGGTCTCATCGGCGGCTTCCAGCGGTACCGGACCGACCGGGCGGTGGCCCGGCTGCGGCGCGAGGCCGCCGTGACGGCCAGGGTGGTACGCAACGGGCGGGAGACCATCGCCTCCGCCGAGGACCTGGCCGTGGGCGACGTGGTGAACCTGAGCGCCGGCGACGTGGTGCCGGCCGACTGCCGTCTGCTGGAGGTCCACCACCTGGAGGCCGACGAGTCGGCACTGACGGGTGAGTCGCTGCCGGTGGCCAAGGGCGTCGCGCCCGTGCTGGCGTCGGACCTCGCGGACCGCACGTCGATGGTGTACGAGGGCACGACCGTGGCGGCCGGCACCGGCCGGGCGGTCGTCGTCGCGGTGGGCTCGGCCAGCGAGGCGGGCCGGGCGGCCATGGCCGGACGGGGCGCCGCACCCAGCGTCGGGGTGGAGCGCAGGCTGGCCCGGATCACCCGTACGACCCTGCCGGTGGCCCTCGGCTCCGCGGCGGCGGTGATGGCGGCGGGCATGCTGCGCGGGCGGCCCACCCGGGACACCGTCGGGGCCGGCGTGGGGCTGGCCGTGGCCAGCGTGCCCGAAGGGCTGCCGTTCCTCGTCTCGGCGGCCCAACTCGCCTCCGCCAGAAGGCTTTCGGCCCGGGGCGCCCTGGTCCGCGACCCCCGGACCATCGAGGCGGCAGGGCGCACCGACGTGCTGTGCTTCGACAAGACCGGCACCCTCACACACGGGCGGATCTCCCTGGTCGCCGTCGCGTCCGACGGCGACAGCCGGCCCCTCGGCTCGCTCGGGGACGAACAGCGCGCCGTCCTCGGCGCGGCCCTGCGGGCGACACCCCGCCCCCACGGTGACAGGGGGTTGTTCGAGCACGCCACGGACGGCGCGGTCACCGAGGGCGCCAGGGAGGCGGGGGTGACGCGGACGGCGGCCGCGCCGGGCTGGCGGCGCACCTCCAGCCTGCCGTTCGAGCCGAGCCGGGGCTTCCACGCGACGCGCGGCCGCAGCGGCGAGAACCTGATCCTCTCGGTGAAGGGAGCACCCGAGGAGGTCGTCGTCCGCTGTGCCACCCGCGGGGGCCGGCCCCTGGACGACGAGGGCCGCCAGGCCATCCTCGCGACGGGCGAGAGACTGGCGGCGGAGGGCCACCGCGTGCTCGCCGTCGCCGAACGCCGCGAGACCACCGACGGCAGGCTCACCGACGACGAGGTGACCGGTCTCGGCTTCCTCGGCTTCCTCGCGTTCGCCGACCGGGTACGCCCCACCGCGGCCGACGCGGTGCGCAGGCTCGTCGACGCCGGGGTGCACATCGTGATGATCACCGGAGACCATCCGGGCACCGCCGAGTCCATGGCCCGCGAACTCGGCGTCCTGGACGGCAGGCGGGTGGTGACCGGCGCCGAACTCGACGAACTGGACGAGCACGCCCTCGACGCCCTGCTGCCGGAGATCGGTGTCGTCGCCCGCGGCACCCCCGTCCACAAGGTCCACGTCGTGCAGGCCTTCCAACGCCTGGGCCGTACCGTCGCGATGACCGGCGACGGCGCCAACGACGCACCCGCCATCCGCCTCGCGGACGTCGGCATCGCGTTCGGCACACGCGCCACACCGGCCGCACGCGCCGCCGCCGACCTCGTCGTGACGGACGACCGCCTGGAGACCGTGCTGTCCGCCCTGGTCGAGGGCCGCGCCATGTGGGCCTCCGTACGGCAGGCCCTGGCGATCCTCGTCGGCGGCAACTTCGGCGAGATCGCCTTCACCCTCCTCGGCGCTCTCGCCACCGGAACCTCCCCGCTGACGGCCCGTCAACTCCTCCTGGTCAACCTCTTCACCGACCTCGCCCCCGCCATCGCCGTCGCCCTGCGCCCACCCCACCCCGAGGCCGCCGAACGCATGCTCCACGAAGGGCCGGAGGCCTCGCTCGGCGCGGCCCTCACCGAGGAGACCGTCGTCCGCGCGGTGGCCACCACCTTCGGCGCCACGGCGGCCTGGCTGCCCGCCCGGCTCACCGGCCGCCCCGTGCGCGCCCGTACCGTCGCCCTGGTCGCGCTCGTCGGCGCCCAGCTCGGCCAGACCCTGCTGGCCGGCGGCACGAGCAGGGCGATCGTCGTCTCCTCCCTCGGCTCGCTCGCGGCCCTGGCGGCCGTCGTCCAGACCCCCGTCCTCAGCCAGTTCTTCGGCTGTACGCCGCTGGGCCCGGTGGGCTGGTCCATCGCACTCTCCGCGGCAACGGCGGCGACGCTGAGTTCGCTGTTCCTCCCGGCCCTGATCGCCCGGATCCGGGCTGCGGGACGGTCTGTGAGCGCGAAGTCGATTGCGGGCGCGGCCCCGGGCGCGACCCGGGGTGCGAGGGCGGGTGCGACTACGGGTGCGGCCGCGGGCGCCGCTGCGGGTACGACCGCGGGCCCGGGCGCGGCTGCTACGGCTTCGGGGGCATCGCGGGCGCAGGGCCGCCCTGAACGGCAGGGGCACCGTGAAGGGCCGTCGCCGACGGCGCCGCGCTCATGGAGTGAACACGGCGCCGACCTGCTCGATCACGCGCTGGTCCGAGGAAGCGACATGCTCGCCCTCCGGACCGGAATCGGGATACCGCCTGGCTGAACAGGCGGTTCTACGGGCGGTTCCCTGACGTCGCTTCCCCGGCCCGGGGAAGCGACATCAGGTCAGTCCTGGCGGACGATGTTCGTGCCGGGCCCGCCGGAGAGCGTGTCCGTGCCGGGGCCGCCGTACAGCTCGTCGTCGCCGCTGTTTCCGTAGATCGTGTCGTTGCCGCTGTTGCCGTAGAGGATGTCGTTGCCGGGGCCGCCGTACAGGAAGTCGTCGCCCTTGCCGCCGTACAGGAAGTCGTTGCCGTCCTCGCCGTAGATCTCGTCGGCGCCGTCGCCGCCGGACAGGTTCTGCCTGCCCGCGCCGCCGCGGATCACGTCGTCGCCCGCGCCGCCGTCGACGGCGCTCTCGTCACCGCCCGAGTGGATCGTGTCGTTGCCGTCGCCGCCCTGCGCGATGGTTCCCTCGCCCGCGTCGATGGTGTCGTTGCCGCCTTGTCCGCGCACCACCGTGACCGCGCCCACCGTGAGGGTGTCGTCGCCGTCGCCGCCGTTGACATCGTTGCCCTGGACGCCGCTGGCTTCCGTCAGGGTGTCCTTGCCGGCGCCCAGGTCGATCGCGGCGAAGTAGTAGGCCTGGTCGGTGCTGTTGGTGTAGGTGACGGTGTCGTCGCCGTCCCCGAGAGCCATGCGCAGGGTGGCGTACGGGTCCTGGCTCTCCAGGGTGGTGACCTCGCAGGAGACCTTCGTGTGGTCCGCGCTGCTGGGGTAGGCGCAGCCGCTGCCAGCGGTGATCGGGACGACGTCGTCGATGACGTAGGTGATGGTCTCCAGGCCGCTGCTCTTCGACGCGGTGACGGTCACCTCGTTGGCCTGGCCGGAGGCGGCCGTGTAGGCGACCGACTTGCCGTCGACTTCGGCGGTGGCCGACGCCACCGCGGCACCGGCGGTACCGGCCAGCAGCACCGGAGCGACCAGCCCCGCACCGAGGGTCAGGGTCAGCGCCGACGTAATCCGCGGCATCCGGCGACCGACGAGACCTAAGGGACGAGAGGGCATTGCATAACCTCCGTGGGGGATATGTGGTGTGACGACACGTGAGACCCCAGGAGCGGGCACTTGGTTGTCCGGCCTCTCGTACGGGAAATCGGCCGCGGTGATTGCGCCGGAGCGGGCACATAGCGACTGACCAGCGGTGATCGACCGAATGGGGATGCGGTAATTCAGGGGCCCGTCAGCCACAATTCAACTTGAATTCACGTTCCACGAGAGGTGAAGAAAGCGGGGGAGGGAGCCGTGCGAAGTGAGGCTCAGCACTCCCTGTGGCGCGTCACGATGCCGCCGTGTAACAGCGGATGGACACCAGTTGGGACGGGCTCCATCGTTGCTCGACCGTGGCCATCAATTCCCAGCCCAGCCGCTCGTAGAGGGCTGCCGCCGCAGTGTCGGACGCCACGACGTCGAGCACCGGATGCACGCCACGACGACGTGATTCCTCCACGGCCCGGCCGATCAGCAGCGCGCCGATCCCGTGCCCCCGGGCCTGCGGGGCGACGAACAGCCGGCTGACCACCGCGGTGAGGTCCTCGCTCGTCCCGCTCCGCTCGCTCCACAAACCGGGGGCGAGATCTCCTTCGCCGCTGCGGGACAAGCTGACATGGCCGACGAGACGGCCGTCGAGTTCGGCGACCCAGGCTCCCAGTGAAGAAGCCTGCGACAACCACGCACCAGGCCGCTCGGGCCAGTTCACCGGGTACCCGTCATCTCGGTGGACCTCCGCGAGGACCTCCACGCACCTCTCGACATCGCCACCAGTCCTCGGCCGGACCCAGGGACCCGGAGTCCTCACAGCGGCCCCGAAGCTCTCCGCATTCACGTCGTCATGAAAACACAGCCCACGGCCCCGCCCAGTCGCCTACTCCGGCGTCACGATGCGCTCGACCGCTGCCGTCACCAGCTGTTCGCGCTCCGCTTCCGTGAAGACGTCCGGCAGGGTGAGCTGCTCGACGATCAGCCAGTTCAGGGTCAGGATGAGCAGCTTGACGGCCATGGCGTCGCCAGGGAGGCCCGAGGCCTCGTGGTAGGCGATGTTGGCGTCCACGTCGGCCCGGACCCGCTCGGTGAGCACCTTGCGCAGTTCGGGGCGGCGGGTGGCCTCCAGGCGGAGTTCGAGGAGCGCGAGGTAGCCGGTGCGGAAGGCGGCGACGCGGCCCACGAGTTCGCGCATCAGCTCCGCGTAGGTCTCCCGGTCACGGCCTGCCGCCCGCTGGCGGGCGATCGTGGCCTCGTCGGGCTGGAGCCGCTCGTAGACACGGGCGCCGGCCTGGGTGAGCAGGTCGTCGCGGCCGGCGAAGTAGTTGGACGCCGTGCCGACGGGTACGGCGGCCTCGGTGTCCACCGCCCGGAACGTCAGGCCCCGTGCGCCTTCCCTGGCCAGCACCTCGATCGCGGCGTCTACGAGGGCAGCGCGCCGTTGGTCGTTCCGTCTCACCATTGACACCACTCCAACTGTAGTACTACGTTCAAACCACTTCAGTCATAGTACTTCATGAGGAGTGATCAGGCTTGCGAAAGCTCGTGTACTACGTCGCTGTCTCGCTCGACGGCCGCATCGCCGGGCCCGGCGGCGAGTACGACTTCTACCCCGCCGGTGACGAACAGCAGGGCGCCGCCTACACCGCCTGGACCACCGCGCTGTACCCCGAGACCGTCCCGACCGCCCACCGCGCCGCCGCCGGCCTCACCGACGCGCCGGGCCGGCACTTCGACACCATCGTCATGGGCCTCGGCGCCTACCGCCCCGCCCTCGACCACGGGATCACCAGTCCGTACGCCCACCTGCGCCAGTACGTGGTGTCCAGCACCCTCAAGCCGGACATCGATCCAGCCGTCACCGTCGTCCCGGGCGACCCGCTCGCCCTCGTCCGCGATCTCAAGCGGGAGGAGGACACCGGCCTCGGTATCTGGCTCTGCGGCGGCGGCAAGCTCGCGGGCGCCCTCCTGCCCGAGATCGACGAACTCGTGATCAAGAACTACCCCGTGGTCGCCGGCGCCGGGATCCCGGCCTTCGACGGCGCCTTCGACCCCACCGTCTTCGACGTCGCCGAGCGCACCGCCTTCCCCAACGGCGTCACCCTCACCCACCTGACCCGCCGCCACCAGGCCGACCACGCGCCTGGGAGGAAGGCGGACCAGGCGGTGGCGTAGGCGGCTTCGAGGCAGCCGCCGCTCGCGCCGTCGGGCGAGCCTTGGCTGCCCCTGCGAACGGTCGGGCTTGGGGACGGCCGGGCTTCAGAACTGAATGCACCTTACGGTCTTCGCGGGATCCAAGTTCTTGATCCTGCCGTCGGCGGGGACGCTCCTGTAGGTGCCGCCGCATTTGCCCGCCGCCGTCACCTGCGACCAGAGCCTGACCTCGCGGTTGGTGGTGTTCTTGGCCGACTTCGCGGTGAACTGCACGAGCGGCACATCCCCGGGCTGGGCGTAACTTACCGAGTTGCCTTGCCCGTCCGCCTTTGAGTACAGCGTGACGCTGCTTGCGGCGAGTGAATGCGTCTGCGCGGCCTCGGCTACGGGGGCGACGCCCAGGCCGGCGAGAAGCGTAGCGACGGCAAGGGTCGTTGTCCGCTTGAACATGATGCGGCTCCTGTGCTGCAGGTAAATTTCCAGCCGACTGGCAGGAACTGGTACAGGGATACCGCGCAGATAACTGAAAGAAACCCGATGTTCAATAGTGCCGGAAGTACGTCAATGAGTGCCGGAAATACGTCAATGCGGAACGGGTCAAAGGTGGAGCTGATCGCGATTGACTACCTGAGGCGTTCATAGCATTTAATTCCCGTGCCGTGATTTCACTGGTCAGAGGTGGGCCGGAGATTGGCCTGCTCAGGCCCCGCGTGGGCCTCATCGCTGTGTACCAGATCGCTGATGCCAAGTCCGGCCTGCGGTGCGGCTGCGCGCTGGATGGCGAGGATGGCCGCGTCGTCGCCGAGAGCCCCTCGGGCGTGGGCGAGGAGATCCTGCTGGACGTGCTGGACGAATGCTTTGGGACGGCTCTTCGCGAAGAGACCGACCCGCTCCTGCAACGGGTAGAAAGCACGGCTACTGTCCCGGGCCTCCACAACGCCGTCGGTGTAGAGAATGAGGGTGTCACCGGTCAGGAACGAGAACGCGTGCAGGGAATCAGCATCCGGTTCCAGCTCCCACATGCCCAACGGCGGCGCGGTGTGCGGACCCGCGACGGTCATGACGCGGCCACGTCTGATCAGCAGGGGCGGCGGGTGCCCGCACACCGTCACCCGTGCGACAGGGCTGTGGTCAGGGATCTCCAACAGCAATGCGGTGATGAAGTGTTCCTGGGCCTCCTCGTCCGATTCCGGGAACTCGGATAGGTAGCGGCAGACGCTGCGGTCCAGGGCCCCGGCGAGATCGGGCAACGTGGCGTGTTGGTGGGCGGCCTCCTGGAACGCGCCCATCAGTGTGGCCGCCTCACCGATCGCGGCCAGCCCTTTCCCTCTGACATCACCGATGATCACCCGGGTGCGGCTGCCGGTGCGCGCCACCGCGTACAGGTCACCGCCGACACAGGCCTCTTTCTCCGCGGCCAGGTACGAGGACGCGAGGTGCAAAGGGCCCAGGCGGTCGGGCAGCGGGCGCAGCAGAGCCAGTTGCGCGGCCTCGGCCACCGACCGCACCTGGGCCAGCTCCGCCTGATGCCGGTCACGCAGGAGGCACACGAGCACGGCGAAGATCGACAGGACCGCCAGCCCGATGAGCTGGGCGACGTGGTTCGTGGTGACCAGCCCGGTACGTGAGGCCAGGTAGGTCTGGGCTCCCAGTGCCAGTGCCCCGATGCATCCCGTCAGCCAGGGGCCGGCGAACGCGGTGGTGAGGGCAGGGGCTACGACCAGCAGCGGGGCGAGGATGACAGATCCCGGGGTGTGCACGTCAATCAACGTGATGGCCAGGATCAGCGCAAGGGGAATCGCCACCAGCGCATGGCGCGAACGCCACAGCTGCCGTACCCGGGCGAGACGCTGCCCAACGTGCATGTCTCCAATGTGCACGATCCGCCGCGCATCCGACCCGGGCGAGCGTGGACGGCATGGTGCTGCGGCCCTGTCGCCGGCCCACCCCGCACAGGCCGAGGCCGATGAGCGCCAGGGCCGGGCGGCTCCGATCCTGTGCCCTGAGCGCTCCGGCCGGCCAGAGCGCTCAAGGGAAGTGTCAGCGGGCGGCGAGGAGTTCGAGGGTGTCGATCACGCGGTTCGAGAAGCCCCACTCGTTGTCGTACCAGGCGACCACCTTGACGTGGCGGCCGTCGACGCGGGTGAGGGCCGAGTCAAAGATCGACGAGGCGGGATTGCCCGTGATGTCGGACGACACGAGCGGGTCGTCGGAGTACTCAAGGACGCCGGCGAGCGGCCCCTCCGCTGCGGCGCGGTACGCCGCCAGCACGTCGTCGCGCGTGACGTCGCGGGCGACGGTCGTGTTGAGTTCGACGATCGAGCCCACCGGCACCGGTACGCGGATCGAGTCGCCCGACAGCTTGCCGTCGAGGTTCGGCAGCACCAGCCCGATCGCCTTGGCGGCGCCGGTCGTGGTCGGCACGATATTGACGCCGGCGGCGCGGGCACGACGGGCGTCGCGGTGCGGACCGTCCTGCAGGTTCTGCTCCTGCGTGTAGGCGTGCACCGTCGTCATGAACCCGTGCTCGATGCCGGCGAGGTCGTCGAGCACCGCGGCCAGCGGGGCGAGCGCGTTGGTGGTGCAGGAGGCGTTCGAGACGATCGTGTGCAGCTCCGGGTCGTAGGTATCGGTGTTGACCCCGAACGCCAGCGTGACGTCGGCGCCGTCCGACGGCGCACTGACGAGCACCTTCTTCGCGCCCGCGTCGAGGTGGGCGCGGGCAGCCTTGGCCGAGGTGAAGCGGCCGGTGGCTTCCAGGACGATGTCGACGCCGAGGTCGGCCCACGGCAGCTGCGCCGGTTCCCGCTCGGCCAGCACCGTGATCCGACGGCCGTCGACGACGAGGGCGTCCCCGTCGACGGTCACCGGACGCCCGAGCCGGCCGGCCGTGCTGTCGTAGGCGAGCAGCCGGGCGAGCGTGGCGGGCTCCGTCAGGTCGTTGACGGCGACGATGTCGAGGGCGCTGTCGCGTTCGAGCAGTGCGCGCAGCACATTGCGTCCGATGCGGCCGAATCCGTTGATGGCGATGCGAGTCATGAGTGAGGTCCCTTCCTTCGCCACCAGGCTCGCCCGCGGCTCGTGCAACTGACAGCGGCGGGATCGCCATGGTTCAAAAGGATCTCGCCATGACTGTCGCCACGCTGCCCTTCACCCGTGCTATTCACCCCGGGTGAAGGTGCGCCGGTACTCGCTCGGGGTGGTGCCGAGGATGCGCTGGAAGTGCAGGCGCAGGTTCGCGCCGGTGCCGAGGCCGACGTCGGCGGCGATCTGTTCGACGCTGCGCTCCGACTGTTCGAGCAGTTCGCGGGCCAGGTCGATGCGGGCGCGCATCACCCACTGCATCGGCGTGTAGCCGGTCTCCTCGACGAAGCGCCGGGAGAACGTGCGCGGCGAGACCCCGGCCTGCCGCGCCAGTATGTCGAGGGTGAGGGGCTCGCCGAGCCGGTGCAGCGCCCACTCTCGGGTGGTGCCGAAGCGCTCGCCGAGCGGCTCGGGGACGCTGCGCGGCACGTACTGGGCCTGGCCGCCGCTGCGGTAGGGGGCCGCGACCAGGCGGCGGGCCGCGTGGTTGGACGCGGCCACTCCGAGGTCGCCGCGCAGGATGTGCAGGCACAGGTCGATGCCGGAGGCGGCGCCGGCCGAGGTGAGCACGCTGCCCTCGTCGACGAACAGCACGTTCTCGTCGACCTGGACGAGCGGATGCTTCGCCGCGAGTGCACGCGTGTAGTGCCAGTGCGTCGTGGCGCGCCTGCCGTCGAGCAGGCCCGTGGCGGCGAGCGCGAAGGCGCCCGTCGAGATGGCGGCGAGCCGCGCGCCCCGAGCGTGGGCGGTGATCAGTGCGTCGACGACGGCCTGCGGCGGGTCGTCGCGGTCCGGGAACCGGTAACCGGGCACGAAGACGATGTCGGCCCACGCCAGCGCGTCGAGGCCGTGGGCGACGTAGTACGACAGGCCGTCGCCGCCGGTCACAAGACCGGGTGTCGCCCCGCACACCCGCACCTCGTACGGCATGCTCGCGCGGGTGGTGAAGACCTGCGCGGGAATTCCGACATCGAGCGGCTTCGCACCCTCAAGCACCAGGACGGCGACGCGATGCAGGCGGGAGGCTGACATGGGAAAGAGGCTACGTGGGGCGTGACGTCGATCCGCCGTGGTGAACGCGACGCGGGCGTACGCCACCACGGCCCGGGGGGCCTGTCCGGGCGTAAACGCACTCAACAAGACCGGATTCAGCCATCACGTAGCTGTCGTATGTTCTTTCGGCCGCCATTCTCTGGGCGTTCGGGGATTATTAACGGATCCCGTTGGATGCCCAGGTTTTGCTGTGGCGGCGAGATCCAGCGGATAGGATATCGCGCGCTGCTCGCGATGGCGGTCGGTGAGGTTGGCGGTGGGGGGGCGAGGCGCCGTGATTGAGCTGCAAAAACACACCCTGCAGGGCGGTGCCGCACGAGGCTCTGAACGCGTGTGCGCTTTTCCTGGCCTGCGACGTTTACGACTCGTCCACAACGCCGTCAAAAGATCATCACAAAGTGGTCCGCGCGACGGTGGGCCCTTTTTCTTTTGCATGGCGTTCGCGACAGGCTTCCGCGCCTGGGGTCACGAAGTGGACGTGCAGCGAGAAACACCGCTGCGTTTTCAAGACAAGATTCAAGACAAGCTTCAAGACAAGAGAAGCGTGGAGTGTGATGCCATGAACCGAGTCTGCAGAGACTCGCGCCGGTCGGCCCCAAGGCTTGTGGGGCCGCTGGCGCGCATCGGTTTATCTGTTCTTCTGCTGGCCGGCGGCGCCGTGGGAGCGACAGCCGGACCGGCCGCCGCTTCGGCCGATGACGGCACGCTGACGGTCCAGGTGCTGCGCGACTTCTTCGGCACCGGCGTGATCAACGCGACGATGGACGTGCCCCAGCGGGGCATGAAGGTGGAGATCTCCGACCCCGCCGGGCACCGTGTCACCGGCGTCACGGATGCCACCGGAAAGGTCGTGGTCTCGGGGTCGACCGTGCTGAGCGGCGGCCAGTACCGCGTCGACGTCAGGATCCCGGCACCGTACAGCGACTATCTGCGGGCGGCGCCCGCGTCGACGGCGGAGAACCACTTCGACAGCTTCACGTCCTTCGTGGACGTGTCGGACGGAAAGAACGCCTCGGTGGTGACGGGGGTGTGGAATCCGGCCGACTACACGCTGCCGGACTCGCGGTACTTCGTGCCGATCCACAACGGCCCCAACGGGAACGACAACCGGGCGTTGGTGGCGTTCGGGACGAAGGACCGGGGCACGTGTCCCACCGATGTGGCGTGCCCGACCACGCTGGCCACGCAGGACCAGGTGGGCACGACGTTCGGGTTGGCGTACGACAAGGACCGGACCCGGCTGTTCCAGAGCGCGTTCGCCCGCAGGTACGCCCCGTACGGGCCGCAGGGCGGGGGCGCGATCTACACGGTGCCGGTCAACGGCTCGGGTGCGCCGAAGCTGTTCGCGCGGGTGCCGGACGCCGCGGTGACGCCGCACGACACCGCCAACATGATCAAGGATGCCGGGTTCACCGACGCGCCGGGCAAGGAGAGCATCGGTGGCCTGGCCCTGTCGGAAGACGGCTCCACGCTGTACGCGGTGAACCTGCGGACCCGCAGCCTGGTGAGCTTCGACGCGACAGGGGCCACCGCCGCGGCGCCCAAGTCGACGGTCCCGATCCCGGACCCGGGGTGCGCGAGCCCCGACGACTGGCGGCCGTTCGGTCTCCAGACCCACGACAACAAGCTGTACGTCGGCGGCGTGTGCAGCGCGGAGAGCACGCAGCAGCGCGCGGACCTGAAAGCCGTCGTCTCCACCTACGACGGCAACCGGTTCACCACGGTGCTGAGCCAGTCGCTCACGTACGAACGCGGCAGCGTCTTCGGTACCGGCGACAAGGCCACCCACTGGAACCCGTGGAACACCAGCCTGGACACGTGGGACGACCGGAAGTCGGGCAACGTCTTCATCGATCCGCAGCCGGAGCTGTCCTCGCTCGCCTTCGGCCGCGACGGCTCGATGATCCTGGGTTTCCGCGACCGGTTCATGGACGTGCTCGGCTGGGGAGGGCTGGACCCCCGCCCGGGGGACGACACGCCGGAGAACGGCATGTCCGGTGGTGACATCACCATGGTCTGCGCCACTCCCACCGGTGAATACCAGTGGGAAGGCACCGGGAGCTGCCCCAACCACGCCACCCCCGCCAACAGCGGCGGCCAGGCCCCCGGTGTCGTCGAATACTTCCCGGGCGACTCCTTCGCCGGCGCGCACCAGGAGACCGCGCTGGGGTCGGTGGCCTATATCCCGCGGCAGGAGTGGGTCGTCAGCACGGAGTTCGACCCGGTCGTCAATGTCGCGACCTCAGGGACCGGGTACCACAACATCGCCACCGGTGAGGGCCCGGGCAACAACCCGACCGAAAACGGGTTCCAGTTCGTCAGCGCACAACAAGGCGGGTTCGGCAAGGCCGGCGGGCTCGGTGACATCGCGTACGCGGCGGCGAACGCGCCGATCCAGATCGGCAACGTCGTGTGGTTCGACGGCGACCGCAACGGGATCCAGGACCCGGGGCACGTGCTGCTGCCGGGGGCGACGATCAACCTGCTGGACGCGGACGGCAAACAGGTCGCCACGACGAAGACCAATGCCGCCGGCGAGTACTACTTCGGCGGTGTCGGCGCCGCGTACGAGCTCACGCCGGGCGCGAAGTACACGGTGCAGTTCGACGTGTGCACCGCGGACACCAGCGACGTGCCCGAGCAGCCGTCGGCGAGCGAGTTGAGGTTCACGCTCCCGCGGGCCGGTGCCAACCGTGCGCACGACTCCAACGTGACACCGCCGACGAGCGGACGGTTGTGCAACGGCTACGCGCCTGTCACAGCGCCGGACAAGCCGGGCGGGGTCGATCACACGATCGACGCCGGGGTGTACATCCCCAAGGAAACACCGGCCCCGACGCCGACGCCGACGCCGACTCCCACACCGACACCGACACCGACGCCGCCCGCGGCCTCCACGCCGCCGTCGCCCGCGCCGCCTGCCAACCAACCGGCCCCGGCCGGTGGAGGCGGGGGTTCCATGGCGAACACCGGTACGTCCGGGCTGGTGGAGATGATCGGCATCGTCGGTCTGCTGGTGGGTGCGGGCCTGGTCATCGTGTTCGTGACCCGGAACCGTCGCGCCCAGCAACACTGAACCAACCGCACAACGGTGATCTGCCCGTCCGTCATCTGCACGGCGCGGACGGGCAGATCACGTCTCGGCCGGCCCATGAGGGCCGGCCTTGGCGTCGTCTGCCACTGACTGCCGAGTGCCGCCGCGACCGTACGGCGGCCGAGCAGTGCGGTGATCGAGAGGGTGAATCGGAAGAATGTCAGCGTCGAGCCGCGTGCGGAGCGTGAGAACCCAGCAAGCACTACCGGGCCGTGCGGCTGACCGGCGCCGATGGCTGCGGCCACGCCGGGCCGCAGCCGTCATCGGCACAGCGGCCGTAGCGGTGGCCGCAGGGGCCGCGTTCCTGTTCACCGGCGGCGGCTCCGACCCCAGCGGTCCGCGCGCACTGACGTCGGACGAGGCGAACCGGCTGGCGATCACTCGGTTCCGTAACTACGAGGCGCGCGGCCGCGCCGTGACGATCACTGTGCCGGGCACCGCCGGTGGGCTGACCGTCACCGGCTCCGTCGACTACCGGAGCAAGCTCGGTTACGGCGTGGTGCACGGCACCGGGCGCGACACGTCCAGTGACGGGCTGATCGAGTGGACGGCCACCTCGGTGTTCGTCCACCCGATGGCGAACGCCCCGGCGCACGCACCCGCGTCGCCGCCCCGCTCGGGCTGGTACAGCCGTCCGCTGCAGTCGTCCGGCAGCGCGCTGGACACGTCGCTGGCTATCGCGCTCAAGCTCGGCAGCGACCGGCCGGACAACGCCGAACTGCTGCCGCAGAACGGCGCCACCTGGTGGGGACGAGACCAGGTGGACGGGCATCGGGTGGACGTCATGACCGGGCCCTCCTCCCCAGGCCGCTCCGGTACGGCGGGCAACGTGCGCTACTGGATCGGCTCGGACGGCACGATGTACCGGGTCCGCGCCAGCGTGAGTTCCGAGCCGGAGCCGGTGGTCATCGATTTCGACACCCAGAAGTACCTTCCGGTCAAGCCGGTACCCGGAGTCACCCCGACGCGGTAGCCGCTGCGGTAGCCGCTGTTCAGGGGTTCACGGGTTCACGGGTTCAGGGGTTCACGACGTCCGCACCCGCGCGTCCGCGGCGAGCAGGGACGCCGACGGCAGCGGGATGTCCGCCGTGTCCGGCAGGGCCGGAACGGCCGGGACGGCGGTGGCGCCCGCAGTGAGGGCGTTGGGGAACTGCGGCTGTGGAGCAGGCGCCGCGACATCGGTGAACGGGATGCCACCGGGCGCCGTCGGCGTCGCCCACTGGCCGGCCGGCGAGGTCGACTTGGCGGACGTCGGGCAGGACGCGGTCGTCGCGAGCCGGGCGGGCACCGTGGTGCGCAGTTCGTTGCCGCGCAGGCAGTTGCCCCGTCCCCGCGTGGCGGTGGGGAACGTCCAGCCGACGTCGACGCCGTTGCCGGTGAACGTGTTGTCCACGATCTGGTTGCCGACCGGAGGTATGTCGGCGGTCGCGGTGATCACCAGCCCGGCGTTGCTGTTGCCGACGATGCGGTTGCGGACCACCTGGTTGTCGCTGCCGCCGTCGATGCCGATGCCGATGCCCCACCCGCCGTCGGCCTGCTCCGGGGTGGCCGTCTGCTGGTTGGCGGCGATCAGATTGCCCGCGACGACGGAGCCCTTCTGCGGGAGCAGTTTCTCCTGGTGGTTGGAGTTGGTGGTGAGTCCGACCCGGTTGCCGACCAGTCGGTTGCCGACCACGTACATGTCTCCGCTGGCGTTGGTGCCTTCGTAACCGACCGCGTTGAGTTCGGCGATGTTGTCCCGCACCACGATGCGACAGGGCTTGCACTGTCCGACGTAGATCCCCGAGTCGGCCCCGCCTGACGCGTACGAGTTCTCGATGACACCGTTCTGCGCGGAGAACGCGTAGATGCCGTACAGACCGTTGCGGGTCGCGGTCACGTGGGAGACCAGGAACGACTTCAGGAAGGTGACGGGCTCGTCGCCGGTGTCGTAGCCCCCGGACTGCCCCGGCAGCCCGGCGGCCGCTTTCGCCGAACCGGTGACCAGGACCCCGTTCTGTGTGTTGTTCCGCACGGTCAGGTTCTGCACGGCCACCCCGGGCGCGGTGACGAGGATGCCGTTCGGCTGCTGCAACCGCCCGTCGATGACGACCTTGTCCCGGGACTCACCACGAACAGTGACACGAGGCGTGGAGACCTTCACCGACTCGCGGTACACGCCCGGAGCGACCAGCACCAGGTCACCGGGCCGAGCGAGCGACACCGCTGCCGAGATCGTCGGAGCATCGCCGGGCACGCGGATCGTCACCTGCTCACCGGCCGGACGCCGGCCCTTGCCCGATCCGCTGTCGTCGCCGCCGTCGTCACCGCCGCTGCAGCCGGTCACAAGTGTCAGCGTGCCCACTACCGCCGCCAACACGCGAAGAGCTAATCGAGGCATGATCCCAGTTTGGCATGACGCCCAATTCCACACCAGAATCACGGGGTTGACCGGCACGCACGATTCCGGTGTGGCACTCTGCACACCATGAAGCGAGCCGATCACCACCCGTCGCGCCGCAGGTTCCTCGATGTCAGCGGCGCCATGGTGGCCGCCGGTCTGACCGCCGGGTGCACATCGGACTCCGCCCAGCCCGGCCGGCACGCCCCTTCCGCGGCGGCCACGCCGAAGCCGGTTGCGGCAACCGGCCGCCATCAGGCAGGCATCACCCTCCCCCAGCAGGCTCAGGCCAACCTGCTGGCCGTGGTGGCCGACCTCGGTGCCGACGTGGCTCCCGGCCCGTTACTGGCCGAACTCGGCCAGGCCATCCGCACACTCGTCGCGGGGACCGACCCACGGCTGATGGGCCTGCCGCCGGGCGACCTCACCGTGACCGTCGGCGTGGGCCCCCGGCTGGTGCGCGCGGCCGGTGCCTCGCTGCCGGGCACGGCCGACCTCCCCCGCTTCTCCCGTGAGCGGATCGCCCCGCGGGCACGCGGCGGTGACCTGCTGATACAGATCTGCGCCGGCGACGCGCTGCTCTTACCGGTCGTCGCCGCCGCGCTCCTGGACCAGGCCGGTGACCGCGTCCGCGAACGCTGGCGGCAGTCCGGACGCCGCGGTACGAACGTGTCCGTCGGCAAGGGCCTTACCGCGCCACGAAACCCGCTCGGTTTCATCGATGGCATCGTGGGCCCGCACACGACCGCCGAACAACAACGCGACCTGTGGCTGGCCGGACCCCCCGCCGTCGCAGGCGGCACCCTCGCCGTACTGCGGCGCATGGAACTCGACCTGCCACGGTTCGCCGCCCTGTCCGTAGCCGAGCAGGAAGCGGTCTTCGGGCGTCGCCGGGCCAGCGGCGTCCCTCTCTCCGGCGGCACCGCCGACTCGGGCCCGATGCTCGGCGCCAAGACACCGGACGGGCGCTATCTCGTCCCCGCGGACGCCCATGTGCGCAGGGCCCACGCCACCGTGGTCGGGGTCGGCCTCATGCTCCGCCGCTCCTACAGCACCGACGATCCCGCCCCCGGCCTGCTCTTCATCAGCTTCCAGAACGACCTGCGGACCTTCACCGCCACCCTCACCCACATGGACACCTCCGACGCGCTGCTGCCATTCACCACCACAACCGCCAGCGCCACCTTCCTGATCCTCCCCGGCTTCGACCGGCAACGCCCGCTCGGCTCCCAGTTGTTCGGCTGATAGCGCCGCGCCGTGGCTTGGGCCTGACCAGGTGGCTGAACGGCGGCGGCTCAGAGCAGGAGGGAGCCGCGGGCTTGCGTTCGTGGGGGCGATGCGCAACGGCGTTCGGCCAGTCACGACAAGGTGAGTCCCGCCTCCGGGCCCGTCAGTGGCTGGAGCGGATCATTAGGGTGACGACCGGCGAGGCCGGTGACGGCTGGATCGCCGAGGCCGCGGCCCGGCTCGTACCGCGGGCCCGCGCCACATCCGAGAACATCGCTCCCGAGGAGGAGCCAGAACCGGACGATGTGGAGAAGCCCGACCCGGAGTCCGTGCCGGATCATGCTGATCCATCCGGCGATATCCGAGAGATCAACTCCTCCGAGCGGCAATGCGTTGTGCCCCGGCGCCCTGCGCCCCCAGGCCGGCCCACTCAGGCGGACGATGACACGACCCCAACGGTGCAAGGTCGAACCCGACCCGCTTTCCACATGTTCGTCCGTGGCCGATGGATTCGGGTTCGTGGCTGTGGGCGGGGTCGATGACGTGGCCACCAGGTGTGGCCGCGGCCGGGTGCCCCATGCCTGGCGCCCGGATCGCACCGCTGTCGACCGTGTCCGCCTCTACGGGCACGCCAAGTGCACTGCGCAGGAAAACGCATGTCCAGCCCCGCCTGGGACGGTTCCTTTCCGCCTGTCCGCGCCGGGTGATCAGCTGGAACCGGGACGGGAACTTTCGGAGGCTTCGTCCGCGGCACGGCGGTACTCGGCGTTGATGCGCTGCGCCTCCTCAAGCTGGTCCTCAAGGATGATGATGCGGCATGCAGCCTCGATCGGGGTTCCCCGGTCGACGAGCTCGCGGGCGCGTGCGGCGATCCGCAGTTGGTACCGGGAGTACCGGCGATGCCCGCCCTCCGAGCGCAGCGGAGTGATCAGACGAGCCTCACCGATGGCTCGGAGGAAGCCAGGGGTGGTGCCGAGCATTTCGGCGGCCCGGCCCATGCTGTATGCGGGGTAGTCGTCGTCTTCCAGACGATCGCTGAGTGGAGTGTCTGCTGCCATGTCACCTCGTTGTGCAACGCGTCGAGGGGCCCTGGTGCCGTACGGCACCAGGGCCCCGAAGGAAATGAAACACCATCTGTCGGCCCTCATGCTCTGCCGACCTTCTGTTTCCGCTACCCGGCCCGGCAACGGGAGGGGTGCGGGGATCGCGGCTGCGTGACCGGGGACCACCATCCATTCCGGGGTCTTGCGGTACCCGGACCGAGAGTTTCCCGGGCCGGGCGATCCTGATGGCGTCTGCTCCTCCGTCCTTTCTCTGAACCGACCACTGTGAACGGTACTGCGGTACTGCTCGGTGATGCTGTTCGGCAGCCCCTCGACCTGCGGGCTGCCCAGTGCGGCTCTCAGCCCCGTCACCGCTCTGAGAACACCTTGGCTTCGGAGCTCCAGAGCCGCACTGACCTGCGAACTTACGTACTGCTACCCGCCAGTTCGTGTCTGCCGGGTCTCGCTTGACCGTGTCAACGAGAAAAAGATTAACCGCACCAAGAGCCAATGTCTACTCCGGCAAGAGTAGATTTTGGCACTCAGGGGCCGCAGGTCTCCTGTGGGCCGCGATAACGGGGGAACCGGTCGTCGGGGGCGCCGAGACCGTGGCCGTGTGCCGGCGGCGATACGACGGGCGGCCATACGACGGGCGGTGATACGGCGGGGCGGTGATACGGCAGGGCGGCGATACGACAGTGAGGGCCCTGCCGACGCGCGTCGGCAGGGCCCTCACCGGGTCTTTGATGGCGGTTTTCCGCCTGTGTTCACGCCTATGGGGTGGCGGTGCCCCCGAGCAGCGCCGAAGCGCTCTGGAGCGGAGTGGGGACACCCACCGGCGCGGCGTCGGGGTGGGCGTGACAGGTGAAACCGAGGCGGGCCATGGCCCGGACGACTTCGCCGCTGGTGAAGTCGCGGCGGTCCTGTCGGGTGATGACCTGGCCCACCTGCTTGACCGGGTAGCGGCGGCGGCCGATGGTCACGGACTCACCCGTGACGAGTTCGGGAGTGATGCCCTTCATCGAGGCCAGCACCCCGTCCTTGGTGAGCTCGAACGGGTACCGGGCGATGACACAGCGCATGATGCCTCACAGAGGAGAAGGAGAACGGGCCGAACGGGTGAGGCGGATCAGCGGGCGAGGGTGAGGACGCCCGGGGTCCGGCCATGCTCCCCGACGGCATCGGGCCGAGCGCCGGGAGCGGTGAACGGTCCGTCGAGGATGTCCCGTAGACGGATCCGGTCCGTGTAGGCCGGGCTGCCGCGGAGAACGGCGAGCCGGGCCAGGGTGATCAGGCCCGTGCCCTGGTCGTCTCCGTCGCACAGGACGAGGTGATCGACACGGGCTCCGGCCATGAGGGACAGAGCCACCTCGACCGTCATGTCGTCACGGACCCGAGGTCCGGACGTGTCCCTGTCGTCAACTACGGGCTTGGGGGAGCGATCCGCTACTTGGTGCTGCGCCTGAGCCGCCGTCATAGGTGCCTCCTATGGGAAGGGATGGGCTGGTGATCACGGCGGCTCTAGGCGGCCGAGCCGAAGCCGGGCCGCCGCTGCGCCCTGCGGCGCGCCGCTTCGCCGACGGGCCGGGCCTGTCCGGCGTGGCCCCTGCGGCCCCGACGGCCCCGTGACGAGGAAGACGCGCCACGGGGACGTTCCGCGTCCGGAGGGGTGATGACGACCGGGACACCGGAAGGGGCCTGGGCGCCTGTGATGCGGCTCAGCTCCGCCTCGCCCGACCGCACCCGGGCGATCCGAGGGGTGATGCCCGCCGCTGTCATCAGCCGGCTCATGCCGCGACGTTGATCAGGGGTCACCAGGGTGACGACGCTGCCGGACTCGCCCGCACGGGCCGTACGACCGCCGCGGTGCAGGTAGTCCTTGTGGTCGCTGGGCGGATCCACATTGACGACCAGGTCGAGGTTGTCGACGTGGATCCCGCGCGCCGCGACGTTGGTGGCCACCAGGACCGTCACATGCCCGCTCTTGAACTGGGCCAGGGTCCGCGTGCGCTGCGGCTGGGACTTGCCACCGTGCAGGGCCGCTGCGCGGACACCGTTGCTCAGCAGGTCCTTGGTCAGCCGGTCCACCGCGTGCTTGGTGTCGAGGAACATGATCACTCGACCGTCTCGCGCCGCGATCTCGGTGGTCGTCCGATGCTTGTCCGCGTCGTGAACATGGAGTACGTGGTGCTCCATCGTGGTGACCGCGCCCGCCGACGGGTCGACGGAGTGCACGACCGGGTCCGTCAGGTAGTGGCGGACCAGCAGATCGACGTTGCGGTCCAGGGTGGCCGAGAAGAGCATCCGCTGCCCGTCGGGACGTACCTGGTCGAGCAGGGCGGTGACCTGGGGCATGAAGCCCATGTCGGCCATCTGGTCGGCCTCGTCGAGGACCGTGATGGCGACATTGTCCAGTCGGCAGTTGCCCCGGTCGATGAGGTCCTTGAGCCGCCCGGGCGTCGCGACGACCACCTCGGCGCCGGCACGCAGCGCACCGGCCTGCCTGCCGATGGACATCCCGCCGACGACGGTGGCCATCCGCAGGCTCACGGAGCGGGCGTACGGAGTGAGCGCGTCGGTGACCTGCTGGGCGAGCTCGCGGGTGGGGACGAGGACAAGGGCGAGCGGCTGCCGTGGCTCGGCACGCCGTCCCGCTGTACGGGCCAGTACGGCGAGGCCGAAGGCGAGGGTCTTGCCCGAGCCGGTGCGGCCACGGCCGAGTACGTCACGACCGGCCAGGGAGTTCGGCAGGGTCGCCGCCTGGATCGGGAACGGCACGGTCACGCCTTCGTGGCCGAGCGCGGCCAACAGCCGTGCAGGCATGGCGAGTTCGGCGAACGACCCGACGGCGGGCAGTGCGGGCGTCAGCGTCTTCGGCGGCGCGAACTCGCCCTGAACGGCCCGTCCGCCCTGTCGATTTCCGGGGCCCTTGGAACGGCGGGGACCACCGGAACGGCTGCCGCCGGCTCCTCCTCCGAAGCGGTCATATGTGCGGGGTGTGCGGGCACGCTGCATGCGGAACCTTCCTTGATAGGGCACGTAGCAAGGAATTCCCGCAGCAGATGAGCGGCGCAGAGAATCTTGGGACGAGCCAAAGTCGATGTGGGCGACGTCGGACCGCCGGGGAATGTTTCACCGGTCGGCTGATGTGGTGGATCTTTCCCGTCGCGCGCCCTGAAAGCAGCGAGCTGGGGCCCGCACCCCAGAGGTGCGGGCCCCAGCTGCGAAGTATGCGTCAGCGCCGGTGTCAGGCGGGAACGATGTTCTCGGCCGTCGGGCCCTTCTGGCCCTGCGCGATGTCGAACGACACCTTCTGGCCTTCCAGCAGCTCGCGGAAGCCCTGGGCGGCGATGTTCGAGTAGTGGGCGAAGACGTCGGCGCCGCCGCCGTCCTGCTCGATGAAGCCGAAGCCCTTTTCCGCGTTGAACCACTTCACGGTGCCAGTAGCCATGTCATTTCTCCTTCGGAGGCGGTGCCAGGAATTCGCACTGTGCGAATTCCGTGTCGCCGTGATGATTACCCCGTCGGAAATGAACCTTCTGGCAACCACACCTGCAACTGAGATCGACAGTAGCACGGTGCGACCGGCCTTGCACGGTCGATAATTCCACCCCGGTCGACGTTTGAGGGAATACTCACCGTGCCCCGCACCTTATTTCTCATGCCGCGGACACAGATATTTCCCTCCGTGTGCGCGGCATTTTCTGCCGTGCACTTCCGCTCACAGCCCTATGACCTCCGCCTGACCTCCGCCGGCGGGAGATGTGCCGCTGCCGCCGTCGTCAGCGGACGGCACAGCGCTGAACGCGCCGAAAACCCGCTACGGCGATGAAGGTCACATCCCCGCGAAGAGCGCGAAGAGCGCGAAGAGCGCGACGGCCGGTGGCCGGCAGGTAGTCGGACGTGACCGCCCGCAGCCGGGCCGCACGTCGGCCACCGCCTCAGCGGCAGCACGCGACCTCGCCCGCAACGCCCCTGCGAGCGGTCCCCGTTTGAGGCCAGGGACCCGATCCGGCGTGATCCGCACGGGGCTCGTGTGGCCCATCGTGTGGCCCGGAGGGGGATCGAGAGCCCCCTGGCTCCCGAGTGGGGCGTCAATCACCCTGAACGAGCCGGGTGCGGTGGGCCCGTCCGGGCCACCTGGCGCTGCCGGGCCGAGCGGTCCGGCCGGTCACAGGGTGAGCGCGGGGAGAAGGGCGACACGGGCGACCGGCCCCCAGGGCCCGGCAGGACCGAACTGTCCGGACGACTACTCGTTGCAGGCGCCATCGTGGGACCCGGCCGCGTTGGTGTGTCGTCGGGATGGCGCGCCTGCGCCGGAGCAGCCGGGGCAGGGGAATGGTCCGCAGGCGGCCGGGGCGTTGGATCCGCAGCGGCGGCGGCTGTACGTGCAACTACGCGGCCTTGACGACGTCGATGCGCCGCTCGGCCGCCACCGCGAGCGTCCACTCCTCCACCAGCCGCTCATACCTCGTGCGGGCGTCCCCGTACAGCCAGCCACCACACGACCTGATGAGTGCGCGGATCTCCTCGTTCACGACGGCAGATGGCCGCACGGAACCAGGGCTCGGGTTGGTGGGCATGTCTTCAGCCTGGCGAGCAGAACCCCGGAACACTCATGGCCCCGTAGGCTTTTCGAAGTGCTCGAAAGCATCGTGTTCGACGTCGGCGAGACCATCACCCGAGACGACCGCTACTGGGCCACCTGGGCCGACTGGCTCGACGTGCCCCGCCACACCATCTCCGCATGCGTCGGCGCCGTCGTGGCCCAAGGCCGCGACAACGCCGACGCCCTGCGTCTGGTCCGCCCTGGAATCGACGTGGCCGCCGAACGCGCCGCGATGGAGGCCGTCGGCCGCGGCGAGCCACTGGATGAGAGGGATCTGTACGACGATGTCTGGCCTGCCCTGGCGGCGCTGCGGGAGCTCGGGGTGCGGGTCGTCATTGCCGCGAACCAGACCGCCCGCGCGTACGGGGCGCTGTTGGCGGTGGCCATAGGGTTGGTGTCCTGTCGGGGCGTGGATCAGGGCTTCGGGACTTGGAGTCTGGCCCAGCTGGTGGGGCCTGGGATGCCGTCGGCGTCAGTGCCGGAGTAGCCGAGCTTGCGTTGCCAGGCGGCGTAGGAGCCGCGGTCGGCATCGGTCCAGGTGGGGCCTGGTCCCTTGCTGTAACGGCCACAACCCTCGTCGACGAGCCGTTTGCCCATCGCGGTGATCAGGGCGGAGCGCCGTCCGGTGCGGAGGTAGGCGGCGCCGGGGAACGGGGCGTACCTCGGCTCGTCGACGTCCGGGGGAACGGTGCTGGTCGGCTTGCCCTCCAGGATCTTGGCCACTGCGGTGCGGAAGTCGTTCATGGCGATGTCCGCGGGGTCCGGCTTGCCGGGCTGCCATTCCTTGTGGCCGATGACGGAGCGGGCAGCCCAGTCGTGTGCTCGGCACAGGGCAGCGCTGACCTTGTGCATGGCATCCAGCTGGGCCTCGGGCCACATCTGACCGCCGCCGGTGTTGATGCACTCGAAGCCGTAGAAGTGCGGATTGCCGTCGGTGTTGGCTTCGTTGTCGGGTGGCAGGGACTTCTCGGCGATGACTGCCTTCAGGACATCTTCGTCACCGGAACCTGCGTGGTTCCCACGGCCGTAGCCGACGAGGTGGACGGTGCCGGATCGGTCGATGACACCGTGGCACAGCGGGCCGGGCAGGGAGGTATATCCGGTGCGGCAGAGTTCCACCATGCCGGCCTCGGTGGAGTACGGGCCGGTGTGGTGGATCGTGACGCCATGGACTGGGCCCCAGGCCCCCTTGTGGTTGCGGTTGTGGGTGCGCCAGTTGCCGTGCTCGACGACTCGGACGCCGGACTTCTTCAGGATGGCGCGGAACTGGTCTGCGGACAGTGGTTGAGCCACGTTGGGGCGCCTTCTCCCCCGCGCCTCCATGCGGTCGCGCAGCGCCGGCAGCCAACCAGCGGTCCCTCAAGGGAGATAACGCTGCTGGGCGGAGGGTCGCCCGAAGCGGGCGTAGCTTGTCCCAGCTTGCCGGGGGCACAGGAAAGACGTCACGGGCCAGTCATGCCCCCGACCGACGAGCCCATGGTCGAATGCATGACTGGCCCTACGAGCGGCCCTACGAGCAAGAGGTCACCGGCTCAGGACAGGTCGAAGTCCAGGGTTCTCGTTTCGCCGGAGGCGACCTTCACCTTTGAGGCGTTCGCTTTGAGTCCGCCGTATTCATCCGGTACCGCGGGATCCCGTTCGGTCTCGCATACGACCGTGAAGTCGTAGGTGCCTGGGGGCAGGGTCCAGGTGTAGGAGCCGTCCTCCTTGGTGACAATGCTCTTCTCTGGTACGCCCACATCGCCCTCGACGAGTTTGGGAAGGACCGGACAGCCGGGCACCCCTGTGCCGTCAGGGGCGCGCACTCTGCCGGAGACGGTGCCGTGGGTGCTGCCTCCGTCCCGGCCGTCACCGCTTGACGAACCGCATGCGGCGAGCGCCGCGACCACGACGCCGGTCAGGAGGGTTTGGCGGATGGCTCTCATATGTCTCCGCGTCAGGTGATGCCTTGGATGATGTTGAACAGGCTTTCCGTGATGCGTTTGGCCTGGTTGTAAGCAATCGATCCGCCGGCCCCGCGCACGTGAATGCCGACAGCGTAGAGGTTGGCGTCGTAGGCGGGGGAGCCGCTTTGGCCGGCGCCGGTGTCAATGGCGTACCCGAGGACGTGGGTGTACGAGTACTGGATGGACCCGCTGTGCGTCCACAAGGTGGCATATGCCTTGTCGTCCGGATAGCCACGGACCGTCACGGAGGTCCCGTTGAGTGAGGCGCTCTGCCAGCGGTAGCCGAGCCATCCAACGGTGTTGCCGATGCTGCAGTTGAGCTTGATGACGCCCCAGTCGTGGGCCTCGCTCTCGTCATTGATCCAGGCGGTGTCCGTCCACACCTGGGTCCAGCCGCAGCTCCCGTAGGGATTGGTGCTGCCGTTCTTGCCCGGGTAGGCACGGAAGTTGTTGTAGAAATCGGATGTGCTGCCGGTGCCGCCTGGGTGTACGCAGTGACCAGCCGTGACGACGGTGTCCTTGGAGACCAGGAAACCCGTGCACCTGGCATCACTTGAGGTCAGGTAGACGATGGTTCGGCTGGGATGGGATGTCGTCGCTGTGATGCGGGTCCGGTTGTCAGCTCCGATGACAGAGTCGGTGGACACATCGCCGCCGCCGGTCGATGCGTCCTCGGGCGCGGGTTCGAAGGAGACATTGGGGCCGGCATCCGTTATGTCGCCGGATCCCGTGTAGGGCTCGATCGTCTCCGTGGTAGCGGTCGGCGTACCACGGGGTGCCTCCAGCACCTCGCCGGACGAGGTGACACCCACGGCGAGGTCGGTTGCTCCCTCTTCTTCTTCTGCGCTCGCGGCCGCGGCAGGCGGCGTCTCAGCGGCATGGGCGACCGCCTGGGACGGTACAGCCACGAGACTGCCGAGGAGTATCACCAGGCTCACGGCCAGTGGGTGGGATCTTCGTAAACGGCGGATCGGTGAAAGGCGCGTCAACGGTCCTCTCCTTGTAGTCGTTTGGACATGCGAGGGGGGACGTAAGTGACTGAAGTGCCCGAGATGAGCACCAGCGCAGGAACGCTAACAACGCGGGTGGAAGGCGCAGAAGAGTGCAAGAGTGCACTTGCTCGATCAACGGAGGCGAGATTCGGTCACACTTGCCTCGAATGTCATATTCCGATTGCAGCGGCATTCATCTCACCTGCGAAAGATCAGTCAGGGGAGATAGTGGGCAGGGGTTCAAGCCATTTCGCGGCGACTGGAGGATTCCGGGTAGGGCCCGGCAGTAATGCCCGGACAAATGGGGGCATCCGTCTCGCAGTCGCTACCAGCCGTCGATCCGCCGCTCCGCCAAGTATGGAGAGAACCTTCCGGCCGGGATGCCCATGCCGACTCCGCAGGATCCGTCCGAGTCCCCAGGCGCCTTGATCCACAACAAGTAGTCGGCGCCGCCGACGCGGAGCTTGGGACTCCGAGGCGGCGGCCGGCCGGGTTGCACCAGTCGACGTGCTGGCTCTCGGCGTTCACGCCATTGCCGTGGAGCACCACTGCGAGCGTTCCCGCCCTCCCGTCCAAGTACGGGTCCAGCCAGTCGAGTTCGTCAGCCGACTCGGGACGGATTGTGATGGGCAGTTCCTGCCCGGCCGAGTACCAAAAGCGCGGCGCCGTACACTTCCACGCCGTCATCGCCTTGACGGTCCCAGTGGTGGCGACACCCCGCCCCCGGCGTGGGCCACTGCCGAGTTGCTCACCGACGCCATCGAGGCGGCTGCCGCCAAGGTCCGCGTAGACGGCCCGGTCATAGACGGACGCGCCCACACCTTCGCCTTCGGCCGCCAACTCGACGTACGCACCATCCGCTCCGCCGACTTCAACGACGGCCAGGAGCTCACCGAACGCGCCGTCGCCGCCTACATCGCCAAGTACGCCACCAAGGGCGCCGAAACTGCCACGGGAGCTCTCGACCGGCCGCTGAAGTTCGTCGCCGAGCTGGCCCAGCTCGACATCAGCGACCACGCCCGCCGCCTCATCCGCACCGCGTGGACGCTCGGCGCACGCAAGGAACTTGAAGAGCTCCGGCTCCGAGCCCGGGCCCACATGCTCGGCTTCCGAGGCCACTTCTCCACCAAGTCCCGCCGCTACTCCACCACCCTCGGCGCCCTTCGCGACGCCCGCTCCGAATGGCGCCGCGCACAAGCCGCTGCTGCACTGCCCGAGCGAGAGGCCGACACGACGTACGTCCTCGCCCACTGGGTCTTCGCCGGAACCGGTCTGTCCGACACCGAAGCCTGGCTTGCCGCATCCGTCGAACCCGCCCCCGGAACGGAAGGGGAGCCCACCCATGCCTGATGACGAGCTGTTGACGGTGCCCGACGTGATGGAGCGGCTGAAGCTCGGCCGGTCCACGGTCTACGACCTGATCCGCTCGCGTCGCCTGCCCTCGCTCACCATCGGCCGGTGCCGTCGCATTCCGGCGCGTGCCGTCCGCGAATACATCACCAACGAACTGGAGGCGGCTGCCTGATGGCCCAGCAACGCAAGCGGAACCCCAACGGCGCTGGCACCATCACCAAGCGCAAGGACGGCCGCTATCAGTGCGCGGTCTACGTTCTCCAGCCGGACGGGACCCGCGCCCGTAAGTTCGCCTACGGCAAGACCTGGGCCGAGTGCGACGCCAAGCGCCGGGAACTGCTCGACAAGGTGGACCAGGGCGTGCCCGTGCCTACCCGCTCGGCCAAGCTCGCCGAGGGGCTGCCGTACTGGCTGGACAACGTCATCAAGCCCCGGCGGAAGCTCAGCACCTTCGACAAGTACGAGGCACACGTTCGGCTCTACCTGGTGCCCTGGCTCGGCGCGAAGCGGTTGGAATCCCTCGGCGTCGCCGACGTCCGCCGCTTCCTCGTCCGACTGGAGAAGGAGAGCACCGCAGCAACTGCCAAGGAATCACATCGAGTTCTGCGCTCGGCGCTCTCCTCCGCCTGCCGCGAGGAACTGATCACGCGCAACGTGGCGAAGCTCGTCGAGCCGCCCCGCACCGACAACCGAGAACTCAAGCCCTGGACGCTGGACGAGACCCTCGACTTTCTCGCCGCCTCCCGCAAGGACCCGCTTTACGCGGCCTTCGTGCTCGCCATCGCGATGGGTCTGCGCCGAGGAGAGATCGTCGGACTCCGGTGGTCGGACGTCGACCTCGACAACCGCGTCCTCTACGTCGGCCAGCAGATCCAGCGGCGCCGTGGCGTCCTGTACGACGATGATCCCAAGAGTCGCCGCCGTCGTGCCGTTCCTCTGCCCGCGCTCTGCATCGCACCCCTGCGCTGGCACCGGATGCGGCAGGCGGCTGCCCGAGCCAAGGCGGGGGAGCGGTGGCAGGAGTCGGCATACGTCTTCACCACCCGCACCGGCCGCCCGGTCGAGCCGCGCAACCTCTACCGCTCGTTCACCCGGGTCGCCCAGTCCGCCGGCCTCCGCGTCATCCGGCTGCACGATGCCCGGCACGGCACCGCCACCCTCCTCACGGCGGCCGGAGTCGCGCCCCGTGTAGTGATGGAGATCCTCGGGCACAGCCAGATCAGCATCACGATGGACGTGTACACCCACGTCGTCCAGGACACGCAGCGCGAAGCCATGAGCTACATGGACCGCCTGCTCAGGAGGCCCCCCGGTCGTCAGTGACCGTGCTCGTTGATGTCAGAAGTAGATGTCAAAGGCCCCGGACCAAGATCGGTCCGGGGCCTTTTGGCTGGTGCCCCCGGCAGGATTCGAACCTGCGACACCCGCTTTAGGAGAGCGGTGCTCTATCCCCTGAGCTACGAAGGCGGGGTGCGGCTGCGGTGTGGCGGCCGGTCGGAGACAGCGTAGCGGATGGAGGGATGGGGTGGTCGCCTCAGTTGGGCATCGGACGGTCAGCGCGGACGGGTGGCGGCTGGGTGGAAGCTGGGTGGGCCCTGCATGGCTGGCCCGGTACCCCGGGCTTCGGGCACGATGGCACCTCGACCGGGTAGTACGGGTTCCTGCGGATGGTGCCCGAGGCCGGTGTCGTCCTCCTGCTGCTCACCAAACTGGTGGTCTCGACCAGACCACCGGCCTCTCGCATCCCCGGGCGCACCGGTGGGCCATGGGCCCTACCGCTGTGTCACCCGCACCCGGTGGTTCCCCTCCGGATCGGTCGCCAGGACCTTGACCTCGACTCCCGAGCGTGGATCGCGGAAGGACTCGCCGGGAACGAACGTCGCGTCGGACAGTTCCGCGTGGACGTTGGGGCTGTTGGTGCAGCCGCCGCTGTCGCGCCGGGAGTCGAACACCCGCACCGGCCCGCCGCCCGTGTCGACAGTCGCGTCGACCTTGTAGACGAGGATGCCGGGACGGCACACGACCGCGTCGTTGCCGCCGCGGACCCGCAGCTCGATCGCGTACCCGGAGCGGGAGTCCAGGGGCACGAAGACCAGCTTGGGGCCGCCGCCGGGACGGGGTAGCGGGGTGAGCGTGTACTCGGTGCTGCCGGGCGTGGTCGCGCAGCGCACCTGGCTGTCGTCCAGCCAGCCCAGCTTCCACTTGTGCCAGCCGAGCAGGTCGTTGTCGGCGCCCCAGTCCTCGCTCATGATGTCCCAGTGCCCGACCGCGCCCCCGCCCTCGTGGGTGTAGAGGTCGGGCAGCCCGAAGACGTGGCCGTTCTCGTGCGGGAGCACGCGGTAACCGGTCTCCGCGTACCTGCCGGAGCCGTCGTCCTGGCGGCTGTAGACGAAGGACGCGTTGGCGATGGGGACGCCGTCGGCGACGGGTGCCTCGTGGTTGCCGGCGAAGGTCACCGACAGGACGGTGTCCAGGGCGGAGGGGCCCGCGTTGGGGGTGACCAGCACGTTCACGAGGTCGTACTTGCGGAAGTCCACGCGCGGGTCGGCCTTGGTCACGAGGTCCTCGACCAGTTTGCGGTAGCCGGGGTCGAAGGGGGCACCGCGCTCTATGCCGTACTCCTTGAACGACTTCGGCATGCGCAGCCAGTCGCCGATCGGGGCCTCGGGGCGATAGTCGAGCTTGCCGTACGAACTGGTGGCGAACCACGCGCGGGTCTGCGGGGCGAACTCCGCGAGGCGCTCCAGCGCGCTGCCCTCGCCGGGAGCGTCCGAGAAGTCGATCATCAGGTTGAGGGCACGGACCGTGCCCGTGGACCGGGAGTAGCCGGGTCCGGTCGGGATGCCCTCCGACATCTGTACGGAGGACGGGCCGCTGATCATGCAGGGGCTGAGCGACGCGCGGCGGGCCAGCGAGGTGGAGCCGGCAGCGGTCGTGGGGTCCGGTCTCAGGTGCCCGGCGCCCGCGGACGTGCTGACGGCGAGGGTGAGGGCCGTGACGGAGGCGAGCGCGGCGAGGCGACGCGGGCGGCCTTGAGGGCGTATGCGTCCAGGGCGTATGCGATCGGGCCCCTTGTGATCGGAGCCCTTGCGATCGGGGCCCTTGCGATCAGGGCGTTTGCGCTCAGAACGTATGCGTCCAGGGCGTACGCGCTCAGGGAGTGTGCGACGGGAGCGGAGGTGGCCTGCCTGTTCGGGGGCGGCCTGTTCGAGGTCGGCCTGCTCGAGGTCGGCCTGCTCGGGGTCGGCCTGTTCGTGGTCGGCCTGTATGTGATCGGCCTGTGTGTGACCGGCTGGAGTGCGACGGCCTCTGCGTGGAAGGGCGGAGCGTGCGCGGCGGCTGGTCGGCTGCATGCAGGGACCTTTCGCTCCACGGCAGCCGCGCCGGTCTCGGGCTGCACCCTTCCGATCACCCTGTGTCCGGGGTCGCCCGATCGCGCGTTGGAGCAGGCCGATCGTGTGCTTTCTGACCGGAAGGGGTGTGACGGGGGTCACATGAAATGCGTGGCTGAGGGTGAAATAACCGGGGACGGTTTCCCCGTTTGGTCATGTGTCCGAACGAAACGGGGAAACGCCCCCCGGATCGCGAGAACCTCACCAAGGAGTACGCCGTGCAGACCGCCACCCCCGTAGAGCGCAAGGTGTCCCGCCCGCGGGCCGACGCCCTGCGCAACCGGGAGCGGATCGTCAACGCCGCCCGGGAGATGCTCGTCGAGGGCGGCCCCGAGGTGCCGCTGGACGAGATCGCCCGCCGGGCCGGTGTCGGCAACGCCACGGTGTACCGCAACTTCCCCGACCGGCAGGCACTCGTACGCGAGGTCGTCTGCTCGGTCATGGGCCGTACGGCCGAGGCGGCGGAGCTCGCGCTCGCCGAGACGGGTGACGCGTTCGAGGCGCTGTCCCGCTTCGTGCATGTTTCCGCCGAGGAGCGCATCAGCGCGCTCTGCCCGATGATCTCCGCCGGTTTCGGCGAGCACCACCCGGATCTGGAGGCTGCACGCGAACGGGTCGAGGAACTGGTCGAGGCGCTCATGGAGCGGGCCCGGGCAGCCGGGCAGCTCCGACCGGACGTGGGTGTGGGTGATCTGATGGTCGCGCTCGCCCAGCTCAGCCGTCCTCCGGCCGGCACCGGGTGCCTCAGCGCCGACCGCTTCGTCCACCGCCATCTGCAACTGTTCCTGGACGGACTGCGGGCTCCGGCCCGGTCCGAGCTGCCGGGGGCGTCGGCGACCATGGAGGATCTGCGCCAGACCTGACCGCGACCTACCGGTCCTGACCGATTAGTTCTGGGCGCTGCCGGGGTCACCACTGACCGGGTCACCAAGCACACAGAACCCATAGAGCACACCAAGCACACCAAGCACACCAAGCACGCCAAGCGCGTCTGGTGACCAGTAACACCAAAAACACCTAGCACGCCAAGCTTCCGGCCCTCACTGACGACGACGTCAGCTCCGACGCGCCGGCTCCCTCGCGCGCCTGCCGTTCCACCGCAGGCCTTTCACACACTCCTGCACACCTCCCGCACCTTTTTCCGTTACGACGAAGTCCCGAAGTGGGTACCTCCATGTCTGAAACAGCCCAGGCCGCCGCCGCGAAGCCGGCCCCGGTCCCCGACGAGGGGCGCTGGAAAGCCCTCGTCTTCATCGCGCTCGCGCAGTTGATGGTCGTTCTCGACGCGACCATCGTGAACATCGCCCTCCCGTCCGCCCAGGAGGACCTGGGCATCTCGGACGGCAACCGGCAGTGGGTCGTCACGGCCTACGCCCTCGCCTTCGGCGGTCTGCTCCTCTTCGGTGGCCGCATGGCCGACCTCTGGGGGCGCAAGCGGGCCTTCCTCGTCGGGCTGATCGGCTTCGCCGCGGCGTCCGCGCTCGGTGGCGCCGCCACCAACGGGGCGACGATGTTCGGGGCCCGTGCCCTCCAGGGTGTTTTCGGCGCGCTGCTCGCCCCCGCCGCGCTCTCCCTCCTGGCCGTGATGTTCACCGACGCCAGGGAGCGCGCGAAGGCGTTCGGTATCTACGGTGCGATCGCCGGTGGCGGTGGCGCCGTCGGGCTGATCCTCGGCGGCTTCCTCACCGAGTACCTGGACTGGCGCTGGACGTTCTTCGTCAACATCCCGTTCGCGGCGGCCGCCGCAGCGGGCGCGTACTTCGTCGTCCGTGAGCCCGAGGGCGGCCGCAACCGCTCGTCGCTGGACGTCCCGGGCGTGGTGCTGTCCACCCTGGGTCTGGTGGGCCTCGTCTACGGTTTCACCCGCGCCGAGTCCGACGGCTGGGGCGACTCGCTGACGATCGGCATGTTCGTCGCGTCGGCCGTTCTGCTGCTGGCCTTCGTCGTCGTCGAGTCCCGGGTCAAGGCGCCGCTGCTGCCGCTCCGCGTGATCACCGACCGCAACCGCGGCGGCGTCTACCTCTCGCTCGGCCTCGCGGTCATCGCGATGTTCGGCCTGTTCCTCTTCCTCACCTACTACCTGCAGATCGTGAAGGGGTACTCACCGGTCAGAACCGGCTTCGCCTTCCTGCCGATGATCACGGGCATGATCGTGGGCTCCACGCAGATCGGCACCCGGCTGATGACGCGGGTTCCGCCGCGTGCGCTGATGGCGCCCGGCTTCCTGGTGGCCGCGACCGGCATGCTCCTCCTCACGCGGATGGAGATCGACTCGTCGTACGCGGCCCTGTTGCTCCCGGCCCAGGTGCTGCTCGGCCTCGGCATGGGTACGGCGTTCATGCCGGCCATGTCCCTGGCCACGCAGGGCGTCGAGCCGCGTGACGCGGGTGTCGCGTCCGCGATGGTCAACACCTCGCAGCAGGTGGGCGGCGCGATCGGCACGGCCCTGCTGAACACCATCGCGGCCTCGGCCACCACCGCGTACATCGCGGACCACATCGGGGGAGCCGCCTCCAGGTCCCAGCAGCAGATCGTTCAGCTGCAGGGCATGGTCCACGGCTACACCAACGCGATCTGGTTCGCGGTCGGCATCCTGGCCCTCTCGGCGGCGATAGCCTTCACCTTCGTCACGGCCGGCCGTCCGGGCGTCTCGGTCTCCGGTGCGAACGAGGCCACGGACGACGAACTGAAGGTCCCGGTGGTCGCCCACTGACCCCACCCACACTTCGGGCACACTTCGTCGGCCCGCCCCGGCCCGCCCCGGCCCGCCCCGGCCCGCCCCGGCCCGCCCCGGCCCGCCCCGGACAAGGCCGGGGCGGGCCCAGTGCTTTTCAAGGGCGCGGGGCTCCACCTCAACCCGGGGACTTCACCTCAACCAAGGAAGGTCCGCCCCCGCCTCCTTCGGCTGCAAACCCTCGGCCACGATCTGCATGATCTCGCCGAGGGACTCCCGTTGCTCCGAGGACAACCGGTCGAAGATCGCCTGCCGCACAGCCTGCACGTGCCCGGGCGCGCTCTGCGCCAGCACGTCGTACCCCTGGTCCGTCAGCACCGCGAACTGCCCCCGCTTGTCGTCGGCGCAGTCCTCGCGCCGCACCCAGCCGTTCTTCTCCAGCCGGGCCACCGCATGGGAGAGCCGCGACCGCGTGATCTTCGCGCGCATCGCCAACTCGGTCATCCGCAGCCGCCGCCGCGGCGCCTCGCTGAGCACCACGAGCAGGTGGTAGTAGACGTGCGGCATGCCCGCGTCACGCTGCAACTGCCGGTCGAGATGGTCCTCCAGCAGGGTCGAGGCGTGGACATACGCGCGCCACGTGCGCTGTTCCTCGTCGGTCAGCCAGCGGGGCTCTTCAGCGGGTGCCGTATTCATGTATCTACTGTACGAGGCCCATCCTTGAAACTTGAACAAATAAGGCGTAACCTGTGCAGCGTAGAGCTTGAGCTTTCAAGAATATCTTCAGGTTGAGCGAGGGAGTCGTCGCATGTCCGCCGTCGCCGAAGAGCACCCCGTCGTGACGCGGATGCCGGCCCTCTATCTGAGCCACGGCGCGCCGCCGCTCGCCGACGACCCGGTCTGGCCCGGTGAACTGGCCGCCTGGTCGGCCGGACTGCCGCGCCCCAGGGCGATCCTGATGGTCTCCGCGCACTGGGAGGAGGCCCCGCTGGCGCTCGGCGCCGTCGAGACGATCCCTCTTGTCTACGACTTCTGGGGCTTCCCCGAGCACTACTACCAGGTGACGTACGAGGCCCCCGGCGCGCCCGAGCTCGCCGAGTCCGTCCGCAAGCTGCTGCGCGCCCCCGGCGTGCCCGTGCAGGACATCCCCGACCGCGGCCTGGATCACGGCGCGTACGTCCCGCTGGTCGAGATGTTCCCCGAGGCCGACATCCCGGTGCTCCAGATCTCGATGCCGACGCTCGACCCCGTGCGGCTGATGGAGATCGGCCGCAGGCTGGCGCCCCTGCGCGACGAGGGCGTTCTGATCATCGGCTCCGGCTTCTTCACCCACAACCTCGCGGCCCTGCGGCAGGGAGGCATCCCGTCCTGGTCCGTGGAGTTCGACGACTGGGGTCACCGCGCTCTGGAGAACCGCGACTGGGACGCGCTCCTCGACTTCACCCGCAAGTCCCCTTCCGGCCTGCTGGCCCATCCCCGTACCGAACACTTCGCGCCGCTCTTCGTCACGATGGGCGCGGCCGAGGCCTCCGGCGAGCTGGACGCCCAGAAGTCGGTGATCGACGGATTCTGGATGGGGCTGGCCAAGCGGTCGGTGCAGTTCGGCTGAGGGGGCTGAGGGCGGTCGTTCGGTCTTCGGCCCTGACTCCTACGTCGGTCTTCGGTGCCGACTCCCGCGTCGGTCTTCCGCCCTGACTCCCGCGTCGGTCTTCGGCGCTGACGACGGCGCTGCGCCCGGTCACTCCGGTCACTGACGCATTTCCCCTGATGGGCCGCGGGAGTTGCTTCTACGCTTGACGGCGTGACAGATCCAGGTGGGGCGAACGGCGCGAACAGCGGGGCGGGGAACACCTTCAGCGGCGGCACGGTCCATGGTTCGGCCGTGCAGGCGCACTACGTGGCGTCGCTGGTGCTCAACCAGTACGGCTCGGCCGCACCCTCGGCCGAGACCGAGCCGCCGTCGGCCCACCCCTGGGTGCGGGAGCTCTCGGACTCCCCGCTGTGGGACCGGATCCCGGAGGGCCGGGACGCCACCGCCGCCCGGGACGCGGCCCGCGCCATCACTTCCGTTCTCGCCGAGTTGCACGACGAGGGTGAGCGCGAGCTGACCGGCGACCCGCGCGACCCGTGGTGGGACCGCCCCTTCGCCACCCGCTTCCACGGCGAGACCAGCCAGTTGGTGTGCGCGGAGGGCGCCGCCGACTGGGACTTCCAGCCCGCCGAGGTGCTCCTGCTCACCCTCACGCCGTTCCTGTCCCAGACGCTCTGGGTGCGTACGGCCGCCGCCCGCGCCCACGTCGGCCCCGCGAACCTCCGCCCGACCCGAGCCGCGGGAGACCGGGCGGACTTCGAGAAGTTCTTCGACCGGGGTCACGAACGCCTCGTCCGCCGGGCCACGCTGGACCTGCCCGAACGCCCGGGCGCGGAGTCGGACATCGGGTGGTGGCTGTTCCACCAGTGGATCGACCACGGTCTGCGGGGGACGGAGGACCACTGGACGGCGTACACGGACCTGGTCAAGCGACTTCCCCTGCCGGACGCCTCGTTGACCGCCCTGTTCCACAAACGCCGCGCGGGGCAACTGCTCTACGGGCTGCGGTTGCCGCTGGGGGAGATGTGCCGGCCGGAGCGCCTCGACCGTATCGACTCGGCCGTCTCCGTACCGGGAACCGGCGGCATACCCCAGAAGGTCCGCGTCCGCCGCCTCGCCCTCCTCCTGGCCATCGCCCGCGCCAGGGCGCTGGACATC
This sequence comes from Streptomyces bluensis, assembly GCF_014650715.1. Taxonomy (GTDB): domain Bacteria; phylum Actinomycetota; class Actinomycetes; order Streptomycetales; family Streptomycetaceae; genus Streptomyces; species Streptomyces bluensis. Next base: position 253,291 of record NZ_BMVM01000008.1, on the reverse strand, counting down.
CCCGCTCTCCCCGACGACCTCGTCGAGAACCTCGGCATCCCGTACCGCGTGGACCTGGCCGAACTGCACGAGACGGTGGCGGGCGCCGCCTGGCACGCCGACAGCGGCCCCATGGTGCTCCAGGCCGCCGACTGCCATCACGAGGCCGTGGTCGAGGCGTTGCGGCGGCATGTGGAGCAGGTCGACGTCCTTCTCTACGACATCCACCGCGCGGCCCGCGGCGACGAACTCCTGGAGCCCCTGCGCGCGCTGCCCCTGCGCGCCTCCGCCGAGGGTGTCGAGGCGGCGCTGGACGACCACGACCGGCCCAAGTTCGAGAGCTACAGCAAGTTCCGTGTGGACGCCCGCCGCGTGCAGGAACTGCTCATGGGTGACCAGCTGTACCGCAGCCCGGGGCTCGCGATCCGCGAGCTCTACCAGAACGCGCTGGACGCCTGCCGCTACCGCAAGGCCCGCACCGACTTCCTGGCGACCAGGCCCGGCGCCTCCCCGGATGACTGGAAGGGGCGGATCCGCTTCGAGCAGGGAGTCGGGCCGGACGGCCGCCCGTACCTGCTGTGCGAGGACAACGGCATCGGCATGGGCGAGTCCGAGCTCAGCCGCGTCTTCGCGCGCGCGGGCACCCGCTTCACCGACCTGACGGACGTACGCAACGAACGGGCGAACTGGGAGGCCGTGGGTATCAACCTCTACCCCGTCAGCCGCTTCGGCATCGGTGTGCTCAGCTACTTCATGATCGCGGATGAGATCGAGGTCGTGACCCGTCGGCTGGGTGAGGACGGGGCAACGTCGGAGCCGTGCTTCAAGGTCGCGATCTACGGGCCCAACCACCTGTTCCGGATCGAGAGGAGCACGGAGCGACGGTATCCGGGGACGACGGTACGGCTGTATCTGCGGAAGGAGGCGCCCTCCTGCGTAACGGAGCTGGTGCGGCTGCTCGGGGTGTCGGACGCCGACGTCGAGGTCGAGCACGGGGCGCGGTCGGCACGGTGGGCGGCGGGGGCCTACCGGCTGAAACCGGGGCCCAGCGGTGACGGCTCGGACAGGCTCACCGCCTCGGGCTGGCAGGTGCCCGGCCCGGTTCCGGAGGGCGCTGTCGCCCCGTCGGTGGTCTGGTGCGAGTCCGGCGGTGGCGTGCTGGTCGACGGCATCCTGACCCGGCCCGAGCAGCGCCGAGGCGTGCTGGCGGAGTCGCAGGGGATGGCGGGTCGCTTCAGGCGTGCGGCCTACCCGGTGCTGCGAGGGGGGCTGGTGAACCTGACCGGGGACCTCGTTCCGAAGCTGTCCGTCGACCGTCTGCAGATCCTCGACGATGTATCGGAAGACGTGGAACGGCTGCTGCGCACGGCAGCGCGCGAACTGGTCACGTCGATGGACGCGCAGGTCACCACCGAGTGGATCTCCTCCGTGGCCGAGACCAGCCCGAAGGTCGCCGACATCGTCACCGAAGCGCTCATGGCGACCGACCTGGAGCTGGAACTGCGGGACGGCAAGTTTTTCAGACCGGCCGAGGTGGGGATTCTGCCCTGGGACTCGGGGATCATCGGCTTTGCCACGCGCGCGGACAACCGTCCCTCCAGAGGCATGCCGGACCACGTACTGCTGTGGCGGCTCCTCGCGCACGGGCAGGCGCAACGGCTCGTCGACCTCGTCCCGGAACTGGGCACGGTGGGTCGCCTCCTCCCCGCCCTGCCGTCGGACTCCGCCTTGCTCGCACCGTCCGGGGAGTGGCTGGAGGCAGGGGACTGGTCCAAGCCCGGTTTCGTGCTGTGGACAGCGGCACGTCTCGGGATGACCCCGCGGCGGATCGCCCTCCGCGCCGCCGCCCTGGGTGCCGACGTGACGGCCCTCGACCACTACCCCGACGACGATCCTGATCCGCTCGATCTCTCGCTCCTCAAGTGGGCTGGGAGGGCCCCGAGGCCGGACGTCTCGGCCCCTTGGCGTTCCACGGATGTCCCCGTTCCGCTGGGCCACTTCCTCGATGCCTATGTGAGACACGGCCTCGGCATCGGGGAGACCGCCGCACGGATGACCCCCTACGGCTTCGACGTCTCTCTGGCCGCCGGCCTTCCGGACCGCCCGGAGAGGACCGACCTCGTCCTGCTGAGCAGGGACGGCGAGGGCGAGGGCAACTGGTGTGCTGCCGAGCGGGAGGTTCCTCCAGGGCATGTGCTCCGGGCCTCGGTCCGCACCGGCCTCCCCGCAGCGGACGTGTGCCGGACACTGAGGGCGTACGGCCTGACGGTCACCGACCTGCCCGAACGGTCGCGCCCCGAGGACCTCCCCCTGCTCAGCACTCGGCTTGACGGTGAGCCTCCTTGGCTTGAGGTCGGCGAGGAGGTGCCCTTCGGGCATGTGCGGCGGGCCGCAGAGGCGTCCGGCCAGGAGGTGGACGACGTGATCGCCGCGCTGAGCGACTACGGACTGCGCCCGAGGACGGCGCCGCACACCGAGCTCTCTGAAGCGGATCGGGAACTCCTCGACGCCCTCGAACTTGAGGACGTCTCGCCGAGTCTGCTCGACAGGCTCGACTTCGTCGACCTGTGGAGCGCGGCCGATGTGCTGGGGTGGTCCCTGGCCACGGTGACGGACCGGCTCCGCGCGCTCGGGGTGGCCGTTCCGCTGGACTTTCCCCAGGAACCGGACGAGCTGGACGATGCCCTGCTGCCCGACCACGAGCTCAAGCTCTGGAGTGAGCGCAAGGTGAGCGGAACGGACGTTTCCCTGGCGGCTCTGCTGGGCACCGCCCGCGAGCTGAGAAGGCCTGTCGAGGAGATCGCGGCCCGCTTGGAGTCGTACGGATTTCGGATCCCCCGCCACGACCACCTCGACCCGGGCGATCTGGCCGACGATCTGATGCTGCTCAGTTATGACCTGGACAGCGCGGCCCCGTGGATGGAGCCCGAAGACCCCGTATCCCTGAGCCAACTGTGTGCTGCCTCCGTGAAACTCGGCATCACCATCCCCGAGGCCGCCGTCCGCTTCCGCCGCCTGGGATTCGACGTCCCCGAAGTCACGGGCACCATCCGCGCCGCCATGGCCAGGCTTCCCCGTGCCCAGGAGGCATAGCAGCCCTGCCTGTGAGCCGCGTCCCGGCAACTTTCGGGCGGCGCGGGTCGTCTTCAGGAGTGGGAGGGGCGGCCAAGGGCGGCACTGATCTGCGCCTCCGTACGTTCCGGCGGCATCCGTTCACGCCTTGTAGTCGGGGCAGGGTACTGCATGATCAGAAAAATTGAGGTGCAGGTTGGGAATTCTGTCCCGATTCCAGTCGTTGTTTCCTTCGGATGCCGGGCACCCGAGGGGGTGACCAGTGTCACAGGACCATCCGCTAGCCCACCATCGCAAGGGAGCACGCATGGCAACCCGTGCCGTCGCCGCCCGTCGTACGTCCGCCTCCGGCGGAGACGACGCGGCACTCAGCGTTCGCGCCTCGGGCGGCGAGATCGCCGACCGCGACCTGGTCGGCATGTACCTCGACGAGATCGCGCGTACGCCGCTGCTGGACGCCGCCAAGGAAGTAGAGCTGTCCCAGACCATCGAGGCGGGTGTGTTCGCGCGGCAGATCCTTGAGGGTGAGGAGGAAGCCAAGGCGGATGCCACCCGAGAGGAGCTTGAGGCCCTGGCCGCCGAGGGAGAGCGTGCGAAGGACGTCTTCATCCGCTCGAACCTCCGGCTGGTCGTGGCCGTGGCCCGGCGTTACCCGCGCAGTGGCCTGCCCCTGCTGGACCTGATCCAGGAGGGCAACGCCGGCCTGGTGCGCGCGGTCGAGAAGTTCGACTACCGCAAGGGCTTCAAGTTCTCGACGTACGCCACATGGTGGATCCGTCAGGCCATCACCCGGTCCATAGCGGACCAGTCGCGGACCATCCGGCTGCCCGTCCACCTCGTCGAGGAGCTGGGCCGCGTCCGCCGTGTGCAGCGCGAGTTCAACCGCGAGCACGGCCGCGACCCGGAGCCCGCGGAGATCGCCGAGGAGCTCGGCTCCACCGCCGAGCGCGTGTCGGACGTGCTGGACTGGGCGCGCGACCCGGTCTCGCTCAACATGTCGGTCGACGACGAGGGTGAGACCCAGTTCGGCGACCTGCTGGAGGACACCTCCGCGGTCTCGCCCGAGCAGTCGGTGCTCACGCTGCTGCGCAGCGAGGGCCTCGACCAGCTGATCGGGCGCCTCGACCAGCGCACGGCCTCCATCATCAAGATGCGGTACGGCATCGAGGACGGCCGCGAGCGCACGCTGACCGAGGTGGGCAAGGAGCACGGCCTCACCCGCGAGCGCATCCGCCAGATCGAGAAGCACGCGCTGCTTGAGCTGAAGAAGCTGGCGCGGGACACGGGGTTCGACGCGGCCGCCTGACGCCATGGCGCGTCAGGCGACACGCGGCCACGGCCACAGCCACGAGGTCGATGACCGCTTGGGCCGGGGCTCGCGCGAGACCCCAGTGCGCCTGAGCGTGGTTGTTGCTGCGCGCACGGACTTGGCCGTGTTCCGCCGCTTCAACCCCGCGCTGCGCGGGCACAAGACTGGCGGGCACAGGACCGACAGGTGGTTCCGGAAACGCCAGGCCCGGGGCGAAGCCCCAGGTCGCTGTACGGAGTCTGTGCACGAAGCCTCTGCACGAACTCTGTGCACGAAGTCTGTGTACGGGGTCTATGGGCGAGGTTGTGTGCCCCGCACGACCTCCGCGCCGCCGTACGACCCCGTCCGCCGGCTGTCGGCCGATACCCGAAAGCCAAGTCCCGACGCACTCCCCCCGGCGCCGGGACTCTCCCCGAGCCGGGCTTCGGCGCCTCCCCCCTGGCGCCGGAGCCCGGCTCCACTTCTCGCCACGCACCGGACGTCAAAGGGCCACCCCGGACCTGAACCCCGGGGTGACCCGAACGGCAGATTGTGCCACAGGGGCGCGCTGCGCCGTAGGGCGACAGGTGGCGTACCTGCACGTCAGAGGACGGGGGTGCGCTCTACGGGCTCGTCACGGGGTCGTCCCGCCCGCCGCCCGCGTCAGCCGCGCCCCCAAATCCCGTACACACCCGAGCAGTTCCGGCGGCTCGTGCACCGTGAACTCGCAGTCGAACAGTGCCAGTCGCACAGCCAGCCACGCCGGGGACGCGTCCGCGGTGCCCCGCAGCCGGCAGCTGTGCTCGTCGACCGGCTCGGGCGAGCCCAGCCACCCCGGCAGCCGCGCCGCGACGAGTTCCGCGGGCGCCGCGAAGGTCACGTCGAACGCGTATGCCTCCTGCCGCCGGTACATCGACTGTCGCAGGTATTCCGCCGCGCTCCCCGTCGGCAGCTCACGCGGCGTGAAGCGCGCGCCCGTCGCGAAGGGGTCACTGACCCGGTCCAAACGGAAGGTGCGCCAGTCGGCGCGGTCGAGGTCGTAGGCGACGAGGTACCAGCGCCGGCCGGTCGACAGCAGCCGGTACGGCTCCGTCAGGCGCCGTGTCCCGGTGCCGTCGCGGGAGCGGTACGCGAACCGCAGCCGCTCCTGCCCGGCCACCGCCGAGGCGATCAGCGTCAGCGTTTCCGGTGCCACGGTCGCCCCGTCACCGCTGGTCAGGGGATCGGTCGCGGCCTGCAGGGTGGAGACCCGACGGCGCAGGCGCGACGGCAGCACCTGCTCCAGCTTGGCGAGCGCCCGTACGGAGGCCTCGTCCACGCCCTCGACCGCGTGTCCCGCCCCGGCGCGCAGCCCGACCGCGATCGCGACCGCCTCCTCGTCGTCCAGGACCAGCGGCGGCATGGCCTTCCCGGCCACCAGCCGGTATCCACCCTCGGCACCCTTGGTCGCCTGCACCGGATAGCCCAGCTCACGCAGCCGGTCGATGTCCCGGCGGACGGTACGACGGGAGACGCCGAGCCGGTCGGCGAGCTCGCCGCCGGGCCATTCCCGCGGGGTCTGGAGGAGGGAGAGGAGCCGGAGGAGGCGGGCCGGGGTGTCGGTCGTCATGCATCACAGCATGCCGTGCGATGAGGACAGAATCCGGCCTAGTACATCCGGTCCCAAGGCAACACTCGGCCTGATGCAACACCCCCCCGTGCCCGGTTGTGTCTGACCCGTGCCCGAACCTGTTTACTTTCTGGAAATCCAGGCGTAGCCTCCTTGCGAATCCACAAGTTCGGGCATCAGCGGGCGGGAAGTCGGAGGCGAACGGACATGTACGCACCGGAGCGGCAGCAGGAGATCCTCCGGCTCGCCCGTGACGGCGGCCGGGTGGACGTGGTCTCGCTGGCGGAGGAGTTCCAGGTCACCGCTGAGACGATCCGGCGCGACCTGAAGGCCCTGGACAGGGCGGGCCTCGTGCGGCGCGTGCACGGTGGCGCGATCCCCGCGGGCCGGCTGGACTTCGAGCCCGACCTCGCCGAGCGCGAGGGCACCGCCGCCGACGAGAAGGACCGTATCGCCCACGCCGCGCTCGCCGAACTGCCGAGCGACGGCACGGTGATCCTCGACGCCGGTACGACGATCGCCCGGCTCGCCGCCGCCATCCCGCTGGAGACCGCGCTCACCGCGGTCACCCACAGCCTCCCCATCGCGGCCCGCCTCGCGGACCACCCCGGCATCCAGCTCCACCTGGTCGGCGGCCGCGTCCGGCACCGTACGCGCGCGGCCGTGGACGCCTGGGCCCTGCGGGCCTACGGCGAGATCCGCGCGGACGTGCTCTTCGTCGCCGCGAACGGCTTCTCCACCGGCCACGGACTGACCACCCCGGACCTCGCCGAGGCCGCCGTGAAGCGCGCGGCGGTGGCCGCCGCCCGCCGCGTGGTGCTGCTCGCGGACTCCTCCAAGCACGGCCAGGAACACTTCGCCCGCTTCGGCGACCTCGGTGACGTGGACCTGCTGATCACCGACAGCGGGCTGAGCCCCGAAGACGCCGACGCCATCGAGCGCGGCGGCACGGAGGTGGTGCGCGCATGATCCTCACCGTCACCCCGAACCCGTCCCTGGACCGCACCTACGAGGTCCCCTCCCTCGACCGCGGCGAGGTCGTCCGGGCCACCGGCGAACGCATGGACCCGGGCGGCAAGGGCGTCAACGTGTCGCGTGCGGTCGCCGCCGCCGGACAGCGCACCGTGGCCGTACTGCCGCTCGGCGGCGCCCCGGGCGCGCTGGTCGCGGACCTGCTCGACGCACAGGGGATCGAGGTCGCACGGGTACCGGTCGCCGGGGCCACACGGTCCAACATCGCGCTCGCCGAGCCCGACGGTGTCCTCACGAAGATCAACGCACCCGGGCCGGAACTCTCCGCGGCCGAGCAGGAGCTGCTCCTGGAGACCGTCCGCGCGCAGTCCGTCGACGCCTCCTGGATCGCCTGCTGCGGCAGCCTCCCGCGCGGGCTCGCACCGTCCTGGTACGCCGCCCTGGTCGCCCGCGCCCATGCGGCGGGCACCCGGATCGCCCTCGACACCTCGGGCCCGGCACTGCTGGCCGCTCTGCGTGAGCGCCCGGACGTCGTGAAGCCCAACGCCGAGGAACTCGCCGAGGCCGTCGGCCGCCCCCTCACCACGGTCGGCGACGCGGTCAAGGCCGCCGAGGAACTGAGGGAGATGGGCGCGGGCGCCGTGCTCGCCAGCCTCGGCGCGGACGGCCAGGTGCTGGTGGGCGCCTCGGGCGCCTGGTTCGGCAGCGCCCGCGTGGATGTCGTACGCAGCAACGTCGGCGCCGGCGACTCGTCCCTGGCCGGCTTCCTGATCGCGGGCGGCGACGGACCTGAGGCCCTCGCCTCGGCGGTGGCCCACGGCGCGGCCGCCGTCCAGCTGCCGGGCAGCGTGATGCCGACGCCGGGGGACCTGGATCCGGCAGCGGTGACGGTGACCGCCGAGGTCCCGGTGGACCGAGAGCTGAGGGAGCCGGTGTCATGACGCCCGTACCCTCGCTACGAGCAGAACTGTCGGCAGAGCTGTCGCCGGGCCCGGGAAGTGGCGGCCTCCCTTTACCCACCACTGCCACGGTTTCCCCTTTTCCCACCACTGCCACGGCTGACGCCGCCCTCACCGTCACCTGCACCCCCACCCCCGTCGCCCCCCACTTGATACGCGTGCGAAGGAGCCCGCGATGAGCGAGATGATCACCGCGGACCTGGTCGACCTCGACCTGTCCGCCGACACCAAGGAAGCGGCGGCCCGCGCGCTCGCCGAACGCATGGTGGCCAAGGGCCGGGTGACCGACCTGGACGGCTTCCTCGCCGACGTGGCCGCTCGCGAGGCGCAGATGCCGACCGGCCTCGACGGCGGCATCGGCATCCCGCACTGCCGCAGCGAGCACGTCACGGAGCCGACCCTCGCCTTCGGGCGCAGCGCGGCGGGTATCGACTTCGGCGCCGCCGACGGGCCCGCCGACCTCATCTTCCTGATCGCCGCCCCGGCCGGCGCGGACGACGCCCACCTCACCATCCTGTCGTCCCTCGCCCGTCAGCTGATGAACGCCGAGTTCACGTCCGCGCTGCGGTCCGTGGACGACGCGGAGCGCGCCGCGGCACTCATCCGGGGCGACGACGACGCCCAGGGCACCGAAGACTCCGCGGCGGCGCCGGCCGGAACGGCCTCCGCCGACGCCGCCGCGGGCAGCACGAACGACGAAAGCGCTGACGACGAAAGCGCTGACGACGAGGGCGCGGGCGACAAGGAGGGCGACCGCAAGGGCGGCAGTGCGGACGCGGCGGGCGCCGAGGGTGTCGCGGGCGCGGAGGGTGCCGTGAGTGCGGAGGGTGCCGTGAGTGCGGCCGGTGCGGACGAGGCCCGTCCGTTCCGTATCGTCGCCGTCACCTCCTGCCCCACCGGCATCGCACACACCTATATGGCCGCCGAGTCGCTGGAGAACGCGGGCCGTGACACCGACGGTGTCGAGGTCGTCGTCGAGACGCAGGGCTCGGCCGGATTCTCCCGGCTCGACCCGGCCGTCATCGCCGCGGCCGACGGCGTGATCTTCGCCCACGACGTCCCGGTACGCGAGAAGGAGCGGTTCGCGGGCAAGCCCACCGTGGATGTCGGTGTGAAGGCGGGTATCAACCGGCCCGCCGAGCTGATCGCCGAGGTCCGCGGCAAGGCCGAGCGCGGCGAAATCACCGCGTCCGCCCGACCCGGCTCGACCCCGGTCGAGCGCGCGGGTGAGCCCGGCGACGGCTACGGCACCAAGCTCCGCAAGTGGCTGATGTCCGGCGTGAGCTACATGGTCCCGTTCGTCGCGGCGGGCGGTCTGCTCATCGCGCTCGGTTTCGCGCTCGGCGGCTACCGGATCAGCGAGGCCAAGCCGGTCATCGAGCACTTCGCCTGGGGGCAGGTCGACAGCTGGGCCGCGCTGCTGTTCCAGATCGGCGGCGTCGCCTTCGGCTTCCTGATCCCCGTCCTCGCGGGTTACATCGCCTACGGGATGGCCGACCGCCCCGGTCTCGTCCCCGGCTTCGTCGGCGGAATGATCGCCTCCAACATCGCCGCCGGCTTCCTCGGCGGTCTGGTCGCCGGTCTGCTGGCCGGTGCGGTGGTCCTCGGCATCCAGCGGATCAGGATCCCGCCGGTGCTGCGCGGCATCATGCCGGTGGTGGTGATACCGCTGGTCTCCTCGATCGTCGTCGGCTTCCTGATGTTCGTCGTGGTGGGCAAGCCCATCGCCGAGGCGCAGAAGGCCATGACCGACTGGCTGGGCGGCCTGTCCGGGACCAACGCGGTCCTGCTCGGCATCCTGCTCGGCCTGATGATGTGCTTCGACCTGGGCGGTCCCGTCAACAAGGTCGCGTACGCCTTCGCCACGGGCGGCATCGCCGTCCAGGACCCGAGCGACTCCGCGATGAAGATCATGGCCGCCGTGATGGCCGCCGGGATGGTCCCGCCGCTGGGCATGGCTCTGGCCACCACGATCCGCAAGAAGCTGTTCACCACCACCGAGCGTGAGAACGGCAAGGCGGCCTGGGTCCTCGGCGCCTCCTTCATCTCCGAGGGCGCGATCCCGTTCGCCGCCGCCGACCCGCTGCGGGTCATCCCGGCCTCCATGGCGGGCGGCGCGGTCACCGGCGCGCTGACCATGGCCTTCGGCTCGACCCTGCGCGCCCCGCACGGCGGCATCTGGGTCACCTTCCTGATCGGCAAGCCGCTCCTGTACCTGCTGGCCATCGCGGTGGGTACGGCGGTCACGGCCGGCCTGGTCATCGTCCTGAAGGGCATGCGGAAGACCCAGCCGGCCACGGTCACCGCAGCGACCCCCGCCACTGGCACGGAAACGAAGCAGCCGGTCGCGGCCTGAACCCGCGACCGGCCCGCACAACGGCCCATGGGACGCACAACGGCCCATGGGACGCACGACGGCCGATCGGACGCACCACCGCAAACGGCGAGCCCATCGACACACGGCGGCCGCAGCCCGTTGGACAGGGGGCTGCGGCCGCCGTGCCTCGTCCGCTTGCTCGCCGCGGTGTGTGTTTGGCGGGTTTACGTCCGCAGTGAGTTTTTCGTGTCGCCTGCGAGATGCGTCACGGTCCGGGCCAAAAAGCCCGGACCGTGGTGTCTACTGGGAGGCATGCCTGAGCCCGTGTCGATCCTCCAGCTGCTGGGCGTGACCGCCCTCACCGTGGCGGCGGTCATCTGGGTCGCCATGCTGGTCTGCGTCATGCGCCGCGACCTTCCCGTGCACCGCCGGCAGTTCGCCGCCCTGACCCGTCGTGGCAGGACCCTGCGGGTCCTGCCCTACCAGCGGCACTCCGCCCCCTACATCGAGCAGGTCGAACTGACCCCGGCGGAACGCGACGCCTTCGCCGTCCTCGTACGACGGCTCAGCGACGGCCGCCCCTGACTGCCCTGTGACCGGCTGTCTGCCCTGCGGTCGGCCGGCCGCCCCGGGGCCCAGGCATGGTCATCTGCGGGGGTCGTCATCTGCGGTCGTCACCACCGCTCGCCGCTGGCCGCCCGCCGGTCCATCGCGTCCCGCGCCGCGTCCTCCGTCGCATAGACCTCGCACATGTGACGCCCGTCCGGCGTCGCCGTGTGCTCGACCTCCCACAGGGAGACCTCCCGGCCGTCGGTGAGCAGGAACGCGTGCTCGTACAACGAGAAGTTCGGCCCCACACGTCCCGTGCGGCCGGTGCGGCCGAACGCCTGGGTGATCTCGTGGGCGAACGCCGTCCGCAGCAGCAGCGTGGCGAGCTCGTCACCCGGCGGGTCCGGGTTCTCGGCGCGTCGCAGCAGCCGCCGGGCGTGGTCCGCTGAGTCGTCCGTCACATACTCGTGGCGGGGCTCGGGGACCGGCGCCAGCTCCACCGTCACGGGCAGCTCGAACTCAGGCGTGACCGACGGCAGCGGCAGCCGCGTCGTGGCGGCCCACAGCTCCTCCTCGTCCACGTACACCTCGTGCTGCACGTCGCTGCCCGGTGCCGTGTTGTGCACCAGCTCCCACAGCGTGAGCGCGCAGCCGTCGGCCAGCAGCCACGTGTGCCGGTACGTCGCCCGGTGCAGTCCCGCGCTGTAGTGCGCCGAGTGCAGCGAACTGTCGTGCGCGAGCGCGCAGTCGAGCCGCCGTATGGTCTCGTCGGGCAGCTCGAAGGAGTTCAGGGCGCGACCGAGGAGTCGCGCGAGGTGCTCCTCCGGAGACTCCGGCGACTCGGGTGGCTCGTACGCTGCCGTCTCGTACGGAACGCTCAAGGCTTCTCCCGGCGTTGCTGCATGTCACCTTGTGGGTGCATACCGTAGCCCCTCGGTCGGACATCATGTCCGGGAACCGAGAAAACGTACGTCCTGAAAACGCGAGGGCCGCGCGGATGGTTCCCGCGCGGCCCGCCTGTTTTGCCGAAGATCTTGGCGTCGTGTCACCAAAGAGCGCCTGTCATGGCCGAGTTGGCCGAGGTGGCCGAGTCGGCCTTGACGTCACCTGCCGTGGCACGGCTCAGAGGGCGCTGCCCGCCGTCCAGGCGCTCCACGACATGTTCCAGCCGTTGAGGCCGTTGTCGGGGGCGACCGTCTTGTCGGGGGAGTTCTTGACCGTCACGACGTCGCCGATGAGCGTGTTGTCGTAGAACCACTTGGCGGGGGTGGCGCCCTGGGCGCCCTGCACGTCCTGGAGCCCGACACAGCCATGGCTGGTGCCCTGCCTGCCGAAGGGCGGGTTGCCCTTGGAGTACCAGTAGTTGCCGTGGATGAAGGTGCCCGACGTCGTCAGCCGCATCGCGTGCGGCACATCCGGGATGTCGTACTCGCCGCCGAAGCCGACCGTCGATCCGTTCATCCGCGTCTGCACGAACTTCTCCGAGACCACCATCTGCCCGTTGTACGTGGTGTTCTGTGGGCTGCCCGCGGAGATCGGGATCGTCCTGATCGTCTTCCCGTCACGTACGACCGTCATGGTCTGCGTGGTGGCGTCGACGGTGGAGACCTGGGACCGCCCGACGGTGAAGCGGACCGTCTTGTCCTGTACGCCGTGGATGCCCTTGGCGCCCTCCACCCCGTCCAGGTCGATCTTCATCGTGACCTCGGAGCCGGCCTTCCAGTACTCCTCGGGCCGGAAGTCGAGCCGCTGCGCCCCGAACCAGTGCCCGACCACCTTCTGCCCGCTGCTCGACGACACCGTGATGCCCGACTGCACGGCCTTCCTGTCGCTGATCGCCTTGTCGAACGTGAACGACACCGGCATCCCCACACCGACCGTGCTCCCGTCGTCCGGCGTGTACGTCCCGATGAAACTGTTGGCCGAAGTGACGGTGGTGAAGATCGAGTTGGCGGCGGACGTGCGCCCGTCGGCGTTCTTCGCGACGGCCGAGATCTGGTACTTCGTGCCCCGCTCCAACTGCTCCTTCGGCTTCCACGCCTCGCCGTCCGCGGACAGCGCGCCGGGCACGGCCTGCTCCGTCCCCGCCACCGTCATCTTCACCTCGGTCAGCTCGCCGCCGCTGACCTTCACACCGGTCGCGTTGATGGACGCACCCGTCGAGCCGTCCTTGGCCGAGATCGTGATCCTCGCCGGGGAGTTCTCGGCGGGGCTCTTGTCGTTGTCGGCCTTGGCGCTGCCACCGCAGGCGGTGAGCGTCAGGGAACCGACCACCAGGACGGCCCAGGCCCCCAGCGTGCGTCGCGCCATCTTGTCCGGCGATGTCACGGGCTGCTCCATATTCTCGCTTCGTACGTGATCCGCTTCAGTACGAGGAGAAAGAGCGCGCCGGGCTCAGCGGGGTTCCGGCGGTCCCACCGCTGCAGCCGTCACGTGACAGAACCTGGACAATCGCCCTACGAGGCCGGGCACCTCCGGACTCCTCCCTCTGGGCTCCTCCCTCCACGTCCCCTTCAGGGCCGCTCGCGCCCATGTCACATTCGTCGGCCCCCGCTCCGTCCCCGTGGGTGTACTGGCACGCCACGACAAGGAGCCTGTTCATGAACGCGCTGCTGTGGACCGCGCAGATCCTGCTCGCCGTGATCTTCCTCCTCTCGGGGACGCTCAAGGCAACCCTGCCCAAGGAGCGCCTGCTCGCCACCGGGCAGAGCGGGGTCGCACCCTTCCCTCCGTCCGTGATCAAGCTGACGGCCTGGGCGGAACTGGCCGCCGTCCTCGGTCTGGTCCTGCCACAGCTCACCGGCATCGCCCCCACCCTCACCGTGGTCGCCGCCGCCGGTCTGACGCTCGTCATGACCGGTGCGCTGATCAGCCACTCGACCCTGCTGCGAGCCGATCTCCGGGCGGGCCGCCGTCTCCACGAGTCCATCGAGTCGGTCGCCGTCCTCACCAATCTCGCACTCCTCGGCCTGTGCGTTCTTGTCGTCGCAGGCCGCTCCTGACCAAACCCACGCCCGGCGCGCCGCGGGGACGACCCTCAGTTCCCGTACAACTCCCCGTACGCCGGCCACACCCCGCCCGGCCCCTCCACCGACCCGGCCGCACGCACCGCTCGGACGATCGCCCGCGTCACCATGTCCGCGCCCGCCGCGAGCACCTCGTTCAGGGCGAGAGGGTTGTCCGGGGCCAGGGGGCGGGCGGCGGTGGCCAGGGTGAAGACCGTGTCACCGTCGTTGAGGAGGTGCACCGGGCGTACGGCGCGGGCGATGCCGTCGTGCGCCGTGCCCGCCAGCTTCTGCGCCTGGGCGCGGGTGAGATCGGCGTCGGTGGCGACGACGGCGAGGGTCGTGTTCAGCGGGGGCACCGTGTTCTTTGCGGTGGCCTCCGCGAGCCGCTGCCGCGCCGCCTCGTGCACCTCGGCCGCCGGGCACGCCGGACCACCGCCTCCCTGGAAGAACTCCCCGTACAGCACTCCCGTCTCCGGATCCATCACCGAGCCCACCGCGTTGGCCACCACCAGAGCGGCCACCGTGATACCCGAGCCGAGCACGACGCTCGCGGTGCCGACGCCGCCCTTCAGCTGCCCGACCGCCGCCCCGGTACCGGCACCCACGCAGCCCACCTCGACCGGTGCGCCCGGCTCGCTCGCGGCGGCCGCCTCCACCGCGGCCCGTCCCGTCGCCGCGTCCGGCCTGGCCCGGAAGTCGCCGCCACGGCCCAGGTCGAAGACACAGGCCGCCGGTACGACGGGCACGACGCGTGCCGGATCGAGACCCACTCGCACCCCACGTCCCCGCTCCTCCAGCCAGGCCATCACCCCCGAGGCCGAGTCCAGCCCGTAGGCGCTGCCCCCGGTCAGCACGACCGCCTCGATCTTCTGCACCACGTTCCGCGGATCGAGCGCGTCCGTCTCCTTGGTCCCCGGCCCCCCGCCGCGTACGTCCACGGCCGCGACCGCTCCGCCCTCCGGGGCGAGCACGACCGTCGTCCCGGTGAGCCAGCCGTCACCGATCCGGGTGGCGTGCCCGACCCGCAGCCCCACGACATCTGTCAAAGCGTCAACTGTCATGGGACCCAGTGTGATCCGGCGCGGCCCGTCCCGCCTCATCCCACCTATGCCGCCGCTCTCTCCTCTCTCGCCACCATTCGCGCCGTCAGCGTCACCCCCGCGACCACGGCCAGTGCCGTCACGATGCCCGTCGTGAACACCGCCCAGTCCCCCAGGAACGTGCAGGCGATCACCGCCAGCGCGGTGGTGGGCAACACGGCCTGCTGGGCGATCCCCACCTTGAAGTGGCGCGCGTGCAACGCCCATACGGTCAGGAGGTACAGCGCGGTCGGCAACGTCACCGAGGCCGACGCGACGAGCGTCGAGATGTGCGCCTTGCCGACCGACTGCTCCACCGCGACCTCCAGTCCGGCACCGATCGCGGCCGCCGACGCGAAGATCAGGTAGTGCCCGTACCCCCAGAGGAAGCTGTCCCTGTTCGAGCGCAACCGCCCGTGGATCGGCACGACGAAGTAGATCCACCACGCTGAGAACACGGTCAGCAGCCCGCCCGCCGCGATCGGCAGCAGCTCACCCAGCGCGTTGCTCTCCTCCACACCCGACTTCACGGCGACCGTGGCCGCGGCGATCGTCTCGCCGAGCACGATGATCGTGAACAGGCCGTACCGCTCGGCGATGTGGTGCGGATGCCACGCCGTGGCACAGGCCTTCTCCGCGTACACCGGCACGCACATCTCCGCCGGCACCATCACCAGGTACACCCAGGGACGGGCCTGCTCCGGGAAGAAGAGGAGCCCCGTCCAGCCGATCTGGCACAGCGCCACACCGCCCGCGTACCGCAGCGCCATGGTTCTCTCGGCACCCCGGGCCGACCGCGCCACCCGCAGCCACTGGGCCGCCATCGCCAACCGCATGATCACGTAGCCGATCCAGACGACCAGGAAATCGTGGTTCTCGAACGCCCGGGAGACCCCGGCCGCGAGCACCAGCACACCGGCGATCTGGACCAGCGTCACGATCCGGTACAGCACGTCGTCGTTGTCGTACGCCGAGGCGAACCAGGTGAAGTTCATCCAAGCCCACCAGATCGCGAAGAAGACCATCGCGTAGTCGAGGACGCCCTCGCCCACGTGGTTCTCCGCCACCACATGGACCAACTGGAGGCCCGCCTGGGCGACCGCCACGACGAAGCACAGGTCGAAGAAGAGCTCAAGCGGTGACGCGACCCGGTGCTCCTCGTCGCGCCCCCGCGCGACCAGCCGCCGCACGGGACCGCGGCCGGAGGCGTGAGCGGAGTCCGAAGCCGAACGGGCAGAACGGGATGTCATGGGACACAGCACACCAGAAAACCCACGGAGCTTCTCCGAGCCGAGCGCACCGGCGGGCGAGCCCTCATGGACCCCTGCCCTTCCGTGGTGCCCGGATCTCGCCCGCCTGCGGGGCCGTACTCTGGGGGGCATGAGTACCGCTTCCGTCCCCGAACCGCCCGAGCAGACGAAGGCCGCGCTGGTCTTCGACGACCCGCTCGACCAGCAGTCGTCGGACGACACGGACCGTGGGTGGGGCGAGCGTCCCGCGGACGGCGACAGCGTCGCCGACCTGAAGCGCTTCCTCGACGAGAAGCCGCCCCACCACGTCTGAGGACGCCGCAGACGGTCCGTGAACCGCGGGTCCGTGAACCGCGCTACTCGCGGCGGTGTGCTGAGGCCCGCTGGGCGACCAGGGCGTCGCGTATCTCCTTCAGAACCTCCAGCTCGGTCACCTCGATGACCTCCTGCGCGCCCTCCTTGGCCTTCCGCCGGGCCTCCAGCCGTGACAGGTACTTGGCCATCGGCAGCACCATCAGGAAGTAGACGACGGCCGCCGTGATGACGAAGCTGAGGGTCGCTCCCAGGACGGAGCCCCACAGGATGCGGATGCCCGTCGCGGTGTCGCCGCTGCCCGTGCAGGGGTCCTTGAGACAGTAGGTGTAGTGGTCGAGGTTCTTGGTTCCGACCGCTCCCACCAAGGGGTTGACGACGCCCTTCACCACCGAGTTCACGATATTGGTGAAAGCCGCGCCGATGACCACGGCCACCGCCAGGTCGACGACGTTCCCCCGCATCAGGAAGGCCTTGAAGCCCTCCCAGATGCCCGGCTCCTTCTTCTCGCTCACCGCGACGCCTTTCCGTGCAAGTCGTGGAACAAATGACTCCGCAACTTACGGCACGGCGTCCGGGCCCTGTCCAGTCGCACCTGTCGAACGAGAGGCGTGACCGGCGCTCGGCGCTGCCCCTGGTCAAGGCCGGCACAGGGTCACCGCCAGCCGTGAGGTCGCGCCCGCGCCCGCCAGTCGTGCCGCCGTGGCCCGGGGCACGGTGAGGACCACCAGCGCCCCGCTCTCGGTGGCGCTCGCCGCCGGCACCCTCGTCACCCGGGCCCCGCGCGCGACCACCCGGGCGCCGCCCCCGTCCGTCGACGACTCCTCGGCCGCGATCACGTCGACCCGGTCGCCGGGCCGCAGCAGCCGCACCGTCGCACCGTCGGCGATGCGCACCGGTGCCGCCACCCTCTCGACGGACCGCCCCCGCTCCGGCACGGCCTCGACCATCGGATGCCCGCGGGCCCGCTGGCCGTCCCGGGCCGGCTCCGCCTCCCGCGGGCCCGCCGCCACCAGCGCCGCCGCGGTCACGGCCAGCCCGGCGGCCACGGCCCGCCTCCGGCACCGTACGAACCGCCGCAACTGGTAGCGGGCACCGCCCACCCGCAACGGGGCGAAGTGCGGAACCTCGCAGGTCGGGGGAGCGCCGGAGCCGAGCGGGCCGCCCAGGGACGTGGACGTGCACCTCGATGCGGACGCGGACGCGGACGATGACGACGGTGAGGACGTGGACGAAGTCAGGGAAGGGAACGGAAGGGACATGAGGCCACCACCTGCTGCGTGAGATCGGCTTGCGGTCCCACGATGAGGCTTCGCGGCAGAGGCCGCCGACGCCCGTGGACAACCCACGAGCTGTGGATAACTCCCTCACCCGAACGGGAGGTTCCGTCACGGCATCGCGAAACCCGGATCCATCCCGCCCAGCGCCGTCGTGCACAGGCAGTCGCGCTTCTCGTTCGGCGGCAGTGCGGCGACCGCGTCGAAGAGGACACCCCGCAGCCGGTCGACGTTCGCCGCGAACACCTGGAGCACCTCCTCGTGCGAGACGCCCTCGCCGGTCCCGGCGCCCGCGTCGAGGTCGGTGACGAGGGTCAACGACGTGTAGCAGAGCTCCAGTTCACGGGCGAGCGCGGCCTCGGGATGACCGGTCATGCCGACCACGGACCAGCCCTGTGCCTGGTGCCAGAGCGACTCGGCGCGCGTCGAGAAGCGGGGCCCCTCCACGACCACCAGCGTGCCGCCGTCCACCGGTTCCCAGTCCCGCCCGCGGGCCGCCTCCAGCGCGACCTTGCGGCCCGTGGGGCAGTACGGGTCGGCCAGCGACACGTGCACCACGTTCGGGATGTCGCCGCCCGGCAGCGGCAGCCCGTCGAAGTACGTCTGCGTCCGCGCCTTCGTACGGTCCACGAACTGGTCCGGCACGAGCAGCGTGCCCGGCCCGTACTCCGGCCGCAGTCCGCCCACCGCGCAGGGCCCCAGCACCTGGCGTGCCCCGACCGACCGCAGCGCCCACAGGTTGGCGCGGTAGTTGATGCGGTGCGGCGGCAGGTGGTGGCCGCGCCCGTGGCGGGGGAGGAAGGCGACCCGCCGCCCCGCGACCTCGCCGAGGAAGAGGGAGTCGCTGGGCTGCCCGTACGGGGTGTCGACCCGTATCTCGGTCACGTCGTCGAGGAAGGAGTACAAGCCCGAACCGCCGATGACACCGATCTCAGCGTTTTCCGTGTTCGCCATGCCCGCACCCTAACCGGGCCCGCGAACGCCGGAGACCCTGTCGCCGCACGACGACAGGGTCCCGTAAGCCTTCTTGTCGCGGCCCGAGCCTGGGGCCCAGGCCTTTGCGGCCCGAGCCTTTGCGGCCGGCCGGCCCCCTACGCCGCCGAGCTGCTGCTGGAGGCGGAAGAGCCCGAGGCCGACGAGCCGGACGACGACTTCGCGTCGGACGAGGACTTCGCGTCGGATGACGACTTCGAGTCCGACGACGTCGAGGACTTGGAGGACGACGCCGAGCTGCTGCTCGACGACGAACCGCGGCTGTCGTTCCGGTAGAAGCCGGAGCCCTTGAAGACGATGCCGACCGCGGAGAACACCTTCTTGAGGCGGCCATTGCAGTGGGGGCACTCGGTCAGGGCGTCGTCGGTGAACTTCTGCACCGCTTCGAGGCCCTCACCGCACTCGGTGCACTGGTACTGGTACGTCGGCACTGGTCTTCCTCCTGGCACTCTCACTCGATGAGTGCTAACGACGGTCCATAGTGACGTATTCCGTCGGTTCAGTCCACTGCCACTTGTGCGCGGTGACCGATGCCACGTGCGACGGTGCGGTTCGGGGGCCGCGGTGTGAGCCGTGCCCGCCGTGCGACCAGGACCGCCAGCGCCAGCGCCGTACCGGCCGTCGGCACCAGGAATCCGGTGCCGTCGCCGAGCCGGTCCTCCAGCTGTCCGGCGACCGTGACGGCGGCGGCCTGACCGAGCGCGACCGCACCGGTCAGCCAGGTGAAGGCCTCCGTGCGGGCGGCCGCCGGCACCAGACCGTCGACCAGCGTGTAGCCGGTGACCAGCGCGGGTGCGACGCACATGCCGACCAGCATGCCGAGACCGCCGAGAACCATCGCGGACGCTACGGAGTGAGCGGGCCACAGGCCGGCGGCGGTCAGGGCGAGGGCCGTGTACGCGACGACCAGCCGCCGCTGCGGGGCCGCCCTCCAGGCGATGGCACCGCAGGCGAGGCCGGACAGCATGTTGCCCGCCGCGAAGACGCCGTACAGGACACCGTTCAGGCCGGGCTCACCGATCGACTCGGAGTACGCGGCCAGCGAGACCTGCATGCCGCCGAAGACGAAGCCGATCCCCAGGAAGGCCACGATCAGAACGCGCACTCCGGGGACCCGCAGTGCCGAAACGTGCTCCACGCGCGCGTGCCCGTCGAGAACGGGGGCGGGCTGCGTGCCCCTCTGGGCCGCGAAGAGCAGACCGCCGGCCAGGGTGAGGGCGGCCTCCGTCACCAGTCCGGCCGCCGGGTCCACGGTCGTGCACAGCGCGGTCGCCAGCAGCGGGCCGAGCACGAAGGTCAGCTCGTCCGTGACGGACTCGAAGGCCGTCGCGGTCGTCATCAGGGGCGTGCCCTGGAGCTTCACGCCCCAGCGGGCGCGCACCATGGGGCCGATCTGCGGTACCGAGGCACCGGTGGGCACGGCGGCGGCGAAGAGTGTCCACAAGGGGGCGTCCGCCAGCGCCAGCGCGGTCAGGGAGAGGCCCGCCAGGGAGTGCAGGACGACGCCGGGCACCAGCACGGCCCGCTGTCCGTGGCGGTCGGCCAGACGCCCGCTGTACGGGGCGAACAGTGCCATGGAGACACCGGTCACGGCGGCCACGGCACCGGCCGCCCCGTACGAGCCGGTGGTGTGCTGTACGAGCAGTACGAGGGAGATGGTCAGCATCGCGAACGGCTGGCGCGCCGCGAAGCCGGGGAGCAGGAACGTCCAGGCGCCACGGGTGCGCAGCAGTTGCCCGTAGCCCGGGCGGGACGACGTCGAGGTGACCGTGGATGCCACGGCCCATGCCTTTCGCCGCCTGGTAGCACGCGCCCCGTTGTCCGGTCTTCCGCTTGTCCGGTCTCTTCGTCCGGTCGTTCGGGGGAGGCGTGCCGAGAGCTGTCCTCTTGCGCGTACTGCGGTGGATACCGGAGTCCACTGCGAGGGCGTCCCGGCCGCCATACGGTCGCGCCAGCTCTGCTTCAGGCAGAGGTGGTTCGATCAAGGTGCGCCTTCATAGTACAGAGATGATGGTGCTGTCCGCCTGTGAAAGCGAGCACCACCAGCCAGCCGACCTGGGATTTCCGGCAGGCTAGGGGCGCGCCCCGCCGTCCGTCGTCCCCAGCCAGCCGGCCAGCTTGCCGCCCAGGCCGACGGCCCGCAGACGCCGTTCCGCCGCGTCCCGGACGGGGTCCGTGGCCACGACGAGCAGTTCGTCGCCGCGTCGCAGCACCGTGCTCGGCAGGGGGACGAACGACGTGCCCTCGCGGACGACGAGCGTGACGGCCGCGCCGGCGGGCAGCCGGAGCTCGCTGATCTCGACGCCGTGCATCTTCGAGCCCTCGGGGATCGCCACGGACAGCAGGTGCCCGCGCAGCCGCTCCAAAGGTGCCGACTCGATGCCGAGGTCGGCCGCCTCGGGGCCCTCGCCCAGGCGCAGCTTCCGGGCCAGCCAGGGCAGTGTGGGTCCCTGGACGAGGGTGTAGACGACCACGAGCACGAAGACGATGTTGAAGATCCGGCGGCTTGCCTCGACGTCGTTCACCATGGGGATGGTGGCCAGGATGATGGGCACCGCGCCGCGCAGCCCGGCCCAGGACAGCAGCGCCTGCTCGGGCCAGGGCACCCGGAACGGCAGCAGCGCGGCGACCACGCTCACTGGTCGGGCCACCATGGTCAGCACCAGGCCGATGATGAGCGCGGGCACGATGTCGTCGGCCATCTCGTGCGGGGTCACGAGCAGGCCGAGCAGGACGAACATGCCGATCTGGGCGATCCAGCCGACACCCTCGGCGAAGCCGCGCGTGGCGGGCCAGTGCGGCAGCCGGGCGTTGCCGAGCACCATGGAGGCCAGGTAGACGGCGAGGAAGCCGCTGCCGTGGGCGAGTGCGCCGGCCGCGTACGCCGCGACGGCGATGGCCATGACGGCGATCGGGTAGAGGCCGGAGGCGGGCAGGGCCACGTGCCGCAGTCCGAGCGCGCCGAGCCAGCCCACCGCGAGGCCGATGGCCGCGCCGATGGCCAGTTCCAGGGCTATCTCGCCGAGCAGTACGTACCAGTGCTCCACCGGTCCGGCCGTGGAGAAGGCGACGACGAGAATGACCACCGGGGCGTCGTTGAAGCCGGACTCGGCTTCCAGGGTGCCCGACAGGTGCGCGGGGAGGGGGATCTTCCGCAGGACGGAGAAGACCGCCGCCGCGTCCGTCGAGGACACCACCGCGCCGATGATGAGCGACTGCCGCCATTCCAGCCCGATCAGATAGTGCGCGCCCGCGGCTGTCACGCCGACGCTCACCGCGACGCCGACCAGCGCCAGTGAACTGGCGGCCGGGAGGACCGGTTTGATCTCCTTCCACTTCGTGCCGAGGCCGCCCTCCGCGAGGATCACGACGAGGGCCGCGTAGCCGATGACCTGGGTCATGGCGGCGTTGCTGAACTGGATGTCCCCGAGCCCGTCCACACCCATGGCAACGCCTATGCCCAGGTAGACGAGCAGGCTGGGGAGCCCGCTGCGTGAAGAGATACGAACCGCTGCCACCGCGACGAGCAGAACGAGCGAGCACACGAGCAGGAGCTGGTTGAGGTGGTGGACAGTCAGCGGCTGGTCCCTTCTCGCGGGTCCGGGCAAGTGGATTCGAGCACGCGAAGGCGGTCGTCGGCGGGCGCCTCAGTGCAAGTACTTCGTTACCTTACCTAACTCTTGACGTTTTCTTGACACTCGGGAGTGGCAAGATCGAACGCCCGTGCGCGCTGGTTGCCGACTCCGCGTCAAGCCCTGTCCCGCCCTGCGCCTATGGTTGCTCCTGCGCTCAGTTAAAAGCACAGCCCGGCCTGCCGCTCGCATTAGGACAGCAAGGACAGCGATGCCCCCCAACACCACCGCCTCTTCCGGTCAGAAGCCCGGCAAGTCCGGCAGGAAGAAGGGGCGCAGAGCCCGCCTGCTCGTGATCGTCCTGGTCCTGGCGATCATCGGCGGCGTCGGCTACGGGTCGTACTGGTCGATCAGCACCGTGCGCGCCTCGTTCCCGCAGACCAAGGGTTCGATCACGCTGGACGGCCTGTCCGGGCCGGTCGACGTCCAGCGCGACGACTACGGGATCCCGCAGATCTACGCGTCCACCGACGAGGACCTGTTCATGGCGCAGGGCTACGTCCAGGCGCAGGACAGGTTCTACGAGATGGACGTGCGCCGCCACATGACCGCGGGCCGTCTGTCCGAGATGTTCGGCAAGAGCCAGATCGGCAACGACGCGTTCCTGCGCACCCTGGGCTGGGACAGGGTGGCGAAGGAGGAGTACGACACCAAGCTGTCGGCCGAGACGAAGAAGTACCTCCAGGCCTACGCCAAGGGTGTCAACGCCTACCTGCGGGGCAAGGACGGCAAGGACATCTCCCTGGAGTACGCGGCTCTCGGTTTCAGCAACGAGTACCAGCCCGAGGAGTGGACCCCGGTCGACTCGATCTCCTGGCTGAAGGCCATGGCCTGGGACCTGCGCGGCAACATGCAGGACGAGATCGACCGCGCCCTGATGACCAGCCGCCTGGGCCCGAAGCAGATCGCCGACCTGTACCCGGAGTACCCGTACAACCGGAACAAGGCGATCATCCGGGAGGGCCAGTACGACGAGATCGCCGGTACGTGGAGCCAGGGAGCGCAGGGGACACAGGGGTTGCCGGGGTCGCAGGGCTCCGGAAGCTCCACGCAGAGCGGTGCGGGCACGGGCGGCGGCGGGATCTCCACAGGAACCTCGGGGACCGCAGGAACCGCAGGAACCGCAGGGACCGCGGGGACGTCCGGCGCGTCCTCGGCCGTCCAGACGCAGCTCTCGGGCCTCTACAAGGTGCTGGAGGACGTGCCCGAGGCCGTCGGCGTGAACGGCAACGGCATCGGCTCCAACTCCTGGGTCGTCTCCGGCGACCACACCGTCAGTGGCAAGCCGCTGCTCGCCAACGACCCGCACCTGTCGGCCACGCTGCCGTCCGTCTGGTACCAGATGGGCCTGCACTGCAAGGTGATCTCCCAGAAGTGCCAGTACAACGTGTCCGGGTACACGTTCGCCGGTATGCCCGGAGTGATCATCGGCCACAACGAGGACATCGCCTGGGGCATGACCAACTCCGGCGTCGACGTCACGGACCTCTACCTGGAGAAGCTCACCGGGAACGGCTACGAGTACGACGGCAAGGTGCGCTCCTTCGACACCCGCGAGGAGACCATCGCGGTCGCCGGCGGCGGGTCCAAGAAGATCGTCGTCCGCACGACCAACAACGGCCCCCTCCTGTCGGACCGGGAGGACGAGCTCCTGAAGGTCGGCAAGAAGGCCACCGTCAACACCGCCGCCCCCGACCGCGGCGACGGCTACGCCATCGCGCTGCGCTGGACCGCGCTGGACCCGGGCACCTCCATGGACGCCGTGTTCGCCATCAACAGGGCCAAGGACTGGAACGGCTTCCGCAAGGCCGCCGCCCTGTTCGACGTGCCCTCCCAGAACCTGGTCTACGCCGACACCAAGGACAACATCGGCTACCAGCTGCCGGGCAGGATCCCGATCCGCGGCGAGGGCGACGGCTCGCTCCCGGCGCCGGGCTGGGACTCCAAGTACCGCTGGACCGGCTACATCGACCAGGACGAACTGCCGTACGAGTACAACCCGGACCGCGGCTATGTCGTCACCGCCAACCAGGCCGTCGTCGACAAGGACAAGTACCCCTACACGCTCACCGCGGACTGGGGCTACGGCACGCGCAGCCAGCGGCTCGCCGACCTGATCGACTCGAAGATCAAGGGCGGCGGGAAGGTCTCGACCGAGGACATGCGCCAGATGCAGCTGGACAACAGCAGCGAGGTCGCCCGGCTGCTGGTGCCCAGGCTGCTGAAGATCGACGTCGAGGACAAGAGCGTCCGGGAGACGCAGAAGCTGCTGGAGGGCTGGGACTACACCCAGGACGCCGACTCGGCGGCGGCCGCGTACTTCAACGCGGTCTGGCGCAACATCCTCAAGCTCGCCTTCGGCAACAAGCTGCCCAAGGAACTGCGGGTCAAGGGACAGTGCCTGACGGTCGATCCGGTCGACACGACCGGCCCCGCGGACGAGGACCAGAAGGTGCGCGAGTGCGGAGAGCGCGACGCGGACCAGGCGCAGCCGGACGGCGGCGACCGCTGGTTCGAGACGGTCCGCAGGATCATCGACGACGAGGACAACGACTGGTGGTCGGCGCCCGGGACACGGACCGAGGAGCCCGCCAACACCCGTGACGAGCTGTTCGAGCGGGCCATGGACGACGCCCGCTGGGAGCTGACCGCCAAGCTCGGCAAGGACATCGACACCTGGAACTGGGGCCGCCTGCACCGCCTGTTCCTGAAGAACCAGACCCTGGGTACCAACGGCCCCGGCTTCCTGCAGTACATGCTCAACCGCGGCCCCTGGAACCTCGGCGGCGGAGAGGCCACGGTCAACGCGACCGGCTGGAACGCGGCCGGCGGCTACGGCGTCGTCTGGGTGCCGTCGATGCGCATGGTGGTCAACCTCGGGGACCTCGACAAGTCCAAGTGGATCAACCTCACCGGTGCCTCCGGACACGCCTACAACGCCCACTACACGGACCAGACGGACAAGTGGGCCAACGGCGAGCTGCTGACCTGGCCCTTCTCTCAGAAGGCGGTCGACGCGAACACGAGCGACACACTGCTGCTGAAGCCGTGACGCCGCCCGCCTGACGCATACCGGTGAAAGGGCCCCTCTACGCGCGCGTAGAGGGGCCCTTTCCGTGCGAGAGGGGGTACCTGCGAGAGGGGTGCCCAGGGGTGCCTAAGGGCGGGCGGTCCCGAAGCGCCGTACTCCCGAAGGGGTCACCACCGCGTGCACCGGACGGTCATGCGGCTCCTCCGGCACGCGGTCGACGACCTCCGTGTCGTACAGGAGCACCACCAGCGCCGGATCGGCCCCCGCGCGCTCCAGACGGGCGAGGACCCGGTCGTACGAGCCGCCGCCGCGCCCCAGGCGCATTCCGCGGGCGTCCACGGCGAGACCGGGCAGCAGGACCGCGTCGGCCCGCTCGACGGCCGCGGGGCCCAGGCGCTCGCCGGTCGGCTCCAACAGGGCCATCCTTCCGCCGTGCCGCACACGCACCAGTGAACCCTCGCCCTCGTACGCGCCCCAGTCGAGGTCGTTGTCCTCCATCAGGACCGGCAGCAGAACACGCACCCCGCGCGCGTGGAGCGCGTCCAGAAGCGCGAGAGTGCCCGGCTCGTTCCCGACGGAGACGTATGCCGCGACCGTGCGCGCCCGCGCCAGTTCGGGCAGGCCGAGAGCGCGGACGGCGAGAGCGTCCGCCGCCTTCGCGACGTCATCCGCCGTCAACCCTTTCCTTACCGTGAGGAAGCCCCGCCGCAAGATTCGCTTGGCAGGGTCGGTTCCGTTCCTCATCCGGCTCACAGGCTGCTCCCGTAGTGTTCATGAGGGGCTCATATGAGTGCGAATTAACCGGAGCCACAGATTCTGCACAAAGGCACCGGATAGGGTTGCGCGCATGACTGAGTCGAACCCCAGGATCACCAAGGCTGTCATCCCCGCAGCCGGCCTCGGCACCCGGTTCCTTCCGGCCACCAAAGCCACTCCCAAAGAGATGCTGCCGGTCGTCGACAAGCCGGCGATCCAGTACGTGGTCGAAGAGGCCGTGTCCGCGGGTCTCGACGACGTCCTCATGATCACCGGTCGTAACAAGCGTCCCCTGGAGGACCACTTCGACCGCAACTACGAACTGGAGTCCGCCCTCCAGAAGAAGGGCGACGCCGGCCGGCTCGCCCGGGTCCAGGAGTCCAGCGACCTCGCCACCATGCACTACGTCCGCCAGGGCGACCCCAAGGGCCTCGGCCACGCCGTCCTGTGCGCGGCCCCGCACGTCGGCCAGGAGCCCTTCGCCGTCCTCCTCGGCGACGACCTCATCGACCCGCGCGACCCCCTGCTCCAGCGCATGGTCGAGGTCCAGGCGCAGCACGGCGGCAGCGTCGTCGCGCTCCTGGAGGTCGCCCCCGAGCAGATCCACCTCTACGGGTGCGCGGCCATCGACGCCACCGAGGACAGCGACGTCGTCAGGGTCACGGGCATGGTCGAGAAGCCCGACTCGGCCGACGCCCCCTCGAACTACGCGATCATCGGCCGCTACGTCCTCGACCCGCAGATCTTCGACATCCTCCGCAAGACCGAGCCCGGCCGCGGCGGCGAGATCCAGCTCACCGACGCCCTCCAGCAACTCGCCGCCGACGAGACGCTGGGCGGCCCCGTCCACGGCGTCGTCTTCAAGGGCCGCCGCTATGACACCGGTGACCGCGGCGACTACCTGCGTGCCATTGTCCGACTCGCATGCGAACGTGAAGACCTGGGCCCGGACTTCCGGACCTGGCTTCGCAGTTACGTAGCCGAGGAGATGTAGCGACTTTGAGCAGCGCCCCGACCCGCGACACCGGCCAGGACCACTTCTGGACGGTGAACGAGCACCTGGAGGACATCCTCGCCACCGTCCGCCCCCTGGACCCCATCGAGCTGCACCTCCTCGACGCCCTGGGCTGCGTCCTGGTCGAGGACGTCACGGTGCCGCTGTCGCTGCCGCCGTTCGACAACAGCTCGATGGACGGGTACGCGGTGCGGGTCGCGGACATCGCGGGCGCGAGCGAGGAGTACCCCGCCGTCCTGACGGTGATCGGCGACGTGGCCGCGGGCCAGGGCGAGCAGCCGCACGTGGGGCCCGGTGAGGCAGCCCGCATCATGACCGGCGCCCCGCTGCCGCCCGGCGCCGAGACCGTCGTCCCCGTGGAGTGGACCGACGGCGGCCTCGGCCGGGGGCCCGTCTCCCGGATGCGCGCCCACAGCGCCAGCCCCGAGGGCGCCTCCGGGCAGGTCGCCGTCCACCGCGCTGCCGGGGCACGCGCGCACGTGCGTGACAAGGGCAGCGACGTGAAGGCCGGGGACCGGGCCCTGGCGGCGGGCACGATCCTCGGCCCGCCGCAGATCGGGCTGCTCGCCGCGATCGGCCGCGCCACGGTCCGCGTACGCCCCCGCCCGCGCGTGGTCGTCCTGTCCACCGGCAGCGAACTCGTCCAGCCCGGCCAGAAGTTGGACCCCGGCCAGATCTACGACTCCAACAGCTTCGCCCTGACCGCCGCCGCCCGCGACGCCGGAGCGATCGCCTACCGGGTCGGCGCCGTCACCGACGACGCCGAGATCCTCCGCGCCACCATCGAGGACCAGCTCGTCCGGGCCGACCTGCTCGTCACCACGGGCGGGGTGAGCGTCGGAGCGTACGACGTCGTCAAGGAGGCACTCCAGTCCGTCGGCGACGAGGACGAGGCCGGCAGCGGCGTCGAGTTCCGCAAGCTCGCCATGCAGCCCGGCAAGCCCCAGGGCTTCGGCTCCATCGGCCCCGACCACACCCCGCTGCTCGCCCTGCCGGGCAACCCGGTGTCGTCGTACGTCTCCTTCGAACTGTTCGTACGGCCCGCGATCCGCGCCCTGATGGGGCTGGAGGACCTCCACCGGCCCACCACCCGCGCGACGCTGGAGGTGCCCAAGGCGCTGACCTCGCCCGCCGGGCGCCGGCAGTTCCTGCGCGGCACGTACGCCGACGGGAAGGTCACCCCCGTAGGGGGTGCCGGATCGCACCTGGTCTCGGCCCTCGCCCTTGCCGACGCGCTGATCGTGGTCCCCGAGGACGTGGAGTCGGTCGAGCCCGGCAGCGAGGTCGAGGTCGTCCTCCTCGGCTGACACCCGGGGCCAGGGAGAACCGGCTCCGCGAGGCCGCTGAAGTTGGCGTACCGTGTCGCGCACAACAGGCCGTGCGCCCACCGCGACGGCCCTGACCGGGAGCGCCACACCACATGACTGTGTCTTCCCGGGGGGAGACCCCCGGACCGCCGGCGGAGGACCGACTGACGCACATCGACGAGGCGGGAGCCGCCCGCATGGTCGATGTGTCCGGGAAGGACGTGACCGCGCGCACCGCCCGCGCCAGCGGCCGGGTCCTGGTCTCACCGCGCGTGGTCGAGTTGCTGCGCGGCGAGGGAGTCCCCAAGGGCGATGCCCTCGCCACCGCACGTATCGCGGGGATCATGGGCGCCAAGCGCACCCCCGAACTGATCCCGCTCTGCCACCCGTTGTCGGTGTCGGGTGTCAAGCTTGACCTGTCGGTCGCGGACGACGCCGTCGAGATCCTGGCCACCGTGAAGACGACTGACCGCACGGGCGTGGAGATGGAGGCCCTCACCGCGGTCAGCGTGGCGGCGCTCACCGTGGTCGACATGGTCAAGGCGGTCGACAAGGGGGCGGTCATCACGGACGTGCGCGTGGAGGAGAAGACCGGCGGGAAGTCCGGCGACTGGAGCCGGGAATGACCGGTTCCCCGTCGCTGGGCGGCGCCCTGCTCGCGCCGTACGCGGCCCTGGTGGTGACCGCCTCCAACCGGGCGGCGGCCGGGGTGTACGAGGACAGGGGCGGGCCCCTGATCGTGGAGGGGCTCGGCAGGCTCGGCTTCGCTGTCGACGGCCCGCAGGTCGTCCGCGACGGCGACCCGGTGGCAGAGGCACTGAGGGCGGGGGTGGACGCCGGGTACGACCTCATCGTGACCACCGGCGGAACCGGCATCTCACCCACCGACCGCACCCCCGAGGCCACCCGCGGCGTCCTCGACCACGAGGTGCCGGGCATTGCGGAGGCCATCAGGGCGTTCGGCCGTCAGAAGGTGCCCACGGCGGCGCTGTCCCGTGGACTCGCGGGCGTCGCGCGCGGGACACTGATCGTGAACCTTCCGGGCTCCACCGGCGGTGTGAAGGACGGGCTGGCGGTACTGGAGCCCCTCCTGGTCCACGCCGTCGACCAGATCCGAGGCGGGGACCACCCCAGACCCGGCGGGGCCACGGAAGCCGCCGGGCACAGACCCGGCGGGGGCACGGAAGCCGGGCACAGACCCGGCGGGGCCGCCGAGGACGGCCCCGCCCCTGCCCCCGACACGGACCGCTCCGGACCGACGGGGGGTGCGAGCTGAACAGCCCATCCTGGCCCGTCGTGCTGGCGGACGGCGATATCGTCCTCCGGCCCATAAAGCTGCGTGACCAGCGGGCCTGGCGCGAGGTCAACCGACGCAACCGGGACTGGCTGCGGCCGTGGGAGGCGACGATTCCGCCGCCCACGCCCGGAGGCCCGATCACCCACCGGCCGACCTACCGCCAGATGGTCCGCCATCTGCGCGCGGAGGCGAACGCGGGCCGGATGCTGCCGTTCGTGATCGAGTACCAGGGCCGGCTGGTCGGACAGCTGACGGTCGCCGGGATCACCTGGGGCTCGATGTGCTCCGGGCACATCGGCTACTGGGTGGACGAGGCGGTCGCAGGGCGGGGCGTGATGCCGACGGCCGTGGCCCTTGTGGTCGACCACTGTTTTCGCGCCGTCGGTCTGCACCGGATCGAAGTCTGCATTCGCCCCGAGAACAGCCCCAGCCGCCGGGTCGTGGAGAAACTCGGATTCCGCGAGGAAGGACTTCGTCCACGATATCTTCACATCGACGGGGCCTGGCGCGACCATCTCGTCTTCGCACTCACCGCCGAAGAGGTCCCCGACGGCCTGCTGGCCCGCTGGCAGCGGGTACGTGCGCGGAACGCGCGGAACACTCCGTGGAGCGCATCGCAGAACACGTCCGGCGAGACTCCGCGCAAATGAAATAAGTGTTCGAAATTGATCGCTCGCCGACCGCCTGAGCGCGTTAATTTCGCACTCACGGTGTCCTGTTGATCACATCGGTCGCAAAAAACGCTCGAAATATCAGCCAGATCGTGCGACACACCGGCGCAATTGGCAGATGGCCCCAAGCAAACCCCTCTACCGTGTGAGCGTGAGCAGCAGCGGCCTCATCTACGCAGTCATCGTCGGGGCCTGGGCCGCCTACTTGGTGCCCATGTGGCTCCGTAGGCAGGACGAGTTGAACGAAGCCCGTCCGACGGAACGCTTCAGCACCGCCATCCGGCTGCTTTCCGGACGGGCGGGCATGGAGCGCCGGTACGCCAAGGACCTGCGGGCGCGCTCCACCGACGAGGAGGAGCCCAACGCCGACCCGGACGCCGTCACCGACTCGGTGGACGTCCGGGCCTTCGCCATGCCTCCGTACCGTGCGCAGACCAGGACGCAGCTGCCGACGGAGCCGGGCGGGCCGGCCAGACCGGTGCCGCAGCAGGCACAGCCGGGCGGCAAGGTGCAGCAGGGCAGCAAGGCGCAGCAGGGCGGCAAGGTGCAGACGGGTAACAAGGTGCAGTCGGGCAGTAAGGCGCAGCCCTCGTCGGCGCAGGCTTCGCCGTCGTCCAAGGCCGCCGAGAAGACGGGATCGGGTGCGCGCGGGCCACGTGGAACCTCGGCGGAGTCGGCCGCACGCGCCCGGCGCTTGAAGGTGCTCGCGCGCCGACGGCGTACGACCGTCATGCTCTTCCTCGCCTTCACGTTCGGAGCGATCGTCGCGGCGGTCGGAGGGCTGGCCTTCCTGTGGGCGCCCGGCGTACCGGCGGTCCTGCTGAGCGCGTACATCGTGTACCTGCGCGCCCAGGAGCGGCGGCGGTTCGCGTACACGATGGACCGGCGCCGGGCCGAGGCGGCGGCACAGCGGCTGCGTGAGCGCCACCCCCGGCGGCGCCCGGCGCCCGACCTGGACGCCGACGAGCCGGAGGACGGACCAGAGCCCGGGACCAACCCGGGCCTCTCCGCGCTCGCGGCCGACCGTCGCGCCCTCGTCGAGCAGACCGACCACGCGGAGTGGGTCGACCAGCAGCGCGAGCGGCAGCGCCGCCCCGGCCAGGGGGA
This sequence comes from Streptomyces bluensis, assembly GCF_014650715.1. GTDB lineage: Bacteria > Actinomycetota > Actinomycetes > Streptomycetales > Streptomycetaceae > Streptomyces > Streptomyces bluensis. Next base: position 221,811 of record NZ_BMVM01000008.1, on the reverse strand, counting down.
CAGCTGGGACCCGGTTCCGGTACCGCTCCCCACCTACGTGACGGCGCCGGTCGCACCACGGGCCACACCGAACGTGGACCTGGGCGCTCCGGACTCGTGGAGCTCGGCGCGGTCGAGCGCGGCGGGTACGACCGGTACCGGAAGGGGCACCGGCACTGACGCCGCTGCCGAACAGGAGCCGGAGTTCCCCGCCCCCACCCCCACCGCCGCCGACACCGCCGAGGAGGACCCGGCAGGCACCGGCTCCTCCGACGACGGTCGCTGCGACGCCCGCCGTGCCGCGTCCGCACGCCGCTCCCGGGAGCGGGGGCGCACCCCACTGTTCGACCAGTACGAGGACGGCGACCGGCCGCGCGCGGCCAACGAGTAGGACTGAGGCGCGCGGGAGGGCCGTCACCGGGTTGCGGCAGCGGGGTGCCGTTGACCAGCGCCGGAACGGATTTCCAAGCAGCCGGACGGGGATGCTAGAGTTTCACTCGTTGCAAGGGCCTGTGGCGCAGTCCGGTAGCGCACCTCGTTCGCATCGAGGGGGCCAGGGGTTCAAATCCCCTCAGGTCCACGCACGACTGTTCTTGAGTTCGCTCAGGAGTGGTTGACAAGATCCCGCTGATCATTGTGATCAGTCGGGATCTTCGTCGTTTCCGGGGTCCGTTCGAGCCTGTTGGGGCTGGTGGATGACGGCGGTGCTTGGTGGGGCCGGGTTGGTGTGCTGCCGCAGGCTGAAGACGGTCCCGCGAGTTCCTAGGCAACCCCAGGCGTCCCAGACACTCAAAAGCCAAACTGTGTCGGGCAGTTGGGGAAGTCAGCGGTAGCCCGATCCCGGAGAGCCCCGGCTCACGAGTTCGTGGGCCGGCCGGATCGAGGTGAAGGCAGTGGCGAGCTGGTCGAGCAGAGGGGCTGCGCAGGGGTGAGGGCTGCGATGCGGGGTGATCGTGTAGATGCCGCGGGTCGGAGGATCGACGAGGCCCACGGTGGTGATGTCTATTCGCAGTGCGCGCGTCAGCACCCCGGGTATCAGCGCGATGGCGTGGCCGGTCGCGACCAGGGCCAGCTTGCCGGGCAGATCGGCCGCGGTGAGATCGATACGGGCGCTGACTCCGGCGCGGGCGGCGTGCTGGTGCAGGAGCGCCGCTGAGCCGTCGTTGTCCTCGACCCAGGTCTCGTCGGCCAGTGTCCGCATGCGCACCGGGCCGCGCCCGGCCTGTGGATGGTCGACGGGCAGTGCGACGACCATGTCGTCCAGCCCGAGGAACCGGCGTTCGACCCGCGGGTCATGGGGCAGCCCTGGCGGTGCGTCGGTGACGACGGCAACGTCGAGATCGCCGGTGGTCACACGGTGGTGCAGTTGTGCGCTCAAGCCGGGGAGCAGGCTCCACCGGATGGATCCGGTCTCCTTCTGCAGGGCCCGGATGGCCTCTGGGACGATCCCTGCGGCAAGAGAAGGGGTCGCGCCGACCGTCAGCGGCCGGTTGAACGCCCCGTCGCCGGCCTCCCGTGCGGCACGTACGGCGCGGTCGGCCTCGCTGAGCGTGGCCAGAGCGTGGTGCCGGAACACCTCGCCGGCAGGCGTCGGGCGCACACCGCGCGCATGCCGCTCGATCAGCGGCACGCCGAGCTGCCGCTCCAGCCCGGCGACCTGCCGGGAGACGGCCGACTGCGTGTGATGGAGCTCGGCGGCCGCCGCCGACAGAGACCCGAGTCGGCACACGGTCACGAAGGTCCGCCACACCGTCAGTTCCATGGAGGCAGTATGCCCGGCCGGTATGCGCACTCCGCAGGGCCGGCCTGCACAATCTGCGCTTGTCGCAGCCCTTGTGGTGCACCAGTCTGGCGCGCATGACCACACCGCACACGATCGCCGTCCTCGGCCTGGGGCGCATGGGCGGGGCGATCGCGACACGACTGGCCACCCAGGGCTGGGACGTCGTCGGCTGGACCCGCTCGGGGCGCACATCAGGCGCCGTCAAGACGACCGGCGATCCGAACGACGCCGTGGCGAAGGCCGAGTTCGTGCTCCTGGCATTGTTCGACGGCCCGGCCTGCCGGCAGGTCCTCGACGACGTCCGTGGCTCGCTGCGAACGGACACGATGGTGCTGAACACCAGCACCATCGCCCCCGCCGAAGCGTCGAAGCTGTCCCGGCAACTCGGCCCGGCCTACGTCCACGCACCCGTACTCGGCTCTGTTCCCGCTGCCGCTGCCGGAGCCCTGCAGATTCTTGCCGCCGCCGACCAAGACGCGCTTGATCGAGCCCGACCGGTACTGGAAGCGCTGGGCACCGTGCGGCACGTCGATGACGCCTCCACCGCCGCCGCGCTGAAGCTGATCGCCAACAACAGCCTCGCCGGCGCCGTCCTCGCGCTGCGTGACTCACTGCGGCAGGCCAACGCCCTCGGCCTGCCCCGTACCCAGGCGCTGGACGTCCTCGAACTCGGCCAGCTCGGCGGACTCGTGGCACGCAAACGACCCTTCCTCGCCAACCAGTCGGACGCTGTCACGGCCGAATTCACCATCGGCGCGCTGGCCAAGGACATGGCCTTGCTGGCCGCCGCGTCCCACACCCCCTTGCGCAGCGCAGCCGGCCTGGCCGACAGCCCTGCCGCCCCTGAGGCCGACATAGCGTTCGCCGCCACGGTCCCCGCCGTGGAAGACGCCGTACTCGAACCGCTCCGCGCCTACATCCGCGGACACGCCACCGGCGACCCCACCCACTTCCGCGACGCGTTCCTGCCCACCGCCCACATCGAGGGACTCCGCGACGGTGCATTCGTCTCCTGGCGCCTGGACGAATACTGCGCTCTCTTCCCAGGCCGGCCGGCCTCGGACGAACCGACCCGCTCCCGCCGCATCGACGCCATCGACGTCCACGGCACCGTCGCGACCGCAACCATGACGCTCTCGCACGGCCCAGACACGTTCACCGACGTCTTCCTGCTGGTCCGCACCGACGACAGCTGGCGTATCGCCAACAAGGCGTATCACCGCCACTTCTGAGAAGACGGGGAACGATCTCCGGTGAGCTCGGCTGGGCGGGCTGGGCGGGCTGGGCGGGCTGGAACCACAGTGACCAGGCCGAGGCCCTCGTCAACCTCATCAACGACGGTTCCTGGTGGACGGTTGAGAGAAGGAAGACCGGCGCTTCAACGGCGCCATGGCACGGGAACTGGTTGTCACCGAGGCCGCCGTCGGCAAGCGCATCGGCAGCGTCCTCACGTCGTATCCATTGACGTCACTCCCGACTCACCTCTACCTTCTGGCCGAAGTTACGCACGTAGTTCGACATGTCGAACGAACGAGTCGCTGCCGGAAGGGACTTGCCGTGCTCCGCACCCGTACCAGAACCCGCACCCGGACCCGCCCTCGCCCCCGCCCCCGTCACTGGTCGATCCTCGGGGCGGTCCTGCTGTCCCTGCTCGCGTCACTGTCACTCGTCGCCACGCAGCCCACCGTCGCGGCCGACGGCAAGCCGTACACCAACCCGGTCAAGGCGCAGAAGGGCGCCGACCCCTGGCTGGAGTACTACAACGGCAACTACTACCTGGTGACGACCTCGTTCACGGGCGAGCTGACCATGCGGAAGGCGCCGACGCTGGCCGGGCTGTCCACCGCACCGAGCGTCCAGGTGTGGTCCGACTCCACCACCGGCCGCAACTCCAACTTCTGGGCGCCCGAGATCCACTTCCTCGACGGGAAGTGGTACCTGTACTACTCGGCCGGCAACCGCGGCACCGCGTGCTGTGACTCGCAGCGCACGCACGTGCTGGAGAGCGCGGGTTCCGACCCGATGGGGCCGTACACGTACAAGAACAGCCTCACCGGGGCCAATCTCACCCCCGGCGGCTGGCTCATCGACGCCAGTGTGCTGCGGCACGGCAGCAAGTTGTACCTGGTGGGCAGTGGCTTCATCGGCGGCAGCGCGCAGAGCCTGGTCATCGCGCCCATGAACAACCCGTACACCCTGGCGAGCTCCACCTTCACGATCATCTCCAGCCCCACGCTGAGCTGGGAGACCTCCGGCGCCCCGGTCAACGAGGGCCCCGAGCCGCTGTACCACGACGGCCGGACCTTCCTGACCTTCTCCGCGAGCTCCTGCCAGACCCCCGACTACAAGCTGGGCCGGCTCGAACTCACCGGCAGCGACCCGCTCAACCCCGCCTCCTGGACCAAGAGGCAGACGCCGGTCTTCCAGCGCAACGACGCCGCCGGGGTCTACGGTCCCGGCCACAACGGGTTCTTCACCTCGCCCGACGGCACCGAGAACTGGATCGTCTACCACGGCAACAGCACGTCGAACGGCGGCTGCGGCAACGCCCGCACCACGCGCGCCCAGAAGTTCACATGGAACGCCGACGGTACGCCCGACTTCGGTACGCCCGTGGCGCTCGGCACCACCCTGCCCGGCCCCTCCGGAGAGACCGCGACGACCCCGACCGCGTACACGCTGGTCAACCGCAACAGCGGCAAGTGCCTGGACGTCAACGGCGGCGGCGCCGCCGACGGCACGAACATCCATCAGTGGACCTGCAACGGCGGCGCCAACCAGAAGTGGCGCATCGAGGACATGGCCGACGACACCAGCCGTCTGGTGAACGTGGCCACCGGCAAGGTCATGGACGTCGCCGACTGCTCCTCCGCCGACGGTGCCGACATCCGCCAGTGGTCCTGGCTCAACAACAACTGCCAGAGGTACCGGCTCGTCTACACCGGCGGCGACCACGTCCGGATCGTCAACGCGGCCACCGGCAAGGTCGCCGACGTCGCCGACTGCGGCACCGGCGACGGGGTGGACGTGCGCCAGTGGAGCCGGCTGAACAACAACTGCCAGCAGTGGCGGATCGTGCCCACCACCGCCTGAGCCCGGCGGGGGCGGGGGGTGACGGGCGCGAGTAGGCGGGCGCCTACAGCCCGCCTACAGTTCCTTCGCGAAGCACATGCTCAGTTCGTGGAAGCGGTAGTAGCCGAACTTGGCGCACGGCTCATAGCCGCTGGAGGTGTACAGGCCGACGGCCTCGGGCTGCTTCGCGCCCGTCTCCAGCACCATACGGATACGGCCCGCCGCGCGGGCGTCGTCCTCCAGGGCGGCCAGGATGCGGCGGGCCAGCCCCTTGCCACGCGCCTCTTCGACGACGTACATCCGCTTGAGCTCGGCGTCCCCGTCCAGGTTCCCCTCGCCGTTCTCGTCCCGGGCGCGCCAGCCGCCCGTCGCCACGGGTGTGCCGGACTCGTCGTAGGCGATGAGGTACAGCCCCTGAGGCGGCTCGAAGTCGGCCCGGTCGAGTGGTGTGGCGTCGCCGCCGTCGTCGTATCGAACGGCGTACTCGGCCTGCACCCGGTCGTTGAGTCTGATGGCGTCCGGGTGGTCGAAGGACACGGTACGTATATTCATGCCGAGTATCGTACGTCTGTGCGAGAGGCTGGGGCTGTCCGTCCCCTCTCGTCGCTCCCCGGTATCGTGCCCGGGTGCTCACCGTGACCTCTGTGAATGTGAACGGGCTCCGGGCCGCCGCGAAGAAGGGCTTCGTGGAGTGGCTCGCGGCAACCTCGGCGGACGTGCTCTGTCTGCAGGAGGTGCGCGCCGAGCCCCAGCAACTGCCGGCGGAGGTCCGGGAGCCGGACGGCTGGCACGTCGTGCACGCGCCGGCGGCGGCGAAGGGCCGGGCGGGGGTCTCCCTCTACACCCGCCGTGAGCCCGACCGCGTCCAGGTCGGCTTCGGCTCGACGGAGTTCGACGCGAGCGGCCGGTACGTGGAGGCCGACCTGCCCGGCGTCACCGTCGCCAGCCTCTACCTCCCCTCCGGCGAGGTCGGCACCGAGCGGCAGGACGAGAAGGTGCGGTTCATGGGAGAGTTCCTCGCCTACCTGAAGGAACTGCGCGAGCGCTCCGCCGCCGACGGGCGCCATGTCGTCGTCTGCGGCGACTGGAACATCGCCCACCAGCAGGCCGACCTGAAGAACTGGCGCGGAAACCAGAAGAACTCCGGGTTCCTGCCGGAGGAGCGCGAGTGGCTCGGCCGCGTCCTCGACCCCGAGGACGGCGGGTACGTCGATGTCGTCCGGGCACTGCATCCGGACGTTGAGGGGCCGTACACGTGGTGGTCGTACCGGGGGCGGGCCTTTGACAACGACAGCGGCTGGCGCATCGACTACCAGATCGCCACACCGGGGCTCGCCGCCCGAGCGGTGAAGGGACATGTGGAGCGGGCGGCCACGCACGGGGAGCGGTGGTCGGACCACGCGCCCGTCACCGTCGTGTACGAGTGAGTCGCGAGCGAGCGACGGAGCCCACAGGCCCTGGATGTGCTCCGGCGCACGACTGGTTGTTCCCATGCTGTGGGGAATACTCATCCCCAGAAGGCGGTGCTCACCGGCCGGAGGGGGACGCGTGCGGGGGCAGGAGAGGGGCGGGCACAACGAGCTGAGCGGTGTCGTGCACGGAGCCAGCGTGCAGGCCGCCGTCGTGCACGGCGACGTCCACATCCGCAGCGGTACTGCGGCACCGCAGCCGCGGTCACCTCTGCCATGGCAGCTCCCACCGGCCGTCCACCTCACCGACCGCACCGCTGAGGTGGAGCGCCTGGAGCGCCACCGCGCTCTGGCCGCCGGCCGGGGGCATCCGGCGCTGGCCGCGGTGAGCGGGCTGGGCGGAGTCGGCAAGACCACCCTCGCCCTGTCCTGGCTGCACCGGCTGCGCCCGGACTACCCTGACGGCCAGTTGTACGCGGACCTGGGCGCCCAGTCGCCTGCCGGGCCCGCTGATCCGGCCGAGGTGCTGAGCGGATTCCTGCGGGGTCTGGGTGTGCCCCCGCAACAGGTGCCGTACGCGGGTGCCGAACGGGCCGCGCTCTACCGCTCGTTGACCGCCGAACGCGCGTTGGTCGTGCTGCTCGACGACGCGGTGACCGCGGCCCAGGTGCGGCCGCTGCTGCCGGGCGGCCCGAGTGTCACCCTCGTGACCAGCCGTCGGCGGATGTCCGGACTGGCGCTTGAGGGCTGCTACCAGATGCACCTGGAGCCGCTCGCCCCGGAAGCGGCGGTGGAGTTGCTCGCCCTGACCCTCGCCGACGACCGGGTGGCCACCCAGGCCGACGACGCCCGTGCCCTCGTCGGCCTGTGCGCCGGGCTGCCGCTCGCCGTGCGGGTCGCCGGAGCCCGGCTCGCCGCCCGGCCACACCGGCAGATCAACACGATGGTCCAGGCGCTGGCCGCGGAGCATGGACGACTGGACGCGCTCGCGATCGACGGCGACCACGGTGTACGTGCCGCGCTGGACCTGTCGTATCGGGGGCTGCCCGACGAGGCGGCCCGGCTCTACCGGTTGCTCGGGGTGCACCCGGGCACGGAGTTCGGCAGCGGTGCGGCAGCGGCGCTGCTGGCGGGCGACGCGGGCACCGGCACCGAGCAGTCGGACCCGGGGGACCTGCTGGACGTCCTCCACGACGCCAACCTGGTGACCGACGTCGGCGAGGACCGCTACCGCTTCCACGATCTCGTACGGCTGCACGCGGCCGCCCGGGCGGCACAGGACGAGACCGCCGGGGCACGGGCAGCGGCGGTTCGCCGGCTCGCGGATTCCTATCTGGCCACCGCCACCAGGGCCGAGGAGACCATCGACCCACGACATCCGTTGCGGGAACGCTCCTTCGGACCCGGCCCGGTGCTCACGGAGGACTTCGGTGAGGGTGTCCAGGCGGCACTGGACTGGCTGGAGCGGGAACTGCCCCAGCTGATGGCGGTGATACGGCATGCGAGGACCGCGGGCGCCCCCGAGGTCGCGTGGCAGCTCGCCGACGCCCTGGGGCCGCTCTTCATCCGGCGCAAGCACTACGACCACTGGCACGCGGCGTACACGGAGGGACTGGCGGCCGCGCGGGAGCTGTGCGACACGATGGCCGAGTGCCGGATGCTCACCTCCGGTGGCCTGGGCGAACTGGGGAGGGGGCACCACGAGCGGGCACTGGAGATGTTCGAGGAAGCAGCGCGGCTCTTCGCGGAGTACGGGGACGAGCTGGGTCACGCCCGAACGCTCAACTACCGCGGGCTGGCCCACCAGCGCCTGGGCCGACTGGACGAGGCAGCCGACCTGTTCGCCCGCGCGGCCGTGGAACTGCCCAGGTGCGGTGACCGCCGGGCCGGTGGACTCGCCCGGCTCAACGCCGCCGACGTCGAGCTTGCCCGTGGCCGCCCGGAGCAGGCCGCCACGGATGGAGCCGAGGCCCGCGCGACGTTGCTGGCCGCCGACGACCCGTACAACGCCGCGCGTGCCGGAATCCTGCTCGGCCGCGCCTGCTTGCGTCGCGAGCGCCTCGACGAGGCGGAGCGCTGGCTCTCCGGCGCCCTGACGGTGCTGCGCGGTGTCGCCGCCGACTACGAGGTGGCGCGCGCTCTTGAGTCCCTGGGCGAGGCCGCCGAGCAACACGGCCGACGAGCCCTCGCCCGGGACCACTACCAGGAGGCACTGGACCTCTACGTGGCGGTGGGGCGGCCGGAACCGGCCGAGGGGGTGCGTGCGCGGCTACGCGTGCTGGGGGAGGACGGCACCTCCGGTGAGAGCACTTCCGGCACGGGCGTCTTGGATGCCGGCGTCTCTGACGCGAGCTTCCCCGACGAGAGCACCACCCACGAGGAAACCACTGGCTGAACAGGCACTCCGGCCACCAGCCACGCATGCGCCAACGACGCCCAGACGGGCCAGGGGCACACAGCGGTGTGCCGCGAGGTCAGGGTCAGCCGGATGGGGTCGCGGCCGTACGGACCGACGCGCACCCAGCACGCACTGCCCTCCCGGTACACCGCCACCACCGAGGTGCCCGGATGGTCGGCGGCCAGGGCGTCGGCCGCTCCGTGCCCCGTACCTGGTGCGACCAGTACGTCTGCGAGCGCCGGCCACGGACGCGGGGCGGGGAGGGACACGCTCAGGTGCTCGTCCACCAGCAGTCTCCCTCCGCCCCGCCGCGCCAGTGCGACCCGGACGTACCGCGCCCATGCCCCGCGGTCCTCGGCGGCACTCATGACAGCGCACCGCTCGGTGTGCCGTAGCGCACCGTGACCGGCGGCGCCGCCTGCTCCGGGGCGGGGCGCGCGACCGGGGCGCGCAGGCGCAGCTTCCGGTAGAGCAGGGTGCGCATCCGGCGGGCGAACCGGCCCGGCTCCGAACTGATGCGGGCGGCGATCCGTGCGTACCGGCCCGGACTGTACGCCAGGGAACTGTTGCGGAGTTGGCCGAGCAACGGCAGGCCCGCATCGATCCGGGGCGCCAGCGAACGCAGTTCGGCCATCGGCGACGAGGGGTCCAGGTCGGTGTCCGGGGAGCCGGCCGTCAGGATGCGCGCGCCGGTCATCGTGCCGTACAGCGACACGGAGCCGTGGTCGCCCACGATGTAGTCGGCGGCGACGACGGCACCGCACCACTCCGCGTGCTGGCTGACCAGACCGACGCCCTGCCGGCCCAGCCCGGCGAAAGCGCTGCGTATGTGCCATTCACTGTGGGCGTTCCAGACGTTCGAGTGGAGCATGACGACGATGCGGAAGTCCTTTGGGGGCAGTTCGGCGGCCAGCCGTTCCAGCAGCCCCCAGTGGCGTCCCACCAGGGAGTCGGGGCCCCAGGTCGAGCAGATGAGCACCAGCTGCTGTCGGGGGCCCGCCCCCAGCGCCTTCCGGTACAGGTCCCTGGCGGAGAGGCTCGCCGCGACGCGGTCGTAGCAGGGGTCCCCGACCACCTCGGCCACGGGCAGCGCCTCCGGGCACTCCCGGCCGAGGCGTGCACGGTCGTCCTCGTGCGCGAGGACGATCGCCGCGGGTACGACCACCCCGTCCCGCACCAGCCACTGCCGGCCCAGCCCGTACACCTCGCGCACCGCCGGGGGACGGCCGTGGTGGCCGCCGGGCACCGAGATGCGCCTGTTGTACGAGGCGCCGTGCGGAAGCACGATCACCGGGACGTTCAGTTCGTGCAGGCTCCCGTAGCTCGCGGCCAGCGCGAGGTCGAACCGCGTGTGCACCGCCTGCCCCCACGGCACCACCAGGGCCCTGGTGTTCTCCAGGAACTCGTCCACTCCGTGGTTGAAGACGTCGCCGGCCACCGTGAACAGGACCTGTACCCGCGGATCGCCCTCCAGCAGCCGGACCGCGTCCAGCAGCCGCCGCGCGGAGGTCACCGTGTGCACCACGGCGAGCACTCGTTTTCGGATGCGGAAGGTGGCCCAGCGTTCGACGTCCAGACGCAAGGGCACGGCGGGACGCCGATCGGTGTCCGGCATCAGCAGACTCATGTGAACTCCCCCGTGGATCAATGGAGTTGATGTGGGCGGTCAGGTGAGTGGCGTGGCCACAGAGCCGGGTCTGTCCGGGCGGCTGGACGGTGGGCTTGCAGAAAACTTGCACTCTCCCGTGCCCGGCTCCGTCACTCCGCTTCGTGCGCCCCTCCACGCGACTGTGCGCCCCGCTCCGCCCCTCTGCTCTGCCTGGCACGGCCGCGACAGTGAGACTTGGGCGAAGCGGAACCACCTGGGGGAAGTGGTGGACCTTCTTGCGCTGGGGCCGCTCGAACTGTGGCACCAGGGACGGCAGTACCCGCTCGGATCTCTGAAGGAGCGCAGCGTCCTGGCGGTGCTGCTGTACGCCCGGGGGGATCCGGTCGCCATCGACACGCTCGTCGAACGCGTCTGGGACGACGACGAACCGCCCGTGACCGCCGTGGAGACTCTGCAGACCTATCTCTCCCGGCTGCGCAGCAGACTGCGGCGCGCGGTCGGTGGACTGGCGGTCCTCGAACGCCCGTCGCCCCGCCGCTACCGGCTGCGCGTCGAGCACGCGGACGACGTGGACCTGGTACGGCTCCAGCGGCTGCGCGCCGAGGCCCGCGCGGCCGCTGGGCGCGGTGACCGGGAGCACGCCGTAGGTCTGCTGCACACGGCGGAGTCACTGTGGCGCGGGGAGCCGTTCGCGGAGTTCACCGGGGGCTGGGCCGCCTCCGCGCGAGCGCGGCTGACCGAGGACCACCGCCGGGTACGGGAGGAGCGCATCCGGCTGGAGCTGGAACTCGGTCGGCACGCCGACCTCCTGGGCGAACTCCACGAGCTCGTCTCCCTGAACCCGCTGGCCCAACAGGCCGTCGCCGCGCTGATGCTGGCCCTGTACCGGTCCGGCAGGGACGGGGAGGCCCTGGCCGTGTACCGCACGACGCGGCGCCACCTGAGCGAGGAACTCGGCATCGATCCGGGTGCCGAACTCCAGGCACTGCAGAGCCGTATCCTCAGCCAGGACCCCACCCTGCGGGAGCCCGGCCCGGCTGCCGTGGTGCCGGGGGCCGGACCGGGCGCCGCCGGACGGGCGCCGGACCGCTCCGTCGCTCCCTTGGGGAGCAGCCTGCCGCGGAGCACACGGGACTTCACCGGTCGCACGGGGGAACTCGACATCCTGCTCGCCGAGCCCGTCCCCGACGGCAACGGGACGGCGCTGCCCGTCACCGTCGTGCACGGAATGCCCGGCATCGGCAAGACCGCGCTGATCGTCCACGCCGCGCATCGGATGCGTGACCGCTACCCGGACGGCCAGTTCTACGTGGACCTGCGCGCCTACAGCGACCAGCCGCCGTACGATCCCGCGGACGCCCTCGCGTTCCTGTTGCACGCCGTCGGCGTCCCCGATCCGCTGCCCGTCACACTCGACGAGCGGGCCGCGCGCTGGCGGGAGTGGACCGCGCAGCACCGGGTCCTGGTCGTGCTCGACAACGCCCGGGACGCCGAGCAGGTTCGGCCGCTGCTGCCCGGCTCGCCGGACTGCCACGCGCTCGTGGCCAGCCGCAACCGGCTCGCCGAACTGGACGGCGCCACGTCCCTGCACCTGGACGTGCTGTCCGTGTCCGAGGCCGCCTCGCTCTTCGCCCGGATCGCGGGGGCGGCCCGGGTCTCCGACACCGCGACGCTGCGCCGCGTTGTGGAACTGTGTGGGTGCCACCCACTCGCTCTGCAGTTGCACGCGAGCCGGTTCCGGCACCGGGACACCTGGGACCTGGAGTACGTAGCGGACCGGCTGGATGGGGCCACCGACCGGCTGGACGAGTTCGACGAGCGCGTCGCCGCCGCCCTGCAGCTGTCCTACGCCGACCTCGACGAGTCCGCGCGGCGGCTTTTCCGCCTGCTGGCCCTGCACCCGGGCCCCGACATCCCCCTGGAGGCCGCGATGGCCCTCTCGGGGGACGTCGAGCCGGGCGTGCTCCGGCGCGCGGCCGACGCACTGCTGGACCGTCACCTCCTCGACGAACGGGTCCGGGACCGCTATCAACTCCATGATCTGGTCCGGGCGTTCGGGGACCGCCTGAGCCGCGGGGAGGACCCGCCACCGGAGCGCCGTGCGGCCTCGCGGCGCCTGGTGTCGTACTACCTCACGGCCGCCGACCACGCCGACCGGCTCGCCCACCCGCGGCGGCGCAGACGGCACGTCCCGCCGGAGCTGACGGCACCGATCACACCCGGCTTCGCCAGGGCCTGTCGTCAAACGCCCGCCTGCCCCGCGCCCGCCCTCCGGGCGGACGAGGGGAGTTCGACGACAGGCCCTGGGGGCCCTCACACGGAATCCGCCGCCGACGGGGCGTCGGTCTGGCTGAACGTGGAGCGCGGCAACCTGCTGGCGGTGGCGCGTATGGCCGCGGCGGAGTTTCCGGAGTTCGCCGCCCTGTTCCCCCATGTCCTCGCTCACTCCCTCGGACACTGGGGCACGCGCGACATCACCGCCGAACTCCACGCCGCTGCCCTCAGCGCACTCCGCTCGGGCGGCGACCGCCCGGCCCTCGCCCAGACCCTGGTGGAGCAGGCGAGTGTCCTGGCCCGTGAGAACCACAGCGCGGCCCTCGCCGCGGCGACCGAGGCGCTGACCCTGTTCGAGGGCCTCGCCGACCCACAGGGCCGTGCCGAGGCCCTGTTCGAGATGGGCCGGGCCCATTTGGGGGCCGGCCGGGGAGAGGCGTGTTTGCGGGAGCTGGACCGGGCCCTCGTGCTCTACCGCGCGGTCGGCGACCGGCACGGGGTGGCCGCGACGCTGAACGTGCAGGGCACTGCACGGGTGCACCGCGCGGAGTACGCCGAGGCGACACACTGCTTCCGGACCATGCTCGGCATCAACCAGGAACTGCACGACCGTCACGGCGAGGCCGTCGCGTGGAACAACTTGGGGGACATCCGGCTCGCGCTGGGGCTCCACGAGGAGGCCCGCGATCACTACGAGCGGGCGCTGGTTCTGATGCGCGAGGTCGGCGGGAAGAAGGAACGCGCGATCCTCGACACCAACCTCGGTGCCGTGTACCACGCCACGGGTCAGCCGGGGCGGGCGCTCGCCTGTTTCCGGCGGGCCTTGGCCAGCCACCGGGCCGGCGGGGACGCCATCGGCGAGGTCAACACCCTCATCTGCCTGGGCGAGACGTATGCCGGTTCCGGACACGTGGAGGAGGCGCTCGATCACTTCCGTGCGGCGGAGGAGGTCGCCCGCCGTATTGACAACTCGTACGAAAGGCAAAGAGCCCTCCTCGGAATTGCCGAAACGCAGTACACGGAGGGACGGTTGGGTGCCGCGCTCGAAACGTACCGGAACGCGCTGGCGATAGCGCGCGAGCACAATTATTCGCTGTGCGCGGCACGCGCGCTGGCCGGTATTTCCCGGGTGTATCTCCGTATGCACAACACCCCGTCCGCCCTGGCCCACGCGAAACGTGCGCTGACGATGTACCGGAGGCTCGGGGCGGACGGGGAGGCGGCTGAACTGGACCGCCTGTTCGGTGACTGGGGTGCTACCGGCTCCTGAATGCCGGTGGGGCTACCATATGCACTCGGCGTGCGCTGCGGTCATGTTCATGACCAGAATGGTGGCGGTGCAGAACAGAACTGAGAAGGTACGCACTTCTCTCCCGATACGAGCAAGCTGTGAAACGGAACCGTCTGTGCGACAGTCACATTAGTGCATCTGGGGTGGATGATCGAAACGGCTGTCGCTACTCGAACGCGTGATTGCGGGGGCTGCCGTCAGCCATCTTGCCTTTGTTTATATGTCGACTGCTGCAACCGTCGGTCCAGCGCCATCGACACCTCCGCCTCCACCACGCTCTTGGCCAGCGGCCGCAGCCTCTGGAGGTCCTCGGTGGTCCGGCCGGGCTGCGCGAGGACGAGTTCGGTGAAGAGTTCGGCCAGTGCGTCGGCGTGGGACCGGACGCGTTGGGCGGCCGCCAGCACGTCGGCGAGCGGGAGGCCCTCGCGGACCAGGGCCGCCGAGGCGTCCAGGAGTCGGCGGCTGACGTGGACGATCTCGCCGCCGTCGGTGCCGAGATAGCCGAGGTCCAGGGCGGCCGCGAGGTTCCCGGGGGTCGCCTGGCCGCCGAAGTGGTCGGCGAGTTCTTCGGGGGAGAGCCGGACCGGCACCTCCTCGGAGGGGGCGCCCAGGCCGAGCAGTTCGGCCACGTCGCGGCCGTGGTCGAAGGCCTCGGCGAGTTCGGCTATGCCGCTCAGGGTGTGGCCGCGTTCCAGGAGGGCCGCGATGGTGCGCAGGCGGGTCAGGTGCGTGTCGTCGTACCAGGCGATACGGCCCTCGCGGCGGGGTGGCGGGATCAGCTTGCGCTCCCGGTAGAAGCGCACGGTGCGTACGGTGATTCCGGCCACCTCGGCCAGTTCCTCCATGCGGTACTCGCGTCGTCCGCCGTGTTCTCCCGTTCGGTCAGCCACGACAGAAGCCTATGTTGTGCTGAAAGTAACTTCGTTGGCTCCGCCCCTACCCAGCAGTACGGTCCTGCCCTACCCTCCCCATTGCGCCAGTGTTCACTGGCGTGGTGGCGCGGCCGGTGCGAGGCAAGGAGGCGTCGGGATGGCCGAGCAGGGGCAGGAGCGGGGGTGGGAACGGGGGCAGCGGAGCGATCGCAGGGGTGACGGGTCCAGCGGTCCTGACCGGCATAACGGGCTTGATGGACGTAACGGACTTAGTGGGCCTCATGGGCGCGATGGGTGTGGAGTTGAGCACGGGGGCGAGCATGTGCGGGTGGCCGTCGTCGGCACCGGGTTCGGCGGGCTGGGCGCCGCCGTGCGGCTGCGGCGCGCCGGCGTCACCGACTTCGTCGTCCTGGAACGGGCCGACTCCGTAGGCGGCACCTGGCGCGACAACAGCTACCCGGGCTGCGCCTGTGACGTGCCGTCCCATCTCTATTCGTTCTCCTTCGCGCCCAATCCCGACTGGCCGCGCACCTTCTCCGGGCAGGAGCACATCCGCGCCTATCTCGACCACGTCGCGGACGTCTTCCGGCTTCGCCCGCACATCCGCTTCAACTCCGAGGTGAAGCGGATGACATGGAACAGCGAGCGGCTCTGGTGGGACATCGAGACCAGCAGTGGCCGGCTGTGCGCCGATGTCGTCGTCTCCGCCACCGGCCCACTCTCCGACCCCAGGATTCCCGACGTTCCCGGGATCGACTCCTTCCCCGGCAAGGTCTTCCACTCGGCCCGCTGGGACCACGACTACGACCTGCGCGGCAAGCGGGTCGCGGTGGTCGGCACGGGCGCGTCCGCCATCCAGATCGTGCCCGAGATCCAGCCACGGGTCGGCCGCCTCACTCTCTTCCAGCGCACCCCGCCCTGGGTGATGCCCCGCGTCGACCGCGCCATCAGCGGCATCGAGCGCCGACTGCACCGGCACCTGCCCTTCACCACGCGGCTCAGGCGAGGATTCCTGTGGGGGGTACGGGAGGTGCAGGTGCAGGCGTTCACCCGGCACCCGGGTGAGCTGGGCCTGGTCGAGCGCATGGCCAAGCGGAACATGGCCCGTGCCGTCAAGGACCCGGCCCTGCGCGCGAAACTCACGCCCGACTACCGCTTGGGCTGCAAGCGCATCCTGCTGTCGAACACCTACTACCCGGCACTGACGCGGCCCAACGTCGACGTCGTGGCCTCCTCACTCGCCGAGATCGACGGCTCCACCGTCGTCGCCGCCGACGGCACCCGCGCCGAGGTCGACGCCATCGTGTTCGGCACTGGCTTCCACGTCACCGACATGCCCATCGCCGAACGGGTCGTGGGCGCGGACGGGCGCACGCTCGCCGACACCTGGGCGGAGAGCGGCATGCGGTCCCTGCGCGGAGCCTCCGCCGCCGGTTTCCCCAACTGGTTGACGATCATCGGTCCCAACACGGGACTCGGGAATTCCAGCATGATCCTGGTGATCGAGTCCCAGCTGAACTACATGGTCGATTTCCTGCGGCAGTTGGGGGCGCTCGGCGGACGCGTCGCCCTCGACGCCCGCCCGGCCGCCGTCACCGCCTGGAACCTCAGGGTCCAGGAACGCATGAAGCGCACCGTGTGGAGCACGGGCGGCTGCACCAGCTGGTACCTCGACGCGAGCGGCCGCAACACGACCATCTGGCCGGGCACGACGACGGAGTTCCGGAGCGCCACGCGCCGCGTGCACCTGGACGAGTACGAGGTGCTGCGGGAGACAACGAAGACAGCGAAGGCGACGAAGACGAGGAAGACGGAGGCAGGAGCGTGACCCGACTGATGAGTGTGAAGAGCGGCCCGTTCGCTCCGCCCGTCCCCGTACGGGAGGTGACCGCGGTCTCCGCCGACGGCGCCCGGCTGCATGTGGAGGTGCACGGTCCCGTCGACGACACCGCCGCGCCCGCCGTGGTGCTCGCCCATGGCTGGACCTGCTCGACCGCCTTCTGGGCGGCGCAGATCCGGGACCTGTCCGTCGACCACCGGGTGATCGCCTACGACCAGCGCGGCCACGGACGCAGCCCGGCCGCCACCATGTGCAGCACGGACACGCTCGCCGACGACCTGGAGGCGGTGCTGAGGGTCACGCTCGCACCCGGTGAACGGGCCGTGGTCGCGGGCCACTCCATGGGTGGAATGACCGTGATGGCCGCCTCCGCCCGGCCGGCGTTCCGGGAGCACATCGTGGCGGCCCTGCTGCTCAGCACGGGCAGTTCGAACCTCGTCGCCGAGTCACTCGTCGTCCCGATCCGTGCGGGACGGCTGCGTGCCTGGCTCACCCGGAAGCTCCTCGGCTTCCGGTTTCCGCTCGGGCCGGTCACACCGGTCGCCAAGGCGATCCTCAAGTACGGGACGATGGGCGCCGGTGCGTCGCCGCTGATGGTCGAGGCGTGCGCACGTATCGCGCACGCCTGTCCGAGCCGGGTGCGCTACACCTGGGCGCACGTGCTCGATCTGCTCGACCTCGACGCCGGCGTACGGGAGTTGCGGGTGCCCACGGCCGTCGTCACCGGTACGTCGGACCGGCTGACCCCGCCCGTGCACGCGCGCGCCATAGCCGCCGCGCTGCCGGAGTGCGTCGGCCTCACCGAACTGACGGGCGTCGGGCACATGACGCCGATGGAGGCGCCCGAGCTGGTGTGCTCGCGGATCAGGGAGCTCGTCACCACGTATGTCACGAGTGCGAGCGGTGTCATCGCGGGGGACGGTACCGGCATTGATACGGGAGGTGTCGGGGTCGGCGAGGAGGCGAGTGCGTGAGCGGCGGGGGAGGGGGAGGGGGCCGGCCCCCGGCAGCCTCATGACGGCACCACCGCACCACGGCACCGCGTGACCCAGGACACGTACGAAACCGTTTCGTTTCGCTGAGTCCTGGGGTATCGTCGTGAGTGTACGAAACCGTTTCGTTCGGAACGGTGTCGGGCGGCAGTGCTCCCACTAGGCTGTCCCCGGGCCGCCCCCGAACGCGGAGTGGGAAAGAGGAGAGTGGGATGACTGAGACCGCGACGGTGCGCCGCAGTCGGATCACGCCCGAGCGCGAGGCCGAGCTCTACACGGCCGTGCTCGATCTGCTCCGGGAAGTCGGCTACGACGCCCTGACCATGGACGCCGTGGCCGCCCGCACCCGCTCCAGCAAGGCCACCCTCTACCGCCAGTGGGGCGGCAAGGCCGAACTGGTCGCGAAGGCGATGCGATTCAGCAAGCCGGGCGGCTTCGCCGACGTCGACACCGGGTCGCTGAGAGGCGATCTCCACGCCCTCATCGGGCGTGCGGACGACTGCGTCATCGAACAGAACTCCGCGCTGATGCGGGGCCTGTTCATGGCGGTGCACACGAACCCCGAACTGCTTCAGGCCTTCCGGGAGTTCCTCGTCGATCCGGAGACGACGGAGTTCCGCCGGGTGGTCCAGCGTGCCGTCGACCGCGGGGAGGTCCCCGCGGACAGTCCGGCGATCGAGTACGTGGTGCACATGATGCTGGGTGCCTTCGTCACCCGGACGCTGCTCGACGAGCTGCCGCCGACGCAGGAGTTCATCTGTTCGTACATCGACGCCGTGATCCTCCCCGCCCTCGGCGTGCGAACCCACTGATACCCCTGAAAACCTCAAAACCACTGAAAAGCCCCGAAGTCACTGCCTGGCCGGCAGCTGAGTACCACCTGACGCGACCGCTCACGTCGTCGGGCTGATCAGCCCTGTCCCCGCACGGGCACACCGACCCCGCCTCCCCGCGAGTCGATCACCCCTGCCCTCGTACGGGCTGATCTCCCCTGCCCGCATGCTCATCCACGACCTGAACGGGAGTACGCCCCCGTGGCCACATTCCTCTACAAACTCGGCCGACTCGCCTTCCGGCGACGGCATTTCGTCGCCCTGATCTGGGTGGCCCTGCTGACGCTCGCGGGCGTCGGCGCCGCCTCCGCGCCCCCCGCGGGCTCCACGTCCTTCTCCATCCCCGGCACCGAGGCGCAGAAGGCGTTCGACCTGCTGGAACAGCGCTTCCCCGGCTCCAGTGCCGACGGTGCGACCGCGCGTGTCGTGTTCAAGGCGCCCTCGGGCGAGAAGATGACGGACGCCGGCAACAAGGCGGCCGTCGAGCAGACGGTCAAGGAACTGGGCACCGGCTCCGAAGTCACCTCCGTCAGCGACCCGTATCTGACCCGCTCGGTCTCGCAGGACGGGACCATCGCGTACGCGCAGGTGGGATACAAGGTCGCCGGCATGGAACTGGAGGATGCGTCGCGGGACGCCCTGGAGAAGGCCGCGCAGAACGCGCGTGACACCGGGCTGACCGTCGAGGTGGGCGGTGACGCGCTGCAAGCGGCGCCCTCGACCGGGACCACGGAGATCATCGGCATCGCGGTCGCCGCGGTCGTCCTAGTCGTCACCCTCGGTTCGCTCGTGGCGGCCGGGCTGCCGCTGCTGACCGCCGTGATCGGTGTGGGCATCGGCGTCGCGTCGATCATGGCGCTGGCGAGCACACTGGATCTGGGCTCCACCACCTCCACCCTGGCCGCGATGCTCGGCCTCGCCGTCGGCATCGACTACGCCCTGTTCATCGTCTCCCGTTACCGCGGCGAACTGGCCGAGGGCCACGACCGCGAGGAGGCGGTCGGCCGGGCCGCCGGCACCGCGGGCTCGGCGGTGGTCTTCGCGGGCCTCACGGTCGTGATCGCGCTGGCCGGTCTGTCGGTCGTCCAGGTCCCGATGCTGACGAAGATGGGCCTCGCGGCGGCGGGCACGGTCGCCGTCGCCGTCCTCATCGCGCTGACGATGACCCCGGCGCTCCTCGGTTACGCGGGCCGCAGGATCCAGCCCGCGGGCAGGAAGGCCCGGTGGATGGGCGGCGGCCGGGCCGAGAAGAAGGCTGCCGACACCCAGGGGGACGTGTCGAAACCGGTCAAGCCGAAGCTGGGCGCCCGCTGGGCCGGCTTCGTCGTGCGCCGTCCCGTCGCCGTCCTCCTCGTCGGCATCGTCGGCCTGGGCGCGGTCGCCGTCCCGGCGAGCGACCTGGAACTGGGTCTCCCGGACGACGGCTCCCAGCCCACCTCCACGACCCAGCGCCGCGCGTACGACCTGCTGTCCGAGGGATTCGGTCCCGGCTTCAACGGTCCGCTGATGGTCGTGGTCGACGCGAAGTCCAGTGACGACCCCAAGGCCGCCGTCACGGACGTGTCCGACACGGTCAAGGACATCAAGGGCGTCGTGTCGGTGAGCCCGGCGATGTTCAACAAGGCCGGGGACACCGCGATGCTCACGGTGATCCCGGACTCCAAGCCGTCCTCGGCGAAGACCGAGAACCTGGTGCACGAGATCCGTGCCGCCGGCGCGGACATCAGGACGGACACGCAGGCGAACGCCGTGGTGACGGGCACCACGGCGATGAACATCGACGTGTCCCAGAAGCTGAACGACGCGCTGATCCCTTACCTCGCGCTGGTGGTGGGCCTCGCCTTCCTCCTCCTCATCGTGGTCTTCCGCTCGATCCTGGTCCCGCTGAAGGCAGCCCTCGGCTTCCTGCTGAGCGTGCTGGCGGCGCTGGGCGCCGTGGTCGCGGTCTTCCAGTGGGGTTGGCTGGCGGGTGCGCTGGGCATCGAGGAGACCGGCCCGATCATGTCGATGATGCCGATCTTCATGGTGGGCATCGTCTTCGGCCTCGCGATGGACTACGAGGTCTTCCTCGTGACCCGCATGCGCGAGGCGTACGTCCACGGGGAGAAGCCCACCCAGGCGGTGGTCACCGGCTTCCAGCACGGCGCCCGGGTCGTCACGGCCGCGGCGGTCATCATGATGGCGGTCTTCGCGGGCTTCATCGGCTCCAGCGAGTCGATGGTCAAGATGATCGGCTTCGGCCTCGCCATCGCCGTCTTCTTCGACGCCGTCATCGTCCGCATGGCCATCGTCCCCGCGGTGCTCGCGCTGCTGGGCAAGAAGGCCTGGTGGCTCCCGAAGTGGCTGGACCGGGCGCTGCCGAACGTGGACGTCGAGGGTGAGGGCCTGCGCAAGGAATCCGAGCGCACCGGCTCCGGCTCCGAGGGCGGCGACGCGGACCCGGACGGGCAGCGGAAGCTGGCACATGTTTGAAGCGCCCGGTCTGACGCACCCGTTCTGACGCACACGTCTGACGTACGCGTCTGACGCGACGGCCACCGCAGTGGACCAGCCGGTGAGGGCTCCGTGGGGACGGGGCGCCCTCACCGGCTTCCTCGTCGTCGAGGACCGTCGAGGCGGTGTCAGGCGGTCCCCGTCATGTACGTCCGGCGGAGAAAGCGGATCAGGGTCTTCGCGTCGAACTGCATGACCTCCACGCCCTCGGCCGAGTGGAACTCCATGATCGCCTGGACGCGGCCGCAGGGCCACATGCTCACGGCGCCGCTGCTGGCGGGGGTGCGCAGGCCGCGTTCCATGAGGTCACGGGAGACCTGCCAGTCCTGGGGTCCCTCGTGGATACCGGGGAGGTTGACGTGGACGGAGCGCGGATCGGCCTCGGAGTCGTAGCGGAGGAGCACACGCACCGTGTCCTCGGACCCCACGGAGTCCGTGACGACGTGGGCTCGTGCGTACTGCTCGACAACGGACATCGGACGGCTCCCTTGCGCTGAGCGACCCAAGCGGAACATCCCGCGGGCGCGTTCCGCAGCTGCGATTCCGCTATTTGTCCAATGTCGCATATTTTGCGCAGCCCGGCCGGGGATGATCTTCGGGCGTGCAGGTTATTGGCTGCTGTGCGCTCTTGCGAAAGGTTCGCAACAAGGCTCTATCATCGTACGGTTCCAGCCGGCCCGCCGAACCGTACACAGCCGAGACAGCCGACACAGTCGACACCAGCCGATCGCGGCCCGACCCCGAGCAGGAGAGCGAGCCCTCCCATGCATGTGCCCGACGGATTCATCAACGCCCCCGTCTCGGCGGCCGCCGGAGTCGTCGCGGCGGGCGCCGTGGCCGTGAGCCTGCGCGGCGCCCGGCGTGAACTGGACGAGCGCACAGCACCGCTCGCCGGACTGGTCGCCGCGTTCGTCTTCGCCGCGCAGATGCTGAACTTCCCGGTCGCCGCGGGCACCAGCGGGCATCTGCTGGGCGGGGCGCTCGCCGCGATACTCGTGGGCCCCTTCACCGGCGTCCTGTGTCTGTCCGTCGTGCTGCTCATGCAGGGCATCCTGTTCGCCGACGGCGGCCTCACCGCGCTCGGCGTGAACATCACCGTGATGGGCGTCGTGACGACCGTCGTCGGGTACGCCGTCTTCCGCGCCCTGGTGAAGGTCCTGCCGAAGAAGCGGCCCTCCATCACCGTCTCGGCCTTCGTCGCCGCCCTGCTCTCCGTGCCCGCGGCCGCCGCCGCCTTCACGCTCGTCTACGCCGTCGGCGGCACCACGGACGTACCGATCGGGCAGGTCCTCACCGCGATGGTCGGCGTCCACCTCCTCATCGGCATCGGCGAGGCCACCATCACCGCGCTCACGGTCGGCGCCGTCATCGCCGTACGGCCGGACCTGGTGTACGGCGCCCGCGGCCTGACCGCTCCGCTGAAGCTGCGGGTGAACGGCGAACTCGTCGACGCCCCGGCCGCCGAGCCCGTGCCCGTCGCGGCACGATCCCCTCGCAAACTGCTGCTCGCCGGCCTCGTCACCTCCCTCCTCCTCGCCGGATTCGTCAGCTTCTACGCCTCCGCCAACCCCGACGGCCTGGAGAAGGTGGCCGCCGACAAGGGCATCGACGCCAAGGCCGAGGACCACGCGGCCGCCGACTCCCCGCTGGCCGACTACGGCGTGCAGGGCATCACCGACAGCCGCCTCTCCGGCGGTCTCGCGGGCGTGATCGGCGTCGGCGTCACCGTCGTCGCCGGCACCGGCGTCTTCTGGGCCGTCCGCAGGCGCCGTACCGGCGGCACGTCTCCGGCGTCCACGTCCGACATCCCCGGGAACGCCTGACATGGGGGCGGGCCACGCGCACAAGCTCTACCGTCACGGGCACTCGCCCGTGCACGCCCTGCCGCCGCACACCAAGCTGACGGCCGTCTTCGCGTTCGTGGTGGTCGTGGTGTCCACGCCGCGTACCGCGGTCTGGGCGTTCGCGCTGTACGCGGCGCTGCTCGGCACGGTCGCGTACGCGGCCCGCGTGCCCGCCTCCTTCCTGCTGAAGAGGCTGCTGATCGAGATCCCGTTCGTGGCCTTCGCGGTCCTGATGCCGTTCGTGGCGCAGGGCGAGCGCGTCGACGTCCTCGGTGTGTCGCTGAGCGTGAACGGCCTGTGGGGCGCCTGGAACGTCCTCGCCAAGGGCACCCTGGGCGTCGCCGCCTCCGTCCTCCTCGCCGCCACCACCGAACTGCGCGAACTCCTCCTCGGGCTGCAACGGCTCCGCCTCCCCCCGCTCCTCGTCCAGATCGCGTCCTTCATGATCCGCTACGGCGACGTGATCACCGACGAGATGCGGCGGATGCGGATCGCGCGCGAGTCCCGCGGGTTCGAGGCCAGGGGCGTACGGCACTGGGGCGTGCTCGCCAAGTCCGCGGGCGCCCTCTTCATCCGCTCCTACGAGCGTGGCGAGCGCGTGCACCTGGCCATGATCAGCCGGGGGTACGCGGGCTCCATGCCCGTGATCGACGAGGTGACCGCGTCCCGGGCGCAGTGGTCGTACGCCCTCGCCCTCCCGTGCGCCGCCCTCGTCGTGTGTCTGTTGGGATGGTTCCTGTGACCTCATCATCCATGGCCACGGATTCCGTGACCCCCGTGCCCTCCCTCGAAGTGTCCGGGCTCGCGTTCGCCTATCCCGACGGCCACCAGGCCCTGTTCGGGGTGGACTTCAGCCTCGCCCGCGGTGAGCGGGTCGCGCTGCTCGGGCCGAACGGCGCGGGCAAGACCACGCTCGTGCTGCACCTCAACGGCATCCTCACCGCGGGCGCCGGCACGGTGAGGGTCGCCGGGCTCCCGGTCGGCAGGCAGCACATGGCCGAGATCCGGCGGCGCGTCGGCATCGTCTTCCAGGACCCGGACGACCAGCTGTTCATGCCGTCCGTACGGGAGGACGTGGCCTTCGGGCCCGCGGCGGCCGGGCTGAAGGGCGCCGAACTGGAGGCGCGCGTGGACCGGGCGCTGACGCGGGTCGGCATGGCGGAGTTCAAGGACCGTCCGCCGCACCACCTCTCCTTCGGACAGCGCCGCCGGGTGGCCGTGGCGACGGTGCTGGCGATGGAGCCGGAGATCCTCGTCCTGGACGAGCCGTCCTCGAACCTCGACCCCGCCTCCCGGCGCGAACTCGCCGACATCCTGCGGTCGTTGGACGTCACCGTCCTCATGGTCACGCACGACCTGCCCTACGCCCTCGAACTGTGCCCGCGCTCGCTGGTCCTCAGCGAGGGCGTGATCGCGGCGGACGGGAGGACCGGCGAACTCCTCGCGGACGACGACCTGATGCGCGCCCACCGTCTGGAGCTCCCCTTCGGCTTCGATCCGCGTTCCGTGAGCGTGGGCGCGTGAAGCAAGTTCTCGCGGCTGCGGCAACCGCCGGGGCACAGCGGTAGGACCTCGCCGCCGATGGACGCGACGGCTGCCCGGCTCGGGCGAGCCGGGCAGCCGTTACGGGCGGGTGTGTCGTCAGGGTGTCCGTCGCAGGGCGAGGACGTTGTCGGTGACGGTCGCGATCTGGCCCTGGGGGCCGGTGGCGGTGCGCTGGGGCGCGTGGCAGCGTTCGGTGTGCCAGCCGTCGCCGAGGCGCAGCGAGGCGAGGGATTCGGCGGGGGTGGGGAAGCGCACGTCCTGGCCGGCCTGCCAGGACCAGGGCGCCACGGAGGCGTGCTCCACGACGATCAGCAGGCCGCCGGGGGCGACCGCCTGCGCGGCGCGGTGCAGCACGAGGGCGCGGGGGATGTCGACGGGGGTGTGGAAGTAGGCGGCGCTCACCAGGTCGAACTGCCCCTCGGGGAAGGACTCGGCCAGGTCGTGGCGAGCCGGGTGCACCCGGTCGGACACGCCGGTGGCCCTGGCCCCCGCGGCCACGCGGTCGAGGGCGGTCTGCGCGACGTCGACGGCGGTGACGTCCCAGCCGTGGGTGGCGAGCCAGATCGCGTCGCCGCCGTGCCCGCAGCCCAGGTCCAGGGCCGTGCCGGGCGCGGGCGTGAGGGCAGTGACAAGATCCTTGAGGACGGCGTTGGGCCGGGTGCCCCACTGGTCGTCGAGGCGGGAGTAGTGGTTCTCCCAGAAGGTCGCGGACTTGCCGGCGTTGGTCATCTGCGGGTCCTGTTCTGCGGGTGGTGGTGGTTGGTCAGGCGGCGGACGCCGAGGGGCCGGCGCCGCGCTGGGTACGGACGAGGAGGCCGACGGCGGCCAGGGCGAGGGCGAACAGGACGGCGCTGGCGGTGAAGGCGACGCGGTAGCCGTGCACGTATCCGTCCAGCTGGACCGCCCGTGTCACCGTCCCGCCGTGGCCGGCCAGGAAGCCGGTGAGAGCGGAGATGTAGAGGGTGTTGAGCAGGGCCGGGCCGATCGCCCCGCCGACCTGCTGGGTCGTGCTGATCATGGCGCTGGCCACGCCCGTGTCGGAGGGGTCGACGGCCGACAGGGCGGTGTTGGGCAGGGCGACGAAGAAGACCCCCAGACCGAGCCCGGTCAGCACCATCGAGGGCAGCACCACGGGAAGATAGCCGCCCGTCGGCTGCACCAGGAGCAGCCACAGCGTCCCGGCCAGGGTCACCGCGATACCGACCGCCATGAGCGGCTTGGGGCCGAGCCGGGGGACCAGCGGGGCGCCGAAGGAGGCGGCGGCGATGATGCCCGCGCTGAACGGCAGGAAGGCCAGACCGGCGTGGAGCGGCTGGTAGCCGAGGTTGACCTGGAGGTAGTAGGTCAGGAACAGCAGCAGCCCGAACATGCCTGCCCCGGTGAGCAGGGAGGCGAGGAAGGCGCCCGCGCGGTCACGGTCGAGAACGACACGGAGCGGCAGCAGCGGGTGCGTCGTGCGCTGTTCGACGAGGACGAACGCGGCCAGCAGGACCAGGCCGGCGGCCAGCAGGAGCCAGGTGAGGATGGTGGTCCAGCCGGACTCGGCGGCGTGGGTGAAGCCCCACACCAGTGCGACGAGGCCGGTGGTGACCAGCACGGCGCCGGGGATGTCGTAGCGGCGCTCTCCCTCGGCGCGGCTCTCCCGGACGGTCGGAACGGCGGCCAGGGCCGCCGCCAGGGATATGGGGGCGTTCACGAACAGGCACCAGCGCCAGGTCGTGTACTCGGTCAGCACGCCGCCCGCGATCAGGCCGATGGCGCCGCCGGCGCCCTGCAACGCGCCGTACACACCGAACGCCTTGGCCCGCTCCCGGGCGTCGGTGAAGGTGACCGCGATCAGCGACAGCGCCGCGGGGGCGAGCAGTGCGGCGAAGACGCCCTGCAAGGCCCGTCCGGCGAACAGGGTCGCGCCGTCGGGGGCGATGCCCGCCAGCATGGAGGCGGCGGCGAATCCGACCAGTCCGATGAGGAAGACGCGCTTGCGGCCGACGAAGTCGACGATGCGTCCGCCGAGCAGCAGCAGACCACCGAAGGCCAGCGCGTACGCGGTCACTGCCCACTGCCGGTCCGCGTCGCTGATGCGCAGGTCGATCTGGGCCTGCGGGAGGGCGATGTTGATGACGGAGGCGTCCAGCACCACCATCAACGTGGCCACGGAGATCACGGTCAGGGCCTGCCAGCGCCGCGGATCCAGAGCGGGAGCGCCCTGGCTCGTGGCGTCGGTTCGCATGGTCATCGCAGTCCATTCCTCGTGCGAAGCAGGGATACGGGCAGGCAGTAAGTCGTCGGTCGCCGCCGGGACGACAGTGCGTCTCCTGCTGCCGCAGTTGCAAAGGCTCGTGCTGTTTCGGCAACCTGAAGGCGTGAGCCGCAGAACGAAGAAGGACGTCCTGGACGCGGTCGGCCCCCGGCTGCGCGAGCTGCGGCGCCGGCGCGGCATGACGCTCGCGGAACTCGCCGAGCGAACCGGGATCAACGAGAGCACCCTCTCCCGTCTCGAAGGCGGCACCCGCAAACCGACCCTCGAACTGCTGCTGTCGCTCGCCGAGGTCTACGCCATCCCCCTGGACCACCTCGTCGGCGCGCCCCGCACCGGGGACCCGCGCATCCACCTGCGCCCGGTGACCCGCGACGGCATGACCTACATACCGCTCAGCCACCCCGGCGGCGTCCAGGCCCACAAGCTCCTCATTCCGCCCAGGCCGGGCACAGAGCCCGAGCTGCGGACTCACGCGGGCTTCGAGTGGATCTACGTGCTCGCCGGGCGGCTAAGGCTGCTGCTGGGCGACCAGCGCCTGGTCCTCAAGCCCGGCGAAGCCGCCGAGTTCGACACTCATGTGCCGCACTGGCTCGGTCCCGACGACGACCAGACCGTCGAACTCCTCGTCCTGTTCGGGCACCAGGGCGAGCGGGCCCATCTCAAGGCCCGTACCACCTGAACGGGACGCCGGGTTCTGGACGTGCGCGAGCCGGCGCGCCAGAACAGGCCCGTGTGCAGTCAACCGCCGGCAGTCCGCCATCCCCTGGAACTCGGTCGCACGCTCCGTATACCTACCGCTACCGTGCCGCCATGACCGCTTCCGACGCCGCCTCTGTGTCCGCTTCAGCCGCTGCCGGTGCTTCAGCCGCTTCCGGTGCCTCGGGTGCTCACCCCCGATTCGCCGAGGCACTCACGGAGTTGGGGCTCGACGGGCTCCACGACCGGATCCGCCGCTTCCCGGACGCGACCCGTACCGCCGCCGAGGCCGCCGCCGCGGTCGGATGCGAACTCAGCCAGATCTGCAAGTCACTCGTGTTCGCGGCCGACGGGGTGCCCGTCCTGGTCCTCATGGACGGCGCCTCCCGCGTCGACGTGGAGCTCGTACGGAGCGAACTGGGCGCCGGGAAGGTGACCCGGGCCAAGGCGGACGTCGTACGGGAGACCACCGGGTACGCGATCGGCGGCGTGCCGCCCTTCGGGCACCGGACGAAGACCCGTGTGCTCGCCGACCGTTCACTGCTGGACCACGACACCGTGTGGGCCGCCGCGGGCACCCCGCACACCGTCTTCCCCATGGCTCCGAAGGAGTTGATCACGCACGCCGGCGCCACGCTCGTCGACGTGCGGGAGCAGACCGCGTGACACCGGCCGTGACCGCGGCCGTGCTGCTCGCCGCGGTCACCCACGCCAGCTGGAACGCCATCGCCCACCGCATCACCGACAAGCTGGTCGGCTTCACACTGATCGCGGGCGGTGGCGCGCTCATCGGGTTCGCCGCGATGCCGTTCGTACCGGTCCCGGCGGCCGGGGCGTGGCCGTATCTGATCGCGTCCGTGGTGATCCACCTCCTGTACTACGTGCTGCTGATGCGGTCGTTCCGGCTCGGCGACTTCGGGCAGGCGTATCCGATCGCTCGCGGGACCGCGCCGCTCGTGGTGACCCTGCTGGCGGCCGTGTTCGCCCACGAGGTGCCCGACGGCTGGGCGGCGGCCGGCATCGGGCTGAGCTGCGCCGGGCTGACGGGCGTGGCGCTGTGGGGCCTGCGCGGGAACCGTCCGCCCTGGGCGGCGATCGGCGCTGCCCTCGCCACGGGCCTGTCGATCGCGGCGTACACCGTGGTCGACGGCCTGGGCGTACGGGCCTCGGGGTCGTCCCTTGGCTATATCGCCTGGCTGATGGCGCTGGAGGGCGTGGCGCTCCCGGTGTACGCGGTGGCGTACCGCTGGCGCGGGGAGACCCTTCGGGTCCTCCGGCCGTTCGCCGCACTCGGGCTGCTAGGCGCCGCGCTGTCCGTGGTGGCGTACGGGCTGGTCCTGTGGGCCCAGACCCGGGCCGAGCTGGCGCCCGTCGCCGCGCTCCGCGAGTCCTCGATCATCGTCGGTTCGGCGATCGGCGCGGTGTTCTTCAGGGAGCGGTTCGGGGCGCCGCGGATCATGGCGGCGGGGCTGCTGGTGATCGGCATCGGGCTGATGCTGCGGGCGGGCTAGTCGGTGAGGGGACGAGCGCCCCACGCGTTCTGGAGAGCTGACTGCACGTCTTCCCCAAGAACGACGTGCGTCATCCCGCCCGGCAGGGTGGGCAACTCAGCCCAGTGAGTCACGGTTTCATCGCTGGTCAGGCCGTGCGGCAAACGGACAACCCCGTCGGAGTCCACGAAGCAGTCTCTGTGCTCCGCCCCGTCCTCACTCCAGTGCTGAGTCGTGAAGTACATCGGCCTCACCAGCCAGAACTCCTCACCCAGCGCCGTATCGGACTCAGTGGCGCTGTCAGCCGGATACCGGCCCGTGATCGCTGCGGCCACCGGTATACCGCTGGGAGGCAGCCTCTCGCGTACGTCCACCCACGTCACCACGGTGTTCAGACTGGTCATTGCCGCCCTTGCTCAGTCACTGGGCACATCGTCGTCTGCCAAGACGGCCCGGCGCCGGCGAAGGTTGCTTGAGCCGGAACCAGCACGGCACCAGGCGCGGGCCATGGCAGGGGGCGAGGACGAGCGCGAAGTCGTGCATCGGCGGGCGCGGAGGCGCACCCTGGAAGCAGCGGTTCCGGAGGTGATCGTCATGAAGCACACCACAGTCGGATGGCATGTCGAGCTGGAATTCGAGGAGGACGATCAGCGCACCAAGGCGGCGGCCCTCGTGCGGCTGCCCGACGGGAACGAGGTACGGGCCCACGGGTACGCCAGCCGCTACCGCACCGACACCAATCAGCCACGGGTCGGCGAGGAGATCGCCGGCGCCAGGGCCCTGAACGAACTCGCGATGAAGCTGCTCACCAAGGCACACGACGAGATCGACGAGGCGTCCGGCAGGACCTCGCACCCGATCGCGCTCTGAGCGCGGCCACGTGAGGCGCGTAAGCCGTGTGAGCCGAGACGTCACCGCACGGTCCGCTCGCCCCTGCCTTGCCGGAACGGCATGAGGTAGGGGGTGGGGCGGCCGGCCTCTCGGCCGCCCTGAACCTGGCACCGGTCCGCAGGTCGGTGCTGGTGATCGACGCGGGGGAACCGCGTACCGCTCCGGCGGTTGTGCTGGGAGTGCGTGCGCACCGCCTGGTGCCGTTCCCCGGGCAGCGACTGAGGCGTCCGGGGCCGGTCCCCGCGGTAGGGGTGTTTCGGGTATGGGCAGTCGAGGACCGGTCCGGCCGCGCGATCCGCCGGACCACCGCTTCCCTGGAGGGAGGCCGCATCCGCGAAGGCGGCACTGGCGCACGATTTCCTTGCCGGGGACAGGACGGGACGGGACGGGGCGGTGCGGCGGGGCGAGGAAAAGCTGCGGTCAGCTGCCCGCCCGCAGCAGCGCCGCCACGATCGGACCGGCCGACTTACCACCGCGGCCGCCCTGCTGGACCACACCCGCCGACGCGAGGTCACCCTTCCACGCGGTGAACCAGCCGTTGGGCTTCTTCTGCCCGTCGACCTCCGCGGAGCCGGTCTTCGCACCGAAGTCGGGGCCCAGCCCTGCCATCACCTCCGCCGCCGAACCCGCGGCCGCCGTGTACTGGAGGAGTTCACGGAGCTGCGTCTGCACCTTCGACGACATCGTGCGCGACGCGGTCGCGAGCGAGCGGTCGTCCACCGACGGAGCGACCAGGTAGGGCTGCTTGAAGACGCCCGTCTTGGCGGTGGCGACCACGGACGCCATGTTCAGCGGGTTCATCCGCACCCCGCCCTGCCCGATCAGCGACGCCGCCATCTGGGCGTCACTCTGCACCGGCACCGCACCGTCGAACGTCGGCACCCCGACGGACCAGTTGTTCAGGCCGAGCCCGAAGACCTGCTGGGTCTCCTTCGTCAGCGAGTCGTTGTCCAGCTTCTTGGCCTGCGAGATGAAGGCCGTGTTGCAGGAGGCCCCGAAGCTCGCCTTGAACGTGCCACCGTCGATCTTGAACTTGTCGACGTTCTGGAACTTCCAGCCGCCGTACGTCTCGTACTTGGGACAGGGGTGGGGCTTGTCCGACGAGGCGAGGCCCTTCTCGATGAGCAGGGCGGACGTCACGATCTTCATCGTGGAGCCGGGCGCGAGTGAGCCCTGGAAGGCCACGTTGAAGTTCGGGTTGGAGTTCGCCACGGCCAGGATCTCGCCGGTCGACGGGCGCAGCAGCACGACCGAGGCCCCCTTCTTCGCCGACACCTGCTGCTCGGCGGTCTTCTGGAGGCTCGGGCTGAGGGTGGTCTTCAGGGTTCCGGGCGTGCCCTTGCTCAGCTCCAGGAGTGTCTTGTCCGGGACCTTCTTGTCGGCGTCCTCGTTCTTGGAGGTATTGGAGACCGTCGAGGCCTTGGACGCGTCCGTCGACTTCGAGGACTCCGACGACTTCGCGCGAACCACCCGCAGTTCGATCCCCGCCTTACCGCCCGCCTCCTTGCCGTACTTCTCGCGCAGCCCGTCCAGCACGGTCCCCAGAGACGGGTACTCGGCGGCCGTCAGCTCGCCGCCGTCCCGGTCGAGCGCCTTCACCGGAGGCGTGCCCGCCTCACCTGTCACCAGCCGGTCGCCCTCACCGAGGTCCGGGTGGACCACCGACGGCTTCCAGCCGACCAGCGGCTTGCCGTCCTTGGCATTCCGTACGACGGTCAGGGACGACTCGTACGCCAGCGGCTTGTCGGCGGTGCCCTTGTAGGACACCGTGCCCTTCACCGAGAAGGCGACCGCGTCGCCGGAGCGCTTGCCGGGGGTGAGGGTCACATCGGTGATGTGCCCGTCCTCGCTGAAGCCGGTCAGCGCGGCCTTCGCGGCCACCGCGTCGTCGGTGGCGGCCGCCGCCTTCGTGACGGAGCCGCCCTGCCAGGCGGTGAGGAACGTCGTGGCGGCGGTGCGGACCTCGGCCGCCGACAGGGGGCCGGTCTTCACCGCATCGGCACCGGAAGCCGAGGACGACCCGTCCTCCGCCACCGCGCCACCGCCGAACAGGGCGTACGCGCCGACCGCGCCGCCGCCGACGACCACGGCGGCGATCAGCCCACCCACCACGAGCGGGCGGTTGTTGCTGCTGTTTTCCTCGGCGACACGCCTTCTCTTGCCCACAGCCCTACGTTCCTCCGCTGTACCCAGGCCCCCGCTGCCCTCACGCTCCTCAAACGAGAACGACAGCACCACCCTAGAGTCCCGCTGTGACAGCTGTGACGTCAGCCGGCAACTCGTAGCACGCTTGCGACAATCGGACCGGCCGCGTCGCCGCCGTGACCGCCCTCCTGGGTCATGGCCGCGGCCGCGACGTCCCCCCGGTAGCCGGTGAACCAGCTGTTGGACACCGCCTGCCCGTCGACCTCGGCGGAGCCGGTCTTCGCGCCGATGCTGCCGCCGAGCCCGGACATCGCGGTGGCGGCGGTGCCGCTGGTCGCGGTCCGGTTCATCATCTGGCGCAGTTGCTGGACGGTACTCGCGGACAGGCCCTTGGCGGTGGCCAGTTGGCGGTCGTCGAGCCGTGGCGAGACGATGACCGGCTGGCGGAAGCTGCCCGTCATGGCGGTCGCCGTGACGGAGGCCATGTTCAGCGGGCTCATCTGCACCTGGCCCTGGCCGATCATGTTGGCCGCCGTGTCCGGGCCGCCGGAGGCGGGGACCGATCCGTCGAAGGAGGGGATGCCGACCTTCCAGTCGTCCCGGCCGAGCCCGAAGCGTTCCTTGGCCTCCTTCGTCAGCGAGTCGACCTCCAGATCGTCCGCGTACTTCACGAACGCCGTGTTGCAGGAGCGCGCGAAGCTCTCGGAGAGGGTGGCGTTCTCGTTCGGGTCCATGCCGTCGATGTTCTTGAAGGTCTGGCTCTGCCAGGCGGCGGTGGGCGGGCAGGGGGCCGGGCCCGTCGCTGTCGTGATCCCGTTGTCGATGAGCATGGCGGCGCTGATGATCTTCATCGTCGATCCCGGGGCCAGCTTGCCGAGGAAGGCCGCGTTGAAGCCGTCCTCGCGGTGGTTGGCGACGGCCAGCACCTCGCCCGTGCTCGGCTTCACGGCCACCACCGACGACTCGGGGAACTTCGCGACCGCCTTCTCGGCCGCCGCCTGCGCGGTGGCGCTGAGCGTCGTCCGCAACTCGCCGGCCCTGCCTTTGGCGAGGGTCACCAGCGTCGTGTCACCCTCGCCCTGTCCGTCGCCCTGTCCGTCGCCCTGCCCCCCGCCGGTGTGCCGCACCGACAGCTCGACGCCGGGCTCGCCGCCCGCCTGGTCGCCGTACTTGTCCCGCAGGGCGTCCAGGATCGGCCCGAGGGAGGGGTACTTCTCCTTGCTGAGCTCGACGCCGTCGCGGTCCACGGCCCTGATCGGCGGGGCCGAGGCCTCACCCGTGACCAGGGTGTCGCCCTTGCGCAGCTCCGGGTGCACCACGGACGGCTGCCAGTCCACGAGTGCCTTGCCGGTCGTCTTCCCGCGCACCACGGTCAGTTCACTGTCGTACGCGAGCGGCTCGCTCTTCCCCTCGTACGCCACCGTGGCCTTGACGGAGAACGGTACGGTCCGGCCGGACGTCGTCCCCGGCGTGATCGTCACGTCACGTATGTGCGCATCGTCGCGGTAGGCGGCCAGCAGCCCCTCGGCCCCCTCCTCGTAATTCGTGTACGACGCGGCCTCGGCGGCCTGCCCCTTCTCCCAGGCGGCGAAGAACTTCCGCGTCGTCTCCTGGACCTCGTCCCGGCTCGGCGGCCCGGTCCTCACCACGGGTGTCCCGGCCGAGCCCGAACCCCCGTCGCCGCTCAACGCGGTCACGAAGTTGTACGCCCCGTACCCGGCACCCCCCACCATCACGGCGAACACCCCACCGACGACGGCGGCCTTTGCCCCCTTGCGCATCGCGCGCTCCCTCCCCGTTGGCGCCCTGTAGGCGGCACCCCCTGAGACCGTTTCTGAACGTGTTCAGAAATCCTCGGCCGCTTGGAACTGTAAGCGACCTGAGGGGGGACTGTGGAAGGGGTTGCCCCAATGATGTCCGAAGTGAGATCGAATGCGTGGCTCGAACCTGACCCACGTCATGCGCCGAAACGTCCGGTGCCCTCGGCGCGCACGATCGGCCCGCAACTGGTCTGCTGGTTGGAGGGGCTGCGTACGGGTTCGCCGGAGGAACGCATGAGTACCTATCGAGTCGCGCAGGTGACCGCCCCGGGCGGTACGTTCGAGCTGGCCGAGCGAGAGGTGCCGCGGCCAGGACCCTGCCATGTGAGGATCGCTGTGGAAGCGTGCGGCGTCTGCCACAGCGACGCACTCTTCGTGAACGGCGCGGTACCCGGTGTGTCCTTCCCCGATGTTCCCGGGCACGAGATCGCCGGGCACATCGAGGAGTTGGGCGAAGGTCTTCAGGACCGTGGCTGGCAGGTCGGTGACCGGGTCGCGGTCGGCTGGTTCGGCGGCAGCTGCGGCCACTGCGGGCCCTGCCGGGAGGGCGACTTCATCGTGTGCGAGAACCTGAAGGTCCCGGGATGGGCGTACGACGGAGGCTACGCGGAGAAGGTGATCGCGCCCGTCGACGCCCTGGCCAGGATCCCCGACGGACTGGCGGCGAGCGATGCCGGGCCGATGGCCTGCGCGGGCGTGACCACGTACAACGGGCTGCGGCGCAGCTCCGCCCGTCCCGGCGATCTGGTCGCCGTGCTCGGCCTCGGCGGCCTCGGGCACCTCGGGGTGCGGTACGCGGTGGCGATGGGCTACGAGACCGTGGGGATCGCCCGCGGCGCCGAGAAGGCCGACCTCGCCAAGCAACTGGGCGCCCACCACTACATCGACAGCACCTCCGGCACCCCGGTCGGCGAGGCGCTGCGGTCCCTCGGCGGCGCCAAGGCCGTCCTCGCCACCGCCGGGAACTCCGCGGCCATCACGGCCACCGCGGACGGCCTGACCCACCGCGGGGAACTGATCGTCATCGGGGCCACCACCGAACCGATGGGCATCACCCCGGCCCAGCTGATCATGGGCGCCCAGGTCGTCCGGGGCCACCCGTCCGGCACCTCGCAGGACGTGGAGGACACGATGGCGTTCAGCGTCCTGCACGGCATCCGCCCGATGACGGAGCCCGTACCGCTGGACCGCGCCGACGAGGCCTACCAGAAGATGCTGGCCGGAAGGGCCCGCTTCCGGATGGTGCTGACGCCCGGCTGACGCCCGGCTGACGCCTGCCTCAGGGCGGTGCCGTGGACGTCCGGGAGGACGGCCGGGACCGGTTCTACCCGTTCTACCGGTTCTACCGGTTCTACCGGTTCTACCGGCTCAACGCCGAGCGCTGAAGCCGATCCACGACTGGGTCGGGGAATACGAGCGGCTCTGGTCGGCGCGGTTCGACCGGCTGGACGCCGTCATCGCGGACCTCAAGCGGCAAGAGCACCATGACGAGAGGACGGAGAACAGACCATGACCAGCCACCGCACCGCGACCCTCACCCTCCCGGCGGACGACCAGATCCTCATCACCCGGGACTTCGACGCGCCCCGCCGGCTGGTCTACCGGGTGTGGACCACACCGGAACTGGTCAAGCGCTGGTGGTGCGGCGAGCGTGGCACGTTGGACACGGTCGAAACGGACTTCCGTGTCGGCGGCAAGTGGCGATACGTCATGTGGGGTGCGCTGGCCGACGGCGGATTCGAGGTCGCCTTCCACGGCGAGTACCGCGAGATCGTCCCCGAGGAGCGGATCGTCTGGACCGAGGTGTTCGAGGGCGCGCCCGGAATGACCCCGGAGGAGGCGGAGGAGAACGCGGCGGTGAACACCGCCGTTTTCACCGAGAAGGACGGCCGCACATCACTGTGGCTGCTCACCGAGGTGCCTGACCGCACCGTCCGCGACGCGATCGTCCAGTCCGGCATGGAGACCGGCGTGCAGGAGCAGATGGCGGCGCTGGAGAAGCTGGCGACCTCGCTGGTCGGCTAGGGCCTGCACTCAGGCCCCCTGGTTCTTCCGGAGGCGTACGCCCCGCCTTACGGTGGCGCCATGAGCGATCACTCGGCTACACGCTGCACGTGGCGAAAGTGGAGCGGAGCCACGGGTTCACGCGAGCAGCAGGCTGACCAACCGAACGGCCCAGCTAGACCCACGTATCCAGCCACATCCGAGCCCGCCACGAGTCGATCGGGATCGCCGTGCCCGTGTACAGCGGCCAGAAGTAGATGAAGTTCCACGCGATCAGGAGGACCAGGACGCCCGCGCCCGCCAGGCCCGCGACGCGGCGGCGTTCCGTCGAGCCCGGGGGGCCCAGGACCGCGCCGATCATCATGGCGACGGCCAGGCAGAGGAACGGGAGGAAGACGATCGCGTAGAAGAAGAAGATCGTGCGCTCCTGGTAGATGAACCAGGGGAAGTAGCCGGCCGCGATACCGCAGGCGATGGCGCCCGCGCGCCAGTCGCGGCGGAAGAACCAGCGCCACAGGACGTAGAGCACGGCGAAGGCGGCGGCCCACCACAGCAGCGGTGTGCCGAGGGCCAGGACCTCGCGGGCGCACTTCTCGCCCGCGTCCGACGGGCAGCCGTCCTTGCCGGGCATCGGGGACTCGTAGAAGTACGAGACCGGGCGGCCGAGCACGATCCAGCTCCACGGGTTCGACTGGTACGTGTGCGGCGAGTGCAGGCCCACGTGGAACTGGTAGACCTCGTACTCGTAGTGCCACAGGCTGCGCATCCAGTCGGGCAGCCACGTGAAGTGGCCGCCCTTGCCCGCGGTCGCCGCCCAGTCGCGGAAGTAGCCGCCCGAGCCGTTGTCGGGGGAGAGGATCCAGCCGGTCCACGAGGCCAGGTAGGTGGCGATGGCGACCGGGACCGTGGCCAGGAACGTGAGGCCCGTGTCGCGCTTGAGGACCGTCGCGTACGGGCGGTGCGCGCCCGCGACCCTGCGGGAGCCGACGTCCCACAACACCGCCATCAGGCAGAACGCGGCGAGGAAGTAGAGGGCGTTCCACTTGGTGCCGAAGGCCAGGCCCAGGCACAGGCCCGCCAGCCAGCGCCAGGGGCGCAGACCGAAGCGGGTGGTCTCCGCCACATGGGCGTTCGGGCGGACCACCCCGTCGCCGTCCGGTGGCAGCGCGGCGGCGAGCCGCTCCCTCGTCCTGTCGCGGTCGATCACCAGACAGCCGAACGCCGCCAGCACGAAGAACATCAGCACCTGGTCGAGCAGCGCCGTACGGCTCATCACGAAGTGCAGCCCGTCCACCGCCATCAGCGTCCCCGCGAGACAGCCGAGGAACGTGGA
Source organism: Streptomyces bluensis (assembly GCF_014650715.1). Classification (GTDB taxonomy): domain Bacteria; phylum Actinomycetota; class Actinomycetes; order Streptomycetales; family Streptomycetaceae; genus Streptomyces; species Streptomyces bluensis. The sequence continues at coordinate 184,938 of NZ_BMVM01000008.1, read as the reverse complement.
GCGGAACAGCCTGCGTCCGATGCGGCACAGCATCAGGACGGAGAGCGTGCCGAGCAGCGCCGGCATGAAGCGCCAGCCGAACGGCGTGAACCCGAACAGCCACTCGCCGATGCCGATGACGTACTTCCCGATCGGCGGATGCACCACGTACGCCGGGTCCGTCGGGACCGGGACGTGACCGCCGGACTGCAGGATGAGGTCGTTGGCGTTCTTGGCCCAGTTGACCTCGAACCCGCGGTGGATGAGCCCCCACGCGTCCTTGGCGTAGTACGTCTCGTCGAATATCACCGCCTTCGGGCTGCCCAGGTTCCAGAACCGCAGCAGCCCGGCGAGCAGCGTCACCAGCAGCGGCCCGCCCCATGCCGCCCAGCGCGTGATCCGGGCGCCGGTCTCCCCGCGCAGCCCGAGCACGGCCCACAGGAGCGGGCCGGGCCGGGTGTACGGAGGCACCAGACGGTCACGGACGTCGCCTCTCGGCTTCGCCGTGTATCCGAACCGGCGCAGCCGCTGCTGCCATGACGGCCGCTGCTCTTCGGTGGCCTGGCTCTGCCGGGTGTCCATGGAGGACTCGGTACTCGCGGTACTGGTCACCGCGCCATCGTAGGGAACACGTCTGTGGGAGTCCCGCGTATGCCCCCTGCGAGGATGGAAACGTGACAGGAACCCTTGTGTTGGCAGGCACCCCCATCGGCGACATCGCGGACGCCCCGCCCCGGCTCGCCGAGGAACTGGCCGGGGCGGACGTGATCGCCGCCGAGGACACCCGGCGGCTGCGGCGCCTCACCCAGGCGCTGGGCGTGCAGCCCTCCGGACGGGTCGTGTCGTACTTCGAGGGCAACGAGTCCGCCCGAACGCCCGAGCTCGTCGAGGCGCTGGTGGGGGGCTCCCGGGTGCTGCTCGTGACGGACGCGGGCATGCCGTCGGTCTCCGACCCGGGGTACCGGCTGGTGGCCGCGGCCGTCGAGAAGGACATCCGCGTCACCGCCGTCCCGGGCCCGTCCGCCGTGCTCACCGCGCTCGCGCTGTCCGGGCTGCCCGTGGACCGGTTCTGCTTCGAGGGGTTCCTGCCGCGCAAGGCGGGCGAGCGGCTGTCGCGGCTGCGGGAGGTGGCCGGGGAACGGCGCACGCTCGTGTACTTCGAGGCCCCGCACCGGCTGGACGACACCCTCGCGGCGATGGCCGAGGTGTTCGGGGCGGAGCGGCGGGCCGCGGTGTGCCGCGAGCTGACCAAGACGTACGAGGAGGTAAGGCGGGGGTCCTTGGACGAGCTGGCCGCCTGGGCCGCCGAGGGGGTGCGCGGGGAGATCACCGTCGTCGTGGAGGGTGCCCCCGAGAAGGGGGCCGAGGAACTCGACGCCGACGAACTGGTGCGGAGGGTGCGGGTGCGGGAGGAGGCGGGCGAGCGGCGCAAGGAGGCGATCGCGGCGGTGGCCGTGGAGGCGGGGGTGCCGAAGCGGGTGGTTTTTGACGCGGTGGTTGCGGCGAAGAGCTCCGCGGGGTGAGCGGCTTTGCGGGGGGAGCGGTTTTTTTGGGGGGGTGATTTTTTTTGGGGGGGTGAGCTGCTATGCGGGGTGAGCGTTTTTGCGGGGCGCGCCGGGCGCTCTGCGCCCCCAGGTGCGCCCCTGCGCCCCATGGGTGTGTAAAAGCACGCCGTTAAAAGCAAAGCTCAGGCCTTTCGTCACACGCTCTGCGACAAGGAAACGCCAAATCGGGTCCAACACTCGACAGGGCTGCTGCGCGCCCACCCGGAGCGGAGTCCACTGGGTGAGGGGACGCACCCGTCCCCCGCCTCCACTGGCATTCCGGGGGGAACCCGCGCCGGGGGTGCTTGTCCAGCGGACAACAGGAGCTGGCATGACCGAGATCGCAGGGCAGATCGGCCACCGCGGAACGGCGACCGCAGTCGTCCACGAGTCCTATTCCTTCGCCTGCATGCGCTGCGGGCACGGCTGGGAGCAGTCGTACGAGATAGAGCACCACATAGACGGCCAGGGGCAGGAGTTCGTCATGTACGTGGCGGACGGACGGGTCGTCCCGTCGCCGCTGTCCAAGCCCACCTGCCAGAACTGCGACAACCACGTGGTGCGCATCATGCGGCCGGGGCAGGTGTCCTCCGTGCAGAGCCACCTCCGCCGGCAGTCCCCACCGGTGCCGCGGCAGATCAGGGCGGAGGAGCCCGAGGGCCCCAAGAACCACCACCACTGGCATCTGTCCGACCTGTTGCACCCGTTCCAGCGCAAGGCGAGCTGACAGCCACCGGACGCCGTGAGGGCATGCCCCCTTCGTAGGATCGGGGCATGCCTTCGAACACCTCCGGCCCGCACGACAAGAACGCCGCGCCCCCGCTCCCCGAGCCCCTCCGGGTGCCCGTCGCCGACTCGCACACGCACCTCGACATGCAGTCCGGCACGGTGGAGGAGGCCCTCGCCAAGGCCGCGTCGGTGGGTGTGACGACGGTCGTGCAGGTCGGCTGCGACGTGAAGGGCTCCCACTGGGCGGCCGACACGGCGGCGGCGCACGGGAACGTCCACGCGGCGGTCGCGCTGCACCCCAACGAGGCCCCGCGCATCGTCCACGGCGACCCCATCGAGGGGGCGTCGCGAAGCGACTCGGACAAGGGTGGTGGTGGGCGACGGGCGGGATGGTCCCGGCAGGGCGCCCGGAAGCCGGGCGGGGACGCGGCCCTGGACGAGGCGCTCGCCGAGATCGACCGGCTGGCGGCGCTGCCGCACGTGAAGGCCGTGGGCGAGACCGGGCTCGACTACTTCCGTACCGGTCCCGAGGGCAAGGCGGCGCAGGAGCGGTCCTTCCGGGCCCACATCGAGATCGCCAAGCGGCACGGCAAGGCGCTGGTGATCCACGACCGCGAGGCCCACGCCGACGTGCTGCGCCTCCTCAAGGAGGAGGGCGCCCCGGACCGGACGGTCTTCCACTGCTACTCCGGCGACGCGGAGATGGCCGAGGTGTGCGCCGAGCACGGCTACTTCATGTCCTTCGCCGGCAACGTGACCTTCAAGAACGCCCAGCCGCTCCGCGACGCCCTCGCCGTGGCCCCGCTGGAGCTGGTCCTCGTGGAGACCGACGCGCCCTTCCTGACCCCGGCGCCGTACCGCGGTCGGCCCAACGCGCCGTATCTCATTCCGGTCACGGTGCGCGCCATGGCCGCCGTGCGGGGCATCGGCGAGGAAGCGCTGGCGACGGCGATCGGCGCGAACACCGCGCGGGCGTTTGATTACTGAGGGATAACACTTCCGGTACAGCCGCGGCGCCGTTCGAGTGATCAAGGTCACTGGGTATTGGCCCGTGTCGCCACGCTGTGTAGTCGCGTTGCTTGGGGGAGTGATGGCCGTTCCATTAGGTTGCGGTCGCCCGATCCGGCCTCCGGCCTCCCGAGGAGCGTGTCGTTGTGAGCAGAGTGCAGCACGAGACGTATGGCGAGACGTATGGAGACACGCTTGGCACGTCGTACGAGCCGTACGAGCCATTGGAGCCATTGGAGCCGTACGAGCCATTCGAGTCGTACGAGTCGTACGGCGACATGCACGGCGACATGTACGGCGAAGCGTACGGGCTGAGCCACGGAGCGTACGAGGACACGTACCGTCCCGCCTACGAGACGGCGGCCCAGCCGGTGGTGTCCCGTCCGGAGGACCGGGCGGTGCCCACGAGCCCCGGCAGCCGGGCCCGGCCCCGGCGGGCCCCGCGCCGCAGACGTGCCGTCGAGCGGCCCGTGCCGTTGCGCCGCCTGGTCCCGCAGGCGCTGGTGGTGGCGTTCCTCGCGGGCGGTACGTCCGCCTTCGTCGCCAAGGACAAGGCGATCGAGCTGAGCGTCGACGGGAAGCCGCGCACCCTGCACACCTTCGCGGACGACGTGAGCGAACTGCTCGCCGACGAGGGTGTCGCCGTGGGCGCCCACGACGTGGTGGCGCCCACGCCGGGCACCGCCCTGGCCAGTGGCGACGAGGTGGCGGTCCGCTACGGGCGGCCCGTGCGGCTCACCCTTGACGGGCAGCGGCGCCAGGTGTGGACGACGGCGCACACGGTGGACGGGGCGCTCGAACAACTCGGGGTGCGAGCGGAGGGGGCGTACGTGTCGACCTCGCGCTCCCGGCGGATCGGGCGAGAGGGGCTGGCGCTGGACGTCCGCACCGAGCGGACGGTCACGATCATGGCGGACGGCCGCCCGCGGACGATCCGTACGAACGCGGCGACCGTGCGGGAGTCCGTGGAGCAGGCCGGGATCACGCTGGAGGGGCAGGACACGACGTCCGTTCCGCAGGACGGCTTTCCACGGGACGGGCAGACGATCACCGTGCTGCGGATCACCGGGGAGCGGGAGGTGCGCGAGGAGTCGATCCCCTTCGACGTGTTCCGGACGGAGGACCCGTCCCTCTTCCAGGGCACGGAGGTCGTCGAGCGGGCCGGGCGTCCGGGCGTGCGCCGCGACACGTACTCCGTGCGCGTCGTCAACGGCGTCAGACAGAAACCGCGCCGTACCCGCTCCGAGGTGGTGCGCGAGGCACGGACGCAGGTCGTGAAGGTGGGGACGAAGCCGGTGCCGACGTCCGTGCGGGGGGCGGACCATCTGAACTGGGCGGGGCTGGCGGCGTGTGAGTCCGGTGGGCGGCCGGGGGCGGTGGATCCCTCCGGGACGTACGGAGGGCTCTACCAGTTCGACTCCCGTACCTGGCAGAGCCTCGGGGGTGAGGGGCGGCCCCAGGACGCGTCGGCGGACGAGCAGACGATGCGGGCGAAGAAGCTGTACGTGCGCCGAGGGGCCAGCCCGTGGCCCCACTGCGGTGCGCGGCTGCACGGCTGAGGCGGGGGTGGTTTCTTTCGCCCCCGCCGCCCCTACCCGTCCCATCCTTCCCTGGGGGCTGCCGCCCCCAGACCCCGGCTTGTCGGCCTGAACGGCCTCGTCCTCAAACGCCGGACGGGCTGGGGGTGCCCGCCCATTCCAGCCCCTCCGGCGTTTGAGGAGCCGGGGTCCGGGGGCCGGCCCCCGAAGACGGGGTCCGGGGCGGAGCCCCGAAGTCCGGGGGCCAGGGGGCGGAGTCCCCTTGGCGGGGTCGAAGGGGCGGAGCCCCTGGGGATGGGACGGGTAGGGGCGGCGGGGGCGAGGAACAACCCGGTGGCCGGCCACCCGTACCCTTGGCACGTGAGCAGCCCCACCCCCGACGCCCTCCTGGGCCCCGCCGACGTCCGCGACCTGGCGGCAGCCCTCGGCGTACGCCCCACCAAACAACGCGGCCAGAACTTCGTGATCGACGCCAACACCGTACGGCGGATCGTCCGCACCGCGGAGGTACGCCCCGACGACGTGGTGGTCGAGGTCGGCCCGGGACTCGGCTCGCTCACCCTCGCCCTGCTGGAGGCGGCCGACCGCGTCACCGCGGTCGAGATCGACGACGTACTCGCCGCCGCCCTCCCCACCACGATCACCACGCGCATGCCCGAGCGGTCCGACCGCTTCGCGCTGGTGCACTCCGACGCGATGCACGTACGCGAACTCCCGGGCCCCGCACCCACGGCCCTCGTCGCCAACCTGCCCTACAACGTGGCCGTCCCGGTGCTGCTGCACATGCTGGAGACGTTCCCGAGCATCGAGCGCACGCTCGTCATGGTGCAGTCGGAGGTCGCCGACCGCCTCGCCGCCCCGCCCGGCTCCAAGGTGTACGGCGTCCCGTCCGTGAAGGCCAACTGGTACGCCGAGGTCAAGCGAGCAGGCGCCATCGGCCGCACCGTCTTCTGGCCCGCGCCCAATGTCGACAGCGGTCTCGTCTCGCTCGTCCGGCGGGCGGAGCCGGTCAGGACCGCGGCCTCCCGGAAGGAGGTCTTCGCCGTCGTCGACGCCGCGTTCGCCCAGCGCCGCAAGACCCTGCGCGCCGCCCTCGCCGGCTGGGCGGGCTCGGCCGCGGCAGCAGAGGCCGCGCTTGTGGCCGCCGGGGTGTCGCCGCAGGCGCGCGGGGAGTCGCTGACGGTCGAGGAGTTCGCCCGTATCGCGGAGCACCGTTCCGCGCGGAACGCAGAAGAACACAAGGAGCCGGTCCAGCAGTGAGCGTCACGGTACGCGTCCCCGCCAAGGTCAACGTCCAGCTCGCGGTGGGCGGCGCCCGCCCCGACGGCTTCCACGACCTGGCCAACGTCTTCCTGGCCGTCGGCCTGTACGACGAGGTCACCGCAACTCCGGCCGACGAGCTGCGCATCACGTGCACGGGGCCGGGCGCCGACCAGGTCCCCCTGGACCGTACGAACCTGGCGGCCCGCGCCGCCCTCGCCCTCGCCGCACGTCATGGCCTCGATGCCGCCGTGCACCTCCACATCGCCAAGGACATCCCCGTCGCGGGCGGTATGGCGGGCGGTAGCGCGGACGCGGCGGGCGCGCTGGTGGCGTGCGACGCGCTGTGGGGCCTGAACACCCCACAGGGCGAACTCCTCGACATCTGTGCCGAGTTGGGCAGCGACGTGCCCTTCAGCCTGGTCGGTGGCGCCGCGCTCGGCACCGGGCGGGGCGAGCAACTCCGGCCCCTCGACGTGGGCGGCACCTTCCACTGGGTGTTCGCGGTCGCGGACGGAGGTCTCTCCACCCCGGCCGTCTACCGGGAGTTCGACCGCCTCACGGAAGGCACGGAGGTCCCCGAGCCCCTCGCCTCCCAGGAACTGCTCGACGCCCTCGCCAAGGGCGACGCCACGGCCCTGGCGACCGCCCTCTCCAACGACCTCCAGCCCGCGGCGATCTCCCTCTTCCCGTCGCTCGCCGACACGCTGGCCGCCGGTCGCGCCGCCGGCGCCCTCGCCGGCCTCGTCTCCGGCTCCGGCCCCACCACGGCGTTCCTGGTGCGGGACGCCGAGAGCGCCGCCGAGGTCGCCGAGTCCCTCCTGGCCTCCGGTACGTGCCGCGCGGCCCGCACCGCGACATCCCCGGCGCAGGGAGCGACCGTGGTCCGGGGCCGCTGACACCCGGGAGGCCGGGGAGGCGGCGGGGGCCACATATCCGGACGGCCGACCGACCGCGACGCGTACCCTGGAGGGTCGATCCACCCCCGCGCTCAGGAGAGTAATGGCCGTCAACCTGGTCAATGTCGAGAACGTCAGCAAGGTGTACGGCACCCGCGCCCTGCTCGACGGAGTCTCCCTCGGCGTCTCGGAAGGCGACCGCATCGGCGTGGTCGGACGCAACGGCGACGGCAAGACGACCCTCATCCGCATGCTCGCCAAACTGGAGGAGGCCGACACCGGCCGCGTCACCCACTCCGGAGGACTCCGCCTCGGCGTCCTCACCCAGCACGACTCCCTCGACCCCGAGGCCACCGTCCGCCACGAGGTCATCCGCGACCTGGCCGACCACGAGTGGGCGGGCAACGCCAAGATCAGGGACGTCCTCACCGGCCTCTTCGGCGGACTCGACCTCCCCGGCTTCCCGCAGGGGCTCGACACCGTCATCGGCCCCCTCTCCGGAGGCGAGCGCCGCCGTATCGCCCTCGCCAAGCTGCTCATCGAGGAGCAGGACATCCTCATCCTCGACGAGCCCACGAACCACCTCGACGTCGAGGGCATCTCCTGGCTCGCGAACCACCTCCGCGAGCGCCGCTCCGCCCTCGTCTGCGTCACCCACGACCGCTGGTTCCTCGACCAGGTCTGCACCCGCATGTGGGACGTCCAGCGCGGCGCGGTCTACGAGTACGAGGGCGGCTACTCCGACTACGTCTTCGCCCGCGCCGAACGCGAGCGCATCGCCGCCACCGAGGAGGTCAAGCGCCAGAACCTGGTCCGCAAGGAACTGGCCTGGCTGCGGCGCGGCGCCCCCGCCCGCACATCCAAGCCGCGTTTCCGCGTCGAGGCCGCCAACGAACTGATCAAGGACGTGCCGCCGCCGCGCGACAGCAGCGAACTGATGAAGTTCGCGAGCTCCCGCCTCGGCAAGACGGTCTTCGACCTGGAGAACGTGACGGTCCAGGCCGGCCCCAAGGTGCTGCTCAAGCACCTCACCTGGCAGCTCGGCCCCGGCGACCGCTTCGGCCTCGTCGGAGTGAACGGCGCCGGCAAGACCTCGCTGCTGCGGGCCCTCGCGGACGCGGCGCGCTCCGCGGGCGAGGAGCAGCCCGCCGCGGGCCGGATCGCCGTCGGCAAGACCGTCAAGCTCGCCTACCTCTCCCAGGAGGTCGCCGAACTCGACCCGAGCGTGCGGGTGCTGGAGGCCGTGCAGCAGGTCCGCGACCGGGTCGACCTCGGCAAGGGCCGCGAGCTGACCGCGGGCCAGCTGTGCGAGACGTTCGGCTTCGGCAAGGAGAAGCAGTGGACGCCGGTCGGTGACCTGTCGGGTGGTGAGCGCCGGCGGCTCCAGCTGCTCCGCCTGCTCATGGACGAGCCGAACGTCCTCTTCCTCGACGAGCCCACCAACGACCTCGACATCGAGACCCTCACCCAGCTGGAGGACCTCCTCGACGGCTGGCCCGGCTCGATGGTCGTCATCTCCCACGACCGGTTCTTCGTCGAGCGGACGACGGACCGGGTGTACGCGCTGCTCGGCGACGGGGCGTTGCGGATGCTGCCGCGCGGAATCGACGAGTACATCGAGCGGCGCCACGCGATGGAGGAGAGCGCGGCGAGGGCGGCCGCGCCCGCGGCGAGCGCGGCAAAGGCGGCACCGGAGAAGAGCGCGGCCGACCAGCGGGCCGCGAAGAAGGAACTGCAGAAGATCGAGCGGCAGTTGGACAAGATCTCCGAGAAGGAGACGAAGCTGCACGCGGGGATCGCCGAGAACGCCACGGACTTCGCGAAGGTGGCTGAACTGGATGCGGAGTTGCGCGACCTGGCGGGGCAGCGCGAGGAGTTGGAACTGCGCTGGCTGGAGCTGGCCGAGGAAGCGTGACCGCTACCGCTTCCACCGATGGTTTCGCGACACGTGAAGCGACCGTGAAACGACCGCGAAGCGGCCATGAAGCGGCCATGAAGGAGCGTAACGAGGGCATCACGGGCCGGTCCTCCCTTGGGAACGGGGGAAGTGACCGGCCCGTGCGTGGGAGCGTCGCGGTGCTGGGCAGTGGTAGAAAGAGCCGTCTGGGAACACTTCGAGAACTCTGAGAACTCCGAGAACCATCACCTCGCGTGACAGCGGGTGGCTCAAAAGCAGCGAAGAGGGGGAGCGCGCTGATGACTCAGCCGCCCAATCAGCCGCCGCAGGGCGGCTTCGGCCCACCACAAGGGCAACCACCGCAGGGACAGCCGCCGCAAGGGCCGCCGCCGCAAGGGCCGCCACCCCCGCCTCCGCCACCACAGCAGCCGCCCGCGGCACCCCCGCAGCCGCCGCAGGGCGGCTTCGGCGCGCCCGCCCCCGGCTACGGCTACCCCCAGGCGCCGCCCCCACCGCCCCAGCCCGCTGCGCAGCCCGCCCAGCCCGGCTACGGCGCCCCGGGCCAGCAGCCCCCGTACGGCCAGCCGCCCGCGTACGGCCAACAGGCCCCCTACGGCCAGCAACCCCCCTACGGCCAGCCGCCGTACGGCTACCCGCAGCCGACCCCGCCCCAGCAGCCCCAGGCCGGCCAAGTCGGCCAAGTCGGAGTCGGTCAAGGCGGGAGGAAGGTCAACTCCCAGCTGGTCATCATCGTCGCGGCCGTCGCCGCCATCGCGCTGATCATCGGTGGTGGCGTCTGGTACGCGTCCTCCGACGGCAAGGGCGACGACGGCAAGAACAACTCCGCGGACTCCGGCGGCGCCACCGGAGGCGACGACGGGAGCACCGGCGGTACGTCCGGCGGCGGGGACAGTGATGCCCAGGAGAAGGTGCCGTCCAGCACCAGCGCCGAGGTGCTGTTCCGGCTGGAAGCGCCGGAGGTGAAGGACCGGCAGCAGGTCGCCAGCATCAAGGGCTCCTGGCTCACCGACTCGGTGTACGTCAAGGGCGGCGTAGCCAAGATCGTCGGCTATGACCCCGACAGCGGCGACCCCCGATGGACGCTCCCGCTGGACGGCCAGACCTGTGCGGCCTCCCGTGAGGTCAGCGCCGACGGGATCGCCGTGGTCGTGCACGAGACGAAGAAGCGCGACAGCAAGGGCCTCGCCCAGCCCTGCACCGCGATCACCGCCTTCCGGGTGGCCGACGGCAAGAAGGTGTGGACGAGGAGCGCCGAACTCAGCGGCGAGGCCGTGGCCTTCACCCAGGTCACCATCTCCGGTTCCACGGCCGCGGTGGGCGGTCTCTACGGAGGCGCCGCCTTCGACGTGAACACCGGCAAGCCCCTGTGGGCGCCGAAGGTCAGCGAGTGCGTGGACGTCGGCTACGCCGGCGGCACCCAGCTCGTCGCGGTCCGCAAGTGCGGCGACTACGGCGACGAGCAGTACGAGGTACAGCTCCTCGACCCCAAGAGCGGCTCCAGCAAGTGGAGTTACAAGCTGCCCTCCGGCATCGACAACGCCAAGGTGATCTCCACCAAGCCGGTCGTCTTCGGCGTGGACTCGGGCGAGATCACCGCCTCCGGCTTCACGGACGTCTTCTCGCTGGACGACAACGGCAAGCTCCGTACGAAGATCACGACCCCGGCGGGCAAGTACAAGTCCGACTGCGACGTCGGCGAGGTCTGGGACTGCAAGGGGGTCACGGTCGGCAACGACAAGCTGTACGTGTCGACCGAGGAGCACAACGGCAGCGGCAGCGCCCAGACCAACGAGATCGTGTCCTTCTCGCTGGCCACCGGCAAGCCCACCGGTGAGCGCGTCGACGCGGGCGACGGCTACGCGCTGTTCCCGATCCGCATGGACGGGCCGAACATCATCGCCTTCAAGGACCCCCCGTACAACAAGGGCGCCCAGGTCGTCTCCGTCGACACCTCCACGCTGAAGACCACCAAGCTCCTGGAGACCCCGGCCTCCCGGGAGGTACTCATGGCGATCAGCAGCATGGTCCCGGACTCCGCCGAGCTCCTCTACAGCAACGGGCGGCTCTTCATGGGCAAGGAACTGGCCGGCAAGGCGTACTCCCCGGACGAGAAGAGGTACGCGGCGCTCGCCTTCGGCGCGAAGTGATCCCCATTCGGTGCCGCGCAACTCCATGCGCCCCCGGGCCCCCGCGGAACGGCCCCGCCCCTGCTCAGGGGCGGGGCCGTGCCCTTACCCCTCATCACTCTCGAACGGGAGGAATACCTGTATTCCGGGGCACTTCTCCCGTAGAGGGGGAGCGTAACGTCGAACAAGCGTGTAGCTTCCGGGGGCATGAAGAGCGGGGGAACCAAGGGGGATCTGTTCGTGGGGATCAGTGGGCAGCCATAGTGGTGCGCCATTGGGGGGACTGGGGGGTTGCTCGATGGGAGTGCGGCTCATGGTGGTCGACGACCACCGATTGCTCGCGGAGGCACTGGCCTCGGCGCTGAAGCTGCGCGGGCACAGGGTGCTCGCCGCGGCGGCGCCCGCCGCGGGGGCGGCGGAACTGGTGATCACCCGGGCACCGGAGGTGTGCCTGTTCGGTACGGCGGCACCCGCCGAGCCGGGGATCTTCGATCCGGTGGTGCGCATCAAACGGGAGCGCCCGCAGGTGGCGGTACTGGTCCTCGGACCGGTGCCGAACCCGCGCGGCATAGCGGCGGCGTTCGCATCGGGCGCCTCGGGTTACGTACGGCACGACGAGCGCATAGAGGGCGTCGAGCGCGCGATCATCAAGGCACGGGCGGGCGAGGCGGCGGTCGCACCCGCCCTCCTCCAGGGCGCCTTCAGCGAACTGCTCAACCCGGCCGCCCAGCCCGACGACGAGGGCCAGCGCCTGCTCCAGCTGCTGACCCCGCGTGAGGTCGAGGTGCTGGTCCGCGTCGCCGAAGGCGAGGACACCCGCCTGATCGCGGCCGGCATGGGCATCGCCCCCTCCACGGCCCGCACCCATGTGCAAAGGGTCCTGATGAAGCTGGACGTCGGCTCCCGCCTGGAGGCGGCGGCCCTGGCGGCGCGCACGGGCCTACTGGACCGCGCGGGCCCACCACCACGCCCTGAGGACGACCTGGACGCGGAACGGGACTGACCCCCACACAGGTTTCAGCGCTCAGTCACATCGGGGTGTCCCGGTGCCGAGTCTGCCGGTCTTTATGCCGTGGAGGAGGTGGGCGAGGGGGGCGGGGGCCATGGTGACCTCGGTGTGCGGGGTGTCGCTTTCCCGGAGGTGGAGGGTGGTGTGGGCCCTCGCCAGCTCAACGCAGGTGTTGCCGTCGCCTCCCTCGGAGAAGGACGACTTCTGCCAGTGGAGGGGGTGGGCCATGCCTGCCTCACAATTCCTTGGCGATGCGGTGGATGAGCTCCCGTGACGGGATGGGATCGAGAGCTGCCTTCTCCACCTTACGAAAGAGCTTTCGAAACCGGTCCAGTTGGGACTCCGCATCGAGGAATGCGGTGCCGTGGGGCGAGTCGCGAAGCACAGTGTCCAGCCGAGGGAGCGGTCCGCCCACGTACAGCATCGCGCTGCTGGCGCCGGCGAAGCCCTGCACGTCGATGGGGATGACCCGTACGGCATGGCCCCGCTCGATCTGGCTCAGGATTTCCAGGAGTTGGGCACGCGCCACTTGGCGGTCGGCAACGAGTATGCGCAGTGCGAATTCGTGAACGATTGTCTCGTATTCGGCAGCGTCGTCCCCCTCGATGGCGGCCCTGCGCCGCAGCCTGTGCTGGACTCGGGGTTCCAACTCGCTCGGCGGGAGTTCCGGGACCATGTACCCGAAGACGGCGCGGGCGTAGTCGGGGGTCTGGAACAGGCCCGGTACGTGGGTGATGACGACCTCGCGCAGGGACGTCGCATGGTGCTCCAGCTCGGCGACGTCCAGGAACACCGACGGCAGGATGCCCCGAAACTCCTCCCACCAGCCGCTTGTGCGGTCGGTCGCCATGGCGACGAGTGCCTCGATCAAGGTCTCGTCGTCGCACGCGTAGTGGGCCGCGAGCCGTCGCACACGTTGCTCGCTCACACCTGCCAGGCCCGCTTCGACCTGGCTGATCTGCGCCGACGTTGAGCTCAAGAGCCCTGCAACCTCGCGAGCCTTCAGGCCGGCGGCCTCTCTCAGTCTCCGCAACTCCGTGCCCAGTCGTACTTGTCGCGCGGTGGGCTGGCTCCTTGGCGCCATGCACCCCTCCTGGCCTCAACCGGCCTGCCGCTGTGCCTCGTTCGGGCGTCAGGCTACGCCATTCGGTTGCGGGAGGAAAAATTTTTGCTCTACCGTCAGTGATGCGACGCACACGCTGCGAAACGCCGGGAGTCCCGGAAGCGCACCACTCCGTCCTGCCATGACGGCTGCGGCAATGCCACCGCCCGCGACCGCTGTGACCTGCCAACCCCTCCCCACCGAACGGAGTTCACCCATGCCTGAAAACGAATGCGAACCCTGGGAGTACTGCCTCCACATCCCGAACGACCCCCGAGCCGTCACCATCAGTCGCCGAACTCTCCGCCTGATCCTGACCATGCACGGCCTCATCCGCCTCGTCGACACCGCCGAACTGCTCGCAACAGAGCTGGTGAGCAACGCCGTACGCCACACCAAGGGCCCCGCCGCCCTCCGCGTCACCTGGAGGGACGGCGTCCTCCGCGTCGGCGCCTAGGACGCGGACCCCGAACCCCCGGAACCTCCGTACCCGTTGGACCAGGTTGCCGACCTGGATGTGGAAGGAGGGCGCGGCCTCGCTCTCGTCCGGGCTTGTGCCGACCTGTGGGGCTGGCAGCCGCTGACCAAGGGCGGCAGTCGGGGCAAGTACGTGTGGTGTGACCTGGCCGCGGTGTAGCTCGTTGATCACGTCGTACAGAAAGGAGAGCCGATGGTCGGCTCGTCGCACGAGGCGCTGCACCGGATCTGCCAGAAGGAGCCGGCAGGGTTCACGCGCACTCTGCAGAGAGTGCTACATATCCCCTTTCCTGAACCGCGTGACTTCGCGGTTCTGAACGCGGACCTGACGGAGATCGAGCCGGTCGAGCGGCGCGTGGACACGCTGTTGCAGGCGGAGACGGACGAGGGGACGTATCTGCTGGTCATCGAGTCCCAGGGCAACAGGGACGACAACAAACGCGGTAGCTGGGCGTACTACCTCTCGTACTTGTATGCGAAGTACCGCTGGGAGCCGGTGCTGGTTGTCCTGACCCAGAGCAGGTCCACGGCCCGCTGGGCGGCACGCCCGATCCGCCTGGGTCTGCCCGGCTGGCACTCGCTCGCCGTACGGCCGCTTGTGCTGAGTCCGGAGAACGTCCCGCTGATCGTTGATGAAGCCGAGGCCAAGCGGGACGTGTTCCTCGCAGCCTTCTCGGCGATGACACACGGCAAGGGGACAGATGCCGCTGCCATACTGAAACCGCTGGCGGCGGCCTTGGAAACCACCGAGGCCGACAGCGCGGGGATGATCGCACAGTTCGTGGAGTCGTGCCTGATCGATGCGCAGGCGAAGCAGATCTGGAAGGAGCTGATGGTGCCGGTCAACTACTTCTTCCGGCATGAGGTCGCCGAGAAGGTCCGGGAAGAGGGTCGAGAAGAAGGCCGCGAAGAAGGCGTCGAGCAGGAGCGCGCATCGATGGTCCTCCGGATCCTCGACTGGCGCGGCATCTCGGTTCCGGAATCCGTTCGTGAGCGGGTGATGACCTGCTCCGACCTGGAGCAGCTCGACCTCTGGGCTCAGCGGGCGGTCCACGCGAAGGACGCGGAGGATCTGTTCGGCGATGACAGACCCTGATCTGGGGACGATGTGCGTCGAGCATCGCGAAGACCATGACCCGGCCTCGTGCCCGCTGACGCTGCTCTTCGGGCACGAGGCTGTCCTGCGAACGCCTACTCCTCACACCTCATCTCCGCGACCTTGGAGTCCCTCAGCTCCCGGCACGGGAGGAAGCCCCGGCCCTCCAGGAGTTTCGAGACTCCCCGGCTGCGCAGGAAGTCGAGGAAGTTGAGGGTCAGGCCGGACGCGCCCTCGCGGGTGTAGAGGATCTCGGACGCCCAGAAGGGGTAGTCGCCGTCGAGGACGTTCTCCTTGGTCGGGGGAGTGCTGTTGATCGGCACGGTGCGCACGTTGGGGAAGAAGGGCAGGGCGTCGGCCTCCGCGTATCCGATGGCGTTCTTCGTCCGGTTGACGTAGTCGAGCAGTTCCATCGTGGAGCTCACGGAGCAGACTCCGGTCGAGCCGGTCGAGTCGTTTGTGCATGCGGGGGCGGACGTCCTGCCCTTTCCGCCCGTCACCCTCGCCTCGAAGGCGTCCCTGGTGCCCGAGCCGTAGTCCCGGACGACCGCCACGGGTGTTTCGGCGAGGCGTCCGTCCTCGTTGCGGAAGCCGCCTCCGGTGAAGATCTGGCCCAGCTGGTCCTGCGTCAGCCCCCGGTCCCAGAGCGACTGACCGGGGCCCAGGTCCTGGGCGAGTGACTGGTTGGCCACGACGGCGAAGACGATCACACCGACGTGGTGGGCGTCGAGGCCCTTCTCCGGCTCCTGCCCGGCCACGGTGTCCACCATGGCGATGGTCTCGGCGGCCGTGTTCGAACGCAGTTCCTCCAGCCCCTTGCTGCTGCCGTTCGCCTCCAGTGCCACGTCCGTCTCGGGGCACTGCTCCTCGTACGCCTCCTTGACCTGGTGGGCGAGGGGCGAGAAGGCGGTCGAGCCCGTCACGGTGAGTCGACGGGCCTGGGAGCAGGTGGCGTCCAGCTTGAGGCTCTCGTTGTTCGCGTAGACACCGCTGCCCAGGCTCAGGGCCGCCACGAGCGTCACGACGATGGCGGTGGCCCACCGGCGTCGGGCCCGCCCGGCGGTCCGTTTGACGCGGCCGCCCTTCAGCTTTCCGTCCGCGGTGATCTTGGGGGGCTTCGCCGAGGAGCCGGCCCCGTCGTCCTCCAGCAGCACCAGGAGGCGGAACCAGTCGCGCCGGTTGAGGGTGAAGGCGGGCAGGACGATCGTGTCGGCCTGCCCACGCGGGGCCCGGACCGTGGCCTGTCTGACGCCCACGCCGGAGCCGGAGCGGGTGTCGTCGGCCGGCTCCGCGTCCGCAGGTACCCGTACCTGCGGACGCAGAGTCGCCTCCAGTGGCTCGTCGGCATCCCGCACCTTGAAGTGCACGACCCTCTTGCCCGGGAAGGTGAAAGCGAGAGGGGCGGCGAAGTGCTCCGGTTCGAGCGTCTGCACACCGGAGTTGCGCACCTCCAGCATGACCAGGCTGCCTTCGCTGATCTGACGGCCCTGCCAGTGGATCTCCCACATGCCGGGCGGCGGCTGGTGGTTGATGTGCTTGTTGATGGGCCCGTTGTAGACCTCGCTCCAGCTGATGCGCCGCCACCCCTGGTAGCGGTCCAGCCAGAAAGCCACGAGGCTCGCGCTCAGGGCGCATACCAGGGCGCCTGCCCACAGTTGCCCGTTGCTCAGGCCGTCGAAGAAGTCGGCGATCGTCTCGACCATCTCAAGTCCCCCTACTTGAGCATCGAATCAAGGGAACAGATGGTCGGCAGTCGACGCTTCAACAGCGTGAGTAGCAGCCGTCCCGTATGTGAACGGGGCGGGAACAAGGGGATGTCCCAGCATGCTCCCGCGGGCCCCGCACGTCACGCCTGGGCGTCACCGTTCCCGCGACGTCGCACCATGATCACCGCGCCCGCACCGGCCGCCACGGCCAAGCCGCCGACCGCGCCGATCAGCGGGAGGGCGGACGACGAACCCGTCTCCGCGAGACCGCCGTTGACCGAAGCGCCGGACGGGGCGCTCTGCGACGCGTCGGCGCTCGGCGTGGCCGTCGGCGTGGCGCTCTGCGAGGTGCTCGCGGTCGGCGTGGGCGTCGCGCTCGCCGTGGGTGAACCGCCGCCGCCCTCCTCGCCGGGGGCGACCACGTCGAAGTTGACCGATGTGGTCGTGCCGTCGATGCACTGCTTCTCCGGGTCCACGTAGGTGCCGCCGCCATCGGCGTAGGCGGGGCCCAGTGTGGCCTTGGCGTCGAGCCGCAGGCGGAACTTCAGGTCCGCGGACTCACGGGCGTCGAGGTTGGTGTAGCCGATGATGAGGCCGGTCTCGCGGTACTGGTTCTTCTCCTCTTCACTCAGGCCCTCCCAGGTGCCGCTGTCGGCGTCCCAGCGCTCAAGGTAGGCGTACTTCCACAGGTCCGCGTTCTCGCTGGCCTGGCCGTTGTCGACGCTGACGCTCCCTTGGACCTCGCCGAGCGGTGTGCTGGTGGTGTTGGCCACGTTCAGGGTGAAGGTGTGCCAGCCGCCGCCCGCCGCGATCTTGCCGGGCAGCCCCTTGAGGCCGAGCTTGATCATGGAGAAGGGGCCGTTGCGGCAGGGCGTCGGCGATGCGGCGGGCGCGGCGCTCGACGGGGTGGAGGCGGACGCCGAGGCGGCGGGCGACGCGAACGCGGACGACGACGCGGATGCGGTGGGCGACGCCTCCACGGAGGGCGACGCGGACACGGAGGGAGACGCCGGCGATCCGCCGTCGGCGTGGGCGGGAGTCGTGGTCAGCAACGCCGCCCCGATCGCGGAGAGAGCGGCGGCTGCCGACAACGTGCGAGGCAGTTTCATTGTGGGTCCTTGTGGCGTGAGGGGGAGAAGAGCCGGACGCCTGTGTTTGATGCGGGGGACCCGGGATGCGTTGTAGGGGGCTCGGAGTGTTCGCGAGGCGTTCAACGGGAGTTCGCACGGAGCCCGACTGTTTTTATGCGGATACGGGGCCGCGGGTGCCGTAGGCCGATACCCCCGGCACCCGCGACCCCGTACGCGACCCTCACTCCTCCGGCAGCCCCTCCCGCTGTTCCTCCTTCGGCACCACCCCCTGCTTCAGCGGCCGCAGCCGCAGCCACCCCAGGAAGAACAAGCCCAGGGCCAGCATCCCCAGCCCCGTCCACAGGTTGATGTTGATGCCCTCGGCCTTGTCGAGGTCGGCTTCGGAGGCGGTGAGGCCGGCGATCGTGACGATGACGCCGTAGAGGGAGAACAGGCCGCCGATGATGCGGCGTACGTCGAACAGTCGGGCGGCCGTGGCCGACCTGCCCTCCAGTTCGGTGACCTGGCGATGGACGTCGTGCTCCGAGTACTCGGACATGGGGTCACTCCTTGCGCAGAGACGGGGGCGTCAGAACGAGAACGGGATGTAGCAGGCCGCCGCCAGGATCACCGCACCCCAGCCCAGCAGCGCGGGCTTGCGGTACCAGGCGTCGTCGCCCTCGGCGGGCGGCTCGGCCATGCCGGGAGACCGCGTGCCGTAGACCAGGCCCTGGAGTTCGGCCTCCGGCTTCGGGGCGGTGAACAGGGACACCGCCACCATCACCACCGCACCGGCGACGAAGCCCGCGATCGCCGAGACGAAGTTGGCGCCCTGGTCGGAGGGGATGCCGACGATGCCCTGCTTGTAGAGGACGAAGTAGTTCACCATCGCGGCCACCGTGCCCGCCAGCAGACCCCAGAAGCCCGACTTCGCCGACGACCGCCGCCAGAACATGCCGAGGATGAAGACCACGAACATGGGGACGTTGAAGAAGCTGAACAGCGTCTGCAGGTAGCTCATGATGTTCGAGAAGGACGAGGCCAGGAAGGCCGTGCCGATCGAGGCCAGCACGCCGATGGCCGTGATCAGGCGACCGAAGCGTACGTAGTAGCCGTCCTCACGGCCCTTCACCACGTACTTCGCCCAGATGTCGCTGGTGAACACCGTGTTGAAGGACGACACGTTCGCCGCCATGCCCGCCATGAACGCCGCCAGCAGACCTGTCACCGCGATGCCGAGGACGCCGTTGGGGAGGAGGTCCTCCATCAGGTACGGGATCGCGTCGTTGTACTGGAGGTCCGAGCCCGGAGTGCCGATCTTCGGGACCAGGACCGCGGCGACCAGGCCCGGGATCATTACCAGGAACACGATGAAGATCTTCGGGAAGGCCGCGATCAGCGGGGTCCGCTGGGCCGCCGAGAGGTTCTTCGCGGACAGTGCGCGCTGGACCTCCGCGAAGTTCGTCGTCCAGTAGCCGAAGGACAGGACGAAACCGAGCCCGAGGACGATCGTCAGCCAGTTCGCGCCCAGCGGGTTGTCGCTGCCGATGCCCGTGCCGCCCCACGCCGTGACGAAGTCGCCTCCGTGGCTCGCCGTGAGTGAGTCGGACAGGCCGTCCCAGCCGCCCACCTTCTTCAGGCCGAGCACGGAGAGGGGGATGAGGGCCGCCAGGATCACGAAGAACTGGAGCACCTCGTTGTAGATGGCCGAGGACAGGCCGCCCAGCGTGATGTACGCCAGCACGAAGAAGCCCGCGACCACGATCGACACCCACTCCGGCCAGCCGAGCAGCGCCTCGACGACGATGGCGAGCGCGTACAGGTTCACCCCGGCGATGAGGATCGCGGCGAAGGCGAAGAGCACGGAGCTGAGCAGATGCGCCGAGCGGTCGAAGCGCAGGAGGAGGAACTCCGGTACCGACCGCACCTTGGACCCGTAGTAGAAGGGCATCATCACCAGGCCGAGGAACACCATGGCGGGGATGGCGCCGATCCAGTACCAGTGGACGGTGTACGCGCCGTACTGGGCGCTGTTCGCGGCCATGCCGAGGATCTCGGTGGCGCCGAGGTTGGCCGCGACGAAGGCCAGGCCGGTGACCCAGGCGGGCAGGGAACGGCCGGAGAGGAAGAAGTCGAGGCTGGTCCTCACGGAACGGCGGGCGGCGAAGCCGATGCCGAGGACCACGATGAAGTAGATCGCCAGGATCGTGTAGTCGAGCCAGTTGGTGGGGAGCCGCAGCTCCGCTGCCAGCTGTGTGGGGGGCTTTATCAGGGGCTGCTCTGCGTGCTCTGCGAGGGATGTGGGGATGCGCATCCGGAGCTCACTTCGCTTCCTTCGCTCACGTTGCTTGCATTGCTCAAACCACCGGCTTCGGCTGGTGAGCTTTGTTGGATTGTGATAGTGACCGTCGTGCGTATTTGTGGTTTGATGTGTTCGGTTCTGTTTGATGGATCTGATGGATCTGATGGATCTGATGGATCTGATGGATCTGATGGTTTGATCGGTTACGGATGGGGAGTCCGCCGTGAAGAAGACCTCGACCCGGCTGGCCGACGGTCGTGAGCTGATCTACTACGACCTGCGCGACGACTCGGTGCGCGACGCGGTGGACCGACGGCCGCTGGAGCGGACGGTCACCACCTCGCGGGTCCGTCACGACGTGCTCCTCGGCGACTCGGTCGCCATCGCCTCGCACCGCCAGGGCCGCACCTACCATCCGCCCGCCGACGAATGCCCCCTGTGCCCGTCCCGGGGCGACCGGCTGAGCGAGATCCCCGACTCCACGTACGACGTGGCGGTGTTCGAGAACCGCTTCCCGTCGCTCGCCGGGGACTCCGGCCGCTGCGAGGTCGTCTGCTTCACCTCCGACCACGACGCGTCCTTCAAGGACCTGACCGAGGGGCAGGCGCGTCTGGTCCTGGAGGCCTGGACCGACCGCACCGCCGAGTTGTCGCATCTCCCCTCCGTGCAGCAGGTGTTCTGTTTCGAGAATCGCGGTGCCGAGATCGGCGTGACCCTCGGGCATCCGCACGGGCAGATCTACGCCTACCCCTTCACCACCCCCCGCACCGCCCTGATGTTGCGTTCGCTCGCCGCCCACAAGGAAGCGACCGGCGGCGAGAACCTCTTCGACGCCGTACTGGAGCGCGAAACGGCAGATGAGCGGATCGTGCTCCAGACCGAGCACTGGGTCGCCTTCGTGCCGTACGCGGCGCACTGGCCGTACGAGGTGCACCTCTACCCGCGCCACCGCGTCCCCGACCTGCTGGCGCTCGGCGAGGACGCGCGCACAGAGTTCCCCCAGGTCTATCTGGAACTCTTGAATCGCTTCGACCGGATATTCGGCGAAGGTGAGCCCCCCACGCCGTACATAGCGGCCTGGCACCAGGCCCCCTTCGGTGCGCTGGAGGAGTTCGACGGGGTCGTGCGTGAGGACTTCGCCCTTCACCTTGAGCTTTTCACCATTCGCCGCACTTCCGGCAAGCTGAAGTTCCTCGCGGGTTCCGAGTCCGGCATGAACGTGTTCATCAACGACGTGCCGCCGGAACGCGCGGCCGAGCGATTGCGAGAGGTAGCGAGTTCATGAGCGGTAAGTACCTGGTCACCGGTGGCGCGGGCTATGTCGGCAGCGTGGTCGCCCAGCATCTGCTGGAGGCGGGCCACGAGGTCGTCGTCCTCGACAACCTCTCGACCGGCTTCCGCGAGGCGGTGCCCGCCGGCGCCTCCTTCATCGAGGGCGACATCCGCGACGCTGCCAAATGGGTGGATCCCACCTTCGACGCCGTCCTCCACTTCGCCGCGAGCTCACAGGTCGGCGAGTCCGTCGTCAAGCCCGAGAAGTACTGGGACAACAACGTCGGCGGCACGATGGCGCTCCTCGCCGCCATGCGCTCGGCGGGCGTCCGCAAGCTCGTCTTCTCCTCCACCGCGGCGACGTACGGCGAACCCGAGACGACCCCCATCGTCGAGTCCGCGCCGACGTCCCCGACCAACCCCTACGGCGCCACCAAGCTCGCCGTCGACCACATGATCACCAGCGAGGCGACGGCCCACGGCCTGGGCGCGGTCAGCCTGCGCTACTTCAACGTGGCGGGCGCGTACCGGACGCCTTCCCATGGCACGTTCGGCGAGCGCCACGACCCCGAGTCGCACCTCATCCCGCTGGTGCTCCAGGTGGCGCAGGGCAAGCGCGACGCCATTTCCGTCTTCGGCGACGACTACCCCACGCCCGACGGCACCTGCATCCGGGACTACATCCACGTGGCCGACCTGGCGGAGGCCCACCTGCTGGCGCTGGACGCGGCCCGGCCCGCCGAGCACCTGATCTGCAACCTCGGCAACGGCAACGGCTTCTCGGTCCGCGAGGTCATCGAGACGGTCCGCCAGGTGACCGGCCACCCGATTCCGGAGGTCGTGGCCCCGCGCCGGGGCGGCGACCCGGCGGTGCTGGTCGCGTCCGCGCAGACGGCCCGTGAGCGGCTGGGCTGGAAGCCGTCGCGTGCGGACCTCGCGGGGATCGTGGCGGACGCGTGGGAGTTCGCGCAGCAGCGCGGCAAGTAGTTTCTTGGACTGGGTCCACCAGTTCACCGGAAGGTCAGGGGTCAGGGAATGAGCGAGGCTGTCGTCATCGCCGAGCAGTTCAAGGAGCAGTACGGGGTCGAGCCGGAGGGAGTGTGGGCGGCGCCGGGCCGGGTCAATCTGATCGGCGAGCACACCGACTACAACGACGGCTTCGTGATGCCCTTCGCGCTGCCGCACACCACGATCGCGGCCGTCTCACGCCGCACGGACGGCATCCTGCGTCTGCACTCGGCGGACATCGAGGGCGGCGCCGTGGAACTGACCCTCGACTCCCTGGCCCCGGAGTCCGACCGGAACTGGACGGCCTACCCGGCCGGCGTGGTCTGGGCCCTGCGCGAGGCCGGCCACACCGCGATCACGGGCGCGGACGTCCACCTGGCCTCCACGGTCCCGACCGGCGCGGGCCTGTCGTCGTCGGCGGCACTGGAGGTCGTGGTCGCCCTCGCGCTGAACGACCTGTACGAGCTGGGCCTGCGGGGCTGGCAGCTGGCCCGCCTGTGCCAGCGCGCCGAGAACGTCTACGTCGGCGCGCCCACCGGGATCATGGACCAGACCGCGTCGGCGTGCTGCGAGGCGGGCCACGCCCTGTTCCTGGACACCCGGGACCTCTCCCAGCGCCAGATCCCCTTCGACCTGGCGGCGGAGGGCATGCGCCTGCTGGTCGTCGACACCCAGGTCAAGCACGCCCACAGCGACGGCGAGTACGGCAAGCGCCGCGCGGGCTGCGAGAAGGGCGCGGCGCTCCTGGGCGTGGACGCGCTCAGGGACGTGCCGTACGACGGGCTGGACGCGGCGCTGGCCCGCCTCGGCGACGAGGAGGAGGTCCGCCGTCTGGTCCGCCACATAGTGACGGAGAACGAACGGGTGGAGCGGGTTGTGTCCCTGCTCCAGGCGGGCGACACCCGTGCCATCGGCCCCGTGCTGGTCGAGGGCCACGCGTCCCTGCGGGACGACTTCCGCATCTCCTGCCCGGAGCTGGACCTGGTGGTCGACACGGCGCTGGGCGCGGGTGCGGTGGGTGCCCGTATGACGGGTGGCGGCTTCGGCGGCTCGGCCATCGTGCTGATCGAGGCCGCGGACGAGGAGACGGTCACCAAGGCGGTGGAGGAGGCCTTCGCGGCCGCCGGCTTCACGGCGCCCCGGGTGTTCGCGGCGGTGCCCGCGGCGGGGGCGCGTCGCCTGGTGTGAACGGAGGGTCCGGGGCGGAGGGGAGTGGATGAAACCGCTCCGCCCGCCTCTCACCCCCCTGGGCACATCACCCCAGCCGCTTCGTCAGCGTGTACTCCGTGATGCCCGGCGGATAGTCGGGGATCACGCACACCACGTCGTACCCCTGCTTCTTGTAGAAGTCCGGTGCCTGGAAGTCCCATGTCTCCACACGGGAGTTCCGGCATCCCCGGTCGGCCACGGCCGTGCGCTCCGCCTCGGCCAGGAGGCGGGAACCCAGCCCCGCGCCCCGGCAGCGTTCGTCGACCCACAGGTAGCTGACGTGCAGCCAGGTCGTCCAGGTGTGCCCGACGAGCCCGCCCACCAGGTCGCCGGAGGCGTCCAGCGCCCACACATGCAGCGGAACCTCACGCTCACCGGGTGTTCCGCGCAGGGAACGGAGCACCGGGGAAGCCGAAGTGTTCGCCTCCCGTAGTCGGGAACGCAGCAATTGGCTACGCTCTTTGTCGACTTCCGTCTCAACACGAAACATACGGCTCACCATAAGCGCGCCGGTCAATCAGTTCTGTGATTTTCCTTCCGCTCCCTGCCCTCGGCCTTACTCTGATGGACAGCACCGGTGGGGGCCGGTGCTGATCAGGGGGCGAGACAGTCGGGTACGACGCCCGAAGTGGGGGTAGCAGTTGCAGCACGGCGGCGGCCGTGCCGTTGCGGCAGCCCCGAATCCCAGGTGGATGACCGGGAGCACTTCGGGCGCCGTACCTGCGCCGGTCGTCCCCCGACCAGTGGGGGTATCAGTGGTTCGCATCCGAGTCCTGGTCGTCGACGACCACCGCATCTTCGCCGAGTCGCTCGCCGCGGCCCTTGCCGCCGAGCCCGACGTCGAGGTGTCCGCGGCCGGCAGTGGCCCCGCCGCGCTGCGCTGCCTGGAACGCGCGGCGGCGGAAGGCCGCAGATTCGACGTGCTGCTGGTCGACGCGGACCTGGGGGGCAACGCCCCCGGGGCACGACCGGCCGCCGTACCCGTACGGGAAGGCAAGGAGGACGGGCTCGTCGACGGCATCTCACTCGTCGCCGGTGTCCGCTCCGGGCAGCCGGGCGTACGGACCGTCGTCCTCGCCGAGAAGGACGACCCGCGCCGCGCCGCACTCGCCCTGCAGGCCGGGGCGTCCGGCTGGGTCGCCAAGGACTGCTCGCTGTCCCGGCTGCTCACCGTCATACGGGGTGTGCTGCGCGACGAGACGCATCTGCCGCCCGCTCTGCTCACCGGCGTGCTGCGGGAGCTCACCGCGGCCCGCAAGCACCGCACCGAGAGCGAGCGGCTCGTCGAGTCCCTCACACCACGCGAGCGGGAAGTCCTGCAGTGCATGGTGGCGGGGCTGGGGCGCAAGGCCGTCGCCGAGCGCCTCTTCCTGTCCCCGCACACCGTCCGCACACACATGCAGAACGTCCTCGGGAAACTCGGGGTGCACTCGACCCTCGCCGCCGTCGCACTCGCCCGACGCGCCGGGGTCGGGCCGGTCGACCTAACCGGGAATGTTGTCGAACGGGGCGGTCAACTGGCGTAGCAGCCCGGCCAGTTCACCTCGCTGGGCGCGCGACAGCTCCGCCAGGATCGCGCGCTCCTGGTCGAGGAGGCCCGCCAGGGCCTGATCCGCCCTGTCCCGGCCCTCGTCCGTCAGCCGGACCAGGACACCCCGGCGGTCGCTGGGGTCGGGCAGCCGCTCCACCAGGCCCTTCTTCGCCAACCGGTCGATACGGTTCGTCATCGTGCCCGAGGTGACGAGGGTCTGCGTGAGCAACTGGCCGGGGGAGAGCTGGTACGGCGTTCCCGCGCGCCTGAGCGCGGTCAGGACGTCGAACTCCCACGGCTCCAACTGGTGCTCGGAGAACGCCAGACGGCGCGCCCGGTCCAGGTGCCGGGCCAGTCTGCTCACCCGGCTGAGCACTTCCAGCGGCTCCACGTCGAGGTCCGGGCGCTCCCGGCGCCACGCTGCGACCAGCCGATCGACCTCGTCCTCCATGGCGATCAGTGTAGTGGTTGTGTCGATGTGAAGTCTCTTGACGTCGAGCATATTGTTATTAAGTATCTTGACTTCGAGATACATGGAGTGTCACGGTGAGAGGGCGACTTGAGTCACAAGGAGCCACGAGGAGATACGCCCATGTCCCCCGCCGCCCCCGTCTGGGACCCCCACCAGTACCTGCGCCACTCCGGCCACCGTGCCCGCGCCTTCATCGACCTGCTGGCCCACGTGCCCGAGCTCCCCGCCGGACGCCCCCGCATCGCCGACCTCGGCTGCGGCCCCGGCAACGTCACCCGCCTGCTCGCCGACCGCTGGCCCGGAGCGCACATCACGGGCCTCGACAACTCCCCGGAGATGCTCGCCGAGGCCGCACCCCTGGCCGGCCCCACCCAGGGCGGCGGCCACCTCGACTTCCGGCCCGCGGACGCCACGACATGGGCGCCCACGGAGCCGTACGACCTGATCTTCAGCAACGCCACCCTCCAATGGGTACCCGGCCACGTCACACGCTTCCCCGACTGGGTGGCGGGCCTCACCCCCGGAGGCGTCCTCGCCTTCCAGGTGCCGGGCAACTTCGACGCGCCCAGCCACCGGCTCATGCGCGAGCTCGCCCACTCCGCCCGCTGGAAGGACCGGCTCGGCGACACGCTCCGCCACGACGACGCGGTACTGACCCCCGCCGCCTACCTGCACCGGCTCGCCGACCTCGGCTGCGAGGCCGACGCCTGGGAGACGACGTACCTCCACCTGCTCCACGGCGAGGACCCCGTCCTGGACTGGGTGAAGGGCACCGGACTACGGCCGGTCCTCACCGCACTGGGCGACGACGCCGAACCCTTCCTCACCGAGTACCGCGCAGCTCTGCGCGAGGCGTACCCGGCGACCGGTCACGGCACGGTCTACCCGTTCCGCCGCGTGTTCGTCGTGGCCAGGAAACCGAAGCGGTGATCACGGCCCTCGGCTGAGGGCGGGCGGCACCGGGCGACCTACGGGGTGCGGCCGGGGTGGGTGATGAGGATGCGGATGACTTCGTCGTCGATGACATACAGCACCCGGTACCCGCCGACGCGTAGGCGGCGGATGTCCGGACCATAGGCCGTCGAGTTGATGATGGTTCCACAAGGTTCATCTTGTGGTCTGTTGATTCAGGCGTATCAACCCGTTCGGGTGACTCAGCTTTTCCGGCGGCCTATCAGATGCGGCTTCGCCTCCAGCCCGTCCAACCCGTGCCACGCCAGATTCACCAGATGCGCCGCCACCTCGGCCTTCTTCGGACGGCGGACGTCCAGCCACCACTGGCCCGTCAGCGCGACCATGCCGACCAGGGCCTGGGCGTACAGAGGGGCCAGCTTCGGATCGAAGCCGCGGCTCTTGAACTCGCGGCCCAGAATGTCCTCCACCTGGGTCGCGATGTCCGAGATGAGCGAAGCGAAGGAGCCCGTGGACTGAGGGATCGGAGAGTCACGGACCAGGATGCGGAAGCCGTCCGTGTACTCCTCGATGTAGTCCAGCAGCGCGAAAGCCGCCTGCTCGCACAGCTCCCGAGGATGGCCGGCCGTCAGCGAGCTGGTCACCATGTCCAGCAGACGACGCATCTCACGGTCCACCACGACCGCGTACAGGCCCTCCTTGCCACCGAAGTGCTCGTACACCACCGGCTTCGAGACCCCGGCCTTCGCCGCGATCTCCTCCACCGACGTGGCCTCGAAGCCCTTCGCGGCGAACAGGGTGCGACCGATCTCAAGAAGCTGCTGACGTCTCTCGGCACCCGTCATCCGGGTTCGGCGAGGGCGCCGCTGCTTGTCGCTGCTGGAGGTACTGGAGTCGGTCGCCACCCGTCAATCATGCCGCCTTGGCGGTCTCCCGCTTGCGCCGGGAGCCGTCCCGCCCGGTGTTCCGGCGGGAATCGATACGCGAGCGTGACGGCCAGCGCACGTCGTACGCCCACCCGAACCGCTCGAACCAGCGGATGATCCGCGCCGAGGAATCAAGCTGACCCCGCTCCACACCGTGCCGCGCCGACGTCGGGTCCGCGTGGTGCAGGTTGTGCCACGACTCGCCGCACGACAGGACCGCCAGCCACCACACATTGCCCGAACGGTCGCGCGACCTGAAGGGACGCTTGCCCACCGCGTGGCAGATCGAGTTGATCGACCACGTCACATGGTGGAGAAGGGCCACCCGGACGAGCGACCCCCAGAAGAAGCCCGTGAACGCCCCCCACCAGGACATGGTCACCAGACCGCCGATCAGCGCGGGCAGCGCCAGGGACACCGCCGTCCACAGAATGAACTGGCGGCTGATCGTCCGGATCGCCCTGTCCTTGATCAGATCCGGCGCGTACTTGTCCTGCGGCGTCTGCTCCTCATCGAACATCCAGCCGATATGCGCCCACCACAGCCCCTTCATCAGAGCCGGCACCGTCTCCCCGAACCGCCACGGCGAGTGCGGATCGCCCTCGGCGTCCGAGAACCTGTGATGCTTGCGATGGTCCGCCACCCAGCGCACCAGCGGCCCCTCGACCGCCATCGAGCCCGCGATCGCCAACGCGATCCTCAACGGACGCCTGGCCTTGAACGAACCATGCGTGAAGTAGCGGTGGAAACCGATCGTGATGCCGTGACAGCCCAGGAAGTAGAAGAACACCAGCAGACCGAGATCCAGCCAGCTCACCCCCCACCCCCAGGCCAGCGGCACCGCCGCCACCAGCGCGAGAAACGGGACGATGATGAAGAGGAGAAGGGTGATCTGCTCGACCGAACGCTTCTGCTCGCCGCCCAGCGTCGCCGAGGGCAGCGCGGTGCCGGTCGCCGTGGTTCCTTGGGAATCGTTCGCCTGCGGGGCGTCTTCGATCACATCGGAGCTTGTGGTCATGGGGCGTCCCCTGTGGGGTTCGAGAGTGGAGTCAGATGCCTGAGGACTGAGTCAGGTGCCTGCGGCAACAGCCCGCAGGGGACGCGGAGGCATTCCCTACGGTTCCGTAACCTACGGCATCGTAAGTATGGCAGCGCCGCGCCCGGCGGCAAGAGCCCGACGGCCTGCGCGTCCGCACCGACACCTATCCTTGGAAACGGTCGGACAGCGCCGTCCGCTCTGATTTCTGCCCGGACGACCGGTCCTAGAAGCGGCCACGACCCGTCCACGGTCCAGCCGCCCGGCGAACGTCCGGGTTCCCTCCCAGACGAGCTTCAACACTGCAAGGAGCCGCACCTGTGAGCAGTGCCGACGACCAGACCACCACGGTCAGCAGTGAACTGCGCGCCGACATCCGGCGCCTCGGCGACCTGCTGGGCGAAGCCCTCGTCCGCCAGGAAGGCCCCGAACTCCTCGAACTGGTCGAACGAGTCCGCCGCCTCACCCGCGAGGACGGCGAGGCCGCCGCCGAACTTCTGCGCGGCACCGAACTTCAGACCGCCGCCAAGCTGGTCCGCGCCTTCTCCACCTACTTCCACCTGGCCAACGTCACCGAACAGGTCCACCGAGGCCGCGAACTGCGCGCCAAGCGCTCCGCCGAGGGCGGCCTCCTCGCCCGCACCGCCGACCGCCTCAAGGACGCCGACCCCGAACACCTGCGCGACACGATCAGAAACCTCAACGTACGGCCCGTCTTCACCGCCCACCCCACCGAAGCCGCCCGACGGTCCGTACTCAACAAGCTGCGCAGGATCGCCGCACTCCTGGACACCCCGGTCATCGAATCCGACCGACGCCGCTACGACATCCGCCTGGCCGAGAACATCGACCTCGTCTGGCAGACCGACGAACTCCGCGTCGTCCGCCCCGAGCCCGCCGACGAAGCCCGCAACGCCATCTACTACCTCGACGAACTCCACGCGAACGCCGTCGGCGACGTCCTGGAGGACCTCACCGCCGAACTCGACCGCGTCGGCTTCACCCTCCCGGACGACACCCGGCCGCTGACCTTCGGCACCTGGATCGGCGGCGACCGCGACGGCAACCCCAACGTCACCCCACAGGTCACCTGGGACGTCCTGATCCTCCAGCACGAACACGGCATCAACGACGCCCTCGACCTCATCGACGAACTCCGCGGCTTCCTGTCGAACTCCATCCGCTACACCGGAGCCACAGAGGAACTGCTGTCCTCGCTCCAGGCCGACCTCGACGCCCTCCCCGAGATCAGCCCCCGCTACAAGCGCCTCAACGCCGAAGAGCCCTACCGCCTCAAGGCCACCTGCATCCGGCAGAAGCTGGAGAACACCAAGCAACGCCTCGCCAAGGGCACCCCCCACGAACCCGGCCGCGACTACCTCGGCACCAGCGAGCTCCTCAAGGACCTCACCCTCATCCAGACATCCCTGCGCGAACACCGCGGCGGCCTCTTCGCCGACGGCCGCATGAACCGCACCATCCGCACCCTCGCCGCCTTCGGCCTCCAACTCGCCACCATGGACGTACGCGAACACGCCGACGCCCACCACCACGCCCTCGGCCAGCTCTTCGACCGCCTCGGCGAGGAATCCTGGCGCTACGAGGACATGCCGCGCGAGTACCGCCACAAGCTCCTCGCCAAGGAACTCAGGTCCCGCCGCCCCCTCGCCCCCACCCCCGCCCCCCTGGACGAGGCAGGCGCCAAGACCCTCGGCGTCTTCGAGACCGTCAAGCGAGCCCTCGCCGTCTTCGGACCCGAGGTCATCGAGTCCTACATCATCTCCATGTGCCAGGGCGCCGACGACGTGTTCGCCGCGGCCGTACTCGCCCGCGAAGCCGGACTCATCGACCTCCACGCCGGCTGGGCAAAGATCGGGATCGTGCCGCTCCTGGAGACCACCGACGAACTCAAGGCCGCCGACACCATCCTGGAGGACATGCTCGCCGACCCCTCCTACCGCCGACTCGTGGCCCTGCGCGGCGACGTCCAGGAGGTCATGCTCGGCTACTCCGACTCCTCCAAGTTCGGCGGCATCACCACCAGCCAGTGGGAGATCCACCGCGCCCAGCGCCGCCTGCGCGACGTCGCCCACCGCTACGGCGTACGGCTGCGCCTGTTCCACGGCCGCGGGGGAACCGTGGGACGCGGCGGCGGCCCCTCCCACGACGCGATCCTCGCCCAGCCCTGGGGCACCCTCGAAGGCGAGATCAAGGTGACCGAACAGGGCGAGGTCATCTCCGACAAGTACCTGATCCCCTCACTGGCCCGCGAGAACCTGGAACTCACCGTCGCCGCCACCCTCCAGGCCTCCGCCCTGCACACCGCCCCCCGCCAGTCCGTGGAAGCACTCGCCCGCTGGGACGCCGCCATGGACGTCGTCAGCGACGCGGCCCACGCCGCCTACCGGCGACTCGTCGAAGACCCCGACCTGCCCGCGTACTTCTTCGCCGCCACCCCCGTCGACCAACTCGCCGACCTGCACCTCGGCTCCCGGCCCTCACGCCGCCCCGACTCCGGAGCCGGACTCGACGGACTCCGGGCCATCCCCTGGGTGTTCGGCTGGACCCAGTCACGACAGATCGTGCCCGGCTGGTTCGGCGTCGGCTCCGGCCTGAAGGCCCTGCGCGAGGCCGGCCTGGACACCGTCCTCGACGAGATGCACGAACAGTGGCACTTCTTCCGCAACTTCATCTCCAACGTCGAGATGACGCTCGCCAAGACGGACCTCCGCATCGCCCGCCACTACGTCGACACCCTCGTACCCGAAGAACTCAAGCACGTCTTCGCCACGATCGAGGCCGAACACGAACTGACCGTCCGCGAGATCCTGCGGATCACCGGCGAGGACAAGCTGCTCGACGCCAACCCCGTCCTCCAGCAGACCTTCGCCATCCGCGACGCCTACCTGGACCCGATCTCCTACCTCCAGGTCACCCTCCTCAAGCGCCAGCGCGACGCGGCCGCCGCGGGCCAGACCCCGGACCCCGTGCTCTCCCGGGCCCTGCTCCTGACCGTCAACGGCGTGGCAGCCGGCCTGCGCAACACCGGCTGACCGCACTCCGCGACAAAGGGGTGCCCCGAGGCCGTACGCCTCCGGGGCACCCCTTTCGTCGCGCCTTTCGCTGCGCTTGAGCGTGCGCTCAGAGAACGACGAACGCCGCCGTGACCAGAGCCAGACCGAAGCCGCCCAGCACCCACCCCAGCCGACTCAAACCCAGCCCACCCGCCACGACCACCGACGCGAGCAGCAGAGCACCGGCGAAAGGCACCCAGGCGTACAGCAGCCCCGACGCGCCGGTACGGACAACCTCACCGCTGCCGGGCTTCACCGCGACCGCGTACGTCGTCCCCTGCTCCACCGCCACGGTCCGCTCGATCGCCACACGATCACGCGCCCTCGCCCCCTCGGACGTCGGCGTGAAAGGACCCGTACAGACGTCCTCCGCACACCGCGTCACCGTCATCGCGCCCTGCTCACGGCCCTTGGGGAACATCACATGCTGGGCAGTGCCCCACGAGGCCCACACCCCCGCGACCAGGATCAGCGCCGCGACCGTCCCCATCGCCGCCAGACGCCCGAACCGCAGCACGGCGGCAGCGCCCTCACGGGGCGCACGGGAGGCGGCGGGCGCAGGCATGGCCGCGATCCTTGGCCATGGTCCTGCGATCGGTCAACCCCCGTGGGTGACAAGTCGGCAGTTGTACGCCTACATTGCCCCCGCCGTCAGGAGTTGTACGCGCTCTGCGCCCGCTCCAACCCCTCCGTGACAAGACACTCGACCGAGTCGGCAGCACGGTCCACGAAGTAGTCCAGCTCCTTGCGCTCAGCGGACGAGAAATCCTTCAGAACAAAATCGGCGACCTGCGTACGGCCCGGAGGACGCCCGATCCCGAACCGCACCCGGTGATAGTCCGAACCCATCGCCTTCGTCATCGACTTCAGACCGTTGTGGCCGTTGTCACCGCCGCCCAACTTCAACCGCAGCGTGCCGTAATCGATGTCCAACTCGTCATGGATCGCCACGACATTGCCCACCGGCACCTTGTAGAACTCACGCAAGGCGTTCACCGGACCACCGGACAGATTCATGTACGACATCGGCTTGGCCAGGACCACCCGACGGTTCGCCGGACCCGGAGGACCGATCCGGCCCTCGACCACCTGCGCCTGCGCCTTCTGAGCCCGCTTGAACTTCCCGCCGATCCGCTCCGCCAGAAGATCGGCCACCATGAACCCCACGTTGTGCCGGTTCATCGCATACCCGGGCCCAGGATTGCCCAGCCCCACAATCAGCCAGGGGGCGCCCGCATCGGTCGTCACGTCCATGTCTCCTTCATACGCGCTCACACGCGGCCACACACACAGCCGCCGGGCCCCACGCCTCACGGCGCGGACCCGGCGGCCGACACAGGAACCAGGAACCAGGATCCAGATCCAGGACCCAGATCCAGGGTCCGAAGGGATCAGGCCTCCGCGGCCTCTTCGCCCTCCGCGGCCTCACCCGTCGGCTCCTCCGCCTGAGCGGACAGCACCTGAAGGACGACCGCGTCCTCCTCGACAGCCAGCGAGACACCGGACGGCAGCTTGACGTCCTTGGCGAGGACGGAGGCACCCGACTCCAGGCCCTCGATGGACACCGTCACGGACTCGGGGATGTGCGTGGCCTCGGCCTCGACCGGCAGCGCGTTCAGCACGTGCTCCAGCAGGTTCCCACCCGGAGCCAGCTCACCCTCGGTGTGGATCGGGATCTCGACGTTGACCTTCTCGCCACGCTTCACCAGCAGCAGGTCGACGTGCTCCAGGAAACCCTTGATCGGATCACGCTGCACGGACTTCGGAATCGCCAGCTCATTGCCCTTGCCGTCGATGTCCAGCGAGATCAGGACGTTCGGCGTACGCAGCGCCAGCAGCAGGTCGTGGCCCGGCAGCGTCAGGTGCAGCGGGTCCGACCCGTGACCGTACAGAACACCCGGAACCTTGCTGGCGCGACGGATACGACGGGCGGCACCCTTGCCGAACTCGGTACGCGTCTCGGCGGTGAGCTTCACCTCGGACATGATCACTCCTCGTAGTACGAAAGGAAACGGTCGTGGTCACCCGGCCACGAACGGCCTGCTACGAAGAGCGCGTCGATTACGGACCACCGAACCCTCAAACGGGAACGGCCTCCCTCGCCGAGCAACTGGAGCAGTCTACTCGGAGAGGAAGGCCGTACCCAAAAGGATCATCCACAGCTCGGCGACAGCTCGCCTGCCGCCCGCTTACCGCTCGCCTACTGCTCGTCGAACAGGCTCGTCACCGAACCGTCCTCGAACACCTCACGCACCGCGCTCGCGATCGTCGGCGCGATCGACAACACCTTGATCTTGTCCAGATCCAGCTCACCCGGCGTCGGCAGCGTGTTCGTGAACACGAACTCACTCACCTTCGAGTTCTTCAACCGGTCGGCCGCCGGACCCGACAGCACACCATGCGTCGCCGTCACGATGACATCCGCCGCACCGTGCGCGAACAGAGCGTCCGCCGCCGCACAGATCGTGCCACCCGTGTCGATCATGTCATCGACCAGGACACAGATACGGCCCTTCACATCACCGACCACCTCATGCACGGTGACCTGGTTCGCCACATCCTTGTCACGACGCTTGTGCACGATCGCCAGCGGCGCACCCAGACGATCACACCACCGGTCGGCCACCCGCACCCGGCCGGCGTCCGGAGACACCACCGTCAACTTGCTCCGGTCCACCTTGCCGCCCACATAGTCCGCCAGCAGCGGCAACGCGAACAGGTGATCCACAGGACCGTCGAAGAAACCCTGAATCTGATCCGTGTGCAGATCCACAGCCAGAATCCGGTCCGCACCCGCCGTCTTCATCAGATCAGCTATCAGACGCGCCGAAATCGGTTCACGCCCCCGGTGCTTCTTGTCCTGCCGCGCGTAACCATAGAACGGCACGATCACAGTGATCGAACGCGCCGACGCCCGCTTCAACGCATCGATCATGATCAACTGCTCCATGATCCACTGGTTGATCGGAGACGTGTGGCTCTGGATCAGAAAGCAGTCCGCGCCACGGGCCGACTCCTGATAACGGACATAGATCTCACCATTGGCGAAGTCGAAGGCCTTCGTCGGGACAACCCCGACACCCAGCTCCTGGGCGATCTCCTCGGCAAGCTCGGGGTGGGCGCGGCCGGAGAAGAACATCATCTTCTTCTCGCCGGTCGTCTTGATCCCGGTCACAGCACAGTCTCCTCAGAGGTGTCTCAGCTGGGCATGAGAGGTCGTCTCAGCTGGGGGGTGCGGGTATGCACTTATCACGGTACGCCGTCCCAGACGCCCCCGTTTCCGCTCAGCCTTCGCTTTCGCCCTGGCGAGAGGCCGCCTCGGCAGCCTTCGCCGCCGCGCTCCCCGGGCGCTTACGGGCCACCCAACCCTCGATATTCCGTTGCTGGCCACGGGCGACAGCCAGCGAACCGGGCGGCACATCCTTCGTGATCACCGAACCCGCGGCGGTGTACGCGCCGTCCCCGACCGTGACAGGCGCCACAAACATGTTGTCCGAGCCCGTCTTGCAATGTGAACCAACCGTGGTGTGGTGCTTGCTCTCACCGTCATAGTTCACAAACACACTCGCCGCACCGATGTTCGTGTACTCACCGATCGTCGCGTCCCCCACATAGGAGAGGTGCGGAACCTTCGTCCCCTCCCCGATGGACGCGTTCTTCGTCTCGACATACGTCCCGATCTTGGACTTCAGGCCCAGTCGGGTGCCCGGACGCAGATACGCGTACGGGCCCACGGTGGCCTGCGGCCCGACGTCAGCGTGATCGGCCACGGTGTTGTCCACGCGAGCACCGGCCCCCACCCGGGTGTCCGACAGCCGGGAGTTGGGCCCCACCTCCGCGCCCTCCCCGAGATGCGTGGAGCCCTGCAACTGCGTCCCCGGATGCACCACTACGTCCCGCTCGAACGTCACGGTGACATCGACCCAGGTCGTCGCCGGATCGACGACCGTGACCCCCGCGAGCATGGCGTCGGTGAGAAGCCGGTCATTGAGGATGCGGCGGGCCTCGGCCAGCTGCACACGGTTGTTGATACCCGCGATCTCACGGTGGTCGCCGGCCACAGAGGCTCCCACCCGATGCCCGGCCTCACGCAGGATCCCCAGCACATCGGTCAGGTACTCCTCACCCTGACTGTTGTCCGTACGGACCTTCCCGAGCGCGTCCGCGAGGAGCTGCCCGTCGAAGGCGAACACCCCGGAATTGATCTCCCGGATGGCCCGCTGCGACTCCGTGGCGTCCTTGTGCTCGACGATCGCCGTGACCGCGCCGCTGGCCCCGTCCCGCACGATCCGCCCGTACCCGGTCGCGTCCGGGACCTCGGCGGTGAGCACGGTGACGGCGTTGCCGTCGGTCGTGTGGGTCGCGGCGAGGCTCTGGAGCGTCGCGGCGGTGAGAAGCGGCGTGTCACCGCACACGACCACCACGGTCCCGTCGACGCTGCCGCCGAGCGCCTCCAGGCCCATCCGTACGGCGTGCCCCGTCCCCTTCTGCTCCGCCTGGACGGCCGTCCGTACGCCGGGGTCGATCTCGGTGAGGTGCGCGGCCACCTTCTCGCGCGCATGCCCCACGACGACGACGAGGTTCTCGGGCTCCAACTCGCGCGCGGCGGCGAGTACGTGACCGACGAGGGAACGGCCACAGATGCTGTGCAGGACCTTCGGTGTGGCCGACTTCATACGGGTGCCCTCACCCGCTGCGAGTACGACGACGGCTGCCGGGCGGTTGGCGCTCACGGGTGTGCCCTTCGGCTTCGGATGTGTGGGGTCGACGTCCGCAGGATACCGGGGGGTTGTGAGGGGGAAATGTGAGCGGGGCCTGACTGTGTGGGTCAGGCCCCGAACTGAGCAGCTCCGCCGCTAGGACTCGAACCTAGACCGAAACACCTCCAAAGGGTGCCGTGCTGCCAATTACACTACGGCGGATCGCTGCATCAGACCTTACCGGAGCTTGGCGGGCTGCCAAGAACGATTCCGTTCCACCACCCCTCGATCCGCCGGTAGAGGTCGGCACTCTGGACCACGCTGATCACCAGGCAGCCTCGGTACTGATCACCTACGTTCTTGCGGACCGTCTTCGGGTTGTGCTTCTTGAGGGTGGTCTTGCCGAAGCGGGAGGTGTCTGTCCCCACCAGCGCTGCCCAGTACTGCTCAGCCCCTCCGACGTCGGCAGACTCGTGGATCATTACGCGGAAGCGTAGGCGCTCGCGTTCGACCTGGAGCAGGTCGAGCCACGCAAGGAAGACTTTGATCATGCCGGGGTCGCTGTTGACGAAGAGGACGAACTCGCGGCGGCTGTACTCCTTGTCCTTTGCGCCCTCAGCCCAGTAGAGCCCCACGCCGAGCAGGAACAGCTCACGTTCGGTCAGGGAGCCGATCTCCTGCTGTGCAATCGCCTTCGTCTGTTCGCGCTTCTCGTCCCGTACCGCCAACTCGTGCTCCCAGCGCTTCCGTGCCGCGAGCTTCGCCTGCTCCGACGGATCCCGCCGTTCCGGCCTAGGCAAATCCCGTACCCACAACGAGATCGAACTCTTCGAGCACCCCAGCTCCACCTGGATCTGGTCGTACGTCCAGCCCTGGAGCCGGAGCTCCCTTGCCCGCGCCCGCAGGTCGTCCTTTGCGTTCGGGCGCTTCGTCCATTCAGGTGGGGGCTCGCCCTCCAGGAGGCGGTTGAGGATGTCGTTGTTGTCGACGTGGAGCCGGTCGCGGATCTGGCGGCGGCTGAGGCCTGCCCGGCGCAGGGTGACCGCCTGTTCCCGTAGTCCCTCGAAGTCCGTGTACTTGCTGTGTGCGTGTGCCATGGGCATACCGTCCGGCCGGAATGTGGGGTTCCGGGGTCGAACGGTGTGCGATTCAGCAGTTCGAGGGATTCCGGTCGGTTTCGCTTCTGTTTGATTGCGGAGCGTGGTGTAGGGCAGTACGGGAAACTCGCCGGAAAAGCGCTGGGTCGCGCCCGTAGGCTGGGAGCCATGACCACGACGGGGGAAGACCGCTGTGAGGCCGGGACCAGGGCCGGTCCGGTGTGGTGGGGGCGGTGGCGCAGCGCGGCGCTGGATGCCGGGCTGGCGCTGTTGTCGATGATCGAGTGTGCGGTGCAGGGGTATCCGTTCGCGCGGGACGCGGGGCTGCCCGTGGCGGTGGGGGTGGTGTTCGGGCTGCTGGCCGGGTCCGTGCTGCTGGTGCGGCGGATGTGGCCTGTCGCGGTGGTGCTCGTGTCGATCGCGATCACGCCGGCGCAGATGGGTTATCTGATGGGTGTGGTCGGCCTCTACACGCTGGCCGCGTCGGAGGCGCCTCGGCGGATCATCGCGGCGTTGTCGGGGATGTCGTTCGTGGGGGTGTTCGTCGTCGCGTACGTGCAGACCGTGCAGGGGAATGTGCGGGGGGACGCGGCGGTGGTATCGGAGTGGTTTCCGCCGTTCGTGTCGTTGACGATGGCGATCGGGCTGACCGCGCCGCCGGTGTTGCTCGGGTTGTACGTGGGGGCGCGGCGGCGGTTGATGGAGAGTCTGCGGGAGCGGGCGGACTCGCTGGAGCGGGAGTTGCAGTTGCTGGCCGAGCGGGCGGAGGAGCGGGCGGAGTGGGCCCGGGGTGAGGAGCGGACGCGGATCGCCCGTGAGATGCATGACGTGGTGGCGCATCGGGTGTCGTTGATGGTGGTGCATGCGGCTGCGTTGCAGGCGGTTGCCCGGAAGGATCCCGAGAAGGCGGTGAGGAACGCGGCGCTGGTGGGGGACATGGGGCGGCAGGCGTTGACGGAGTTGCGGGAGATGTTGGGGGTGCTGCGGTCGGGGGATGGGCTGGCGTCCAAGGGCGGTGAGGGCGTCCGGGGTGAGTCGGTGCCGTTGGCTGCTGTGGGGGTGGCTGCGGCTCAGGCGGCGTCGCGGGTTTCGCGGGGGCAGGACGAGGCGGTGGAGGGGCCGTGTCTTGCGGAGCTGGAGGAGTTGGTCGGGCAGTCCGCGGCGGCGGGGATGGTGGTGGATCTGTCGGTGGAGGGGGATGTGCGGGGGTATGCGGCGGAGATCGAGCAGACCGCGTATCGGGTGGTTCAGGAGGCGTTGACGAACGTCCACAAGCATGCGGCGGGGGCGAAGACGTATGTGCGGTTGGCGCATCGGGTCGCTGAGATCGCGATGCAGGTGGAGAACGAGCCGCCGCCGGAGCCGGGGGATGCGTCGTCGGCGCGGTTGCCTTCCGGGGGGAATGGGTTGGTGGGGATGAAGGAGCGTGTGGTGGCGCTCGGGGGTGTGTTTGTGTCGGGGCCGACGGATGCGGGGGGTTTTCGGGTGTCGGCGGTGATTCCGGCGGAGGGGTGAGTGGTGCCGGTCGCCCGGCCCGCCGTGTCGGCTGGTCGCTCAGCCCCTCGTATCAAGCCGGTCGCCGAGCCGGCCGTATCGGCCTGTCGTATCAGCCTGCCGTGAGCCGTACCGGTGGTATCCCCGTGAGGAGTGTGGCGAGGGCCTGGTCGGCGGTGGGGCCCAGGTACCAGTCGCCGGTGTGGTCGAGGGCGTAGACGCGCCCTTCCGTGTCGATGGCGACGAGGGTGTGGGTGTCGGGTTCGAGGCCGAGGGGGCAGACCTCGGTGCCGAGGGCGCGGCCGAGGTCGGCGAGGGTGCGGGCCATGTGGAGCCCGTGCATGGGGTCGAGGTGCAGGGCTGAGGGGGCGAGTGCGCGGCCGGGGCCCTGTGCGGTGATGTGGAGGCTGCCGAACTCCGCCCATACCTCGACTGCCGCCGGGAAGACCGCGTGGCGGTGTCCCGCGGGGGACGTGTGCTCGCGGAGGGTGTCGGCCCAGATCTCGGCCTGCCGTATGTCCCAGCGGCCGGGCAGCCAGCCCGCGGCGCGCAGGGCGGCGTCCACGGGCACGGGGAAGCGGGTGGTGGAGGAGCGGTCGGCTTGCATCTGCCCTTCGTTCGTCGAGGGTCGTGGGCTGGGCGGTCACCGTGTGCTGGTGGGGGTGACGTGGGTGACGCCGTTTTGCTGGGTCAGGGTTCCTGGGTGGGTTGCTGGGTCAGGGTTCCTGGGTGGGGTCGACGATGCGTACGCCGAAGTGGGCGCTGAGGGCCTGGCAGGCGCGGCAGGGCGGGGCGAAGCTGCCGTGGAGTGGGTCGCCGGCCTCGCGGATGCGGCGGGCGGTGAGTTTGGCCTGTTTGAGGGCTTTGCGGGCTTCGCCGTTGGTCATCGGTTTGCGGGCCGCGCGTTTGCTGCGGTTGGCGTCGGTGCTGGCGATGTGGCGGGAGATGAGGATGGCTTCGGCGCAGCGGCCGGTGAAGCGGTCGCGTTGGGCTGTGGCGAGGGTGTCGAGGAAGTCCTGGACGAGGGGGTGGAGGGGTGGTGGCTGGTCGCCTCTGGCGGCGGTGCCGGTGAGGGTTTCGCCGCGGACGGAGAGGGCGGCGGCCACGGTGGGGAGTATGCCGTCGCGGCGGTGGTGGAGGGTGGGCGCGTGCACGGTGTCGGCGTTGCTCCAGCCGATGCGTGGGTCGCCCGAGGTGCCCGTCTGGGTCGCGTTCATGCTTCTCATGCCCTCCGTTCGGTCCCCCGGCAGCGGAGACAGCCTGCCAAAGTCCGTGGCGGGTGCGGAAGCTGGGGCCGTGCGACACGCCCGGCGTCGCCGCACCGTCACGGCGGGGTGACGGCTGGTCACGGAACTGGGGCCCGGTGACCGGTGCCCCCGTACGGCTTAGGCTGTCGGCAACCGCGATCCTTACCGCTATCGCGTGACCGACAGGCAAATCAGGCCATAGAGAACGCCGCAGGGGGCATCCGCCATGACGACAGGTCGGCTCGGGCATCAAGCCGCGCCGCCGAACGCGGCCTACGCCGGGCAGGTCGTGCAGTTTCCGGATCCGGTCCGGGCGGCGCGTCATCCGAGAGGCGTGCGTGTGGACGCCCATGGCTATCCCGACTTCTCGCCCTATGCGCGTGCCGCCGCTGATATCGCGGACCCTCCGGAAGGGTTCGGTGTGGATGAGTTGAGGTTGACGGACTACGTGTCCGCGAACGCCGCGCTCGCCGCTTCGGGGCATGAGTTGTGGGACACGATTCCCGCGGTGGCCACTCCGCACGGCTGGACCTGGCATCACGTGCGGGGCAGTCGGCGGCTTGAGTTGGTGCCGGTGGAGGTCAAGGCGCTGCTGCGGCATCACGGTGGTGTGGCGACGGCGGTTGTCGATCAGGGCAAGCGGGGGACGCGGCCGTTGCAGGAGACGCGGCCGGCGCATTTCGGGTTGCCGAAGTCGGCGTTGGCGGTGACGGAGCAGCAGGTGCTGGGGGTCGAGGAGGATCTCGGGTACCGGTTGCCGGGGGCGTATCGGTCGTTTCTGAAGGCCGCGGGTGGTTGTGCGCCTGTGGGGGCGGCTCTGGACGCGGAGTTGGGTGTGCTGGTCGACCAGCCGTTCTTCACGGTGCGGGACGAGGCCGCCATCAATGACGTTGTGTACGTGAACAAGTGTCTGCGGGATCATCTGACCAAGGACTATCTGGGTGTCGGGTTCGTGCAGGGCGGGTTGCTCGCCGTGAAGGTGAGGGGTGACCGGGTCGGGTCGGTCTGGTTCTGCGCGTACGACGATGCCCGTGACGTGGATCCGTCGTGGACGCCTGCGGAGCGTGCCGAGCGGCTGTTGTTGCCGTGTGGGGATGACTTCGATGCGTTTCTGTCGCGGCTGGCGGGTAATCCGCCGGAGTTGGAGACCGTGGCGAATCTGATGGTGGACGGTGGCTTCGCGCGTGCGGTGCCTGTCTCCTCGTCGTCTTCCGCGTCTTCGGTGGGGGAGTGAGCTTTCGATGGTGACCTTCGCGCAGGCGCAGGAGCGGGCCGAAGAGTGGATCAATGGGGATGTGCCCGGTTACCAGCACCGTGAGGTGCGGGTGCGGGAGTTCGAGCTGGGGTTTGTGGTCTGGGCCGAGGACCGGGCCGAGGGGCCGCGGTCGGACGGCGGCGCCCAGCGGCTCGTCATCGCGCGGGACAGCGGTGAGGCCACGCTGTGGCCGGGGCTGCCGGTGGGTGAGGTGATCCGGCGGTACGAGGAGGAGTACGGCCGGACGGAGACCGCGCCCGAGCCCGAGTCCGCGCCTCCTCCGGCCCGGGTGGACCTGAACCAGACGTCGTTCCTGCTGACTCCGCCGGAGTGGTTGCAGGAGGCGGCCGACAAGCTGGGTATCTCGGGTGAGGGTTCGGGGGCGGACGCGTCCGACGGGGAGGGTTCCCGTGTGGCGGGGGCCGGGGCCGGCTCGGACACGGGTTCCGTCTCGGATGCGGTGCCCGGGCGGGACGGTGCGCTGCCCGAGACTCTCGCGGGGCCTTCCGGTACGGCCGATGCCACGCCGTGGCCGGCCGCCGGTGCCGTTGACGACGTGCGGGACGCGCCGCCGCAGGACCGGGTGCCGGGTGTGGCGCCGGGGGCGACTCCGTGGGCCGGGACAGACACCAATGCCGGTGCGGAGGAGGACCGTTCGGTACCGCTGCCCCAGACTGTGTTCGCGCCGCCGCTGACCGGTGTGGACGACGCCGATGTTCCGCCGCCCGGTGTGGCGCCGGAAGCCAAGACCGCGCTGTTGGCCGGGGGCAGCCAGTTGCCGCCGACAGCGGTCTCTCCGCCGCCGAACGAGCCGGGCGGTCCGCAGGGCGCGCCGCCCGCGGGCGCTTCGTCGTACGGCTATCCGCAGGGTCCCGGTACGCCTCCTCCGGGTGCGCCCGGGTACGGCTACCCGCAGTCTCCCGGTACGCCTCCGCCCGGCGCGGGTGAGGCCGCCGACGCGGCGACCGGCAACACTCCGCCGCCTCCGCCGCCGCCTCCGGGTGCCCCGGGGGTTGGGTACCTGCCGACGCAGTTGGCCCCGCAGGTTCCGGCGCCTCCGGGTGCGCCTGGCGCTCCGGGTGTGCCGGCTCCTCCGGGTGCTCCGGGTGCTCCGGGTGTGCCTGGTGGTTCGCAGCCTTCGGGCGGGTCTACTCCGCCTGGTGGTACGCCGGGGGGTGGCGTTCATCACGCGGCGACGGTCCTGTCCGCTCCTCCTGTCGGCGGTCCGGGCGCGCCCATGCCCCCGGGTCCCCCCGGGGCTCCGGGCCGGCCGGGTGCGCCCGGTGTTCCGGCGCCTCCGGGTGCGCCTGGTGCGCCGGGTGTGCCGGCACCTCCGCCTCCTCCGGGTGCTCCGGGTGTGCCTGGTGCTCCGGGCGCACCGGTTGCTCCCGGAACTCCGGGCGCACCCGGCGCCGTACACCACGCCGAGACCATGCTGGCGGCCCCTCCGGTCGGCCCCCCGGGCGCTCCCGGTGCGCCGGGAGCGCCCGGTGTTCCCCCGCCCCCGGCTCCGCCCGGCATGCCTCCGGGCGCCCCGCGGCCGGTCCCCGGTCATCAGCCGGTGCCCGGCCAGCCGCCGGCCCCGGGGCAGCAGCCTCCCGCGTACGGCTATCCGCAGCAGCCCTCGGGCCAGCCGACCGTGGGCCCCGGCTACCAGGCGGTGCTGCGCTACCGCGCCCCGGACGGCTCCGAGCAGCAGGTGATCCGGCGGTCGGCGCCGGGTGTGCCGCACCCGGAGTGGCAGATCTTCCACGAGCTGCGCGGGATGAACATCCCGCCGGACCAGGTGCTGGAGCTGCACACGGAGCTGGAGTCGTGTGAGCTGCCGGGTGCGTACTGTGCGCGGATGATCCGCGAGCAGTGGCCGAACGCGCGGATCACGTCGATCGCCCCGTACGGCACCGACCACGCCTCGCGTCAGCAGGGCATGGCGCAACTCCTCGCGCATCAGGGGGAGTTGCACCAGGTGGCCGATGGTCCCGCGCGGCCCGCGCCGGTGCGGGCGCCGCTGCCGCCGGTGCAGCCCGCGCCGCCGATCCCGCCGGAGGGGGTCGCGCAGGAGCTGGCGGCGGCGTTCGGGCCGGGTCTCTTCCGGTTCGACCAGCAGGCGGTGTCCCGGCAGGGTGTGCCGCCGATCGTGGCGCACTCGCTGGTGGTGGGCGGACTGCCGGTCGACATGGGCCCGTTCTTCTGGGCGCAGGCCCAGCCGGCGCGGCCGGTGCCGACGCTTGCCGAGCTGGCGCAGGAGCGGGGCGTGCAGCCCGCGTCGGACGCGGGCTCGTACCTCGTCATGGGCAGCGACTTCGGCAAGGCGCTGTGTGTGCAGTACGGCACGGCGAACATCGTGGCGGTTCCGGTGGAGGCCGCGCCGGGTGGTGCTCCGGTGCCGCCGCAGTTCGTGAACACGGGGCTGCCCGAGTTCCAGCGCTGTCTGGCGTTGCTGGGCCGCATGTGGCGTCTGCGCTACGGCCTGAACCAGGAGCAGGCGGGTCGTTGGACGGTCGACTTCCAGGCCCAGCTGGCCGCCCTCGACCAGGCGGCGCTGGGTTCGCCGGAGAGCTGGTGGTCGGTGCTGCTGGAGCAGATGTGGGACGGATTGCTCTGACGGTGATCCCGAAGACGGTGACCCGAAAAAGGTGAGGCTGGCGCG
The DNA here is from genome assembly GCF_014650715.1 of Streptomyces bluensis. GTDB lineage: Bacteria > Actinomycetota > Actinomycetes > Streptomycetales > Streptomycetaceae > Streptomyces > Streptomyces bluensis. Next base: position 141,292 of record NZ_BMVM01000008.1, on the reverse strand, counting down.
GCGCTGACGTCGCGTCACCCTGTGCGGAGGGCCGGGCCCGGTCGTGTGACCGGGCCCGGCCCTTTCGTGTGGGAACGACGACCGTTACTTACAGCTGGAGTGTCGCGTTATGAGCCCTTAGGTCTGATCAATCAAGATATGCGCGAAATCATTCGAGAGGGGTTCCAGGATGAGCAGCGCATCGGTGTCGCCGGACGGCTTCGCGGTTGTACGGCGCGGCTACCGTCCCGACCAGGTCGACGCGTACACGACGGCCCTCTCGCAGGACCGTGACGCGGCGTGGGAGCGGGCCGCGCGGTTGACCGTGCTGGCCAGGGAGATGGAGGCGGAGGCGGAGCGGCTGCGGGAGGCCGTGGCGGCGCTGCCTCCGCAGACGTACGAGGCGCTCGGTGAGGGGGCGCGGGAGTTGTTCGAGCTGGGCGTGCAGGAGGCGGAGGCGGTGCGTGAGCGCGGCCGTCACGACGCCCTGCGGATCACTGATGAGGCGGAGGCGGAGGGGCGCGCGGCGCTGGAGGCCGCGCAGGCGTACGCCGACGAGGTGCGCGGCGAGGCCGAGGAGCGGGCCCGGCAGCGGCTGCTCGTGGCGCGCGCCGAGGCGGACGACCTGCGGGTCGAGGCCCGGCTGGAGGTGAAGGAGCGCCGGGGTGAGGCGCTGGCCGCGCTGCGGGAGATGCGGCAGCGGGCCGAGGGCCTGCTCGCCGAGCGGGAGAAGGAGTACGCCGACCGGTGCGTGGAGATGGACCGCGAGCTGGCCGAACGTGAGTCCGTTCGCGACGCGCGGCACGGCGAACGGGTGGCCCGCGCCGAGGCCGTCCTCGCCGAGGCGACGCGCGCCATCGCCGAGGCCGAGGAGTCCGACGCCCGCATCCAGGCGGACGCCGAGGCCCGTGCCGCCGAAGTGATCGCCGAGGCCCGCGTCCAGGAGGACCGCATCATCCGCGAGACGGAACGCGTGCTGCGCGAACACGCCGAGCAATGGGACACGGTGCAGGCCCACATGGACCACGTACGCAACAGCCTGGCGGCGCTGACGGGGCGGGCGCCGACGGAGTCGGAGTAGTGGGGCGGCCCGGTTCGGGGACACCGCACGCGGCGGGGTCTTGATCACGACCATCGTGAAGTGACGAACGCCTGCCAGGCCGGTGCCGGGAAGACAAGGGCCGGCCCGGTGGGGTTCTTGCTGTCCCGGACGGGGATGTGGGTGGGGAGGGCGGTGTGGGTGACTTCGAGGCAGTTGCCCCCGCTCTCACCGCTGTAGCTCGACTTGCGCCAGCCGGTCAGTATCGATGCGTCAGGAATGCTGTTCTCGCTGCGCTTCATGCTCATAATCCTCGGCCACCGACCTGATCAATGCCAGGGACTTGCGGTGCGACAACGCGTCGCCCAGCGCGTGATCGTAGACGTCCTCCAACTCACGCACGGTGCCCTGAGGTTCCCAGATCCGCCCCGACTTGAGGCCTTCGACGTACGCGACGGGTGGCAGTTCCTCGAACCACATGAGCTTGACCGGGCCCTCAAGGAGGGCATGCGCGCCCACCGTGAAGGGGAGCACGTGCACGCGGATGCGCCTGCTCTCACCCAACTCCACGATGTGCTGGAGCTGCTCGCACATGACCTCCGGGCCACCGATCACCTGGCGCAGGACCGCTTCGGAGAGCAGAAGCGTCACCTTGGGCGAGTCGAAGTTGCCCAGGATTCGGGCCCGTTCGAGACGAGTGGCGAGGAGGCTGTCCCGTTTCTCGTCGCTCTTGGCCGGGTGTCCTGAACCGACGCGACGGCGGGCGGACCTGGGGACCGAGAGTGACGTATCTGCCGTCGCGCAAGGACGCGCCGATCGAGTCGGCCGGGTGCTTTCCGCCCCGCGAATGCCCCAGGTGCGACGGGAAGGGCGGGGAGGGCGGGAAGACAGACCGACCCGTCTAGTGCTGTGACCGTGAAGGTTCGCCGTGTTGGTGGTCGCGACGGTTGGATGGACTGTGCTTCACCCCGACCTACGCCTCCTGGGCCAAACCGATCGAGGCCCACTTCGGCCCGCTGCGGCAGTTCACCCTGGCCAACTCCCACCACCGCAGCCACCCCGAGCAAACCCAGGCACTGCACCGCTACCTGCGCTGGCGCAACACCAACCCCCGCCACCCCGACGTGCTCGCCGCCCAACGCAAGGAACGTGCCCGCATTCGCAGCGAAAAGGGCATCCGCTGGGGCGGACGCCCCCTCAACACCGCGGCCCGACCAACTGCGAACCGCAGCCCCCGAGCGCCGAAGGGGGCAAGTTCAGGAGAAGGACAGCGACAGATGACTCAGGAGGCGGACGGCTCGATCTCGCCCGCGAAGACGATGACCTGGTCGATGAGGCTCCGCCGCAGATGGACGACGTCCGTTCCCGCCAGCCGGGGGCCTCCATCCGGCGTGGTGAAGACCCACTGGTACCGGGCCCACTCGTCAGGCATGTCCACCGCTGAGCAGCGCACCATCGTGCCGGTCCCCGCCGGGTGGTGCCGGATGTCCAGCACGAACCGCTCGACCGCCGCGATTCCTTCGCTGCGGCCCAACGGCCCCCAGAAGACCACGTCTGAGGTCAGGGCCTGGGAGAGCAGGGCAGTCACATAGCTGTCGTCCGAGGCGTTGAACGCGGAGATGAACGTGTCGATCGCGGAGCGTGCGGTCTCTTCCTGCATGCCCCAGTAATACCAGCCGTTTCGCGTGCGCTCGTCCCACAAGCCGCCTTTCGATCACGGTGAACCATCCCGGGCACAGCACTAGTCGTCCGAGTCCGCGTCCTGTCGCGACTTCGTGCGCCCCGAGCGGCGTACCGCCTCGCCCGCCGTCAGGGTTACGGCGGCTATCCCGCGGACCCAGCGCGGGCCGCCCCGCGCCGCCCACACGACGCAGGCGCAGCCCGCCAGCACGAGCACGACGACGACGGACAAGATGACGATCACGGTCGTCCCCCTCCTTCACGTAACGGTCTGTGGCGATCCTCTCAGTCCTTGATTACGGGGAAACGGCGGGGCGCCAGCAGCAGGAGGGCCAGGAACCCCAGCGCGGCCGCGCCCGCCGCGCCCAGGTAGACCGCGTTGACCGCGTCCGCCACCGCTCGCCGTACGTGCTCCGAGGCGGCGCCGGAGTCGAGGGCGCGGGTCACGGCGTCGAGGTCGCCGGTGCCGCCCAGGCGGGAGGCCAGCACCGCGTTGGCGACGGCGCCGAAGGCCGCCGCGCCCAGTGTCTGGCCCGTCTGGCGGCAGAAGAGGATCGAGGCCGTGGCGGTGCCGCGTTCCGCCCACTCCACGGTCGACTGGACGCCCACGATGAGGGGGAGCTGGAAGAGGCCGAGCGCGGCGCCGAGCAGGAGCATGAGCAGGGTCGGCTGCCAGGGTTCGCCCGGGTAGGGCAGCAGCGGGAAGGCGGCCAGGATCAGCGTCGCCGCGCCGATGCCCAGCATCGCCGTGTTGCGGAAGCCGATCCTGCGGTACACGTGCTGGCTCAGCGCCGCGGACACCGGCCAGCTCAACGTCCAGACGGACAGCACGAATCCGGCGGCTATCGGGGCCAGGCCCAGGACCGACTGTGCGTACGTCGGGAGGAAGACCGTCGGGGCCACCATCAGCAACCCCAGGGCGCCCAGGGCCAGATTGACCGCCGCGATCGTACGGCGTCGCCACACCCAGCCGGGGATGATCGGCTCCGCGGCCCGGCGTTCGATGACCACCAGGGCCACGACCAGGGCGAGTCCCGTGCCCAGCAGGGCGAGTGAGGGCCAGGACAGCCATGGCCAGGCCACCCCGCCCTGGACGATGGCGGTCAGCAGGGCGCCCCCGCAGGCGAACACCGTGAGCGCGCCCGCCCAGTCGATACGGGGGCGGGGGGCGCCCTGCCGGCGCTGGGGCTCGTGGAGATGGCGGGCGAGGAGCCAGAGGGCCACCGCGCCGAGCGGCAGGTTGATGAGGAAGATCCACCGCCAGTCGGCGTAGGCCGCGAGGACCCCGCCGAGGGCCGGGCCGGCGACGGCCGACGTGGCCCACACCGCGGAGATCCTGGCCTGGATCTTCGGGCGCTCCTCCAGCGGGTAGAGGTCGGCGGCGAGTGTCTGCACCGTGCCCTGGAGGGCGCCGCCGCCCAGGCCCTGCACGATGCGGAACGCGATGAGGGCCGCCATGTTCCAGGCGAGGGCGCAGAGCAGGGAGCCGAGGAGGAAGACGGCGGTTCCGGCGATCAGTACCGGCTTGCGGCCGAAGGTGTCGGAGAGCTTGCCGTAGACGGGGAGCGTGACCGTGACCGCCAGCAGGTAGCCCGAGAACAGCCAGGAGAAGACGGAGAAGCCGCCGAGGTCGCCGACGATCTGGGGGACGGCGGTCGACACGATCGTGGTGTCCAGCGCGGCCAGGCTCATGACAAGCATGAGCGCGGCGACGACGGCTCCGCGCCGATGGGTTCCGGTGTGCTGTGCGGTGTCGCGTATCGCGGGTTTCGTCTCGCCCACCGGAGTCCTTTCCCTATGCATCTATCGGCCGATCACAGCTTGCCACTTGAGCTTCACGTAGCGGGAGGGTGCAAGGTGTGAGGACCGGTGGGTGGACCGGTGGGTGGGTCAGTGGGTGGGTCAGTGGGTGGATCGGACCCTGAGATGCCCTCCACCTGCCGGTGGACATCCCTTAGGGGTATCTCCGTACTACGGCCGGGGGGCGGTTCGTACCGCCGGAGGACGAGACGGGGCAGGGGGCGTCCTTAGCCTGGCTTTACGTCGCTGGGGAGCGGTCGGGGCGTACGGGGGTCGTACGGACCGCAGGTTCGGGGGTGGGGTTTTCCCCAGGGCGAGACGGGGTCCGGCACCAGCGCGCCGGACCCTTCGCGGAAGCCAGACTCATCGGCGTACCGCACGCCGGACACCGGCCGAACACCGGCGGAACACCGGTCACGCGCCGGGGCGGGCACACCGCACATCAGCGCGTCGCTTTCATCAGGACCGCATCAGCACCGCATCAGCACTACTTCGCTCACAGCAGCGCTCGTTTCGAACTGCTGGCAGATATAGGAGACATACCGTGACATCGGCTGTGACCATCACCAGGCACGGGGGTACTGGAGGGACTACGGCCGTTGCCGCGCGGGCGCGGCAGGTCGTGAAGGCGTACGGCTCCGGTGAGACCCGTGTCGTCGCCCTCGATCACGTCGACGTGGACATCGCCCGCGGTCAGTTCACCGCGATCATGGGCCCCTCGGGGTCCGGCAAGTCCACGTTGATGCACTGCCTCGCCGGACTGGACTCCGTGACCAGCGGTCAGATCTATCTGGACGAGACCGAGATCACCGGCCTGAAGGACAAGAAGCTCACGAAGCTGCGCCGGGACCGGATCGGGTTCATCTTCCAGGCGTTCAACCTGCTGCCCACGCTGAACGCGCTGGAGAACATCACGCTGCCCATGGACATCGCGGGCCGTAAGCCGGACAAGGCGTGGCTGGGGCGGGTCGTGGACACCGTGGGGCTCGCCGACCGGCTCAAGCACCGGCCGACCCAGCTCTCGGGCGGTCAGCAGCAGCGCGTCGCCGTGGCCCGTGCCCTGGCGGCCCGGCCCGAGATCATCTTCGGTGACGAGCCGACCGGGAACCTGGACTCGCGGGCCGGCGCCGAGGTGCTGGGCTTCCTGCGGCGGTCCGTCGACGAGCTCGGGCAGACCATCGTCATGGTCACGCACGACCCGGTGGCCGCCTCGTACGCGGACCGTGTGCTGTACCTCGCCGACGGCCGGATCGTCGACGAGATGTACGAGCCGACCGCCGACACCGTGCTCGACCGCATGAAGGACTTCGACGCCCGGGGGCGCACGTCATGACCGTCATGAAGACCTCCCTGCGCAACTTCTTCGCGCACAAGGGACGCATGGCGCTGTCCGCGGTGGCCGTCCTGCTCTCGGTGGCCTTCGTCTGCGGGACGCTGGTGTTCACCGACACGATGTCCACCACCTTCGACAAGCTGTTCGCGGCCACCGCGTCCGATGTCACGGTCAGTGCCAAGGGCGCCTCGGACACCGGGGAGACCCAGTCCGACAACGGCAAACCGCCGACCATGCCCGCGTCCGTGCTGGAGGAGGTGCGGGGGGCGGACGGCGTGAAGTCGGCCGAGGGCACGGTGTTCTCGACGTCGGTGACCGTCGTCGACGGTGACAAGGACAGCCTCTCGCCGACGAGCGGGGGCCCGACCATCGTCGGCAACTGGAACGCCAACGACGCCCGCACCATGGAGATCTCCTCCGGGCAGGCACCGCGCGGGCCGGAGCAGGTCATGGTCGACGCGGACACCGCCGAGAAGCACCACCTGAAGCTCGGTGACGAGATCGGCGTCATCACGGCCGTCGGCACGCATCGGGCGAAGATCTCCGGCATCGCCGAGTTCCAGGTCACCAACCCCGGTGCCGCGATCTTCTACCTGGACACGAAGACCGCCCAGGAGTCCCTGCTCGGCGAGAAGGGCGTCTACACCAACGTCAACGTCACCGCGGCCTCCGGTCTCAGCGACGCGCAGGTGAAGAAGAACGTCACCGCGGCGCTGGGCGGCGGCTACCAGGTGCAGACGGCCAAGGAGGTCGCGGACGCCAACGCCAAGGACGTCGGCGATTTCATGGGCGTGATGAAGTACGCCATGCTCGGCTTCGCCGGGATCGCCTTCCTCGTCGGCATCTTCCTGATCATCAACACCTTCTCGATGCTGGTCGCCCAGCGGACCCGTGAGATCGGCCTGATGCGGGCCATCGGCTCCTCGCGGCGGCAGGTCAACCGGTCGGTGCTCGTCGAGGCACTGCTGCTGGGTGTCTTCGGTTCGGTCCTCGGCGTGGGCGCGGGCGTGGGTCTGGCCATCGGCCTGATGAAGCTCATGAGCGCCACGGGCATGAACCTGTCCACCGATGACCTCACCGTCGCCTGGACCACCCCGGTGGTCGGGCTGCTGCTCGGCATCGTGGTCACCGTGCTCGCCGCGTACCTGCCCGCGCGACGGGCCGGCAAGGTCTCCCCGATGGCCGCGCTGCGTGACTCGGGCGCGCCGGCCGGCGCCAGGTCCGGTGTCGTACGGGCCGTACTGGGGCTCGCGCTGACCGGTGCCGGGGGTTACGGCCTCTACCTCGCGTCCCAGGCGGACAAGGCGAGCGAGGGCTCGGTGTGGCTGGGCGGCGGTGTGGTGCTGTCGCTGATCGGCTTCGTCGTGATCGGGCCGGTGCTCGCGGGCGCCGTGGTGCGGGTGCTGGGCGCCGTGGTGCTGCGGATCTTCGGCCCGGTCGGGCGGATGGCCGAGCGCAACGCGCTGCGCAACCCGCGCCGTACGGGGGCGACCGGCGCCGCGCTCATGATCGGGCTGGCCCTGGTCGCGTGTCTGTCCGTCGTGGGCTCCTCGATGGTGGCCTCGGCGACGGACCAGCTGGACAAGACGGTCGGTACGGACTTCATCATCCAGTCGGACAGCGGCCAGCTGATCACGCCGCAGGCCGTGGAGGCGGCGAAGTCCGCCGAGGACCTGACCGGGGTCACCGAGTACAAGTGGACCCAGGCCGACTTCACCACGCCCGACGGCAAGACGCTCAAGGACACCGCGATCACGGCCGCCGACCCGTCGTACGCGACGGACCTGCGCACCGAGACGGTCGCCGGGGACCTCAAGGACGCGTACAAGCCGGACTCGATGTCCGTCCACGAGAAGTTCGCCAAGGACCACGACATCACGCTCGGCTCCACGATCACGGTCGCGTTCAAGGACGGCCGTGCCCCGGCCCGGCTGACGGTCCGCGCGATCACCAGCAGTGACGTGGTCATCGACGCGGGCGCGATGTACACGTCCATCGACACGATGGCCACGTACGTCCCGGCTGAGAAGATGCCGCTGGACATGCTCCTCTTCGCCTCGGCGAAGGACGGGCAGGAGGCGGCCGCGTACACGTCGCTCAAGGCCGCGCTGGACGACTACCCCCAGTACACGGTCCGCGACCAGACCGACTACAAGGAAGCCCTGAAGGACCAGATCGGCCAGCTCCTGAACATGATCTACGGCCTGCTGGCCCTGGCGATCATCGTCGCGGTCCTGGGTGTGGTGAACACGCTGGCCCTGTCGGTGGTGGAGCGGACCCGTGAGATCGGCCTGATGCGCGCGATCGGCCTCTCGCGCCGCCAGCTGCGCCGCATGATCCGCCTGGAGTCGGTGGTGATCGCCCTGTTCGGCGCCCTGCTGGGCCTGGGCCTGGGCATGGGCTGGGGCGCGACGGCCCAGCAGCTCCTCGCCCTGGAGGGCCTGAAGGTCCTGGACATCCCGTGGCCGACGATCACTGCGGTGTTCCTGGGGTCCGCGTTCGTGGGGCTCTTCGCGGCGCTGGTCCCGGCGTTCAGGGCGGGGCGGATGAACGTGCTGAACGCGATAGCGACGGAGTAGCTGCCGCGGGCGAAGAGAACAGGGGGAGCGGGGGAAACGGGGGAAGGGCCGGGCCCGGTGGGTTGTCCACCGGGCCCGGCCCTGTGTTCACGTCTTGCGGCCGAGATGGAGAACCATGACGGTGACGGTGCCCTCTTTGATCTCGTACATGACGCGGTACCGGCCGACGCGCAGACGGCGCAGATTCCGTGATCCGTACTCCGTGGTTCCCGTTGGCCGGGGGTCCGAGGCCAAGAGATCAGTTGCGGCGAAGACCTGGCGTAGCCCGTCAGGATCCTCGGTGAGGAACTTGGCAGCGACGTCGAGGGCTTCTTCTTCCCACAGGACCGTGTAGATCAAGGGCGGTTCAGCCCCAGACGCGCACGGGCCTCGTCCTGTGGGATACCTACGACCTCGCCCCGGGCCTCCCGCTGCCGGTATCGGAGCAGCGCGAGCTCATCCTCTGCGTCCTCCAGCCGTGCCTCAAGCTCAGCCAGCTCCGTCGGGTTTATGAACACCGCCGCAGGCTGGCCATGATCCGTGATCGTGATGCGCTCGCGGGCATGCGCGGTCCGGCGGACGAGGGAACCGAACTGTGCACGGGCCTCGGTGATGGGGAACTCGGCGCTCATGGCTGGAAGCGTGACACTCGTGTACGGAACTGTAAAGATCCACACATTTCGAGTCGATCGCTCAAACGGGTGAGCCCGTCGGAGCCGTCGTACCCTGGACACCCCCGGCCCGCCCCGCGTGTCGGGCCCTTCGCGTTGCGCCCTTTCTCTCGTTTCTCCAGTTTTCTCCGGGATGGAAGCCCTTCATGAGCCTGCACGGTCTGCTCGACGTCGTCGTCAAGGACACGGCCCTCGCGGAAGCGATCACGGCAGCCACCGACGGCAACCGCATGCACGTCGACCTGGTGGGGCCACCCGCGGCCCGCCCGTTCGCGGTGGCCTCGCTGGCCAGGGGCGCCGGCAGGCCCGTCCTCGCCGTGACGGCGACCGGCCGCGAGGCCGAGGACCTGGCGGCCGCGCTCAGGTCGCTGCTGCCGCCGGACGGCGTCGTGGAGTATCCGTCCTGGGAGACCCTTCCGCACGAGAGGCTGAGCCCGCGCAGCGACACCGTGGGGCGGCGCCTGGCCGTGCTGCGGCGGCTCGCCCACCCGAGCCCCGACGACCCCGAGACCGGCCCGGTCTCCGTGGTCGTGGCACCCGTGCGTTCCGTGCTCCAGCCTCAGGTCAAGGGCCTGGGGGACCTGGAGCCCGTCGCCCTGCGGACGGGCCGGACCGCCGACCTGAACGACATCGTGGACGCGCTCGCGGCGGCCGCCTACTCGCGGGTCGAGCTCGTCGAGAAGCGCGGCGAGTTCGCCGTGCGTGGCGGCATCCTCGACGTGTTCCCGCCCACCGAGGAACACCCCCTGCGCATCGAGTTCTGGGGTGACGACATCGAGGAGATCCGGTACTTCAAGGTCGCCGACCAGAGGTCGCTTGAGGTGGCCGAACACGGGCTGTGGGCGCCGCCCTGCCGTGAACTGCTGCTGACGGAGGACGTACGCACGCGCGCGCGTGCCCTCGCGGAGCAGCACCCGGAGCTGGGGGAGCTGCTGGGCAAGATCGCCGAGGGTATCGCTGTGGAGGGGATGGAGTCGCTCGCGCCCGTCCTCGTCGACGACATGGAGTTGCTCCTTGACGTCCTGCCCAAGGGGGCCATGGCCGTCGTGTGCGATCCGGAGCGGGTGCGGACGCGGGCCGCCGACCTGGTGGCCACCAGCCAGGAGTTCCTCCAGGCGTCCTGGGCCGCGACCGCCGGCGGAGGCGAGGCCCCCATCGACGTCGGCGCGGCCTCCCTGTGGTCCCTCGCCGACGTCCGGGACCGGGCGCGCGAGCTGGGCATGATGTGGTGGTCGGTGTCCCCGTTCGCGGCTGACGAGCAGCTCGATGCGGACACCCTGAAGCTCGGCATGCACGCCCCCGAGACGTACCGCGGCGACACCGCGAAGGCGCTCGCCGACACCAAGGGCTGGCTCGCCGACGGGTGGCGCGCGGTCTTCGTGACGGAGGCGCACGGCCCGGCCGCCCGTACGGTCGAGGTGCTCGGCGGCGAGGGCATCGCGGCCAGGCTGGACGCGGACCTCGCCGAGATCAGCCCGTCCGTGGTGCACGTGGCCTGCGGGTCGATCGACTACGGCTTCGTGGACCCGCAGCTGAAGCTGGCCGTGCTCACGGAGACCGACCTGTCCGGCCAGAAGGCCGCCGGCAAGGACGGCGCCCGTATGCCGGCCCGCCGCCGCAAGACCATCGACCCGCTGACCCTGGAGTCCGGCGACTACATCGTGCACGAGCAGCACGGCGTCGGCCGGTACATCGAGATGGTCCAGCGGACCGTACAGGGCGCCACCCGTGAGTACCTGGTGGTGGAGTACGCGCCCGCCAAGCGCGGCCAGCCCGGCGACCGGCTCTACATCCCCACCGACCAGCTGGAGCAGATCACCAAGTACGTCGGAGGGGAGGCGCCCACCCTGCACCGGCTCGGCGGCGCCGACTGGACGAAGACCAAGGCGCGTGCCAAGAAGGCCGTCAAGGAGATCGCGGCGGACCTCATCAAGCTCTACAGCGCGCGCATGGCGGCCCCCGGGCATGCCTTCGGGGGTGACACGCCCTGGCAGCGTGAGCTGGAGGACGCCTTCCCGTACGCCGAGACCCCCGACCAGCTGACGACGATCGCCGAGGTCAAGGAGGACATGGAGAAGTCGGTCCCCATGGACCGGCTCGTCTGCGGCGACGTCGGCTACGGCAAGACCGAGATCGCCGTGCGCGCCGCCTTCAAGGCCGTCCAGGACGGCAAGCAGGTCGCCGTGCTGGTACCGACGACCCTGCTGGTGCAGCAGCACTTCGGGACGTTCAGCGAGCGGTACTCGCAGTTCCCCGTGAACGTGCGGGCGCTGTCCCGTTTCCAGACGGACGCCGAGGCGAAGGCCACCCTGGAGGGCCTCAAGGACGGGGCGGTCGATGTCGTCATCGGCACGCACCGGCTGTTCTCGGCGGAGACCCGGTTCAAGGACCTGGGCCTGGTCATCGTCGACGAGGAGCAGCGGTTCGGCGTCGAGCACAAGGAACAGCTGAAGAAGCTGCGGGCGAACGTGGACGTGCTGACCATGTCCGCGACGCCCATCCCCCGGACACTGGAGATGGCGGTGACGGGCATCCGCGAGATGTCCACGATCACCACGCCTCCCGAGGAGCGCCACCCGGTCCTGACCTTCGTCGGCCCGTACGAGGAGAAGCAGATCGGCGCGGCCATCCGCAGGGAACTGCTGCGCGAGGGCCAGGTCTTCTACATCCACAACCGGGTCGAGTCGATCGACCGGGCGGCGGCGAGGCTGCGCGAGATCATCCCCGAGGCACGTATCGCGACCGCTCACGGCCAGATGTCGGAGCAGGCGCTGGAGCAGGTGGTCGTCGACTTCTGGGAGAAGAAGTTCGACGTGCTGGTGTCGACGACGATCGTCGAGTCGGGCATCGACATCTCCAACGCCAACACGCTGATCGTGGAGCGCGGCGACAACTTCGGCCTCTCACAGCTGCACCAGCTGCGCGGGCGCGTCGGGCGCGGCCGTGAGCGCGGGTACGCGTACTTCCTCTACCCGCCGGAGAAGCCGCTGACGGAGACGGCGCACGAACGGCTCGCCACCATCGCCCAGCACACGGAGATGGGCGCGGGCATGTACGTGGCCATGAAGGACCTGGAGATCCGGGGCGCGGGCAACCTGCTCGGCGGCGAGCAGTCCGGGCACATCGCGGGTGTCGGCTTCGACCTGTACGTACGGATGGTGGGCGAGGCCGTCGCCGAATACCGCGCCTCGCTGGAGGGCGGTGTGGAGGAGGAGCCGCCGCTGGAGGTCAAGATCGAGCTCCCGGTCGACGCCCATGTCCCGCACGACTACGCGCCCGGCGAGCGGCTGCGGCTCCAGGCGTACCGTGCGATCGCCTCGGTGAACACCGAGGAGGACATCAAGGCCGTACGCGAGGAACTCGTCGACCGTTACGGCAAGTTGCCCGAGCCGGTGGAGAACCTGCTGCTCGTGGCGGGGCTGCGGATGCTCGCGCGCGCGTGCGGTGTCGGCGAGATCGTGCTCCAGGGCAACAACATCCGCTTCGCGCCGGTGGAGTTGAGGGAGTCCCAGGAGCTGCGCGTGAAGCGTCTCTACCCGGGCGTCGTCATCAAGCCCGCCGTCCACCAGGTCCTGGTGCCCCGCCCGAAGACGGCCAAGGTGGGCGGCAAGCCGCTGGTCGGGCGGGAGTTGCTGGGGTGGACCGGGGAGTTCCTCGCGTCGATTCTGGGGTCTTAGGCGATTCTTGGGGCCTTAGGCGATTCTGGGGTCTTGATCATCAGGAGGGGCGAACGAAAGGGGTGAACGAACTCGCCGCCGGCCCTTGGCGGTTCATCGGCCCGGAGGGGGCCGGCGGGGAGTTGAAGTCTCAGGGCTACCGCCGCTCCGGCGGCTCGTCGCGCCTGATGCCCATCGATTCCTCGACCCGCTGCTGGGCCTGGTCGACCTGGCCGGCGTACCTGTCGCTCGTCCTCTCGTTGATCTTCCGTTCCGCGGCGTCGGACGCTTCCTTGGCCTTGTCCTGATGGGCCCGGTTCTTGAACCTGTCGAAGATGCCCATGCGAGAACTCCTTCCGGAGGTGACTCACCACCGACGATACGCCCGGCGTGCACCTGTTGCCCGTTGGGCGACGGTAGGGCCGCACCCTTGCCCCGGCTACTGTTGAACAGTCAAAAGTCCGTCGGGATAAGCAAGTGAGCATGCGTAACGGGCATGCGGGCAAGGGAGGTTCGTCGCGTGGAGCGTCTGAAGGGCGGGATCGCGGTCGCCGCGCTGGTGCTGGTCGCCGTCACCGGCTGCAAGGAGGAGACCGAGGGGTCCTCACGGCCCGATGAGCGGCCGGGCGGAGGCGGCGGTGCCGCACTCGCCGCCGTCGACTCGCTCACCGTCAAGGGCCGGGCGCCCAAGACGGGATACGACCGGGACAAGTTCGGCAGCCCGTGGGCCGACACGGACTCGAACGGCTGCGGCACCCGTGACGACATCCTCAAACGCGACCTGGAGGACGTGAAGTTCAAGGACGGCGACTGCACGGTGGCTTCGGGAGTGCTGGATCCCGATCCCTACGGAGGCAAGGAGATCACCTTCACGCGCGGTCGCAGCCAGGTGGACATAGACCATCTTGTCGCGCTCTCGGACGCCTGGCAGAAGGGCGCCGGGCAGTGGGACGCGAGCAAACGAATAGCCCTGGCCAACGACCCGCTCAACCTCCTCGCCGTGGACGCAGGGCCCAACCGCAGCAAGGGCGACGGCGACGCGGCCACCTGGCTGCCGCCCAACAAGTCCTACCGCTGTACGTACGTGGCCGCGCAGATCGCCGTGAAGAAGAAGTACGGCCTGTGGGTCACCACCGCGGAGAAGGCCGCCATGAAGAGCGTCCTGTCCGGCTGCCCCGACCAGGAACTTCCCTCGGGCGGCAACCCGACCAAGGCACCGGCGCGGTTCCACGCGGACTGAGGTCAGGTCGCCCTTGCGGCTTGCGGCTTGCGGCTTGCGGCTTGCGGCTGGCAGCTGGGGTCTGCGGTCGGCGGGTGCACCAGCGGTTGTCGGCGGGCGGCGGGCAGCCGCCCATCGCCTACGGCCCGCCGCTGGGAGTGCGATGGACGACGGCCTGACCGACGGGACGTCGCACCGGGCCGAGCGGGCCGTCTCTTTCCGGCCTCTTCCCCAACCGGTGGTCCGTAACCGGTGGCCCGTAACCGGTGGTGGGGAACGGTGCCGCAACGGTTGTCCACATCCCTGGACCGCTTGTCCTGGTCCCCCTATACGCTCGACTACGACATCGAACGTCCGCCGTCATCAGGCCACCAGGAGCAGCCATGCAAGGCCCCGGCTACGTGCCGCAACCGCCTCACAGCCCCTCACCGGGCGCGCAGATCACCCTGCGTGCGGTCTTCGTGGCGCTGGCCGTCTTCAGCTGCGGCTTCTTGGCGTGGCCGAGCCTGCTGAGGCTCGCCGTCGTGACCCGCAAGCCGCTCCACTGGGCCCTGTTCACCCTCGCGGTCGTGCACATCTCCGTCGTCATCACACTGATCTCCATCGACCCGGGCGAGGACGAGTTCCAGGCGGAGGGCAGCGCCGGAATGTGGCTGATGCTCGTCGGCATGGTGCCGATCGTCGCGTACTACCTGTACGCGGACATACGCCACTTCAGCCAGTACCGGCCGACGCAGTACGCACAGACCGCGGGCTACGCGCAGCCGCCGCAGACCGGATACGGCTACCCGGGCCCCCAGCCCTTCCCTCCCTCCCCGCCGGTCCAGCAGCCGCCGCCCGTACAGCCGCAAGCGCAGGGCCAGCCGCAACCGCACCCCCAGCCCCAGCCGCAGCGCCCGGCACCCGCGCGTATCGACCAGGTGCGCGCCGAGCTCGACGAGCTCAGTGACTACCTGCGCAAGCACGAGGGCGGCAGGTGAGCGGCGAGACAGGACGCCTCGTCGCGGGCCGCTACGAACTGTCCACGCTCATCGGCCAGGGCGGCATGGGCCAGGTCTGGACGGCCTACGACCAGCGCCTCGACCGGCGCGTGGCCGTCAAGCTGCTGCGCCCCGACAAGGTCGCGGGCCACGAGGCCGACGAACTGCGCCGCCGCTTCCTCCGCGAGTGCCGGGTCACCGCACAGGTCGACCACCCCGGCCTGGTCACGGTCCACGACGCGGGCAGCGAGGGCGAGGAGCTGTTCCTCGTCATGCAGTACATCGACGGCGCCGACCTCTCCGACCACCTCGCCGAGCACGACCCGTACCCCTGGCAGTGGACCGTCTCGGTCGCCGCCCAGCTGTGCGCCGTGCTGTCCGCCGTGCACGCCGTGCCGATCGTCCACCGCGACCTGAAGCCGCGGAACATCATGGTCAAGCAGGACGGCACGGTCACCGTCCTCGACCTGGGCGTCGCCTCCGTGATGGACACGGACACCACCCGGCTGACACACACCGGCTCACCCATAGGCAGTCCCGCCTACATGGCCCCCGAGCAGGCGATGGGCGGCGCGGTCGGCCCGTACACCGACCTGTACGCGCTGGGCGTGCTCATGCACGAACTGCTCAGCGGAAACGTCCCGTTCGCGGGCTCCACGGCCCTCGGCGTCCTCCACCGCCACCTCTACGAGCCGCCGGTCCCGGTCCGCCGTCTGCGCCCCGAGGTGCCCGAGCCCCTGGAGGCGCTCGTCCTGCGCCTGCTGGCCAAGGACCCGCAGCACCGCCCGGAGTCCGCGCAGGAGACGTACGAGCAGCTCCTGCCGCTCCTGCCCGCGCGCGGGATGCCCACCGGCGCCCCGCTCGACCCCACCCGGCCGTTCCTGCGCCCGCACGCGCCCTGGCCCGACCGCGCCCGCATACCCGCGCCGCAGCCCCAGGCCGCGCCCGCCGTCGAGAAGCCCGACGTCGCGGGCGCCGTCGACGAGGTCAAACGGCTGCTCGGCGAGGGCCGCATCACCCAGGCCGTCGACAGCCTCGGCCAGATCCTCCCGGCCGCCGCCGCCCAGCACGGTGAGCACTCACCCGTCGTCCGTACCCTGCGCAAGCAGTACGCGGCGACCCTCATGGACGACGGCCAGTACCGCCGCGCCCTGCCCGAGTTGCGCCGCCTCGCCGACGAACGGGCCAAGGAGGCGGGCCAGGCCGACCCGCAGTCCCTGCGCTTCCGCTACGACATCGCCCAGTGCCTGGAGCAGCTCGGCGAGGCGTCCGCCGCGCTCGCCGAGTACCGCTCCCTGCTGCCGTACTACGAGAACCAGTACGTGGCCGGCGACCCCGAGCTCTCGTTGGACGTCCGCCGCCGCATCGGCCACCTCCTCCTCGCCCTCGGCGACCGCGCCTTGGCCCGCGACACCCTGGCCCGCCTGGTGCTCGACGTGGAACGGCTCAGGGGCCCCGGCCACCCGCTGGCCGGCGAGGTACGGCGAACCCTCCAGTGGCTGGGGCAGGTGCGCGGCTAGAAGCGGCCAGAACCCTGGGCGGCGGCGCGGCGGTGCCCGAAGTCGTGGTGAATCGTTGGTCCTGGGGCCTCCCCCACACGACCTGCTGCACGACCTGCTTCACGAAGTGCTTCACGAAGTGCCTGGGGAAGGCTGGCCTGGAACACGGACACTGCCTACCATCGATCACCGCAAGACCTTGTGCACCGTCGCACAATCTCCTCGGGAGGCCAACTTGCACCGCCGTCGTCGCACCGCCCTCGTCCTCTGCGCCACGATCGTCACCGCGGCGCCCCTTCTCACCGCGTGCGGGAACGACGCGCACCCCGGCGCGGCGGCCGTCGTCGGCGGCCAGCGGATCACGGTCGCACAGCTGGAGAACCGGGTGAACGAGGTGCGCGCGGCACAGCGGGCCGCCACCGCGGACGACGCCCAGTACGAGCAGACCATCGCCCGGACGGGCGGCCTCACCCGCGACACACTGCACAGCATGGTCCTCGACGAGGTCCTGAAGAGAGCGGCCGAGGACGCCGGTGTCGGCGTCACCCGCAAGGACATCCAGACCTTCCGTACCTCCCTGGAGCGGCAGGTGGGCGGACCGAAGGCCCTGGAGACGACCTGGTTGCAGCAGTACGGCGTGGCCCCCCAGCGCCTCGACGACAACCTCCGCACCGAGATCGAGGCCCAGAAGCTGGCCGCCGCGCTCGGCGCCGACATGAACACCGACGCGGGCCAGGCCACCTTCTGGAAGGCGCTCTCCGACGCCTCGAAGAAACTCGACGTCGACCTCAACCCGCGCTACGGCAGCTGGGACGTCCAGAAGAGCAGCCGTGTGGACGCGAAGACGCCGTGGGTACGGGAGATCACGGCGCCCGCGCAGCCACAGCCGGCGTAGCCAGGGCCGGGTAGCCAGAGCCGGGGTAGCCAGGGCAGACAACTACCGCCTGTGGATAACTTCGGGCGGTGACGGTGACGTGGGTTACGTTCGATCTGTGAACGCAACCAGCCCAGGCGGCGCATCCAGCCCCGGCGGCTCATCCGGCCGCATCGTCCTGCTCACCACCAGCCACCGCGTAGCACCGGGCCTGCTCTCCTGGCAGGCCTGGCAGGCGCTGCACGGGGCGGACCGCGTCCTGTGCGCGGACGGCACGCACCCGCAGCTGCCGTACCTCCGGGAGGCGGGCATAGCGGTCGAGGAGGCGACCCCGACCGCCCAGGAGCTGGTCGACGCCTGCGCCGGCGGCCACACGCTGGTCGTCGTGGCGACGGGCGAGGGCGAGCCGCACCTCACCGACGGTCTCGCCCGCCTCGCCGGCTCGGGCCGCGTGCCGATGCCCGAGCTGGAGCTGCTCCCCGCCTCGTACGACCTCCCGGGCGCCCGTCTCCTCGACCTCGTCCAGGTCATGGACCGCATCCGGGCCGAGTGCCCCTGGTCGTCCCGGCAGACCCACCAGGGCCTCGCGAAGTACGGCATCGAGGAGGCGTACGAGCTGGTGGAGGCCATCGAGGAGGGCGACCGGGACGAGCTCCGCGAGGAGCTGGGCGATGTCCTCCTCCAGGTCGTGTTCCATTCCCGCATAGCCGAGGAGGACCCGGACGCCCCCTTCTCCATCGACGACGTGGCCGCCGGCATCGTCACCAAGCTGATCTACCGCCACCCGCACGTCTTCGGCGACGAGACGGCGACCACCCCCGAGGAGGTCAGAGAGCACTGGCTGCGTACCAAGGCGGTCGAGAAGCGGCGCACCTCGGTCACCGAGGGCATCCCCCTCCACCAGCCCGGCCTGGCCCTCGCCGCGAAGCTGGCGTCGCGCGTGCGCATGGCCGGACTGGAGGTGCCGCTGCCGAAGGCCGAGGGCATCGGGTACGAGCTGCTGGCGCTGGCGGTGCGGGCCGAGACGGAGGGCGTCGACCCGGAGGCGGCGCTGCGGGCGGCGGCGCGGGCCTACCGGGACGCGGTGCGGGAAGCGGAGGGCTGAGGGCTATCAGCCGAGGGCTATCAGACGGGGCGACGCGGGGCGGTGAACCGCACCGGGAGGTCGCGCAGCCCGCGCATGATGAGCCCACCTCGCCACCGCAGGTCGGCCGGGTCCGCGGCGAGCCGGAGATCGGGCAGCCGGCGCAGCAGCGTCTCGATGGCGGTACGGCCTTCTAGGCGGGCCAGAGGCGCGCCGAGGCAGTAGTGGATGCCGTGGCCGTATCCGAGGTGCTGGTTGTCGCGGCGGGACAGGTCGAGCGTGTCCGGCTCGGCGAACCGTGCGGGGTCGCGGTCCGCGGCGGCGAGGACCACCAGTACCGGGTCGCCGGTGGCGATGCGCTGCCCGCCGATGGTGAGGGGTTCGGTGGCGAAGCGCCAGGTGGCCAGTTCGACGGGGCCGTCGTAGCGGAGCAGCTCCTCGATGCCGGTGTCGAGCAGGGCGGTTTCACCGCGCTCGATCGACCCCTGGAGCCGGGCGCGCTGTTCGGGGTGGCGCAGAAGCGCGTACATGCCGTTGCCGATGAGGTTGATGGTGGTCTCGAAACCCGCGAACAGAAGCACGAAGCACATCGCGGCCGCTTCGTTCTCGGTGAGGTGTTCCCCGTGGTCGGAGGCGCGGATGAGGCCGGAGATCAAGTCGTCACCGAGGTGGCTGCGTTTGCGATGGATGAGTTCGGCCAGATAGCCACGGATCTTCTTGACGGAGCGGGCGACACCACCGCGCGGACCGCCTCCGTGCCGGATCATCATCCCCGCCCAGTCACGGAAGTCGTCCTGATCCTCGCGCGGGACGCCGAGCAGATCGCAGATGGCGTGGATGGGGAGGGGAAAGGCGAAGTCGTGGATGAGGTCGGCCTCGCCCTGTGGCGCGAACCGGTCGATGAGACCGTCTGCCAACTCCTGCACCCGGGGCGCGAATTCGACCACACGGCGGGGAGTGAACGCCTTGGAGACGAGACGGCGCAGCCGAGTGTGGTCCGGCGGGTCGATGTTCAGCAGATGCGCCATGAGATTGGCGTTGCGTTCCCCGGGGATACCGGTCCTGCTCTTGCCCTGTGCGTCCTCGGCGTGATGGTCGGGGTTCTTCGACAGCCTGCCGTCCGCGAGAGCCTGACGCGCGTCGGCATAGCGCGTCACCAGCCATGCCTCGACCCCGCTCGGCAGTGTCGTCCAGTGCACGGGGGAGTGCTCGCGCAGCCACGCGTAGGCCGGGTACGGGTCGGTGGCGAACTCCCAGGTGAAGAGTTCGGGGGCGGCGTTCGGGACGTTCACACGACGACCGTATCCGGAGCCGGTTCCTTCGGTGCGGGGCGAGGGCGAGGCGCTGGGTTGAGGAGGTCGAGGTCACCGCGCGGATCACCTCGGGGTGCTGTCGAGAGGACACACCCACACTGCTGTGATCTTCACGTGATCTGCGCGGCATGAACTTGTGACAAGCCGAAGAGTGCCGATACGTTCACCGGGCAGCGTGACGCGCACCATCCGTCGCGCCGGTCACTTTTGTCTCGCGAAAGGTCCCCGCATGCTCTCCGGGAACGGTCGTCACCGTCGCCCCCGTCAGGCGCCGGCTCTTCTCGTCGCGGCCGGTGTGACCGGCTCCGCCATCGCGATTCCGCTCCTCGGCGCCACGGGGGCGAGTGCCGCCGACGGCACCGTGTGGGACAGCGTGGCCGAGTGCGAGAGCGGCGGTTCCTGGAGCGCCGACACGGGCAACGGGCGCTTCGGCGGCCTGCAGTTGACCCAGGAGGACTGGGAGAAGTACGGCGGGCTCGACTACGCCTCCAGCGCCGATCTGGCGAGCCGTTCCCAGCAGATCGCCGTCGCCCAGAAGATCCTTCAGGACCAGGGCGTCGGTGCGTGGCGTACCTGTGGACTGCTCCACGGGCTCACCCAGGAGTCGGGCTCGGTCGACGTCGACACCGGGGTTGCCGGCGACTCGTCCTCCGACGGATTGGGATCATCTATTTCCTCCGGATTGTCCAAGTCTCCCGAGTCGTCCAAGTCATCCAGTTCGTCTGGCTCGTCCGGCTCCACCAGTTCATCGGACTCATCGGATCCGTCGTCCGAGACCTCTCCGGATCCTGCGTCTTCGCCCTCCGCGTCCGCCCCGGCGGACGGTTCTGCGAGGTCCGGCACGCCTCCCCGTTCCGACGCCGGTGCCTCACGGTCGCCCGACAGCTCGCCCATAGAAGCCGCGGAGGGTGACGACTCGGACAAGTCGGAGCAGACGGTGGGCTCCTGGAGCCTCGTCGACACCGGCGTCGTCGGCAGTGACACGGCCGACAGCGGCGCGGGCGGTGCCGGCCGTCATCGCGGCGCCAGTGTCGACGAGGCCGCGGCCGACAGCGTCAAAGCCTCCTCCGGCCGCCATGCGTACACGGTGCGCCCCGGCGACACCCTCGCGTCCATCGCCGACTCCCTTGACCTCGACGGCGGATGGCGTGCGCTGTACGACGCGAACAAGCAGGCCATCGGCGGCGACGCGGACAACATCGTCCCCGGTCGGACGCTGCAACTCCCCGCCGAATAGGGCGGAGAACGGCGGGAGTTCGCACACCGGTTCGCCTCTGAATGTCCGTTTTGAACGCGGTGAGAGATAGATCTCAGAAGCCCTGATCGTCTTTGAAATTCCGCGAATCGCGTGTCTACGGTCAAGACCGCTCGCCACCGCGAGCCCCGGCTGCCGCAACGCCGAATCCTGCCAGTGGCCGCCCGGGAACAGTCGTCGCGTCAAGCGCCGCGGGCAGGAGCGGGGGACCCAAGGTAGGCGCCGGACCCGGGAGTTGGGAGACGACCGGGGACGGCTTGGGGTGAAGCCGCGCGGAAGCGGCAGCGGAGGTCATCCGCGGCCACATCGCGCGGCCGGGCAACTCAACCGGCCCGAACCCGACAGCTCACCTCGTAGGCGTCGGTGAGGGGATCACTCCATGCTGTCTTCCTGCAAGGGCAAGCACCGCCGTCCGTCCAAGGCCGCCCGGCTCGCCGCGTTCGCCGGAGTCACCGGTGCCGCCATCGCCGCCCCGCTGCTCGTGACCGGCACCGCTTCCGCCGCCACCGCCTCCGAGTGGGACGCCGTCGCCCAGTGCGAGTCCGGCGGCAACTGGTCCATCAACACCGGCAACGGCTTCTACGGCGGTCTTCAGTTCTCCGCCTCCACCTGGGCTGCGTACGGCGGTACGCAGTACGCCGCCACCGCCGACCAGGCCAGCAAGGCCCAGCAGATCGAGATCGCCGAGAAGGTCCTCGCGGGCCAGGGCAAGGGCGCCTGGCCGAACTGCGGCACGGGTCTGTCCAGCGCCGCGTACGACGGTGGCGGCTCCTCCTCGGACTCCGGCTCCTCCTCGGACTCGGACTCGGGCTCGTCCTCGAACTCCGGCACCGCCGACCAGAGCACCAAGAGCTCCAGCGGCCAGGAGCAGCGCGCCTCGCGCGCCTCGGAGCGGGCCACCGTGGAGACCCCGACCGGCAAGAAGGTCAAGAAGGGCGACGGCGAGTACAAGGTCGTCAAGGGCGACACCCTCAGCGGCATCGCCGAGAAGAAGAAGGTCAAGGGCGGCTGGCACAAGCTCTTCCAGCTGAACAAGGACATCATCGACGAAGCCGACCTCATCTACCCCGGTCAGCAGCTGCACCTGCGCTGAGAACAGGCGCGTTCACCGCTGAACCACGGCGCCCTCACATCCGTGTTCCTTCACAGGGACGCCTCGTGAGGCCTCCCCCCTGTCCCCACGGGCTCCCCGCCTCGGTGCGCATTCCCCCGTACGCACCGGGGCGGGGCTTTTTGTGCGCGCCCTGTGCCCCGCTGACTCAGCCCGCTGGACGCCCCCATTTTGTTCAGTTCAGGAACAATTTACTCTCGGTTTGGTCCACCGGGTGGGCGGGAGACTGGCTGATCCCCCGGAGCCGGTTAGGCTCATCCCGCAGGGCTACCACGGCCCGCGTACCGCGTCACATCCAGAAGGAGATGCTCGTGCCGTCCATCGACGTCGTCGTAGCCCGGGAAATCCTGGACTCCCGAGGCAACCCCACGGTCGAGGTCGAGGTCGGCCTCGACGACGGCAGCACCGGTCGTGCCGCCGTCCCGTCCGGCGCCTCCACGGGCGCCTTCGAGGCCATCGAGCTCCGCGACGGCGACTCGAACCGCTACCTCGGCAAGGGCGTCGAGAAGGCCGTCCTGGCCGTGATCGAGCAGATCGGTCCGGAGCTGGTCGGCTACGACGCCACCGAGCAGCGCCTGATCGACCAGGCGATGTTCGACCTGGACGCCACCGACAACAAGGGCTCGCTCGGCGCCAACGCCATCCTCGGCGTCTCCCTCGCCGTCGCCCACGCCGCCTCCGAGGCGTCCGACCTCCCCCTCTTCCGCTACCTGGGCGGCCCGAACGCGCACCTGCTGCCGGTGCCGATGATGAACATCCTGAACGGCGGCTCGCACGCCGACTCGAACGTGGACATCCAGGAGTTCATGATCGCCCCGATCGGCGCGGAGACCTTCTCCGAGGCCCTGCGCTGGGGCGCCGAGGTCTACCACACCCTGAAGAAGGTCCTGAAGAGCAAGGGCCTGGCCACCGGCCTCGGCGACGAGGGCGGCTTCGCCCCGAACCTCGGCTCCAACCGCGAGGCCCTCGACCTCATCCTGGAGGCGATCAAGGAGGCCGGCTACACCCCCGGCGAGCAGATCGCCCTCGCGCTCGACGTCGCGGCGTCCGAGTTCTACAAGGACGGCTCCTACGTCTTCGAGGGCAAGGAGCGCTCGGCCGCCGAGATGACGGAGTACTACGCGGAGCTGGTGGACGCCTACCCGCTGGTCTCCATCGAGGACCCGCTGTTCGAGGACGACTGGGAGGGCTGGAAGACCATCACCGACAAGCTCGGTGACAAGGTCCAGCTCGTCGGCGACGACCTGTTCGTCACCAACCCCGAGCGCCTGGCCCGGGGCATCGAGGAGGGCGCGGGCAACGCCCTGCTGGTCAAGGTGAACCAGATCGGCTCGCTGACCGAGACCCTGGACGCCGTCGAGCTGGCCCAGCGCAACGGCTTCAAGTGCATGATGTCCCACCGCTCCGGCGAGACGGAGGACGTCACCATCGCCGACCTGGCCGTTGCCACCAACTGCGGCCAGATCAAGACCGGCGCCCCGGCCCGCTCCGAGCGCGTCGCCAAGTACAACCAGCTGCTGCGCATCGAGGAGATCCTCGACGACGCGGCGGTGTACGCGGGCCGCAGTGCCTTCCCCCGCTTCAAGGGCTGATCAGGTTCAAGAGCTGATCAAGCGCTGAGCCGCCCACGGGCAGGGCTTGGCCAGTCCTCCGTACGTCCCCGTGCCCGGTCCCGTACCGTGTGCGGGGACGTACGCGCGTAGGAAGCACGCAGAAAGCACACAGGCGAGCGGAGGCGGAGAGGCTGAATGGCCGTCAAGGACCGGGACCGTTTCTCCACCACGACCAGGCTGCGACTGCTAGGCGAGCAGACGGCGGCCCGCGTCTACCGCTCCCAGACCAGACGCCAGGCCCGCCGCTCCCGGCTGACCGGGCGGGCCGCCCTGCTCGCGCTCGTGCTCTGCTCGCTGATCGTGGCGCTGGCGTACCCGATAAGGCAGTACGTCTCCCAGCGCGCCGAGATCGCCGAGCTGGAGCAGCGGCGGGACGAGGCCCGCGAGCGGGTCGAGCAGCTGCGCGACCTCAAGGCGCGCTGGCAGGACGACGCGTACGCCGAGCAGCAGATCCGGCAGCGGCTGCACTATGTGATGCCCGGCGAGACCGGCTACATCGTGATCGACCCGGACGTGGCGAAGCAGTCGCGTACGACGCGGGGGGCGGCCGATCGCCCCTGGTACGCGGGCGTCTGGGACGGGATCGACAAGGCCGACGCCGCCGACCGTTGAGAACCTTGAGAGCTGACGAGAGAGACCTGAGCAGCAGGCATGGAAACACCCCCGCCTTCCACCCCGCGCACCGAGCCGACCGACGCGGACGTAGAGGCCTTCAAGCAGCAGCTCGGCCGCCCGCCGCGCGGGCTGCGCGCGATCGCGCACCGTTGCCCGTGCGGGCAGCCCGACGTGGTCGAGACGGCGCCCCGGCTGCCGGACGGTACGCCGTTCCCGACGACGTACTACCTGACGTGTCCGCGGGCCGCCTCCGCGATCGGCACGCTGGAGGCGAACGGCGTGATGAAGGAGATGACGGAGCGGCTGGGCACGGACCCCGAGCTGGCCGCCGCGTACCGCGCCGCGCACGAGGACTACATCCGGCGCCGTGACGAGATCGAGGAGCTGAAGGGGTTCCCGAGCGCCGGGGGCATGCCGGACCGGGTGAAGTGCCTGCATGTGCTCGTGGCGCACTCGCTGGCGGCGGGGCCGGGCGTGAACCCCCTGGGTGACGAGGCGCTCGCCATGCTGCCGGAGTGGTGGCGCAAGGGCCCGTGCGTGACGGCTGTGGACGCGAAGGCTGTGGACGTGACGGCTGGGCGGGAGGACGGCCAGTGACCCGTGTCGCCGCCATCGACTGCGGTACGAACTCGATCCGGCTGCTGGTCGCGGAGGCGAGCCCCGAGACCGGTGGACTCGTCGAGCTCGACCGCCGCATGACGATCGTCCGGCTCGGCGAGGGCGTCGACCGCACCGGCCGGCTCGCCCCCGAGGCGCTGGAGCGCACCTTCGCCGCCTGCCGCGCGTACGCGGCCGTCATCGAGGAGCACGGTGCCGAGCGGCTGCGCTTCGTCGCCACCTCCGCGTCCCGCGACGCCGAGAACCGGGACGAGTTCGTGCGCGGGGTGCTCGACATCCTCGGCGTCGAACCCGAGGTCGTCAGCGGCGACCAGGAGGCGGAGTTCTCCTTCACCGGCGCGACCAGGGAACTGGCGGGCAGGCAGGACCTGCAGCGCCCGTTCCTGGTCGTGGACATCGGCGGCGGATCGACCGAGTTCGTCGTCGGCGACGACCGTGTGCGCGCGGCGCGCTCGGTCGACGTGGGCTGCGTGCGGATGACCGAACGGCACCTGGTGCACGACGGGGCGGTGAGCGACCCGCCCTCCGAGGAGCAGATCGCGGCGATACGTGCCGACATCGAGGCGGCCCTCGACCTCGCCGAGGAGACGGTGCCGCTGCGCGAGGCGCGCACACTGGTCGGGCTGGCGGGGTCCGTGACGACGGTGTCGGCGATCGCGCAGGACCTGCCCGCGTACGACTCGGCCGCCATCCACCACTCCCGGGTCTCCCGCGACCGGGTCCGCGAGATCACCGAGTGGCTGCTGCGCTCCACCCACGCCGAGCGCGCGGCGGTCTCGTCCATGCATCCGGGCCGGGTGGACGTGATCGGCGCGGGCGCCCTCGTCCTGCTGTCGATCATGGAGCGGATCGGTGCGGAGGAGGTCGTGGTCAGCGAGCACGACATCCTCGACGGCATCGCCTTCACCGCGGCGGAGGACGCGGAGAGGGAGAAGGAACCTGCGCATCCGGGCACTCTGCTGAGCAGGTCGGACAACGTATGAGCGCCGCCGAGGGGTGCGCCGGAGCGCGGGAACACCTCTCGGTAAGGCACCGCCCAAAAACTTCGTGAAGTTCTTCACAAGGAATTGGCCCCCCTAGGGCGAGGAAGGGGGGCCGGTTGACCTCTTCAAGGGGTGAACGGGCCCCTGAACGCGTTCAGAAAGGCGGCCCTCCGGGCTTCCAGGGGGAGTAGCGGAGAGGTGAACGGGGCGGCCCACAAGGGGCCGTTCGGCCCGGAGCGGCAGCTCACGCGGCATTGACAACGGTCCGCCCCGCACGGTGGTTCCCCCGCCGGATCATGATCTGCGTCACGCGAGCCGCGGAGTGTAGCACAGGGGTGAGTGAACCTTGTGAAGGGGCGCACGAGGACCCCCCTCGGGGCGGGTACATACTCGATGCCATGAGCACCACGGAGCGTCCCAGGATCCTCGTAGTAGGCGGTGGGTACGTAGGCCTGTACGCAGCTCGGCGCATCCTCAAGAAGATGCGCTACGGAGAGGCGACCGTCACGGTCGTCGACCCCCGGTCGTACATGACCTACCAGCCCTTCCTTCCCGAAGCCGCCGCCGGAAGCATCTCGCCTCGCCACGTCGTCGTCCCGCTGCGACGCGTGCTGCCGAAGGCCGAGGTCCTCACCGGCCGGGTCACCAGCATCGACCAGGACCGCAAGGTCGCACGGGTAGCACCGCTGGTCGGTGAGGCGTACGAACTGCCCTTCGACTACCTGGTCGTCGCGATGGGCGCGGTCTCCCGTACCTTCCCGATCCCCGGCCTCGCCGAGCAGGGCATCGGCATGAAGGGCATCGAGGAGTCCATCGGCCTGCGC
This sequence comes from Streptomyces bluensis, assembly GCF_014650715.1. GTDB lineage: Bacteria > Actinomycetota > Actinomycetes > Streptomycetales > Streptomycetaceae > Streptomyces > Streptomyces bluensis. The sequence continues at coordinate 114,588 of NZ_BMVM01000008.1, read as the reverse complement.
AACCACGTTCTTGAGCAGCTCGACAAGGCCGACTCCACCAACGACGAGGAGATCCGCCGCAAGGCGCTCACCTTCGTCTTCATCGGCGGCGGCTTCGCCGGTGCGGAGACCATCGGCGAGGTCGAGGACATGGCCCGGGACGCGGCCAAGTACTACAAGAGCGTCTCCCGCGAGGACATGCGGTTCATCCTCGTCGACGCCGCCGACAAGATCCTCCCCGAAGTGGGCCCCAAGCTCGGCCAGTACGGCAAGGAGCACCTGGAGAGCCGCGGGGTCGAGATCTACCTCTCCACCTCCATGGACTCCTGCGTCGACGGACACGTGGTGCTGAAGAACGGCCTTGAGGTCGACTCCAACACCATCGTGTGGACGGCCGGCGTGAAGCCCAACCCGGTGCTCTCGCGCTTCGGTCTGCCCCTCGGCCCGCGCGGTCACGTGGACTGCCGGCCCACCCTCCAGGTCACGGGCACGGACTACATCTGGGCCGCCGGCGACAACGCCCAGGTGCCGGACGTCGCCGCCCGCAAGGCCGGCGTGGAGAACGCCTGGTGCCCGCCGAACGCCCAGCACGCGCTGCGCCAGGCGAAGGTCCTCGGCGACAACGTGGTCTCCGGCATGCGGGGCTTCCCGCAGAAGGAGTACAGCCACGCCAACAAGGGCGCGGTGGCGGGTCTCGGCCTCCACAAGGGCGTCGCGATGATCGTCATGGGCAAGATGAAGATCAAGGTCAAGGGCCGTCTCGCCTGGTACATGCACCGTGGCTACCACGGTATGGCGATGCCGACCTGGAACCGCAAGATCCGCGTCTTCGCCGACTGGACGCTCGCCATGTTCCTCAAGCGCGAGGTCGTCTCCCTCGGCGCCATGGAGAACCCGCGCGAGGAGTTCTACGAGGCCGCGAAGCCCGCTCCCGCGCACGCCGTGAGGGCAGAGAACGCACCGGAGAAGGCCAAGGCCTCCTGACCTTCGGTCACCAGCACGCCCCGAAGGGGCCGTCCGCCATCCGTGGTGCGGGCGGCCCCTTCGGCGTTGCGGAACCGGACGAAGCCCCAGAGGCCGCGTAAACGTTTTGCACAGCTGTAACGCTGATGGGGGACTGCGGCCCAGCACCACGGGTGTTTACGTGGTGCTGGACATTCCGGGATCGATCGTCACGGAGGTGTGCGCCATGGCCGACGCCGCGTCGCGGCTGGACAGATTCGCAGAACAGTTGCTGGGGACTCCGCTCCCGGTGCGTATCCGGGCCTGGGACGGGTCGCAGGCAGGACCCCCGGGCGCCCCGACCCTCGTCGTACGCAACCGCCGCGCCCTGCGCCGACTGCTGTGGAAACCGGGCGAGCTGGGCCTGGCACGGGCCTGGGTCGCCGGAGACCTGGACATCGAGGGAGACCTCTACGCCACGCTCGACCTGCTGGCGGGGCTCGTATGGGAGCGCGGGGAGGACGCCCGGGGGCTCGGGGGAGCCCTGCGCGACCCCGAGGTGCGCGCCGCAGTCCGCGGCCTCGTCCGGATGGCCGGGCCGCCGCTGCCGCCCGCTCCGCCCCGCGAGGAGGTCCGCAGAAGCCACCATCGGCACACCAGGCGCACCGACCGACGCGCCATCAGCCATCACTACGACGTGGGGAACGACTTCTACGAGCTCGTCCTCGGCCCGTCGATGGTCTACTCGTGCGCCTACTGGGACTCCCCGGACGGCACCCTCGAAGCCGCGCAGGCCGACAAGCTCGACCTCATCTGCCGCAAGCTCGGCCTGACCCCCGGCGCCCGGCTTCTCGACGTCGGCTGCGGCTGGGGCTCCATGGCCATCCACGCGGCCCGCGAGTACGGCGTCCATGCCGTCGGCGTCACCCTCTCCCAGGAGCAGGCCGCGTACGCCCGCAAGCGCGTCGCCGAAGCGGGACTCACCGACCGGGTCGAGATCCGCGTTCAGGACTACCGGGACGTCACGGACGGCCCGTTCGACGCGATCTCCTCCATCGGCATGGCGGAACACGTCGGCGCCGAGCGGTACCTGGAGTACGCCGACCGCCTGTACGGCCTGCTGAAGCCCGGCGGCCGGCTCCTCAACCACCAGATCGCCCGCCGCCCGCAGCGCGACGAATCGACGTACGCAGTCGACGAGTTCATCGACGCCTATGTCTTCCCGGACGGTGAGCTCGCCCCCATCGGCACCACGGTCACCCAGCTGGAGCGGGCCGGGTTCGAGGTGCGTGACGTCGAGTCGATCCGCGAGCACTACGCGCTCACCCTGCGCCGCTGGGTCGCCAACCTGGAGGCGGACTGGGCCCACGCGGTCCGGCTCACCAGCCCCGGCCGCGCCCGCGTCTGGCGCCTCTACATGGCGGCCTCCGCGCTGTCCTTCGAGCGCAACCGGATCGGCGTCAACCAGGTCCTGGCGGTCCGCACCCCGGAGACGGGCGACGCGCGGATGCCGCTGCGGTCCCGTACGTGGGGTTCGTGACGGTGCGTGCGTGAAGGTACGCATGTGACGGTACGTACGTGAAGGGGCCCCGTTCCGGCTGGTGCGGAACGGGGCCCCGGTCGCGTACGACCACTGCGGCTTCTGCTTTCTGCCTTCTGGCCTGCCTACTCCGACTTGATCGCCGCCAGCATGTTGAGCCGGGCCGCGCGACGGGCCGGCCAGAGGGCCGCCAGGACGCCGACCGTGGCCGCGAGGAGCAGGAAGACGCCCATCCGGGCCCAGGGCAGGACCAGTTCGTACGTCGCCAACCTGGTGCCCAGCAGCTCACCGGCCGCCCAGCCGAAGAACACACCGAGGCCGATGCCGAGCACACCGCCGAAGAGCGAGATCACCAGCGACTCCAGCCGCACCATGCGCTTGATCCCCTTGCGGTCGAGGCCGATCGCGCGCAGCATCCCGATCTCCTGGGAGCGTTCGAAGACCGACATGGCCAGGGTGTTGATGACCCCGAGGACGGCGACGAGGACCGCCATGGCCAGCAGGCCGTAGACCATGTTCAGGATCAGCGTGAACATCTGCGCGATGCGGTTGGAGATGTCCTTCTTGTCCTGGACCTGGATGCCCGGGTTGCTGCCGAGCGCCTTCTCCAGCCGGTCCTTCGTCGCGGCGGACGCTCCGTCGGACGTCTTCACCATGACCTGCATGTCGGTGGGGTCCGACTGGTGCGGGGCGAGCGTGCCGAGGTCGAGCATGATGCCCCGCATCATCTCGTTGGCCTCGTAGACCCCGGCGACCGTCAGCTGCTGCTTCTTGCCGTCCTCGTAGGAGACCGTGAAGTCCGACCCGGCCTTCCAGCCGTGCCGTTCGGCGGTGTCGCCGTCCACGACGACCCGGGCGCCGCCGACCTCGAAGGCCCCGTCGTCGACCTTGAGGTCGGTGAGCTTCCCGATCGTGCTGCCCTTGACGCCGGTCAGGTACTCGGTCTCGCCGTCGATACGGGAGGGCGCGTTGCGCAGCGGGCTGGTGGCGGTGACGTAGCCGGTGTCCGAGAGCTTCTTCTCCACGTCCGGCGAGAGGAAATTGCCGTTCGCCATCGACACGACGTAGTCGGCCTTGATCGCCGACGCGGCCATCTTGTCGATGGACGTCTGCAGGCTGCCCGCCATCACCGTCATGCCCGTGATCAGGGTGAGGCCGATCATCAGCGCGGAGGCCGTGGCGGCGGTACGGCGCGGGTTGCGGACCGAGTTCTGGCGGGCCAGCTTGCCGGAGATCCCGAAGACGCGCAGCGCGGGGGCCGCGGTCGCGATGACCGGACGGGAGAGGAGGGGCGTGAGGACGAAGACACCGATGATCAGCAGGACGGCACCCAGACCCATCGGGGCCTGACCGTCCGTGCCGTCCATGGTCGTCGCGGCCAGTACGACGGCGATGCCCGCGGCGGAGAACAGGGCGCCGATCGTGTTGCGCAGCACCAGCGACTTGGTGGTGGCCTTGGCGTGCACGCTGCTCATCGCCGCGACCGGCGGGATCTTCGCGGCACGGCGGCCGGGCAGCCAGGCGGCCAGCATCGTGATGAGGATGCCGACGGCGAGCGCGGCGCCGACCGTGCTCGGGGTGACGACCAGCGGCCCGTCAGGGACCGGGGCGTCGAACGAGCCCATGAGGGAACGCAGCCCGGCACCGATACCGACGCCGGCGACGAGACCGGTGACGGCGGCGACCGTGCCGACGACGAAGGCCTCGATGAGCACGGAGCGGGTGACCTGCCGACGGGAGGCGCCGACCGCGCGCAGCAGCGCGAGCTCCTTGGTGCGCTGGGCGACCAGCATGCTGAAGGTGTTGGCGATGATGAACGTGCCGACGAAGAGGGCGATGCCGGCGAAGACCAGCAGCCCCTGCTGCAGACCGCTCATCGACTCGGCGATCGACTCGGCCTGGTCGTCGGCGAGCTGCCTGCCGGTGGTGGTCTCGGTCGTGTCCTTGGGGAGCGCCTTGTCGAGCGCGGCCTTCAGCTGCGCCTGGCCGGTGCCCGCCTCCGCCTTCACGTCGATCTCGTCGTACGTGCCCTTCTTGCCGAAGAGCTGCTGGGCGGTGGCGGTGTCGAAGAGGGCGAGGCTGCCGCCCGCGGAGACGTTGCCGTCGTCCGTGGTGAAGATCGCGCTGATCGTGGGAGTGAGGACGGGGCCGTCGACGGAGAGGCGGACCGTGTCGCCGACCTTGTAGCCGGCGCGGGCGGCGGTCGCGGAGTCGATGGCGACCTGTCCGCTGCCGCTCGGGGCGCGCCCGGACACGAGGGGGTACCGGGAGTCCTTCTCCCCCCAGTAGTTCCCGCCCCGCGACTGGAAGCCGTCGCCCATGAGCTTGCCGTCCTTGTCGGCGAGGGCGGTGAAGCCGGTGACGACGCCGACGGCCGACGCGGCGCCCGGGGTCTGCTCGGCCTTGTCGAGGAGGTCCTGGGTGAGCTCGGCGGACTTGCCCACCGTGTCGCCCTCGCCCTCCCGGTACTTGGGCGCGACGGCGACGTCGACGTGGTCGAAGCCCTTCGCGGAACTCTTCTGGAATGCCTCCGAGATGGTGTTCGTGAAGACCAGCGTGCCCGACACGAACGCCACGCCGAGCATCACGGCGAGCACGGTCATCAACAGCCGGGCCTTGTGCGCGAACACGTTGCGCAGGGCGGTACGGAACATGGGGTTCTCTGTCCAGGGTTTGGGGTTGAGGTGAAGGCTGGGGCTGGTGGCGGGTCGTCGGGCGCCTTCGGGTGTGGAGGTGGACGCCTACGGGCGGGTGGTGCGTCTTTTAAGGGGCGCGGGGAACTGCGCGACCAGCCACAACGAACCCGCAGCCGCCCACCGACAAGACCCGGCAGACGAGACGCCCTGCTCAGCTGGTGCGCGACGTCGCATCGAACCGCTTCATGCGGTCCAGCACCGTGTCCGCGGTCGGCTGCTGCATCTCGTCGACGATGCGGCCGTCGGCGAGGAAGACCACACGATCGGCGTACGCGGCGGCGACGGGATCGTGGGTCACCATGACGACGGTCTGCCCGAGTTCGCGGACCGAGTTGCGCAGGAAGCCCAAGACCTCCGCACCGGAGCGGGAGTCGAGGTTGCCGGTGGGCTCGTCGCCGAAGATGATGTCCGGCTTCGAGGCGAGGGCACGGGCCACGGCGACACGCTGCTGCTGGCCGCCGGAGAGCTGGGCGGGACGGTGGGTCAGGCGGTCGGAGAGCCCGACCATCCGGATGACGGTGTCGAGCCACTGCTTGTCCGGCTTACGGCCCGCGATGTCCATCGGGAGTGTGATGTTCTCCAGCGCGGTCAGGGTCGGCAGCAGGTTGAACGCCTGGAAGATGAAGCCGATCTTGTCGCGGCGCAACTTGGTGAGCTGCTTGTCCTTCAGCGAGCCCAACTCGGTGTCCCCGATACGGACGGAGCCGGAGGAGAAGGAGTCGAGTCCCGCCACGCAGTGCATCAGCGTGGACTTCCCGGAACCCGAGGGGCCCATGATCGCGGTGAACCGGGCCTGCCCGAAGTCGACACTGACCCGGTCCAGGGCGACCACCTGGGTCTCGCCCTGTCCGTAGACCTTGGAGAGGTCCGTGGCCCGAGCAGCCACGGCGGTGGCCCGCTCGGCGATGGGAGTGGTGGTCACGGAAGGTGCTCCTGTCGGGACGACGGCTTTCGGGGTACGTGTCCCATCGTCCTGGCCGCCGGGCGCCCTGTAGTCAGCCGCTGCTCCGGTTCCGGGGGCCGTCTGCGGGCGGACGTGCCGACGCCGTGTCATACCTGGGGATGACGGACGGCCCCTAGGGCGTGTGACCGTGGCGCAGGATGTGGAGGCTGCTCGTTCGGACGGTGAAATTCCGTCATTCCGCATACGGGCGGCGAGGTGGTCCGAAAGGCTATTGGCGAGTGCGGATGGCGTGTACCCAGTGCTGATGCACCCTCAGACATCAATAAAATAAGACAACATCGGTCCGCTCGTCCGCTGTTCGGGGGATGGGTCCCGATAGGCTCGGGACCTCGATGCGGAGCCCTTGGCCTGCCCGGATGGTGGAATGCAGACACGGCGAGCTTAAACCTCGCTGCCCCTCGCGGGCGTACCGGTTCAAGTCCGGTTCCGGGCACAACCGGGGGTAGCGTCCGACCTGGCGAAACGGCCGGTTGGCCCTGCTCTGTCCCGACCCGTGCGCCCCGCCGCCGGATCCGCCTGCCCCACCCGCGCCGCCGGATCCCCCCCCATCCGCCGGACGATCCGGTTGGCCCGTGATCGGACGCCCGCCCCGTGCACCCGGGTGGGCGTCCTCATTTCGTGACCGGACGGCAACCGGTCATGCATTGACCAAATTCCCTCCTGTGTCAGGGGGCGACTTAGGGGAGGCTTTGTTACTGCCGAGCCTTCAGGTCTTGGACGCGGAGCGGGCACATGCCAGGGGAACATGACCGAGCTGGTGGGTCTGTCGGGGGAAACCACTCTCAGTGGCTGCCGAATCATGCTTTGCTGAGGGGTATGTGAGTGCCCGTCACATGGCTTCAGTAATGTCGTGTGCCGGCGTCTTGGCAACGCAGCGCTGTCCGTGGGTCGTTGGGACGGGAAGCACCGTTCCGGAGGCCGCCGCACGACCCTCAGCCCGGGTGGCGCAACTGGCAGACGCAACCGCCTTAAACGCGGACGAGTGTGGGTTCGAATCCCACCCCGGGCACTGACCGCGGAGCCGAACCCCTCCTGCGGGCCCCGACCGGCGCACCAGCCCGGGGGCAGGCGGGGCGCGACCCGGCGTCCGCCGTTGATCTCCGGACGGTTCCGGGTCTGTACCGGGTTGGTCATGGGTGAGGGGGGCCGGTGCGGGGAATCAGGCAGACGCGTAGCGTGTTTCTGGTCACTGCGAGGGAAAGATCCTCCCCAAGCACTAGGGTCAATCCTTTGCCCACCTATTACTCTTGAGGCCAAGGCCACGCAGGGTGGCCATGGAGGAGTGAAATGAGGAGCAGCAACCCGGTCTTCTCGCGACGGGGGTTCAGCCGCGACAACGGCTACGCGGGCTTCAACACCGCGCCGCAGGCCGGGGGAGCAGCCGTCGGCACCCAGGGCAACCCCTACGCCCAGCAGGGTGGCAACCCGTACGCGACGAACCCGTACGCCCAGCAGGCCCCGCAGTACGGCGCTCCGCCGCAGGCCCCGGTCCGCACCGGCGGTATGACGATGGACGACGTCGTCGTCCGTTCCGCCATGACGCTCGGCACGGTCGTCGTCGGCGCCATCCTGGCGTGGGCCCTCCTGCCGGTGTCGCCCAGCAGCTACGGCCTGGCCATCGGCGCCGCGCTCATCGCGATGGTCCTCGCCCTCGTGCAGAGCTTCAAGAGCAAGGCATCGCCCGCGCTGATCCTGTCCTACGCCGCCTTCGAGGGCGTCTTCCTGGGCGTGCTCAGCGAGATGTTCAACACGCAGTGGAGCGGTGCGCCCTTCCAGGCGGTGCTCGGCACGATGGCCGTCTCCGGCGCCACCCTGCTGGTCTACAAGGCGGGCTGGATCCGCGTCACCGCGCGGTACGCACGCATCGGCATGACCATCGCCATCGCGTTCGTGCTGGTCATGGCGGTCAACCTGCTGCTGGTCGTGTTCGGCGTCGCCGAGGACGGCGGTCTGCGCAGCATGGGTCCGCTCGGTGCGATCGTCGGAATCCTCGCGATCCTGCTCGGTGCCTTCTTCCTGACCCTCGACTTCAAGCAGATCGAGGACGGCATCGCCTACGGCGCCCCGCGCGAGGAGGCCTGGCTGGCCGCGTTCGGCCTGACCATGACCCTCGTGTGGATCTACGTCGAGATGCTGCGGCTGGTCGCCATCTTCAGCGGCGACGACTGATCCGCCCAGAGCGGTCCGGCGTCCCGCTGACGTCCTGACACGGTGAAGGGCCCCGGGGAGCGCTTGCTCCCGGGGCCCTTCGTCTTGTCCGATGCTCGGCGTGCCGGTGGAGCGCGCTCAGAGCAGTTTGCGCGCGGCCCTCCTCAGGTCGTACTCGTGGATGAGTGCCTTGGCGTGGCCGTACGCGAGGTTGTGCTCGTGCCGGAGCCAGCTGACCTTCTCCTCGAAGTTGAAGAGAGCAGGGCCTTCGTCGACAGCGCGAAGCCAGTCGGTGACTTCACGACCGGTGCAATGGGGGATGCGGGCGAGCAGATTGCGATGGGTCTCCTCGGAGAAGACTTGGGACATCGGCGCCTCCGGACGCATGGAATGTAAGCCGGTCCTTCAGGTCACCGTGCCTGAGCGTTGGCGTATTGGCAACACTCCTGTTCGGGCGCGTAGTCTCGCGACGTGCTTGATACGACGCCTCTGACCCGTGCAGTGGATCACTTCGCTGATCGTTTGAGGGCCGCTCCACAGAGCCGGTTGCAGCGGGGCGCTGCGGCCGAGGCCCTGGCGCTGGCCAGGGAATTGGCACGGCGTGCCCAGCGGCTGGAGGAGCCGGATGCGGAGCCCCGGGAGATGCCGGATGCGGGGATGTTCGCCGCGGCTGATCAGATCATGGTCGCCGGGAACGATCTTGCGATCGTGCTGAGAAACGAGGCCGAGCTGGCCGAGGCGGTGGGGCTGGTGGAGGAGGCGCAGAGGCGCGCGGCGGTTTAGCGGAGGCGCGCGGCGGTTCAGGGGGTGCGTCCTACGCGAAGGCGTTCAGGGGGTGCGTCCTACGAGGTGCTCTACAGGGACGCGATGACCCTGTCCGCCAGGATGTAGACGTTCTCCTCGCCGCACTGGAACGTCAGCGTGTAGGCGCCCGAGACGCCTGAGCCGCCCAGGAGGACGGGGGCGTGGCCCGTGCGCAGGGCCGAGGCCAGGCGTTCGGCGGTCTCGCGGTGGCCCGGCGTCATGCACAGGGTCGTGCCGTCGGTGAAGACGTACACGTCGAGGGTGCCCAGTGGCCCCGGGCGGACGTCGGCCAGTTCGGTGCGGGAGGTGGCGAGTTCCTCCAGGCAGGCGACCGTGCGCTCATGGTCGTTCACGACCGGCGAGGGGGTCGGCACGAAGTCCGGGTGGGAGGGGTGACGGCGGCGGGCCGCGGCCAGCTCCGGGGAGTCGCCGGGAAACTCGTCGCCCTCCACGCCGGGCTCGGGCACCGGCTCCAGGTGCTCCAGGCCGGCGAAGTCCGACGGCCGCGGCAGATACGGCTCGCTGTCGGGCAGGCCCAGCAGGGGGGAGGCCGCGTCGGAGACGTCACGCGACTCCTGGGCGGCCCAGAAGGCCCTGGCCTCCGCCAGTTCCCGCTCCCGCTCCTCCGCGAGGGCCTCGGCGACGGCGGTGCGTATCTCGTCCGTGTCGGAGGCCTGGCGGGCGGCGGGTACGAGAGGCCGCGCGTGCGTGGCGCGGCTCGCGGTGAGCTCGGTGTGCAGGGCCGCGATCTGCCGGCGCAGCCCCCGCAGGCTGCGCAGCACGGCGACGCCCACGACCGTGGTGGCGGCCGTGGTGAGCAGCAGAGCAATCGGCATGGCGCTCACTGACGTACTCCCGGTTCAAAGTCGACCCCCGACTTCCTACATCAGCTTGAAGGGCGGACTAACCAGCTGTCAGTGCGTAACGTCACGAAACGGGCAGGATTCCAGGGCTGATGTTTGGTGGCAAAGTGCGTCTGACCTGCTGAGTCACCCTTCTGGGGGAGATAGGTCACATCCTGGGGGAGATTGGATTACAAAACGACCCGGAACCCCGGTGGTGTCGAGGTTCCGGGCCAAAGGTGACGCTGGGTTCAGTAGGGGTGACCGAGGGGTGCGGTCGGAGTGCGGTGGGGGTGCGGCCGGGGTGCGGTAGGGGGTGCGGTCGGGGTGCTTCAGCTGAGGCGTTCGATGACCATCGCCATGCCCTGACCGCCGCCGACGCACATCGTCTCCAGGCCGAACTGCTTGTCGTGGAACTGGAGTGAATTGATCAGCGTGGCGGTGATGCGGGCGCCGGTCATGCCGAAGGGGTGGCCGACGGCGATGGCGCCGCCGTTCACGTTCAGCTTGTCCAGGGGGATGTCCAGGTCGCGGTAGGAGGGGATCACCTGGGCGGCGAAGGCCTCGTTGATCTCGACCAGGTCGATGTCGTCGATGGTGAGGCCTGCGCGGGAGAGGGCCTGCCTGCTGGCCTCGACCGGGCCGTACCCCATGATCTCCGGGGAGAGTCCGGAGACGCCCGTGGAGACGATCCGGGCGAGTGGGGTCAGGCCGAGTTCGCGCGCCTTCGTGTCGGACATGATGACGAGGGCGGCGGCGCCGTCGTTCAGGGGGCAGCAGTTGCCGGCGGTGACCAGTCCGTCCGGGCGGAACACCGGCTTCAGGCCCGCGACGCCCTCCATGGTGACGCCGGAGCGTGGGCCGTCGTCCTTGCTCACCACCGTGCCGTCGGGGAGCGTCACCGGGGTGATCTCGCGCTCCCAGAAGCCCTTCTTGATGGCCTCCTCGGCGAGGTTCTGCGAGCGGACGCCGAACTCGTCCATCTCCTGGCGGGTGACGCCCCAGTGGCGGGCCAGGTTCTCGGCGGTCTGGCCCATCGCGATGTACGGGTCGGGGAGCAGGCCGTCCTCGCGCGGATCGTGCCAGGTCGCGCCCTCGGACTCGGCGACGGCGGCCGTGCGGGCCTCGGCGTCGGCGAAGAAGGGGTTGTGGGTCTCGGGCATGCCGTCGCTGGTGCCCTTGACGCTCCGGGACACCATCTCCACGCCGGCCGAGATGAACACGTCGCCCTCGCCCGCCCTGATGGCGTGCAGGGCCATGCGGGAGGTCTGGAGCGAGGAGGAGCAGTAACGGGTGATGGTGCAGCCCGGGAGGTGGTCCATGCCCATCTGTACGGCGACGACACGGCCGAGGTTGTGGCCCTGCTCGCCGCCGGGGAGGCCGCAGCCGAGCATCAGGTCGTCGATGTCCTTCGGGTTCAGTGCGGGGACCTTGTCGAGTGCCGCCTGGATGATCGTGGCGGTCAGGTCGTCGGGGCGCAGGTCCTTGAGGGAGCCCTTGAAAGCGCGGCCGATGGGGGAGCGGGCGGCTGAGACGATGACGGCTTCGGGCATCACGGCTCCAGGCGAGAGGGGTGGTGGTCGGGTGGGGGCGGGTGATTCGTTGAGTGGGTGGGTGGGCAGGGCTGTGTGGGAAGTTACCCGTACGTACGGTCGAGGTCACGGGCGTGGTGGTGTGAGTCCGGCCGCATTTTTCTAAGCGCTTGCTTTTCTCGCCCCCGCCGCCCCTACCCGTCCCATCCCTGGGGGCTGCCGCCCCCAAACCCCCGCTTGCCGGCCTGAACGGCCTCGTCCTCAAACGCCGGACGGGCTGGGGGTGCCCGGCCTCGGCCGAAAACCCCAGCCCCGGCCGCACATTCCAGCCCCGGCCGCACAATCCAGCCCCTCCGGCGTTTGAGGAGCGGGGGTCCGGGGGCTGGCCCCCGAAACGGGGTCCGGGGTCCGGGGCGGAGCCCCCTTGGCGGGGTCGAAGGGGCGGAGCCTGGGATGGGACGGGTAGGGGCGGCGGGGGCGAATACACGACCTGTGTCAGGGCCGGCGGGGGGCGGGGTGGAGCGTCACCCGGTGTCGGGGCGCGGAACACCACCCGACACCAGGGGGCGGCGCGGGCGGAGCGCCGCCCGGTGCCGCAGGGCGGCGGGGGCGAAACGCCACCTGCATGTCGGGGGCGCGGTTCGGAGCGTCACCCGGTGTCGGGGGCGGGGGGCGGAGCGCCGCCCGGTGGCAGAGGAATGGCGGGGGCGGAATGCCCCCGGGCAGGGGCGGTGTCAGGTTGATGGTTCCGCTGTGGGGGCCGGGGTGGGGTCCGACGCGGAGACGCGGCGACGGCGGCGGCGCTTGAGCAGGGCCCACGGGCCCCGCGGCCCGGTGGGCATCGCCGCCGCGACCTCCGTGCCCGCCTCCGACGCGGCCTCCGCCGCAGCCCGTGCCACCGGCAGGAACCCCTCGTGGCGGGACACGTCCGGACGCTCCTCCTCCGCCGGCCAGAGGCCCAGCGCGGCGCAGATCGTGGGCAGGAGGGCCATCGCTGCCGTGGCATAGCCCTCGGCGGAGGGGTGGTAGTTGTCCGGGCCGAAGAGCTCCCGCGGGTTCGCCGCGAACTCCGGGCCCAGGAGATCGCCGAGCGAAACGGTTCGCCCGCCCTGCTCGACCGTACCGATCGTCTGCGCCGCGGCCAGTTGGCGCGACGCCCGCCGGGCCAGCCAGCGCAACGGCTGCTGGACCGGCTCGATCGTGCCCAGGTCGGGGCAGGTGCCCACGACCACCTCCGCGCCCGCCGTGCGCAACCGCCGGACCGCGCCCGAGAGGTGGCGGACGGAGCGGGTCGGCGGCATCCGGTGGGTGACGTCGTTCGCGCCGATCATGATGACGCAGACGTCGGGGGCACGGTCCGATTCCGAAAGGACCAGGGACACCTGGCGGTCCAGGTCGTCCGACCGGGCTCCCGGCAGGGCCACGTTCCGCAACCGCACCGGCTGTTCCGCCACCGCCGCGAGGCCCGAGGCCAGCAGGGCGCCCGGAGTCTGCCGCGCCCGGTGCACGCCCTGGCCGGCCGCCGTGGAGTCGCCGAGCATGGCGAGGAGGATCGGGGGGTCGTGAGGAGTTTCGTACGCGCGTCCGTAGAGCCCCTCCGCGCTGGGCGGGTGCGGGCTGTGGCCGTTGCCCACGACCCGCTTGGCCATCTGCACCTCGGCCAGCAGCACACCCACTGCCGCCGCGCCCAGCAGCCCGATCCCACCGCCTCCGTACGCCGCGCCTGTAGCGATCCGCCGGGCCACCCGCGCCCTCGACATGCTCGTCATGGGTCGCCGCCACCTCCTCGTAGCCGTACACCCACTCCTTGCCCCGCACAGGGCGTCAGCCAATCTCAACAGTGCGTTAACACCTGCCGGAGGGGCTTAGGCTGGCGGAATCATACAACCCGTCCTTTTTGCAGCTCCGGAGACAACGGTGCACTTTCACGACTCGATGATCAGTCTCGTCGGCAACACCCCGCTGGTGAGGCTCAACAGCGTGACCACGGGCATCCAGGCGACCGTCCTGGCCAAGGTGGAGTACTTCAACCCGGGCGGTTCCGTGAAGGACCGCATCGCCCTGCGCATGATCGAGGCCGCGGAGAAGAGCGGTGAGCTGAGGCCCGGCGGCACGATCGTTGAGCCGACCAGCGGCAACACGGGTGTCGGGCTGGCCATCGTGGCCCAGCAGAAGGGGTACAAGTGCATCTTCGTGTGCCCGGACAAGGTGAGCACCGACAAGATCAACGTGCTGCGTGCCTACGGCGCCGAGGTCGTCGTGTGCCCGACCGCCGTGGACCCGGAGCACCCCGACTCGTACTACAACGTCTCGGACCGGCTGGTGCGCGAGACCCCGGACGCGTGGAAGCCGGACCAGTACTCCAACCCCAACAACCCGCTGTCCCACTACCACTCCACGGGCCCCGAGCTGTGGGAGCAGACGGAGGGGAAGATCACGCACTTCGTGGCGGGCGTGGGCACCGGCGGGACGATTTCGGGGACCGGGCGGTATCTGAAGGACGTCAGTGACGGCAGGGTGCGGGTCGTCGGCGCCGACCCCGAGGGGTCCGTGTACTCCGGCGGGTCCGGGCGGCCGTACCTCGTGGAGGGCGTCGGCGAGGACTTCTGGCCGACCGCGTACGACCGGACCGTCGCCGACGAGATCGTCGCCGTGTCCGACAAGGACTCCTTCCAGATGACCCGCCGGCTCGCCAGGGAGGAGGGGCTCCTGGTGGGCGGCTCCTGCGGAATGGCCGTCGTGGCCGCCCTGCGGGTCGCCGAGCGGCTCGGCCCCGACGACGTCGTGGTCGTGCTGCTGCCCGACAGCGGGCGCGGGTACCTCAGCAAGATCTTCAACGACGAGTGGATGGCGGACTACGGGTTCCTGGAGGACGAGGGCCCGAGCGCGCGCGTCGGCGACGTCCTGCACGACAAGGAGGGCGGTTCCATCCCCTCGCTCGTCCACATGCACCCGGACGAGACGGTCGGTCAGGCGATCGAGGTGCTGCGGGAGTACGGCGTCTCGCAGATGCCGATCGTGAAGCCGGGCGCCGGCCACCCGGACGTGATGGCCGCGGAGGTCGTGGGATCCGTCGTCGAACGGGAGCTGCTCGACGCGCTGTTCACCCAGCGTGCCTCGCTCGACGACCCGCTGGAGAAGCACATGTCGCCGCCGCTGCCGCAGGTCGGCTCCGGCGAGCCGGTGGCGGACCTGATGTCCGTGCTGGGCGCCGCCGACGCGGCGATCGTCCTCGTCGAGGGCAAGCCGACCGGGGTCGTGAGCCGACAGGATCTGCTCGCGTTCCTCGCCAAGGGAGGCGCCAAGCAGTAACGCCGAGCAGGGTTCTTCCGGTTTCGGCCGGGTGGGGCGGGTCTGTTCGTGCGATCGGGGTCTTCCCGCGTAGAACTTCGCGGAAGTGGTACGAGGGCGTCACGTCCGCGCAGCACACGCTTAACACGGATCCGGCAGATTGGTGGGTGTCGGCAGGGCGGGAGCGGCTCCCCGCCCCGGCCGACAACCGAAACGGCGCCAAGGACCTCCGGAGCGGCTCCCGGACCTCCATGGACGCCAAGGACGCGTAAGCCCGGCCCTGACCCGGCCCGCGTCCCTTGCGGGGACCGCCGTCGTCCCGCCCCCCGGTAACGGGGGTGCGGCGGTCCCCGCCAAAGCGCTTGCTGACGGCTACTCTTCCCAGTCCGAGTCAGTCGGCTTCTTGCCCCGGCGGCCGAAGTGCGGGCTGTTGCGGAAGGCCCAGGCTCCGTTGACGGCGGCGATGCCCGCCCAGGCCACCAACAGGCCGGGCAGATCCGCGACGCCGCCACCGATGGCCGACAGCGGGATCGCCAGGACGAGGGAGACGATCCCGAAGCCGAAGCGCTCGCCCCAGGCGTCGCCGTCGGTGGAGCCCGGAGAACGGCCGCCGCGCGCCACGACCATCTGCTGCTCCGCGAGCTGGCGGCGCACCCTGCGGTCCACCGCGTCGTCGAGGCGCTGATCGACCTTCTCCAGGAACGACTCGACCAGCGCCGACTCGTACTCCTCGCCCAGGTCCCTCCGCGCGTGCAGGGTGGCGGCGAGTTCCTTCTTGATTTCGGCGTCCTTGAGTTCGGCGTCGCGGGCTCCGTTACCGGTCATGGAGTCCACGGTAGGCAGCCGCTGGTGCGGGGGCACTGGGGTTAGCCCCCGTGTCCGGGCTGGGCCGGGCCCCGGCTCCCGCTCCCGCCACTTCGGCGGGCGGTTACTTCGCCAGGCCGTGCCGCTTCGCGTACGCGTTCGCCACGTCGTCCGGGTCCTTCTTGTGCTTGTCCACCTGGCGGTTGAGCTCGGTGAGGTCCTTCGTCGTCAGGACGTTGCCGAGTTCGGCGAGGGCCTTGCGGACCGGGGCGTCGGCCTTGCGGTCGGCGATCAGGGGGACGACGTGCTGGCCGGGGATGAGGTTCTTCGGGTCGGTGAGGACCACCCAGTCGTTGGCCTGGATGTCGGTGTCGGTGGTGAAGAGGTTCGCCACGTCCACGTCGCCCTTCTTCAGGGCGCCCTTGACCAGCGGCCCGGAGGAGTCGAGTGACTTGAACTCCTTGAACTCGACGCCGTACACGTCCTTGAGGCCGACCACACCGACCTCACGGGTCTTCACCTCGGCTGCCGCGCCGATGACCAGCTTGCCGTTCTGCTTGGTGAGGTCGGCGAGGCTCGTCAGGCCGTACTTCTTGGCGGTCTCGCGGGTGACCACGAAGGCGTCGGAGTCCTCCGCCATGCCGTACGGCAGGACCTGGAGGCCGGCCGGGAGCGCGACGGTGAGGGCGTTCTGCATCTCGCCCTCCTCCGTGGCCGTCGACTTGGGGGCGACGTAGTGGAGCAGGGCGCCCTGGTACTCGGGGAGCAGATCGATGTCACCGCCCTTGAGCGCGGGGATGAGGATCTCGCGGGTGCCGAGGTTGGGGCGGACGGTGGTCTTCACACCGGCTGCTTCGAGGACGGCCGCGTACAGGTAGCCGAGCACCTGGTTCTCGGTGAAGTTGGCGGTGCCGATCGTGATGCCGTCCTTGCTGGAGCCGGGGCCCGCGCCGACGGTGCCCTCGCCCTGGAGGGACGTGATGCCGCTGCTGCACGCGGCGAGGGCGGGCACGGAGGCGGCGGCGAAGAGGCCGCCGAGGAGAGCGCGTCGGTTCATGAGAGGGATTCCTTAGGCACAGGGAAGGGTTCCTTAGGCGAGGGAGGGGCGCGAGGCGTTCGTTACGCCGGGCGGGTGGGGGTCCCCCCGCTTGAGCGAAGCCGAGAGTGGGGGAGGAACAGGGCTCGCTGGAGGCCGCTCAGGGCGAGGTCGAGGACGACGGCCACCAGGGCGACCAGGACCGCGCCGCCGAGCACCTGCACCAGGTCGCGCTGGGCGAGCCCGTCGAAGACGTAGCGGCCGAGGCCGCCGAAGGAGACGTACGCGGCGATCGTGGCCGTGGCCACCACCTGGATCAGCGCCAGACGCAGGCCCGTCATGATCAGGGGCAGGGCCAGCGGGAGTTCGACCTGGAAGAGGACCTGGTGGGCCCGCATGCCCTGGCCGCGCGCCGCGTCCTTCACGTCCGGGTCGACGGCCGTCATGCCCGCGTACGTGTTGGTGACGATCGCCGGGACCGCCAGGGCGACCAGCGCGACGTACACCGGCCACATCGACAGGCCGCTGGCCAGGAACACCAGGACGACCAGCCCGACGGTCGGCAGCGCCCGGCCGAACGAGGCGAGGTTGATGGCGACGAACGCACCCCTGCCCGTGTGGCCGATGAGCAGGCCGAGGGGGAGGCCGATGACCGCCGCGATGAGGGTGGCGAGGAGCGAGTACTGGAGGTGTTCGGCGAGACGGTGAGCGATGCCGTCCGCGCCGGACCACTGCTCGCCGCTGGTCAGCCACACGCCGAGGTTCTTGAAGAGCTCGTACACGGTGTCAGGCACCCCGCTTCCGGGTCCACGGAGTGAGGACGTACTGGAGGGCCACCAGCAGCGCGTCGGCGACCAGGGCCAGGAGGAGGGTCAGGACGACACCGGCGATCACCGGGGTCGGGAAGTTGCGCTGGAAGCCGTCCGTGAAGAGCTGGCCGAGGCCGCCGTCGCCGATGTACGTGGCGACCGAGACCAGCGAGATCGACATGACCGTCGCGATCCGGACGCCCGCCATGATCACGGGGAGGGCGAGGGGCAGCTCCACGGTGAGGAGGGTGCGCAGGGGGCGGGTGCCCATGGCCTTCGCGGCCTCCTTCGTCTTCGCGGGCACCGAGTCGAGGCCCTCGACCGTGTTCCGCAGCAGGACGACCAGGGTGTAGATCGTCAGGCCGATCACGGTGGTGGTGCGGGTCAGTCCGCTCACCGGCAGCAGCAGCACGAAGATCGCGATCGACGGGATCGTGAAGAGGACGTTGGACAGGCCGAGGAGGAAGCCGCGCAGGGGGCGGATCCGGTGCGCGATCACAGCCAGGGGCAGCGAGATCAGCAGCCCGAGGAAGACGGCGGACAGGGCGGCCTGGAGGTGGGAGACGGAGAGGGTCGTCAGGTCGTCGGTGTGGTCGCCTATCCACGACCAGTCGATGGTCATGCCGGGCGCTCCGTGGGAGTGGCGGTGGTGGCGAAGGAGGGGCTCTCGGCGTGCGCGGTACGTGTGGCATCCGCGGTGCGCGCGGCACCGGCGCCGGCCGCGGCGTGCGCCGCGGCCGCGCGGGCGTGGATCTCCTCGCGGGCGGTGACCCCGGTGACCGCGCCGTCCGCGTCCACCCGCGCCACGCATCCGCTCGGCGACGCGATGGTCTCGTTGAGCGCGGACAGGAGCGAGTCGGTGTCCCGCAGGGCCCTGGCGGGCGTCAGGGGCGCCTCACCGGCGGTGCCGGTGGCGGGCAGCGCGTCCGTGTCGAGCCAGCCCAGCGGCCGTCCCGCCGCCGAGGTGACCAGCCGCCAGCGGCCGCCGTCGCCGGACACGGCGGAGACCGGCTCGTCGGCGCGCAGGGGTGTCGCGCGCGTCTGCGGTACGTCCTTCAGAGAGGTCAGCGACAGCAGCTTCAGTTCGCGTTCCGAGCCCAGGAAGTCCGTGACGAAGTCGTCCGCGGGGCTCGCGAGCAGTTCGGCCGGGGGCGCGCACTGGACGAGGTGGCCGCCCGTGCGGAAGATCGCGATGCGGTCGCCGAGCCGGACCGCCTCGTCGATGTCGTGCGTGACGAAGACGATGGTCTTGCTCAGCTCCTTCTGCAGGCGCAGGAGCTCGTCCTGGAGCTGGGTGCGCACTACCGGGTCGACGGCGCCGAAGGGTTCGTCCATGAGGAGGACGGGCGGGTCCGCGGCGAGCGCGCGGGCCACGCCGACGCGCTGCTGCTGGCCGCCGGAGAGCTGGTGCGGGAACCGCTTGCCCGTGTCGGCGGCCAGGCCGACGGTCTCCAGGAGCTCGGCCGCCCGCGCCCGTGCCCTGCGCCGGCCCCAGCCGAGCAGCAGCGGCACGGTGGCGATGTTGTCGAGGACCGTACGGTGCGGGAAGAGCCCCGCCTGCTGGATGACGTACCCGATGGAGCGGCGCAGCTCGGCGGCGTCCTGCGCCAGGACGTCCTTGCCGCCGACCCGGATGGTGCCGGAGGTCGGCTCGACCATCCGGTTGATCATCCTGAGGGTGGTCGTCTTGCCGCAACCGGAAGATCCCACGAGGACGGTCACGCCGCCTTCCGGCATCTCCAGGGTGAGGTCGTGGACCGCTGTCGTGCCGTTCGGGAAGCGCTTGTGGACCGCTTCGAACTGGATCATGAGGTGTCCCTTGCCCGGCCTGTATAACGTCATGCAGAGTTCTTGGTGTCTGAATGGGTTGTCAACGGTCGAGCGTAAATCGCTGGTTACGAATGGCCGGTCGGCAAGATTCCGTGTCCGGTTTGAGGGGAGTTTGGGTGTGATGTCGTCTCGAATCGTGGACGCCCCGGGTGTCGTGTCGGCCGGCATCGTGGTGCTCGACGGACGTCGCGCCGGCGTCGAGGACGTCGTACGGCTCGCCGGCGGGGCCGCGCGGCCCGTGCCCGACGCGGACGCGATCAAGCGCATGGAGGAGTCCTGGGACGCGGCCCGGCAGATCGCGGCGACCGGCAGGGTGTACGGCCGCTCCACCGGCGTGGGCGCGAACCGGACCGAGGACGTGCCGACCGAGGCCGCCGCCGGGCACGGGCTGCGTCTGCTGCGCAGCCACGCGGGAGCCATCGGGGCGGAGCTGCCCGCGCGGCAGGTGCGGGCCATGCTCGCCGTACGGGCCAACCAGCTGCTCGCCGGTGGAGCCGGGCTGCGGCCCAGCGTGGTCACCGCGCTGTGCGAGGCGTTGGAGAGCGGGGCGTACCCCGTGGTGAACGAGTTCGGGTCGGTGGGCACCGGCGACATCGCGGCACTCGCCCAGGTGGGGCTCGCGCTGGCCGGGGAACACCCCTGGCGCGGGACGCGCGGCCCCGAGCCCCAGCCGCTCGACAACAACGACGCCCTCGCCCTGATCAGCAGCAACGCCCTCACTCTCGGTCAGTCCGCCCTGGCGCTGCACGAGTTGCGCGGCCTGCTCGCCGCCACACAGGTCGTCGCCGCGCTCTCGCTGCTCGCCGTCGACGGGTCGCACGAGGCGTACGCGGCTCCCGTGCACGAGGCCCGCCCGCACCCGGGGTCGCGCGAAGTTGCCCGGCGCATGCGGGAGTTGATCGGCGCCGACGACCGGCCTACGCCACCGCTGGGCCGGATCCAGGACCCGTACGGCTTCCGCTGCGTGCCGCAGATACACGGGCCCGCGCTCGACGCGGCGGACGCTCTGGAACGGGTGCTGGAGGTGGAGATCAACGCCGCCGCCGAGAACCCCCTGATCTGCCCGGACGACATGGCCGCGTACCACCACGGCGGCTTCTACCAGGCCCAGCTCGCCCTGGCCCTGGACCACTTCAGGCTCGCGGTCACCCAGGTGGCCCGGTTGTCGACCTCCCGCCTGTCGACCCTGAACGAGCCCGCCTACACCCGGTTGCGCCCCTTCCTCGCCGACCAGGAGCCCGCCTCCTCGGGTGTGATGATCCTGGAGTACGCCGCCGGAGCCGCCCTCGGCGATCTGCGGGCCTTCTCGGCGCCCGCGTCGCTGGGCCACGCTGTACTCTCCCGAGGCGTCGAGGAGCAGGCCAGCTTCGCGTCGCTGGCCGCTCGTCAGACGCTGCGGGCGTGCGATGCGTACCGCCTCGTCGTCGGCTGCGAACTCGTCGCCGCCGTGCGGGCCCTGCGCCAGCGCGACCTGCGGCCCGATCCGGGGCTGCCGGCCGGGAGGGCGCTGGAGCTGGCCGAGGCGGTCCTCGACGCGGACCAGGCCGACCGGCCGCTCACGGACGACGTGGGCGCGGCGGCCGCACTGCTCGACCGGTTCACGGACATCTGGACGGATGCCGAGATCTGGACGAATGCCCGCGAGGACCAGCTGGATCAGGACGTTCGTCACGACAGTGATCAGGGCGTTCGTCAGGACTTTGGGAGGGGAAGCACGCCATGAGCGTGACCGACAGCCCTGCGGCGCGCCTTCAGGCGCTCTTCGAGGGGCACCGGCTGACGCCCACACAGCGGCGCATCGCGCACAGCATGGTGCGGCGGGCCGCGGACGTGCCGTTCCTGTCCAGCGTGGAGCTGGCAGAACTGGCCGGGGTCAGCCAGCCCTCCGTCACGCGGTTCGCGGTGGCCCTCGGCTTCGACGGGTACCCGGCGCTGCGGCGGCACCTGCGTGAGGTCGCCCCCGCGGAGCCGGCCGCGGACACGGCGTCGTACAACGAGTACCAGCAGGCCGTCGAGGCCGAGATCGAGAACCTGCGGCACCTGGCGGAGCTGCTCGCGGACCCGCGGCCGGTGGAGCGGGCCGGGCGGCTGCTGGCGGCGTCGCGTCCCCTGCTCGTGCTCGGGCTGCGGGCGGCCGCGTCCCAGGCGTACGGCTTCTCGTACTTCGCCGCCAAGGTCCACCCGGATGTACGGCTGCTGAACGAGGGCGGCACCATGCTGCACGACCGGATCGACGCGGCGGTGTCGGCCGGGGCGAGCGCGCTGCTGTGCTTCGCGCTGCCGCGGCATCCGCGGGAGGTCGTGGACGGGCTGACGTATGCCAAGCAGTCCGGGCTGACGGTGGTGACGGTGGCGGACTCGCCCTTCGCGCCCGTGGCCAAGGTCTCGGATCTGCTGCTGCCCGCCGCCGTGGGCACGGGCCTCGCCTTCGACACGGCGTGTGCGCCGATGCTGCTGGGGCGGGTGTTGCTGGAGGCGATGTGCGACGACCTGCCGGGGGCTCAGGCGCGGTTGGAGGAGTTCGACACGCGGGCCGCGGCTCGGGGGCTGTTCGTGGAGTGAGCGGTTCTCACAGGCGGGTGAGCGTTTCTCAGACAGGTCTCAGCTTCGCTGGCTAGCGTGCTCTCGGCAGTCGTACGACGTGAGGAGCCGAGGAGGCAGGACGTGACGCGCGGAGGGCAGGGGCTGGCGCGGGTGGCCGTCGTGGTGAGGGCCGGGGCCGCGCCGTTGTGGTGGCTCGGGGTGGTCGCGGCGGGTATCGGTGTGCTGGTTCCGGGGCTGACGGGGCGGCGCATCGGGGTCATGGCCGGGGCCGCGCTGTTCCTGGTGACGGCCGCCGTGGTGGGCGGGGCGCGGCGCAAGCGGTACGGGGAGCTTGCCCGCGGTGCCGTCCGGGCCGGTAAGCAGGACGTGCTCCAGGACCGGCGGGTGACCGTACGGAACTGGCGGCGCGGGCACCGGTGGTGGCTGGTGCTGGGCTTTCTGGCGGCGCTGGGGAGTGCGTTCGCGGTGCCGGCTGCGGGCGGGATGCTGCTGGCCGGGGCCGGAGCGGGGCTTCGGCTCAAGGCCGGGCGGATCGGTCGCGTGGAGCGGGGCGCCGATGAACTGCTGTGGATTCGGGTCGACTGGCTGTCGGCGCGGGGCGGTGGCCCTGCGGGCAAGCGGGTGAAGGCGTACCGCTCCACGGGCGTGGCCGCGGGGGATGCGGCGCCCGGAGGCGGGCGGCGGGCGGTGGCCGGCCGGGCCCGGGTACCCTCCGGCCGGCCGTGACTCCGTGCGGGGCTCAACCCTCTTGAGAACAAAGTCAATCCCGAAGAGATCAAAGGTCGGCCACACTGGTTGTGTTCACGCAGGGGCAGAGCTTGTAAGGGGGGGACTGTGGCCGAGAACGTGCCGGAGAGCATCGCTACGGGAAGCAGTGAGTCGACTGGGCAACTGACGGAGGTCCTCGCGCGGGAGATGGACCGCGAGATGCGGCGCTGGCGTGTCGCGACGTTGAACTACGGGGTGACCTACTACCTGAGCCGGATCCTTCTGATCGCGGCCACGGCGGTGGTGGCCGCCGACCAGAACCTGAACGGCGGCCACGGGAGCTGGTTGACGAAATGGGTGCCGGCCCTGGCCCTGGTCGTCGCCATTTTGACCGCGATCGACACCTGGCTGAAGCCCCAGCAGAAGTGGCGGGGCTTCATGGAGTCCCGGGACGCGCTGGCGGACCTGAGAATGCAGGCCGAGGACGGTATGGCCACGGACCAGGTGCGGACCAGATTCCTCAAGCTGCGCCAACAGCACAGGGAACGCAACATCTTCTGACCCGGGTGCTGTCGGCGCAGCGGCGGCGGAGTCCTACGCGGTGAGTGTCGCCTGCTTGAGGCGTTTCATCGCCCTGCGCTCGGCGGCCTCGATGTCCAGTCGTCCGGACGGGTTTCCCTGACGTGCGAGGACCGCCCCCCGGACCAGGGCCAGGTAGAAGAGAGCCGGGGCGCACGGAGTCCAGTTACGGCCGGGAGCGAGGACGAAGTCGAGCACGCTGTCCGGATCCGCGGGCACGAACGCGAACTTGTCGTGCTCCCATTTGTCCTCCACCCCCCGGCTTCGGCGGGCGGTGAGGTCCTCGGCGGTCAGATCGGTGAGAACGGCTCGGTAGAACGCCGCCCACTGGTGGTTGCGGACGTCGAGGGCGAAGGCAAGAAGTTCCAGCTCGACCTTGTCGTCGTCCTGGACGGCGAGCTCTTCACGCAGTGCGCGGCGTGCCACGGAGTGCAGACTGATCGGCGAGCCGTCCTCGGGGACGTCGTGGATCGCTGCCAGCCCCTCGTTGACCGAGGAGTTCCAGCGTTCCTTGTTGTGGCCCTCGACAACAACACTTCGACGCGCGAAGACCATCTTTCGATCGGGTCCCGTCTCCACCGCCACGTTCACCCCGAAGCTGCACGAGAGGAAGGCGGGGGCTTCCACCGGATCCCTGTTCTCCAGGTACTGCGAACGCAGAGTTGCCGCCTCGCCTTCACGCAGAGGCGTGTCCAGGTTGATCGAGGTGGCCAGGAAGTCGTAATAGTCGGCGTCGCACAGACTGAGCTGGATCAGTGGCTCCTCGGTCTCGTTGGACCGCGAGACGATGATGTTCTCCACGGCGAACCGGGGGTTGTTCCAGGCGAAGCGCTCACCGGCGGCCTGCTTGCGCTGCTGCTCGGCTTCGATGTCCCGGCGCCATCGCTGCACCTCGGCCGGCAGCTTGACCCGGCGCCGCCCGGGTTCGTAGATGATCCGTACGTTCTCCTCCAGGATGGGACGGGTGCCGTCGCCCTCGAAAATATGGCAGTCCGTGATCAGGCTGCCGATGACGAACCTGTCTCGTTGATCCATCAAACCCCCTTGGTGTGCGTCCAGTATGTTTCTCCGCGTACGACCGGATGGTGAAACGTCAGGTTCGCGCACGTCGTTCCGCGGTGTGGGCATGGTTGTGCCGACTGAGCTCTCGGGAGGGAAGAGTTCGGGTGGAAGACATCCAGCATGACGGCATGGTGGCCACGGTTGTGGTGGACAGATACCGAGGGAACATCGGGCTCGGCAGGAACCGGGAGTATCTCCGAGGAGCGGCGGCCACGTTCGTGGAGCAGGCCAAGCGGCTGGGCTTCGGAGCACAGCCGATCGGTGTGGCCAGCAACACGGACGACGAAGGCCCGGTGACCGCCGGGCGCGAGCAGATCCGCGGCCTCGTGACGAAACTGCGGAACCAGCAGGCCAGTCGCAAGATCCTCTACTGGACCGGACACGGGCACCAGCACGGGGACGTCTTTTACCTTGCCTGTGAGGACAGCTACGTCGACGGTCATCTGGACCCTTCGCGGGCGGTATCGGCGCGGGAGCTTGCCGCCTGGATGGGCAACGACTTCACCGACACCTGGCTGGTGCTCGACGCGTGTTTCTCCGGGCAGGCTCTGGAAGCGGTCGAGGCCCAGGTCAAGGCAGCGAGGAAGAAGGAAGTGGGGGACGACCCCGCAGGGGGACTGGTCGTCGTCGCCACGGCGGGCGCCGATGAGCGCGCCACCGAAACACGGTGGGTGGACTGCCTGGAACAGGTGCTGGACACGCCGGAACTGGAGGAGAACCAGCACCGGCTCTTCGCACGGGAACAGCCCGACGTACCGCTCGACTACCTGCATCGGGCGGTCGCCGCCCGTATGCGAGGACAGGCACCCAAGATCGAAGTGGTCCGTCCGCTGCGTCCGCTCTTCCTGGTCAACCCGTACTGCTCGGACCGGGTGCGCCCCGCGACGAGGCACGAGGACGACGAGTCCTGGATCGGGGAAGAGCTCAGGAGCGAACTCATCCCCCTGTTCTCCGGCGCCGGGGAGACCTGGCGACTGCGTGACTTCTCCTCCCGTAACGGCGCCCTCGGGTCCCTGGTGACCTGGATGAACATCCGAAGCACCGGGATGTTCGTGGTGACCGGGGCGTCGGGATCGGGCAAGTCGACTCTGCTGAACTATGTCGCACACCTGACGACCAAGAAGTTCGCCGCGTCGCTTCCGGCGGACCGGCTTCCGCAGATCCAGCCCGAACTCCACTCGGTGCACGCAGCGGTTCACTGCCGGGGCCGGACCCTGACCTCGCTGTGCGAGGAACTCGCCGCCAGGCTGGAACGATTAGGACTTGACCGGGCGACGGTGGTGCCCGGGGAGGCGGCCACCTACGTCAAAGAGATCTCCGGGCTCGCTGCCCGCAAGGGAACGCTCACCCTGATGTTCGACGGCCTGGACGAGGCCGCGGTCGGACACTCGTTCCGGATGGCCAGGGAACTGCTCAACCGGCTGGCCGCGCTGCCCAGGGTGAAGGTGGTGGTGGCCACCCGGACGAACGCCCGGCGTGTGCTCCCGGGAGACATGCCCGAGGAAACCCTGGTCGACGTGCTGAAGGGCGACCGGCGGATGGAACTGGACCGGCTCATCGAGACCGAGCAGGACCTCGCGCGGCACGTCGAGAACCTTCTGGGCCAGTTGCCTTCCTCTCCCAGGACACCGGAGGGGTACGAGAGACGAGCGGCTGCCGCACGACGTGTCGCGGCGCACAGCAACGGCCTCTTCCTTGTCGCGACTCTGTGGGCCCGGCGTCTGGCGAGGCTGGACGTACTGCCGGACGCGGACCGGCTCGATGCGGAACTCCGGCAGGAGTCGGCGGTCCTCGACGCGCTGCTCGACGAAGAACTACAGCATCTGGACCCGGAGAAACCCACCCGGATCAGGGATCTCATGCGGCCCCTGGCACTGGCCCAGGGAATCGGTCTCCCGCCTTCGGCGATCTGGCTGGCCATGGCGAACGCGACGCGCGATGCGAAGGAGCAGTACACCGAGGAGGACCTGAGACGCTTCACGAGGCAGGCCGCCGGAGTGGTCGTGACCGCGGACGAGGAGTTCGGCGAACCGGTGTACCGGCTCCATCACCCGAGCTTCGGCGGCCACCTGCTGGCCGGCCGGGACGAGCGGCACTTGCACGCCCTGGTGTACCGGGCACTGACACCTCCCTCCGGGAACGGGTGGGCGGACGTCGCACCCTATGTGTCGCAGTACCTCGCCGCGCACGCCGCCCTGGCGGGGGACGAGGTGCTGGAGGAGCTCGTCGCCGACCACCACTTCCTGGTGCACTCCTCACCCGAGGTACTGGAACCGCTGGTCGCGGCCCGGGCGTCCGACAATCCGCACGCCGCGCTGTATCTGAGGGTCGCCGATCAGTTCCGTACCCGTGCGGAGGTGAGCCGCGAGGTGCTGATCACCAGACGGTGGGCGGTGCTGAGAGCCACGGCCCTGGTGATGTTCCCGGCGAAGGAGTTCAAGCGCGTTCCCCGCGTACGGGAGGTCTTCTGGGACGACCTGTGGAGCAGCGCGGACCGCCTTCCGTTGCAGCGGATCTGGCCGGCACCCGCAGGCGGGGCCATGGCGGTCCACTGGGAACGCGACGGGGACGGTCTCATTCACGCGGCGGGCGAAGGGGAGATCAAGTCGTGGACGTGGAGCGGCCGTGAGGTGCGCGGTCGGGAGGCGACAGCCCGCGGCGTGTCTCCTCGTCAGGGCGGGGTGGCCGCCGCCGGCGCGGGGGACCGGCGGGTGGTCGCCTCGCACGACAACCTGGCGGTGCGGGTGTGGCGGGGCGACGAACGCCATCCGTCGGAGGAGCTGTTCTGGGGCGGCACCGTCAAGTCCGTGGAGGTGGCCCACTGGGAGGGGAGGGCCTGTCTGGCCGCCGTGGAGGGCGAGCAGATGTGGCTGTGGGACTGGGACAGCGGTGCCCCGTACGCACGGGAGAAGGTCAGGCTGCGAAGGATCGGCGGCGTCCGGCGAGCCGCGCTGCTGCCGCTCGAAGACGACCTCCTCGCGGTGACCGGGGGTCCCGGAGGACTCACCTTGTGGAAGCTCACCGGCAAGGAGCCCCAGCCGACGGTCCTGATGCGTCTGTGGGAAGGCGCCCAGTGGATCGAGGCGGTCGGCGCCCTCGCGTCGGACGAGGGCAGAGGAGCGGTGATCGCCGCGCTGGACGGGCAGATGCTGCGGGTCTGGACGATGGACGACGTGCACGAAGACCGATGCGATCTGCTGTTCAGCCGGAAAAGCGCGGCCAGGTCGCTGGCGCTGGGCCGACGGCCCTCCGGCCTTGTGGTGGCCGTCCAAGAGGACAGGCAGATCCGCATCTGGTCGGCTGACGGAGTGGAGCAGGTGCCGCTGCCCTGCGACCACGAGCATGGCTCACTCGCCTTCGACCCGTCCGGCTCCGGGCGCCTGGCAGTGGCCGACGACACACGGGTCAGGGTCTGGAACCCGCATGCACCGGACGACACGGGATCCGGGCGCGGGCTGGTGGATCGGTCGTTGACCGCGGACGGCAACCCCCTCGTGCAGGCGGTGCCCAGCCGGGACGGCACCTTTCTGGTGGTCAGATCACAGGGCCGGGCCGTCCTGGTCAGCCGGCACACGTCGAGCGGACGGGTCGTCGACGGTCCCGTACTGGAGCATCAGTACCCGGTGAAGGCGCTGTCCGCGGTGTGGACGGAGCAAGGGTGGCTCGTGGTCGCCGTCGGCCGTAGACAGGCGATGGCATGGACACTCGGCACGGACCTGCGGGAAAGGTACCGCGACCGGCTCACGCTGGAGGGGGCCGGCGACGATGCGGTGCTCTCGGTCGCGCTGCGCGCCGGGAGCGACGGACGGATCAGTCTGTACTGGCCGCAGAGGCAGGCCGTGCGGTGCTGGGAGCGGCCGGCCGGCGCGCACGCGGAGTGGCAGAACGACGGCCGGGCAGTCAGGTACCTGCAAGGCGCCGCAGCCGTGCAGCGAGTTGCCGTCGTGGACGGCCCCGGAGACGCCGTCCGGCTTGCCGCCTGGGGAGGCTCCGCCATCCGCGTCTGGGACCTGACCGACCCAGGCGCCAGACCCTACGGGGGCGACGACGACGTGATCCGGGCCGCTGTCACCGGACTGGTGCGACGCGGCACCGTTCAGGTACCCCTGGCCGCCTATGCCGGGCGGAGATGGGTGCACGTCGTCGAGTGGCTGAACGGGCGTCCCCTGCACAAGAGGATCCGGCCCCCCGGTGGCGTGGAGGTCCAGGGGCTGGCGTTGGCGGGGCCGCCGGAACGGCTGGTCCTGGTGAGCTGGGGCAGGGACTCCGGTCGGCTGATGCTGCGGGACCTGGTGGGCCGGCGGGATCTGCCGCCCCTCGAATCCCGTGGTTATCCCGTCGCTGACGTGGCCTCCGTCCATGACGACAGGGGCACCACGCTTCTGATTCAGGGGACGGAGGACGCGGGCATGCGCTGCGACCAGGTGCTGCTCCGCACGAAGGACATCGAGCGGTGGTGGAGGCCGGAGGGGTTTCCGCAGCAGCGGATCGCCTCTCCCGAAGGAAGCGAGGGGGACACTCCGTGAAGCATGATCTCGTCGTGGTGGTGCCGGGCATCATGGGCACCACTCTCACCAGAGATGGTGTCGACGTATGGGACATCAGCTTCCAGGCTTTGCGTGGACTCGCGGACCCGGCCGCAGCCGTGGAACGGCTCCGGCTGCAGAGCGGAATCGGTGACGGGGAGCCGGAGGACCGCTACGCGCTTGAGGTGGGCGAGCCGATCAGGACGCTGAGACAGTTGCCCGACCTCGGAGGCCATGCCGGGCACGGCAATCTGGCGAAGCGGCTGGGAATCGATCCTCGACGCCTGGCCGTGTTCACCTACGACTGGCGGCTGAGCAACCGCAACTCCGCGCAGAAGCTGAAGACGTTCGTCGAGAGACATCTCTCCCGCTGGCAGGAGACCGCCGATCCGCGGCATTACCCGGAGGCGGCTCGGAACGCCAAGGTGGTTTTCCTGTGCCGCTCCATGGGAGGCCTGGTCGTCCGCTACTACCTGGAAGCCTGCGGAGGGCGGGAAGTGGCCAGGTCGGTCGTCACTCTGGGCACCCCGTACCAGGGCAGCGTCAAGACGATGAGGATGCTGACGGGCCATGCGTCCGGCCTTTACCGGCCGTGGCGCTCGCTGATTCGTGACGTGTGCTCCACGTACCCGTCGATGGGTCAGCTCCTGCCCACGTACGACGCCGTGGAGAACGACATCTTCGGGCGGGTACCCCTTGAGGTCGTCATGCCGATCGACGGGGTCTCGTCCGGGATGGTGGAGGACGCGTCCCGGTTCGCGGACAACATCAACACGGCCATGGAAAAGAACGAGGAGGCGGGCGCCCCGTCGTACGAACTGGTCGTCGTGGGCGGTGCCAGGCACCCCACCACCTACGGGGTGCGTCACGGCCAGGGCCGACCGCTCACCTACCTCGACCGCTCCTCGGACAGCCCGTGGGAAGCCGCGGACTGGTTCGGCGACGGCACCGTTCCGAAGCGCTCGGCCGAACCGCCGGCGATGGACGAGAAGACCCGGACGCTGTGGTACGGCTACCGGCACACGTACCTGTTCGACGCCGGGCCGGTCATGAGGCAGATGCGCAGGGTGTGTGACGGTCAACCCCTGCTGCGGGAGCTGGCCGATGACGACGAGACGGGGATCGAACTGCCGGACACCGTTTCGGCGGGAGAGGAATTCGAGGTACGGGCCACCCGCACCGATGCCGCCAGGAAGCTGGTGGTCCAACGGCTGACGGAGGATGGCCGCATCGTCGCGGAGGTGCCGATGGAGCGCTGCGGCGACGGCGAGTTCCGGGCCCTGCTCCAGACGGAACCGGGCCTGTGGATCATCCAAGTGGCGTCGAAAACGTCCGACTACAAGTGCAGTGACACGGTGCTCGCCCTGTAGCGACCGCTCTCAGGACTCCTCGCGCACCCTGAGGACCAGCTTGTTCACCGCCCACAGGCCGATGCCGATGGCCAGGAGCACGCCGGCGCGGATGTAGACGTCGGCCGGGCGGTCGGCGAGGGGGCTGGCGAGGATCAGGGCCGTGATGGCGCCCAGGACCGGGAGGACCGTGGGGGTGCGGAAGTGGGCGTGGTCCACCCGGTCGCGGCGCAGGACCAGGACCGCGACGTTGACCACGGCGAAGACGCAGAGGAGGAGGAAGGCGGTGGTGTCGCCGAGGCCCTCGATCTCGCCCGTGGACACCAGGCCGATGGCCAGCAGGGTGACGAACACGATACCGACGACCGGTGTGCGGCGGTGGGGCAGGACGCGGGCCATGCCGCGCGGCAGGATGCGCTCGTTGGCCATGCCGTAGCACAGGCGGGACGCCATCATGATGTTGATGAGCGCCGAGTTCGTCACCGCGAACAGCGCGATCAGGGCGAAGAGTTTGTGCGGGAAGTCCACGCCGCCCGCCTTGACGACCTCAAGGAGGGGGCCGCTCGACCCTTCCAGCGTCTTGTGGTCGACGAGAAGGGACGAGACCAGCGCGACCAGGACGTAGATCGTCCCCGTGACCGCCACACCGATGAAGATCGCTCGCGGGAACGTCCTGTTCGGGTCCTTCGTCTCCTCCGCCATGTTCACCGAGTCCTCGAAGCCCACGAACGCGAAGAATCCGAGGGCCGTGGCGCCCAGCACACCCGTGATCAGGGCGTACCCCGTGCCGCTCGCCTCGAACTCGGTCAGGCGGGACGGTTCGCCGTCGCCGGTCACGACGGCCCACGCGCCGATCGCGAGGATGATCAGCAGGCCGGTGAGCTCGACGAGGGTCAGGACGACGTTCGTCTTGACCGACTCCGAGACGCCCCGCAGGTTCAGGGCGGCGAGGAGGACGATGAAAAGGATCGCGATGAGAGTCGGCGGCAGCGCGCCGTTCGTCAGTTCGCCGAGGTAGTCACCGCTGAACGCACGCGCCGCCGCGCTCGCGGACGACAGGCCCGAGCACATCACCATGAACGCGACGATGAAGGTCAGGAACGGCAGCTTGAAGGCCTTCTGCGTGTAGAGGGCCGCGCCCGCCGCCTTCGGATACTTGCCGACCAGCTCGACGTACGAGGCCGCCGTCAGGATCGCCACGACGAACCCGATGACGAACGGCAGCCACAGCGCGCCCCCGACCTTCCCGGCGACCTTGCCGGTGGTCGCGTAGATCCCGGTTCCGAGGATGTCGCCGATCACGAAGAGGATCAGCAGCTTGGGGCCGAGGACGCGTTTGAGACCTGGTTCTTGGGCGGGAGTCGATGCCCCCGTGGTCGTTTCGGTGGTGGACAAGAGAACCTCCCCCGATCGGTGATCTGTCCGGGGGAGTTCTGCCCGGCCGCCCGGCCATGGATGCGCGACCCGGGGATTCTCAGAGCTTCACCAGAGGTTTTGGCGGGTGGGGTGCGGCATTCGGGTGGTGTGCGGCTGATGGGTGGCTGATGGGCGGCTGATGCGAGGCTGTTAGGCGGCTGTCGGGCGGCGCGTCCCCGGGTGGGGCCGCGCCGCCGCGGGGGATCCGTCAGCGGGCCCTCAGACCTCCAGGTCCCTCTCGATCTTCTTCAGCTGGTGCCGGGCCATCGCCAGGTTGGCCCGCTTGGAGTCGAGGACGAGGTAGAGGAAGAGGCCGTTGCCGCCGCGCCCGGTGAGCAGACGGATCAGGTGGTACTGGTCGCTCAGGGTGATCAGGATGTCCTCTATCTCACCCTTCAGGCCCAGGTGCTCCATGGTGCGCAGCTTGGCGCGTACGACGTCGGTGTTGCCGGCCGCCGCGACGGTGAGGTCGAAGCTCTTGCTGCCGCCGATCGTGCCCAGCGCCATGCCGCTGGTGTAGTCGACGAGGGCGGCGCCGGTCGCGCCCTCGATGGAAGAGAGGGCCTCTTTCAACGCGGTCTCGGTGTTGGCCATGGTGTGCCGGGTCCTTTCAACTTTCGCTGGTGGTTGTGGTGGGGGGAGCCGGGCGGGCGGTGGCCCGCACGGTCCGGGTGGTTCGGGTCCGGGTGGGGAGGGAGGTGGGGGGAGGCCCAGAAGGAGGCCCAGAAGGAGACACAGGGGGAGGCACAGAGGGAGGCACAGGGGGCGGGGCCGGAATGGCGGTGGTGTTGGGCGCGGATGTCCGTGCGGATGCCGGCGCGGATGTGGGTGCGGACGTCGGGGTGGACTTCGGGTTGGACGTGGTGCGCGGGGGTGGTTCGGCGCGGGCCGCCACGGCGTCGACCAGTTCGCCGATCCGGGTACCGGCGCGGCGGCCCTCCAGGTGCAGCCGGCCTACGTTGACCCGGTCCTCGGCCAGCAGCGTCAGCACGGCGGCGGAGCCCGCCGCGTACGTCGCCACGTAGCCCTGCGCCCCGCGGACCAGCAGCTCACGGAAGTCGCCCTGGCCGGTGGCGTCCGTCATCCGTACGGCCACGCCCAGGAGGGCGGCGGTGAGCGCGGCCACGCCCTCCGGTTCCACGCCGGGGGTGTCCTGGGCGAGGACCAGGCCGTCGACGCTGGCCGCGAGCGCGCCGGTCAGCTGGGGCACACGGGCACGCAGCCGTCGGAGTTCGTCGAGGACTTCGGCCTCCGCTGCCATGAGCAGTCTCCTCTCGGCACGCTGTCGAAGCGCGCGGATCACAGGGCCTCCAGGGCGTCTCGGAGCCGACGCAGCAAGGCGACATCGGGGTCCGCCGGGGACGGGGCGAGCAGGGCGGACACGGGGTCGGGGTGGGGGGACGGATGCGCCGGGGGCATCCGGTCCGGGTGGTGCCGACGGGGGGCGGGCGGTGCCGTCGTGACGATGCCGGCGGCGGCGAGCCTGCGCAGGTCGACCAGGGTGTGGAAGGCCGGGCGGCCCAGGGCCCGGGAGATGTCCGCGGCCGTGCGCACCCCGTCCACCTGGCCGAGGACGGCCTCCTGGCGGGCCGGGACCGGTGGCTCGGCGCGGCGGTCGGCCCGTATCAGCGGTGCGCTGTCCGTCGCCGGGTCGGGCCAGATGCGGTGCAGCAGTGCGCGGCGGCGCACGGTCTCGCGTTCCAGCGCGGCCACCGGTACGGGGCGCACCGCGCCGAGCCAGTGCGCGTCCCCGTACCGGAAACGGGCGGGCGCGCTGGACGGGCCGAGCACGAAGAACGCCGCGTCGAACAGCGCCCCCGTGTGGCACAGCTCCAGCGCGCCCTCGGCGACCCGGCCGCTGTCGACCAGGTACCGGCCGACCCGCCGTCGCTCTCCCGCCTGGGCGACCGCCTCCCGCCACCCCTCCGCGTCCAGGCCGCCGCCGGTGGTGAGGAGCACGTCGAGGCCCGGGGTCTCGGGACTCTCGGCGTGCACGACCTGGCCATCACAGAGGTAGAGCGTGCCGCGCTCGCGGAGCAGCACCCCGGTGGCTCGCTCGGCGGCGAGCCGCTGGAGCATGGGCGACAGGGCGGGACCGCCGACCGGCCGGTGGCGTACGGGCAGCCGGGGCGGGAGCGTGCGCGGTGATCTGACCAGGGTCATCCCAGCACCAGCCGTCCGGCCATCTCACCGAGGCGGATGCGGGCGAGGGCGAGGTTGCCGTCGGCGCGGGAGAGCCAGAGGTGGAGGAAGACGCTGCTGTCGAACGTCGTCCGGACGAAGCGGAGGACGTGGTACGTGTCGCGGTTGCTGACGATGAGGTCTTCGACGGGTGGGTCCTCGCCGTCCCAGCCGGCGCCCCCCTCCGGTGCGAACGCGCGGTGTTCGGCGGCGATACGGGCCAGCTCCGCCGCTTCGGCCGCGGTCGTCTCGTGGTCGCCGCCGGGTGCCTCGCCGACCGTGCCCAGCGCCAGGCCACTGGTCCAGTCGACCACCGCGGCGCCCAGGGCACCGGGCAGACGCATGGCTTCCACCAGACACTCGTCGATTCCGGGCACCGTGGCTCCCCTCCCGCCTCGGGTACGGCTCAGTGAGCACGAAGCTACGCAACGTGTGCTCCAGGAGTGAGAGTTCTGGCATTTTCCAGTGGAACATGCGCCCGAGTGGCTAACGTGGGTCGGTTGTCCCCTGATTCGGGTGCTGTTGACGCCTGTGCGGAGATATGGGCGTTGAGCTGCGGTGATGAGTCCGGACGCCGGTGGCCCGCCTGTTGGCGCGGAGCGTCAACTCGGCGCCCTGGGACGCACGTGTTGAAGCACGCGGCGCCGCGTGCGCCGGTGCCTGGGCCGACAGGGCCTGGGGAACCCTGGGGGCCGCGTTTCCTACAGGTCCAGGAGGCCCGTCGGGTGGTCGCCGCCCGACTCGGCGACGATCTCCGCCGGGGTCTGCGCCTCCCGTACGAGGGCGAAGCGGATCTCTCCCCGCTCGGCCGGGGCGAAGCCGTGGATCGCGGGGCGGGGGAGGGAGTTGTAGGCGTAGTGGTGGGCGAAGTAGTACGCGCCCGTGTCCAGGGCGGCCGCGTAGTCACCCTGGTCGAGGAGGGGCAGGGTCTGGCCCTCGGCCAGGAGGTCGCCGGAGAAACAGGCCGGGCCGGCGATGTCCTGGACGACGGAGGGCCCCTCCTTGGGGCGCCCCTTCGGGTCGTAGGCGGCGATGCGCAGGGGCCAGGAGGCCGGGGCGTAGACCGTGCGGGTCGCCACCTGGACCCCGGCGTGGGTGATCGCGATGGGACGGCCCCCCGCGCGTTTCGCGTACTCCACGCGCGCCACGACCGTGCCGTGCTTGGCGAGCAGTGACCGCCCGAACTCGGTGACCAGCCCGTACCGCCCGTCGAACAGTCCCGGTACGGCCTCGGAGAGCAGACGGGCGTACTGCGCGTACGTCGGGGTCGTGGCGTCCGAGGCGAAGTTGACCGGCAGGCCGCCACCGATGTCGATCGTGTCGATCTGGTGCCGCCCGAGGCGTCGGTTGATCTCCTCGGCGAGCGCGTACGTCTCCTCCACGCCTCGCGCCATCAGGGAGAGCGGGACGCCCTGGGAGCCGGTGTGCGCGTGCAGCCGGGTCAGCCAGGGGCGCTCCGTGCAGACGCGGACGACCCACTCCCGGGCGCCCTCGTCCTGGAGGGCCACCCCGAACTTCGACGTGGCCGTGGCGGTGGACGTCGCGCCGATGGTGCCGCCGCCGACCTGCGGGTTGACCCGGATGCCGATGGGGGAGCGGGTGGGCGCCGAGTGGACGAGGGCGTCGATGCGGTCGAGTTCCTGGGGGTTGTCCGCGTTGACCGCGATGCCCAGGGCCAGCGCCTCGCGCAGTTCGGCCGGGGTCTTGGCCGGGGAGTCGAGCACCGTCCGGGCCGGGGCGATGCCCGCCGCCCGCGCGAGTGCCAGTTCGCCGGGACTGGCCACCTCCGCGCCGATGCCCTCCTCGTTCAGCAGACGCAGTACGGGCACGAGGGGTGTGGCCTTCACCGCGAAGGCGTGCAGGACCGGCGTGCCCGGTGCGGTCACGGCGTCGAACGCCGCCCGCAGCGCCGCCGCCGAGGTCCGGATGCCCGCCACGTCGAGGAGCCCGACGACGGGGCTGCCGGGCCCCAGCAGTCCCCGCTCCACGGCGGCGCGGATCGCCTCGTCCCGCCGTGCGGCCCGCTCCCCGTCGGTGGCGTCGGCCCCGCGTGCGGCGCGCCCCTCGTCGGAGCCGTGTGCGAACTCGTGCTCCATGTCCCCCATGGTGGCCCCCGTTGTCGTGTCCGTGCGCGTTCTTCGTGCGTGGTCTTCGTGCGTGCTGATGCGTCCCGTGTGTCCACCCAAACATCCGCGGCGCGTCCTCGCTGACGTAGAGCTGTATTGACTAGCTCTATTCAGTGGTTCAGGATGTGAATAAGTAATGCAACATGGTGATGCAGCGCGAAGCAGCAGCCGTGGCCCGCCAGACCGCCAGGAGGCAGACCGTGTCAGGACCCCGACCCGTACGAGCCCCGCGCGGTACGGAACGAAGCGCCCTGGGCTGGCAGCAGGAAGCCGCGCTGCGCATGCTGCAGAACAACCTCGACCCCGAGGTCGCCGAGCACCCCGACAAGCTCGTCGTGTACGGCGGCACCGGGAAGGCCGCCCGTGACTGGCGCTCCTTCGACGCGATGGTGCGGACGCTGCGGACCCTGAAGCAGGACGAGACCATGCTCGTGCAGTCGGGCCGTCCCGTCGGCGTCATGCAGACCCACGAGTGGGCGCCGCGCGTCCTGATCGCCAACTCCAACCTGGTGGGCGACTGGGCCAACTGGGAGGAGTTCCGACGGCTGGAACAGCTCGGCCTCACCATGTACGGGCAGATGACCGCCGGTTCGTGGATCTACATCGGCACCCAGGGCATCCTCCAGGGCACCTACGAGACCTTCGCCGCCGTGGCCGCCAAGCGGTTCGGCGGATCGCTCGCCGGGACGATCACCCTGACCGCCGGGCTCGGCGGCATGGGCGGCGCCCAGCCGCTCGCCGTGACGATGAACGACGGCGTCGCGCTCTGCATCGACTGCGACCCGCGCGCCATCGAGCGCCGCATCGAGCACCGCTACCTGGACGTGAAGGCCGACTCCCTGGAGCACGCCCTCCAGCTCGCCGTCGAGGCCCGCGACGCCCGCCGCCCGCTGTCCATCGGGCTGCTCGGCAACGCGGCGGAGCTGCTGCCGCGCATGCTCGCCGAGGGCGCGCCCATCGACATCGTCACCGACCAGACCTCCGCGCACGACCCGCTGGCCTACCTGCCGCTGGGCGTCGACTTCGACGACATGGCCTCCTACGCGGCCAAGGACCCGGCCGGCTTCACCACCCGTGCCCGCGAGTCGATGGCCCGGCACGTCGAGGCCATGGTCGGCTTCATGGACGCCGGCGCCGAGGTCTTCGACTACGGCAACTCCATCCGTGGGGAGGCCCAACTCGCCGGGTACGAGCGGGCGTTCGCCTTCCCCGGCTTCGTGCCCGCCTACATCCGGCCGCTGTTCTGCGAGGGCAAGGGCCCCTTCCGCTGGGCGGCCCTGTCCGGTGAGGCGTCGGACATCGCGAAGACCGACCGGGCGATCCTGGACCTCTTCCCGGAGAACGAGTCCCTCGCCCGCTGGATCAAGATGGCCGGGGAGCGCGTCCACTTCCAGGGCCTTCCCGCGCGCATCTGCTGGCTGGGATACGGGGAACGGGACCGCGCGGGCGAGCGCTTCAACGACATGGTCGCGAGCGGTGAGCTGGCCGCCCCGCTGGCCATCGGGCGGGACCATCTCGACTGCGGGTCGGTGGCCTCGCCGTACCGCGAGACCGAGGCCATGCTCGACGGCTCCGACGCCATCGCCGACTGGCCGCTGCTCAACGCCATGGTCAACGTCGCTTCGGGCGCGTCCTGGGTTTCCCTCCACCACGGCGGCGGCGTCGGCATGGGACGGTCCATCCACGCCGGCCAGGTGACGGTGGCCGACGGCACGAAGCTCGGCGGGGAGAAGATCCGGCGGGTGCTGACCAACGACCCGGGCATGGGCGTCATCCGGCACGTGGACGCCGGGTACGACATCGCCGAGTCGGTGGCGGACGAGCGCGGGGTCCGGGTGCCGATGCGTGAGGGTGACGACGCGTGACCTTCCACAGCATGTGGGCGGAGTTGCTGCCGATCGGCCGCGACTCCGCCTCCGGCGGCTACCGCCGCTACGCCTGGACCGGTGCCGACGCCGACTGCCGGACCTGGTTCCAGGAGCAGGCCGAGGCCCGTGGGCTCACCTACGAGGTCGACCGGAACGGCAACCAGTGGGCGTGGCTCGGGGACCCAGCCGCCGGGAACGCCGTCGTCACCGGGTCACACCTCGACTCCGTACCCGACGGCGGCGCCTTCGACGGGCCCCTCGGCGTCGTCTCCTCCTTCGCCGCCCTCGATGAACTGCGGAGCAGGAACGCGCGGTTCACCAAGCCCCTCGCCATCGTCAACTTCGGCGACGAGGAGGGCGCCCGGTTCGGGCTCGCCTGCGTCGGCTCGCGGCTCACCGCCGGGCAGCTCACCGTCGAGCAGGCCCACCGGCTCACCGACGGCGACGGGATCACCCTGCCACGCGCCATGGAAGCCGCCGGGTACGACCCCGACACCATCGGCGCCGACCCCGAACGGCTCGCCCGCATCGGCGCCTTCGTCGAACTCCATGTCGAGCAGGGACGCGCGCTCGACCTGTCCGGCGACCGGGTCGGCATCGCCGGCGCCATCTGGCCGCACGGACGGTGGCGGTTCGACTTCCGGGGCGAGGCCAACCACGCGGGCACCACTCGGCTCGCCGACCGGCGCGACCCGATGCTGTCGTACGCCGAGACCGTGCTCGCCGCCCGCCGCGAGGCCGAACTCGCCGGTGCCGTCGCCACCTTCGGCAAGATCGTCGTCGAGCCGAACGGCGTCAACGCCATCCCCTCGCTGGTGCGCGGCTGGCTCGACTCCCGCGCCGCCGACCAGGAGAGACTCGACACCGTCGTCGGCGGCATCGAGAAGGCCGCCCGCGCGTACGCCGAAGCCCACGGCGTCGACCTCGACATCGTCCGTGAGTCCTTCACGCCCGTCGTCGAGTTCGACCACGCCCTGCGCGACGAACTGGCCCGCATCCTCGGCAAGGACACGGACCCCGGGCTCAAGGTCCCGGTCCTCGGCACCGGTGCCGGACACGACGCAGGGATCCTGTCCGGAAGCATCCCGACCGCCATGCTGTTCGTGCGCAATCCCACGGGCGTCTCGCACTCCCCGGCCGAGCACGCCGCCGAGGACGACTGCGTGGCCGGGGTGACCGCACTCGCCGACGTACTGGAAGGGCTGGCCTGCAGGTGACGCGGACTACGTACTGGCTGGAGCACGCCTGGATGGGCGACCACGTCGCGGCGGGCGTGGCCGTCGACGTCGCGGACGGACGCATCACCGCCGTGCGGCAGGACACGGGAGCCCTGCCGCCCGGCGCCGAGGCGCTGCGCGGGCTCACCCTTCCCGGGCTCGCCAACGCCCACAGCCACGCCTTCCACCGCGCCCTGCGCGGCGCCGTCCAGGTCGGGACCGGCACCTTCTGGACCTGGCGCGAGGTCATGTACGGCGTGGCTGACCGGCTGACCCCCGAGACGTACCACGCCCTCGCACGGGCGACCTACGCCGAGATGGCCCTCGCCGGCATCACGGTCGTCGGCGAGTTCCACTACCTGCACCACGCCCCCGGCGGCACCCCCTACGCCGACCCCAACGCCATGGGCGAGGCGCTCATCACGGCCGCCGCCGAAGCCGGCATCCGGATCACCCTCCTCGACACCGCGTACCTGTCCTCCGGCTTCGGACAGCCGCCCAACCAGCACCAGCTCCGCTTCTCCGACGGCACGGCGGAGGCATGGGCGGAACGCTCTTCACTTCTCAAGGAACGGGATCACCTGCGGATCGGTGCCGCCGTCCACTCCGTACGGGCCGTGCCCGCAGGGCAGTTGGCGGCCGTGGCGCGGTGGGCCGAGGAGCGGCGGGCCCCGCTGCATGTGCACCTGTCCGAGCAGACGGCGGAGAACGACGCCTGCCTCGCCGCGCACGGGTGCACACCGACCCAGCTCCTCGCCGAGCACGGTGTCCTCGGGCCGCGTACGACGGGCGTGCACAACACCCACCTCACCGACCAGGACATCTCCCTGATCGGCTCCACCTCCACCGGCACCTGCATGTGTCCCACCACCGAACGCGACCTCGCCGACGGCATCGGACCCGCCGCCGCCCTGCAACGGGCGGGCTCTCCGCTCTCCCTCGGCTCCGACAGCCACGCCGTGATCGACCTCCTCGAAGAGGCCCGCGCGATGGAGCTGAACGAGCGGCTGCGCACCCGCACACGCGGTCACTGGACGGCGGCGGCCCTCCTGCGGGCGGCCTCGGCCGACGGCCACGCGGCCCTCGGCTGGGACGACGCGGGCGCCCTGGAGCCCGGCGCGCTCGCCGACTTCACGACGGTCGCGCTCGACTCGGTCAGGACAGCCGGGCCGTCGCCGCGACTCGCTGCCGAGACGGCCGTATTCGCCGCGTCGGCAGCGGATGTGCGCCATACGGTCGTGGGCGGACGGCACGTCGTACGCGACGGGGTGCACACCCTTGTGCCGGACGTGCCGTCGGCGCTGGCAGCAGCCGTCGAAGCCCTGCGCGACTGATCACCGGCCCACGGCCACCGGAGCCACCCTCCCCCGACCCCACCGCAGACCAGGCCACCAAGGACGCCATGAGCAGCCCGAGCACCGCCAGCCCCGCCCAGTCGGCGAGCACCGCCAGCACCGTCATCACCAACATCGCCGCCCTGGTCACCAACGACCCCTCTCTAGGTGACGGATCCCCCCTTGGGCTGATCCAGGACGCGGCCGTCGTCATCGACGGCGACCGCGTCGCGTGGACCGGTGAATCAAGCAAAGCACCCGCCACTGACAACCGGGTCGACGCCGAGGGCCGCGCGGTGATCCCCGGCTTCGTGGACTCCCACTCCCACCTCGTCTTCGCGGGCGACCGCACCCAGGAGTTCAACGCCCGCATGTCGGGCCGCCCCTACAGCGCCGGCGGCATCCGTACGACGGTGGAGGCGACCCGCGCGGCGACGGACGCGGAGCTGGAGGCCAACCTCACCCGCTACCTCGCCGAGGCCCTCCGCCAGGGCACCACCACCTTCGAGACCAAGTCCGGCTACGGCCTCACCGTCGCCGACGAGGCCCGAGCCCTGCGTATCGCCGCCCGCCACACCGACGAGGTCACCTACCTCGGCGCCCACATCGTGCCGCCCGACCACGCCGACGACCCGGCCGCGTACGTGGCCCTGGTCACCGGAGAGATGCTCGACGCCTGCGCCCCGTACGCCCGCTGGATCGACGTCTTCTGCGAGCGGGGCGCCTTCGACGGCGACCAGGCACGCGCCATCCTCACCGCAGGCAAGGCGAAGGGCCTGCACCCACGCGTCCACGCCAACCAGCTGTCCTACGGCCCCGGTGTGCAGTTGGCGGTCGAACTCGACGCGGCCAGCGCCGACCACTGCACGCACCTGACGGACGCGGACATCGACGCCCTGGCGAACAGTTCGACCGTCGCCACCCTCCTCCCCGGCGCCGAGTTCTCCACCCGCGCCGAATGGCCCGACGCCCGCCGCCTCCTCGACGCGGGTGTCACGGTCGCCCTGTCGACGGACTGCAACCCGGGTTCGTCCTTCACGTCGTCCGTCCCCTTCTGCGTCGCCCTCGCCGTACGGGACATGAGGATGACCCCGGACGAGGCGGTGTGGTCGGCGACGGCGGGCGGAGCGGCGGCGCTCCGGCGTGACGACATCGGCCGGCTGACGCCGGGCGCGTACGCCGACCTGGCCCTCCTGGACGCGCCGAGCCACGTCCACCTCGCCTACCGGCCGGGGGTGCCGCTGGTGTCGGGGGTGTGGCGGAGGGGCGTACGGGTGGTGTGAGCCGTAGCGCCGTGGGCGTGGAGCGCCCGAGCCGCCAGGGGAGTGGGAGCCGTCCTACGACAAACGCCCGATGCCCGACCGAAGTCGGAGCACCGGGCGCGGGCCACGGGCGCGGGGGCTCACTCCTCGACGGTCAGGCCCTTCCGCAATCGCCCGAGCGTGCGGGACAGGAGCCGGGACACGTGCATCTGGGAGATGCCGAGTTCGTCCCCGATCTCGGACTGCGTCATGTTGGCGACGAAGCGCAGTGACAGGATCTTCCGGTCGCGCGGCGGGAGTTCGGCGATCAGCGGCTTCAACGACTCGACGTACTCGATGCCTTCGAGCCCGTGGTCCTCGTAGCCGATCCGGTCCGCCAGCGCGCCCTCGGAGTCGTCCTCCTCCGGCTGTGCGTCCAGTGACGAGGCGGTGTACGCGTTGGACGCCGCCATGCCCTCCACGACCTCGTCGTTGGAGAGGCCCAGGCGCTCCGCCAGCTCTCCCACCGTCGGAGCGCGATCGAGCTTCTGGGCGAGTTCGTCGCCGGCCTTCGCCAGGTCCAGGCGCAGCTCCTGAAGCCGACGCGGGACGCGCACGGACCAACTCGTGTCGCGGAAGAAGCGCTTGATCTCACCGATGATCGTCGGCATCGCGAAGGTGGGGAACTCGACGCCGCGGCTGAGCTCGAACCGGTCGATCGCCTTGATCAGGCCGATCGTGCCGACCTGGATGATGTCCTCCATGGGCTCGCTGCGGGAGCGGAACCGGGAGGCGGCGAACTTCACGAGGGCGAGGTTGAGTTCGACCAGGGTGTTGCGTACGTACGAATATTCGTACGTGCCCTCTTCAAGGGACTCCAGCCGCTCGAAGAGTGTCTTGGACAGGGCCCGTGCGTCTACCGGCCCCACCTCGTCGTAGGGGGGTATCTCCGGAAGTCCCTCAAGCCCGTCGGGCAGCTCGTGGGCGAGCTCGTCCTGCGTGTCTTCCAGAGAGGGTGTCGACGCAGCCCTCTGGGTATGCGATGCGTCGAGCCGGGGTGACATGGTGTCCTCCATCGTTCTCGGCATATGGCCGCCGATGCCTCTACGTGCACTGCGGTGTGCGGCGCCTCCAAAGCCGGCCGTGTTGTCGGGTGTCCTTACTAGCCCTACCTGCTTTCCTCGTCTCATCGCAAGTGCGCTCCATGGCGAAATGTCCAGTTATGGGCGATTGTTCGGCTGTCGGAGCGTGCGGGGAAGGCGTAGTGTTCGATGTCGAGTCAACAGCCACGACGGTCGAGAGAGGGACGGCATGGACCGCGGGACGCTCGGCAGCGCACAGTCGGGCCGGCTTCTGGTCGAGGTGCGGGAAGAAGGCGCCAGCGCCATCGTGACCCCCGCGGGTGAGCTGGATCACCACACCGCCGATTTGTTGCGAGAACCACTCGACGACTGTCTTGACAACGGGTTCGCACGTCTCGTTGTTGACTGCTCGCGCCTGGAGTTCTGTGATTCCACCGGGCTCAACGTCCTGCTGGGTGCCCGCCTGAAGGCCGAGGCGGCCGGCGGCGGGGTTCATCTCGCGGGGATGCAGCCGGTGGTGGCCAGGGTGTTCGAGATCACAGGAGCGGATGCCGTCTTCACCGTCCACGACACGCTCGAAGCCGCACTGGGTGGCTAGAACCGCTGGTCCCGGATCCGCTCGTCGCTCCTCCGGTCGGACCGGCCGACCGGACACGGCGGCTGACCCGTCTGCCCCTGCGTGAGCAGCGCGTTACTCCTGTCACATGCTCCGCACCGAAGAGATGGGTGTTCGGACGGTTCGGTCGGGCAGGAGACATCCTGAACATGTCGGAAACCACAACGGCGGGTGCGCCGCGGGGGCCCTGGGGGGATCCCCGGATCCACGTACTGAATCCTGAATCGTGAACTGGTGAATCGGTGAGGTGAAGCGCTGATGAGCACCACCCGGCCTTACTCGCCGGGCGACCGCGGCCCGGAACCGGGCGCCGGCGGCGCTTCCGGGGCGTCCGGAGGGGGCGCGTCCCGAGAGGGTGCGATCGCGGAAGGTGTGCCCAAGGGCACGCCCGCCTCCGCGCCCGTCGGCGGGGGGCGGACCCGCAGGATGAGTTTCGACGGCGAGAGCGGGGTCGTACCGCTCGCCCGGGACTTCACCCGCCAGGCGCTCTACGCGTGGGGCTGGCTGCCCGCCGCGAACGCCGACCAGCGGGCCGCGGCCGAGGACGTCCTGCTGGTCGTCTCCGAACTCGTGACCAACGCCTGCCTGCACACCGAGGGCCCGGACGAGCTGTGGATCACCTGCGACAACAAGGTGCTCCGCATCGAGGTCTCCGACCGCGGCGGGGGCGAGCCCGCACCCCGCACTCCGCACCGCGCGGGGCGGCCCGGCGGGCACGGGATGTTCATCGTCCAACGGCTGTGCCTGGACTGGGGGGTCATACGTACGTCCGGGGCCACGGGGAAGACGGTGTGGGCGGAGGTCGGGGGGCCGGGCGCTCCGCTGGGTTGAACCGGACGACTGCGGGTTGTTGGTTGACTGCGGGTGCGTTGTGGCTGGGCGCGCAGTTCCCCGCGCCCCTAAGTTCTCGCTTCGCTCGAACAGGGGCGATCCCCATCGCGGGGGAGCCGCATGTCGATACGAGCCCCGCCCCTTCTGTGGGGCGCTGCCCCTCCTCATGAAACCGGCACACACTTTGTCTTCCCTCTACAAGGGGGCGGGCGTACCTTGAGGCGCCAATCTGATGTTGCGTCAGAATGTGGGGTCCCGAGGTGTCGTACCGGACGTACCAGAAACGAACCGCCGCGCTCGCGATCGCCGCGGCACTGGCCGGCTCGGCGGTGCTGATGGCCGCCCCCGCGGCCCAGGCCGACGTCGTGGACGTCGAGTACAACTGCAAGACACCGATCGGCGACAAGTCCGCCGTCTCGCCGATCGACATCAAGGGCGTCAAGAGCGGCAGCGGCTACAAGATCACCATGTCGTGGCAGAAGGGCGTCTCGTCCAGCCCCGTGGA
This sequence comes from Streptomyces bluensis, assembly GCF_014650715.1. Taxonomy (GTDB): domain Bacteria; phylum Actinomycetota; class Actinomycetes; order Streptomycetales; family Streptomycetaceae; genus Streptomyces; species Streptomyces bluensis. The sequence continues at coordinate 70,186 of NZ_BMVM01000008.1, read as the reverse complement.
GCTGGGCAAGGGCTCGATGAACCCGAGCGCCACCATCAAGCTGGGCGGCGCCGAAAGCGGCACGCTGGCGGTGACCGGTCCCGCCAACGCGGAGGCCATCCCCGCCAACACACCCATCAAGATCAGCGACCTGAGCGGCACGTACAGCCCGAAGAAGACCGGCAAGGTCACCTTCACACCGGGCGTGCTCACCATCAAGGCGCTCGGCACGACCACGACCTGCACGCCCGGCAACAACCCCGGACCGGCGCTCACGCTCGACGTCACGGCGGCCGGCGGGGGTTCGGGTTCGTCGGCCGGGTCCTCCCAGGGCGTTTCCGCGTCCGTCGGCGCGGGCGGCTCCGGCGGCTCGGGGAGCGAACTCCCGCAGACCGGCCCCGAGGACTCGGCCGTCGCGCTCGGCACCCTCGGCGGCACGGTGCTGCTCGTGGGCGCCGGGGGCGTGCTCTGGCTGACCCGCAGGAACCAGACGGTACGCCGCTGACCGTCGACGATTCCCCCGGCCGGGAGCCGCCGCGGAGTCGTACGACCCGTCCCGCTGGAGCCGCCGATGCGTGTCCTGTTTCTCGTTGCCCTCCTGCTGGCCGCCACGGCGCCCGTGGCCGTGGCCGACGACGGCTGGTCCGTCGTGCCGTCGGGCGGTGGGCGGCCTTCCTTCTACGCGGAGGGCGTGCCCGGAGCGGTCCTCCAGGACACGGTGTCGGTGCGCAATCCGTCCGCCGAACCGGTCAGGGTGCGGCTGAGCGGAGAGAACTGGGTGGTCTTCGCGGGCGAGGGCGCGCCCGCGCGGACGGTCTCGGTCGAGGTGCCCGCCCGCACGCGCGCGGAGGTGCCGTTCACGGTGAACGTCCCGGCCGGCGCCGCTCCCGGTGACCACGCGGACACCCTCACCGCCCGCTCGTCCGACGGCCGGTCGAGGACCGTACGGCTGCGACTGCGGGTCGGCGGACCCGAACTGCCCGCGCTCACCGTCGAGCGCGTCGCGGTGCGCGGCGAGCGCATCACGTACGAGCTGGTCAACCGCGGTACCACCACGCTGACCCCGAGCCTCGCGGTGCGCGCCGAGGGTCTCTTCGGCCGGCGCCTCCTCGACCGGGCGCCCCGCGCCCTGCCGGTCGAACTGGCGCCGGGGCGTCGCGTACGGCTCGCCGAACCGTGGCCCGACCGGCCCGCGCTGGACGCGGTCGGCCTACGGCTGACGGTCACGGCGGGCGGCGGCGCGGCACGTGACGCGGAGGCGGTGGAGGTGCGGTTCGTGCCCTGGCGGGCGGTGGCCGGGATCGCGGGCGGGGGCGCGGCGGTGGGCGCCTTCTTCCTCGTACGGCGGTGGAGGCGGCGCCGAGGGGCACCACCGCGAGCGGAGGAACCGCCGCGTGGCGAAGTCGAGATGGCGGGAGCGGTGACGTGAGCGGCAAGGGGCGGATCTCGGCGCTGGTGGCGGTGCTCGCGCTCGTCCTGGCCCCGTTGGCGGGCCTGGGGACGGGAACGGCAGCGTGGGGCGCGGAGAAACCGCCCGCCAAATCAACCGCTATTTCGACCGCCGAACCGACCGTCAAGCTGTCCAAGCCCCAGGCGGGGACCGGTGGTTCGATCACCGTGAGCGGCAGCGGATGGCGGTCCGGGGCGCTGCTGATGCTGCTGATCTGCGGTCAGTCCACACCGGACCGAGGGGTGATCGGCGGGACCAACTCCTGCGCCAACGCCGACGGCCGGGCCGTCACCACCGACGACAAGGGAGCCTTCAGCAAGAAGGTGCCCGTGGCGGAGCCGCCGGTGCCGTGCCCGTGCGTGGTCCACGTCGCGACGGTGACCGGCCAGAAGGCGGAGGCGGACGCGGCCTTCCAGGTGGCCGGGCATGCGGTGGAGCCGCTGCCGGACGAGACGGCCGGTGGGCGGCTCTCGGTCCTCACGGACACGCGGCTGGACGGTTCGAGCGGGTTGCTGACGTGGTTCGGGGCACCGCCGCAGCGTCGGCTCGTCTTCACCGTCGGCAACGTCGGCACGTCTCCCGTCAAGGACCCCGTCTTCCGGGTGGGCACCTCCCACGGGGTGTTCGCCCCTGAGTGGGAGGAGCAGCAGTGGCGCGGCACGGTCGAGCCGGGCAAGAAGGCGCGGATCGCGTTGCCGGTCGAACTGGCCGCCGGTGCGCACGGGGCCTACACCGTCTCGCTCAAGTACGGCGGCAAGGTGCTCGCGGAACAGCCCTGGGGCGTGGGGCGGCCCTGGGGCGTGACCCTCTTCTGGATCCTGCTCGCCGTCGTCGTACCGGCCGCGGTGTTCCGCGTCGGGATGGCCGTGGTCGACCATGTCCGGCCGCGCGCCCGCGTGTCGGGGCGGCACCGGGGGCTACGGATGCCCGAACTGCGCGTACGGCTGCTGGGGCCGGTGCCTAGGCGCGCTGCGACCGACTCCGGGTCGACCGCGCAGCAGACCGAGCCGTCCAGGCCCTCAGCGGCGTCCCCCGCCGGAGCGACGTCGCGTACGACCTCGACCCTGCCGTGGTTCTCGCCGGACACCGACCCGGGGACGGCGGCGGCCGGACAGCTCTCCGCACCGAAAGAGAACGGTTCGACGACTCCGACCAGGAAGGGACACACGTGAGCGCGCAACGGAGAGTTCGCACGGTACGGAGTGGGAGAGCGACCGCGGCCGGGGCGGCGCTGATGCTGGGCGGGGCCGGGCTCCTGCTCGGGGTGGCCGCGGTCCCGGCGCAGGCGGCGGAGGTGTCGTACGCGACGGAGTGCGTGCCGCCCGCGATCTCGGGGCTGCCGCCCGTCCAGGGCACCACCGAGGTGGAGGTGACCGCGCCCGCCACGGCGAAGGTGGGGGACGAGGTCGAGGTGGTGTGGACGTTCGTCCAGGCGGCGTCCAAGAACCCCGACCTCGTCGACCTGCCCGCGAACTCCGTCCAGCCGAGCGGCACGCTCAAGGCGGCCGGGGCGCAGACCGCCGACCTCGCGATGCAGGGGTCGCGGGAGAACCCTCCCATTCCCAAGGGCGGTGCCATGGTGCTGTCCGACATGAAGGGGAAATTGAAGCTGACGAAGGCCGGGCAGGTGACGCTGACGCCGGACAAGTACGCCATCAACGTCATGTCGACGGACACCAAGTGCGCACCGACCGAGGCCGTGAAGTCCGCCGCCACCATCAACGTGACCGAGGGCAACGGGGGTACGTCGACCCCGACCCAGCCGCCGACCCAGACCGCGACGCCGACGCCCACGCCGACGTCCGGCACGAACGGAGGCGGCGGCAGTTCCGGGAGCGGCGGGAGCACGGGAGGCGACGACGGCGGGCAGACCGACTTCACCGGCAAGGAGGTCCAGGTCCCCTACAAGTGCAAGACACCGATCGGCGACAAGGACGCCACCTCGCCCGTGCAGATCAACGCCAAGAAGAACGGCGGGAGTTACGACCTCACCGTGCAGTTCAAGAAGTCGGTGATGGACAGTCCGGCGGACATCCCCGCGGACTCGGTCAAGCCGTCGATGGAGGTGGTCCTGGGCGGTTCCGACCAGGGCACCGTGCGTGTGGAGGGGCCGACGAACTCCGAGGCGATCAAGTCCGGTGACCCGATCGAGGTCCCCGATCTGAAGGGCACGTACAAGCCGGGGGCCACCGGTGAGTCGACGCTCTCGCCGGGGGTGCTGACGGTGGAGGCGCTGGGCACCACGACGACATGCACTCCGTCGAAGAGCGAGGTGTCGCTGACTCTCGACACGACGGAGCAGCCGGGCGGTGCCTCGGGCGGCGGTTCGGCGGGAGGCTCGGCCGGGGGGACGGCGGGAGGCTCGGCGTCGGGCTCCGGCGGCACGTCGGGCGGTCTCGCCGACACGGGGGCCGAGGACCACGGTTCGCTCAGGGCGCTGGGCCTGGTCGCGGGGACGGTGACGCTGCTGGGCGGCGCCGTGTTCACGTTCCTGCCGCGTCGACGTATGCGCTGACGTTTCCGGGGACAGCCGGAGGGCCGCCCCACCGCGACGGTGGGGCGGCCCTCCGGCTCTTCTGCGTCAGCGCATGTCCGTCAGTGCACGCCGCCCATCAACTGCTTGACCCGGTTGCGGTACATCCACACCGCGACACCCGCGACCACCGCGAGCGTGGCCTCAAGCGCGACCACGTTCATGCCGTTCAGGCCGACGCCCGCGATGGAGAGCAGACCCGTGGTCGCGTCGCCGGCGGTGACGGCCAGGAACCAGACGCCCATCATCTGGGAGGCGTACTTGGCGGGGGCCATCTTCGTGGTGACGGACAGGCCGACCGGCGAGAGCAGCAGCTCACCGACGGTCTGGACGAAGTAGATCGCCACCAGCCACATCGCGGCCGCCTTGTGACCGCCCTCGGCGATCGACAGCGGGGCCAGGAAGAGGAAGAAGGACGCGCCGACCAGGACCAGACCCGAGGCGAACTTCACGATCGTGCTCGGCTCCTTGCCGCGCCGGTTCAGCGCGAGCCAGAACCAGGCGAAGACCGGGGCCAGGGCCATGATCAGGACCGGGTTGACCGACTGGTACCAGGAGACCGGGAACGACCAGCCGAAGACGCTGTTCTCGGCCGACGAGTCGGCGAAGATCGCCAGGGTCGAGCCGCCCTGGTCGTAGATCATCCAGAACACGGCCGCGGCGACGAAGAACCAGATGTACGCGGACATCTTCGACTGCTCGACGCGGTCGAGGCTGTTGTCGCGCTTGATGCGGACCAGCACCATCGTCGGGATGATCACCCCGAGCAGGGTGAGCGGGACCAGGATCCAGTTCAGCGTGTAGTGGCCGGAGAAGCCGACGATCGCGTAGAAGACGACGGCGATGCCGGCCCAGATCGCGGCCTTGCGCAGCGTCGAGACCTTCTCCTCGGCGGACAGCGGCGTCGGGACGACGCTGGAGCGCGGGGCGAGGTGGCGGCTGCCGATCAGGAACTGGGCCAGGCCCAGCGCCATGCCGAGCGCGGCGAGCGCGAAGCCCAGGTGCCAGTTGACGTTCTCCCCGATGGTGCCGATGACCAGCGGCGCGGCGAAGGCGCCGAGGTTGATGCCCATGTAGAAGACGGTGAAGCCGCCGTCGCGGCGCGGGTCGTCCGGGCCGTCGTACAGGTGGCCGACCATCGTCGAGATGTTGGCCTTCAGCAGACCTGAGCCGATCGCGACGAGACCGAGGCCCATGTAGAAGGTGCCGGACAACGGCAGGGCCAGCGTGAGGTGGCCCAGCATGATGACGCCGCCGGCGACGGCGACGGTCTTGCGCGGACCCCAGACCCGGTCACCGAACCAGCCGCCCGGCATGGCGAGCAGGTACACCAGCGACACGTAGACGGAGTAGATCGCGGTCGCGGCCGCCGCGTTCAGGTGCAGGCCGCCGGGGGCGACGAGGTACAGCGGGAGCAGGGCCCGCATGCCGTAGTAGGAGAACCTCTCCCACATCTCGGTCATGAAGAGGGTGGCCAGCCCGCGGGGCTGGCCGAAGAAGGTCCTCTCGGAACCGGGGGTGCCCGGGGAGACCGAGTCCTTCGTCAGGCTGGGGGCCATGGTCGTTCCTTGCTGGTGGTTCCTGCACACAAAAGAGACCTTCAGCGTCAAGTCCGCCGAAGGTCCCCGTGTGCTGCTACAGGCGTTGTTTCACCATACGTCAAACCAGTGACAGCCCTGGGCGCTCTGAGATGTGAATCACAGGTAAGAACGGAACTTCGACCTCTTATTCGAAGGTCGCACTGAAGATCGAATCGCATGGCCGTAGGCCTCAACTCCTGGAGTATCACTGTGCGTCACGGTGAGGGTGGGAGAGTGCGGGACACGGCGGCGGGAGCGCGGCGCGATCGTCGCGTGCGAAGGTAAGAGCGCGGGGTGTGAAGGGTATGAATCGCGGTTGCCGATCACCCTCCTGGTCGCGTCCGGGGCGGACTACCATCACCCCATGACCCGAGTACTGCTCGCCGAGGACGACGCGTCCATCTCGGAGCCGCTGGCCCGCGCACTGCGCCGGGAGGGGTACGAGGTGGAGGTCCGCGAGGACGGCCCCACCGCGCTGGACGCCGGAATGCAGGGGGGCGTCGACCTGGTCGTCCTGGACCTGGGCCTGCCCGGCATGGACGGCCTGGAGGTGGCCCGCAGACTCCGCGCCGAGGGCCACACCATCCCGGTCCTCATCCTGACCGCGCGCGCCGACGAGGTGGACACCGTCGTCGGACTCGACGCGGGCGCCGACGACTACGTCACCAAGCCGTTCCGCCTCGCCGAGCTCCTCGCCCGCGTGCGGGCCCTGCTGCGGCGCGGCGCCGCGGAGCCCCAGCAGCCGCCCGCCACCCACGGCGTCCGTATCGACGTCGAGTCCCACCGGGCGTGGATGGGCGAGGAGGAGCTCCAGCTCACGGCGAAGGAGTTCGACCTGCTGCGGGTGCTCGTGCGGGACGCGGGGCGGGTCGTCACCCGGGACCAGTTGATGCGGGAGGTCTGGGACACGACGTGGTGGTCGTCGACCAAGACCCTCGACATGCACATCTCCTGGTTGCGGAAGAAGCTCGGTGACGACGCGGCCAATCCGCGGTACATCGCCACGGTGCGGGGTGTCGGGTTCCGGTTCGAGAAGAGTTGACGTGCCGTCTCGCTGATCGCGTCGCCGCCGTTGTATCTGCGGTGGGCTCTGCGGCTGCGGGTTCGTTGTGGCTGGTCGCGCCCACGCGGCGGAGCCGCATAGGTACACAGCCCCGCGCCCCTTTGGGGCGCGGCACACTGGTCCCCGTAAGACATCTGCCCGGAGGGACCTGTGCGTCGTCGTCTCATTCAGTCCACGCTCGCCGTCGTGCTCGTGGTGATAGCGGTCTTCGGGGTCTCCCTGGTGATCGTCGAGACGCGCACGATCAGCAACAGCGCCCAGGAGCGCGTCGACTCCGAGGCGGTGCGCCTGGTGAGCATCGTCGACAGCCGGATCCTCGGGGACGAGCGGGTCAGCGCGGGCGTCCTCAGGGATCAGGTAGCCGACGGGCGGTACGCGCTCATCGAGATCCCGGGCCGGCCCCCGATCGAGATCGGCAAGCGGCCCACCGGTGACGTCATCCACTCCGAGGAGACCGGCGACCAGGGCGAGACGGTCACGGTCGAGGAGCCGCGGTCGTCCGTGACCCGGGAGGTCGGCCGCACGCTGCTGATCATCGCCCTGGTCGCGCTGCTCGCCGTCATCGCGGCCGTCCTCCTCGCCGTGCGCCAGGCCAACCGTCTCGCCTCCCCCCTCACCGACCTCGCGGAGACCGCGGAGCGCCTCGGTTCGGGCGACCCGCGGCCACGCCACAAGCGGTACGGCGTCCCGGAGCTGGACCGGGTCGCGGACGTCCTCGACGCCTCCGCCGAGCGCATCGGCCGTATGCTCACCGCCGAGCGGCGCCTGGCCGCCGACGCCTCCCACCAGCTCCGTACGCCGCTGACGGCGCTCTCCATGCGGCTGGAGGAGATCACCCTCACCGACGATCCGGACACGGTGAAGGAGGAGGCCACCATCGCGTTGACGCAGGTCGAGCGGCTGACCGACGTGGTGGAGCGGCTGCTGACCAACTCCCGCGATCCCCGCAACGGCTCCGCCGTCTCGTTCGACCTCGACGAGGTGATCAAGCAGCAGCTGGAGGAGTGGCGGCCGGCCTACCGCAGCGCGGGCCGTGCGATCGTCAGCTCGGGAAAGCGGCATCTGCAAGCCGTGGGGACGCCGGGGGCGGTGGCCCAGGTGCTGGCGGCGCTCATCGAGAACTCGCTCATGCACGGGGGCGGGACCGTGGCGCTGCGGACGCGCGTGACCGGTAACCAGGCGGTGATCGAGGTGACCGACGAAGGACCCGGCGTCCCCGCCGATCTGGGGGCGCGGATCTTCGAGCGGGCGATCAGCGGGCGCAACTCGACGGGGATCGGGCTGGCCGTGGCCCGCGATCTGGCCGAGGCGGACGGTGGGCGGCTGGAGATGCTCCAGCTCCAGCCGCCGGTTTTCGGGCTGTTCCTGTCCCGTACGCCACTCAAGTCGGCGGCCTCCGGGGACGAGCGGACGGTTCGGTAGCGGGAAGAACCGGGCGCGGGAAGGGCCGGGCGCGGGGCCGGGAGCGGGACGGACCAGTAGCCGGCGAGACGGTCTCTCAGCGCTTGGTCGTGCTGTTGAACAGCGAGCGCGACCAGACGTAGCCCACCAGGGTGATGCCGGCGCACCAGGCGAGCGAGATCCAGCCGTTGTTGCCGATCTCCGAGCCGGAGAGCAGTCCGCGCAGCGTCTCGGTCATCGGTGTGAACGGCTGGTTCTCGGCGAACCAGCGCAGGCCCGGGGCCATCGAGTCGGCCGGCACGAACGCCGAGCCCAGGAACGGCAGGAACTGGATCAGCAGCGGCTTGTTGCTCGCGGACTCGACGGTCTTGGAGATCAGGCCGAGCGCCGCCGACAGCCAGGCCACCGCGAACGCGATGGCCGCGACCAGCCCGGCCACCGCCAGCCACTCAAGCGGGTTCGCGTCCGGGCGGAAGCCGAGCGCGACCGCCACGCCCACCACCAGGACCAGGCTCACCACCGTCGTGAGGACGCTGCCGACGACATGGCCCGTCATGAACGACGAGCGCGTGATGTTCATGGTCCGGAAGCGGTTGATGATGCCCTCGGTCATGTCCTGGCAGACCGCGATCGAGGTCGACATGGCTCCGGCCGCCACGCCCATGATGATGACACCGGGCGTCAGATACTCCAGATACGCGTCCCGGCCGCCGCCCATACCGGCGCCGATCGAGTCCCCGAAGGCGTACACGAACAGCAGCAGCATCAGGATGGGCATCATGGCCGGCCCGAGCGACACGGCGGGATAGCGCAGCGCGTGCTTGAGGTTGCGCCGCAGCATCGTCATCGAGTCGTGCACGGCGTAGGTGAGGGTGCTCATCGCAGGGTCTCCTTGACGTGGAGCGGGTGGGCGGAGGTGCCTTCGCCGGTCAGGGCGAGGAACACGTCGTCGAGGTCGGGGGTGTGCACGGAGAAGTCGGCGGCCCGCACTCCGGCCGCGTCGAGCCGGTCGAACAGGGCGCGCAGCGCGTCGATGCCGGCGTCGCCCGCCACCCGCAGGGCGAGGTTCTCGTCGTCCCGGGCGGCGCCGGGGAAGGCGGTGGCCGCGCGCTCGAACTCGTCGATGTCGTCGAACCGCAGTCGTACGTGACTGCCGGGGATCTGCGCCTTGAGCTCGTCGGCGGTGCCCTCGGCGACGATCCGGCCGCCGTCGAGCACGGCGATCCGGTCCGCCAACTGGTCGGCCTCTTCCAGGTACTGGGTGGTGAGGAAGACGGTGACCCCGCCCGCGACCAGCGAGCGCACCGTCTCCCACATGGTGCGGCGGCTGCGCGGGTCGAGCCCGGTCGTCGGCTCGTCCAGGAAGATCACCTTCGGGTCGCCGACCAGCGTCATGGCGATGTCGAGCCGGCGCCGCATACCGCCGGAGAAGGTCGCGGCACGGTTCTTGGCGACATCGGCGATGCCGAACCGCTCCAGCAACTCCTGGGCCCGTTTGCGCCCTTCACGCCTGCCGAGGCGCAGCAGGTCGGCCATGAGGAGCAGGTTCTCCTCGGCGGTGAGCAGGTCGTCGAGCGCGGCGAACTGCCCGGTGACGCCGATCGCGGCCCGCACCCCGGCCGGTGACGTGGCGACATCGTGGCCCGCGACCTGGGCCCGGCCGCCGTCGGCGGCGATCAGCGTGGACAGGATCTGTACGGTCGTCGTCTTCCCGGCGCCGTTCGGCCCGAGCAGCGCGAACACGGTCCCGGCCGGGATACGCAGATCGATGCCGTCGAGCACGGTCTTGTCGCCGTACGACTTGCGCAGATCGGCGGTGGAGACGGCGGGGGAGGCCGTGGCGGTATTGGATGTGGACATGACAGATGAAGCCATGGAGTCCTCCGGCTTGAGGAGTGAAGTGGTGGGGATGTGCTGGAGTTGGGAGAGAGGGAGGGGGAGAGAAGGAGGGGGCGACGGGCGCGGGGAGGTCAGGCCTTGACGCGGCGGATGTCGATGTTGCCCCAGCGGGTCCTGGCATGGACCTCGACCGTTTCCTCTGTCGGCTCCGGGCTCTCGGACGAGCTGAGCGCGTTGCGGACCTGCCCCTTGCCCGAGCTGACGTCGAGCCAGGCGGCTGTGCCCTCGCGGATGCCGACATCGATGGAGCCGGTGGAGGTCTCCAGTTGGACGGTGCCGCGGACCACGTCGCCCACGCGTACGGCGCCGTGGGCGGTGGTCGCGGTGACCGAGCCCTCGGCGCGCTGGATGTCGATGCCGCCATTGGCGCCGCTCACCCGCAGCTCGCCGATCACGGCGCCGACGGTCGTGGAGCCGTTCGAGTTCTTCAGGATTGCCGGACCGCCCACGGTGCCGACGCGCAGGCTGCCGGAGCTGGTGGTGATCTCGGCCGTGCCCTCGACCCGGTCGACGACGATCGAGCCGTGGGAGACGGTCAGGTGGAGCGGTCCGGTCGTGTCCAGGCGGACGTCGCCGCCCGAGGTCTTGACCTGCGCCTTGCCGAGCCGGCCCTCGGCGGCCACGTGGGCCCAGGAGCCGGTGACGTCGATGTCCGAGTGCGCGGGCAGGTCGACCGTCACGTCGACGATGCCGGAGGGGCCGATGAAGCGGCGCTCCTTCGTCCTGATGGTCAGCACGCCGTTCGCGTACGTGACCTCGGTCTGCTCGGCGGCCCGCACGTCCTTGTCCCGCTTGGGGTTGCCGGGCCGTACCTGGACAGTGGTCTCGCTGCGGTCGCTCGCGGTGAACCGGAGGGAGCCGGCGCCCACGTGGGCGGTGACGGTGATCGGTTCGGGGGTGTCGAAAGAAGGCATGGCTGTACCGTCCTCATGACTCGTCGAGACGTCCCCGCAGGTGGGACGCGGTGTGGGTGGTGCAGGTGGTGTGGGTCGGGCGCGGTCAGCGGACCCAGCCCGTGAAGCTCTGTCCGGAGCGGGTCTTCTGTGGCGTACGGGGCAGGGTGCCGCCGTCGACCGCGGCCGACACGGCGCGCACCAGCCAGGCGTTGACCGACAGGCCCTCGCGGGCCGCGGCCTCCTCGGCGCGTGCCTTGAGGTGGGCCGGGAGCCGCAGATTGACCCGGGCAGTGGTGCCCTCGTCGCCGTCCACGGGGGCCGGGGGCGCGAGCGGTTCGGCGGGCGCGGCCACCGCGTCGAAACGGTCGTCGTCGCGGGACGGCAGCGTCACCACGAAGTCGGGGTCCAGTCCGCGCAGCCGTACGTCGACCGAGCCGGGGGCGAGCTCGCGGGTGATCTCGTCCATCGCGGCGGAGAGCACATGGAGCATGGTCAGCCGGGTCGCCGACTCCAGCGGAGCGGTGAGCCGCTCGGCCAGCTCGCGGGCGTCCTCCCCGCCGGCTTCGGCGGCTACCGCGAGTTCGCGGCGCAGGGTGTCGACATACGGAGTGAGGTCCATGGCGCTATAGTGGCACCACTATGGCGCCATGTGCAAGCGTTGGCGGTGTCATGGATTGGCGCAGACTCAAGGCGCGGCGGTCAGGGCGGCTGCCAGCTGCGGTGGAGCCGTGTGGCACCAGATGGCACCAGGCGGCAACTGAGTGGCGTCGAGTGGCACCGAGTGGCGCCGGATGGCGCCAGATGGCGCCAAGCCGGGAGTCTCCCCTACTTGGGGCGGTCCGTCTGGCTGTACGCCGTGCTGCCCGACAGGGCCGGCCTGTGCGGAGGGCCGCCCTCCAGGAACGACTCGGCGCTGGCCACCGCCTCCTTCGCCGGAAGGGCGCGGAAGACCCAGGTGCGGTAGGACCAGAAGCGGAAGAGGGTCGCGATGCCGATGCCGAGGAACTTGAAGACGTTGCTCTGAAGGGGGCTGTCCCAGCCGAAGCCGTAGGTCGCCGTGTAGAGGACGCCGTTCTCGATCACGAGGCCGATCACGCTGAAGAACAGGAAGAGCGTCAGCTCCTTCGTCCGGCCGCTCTTGTCGCGGTCGCGGTACGTGAAGTAGCGGAAGCCGACGTAGTTGAACACGATGGCGACGAACGTGGAGACGACACTGGCCCGCACCACCGGGAGGTCGGTGACCTGCCGGACCAGGTTGAACACGCCGAGGTTGACCAGCAGCCCCGTGCCGCCGACCGCGCCGAACTTGGCGATCTCACGCGCGAGATGCTCGAACTGCCGGCGCAGGACGCCGCGGGCGGGACCGGCTTTCGGCCCCGAGGAGATACTGCCCATCGTGTGCGGGCCCCCGTCGTATCGGTTTTCGTAGGTCGGAATCGTGGGTCGGAATAGTCGGTTGGTCCGTCGCTCGGTTGGTCGCTCGGTTCTTCGCTCGGTCCGTCGGAAGGGTGCGCCGACTCCGCCATGCTAACCAGGCGTCCCTGGGGATGCCCGTGTACGACCTCACAGGCGTCGCCAAGGTGTGGGAACCGGCCGCCGGAAGGCCCAACGCGGTGGCCGATACCCTGGTGGGGTGACGTTCCCGGTAGTCGGCATGGTCGGCGGTGGTCAGCTCGCTCGTATGACACACGAGGCGGGCATCCCGTTGGGCATCAGGTTCAAGCTCCTCAGTGACACTCCGCAGGATTCCGCGGCGCAGGTCGTCGGCGATGTCGTCGTGGGCGACTATCGCGACCTCGACACGCTGCGCGCCTTCGCACGCGGCTGCGACGTGATCACCTTCGACCACGAGCACGTGCCCACCGAGCACCTGCGCGCGCTGGAGGCGGACGGCATCCCCGTGCGCCCCGGCCCGGAGGCGCTCGTGCACGCCCAGGACAAGGGCGTCATGCGGGCGAAGCTGGACGCCATCGGCGTGCCGTGCCCCAGGCACCGGATCGTGACGGATCCCGCCGACGTGGTGGCGTTCGCGCAGGAGGAAGGGGACGGCTTCCCGGTCGTCCTCAAAACCGTCCGCGGCGGCTACGACGGCAAGGGCGTGTGGATCGTACGGTCCGAGGAGGAGGCCGCCGCCCCCTTCCGGGCCGGTGTCCCCGTGCTCGCCGAGGAGAAGGTCGACTTCGTACGGGAACTGGCCGCGAACGTCGTACGGTCGCCGCACGGCCAGGCCGTCGCGTACCCCGTGGTGGAGTCCCGGCAGGTCGACGGCGTGTGCGACACCGTGATCGCCCCGGCACCCGAGCTGGACGAAGCCCTCGCCCTGCGGGCCGAGGAGATGGCGCTGCGGATCGCCAAGGAACTCGGCGTGGTCGGCCACCTGGCCGTCGAGCTGTTCGAGACCCGCGACGGCCGCATCCTCGTCAACGAACTCGCCATGCGCCCGCACAACTCCGGCCACTGGACGCAGGACGGCGCCATCACCTCCCAGTTCGCCAACCATGTGCGCGCCGTGCTCGACCTGCCGCTCGGCGACCCGCGCCCGCGTGCCCGCTGGACGGTCATGGTGAACGTCCTCGGCGGCGACTACCCGGACATGTACTCCGCGTACCTGCACTGCATGGCCCGCGACCCACAGCTCAAGATCCACATGTACGGCAAGGACGTGAAGCCCGGCCGCAAGGTGGGCCACGTCAACACATACGGCGACGACCTCGACGACGTGCTGGAGCGCGCCCGTCACGCAGCCGGATACCTGAGAGGGACGATCACCGAATGAGCCCAGTTGTAGGCATCGTCATGGGGTCGGACTCCGACTGGCCCGTCATGGAGGCCGCCGCGCAGGCCCTCGACGAGTTCGAGATCGCGTACGAGGTCGACGTCGTCTCCGCGCACCGTATGCCCCGCGAGATGATCGCGTACGGCGAACAGGCCGCCGAGCGGGGCCTGAAGGTCGTCATCGCGGGCGCCGGGGGAGCCGCGCACCTGCCCGGCATGCTCGCCTCCGTCACCCCGCTGCCCGTCATCGGCGTGCCCGTCCCGCTGAAGTACCTGGACGGCATGGACAGCCTGCTGTCGATCGTGCAGATGCCCGCGGGTGTGCCCGTAGCGACCGTGTCCGTCGCCGGCGCCCGCAACGCCGGTCTGCTGGCCGCCCGTATCCTCGCCGCGCACGACACCGAACTCCTCGGCCGTATGCGGGAGTTCCAGCAGGAGCTGAACGACCAGGCCACCGAGAAGGGCAAGCGCCTGCGCTCCAAGGTGGACGGTATGGCGGGCGGCTTCGGATTCGGATCGGGCGGCTCGGGCAGGTGAGCGCCATGACGTCACTGGGGGAGGCCCGGGAGCTCCTCGCCGAGTTCCCGGTCGTCGACGGCCACAACGACCTGCCATGGGCGCTGCGCGAACAGGTCCGCTACGACCTCGCCGCCCGCGACATCGCCACCGACCAGAGCGCCCATCTGCACACCGACCTGGCGCGGCTGCGCGCGGGCGGGGTCGGGGCGCAGTTCTGGTCGGTGTACGTGCGCTCGGACCAGCCGGGCGCCGTGACCGCCACGCTCGAACAGATCGACTGCGTACGGCAGTTGATCGCCCGCTATCCGCAGGACCTGCGGGCCGCGCTCACGGCCGCGGACATGGAGGCGGGGCGCGCGGAGGGCCGTATCGCGTCGCTGATGGGCGCCGAGGGCGGCCACTCCATCGACAACTCCCTCGCCACACTGCGCGGCCTGTACGCGCTGGGCGTCCGCTACATGACGCTCACCCACAACGACACCATCGACTGGGCGGACTCCGCGACCGACGAACCGCGCGCCGGGGGTCTGACGGCCTTCGGCCGTGAGGTCGTCCGGGAGATGAACCGGCTCGGCATGCTGGTGGACCTCTCCCATGTGGCGGCCACGACGATGCGGGACGCGCTGGACACGTCGACCGCGCCCGTGATCTTCTCCCACTCCTCCTCCCGCGCGGTGTGCGACCACCCGCGCAACATCCCGGACGACGTGCTGGAGCGCCTGCCCGCGAACGGGGGAGTGGCGATGGTGACGTTCGTGCCGAAGTTCGTGCTCCAGGCGGCGGTCGACTGGACGGCGGCCGCGGACGACAACATGCGGGCGCACGGCTTCCACCACCTCGACACCACCGCCGAGGCGATGCGGGTCCACCGTGCCTTCGAGGAGGCCCACCCGCGCCCGGTCGCCACGGTGTCCACGGTCGCCGACCACCTGGACCACATGCGTGAGGTCGCCGGCATCGACCACCTCGGTATCGGCGGCGACTACGACGGCACCGCCTTCACCCCGGACGGCCTCAGCGACGTCTCCGGCTACCCGAACCTGATCGCCGAACTCCTCGACCGCGGCTGGTCGACCACCGACCTCGCCAAGCTGACCTGGCAGAACGCGGTGCGGGTACTGGGCGCCGCCGAGGACGTGGCGCGGGACCTGCGGTCACGTACGGCTCCTTCGAACGCCACGCTGGAAGAACTGGACGAACCGGGCAAATCAGGGGAATCAGGCAAGCTGGAGGGCTGACATCGCGCGGGCGCCCCGAGCGGTCAGGGACGTCCGGTCAGGGATGTCCGGTCAGGGATGTCGACGGCGGACTTCAGGGAGTGCTGGTGAGGCAGAGGCAGAACGGATGCCCCGCCGGGTCGGCGTACACCCGGAAGTCCTTTCCGGCGTCAGCCTCCAGATCCAGCGGCCGGGCGCCCAGCGCCAGCACCTTCTCCTGTACCGCGTCGACCTCCTCCCAGGTGCGCCCGGCGTCGAAGTCGAGATGGAACTGCTGCGAGTTCCGGTCGGCCCGCGGCCACTCCGGCGGGGTGTGGGCGGGCACGCGCTGGAAGGCGAGGCTCGGGCCCTCGGGGACGTTCAGGACGACCCAGCCGTCGTCCTTGGCCTGGGGCGTACCGCCGCCGACCTGCGCGTAGAAGGCGGCGAGCGCGTGGGGGTCGGGGCAGTCCACGACGACGGCGTGGAAACGTGCGACGGCGGGCATGGGACCTCCAGGATCAGCAGGCACAGAGGCAGAACGGGTGCCCAGCAGGGTCCGCGTAAACCCGCCAGCTCCGCGACCGGTCCTCCGTGTCCAGCGGCTTCGCCCCCAGCGCGAGCACCTCCCGCTCGGCCGCGTCCATGTCGTCCACGGTCAGGTCCAGGTGGAACTGCTGCGAGGCGTCGGGCGCGGGCCAGGCCGGCGGTACGTACCCGGGTGTGGCCTGGAACGCCAGCGACTGGCCGCCGGGTACCTTCAGGTCCACCCAGCGGCCGTCGCCCTCGACGGTGCCGCCGAGCACCCCGGCGTAGAAGACGGCGAGTGCGTGCGGGTCGGGGCAGTCCAGGACGACGACGCCCAGCTTGGCGAGAGCCATGACTTCCTCCTCGTTTCGCGGTATGCGTGCGGTTACCCCTAAACGGGTATAACCGGTAACGGCTGCGGTTACTGCATGCTGCCGCACTTGGGGTAACGCCGCAAGGGGAAAACGCCGTCGTCGAGAACGCCGCCATCGGAGGTACCGTCACCGGCATGAGTGAGAGACCGCCTGCACCCGATGGCCTCGCCCTGCTGGAGGCCCTGGTGAACACCCTCGACCTGGGGTCGGGCGCCGACACCCTGGACACCGCCGAGGGCCAGGACCGCTTCGGTGTCGCGGAACGGGACCTCGCGGACGTACGGGAACTCCGCGAGTCGCTGCGCGCCGTCTGCCTGGCGCACGCGGGCCACCCGCCGCACCGCGCGGTGACACCCCTGGGTGAGCTGCTGGCGCGGGCGCCGCTGTACGTCGCGGTCGACGCCCGGGACGGCTCGGCGGTCCTCGCCCCGGCCGACGAGGGCCCGCTGCTCTCCCGCGTCGCGGCGGCCGTGGCCCAGGCGCTCACCGCCGGCACCTGGCTCCGCCTCAAGGCGTGCGAACTGCCCGAGTGCCACTGGGCGTACTACGACCGCAGCCCGGCGGGCCGCGGTCGCTGGTGCTCGATGTCGGTGTGCGGGGCACGCGCGAAGATGCGCAGGTACCGGGCGAAGAACTAGTCGGCTCTGTCTAGTCCCCGCCCCCCTCCCTGGTTGCCGCCGCCCGCGAGCCCACCAGCAGCAGGCACAGCACGGCGACGCCCGCGACCAGTCCGGCCAGCACGAGCAGGGGATCCAGGGGACGGGCCGCCGGCACCGTCTGCTGGGCCTGCGGCGCCGTGGGCGCGGGTGGGGAGCCCACGGCTGCGGGGGAGGCCGTGGACACGCTGGGGGACGCCGAAGGCGAGCGGGTCGTACGTGTCGCCGGTGCCCTGGTGCTCGGTGCCGTCGTCGGCGTCGCGGGCCGCCCCGGTACCGTCGCCGGGTGCCCGCCCGAGTGGTCGTTGGTGGTGGGCGCCGCGGGGCTCGGGGGCGCCGCCGAGGTCGCGGGCGCCGCCCCACGGACCACGATCCCGGCCGTCATGGCGGGGTGAACCGTGCAGTAGTAGCCGTATGACCCGGCCTTGGTGAAGGTGAAGCTCCAACTCTGGCCCTTGTTCAGCATGGGGGAGTGGAACGAGGCCGGGCCCGACGTGGTCTTCACGTCGTGCGGTGCCGTGTCCTGGTTGGTCCAGGTCACGGTGGAGCCGACATCGACCGTCAGGGTGCGCGGAGAGAAGGCATACCCCTTCATCGTCACCTGGTACGAGGCTGCCGACGCCCGCTCCGGTGCCGCGAACAGCAAGAACAGCAAGGGGCCCAGTACGGTGAGTACGGCGAGTGCGGCCCTCGGCGCCGCCCGCCGGGCCGCCCTCACGCGAACTCCGCGGCGACCAGCAGCCGCAGCCGCGTCGCCGGGCACAGCCGCCCGAGCCGGAAGCCGGTGGCCCGGCGCAGCGGCCGGTACGGCAGCCGGACCGTGCCCACTACGAGCAGCCGGTCGTCGGAGCGCTCGACCACGCGCAGCCACAGCAGCGCGGGAAAGAGGACGCCACGCAGTTCGAGGTCGGCGAGCAGCCGCAGCCGGCGGCCACCCTCGAAGGGTTCGACGTGCTGGGAGACGAGGGCCGCCTTGGACGCGGTGAGCGTGGACCGCGGCTCGATGCCGCTCAGCTCGAAGCGGAACACGGGCTGTTCGGAAGGGGCGGACGGGTCGGCGCCGGGCACCGCGGTGTCTGGCACGGTCAGCGAGGCGCCGGTGAGGGTGATGCGGCGGCGCCGGGTGGGCAGTGGGCCGTACCAGCCGGTGAGTTCGACGAGCGAGCGGCCGGGTGCCACGGCGTACCGGCCGGGCCGCGGCAGCCAACCGGCCCCGCCGGACGGCGGTGGCGGCGGCGGGGGGACGGTGGGCAGGGTGACGGTTGTCATCCCGGATCTCCTTGGAAAGCGGTTCCCGAGGTCTGGGGAGCATGTGGAGAATGGAGCGGGCGCCGGTCCGGCCGACTGAGCCTCGGCCGGACCGACGCCCACCCCTGTCTCAGGGCGTGTCAGCAGCTGTCGGTGAGGAAGTCCTGGGTGGGGGCGAGCAGTTGCCCGGCCCAGACCGTGTGCATCTTCACGTAGCTGTCGACGTTCAGCGCATCGCTGACCTGCTGCCCGGGCGACGCCTCCAGGTGCGCCTTGTTGACGTGGTTCAGCAGCGTGCTGAGTGTGTTGTCGGCGATCGATCCGCCGCCCTCGACGACCGGCGTGAGGATCGTCTCGGCCCACACCGTGTGCATCTTGAGGTACGAGTCGAGCGCCAGCGCGTCCTGCACCTGCTGCCCGGGCGACCGCTCCAGGTGCGCCGTGTTGAGGTGCTGCAGGATCGGCAGCAGGACGTCCCGCACGTTCGCGCACTGCTCGTCGTCACCCGAGCCACCGCCGCTGCCGCCACCGGAGGTTCCGCCGGTGCTGCCACCGGACGTACCGCCGGTCGAGCCGCCCGAGCCGCCGGACGCGCCCCCCGAGGTGCCACCCGTCGAACCTCCGGTGGACCCGCCTGTGGACCCACCCGTGGACCCGCCGGTGGATCCGCCATCGGACCCGCCGGTGGATCCGCCACCGGACCCACCGGTGGACCCGCCCGCCGACCCGCTGTCGTCCTCGACGACCTTCACGGACGCGACCATGTCCGGGTGCACGGCGCAGTAGTACTCGTACGTCCCGGCCTGGGTGAAGGTGTACGACCAGGAGTCGCCCTGCTGCAGGGTGCCGGAGTCGAACTTCGTCGGTGCCTTGGTGGTGGTGACCGTGTGCGGCGCGCTGTCGTGGTTGGTCCACCGCACCGTCTCACCCACCTTGACGACGAGCTGCTTACCGTCGCCGAACTGGTTGCCCATGATGTCGACCTGGTAGTCCGGCGCGGCGGCAGCTGCGGGCTGCGCCTCGGCGGCGGCAGCGGGCGCCTGAGCCGCGCCCGCGGTCCGTTCCGAGCCGGCCGTCGAGGTGCCCGAGGCCGCCTGCAGCAGCCCCAGGCTGAGCACGGCCGCAAGGGCCGCGCCGAGCCCGCCGAGGAGCAGGGCCCGGTTCCCGGCGGGCGGCCTGCGGCGCCGCTCCCGCTCACCGGTTTCATTGGTGCGTCTCACGACAACTCCTTTGTCTCAGGGGATTTCAGGGATTTCAGGGGTTCACCGGCCGGGATCGGCGGTGACCAGCAGACTCGTCACGGCCAGCACGACGAGGACGAGCCCCGTCTCGGCCGCCACCGAGTAACCGAAGGGCCGCACCGAGGCGGCGTCGCCGCGCAGCAGCACGGCGAGATCGAGACGGGTTCTCACCCACTGCCGGCTGAAGTGGGCCGCCACCATCACCACGGCGAGGACCCCGGTCTTCAGCAACAGCAGGTGCCCGTACGAGGTGTTCAGCAGGGCGTCGTACGACCCCACGACCTGCCAGGCGAGCACCAGCCCGGCCACTGCCACGGCCAGCACGCTCGCGGCGGCGAGCCGCGAGTACCGCGGCACCACGGCGGCCAGCTCACCGGGCTCGCGACGCGGCAGCACGGCCACCACGAGCATGACGAGCCCACCGACCCACAGTGAGGCGCCCAGCAGATGCACCAGATCGGCGAGGGCACCCCAAGTGGGCTCGGAACCCTCGGAGTTGTGGCCCGCCATACCGGTCGTACGCAGCAGCCCGAGCGTCACGGCGAGGGCGCCCACACGCCATCCGGGCGAGCGCGCCGTACGCCCCCCGCCCTGCAACAGCGCGGCCAGCACCACGGCGGCGAGCACCCACAGCAACCCACGGGCGGCGAGCACGATCCCGGGCTCGGTGGTGAGGACATCGGCGTACGTCGCCGCGCGCACGACGTCCCGCAGCCCACCGAACGCCACATATGTGCCCTGAAGCCCGAGCCCCGCGACGGTCGAGACGAGCCCCACGACCCACGCCGACGCGAGCAGCAACCGGGCCCGCCGCTCCTGCGCACCCCGCGGCCACAGCAGCGCGACGAACCCGAGCCCACCGACGAAGAGGGCCAGCGACACGTATCCCGCCCACCGAGCGGCGACGATGCCCTTGCGCACCGCGGGCGAGGGGGACGGCACGGCGGTGGCCTTGTCACCGCGGTCCTGGTGGGCGCCCGCCTCCGCTTTCGTCCCGGTCGCGAAGGCGATCCGCCCGGAGGCGGCATGCCCGTCCTCCTCGTTGATGACGGACCAGGTGACGGCGAACTCCCCGTTCGCCGGCCGGCCGAGGGCGACCCGCACGCTCTCGTCCCCGGCACGCGGCGCACGCGACACGGGAAGCCGGTCACCGTCCGGCGTCATCACGCGCACATCGCCGGGATCGACGGCTTCGTCGAAGACGAGGGTGAGGTGATCGGGAGCCTTCGCGAGCTCCGCGCCGTTCTTGGGAACCGAGCGAACCAGTTCGGTGTGGGCGGAGGCGGGCGAGGCGCCGAGCAGGCCGTAGAAGACAGAAGCAAGGATTGAGACCAGGGCGACCAGCGAACCGGTACGAGGAACATGGCGGACGATCACGGGGTGGCCTCCGGCAGCGGCGAGGCGGAGATCCCGAGAAGCCCGTTGACCGGCGCGAGCCCGACACAGGGCGAGGCCGGAGGCGCGGGCGTCCCGTCCGCTGTTGCCTGGGGCGTGGGCGTCCCGTCCGCTGGGTTGACGACCTCGAACAGCGGCTGGGTGAGCCCCGTGAGGAGCGGCGCCACGAGCCGCACCTCACCGTCCTCACATGTGTCGTCGCCAGCCGGAGGCTCCCCGTCCGGGGACCCGGACGGCGAGGGAGAGGCAGAGCCGCCGGGCGAGGCACCGGACCCGTCCCCGGCCCCATGCCCCTCACCCGCGCTGCTCCCGTGCCCGGCGTGCGACCCGGTCCCACCGCCCAGCACGGGCAACTCGCCGGTGCCCACCGGCACTTGGCCCACCGGGACCTGTGCCTCGGGATCCGACGGAGCAGGTGCGGGGTTAGGGGGTGCTGTGGCCGCGGGCGGCGAGGCGGGAGGGTCGGCGGCCTCGCCGGCGCCCGAGGCCGAGGGGGCGCCGATACCCGACGCGTAGCCGAGCACGATCACCACGGCACCGACGAGCGCTCCCGCGACCACCTCGTCTCGGTGGTCCCTCGGCCAGTCAGCCCTGCGCAACAGGGGCATGATCACTCCTGGCATGGTCCGTTCAAACCGGTCAGTGAATGCGGACCAGTGGAGTGGCATGCGGATTCCGCGTGACTACGCTGCGGTTAAGCGCTTGTTGCCTGCCTCTCCTTGATGGGCACCTCTCCTGTGAGAACGGTCGACATCGCCGCCATTCCGCGCAATGCGGCTGTGAAGAAAATGCACAGAGGGGCCGTCAATTCCCTCACGCTGCTCGAATTGAGCCCGAATTAGTTCGGGGGATTCTGGGGAGGCGGTATCCGCTATTCCGTCACACGTCGGCCATCGAGTCTCGTCTGCCGGTCCCGCCGAGTTCTGCCGGTGGGCGACGGCTGTTGAACGGGTCTGGTGGCGCAGTTCCCCGCGCCCATGAAGAGCACGGGGCGCACCGGCATCACAACTCACAACGCACCGGCACCAGGCGCGCCGCCAGAAGCGCGTACGTCCGCAAGGAGGTGTGCCGGGAGGAGTCCGCCCGCAGCGGACGGCGCCCGCCGACGGGCACCCTCATCACACCCGCAGCACCGCCGGACCGAGTCGAGAACGGAGACCTCCTGGCGCGCCCCGGCCCGCGACGAAACCGCAGGCGCCCAAGCCACGACGGCGGGGAGGAGGGAAACTCAGAAACGCCCCGCGCTTTCAGGCCTTCGGCCGCCCCATCGCCCGATACGTCCACCCGGCCTGCCGCCACAGCTCCGGATCCAGCGCGTTGCGGCCGTCGAGCACGAGCCGGGTCGCCGCCACCTCACCCAGCGCCGCGGGGTCCAGCTCCCGGAACTCCCGCCACTCCGTCAGGTGCAGCACGACATCGGCCCCCCGCACCGCCTCGATCGCGGAGCCGGCGTACCCGAGGGTCGGGAAGATCCGCCGGGCGTTGTCCATGCCCTTCGGGTCGTAGACCGTGACCTGCCCGCCCTGGAGATGGATCTGCCCGGCGACGTTCAGCGCCGGCGAGTCCCGTACGTCGTCCGAGTCCGGCTTGAACGTCGCGCCCAGCACGGCGACCCGCTTCCCCAGGAACGGCCCGCCGCCCAGGGCCTGTCGCGCCAGCTCCACCATCTGCCCGCGCTGACGCATGTTGATGGAGTCGATCTCACGCAGGAAGGTCAGCGCCTGGTCGGCCCCCAGCTCACCGGCCCGCGCCATGAAGGCACGGATGTCCTTGGGCAGGCAGCCACCCCCGAACCCGATCCCGGCCCGCAGGAACTTCTTCCCGATCCGGTCGTCGTACCCGATGGCCTCGGCCAGCTTGGCGACATCGCCGCCGGAGGCCTCGCACATCTCCGCCATCGCGTTGATGAACGAGATCTTCGTCGCGAGGAACGAGTTCGCGGAGGTCTTCACGAGCTCGGAGGTCGGGAAGTCGGTCACCACGAAGGGCGTCCCCTCGGAGACCGGCGTCGCGTACACCTCTCGGAGCAGCTTCTCGGCCCGCTTGCTGCGCACGCCGACCACGATCCGGTCGGGACGCAGCGTGTCCTGCACGGCGAACCCCTCCCGCAGGAACTCGGGGTTCCACGCCAGCTCCGCGTCCGCCCCCACGGGCGCGTGCTCGGCGAGGTACGCGGCCAGCCGGTCCGCCGAGCCGACCGGCACGGTGGACTTGCCCACGACCAGCGCGGGCTCCGTCAGATGCGGCGCGAGCGAGGCGATCGCGGAGTCGACGTACGACATGTCGCAGGCGTACTCACCGTGCCGCTGCGGGGTGTTGACGCACACGAAGTGGATGTCACCGAACGCGGCGACCTCGGCGTAGTCGGTGGTGAACCGGAGCCGCCCGCTGGAGCCCTCGATCCCCGCGACATGCGCGCGCAGCAGTTCGTCGAGGCCGGGCTCGTACATGGGGGCCTCGCCCCGCTCCAGCTTCTCGATCTTCTCGGGCACGACATCGAGCCCCAGCACCTCGAACCCCAGCTCGGCCATGGCCGCGGCGTGCGTGGCGCCGAGATAGCCGGTGCCGATCACTGTGATCCTGAGGGCCATGGGTGCTCCAGAGAGGTGGGTCGAACGTGCGCTCGGGCTGGGTCGAACGTGCGCTGCCTGAGCATAGTCGGGGCGTGTCCGCGCCCCTCAACGGGCAGATTTCTCCCTGTCGCCAAACTCACGTGTCCCATGTGCGGGCGGCCCTCTAAAATCTGGGTTACTTACTGGGTTACTTAACGGTAGTTAGCGTGCGTCCACCCCGTCTTTGGAGCGTGAGAGACCTTGGCCGGATCGGCTGACTTCGACCTGTACCGCCCGTCCGAGGAGCACGACATGCTCCGCGACGCGATCCGCGCGCTCGCCGAGGCGAAGATCGCGCCGTACGCCGCCGCCGTGGACGAGGAGGCCCGCTTCCCCCAGGAGGCGCTCGACGCCCTCGTGGCGAACGACCTGCACGCCGTGCACGTACCCGAGGAGTACGGCGGCGCGGGCGCGGACGCGCTCGCCACGGTGATCGTGATCGAGGAGGTGGCCCGCGTCTGCGTCAGCTCCTCCCTCATCCCGGCCGTCAACAAGCTGGGCTCCCTCCCGGTGATCCTCTCCGGCTCCGAGGAGCTGAAGAAGAAGTACCTGGGGCCCCTGGCCAAGGGCGACGCGATGTTCTCGTACTGCCTGTCCGAGCCGGACGCGGGCTCCGACGCGGCGGGCATGAAGACGAAGGCGGTCCGCGACGGCGACCACTACGTCCTGAACGGTGTGAAGCGCTGGATCACGAACGCCGGGGTGTCCGACTACTACACGGTGATGGCGGTCACCGACCCCACCCAGCGCTCGAAGGGCATATCGGCCTTCGTCGTCGAGAAGTCGGACGAGGGCGTCTCCTTCGGCGCCCCCGAGAAGAAGCTCGGCATCAAGGGCTCCCCGACCCGCGAGGTCTACCTGGACAACGTCCGCATCCCGGCCGACCGCATGATCGGCGAGGAGGGCACGGGCTTCGCGACGGCGATGAGGACGCTGGACCACACCCGCATCACGATCGCCGCCCAGGCCCTCGGTGTCGCCCAGGGCGCCCTCGACTACGCCAAGGGCTATGTCCGGGAACGCAAGCAGTTCGGCAAGCCGGTCGCCGACTTCCAGGGCGTCCAGTTCATGCTCGCGGACATGGCCATGAAGATCGAGGCGGCCCGCCAGCTGACGTACGCGGCCGCCGCCAAGTCCGAACGCGGCGACTCCGACCTCACCTTCCAGGGCGCCGCCGCGAAGTGCTTCGCGTCGGATGTGGCGATGGAGGTCACCACAGACGCGGTCCAGCTGCTGGGCGGGTACGGCTACACGCGGGACTATCCGGTGGAGCGGATGATGCGCGACGCCAAGATCACGCAGATATATGAGGGCACGAACCAGGTCCAGCGGATCGTGATGGCGAGGAACCTGCCGTAAGGCGTCCTGGCCGGCCGTACGTGGCCCTCCGTCCCCTCGGGCGGAGGGCCACGTACATTTCCTGGGCCTTTCGAGGCTGGCCGGTGATCTGCTCTGGGCGATTGGCAGATCTCGGCCACCAACGGTCCCGCTGCGGCTTGGCCGAAGCCGTCAGGGCTGGCCCAAACTCGCCAATCGCCGGCCGGTGCGACGGCCGCGGCTGAGTGGCTCGCTCTCGACTGATGCATCACTCACCGTCGAAACCCTGTTTCCAGGACCCGCGGGGTCCCGTCACCCGCGCAGCTCGAACCACGTGACTTTCCCCGCCCCTGATGGCGCGGTCTGACTTCCCCAGGCTTGAGCGCAACGGCTCACCAGTAACAGACCACGGCCGCCTTCCATGCCTTCTCCCTCACCTGTTGGGCGCGGCACGACGTCGCTCCCATCCCTCACGCTGACATGGAGAGTGCCGTCGCTCCAGCGCACGCGTACGGTCGAGGGGCCAGCGGTGTGACGGTACGCGTTGCCGCACAACTCGCTCGTCAGCAACTCGGCGGTGTCGACGAGGCCCGGCAGCGAGTGGCGCGTGAGGATCGAGCGGACGGTGGTGCGGGCGACGCCGGAACCGATGGCGTGGTGGGGGAGGGTGAGTCTGTACTCCCAGGAGCAGTTGGGCTGTGGGGAGGAGGGCTCGCTCATGCTTGAACTCTCTTCGGAAGAACGGCGATTGGAACGCGCCTGCTCATGCGGTGGCGCCATCGCCTGCCGCATGGGGCGCGGCGGCGGTGCTCTTCCGGGCTCATGAGAGGGCGTGGGGGGAGCGCTCTGCTCTCGAAGGTAGAAGTGCGACTTCCTGAGGTGCAACATTCTGGAGTAGCTTCACCCGACCGTGTGACTAGACGGCTACGGATCTCGGCGAAAGACTCAACTCGCGTCATCAGCAAGGGAGTCGTCATGCCGCCCCGGAGATACCCAACCGTCCGGCAGAAGCGCCTGGGAAGCGAACTGCGCAGGCTGCGCGAGGCCGCCGGCCTGTCTGGAGAGCAGGCCGCAGAGGTGCTCGAATGCAGCAAGGGAAAGATCAGCCGCGTCGAGACCGGCATGAGCGGAATCCGGATCGCGGAGCTGAGAGCCTTGCTTCAGGCATACGGCGTGGACGACGGCGAGCTCACCCAGGCGCTGATGGAGATGGCGCGCGAGGGCCGCAGGCGCAACTGGTGGAACCAATACGAGAGCGTGTTGCCGCCAGGTTTCGCCGATCTCGCAGAACTGGAGTCGAAGGCGATGAGCCTGCACTCCTGGGAGACAGTTCTTGTGCCTGGCCTGCTACAGACACCCGACTACATGCGCGTTCTCTTCCGGCGCGGCCGAATTGAGCCTCCCGAGGATGAGGTTGAGGCGCATGTGCGCGGACGTTTGCACCGCCAGCAGATTCTGCACGGTGCAGGGACTCCGGAACTGTGGTTCGTGCTCTACGAGGCCGTACTCCACGCGAAGTTCGGTGGCCCAGACGTCATGGGGGAGCAGTTGCTGCAGCTGGCGCAGATGGCGCAGCGCGATCACGTGACGTTGCAGGTACTGCCGTACTCGACCGACTCCCACCGAGGAGTGAACGGCCCCTTCGGAATTGTCGGCATGCCCGACCCAGGGATGGACGTGGTGCGGACGGAGACGGCGCTGTCCTCCTTGTACGTTCAGGACGACACACAAGTTGCCGCCTATAAACTGATGTTCGACCAGTTGAGGGCAGTTGCCCTCGGCCCAGGACCGTCGCTGAAGCTCGTACGGGACATGGCCGGGCGGCTCCAAGTCTGAGCGAGGTACAGGTGTCCGACCCCGTGTGGCAGAAGTCCAGCTTCTCCGGCGACGACGCCAGCCGGGACTGCGTGGAAGTCGCCTCCACCCCAAGCGGGGAGAGGCTGCTACGCGAGTCGGACGAGCCGGGCACCGTACTCCACATGACGCCCGCATCCCTGCGCACACTGGTGGGGGCCCTCAAGGATCTGTCTGTCTGAGCCGACGTTGCGCACCGCTTTCGCGACGCAGGCAGCCGGAGGTGTTGCACTCCGAGACCCTCGATGTGATGCGTATCAGTATCACGGTCTGGGTGCTTCGGGTCGGGCATAAGCGATCATGACCGCATGGACGCTCGTTTCCTTGGCATCCCTGAGCTGGTCGAAGCCCCGTCCGTGGCGGTCGTGGTCGATGTTATGCGTGCTTTCACGGTGGCTGCCTGGGCCTTTGCCCAGGGGGCGGAAAAGATCGTTCTTGCTGAGTCGCTGGACGAGGCCCTGGCGCTCAAGGCTCGCCACCCGGACTGGGTGGCGCTCAAAGACGGTCCGCCCGTGCCCGGGTTCGACACGGTCAATTCGCCGGGCCTGCTGCGGTCTATCGACCTTGGCGGACGCACGGTTGTGCAGAAGACCACGGCAGGGACGGTCGGCGCCCTTGCGGTCAAGGAGGCGTCGCTGGTGCTGTGCGCCAGCTTCGTGGTGGCGGAGGCAACGGCTCGGCTCTTGCGGACACGCGAGTGTGACAGTGTCACGTTCGTGATCACTGGGGACAACGGGCACGCCGATGAAGACCTGGCATGCGCTCAATACATCGCCCGGAGGGTCACCGAGAACGGGACGGATGCTGCTGAGTTCCTCCGGCGCGCCGGCGAGTCGCGCGCTGCCGCCGAGCTGGCGGAGGGTGTGCGTCAAGGAGTCCATCCTGATGACATCGCACTCTGTCTTGAGCTCGACCGGTTCCCCTTTGCCATGCTGGCGGCCTTGGAAGACTCGCTCATGGTCCTCCGTCCGTGCGCCGTACCTTCGCTGGCCGACGAGGCTTCGATCTGATCGCTGGTGAGGTCCAACTCGCGTCGTGCGGGAGCCGGCACCCGGTCGGGTATGCGTCATCAGCTGCATGTCCCGATGACGGTGGTTCGGGGTTCCGACAGAGCTGCTTCAAGCGGCCCCGGCGCAAGCCGATACCCGGAGCCACTTCAAAGCCTGTCGGCGACGCTGAAAAGTGATCCAGAACCCGCTTGAGGGCTGGGCGAAAACTCGTGGCTGTGTGAGATCGAGGCTGCTTGGATCGCCGTATGAGCAACCAAAGCGTGCGGCAGATCGGGATCCTGTTGTTCCCGGACGTCGAGGAGTTGGACGCGGTCGGCCCCTGGGAGGTCCTGTCGTACTGGACGCGGGTCTTCCCTGAGGACGAGTGGGCGGTGTTCTGCTTCTCCGCCGACGGCAAGCCCGTGACCTGCTCGAAGGGGCTCACGATTGGGTCGCACTACTCGATGGACGACATGCCTGCGCTGGACGTCCTGCTGCATCCCGGTGGTCGGGGAACCCGGCCTCAGCTCGACGACAGCCAGCACCTGGAGTGGGTGGGCCGCCAGCGCCGGTCGGTTCCGCTTATGACGAGCGTTTGCACCGGCTCGCTGGTCTTCGCTGCGGCGGGCTTGCTGACCGGGCGTCCCGCGACCACCCATTGGGGCGCATTGGAACGGCTCAAGGAACTTGACCCGACAATCGACGTGCGCGCCGACGAGCGGTTCGTTGATGACGGTGACATGGTCACCTCCGCGGGGGTCTCGGCCGGCATCGACATGGCTCTCCACCTCGTCGCCCGACTGTCATCTCCGGAACGCGCACGTCAAGTGCGCCGCGGTATTCAGTACGATCCGCAGCCACCAGTGTGACCTGCCCCACATCAAAGACGATCAGTCGGGCAGACCTTGCTCGCCCAGCCGCCGTCGCAGGCGGAGGATCTCGCCCTGCGCGGCTCCGGCTCGGAGAGTGCTCAGTCGATACAGAATTCGTTGCCCTCGATGTCCGGCATTGGGATGCACGACTCGTTTTCCTCATCGGCATACAGCGTTTGCACGTGGGTGGCGCCGAGCGCGACCAGTCGCGCGCACTCGGCTTCGAGCGTGGCGAGACGCTCGTCCCCCCGTTGCAGGACAACCCTTAGGCAGGGCCGCGCTCGCTCGTCCACTCAAGCTCAACGCAGGCCCCGGTAAGTCAACTACCGGACAGGGCATGCCAACTCGTGCCTCGACCGGTTCGGAGAACACGTCACCACGGCCAGAGATAGATATGAAGGGCGTTCGAGGTAGAAGCCGAGTGATACATCAGCTCCAGAGTCCAGCAGTTCGGTGGCCGAGCTGACGAGCATGATCAGGTGGGTGGTGTCGCGGTCCCTCTCCGAAGCGAACCGGGGCGCGCACTCCGCCAACTGGTTCCCGAGCCAGGCCGCCGCTTCCTTGGCCCCATCCCACGTGCCACGAACCAACGAGCGTGGTTTGATCAGCCAATATGCCGTTTCCAGCGGGGGTAGATCAACGGTGGGAAACTCCGCCGCCACTTCCCGGTAGCGCTGGATCAGTTCCGGCTTGCTGCCGGCCGGGGGCGGTTCAGGATACGGGGGCCGCCGTAGGGCCTCCTGGTCGAAGCGTTCTTTGGCCCCAGTCCACAGATAGCCGTGATGGTGCACCAGTCGTTCCCGTTCTGGCGTTGGAGGATGAAGCGGAGCAGTAGGCCCCACCCGTTGGAGAAGGGGACGGGTGGGGCCGACCGCGGGGGGAGAGAACGTCAGACGGACATACCGAACCGCGCCGGGTCGATACCGGCCGCGTCCAGTTCCTCCGTGGTGAACCGCAGCGGCTCCGCGTCCGGCCGCTTGCTGTCACCGAGGGCCCATGCGTCGTCGTCGATCCGGGCCAGGGTTACGCACCCCTCGGTGCAGGGGCCACCGCACGCCTTCACGAACGAGGCCCCGCTGATGTCGAGCGCATACAGTTCACTTCCGTCCAGCATCACTGCACCTTCCTGCTCAACTGATCGCGGCCATGGCTGGCCGCCGCCGCCCATGCCGGACGGGAGTTCAAAGAGGGAGAGGCAGGTGTCTGATGCCCGGAGCTACGCCCCGGTTTCCTGAGAAGCGGCCGTCAGGCTCCGAGACTCGGCCGCGACACGAAGCGCTTCCGCTATCTGCTCCACGTGCTCGGCTTGGAGCATGCCCACGTGCACCATCGGGGAGCCGCGATGGGTGACCATCGGTCGCAGGTGCCGCTGTACTCGCTCAGGAATGCCGAGACCGGCCAGAGCTTCACGGAGTGCGTCGGTGGCGCTGTCCGCCCGACTGCGGCTGTCCCGCCACGTCTGCATGTCCATCAGTGCGCCTCCGCGTGGTGCTCACGCAGCCCCACGTTGCAGTCGGAGACGGCGCTGTAGTCACCGGTGGAACGCGCATTCTGTCTGGCGTTCACGAGGGAAAGGCACTTGGCACAGCCCGGCACGGCGGAGGGCTCGGCTGGTAACTCGGTCAGGTGGTAGCCCTGCGGCTTCTGTGACATTGCTTCCTCCCAGCTCGTCTGCGCGGTGCAACGACGCTAGGAGGCGGTGAGTCCGAGGTTCCACAAACTTGCATGAGCTTGCACGTCAATTGGCATGATGGCAGCGGTATTGACGCAGTCTCTGCAGTTCAACGAAGCTGATGCAAGTACCAGCAAGCGCCTAGACCCGGGGAGCGAGTCATGGCTGTGGAGTTCGTCGGAATCGACCCCGACACCGATCTGGACCACTGCCCCGCCGTCTGGGCGGACGCGGAAGCTCAGGAGATCTTGTTGCAAGGGTGGAAGCCGAGCACCGAGACTCAGGCGGAGTGCGAGGCAAGTAGCCCCGCGAACGGCTCGGTGCCCGACAGTGAAGCCATCGTCAGGATTCCGGCCCGGATGATCCCGATGATCAGGGAGGCGTGTGATGCCGTCGAACGTGCCCAGCTTCGCTGAGCTGCTTGGCCAGTGTGAACGGTCCGCCGTCCACCTGGAGCTACGCGACACCTACGCTTCGACAGACCGGTTCGAGGCGTGGAAGCGGGGTGAGCGGATCAACTGGGAGGATCGTGAAGCCTGGTGGCATCCCTTCTACCAGCTGATCACAAACGCCGTGGCCCGGGGCATAACGGTCCGTCGGGCCAGGGTGGTTTCCGAGCCCGTCTCGGAGTACATCCGCTGGGAGCACTTCGTCACTCGCGCCAACATCACGGCGGGTGAGGAGGTCCGGTGGTTGCCGCGTCGGCGGGCCACAAGCATCCCCCTGCCGGGAAACGACTTCTGGCTGTTCGACGGCGCACTGCTTCGGGTGCATCACTTCTCCGGAGACGGAGTGGTGGTCGAGGATGAGATCACAGCAGACCCGGAGGCCGTGAAGCTGTGCTCTGCCGCCTTCGAAGCGGTCTGGGAACGAGCGATCCCGCACCACCTGTACAAGATCTGAGGAAAGCCAGCTCCATGCCCCCACACCCCTCCTCACGCGTTCAGAAGGCCCGTGAAGAGCTGGCCGGCCGTCTGCGCGAGATCCGGAAGGATGCGGGGATCAGCGGGCGGGAGCTGGCGGTCAGGTGCGGCTGGTCAGAGTCGAAGTCGTCACGGATCGAGAACGCCAAGACACCTCCCTCTGACGCGGACATCAAAGCATGGTGCCGGGCCTGCGCCGCTGACGGCAAGGCCGCCGACTTGGTCGCGGCAAACAGGCAGTCCGCAGATGCTCATGTGCAGTGGCGGCGACTCCAGCGGAGCGGTCTGCGTCGTCTGCAAGAGTCCGTGGTCGACCTGTACCAACAAACCAAGACGTTCCGCGTCTATGTATCCGACGTGATCCCCGGGTTTCTCCAGACGCCCGGATACGCCACCGCCCTCTTGTCGTCCATCGCGGAATTCCGGGGTACCCCGGACGACGTGAGTGACGCGGTGGCGGCCCGGATGAGGCGTAACGCGGTGCTGAGCGATGGCTCCCGGCGGTTCTCGTTCGTACTGGAGGAGTCGGTGTTGCGGTACCGGCTGTGCGGTGCCGAAACCATGGCGGCACAGCTTGGCCACCTGCTGGGGGTCATGGATCTCCAGAACGTTGCCGTGGGCATCGTCCCGTTTTCGGCCCAACGAACTGTGTGGCCCATGCCCACCTTCACTGTCTTCGACGACATCAGGGTGCACGCGGACACGTTGGATGCTGCTTCCGCGCTTACGGAACCCAGCCAGGTCCAGCTGTACTCCCGAGCCTTCGAGCGGCTGTCGCAAGGTGCCGCGCGGGGAGCTGCGGCACGTTCCCTGATAGCGGATGCTGTGGCCTCCCTGACATGACCAGCGATGTCGGCGCATCCCTCGTGAGTGATCACAGGGAAAAGCTGGGGGAGCATCTCTTGAGGGGGGTATTCGCGTAGGTGAGAGTGCTGAGTGCTGTTAAAGAACACCACGGCCCTCCGCAGCACGCCGACATCGACGACCTGGATCGCAAGATCATACAGACGCTCACCGTCCGGCGGGCCGGTCAGCGGCCCCGCGACCGCTCAGCTCCCCGCCGGCACCGCCGGACGCCGCGACGCGATGACCCGCTTCGCCAGGGAGCGCGGGCTGGTCAGGAAGCCGAAGCCCCAGGACATGTGCATGGTGGCGAGGGCGACGGGGATCTGGAGCCGGGCCTTCAGCGGCAGGCCCCTGCCCGCCGGCAGTGACCCGGCCACGATCGCCGCGAGGTAGCCGCCGGGGACGACGAACCCCCACGGAGTCAGCGCGGCGCCCACGACGATCCCCGCCGCGATCGCGCACACCGCGGCCGGCGGGGCGAGGTAGCGCAGGTTGATGGAACCCTGGTGGTAGCGGGCCACGACATGGCGCCAACGCCCGTAGTCCTTGTACTGCTTGGCCAGGGCCCTGACCGACGGACGCGGGCGGTACGACACCCTCAGCTCGGGCGAGAACCAGATCAGCCCGCCCGCCTCGCGGATGCGGAAGTTCAGCTCCCAGTCCTGGGCGCGGATGAACTCCTCGTTGTAGCCGTCCTGTTGTTCAAGGGCCGCGCGCCGGAAGACACCCAGGTAGACCGTCTCCGCCGGGCCGGCCTGGCCGCCCGTGTGGAAGGCCGCGTTGCCCACACCTATCTTCGAGGTCATCGCGGCGGCGACCGCGTGCTCCCAGTCGTTCTCCCCCTCGGCGTGCATGATGCCGCCGACGTTCTGCGCGCCGGTCTCCTCCAGGAGCCGTACGGCCGTCGCGATGTAGTTCGGCGACAACATGCCGTGTCCGTCGACGCGTACCACGATCGGGTGGCGTGACGCCTTGATCGCGGCGTTCAGCGCGGCGGGGGTGCGGCCTGTCGGGTTCGGGACCGTGTGCACGCGCGGGTCCTCGCGTACGAGCTCGGCGGCGATCTCGTCCGTGCGGTCCGTGGAGGGACCGAGGGCGATCACGACCTCCATCTCGCCGGCGTACTCCTGGGCGAGGATCGCGTGGACGGCGCCGCGCAGATGCCGCTCCTCGTTGAGGACGGGCATGATGACAGACACGGCGGGGAGCTGCACGTCGGGCTTGGCGTTCATAGGGGGCTCACGTTACCGCGAACGGGGGACACCGACGCGCGCCGCCCGGCCGCTGGGCCGGGCAGCAGATCGTATCGGCCTACGGTGCTCACGGATCCCACACCCCAGTCATCGCGGAGGTGTTCCCCGTGCCCCGACCGCCCCGCCACCCTGCCCGGCCGAGGACGTCCCGCCCGCGCCGGCCGCGCGTACGGCGCACCAGGTCGGGCTGGGCCGTACGGGCGGTGACCACCCTCTCCGTGATGGTGCTCGCCTCCGCGGGCATCGGGCACGCGATGCTCACCGGCCTCGACAACGACATCGCCCGCGTCGATCCCTTCAAGGACATGAAGAACCGCCCGGAGGCGGGCCACGGCACGAACATCCTGCTCGTCGGCACGGACGGGCGCGACCAGGTCACGGAGGAGGAGCGGCACAGGTACCGGCTCGGCGGGGCCCCCTGTCACTGCACGGACACGATGATGATCGTGCACATCTCGGCGGACCGGGAGCGCGCCAGCGTGGTGAGCCTGCCGCGTGACTCGTACGCCGAGACGCCCGAGCACACCGACCGCAACACCGGCACGTCGCACGCCCCGCATCCGATCAAGCTGAACGCGGCGTACGCGGAGGGCGGCCCGCAACTGACCGTGCGCACGGTCGAGCACATGACGAAGGTCAAGATCGACCACTACCTGGAGATCGACTTCATCAGCTTCATGAAGACCGTGGACGTGCTCGGCGGCGTCGAGATCTGCACCCCCTACCCGCTGCACGACCGGTACACGGGCCTCGACCTCCCCGCGGGCTCGCACCGGCTGAACGGCGGCCAGGCCCTGCAGTACGTGCGCTCCCGCCACGCCGACGGGTCCTCCGACCTGGGCCGGATGCAGCGCCAGCAGCGTTTCCTGGCCTCGCTCATCGAGCAGTCCACGTCTTCCGGGGTGCTGCTGAACCCGATGAAGTTCCGTGATGTCACCGGGGCCGTCCTCGGATCGGTGCGCGCGGACGAGGGGTTCGGCACGAGGGAACTGCTCACCCTGGGGCGGGCGATGCGTAACTTCTCGCCCGCCTCCTCCGAATTCACTACGGTCCCCATCGGGCAGATGGGGTACGCCGTGAAGGGGGGTGGCTCGACGCTGAAGTGGGACGAGGCCAGGTCGGACCGCCTCTTCGAGGCCCTGCGCGACGACCGGCCCCTGGCCCCGCACAAGGTACGACGGAGCCGTGCCGTCCGTGTCGAGGTCGCTCCGGAGCGGATCCACGTCCAGGTGGAGAACGGCACGGTCGTGGACGGGCTCGGCAAGCGGGTCGACGGCCGGCTCGCGGCCATCGGGTTCCGCACGACCGGGGTGCCCGTGAACGCGCAGGTCCGGAACGTGGAGCGCACGATCGTCGCGTACGACCCGCGCTGGGACCGCTCCGCCCGGTCCCTCGCGGCCGCCCTTCCGGGGGCCGAGATGCGGGAAGTGCCGGGCCAGGGGGCGACCCTGAAGGTGATCGTCGGGACGGACTTCAAGAAGGTACGGAAGGTCCGCGCCGCCGACGCGGACCAAGGGGAGTCCGGGGTGGTGACCGGGGACGAGGTCTCGTGCCCGTGACGGGCCGGGGGCGAGGACGGGAAGACGGGCCCTACGTGCACCTTCCGGCGCTCTGTGATGCCCCGACCACACGCCGCACTGACATTTGTGCGATATGTGTTAGCTTCGCAACAGGCCCGCCTCTGTTTTTCGACGACCCTTGTAAAGGGCATGGCCGGGCACTGCACACTGGGGCGCATGAATAACTGGCCCGAGGGATGGTCCGACAGCAACCGTGGCGGTGGCTACGGCCACGGTGGTGCGAGCGCACAGCCCGAGGGCGCGCGCGTGATGCGACAGGTGAGACGCGGCCCCGCAGGCGCACCCCCGCACGGCGCGGTACCGCCGCAGCCGTCGTACAACGACGGGTACGGCGATGGTTACGGCAGGCCCGAGCCGTACGACGACGGATACAACACGGGTCAGGTCTACGGGCAGCGCGGCGGCGGGTCCGGGGGCCGCGGCGGCTACGGGGGACACGGCGACCGGCCCGCCCCCAACTGGCGCCGCCGTATCAAGGTGACCGCGATAACCCTGGTGACCGTGCTGGTCGCGTGGTCCGTCGGCACGTACTTCTGGGCGGACTCCAAGCTGAACCGCGAGGTCGACCTCTCCAAGGTGATCGACCGGCCCGAGGCGGGAGACGGCACGAACTACCTGATCGTCGGCTCCGACAGCCGCGCCGGCCTGTCCGACGAGCAGAAGAAGAAGCTCCGCACCGGGTCCGCCGAGGGCAAGCGCACGGACTCGATGCTGCTCCTGCACACCGGCAGCAACGGGCCCACGCTCATCTCGCTGCCCCGCGACTCGAACGTCACGATCCCCAGCTACAAGGGCTCCGAGTCCGGCAAGACCTACGAGGGCACCGGCCGTCAGGTGAAACTGAACGCGGCGTACGCGGAGGACGGGCCCGAGCTGCTGGTCCGTACCGTCGAGGCCAACACGGGCCTGCACATCGACCACTACGTGGAGATCGGCTTCGCGGGCTTCGCGAACATCGTCGACGCGGTCGGCGGCGTGGAGATCGACATTCCCAAGGGCGGCATGAAGGACACCAAGTCCGGTGCCAACTTCGAGGCGGGCAAGCAGACCCTGAACGGTGAGCAGTCCCTCGCCTTCGTCCGCACCCGGTA
Organism: Streptomyces bluensis; assembly: GCF_014650715.1. Classification (GTDB taxonomy): domain Bacteria; phylum Actinomycetota; class Actinomycetes; order Streptomycetales; family Streptomycetaceae; genus Streptomyces; species Streptomyces bluensis. The sequence continues at coordinate 34,444 of NZ_BMVM01000008.1, read as the reverse complement.
CGCCCTCGCCGGCAGCGACCTGGACCGCACGAAGAACCAGCAGAAGTTCCTCTCCGCCCTGGCCAGCCAGACGGCGACGCCGAGCACGATCCTCAACCCGTTCAAGCTGTACCCGACGATGAGCGCGGGTCTCGACACCCTGATCGTCGACAAGGACATGAGCCTGTGGGACCTGGGCCAGATGTTCTGGGCCATGAAGGGCGTCACGGGCGGCGACGGCACGTCCATGAACATCCCGCTCTCGGGCAACTCCCCGAACGGCAACCTCCAGTGGGACACCGCGAAGGTCAAGCAGCTGGTCAGCGAACTGAAGAACGACGAGAAGGTGACCGTCTCGGGGAACTGACCGCGTCACGCGGGAACAGGTCACGCCGGAACAGGTCACGCCGGAACAGGTCACGCCGGAACAGGTCACGCCGGAACAGTGAGAGGCCGCGCTGATACGCGGCCTCTCGCCGTCCTCGGCTCGACCAGATGGGTCACGCCCGGGCGGCCGCCATCGTGCGGCACATGTCCGCGCAGCGGCGACACGCCTCGGCACACCGCATCATGTGGGGGTCGTCCGGCATGGACATACACGCCTCGGCGCACATGTCACACGCGCGAGCGCACAGGGCGCACATCTCCGCCGACAGCGGCGACCGGCGCATCATCATGTCCGCGCACATGCGGGTCATCTCGGAGCAGTCCATCAGCGTGCGCATGATCTGCATCTGGGCCTGACCGCCCATCTGCATGCAGGAGCTCATGGCCTCCTCGCACGTGGCGTGGCAGGACATGCACGCCTGGACGCAGTCCTGCATCTCCTTGCTCATGGGGGTCATCGATCCGGTCGGCTGCATGGCTCCTCCTCGGGGGACGGGGGCCCCGTACGGGCCCCTCACCCTCCGTGGTACGCCACCCGGCCACCCCTCGCCATCGGGCGGACGGCGAGACTCCGCCATGCGGGAGCCGCCAGGGCGCGGGAGCTACCAGGTGAAGTTCGGGTTCACCTCCATGCACGCCTTCTTGTTGGCGCCGTTCAGGGCGTCGGCGGACTCGGGCGTCGTGTCGTCCTCCTTCTTCGCCGGGTACGCCGTCCCCTCGCGCCAGTCCGCGCCCACGACGAGCGTGACCCCGCTGACGTCGGTCGACTTCTCCACCTGGCCCAGCGGGATGCCCAGGGCCTTGGCGACCGCCTGGGCGTCGCCCTCCAGCTCCGCGCTCGGATAGCGCACGACGGTCTCGTCCTCGGTCACCGCCGTGGTCTGGTCGGCCGTGGTCCTGGTGAAGCCTTTCTCCACGAGCAGTCCGCTCACCGTGCTCGCGCGCCCGGCGGCCGGCGCGAGCGCCTGTGTCCTCGTGCCGTTCTGTACGAGCACGCCGATCTCGTCCTCCGGCGCGGCCGGGTCGGACGAGGTTTCCTCCGCGGCCGGCTTCTTCTCGTCCTTGCCGTCCAGCGCGATGTCCTCACGCACCAGCCGGAACAGCTGCTCGGCGTCGCCCTCCTTCGGGATCACACGGGCGCCGACGTACGTGTACGGCATCGTCGTCATCGTGATCCGCTCGGGCTCGACGCCGCGCAGCTCGGTGCTGAGGTCGTACAGCTCCTTCACGGTGCCCAGGCCGGCGTCGACGGTCAGGGCGTCCGTGGCCTTCTCGGCCAGGTTGCGCAGCTTGTTCGGGTTGCTGATCGTGGCGTTCTCGCGCAGCTCGCGGACCATCGCGTTCATGTACTGGTGCTGTGCCTTGGCGCGTGCGATGTCGCTGCCGTCCTCGAAGCCGTACCGGGTGCGCAGCCATTGCAGTGCCTGCTCGCCCTTGATGTACGTCGTGCCCTTCTCCAGCTTCAGGCCGGAGCCGTGCCCCTGGCTGTCCTTGGAGTAGATGTTGTCCTTGACGCACACGGGGACGCCGCCGATCGCGTCGGCCATCGACACCACGCCCGCGAAGTCCACCATCATGAAGTGGTCGATGCGGATCCCGGTCAGCTCCTGCCAGGTCGCGACCGTGCAGCCGGGACCGCCGCGGCCCAGCGACTGGTTGGTCATCACCGGGCCCGCGGACGCCGGGTACACCTTGCCGTCGTCGGGGTCCGTGCACTTGGGGATCTGGAGCAGCGTGTCGCGGGGCATGCTGATCACCGACATGTTGGTGCGGTCGGCGGACAGGTGCAGCAGCATCTGGACGTCCGCGAGCGGCTTGCCGCCGAAGGTCTCCCTGGCGCCGCCGAGCTTCTGGTTCTCCTTGGTGTCCCGCGCGTCCGAGCCGATGAGCAGGATGTTCAGCGGGGTCTGACCGGCCGCGTTCGGTGTCGGCCTGGCGATGTCCGTGTCACCGAGGTTCAGGTCGTCCTTCTTGATGTTGCCGTTGAGGTGCTCGTAGTAGAGGTAACCGGCGCCCGCGGTGCCGAGTATCAGCACCGCCAGGACGGTCGCCGACCAGCGCAGGACGCGGCGTCTGCGGCGCGGGCGTCCGGGAGCGCTCGCGCGCCCCTGGCCACCCCCGCCGTGCTGTTCGTCGCCCTGCGGCTCGGATGCCGAGGCGTCGTCCGTCTTCGGGCCGCTCTCGGCGTCGTACGGGCCGTCGCCACCGCCCGCACCGGCCTCCCGTACCCCTGGCCGGCAACGATCCTCTCGCACACCACCGCGCACCAACTCCGTGCCCTCCCACCCTGCCTGCCGAACGGGACCGTTCCCGCGCCCTGTTGGACTTTCGAAGGCCCAACGGGGATGTACTCACAACTGGTTGAACACATCACAGGACCGATCCGTATGACACGTTCGTACGCCCGGCCCCGGACGCCCCGTTGCGCCCGCCCGTCCGGCGTCCCCGGACAGGAGTACGCGCCCGGGCCGGACACGCGCGCGCCCGCTCGGGACGCGCTCTCGTGTCCGGCCCGGACACACCTCACACATGGTGAGACGCGGAATGACCCCGTCAGGTCATCACTCGGCGCACGTTTCCTTGTCCGCCGTGTTCTTCTCCACGTCCAGATCGGCCGCGGACGAACTCCCCGACTTCCCGGCGCCCTTGAAGTCCTCGCCGAGGGTGAGGACCATCGCGGGCAGCCCCTGTGCGTTGCTCTCGCTGTTGCCGTCACCGGGCTTCAGCGCCGACGCGGGCAGGCCCAGTATGTCGGCCAGCTTGCGTGCCTGGTCGGCCTGGTCGGGATCGTACGCGAGGGTCGTCTTGGCCTGGTTCTTGTCCGCGTTGCCGAGCTGACTGGACTTGGTGACGCCCTCGTCGTTCTGCAGGTAGGTGAGGGTCTCCTGTGCGCTGCCGGCGCGGGCGCCACCGTTGTAGATGTCCACCCGGACCTCGGAGGCCTCCGCCCGCGGGCCCTTGAGCTTGGCGGCCTCCTTGGCCTTCTCCTGCTTCTTCACCTCGGAGAGCGACACATCGTTCCGGATCGTGTCGAACAGCGCCTGGGCCTTCTCCGGAGCGGGCAGCACGGTCGCGCCGTCGGTGTTGTCGACGACGGGGACGGTCGTGAAGGTGAGGTTCTTGGTGTTGACCTTGCCGACCTCCTGGCCGAGCGCGGCGAGCTTGCTGATGTCCGCGATCCTTGAGTCGACGGTGAGTGCCTTGGTGCCGGCCTCGGCCAGCTTCAGCATCTTCGAGGGACTGGTCAGCGTGTCGTTCGACTTCAGCTTGCGCATCAGCGAGCTGAGGAACTGCTGCTGGAGCTCGATCCGGCTGAGGTCGCTGCCGAAGCCGACGGTGTACCGGGTGCGCACGAACGACAGCGCCTGCTCGCCCTGGATGACGGACCTGCCCTTGGGCAGCTTCAGGTGGGACTTCGGGTCGTCGATGTCCTTCTTCAGGCAGACCTCGACACCGCCGACCGCCGTGGACAGCGTCTTCACCGCGTTGAAGTCGGCCACCATGAAGTGGTCCGGCTTGATCCCGGTCAGCTCCGTGACGGTCCGCATCGTGCAGCTCGGGGTGCGCCCGGCCTGGCCGAGGCTCACGTTGAAGCGGGTACCGGGCGTGCCCGGGATGTCCTTGGTGCTGCCGTCCTCCTGCGTGGTCGGGCAGTCCGGGATGTCCACGACCATGTCCCGCGGGATGCTCATCGCGGTCGCGTTCGAACGGTCCTTGGAGACATGCAGCAGGATCGTGGTGTCCGCGTGGCCGGCGCTCCCGGTGTCGCCGTATCCCTCGTTGCCCTTGCCGCTGCGCTTGTCGGTGCCGATGATCAGGATGTTGATCGCGCGGTCCGTGCTGAAGCCGCCGGTGCTCGCGCCGTCGTCGGAGAGCGCCGTGATGTTGTCGTTGAGGTGCCGGTAATAGGCGTAGCCTGCCGCGCTCCCGCCGACGAGGACGAAGGCCAGCACGCCGCCCGTCCAGACGAGAACCTTCCTGCCCTTGGCCTTGGGCTTCGGCCGGCGGCGTCCCGGCGGCGGCCCGGGCGGCGCGCCACGCCGACGGCGCTGCCCCGGCACGACCTCCGGCATCTCCCGGGTGGCCGGTCCCGCCGTCATGGTTTCCGTACGGGGTCCGGCGGAGCGCTTCCCCGTGGCGCCCGCACCGTTCCTCCGGGGCCTCGGCACCGTTGACTGCGGTGCGGAAGGGGTCAGTCGCAGTTCGTATTCACCGGTGTTCGGGTTGAGCACCCACTGGTCTGCGGGGTCGATGTCATCCGCCCGCCCACGGCCTTGCGCGTCCACGGTTGTCCGATTCCTCCGATGGGGCCACGCGGCGCCTTCCCCCTCAAAAGGCGCTCGGGTCTCGTGCAAGTGGTGCGCGGCCGAAGAAGGCCCGGCACACCGGATCGCTCACACTATCCGCCCGATTAGGCGTCAAGCGACGGCGGTGACAAATTCCACGTCCATACAACTGGGCAATCCGCCCATTTCTTAGTGCATTTGTTCCCTGCGTTGACGTGCGTTTTACCTACAGGTGCCCTCGGCGGCCGTGCTGCCGCGGAAAGTGGGAGCCGGATCGGACTCACGGGAGCCCTCCTCGCCCGTGTCCCCAGGGGACTCGCTGTAGTCATGCGGGTGCGTGTTCGACTCCCTGTACGGATTCTCTCCGGTCCGGCGTTCACTTCGATCCGCGACTTCCGGCGCCGCATTGCGGCTTTTTGAGCCGGAATCCTCCGTATTCTCTGTGACCACCGTCACTGGCGCGTCCGCGCGCAACTGCGCAAAGAGTTTCTGTGCCGCGGGCTCCACGAGTTGGTCGCGATTGGTGTCGAAGGGATACGACCGGCGGGGAGCGGTCAGGAATTGCACGTTTCCCGTAGGGATCATGCGCATGCCTCGCACGAGGTCGTACAAACCCCGCAAACTGGCCAGCGCCGGGTCCGTCGTGAGCGCCGAAGTGGCCGCGTCCAGCACGGGATAGAGCCTGCCCGGGCTCAGCAGGACGCCATTGCTCTGCACCTTGCTCACCAGTGCGCCGAGGAACCGCTGCTGGCGGTCCATCCGCTCGGTGTCACTGCCGTCGCCCAGGGATTTGCGGGCGCGCACATAACCGAGGGCCTGTTCGCCGTCGAGCCGCACCTTGCCCGCGGGCAGCCGCAGCTTGGCCGCCTCGTCGTCGATGGGTTTCGTCATGCAGACCTCGACGCCGTCGAGCGCGTCGACCATCTCCTTGAAACCGCGGAAGTCCACCACGATGTGGTGGTCGACACGGATGTCCGTCAGCCTCTCGACCGTACGGATCGTGCACGCCGATCCGCCCATCTGGTAGGCCTGGTTGAACACGGTGAACACGGGCCTGGTGCGCGTCCCGTCCCGCCTCAGGCAACTGGGCACCTTCACCATCAGGTCGCGGGGCAGGGACACCGCGGTGGCGCTGCGCCGGTCGGCCGCGAGGTGCAGCAGGATCGTGGTGTCGGAGTGCTCGGCGCCGGAGTCCTGCCCGTACCCGTGGTTACCCGCTCCCGACCGTGAGTCCGAACCGATCAGCAGGATGTTCTGCGCGTCGCGCACCAGCGCGGTGGGGCGCTCCTTCTCGTACCGGGCGAGTTCGTTCGCCGTCTCGGTGTCCGGCGTGATGTTCCCGTCCAGCTTCTCGTACGCCGCCCACCCGACGCCGACGGCCCCGACCGTGAGCACGGCCAGCCCGACCGCACCCCACTTCAGCCACTCCCGCCGCCGACGTATGCCGCCCGGGGCGCCCTCGGTACCTCTCACCTCGGGGTCACCCCCTCGTGTCGTACGAGCGACGTGCTCTCACGACGATGCCTCAGGAAGGGCGGGGATGGCGGCCGGGAGTGGGCCGAATGGGGGACCGGGGGGTGCCGGGGGCCTCAGCGGGCCGTCGCCGTCACGCACTCGCGCTCGACCCGCTGGGCCAGCGACAGCTCCCCGAGCCGGTCGAGATGCCGGCACAGCACCACGGACCCACCCGTCGCGAGGGGTGCGTACAACCCGGCGGCCAGCCCCTCCCACGTGTCGTACGGCAACCCCGACAGCAACCGTGACCCGGGCCCGGTCAGGCCCAGCGCGGGCGCCTCCGCCCGGGCCCGCTCCACGACCTCCGCACCGCTGAACTCCCGCCCGGCCACGATCAGCGCGGGCTCCTCGGGATCGACGGGCGCGTACGGCAGGAAACGGTCACCCTGGCCGGGGACCTCGACGGCGTAGTCGGCGAACCCTTGCGGCGGCTGCGGGAAACGCCCCCCGAGCGGCCGCAGTGCCAGCGCCACGCGCTCCCCGGAGCAGGCGCGGGCGGCGTCCAGCGTGTCGGGCCCGCTGACCACGATGTCGGCCGCCGCCGGGCTGCCGGCCACGTCCGCGACCACACCCACCGACGAGCACGCCAGCAGCCACACGGCCGTCTGCCAGTGCGCGGGCAGCAGGAGCGCGACCCGGTCGCCGGGCTCGGCGGAGAGGTCGTCCTGGAGCAGGTTCGCGGTCTTGGCCACCCAGTTGGCGAAGGTGGCCACGGACAGTTCGACTCGTTCGCCCGTGGCGTCGTCGTAGAAAGTCACCAGGGGGCGCGCGGGGTCCGCGGCGAGCGCGGATCGCAGCAGGTCGGCAGGGGTGCGGTCGGTGGCGTTCACGCGGCAAGCGTACGCGGGGCGCGAGCCGGGAACGGCCGCGTGGTCGATCGGCCGTACCACCGGTTCGGGGGAACTCGGCCGACGATCCGTTAAGTCCTGGATATGCATATAAGTATGACTGTGCCCAAGATCATGCGTATGCGTAGATTCCTGGCATCCTCGATCGGCGTCACCTGCGCCGCGGCCCTGTCCCTCCCCTTGGTCCTGCCCGCGTCTCCGGCCTCGGCTGCGACCCTGGCCTCGGCCGCGCCGGTCAACCCGCGGTCCGGTGAGCCCGCGTCCGGTGAGCCCGCGTCCGGTGAGCCCCGGTCTGTCGAGCCTCTGCCCGGCAGCACCCAGTCGATCCCCCTCGCCCCCCTCGTCCCCCTCGGCGGCGACCGTGCGGGCGGTCCGGCCGCACCGGAACAAGGCGTCACGCGCCGGGGCGTGCGCTCGTTCTCGATGGTCGGCGTCGTCTGGGACGACCCGGAAACCGAACTCCGCGGCCGCGTCCAGGTCCGTACCCGGGCGACCGGCACGGCCCGCTGGTCCGGCTGGCAGGACATCGAGACGCACAACCAGGAGCACGCGGCGGACCCGGAATCCGCCGAGCGCGCCTCCGGGCGCGTACGCGGTTCGACGGCGCCGCTCTGGGTCGGCGCCTCGGACGGGGTCGAGCTACGGGTCCGCGCGGAGATCGAACACCGGACAGGAGTCCCCGGAGTGCAGACGCTCCCTTCGGGGCTGCGCCTCGAACTCGTCGACCCGGGCGTCGGCGCGGAGCCCCCACCGGTCGGCGGGGGCTCCGCGGACGCCTCGCGCCTCGAACCGCTGACCGCCGAGGCGGCCGCCGCGTCCGCCGTGAACGCGGAGCTCGCGCCGCTGGGCGCCCTGGAGATCCCCGCGCTGTCCGCGCGGGACGCCGAGCAGCAGGCCGCCGCGGAGCCCGGCGTGGCCGCGCGCGTCGCCCCACGGCCGACCATCGTCACACGCCGCGGGTGGGGTGCCGACGAGAAACTGCGGGAACGCCAGTTCCTCTACACCAAACGCGTCAAGGTGGCCTTTGTGCACCACACCGCGTCGGGCAACAACTACAGCTGTTCGCAGGCAGCTTCGGTCATCCGCAGCATCTACCGGTACCACGTGCTGAGCACCGGCTGGCGCGACATCGGCTACAACTTCCTCATCGACAAGTGCGGAACCATCTACGAAGGCCGCGCGGGCGGTGTCGCCAAGGCCGTCATGGGCGCCCACACCCGCGGGTTCAACGCGAACAGCATGGGCGTCGCCGTCATCGGCAGCTACGGCACGACGAAGCCGTCCGGCGCCGCGGTCACGGGGATCGCGAAGCTCACCGCCTGGAAACTCGGGCTCTACGGGGCAGTCGCGAACGGCAAGACATATCTCACGTCGGGCGGTGGCAATCTCTACGCAAAGGGCAAGAAGGTGCGACTGAACGTGATCTCCGGCCACCGGGACGGCTTCGCCACCGACTGCCCCGGCCGCAGCCTCTACAGCAGGCTCGGCACGATCCGCTCGCAGGCGGCGCGGTACCAGAGCCGGTAGCGCTGGTAGAGCCGGTAGAGCCGGTAGAGCCGGTAGTGCCGGTAGCGCCGCTAGTTGGGTGCTCCGGATCGCGCACGACCAACCCCACGTCTGCACACACTGGCCGGCCGGCACTCAGTTCGGCCGGTCCCGGCAGGAAGCAGAGACGACAGGTGACAGAAGCGATCCTCCTGGTCGGTGGCAGAGGCACCCGGCTGCGTCCGCTCACGGTGCACACCCCGAAGCCGATGGTTCCGGCGGCGGGCGTCCCCTTCCTCACCCACCAGTTGGCACGGGCGAGCGCAGCGGGCGTCGACCACATCGTCCTGGCGACCTCGTACCTGGCCGAGGTCTTCGAGCCGTACTTCGGCGACGGTTCGGCGCTCGGCCTCCACCTGGAGTACGTCACCGAGGAGGAGCCCCTCGGCACCGGCGGCGCCATCCGCAACGTGGCCTCGCGCCTGCACTCGGGGCCCGACGACCCTGTCCTGGTCTTCAACGGCGACATCCTCACGGGCCTCGACATCGGGGCCCTGGTGGCGACCCACCGGTCCACCGGCGCGGACGTCTCCCTGCACCTGACACAGGTCACGGACCCGCGCGCCTACGGTCTGGTCCCCACGGACGCGACGGGCCGCGTGACCGCCTTCCTTGAGAAGCCGCAGACCCCCGAGGAAATCGTCACGGACCAGATCAACGCGGGGGCGTACGTCTTCCGCCGCTCGGTCGTCGACACGATCCCCACGGGCCGCCCGGTCTCGGTCGAACGCGAGACCTTCCCGAACCTGCTGGCGGCGGGCGCCCACCTTCAGGGCATGGTCGACTCGACCTACTGGCTGGACCTCGGCACCCCGGCGGCCTTCGTCCGCGGCTCCGCCGACCTGGTCCTCGGCCGGGCTCCGTCCCCCGCCGTCCCCGGCCGCTGCGGCGACCGCCTGATCCTCCCCACGGCCCGGGTGGCCGGCGACGCCAAGCTGACCGGCGGCACGGTGGTCGGCGAGGGCGCCTTCGTCGGCGAGGGGGCGCGCGTCTTCGGCAGTACGGTCCTGGCCGGCGCCGTCGTGGAGCCCGGCGCCGTCATCACCGACTCCCTGATCGGCGCCAGGGCACGCATCGGCGAGCGCTCGATCCTCACCGGCGCGGTCATCGGCGACGGCGCGGTCATCGGGGCGGACAACGAACTCCGGGACGGCGTACGCGTGTGGTGCGACGCGAGAATCCCGACGGCAGCGGTGCGCTTCTCGTCGGACGAGTAGCCGACCAGTCCGTCCGGCACCGCCCTCTACACCTGCCACCGACTACAACCGCAACCGACCACAACCGCAACGAACTACAACCGCAACGAACTACAACTGCCCGATATCCCCCCGAGGCATCCGCGGCACACGACGAGGCGGGGTGCGCCCCGACAACAGGATCAGCCGAGCCGCCCGATGCCGCTGCCCCGCATACGGCTCCAGCAGCGACAACATCACCGCGTCATCCGCGTCCCTGTCGCCCGTCAGCGCATATCCCACGATCCCCGGCAGATGCAGATCTCCCACGGTCACCGCATCCGCCGCCCCATGGCTCCGCTGCACGGTCTCCGCCGAGGTCCACGGCCCGATCCCCGGTACGAGCTCCAGCCGCCGACGCGCCTCCTCCGGCGCCATCCCGGCTCCCTCCTCCAGCCGAGCGGCTATCCGGACGGCCCGCAGAATCGCCGACGCCCGCTTGTTGTCGACCCCGGCCCGATGCCACTCCCACGACGGGATCAGCGCCCACGTCCGCGCCGCCGGCATCACATGCATCGGCCCCGGCACGGGCCCCGGCGCCGGCTCCCCGTACTTCCGTACGAGCAACCGCCACGCCCGATACGCCTCACCTGCCGTGATCTTCTGCTCCAGGATCGACGGAATCAGCGACTCCATCACCAGCCCGGTGCGCGTCAGCCGTAGCCCCGGCCGCCGGTGCCGTGTCAGCGCGACCAGCCGATGCCGCGGCTCGAAGGCCTCCGGATCGTCGAACGCCCCGAGCAGGGAGGGCAGTTGGTCCAGCAGCCAGTCACGGCCCGGCCCCCATGCCTCGGCCTGGGCCACCCCGCCCCGCAACGAGACCCGCAGCGTGCCGGGCCCGGCCGGTGTCCGCGTGGCCCGCCACACGGACCCGTCCGGAGCCACCCGGAACGTCGGATCGGCGGGCCCGCGCCGCAGCGGCCCGAGCACCAGCCCCAGATCGAGCGGCCCGCCGGGCACCCACGTCCGCGTCCGCCCCGCCACCGGAGCCGGCCGCGCCGCACCCCTGGGTCCGGGTACGACGACATGCCCACCGCGCACGGTCGTACGCGTGGGCCGCGGTGCGAAACGTCCTGCCACGGTTGAGTTCCCAGAGGTCGAAGAGAGAGGGGGCGAAGTGAGAGAAGGGGAGAGACAGAAGAGGGAAAGACAGAAGGAGAGACAGAAGGTGCCGTCGATTCAGTGCACCACGTTCACCGCACCTCGATAAAGGCCCCCGCGTCCCGCTCCGGCCGCTGCCTCGGCTCCTCAGCCGCGTGGCCCACCGCCACGGCCCCCATGGGATCCCACCCCTCCGGCAGCCCCAGCACGTCCCGTACGACCTCCCGGCAGAACATCGTCGACGACACCCACGCGGAGCCGAGCCGCTCCCCGGCCAGCGCCACCAGGAAGTTCTGCACCCCGGCCCCGGCGGCGACCACGAACATCTCCCGCTCGGCCCCGTCGCGCCGCGCGTCTCCGTACGTGTGCGAGCCGTCCATGACGAGACAGGGCACGACCAGGTAGGGCGCGTTCCGCAGGACATCGCCCCGGCGGACCCGCTTGGCGATGGACTCCTCGCTCTTGCCGTCCCGCCGCAGATCCGCGATCCACGCGTCCCGCATGGCGTCCAGCAGTCCGAGGCGCGACTCCTCGGACTCCAGCAGCACGAACCGCCACGGAGTGGTGTGGTGCGGCGCCGGCGCGGTGACGGCCGCGGCCACGGCACGCCGTACGGCACCGGGGTCGACGGGCTCGTCGGTGAACGCCCGTACGGTACGCCGCTGGGTCACCGCCTCCCGTACGGCCTCCGACGTCCCGAGCCGGAACATGTCGTCCCGTGTCCCGCGCACCATCGCCCGCGCTCCCTCGCCGTCGCCGTCGTCCCCGGCCACCAGGTGCGGCAGCCCGCGTACGACGGCGACGGGCAGCCCCGCGGCCTTGCCCTTCACCAGGTCCCCGGCGGCGGCCAGCTCGTCGGCGGTCGCGACGACGGTCGCGCTGAGGGGATTGCCGTGCGCGTCGGTCCCGCCCCGCAGATCGTCGAGCACGCGCATGCCCGCGGCCCCGATGGCGACGTCCGTCAGCCCCATGCGCCACGGCCGCCCGAACGTGTCGGTGACGAGGACGCCGACGTCGACACCGAGCGCGTCCCGCAGCCCCTCCCGTATGTCCCGCGCGGACGCGTCCGGGTCCTCGGGCAGCAACAGCACGGTCCCGGGCGCGGTGTTCGAGGCGTCGACCCCGGCGGCGGCCATGATCAGCCCCTGCCGGTTCTCGACGATCCTCAGCGGCCCGCGGCGCGCCACGACCCGTACGGTCTCGGCGTCGATCGCGGCCTCGCGGTCGGTGGCCTCGACGACCCGGCCCTCCGCCTTGGACACGATCTTCGAGGTGACGAGGAGCACGTCCCCGTCGGCGAGCCCCGGCTCGGCCGCGGCGATCAGCTTGGCGAGATCGTCGCCCGGCTGCACCTCGGGCAGCCCTGGAACGGCCCACACACGGTAGCCGGGAACAGCGCTCGACACCTCGCTGCCCGTGCCCTTCGGCGACTCGCTGCTCAAGCGCCCCGCACCTCCTCGGCCAGCGTCAACGCCTCGCGGGCCATCCGCGCCGCCGCGTCCAGGTCCGTCATCATCAGCGGCACGGCCCGGCACCGGATTCCGGCGGCCTCGACGCGCTCCACCGAGCCCGCGTCCACCGTGTCGACCAGCCACCCGTCCAGCAGCCCCGACCCGTAGTGCTCGGCGACGGCCGCGGCCGTGGACTCGACACCGACGGCGGCCAGCACCTTGTCGGCCATGCCCCGCACCGGCGCGTCCCCGACGATGGGGGAGAGACCGACGACCGGCACCCCGGCGTCGGCGATCCCCTCGCGGATGCCGGGCACGGCGAGGATCGTGCCGATGGACACGACCGGGTTGGACGGCGGGAAGAGCACCACGTCCGCCTCGGCGATGGCCTCCAGGACACCGGGCGCGGGCTTCGCCTGCTCCGCCCCCACCGGCACGACCGCCTCGGCCGGAACGGAGGCGCGCAGCCGCACCCAGTACTCCTGGAAGTGGATGGCCTTGCGCTCCCCGGAGTCGGGGGTGGCCCCGCTGTCGGGCAGCGTGACCGCGACATGGGTCTCGATGCGGTCGTCCGACATCGGGATGAGCCGCACCCCGGGCTTCCACCGGTCGCACAGCGCCTCGGTCACGGCGCTCAGCGGATAGCCGGCGCTCAGCATCTGTGTGCGCACGATGTGCGTGGCGAAGTCCCGGTCCCCGAGCCCGAACCAGTCCGGTCCCACCCCGTACGCCGTGAGCTCCTCCTTGAGGTGGAAGGTCTCGTCGGCCCGGCCCCAGCCCTGTTCCTCGTTTATCCCGCCGCCGAGTGTGTACATCACCGTGTCGAGGTCCGGGCAGACCTTCAGCCCGAAGAGGTGGATGTCGTCCCCGGTGTTGCCGATGACCGTGACGTCCGCGTCCGGCGCGGCCCGCTTCAGACCACGCAGGAACCGGGCACCACCGATGCCGCCTGCCAGAACCACAATGCGCATTGAAACAGTGTGTCAGCCGTCAGGCTGACTCCTTGAGGGGTGGTGGCCGGGTGACGGGTGGGACAGTGTTGCAGGCGGCTACGACAACGGGTCAGGCAGTCATGCCGGACGTCCCTCAGGCGGTTCGCAGATCTCCTCAGGCGGTCACGTCCGCGGACGGGGACGCAGCCGCGCACCGGGCCGAGTCCGCCATGGAGGACTGGGGGCGCATCGGCATCTCCGTCAGCCCCGGGAAGTAGACGTGCAGGCTGACCGCCGGTTCGAGTGCGTCGTTCACCACCTCGTGCGCGTATCCGGGCGCGAACACCCGCTGCGCGCCGGCGCCCAGGGCGCGCGTGCCGCGCTCGGTGCGCTCGGTCAGGGCGCCGGTGAGGACGGTGAGCACGCCGGAGGAGCGCCCGTGGCCGTGCAGCCCGCTCCCCTGCCCGGGCACCCAGGACAGCAGCCACACCTCGTAGCCGGGGCCGGTGCGCAGCCGGTGGTACCAGCGGGATGTCGCGTCGTACTGGACGAGGTGCTCCCACTGGGAGCGGTCGGCGGCGATGGAGCGGGCGAGGCCGGCGAACTCGGCCACGGTGACCGGGTGCTCGCGCGGGGCCTGCAGGAGGTGCGGTACTTCGAGGATGTCGCCGGCGATCTGGAGGTCGCTGTCGCTGTTCATGGGTGGGGTTTCCTCGGCGGAAGTGTGCGGAAGCGTGGGGAGGAGCGGCTGGTCCGCCCGGGTCGCGGGCGTTGTGGTGCGCCCTGGTACGGGCGGAGGGAACAGCAGCCGAGCCCTGGGTGGGCTCAGTGGCAGCCGGAGCGCGTTGGGCTCAACAGCTGGAACAGCGACAGCTACAGCGAGCGTGGGCAGCACCGGGGAACCCGGCGGAGCGGGTCGAGGTGAGTGCCAAGTTCGCGAGCATGCCCACTAGGACACCGGTTCACACTTCGACTGTCAACTTGACGCCCGATATGTGGGAGATGTTTCACCTCTTCCGGTTCATCTGGCCGGTGAAAGGTTTGTGCGTGGGCTCTCGGGACACATGGCGTCCCATCGGGCGCGGCCTCCGCGGGCGGCCTCCGTGGCGGATTCGGTGAGCTTCGGCGTTCGGGCCGCAACGGGATCGAACTTCTGGACGTCTTTTCCCGTATGGGAGGGGGACGCGCTCCAGGTCCCCGCCGCTGTCATGGTTTATGCCGATTTGAACACTTTCCGCATTGGCTTGGTTCCGGAGAGTGAATAAGGGGCTCAATAGCAGATCTCGGCTTGACTCGCCCGTAGCAGCACACTTGTAATTTCACTCGTGTCGTTCAGCCGAAATCGGTAACGGCAGCACGACGGGGACGCGAAAGACAGACGAGGGGCGCACATGACCGAGCTCGTGCAGCAACTGCTGGTCGACGACGCGGACGAGGAACTCGGCTGGCAGGAGCGCGCGCTCTGCGCCCAGACCGATCCCGAGTCCTTCTTCCCCGAGAAAGGCGGATCGACCCGCGAGGCCAAGAAGGTCTGCCTCGCCTGCGAGGTCCGCTCCGAGTGCCTTGAATACGCCCTCGCCAACGACGAGCGGTTCGGCATCTGGGGCGGACTGTCGGAGCGTGAGCGCCGCCGCCTGAAGAAGGCCGCTGTCTGAAAACAGACGCATGGTGCGCGCCGCGGCAGCGGAGCCGAAGCTGACGGCGCACCAACTGGAACCAGCCACGCGCACGCGTGAGCACCGCTGACCAAACAGCACACACCCTTACGTAACGATCGGCCCGTCGCCGGTGGCTTGTCCACAGGCGGCGGGCCGCTCTGCTGCCCAGCCGTTAGTGTGGTCGCTCGTCCAAGACGTCCGCTGTCCCCGCAGGACACAGGCGTCGACCACAGTCCACCGAACCGGGGCCCGTACCTCGATGTCCGTGCACAGCCACACGGCAGCCCACCACGACGCTGCCACCGCGGTGTTCGACCCGACCCGCTCAGCGGTGTCCGACCCGACCCGCCCACCCGAGTTTCCGCGACACGTGGTGACCGCGGTGCTCGTCGCCCACGACGGCGCCCGCTGGCTCCCCGACGCGCTCGCCGGGGTGCTCGGCCAGGAGCGCCCCGTACAGAACGTCATGGCGGCCGACACCGGCAGCGCGGACGAGTCCGCCCAGTTGCTCACCGACGCCCTCGGTGCCGACCGGGTCCTCCACCTCGCCCGGCGCACCGGTTTCGGCCAGGCCGTCGACGAGGTCAACCGCACCGCCGGTGAGCTCACCCCGGACGACCTGCCGTACCTCAAGCGCCCCAGCGGCTGGGACCCGGTCACCCGTACCTGGCGCGACGAGGCGTACGACATGCCCGAGCTCCCCCACGGGGAGCCGGTGCAGTGGCTGTGGCTGCTGCACGACGACTGCGCCCCCGAACCGGACGCGCTCGCCCAGCTGCTGAGGGTCGTCGAGAACGAGCGCGAGCTGGGCCGGGACGACGTCGCCGTCGTCGGCCCCAAACTCCGCGGCTGGTACGACCGCCGCCAGCTCCTTGAGGTCGGCGTCACCATCGCCAACTCCGGCCGCCGCTGGACCGGCCTGGACCGGCGCGAACAGGACCAGGGCCAGCACGACCACGTCAAGCCCGCCCTCGCCGTCTCCACCGCCGGCATGCTGATCCGCCGCGACGTCTTCGAACAACTCGGCGGTTTCGACCGGCGGCTGCCCCTGATGCGCGACGACGTCGACCTGTGCTGGCGCGCCACCGCCGCCGGACACCGCGTCCTCGTCGCCCCCGAAGCGGTCCTACGGCACGCCGAGGCGGCCTCCCGCGAGCGCCGCACCGTCGACTGCGTGGGCCGCAGCGCCGCCTCCCCGCACATGGTCGACAAGGCCGGCGCCGTCTACACCCTGCTCGTCAACACGCGTACGGCACAGCTGCCGTGGGTGCTGGTCCGGATCGTGCTCGGCACCCTGCTGCGGACCCTCGCCTACCTCGTCGGCAAGGTCCCCGGGCAGGCCGTCGACGAGATCCGGGGCCTTCTGGGCACGTTGCTGCGTCCGGAACGGATCATCGCGGGCCGCCGCAGGCGCGGCCGCTCCGAGCTCGACAAGGGCGAGCTGCGTGCCCTGTTCCCGCCGCCCGGCGCGACCGTCCGGGCCACCGTCGAACAGGTCGCCGGCAACCTGATGGGCCGCTCCGACCCCGAGTCCTCGTCCGCCGGCCGGCACGGTGGCGCGGTCGAGTCCGGACCCGGCGGCGACGACGCCGACTTCCTGGAGGTCGAGCAGTTCGCCCGGCTCAAGCGCGTCGCCCGCAAGCCCGGGCCCGTGCTCTTCGCGGTCCTGCTGTTCGTCTCGCTCGTCGCCTGCCGTGAACTGCTCGGCGGTGGCGCGCTCGCGGGCGGCGCGCTGCTGCCCGCGCCCGCCGACGCCGGCGAGCTGTGGGCGCGCTACCTCGACGGCTGGCATCCGGTGGGCGCGGGTGACATCCAGTCAGCGCCGCCCTACCTGGCGCTCGTCGCGATGCTCGCCTCGGTGCTGCTGGGCTCCACCGGGCTCGCGGTCACCGTGCTGCTCGTCGCCTCCGTGCCGCTCGCCGGGTTCACGGCGTACTTCGCCTCACGGCCGCTCGTCCAGTCCCGGCTGCTGCGCGCGTGGGCGGCCGTCGCGTACGCCTTCCTGCCCGCCGCCACCGGCGCGCTCGCGGGCGGCCGCATCGGCACCGCCGTCCTCGCGGTGCTGCTGCCGCTCATCGCGCGCGCGGGCGTCGCGGCCGGCGGCCTCGCGAACGCCTCGGGCGCACCCGGCAGTTGGCGCGCCACCTGGGCGTACGCGCTGCTACTGACCGTCACCACCGCGTTCACGCCCATCGTGTGGCCCATCGCCCTGGTCCTCGGCCTCGGGCTGCTCGGCTTGCGTCGCGGCGGCATCACCGCCCACGGGGTGCGCTTCCTCGTCCAGCTCGGCACTCCGCTGCTGGTCCTCGCCCCCTGGTCGCTGACGCTGCTGCCGTTCGGCTTCTTCAGGGAGGCCGGTCTGAAGTACACGGAGGGCACAGCCTCCGCCACCGACCTCCTCGGCGCCAGTCCCGGCGGGCCCGGCACGGTCAGCGGGCTGATGCTCATCGGCGTCGTCCTGGCCGCACTGGCCGCACTGCTGCGCTCCGAGCGGCAGTTGCCCATCTGGACCGCCTGGTCGGCCGCCCTCGTGGCCCTCGTCTTCGCGGTCCTCTCGAACGGCTCCACCTGGGCCGGACCCGCGACCCTCGTGTACGGCATCGCGCTGCTGGCCGCCGCCGTGCTCGGTGCCGACGGGGCACGCTCGCGCGTGGCCGAGCAGAGCTTCGGCTGGCGCCAGCCGGTGGCCGCGCTCATCGCGTTCGCCGCGGCGGCCGGCCCCCTGCTGATCGCCGCCGGGTGGATGATCCGCGGCGCCGACGGTCCCCTGGAGCGGCGCGACCCGGTGCAGGTGCCCGCATTCGTCGCCGAGGAGAGCGGCACCCGCGACCAGGCCCGCACCCTGGTCCTCGACAGCCACTCCGGCGCCAAGGTCGGCTACAGCCTCGTCCGGGGTTCCGGTGCGCGCATGGGCGACGCCGAACTCGCGGCGGCGGGCGGCGAGAACAAGCTGCTCGACAAGGTGGTCGCCAACCTCGTGGCGGGCTCCGGCGCCGACCAGGCCGACGAACTCGGCGGGTTCGCCGTGCGCTACGTCCTCGTCCGCAAGGGCGCGCCCCGCGAGGTCAGCCGCGTCCTGGACGCCACGCCCGGCCTCACCCGGCTCAGCCAGCAGGACGGCAGCGCCCTGTGGCGCGTGGACCGGCAGGTCGCCCGCGCCACCATCGTCTCCGGCTCCGGCGAGCCGGAGCCCGTCGCGGCCGGCCCCGTCGAGATCCACACCACCGTCCCCGACGGCGGATCGGGCCGTGTCCTGCGCCTTGCCGACACGGCCGACGAGGGCTGGACGGCCACCCTGGACGGCAGGCCGCTCACGGGCACCACCGTCGACGGCTGGGCCCAGGGCTTCGAACTCCCCCCGAACGGCGGGACGCTGGACGTCACCTACGAGGCCCCCATGAGCCACACCGGCTGGCTGTGGGCACAGGGCGCGCTCGTCCTCGTCCTCGTCGTCCTCGCTCTCCCGGGCCGCCGCCGCGACGTCGACGACGACCTCCCCGAGGAGCCCGTCGTCCCCGCCCAGGACATCACCGGCGACGGCCGCCGCGCCCGCCGTCTGCGGGCCCAGGCCGAAGCCGAGGCCGCGAGCGGGGAGGGAACCGACCAGACCGCCGCCACGCCTCCTCCTCCGGAGGAGGCCCCGGCAGCCCCGGCAGCGGCAGCCGTCCCGCAGCAGCAGTCCTACGGCACCTGGGACACCCAGGGGTACGCGGGCACTGACCACGGCACCTACGGGCACGACCCGTACCAGGGAGCCCAGCAGTACCCGGCGGGCACGTACGACCAGACGTACCAGGCGGACCCGTACCAGACGGACGCCCAGCAGGGCGGCCAGTACGACCCGTACGCCTACGGGGGCACGACCGCGTCGTACGACCAGACGTACCCCCAGACGTACCCCCAGGGCTACGACGCGACGTACGACCCGTCGCAACGCCCCGACCGTGAGCGCCCCGACGGGAGCCAGCAGTGAACCGCACGACCCTGTCCCTGATCGCCGGCGCGACCGCGCTCGCCGCCGTCACCGGCTTCGCCGCGCTCACCGCGCCCGACGCCTCCGGCGAGGGCACGGCCAGGGCGGCGGCCCAACTGCCCGTGGAGCGCACGAGCCTGCTCTGCCCCCAGCCGAGCACGTCGGACGTCGCGGAGACCACGTACACCTCCTTCACGCCTGTCACGGAGGGGACCGGGGCCAAGGGCAGGGCCGAACTCGCGGCGGCGGGCGAGGGGGCGGCGGACGGCGGTGGCGACGGCGGCAAGAAGCGGACCGGCAAGGCCACGAAGCCCGTCCTGGAGCCGCAGGCCCCGGGCAAGCCCGTCACCGGCAGCACCGACGGAGCCGAGGCGCCCGCGCTGATCGGTCTCGCCGAGGGGAAGTACGCGCCGGGCTGGACCGTCCAGGAGACCACCGAGGTCGCCGCGGGCAGCGGGCGCGGGCTGCTCGGCACCAACTGCACCGCTCCGGACACCGAGTTCTGGTTCCCGGCCGCCAGCACCGGAGCCGACCGCATCGACTACGTCCACCTGACGAACCCGGACGACTCCGTCGCCGTCGCCGACATCGAGGTGTACGGCAAGGACGGCGCCCTCAAGACGACCGTGGAGGAGGGCATCACGGTCAAGCCGCGCTCCAGCGAGCCGGTGCTGCTGTCCACGCTCACCGAAGCGGCGGAGACGGACCTGACCGTGCACGTGAGTGTGCGCAGCGGCCGTGTCGCCGCGGCCGTCCAGGCGCTGGACGCCAAGGCGGGCGGCGACTGGCTCGCTCCCTCGGCCGATCCCGCGGGGAGCGTGGTGATCCCCGGCATCCCGAAGGACGCGACGTCCGTGCGCCTGGTCGCCTTCGCGCCCGGTGAGCAGGACGCCGAACTGAAGGTCCGGCTCGCCACTCCCTCAGGGCTGCTCACCCCCGTCGGCAACGGCACGCTGCACGTGAAGGCCGGCATGACGGCGGCCGTGGACCTCGGCGACGTCACACGGGGTGAGGCGGGCTCCCTGGTGCTGACACCGACGGACGATGCGGTGCCCGTGGTGGCCGCCGCGCGGGTGGTGCGCGGCAAGGGCACCAAGCAGGAGACGGCGTTCATCCCCGGGACCAGGGCGGTGGGTGCGCGCGCGAGTGTCGCCGACAACCGCTCCAAGGGCGTCACCCTCGCGCTCACCGCGCCGGGGCGCACCGCGCAGGTCAAGGTCACGGCGTCGCCGGGCAGCGAGGGCGGCACGGCGGCGACCAAGACGTACACGATCAAGTCGGGCACGACCCAGAACGTGGCCGTGCCCGTCCCGAGCGGCCTGAAGGGCACGTACGCACTGACGGTCGAATCAGTGTCCGGCGGTTCCGTCTACGGCTCCCGCATGCTCGAAACCACGAGCGGCGGCGTCACGGGCTTCACGGTGCAGCCCCTTCCGGACGACCGGGGCACGGTGTCGGTCCCGGACGCGGAACAGGACTTGTCGGTACTGCAGAAGTGAGCGCGTCCTTCAGCGGCGGGGGATCTGGGGGCGCAGCCCCCAGGCATGGGAACGGGTAAGGGCGGCGGGGGCGACTCCCTTCGCGGCGCCCCCCCGCTCGCCCTCAGTCCTCCCCGTACCGAGGATCCACCGTCTCCGGGGTGAGCCCCAGAAGCTCGGCGACCTGCTCCACCACGACCTCGTGAACCAGCGCGGCCCGCTCCTCCCGCCCCTTGGTGCGGATCTCGACGGGCCGTCGGTAGACGACGACACGCGCGGGCCGGCCCTCCCGGGCGGGGATCGTGCCCCCCAGCGGCACCGCCTCATCGCTCCAGGCGGCCCCGCGCGGCCCGTCGAGGCGCGGCACCGGGAGAACCAGGAAGTCGATGTCGGCGAGCTGCGGCCAGCGCCGTTCGAGGCGCTCCACGGAGTCCTGCACGAGGTCCGCGAACACCTCGGCGCGGCTCGCCGCGAGGGGCACCTGGGGCGGTGCGACGGGGCCACGCATGCCCCTGCCGTGCCGGTCACGGCGGCGGGGCCCGGGCGCGGCGGCACGGGGCGGTACGGATTTGTCCATCACCTGCGAAGCGTAGTCCGCGGCGGGGGCGGGTGCCCGACGCCCACGCGGGCCCCGGGAGGAGACGCGTCGAGCCGTTGCGGACGCCCTACGGCATGTCGGCAGATGACCATTCCAGCCAAGGTTGGGCTCGATTCCGTATCCCTCCGGGACCGTCAACCTCATGGCAATTGACAGAGTTTGAGGCGACTTGTGACCGGTTTGTGAGATGTTCGGCATTCTGGACGCGGCTCCCCGCCCAGGTCAGAATGGTGTGTCCAGTGGGGCGTGTGGGGCGTTTCACAGCGCGACACGGTGGAGTGACCTGGTGGAGAGTCGTCGCGGCCCGCTCAAGAGTGCGGTACCGTCCAACGTCGTGAGCCCTGTACGTCGCTGTTCGCGCACCGCTTGCGGCCGGCCTGCCGTCGCGACGCTGACGTACGTCTATGCCGACTCGACCGCGGTCCTCGGCCCGCTCGCCACCTACGCCGAGCCCCACTGCTACGACCTGTGCGCCGAGCACTCCGAGCGCCTCACCGCCCCCCGCGGCTGGGAGGTCGTCCGCCTCCTCGACGGCTCTGCTCCGGCCCGGCCCAGCGGCGACGATCTGGAAGCCCTTGCCAACGCCGTGCGCGAGGCCGCCAGGCCGCAGCAGCGTGCCGCGGAGGCCGGCGGCAGCGGTCGCTCCGCGGACCCGATGGAGGTCGCTCGCCGGGGCCATCTGCGGGTCCTGAGGTCCCCGGACAACTGACGGGTCCTCCTCTCCTCGACGCTTCCGGAGTCCATCTGAACTCCCTTCGCCCGACGTCTGATTCGCGGGCGGCTGTTGTGGAGACTGCGGTTTCGCAGGCGGCTGTTTCGCAAGCGGCTGTTTCGTAGTTGTGCTTCCCGTGTGCGGATTTCACCGAGCGGTGCACGCACATTGACGCCTGCTTGTCACGGACACGACCATTCCGGGTACCGGTGATACATCGCTTTCCGCATCGCGGAATCCGGGGAGGCACCCGTGTACGTCCAGGAACTGGAACCCGTGGCCGACTCGCTCGGCCTGTCCGCACTCGTCGCGACCCTGCCCCTCGTCCTCGTCCTCGTCCTGCTCGGCGGCGTGCGGATGAAGGCTCACCGGGCGGGCCTGACCGGGCTGGTGGCGGCCGCGCTCGTGGCGTGGCTCGCGTACGGCATGCCGCTCGGCCAGACACTCTCCGGTGCCGCGCAGGGCGCCGTCTTCGGGCTGTTCCCGATCATGTGGATCGTGGTCAACGCCCTCTGGGTGTACCGGATGACCGTCCGCACCCGGCACTTCGACATCCTGCGCCGGTCGTTCGGGCGGCTCTCCGACGACCCGCGGATCCAGGCGCTCGTCGTGGCGTTCTGCTTCGGCGCGCTCCTGGAAGCCCTCGCGGGCTTCGGTGCGCCGGTCGCGATCTGTTCGGTGATGCTCGTCGCACTCGGCTTCGAACCGGTACGGGCCGCCGTGGTCGCGCTGGTCGCGAACACCGCGCCGGTCGCCTTCGGCGCCATGGGCACGCCCGTCGTCACCCTCGCCCAGGTCACCGAACTGCCCCTGGACACCGTGGCGTCCGTGGTGGGCCGTCAGACGCCGCTGCTGGCCCTCGTGGTGCCCCTGGTGCTGGTCGGCCTGGTCGACGGACGGCGCGGGCTGCGCGAGACCTGGCTGCCCGCCGTGGTGTGCGGAACCGCCTTCGCCGTCGGCCAGTTCATCGCGTCCAACTACGTCTCCGCGCAACTCGCCGACATCGGGGCGGCCCTGCTGGGCGCGGGCGCCCTGGTCGCCGTACCCCACGCGCGCAGGCCCGCCGCCGAACCCGTACGGGCGGCCGTCCTGACCGGCGCCCGCAGCGAGGACCTGGACGAGGACGACCCGCGCCGCGAGGTCGTGCGCGCCTACGCCCCGTACGCGCTCATCGTCGTCATCTTCTCCCTCGCCCAGATCCCCGTCGTGAAGGACTGGCTGGCCGGAGCCACCCGCACCTTCGACTGGCCGTTCCTCGACGTGGCGAACCCGGACGGGGACCCGGTCGGCGGCAACGTCTTCACCTGGCCCATCGTGTCAACCGGAGGCACCCTCGTGCTCCTCGCCGGAGTGTGCACGGCCGCCGTACTGGGGGTCCACGCGCGCGTGGCGGCCAAGGAGTGGGCGGCGACCGTGTACGAACTGCGGTTCGCGATCCTCACGGTGACCTCCGTGCTCGGCCTCGCCTACGTCATGAACCTCTCCGGACAGGCCGCCACCATCGGCCACTTCGTGGCGGCGGCCGGCGCCGGACTCGCCTTCCTGTCACCGGTTCTGGGCTGGTTCGGCGTCGCGGTCTCCGGATCGGACACCTCGGCCAACGCCCTCTTCGGCGCCCTCCAGGTGAGCGCGGCACAGCAGTCGGGGCTCTCGCCCGAACTGCTCGCCGCCGCCAACAGCTCCGGCGGTGTGCTCGGCAAGATGATCTCGCCGCAGAACCTGACCATCGCGTGCGCGGCGGTCGGGCTCGCGGGCCGCGAGGGCGACCTGCTGCGCAAGGTGCTGCCGTGGAGCCTCGGGCTGCTCCTGGTGATGTGTCTCATCGTGGTGGGGCAGAGCACGCCCGTACTGGACTGGATGCTCCCGTGAGCGACTCGCGGGACGCCACGGGCCCGGGTGGGGCGCTTGAGTGATCCCCTGGGTGACCCGGGGAAGAACACGGGAGGAAGTCGTTACGCATCCACAGACGTCGCACAGCCGACTGTCACCCCGGGCGGGTAGTTTGGGGTGACCGATGAGGACTTCAGGAGGGTAGGCCGTGGCTGCTGATCTGTCGACGATCGTGAAGGCGTACGACGTACGCGGAGTGGTCCCGGACCAGTGGGACGAGCCGCTGGCCGAGCTCTTCGGGGCAGCCTTCGCCCAGGTGACCGGCGCGGACGCCATCGTGATCGGCCACGACATGCGGCCCTCGTCACCCGGCCTGTCACGGGCCTTCGCGCGCGGGGCGGCGGCGCGCGGCGTCGACGTCACCGAGATCGGCCTGTGCTCGACGGACCAGCTGTACTACGCGTCGGGCGCGCTGAACCTGCCCGGGGCGATGTTCACGGCCTCCCACAACCCCGCGCGGTACAACGGCATCAAGATGTGCCGCGCGGGCGCCGCCCCGGTCGGCCAGGACACGGGCCTCGCCGAGATCCGCGAGCTGGTCGAGCAGTGGAGCGAGTCGGGCGCGCCGGCGCCCGCGGCGACCCCGGGGACGATCACGCAGCGCGACACGCTGGAGGACTACGCGGCCCACCTCCGCTCCCTCGTCGACCTGACCGCCATCCGTCCCCTGAAGGTCGTCGTCGACGCGGGCAACGGCATGGGCGGGCACACGGTGCCCACGGTCTTCGCGGGCCTGGCCCTCGACCTCGTCCCGATGTACTTCGAACTGGACGGCACCTTCCCGAACCACGAGGCCAACCCCCTGGACCCGGCGAACATCGTCGACCTCCAGAAGCGCGTCCGTGAGGAGGGCGCCGACCTCGGCATCGCCTTCGACGGCGACGCCGACCGCTGCTTCGTCGTCGACGAGCACGGCGACCCGGTCTCGCCGTCCGCCGTCACCGCGCTCGTCGCCTCCCGCGAACTCGCCAAGCACGGCGGCAAGGGCACGATCATCCACAACCTGATCACGTCGTGGTCGGTGCCGGAGGTGGTCAAGGAGAACGGCGGCACACCGGTACGCACGCGCGTGGGCCACTCCTTCATCAAGGCCGAGATGGCACGCACGGGCGCGATCTTCGGCGGCGAGCACTCCGCGCACTACTACTTCGCCGACTTCTGGAACGCCGACACGGGCATGCTGGCCGCCCTCCACGTCCTCGCCGCCCTGGGCGGTCAGGACGGCCCCCTCTCAGCCCTGGTCGCCCAGTACGACCGCTACGCGGGTTCCGGAGAGATCAACTCCACGGTGGACGACCAGGCGGGCCGCCTCGCCGCCCTCAAGACCGCGTACGAGGGCCGCGAGGGCGTCGAGCTCGATGAACTGGACGGCCTGACCGTCTCCACGACGGACTGGTGGTTCAACGTACGACCCTCCAACACGGAGCCGCTCCTGCGCCTGAACGCCGAGGCCCGGGACGAGACGACGATGGCGAAGATCCGCGACGAGGCCCTGGCGATCATCAGGGGCTGAGAGGGGAGCCCAGGGGGGGCCTGCGGGCGCGGGGAACCGCGCGACCAGCCACCAACCGTCCCGCACAGACCCGCCGCCCCCAACCACCCTCCCCCCGAGGGGATCTGGGGGCGGAGCCCCCGGGGATGGGACGGGTAGGGGCGGCGGGGGCGACATCCCCCACAGGCACCCCCACCAACCCCCCTCCACCCCCCGGCGGCAGCCGCCCCACAGCGGTACGCTGACCAGGCCGCATCCACGTTCGGAAGGACACGCCCATGCCGCTCGAAGCCGGCCTCCTGGAGATCCTCGCCTGCCCGGCATGCCACGCCCCCCTCAAGGAGGAGGACACCGAGCTGGTCTGCACGGGCCAGGACTGCGGCCTCGCCTACCCCGTCCGGGACGGCATCCCCGTACTCCTCGTCGACGAGGCCCGCCGCCCCGAGTAGCACCCGGCCCCAGAAGCGGGTACGCCGAGGAAAACCGGCGACAAGGGAACTGGCGACAAGGGAACCAAGGGCAACCGGCGATCGGAGGCTGCCGCCCATGCTCGACGAATCGCTGCTCGACACCCCCGACGCCCTGGCGGAGGCGGACCACCGCGGCCTGCTCCGGGGCGCCGCCGAGGCCGGTGCCCGCGTCCGCACCGCCGTCCGCCTCGCCACCGAGGCCGGCATCCCCGACCTGAAGCCCGACGGCCGCCCCCGCGCCGTCCTGATCGCGGGCCCCGGCACCGCGTCCGCCGGCGTCGCCGACCTCCTCGGCACCCTCGCCGGCTCCGGCTGCCCCGTCACCCGGCTGCAGCCCACCGGGGTGGCCCCCGCCTCGGGCGCCCTCCGCTGGGAACTCCCCGGCTGGGTGGGATCTCTCGACCTCCTCCTGGTCGCCACCCCCGACGGCACCGAAGCGGGCCTCTCCCTCCTCGTCGACCAGGCCTACCGCCGCGGCTGCACGGTCGTCGCCGTAGCTCCCGCCCGCACCCCGATCACCGATGCCGTAGAGGGCGCCTACGGCCTCTTCGTCCCCATGGCCACCGCCCCGTACGAACAGGACGAACCCCCGGCGGCCACCGCACCCGGCCTCCTGTGGGCGCTGCTCACCCCGATGCTCGCGCTCCTCGACCGCACCGGCCTGATCACGGCACCCCCCGACGGCCTGGAGAAGGTCGCCGACCGCCTCGACCATGTCGCCCAGCGCTGCGGACCGGCCATCGCCACCTACAGCAACCCCGCCAAGACCCTCGCCGCCGAGCTCGCCGAGTCCCTCCCGCTGATCTGGACCGAGGGCCTTTCCTCAGGTCCCGTGGGGCGCCGTTTCGCCGCCGCGCTGGCCGAGCTGGCAGGCCGCCCCGCCCTGGCCGCCCAGCTTCCGGAGGCGCTCGTCTCGCACACGGTCCTGCTCTCCGGCGCACTGGCCGCGGGCGCCGACCCCGACGACTTCTTCCGCGACCGCGTCGAGGAGCAGGCCGCCCTCCACGCGCGCGTGGTGCTGCTGCGCGACCGGGCGGGCGGCGCCCTCAGCGCCGCCCCCGCCGCCCGCGAACTGGCTCTCACCCACGACACCGCGATCAGCGAACTCGAACCCGAACAGGGCGGCGACCTGGAGACCCTCGCGGAGCTGATCGCCGTCACGGATTTCGCCGCCGTTTACCTGGCGCTCGCCTCAGCGACGTGAAGTGGGCTCGCACCCCGTGACCAGCACCGGGGCCGAGCAGCGTACGCACCGGAGACAAAAGGAACCATGGACCGCCTCAAGAACACCGTCCGCCCCTACGCCTGGGGCTCCACGACCGCCATACCGCACCTCCTGGGCGTGGAGCCGACCGGCGAACCACAGGCGGAGATGTGGATGGGCGCCCACCCCGGCGCGCCCTCACGCACCGCACGCGGCCCCCTCACCGAGGTGATCGACGGAGCCCCGGAGCGGGAGCTGGGGGACCGGACGGTCGCCAAGTTCGGCCCCCGCCTCCCCTTCCTTCTGAAGATCCTCGCCGCCGGCGCACCCCTCTCCCTCCAGGTGCACCCCGACCTCCACCAGGCGAGGGAGGGCTACGAGGACGAGGAACGCCGTGGCATCCCCGTGGACGCCGGCCACCGCAACTACAAGGACGCCAACCACAAGCCCGAACTGATCTGTGCCCTCACGGAGTTCGACGGCCTGTGCGGCTTCCGGGACCCCGCGCAGGCCGCCGACCTGCTCGCGGGACTCGACATCGACTCCCTGAAGCCGTACGTCGACCTGCTGCACGCCCACCCCGAAGAGGCAGCCCTGCGCGAGGTGCTGACCGCCGTACTGTCGGCCGACCCCGGACAGATGGCCGAGACGGTCCACGAGACCGCGGCCGCCTGCGAACGCCTCGGCGGCGCCTACGCTCCGTACGCCGACATCGCCCACCACTACCCGGGCGACCCCGGCGTCATCGCCGCCATGCTGCTCAACCACGTCCGCCTCCAGCCCGGCGAGGCGCTGTTCCTCGGCGCGGGCGTCCCACACGCGTACCTGAACGGCCTCGGCGTCGAGATCATGGCCAACTCGGACAACGTCCTGCGCTGCGGCCTGACCCCCAAGCACGTCGACATCCCCGAACTCCTGCGCATCGTCCGCTTCGAGGCCGGCGACCCCGGCGTCCTGCGCCCCGAGGCGTCCCCGGACGGCGAAGAGGTCTACGAAACCCCCACCGACGAGTTCCGCCTCTCCCGCTACGTCCTCCCCGAGGGCTCCGCCGCCCACGACCTGACGCGCGCGACCCCGCAGATCCTGCTGTGCACGGCGGGCTCCGTACAGGCCGGCGAACACCCGCTCCGCCCCGGTGAGTCCGTCTTCGTACCGGCCGGCGAAAAGGCCCAGGTCTCCGGAGCCGGCACGGTCTTCCGCGCCACGGTGGTCGCCTGACCGACAGCCGGAAGGCGTCGACGAACGCCTGAAAGCCATCGGAACGAAAGACCTGGCACACCGGCGTCGGACCGGGCTGCAACAATGCCCACTGCAAATGGCGGGCAAGGCCCGGCCGACGACGGACAAAACGACGCACAAAAGCGTAAGCGAAGGGACATCCCGGACACATGAGCGCGTCAGGCGGCACCAAAGCGATCGTGGCGGCACTCGGCGCCAACCTCGCGATCGCGGTATCGAAGTTCGTGGCGTTCGCCTTCAGTGGATCGTCCTCGATGCTTGCCGAGGGGGTGCACTCGCTGGCCGACTCGGGCAACCAGGCCCTGCTGCTCGTCGGCGGCAAGAAGGCACAGCGCGAGGCGACACCGCAGCACCCGTTCGGCTACGGCCGCGAGCGCTACATCTACGCCTTCCTCGTCTCGATCATCCTCTTCTCGGTCGGCGGCATGTTCGCCCTCTACGAGGGCTACCAGAAGATCCTGCACCCGCACGAACTGGACAACTGGTACTGGCCGGTCGGCGTTCTCGTCTTCGCGATTATCGCGGAGTCAATCTCCTTCCGCACCGCCATCAAGGAGTCCAACGCCCTGCGCGGCAAGAAGTCCTGGAAGGACTTCGTCCGTCACGCCAAGGCCCCCGAACTGCCCGTCGTCCTCCTGGAGGACCTCGGCGCGCTGGTCGGCCTGATCCTCGCGCTGGGCGGCGTGGGCCTCGCCCTGCTCACCGGCGAGGGCGTCTGGGACGGCATCGGCACGCTCCTGATCGGCATCCTGCTCATCCTGATCGCGGTCGTCCTGGCCCTGGAGACCAAGTCGCTGCTGCTCGGCGAGGCCGCGGGCGCCGAAGAGGTCGCCAAGATCGAAAAGGCCCTCGTCGACGGCGACAGCGTCACGGGCGTCATCCACATGCGCACGCTCCACCTCGGCCCCGAGGAGCTCCTGGTCGCCGCCAAGATCGCCGTCCAGCACGACGACACCGCCACCGAGGTCGCCACCGCCATCAACGCCGCCGAGGCCCGCGTCCGCGAATCCGTCCCGATCGCCCGCGTCATCTACCTTGAGCCGGACATCTACAGCGACGTGGAGGCCGCGAAGGGCCCGGACCCCGAGGCCAGCCCCGGCGGCCCCGTCCAGACCGCCGACCACTGACGGTCGCACCGACCACTGACGGTCACACCAACCGAACCAGGGCCCGCCGAACTGCTCGGCGGGCCCTGCCGCGTCACAGCCCCGCGCCAGCCCCCGCCCGGCACCATCACCCCCCGAACCACCCGCCCTTGACCGGATCCGCACGGAGGCGGACCGCGGAGGCGGACTGGGGACAGCAGGGCCGACCGTGTAGCTTGGGACGGAGCCAGACGTCGCTGCTGATGGCGGTCGGGCGGTCCCACCACGGACCGACCGAGGGAGAGAGGGCCTCCGACGGACTGCGCTGCGCGCACGCGGGCATGCCCGTGTCCTCTTCGGGCACCCCTGTGCCCGCCGCCGCGCAGACCAGCCGTAACCACCCTCGACCCGACACCGAGGAGCAGCTCGCAATGACGACTGTCGACAAGCGACAGGACTTCAAGGTCGCCGACCTCTCCCTGGCCGAGTTCGGCCGCAAGGAGATCACCCTCGCCGAGCACGAGATGCCCGGCCTGATGGCGATCCGCAAGGAGTACGCCGAGACGCAGCCGCTGGCCGGCGCCCGCGTCACCGGCTCCCTGCACATGACCGTCCAGACCGCGGTCCTCATCGAGACCCTGGTCGCCCTGGGCGCCCAGGTCCGCTGGGCGTCCTGCAACATCTTCTCCACCCAGGACCACGCCGCCGCCGCGATCGCTGTCGGCCCGAACGGCACGGTGGACGACCCGCAGGGCGTCCCGGTCTTCGCCTGGAAGGGCGAAACGCTGGAGGAGTACTGGTGGTGCACGGAGCAGGCACTGACCTGGCCCGACTCGCCCACCGGCGGCCCGAACATGATCCTCGACGACGGAGGCGACGCCACCCTCCTCGTCCACAAGGGCGTCGAGTACGAGAAGGACGGCAAGGTCCCCGGCCTGGAGACCGCCGAGTCCGACGAGCACCGCGTCATCCTCCAGCTGCTCCACCGCACCCTGGGTGAGAACCCCCAGAAGTGGACCCAGCTGGCCTCCGAGATCCGCGGCGTGACCGAGGAGACCACGACCGGCGTCCACCGCCTGTACGAGATGCAGCGCGACGGCGTCCTCCTGTTCCCGGCGATCAACGTGAACGACGCCGTCACCAAGTCGAAGTTCGACAACAAGTACGGCTGCCGCCACTCCCTGGTCGACGGCATCAACCGCGCCACCGACGTCCTGATCGGCGGCAAGACCGCGGTCGTCTGCGGCTACGGCGACGTGGGCAAGGGCTGCGCGGAGTCCCTGCGCGGACAGGGCGCCCGCGTCATCGTCACCGAGATCGACCCGATCTGCGCCCTGCAGGCCGCGATGGACGGCTACCAGGTCACGACCCTCGACGAGGTCATCGACAAGGCCGACATCTTCATCACCACGACCGGCAACAAGGACATCATCATGGCCTCGGACATGGCCAAGATGAAGCACCAGGCGATCGTCGGCAACATCGGCCACTTCGACAACGAGATCGACATGGCCGGTCTCGCCAAGGTCCCGGGCATCGTCAAGGACGAGGTCAAGCCGCAGGTCCACACGTGGACCTTCCCCGACGGCAAGGTGATCATCGTCCTCTCCGAGGGTCGCCTGCTGAACCTGGGCAACGCCACCGGTCACCCGTCGTTCGTGATGTCCAACTCCTTCGCGGACCAGACCCTGGCCCAGATCGAGCTGTTCACCAAGCCCGACGCGTACCCGACCGGCGTCTACACGCTGCCCAAGCACCTCGACGAGAAGGTCGCCCGCCTCCACCTCGACGCCCTCGGTGTGAAGCTCACGACGCTGCGCCCGGAGCAGGCCGCGTACATCGGGGTCGAGGTCGAGGGCCCCTACAAGCCGGACCACTACCGCTACTGACCACTACCGCTACTGACCACTGCCGCTACTGACCAGTGCCGGTACTGACCGGTCCGCCGGGCGGATCTCCGCCACGGCTACCGAGTCGTCACAGCTGTTGAGCGCGTCCGTGCACTGACGCGCTCGCCCGGACAGCAGGTCCCGGGCAGGCCCCCGCACCCCCGTGCCGGGGGCCTGCCCGTACCGCCGGACCAGCGTCCGCCAGGACGCCCGGACCAGCAGCCCGTCAAGCTCCAGGACCCCCCATGCCCCGCGGCCGCTATTCGCTCCACGATCCGCACGACCACTCCCTCCTCGCCGAAGAACACTTCCAGTGCGCGCCCGGCCCCTCCGGCTGGCGCTATGTCTCCCAAGTCACGACCCCCTCCGGCGACCACGCCGGCTCCGTCGACCTCGCCCTCGACGACCTCGGCCGCCCCATCCGTCTCGAACTCCACGCCGCGAGCTGGCAGGTCCGCGGCGCCGCCCTCGACGGCGTCACCTGGGTCCGCACCGACCCCACCGGTGCGCATGCCACCGAAGGCAATGTCCGCGCCCACGCCTTCACCGGCACCTCCCCCGCATTCCTCATCGCCACCACTCGTCTCCTGCGCCTCACCCCCTCCGCGTCCGCAACCCGCGTACGCCTCGTCACCTTCACGGACCCGGTCCTCGCCCCACGCACCGTCGACCAGTCCTGGGCCTTGATCGCAAGAGAAGCACACGCCACTGACAACGGCCCCCTGACCGTGGACGAATACCAGGTCACAGCCCTGGACACAGGTGAGCAGCACACCATCCACATCGCCGGCGACGTGGTCCTGGCGGGCCCCGGAATCGAGCTGCAGCACCTCGAATCACCGCCATCGGTGTTCAGCTGACGCAGGACGCAGCACTCCGCCTCACGCAGGCGGCACGAATCCAGTGACAGGCCGGTCGGTCTGCTCGGTTGCGGCGACCTGGGACGGCGCAGGCTCGGAGCCCTGCGGTGACGGGGATGGCGGCAGCGCGGTCGGGAGCTGTGCCTCGGGCCCGCCTGCTGCCGGGGGCGGATACGAGCCCTGGGGTTGGTAGGCGGGCGGCTGGACCGGTCCGCCCCAGCCTGGGGCTCCGACAGACGGCCCCGGCACGGGGCCGGACGGGCCCATGCCGACAGCCGCCCCGCCCCCGAACGCCCGCTGGGCCTCCCGCGCCTGTCGTTCCTGCATCACGGCCGCCAGATAAGCGGCCGCCGGAACACCCTGTGGCGCCGGAGACCCCGTTACCGCAACGAGATCGGAGGCAAGTCGTTCCGCCATCGCCTGCCCGACCTGCGGATCAAGCTGCTGCATCCGCGTCAGGTACTGCCGGACGGCCAGCCACAGCCCATCCGGGACGGCCGAGAGATCGAGCTCGGAGAATCGCCCTGCCAGCCACTGCGGTGGCGGAGGCACGAACGGCGTGCGCCCGGCCGGCACCCTCTCCCGCACGACCAGCGTCCCCGCGAACACGTCACCGAGCCGTCGCCCGCGCGCCGACACCAGCGAGGCGATACACGCGATGACCCCCAGCGTCATAAGAATCTCGACCACGCCGACCGCGCCACGCACCAACGCATGTCGAAATCGGATCGGCCCACCGTCGTCCCGCACCACCCGCAGCCCGAACGCCAGCTTCCCCAGCGAACGCCCGTGGCTGAGTGTCTCCACGGCGATCGGCCCGCCCACCAGTACCAGCAAGAAGGCAGCGATCGATATCGCCGTCTGCGCCGCCTCGTCCAGACTCGCGGTGGAGAGGACCAGTGCCATGGTCACGACGATGTAGCCGACGAAGGCGACGATCAGGTCGAGCAACACGGCCAGAGCCCGGCTCGGCAGCTTCGCGGGGCGCAGTTCCAGCGCCACCGCCTCGCCCGTCACTAGCTCAGTCACTTACTTGTTCCTTCCCCTGACCTGCCCCGAGAACCGCCAGTCTGCCAAGCTGAGGGCACATCGCGCCCCGGTACGACAAGCTGACACGCAGTACGACAGGACGAGGAGCAGCAAACCGGATGGACCTCGACGTCTTCGTGTCCGCTCATCGCGGCGAGTGGGACCGCCTCGACGCACTGCTCCGGAACCAGCGACGCCTCAGCGGCGCCGAGGTCGACGAACTGGTCACCCTCTATCAGCGCACCGCCACCCACCTCTCAGTGATCCAGTCCAGCGCCCCGGACCCCCAGCTCACCGGGCGCCTCAGCCAACTGGTGGCACGCGCGCGTAGTGCCGTGACAGGCACCCGGCGCGCCTCCTGGCGCGATGTCACCCGGTTCCTCGCCCACGGTTTCCCCGCCGCGGTCTACCGCTCCCGCCACTGGTGGGCACCCACCGCACTCCTGTCCATCGCCGTAGCGGCCCTCCTGGGGTGGTGGATCGGCACGCACCCGGAGATCCAGTCCTCGATCGCGGCCCCGGACCAACTGCGTGAGCTCACTCGCCCCGGAGGCGAGTACGAGACCTACTACTCAAGTCACCCCGCCACGTCCTTCGCGGCCCAGGTGTGGACGAACAACGCCCAGGCGGCCGCCATGTGCCTCGTCCTGGGTGTCTTCCTCGGCCTGCCGGTGCTCTGGATCCTCTTCCTGAACATGCTGAACCTGGGCGTGGGCATCGGCCTGATGTCCTCGGCCGGCCGCCTCGATGTGTTCCTCGGCCTCATCCTCCCGCACGGCCTCCTGGAACTGACTGCCGTCTTCGTGGCCGCCGGAACAGGCCTGCGCCTCGGCTGGACCCTCATCGATCCGGGCCCCCGCACCCGCCGAGCTGCTCTTGCCGAGGAGGGCCGCGCCGCCCTGGGCATGGCCTTGGGCCTGGCCCTGGTCCTCTTCGTCTCCGGTGCCATCGAAGGCTTCGTCACCCCCTCCGGCCTCCCCACCTGGGCCCGCATCGGCATCGGCGTCGCCGCGGAACTGGCCTTCCTCGCGTACGTCTACGTCCTGGGCGGCCGCGCGGCCCGTGCCGGGAACATGGGAGACCTGGCCGAACCCGAACGGAGCGCCGCCGTTCCGACGGCCGCCTGACAGCAGTAGATGCGCCCGGCAGGCACGTAGGCGCAGTGCCGATGTGCAGGCACCCCCGGCGAGCTGTTAACCTCGTCCTCGCCTCGCAGGACCCGTTGACACGGGTCGTGTGGGGAGGTAGGTTTGAACAGTTGCCTAGAGGGGACCTCTCCCCGGTGGCGACAGTGAGCATCTATCCGCTTCTCGAAACCTCGATACATCGATTTCGACGAAGCCCCTCCCGATGATTCAGAAATGGACGCCGGTCAGTCCGGCCCAAAACTTCTGATAAAGTCGGAACCGCCGGAAAGGGAAGCGCGAAAGCGACTGACCTGGAAAGCGCCGAGGAAATCGGATCGGAAAAAGATCTGATAGAGTCGGAAACACCGAAGGGAAGCGCCCGGAGGAAAGCCGCGAGAGAGTTTCTCGGGTGAGTACAAAGGAAGCGTCCGTTCCTTGAGAACTCAACAGCGTGCCAAAAG